>CAVVZJ010000004.1:0-749121 GCA_963752755.1 uncultured Planctomycetales bacterium | reverse complement strand
CTCGAAGGCGACCACGTTCTCGATGATCACGCTGGCCGCGGGCACGGCGCAGACGTCCGATCGCTCGTAGGCGGCGGGCTGGGTTGCTTGGAGGCCATGTTGACCGACGGCCCACGGGCGGCGAGGGTGCTGATCGGCTTCTTGGCGGTGCGGATGACGATCGGCTTGCCGTTGCAGGTCCCGCCCTCGATGCCGCCGGCGTTGTTCGGTCGGGCGACGGAAGCCGAAGCGGCGGTCGTCGTCGGCGTGATCGGGGTCGTAAGCGAATCGGGTCCATGACCTGCGAGCCGGGACGCGGGCGGCCTCGATCCCGATGCCGATCTCGACGGCCTTGATCGCCTGCACGCTCATGACGGCAGCGGCCAGCCGGGCGTCGAGCTTGCGGTCCCACTGGGCATGGCTTCCGAGACCGACCGGGCAGCCGACAACGACCGTCTCTACGATCCCGCCCAGCGTGTCGCCGGCCTCACGAGCGGCGTCGATCGCGGCGACGATCTGGGGGTCGGCCTCCGGGTTCAGGGTGTAAACCGGGCTGGCGTCGCGGACGGCCGGATCCAGCGACAGCGGCGGGGCCTCGATCCCGCCCAGCTCGCGGACGTAGCCGAAGACCTCGATGCCCAGCTTCCCGGAGCAAGAGCCTTGCCAGGCCGCCGACGGCCACGCGCATGGCCGTCTCGCGGGAGCTGGCGCGTTCGAGCACCTGGCGGATGCCGGTCTGGTAGTTGATCGAGCCGGCCAGGTCGATGTGGCCGCCGCGGGGGGCGGCGGGTTCCTGGAGGCGTTCGAGCTTGGCATCGTTGTTGATCAGTCGCAGGGTGATCGGGGCGCCGGTGGTGACGCCGTGGTAGGTTCCCGAATCGACGATCACGCGGTCGGTTTCGAGCGTCTGCCGCTTGCCTCGTCCGTAGCCGCCCTGGCGTCGCTTCAACTCGCCGTTGATGCAGTTCGGTGTCGAGCCGGATGCCCGACGGGAACCCCTCGACCAGGGCCGTCAGGGCCGGGCCGTGCGACTCGCCGGCCGTCAGGTAGCGGAGCATGTCACTTCCAGGGGAAAGGCTGACCGGTGATGAGTCTCGAAGGCTTCGACGTATTTTTCGCGGGTCCGGGCGACGACCTCGTCGGGCAATCGCGGCGGCGGGCTGGCCTTGTCCCAGCCGGTCGCCTCCAGCCAGTCGCGCACATACTGCTTGTCGAACGACGGCTGCGGCCGCCCGGCTCGATCCCTCGGCAGGCCAGTAGCGAGAACTATCGGGCGTGAAGATTTCGTCGATGAAGAGGAGTCGCGGCCGCCACCTGGCTCCGGCAGCATCCCGAACTCGAACTTGGTGTCCGCCAGGATCAGACCGCGCCGTTCGGCCTGGACGCGAGCCTCCATGTAGGCCGCCAGGCTCATCGCCCGGACCGTGTGGGCGAGGTCCGAGCCGATGGCCCCGGCCAGTTGCTCGAAGGGGATGTTCTCATCGTGGCCCGACTCGGCCTTGGTCGCCGGGGTGAAGACTGGTGGATCGAGTCGTTGCGACTCCTTCAGGCCCGGCGGCATCAACTCGCCGCCAACGAGGCCCCGCTCGCGGTATTCCTTCCAGGCACTCCCGGCCAGGTAGCGCGCACGACGCACTCGAGGGAATCACCTCGGCCTTCTGGACGATCATCACCCGACCGATGAGCGCCTCCGGACCGAGCCCGTGAGTCCGAGGCCGGCGTCGTCGATGTTGGTCGAGATCAGGTGGTGCGGGATGTTGAGGTTCCGGAACCACCAGTAGCTCAGTCCGGTGAGTACGCGGCCCTTGTCAGGAATGCCGTTCGGTAAGACCCAGTCGAAGGCGCTGATGCGGTCTGTGGCGACCAGCAGAAGCCTGTCTCCCAGGTCGTACAGATCGCGAACCTTCCCGCACCGCTTGGGCGGTCGCAAGGATGTCTCGAGCAACGCCTCCAAGTTCGCCTCCCCTCCCTCGATCGCGTCGGTCTTCACCAACGGGCGACTCTAATCCAAAACGTCAGACGCCGACAAGATCGATCGCCAAGTCAGCCAGGGCCTCTCCTTTCCTCTAGCTATCCAAAACCTCATCCCAGCAGCCATGTCCTTCTCCTGCACGACTCCCTATTCCCACCCCGCGGACTGTCCCACCGAACAGACCTGCATGCAGGGACCTGTAGTGCCTCAGCCGAAACTGGAACGCTCCGCCGGTTGGGTTAGTATGGACCCCATCGGAGGCACCTTCCATGAGTCAGACCCGCAGGCACTTCACTCCCGATCAGAAGGCCCAGATCGTTCGACGCCACCTCATCGGCAAGGAGCCGATCTCCGACCTGGCCGATGAATTCGGCCTCCAGCCCAGCCAAATCCACAACTGGATCAAGCTCGTCCTCGACCAGGCCGCCAAGGCGTTCCAGCACGGACCCGGACGGCCCCCGCGCGTTGAGCCGCTCAAGGACCGCAAGATCGAGCACCTCCAGTCCAAGCTCGTTCAGAAGAACGAGGTCATCGCGGAACTCATGGAGGAACATGTCAAACTAAAAAAAGAACTTGGGGAACCCGGAATGGAGCCTGGGTTCCCCATGACACCCGCGACCAGATCGTCGATTTCGTGAACCGCTGGACCGAACGCACCGAGTTGCCCGCCCGGCGGCTGCTGGGCTGGCTCGGCCTGGGCACCAGCAAGTTCCACGATTGGAAACATCGCTACGGCAAGGTCAACGAGCACAACGGCAAAGTGCCCCGCGACTGGTGGCTGCACGACTGGGAGAAGCAGGCCAGCCTCGACTACCACGAGCGGCATCCCCTGGAAGGCTATCGCCGGTTGACCTTCATGATGCTCGACGACGACGTGGTGGCGACCAGCCCGGCGAGCGTCTATCGGGTGCTCAAAGCCGCGGGCCGGCTCGACCGGCGGTCGTTCTCACCGTCGAAGAAGGGGACGGGCTTCGTGCAGCCACTGGCGGCCCACGAGCACTGGCATGGGGATGTTTCGTACATCAACGTCGGCGGCACCTTCGATTACCTCACCAGCGTGCTCGACGGCTTCAGCCGGGCGATCGTGCACTGGGAGATCCGCGAATCGATGACCGAACGCGACGTGGAGACGATCGTGCAGCGCGGCCTGGAACGCTACCCGGACAAGAAGCCGCGGATCATCAGCGACAACGGCCCGCAGTTCATCGCGCGGGACTTCAAGGAATTCATCCGCGTGGCGGGGATCACGCACGTGCGGACCAGTCCGTACGACCCCCAATCCAACGGCAAGCTGGAACGTTGGCACGGCCGCTTGAAGCGGGAATGCGTTCGTCCCGCGGCGCCCGGTTCGCTGGAGGAGGCCCGGCGTCTGATTTCGTCGTATGTTGATTACTATAATACCGTGCGTTTGCATAGCGCGTTGGGCTATGTGACGCCGATGGACAAGCTCGCCGGTCTGGACGCGACGATCTTCGCCGAGCGGGATCGCAAGCTGGAGGAGGCGCGGGAAACCCGCCGTCGCCTGCGTCGGGCGTCGCGGGAGGTTGCGTGAGCGTCGTGGTGCGACGACAATCGGGGATAGCCTGGGCGGAGGATAGGGCTCTGCTGGGGAGCACCCCGAGCGTCGCCCCAGGGGCCAAGACCGGAGCCGGGACCAGTCGGAAACGTCTGGTCCCGTGCTCGCTCCCGCCCTGGAAGGCTCCGGGATTGGCATCCAAGCGTCAAACCCTCGCGGCACGAGGCCGCGAAATCCGGGACAGGAGGTTCCGACCCCTCGCTTACACCAACCGGCAAGAATTCCAATTCACGCTGAACCAGCACAGGAGCCACGGAACCCCTTCTCGCACCAGAACGACCTGAATACGCTGTGTGCGGGTCCACGATTGGTCTTGCGTACCCAGTCACTTCTGGAATATCCTATTCGTGTCTCGAGTTTTGGGAGAGAATTCCTTGTACGTCTCGAAAGAGCCTCTTACTCGCGTTTTTCTATCAACCGCTTGCACTCCCCACTAATTGGTTTTTTATTAAATGGTTTCCATTTTTTTCCTGGCTTCATGACATTGGGCGATATTTCTCGCTTCCAGTTTTAAGTCGAAGCATCAGCCTCCCTAGCTCAATTGGCAGAGCAGCTGACTCTTAATCAGCGGGTTGAAGGTTCGAGTCCTTCGGGGGGCACTCGCGTCAGACGCCGTCAGTTTCCGACTGGCGGCGTCTAACTGTTTGTAGTGCGCCCCAGAGATCGGACCAGGTGCATAATGAAAGCCTGGCTCCGACCGGAGGCGCACCACGATGCGGAAGCGACGCCGGTTCACCCCCGAGTTCAAGGCCCAGGTCGTCCTCGACGTCTTGACCGGCCGCCAGTCCCCGGCCGAGGCGTGCCGCAGGCACGCCCTCAGCCCCAACCTCCTCGCGATCTGGAAGGCCCACTTCCTCCAGCGGGCCCACACCCTCTTCCAGGGCGACGAGCAGCGTGATGGCGACCAGGCCCGCATCGCCGAGCTGGAGCGGATGCTCGGCCGGGCCACCCTCCAGATCGAAGTCCTAAAAAAAGCCTCGACGCTGCTGGCCTCGGACTCGATCGGAGGCGGGCGGTGATCGACCAGCTCCGGGGTGACTACGCCGACCGGCTCCTCTGCGAGGCCCTGGACGTCCACCGCAGCAGCCTCTACCACCGACCCCGGCCGGCCGAGGACCGGCCGCTTCGCGAGGCCCTGGTCCGCCTGGCGGGGGCGTGGCCGACCTACGGCTACCGCCGCCTGACGGCCATGCTGCGCCGCGAGGGATGCCGGTCAACGCCAAGCGGGTCCGCCGCCTGATGGCCGAGATGGGCCTGAGCGGCGAGCCGCCGCCGAGGCATCCGCCCCGGACGACCGACAGCGTCCACCCGTTCCCCCGCTTCCCGAACCTGGTCGAGGCCCTGGAGGTGGTCCGCCCCGATCAGGTCTGGGTCGCGGACATCACGTACATTCGACTCAAGAAGGAGTTCATCTATCTCGCCGTGCTGATGGATGTCTTCAGCCGCTCGATCCGGGGCTGGAACCTGGGGCGGAGCCTGGAGCAGGAGTTGACCCTGGCGGCCCTGGAGCGGGCGTTGGAGCGGGGCCGGCCGGAGATCCACCACTCCGACCAGGGGGTGCAGTATGCGGCGACGGCCTACGTCGAGGCGTTGACGGCCGTCGGGGCGTCGATCAGCATGGCGGCCGTGGGCGAGCCGAGGGAGAATGGCTACGCCGAGCGGCTGATGCGGACCATCAAAGAAGAGGAGGTGGATCTGACGGAGTACGAGGACTTCGCCGACGCCTTGCGGCAGCTCGGCCGGTTTCTTGATGATGTTTACAACCGAAAGCGGATTCACTCCTCGCTGGGTTATCTGACCCCGAGCGAGTTCGAGCAGCAATGGATCGTCATGCGACGATCGCAGTGATCGGTCGCACCAAAAACCACCACAAGCGGGTGGTCCGATTTCAGGGCGCACTACAGTTCCTGAACTAAGGAGTTACGGTCAGAGGGGGCCTCGCCGGTCCCCTCGTTCGTTGCGCCGGATGGCGTCGCGTCCCGGAACGTCTCCTGCTTGGTGCGCATTTGGTGCAGGAGAAATGGTCGTGGATGACACTGCCTCGTCCACTCTCGCGGGCAATGCGGCGACGGCCGAGGAACCGAGCAGGTCAGGAAGAGCCGCGAGGGCCAGGGAAACGGCATCTTATCTCATGTCTTGAACAGGACTTTCTCCCGGTACTCCTCACTCAAGGCACCCTTCAGCCGCTTGGTCCCGATCCCACGTCGGCACCCGCTCTCACGCTTCAGTAAACCAAGGGCGAACCGCCGGATCACACTCACGTTCGCCGCCGCGTGGCCCGTTCGCACCCGAGACTCATCCTCCCGGAAGCTCACATCCAGTTGCCAATGCAGTTGATTCTCGATACTCCAATGGCCCCGCACGGCCTCGGCGAACTCCTTCGCCGACAACCCCCGGCTCAGGATGTAGTACCGCCCCTCCAGGCTGGTTCGCCCCCGGGAATCCGTTGGCTCCGAGAACGTCACGCCCACGGCACACAGGTCCTGCCACAGGCCCTCCGGATCGACCCCCTCCGGGGCTGGGAAGACCGCAGAGGTGCGGACCTCCCGACGACCGTGCCCCTTCTCGTCGGTCCGATGCTCATCGATCCGCTCGGCATCCTGCTCCAGGCCCTCGTCGATGGCCTCGCGGACCTGAGCCTAGAGCGTCGGCTGGTTCTCCTTGACGGCCAACACGTCGTCGCCGCCGCGTTCCCGAACCTTCGCAGCGATCGCCTTCTGGCAGCCCATGGCGTCGATCGTCACCACCGCTCCGGAGAGTTCCAGCAACCCCAGTAACTCGGGGATCGCCGTGATCTCGTTGGACTTCTCGTCCACGACCACCTGGCCCAGCGACAGCTTGTTCTCGGTCGCCCAGGCCGAGACCATGTGGATCGCCGCCTTGCCGTCCTGCCGGTTGTAGGAGCCCCCCAAGGTCTTGCCGTCGATGGCGACCAACCGCTTGGCGGTGACCTCCTGCACGGCCTGCATCCAACCCAACAGGGCCTTCTCGAAGGCCGCCGGGTCGAGCCGGGCCAGGACGCGGCGGATGGTGTCCTCGGAGGGGATGCCGGGGCTGAGGTCGAGGACGCGGGCCAGCCAGGTCCGGCGGTCGATGCCGAACTCGTGGATGGCGGCGAAGGAGTCGGCCCCGGAGAGGACGCCGCAGACGGCGATGAAGGCGATGTTGATCAGGGGGTGCTTGCGGGTCCGCTCGACGCGGGGATCGGTGAGGTCTCGGAAGTGGTCGTGGAAGGCGGCGGGTCCGTCGCTGGGCATGATCGCGTCCATCGGGGTCGGGAGATGACACTCGTGGTGAGCCCCCGTTGTACGCCGACGAACTTCCTCCAAGCTACGTCAGATCGCTATCTTGATGCGGCGGCCCTGCCGCGAGGGCGGCCTGACGGTCGGACATCTCGGCATGAGCGTAGCGGCCGATTGTCAGGGTCGGGGTCGAGTGACGGGCGAGTTCTTGGGCGACCTTCACGGATGCGCCCGAGTTCACCACCATCGTGATGAACGTGTGACGCAGGGCGTGGAAGTCCAGCACGCGACCCGAGGCATCCTGATAATCGATCCCGGCAGATTCCAGATCGGCACGGAGCATCTGGGTGTGTTGGTTCAGCGTGAAATGGAGAAACGGGTTCGCGCCGTAAGCTAGCCACCAAGATCAAGAAATTTGGTTGGATTTATCGCATTCGTGCCAATCCCGGAGCCGATGCAGGGGGGCATCCTGCCCCCCCCCTTCCGGTCTCGGCCCCCAGGTCGGCGCTCGGGTCGCGTCCCCGCGTTGCCCAATCCTCCGCCTGGGCCATCCGAACTGTCGCCCAGATCACAACCCGGTGGCAATCGACGAGTCGGCGCTCTTCGCAGAACCGACGCTCCGACGCCGGGCCCGAGCCGCCGCCAACTTCCGCTGGCGACCAGCGAAGATCGCCTCCTGGCGGCCCTCCAACCGGTCCTTCGGCGTGATGTAACCAATCGCGCTGTGCAAGCGGACCTCGTTGTCGTGCGTCCCATACTCCGCCACGATCCGCCGCGCGTCCTCCAGGCTCAACGGCGTCCTGACCCGGATGCACTCGCCCTTGAGTGTCTTGTGCCACCGCTCGATCTTCCCATTGCTCTGTGGGTAATACGGGGATGTCCTCACAGGAGTCATCCCGCAAATCCGGATGAACTCCTTGAAGTCGCGGGCGATGAACTGGGGGCCGTTGTCCGAGATGATCCGGGGGCGCGCCTCGGGATACCGCTCGCGGGCCCGCTGGATGATCGTCTCGACGTCCGGTTCGGTCATCGACTCGCGGATCTCCCAGTGCACGATGAACCGGCTGCAGCCGTCGAGCAGGCTGCAGAGGTAGAAGAACGTCCCGGCGACGTTGATGTACGAGACATCGACATGCCAGTGCTCGTGGGGGTGCCGGGGCTGCTCGAACCCTTGACCCTTCTTCGAGGGTCGGCCGCCCCGCGGAGCGAGGCGGCCGGCGATTTTGAGGACCCGGTAAACGCTGGACGGGCTGACCGCCACGATGTCCGCATCGAGCATCATGTAGGTCAGAGGCTATCCGGTAATTGATTTCCGTTTTTCCCTGGGATACTTGAAGGGAACCGGCTTCTTCGTTTGATCAGGTTTCAAAATTCTAAGCATTCGATGAATCGAACTGACCTGGATCATTGCCGCGCTCGATTCGGGCGACCTTTCGTAGTCCCGGCTGTGTCGGCGATACCGCCCCAGCCAGGCGAAGCTCCGCTCCACCACCCAGCGACGGTGCAACAGCACGAACCCCTGCGCACCGACAGGTCGCTCCACCACCTCAATCACGTAGCCGGCTCCCGTCTTCTTCAACCAGGACTCCAGCGCATGATTGTGGTACTTCTGGTCGGCCCACAACTTCGCCAACCGAGTGCGGTGCTCGGTGGTCAGTCGGCCCAAGACCTCCGGGGCCGCCGTGCCGTCGTCGGCCGAGGCCGCCGTGACCATCACGACCAGCAGCAAACCCAACGTGTCCACGATGATGTGACGCTTCGTCCCCCGGATCTTCTGGCCGCCGTCGTACCCCCGCACGCCCCCGATCTCCGTCCCCTTGACGGTCTGGCTGTCGATGCTCCCGGCACTCGGGTTCGGATCACGCCCGGCGGCCTGACGCACCTCTTGTCGCAGGGCATCGTTGATCCGCTGCCAGGTGCCGTCGGCCCGCCACTGCTGGAAGTAGTCGTGGACGGTGCTCCGGGCCGGCAGGTCATGGGGCAGCATGTTCCACTGGCAGCCGCTGCGGTTGAGGTAGAAGATGGCGTTGAGCACCTCCCGGATCTCGACCTCCCGGGGTCGTCCCACGCGGCTGACGGGGATCAGCGGCTCGATGATCTGCCACTGCTCGTCGGTGAGGTCGGAGGGATAGGGCTTTCGCATCGGGGTGTGCTCCATCGTTGGTGTAACTCGCGGACCTCCTGACTTGGTAAGAGTTTACAAACTCTGAGGATTACCGGATAGCCTCTCAGTCGTCGATACCCCTCCAGGGGATAGCGGGCGTGTGTGCTGGTTCAGCGTGAATTGGAATGGGCGTAACTCGCCGCCCGCTATGCTGCAACTGACCCGTACAGCCGGGTTTGCTCCTGCTCGATCCGGTACTCCAGGTACTCCCCCCACTGGTCGTTGAGGTACACTGCCCGGACGTGGAGCATCGCCTGGGCACCCTCGACGGTCCATCGCATGCCCGTCTGCTCCATCCGGTCCTTGACCAGGTGGCGGCACGCCCCCTCGGCCACCCCGCTACCGATCGGATACCCCGCCGCCAGGTACGCGTCGTACCGCATGTGGTCCCGGTTGTTCGCCAGGTACTCGACCGCCGACTCGACCACCTTCCGCTTCGACCCGCTCCGCTTCCCCCCGTTCAGCCGCCGCCGCAGCCCGGCGATGACATACCCGACCTGTCCCTGGAGCAGGTCCCGCAACCGCTCCTCGACATACTGCTTGGCCCCGTCACTGCCTTCGGTGTGGAAGCAGTGGGCCACCGCCCAGAGCCGCTCCAGGACGTGGAACAGGTCCAGGATGCCGACCGCCTCGGCGAAGTACTCCCGCTGCATCTCCCACAAGGCCCGCTCGCCGTCCAGCAGGCAGATCACCGGGCGGTCGTGCCCCGAGTTGCGGGCCGCCGCCTCGGACTCCATCAGGGCGAAGAGGCTGTCCTTGGCGTGGACCGTCTCGCCGCCGACCTGCCGGGTCATCTCGGCCCAGACGTGCTTGTGTTGAGGCTCCGGGCGCCCCCCGGCCCGCTCGTCCCGGAGCACCTCATCCAGGATGTCATCCGCCGACCTCACGAACGGCTCGATGGTGTCGACGGCCCCGACGCCGGCCCTCTGCTTCTTGTTGGCCTTCTCTCCCTTGGTGCGGCGGTGATGCGGCTTCGGGCCGTCCTGCGGCGGTCGTCGCAGCGGCACGCCCTTGCCGTCGGCGGTGACGACCAGCAGCGGCCCCTCCTCCTCGGGCGGCGGCCGCGACAGGGCATCCCGGAAGGCCGGGGCGTAGCCGGCCACCGCCCGGCTCATGGGCTCCAACGTCCGAGCCCCCAGCTTCAGGCCCAGGAGCATCTCCAGCGAGCGACCGGCCTCGGCGAACGACTCCTTGAGGCAGAGCCGCGGGCTCCAGTCCTCCAGGACGTAGGAGAAGTCGCCCTCGGGCAGCCCGAGCCGCTCGTCCAGCGGCGTCCGTTCGATCCGCTGGCCCTCTCGGGTGCCATGGACGACCCGGCTGATGGTCAACTCGCCGAAGACCGACACGTAGCGGCGGTCATGCGACTCGGGCAACCGCCGGACCCTGTGCCCGTCGGTAGTCTCGACCTCCGGCCCCTGGTCGCCATCGCCGTGGTGGGCGACGAAGGCCGTCAGCAGGTCGAAGCCCAGGGCGAGCAGGGACCGGATCCGGTCCCGTTCCACGAGGTCGATCCGCTGGCCGTCCTGGCTGGCCCGCCGCACGAGGTCCAGGAGGGACTCGAATCGCTGCTGGGCCTTGAGGGTCGCCTGCTCCGGGGTGATGATCATGGCGAGGTCTCCTGGGGCCGAGGCATCGGGGTGTTGCAGCCGATGTTCTGCCTCATGGGGACCTCGTTTTCCACTCCCTGTCGCCGCAACTCCTTGTCCGAGAAGAACTCCAAGGGGAGCGGGCAGCGAGTCACGCCCAATTGGAATTCTTGCCGGTTGGTGTAAGCGAGGGGTCGGAACCTCCTGTCCCGGATTTCGCGGCCTCGTGCCGCGAGGGTTTGACGCTTGGATGCCAATCCCGGAGCCTTCCAGGGCGGGAGCGAGCACGGGACCAGACGTTTCCGACTGGTCCCGGCTCCGGTCTTGGCCCCTGGGGCGACGCTCGGGGTGCTCCCCAGCAGAGCCCTATCCTCCGCCCAGGCTATCCCCGATTGTCGTCGCACCACGACGCTCACGCAACCTCCCGCGACGCCCGACGCAGGCGACGGCGGGTTTCCCGCGCCTCCTCCAGCTTGCGATCCCGCTCGGCGAAGATCGTCGCGTCCAGACCGGCGAGCTTGTCCATCGGCGTCACATAGCCCAACGCGCTATGCAAACGCACGGTATTATAGTAATCAACATACGACGAAATCAGACGCCGGGCCTCCTCCCGCGAACCGGGCGCCGCGGGACGAACGCATTCCCGCTTCAAGCGGCCGTGCCAACGTTCCAGCTTGCCGTTGGATTGGGGGTCGTACGGACTGGTCCGCACGTGCGTGATCCCCGCCACGCGGATGAATTCCTTGAAGTCCCGCGCGATGAACTGCGCGCCGTTGTCGCTGATGATCCGCGGCTTCTTGTCCGGGTAGCGTTCCAGGCCGCGCTGCACGATCGTCTCCACGTCGCGTTCGGTCATCGATTCGCGGATCTCCCAGTGCACGATCGCCCGGCTGAAGCCGTCGAGCACGCTGGTGAGGTAATCGAAGGTGCCGCCGACGTTGATGTACGAAACATCCCCATGCCAGTGCTCGTGGGCCGCCAGTGGCTGCACGAAGCCCGTCCCCTTCTTCGACGGTGAGAACGACCGCCGGTCGAGCCGGCCCGCGGCTTTGAGCACCCGATAGACGCTCGCCGGGCTGGTCGCCACCACGTCGTCGTCGAGCATCATGAAGGTCAACCGGCGATAGCCTTCCAGGGGATGCCGCTCGTGGTAGTCGAGGCTGGCCTGCTTCTCCCAGTCGTGCAGCCACCAGTCGCGGGGCACTTTGCCGTTGTGCTCGTTGACCTTGCCGTAGCGATGTTTCCAATCGTGGAACTTGCTGGTGCCCAGGCCGAGCCAGCCCAGCAGCCGCCGGGCGGGCAACTCGGTGCGTTCGGTCCAGCGGTTCACGAAATCGACGATCTGGTCGCGGGTGTCATGGGGAACCCAGGCTCCATTCCGGGTTCCCCAAGTTCTTTTTTTAGTTTGACATGTTCCTCCATGAGTTCCGCGATGACCTCGTTCTTCTGAACGAGCTTGGACTGGAGGTGCTCGATCTTGCGGTCCTTGAGCGGCTCGACGCGCGGGGGCCGTCCGGGTCCGTGCTGGAACGCCTTGGCGGCCTGGTCGAGGACGAGCTTGATCCAGTTGTGGATTTGGCTGGGCTGGAGGCCGAATTCATCGGCCAGGTCGGAGATCGGCTCCTTGCCGATGAGGTGGCGTCGAACGATCTGGGCCTTCTGATCGGGAGTGAAGTGCCTGCGGGTCTGACTCATGGAAGGTGCCTCCGATGGGGTCCATACTAACCCAACCGGCGGAGCGTTCCAGTTTCGGCTGAGGCACTACATGCCCACCCCGCAGACGATCAACACCAAGCTCAACATGCTCGGCTATCGCCTCTCCAAGGTGGCCAAGTGCCGCCCCCAAAAAGAGTCCCGCAGACCGATGCCATCTTCGAGCAACTGAAGGTGGTCAACCCCGAGGCGGACCGGGCCAGGGACACCCTGCGGGTCTCGATCGACGCCAAGGCGACGGTGAATGTCGGCCCGTTCTCACGCCGGGGCCGGAGCCGGACCGGCACGAAGGCGGTGGATCACGACTTCAAGCCCGAGGCGACCCTGACCCCCTTCGGCATCTTCCGGCCCGAGCCCGACGACCTCTGGCTGTCCATGGCCCGCTCGAAGGTCACCAGCGACTTCATCGCCGAGCGCCTGGAGCCGTGGTGGGAGGGCGTCCGGTTGCGGTTCCTGCACGTCAAGACGCTGGTGATCAACCTGGACAACGGCCCGGAGAACCACAGCCGGCGGAGCCCGTTCCTCAAGCGGATCGGGGGCTTCGCCCGCAAGTACCGCCTGGCGGTGCAGTTGGCGGACGACCCGCCGTATCACAGCAAGGACAACCCGATCGAGCGGTGCTTTGGCATCCTGGAGATGCACGGGAACGGCTCGCTGCTGGACTCGGTGGAGGCGGTGTTGGGCTTCGCCCGGTCGATGACCTGGAAAGGGAAGCACCCGGTGGTCAGCGTGGTGGAGACGACCTACGCCACGGGGGTGAAGCTGACGCCGGGGGCGATGGAGGCCTTGGAGGCCGAGGTGATCCGCCTGCCCTCGCTTGAGAAGTGGTTCGTGAAGATCCCCCGCAAGCGAGGCAGGCCACGGAAGACATAGCTTCTTTCAGGTGCCTTAGAGCGTAAAACAAAACCCCCGGTCGAGGCCCGAATCCAGCTAAATTCCCGCTGCTTTGAGAGGTTTTGTTTTACGCTCTTAGGCGGCGTGCTCTCGGCGGTCCTGGTGATGTTCACAATTGGCTCGTTGCTGACGGCGGCTGGTTTCGCGCCTGGCCGAGCGGAACGCGATAGCACGCGTCGAGGCCGAGAAGGCGCGGGCCGAAGCCGAGGCGGCCAAGGAGGTAGCCGATGCGGCGGAGGCCGCCGCCTTGCGGGAGAAGGAAGTGGCCCGGAAGGCGCTCGCCACGTCACAGCTCGATCTCGCGGAGAAGGAGTTCGATCTCGGCAAGTTCGTCGAGGCGCAGAAGATCCTCGACCAAATGCCAAAGTCCTTTCGCGATTCGAACTGGCGTTTCCTTCAGGCCAACGCGCGGGACCTTGCCGCGGAACTGGTCGTCCCCGGCAAGGGGAGCGTCGAGCAGCTCTCAGCACTGCCCCAGGGCGATCGTTTCGTCGCCAGGGGCTTCTCCAAAGTCATGGGAGTCTTCACACTCGAGGGCCGGCAGGTCGGCGACTGGATCCCGATTAGCTCATCGAAGTCCTGGTCCAGTTTCGGCGTCGACGGTGCCGGGGCCAGGCTCGCCTTCGCGGCGTCGGAAGAGGAGGTCGCCGTGCATGACCTGGCGACCTGCAAGCGCCTGGACCTTTGGTCGTCTCAAGTCGGCACGATCTCCCGCGTCCGGCTGAGCCCCGACGGCGAGACGGTGCTCGCCAGCGGCGGGGAGAAGACCATCGCGCATGCCACGCGGACGGGCGCGCCGCTCTGGTCGCGGCCGAGCGTTTTCGCCTGTGCGGCCTTCAGCCCGGACGGCCGGTCGGTGGCCGTCCTGGCGGAACAGTCGGGGCCAAGCGTGAAGGTCGAGATCCTCGACGCGCACACCGGGGCCCTTCGCCGCACCCTCGAGGCGACCGGCGATAAGGAGCCGTTCCAAAATAACTTGGGTGTAACCCGCAGCCCGCTCTCGTGAGTTCGTTATTTGCCAATGACTTGTGGCGACCGGGCCGCCCCGGAGTGGGTGATTTTTTGTCACCATTGCCACCACCGAGGCGATGATCTTCAGCCTGAATAGGCTCGGGTCCAAAGCTCAAGCGAGGCTGAGACGGCGAGGCCCGAGAGGCATCGGGCCATCGGGGCCACCCGGCGACGGCTCGGGCGGTCGCGCCGCCCGGCTTCACGATGAGGCGGCATTCCGAGCCCACCACGCGTCGCAAATCCCTGAAACGTCGGCAATTCAGGCAGATCGCCCGATGAGAGCGGGCAGCGGGTTACGCCCAAATGCTCTGAACTCGGCTGATCCTTTACAAGGAATTCATCCGCGTGGCGGGGATCACGCACGTGCGGACCAGTCCGTACGACCCCCAATCCAACGGCAAGCTGGAACGTTGGCACGGCCGCTTGAAGCGGGAATGCGTTCGTCCCGCGGCGCCCGGTTCGCGGGAGGAGGCCCGGCGTCTGATTTCGTCGTATGTTGATTACTATAATACCGTGCGTTTGCATAGCGCGTTGGGCTATGTGACGCCGATGGACAAGCTCGCCGGTCTGGACGCGACGATCTTCGCCGAGCGGGATCGCAAGCTGGAGGAGGCGCGGGAAACCCGCCGTCGCCTGCGTCGGGCGTCGCGGGAGGTTGCGTGAGCGTCGTGGTGCGACGACAATCGGGGATAGCCTGGGCGGAGGATAGGGCTCTGCTGGGGAGCACCCCGAGCGTCGCCCCAGGGGCCAAGACCGGAGCCGGGACCAGTCGGAAACGTCTGGTCCCGTGCTCGCTCCCGCCCTGGAAGGCTCCGGGATTGGCATCCAAGCGTCAAACCCTCGCGGCACGAGGCCGCGAAATCCGGGACAGGAGGTTCCGACCCCTCGCTTACACCAACCGGCAAGAATTCCAATTCACGCTGAACCAGCACAGGCAACTCGGCGTCGGTATCGCCCTTGGTGGCGATCAACTGGCGGCGGACCTCGGCGGCACTGATGCGGGTGAAGAGCCTCTTGGTCTGGAACTTGGGATCGGCCTGGCTTTGGCCGTCGGCGATGCTGCGGATATCCTCCAGCAGTCGGGGCCAGTGCTCCTCGGCGGGCTTGCGACGGCGGCAGGGGAAGGCATCGACGCAGGTCAGGCCGGTGCGGAGTTCGTGCGTGCCCTTGCGGAGGGTGTCCCGGCACCAGCCGAGATGCACCTCGGCCCAGCGTGGCCCGCCCCGGCCCATGGCCTGGACGGTCTTGGCCATGAAGAGCCGCTTCGGGCTGCCCGTGAGGGCCTCGGCGGCATCGATCAGGACGGGGATCATCTCAGGTTCGGGTCGCATCTCCGTAACCTCCTGGCCCTCCTGGTGAAGAGGCTACAGGATACGGGAGAATTACCTTCTTTCAAACCCCTGACAAGATGGACCGGGTCGGGTAGGCGACGCGGGATCAGACCTCTACTGCACAGAGGCGCAAAAACGCCTTGCTGATTTTCGGAAATCGAAAAAATATCGCTGCGAGTTGTGACGCACTTCGGCTCGCCGTTGACCCGGTAGGCGGGAGTCCGGGTCCTCAACAGCCACGGCGCGCGGCGAGGGCGCGCAGAGATCACAACGCCGGTTTCGGAGGAAGCCGGTCGGATCTCGCGGCTCATCGCCCAGAGACAACGCCGGGCTGGGTCTCCACGCTCAGCTCTGCACGAGCCAGGAGGATACTCGCGTGCCGGTCGCGGCTAATCGGAATCCGAGTCAACGTCCACGCACGCGTCCGCGATCATGATCCCAGCAGATTTGTAAAGCAAGGATAATTTTTGGAAATTATCTCTTTTTGTCCGGCTCCCCTGACGTCGAAGGCAAGGTGATTGCGAGACGGAAGCCGAACATCTTGTCGCGCACCTGAGTCGCGGAAGCGAAGATCCGCAGGCCGCTGCGCGAAAACCGGGCTTCGTTCATCCAACTCCCACCGCGGAGGACACGGCCTGGCGACATCGCGGGGGACGCCATCGGGTCGGTCGTGGCCGCGAGGTCGTAATCGCCGTAGAGGTCCTGGCACCACTCGAAGGCGTTGCCGTGCATGTCGAAGAGACCGGCTGGGTTGGGCTGGAGGGTGCCGACGAGGTGCGATTGATCGTGCGCATTCTCCAGGGACCAGCCGTAGCGTGGGAACAGCGCGGCGTCGCTGCCGAAGGCGTAGCGGGTCCGGGTGCCGGCCCGGCAAGCGATTTCCCACTCGGCCTCGGTCGGGAGCGGGAAGCCGGCACGCTCCGGGTGGAACGGCCAGTGGCGGAGCACCCCGTCGGGTCCCTTTTCGATCGTGTCCGGGTCGTCGTAGCACTGATCGGACTCGGTGAGGCCGACCTGCTGGGTCAGCCAGCGGCAGTAGAGGATCGCCTCGAACCACACGACTCCCAGGGCCGGATGGTCGCCGGTCGGGGCGCAGTCGCCCAGGGCGACCTGCAAGTAGCGGAGGATCGGTAAACGGTCGGCGCGGAGGAACCGCTCGAACTGGCCGGGGGTCAGCTCGCGGTCGGCGATCGCGAACGGCCGGGTGAACTGGACCTCGTGGGGCACCTCGTCCTCTTCGCGGTCCGCCTCGTCGAGCGGCGTGCCGATGGCGTGGCGACCGGGCGGGAAGGTGACGAAGGTCATCTCGTCGTCGCCGATGCGGCGCACGAACCAGCGCCGCTGGCCCGTCGGGTCGGGACCCGGCGGCCCGGTGTCGCCCCAAGGTGGTCGTTCCCGGCCCCACTCGCGAAGCAGCGCGATGCACGCGCCATGGACAGCCAGGCTCGGCTCGTCGTGATACCAGGCGTCGAGGGTCTGATTGAGTGTCTTTCGGAGGTTCGGCGGGAGTTCTTCCGGGCGATAGTCGGCCAGTGCGGTGAGGAGCAGGGAACGCTCGGCCTCGGTCTCGGTCCGCAGGAGCCGGTCGGCGAGCACGTCCGCCGGGAGGCCGCGGGATCGGGCCTGAAACGCGAATTGCGTGAGGGCCTCCGGGTCGTCGGTATCGAGACGGGCGACGTCGGCGACCGCGTCGTCCTGCCCAAGGGCCATCCGGGTCAGGGCGGCACCGGCACGCTGACGCCCCAGGCGAACGCGGGCGGTCTCGTCGAGATTCGGGGTCGGGGACCGGCGGGCGAGGTCGCGGAGCGCCGGCATCGCAGCGGCTCGGGTCGCGGAATCGGTGACCAGGATCTCGTTGAAGATCGAGGCCTCTTCCGGCCCGGCCTCGGCGGCCAGGGTCGCCAGTAAACGCCCGTCGCTGGCGGCGAAATCGGCTAGCACGAGGGCCGCCGACCGGCGGTCCGCGGCCGCGGCCGTCGAGTCGCGCAGGCGCCGGCGGAGCGGCTCGATCAGGCGGGCGGCCAGGGGCCGTAAGCCCTGGCGGAGCGTTCGCGAGTCGTCGGGATGGGCCCGGAGCGTGCGCTCGACCAGGAAGGTCGCGTCGGCCTCGGTCCAGTCCGGACCCCCCGGGTCGAACGCGGCCAGCGCCAGGCCGGTGCGGAGGCGGCGGTCGGACGGTTCGGACGAGTCGTGGAAGCTCTCCCTGAGGGTCGGGACCAGGGCGTCCCGGTCCGGGGCCAGGGCGTCGCGGATCGTGGGCAACTCCCGCAAGGGACAGTCCCTCAGGGCCTGCCGCAGGATCGCGGCCTGGCCGCGATCGACGGGCCGCAGCGCCAGGGCCACGCGCCTCCGCTGCCCGGGCGTCAGGTCCGCGCGGCGGGCCTGGGCCCGGAGCGAGGGCAGGACCGCGTCGCGGGACGCCTCCAGCTCGGCGAGGATCGTGGGGATCGCCTCGGGGTCGGCCGCGAGCAAGGCCCGAACCTGGGCCTCGGCCCGGCTTCGCAGGGCGGCGCGGGCCTCCAGCCAGAGGGCCGTCACGAGCCCGAAGCCGGCGACGAGAACGACGACCAGGCTGACCGCCAGCGCGGCCACCGTGGGGCGGCGCCGGCACCACCGCGACAGCCGCCCGACCGGGCCGATCCGCCGCGCCCGGATCGGCTCGTGGCCGAGCCAGCGGCCGAGGTCGTCGGCCAGGGCGGCAGCCGAGGCGTAGCGCCGCGACGGCTCCTTCTCCAGGCACTTCAGGGTGATCGTTTCCAGGTCGCGGGGCACCGCCGGATTGAGGGCACGCGGGCTCACGGGTTCGACGTGGCGGACCTGCTCCAGGGTCTCGATCACCGTGGCGGCCTGGAACGGCGGCCGGCCGGTCAGGCAGGCGTAGAGGGTGGCGCCCAGAGCATAGACATCCGCGGCCGGTCCGATCTCAGGTCGGCCCTCGGCCTGCTCGGGCGGCATGTAGCCGGGCGAGCCCAGCACCTGGCCGGTGGCCGTCGAGCCCGGCTCGTCGGCTTCGAGGATCTTGGCCAGCCCGAAGTCGGCCACCCGGGCGCGGCTGGAGGGGTCGAGCAGGATGTTATGCGGCTTCAAGTCGCGGTGGATCACCCCCTGCTCGTGGGCGTACTGCACGGCCAGGGCCACCTCCCGGATCAGCTCGGACGACCGCCGCGGTGGCAGCGGGCCATCGATGAGCAGATAGGCGAGGTTCGGCCCGGCGACGAAGTCCATCGAGTAGAAGTGCTGACCCTGATGCTCGCCGACCTCGTGGATGGCCACGATGTTCGGATGCGCCAGCCTGGCCGACGCCTCGGCCTCGCGGCGGAACCGGTGGACGATCCGGTCGTCGGCCAGGTGGCCGTCGCGGATCAGCTTGACGGCGACGCGGCGGCCGAGGCTCTCCTGCCGGGCCTCGTAGACGACGCCCATTCCACCGCGTCCTACCTCGCCGAGAAGGGCGTAGTCGCCGAAGTAGCGGATCAGGACCGGCGGTTCCACCACACCGGCCTGGTCGTGGAGATCGGCGGCGAACTCGGCCACCGCGTCGGCGGCCTCCCAGTGGGCCCGCAACTCGGCGACGACGTCGGGATAATCGTCGAGGAACCGCTCCCGGTCCACGGCCTCGCCGCGGCCGAGCCGGCGGTGATAGTCGGCCAGGGCTTCGGCCCGCCGGGACCGGCGATCGGACTCGCCGTCAGGAGGGCCGGCCATCGCTGGACTCCTCGCCGTCCCGGCGGATCAGGCCCCGCAGTCCCTTCACGCCCGCGTCCAGCAGGAGCGCCACGGCACCGGCCTCCAGGTGTAGTTCGGCCGCGATCGCATCGAGAGTCCGATCCTCCAGGTAATAGAGGTGGACGACCTGACGCTGGTCCTCGGGCAGTTGCCCGATGGCGGCGGCGAACCGCTCGGCCCTCATGGCCCGCTCCGGGGGCGCGGTGTCATCGGCTGGCACGGAGTGGGCCGGCAAGGGCCAGTCGCTGGTGGCCTCGTCGAGCGAGACCGTGGCCCGACCTCCGCCCCGCTTCTGGGCCGCCTGACGGCGGCGAGCGTCGATGGCGAGGTGGCCCCGGATGCCCTCGACCCAGGCCATCAGCTCCGGACCGGTCGCGCCGCGGAACCGCTCGAAGTGGCCGGCGGTGTAGAGTAGGCTCTCCTGGGCGAGGTCGGAGGCTTCCATGGCGCGATCTCCGCGGCCCACCAGGCGGGCCCGCACCAGTCCCCAGAGCTGGTCGGCAGCCCGAGTATCCCCGCCCTGGGCGTCTCGGATCAGCCCGTCGAAGTCCGGGTCACCACGATTCATCGGGTGACTCCTCTGAATAGAGGCGCAATTCCAGGCGCTTCTCCGGCGAGGTCGTCGGATTTTTTCCGAGGTCGCCGGCGGCGCGGCCCGGACCCCTGGCACCCTGCAAGACATCGGCGATACCTTTTGCGGCGGAACCGCGCCCGCATCAGATCCACCTGTCAAGTTATCGCGATCGGGATGACACCGCAACGATTGATTCTGGTGAGTTGTGGTTTGTCCCGAGGGTGGGGTGACGGTGGCTCAGTCCATCCGATGTCCTCACGATCGACCGGCGCAAGGCTCGCCATCCCGCCGCCGTCAGATTCCGCTTCCCGATGGCGATCAACGGGGTGGCGGAGGTCGGCGAGTGGTACGTTGAGGCGGCGCAGCGGTTCCATATCGAGGTCAGTGTGCGGAACTGACGCTGGGGGCCGCTGTTCGGCTATCGGGGCTCGTTCACGGTCGAGTAGGTGGACGTCGTGGCTGCGGACGTG
The DNA here is from genome assembly GCA_963752755.1 of uncultured Planctomycetales bacterium. Taxonomy (GTDB): domain Bacteria; phylum Planctomycetota; class Planctomycetia; order Isosphaerales; family Isosphaeraceae; genus CAVVZJ01. The sequence continues at coordinate 728,883 of CAVVZJ010000004.1, read as the reverse complement.
CCCATGCACGTCAAGCCGGTCCGCGTCGAACGGCGGGAACAGGTCTGTGAGTGGCGAAGCATACGGGCGGCGCATTCCCGGCGGTGGTGCCATGGGCTGATGCCGACCGGCGTCCTCCCGTGACGGACGACCAACCTCAGCCGGTCGCGGGCGCTCGATGAAGGCTTGGACATCGGCGATGGCCTGCCGGAGGTCCGCGCGGTGGGCGTCGTCCTCGGTGTCGTTGATGACGCGCGTCAGGTCCTGGACCAGGTTCGCGGCGGCATCCTCCAGCGAGTACCCGTCGGCCCGGAGATCGGGGAAGTCGTTGTGATAGACGAGGACGGAGTCGGCGGTGGCGCCGGCCGTCGCGGTCACCTTGCTCGGTTCGGTCGTCATGGAGAGACCTCGCTCGTCCTTGTCCCTTGGATCATCCCCCCGAAGCCTAGCCGGCAACCTGCCGGCGGTCCATCATGGTCATCCTGCCACCCCGCCCGAATTCACCAACATGCGTCGCCACCCGACCCCCCGGATCTCGAACCGCCAGGGGGGCATGATGACATGCCATCCTTGGACTTCCTGGCCCACATCTTGAATGGGCCGGCGACCAGCGAAGACCTCGCCTACGGTCCTGGCGTGCCTGATGGACGGCCGTCCAGAATCGAAACGAGGGGATTCAGCGGCGAGCCGCTGCGGCTCGTCCTGGGGCATTCTGGAGTCCCTGATAGCCCTCCCAGCGAACCACAGGGGCGAGCCGCTGGTTCCGGAGGCGGGGCTGTTAATCCGGCAGGTCTTGGTGGAGGATCACGAGCGGTTGTCGTCGTGCCGGTCGCTGGTGGAATTGGGAGCGTTGGTCGAACCGGCCCATTTTTCACGGTGGCTTACCAGGCATCCGGCAGGACTACGGCTCCGGTTCTGCCTTTTGCCGTTCGAGAAGGAGAGCGAGAAGTCGGGCGCGTTGATCGGGAGTCAGATTCTCCACGAGGGCAATAAGGGGGTCGTTATTCGGCTTGGTCTCCGGCTGGAGCAACAGGGAGGGCAACGAGCCGGCACGCTCGCCGCAAACCCCTTCTCCTGATATGGTTATGATCGACGAGCAGTAGCTTGGGGTGCTAGAGGTCGTCGGTTCAAATCCGATCGCCCCGACTGAGAGGGCCGGTTGACACGGGTTGTCAGCCGGCCCTTTTCCGTTGTCGGGAAAGCCACTTACGGCGAATCGGCCGGGCCCGGGGTCGGGTTGTGGTGGACGCCGGCCCCCGGCACCTGCGGCTCAGACCACCGGGTCGGTGTGTCGTCCCAGCCGAGGGGGAGCCGCTCGGTCCCGCCGAGGAGCGGCTGGACCACCGCGAGCACCAGGTCCGCGGCGACCGTCCCGGCCTTCTTGTCCGCCGCCGCGACGGCCGTGTAGCAGGGGCGGAATTGGTTGCTGAGCCCGGCGGCGCGGATCCCGCTGGTGACGGTCCGCCGGTCACGGGCGAGGACGGCGCCGAGGAACAAGAGGGCGAGCCGGGGTGCCGACCGCCGGTCGCGGGTCGAGGCGAGGTTGGTGCACCCCTGGCCCGGGGTGGGGATCGGATGCGAGGATGTCATGGCTGGCTCCGTCCGGGAAGATCGGCTGACGTGACAACCCCCATCGTCCCGGTCGGTCCGGCCCTCGTCTACGCAGCGCGGCTCAGCGGCACCAGTAGAGGATGCCGCGGAAAGTACAGCAACACCGTTCGGACACGAGAAACCTCTGGGTAGGCGAGGATCATTGCGATGAGAGCCGGGCTGTTTCGGAGGTAATCATGGTGAAAGAACAGGGACTCCCAGCACCGTGGGGGCGGGGGGCCTCAGCGGCTATACCAGGCTACGAGTTTTTCCAGCTCACCACGCTGGGCCATGATACGCATCAAATACTGAATGTGGGGGAATCCCAGCATCGGGTTACCCCCGAAATGGTTGTCGACGATCTGGATCGCTTGCTGGACCGCCTTCACCGGAGGCTGGTCTGTGAACGCTCGCCTGAGCCACAAGATCATCGGCAGCGTGAGGACAAGCGAATCAAGGCCAGCCAACAGCGGCAAACCAAAGTTTGAAGGTCCGCAGAATTGCAGAGAATTCAATTTGACCAAATAATAACGTTCCAGCGTCTCATCCATTTCGGGAAGCGGTCCGCCGGCCCGTTCAGCCTCCTGGAAGCTGGTTTTCGGAAAGTACTCGTTGACGCGAGGCACGAGACCGCGGCCGCTGGCGAATCGCCAGCCGGCGAGCACTCTGCCCAACCGACTCCGAACGCCTGCGGCACGCTGCTCGTCCTGATCCTCGCGCGCGTACACAGCCAGCAGGACCCGGAACAGGACCCCGCCGAACAGCCGATCGGGCGGCGGCAGGTCCGCGGCTTCGCGAGGTACTTCCGCCTCCATGGCGTTGTGCACTGCCCGCAAATACTTACTCAGCCGGGAGCCTTGCAGTCTGTCAAACTGCGTTTGACTGCACACGCGAGAGACAGCAAGGCATTTACGAAGCCGCCGTTCCAGGCGATCGCTGCGGTCCCGCACGATCTCCACCAGCACTTCGACCACACGGCAAACGTCCGGCCACGAAAGCCGCTGACCAGCCAGGAGCAAGGGAGGCGGCGCACTCTCCGCCGACCTGCCTGCGTGCTGCTCCAGCAGGCGCGACAGGTGCACCAGGTCTTTTTCCGCGTCGGCCACCGGGCGACCCTGATTCGCTGCGGCCGACGGGCAGGAGAAATGCATGCCGACGCGCCAGTGATTGCCCGCTGGTATGAGGACGAAGGGAAACAACCGGCAGACGAACGGCTTGGCGTCGGCTCCGAAGCGCTCCTGGATCCGGCAGCGGTTTCCGGCCGTCAAGAAGACGCAACCCCCATCTGGTCGGTGTTTCAGCTTCCACTTTCGGGAGCGCCGACCCACGGGCGCGAACCACGGCTTTGGAGGGACTTCCGGATCATTCGCGAGGTCCAGCGCTTCGATCCGATGCTTCTCCTCGTCGGTGATCACCGCCTCGATCCGACAGCAACCGCTGCAGCCATGACAATCCCAGTTTTGCATGAGGGGCAGATTTCGTAATGGGACCGGCATGGATCCTTGTGCCTAGCAGCCCGGGGGCGAAGTTCACCGCGGCACGGCTGCCTTGATTGCACGCGGGGACGTGGAGTTTGGTCGTTGCACGACACGAGTGCGGAGGTTGCGGTCGTCGCCCGGGGAAGACCCACAGCACCGGCCAGGGTGTCGGACGGGGGGACTGGAAGACGGCCATCGACGGCAGGCCGAACAGCGTGGCGACCGTGAGGTCGCAGAAGGCCGAGCCGGGCGAGAGGCGGTGCACGGGGGCGCTCCGGTATGTGAGCTGAGGGGGCACCCTTCAGTATGACCGGGCTCGGGAAGCCGGGCGAGTCGGAACTTGAAGGCCGGCTCCGCCCCCTGCCTTGAGGAAGACAATGAACCTCTTGTAACGGTCCATGTAACCCGCGTTCCTCGGGGGTGATGCCGTCGACGGGTAGTAACCGGCTTCGGTCGGATCGACCGGTCCAGCGGACTTCTCGGTACGCCAGGCGCTTCTGGTCGCTTCGAACTCGAATCCGAATCGGCCATTCGGCCTCCGAGCGGGGCACTGGCCCGTAGCGGTGACGGAACCCGCGCGATGGGCGAGAGCGAGGTCGAGCGGGCGGGCACAGACCACAGTCACGGTTATGGAGGGCAGCCGGGCAGAGCCCTTCGGGTCGTTCGGTGACGCAGAGGGGCCGGGACCTGGCGGGGGCATGCCGCGTTCCGGCGGTCCGGCAGCGTGAGGGATGACGTGCGGCCGGGGCCCGGACGGGTAACTTCGGGTGGTGGGTCGACGAACCGCGGCCCACGAGATAGGCTTTGAGCTACGGGCCCACGAGCGACGGCCACGTCGTATCCGTTGGCTCTCAGCCCCGGGAGCGTGCGTTCACACCAGAGCACCCCAGGTCCATGGTGAGCAGGGACATGAAACCGATCTCTCGCCGGAACTTTCTGAGTGGTTCGATGACGGCCGGTCTGTGCTGGGGATGCCGCGGCTGATGCTCGGCGCCGGGCCCCGGTCGGGCGGCCCCAACGATACGGTGAATGTCGCGGTCATCGGTCTGGGTTCCACCACGGCCGTCGGCGGCGTGGGCGGGCGTGGCCACCAGCTCATCGGCCGGCTCCGCGAGACCCCTGGCGTCAAGATCGTCGCGCTCTGCGACGCCGACCAGGCCCACCTCGATCGTGAACTCAAGGCCGCCCGCGATCACGGGGAAAAGGTCACCGCGTATCACGACCCCCGCGAAGTTCTCGACGACAAGGGCGTTGACGCGGTCGTCATCGCGCTGCCGAACCACTGGCACGCCCTGGCGACGGTCTGGGCCTGCCAGGCCGGCAAGGACGTCTATGTCGAGAAGCCGTTCTCATACGACCTCTGGGAAGGTCAGCAGATGGTGGCGGCGGCCCGCAAGTACGGCCGCATGGTCCAGGTCGGCACGCAGAACCGTTCCAGCGCCTTCCTCCGCCGGGTGTTCGATCGCCTTCGCGGCAGCGAACTCGGGGCCATCCGCTTCGCCCACGCGCTGGTGTACCGGCCCCGCGATGGCATCGGGACGGTCGATTCGCCCACGCCGCCGCCGCCCACCGCGGATTACGACCTCTGGTGCGGCCCAGCCGCCAAGAAGCCGCTGATGCGCAAGCAGTTGCACTACGAGTGGCACTGGTTCTGGGAGACGGGCAACGGCGAGATGGGCAACAACGGCATCCACGTCATCGACGTCTGCCGCTGGGCCCTGGGCCAGGACCGGACGCCCCCGCGCGCCCTGAGCATCGGCGGCCGGTTCGGTTTCCACGACTGCGGCGAGACGGCCAACACTCAGATCGCGCTGCTGGATTTCCAGCCGGCGCCGCTGATCTGCGAGGTCCGCAACCTGAGCGCCGGCGCGGACCGGGCCTCGATCGGCAAGTTCCGGGGCCGGACTGGGGGCGTCGTGATCGACTGCGAAGGAGGCTATTTCGCGGGCGACGCCTCCGGCGGCGCGTTCTTCGATCGTCAGGGGAAGAAGGTCCAGGACCTCGCGGAGGGCGACAGCCCCAAGGCGTTGGAGCTAGCCCACCTCTCGGCCTTCCTCGCCGCCGTCCGCAGTCGGACGACCAGTGACCTGGCGGCCGAGGCGCTCGAAGGGCATCGCTCGACGGCCTGCTGCCACATGGCGAACGTCTCTCACCGACTCGGGAAGCAATCCTCCCCCGAGGCCATCCGCGCCGCGGTCACGGGCAACGCCGAACTGGCCGACGCCTTCGAACGCTGCCGCGGGTATCTGCGCGAAAACGGCGTGGACCTCGACGCCACCCTGGCGACCCTCGGGCCCTGGGTGAGCCTCGACGAGGCTCAAGGCCGCTTTGTCGGCGACTTCGCCGACGCCGCCAATGAGCTGTCGCGGCGTGAATACCGCAAGCCGTACGTGGTGCCCGACCTCACCGCGGGATGAGACGGCCGACCCCTTGCGCCCACGCACCCGCGGATTCTGCACACCCACCTCCCGAAGTTCGCCGTGTTTGAGGCCATCGTCGGGATTGCCACAGTCGTCCGCTCGTTCCGTCTGACGCGCTCCCCGGGCGGAGTCGTCGAGCCGGAGCCCGTGATCACGACCCGGCCCAGAGGAGGGATCAACATGAGGGTCGAACCCCTCTGAACAAAGTTCCGCGAGCGTTCTGAAGTTGAGCACCCCGGTCAGGCCGGAGCCGGTGATGCTCCCCAGTTTGAGTCTCCACTTGTATAGGATCGTCGGCGGGTGGATCGAGCTCGACGAACAGGCCCACCGTGGACGCCGGTTTTCGGTTCACGGGGTTTGACTACTTGCAGAGGAGCCCGTGTGATGCGACGACGCACGTTTCTTGGAACGGCACTGGCCGTTGCGAACGCGTCTCCGTTGCTTGCCGTCCTGTCCGAGGAGCGGTGGAGTGATGCGGCCGAAGTGCTCGAGCGTGCCACGGCGACGAAGCAAGTGGAGGCGGCCGTGCTGCACGTGGCCCAGGGTGATGACGCGTTGACGCGCCGCTTCGGCAAGGCGGCCTCGGGCGACGCGATGTTCTTGCTCGGCTCCATCTCCAAGCCGATCAACGTCACGGCCCTCATGACTCTGTTCGATCAAGGGAAGTTTCAGCTCGGTGACCGCGTGAAGAAGTTCTTGCCCACGTTCACGGGGGATGGGCGGGAGGCGGTGACGATCCGCCACCTGCTGACGCACGTCTCCGGCCTGCCCGATCAACTGATCAATAACAGCGAGCTGCGCAGGCAGCACGCGCCGCTGACGGAGTTCGTCGAACAGGCGACTCACGCATCCCTCGATTTCACTCCCGGCGCCCGCTACCAGTACTCAAGCATGGGGATTTTGCTGGCCGCGCGGATCGGTGAGATCGTCAGCGGGTCGGACATGCTCACGCTCGTCGACCGCCATGTCTTTCAGCCCCTGGGAATGAAGCACTCGGCTCAGGGTCTCGGACGATTCAAGCGGGAAGAGATGGTCTCCTGCCAGTTGGAAGGCGCCGCGCCCGAATCGGGCAGCGGTGATCCGAAGGCCAGTGAGTGGGATTGGAACAGTCCCTACTGGCGGCAATTGGGCGCCCCTGGGGTGGGACACACGCTTCCGCGCCGGATCTCGCCAGATTTCTCGGGGAGTTCCTCGGGGTCCGTGGCGACGTCGTCAAGCCCGAGACGGCTCGGCTGATGATCCAGAATCACAATCCGGCGGGATTGACGCCGCGGGGGTTAGGGTTCGCCGTCGGCGAGCAGTCCGGCAGTCCCGGATGTTCAGCGCGGACCTTCGGCCATACCGGCTCGACAGGCACCCTCTGCTGGGCCGACCCGGCGAGCAACACCCTCTGCGTCGTGCTCACGTCGCTGCCAGCCCGCGCGGTGAAACCCCACCCGCGCGAGCTTGCGGCGGAGCGAGTCGCAGCCGCCGCTCGTCGCTGACCACCGCTAGCGATCCGTCGCCTCGGCTCTCCCCCGAAGCGAGATCGACACGTCCGGATCGCCGAGCGGCCCGATTCCCGGTCTCGGAGTCGGATCGAGCCCCTCGGCCGAAACTCTCCGAGCAATTCCAACCGCTCACGGCGACTCGCACCACGGATCGCCGTCATTTGGAAGGGCGCGTCAGTCAGATCGCCTGCGGCTCGGACTCGCCAGCCTGCCTCCCTCCCGTCGCGGGACAGATTGCCTTTGCGATCCCCAGGCTCAGTCCGCGGTTGAGCTCGTGGACCTTTGCGAGGATTCTCTCCTCCCGCGCCGTGATGGCGTCGTAGGCGAAGTCCATCTTCCCGTAAGCGGCAAGTCGCGGACGAGGCGTCGGGCGAGCATCGACATGAGGTCGCTCCTCGCTCAGCGAACGCCGACCTTGTGAAGCCAATCCAGCGTAGCCTGCGGCCACACCCGGGCGTCCCCCATACCACGCAAGCCGTAGCCGTGTCCGCCGGTGGGATAGAGCAGGAATTCATTCGGCAGCTTCGCGTCATCCAGCGCGGCATGGTAGAGCTTGCTGCCGGGGACAAACGCCCTGTCGTCTTCGCTGTGGACGATGAGCGTCGGCGGGATGTTCGCCTCCAGGTTGAGATCCGAGGAAACGTGCCCCTCCTCGTCATCCAGGTATGCCGGATAGACCAGCACGGCGAAGTCCGGCCGGCAGCTTCGCTGATCGACGGCGTCGATGGCCGGATAGGCCCGCGGATCGTACAGGGTACTGGCTTTCGCCGCGAGATTTCCACCGGCCGAGAAGCCGATGACGCCGAGCCGATTCGGGTCGATGCTCCACTCGGCCGCGTGCGAGCGAGCGAGGCTCAAGGTCCGCTGGAGGTCCTGGAGGGCGCCGGCTCGGTTGTCGGGAACGCGATACTTCAGAACCAGCGCCGTGATCCCGGCCGAGTTCAGCCAGGCCGCGATCTCCGTGCCCTCCTTGTCGTAGCACAGGTAGCGATAGCCGCCGCCCGGGCAAACGATCATCGCCGGAGCGTCCTTCTTCGTCGCCGGAAACACGGCCAGAGTGGGGCGGCTGACGTCGGTGATTCGCCGGACGTCGTCGCCTCTCGATGGCAGGTCCCTCTCGGGCTCCCTGGCGCCGCGTCCCGGCATCTTGCCCTCGGGCCACACGTCAACGATTGCCAATGGATCAGCAAGCGGTGGCGGGGTCGCGACGGGAGTGGAATCCGGCGCCGGGGCTGGCTTCAAGTACGGGGCCAGTGCCGGGACCGCCTTGGCCAGTTCCTCGGCGACGACCCTGCCGAGTACCGCGCTGCCCCGGGTATTCAAGTGCGTGGCGTCGATCTCCATCTGGCCCTGCTGCGACGGGTTGTCCGGCGAGGCCGTCGCCGGCTTCCGGGGCGACATCGCGTCCACGTCCGCCCGCCCCCGTCGCTCGTACAGTTCGATCGACCGCGCGTGCAGGTCGATCAGCGGCACGTCCTTCTCCTTCGCGAGCGCGGACGACGTCCACGTACGGCCCCAGGGTCGAGTGGATCTTCCCGTCGTCTCCCCAGGCCCGGCGGCTCAGCGACGTGACCAGGACCGGCTTGATCCCCGCGGCCCGCGCCTCGTCCACGAACTGCGACATGGACGCGCGGTAGGTCGTCTGCGGGTCGGTGCCGCGCTTCGGGTCCTTGACCTTCTGATCGTTGTGTCCGAACTGGATCAGCACGTAATCCGGCTTCAACTCCAGGCAACGCTTCCACCGCCCCTCGTTGGCGAAGCTCATGGAACTGCGACCACTGGCGGAGAGGTTGCTCACCTCGACCCGGTTGGAGAGGCTGTCGGAAAAGCCGTCGCCCCAACCCGCCTCGGACGTCACGGTGGAGTCGCCCACCAGCGCAATTCGCAATCGCGGCAGCGTGTTCTCGCCATCCGCGCGGGCGAGCAGGGGCACTGATAGCAAAGCGGCCAGGCAGAGGAGATGGGTGCGGCAGCGCATGATGATCTCGATTCTCTCCTGAAGTTGGGCCCGGCTCCACGCGTCACGCGACGTCGGCCGGGAGGTTGGGAGGAAGGCGCCGGCGCCTCCAGCCCGCCGGCCGGGGTGATCCGCCCGACAACGTCGATTCGCCAACGTGCGCCTTCGGGGGGGGATGGCTCCGGATGTCAACCGCCCTCCTCCGAGATTGGACGGACTCGATTCCACCCAGGCTATTCTCTCGCCTTCCGCCGTGCACAGACAACCTCCTTTCTCCCCGCGGTCCAGGCTCGCCTCCACCTGGCTCGTCCACAGGAATTGTGACGCTTGCCCTGGGAGGTCCGGGACCGGGCCACTCCGCGTACCTCGTCCGGACGCTACCTGCTTTCCGCTCACCCCTCGGAGCGGCCCTCCGAGATCGACGCGGGCAAGCCACAAATGCAGTACCGACGACAGAGAGCCCAGGATCGAGGCCGAATCAGGCGGGGCCGAGGCCAGAGGCTCCTTGAGAGAGTCCCCGGGCTCGGCCCCTTGTCGTTGGTCCCTCGTCTTCCCCCGGCTCAGGGCACGACGGTCGCGAAGATCGAAAGCTTCGCTGGCGGCTCTTCCGGGATGCTGGTCTCGATCGCGATCTCGCCGTGATAGGGACCGGGCTGGGCGGGGGCCTGGAGAGTGACGGTCAGCTTGTGGATCGGCTGAGGCTTCTCGGCGCCCGTGGTGGCGCGGAGGTGGTTGGAGTCGGCCTTGACCTCGGAGATCAAGAACGGCTGTGCGGACCGGATCAACACGTCTTGCTTCACCGCACCGCCCGCCTTCACCGCGCCGAGGGTCAGGATGCCCGACGAGGGAGTGAGCACGACATTGCCCTGGACCTGGCCGGAAACGGCGATCGGGACGGTCGGGATGGTCGGATCATTGGTGACGAGCGTGATCTCATCCTTGAAGTAGCCGACCGGGGCACCCGGCTTGAGCGTGGCCGTAAGCTGATACTGGACCGAACCCTGGCTCCGCGTGCCGGCGACCTCTTCGAGCTTGGCGGAGAGGTGGTCGCTGATCGTCTCCACCTTGAGGATGCCCCAGTTGGTCTGGCCGCCGAAGTACGAGAGCTGCAACGCGGAACTGGCGCCGGCCGAGCGGTTGACCTGCCCGAAATCGACGGCGCCCGGGTTCAAGAGCACGTCGCCACGGATGAAACAGGTGACGTTCAGGTCCTTCTCTGCATACTGAGGCTGGTCGAAGACGACCGTCAGGCCCGACGGTTTGAACCCCTGGAAACGTGTCGTGTCGATGGTCGCCTCGATGAAGGTCTTCGTCCCCGGCGGGATCTCCCGGGCCCCGACGCGAACATCCGTGCAACCGCACTTGGTCTTCCACGAGACAATATGCAAGGTGGTATTGGTCGTGTTGACCAGGGGAAAGGCATACTTGACCTTGGACCCCCGGGCGACGGTACCGAAGTCGTGAGAGTGCTCGGGGAAAACGACATCAACCCAGCTCTGGGCCGGGCACGAAGCCGCCAGTCCGACCCAGGCGACGAGGAAGGCCAGGACGCGACGCATGGGGTCATCCCTCTGGAAATCGAGACGAGAGCCCGCAGGGGGGCCGATGTCTGCGGAAGCGGCCTGACCCGATGGCCAGGCGTCGAGCACTCCGGCGACCGACGATCGACCGACCGTCGCGATGCCGACGCTTCCCGCCGTGGACGCGATTATTATACCATACCCGGCTGCCGCTCCCTCCGTCGGTTCCCGAGCGACGCGGTGCTGGTCTCCGGCTTTATTCCATGCTACGATTCCAGGGGTTGGACCGAGGAGCCGGCCCGCCGCGTTTTTGCGGGGTGAGCCCGTCTCCACCCGCCGGACAGGCGGTCCGGCCCGTCGCCGAGGCCCGGTCGCCACCCTTCGAAACGTTCCTGACCAGCCCAGCCGCGGAAGGCCCACCATGTTGAAGCCCACGGTCGAGGTGAGCGAGAAGGATGGTGTCTTGCTCGCCGAGTTCTGGGACTGCCTGCGCCTCGATCCGGCGCCCGTCCAGGAACTTCGCAAGGCGTTCGAGACGCATCGGCAACGCGGCGGCCGGCCGAATCTCGTCGTGGACCTGACCGGCGTCGGGTTCGCCGGATCGTCGGCGCTCGGAGGATTTCTGGCGCGTACGGAGGCAGGGAGCGCGGGTGGTCTTCTGCAACGTCGAGCCGACGGTTCTGGAAGTCTTCCGCGTCAGCAAGCTCATGCCGCTTTTCGGTTTCGAGCCGGATCGCGCCACCGCTTTGGCCGCCGCATGCCGCGAGCCCGAGCCGACCGGAGGCCAAACCGAGACTCCGGCTCCGTCATCCTCCGAGGCACCGACGACACGCGAACGACCACGCAACTCGACCACACCCCCCTTGCGACGACCCCGCGGTCGGAGCCAGGACAAGCACTCCGGCGCCTGATCCGGACCCCACCCTTGCACGACTTTCCCCCCTTCCACCCGATAGAACCGCGGAAAGACGGCTCCATGGTCCCCAACGCTCGCATCCGCATTGACGAAGCCGACGGCGTCCGCGTCGTCCGGTTCCTCGATCGCCAGTTGTTCGACGATCGGACCGTCCGCGAGGTCGCCGAACAACTGCTCGGTCTGCTCCCCTCGGAGGGCTCCCGGAGCGACCTCGTCCTCGATTTCACCGGCGTCGATTCGGTCTCCAGCGCAATGCTCGGCAAGTTGATCCTGCTCCAGCGCCGGATGGAAGCGGCCGGCGGTCGGCTCCGGCTCTGTGACGTCGGTGAGGGGCTCCGCGCCGTCATGACCACCACGAACCTCGACCGCCTCTTCCAGATCGACCGCGACCGCCGCGAGTCGCTGGAAATCCTGGGGCGATCGCCGTCATGAGCGGCCTGCGAGTCGTCTGCCTCGGTTGTGGCGACGCCTTCTCGGCTCGCTGGTATTCGTCCTGCCTGGCTGTCGAGTCCGATGGCGTCTGGCTGCTCGTCGATTGTCCGCACCCGATCCGGAAGATTCTCCGCGAGTCGGGTCACGAAGCCGGCGAGGCGCTCGACATCGATCGCTTCTCCGGCGTCGTCCTGACCCACCTGCACGCCGATCACGCCTCCGGCCTCGAAGGCTGGGGTTACTACTCCTATTACCACCTCAACCGCCGCGCCACGCTCCTGACCCATCGCGAGGTCTCGGCCCAGCTCTGGGAACACCACCTGAGCGCGTCGATGGGCACGATCCCCGCCCCCGGCGACGAACCGCAACCCATGCTGGCGGACCTGTCCACCTATTTCGACCTTCGGCCCCTGAGCGACGAGGCCCCCGTCTCGCTCGGCCCGTTCGCGATCGAATGCCGACGGACCCGCCACTCGATCCCGACCTTCGCCCTTCGCATCCGTGCCGGAGGTCGTTGCCTCGCCTACAGCGCGGATACCCCTTTTGACCCGTCCTTGATCGACTGGCTCGCTGACGGTTCCGACCTGATCGTCCACGAGACGAACCGAGGCGCCCGCGTCCACACGCCCTACGAGCCCCTCGCCGCCCTCCCCGACGACGTCCGCTCGCGCCTGCGGATCATCCATTACCCGGACGACTTCGACCTCGCGTCGAGCGTCATCGAGCCGATCGTCCAGGGTCGCAAATACGACGTTTGATCACGCCTTTCGCCTTCGCCAGCAGGTCAGGGCGACGCCTCCGATCACGACGAGCACCCAGGCCCCCGGTTCGGGAACAGCCTTGATCTGATAGATCACGCCGGTGCCGTTCGGGCTGAACACGGTCCCACTGGAGGCGAGGTCGGCGGCAAAAAGCGAGTCGCTGGTGGCGAGCAGGCCGTCGAGGTGGCCGATCTGGGGCGCGGTGTTCTCGATGAAGTGGAAGTACTGGCCGGTGCTCAGGTCGTAATAAACCAGAGGGTTCTCTTCATTCACCACGCCAGCGTCGTTGAACTTGCCGTGGAACCCAAGGAACACGCCGTTGTTCAGTCCAGCCGGAAAGCCCGAGGGCGCGAAGGCGATCTCAACGGCCCCCTCGCTCTCGGAGCCGGTCTTCGGGTCCGGGATCGGCTGAAACGCCACGATCGGCTGGATCGCGCCGCTGCCGATCCGGTTGCCGGTCCGGTATTCGATGTAGTCGCGGACGAATCCAAAGTCCTCGACGGCCCCGCCGAGGTTCGCCGCCGAGATCTTGTTCAGCTCGTCGGCGCTGAGCGGTTCATTCGGGTCCGGCGTCGAGTCGATCCCGTTATCCTCGAAGTAGAGGTTGCCGGTCCCCGGCTGAAAGGCCATGCCGGCGGCGTTCCGGAGGCCCATGGCGATCTGGGTCAGGCCCGAGGCCGACACGCTGTTGCCCTGCTCGTGAACCGTGACCCGGTAGATGGACGCCTCGTTGGCCTGGAGCCCGTTCAATCCCAGGCCGTTGATCGTGACGTGGTCGGTCGATTCGGCGTCGTTGAACTTCGAGCCGATATTGAAATAGACGTTGTACGTCGAGGGATCGACCTGCTGCGTCGCCAGCGCGTAGGTTGTATGCTCCCAGTTGGCGGGGAAGCTCATGGAGATCTGGCCGACCTGTGTGTAGGGGTCGGAAACCGCGGCTCCCTGGCGGAGGATCGTGATCCCCTCGCTGCCTGACTGCGTCGTATCGACGAAGAGCAGGTCGCCTGCTTGCCGGACCGACTGGATCGCGCCCGGCAGATTGTCGGCCAGCACCTGGCCCGGTCCGTCGGCGTGGCCGTCGCCGTTGGCGTCGACCAGGCGGATCAACTGGCCCGTGGAGTTGAACAGGCTGCCACCCGTCGGGTTCGACGTTCCCACGAGCAACGAGCCGTCGGAGAGCTCCTGCATGCTCTTGGGGTAATTCAAGCCCTCGGCGAAGACCGTCACCCGAAACTTGCTTGCATCCACGCTTGGACTCAACGGTGGAGGGTTGATCTGGCCCCGGGCAAAGCCAGGCAGAACCGCCGCCACTAGCAAGGTTGCGAGCCAGGCGGCGGCGGTCCGTGCCGACTTCCCAAACGGCGAGATCCTGGCGGCCGGAAAGTCGTCGGGGGTCATGGTGGCGTTCCTCGGGGTTGGCCCACGATCCGGCATCGGCCCGAGCCATCGCGCCGATCGATCTGATGCGACCAGGATAGCCGCTCCCGAGAGCTGACTCAACCGGAGGGTTGCCCGAAATCAACACGGCCTCTTCCCATCACCCGAACGGCACCTTCTCCGCCCGAGTTCGAGCCGCCGGGAGGCCGGGACCTTCCGATCCCGGTTTCCCGACGAACCCGATCGCGACGGACCACCGCGGCTCACACGTTCTGGAAGAAGACCCTGCGCACGGCGATCTGATTGGTGGTTCCACCAAGAACCCCGAGCACGGCCCCGCCCTCATTCGCCTTCAGGGCCAGGCCCGCCGCGGCGCCCGGCGAGGTGGCGATCGTCAGGGTATCGACGAACGTGCCCGTCGTCGTGTACTCGGCGACCACGCTCGACGTGCCGTCGGCCGAATTGCCGCTGACCAGCAAGGCGCCACCGGGGGTCACCGCCACGCCGACGATATTGGAGATGTTCGCATCATTTTGGATGAGAGCCGAGCCCTTGGCAGTCGCCTGCGATCGTTGGCCCGCGCCGCTGATAGCAAAGACGCCCTGGTCGCCCGCGGAGGCCACGTAGAGCACATCTTGCGAGGCGTTGTAAGCGAGACCCGTGATCGTCGCTGGCGTGCCGCTGGTCCCGGTGCCCGTCGTGAAGCCAGTGGCGACCTTCGTGGCGCTGGTGATCTGGGGACGGCCGTGGTGGATCGTCACATCGAGCCGGGTGATCGTGCCGTCGCCGCTGTTGGCGATGAACACCTGGGCGTTGTGGCCCATGTCATGCACGGCGATCGCCGTCGGCTGATTGATCCACTGGGAGTTGCTCAGGTCGGCGACCTGACGCCCGAACCGGTCGATCACCAGCACCGATCCGTTGCCACCGCTCGTCGGATTGCTTGCGGCGAAGACAAACCCCTTGCTCAAGACCCCGAGCGCCGACAGTCCGAGACCGCTCTGGCCCGTGAACAAAGGCGTCTGGCTGCCGTCGCGATTGATCCGCACGATGGTCGAACCCGCCCCCACCGTGCCGGCCTGGTCGGCATTGTTCGCGACGAGGAAGCCTCGCGGCACCACCGCCACGCCGCTCGGCAGCGTGTCGCCGTTGGTGGGTACGGTCGTGTAAGTCGACGAGGTCGCCGACGTCGAGCCGAGCGCATTGAGCAGCGAGGAATACTGCGTCATGGCCTCGGCGTCGTTTCCGGCCTCGCTGTCGCTGTCGCCGTCGGTCGTGTCGCTCGACGAGGTGGCCGCCTGCCGGACCACGGCGGCCAGTGGCGACGCGATGGCCGCGCGCAGGCCGTCGGCGTCGAGAAGTTGTCGCGACTCCAGATCCTCAAAGCGCAAGGTGGCGACCCGGCGCGGCCGGCGTCGCGAGGGCGAGGCTCATGGTGGTCAATCCCCGTGGAAGGTGTGGTCTCGATCGGTGCGTGAACCGTGGATCGTTGCGGGGGTACGAGGGGGAATCGTCCCCGACTTCACCAGGTGCGTGTCGTCGCGTCGCTCGACCGGCACGGTCAGGCCACCGGTTCCCGGCCGGCCTGACCGCCGGTCCTCGACCACTCGGCGTCGATCGACGACGCGACTCCTCATCAGGGTTCTCGGAAAACCCGCCGGCGGGCCGACAGTGACAGTCCCCTGTCGGTCGCGATCGGGCGCCTGGCCCGCGCGCTTTCAACATTTTCTCGGGAAACCCCGATAATTGAGCCCTCGTTTTTCGAAGATATGCTGAAGAGCCGCACGCGGTTCCTCGGTGGTGGCGCAGGGTAGTTGAATGCCCAGGCGTAATCCGATGTGGTGTCAACCCTTACGACGTGCCCGGCAGGAGTTGGCCGAAGATCGCCGTAATCCCTTGGCTGCGTTCGACATCGGCTACGTCGTTCAACTACCGTGCGCCACTACCGGTTCCTCACCTTGCGCGATTCGTAATCGTTCCGCCGAATCTGGTGATGACCCCAGTGTCGGGTGCGTCGCGTCTTCGACGACGCACCGATCCTCCGCGAGACGGATGGTGCTGCGATCGGCGGAATGGTTACCTCGATACAAACCACGCTCCGCCTCCGGATGCCAACAGAACGCCAACCCCTGTCCCCAGCCGCTCCGCGGGTTCCCGCCGATGCCCAGCCCGTGGCGCATCCGGCCCGGCCCGATCGTACGCGCCAGGGCCGAAATCTCAAAACGAAGCCAACGTACGGTCAACGGAACCCACCGCCAGCTTGCGACTTCCGTCGCGACTTCTTCCAGAGCCAGCGCACGCCCTCCCCACGACGGCCCTCACACGAATCGGACGCGCCGGCCGTCGAGAACGCAAAACGAAGCCGGCGCGGGACCGCCTCAAGGTGCAGCCAGCCCACGACTTCAAGCGATCGCCGGCCAGAATCCGGCGCACGCGCTCGGCGTCAATTCCGCAGGCTCGACAGGGGAGCCGGAATGCGGCCGCCATGATGCACGAACGCCGACGACCCGCCCGCCGCGTGGATTGGCAAAATCGCCGACTCACCGAAGAGACCGCCAAAGATCGCCTTGTCGCCCGCGCGCTTGCCCGGCACGGGGATCACCCGCACGGCCGTCGTCTTGTGGTTGATGACGCCGATGGCCACCTCATCGGCGATCAGGGCGGCGAGAGTCTCCGCGTCGGTGTCCCCCGGCACGGCGATCATATCGAGCCCGACCGAGCAGACCGCCGTCATCGCCTCCAGCTTCGCCAGGGTCAGGTCGCCCGCCGCAACCGCCTCCGCCAGCGCGGCGTCCTCGCTCACAGCGACAAACGCGCCCGAGAGTCCGCCGACCGACGACGACGCGAAGCTCCCCCCTTTCTTCACCGCGTCGTTCAGCAGGGCCAGAGCCGCCGTCGAGCCCGGGGCCCCCAGCCGGACGACCCCCATCGCCTGGAGGATCTCACCGACCGAGTCACCCACCTGCGGTGTTGGCGCCAGCGAGAGGTCCACGATCCCGAACGCGACTCCCAAACGCGCCGCCACCTCCCGGCCGATCAGCTCGCCAACGCGGGTGACGCGGAACGCCGTGCTCTTGATCTCCTCGGCGATCTCGCCCAGCGTCGGCCGGGTCGCCGAGTTCTTCACCAGGTCCTCGACCGCCGCCTTCACCACCCCCGGGCCGCTCACGCCGATGTTCACGACACAGTCCGGCTCTCCCGAACCGTGGAAGGCCCCGGCCATGAACGGGTTGTCCGTCGGCGCGTTGGCGAAGATCACGAGCTTGGCGCAGCCGAAGCCGTCGTGGTCCTTCGTCCGCTCGGCCGCCTCCTTCAAGACGCCGCCCAGGGCCAGGATCGCGTCCATGTTGATCCCGGCGGCCGTCGATCCGACGTTGACCGACGTGCAGACCCGCTCCGTCGTCGAGAGCACTTCCGGCAAGACCGCGATCAGGCGACGCGCCCCCTCGGTCCATCCCTTCTGCACGAGCGCCGAGAACCCGCCGATCAGATCGACGCCCACCTCGGAGACAACCTCATCGAGCGTCCGGGCGACCATCAGGTATCCCTCGGTCGCATGCCCCGCGGCGACCTGGGCGATCGGGCTCACAGCGATCCGTCGGTTGACGATCGGGATGCCGTACCGGTTCTCCACCTCCCGGCAGACCGACTTCATCCGCCCCGCGTACTTCAAGAGCCGGTCCCGGATCCGGTCGCAGAGCACGATCGGGTTCGGCGACGCGCAAGGCGCCAGATCGACGCCCATCGTCACGGTCCGCACGTCGAGCTTGTGCTGTCGGACCATCCCCAGCGTGGCCAGGACGTCCTCGGTTCGGTACACCGCGCTCTCCGCCCTTCTTGGAGGGTGCTCCGTGAGCACCGGGATCATTCAAAAAACGGGGCTCGCAAAGCACCCGACGCATCCGCCATCGCCCAACGGTCATTGTCCCGTCTCCAGGCAACCGTCAGTGTGGAACAATGACCGTGCTCCCCTCCGGATACCTTGCCGGTCCCACCCGGACAGGCCGGGGCTCGGACGTGGCCAGGAAGATATTCTCATGCTGGACGTACGCTTCCAGTCCCAACTCCCGGCCGAACCGTTCCAGCTCTTCGCGGATCGTGCTGGGCGGCAGGTCAGGCGGGAGGTACGTCTCCATGACCAGCGAGAAGATCGGGCCGTCGGCACGGGCGTGGAGGTCCACGATATTGACGCCGTGCTCGGCCAGACAGCCGGCGATCCCGTGGATGTTACCCGGGTGGTCGGACCCGATCACCGTGATCAAAAACCGCTCCCCCGCCGGCACCGGCGGCGACGCGGGCCGGGCCTCGCGGAGATCGACCGACAGCTCGAACCGCCGACCCTTCTCGGCGATCGCGCGACGGATCAACTCCGGGTCAAGCGAGTCGGGGAGTTCCACGGCCAGGATGATCGTGAAGTATCCCCGCATGACCGTCTGGCTCAGCTCCAGGATGTTGCCTTCGTGGTCGCCGATCGTGCCCGTCACCGAATACACGATCCCCACCTGGTCCGCCGCCGTGACCGTCACGATGAACGTTTTCATGCCGCCTCGATCCTCCAGGAGCCCCCCGCCCGTCGGGGCCTCCAGCATACGCGGATCCAACTCCGGCGGCGAGGGGCAGGGTTTGACTTCCCAGGCCCCCTGAAAATACGCCGGTGGTCCCTGATCGAACAAGAGATGGTCGATGAAACAGGGTCGATGGTCGAGGAAGAGACGTCTCCTCCCGGCGACCACCAACCCTCTCCCGTCGACCATCCGACTCAGGTTCGATCAGACGTTCGGCCCGTGCCGGCCGTGGAGCGTGACCCGCCGGCTGATTTCCTCGGCGGGCGTGGAAGACTCGCCCTCGACGCGATGGTAAAGCGTGCGGTGGGGGAACGGGATCTCGATGCCCAGCTCGTCGAACTTGTTCTTGAGGCGCCGGAGCATCTCACGCTTGACGGCCCACTGCTTGAGGGTCCGGGTCTTGATCAGGAACTTGATGACGACGGCCGAGTCTCCGAAGGCATCGACGCCGAGCATCTCCAGGTCTTCGAGGATCATCAGGCGAAAGCCTGGGTCGGCCCGCAGCTCGCGTCCGACGGCCTGGATCACGTCGATAACGCGGTCCACGTCTTCCTTGTACGCGATGCCGACGTCGAAGAGGGCGCGGGACCAGCCGTGGGTCATGTTCGTGACGGTCGTGATGTTGCCGTTCGGGACGAAGTGGACGCACCCCTCCAGGTCGCGAAGCACGGTCATCCGCAAGGTGATCCGCTCGACCTGTCCGGAGACGTCGCCAATCCTCACCACGTCGTTGAGCTTGTACTGGTTCTCCAGCAGAATGACAAACCCATAAAAGTAGTCGCGAACGAGGTTCTGTGCCCCGAAGGCGACCGCGAGGCCGAAGATTGCGGCACCGCCGAGCAAGGGGCCGATCGGGATGCCGACCTCCTGCAAGAGCATCAGGATGCCGCCGATGTACACTGAGACCGAGATCGCATTGTGGAAGACGCCGACGAGCGTGTTCGCCCGCGCCTCGCGCTCCTCGCGTGAGCCGCGGATGCCGCTCTGGGCCATGAGCTTCACGACCCGGCGCGTGAACAGCCGCGAGATCCAGAGCATCGCGACCATCGCCGCCAGGATGCCCACGATCTTCAGGCCGTGGTCGATCGCCCATCGCAGGAGGTTGCGCAGCGTGAACGGGTTCTCCAGGGCGGCGACCATCTGCTCGGCCTGCTCGACCTGCTTGCCCGCCTCGCTCGCCTTGTGGGCGGCGTCGAGCTGCTCGGCGAGCAGGGTGGCACGCTCCGACTGGAGTTCGTCGATCCGGTCGGTGTGCTTGCGAACGTCGCTGCGGATCCGGGCCAGCCGGTTCTCCGCCTCGCGGACCTTGGCGGCCAGGGCACGACGCTCCTCGACCGGGGCGCCATCGACCGACCTGGTCTGGAACTCCTCCGAGAGGGCCGTCCGGGTCTGGTCGGCGTTCTCGGCCTTTTTGCGGTCCACCTCCAGGAGCTTCTTCTCCAGCGCGATGCTCTTGTCGAGCGCCTCCAGCCGATCGCCGATCGACTGGGCCTCCTGCTTGGCCTGCTCGGCCAGCTCGGCCTTGCGCTGGACATCCTCCTGGGCATCGACCAGTTCCTTGCTCGGCTTGGCCTTCTCCGGAGCCGGAGCCGTGGCGGTGGTGTCCGTCGAGGTCGTGACCGCACCGGGGATCGTGGGCAGGCCAGGCAGGGCCGGAGCCGTTGACGGCTCGGCCGCCGGAGCAGGCGCGACGGCGGCCGTGTTCGGCGCGGTCTCGGCGGGGGGCGTCGTCGGCGCACCAGGGGCCGGTGGGGAGGACGCCGTGGCGGCGGGCGGGTTCGCGTTCGGGGCCGGCATGCCGGCCTGCGGGGATTCGGCCGTTCCCGGGGCCGACCCGTCCGACTTGGCATCGGGCGCGGGCGTCTTGCCGGTCAGGTGGTCGAGGGCCTTCTGGTCCTGCTGGAGCTTCTGCTGGAGCGCGTCGATCTGCTCCTGGAGCGCCTTTCGCTCCTCGATGGCCAGGTCGAAGCGGTCCTTCGAGAGTTTCCAGGTCTTCTCCAGCCCGACAAGCTGCTCACCCAGCTTCGCCGCGACTTCGGGCGGGGCGTCCTTGGCCTGCTTGCGGAGGTTGACCAGTTTCTCGTCAAGCTGGCGGAACTCAGCCTCGGCCTTGGCATACTCGCTTTCCGGGTCGTTCAGCTCGGTCTGGAGGCGGTCCAGCTCCTGCTTGGCCGAGTTGATCGAGCGGTTCAACTGGGCGATCTGCTCGGCCTCGGAGACCTTGCCCGGGCTGGCGGGCTGGGGGACGCGGAGCCAGGCCAGCACTCCGAGTCCGGTGGACATGGCTTCACCGGCCGGATCCTCCCGACCAGCGATCCCGAGCGGCGACCGTGGCTCTACGGCAGGCGTTCCCCCTGTGCTCGGCTCCGGGAGGCCGCCTCCTGACTGACCCGCCCAGGTCGTCGCCGTGGCGAGGACCATCAACGGGACGAGGGACGTCACTCCGAGTCGTCGGGCATACTGCAACGAGGTTCTCCTTTCCTGACGGATCGGGGATGACATGGCGGAAGCGAAGGGGGAGAGGCTTGCCTGTCTTATAGTCGAACCCGCGATCGGCCCCAAGGGCAATTCCGAGATGACAAGGTCGTTGTTCGTGATTTAGCAAGACCCATGCCCACTTTCATGAGTTTTGAGCGTAGGCCGTGCAACACGAATTCCTCACTGACTTTACCTCGAAGCAAAACGGCTGCACTCGCCGCCTTTTTGCGACGGGTGCAGCCGCAGGTTGTCGGAAAAGACACCGTCCCGGTCGGTCACTGAGCAGCCGCGGCGGCCTGGGGAGGGGTGTAGCCGGGGGCGGCGACGATCGTCCGCACGGCCTTCCCGTCCTCCAGGTTCCAGAGGCGGACCTCGCCGTCCCAGCTCCCCGAGGCGATCGTCTTGCCGTCGGGCGAGACGGCCACGGCATAGACCCAGTCGCTGTGGCCCTGGAGAGTCCGCAACGCCTTCAGGTTCGCCGGGTCGAAGACGCGGACCGTCTTGTCCGCCGAGCAGGCGACGAGGGCCTTGCCGTCGGGCGAGAGGGCCAGCTTGAAGATCGCGCCGCCGAAGCCGCCGGCATTGCGGACCTGCTTGCCGTCCTCGTCGGGGTTCCAGATCCGGATCTGGTTGTCGCCGCCGCAGGAGATGATCGTCTTGCCGTCGGGAGCGAAGGTGACGCTGTAGACCGTCTCGCCGTGGCCGGGGAAGGTGACGAGCGACTCCTTCTTCTCGACGTCGAAGACCTTGCTCGTCTTGTCCCGGCTGGCCGATGCCAGCCGCTTGCCGTCGGGGCTGAAGGCGATGTCGAAGATCCAGTCGGCGTGGTCCTCGATCGTGGCGACGGCCTCGCCGTTCTCGACCTTGAAGATCCGGATCGCCCGGTCGGCCCCGGCGGCGGCGACGAGCTTGCTGTCCGGGCTGAAGGCGACGGCATACACGCTGTCGTCCGACTCGACCAGGTCGCGGACGAGCTTGCCGCCGCCGTTCGGCTCGGCGATCCAGAGCTTGGCCGAGCCGTACTGGCCGGGGTCGCCGCTGGCGGTGGCCATCCACTTGCCGTCGGGGCTGTAGGCGACGTCGTAGACCCGCTCCGAGAGCGGCCGGAGCCGCCGTGAGAGGGAGCCGTCGGCGACCTTCCAGCAGTTGATCTCGTGATAGCCCGACGCGGCGACCTCCGTGCCGTCGGGGCTGAACGCCAGCGCCGTGATCGGCACGACCACCGGGTACGCCTCGGGGACGTTGACCACGGTGATCTTGTGCAGCAAGCGACGTCCAGTCCTCGTTCGGGTCGGCGCCGTCGTACTTCGCCCCCTCAGCATCCACCTGGTCATCGTGGCGATCTTGTCGGCCGGCAAGGGGTCCTGCTTGTAGGGCATCCTCGGCTCGGCCGTCGGGCTGGATCAGGTCAACGAGGTAGCTCTCCTCCGGCTTGCCGGCGACGACCGTGAACCCCTCGCCCACGGCCCCCCCCTTGGTGAAGGCAGGCGAAGGTGGTCATGTTGTACTTGCCCTCGGTCTTCCGGCCGTTGTGGCAGGCGATGCAGTTCTGCACCAGGATCGGGGCGACGTCCTTGAGGAAGCTGGACGTTCCGGCCGGGGCTGCGTCGGCGGGCTTGGCCTCGTCGGCGGGCTTGGCCTCGTCGGCGGCCCAGGCGGGGGTCAGGAGAGAGCCGAGCAAGACGGCCAGGGTGAGCAGGCGGGTGGGGGTCATCGTCGGAGGGTCCTCGGGGGCGGAGGGCGAGATCGGGCGTTCTTCCTCAACCGTGGGGCGAGGGAGCTGGGAGTCTGGTTACTTCACCACCTTCAACGCCAAGGGAGTCGGTGGGATGTTATAGTCCTTGCCGCCGACCTTGAAGGCCATGGCCACTTGCGTGTTCGCCTGCGACTCGCCGGCGCCGGCGTCCGCGACGATCTTGATCGTGAACTCGAAGGCGTCGGCGGCCACATCAACCGGCTCCGCCTTCAAGCCGCCGGGCAAGCCATTGAGCTGGACCTTCACCGCCTCCTTGAACGGCCCGCGTCGCATGACCTTACCCTTCAGCTCGACGGTCTGCCCCGCCTTGACCTCCAGGTTCGGCGCGGCCAGTTCGAGCGTGGCGGGGCGGACGACGTCGAGCGTCACGGCTGGCACGGCGAAGGTCTGGTCCTTCTTGTCGAACTTGCCCTTGGCGACGAGGCCGACCGTGACCTTGCCGAGCGCGGTGCCCGGGTCGATGTTGACGGTGACGTTCCCCTCGTTCGCCTTGTCGGCGACCTTCGCCTCGGGGATCGCCAGCCCGGGCGGCAGGGGCAAGGGGGTGATCGAGACGCCCGCGTCGGCTCCCTCGGTGCGGGTCAGCTTGACGGGGATCGTGGCGGGGTAGCCGTGGACGGCCTCGATTGGCCCTTCGGGGGCGTCGAGGATGACGGGCGTGGGCGAGGTCGTCGCGGCGGGCAGGCCGGTCTGTGTCTGGAGGTTCACCGGAAAGTTGGCCTGCTGGGCGAAGACGACCTGCTTCGACGCCTTCTCGACGATCGGCCCACTCGCCCCCTGGCCGGTCCCGATCACATCGAGCACGACTGGGCCGACGCTGGCATCCGCGGCGGCCGAGAGGGTCAGGACGCCCACCGGCTGGCCATCGGCGACCTGCCCGGCGCGGACGGTCAGGCCCAGCGGCGGATTCGTCACCGAGAGCGTGATCGGGCCGTTGTAGCCCTGGCGGCCGATCGAGACGGGCACGGCAATCGTTCCGCCCTTCGGGACGTTGACCTGCGCCTCGGCCATCTCGATCGCGTAAGTCGGGTCGGCCGGCTCGACCGTGATCCGGTAGGGATAGCCCAGGCCGCCGCGGCTGGCGAGGTCGCGAAGCTCGAGTGTGACCTCGTTTAATCCGGAGCCGACGGTGTATTCGAGCGAGGGGTCGGGCGAGATGAGGCCAGGGGCGCGGCGGTTCTGCCCCTTGCCGCGCGTCGGGGTCGGCTGGGTGTCGTCGGCGTTGGCCAGTTGCTTGTTGTCGGCGGGGTTCAGCACGCGGAGCACGCCGTCGAGCGCCGAGCCGAGGTCGGAGGCGTGGACGTGGATGCGAAGCTTCTGGCCGGCCGCGACCGCGAGGTTGAAGCGGTCCACGTCGCCGGCCGGGTCGATCCGGCCGTTAAGAACGACGGGCGCCGCGGCCCGCAGTGGCGGGGCATTCGGGTCGGACGGCTCACGAAGCTCGGGATAGTCGCTCACGTCGAGCGGACCGGTCAGGTCCGCCTCGTAGGTCGGGTCGCTGGGCCCAGCCAGGTCGAGGGCGTGATTCGTGAACCTTGGCCGGAACTCCTCCGCCGGCGCCGCGGCCTTGATCTGCGTCGCGGCAACACGCGGGTCGGGACCGGGGATCGTGCCGCCCCGCAGCTCGAAGCCGACCGTCTCTCCACGTCGGCCGCCGAGCGGATAGACCTCGATCGGAGCGGGTACGTCGGCGATCAGCAGTCGATAGACCGCTCGACCGCCCCCCTGATACTTCGAGTCGGAAATCTCGACGATGTACTCGCCGTCCTCGGGCAGTTCGGCAGCCAATCGGGCGTCGGTCATCAGGCCGGGCGAATCGTCTTCCGAGGCAACGAACTTGCGACCAGCGGTCGTCAGGCGAATCTGCGGGTCGATCCCCGATCCGATCCGGGAGCAGAGCGCATCGACGACGACCCGTTGCCCCTTGCGACCGGTGAACTTGTAGTAATCCACGTCGTTGCCGGCCGACTGCCCCTCGACGACCGCCGGAAACGGCACAACCTGCGCCTGTTCGAAATGGCTGTTCGGCTCGGCCTCGGCCACGTTCGGAAACTGGCCAACGGCCAGGAGGAACGGGTTCGAGATCCCGTCGTCGGTTTTCACCCGGACCGTGTAGATGCCCAGGGGAACCTCGGGCGGGACGGTGAGCTTGAGTTTCCAGTTGCTCGCGTCGCCAGGCATGGCGGGGGGCTCGACGGCCACCGGCACGGGGCTGACGAGTTGGGGGTTGGTGCCGAGGTTGGCCCCGTTGATCGTGATCTCCGTCGGGACGCTGCGCTGGACACCGTAGGGTGTAATGTTATTGATCTGCGGCGGGTCGGCCACCACCGGGGCGGTGAGGAGTGCGATCAATGCGATCGAGATCAAGGATGGGCGCATGTTGAAATCCTTGGGGCACACCAGCGCGGCGAGGTGGGACCATCCAGCAGGCGGGAGGAATCAGGCAGGCCATCGAGCTTCTGTCACGGTCGCATGGATCGGAAGGGTTGTCAAGTAGTTGACGGGTCGGACAGTGGTGGGCCGCGTCGGATGGGGCATATTGACATCGTGACCGCGGGACGAGTGCAATCAAAGGGAAGGGGACTGTCGAACCACCACGATTCGGACGACGCTCGCGGCCGGCAAGAGACCGATTGCTTGGAGTCGGCGGCCGGCAACGGGGCGACTCCGATGGCTAATTTAGCGGAGATTCCCGATGAGTGTGACCGAGGCGGCACCCGCGAGGCCAGGACTCTACAGCTCCCGGCAGGTCGCGGGACTGCTCGTCACCCTGATCGGCCTGGCCTTCCTCGCCTCGGCGTTGATCTGCAACCCCTGGGTGGCCCGGGTCGCGATGGGAACGCGATACGTCGATGTGGCCGACACCCTGGCGGGCTACTGCTTCTGGAGCCTAGTCCTCGGCGCCGTCACCGTCTTGCTCGGTGTGCTCGTGGGACGCGGCCAGGGGCCCAGGTGGCTCGATGGCCTGACGCTGGCGTTTCTGATCCTCGGTGGGTTCTTCCTGGCCGATCGGTTCCTGCTGACTCGCTACGCCCTGCCCTTGTACGAATACGACGCCAAGCTCGAATATCGACTCCGACCCGGTATCGTGCGCAGCCAGAGCGCGATCAATCGCCCGGACGCCTTGATTCGTGTGAACCGCTGGGGCTTCACCGACACCGAGTTCCCTCGTTCCAAGCCAACGGGCGAGTTTCGCGGCCTGATGCTCGGAGATTCGGTGACGATGGGCTACGGCCTGACCTATCCAGACACCTTCTCCGCCCAGCTGGAGAGGTTGCTCGACGCCCGCGATCTCGCCCACCGATCACATCAGATCATCAACGCCGGTGTCCACGGTTATGCGACCTACCAGGAGCTGGAGGTCTTCCGCCGGTCGCTCAACCTCGATCCCGACCTCGTCGCCCTGGGCTTTTGCATGAACGACGTGGTGGAACCGTTTGTCGTCAGCAAGCGATTCGGCGGGGTCGGCCTCGACTACCACGGAGTATTCGAGACACCGAACCCGCTGACCGGCTATCTCTTGAATGAGACCGGTTTCGGCCGCCTGGCCCAGCGCCTCATGCAGCGATCGAAGCGTCGGGAAGCCGAGAAGCTCACGGAACTTTACAACGTGCGGTCGATGGTGGTCGGGTCGCGCACCATGCCGCGGTTCATCGACGCCTGGAAGATCGTCCTCGACGATCTGGAACGGATTTACTCCCTGGCGGCCGCGCACCACAAGCCGATCGTTCTCTTGATCTTCCCCTTTACCATGCAGCTCAACAACCCGGCCATGCGGGAGCCTCAGGCGATCCTGCGCGAGCACGCCCGCCGCCACGGCGTCGATTTCCTCGACTTCACGGACGACTTCGCCCGTCGGATCTTCGACGATCCGGAAGTGCTCGACCTGCTCCGTCGCAAGGGTTATGACCCAGATGAGATCCGCCACTTCTACCGATGGAAGATCGACGAATACTTTCTCGACCAGGACCACTTCACCCCGCGGGGCCACGCCGTCGTGGCGGAACGGCTCTTTCAGTACCTCGAAGAAGCGAAGCTGGTCCGAACGAGAACCGACGCCCGGCTGTCCGATTCTCCATCACACGATCCTCACGAGCCTCCTTCCCCCGCGGCCACCCGCCCCGTCTCACACACGAACCCGCTGATGCTTTCCGATTCGAGCCCGACTCCTGGGGGACAGCCGCCCCCGGCGGTCCGGACCGGACGACCGCCGGGGGCGGCTGTCCCAGAAGTCCCAACCGGACAGCATCAGCAGGTTCGTGTATCAGGACCACAACCGTGACCGAGACTTCCCAAAGCACGATCCGGAGCGTCTGCCCGCTCGACTGTCCCGACACGTGCAGCATGCTCGTCACGGTCGAAGCCGGCCGTGCCGTCGCGTTACGCGGCGAGGTCGATCATCCGTTCACCCGCGGCTTCCTCTGTCAGAAGATGGCCCGCTATCTCGAGCGCGTGAACAGCCCCGAACGGCTCCTGGACCCCTTGCGTCGCGTCGGTCCGAAAGGCTCCGGCCAGTTCGAGTCGATCACCTGGGATGAAGCCCTCGACACGATCGCCACCCGGTTCCGCGCCATCGCCGACTCGCCCGACGGCCCGCAGGCGATCCTGCCCTACAGCTATTACGGCACGATGGGCAAGCTTCAGTCGAGCAGCCTCGACCGCCGCTTCTTCCACCGCCTCGGCGCCTCGATGCTCGACCGGACCATCTGCGCCTCGGCCGGTGGACAGGGTTACGAATACACCGTCGGCCGCGGCCGGCTCGGCGCCGATCCGCTGGCCGTGACCGATTGCAAGCTGATCCTCAACTGGGGCTCCAACACCGCCAACACCAACAGCCACCTCTGGAGCCTCATGATCGAGGCCCGCCAGGCCGGCGCCACGCTCGTTGCGATCGACCCCTACCGGAGCCCCACTGCCCGCCGCTGCGACTGGCACATCCAGCCCCGTCCCGGTACCGACGCCGCCCTCGCCCTCGGGCTAATGCACGTCATCTGGCGGGACGGCTTGCAGGACGAGGACTATCTGGCTCGCGGCACGATTGGCGCCGACTTGCTCAGCGACCGCGTCCTCACCCACTACCCGCCCGACGAGGTCGCCCGGATCACCGGTGTGGACGTCGCAACGATCGAGACATTGGCATACCGCTACGCCCGCGAGCATCCGAGTTTGATCCGCCTCAACTACGGTCTCCAGCGCCACCGCGGCGGCGGCATGGCCGTGCGGACGATCGCCTGCTTGCCGGCGGTCGTTGGCGCCTGCGCCACCCTGGCGGCGGCGCCCTGCTCACGACCAGTGGCGCCTACGACTTCGCCATGGAACGCCTCACCCGCCCCGACCTCGCCCCGCCCGGCACCCGCACCGTCAACATGAACCAGCTCGGCGAGGCCCTCGCTGGCGAGCTACCCGGCCCGCCGATTCTGGCATTATATGTTTATAATTGCAATCCAGCCGCGGTCGCGCCGAACGGCGCCAAGGTGATCCAAGGGCTCCTTCGCGACGACCTGTTCACCGTCGTTCACGAGCAGTTTCCGACCGACACCGTGGATTTTGCCGATCTCGTGCTCCCCGCCACGACCCAGCTCGAACACCTCGACATCCACGGTTCCTACGGCCACCATTTCGTGATGCTCAACACGCCGGCCGTCGCCCCACCCGGCAATTGCCGATCCAACAACGACGCCTTCCGCACCCTTGCCACCCGCCTCGGCTTCGAACCGGAGCTTTTCCCCGACGACGAAGCTCTCATCCGCGAGGCCCTCGACGGCGGTCCCACGCTCCAGGGCATCACCCTCGAACGCCTCCGCGACGCCGGTTCAATCCGCCTCAACCTTGCTGAACTCTCTGCCCCCTTCGCCGACGGCCGTTTCCCGACTCCGTCCGGCAAGTGCGAGCTTTACTCCGAGTCGATGCAGGCCGCAGGTCTCGACCCCTTGCCGACCTACCTCCCGCCTCTCGAAGACCCTCTGACACGCCCCGACCTGGCTTCGAAGTATCCGCTTCAACTTCTCAGCCCGCCCCGACCGCAGTTTCTCAACTCCACCTTCGCCAACTCCGACCGCCATCGCCGCGCCGCAGGTGATCCGACGATCGAGCTTGCCAACGACGACGCCCGTTCCCGCGGTCTCTCCGACGGCCAGTGGGTCGAGGTCTTCAACGACCGTGGCCAATTCCGCGCCCGCGTTGCCCTGACCGGGTCCGTCCGCCCTGGCGTCGCCGTCGCGACCGGCATCTACTGGAACAAGCTCAGCCCAGGGGGCTGCAACGTGAACAGCACGACCTCCTCCGCCCTCACCGATATGGGTGGCGGGGCCACCTTCTTCGACAACCTCGTGGACGTCCGCCCCTGGTCCGACGCCGGGAGTCCTTGAGCCTCCAGCCATCTGGAGTCTTGGGATAACAAGTCCTTGATTTTCACGTTCCGGAAGACCTTCATGACCACGCTTCTCAGCCGATTTCTCCGGCCCCAGCAACGGGCCGATCACCTGACATTCACTGTCTATACTCGCCAGCAATGCTGCTGTTGTCACAAGGCTCTCGATCTGTTGAAAGGCTACCAGCGCCATCACCGATTCACGATCGCGGAGGTCGATATCGATACCGATCCGACGCTTGTTGCGGCGTACGGCCTGAGCGTGCCGGTGGTCGCAGTTGATGGCAAGGTTCGGTTCAAGGGGGTGGTGAACCCGGTCCTCCTAGAGCGCCTGCTCGCGGTCGAGACTGCGGGCCGGGCGGGGAACTGAGACATGGCCTGGCCACTGCCGATGCGTTCCGTGCTGGGAGTCTTCGGCAAGAAGCCCGAGGCGGGGCGCGTGAAGACACGACTCTCCGTTGCCTATGGTCCCGCCTTCGCCGCCGAGGCTTACGAGGCGATGCTCTTCGACACGCTCGCCCTCTGGGCCTCCGACCGCGTGCTCGCCCCCGGCGGCCGTCGCGTGCTGGTGTTCGACCCGCCTGACGTTGGCCCCTGGTTCGACGATCGCGCGCCCGACACCTTCGCCCTCCAGCCTCAGACCGAAGGCGACCTTGGCGACCGTCTTCGAGCCTTCTTCGAGGGTGAGTTCGCCGATGGCGCCGAGAAGGTCGTCGTGATCGGCTCCGACAGTCCGACGCTCGACCCGAACTTCGTCGTCTCCGCCTTCGTCCTGCTCGACCACAAGGAGGTTGTCCTCGGCCCCGCGACCGACGGTGGCTACTACCTGCTCGGCTGCCGCGCCTCGCGCCTCCAATCTTCGACGGTATCGCCTGGGGTAGCGCACTCGTTCTCGGCCAGACCCTCGACCGTCTCCGCGATGCCGGCCGCTCGCTCGCCGTGCTGCCTCCCTGGTACGACGTCGATACGCCCGACGACTGGCGAACGCTTTGCGGCCACGTCCGTGCCATGCGGCATTCCGGGCTTAACCCGGGCTTGAAGCGTCTGGAAGCGTTGATCGGGACCTGACCCACGTTTCCCGGGAAAGTCGGAACATGAACGATCGTCGATTATCCTCGAAGACCCGGCAAAGGCTCTTGCCAACTGGCTGGCTTTCGGTCGTCGCCATGCTCTCCGTGATCGCCGGTGGCGGTGTTGAGCCGTGCGCTCGAGCCGCGGAACCACGAGTGGTCCTCGTCATCCACGGCGGGGCCGGTACGCTCTCTCGTTCCGTACTGACGCCGGAGAAGGAGCGGGCCTATCACGAGGCCCTCGAACTGGCCCTCCGCGCCGGCTACGACGTCTTGAAGGACGGCCGCTCCAGCGTGGAGGCCATCGAGGCCGCCCTGGTCGTACTGGAGGATTCCCCGCTGTTCAATGCCGGCAAGGGGGCCGTCTTTACCCATGACGGCCGTCATGAGCTGGACGCCTCGATCATGGAAGGGGCCGCGAGGCGGGCCGGCGCCGTGGCGGGCGTGACGACGGTGAAGAATCCGATTCGCGCCGCAAGGGCCGTGATGGAGCGATCACCTCACGTCCTCCTCGCCGGACCGGGTGCCGATGAGTTCGCCGAGAAAGCCTGACTGGAGATCGTTGAGAACGGCTACTTTTCCACCGCGTTCCGCCGCAGGCAACTGGAGGCGGTACTCGCGAAGGAGAAGCCCGACCAGGCCGACCGTGGGACGTCGGGTCGGCCCTATTTCGGAACTGTTGGCGCCGTGGCCCTCGACCGCGATGGTCACCTTGCCGCCGGCACCTCGACAGGCGGCATGACGAACAAGCGGTTCGGCCGCATCGGTGACTCCCCGATCATCGGCGCCGGCACCTACGCCGACGACGCCTCGTGCGCCGTCTCCTGCACCGGTCACGGCGAGTTCTTCATCCGCTATGCCGTCGCCCACAACATCGCGGCCCTTGTCCGGTACAAGGGTCTCTCCATCGCGGAGGCGACCGATCATGTGATTAAGACCACACTCAAGGAGGCCGGCGGAGAGGGAGGGGCGATTGCTCTCGACGTCCAAGGGGGATACGCCTGGCCGTTCAACTCGGAAGGGATGTATCGGGGATACATCGCCGAGGACGGCCAGGTCCGGGTCGCGATCTTTCGCGAGTAGGCGGCGAAGTCAGATCGCGACAGGCTTGCCCGTTTGCCGGCGGACGGCGACGAACTGGCCGGCGTGCATCAAGGGGTGCGTGCCACAGAGGTTCAGCAGGGCCCCACAGGTCGGAGCGAACGGCGGGAAACGAGGGTCCGTGCGGTCGAAGTCGGCATCGGAGAGCGATTCGAGCACGGAGCGCGTCGCCTGGCGCTGGGCTTTCCAAAGTTCTTGGTATTTCGCCCGAGAGTAATACTTGGCCGGGTCATCCTCGGCGTTGACGTTGCGGCCGTGGCCCTCGTCGAAGTCGTCGGGCAGCGGGGGGCAGGAGCCGGGCTGGATCATCTCGATGAAGTTGCGCTCGGACTTGATGAGGTGGCCGAGCTGCC
Source organism: uncultured Planctomycetales bacterium (assembly GCA_963752755.1). Taxonomy (GTDB): domain Bacteria; phylum Planctomycetota; class Planctomycetia; order Isosphaerales; family Isosphaeraceae; genus CAVVZJ01. The sequence continues at coordinate 697,270 of CAVVZJ010000004.1, read as the reverse complement.
AGGCGATGTGGTTCATCCCGGTGATCGGACGAACGAGTAAGTCGGCGTCATCAAGGTCCTTGAGGTAGGCATCGATCACCATATCGCTGGTGTCGAGCGTGTTGCGGATAGCTTCCTTGGCGTGCATCTCGGGGCTCTCGGGGATTCAGTGGGCTTCGAGGTCGGGGTGAACGGAGGGAATGTAATGCCGAAGCTGGTCAACCGTCAATGGTTGATTCCTTGTAGCGGGGATCAACGACTGGCCTCGGTCGTGGGTGTGAGGGTGAAGTCGGCGAGGAAGAGCTGGCTCTTGTGGTCAGGGGTGCGGCCGCTGGAGGTCCACAACAGCCTCTTGCCGTCGGGGCTGAAAACGGGGAGGCCGTCGAAGCCCTCGTGGAAGGTGATGCGTTCCTGGGCGCGAGTGTCCACGTTCATGAGGTAGAGTTCATAGTTTTGATGACCGTGCTTGCTGGTAGCGTAGATGATGTGTTGGCCATCGGGATGCCAGTAGGGGCCCCAGTTGACGTTGTCATCGTCGGTGAGCTGGCGTTCAGCGGTGCCTTCGGTGTTGTTGACGAAGATCTGGAGAAGGTCGTTGTCCTTGCGGTCGCTCCGGTAGATGATTCGCCGGCCGTCGGGTGAAAAGAAGGGACCACCGTCGTAGCCGGGAGCGTGGGTAATCCGGCGGGGGTGGGAGCCGTCGGCGTCCATGATATAAATCTCGGCATTGCCGTCGCGGAACGATGTGAAGATGATCTGCTTGCCGTCGGGTGAGTAGCTGCCTTCAGCGTCGTAGCCGGGGGCATCGGTCAGGCGAACGAGGTGCTGGCCGTCGAGGTCGGCCTTGAAAATGTCCATATGCTCGGGGAATTCCCACTTGTAGCGTTCCGTGCGGCTATAGGCTGGTCCACGATGTGGGCGGGGGGCGTCGACGTCCGGGTCGAGGTGGGAGGAGGCGAAGAGGATCGACTGGCCGTCGGGGTGGAAGGCGGCGCAGGTGCACTGACCCTTGCCGGTACTGACGAGCTTCGGCGTGGCGTTCTTCAACAGGTCGGCGAGGTAGATCTGGTAGGATTCCTGGTTTGGGGCAGGCTGCAAGAAGATTGTGGGGAGAACGGGGGGATATGCCTGAAAGATGACTTTCGAGGTATCGGGGCTGAAGTAGCCCTCGCCGGCGCGGGGGAAGCCAAAAGTGACCTGGCGGATGTTCGTCAGGTGCCGGGCCTCGCGGATGGCATCTTCGGCCGACTGGGAGGGAGCCGTCGGGTGCTGGGCGAGGGTAGCGGTCAGGATGAGCAGGGGGAACATCGGCGGGGGCTCCGTGGCGGGGCATTAGCGGGTTCTGGCAGTCGAGCGGATTGCGATGATCCAGGGCGGGCGATCGACCCGACGGGACTTTCCGGTCCCCATCGGCTTGCCTAGTATAAAGGCCGGCCGCCCCGCCCGCCAACCGGCGCGACGCGGCCCGATCCGACCGGATGGTCTGGGAGTCAAGCGATCGTGAAGATTTACACGAAGACCGGTGACGACGGCACAACCGGCCTGCTCGGTCCCGGCCGACTTGGCAAGGACAACCTTCGCATCGACGCCTATGGGACCGTCGATGAGCTGAATGCCGCGCTGGGTATCGCGCGGGCGTCGAGGCTCGACACAGCAGCCGATGCCCTGGCCGCCCGGCTCCAGGACGACCTCTTCGCCGTCGGTGCCGCGCTGGCCGATCCGCACCCCGAGGGTCGCTTCGCATCGGCCGTGAAGTCGGATCGGGTTTTGTTCCTGGAGCAGGAGATTGACGCCTTAGAGGCCGAATTGCCGCCCTTGACGCAGTTCATTCTGCCCGGAGGTTGCCTGCGGCCGCCCAATTCCATCTGGCGAGGACGGTTTGCCGGCGAGCCGAGCGGGCCGTCGTTCGCTTAAGCCACCAGGCGGGCGAGCACGTCGCGCCGGAGATTATGACCTACCTGAACCGGCTCGGCGACCTGCTGTTCGTGATGGCGAGGGTAGTCAACCGGCGGGCTGGAGTCAACGATGTTCCGTGGGTCGGACTCTGATCATCGGCTCAGGCATCGCCTGTCATCGCCAGGGCCGACTTGGACTCGCGAGGCATGAGAAGTCCGTGAACGAAGCCGGCCAGTCCGATCGCGAGGCCGAGGGCGTAGAGGTCCCAGCGAAACGGGTTCGGGGTGCCGCCCGCGAGGATATTCCGCCAGTCCCAGCAGAAGGCGACGATCAGAACGAGGCCTCCAAGGAAGATCGCCGCCCAGTCGCCTCGACGATGAGCGGTTGGTCGTCCTGACTCTGCTTCGACCAGCACGACCGAACCAGCCACGATCATCACTGCGGCGACGCCCACTGGTGCCAGGACTGGACCCGCCCAGGGGACGGGGAGGAGGAACAGGAGGTCCCATTCGAGGAGCGACCCAGGCCAGTCGATGAGCACCTTGAGGAAGACGTAAAAGCAGATGTCCCAAAGGCCGAAGACGAGCACGAAGGCTGCCAGCCACGTGGAAGACCGACGGGTTGCGGCCAACGCAACGCCCGCGAGCATCAGGATCGTCGCCGCTTCGCGGACCATCTCGATTCCCAGGAGCCGCAACGGCCGGCCACCCGCGGCGCGGAGTTGTTCGAGCGTGAGGATCGGGAAGAGCGAGCCGTCGTCCACATCGGGATGGTGGTGGCGGTGAATCGGATCGTACACGGCGCGTAGGTCGGTGACGACGGCCGCCTCGACGTAACCAAACGAGACACCGAAGAGCACAAGGGCCGTCAGGATGCGGACCACGCCGGGGCGGTTGTCAAGGGAGACGGATCGATCGTTTGCCATGGAAGGTGTCGTCCAGGTTGGTCCCGAGCCAGCCGCCGATGCGGGGATCGGGGCGGAAAGCGTAATCATCCTACTGGATGGTCGCACCCGGCTGGAGGACCACGCCCGAGCGATTCATCCACGCGACGAGCGCCAGCCCGGCCAGGCCGACCAACATCGCGTCGTAGAGGGCGCAGGAGCGGTGTTCTTCACGCTCCTCAAGGGCGGGATTACGTCTCATGGCAGGCGACCTTCTCGATCGTGAGCGAGGATACGACCGCCGACGGATTCATCCGTTGCAGGGCGGCCTCGAACGCCCTCCACGCCGTGTGCCAGAAAGGACGGATTCCGAGCCCACCGGCGAGGAAGACGGAGCCGTGGTCGAGCCAGACGATGAAGCAGGTCCCGGCGAAGAAGGCGCGGTGGGCCAGGCAAGTCAGGCCGTTCAACCAGCGTGGGCGGTGAGAGCGGAGCAACGCCAGCCGCTCGGCCTGGAAGCGGACGTGGGCGTCCTCGTCACGGAGGATCTGATCGCAGAGGCGGCGGAGAACGGCGGAGTTGGTGGAGTCGCGGAGAGCCGCGTAATAGACCTGGGCGATCACTTCGGCCGAGATGAGAACGGAGATGGAAAGCTCCAGACCAGCCAGGTGCCGCAAGACGCGGAAGACGCTGTCGGCGAGACTCCGGCGGATCGGGGGGATGCCGTGGAGGGCGAGAAAGCGGCCGAGGTCAAGGGCGTGGCGATGCTCCTCGCCGATGAAGAGGGCAGCGGCCTGAGCGTAGTCGGGGTCGTCGTCGCGGAGGGCGTGGCGGTGAGCCAGGCGGAGGAAGCGGCGGCCGTCGGAACTCTCGCCGAGCTGGAAGATCTGGATCGATCGTATGATGGTCCGACGCTCAGCCCCCGAAAGGTCCGCGCCTCGCTCCCAGGGGATCGCCAGCAGAGCGCCGGCATTGGCCCGGAAGTAGGCATGCCAGCCGGAGGATGATCGGCGGGATTCGGTCGCGGCTCGAGTCGCATCAAAAGTGCTCATGCGAAGCTCCAACCAGGGAATGGATACGGACCAATGCCTTGTAAACTGCCTCGATTGTTTCATCGAGGGTCGAGGTTCCGGCCGTCAGCCCAACGACGGAGACGCCCTCGAACCAGGATGGATCAAGCTCGCCCGGTCCTTCGACATGCCTTGCAGGCACCCCGCGCTCATGGCAGAGAGACACCAACTCGCGGGTGTTGTTCGAGTTCCGGCCGCCCACAACTACCATCGCCTCGACTCGCTCCACCAGTCGCTCCAGAGCTCGCTGACGCTCCTTCGTCGGCCGGCAGACTGTATCGACGAATCGGATTTCCTGGGCGTCAGGGTTCAGGCGGCTGATCACCCTACGGATCGACTGCACGGTCCGGAGCGGCATCGTCGTCTGGCAGACGATCCCCAGCCGGGGGACGTCGAACCGGCGGACGTCGTCGGGCGATTCGAGAACGTCAAAGGCCCGGAGGTCGCCGGTCAAGCCGCGAACCTCGATATGATTGTGCTTACCGATGACCAGGACGTGATATCCCTGCGCTTCCAGCGCCCTCGCGGCGCGGTGGACGCGAAGAACCAGCGGGCAGGTCGTGTCGATCAGGCGCTTTCCGGCCGCGACGAGGCGGTCGCGCTCGGCGTCGCTGACCCCGTGGGCCGTAATGAGCACGTCGGAAGTCACCGGAGCCGGGGCGCCCTCGCGACCGGCTTCGGACATGCGGTGGAAGCCACGCTCGTCGAGGCGGGCGAGAACCGCCGGGTTGTGGACTAGCTCGCCGTGGATCGTCACCCGGTCAGGCTGGTCGATCGCGTCGATCACCGCCAGGGCATCCTTGACGCCAAAGCACATCCCCAAGACGTCAGCACGGATCACCTCCATCGCAGTCTCTCCTTCTCCTGGCGTCGCTGTCAACTCTAGAATCGAATGAACTTTGTGTTACAAAGCATTAAGGCCGAAGAAAGCGGCCGACATGCGGCCGTGTGGATTGGCCGGTCGGGATTTCAGGCGTGCGACCAGCCCTCGGCGCGACTGGGCTGGGCCGGAGCGGGGACCGTGGCATCGCGGGCGGCGCCGAGGGCGTCGGCGACGACCTGTTCCAACTCGGCGATGTAGTCCATGAAGCGGCGGCGGCCGTCGTCGGTGAGGCGGACGAGCGTCTGGGGACGCTTCTGGTGGTAGCCCTTCCAGACCTCGACGAGCCCTTCCTCCTGGAGTACCTGGAGGTGGCGGCTGAGGTTGCCGTCGGTGAGCGTGCAGAACTCCTTGAGGTCGTTGAAGAGAAGGCCACGGGGGTTGGAGGCGAGGGAGGTCATGATCCCGAGGCGGGCCTTCTCGTGGATGGCGCGCTCGAGCCCCTCGTAGGCAAACCGGCCGGAGCTTTTCGAAGTGGCGGGTTCGGGTTGAGGCTTATCGGTGGGCATCGTCGCGCTCCAGGGTCCAATAGAGAACCGCTGCCGCGAGTAACTGGCCCAGGCCAAACGGAGCGGCCATCGCCCAAGGCGAGAGCGCCGAGGCGCCACGAGCCAGGCCGAGGGTCACGACCCCGGCGATCAGGTAGAAGACAGCCACGGCCCAGGTCGCCCGTGGCAGAAGCCGGCAAGACGCAAAGATTCCAAGGCTGAAGAGGATTTGCCAGAGCCCCGGAAGCATCCACGCGACCTCAGACGCTGTGGTGCCGATCACCGCTGTCAGCAAACCACCGGCGATCAAGCAAGGTGTGAACTGGTCGATCGCCAGACGGGTGATCTCCCTGTTCCAGGCCGACGCGGCGCGTCGGCGGCGGTCGATCATCCCCGCCCCGGCCGCCACGCCGCTGAGCACCGCGGCTCCGATCCAGAGCGCCAGATACGATCCGAGCTGCTCCATCGGCCTCGCCAACCAGACCGCCTGCGCCAGACCCGCCCCGACTGCCAGGGTTCCCGAGAAGGCCACCGGCAAGGCCCGGTAACCCCGGAAGACCTCCGTCCGGGCCATCTGGTGGCGGATCTGGGCGATCCGCTCCAACGCTTCATGAAGCTCCGTGGCCATGCCCCGATGCTCCGTGCCTCAATGAATTCTGCTTTGCGTGGTAAAGTAGCAGGACGCCAAGAAGGCGTCAAGCAGGTTCGACAGAAAAAGGGCCAAGGGAAGAGGAACGATGCCAGACGATTGCGATCAATCCTCGGGCGGTTTCTTGAGGGTCATGACGAACAGGGCGCCCCCTTCTCCGCCTGAGACGAAGCGCTCGGGGCGCTTCTCGGTGCCGGGGCGGGCGAAGGCGACCTTGAGCGTGTTGCCATCGAGCTGGTAGATGCCGAGCTGGGTCTTGCCGGCGTCCTCGGGACCTTTGACAATCTTGAGATCGAGGCTCTTGGGTGTCTTCGAGGCGTCGAGAGTATAGGTGCCCTCCTCGAGGGTCTGGCCGCTCTGTCGGACGAAGTAACGTTCCTTGCCAAAGACGAGCGACTGCCCAGCGATGGTGTCTGCGCGGAGCTTCTGGCCACCCTGTTCGGCGGCGACGACGGTCCAGGTGCCAAGGAGCTTGGGCTGGTCGTCGGGTTTTGGGTCGTCGGCGGCCAGGAGAACCAGAACCGCCAAAGCGAGGAACATCCGGGGTCGAGGGGACATGATCGAGGCTCCAGGAGAGTGATCCGGCCCGTCAGAGGCCGGGTGGCACGATCGGCAGCACGACGCGCGACGGCCTCGCGGCGTCGTGATGGACGGTGTTCTCGGCGACGACCCGGCGCCGGCTCGTGCCAAGGGGCAGGCCCGTGTTTGGGTTAACATCGAACCGGGGATAGTTGCTGCTGGAAACATCGATGCGCACTCGGTGACCCTGCTTGAAGACGTTGGATGTCGGGTAGAGGCGGATCGTCACCGACACGACCTCGCCGACCTCCATCAGCTTCGGATGATCGAGCGACTCCCGGTAGCGCGTTCTGATGATCGAGTCGCCAATATTGAGGTCGAAACCGAGCGGGTAGTCGGGGTTCGGTGGGCACCTCGTCGATCAGCTTGGCGGTGAAGTCGGAGTCGGTCGCCGTGGACGAGACGAAGAGCTGAACCTCGACAGTACCGGTGACTTCCAGGTCGGCCGGCAAGGGCTCGGAGCGAAAGACGAGGACATCGGGGCGCTCGGACAAGGGGATCCGATGGTCGGCGGCGTGGGTGTCGTCTCGAGGGCGCTGGTCGTAACCGCCGTTGGTCATCAAGCCGCCGTTGGAGGAGATGTTGCCGCCCAGCGTGGGCACAGGGTGGCTCGGGTCGAAGGTGTAAGTCGTGTGACTCTCGGGCATCGTGGGTCGATCGGATCGGAGCGTGCCGTCGGCGTGGAGGTAGAGGGACCTCGGCTCGGCTCGTGTGAGCGGCCACTCACGCTCGGCTCGCCAGAAGCCGCCGTGACGGAGACGGCCGGCGGCCGATCGGCGGTCGTCACCGGTACCCATCACATAGATGACGACCGGCGCGTCCTGATCGACGCCGTTAAGCTCGCCACGAAGCCAGCGGTCGTACCACCGCAGGCGGAAGGCGAGGAGATTGATGGCGGCCTCGTCGGTAAACTCAACCTCGCCGGCCACGTTCGAACCCTGTCCTCCGTGGACCCAAGGACCGATGACCAGCCGCTGGGGTGCATGCTTCGAGTTCGACAGGTTCTCGTAGTTCATCGTGACCTGTCGGGTCCAGGAGTCGTACCAGCCAGTGACGTGGAGGACGGGCACATCAGCATAATCCTTGATGTGATCCACGACCGACATCCCCTTGATCTTCCAGACGGGCGACTCGGGGCCGCTCCGCATCGCCTCGATCAGCCACGCTTCATATTCGGGCACGACTCGAAGCGGTGTGGTTCCGGGGAGAATCGGCAGTTCGTCGAGGTGCTCTCGGATGCGGCGGCCACTCTCGACCAGAGCGGATCGCAGTTTTGGATCAGCCAGGGCTTTGTGAGCGTTCGGGGCACCGATCTGGAAAATCCAGTTGGCGAACCGCAACTCGAAGGCCCCGCCGTGCCTCATACCGGCCACGCCGCAGTTGGAAAGCGCGTCGATCGGGACCATGGCCGTCAGGTGGGGAGGGCTCAGTTCGGCCAGGGCGTGCTGGGTGCCGCCTACGTAACTCGTGCCGAAGGTACCAACCTTGCCATCGGACCAGCTCTGGCGGGCAATCCACTCGACGACGTCGTAGCCGTCCTGTGGGTCGTCAGCCATCATGCGCCAGTGTCCTTCGCTGGCAAACCGGCCGCGGACGTCATTCAAGACGACGTTGTAGCCACGAGCGGCGTAATACTTCGCCTCCTGCGAACGGCCGTCACCCTTGTTGTAGGGAGTGCGGGCCAGCAGGGTTGGGAACGGACCTTCGAGTGGCTGATCACCCTTCGCTGGCCGGTAGAGGTCGGCAGCGAGGCGGACGCCGTCGCGCATCGGGATCATCACGTTCGTCTCGACGGAGACGTCAAACTCCGCCTTCCGATCCGCAACTTTTGGCCCCTGTGCGTTGACGCTTCCGGCGAAGGTCACGAGGACGAAGAAAGCCAGCGCCTGGCCTGGTCTGATCCGGTTGCGACTCATGGACGGCATTCCTCGGAGGTTTAGGATCTGACCGATTCGCTCCGATTGTGACCGGGTCGGCAACGATTACAACAGGCCACTGGCCCTCGTTGGAGCGACCGCTGAATTATCTCATCGTGAATATGTGAGTTTTGAGTCATTTTCCTCGAAAGCTTCGTGGTCGGAACTCGCGTGGCCCGTATTGGACACCGGGACGGAAGGCGTCAGGGGTCATCCAGGACGGGCGGCGGTCGCCGAGGGGGTGGAGGCCCGAGCGGTCGCGAGAGCCGTCGATCAGGTAGTAACAATCAAGCATGACGGGGTAGGCCAGCAGCAGGAGCAACAGAGTGACCCCGACCGCGCGATGGCCCGACCACGCCCAGATGCGATCGGCACCGACGGCCACCGTCGTCAAGAAGGCCGGCACCAGGAACATCGCGAGCCGGCCGTGGAACGGATAGGCCCGGATCGTCGCCGCGACCAGGACCAGGGCCATCGGCCCGAACAGCAGGGCCAGGCAGAATCGCTTCCACGCGGCCAACCAGGCCAGACCAACCACGGCACACCCGATCGCCGGCATGGCACAGAGTCGCGGTTCGAACGGGCCGTACCAGTCGAGCGGGCTGAGGAAGAAGAAAAGAATCCGCCGCAGCACCCAGGCGGGATCGTCCGCCAGCGGCGGCGGGAAAGCGATCGACCAGAAGACCCAGAGACCACGGTGCTCCCCCACCTGTGACTTCGCCGCCAGCCACATTCCCCCGAAGCTCGCCAGCCAGACCACGCCCACCAGCACAAGCTCCGCGGCGTGTCGCCAGCGACGGGCCGCGACCGCCTCGATCCAGAGTGCCATCCCCGCCGCCGCCAGCACGAAAATTGCCGGGAACGAGAACCAGACCGCGAGTGCTCCCGCCGCCGCGTAGCCAGCCAGCCGCCTCCCCGAAAGCGGTGAGTCACGGAAAACCAACGTGGCCAGTGTCAGCGCCAGGGCCACCGTCACGTCCGTGCCGTACGGCTTCAATTCGGTGCTGTAATAGATCTGTTCATCCGAGACGGCCAGCAACGCCAGTGCGATCCAGGCTGCTCGCTCGGGGACGATCCGACGAGCCACCGCTCGCAGCAGGAACAGCGACGCGACTCCCCCGAGCAGTGGCACCAGGCGTAAGACCCAGAGCGACGGCCCGAAAAGCCGGGCCAGGACCCGCTCCAGCATCAGGAAGAGCGGCGGCGCAATCTGCGACGCCGTGAGCCGCCCGAACAGCGCAAAGGTCGGCCCGCTCACAATGTTGCCCAGAAGGCTACTCTCGTCGAGCCAGGGGGCGCGATTGTCCAGGTACGCCGCCAGCCTCAGAGCGACCCCAGCGCCGATCAAATACCAGTCAAGCCGCCTCGTCGGGGTCACGACCTTCCGCCCTCGCCCTTCCCGTTCCGATTGCCGCGTCCCAACTTACCGCGAACGGGCCGTTCAGGGAATGCCGGTTGGTGAGAGGGCGGGCTTTGTAGGAGACGAAAGCAGGACGATCCTCAAGGCATCCGGTCGCACCCGATTCGAGGACAGTGCTCACGGCTTGTTGCTCGCCTTGGTCTGCTGACGCACGCGCCGGTCCTCCCGTGACAGGAATCCATCCTTGTTCGTGTCCAGCCGATCGAAGGCCGCGGCGGCGCCACGGAACTCGGTCCGACTGACCTTGCCATCCTTGTCCTGATCCATCGCCATCAGGCGGCGCAGTCGCAAGGAGTCCGCTCGCCCGGGAGCATCCGCGTCGACGGCACGGTCGGCGCTGGAGAGGAATCCATCCTTGTTGGAGTCGAGACGGTCAAAGACCGCGGGTTGGCCGGGAAACTCCTCGCGGCTGACCTTGCCGTCGCCGTCCTTGTCCAGCCGCTTGAGCCGCGCGGCGATCACTGTCGTGGGTCGGGGCGTGGGTCTTGCGGCGACGGGCGGGTTGGCTCCGGGAGCCGCGGGCTTGGGGGCTTCGGACTTCGACTCAGGAACCGGAGCGCCACCGGGCGAAGCTTTTCCAGGTCCTGGCGAGTGAGGAATCCGTCCTTGTCGGCGTCCAGGCGCTCGAAGGCCGGGGCCGGGCCGGTGAACTCCTCCTTGCTGACCCGCATGTCGCCATCCTTGTCCATCGTACGCAAACGCTCTGCCAGTGCCGCCGGGCCACCGAGAATGCGGAGCTTGCCCAGCATGGCTCGGAGTTCCTCGAAATCGAGCCGACCGTCCTTGTTGGTGTCGCCACGCTTCAGGAGCCGCTCGAACGCCGCGCGTCCCGCCTCGGGGATCTCGTTGCGATCGAGGATCATGTCGCTATTACTATCGAGTTGGAGGATCAACTCACGGATTTCCCCTTGCCCAAACTGCTGGGCCAGGGCGGTCGGTGTGGCCTCAAAAAGCAACAGGCTCAGGGTCAGGACCGTTCGGTAAAGCTGCCAAGGTCGCATGGCGAGCCTCCATCGGGAATTGAGTCAGGAGGGCGGCCACGCGGTTTCGCCGCCCGGAGGAACCGACGGCTACGTTCCGCCGGCAGCCTATCCTTTTATGGAATCCCGATCGACTCTGAAGGTATCGCGCAGACCCAGACGGAAGGACCTCCCTGGACCGTGTCTCAATCCGCCAGGTCGGCGGAGAGCGCCTTGCGCAGCTTGTTCAAGGCACGGGTTTTCTCGTTACTGACAGTCTTTGGCGCCACACCCCAGCGCGAGGCAATCTCGGCGGGGCTGAAACCCTGGAGAGTCGCCTGGATCAGGTCAGCCTCCCGGGCATTCAAGGAACGAGCGATGGCGTCGTTCAACGCCCCTCGCCAGTCGGCACTGGCACCGTCGGTGCCGGCCGGTTCGGGCAGATCAAGCTGATCGTCGAGGGCGAGGTGAGTCTTCTGTCGGAGAGCCCGCTTCTTGACCATGTCGATCGCTCGGAAGAAGTCAGGACCGCGCTGGGTGTCGCGGTTGAGGACGGTCGGAATCCCCTCACGACCAATCTCGCTCAAGGTCTGGTCGAAGCCGTCGCGCCCAAATTGCTGAAGAAGCGTTGCATAGACTGCCTGTGAGCAGTCCTCAAACTGCTGCGGCGGGATGCCAGCCCGCGACCAGGAGCGGGCGAGATAGCGGTGCAACTGCCCCAGTCCCGACTCCACGGCCTGGGAATCGGTCTGCGCCGGAAAGGTCGCTGTATCCGAAGAAGAGACATCGGTTTGTGCCGGTCCGATCAGGTCGACGAAGGCCGCATGATCGAGAGCGACGTCCCAGGCTGCATGGGAGTGTGTCGACGTGATCGCCTCCGGAGGCGCAGCCACGTCGGCAGGCAGAGGCAGCAGGCCGGGAGCCGCCGCATCTAGCAAGCGAAGCGCTTCCAGCGCCTCAACCCTGGGCGAATACCGCCTTCGAGGCTTACGACCCTCTCCCTTCAACGCTCTTGACCTCCCCGATATTGACGACCCGACGACCCCCGTCGACTCCCGGAACCTCTGGGCACATGAACTGGCTTGACCAGAAAATCCTGTTCCGTGTGAGGCCGGATGTGACCGGCGCCGTCCCCATCGACACCCCGGTCTGACCAACATAACCAAAGGCCCAGGATCGGGCGACGTCAATTCTCAAGCCAGAACCTGATCCCACCTACACACGCACGCAATCATCCTATTGTCCGCAGTTTCGCTCCTGGTTTCAAGAGCCTTTCCCCCTGCCGCCTGTCTTGAAGTGATCTGCTCTACTGCTCTCATCGCCCTTGCCCGTCGCGGCGGACACAAATCTCTGGCATTTACGGTTCGGAATGGAAACGTGACCCAACCTGCTCAGACCATTGAGCTGCTCTGAACCGAATTCCTGTTCTGAAAACGAATTCGGTTTCTCCCAGGCTCAACCGACCCAATCGCTGCAGGCTCACGGAAACCCTTCATCGGAATTCACAAGTGCCCCCTTTCCTCCAGAGTTCTCAAACTGCCTCCACGCGACAACTCCGATGGCCGATCACTCGATCGTGCAGAACGAACGTGAAGTCGCTCTATCCGGGATCGTGCAGAACGAACGTGAAGTCGCTCTATCCGGGAATGACTTTCATTTTCTGAGCAATTCGCCGATCCGTGGCTGGACCAAGACCGACGGTGGCGTGTTCAGCCGAGAGGCCGACGATGCGGGAATCGGGGAAGTCGGGCAAGACAGGCATAATCTTGTCGTCGCTCATCGACTTCCGCCCCGCGTCGAGGATCGCGCAATCGGGCCGGGGACGCTGACCAAGGTTGCCAGGATGCTGATCGCCGGCTGATGCCCCTCTACCCGACATACGTCAACGTAGTACATGCAGGTGAGAATACCACCGCCGGCCTGGATTTCTGTCAGACCGGGCCGTCCTGACGTGATCTGGTAGGAACCCGAACCCCCGGCAGAGACAATCCGGCAGGGCAGGCCCGCGGCCTCGACCATCCGCTTGGCTTCGATCAAGCGCCCAATCGCCTGGCCGATCACCCGGCGCTTCTCCTCCTTGTCGGTGATGAACAGGGTGTGCCCCTCGTAGCCCATCAGACCGTCGAACCGCAATCCGGCGGTCCTCGCCACCCGACGCGCCAGCTCGACCGCCGCCTCGGCCGAGCCGACGCCCGTCCGTCCCATCCCGAGATCCACATCCACGAGTACGCCGATGCTCACGTCGATCTCTTTCGCCGCGTCGGCGAGGGGCGGCAGGTGGTCGGGGTGATCGACCGTGACCTTGACGTCAGCCTGGCGCTGGAGGGCGGCCAGCCTCCGGGCCTTGGATGGTCCGACGACAAGGTGGGCGATCAGGATGTCGTCGATCCCGGCCGCCGCCATGACCTCGGCCTCGGAGACCTTCGCCACCGTGACCCCATTTGCGTCGGAACACTTCAGGAGGTGGGCGATCGCCGGGGGTCTTGAACGCCTTGGCGTGCCAAGCTGGACCACGCACGGCTCGCATGCCTAGGGGCGGGTTGGGTCGGACACTAGAGTTGCTGCACAATAGCAGAAGTCCTTGCCAGCAAAGAAGTTAGGAAAATCAGCAGAATCGCACCTAACTCCTTGTCACAATTGGACTTCCGTCGAAAATCCTCTCGATTGTGCAGCGATTCTACTGCTAAAAGGGTGTACGAAAAGCCAATGCTACTTGGGTTCCAGACGTCTGAGCATCAAATTGATCATGGCGATGTAGATCATCGCCTCACTGGACTCTGGCTGGCGTTCGTAGTCCTTGCTCAGCCGCCGAGACCGCCCCAGCCAGGCGAACGTCCGCTCCACGATCCAACGCCACTTCATCACCTTGAACGGCTCGCCCTCCTCCTTCACCGGCTTCGGCACGACCTCCATGATCCAGCCACCGAACTGCTTGGCCCACTCCGCGATCCCGCCGTTGTAGATCCCGTCGGTCAGGATCTTCTTGAGCCGGGGGAAGCACCCCTTGATCCGGGCCAGGACCAGCCTGGCCCCGTCCCGATCCTGGATGCCGGCGGAGTGGACGACCACGGCCAGGATCAGCCCCAGCGTATCGACGATCAGGTGCCGCTTCCGCCCATTGACCATCTTGTGGGCATCCTTGCCCCGGGGACCACCTTGCTCGGTAGTCTTGGTGCTCTGGGTATCGATGATGGCCATGCTGGGGCTTCGATTCCGCTTGGCCTTCTTGCGGACCTGATCCCGCAGGGTGTCGTTGATCCGCCGCCAGGTGCCGTCGTTTCGCCACTTGCGGAAGTAGTCGTAGCAGGTGCTCCAGGGGGGCAGGTCGTGGGGCATCATCCGCCAGGAGTTGCCGCCCCGGACGACGTAGCGGATGCCGTTGATGACCTCTCGCAGGTCCACCGAGCGGGGACGTCCACCGGGCTTGGCTTCGGGTAGCAGGACCTTGAGCCGCTTCCACTGGGAGTTGGTCAGATCGGAGGGATACGGTTTGCGTTCCATGCGGGAATTCTAGGGCAAATCTGGCTTTTCGTACACCCTTTCAGACGTCTGGAACCCAAGTAGCATTGGCTTTTCGTACACCCTTTTAGTACTACTCCGTTACGTCGTACAACTTATTGCAGGACAATGGTTTACGGCATCGCTCGAATGATCGATTCTTGGCAATTGCGTCCATGTAACCCGACGCAAATCAAGAGAGGTCAGAGAGTTGCGGAATCCGATGTCACGCATCAATGCAAATCCGGCAGGAGATCGTAACGGAGTAGTATTAGTCTGGAATCCGGTCGGGTTCGATCCGAGAGACTGCCTGCCGGCGGACTTGCACCGCTACGCGGACTGTGCCCGCTACTTCGTCCACCGTATCCATTACGAGACCGTCTTCGATCGGCGGCTTCGGGGTGAATTCGTCCCCCTCAAGGCGGAGTACCTGCGCACGATGTTTCCGAAGAATGGTATCTATAAGAGAGTGCGGGATTCGCTGATCGAACGCGGGGCCATTCTCTGCGACAACCACTACGTCGCCAGGGAGAAGTCCTGCGGGTACAAGCTCGGGCCGGAACTGGCTGCCAGGCGGCAACACAGGACCACACTCACCGATCGGACCCTCTGCAGGAAGCTCAGGAAGAAACGCGAAGGTCGGAATAAGGAGGACGAGGTTCATCGGCACCTGCGGTACTACCTGGAGCGCATCGAGATCGACTACTCGGCCGCGTTGGCGTCGCTCCTCGCGGAGCCGGACTTCGAGCCCGCCGACGAGACGGCCATCCAGCTCATCCGCGACCGGCAGTTTTTCCTCCACGTCTGCGACTACGGCCGGGTCCACACCAACCTGACCAACCTGAAGTCGAGCCTGCGCCCGTTCCTGTCCTATAAGAGCGTCTAACAAAACCCAGAGAATAGCGCACTCGCACAGATCTTGATGCAGGCTAAGGTCAGGAACGCCTGATGGATATCCGGCCGTTTCTCGTAGCGGACGCGCAGCCGACGGTTCTGGTGGACCCAGGCCAGCGTCCGCTCTACTGGCCACCGCGTCTCTCCCAGACCCGATTCGTCATCGATACCCTTCTCCGGCAAGATCGGCTCGATCCCCAATTCCCGCAGCCCCTGACGGTGTGGCTCCGAGTCGTAGGCCAGGTCCCCCTGCAGGGCGTCGGGACGCTTCCGCGGGCGGCCGACCTTGCCCGCCACCGCCGGGATCTTGCGGAACAGCGGCGCGAATTCGGAGATGTCGTTGCGGTTGGCGGCCGTCCCGCTCACGGCCATCGGGATGCCCGAGGCGTCGGTGAGGACGTGATGCTTGCTGCCCGGCTTGCCCCGGTCCACCGGGCTGGGGCCGGTGGCCCCGCCACCATAGGCGGCGCGGACCGAGGAGCTATCGATCAGGGCCCGCGACCCATCGATCTTGTCGGCCCCGCGGAGCCGGGCCAGCAGGACCCGGTAGATCCGGTCCCAGGTGCCGTCGGCCTGCCAGTCGCGCAGGCGTCGCCAGCAGGTCATCCCCGAGCCGCAGCCCATCTCACACGGCAGGTCCTCCCAGGGGATGCCGGTCTTCAGCACGAAGAGAATCCCGGTCAAGGCCTCGCGATTGCCGACGGGGGGGCGTCCCCCCTTGGGGCTCGGCGGCGGCAGCGGCGGTAAGAGCGGGCCGACGACTTCCCAGAGTTCATCGGGCAGGATGGGCTTGGCCATGGTGGAAATCTCCTGGTCACTCGGACCGAGAAGACAACGAGCGATCGGCATGCCGAAGACCAGCAACCCTGGAGGTTTTGTTAGACGCTCTAAGGGATCGCCGCTGGTCCACCTCGACATCAGGAACTCACAGCCCCTCAACTTCTCGATCCCCCTCGGCGACTTCTGCCGCAGACGGGGGGCGATGCCCGAGGACGTGGTCCGGTACGTCGAGTTGGTCCAGGAGGGCCGACTCTACGACCACCTGATGGCTCACGGTGGCATCCCCGAGGACCGGCGTGCCGCCTTCAAGCGGCGATTCTTCGGCCAGGTCTTCTTCTGTCCGAACTTTCCAGAGACGGCGGGAGCCCGGCTGTTCGGCCAACTCTTCCCGAATGTATATGCCGCGATCCGCGAGATGAAGGACGTATCCGTCATACGGACCCCATCTTGATGGCCATGGTACGATCCCCTCGAGCCGATCTGTCGGTGCCGAGGAGATTCCAGCATGGCGAAGCGCGGTGGCAAGCGGCGTGACCCCGCCAAGGAGAAGTTCTGGCGGCGGACGATCCGACGGCAGCGGCGCAGCGGGATCACCGTCCGCGACTTCTGCGGTCGCGAGGGGCTGAAGGACTGCACCTTCCGGTGGTGGCGGCAGGAACTGGCCCGTCGCGACCGGCAGCCCTCGGCAGCGTTCCCGGGTGTGCAGGAGGGTGAGCCGAGCGAGGCGGCCCCGGTCTTCCTGCCGGTGCGGGTGGTCGATCTGGAGGCGGTCTCGCCCCGGCCCGTGCCCCCGATCGAGATCGTGCTGCCGGCCGGCCCGATCGTCCGGGTCCCTTCCGGTTTCGACCCCCTCACCCTCGGACACGTCCTGGCCGTGCTGGAGGGTCGCCCATGCTGAGCTGGCCCCCGACCGTGAAGATCTTCCTCGGGGCCGATCCGACCGACATGCGGAAGGGGTTCGACTCGCTCGCCTACCTCGTCGAATCCTCCATGTCCCTCGACCCGCTCTCGGGACATCTATTCGTTTTCCGGAGTCGTCGCGGTGATCGGATCAAGGTTTTGTGGTGGGACCGGGACGGATATTGCCTCTGGTACAAACGGCTGGAAAAAGGCAGCTTCCGCTTCCCGGCCGTGGCGGCGGAACGCGCAACGAAAGGGGTCGAGGTCAAGGCGGCGGACCTGATGATGATCCTCGACGGGGTCGACCTGGGCAGCGTCCGGCGGCAGCGGCGCTACTCCCGAGAGACCGTCGAGAATCCTCGATGAAGGCCCTTTTCGAAGTCGTTGGCGGCGGTACAATCCTGGCATGAGCGAGTCCGCCGAGCTCTTGCCCGACGACCTGGCCCTCTGCCACGAGATCATCCGCCAGCAGGCGGATACGATCCGGGAGTCGCAACGGCGGATCGAGCAGCTGGAGCACCAGGTCGAGTTGCTGCTGCGTCGCCAATACGGTCCCCGGAGGGAGAGCGTCGATCCCGACCAACTCCGGCTGTTCACCGATGATGCCCCCGAGGACCTTGCCGAAGGTGCCACCCAGGAGCCCCCGGAGCCCGAGGATGCCAAGCCGAGGCGAAAATGGCGGCGCACGGGGCGGCAGAGGCTACCCGAGGGACTGCCCCGCAAGCGGGTCGAGTACGAGTTGTCCGCCGAGGAATTGCCGTGCCCGGACTGCGGTCACGCGCGGACCAAGATCGGCGAAGAGCTGAGCGAGCAGCTGGAATACGTCCCGTCGTCGCTCTTCATCATCGTCCACGCGCGATTCCGCTACGCCTGCCGCCCTTGCCAGGAGCACGTCGCCCTCGCGGACAAGCCTCCACAACCCATCGATAAAGGGCTGCCCGGTCCCGGGCTCCTGGCCCAGACGATCACGAGCAAATACAGCGATCATCTCCCGCTCTACCGTCTGGAGGATATCTTCGCCCGCCACGGCGCGGAGCTGTCGCGGGCCACGCTCTGCGGCTGGATGGCCTCCTGCGCCGAGTTGCTCACGCCGCTCTACGACCTGATGGTCAAGCGAGTCCTGCTCTCGATCGTCATCCACACCGACGACACCCCCGTGCCGGTGTGGGACCCGACGCTCCCGAAGACCCGGACCGGGCGGTTCTGGGTCCACGTCGGGGACGTCCGCCATCCCTACGTGATCTACGACTACACGCCGCGTCGGACGCGGGACGGCCCGGAGCAGTTCCTGAAGGGATTCCGGGGTTACCTCCAGGCGGACGCGTTCACCGGCTATGACCGCATCTGCGCAGGTCCGGGTGTGATCGAGGTCGCCTGCTGGGCCCACGTCCGGCGGAAGTTCTACGAGTCGCGGACCTCGGCTCCGGTGCTGGCGCACGCGGCGCTGGCCCGGATCCGGCAGCTCTACGCGGTCGAGCACGCCGCCGCGGAGTTCTCCGCCGAGGACCGTCGGGCCCTGCGTCAGCGGGATTCGGTCCCGCTGCTGAGGGCCTTCGCGGAGTGGCTGACCGAGCAGAAACGCCTGGCGCTGCCCAAGAGCCCGATCGGTCAGGCGATCGCTTACGCCCGGTCGAACTGGGTGGCGCTGTGTCGGTACCCCGAGCACGGGGAGCTGAGCATCGACAACAACCTCGCCGAGAGGATGCTGCGTGCCCAGGCCATTGGACGGCGCAACGGGACGTTCCTGGGGAGTGACCGCGGTGGCCGGACGGCGGCGATCCTGTACACCATGACCGGGGCGTGCAGGCACCACGACATCGATCCCTTCGCTTACCTCCAGGATGTTCTGCGACGCCTGCCGACCCTCCCCGCAGATCGGCTCATCGAGCTCCTGCCCGACGTCTGGTTCGGATCGCATCCTTCCGCGAGGCGCAAGAAAGCCGCGTGAATCGGCGTATCTGGATGAGCAGGCCATTCGCCCCGGGGCGCCGCGATCGGCACCACGCCGACCGTGGCGAGGGCGGCAGGGGTGGGGGCGCCCCAGGGCTCCAGGGCGCAACCCATGCTGTCCGAGGCGGGCGCCCGGGTGCCGGGTCAAGGTCGCGGTCGTCCGCCAGACGGACTCGCCACGGGCGGCGGCCGTGTCACTGCCCCTTGGGATCCGCCTTGGAGGCGGGGGCGGCATCGAGCCTGAGGAGGGCCCTGGCCTCCTCG
Organism: uncultured Planctomycetales bacterium; assembly: GCA_963752755.1. Lineage (GTDB taxonomy): Bacteria > Planctomycetota > Planctomycetia > Isosphaerales > Isosphaeraceae > CAVVZJ01. The sequence goes on along the minus strand of CAVVZJ010000004.1, from coordinate 678,265 downwards.
TAAGCCAGCCACAGGATGAGGTCGTCGTGGTTGGCGCCGCCGGCCAGGGGGTTGGCCTCGTCGCGTGGGAGCGGCCTCATCCGGGAGATGGCTTCCATCGCGACCCTGCGGGCCTCGGCGTCCTTGCCCTGGCGGGAGAGGCTCATCGCGAGGTAGAAGGCGGACGTGTCGGAGATCTGGGAGATGATGTCCCCGATCAGCGGCCGGAGCATCTCGGCGGAGGCCTCGTCGTGCCCGGCCCGATATTCGGCGATGCCCAGGCCCATTCGGAACCAGCCGGCCTCGTCGCTGTCCTTCCCGAGCTCATGGGCCGATCGGGCGAGGGCGAGCGTCGCGGCGCGAGCCGCCGGGTCGTCGCGGGAGAGGAGGCTGCTGGTCTTGGCCGCCCGCTCCGCCACGTTGGGGAGGCCGGTGCCCGCGGCACGTTCGCGGGCCTTGCGGCAGGTGGCGTCGAGCTCGGCGTCGCGATGGAACCAGGCCTGGAGGGCGGCGACCTTCAACAGGAGCAAGTTGTCCCCCGGGTCGCCCTCCCAGGAGGCTGCCAGGTGCGAGATCGCCTCGATCGTGCGGCCCTCGGCGATGAGGGCCTCGCCCCGGGTCCTCCGTTCCAAGGGCGTCATCACGGAGACGAGGAGGGGCGACGGTTGCGCGAACGGGTCTCGCGGGAAGCCCCGGTCGGCCATCATGCCCCGGAAATCGGCCCGGCGGCGGAGCGGGTCGAGGTCGTGGTCGGTCGCAAGCCGGGTGAGCATGCCAGACGTGTCGCCCGCGACCGTCCTGCGGAGATAGTCCACGGCCCGCGCCTCGAGCCTCTCGCGGTCCTCCGGCGAGAGCCGGCCCTCCAGCGCCGACACCATGGCGACGGCGCAGGCCATGTTGTAGAGGTCGCCCGGGTTCGGGTCGCCGAGCGATTCGTAGGCGGCGAGGGATTCTCGGAAGCGGGCCAGGGCCTCGCCCGGACGCTTCAGGTCGCGCAAGGAGCCCGCCAGTAATCCGAGGCTGATGCCGTGCAGGCGAGCCAGTAGCGGATCGCCCGGACGGGACCGCCGCAATGCCTGGAATCGCTCGCCGGCCTGTTGGAGATCCACGACGGCGTCCGCGAGACGTCCCTGCTGGGAGGCCGCCACGCCGGACTGCACCAGGCCCCGAGCCTCCTCGAATTCGGCCGTGCCGACCGCCCCGGGTCGGATGACGGGGATCGGGGGCCCGGATCGTTCGCCCGCCGAGGCGAGACCCGCCGTCGATGCGACGAGCGGCACGGCCTGGTCCCAGGCGAGTCCCACGGCGGCCAGCTCGTCGCGGACCAGGCCGAGGTCCCAGAGCCCGACGTCCGAATCGGCCCCGGTGATCGCCAGCCACCGGCCGGTGGAGTCGAAGGCGAGATCCTTGACAATACCAGTCCAGGCGGGCAAGGTCAGCAGCGGCTCGAACGTGGCCGCATCGCGGAGGATAATCCTGCGATCGCTGCCCCCGCCCGTGGCCAGCAGCCGCCCGCCGGGCTGGAGGGCGAGGGACTGGATCCCGCCATCATCATGCCCCTTCTGGAGGTGGTGGCCGACGGCGAGGTCGCGGAGCGAAACCCGGGTCAGATTGCTGGTTTCCCCCGCCACGATCAGGGCGTCGCGGGCGCGATCGACCACGAATCGGAACATCCCTCCCGGCACGGCGACCCGTCGGGGCGGATCGTTCCCTTCCAGATCATACACGACGAGCGGTCCGGACGTGACCTCGGTCACGAGGCGGCGGCCCCCGTCGACGAAGGCGATCGACCAGATCCATGACGGCCCCACAGTCTCGCGCCGCAGGATCTGCCCGGTGTCCACGTCCCAGATGATGAGGACTCCGCTGGTGTCCCCGGTCGCGAGCCGTCGGCCGGTGGGGTCGAAGGCGATGGCGTTCACGCCCGTCCGATGGCCGGAGAGGACGCGGCGAGAAGAGCCGTCCTCGGCGTCCCAAAGTCGGACGTCGCGGAAAGGGACGCTCGCACCGCCGCCGCAACCGGTGGCCAGGAGCGAGCCATCCGGGCTGAACGCCAGCGTGGCGACGTAGGAGGTGTGGGCCGACAATCGCCGTAACGGACGGGCCGATTCCGCGTCCCAGATGATGACGTCGTGGTCATCGGCCCCCGAAGCCAACCGGGCCGAGCGGGGATGGAAGGCCAGGCACTGCGTGCCGTTGCGATGGCCGACCAGCAATCGCCGCTCGCGTCTGCCCTGGATCTGATAGAGGCTCACCACCACCCTTCCGGTCGCCTGTACGGACGTCGACACCGCCAGGAAGTGACCGTCCGGGCTGAACGCCACGGATTGGTTCATCCCGGCGGCCGACAGGACCGTCAGGGTCTGCCCGTTCCGGACATCCCAGATCCGCGTGGTGTAGTCCGCGCTCGCGGTCGCGACCCAGTTGCCATCAGGGCTGAAGGCGAAATCGGCGACCACTTCCTTGTGCCCGCGGAGGGTGACCTGTTCCTCGCGTCGAGCTACGTCCCAGAGCGTCGCGGTGTGGTCCCGCGACACAACGCCCAGGGTCGTCCCGTCCGGGCTGAAGGTGAGCGATCTGATGCCCCCGCGCTGCCGCCCCAGCGTGATGGGCGGGCCGTCCCCGTCCGTCGGATGGATCCGGACCGCATTGTCCGGTCCGGCGAACGCGATCCACCGGCCGTCGGGGCTCAGCGCGAAGAACTTGGGATTGTCGCGGATGGACCGCCTCAGCGCACCGGTGGTGGCATCGCGGAGCTCGACCCGCCCGTCGTCCCAGCCCACCGCCAGCCAATGACCCTGGCGATCGACTTCCAGCCCTACCGCCTGCGCCTTCCCGCCGACGATGGGGGGACGGGCCGAGGGCCGGCCCGAGGAGTCGAGGAACTCGACGCGTCGGTCCCACGTGATTCTTACCAGCCCGCCGTCGGGCAGGAACCGGGCCTGGATGCTCGGGTCCCCCGCCACCGGCCAGCCAGGATTCCTGTTCGTTCCCGCCGGGTCGGCGACCCGCCACGCATACTGTCGGCGTGCAACGTCCCAGACATGGAGGTCCCCGTCGTGGCTGGCCGCGGCCAGGGTCCGGGAGTCGGGGCTGAAATCGAGCGAGAATACTTTGCTTCGGAACTCTTCGAGCCGGGCCACCTCGACGACGTCGGACTCGCCGAGGCTGGCCACGGCCTCGTTCCGAAGCTCGACGAGGTCGCGGCCCGGCGTCGGCATCGTGGTCAACTGGGCGAGGTTCCCGAGGGCGTCATCGCGCCAGCCGGGCGGATGTCCGGCCCGCAGGGCCTTCACCTCGCTGAGCACGGCGCGGTAGGTCTCGGCCTGGGCCGCGACGCGTGCCGTTTCCGCCGTCGCGCGGGCCTGGTCCGCCTCCCGTCGCGCCGACCGTTCCGCCTCCGCCGAGTCCCCCTGACGCCGCGCCAGATCGGCGAACTGCACCGCGGTCAGAAATGAGCCGATCGTGAACATCACCAGGACCGCCGTCAGCACTCCGCCCAGGACCGCGACAACCGGGTTCCGCCTGGCCCACCGCCAGCAGCGCTCCGAGGTGCTGATCTGCCGGGCCTTGATCGGCTCGTCGGCCAGGAACCGCCGCAGGTCCTCGGCCAGGGCTGCGGCCGTCGGGTAGCGATGATCGGGGTGCTTGTCGATCGCCTTCAGGACGATCGTCTCCAGGTCGCGGGGGATCCGGGGGTCGATCGACCGCGGCCGGGCCGGCTCCTCGTTCTTGATCTTCTCGATCAGCCGCAGGCGATCAGACGAGTCATAGGCCGGGCGGAGCGTCAGGAGCTCGTAGAGCGTCAGGCCGAGGGCGTAGATGTCGGCGCGGGCGTCCCCCTCGCCCCGGAACCGCTCGGGGGCCATGTAGCGGAGCGTGCCGAGGATGTCGCCGCTGGCGGTCATCCCGTCGTCGTCGGCCTTAGCCAGGCCGAAGTCGGTGATCCAGACCACGCCCTCGGTGTCGAGCAGCAAATTCGACGGCTTGATGTCGCGGTGGACGATCCCCCGGGCGTGGGCGTAGGCCAGCCCCTGCGCCGCCTGGCGGCCGATCTGGGCCACGCTGCGGAAGAACGGCTGGCGGCGGCCCGAGGTGTCGACCTCCGAGACGTGCTTGCCGCCGGGCATCACCGCCGAGGACGAGCCGCCCGACGCCGTTGGGGCCGGCGCGAGGTCGCTCCTCGGGGCGTCGGGCACCAGGCCCGAGGTCGCGGCGGGGTCGAATCCCTCGGTCCGTACCAGGCCGGTCGCGACCCTCGTGCCGCCCCAGGACTCGTCCGGCCCCTCGACCGCCAGCCGGCCGGTCAGGAGCCTCTCGGTCATCTGGACCAGGGCACGCTCCCGGGGGATCGAGGCCGCCGAGACCCGCGGCCGGTCGTCGGTCACGGCGGCCTCCGGGTCGCCTGAGGGGGCGGGTTCGTGCCCGTCCGCCTTCCGGCCGGGCTCGCGGAGCCTGCGGAGCTCCTCGCAGACCTGGTCCAGCCCCTGGCCCTGGATCAGCTGCATGGCGTAGAAGCTGACGTCGCGGTCGCGGCCGACCTCGAAGACCGGTACGATGTTGGTGTGATGCAGCCGCGCCGCCGACTTCGCCTCGCGGCGGAACCGCTCCAGGGCCCGGCGGTCGCCCGTGACGTGGCCGGGCAGGACCTTGAGGGCGACCCGCCGGCCGAGGGAGACCTGCTCGGCCTCGTAGACGACCCCCATCCCGCCCCGGCCGACCTCGCGCAAGATTCGGTAATCGCCGACCTGGCCGGCATGCGGGAAGGCCGGCGGCGATGGCGGCACCATCTCGCCCCGCACGTCGCCGTCGGCCCGCTCGACCTCGACCAGGGCCGGGAACATCTCGCGGATCTCGTCGGCCATCTCGGGCAGGCGGTCGACGTACTCCTGCAAGCTCGGGCGCTCGCCACGGCGGAACCGCTCGGCGAACTCCTCGGCGAGCTCGTCGAAGCGGCCGTAGTCGCGGGAACCGGACGTCGTGGACATGGTCAGAGGCCCTCCAAGCCGCCGGGGAGTGTCGCCAGGGCATCCTTGAGGCGCTTCAAGGCCCGGAAATACCGCTTCGCGCCGGCCTCTTGCGTGATCCCGAGGACCTGGGCCGCCTCGGAGCGACCAAGCTGCTCGAAATGCCGCAACGCGAGCACCTCCCGGTCGATCGGGTCGAGGCTGTTGAGCGCCTCCTGGACCCGCAGCAGCCGCTCGGCTCGCTGGGCGGCCTGCGTCGGCGAGGTGATCCGCCCCAGGAGCATCGACGCCAGCGCGGCGGAGCTGGCCTCGGGCAAGGCGCCCCGGTAGAGCGAGATCTCCAGCCCCGCGTCCCGCATCTTCGTGCCCAGGTGCTGGCGGTGCAATGTCGTCAACCGCCTCCCGACGTGCAGCCGCAGCCAGAGGAGAGGAGGCAGCTTGGGGTCGGCCAGGTAGGCGTCGAGGTCGCGCGAGACGTCGAGGAACGCCTCCTGGAGGACGTCCGACGCGTCGATCCGGGCGCGGAGCCGGGCGTCGATGCGCAGCTCCACCATGCGTCGGAGCCGCTCGCGGTGCTCGTCGAAGAGCCCCGCCAGGGCCCTGCGGTCGCCGCCCCGAAGCCGGTCGATCGGGTCGGTCGGGTCGCCGGGCGTCGTGTCCAAGTGAGTCCCCATCCCCTCTATCCGCGCCCCGCCGCGAACCGGGACCGAAAAAGGAAAGAATCGAGGACGGAGGTCGCCGGAGGCCCGCTCCTGGCCCCGCGACCACTCCGTCGGCGATGTGCGTCGAGCGGCGATCGGGCGGACCGACTCCCAGTATATGCACCGGCTCGGCTCATTTCATCCACGGGGTGTGGTTTACCGGACACTCACCCCGACGACATGGTGTTCGCTGTACGGATACTGAAGGACCGCGACTACACCGCCCTGGCCAAGCAGCTTCAGCGGGCGGAATCGGAGCTGATGATCAAGGGAGTGGTCGGCCGGTGCAAGAACGAGCTGGGGCACGCCTTCGTCGCGACGATTCACGACTCGATCCTGACGCTCCCGCAGCACGTACCCGCCGTGCGGCGGTTCATCGAGGAAGAATTCGGTCGGGTCAGACTGAAGCCGAGCATCAAGAACGTTGTCGGAGAGTTACATCATAATGGAGTCCGGTCGGTGTCCGGGTCTGGGTCCGGGTGTGTTTTGGTCGGTCCCGCGGATTCTGCGGATTGTCCGGCTGGTGGACCTAGACTCGCTGGAAACCCAGGCTGGCCAGCCAGCGAAGCCTGAACCTCGTCGGGAACAGCGAGCCGGTTGTCAACGGTCCTCGAAGCCGTGGGACTGGAACCGCAGGGTCCGGCAGTTTTCGGAGACCGTGCGGACGACCCCGTCGGGAACTCCGTCGGGGACCTCGGCCTCGATCTCCAGCGTCACCTTGACGCGGGAGCCGACGAGGCCCGAGAGGTGCTGGACGATCTCCTGGGCGATCTGGCCGGCATCCCGGCCGATGCGGAGGGCATCCAGGTCAATCGTGCCGTGGAACCGGGTCGGCTGGGTGGCCACCACGACCTTGTCGCCTCCGCCACCGCCACCGACTCCGACTCCAGTCGAGGAACCACCGCCGAGCTTGTGATCGGGCGGGTCGGTCGGACCATCGTCGGGATCGGGGACGCCGATGAGGCGGGCGCGGTTGGCGTCGAGTTGACGGGCCGCCACGTCGGACTTGACCAGGAGGTCGGGGCCGTCGGCCGAGACGGAGATTTGCTCCTGGGCCCGGAGGCCGAGGTAGCGGCCGGTCGCGGCGTCGAATCCCTCGGCGTAGGCGAAGGTGTCGTCACGCCAGGTCAGCAGCGCCAGGCCCTCGCGGATGGCCCCCAGCAGGACGTCGGTGTCCTTGAGGCGGGGCAGGTAGAGGTACTGGGCGAAGTCCTCGGCGAGTTGCTTGACGGCGACGTGGTCGCCACGCCAGAGGGGGATGCGGTCGAGCTCCATCCGCAGGACGCGTGCCGCCGTACCTGGTGATGAGCAGCTCGTCGTTGCGGAGCTTCTTGGAGGCGCGGACGGCCAGGGCGTCGGGACCCTGGAGGCGGATTTCCTCCCACTCGACCGGACCCTTGGGATCGGGCTGGCCGGGGACGAGGAGCCAGTGGTAGGTCTCGGGGATGCGGGCCTTGATCGTCTCCTCGGCGCCCTCGCGCTTGGTGCGGGCCTGGTTGGCCTGGAAGGCGTCGAGGTTCAGGGTCTCCCGTTCGTCCTCGATCGACTTCCAGGCCAGGTACTGGCGGACGGCCTGCTCCAGCTCGGCCAGCCGGGTCTTGTCGGGGGCGAGGAAGACCAGGGTGTTGCGGTAGAGGCGGGGGCTGGTGCCGCGCTGGTCAGCAGGATCTCCTCGGCCGCCTTGCGGGCCGGGCTCTCGGCGCCGCGAGCGACGTGGACCGCCTCGGGGCCGAGGATCACCAGCCGGGCCTCGCGGTCGTCGGGCACGTCGCCGCTGGAGGCGGGGCAGGCGTGGACGCGGTCGAAGTCGCCCCGCGTGTGACCGCCTCCTTGCGGAGCCGGGCGCGGATCTCCTCAGCGACGACGTCCGGGTCGAGCTGGCCGGCGCGGTCCTGGGCCAGGCGGGTGACGCTCGGCTGGGTCGAGAACCAGTAGCGCTTGCCGTCGACGTAGAGGTGGGTCGCGCCGGTCGGTCAGCCGCCGCAGGGCGTCGCCGAAGGTCGCGACGCGTCTCGCCGGGCTGGACGCAGCCGAGCTTGATCGCGGCGGTCCTCCAGGCCCTTGTTGGCCGTGTGGAGGGTCGGGGCCGAGCCGAGGTAGAGCGTGCGGGCCACGCGGCGGCAGGCCGAGTAGCGGCCGAGGTTCGGGTTCTCGCGGTCGAGCCGCAGCGGCAGCGAGGTCGGGCCGTCGACGTCCTTCTCGATGACCGGGACCCAGGGGTCCTCCATGTAGCGGGTCAGCTCGAACTGGACCGGCGGCTCGTCGATCGGCACGCTGGCCGGCAGGATCATCAGGCTGCGCGTCCTGGCGCTCCCAGAGGGCGTGGATCACGGCGGCCATCAGCCGCAGCACGCCCCGGGTGCGCTGGAACTTGTCGAGGCTCGACCAGTCGTTGTAGAGCCGGTCGAACAGCTCGGGGTGGATCGGGTAGGCGGCCGTCGAGCCGCCGCTCGTAGTCGGCCTCGCGGCAGTCGGGCGGGAACTCCGTGGGCCTGGTGCGGTACAGCTCGGCGAAGCTTGGCGACCACGGCGTCGCGGGCGGCGAAGAGCTTCGGGTCGGTCAGGGGCTGGAACAGCCGGCGGCGGACGATCTCGAAGCCCTCCTCGGCGCTGGCGGGCCGCCAGGCGGACTCCATCCGGCCGAAGGTGTTCTTGAGCCGGTCCAGCGCCTCGCGTCCGCCCTCGCCGCCGATCTCGATGTCGCGAGGACGGCAAGCTGGCGACGACCAGGGCGCCCGGCACGGCGCGGGCCGACTCGGTCAGCGCCTGGGCGAAGGTCAGGTTGGCGTCGAAGGAGCCGGCGGGCAGGCCGTTGACGCCGTAGAGCTGGCGGACGAAGGCGACCCACTCGTCGATCAGGATCAGGCAGGGCGACGCCGCCTGGAGCAGCGTGGCGGAGGCGCGTCGCCGGGGTTGACGCCGCGCCGGTCGGCCTCGGCGACCAGGGCGTAGCCTTCCGTCTGCCAGGAGCTGCCAGGCCAGCTCGCCCCAGAGGGTGCGGACGACCGTGCCGTCGGGCTTCCTGTGCTCCTGGCCGGGCGAGATCGCCGTGCCGACCAGCACGGCGCGGCGGGCCTTCGGGGGCTGCGACGACGCCGGCCGCCTGGAGCGATCGGCTCGATGCCCGGGCAGGTCGCCGACGGGCGTGCCGGAGAACAGGTGGTAGAGGGCCAGCATCGAGTGGGTCTTGCCGCCGCCGAAGTTGGTCTGCAGCTCGACGACCGGGTCGCCCCCCTTGCCGGCCGAGGCGGGCCAGGGCGTCGGTCAGGAGGTGGCGCAGGCCCTCGGTCAGGAAGGTGCGGCGGAAGAACTCGGTGGGGTCGCGGTACTCGTCGGCCCCCTCGCCCCGGTGGACCTGGCCGAGGTCGGCGGCGAACTCGGCCTGCTGGTAGCGGCCGGAGGCGACGTCGGGGTGGGGGGTGACGACCTCGCGCCAGGGCTTCAAGCCCGCCGGCCGGCTGGCCCTCGATCGGGGCGACGGACGCCTTGCGGGTCTCGCGGCGGGCCTGCTCCTCGAAGCGGACGCGGAGCAGCTCCTGCTTCTGGCGATCGACCTCCGCCGGCCTCGTCGGCGGCCGAGACGGCCGGCAGCAGCCGCCAGATGCTGTCGAGGGCGCGGTAGGCGTCGTCGGTGGTGAACGGCTCCTGGTGGGCCCAGCGGTTGCGGACCTCGCGAAGCTCGCTGACGAGGCTCCGCTCGGCGTGGCCGAGGGTGTTCTTGAAGACGGTGTTCCAGTGGTTCCACATCACCGCCAGGATCGCCTGGGTTCCCAGTGGAACGCGCCGGACGGCTTGCTATTGCGGTCCGGGCCTAACCCGTCCTGGGCGGCTTCGAGCCAGCGGTTCTGGTACACGGCCTTTAACTCACGCTCGACGAAGGGCTGGAGGCCGCGATTCAAGAGTTCCAGCACGCGGCCAACACGGTCGAGATTACTCTGCGCCATCGGGTCTCTCCGGGAGTCGTGGGGCCAGCTCCGCGGCGACGAACTCCCGGATCGCGGCGACCCACCGGCTGGTCGGCAGGGTGAGGCCCAGCTCGACCAGACGGGCCGCGTCGGCGGACGAGAGGCCGAGCAGCTCGGGGCTGGTGGGGCTCGGGGCGTAGGTGCCGTCGGGCTGGAGCAGGAAGAAGCCGAGGCTGGTGCCGTCGTGACGCCAGACCTCGGGGATGCCGAGCCGGGCGTAGATGACCATCCGGTTCAGCGAGCTACGGGTGATGTCCACCTCGATGGCCAGGTCGGGGGGCGGGTCGGTCTGGAGGTTGATCGGCTCGGGCCGGCGGGCGACGGCCTCGTGGCGGATGGACAAGCACTGGTCGGGCTCCAGGCCCTGCGCGACGTCCGGCGCCGCCAGGTGGTCAACCCGAGGGCCTGGTAGTCGAGCCCCAGCTCCTGGGCGACCTCTTCGACGAGCTTCCCGACCAGGCGGGAGAGTTGCTCGTGCCTCTGCGACGGCCTCTGGACCTCCATCGTCCCACGGTCGTAGGTGACACGGATCGGCCGATCGCCGACGATGCGGAGCATGGCCTCGTAGTCGTCCCAGGTGACGCCGCGCAGGACGAGGCTCGGCGGCGCGGGGGCGGTTGGCGGTTGGGTGACGGTTGCCATCAGTGGGGCCTCCCGTGGGGTTCGTCCGGCGACGAGCGGAGGGCGCGACCGAGGCGCCGCGAGGATGCGCCGGGGACGCGCAGGTGATGCCGGGGAGACGCGCCGGGGACGCGCCTGCGCCGCAAAGTGTTGTGGCGCAAATGACGTGTTGAACGAGGATTGCGGAAGGGAAGTTGCCTGTTGTGAAGTTCGTTCGGCGTGCCGGGACGGTCGGGGCGAGCGTCGCCGTCGCGACGGGCTCGGGTTCGTTTCGTGGGGACGGTGGGTTCGTTTGGCGCGGCGTCGCGACGAGGCTTCGAGCGGGATGGGGGACACGGTCGGGACGCGGTGAGGAGGCGCCGGGGACGCGCCGGGGATGGGGGAGGGACGCCAGGGGGACGCGCTCTGCATGGCAAAGTGTCGTGGCGCAAGTGGTTCTTTGCCGGGAAGTTACGGGAGCCAGATTGCCTATTGTGAAGTTCGTTCGGCGTGAGGGGACGCGAGGCGGTGGGGCGGGCGCGGGTTCGATAGGGTGGCATGCCCACGTCTTCGTGGGCATGGGGACGGGGGGCGTCGCGTCGGACATGCCCACGAAGACGTGGGCATGCCACCCGGACGGGGGAGGCTCGGGGAGGGTTCGCGTCGGCGTGGGAACGGAGGTCGAGGTCATCGCGTCGGGGTCGATCGGAGTTGGGAGGCGAGAGATGGATTGGTGGACGTCAACATCTTATCTTCGAAGAAAACGGGCTCGGCTATCGCACGAAGTTGGGAAAAGGGGAAGAAAAGGAGGTCGGCGGGTCAGAACAGCTCGGACTGGCGGTCGGCGGCCTCGGGGCGGGAGGCGGCGAGGCGGCTGATTTGGGGCCAGGCGATGACGAGGCTGTTGTAGGCGAGGGCGTCCTGGGCCCACTTCTTGCGCTCGCAGGTGGTGTAGAGGCGGTAGGCCAGGTCGCGGGCGATCTCGCCCTGGTCGCCGACCCGGCGGAGCAAGGCGGCGGCGCCGGCCTCGCCGTGCTGGTCGAGGGCGTGGATCAGGTGCTGGGTGACTTCCCAGACGGTCAGCGGCGGTCGGTGGCCGGGTCCCAGTCGGCGGGCAGCTCGTCGCGGCGGAGCAGGCGGACCTTGCCGGCCCGCGAGGCGACGAGGCCGGCCTCCTTGAGGCCCTCCACCGAGGTGTTCTTGGCCCGCGACAGGACGTCGGCCGTGCCGAACGGCCCCTCGTCGCTGCCGGACTGCTCGAACCAGGCGATCGCCCAGCGGGTGTCGGCGTCGAACTCGCCCTCCTGCTCGGAGAGGACCTCGTCGAGGGCTTGGTTGATCAGTTGCAGCGCCGTGCGGACGCCCATCCGCGAGCCGTCCGACTCGACGACCTTCGCGTACCGCGAGAAGACCGCCATGCCGGGTCCGATCGACGCCTGGGCCAGGTCCACCGGGGCGATGTTGCCGTGCTGGAGGGCGCGGAGGGCGTCGGGAAGCTCGCGCTTCAGGGTGGTGAGGAACTCGCGGCGGGAGGCGGTCGGGGCGTCGTCGAGGCGAGGATGGCAGACGAGCACGATCGAGGAGGCGAGGGCGTTGCTTTCGAGGCTCCGGGTCCTTGCGCCGCGTTCGGTTCGCATGGGCCAGGTTCCCGTCACCTGCATGCCCGAGTCGATCATTCCTTGAAGCATCGTCTCCCAGCCCGTCGAAGCCCGTTGTGGTGCAGGCTTCCAGCCTGCCTCAGCCTGAAGAGGCAGGCTGGAAGCCTGCACCACAAGGTCGTCGTCGGTGTCATCCTCGGACTGCTTGAAGGCGTAGAAGACGGTCGTCGGGATGTCGGGATGAGCGGCGGCCCGGATGTTCGCGAAGTCGCGACCCATCCCCTCTTCGAAGAACCGGCGCGAGGCATCTCGGCCGCCGTGGCGGAAGGGGTCGGCAACGAGTTCCTGCGTCTTGGGGACGAGGACAGTGCCAAAGAGGTCGGGGTAGATCTTCCCGAGCGACCGGCGGAGCCAGATATAAAAGAAGTCGGAAAGGTCGGCGTAGGGAACGTTGTCGTAATAGGGGGGATCGGTGGAGATGCAGAGATTGGATGAGAAACGGTCGTGAGCCGCATCGGACAGTCGGACATCACCCCTTGTTCCCATGGGTATGCAATTGATGACCTTGGCCACCGCGTCGCAGGCCGATCGGAGATCGCCCGTAGCATTTGCGAACGGGTTGGTTTCCGCGAAATCCCAGACCATCGGCAGCGCCTGGCGGGCGAACGTCGAACGGGTCGCTCCGGTGCCGTGTCCGGAACGCCAGGTGACGATGGAGGATAAATCATCACTCGTGACACTGACGCAGCACGCCAGGTAGGTAGCCACAACATCCGCGTAATCCTGAGCCCTTGTGGTGCAGGCATCTTGCCTGCCTTCCCGGTCTTCCTGGGCAGGCTGGAAGCCTGCACCACAACTGCTGAAGGGCCAGTGCTCGGGGCGATCGCAGAGGCCAGCCTTGACGGGGTTGGACTCGGTGTAAGTGATAAACTTCTGCCAATCGTCCGGGGTGCGGATCAGATGGTCGAACGACTCGCTTTCCCAGATGGTGCCTGTCGTGCCGAGCACCGCGTTGATCTGGTTCGCGGTGTACGACTTCCAGGAGTGCAAGATGCGCGACAGCGACCATTCCGCGTGCGGTGCGAAGACAACGTGGACGTGATTCGGCATGACGCACCAGGCATCGAGCCGGTAGCGTTGGCCGTCGAAGTGGCGGAGGGCGGATTGGACCAGGTCGGCAACCTCGGGCCGACGGAGGATACATGAGCCGAGCGTCAAAGGCGGCTCGGCCTGCTCGGTGACCGTCGCGGGGTCAATAGCCCGTCGATTGGGCGAGACGGTCCGGGTCGGTCGGACAGCATCGGCCAGGCGGAAGGTGACGAAGTAGGTCCCACCTTCCTTTTCCAGGTGGGGCAGATGTCCTCGTGAACGGATCGGGGCGAGCGGTGTTTCGCGAGGGTCATTGAACTCCCGTTGTGGTGCAGGCTTCCAGCCTGCTCCTGCTGGAGGAGGCAGGCTGGAAGCCTGCACCACAACGGCCTTGCGGGCATCGTCCCGAACCTTCTCCTGGGCCTCGGCCACCAGGTCGCTGAAGGTCGTCAGGGCGACGAGTTGGCGAGGAGTGAAAAGGTCGGCGTGGGTGGTCATACCATAGATGACCGGCGTCGTGTATCGGGTGTTCGGGATCTCCGTCGTCGGTCTCCATTCGGGCATGGCTTGCGAGGCGATGGTCTCGTGTCGTGGCTGGGGCGAGAGGTAGAGACGACCGCTGTTGCCCTCAGCCACAATCGCCATCAGCCGTGTGCCCAAGCGACCGACTCTTCCCTCAGCCCTGATATAGTCGCGTCCGATCGGCGTGTTTGTAAGCAAGCAGATGTCGCGGCCGCGTCCGATGGTCCCATCGCGTGGCTGACCCCGACCCATTCGCACCTCGAACCGATACGTCATGGTCGCCCCGTCCACGACGGGTTCGATCCACGCCTCCTTACCCTTCTTGGTGCTCAACCAGAACGACCGCACCAGTGGCACATGCGCCCATTCGCCGCCGGATTCGGGCTCGCCACCGTCCGCGCCCACAACCACGCGATGACCGTTAGCTTCTGCCCGATGTAGGGCTCCAGGTCCGGCCGTCCCTCGGCCATCTCGGGCGTGATCTTCACCTTCGGGTACAGGTGGCCGATCCGCTTCTCGGCCTCGTCGCGCATCCAGCGGCCGTAATAGCGGACGTCCTCGGCCAGCCCCTTCGCGCCCGACCAGTCGGCGTGCTTCGTCTGCTGCCGCCGCGACTCGGGGTTGACCGGCGGCATCCCGGCGAACTTCGACGGGATTTCGATGAGGGCCTTCGTGATCAGGACGGGGACGGGGTTGAGGTCGCTGGCGAAGGCCCGCAGCCCGAGGCGCTGGGCCTCCAGGGGGATCGAGCCGCCGCCGCAGAAGGGGTCATAGACCGGCGGGGCGTGCTCGGCGAGCACGGCGTTGACCGCCTCGGGCCGGGCCTTGCGGCCGCACACCTGCCCGGCCGTCGCCCCGCCGCCCGCCGGCGTCTCGGCGGTCCACGCCCCGGCCTCGATCTTCGCCGAGGCGACGCAGCGGGCGATCTCGGCCCGCGCCCGGTTGAGCACGTCGGGGTTGTTCGAGTTCTCCCACCGGACCAGTTCCTCGATCAGCCCGTGCAGCCTCCGCCGCTCCTCGCCGACCCAGTGCTCGCGGGCCTCGCCCGAGAGTTTGTCGGCGTCGGGGTCGCTGTCCGGGTCGTCCACCAGCGACGCGAACAGCACCGCCCGACACGCCGCCAGCGGCCGCCTGGCCCACCACAGGTGCAACGTCGAGGGATGCCCATGCCGGATCGACTTCTCGCGGGCCGATTCGCGGTTGATCGCCTCCAGCGGCAGGGAGACCTCGATGAGCTTCTTGCGGGTTCGGGTCGTGGGCATGGTCGTCGCCGATCGTCGGGGTTCGATGAGGAGGTCGCGCCGGCGTTCAGGCGGGGGGTTCCACACGCGCAGGAGTTCGGAGAGCTTGTAGTTGACGCTCGTGACCCCGAAGTCCGGTTCCTTGCCGAACGGGCGGCGGACGTAGCGGGGCACCGACGGGCCGTCCCAGTTTACCTCGACGATCGCGAGGATGAAATTCTCCGGGCAGTTGAGGCCCCGGATAATCTCATTTGGCTCATGTAGGTCAGGTGGTGGCGGACCTCACCCCGAGGATGGCCCACAGGAACCCCGGCGTCGCCCGCTTGACGTTGTAACCCCACTCGAACAGGGCCACGTACTGGTACAGGTACTTCTTGCTCACGCCCCGGAATGTCCTGAGGAAGTTCCGCATCCCCGTCCACAGCCCTTCCAGCGTGTTGACGTGGACCTCGCGGACGCCGTCACCGTCGTCGTCCCGCGCCCACTCCCGCTCGGCGTGGCACACCGTCGACCGGGACCGCCCCATCCCGGGCAGGCCGTTGTACCCCTGCCATTCGTCGGTGTTGACCGCCACCATCGGCCAGGTCGCCCGCCTCACGACCCGCTGCAACGTCTCACCGTCGGACCGCTCGGTCACGGTCAGCCGGAGCGTACCGCTCTCGCGGCCGACCACCCCGCACACCGGAGGTCGGTCGTTCTCCCACGTGCCGTGGCCGCGGGCCTTGTTCGCCCGCCGACGCGGCGGATCTTCCGGGTCGAGGTGCGGGACACCTTTTTTCCCCCGCGTTCTGGTAGGCCTCGTCGGCCTCCAGGACCTCGTCATCCGGCGGCATCCGGTCGCGGTTCAGGAAGGCCAGGTCCTGGAGCCGATGCCTCAAGTTCAACAACTCCGAGCGGTCGCACTCCAGCTCACGGGCGAGTTGCGCGGTGGGGACCCCCTGGGCGATCCCGCGAACGATCAGGAGCATCGCGACGGGCCCCCGCTTGACCCCGTGGAGGGCCGTGTCCGTGAAGGCGTTGAACACCCGCCCGCAGTGGCCGCAGCGGTAGTCCAGGACCGGGGGGCGCCTGCGGCGGTGGACGGCCATGCGGTCGCCCTCATGGCACCGCGGGCAGGCGAACCCGTCGGGGTGCAGCCACCCGACCAGCTTGGCGTAGCAGGCGTCCTCGTCCATCAGGTCGGTGATCGGGAAATCCACGGCCGCCTCCGGTGCCGATCCGCTCGGTTGTCCCTCTCCGAGTATCACGCCCCGGTCGGCTGCGGTAAACTGGCTGCCCACCACTTGGCCATCATGAGCCACCGCTCCAAGGTTTCGGCGGAGTAGATTTCGCCTCGCTTTGTGGCATCCTCCCAACCAGCGCGCAACTGCCCACGCCGCCGCTCGTTGGGAGGACGGCGCTGTCGAGCTGGTACTGCAACAGAGCGATCGCTTCTCGGATGCTGTCAGTCGTCATCGAAAAACACCCCGGCGCCTAACCTGTTTGTAGGCGACCGAAAAGTCGTGGAAAACCACGACTGTCCAGACGGATCATCCCAACCGACCCAACAAGTTTCCTCGCTCGGAACGGGTTCTGCAAGAAAGAGCCGGGATGAGACGACTTGCCCGCCAGCACCCACGCCACCGCCCTCTGCTCCAGGTCGTCGTCCCGCCAGACCTCATACGCCTGCGCCGTCCTCCCCCCACTTCGACCGGCGCGTCGGCATCGGCCCTCTGCCTCGCGTCACTCTCCGGATGCTCCCCGAGCCGCTTCCTCAGGTCCGCCGTGAGGTCCTTGACCGGCCGTTGCAGGTCGCGCCAAGGAGGGCCTCGCTCCCGGTCATCACGTCTCCCCCATCGCCCTCGTCCCGCCCGACCCGCAAAGCGATCCCACCTCACCCGATCAACTTTCCCGATCAATCATCCGACTCGCCCTCGATTTGTGTGTTATAATTATAATTGCCGTTTTTCGTCCCCGCTCTTTGGCAACCCGCTCCGCTCCCGGTCCTTCCCGCCACGCCACCCTTCTCCCACCGCGCACGAGGCGGAGCGAAACGAACCCGACCGCCCCGCTCCGCCGCGCAAAACGAACCCGACGGGCGCACCCTCCCGTGACAAAACGAACCCGAGCCGCCGTCCCGCCCCGCGACGAAACGAACCCGTCGGCAAGCTGGGTCGATGGCGTCGATTCGACGACCTCATCCTCCCTCCCCGACGTCGGCTGTCCCGGTTCCCCGTCGCGACGAAACGAACCCGGCGTCCGGGTGCCCGCGACCCAGTCGCTCGGCCTCCACGGCCGGCATCACCTCGGCGACCATCTCGACCAGGTGCCGCCGGTCCTTGCGGCCCGTCTGGCAGCGGCGTGGTGCGACTTCCTGGAGGAGCACGCTCGCCGCGCGCTTCCGCGACGACTCCGGCCTGACGCGCTACCGCATCGCCAGGGAGACGGGCCTCAGCCAGAGCACCCTGGCGCAGTTCTCCAACGGGCACCGCGGCCTCTCGATGACGGCCCTGGACGCCCTGGGCGAGTTCCTGCAACGGACGATCACCCCGGGCCGCAAGCCCGACAAAAAGGCGGAGTGAACGATGGCGAGCATCGCGAACGATCCGAACGGCCGGCGCCGCATCCTGTTCGTGGCCCCCGACGGCAGCCGGAAGGCGATCCGTCTGGGCAAGTGCGACCGCAAGTCCGCCGAGGCGATCACCCGGCATGTCGAGGCCCTGCTGGCCGCGACGATCGGCGGCCAGCCCGTCCCGCGGGATACGGCTGTCTGGCTGACTGGGATCGGACCGACACTCCGCGACAAGCTGGCGGCCGTCGGGCTCGTCGAAGCCCCGAGCCGGGTGGCGCTGGGCGAGTTCCTGCGGTCCTACATCCTGAGCCGGCCCGACGTGAAGCCGGCGACGCGGGAGGTTTGGCAGCAGCCCTGCCGCAACCTGACCGCATTCTTCGGCGCGGACAAGCCCCTGCGGAGCATCACGCCGGGCGACTGCGACCAGTTCAAGGCCTGGCTACTGACGCAGGGCCTGGCGCCGGCGACCGTGGCCAAGCGGCTGTCGTTCGCCCGGACGTTCCTGCACGTCGCCCGCAAGCACAGGCTGATCGACGAGAACCCGTTCGCGGAGGTGAAGATCCCCACGGCCAACGTCAGCGCCCGGCAACGCTTCATCGACCGGAGCACGGTACGGCGGCTGCTGGATAAAGCGAGCCCGACCTGGCGGACGATTATCGCCCTGGCCCGGTTCGGCGGCCTGCGCTGCCCATCGGAGGTGCTCTCGCTGGAGTGGCGGCACGTCGATTGGGAGCGCAATCGGATCACGGTCCCGAGCCCGAAGACCGACCGCTACGACGGCAAGGGGAGCCGGACGATCCCCCTGTTCCCCGAGCTGCGGCCGTTCTTGGAGGAGGCCTTCGAGCTGGCCGTGCCCGGCCAGACGCACGTCGTCGGGGGCGATCACCTGACGAAGGCGCAGGGGCCGAACGGCTGACGGAATTGCAACCTGCGGACGACCTTCGACAAGCTGGTGCGGCGGGCCGGCCTGGAGCCCTGGCCCCGGCTGTTCCACAACCTGCGGTCCAGCCGGGAGACTGAGTTACTCGAGTCGTTCCCAGTCCACGTCGTCGCCCAGTGGATGGGGCACGACGCCAAGGTGAGTCTGAAGCACTACGCCCAGACGACCGAGGACCACTTCGACCGGGCGGCGGGCGGCGCGAAAAGCGGCGCACCGGCGGCGCAGAATCCGGCACAGCAGATAGCGGCGGGGAATCGCGGGCACTGGAACGAATCGCCCCAAAGCGAAGCCGGGGAGGCGATTAACGCTTCCCCGTGCGACTCACTGCGAGATTCTGCACAGACGTTTAGCGGAGGGAGTGGGATTCGAACCCACGGTACTCTTGCGAGCACAACGGTTTTCAAGACCGTCCCGATAAACCACTCCGGCATCCCTCCGGGAGAAGAGAGCCTCGGGCCGGCGGGGGGATGGGGTTGCCCAGTAACCTCCCCACCGGCGCGAGGTTACTGGGCAACCTCGTCGAGGACTTCCTCGGCGACGTAGATGGGAACGTCCACGGTCACGGCGACGGCGATGGCGTCACTGGGGCGGCTGTCGACTTCGATCAGTTCGCCTTCGTGGCGGATGCGGAGCTTGGCGTAGTAGGTGTGCTCGCGGAGCTCGCTAATGAAGATGTCCTGAAGCTCGCCGCCGAGAAGCTCGATGGTACTGGCCAGGAGGTCGTGGGTCAGGGGGCGGGGGGTTGTCTGGCCGCGGATGCGGCGGTCGATGCTGGTGGCCTCGAAGAAGCCGATGACGATGGGGAACGTGCGCTCGCCATCGACCTCTTTCAGGTAAATGATTTGTTGCTCGTTGTTATCACTGATAATGATGCGGACCAATTCCATCTGCACGGCCACGGCGGTCGCCCTTCTGTGCTGGCTCGTCGGGTCGGGCCGGCGGCCACTCCCAGGCTTGGGCCGGAGGAGGGGGCGGGCCGGCTTCGGCGATGCATGTCTCTTGATGATAGGGGCCACGGCGGGGGGCGTCAACGTGGGCGGAGACGCGGGGAGGGAGGGAGTCATGAGAGGGACTCCAGCAGAGAGGCGACCGCCAAGCGCTGGGACTCCACCTCGGCGAGTCGGGAACGCTGCTGCTCGACCACCTCGGCCGGGGCGCGGGAGACGAAGGACTCGTTGGCGAGCTTGGCGCGGAGGGGGCCGATCTGCTTGTCGAGGTCGCCGAGTTGCTTCTGGAGGCGGGCGCGCTCGGCGTCCTTGTCGATCAGGCCCTCCAGGGGGAGGATGACCTCGGCGTCGGAGAGGACGGAGACGGCGCTCTCGGCGGGCCGGTCGGCCGATTCGGTGATGGTGACGGACTCGGCCGGAACGAGCAAACGGATGAAGGGCTCGCCGCGGCGGAGGGCTTCGGCGACGGGACCGGAGGCGATCAGGATGGGGTGAATCCTGGCGCCGCGGGGGACGTTACGCTCGGCGCGGAGGTTGCGGAGGGCCTCGATCTTCTCGCGCCACTGGGCGACGTCGGACTCGGCGGAGGGGTCGCGCCAGGAGTCGGGATAGGACGGCCAGGGGGCGATGCAGACGCTCTCGGCGGCGGCCTCCGGGTCGGGGAGGCCGCGGACGGGGGCGACCTGGGCGAGGGCCTGCCAGATCGACTCGGTGACGAACGGCAGGATCGGGTGGAGGAGGCGGCCGATGCCGTCGAGGGCGGTGGCGAGGACGCGCTGGGCGTCGGGGCGGGACTCCGGGTCGCGGAGGCGGTTCTTGAGGAACTCGACGTACCAGTCGCAGAACTCGTTCCAGGTGAAGTCGCGGAGGCGTCGGGCGAGGTCGGCGAAGCGGAAGGCTTCGAGGTCGGCGGTCGCCTCGGCGGCGGTCTGCTGGAGGCGGCTCAAGATCCAGCGATCCTCGACGGGCAAGGAGGCTGGGTCGAGCGGGGCGGGCTCGTAGCCTTCGAGGTTGAGCAGGGCGAAGCGGGCGGCGTTCCAGAGCTTGTTGGGGAAGGTGCGGCCTTGCTCGAAGCGCTCGGAGGTGTTGACGCGCTGGTCCTTGGGCACCTCCTTCGCGTCCTGGGGCGCGACGAAGGTGATCGGCTGGCCGGGCCCTTTGCGGATCGCGATGCGGCCCTGGTCATCCTTGACGGGCTCGACGGGCATGCGGAGGTCCTGGGTCTCGGTGGCGGTGCTGGCGAGGGTGTAGCGGAGGGCGTCGGCGCCGAAGGATTCGATGATGTCCACGGGGTCGATGCCGTTGCCGGCGGTCTTGGACATCCGCTTGCCGTGGCCGTCCTGGATGACCGGGTGGATGAAAACGTCGCGGAAGGGGACGTCGCCCATGTTGAACTGGCCGAAGATGACCATGCGGGCGACCCAGAGCGTGATGATGTCGCGAGCGGTCGAGAGGACGCTCGTGGGATAGTAACCGGCCAGTTCGGGCGTCGAGTCGGGCCAGCCGAGGGTGGAGTGGGGCCAGAGCGCGGAGCTGAACCAGGTATCGAGGACGTCGGGGTCCTGGGTCAGCGTGTGGTCGGGGCCGAGGGCGTCGGAGGCAAGGTCGGACTCGGAGCAGACGAGCCAGCCGCCGGATTCGGACTGGCGGAAGGCGACGCCGTCGCGGTCGCCGAAGGCACGTTGCAGGTCGGCCTCGGAGCAGGAGTCGCAATGCCAGATGGGGATGCGGTGGCCCCACCAGAGCTGACGGCTGATGCACCAGTCGCGCTTCTCGGAGAGCCAGTCGAGGTAGCTCTTGGCGTAGCGGTCGGGATTGATGCGGACGCGGCCGGAGGTGACGGCGTCCATCGCCTGCTGGGCGAAGCCGGGGGAGCCGTCGGGGTCGTCGCCCATGCGGACGAACCACTGGTCGGAGAGATACGGCTCGATCGGGGTCTTGCTGCGGTCGGAATGCTTCAGCGGGACGAGGTGGGAGTCGATCCGCTCCAGGAGGCCGGCCGTTTCGAGGTCCTGGACCACCCTCTTGCGGACGACGAGCCGATCGAGGCCGGCGTAAGGGGGGCCGGCGTTGTCGTTGAAGGTGCCGTCGGGGTTGAGGAGGTTGATCGAGGGCAGGCCGTTGCGCTGGCCGCAGGCGTAGTCGTTCGGGTCGTGCGCGGGCGTGACCTTCACGCAGCCGGTGCCGAACGCCGGATCGACCAGGATCGGGTCGGCGATGATCGGGATCTGGCGGCCGGTCAGGGGCAGGTCCACCATGCGGCCGATCAGGTGCTGGTAACGGGGGTCGTCGGGGTGGACGGCGACGGCCGTGTCGCCGAGCATCGTCTCGGGACGGGTCGTGGCGACGTGGAGGGCCTGGTCGGGCTCGCCGACAACCGGGTATCGGATCGTCCAGATGTGGCCGGGGACGTCCTCGGTGTAGATCTCGTCATCGGCCACCGCGGTCAGGAGCTGGGTATCCCAGTTGACCAGGCGCTGGCCGCGGAAGATCTTGTCGGCCCGGAAGAGGTTGAAGAAGGTGCGGCGGACGGCGCGGGAGCAGACGTCGTCGAGGGTGAAGCGGGTGCGGTCCCAGTCGCAGGAGCAACCCATCTGCCGGAGCTGGTTGAGGATGCGCGCCTCGTAGTCGTCCTTCCAGGCCCAGATGCGTTCGACCAACGCCTCGCGGCCGAGATCGTGGCGGGTCTTCTTCTCCTCGGCGAGCAGGCGCCGTTCAACAACGGCCTGGGTGGCGATGCCGGCGTGGTCGGTGCCGGGCATCCAGAGGGCGTCATAGCCTTGCATGCGACGCCAGCGGATCAGGATGTCCTGGAGGGTGTTGTTCAGCGCGTGGCCGAGGTGGAGGGCGCCGGTGACGTTGGGCGGGGGGATGACGATGCAGTAAGGGCGCTTCGGCGCGTCGGGGGCGTGGAAGTAGCCCTTCTCCAGCCAGAAGGCATACCAGCGGTCCTGGGCGTCGCGGGGGTCGTACTGCCTGGGGAGTTCGACGGTCTGGCTCATGCGTGGTCGTACCTTGCTATCCGCGAAACCCACCGAAAATGTCAGGTTCGCGCGTGCGCGGGTCGAGCGGGGTCGGAGGCCCGGAAACGTTTTGCTGTCAAGGATTAGCGGACAAAGTTGGGGTTGGCTTCGTATTGGAAACCGGGGTTGGTCGCGACGGCGTTTGAGGGTCCAGACACAACGAGGGTCGGGTGGGTAATCGGTCGCGTGGCGAAAAATTGCGTGGAGCCTGGCGGCAGAGCCGAGGCAAGGGGGCGTTCCCGGCCCGGGGGTCGGAAGCACGACCGGGATGGCCGGGAGCATGCCCCTGGAGATCGCCGGCCGATCACAGGATGCACTGCAAGCACCAAGTCATCACGTCGCAAGAAGATGGCGCTCACCGAGCATTCACCAAGAGAGACGCGATTCTGGGGGCGGAAGGCCGAGACGCACGCGGGGACATCGATATTATCGCGTTTCGACCTGGAGCTTATCACCTTTTTTCGGAATTGGGGACCCGGTCGGGTCGGTTGCGGGTCTGGTCCTGAGGCGGAGGAGGGCCTGGCGGAGGGCGCGGTCGTCGGGGTTCTGGGAGAGGGCGAGGCGGAGCCAGGCGCGGGCCTGGGCGTCGAGGCCGGCGGCTTCGTAGGCGAGTCCGATCTCGGACCAGAGGCCAGGATTCCGGCGTCCCTCAGTCGAGGCAATCTGCTGGAGGAGGGCGGCGGCCCTGTCGAGGGCCTCGGCGGCGGACTGAACGCGCCCGGCCTCCTCGGTCTGACCGGTCAGGCGGAGGGCGGTGGCGAGGCCGGAGAGGGCTTCGCGATCCTGGGGAAGCGCGGCGCGGGCCATCCGGAACTGGCGGACGGCCTCGGGACCGTCGCGATGGAGGAGGGCGAGCCGACCTCGGAGCTTGGCCAGGGTGGGGTGGTCGGGAGGCCCCTGGGCGAGCCAGGTGGAAGCGGCGTCCGGACCCTCCCGGGCCAGGGCGATCTCGGCGCGGCGGGCCAGGGCCTCGGGATCATCGGTGGCCAGGGGTTCGAGAGTCTGGAGGGCTTCCTGGAGTCGATTGAGGCGGAAGAGGTTATCCGCCAATGCGAGGCGAGACCAGCGGTCGGACGGATCGGCCTTGAGGAAGCGCTGGAGGTCCTTGACGATCTCGGCGGGGTCCCAGTGCACGGATCGGCTGAGGCACCAGAGGAAAATCTCGTCCTGGTCGAGTGTCATCCGCTCGGAGAGGGCGCGGAACTGGGCGTCGAGCTGAGGGCGGCGGAGCTGCATGCCGTAGATGAAGATCAGCTCGCGACGGGCCTGGATCAAGGAAGGGTCCAGCTCCAGGGCCTGGCGAAGCCGGACCTCGGCGTCGGCGAGTCGGTTCTGTCGCAGCAGGAGTTGGCCGGCGAGCAAGCGGGAGCGGCCGGCGAGGGGATCCTCCGTGGGCACGGCTTCGAGGGCTTCGAGCGCGACGTCGGTCTGTCCAAGCCACTGGTGAGACTCGGCCCGGAGCAGACCCTGGGGAGCGGTCAGGGGCTGGAGTCGGGCGAGTCGGTCGAGGGCGCTGGCGGCGGTCTTCCAGTCCTGACGGGAAGCCGCCAGACGGGCCTCATTCCAGAGCCGGTCCGGATCGCGACGCACCAGGATAATGAGGTAAACTCCGACCCCGACAGCAATCAGGAGGACGACCGCCAGCAGGGCCGCACGCTGCCAGCGCCGCTTTCGGGGCGACCGGACGGCCGCGCTGGGGGGCGATTGCGGTTCGGATGCCGAGGGGTCAAGCGGGCGGACGCGATTCAAGGGGTGCGGGGTTCCGATCAGGGTTTTTTGCCGGCTGGGGAACGGGACGGAAGGGAGCCGAACATCATCACTCTACGGCCGTCGCGGGGCGGGATCAATCCGGACCGATCGCACCGCAGGACCCTCACCCATTCCGAGATCGTGCGGTTGGACGCTCATTCCCGCCTCTCCCGGCGGTTCCGGGCCGGAGATTGGACGGAGACGACCTCGCCAGCGTTCGGGATCGAACCGGCCGGGTGTCCGGAATGGGCCTGGACTCGGGCCTCCGGCGACGATTCAATGAGGGCAGCCCGCTAAAGGACGGAGGAGAGGCTCCGATGGAACGCAAGGCGATCCCCCGGCCCGATTGGACGGGAACCGACGCGGCCGCGAGGACCACGACTGCCTCGGAGGCGCGGACGACATCCGCGAGAGCCGTGCCGCCCGATCCCCCCCGCCAACCCAGCGCCTTGCCAGTGACCCCGACTGCTGCGACCGGAGCGAGTTCGCCGCCCGGGGTCGTGGAGCGGTCGATCGACGGCGTCGGTGCCAGGCCGAGGTTCGGCGATTATGAGTTGATCGCGGAGCTGGCCAGGGGGGCGATGGGGGTCATCTACAAGGCGCGAGACGTCCGATCGGCCGGGGTCGTGGCTCTCAAGATGATCCGGGGCGGGCGGCGGGCCTCGCTGGCGACGGTGAAGCGGTTTCTCTTCGAGGCGGAGGCGGCGGCCGACCTCGATCATCCGGGGATCGTCCCGATCCTAGAGATCGGCGAGCGGGACGGAGTGGCGTTCTATGCGATGGCGTTCGTCGAGGGGACGAATCTGGCTCGTCAGGTGGCCGAGAACCCCCTGCCCCCCCGACGGGCCGCGGAGCTGGTCGCCCGGGTCGCCGACGCGGTCGAGCATGCCCACCGACGCGGGGTCGTCCACCGGGATCTGAAACCGGCCAACGTCCTGATCGATGCCCAGGGTTGGCCGCGAATCACCGACTTCGGCCTGGCGAAACGGGTCGAGGGTGAGGGCGGGCTCTCGACGCCCGGGATGGCGGTCGGGACGCCTTGCTACATGGCCCCCGAGCAGGCGCTCGGGAGGACGGATGTCGGCCCGTCGGCCGATATCTACGCGCTCGGTTCCCTGCTCTATTGCCTGTTGACGAGCCGTCCGCCATTCCAGGCCGCGACGATTCCAGAAACGCTCCGGCTGGTGGCCGGGCATCGGGCGGTCCCGCTCCGAAGGCTCAACCCGTTGCTGCCGGTGGCGCTGGAGACGATCGTGGCGAAGTGCCTGGAGAAGGAACCGGGGCGGCGCTTCGCAACGGCGGCGGAGGTCGGCGACGACCTGAACCGATGGCTTCAGGGCCGTCGCATCCACGCGCGGCCGATCGGGCGAATCGCGCGGGTCGTCCGGCGGTGGGTCCTGAGGACGGATTGGCTCTCCGAGAACCACCCGCAAGCCGGTCAATGACCGCTCCAGAAGAAGAAAGCCGCGCCCAGAGCGTAGAGCCCGAAGGTGGCCAGGGCCGCCCGACGCCAGCGGCCATGGAGCCAGTCCTGGGCGGCCAGGAGCCAGCCCATCCCGACGAGGAACATGACGAGATCGGACGCGAGATTGAGCGGCGTCGGGGCGAATCGCTCCGCCGTCGGTCCTGAGGCGTAATCCGGCGCCGATTCCTCCCGATGAAACAACCAGACCATGACCCCGGCCTGGAGGACGGCCGCCAGGACGATCAGGCTCCCCAGGGCGGCGCAGGCAACCACGGGGATCAGGCGAATCCTGATCCGACGGGTCGGGCCAGAGGAGGCGGCGGGGGGTTCGTGGGCCGGACTCGCGGGGGCCTGGTAAGGGTTCATCTCGGAGGTCATCCCGGTCGCCTCCTCGCGGCTCCGCTCAGGCCGGGGTGAGCAAGGGAGCGGCCGGACGGAGGTTGCGGGCGTCCTTGGCGAGCTTGTGCTCGAAGGCGTCCATCAAGGCTCGCCAACTGGCCTCGATGACGTTCTCGGAAACGCCGACGGTGCCCCAGACGGAATCCACGTCCTTGCTCTCGATCACCACCCGGACGCGGGCGGCGGTGCCAGCACGCTCGTTGATGACGCGGACCTTGAAATCGACGAGGGTCATCTCGCGGAGGCGGGGGAAGTGGCCTTCGAGGGCCTTGCGCAAGGCGCCGTCGAGGGCGTTGACAGGGCCGTCGCCCTCGCTGACGGTGTGCTCGGTGACGTCACCGACGCGGACCTTGACGGTCGCCTCGGTGACGGGCTGGCCGTCTGGTCCGTTCTCGACGCTGACGCGATAGCCGAGCGGCTGGAAACGGGGGGTGTGGCGGCCGGAAAGCTTCTCGACGAGGAGGACGAACGACGCCTCCGCAGCCTCGAACTGATACCCTTCGTTTTCGAGTTCCTGCACGCGGTCGAGCACGCGGGCAAGCAAGGCGGGGTCGTGGTCGAGGCCGTGGCCTTCGAGCTTCTCGGCGATGTTGGAACGGCCGGATAGCTCGCTGACGAGGACGCGACGCTCGTTGCCGACGAGAGCGGGGTCGATGTGCTCGTAGCTCTGGGCGATCTTGCGGACGGCGTGGACGTGCATGCCCCCTTTGTGGGCGAAGGCGCTGGAGCCGACGAACGGCTGGCCGGCGCGGAAGTTCATGTTGGCCGTTTCATAGACGTAGCGAGAGATCTCGGTCAGATGGGCCAGGCGGCCGGGCTGGAGGATCTCGTAATCCTGGAACTTCAGGGCGAGGTTGGCGATCACGCTGCAAAGATCGACGTTGCCGCAGCGCTCGCCGATGCCGTTGATCGTCCCCTGAACCTGGGTGGCCCCGCACTCGACGGCGGCGAGGGTGTTGGCAACGGCCAGTTCGCCGTCGTTGTGGGTGTGGATGCCGACCGGGACGCGGACCTCGCGGCGGACGGCGGCGACGGCGTCGGCGACCTCGGCGGGGAGGCTGCCGCCGTTGGTGTCGCAGAGGACGAGCCAGTCGGCGCCGGCCTGCTCGGCGGCCTTGAGGGTGCGCAAGGCGTAGTCGGGGTTAAGTTTGTAGCCGTCGAAGAAATGCTCGGCGTCGTAAACGACCTCGGAGACATTCGCGGCGAGGAAGGCGACGGAGTCGGCGATCATGGCGAGGTTCTCGTCGAGCGAGACGCCGAGGACCTCGCGGGCGTGGAGGTCCCAGGTCTTGCCGACGACGGTGACGACGGGCGTGCCGGCCTCGACGAGGGCGCGCATGCCGGTGTCGTCCTCGGCGGCGACGCCGCGGCGGCGGGTCATGCCGAAGGCGGCGACGCGGGCGTGGGCCAGGTCCAGATCCCGAGCGGCGCGGAAGTAGGCGGCATCCTTGGGGTTGGAGAGGGGGTAGCCGCCTTCGACGTAGTCGATCCCAAGTTCGTCGAGCCGGCGGGTAATCAGGAGCTTGTCCTGGAGCGAGAAGTTGACCCCTTCGCCCTGGCTGCCGTCGCGCAACGTGGTGTCGTAGATGGCGATCCGCGTCATGTCGAGTGTCGCTGTCCGGGGTTCGAGTCGGATCTGGCGGACGGCGTCTGGCCCGCGTCGTGTGCAAGATTAGGATATTCTAGCAGAAGGGGCCGGCCGGATGTCAGTCGGACATCCCGGGAAGCCGGCCGGTTCGACCGGGTCGGAGGGCAAGGGAGGTAGGCATGAGAAGCGTCGAGGACCTGATCGAGGCCGTCCACCGCGAAGCGCACCGGGCCGACTTCCCGATCGACGTGCCCGTGTACGAGAAGGCGAAGAAGGACCCGAAGCGGCCGATCCTCTTCGCCGGGTCGCTGGAAGCTCCAGTCTGCATCTTCGCCCGCGACCTGGGCAAGGACGAGGTTGCTCAGGGACAGCCCCTCATCGGCGCCGGCGGGAGGCTGGTGAGGCAGGGTCTGATCCGGGCGTTTGGGAAAGGTGAGCCGGAGGCGGGGGATCGCTGGCTGGAGGAGGCGTTGGCGTATGCGTTGTTGACCAACACGGTGCCGTACAAACCGCCGGGCAACAAGGCGTATGCGGGCACGGTCAAGGAGCGGTTCCGTCCGTTCCTGGCGGAGTTGCTGGCGGTACACTGGAAGGGGGATCGTGTCCTCACACTCGGGACGGAGGCGTTCCAGTGGTTTGCCCCCTATGCGGAGCCGGGCGCGGTGGAGACGTTCTGGAAGCGGGAGGATCGGTACGAGAAGGACTTGCCCTGTACGATCGTGTCGGAGACAGACCAAGGAGAGATCCAAAAGAGAATTGAGGTCGGACCGTTGCCGCATCCGTCGCCGTTGAACCAGCGCTGGTACGCGAGGTTCCCCGACCTCCTGGCGGCGCGGCTGGGGACTGTGGCCGGGTCATGAGCGGAGGCAGGGTCATCCACGCAACGCGTTGATAAGGCTCTTTCTCAGAAATCCGAGTACCTTCGGGGTTGCGGGACGCAGTCGCGCGAGGTACGTTACTTTCGATCAGCGCAATCATCTTCTTGGGGGCTGAGCCAATGCGCAAGGTCCAGATGGTCACCGACCGCGAGCTGGAGATCTTGAAGATCCTCTGGGCGCGTGGCAAGGGAAGCGTGCGGGAGGTCCAGGAGGACCTGATCCAGTGCTCGGGCCCGGTGGCGTACAGCACCGTGCAAACGCTGCTGAACATCATGGAGGAGAAGAAGGGCCTGGTTCGCCACGTCGTCGAGGGGCGGACGTTCATCTACATCCCGAAGAAAGGGCCGGACCGCACGATCCGCGAGCTGACGCAGCGGTTCGTCGATCGGGTCTTCGACGGCGCGCTCGACCGGATGATGGTCGCCCTGCTCGACTCGAAGACGCCCAGCCCGGAGGAGTTTGACCGGCTCCGGGCCATGATTGACGAGGCCCAGCGGCAGTCGTCGCAACGCGCCGAGCCGGCCGGCGCCGACGAGAACTGAGGGGACCATGACGGCCTGGCTGGACGGGCTCGGCGGCATCCTGCGCGACGCGAGCGTCGCGGCGGCGTTGCTGTCGAGCCTTTGTGCTTTGCTGATGGTCGCTTGCCAGCAGCCGGCCCGCCGCTGCCTGGTGGCACGGTTGGCCATGCTCGGTCTGCTGGCCTTGATCCCGCTGACGGCGTTCGGGCCTCGTCCGCGCTGGGAGGTCGTGACGACCCTCCGGAGATTTGCTCCGCCGTCGGGCACCATGCCCGGCTGGCTCGGCGGCGACTGGCGGTTGCAGACATTTGAGCGGAGCCTGATTGGACTCTATCTCGGGGGCGTGGCGGTCGGCCTGGGCTGGGTCGGGCTCGGACTCTGGGCTTCCCGGCGGCTGGTCCGTGGGTCGCGGGAAGCGCCGGAGGAGCTGAGGAGCCGGTATCACCTGCTGGGGTCCGGCACGCGACGGTCGCCGGCCTTGCGGGTCAGCGATCGGCTCCGGGGTCCGGTCCTGGTCGGCATGCTCCGGCCGACGATCGTGATCCCGAGCGGGATGGTGCCGCGCGAGCGGGACGAGGCGCTGCGGCTGGGCCTCTTGCACGAGCTGGTGCATGCCGAGCGTCGGGACGCGGGGTTCGCCTTGCTGGGGAGTCTGGCCGGGGCTTGCTGGTTCTTCCTGCCGATGCTCTGGTGGATCCGGGCTCAGATGCGACTCGATCAGGAATTCCTGGCCGACCGCGCGGCGTCGGAGCAGTACGGGCCGTTCGGGACGTATGCGGCGTCGCTCGTCACACTGGCGGATGCACGGACCACCGCTGGCGCGTCGGACCGGAATCGTTCCACCGAGGCGTTCCGCAGGACGCCCTTGATGCTCCGGGTCTTGATGCTGGTACGTTGCCCGTTCGGGGTCGAATCGTCGCCGCCGCTCTGGTGGCGGTGGTCGCTGGTGGTCGTTGTCGGGCTGGCGACGGTGCTTGTCTCCGGTCTCTCCTTGCGGAGCGCCGAGCCGATCCGGCTGTTGGCGACCTCGCCCAAGTCGTTGCACGGCACGTTCCGGCTCTCGCGACTGGTCATCGAGCCGACCCGCCTGGGGGCGGACGGACGACCGCGACCCTACACGGTGATGTGCCCGCTGGCCGATCGTTTCGAGCTGAAGGTGGATGTCTGGGCCTTACCGGACGAGCTGCCGATGATCCGTGTGGCCGGTCAACCGCTGGGGCCGATCGAGCGGCCGGGCGATGCGCCTCTGCTCGCCGAGGGATATCACCCGGTTCACATCGTTTGCGACGGCCGGATAGCTCGGGTCTGGGTCGATGGCTACCCGGTCGTCGAGCCGGCCGACGGGTTCTTCCCATCCGGGTTGCTGGGCCTCCAGCCCGCGCCGGGACAGTTCGGACACTTCCGGGACCTCGTGGTGTCCTGGTGATTGACCGGCATCTCGACGCCGCGAGGGTCGGGGATGGGGTATATTCTAGGGATAAGGCTCTCCCCGGATCATGAACGGAGCGTTCCGCGATGGAACTGGAAAAGATCCTGACATTCGCGGCGATGGGTATCGCCGGCTTATTGACCCTGATTTTCCTGCTCGATGCGGCCCTTGGCGCCCCGTTCGGTCGCCAGAGCATCGTGCTCGACGTCCTCTTCATCTTCGGCGGCGCGTTTGTGCTCTGGCAGAGTTACGAGACTTACCGCGAGATGGCCTGAGACTTTGAACGCACAATTTCGGCAAGATCCGGGCGCCGGATGCGAACGACCCGCCATGAGGATGGGTACTCGCTCCATCGTTCGGAGTGTGTCGCATGGCCATGACGGAGATGGGAGTCGAATCGCGACCGGGTCGAAGCGGGAAGCGCCGAGTCCTGTGCGCCTTGGTGGGCCTACTCGGCGCGTTCCTGGTCGGTGCCATCGCCCTGACTGTGTGGCAGACGAAGTCCCCGACCTTGCCTCCACCGCCCGAGGACAACCGCTATGGTGATCTCCTGAGTGAGGCCGAGCTTGTCGCTCTGAGCGTCGGCGGCGGGCGTGATATCAGTCGCGCCCCTGCCACCGAGATCCGGGCCGCGCTGGAAGCGAACCGTGAGTCGCTGCGGCTCGTTCGCAAGGCGCTCGACGGACGATCGCAGGTGCCGCTCCGGTTCGATCCGTCGGAGATTCAGGCGGCGCTGGACCGTTCCACGGCCTTACGCGGGCTGGGGAGACTCCTGCTTGCCGAGGGTAAGCTGGCCGAGCAGGACGGGCGGATCGCGGACGCAGTCCGCTCCGATCTCGACCTCATCCGGCTCGGTCAGGCAGTCGGGCGGGGCGGCCTGCTCGTGGAGTCGCAGACGGGCCTGGCGATCGAGTCGCAGTATGGTTATGAGGCGTTGAAGTCACTCCGACCGCGGATTCCCTCAGAGAAGATTCCTGAAGTGATCCACGCCCTGGAAGTGGCCGATGCCAGGGCGGAGCCGTTCGCGGTCCTCCGCGACCGGGAGCTTCAATTCGCAAAGAACGCTCATGGTTGGACGATGCGGCTGCTGATGAGCGTCTCGCCCTCGATGATGGAGATGGTCCACACGAGCCTGGAAGTCGCCGAGCTGGGATACCGCCGCGTGCAGACGAAGCGGCGACTCCTGATGGCCGACCTGGCGGTCGGACGGTACCACGAGCGCCACGGTTCCTACCCGGAAAGGCTTGCCGACCTGGTGCCCGAGTTCCTCGAAAAGCCGCCCGAAGACCCGTTCGGCCGGGGGCTGTTGAGGTACAGGCGGAGCGAGTCGGGTTTCCTTCTCTACAGCGTCGGTCCCGATGGCGACGACGACGGCGGGAAACCGGCTCGGAAGGTGAGTCGGGGCAGCGACGGTGACCTGAACCTGCAAAGTTCCCTCTGATACACCAACCCGCTGATGCAGTCCGATTCTCGGTCGTCCTTGTGGGACAGCCGGGGGCGGCTGTCCCACCAACCCAAACTGGACCGTCTCAGCGAGTTTCTGAATGAGGGTGATCGAAGTCATCCCTCGGATTCGGAATCGCTGGCGGGCGGGTCAATCGCAGGGTGGGCAACCTTCACCGATCGTTCATGAGGTCAAGGGAATCGGTGGGCGAAGCCCAGCTGCCGAGATGCGGGATCAAGGCGATGGGGTGGGATCGTTCGGGTCGGAGGGAATGGACGACAGTTCGTGGCGGGCGACCTCGATGATCGCGTCCAGAAGACCGGGCCAGTTGTATTCGGTGGCCTCGGCGGCGATCGGCCAGCCGAGCCGGGTGGCGGTCGCGGTCGTGACGGGGCTGAGACTCGCGAGGCGGAGCGTGCCGGAGGCGATGGCCGAGTGGGCGGAGTCGGGCAAGAGCTGGTGAAGGCGCTCGGTGATGGCGGAGCTGGTCAGGGTGATCCAATCGACGGAGCCTTCCGCGAGGCGATCGGCGACATCGATGGGCAAGGCGGGGGCGTCGGCGTTGCGATAGACGGCCACCTGCTCGACGTGGGCGAGCTTCTCCAGCTCGTCGCGAAGGATGACACGGCCACGGTCGGCCCGAGCGAGCAGGACACGGCGGCCCTTGACGAGAGGCCGAAGGGACGCGGCGAGGGCCTCGGAGCGGAAGGCGTCGGGCACGAGATCAGCTCGGAGGCGCGCACGGGCGAGGGCGTCGGCGGTGGCGGGCCCGATCGCGGCGAGCTTCAACGGGCCGAGGGCGCGGAGGTCGAGACCCAGGGCGTCGAGGCGGTCGAGGAAGTGGCGGACGCCATTGGCCGAGGTGAAGACGAGCCAGTCGAACGTGGACAGGCGGCGGATCGCGTCGTCGAGGGGCGAGAAATCCTCAAGCGGAAGAATGGAGACGGTCGAGGCAATCAAGGCCTCGGCGCCGAGGGCTTCGAGTTCCGAGGCGGCGCGGTCGGCCTCAGCGGCGGGGCGGGTAACGACGATCCGCCGGCCGAAGAGTGGGAGTCGCTCGAACCAGGCCAGGGCGGTACGTCGGGCGACGACCGCACCGATAACCACCAGGGCGGGCGGTCCCAGGCCCGAGTCGGCGACGCGATCCGGAAGGTCCGCCAGGGTTCCAACGGCAACTCGCTGACGGGCGAGGGTTCCGGACTGGACCATCGCGACGGGGGTCGTCGGAGGTTGACCCTCGGCGATCAGCCTGGCACAGAGGGCGGACAAGCGGGCGACGCCCATGTAAATCACGAGCGTGCCG
The DNA here is from genome assembly GCA_963752755.1 of uncultured Planctomycetales bacterium. GTDB lineage: Bacteria > Planctomycetota > Planctomycetia > Isosphaerales > Isosphaeraceae > CAVVZJ01. Next base: position 645,366 of record CAVVZJ010000004.1, on the reverse strand, counting down.
GGGAAGCTGGCGAGGGCGGGCCAGTCCAGTCGCGAGTCGGGAGAATCGGGCTCGCCGTGGCCCGTGAGGAAGGCGACGGCGGAAGCAGCGTCGCGGTGGGTGACGGGCAAGCCGGCGTAGGCGGTGGCGCCGACACCGGCCGTCACGCCGGGAATCACGCGAAAAGGGATGCCAGCGGCATGGAGGGCCTCGGCCTCCTCGGCGCCGCGGCCGAAGACGTAGGGGTCGCCACCCTTCAGGCGGACGACATGCCGGCCGCGTCGGGCGAGATCGATGAGAAGTTCATTGATCTGTTCCTGGGGCAAGAGGCAGTGGCCGGCCCGCTTGCCGACGGGGATGCGCTCGGCCTCGGAGGGGGCGAGGTCGAGCAGGCGGGGGTGGACGAGGTGGTCGTATACGACCGCCTCGGCGCGGGCGAGAGCCTCGACCCCGAGGCGGGTCAGCAAGCCGGGATCGCCGGGACCGGCGCCGACCAGCTGGACGAATCCACCTCGGGGGTGTTCCGGCATGGGATCACCTCACGGCGGCGGGCAGGTCGGTCTTCGACTCGCTGGTGCGGTCGGGGATCAGGCGGATGCCCAGCTCGTAGAGGATGTACATCGGGGTGGCAAGAAGCATCATCGTGAACGGGTCGCCGGTGGGGGTGATCGCCGCGGCGGCCACGATGATGATGAGAATCGCGTACTTGCGGTTCGCCCGGTACATGTCGGCCGTGAAGATCCCGATACGCTCCAGCAGGAGCATTACCAGGGGTGTCTGGAAGCAGATGCCGAAGACGAGAGGGAGGATCGTGGCGAAGCTGATCCACTCGGCGATCCGGAGCATCGGCTCGATGCCGAGCCAGACGTTGAAGTCGAGCAGGAAGGCCAGGGTGAACGGCAGGACGTAGAAGAAGCAGAGGAAGACGCCGCCGAGGAACAGGCCGATCGAGAACGGCAGGAACTTCAAGACGTAGCGCCGCTCGTACCGGTAAAGCCCCGCCGCGACGAACGACCAGCCCTGGTAAAAGACCCAGGGGCTCGCGATCACGAGGCCGGTGATGATGCAGACCATGAAGAAGATCATGAACCCTTCGAGCGGACCGAGGACGATCAGGGCGTTTCTCCGCTCGGCGGTGAGCGTGACGGTCTTGATCCAGTCGGCCTGGTCATAGACGGTCGTCAGCTTGACGGTCTGGCCTTTGAGTCGATCCGCGGGGGGAGCCTTCAGCTCGGGGAAAAACTGGCGGACCTGGGCGACGAACTGGGCGGCATCGTACTGGACCTCGAAGGGCTGTGTCTTGGCCTGCTTGGCCGTCGCCTCCTTGGCCCGGCGCTGGGCTTGCTCGGTGTAGAACTTGTCGAGGGCGACCTGGGCCGGGTCCTGCATCTGCTTCATCACCCACTGGCCGAGGTAGAACCAGTCGTAGCCGGGGATCGGCACGGGGACGAAGGTGATCGTCACGCCGACGAACAGACCCATGAGGGCAAGGATGATCCGGGCACGCAGCTCTTCGATGTGGTCGCCAAAGCTCATCGAAGGCATCGACTTCTCTTCGGCGAAGAGGTCGTTCTCGGTGGGTCGCATGGGGGTCGGCTCCACCTCCGCCCGGCCGGGATGGATCGGGGGCGTCGGCGATGGTCCAAAGGCGGGTCGAGTGAAGGGAGGAGACGCGGGTCGCGGCGGCCTGTCCCGAGGCCGGGACCTGGGTTTCGAGCGGCACCGCCTTGGGCCTCGCCGGGACGACCGATGGGGCGGGAGCGTTCCTGTCCGTCTGTCAGGATACCACGACCGGGTGGGGAGTTTCCAGCGTCCGGAGCGGAAGAGGGGGTGCGTCGTGCCGCGATTCGTCGTGCTGGAGCATCGGTGGAACGGGGTCCACTACGACCTGATGCTCGAAGACCCGAGCACGGGAGCCTTGAGGACATGGGCCATCGACGCGCCGATCGTCGCCGGTGCGGAACTGCCGGCGCGGGCCCTGGCCGACCATCGACGGGCGTATCTCGACTATGAAGGGCCGGTCTCGGGGAACCGGGGCGAGGTCCGAAGGCTCGATCAGGGGACTTATGAGCCGCGGGTGTGGTCGACCGAGGCGGTCGAGATCGTCCTCGACGGGTCGCGCTTCCAGGGAACGGCCGGACTTCGTCCGCGCGAGACGGGAGAGAACGACACGTCGGGACCGGAGGCGTGGGTCTTCCGTCTGGGGAAGGTGGATTGAAGCACCCGACGCGTCGGCAAGGAAGGCGAGGCGACCGCGCCGTGGTCGCGATTGGACGTGCCCCAGAGGCGGATGCAGCCCTTCGAGATCTCGATGACTTCAAGCACGATATCGCGGCGGTGAGTGCTCGGGCTGTAGCGGACGGTCGCCACCGGCCGTCCCTCCTCACGGCTCCAGGTCACGTTCACGCCACGACTTCGGGCGAACTCGGTGATCCGGTCAAGGATCTTCTCGGCCGGCACGGGCAAGGCCCCGGCGCGGATCTTCTCGATGGACAAGGCCAGCTCGTTCGGTCGGGGAACCCGGACACCGAGTACGACCCAGACGACCGAGTTGACCGGCCCTTCCTGGAGCTGGAAGGCCAGGGTGAGGCGGTCGTTCTCGAACATGACCCGCGGGTCCCGGACACCGGGCGGGATCTGGTCGGCAAAATGGGCGACGAGGTCCTCGGCGAGCCAGGCGTTCACCTCCTCGTCGGTGAAGACAGCCTCCCAGCGCGGTTCGTTGACGATGTCATTGCGGAGCCGGAGACTCTGGGCCACGAAGTGCTCGGCCTTCTCGTGGCGACGCTCCGTGGGAATGTCCGTGAGCTGGCGATAAAAGGCGGGCCGGTAGGTCAGGCCCATCCAGAGGACCCCCGGCACGACGATCGCAAGCAGCGCGAGGGAACCCAGCAAGATCCATCCTCGTTTGGGTTTGCGCATCAGGAAACCTGCTCGTCTGGGCCGTCGCCAGCGGCGGAGAGGGGCAGGATCGCGGCGACGGCGGACCGTGGATGGGACGGGTCGGGGAGGGGAACATGACCCCGTGCGAAGCATACGACCGGCCCCGGGGAGCGTCAACCCGAGCCAGCGGTCGGCGCGTCGCGGGTCTTCCCTACTTGTTTGACAGCTTGCCGGGCCGGTACAGTGGATCTGGACGCCTCGGAGCCGCGCCGATGCCCTCTCGTCGAATCTGCCTCGCCTTGCTTCTGTTCTGGACCTTCGCGGCGTGGAACCTCTTCCGCCGCGACATCCTGCCCGACCTGATCATCGGGCCGCCGCCCGACCTGCGCGCGATCGCCCGCGCCAGCAAGGAGAACGCCGGACCGGTCAAGTGGGCCATCCTCATGGTCGATCAGGAGACCCCGGGCGAGTTCAATGCGCGCTCGATCGGCCAGGCGATCACCGAGACGATCCACCAGCGCGATGGGGGCGTCCGGCTGGTCAGCCACGCCTGGTTCGACACCTCGCAGTTCTTCGACCGACGGGGGCGTTCGGAGTCCGACGATGAGCCGAAGGCGGAGAGCCGGACAGGCCCGTTGCGCGCGGCGGCTCTGGGCGACCGGCTCGAAATCTATGGCGCCTGCTGGATCGACCGCTCGGGCAACCTCGAGAACTTCCGCGTCACGTTGCGGGAAGGCCGGAGCGCGAACACGGACCTGCTGGTCATCGATGGCCGCCTGAAGAATGACCGGATCGAGATCAGCACGTCCGGCCTGGTGCCGTACCTCGGCCCGCACTCGTTCCCGTACAAGCCGCACGGCATGGTGCAATCGACGTTCGGCCCGCTCGACCGTCTGCCTCGCCTGCACGTCGGCCAGACCTGGGAGAGCCAGGTTGTGAGCCCGCTGACCGGCCTGGTCGAAACCTGCCGGGTCGAGGTCGTCGGCACAAAGATCATCACCTGGGACAGCAACCCGATCACGACGCTCGAAGTGGTCACCCGGGCCGCCGGAATCTCGGCCCGCACGTGGGTCCGCCGCGACGGCCTGGTGATTCGCCAGGAAGTGCCGATCCCGTTCGTGAAGTTGGTGCTCGAGCGGATTCCGCCCGATGTGCCGACCATCTATTTCGGTGAGAGACGTTTATGATTCCCCCCGATTGGCCGGGCCGACCGGCACCGCGTCGACCCGGGAAGGCTGCCTGCTCCGGACGGAGGCACGGATGATCGAGTTGCGGGGCGTGACGAAGGCGTTCGGGGCGAAGCGGGCCGTTGATCACCTCGACCTGGACGTCCGCGCCGGCGAACTTTTCGCCTTTCTCGGGCCCAACGGCGCCGGCAAGACCACGACGATCAAGATGGTCTGCGGCCTGCTGACGCCCAGTAGCGGAAGCGTTCGCGTCGGCGGCTTCCCGGCTTCGAGCCAGGAAGCGCGGAGGGTAATCGCCTACGTGCCGGATCAGCCGTTCCTTTATGACAAATTGACGGGACGGGAATTCTTGAAGTTTGTCGTGGAGATGTACGGCATGGAGCCATCGTACGCCAGCCGGCGGATCGCCGAACTGATCGAGACATTCGAAATGGACGAGTTCATCGACGAGCTTTGCGAGAACTACTCCCACGGGATGAAGCAGCGCGTGGTCTTCGTGTCGGCCCTGGTGCATGACCCGAAGGTCCTGATCGTCGATGAGCCGCTGGTCGGTCTCGACCCGCGTAGCGGTCGGATCGTCAAGGACATGTTCCTGGCCCAGACGCGGGCGGGAGTAGCCGTCCTGATGTCCACTCACCTGCTCTCGATCGCCGAGGAGCTGGCGGACACGATCGGGATCATCGACCACGGCCGGATGCTGGCGCGGGGCACCTTGCCGGAGCTGAGGCGGGAGTTCCGGGCGGAGGGGTCGCTGGAGCAGATGTTCCTCCGGCTGACTGGAGGCGATCGGCCACTCCTGGGTCTCGCGGGATCGAGCGGTTCGGGCGACTCGAAGTCGGTCGAACAACAGGAGGCCCTGCCGTGAGCGCCGGGGGGCATCCTGACGAGGACGCCAGGCGGGCGTTTCGCTCTCTCCGCTGGCGGCTGATGAGCAATCATCTGCGGGCCTTGATGCGGGGTTCGCGGCTCCGGCTGAGCATGATCTTCATCTGTAGCGGCGTCTTCTGGACGGTCCTTTTCGGGCTGTTCTTCGAGGGGTTCCAGTTCCTCAACTCGTATCTCAACGCCACAAACGAGATCGTCGAGTACCTGTTCGGGATCTTCTTCATGTCGCTGCTGGTGATGCTCGTCTTCTCGACGGGGATCATCCTCTATACGTCACTCTTCGGCTCGAAAGAGTCGGCTTACCTGCTGACCTTGCCGGCGGGGGAAGACCGCGTCTTCGCGTACAAGTTCGCGGAGGCGCTGGCGTTTTCGAGCTGGGGCTTCCTGCTGCTGGGTAGCCCGATGATGGTCGCCTACGGGATCACGGTGGTCGCGGGATGGCCGTTTTACGGCCTCTTCCTGGCGTACTTGCTGGCGTTCGTTCTGATCGCCGGCGGCCTCGGGGCGGTGGGGGCGATCCTGGTAGCGAACTACCTGCCGCGTCGGCCGAAGACGATTCTGGGGATCATCGTCGGGGCCTCGATCGTGGGAGCGGTGATGCTGGGGTTCCGGCTGCTGAATACCCCTGGCGAGACTCTCTCGCGTGAGTGGCTCGATGCGCTTTTGAGCCGACTGACCTTCAGCCAGCACCCCCTGCTGCCCAGCCGCTGGCTCTCGCGCGGCCTGATCGGCACAGCGCGGGGCGACCTGGGGGTGGGCCGGTTTTACCTGATGGTCACCGCCGCCCATGCCGGACTCTGCTACCTGATTGCGGCCGTCCTCTCGCGCGACCTGTATCGTCGCGGTTACAGCCGGGTTCAGGGGGGACGCTCCTCGCGTCGCCGGATCGGCCTTTATGCGCTCGACGCGGCGTTCCACCGGGCCTTCGGGTTCATCCCGAGGCCGATCCGCCTCTTGATCCTCAAGGACATCCGCAGCTTCCGGCGCGACCCGGCGCAGTGGTCCCAGTTCCTGATCTTCTTCGGCCTGCTCGGCTTCTACTTCCTGAACATCCGGCGGTTGGGCTACCACGTCGAGAGCCCGTACTGGCGGAATCTGCTCAGCTTCCTGAACCTGGCCGTGACGGCCTTGATCCTCTCGACGTTCACCACCCGGTTCATCTTTCCGTTGCTCTCGCTGGAGGGCCGCAACTTCTGGATTCTCGGACTCCTGCCCTTGCGACGTGAGGCGATCCTCTGGGGCAAGTTTGCCTTCGCCGCAGGAATCTCCCTGGTGGCAACAGAGTTGCTGGTCATCCTGAGCGACCTGATGCTCAAGATCCCGCCCTTGATCATCGCCTTGCACATCGGCGTGGTGGCGGTCCTCTGCCTGGGGCTCTCGGGGATCAGCGTTGGCCTGGGCGCCCGCTTGCCGAATCTCCGCGAGGACGACCCCTCGAAGATCGCCGCGGGCTTCGGGGGAACGCTCAATCTGCTGGTGAGCCTGGTCTTCATCGCGATGGTTGTCACCGCCCTGGCCCTGCCGTGCCAGGTCTATTTCTCGAAGTTTCAGAGCGGCGGAACCGTCTTCCTGTCGGCGGCGTTCGAGGGCAAGTTTCGCCTCTGGTTCGGCCTTTCGATTGTCTTCAGCCTCGTCGTCGGCCTGGCCGCGATGGTGATCCCGCTTCGGATGGGCATCAAGGCGTTCCAACAGATGGAATTCTGACCCGATCCCCGTCACCAACCAGTGTCGATCACTCCAGGTTCAGCTCCTGGAGCACCGACTCGAACCGGCCCCAGGGGACCGGCTTGGTCGGGATGTCCGCCGCGCGACGGTCGAGGGCGAGGTCGAGGATGTACATCGTCTCGACGTGCTGGGTCCGCTGACCGGACTTCCGGAGCCTCACGAGCTTTTCCTGCTCCTGGCGGAAGCGCCGGGCCATCTCCCGGAGCGTCAGGATTCGGACGCCGTCGGAGCCATGTTCGATCCGGATCGAGCGGCAGGCCGGCCAGTCCTCGAAGAGGGCCAGGTCGGAGACGGCAATCAGGAGAATCGTGATCGGCTGGTGCTGCGCCATCCCGGCCGGCTCGCAGCAAGGGGCCATGACGTAGAGGTCGTGCTCGAACGGAGCGTTGGCCACGCAATCGCAAACGAAGTTGGTCAGCGTCTCCAGCAAGTACGAACCCTCGGTGCTCTCCATCGAGATCAAGGTGTCGCGCGGCGTGACCCGGAAGGACCGGCTCAGCAGCTCCGAGGCGAGATAGCCGTTGGGGGCGACCCGGTTCAGCTCCGACTGGCCGATGGTCCGGATGCGCAAGGTCGTCGGTCTCCGCGATGCGCCCTCGCCCTCGCTGGCCACCAGGTGCTGATGGATCACGACCGTGTCGCGGGCATCGCCGTGAGCGATGTTGCGACGCTCCCGGAGGCGTCTCCAGCGGGCGAGCAGCCAGGTGATGACGCTGCCCAGAAGCAGGCCGATCACGACACTCATCCCGCGACCGCTGAACTCCCGAACAAGCCAGTGATTCATTGTTGCTCCCCAGCGGGGTGTGCGAGCATCCGGGGCGTAGCGTTCCACGCCGGCCATGCTTCGGAAAGCATTCGACGTCAGCGATCGATCCTTCGGACCAGATCCGACTTTTTCTCGGAGTCGACTCCCCAGCCCCTTGACGCACGACGGTCATCCGGCCCCTTCCCGGATCGCCCCCTAACTTCAAAGAATGGATTTTCAACTCAGTTTTCGTCCCTCGTCCTCACGCGAGCCAGATTCCCCAAGTCTCAGCCAGAAAAGCGATTCCGGAGGAGGCTCGCGGACGTTCTGAAAAAGTCTCGCCGGGCAGGTCCCTTGCCAGACGGGGCGTTCTCGATACGATTGGGCTATAGGTCGATAAGCTCGGCGTCCGGTTCAGAACCCTTCCTTCTGCTCGGGTATCCCTCCCAAACCCGAAACTTTGCGAAGAGGCCCAGCTGTCGGGATCAACACGATCCTCGCCCCCCTCGACGACGCTGGCATCAGCAAGAGCCTCGGCGCATCCCCCCCGAGAACGACCTTCCCCGACTTCCCTGGTTGCCCCTGGGAGGATCGAGGGAGCGAGCGGATCCCCCCACGTCGGGATGTCTGACTCGGCATCGCCGGACCTGAAAAGTCCCGGTCTGTATCCGTTTGCGCCTCGGATGGCCCGAGGCCAGGACCTCGGCGGCCCTGTTGCACAAATAATCGCTGTCATGAAAATTCGATAGAATCACAACGAGCGAGGAATCTCGGCTGCGCAGGAGCGTGGTGCCGGCGTCAGGCCGGTCCGACGCGAGATGTGCCGGGGGGATCAGACGGGAGTCTCGCCGCGGACAGCCTGGGGGCTGGCGAGATTCGATTGTCCTTGACTTTTGGAGTCATTCGATGAGAGAACGAGCGCGGAGCGGGTTTACCCTGATCGAACTGCTGGTGGTCATTGCCATCATCGGCGTGCTGATCGCGTTGCTGCTGCCGGCGGTGCAGGCGGCCCGCGAGGCGGCACGTCGCGCCCAGTGCACGAACAACCTCAAGCAACTGGGGCTAGCCGTTCACAACTACGTCTCCCAGCAGAACGCCTTCCCGCCGCTGGTTGAGAATATCTCGAAGGCGTCGTACAACACCTTCAAGGACCCCTGGCCACTGGACTGGACGGCCGCCATCCTGTCGCAGATGGAGCAGCAGCCGCTGTATAACGCCCTGAACTGGTCGCTGTCGGGGGGCAACGGCGGCTCGACCCCACCGAACCTGACGGTCATGCGCAGCCGGGTTGCAACCCTGATCTGCCCGTCGGAGAACCAGATGGTGCCGACCATCCAGGTCGGCTGGAAGAACTACGTGGCCAACATCGGTGGGCCGCCCGTCTATGCCGCCTGGAGCGGGACGCTCGTCCCCTTGCGGAGCGACCCGGGGAGCTATCCCGGCTGGAGCACCGCGGGTGCGATGAACTACAACTGCGGGACCTTCGGCACCCAGGCGTTGACCGACGGCACCTCCAACACGGCGCTGTTCAGCGAGACACTGCTCGGCTCCGGTCCGCCGGCCAATTCGGTGAGGGTCGGGAGCACGAACCGACCATCCACCTACCTCTTCCCCACCGGAATGAACGTGGCGCCGAATCAGGGCTTCAACGGCAAGAACATGGCCCTCCAGTTCGTCCAGAAGTGCAAGAGCCTGAGCGGTCAGACCACCGGCTTCGGCGGACTCGCGCCCGCCAACGGCAATGCCTGGATCTCAGGGAACGCCGCATCGACCTTGATGTGGGATTCGTACAATCACTGGATGCCCCCGAACGGCAATGGCTGCGATAACCAGGCCGACGGCAACACCGGAGGCTGGGGCGCCGTCATGGACGCGATGCCTCCCAGCAGCAACCACCCCGGCGGCGTGAACGTCGGTTTCGTCGATGGGTCGGTGCACTTCATGAAGAACACGGTCAACCCCGTCACCTGGTGGGCACTCGGCACCCGCAACGGTGGCGAGGTCATCAGCAGCAGCTCGTATTGAGAGCGCCGGGAGCGAAATCGCGGGGGCCAGGAGTGGTCGCGAATGCGGCTGCTCCTCGCCTCCCTCCCCGACCCGCTCGTCCGAGGGACTGCGCCGATGTGCGCCGGAAGGTGGCGTGGCGAGTCGCGGGTTTCGATCCTGAGTCCGAATCCAAAACCGAATGGAGATCAGAGCGATGCGGAATCTTCGGCTGGGCCTCCTCGGAGCCGTCCTCGCCGTCGGCTTTCTGGGATGCGGCGGCGCCGACGTGGACGACAAGATCGAGGAATCTCCCTACGCGCCGACCCAGGCCCAATTCGACCAGATGAAGGAACAGATGACGGGTACCTCTTCCAACACGGGCCGATAGTCGGTCTCGCGGATGACCAGCGAATTGCACTCCCGGGCGTCGATGTCATGAGACGTCTTCCCCCGGGGGTCATGCGTTTGAGAGACCTCGAGCGGTCACGTTGACCCGGATCGTCAGGCCGGGCTCAAGACGGATCAGGCAGGCGGGTGGAGACGGTTGGGGGCATTGATGAACAGGATGCGTTGGCCTCGGCGGAAGCGGTTCGGGCTCGCGTTCGGGCTGGCCGCGATGCTGCTGGTCGTGATCGGAGCCTTGCGGTTCTGGCTCCGTCCGGACCCGGCGGAGCTTCTGCTGAAAGCCCAGGCCGAATTCCAGGCCGGTCGTTTCGAACAGGCGGACGCCTTGCTCGCGAGGGTCGCGACGATCCGCAACCCGACCCCGATGGATCGGATGGCAAGGGCCCAGGTCGCCTGGGCCCAAGGTCGAGCCGAGCCAGCCCTCGCCGAGCTGGCCCGGATTCCCGACGACTCAACACTCGCCCCCCTGGCCCATTTGCTGGCCGGTCGCATCGAGGTCAAGCGAGGACGAGCCCGTGCCGCCGAGGCTCATTTCGAGGCCGTGCTGAAGCGCGATCCCGATTCCGTCCAGGCTCATCGCGAGCTGGCGTACCTCGACAACGTCCAGCAGAGGCAATCGGACCTCGATCGGGAGATGGAAGCTCTCTCGCGACTCGATGCACTCAGCTTTGAATACCTGGTCCACTGGGGCAAGACGCGACATGTGAGCTGGAACCCCTCGGACGATCGCAAGGAGCTGGAGCGGTTCGTCGCGACCGATCCGAACGACCGCGCTTCCCGACTGGCCCTGGTGGACGGTCTCCTGAAACTCGGGCATCTGGACCGCGCCGGGACCATCCTGGCCCCCCTGCCCGCTGACGACCCGGAGGCCAACGCCCGGCGCGTCCGGCTGGCGCTACGACGTGGCAACCGATCCGAAGTCGAACGACTGCTCTCGCGAGGTCCTGCGGACCATCCCGAACTGGCCCAGATTCGGGGCGAACTGGCCCTGAGATCGGGCCGGCCGGGCGAGGCCGCCCGTCAGTTCCGCCTGGCCCTCTCGGCCCGACCGGATGACCGTTCGCTTCTCTCCGCCACGGCCACCGCCCTACGCCTCTCGGGCGATGAAGCCGGGGCCAGACCGTTCGCCGAGGCCGCCCGCCGCTACGACAAGGTCACCAACCTGATCGCTCACGCCTCCCGATCCGAATGGGACTCCGACCCCGCGCTCGCCGATCGCCTGGCCGCCGCCATCGAGGCGACCGGTCGGCTCGACGAAGCCCGAGCCTGGTACCGCATGGCCCTCTCCCGCGACCCGTTCGACGCCCAGGCCCAGAAGGCGCTGTACCGCCTCAACCATCCGACAGAACACGATCGCACAGCCGCGACGCGCTGATCGAGGCCCCTGACGCGACCCACCTCGCCACGACTTTCCGCAGTCGAGCTTGCCGGAGGGGGTCGGCGTGATTATCCTAATTTCAGAACGATCTGAATCGAGGGTCGAGACACCATCGTTTCCTGGGGATGACCTCCGGGGGATTCGCTCATGGACGGAAGGCTCCGGGTCGGGGCGGTGACCTACCTGAACGCCAAGCCGCTATATCATCGGCTGGAAGAGTTCGCGCCACGGGCCCGGCTGGTGATGGACTATCCGAGCGTCCTGGCAGAACGGCTCGGTCGCGGGGATCTGGATCTGGCCTTGATCCCGTCCGTGGAATACCTCCGTGGTGCGGCGGCCGGATACCAGATCGTGCCCGGTTTCGCGATCGCGGCGCGGGGGCCCGTGAGGAGCGTCAAGCTTTTCGCGCGGGTGCCGTTTGGACAGGTCAAGCGGCTGGCGCTGGATGAGGGCTCGCGGACGAGCCAGGTGCTGGCGCAGATCTGGCTCGCGGAGGCACACGGCGTCCGACCGGATGCGATCGAGTCGCTTCCGATGGGGGCCTCGGCCCTGGAGAGCACGGCCGACGCCGTGCTGGTCATTGGCGACCGGGCCATGAAGGTCCCCGAGGGGCCGTTCCGGGAGGTCGTGGACCTGGGGGCGGCGTGGTTGGGCTTGACCGGTCTACCCTTCGTCTTCGCGCTCTGGGTCGCGCGGCCGGGTGTGGACCTGGGCCGGCTTCCCGAGGCTCTGGCGAGGTGCCGGGCCGACGGACTGGCCCGGGCCGAGGAACTGGCGGCCTGGCACGGCCCGAGGCTGGGGCTGGACCACCGGATCTGTGTCGAATACTTGACCCGTGTGCTATCGTATGACCTCGGCGACCGCGAGGTCGCCGGCCTGCGGCTCTTCGCCCGGAAAGCCGCGGCGCTGGGACTCGCCCCCGGAGGAGTGAACCTTGCCTTCTACAGCCGTCGCCCCGATCTTGCAGCGCACCGTTGACGGCGACCGGATCACCTTCGACGAGGGCGTGACCCTGATGCGCGAGGCCGACCTCCTCGCCCTCGGCCGCGCCGCCGACGCCGTCTGCCAACGGCTCCACCCCGAGCCCTACCGCACGTTCAACATCGACCGCAACATCAACTACTCCAACGTCTGCGCCGCCGTCTGCGACTTCTGCGCCTTCTACCGCCAGGTCGGCGACACCGAGGCGTACGTCCTCGAACGCGACGTCCTCCTGAAGAAGGTCGAGGAGACCGTCGCCCTCGGCGGCGATCAGATCCTCATGCAAGGCGGCCTGCATCCCGACCTGCCGCTGGAGTGGTACGAGGACCTCCTCCGCGACATCAAAGCCCACTTCCCCCAGGTCAACATCCACGCCTTCAGTCCGCCGGAGATCCACTTCTTCCACAAGAAGTTCCGGATGCCCTTGAGCGACATCCTCCACCGCCTCCGCGACGCCGGCCTCGGCAGCCTGCCCGGCGGCGGCGGCGAGATCCTCGCCGATCGCGTCCGCAAGGCGATCACCCGTGGCAAGGCCCTCACCGACGACTGGCTCGACGTCCACCGCGCCTGGCACTCGCTCGGCGGCAAGTCCACCGCCACGATGATGTTCGGCCACGTCGAGACCCTGGAAGAACGCATCGAGCACCTGGAGCGCATCCGCCAGCTCCAGGACGAGACCGCCGGCCTCACCGCGTTCATCTCCTGGACCTTCCAGCCCGACCACACCGACATGGCCGACGTCCCCCCCTCGGGCGCCTTCGAATACCTCCGCGTCCAGGCGATCTCCCGTCTCTACCTCGACAATGTGCCCAACATCCAGGCCTCCTGGGTCACCCAGGGCCCCAAGATCGGCGGCCTCGCCCTCTTCTTCGGCGCCAACGACATGGGCAGCCTCATGATCGAGGAGAACGTCGTCAGCCAGGCCGGCACCGTCTTCCACCTCTCCCTGAAGGAGATCCAGCGCGCGATCCGCGAGGCCGGTTACATCCCGAGGCAGCGGAACGTCTTCTACGCGTACATCGACGCGGAGCCGCGGGCCGAGCCCTTGCTTTCGACGGTCTGAAGGAACTCGACGACCGATGCAGGGAAGAATTTCTTCATAAATATACTCCGAAGTTCGAGAACGTTACGGCTTCGAACCGCACTCCTCGTGATCGCCGTCTTCGCGATCGGTTTGGGGGCGGGTCGGGAATTCCTGATCTCGTCGTACCGTCGTGGCTGGGAAGAGGAACAGCAGGCTCTCCGCGAGATCCGCGTCCTTCATCGTGGTCACGTTGGAGCTCAATATGTCTTGATCGGTCCAGGGTGGGTCCATTGGCTCGCCGGGAAGGATCGCGAGCGGTACTTCCAGCGGGTCACGATGCTGTTCTTTGCCCCTTCCGCCAACGATCGGACCTGGGCTCGCGCTCATGAACGGTTCCCGGATGCGGGGAGCCTGGGATTCTGAAGACGGAGTCGGCTCGCGACAGGCCATCCACGTTCCGCCGACGGCCGGGCATTGCGGACGGGTGGCATGCTACGCCGTCCAGCGTCTGATGGCTCTGGCGTCTCGAACTTCTGACTGGCGAAGACCTTCGAACCTCCGGTACGCTTCGGTTCTTACCACAGGACCAACGCGTCACACGGAGGCTCGAAGGTGCCCCAATCCTATCCTGAGCAACTCGACCAGGCCATGCGGGAGTTCCTGCCTCCCGCCTTTTTCCCCCACATCCCCACCCCGGCCGCCGCCTGCTGGACGCCCCAGCGGCTCACCTGGGTCGCCGCGATCATGGCCTGGGAGGAGGGACAGACCCTCACGGCCCGTTTCGAGCACGCCTGCACCGCCGCCCGCCGGACCCACAGGCATTGGACCCTCGGACGCTCCTACACCGGCTTTGCCGAGGCCCTGGAGCGATCCACATCCGCCTTGGCCCAGGCGTTGAAGCGACGGTTCCAACACGCGATGCTCCGGATCGCCGGACCGTATCAGAGACGCGGTCGCTGGATGGCCCTGGCCGTCGATGGGACCCGCCTGGAGACGCCTCATACCGCCGCCAACGAGCGGGACCTGGGCTGTGCCGGCCGGGACAAGACCACGCCGCAAGTGTTCCTCACGACCCTCGGGCACATGGGCACCGGACTGCCCTGGGACTACCGCGTCGGGCCGGGCACGGACAGCGAACGCACCCACCTCAGGCAGATGGTGCCGGACTGGCCCGCCGGGGCCCTGGTGGTCGCCGACGCGGGGTTCGTCGGCTATGGGCTGTGTCTCCGATTGCTGCGCCACGGCACGCACTTCCTCCTGCGTCTCGGCGGCAACATCACGCTCCTGAAGGGCCTGGGTTACTACCACGAGGAGCGGGATGGCCTGGTTTACCTCTGGCCGCAGAAGCACCGCCGCGGCCGGCCGCTGGTGCTGCGGCTGATCGTGCTGCGGCATGGCAAGCAGGACGTCTCCCTGCTGACCGACGTGCTCGACGCAACGCGACTGACGGCCGACGAGGCGGCGACGCTGTTCGGGCTGCGTTGGGGTGAAGAAGTGTTCTATCGTTCGTACAAGCAGACCATGCAGCGTCGGAAGCTCCTGAGCCGGCGTGCCGGGACGTGCCTGGCCGAGGCGCAATGGACGTTGCTGGGGTTGTGGGTGTTGGGATTGATGACGGTCCGGCGGCTGATCGAGGCGAGGCACGATCCGCTGGCGATGTCGGTGGCCGGGGCGCGCGACGCGGTGCGTGGTGTGCTGCGAGAGAGCCGGCCCCGGCGTGGCCCCCGGAGCCTGACGGGGATGCTGCGAGCGGCCATCAAGGACCGTTACGTCCGCCACACGAGCAAGGCGGCCCGGAACTACCCCCGCAAGAAACGCGAGACGCCGCCAGGGCCGCCCAAGATCAAACCGGCGACGCTGGCGGAAATCAAACGGGCAAGGAAACTTCCGCCGCCAGAAATCCCATTTCGGTGGACGGCGTAGGGTGCCACTGGCTCTGCCAGTGCCGATCGGAGAGGAAGCACTGGCAGAGCCAGTGGCACCTAAGACCAGGGGCGTCGGGAGGTCGGAACGGTCTCGAAAGCTGTAAACTCCGAACCATAGAAGAGACGAGCGCTTCGACGCACGAAAGGGCGTCTCTTGTGGCATCCCAGCCGAATATGCGATTCTGAAGAGGGGCTCGGCGGAGGGAAAACGTCGGTGGAGATCCGCTATTACCTCGACCCCGACACCGGCTTACCCCACATCTACGGGCATGGAGTCACCGAGGCTGAAGTGGAGCGGGTCTTGAGTCGACCCGGCGAGGATGGGCCGTCCTCCGGCGGCTCGCGGCAAGCTCTCGGCCAAACCCAGGGCGGTCGCTACCTCCGGGTGATCTACGTCCCGGACGAAGACAACGACTCGGTGTTCGTGGTCACGGCCTATCCGCTGACGGGACGCGAACTGAAAGCCTATCGCAAACGGAAGAGGAGGCGGGGACGATGAGCGAACAACGGTTCCCGGCCGGATGGGACGAGAAGCGGGTTCGCGACCTGCTGGCCGAACTCGATGCCCGGACCGAGGAGGAATGGATCGCCGCCGACGAGGCGGCGGCTTCCGAGACCGATGATCAAACGGTCGTCACCATCCCCACCGAGCTTCTACCCGAGATTCGGCGACTCCTCGCGGCCCATAAGACGGCTTGAACGCTCGATCGCGCACCCGACTCCGAGGATCGCGGCTTCCCGAGGGATTTCGAGGCCTCGAAGCCGAGGACGAGTCACCACCGCGTCTCCTCGAAGTGTAAGCGGTGAACTATAGATCAGAGCTAGCGCCCGAAGTTATTCAGGGCTGATCGGAAGGTTCGTCAGGAGCCCCGAGTAGGCGACCTACCAAGGCCCCGACCAGCCCGAAGATACCACACAGCCACGTCGAAGCGATCTGGAAGAATGGTCCCGTGTTCTCCGACACCACGTACATCCCACCAGTGACCTCCGATGGTATCTCCACGAAACCAGTCCGGCTCGGCAGCCCGGTGGCCGGTCCGGCGTAGCGACCGCCCTGTTGGAGGATGTAGGCTTCGCGGAGCAACTTGGACGTGAGCGGCGCCGGCAGCTTCTCCCCGATGGCGGCCGTGAGCAGATAGCCCCAGGCGAAGATGGCGAAGCCCACCAGAGGTGGCCGTCTTCGCAGCACCGCCGCGACCGTGGTCACGAGGATCACCACGAGCATCAGCGAATAGACCGAACTCGCTACCAACTCGCTTGGGTTGCGGATGGCCGCGAATCCTGTGGCGAGGAAGAACACGACGCCCATGAGGGTGGCGATCGAGAAGTTGAGGCGTCTCATGGGCGGCATCCTAGCCGGGTAAGAGTGACCGGAAACCCAAAGCCTACTCTGATATCAAGATGGCACCCAAGTGGCTGGCAAGTCTCGACAATGGACCAGACTTTACAGCCCGAATGGGCGAGAAGGTGGGACGCGCGGTCGTGCCGGGTCAAGCGGGCCGCTTGCCGGCGATCAGGGCGCGGACCTCGGGGACCAACTCCGTCGGCACGGCGATCAGGGTAGTGCCCTCGGCCTCTCGGGCGGCCTCGATCTCGGCGAACTGCTCATCTTCGGTTTGGTCCTCGTAATGGGCCAGGACCTTGCGGACGCGGTCCTCATCCCAGCCCGTTGGAAACTTCGGCTCGCTCATCGCGGCTTCCTCCGTTGCCGGCGGCGGAACGCCTTCTTCGCCTTGCCCTGGAGTTCGTAGGCGGTGATGACGAACACGCTGCCGGGGTCTTCATCCGGCGAGTAGATGACCTGCAGATAACGCCCCGCGGCGGTCTTGCCGAGTTTCATCCTCGATCCCCGCGCCGCGGGCAGATCCTCCCCCGAACCACGTAGGACTTGCTCGACCTCCTCCTCGGTGATGCCATGCCCGTAGATGTGAGGCTGGCCGGTGTCAGGATCGAGATAGAAGCGGACATCCACGCCAGCCTCCTCCGGTCGAACCATCTATATTTCATCGTTGGCGCTTCTGCGGCGAGCCGAGGTCTCTGTAGGCTAGGTTACGTCTCAGTTCTTCGCCCGCTTGAGGGTCATGACGGTGCAAGGAGAACCGATCCCGGTTTTGATTTTCGCGGGTCTCTTGGAAATGCGATCCGCAAACCAACAGATTCTCAACGTGTCGGCCTTGAGGTCGTAGATTGCCCGAATTGTCGGACCATCCCTGTCGTACTTCAGATCAATCGTCTTGGGGTTCCGGGTCTCGTCCAGAATGAATGAGCCATGCTCAGGTTTCAGTTGCGGAACGTCCCCCCACTCGAACTCCTTGTCCCGGAACGCCAGCCAGCTGATTTTCGCGTACTCGGCTGGGAGAGTCTCGCCGGCCTCCTCCACTGCGACGCAGCCCCATTTTCCTTGCAACCGTTCCCCGTCGCTCTTGATCCCGTCGGCGGCGACAAGCAGGGAGGGGAACGTTACCACCAAGGATAGGATCAAGGCCAACCGAGCGGCTCGGTACATGAGATACCTCCGTGTATGAAGAACCCGCTGAAGTCTTATAGCGGAGCGGGGAACCGTGGGGAAGGCCGAAGCGAGATCCTTCTGATTCCTCACGTCCTTGACTCAGCGGACCGGCCCGCCGAGCGCCTGGAAATGGTGGTTACTAGTCCAGACGTTACACCGAGGATTCGACGTAAGTCCTTCAACCTCAGGGCGAATTCCATCGAAGCGTCGGGGATATTCACCCTTGGCGCTTTTACGTCTGTCCGAGATAGGCAGGAAAACTGTTCCGGCCATCCTATCCCCACCCGATCCTAACTCGACTCCTCCGGGCGGGCAACAACGAAAGACGACGACTTCGTTGTGAATGGAACTAATATCTACAATAATAACAATATTTATTATTGATTTTGACACATGCTCTCGACCCCGGCCCTTTCCCGAACCGTCTCGTCATCCCCTTGGAGAAACCTGAGGAATATTTCCAGACAGGGTGATCGATGTGGCCATCCAAGGTTTCTTCGAAAAACGTACGATAATCGCGGCCTTTTTTTTCGATAGTGTTGGAGATGTCAGCGATCGCCGAGGACGGCGAGACCACACGGAAAAATCCCCGCAACCGACGCCAGTTGCCCAATCCGGCCCGTCGCCTCTCCTGCCTGCGTCCTCGGCGTGCTCTGCGTTGAGTCTTCCACCTCCGATCCGCATCGAAGGAGATGCCGCCATGACGCGCACCGACTCCCAGCGCGACGCCTCCCGACGCAACGGCTCCCTCAGCCTCGGCCCGATCACGCCCCAGGGCCGCCTGACCGCCGCCCGTAACGCCACCCAGCACGGCTTCACCGGCGGCGGTAAGTGCCTCCCCCCCGACATGGAAGCGGAACTGCAAGCCGCGATCCAGCTTTACAACGCCAGGCATCAGCCCCGCGACGACTACGAGCACGACCTGATCCGCCGCGCCGCCCTGGGCAACGTCCGCGCCCGCCGCCTCGCCACCGCCGCCAATGCCGCCACCGACGAGCGCACCCGCAACGCCGTCCGCCACTGGGACGAGGCCCGCACCGACGAGGTCGCCGCCCTGGCCGAACGTCTTGACCATGAGCCCGAGGCCGCCGTCCGGCTCCTGAAGCGCACCGCCCACGGCTGCGACTCCCTCGGCGACGCCTGGGAAGCGCTGGGCCAGGTCCTGACCTCCGCCGGCTTCTGGGACGAGCCGCAATCCCGCCGCGCCCTCCGCCTGCTCGGCTTCGCCGACGCCCCGACGCCCACCGGCCCCGAGCCGCTCTGGACCTTCTGGCTCTGCGTCCTCGCGCTGCGTTTCGAGCGTGACCCGGAGCCCCTCCTCCGCACATCCTTCCGCCACTGGAACGACGCCGAGGCCGTCCGCCGCTACCTGCCCGCCCCGGCCGAGGCCCGCGACGCCCTGACGGAGTTCGTCCGCGAGCGGATCGCCGAGATGGAGACGCTCGGCTCCCAACTCTGGGACGACTACGACGCCCCCTCGCGGACTCCGCCGAGGCCCGCGCCGCGTTCGACGCCGGCCCCGAGATGGCCCGCCTGGAGCGCTACCTCCGGGACGCCGAGCGCATGCGCCGCCAGGCGCTCGACGAACTGGCCCGACTCCGTCGCGATGAATCCCGCGGACCGTCCCCGTCGGTGCGCCACGACCCCGATCCCACGCCCCCGCCGACGGTCGGCGCCCCGGATCGCCCGGCGCAAAACGAACCCGAGCCGCCCGCCCAGGCTCCGGCACGATTGCCGGAAATCGTTAAGGAGGCTCGTTTTGTGCCGATTGCCTCGGTCGCCTGCCCCGATCTCGACCGCGTCGTTCTCACGCCTCCAACCGCGGCCACCCTCGCCCTGGCGATCGGTCGGTCCTCCTCGTAGGGCGGGCCTCGGCCCGCCTCCGGTCGATGGCGGGCCGAGGCCCGCCCTACAAGAAACTTGCCGGATGCACCAAAGGGGTCACGAAGAAAGTTTCTGATCCCATTCCCTTTGTGAATCCTTTGCGTCCTTTGTGCCTTTGTGGTGAATCCGAGCCCCGCCGGTCCCCAGACTGTCTCGCGACAGGGTGACAGGGAACGCCCCCGATGGGCGGATCGGGTCGAGGCGGCCCTGTGTCGGGACTTGCGAGTGGGTGCTACACTTCCGAAGATGGATCAATGAGCTGTGATCCCCTCCGGACGGGCGTCCGGTGGCGGCGGTCGTGCTGTGGACTTGTCGCGTGATCCACGTTGAGCATCTGTCCAAATCGTTTCTGGACTACCAGAAGGGCTGGGTCCCCGCGGTCCGGGACGTCAGCTTCGATTGCCAGCCGGGCGAGATCTTCGGATTGCTCGGCCCCAACGGCGCCGGCAAGACGACGACGCTCCGGATGATCAGCACTGTCCTGAGGCCCACCGGCGGCCGGGCGGTCGTCGCCGGGTTTGATGTGGTCCGGGAGCCGGAGAAGGTCCGGGCCAGCATCGGATACATGTCGGTCGCCACAGGCATCTACGACCGGATGTCCGCCTGGGAGCTGGTCGAGTACTTCGGCCGGCTCTATGGCCTGACGGGCACGCACTTGCAGGAGCGCATGGAACTGGTCTTCGACTGGCTCCAGATGAACGACTTCCGGGACGTGCTCGGCTCGAAGATGTCCACTGGGATGAAGCAGAAGGTCTCGATCGCGCGGACGATCGTGCATGACCCACCCGTCCTGATCTTCGATGAGCCGACGAGCGGGCTCGACGTGCTGGTGGCCCGTTCGCTCCGGCAGCGGATCGCCGAGTTGAGGGAGATGGGCAAGACGATCCTGTTTTCGACCCACCACATGCACGAGGTCGAGAAGCTCTGCGACCGGGTAGCGATCATCCACAAAGGGCGGCTTCAGGCCGAGGGGACGCCCGGGGGGCTTCTCCATCAGTTCGGGCAGCCGGACATGGAAGAACTGTTCTTCCACCTTGTTGAGCGGGCCGAGTCGGCAGCGGCTGCTGCGGGGCGTCGGGATAGCCGGCTGTTCTGAGCGATTTCCGAACCTTTCCGATTCAAGAATGATCGTTCTTCGGGGCGAGCGGAAGTCGCCCCGGTGCCGGACCCGGGAGAAGCGATGCGCTGGTCGAACGTCCTGGTGATCTTCCGCCGCGAGGTTCGCGATCAGGTCCGCGACCGGCGGACGCTGTTCATGATCTTCGTGCTGCCGATCCTGCTGTACCCGATCCTGGGGATCGGGACGGCGAAGGTGTCCGAACTGCTGCAGGACACACCGCGCGTGGCGGTCGTCGTCGGGGCGGAGAACCTGCCGGAATACGGCTATCAACTGAGGGCGTCGGCGGTCGTGGCGGGGGTAGCCATCGAGGGCGTCGGCTGGACGACCGGGCCGCCACCGCTGCTCAATCCGTCGGGCGACGGCTTCAATCCCGACCTCTTCGACAATCCGACCGACGCGGCCCGGCTGCGGGTCCGGGCGGTCGAGTCGGGGAGTCCGTTCAGCCAGTCGGGAGCACGGCGGACGTTGCTGAGGTCGGGCGAGGCGGACGTGGTGGTCATGATCCCGCCGAATCTGGGCAACCAGCTTCGCGAGCTGGGACGGACTGCGATCCCGATTTATTACAACAGCGTCGATGAGCGGAGCCAGATGACCTTCCTGCGAGTCGATCGGGTGGTCGAACGCTGGAAGGAATTGATCGTCGAGCGCAGGCGCCAGGCGGAGGGCAAGCCGGAGGGGTACACGGAGCCGATCCGGTCGCAGGCGGAGGACGTGGCGACGCGTTCGGAGGCGGCCTCGACGATCTGGGCGAAGATCTTCCCGTTCCTGCTGGTGATGATGTCCTTGACGGGGGCCTTTTACCCCGCGGTGGACCTCTGCGCCGGGGAAAAAGAACGGGGCACAATGGAGACCCTGCTGATCAGCCCGGCCTCGCGGGCCGAGATCGTGGTGGGCAAGTTCCTGACGGTCCTGCTGGCGAGCATGGCGACCGCACTGCTGAACCTGGCCAGCATGGGCCTGACGGCCTGGCAACTGGCCGGCATGTTCGGGGGCGGACCCGCGCAGAAGCCCGGGGCCCAGGGCGGCCAGGCGGCGATGGCCGCCGCGATGTTCGCGGCCCCGAGCTGGACGTCGGCGGTCTGGATGGTCCTGCTGCTCGTGCCGCTGGCGGCCTTCTTCGGCGCAATCTGCCTGTCGCTGGCGGTGATGGCGCGGAGCATGAAGGAGGGGCAGTATTACATGACGCCCCTCTACCTCGTCGCCCTTCCCTTGATCTTCCTCACGCTCGTGCCCGGCATCGAGCTGACGCCGTTGACCAGTCTGATCCCGATCACGGGCGCCTCGTTGCTGCTCAAGGCGTTGATGCTGGCCGAGTACGGCGTGGCGCGGCGTTATTTCCTGGCGGTCATGGTGCCGATCGTGGTCTATGGGATGATCGCGCTCTGGTGGGCCATCGACCAGTTCAAGAGCGAGTCGGTCCTGTTTCGCGAGGCGGAGCGGTTCGACCTCCGCTCCTGGCTCCGCCACCTCTGGCGGGACAAGAAGCCGACCCCCGGGCCGGGCGAGGCGATCCTCTGCTTCGCCCTGATGCTCACGACCGGCTGGTTCCTGATGCCCTACCTCGGCTTCTCCCTCTTCGGCATGGCCGCGATGCAGGTGGGGGTCGTGCTCACGCCGCCGGTCCTGCTGGCGATCCTCCTGACCTCCGACCCCGGTCGGACCTTGCGCCTGCGACTGCCGACCGCTCGGCACCTGATCCTCGGCGTGATGCTCGCCCTGGTCTTGAACCCGTTCGTCAACGAAATGCGCGTCTGGGTCGAGTACCTCTTCCCGACGCCGGACGCCGTCCGCAAGGTGCTCGAACAGTTGCAGGCTCAGTTCTCCGACCTCGGCTCGTCGATCCTGCTGCTGGCTCTGGCGCCGGCAATCTGCGAGGAGGTGGCGTTCCGGGGTTACATCCTGAGCGGCCTCCAGCGGGGGCAGCGGACGCGGTCGGCGATCTTCCTGTCGGCCTTCCTGTTTGGGTTCATGCATGTGTTATTGAGCCTTTTCCAGCAGCTTTTCAATGCTACCCTGCTGGGGGTCGTGCTGGGGTTGCTGGCGGTTCGGAGTGCGAGCCTGGTGCCGGGAATCGCCTTCCACTTTGTCAACAATGCGCTGGGGGTGCTGACCGGCCTCCTGATCGCCTCGCCAGGTTTGAACCGACTGGCGTCTGCCCTCTATCGTGACCGGGCTCAAGGTCTCTATCATTGGCACTGGGTCGCGCTGGGAGCGGTGGGGTCCATCGGCTTGCTGATCGCGTTGTATCGGATGCCGAACCGGGAACACGCCCCACCCGTAGAGCAGCCGGACGACGAGCCCGTCGCCGAACCCGCTTGAGGTGACGGGCTGCCTGGACATGCCGGCAAGACGACGAGGGCGAAGTCCGATGAGGTCGGGGATGCTGACACTTTCGGCGCGCTGGGTTTTTCCGGTCGAGGGCGATCCGATCCGCGACGGCTCCGTGACGATCCAGGACGGGCGCCTCACGCACGTCGGACCGTCGGATGGGGGCTCGTGCGATGTGGACCTCGGCAATGCCGCAATCTTGCCCGGGTTCGTCAATGCTCACACCCATCTGGAACTCGCGCCGCTCGGCTCTGACGGTCACAACACCGGCGGCCCCGAGGATGAGATCGACTGGCTGAGGCAGGTCATCGCTCAGCGGCGGGGCGGCTCGGTCGAGTCGCTGCGGACCTCGGCGTCGCGGAACCTGGAGCGGAGCATCGCCGCGGGCACGACCTTGCTGGCCGACGTCACGACGGCCGGCCTGAGCTGGGAGGCCGTGGCGGGGCTCCGGTCCGTGCGGTCGTCTTCGCCGAGATGATCGGGCTACGTCGTGAGCGGGCGATGGAGACGAGCCAGACGGCCTTCGCCTGGATGGCCTCGATCAAGGCGAACGACATGGTCGTCGGCTGCGCCCGGCCGGGGCTCAGCCCGCACGCCCCCTACAGCACGGCCGGCTGGCTCTACACCCGGGCCGGCGTGAGCAAGGCCCCGCTCTGCACGCACCTGGCCGAGATGCCCGAGGAGCTGGAGCTGCTCGCGACCGGAGAGGGTCGTCTCCGCACTTTCCTCGAAGATCTCGGCGCCTGGGACGACGACTGGGAGCCGCTCGGTCCGCGCCCGGCCGACTACATCCGTCGCGGCGACCTGCGCCACTCCGACTGGCTGGTCGCCCATGGTAACTACCTGACCGAGTATGACTTCTGGCAATTCCTGCCCGACGCTGCCCCGCAGGGCCAGCGCGTGGCCGTCGCCTATTGTCCGCGGACGGCGGCCCGCTTTGGGCATGACCGATCGCATCCGTTCCGCGCCATGCTCGAACGGGGGGTGATCGTCTGTCTCGGCACCGACAGCCTGGCCTCGGCGCCGAGTCTGAGCGTGCTCGACGAGATCCGGGCCTTGCACCGCGCCGATCCCTCGCTCGGCGGCCGGCTACTCCTGACGATGGCCACGCTCTTCGGAGCCTGGGCCCTCCGCGCCGAGACCGTCACCGGTAGCCTCAAGGCTGGCAAGTCGGCCGACCTGGCCGTCGTCGCCCTGCCCGACCGCGAGGCGGACGACCCTCATGCCCTCCTGCTCGAATCCGACCTGCCGGTCGTCGCCACCGCGTTCGAGGGGTCGTTCGTCCACGGACCCTGGGTCGACGTCTGATTGCGAATCGACCCGACGAAGGCGGGCCCGGCTCTCCAGGCGCGACCGGCGACTTTTCCGGTTCCGTCGCGGCGGTGGGGGGACACGGTCGCTACGAATCGGCTTGCCGGGCGGGGGGCTTCTCGGCGCCGACGTCGGCGGCGAGGGGATCGGAGAGGATTGGCGCGGGTTCGCTTCGAGAATCGCGAATCTGCTCGAACGGAGCGCCGTCGATGTCGGCGCGGAGGAGGAGGTAGATGATGGAGGCAGCCGACCAGAAGTAGGCGTAGATCCAGCCGAAGGCGAGCAGTTCGACGACGCCGATCCAGAACGCATGAATCGCACCGGGGGTGCCGGCATCGGCCCCGGTGTGGAAGAAGCGGAGAAGCGGCTCGTCGGGTCCGCCGAGGACCAGGCCCCAGAGGGCGAGCTGGACGACGAGGCCCGCCACGATCCGGACGAACAGGAAGCCGACGACGCCCAGTCCCCAGGCCAGAAGTCCATAACCGGCGAGACGCCAGGGTCGGAGGAAGACGTAGCTGTACGAGCGGCTCAGGGCGTCGAAGGCATCCTCGTCCTCGGCGGCGATGGTCGCGATCATGAGCGGCCAGCCGACCGCCAGGCCGATCGTGATCAAGGCCATCACCAGTCCGGCCAGCAGCGGCAGGAAGGCGAGCAGGCCGGCGATCGTGGCACCGACCGGGCCGGGAATCCAGTAGAGGAGACCGAGCAGGGCACAGAGAGCGGCGAAAAACCCGATTGCGATCAGCGGGCAGAGCGGGGCACCGACCAGGGAGACGGCCCGCCGGCCCGCGAATGTCAGGGCCTGGCCCACGCCAATCCACGACGTTCCGGCGAGGTCCATCAGAGCAATCCGGGTGATCGCCCCGCCGAGAAGTCCCCAGACCAACACGGTCCCGAAGGCTCCCAGCGCGGCGCGGAGCAACTCCGCCGGGCGAGCCGTCGGGTCGAGGAGCCGGGCGAACGGCTGGGCGGTGGCGAGCATCGGCTCGGACACCAGA
Organism: uncultured Planctomycetales bacterium; assembly: GCA_963752755.1. GTDB lineage: Bacteria > Planctomycetota > Planctomycetia > Isosphaerales > Isosphaeraceae > CAVVZJ01. The sequence goes on along the minus strand of CAVVZJ010000004.1, from coordinate 620,113 downwards.
CGCGCCGAGGTCGCGAGCAGGCCCGACCAGGTCGAGACGTCGGGCTGCTCCGAGACCAGCCGGGGAATCGGCCGCGGTGGCGAGGCGTCGGAAAGTTCGAAGATCGCGTCGAGCCCCCAGCCGCCCAGGTTCAGCAACATCAAGCCGAGAGCGGCGAGGACGAGCTTGCGACCGTCGAAGGAGAGGCTGACACCCCGGAAGAGGCGGACCCAGGGCAACCAGCGGACGAGCCGGTCATCGAAGGGATCGGGGCCGACCGGATCGGCGGTCATGGCGGCTTGGCTCCTTCCGGGTCGGCGGGGAATCCAGACGGAGACGCGATCCGGGAGCCTGGCCCGGTCGCGGACCGTTCGAATGATGCTCGAAGGCATGGCGGCGACGCAAGAAAAATGCCTCGCCGCGAGTCGGATCAGCTCGCCCGGCGCTCCGCCTCCGATGGACAGGAACGGCGTTCTTGACGGCGTCGGTCGTCCGTGCCGGGTCAGGGGATGATGCAGGTCAGGATCGTGGCGTTGCCCTGGGGGACGACCTCGCAAGGGCCGAGCCCGGCGGGCAGGAGGAGAGTCTCGCCGGTGCGGAGCGTGTGCGCCAGGCCGTCGTGACGGATCTCGGAGGCGCCGGCGAGGCCCAGGAGGATCGTGAACCGATCGTGCGATCCGACCCGCTCGGGCTTGCGAAGGCGGAGCCGTTCGAGGTCGAAATAGGGGCAGGCGACGAGGCGTTCCCGCTCGCCGCCGGGGACCGTCTCGACCTCGGGACGCACCGGCGCGACGGGCCCGGCGTCGAAGTTGGTCGATTCGAGGGCCTGTGCGATGTGGAGGGGCCGGGGCTGTCCGTCGTCTCCGAGGCGGCCCCAGTCATAGACGCGGAAGGTCGCGTCGGACATCTGCTGGACCTCGGCCATCACCACACCGGCGCCGATGGCGTGGACGGTTCCGGCCGGGATGAAGATGCAATCGCCCGGCCGGGCCGGGAAGCGATGCAGGAGCGGCTCGACGGCGTTGGCCTCCAAGGCGTCGGCGAACCGTTCGCGGGTCACCCCGTCGCGGAGTCCGGCATAGATCAGGCTGCCGGGCTCGGCGTGGACGACGACCCAGGCCTCGGTCTTGCCGTTGTCGTCGGCCAGGCGACGGCCGCGATCATCGTCGGGATGGACCTGGACGGACAGGTCGCGGTGGGCGTCGAGGAACTTCACCAGCAAGGGGAATTGCTCGCGAAGGCCGACTGCGGGTCCGAACAGCCCCTCACCGTGCTCCCGGATCAATGACCGGAGCCCCTGGCCGGCCAGCGGGCCGCTGGCAACCTGGCTCACGTCATCGCGGTGGTCGGCGATCTCCCAGCTCTCGGCGTAGTCCTGACCTGGCCCCAGGATCTTGCCCAGGACAGTCTCCAGACGCCTCCCACCCCAGATCAGGCGCTTCAAAATCGGCTCGAAGCGGAGGGGGGACAACTTGGTGGCCGCGGTGGCTGAGGTTCGCATGGTGCGTGAAGGCAGTCGCGTCGAGAGAGGGGCATGGGGAGACATCCTGTCGTTCCTCCGGGACCCGGACCGGGTCGCGTGGATGCCCGGGGCGGCTCAATGGGGGTCGCTCCATCCGAGGGTCCACCACGTCGTGGGTCTCCTCGATTTGTACCTTGCCATCCCGGGACTGTCCATCCGAGTCGCCGAGAAGCATCATCCACGGATTGATCAATTTTGCCTATGGCGGTCGATCCTCCGAACCTCGTCCTGGTCCACGCTCCGGGAAGCAGACGAGGGCCGGTCTGGTCGCGAGGGAACAACTCGGTTAGTTTGGGCGGAACCGTTCGCGAGGAGCCATCGGCCAGGGAACCCCGAGACGCGCGGCGGGTTCAGGAAAGGAACGCTTCGAGGTGACACCGCGAGAGGTCTTGGCACTCATCCGTCAGCGCGAGGTCACGACGGTGGACCTGCGCTTCATGGACTTCCCGGGCGTCTGGCAGCACTTCGCCATCCCCGCCGACGCCTTGACGGAGGAGACGTTCGAGGACGGGGTCGGCTTCGACGGTTCGAGCGTCGTCGGCTGGCGAGCGATCAACGAGGCGGACCTGCTGGTCGTCCCGCAGCCGGAGACGGCCCTGATCGACCCGTTCGCCGAGCGGCCGACGCTGGCGATGATCTGCAACATCCACGACCCGATCACCCGCCAGGACTACACCCGAGACCCCCGCAATATCGCTCGCAAGGCCGTCAGTTACATGCGATCGACGGGCCTGGCTGACGATTGCCGGATCGCGCCCGAGCTGGAGTTCTTCATCTTCGACGATGTCCGCTTCGACCAGAACGGGCACGAAGCGTTCTACCACGTCGATTCCGTCGAGGGCGACTGGAACCGCGGCCGCGCGGAGGGTCCGAACCTGGGTTACAAGGCCGGCTCGGGCCTGGGGTATTTCCCGGTGCCGCCGACCGACAGCCTGGCCGACCTCCGGACCGAGATGGCGTTGATGATGCACGAATGCGGCCTTCCGACGGCCGCGCATTATCACGAGGTCGCCACCGGGGGGCAATCGGAGATCGACCTGGTCGAGAGCCCGCTCGTCGAGGCGGCCGACCGGTTGATGCTGGCGAAGGCGATCATTCGCAACGTCGCCCGTCGGCATCGGAAGACGGCGACCTTCATGCCCAAACCCTTGCACGGCGACAACGGCTCGGGGATGCACACCCACTTCGGCCTCTGGAAAGAGGGCTCCCCCGTGCTGGCCGGCAACCGCTACGCCGATCTCAGCGACTTCGGCCTCTACGCCATCGGCGGCCTCCTCAAGCACGCCCCCGCGCTATGTGCCTTCGCCAACCCGACGACCAACAGCTACAAGCGTCTCATCCCTGGCTTCGAGGCTCCGACGAAGCTCGCGTATAGCCGTCGGAACCGGACCGCGATCGTGCGGATTCCCGTGTATAGCCCCGGCCCCCGGAGCCGCCGCATCGAGTTCCGCGGCCCGGACGCCGCGGCCAATCCCTACCTGCTGTTTTCCGCCATGCTGATGGCCGCCCTCGACGGCATCCAGACCAAGGCCAGCCCCGGCGATCCGCTCGATAAAGACATCTACGACCTCCAGCCGGAGGAGCTGGCCAACGTCCCCAGCACGCCTCGCAGCCTCGAAGCCTCGCTCGAGGCCCTTCGCGCCGACCGGGAATTCCTGCTCCGAGGCGACGTCTTCACGGAAGACGTGCTCGACACGTGGGTCTGGTACAAGCAGAGTCACGAAGTCGAGGCGCTCCGACAGCGGCCCCATCCCTATGAGTTCACGCTCTACTATGACGTCTGATCGTCTCGCGCCGGGCGTGGGCAGCAACAGCCCAGCAAGATGTCAAATGGTCGTGGAGGTGGCGGATTCGGTCTGGATGCTCTGGGGATCGAGATGCGGATCGGGGCGGAGTGCGAGAACCATCAGGAAGACGGCGCCGAGCACGAGCATGTTGTCGGCGAAGTTGAAGATGGCGCAGTCGAAATGGATGGAATCGACGTGGAAGTGGGCGAAGTCGCGGACGTGTCCGAAACGGAGGCGGTCGTAGCAGTTGCCGAGAGCGCCGGCCATGATCAGGCCGAGGGCCGCAGTCAGGCGGCCATCGCTGGCGGCGCCCCGGAGGAAGAGCCAGTAGCAGATCGCCAGGCTGGCGAGGACGGACAGCCCCGCGAAGATCAGGCCGCTGTAGGGGAGGGTCGAACCGAGGCCCCAGAGTGCGCCCTTGTTCTGGCTCGGGTGCAATTCGAGGATGTCGGGGATGACGGAGACGGTCGCGCCGAGCGGAATCCGGTCAAAGATGGCCGTCTTGGTGGCGAGGTCGAAGGCCATGCCGCCGAGGGCGATTGTCCAGAAGAGCACCACGTTCCGCAGGGGGACCCGGCCTGTCGTCATCCCTGGTTCTCCAACTTCCGAGCGCATTCAATGCAATGGGGAGTATATGGCAGGGCTTGCAGCCGAGATCGGGAAATCGGCTGGCGGCAATCGTCACAGACCCCGAAGGTCCCGCTCTCGATCCGGCCGAGGGCGTCTTCGATCTGGTTGAGTGTCTCCTGCTCGTTCTCGATCAGGCCAAGCGTGAAGTCCTGGTCGAAGTTCTCGGTCCCGAGGTCAGCCATGTGCAGTGGCATGTTCGAGAGATTGCCGCCGGAGGCGTCGCCGCCGCTCTTGTACAGGGCCTCGTCGGTCATCTGATCAAGGTCTCCCCGCAGCCTCGCCCGGAGCGCCAGCAGGATCTTGTGAAAGGACTGGACTTCTTCAGCCTTCAGGGCGGTCGCCATGACGATGGATCCTGCCTTCTCTGGACCGTGGGAGGGCGGGGGAATGCTAGACCCGCGACCCAGGAGTGTCAATGGTAGAACGGGGCGGCCCACCTTGCGATTCACATGCCGGCCCGAAGATACCAGCCTAACCGGTTCGAACAACCCGCGGCCAGCCTCTTCCGACCGATTTCAGAATGCTCCGGGAGCGAGCCACCGACGCCATCCCGGCGAATCGGCCCAGGAACCGGCCGCAACCGTTGCGACGGGATCAACGGTTGACGCCCCTTGGATTTACGGCTATCCTCGGGTCTAAACCCGAGCCGCCTCGTCCCGGCGGGACTCTGGCTGGCAGGCGATGACCACGGTAGGATGCCCATGAGCAACGACTCGAAGACGATCTTCGTCACTGGCGGGACCGGCCTGGTCGGCAGCCACGCCGTCGAGCAGGCGCTGGCCCGAGGACACCGCGTCCGTGCTCTGGTCCGACCGAGCAGTGACACCTCCTGGCTCGATCGCTGGGGGGTCGAGAAGGTCCTCGGGGACCTGGAAGATGCCGAAGCCCTCCGACGGGGCGTCCAGGGCGCGGACTGGGTCTTCAACTGTGCGGCGAAGGTCGGCGACTGGGGAAGTCTGGAGGAATTCCGAAGGCTGAACGTGGAGGCTCTCCGCCTCCTGCTCGACGCCGCCGCCGCGGCGCAGGTGGCCCGGTTCGTGCATGTCAGCTCGCTGGGGGTTTATGAGGGGCGCGACCATTTCGGCACTGACGAGACGACCCCCCCGGCCGTCAACTCCCTGGACGCCTACACCCGCTCCAAGACCGAGGCCGAGGCGCTGGCGCTGGCCTACCTCGGCGACCTGGCCCCGAGTCCGGAGACGTTGGAAAAACTGCCCTTCGTGCAGGAGCAGCTTCGCCAGTCGACAGTCACGAATCCGCGCCTGCCGGTGGTGGTCCTCCGGCCCGGGTTCATCTACGGAGAGCGTGATCGGACCGTCCTACCGAAGCTGATCACGCGATTGCGGAGCCGGGTCTTCGCCTACTTCGGGTCGGGCAACCAGGTGTTGAATTGCATCTACGTCAGGAACCTCGTGCAGGCGATCTTCCTGGCGGCCGAGGTTCCCGAGGCGGTTGGTCACGTGTTCAACCTCACCGATGGCGGCCGGGTGACGAAGCACCAGTTCGTCGGCCGCGTGGCCGATCTGGCGGGGCTGACACCGCCAAGGCGTCGCATCCCGCGCCTGGCTGGCCTACACACTGGCCGTCCTGATGGAGCGAAGGGCCAAGCGGCTCGGATCGAGCGAGCCACCCTTGATCAACAAGGCCCGTTACAAGTTCCTCGCCCTGAATCTGGACTATTCGATCGACAAGGCCCGCCGTGTGCTGGGCTACGAGCCGGCCTTCAGCACGGAACAAGGGCTCGAAGCCGCCGTCGCCGATCTCCTGGCGAAGGAAGAGTCGTCGCGACCAACCGAGACCGTCGCGGCCCGATGATCGGTCTGCGAGTTCTGTCATAGGGGTGACGCAGTTAGCCCTTTCGCCCGAGCTTTGGCCGATGCCGAAAGCCGTAGGTTCGACTTCAGTCGGGCCTACGCCCGGTGAAGCAGTCGGGCCGAAAGTCCAGGAAGTCAAGATTATCCGGCCCGACTGAAGTTGGGCCTACTTCGCCCGGTGATGCCAACTGCGTCACTCCTATGTCATCCAACATCCCGCCTCTGTCAACCACCCAGGAGCCACCCACCATGCCGGACGTCCAAGGCCTTCGCGTCGCGGTCCTCGTCGAGAAGTTCTACGAGGACCTGGAACTCTGGTATCCCGTCCTCCGGCTCCGCGAGGCGGGCTGCGACGTCAAGATCGTCGGCCCGCGCGCCGGGGAGACCTACCACTCGAAGCACGGTTATCCGGCGAAGGCCGACGTCTCGGCTTCCGAGGTGCAGGCTGGCGACTTCGACGCCGTCGTGATCCCGGGCGGCTACTCGCCCGACCACATGAGGCGGACGAAGGCCATGGTGGACCTCGTCACCGAGGCCGCCCGTCATGGGAAGGTGCTGGCCGCGATCTGCCACGGCCCCTGGATGCTCTGCTCGGCCAGGTGCCTCCAGGGGCGTCGCGTCACCGGCTTCTTCGCGATCCGCGACGACGTCGAGAATGCCGGGGGCGTCTGGGAGGATGCCGCCTGCGTCCGCGACGGCAACCTCGTCACGAGCCGCACGCCCGACGACCTGCCGGCCTTCATGAAGGGGATCTTCGAGGCCTTGGCGGAACCGCGGTGAGGTCGAGAGGCAGCCCTCGGCCGGGGCCGGGTCGTTCCGAAATCAAGATGACCCGCGATGGCCCCCCCCCGAGACCCCGGCCGCCGCGACCGGCCGCCGTCCGCCGAGGGCCGTCTTGACCATCAGGTATTCGCCGATGTTCTCCAGGGTGAGCAGGCCGACGGTCCGGCTGCCCTCCACGACCTGGAGGCAGGGCGCCCCGGCCTCGCGGAGGAGGTTGACCGCCGGCACGAGCAGCGAGTCGGCCTCCACCTGACCGACATTTTCCACCAGGTAAGCTCCCACGGTTGCCCCCTGCCCTGCCTGCATTAAACCTTGCATCAGGGCTTCACGGGTCAAGACGCCGGAAATCTGATCGTCCTGCATCACGGGGAAGTCGTGCTGGGAGCCGGCGAGGAGGAGTTCGACGGCCTGACCGAGCGTGTCGCCGGGCGTGAGGCTCTGGAAGTCGGTGAGCATCGCCTCGCGGACCGGCACGCCGGAGAGTTCCAGCCGCTCCTGGACCTGCGACGCCTCGGCCTGAGCCCCGATCCAGACGAACAGGGCGATCAGGATCAGGAGCGGGTTGTACTGGAGCCCGACGAAGGCGAAGAGCAAGGCCATCAACTGACCGACTCCGGCCGCGATCCGGGTTGCCCGGCCGTAGTCCATCGTCATCGCCAGCAAGGCCCGCAACACGCGGCCGCCGTCCATCGGGAAGGCGGGTAGGATGTTGAAGGCGACGAGGAAGACGTTGACGAGCATCAGGCGTCCCAGGAACCCGCCCTTGAGGAGGACTTCCTGATCGGTCGCGACGACCTGGAAGCGGATGCCGATCGCATAGAGCAACGCGACGATCACAACGTTCACCAGTGGCCCGGCAACCGCAACCAGCAACTCCTCGACCGGCCGGTCCGGGATGCGCTGGAGCCGGGCCACGCCGCCGATCGGCAGCAGGGTGATGTCCGACGTCTGGACGCCGAACCGTTTCGCCACCAGCGCATGCCCGAGTTCGTGGAGCACCACGCAGCCGAAGATCGAGAGGACGAACCCGACCTCGATCATCGCGTCCGGCACCGTCTTGCCCGCGCTCAAGCCGGCGAAGAGGATCCAGCCGAGCAGGATCAGGAACGTCCAGTGAACATAGATCGGAATGCCGGCAACACGGCCAATCTTCCAGGACCAGGAAGTCATGACGGATCAGTCCTCAAACCTCGGACACGGCGAGGCAAGGCGCCTGCCCATTCTCAGGATCGGGCGACGCGGCCGACCCGTTTCCGTGTTCAGATGAACTCGTTGATCAGGTTTTCGAGCATTTCCTGACGGCCGCTCGCCCGCTCGCGGACCTCGCCCATCGCCAACGCCTCCTTCTCCAGGTCGGCGAACCCGACCTGACCGGCTTCGATCCGACGGCCGAGATCGCCGTCCCAGGTGGCATAGCGCTGCTTGACGAATTCGTCCAGGCGACCGTCTTCGCGGATCGCGTGGGCGATCTTGAGACCGCGGGCGAAGGCGTCCATACCGCCGATGTGGGCGTGGAAGAGGTCGATCGGCTCGAAGCTCTCGCGGCGGACCTTGGCGTCGAAGTTGACGCCGCCGGAGGTGAAGCCACCCATGCGGAGGATCTCGATCATGCAGGAGGCGGTCAGATAAACGCTCGTCGGGAACTGGTCGGTGTCCCAGCCGAGGAGGGGGTCGCCGGTGTTGGCGTCGATCGAGCCAAGCGCCCCGGCGGCGGCGGCGACGCGAAGCTCGTGCTGCATCTCGTGGCCGGCGAGGGTGGCGTGGTTGGTTTCGAGGTTGAGCTTGAAGTGCTCCATCAGGTCGTACTGGCGGAGGAAGTTCAGGCAGGCCTCGGCGTCGGAGTCGTACTGGTGCTTGGTCGGCTCCATCGGCTTCGGCTCGATGTAGAAGGGGCCATCGAAGCCGATCTGCTTCTTGTAATCGACGGCCATGTGCAGGAACCGGCCGAGGTGGTCCAGTTCGCGTTTCATGTCGGTGTTCAGGAGGGTCTGATACCCCTCGCGACCGCCCCAGAAGGTGTAACCGAGACCGCCCAGTTCGTGCGTCACCTCCATCGCCTTCTTTACCTGCGCCGCGGCGAATGAGAAGACGCGGGCGTCGGGGCTGGTCGCGGCACCTTGATTGTAGCGGGGGTGGGAGAAGAGGTTGGCCGTGCCCCAGAGGAGCTTGATCCCGGTGCGCTGTTGCTGATCCTTGAGGCGCTTGACTCACAGCATCGAGGTTGGCGTTCGTCTCCTTGAGAGAGGCCCCTTCGGGGGCGACGTCGCGGTCATGGAAGGCGTAGAAGGGGGCGCCGAGCTTCGCGATGAACTCGAAGGCGACGTCCACCTTGCGGAGCGCGTTCTCAAGCGAGCCGCTGCCGTCGTCCCAGGGGCGGACGGCCGTCCCGACGCCGAACGGGTCGCTCAAGGGATTCGAGAACGTGTGCCAGTACACGACCGAGAACCTCAGATGCTCCTGCATCGGCTTGCCGCCGATCACCTCCTCGGCGTTGTAATGCTTGAACTCCAGTGGATTCTTCGATTTCTGACCACCATATTCGATCTTCGACACATTCGGAAACGCTTCGGCCATGACGGATTCTCGCCGGGAAGAGGCGCCTCGGGACGGGTCCAGGCATGCAGTGGCTCAGTCTAAATCCGCGGGGTTCTGCAAACAACCCCCGCGCCTCGCCCGTGGTGGGGACCTATCCGATACTTCACCCAGGAAGTACGATAGGGAGCGGCACGCCTGCCCAAGCCCTGCGCTCGACCCTTGCCAAACCTGATCTCAACCACCAGCGTCCGCCGGCGATCCCGAGGGGAGATCCTCGATGACCCGTTTTCGAAATCGGCTTGTGCTGTTGATCGGCCCCCTCCTGTTGCTGGCATTTCACGACGTTACGGCCACACCGACCGACAATCCCGTGGAGCCGGACGAAGATCGGCCGACGGTGGCGCCGGCTTCCGACGAGGGTCGCCAGGCGATCGCCCGTTTCCGCGTGCCGGAGGGTCTGAAGGTCGAGCTGTTCGCCGCCGAGCCCTTGCTGGCGAATCCGGTCGTCTTCGACATCGACGATCAAGGGCGATTCTACGTCGTCGAGACCTTCCGTCACAGCGACGGCGTGACCGACACCCGCAACCACATGAACTGGCTCGATGCCGACCTCGCCAGCCGATCGGTCGAGGACCGGGTTGCCATGTACAAGGAGTACCTCAAGCCCGAGGAGTTCGCCCACTTCTCCGAAGAGCAGGACCGCATCCGGCTGGTCGAGGACCGCGATGGAGACGGCCAGGCCGACCACGCGACCGTCTTCGCCGACGGCTTTCACGACCCGGCGACCGGGCTGGCGGCGGGTGTGCTGGCGCGGGGCCAGGACGTCTACTTCGCCTGCATCCCCGACCTCTGGCTTATCCGCGACGAGAACGGCGATGGTCGCGCCGATTTCCGGAAGTCGCTGCACCACGGCTACGGCGTCCACGTCGGCTTCCTCGGCCACGACCTGCACGCCTTGACTCCCGGCCCCGACGGCAAGCTCTATTTCAGCATCGGCGACCGCGGGTTCAACGTCACCACCTTCGACGGCCAGAAGCTCGCGGTCCGCGACACCGGCTCGGTCCTGCGCTGCAACTGGGACGGCACCGGCCTCGAGGTCGTCGCCACGGGTCTTCGCAACCCCCAGGAACTCGCCTTCGACGAGTTCGGCAACCTGTTCACGGTCGATAATAACTCCGACAGCGGCGACCGGGCCCGACTCGTCTGGATCGTCGAGGGAGGCGACTCCGGCTGGCGAATCGGCTTCCAGTTCATTCAGAAGCCAAACTCCCGCGGCCCCTGGAACGCCGAGAAGATGTGGCACCCGCGCAACGACGACCAGCCGGCGTTCCTCGTGCCGCCGATCGCGAATCTGAGCGACGGTCCGAGCGGACTCGCCTACAACCCTGGGACGGCCTTGCGGGAAAGCGACCGCGGCCGGTTCTTCCTGGCCGACTTCCGCGGCGCTAGCGGCACCAGCGGCGTCCGATCGTTCGCCGTGAAGCCCGAGGGGGCGTCCTTCACGATGACCGATCAGAATCAGTTCCTCTGGGGACTGGAGGCGACCGACGTGGCCTTCGGTCCCGACGGGGCCCTGTACGTCTCGGACTGGGTTGAGGGCTGGAACAAGACCGGCAAGGGCCGGATCTACAAGCTTTTCCATCCGCAAGAGGCCGGTGACGCCCAGCGATCCGAGGTCCGCAAACTCCTGGCGGACGGGATGGACAGGCGGCCGGTCGGCGAACTGACGGGGCTGCTCGGCCATGCCGACCAGCGAGTTCGACGCGAGGCGCAGTATGCCCTGGCGGCGCGGGGGACGGACGAGGCCCAGCAGACCTTGATCCGCACTGCAAAGCAAGGTGCCGAACGACTGGCCCGCATCCATGCTCTCTGGGGACTCTCACAGCTCAAGAACGTCCCGTTCCGGGATCTTTACGAAGCCGTCTCCCCCCTGCTCCGCGATCCCGACGCCGAGATCCGCGTCCAGGCCCTTCGGGCCCTGACCTGGGGCGCTCCGGCCGGGTCGGACCAGGTCGGATCGTCTCCGAAGGTCGATCAGGGTAGCGCCGCGAACGTACCGACGTCCCTGATCCCATTGCTGAGCGACGAGAGCCCCCGCGTCCGCTTCTTCGCCGCCCTGGCGATCGCGAAGCTTCCGCAAGCAGTCGCGCTGGAGCCGGTCCTCGCGATGATCTGTGCGAATGCCGATGCAGATGCCTACCTCCGCCATGCCGGTGTCCTGGCACTTAGCCGGTTCCCGGACGCGATCCTCTCGGCACACGCCGATGACACCTCGGCCGCGGTTCGACTGGCGATCCTTCTCGCCTTCCGACGGCATGAGTCGCCCGAGGTCGCGCGGTTCCTGAACGACGCCGAGGCCCGGATCGTCACCGAGGCGGCTCGCGCGATCCACGATGTCCCGATCGACGGCGCGATGAGTCGGCTTGCGGCTCGCGAGGTGGACGCGGCGTCCCCCCTGCCCTTGCTGCGGCGGGTCGTGAATGCGAATCTCCGCGTCGGTGACGCCGCCTCCGCTCTCCGATTGGCGGCGCTGGCGGGCGACCCGGAGATGCCCGAGCCGATCCGGGTGGAGGCGCTCGACGCACTGGCCCAGTGGACGAAGCCGACCGGCCGGGATCGTGTCACCGGACTCTGGCGACCGCTCCCGGAGCGGCCCGAGGGTCCGGCCGCCGTGGCGCTGGCGTCGGTCATCGCTCTGATCCTCAAGGAGGCTCCCGATCGGGTGCGGCGCGCGGGAGTTGAGGCCGTCAGCCGGCTCTCGATCAAGCCGTCGGCCGAGCAGATGGCCGCCTTGGTCGCCGACGCCGATCGTGCCGCCGAGACTCGCGTCGCCGCTCTTCGAGCCCTGGAGACGCTCGGCGATGACCGTCTCGGCGCGATTGTCGATCAAGCTCTCAACGACCCAGACCCCCGCCTCCGATCCGCCGCGCTGAGTATCCTCGCCCGGCTTGACCCGGCCCGCGCCATCGAGGCGCTGGCTGGCGTGCTCGACGACGGCTCGACCGGAGAGAAGCAGGCCGCCTTCGCGACCCTCGCCACGCTGAACGCTCCGGAGGCCGATGCCCTCCTCGCCCGCTGGCTCGAACGCCTTGGAGCCGGAAAGGTCGCCACGGAGATCCGCCTCGACCTGCTCGAAGCGGCGTCGGGTCGATCCTCGGAGGAGGTCCGTCGAAAGCTGGCCAAATACGACTCGCGACGCCCCGAGGGCGATCCCGTCGCGGCGAATCTCGAAGCGCTCCGCGGCGGCGACGCCGAGCGTGGCGAACGGATCTTCCGCGAGAAGGCCGAAGTTTCCTGCCTGCGCTGCCATAAGATCCGCGGTCAAGGGGGCGAGGTTGGGCCCGAGCTGACCGGCATCGGCGATATGAAACCGCGCGAGTACCTGCTGGAGTCGATCGTCGCCCCCAACAAGCAGATCGCCCAGGGGTACGAGACCCAGGTCATCGCCACCGAGGACGGCCGAATCCTGGCTGGCATCGTCAAGACCGACGCCGGCGACTCCCTCACCCTCATGACCGCCGAGGGACGGCTCGTCACGGTCCCCAAATCCGAGATTGACGAACAGCGCCGCGGCGACTCGGCCATGCCGCAGGACCTCATGCAGCACCTCAGCCGGATGGAGCTGCGCGACCTGATCGAATTCCTCGACAGTTTGAAGTGATCCGGGGAACCGATCCGAACGTGTCGTCGATCTGCTGGCATCCTGCAGGATGACGCCGACTGCACCGTCCAGGCTCGCCGTGCGCGATCGGGGCTTCGGGCTATCTTATACGCTCATTATCCAGAAAAAGGCGTTGCCGCTGTACAATTCAGGCCGAGAACAGGTCGGAGCCGAGGCACGACGAATGTTGGAAGCGGACTGGATCGGAGACCCGAGTTACCTCGGACGGTGCACCTACGTCGTTCTTGGTGGGGAATCGTCAGGCAAGAGGAGTCTCGATTCTGCGAGTTTTGCAATCCGTTCCTGAATTCAACAAAACGAATTCTTGATGGGCATGACTCAAGTCTATAGGCTAACAGTGCTTTTGAGGATTCACGCGCAACCAGCAAAAAAAAGTACCAAAAAAACCTTGAACTCGCGAACCCGCGTCGCGATACTTGCCGTGAACAGTGATATTACGCAATCCAGAAAATCCGAATGGCGATGGATTATGAAGAGTGAAGCCGCAACTCTTCGGCCCTTGAGAGGCCAAGAATCTGACCAGTGATACTCTCGCCTCAGCGGGATACGAGGGGCAAGGCACTCCATCGAACGAAGGATTCTCTCGAAGATGCGGTTTCCGGCTCGCGTCGTTTTGAAGTCTTGAGGTAACGTTTCTCGCTTCAAAACTCGGAATGAGCGTGAACCTGACGGTTCTGATGGGTCGATTCCTTCGCCCCGAAAGGGCGGAGCTGCGCCGATTGATGGAACGTCTTGCGGACGGATTGGGACGACAGGGAGGTCGTGTATGACGGTGAGATCACGACGACCAGGAATGGGTTTATGCAACCCAAAAGCACGAAGTGTGCGCGGAATCCGGCGGGTTTCGATCTGCCGATCAGTCGCACCCGACCTGCACAGGCCTCCGAAGTCGCGAGGCCGATAACACCGGAAGTCGACCCAGGCGTTCCCATGCCTGGGACCGACCGATCGTGGCCTGGGTGGTGGCCGATCCTGGGTTCGATCGTCCTCGGTGGAGTGATCGTCTGGGCTCACGGGCCGGCGCTGGCCGCGATGGCGGAGGCGCTGGTCGACCGATCCGCGCTACGCCCACGGCTACCTCGTGCCAGTCTTCAGTCTGGTGCTGCTCTGGCTGCGTCGTGATCGCCTGGGGGAAGTGCCGTCGGGTGGTGGCTGGGTGGGACTGGCTTTGATCGTCGCGGGGGCGGGCCTGCAACTGCTGGGGGCTTCGCTCTTCTACGAGTGGCTGGAAGCCCTCGCGCTGCTGCCAACCCTCGCCGGCCTTTGCGCGTTGCTGGGTGGTTGGCGATCACTGCGCTGGTCGTGGCCGGCAATCGGGTTCCTGGTGTTCATGCTCCCGATGCCGTATCGATTCGAGGTGGCCCTAGGCTACCCATTGCAGCGGCTCGCGACGATCGCCAGCGGTTACTGCCTGATGACCCTCGGGCTGCCGGCGATCACGGAAGGCAACATCATCCACCTGGGTGACCACGACATCGGGGTGGTTGACGCTTGCAGCGGGCTAGGAATGATCTACACGTTCCTCGCCGTGGCGACAGGCGTCGCCATCCTGGGCCCGCGGCGGTGGACGGATCGGATTGTGATTCTCGCCAGCGCAGTCCCGATTGCGATGGCCGCGAATGTGGCCCGGATCGTGCTGACCGGCGTGATGCACTGGACCGTCGGAAGTGAGGCGGCCGATCTGGTTTTTCACGACCTGGCAGGCTGGCTAATGATGCCGTTCGCCCTGGGCCTGCTCTGGGCAGAAGGCTGGCTGATCTCCCACCTGCTCGTCGAGCCGCTGCCCGAGGATCCAGCGGTCCTGCCCCTGGCATCCTCGGCACCCAGACGCGGTGGCCGTGGCGGATCGGCCCGCGACCGACGACCGATCGAGCCGACGGTCTCCCCACTGGAGATCCAACGATCAAGCCGGCGCTCGAAGGGACGTCCCTGACACGTGCGCCCGTTCAACGGCAATCGCGGGCCTGAGCCCGTCGATCTTGCGCACGAGCTCCCGCGCGAGGGAGGTAATCCGATGCAGACGAATAGCGATCCCGAGCGGGGCGCGCCGATGGTGATCGGTCCACCCGCATTGATGCCGACCGCCGGGCTTCCGGCTGTCGTGCCGAGCTCGGCGGTGATGCCCAGTCCGCTGGTGCTCTGGAAGGCGCTTCGTCGCCGCTGGGTCGCGGCGATGGTGCTGGGACTCCTGCTGGCTGCGGTCGCGGCGGGGATCACTTACCTCGTGGTCCCGCCAGCGTATTACACAACGCGGGCGATGCTCCATGTCTCGGTTCAGCAGCCGCGGATCCTCGTACAGACGGGCGAGGCGCATTCGGACTACGCCACCTACCAGCGGACCCAGATCGCCATGATCCGCAGCCGGAGCGTGCTCGAGACGGCCCTGGCGAACCCCAAGGTGGCCATTCTCCCGGTGGTCAAGCATCAGGCCGATCAGGTCGAGTGGCTTTCCGGTCTGCTTGAGCTGGAGTTCGCCAACGGTTCGGAGATCCTCTGGATCGGTGCGAGCGGCGAGGAGGCTGCAACGCCAGCGATCCTGGCCAACGCCGTCACCAAGGCGTATCTGGATGTGGTGGTGAATTCGGAGACCACGCAGAGAAACAAGCGATCCGAGATGCTTGAGACAAACTGGAACAAGTATCAGACGATCCTACAGACCAAGCGCGAAGAGGCTCGACGCTTGACCCTGGCCGCCGGCTCGAACGACAAGCAGGCCCTGGCGATCCTCCAGCGTTCGGGGCAGGAACGGCTGGCGGAGTCCGAGATGGAACTGGCCCAGGTCCGCTCCAAACTGAGGCCTTTACGGCTTGAACTTCGGATCGTTCAGAATCGTGCTTCCGGCCGGTCCGGGCTCATCGAACCCGGGGCGATCGAGGCCGAGCTGGACCGGGAGCCGGCCGTCAAGCAACTCGCGGATCGGTTGGAGCAAGCGCGGGTCGCTTACCAGCACTATGCCCGGATCGCACGACCGTCGTACGTCGATCCAGTGCTCCAGGAAGCGAAATCCACTTACTTAAAACTACAATCGGAACTTCAGAAAAGAAAAGCAGCACTCTACCCCGTCATCGCGCGGCAGTTGCAGCAACGGGCAATCGGCAATGGCGGATCGAAGATCGCGGAACTGCGTCAGGAAATTGAGATTCTCGAAGGGATGGAGAAGCTGCTCGACGATGACGTCCGGCGTCTGTCCGATCGAACGAGGACAACTACTGAGGCCTCGGTCGATCTGCTGAAACTCCAGCAGGAGATCCAGTACGCCGAGGACATGTCCAATGTGATCGGGGCGGAGGTAGAGAAGCTCCGGCTGGAACTGCAAGCGCCGGCGCGGGTCCGGAAGCTGGAGGATGCCCAGATTCCGAAGACCAAGGACGTGATGCGACGCGTCCGGATGGCCGGGCTGGCGGCCTGCGGCTGCTTCCTCCTGGCGCTGACAGGCGTCTCTCTCTGGGAATACCGATCGCGACGCATCGACTCGGCTGACGAGGTGGTTCGTGGTCTCGGCCTGCGGCTCGTCGGGACCTTGCCGGCCCGGCCCTCCGGTGGCCGTTCGACGGTGAACCGACGTGTGGATACCTGGAATGATATGATGGTCGAGTCGATCGAGGCTGTTCGAACGACCCTGCTTCATGCCTCACGGACCGAGTCGGTCCGGGTGGTGATGGTCACCAGCGCTCTCGGCGGTGAGGGAAAGACGACCCTGGCGGGCCACCTGGCAATCAGCCTCGCCCGCGCTGGCCAGAGAACCTTACTCATCGACTTCGATCTGCGTCGCCCCTCACTGCACCGCCTCTTCGACCTGACCGGAGTGCCGGGCATGTGCGAGTTGCTCCGTGGCGAGGCCGGGATTGATGAGATCATCCAACCAACACCACTTTCCATGATGTGGGCCATTGCCGCGGGTCAGTATGACGACGAGGCGACGCATGCGCTGGCGCGGGTGGACATGAGGGCCTTCCTGGACCGACTACGGCAGGACTACGACTTCGTAGTGGTCGATACCTCGCCTGTGCTGCCGGTTTCGGATGGCCTGCTGGTCGGCCAGTACGTCGATGCCGTGATCCTGTCGGTCCTTCGCGACAAGAGTCGGATGCCGGCCGTCGCCGCCGCCTGCGACCGGCTCTCAGCACTGGGAATCCGAGTACTTGGGGCGATCGTCGCGGGCTCCGGTGTTCCCGGCTACAGCGGTTCCTACAGCTATTCGTATCGGTCCGAAGCCTGAGCCAGAACCTGAACGAACTGCTTTGAGGGAGCCGACCCATGCAACGTGCCTTGCCCTTCGTGCTCGCCCTGTCGGTGTTGGTCTGCACCGGCTTGGTCCATGGGCGATGGACTGGGCGATGGATCGGATCCGAGGCCCGGAAGGTCGCGACGTCCCGGCTCCAGCGTGTACCTCGGACGCTCGGAAGCTGGCAGGGGAAGGATCTGTCGATGGATCCGAAAATCCAGAAGCAGGCACAAATTGACGGGTACATTCAGCGCCGTTACGAGAACACAGCGACCGGGATAGCGGTGCAGATGTTGCTCGTCTGCGGTCGTCCTGGCCCGATCGCGGCGCATAGCCCGGAAGTGTGTTATCCGGGTGCCGGCTTCGAGGCGATCGGATCGGTCTCACGCCAGGTGATCGAGCCCGCCGACGTTCGCGCGCCGAAGGCCGAGTTCCTGACCGCGGCTTTCGGTAAGCCCGGGCCGGCCGAGGCCCCTCGACTGGAGATCCTCTGGTCGCTGAATTCCGGCACGGGCTGGGAGGCAGTCAACCATCCCCGTCTGCGGTTCGGAGCGGGCGGCTACCTGTTCAAGCTATACATCGTTCAGGAGCTCTCGAGGGACGCCGGTGCTGGTGGAGCGTTGCCGGCCCGTGAATTTGCCCGGGACTTGCTGCCTGCGCTGGAGCGGGCCCTTCGCGAATGACGCGACTCTCCGGGGTGTCCCCTCGTTTCGAGCCGAGGGATCGGGACGTGCTGCGCCTTGAGTCCGGCCCGCCCCGAGTCTCGAAGGTCGCGAAGGCTTCGTCATTTTCTTACACGAGATAGCCATGGCTCTAGGATCTCATATGAGCCTCGAATCGACTGTCGGTCTGCCGGCGAGGCCGTCCGGGGCGGTCGAACGCGTGTGGCCCGTCTGGTACGCACTGGGCAAAATGGCGACTGACTGTGGCGTTGCCACTCTGATTCTGATCTTGCTCTCGCCACTCCTGGCTCTGCTGGCCGCCCTTGTTCGGCTGACGTCTCGTGGACCAGCCATTTACCGACAGCAGCGGGTAGGTCGGAACGGTCGAGAATTTACGATCTACAAGTTTCGGACTATGTTACACGACTGTGAGCGACTGTCAGGCCCGCAATGGTCGTCTTGCTGCGACCCCCGGGTCACGACGCTGGGGCGGATGCTTCGGGGCTGCCACCTGGACGAGCTACCGCAGCTCTGGAATGTGATCCGCGGTGAGATGAGCCTGGTCGGACCCCGGCCTGAACGACCGGAATTCGTCCCGGAACTGGAACAAGCGATCCCTAGCTACCGGCAACGGCTGCGAATCCGGCCCGGATTGACGGGACTCTCCCAGGTGCAACTGCCACCGGATCTTACGCTGGAGGACGTTCGTCGGAAGGTGGCGTGCGATCTCTGCTACATCCGTCAGGCAGGACCCTGGCTCGACCTGTTGATCTTCGTGGGCACGGTGCTCAAGGTCGCTCACGTCCCGTACGAAGTCACGAGGCGCATCCTAAATCTGCCCGGTGTGGAATCATCCAGGCCGGACGACGATCCACCGGGGCCAACGGGTTCAATCACGCGAGTCGATTCCGGCACGCCTGCGAATTTTCAGGCGTCGAGAGGCGATCATGACTTGTTTCGGGGATGAACCTGTGTTGGGGACAGCAAAACGAGCACCCGTAGTAAAACCGGACGTGCTTTACCTCGTCCATCGCTTCCCCTATCCGCCCGACAAGGGAGACCGCATCAGGGCATTCCACTTGCTTCGTTGGCTTTCCCGACGGGCGAACGTGCATCTGGCCTGCCTGGCCGATGAGCCAACGACAGCCGGTGCGGAAACCGAACTGCTCCGACTCTGCGAGAGGGTTGCGGTGACGCGGGTGAGTGGCTTTTCACGATGGGCACGGTCTCTGGGCATGCTGGCGATCGGGCGGACGGCCACCGAGGGGGCGTTTCAGTCGCCGCGACTGAAGGCGATCGTTCACGAGTGGGCCCGGCAGACACGGTTCCAGGTTGTCCTGGCATCCTCATCCGGCATGGTCCCGTACCTTCGAACGGCAGGACTCCGTGGAGTGCCAGCGGTGGTGGATCTGGTGGACCTGGATAGCGAGAAATGGCTCGAGTACGCCGTCGAGCATCGTGGGCCGAAGCAGCTGGGTGTACGGCATCGAGGGGCTTCGCCTACGACGTCTGGAGCGCCAGTTGGCAGGTTGGGCACGGGCCTTGACGCTCGTCAGTGAGGAGGAGGCGAATCTCTTCGAGCGGTGCTGCGGGGTGGGACCGATCCACGCAATCACCAACGGAGTGGACCTGGAGCGCTTCCAGCCTCGGGAGATAGCTATTGAGAGCGGGTGCGTGTTCGTCGGGGCGCTGGACTATCCGCCGAATGTTGAGGGAATCTGCTGGTTTTGCCGCGAGGTCTGGCCCGAGGTCCGTCGGTTGCAACCGGACGCGACCATCGCCCTAGTCGGACGACGGCCGACGGCTCAGGTGCGGCGCCTGGATGAGACGGCGGGGGTAGTGGTGGTTGGCGATGTGTCGGATGTCCGACCACATCTCGCAGGGGCGGCGGTCGTGATCGCCCCGTTGAAGATAGCCCGTGGGGTGCAGAACAAGGTTCTTGAGGCGTTCGCCATGGGCAAGGCGGTCGTGGCCACACCGCAGGCTCTCACGGGCCTCGGCGTGGAGCCTGGTCGTCATGCGTTGATGGCCGAGACGCCCGATCAGTGGGCGATGGTGGTCGCCCGGTTACTGGATGATCGCAGCCTGCGGGCTCGCCTCGGATCGTCCGGTCGCGCCTACGTCGAGTCGTACCATCGCTGGGACGAGTGCCTGTCGCCCTTCGCGACCCTTCTCGACCTACCGAGCGCCGAGGCGGAGTCGCGAGAGCCGGGACGATTGCGGGTCGGAGGGAAGGCGCGTTGAGCCTGACCTATCGACTCAACTGGATCAATCGGGCGGCGGAATCGCCTTCGGAGCTGCCGCCCAGGGCAGGCCATTACCGATGGTGCGCGCTGGCGGTTCTCCTGCTGACCATCTATGGTTGCCTGATCCCCCTGCGGTTCCGAACCCTGACGCTTGGCGCGGCGTGGGAACGCTTTCAGCATCTCCGGTATTACGACCCGGGTCTGCTCGGTGCCCGAGGAGACTGGCTGGCGAGCGCCGCACAGTTCGCGGCCTTGAGCTTTCTCATCGCCGGGGCGATCTCGGTCGATCGGGGCCAGCTCGCCCGACTTGCCGCCGCGTCGGTCATCGTTCTGATCGGGATTGGTCTCGCGATCGGGTTGGAGTTTCTCCAGGTTTTCTTTCCGCCCAGAACGGTCTCGCTCAATGACCTGGCGGTGGAGTCGATCGGGGTCACGGTTGGAGGGGGGACCTGGCTGTTCTTCGGGCAGGCTTTCACAGACTGGGCACGTCGGTTCTGGGGAATGAAAGGGCTGTCGGGCCTGGCGCGTCAGGCCCTACCGGCATATCTGGCCGGACTCGTGTTAGTGGAACTGATGCCCTTCGACTTGACCATCAACCGCGAGGAGCTCGCTCTGAAGTTCCACGAGGGCAAGGTCCTTCTGGGTCCTTTTGGCGACATCCAGGTCCTCGTGAGCAGTGCCCTCGTGAATGTCGCGGCGTTCCTGCCGCTGGGTCTGCTCGTCACTCTCGCGGCGCGCGGATCCAGACCAACGGTCAAGACAATGGCGGGTCTCGGTTTCGTGGTGGCAACCCTGGTCGAGTTGCTGCAATTCTTTGTTTACTCCCGCTACTGCAACTTGCTCGACATTGCGACCGGGACGGCGGCTATCGTCGTCGGATGGCGACTGGGTCGCGACCGCGAGACCCTACGAAACTGGGCCGTGCTCTTCATGACCTGGCGAGATCCAACCCGATATCGAAGGGCCTTGCGGGCGATCTTGTTCGGGACCTGGTTCCTGGGCGTGGCCTTGATCGCCTGGCAGCCTTTTGACTTCTCGGCCGATCCGGTAAGGTTCGCCACTGCCGATGCCAGCCTGTCCGACGAGCAGACCTCGAACTTCTGGCTCCGACGAATGACCTGGGCTCCCCTGGCGGACTACTACTGGGGAAGCAAGTACCAGGCCGCCGACCACTTCCTCCGCGAACTGCTGTCATTTACGCCACTAGGGGTGCTGATTGCGATGGCTCCAAACCGGGGGCGATCCATGGTTGCCACGGGCTGGCTGGTGGTGCTCGCGGCCTTGATTGCGGGGATCGCGATCGAGACCGGTCAGTACTTCATCCCCGATCGACATCCCAGCACCTCGGATCTCCTCGGCGAGTGTCTCGGCGCCTGGCTCGGTTACTCCGCGGCCCGGCACGTGATGGCTGCGTTGCGAACGGAAGTTGTCATGCTCGGGGAGTTCCGATGAGCTGGAGTTTTGCCAACGCCTCGATCCTCGACGGGCATTCTCCGGACCGGGACAGCGAGACCGTGCTCGTCCCACCGCTGATCCCGGGGGTGTCCGAGCCATCGTTCATGACGACCATCGAGGCCCGGCCCGGTTGGCACGCGGTCAACCTCCGGGAACTCTGGCGATACCGGGAGCTGATTTTCCTGCTGACCTGGCGCGACGTCAAGGTTCGCTACAAGCAAACCGTGCTGGGAGCAGCCTGGGCGTTGCTTCAACCACTGGCCACGATGCTGGTTTTTAGTCTGTTTTTCGGAAGGGTGGCCGCCGCAAAGCAGGGCCTGCCTTATCCGTTGTTCGTGCTGGCGGGACTTGTCCCCTGGATGTTTTTCTCGAACGCGGTCGCCGCAGCGGCTCAGAGCGTCGTCGGGAGTCAGGGGCTGGTGGCGAAGGTTTATTTCCCGCGACTGATCATCCCGATCTCGGCCGTCGGATCGGGCCTGGTGGACTTCGCCGTCAGCTTCACGGCAGTGCTGGCGATGATGCCCTTCTACGGCCTGGCTCCAGGCTGGGGGATGCTGATCGCACCGTTGATGGCCGCTGGCCTGCTCGTCGCCGCGCTAGGCGTGGGAACCTTCCTGTCGGCGCTCACCGTGGCCTATCGCGACTTTCGCTATGTCGTGCCGTTCCTCGTGCAGTTCTGGATGTTCGCGACACCGTGCATCTACCTCCAGGCGAACGAGGTGGGGCCGCGGGCACGGTCCCTGCTCTCCCTGAATCCCGCTTACGGCCTGATTGCAAACTTCCGAGCCGCGGTGCTGGGTGGAACCTACGACCTGACGGCCCTGTTCGTCTCGGTAGCCGTCAGCCTGGTGTTGCTTGTTCTCGGGTGCCTCTACTTCCGGCACGTCGAGCGGGACTTCGCCGACATCATCTGAGGGAGATCGGCGGGTCGCCGTTGCCGGACGATGAAAGGACTCATTTTTACTTACATTCTGACCTACGGAGGTGCCGCGGCTTCGCTGTTCAATCCATTCATCGGGTTGCTGGTTTACATCTGCTTCGCCATCATTCGACCGGAGTCGTTGTGGTACTGGTCCGTGCCACCCGGCAACTACAGCCGGATCGTCGCCATCGCCCTGCTGATCGGCTGGGGGCTCAATGGCTTTGGGGACTGGCGATTCGGCCGGGCCGCTGGGGTCGTCGCCGCACTGCTCGGCTTCCTGACCTGCGCGCTGGTCGGTCACGCACTTGCGCCCGTCAAGGAGGCATCCTGGTATTTCACGGAGGGCATGGCGAAGATTGTCCTTCCATTCGTGGTCGGGATTACGACGATCCAGACTGCCCGGCAGATCCGGCAATTGACATGGATAGTCGTCCTGAGCCAGGGGTACGTGGCACTCGAGTTGAATCAGGCCTACTTCGGGGGATTCAACCGACTGCAAGAGCTAGGTTTCGGCGGGATGGACAACAACTGCTACGCGATCGGTCTGGTCACGGCGACGGGGCTGTCATTCGTTCTTGGACTCGGCGAACGGAATCTCTGGCTCCGGGTAGCGGCGATGGGGACCGCTCTCCTCTGTGGGCACGCAGTTTTGCTCTCGTTCTCGCGAGGGGCGATGCTGGCGATCATCGTGACCGGCTTGACGGCGTTCTTCGTCATCCCAAAGCGTCCCGGTCACTACCTCATCTTTACGGTGGCCTTGGTGGTGGGTCTACGGCTCGCTGGTCCCCAGGTGCAAGAGCGATTCGCAACGATCTTCAAGGGCGAAGAGTCGCGTGACTACTCGGCCGAGAGCCGACTTGATCTCTGGAAAGCCTGCCTCTCCTGTATGGCCGAGAGTCCACTGACCGGCCTGGGTCCAAATCACTGGCCGCTGGTGGCTCATCGGTATGGCTTCACGGTGGGTAAGAGTGCCCATTCCCTCTGGGTCCAGACCGCCGCCGAGATGGGGGTGCCGGGTCTAGCAACACTGGTGGCCTTCTACGCACTGACCATTGCCCAGCTCTGGCCGTTGCGAAACGAGAAACGCCCGGTCCAGGACCCCTTTTTCCGGGAAGCCGCCCGGATGGTCATCTCGGGGCTGACCGGGTTCATGGTGGCGGCCCAGTTTGTCACTCTCCACGGGCTCGAGATTCCCTACTACACCGCGCTGATCGGCGCCGGGGTCCTGAAGCTGGACTCGCGGACCATCCATCAGGATGTGACTTTCCCCGTCGGTTCGAGGAACGCATGAGACCAGCCATCCGTGTCGAGAGACTCTCGAAGTGTTATCGCCTGGGGACCGGTCCGAGAGGCTCGTACCGAACACTGCGAGAGTCGATCGCCAGCGCGGTGGTCGCGCCCTGGAAGCGATGGAAGTCTCGCAACAGTGTTGGCTGCGACGAACCGGGGGTAGGCCGGAATGACTTCTGGGCGTTGAAGGATGTTAGTTTCGAGGTCGAGGCGGGTCGCGTTTTCGGGATCATCGGGCGCAACGGGGCGGGGAAGTCCACGCTCCTGAAGATCCTCGGCAGAATCACCGAGCCGACGTCCGGGCGGGCGCAGGTTTGCGGTCGGATTGGAAGCCTGCTCGAAGTGGGGACGGGCTTCCACCCCGAGCTGACCGGCCGTGAGAACATCTTTCTCAACGGAGTCATCCTCGGGATGACGGCCGAGAGGTGGCGAGGAAGTTCGACGAGATCGTGGCGTTTGCCGAGATGGAACGGTTCCTCGATACGCCGGTGAAGCGATACTCGAGCGGCATGTACGTCCGCCTGGCCTTCGCCGTGGCGGCGCACCTCGAACCGGAGATCCTGCTCGTGGACGAGGTGCTCGCCGTGGGCGACCTCGATTTTCAACGGAAGTGCCTCCAGAAGATGGGCACCATCGCTGGCGGCGGGCGCACGGTCCTGTTCGTCTCCCACAACTTGGGCATCATCCATCGGCTCTGCGAGCGAGTTGTCCTGCTTCATCGGGGGCATGTTAGCGAGATCGGCACAGCGGCCGAGGCGATCCGGTCCTACCTGGGCGAGAGCTTTGGGCATCAGGGGCGATGGGTTCGCCCGATTGACCAGCCGGCCGCCGCGGAGGTCTGTCTTCGGGCCGCCCGGATCATCGGGCGGGGCGGGGGCATGACGGGGGTTGTGGACGCCGACGAGCCCTTCCAGATCGCGATCGATTACGAGGTGATGCGGCCGTTGCCAAACTTCGAGATCGGCATCTCGTTACGGAATGACCAGGGGGTGCGGGTCTTCGTGTCGCTCGACAGCGACTCCGGCGACTGGCCTGAACGAATCCGGGCGGCGGGCTGGTATCGCTCGACATGTCAGGTCCCCAGCCATCTCCTCGCGCCGGGGACCTATCACATGACGTTCGCCTCGCACATCATCAACCAGCAGACGTTCGACTTCCAACATGACGCACTCGCCTTCGAGGTCGCGGAGGCGGGTTGCATCCGGTCCAAGAGAAACGACCGCCGCGACGGAGTGGTGATGCCGATCTTCGACTGGGAGATCCGCCCGATCTCGCGGGCAACAGGGGATGAGCGGCGGAACGGGGTGAATCTCGTGGCGACCGACGACGGAGGAGCTTGCTGATCGTGACGTCCATTGCTTTGCAAGAGCGCCAGGGCCTTGAAGCGGATCGCGGCGGCCCGTTGCGAGTCGCCGTGGTCGGTTGCGGTGCGATCTCGCGGCGATTCCATCTGCCGGTCCTGGCCGGTCATGAAGGAATCCGCCTGGTCGCGCTCGTGGACCACGATCGGTCGCGGGCCGAGGCGCTGGCCAAGGCTTACGGCGTGCCGTCGGTTCTGGATGATGCCTCCGAGTTATCTTCCACAACGGTTGACGCCGCCTTGATCGCAACGCCACCGGCGCACCATGCACCTTGCGGAATCGCCCTAGCAGGGCGAGGTCTGCACCTGCTCGTCGAGAAACCGATGACCCTCGACGAGGACGAGGCCCAAGCACTGAACGAGGCGGCCCGCGAGGCCGGGGTCACGCTGTCCGCTGGCTACTTCCGGCGCCTCTTTCCCGCCGTCAGCCTGCTTCGCGCGGCCCTCGAACGCATGGCGCTGGGCGGATTGATCGGGTTCGACGCCGAAGAGGGAGACGAGTACGGCTGGGACCTGTCAACTCTGAGCAACCTGAGGAAGGACCAGGGCGGAGGTGGCGTCCTCATCGATATCGGCTCGCATGTGCTGGACTTGCTCCTCGAGGTTTTCCCCGGCCCGGCTGAAATCCTCGATTATCGGGACAACACCCTGGGTGGCGTTGAGACCGACTCCGCCCTTCGGCTCCGACTTGGGCACGACAGACGGTCGATCGAGGGCCGAGTGGAATTGAGCCGTACTCGCAAGCTGCGTAATAGTCTTCGGGTCAATTGTGAACAGGGCACGTTGGAGCTTCGGACCGGTGAGCACGCCGAACTGTTGATCCAGCCTCGAGGACTGTCCTTGGAGGACCCATCGCGAGGCGAGCGCCGAGATTACACGATCCGGGCGCATTGGTCCGACCTGCCCTCGTTGCCGGGCTACGAGGCTTACCGACGTGTCATTGATGACTGGATCGAAGCGATCCGCACCGGTCAGCCGCCCCGGCTGGACGGTGACTCGGCCACGCGGACGGTCCGCCTGATCGCCGAGTGCTACCGACGCCGCGAGCCGCTCGACGAACCGTGGGTCTGGGCGGGACTCGGTGGTCCCAAGGCAAACACGCCGCGATCGAATCCCAAGGCATCGGTGACGAGTCAGGGGAGACGGCGTCGGCGGGTCTTGATCACCGGGGCGAGTGGATTCATCGGATGCCGGCTTGCGGAGATTCTTCAAATTGGCGGGGATTGGGACGTACGGGCCCTGGTCCACCGACCGAGCGGCGCCGCGAGGCTGGCACGTTTGCCGTTGGAGATGGTGCAGGGCGACCTGCGATCTACGGGGGACGTGGCGCGTGCGGTCGAAGGCTGTGATGCAGTCGTTCATTGCGCCATCGGGACGGCCTACGGTCGTCGTGGTGAGATCTTCGCCGTCACGGTCGGCGGCACGCGACGTCTGATCGAAGTGGCCAAGGCGGCGGAAGTCTCGCGGTTCGTCCACCTGAGCACCATCGCCGTCCACGGCAATGACGTGACAGAGACGATCGATGAGACAACCCCGATCCGACCGCCTCGAGGCGACGACTATGCAGAAAGCAAGGTGGAGGCAGAACGGCTAGTGCTCAAAGCGGCGAGGGCGGGCCTGCCGGTGGTTGTCCTCCGTCCCGGCAACGTTTACGGACCGCACTCACGGACGTTCACGATCCGGCCGATCCAGTACCTCGGTCGCGGCCGGCTGGTTCTGGCTGGTTCGGCGGAGACGCCATCAAACACGGTCTATGTCGATAACCTGGCGCATGCGATCGTCCGCGCCCTCGAAGCCGAAGATCGTGTCGCGGGCGAAGTCTTCACAATCAGCGATGGGGATGACCTGAGTTGGGGAGACTTCTACGGCTACTTCGCTGACGCCATGGGCGCCGAGTTGCCGAGAATGCCCGGAGGTTCGCGACCGTCACGTGTCAGGGCGAGGGGCCCGGCGGCCTGGCTGGCGTCGTGGTGGCGAGTTGGGGGATTGATCCTGAAGTCACCGGAATTCCGGGCTTTCGGTCGCCGGGTCTTGCAGACCGATCCAATCGGTCGCCTACCGCGACTGTTGCTGGAACGGTACCCCATGCTGGAGAGCCGTCTCCTGCGAGGGCTCGGGTCAGATGCGGTCGAGATCTACCGGAGGCCGACGAGCGACGACAGTGACATGATGGAGATCCGGCCTCGCCCGGCGACGATCCGCGTCGAGAAGGCGCGGCAGATACTGGGATACGATCCACCGATCAAACGCGAGCGGGCGTTGGCCCTGACACTCGATTGGCTGGAATCCGCTCGACTTGTGGGCTCACGAGGAAGCGATGCGTGATGATTGACAACGGACGGATGGGCGACTACGGCCCGATGGTCAGCATCATCCTGCCAACCTACAACCGTTCGCGGTTCCTCCCGAGGGCCCTGGAGGCGATCCGATCGCAACAACTCCGCGACTGGGAATTGTTGGTGATCGACGACGGTAGCACTGACGCGACCGCCGAGGTCGTGGACCGGTTTCGCAGCGATAGCGATCGTCCCGTCCAGTACGCATATCAGAAAAACCTGGGGGCGTATGCGGCAAGAAACGCTGGTCTTGACCATGCGATGGGAGAATACGTCGCATTCTACGACAGCGACGACGTCTGGCTTCCGCACCACCTGGATCACTGCGTGGCAGCATTGGTCAAGAGTCCGGAGGTGGATTGGGTCTATGCCGCCAGCCGGATTGTGGACGAGGATACCGGTCGGACGCTGGCGAGGAGTACCTTTTACGAGGGTGACCGTGCCCGGGCGTTCTTGCGACTGCGGGCGCGGGACGTCGGTCCACTCCGGATTATCGAGGACCCAGCAGCGCTTGCTTGTGCGATCCTCCAGGGTGTTTACTGTGGGCTCCAGGGCTCGGTTTTCCGTCGCCGTGTCTTTGAAACGAAGCGGTTCCGGACTGAGCCTCGCAACGAGTCGGAAGACCAGGTCTTCGCAGTCCGTGCCCTCGCGATCGGTCACCGACTGGGCTATATCGACGACGTCCACCTGCTCTATTACGTCCACGACCAAAACTCGTCGGCTGCAGGCGGAGGGTCCGATCCGGCGAGGACAGCGCGAGTGATCCGGGAGTTGATCTCAGGGTACGAGGCATTGCGCGACGAGGGTTTGCTAGCGCCCACGGCCTTGCGAGCCCTTGACCGTCGGCTGAGCGGCGAATACTTCTGGCGGCTCGGTTATTGGCTCTGGCGCAAGCATGAGTCCCGTGAGGCTCTGGCGATGTACCGGCGCGGTCTGGCCCTCTGGCCTTGGGATCTCGCATGCTGGAAGACGTATCTGTTGGCCCTCCTGCGGCACTCCTTCTCGGCCCGCCGGAGTGCGTCCACAGTGGTGGCCGAGGGGCCTGCGATAGGGCAACGAGGATGATGCTCCCGAAGCTTGGGTCGACAATTGCACTGGAATCGCTTGCGTTCTACCTGCGGTGGTCGCCCTGGGAATTTGGACGATGGCGGCTCCTCAACCTGGCCCTGCCGCTCTCACGGTGGGTGCTTCGGGGCAAACACTACCGAACGGTCCGGACGCGATACGGGTTCCTCTTGAGGCTCGACCAGGGCGACTGGCTGGGACGGCACGTCTACGTGACAGGCGACTACGAGCCGGCAACAGCTCGGTTGATCGCCGAACGGCTGCAGCCGGGGGACCTCTTCATTGATGTCGGGGCGAACATCGGCTTCTTCACCTTGCTCGGGTCGCGACGGGTCGGCCCATCAGGGCTGGTCGTCGCTTTCGAACCACTCGTCAGGGCGCGCAGCGAACTGGAGGCGAATCTGAGTCGAAACGGTGCATCAAATGTCATCGTCCGGTCGGAAGCGGTATCCGACATCTCCGGAGAAGCCGCTTACTACGCGGGCCCTGAGGATCACCAAGGGTGCTCCTCGCTGCGGGCGATTGAGGACGTCTCTGAAGTCTCGCGGGTCCGGACGATTCGGCTCGATGACGTTTTGCCGACCGACCGACGAGTGGCCCTGATGAAGATCGACGTGGAAGGGGCCGAGGCGAAGGTCCTCGCCGGGATGCACGAACGACTGAAAAGGGATCGGCCGGACCTGATCGTCGAGGTCACCGAATCCTACTTGAATGCTCTGGGGGACTCGGTGGAAACCCTCTGCGAGCCGCTCTTCCGTCTCGGATATCGGATGTACGCGATCAGCGATGGCGGTCTGGCGCCGGTCGCGGAGAGTGACGCCTCCTCCGGCTCGTGGGGTGAGCAGTTCAACGCTCTCTTCACGACGCAAACGATTGCGGAACCTTCCCAGGGAGTCGCGGACGACTGAGATGAGAAAGATCCTTTTCCTGACAAATAATCCGAACCTGGGGAGCACCGCGAGAATCCTCCAGAGCTGGTTGGAGCTAGGCCGAAGTGTGGGCCTGGAGGGCGTCGTCGTGGCGCAGTCGGAGGGAGACTTGACACGCTGGCTCGAATCGCGTGGGTTCCCGTGCCGGGTCGACCCGATGCCTTGGCCGGACCGTCGGTGGCCGATTCCGAGCCTCGGACACGCCTGGCGGGTGGCTCGGTGGGCCAGGCGTCAAGGGGTCGAGTTGGTACATTGCAACGAGCACAACGTCTATCCGTTCGGTCTGATGCTGCGCCGTCTACTCGGCGTACCCCTGGTCTGCCATGTCCGGTTCTTGGTCTCGCGGGCGTTCTGCGAGTGGGCATTCGGGCTGCCGAGCCGACGACCCGATGCCCTGCTCTGGACTTCATGTCAGCAGCGGGACGACTCGGCCGCGGCCGTCGCAGGCTTGGTCCCAGAACAGCGTCAACGCATCCTTTACCTCGGTCTCGACCTCGGCCGGTTTGGACGGCTCGGGGCCGGCCGTGATGCGACACGTCGCGAGTGGGGCGTCGCGTCGGACGAGATCGTCGTCGGAACGGCCTCGGCCTTCAAACCCATCAAGCGTTTGGAGGAGTTTATCGACCTGGTCGCGGACCTGGCGAGTGAAAACCCACGGATCGTTGGAAGGATCGCCGGTGATGCCATGCCGGGCGATGAAGCCTATCGAGAGGACTTACTGGGGCGAATTGCGTCCAAGGAATTGGGCCGTCGTCTGCAATGGCTGGGAAACCTGGAGCCTATCGAGCCGTTCCATCACGCCCTGGACATTTTTGTCAGCACCTGCGAATACGAGACGTTCGGCAATAGCGTCTGCGAAGCGATGGCCTGCGGACGTGCCGTGGCCGCCTACCGAGGAGGCTCAGTCGGTGAGGTGGTGGGAGCTGCGGGACGGGTTGTTGAGACGGGCGACCTGGCCGGCCTGAAAGCCGCGGTCCGAGAACTCGCCGAACAGTCCCAGTTCAGGCTCGAACTCGGCCAAGCCGCTCGCCAACGCGTCACCGAGACATTCGATCCGGCGAAAACACTAATTGATTTGATGTCGGTTTATGCTTCTCTTCTGAATCGGGAACGAGGGTTGGCGTGGAGCGATCACCGGGAACTGAAACAGACAAATGCTGCTGTCTGAGACTGCCAATGACCGGAGAGCGTCCCCTTCGCATCGCCCTCACAAGTATGGCGCCCTTCGTCGGCGGCGCGGAGGTCGCCGCCGAGCGTCTGGCCCTGGGTTTGCAGGGAGTCGGTCACGAGGTCCTGGTGATCCTCGGCACGCGCGGTCCGGTCCTGGAGCAGATGGAGCGGGTCGGCCTGCGATGCCTGACGACGCCGATGTCCTTCACCGACAAGTGGCAATGGCCGCGCTATGTGAGGGACCGGAAGAGACTCCGGCAGCTACTCCGCAACTTTCGGCCGACGTTGATTCACAGCAATGACCTTCCAACGCACCAGATCACCTCGGACGCGGCAAGGGGTCTCGGCATCCCGAGAGTCTGCCACCACCGGTTTACGTTCGATGGGAGAGCGATCGACTGGTTCGACAAGTTCGGGGCTGAGCGGCATCTCTTCGTGTCCCGTTCCTTAATGGAAGAGTTCTATCACAAGTCAGCGCGGTTTCGATACGCAGGAAGGGCAGTTGTCCATGATGGCTTGCCGCTACCGCCTGCTCCCAACGCTTCGGCGAGACGGCAGGCGCGTGCTCGACTCGGACTGACACTGGATCGCGTGATCGTTCTCTTTGCGGGACAAATCAACGAGCACAAAGGGGTCCAGGATCTGATCCGGGCCTGGGCTAGCTTGAGGGCTGAACCGACTGCGGAGCTCGTCCTTATCGGTGAGGATTTGCAAGGTGGAGGCCGCTATCGGTTCGCCATGGAGAAGCTCGCCGAGTCGCTCCGATGCAAGCCACGTTTTCTGGGCTTCCAACATGAGGTTGGCACCTGGATGGTGGCGGCGGATATCGTGACCATGCCGTCTCGGGTCGAGCCGCTCGGCCTGGTGACGATGGAGGCGATGGCATTCAGACGGCCCGTTGTCGGAACGAACATTGGAGGCATCCCCGAGATGATCGAGGACAAGCGGACCGGTTTGCTGGTCCCTCCGCAAGATCCCGATGCTCTTGCGTCAGCCCTCGGCCGCTTGATCAATGAGGAGACAACCCGCAACCGTTTCGGGGATGAGGGCCGGAAAGTATGCGAAACACGGTTTAGCCTGCAGACGCATGTTCGAAATATCTTGAGAGAGTATCACAACGTGCTCCACGGGACTGTGGAGACATAAGCATGAGTATTTTGCTGCTGACCGAAGTATTCCCGCCCAGGACCGGAGGGAGTGGCCGCTGGTTTCGAGAACTCTACGGTCGGCTCCCACGGGATCAGGTGCTCATCATGGCGGGAGAAGCTCCTGGACAGAAGGATTATGATCGCGGACACGATTTGCGAATCATCCGGACGCCAATGTCGCTTCCAACCTGGGGCGTGCTCCACGCCGGATCGATGCGTGCTCATGGTCGGCTGCTCGGCTTGCTGCGACGACGGATTTTGTCCGAGAGCATCTCCACGATCCACGCCGGTAAGTGCCTCCCAGAAGGCCTGAGCGCCTTGGCCTTGAAGCGCGTGGCCGGAACTCCATACCTCTGCTTCGTGCATGGTGAGGAGTTGACCCTTGCGACGACCAGCCGCGAGCTGACCTGGTTGACGCGCTGGGTGCTCGCGGGAGCGAGATTAATGATCGCCAACAGTCAGCACACCGCAGAACTGCTCCGAGAGGCTTGGAGCGTTCCTGAGAATCGGATCATAGTGCTGAACCCAGGAGTTGATACTGATTACTTCGTTCCCGCGGAATGCTCCCAGGATCGAGAATCGCTCGGGTGGGAGGGCCGCACGGTGATTCTTACCGTCGGGCGGCTCCAGAAGCGGAAAGGACACGATCGATTGATCGAAGCCCTGCCGGCCATCCGCAAGGCGGTCCCCAAAATCCTTTATGCCATCCTCGGTGATGGCGAGGAACGTCTCGCCCTTGAGAAACTGGCCCGCCTGCTCGACGTCGAAGCTCACACACAGTTTCTAGGTGAACGCGACGATATTACGCTGTTGAGGGCCTATCAGCAGTGTGACTTGTTCGCGCTCCCGAATCGCCGGGTCAATTCCGATATCGAAGGTTTCGGGATGGTACTGGTCGAGGCTCAGGCGTGTGGAAAGGCGGTGATCGCGGGGAATTCCGGCGGCGCCCCGAAACCTTGCGGGATGGCGAGACCGGGTTTGTCGTCGACTGCGATGACCCCAGCGCTATTGCCAGAGCGGTGGTCGATTTGCTCTCCGATCACACCCGGTTAATTATCATGGAACATCGGGCCCGGCGTTGGGCCGTCGCAGAGTTCGATTGGAAGGCGATCGTCCATCGAGTAGAGCCCTGGCTCCTGCAATCGTCCAGTCCGGAGAGCCAGAAGGTCCGGAAGAGGCGGACGCTCACCTCATGAGACACTCATTGAAGGTCATCATATCGGTACTGGCAACGCTCCTGGTCCTGCCGGCCTTTCTGCTCTATCAGTTGGGGAGAGTAGTCCTCGGAGCGGAGTACGCCTTCCCAGGCTGGTCGCAAGCGTTCGCCCTCGTGCCCGGACTAACCGGAATTCTCCTGCGACGGGCCTTTTACCGACTGGTCCTGCCGAGATGTGGGAACGACGCCTGGATCGGTTTTGGAACACTCCTTTCCCACCCGACTGCGGAGATTGGTCGAGGAGTTTATGTCGGACCATACTGCTCTCTGGGCGACGTGACGTTGGGGGATGATGTGTTGCTGGCCTCTCATGTTTCCGTGACCAACGGCGGAAGCCAGCACGGCATCGAACGCCTTGACCTCCCGATTCGCGACCAATCGGGATCGTGGCCGCGAGTCCGGATCGGTTGCGATAGCTGGATCGGAGAGCGCGCGGTCGTCATGGCCGATGTGGGAGATCATGGAGTCATCGGCGCCGGGGCCGTCGTCACTCGGAGCATCCCGGACCTGGCGATAGCCGTCGGGGTGCCTGCCCACGTGGTGCGGTATCGTGATGGCCAAATGTCGAAAACGAAGGAATGCCAGGATGGTCCATGGAACCACGATACGGATCGTCCCCAGGGCGAAGTGACGATCACGGCGGACTGGCAGGAATTGGGCAATAGACAATGAGGTCAATCATTAATCGGTTAGCTCGTTGTTATTTCTCCTCGTTTCCGATCGAGCGAGGGAAGTGGAGACTCTGGCTTCATTTCCTGGCTCGATCCGGATTTCGCGAGGTTCCTGCCGGGGTCCAGCGGCTCAAGTACGGCATCCGGATGCACCTGGACCCGTCAAACTTCATCGAGCTGTTCAGCTATTACTGGAGCTGCTGGGAACCGGACGAGACTTGGGTGGTCAGACGCCTCCTGAGACCGGGTGACATCTTCGTCGATCTCGGGGCCAACATTGGTTACTTCAGCCTGATCGCGGCGCAGTCGGTTGGGGAGGAGGGACGCGTGATCGCACTCGAACCGGTCCCGCCGACCGTTCAAAAACTTCGACGGAACCTCGATCTCAATCCGATGAAGAACATCACGCTTTACGAATTCGCCGTCTCCGATCGAACCGGCTCGGTGCGAATCTATCAGCCGCACGACAACAACATCGGTGCCAACTCAGTTCGCCCCGGCGATGGGAATGCTCCGCACTGGGATGTACCATCAGTCACACTGGATGAGTTGCTGGAGGGCTGTCCACCTGTCCGTCTCGTAAAGATCGACCTGGAAGGAGCGGAGTTGCTGGCGATCCGCGGCTTCACCCGGCATCTGGCCGATCCCACGGGTCCGGCGGTCCTTTGCGAGGTGACTGACCGTTTCCTCCGCGAACTGGGTAGCGACGCCCGGCAACTCCTCACACTCATGTCCGATCTAGGTTACCTCGCCTACCGCTTCGAGAACCGGAGACTATCGCCTGTGTCCGTGGCCGCATTGGAACAATCGGGACAGTTAAATGTCCTCTTCTTGAAGGCTTTTCAAACAATCGAACTCGGCAGGGGACAGCACTCGTTTTCAGTTAAAGCGAAAACGCAGATTTCTTCTCGATCGGCTTCGTGAATGGGAAGGCTCCCGGGACCTGAAGTGAGACTCTCAATCTATACCTTTGTCCGTAATGGTCTGGCCTATGACTTCCACGTCGTCGCGATGCTGAGGCATCACCTGCCATTGGCAGATGAGATTATCGTGAACGAAGGGTACTCCACGGATGGAAGCTTCGAGGCTATCGCTGATCTCGATCCGAAGATCCAGGTCTTCCGAACCCGGTGGGGACGACCCGAGGGGCTACACTGGTACACCCGGTTCAAGAACGAGGCCCGCCGAAGGTGCCACGGTGACTGGTGCCTACTCCTCGACTGCGACGAATTCATTCCCGAGTGGGAATTCGAGCGTCTGCGGCAACATCTGGAAAACACCGAACATGACCTGGTCGCCATCAAACTCCAGAATTTTTACGGCAATTACAAGGTCTATCACACGAGGCCGCGTAAAGTCGGTTGGCCCGAGCGACTGGTGCGGATACATCGAAACCTTCCAGAATTCGAAGCCTGGGGAGACGGCGCCAACGTGGGAGCGCCCGGGATGGACCTGGAACGGGATTGTTCCTCCGAGGAATTCGCCTGCCACCATTTTGGTTACGTCCGTCATCCCGCGCGACTCCGACAGAAGTGGCACATCCAGGGCGGGATCTATGGAGGACGGGCACGATGGCTCTCGCTGGCGTCGTTCCTGTTTGACTGGATGCCCCATCGGTGGAACGACCCACTGTTTCTCGGAGACCTCACGCTGTACGAGGGTCCGTTCATCCGGGCAGTTTGCGAGGACCCGAGCGAGTTTGTCCGCGACGGCTTCCGGGTGTATGACTTGGTCAGCCAGCGTCTTCGGTTGTCGAGCCAACCCCCGTTCCCTCTCCAGGCATCTCAATCAGTAAAGCAGTAAGGCATGTGCGGCATATCCGGATTTTTCTTCGCAAGTTCCGACCACCCCGTCGACCCCGACGTTCTGCGGTCGATGTCGGGGGCCCTCGCGCATCGTGGACCCGACGCCGAGGGGTTCTGGATTGGACCGGGAATCGGTCTGGCGCATCGGCGACTGTCGATAATCGACCTCGAAGGGGGCGACCAGCCGATCGGTAACGAGGATGGCACAGTCCAGGTCATCTTTAATGGAGAGATTTACAACTATCAAGTTCTTCGCGATGAACTGGAGTCTCGCGGGCATTGGTTTCAGACACGAAGCGATACCGAGGTCCTCGTTCATCTATACGAGGAACAAGGTGAAAACCTCGTCGAGCGGCTTCGCGGCATGTTTGCCTTCGCCCTCTGGGATGGGGCTAAGCGTCGGCTCCTACTGGCGCGGGATCGCCTTGGGATCAAGCCGTTGTACCTGTACCGCGATGAGGAGGTGCTCCTCTTCGGATCGGAACTGAAGGCGATCCTGGCTTACCCAGGGATTGCACGTGAAGTTGCCCCGGAAGGGGTCGAAAGCTTCCTGACATTCGGGTTTGTACCTGGTCCCAATACCATCTTTCGCGGGATCGTCAAGCTCCCGCCTGCGCACACCCTGATGGTCGGGTCTTCCGGCTGGAATCGTCCACCTCGACGCTACTGGAACCTGAGGTTCGAGCCAGACCGGACCCTGTGTGTGCGGCAGTGGGAGGAATTGATTCGCGCCAAGATCGATGAGGTTGTGGGCCTACATCTCATTGCTGACGTGCCGGTCGGGGCCTTCCTGAGCGGCGGTCTGGATTCGGGCTCCGTCGTCGCGAGCTCCTCCCGAAAACATGCAGAACCGATTCAGACCTTTTCCATTGGCTTCCAAGAGCGATCTTTCAATGAGTTGCCATTGGCGCGACTGGTTGCCGAACGGTACGGAACCCGCCACGTTGAGGAAGTAATCACACCAGATGCTGTCACGTTGCTCGACGAGCTCTCGCTGTACTACGACGAACCGTTTGCCGATCCCTCAGCGATTCCAACGTATCTGGTCTCTCGGCTCGCGAGCCAGAGCGTCAAGGTAGTCCTCTCGGGTGACGGGGGTGATGAGGCCTTTGGCGGCTACAGCCGCTACGCTCATGACCTCGTGGAGGCCCGGCTCCGGGACCGGTTCCCAGTCTGGTTCCGTCGCGCGGTGATCGGGCCTCTGGCCCGCGCTTGGCCCGCGGCCGGCTGGCTTCCGAGACCGCTACGGGCAAAGATCCGACTGACAAACCTTTCCCTTGAGGATGATGCAGCCTACGCCAACACACTGGCGCTCTGTCGGACACCGCTGCGCCGTCAGTTGCTCGCCCACGAGCTGGCGGCGGGACTCGGTCGGCATGACCCGGGGCGTGTGGTGCGCGATGGTTACACGACGGGCCATCCGGCGGACCCACTGGCTGGAATGATTGGCGCCGACATCGCCGTCGTCCTGCCGGACGACTTTCTCGTGAAAGTGGACCGGGCGAGCATGGCCCACAGCTTGGAGGTCCGTCCGCCGCTGCTCGACCACGAGTTATTGGAACTGGCGGCCCGCATCCCATCAGAACTCAAGGTTCGCGGCCGAGAAACGAAGTGGATCTTCAAACAAGCCTGTCGAGACCGGTTGCCGGAGGCGATCCTGCGGAGTCCGAAACGTGGGTTCGACCTACCGATCGACTCCTGGCTACGCGGTCCACTTCGCGAGCCGGTGGA
Source organism: uncultured Planctomycetales bacterium (assembly GCA_963752755.1). GTDB lineage: Bacteria > Planctomycetota > Planctomycetia > Isosphaerales > Isosphaeraceae > CAVVZJ01. Next base: position 583,150 of record CAVVZJ010000004.1, on the reverse strand, counting down.
GTCGATCGTACTTGACCCTCGATCACGAGTCGGCAGCCTCATCAACCAGAGCGTCGCCCGCCGGATTTTCCGCGATCACCTCAATGGGTCGGCACGTCATGGTCGGATACTCTGGAGTCTGCTCGTTTTGGCACGCTGGAGTGACCGCTATCTCGAGACGACCAGCGAGGTGATGACCGTTCCCGCCGCGAAACGGCTCTGAAAGGGTGTACGAAAAGCCAATGCTACTTGGGTTCCAGACGTCTGAGCATCAAATTGATCATGGCGATGTAGATCATCGCCTCACTGGACTCTGGCTGGCGTTCGTAGTCCTTGCTCAGCCGCCGAGACCGCCCCAGCCAGGCGAACGTCCGCTCCACGATCCAACGCCACTTCATCACCTTGAACGGCTCGCCCTCCTCCTTCACCGGCTTCGGCACGACCTCCATGATCCAGCCACCGAACTGCTTGGCCCACTCCGCGATCCCGCCGTTGTAGATCCCGTCGGTCAGGATCTTCTTGAGCCGGGGGAAGCACCCCTTGATCCGGGCCAGGACCAGCCTGGCCCCGTCCCGATCCTGGATGCCGGCGGAGTGGACGACCACGGCCAGGATCAGCCCCAGCGTATCGACGATCAGGTGCCGCTTCCGCCCATTGACCATCTTGTGGGCATCCTTGCCCCGGGGACCACCTTGCTCGGTAGTCTTGGTGCTCTGGGTATCGATGATGGCCATGCTGGGGCTTCGATTCCGCTTGGCCTTCTTGCGGACCTGATCCCGCAGGGTGTCGTTGATCCGCCGCCAGGTGCCGTCGTTTCGCCACTTGCGGAAGTAGTCGTAGCAGGTGCTCCAGGGGGGCAGGTCGTGGGGCATCATCCGCCAGGAGTTGCCGCCCCGGACGACGTAGCGGATGCCGTTGATGACCTCTCGCAGGTCCACCGAGCGGGGACGTCCACCGGGCTTGGCTTCGGGTAGCAGGACCTTGAGCCGCTTCCACTGAGAGTTGGTCAGATCGGAGGGATACGGTTTGCGTTCCATGCGGGAATTCTAGGGCAAATCTGGCTTTTCGTACACCCTTTAAGCTCGACTGATGCAGATTCCTTTGGGTCACGCCGCCGGGGCCAGGGCGTAGAACAGGATGTCCTGTAACGGCTGGGGGAGTTCTTCGAGGGCCGCTGCTCCCCCGGCCTGTGGAAATACCCATTCCCGCCACAGCCAACGGCGAACCGCCGTCAGGGCGTCCGAGAACGTCACGCCGGTCTTGCCCGGCCAGTCCACGCCGCCTCCCCTCTTGGACTCGGGCAGGGCTTGGTACAGCCACGCCACGACCGTATACAGACCGAACAGGCACGGGGCCCCACGCAGAACGGTCCGCTCGCACCAGCCTCGCGTCGTCTCCAATCCGAGATGGCTGCGCCGTTCTTGAAAGGTGGTCTCCAGGTTCCAGCGACCGGTGTAGGCCTCGATCATAGCCAGCGGACTCATGCCGGGGTCGGTGCTGAAGAAGGACTCATCGCGGTGGGTGCCGGTCTGGTCTCGGACGAAGACCCAGGCGATCTCGACCAGCCCCTCGCCGGCCTTGTACCAGTGCCCCGTGCCGTGGGTGATCCCCACCGACCGCGTGCCGCCGCCGTACCAGGCGACCGTCTCGGTCCGCAGTTCGGCGACGGCCGCCGCCTGGCTCGGCTTGGGCCGGCGGGCGCCCTTGACCGGCGGCCGGCCGTGGCCCCGGTACGGCGGGGGCGGATCGAACAGGTTCGCCTCGGGGTGGAGCTTACTGACCAGAGTCAGGCGGTCCCGATGGCGGCGGGCGAACCGGGCCAGTTCGTGGGTGCCGTAGCCGGCGTCGCCGACGAAGACGAACCGCCGGTCCGGGAACCGCAGCAGCATGACCCGCAGCAGTGTGGCCATGACCTGCGCCGGCGTGCGATGCGGCCGACCGCGCGCCCGGTCGTCCTCCTCGGAGCGGTCGAGGTCCACCAGGATCGGCAAGGCCCAGGGGCGAGTGGTCCCGGGGAAGCGGACCAGCACGGCGAGCACGACCCACATTGTGGCCGTAACGCCAGGCGGTGTCGCCGTGGCTGGATCGGACCGGGTCGCGGTGCCGGGCCTTGCCGTAGACCTTGCGACCGGGGTGGCTCTCCACCGTGTCGTCGCCGACCAGGGGGACGGGCCGATCGGCGGGCACGAGCGTCAGGACCAGCCGGGTGAGGCCGCAGGCCAACTGCATCGCCGACCACGAGGCCGAGGAGAGGACGCGCTGGAAGGTCGTCGGGTGGCCAGCGGCCAGCGGTGCGGCGGTGCGCAGGAGGTTGGCGATGGTGCGTCGGCCGTCGGTCAGGATGGCCGATCCGGCCAGGACCAAGAAGCGTCGGAAGGTCGGGCGGGTGAAGGCGGGGGCCAGCGCGTCGTGGAGCGGCTGGGCTTCGGGCGGTAGGATCATGGTGGGTCCGTCCTCGGGCGATGGTCGGGGGAAGCCGGTTCAACTCCCCATACTACGACCGAGGCGGGCCCACGAAATCTGCATCAGTCGAGCTGAGAGGCTATCCGAGAATGGTTCCCTGTAATTCTCGGTACTTGTACGGCACCCGCTTCTTCGACTGATTGGGTCGCAACAACCTGAGCATCCGATGAATCGAACTGATTCGCAGCATCGCCTCGCTCGAACGGGTGGGATATTCGTAGTCCCGACTGTTCCGCCGATATCGGCCCCGCCAGGCGAAGGTCCGCTCCACCACCCAGCGGCGATGCAGCAGGACGAAGCCCTGGGCACCCGCCGGCCGGCTGACCACTTCGAGCAAATAGCCAACCCCCGGCGGCTCCATCCAGTCGTCCAGCCGGCGGTTGTGGTACTTGCCTTCGGACCAGATCCACTTCCGTCGGCTCGGATGCTCGGGCGTCAACTGGCCCAGCACCTCGGGAGCTATCGACCCATCGTCTGCCGAGGCCGCCGTGACCAGCACGACCAGCAGCAAGCCGAGCGTGTCCACCACGATGTATCGCTTCCGCCCCGGATCTTCTTGCCGCCGTCAGAGCCCCGCTCACCGCCGGCCTCGGCCCCCTTGACCGTCTGGCTGTCGATGCTGCCGGTACTCGGGCCGGGCTCTCGGCCGTCGGCCACTCGAACCTGCTGTCGAAGGGCATCCAGGATCGTCTGCCAGGTGCCGTCGTCCCGCCACTGGGCGAAGTAATCGTACACGGGGCTCTTGGGCGGGAAGTCGTGCGGCAGCATGTCCCACTGGCAGCCGGAGCGGAGCGGGGAGAAGAGGGCGTTGAGGATCTCTCGGATCTCGACCTTGCGGGGCCGTCCGACCTTGCTGACGGGGATTCAGGGGTTGATGACGGCGGCCGGTTCGTCGGTCAGGTCGGAGGGGTAGGGCTTCCGCATCGGGCCATGCTCCGTCGTGAGTCGGCCTGGCGGGCCTCCTGAACTGGGAACAGTTTACGACGACGGAGGATTCCCGGATAGCCTGTCAGTGCGCGCTGACCCTCGGTCATGAGCCCCATACCCCATTCTTCGATGCTCATGTCGAGCGTTCCTGAGTCCGACTTACCGGCCCGGGCCGGACGCGGCAAGTTCAAATCTTCGGGAGTGCGATCCTTATGAATAATGCTACTGTAGCAATCATCGGAGCCGGTCCGGCCGGTCTGACTGCGGCCTACCTGCTCGCGAGGGAAGGACTCGGCGTGACCGTGCTCGAGGCCGATCCGACCTACGTCGGCGGCATCTCCCGGACGGCTCGCTACAAGGGTTTTTACTTCGATATCGGCGGCCATCGGTTTTTTTCGAAGGCGAAAGAAGTTGAGGACTTCTGGTCCGAGATTCTACCAGACGACATGCTCGTGCGGCCCCGATCGTCGCGGATCTACTACCACGGCAAGTTCTTTTCATATCCGCTCAAGGCGACCGAGGCACTTCGCAAGCTCGGCCTGATTGAATCCTGCCGTTGTGTCCTCTCGTACCTGAAGGCGCGGGGGTTCCCGATCAAGGAGCCGAGGAGTTTTGAAGACTGGGTGACCAACCAGTTTGGTGCTCGGCTCTTTCAGATCTTCTTCAAGACCTACACCGAGAAGGTCTGGGGGATGAGTTGCCAGGAGATCTCGGCCGACTGGGCGGCCCAGCGGATCAAGGGGCTCTCGTTGAAGTCGGCTATCCTCAACGCGATCCTTCCACGCCGCGATTCCAGCAACCCGGACCAAGTCGTCAAGTCTCTAATCGGTTCGTTCCGCTACCCCCGAAAGGGGCCGGGAATGATGTGGGAAGCGTGCGCGACGAAGGTCGAAGACCACGGCGGGTCGATTGCGATGGGTCGGAGAGTGATCGGATGTTCTTTCGACGATGCAAACGGAAAGTGGCGATTGACCCACCAAGGTGCCGCTGGCGACGCCGAGACATTGACCAGCGATCACGTCATCTCGTCTGCGCCGTTGCGTAGCCTCGTTCACGGTCTCTCGCCACGACTCTCCGATGCGGCGGTCCAATCTGCCGACAAGCTGAAATACCGAGACTTTCTCACCGTCGTCCTGATCCTCAACCAGCGTGAGACATTCGGAGACAACTGGATATACATCCACGATCCTAAGGTCCAAGTCGGTCGGATCCAGAACTTTAAATCATGGTCAGAGGAAATGGTTCCGGACCCTTCCATGTCGTGCTATGGACTTGAGTATTTTTGCTTCGAAGGAGATGGAGTCTGGAACTCATCCGACGATGCTTTGATCCAGCGAGGGACGCGAGAGCTAGCCGCGATCGGTCTGGCAAGCCCCGAGGATGTCGTCGATGGCTGCGTTGTCCGACAGCCGAAGGCCTATCCTGTCTATGACGATTCCTACGCGACTCATGTCGCCACGATCCGGGAGGAGCTGGAGAGTCGCTTTCCAACGCTCCATCTTGTCGGTCGCAACGGGATGCATAAATACAATAATCAAGACCACGCCATGATGACAGCAATGCTCTGCGTTCGCAATATTCTCGCTGGTGCCCGCGTTTACGACCTTTGGCGTGTCAATCAGGACGCGGAGTATCACGAGGCCGGGACAGCCGGGGAACAGACTTCTGCCGGAGGGCTCCGGCAGGTCCCGACTCGGATTGCAGCGACGTCGGCCAGTTGAGCATCCAAGAAGGGGGGAGAGCCATGACGAGGCGCGGACGTAACCCGGTGGGCCCACGACGTCTCTCCCGTGGCATCTGGCCACTCTTGATCATCCTGGTCATCGCGGCAGCCGTCCGCGCCTGGAAACTGGGAGAATGGAGCCTGTGGGAGGATGAAGAGGGTTCAATCTACTTCTCACAGAACCCAAGCATGCCGTTCCCGAGATTCTTCCCGATTTTCTTCCTCGCGCTCCGGTGGGTGTTCGGAGTAACGGGCGTGTCCGTGCTGGCTGGGCGATCCCTAGCTGCGATGATCGGTGTGCTTGGAGTTGGGCTTGTCTATGTTAGTTTCCGACGAATCCTTCCGCGAGAAGAGCGATTTCTCGCCTCCCTTCTGGTTTCTCTCTGCATCGGACACATCTTCCTGTCGCAGTCGATCCGCTACTACACGACCGCCTTCGCCTTCCAGATGCTGGCGATCATGGGGTTCCTAGAGGGATTCGAGCGGAAGCGGATCTGGCCGTTGCTGTGGTCGAACCTGGCGTTGGTCGGTGCGCTTTTCAGTCATTTCTCTGCGGTCCTGTTAGCACCGGTTTTTGTCTCTTACCTTGTGCTCGTCGGCTGGTTCGGTGGAGGCGAGAGGTATCCGATTCGACTCTACGTCGCTTCATTGGGACCTCTGGTCCTCACGCTTGCAACGTTCGCACGGGGGATGGCCGATCTTCGACGACTCATGTCAGACTTCGTGATTCCGTCCGCCCGTGATTACCTCCACGTCCTCATTACTTTGGTCTGTTACTTCGGCCCGCCGCTAGCCATCCTCGCCATCGTCGGCTCGTTCCTGACTCAGCGCCTCCCTTGGCGGGTCAGGCTGTTCCTGCTGCTCCTTGGATGGATTCCGGTTCTGGAACTTATCATCATCGCGATGCTCAATGCCGTCAACGTAACCTGGTACTATGGCCTCATTTCATTGGCGGGTCTGGCAGCACTCAGCTCGGTTGCGCTCGTGGAAATGTTCCGACGATATCGCCGGCTAACTCTGGTCGTCGGCTCGGCGACATTACTCTACTGTGTCGGCATGCTGGCTGCCTACGGTACCGTGATGCACGGCGATCGGCCACGTTGGAAGGAGGCATCCGCCTACCTTCGCAACGCGGCCCGGATTGATCCGCAGTCATCGGAAAACCCTCCCATCTTCGGCTCGATCACTGGTGTGATCGCCTTCTACCTAGGAGTTGACTCCTCGGAGACGATGAGTCAAGGTCTCGTCCGACGAGTTCCTCTCCAGCCTCCCGGGAATCAGATCGAGCGGACTCCCTGGTTCGTCGTCGAGGCCAAGCAGGTTTCGGACGAATATCGTGAATGGTTTGCGAGGAATTGCATCCTTGAAGCCAGGTTTGAGTCCAGAACAGGACCTGTTGATCGTTCGGTCCTTGTCTATCGCCATCGAACACCGATGGAAGAGCCGAATGTCGTAGTCTCGGGAGAGAAGGACTGGCCCCAATCCAAAGTTGGGTGGGACTGATTGGCAGAGGTGTGGTCATCATATGCAACCTTGGACGCGACTGCCGTTTCCAGGCGCTGGATCCAAAACGGAGGCGAGAAAGTTGCCCGGCATATTCGCCCTGATCGGTTCTCCCCATGAGGCGCAACTGGCCGACGAAGCCACCGCGATGGCGGGGCGTCTTCAACATGAACCTTGGTATGTCGTGGATCTCTACAAGGACACGGCGGAAGGAATTGCCCTGGGACGGGTCAGCCTCGGCTACGTCGATACGGCGGCACAGCCTGCGTTTAACGAGGACCGGTCGCTTCTATGTGTGATGACCGGCGAGATCTATGAATTTGACGCACTTCGCCTTTCTCTGGAGATCGCGGGCCATCGGTTCGGCAGCCAGAGCCAGGCAGAGCTTCTCCTGCATGGCTTCGAGTCCGAGGGCGCCCAGTTCTTCCGGCGGCTGCATGGATGTTTTGCGGCCGCGATCTGGGATGTGAAGTCGCGACGCCTAGTCCTCACCGGTGACCGATTCGGGATGAGGCCGCTTTATTATGCCCATACGCCAGGTCGGCTGATCGTCGCCTCGGAGATCAAGGCTCTTCTCGTCGATCCGACTGTTTCGCGGTCGCCTGATCGTCGCGGGATTTCTCAGTTTTTCACCTTCGGACAGTTGCTCGGTGAGCACACCCTTCTTGAGGCGGTTCGGATCTTGCCTGCGGCAGGATGGATGGTCTTCGATGCAAACGACGATCGTCTGAGAATCGATCGATACTGGCGACTTGCTCCCGGCTCGGGTCGAGCCTCGTTCGATCCCCGCGAAGCCCTGGACCGCCTCGAAGTGGTATTCCAGCAGGCCGTCGATCGCCGGTCCATTGGAGCAGACCGGCTCGGGATCTCTCTATCTGGTGGACTCGATGCGCGGACGATCCTAGCAGTTCTCGACCACGATCACATAGACGTCACCGCGGTGAGTCTGGGAGTGCGGGGTAGCATTGATCTCAAGGGAGCGGAGCAATTATCAGGGATGGTCGGCTGCCGACATCACACCCACCTTCTCGATGAATTGTTCCTGGGTCAATTCGAAGAGCATCTGAATCGCCTGGTCCACCTCACCGACGGCCATTACCTCTCCCAATGCATCACAATCCCGACCCTACCTGTCTATCGCGAATTGGGGATCGAGGTTTTGCTTCGCGGTCACGCAGGAGAGTTGATGCATATGGATAAGTCGTACAACTTCTCTTTCGACAGCGCGGCTCTCACGCTTCGTGAGGAACACCTGGAGAACTGGCTGCTGCGCCGGCTCCGCGCCTTTCTTATCAACGACGTGAGCAGTCCCCTCTTCGCCGCAGACTTCGAGAAATCACGGGAGGATCTCGCGAGAGAATCGCTGCGCGAAGCCCTCCAAGAATCGGTTGGATTCGATCCGCCTGCGCAGCGAATCGCACATCTCTTCTTGACCCAAAGAGTACGTCGGGAAACCGCTCTCTCGATGGTAGAATTCGGATCTGTGGTGGAAACTCGGCTTCCATATCTCGACAACGATCTCATCGAAACCCTCTTCCGAGTTCCACCCGGGCTCAAACTCGCAGAAACGATCCAAGGCGAGATTCTCCGCCGACGGAGACCCGATTTTCTTGACGTGATCAATGCCAACACAGGGGCTCGAATCGGTTCCAGTCGGCTGATTCGGCGACTGGCTAAATTCCAACTCCAGGTCCTGAGCAAGCTACGGATTCGTGGTTATCAGCCATACGAACGGCTCGGACTCTGGCTTCGCCGGGAACTCGCGCCGCTTGTCGAACGAGTGCTCCTCCACGAATCTTGTCTCGATTCGGAGGTTTTCGAAGCTGATGGGGTGCGAACCATCGTTCGAGAACACCTAAATGTCCGAAAGAACCACACATTTTTAATACTGGCGATGATGATTTACGAGCTGGGTCGTCGTCGAATTCACGGGGAAGCCTGGACCGCTCCGATAACCCAGGATCGTCTGGCGGTACCGACGCATGGCTGATGCGATGGTGACCGAGGAAGGGCAATTGCGGTCCCCCGACATGACGACAAGGCCGACTGGCGCGACCGTCTGCCATTTGGTCCACAGCCTCGGCGTTGGCGGAGCCGAGATTCTGGCGGCGCGAATCGGACGTCGGCTCAGCGGAGCGTATCGGTTCCTTTATGTTTGCCTCGACGGTCTTGGGCCACTCGGTGAGGACCTCGTCCGCGAGGGTTTCGCGGTACATGTCTTGACGAGGCGTCCGGGGGTCGACTTGCGTTGTGTCGGCCGCCTGGCTGGCTTGCTGCGAAGGATGAAGGTTGATGTCATCCACGCTCACCAGTACACGCCCTTTTCTTACGCCGTACTGGCCCGTTTGCTCTGCCGACGACCGGCCATTCTCTTCACCGAACATGGGCGATGGTTCCCCGATTTCCCCCGTTTCAAGCGGATCATTGCGAACCGCCTACTTCTGGAGCGGCGTGATGAAGTCGTGGGTGTTGGTGAGGCGGTTCGCCAGGCGCTCATCCGCAACGAGGGATTCCCGGCGCCTCGCGTGGCGACGATCTACAATGGCATCGACCTTTCGGACTATTCCCGGATCCCGGACGACCGCATCCCAATCCGACGAAAACTGGGGATCGATCTCGATGACTTCGTTCTAATCCAGGTCGCTCGCCTCGATGCCTTGAAAGATCATGCTACGGCGATCCGAGCCCTCGCCCACGTCGCTGAAAATCGTAGTGACGTGAAACTGGTTCTTGTGGGCGAAGGTCCGGAAGAAAAGTCGATCCGGCAATTATCTCAGGACTTAGGACTTGAGGATCAAATTCGTTGGCTCGGCTTAAGGACGGACGTCCCCCGCCTCTTGGCAGCGGCCGACCTTGCCTTGCTGACCAGTGTGAGTGAAGGAATTCCGTTGACACTCATCGAGGCGATGGCCGCGAGGCTTCCGATCGTTGCCACGAATGTTGGGGGTGTCGGAGAGGTCGTTGAGAACGGTCGCACCGGCCTGCTCGTCTCGTCACGAGATGCCGAGGCTCTCAGCCAACAGATCCTCACACTCGCTGGTGATAGGGAACGCTGCCAGCGGATGGGGCGACTTGGCTTCGAGAGAGTTTCCAATTGTTTCACCGAGGGACAGATGCATGCTGGCTACCTCCGGCTTTACGACGAGATGCTGCGAGTTCGAGGATGAGGTGGCCCCTCGCCATTCTCCGTCCCTTCTCGTCTTCGCCGACGATTGGGGCCGGCACCCCTCAAGCTGTCAGCACCTGATCAACGAACTCCTCGGTCGTTATGATGTCTCTTGGGTCAATACGATCGGAATGCGGCCACCTGGTCCGAACTTGCAGACCCTTCAACGCGGACTCGCGAAGATCCGCCAGTGGGCCGGTCCGCAGCCGAAGCGACAAGAATCCTCGAAGAATCCTAGAGTCTTCAATCCCAGAATGTGGCCCTGGCTCCGGTCTGGGATCGATCGAGCGATTAATCGCCGATTGCTACGAAACCAGTTGCTTCCTGTGGTCAAGAACTTGCCGATGCCCCCTATCGCAATCACGACGATACCCGTCGTCGCAGACCTCATAGGAGAGATCGTGATTCCACGCTGGGTTTACTATTGCGTGGACGACTTCTCGACCTGGCCTGGGCTCGACGGTGTCGCGATTCGTCGACTGGAGGAAAAACTCGTGGGCCGAGTCGATGAGATTATTGCAGCCGGCGAGGTCTTGCAGGAGAGAATGGCCCGGATGGGGAGATCGGCCCATCTCTTGACGCACGGGATCGACCTCGATCTCTGGAGTGCCCGATCGGTTCAAATACTCGATCCAAGTCTCAACTGCTTGGAACGTCCTCTGATCGTCTTCTGGGGCCTGATCGACCGGAGGCTCGATCTACGCTTTCTAGAGCGGCTCTCCGCAGCCTTGACCTCGGGGACGATCCTGCTCGTCGGTCCCGTACAGGATCCCAGCCCCGCACTCAAGAGTTTGGCGCACGTCGTGTGTTTACCGGCGATGGCACCCGAGAAACTGCCGTCTCTGGCGAGAGCCGCTTCAGTCCTCATCATGCCGTACGCCAACCTCGCGGTCACGCGAGCGATGCAGCCATTGAAGCTCAAGGAGTATTTGGCCACCGAAAGACCGGCGGTCGTCTCCGACCTTCCGGCGACTCGCGAATGGGCCGACTTTCTGGATCTGGCCGACTCACCTGAATCGTTCACCCGCACCGTGCTCCATCGACTTGTCTCAGGACTTCCGGCGGCTCAGGCCCGCAGTCGTGCCCGACTGTCCGACGAAGGTTGGGACTCCAAGGCCCGAGTCTTCGAACGCTGGATGCTTGGAGATTCTGGTGAGTAGATGCAGGAACTCCCGCGTGGCTGCCCGCTCCTCGTCTCCTTGAGGAATTCTATTCATGGGTGATCCGATCGTTGTGCTGGACACTCGGGTCGTCACGGGAACTGGTGGTGGACCAGATAAAACGATCCTCAACTCGCCGCGATACCTTACCGATGCCGGGTACCGAATGATTTGTGGCTATATGCATCCTCCCAAGGATCCAGGCTTCGACCAGATTCGCCTCCGGGCGAAGGCCCTGGACGCCCCCTTGCTCTCCATCCCGGACCGAGGGCCCTGGGACGTCCAGGTCCCCTCGCGTTTGCTGGAGATTTGTCGTCGCGAAAAGGTCGTGATCTGGCATGGTCACGATTACAAGAGTAATCTCCTGGGATTGTTGCTTAAACCTTTTTGGCCAATGCGGTTGGTGACGACTGTCCACGGCTGGGTCCGGCACACGCGACGGACGCCTCTTTACTACGCACTCGACCGGCTTTGTCTTCGCCATTATGAAAGAGTTATCTGCGTCTCGGAAGACCTGTATCGGGGCTGTCTGGAGCGTGGGGTTCCAGTGTCTCGATGTCTGCAAATCGAGAATGCAATTGACGTCGCACAATATCATCGCCGTGTCCGCACGGAGGAGGCAAAGCGCAGACTCGGGCTCGACCCGGCGCGACCGGTAATTGGAGCCGTCGGCCGACTCTCACCGGAAAAAGGATTTGATCGACTAATCCGGGCAGCCGACCATCTGCTGTCGCGAGGTCGGGACTTCGTCTTGCTGATCGCCGGTGAGGGTGATGCCAGGCCAGAACTCGACGCCCTGATCAACACCCTCGGACTCGTCCATCGCATTCGATTGCTTGGGTATTGCGAGGACCCCATTGGGCTCTACCAGGCAATGGATATTCTGGCCTTGAGTAGCCTCCGTGAAGGCTTACCGAATGTTCTTCTGGAGGCAATGGCTCTTGAAGTCGCCGTAGTGGCGACACGAGTCGCGGGTGTGCCTGGACTGATCCACGATGAAGAGACCGGTCTTCTGATCGAACCCGGCTCGGTCGAGGAACTGGTCGATGCTCTCGACCGTCTTCTGAGTAACGATCGCTTGCGGGATCGTCTTGGCCGTGCCGGACGCACGGTCGTGGAAGCGAAGTTCAGTTTCAAAGCCCGGATGGACAAGATCCAGGCGCTCTACGACGAACTCCTGAGCCTCCCTACCAAGCCGCAGGCCGTGACCTGCCGACGATCCGCATGAGTACTACCATGGACGCGGCCCCGGTCGAGGTCCGCAATCATGAGCGAGCCGCCCTGGTCCAACGCGCCTCGCGCTGGGAAGCGTTCGTCGCTCGCCGAGCCCCGATACCTCTGAGTTACCATCCCGCCTGGCTAGACGTCCTCGCCCGAGGATTTCAACACCAGCCGATCTGTCTGGAGGCGGTCCAGGGAGAAACCTGCCGAGGGCTCCTGCCGCTTGCCTTCGTTAAGAGCCAACTCTTCGGCCGGTTCCTCATCGGCTTGCCATATTTAAACTATGGTGGTGTCTTGGCCGACGACGAAGAAACACCGCGTCTTTTAATCGATCACGCCATCGAGCTCGCCGACCGCCTGGAGGTCGACCGCCTGGAGCTGAGACACGAACGGGCGTTGGACCATCCTCAACTCACTCCAGCTACAGGCCACAAGTACAATGTAAGACGGAATTTACCGGCGACCTCTGCCGCGCTCTGGAAGAGCCTGGAATCGAGTGTTAGAAACCAGATTCGCAAGGGACGCAGAGGTGGGCTGAAGGTTGCCTGGGGAGGCGAGGAGTTGCTCCCCGAATTCTACGATGTTTTTAGCCATAATATGCGAGATTTGGGCACACCAACGTTTGGTCAGCGGCTCTTCCGTGCCATCCTCTGCGAGTTTCCGGGACTTGCCGAGTTCTGCGTCGTTCGCGCCGGAGAGTTGCCGGTGGCGGCCGCCCTCCTGACTCATGGCTGGGGTGTGACCGAGGTTCCAAGCGCCAGCTCACTCCGCCGATTTAATAGCACATGCGCAAACATGTTACTGTATTGGCATCTTTTAGAATGTGCCGTCGGGCGTGGGCAATCGCAATTCGATTTCGGTCGATCAACCCCAGGCAGTCCGGTCATGAAGTTCAAGGAACAATGGGGTGGGCGCGCCGAGCCGGCCGAATGGCAATGCTATGTCCGCTCGGGGGGCAGTGATCCACGTTGCAACGGCGATCGTTACCGGAGATTCGTCTGGCTCTGGCGTCACCTCCCCGTGGCGCTGACCCGCTGGATTGGACCCTCCATCGTGCGCGGCATGATATAAAATCAATGTAGCACCGTACACAAGCGATTGCTACGGAGGCTCTCATGTTGAGGCAACTCAAGACCGGCCCTGGGAGTGTGCTGGGGCTGATCCTGGCACTCATCGGCATCGTTGGACCGCGACTCTACGGTGTCGCCTCCGCCCGCCCGCTTGCCATCGACGACGACTCGACAGACTCCGCGCACGACGCCCTGGTGCGGGGGTTCCTCTGGGTGCACCGGCTCATTCGTCCCCAAAAGGGGGAGTCGCAGTGGGCCAGGATTCCCTGGATGACGGACGTCTCCGCAGCCCGGCGACGGGCCGTCGCCGAGGACAAGCCGATCCTCGTCTGGAGGGCCGGCGGTGGGCCGGTTCTGGGAAGGGCTTGAAACGGTTGCTGCGGGAACCGTGTTCGTTCCCTCTGGCAGAAAGCCGATTTCCTGGCGGCCCGATTCGTCCCCTTGGTCCTCGACGGCGACTGCGGTCAACAAGAGATGGGCTCCCGCTTCCTCAAGCAGATCGGAGGAAGCTTCGCTAACGAGATCGCGGTCGTGACTCCGAATGGCCAGGCCCTCTCCAGCGAACCGGACGAGGGTCTCCAACGCTGGCGTACTCTGCCGCCGGCCGTTCGCCGCCGGTTGGATGACCTCGGTTGCTATGATTCATCCCTCGTTCCGACACCACCCGCTGGCGGTTTGATCCTTCGCGTGTTCGCTCGCGGACTTAATCGAGATCCCGCGGGCCGCTGGCAGATTTATCGCAATCCCTTGGCTCCCCTCAGTCAGGAGGCAGGGCGGGACTTCCTTTGGTTGACCAGGGAGGAGTGGCAGTCACTGCTCCCTTGCACGGAACTACCCGGTGAATCCTACCCCGTGTCGGCGCCACTCTCGGATCGGTTCTGCCGCCGCTATCTAATCGATCTGGTTCGGATCGGGGGCGAGGGGCATCCGCGACGCCCTGAGGACGTTCTCTCCGAAAAACTTCAATTGACGGTCGAGAAGTACACTCCCGATCAGTGGCTACTCCGCTTGGACGGCGCGGCGACCTTTGTTACGCGAGGCCCTGAGTTCGGCGTGCCGGCGGGCCAGTCAAGGACCGATACCTTTCGTGTGCTCGGTTTCCTCGAGTACGATCCAATCGCCAAAGCCTTTCGCCGCTTCGACGTGGCCGCGATCGGACCGACCGGCCATTTCGATGAGATCGGGCGACGCCTCATGGCCCTGGGAGTCGCTTTCGAATTGACCGAGGGTAAGCGTCCAGCTGACCGAGTCCGTCCCTCGTCCTTCGATGGATCGTACTTCCGGGACGGACGCTGATCCAACGGAAGCAAGGCCCGGCGGGACCGGTAAACCGTACCCGCGCGGACCCTCCCCCTCTCCCACGGCTCAGGAGAATTAGATCAGACCGAGGCTCTTCGGCCGCTTCGTGGAAACACCAGTTGCAAGATTGGCGACTACCACCGACGATCCCGACTGCGGATCGATCAACTCCCTGACGGCGGGACCGATGACAACAATCGGTCGATCGATGTTGTCGGCCGTCAGTGGTCTGTAGGCGAGAAACGTCGAACCAGACGCTGCCGAGAGGCCACCCGCCGCCGTCACGGCGACTCGCCGTCAACGAAGACCCGATGGCGTCAAGCGGACCGGCTCCGATAGAGGCCCCAGCATTGTTTGTGATGGCTTCAATCAGGCCCCGAATCTTCGGCATCGTCGTCGTGTCGCTCGGCGCCACGGCCCCTGCCAGAGCTATTCCATACTGATCCCAGGTCTGCTGGTTGGTCAGGCCTGGCACCGGTGCCCCGCGGAGATTCATGTGGCCGGACGAGTTGTACTCCGTGGCCGGGAGGATGAAGCCGGCGGCCTGCTCCTCGTAGTAGACTCGAAAATTGTCGCCTGGAACGCGGTTGTAGTTGTAAACGAACACCTCGTCGCTCTGGATCACGTTCGCCGACATGTGATCCGGGTGGTAGTCCATGTCGATGTCGAGCGGCGGCGGGTCGTCCGAATGGATCGTCACGTTTGGAGTCGCGAACAAAACATCCTGGATGATGATCCGCCTTGGCTGGATGTACGTGTCGTCGTCAACATTCTGAGAGTACATCGTCTCGACCTGCACATTCCGGTAGTTGCGCAGGTATGAGTTCTCCAGAATGAGGTCCTTGCCTCCATTGACCGACAGCGGGAACTGGACGCCGATGTTCAGACCCTGGAGGTCAGCGTTGCGGATCACGAGTCCACGCGAATAGTAATCGCTGTTGTAAATGCCGATCGTGCCGTAATAGCCCGCGGCGAGGTCCGACACATCCTCCCGGATCACAAGTCCGTCGAGCACGACGCGATTGTTGGGGTAGAAGTAAATCCCCTTGTAGGCCACGTGCCAGATGTGGAGATCGCTGATGACGTTGGGCGCACCGTTGTCGTAGGTGGTGTCATTGCCAAACGTGACGCCGAGGTTCCAGACGGTCAAGCCGTCCATGCTCGCATACACCTCGTTGCCTGCAAACTCGCGCAGAGGCGTGTAATTCATGTTGACGGTTTGGTACTGAGACGGAAGTTGTCCGGGCGCGGTCGGGATTGGAGACTCCTCGGTGTGCGGATTGCCGAAGACCAAGGCGATGGTGTAGCCGTACATCCGGACGTCGGCGACAACGTTATTGTCCACGTAGTTATCCGGCCCGTGCAGCCAGATCCCACCACCTTCGTGGGCGACTCCATAGAGTCCGTTGTCCTCGTCGGCCCGGTCGCTCCCGATCCCAGAAACCCGCACGATGAAGTTGCCCTCGATGCGGTTGTGCGTCTCGGAGCCATTTTCGGTCACAATTCCGCTTCCGGCGACGTTGTAAACCACGTTGTCCTGGATCAGGCCGTAGTGGCTGGCGTGGATGGTGATCCCCCACTTGAAGTTACTTGTGGTACTGCCACCGTCGATCGCATTGCCAATGAGTGTGTACTGGTAGCCATCCGGCTGCGGCGTGGATGGGCCAGAAAGGTGATGCATGTGGAGTGGATAGCGGCTGTTCTCATTCGTGCCGATATGCGTGACGTTGCCCATGTCGTCGAACGTTGTGTTGTCGAGTGGCGCGTTCTGAGTCCGTCCGAGGTCGCGGAAGGCCACGTACTCGATATCCACATCCGCCCGCATCTCGAAGAGTGTGTGGCCGCGAGTCCCCTGAGAGTTCTCCGAAGAGATCGTGACGTTTCTCGTCAGGTCCCCGACATGAGGCATGAAGTCCGGCGCGACCACACCGTCGACGGCAGCGCCAAGGTGGTCGTACTTCAGCGGAGCCGTGAGGTAAAGCGTCTTGCCGTCGGGTGAGACGCTGGCCAGGGTCAATTCTTCAAGCTGCGTGGGGTTGTTCTTCGAGTCTCCATCCTGGTTCTGCCGGGTGTCGGGCAGGATCAGGCGATCGCCGGGACGCCAACCGGACACTGATTCCGAGAGGCTGAGGGTCGTATCACCGGTCCGGGGCTGAGTGGCAAGTCGGACATAAGTCGAGGTCATGCTGGAGCCGTGGAGGCTGACACGACCCATCCCAACCAGACCCGTCCCGAACTGCTGCGGGTCAAGCGTGGTGTCAATCGGTTGATCGGCGATGACGATGTCCGCCTTGACCCCAGAGGCGACCGGGTTGGCGCTCGTTCCGACTTCCAGCGTTCCTCCCAACATCACTTCAAGCGTGCCCACAAGCATCCGCGTATTGCTGTCTGTGCGGAAATGGAGCACGCCACCGTCGGCAACCACAACCGACTTGAGCCGATCGTTGCTCACCACATCAAAGTTGACCGTGGTTCCCTTGCCGATCACAACCACGTCGCCCGAGGTTGGCACACGTCCCTCCGACCAAGTCGCCGGGTCCGACCACGCGCCATTGGCGACGCTCTTGATCGTCATGCCCTGCGAGAAGTCCGGGATCTGCATGTCCATTTCCATGGACGTGGTGGCAGATTTCACCACGACCGTGGAGGTGGCCACCGCACTGGAACCGCCGTCCTTGTCCATGGCGACAAGCGTCGCCGTATAAGTCCCCTCATTTGCGTACGTGTGCGAAGGGTTGGCGCCAGTGCCCCCTGTACCATCGCCGAAATTCCATTGGTAAGTGAACCCCGCAGCCATGTCGGCCTGACCGGGGTCCGTCGCCGAACCTGCGAAACTGAGCGGCTGATTCACCGTCACTGAATACGGCCCACCCGGGAGAGCGGTGGGTGCGACGTTGGAGACCGTCACGATGGTCGTCACGGTCTGCACACCCCCGAGAAGATCGGTCATCTGGACGCCGATCTTATAGACGCCGTTATCGGGGAAGGACTCTGAGACCATCTGACCAGTTGTCTCGTACGTCCCATCATCGTTGAGATCCCAGGCAAAGCTGGCGCCCTGAGCCGAGGTACCGGTCCCCGTGGCGGTGAGCGTGATGGGCGAGCCCTCCTGAGCGATGTAGGGACCACCGGCATCGAGGGAGCCGTTCGAGCCGACGGCTTCGGGGAGGATTGTCAGGGCATCGAGCACCCAGTTGTTGTTGGTGCCGCCGAGGTCCGCGATGCGCAACGCCAACTGTCCGCCTGAGACCTGGACATGGTAGCTCGGCGTGGCAAACTGGCCAGCCGCCACACTCAAACTGCTCTCGATTTGCTGGCCCTGGGCCCAGAGACCGATCTGATCGTGTCCGGTCGCCGCGTCACCGATCGTGGGCCGCACCTGGTACGAGCCGTCGGGCAGGTCCACCAGGAAGGTCGCACCGCTGGCGTCGCCGAAAACAAAATCGCGGGTCACACTGTCGGGCTGGCCTCGGTCGCGCGAGTCGAGCAGGCCCCCACCGGACCAGCCGTAGCCCCGCTGCGGCATGTAGCTTTCGGTGGAGACGCCAACCGTACCCGTCGCGACCGGCGATGTCGGCGTCCCAAAGTCGAACGCGCTGGGGGCTGGCTTGATGCTCTCCGGAGTGATACTCACGGCATCGAGCACCCAGTTGTTGTTGGTGCCGCCGAGGTCCGCCATGCGCAACGCCAACTGTCCGCCTGAGACCTGGACATGGTAGCTCGGCGTGGCAAACTGGCCAGCCGCCACACTCAAGCCGCTCTCGATTTGCTGGCCCTGGGCCCAGAGACCGATCTGATCGTGTCCGGTCGCCGCGTCACCGATCGTGGGCCGCACCTGGTACGAGCCGTCGGGCAGGTCCACCAGGAAGGTCGCACCGCTGGCGTCGCCGAAAACAAAATCGCGGGTCACACTGTCGGGCTGGCCTCGGTCGCGCGAGTCGAGCAGGCCCCCACCGGACCAGCCGTAGCCCCGCTGCGGCGTGTAGCTTTCGGTGGAGACGCCAACCGTACCCGTCGCGACCGGCGATGTCGGCGTCCCAAAGTCGAAAGCCATGGTGCCGTTCAGGAGCCGTCGGTCCTCCAGGGGTTCCATCCGGAGCCCACGGCCAACGCTCGTGATCGTCGTCTGGCGCCGCGGGCGAGAACTCCTCTTGCGGTCGAATCTGGACATCTGTCGAAGGTGCTCCCTCAAAGTTGATAGATGCTGGTGTTCGTTAGGTACGCGGATCGGTCCTTGGGTTTCTCGGCCCGAGGTGAGGACCACGCACTTTGATCCAGACGGTGATCACTGCCCTGCACGCGATGACGACGCGGGTGGGCCAGTAAATCCCGATGGCCTTGAGTCCGGGACCGTCTTCGGTCCTATGTCGATCTTCCTAGTACGTGCCGCCGGACTCGTCAAGCTCTGTTTGACATGCGCATATCGTAGCTAAACGCGCATGCGTGAATGATCTGCATATACAAACATACCGCAAGAAAATGTAGATGTGTTCAGAAACTCAGTCCAATCCTGCGCACTCCCTGATTCCGCAAGGAACGGAACCACTCAAGAGAAGCATCGCTGGACGAACGACGATCCGGTGACTCGGGTCCCGGAGAAGGGCGACCAGAGAAACAATTATTTTATATAAAAAACTAGATTTAATAGTTGTGTTACTCGAGCCCAGCCAAGACGCTGGGCTGAGGGGGATGCGAACGAGGAAAAGATAATACGGCGGTAGGGAGCCTTTCAAGACCAGAATTCGCCATCTTTCAAAACCAACGATTTGCGCATCTTTATGCGACTTAGCTTCTCATTTTATAAACATTTACCGAAGCCACAAGGGACCCAATGAAATGAGCCACTGGCGTTGTCTGACATTCAGCGGAGGTGGCGAGGAGGCTCGGACGAGTCGAAGGCATGTTGCCGACGCATTGGGACGAGGGCAGGAAGGCCCGCTAGGGCGAGCGAGAAGTCAGGACGCTGTTTCAATCTCACGGCGCGGTAACGCTACCGGGGAGCGCGAATTATGACGAGATCGCTCGAAGTCGCGAGCGTGCCGAGCAGCATGAGGCGGATCGACGCTGAGGCGAGACCCGATGCGAAGGCAATGGCCGACGCGGAGGTCATCCTCAGCTTCGATGTGGAGGAACATTTTCGCATCGAAGCGGCGACAGGCGTCGTTATTGCGCCCGGCTTGCGAACCCATTACCGCGATCGAGTCGGTTACGTGACGCGGTGGCTGCTCGATCAGCTTGCGAATCGCGGAATCCATGCCACCTTTTTCGTGCTGGGTCAGTTTGCGCACGACGACCCGAGCCTGATCCGAGCGATCCACGACGGCGGTCATGAGGTGGCGAGCCACGGCTGGGACCACCGCCGTCTCCTGGAACTCAACCCTGCAAGCTTCCGCCGCGACCTTCGCGAGAGCCGCGAGGTCCTCGAACAGGCCACTGGCGCCGCCGTCGTGGGGTATCGTGCGCCCACATTTAGCATCGTCCAACGTACCTCCTGGGCTCTGGACGTACTGTTCGAGGAAGGTTTCCTTTACGACTCGTCGATCTTTCCGGTGCGGCACGACCGTTATGGCGTGCCGTCGGCGCCACGTGTCCCGTTCCTGGCGCGTGGACCAGCCGGTGGGACGATCCTCGAATTCCCGCCAGCCACGCTCCGCTTGTCCGCCATCAATCTGCCGGTCGGCGGTGGCGGCTACTTCCGTCTCCTGCCTCCTTCGCTGCTGGAGTGGTCACTCCGCCAGACGCGGCGAATCCGACCCGCCGTCGCCACGCTGTACTTCCATCCATGGGAGTTTGACCCCGACCAGCCACGCTTACTTCTTCGAAGGCTCTCGCGTTTTCGCACGTACCTCGGCATGCACCGGACCCGCGCTCGCCTCCAGTCTCTCCTGGATCGGCACCGCTTTCATCGCGCGGCGGATGTTGCCCTCAAGGTTCTGGAGCGCTCCGTCAATCTCGCGGTCTTCGCCTTCTAAGGATAGTAAACCCGGAAATTGCCAACTTTGGCTGGCAACCCTCGATCCTGGATTGGCCGCCTTCATGTCCGTGAGATGCGCGTACGACCGTCGCGTCTCGAGATCCTTGACGGGGTTTCCTTCCAGGAACCGCCCAAAAATAAAAAATACCTGCGTGACATTTCTTTCGTTCAGGGCTATCTTGATGGCGAGCAATAAATCAGAAAAGCTCGCTTCCTGATCGAAAGCATGCGCCTGGGAGAAAGGAGGTTAACCGATCGCCAAGAAAGTCTTTCCAAGTGCAGACGAAAGTCGAAAAAACGTCCCTTTCCTACCGCATGAGAGGAGCATCCTTCGATGACCAGGGCAATCCGCACGGGGATGATTGGTCTGGCGATCCTGTTCGGGATCGCGGCTGTCAACGCCCCTAGCGCCGCCAAGGCGAGCTTCGTGCTCCAACTTTCAGATGGAACGACCACGGTCACGATCCCCGATGGGAGTGGCCAGGACCAGAACGGCACAAACGGAGCGATCACCTTCATCGGATCGATCGGTAACTGGATCCTCAACGTCACCACAGGGCTCGGGTTTCCACTCATCGGGAGCCTCGACGCGCCCTCAATGGACCTCAACAGCGTCGACGCGACAAGTTCGGGCGGAGGCACTCTGACCATCCAACTCAGTGAGACTGGCTTCGGTCCTTCCGGCGCAGGAACACTGATCTCTGGGATCGGCGGCACCACTCACGGAACTGTCGATTACTATGCCTACAAGGATCCGTCCAACACGCTGTTCGGAACGAGTGGTACGTCAATCCACCTCGGACCCTTCGGTGGTGGTCCAAGCTTCCCATTCTCCGGACAGGGTACCGCCGGCCATCCGTTCTACGCGTCGTACTCGATGACCCAGGTGGTCACGATTACCCACACCGACGCTGGCCAGACGAGTTTCAACGCTGCGCTGGACAATCCTGTCCCCGAGCCGATGACAATCGTGACGGCTCTCAGCGCTGTCCCCGTTCTGTTACTCGTCCGTCGTCGTAGCAAGAAGGCCTGAGGCCTGCCTGATTAACCATGGGGTTCAGCCGAGCCAGCGGCTCGTGCCCATACCCTGCACTCTCCGGATTGATGCCGGCCAATCAGAAGACAACCGGCCGGCATCGGTCCGATCCACGGGGTTATCAGCCATGAGATACCGAAGCCTGAACACCAGGTTTCTCCTCATCCTCTTCGTCGTGGTCGCTCTTCTTGCAGGAAGCGTCCACGCGGTCCATGGCCTCCAGGAGCACCGAACGGCTGGCGTCTTGTTAAGGCACGGCGAGCAGGCCGAACAGCAAGGCAAGCTGGAGGCGGCGGAAAGGTCTCTACGGCAGTATATTGCTCTTCGTCCCGACGATACCCAGGGGTTGGCCCGCTACGGCCTGCTCCTCGATAAACAAGCAGACTCGCCCGAGGATCGCCTAAGGGCCTTGATGGTTCTCGAGCGGGTCATTGCCCGCGATCCGAACCGCGACGATCTTCGGCAACGTGCCGTCACTCTGGCGATGCGGCCGGAGATCGGTGCTTTCGCGAGGCCATCGAATATCTCACAACGCTCCTGCATACCCGGCCCGACGATGGCGAGCTCGAGGGCCTGCTCGGAGAGTGCGAGGTGGGTCGGGCCACGGATGTGGCGACCAGCACGGCAGCCTACGCCCGAGCCGCATCCTGGTACGCCAGGTCGATCGAGCATGCCCCAACCCGGCTCGAAAGTTATGTGCAGCTCGCCGCCCTGCTACGCGGGCCACTCAACGATCCTGCCCGGGCGGACAGACTCATGGACGCACGCGAGACGAAAGAGGGAATCGTTGCGGCCAACCCCAACTCGGCCCGTGCCTACCTCGCCCGCTCCCGTTACCGCGCCGAGCATCAGGTGGACACGGAACAGGTCGCAGCGGACGTCGCCCGCGCGTTCAAACTCGACCCTGAAGACGTCGACGTGATCCTGGACTTTGCCGCCACAGCCACCGATCGTGGGAAAGCTCGTCAGACACTTCGGGATGGGCTGAAACTCCACCCCGACGAGGAACGCCTTTACCTGGCGCTGGCGCAGCTTGAAACGGCCGACGGCCGGCCAGAGGAGGCGATCAAGATCCTTTCCGAGGCAATCCGGTCGCAACCCGAAAACGTCGGCCTGCGCTGGAGCCTGGTCGAACAATGCCTCGAGGCGGGCGATTCCCGCCCTGCACAGGAGCAAATTCGCCGACTGCGCAAGCAACCGGACATCCTCCAGGAAGCTGTCGATCTGCTCGAGGCCAGGGCCTTGACGCTCGAGGGCTCCCGGCTCCAGGCGGTCGCGTTGCTGGAACACGCCCGCCCCTTGCTGGCCCAGTCGCCTGACCAGGCGGGATTGGTGATCCAGGCGGACTTTCTCCTGGCCCAACTTTACGGCCAGCTCGGCAATCCCGATCGCCAGATTGCCGCGGCCCGGCGTGTCCTGTCGGCCAATCCTCGCGCGACAGCCGCGAGGTTGTTACTGGCCAGGGCTTTGACCCAGCTCGGCCGGGATCGTGAAGCAATCGAAGCCTACCGCCGTACTGGCCTGGATGTCGTCGAGGCCCGGGTTGCCGCTCTCCGGCTCCAGATCCGGCAGGCCCAGAGCTTGCCCGAAGATCGTCGGCCCTGGGAAGAGATCGATCGGGAGCTGGAAGACATCGAGAAGACGGCCCCGACAATCATTGAAGCAAAGCTCCTTCACGCGGAAGCCCTGGCCGCCCGAGGACAATTCGAACGCGCCGAGGCACTGGTCCGTGAGGTCAAGGATCGGAACCCCGATCGGGTCGAGCCGTGGCTGGCCCTGGCGAGCCTGGCGTTTGCCCGCTCGGGGAACCAGGCGATGCGCGTCGCCCTCGACGAGGCCGAGACCCATCTGCGCGATCGCCCCGAGATCCGACAGGCACGCGCCGCCTACTGGCTCCGCCAAGGTGGCGAGGAGGCCGTCCCAGCCTTGAACAGCCTGGCCGAGGGACTCGACAGGTTCCCGGCCGAGTCACGACGACCAGTCGAGGACATTGTGATCGCAGCACTCCGAGGCGTTGGCGGGCTTGATGCCGCCCGGAGGCTCGCGGATCGCGCCGCCGAGCAACGTCCCAAGGACCCCGAGGCTCAGAGCCGCCGGTTTGATCTCGCCCTGCTGGCCGGTGACCTGGATGGAGCAGCCCGCATCATTGAACCACTCCGTCAGGCTGAGGGCGCGGACGGTGCACTCTGGCGCTTTTCTGAAGCAGCCCTCCTGCTCGAACGTGCACGCCGCGGTGAACCGGCGGATCTCGCCAAGGCCCGCTCTCGGCTCGACGAGGCCGCTCAGCGTCGGCCCCTGTGGTCGCGCATCCCCCTGGCTCAGGCCCATCTCGACGATCTCCAGGGCCGCGAGGAGCAGGCGGCCGAGCACTATCTCGTGGCCATCGAACGCGGGGAGCATGGCCCTGAGTCCATCCGGCGCGCGGTTCACATACTCAACAGCCGCGGTCGCTATAACGAGGCCGTCCATCTCATCAGCAACCTTCTGGAACAAAACCTACCCTCCGGTTCACTCGGCCAGATCGCCGCCGAGATGTCACTGCATGACCATGACCCCGCACGAGCCCTGGAACTGGCACGCCGCGCCGTCCCTCCGGACTCCGCCGATTACCGTGACCACGTCTGGCTCGGACAGGTTTTCCTGGCGGCAGGACAATCCGCCGAGGCCGAGACTGAGCTTCGCCGCGCCGTCGCCCTGGCCGGCGATCGCCCCGAACCCTGGGTGGCGCTCGTCCAGTCCCTGGTGGCCACCCATCGTCCGGACGTGGCGGAGGCCACCATCGAGGAGGCCCGCCGCGCACTTCCCCCCGACAGGGCCCCCGAGGCTCTCGCGCCTTGCTACGAACTGATCGGCCACTGGGATGAGGCTCAGGAACAGTATCAGGCCCTCCTCGCTGCCCGCCCCCACGATTCAGCGGTCGTCGCGATCGTTGCCGGCGCGTATCTGAGGTCTGGCCAGACCGAGAAGGCTCGAACGTTGCTCGCCCAAATCCTCAATCCCAAGTTGCGACCCTCACAACGCGAGCTGATCTGGGCGCGACGTCGGCTGGCCACAATCCTGGCCGAGAACGCCACCCTGGTCCAGCTTCGCGAGGCTCAATCTCTGGTCAACGAGAACCTTCGTGCTGATTCCAGTAGCATCGAGGATCTGCGGCTGAAGGCTCTGCTGCTGGCGTACCAGCCGGGCGGGCGTCGCGAGGCGATCCGCACCTTCGAGGAGCTGGCAAGGCTCTCCCCCGCCGAGCCAATCGAGCGATTCTTGCTCGCCCACCTCCACACTCTCGGCCACGAGTGGGATCAGGCCGTGCTCTCCTGCGGGATGCCGTGACCGCCGACCCGGAGAACCCGAAATACCTGACCGCCTACGTGGAGAACCTGATCGAACGAGGTCGTCTTGACGAGGCGGAAGAATCGTTTTCACTCCTGAAAAAACACCAGCCTGGTGCCCCGAGGACCATCGTGCTCCAGGCCCGCTTGCTTGCTGCGCGAAACCGTGGGGCCGAGGCCGCCGCTCTCGTCGAGCATCTGCCCGGGTCGGACTCGACCCTCGATGCGAAGGCCGCCGCGGAGCTTCTCGAAAAGCTGGGTCAGTACGAACCGGCCGAGCGGCTTTACCGTCAGTCCGCTTCGGACCCGGAGCAGCCCCAAGGACCGGCTCGCCTCGCCCTCTTCCTCGCGCAGGGGTCAACTCTCTGAGGCTCTCGAAACCTGCGAACGGCTCCGTCAAAACGGTCCACCGGAACTCGCGGGAAACCTGGCGGTTCAAGTGATCTGGACGGCAAGGGCCGACGCCGCTTCGAGCGAACGGGTCGCCGCCTGGCTGGAAGAGTCCATCCAGAAGTCTCCCGACTCGCTCTCGCTCCGATTCGACCTGACGAACCTTCGGATCATGCAGGGCAAAGACCGCGACGCCGAGGTCATCCTCCGGGAAATCCTGCGTCGTGCTCCGGACAAGGACCAGGGAGGCCCGTTGAATAACCTCGCCTGGCTGCTCTCGCTCCGGAAAGGGAGCGGGGCGGAGGCGCTTCAGCTCGTCGAACGGGCCATCGCTCTGGATGGAGCCCTGCCGGACTACCTCGACACCCGCGGCCTCGCCAACCTTTCGCTCCGGCGCTACGGTCCGGCCATCAGCGACCTCCAGGAGGTCGTCGCGGTCGCCCCTGCTCCCGACAAGCTGATGCACCTCGCCCGCGCCTACGCCGCCGCCGGCCAGCGTGACCAGGCCGACTCCACCCTCCAGGCCGCAACCAGGGCCGGTCTCAGGGTCGAAGCCCTGCAGCCAATCGAACGTGAGAGCTATCGCGAACTCGTCGAGACCTTGGCCCAGAACTGACCTGGCGAATCTCCTCCCTTTACACGCGCCGAGGACGCGAATACTCGATCATAGCATTTCGGATTCTTCTTCTGTGAAACCGCTTGCGCCTGAATGCTTGCTGATTTCCGTGCACCAGACTTGGGCTTGCCGGGGAGGATGTGGCAAGTCGCCTCTGCTGGTGCGGGGCTCCGAGTCATACAGAACGCGGGTGTCATGGAATCAGACGTTTCCCAATGACCCTGCGAACCAGGCAACCGAGGTGACCTCCATGCCGATCCTACCGGCCGAACCCGATCTCTATCCACCTAATCTCTGGGATGCCGATGCGAACCGAGCCAACCTCGACGCGAGTCGAGAGCGGCGATGGTGGTGCCTTCACACCAAGTCCAGACAGGAAAAGGCGACAGCCCGCCATCTCCTCGGCCGTCGCATCGCCTTCTACCTCCCGCTGGTCGTCCAGGTGGGGCGAACGCCGATGGGGCGTAAGATCTCCTCGGTGGTGCCGCTGTTCACCGGCTACCTCTTCTTGCTCGGAGACGCGCACGATCGCCTCGAAGCCTTCCAGGGCGATAGCCTGGTTCAGGCGCTGGAAGTTGGCGACCAGACGGAGTTGGAGCGGGACCTCCTCCAGATTCATCGCATGCTCACCTCGGGCCTGCCTGTCGTGCCCGAGCCAACGCACCCGCTCGGAACCGAGGTTCGCATTCTTCACGGGCCCCTCGCCGGCCTGATCGGTGTCGTCGTCCGCCGCGACAACCGCGACCGATTCGCAGCCGTTGTCCGGTTCCTTGGACGTGGTGTGACTATCGAGTTGAATGATTGGCAGGTGGAACCCGTGTCGGTATCGCTCGTGGACAACCAGAAGACCGGCCAATCCCGCACTCGACCCCCGCGCCACTCCAACCGCATCAGTCCCGCCCCCCTGCCGGGAGAGTCCAGATGAGCCCTCGGCGTGCCTCCCGGACGTGTCTCCGGCCCTTCGCGAAGCCGCCCTGCCGTTCGACCATCCGCGTCAATCGTGTCGGTTGCCGGTCGTGATCCGTCCGGGCCTCGCGTTCCTGCGCTGGTTCCACTAAGATCGCAGAGTGGGACCGGCCCTATCCCATCGTCCAGGTCCCCGCACGGATCGGGAGACCGACGATGTCTGAACGCGATCGAGGAGCGAACCGGGAACGTGCAAATCGCTGGGGACGCGGTCCGGGTCGTCCCGGCGGCCAGCGGCCAGGCCGTGGACGAGGACGCCAGGCGGGCGGCCGAGAGGTCAGCCGAGGTGAGCCGACCGCAGGGCACCTCTCGATTCGACCGCTCGGGGAAGGCGCCTTTGAACTGGCTCATCCTCCCGGCGTCGAGGAGGTTCGCCTCGATTACGAGGAGGCCATGGAGGTCTGGCGAGCGGGCGAGCCGGACGAGGCACGTGAGATCCTCCGTTACGCCCTCGAGGGCTTCCACGAGAACCTCTGGATCCATGCCGCCCTCGGCCGAATCGCGCTTCAGGAAGACAGGAACCCCACCCTGGCTCGCGGGCATTTCGGCTACGTTTACGAACTGGCCATGCGTGCCCTTCCATCCCATTTCACGGGCCGGCTTCCCCCGGATCGTGCGGCCAACCAACCTCTCTACGAGGCTCTGGATGGTCTAATTGCTTGCAATGATGCCCTCGGTCGACAAGCCGAGTCCGACGAACTCCGTCGGCGTCGGGCCCAGCTTTCCGGGGCGCTTCGAGACCGGCTTCGACGCAAAACGACCCGGGCCAAGCGGCTCCGTGGAATCTCGGCAGAAGCGTCGTAACACGCCAGCGTTTTCCGATTTTGTCAATTTTCCATATTGCGACGATCAGGGGTCGGGGATAAAACGACCGCCGGTCTGGGAGAGCACTCCGGCGGCCATCGGGACGCCTTCGACCGTGGGGTCAGGGCGAATCGATGGATCTCGGGGGCCTTGGACCGAGGGCGTCTTGGACGGCTGGTCGTCGGACCCGTCGAGAACAACTGGTAGGGGTCAGGCGGTCATGATCGTGCGGACGCTGGACGATGGGAGGATCGAAGCCCTCGCGCCGGCGAAGGTGAACCTTTATCTGGAGGTCCTGGGCAAGAGGCCGGACGGCTACCACGAGATCGAGACGCTCATGGTCGCCACGGATCTGTTCGACGAGCTGACGTTTTGCGAACGCCCCTCGGGCGCGATCCTGGTTCGGTGCGACGTCCCGGACCTCCCCACGGGACCAGAGAACCTGGTTGTCCAGGCAGCCGAACGACTCCGGGACCGAGCGAAGGTCAACCGTGGCGCGGAGATCGAGCTTCGGAAGGCCATCCCGGCTCAGGCCGGACTGGCCGGCGGTTCGAGCGATGCGGCCACCACGATCGCGTGCCTCGACCGCCTCTGGGACCTGGATCTCGGTTCCGAATCGCTCGACGCCGTTGCCTCGGAGGTTGGCAGTGATGTCAGCTTCTTTCTCCATGCCCCGGCCGCCGTCTGCCGCGGCCGTGGCGAGAAGATCACGGCTCTGGCCCTGGACAACCCTCTCTTCCTCGTCCTGGTCTGTCCGACGGTGGGTGTGAGCACCGCCGACGTTTACCGGAATCTGACCCTCCCCGATCGGCCCCGGTCGATCGCTCCCGCTCTGGAGGCCCTTCGCAGCAAGAACACGGCGTCCCTGGGCCGGACCCTCTTTAACCGGCTCCAGCCAGTCGCCGAGCAACTGGTCCCCGACCTGGCGCGGGTTCGGGTGGCCCTGCAATCTCTCGTCCCGTCACACCTTGACGGGCATCTGATGAGCGGCAGCGGCTCGGCCTACTTCGGCCTGGCCCGCGACCGCGACGCGGCCACAGCCGCCGCGCGACAGCTCGAGACGCTCGGACTAGGACGGGTCCGGGTCGTGACATGCGGACCTTGAGACCACTTCGCATCGTGTAAAGGAGTACCGGCCGTGGAGATCACCGAAGTTCGCATCAAGCTCATGGAAGACAACTCGGGCAGCAACGAGCGGCTGCAAGCCTTCTGCAGCATCACCTTCGACGATATGTTCGTCATCCGCGACCTGAAGATCATCGAGGGGGCGAAGGGCTTCTTCGTGGCGATGCCGTCGCGGAAGCTGACCGACCGTTGCCCACACTGCGGCACCAAGAACCACCTGCGGTCCCGGTTCTGCAACCAGTGCGGCAGCCGGCTCGACGAGAACCGCGCCCTCCGCGACGCCGAGGGCCGCGCCAAACTGCACGCCGACATCGCCCACCCGATCAACTCGGCCTGCCGCGAGAAGATCCAGGGCGCTGTGCTCGCTGCTTATGCCGACGAACTTGAGCATCGAAGATGCCGGGATACATCTCGCGCTACGACGACCTCGACGGCGAGTACGAATTCAACCCGTACGAGACGGCCTCCCCCGGCAACGCGGGCCACGAGCCGCCTTTGCGACGTGGCCCCCTCCGCAGTCACACCCAGCACGCCCGCGGCTCCGTGCTTCGCGGCCCCCACGCGCCGACCCGCAAGGACGGCGAGAGCATCGGCCTCGATCGTGCCGACTCCTCCAGCGGCTTCGGCGCCGGCCTCTGATCACCACGCCACGCCAACTCGACCCCTGGGTCGGGTTCAAAGCGATCACGAGCCTTCCTCGCTCCGGCCACGACGCCACCCGCGCGGCGTCGTGGCCTTCTTTTTGCGCCAGCACGTCTGTCCAACCACGGCACGGGGGCCCCTTTCCCTCCCCGACTTCCTCGCGAACAATGGAATGATGAGTCGCCAAACCAGGACCCCTCAATTCCTGTCGCCTGAGAGTCACCAGCGCGTCGAGCCTTCCGCGACTCCTCCGGCGCGGGCAACGCCAGGAATCTGGCGGCTCCTTCGTGCCCTACTGATCGCCTATCTGTTCGTGGTCCTCATGGTTTCCTGGCTCCAGACATCCCTCATCTTCCCCGGTCAGTTCTCCAGGGGCCGACCGGACGCTCACGTTCAACCAGAACCGGGTGCGGAACTCGTCACGCTTCGGACATCAGCCGGCGACCGGATCGTCGCCCTCTTCGGAACCGCTCTCGATAACCGTGGCCAGCCGCGTGACGATGCAGCAACCCGTTCGACCTTCCTCTATTTCTACGGCAACAGCTCGAACCTGAAGGACTCGCTCGGCCTTTTCGAGTCCTTCCGACGACTCGGGGTGAACGTGATGATCCCCGAATATCTCGGCTATGGAATGAGCGAGGGACGCGCCGGCGAATCCGGCTGTTACGCCACCGCCGAAGCCGCCTACTGCGCGCTCTTGTCGCGATCCGACGTGGACCCGGACCAGATCGTCGCGGCCGGCTGGTCGCTCGGCGGCGCAGTGGCCATTGATCTGGCGTCTCGCCATGACCTCGCCGGGCTCGTCGTCTTCAGCACGTTTACCTCAATGGCCGAGATGGCGCGTCTCCAGTACCCGTGGCTCCCCGCCAGCTGGCTCCTGAGACACCACTTCGAGAGCCACCGCAAGATCGCGCGGATTGTGGCGCCGACCTGGATCGGCCACGGGTCGATGGACGAGCTTATCCCCCCCTCGATGGCCGACCGCCTGGCCGCCGCGGCAGGTGGCCCTGTCACCCGGGTCGTCGTCCCGGGCGCCGGCCACAACGATGTGTTTCTCGTCGGTGGTCCGAGTCTCCTCGCGTCCGTCGCGGCGTTCCTCGAAACGCTCTCATCGAATCCCCGCTGAGACACTCGGCACCCGGAATGGAATGTCGCGCAACCGCGATCCTCACCAATCACCGCCAAGCGGCAACGGCGTTCCGGAAGATTCGCATGCCATCGCCCTCTGAGCGGGTCGGAAGCCGGGTCCAGCGCGGGTGATGCCAGGGCAAGACATTCCGCTCGGGGTGCGGCATCAGGCCGAAGACGCGTCCGGTTGGGTCACAGACACCCGCGACTCCGCGGGCCGAGCCGTTGGGATTGGCGGGATAATTTCGCGCTGGCTGGCCCGAGGCGTCGAGGTAACGTAGCACAAGCTGACC
Source organism: uncultured Planctomycetales bacterium (assembly GCA_963752755.1). Lineage (GTDB taxonomy): Bacteria > Planctomycetota > Planctomycetia > Isosphaerales > Isosphaeraceae > CAVVZJ01. Next base: position 552,339 of record CAVVZJ010000004.1, on the reverse strand, counting down.
CGACGACTCGAGACGATCGAGGTCCCCCGGCTCGGCCGTGAGGAACTTGCCCTCACCGTGCGCCACCGGCAACTCCATCGGCTCGCCGTCAGCCAGGAAGGGCGTCCGGCCGGGGGTCGGGCCGAGGCGAACCCAGCGGTCCTCGTAGTGCCCACAGTCGTTCCGGCCAAGCGTCGCGGCCCCCTGGAGAGAACCTCCCGGCAGCAGTCCGGCGCGGACGAGCACCTGGAAGCCGTTGCAGATGCCCAGGGTCAAGCCACCACGGTTGTGGAACCGGTGGAGCGCCTCTTCAAGGGCCTTGCCGATCCGACTGGCAAAGATCCGACCGGCGCCGAGGTCATCCCCGTAGGAGAAACCCCCGGGGATGGTCAGCAACTGAAAGTCGTCAAGGCCCGTCGGCGATTCGAGAATCCGGGCCACATGCCAGATCTCGGCCTCGGCCCCGGCCTCGGACCAGGCGACGGCGGTCTCGTCATCGCAGTTCGTTCCAGGGGCCCGGAGAATGAGGGCACGCGGGGTGGGCATGGAAGCTCAACTTCAATATGTGTAATCGTTATTTGAAGAACTCGAACCGTACTCCGGCTCGGCTCGATAGGCAAGGTTGCGGCGGACGAGGTCGGCTTCGTAGATCTGGACTACGAAATCCGCCGCGATCTTCAGCCGCGACGATGTCCCCTTGGACGGAAAATCCGAGGGGGCCCCTCGGCGAAACTCGACCACACCGACGTGCTTTGCACGGTTCTTCACATAATTGATCCCCGGGATGCCGTCGGCGTCCCCCGAGATCAACAGCGCCGCATCGTAGGTATCCAGCAGGGCGATCATGTCCACCGCAAGGCTGACGTCGAGCCCCTTCTCGTTGAGCGTATGATGCAGAAGGTCCACCTTCCAGTGACCCTCCTGACGGATCTCGACGAAGTCGGTGGCCGCCTGGACGCCGTGATAGAACCGCTTCTTGCGCTCCAGCGCCCGCCGCTTCCCCTCGTACCAATCGCGGGTCTCGCCGAAGCAGATGCCCCAGGCCTCGTCCAGACGGCGGTCGGGCGGGCACTCGGGCATCCGTCGCAGAATGTCCTCGATGTAGCTATCTCTCAGCCGCAGGTTCAGCTCGAAGCGGCTCCGCAGCCGGGATTCCGCCTTGGAATCGGACAGATCCCATTCATCCATCTTCCCAACAACATACCAGTAAATCCGCGAGTGCTGTGCCGCCGGCCACGGCGAGCCCTCGGCGAAGGTGCGGCCCCAGTAATGGACGCTCTGCTCGAAGATGTGCCGGTAAAACGATCCATAGTCGTCCACCCGGAGGTTCAGGTGCTTCAGCACGCCGTCGAGGTTCGAGCCATCAACAAAAGTCACAAACCTTAGCATATTTCTACCCTTTCGCAGAACAGCCGATGAGTTTAATCCGTCAGCCAGGACTCAGCCATGAGCATGGAGGGGACGCTGCCAGGCCGCCCTGATTCGCGCGATCGGCGACATCGATCGCCATCGAGCTCCCATCCTTTCCGATCACGGTCAATCGTGGTTCCGACTCACCCGTCACCTCGCCGATCCGTCCGACAGGCACGTGAGGATCGCAACGGCGCAGGACTTCATTGAGGTCTTCCTGGCGGACTTCCAGCAAGAATCGCGAGGGTGACTCGGAGAACAGGAGCGTTGCGTCGTGATCGGTCTCACCCGCCTCGGATCGCGGAACCGCGTTCAGGGCGATGCGGCCCCCCAGGCCACCGGCGAGGGCCATCTCGGCCAGGGCGACGGCCAGGCCGCCGTCGCTCAGGTCGTGGCAGCTTCGAACCAGGCCAGAGCGGATGAGTTGATGGACAACCCCGAATACCTTGCGCGCGGCGTTCGCGTCCACGCGGGGAACCCGCCCTCCTTGCAGGCCCCGAACCGAAGCCCAGATCGAGCCTCCCAGGTGTGCGTCCGTCGCGCCGAGGAGCAGCAGAGCGTTGCCGGGAGCCTTCAGGTCCATTGACACACATTGCCGGATGTCCGGTACCTGGCCCAGCGCGCTGATCAGCAAGGTACCGGGGATGGCCAGGCTCCGACCATCGTGGGCATACTCGTTGTAAAGGCTATCCTTGCCGGAGATAAATGGGGTCCGGTAGGCCAGCGCCAGGTCACGACACGCCCGGGCGGCGAGGACCAGGGAACCGAGGGTCTCCGGGCGTTCCGGATTACCCCAGCAGAAGTTGTCCAGCAAGCGCGATGCGATCCGGATCGGCGCCGACGGCGACGCAGTTCCTGACCGCCTCGTCGAGAGCGCAGGCGGCCATCTGATACGGGTCGAGGTCGCCGTAGCGGGGGGCGATCCCGCACGAGACGACCAGACCCCGCGTCGAGCCCCGGACCGGCAGGATGACGGCGGCGTCACCGGGCCCATCCTCGAAGGTCCCGACGAGCGGCTTAAGGACCGTTCTGGCCTGAACCTCATGATCATACTGGCGAATGATCCATTCCTTGCTCGCGACGTTCCAGTCGCGGAGGATCGCGAGCAGGTCGTCGTTGTAATCGGATTCCGTCGCGGGGGGTTCGAGAGGCGTCTCGGAGGTGGGACGGAATCGGGCCTGGCGGACGACCCTCGGGCGGCCGTCATGGAGGAAGGACATGTCCAGGTTGCCGACCTCCTGGCCCTCGTAACGGAGCACCAGACGGCCGGTGTCCACGAACCGGCCGAGGTCGGTCGCCTCGACGAACTCACGGGCGCAGAGGTCCCGGAACTCCGGCCACTTCGCCTCGGGCACGGCCAGCACCATGCGTTCCTGAGCCTCCGAGATCCAGATCTCGGTATAGGAGAGGCCCTCATATTTCAAGGGCGCCCGGTCGAGGTCGACCTCAGCCCCAAGCCCCGCGCCCATCTCACCAATCGCCGAGCTGAACCCGCCCGCGCCGCAGTCCGTGACGCTGTGGAAGAGGTCTCGATCGCGGGCCTGAATCAAGACATCCAGAAGCATCTTCTCGGTGATCGCGTTGCCAATCTGGACCGCGCCGCCGGAGAGTTCCTCGCTCATGCTGGTCAACTCGACCGAGCTGAACGTGGCGCCATGGATGCCGTCGCGGCCGGTGCGCCCGCCGATGGCGACAATCCGGTCTCCCGGCTCGACCCACTTCCTCGCCAGACCGCGAGGTAGCACGCCCACCGTACCGCAGAAAACCAGCGGATTGCCCAGGTAGCGAGGATCGGTCACCAGCGCACCGTTCACCGTCGGGATGCCCATTCGGTTGCCGTAGTCGCGGACGCCGGCGACAACGCCTTCCAGCACCCGTCGCGGATGGATCACGCCGGGCGGCAGCGCCTCGGGCGACGTGTCCGGAGGAGCGACGCAAAAGACGTCGGTGTTGCAGATCGGGCGAGCCCCGCGGCCGGTCCCGAGCACGTCACGGATCACACCCCCGAGGCCGGTATTCGAACCGCCGTACGGATCGATGGCCGACGGATGATTATGCGTCTCGACCTTGAAGCAAACATCATGTTCCTCATCGAACCGGACCACGCCCGCGTTGTCCTCGAAGACGCTCACCAGCCAGTCGAGGTTCAGTTCGCTCGTGGCACGGAAGATGGTCTGCTTGAGCAGGTTGTCGATCGTCTCACCCTCGAACGTGACGACTCCGCGCAGGGTCTTGTGCGAGCAATGCTCGCTCCAGGTCTGGGCGATCGTCTCCAGCTCGCAGTCGGTCGGGTCGCGTCCGAGCCCGGCGAAATGGCTCTGCACGGCCCGCATCTCGTCGAGGCTCAGGGAGAGCTGACCCTCGCGGCTGGTCCGCAGCAGCGCGTCATCGTCCATCACGCGGATCGGCACCTCGATCCGACGAAACACGTACGGGATGGCCCTGCCCGAGCCGCTCGAACCGGATCGGACCGACGACGGCCATCTCGACGGCGTCGTTCGCCAGGGCCCGGCGGATCAGTCGGTCGAGTCCCTCGGCCGGGCCCTTCGACGCGATAGGTGCGGATGGTCCGGCAATGCGACACGTCGAGCCCGAGGTCGCGGAGCACGGCCAGGGCACTCTCGGCTTCCGGGTCGGTGACGCCCGGCTTGGGCAGGACATGGACGATCGGTCTCCGGGCGTGGCCCGTCTGGCTCCTCGGCGTCGAGGCCGCAACGGATCAACGTGTAAGTCTCGACGACCGGGTCCACCAGCACCGCCTCGGCGGCGCGTCGGAGTGCCTCCGCGTCGAATTGGCCTTCCACGAGGAAGCCTCGGCTGGCGGCCATGCGCCAGGGGCCGGGAATGCCGAGGTCGCGGGCTTCGTCGGTGATGTGCTGGCCCGCCGGGTCGGGTTGACCGGGGGCGGGATCGATCTTCAAATGCCAGAGCATGATGCTTTCAGTTCACAAGTTGGCGGACAAGATCGGTCGTCACAAGTCGAGAATCAACGGGTACTCGGGGTCGCGCTGGGCTTCGATTTCTTCCGGTACCGAGGTGGGAAACAGGCTGCGCCGTTCCCGCGCGGCTTGCTGCCACCAGCTTCGGATGGCGTCGAAATCGTGATCGATGAGCGACTGACGGAAGCTGGCAAGCTGCGTCTCGAAGCCGGCGATCGCTTCCAGCAACAACTCTCGGTTCTCGGCGAAGATGGCGGTCCAGAGGTCCGGGTCCGCGCCGGCGACGCGGGTGCCGTCGCGATAGGCGCCGGCGGCGAGTCCGAGCGAGTCCGCAGGGATCGCGCCGGCCAGCGCCGCCGCGATCGACATGCGGGAGGTGGCTGGTCCAGGCCAGAGCCTGGTCGTGCTCGACCGGGTCCATCGTGATGACTCGACAGCCGACCGCCTCCCAGAAGGCCCGCGCGCGGTCGCGACGCTCGACCGGAGTCTGGTGGGTCGGCGTCAGCACGCAGGCCCGGTCCGCGAACAGGTCGGATCGGGCGTGGGCGACGCCGTTCTGCTCGGAGCCGGCGATCGGGTGAGCACCCACGAACATGCCGCAGGCACGCGCGTCCGGACCTCGACCGTTTCGACGATCCGCCGCTTCGTGCTGCCGGCGTCGGTGATCAGAGCCTCAACCGGCGCGTGCTCGGCCGCTCGGCAAACGTCGCGAGCAATCCGGTTGACGGGCGTGCCGATCACGATCACCTCGGCCCCGGCAACTCCGCGGGCGAGATCGGTCGTCCCGATGTCGATCGCCCCCAGTCGGCGGGCCTCCTCCAGCCGCCCGGGATCGCGGCCGATGCCGACAACCCGTTCGGCCAGAGCGCGGAGCGGATCGTCATGCCGACGGAACCGCCGATCAGACCGACCCCGACGATGGCCACCACCTCCGGTCGACCCAAGGCATCTACCCCACTAACACGGATGTATTCACTGACCCAACAGCACCAGGATCATGACAGATTACCAGAACCGACCGACCACGACGAGGCCGAAGCCGCCAATCGGCATCGCGAAACGCGAATGGATCAGAATTCAATGATAAAACCGGCCAGCGGCTCGAACTTCAGACGGACCCCGACACTCCCGGCTCGACGTCGAGGAACGGCCGGATCGCCTGGGCCATGGCAGCGGCCGACCTCCACCGATCGCGGGGCTGCTTCTCCAGGCTCTTGCGCAGCACACGGTCAAACCCGTCGGGCGCATCGGGTCGGTGGACCCGGAGCGGGACCGGAGGGTGTTCGAGGATCATGGCGTAAGCATTGGTCTTGCAAGGGTCGAAGTCGAGGAACGGGTAGCGGCCGGTCAGCAGGTAATAGAGCGTCGCCCCGGCGCTATAAATGTCAGCCGGCTCCTTGACCTCCCGGAAATCGCGGATGTGATCCGGCGAGATGAACCCGACCGAACCGCCGACGTCTCCCTGGTGCGTCAGGCCGGTGAAGCCGGCGTCGTCGCGAAAGCTCTTGGCCAGTCCGAAGTCGGAAAGCTTGATGTCAGGCCGCTCGGCCGTGCCGGTGACGAGCAGGTTCGAGGGCTTGATGTCGCGATGGACGTAGCCCTTCTGGTGAGCATGATCCAGCGCCGAGAGAAGCTGGACGCCGATCCGGGCGACGGCTGGGATCGAAGGTTGGCCGGCCTGCCGCAGCATCCACTCGCGGGCGTTCGTCCCATCCACGTATTCCATGATCAAGGTGAAACTGCCCCAGGTCCAGATCCATCCCGTAAAACGCGACGATGTGCGGGATGCCGGAGGTCCTTGAGGACCTCCATCTCGCGGCGGAAGTAGTCCTTGGCCCGGTCGCTCGCGGCGGCGGCCGGGATCATCATCTTCAGGGCGACGATCTGGCCCGTCTTGACCTGCCCGTGCCTTGTACACCTCGCCCATGCCGCCGCCGCCGATCCGCGACTCGATCCAGTAGCCCTACCGGCGGCGTCGGGAACCGCCGTCGCTGCGAGGCACAGCGGTCGCAGAGCCAGGTCAAGGGGCCATCGCCCGGCTGGGCCGCCACGGCCACGTCACCCGAGGCGGCCGTCTGGCAGATCAGGCAGCGGATCGGGACGCCTCGCTCGCGTCCATCACCCACGATCACCTGGAACGACGACTTGCCCGCCGAGATGATGTCGCCGTCGGCCAGCCGGACCTCATCCACGCGCAGGCCGTTGACCTTCGTCCCGTTCGTGCTCCCCATATCCTTGAGGAAGCAGATCGGCGGGTTGAACTCGACGAGGAAGTGATCCCGCGAGAGGAACCGATCTTCCGGCATCGGAAAATCGACCTGCGGCGACCGACCGACGATGAACGTCGCGTGGCGATCGAAGACGTATTCCTTCCCGGTCAAGGGGCCGTCGATGACGCGCAGGACGACGTTCATGGGGCCCCCGTCCGTCGTCGGGAAACCTGGACTTCTCTCATCATGGATTGTGAACGATTTCGCTCCTGACGTAAATACGAGGTGGCAAGCTGACGCCGTCCGGATCAACGCGTCAGGGCCTGCTCGGCGATCTTGCGCAGATGCCGGAGGTCGAGTTTGCCGGTCCCGAGGACCGGCAGGGCCTCGACCCGGACGAAGTCGTCCGGCCGACGGGATCCAGAGTCGCGGCATCGTCGATTGCCTGAAGCGCCCGGCAGACCTCCTCCGGCTCCTTGCCGGCGAGATCGGAATAAACGACCGCCAGCCGCTCGCCCCGCTTGGCGTCGGGTACGGACGTCACCGCGATGTGCTGCTCGTCACCACCGGACGCCTCGATGATCGCCGACTCCACCTTCTGATGCGGGACCATCTCGCCGCCGATCTTGGAAAACCGGCTCAGGCGGTCGGTGATCTTCAGGAATCCGTCCTCATCGACGCAGCCGAGGTCGCCCGTGTTGTACCAGCCGTCGCGGAGCACCCTGGCCGTCTCCTCGGGGCGGTTGAGGTAGCCGACCATGATCTGCGGTCCCTTGACGTGGATCAGGCCCTCGGAACCAACTGGCAAGTCCGCGCCGGTCTCGGGGTCCACGACCCTCACCGCCGTCCCCGGCAGGGGAATGCCCACGGTTCCCGGTCGGTTGCCCGGAACCGTCCGACCACCGCGGGCCGTGACCGGGTCCGGCAGGTTCACCGCGACAACCGGCCCCGTCTCCGTGCATCCATACCCTTCCAGCGGCTCGAAGCCCAGCTTGTCGCTGAATCTGCTCCGCCAGTTCTGGTTTGAGCTTCTCGGCACCGAGCACCGGCAAGCGGATGTGGGCGAATTGCTCGCGGTCGCAGCGATGGAGGAACCCCCTCGCAAACGTCGGCGTGGCGAAGAGAATCGTGACCTCGTGCTCCTGGCAGAGATTCCCGATGATCCGCGCATCGAGCGGGCTGAAGTGATAGACCGCCTTGAAGCCGAGAATCAGGACCGTCCAGAGAGTCACCGTGAACCCGAACGAGTGGAAGAACGGTAAGATCCCGAGCACCGACTCGTCCGCATCAAGCTGCACGTGCTCCCGAATCTGGTGGATATTGCTCAGGACATTCCGATGCGCCAGCACGACCCCTTTCGGATCGCCGGTCGATCCCGACGTGAAGATGACCGTCGCCATCTCGTCAAGCTTGTTGCCGCGAACGCCCGGCAGGAAGGCACCCAGCAACGCCGTCGGAACCGCCTTGGCCACGACTCCCGCGAACACCTTGTCCGCCGTCGTGACCCGCTTCGGCAGGTCCTCCAGGTAGATCAGCTCCCCCTTGGGCGTCAGCTTGAACTTGTCGATCACACGCCTCGACGTCAAAACATGCGTAATTTCACACTGGTCGATCGAGGCGTCGACGACCTCCTTGCTGGCCGTGTAATTCAGGTTGACCGGGATGAGGCCGCGGAGCGTCAGGGCCGACATTCGCCACGGCCGAGTGCACGGTCGGCGGGATCATCAGGCCGACGTGCGTCGAGGAGCCGACCTCGCGTTGCAGGAGCCGTCCCAGCGCCACGGCGCGGAGCAGGAGGTCGCCGTAGGAGAGCGTCGTCCCGGTGCTGTCGGTCATCGCGGTCGATTTCGCACGCACGCGGGCCGTCCGCACGAAGGCCGACGCGATCGAGCGCCAGGCCCCCGGCAAGGGCGGCAAGGCGTGGACGGGCTCGGAAGGGGCGGACTCGGAAGGCCGGCTAGCGGTCGTCTGGCTCATGGTCGTCTCGGAAGGCGGGGAGGAATGGGCGGCCCCCGAGGCCACCGAGATGCACGGGAAATGGAAGCTTGCGCGAGCCTGCTCGACCCTGCGGATCAGGGCAAGGGTTCGAAGGCAGGTCGTTCGCAGCCAGGAACGCCTCGGCCTCCTCGCGGTTGAAGACGCCGGCCGTCGTGCCCAGAGCCCGCACGCAACTGGCCCCGATAGCACTGGCGAGCTTCAAGCACGCCCGCTCGTCGCGGCCGTCGAGCAGGCCCGCGATGTAGCCGGCATCGAAGGCGTCGCCACCGCCCGACCCATCGACGTAATCGACCGGATACGCTCCCAGCCGGACCCGCAACCCCTCGGAGACCGACACCGCTCCCTGTTCACCCATCGTGATGACCACCCGGCTGGCCCCCAGGGCGCGGAACGCCTCGGCCTGGCGGACCGCGGTCGCCTCGCCGAGGATCAACGTGGCCTCGTCGCGGTTGGGCAAGAACACATCCGTCTCGGGCAAGACCGGCCGGAGCCATCGCAGGTAATCGGCTGGCCCGGGCGTGGCGACATCCAGCACGGTCATTGTCCCCTGCCTCCGGAACCTCGCGAACCGCTCCGCCAGCGCCTGCCGCCTCCATCCCGGGAAGAATCAGGTAGCCACCCACATAAAGGACCCGCGGCGGATTCTCCAGGAACCGGATCGAGGTCCGCCGCCTCGAGGTTCCGGTTGGCCCCGAACGTGTGGATGAACCGGCGGTCCTGACCCTTGATGTTGACGATCAAGGTCTGACTGGTCGGTCTCCCGGCGATCGGTCTTCAAGGCTCGGACGTCCACCCCATGCGACGCGAGGGTCTCCGACACGAACCGCCCGAACACGTCGTCGCCGACCCGACCGCAGACCGCCGCTCGCACGTCAAGCCTCGCCAGATCGACCGCCGCATTCGAGGCGCAGCCACCCAGGCTCAGGATCAGGTCATCGGCCATCACCAGTTCGCCAGCGGCGGGCAAGTGGTCGATCGGAGTGCTTACGTGATCGGCCACGACAACCCCCGCGCAGACAACCGGGGGTGTTGAAGAGGTCGGTATCGCCATGGAATCTCGGTTGGCAGGAGAGACCAGAACGGAATTCGGGCCGTCTGGCGTGAGTGTCGCGGCCTCGGCGTCGATGGACCTGCCTTCGCCGATCGTCGGAAATCGCCGGGCTCGACCGCCTTGCCGCGACCGATTCCCGTTTGCCTCGTTGCCAGGAGCGATTAGATACCCTCATGCCCCCCGTTGCAAGAGCCGCCCGCGCCCGATCTCTCGGGCTCTCCATCCCACCTCGCGTCCCCCAACCTGGCCTCCCCGATCGTCCCGGAACCTCCCTGACGACGACGCAGTCTCCACGCCGGGCTCCCAATCATGTGCTATAATTGACGCTAGCTCTCTGACAATTCGGTGGTCCCCTCCCGGCCTCACAACCGGCGCCTCGTGGCGACGCCACGGCGCGTCGCGGACGCCGAACGAACTTCACAATAGGCAAGATCGCCGACTTAACTTCCTAAATAATAAAGATTTAAATTCTGGCGATCATCGAGACCGGGAGCGTCCCTCCGGCGTACCCAGATCGTCCCGAACGCGTCCTGGCGCGTTGCCGGTGCGTCGCTCCGTCGTCCCCAGCGACCACAAACCGTCAAAGAAAGCGGCTCGCGTCCCCGGGCTTCCGTGCTCGACATCGCCCCCAGGGCGGACAGCCGCCGGACAAAACCGCGAGCTTCACTCCGCCCCGGGTTCCCGTCTTGACCGTCGCTCAAGGAGCGAAGTGGCACAGGCTCCGCACGTACTCGCGGCTGCCGTCGCTGGCCCAGCCGTCGAGCTGGGCGGCGTCCTTGAGCTGCTGGCCGCGTCGGCGATCCACGGCGAGGAAGGCGCAAGGCAGGTCGGGCAAGGCCGTCAGGTCGCCCCAGAGCTTCTCGAACTGGGCGACGGGGAAGACGTCCTCCTGGCCGTGGCCCCAGCGGCGCTTGACGTCCTTGATCGTCACGTAGGTCGGCACCCGAGCCGCCAGCTTGCGGACGGACGGCGGCCACCTTCTCGGGGTTGGACCGGAGGTCCGACTTCGACAGGCCGAAGGCGTCGAGCAGGCGGTCGATGTCCACCCAGGTCGTCAGCGTGTTGTAGTAGCGGAGGCGGAACTCGGCGTCCTCCCGCGGCACCGCCAGCCCTTCGAGCAGCCGGACCCGCCCGTTGACCCGCGCCAGGCCGCCGCCGCGGTCGTCGATCCGGCGGGGGACCACCTCGTAAGTCAAGGTCGCACCCGACTCGATCGCCTGGCCGAGCAACGCGGGATCGACGTCGGCGCCGAGGGTGTCGATGTTGTGGACCATCAACCATCGCAGGTCCGGCTGGTCGTCGAGCAGGCGGGCGAGGACGCCGTTGCGGAGGAGGTTCGGGACCTCGTAGAAGTGGCCCGGCGGATTGAACCGCTGGATCGGGACGTTGTCGGTGTAGTCGGCCCCCTCGCCCGACCGAGCGGGCCCAGTCGAGGATGGCCCGTCGGCTGGCCTCGCGGACCTTCTGCTTGTTCTCGTCGAGCAGCTCGTGGGGCGTCTCCTCCCAGAGAAACGTCAAGCTCCGCGCCATCGGGATCAGCCGCTGGCCGATCGACATGCCCGGCGAAAGGACGACCGGCCCGTCATGGCCGTAGTTCCGCGTCCGTTCGAGGTGGCGGGCGATCGCCTGGTGGGTGAGGAAGCTCGTCGTGACGACGTGCGGGATCGTGCTCCCGTGCCGCTCCTGGGCCTCGTCGGGTCTTCGCCAGGTGGATTTCCAGGAAGCTGCGATGCCGCCCTTCCAGCGGGACGAACGGGTTGATCGCCTTGACGACCCCCGCCCCGGTCGTCCAGCGACTCCCGACGCCCGCGGCCAGCGAGACGACCGCCACCCGACCGCCCCGGATCGCTTCCTCGACCGAGAACCACGGCACGGTCGGAGGGCCGGCCCGCGTCGATCAGGTCGGCGTCCTCGACGTCGCGGATGTCGGTGTCGATCGGGAGCCGGTTGCGGGAGAGGTCGATCCGACCGCGCTGGTAGTCCTCGCGGAGCTGGGCATGCTGGACCGGGTCGAAGCCGTTCTCCCGCTTGATCCGCTCGGCGTCCCGATCCCAGCTCGACGTGGCCGACTCGGCCAGTCCGCGGGTGACGGGGAAGAGGTTGTGGATCGTCGTGCGGAAGACGCGGAGCAGCTCGCCGGGGTCCTCGTGGCTGATTGGCGAAGTGGTTGAGGTCCAGCTTGCGGAGTTCGTCCACGGTCGGCCTGTCGGCGATCAGCCGCGGCACCTGGAGCGTGTAATACCGCGCCGGCATCGTCGCCTCGACGCCTGCCTTCAGCTCGGCCCAGGTCCCTCGGGGGTTGATGGCGAAGTCATAGACGACCGGCTCCATCGCGAACGGCAAGGCGTCGTCCAGCTCGCCCTTGACCCGACTCATGATGGCCCCGATCCGCTCGCGGAACTCGGCGTGCCTCATCGGGTCCACGAAGAAGCCCATGCCGCCACCCGACATCCCGCCGAGCATCAGGAAGCCCCAGAAGTCGCCCCCGAACTCCCGCGACGACTCGGCAATGACGGCCTCGGTGAACGCATTGCTGACCCACGGGATGATTCCCTTGAGCGGCCCTTCCCAGTTGGCCGTGGTGAGTTCTCCGATCCGGCGGACGTCCCCCCCCTGCACCGCCTGGACGATCCCCTCGAAGATCCGCAGCGCCTCCTGCCTCGCCTCCCACTCGGGGCCGCTCCGCAGAAGATACTTCTCCGTGACCATGTTCAGGATCGGCCCGACGTTCTGGGCCATACCGCCGTGGACGAGGACGAGACTCCGGGCCAGCAGACTCTCGAACTGTGGATCGCGGCTCGTGGTGTCGGAATCGACCTTCGTTGCCGGCCCGTCCACCGAGCCGACGTGGTCTCGGAGCAACTCGTGCTCGGGCAAAAGCCGTCCCCGGCTGACTTGCCATTCCGGGTCCCCCTCGGCGGCGGCCACGCCCTTGATGACCTTCACACCAGGGAAAACGCCGCCGGAGTCCTGCCAGCCGCCTCCGGAGCCGCCCAACCACTCGCCCAGGATCGCGCGGGCCACGACCACCCGCGCCTCATCCGACTTCAAGCGGTCCGGTCAGGTTGCGGGCCTGGCCGGTCGCCCGCATCAAGAGGCTGATGAGCGACGCCAGCAGGTTCGTCGAGACCGCCAGCCGCGACCCCTTGGGGATGTCGTTGACCTTGCTCACGACCTCCAGTCCGAGCCCCGGCCGGATCACCTGCGCCAGGACGTCGGACAGTTCCGAGCCCGTCCCCTCGAAGGAGGGCGGGATCAGACCCGACGCGATCACCCCCGCCTTGACCAGGCCGAGATAATCATTGCCGAAGTTGAACAGCTCTTCCAGCGTGGCGACGTCCTTGCACGCGGCGAGGTCGATGCTCGTCAGCCGCAGGACCGGCTCCGTGATCACCCGGCAATACGTCTCGATCGGCGGCCGGGGCTCGGTGTCGCGGCCGTGAACGCCCAGATCGACCGAGATATTCAGGACCCGCGCCCCCTCGGGATAGTCCATCCCAAGGAAGAAGATGTCCGACCAGGCCGAATGCGACAGATCCAGCCGGACCGGCGTGCGTTCGACCAGGATCGGAAACAGGCCGTCATCACCGTCGCGATGAAGCAAGGCCGGATGCACCCGCATCGGGTGCTCGTCGGCCTGACCGACCCGGAACATCCACCGATTCCCGGCGGCGCTGCGAACCGAACGGCGGACCTGATCGGCGAGAGTCTGATACGTGATCTGCTCGTAGGCATGGGCCAGGGCGCTCGCGATCGCGCTGTTCGGTCCCCGCGATCGCTGCATTGCCAGAAACTTGCCGATGGCCTGCTCGAAACGACGCTCCAGGAGATCCTCGAAGCCGTCGAAGGGGATCAGGCCGGTCGTCGGAAGGTCGGGCGACTCCTGAAGGCTATAGCGATAAATCGCGTGCAGGAAGATCGAGGCCCGGACTCGCTCGTAGAGGTTCGTCGTGGTGCGTCGGAACTGGTCGAGCTGATCGCAATCGGCCAGGACGCGATCGGCCGGCAACCCCCGGACCAGGTCGGCGAGCGAGCGGTCGCGAATGGAAGGTTCGGAAGCGGTGATGGTCGTGATCAGCGAGGACAGTTCAGACACGGTCGGGCTCCGGCGGCTCGTTCGTCAGTGCGTCTGCTCCAGCCTCACGACCGACTCCAGCAGCAGAGCCAGCATCCGCTCGCGGTCCTGCCCGGCAAGGGCCAGGGCAATCTGCGCCTCGACCGACCCGAACTTGACGCCGATGTTGTGCCGCGTGCCGCGGGTCTCGAGCGCCAGGTACGTCTCGTCGCGAGCCAGGGCATCGAGGGCCGTCGTGAGCTGGATCACCCCCTTCTCGGGAGACCCCTCCCGCAGCCAGCCAGCAACGTGCTCATCCAGGATCTCGAAGACGTGGGGAGTCAGGACATGCATCCCGAAGAAGCAGAGGTAATAGCCGGCGCGAAGTCCGGGCACGTGCAAATGCAGCTCGGCGATCGTCGGCGTCGGCTTCTCCAGGATCTTCTCGATCGCGTACACGTTCGGGTCGTGCCCGACCTTCCGACCGGTGAGGGTGCCATACTGATGGATCAGATGCTCGCGGGTCGCCTGAACGGCGGAGACCGCGCACGACTCCGTCTCCGCCAGGTCGAGCAACTGCCGGGCGCAGCGCCGGCCGACCGGAAGCGTCGTCGTCGCTGGTGATGTAAACATGATCGCCCAGCAGGAGAAGGACCGGCTGCCCGCCGGCAAACTGGCGAGCACACCAGACCGCATGTCCGTAACCGAACGGCTCCGGCTGGACGGCGAAGCTCAACCTCGCCTCCAGTTCCACCAGCCGACGCGACTGCTCCTCCGCCCAGGCTACCCCCTTGAAGGCCGACCGCAGGTTCTCGGCATACGACCGGAAGTGCCTCCGATACACCTCCTCATCGCCGGGAGCGCTGATGACGCAGATCTCCTCGATGCCGCTCTCAATCGCCTCCTCGGCGACGATCTGGAGTACCGGCTTGGTCAGTCCGTCCCGGTCCACCAGAGGCATCATCGCCTTCTGCACCGTGTCCGACGCCGGATACTGCCTCGCCCCGCGCCCGGCCGCGGTGATGACCGCCTTGGTGATCTGCACGATGCCGCTCTCCCGTCGCCCTTGCCTGCCCGCCCAACGGCGCGTCGAACCCACCCCACCAGGTCGGGTTCCCTACAGTAACGGCGACGGGTCGCAACCGGCAAGTCTTCCGACCAGCCGCTTGCCTCGAACCTCGTATCGCGAATCCACCCTACGAGTCCATGTGAACTTCGCGAGACAACCGACGCGAGTACCCCATGCCCCGGCCAGGACTCGAACCCGGAACGCCTCGTTCGAAGCGAGGAATGATTTCCGCTTTCACCACCGGGACCATACCGCCTGATTCGATCATACACCGACCCGAGTGGACCCACCGGGAGTCGAACCCGGATCTCCGGCCTGCGAAGCCGGTGTCTTTCCCTGCTGGACCATGGGCCCATTTCGATCGGCTCAATCCGATCCGCCAGCGCCCCGACGGGAGTCGAACCCGCATCTCCTGGCTGACAACCAGGCGAACCTCCCACCGATTCCACGGGGGCCAATCCCAACTCACGCCTTCCCGGGATGTCGCAAGTCGCTTCCCTTGCCAGGACATCGATTCCCGGCTCTGGGTTCGCGCCCTGGGAGACGGCCATCCATCCATTGCGGAATCATGACGGGGTCGGTAATCTTCCCGTGCGCGGAGCCAAAGCGACCTTGTTGTCCTCGGGTCCTCCGCGGACTGGAACGAAGATTCTCTCGACCAAGGAGATGGAATCGTATGGATGGCAACACCCGCTTCACCCTCGGATTCAGTCGCCTAGCCGCCCTGCTAGCCTGTTTCTTCCTCGCTCCCGTTCCCGGCCAGGCCGGTGCGCCTCCCGTCCAGGGAAGCATGTCCGGGCATGTCGATTCCTCGGGGTACCCGACGGTCGAGATCGGAGGCGCCGGTAAGGCGTCACTCCTTGGTCCGTTCGAGGTCGAGGCAACATACGTATGTGTCCCCAGACCTGCCCTACTTCGTGGGTCAGGTGAAGTTCACGTCCCGAGACGGAAGCCAGATTATCGCCTTTTATCTTGGCCAGAGTGACTTCAGCGCCGTGGCCACCGAGGGCTTGGTCCACGACGAGATCATCGCCGTCGTCGATGGCTTGCAGAGTCGCGGCCGTTATGAATACGCTCGTGGGCAATTGTCCATTTCCAGTGATACCTACCTGGTCGACAACTCCTTCGAGGCCTCCCTGCACGGCGTGATCCAGCTCCGCTTCGCCCCATGATGCCAGAGCCCGCGAGGCTTGATTTGTGAGCGGAGATCCGTCGGGAATCTCATGGCGATCGACCGATCGAACATGGTAGCGTCTTGAAGGTGAGAGGCAGAGGCCGTCTCTGGTCTGGTTGTAGGGGACGGCCTGTCTTTCGTCCGGGATGTGGCTGACAACGACCGGCCGACAGCAAGCGATTCGGCCCACCCTCAACCCAATACCGTAAGTGAGATGGGATGATGAGTCGGCATCCGACGAACCGTCGCCAGTTCCTGGCTCAGGCTCTAGCCGCTGCGGCCTTGCCGTCGCTGTCACGAGCCCAGGAGAATCCGCCCACTGACCGAGGCAGGGGCGGCCCCTACATCGACGTCCACACCCACATCGGCCGGACCTGGAACGGCGACCCGCCACTGACGCCCGACGGGCTCCTTCGCTGGATGGACGAGCACAACGTCGCGAAGGCGGTCGTCTTGCCTCTAGTCTCACCCGAGTCGTCGAGCTACCTGAACCTGACGGAGCAGGCCCTGGCCGCCGCCCGGACGCATCCTGACCGCCTGATCCCGTTCTGCTGCATCGATCCGCGGACATCCTATCAGGGTGGCCGGGCGGGCTTGCGGGCGATGCTCCAGGAGTACGTGGACCAGGGTGCCAAGGGCTTCGGCGAGCATAAAGCCGGCTTGCCGATCGACCACCCGAAGATGATGGCACTCTACGAGGTCTGCGACGACCTGAAACTCCCCGTCCTCTTCCATTGCGACAACCTCCGCGGCACCGATATGCCCGGCCTGCCCGGCCTGGACCGCGTCCTGACAGCCTTCCCCCGAGTCAATTTTATCGGACACGGCCCGGGCTTCTGGGCCTCGATCTCCGGGACGTTGCCGCCAGGTGGCCTCGGCAGTTATCCCAAGGGACCGGTCGCCCCGGGAGGAGCACTGGACCGCCTCTTCGACGCCCACCCCAACCTCTGGGGCGACCTCTCCGCCGGCTCCGGAGCAAACGCCATCGCTCGCGACCGCGAGTTTGGCGCCGCGTTCCTCGTCCGCCGAAGCAATCGCCTCCTGTTCGGGACCGACTACCTCAAGCCCGGCCAGGACGTCCCCCAGTTCGAACTCCTCACGAGTTTCGACCTGCCGGCAGACATCCGGGCCAAGATCGAGCGCGAGAACGCCATCCAATTCCTCGACCTGAAATCCTGAAGTCCGCCACCGCTTCCGGCCAGGTGCTCCTGATCCGACCCGCCATTGATCTCAGGCAGCGGGCGGGCCCTCCAGTCTCGACCAAGTTCCGGGGGCTGGAATCGAACCAGCGGCCTCCGCGTTCAGAGCGCGACGTCACTACCAACAGCAACTGCCCCGGATCAGATCGACGATCGTACCAAGGTGGATGTCTTGCACAGCCTTGCCATGGAGTTCGGGGGGCAGGAGTCGAACCTGCGGCCTCCCGGGTCAAAGCCGGGCATTGCGTACCGTCAGCAACTACCCCCGAATCGGTCGCTTCCGAAGTGCCCTGCGGGAGTCGAACCCGCCTGATCGGCCTGGGGAGCCGGCGCCTCTACCGCTCGGCCAAGGGCACGGACAGCCAGGGAAGTCGGGACGGCCGGATTCGAACCGGCGATTTCCTGGCCCCCGGCCAGCGGGGTCGATTTCAATGTAACACCGCGACATGACGCCAATTGTGATCTGTGGAACGACATGCGACGAATCCACAGATTCCATGCCTGCCTCCAGGTGGCTTCACCGCTCGAGAGGCTTTCCCACGTCCCGAGAGAGCCAGTAGCCCGTGAGGGGGTCGAACCCTCTTCTCCGCCTTGAAAGGGCGGTATCCTCCCGGTTGACGAACGGGCCAGGGCCCCGAAAGGAACGCGGCGGATGGAGTGGGTCGGGGGGCGCTCGAATCCCCGTCTGCGCCGTTTCAGGGCGCCGCTACACCGTCTCAGCTACCGACCCATGCTCATAAGAACTACTCTGCACAACGATGCCGGCCGGGCCTGGCCGGTCACGACAACCGCCGGCCTCGTGCGGAATAGACGCACGGGCCGGCGGATCGGTTCGCGGCATTTCTGGCTATCGAGCGACGATCAGACTCCGACCGCCTCGAGCCGTTCGGAGGACGCAGCTTGACCGTCGGCCGTCGTGGCGGCGAGGTTCTCCGCCTCCGGACCTAGGCCGAAGAGCTGGTAAAGGACGGGCAGGACGATCATCGTCAAAATCGTGGCCGACAACATGCCGGAGACGACCACGGTCGCCAGCGGACGCTGGACCTCGGCGCCGACGCCTTGCGAGAGCATCATCGGCACGAACCCGAGCGCAGCCACCGTGCCGGTCATCAATACCGGACGGAGCCGAAGCATCGACGCCTGGACAATCGCGTCGCGCTTGCTGGCGCCGTAGCGCATCCGGTCGTGGATGGCGTTGACGAGCACGAGCCCCATCAGCATGGACGCACCCGCCAGGGCGATGAACCCGACGCCCGAGGAGATCGTGAACGGCATCTGGCGATACCAGAGGCCAAAGATTCCGCCGTTGCCGGCGAAGAGGACGCCGACGAAAACGATCAAGGCATCGCGGAACGAGTTGAACGTCAGGTAGAGTAGGCTCAGGACCAGCCCGAGGGCCAGTGGCACGACCAGGTAGAGTCGCTGCCGTGCGTGGATCAGGTTCTCGAACTGGCCGCCCCACTCGATCGTGTAGCCGATCGGCAGAACGACCTCACGAGCGATCTTCTCCTGGGCCTCCTTGACGAATGAACCGACGTCACGTCCACGGACGTTGGACTGGACAACGATCCGGCGCTTGCCCCACTCGCGGGGAATGGTCGCGGCGCCTGTGGACTCGACCAGACGGGCCACGCGGGTCAAGGGAATCCGGCCGCCGCCATTCGTCGGGATCAGGATGCGGTCAAGGGCCTGGGCATCGTCGCGGTACGACTCGGGAAGACGGACCACCAGGGGGAACCGACGCTCCCCTTCCCGGATCTCACCGACGTTGATTCCACCAACGGCACCGACGGCATCGAGCACCACACGGGCCGGTATCCCGTATCGAGAGAGGGCCTGGCGATCGATCTCGATCCGCAAGACCGGCAAGCCGTCGATCTGCTCAGCGGCCACGTCGGCCGAGCCTGGGACCGTCTTGACCACGCGCTCAACCTGGTGGGCCAACCGAGTGAGGGTCGCCAGATCGTCACCGAAGATCTTGATACCAAGGTCGGCGCGAATCCCGGCGATCATCTCGTTGATTCGTTGCTCGATCG
Organism: uncultured Planctomycetales bacterium; assembly: GCA_963752755.1. Lineage (GTDB taxonomy): Bacteria > Planctomycetota > Planctomycetia > Isosphaerales > Isosphaeraceae > CAVVZJ01. The sequence goes on along the minus strand of CAVVZJ010000004.1, from coordinate 533,220 downwards.
GCTGGCTGAAAACCGCCTCCACCCCCGGCAGCTTCGCGACGAGCTCGGCCATCTGATCGATGATCTCCTCCTGGGAATGCGCCCGCTTCCAACGCTCGCGCGGCTTGAGGGTGACGAAGACGTCGCTCAGTTCCAGGCCCATTGGGTCCGTCGCGACCTCGGCCGTCCCGGTGCGGGTCCAGACATCGTCCACTTCATCGGGGAATTCTTCCTTGAGCATCCTCTCCAGCTCCGTGCCGTAGCGCTGCGACTCGTCGAGACTGATGCTCGGCAGGCGGATCGTGTTGAATACGAGCGTGCCCTCGCTCAGCCTCGGGATGAACTCGGAGCCGAATCCGGCGGCCAGCCAGATCATGAACGCGGTCAGGGCCCCCAGCGCGACCAGGGTCATCACGGGCAGCTTCAGGGCGAGCCAGAGAACCGGTCGGTACAAGGCATGGGCGATCCGGTCGAGGATCGTCTCCTTTTCCCGGGTCTTCCGCGAGAGACCGAGCGAGGCAAGCGCGGGCATCAAGGTCAGCGAGAGGATCATCGAGCCGGCGAGCGCGAAGATGACCGTCAAGGCCATAGGGCGGAAGAGCTTGCCCTCGACGCCCTGAAGCGTGAGGATCGGCAGATAGACAATCATGATGATCAGCTCGCCGAACATCGTCGGTTTGCGGACCTCGACGGCGGCGTCGCGGACGACGTCAATCTTGGGGCGACGCATCCCCTCGTGTGCGAGGTGGCGGACGCAGTTCTCGACCATGACCACCGAGCTATCGACGACCAGGCCGAAGTCGATGGCACCGAGGCTCATCAGGCTGCCGGCGATGCCGACCTTCTGCATCATCGTCACCGCGAAGAGCATCGAGAGGGGGATGACCGAGGCCACGATCAGGCCGGCCCGGAGGTTACCCAGGAAGGCGAACAGGATTGCGATGACCAGGATCGCGCCCTCGGAGAGGTTCCGCTCGACCGTCTTGAGCACATGATCGACCAGGTCGGTCCGCCGATAGACGACGTGCACGTCCACACCCGGCGGCAGCAACGTCTTGACCTCCTTCATGGCCTCGTCGATGGCGATGGTCACATCGCGGGAGTTCTCGCCCATCCGCATGAAGCAGAGTCCCAGGACGACCTCGCCATGGCCGTTGGCGGTCGTGCCGCCGCGGCGGATCTCGTGACCGATTCGGACCTCGGCCACGTCGCGGATGCGGATGGGGACGCCCTCGACCGACTTGAGGACGATGTCCGCAATCTCTTCCTCGTCGTGGACCAGGCCGACGCCCTGAACGAGATGGACCTCCCCGCGCGCTGGAGACGGGACCGCCGCCGACGTTCTCGTTGTTCTGCCGGAGGGCGGCGAGGACATCATCGAGCGTCAGGGAATACTTGGCGAGCTTGATCGGGTCGGTCTGCACCTCGTACTGCTTGGACATCCCGCCGAGTGTGTTGACCTCGGCAATGCCGGGAACGCGGCGGAGTCGGGGACGGATGACCCAGTCCTGGATGGTCCGCAGCTCGGTGAGGCTATAAACGTTACTGGTGATGTAGTAATGATAAACTTCGCCCAGGCCGGTTGCGACCGGTCCCATCACGGGCTTCGCCACACCGGGGGGCAGCGGAACCTCGCCCAGCCGCTCGTTAATCTGCTGGCGGGCGAAGTAGATGTCGATGTCGTCGGTGAAGATCGCGACGACCTGGGAGAGCCCGAATTTCGAGACCGAGCGGACTTCCTCCAGACCTTTGAGACCGCCAAGCGAGAGTTCGACGGGATAGGTGATCAGCCGCTCGATTTCCTCGGGCGAGAGGGCGGGTGCGACGGTGTTGATCTGGACCTGGTTGGGCGTCGTGTCGGGGAAGGCGTCGAGCGGGAGTTGCTGCGCCGCGTTGACACCCGCGACCACGAGCAAGGCGGCCAGGAGTAGAATCACGAAGCGGTTATTGAGACTGAATTGAATCAGGTGGTTAAGCATTTCCGCGAACCTTTCGGCGTCGTTGGATCGGAACGGTTCGGAGGCGGACCGCCCTCGAACCGGGGTCGAGTGTCCGGGGGTCTGGCTGGGGGCGTGTTCCCCGAGGGGTCACTCGCCGCCCTGGTCCTGCTGCTGGATCATTTCGCTCTTGAGCAGGAAGGCGCCGGTGGTGACGACCACGGTGTCAGACGCCAGACCCGAAACGATCTCGACCAGCATGCGATCCTCAGCCGGTGCGGTCAGGACGCGATGCGGGCGATAGCGGGCGTCGCCCAGGACCTCGAAGACATAGCGTTCGCCTCCAATGTCCTGGACGGCGTCCCTGGGCACATAGACCGCGTTGTGCTCGGCGCCGACCTGGATCCGGCCCCGGCCGAAAGCGAGTGCCCGGAGGCGGCCGTCGATGTTCTGAAGTTCGGCCCGGACGCGGATCGTTCGCGTGGCGGGGTTGACCATGGCGTCGATCCAGTCCACCTTGCCGTGGAAGGTGGGCGACTCGGTCCCCGAGATGATGAACGTCACCGACTGGCCGATCCGGACCGCCTCGATCTCCGACTCATAGACGTCGATCCAGGCCCACATCCGACGGATATCCGCGACGACGAAGACCCGATCGGTTGGCTCGACCGCCTCGCCGGGAACCGCGTGCCGCTCGACGACGACGCCTTCCAGGGGCGAGACGACGTCGAGCAGCGTCGAGGTGTCCTGATCGGCGGCGAGGCGAGTCAGGTCGGAGTCGGTGAAGCCGAGATTCATGAGACGCTGGCGGGCATTGAGCACAGCGGCCTTCGCCTTGTTCAGATCGGCGCGGGCGGTCAACTCGTCCTTGAGAGGCGCGGCGTTATCCTTGCGGAGAGCCATGATCATGTCGTAGTTTTGCTGCGAGAGCTTTTCGACGGGCAAGGCGGCGAGGTAATCGGCCTTGGCCGAGCCGACCGTGGCCGAGTCGATGACCAGCATGGGCTCGCCGGGCCGGAGCAAGGTGCCCTCGTCGGCGATCACCTCGCGGACGATGCCCGCGACGCGGGGGCGAACCTCGCCGTAGAGGTTGGCGTTGTAGGCGATCTCGGCGTTGCCGGTGATCGTCGGCGCATGGCGGCGGACGATCGCGGGAGCCTCCTGGAGCCCGATCCGCCTGGCGATCTCGGGCGAGGTGAGCTTGATCGGGGGCAGCGGCGGACGAAGGGAGTCGGAGAGCTCCACCGGTTCCCAGGACCAGGGCGAGGGCCAGTCGAGGGTCGGACAGAGCACCCCGGGGCGCCGCCTCGTCGGTGGATTCGGGCGGGGCCGCGATTTCCTTACGATCGGGAGACCGCCTCGGCGACCTGCTCGCCGCCCTCGGCCAAAGCGACCAGTCGCGACCAGAGCCGAGCGTAGTCGGGATCGGCGATCCAGAGCCCGATTCCTGCCGCGGCGAGGACCGCGGTCACGATACCAAAACGGAGCAGCATACGTTTCATCGGTCGAACCTCCCCGACGCGTTCCCGGCTGGCCTGGTACGGATTCCGCGAGCCTCGACAACGCGCCGGCACTTCTAGATGCGTATAATGCGACAAGAGACGCCGTGATGATCCCGGAACCAGGCCGTCCGCAAACGGGACGGCCGTGGTCGCCCCGAAGCGTGGCCGGATCGGTCGGTCCGGCGGCGACGGGGTCCAGGCGAACGGCGTCTCAGAGTCGATAACGCTGGAGCAGTGCGCAGACCTGCGGCGGGCTTCCGCGTGCGGAGAGGTCGTCTTCCACGGTGAGGAAGGCGGAGGGCAGGTCGAACGGCGAGAGGATCGCGAGGGGAGCAAGCAACGGCAGGTCGATTCCGAGGAAGCTCAAAGCCGGGTCGAGACTTGCGAGGATCGGGCCGACGTCGTCGGCCTGGAGGCCGCCGTTGCAAATGCAGTGGTCATCGTTGACTGGATGCGGCGTCTGCTGATGGGATTCCTCGGAAGCCCCAAGCCACTCCTGCGCGTGGCAGCATTCGGCCGTGGCGCAAAGGATGCGACATGAGCCGAGGATACTGAGCAGGAGTGTGATGAGGATGAGCCGCTTCACGGTAGGCAGGGGGCTCGGGAGGGATTTCGATGCTTAACCTTTATGATACAACCTCGGACGCACCCCGTCAAGCGCCTCCGGCCGGAGAACTCTCGGGGTCGAACGCTCGGGCCTCTCGATCCCTACTCCGCTCGGGTTAGGATCGAGAGGCTCCCTGTGCGGCGAACACGGCTCCGCATTTCCAACCCGCCAGGTGGCCTTGAGGAAAAAGTTGTATCCGAGGACGTCCCCGCCGGGCAGTACCTGAGCCGGATTCGGAGGTCGAGGAGACCCAGACGATGGCCGGCGGTCGCCAGGCATCGCGGCGCGGGAGGTCCGGCGGTTCTTCGAGGCCGGCACGGTCTCGGGCTGACCGAGGGTCAGCTCCTCGACCGGTTCCGGGCCCGTCGCGATGAGGCCGCCTTCGAGGCCCTCGTGACCCGCTTTGGACCGATGGTCCGGGGCGTCTGCCGGGCCTTGCTCGATGACCCCCATGATGCGGACGACGCCTTCCAGGCGACCTTCCTCGTGCTGGTCAAGAAGGCCGGCGCGATCCGCGACCAGGCGCTGGTGGGCAACTGGCTCTACGGGGTCGCCCACCGCGTCGCCGTCCGGGCCCGCGTCGATTCGGCCCGGACGACGACGGCGGGAAGGCATCGCCGGGGCCTCCGACGTGCCGGCTCCGAGCGCCGCCGAGCCCCGGATCGCGACGCCGAGCTGCGGCCCTTGCTCCACGAGGAGGTCGCCCGCTTGCCGTCGAAGTACCGCGAGCCGGTCGTGCTCTGCTACCTCCAGGGTCAGACCCACGAGGAGGCGGCCCGGAGCCTGGGCTGGCCCGTCGGCACCGTCAAGGGCCGACTCTCCCGGGCCCGCCGTCTTCTCCGCGACCGCCTCGTCCGCCGCGGCGTGACCCCGACGGCCGGCGTCCTCGCCGCCGCCCTGGCCCGCGAGGCCGGCGCGAGCGGTGCCCGATCTCCTGGTCCGCAACACCATTAATGCCGCGATGTCCCTCGCGGCCGGCAAGACGATCGTCGCCGGGGCGGTCTCGGCGGTGGCGGTCGGCTTGATGGAAAGGGTGGTGAGTGCGATGTGGTTCAGGAAGATCAAGATGGTCGCGGCGGCGCTGGTCGTCGTCGGAGTCGTCGCCGCCGGGGTCGGAGCGTCTCCCGGGCAGAGTTGAGCCGACAGGGGGAAAGGGGCCAGGCCCGGACCGAAACGGAGAGCCTTCCCAAGAAGGCGAGGGACCGCTCCGGCAAGCCGAAGCAACCTCGTCCGGCAGCGGGCCCGATCGAGGTCGAATTGGAACCCGTAGGGAGTCCTGACCGAAAGGCGGAGCCATGAGAGGAGGACCGGCGATGACTAGCCCGCGTTCCCGCCTGATCCTCGATCAGCTCGAAAAGCCGATCTCGATGCCCTTCGGCAAGAGACGGTGCTGGAGGATGTCATCAAGTACATCAAAACAGCGCACCCAGACCCCGGACCTTGCCCGACGGCATTCCGATCTACTTCGATCCGGCCGGCCTGAACGAGGCCGAGAAGACGCTTCAGTCTCCCATTCATGCTCGAACTGGAGGGCGTGTCCCTCAAGCGATCGCTCCACCTGCTGCTCTAGGCAGCTCGACCTCGTCTATGGCGTCAAGGATGGACTGCTGATCATCTCCTACCCCTATATACGAGCTCGATCGAGTTGCTGCTGGAACCGCCGATCTACGAGCCTTCGGAGTTCGCCCGGCTCAAGTACAAGGCGAAACGGGGGGAAATCACGACGGAGGAAATCGAGAAACTGGAGAGGTTGAAGAAGTTGAACGAGAAGTCCCACCAGTAACAGGAGAAGGTCGGGCGGTCGGGGGAACCGCCGTGCCAGGAGTCCTTCGAGCGGCCATTCCGTGGAATGTGACCGGGCAGGGTCCTTGCTGGGGAGGACTCTGCCCGTCGTTTTTCCCGCTCGGGTTGAGCGATCGCAAACACTCGGGTTCCGAAGGAACGACCCGGACCTCATTCCGGGGGACGTCGGCGGTGGGGCCGACCACGGGAGGAACAGTCGATGGCGGGGGACGCTCCGGATGGAAGAGGATGACCGATCGCAATCTGAGAATGACAGAAGTTAAAAGAGATATATTACCCATCTTGAAGTTCGTTCGGCGCCGGGGACGCGCGGGGGCGTCGCGACGTTTGACGCATCCTGGCGGGGCCAGGGGCCCACGAAGAAGGTCCGCACCGAGCGGGGGTCGACGCCGCCGGGCAACGCTTTTTCTGACCATTTGCGGACGCTCGGGACGCTGGGGACGCCAGGGCGAGCCGGGGACGCGGTTGGGACGGGGGAAGGACGCGGAGGGGACGCTTCGAGTCGGGGAGGGAGCAGATCGCAATGAAACGATGGCAATATGTTAGGAAGAAATCTTTGCCTATTTTGAAGTTCGTTCGGCGCCGGGGACGCCGTCATGGCGTCGCCGAGACTGGACGAGAGGGCGGGGTGGGAGAGGACCGGATTGTCAAAGAGCTAGTGTTAATTATAGCACAGAATGGGAGAGAAGGGACGAGGGTAGCGGAGTTTTTATCGGGGAGAGTGCAGGCGACGTCCTTGGAAGGGGGGCAAGGAGGCGTGGGGGTGACGCTCTACCTGAGGGGTTCGATCTCGATGCGGCCTTCGAGGTCGCGGAGGTGGTCGGACTGGATGGCGCCGGCGTCCCAGACCAAAGCGTTGGCCACGGCGCAGGCGACCGCGCGGAGGAGGAGGGCCTCGGGCTCCAGGCCAGGAGAGCCAGCCATCGACGAGCCCGGCGAGGAGGCTGTCGCCCGAGCCGACGGGGTTGACGGCGTCGATCCGGGGCGGCAGGACGCGGTAGGAGCGGCCGCGGAGGAGGACCAGGACGGGGCCGGGGCCGTCGGTGATGATGGAGCAGGACGACGCCGTGGCGGGACCAGACGGTCGAGGAGGTCGAGGAGGGCGGCGTCGGAGGGGCGGGGGGCCTCGAGGTGGAGGGCGGCCTCGCGGCGGTTGAGCTGGAGGGCGTCGGGCCAGAAGCCCCAGATCGATTCGAGGGCGGGGCCGTAGGTGTCGAGGAAGACGGGGACCTGGCGGGAGCGGGCCAGGGCGATCAGGTCGCTGTAAAGGCCGTGGGTCGTGGGCGATGGGCTGGAGCCGGAGAGGGTGAGGGCCTGGACGCCCCCTTCGGTCAAGGCCCCTTCGACGCGGTTCAGGAGCGCGTCGGCCTCGTCGGGCAGGATCTCGGGGGAGGGGTCGAAGAAGGAGGTCTGCTCGGGGGTGTCGCCGGTGCGGACGGTGAGGATCACGCGGGTCGGGGCGTCGGTGGGGGTGATGAGGGGTTCGAGGCCGTCGTCCGAGCGGAGGAGGTGCTCGCAGTGCGCGCCGACCGGGCCGCCGAGGAAGGTGACGGGACGGACCGGGGAGCGGCCGAGTCGGGTCAGGGCGCGGGCGACGTTGTTCCCCTTGCCGCCGACGACCTCGCGGACGGCCTGGCCGCGGACCATCTGGCCGGGTTGCCAGGGGGGGACGGTCAGGGTCTTGTCCAGGCAGGGATTCAGCGTCACGCAGAGGATCATGGCGGGGTCGCGGGGTGAGTCGCCGCCGCGGCGGCCGGATTGGGCAGGGACGTTCCGGGCCGGGCCGCGGCGCCGGTTGGATTCGGCGCACGGATGGAGCCTCGGCCGAGGCCCGGGAAGTCCTCTATTGTGCCGGAATCGGCGCGACGAGCAAAGGCGGGCCGGGCGGAAAAACGACGAGTCGGTCCCCGGCCAGGCGAAGGCTTCGCCGGGGCGACGAGGTTCCCGAGACCCCCTGGCGGGTGCGTCCAGTCCGCGACGACGCATCGTATGGGCCACGAAGCGGTGCGTCGTCGCGGACTGGACGCACCCTACGGGAGCCTTCTCGCACACCCATTCGTTCAGCGACGGCCGGACCCCATCAGCCGGGCTCGCCGACGCCGCGACCGGGCGACGCGTCCGAGGCTCCGGCGCTCGGGGTCGGAACGCGGGCGGCTGGGCGGCCGGATGGCGGCGACCTCGGTGGAGGACGGTCCTTGCGTCGTGACCACGACCGTCATCCAGCCCCCCTGCCCCGCCGGAGCCAGACGACGGTCGGCCATCCTCCGAGCCACCGGCCGCCCACCATCGCGCCGACGAGGAGCAAGGCCAGGACCGCCGCGTCGCCCGCCCGTGATCGGTCCGCCCGAGGTGACGAGGATCAGGCCGCCGAGCCCCGAGAACGATCGGCGCCGCGAGCAGGCCACGGCCAGGGCAGCCGGGAGAGACGGTCGGCGCGGCCTCGACGGCGGGGCGATTCGACTGGCTGCAGGCGGCGTGATCGAGGTGGTGCGGCATCATGGGCGGACGATCTCCGGGGCCGCCGCGCCGGGCGTTCCTCGCTCGCGGGCAGGCCGGGCGCAGCCGATTCGGGCCGGTGGTCGTGCTCAAGGCTCCGTGGGGAACGTAGGTCGCCCTGTTCGGGGCGTCAACCGACGTCGCGATCCGGGAACGAAACCCTTCGGCCGTCGGGGGTGCCCCGTTGTGGCGCGGGGGCGCTGGGCTATCGTGAAGGTCGCGCTTTGTGGACGCTTCGCCCGAACCATCCATCCTTCCGGGAGTTCCCGCCGCATGTCCGGCCGCCTCGCCCGCCTGGTCCCCTACGCGCTCGCCTTCTTCAGCAGCCTCTGCATCATGGTGCTGGAACTGGTCGCCAGCCGGCTGGTGGCGCAGCATGTGGGCGCGTCCTTGATCGTCTGGACGAGCGTCATCGGCATCATCCTGGGCGGCATCTGCCTGGGCAACGTCCTCGGTGGCCGGCTGGCCGACCGGGTCGAGCCGAGGCGGGCGCTCGGCCCCTTGTACGCGGCGGGGGCGATGCTCACCGTCGCTTGCCTCTGGATCAATGCCTACGTCGCCCGCTTGCCGGGGATCAACGCCTTGCCCTGGGACCTCCGCACGGTCCTGATCGTCACGCTCGACTTCCTGATCCCGGCCACCGTGCTCGGGATGATCAGCCCGGTCGTGGCGAAGATGGCCGTCGAGCAGTCGCGACGGTCGGGCACCGCGATCGGCGACGTGTACACGCTGGGGGCGGTCGGCTCGATCGTGGGCACGTTCCTCGCGGGCTTCTGGCTGCTCTACATCGCGCCGACCTCGACCATCGTGACGATCGTGGCCGCCGCCCTCGCCTTGCTGGCCGCGGCGCTGGCGAACGGGATTGGTGACGGCCTTGCTGGGGCTGGCGGCCAGCGTCCTGCTCGCATTGGGGTCGCTCGAATCGATCGGCGGCTGGCTGGCCACGCCGGGGCTCCAGGTGGGCACGGTGAAGGTCAACGCCTGGGCCGGGATCGGCCACGCCTTGACGCTCGTGATGGCGGTGATCGCCTGGCGCGGCCTGGGCGGCTGGCGGACGCTCCGGGAGACGGTCCGGCCCGTTCGCTCGAAGGTCGCGGACGATGAGGAACGCCCGAGCCTGGCCGACCTCGCGCATCCTGGCCTTCGTGGCGAGCCTGGCGTTCATGGCGCTGGAGATGGTGGCGGGGCGGTTGGTGACGAGGCACCTGGGGTCGAGCGTCTATAGCTGGACGAGCGTCATCGGCGTCTTGCTCGGCGGCCTGAGCCTGGGCAATTACCTCGGCGGCAAGGCGGCCGACCGGATCGACAACGAGAAGCAGGCGAGCCACCTCTTCCTGGCGGCGTCGATCTGCGTGGCCCTGGTCCTGCTGATGGAGACGCCGCCGACCTGGCTGGTCCGCAACCCGATCGGCTACTTCTTCCAGAACGAGCCGCCCGAGCCCGCTGGCCGGCGACGACGGCGAGTTCCTCAGCCAGGCGATCAGCACGTCGGGCTTCTCGTGGGGCTTCCGCGTCCTCTTCTGGACGGCCGTCGTCTTCTTCATCCCGTCGGTGACGATGGGCACGGTCAGCCCGGTCGTGGCCAAGCTGGCCGTCGAGCGAATGCGGCGGTCGGGTCGGACCGGCTCGGCGATCGGCGAGGTGTACGCCTGGGGGATGGTCGGCAGCCTCGTCGGCACGTTCCTGACCGGCTTCCTCCTGATCGACTGGATGGGCACCAAGGGCGTGATCCTCCTGCTCGCCACGACGATGGCGCTGGCCGCCACGGTGCTCGGCTCGGTCTGGCACGCCGCCTGGGCCGGCATGCCGCTGGGCCTCTGCGTGATCGCGTTCACGCCGCCGCTGCTGCCGGAGGGCTGGATGAAGGAATTCCTCGTCAACCAGGGGCTCTCCTGGGGCCTCCGCGAGAAGCGAGGGCGACCCCGACGACGCCAGCGCCGACGATCGCCTACATCGACGAGAGCAATTATTACTTCATCAAGGTCAACAACGGCGTGGAGGAGGACGGCATCAAGCGGACGCTCGTCCTGGACAACCTGATCCACGGCTACATCATCCTCGGCCGTCCGACGAAGCTCGACTATGATTATGAGCACATTTACGCCCTTGTGACCCACCGGCTGATGCAGGCCCGGGCGAGAGTCGGGCGACGAGGAGCCGGAGAAGCTGGAGCTGGGGACGCTGTTCCTGGGCGGCGGCTCGTACACGTTCCCCCGCTACCTCCAGGCGGTTTATCCGAAGACGTGGGCGGAGGTTGCCGAGATCGACCCGGCCGTGACCCGGGCCAACCACGCGGCCCTCGGCCTTCCGGAGCCGGACCGGACCCTGCCCGAGCCGAAGACGACCGGCGACGGTCAGGCGGTGGCGACCATCCGCGGCAAGACGATCACTCTCGGTCGCGCCGGCACCGCGGAGAGCCGCGAGGCTTACTTCCAGGCGCTGCGGCGAGATCGCCCCGGCCGTACCTCCGCGACCCGGAGACCGGCGAGGGGATCGCCGAGATCGAGGGTGAGACGGTCCGCTTCGGACCCTACGAATCGCCCGCCAGCCGCGAGGCGTATCTCAAGGCGGTCAAGGACTGGTATGCGAATTCGAAATACACGATCCGGACAACCTGGGGCGACGCCCGGCAGTACGTCGTGAGGCACCAGGATAAGCGATTCGACATTGTTTATGGAGACGCCTTCAACGACTTCTCCGTGCCCTGGCACCTCACGACCCGGGAGTTCAACGATTCCCTGGCGAACATGCTCACGCCGGAAGGCGTGTACATGATCAACATCATCGATGCCTATGAGTCGGATGCCACCGCCGCCGCCGATGGGCCGAGGCGGGCGATGATCGAGCTGGTGTCGCGCGGCGATCGGCAACCACTGGCGGGGCGATCAGACCCGGGACGACGTGGCCGACGAGATGGTCGCGGCGATGCTCACGAGGGTTTCGAGGAGGAGCTGAGTCGAGCGACCGGGGCCGCCGCCAGGGCGATCGAGTCCGACCCAGCGGGTGATGAGCCGGGAGGCGTTGCTCCCGCTGATCCGCGACCGGCTCGCGAACCTTCCGGAACCTCCGGCGAAGCCCGAACCGAAGCCGGGTGACGGCGAGGCCAAGGAGCCCGAGCCGCCCGACGCTTCCCGGGCCGGGCATTCTCTCGGCCGACGCCCGCGCGGCATTGGCCAATGCTCACTCGCGGGAGGTCCTGTACGCGCTCGATCACGCCCGATCGGGGCTTGTCCAGGCGCTACACGCGGGACAAGATCGAGACGTATGCCCCGGCAATGGTCCTCCGGACGATCGACGGCACCCGAACCGCCGCCGAGGCCGAGTCGGACACCGAGAAGCGGGCTGCAGACCATCGATCAGATCCTCGCCCGCTCGATCGAGACCGCCCGCTCGATCGCCCAGGCCGACCCGGGTTCGCTTGCTGATGCGATCGACAAGGTCCGGCGCGGATCCTCCAGCAGTATGACGAGAAGGCTCTGACGGCGTTGCGCGCGCAAGGTGGTGCTCGACCTGCTGGATTCGGTGCTCAAGGCCGCCGATGCGGAGGCCAAGGCGCTGCCGGAGAACCTCGACGCCACGATCGCCAAGACCGCGGCCTGCCAGATGGCGGGCGAGGTGGCGTCCACTCTGGCCGGCGTCCGCCGCGCCGTGGGCGAAGAATCTGCGAGGATCCTCCGGGACCAGGCGAACGACCCCGCCGTGGCGAACGACGCGGCCAACGTCATCGAAGCGTTCGGCAAGGACCGCGACCGCTGGGCCGAGGCGATCACCGACTCGGTCTTGCGAGCCCGGGGCCTGGGGGCGTTCGTGGGCGCCTGGGTCAACACGGCGCGGTTGACGTTTCCCAACGTGTACGTCTTCGGGACCAACACCGAGCGCGGCAGCGGCGGCCGGGAGACGTTCGTCGTGGTCGCCTCGCGCAAGCCGCTGGATCTGGCCGACCTGGGCAAGCGCCCCGGCGATCCGGAGTTCTACCTCAGCGGCCGGCGCCACCAGCCGCAGCCGTATCCCGAATCGGACATGAGGGGCCTGGAGATCCGCTCGCGGGGTATTGTGCTGACCGACGATTACGCCCCCGTCGAGAACCTCCTGGCCCCGGTTGCCGAGACCCGCGGCGACTGAGACGGACCGCCAACCCCCGATTCGAGCTTTCCATGAGTGAAACCGCCCCCGGCACGCCGAGGCAGGAGACCGACGAGGGCCGTCGCCTGGTCTGGTGGATCGTCTTCGGTTTGGTGATCGCCTGGTCCACCTTTCTCTTCTTCTTCGGTCCGCGAACCCGAACCACCGACCTCGGCCCGCCTTCCCTGAAGAAGCCGCTGGAACCGCGGCGGGCGGATTACCGTTGGACGCTCCGCACGCTCGACGGCCAGGCCGTCGAGTTCAGCCGGTATCGCGGCCAGACGGTCTTCCTCAACCTCTGGGCGACCTGGTGCCCGCCTTGCGTGGCGGAGTTGCCGTCGATCGACAGCCTGGCGGCGAACGCGCGGTTGAAGGGGGTTGCGTTCGTCTGCGTCGCGACCAACGACTCGGAGCTTGCCGTCAGGAGCTTCGTGAAACGTCAGCAGATGAAGGTGCCCGTGCTGGTATCCGTCGATCCGCCGCCGGAGCCCTTCTTGACCGAGGCGATCCCGGCGACGTTCGTGATCGGTCCTGATGGCCGGATCCTCTCCCAGGAAGTCGGCGCGGCGCAGTGGGACCTCCCGGAGGTCGTCGATTTCCTCGAATCGCTGGTGAAGTCATCGGGCGAGGAGCCGCGATCGTGAGGGATCTCGATCCTCACCAGACTACCACCGCCGGTCTCTCTTTCACGGGGGCGACAAGGGCCCTTCCCAAACTCTTGATCACCTGGCTTCCCCAGAGACGACGGCGGCGAGAATCGCGGGAATTCCCCGGATTTCCGGGCTTTTTGCTTGAGTCACCGTGGGGTGGTCGCTAGACTCCACCTACCTCTTCGAATGACGAGGCCAGCACGTTCGAAGCGGCCCAATCAATCCTCTTCAGTCACACCCCGCAAGAGGCCGCATCCCGGACGGAGTCGGGACGGCCAGCCAAGCAGGCTTCAGGGAGCGACGACCTGCTTCCAGCGGCTCGGCAACCCCAGGCAGGACGGCCGCGCCGGACAACGAACGGACTTCGCTGTCAACCACACGGAAGGAAGGGACGCCATGACGAAGGATCGCCCGCTGATCGGCATCAATGCCGACTTCCTCGCGCCCGCCAAGGGCCGCGCCCCCCGCACCGTCCTGCACAGCGGCTACTACGACAGCATCCTGACCGCCGGCGGTCTGCCGGTGGTCATCCCGCCCTTGACCCGCGAGCACGAGCTGACGCCGATCCTCGACCTGCTCGACGGCGTCATGCTCACCGAGGGCGACGACATGGAGCCCCGCAAGATGGGGCTCGGGCCGCACCCCTCGATCAAGGTCATGAACGACCGTCGCGAGAACGCCGACCGGCATGCTCTGCAAGCTGATCGAGCAGCGCAAGATGCCCGTTCTTGGGCATCGGCCTGGGCTTGCAGGAGATGACCGTCTGCTTCGGCGGCGGCCTCTACCAGCACCTGCCCGAAGACCTGCCACGCTACTTCCCCCACCGCGACCCCCAGGGGGGCGAACATCGTCACATCGTCGTGATGGCCAAGGGCTCGACCATGGCGGACATCTACGGCGACGGCGAGATCTGCGTCAACAGCTACCACCACCAGGGCGTCCGCAAGCTCCCGCTCGGCTTCCGTGCCGGTGCCCACGCGCCCGACGGCCTGGTCGAGGCGATCGAGTGGGCCGAGGAAGACTGGTTCGCCATCGGCGTGCAGTGGCACCCCCAGAACGAGGGGAACATCTCGCTGGACATGCAGCTCATCGAGGCGTTCGTCACCGCCGCGGCCAAGTGGACCGGCACGAAGGTCGCCCGGCCGGCCTTCTCGCTGGCCAAGGCGAGCTGAGGACGCGGCTCGCAACGACCGACCGCACCACCGACCCGGGGACCGGAGGCCGCCGGGTCGGTTCGGGCGCAGGGAACCTGTCGTCCTTCTCAGGAGACCTCACGCGATGGGGCCGCCCGAACCGGCGAAGGATCGCCGCGCGGGTCGACGAATCCCCGTGCCGGTCGGATTGCTCGGCATGCTCGTGTTGGTCGCGGGCGTCGAAGGGCTGGTCGCGTCGCATCGGCTCGACGTCACCTCGCCGGCCACGCTTACCTGGTCGCTCAGCGCCGAGGCCGCTCGACGCGAGGCCCGGGAGTGCCGCGTGCTCTGCTTCGGCGAGAGCCTGATGAAGCACGGCTTGCTGCCGGGCGTTCTCGAAGCCCGGCTCGGCGGCCGGGCGTTTAACCTGGCCGTCTGCGCCGCGCAGCGCCAACAAGCTACTATCTGCTCAAGCAAGCCCTTGAAGCGGGCGCGAGGCCCGAGGCGGTCGTCGTTGGCTTCGCACCCGATCTGATGACCGGCGGGCCGGAACACAACGTCCGCAACTGGCCGGAATTGCTCGATCTCGGGCGATTCTCTGGAGCTGGCCCGGGTCGCCCGGAGCGCCGGAGTTTTTTGGCCAGGTGTCTGTGGGACGGCTGCTGCCATCGTATCGCTGTCGTCACGAAGTCGGCGACTGGATCGCGGGCCGGCTTGACGGTCGCGAGGCCTCGCCTCGGGAGGTTAATCGGCTTTATCTCCGCCACTGGACGGTCAACCGCGGCGGCCAGTTCACGCCGCCAAACCCGGCCTTCGTCGGCGAGGTGCCGGAGTCAGAGCACCGAACCTTGCTTTCGGACCGGTTCTGGTGCCATCGCGTCAATCGCTGGTATATCGATCGGTTCCTCGACCTGGCCGGGTCGCGCGGCAGATCCGGGTTTACTGGCTGCTGCCGCCGCTCTCACCCGCCCTCCAGGCCCGTCGCGACACCTCCGGCGCCGACGCCAAGCTGGAGCGGTTTGTGCGCGAAGTGCAGAAGCGACACCCGCGGCTCGTCGTGCTGGATGGCGCGGCATCGCGGCTACGACGTGCCCGTTTTTCAGGACGCTCGCCACCTCGTCGCCGATGGCACGATCACGCTCAGTGACGATGTCGCGTCCATGATCGCTGGCGGCGAAGGTGTTCGCGGCTGGGTCATGCTCCCTCAGTTTCGGAGGCTGCCGCGGGATGAGCGGTTCGAGGACGTGAACCGGTCGCGTCTCGCCTTGCAAGCGATCGATGCGCGGCGAGACGAAGCGACCCGGCGATGAGTCGGCCGGGCCTAATCTCGCAGGAAAACTGGGTCGCACGCCGTCGGCGAGATGATGAAGTGCGGTACGGCCCACGCCCGACAAAAAACCCGGCCGAGCGGCGGCGGACCGCCCGGCCGGGTTAGGATCGCAGGCGAGGCGATCGCTCAACGCTCGCCGCGGACGCGCTCCCAGGCGTGTTGGATGGCGTCCTTGAACTGGGTCCAGGTGCCGGGGTTGCGCTCTTCCCAGTGGCGACGGGCCTGGGGCTCGATGCGTTCCCAGCGATCGTTGGCGCGACTGGCGCGGGCGAGATCCCAGCCGTAGCGGTAGGCGGGGGTCGCCTGCGCGTAGGTGAGACCGCGACCGGCGAAGCGAGTGCGGTGGTCGGCACGGAATTCGGTGTCGTAGGTCTGGAACTCGGGAGCGTCCGTCTCGACGACGTCCACGTCGGTGCGGCGGACGGTGTCGCGAACGGTCTGAGTTCGGTCGCGGCCCTGCTTCTCGAGAACGACCTCCTCGACCACGCGAGCTTCCTTGGCGACGACGGCCTCCTCGGCGGTCTCCGTCAATTCCAGCTCGCCCTCGACGAGCGCGGCGTCACCGGCGCGGACGGGACGATCCACGGGCCGGCGGCGGACGTGAACTTCCTCCTCGTGGAGGCGGACCTGCTGCTCGACCGGGGTCTCCTCGACATGCGAGCGAACCTTCACGCCACCGGTCTCGACCTGACGCTTGCCGACTTTCAAACGCTCCTCGACGACGGGCAGAATCGCCTCGTCGCCAGCCTCGATCCGCTGGCGGAGCCGGCCTTCCCAGCCGGTCCGGACCATCGACTCCATCTCGTCAAAGCGGCCCTTCTGGTTCCAGGATCGCTTCAGCTCAGGACGGGCCTTCTCGTAGTCGGCGATCGAGTGATACCGGTCCTTGTCGTGGCTGTTCCAGCCATAGCGATAGGCGTGGGAGGCGTGATCCCAGTCGACCTGGTCGCGATGCTCGGACTCCCAGTGCTCGCGGAAGGTGGGTTCGGCCTCGTCGTAGTCGGTGGCCTTTCCGAGGGCCGCGCCGATCGGGCCGGCGACGGCCGCACCGAGCGCGGCGCCGAGTGGGCCGGCGACCATGGCACCGATGGCTGCGCCTGTCGCGAGGCCGGCCGCGGCTCCGGTCGCTTCGGGGATCGCTTCCTCGTAGCGATCCTCGGTCGTTGTCTCCTGGCGTTTCTTTGTCTCCTTGGCTTTCGCTTGATGGTTGGCCATGTGGGACCTCCCTGGGGCTTGCCTTTGAATTGTTGGTCCATCCTGCCGGTTCCTCTCGGTACCGGCTCCGGGGGATACGGAAACGTCTAGATCCGTTGACTTTACGGAAGGCAGTCAGGCCGACTTCCGTCGGGCCTGACCCCTGGTTCCCGGGAGCGTTTGGGCCGACGGAAGTGGGCCGCACGCCGCCGGGTGAAGTCAGGGTTCCAGGCATTTCGGGTTGAGAGAGAGCAAGGCCGATGCCGAGCGGCGGATCGGGGCGTCTCAATCGCCCTGGCGTTTTTTTTCAGAGTTCGGTCGTCGTTCGACTTCGCCGACTCCGATCGGAGTGAAACCCGCTGATGGGCCTGGCCCCGGATCTTCCGCTTGCGGATTCGGATTTCCTCCCGGAGCAGCAGTCGCTTCTGCACCACCAGCACCTCTTCGACGACCGGCACAACCAGCTCGTCGCCTTCGCGGTGGACCTTCGGCGCTTCGGCGACGACACGTCCGATTGGCTGGCGGCGGACGTCCACCTCCTCGCGGAGCAAGGGAATGTCGATGTCCTCCTGCGCTCGTGCACGACCTTGCGGACGGCCACTCGGCCGGTCTCGACCCGTCGCTTGCGGACCTTCGCCTGCTCGCGGATGACGGGCATGACGACGGAGCCGTCGTGGTCGTCGGCCGGCTGGGAGGCGTCGAGGTCCGCCTGACCGAGCAGGAGGTCATAGCCGCCGTCATCGCGAGCGACGAGCAGGCCGGACGGAAGAATCAAGATTCGCCCATCGTCGAGCCGGACTTCCACGCGGGTCTCGGCACCCTCGCGGAGCCGGGCGACGTTCTGAAGCGTTCCCTGTAAGCCCCCTTCCCCGTACACGATCGCTGTTTTCTTGCGCCATGTCGCTCCTCCCGGTTGGTGACGTCGAGACGAGGAGAGCCGAGCAAGCGCATACCGGGGGCGGGTCGGGCGGGCCTCGCGGCGGTCGAAGAGAGGCCGTCGCGAGGCTGCCGGAAGGACACGGCGAGCCGCGGGCT
Source organism: uncultured Planctomycetales bacterium (assembly GCA_963752755.1). Classification (GTDB taxonomy): domain Bacteria; phylum Planctomycetota; class Planctomycetia; order Isosphaerales; family Isosphaeraceae; genus CAVVZJ01. The sequence goes on along the minus strand of CAVVZJ010000004.1, from coordinate 515,432 downwards.
CAATTCGGTCGCCAGTTCATGTCCACGACCTGGAAGTCGGCGCGCATCCACCTGTCGCATGGTGGCCAGCAGGTCGTCGTTCCAGCGGGGATCGGGGGCACCGGTGACGAACATCGGGCCGCCGTTGTCGGCGACGATCATGCCGTAGGTCTTGAGGGCCTGGAGGATCACGCGGACGGGTGGCGGGAAGGAGCTGATGTCGTAGTCGGCGCGGAGTCGAACCGCGCATGCCCATCGGGGGCAAGGTCGGGTCGGTCGAATGAGCCGGTGTTGCCGGTGGCCGGATAGACGTGGGCGGCGCGGGTCTGGGCGACGGTGAAGCGCAAGGCGTGGTCAATCTCGCCCAGGCCGTACACCTCGTCATAACGGACCAGGCCGGGCAGGATCGGCAGGCCGGCGGCATCGGCCGAACCCCAGCCGTCGGGTCGAAGGGCGTTGCTCTTGAGGTCGAACTTGGCGCCGCCGTCGGCGTTCCAGCTGCCGTCCGGGTTGGGGAAGGCGAGAAGAGCTCGTAGAGAATCTGATTGTCCTTGTCGAGCACGCAGGACATGATGGTCCCAGATCCCGTTGGGTCCACCCTCGATGACGGCGTTGGCGGGGATCGGGAACGGGCCGGGGTCGGAGTAGCGCCGTAGAGACCGGTAGTGGATCGGGACCTTGGGCTGGTCGCCCGAGACGACGTTGTAGGGGATGCCGGCCGGGGTGCCGGCCCAGACCGTACCGAAGTCGGGATGGAGCGGCGTGTTCAGGCCGATGTGCTGGAGGATCGCGGCGGACATGGGATCGACGGGGGCCTGGGAAACGTCCCAGTTCCACGCGTTGTCCGACGGGAAGGCGCGGTAGCCACCGAGCGGGACGTTGGCACCGAGGGTCGGGCTGGGAGCGATCGTGAGGGCCTCGATCGCGGCGTAGGGGTCGGAGCCGCCCAGGTTCTGGACACGGAGCACGAGATGGCCGTCGGAGACGACGATCGGGTAGGTCCGCGAAGCCGACCTGACCGGCCGACGTGGTGGGGGAGTCGAGCAACCGGCCCTCGAGAGAAATCCCCATGTTGTCGTGGGTCTCGGGGCCGAGGTCGCCGTAGGTTAGGGTGACGTCATAATCGCCGTTGGGAAGATCGACGGTGAAGGTGGCGTCGGTGGTGAGGACGAAGTCGCGTTCGAGATCGGAGCCAGTACCGCGGTCGCCGCCGGTGAGGGAGCCGGCCGTCCAGCCGAAGCCGGTGGAGGCGGAGTAGGAGGATGTGGTCGTGACCTGGGTGTAGCCATCGGCCACGGGAGAAGTCGCGGTACCGAAGTCGTACTGCGTCGGGGCACCGGGGCCTGGACGCTGACCGGCTGGATCGCCATCCCCTCGATGGCCGCTGACCAGTCGGTGCCGCCGAGGTCCTTGAACCGCAGTGCAACTGGCCGTTGCTGATCGTCACGCGGTAGGTTCGGTTGACCACCTGATAGGCCGCCGTGTCCACCGAATCGACCTGCGAGCCCTGGAGGTAAATGCCGATCTGGTCATGGTAGTACCAGCCGTAATCGCCCAGCGTCAGGGTCACGTCGTAGGAGCCATTGGCCAAGGCGACGCCGAAGGTGGTATCGGCGGCGTAGATCAGGTCGCCGGTCAGGTCGTTGCCCTTGTTGCGGACAGCCCCGGCGCGGTAGTTGTCGTCGAGCCAGCCGTAGCCGCTGGCGTCGGAGTAATCGGTGGTCTCGCTGACGGCCGCGTAGCCGGCCGCGACCGGGAGCCGGACGGACCAAAGTCGAATCGCTTTGGCGTCGGGCCTGGACGGTGACGGGCTGGATCGCCATGGCCTCGATGGCCGCTGACCAGTCGGTGCCGCCGAGGTCCTTGAACCGCAGCTGCAACCGGCCGTTGCTGACGGTCACCCGGTAGGTTCGGTTGACGACCTGATAGGCCGCCGTGTCCACCGAATCGACCCGCGTGCCCTGGAGGAAAACGCCGATCTGGTCGTGGTAGTACCAGCCATAATCGCCCAGGGTCAGGGTCACGTCGTAGGAGCCATTGGCCAAGGCGACGCCGAAGGTCGTATCGGCGGCGTAGATCAGGTCGCGGCTCAGGTCGTTGCCCAGGTTGCGGACAGCCCCGGCGCGGTAGTTGTTGTCGAGCCAGCCGTAGCCGCTGGCGTCGGAGTAACCGGTGGTCTCGACTGACGGCCGTGTAGCCGGCCGCCACCGGCGAGCCCGACGGACCGAAGTCGAACTGGAGCGGAGCCTCTGGTGGTCAGGAGATGACGGTCTTCCAGAGATTCCAGGTGCAGTCGTGTGCGCACGGCGAACGCGTGAAGTGACTCATGATCTCTCAGGTGTCTCTTAAAAGTTGCCAAGAATGACGTTCTGATGCCTTCCGCCTGCATGGCGGACGGCGATCCCACCCGATGCTCACGGGACGTCGGGAAATCGAAGCACGGACAAGAACTGGCGAGGTCAAGCCCGAGAGCCGCGTGACACGAGTTCGACCCGATTGTGATTGACGAAGGGCCGGAGGAGAGGGGTGGAACGGACGGCCTGCCAAAACGGTCGCCCGGATCCTCGGCCATGGCGATGTTGCGAATGTTCGTGAGACTGTCGAGAGGATAGCGAGCTGTTCGGCGGAGTTCAAGACGTGGAAGCGATTCCATCAAAATCAAACAAAACTCGGCACCCATGGGAACGGGTGCCGAGGTTGATGGTCGCGACCTGGCCGCGGTGGTGGCTCATCAGCCGGCGGCGACGGCCGGTTGCGGCTCGACCTGGATGAGCCCGGCGGCGGCGGCGGCATGCTTGCGGAGGTCCTCGGTGATCCGCATGGAGCAGAACTTGGGACCGCACATGGAGCAGAACTGGGCGGTCTTGAAGGCTTCCTGGGGGAGCGTCTCGTCGTGCATCCGGCGGGCGGTCTCGGGGTCGAGGGCGAGGCGGAACTGCTCGTTCCAGTCGAAGCCGTAGCGGGCGCGGGAGAGGGCGTCGTCGCGGTCGCGGGAGCCCTTGCGGTGGCGGGCGAGGTCGGCGGCGTGGGCGGCGATCTTGTAGGCGATGACCCCCTGGCGGACGTCCTCGACCTCGGGCAAGCCGAGGTGCTCCTTGGGGGTGACGTAGCAAAGCATGCTGGCGCCGTGCCAGCCGGCGATGGCGGCGCCGATGGCGCTGGTGATGTGGTCGTAGCCGGGGGCGATGTCGGTGACGAGCGGGCCGAGGACGTAGAAGGGGGCCTCCTCGCACTCGACGGCCTGCTTCTCCATGTTCATCGGGATCTGGTCCATCGGGACGTGCCCGGGACCTTCGACCATCGCCTGGCAGCCGTGGGCCTTGGCGCGGCGGACCAGCTCGCCGAGGGTCTTCAGCTCGGCGAACTGGGCGGCGTCGGAGGCGTCGGCGATCGAGCCGGGGCGGAGGCTGTCGCCGAGGCTCCAGGTGACGTCGTAGGCCCGCATGATCTCGCAGAGCTCGTCGAAGTGGGTGTAGAGCGGGTTCTCCTTGTTGTGGGCGATCATCCACATCGCGATCAAGGAGCCGCCGCGCGAGACGATGCCGGTGACGCGGTGGGCGGTCAGGGGGATGTAGTCGCGGAGGATGCCGGCGTGGAGGGTCATGTAATCGACCCCCTGCCTGGCCTGGTGCTCGACGATGTCGAGGAAGTCCTGCTCGGTGAGGTCCTCGACCTTCTTGACCTTCTGCACGGCCTGGTACATCGGGACGGTGCCGATCGGGACGGGGCTGGCGGCGATGATGGCGGCGCGGATGGTGTCGATGTTGCCGCCGGTGGAGAGGTCCATCACGGTGTCGGCGCCGAGCGAGACGGCGAGCTTCAGCTTGGCCAGCTCGTTGTCGATATCGCTGGTGACGGCCGAGTTGCCGATATTGGCGTTGATCTTGCACTTGGCCTTGATGCCGATGCCCATCGGCTCCAGGCTTCTGGGCCAGGTGGACCGAGTTGGCGGGGATGACCATGCGGCCGCGGGCGACCTCGTCGCGGACCAGCTCGGGGTCGAGGTCCTCGCGTCGGGCGACGTATTCCATCTCGGGAGTGACGTTTCCTCGGCGAGCCTCTTCGATCTGCGTCATGGCGCTGACGGCCTCCAAAGCTGGTCGATGGCGGGCGGTGCGTCGTCGTCCCGGCCGGGCCGGGTCGCTCTATCGTAACGGCAGTCGAGCGGCGAGGGAAAGCCCCGCGAGACGGCATCGCGGTGAGCTTCGAGGTCCGTAGGGCGTTTTCCGGGCCTGCCGGCTGGGCACGGCGGAACGCCGGAATCGTTCGAGCGGCCGGAAGGCTCCGAAAACGATCGCAGCGGCTCAATATTACGTTGACGGACGCACGATGACTGGAACAGACTTTTCCATGACACCACAAACGTGCTGACGAGCCCGACCGTCGGCGAACGACGGCGGGGTATTCCCTCCTCCGGTCCCGGGATTCAGCGAGGTTGAAGCTCATGTCGGAGAAGGCGCTGCTGGTCCGGTCGTCACCGACGCCGCGATATTACCGACGTCCGTGGTTCTGGCTCGGAGTGGCGATTCCGAGCCTGCTGGCGGGTACCTCGTGGCTGCTGACGGCCGATCTGGAGCCTGCGGGCTCGTCCGAGCCGCATGTGGTTCCCCCTCCCGAGGCGGCCAAGGTGGAAGCGGCCGAGGAGGAGATTGCGGCTCTCGACTGGCCGACCGATCGCCTGGAGGGCGAACCGGCCAAGGAGTTGCTCTTGAGGGTCCTGCTCGCGGCGCAGGAGCGTCTATCCGCGGTCGAGGGCTATACCTGCACCCTGCATCGTCAGGAGCGGATCAAGGGGAAGCTCGGCGAGCCGCAGACGATCACGATGAAGGTCCGGCATCGCCCGTTCGGGGTTTATCTGAGGTTTCAGAGCCCGGAGGAAGGTCGTGAGGTGATCTATTCCGAGGGGCGGTATGACAACGATATGATCGCCCATCCCGGCGGCCTGACCCGGGCGTTCCTGCCGCGGTTGAAGGTGTCCCCCGACTCCACTCTCGCGCTCGCCGGCAATCGCCACCCGATCACCGACGCCGGGCTCCTGCAACTGACCGAGAAGCTCGTCGGTTTCCGTCGGATGGACCTGGAGGACGTCGAGGCGATCACCGTACTCGATCGCGTCACCGACGACGAGGGCCAGACCTGGCTCCGCTCGATCCATGACCACCCGCACTATCATGCCGAGCGGCCGTTCAAATACGTTGAAGTCCTCTACGATCCGCAGACGAAGCTCCCGGTTCGGATCTCCAGTTACGACTGGCCGAAGCCCGGTCAGACGGGCGAACTGGAACTGGCCGAGCGTTACTTCTACGACGATCTGGAACTCGACGCGCCACTGTCCGACCTCGACTTCGACCCGGCGAATCCGGCGTACGAGTTCAAGCGTTTCTGACGGATCTCGCGAATCCGGATCAAACGTCGGACGACTCCGGTCTCGGATGCGGCTTCGGCCGGCTCGGCGTCGCGGGCCGGGCGGCGAAGGACGGCGACCAGCTCGGGCGAGATCCGGACGAGCCTCAGGAGGCGGACCGACTTGACCTGATTGCCCGAGCCGACGGTGCGGGAGAGGTCGAGGAAGCTCTGATCGCAGAAGGGGCATTTGTGAAGGACGAGGCTGGTCGCGTCGTTCCCCGCGACGAGGAGCCGGTGCTTGCGGAGTTCGAGGACGCCAGCCGGGCTGTCGGTCCGGACGGCCTCGGCCAGAGTTTCCGCATGATCCGCGGGAAAGCTGGGCAGGCCGGTATTCGACTCGCACCAGGCGAAGCAATCCTCGCAGAAGGGCTGCGCCGCCTTGATCCGGGCAATTGACGCCGGGATGAACACGACGAACAGACCCTCGAAGGTCCAGAGGCCCCAGAGGGCGAGGCCGGTGATCGTGCTGTGCTCCAGCTTCTCGCCGGAGCTGGCCCGGAGCATCATGTAGCCGGGGAAGCCACCGTGACCGGTCTCGGCGATCAGAAGCTGGTCGGCGAAGCGAATCGGAGCGGCCCGGTAAAGGGCGAGCAGAACCTGCTTTTGCTGGGGCTTCAACGTGGGCTCGCCGGCGATGTCGCGGGGGATCACCGTGAAGACGAAGAAGAGGTAGTGGCCCAGGTGAACCAGCACGAGGCTGAGCAAACCGGAGGTCAGACCGAGGAGGAAGCCGAGCCAGCGGGTGTGGATCTTCAAGCGGTGGATGAGAAACGCCATCAAACCGCCGAGGATCAGGCCCTGGATCATCGACGTGATGATCAGCAGGGTTGGAACCGGGCTGATCTCCCAGAGCCAGATGAGGGCGGCGGTCAGGATTGCGGCGAGCAGGCCGAGGATCAAGGCCGCCAGCGCCTTGCTCGCGTCGAAGCCGACGGGAGATCGGTAGGATTCGCCGACCGGGGTCATGACGGGGCTCCGGGGTTAGCGGCGCCGGGGAGAGGTCAGCCGCGTCGTCACCCCCTTGTCAAACCAGATCAGTCGAGCCGATGCAAGCCCCCAACGTCTCCGACATAGGGATTTGTGCGGCGTTCCTGACCGACGGTCGTGGGTGATCCGTGACCGGGCAAGACCAGCGGTGCCGTCGGGAAGATCGAAAAGCTTGGTGCGGATGCCGGAGAAGAGGCGGTGCTCGTCGCCGCCGGGGAAGTCGAACCGACCGACCGAGCCGGCGAACAGGACATCGCCGCCGATCACGAACGGCGGTTCAAACCCGTCGGCCACGAAGACGACCGAACCCGGGCTGTGGCCGGGGATCTCGCGGACCTGGAAGGCGAGGCCTGCAATCTCGAGCCGTTCGCCATCGTCCACCAGGCGATCGGCTGGCGGGCTGGTCACGGCCATCCCGAAGCCGGCGCTGAGATTCGCTTCCGGGTCGGTCAGCAAGGTGGGCCTCATTGCGGCCGATGATCAGGGGGGCATCGGGGTGATCAGCCTTCAACGCGGCGTTGCCCACGATATGATCGGCGTGACCGTGGGTATTGAGGATGGCGGCCAGTCGCAGGCCGTGGTGCTTGAGCACGGACTCGATCGCGTCGGTGTCAAAACCGGGATCAACCACGATGGCCTCGTCGGAGCCGGTCCTCCAGATGACATAAGCCACCTGGTCGAACGGTGCCGAGACGACAGGCTCGATGGAAAACTGCGGCTCCGCCAATGTACACCTCCGGGGACGAGTCGTTCGACGGACTGCATGAAGCCCTATTCTACAACGAGCGTCAGGGGGCATCGTGGGAGCCCCGGGTCGGCCAGATCATTGTAAATTCGCTCACAGGCTTTGAAAAAATCACCAGAGCGGTCGGGCGGCCCGGCGCCGGACTTGCGGAGGTTACGGCCTGCCCGGTCGCATCGGCGGAAATTCGGGTCGCGGTCCGTCATTTGCATTGTCGCCGGATACCTCGGAGATCTCGGCGGTTAGGATCTGCCTCTCGGTCAGAGTCCGGGATCGTCGCCGGGCCCCTCAAACCAGACTCTCCTCCCGACCGCCGAGCCGGCGGAAGGATCGATCCGAATATGTCGCAGCTTGAACTCTCCCCCGGCCCGCGGCTCCGGATCGGAACCTGGGCGGGCCTGGCCCTGACCGGCTTGATCCTGGCTGTCGGTCTGATCGGTGCGGGGGCCTTGCTGGCAAACGGCGGACCGGACCAGACACTTTATTATTCGACCGCAGCCCCGCCCGTCGATTATCCCGGCCCTGCGCCGGTGGCCCTGGCCGTCGCCGAGGCGCCGACCCGCATCCCGGCCACTTCCACGCCGACGACGGCCCCGAAGCCGGGCGAACCGGAGGCCGTGCTCGCGAGGCAGGAACGACGGGAAGAACCCGCACGACTGACCACGCCCGTGGCGACGCCTCGCCATCGTGTTCCCGTCGCCAGGCCCGCCTCCGAGCGATCGCCGCAGTCGGCGACCGAGGCAGCGTTCGACCCGATCACCGAGGCCAAGCGGGCCATCGCGGCTTGTCAGGCCCGTTACGATCGCCTCAAGGATTATTCCTGCACATTTTTCAAGCGTGAACGGCTGCAAGATGGCCGTCTGACATCGCAGCATGTCATGCTTATGAAAGCGCGGACGCGGCCATCGAGCGTTTATTTCAAGTTTCTACGTCCCAATGCCGGCCGCGAGGCGATCTGGGTTCAGGGACGGTTCGGGAACCAGGCGGTCGTCCACGATGTCGGGCTGGGCAAGCTTCTGGCTGGCACCCTGCACCTCGACCCGAAGTCAAGCATGGCGATGGAGGACTGCCGGCACCCGATCACCGAGGCGGGTCTTGGCCATTTGATCCGGGAGATCTCCAGCCGCTGGGCCGCCGAGATGAAGCACGGCGAGACCGTCGTGACCATCCACCGCAATACCCGCGTGGGCGACCGATTGTGCACGATGATCGAGTCGAGACATCCGCGGCAGCACCCTAGCTACCTCTTCCACAAGGTCAAGGTGTATATCGATCACGAGCATAACCTCCCGATCCGCTTCGAGGCCTACGACTGGCCCCGAAGTCCGGGCGCTCAGTCCGAGCTGGTCGAGGAGTATTCGTACGTCAACCTGAAGCTGGACAACGGCCTCTCCGATCGCGATTTCGACCCGAAGAACCGGCAGTACGCCTTCGGGCGGTTCTGAACCGGCTCCAGCCGCTGGTCAAACAGAGACATGGCTTCCGCTCTCGGTTGACTGGCCCAACTCGACGCTGGCGTCCGAGGCCGTCATGACTCGTGAGTCGAGGAGTGACGGCCTCGGTCCGGTCTTTTTCGAGGGTGGGAATCTCGGCCGCTGAAAACAGGGCGAGGGCGAGCGGCACACGCCTTTCCCCAAGGTGGGACTCGGGAACCGGCGTCCGTCCTGGCGATCTTCGCGGATCGATCTCCCGAGTGTTCGAAGCCTGCCCTGGGAGGATCTCCCTCCCCCCGTTACGACCCTTACATTCCTCACGAAAGGACCGGCGACAGCCGATAAGTAAGGGTGTCGGCGCGGGGTCAACCGCGCAGGCAAGCGGGCTTGGCAGTCGGGGGGGGCTTCGCTAGAATCCGCCTCGCTTCGGGGGTCCGCCGGGGTCTCGAAGGATTCGGGATCTGCGGCCCTGCGGGGTGTCCCTTCTGGTGACCTCCACCCACGAGCCGATCGTACCCGCGGGGTCCGAGACACGACGACTGACGGCCGTTCCGAGTCCCAAGCGGACCGGCCGATGTCCCCAGTCCATGGATGGAGAAGGAGGCTCGATGAGCACGGTCCCGCCCTCCAAGACCCAGGTCCGGGTCCACATCCGCTGGATGATCCGGCGCGACATGCCGGAAGTCCTCGCCATCGAGCACGCCAGCTTCGAGTATCCCTGGTGCGAGGAGGAGTTCCTCCGGGTGCTCCGCCAGCGGAACTGCATCGGGATGGTTGCCGAATATGGCGAGCGCGTCATCGGCTTCATGATCTACGAGCTGCACAAGGCGAAGCTCCAGGTCTTGAACTTCGCCGTGGCGCCCGAGTTCCGCCGGATGGGCGTGGGGCACCAGATGGTCGCCAAGCTCGTCGGCAAGCTCTCCAGCCACCGCCGGACCCGAATCGTTCTGCTATGCCGCGAGACGGCCCTGCCGGCGCAGCTCTTCTTCCGGGTCCAGGGCTTCCGCGCCACCGAGGTCGTTCGCGACTTCTACGAGGACACGGCGGAGGATGCCTACGTCCTGCAGTATCTGTATGACGAGTCGATGCTCGATGACCTGGCCGGCGTTCCCGTCAACCGGATCGCTCGCCAGCTTGAGAATTGAGGGGCACGGACGCCAACGTCCGCCGCATCTACTGGATCGCCGCGGCCGACTCGACCCAGCCGGGTCAAGTCGGCCGCGGCGATCAGCGTTTTCGGCTCGATGGCCGATCGAACGGACATGGCAGGACAGGACGAGATTTCCGATACTGGAGGCGAGTCCCAGGCCCCTTCAACTCCCCGCGCGATCGCCAGCACCATGCCGGACGAACCCCGACGCGCCCGACGCGTCACCTACCGATCAATCATCGAACTGCTCGCCTTTGGCCTGATCCTGATCGGCGCCTTCGCGATCTACTTCGGCCGGACCGAGAAGATTGAACTCTCGCCCCAGGGCGAGCGACAGGTCAAGGACCTGATCGACTGGATCATCACGCTCAGCTTCATCGCGGGTGGCGCGGCGTTCATCGTCCTGGTGAGGCTGGCTCGGGAACTCGTGGTGATGACCGCCCACCTGGCTCGTTCGTCGGTGCAGGCCGCCGAACGGATCGAACAGCTCGTGCCGGCGCTCGACCGAATCGCCGCGGCGCTGGAGCGCTCACCGGTGGCGAGCGAGGGCGTGAGAGATTACGGCCTCGAAGCGGCAACGGAGCGGACCGGTGGGATGGAGAGGGTGGACGCGATCCGTCTTGCGATCCGCGAAGGGCTCTGGGAAGAGGCGCAGTCGCTGGCGGAAGCGTTCGTGGCGGAGGCACCCGAGTCGGCCGTCGCCCAGGAACTGGTCGGGGAGGTCAATCAGCGTCGGGACCAGGCGGCGAACGATCTCCGGGCCCGGATCGACGCTTCCCGGACGGTCAACGATCCGGAGGCCGTGCTCGACTACCGTGGCCAGACTCGTTCCCTTGCTTTCGCCCGACGCCCGCCGAGAACTGGACCGTGACCTGATCCGCTGGTTCCTCGCGCTCTTGATGAAGCGAATGCGCACGGGGACCGTGCGGGGCGATGTGGCGACCCTGGCAGCGCGGGTAGCCGAGGTCTTTCCCGACACGCCCGAAGGGGCCAGCCTCCGGGCGTCCTTGCCGACCCTCCGCCGCAGCGCCGGCCTCTGCCCACGCTGTGCCAAACCGTACACGGGCGTCGAGGACGCCTGTCCCGAGTGCCTGGCCGCCACACCCGGTCCGACCATCCTCCCCCTGCGCGACGAGGACGAACAGGAGGCCAACGGCCAGCAGGATGAGGAGGCGACCGAGACGGAGGCGGCCAAGCAGGACCTGATCGTTCGCGAGCCGGATTGACCGGCGTCCCGTGGGCGGAAAGCTCCGTCGCAACTTGACGGGCCGGGAGTCGTCGGGAAGGATGAATCAGTAGAGTGTTCGCGCGCATGCGCTTTGAACGATATCGCGCCGGCGACCCGAAAGGACCGCGCCATGATCCGCCGACTCACCCTCACCGGCCTGCTGCTCGCCTGGGTCGCTGCCCCCGCCCCGGCGCAGCGGACCGGTGCCTCCGATCCCTTGCCAACCCGCAGCGCTGCCGCCCGGCTTGGTCTGGAACGGCAGTGGCACACCCTCGTCCCGCTCGGAGCTGGCCACGATGAAGTCCTGTTCTTCAACGTGGACGGGTCCCTGCTGTTCGTGCATACGAGCGGGGGCAACCTGCACGCCTATGACTCCGAAAGCGGCAAGGCCCTCTGGACTGCCAGTCTCGGGCAGGCCACGGCGACGGCCCTGCCGGTTTCGCACAATTCCGATCAGGTGATCGTCACGAGCCTGAATACCCTCTTTGCGCTGGACAAGGCCACCGGCCGCATCATCTGGAAGGCGGACCTGGAAGACCTCCCCTCGACCGGCACGTCGGCCGACGAGGATTTTGCCATGGTGGGACTGCGATCCGGCAAGATGGTTGCCTACAACACCCGTGACCGGACACAGAAAGTCATCGGCGGCCGGTCGGCCGGCACCTTCGCCTGGGCCTGGAAGTCGAACGGCGAGCTTTCGGCTCGCCCCATCTCGACTCCGGCGGTGGTGGCGTTCGGAAGCCAGGACAGCCGAGTGTACGTGGCGACCAAGGGGGGCGAGGATGATAAGAAAAAGCCGCTGCTGCTCTTCCGCTTCCTGACCGGCGGCCCAATCTCGGCCAACCTGGCGGTCTGGGGCAATCGCACCTTGATCGTGCCCTCGGCGGATAACAATGTGTATGCCATCGACCTGTTCAATGGAAAGACTCGCTGGGAAGTGCCGACCGGTTCGCCCGTGGATCAGGAGCCGCTCGTCTCGGGCACGGAGGTTTTCGCCATCAATGAGGAGGGGCGTCTACTAGCCATCGACGGCAAGACCGGCGAGGTCCTCTGGAGCCGATTCAGCGGCGCCGAGCGGATCCTGGCCGTGAGCCCGGTCCGCCTCTACCTCGAAACGGAGGACCAGGATCTGATCATCGTGGATCGAAGCTCGGGCCAGATCCTCGCCAACGCGCGCGCCACTCACGAGCTCGCGGGCCTGAACCTCCGTGAGTTCACGCTCGGATTCCCAAACTATCAGGATGACCGGCTCTACTTCTGCACCCCGACGGGGCTGCTGGTGTGCCTTCGGGAGGCCGGTCGGACCAGTCCGGTCATGCTTCGCGACCCGAGTTGGCCTCCCTTCGGTACGATTCCCGAGAACGGTCTGCTCACCGACGAGGACCTGATCCCGACCCCCGGAGCGCCGGCGGCCGCTGGCGTCGAGGAAGCGGCCCCGGCCGAACCGTTCGGAGCGTTCCCTCCAGCCGAGAATCCGTGAACCGTGGACACGAAGTGAGTATTTCCGTCGAAGCTCCCGAACGTCGGGGGCCGGGGGTTGATTCCTCCGGTCCCCGACGCTGGGTTGCCGGGCATCTTACGGGTAGCATGGCCGGCAAGGAGAAGGGTGAGAAGGCGTTGAGTCCTGAAAACCGAGAAGGGTCGGTTTGCGAATGGATGACCTGGTTCCCATCCGTCGTGCGCTTCTGAGTGTCTCTGACAAACGCGGTCTGATCGACCTGGGTCGCGCCCTGGCGGATCGGGGCGTGACCTTGCTCGCCAGCGGCGGTACACGATCCGCCCTGGCCGATGCCGGGCTCGCGGTGACGGAAGTCTCGGCCTACACCGGTCAGCCCGAGATCCTCGACGGCCGGGTCAAGACACTCCACCCCAAGATCCACGGCGGCATCCTCGCCCGTCGCGACCAACCCGATGACCTCGCCGCCCTGGAACGGCAGGGCTTCGAGCCGATCGACCTGGTCGTTGTGAACCTCTATCCCTTCGAGGCGACCGTCGCCCGGCCCGGCGTGAGCTTCGCGGAGGCGATCGAGAACATCGACATCGGCGGCCCGACACTGATCCGCGGCGCGGCCAAGAACCACGCGCACGTCGCGGTGGTGACATCGCCTGAGCAATATCCGGACGTCATCGCCCAGATCCGCGACCAGGGCGGCACGACTCTGGCCTTCCGCCAGGCGCTCACGCTCGCTGCGTTTGAGCACACGGCACGCTATGACGCGGCGATTGCCCGCTACCTGGCAACCTCCGATGGGACTGGGATCGTCGAGGGGCCTTTCCCGCCGCTCTGGGATCAGCAGTTTCGGCTCCGTACCACTCTACGCTACGGTGAGAACCCGCACCAACGGGCGGCCTTTTACGTCGAGCCGAACTCGAAGGGACCGAATCTTTCCAATGCCGGCATCCTCCACGGCAAGGAACTGTCTTACAACAACCTGCTCGACCTCGACAGCGCTCTGCGGCTCGTCCGCCTCTTCGCCGAGCCGGCCGCGGTGGTCCTCAAGCATAACAACCCTTGCGGCGCGGCGGTCGCGGCAGACCTGGCGAGCGCTTTCGAGCGGGCCTACGAGGGCGACCCGGTCAGCGCCTTCGGCGGGATCGTCGGCCTGAATCGCCCAGTCGATCGGGCAACGGCCGAACTCATGGCGACGCCCGGCCGCTTCCTCGAGTGCGTCCTCGCTCCGGGCTTCGAGCCGGACGCGCTCGAATGGCTCACCACCAAGCCGAGCTGGCGGAACAGTGTCCGTCTGCTCGATCTCGGCGGCCCGATCGGCCCCGACACGGCATCCCCGTCGGGTTTCGATCTGCGACGGATCGAGGGTGGTCTGCTTGTTCAGGACTGGGACCGCCTCCAGTCCGACCCGATCGGCGGCAAGGTCCCCACCAAGCGCCCGCCGACCGACGCCGAGCGGGCCGACCTCGACTTCGCCTGGCGGATCTGCTCGGCGGTCAAGTCGAACGCCATCGTGCTGGTGAAGGACCGGCAACTCGTGGGCGTTGGCGCGGGCCAGATGAGCCGACTCGATTCGGTGAAGATTGCCGTCGCGAAGGCCGGCGAGCGGGCGAAGGGGGCCGTGCTGGCTTCCGACGCCTTCTTCCCCTTCCGCGACGGCCCCGATGCCGCCGCCGGAGCTGGCGTCACCGCGATCATCCAGCCCGGCGGCTCCAAGCGCGACGAGGAGACCCTCGCCGCCTGCGACGAGCACGGCCTCGCCATGGTCCTCACCGGCCAACGGCACTTCCGCCACTGATACGCCCGGGAACCCGAGGCCGAGGCTCGGGGGCTCGCGTCGGTGGACTGCGCCACAAAGGCATGACGGTCAAGAAGGTTGCACGAAGGTCGGATCGTTCGATCCCGACTTCGTGCGGCCCTCGTGTCCGTCGTGCCCTTGTGGTCAAACCGCCCTGGAGGGTCTTTCGCCTCCGCCGAGGTCACTCCCACGGACGACACTGGCTCAGCGGTGCCCGCCGCCACCGCCGCCGTGGCCCATCCCGCCACCAACGTGGCCCATGCCACCACCGAAGCCGCCGCTGAATCCGCCGTGGTGGGCGCCGCCGAAGCCGCCGCCACCCATCGGCATGCCGCCGAAGCCGCCGTGGTGAACACCGCCGAAGCCGCCCATCGGTGCCGCACTGAACCCGCCATGATGGGCACCCGCGAAGCCACCGCCCATCGACGTCGCTCCGAAGCCGCCGTGTTGCAGGTTGCCATAACCGTAACCACCCGCCGACAGCCCGCCGAAGCCGCCGACGTGCGAGGGCATCGCGGTGATTCCGCCCGCGTGGCGGGGCATCGCGGCCGCGGCACCAAGTCCACCTTGGTGGTATTGAGGCTGAACGGCAAAGCCACCGGCTCGCCCTTGCATCGCCCGACCGGCGGCGAAGCCCGGATTCTGACGGGTCATCGCGGCGTTATAGCCGGCGTTCGGGAGCACATTCCCTGGATGGTGACCAGGCTGGGCGAGCGCTCCAAGGTTGTGACCGGGCTGCGCGAGTGCGTGCTGGCCGGGGTGGAGCATCCCCGCCTGGCCGGCTTGCGTTGCCAGATGCTGGCCGGGCTGCGTGGCCAGGTGACCACCACGAGGGACCGTGACCATCCGGCCCGTACCGAGGCCGGGAACGGTCGTCATGCCTCCGCGGTGATTCAACGCCTGGGCCTCCGACGTTCGAGCCACCGAACGCGGGTCGAGCGACGGTGTGTCGGATCGCCTGCTGATGGCCCCCGTTGAAGACGCCGGTCTGACCAGCATGATGCACCAGCGGCCCGCTGGCGTTCCGCGCGGCGTGGCCGACCGCGTTCCTGGGCGTGAGTGGATTGGCGTAGGGCCAACTCGACGCCGGTCCCAGGCTGCCCTCGGTGACCGGCCAGGGATGCCAGGTTCGAACCGGCCTGGGGCCGCGTCGGCAACGTCCCGCCTCGGGACGGGTTCGGGAGGGTTTGACCAGGCGACCCGAAGTAGCCCCGATGCGGCTGGCCACCGCCCCAGCCTCCGTTCTGACCGCCCCCCCAACCTGGATTGTGTCCCCCAGCCCACTGATGATGCTGACCGTGGCCCGGATAATAGGGATAGTTGCGGTAGTTGTGGTTGTGACGATAGCCGTATCCGTTCCCGTAGTTTGAGTATCCGTTCCCGTAGTTTGAGTATCCTCCGAAGAGACCGCCCAGGAACGGATACCCGAAGCCGAAGCCACCGAGGAACGGATAGCCAAAGCCATAGCCACCCAGGCCGTAGCCACCCAGGCCGTAGCCACCGTAACCCAGGCCGTAGCCACCGTAACCCAGACCGTAGCCACCCGCCGTACCACCGTAACCCAGACCGTAGCCACCGTAACCAAGGCCCAGACCGTAGCCGAGACCGAAGCCGGGATAGCCGATGCCATAGCCGAGACCGAGGCCAAACAGGCGTCCGATCCCGAGCAGTCCGAGGCCGTACCCGTAGCCACCGAAGCCGTAGCCACCATTGCCGAGGCCGTACCCGTAGCCGGGATAACCGTAGCCGTAGCCAAGGGACGAGTAGCCGAGCAGCGGCGCGAGTCCGAAACCGAGGCCCCCGAGGTAGCTGTTGCTATAACCGTACATCCCCGGATAGCCGTAGCCATAACCGCCCACGGCGGTCGTCAGGTAGGGATAGCCGATCGTGCCAACGTAGGGGTAATCGAGGTAGCCGCCGTAGAGGCCAAGACTACCGTAGCCGGCGTAGCCGTAATAGTTGCCGGAGGGGTCGTAGTAGCAGCCGGGGTAGCCGTCGTAGTAGGCGGTCGGTCTGCCAAAGGCGCCGTAGAGGCGGCCGTAGCTGGCGGGAGAGACCTGCTGCATCGGCTGATAGACGAGCTGGCCGTTCTCGGCCTGATCGGCCGGCACGGTTGTCTCGGCCGGTGTGAACAGGGTGCCACGGTCTTCGAGGGTTCGATCCCAGTAGCCGCGCTGGAAGACCCAGCCCTCGGGCTGGTGAACCCATTGTGCCGGGACCCAGGCCCAGCCGGTTTGAGCCTTCGCCCAGAAACCGGGCTTCCAGACGACGCCATCGCCGTCGGGCTCGTAATGGCCGGGGACGTAGAAGTAATCCTCGCCCGGCGCCGGTCCTGGCTCGTCGTCAGGGTGGCCTTCCGGAGGGCCGTTCTTGCGGTAGTCGATCCGGTCGGTCTGGCGGTCGCTCCAGAAGCCGGGGACGCGGTAGTACCCCTGCTCGCCGCGCTTCCAGAAGCCGTTGACCCAGAACTTGCCGGGTGGCGGCACGCGCCAGCAACCGGTCACCCAGACATAATCATCGCGGTTTGTATCCCACTCCCAGTAACCCTCGATCCACTGCGCCCGGGGGCTCGGGGGATCGACGCCCGGTCGCTCCGCGATCGGCATCGGCGGGGCCTTGGCGACCGGAGCCGCTTGCCGATCCCGGGCTGGGGAAAGGAACGCCTCGTGCAACGGTCCCTCGAAGACGGGGCGCACGGCCGGGGTGGGCGTGGCTGCGGCGTCGCCGACCTGGAGCGATTCGGCGGCGGGCGCGGGCGGGGCAGGTATCAGGAGCGGCGACGGCTGCACTTGCGCCTGCACGACCGCAGACATCAGGAACGCCGAAGTCAGACCGATCGCCAGGCAAGAGACTCGGGCCGGGTTCATGGGAGGCTTCTCCGCAGGAGCGGGATGGCCACGATCGGGGTGTGGTCAGGCCCGGGGGGAGTGGTTCACTCAGGGGGTCAGTCCATTATACGAGCGCGGACCGCTTCAAGATCGAGCCTGCCGCGCCTCGGGCCCGGGTTTTCGCACGGGGCCTTCCTGGAGGGAGGGCAACTCCGGGACCCTTCGCACTGGCCGGCGATGAGGCGAGAAACAGAAATCGGTCGGCCTCTTGAATTTGCGGCATTAACCGCAAATCGCGAGGCCGACCGTCGGGGAGCTGGCACGGGAGTATTCTGATGGGCGAGAGAGGTCGCTGGTGACGTCCAGCGACCTGGCCACTCAGGCCCCGAAGAGGGGCAGCGGCTCGAAGCCCTCGCCGACGATCGGGGCAGCCTTCAGTCCGAGCCAGGTTTCGAGCAAGGTGGCGTAGATCCGTCGGAAGTCGGTATGGAACTTCAGATCACCGTCGTCGAGGTCTTCCAGGCTCGGATGGTCGCCGACGAGACCCTTCTGCGCCACCGGGCCGACGACGAAGACCGGCGCGGCGGCACCGTGGTCGGTACCGGCCGAGGCGTTCTCGGCGACGCGGCGGCCGAACTCGCTGAAGGTGAGCACGGCCACGCGGTCGGCCTGGTCGGCGTCGGCCAGGTCGTTGTGGAAGGCGGTCAGCGAGTCGGAGAGCTCGGTGAGCAATGCGGCGTGGCTCCCGAGCTGGTTGGCGTGCGTGTCGAAACCGTCGAGCGACGTGTAATAGATCCGCGTTCCGAAGCCCGCCTTGATAATCTTGGCGATCAGCTCCAGGCGCTTCGCCAGGCCGAACTCGGGGTACTTCACGGCGCCGGGCTTGGGGTCGGCGAGGGCTTCGAGGCGCTGGCTGGAGTCGTAAGCGGCCAGGGTGCTGCGACGGATGAAGCCGAGCAGCGGGTCGTCGCCCCGGTCGATCTTCGCAACGTCGGCGAGTGCCTGACGCTCGGAACGTCTGGCAGCGTCGTCGCCGGAGAGCTGGAGGCGGTACTGTTCGAGGGTCTCCAGCGAGGGGACGGAGGAGTTTTTCGCCTTCAGGGCCAGAGGGAGTCGCCGGGCGCCGACGTGAAGGGCCGGCAGGTCGCCGCCGGGGAGGTTGGGGGAGGCGTCGAGGACGCGACCGAGCCAGCCGGTTTCGAGGGCGCCGGTCTCGGTCCGGGCGGTCTCCCAGATCTCCATCGAGCGGAAGTGGGAGCGGTCGGGGTTCGGGTAGCCGACTCCCTGGAGAATCGCGAGCTTCCCGGCTTCGAGGAGCTTCACCATCTGGCCCATGCCGGGATGCAGGCCGATCGTGTCATTGACCTTGTGAATCTGACCGGCCGGCAGACGGAGGACGCGACGGCCGCGGGCATAGCCGTCGAGGCCGTGGGGCACGACGGTATTCAGGCCATCATTGCCGCCGAGCAACTGGACGACCACGAGAATTCGATCATTCGACTTCTCGCCCTCGGCGGCACGGGCCGACCGGCCGAGGAAGCCGGGGACGGTCGAGGCACCCATCGAGACGAGCGTGCTGGCGGCAAGCGACGATTTCAGGAAGTGGCGGCGATTGGCGGGCATCGGCGATTCTCCTCGTCGGATTCCCTGCGGTCCCCATCGACCCGGACGCGAATGGTCGTCGCGCTTTCAGGGAACCCGAATTGTGGCGAAGCGTGAGGTCAGGCGAGTTGATATTCGGGTGATGTCAGGACGAGGGCCGCGGCCTCGCGGGCGGCGGCCGCGGGGTCGTCCTTCCGGGAACGGGCGGCCGTGACGACCCGCTTCCGAACCTCGTCGTCGAAGGCGTCCTGCACCAGCAGGTCGATGGAAAATCGGGCCGCTTCCTCCACCGAGTCGGCTCCGTGGCGACGGGCGAGGGCGCGGGGGTCGAGGCGCTTGCCGAGGCGAGCGTCATCGGCGGACAGCAAGGCGAGTGCGAGGTTGGAACGGGCGAGGGTGGTCGTCGTGTTGATCCAGGCCGGACCCTTGTCCCAGCCGGCGACGCTCGGCGGGGCGAAGATCGCCTGGCCCATCCGCTCGCAAGACTCGGCGAGCGCCTCGGTCGAGACGGTTGGGTCGAGGATTTCGAGGGCACGGACGGTTCCGACGGCCAGCTCGACGGGGCTCTTGACCCGTCGTCGGCGGGTGGACGGGTCGTGGAAGAGGCGAGAGCGGAGGATCGTGCGGACGGGCGCGGCGATGTCGTATCCGGAGGAGCGGAGTTCGGCGGCGAGCGGGGCGATCAGGTCGTCGGAGGGGTCGTCCACCTCGCTGATGAACTGGCGGTAGAGCTTCCGTGCCAGGAACTCGGCGCAGGCGGGCTGGTCGAGGAGGATCTCGGACACCGCGTCACCGTCGAACTCGCCGGAATGGCCGAGGATCGTCTTGGAGCCCTCGTCGTGCTCACGCTCGACCTGGTGGTAGTCGTCGCCCCGGACGAAGGAACCGGTGAAGGCGCGGGCGGCTTCCTGGATGTCCTTCTCGGTGTAATGTCCGCGACCGAGGGAGAACAGCTCCATCACCTCGCGGGCATAGTTCTCGTTCGGGTGGGACTTGCGGTTACTCGTCGAGTCGAGCCAGACGAGCATGGCCGGGTCCTTCGCCATCGCCTTGAGCAAGGCCCGAAAGTCGCCCAGGGCGTCGCGGCGGAGCAGCGCATTCTGGCGACGCATCAGGGTCAGGTTGTTTACCTTCGCGTTGGACGTCGCGAAGTGGTCGTGCCAGAAGAGCGTCAGGCGCTCGCGGAGCGGGTGAGGCGTGAAGATCATCCGGTAGAGCCAGGCGGCCTGGAGCTGCCGGAGGCTGCCGCCGATGGCAAGCCGGTCGGACATGGCGTCGTGGAACGCCTCGAACGCCTCGGCCGGCTGGCCGTCCGTGGTGGACGGCTCGCCGTCGAGCAGTCGTTCCACACTTGCCTCGAAACCAACCTTCCGGTCCCGTTCGAGCACCGCCCAGGGAGCGGCGAAGCCAGCCCGGCGGTGGAGGTGAGCGACGCGAGGGAGGTCCCAGGGAGCGGACGGACCGGGCTCGAACGGTTCCCAGGCCCGGGACGGGTCGGCGAGCGGTCGGCGCAGAGTGCGGGCGGGCATGATGCGAGCCTCGGAGAGGGCGGCTGAGTCGGTTGGATGTTCGGATTGGGTAAGATGGTCGATGGTCGATGGCCTGATTATTCAATAACGGCTTAGTCGATTACTGGCCATCGACCATCGGGCCATCAGTTCAGTGCGCCGCCGAGGCGGAACTCGACGGTGAGTCGCGTGGCATCGGAATGGTCATGCACGGTCAGCCGGCCGTGACCGAGGTAACGGAGCAGACGGGCGAGGAGGTCGATCTCCGACTCGGCGGACGTACGGGCATTGCCCTTTTCGAGCATGTTCTGCATCGCCAGATGTTCGCGGTTGATCGCGACGAGACTCGCCAGTGCGGAGCCGTCGGCCTCGGCCATGAGGGTCGCGTCGGAGGCCGGGGCGTCGCCCTGTTCCTGGATCGCCTGGACGAGGGAGCGGGCAAGGGCGACGTTGGAGCTGAGGATGAAGGTGTGGTTGACCTCGGCCGCGGAGGGCGAGAAGTTGAATCGCTGACCGACGGTCTCACCGTTCTTCGCGGGTCCGGAGCTGTCCTTGGGGGCGTCGGCGGGAGCCTGGGTCGCATCCTTCATGGGGAGATAGGTCCCGCTGGAGATCGTCACCCCACGGAACTGCTCGGAGCCGAGCATCAACGGGGGAGCCTTCTGCTGGGCGGCGCCGATGTTCACCAGTCCGACGAATGACTGGAAGGCCGCCTGGAGGCGAACGGCGAACTCGCGGTCCTCGGGATCGAGACCGACGATCAGGGCGAAGCCGGGCAGCTTCACGTTCGGCTCGGGGTCCATCGCCTGATAATTCTGGTTCACGATGACGAGCCGCCACTCGCTCCGCAAGGCACCGAGGACGCCGGTGCCAAAGTCCCGACCACCGAAGAACTGCCCCGCGAAGCTGTCGAGCTGGGCGAGACCCTGCAACGCCTCGGGCGGCAAGAGCTGGTCGCGTACGTCCCAGACGGCCGACAGGTCGCGCCAGAGGCTCACGCTCAGGATCGTGCCCTCGGGCTGGAGCAAGGGAGACGCGCCCTGACCCTGTCCGGGAAGAAAGGTCTTGTAGGCGACGTCGTGACCTCCAGACGGCGGCGGCAGCACGAGTTCCGCAGCGAGCCGATCGGCGGCGAGACTGATACTGGCGGAGATCCAAGGGGCCTTGAGGAGCGACTCATACCACGGACCCAGCAAGAAGACGGCCCCCGGGTTCGGCTTCTCCGGGGCGAATCGCTTCGGGTCGATCTTGCGAAAGGTGTCGAGCCGGGCGAACGCGAAGACCACGGCGTCGTCATCGAGAGCCGAACGACGTGACTTCCAGGTCGCTTCCTCGGTGATCGAATGGAACGCGTCCTCGCTCCGGGCCCGGTCGATGACGGCCTTGAGAGCGTCGGAACCATTGGTGACGACCAGGCAACCGTCGAGGATCGCGTGGGCGACCTTCGGGTTGAGCTGGTAGCTGGTGACGCCGCGATGCTCAGCGGATTGGATCGGGTCGGGCTGTCCCTTGCTCTTCGCGTCGGCTCGAGCCAGCTCGACGAGCTTGTCATGGGCCTGCTGGAGAAACCCCGGGTTGCGAGCCTCGAGGATCAGGATGAGTCGTTCCGGCTGATTCTCTCCCTCGACCGCCAGCACGATCCCACCGGCTGTCAGGTCGCGGAGCCCTTTTTCAACCGTGGTCCCGAGCGCGGCGGCCACGAATTGCGCCACGCCTGCGAGTTGCTGGATCTCTTTCCTCTCCAGTTGCTCATGCAGCCCGGGGACCGCCTCGAGCAGATCACGGACCTCCGGGCTCGTGGCACGTTCGATGAGCCGTTCCGGCCGGACGATCTCGACGTAAGCCATGGCGTCGGCGGCGACCCAGCGGGCCGCGGCCGGATCGTCGGCGCGGGCTGGGGTGAGGCCCAACACAAGCAAGCCGGCGAATCCCCACCATCCCCTGCCGCTGCGCCGGACGAGGAATCCGCTTCCACCATCGCGCCTGGCCATCGTCGCCTCCTCGCGAATTCCTGAATCAAGATGCGGTGACATCTGGACAATCGAACGACCATACCCGGTTCTCCCAGGCCCGGTTTCAGAATCGCGCCGAAAAGTTCCCCAAAATGCAATCTTGCACGCAATCAGTAATCGCGGCTAAGATGCCCTGGCTTGAGCGTCGGCCCCACGGGAGTGGTGGGTCGGCGAACCATCACATGCTCTTGTCCGATCGCAAACAGCGGGTTATCCTTAGAATTGAGACTCCGAAGGGATGCCGGGGGTTGATGATGAAATCGGAACTCATCCCGCTGAATGGTGACCCGCCGATCCCAATCACGCGCGACGTGACCTTGATCGGCCGTCGCGAGTACTGCGACGTGGTGGTCTCGCATCCGAGCCTGTCCAAGCGACATTGCCTGCTGGTTCGCACCGACGGACTCTTGATCGTGCGCGACCTGATCAGCACCAACGGCACGAAGGTCAACGGCCAGCGCGTGATGTGGGCGGCCTTGCTGCCGAACGATCGGCTGACCGTCGGCCGCTACAAGTTCAAGGTGTACCTCGGTTCCGACGATGCCTTGAGCCCGTCGGAGCAGCGGCGTCGTGGCACCGTGGAGAGCGTGGGGGTGGGTCTGGCCGCCGCGGCCAACGTGGCGAAATCGGCGTCAGCGCCCTGCGCGGATGATCCGTACGCCACCCAGGCACCCACCGGGTTCGCGGCTCCTTCACCTCTCTCCATGCCCGCACTGGCCAGCCCCGCCCCGGCACCGAAAGGCTCGACCGATCCCGATGCCGACCTGGAGATCCTCGAGGACGATAACGACCTGGAAATCCTTGAGGACGATAACGACCTGGAGATCATCGACGAGGAGGATGACGATCAACCGTTCATCCTCGATCTCGACTAGATCGGCCGTGGGCTGGCCGGATCATCAGACGACCGCCAGGCGACTTCCGGGCTGAATCGCAGAACCGGCGACCGGTCAGGGGACTCTGGTCCCCTGACCGGTCGCCGGTCGGTGTTGCCACATTGCAATGGCCGGGGAAAGGCGGGACGGTCGGAGAAAACGTCCCGCCCGGGGCCGTCTAGGAGAGGTCGGCGATCGGTGATCAGACGTTGCCCTCGGTCCGGTTGCGACGGGGGTCGCGACGGAGCGGAGGCTGTCCGAGTCGGCTGATCTGACGGGCATCCTGGGGGTCCAGGCGCGCCGCCTGCCGATTCTCTCGCTGGATGGCTTCGTACACCTCCTGGCGGTGTACGCTGATCTCGATGGGGGCCGCGATCCCCAACCGGACCTTGTCGCCCCGGATATCCACCACGGTGATGACGATGTCATCGCCGATGATGATACTTTCGTCGCGGTGTCGGGACAGGACCAGCATCTTCGGGCTCCTTCCTCCTGCTTCGGCGCGAGACCCGTGACCGTCCGTGATCACGCTGCCCGGGTTCTCGGCTACCACGACGGCATCAGGCTTCGGGATCGATCAGTCGCCGGTGTCTTCAGTCCACAGGCCGGCGGCTTGGGCGGAAGGATATTCGATGGACGGGGGTCGCTGGTCGCGAGGAATGACGGATCAGGACCAGGGTCCCGGCTCATCAAGCATCGATCCGGCCAGGCCCCCGACCCGGCGGCGTCAGGCCGTGGCGCAGAGCGCCTGGGGCCCGGGCAACAGGGTCGGGGTGGGGGTCGGGGTCTGGCCCCCCAGCGGATACCGGACCGCATAGCGACTGGAGGTCAACACGAGCTGCCGGCCGAGCCGGCGGACCGGGTTGATCACCAGAGGACCCTGGAGGTTGACCGTCAGGCCGCCCCCCTCGCCGCGGTTGAGGATCACATAGACCATCGCGGAGCGCTCGTCTTCCAGCTCCAGGGCCGCCAGATCACCTGGTCGGATTTCGACCTTGTAGTCGCTAACGGCCAGCGGCGGCGGCACCAGCCCGAAGGCAACGTCCGGCGCAGTTACGCTTTGCAACCACGCCAGCCCGGCGACCTCCGGGTCGGGCCATTCGACGAAGAGCGTCAAGCTCCGGAAGCCGACCAGACCCTCGGGCATGCGGATCAAGTCCGCCTCCGTGGCCTGAATCACTCCGAAGCGGGTCGTGACGATATTCACTTCCTGTTACCTCCTCTGGGACGTCGGGACCCGGCGCGGGCCGGGGCCCGGCGCGAGACCCGGGACGGCGGCGGCCTTCCCCAACGACCGGCGGTGATCCTCTCGCGAGGCCTCCAGCGGCCGCGGTGGGTCAGAGCGGTCGCGACGGCCCGGACGCGGCCACGACTCATCCCGCGGACAACGGACCCGCCCCCATCCTCTCCGGTTCCTGCCGGCGATCGGAGACGGGCTTGACCGACCGTAGTATCGTCGCCCCGCCGCGAGAGCCCCCAGTCGCCCCTGACCGAAATCCTAAGCCGATGCCCCGTTGCGCGGGGCGTGCCGTGCGGGCCGGTCGTAGCGGCGAGGGACGTCCTGACGAGGTCCGGTCAAACCCCGTAGCCGGCGACCAGCAGGACGACGTAAGCCCCGATCCAGAACGCCCCCAGCGCCCTGCCCAGCCGGTCGATCCAGCAACACTCCGACCGCCAGCCCCGAGCCACGGCCAGCGTCAGCCAGGCGACCGCCACCATCGGTCCGTAACGCGCCGGCGACGAAACCGCCGGCAGGAAGATCCGCAACGCCAATGACCAGGGCCGGATCTTCAGCACGAACCACTCATGCACCAGAGCAACCAGCAGGGCTGCGGCCGTCGCCATCGCGGCGACGAATCCCGGTCGTGAGCGCAGCCGTCGCCAGGTCGGCCGGGGCGGCTTGAACCCGAGTGGAATGAGAGCGAGCGTCCAGGCGATCGCGACCCAGAAACCACAGCGGATGGCGTGCTCCAGCGTCCCACCGTAGTTCGGCCCGACCCTGGCCTCGCGATACATCGCCAGCCAGAACCGACCGACGCCCAGGCCGAGGGCAGTGGCGGCGGTGAGGATCATGGCATCGGCGAGGGTGAACGCCCGCCGCACTGCTCGCGTTTCTGGCCGGGAAGGCATCAAGGTGCCTCCCGCTCGACGGTCACCTTCGGCGGCTCGGCGAAGTCACGCCAGATCCGCTCGTCGAGGACGGGGTCGGGGTGGCCGTCGTGAATCAGGATGCGGTATCGGAAGACGGTCGGCCGGTCGGTGCCGATCGTGACCTTCTCATCATGGGCGGGAACGTAGCAGAAAAACGGCAGGCTCGTCGGGTGGATGCGGGCGACGGTTGGGTGGTGGAGGTTCGCGGGGTGGTCGGCGATCAGGGCGCCGGCATAATCGGGAGAACCGTCGGCGATCGGGCCGGTCAGATCGACCCACCGCGCAGGCTTCTGGTCGCCCTGGCGACGATCAAGTCCTTCGCTGGTGAGCACATCCAGAACACCGCGCGGGAGGAAGGAATCGGGGCCGCGGTAGGCCATGCCGCCATAACGGTAGGGAAGAAGTTCCAGGGGCTCGCCAGTCGCCTGCTGGCTGGCAGTCAGGTCGAACAGCCAGTAGGGCGAGCCAGGGATGTCGTAGGCCGTCAGCGACCACTGCTCCCGCAAGACGACACCGGCCCCTCTCGCCTCCCATCGATGGAACGTCTCGAACCGAGCCGCCACCGGGCCGGCCGAGGGCTTGCCGACGTGGTCACAATAGACCTTGCCGCTGCCGCTTTGGATGTTCCAGAAGTCGGGGTGATGGTCGCCGATCCGCGTCTTGGTGTACGCCAGGAAGAAACCGCGATGGTGGGGATGGGCCTTCGAGAAGTCGCCCGTGATGAGGGAGCCGGAGGGGGTAAACGCCGGATGGATATAGGCGCTTCGCTGCTGGATTTGCGGGTAATTCGGGTGTTTTATGGTCTGTCGATTGTAGCGAAAGACCGTCTTTTCGCGATTCTTCAGCTCCAGCGAACCTTCGGGGCCGTCGCCGAACGACCAGGGGCGTTCGGGATCGTTGGCGATGGGCGATTGTTGGAGTGCGAACCTCCGATCGGTCCCGGCGGCAAGCTTTCCCGGGAGGACCCAGGTCAATCTCGCCGAACCCGAGGGTCCCACGGCGGCATCCACCGGCTCCACCTGGACGGCGATCGCGTCCCCTTCAGCCTGTCCGCCCCGAAGTTCGTGGAGAATCCAGGGCGACTTCACCGACATCGGCGCAAAGGGCACCACGACCGTGATCGGCGTGTCCGTCCGTTCGAAACGCCCGGCTTCGACCCGCAGGTGGAGTTCGTCACCGGTGACAGGCTGGGCCAGGCCGATGAGCAGGAGTGAGGCGAGAACATACGGGAGCGGGCCGGGGCGTCGAGGGCGGCGCATGCTTGGGGTCCTGCTCGTCGGGTTCGCGGGAGTGGCCATGATGTCGTTCTGGGATGGAATGACCAGGAACTGGGCGGACCTGTCCCCCGGTTCCCCCGACCCGCTGCTCCGTCCGATCGAGCTGGACCGGCCGCCCAAAGAGGCGGTTGCCTGGGCGGCGGCGATCATCGCGACCTGGCCGCGCTGGGACGTGGTCGCTTCCGACCCCGAGACGGGCCGCTTGCACGTCACCCACAAGACGCTCGTCTGGCGGTTCGTGGATGATGTCCGCCTGCAGTTCGAACCCGAGGGCGACGGTTGCCGGGTGGTCGGCCAGAGCCGGTCGCGGATCGGCAAGGGCGACCTCGGCCAGAACGCCCGGAACCTTCACGAACTCCGGCGACGACTGCTCGACGCCGTTCGCGGAGGCTGAACGGCGGGTCCTCGCGGGCGGTCGCAGTTCAGCTTCGGTAGTTCTCCTCAAGGCCCCAGAGTCGCTGGAGTTGCTTGTCGCGTTTGCCCTGCTCATACTTATAGATGCCGATTTCTTCGATGGTTTCCCCGGGCGTGGGCTGGTAATGCTGGCGGCGTTGCTCAGACGTGCGGAAGACGGCGCCGAGGTGGTCGGGGCAGGCGTGGCCGTACGTCTTCAACTCGTTGAAGCTGCCGTCGCTCCAGGGCGCGGCGATCTTGTAGGCGGCAATTTCGTTGCACTCGGGTTGCGAGCAGCGGACGACCGTGGTGGACATGAGCCAGTCCTCGCGAGACACAACAAGCTCGGAGTGCCTCCGCCGCGGTCCGAGCCCGACGGCGACGGGGCCAGGACGCGGTCGGGGATGGGAGAGGCAGACGTCGAGCATGCCAGAGGCCGACCCGGTCGGCTAGCCCCTTTCCCGCGGAATCGTGGCAGGACGCGTGCGTTCCGGACGTTTTGCTGGCGAACGGCTGCACTTCCTCGACGTCGGCCAGGAATCGCGAGCGCTCCTCCGGTGTCGGGAGCCGGCAGGTCTCACGCTTGCCGAAGAGTCGGTAGCGATTGCGGGCGATGAGGTTGTAGAGCGGATCGCGAAAAGGGCGGGGAATGGCGAGGAACGTCGCGGCGAGATTCCAGGGAAGACGCAGTCTCCGGGCGATCCGGAGCGCGGCGGTCGAGCGGTCGAAAATCCGTCCGTCCTCGATCAGATACAGGGTCGTCACGTCGGCCGGATCGACGCCATGCGACTCCAGCAGGACGCGGCCGGCGCCGACTGGTTCGAGGCGAAGAGGAACCGTCGGTCGGGATCACGTCGCAGGATGAAATCCACCGAAGCGTTACAGAGGTTGCAGACGCCGTCGAAGACGATGACCGGGCGCATCGGGCGTGGCTCCTATTGCGAGGCTCGATGGCCGGGCGTGTCCCGGAGGCCGGGCAAGAGCTCGGCCCCGGCGGTCTCGGAGGGCGAGAGGAAGAGGTGCTGAGCCATCGCCACCCGGTCGAGTTCGAGCAGGAGATGCGAACACTCGCGGGAGGCCAGAAGGCAGAGGGACGTCAGGAAGAAGCTGGCGGCCCCGCGGAGGCCGTTGAAGCCCAGGGCGAGGGGCCAGCTCAGGGGCGTCGGAAACCGTCGCGGCTGGAGCGGCCAGCCGCGGACCCAGTCGGTCTGGTGGACGAAGAAGAGCAACCAGAGACAGACCGTCCCCAGGAGCAGGGCCAAGATCGACGCCATGGAGTCCTGGGCCTCCTCGCGACCAAGATGGATCGCCACGTCCGCCGCCAGGCCCGCCGCGAGAGCCATCCAGGCCCATCGGGCGCCGAGGCGGAACTGGTCGCGGAGCCAGGCCTCGTGCGGGCCGGCGCCGAGGCCGAACGTCTCACCGTGCTGGAGGACCCAGAAGGCCAACCCGGCCAGGGAAAGGAGCGCGAGCGTGCCCGAACGCCGCTGCCAGCTCGGCTCGCGCCAGCGTCCCCAGAGCAGGTACGGATCCGAGCAACGCCCCCCAGACGATCGCTGAGCCGGCGGTCCACTGCCAGAAATCCCCCCCCAGGAATTGCCGGAGCGGCCGCCTGAAGGACAGCAACAGGGCCACATGACCCGCCGCGTCGAGCGTCATGACGCCGGCCGCCAGGGCGACCAGGAAGAATCCGAGTCGGCAGAGCCGGTAGCGCGGGCGGTGGTCGGTCGCGTCGGAGTCCCAGTCCATCAAGAGGCTCGTCCTGTCGAGGAAGTCGCAAGTTCGTACCGATCGGCGGTCGCTTCGTGAACCGCTTGCAAAGGATAGACCCGTACCCTCACACCCGCGGCGAAGTGGGTCAGCGGCAGCGCAACGGGTCGCTCCAGCCCCGCCGCGGCGATCAGGCTCTCATCGAGTTCTACAACCTCCGCCGGTTGAAGCGGATACGGTTCGTGGTGGACCTGACCCCGGAACAATCGCTGACCACGCTTCGCATAGAGCAGATATCGCTCGACCAGGAAATGTTCGAGGGTGCCCGGGCTGGCTGGCCCGGGAGAACCGGCCGCTCGATAGCGGAGCCGGCAAGCCGCCGGCAGCGGACCGGGCCAGAGCCGTTCCGATCGGTAGTCGATCGACGGCGCCGAGGGGTCGCCCTCAACCGTCACCCTCATCCGCGCCCGATGATACGGCAGGTGCCAGAAGCCCCGGGCGAACCGCACCGCCAGCGAGTTCGCGGCGTCGAGACTGAAAAACCAGACTCCCGGGTGGCGACCGCCGCAATGAACATACGTCCGCACATTGACCTCGGGGAAAGTCGAGAGGCCCCAGAACGCCGGCAGCCCAGGGAGTCGAATCCCGCACATGGTGAAGGGCACGAGGCCGAGGAAAGCTTCTCCCCTGTACGTATCGATCTCCAACTCGGGCGGGACGTGGGGCCGCAAGGCGTCGGCCGGAACTCGCCAATGGAGGAACAGCAGATGTTCCCAGACCTGCCGCATCACGCCCAGACCGGACGGCCGGCGCGTCGGAGCGATCCGGTCGATGTCAGAGTCGGGGAGAACGGGGATGGTGTCCACGACCTTCGGGTTCCCGATTGGCGGTTGCAGGCGGTACAAGTTCATTGTGACCTTCGCGACGGGAGCCGGCAACCGGCGGCCCGTCGGAGCCTCCCGGCCCCGGAAGGAATCCGCCGCGAATGCGTGTCTGGGCGATCGCCGATCTGCACCTGTCCCATGCTCGGCCCGAGCGTCGCGAAGTCTACGCGGGGCGCTGGAAGGAGCACGTCGCGAAGATCGAGGCCAACTGGCGCCAGACCATCGCCAACGGTGACGTCGTCCTCCTGCCTGGCGACGTCTCGATGGCCCGCAACCATCGCGATGTCCAGCCTGACCTGGCCTGGCTCGACCGTCTGCCGGGGACGAAGGTCCTCTCGGCGGGCAACCACGACCGGTGGTGGAACGGCGCGGCGAGGGTCCGCCCCTTGCTCCGCCGCTCGCTCCGCGCCGTCGGTGGCGACGCGGTGGCCGTCGGCGGCATCATCGCCTGCGGCACGCTGGGGACCCCGCCCCCCAACGAGGACGACCGCGCCACGCCGGCCGCCTCGGATCGTGAGCTAGCCGCCCTCGACGCGGCCCTCGACGCGGCCCGAAGCTTGAGGACGCAGGGCGAACCGATCTACGTCCTCTGGCACTACCCTCCCTTCGACCTCTACCGCCGCCCCGGACCGGTCGTCTCGCGACTCGAAGCGGCGGATGTGTCGGCGTGCGTGTATGGACACCTGCACCAACAGGGGCAATGGGCGTCGGCCATTCAAGGCGTTATCAATGGCGTGCGCTACGCCTGCGTCGCGGCCGATGCGATCGGCTTCCGCCCCTTGCGGGTTGATGGACGGAAGGATTGATCGCGAATCGCCTGGCGCGGAGCTTCCTACCGGCCGTTGGCCGGTCGGAACCGATCGCCGCGAAGCCACCGCTCGATGATCGGATAGACCTGGGCTCGCGAGTTCAGGCCGACGAGGGCATCATCGTGACCGGCATCGACGGCGAAGCCGGAGGCTCGGCCAAAGACGATCAGCGTCTTGTCCTCGGAGCCGACGTTGTTGTAGAGGTACTGCTGCACCACCAGCGGGGCGAACTGATCGTCGGCACCGCACGAGATGAGCATCGGGACTTTGATATTGCCGAGCGCCTGCGCGTAATGGAACTGCTTGCGGGCGTCGACCAGCTCGCCGGTCGTGCCGAGGGCCAGGTATTGTTGCATGACACCGATGGCCGGGACGTCGGTGGCCCAGGTTCCGAGCGCCTCGGCGATCTCGGGAGCGATGTTCCGCTGGTTGAAAAACATGTTATGGACGCTCGTTTGCGTCTCGGCAATCAACTGCTCACCGGTCAGCTTGCCGGTGAGCATTGACGTGCGGGTCTCAATCATCTCGCGGAGGAACTGCAACGGGAGCTGCCCGTTCGGCATCGTAACCTGACTGCCGACGGTCACGAGCTGGCCGATGCCGGGATTCCCGTAGCGAGCGAGGTGGCCGATCGCCACGATGCCGCCCATCGAGTGCCCGATCCAGGCAACGGCCGGGGCGCCGGTCCGCTGCTTGACCAGCGACACGAGCGCCGGCACATCGTAGGCAATGTGGTCGTCGAGGGTCCACCTCGCGAATCGCGGGTCGGCGGTGGCGAATCCGGTAGGAGCAAGTTTGCCGCGGGAGAGGCGGCGGACAGCTCCACCGAGGATCATCTCGGGGGCGGCGTCGAGCTTCCAGACCCACTTCTGGCTGTCGCCGCTGCCGCGAAGGTCAGCCACCCAGACGTCATAACCCAGTTCCGACAGATACCGGGCCATGCTGACGGAGGGCTCGAGGTCCCAGAAGGTGGCGTTGTAGCTCAGCCCGTGGCAAAGGATTACCGGCAAGGTCCCCGGTCGGGGACGTCCGCCAGCTGGCGAGTAGCGATGGGTGACGAGGGTCCAGCCATCAGCCGTCTTGACCGTGAACGGCTCCGAACGCGGTCCCTCGACCTGGCCACCCAGCTTCTCCGCGATCCCGCCGGGACCGACGACCGCCTTGCGGGCGACATTGACCGCCGCTTTCTCAAACAGCTTGCCGAGCTCGTCTACTTGCCCCCGCGCCGGCCTTGCCAGGACCAGACCGAACCCGAGAACCGTCAAGGCCGTCATCCATCGCCGATTCATGGTGTGCGCTCCTCCGTGCGTCGCATCGCTGCGCATATAGGAAGCCGGCATGGCCGTTCCAAGCGATCCTGTCCGCATCTTGCGTCGGAAACGCGTGTCCTATCACAATCGACCCCACGGTGACAGGCGGACTTGCTGGCTCCTTGACGCTTTTTCACCGGGCGGTGCGTCACCACGGAGACAAACTGATAAGTTGGGTTCCCGTTTTTACAAGACCGTCAGGGAAAGGGTGGTCAAGTTAACGGTAAAGAGCGGGGTAACGCCGGTCATATTAAGGTTTTTTCGGGTCGCAAGTTGTAAGTCTCTCGATGTTTGCTACGATCTGAGCTGACTCCCTCGGCGGTCCGGCATGGACATTGCCAAAAGGGGAGTCGTCCCCGCGTGGGGAACCACAACACGGACCTTCAACGAGGGAAGTGGGGCCGTACCATGCTGGTGCTCAGCAGGAAGCTTGGTGAGAAGATTGTCATCGGCAACGACATCGTCGTGACGATCGTCAAGATCGACCGCAATCAGGTTCGTATCGGCATCGAGGCGCCGAGCGAAGTTTCGGTCTATCGCGAAGAGATCTGCCCCACTCGGGTCAAGGAGTCGCATTCCGAGGTCACCGCCGGGCACTGAGACGTCGAGCCCGCTTCGCAACGATTCCCTGACAGATCATCAACTCGGCCAGACCCGGCGCAAGGACGCCGCGGTCGCCTGGGCTTTCTGTTCGACCGACATTCCCACCAGGGAACGGCAGCCCCTCATCGGCTCCGCCGTAACCGGGCCTTCGTAGCCCCTTTGCTGGATCATCCTCAGAAACCCGGCAACGTCCACCTTCCCGCTTTCCCCGGGCAGGCCGCGGTCGTCGTCGCGGATCGTGCGACGATCTCCCGTGAAGTCCGCCGGCAGGTCGGCGACGTGAACCCAGACGACTTCCTCGATCCCGCCGGACAGAGCGGCCTCGATCGACTCCTCAGCCGCGTCAAGATGGAAGGCATCGAGCAGGATTCCCACGCCTGCGGGATCCCCGGCTCGACGTGGCGGCACGCGCTCGATGGAGCCCGCGCAAGAGCGCCCGGAAGTCGGGATCGTCCAGCCGTTGCAGGAAGGCAATCCCCCTTCCGCTCCGGAATGACGCGACCCCGATCACTTCCAACCCGAGTCGCAAGTCAAATTCCATCAGGACCTTCGCGATTCGCGTGAGCGCTTCTAGATGGTGCGAGATGGCGCGACGACGCGCCTTGATGGCGCCGCCCTCAAGCTCGCGTTCTGAGTCGGGCGTGGGGACGATCTCGGGCATGACCCAGGTCCCGGTCCGGGACAGTCCGAGGATCGCCGCGGCTTCGGCCAGTCGAGGGAGCTGCTCCAGGTCGCGGCGGAAGCGATCCCGGTCGCCGGAACGCCAGTCCACCGGCAACGGCCAGGCCCCGCCACGAATGCCGAGGGCGTCCATATGGCGACGAAGCGCCCGTGGGTCGTCTCCGGCCTCGACCAGATCGCGGACAAGCAGATCGACCCCGCCAAACCCGGCCTGTGGGGCCAGCGCGATCGACTGTCGAGCTGAGAGGGTCAATCCGAGGGCGCGGGCGTTGAAGCTAGGACACATCCATGTCCCCGGGAGCGTGATGGTCCTTCGCGGGAGGGACTCTCCGCGTTCGGCGGCGAGTATCCCGAAACGCGGGAATTGTGGGAAGATTGCTTCCGTTCACCTGGCCCTTGGCGCGGGTGTAGCGAACGTTGACAATCTAATTCCCCGGAACGGGGCAAGTCGAGGTGCGGAATAGGCCTGAGAGGCGGCGATGGTAGCGACCTGGATCGAGTCGTCGGCGAAGGGGCGGCACGGCGGGCCGGTCCGGGCGGGGATGTGGTCGGCGGTCGTGGTCGGCACACACCCGGTCGAGGCCGAACAGAACGTCTGGCTGGAGATCGAGACCAACACCCGGCCGCTCGGCCCCTTGCCGGCCTTCTGGCTGGAGAACAAGGGGGTTAACAGCTTCTGGCATGTGCCAATCCCCCCACAACCGGTCGGCTCGCGGCTGCGGTATCGCTCGGTGGCCCGTCGCGAGGGCGGCGAGGTGGTGTCCAGTCCGCATCAGGAGGTCGTCGTCCGGCCCAACCTGCCCGACCGGGCGGAGCCCGACGCAGCCGTCTTTGGCGCGGAGGGGCTTGTCGGCAACCGGAGCATGACCGTCCGAATCGACCCGCGAGGCTCGACCTACGATATCTTGTTCCCCACCACGGGCTTGCATTCTGACGTCCGCCCCGCCGAGGGGGACCGGCCGGAGAGCCGGACACACTTCCGCACGATCATGGGTGGCCTGGCGATTGGCTCGCGGTTGGAGTGGTTCGACGAGCGCCTGAGCTGGGAAGCCTTCCAGGGCTACCAGGGGGCGACGAACCTGCTCGTGACCACGCTACGCTGGCGCCATGGTCCGCTCCGGGTCGTGGCGACCGACTTCGTGGCAACCGGCCCCGACCTGCCCCGCACGCCCGGCGGGACGGAGTCGCCGGGGCAGTATTTCAAGCGATTCCGGGTCATCAACGACGGCGACGAGCCGAAGCGGGCCCTCTTCGGCTTGTTCGTGCATGCGGAGGTCAACGGCAGCGTGGGTGAGCCAGGTTTGAGCTGGCACGACGGCGACCGGGCCCTCCTGGCGACCAACCGTGGTCACGGCCACGCCAACCGCAAACTGGCGCGGGATGCCACCGTTGAGTTCGCCATCGCGCTGGACGATCGCGGCGAGGTCAATTGTGAAACTTACGGCTCCGCCGCGGCGATGCTGCTCCGCTGGGTCGAGTTGCCAGCCGGTGGCTCGGTGGATCTAGACGTGCTGGTCAGCGGCGCCTTCACCGGCTGGCGGGGCGACCAGGGCACGTTCGAGCACTGGCTCCGACCGGCACTGAGCTGGTTTCGCCAGCTTGATCTCGATCGCGTGGAGCACGAGGCGGCCGGATACTGGGACGGGTTCGTCGAGCCACTTCCCACCTTGCACTTCCCCAGACCCGTCTATGCCGTGACCCTCCGGCGTTCGGCCCTGGGCGCGGCTCTGCACGCCGACGCCAAGTGGGGCGCGATTTCCAGCGGTTACGATCTCGGTTTGCACGCCTACTGCTGGCCTCGCGACTCCCTGCTCACCGGGGGTGCGCTCGATCGTCTCGGACATCCCGAGCTGGGGCGTGCCGTCTTCGAATGGCTGGCCCGGGTGCGCTCGCAGCACCGGCCCTATACCTACTGGTTCCAGAAATATACGACCGATGGCTGGCCCGAGTGGGAGACGCCGGCCGTCGACCAGACAGCCCTGATTCCGTGGGCTCTGGAGCGGTATCTACGCCGGACGGGCGACCTGGAGTTTGTCGCCTCCCACTGGTCCATGGTCGAACAGGCGGCGGGGGTCTGCGAGGGCCGGTCGGGCCATCCGGGGCTCGTCTGGCTCGATGACCTGGCCCTGGTCGGCTCGGCGGGCGTCTGGGACAATCGCTATGGTGCCTTCCTCTACTCGAACGCGAGCGTCGTCGCCGGCCTCCGAGCCGCGTGCCGGCTAGCCGAACGGCTCGATCGGACCGAACAGGTAGCCGCCTGGAAAGCTCTGGCCGACCGGATCTGGTTGGTGGGTATCCTCGGCGAGTCGTCGCCCGGCGATACGGGACCAGGCCTTGTGGATCGGGACACCGGCCGCTTCCTGGACGCAAGGCGCCTGTCCACCCTCCGTGGTCTCTGGAGCGACCAACCCGAGGATCTGATCGATCGGTCAGCGGCGCTGGACATCAGCCTGCTCGGGCTGGTCGTCCCGTTCGGCCTCCTGACCGCCGACGACCCGCGGGTCGCCCGGTCGGCGGAAGCATTGCTGGCGTCGAACGCCGTGAAAGATGATCCGAACGCCTTGACCTGCTGGTCGGCCGACCCGGGACGACCCGAGGCCAGACAGGCACCCAGCGAGTCGCACCACCATGACCCGTCGAGCCTTGCGACACTCTGGATGGCCCGCTACCTGATCCGGCTCGGCCGGACCTCGGGCGACGGCCGGCACTGGACCCGAGCCGTGGCCTTGATCAACGACATCCTGGCGCGCCTGGGCCCGCTTGGCCTGGCCCTGAGCCTGGGCCATCGTCGCGGTCCCCTTTGCAACCCGCCACGCGCCGCACCGGGGGTCTGGGGGCTGCACGCCATGCTCATCGAGACGATGCTCGATCTGGCGGGTCTCGACTACGATGCCGAGGCCCGTCAACTCGTACTCGAGCCGGCGCTGCCTCCGGACTGGCCTCAGATTGGCCTCGAACAGTCCTTCGCTTGTGGGTCCGTCGTGTACCGCCTCTCCCGGTCCGGCGAGGCCGGTCACCGGCTGAACTTGCAGGCGAAACTCCGAGCGGCCACCCGCTTGCAGGTCGATCTGACCTGCCCGATTCTTGCTGACCTCGGCGTCTGGCGTTCCCATCCCGAGACCCCCGCGCCCCGTTTCGAACGCGAGCATCGCCGTCTTGCCTGGAACGTGGAGTTGCCGGAGGGCGAATCGCAATGGGAATGGAGCTGGGGGCCTTGATCGTCGCTCCCCGATCAGGTCGTCAGCGGCGGGGGCTCAGCCAGGAATTCGGCCAAGCGTCGCTCGGCCTCGGTGAAGGCGACGTCCTTCGGAATCCAGATCCCACGCAGACGGCCGCGGAGCACGACTCCGCGCTCCAGGTCGTAGCCGAAGAGACCATAGCGCGTGGCGGTGAACGGAAGCCGGCCCTCATGAATGCGTCGAGCCGCGTCGTCCGGGTGGACCATCTCGACGTAAGTCCAGCCTTCGCGGCCGGAACGGGGAGCCAACCACGGGTGGCGGATCGGCCCCGGCGGGCCCGTGCTGAGCGTCGCCAGGTCGGACTCCCGGCCATCGTAGGTCAGTCCCGCCGCCCTCGCATCGCGCGGCTCGACCGATCGCATCGAACCTGTCGGCGGTAACTCACCCAGAACGCTCAGGACCAGGACCTCGACCACCTTGAGATGGCCAACGCTCCGGGCGCTGACCTCGACGTCGAGGTTGATCGCGTCGTCACCCAGGGGCTCCCAGACAGCCTTGACTGTCAGATCCCCCCAGTTGGTGGGCGTGTAGATCGCTTCCACACGATTCAAGCGGCATTCGCTGGCAGCCAGTGTCAGCGTCGAGAACGCCGAGTCGTCCCGACGGCCCGACTCCGCGAGGCCATCGAGGGCCAGGAGCGGGCCGATTCCCGAGCCACGGAGTCCAGGCCGGGGCTCGTCGAGCCGGAGCGTGAAGGGCAGTCCCCCCCAGTCGATCTGATACTCCGGCCCGGTCCCGGTCCACTGGCGTGCCATGCTCGTCGCTCCGCACAAGTTCGACAACGCATAAAACCCCGGCGGCCCGCAGCAGAGCTACGGGCCGCCGGGGCCGGAACAGAGAAGAGGCCAGATGATCGAAGCCAATGCTTCGGACGAGGGGAGTTTTTTTGAAGATGAGATCCATCCCGTTCGTCGAGAGTGATTCTAACAGCTACCCGATCCCCGTCAAGGATTTCTTTCAGAAAATCGATGCAGAAGCAATTATAGAATTGGGCGGTTCACGACGACCATTCCCAGCCGCCACACCGCCGGCACTACAACTTTCTCGAAGACGACCTGGCGGAATTCCGGAGCGGCTGATCGGGCGATCGCTCCTCACCGGGACTTGCGAACCCCCGAGCGAGCGATACGACCCACGAAGAAGGCATGGGGCCCGGGGGCACGAGTTCGCGGGAACTGGTAGTAGAGCGCCTCGCCGCTGGCCGGATCGACCCGGAATCCGGGCACCTCGCGGACCTCGATCAAGGCGCCACCCGACGGACGGTTGCGGGCCTCGAGGATCGTCCAGCCACGGGAGGTCCCGTCGCCGTGGCGGACGATCAGCGCCCGGCCAACCAGACCCGCCGGATCGGACAAGGGCTCGACCGTCTCGAACCAACCGCGGGCCGACGAGCCGGCCAGGATACCCCGTCCCGTGGCCTTGATCGTACCGGCGACGCGCGGTCTGTTCGGCGCGGAGGCCGTCGGTCTCCGCGAAGGTCCCGCCGGCCAGGATCAGCCGATCGGCGAGGACGCGCACCGCCAGGCCATCCGTGCGAAGCGTGCGGCCGTCGAGCAGTTCCAGGGCCTGCGAACGGCCCGGCTGGAGGTTGAGAACCAGGTGCTCGGGTCCCTCAGCCGTCTCCAGGGCCAGAACGATCGTCCCCTCCGGCGACACCACCCGGCCGACCCGCTTCAACTCGGGTCCCGCACCGATTGGCTCGAAGAGCGTGACGAAGGTGGATTGAAGGGTCGAACCGTCATCGGACCGTCGCCGCAGCACCAATCCGGCGCGACCGGAGGGTTCCGAGGGGTTGTCCGAAGTCGGGGAGGTCGGATCGGGAGTGACGCCGAGGACCGCCCAGCACGGGACGTCTCCCAGCAGGTGCAAGCGGACGCCCGGCGATCGACCGTCCGCCAGGATCGCCTGCGAGGGACGATCGAGGCGGCCCGAGGAAAGGCCGGAGAATTCCCCTAACGACTGGACGAACCAGCGGCCCGTCCTCCGCCTCGGCCGTCGGCACGAACGGGATCGATGCTGGCAAGAGCGACGCCGGCCCCGGGGCCGTCCGCGCCGAGATCCGCCAGCGGTTGGCGGAACCGGCCGGCGCGTGGAAGAACTCGTCGTGCTGGAGGCCGCCCCGGACCTCGAAGACCGACAGGGCATAGCGAGACCGCTCTCCGGAGCAGGCGACGACCGTCTGTCGATACAGGGTGGTGCTGGTCGGATAAGCGTAGCGGTCGTCGAATGTGGCCACCTGGAAGTCCGGGTCGGCGGCAAAGAACCGGATCTCACTGCCGGGCGTGGGCCGACGCGACTGATCCAGGCTCTCCCGCTGGTTGAGCCCATCGACGGCCACGGTATTATGGCTGACCGTCGCCCGCTCGAACCCGCGACCCGAGCGTGCCTGACCGTCGAGGTCACCCAGAACGGCCCGACCGCCGATCGCGAGCCGGAGGGTCAGGCGGTGCGAGTGGCCGGTCCCGTAATTGCCCAGGCCGCGAAGCTCCAGATCGAGGGCGTCGGTCCCCTGCCCGACCGCCAGCCGCGCCACGCCGGCGCCTCCCAGCAGCATCGCATGACGCGTCCCGGTCTCGACCCTCGGCGCGGGCCAGGCCGCTTGCTGGACCTCGGCCGACGGTCGCTCCTCGAGTCCGGCGGCGCCGGCCTCGCGGGCCAGGCTCAGGATCGGGAAGGCATCGTGGCCGGGACGGTCCTCCCGTCGGCCCAGAATCCCGGGCACGTCGGCGCGGACTCAACCGGACCCGGAAGAAGCCGGTCGATCCAGCCGTCAATCAGGCCGACGACCCGACGATGGGTGGAGGGATCGCCCTGTCGCCAGAGTCCATCGTGATAGAAGCCGCGCTCGGCGAAGCCGTCGAGCCGCCGGAGGGCCTCGTTGATCAGAGGCCGATCGTCGAGCAGCCGCCCCACGGCCAGGAGGCCACGGTAGGCGTAAATCGAGGCCTCGCTGAACTCCTCGGGCTGGAGCCGGACGAACTCGGCCGAGGCCCGGAACAGGTCGTTCTCGATCGTCCGCGACGGGTTCGGATCGTCCAGCAAGCGGCCCGCCTCGGCCAGGGCTGCATCGCCGCGGATCAAGGCATAAGCGATGACCAGATTCATCGGCACGTCGAGGCAGCCGGTCCAGTCCCACTTGCCGGTCCGGTAGCCGCGGCGGAACGGCGGCTTGAGGTCGCTTTGCTGGAGAAACTTCGGCTGCCTTGGCTGGTCGTAGTGCGTCGCGTAGGATGGGTAGACCTGGGCGAATCGGAGGACCAGGACGGCCGCCAGCCTGGCCAGGGCCGGGTCACGAGTGCCAAGCGGCTGCTCA
This sequence comes from uncultured Planctomycetales bacterium, assembly GCA_963752755.1. Classification (GTDB taxonomy): domain Bacteria; phylum Planctomycetota; class Planctomycetia; order Isosphaerales; family Isosphaeraceae; genus CAVVZJ01. The sequence goes on along the minus strand of CAVVZJ010000004.1, from coordinate 476,064 downwards.
TGGGAGCGAACGGCCGCGTAGAGGGCGGCCCGGGAGAGGAACTCGCGAGCCTCGTAGTCCCGCTTCGCCGCCAGGTAGAGGCGTTCGTCGGGGTAGGCTTGCTGGAGCGGATCGACGACGTGGTAAGGGTACTTGTGGACCACCCTCGGCAAGACTTCCACCGTCTCCACCGGGATCGCGGGCGGCTGACCGGACTTCGCCGGGTACTTGTCGCTCGGCACGCTCTCCTCACACTTTCGGCAGGTCACCACCTCGGGCTTCGCGGGCGACCATCGGAGCGTCTCCTCGGCTTCATCCGCCAGGCAGGCCGGGCAACGGCAGTAGCGCAAACCGGCCTGGACAGGCACCAGCTCGGCCAGCTTCTTCGGCTCCAGATCGAGGAGGGTCTTGACGTCCGGATCGGCCCAGAATCGCTGCTCCCAGTCGTCAGGAAGGTCAAACCGGGTGAACGGATCGTTCTCGGCCTCGGTCCGCGGCGCCGGCGGAGTCTGGGGGAAGGCGGCTGGTTGCGGAGTCGTCGCCATCACGAGCAGGACGAGTGCGACGAGCCGGAGCGATCGGGGGCTGGTCCGGGGCGTTGGCATGGTTCGGGCTCCATCCCGGGAGTTCGAGTTCCGGGCGGACGCCTCCCGCGTCCGCCCCGACGCGCCCCCCTCACGTGAGGCGTGTCAGCTCGGCATCGCGAACGCCGGGCAGGAGTCGATAGACGCCGATCGGCTCGACGACCTCGCCCTCGGCGAGCTTCAAGCCGGCTCGACGGGAGCTTGCGGCTTGTCTCTGGGCGTCGCGGTGATGCTCGCAGGCCAAAGCGTAAGTCTTCAGCTCACGACTCGTTCCGTCACTCCAGACGGCCGCGATCTTGTACAGTGCGGGCCGGTCGCAACCCGGTTCCGAGCAGACCGGCTGATAGGCGAAAGTCGTATCCATCCTGCTGACCCATGGGGACGGGAGAGCCCAGCGACGGCGGCGGGGCCGTCGCACACCGGCCTGTTAGCTCGACAACGAGCGGTTGTTCAATGTTAGAGGAAAGCCGTCAAAAGGTCCAATTCCGCCAGTCGTGACCCGAGACCCAACGGCCATCGCTGGCGGCCTCGCCTCCTTCACGGTTTCAGAGCGGTTGATCGGCGGGGTAATCGAGGTCGAAGAGAAAGAGGCTGTCGCCGAGCCGGGCCACGAGACGGCGGGAGCGGAGCCAGCTCATGTCATTCTGCGAGTAGAGTCCCAGCAATCGCGAGGCACTGACGGCGACATAGCGTGTGTAAACCGGCTGATACGTCCCGTCGATCGCGAAGAGCCGCCGGTTCGGGGGGGTTACGCCGGGCAACTGCATCGAGCGGTTCGGGTGTCGGATGGCGAGGACGCCCGGAATGTTCAGACGGCATTCGGAGCTGATGTCGTAGGTCACTTCCGTGATCCCGAGTCGGGGGATCGCCTCGGCCAGGGTGTGGAAGTCCTGGCCCCAGTCGAGGTTCGAGTCGGCCAGGTACTGCCAGCCTTGCCGCGGACCGCCGACCAGCTCGTTGAAGGCGGACAGGTAACGCGGGTGACTCGAAACCGAGGCCGCTCCCAGGCCAATCGCCGCGGCGATCGTCAGGGGTCCCCAGACCCGATCGCGGAGCATCGCCGGCGTGAAGAGGCGGGCGAGGAACCCGGCGGCCAGGGGATACGTCAGGAGGGCGTAACGCACGCCGATGTTCACCCGATTGGCGACCAGCATCAGCCAGAGCAAGCCCAGAGCCGCCAGCGCGATTGTGTCCCAGGCCGTCCCGGGTCGCACCCGGGCTGCGGCGAGAACCAGCAACGCGAGCAGGCCCACCGGGTTCTTGATCAGGAAGGCGACGGGGAAATAGGCCGGCCAGCCGCTCTGGCTGTAGGAACCGCAGAAGTAGGCCTCGTGCCCCTGCGCCTGGTGGCGGACCTGCTTCAAGACGCTCAGGAGTGGGGTCGGCACGCGACAGCCGCCGAGGTCGAAGGGGCCCAGCCGATCGGGAACGTTCAGCGTCGTGACCCGCTCGGAGACGGCCCCCACGGTCGGCATCTGGAGGCCGTCGCCGACCCAGAGCACGGCGAACGCGACCAGGACGAGTCCCAGCGTGGCAAGCAGCGAGCCGAACAGGCGGTCGATCAGGTCGCCCGGCGCCCGTCGCAGGTGGACCGCGAGATGGACGCCGGTCGCCAGGATCAGCAGCAAGAGGGCCGAATGCCGCATCGACCAGGCCAGGCCGACGGCCAGGGCCACCAGACCCCAGCGTCCCCAGCTCGGATGCTCCGCAAAGCGGCTGAGCAGGATCAAGGCAAGCATGGCCGACGCGGTGAACGGCATGTCGCTGCCGGCGATCGCCGAGTGGGCCAGGCACTCGGGAATCAGGGAGACGAGCCCTGTCGCGATCAGGGCGAGTGCCGCCCCAGCGTTCCTCGCCACCGACCAGAAGACCGCCAGCAGCATGGCCACGCCCGAGCCAATCGCCAGGGCCCGTGCGGGTTGGAGCACGCGAGGGTCGCCCGAGATCACGACCGCGGTCAAGCGGGCCTCGTCCGGCGACTCGGGCAGGAGCCCGCTGGGTCGCGAGGCGAGATAGGAAGCCAGGCCGTAGGCCAGGTGCGGCAAGTGCGGGGCGCCGAGTTCCCACATGCCAGGGTCCTGACCCGTCAACCAGTAACGGAGCGAGCGGGTCAGGTGGGTCGTCTCGTCGGACGTGATCGAGTCGCGACGGGCGACATCCCAGGCGCGGACGGCGAAGGTGGTGAGAATGACCGCGAGGGCCAGGGCCGTCACCAGGCGATCGCGGAGGGAAGGCCGATCCGGTTCGAGCGCGGTCGTTCCTTCCGTGACGGGGACCCGTCGGCTCGATGGGGAGCGGGCCACGGTCGGCGCGTGCAGGCTCATCGGTGTCCTCCATGACCAGCCGAGGCAGTGCGACGACACGCCGTCTCGGGAACGGCGCGTCGATCGCGGCGGGATCATAGCCGGCCCCCGTCCCGGATGGCAAGGCGAGTCGCCACGAGCCTCCGAATGGCTCCGCTGGCGGAGGACCGGCCAGGGTTCCGGCCTCCGATCGCGCACTGGCCGCGGGCGTGAGCCCGCTCACGTTTCGATCCCGAGTCTCTCTGGAAGCGGGTCCGCCGGCACCCGATCCGGCGGCAAGAGCCGCTTTCTTTGACACCCCTCACGCCATCGAGACGCCCCAGGAACGCACCTCGGACGCCTCGAAAACGGTGTCAGGACGCCGAGAGGACGCTTCCCCGAACGCCGGAACCTCGCCCGCAAGCCCTTGCATAATGGAATTTTAGAATCGACATCTTGCCTATTTTGAAGTTCGTTCGGCGTCGGAGACGCGCCGGGCGTCGCATCGCTTGACCCAAATCGGGTGGGCGCGTTGTCAACCGAATTGCCAAGGAGCTAGCGTTAATTATAGCACACAACCGGAACGTCGGCGCAGGTCGTCAAAGTTCCACCGATTCGCCGGGCTTGAGGATCACCGGTTCGGCAGGGGTTTGCTCACGGACGAGGCGGCCCCAGGCGTCGGCGTCCTGAGAGAGCAGGTCCCAGGTGCCGTAATGGATCGGGAGGACCTTGCGGGGCTGGAGCAGGCCGACGGCGCGGAGGGCGTCGTCGGGTCCCATCGTGTAGTTGTCGCCGATCGGGAGGATCGCCAGGTCGATACCCTCCTCACCGATCAGGCGCATGTCGCCGAAGAGTCCGGTATCGGCGGCATCGTAGATCCGGGAGCCGTCCTTGAGGCGGAGGTAGAAGCCAGCAGGGTTGCCGCCGCACGAACCGTCAGGCAGCGCCGATCCGTGGTGGGCCTGGGTCAGCTTGAGGTGGCCGAACGGAAACTCATGGCCGCCGCCGATGTGCATGGCGTGGACCTTTTCCAGCCCTTGCTTCTGAAGCCATTGCGAGACCTCGAAGTTGGCGATCACCGTCGCCCCGGTGCGCCGGGCGATCGCCACGGTATCGCCGACATGGTCGCCGTGACCGTGGGAGACCAGGATGAAGTCGGCGGCCACTGCGTCGGCCTTCGCCGCGGCCTTGGGGTTGTCGTTGAGGAACGGGTCGATCAGGAGCGTCTGGCCGTCGGACTCAACCTGCAAGCAAGCGTGCCCGAGCCAGCGAACGCGGGTGGACATGGTGTCTCCTCGCGATGAGTTGGTTCTTCGATCGGCAAGACCGGTCCAACGCCCGTGATCGGTCGTCGTCACCAGCGTGAAACCATGAGGGTACCCCCGAACCCGTCACTTGCCAACGCACCATGAGGGCCAACCCGTGGCCACTCCAGCGCAAGAAATGTTAAACAAATCTCTTGCAGGCGGGAAAAGTGCGCGTTAGAGTTTCCCGGATGAGGAGAATCAACCTCGGGACCCCGAGATGGAGTTTGCGGCATGTTGCCGGGAGGTTGCGATGCTGGGCTTGCTGGGACATCCCTTCCGTTGCTGTGACGGCTTGACAAGGCGGAGCTTCGTCCGGGCCGGCTTCCTCGGCCTGGCGGGACTGGGCCTGGGCGACGTCTTGCGGGCGAAGGCGCAGGGCGCCGCGAAGTCAGGCCGGGACCTGTCGGTAATTCTCGTCTGGCTCGACGGCGGCCCGCCCCAGCACGAGACCTACGACCCCAAGCCCGAGGCGCCGGAAGCCTTCCGCGGACCACTCAATGCGATCGACACGGCGGTTCCGGGCGTCCAGGTCTCGGAGCTTCTGCCGTACCACGCCCGCTTGATGGACCGGATGTCGATCATCCGGTCGATGCACCACGACAACGGCGACCACTTCGCCGCCGCCCACTGGATGCTGACCGGCTACCTCGGCTCGAACGCCGCCAACCAGACGCCGATGTACCCGTCGGCCGGCTCGGTGATCGCGCGCTTGATGGGGCCGAAGCGGGAAGGTTTGCCGGCCTACGTCGGTTTGCCAAACACGCACTCCGTCGGCATCCGGCCGGGCTACCACGGCGGGGCCTATCTCGGCCACGCCTTTGACCCGTTCATGGCGGATGGCGACCCGAACAACCCGAACTACAAGGTGCCCGAGCTGACCCTGCCGAGCGGACTCGGGGTCGATCGGCTTGAGGATCGCCGGGGCCTCCTGAGCGCCTTCGACTCGGCACGCCGCGAGGCGTGGGAGTCACTCTCGGACGTCGATGAGTTCAACCAGAAAGCCTTCGAGATGCTGACCGGTCCCGAGGCCCGCCGCGCCTTCGATCTGGGCACGGAGAGCCCGCACCTGCGCGACCGCTACGGTCGCCACCAGTGGGGCCAGAGCGCCTTGCTCGCCAGGCGGCTGGTCGAGGCGGGCGTGCGGTTCGTCACCCTCACCTTCGGCGGCTGGGACTTCCACTCCAGCCTGGACAAGGGGATGCACCGGGTCTTGCCGATCCTGGATCATGCCGTGGGCAGCCTGGTGGACGACCTCGATCAGCGCGGAATGCTCGACGAGACGATCGTGATCGTGATGGGCGAGTTCGGCCGCACGCCGCGGATCAACAAAGGTCTGCCGCAAGACCCCGTTCCCGGTCGCGACCACTGGGGGCAGGTAATGAGCGTCCTGATCGCGGGCGGTGGCCTGAAGCCGGGTGTGGTGGTCGGCTCGTCCACCCCGAAGGGTGAGGTCCCTCGCGAGCGGCCAACAACGCCCAGGGACCTGATCGCCACGCTCTACCACCGTCTTGGGCTCGACCCGGAGCTGACTTTCCTCGATCGGGTGAACCGACCCATCCCGATCGTGGCACACGGCGGGCAGCCGATCGATGAGCTGCTCTGATCCACCGAAGCGTACTGGGGCCGAGGGTGGAAGACCGGGGCACGAACTCCGACCTCCTCCACCCTCGGCCCGATTTTCGCCTCGGATGATTTGGCTGGTCAGCCCGCCCCGATCTCGGCGAGCCTGGCGTCGAGCAATTCGCCGACGAGCTTGGGGTCGGCCTTGCCGCCGGTCTGCTTCATGACCTGGCCGCGCAGGAAGCCCTTGACGGCTTCGGGCTTCTTCTTGCCGCCTTTGAGGTCTTCGAGGGCCTTCGGGTTGCCGGCGATGGCGGCCTCAACGGCGGCGGCAAGGGCATCGCGGTCGGAGACCATGCCGAAGCCGCCGGCCTCGATCACCTTCTCGGCCGGTTCGCCCGTCTCAATCATCCGGGCCAGGACCTCGCGCCCCTGGTTCGTGTTGACCTGGCGGCGGGCGACGCGGTTGATGAGATCGGCCAGCATCTCCGGGCCAACCGGGAAGTCGGCCAGGGCGAGCTTCTTCTCCTTGATCGTGCGGAGGACGTCCTGCTGGATGAAGTTGCTGGCGAGCTTGTACTCGCCGGTCGCCTTCGCGACGGCGTCGAAGTAGTCGGCCACGTCCTGCCCTTGCTCGACGAGCACGTTGGCGTCGTAGGCCGGCAGGCCGAACTCGGTCTCGAACCGCTGCCGGCGCTGGGCTGGCAGCTCGCCGATCGTGGCGCGGACGCGATCGACCCAGGCCTCATCGACGACGACGGGGATGAGGTCCGGCTCGGGGAAATAGCGGTAGTCGGCGGCCGTCTCCTTCTCGCGCTGGGGCTTGGTGACCTCCTCGACATCGCTCCAGCCGCGGGTGGTCTTGGGGGCGTCCTTGATGGTCAGGCCGTCCTGCTTCCACTTGGCAAACTGGCGCTCGGCCTCGTGGAGGATCGCCTTCTCGACGGCGCGGAAGCTGTTGAGGTTCTTGATCTCGACGATCGGCGTGGCGATCGTCTCGCCGTCCTTCTCGATGTGGATATTGACGTTAGCGTCGCAGCGGAGGGAACCTTCCTGCATCTCGCAGTCGGAGACGCCGAGGTAGCGGAGGGTCAGGCGGAGTTCTTCGAGGCAGGCCTTGGCGTCCTCGGCGCTGCGGAGGTCAGGCTCGCCGACGATCTCCAGTAAGGGGATACCGGCGCGGTTGAGGTCCACCTCTGACCAGCCGCCGGAGCCGTGCATGAGCTTGCCGGTGTCTTCCTCCAGGTGGATGCGGACTAACCGGCAGCGACCGCCGCCGGTGCCGTCCTTGCGGGGCGGGACTTCGAGCCAGCCCCCTTTGCTGAAGGGGAGGTCGTACTGGCTGATCTGGTAGTTCTTGGGGAGGTCGGGGTAGTAGTAGTTCTTTCGGTCCCACTTGGTGAAACGGGCGATGTCGCCGTGGAAGGCGATGGCCGTCCTGAGGGCCAGCTCGAACGCCTTGCGGTTCATCACCGGCAAGGTCCCCGGCAAGCCGAGCGAGACCGGGTCGGTCTGCGTGTTCGGCGGCAGGCCGAACGCGGTGCCGCAGGACGAGAACATCTTGCTCTCGGTGAGGAGCTGGACGTGGACTTCGAGGCCGATGATGAGGGTGTAGTCCATAAGGCATTCGTCACTGGATCGGGAGGGCAATCAGTCCTGTCCGACGCGCATCCCAAAGTACTTCTCCACGAAATCCTCGTCGATCCGCTCGTCCGAGACTCCCGGAGGAAAATCGCCTTCGGCAAGATACTGCTCTGGGTCCTTCACGACGAGGTTGATCGACTGCAGGAGGGCCGGATCATCGCGGAGTTTCTCGCGAAGGTAATTCTGAACCTCCTCGAACCGTTCGTAGCCGTCTTTGTTCTTGAAACCTTTCGCGACGAATGTCACGTAGATTCGCAGCCAATCGACGTTGACGACAACATCGATGTAGTAATCGCCCAGGGAGAAATCCTTGTCCCTGGCGAATCGCCAAGGCGGGGTATGCTGGCGAGCGAACTCGTGCAACGCCTGAACGACCTTCCGGACCCCGTTCTTCACTTCACGCTCAAGAGCCATGGCAGCACCCGGTTCGGAAGATCGCGCAGTTGGGTGAAGAACACCGCCGCCTTTGCGGGAGCCCAGTCGGGGTGGGCTTCGGGTCCGTACCGCAACTGATTCAGGCGTTTCGACCAACTCAGCAGCTCACTCCAATTGAAGAGGGTATGCGAGTAAGAGGGCTCGTTGATCTTCTTCGAGAGTCCTGAGAGTACCAGCAACCCCGCCAGGTCATGGATCTGAAAAGCGAGCGGAAGCACTTCGAGATCAAGGTGTCGGCAGATCCGTTCCTTCAGCCGGATCTCCAGGGCGTAAAGCCCCATCATAATGGCCGACGCGTGTCTTGACGATTTCAGCAACTGTTCGGCGTCTTCCAGACGATCGCGGGCGGCGCCATCGAGGTCGGCCACCGTCGCTTTCCCCAGCTTCGCATAATCCTGCTCCCCGGCCATCATTGTATCTCCGGCCGCCTCATGTGCCAGTCGGTCGCGCGCTCGAAGACGCGGGCGGTGCGCAGGAGGTTCTCCTCGGCGAAGGCGGGGGCGAGCAGTTGGAGGCCGATCGGGAGGCCGGACTTCGTGAAGCCGCAGGGGAGGCTCAGGCCGGGGATACCGGCGAGGTTGGCAGTGATGGTGTAGATGTCGGAGAGGTACATCGACAGGGGGTCGGAGGACTTCTCGCCGATCTTGAAGGCGGCGGTGGGGGATGTCGGGCCAACGATCACATCGACTTCCTGGAAGGCGGCGTCGAAGTCGTTGCGGATCAGGCGGCGGACCTTCAGCGCCTGGTTGTAATACTGGTCGGCGTAGCCGGCGGAGAGGGCGAACGTGCCGAGCATGATCCGTCGCTTGACCTCGGAGCCGAACCCCTCGGCGCGGCTGGCCATCATCATCCGGATCAAGGGGGGGAGGTCTTCCTCCTCGGGGCTGGCGGGCGAGTAGTCGTCGGCGCGGTGGCCGAAGATGGTGCCGTCGTAGCGGGCGAGGTTGCTGGAGCACTCGGCGGGGGCGACGAGGTAATAAGCGGGGACGCCGTACTGGGAGTGCGGTAGTGAGACCTCCTTCACGGTCGCCCCGGCCGATTCATACACCCGGATCGCCTCGCGGATCGCCGACTCGACTTCGGTGTCGAGCCCCTCGCCGAAGAACTCGCGGGCGAAGCCGATCCGGAGCCGATCGGGCGGGGTGTCGAGGGTGGCGGGGTAGTTGGGCACGGGGCGATCGACGCTGGTGGCGTCGTGATCGTCGTGGCCGGCGATGGCGTTCAGCAGGAGGGCGAGGTCGGTCAGGTCGTGGGCGAAGGGGCCGGCCTGGTCGAGTGAGCTGGCGAAAGCGATCAGACCAGAGCGGCTGACACGGCCATAGGTCGGCTTCATGCCGGCGACGCCACAATGCGAGGCGGGCTGGCGGATCGAGCCGCCGGTGTCGGTGCCGACGGAGAGCGGGGCGAAGTCGGCGGCGACGGCCGCCGCGGAGCCGCCGGAGGAGCCGCCGGGGATGCGCTCGGGGTCCCAGGGATTTCGGGTCGGGCCGAAGTGGCTGTTCTCGGTGGACGAGCCCATCGCGAACTCGTCCATGTTCGTCTTGCCGATCAGGATCGCGTCGGCCTGGCGGAGCTTGCGGATCACGGTGGCGTCGTAGGGCGGGCGGAAGTTTTCCAGCATCCGGGAGCCGCAGGTTGTCCGCTCGCCCTCGGTGCAGAGGACGTCCTTGACCGCCACGGGGATGCCGGCCAGGGACCCGAGCGGCGCACCGCGACGTCGGCGATCGTCCACGCCGCGGGCCTGATCGAGGACGCGGTCGGCCTCGTAGTGGATGAAGACATTCAGGCCGGGGTCGTGCCGCTCGATCCGGTCGAGGTAGGCGCGAGCGACCTCCTCAGCCGTCAGGGCGCCGGAGTTCAGTTCGGCCAGGAGGGAGGCGGCGGTGGATCGGGTCGGGTCCATGAGATCGGATTTCAGATGCGGATTTCGGATTGGAATCAGGGCGAGGAGGTGGTCAGCACGCGGCAAGGCGATCGAGCCCGGGTCGCGTTGCCGTGGTTCCGCGATCCGCGATTATTCGAGGACGACCGGAACGAGGAAGCAATCGGCGTTGCGCTTGGGGGCGTTGGCGAGGGCAGACTCGCGGGGGAGGGATTCGCCGAGAACATCCTCGCGGAAGACGTTCTGAAGCTCGACGCCGTGGGCCAGGGGCTCGACGTCCTCGGTGTTGAGCGCCTGGAGCTGGGCGACGTAATCGACGATCGAGCTGAGCTGGCCGGTGAACGTATCAAGTTCCTCCGGTGTGAGCCGGAGCCGGGCCAGGAGCGCGACCTTCGCGACCTCCTCACGCGACATGGACATCGTGGCGGCATCTCCCTCGATCGGTTCGTCTTTCGGTACAGCCCCCGCGTCGGGTGGCCCGCAGCGAGTAGCCAGTCTGCCAGATGGGGGCCGGTCGTTCAAGGTTCGCGGTGCGGGAGGAGAGGCTGCCGACCGGTTTGACGACCTGACCGCAAGCATTCTAAGATGCTTCACCGGCGCACGAAGTGCGGCGACGGGCGGCGGTCTGGAGGCAGGGAGAGACGATTTATGGCGGTTCAAGGACCAGTGGCGATCATCCTGGCGGCCGGGCACGGCAAGCGGATGAAGTCGGAGCGGGCCAAGGTGTTGCATGAGGTCTGCGGCCGACCCATGATCTCCTACGTCGTCGAGGCGGCGCGGGGGGCGGGGCGCAGACCATCGTGGTCGTCGTCGGTTACGCCGCGGACCAGGTCCGCACGGCGCTCGGTGGCGAACCGGACGTGCTCTTTGCCGAGCAGACCCGGCAGCTTGGCACCGGAGACGCGGTCAAGGCGTGCCGTTCGGTCCTCGAAGGCTACGAAGGCCCGGCTCTGGTGCTCGTCGGCGACGAGCCGTTGATGAGATCGGAGCCGCTGGCCGACCTGATGGACCGCCAGCGTTCCGAGCGGGCCGCCTGCCTGCTGGGCACGGCGTTGTTGCCCGACCCCACCGGCTTTGGCAGGATTCTCCGCGATGGCGCCGGGCGGTTCCTCAAGATCGTCGAACAGCGCGATTGCACGCCCGAGGAGGCTGCGATCTCTGAGGTCAACCCGAGCTGTTACGTCTTCGAGCTGCCCGGCCTCTGGGACGCCCTCGACCGTCTCGATACCGGCAACGCGCAGGGCGAATACTACCTGACTGACGCCCCTGCCTTGCTCCAGGCGATGCACCGCAAGGTGATGGCCCTGTCCGTGCTTCAGGCCGACGATGTGCTCGGCGTGAATACGCGCCAGCATCTCGCGCAGGCTCATGAGTTAATGCAGGGCCGCATCCAGGATCGTCTGATGACCGAAGGGATCACGATCGTCGATCCCCGGAACACCTACATCGACGGCCGCTGCCGGATCGGACGCGACACGGTGATCTACCCATTCTCGGTCCTGACTGGCGCGGTCACGATCGGCGAAGGGTGCCGCGTCGGCCCGTTCACCCATCTTCGCGACGGCACGGTTCTTGACGACGGCGCCGAGGCCGGCGCGTTCGTTGAGTTGAGCCAGAGTCGGATGGAGCCAGGTTCACGGGCGCGGCACCTGGCTTACCTGGGCAACGCCCATGTCGGCGCTGGGGCAAACATCGGTGCGGGAGCGATCACGGCCAATTACGATGGCCGTCAAAAGGCGCCCACCGAGATCGGTCCCGAGTCGTTCGTGGGCTCGGGGGCCATCCTGATCGCCCCCGTCACGATCGGCGCGGGGGCGACGGTCGGAGCCGGGGCGGTCGTCACGAAGGAGACCGAGGTGGCACCGGGCGTCACCGTCGTGGGCATCCCGGCCCGCCCGCTCCGGCAACGGTCGGATTGAGAATCGGTCGGAACGCGGCTTGCACGGGGCGCCTTCGTGTTTGAGGAGACGCGAGCCCACGCCGATCGGAGGTCCCATCATGCCGGAACCTGTCGCAGCGATCCAGAAACTCAACCAGAAGATCGACGGCATCCGCGTCGTCATGCTCACCACTGTGGAGGAAGACGGCTCCCTGCGCAGCCGGCCGATGGCGACCCAGCAATTCCCGTCCGACGGCTCCCTCTGGTTCTTCACGCACTCTGAGGCGGGCAAGGTGCGGGAGATCCGCCAGGATGAGCATGTGAACCTGGTCTACGTCGATCTGGAGAAGGAGCGATACGTTTCCGTCTCCGGCCGCGCACGGCTGGTCCAGGACCGAGCGATGGCCGAAAAGCTCTGGAACCCCCTGGCGAAAGCCTGGTTCCCCGGTGGGCTCGATGACCCAAAACTTGGGCTCTTGCAGGTCGCCATCGAGAAAGCGGAATACTGGGACGCGCCGACGAATGCGATGGTGCTCCTTCAGGAGTTTGCCCAGGCGATCGTCAGCGGCGAGGAGTTCGCGGCCGGGGAGCGGGAGAAGCTCGATCTCCGGAAGGGTCGCTGAGCAGGTTTCCTCGCCGGGGAGCCACTTGCTTCGCCTCTCGTGGTGGGGCGCTCCGGTGAGCAACGTCCTGATGTGAAGTCATGATCGGATGCTCACAGGGCACTCTACGAAGTGTGAAGTGGGTGGAGTCCGCGCCAGAAATCCAGGCGACTCCGAGGATTGGAGATCAGCCAGACGAATCCGGCGGGCGGGACCTTGTCGCCCGTGTGAGGCGGTCGCGGATCGCGCACCAATCGGGCAGGTCGGGTGGGGGAACGATCACGATGAGGTCAAGGTCCTCGTCCTCGCAGGCATGGAGGAGGGTGTAGAGGGCGACCGCGGCCTCCGAGGACGTGGGGCAGTCGTAGCGAAGGACATTCGGAGGAACCGGCGCGAGGTCGTGCGGGCCGAAGACGAGGAGGGCCGAGCGGTCGGGCCAGGAGATCGCCGGAAGTTGGGAAGGCTCCACGAGGATGGCACGATTGCGCGGGGCGTAGTGGACCTGTAACCGGCCGGGACTCAGCGACGGCTCTGTCGGATCTTCCGCCTGCCCAGCCGGCGGGATACCGAGATCCCCGAGAACAAGGGCAATCTGTTCGGCTGTGATGGCGCCGGGACGGAGCATGCAGGGCGGCTGGGAAGTCAGGTCGAGCACGGTCGATTCGAGGCCGATGGTCGTCGGGCCGCTGTCGAGGATCAGGTCGATCTTGCCGGAGAGATCCTTGGCGACGTGGCGGGCGAGGGTCGGGGAAACGCCGGTCGAGCGGTTGGCGCTGGGGGCGGCGACGGGACGGCCCAGGGCCCCGATCAAGGCCTGTGTGACCCGGTGGGAGGGGATCCGGACGCCCACCGTATCAAGGCCCGACGTCACAGCATCGGGGATGATCGCCGAGCGGGGGAGGACCAGGGTGAGCGGCCCCGGCCAGAAATGTTCGGCGAGCGTCTGGGCGGCGGCAGGCCAGTTGCGGACGCAGGTCCGGGCCATCGCGACGGAGTCGGCGTGGACGATCAGGGGGTTGGTTGGCGGACGGCCCTTGGCGGCAAAGATCCGGGCGACGGCGTCAGGATTCGTGGCGTCGGCGCCGAGTCCATAGACGGTCTCGGTGGCGCAGGCGACGAGACCGCCGTGACGGAGAACACGGGCGGCCTCGGCGATCACCGAGGGGTCCGGATCATCGGGATCGATCGAGTGAATCGGGGTGGTGGCGGACACTGGGAGGCGCCTCGTCTTGGGCCGCTTTCTTCCGCGCGGCCAAGCCGGTCGGCGTGCCGCTCGCCTCGCGCTGGAGATAGGCCGCCTTGAGGTCGTCGTAAAGGGACTCACGCCGGTCGTAGAGCCGCTTCAAGGGCCGCGGCTGGTGGCGGGCCAGAGCATAGGCCGTCAAAAGCGGCAGGGCGATCGTGCTGTCGGTATAGCAGATGACCGAGTCGGGCAGGCGGTCGGGATCGACCTTGCCCCAGGTCATGGCTTCGTGGGCCGTGGCGCCGGAGAGTCCGCCGGTGTCGGGTCGGGCGTCTGTGACCTGGAGGAAGTAATCGTGGCCGCTCTCGTCGAGGCCGAGGACTTCCTGAATCTGGGGCTCGGTCTGGAGGATAAAGTTCTTCGGACTGCCACCGCCGAGGATCAACACGCCCGAGGTGCCGCCGGACCGCTTGGCCTCGTAGACGATCGCGGCCGTCTCGTTCACGTCGCGGAGAGCGTCGATCTGGAGCTGACCGCCAGCGAGGGAAGCGGCGGCGAGGTTCATGCCGATCGAGCTGTCGCCGGGACTGGAGGTGTAGATCGGGACGCCGGCCTCGTAGGCCGCGGCAAGCAGGCTGTGGCCGGGCTTGCCCCCGAGCGCCTCGGAGCGAGCGTGGAGGAACTTGCCGACGAGGTAATGGAACTCGGCCGTCCCCATCGGACGGGCGAAGGCGTCTTCCTGGATCAACTGGCGGTAGAAGGCGTCAGTGTCGAGGAGGGTCTTGTAGTCGAAGATGATGTCATAGATTCGGATGATGTCATGCTCGCGCAGGGCGAAGTCGTCGAGGCCGGGATAGCTCTGGTGGAGGGGCAAGTCGAGGGCGTAGTGGGTGTCGTGGTAGAGGTTGGCGCCGGTCGAGACGATCCAGTCCACGAATCCGGCGCGAAGGAGCGGGATGAGGCAGCTCATGCCGAGTCCGGCGGGGGTGAGGGCGCCGGAGAGCGTGAGGCCGACGGTGCAATCGGGCTCCAGCATCTTGCGAGCGAAGACCTGGCAAAGCTCACGAAGCCGGCCGCCGTTGTAGCTGAGCAAGGCGCCGTCGATCAGGTCGGCGGCGTTGACGTCGCCGGTGACGGGGGGCGGGGCGATCCGGTGGCGGCTGACTTGATGAAGGTAGTCCATGACCGGCTCATCCGTAAGGTTTCGGCGGTTTGCCCCGCTGGATCATCAGGTATTCGGACTTCTCGATCTCAAAGAGCGGCAAGAGCCGTTCCCGACCGTATTTCGGCACGAGCACGTCCTTCACCCGCGCCGGGCTGAAGGGGGCGAACGGGAAGAGGTCGTCGGAGGCCAGCAGGCTGAGCACCTCGTCGCGGTGAGGCGTGAGCTTGAACCGCGAGCAACGCTTCGCGTTCCCGAAGGGCGTCGACGCGGCCTTCAGGCCGGAGCTGTCGAGGAGGTCGAGGATCTGCTGGCGCAAGGCTTCCTTGCGTTCTCCAAGAACTCGCTCCTTGTCGAGGAGTTCGCCGTATTGCCGGACCAGCTCGGCCAGTTCGTTCATGGGCGCCGATCTCCGAAGCTGGGGGAGATGCGTGAAATGGACCGGCGTCGATGATAGGACAGCCGAGCGTCGGGTGATAGGGAAAACCGCGAGGGCAAGGCGTCAGGGCAACAGCACCGAGGCGGCGATCACGGTCGTCCAGAGGCCATCTTTGTTCCCGATGGCCGACTGGGTGACCTCCTTCGTCTTGTAGATGACGTCGGCGATCTTCCAGACCTCGCGCTTCTCGTCCCAGGAGCTGTTCGGGTCGAACTCGACGCCCAGGATCGTGGCCAGCATCTCAGCGGCGAGGTCCTCGGCGTAGTCGGCGGCGAGCTTGGCGGTCTGGCCGTAGGCGTGGTGTTCGGAGAGATAGCCGAAGGTGTTCCGATCGCGCGGGATGGCGACGCCAACGCTGGCGGCGATCAAGCGGTTCGGCTCGGCCGTGGCACACTCGCTCAGCACGACGTGGGCGATCTGGCCGGGCTTGAGGTGCTTGAGCCCCTCAGGGATCGAAACCTCCTGGCAATTGGGCGGGAAGATGCTGGAGACCCGGACCAGGTTGTAGCAGGCGATCTTGGCGTCGCGCAGGGCCATCTCGAAGCTGGAGAGCTTCTCGCGGTGGACACCGACACCCTTGGTGAAGAAGAGTTTCGTGGGAACGTACATCGTGCTGTCAAGCACCTCCCCCGTCGGCCCGAGACCCTCGGGCCGGGCCGACCGCCGGACCCCGTGGAACGACTCGACCCGCCGGAGCCTCCGGCGGGTCGGACAACTTACGCTATTGTATCGGCGCTTGCAAGACCTTGCCCAGAGCATGACCGGAAGCAGGCCCGCAGGGCGAGCCATCGAGGTGGAATGTGTCAGGAAGCTTTGGTGTCGAGGGTGAGTCCCAGATCCGCGGCAACGCGACGGAGCGACTCCATCGCCTCGGCAGAGACGACGACGCTCTGCGGGCCGAGGCGCTCGCCCATCAGACGGTGAGTGTCGGGGTGCTGGAAGAGTCCATCCAGCAGATCGGGACTCGGCGCGTGGAGCACGACGAGCCGCTGGAGCCGGAACGGGGTCCGCGTCGACGGCTCGACGACGTGGAGCAGAAGGCGAACTGCGGCGGGCGGGCCGGTGCCGGTGCGCTGCTGGAACCATTGTTCGATCTGGGCCGTCGTCATGCCCTCGGCCATGGCCCGACTCAACGACCCCCGCGAAACCACGAACCAGCGCCGGGGTGCCCGACCGACGCGCACCGGACGCGGTGGGTTCGTCAAGGGATCGGCCAGTCGGGACAGTTCGGCATCGATGAGCAGGTCGGTCCGACCGAGATCCACGCTCAGGGTCACGCCGTCGGGCTCGACCTCGACGCAGGGCTCGGCGGGCTGGCGATAGTCGCGTGAGCCGGCGAGGCGGAAGCGCTGATACGGGATCGTCACCCCTTCGGGGACGAGCAGGATACGATCGGAAACCCGCTCCGGCCCGGGCTGGTCCGGCGAGGTCGGCCAGTCGGCCAGCGCGGTGGTGAGGTCGTCGGACGTGACGAACTCGATGAGTGTGGCGGAAGTGTGGAAGGTCAGCCTCTCGCGACGACCCGACCACGTCCGGAAGGCCTCCACCACGGCCGCGGGCAAGGGACGGCCACTGTGACGCTCCAGCCGCCCGGTCATCTGCTCGGGCGGCAGGCCGCTTTCCAGGCCGCGATAGACGGCCTCCGCCGAGAGTTTCAACTCCACGGCGGCACCGAGCTGGGTCCAGTCGAGGAACCGACTCAGGAGACCGATCAGCCAGGGATTCAGCCCTTGCCGGTAGGCAATGATCTCGTAGTTCGGCTGCACCACGAGGAACTGCTCGAACGTCTCCCGTGGCGCGGGCGGCGGTCCGATCCCGAGAACATAGCGCCCCAGCGGGGTGATCTGCACCGTCCGCCTCCGCCCGGGAACCTCCTCGGCGATCCGCACCAGGCCGAACTGGTAGGCAGGGCCGAGCAGGATCGCCCGGACGAGGGACGTCGTGTCCGCTCCCTCCGGCTTCGTTCGACCCCGACCGGACCGCGACGGGTTTTCCGGCGAGTCGGCCGGTCGGACGGCCCAGTCGGGAGCCATGCGATCGAGGTGAGATTCCAGATCCTCGATCGCCACCCAGTCGTCGGGTTCCATCGCGGCGAGCCAGAGCAGGACCACGGGGCGGACGAGGAACGAGGACCGATCCGACGACGCCTCCGGCGGGTTCCAGCCGACTACTTCCTGCCAGGAATTCAGGCCGAGCCAGAGGTGACCGAGCATCTGGGGCAGGTGGACCGCATGCTCGACCCAGAAATCGGCCGGGGCGGGGTTCAGGCGGTCGCCGCCAGGCTCCTCGACCAGCAACCCGATGCCGCGCGCCAGGGCCAGCCAGAGACGGGCCATGTCGGGCAAGGTCGCGATGGCGTCGATGATCGGGCCGGCGAGGACGGGCTCGTCGGTCAGTCGCTCTCGGTCGCGCTTGAAGAGGCTGCCCTGCTGCGTCTGACGGAACGGGGCCTGGATCGCGAGTTGCCAGAGGGCGGCGAGCCGGAGCAACGGCTCGAGGCCGTCCGCCTCGCGGATCTGACCGGCCGGGCCGGCCGTGGGCGGCCGATCGGCGGCGGGGAGGACAGTTGGCGTCTCCGCGAAGGCCGGGTAAATCAGGAGGTCCAGGGTCGGGGACAGCGGGTTGCCGTCGAGGATCGTCGCGATCGCCGGGACCGGTTGATCCGGGACTTCCCGCAACGCGACCAGGCCGCTTTCGAGAAGCGGCCGGAGCGCAGCGGCGGGCTCGACTCCGAGGGAACGCAAGGCCTGGAAGAGTCCGGCGGCCGGCAAGGCGAGCGTGCCGCAGGTCGCGAAGAGGGACAGGGCCAGTCGCGAGCCGTTGGCGAGCCCGTCGAGGAGCGGGTCGCGGACCTCCGGGTGGGCGAGGCGGGCCGCGATTGTCGAGGCGACGGAGCCAGGCAAGGGCGGCGGATTCCAGCGGTCCGAGGGTTTCGAGGATGCCCAGGCTCGTCCGCGGCTCGTACCGCTTGAGGGCGGCCAGGTAGGCCGGGAGAGCGGGGTGGGCGGATTCGTCGGCTGGGCTCGGGGTCGGCTCAGGCATGGTAGGCCGCTGGGGGCGTTCCGATCGGGGTCAACGCTCGACGCGCGGGGCCTGTCCCATCCGTCGCAGTTCATCGATGACAGTGTCCTCGGCGTCGGCCCGCACCAGCAGGACGGTCTCCGAGAGCCGACCGACGATCAGGCGGGCCAGGCCCTTGCGGGCGAGCAACTCCTCGGCGAGCGGGGCATCGGCCGTCTGGATCAAGGCGACGTGCCGGTGGAGCTTGATCGGGATTCGGGCCAGGGCGGGACGGTTCACGGGAGACATCTCCAGGGTGCCGGTCCGCTCGGTCCTCAACATCGGGAACCCGTGGCCGACTCGGAGCGCGTGCGGAGCGCGGACTCATCGAGGATCTCGTAGCTGTAACCCTGTTCGGTGAGGAACAACTGACGGTGGTGGGCGAAGTCCATCTCGCGGGTGTCGCGGGTAATGAGGGTGTAGAAGTGGGCCGTCTCGGAGCCGTCCTTGGGCCGAAGGATGCGGCCGAGGCGCTGGGCTTCTTCCTGGCGGCTGCCGAAGGTGCCTGAGACCTGGATCATCACGTTGGCGTCGGGCAGGTCGATGGCGAAGTTGCCGACCTTCGAGAGCACCAGCTTGCGGATCTCGCCCCGGCGGAACCGGCCGTAAAGCTCCTCGCGCTCGGCGTTGGACGTCTGCCCGGTGATCAGGGGCAGCTCGAAGCGCTGGGCGATCCGGCGGAGCTGCTTGAGGTACTGGCCGATGACCAGGACGCGATCCTCCGGGCGTTCGAATCGCTCGAGAAGGACCCCGACAAGATCATCCTTGACGGGGTTCTCGCTGGCGAGCCGGAACTTGTCGCGCCACTCGGCGGTGGCGTAATCCATGCGGGCGTCGCCCGGCAGGCCGAGCCGGACCTCGTGGCAGAGAGCCTCGGCGATCCAGCCTTTCTGTTCCAGCACGCGCCAGGGGACGTCGAACTTCTTGGGGCCGATCAGGCTGAAGACGTCCTCCTCGCGGCCGTCCTCGCGGACGAGCGTGGCGGTCAGTCCGAGCCGTCGTCGGGCCTGGATCTCGGCCGTCACGCGGAAGACCGGCGCGGGCAGGAGGTGGACCTCGTCATAGACGATCAGGCCCCAGTCGCGCTCATTGAACAGCTTGAAGTGGGGAAAGTCGCCGTCCCGCTTGGGCCGATAGGTCACGATCTGATACGTCGCGAGTGTGATCGGGGCGATGTCCTTCGTCTCGCCCGTGTAGGTGGCGACCAGTTCCTCGGGCAGGTCGGTCTTGTCGAGGATCTCGCGGCGCCACTGCTCGACGGCCGTCGTGCTGGTCGTCAGGACCAGGGTGTGCTTGCCCAGGGCGGCCATCGCCGCAATCCCGACGATCGTCTTGCCGGCGCCACAGGGCAGGACGACCACGCCCGAGCCGCCGCGGACGTCGCCGCCGGCGTGGAACGCCTCGACGGCCATCCGCTGATAATCCCTCACCCGGAACGGCCGGCCGGAAGCGGCCTGCTCGCGGAGGGCGACTTCCAGGTCGCTGCCGGAGGTGTAGCCGGCGAGGTCCTCGGCCGGGTAGCCCACGGCGATGAGGGCCTGCTTGAGCACGCCCCGATAGGCGTCGTCGACCGCGAAGCTCGTCGCGTCCAGCCGCTCGCCGAGGTAGTCGCGGACCCCTTTCTGGCGGTTCAGCTCCTCCAGAAGCGGCTGGTCGTCGGTGACGAGCCGGAGCCGGCCCTCCCGCCGAACGAGCTTGACCCGGCCGTAACGTCCGACCAGATCGCCCAGATCGACGGGCAGGTTGGGCGGGAGGGGGAACTTGGTGAACTCCTCCAGGGCATCGATCATCGCCTCGGCGGTCAGGCCGGCGGCGGCGGCGTTCCAGAGCGAGAGGGGGGTGATCCGGTAGGTATGGATGTGCTCGGGGCTTTTCTCCAGCTCCGCGAACGGGGCGAGGGCGTCGCGGGCCTCCGCGTATCGCGGGTTGTCCACCTCCAGGAGGATGGTGCGATCCCCCTGGACGATCAGCGGATTGGCGGGGTTGTAAGCCATGAGCTCCTTGGCGGGCGGGGCGAGATTTCGGGGGTTCGGCGTGTCCTCGGGGTCTCCAACCGCCATCGTAGGCGCCACGGACCCGGGCCGCAAGACGAGGTGGGTCAACGCCCCATCCGCCGCATCCGCTTGCGGGCCTCGCGGGCGGCCCGGCGCGCGTCGCGCTTCCGACCGGGGTCGTCCTGCGGACGTCCTGGCGAGGCGGTGGCGACTCTCTCGGGCGACCACGGGGACGCCTGGGGACGCGCGGCGGGTCTTTCCGAAGTGATTTTGGGTTGAGAGCTTCCGTCGCGGGTTTCTCCATCTTGACGTTCGTTCGGCGCTGGGGCGATCCTCGGAGAGTCGTCCTGGGGGTGCTTCTCGGACTCCTGACGGGCGCGGGAAAACTCCTTGAGGTTGCGGTGCAGTTCCAGGGACTGCGACGCCTCATACCGACGTGCCAGGGCGGCGGCGGGGCAGGCGTCGAAGGTCCGGGCCGGGGCGCAGGCCAGCGCCAGGGCCGGGGCGTCGGTCGTCTCCCAGAGGGTGGCCCGGAGCTGTCGCAAACGGTCCTGCTCCGCGCGCACGAAGTTGCGCAGGAGGAGCCGGCCGTCCTGACGATCGCCGAGGGCCTTCCGCTGCGCAACGGCGCGGGCCTCGGGGTCGAGACCCTTGGTGTCGAGGCCGAGGAAGGCCTCGACCTCCTCGGGGTTCGGGACGCGATCGGCGGCCAGCGAAGCGAGGTAAAGCGTGGCGACGACCGGCTGGCCGGGCGGGATGCGCTCGGAATCGATGCCGAGCAGGAGCAGGGCGCGGAGGAATTCCGCGCGCGACCAGTAGCCCCCCGGCATCTCCAGGTCGGCGGCGAGTTCCTCCCAGCGGTCGATCAGCCAGTCGCAGCCGAAGGCCGAGCCGGTCAGTCGGTCGAACGCCTTCTGCGGCGACTTCGGGAGCCTGGCCCCGGTCCGCCTGGCCCAGGCACGACGACGGTGGAAGAAGTCCCGTTCGGCCCTGGCGGTGTTCTCTTCCAGGGCGAGGTTTTCGCGTTCGACGCAGCGATCCAATCGGACGGAGGCGGTGGCGGCACGGGCGACGAGCCAGTTCTGGACGGCGTCGGTTGGCCGGAGGGCGTCGGTCCACTCGGCGACCCGCTCGGCGATCCTGCGCGCTGGTCGGGGGGTTCGACGACCTGGCAGCGGAGGCCATGCTTGACGGCGTTGGCACGACTTTTGGCCTTGCCGGCGACGGTCTTGGGTCCGGTGGCCCTGGGTCGCAGGAAGGGGGGCGTGGGGATGCCGACGGCGGCGAGGGACTTGGGGTCGAAGGGGTCGATTGGCTCGGGCGCGTCGTCGTGCGGTTGCGGGGTCATGGCAGGGGCCCTCCACGTCAAGGGTGTCGCATCGGGGTCGGCCTGGGGCGGGTCGCGGCGGACGTTGACGCGCCCGTTCCTCCTTATTCTCGAAACGGGGGCGGGCGATTATCACCCTTTTCCGGAATTCTTTCCGGTCTCGCCCCGTGACGACGACCCAGCGCGCCACCCGCCCGGGGCACGCCGTCGCTGTGGCGACGACTCGGCCCCGGCCCCACGCCTTTGACCCGGCTCGCGCGGCGATGGGGGATCGGGAGGAACGCCAGCACAGCCATCCGCCGCATCAAAAACTTCGAGAGTCGCCTATTGCAATCGCGTCAGCATGTCGTTAGCCTCGGGCGATCGCCAATTGCCCCACGCCCGCGGCGCTAACGGGTGATGGCGGACGTGGAATAACACGTCGTTTCGGACGTCTACAAACAGGTTAGGCGTCTCCTTCCGATGGCCTGAGGAGAGAATATGTTCGCAACAATCGTCAACAAGTTGTCTCACAGCTCAACAAGGATGGCCGCACTCGTCGCGGTCCTTCAACTGGTCCTCGTCAACAACGGGAGCGCCGGGCCTATCCTCGTCTTCGATTCGAGGCAAGGTCCCGGGCAGAATCTGTATACGACTCAGGGTGTTCATTACGATGCTGCGGGTGCCTTCTGGGCCGTTAGCGCAAAGCGCTGGCCGTCTCACTCGACGGTGGGGCGAATTTCACTCCGCTGATCAACGGGACCGTCGATTTGCGTGGGCACTTCATCGATTCGTCATCGAGCGGAGGAGTCGTGAGCGGACACTTCACGACATTCGGGTCGGGGCCTTCTCTTGACCTGATCGTGACGGATCAGACCGGCATCCTGCTCGAGGGCACCTACGGGGGACGTATTATCAATGGGCTCATTGGAACCGATGGCGGGGATAGCCATTCGACGTTCAATGTGGATGGTGGTTCCCTCGCGTCGCTCTTCCCAAGCGATCCGTTCTCGGGGAGGATGACCAATTCTCTCTTCGGTATTACTCCTCTTTTTAATCAAGACACGTTTTCTCAAAACTTCGATGGCGACATCGATGGGATAATCTCGGCCGTGCCAGAGCCTCCCACCTTGGTCCTGGCGGGAACCGGCAGCCTGATCGGCCTGGTTTGCGCGTGCTACGAGGGAGGAAAAGGGGGACAGGAGGGATAAGGGGGAGAAAAAGGGACATAGCGATATCGACACTTGTCAGAGCCTAACCAACGGTTGCAGCGGACCCGCTGCGCGGGCCGCTGAACCTGGTCGTTAGGCGGCCTCGGCCGGGGTGGATGTCACTCATTTCCGAGGGGGACGGTCGATTGGACGACGGGGCGCCGAGAACGCCGGATTATGTCGTGACACTCGTCCACGGGACGTTCGCGAGGCGGGCGGCCTGGACACAGGATGGATCGACCTTGAGGGCACTCATCCGTGACCGACTGAAGGACGGTTCGGTCCAATTCGAGTGCTTCCTCTGGTCGGGCCTCAACACCGACCGGGCGAGGCAGAAGGCGGCCGGGGGGCTCCGCCGGACGCTAGGACGACGGCTGTTGGAATATCCGAGGGCCCGGCATTATGTAGTTGCCCACAGCCACGGGGGGAACGTGGCCCTGCACGCACTCCAGGGGTTCGAACACTGCGGGCGGATTGCTGGCGTGATCTGCTTCGCCAGTCCTTTCATCCACTGCGAGGCGCGCGACGTTCGCAAGTCGGTCAAGGCGCTGCGCTCGTCGGCGCTCATTCTTTGGTCGATCGCCTGCTGGTCCCTGGCCACATGGACCGGCCTGCCGGCGTGGCTGATCTGGCTCGCCGGGGTGGGGGAGCTCTGGTTCCTGCTCTTCCGGCGTGAGGGGGCCTTCGAGCGCTGGGCGACCCAGAGGCAGGAGGCCGTGCTCCGGGACTACCGGCCGTCGGGCGAAGTCGCGGCACCGTTCCTGTGCGTGCACGCTACACGCGACGAGGCAGGCCGGATACTTGGGCTGACGGGCCTGGTCTCCGAGACGCCCTACAGGCTCGATCGTGTGCTGGAGGTCCTCGACGTGGTCGTGAAGTGGGCCGTACGGCTGCTGTTCGGAGCGACGGTCCTGTTCGGGCTATTCGCGAAGTTCCACGAGGGGTGGTTGGATGGTTGGAATCTGACCACAGAGGGCATGGTCGCGGCCGCCGGCGTCCTGTTGACGATTGCAACGTTTGCGCTCCGGATCGGGCTGCGGACATTGAGGGTGCCGATCGAGATGGCGAAGCTCGCCCTGCCGTTTGGGCTGAGGCGGCTGACGTTCGGCTCGACCGGGCTGGTGTCGTACTGGCTGGCCCGCTTCTGGACGGAGCCGAGGCCTTACGGAGTGAAGACGTTGACACTCAAGCCCTACGTGCTCCGCGTGCCGTTCTTCTCCATCCGCCGCCAGCTCCGGCATTCGTTCATCTACACCGACAAGGCCGTGCTGGAAGACGTGATCGCCTGGCTGCTCGCGCTCTCGACCGCGCCTGCGCCGGCGGCCAGACAAGACGCCTAACCTCGCGCTGCAGCGGACCCGGCCCGCCGCGGCGCCTTCTGGTAGAATCAAGGCTATCCTCGGCGGACCGGTCCGCTGAGCTTTGTCGTTAGGCGGCGGCGATGAAGAGCCGTATCATGTACATCGAGTCGAAGGGCGGGGGCCTCACCGGCCCGGCACGCATCGGCCGAGTCACCTTCTCGAAGTCCGGTGCCACGCTCTACTACCGCGGCCAGGCGTTCCGCAGCCTGAAGGGCGACGGCTTCAAGGCCAACTACTACGATGTCGAGACCGGCGAGCACTATTGGATCTCCGGTCCGCGCCGCGACGGCCGTGATGCCCTCTACGCGACGCACGTCATGCCGGAGATCGACGAGGACGTGCGGGAGGAGTATCTTCGGGATATCCGTGGCATCGCGGGTTGCCCCGAGCGGACCGCCTAACCTCGCGCTGCAGCGGACCCCGCACCGCCGCGGCGCCCACTGTGCTATCATCGCTGTCTCGGCGGTGCGGGTCCGCTGAGCTTGGTCGTTAGGCGGTGGAGTTCGGGCCCACAATGATTCTCGCGTACCACTTGTCGCCCCATGACGACGGGACGTACATGCTCGGCGAGGAAACCTATCGTCCTCCAAGATCGGCTGGCTCCTACGATTGGCGATTTGGTGTGAGCGGAGTTCCGCATCCGGCGACTTGCGCCACATGCGGGCGAAAGACCGACCCGGACTACATCAACCCGAATTACCGGGCCAAGAGGCGCGGTTGGGACATCGCCACGACCTACGATGGCTACGACATCGTGTCGCGGCGTTTTCGCCTTTTCTGTGAAGAGCACGACTGGGGCGGTGTGGAATTCGTGCCACTCCCAGCGGATGATGAATTCTTCGTGCTGCGGTTATCGGGCGTCCTCCCATTCGATGCTGAACGCCGACAGACGAGATTTGAGAACTTGTGTCCCCTTTGCGGTTCTTACTACAACGTCATCGGAGCGACCCCAGCTTATTTTCGAGGTGTCACTGAACCAATCAAAGAGGGCATCTTTCGCTCCGATCTAGAATTCGGGTCGGGTCCGGAACAAAGTCCTCTGATATTCGTCGGCACGCAGACGTTCGCGGAGTTGCGAGGGCTCGGGTTCAAGAAGTATGCTACTGACCCAGTTGAGAGCTGACGGCACGGACTCGCCTAACCCGGCGCTGCAGCGGACCCCGGCCGCCGCGGCGGCTTCAGGAGACTCGAACGGTTTCTCTCGGCGGCCGGGTCCGCTGAGCTTGGTCGTTAGGCGGTGGAGATGCCACCGCTGGCATTGTGTCGACCATCGACGGCACTTCGAGAGGACCGTGACGGCGGGTGGCCGGGGCAAAGCGCAGCGTGCTCTGGCCACCCGCCGCCGGCCCCCTTGGAGCAAGGCAGGTACCCTGGAGTCACCGATCGTGGCAACCAACACAAAGGATCTGAAGACGCTCAGCAAGACCAAGGTTGCGGAGGAGTACGCCATCACCTACACGGCCCCTAACCCGGGAGCCCGCGACAAGCACATCCACGACGTGGTCATCGAGCTGCTGAACGCGACGGCCACCCACTTCAATCAGGTCTATCCGAAGATCGACATCAGCACGCTGCGCGACGTGTTGTGCAAGAACGTCGCGGAACACCTGTACGATGGGCTCGCCCCGAACATGATGGGGATAAGGCCGAACACCGAGTTCCATGAGAATAACCAGGGAAGGTATCCGGCCAATCCCGTCGATCCCCACTCTCTGGGCCCCCGGTTCTGGGAGGCGATCGACGCGAAACGAACGAGGACGATCTCGCAATTCTCCGAGGATCTTAAGTATCTCGACGGCCATCCGAAGTATCGATACCTGGAGCTGCATTCACTGGGCGGGGGCATGAGGCTGATCTACGATTCAAAGATTCCGGTTCTATTCGTAAGTGCCCACTATTCCAACCCGGCCATCCTCGTCGCCTCGAAGGATCCCGAGCGGACACGACTGGACGAGACCATTCGGTTGATCGACCTTGCCAGGAAAGGGATCCTCTGTCAGATGATGGGTACCGATCAATCGTTCCTCGAACGCCACAACCCGATCTTCGCGGAATACAACAATGTGCGGCGAAGGGGCCTGGCCAACGCGAACTGATCGAGTGGATGGGGACCCGCGTGAACGGGTGGCATGCCCACGAAGACGTGGGCATGTTGCTGAGACGATCGGTAAATGAACATACCCACGAGGACGTGGGCATGCCACCCAGGTAGGGCGTGGAGGTGTTGGGGAAATTGGTGTAAGTTCAGTTTATCGGCCCACGACACAGCCTACGAGGCTTCTCGCACAGTCAGGCGGTCTCTCTGGACCTTCGGTTCGCCACCGTGCCCGAACGCTCGACGCTCTCCTTGGTCGTCACTGGCTTGGCATTTGCCGGTCTGGCATGGTGGAGGCGCCGGGCGGTTGAATGAACCCATTTCCCCGTTGATGTGGGAACATGGCCGGTGGTATTCACCCACGCAGGGAATCCGGGGGGTGCCGCCGCGGAGCGACTTCGTCAGGCTGGGAGGGTCCGTCATGCCAACACTGAGCCAGTACTGGTTCCGCGACAAGTTTTTCGCCGGTCCTTTCGACGGCTTCAACCAAACCTACTCCCGATGGGCCTGGATCTCCAACACCGAAGTCAGCGCCGCGACCCTGGCCTGGGTCCGGGAGAACGACGAGCATGTGATCGATCTGGCACCCCAACTCAACACTTCGGAGATCCTGGCTCAGGTTGACAGCGTGCTGGGTAGCGAAGCCAGCCGGACGAGCGGCATCATGGCGGCCGGGGTGTTCTGGCGCGACGTGCCCTATCACGACAAGGACCCGGACCGATTTCACCCGTGGGACATGTTGATTCGGGTTTATTTCAATTTCCACATCAATACCCCCTGGTTTTGCTCGGCCGCCGACGGAAACATCTCGTATTACCTGGTCCTTTTTCTCGACGGCGAGCAGCATCTCGTGGGTTACGTGGATGGCTGGAGCTACGCGTACAGCGGAGGTGATCCCTTCTGCACGGGCGCGATCAACGACCGTTTGAACAGTGCTGTCCCGGGCGGGATGGCCACGCTCAAAATGATCCTCGACAACCGTCTTGCCGCCCTGGCGGATTCGAGATTCAGCTTGCTGTACTACCTGCCCGGGAGCGGGACCAGGGCCGGGGGCAACTTCTCCGAGAACGCCGATCGAGACGTCGCCATCGCCGTCTTGCCGTCAAGGGGGTGAACCGTGGAAAGGCAGGCTACGGAGCGCATCGAGGCCGTGTTGAAGGAAGAAGGCTTCGCTCAGATCGAAAAGCATACGAGTCGGCACTCGCTCACCTTGAGTGCTTCCAAGGGGAAGGTCCGGGTCGTGGTCCACTTCACGGACCAGCAAGAGGTGCCGCGGGGAGCCGAGGCCAACGTCAACCGTCCGGAGGCATCGCAGATCAAAGTGAAAGCGACCCTGCCGCCCCTGGGTGCCGCTGGTGCGACGGGATCGGCCGGGATTTCGGGCCGCGGCGGTGCGGAGAATGTTCCGTAATCGCGGGTACGCCGGACAACTTGTTGCTTGGGTTTCCCTCCATCTCGAAATCCGGGACCAGGTCTCCGAAAACGGGGAGGATTCTTTCCGTCTTCGAGCCGATGGCTCACCATCGGGCCTGATATTTTACGGAAGTCGGGAGCAGACGCCTCATTTCCGAGATGTGGGGAAACTCAAAGAAGGGGTCCGGTCGACCCGCCACCGGCGGTTCCTCAAGGGCCCTGTTTCGGGAGGGTGATTCAGTCGGCCGACTCGTCGCTGCAGTCGTCGGAACCCTTGATGTCGTCGGGCTTCAGGCCGAGGTGGCGGGCCACGGCGACGAGCTGGTCCTTGATCTCGAAGAAGCCGGCGGGGCGACGCTCGGGGCTCATCTCCAGGCAGTTCAGGATCGTCTCGTTGAGCGTCCCGGGGATCTCCGGCCGCAGCTTGATGGGGGGCGTGCGACGACGGGCGCTGAGGGCGCCGTCGCCCAGCTCGGGGATGCCGAGGTTGGCGTATTCGCCGGTAAACATTCGGTACAAGGTGGCGCCGAAGTTGTAAATGTCGGTCCGTTCGTCCACGGTGCGCTCGGTCGCCTGCTCGGGGGCCATGTACTGCGGGGTGCCCTGGACGCGGTTCTTGGGCTGGCCCTTGATCCAGGCGGTGCCGAAGTCGATGACTTTGACCTGGCCGCTCCGCGAGAGCATGATGTTGCCCGGCTTGAGGTCGCCGTGAAAGACCCCGCGGCGGTGCATGTGGCTCATCGCCGAGGCGACATGGATGAAGATCAGGACGAGTTGACCGATCTCGCGGCAGGCGACCTCGTCGAGAGTCCGGCCGTCCACGTACTCCATCAAGAGTTCGACGCCCTCGGTCCGGAACCAGCGGCGGCGGAGTCGGCTGTCGTAGATCTTCAGCAGGCTCGGATGGTTGAACTTCTGAGCGACCTCGAATTCATGCAGGGCCTGGTTGATATAGATGTCGTCGTCCGCATCCTGACGCTTGACCACCTTGAGGGCGTACCTGGTGCCCAGCTCGATCTCGCTGACGAGCAGGATCGTGCTGCCGGCCCCGGCGCCCAGCGCCTTGATCACCTTGAACTTCAGGGTCGCCAGCTTCACGCCGCCCGACGCATTCGCCATGGAACTCAAGACCCCGACCTCCGTTCACCGCGGAAGAGGATGAAATCAGCCATGATTAGCCAGAGGATGGGGGGCGGGCGTGTCCAGAATCGCCGAAGCCCCCCGCTTGGCTGGCCCGCGATCGCCCAGGACGTTTCACGAGGACCACCGGGCGCGAAAAGCTCGACGATATCGCAAGTCGCCGCCGTTTGCAATCATTCGGAAGCGTTCGCGCATCGGCAAGGGCTCGCCGATCGCGTAGAATGGCGGAATTGGAGTGCGAGCCCCGAGAGACACGTGGTTTCCAGACGAAGAGGTTGGAGATGACCGAATCGAATCGCCAAGAGGTTTCCGCCCTGGGTGCGGCGCTCGGCCGCCTGCCCAGCGGTCTCTACATCCTCACCGCCCGAGACGGCGACCGTGCCACCGGGATGCTCGCGAGCTGGGTGCAGCAGGCGGGCTTCGAGCCGCCGATGCTGACGGTGGCGGTCAAGCAGGACCGCTATCTCCGTGACTGGCTTCACGATTCCGGGCGGTTCGCGCTCAGCCAGGTCGCCGCGGGGCAGAAGGGCCTCCTTCGCCACTTCGCCCGCGGCTTCCCGCCGGAGGCCGACGCCTTCGAGGGTCTGGCCATCGCCCACCAGGCCAGCGGCGGGCCGGTCCTGGCCGAGGCGCTCGCCTGGCTAGACGCCGAGGTCGTCGGCCATCTCGACGGCGCCGACCACCGGATCTTCCTCGCCCGCGTGGTGGATGGTGCCCTGCTCGACCACGACGCCGAGCCGATGCTCCACGTCCGGCACAACGGCTTCCACTACTGACCCGACCGGATCGGATCGGATCGACTGGCCGGCCAGCCCAGGACGTCGTCCGACGATCAGCCGCTCGCCGGCAGGTCACGCCAGAGGAAGGCCAGGAACGCGACGACGACCCCGCCCAGCGCCAGACCGGAGAGGAAGGTCACGTTGGAGGTCAAGAACTCGCCCTTCCCGACCGCATCGACCGGGTTGAACAGCTCGAACAGGGCAATCTTCTTCAACCAGGGGCGCAAGGGAGACTCGGCCAGTTCGCGGAGGTTCGCGATCAGCCAGGCGGCGAAGCCGCCCGTCGTCACGACCGTGCCCAGGAGCGTGGCCCGCCAGCGGACCCGGTCGGCCGCCGAAGCGGCGATGGTGAAGCCCAGGATCGCCGCCCCGAGTAACGCCAGGTTCCACGCCGGCCAGAAGAGCACGCGGATCGTCGGCGGGTTGTCGACGTGGTTGAAGTTGGTCGCCACCCGGTTGCCCGCCACGAGCGCGGCGGTGATCACGGCCAGACCGAACCAGGCGAACAGGATCTGCGCGAGCAGGTAACTCCAGCGCGAAAGCGGCCGGGAGAGCACCAGGTCGAGAGTCCCCCGCTCCAGCTCTCCGGCCACGGCCAGCGAGCCCCGACCGATCGCCCAGATCACCACGGGCAGCCAGATGAAGGGGTGCAGCCAGAAGATCATCTCGATCATCGCCACGGAAACCTCCAGCTCCTCGCCCGCCATCTGGCGGATCATCCGGAACCGGTCGGAGTCTCCCTTGGCGAGCTGCTCGCGAATCTGGGACATCCGGAACGCGACGACGTAGGTGTTCAGCCAGCCGAACAGAAACATCGCCCCCGCGCTGATGAGCAGATTCCAACGCGACTCGGCGAACAGCTTCCCCAGCAAGGCGAAGAACCCTTTCATGGCGCTGGTTCCTCGTCGTCGCGGACGTTCGGGCCGTGGTAGCGGTCGTAGAGGCTCTTGAGGTCCTCGGTCCCGATCGCGATGTCGGTGACCGGCTGGGAACCGAGCCAGGAGAGCAAGGCCCCGGCGGCCCCTCGATGTTCGAGGAGGATGACGGTGCCGTTGCGCTCGCGGACCGTCAGCGCCAGCTCCTCGGGGAACGACTCCGGAGCCCCGTTCGCGAACCGGGCGAGGACGAGCCGGAGGCTGGTCCGCCTGGCGTGCATGTCCTCGACGTGCATGAGCCGGCCTTGCCGCATGATCGCCACGCGGTCAGCCAGGCGCTCGACCTCGGCCAGCACATGTCCCGAGAAGATGACGGTCTGGCCCTGGCGACGGGCCTCGGCGACCAGGCCGAGGATGTCTTCCCGGGCCGACGGGTCGAGCGAGGAGGTCGGCTCGTCGAGGATCAGGACCTCGACGGGGTCCGCGAAGGCCTGGGCCAGGGCGAGCTTTTGCTTCATGCCGGTCGAGTAGTTGCGGACCCGGCGCCGCAGATCGAGCTTCATGACCCGCTCGGCAATGGCGACCGCCCGGTCGAGACCGCTGCCACCGCGAAGACCGCTGAGCAGCTTCAAGGTCCCGAGGCCCGTCATCGACCCGATCAGCCGGAGCTCGCCCGGCAGGTAGGAGACGTGGCGACGGACCTCCAGGCTCCGCTTCCAGCAGTCAAGTCCCCCGATCCGCGCTCGACCGGCCGTCGGGCGCAGCATCCCGAGCAGCAGGCGGATGGTCGTCGTCTTGCCCGAACCGTTCGGGCCGAGCAGGCCGAACACCTCGCCGGCGCGGACCTCGAGCGTCAGGCTGCTGAGAGCCCGGACCGGCCCGTAGAACTTGGTCAGACCCTCGGTCACGATCAGCGGACCTGCGCTGGCCGTGCCGGTCGAGCCGAGGCTGTCCTCGCTCATGGACGCAACGCTCTCCCTGCCCCGTTGTGGTCCCGCCAGCCCGTTCCTGCCACCCGCCAACCGAACCCCCGGACCGGCCCGCTCTCCAGCATGGCGACTCGGCCGGCCCTTGGCAAGCCGTCGGACCGTCCCAGAACCGCGTCGGCGAGCCATGGTCCCCTCGACCACGTCGCCCCGGGGACGCCCGGCCGTTACGAGCCGTGCTGGGGCGAGTGATTGTCGCCGCCTTGGTCTGACGACTGTCCCGACCCGAGCCCCAACAGTCGATCCATGGCCACCTCACTGCCGAGCCGGCGCACCAGCTTCAAGATCGTCTGTTCATCCTCGCTCAGCCGGGCCCAATGCCCACCGGGATCGATCTCCACCGCGTCGTCGGCCAGGTAATCCAGGGACACCCCGAGCGCCGTCGCAAGACTCCATGCCAGCCCCAGCTTCGGCTCCTGGGCTCCGCTCAGGATCCGCGAGATCGAGGATCGCGAGATGCCGACTCTGGCGGCCAAAGCCGACTGGTCGAGACCCCGGAGGGCGCAAAGTTTTTGTAGCTTCTCTGCGTATCCCATATCTCCCAGTATAGGTAACCCGCAACATCCGAAACAACCCCCAGCCCAACGCTTAAAAAAGAACGGCGTGCTTGCTTGCTCGGTCCCTGGCTGCTATGATGCGAAAACGCAATCCAGGTTGCAGTTCCCGCGACAGAGTTCACAGAATTTGCACATAACCAGGTGTTTTGATGTATGATTCCCTGGATGCACGATAGGAGCCGAGGGCGGCTCATCCGGTTCCCGAGTCGCAGAGGATTCCTGCGGCTTCGTGTCAGCCGATCTGGAAATCTGGACCACTCGAAGGCGCTGAAGGAATCAGGAAGGCTCAAGGAGGGGGGGCGCAAGAAGGATGGACATTTCCGAACCGACTCGCGGCCGGGTCTCATTCCACGAAGGCCGGGACCCTCGGTGGCGGGAAAATTCCTCGAAGTCGAGGCTTCTCGATGAACCTGATGACACAGCCAGCACCAGGAATGGCCCCAGAACTCCGGGTCCACCGGCCAGACGAATCGGGCTGTGAAGTTGGCCTCTGGCGGATCAACGGTTATCCCGCCCGAATCCTGATCTGGACCGCCGATCAGTGGGAACAACTGGAGGAGCGACCGGAGGACGCTCAGTATTATCCGTGTGGGATCTGGTGCTGCGCTGCGGCTGGAATGACCTTGGGGAGAATCCCGCATTCGTGGCTGGGATAGGAGTTACGCAGTTGGCTCCTTCGCCCGAGCATTGGACGGAGTTAGAAGGAGTAGGCCCGACTGAAGTGGGGCGGGAACTCCCAGAAGTCCAAGTATTTCTGGCCCGACTGAAGTCGGGACTACTCCTCCTGCCGACGCCAACTGCGTAACTCCTCTGGGAGCCTGTCGTCCTCCCGGATCATGCAAAACGACAAGGCCCGCCTTCCCGAGAGGGGACGGCGGGCCACCTGTCGGCTCGTCGAAAGCTCGGAAGCGCGTCAGCGGCCCCAACGACCACGGCCGGTCGAGCCGCGGATCGCGGACATCACGCCGCCCATGTTGTTGCCCATCCGCGACGGCGCGGGAGCCATCAGATAGGGGCTGTAATATCCGTTGTAGCCTCGATTGTAGACGCCCCGGTAGCCGTAATAGCCACGCCCGTAGCCTGGGTAAGCGTAGCCGCCGTAGGGATTGTAGTAGCCGTAGTTGCCGTAGCCGACCGCCCCGGTGTACGGCCAGCCGTACCCGACGGCTCCGACCGCCCCCGGCACCCCGACGCCGGTGAAGCCGAAGGCTGGCGTGTTGATGCCGACCCCGCCGAAGCCGTTGACGCCGCCGATTCCGCCAAAGTTTTGAGCCCTCGCCGCCGTGGTCAGGCCGAGCAGCAAGGCCAGCGCCGCCAGGCCGGTCATGCGACCGATCATCGTTCGTCCCTCCTCGGTGATGCCGCAACAAGAACCTTTCCAGAACTTATAGCTCCTCAATTCATTTATCGTGCCGTTCCTCGGAGGGTAAAGGCTTGCCGGCGAATTCGCAGGGGGATCGGCCGATTCGCGGGCCATGCCGGCTCGGGCCGCAACAGGTTTCGCCTGTTGACACCAGGTCGCTGGTGCCGGACGATGCCACCTTGCTTCGCGGTCTCGATGCCGAGCCCGGCCGCCGCGAGGAATCCCCACACCGACCGAGCTGATCCCACCCTGCGGAGGAGATCATGGCCCAGACTCTCGAAGCCCCGCCGTCGGCCCCGTCGATCCGCCAGACCCAGCTTCTGATTGATAACCGGTGGGTCGATCCCGCCGAGGGCGGCCAGTTCGAGACTTACAACCCCGCGACCGGCGAGGTGATCGCCCAGGTCGCCGCCGGCACAGCCGCCGACGTGGACCGCGCCGTCAAGGCCGCCCGCAAGGCTCTCGAACAGGGTCCCTGGGGCCGGATGGACGCCGCCGACCGGGGCAAGCTCCTGTTCGACCTGGCGGAACTCGTCGAGAAGAACGCCGAGGAGCTGGCCGCGCTGGAGTCGCTGAACTGCGGCAAGACGATCAACGACAGCCGCGGCGACCTCCAGGGGGTCGTCAACACCCTGCGTTACTATGCCGGCTGGGCCGACAAGATCGAGGGCCGGACGATCCCGGTCCGCGGCAGCTTCCTCTCGTACACGATTCGCGAGCCGGTGGGCGTCGTCGGGCAGATCATCCCCTGGAACTTCCCGCTGTTGATGCTGGCGTGGAAGTGGGGACCGGCCCTGGCCTGCGGGAATACGATCGTCCTGAAGCCGGCGGAACAGACACCGTTGACCGCCCTCCGACTCGGCGAGCTGGCGATCGAGGCCGGCTTCCCGGCGGGGGTCGTCAACATCATCAACGGATTCGGCGAGACGGCCGGCGACGCGATTGTCACCCATCCGGACGTGGACAAGATCGCCTTCACTGGGCACGTCGATACCGCCAAGATCATCCAGAAGCGGGCCGCCGACACCCTCAAGCGGACGACCTTCGAGTTGGGGGGCAAGAGCCCCAACATCGTCTTCGCCGACGCCGACATGGAGCAGGCCGTCGCCGGCGCCTTCCATGCGATCTACTTCCACGGCGGCCAGTGCTGCACGGCGGGGAGCCGGCTTTTCGTGCAGAAGGACGTGAAGGACGAGTTCGTCGCCCGGCTGGCCGAGCAGGCGAAAGGGCGACGGATCGGCGACCCGCTCAACCCGGAGACGGAACAAGGGCCGCAGGTCTCGCAGGAGCAGCTCGACAAGATCCTCGGTTACGTCCGACTCGGCAATGACCAGGGCGCCCGGCTCGTCTGCGGCGGTCAGCGGAAGGGCGACCGCGGCTTCTTCGTCGAGCCGACGATCTTCGACGAGGTCCGCGACGACATGGCGATCTATCGGGACGAGATCTTCGGCCCGGTCGTGAGCGTGGTCTCGTTCGACGACCTGAATGACCTGGCCCGACGCGCCAACGACACCCAGTACGGCCTCGCCGCCGCGATCTGGACGAAGGACATCGACAAGGCCCACCTCTTCGCCCGGAAGGTGAAGGCGGGGACGGTCTGGATCAACTGCTACCACGTCGTCGAGACCAACACGCCGTTCGGCGGCTTCAAGATGTCGGGCCAGGGCCGCGAGAACGGCGAGGCCGCGCTGGAGCATTACACCGAGTTGAAGACCGTGACCGTCAAGCTTGGCTGACTCCTCCCCATTGCCGAGCCCCTGGCCCGACTCAACTCCGGGATCGGGCCGGGGCCGCGACGATGACGTCTGGCCAATCCGCCGGGTTGGCCCCCAGCCGGAGCCGAACGCTCGAAGCCGGAGCACCGTCCTCTCCCCGATGCTGACCGATCGAGCCCCTTCCCTCACCCCAGCTTGCCAAGACCTCGGAGACACCGCATGTCTGTCCCGGAAGATCCCGTGCTCCGCAACTCGCGACGCGAGACGAAGGTAATCCTCGTCGTCTGGGCCGCGTCGATGGTCTATTGCTGCGTGTACTGCTACCTTTTTGGCTATATCCGTGACGACCGGCCGCTCGGGCTCGACGACCTGAACCCGATCCTGGGGATACCCTCGTGGTTCTTCTGGGGCGTGCTCGTCCCCTGGGGCGTCTGCGGCGTCTTCACGATCTGGTTCGGAGCCTTCTACATGACCGACGACGACCTGGGTTCGGACCACGCGACCGAGCTGGAGAAAGACATCCGGGAGGAGGGTGAGCATCATGGCTGAAGTCGCCCCCTTGATGGCGCTGGTGCTGTTCACGCTGGTCTCGCTGAGTCTGGGCGTGGTGGCGAAGTTCTTCACGAGCAAGCAGTTCGGGTTTCTCCGGAAGTACTTCCTGGGGAACCGGTCGCTCGGGGCCTTCGCCGTGGCGTTGACGGCCGCGGTGATGAGCGGTGGGACGTTCATGGGGTTCCCGTCGCTTGTGTACTCGTTCGGCTGGGTGGTCGGGCTCTGGATCGCCTCGTACATGGTGGCGGGCCTGACGGTGCTCGGCCTGCTGGGCAAGCGGATCGGCCAGATCTCGCGGAAGACGGGGGCCATCACCTTGCCGGACCTGCTCCGCGAGCGGTTCGGTAGCCCGACTCTGGGCCTGCTGACCAGCCTGCTCATCATCCTCTTCCTCACGGTGAATCTGATCCCGCAATTCAAGGCCGGGGCGATCATCATCAAGACGGTCCTGCCGCAGGGAGCCGCCTCGTGGCTGGGGGCGACGAACGCGAACTCGACGGTCGATGCCGGTTACTACCTTGCGCTGGCGGTCTTCTCGGCGACTGTCGTCTTCTACACGGCTTACGGCGGGTTCCTGGCGGCGATCTGGACCGACGTCTTTCAGAGCATCATCATGGCGATCGGCGTGCTGGTCCTCCTGCCGCTGGCCCTGAACGCCTCGGGTGGTCTGGAGCAGGCCACGAGATCGGGAGTGAATCAGACAAACGCCGGGTTCGCCTTCGGGCCGGGGGTGGAGGTCACCGAGAAACCGGCGGCGGCACCATCGGCGGCGGCGAAGTCAGGCACGGAGAAGTCGGCCGATGCCGCCTCCGGGGAGAAACCGGCCGAAGGGACCGGGGAGGTGAAGGTCTATCACTTCCACACGCTGACGCTGGCCTTCTCCTTCTTTGTGATGTGGGCCATCTCGGGCGCGGGGCAACCCTCGACGATGGTCCGACTGATGGCCTTCCGGAACTCGCGGACACTCCGCTATTCGATCATTTACCTGACAATCTATAACGTGATGGTCTATGTCCCCCTGATCCTGATCTTCGTCTGTGCCCGGAGTATTCTGCCGGGCCTGGCGGAGGCGGGTCGGTCGGACGAGATCATGCCGATGCTGGTCAAGACGCTGGCCAATCCCTACGTCGCTGGCCTGATCCTGGCGGCACCCTACGGGGCGGTGATGAGCACGGTCAGCGGATTCCTGCTGATCGTCGCCTCGGGCCTGGTGCGCGACATCTACCAGCGGTTCCTCCGCCCGACCGCCTCCGAGCGCGAGATCGAGCGGGTGAGCTACGCGGGGACGGTCCTGGTTGGTGTGGTGGTGGCCTTGATCGCGTTGAGGCCGCCGCGGTACCTGCAATTGCTGATCGTCTTCTCGGGAAGCGGCATGGCGGCGTCGTTCCTGGCGCCGGCGTTCCTGGGTTGCTACTGGAGAAGGGCGACCGCCAAGGGGGCCGTCGCGGCGATGGCGACCGGGGCGGGCGTGACGCTTTTCCTCTACGTCCTCGGCACCTTCGGCCCGAAGACCTTGATGCTGGACTGGCTCTTCCCGCCGAACCCGAACATCGGGGCGCCTTCGGCGTTCCGACCGTACTACCTGTTCGGCTTCGACCCGTGCGTCTGGGGGATCGGGCTCTCGTTCAGCACCGGGATCGTGGGCAGCCTGCTGTCCCGACCGCCCGACCCGGCCCGCGTCTCGCTGCTCTTCGACGCACAGCCACCCGACGCCCCCGCGCCGGCGACAGTCGAGCTGCACCCAGAGATGGCCCGTCGCCGCGAGGCGGGCGATTCCGTGCCGACCCCGCCGGGGTCGAGCCCGGAGAGCGAGGCCTGAGTGAAGGAGTCTTCGTCCATGAGCACGTCCCCGACAATCAAGGTGGCGGCCGTCCAGATGGACAGCCTGCTGGGTGAGGTCGCCCACAACCGAACGGCCCTGCTCCGGCGCCTCCGCGAGGCGGCGTCGGCGGGGGCCAGTCTGGTCGTCTTCCCCGAGTGTGCGCTGACCGGCTATGGCTTCGAGAGTCGGGCCGAGGCGCTGGCCTGTGCGGAGCCGGTCCCCGGGCCGAGCGTGCAGAAGCTCGCCGCCGCGTGCGGCGAACTGGGGGTCTGGGCGGCCTTCGGCCTGCTCGAACGGGAGGGAAGCCGGCTGTTCAACGCCTGCGCCCTCGTCGGACCGAAGGGACAGGTCGGGTCGTACCGGAAGGTCCACCTGCCGTTCATGGGCGTGGACCGCTTCGCCGACCGCGGCGATCGGCCGTTCGAGGTCATCGAGGCGGCCGGCCTGCGGGTCGGCCTCCAGATCTGCTACGACGGGGCCTTCCCCGAGCCCTCGCGGGTGCAAGCCCTGCTCGGCGCCGAGCTGATCGTGCTGCCGACTAACTGGCCCGAGCGCACCGAGCCCCTGGCCGAGCATCTGATGGCCGCTCGCGCGATCGAGAACGTCGTCTATGCGATGGCGGTCAACCGGGTCGGTGTCGAGCGCGGCACGCGGTTCATCGGCCGCAGCTCGATCTGCGGTCCGCTCGGCCACGAACTCACCCGTGCCTCCGCCGACCGCGAGGAGATCCTCTTCGCCGAGGTCGATCCGCTCCAGGCGCGCCAGAAACGGATCGTGCGGGTCGCCGGCCTTCATGAGATCGACCGGATCGCCGATCGCCGGCCCGAGTTCTACGAGGAAATCGTCCGCGAATCGCCGGTCCCGATGACCCAACGATCCGAGGAGGCGCGGGTCTGAAGCCGGCTCCGTCACGGCCCGGAGACGCACCGGGGACGCGATGGAGACGACAGCGGGACGCGCCGAACTCGATGGTAGGGCGTTTCACAAGTCGTTGCTCTACCTGGCCAAACCGGGCCTCGCCCCCCCATTTTGAAGTTCGTTCGGCGCCTGGGGATGCACGTCCTCGAACGGTGTCCGTTGGCGTCTCGCTGGTGTGGATTGTCAAAGAACAATCGCCGATCGCCTGGTCACGGCGCGGACGATCCGCGAAAGTTTCGAACCAATCTTCCGAATTCGCGGTCGGGATTATCACCTTTTCCGGAGATTTTTCCGGCTCGTCAGCGTGATCGGCCGGAGCCGCCGGCCGGGATCGCCCCCTCGTTGAGATACCACATCCGGTCCGGCCCCTTCACGAGTCCAAGGTCATAGCGGTATTCGGCGATCGGCGGCTCGGAGTCGCGGCCGCGGGGGAAGACCTGGACCGTCACGGTGGCCTCGACCGAGGTCTTGCCGGCGCTCCGCTCGGATTTGAAGTCGGAGACCCGGAACGTCAATGGCGTGGTCCTGGAGATCCCGGCGACGCGTCGCCACTCGGCAAGTCGGGTCTTCCAGTAGTCTCGGAACTCGGCGAGAGAGCCGAAGGAGCCGGTGGTCTTGCCGAGATCGCTGAGCAGGAGCCACATCCGGCGGTAGTGGGGGAGGTGGTGGGAGAGGGCGTGGAAGTAGTCGTTGACGGCCTGCTCGGGGGTCAGCCGCAAGGGTCGTTCGAGCGTGATGGCGAGGGGATAGCTCAGGACGAGGCAGGCCAGACCGCCCACGAGGAAGATCAAGACGCCGAGCCCGAACTGGCCGGCGGCGAAGGCGCCGTAGGTGAAGAAGGCCACGGTCAGGCCCGCGATGGCGAGCAAGGCCAGGGTCGGCCAGGATTCGGCCTGGCGGGTCCAGACCTCGCTCACGAGGGCAGCGTCGCGGGCGGCCTCATTGGGGTCGGGGGCGGCGGGGCGCTTCGGGCGCCTGGCACCGTCGGGAGCGGTGGGTGGTGCGGTTTCTGGCTCTGCCGCCGTGCCGGCGTCCTCGGTCGGGAAGGCGGCGGGGGCGGGTCGAGTGGCGGCGGGCTCGTCGAACTCGGCGAGGTCGTAGGAATCGTCGTCGGCCGTCGCGGGGTCGCGGGAGCTGGCAGGTCGGCGGGGCGAGGGCCTCTCGGAATCAGAGCGGGACATGACTTTGCCTTTGTCTTATCGGGTCCGGAATGGTCGATGGTCAAGGGGGCCAGGTTCGTCCTCGGGGGGGCGTCGCGTGAAGCAGGCTGGCGGAGGAAGACGGCGTGCTTCCCACGCCCGAGGCGACCCTGGATGCATCGGCCATTCCGGAGGCAGTGACCGGTCGGTTTCCTCACCAGCGCAGTTGATCGCGGGGAACGAAACGGAGGGAGCCATCCTCGGAGCCGATCAGGAGCCCCATCGACCCGTCGGAAGCCACGACTCCGCAAGGACTACAGCCGGCCGAGCCGGCGCGGAGCGGCCGGCCGTCGCGAAGGCGAAGGGGACGCGGGATGACCACGTTCCGCCCCAGATTCTCCAGCAAAATCACGGCCGAAAGGTCGTCGAGACTGCGGGCGACCTGGCCAGTGAGCGCGGGGAGGATGGGGCGGGCGTCGGCGTGGAGGCCGACCAGGAGGTCGATCCGGCCGGGTTCGAGGAAGGGGCCGGCCCAGAGCGAGCAGCGGCCGGCGAGCCCGAAGCCGCCATCGAGCCGGATCAGGCGGCCGAGTCGATCGACCAGCGGCACCGGCTCACCGACCTCCAGGGTGTCGGTCCGCGGATAGACGCAGAGGAATCCCTGGAGGTCGAGTGTGATCAGGTCGAGCTGTCCACGACCGCCCCAGTCGGCCGCGGCGGGGCGGACGCGAGGCGGCGTGAAGAGCCGGGAGCCGGCGAGCTTGACGGGTAGGGGAACGTCGAACCGGGGATCGTTCGTCGCTCCGTTGTTGCGGAGGAAGAACAGCTCACCGCCGGCGCCGCCGACGAGCAGGTCGAGTCGGCCGTTGTCGTTCCAGTCGACGAGCAAGGGGCAGGCGAACCCGAGTCGCGGAGCGACGGGGCCTTCGAGGACGCCGTCGGGACCCGGGTCGACGCGAAAGGGTTCACCGCCGGCATCCATCGCGACGGGCGCGGCGTAGGCGTGGGCATCGCCCGAGCCACGGTCCTCGAAGTAATGGAGACGGCCGGAGGCGTCGCCGACGACAAGGTCGAGGTCGCCGTCGGCATCGAGGTCGGCCGCGGTCACGACGGCGCCGCCGCCCAGCCAGAGGGCGCCGGGCTCGGCCAGGACGGGCGACGGGCTCACGGATCTCGTCGCGGTGCGGGCCGGCATGGATGGCAAAGATGCGTCCGTCGGCGCGGCCGTAGAGGAGCTCCTCACGATGATCGGCGTCGATGTCGGCGGGGAGGAGGACGGTCCGATCCTCGGGCAGGTTGAAGGGCTGCCCCTTGAGGTGGAGCGAGTGCGGCTCCATCAGGACGGGAGGCCGCTGACCGCCGAAGTTGCGATGGCGTCGGATCTCGCCGCCCGCATCGGCCAGGAGGAACTCCCAGCCGCCGCGACCGGTCCAGGCGACGAGCAAAGGGGCGGGTCGGCTCTTCAGGTCGAGACGCTCCTCGGCGTCAAGCTCCTCGGGCGCGGCAAAACGGGGCTCGTCGGGCTGGCCCTCGTTGCGGAGCCAGAAGGCGCGGGGACGTGGAGGCTGGCCTCGCCAGTGGCCGGAGCGGTCGTAGCCGGGATGTCCGGCCCGTTGGTTGAAGCCGACCTGCTGAGCCGGCGGGACCGACTCGCCGTCGGGCCAGTAGCCTTCGAGGGCGTCGAAGCCGACCAGCAGGTCGGTCCGGCCGTCGCCGTCCCAGTCGGTGGCAACGATCTGCGCAATCCGGCCCGGTCCGAGCCCGAGGTCGGCGGGCAGGCCGAGGGGGCGCCGATTGGGAAACGCGGGGCGGTCCTCCTCGCCCTCGTTGGGGAGCCAGACGAGGCCCTCGGCGCCGAGGGCGATCAGGTCGAACCGGCTGGGTCGACCGTTCGGCAAGGGGCAAAGACCGCGCAGGTCAGCGAGCTCGGGCACGTCGGAGCCCGAATCGAAGCGGACCTCGTCCGACTCGCGTTCCAGGCGGCGGAAGATCCGGGCGGCCCGCCGACAGGGGCCGACCTCCGCCGTCACGAGCAGATCCAACCGACCTGGCCTCGACCAGGCGACGGGTGTCGGCTCGGCGTTCATCCCGAAGCCCAGGGCGACGGCACGGACGGACTCCTCCCACGCGAAGAGTTTCGTCGCCGACTCCGGCACTGGCCGAGCCGAACCGTCCGAACCGTTTTCGTCGGATTTCCGTAAGTTCTCACGCTGATCCAGTTCCATCGACTCCATCGCTCAACCTCCCCGATTGACCACAACCCAAGGCGATGGGTCGGGAGTCCCCATTGTAACGAGTCCGTCCAGTCGATGCGCGGGCCGAGGGTGATCCGATCCTGACGAACGGGAGGTCCGGGCCGTTCTCCGCGGCGGTCGGAATCCGGCTGCGGTCCGCGTCTCTCCGAAAGATTTCGGATTTCTTTCACGGGGGGACTTTCGCCGTCGGTGGGACGCGGTTAGACTTGTCAGGAAGATTCCCCTCTTGTCGGTTGTTCGGGACGGAGAAGGCCGGGCAACCTCGACGACCCCTCGTCGCGATTCCCGTCGGGAAGGATTGAGCCGTGATAGCGCAGCGGCTTCGATGGATCTGGCTCCTCGGGCTGGCCTCCGCATCGTTGCTGGCATGGCCAGTGGGCGTGGGCGTTGCCCAGCAGCAGACGAGCGAGGAGCGGTTCAAGGAAATGACGGATCTGGATGAGCTGATCGACAAGAAGCTCGACAAGGAGAAAAAGAACCGGCCGCCGTTCGAGTTTTTCCGGAGTCAGGTGGCGCCGTTCGACGTGCTGCCGTACGTCAAGAACAATCACTGGAGCACGTTGAGCCTGGAATTCCGGTCGAATTTCGTGAATTACGAGGGGTTTCTCCAGTCGGCCTCCGAGACGAACGGCCGGCCGCAGGTCCGCTTGCTGGACATGCCGCACGCGATGATCTACCGCCGCGAGGCGCTTTTGCCCAAAGAGCAGACGCTCCAGCGAAGCCTGCAAATCCTGCTGCCGCAGACGTCGAAGCAACTGATCCTGGAGCTGTCGCGTCCCGGAGCGATCCGGCCCGACGCGGGGTTCGAGGCGATCGTGCAGCGGCTGGAGACGCACCAGATGCTGATCCCGGTGCTCAGCCCCGATCCGAGCGCGTTCAATGTCTGGACCAACTTCCAGGCGACGATTCCGACCTCGGGCGACCGGGACAAGGCCACCATCGACCGCCAGCGCTACTATCGTCTCGTGATGCCGCAAGATCCGGAACGACCGAACCTCTCGCCCCACTCCTTGACCTGGACAACGACCAGCCATCTGGTCTGGGACGGGTTCACGTCCGAGAACCTCTCGCGCGGTCCGTTGAGCCAGCAGCAGGCCATCCTCGACTGGCTGCACTGGGGCGGCCAGATCCTCGTGGTGGCGGCCGGGCCGAACGTGGCGGCCTTGCAGGAGAGCTTTCTCGGGCCGTACCTGCCGGCCACCGCCTCGGGACGCGGTGCCTCGCTCGTGACGGAGGACCTCGCAGCTCTCTCCGAAGCGTACCGACCGCCGCGCTGGCAGAGCGAGATGGACGAACCGCTTGAGTCGCCGCGACAATTCCAGATCCAGGCCCCCAAGCGTTACAAGGAGGCGGTCCCGATCCAGCCGGCCCCGAACCGTCCGCTGTTCCTGGCCGGTCTGGAACCGAAGAGCGAGGCCGGCATCGTGAGCTACCCGCTTGGCGACGCGGGAGAGCACCTGCTGGCCGTCGAGCGACGGGTGGGTCGCGGTCGGGTCCTGATGCTGGCGGTCAATCCGAACGACCCGGCCCTGGTGGAGTGGCCGGGCATGGATACCTTGATCCGGCGTTTGCTGCTGCGGAGGCCGGAGGAGGTCTGGGGCGGCAGCGAACGACGGGCCTTCCAGCTCCTGGGAGGTCCGCAGTTGAGCTGGGTCCGCTACGTGGCGCGGGACCTCAATGCGCAGTCCGTCCCGACCGACCGTGACGAGAACCTCACCCCCCTGCCCGGCGACCTCACGCCGTCGCTGGAGCCGGTGGCGGCCTGGCTGGACACGGCGAGCGAGTTCCCTTCGAAGACGCGACAGACCCTGGAGAAGGCGTCGGGGATCACGATCCCCGGCTCGCGATTCGTTCTCCGCGTGATTCTTTCTTACTTGATCGCGCTGGTGCCCTTGAACTGGTTTGTCTGCCGGTTTGTGCTGCGTCGCCGGGAGCTGGCCTGGGCGATCGTGCCGTTTCTGGCGCTCGGGTTTGCCTACGCGGTCGAGCGGGCCGCGGCCTACGACATCGGCTTCGATTCGGCGTGCGACGAGATCGATGTGGTCGAGCTGCAAGGATCGTATCCGCGGGCTCATGTGAGCCGGTTCGGGTCGCTCTACTCGACGGGGCGGGTCCGCTACGAGATCGCCTTTCCGGACGACTCGACGGCCCTGGCGCTGCCGATGAAGTCGGTGGAGGGTTTGCGGGGCGAGGAGATCGAATACTCGGTCTTCCAGTCCTCGCCCGTGCCGGCCCTCACCGATTTCCAGGTGCAGCCGCGGAGCCTGGCGATGTTCCGGGCCGAGGCGATGGTCGATCTGGGGGGAGCGCTCCAGCTCGTCGGTGGGCCGGGCAACGGCAAGCTGGTCAACGGGACGGATCTCGATCTTCACGACGCCGTCCTGATCGACACGGCGGGTCGTCGCGAGTTCTGGCTGGGCGAGGTCGCGCACTGGCCGAAGACGGAGCCGGAACAGGCCGCCAAGGCGCACGAGGTCAACCTCGCAATGCTGGAGGATCGTCGGTCGGAACCGTCGAAGGCGCTCCGGGGAATCGGCTGGGCGGACGTGGCGTCGTACCTGCAATCGCTTCGCGACTACCGATGGCCAGGCCCGGAGGATGTGGGCGAGATCCGGCTGGTGGCCTGGACCGAGGCCCCGCATCCGGGCGAGCGGCTCACGCCGGGCGTCGATCGGCACCGGGGGTTCCGGCTGGTCGTCGCCCACCTGCGTTACGGGATGCCCGACCCGTCGCGACCGCCGTATTACGATACTTCCGAGCCCCCGGAGGAGGAGGAAGACAACGTGGACTCGTCGGCGAGCTTGCGACCTCCTCCGATTGCTCCCGGATTCCGATAATCCATCGTCGCCAGGCCCAGGACAGGACCAGCCCCGAACGGGGACCGATCGGCCATGATCGAAGTCAGGAATTTTACCAAGCGCTACGGTGAGTTCGTCGCGGTCGACGACCTCTCGTTCACGATCCCGCAAGGCGATATCTTCGGCTTCATCGGCCCCAACGGCGCCGGCAAGAGCACGACGATCCGCTTCCTCGCCACCCTCCTGCGGCCATCTTCCGGCGACGGCTTCGTCGCCGGCCACTCGGTCGTCACCGAGCCGATGGCGGTGCGCCGGGTCATCGGCTTCATGCCCGACGACTTCGGCGTCTATGACGGCATGAAGGTCTGGGAATTTCTCGACTTCTTCGCCGTCGCCTACGAGATTCCGCGCAGGTCAGCGCAAGGTCATCATCGGGCAGGTGCTCGAACTGCTCGACCTGACGCACAAGCGCGATGACTACGTCAACGGCCTCTCCAAGGGGATGAAGCAGCGGCTCTGTCTGGCGAAGACGCTCGTCCACGACCCGCCGGTGCTGATCCTCGACGAGCCAGCGTCCGGGCTCGACCCGCGGGCCCGG
Source organism: uncultured Planctomycetales bacterium (assembly GCA_963752755.1). Lineage (GTDB taxonomy): Bacteria > Planctomycetota > Planctomycetia > Isosphaerales > Isosphaeraceae > CAVVZJ01. Next base: position 431,189 of record CAVVZJ010000004.1, on the reverse strand, counting down.
CTGGAAATGAAGGCGCTTTTGACGGAGTTGAAGGGGATGGGCAAGACGATCCTCGTCTCCAGCCACATCCTCTCGGAGCTGGCCGATTTCTGCACCTCGATCGGGATCATCGAGCGTGGCAAGCTCCTGGCCGCCGGCAGCATCGCCGAGATCCAGAAGCAACTGCGACGGCACCGGGTCCTGCGCGTCCGCGTCCTTGACGAGTCGACGGATCGGGCCTCATCGCTACTCCGCGATGACCGGAGCGTGCGGTCGATCGAGAGCTACGACCATACCGTCACCTGCGAGTTCGAGGGGCAGGAGGACGACCAGGTGCGGTTGCTGGGCCGCCTGATCGCGTCGGGAGTCCACGTGCAGTCCTTCGCCGAGGTGGAGTTGAGTCTGGAAGAAGTGTTCATGATGATCACGAAGGGCATCGTCAACTGAGAACGGTTCGGTTCGCCCGAACGCCCGATTCCCCGGGGCCGCCGCCGATGTTCCTGCGAGACAACCCCGTCCTCTCCCGTGAATTGCTGGTGAACCTGCGGTCGTCCAAGTCGTTCGTCCTGCAATTCGCGTATGTATCGCTGCTGAGCGTGGTCGTCTATTTCGCCTGGCCGACGGCCGAGGGCGGGATCACGGCCGTCAGCTCGGGGGCGGCGCAGAGTCTTTTCGAGATGTTCTTTCTGGGACAGTTCTTCCTCGTCGCCCTCGTGGCCCCGACCTTCGCCGCAGGCAGCATCACCGGCGAGAAGGAGCGCAAGACCTACGAGATGCTCCTGGCGAGTCCGCTGGAGCCGATGACGATCCTGGTGGGCAAGCTGCTGAGCTCGTTGACGTATCTGGTCTTGCTGATCCTCTCCAGCCTGCCGTTGATGATCCTCTGCTTCCTGCTGGGGGGCATCTTGCTGTCGGAGATCGCCCGCGCCTACCTCATCCTGATCCTGGCGGCGGGGACGTTCGGCTTGATCAGCGTCGCCTGTTCGAGCTACTTCCAGCGGACCAGCTCGGCGCTGGTGGTCAGTTATCTGGTGATCCTGCCACTGGCGTTGGCCTGCGTGGTCCTGACGAGGACGGACCCGAACCACCCCGAGAGCATCCTGATCCGGGACTTCGTCTCGATCGCGGTCTTGCCGCCGTGGTGCCTGGCGATCTGGACGGTCGTGGCGATCGTGGTCAATCGGCGCCTGCTGCATCCGCCGGACGTCGGCAGCGAGGGCAAGGAGGTGGTCGATGAGGAGGAGGAGATGAAGTACGCCATCGGCGTCGTCATCGACCGCGACCTCTTCCCCGACAAGCTCTTCGCGCCGGCCAAGCGGACCGACCTGATGCCCGACGGCACGAACCCCGTGCTCGAAAAGGAGCTACGCAGCGAGATCTTCAGCCAGGGGACGCTGATGCTCCGTCTGGTGATCCAGGTGAGCATGCTCCTGTCGATCCCGTTGATGGCGATCCAGCTCTTCTTCAAGCCGGAATGGGCGGGGTATTATGTCGCTTATGTGCTGACATTCAATCTTCTGGTCGGGCCGGTCTTCTCGTCGGGGAGCATCACGCAGGAGCGGGAGCGTCAGACGTTGAGTCTCCTGTTGACGACTCTGCTGACTCCCTGGCGGATCGTCTTCGCCAAGCTGATCGCGGCGCTTCGGGTCTCGACCGTCCTGACGTTCCTGCTCACCGAGCAGATCCTGCTGGCTTACGTCCTGATCCCGGAGCTCCGGGAGCGGTTCTGGACGCTCTTCGTCTTCCTTGCGATCATCGCGGTCTGCTGCCTGACAACCTCCACGGTGGGCTTGCTTTGCTCGTCGCTGGTACGACGGACGGTTGTCGCGATGGTCTTGACGTACATGACCTTGCTCATCCTCTTCGCGGGGCCGGTGGGCATCGGCCGATTCCTGGAGAACTTCTCGAACCTGTCGGACGAGGCCCGGGCGGCCTTGACGATCACGAGCCCGTATTCGGCCTCGTTCAGCATGGAGTTGCCCGCCCGATCGGGCTGGACGTCCGACAGCAGCACCCCGAGCCCAACGGCAATGCCGAAAGTGCCGGGCCTTGACCTGCCGGTCTGGGCCGTCTATCTGCTCGCCATGCCGCCGTTCTGTCTGGTTCTGATCGGATTCACCTACCTCGCCTTCCGCTGGCGATGGTGGCGCGCCGGGGCGACCGTCTGATTCCGAGAGGAGGGAAGAGGGCCTGCGGCACACGCCCGACAGGACGAACGGCATCACCCAGGACCGAACTCGGGATTCCCGAAGACGTTCAGGAGTTCGGGAACGAGCCGTCTCGCGTCCTCATCTCGCCGAGTTCTTCGCGGAGCAACTGGACCTCAGCGCGGAGCCAGGCGTTCTCCGCGCGGAGACGTTCCAGCTCGGAGTGGGGAGAGGCGTTGGCGTCGGAACTGTCACGGCCGGCGGCGCTCGCTTCGGGGTCGAACGGAGCCTCATCCTCGGGCTCGGGCGGATCGCGACGGACCGGGATCAGCAAGGAGGAGTCGTCGGTGTCATCCTTCCGACTCCGATTGGCGGGCCCCAGCGATGTCGGTGAATCCGGTCGGCGGGGGGCAGGTTGGGGCCGCTTCGGGGCCTCCTCCCGATGGCTTTCGCGCTCCCAGATCTCTTCGAGCGTTGGACCTTCCGACGTATCCGGGTCGCTCGGGGCCGCCGGGGCCTGGGCGATGAACTGGTGTTCGCAATACTTGCAGACGACCCGATGCCCGAGATACTCCGGGCGGATCTTCAAGGATCGTTGACAGTTCGGGCAAGGGATCTGCATGTGGCTTGACATGGTGGGAGCCTGATCGGGAAACGCCTGAGTTCGTCCCGCATCCCGATACCATTCTACCCAATTTCTGGTTCTTGGAAACTCTCCTCACGATTTCCGACCCCGAACGGGCCGGTTCTCGCGATCGATTCGACCCGAGACCTCGGTGAGCCGGGCGTGGCAACCATTTCCCTTCGCGAGTTTTGTGCCTCCGTGCGTGCCTTCTCGTTCGGGGTTCAGGCCAGCAGGTCGTGAACGACGTTACCGTGAACGTCGGTGAGGCGTTGCTCACGGCCACCGTGGAAGAAGGTGAGGAGCTTGTGGTCGAGACCGAGGAGATGGAGGATCGTGGCGTGGAGGTCGTGGACGTGGACGGGGTTTTCCGAAGCGGCGTAACCGAGTTCGTCGGTCGAGCCGTAGGTGGTTCCGCCCTGGACACCGCCGCCGGCGAGCCAGGCGGAGAAGCCCTTGGGGTTGTGGTCGCGACCGGTGCTGTTCTGACTGGTCGGCATCCGGCCGAACTCGCCGGACCAGATCACGAGGGTCTCGTCGAGCAGGCCGCGACGCTTCAGGTCGGTCAGGAGTCCGGCCATCGGCCGGTCGGTCTCGGCGCAGTGGAGCCGGTGGTTGCGGCCGACGTCGCCGTGGGCGTCCCAGTTCTCATCGTTGTGGCCGCCGCCGGAGTAGATCTGGACGAAGCGGACGCCGCGCTCGACGAGTCGGCGGGCCATGAGGCACTTGCGGCCGAAGTCGGCGGATCGCTCGTCGTCGAGGCCGTAAAGGCGTTTGGTGTCCTCCGATTCGGAATCGAGATCGACGGCCTCGGGGGCGTGGGCTTGCATCCGGTAGGCCAGCTCGTAGCTGGCGATCCGGGCGGCGAGGTCGGAGTCGTGAGAACGGGCGGCGTGGTGGGGCTCGTTGAGGCGGGCGAGGAAATCGAGCTGAGCACGCTGTTCCTGGCGGGTCATGGCGCCGCGGGGGGAGAGGTTGAGGATCGGGTCGCCGGTGGTGCGGAACTGGGTCCCCTGGTAGGTGGCGGGCATGTAGCCGGACGACCAGTTCGGGGCGCCACCGATCGGGCCGCCGCGGGGGTCGAGGAGCACGACGAAGCCGGGGAGGTTCTGATTCTCGCTGCCGAGACCGTAGCAGGTCCAGCTCCCGAGGCAAGGACGTCCCTGAAAAAGTGAGCCTGTGTTCATCTGGATCATCGCCGAGCCGTGGGCGAAGCTGTCGGCCCACATCGAGCGGACGATCGCCATGTCATCAACGCAGCCGGCCAGGTTCGGAAACAGCTCGGAGATCTCGGACCCGCTCTGACCATACTTGGCGAACTTGAACGGCGAGCCGAGCAAGGTCGCCTTCGACATCTGCCCCTTGCGGACCTCGATATCGACGGTCTTGCCGCTTCGGTCGTTGAGGCCGGGCTTCGGGTCGAAGAGATCGACCTGGGAGGGGCCGCCGTACATGAAGAGGAAGATGACGTTCCTCGCCTTCGCCGGGAAGTGGGGCGGCCGGGGGGCGAGTGGGTCGGGCGGGGAGTCGTCGGCCTTCGCTTTCGGGAAGAACCCGTCGGCGGCGAGCATGGCCGTCAACGCCAGGCCGGTGAAGCCAGCGCCGGTCTGCCAGAGGAACTCGCGGCGGGTGCGGCGGCACGGGGTCATGGCGGGCCTGCTGGGCAAGAGGGAGAACGGACTGGGTCCAATGGTCGATGGCTGATGGTCCACGAGCGATGGGCGCTGACGAAGGTCATTCCATGAATCAATCAACAGTCACAAATTCATTCGCGTTGAGCAGGACGAGGCAGAGGGCGCGGAGGGCCTCGCGCGGTGGATCGGGGCGGTCCTCGGGGTGAGGGCGAAGGGCGATGAGGGCGGATTGGGAGTTGAGGAACGCGAGGGAGTCGCGAAGCTCGGAGTCGGTTGGACGGCGGGCGAAGGCGAGTCGGAAGGCCCGCTCGACCTGGGCGGCGCGATCGATGCCGGATTCGCGGAGGAGGCGGGCGGCGAAGTGGTCGGCCTGCTGGTGGGCGAAGTCGCCGTTGAGGAACGTGAGGGCCTGGGGGGCGGTGGTCGTGACAGCGCGTCGGGGGCAGGGATCGTTGTTGTCGGCGGCGTCGAGAAGCTCCAGCTCGGGGACAGCGAGGGTCCGCTTGACGTGGATATAAACGCTCCGGCGGGCGGCCTCGCGGGGCGGAGAGACGTTCCAGCCGTTGCCGGGGCGGGACTGGCCGGCGAGGACGGCTTTCGGGATCGGGGGGCGAACGCTGGGTCCACCGACTTCGAGGTTGAGGTCGCCGGTGACGGCGAGCATGGCGTCACGGATCGGCTCGGCCTCCAGGCGGCGGGGGGCCATCCGCCAGAGGAGGGTGTTGTAGGGGTCGATCTCACCGGCCCTGTCGTCCCAGCGGTCGGAACGGCGGTAGGCGGCGGACTGGACCAGGAGTCGGTGCAACGCCTTGAGGCTCCAGCCGCGGGTGACGAACTCGGAGGCGAGCCAGTCGAGGAGCTCAGGGTGGGACGGCTCTTCACCCATGGCGCCGAAGTCGCTGGGCGTGCCGACGATCCCGCGGCCGAAGTGGTACTGCCAGACGCGATTGACGATCACGCGGGTCGAGAGGGGGTTGTCGGGCGACGCGATCCAGCGGGCGAGGGCGAGGCGGCGGCCGGTCGTGCGACCGCCGGGCGGGGGCGTGATCGTGGGCGGATCGGGTTCGAGGATCGCGAGGAAACCGGGAGCGACCTCGGGGCCGGGGTTGTGGGCGTCGCCGCGGATCAGGAGCGCGGTCGGGTCGGCGTCGGGGCCGTTGTCGGTGAAGCCGAGGGCCATCGGAAGCTTCGCAGGACGGAGGGCAGCGAGGGCCTTGACCCGTTTCTCCAGCGTCTGCTTCAAGTCCCCATCACCGACGCTTTTGATCCGCTCGCGGAGCGAGGCGACCTGGCGATCGACGGCCTGGTTCAGCTCCGCGACCCGTTGCTCTTCCGAATCGGAAGCGAGGACGAGGCTGATGCTCTCGACGCTGCCGCGCCGGTAGCGGACGCCAGGCGTGAAAAAGGAAGCCAGGCGGTAGTAGTCGGCTTGCTGGATCGGGTCGAACTTGTGGTCGTGGCAGCGGGCGCAGTGGATCGTGAGGCCGAGGAAGGTCGTGCCAACCGTCTTGATCATGTCGTCGAGCTGGTCGAAGCGGTCCATGACCGGGTCGGCGGGCTCGTCGTCGATCAGTCCGAGGCGGTGGAGGCCGGTGGCGGTCTTCGAGGCGATGGTCGGTTCGGGGATCTCGTCGCCGGCGAGCTGCTCGATGAGGAAGCGGTTGTAGGGCTTGTCCTGGTTGAAGGCGGCGATGACGTAGTCGCGGTACTTCCAGGCGTTCGGCTTGGGATCGTCGCGCTCGTATCCATGGGTCTCGGCGTAGCGGACGACGTCGAGCCAGTGCCGACCCCAGCGCTCGCCGTATTGGGGACTGGCGAGGAGTTGCTCGACGAGGCGCTCGTAGGCATCGGGGGCCGGGTCGGCGACGAACGCCTCGACCGCCTCGGGCGTCGGCGGCAGGCCGATCAGGTCGAAGGTCAGGCGGCGGATCAAGGTGCGGCGGTCGGCCTCGGGAGCGGGCTCGATCCCCTGCTCGCGGAGGGTCGCGAGGAGGAAGGCGTCGATCGGGTTGCGGATCGCGTCCGACGCGGCCTCGACCGATGGCACCTCGGGCCGCCTCACCGGTCGGAAAGCCCAGGGCTTCTCCGAGTCCTCCGGCGGACTGGCTCCCAGCATGGTGGACGCGAGGAGCAGGCCGAGCGGGAGGCGGGATCGGAGGCAGGCCGGGCGGGTGGTCATGGGCGGGACCTCGCGTCGCGGCGGGTGGTGTTGGCGCATTGTTGAATATTGCAGGACCGACGCGGTTTTTCAAGCCGCAGACGGCCGGTGCGACCGGGCCAGGGTCGGGTCGCCGACGCCCTGCCGGACGAGGACCAGCCACTACCGCGAAACCCGATCGACACGGTCGCGACGCCGCCGGGACGTCAAGGCGACGCCCCAAGGACGTCCGGAAGACGACCTGGGGACGCCGCATGACGCGATTATCAGACGATACGCAAGATCTCGGTCAATAAGCGAGTTAACGTCGGTCACCCGCAAAGTTTGACGTTCGTTCGGCGATGGAGGACGCGCGCGAGTAGGCGGCGCGATGGCGTAGGTCCGTGACAGCCCGAGACATCCTCGGAGCAGTACTGAACAATCGACTATTATCCGAAATCGGGACCGGTTTCGATCACCTTTTCTTCGAGATTCTTTCGGACGAGGCGGAGGCGCGTCGGACGGCGTCGGCCGGGGGCCTGGGCCGATCGGCATCGGAACGGGCGAGGCGGGCCTCGACCTTCGCAGGCCGTCGCGGGCGGCGGTGAGATCGGGCTGGATGGCGAGGGCGGCCGTGTAGTGCTGGCGAGCGGCGGGGAGCTGGCCGGTGGAGGCCAGGACGTAGGCGAGGTTGGCGTGGGCGGCGGCGGGGCCGGCGGCCTTGGTGAGCGATTCGAGGGCGGCGTCGGTCTGCCCTTCGGCGGCGAGGGCGAGGCCGAGGTTGGTCAGGAGCCGCGGGTTGGAGGGGTCCAGCTCGACGGCCTTCCGCAAGGCCTTTTCGGCCTCGGCCCAGTGGCCCTGGAGGTACTCGCTATAGCCGGCGTCGTTCCAGACGTCGGCCTCCTTGGGGGCGAGTCGCTGGGCGGCCTGGTAGTGCTCGCGGGACTTGTCGAACTTGCCGAGCCGGTCGAACGCGACGCCGACCCGGCGATGGATCCGGGCCCGGGTCCGGGTGTCGAGGCGGAGCTTGCCGGCCGACTCGAAGCCCTCGATGACCTTCTGGTACTCGGTGATGGCCCCGTCGTACTGCCCCTGGTTTTCAAGGGCGCGGGCAAGATCGAAGTGCGTATTGATGCGTTGCTCGGTGGTCAGGCCGGTCTCGAAGCCCGATCGCATCAGGCCGGGATCGACTTTCACCTCGACGCGGGTGTCGGAGCCTCGCTTCCAGAAGGGCGAAGCGGCCGGGGGCATTCGGCACCGACTGGGCGTGACATGGGAGCGGCCGGCCGACGAGGATCGCCTCAAGGATCAGGGCGAAGGTGGCAGCCGAGGCGAGTGGGCGGCGCTGGCTCATCGGGCACCTCCGCCGAAGCTGGCGGTCGAGGTGGGGGTCAGGCTGTAGGTACGTGGGGCGGCCAGGTCGCGGCTGATGAGCGTGTCGTAGTTGTTGGCCGCATCCACTCCGAGCAGGCCGGGATAGGGCGAGGGGCCGATGAGGACCCGGCCGTTCACCGGCGGCAGGTTGGCGGCGGCCAGCGAGGCGACGATCGCGGCGCGTCGGGCCTCGGCCAGTCCGGGCTGATTGGGAGTCCACTCGATCACGATCGGGCCGCTCCAGTGGGGCAACTGCGCGGCGAGATAGCTGAGTCGCCAGGCGCCGGCGGGCGAGAGCTGGTTGGTGCCGGAGAGGAAGTCGGAGCGGTAGAGCATGAACGTATGGACGTTCGCCTTGGCGGCCTGGGCCCCCATCGTGCGGTAGAGCGAGTAGCCGAGCGGCGGGACGTCAAAGATGGCGGGATAGCCAATGAACTCGTCGTGGAGCACGAAGCCGGCCTGATGGATCGGCCCGCGACCGGCGTGGTGAACGGGAGGTGGCACCCTCATCGGCGGTTGCGGCACGAGAGGCGACGGCCCGGGCAACTGGCCGAAGGCCGGCGCGGTGGCGAGCCCGAGTGCCAGCAGGCCCGAGGCCGACCAGGGCTTCCAGAGTCGTTGTCGGTTCCCCATCGCGATTCTCCGTGGCCCGTGGTGGGCCTTTCGTTTCGTTTGAGTGCGGGCTTTGGTCGAGAAGGCAGGGCCGGAGCCGGCAGGCGGTCAGGCCAACGGGTCCGTTGGGTGTGGCCGACAGACGGCCCTGACGTGCTGGTCGATGTGTGCCGGATCGTCCCGCGACATCGCGCGGAGGTGGCTTCCGAGATTAATCGGCATGACCGTGCGGGCCGATGACCCAGTGATTCTCGCTTCGGAAGTGCTTCATGATGTCGAGCGGATCGAGGTACTGGATCGTGGCGCGGAACGGGTGGCCGGTGCGGCCTTCGAGTCGGCCGAGGAAGTAGAACTCCCAGTCGTTCGGCTCCCAGACCCGATCGCCGGGCGAGGGCGGGACCTCATCCGGGTCGAGCGGATCGACGAGCACGGGCGTGACCAGGACGACCAGCTCGGTCTCGGTCGTCGTGATGTTGTTCCGGCTGAACCAGGGGCCGACGATCGGCAGGTCGCCGAGGCCGGGGATACGGGTGACGGTGCCGTTGGTGGTCGTCTGGAGCAGGCCGGCGATGGCGAGCGTCTGGCCCTCGCGGAGCTGGACGACCGTGCGGGCGCTGCGCTGGTTGATGCCGGGGACGGTCGTGCCGGCGATCGAGGTGCCGGAGGCGAAGTTCAGCTCGCTGAAGACCGGGGTGACGTCGAGCCGGATGGTGTCGTCGGCGAGGATATGGGGCAGGAACTGGAGGATCGCGCCGAACTGGGCGAACTGGATCGTGACGACCGTACCGCCGCCCGGAATCGTGGCGCTCTGGGGGACCGGATAGGGGAACTTGCCGCCGGCCAGGAATTCGGCGGGCTGGCCGTCGAGGGCGACCAGGTTGGGCTCAGCGAGGATCTTGGCGAGACTGTTGACTCGCAGGGCATTGATAAACAGCGAGAACTTGCCCTCGTCGAAGATGCCGTAGAGCTGCGAGCCGGCAGCGCCGATGTTGCCGACGACCGAATTGTAGATGGCGCCGTCGGTGATCCGTTGCCAGTTCACCCCGAGCTGGCGGAGAGCCGTGCGGTTCAGCTCGGCGATCTTGACCTTGAGCAAGATCTGGCGGGGACCGGGGACGCGGACGCGGTTGACGATCGTACCGGGCGAGAGCAAGCCGCCACCGGCGCGGGGTGGGGAGCCGTAGGCCGAGGCCGAGGGCATCGCACCGAGGGCCTCTTCCTGCAAGGCTCCGCCCGCCGGGACCTGTCCCGGTGCGGGGACCGGGCCGCCCGGCGTGCCGGGTGCCGGCGGCAGGAGGACACCCGACTGGAGACCCGTGCCAGCCGCAGGGGCCGGCACCGGCTGAGGCACCGCCTCGGGCACCTGGAAGGCAGTCCGGGTAACGCCGTCGGCTCGCGAGAACTGCGGCGGCGCCCCGCCTCCGCCACCGAAAACCGGCACGCTCGCTGCCTCGCCCAGCAAGGTGGCCTGGACGATCTGGAGCACCTCGGACATCGTCTTGGCGTCGGGCACCTGGCCGTCAAGGATGACCTGCGGTCCGACCTGGGAGACCTGGACGTCGGCCCCCGGGAAGACCTGCTTGAGCCGCCTTTCCAGGTCGCGGGTGTCGATCGTGACCCGCAACCGGATCGAGGTCGAGCGGTCCTGCTCGTCCCAGAGGGTCAGTGTCGTGGAGCCGAAGGAGATGCCGTAGATGTCGAGTAACCGCGGGTTGGGCTCCTCGTCGAGGAACCGGATGTTGGCGATCGCGGGGTTGGCGATGTAGATCCGCGAGGCGGGCCGCTTGAGGGCGAAGATCCGCGAGCGACCGACGATGACCTGGACCTCGGCCGCGGGCTCGCCCACGATCTCGACCAGGTCGCCCACTTCCAGGGGAACTTCGCCCCCTCCGACCGCGGGAGCGACTGGCCGCACCTCGGGCCCGGCCAGGGGCGCCGGCATCGGCGGCGGGGGTGGTGCTGGCTCCTGGATCTCCACCGGCAACGGTGGCAGGGCCGTCGGTGGCAACGCCGGTGGCGAAGGGGCCTGGGCCCTCGCGCCCCTCCGGCCGCGAACCCGCCGATCGCCAGCAGGCCCGCGACCAGGATCGCAGAACCGAGCCGACGGCGCGGGTCGTCTGGGTTGGCTAGTCATCGGCACGACGATCTCCCTGTCCCGGGTCTCACGCCCGGTATCCGTTCCGCATCGAAGTGATGCGTGAATCCCCATTTCTTCCATCCTCGCTCCAGGGGGTGTCCTGGCGCTGCGGGCGGCGCGGCCTGGACCGCGGCATGCCGCTCCAGTGTCGGCGACGGAGCGCCCCCCGACCCATCACCGCCTGGTCCGCGAGTCCTCATGGCCTCGTACCAGTCGTGACGGATCTCGCGATTTTCCCGCCTGTTGTTTCGGCTTATTTCTGCGGCGAGCTTGATCCCAAACCGGCCGACTCCGGCCTTGCCGCCCGGCACTCGCCTCTCGACAATGGTTTGGATCGGCGGAGCGGGCGGTCCGCTTGCCGCTTGTCTGGCACAAGCATGGTGTCATGCCGGGGTCTGTTTCCACACGCGACCTGTGAAAGCGGTTCCGTCTTCCGGGCTCCTGCTGTTACTCGCGCTGGCCCTGCCCGTGGCGTGCCTGGGCGCCTTCGCGCGTCTCAACTACGCGCTTGGGGCGGCCGTCGCGCTCACCCTCGCGATCTTCGTGGGAGGCAGGATCGAGTTGCCGCTGCTTCGTCTGCGAAGGAATTCGGCCGCGTCCATCCGGCTGAGACTTCCCGACCTGCGCGTGGGCGTGAACGTCGGGGGTTGCCTGGTGCCGCTCGCCGTGGCGATCGAGCGGGGGCTTCGGCTGTCGCCCGACGCGTTCCGACCGCTGGCCGTGGCGACGGTCCTCGTCGCGGGCCTGAGCTTCCTGCTGGCCCGTCCGGTTGCCGACCGCGGCGTGGTTTTGGCCTGGCCACTCACCGGCCTGTTCGGCGCGGCGCTCGGCTTGACCCTGGGGCGCGGGTCCGGCTCCACGGCGATCTTCGCCTACTTCGCCGGCCTGGTCGGACCCTTGATCGGGGCCGAACTCCCCTACTGGCCCGCCCTGGTCCGCCTGGGGGCCGTGCGGGCGGCGATCGGCGGCGGGGGAGCGTACGACGGCCTGCTCTGGTCGGGCCTGCTCGCCGCACTTCTGGGCGTGGCGGCCGACCCGGGACCGGTCTCCGCAGGATGAGAGGTGTCCGTCGATCCGAAGGCAATCGTGGTGTCGTGTCGCCTTGCCACGGGTCGAGTCTGGGAGTCCATCGCACAATGGAGACGTCCAAGACAACCAGCGACGATTGGGATTGGAGTTACACAGTTGCAGCGTTGGCGGGAGAAGGTCCGACTTCAATCGGGCCGGGAACCTTGAAGTCGAGAGGACTTCCGGCCCGACTGAAGTCGGACCTACTGGCACTCACCTCGGTCGCAGGTCCAGAAACCGGCCAACTGCGTCACTCCGATGGGATCTCGGTGAAACAACCGCCTCCGGCTGTCTCCGGCAGGGCCAGCCGGAGGCGGCTGTCTCCCACGAACTAATTCCTGGATCAAGCTCATGATCACGCCTCGACAGTCGTTCCAGTTCGAAGCGCTCGACCGCCATCTCGGGGGCGGGCTCCTGCCGGGCACGCTGACCGTGATCGCCGGAGCCACCGGCGTCGGCAAGACGCAGCTCGGCCTGCGATGGGCCGATGCCGGGCGCCGGCTTGAGGGTCATCGCGGCCTGGTCTGTGACCTGACCAGTCGCGGGGACGCCCAGAATCACCGCGACTACGCCCGCTCCCAGTTCGGTTGGGATCTCGCCCCCTATGCTGCGGACGGCCCGCTCGATCTGGCTTCCGTCTGGGACTTCCATCACGAGATCGGCGACTACTTCCACCCCTTCGGCCGTGCTGGCCGCCGGGTGACCCGCCGCGACCTGGAGCCCGACGACTGGCATGCCTGGAAGACCGATCTGGCCCGGACGCTCCGCGTCGCGGCGGCGTTCTTCTACGCGCACTTCGTCCGTGGGGTGCGGCGAGTGGTCGTTGATGGGATCGAACCTTCCGAGCGGATGGGGGATTCGATCCAGTTCGAGTTCTTCGAGTACCTGTATCACCAGATCCTCCGCAAAGAGGACGACTGGGCCGCGCGGGAGCTGTTTCGCGAGCAGTTCCGGTCGAACCAGCCGAAGGTGATGACTCACCGTTATGACCACGAGTCGATTGGCTGCCTGTACCTCTACACGACGCCCCACGTTCTGCTCGACGACCTGATGGCCCAGCCGATCGGCGAGGGAGACGTCTTCACGAACGCCAACACGATCATCCTGATGGGTCGCACGAAGCAGGACGGCCGGATGGGACGGGCCCTGTTCATCGCCAAGCATCGCGGAAGTTACTGCGGCGACGAGATCGTTCCCTACCGGTTGACGGAGCACGGCCTGGAGATCGACGATTGAGAGCCGAGGACTCTCGCAGGGCGCGTGCCGCACGCCATCGTTCCATTCCAGAGACGAAGACGGCCTGCGGGTCGGAGGAGGCCGGTTGATGAGTGTCGCGATTGATCTTTCGGGAAAGACGGCTCTGGTCACGGGTGCGTCGCAGGGGATCGGGGCGGAGATCGCGCGGACGCTCCATGGGGCCGGGGCCGTCGTGGTGCTGAACCATCCGGACCTCGGCGACGGCCGGACCCGCGGCGATGCCGAGGCCGTCGCCGGGCCCTTGAATCAGGAACGGCCGGGCAGCGCCCAGGTTCGCGGGGCGGACGTGTCCGATCCGGAGGCGGTGAAGCGGTTGATGACGTCGATCCGCGATGATCTGGGTGGGCTCGACATCCTGGTCAACAACGCAGGAATCCTCCGCGACCGCTCGGTTGCGAAGATGACTCTGGACGAGTGGCGGTCGGTCATCGAGACCAACCTATCGGGCGTCTTCCACGGCTGCAAGTTTGGCCTGGAGGTCCTCCGCGACGGTGGCGTGATTGTCAACATGGGCAGCCTCTCGGCCGACGCCGGCTTCCACGGCCAGGCCAACTACGCCTCGGCCAAGGCCGGGGTCCACGCCTTGACCCGCGTGCTGGCTCGCGAGTGCGCCCGGAGGGGCATCCGGGTCAACGCGGTGGCGCCGGGCGTGATCGAGACGCCGATGATGGCCAGCGTGGCGGAGCCGGTCCGCGAAGGGATGGTCAAATCGGTCCCGCTCGGACGGTTGGGGTCGCCCTCGGAGGTGGCCAGCGCCGTTCTCTTCCTGGTGTCCGACCTGGCCAGTTACGTCACGGGGCACGTCCTGGCGGTCAATGGCGGCTGGCGGGGGTAGTGGGCAGGTGCGGCAGGGCCGGTCGAAGATCGATGGTGAATCATCGGCGATCCGGATCGCGATCGGCCGATCCGGACCAGCGTCGATAATCCTCCGGTGTGTCGAGATCGGCGACGGCGCCGGGGTCGTCGAGGGGGACGAGGCGGACGAGGTTGGCGTGGCGGGCGAGGAGGGCGTTGACGCCCACGTTGGGCGGCAGGTCAGGGATCTGGGTGGCGAGCGGCCAGGGCAAGAGGAGGGGATGGCCGCGACGACCGGAGAAGGCGGGCACGAAAACGGCCTCGGGCTCGGCGCGACGGAGGTGGAGCAAGGTGGCGACGAGAGCGGGGGTGAGCCCGGGGCTGTCGCCCGGAGTCAGGACGAGCAATTCGGGGGCGGGGCTGGACTGGAGCAGCTCGCGAAGGCCGACCTCGATCGTGGCTCGCATGTCGGCCGTGGGGGCGGGGGCGACGAGCACGTTGGCGCCTGCGTCGCGGGCGGCTCGCCGGAGCGGGGTGGCCCCTTCGATCGTCTCGGGGGGAGCGACCACGAGCACGCGGTTCACGCCACCGGCGAGCAAGGCGGTGACGACGCGGGCGATCACCGGTCGTCCGTCGATCGGGAGCGTCAACTTCGGCCGGCCCATACGGGTGCTCCGGCCGCAGGCGGGGACGAGAGCCGCGATCACGCGGGGGTCGGCTCCGTACGGGTGAAGGCGTTGCCAACCGCGGCCGACGGGCCGAGGTTACGGCGGGCGATCAGTTCGGCCACGATGCTCACGGCGATCTCGGCCACCGATTCCGAGCCAATGTCGATCCCGACCGGCGCCGAGATGCGGGCCAGGGCCGATTCGGAAATCCCTTGTTCGCGGAGCGCCTCGAAGATCATCTTGATCTTGCGGCGGCTCCCGATCAGACCGACATAAGGCGCCGGCGTCGGGGCGAGGTGATAAAGGGCTTCCTGGTCGTGTCCGTGACCGCGGGTGACCACCAGGGCATAGGTCTGCGGATTGAGCGCCAGGTTGGGCAGGACCTCGTCCAGCGGGCCGACGACGTGCCGGCTGGCGGACGGGCAACGTTCGGGATTCGCGTACTGGTGGCGGTCGTCCACGACCCAGACTTCAAAATCGGCGGTCGCCGCCAGCTCCGCGACCGCCTGGCCAACGTGGCCGGCGCCGACCACCACGAGGCGGACCCGGGGCAAGGTCGGCAGGAAGGCCGCGCCGAGGCGAACGGAGGGACGCGGTCGCTCGTCGAGCGGCACGACACTCCCGGTGAGTTCCGATGGGATCGGAAGCTCCGGGCAGACGGCGATGGGTTTCGCCTCGGTGTCGAAGAGGAACCGAGCGCCGAGCCGGGGAACGCCGCTCCGCTCGGGGTCCAGGGCGACGACCTCGGTGAACCCGTGCCGGATTCGAGACGGTCGAGGTAGGTGCGGAAGTAGGCCGCCGGGGCGTCGCCACGGAGGGCTTCGGCGAGGATCGTCATGCGACCGCCGCAGATCAGACCGTCGGCCCAGGCGTAGTCATGGTCGAGCACGAAGCTTTGAAGCTCGGCCCCCTCGCGGTCCAGGAGCCGAATCGCCCGCTGCTTGACCTCGGCCTCGACGCAGCCGCCGCCGAGCGTGCCGACCTGGCCGCCGTCGGGCAAGACCAGCATCAAGGCTCCGGCTTTCTGCGGGGTCGAGCCTCGGGTCTCGACGACCTGGCAAAGCAACGCTTCGCGGCCGGAGTGGAGCGACTGGACGAGGGAGCGGAGAAGTTCGCGCATCGGGAGGACACCGTCGGGATGCGGGGATGCGTCGCGATCGGGCGAGCCGCGACGACGGCCTTCCAGGCTATCCCGGTGCGGCGGAAGCGGCAAGGCGTCAGAACCTGGCGGGCTCCGGGCGGCACGGTTATGATCCCGGTTGGTCACGATCGCTCGAACGCGGACGCCAACTTTCTGAAGGGGGTCAACATGCCGACCAACCGCAGGGCGTTCCTCCAGGGTTCCGCCGGCGCCTTCGCCGCCGGATTGACGGTCCTCTCCCGATCGTCGGCGAAGGCTGCGCCGGCGGATCGGGTGAACGTGGCGATCGTCGGCATCCGGGGACGGGGGCGGGGCCTCGCCCAGAGCTTTGCCGGCGAGTCGGATGTGAACGTCGCCTATCTCTGCGACGTGGACTCGCGTCTCTTCCCCGCAGTCGCGCCCGAGGTCGCCTCCCGCCAGGAGGGACGCGAGCCGAAGACCGAGCAGGACCTCCGCCGCGTGCTGGAGGACAAGTCGCTCGATGCGATCGTCGTCGCCACGCCCGACCACTGGCACGCTCTGGCGACGGTCTGGGGCTGCCAGGCGGGCAAGCATGTTTATGTGGAGAAGCCGGCCTCGCACAACGTCCGCGAAGGGCGGAAGATGATCGAGGCTTCGCGGAAATACAACAAGGTTGTGCAGGTCGGGACGCAATGCCGCAGCGCTCCGCATTATCACGACATGATGGAAGCCATCCGCTCGGGACGGATCGGTCAGGTCCATCTGGCGAAAGCCTGGAACAGCCAGCTCCGCGGTCCGGTCTCGCCCAAGAAGGATGAGCCGGTCCCGGATGGTGTCGATTACCACCTCTGGCTCGGTCCGGCGTCGGAGAGGCCGTTCAACCCGAACCGGTTCCACTCCTCCTGGCACTGGCAATGGGACTTCGGCACTGGCGACATGGGCAACGACGGCGTCCATGACCTCGACATCGCCCGCTGGGGTCTGGGCGTCACGTCGCCGAAGACCGTCTCCGCCGCGGGCGGCACGCTCGCGATCAAGGACGCCAAGCAGGTTCCCGACACGCAGTACGTCGCCTTCGCGTTCCCCGAGACCGACCAGATGCTCGTCTATGAGCAGAGGCTCTGGTCGCCTTACGTGCAGGAAGGGTACGAGAACGGCGTCGCCTTCTACGGGACCGATGGCTATATCCTCGTCGGCCGCGCCGGCTGGCAGCTTTTCGAGAAGCGGAACAAGGCCGTTCCCGACGCCCAACCGCCCCTTCTCCGACGGTCCCCATCGTCGCAACTTCCTCGAATGCCTGAAGTCGGGCGACCGCCCGAACGCCGACATCGAGGAGGGCCACCACTCCGCCGTGCTCGCCCACCTGGGCAACATCGCCGTCCGTGTCGGCCGACGCCTCGACTACGACAGCCACGCCGAGATCGATTCGCCACGACGACGAGGCCACCGCCCTCCTGAGACGGCATTATCGCGAGCCGTTCGTCGTGCCGGATCAGGTTTGAATCGACCCTTACAAGCCCTCACAAAATGGGGACGGCCTCCGAGTCTTCGAGGTGCCCGTCCCCATTTTGTGAGGGCCTCTTAACCATTCTCCATCGAGCATCCCCGAAGGCATGAAGCTCATCCTCGCCAGCGCCTCCCCGCGGCGTCGCCAGCTCCTGGCGGAAGCGGGCTACGAGTTCGAGGTCGATCCGTCCGGCGTCGAGGAGCCGGAGCCGATCGGCCCGGTGGACGTGGCCCGCTACGTTGCGGAGCTAGCCTTCCGCAAGGCGGTGGAGGTGGCGTCGAGAAGGACGGCGGGGCTTGATCCTGGCGGCGGATACGTCGTGCGCGGTCGGCGGGGAAATCCTGAACAAGCCGGTCGATCGGGACGACGCCGAACGGATGATCCGGCTCCAGGAGGGGCGGAACGTCGAGGTGCTCACGGCGATCGTCCTTTACCGGCCGAGCGGGTCGGAGTGGGCGGGGGCCGTCGAGACGACGGTGGTGAAGGTCCGCGAACTGACGGACGCCGAGCGCCTCGAGCATCTCGACTCCGGCCGCTGGGTCGGCAAGGCCGGGGCGTATGGCGTGCAGGACGACGACCCGTTCGTCACGGTCGTCCGCGGGAGCTGGTCGAACGTCGTCGGGTTACCGATGGAGCGGCTGGCGGACTGCTGAGAGACCATCCGAGCCTGGCGCTGATCGGAGCGGCCAGCACAACCGGGCTGCCGATGATCGCGTCGTTCTGCTAGCATGGCGGGGATGAACGTCACGGTCGGAGACCCCTTTCGCAATTTGAGCCCCGGGGCCCGACGATGCGGACATCGGAACTGTCGCCCGAAGCCCCGACTCGCGCCACCGGCCGGCCCAGGCCAAGGGTTCTTCCCGCGGCGGGCGGCCGGGTGCGGTCGCGGTCGTGCTCCTGATCGGACGCAGTCTGGGCGGGTTGGCATTCTGGTGGCAGCGGCCGAGGTCGAGGCCCGACATGGACGATCCCCAGGCCGCGCTCGGCCGGCTCCGATCGACGGCAACCGCGCCTACGGCTACCTCAAGCAGCTCTGTGACCTCGGACCACGTCCGGCCGGCTCGGCGGCCAATGAGAGGCAGCGGGCGCTCGTGGCCGAACACTTCCGCAAGCACGGCGCGGTCATCAAGGAGCAGCCGTTCAATGCCCGCGACCCGATCAGCGGGCAGCCGGTGAAGATGGCGAACCTGATCGGCTCCTGGTTCCCCGAGCGGACCGATCGCATCGTCATCGCGGCACACTACGACACCCGGCCCCACCCCGACATGGAGCCTGACCCCCGCCGTCGCAACGACCCCTTCCTGGGGGCCAACGACGGCGCCTCGGGCGTCGCCCTGATGATGGAGATGGCTCACCATCTTCAGAACCTGCCCACGCCCTGGGGCGTCGACCTGGTGCTCTTCGACGGCGAGGAACTGGTTTACGACCACGTCGGTACGTATTTCCTCGGCTCGAAGGAGTTTGGCCGCCAGTATCGGGCAGCCCGGCGGTCGGGCAAGCAGAAGTGGGTCTATGCGGGCGGCATCCTGCTGGACATGGTCGGCGGCGAGAACCTCACCCTGCCCCGCGAGCCGTATAGCCTCCGGTTCGCGGGCGGTCTGCTCCGCGATGTCTGGGGAGTCGCTCACCGGCTCGGTGAGAAGGCATTCCGCGACGAGCTGGGTCGCGAGGTGCTGGACGACCACCTGGCCATGAACGACGCCGGCATCCCGACCATCGACATGATCGACTTCGATTATCCCCAGTGGCATACCGCCTCGGATACCCCCGAGCACTGCTCGCCGACAAGCCTGACGAGCGTCGGCCGCGTCCTCACGGCCTGGCTGGCAAAGCCCAAGCCCGCAGGCCGTCGGCGCTGACGCAGGGCAGGCGGCGTCGCGACCTCACTCGTCGAAGTCGAGCAATTGACGGAACCGCTCGCGTTCGCGGCGGGTTGCCTCCAGGTCGAACCGGGTCACTTCGAGATCGAGACGGAAGCGTTCGAGGGCCTCGCGGGCCAGGCTCAGCACCCGGCTCCGATAGACGGCCTGCTCCATCGCGTCGCCGACGATCGGTTCCAGTTCGGAGCGGACCGACTCCGGCAGGCTCCGTACCCGCTCCATCAAGGCCCGCAGTTCCGGTGGCGTCTCGTCGAGGGGCCTCCGGCCGACCCCGACCTCGGCGTGACTCATCGTAGGTGAACTCCTCAAAAGGTGTCAGCTCCACTCTAGCACGAGAAGATAGGCCGAGTGGTCTGTTTTGGTAAAATAACCCGAATGAGAAAACTATGCGGTCTCGATCTTGCTGGACAGGGCATTGACCTTCTCGCCTTCGGGATGTCGGGATAGAGTGCCCGGGACGGGGGCTCCGGGTCGGCCCCGGCTCACGTGAAAAGGAGGTCACGTGCCATGCTCGTCCTCTCGCGGAAGACATCACTGACGATCCTGGTCGTGCTGGCAAGTCTGGCCCTCGCGCCGGGTTTGCGGGGCCAGACAGAGCCGGACGGCGAGGCGGCGACCTATCGCGATGGGTTCGAGGGACCGCGACCGTCGTGGCGGCAGGAGGATACGGACGCCACGATCCTGTTGCGGCGCCCACGACCGTTCGGAAGCCACGGCGCACGAGGGGCGGTTCTCGGAGCACTTTGCCTTCGAAGCGAAGCTGGGCAGCGTCCTCTATTACAGCTATGACGTGCCGAGAGCCCCGATCGTCGAAGGGCTGAAGGCGACCCTCTATGCCCGCTCGAACCGGCCGGGGGTGCAGCTCTTCGGGGTGGTCATCCTGCCCGAGGACCGAGACCCGGATCGGGAAGCGGCGACGATGGTGCTCGTGCCGGGCACCAGCGTCGATACGGCGGATCGCTGGCAGCGGCTGGAACTTTCGGGCATCGCGCGGAAGGTGGAGGAGCAGGCTCGGGTCATCCGGGCCAGCACCGGCCGACCGGTGCGACTCAAGGGGGCCTACCTGCAACGGCTGGTCGTCAACCTGTACGGCGGGGGCGGCTCCTCGGAAGTCTTCCTCGACGAGCTGAGCCTGAGCCCCGTGCCGACCCAGGCCCCGCCCGAAGCCGGCGAGGTGGAGGCGATGACCCCCCTGCCCGACCACGAACCAGGCGCGGCGGAGGCCGCCGAGCGGGTCAAGATCGTTGGCACGCGACTGACGAACAACGGACAGCCCTGGTTCCCATTCCTCGTCTCGGCACCCGGGGCGGATGTCGAGACACTTCGGCGGGCGAATTTCGACGTGCTGGCCGTGCCGCCGGAGACCGATCCGCACGACCTGGCCCGGGCGGTCGAGCATGGCTTCCTGCTGATGCCCGTTCTTGACGCCGCCGGGGACGTGGATGCCGAACGAGCCGCTGCGACCGCGGGGACCTTCCGTTTGCGGGAATCGGTGGCCTTCTGGGACCTTGGCCAGAACCTCGGAGCCGTGGCCGACGCGCAGGTCCGCGAGGTGGAGCTGGAGCGGGTCCGTCGCCTCATCGAGTCGATCCATGACCTGCCCGAGGGCGGTTCTCGGCTGACGACCGGTACCATTGCCGGGATGTTCCCGGCGTATGGGTTGTTCGGCAACAATCTCGACCTCATGGGCGTCGAGATCGACGCCCCGGGCCGGATGGAAGACCCGATCGATACCTACCGCTACCTGAGCCAGCGGCGGGATCTGACGGCCACCTCCAACCCCAACGGCGTGTTCCTGGCCTGGGTGCCAGCGCGGTCGTCGCAGGTGATCCGCACGGCAGTCTGGGGCGTCGATGTGCCGCCGGAATGGGGATGGCCGCAGGTGTCGCCCGATCTGATGCGGCTCTACGCCTACACGGCGGTCTCGGCCGGCTACCGCGGCCTCGGCTTCCGCGGTGATGCCGGGCTCAGCCGGCCGGTCGGACTGCCGAGGCTCTACGAGGCGTCGCTCCTGATCGGCGAACTGGCCTTGGTCGAGCCGATCCTGGCGCGGGGCACGGGCCAGGTCACGCTCTGGAAAGCCTTCCCCCCCAACCCCAAGCCCAAGCTGCAATACGATTCCTCGGGCGGTGCCTCGGCGGGCTTCTCCAGCATGGGCCGGTCCAACAACCGTCTGAAGCAAACGAGCGAGGAAGTCAAGCCGCTCGCGAGCATCAAGGTCGCGATGGTCGAGTGGGACGACACGCGGACCAAGCTCCTGGTCGCCACCGACCTGGCCGGCGGTGCCCAGTGGCAGCCACCACAGATGGCCAGCCGCGAGGTCAACCTGCTGGTCCCGGCGCCCGAGAGCGCTCAGGCGTTCGAGATCAGCCTTGGCGGCGTCAAGAAGCTGGACAGCCAGCGCGACGCCGGAGGACGGCGGATCATCCTGCCGACGTTCAACACGACGGCCCTGGTCCTGCTGACCACCGACCTGAGCCAGGTCGATCCGATCCGGCAGCAGGCCCTGGCGTTGAGCCCTCGTGCGGCCGACATCGCAATCAAGCAGGCGGAACTGCAACTCCGAGAGGTCGAGACGATCCACGGCATGCTCGTCGTCCCGCGGACAGACGGTCCGCGACGCCGACTCGCTGCTCAACGAGGCCCGGCAGATCCTCCAGTCGGGCCGCGAGGCCCTCGACCGACAGGACTTCGACCTGGCCTGGTCGGAGGCCCGAACGGTCGGCCAGCCGCTCCGGATGCTGATGCGCGCCCAGTGGGATCGGGCGTTCCGCGACCTCGTGAAGGCCACCGCCGCCCGCTCCAAGATCGACGGCCCGCCTCCGATTTACGACGATCAGGGCAAGCCGAAACACCCGCCTCAACTCGTCAGCCCGGTCGCCTGCGCCCCCCTGCTCTCCTGGCAGACCCTCCCTCAATATTACTACTGGCGCGACTGGATTCGTGGCGAGTTCGGCCCGTTCGGCGGCAACCGCCTGCCAACCGGCACCTTCGACGCCGACCCCGAGACGCTCCGCCAGGCCGGCTGGGTCAATGAGAGCTACCAGGCGTCCGAGGTCCGCGCCTCGCATCGCGATCGACCGCAAGGAGGGCTGGGGCAGCAATCCCGCGGTCATCGCTTGAAATTGCGAGTCGAACCTGTCGTCTCGGTCAACCGGGACGACTTCCGCAAGCCCGACGGGACGTTCGACAAGCAGTCCGACGCGGCCTACTCCAAGGCGGTCGCCGCGACGATCGACGCCCTGCCCCCCTACCGCGACCACCCGGAAGCGGCGGTCCGCTCGCCGGCCGTACCGGTCCGGGCGACGAATTTCGTCCGGATTCGGGTCCTGGTCAAGATGCCTCGCGAGCTGGCGCCGGGTCGCGGCGGCCTGATCGTCCGCGACTCGCTCGGCGGCGAGGCGCTCCAGTTCCGGACGACGGACGCGATCCCCGAGTGGAAGGAAATCGTCCTCTACCGCCGCGCCCCGGCCGATGGCGAGGTCTCCGTCCTGCTCGGCCTGGCCGGCTACGGCGAAGCCTACTTCGACAACCTCCGGATCGACGTGCTCGGCGACTCGGCCGCCCCCGAGAGTCCGGACAACCCCCGTTCCCGTCCCGATCGCCCGACGACCCCAGCCCGCCCTGCCCGACCCCTCGCTCGCGTCGCCACGGCCTCGTCGCTGAACCGCCGCCTCGCCCCGTTCCGGAGCGACGGCCCGACACCCACCCGCGGCACATCCACACATCCGCGCTCCGGAAATGAACCGACGCGGGCGGTTCGAGCGTATGTTAAACTTGCTTGATTGCACCGCGCACGCGGCGGCGGCTCTCGGGACGGTCGTCGCGGGTTCGGTTCCCTTCCTTTTCGTTGCTTTCCGCCGCCGCCGGGAACTCCCGGCCCGTTCGAAACGTCGAAGGGATATGCAGACAGCACCTTCCCGACGCCCGGCCCCATCGATCCCCTGAGCGGCGTTCGCCGTTGGCGGGTCAGGCGTTACGTTGACGAGCCGTAGTCTCGGTTGCTAGCGTGATTCGGCCCCCGGAGAGTCCCCGCTCGCCGTCCCCATGCCCCGAGGCACTTCCGGCGATTTGCTTGGCTCCGACGGGTTCCCGATTCGACAGGAGATGAATCAGCAATGGCGAAGATCCAGGCCGTCTGGGCCATCGACATCGGTCAGGCCGCGCTGAAGGCCCTGAAGCTCACCCCCGGCGAGGACCCCGAGAAGCTCGTCGCCGAGGCCTTCGACTTCGTCGAGTACCCGAAGATCCTCAGCCAGCCCGACGCCGACCCCGAGGAACTGGTCCGCGAGGCACTGACGACCTTCCTCGGCCGCAACGACCTGAAGGACTGCAAGGTCGCCATCGGGGTCTCGGCCCAGGCCGGCCTGGTGAAGTTCATCAAGCTGCCGCCGGTCGAGAAGAAGCGGATCCCCGACATCGTCAAGTTCGAGGCCCGGCAGCAGATCCCGTTCCCGCTGGAAGACGTCATCTGGGATTACCAGGCGATCGGCGGCGACGAGGAGGGCGAGGAAGACATCTCGATGACCGAGGTCGGCCTGTTCGCGATGAAGCGCGACCAGATCAACCGGGCGATCCTGCCGTTGAAGGACGCCGGCATCGAGGTCGACATCGTCCAGATGGGGCCGATCGCCCTGTACAACTACGTCGCCTTCGACAGCCCGCCGCCGAAGGCCGAGTCGGCCGACGTGACCCAACTCCTACGTCCTGCTCGACATCGGCGCCGACAACACCGACCTGATCATCACCGACGGCACCCGGATCTGGCAGCGCAACGTGCCGATCGGCGGCAACCACTTCACCCGGGCCTTGACCAAGGAGCTGAAGCTCACCTTCGCCAAGGCCGAGCACCTGAAGCGCAACGCCACCAAGGCCCAGGACCCCCGCGCCGTCTTCACCGCGATGCGCGGCATCTTCAACGACTTCTCCAGCGAGGTCAGCCGCTCGATCGGCTTCTATTCGAGCGTCAACCGCAACGCCAAGATCGTCAAGATCGTCGGCCTGGGCAACGGCTTCAAGTTGCCGGGGCTCCAGAAGTTCCTCCAGCAGAACCTCAACCAGGACGTCGAGCGGCTGGAGTCGTTCCCGAAGCTCGTCGGCGACGAGGTTCTGACGGCGCCGCAGTTCCAGGAGAACCTGGCGTCGTTCCCGGTCGCTTACGGCCTGGCGGTTCAGGGTCTCGGCTCGCGGCCCGATGCAGACGAACCTGCTGCCGCCGGAGATCGAGCAGGCGCGGATGATCCGCCGCAAGAAACCCTGGGCGCTGGCGGCCTCGACGCTACTGATGCTCGGCTTCTCGGCCATGTTCATCAGCTCGTGGCACGCCCTGGCCAAGACCAAGCCGTTCGAGGGGCCGGTCAAGCAGGCCCAGAGTGTCTGCCGAGCAGGGCAAGCGCTATCAGTCGGAGTTCGACACCGCCAAGGGCGAGTTCACCGGGATCGTCGAGAAGGGCAAGTCGCTCGTCGGCGAGGAGACCGAGCGGACGAACTGGCCGGCCTTGCTCCAGACGGTCATGGCCACCTTGCCCAACCCGGGCCAGGAACTCCAGAGAGACAGTCCCCGGCTTCGAGCCGAACGACCCCAAGTTCGCCCCCTTGATCGGCATCCTGCGGGTGCACGTGGACAAGATCGTGCCCGCCTGGCGTGAAGATCTCAAGGCCGCCTGGTTCGATGAGCTGGACCAGCGCTGGGTCGATACGATGCACGCCTTTGACCGGGAAAAGCCGCCCGAGGGCGCCGGCTGGGTCATCCAGATCGTCGGCCACCACTACAACCCCTCGCCGCTGGGACGCAAGAAGGAGCTGGAGGAAGCCCCCCTGCTCAAGAAGTATGCCCTGGGACCCTGGCCGTACATCCAGTACCAGATCCTGCCCCGCTTCTTCAACCCAGTGCTTCGCCTCGCTGGAATTCACCATGCGGCCTTGACCTGGTTCACCACCGAGCAGAAATGGACGACCGAGATGGGTGCCTCGGCCGTGCCATTGCCGCCGATGCTCGCCAAGGAGCAACCCAAGACCGAGGCCTGCGCTGGCGGCATGCCCGGAGCCGAGGGCATGCCTGGCATGGGTCAGATGCAGGCGATGATGGGAATGATGGGCGGCAAGGGCATGGAGGCCGCCGGCGAGGGCATGCCCGGCATGCCCGGCATGCCCGGCATGGGCGGCTGCCATGGGGAGGCAGGGAATGATGAGGGCATGATGGGCATGGGGATGCCCAAGAGCAGCAGCAAGGATGTCACGACCCTGACCCGTACCGACTTCAAGATCGAGTTCGTCTGGCAGCCTCCCAAGCCCGAGGAGGCCCCGAAGACTCCCGAGGAGGTCGGGGAAAAGCTGACCGAGCTGCGCAAGTCGATGAGTGAAGCCGCCGAGAAGAGCAAGGGTTCGGTCCGGGCCTTCGACGAGTCGAAGCTGCTGGAGCTCTCGCTCAAGGAATCGGAGGAAGCCAAGACCAAGGCGATCCAGCAGATCCAGGAGCAATTGAAGAAGTCGGCTCCCGCCGCGGGCCAGCCGGCGGCCGAAGGCGCCCAGCCCGCCGAGCCAGCCGGCGGCCCCGGAGGCGGGCGCCGCCGGTACCGAGAAGTAAGCCAGGACGTTTCCGACGGTCGCTGGCGGCCCTTCCCCCCGGGGCCGCCGCGGCCGCCCGATCCTCGTGCCCGGCCTCTCGCGACTCGCCGGGTCTCCAACCCCGAACCCAACCCAAGCCTGACGCCCCGGAGGGGTACGACGACCATGGACCAAGTGAAAGAATATCTCGGATACGCGATCAAGTATCGCTTCTGGATCGTCGTCGGGATCGCCTGCCTCCTGCCCCTGATCGGCTACTTCGCCTCCGCGGGAGCCATCGAGGAGGAGGCCAAGAAGCAGTCCGACACGATCAAGAGTAGCTTCGATGAGGTCAAGAAGTTTGCCTCCAACCCGTCCCCGGTCAACAACCAGTACAAGCCGATCGTCGAGCAGAAGACCGAGATCCTGAACAAGGACGTCAACGCCTCCTGGCGCAAGCTGTTCGATCGCCAGGCCGAGCTGCTGACCTGGCCAGAGGACGTCGCCGACCGCTTCCCCGTCTGGGGACCGAAGTGGCCGGAAGGCCAGGACCGGATCGTCATCACCCAGGCTCTGACCGACTACGTCGAGTCGTACGAGGACTACTACAAGAACGTCTATCAGACGGTCCAACCCTTCGACTACGAGAGCGGCGAGGGGATCGTCGCCGCCCCGCCCGCCCAGGCTTTGCTCCGGCCGCCAGCGTTCACCATCACGGACCCGCCGACGCTGAGCGAGGTCTGGGACACCCAGCGTAAGTTCTGGGTCCAGCGGACGGTGCTCGACGTGATCGCCAAGGTCAACGAGCGAGCCGATGCCAAGGACTGGCAGACGGCGCCCGGTCAAGCAGATTCTCGCCCTGGACGTCGCCACCGATGTGGCCCAGGACCAGAAGTCGCTCGCGCAGGGCACCACGCTCCAGGAAGCCCCTGAGATTGCCGACCCCAACGCGCCGCCAGAAGAAGCCGCGGACACCTCATCCGCTGGCGGCCTGCCCGGCATGCCAGGCGCGGCGGAGGGCGACAAGATGATGTCGATGGAAGGCATGCCAGGCATGGGTCAGGCCGGCATGGAAATGGGCCCTGGTGGTTACATGGGTGGCATGGGCCCTGGTCAGCAGACCGGCCCCCAGAAATTCATGATCCTCGAGTCGCCCAACCCGGACCAGGCGTTCATCGTCCCGATCCATTTGGCGGTTTACGTCGAACAAGACCGCATCCCCGACCTGCTCGTCGAGTTCCAGAACTCCCCCATGAATATCGAGGTTCTCGAATTCTCGATGCAGAAGCCGAAGCCCCATTCCGTCGAGAAGCCCGAGAAGGGGAAGGCTCCCCAGAGCTTCGGGATGGGCATGGAAAGCATGATGGGCATGATGCCCGGCATGGGGATGATGGGTGAGATGATGGAAGGCGGCTACGGCGGCGGCATGGGGATGCCGGGTATGGCCCAGATGATGATGGGTCAGATGCCCGGCATGGACTCGATGCCCGGCATGAACTCGATGCCCGGGATGGAAGGCATGATGCCCGGGATGGAAGGCATGGCGGGCCGCCAGGGAGGCGCGGCGTCTGTAGCCAAGAAGAAGGGTGTGAGCGTCCGCGACGAATCGCTCCGCAAGATCGAGGAGGCCAAGAAGGCCAAGAGCGGCGAGGGCGAGACGACAGCGACATCCAAGAGTGCCGGTGATGACGGCGCCGCGGACCCTTATTACAACGTGGTGAAGGTCGAGGTCTTCGGCCGGGCCCGCTTCTACTTGCCGCCGCCCCAGGAGGAGACTCCGCAGTCCGAGGCCGAGACCGCCGAGGGCGAGGCCACGCCGGGGGCCGAAGGTGAGGCCGCTCCGGCAGGCGAAGCCAATCCGGCCACGCCTGCGGAGGGCGAAACCAAGGCCGAGGCACCTCAGGACCAGGCGGGCGATGCAAAGCCGGCAGTCCCCCCCGAGGGTCCCAAGGAGGAACCCGCCCCGCAGGAGCCGGCTGAGGCCCAGCCCGCCGCTCCGAACGAGGCGACGGCCCCGACGGGCGACGAGTCTGCCGACTCCCCGAAGTAAACCAACCCCCGAGACGCCGACCCGATCCCGCGACGCGGTGGTCATGGCCCTCGCCGCCCACCGCATCGCGGATCTGAGACAGAGGACGGGAGACCCGAACGATGGCCAAGGTCAACGTGGATAAATTCAAAGAGCTAGGCATCCGCCACGGCGAGAAGGTCGGTGTCGCCCTCGTCAGCGCGATCTGCCTGGTGACTGTTCTGGATGGCCTGGAGCCATCCGACGATCGAGATGACCCCCGACGAGGTCGAGAAGGCCACCAGCTCGGCCCAGTCGAACCTGAACCGGGACCAGGACGAGGAGGCCATCCTCGCCAAAATCGAGGAAGCCGGCATCACCCTCCCTGGCTTCGAGAAGACTGTGGATAACCGGACCCCTGGCGCCGCCGACCCGAGCAAGTACAACCTGGCGAACCTGATGGTCTCGCCCGAGCCCGGGGCCGGTTTGCTTCGCGAACGGCCGGAGTTGATTCAGATCGCCCAGCTTCAGGGCCACTCCGGCCGCGGTGCGATCACGATCATCGAGGTCGATCCGCAGACGGGCGATGTCGTCTACGTCGACCCCGACGCCGACGATGAGACCAAGAAGTCCAGCGAACGCCGTCGTAAGCGCAATCGCAACCGCGGCCAGATGGGCGGCATGGCCGGCATGATGGCCGGGATGCCCGGCATGGGTGAGCAGGAAGAGGACGCCAAGACCAAGGCGGAGCGCGAGACGGCCCAGCGGAAGCAGCGGGAGGCCCTCAAGAAGAGCCTCTCCGGTCAGTTGTCCGCCGATGCCCTGGCTTCCGCCGCGGAAGAGACGCCCACCCGTTCCGATGGCACCGTCCCCAAGGAATCCCTGCGCGGCTATCGCTGGGTCGCCATCACCGGCGTGCTCGACCACAAGCGGCTCCGCGAGAACTTCGCCAAGGCCCTCAAGGAAGACCTCGCCGCGGCCCATCCCCACTACCTCCGTGTCGAGGTCGAACGCCAGGCGCGCGAACAGGACGGCGAATGGACCGACTGGCAGCCCGTCAATCGCGACTGGATCCAGAACCAGGTGCTCAACCGGCTCGTCGAGAAGGACCCCGAGACGAACCCCGAGAATAACCTCTCCCTGCTCCAGGACAACGTCACCCTCGGCCCCTTGACCGACCCCTTGCCGTTCCTGGAGGTCGGCTACTGGGTCGGCGTCTACCCGCCGGATCTGGTCAACGCCAAGGCGTTCGCGGAGCCCGAGGAGAAGAAGTCGACCGGGAGGTATGGCCGGCGGCGGCATGATGGGCATGGAGGGCGCCGATATGGGTGCCATGATGCCTGGCGGTGGCATGAAGGGCGGCAGCTGCCGCCATGATGGCCGGCGGCGGGATGCCCGGCATGGGGGACATGGAAGGCTGACATGGGGGGAATGCCCGGCATGGGCGGCGCCTTCGGCAGCATGTTCGGCTCGTCCGTCGGTGCTGTGGACACGAACTTCGAGAAGACCGAGGCCGATAAGGTCCTGGTCCGTTACCTGGACTTCACCGTCGACCCTGACGCGATCTACCGCTACCGTGCCCGGCTCGTGGTGCGCAACCCCAACCTGAACATCCAGAGCGTCGTGCCCGGCGTCGATACCACCAGCGAGGAGCTGTTCGGCCCCTGGAGCGAGACGAGCGAGACGGTTGTCGTGCCGCCCGATGTCGCCGCCTACGTCGTCGACTACGCCCCGGATGCCATGGACAAGCAACGCAATGACCTCGTCTCCTTCGAGATGGTTCGCTGGGAGCCAACCTCGGGCGTGACCATCACCAAGCCGGATTACGCCGCTCCAGGCCAGATCGTGGGCGGGGAGCAGTACGCCGACGTGCCCGACCTGGAGAAGAGCGACACGCACCGCGACCGCGTCGATTTCACCAGCTACCGCGTGCTGGTGGATACCTCCGGCGGCCCGCGGCCCGTCGATCGGCTGAAGGTGGGAGCCAACCAGTATGACGCCCCGGCCCTCGCTCTGATGCTCCGCCCGGACGGTACGGTCATCCTCCGCGATGAGGCCGTCGATGCCACCGACGGCGAGATGAAGGAGATGATGGACATCTACAGCCAGACTCTCAAGGATGCGAAACCTGAGGACAAGAAGTCGTCCGCGATGATGCCCGGCATGGAAAGCGGCATGCCCTGACGCTCATCGCCTCTCGAGACCCCGCCAGCCCACCGGCCCCCGACCTTGACAGCAAGGTCGGGGGCCGCTTCACTTGCCGGCCGTCGCCAGGACGGAGTCGTGTCAGGCCGCAGAGTAGACGAACTCCGAATCGGGACCACCTCGGTCCTCCCGGCGGGCGATTTTTTCTTGGTTCGGCTTGACGGCAATGAGAGGACGGGGTATCACCCCGCCTCGTCTTCTCCCCTTTCTCGGACGCACCCACGCGCCAACACCTCGAACCGCGGAAGCCCCAGTCAGCCGGGTGAAGCACCCGGGGCTCGGTCGGTCCATGTCATCGCGCCGTATCGAGACCCAGGATTCAGTCCCCCGCTCCGGAGCCACGACCCAGACCGTCGCCAGGGAAGTCGGCGGTCGCACCGAGAGCGGCGAAAGGAGGTCGCGTTGGGAAGGTTCAAATCACTCACGATCCTTGTTGACTCTTGTCTCGTGGGGGGCGACCACGGACGGTGCGCCGCCGGACGACGCGGCCCCACAGACCCGACCGAGCTTGCCGCCCGGCGTCCAGGCGGGCGACTACGTCAAGGCGGTCGTCAAGCTGTGCAATCAGGGCCAGCAGGCCCAGGCCGGACCTTATTTGAAGGCGGCCCAGGATTTCCGCAACCAGCTTTCGCCGGAAGACCAGGCGACGCTGGACCAGTACTCCCAGATGCTCACCGCTTCGCCGGCAACCGCCGGTGCCGGAGTGGGTGGGCCAGACCCCGCAGCCGGGTACAACCCCGCGCCGGTCGGGGCCGACCCGGCGATGGCCGCAGCTCCGGCGGCCGGGTCGAACCGCGAGCGGGCGGTCGCCCTCGTCGCCGCGGCACGGCAGGCGATGGCGAGCGGCCAGCTCGCCCAGGCCCAGCAGTACGCCGAACAGGCCAACGCACTGGCCGTCCCGTTCAGTGCCAATGAGGACAACCCGGCCCGGGTCCTCGCCGACCTCCAGCGCTCTCGGCAGCGCCGGTCCGATGGGACGCGGCGCCACTAACAACCCCAAGCAGCAGGCCGAGTGGATGCTTCACTCCGCCCGCGAGCAAATCCAGATGGGGAACTACGACGCGGCGGCCCAGCACCTGGCCCAGGCCAAGGCGATGGACGTCCGCTGGGGTCTCTTCGACGACACGCCCTCGAAGGTCGAGAAGGACCTGAACCTGGCGATGGCCCAGGCGCCGGCTCAGCCCGAAGCCCTGCCGGCCTCGGCGCCCGGCGACCGCAAGCAGGCCAAGGCCCGCTTGAAGGAAGCCCGTGCCGCCATCGAACAGGGCGACACCGAGCGTGCCAAGGCGATCGCCCTGGAAGTCAACTCCTGGGGCCATCACTTCGGTGTCCTCGAGGAGAACCCGAACAAGATCCTCGCCGCCTGCCGCGCCCTGGAGCGCCGCGGGGCCGTCCGCCAGGCCGGCTCCACCGTGCAGACGAATGAGGACATTTACAACTACCTCGTCACCGAGTCCCGCCAGCTCATGGCCCAGGGTCGCTTCGACGAGGCCGAGGCCCGAGCCCGTCAGGCTCAGGCCATGCCCGTCGTGCCGCCGGTCGACGGCCGATCGGGCCGAGGCCGTCCTCCACGACCTCGCGATGAACCGCGCACGCGGCGAGGCGGGCATGGCCGCCGCAGGAAACGCGCCGGCCGCCGAGCCGGCGAGCGTCGTGGCCGAGCGGGAGGCCAACCAGCTTCTGGCTCAGAACCAGCTCGAAGCGGCTCGGGCGCAAGTTCGAGCGAGGCCGAGCAACTTCGGGCGCAGGAGGCCGGCATCCCGGTCGGTGCCCTCCCGATCGGCCTGGAGGCCAGCCCGGCGACTCCCGACGCCGCCGTCATCCAGACCAACGGCGGCCCTGGCTCCCCCCGACATGCCGGTCGGCGATCCCGCGGCTCCCGCACTCGAAGACCCCGCCGCCGCCCCGGCTGCGCGCCGGCGTCTGGACCCCGCCGCCGGACAGCCGTTCGACCCGGCCGCGCGCCGCCCGCGGCCGAGCTGCGCCGCGTCGGACTGGAACCGGTGCCCGCCTCGGGCGACGCCCTGGAACAGGCCCAGGCCTTGCTGGCCGCCGGCAACTACCGCGCGGCCCGGCAAGCCGCCCAGCAGGCCCTCAACGAGGGTGCGGGGCTGGAGGCCGAGAACCTCCTGGCCCAGATCGCCCAGACCCAGCAGCAGGCGGCGTTGCAGCTCTACGAGGCCGCTCTGGCTAGCATCCGCAAGAACGAGCTGGATCGCTCTCGCGCCTTGCTCAATGAGCTGGCCGCCAGCGACCTCGACGAGGTCATGGCCCAGAAGGTCCAGGACCTCCTGACCAAGATCCCGGCCGACACTCGCCGGCCAGGCTCAGGTCGGGCTCGGCACGGTCGAGGACGTCGAGGCCGTCAAGGCCCAGCAGATGAACGCCGAGGTCGGCACCAAGGTCGCCGAGGCCCGTCGTCTGATGGAGACCGACCCTCAGAAGGCGATCGACCTGCTCCAGCAGCAACTCACCGCCGTTCAGGCGGCCGGCCTTAGCGAGCCGGTCACCCGCACGATGGTCCGCCGCCTGGAAGTCGCCATCGAGCTGGCCAAGAAGGACAAGGTCGTCTTCGACGAGAAGATGCAGGACAAGAACTACCGCGAGGAGATCGAGCGCAAGCGGCTCCGCATCCTCGAGGCCGACAAGGCCAAGAAGGACCGCCTCAAGGAGTTCATGGACAAGGCGATGGAGGCCCAGGCCAACGACAACTGGGTCGAGGCCGAGAAGTACGCCCGGCTGGCCGCCGAGATCGATCCCGAACGAGATCGCCGCCACCGCCCTGGCCACCAAGGCCCGGATCATGCGGCACTACAACCGCGACAAGCGGCTCCGCGCCGACCAGGACGAGACCTTCCTGAACGCCATGCAGGACGTCGAGCGCCACGGGCATCGTCTCGGCAGACGTGATGAACCGCGGCATCGAGCTGCCCAGCGACTTCAAGGAGCTGACCGAGCGCCGTCGCGACCTCGCCCAGCGCCTCGCCCCAGCTACAAGTCGCCCCGTGCGATCGAGATCGAGAAGAAGCTCAACGAGCCGATCACCCTGCCCAACACCGAGCAGATGTCCCTCGGCGAGGCGATCCACTACATCGGCGAATACACCGGCCTGAACATCGTGCCCGACCAGGGAGCTCTCGCCGAGGAAGGGCTGACGCTCGACTCGCCGGTCAGCATGTCGGCCGTCAACAACATCAAGCTCAAGAACGTGCTGAAGTATGTCCTCAGCCCGCTCCACCTGAGCTACACGATCGACGACGAGGTGCTCCTGATCACCACGCCGCAGGCCAAGCAGAAGCAGATGGTGACGCGGGTCTACAGCGTGGCCGACCTGGTCATGTCGCCCCACCAGCGGAACCAGAACGCGGTGGAGGCCTCGGGCGTCCTGGCCGCGACCGGGATGTCGGGCGGGCCGACGGACACCGAACGTCCTCCAGGCCCAGGCCAACGCCATGACCGGAAACCCCCAGAACGCCTTGATGGGCGTCAACGCCAACGGCGGCTTCGGGTCCTTGACCGCGCCGCGGGAGAAGCCCGAGTTCGAGCCCCTGATCCAGCTCATCAAGACCGCGATCGCGCCGGGCACCTGGAGCCAGAACACCCGGCCGTTCGACGAGATGGGTGCCTACGGCCAGGGGGCCGGCCTCGGCGGCGATGCGGACGAGCCCCAGGAGGGCGTCGGCTCGATCACGCCGTTCTACCTGAACATCAGCCTGATCATCCGCCAGACGCCCGAGGTCCATGACGAGATCGTGGACCTGCTCCGACAGCTCCGCCGGCTGCAGGACCTGCAGGTCTCGGTCGAGGTCCGGTTCATCAGTCTCAGCGACAGCTTCTTCGAGCAGATCGGCGTGGACTTCGACTTCGCGATCCAGTCCGACGCCGTCGGCAGAAAGAGCTCGCTGTTCGTCCCGAACCCGGCCGCCCTCAACGGCTCCACCGGCACCACCGGGACCACGGGTGCCACCGGGACAACCGCCGGGGGGGCTGTCTCGCCCTACCTCGTCAATCCAGCCGCCCGCGACCACGGCATCGGTCGGGCGCCGCTGATCGTCGGTTCGGCAACGACGAACGACCCCGTCTCCGGCCCGGCCGGTCTCGTGCAGAACAACCCGGGATTGGTCTTGCCGTTCGCCCAGAGCACGACCGACGCAGCGTTGAACCTGTTCAACGCCGTGCCCAACCTGGGCGGCACGTTCGGCCTCGCCTTCCTGAGCGACCTGGAAGTCTATCTGTTCCTCCAGGCCATCCAGGGCGACGTCCGCTCGAACCTGGTCCAGGCCCCGAAGGTGACGAGCTTCAACGGGGCCGCGGCCTCGGTCTTCAACTTCACGGGCCGCAACTACGTCGCCTCGCTCCAGCCGATCATCGGGGCCGGTGCGGTGGCCTTCCAGCCGCAGATCAGCACCTTCCCCGACGGCGTCCAGCTGTTCGTGACGCCGGTCGTCTCGGCCGATCGCCGCTACGTCCGGATGACGATGGCCCCGTTCTTCACGACCTTCCTCGGGTTCGACACCTTCACGATCCCGGCGGCCGTCGGCGGCGGCGGCCTCGGCGGTCAGTCCTCCACGATCAACGCCCAGGTCCAGCTGCCGCAGTTCTCGATCACCAACATCTCGACGACGGTGACGGTTCCCGACGGCGGCACGGTCCTGCTCGGCGGCGTCAAGCGGCTCCGCGAGGAGCGTCGGGAGTTCGGCGTGCCGATCCTCTCGAAGACCCCGCTGATCGACCGCCTCTTCCGCAACATCGGCATCGGCCGCCAGACCGACAGCCTGATGCTGATGGTCACGCCGCGGATCATCATCCTCGAAGAGGAAGAAGAGCGGCTCGGCATCCCGGCGATCCAGAACGTCACGTTCTGAGTCCGCCACCCTCCCGCAGTCCGAACCTTCCCAAGCGACCGGCCGCCGGGGGAACCCTTCCCCCGGCGGCTTTCGTCGTGTTAGCCTGAACCGGATTCGGACCCATCCCGGAGGGCCAGCCACCATGTCGCCAGCACTCGCCCTCGCCGCCATGCTCGTTCTCGCCCCCCAGGCCAGCCCGCCGCCCGGCGACCCCAGGCCCCGGCCGCCGACGGCTTCCGGCCCGACCCGTCCTGGAAAGCCCTCGGCAAGGACCTCTGGTTCGACCCGCGAGAGCCGCCAGCTCATCCTCCGCGCCAAGGTCGTGCTCCGCGAGGGCTACCTCGAACACCTGCTCTGCCTGACCCGACCAAGGAACACGAGTCGGTGCTCGCCACCGAGGCCGCTCCCAAGCTGATCCACGCCGGCCTGATCCTCGCCATCGGCGAACCCGGCCACAGCGTCCGCTACCAACCGAGTTCGAGGCCCCCGAGGGACCGCCTGTCGCCATCGAGGCCGAGTGGACCCAGGACGGCAAGAAGCACCGGGTCGACGCCCGCCACTTGTGAAGGACGAGCACAAAGGGACGCCCCTCGACACCCGCTGGGTCTTCGCCGGCAGCAACACCTTCACCGATCCCGACACCAAGCGCGTCCTCTACGCGGCCGACGGCGGCGACCTGATCACCGTCGCCAACTTCCCCAGCGCCATCCTCGACGTCCCCTTCGCCAGCTCCAACAGCGACGCCGAGCGTGGCTTCGTCGCCTTCACCGACCATATCCCACCCCTCGACACCCCCGTCACCCTCTACCTCCACAAACCCACCCCACCCCCGAAAGACCAGGCCCCGGCCCGGGAGCCCTGATCGCCGGGCACGTCGGGAGTTGCGGTCTCGCGAATGTGGGGCTCTGGGTCGCTTTTTTTGACAATCTCAGGACGTGCGGGACAGCGCTGCGACGCCGGGGGGACGCGCGGCGACGCCCTCGGAACGCCGGGGGGACGGTCTGAGAACGCCTTGAGGACACGCCGAACAACTTCGGGAACGAGAACTTAACTCTTTCGTCCCCCGCCATTTAGTCAAGGCCCTTACCCATTTTGAAGTTCGTTCGGCGTCCGGGGCGCCGCGTGGCGTCGCCATCCTCGATCGTCGACGTGCCTGCGGGTCGAGTCCGGGCGGCCACTCGATCG
Source organism: uncultured Planctomycetales bacterium (assembly GCA_963752755.1). Lineage (GTDB taxonomy): Bacteria > Planctomycetota > Planctomycetia > Isosphaerales > Isosphaeraceae > CAVVZJ01. The sequence goes on along the minus strand of CAVVZJ010000004.1, from coordinate 395,479 downwards.
CCAGGACGGCAGCGTTAATTATAGCACAGAAAACCCGGGCCGGCGCCTCGGCGGGTGGATTTCTGGACGGAACCGGTCCGGGAGTCCGGATCAGGAAGCCGAGGGTTGCTCCTGGAGTTGGGAACCCTCCTCGGCCGATTGTTGACTTTGATCGGTAGGATGGGTAACATTCGGCGAGCACGGCACGACGAAGGAAGGGAACGCGCCATGTCGTCGGAAATCGCCTTGAGCCTGGACATCGCCGAAGTGAACCGCCGCCTCGACGGCGCCAGCCCGCTGGAGATCCTCCGCTGGGGGGTGGAGACCTTTTTCCCCAAGTTGACCATGGCCACGGCTTTCGGTCCCGAGGGGTGCGTGATCCTGCACCTGCTCGTCGGAGATCGAGCCGCGGGTCCGGGTGTTCAACCTCGACACCGGCTACCAGTTCGCGGAGACGCTGCAGCTGCGGGACCGGATCGCCGAGCGGTACGGGATCGAGGTCGAGCTGGTCCGTCCCGAGACGACGGTCGCCGAGTACGAGTCGCTCCACGGCGGGCCGCTCTACAACCGAGGAGCCGGACCGCTGCTGCTTCGACCGCAAGATCGTGCCGCTGCGGCGGGCGGTCGAGGGGTACGAGGCCTGGATCTCCTCGATCCGGGCCGACCAGTCGACGCACCGGGCGCGGGCGGACGTGGTCGGCTGGGACCAGAAGTTCAACCTGTTCAAGATCAACCCTTTGCTACGATGGACCCACCGCGACGTCTGGGCGTTCATCGTGGCCAACGACGTCCCCTACAACCCGTTGCACGACCAGGGCTATCCCTCGATCGGCTGCTGGCCCTGCACCCGCGCCGTGCTGCCCGGGAGACCGACGAGCGGGCCGGCCGCTGGGCGGGCCAGGCGAAGACCGAGTGCGGCCTGCACTCGCTCGACAGCAGTCAGCTCTGAGCGTCGGGAGACGGTCCCTCGGGTCGGGTGGAAGCCGGTGTGGGCGGTCGGTTCCGATGTCTGGTAAACTAGCGTCTGCTTGCGACTTGCGCGGGCGATGCGGAAGTCGGTGTTGAGACGGTCGCGGGCTGACTCGTGTCGGCTCGGGACCGACCTCCTGGTTGTCGTCCCACTGCTCCATGAAAGTTTCCGCGAAGGCCGAATATGCCTGTCTGGCGATGCTGGCCCTGGCCGCCCGACGGCCCGAGGAGCCGCCGGTGCGCATCCGGGAGATCGCCGAGGCGTTCCAGATCCCGGAGCGCTATCTCGTCCAGATCCTCCTGCAGTTGAAGGGGGCCGGCCTGGTCCACAGCACCCGCGGCGCGGCGGGCGGCTATCGCCTGGCCCGGCCCGCCGAGCAGATCTCGGTCGGCGAGGTGCTCACCTCGATCGACGGCCCCTCCGAACCGCCGCGGACCGCCGAGCCAGCCCGCGGCACGGGCCCTGGCGGCCGTCTGGCGGGACGTGCACGAGGCCGAACGCGCGGTCCTCGACGGGACCTCGATCGCCCAGCTCGTCGCCCGTGCCTCGCCCCGCGAATGGGTCATCTGACGGAACCGTACCGTCTCGCAACCGTCGCGTTGGAACTACGATTTAGGATGCCGGGGACCGACCCGGTTCGGTCCCCGTTGACTGACCCTTCTGTTCCCGAAAGGAGCCCTCCGATTCCTGCCTCGAGCCCCGCGGCCCAGTCGGGCCTGAACACCCCTTATGGCGGTTCCCTGGTCAACCTGATCGTCGATGACGCCCGAGCCGCCGAGATGAAGGCGACGGCCAAGGACCACGCCAGCCTGACGCTCGACGAGCGGGCCCTCTGCGACCTCGAACTGCTCGCCACCGGCGCCTTCTCGCCGCTCCGCGGCTTCCTCGGCAAGGCCGACTACGAGCGGGTCGTCGCCGAGATGCGGCTGGCCGACGGCACGCTCTGGCCCTTGCCCGTGGTCCTGCCGGTTCAGCCCGGCGAGGGCGTCGCCGAGGGCAAGACGCTCGCCCTGCGCGACGTCTATGGCAACCTGCTGGCCTTCCTCCACATCGAGGAGATCTACGCCGTCGACAAGGAGGCCGAGGCCCGCGGGGCCTACGGCACGACCGACGCCAAGCACCCGTCCGTCGCCTACCTGAACCGCATCCCCGGCCACTACGCCGCCGGCCGGCTGGAAGTGCTGCGGACCCCGCCGCACTACGACTTCGTCGAGCTTCGGCGCACGCCGCGCCGAGCTTCGCGAGCACTTCGAGACGCTGGGCTGGTCGAAGGTCGTCGCCTTCCAGACCCGCAACCCGCTGCACCGCGCCCACGAGGAGCTGACCAAGCGGGCGGCCGAGCAGGTCGGCGGCGGCTTGCTGATCCACCCGGTCGTCGGCGTGACCAAGCCGGGCGACGTGGACCACTACACCCGCGTCCGCTGCTACCGGGCCCTGGTCGACAACTACTACGAGCCGGGCTCGGTCGTCCTCAGCCTGCTGCCCCTGGCGATGCGGATGGCCGGTCCGAAGGAGGTCCTGCTCCACGCGATCATCCGGCGCAACTACGGCTGCACCGACCTGATCGTCGGCCGCGACCACGCCGGCCCCGGCAACGACTCGACCGGCAAGCCGTTCTACGATCCGTACGCCGCCCAGAAGTCGATGCAGGACCACGGCGACGAGATCGGCATGGGCATGGTCGACTTCAAGCTGATGGTCTACCTGCCCGACGAGGACCGCTACTGCCGCCGTCGATGAGGTGCCGAAGGGCGACGAAGACCGCCAACATCTCCGGCACCCAGGTCCGCGACGACTACCTCGCCAAGGGCAAGCCCCTGCCCGAGTGGTTCAGCCGCCCGGCCGTCGCCGAGATCCTCCGCGAGGCCAACCCGCCGAAGTTCCTCCAGGGCCTGACCATCTGGTTCACCGGCCTCTCCGGCTCGGGCAAGAGCACGGTGGCGCATGCCCTGGTCGAGCGGCTGGCCGAGTTCGGCCGGAACGTCTCGACGCTCGACGGCGACGAGATCCGCACCCACCTCTCGAAGGGCCTCGGCTTCAGCAAGGAAGACCGCGACACCAACATCCGCCGCGTCGGCTACGTCGCCGGCCTGGTCAACCAGCACGGCGGGACGATGCTCTGCTCGGTCATCAGCCCGTATCGCCAGACCCGCGACGAGGCCCGGAAGCTGTCGAAGGGCAACTTCGTCGAGGTCTACTGCGACACCCCCCTCGAGGTCTGCGAGCAGCGCGACGTCAAGGGGCTCTACGCCAAGGCCCGCAACGCCGTCGCCGAGGGCAAGCCGATGGGCTTCACCGGCGTCGATGACCCGTACGAGCCGCCGCTGAACCCCGAGGTCACGCTCGACACCAGCAAGCAGTCGGCGTCGAGGAGTGCGTGGACGCGATCATCGACCGCTCCTCGAGCTCGGCTACATCCTGCCCCACGGCCACATCGCCGACTGACCACGTCGGACGATCGTTCCCGACGGCCCACGTCGTTCCTTGCCGGGGCGACGTGGGCCGTGCGCATTCCTGGGGGGCGAAGGAGCGTGTCGCAACTCTTTGAGAGATCGAGTTTTCGAGCTGTTGCCCTGACGTGTCGCCTCGCGGCCTAGGAATCCGAAAGGATCAGTGGAGTTACGACTGGAAAGGGTCTCGATTCGATGGTAAGGAATCGAGGAAAGGATTGTCGATCGAGCCAGGAGGATGAGCAAGCCTAACAACTAAGTCAGGTTCCCCGGTCGAAGGAGAGTCCTGATGGATCACTTCGTCACGCTGGAACGGCTTCCGGACGGTCTTGTCTTCCCCCCCGACCTCGCGGGCCGGATCACTTATGACGGCGATCGGAAGCGGCTGGGCTTCCGCGGTTTCATGTGCAAGGCGGAATACGACCGCCTGTTCGCGCTCTCGGAAGACTGGTCCTACCGGCGCCAGCTGGAGGAACTGTTCCGCCTCTGCGTGGACGCTGGCTCCCCGCCGCGACTGAAGATGAACGCGACGATCGGGCTGGTGGCGGCTTTCGTGGTCCTGGCCGCGCTGCTCGTTCTCGGCTGGACCTTGCGAGTCGGCCGGCCGGCCGGGCCCCCCGGGAACGGCGTCCCGGCCCCCGATCCGCTCCGATAATTTTTTGTCGTATTTTTGATTTTTTCATGTTTCCCCGGCGGGCGCAAGCCGCCTGGAGGAGTCCGGCGCGTCTGCCCGCCGAGCCCCGGGCCTTAATAATCTTAAAAGTTAACTTGAGTGAACACTAGAAAAAACGCTTGAAATCCGCATCCGTATATTGGATATTTGGTGCTGCTCGCGTTTCGCTGGAAACGCGATTCCGCTCATTCGATCTTCGAAGCCACGCGTCGCGGCGGGGCGCGGCGGGACCGTGGGCATCCCTCGTGACGGCGGTCGTCCTCCGTCCGTCGGGATCCGGAGGGCGCCGATGCGATCGGACCGCCTCCGATCCGCGGAGCGGCCCACTTACGTCGCCACCGGTCGAGAAAGGAGGTAAAGGACACCCGAAACGAGACCGTCTCGGCCGGGCGCTCGCAGCCGGAACCATGCCGCCTCGGCCGACCTAGACGGTTCGCCTTCCTAAGAAGCGTGAGAAGCGTGGCATTCCACACCATGGCGAAGCGTCGATGAGGTAAGGAGAGATTGCAATGATGCTCTTGATTCACGCCGCACGTCGCGGCGTCCCGAAGCTGGCGCTGATGTCGCTCGCATTGGCAAGCCTGGCGTTCTCCCCCGGGACCGCCTCGGCCGTCTTGACCCTGTCCCTGAGTTCGGGGAACCCGGCGCTCAGCGGGTACCCTGGGCCGTATGGGACAGTGGCTGTTACGGCGACCAGCACGACGATGGCCGACATCACCTTCACCGGGCTGGACTCGTCGCCGGGTGGAGAGCACTTTCTGTTCGGCGACGGCGGGTCGATCGGCCTCAACGTGAACGGGACCGGCATTAGCTTCACCTACGATAACGTGACCCAGCCGCAGGTCGTCGGCGGCGGCACCGACGCCCCGAGCTTCTCGCGCGACGACGGCAGCAACCTCGACGGATTCGGCGCCTTCAACTTCGTCCTCGACAACGCGGACGGGTTCAAGAACGCCTTCAGGACGATCACCCTTCACCTGACGGCGACGACCGCGAATTGGACGACCGACGCCAGCGTCCTGACGCCGAATGCCCTCGGCACCTTGGCCGGTGCCCACATTTTTGTCGCGAACTCCGATTATACGAACACGAACAACACCGGTTTTGCGGCCCAGGGTAACGTCACGGCGGTCCCCGAGCCGTCCACGCTGGTCGCGGCCGCGTCGGCGCTGGTGCCGTTCGGGTGCCTCCTCTGCGCCGTCGGCGTCGGGCGTCGGCCGCCGTGTCCTAAACGGTGCGACCTCGTCACCGTCCAGCGGATGGCCGGGGCCGCTCCCACCTGGCCCGGTCATCCGCCGGTCTCTCGGTCGGCCGTGCCAGCCTACCTGCCCGAACGGCCCCGCGTCATTGCGCCGGGCATCGGCCAAGTTTATCAAAAGCGTACGAGCGTCGCGAATTCTCTTGAATTGTTCGGGTGATCCGATCAGGATATGGCCTGTCCCCCGGCTGCGGAGTCCTCCCTAAGACGAGACCGACGGCCAGTGCGGATCGGTGGACGTCCGACGTCGGATGTCTCGCGTCTCGAGCTGGGTCGGGCCGTCCGGCCTGGACATGGGATTGACCATTAGTTCGGGAGTATGGGTGATGATGCGTCAGTTCCCCTGGTACGGATCGCTGGCCTTGTTGTTACTAGCCGCACCGGCCGCGGCCCCGGCCGGCGAGATCTTCTACGACGACATGTCAGGTGGGGCCAACTGGACGATCAACAAGACGTCCGACGCCTCCGCGGCCTTCGGGTTCGACTACAGCGCCCTGGGCATCCCCGTCGCGCCGCATACCACCGACGGCACAACCCTGGGCCTCCGCATGGCGGCCAACATCTCCAGCGGCACGGTGAACGAGTTGAACGCGGTCGTGACTGGCCTGAACCTCTCGGGCCAGTACGGCGTGGAGTTCGACTTCTGGATCAACGCCAACGGGCCGTTCCCGGCCGGCGGGACCGGCTCGACCGAGTTCCTCGGAGGCGGAGTCGGCCTCAACGGCGGCGACGCCGGCCGCGACGGGGCCTCCCTGATCATCTCCGGCGAGGGCGGAGCCGCCCGCGATTGGGAACTCTTCAAGAACAAGGGCGAGCAGTTCATCGAGAGCCGCCAGTACAACCCCGCCCTGACCTCGAACAACAACTCCGATCCCCTGCTCTCCTCGTGGTTCCCCGGCCAGTCACCGCCGGCCTTGCAGCAGGCGAATTACCCCCAGCAGACCGGCACGACCCTCAATGGCTCGGGTGGATTCGCCTGGCACACGATGCGGATCCTCGTGGACTCCACCGCCATCGGCTCGGGCCTCACGAGCAACCCCGGCGTCGCCCGGTTCGAGGTGGACGGCCACTGGATCGGCACGATCGACAACAGCAACGGTGGCACGGTCGTGGACATGACCGGCGGCGTCGGCGTGATCTACGCCGACATCTTCACCTCGATCTCCAACAACCCAGCCCTGAGCTTCGGCCTGGTGGACAACTTCCGCGTGAGCGTCGTCCCCGAACCGTCGAGCTGGGCCCTGCTGTCCGTCGGCGGCCTGGGGCTGATCGGTCTGAACCGGCTCCGTTCGCGACGAGGGCGCGGGTCGCGACCTGTCGCCGGGTAGGCCGTCGCCGAAGGGAGCCAGGTCGGCCCCCTTCTCCCCGCCACACCGATCGGGATCAGGGGGTTGTGGCGGCATCGAGCGTGTCGTGGATGGTCTCGCGGTTGACGGGGCGGATCACGCCGCGCTCGGTGATGATGCCGGCGATCAGGGCGGCGGGGGTGACGTCGAAGGCGGGGTTATAGACAGAGATCCCGTCGGGGGCGGTGACGCGGCCGAAGCCGGCGGTGATCTCGCGGGGGTCGCGCTGCTCGATCGGGATGGAGGAGCCGTCGGGCAAGGAGAGGTCGAAGGTGCTGGAGGGGGCGGCGACGTAGAAGGGGATGCCGTGGGCCTTCGCCAGCAGGGCGACGCCGTAGGTGCCGATCTTGTTGGCGGTGTCGCCGTTGGCCGCGATCCGGTCGGCGCCGACGACGACGAGCTGGACCTTGCCCTCCTTCATGACCTGGGCGGCCATGTTGTCGCAGATCAGGGTCACGGGCACGCCGCGGCGCTGGAGTTCCCAGGCGGTGAGGCGGGAGCCCTGAAGCAGGGGGCGGGTCTCGTCGGCGAAGACGTGGATCGGCTTGCCCTGCTCGTGGGCCGAGAAGAGGACGGCGAGGGCGGTGCCGTAGTCGGCGGTGGCGAGGCCGCCGGCGTTGCAGTGGGTGAGGATGCCGGAGCCGGGCGCGACCAGCTCGGCGCCGTGGCGGCCGATGGCGCGGCACATCGCCTTGTCCTCGCTCGGCGATGGCATGGGCCTCGGCGAGCAGGCGGTCCAGGAGGGCGGGGCCGTCGAGGTCGGGGGACGCCTCGGCGACGCGATCCATCCGGTCGAGGGCCCAGAAGAGGTTGACGGCGGTGGGTCGGCTGGTGCGGAGGAAGGTGGTGGCGTCGCGGAGGGCGGAGCGGACGGTGGCCGGGTCGTCGCGCCCCTGCGAGCGGGCGCCGATCACCGCGCCGTAGGCCGCGGCGACCCCGATCGCCGGGGCGCCGCGGACGCGGAGATCTTGATCGCCTCCCAGACGGTCGGCACGTCCACGGCAATCGAGGTGGACCAACTCGGTCGGCAGCCGGGTCTGGTCGATCAGGCGGACGAAGCCGTTGGCGGCGTCGCCGACCCAGTCGACGGTCGCGAGCGACTCGGCAACCGGGGTGGTCAACTCACTCCTCCTCGTCCTCGGCCTGCTCGGGATCGATCCACTCGTAAAACTCCGAGTAGATGTTCCAGATCCGATCGAGAGCCTGCCGGACCTCGTCGGGCTTGAGCGGGCTGCGGGCCTCGCCGTAGCCGGCGACCTGGGCGGCGATCTTGAGCATCTCGACGTTCTGCCGGCGCATCTCCAGGAAGATCTGGGTCTGGGTGTCGATGGCCAGCTCGATCTCTTGGTGCTCGTGGTCGTGGTCGTGATCGTGATTGTGTTCGTCGGCCATGTCGGTACGGCTCCGGGGAATTGTTGCTGGGGAGGAGCGGAGAATCAGCGCGGTCGGCGCGGCCAGCGGCAGGCCGAACGTCTCGGCGACGGCGCGGTTGGTGACGCGGCCGCGGTCGATGTTGACACCCTCGGCGATGTGCGGCGAGGCGGCGCAGACGGCCTGCCAGCCCTTGTTCGCGAACTGGAGGACGTAAGGCAAGGTGACGTTGCAGAGGGCATACGTGCTGGTCCGGCCGACGGCGCCGGGCATGTTGGTCACGCAGTAGTGGACGACGTCGTCGACGACGTAGGTCGGCTCGTGGTGGGTGGTCGGCCGGCTGGTCTCGATGCAGCCGCCCTGGTCGATCGCCACATCGACGATCACGGCGCCGGGCTTCATCCGCTGCAGGTCCTCCTTGCGGACGAGCCGCGGGGCCCGGGCGCCGGGGATCAGGACGGCGCCGATGACGAGGTCGGCGCGCTCGATCGATTCGAGGATCGTGTGCCGATCGGAATAGAGCGTCGTGACGTTCGGCGGCATGATCTCGTCGAGGTAGCGGAGGCGGTCGAGGTTGACGTCGAGGATGCGGACGTTGGCCCCGAGCCCGGCGGCGACGCGGGCGGCGTTGGAGCCGACGACGCCGCCGCCGAGGATCGCCACCTCGGCCGGGGCCACGCCCGGCACGCCCGCCAGCAGGATGCCGCGGCCTTCCTGGGGGCGTTCGAGGTACTTGGCCCCTTCCTGGATGCTCATCCGGCCGGCCACCTCGCTCATGGGCGTCAGCAAGGGCAGGCGGCCGGCAGGGTCGCGGATCGTCTCGTAGGCGATGGCGGTGATCCGGCTGTCGAGGACGGCGCGGGTCAGCTTCTCATCGGCGGCGAAGTGGAAGTAGGTGAACACGACCTGATCGGGACGCATCAAGGGCCACTCGGTCGCCTGCGGCTCCTTGACCTTCACGATCAGGTCCGCGCGGGCCCAGATGGCGGCGGCGTCGGGGACGATCTCGGCGCCGGCGGCGGCGTATTGCGGGTCGGTCAGGCCGCTGCCCGTCCCCGCGCCGGCCTCGATCAGGACGGTGTGACCGGCCGCCGTCAGCTCCTCGGCCCCGACCGGCAGCATGGCGACCCGGTACTCGTCCGCCTTGATCTCCTTGGGCACGCCGACGATCATCGTGGGGAACTCCTGGGAGGGCGGACGACTCGGGAGGGGGGTCGCGACCCATTCGAACAGACGGGGCTGGGCGATTCAAGACGCGTCGAGGTCGGGAGGCGAGGATGCAGGCGAAACAGGTGACCGTGAGGACGACGCCGGAGCGGATCGAGATCGAGACACCCCATTACCGCGCGGCGGTGGTGCGGGAGGGTTACGTCTCGGGCGTGGCGGCGGGATCGTTCCGGGACAGGAAGTCGGGTGCGAGGGACCTCGGATTCGGCCTGAGCATCGTCGATTTCCTGCTGGAACCGGCGCCGAAGGGCATGCCGGTGCCGGAGGGCCAGTACGAGTTCGGAAACCTCGTCCACGGCGACATCCCGAAGCGTTACGTCGAAGGTCCCCAGATCTGCACGCAGGCGAAGCGCCTGCCGCAGGAGGTCATTCGGGGTGAGACGTTCGTCGCGGTCAAGCAGCGGTATCAGTGGAACGTGGCTTACCCGCCGCACGAGCGGGCCGGATCGTGGTGGGAACAGACGTTGATCTTCCCTGAGGAGGGGCGGTACTTCCTGAGCGCCGACCGGGTGACGACTGTTTCGGAATCCCCGGGCCTGTTCTTCCGCGTGGACATGCCCGGACACATCAAGCACCAGAACGGCCTGGGGTTCGATCATGTCTATCTGAGCTACAACGACCCGCCGATCGTGCCCGCGACCGAGTTCCTCCGCGACTTCCCGCCCGATGCCCGGTTCCTCTACCGCCGGGGCGAGACACCGGTGCCCGAGCGGTTCATCCGGGGCTATCAGGTGGTTCTGGGCGAGGGGAAGGAAGGTCCCTGGCTGGCCGGGATGACGCTGGAGCCGGACGACGTTTATCAGGCGTGGTGCCACCAGCGCGGTTACGTCTGCATGATCGAGGAACTGGGCGGTCGAGCGACGCAGCCGGGCGACACGTTCGGCGCCTGCTATGTCGTCGGCTGGTTCGACGACCTCGCCGAGATGCAGCGAACGTATGACCGCTTCCGCGGCTGGAGCGGCCTGGCGTTGACCGGTCCGGCGGAGCGGCCGACGGGGTATCGTGGCTTGAAGCAGGACGAGCTGACCCCGGTCGCGTCGTGAGACGGCGGGCCGGGGTCGGGTCATCCAGGGGAAACGTGACGGCGGGATCAGGCGGGGGTGGGGCGGGGCTTTCGCCTGGCCTGGTCGGCGCGCCAGTCGTTAAGGAGGGACTTCAGCTCCTCGACAGTCACGCCGCCGTGGTCGTCACCGGCCTTCCAGCGCTTGAGCAGCTCGTTTTGACGGTCGCGAAGCGGGCCGCGTGGCAAGAAGCGTTTCTCGAACTTCTTGATGACCTTCAAGCGGGGATCGGCTGGCGGACGAGGCGGCTCGGCCGGCTTGGCGGCCTTCTCAGCCTTTTCGGCCTTCGCCTCGGCCTTGCCGGCCTTCGCTTCGGCCTTGCCGGCCTTGGCCTCGGCGCCATCCTTCTTGGGCTTCTTCTCTTTGTCTTTGTCCTTGGCTTCGGACGCCATCGTGAACCTTCCTCTGCGGGCGAGCCGTCGTCGAGAGGGACGGAAATCGTTGATTCGCTCGGCGCAGATCCCTGCGCAGGCCGGGGTGGGCGCGAAAGCATCAGGATACTCGATGGCTGCGGAGCAAGACAAGCGGAGTTGAAGAAGAATGCGAGGTCGGCTCGCGAATGGTCGATCGCGAAGGATCGTTGGCCGTTTGGAGTGACGCTCTGGGCTCGTTCGCGAAACCCTCGGCCGATCCTGGGGGCCGCGGGTCCGACTTCGATCGGCGAGGACACGCGCGACCCTCCGAGGTCGATGGCGGAGGAGAATGGCTAAGGTTCGCGAGGACGATTCCCGTCGTCATTGACCATCTACCATCCGCCATCGAGCGAGGAGTGACGCCGTTGGCTCCTTCGCCCAAGCTTTGGACGGAGTTGGAAGGAGTAGGCCCGAGTTCAGTCGGGCTGGAACTCCAACGAGTCCAAGAATTTCTGTCCCGACTGAAGTCGGGCCTACTCCTCCTGCCGCCGCCAACTGCGTAACTCCTACGAGCATCTCGGATTCGCGGAAAAAAATGAGACTTCTCGCTGATCTCCACCACGAAAGCTCCTGAAGTTCACCAAAGTTGAAGGTGCCCAGGAAGTTGGGTGGCATGCCCACGATCACCGAGTCGGCGGTGGAGAGTAGCGAGGAGTCTCAAAGGTTAGGAGGCGTCCAAGAACGACTTCGGAGTTTTGTGTGGGACAGCCGGGGGCGGCTGTCCTACACGAAGTGGTTCTTGGAAGGCCCCTTAGCGATGCGGCGTGCGGTCACTCGCCGGACCGCGACGGGTCGCCGACGGCCTCACTCTTCGGGGATCGTGCGTACTTGAAGAGCTTCGGTTCGGGCAGTGACTCATGCGGCGCCGACCAGAGACGGGGACCGGTCGGGCCTTCGGGGATGCCTTCCCAGGCGTGGGACTCGATGCCCCGGACGATCCGGTCGGCCAGGCGAAGGGCGCGGAGGGCGTCGGAACCGGAGACGGTCGGGCGGGTGGAGTCGCGAACACAGCGGGTGAACTCTTCCAGCTCCAGGGTGAGCTGATCGCAAGCTGCGGGCTGGACCTGATCGACACGGAGGACCTTGCCGAACAGGTGGGCCTTCACCGCCGCGGGGTCGGTGAGGTGGACGCCCTCGGTGTCCAGCAGGCCGAGGCGGAGCCGGTCGGAGGGTCGGACGATCTGACCTTGCCGGGCCTGGAAGTCGAGGGAGGCGTAGCCCGCGGCGCCCCAGAGCCGCATCTTGCGGACGGCGTGCATGCTGGCGCGGCTGGCGGTCAGGTCGGCGATGGTGCCGTCCTCGAACCAGATGCGGGCCTTGGCGATGTCCTCGTGCCCCCCGAAGAGGCTCAACCCGAGGGCCGAGACGGCGACGACGGGGACCGGGACGAGCGTGAGCAGGATGTCGATGTCGTGGATCATCAGGTCGTGAACGACGCCGATGTCGGTCGATCGGAAGGAGTAGAGGCCCAGGCGCTCGGCCTCGACGTACTTGGGCCGGAGGGCCAGTCCATCGAGCGTCTTGAGTGCGGGGTTGAACCGCTCGATGTGGCCGACCTGGAGCACGACCCCCTTCGACTCGGCCAGCGTGACCAGTTCCTCGGCCTCGGCGACGTTGCCGGCCAGCGGCTTCTCGACCATGGCCGGGATGCCGCGTTTGAGGAAGGCGCCGGCGACCTCGCGGTGGAGGGTCGTGGGCACGGCGATCGAGACCGCATCGACGCGGTCGAGGAGCGTGCGGTAGTCGTCGGTCGCCTCGGTGCCGAGCGGCTCGGCCACGGCGCGGGCCTGTTCGATCCGGCGGTCGGCGACGCCGACCAGCTCGACGTCCGCCAAGCCGGCCAGCACGCGGGCATGGTGCCGCCCGAGATGACCCACGCCGACCACAGCGACGCGCAAGCGACTCATGCAACACTCCTGATCCTGGGAAGCTCGCCGCAGGCGCGGCCAAAGGGGTTAATTCGAGAGATTGTCCGGCGATCGATCCCAAGAGGAAGGCCAGGACAAGCGATAATGAGAATGGATCGCGAGCAGCAGGTCATTCCGCCCCCCCGACGGTCGAGCGAGAACCCATACTGGAGCGGAGTCGTTCACGTCCGCGGCCGTGCTTGCCCTCGTGCTGGACCTGGATGAAGGCGAGCAGGCGCTCGACCTCGGGGGTCAGGTGGCCGTGGGAATCGAGGATCTCGCGGGCGTGGGTCGGACTCATCTTGGCGCGATAGATCAGGCGGTGAGCCTCGTGCAAGGCGTCGATCCCTTCGGGGCTGATGCCGTTGCGACGGAGGCCGACGACGTTGATGCAGCGGACCTTCGAGGGGTTGCCGTCCACGAGCATGAACGGCGGCACGTCGTGATAGATCCGCGACTGGCCGCCGACGAAGCTGTAGCCGCCGATCGTGGCGAAGTGGTGGATGACCACGCCGCCGGAGATCGCCGCCAGCGACTCGACGTGAACATGACCTCCCATCAGAACGTTGTTGGCCATCGTGATCCGATCGCCGAGCTTGCAGTCGTGGGCGACGTGGGAGTTGGCCATGAGATAGCAATGGCTCCCGAGCCGCGTGAGGCCGTCCTCCTTCTCGGTGCCGCGGTTGATCGTGACCCCTTCGCGGATGATGTTGTGGTCGCCGATCTCGACGCGGGTCGGAGTGCCTTGATAGGAGTAGTCCTGAGGCTCGCCGCCGATGACGCAGAACGGGTGCAGGACGTTCTGCTCGCCGATCGAGGTGTGACCGTAAAGGCAGACGTGGCCGAGGAGCCGGGTGCCGCGGCCGATTCGGACGTCGGGCCCGATGATGCAGTACGGGCCGATCTCGACGTCGTCGGCGATCTCGGCCCGGGGATCGACGCAGGCGGTGTCGGCGATGGAGATGGCCATGATTCCTCGCATCCCTGAGGGGTCACGACGCCATCCTTGGCGTCGGCGGCCGGGCGGAATTGGGTTTTTTCGCGACGAGCGGACCGACCCGGCCGGGCGGTTGGCTCGACGTTGCCCCTCGCCGTTCCGTGGGCGAGGATGCGCGTCTTGTTCCCGGGGTCAACTCAGGCGGCGCCGGTCCTCCGTTTCTCGATCAGGGCAAAGCGAATCTTGGCCTCGGCGGCGACGTGGCCGTCCACCAGGGCGCGGGTCCGCAACTCCGAGAGCCGGACCGAGAGCCGACGGGCGACGACTTCCAGACGAAGCTGATCGCCTGGTACGACCGGCCGTCGGATCTTGGCCTCGTCGATCGAGGCGATGACGGCATCGTAGAGGGCACCGCCAAACTTCTGAGCGATCAAGAGACCCGCGGCCTGGGCAAGCGATTCGAGGATCAAGACGCCCGGCATCACGGGTCGACCGGGCCAGTGACCCTGGAAGAACGGCTCGTTGATGGTGACGTTCTTGATGGCGACGGCTCGCCGCTCGGGCTCCAGTTCCAGCACGCGGTCGATCAGGAGGAACGGATAGCGATGCGGCAGCATCGCCATGATCGCAGCCGATGTCGATGGAGTCCGGGTCGAAGCGAGTACTGGGCGTCGACCGGTCGCCCTCGGCGCCGCGGAGGATCTCGCGGACGAGCCTGGCGTTGAGCTGGTGGCCGGAGCGGTGGGCGACGACGTGGCCGACCAGATCGGCGCCCGCAAGGGCGAGGTCGCCGACCATGTCGAGGAGCTTGTGGCGGACGCACTCGTCGGGGAAGCGTAAGGTATTGTTGATCGGGCCTTCGGGGCCGAAGATCAGGAGGTCCGCCTCGCTGAGCCGGTTGCCGAGTCCGGCGTCGCGGAGGGCGCGGGCCTCGGGTTCGAGGAGGAAGGTGCGGCTGGGGGCGATCTCGTCGCGGAAGTGCTCTGGGGTCAGCTCGACGAAGCGGCTCTGGCGGCCGATCGGCGTGTGGTGGCCGAAGTCGAGGTTGTAGGAGAGGACCAGGGCATCGGTCAAGCCCGGATGGGCGGTGAGAGCGGCCGGCCCTTCGCGGACGGTGATTGGCCGGTCGATGACCATGGTTGCGTCGCGGGCGGTCCTGCTCGACCAGGCCGGCCTCGGCGATCGCCTCGACGAAGGCGCGGCTGGAGCCGTCGCAGCCGGGGGTCTCGGAGGCGTCGATCTCGACGACGCAGTTGTCCACCCGCAGACCGGCGAGGGCGGCCATCACGTGCTCGACCATCTCGACGATCGCCTCGCCTCGCTGGAGCGTCGTGCGGCGCTGGCGGGGGACGACGTGGCGGACATGGGCGGGCACCTCCGGAGAGCCGGGCAGATCGACCCGTCGGAAGACGATGCCGGTCTCGGGCGCCGCGGGCAGGAACCGGAGGGCGACGTCGGCCTCCGTAAGGAATCCGATTCCCCGGACACCGGCCTCCCGGGCGATCGTCTGCTGTTTGCGCCTGGCGGTTTGCATGAGCGTTGACTCATCCCTGAGCATGGGCAAGCGGCTGTCTTGGCCACGGTCGCGATCGGAGGGGCGGGGGCCTTGATCCTCGCCCCTCCTCTCGATTCACGATGGGCCTCAACGTCCCCCGCGCGGCGCGGCCGCAGGGGTCACCGGGGCCGAGGCGGGCGCCGGCGCCGTCTGGACCGGAGCGGCCGCCGCCGGGTTGGTCTTGGCGTACTGCTGGTTCAGGAGCCGGAGCACCACGTTGGTCACATCGGTGGACGAGTCGTTGTAGACGACGGCCCGCGACAGGGCCATGACGGCCGAGTTCGGATCGGTGCCTGTGACCGGCTCGTTGGAGACGCGCATGACGTAGGTCATGCCGTAGCTCTTGGCGACGTAGGCGACCATCGTCTGGATTTCCTTGTAGACGGTCGCCAGGGCCTCGGCCTCCTTCTGGGCAAACTCCTTCTGGGCCGACTCGCGAGAGGCGTCGAGCTTGGCGCGAAGCTCGGTGAGCTTGGCATCCTTGTTCTTGAAGTCCTCGGAGCCCTGCTGGAGCTTTTCCATCTCCTGCATGAGCTGCTGGGCCTGGGTCAGGATGGCGCTGAGCTCGCCCTTCTTGGCCTCGGCCTCGGTCTCCATCTGCTTGCGGAGGAAATCGACCTTCTTGTAGCCCTTGAAGACGGCGTCCATGTCGATGCAGCCGATGATGGCCGGTGCGATCGCGGGGCGGCCGCCGGTCTGGCCGTTGGTACGCCGAACGGCGTTGTCCTGGCCGCTGGTGCGGGCCACGAGGGCCACGAGTCCCACCAGGGCCAGTCCCAGGGCGCAGGCGGCACGGGCACGCGGGTTCGTCGGCATGGCTCCTACTCCTTCCGCCGGCCGGCGACGGTCCGGGGTCGTCAGGCTACCGCAAGGGCCGTCGCGTCCTCCCGACGCGTGGCGGTCCCGCCCGCCGGTCCTTCGGCGGGTCGAGGGGTCGGCGGCATCGGCTTCCACCGTCGGCCCACCCGCGACCAGCCATCCGGCCGAAGCGCGGGTCGATGCGGGGTCGAGTCCGTGAACGTTGGCACGAGGTTCGCCCTCGGCCGGACATATTGCGCCGGGCTGGCATGGCGGTCAAGGTGAACCGGGCGACCTCGTGGGTCGTGGAGGCGATGGCGGCTCCATCTTGCGACGCGACGGGCGCAAGCAACGACGCGGAAGTGGAAGCCCGAGATCGGGCTCCACTCCCGCGTCTTCGAAGTGGAAGCAGGGCCATTCGCGTTGTTCGAGACCGTGGCGGCGCGATCAGGCGCCCTCATAGTTCAGCAGGAAGTCGTGGAACCGGATCTTCTTGGGCATGTCGCCAGTCGCGGAGAGCAACTCGTGGAGCATCTCGCCGAAGAAGTCGGAACGGACGGAGTAGAAGTTGTGCTTGCCCTCGCGGCGGGACTCGATCAGGCCACTGACCCGGAGCAGGGCCAGGTGGTGGCTAACCGCCGGCTGGCTCTGGCCGAGCCGGTTGCAGAGGTCGGTGACGTGCAGCTCGCCGTTCTGGGCTAGATAGAGCAGGATCCGCAGCCGGGTCTCGTCGCTGAGGAGCTTGAAGACCTGGGCCAGGTCGCGGACGGACTGCTCGGAGACCGGGGGCATCTCCGTCATGACGGAGCCGTTGGTTCCCCCGGTGCGCTTGGTGCTTGTCGTGGTCTTGCGAGCCATATCCATTGGTCCTGGAAGTGAAAGGACTATCGAAAATCGCCGACGGGCCGGGTCCTCGACTGGGTTGCCGGGAGGGGGACCGGCCGGCGTGGGTCGCGGCGAAAGCGACGGACCGCGTCAGGCTCGTCGCGGGGGGATTCCTCGCTGACTGAGTCCGCGGCCCGCTCCGACCGACCGATCGGGGACCGAAGGCATCCCGCAAGTCATCGAGACGGGCCAGAAGCCATTAGCTTCCTATCGAATATGATATGCCAGCGATCGTACTTTGACGAGGGCCAAATGCCCTGAAAATTGAAAAATCGATCGGTCGTGCATTTCTTACGATGAACGCGGGGTCTCGGTGAGGCCGTAGCGGGTGAGGGTCTGGCGGAGGGTGTCGAGGGCCCGATCATCGGGGGGACAGAGGGGAAGCCGCATCTCGCCGTTGCCGCGCCCCAGCAAGGCCAGCGCGGTCTTGACGGGAATGGGGTTGGGTGCGATCCCGAGCAGATCGCGGCAGAGGGGGAAGAGTCGCAGGTGGAGCCGGCGGGCCTCGTCCAGATCGCCGCGGCCGAACGCCTCGATCATCGCCAGGACGTCGCGGGGAACGAGGTTGGCCACGACCGAGATCACCCCCTCGCGCCCCGACGGCCATCATTGGCAGCGTCAGGCTATCGTCGCCGGAGAGGATCGTCAGGTCGGTCCGGGCCACCAGATCGCTGACCTGGTCGAGCGAGCCGCTGGCCTCCTTGACGGCCACGATCGGGCCGAACCGGGCCAGCCGCTCGACGGTCTCCGGCTCCACGTTCCGCCCGGTCCGACCCGGGACGTTGTAGAGAACCATCGGCAGGTCGCAGCTCTCGGCCACCAGGGCGAAGTGGGCGATAGAGCCCTTCCTGGGTGGGCCGGTTGTAGTAGGGCGAGACGAGCAGGGCGCCATCGGCGCCGGCACGCTGCGGCGAACCGGGTCAGCCGGACGGCCTCCGTCGTGGCGTTCGAGCCGGTTCCGGGCAGGACCTTCGCCCGCCCGGCCGCCCGTTCGACCACGGCGGCGATCACGCGCTCATGCTCTTCATGCGAGAGCGTCGGCGACTCGCCGGTCGTCCCGACCGGGCTGAGGATCGGGGTTCCCTGGGCGATCTGCCAGTCGACCGAGCGGCCGAGGGCGTCGTAGTCCACCTCACCGTCGCGGAAGGGCGTCACCAGGGCGACGGTGCAGCCTGCGAACATCCCACCCCTCGTCGAAGGCATCGGCCCGTTTCTCCCAGATCTTCTTGTGTGCGACGCGATCACGTCGTCGTATGGTGACAGGTTCGACCCGAAGCGGCGAATTATATCGAAACGGGACCGGGATTTCCAGGTGGGGAATGAATTCGGAGTTCAACCTTGCCGGACGGCCGCTTCCAGGGAGTTCTTCATTTCCCGGACGGCTCGTTCCAGACCGATGAAGAGGGCCCGCGAGACGATGCTGTGGCCGATGTTCAGTTCGGCCATCCGGGCGATCCGGGCCACGTCGGCGACATTCTGGAGATTCAGCCCGTGCCCGGCGTGCAAGGCCATCCCGGCGGCGACCGTCTGCTGTCCGGCCTCGATCAGGGCCCTCAGCTCCTTGTCACGCTCCGGACCCTCGGCCGCCTCGGCGTAACGGCCGGTGTGCAGCTCGACGGCGACCGCCCCCAGCTCGGCCGAGGCGGCGACCTGGGCCGGGTCGGGGTCGATGAACAGGCTCACGGCGATCCCGGCATCGCGGCAGCGGGCCAACGCCTCCGCCACCCGTTGCCGCTGGCCGACGACGTCCAGGCCCCCCTCGGTCGTCAGCTCGGCGCGTCGTTCGGGCACGAACGTCACCTGATCCGGCCGGACCTCCAGCGCGATCGCGACGATCTCCGGCTCGGCCGCCGCCTCCAGGTTCAGACGGACGCGCACCGTCTCGCGGAGCAACCGCACGTCGCGATCCTGGATGTGCCGCCGATCTTCGCGAAGATGGACCGTGATCCCGTCGGCCCCTCCCAGCTCGGCCAGGACCGCCGCCCAGACCGGGTCCGGCTCCCGGCCACCGCGGGCCTGGCGGATCGTGGCGACGTGGTCGATATTCACCCCCAGGCGGATCATGCGGGGCATCCCTGTCAAGGAAGGTGTCGATTTCATCGGAAAGCAGAGTCTCACGAATACTCGCAACAGTCCATGAATCGGTGTCCGGCCTGCATGGCCATTCTCACGAATCGTTACCTCGAATCCGGCCGATTGCCACCGACAAGCCGGAGCGGAGACTTGGCCAGGACGAAAGTTCGCTCCCCGCCCACTGCGAACGCGACCCGCCCCTTGCGGTTCGGTCCGGCGCCGTCGATGGCGACGATCCGGCCGATGCCGTACTGGGGATGCAGCACCGATGCACCCGGGCGGAACGAGCGCCAGGTCGGGCCGGCCGGCGACCTCAGCCACGGCGCCGGAGAGGTCGGCGGCCGTCACCAGTCGGAAGCCGCCGGAGGAAGGCGGCGCGGGACGACGGCTCGGGAGCGCGGCGGGGCATCGAGGGCAATCCGAGGTAGGGGTCCGAACGATCGACGACCCGCATCGGCTCCTCGGGCAGCTCGCCGAGGAACTCGGAGGGGATCGTCACTGACCGCTGGCCCCGGAACTCGCGGACGCGGCAATGGCTCAGGTAAAGCTCCCGCTGGGCCCGGGTGATCCCGACGAAGAGGAGCCGGCGCTCCTCTTCCAGCTCGGCGTCGCTGTCGGACGAACGGGCGTGCGGCAGGAGCCCTTGCTCCAGGCCGACGATGAAGACGACCGGGAATTCGAGCCCCTTGGCGGCGTGCAGGGTCATCAAGGTGACGGCCCCTTCCTCGTCCTTCCAGCGGTCGACGGCCGAGGCGAGGCTGATCTCTTCGAGGAATTCGAGGATCGACGCTCCCGGATGCTCGCGGTCGAACTGGCGAGCCGCCGAGACAAGTTCATCGACGTTCGCCAGCCGGTCCTCGCCGCCGCCCTTGGCGTCGGCTTCCAGGTGGTCGTGATAGCCGCTGAGGCTCAGGGCCTTGCGGAGCACCTCCTCGGCGGCGTGGTCGCGCAGGGCGGTCAGCTCGTCCATCAGCATCCCGAAGTCCCGGAGGCCGCGAGCCGTCTTGTCCTTGATGCCGGGGACATTCGACGCCTCGCGGGCCATCGCCAGCAAGGGAAGCCCGAGCGCCGCGGCGCGCTCGGAGAGGCGGTCGAGGGTCGTCTTGCCGATGCCGCGGGGCGGGACGTTCACGATCCGCTCGAAGGCGATGTCGTCCTTCGGGTTGGCCAGGAGGTTCAGGTAAGCGAGGACGTCCTTGATCTCCTGGCGCTCGTAGAAGGAGACGCCCCCGACAACCTGATAGGGAATCTTCGCGGACCGCAGGGCCGCCTCGATCGGTCGGGTCAGGGCCGTCACCCGGACGAAAACGGCCACGTCGCGGAAGTCGAACTCGCCTTCGCGGACCAGCGAGGCGATCCGGGAGGCGACCCCCTGGGCCTCGTCGGTCTCGGTCGAATAGACAGTCAGCTCGACCGGCTCGCCAGCGGGATTCTCGGTCAGGAGCGCCTTGGCCTTGCGACGGTGGTTGTGGCGGATCAAGGTGTCGGCGACGCTCAGGATATTCTTGGTGCTCCGGTAATTCCGCTCCAGCTTGACGACCTTGCAGCCAGGGAAGTCGTGCTCGAATTCGAGGATATTGTTGAGGTTCGCCCCACGCCAGCCGTAGATCGACTGGTCAGGGTCGCCGGTGACGCAGAGGTTCGGACGATCGACGGAGAAGGCCCGGACGATCGCGTACTGGGCGAGGTTGGTGTCCTGGTACTCGTCCACCAGGACGTAGCGGAACCGGTCGTCGAGCGCGGCGCGAACGTCCTTGTGGTTCTTCAGGATCGCGACCATGTGGACTCAGGAGGTCGTCGAAATCGACGGCCGACGACTCGATCAGGCGTTCCTGATAGGCCCCATAGACCCGCGAGACGATCGCATCGACGTGGTCGGCGTCGCCGCGACGGGCGAACTGCTCGGGGGAGACCATGTCGTTCTTGGCCCGGCTGATGACGGCCTCGACCTGCTCCGGGGTCACGCCGAGCGACTCGACCTCCAGGCGTTCCATCACCTGCTTGACCGTGCGGAGGCGGTCGCTCTGGTCGTAGATCGTGAAGCCGCGATCGAGGCCGACGAGCGGGGCATATTGCCGGAGCAAGCGGGCACAGAGTCCGTGAAACGTACCGACCCAGACGCCCGAGCCGGCCGCGAGCGATTCGAGGCGGTGGCGCATCTCGCCGGCCGCCTTGTTGGTGAAGGTCAGGGCGAGGATCTGCTGGCCGGGGATGCCGTGGTGGAGCATGTTCGCGACGCGACGGGTGATCACCCGCGTCTTGCCCGAGCCGGCTCCGGCCAGGACCAGCAGCGGCCCTTCGATTGTGGTCACAGCCTCGCGCTGGGCGGGGGTGAGGTCGGCGAGCAGTTCCATCGCGGCATTCCGTCCTTGGGGTCGGTTTCGCGGCGGGTCCCTGGACCCGAGTCGATCGATCCGCGGGAGGCCAGCGGCCCGGCTGACCGCATCGGCGTGGACACAGGTTCAGACGGCTCGATCGGCGCCCGAGTTCCCGCCGCGTCGGACGGGCCACTCGGCGAACGCGAGCACATAGAGCAGGACGAGGTTCAGACCGGGCACGACGACCAACAGCCCCATCGTCCCGGGGAACCCCGCTTTGGAGCAGATCCGCCACGCCGGCCAGACGAGCAGGACGGTCGCAGCCAGAAGGATCAGGGATTCGCTCGGCCCGATGCTCGGGATGAAGCCGAAAGGCATGGCACAGTCCTTTCTCTCATTCATTCGGCCATCGGCCATCATCGTACCGGACACGAGCACGGCACATCCGTCTAGCGTTTGCCACTTCGAAGTATATCCGACGGCCCCCCCGGCGCCGACCGCGTCCATCGAGGAACGGCTCGCGTGCGGGTCCGGTCCTGGCGGTCGGGGAAACTTCTCGATGGGACGGGGTGACGCGGTGGGGATGGCCCGATTAGACTGGAATGGTAGGTTGGCGGGGAATCCTCCCGGGTCGGTCGAGGGGTCGATCGGCCGCAACGATCAGCGCCCATCTGCGCCTCGGGAACGCAAGCCGCATGGACATCCTGGGCATCGGCACCGACATCGTCGAGTGCGTGCGGATCGGGAAGATGATCGAGCAGCACGGCGAGCTGTTCCTGCGACGGGTCTTCACCGAACGCGAGATCCACTACTGCCAGGCCCGCAAGCACGCCATCGAGCACTTTGCCGGCCGCTGGGCCGCCAAGGAGGCGATCCTCAAGGCCCTCGGCACTGGCTGGAGTCGCGGAATCGCGTGGACCGACCTGGAGGTACGCAACGAGCCCGGCGGCGAGCCGAAGGTCCGCGTCCGTGGCGGCGCCAAGGACGCGGCCGTCGTGCGCGGCATTGCCGACATCCTGATCAGCATCTCCCACTGCCGGACCTACGCCACCGCCTACGCCGTGGCCCTCGGTCGTTCCGGGAGCCACGGCCCGACGCCGAAGAACGCGGGCGAATCTTCCGAAGATATCGACTGAAGAAACGGCCACCCCCCCTTCAGGCCGCCCCCCTTCCCTCCGACTGAGGTGGGCGATGCCTCGACCTGACCTTCCCGAATCGCGATCTCTCCACCCGATCCTCCGTGCCTTGCACGCACTCCGGACCGCCTGGTGGTTGCTTGGGATCACGCTTCTCTTGCTGGTTGGCCTGGAGCTGGGATTGCGACTCGCCTTCACATTGAAGGATATCTTCCTGGGGCTGGAGCACCCCGACCCGCGTCTCATCGCCGGTGGCTACGACGGCGAAGCCTGGGCCCGGACCTTCTTCCGCGAGAACCGGCAGAAGACGTCGGAGTGGCATCCCTATGTTTATTTTCGCATGAAGCCGTTCCGGGGGGAAACGATCAATATCGACGCCCGCGGCCTCCGCAAGTCGTGGCAGCCGCCGCGGGAACGGTCGGAGACCGGCCGCCCTCAGGCGCGGGTCTGGATCTTCGGCGGCTCGGCGGCCTGGGGCGTGGGATCGCGGGACGATTTCACGATCCCGTCGCTGATCGCGAAGGATCTCGAAGCGCGCGGGATCGCGGCTGAGGTGACGAACTTCGGCGAGATCGGATACGTCAGCACGCAGGAGGTCATCGCCCTCATGCTGGAACTGCGCGCGGGGCGTCGACCGGACCTCGTCGTCTTTTACGACGGGGTCAATGACGTGCTCGCCGCCTACCAGAACGGGCAGGCCGGCTGGCCGCAGAACGAGGCGAACCGTCGGCGGGAATTCGCCGACCGACGGAGCCCGTACCGCCTCGTCGCCGCCGGTGTGCGGACCCTCGTCCTCGACTCGGCGATGTTCCGTCTCGCCGAGGCGATCCGCTGGCGACTGATGACCGGCCGGGCGCCGGCACCCCGGTTCCCGTCCCTGGTCCGCGGCAAGCCGGACGCCAACGCCTTGACCGAGAATGTCCTGGACACCTATGCCGCCAATCGCCGCCTGGTCCACGCCCTCGCCGACGACTACGACTTCCGTGCTCTCTTCTACTGGCAGCCGGTCCTCTTCACCAAAAAGCACCTGACGGCGTTTGAGCGGGGCGAAGCGGCCAAGTATGCCGACTTCGCACCGCTCCTGCTGGCGGTCTATCGTCGCGCCCGCGACCGGGCCTCGCGGCCGGGCGACGATTTCCAGGACCTCAGCGGCGTGCTCGACAGCTCGGAGCGGCTTCTGTTCACCGATTTCTGCCACACCACCGAGGCCGCCAACGCGATCGTGGCGCGGCGGATCGCCGGGGACGTCGCACGCTTGCTGCCGTCTCGCCCTGGAGGACGGACGGCCGAGACGGGACGATGACGCCGCGTTCAGCGACGCTCTTCGGCCGACTGCTCGATCGTCCGGGCAAGGTCCTCCTCGGACGGGTTGATCAACGTCTCGTTATCAACGCGAATCGTCGGGATCACCCGCTTGCCGCCGTTCAGGCCGGCGACGTAGTCGTTATATTCGGGCGTGTCGTCCACGTCGCGATATTCGTACGGGATCTGCTTACCGTCGAGGAACTGCCTCGCCTGCGTGGTGCGGGGGCAAGTTTGCGAGCCGTACACGGTGACGTTGGGCTGTTTCATCAGGATTGCGGAATGCGGATTTCGGATTGAGGAATCGGGGAAAGCCAGGAACACGCGTCCCGCCCCGACGCCTTCGCCTCCTCTCCCACGATTCCGCAATCCGCATTCCGCAGTCGGAAATTCCTCAGGTTCCCGTGACGGCGAGGATCTTTTCCATCGTAGCCTCGCCGGGTTCCTTGGTCCCCTTGCACTTCGGATAGTTGGCGCAGCCGAGGAAGAAGCCGCGGCGACCGCGGCGGACGAGCATCGCGCCGCCGCAATCCTCGCACGTCTCCTCGACGGGGATCGTCTTCAAGTCGGCGGCGCCGGCGGAAGACGACTGCCCGCCGAGGTCGCCGAGCTTGTCCTTGAGTTCCTCGGGGACCGGCGCCGTGCCGCGGCACTTAGGGTAAGCCATGCAGCCGAGGAACGGCCCCCGGCGCCCTGGTTTCACCGCCATCGGACCACCGCACTTCGAGCACTTCACATCCACCGTCGGCGGCGTGATCGGCTTGCCCTGGTCATCCACCGGCAGCGTCGTCCGGCACTTCGGGTAACCCGTGCAGCCCAGGAACGGCCCCCGCGCACTCTGTCGCAACGCCATCGGCTTGCCGCACTTCGGACAGGCATGCTCCGTCTCGACGACGGAAGGCACGGGCTGGCCTTCCTCGTTGATGTTGAACGATGACTTGCACTTGGGATAACCCGAGCAGGACAGGAACTTCCCGCGCTTCCCCTCGCGCAGGAGCAACGGCTTGCCGCACTCGGGGCAGATGTGCTCTGTTACGATGGCCTCGGCCCGCTCGGTGCCGTCGGCCCGCTTCGTCCCCTTGCACTCGGGGTAGCGGGTGCAGCTCAGGAATTGGCCCGACTTCGTGAACTTCACCACCATCGGCGACCCGCACTCCGGGCAGGTCTCCGACGACGGGATCGCCACTTTCTGCATCTGGCCCTCGGCGACCTTCAGGGCGTCCTGGAACGGGTGATAGAACTCGTCCAGAACCTGTTCCAGATGCTCCTTGCCGGTGACGATGTCGTCGAGTTCGTCCTCCATGTGGGCCGTGAACTTCAGGTCCATGATCTTGGGGAAGTGCTCGACCAGCAGGTCGGTGACGACCATCCCGAGATCCGTCGCGAAGAAACGGCGTTCCTTCTGCTCGACGTAGTTGCGATCCTGGATCGTCTGGATGATCGGAGCATACGTGCTCGGCCGGCCGATGTTCTCCTTCTCCAACGCCTTGATGAGCGTGGCCTCGGAGTAGCGCGGGCGGCGGCTGGGTGAAGTGCTGGGTCGGGTTCAACTCGTGCAAATCGAGCGACTGGCCGACGTTCAGCGCGGGCAGGAGTTGATCTTCCTGCTTGCCGGCCGGAGGCAGGACGCGTCGGTAGCCGTCGAAGCGGAGGATCTTGCCCTGGGTCTTGAACCGACCCTCACCGGCACGGACCTCGACGTTCGTGACCTCGAAGACCGCCGGGGTCATCTGGCTGGCGACGAAGCGGCGATAGATCAGGTTGTAGAGCTTGTACTGATCGATGCTCAATCGGGTCCGGATCGCCTCGGGCGACAGCGAGAGGTCGGTCGGTCGGATCGCCTCGTGAGCTTCCTGGGCCAGCTTGCCGGCGGCGTAGAGGTTCGGCTTGGGTGGCAGGTACTTGTCGCCGTATTCCTTGCCGATCAGATCGCGAACGCCGTTGAGCGCCTCGTCCGAGACCCGCAAGGAGTCGGTTCGCATGTAGGTGATCAGGCCGACCGGCCCGGAGCCGTCCACGTCGATGCCTTCGTAAAGCTCCTGGGCGATTTTCATCGTCCGCTTGCCGGAGAAGCGCAGTCGGATCGTGCCCTGTTGCTGGAGCGTGCTGGTCTTGAACGGGGCGTCGGGCTTATCCCGCTTTTCCACGGTCTCCAGCTTATCGACGGTGTAGGTCGTGCTGACGAGCGCGTCGCGGATTGCGAGGGCGTCGGTCTCGTTCGTGGCGGAGAACTTGGCTCCTTTCCACTCGGCCAGCTCGGAGGCGAATCGGTCGGCCTCCTCGGTGGAGCCGGCCGGGCTGAGCGAGGCGGTGATCCGCCAGTACTCCTCGGCGACGAAGGCCCGGATCTCCTTCTCCCGCTCGGCGATCAGGCGGACGGCCACCGACTGAACCCGACCCGCGCTCAGGCCGCGGGCAACTTTTTTCCAGAGTAAGGGGCTGAGCTGGTAGCCGACGAACCGGTCGAGGAAACGCCTTGCCTGCTGGGCGTTGACCTTGCTCATGTCGATCGGGCCGACGTGCTGGAAGGCGTCGCGGACGGCCCGTTCGGTGATCTCGAAGAACTGCACGCGGCGGACCCGCTCGTCGGGCAGTTCGAGGGCTTGCTGGAGATGCCAGGCGATCGCCTCACCCTCGCGGTCGGGGTCGGTCGCGAGATAGACCATTCCGGCGCGACCGGCTTCCTTCTTCAGGTCGGAGACGGTCGTTTTCTTCTTCTCGGGGACGACGTAAGTCGGTACGTAGCCGTGCTCCACATCCACGCCGAGCTTGCGGTCGGGCAGGTCACGGACGTGCCCCATGCTCGCCTTCACGACATAGCTGCTGCCGAGGAACTTGTTGATCGACTTGGCCTTCTTGGGGCTCTCGACGATCACCAGGGACCGGCCGGCCGCGCCGTTGCCCTCGGAGGCGGCCTTGCGAGGGGCGGCAGCCTTCCGCGGCGTCGGGGTCTTCTTCGGCTTGGGGGTCGATTCCGACTTGGGGGTCGTCTCCGACGACTTGGCGGTCTTGCGAGCCACGTTGCCTTCCTGTTTGTCGTTCGTGCGTCCACGCCGATCCGCGAGGCAGTTCTCGAAATGACGGGCCAGGGGGATCGACCGGTTTGCCGTTGTGTGGTCGTGTGTTCCGCAATACACTTCGGTATGGGGCCGGTCCAGGGCGACCGCGCCTTTCAATAAGCTAGCGTATCGGCGCCTGTCAAGGGGTTCGCCCGGCAGCCAGATCCGGCCTCGAGCGAGTCACGGGGTGGAAGGAGGCTTGCGGCCAGGCCCCTGCGCCTCTCGACCGATCCTACGTTCTGGATCGCCGATTGGCTCACGAATCCTCCGCGGACGGACCCCAACGATCTCTGCCACACAGGGTTTCCCATGCCGTTTGAAGTTTTTCGACGCCACCAGCGCAAGCTGCTCGCGGTCCTGGCCATCTTCGCCATGGTCGCCTTCACGCTCGACCTCTCGCTGTTCCGCAACCGCGGCCCCGGTGGCGCGGGTGAAGATCCCGTTGTCTTCACGATTTACGGCAATCCAATCCGCCGTAGCGAAATGGCCGGGATGAAGTTTGAGCGGGCCCGGGCCAACCTCTTCATGCAGAACCTCGGCGCCGGTGACCAGTTCTTCGGCGGCACCACCGACGACGAGATCCGCGACGCGATGATCCTTGAGCATGAAGCCAACCGCATGAAGATGCCCCGCTCGCCCGACATCGCCAAACTCTGGCTCCGCGACGCCACCCGCGGCCAGCTCACCCCCGAACTCTTCGACTCGATCTATCGCCAGAACTTCACGGGCGAGCCGCCCTTCCTCGTCTCCGATGAGCAACTGCTGGGTGACATCGCCAATCAGGTCCGCCTCCTCAAGCTCCGCTCCTTGCCCGTCTTGCCCGTCTCCTCACCGCTCGACATGGATCTCTCGGGCGTCACCCCGCTCGACATCTATCAAGCGTATCGCGACCAGAACGAGAAGGTCTCGGCCCTGGCAATCCCGGTCTCCGTCGAAGACTATCTCGACAAGGTCCCCGATCCCAAGCCCACGGAGTTGCAGTCCTTCTTCGACAAGTACAAGGACCAGCTCGACGACCCGAACCGGGACACGCCCGGCTTCAAGAGTCCAAGGCGGGTCAAGGTCGAATACATCGCCGTCGATCAGCGCAAGCTCGAACAGCAATACCAGAACGAGCTGACCGAGGACGAGGTTCAGCAATACTACAAGGAGCATGCGGACGAATTCCCCGCTCCGCCCCGCGAGTTGCCGGAACACCTCTTCGCCGGCGACACCGAGAACAAGCTCACACCCCGGACGACCGACCCGTTCCTCGAGGTCCGCGACGACGTCCGGAGCCGACTCGCCCTGGAGAAGGCCCGCGACCAGACCGACCGGATCTTCGAAGGAATTCGCGAGATTGTGATGGACCCCTTCGCCGACCGTTACGACAAGATTGTGGAGGAAAACGAGGTCGCGAAGGAGGAAAAACGCAAGCCTGCGGAGCTGCCGGAGCCGGTCGCCTCAAGCCGTCAGACCCTGCTCGGCAAGTACGCCGCCGAGAAGGGCCTTCGCCACGAGGTCACATCCTTGATGACCCTCACGGAAGCCCAGCAGAAGGTTCCGATCGCCGCGGCCACGCTCGGTCCAACCTGGCCGAGCAACGGCCCGACCTTCTCCGAGTTCCTGTTCGAGCCCCGCGCAGCCGTTTATGAGCCGTTCGAACTGGCCAGCCCCGGCGGCGAGCGGTTCCTAGCCTGGAAGCTCGCCGACCAGGAGCCGCGGGTTCCCCCGCTCGCGGATATCAAGGATCGGGTCGTCCGTGCCTGGAAGATGCAGCAGGCTCGCAAGCTGGCCGAGGCCGACGCCCGGGGACTCGCCGCCAAGGCCCGCGAGTCCAAGGGCGACCTCAAGGCCGTCGCCGGTTCGCGGCCCGTGCTGACGACCTCCGAGATCCCCAAGCTCTCGCCAAGCCTCGACGAGCTTTCTGGCCTCGGTCTCGGCGGCGGGGCCCGGCCCTCGGAGATTCCCCAGATTCCGAACCCGAGCGACGCCCTCCGCGATGCTCTCTTCGCCCTCGAACCGGGCCAGGTCGTCGTCGAGCCGAACGCCCCCAAAAGTGTCTATTACGTCCTCGCCCTCCAGCGTCGCACCCCCGCCGAGCTGGGGAACCTCTTCGGCCCGATCGGCGTCCGACCCCGGATGGAGCGGGAAGTCGCCCTCAACGCCATGCGCGACCGCGTCCAGCGCTGGATGGACTACCTCCGCTCCCGAGCCGGCGTCACGACCACCGACACCGCGAAGACACCCGACCGCGCCCCGAACGCGAGGCAAGGCTGATCCCGGTCTTTCGTGGAGTGGGCTCCGTCCATCGAACTGCGTGTTGTATCAGGAGATCGGTGGACGAGAACCCACTCCACGAACAATCCGATTCCTGTCCTTCTACTCCAGCGACGCCCCCAGAAAGACCAGTACGGCCCAGGCCGCCGGCCAGGACCAGAGCAGTGCGACCGCCGCCCGGTGCGTCCAGGCCCGCGCCGGGTCGATCCGCGACGAGCGGAGACGCCCGACGGCCCAGAGTCCGACGAGGAGGACCAGCACGGGCCAGGTCGCCATCGCTGCTTGCGTGGCCATCCGCGTCGGCACCACGAGCAGGGCCAGGCCGATCCAGTAACTCCCGACGACCGACCAGGCTTGCTCCGCCCGGGTCAACGCTTGCGGCTCGAAGTCCGACTTCGATCGGCGGTTGACCAGCAGCAGGACCGGTCCCGCCATCGCCAGGCCGAGCCAGGCGAATTCCAGCGCCAGGGCTAGCGCCACGAGCGTTCCCGGCATTCCCCGACGCGGCCAGAATGCCCGGATCAAGAGCGCCGCCAGGCCATAGCCGACGACCAGGGCCACCAGGTCGAGCAGGCGAAGCCGGAAACGGCCGCCACCCGCCGCCGTCGACTCGGGACACCCGGGGCCGGTCATGGCGAGGTCACGACCAGGCCGAAGCCGCACTGGATCGGCCAGGCGACCGAAAGCATCATGCCGATCCGCGCTGTCCAGCTCGTCGGTTCCTCGTCGTGGGCCCTCGGCGGTGCCTGAACCCAGTGCTTCCAGACGATCGCCACGGTCGTCAGGCAGGCGATGGCGAGCCCGAGGGCCAGGGCGAGGGTGTAGAGGTCGAGCCCGTCGGGCCCGCGGCTCCGGGACGAGGCCCGGAGGATCGCGGTCAGGACCCAGGGCACGCCGAGGATCGCCCAGGTGCGGTCGCCGAGCCGGGGGTAGCCGGGCGGCCGTCGCCCGAACCTGCGTGCCAGCAAGAGGAAAGGACCGGCGGCCGTCAAGGCCACGCCCGCAAACGTCAGCCAGAACATGACCGCCCCTCCCTGCCGCAGGTCCTCTCCAGGCGAGCCGCGGAGGTGGACCGATCCGACCGCCGCGCCGATCACCAGCGCACGCGCCGTCGAGAAGTGTGAAGCCGCCCGTGGTGTCCCGAGCCGACGTCTCAAAATGTTCGGTCATGGTCGCGATTCTCGATCATTTCTGGATAGGGACGAACCGGGGACCGGACCGCTCGTATTGTCGAATTGGGGTTTCCTCTTATAATAAACGTGAAGCTCCCGGCCGTGCATTCCCGGCACCGATGGGTCGCCCCCTTTGAAACCCGCGGGCCGCCGGGCCTTCCGAGTCTTCCCTCCTTCCTTGCGCGACTGCGACCTCCCCCGCTGTCGTTGTCGTTCGCGGCCCCGGGCCCAGGACGCGGTAGCCATGCCACTACCCAAAGTTGTCATCGTCGGCCGGCCCAACGTCGGCAAATCCTCGCTGTTCAACTGGATCGCTCGTCGGAAGATCGCCATCGTGGACGACACGGCCGGCGTGACCCGCGACCGCATCGGCTCACTCGTCCAGCTTGGCGAGGAGGAGGGGAGCCGTTTCGTCGAGCTGATCGATACCGGCGGCATCGGCATGGTCGATCGCGACGACCTGACCGACCACGTCGAGAAGCAGATCGAGACCGCGATGGAGGAGGCCAACCTCATCCTCTTCGTGGTCGATTGCCGCGAGGGGCTCATGCCGCTCGACCAGGAGGTCGCCCAGCGTCTCCGCTACATCGACCGGCCGATCATCCTCGTCATCAACAAGGCCGACGAACCTCATCTCGAAGACCTCGCCCAAGAATTCCACAAGCTCGGCCGCGGCACGCCGGTCTATGTCTCGACGAAGCAGAACCGCAACCGCCGCCAGCTCCTCCAGGTGATCACCGAGAAGCTGCCCGCCGACGACCCGGACCACCCCGCCGAGGAGGTGATGAAGATCGCCGTTGTCGGCCGGCCGAACACCGGCAAATCGACCTTCATTAACACCCTCGCCCGCGCCGAACGGATGATCGTTTCGGAAGTCGCCGGCACGACCCGCGACTCGGTCGACGTCCGCTTCGAGCTGGATGGTCTGCCCTTCGTCGCGATCGACACCGCCGGCGTCCGCCGCAAGGCCAAGATCCGCGACGACCTTGACTTCTACTCGATCCACCGCGCCGAGCGCCTCGATCCGTCGCGCCGACGTCGTCTTCCTGCTGCTCGATCCGACTCAGGGCGTCACCCGGCTCGACAAGCAACTGGCGGACTACATCGCCAAGCAGTCGAAGCCCTGCGTGTTCGTCATCAACAAGTGGGACGTGATGATCGAGCAGAGTGGCGGCTCATCCGAGATGATGAACAAGTACGCCTACTCCGTGCAGCACGCCTTCCGCACGATGGCGTATGCCCCAATCGCGTTCATCACGGCCAAGACGGGCAAGAACGTCAAGGCCCTCCTGAACCTCGGCCAGACGATGTTCAAGCAGGCCCGTCGCCGGGTCAGTACCGGCACCTTGAACCGCGTGCTCCGCGACGCCGTGCAGGCCCATCCGCCCTCCATGCGCGAGAACCGCACCCCCAAGATCTATTACGCCACCCAGGTCGGCACCGAGCCGCCCACCGTCGTCCTCTTCGTCAACACCCCCTCGCTGTTCGACGCGACGTATCAGCGCTACCTGCTCAATGTCTTCCGCGAGAAGTTGCCGTTCAAGGACATCCCCATCAAGCTCTACCTCCGCGCCCGGACCCAGGCCGACCTGGAAGAGCGCCGATCGTCGTCGCGACGCGAGGGGGCCGATGTCCCCGAACCCGAGGGGAGCATCGCCGGCAGCCGCTCCGGACCGGGCGACAGCGGCTTCGAGTTCTCCCGCGAGATCAACGACCTGCTCTCCGACCTGGACGACCGCACGCTCTAGGGCGCAAGCCGCACGCCCTCTTCTCGCAAAACGCGACCAACGGGACCGACTGGACTGTGGCGGTCCGTCCTCGCACGCGCTATGATCCGTGAATTCCCGACGGCGGTCCTCACGACCCCGTCGGGGCCCGGATCTCACAAGCCACCCCACCCCACCCCGACGGACGGAGCGCCACCCATGCCCCGCACGACCCGACGCGGCTTCCTCGCCCGCGCCGCTCTCGCGGCCACCGCAGGTCCCCTGGCCCTCGCCCGGCCGGCCCGTGCCATCGACCCGATCGGCCGGACCCGCCCGAGCCACATGAAGCTGAGCCTCGCCGCCTACTCGTTCCGCCAGTATCTCGACTTCAAAAACCCGAAAATGGACATGTTCGGGTTCGTCGATTTTGCCGCCGACCAGGCGCTCGACGCCGTCGAGCCGACCTCCTACTGGTTCCCCGAGGGCTACGACGCGGCCTACTTCCACAAGCTCCAGCAATACGCCTTCCTCCGCGGCCTGGACATCTCCGGCACGGCCATCCGCAACGACTTCTGCCTGCCGCCCGGCCCCCGTCGCGACGCCGATCTCCGCCAGATCAAGGTCTGGATCGACCACGCCGCCGAGCTCACCGCCCCGGTCATCCGCGTCTTCGGCGGCACCGTCCCCCGCGGCGAAGACGAGGAGGCGGTCGCCCGGCGGGTCGTCGAGGGGATCGAGTCCTTGCTGCCACACGCCGTCGCGAAGGGCATCACCCTGGCCCTGGAGAACCACGGCGGCATCACGGCCACGCCGAAGCAGTTGCTCCGTCTCGTCCAGGCGGTCAAGGCCCCCGACGGCGGCTTCGGCGTCAACCTCGACACCGGCAACTTCCACGGCGACGACCCCTACGCCGAGATCGCCCAGCTCGCCCCCTACGCCGTGAACGTCCAGGTCAAGACCGAGATCTCCCGCAAGGGCAAAAAGGAAGACGCCGACCTCTCCAAGATCGTCGACATCCTCCGCGACGCTCGCTACTCCGGCTACGTCGTCCTCGAATACGAGGCCGCCGAGGACCCGATGAAGGCCGTCCCCCGACACCTCAAGCGGCTCCGCGAGCTCATCGGCTGATTCGATACGCCTGGATCTGTTGTCATCGCTGCCGAGTAGGTCCGACTTCAGTCGGGCCTACACAAAACCGAGGATGCCGCGAGTTCACAGGCCACGTTCATCGACGCAGGGGGAGGCTCGTCCCACGACAGGCCCGACTGAAGTCGGGCCTACTCCGCCGTTTCAAGGCCCACGCTTCCAGGTGACTCCGCCGCGGTCTCGGCCAGGATCTCCCGCGCCGCGAGCCGGGCCACGTCGGACGGGGCCTGCTCGACCGCCGCCGTCGCCGCCTCGCGAGCTTCCTGGCGACGTCCCGCATCCGCTTCGAGCACGGCGATGCCGTAGAGGGCCTCGAACAGCGTCGGCTCGGCGGCAATCGCCTCGCGATAGTGGCGACGGGCCGATTCGTAGTCCTCCTCGATCAGATAGGTCGCCGCGACCCGCGCCTCGCGGAGACCCGGTCGGGGCACCAGAGCGGCCGATTGCCAGACCGCCCGCGCCTCGGCGGGCTGGCCGAGGTGCAGCCGCAACGTCGCCAGCCGGTCGGTCACTTCCCACGACCGCTCGCGAGGCCGATAAGCCCGCTCCAGCAAGGCCGCGGCCGAGGCGACCCGTCCCCGTTCGAGGAGCGAGCCGAACGTCCGCTCCAGCTCCTCCAGGTTCTTCCAGTCGCCCCGCGGCTCCGGGCCAACCCGGGCTTCCAGCACCTCGATCCGTGCCCGAGCCGCCTCCTGCGCCGTGCGTTGAATCTCGTTGATCGCGGCCAGACTCTCCAGACGCCGGAGCCGCGGCAACGCCGATTCCAGCATTCCCCGCGGTTCATCCAGGGTCTCCAGCGTGAAGAGTGTGAGGAAATCCCCGGGCCGTAGCTGATCGGCGCGCTGGAGGGCGTAAGTGGCTCGCATGACGGGAAGGTCGAACAGCGGGTCGAACGGCTTGCGGGTCCGGGCCGCGATCGCGTCGCCGATCGTGATGCGGAGGGTCTCGATCAGGCCGAGTTGCTTCCACGCCTCGGCCGAGTCGGGGACCGAGGCCAACGCCCGGTGCGCGGTCGCCGTGACCCAGCAACAGGAGCGGATGGACCAGGTCGGGACCACTGCGCCTCAGCAACATCGTCGCCACGGCCCGCAACGCCTTGGCCGTGGCGTTCAGCTCCTCGACACCCCGCGGGTCGGTTTTCGGTTCCGGGTCGAAGTGTCTCCGCGTGAAGTCGATCCGCCCCGACGCCGCCGGGCTTGACCGGTGCACGAAGTCGGCCGCCACGGCGTCGAACCAGACGCAGACCCAGTCCCGGTCGGCCAGGAGCGTCGCCGGGATCGCCTCCGATCCAACCTGGACCAGGTCCGCGAGCACGCCCGGATACCCCTGTGCGCGCAACCGCGGCCTCCCAGCCCTCGCGGCCCTCGACCATCAGCGCTTGCAGATCCAGGTATTCCCTGTAGAGTTTCGGGCCGATCACTTCCAGGCGAGCATCAACATAAACTTTCTTTTCAGGACCCCGTGCCTATTCGAACAGCGACGCGTGGCCATTGTGGAAGCAGACGAACCGATCCGGCATCCCCGGACGACCCGCCGCGCGCACGGCTCCATGCGGATACCAGAGCGGCTTTTCGCCCAGGCCGACCGTCCTCCCCTCTCCGAGCAGATCGTAGTAGGCGCCGCTGGCGACCGCGACGAACAGCAGGCTGATGCCCACCAGGACCCCCACCCTCGGCCAGACTGCGGCGCCGGGCGTCGGGCTCCACCCGTTCTCCAGCCGACGCCGACGGATCGCCGCCGCCCACTCGCCGAGATTCCAGGCACTGATGGTGCCGATGACCGTGGCGAACTGGTGGCTATTCCGCGTCGCTTTCCAGCTCAGAAGGCAGAAGACCGCGAAGAGCAGGAACCGGAAGGGACTCAGACGCCACGGCTCCTCCGCCTTGCTCCCGGGCTTCCTGGGGGTTTTCCGCGATTTCTTCGCCGTTTTCCGGTCCGATCTTTGACCGGGCGACTCGGTCTTCCCCGCCACCGGCCGGTCGAGGCGAATCCGGACGCGCCAGCAAAGCGGCAGGAGGAAGCTGAGGGCGCCGACGATCATCGTCGCCAGATGCAGTCGGAGCGACACGTTGCCCCAGCCCGCCGAGCGGATGAACTTCGGCAGGGGTTGCAGCTCGCCAATGTTCTCGAAGACCGGGTTGCCCATCGTCCCGAGAAGCTGGATCGGGAAGAGGGCGCCGACCAGGCCGTACGGATTGAGCAGGCAGGCGAAGCCGGTCAATGTCGATGCGGTGAGCACGGTCCTCCACCAACGCTTCCGCCCCTTGTCGAACGCCCCCGACTCCATCGCCGCGTCGAGCAAGGCAACGGCCAGCAAGACCGGCCCGAACACGAAAAGTCCCTGCACGTTGACCCACAAGACCTGCACGACCGGCAGCGCAAACGCCAGCCAGGGCCGCTCCTTCCACCGGAACAGCACGGCCAGATACGAGGCCATGAACAGCAAGGTCAAGGTTTCCGGTCGCACATACATCCGGCCCGCCAGCACCAGCAAGGCCGGCAACCACGCCAGGGCCATCGTCCAGACCGGCCAGTCGCGTCGTCTCGCGGTCAGGAGGAGGGCGACGGCCGCCGTCGTGACGACGCACTTCGCCAGGTTCAGCAGGACAACCCCGCCCATCGCGTAACCCCAGCTCAGGAGCAGCTCGAAGCCCCAGTGCAGGTCGATCCAGGGGGTCTTCGGCGGCACACCGTAGAGGTAGGGATCGAACTGGGGCACCTCGCCGTTCTGACGGATCAAATCGCCGGTGCGGAGGTGCCACCAGAAGTCGGTGTCATTGAGCGGGAAGGCGCCGAGGAGGAACGTCAAGGCAAGGAACGCCAGGACGATGCAGGCGTCAAGCCAGACCAGCCCCCCTTCCGACCTCGCCTGGCTTCCCCGCGACGGAGCGGTCCTGACCCGGGGAGCCTCGGGCTCCTTGGTGGCGTTTCGCGATCGGGCCATGGGCGTTGCGAGACCTCGACTGGAAGGAACGCTTCAGGAAAACCGGGATGGATGAACACCAGTCTAACCCCCGGCCGGGGCTGCGGTCGAGTCGATGGAGGGTTCCCGACGCGACCGGCTCCCTCGTTGATCCCCGCGCGACGGCCTGCTACGCTCACAGTCGCGCCGCGGTCCGCTCGTAAAGCCGCGGGATTCGACAACATTGAGGAAGTGGGAGGACGAACCGATGGTGCGTCGGACATGGGTGCGCGGCCTGACCGCGCTGGGCGTGGGCGTCGCGCTTCTGGGCGGGGTCGCCCTGGCGGCGGACGCGGACCTGAAGGTCGGCGACAAGGCGCCAGACTTCGAACTGAAGGCGTCAGACGGTAAGACTTACAAGCTCTCCGACTTCCACGGCAAGAAGCCGGTCGTGATCGCCTGGTTCCCCAAGGCGTTCACCGGCGGCTGCACCAAGGAATGCAAGTCGTTCCAGGCCAACAACGAGGCCCTCAAGAACTCCGGTGCCGCCTACTTCACCGCCAGCACCGACGACGTGAAGACGAACACCGAGTTCGCCAAGTCGCTCAATGCCCAGTACCCGATCCTCAGCGACCCGGACAAGGACGTCGCCAAGGCGTACGGCGTCGTCCACGAGGGCCGCGCATGTCCCCGAGCGCTGGACCTTCTACATCGACAAGGAAGGCACCATCCGCTACATCGACAAGGGCGTCCAGCAGCGCACCGAGACGGCCGGCCAGGACGTTGTCGCCAAGCTCAAGGAGCTGGGGCTGACGGAGGGTTGACAAGACAAAATCTTTCGCAAGCACGCAATGCTCGCCCAGGAAGCGAAGAGGCGGACTCTGTCTTCTCCATCTTCCTGGGCGACCCCGGCGCCCTGGCGAGAGGATCGCATCCTCTTCATTCCCGATGCAGTTCCCCCCATCTCCCCTTCAACTCCCCCAGAATCCTCCAGAAGAGCGGGCTGTGCATCCTTCCCGGCACCCGGCCGCAAGAGCGAGCGTTGAAGGTCTGTGGCTCCGTATATTCGAGGTGGTGTGCCATCTCGTGCAGGAATGTGTCAAACAGCTCGTCCATCGGCCGCCGGCCGGTCTGGCGGTCGTGCGAATAGACCCGCACCAGCCGCCTCCGCTTGTAATAGCCGCCAAGGACTCGCACCGTCGGTCGCATGTTCACGTCGAGGAAATAGTCATCCGAGCAAACATGAATCCGTTCGAGTCTTGCCCGGAAGAGTGGCCCGACGGCCGAGACCGGCGGCTCGAACGGCCGTAAGGAGGCGGCCAGGGTAGCTGATCCCTCGGCAATGATCGTCTCGGTGATGAGTCGACCGCCGAGTTTCCTCGCCCGCTCGGCGATGTCGGCCAGGTCGAACTGGACCGGGTCGATCAACTGTCGGCCACCGTTCGGCAAGACGAGCCAGTAGCGTTCGGTCATGGGTCGGGTCAGTCTCGACTCTCGGGATCGCCTGGGTGTGGGTGGGCGGGTCGCACCGGGTCCGAGCCTCACCTGCGGACCGGAAGACTCTTTGCTGGATATCATACCCGGCGCGTCGAGGCAACGGCAGCGTCCGCACGGGTGCGAAGCCTCACCCGCGGCGAGCGGCAGACAGTTGCAATCCCGCACCACGGCGTCTATGTTCGGCGCCAGGAGCTGCCCGGCGCACGACGGCTTTTGTGCGCCCCGGGGGCCTGCGACGAACCACCGCCGCGACCTCCGGAACGTCCCACCCCAGGAGCCCACCCCCATGAGCCTGCCCCGATTCCCCCGCCCACGACTCCTCGCCCTGTCCTTCACCGCCCTCGCCACCACCGGCCTCGCCCTCGCCCAGCAGGCCGAGCTGGTCGGCACGCTCGACGGCCACACCGAGCCCGTCTATACCGTCGCCTGGACGCCCGACGGCAAGATGATCCTCACCGGCGGCTTCGACAACACCGTCCGCGTCTGGGACGCCACCAGCCGCAAGGAGCTGCACAAGTACGAGGGACACACCAGCCTCGTCCTCTCCGTCGCCGCCAGCCCCGATAGCCAGCAGATCCTCTCCGGCAGCCTCGACAAGACCGCCAAGGTCTGGGCCCGCCCCACGTCCGGCTCCACGAAGGAGCTTGCCGGCCAGCCCGCCGGCATCCACGCCGAGGCCCTCAGCCCCGACGGCAAGAACCTCGCCGTCACCACCGGCCCGGCCGTCAAGCTCTGGGACCTCAACGCCGACCCCCGCGACCTCAACGGCCACGCCGCCGACGTCGAGTCCGTCGCCTAGCGCCCCGACGGCCAGCAAGTCGCCTCCGGCGACAAGGCCCGCACCATCCGCCTCTGGAACCCCGCCGACGGCGCCCCGCAAGGCGTGATCGAAACCCCCGCCGACACCGTCCTCGGCCTCGCCTACGCCCCGAACAATCAGCTCCTCGTCTCCGCCGGCTCCGACGGCCTCGCCCGCCTCTGGCAACTCCCGATCGAGGAACCGAAGGTCGTCGAGGCCAAGGGCCCCGTCAAGGTCTTCGCCGCCAATGCCGACGGCTCGAAGGTCGCCACCGCCGGCGACGACAAGGTTGTCCGCGTCTGGAACTCCGCCGACGGCAACCTCATCAAGGAAATCCCCGCCCCCGAGGTCGTCTCCGCCCTCGCCCTCGAAGGCCGACGGCGGCCAGGTCGCCTTCGCCACGAACGCGAAGACCGTCCACGTCCACAACGTCGCCGACGGCGCCGAGGTCAAGAAGATCGAGAACCTCCCCGCCCCGATCACCGCCCTCGCCTTCCGCCCGACGGCGCCCGGCTCGCCACCGCCGGCGAGGACAACCAGATCCGCGTTTACAACGTCGCCGACGGCGCCGAGGTCAAGGCGATGGCCGGCCACGGCGCCCGGATCAACGCCCTCGCCTTCGCCCCCAATGACGGCAACCTCCTCCTCTCCGCCTCCGCCGACAAGACCGCCAAGCTCTGGAACATCAACGAGGGCAAATCGATCCGCGACTTCGGCGGCCACGGCGACGCCGTCCTCTGCCTGAACGTCAGCCGCGACGGCCAGCGCCTCCTGACCGGCTCCGCCGACAAGACCGCCAAGCTCTGGCAGGTCGGCGACGCCAAGAACCTCGCCACCTTCAACGGCCACGCCGGACCCGTCAACGCCGTCTGGCTCTCCAACGACAACAACAAGGTCGCCACCGGCTCCGCCGACAACTCCGTCCGCTTCTGGGACGCCGCCGACGGCCGCGAGCTTCAGGACCTCTGCGCCCACGGCGCCGCCCTCGCCGGCGTCGCCGTCCTGCCCGACAACGCCCAGGTCGTCTCCGCCGGTGCCGACAACAAGCTCCGCGTCTGGAAGCCCGCCGCCGTCCGCGTCTTCGCCGGACACCAGGGGCCGGTCTTCGCCGTCGCCGTCCACCCCAACGGCTCCCAGGTCCTCACCGGCTCCGCCGACAAGACCGCCAAGGTCTTCGACCTCAACAACGGCAAGGAAATCCGCACGCTCTCCGGCCACGGCGACGCCGTCCGCGCCGTCGCTCTTCACGAAGGACCAGCAAAAGGTCGTCACCGGCTCGGCCGACAAGACCATCCGCACCTGGAACGCCGGCAACGGCAACGCGATGGTCACGTACCCGCCCCAGCCCGCCGCCGTCCTCTCCCTCGCCGTCGGCGCCGACAACAAGACCCTCGTCGCCGGCCTCGCCGACAACACCGCGAAGGTCTTCGACCTCTCCCAGGCCGACCCCGCCAAGGCCGACATCCAGACCCTCGGCGGCTTCGGCGGCCCCGTCAACGCCGTCGCCATCCTGCCCGACAACACCACCCTCGTCCTCGGCTCCGAGGACAAGACCGCTCAAGGTCTGGCCCCTCGCCCCCACCGGCCCGACCAAGAACCTCGCCGGCCACGGCGCCCAGATCTACAGCGTCGCCTGGAGCCCCGACGGCAAGAAGGCCGTCACCGGCGCCGCCGACAAGACCTTCCGCATCTGGGACGTCGAGAAGGGCGCCCAGGAACGCGCCGTCGAGAAGGCCCACGAGAACGTCGTCTATTCCGTCGCCTACTCCCCCAAGGGCGACCTGATCGCCACCGGCGGCGACGACAAGCTCGTCAAGTACTGGAACCCCGCCGACGGCAAGGAGCTCCGCAAGAGCGAGGGCCACGCCGCCGCCGTCTACTGCGTCGCCTTCCGTCCCCCCGACGGCGCCCAGCTCGCCAGCGGCTCCGTCGATAAGACCATCCGGCTCTGGAACGTCGCCGACGCCAAGGAGATCAAGACCCTCTCCGGCCACCCCGACGACGTCTATGGCTCGCCTGGAGCCCCGACGGCAAGCGCCTCGCCTCCATCGGCTACGCCGGCACCCTCATCGTCTGGGACCCCGACGCCGGCCAGCCCCTCTTCCAGCAGAAAGTCGGCGCCAACACCCCCTGCTACGGCCTCGCCTGGAGCCCCGACGGCAAGCAGATCGCCGTCGCCGCCTCCGACAACAAGGGCTACATCTTCAACGTCCCCTGATCGACCTCGCCGACCGACCAGCAGGCGGGTCCCCACTCCCCACCAAAAAACCCCGATGGCACCGGCGGGAACGCTCGCCGGTGCCATTTCTGTTTTGTCCAGTCGGTCGGCGACGCCGGACGACCTCCGGAACCCGTCGTCTCCCCACTCCGCGAGCTTGTGGATCGTGTCGTGGGGGTCAGGCGAGTTCAGGAAGAACCGGCAATTTGCATCGAGAAATGATTTGCGTCGAGTCTTACGATCTGATAAGAAACCAGCGTTGGTAAATCTGGGTAATTGAGCGGCTTTCAACGGAACAAGAAGAGGCGGGGGATTTTTCCAAGATAATTCTTGTGTGGAGCGAATACGAATGTTACGCTCCTGTTTAGATTGCTCATGTCGGGCAATCCATCGCTCGGTCATGGTGGCCCCACCGTGCCTTCCAGGCAGGGATGGGGATTTTTCGTTTCCACCAGGCCGACCGATCCTCCCTCACGATCGGGGGAGAAGCGGGCCATCGTCCTGGCCCGATGAGCGCGCGGTGAGGGTCGCCGCTTCGAGGGTAACAGCTGCCGGCTCGCCCCCGACCCAGCGTGACGGGTCGGAATCCCCCGGGCGAACCTGGATCGGTCCCCGTCCACGGCCAGCCCGGGAGACAGGTCTCCGGAGTGGCCTGGCTGGGTCCGACGGACTCCGTCCGCCTCGCGACCGAGGTGGTCGGATCACCGGGTCGTCTCGATCTGAGCCTGAGACGACCTCCCGCGCCGGTGACCGCTTCGGACTTCGTTCGGCCAATCGAACCTGAGAGTGACCGCCATGAACATCACAGCGCAACGGTCTGACGCTCGACTGTTCGGACGCCCGCGACGGCGCCACGCCGAGGCCCTTCGCAAGGCGAACCAGAATCGCCGCCGACCCGCCCTGGAGGGCCTGGAGGGCCGACAGCTTCTTGCGGCCCAGTCGACCAACATTGCCATCATCGGCGACGCGTTCAACACCTACGGGTCGCCGGTCAGCAACGGCGGCTTCCTGCCAACGACCGGCTCGGACCTCGCCGGCTTCAACTTCACCGCCCTGGCTCCGGGCAACGTGACCGCCTCCAATCTGGCGAACTACGACACGGTCGTCCTGAACGTCGCCAGCTCCGCCTTGAACAACACTGTCGACACCCTCAGCGCGCAGGCAAAGGCTGACCTCGTGTCGTTCGTCGGCAACGGCGGGAAGCTGATGATCTACGACAGCGAGACCCCGACCCAGGACTACTCCTGGCTCCCTCAGGGCTACGCGTTCACCACCAACAACCCCGGTCAGTTGGGGGCCAACGGCACGCTCGCGATCAACGAGGAGAACACGCTCAGCAGCGCCGATCCGACCAGCCCCAAGTACATCGACGCCCAGTACCTGAGCACCCAGTACGACGCCGTCGGCGACTCCAACGTCTTCGTCACGTACAAGTCCACCTGGTGCGTCGACATGTCGGCCAGGAACGCCGTGATCCCGACCTTCCAGCCGGTTCACACCTACGCCACCTACTCGACCCATCCCGGGACGTCGATCCAGGGCCTGTTCATCTACAACGGGCTCGATATGGACACGATGTACTACGAGTCGCCGACAAACCCCAGCGGCAACGCGAACGGGCTCCGGAAGATCTGGATCCAGGAGCTCCAGCAGGGGTTCAACCCGGTGTCCCCGACGGAGCTTCCCTGCGCCACGACGCCCACCGGCATCAAGCTGGAGCCGGCTACCGGCACACACACCATCGGCGAGACGCACACGGTCACCGCAACGATCACCGACCTGGCGACTCCCCCCAACCCGCGGCCGGGGGTCCACGTCACGTTCACGTTCGCGCCGGGGAGCGCGAATGCCGGCGTCCCCGGCACCCTCAGCCCGGCGAATGGCAATACCGACGCCAACGGCGAGGTCAGCTTCACCTACGTCGGCGCCAACGTCGGCACCGACACGATCGTCGCCTCGTACCTTGACAATCAAGGCAATACGATCGAGTCACTCCCCGTGACCGCCAACTGGACGAGCAACCCCACGCCGCCGCACGTGGTGGACAACACGTTCTACTCGCACGGCAACACCACGCTTTCGGTCTCCGCGCCCGGCGTGCTGGCCAATGCCACCGACCTCGACCCCGACCACACGCCGACGGCCATCCTGGTCTCCAACCCGAGCCACGGGACCTTGACGCTCAAACCCGACGGCTCGTTCACCTACACGCCCAACGCCGGCTTCGTCGGCCAGGACAGCTTCCAGTTCAAGGCTAGCGACGGCCACGACGTCGGCAACACCGCCACGGCCACCCTCTCCGTCTTCCCGCTCCTCGGGATCGAGATGGACCCGGCCACCGACTCCGGCGAGTCGCATTCCGACCAGATCACGAACAACCCCCAGCCGACCTTCATGGGCGCGGCGGAGGCCGGATCGCAGGTCCAGGTTTACGTCCAGCACGCGGACAATCCGGCGCTGGTCCTGATCGGGGAGGCGACGGCCGACGCCCAGGGCCACTGGACCGTCACCTCGGCGATGCCCCTGCCCGATGGCAGCTACGGGGTCGGGGTCGTCGAGAACCACCCGAACCAGCCCAATCGCGAGGCCGAGGTCTCCATCCTCCCCAATCCGGTCGTCATCGACACGGTCGGCCCGCGCATCACCGGCCTAACCTACGACCCGACGACGGGCGTGCTGACCCCGACCATCCAGGACGACCGCAGCGGCCTGAACCAGGCCTCGCTGGGCGACCCGGCCAACTACGCCCTGATCAAGCTCCACACCCCGATGCGCTACCACCTCATGGTCGCCTCGGCGACCCCCTCGGCCGCATCGATGGACCCGACCGCGCCCCAGACCGTCGCCCTCTCGTTCGTGGACAACCAGGGTCGCAGCCGCCTCGGAGCGGGCAACTACGTGGCGGGAATCCTCTCGGGCGGCCTGGTCGATAAGGCCGGCAATGCCCTCGACGGCGAGTTCACCGGCCAGCCTCCCACGGGCAACGGAGTGCCGGGCGGAAACGCCCTGGCCTTCTTCCTCGCCAACAACAGCGGGATCACGAAGATCAGTCCGGTCACACCCCAGATCCAGTTCTTCCTCAATCGCCACGAGGGGATCTCGAACAGGAGGAGCCGTGCGGCGACCGCCCGTCCGGCCCTCCAGGACCAGGCCGCGAAGGTGGTCGTCAGTCAGGCCCCCCGGCCCGACGTCGTCTCCTTCCTCGCGCCGGATGCAGCGAACCCGCTCGTCGCGCGGAAGCGCGGTCAGCGGAACTGAGTCTCCGGACGGAGTGCAGCCCTCCCGGAGCGGCGAGGAACTCGCCCATTCCTCGCCGCTCCGGGACGTTGGCCGATAGGAGCGCACCGCATCTCAGACGACGCTCGACCCGGTCCTGACCGAACCGACGGTCAGTAGGCATCCTGCGGCGGGGTGGCTGTGGTCCTGTCTTCAGGACCACGGCTGCGAGCAACCATCAAGCCGTGGTCTCGAAGACGAGACCACAGCCACCGTCGCTTACCGTTTTGGTGGCTGCTCGTCCGGCAGCGCCTGGAGACGATCGAGCAGTTCAGGGACCTAGTTCTCGACGACATCCCAGAGGATGTCATTGTCGATCGAGAAGTAAACGTGCGCCAGCCAGTCGCGCATCCCGGCGATCTTCCGCCATTCGACGTCGGGGAGACGCTGGCGAACCTCGTCGGGGATGCGCCGGGTGCCACTGGCGGCTTGCCCGCCAGTGCCTTTTCCGGACCGGAGCACTGGCGGGCAAGCCGCCAGTGGCACCCAGAAGAAGGGCCAACAGTATCATCCGCCGCCGAACGCGGGTGGCCGGGGTCCGACCTCGGACGCTGGTCCTTTCTTTCGGGCGCAGAGATCCGGGGGACGGCTCCGCAACGAAGCCACCCGGCGGTGGCGGATTCCGGTGGACGCCGCGAGTTCATCTCGTGAAAATGGGCCGAATACATGGACTCGCCGTGCCGCGTCAGACGCGACGCGGCACGGCGATTTTTCTGAGGCTCGCGACGACCAGGTGAGCCGGATGACGCTCGACCAGTTCTTCGCCGATTGTGGTGTCGTCGGTCGTCCACAACTGATCGTGGAGGGTCCGGGCGGCGTGGAGCCGGGCGGGTTCGCGGTCGAGCGGCCGTTCCTCGTGATCGGGAGAGGCGAGCGAGCCGACCTCCGGCTCGACCACGAGAAGGTCAGCAACCGGCACGCCTATCTCCAGTTCCTGGGCGGACGGCCCCTCATCGTCGACCTGGGCAGCCGGACCGGACTCCACTG
Organism: uncultured Planctomycetales bacterium; assembly: GCA_963752755.1. Lineage (GTDB taxonomy): Bacteria > Planctomycetota > Planctomycetia > Isosphaerales > Isosphaeraceae > CAVVZJ01. The sequence goes on along the minus strand of CAVVZJ010000004.1, from coordinate 350,799 downwards.
GTCGGGGGAGGCAAGGCCGTCGGGCTGGCTGGACGGCCCGGAGGGCGTCGCGATCGGTCCCTACCGGATTCGATTCGACGGCGCGGGCCAGGCGACCGGGGAGCGGCCAGAGCGTAACCCGCTGGCGAGCGACGAGCCGGAGGCCGCCGCGACCTTGCCGCGCGTCGTGCTGGAGTTCCTCGGTCGGAGGGTGAGCTACCCGCCCTGGCCGCTGGACCGCGAGTTGACCCTCATCGGTCGGGCACGCGACTGCAAGGTCCGGCTCGGGGGTCTGGAGGTCTCGAAGTACCACTGCGCCCTCGTGCGGACGCCGGGGGGCATCTGGGTGGTTGACCTCTTGAGCCGCGCGGGGGTCGTCGTCCACGATGCGCTCACACACTGGGCGCGGCTCCTCCCGGGCGACGACTTCGTGGTGGCCGGTCAGACGATCCGACTGGGCATGCCCCGGCCACCGCGCGGATTGAATCTACCAGCTCGGGCCACGCCGCCGACCGTTCCGGAACGGCTCCGGGCCACGGCCGCGGAGATCACGACCACCGACCCGCAACAGACCGCGATGGTCGAGTCGCTGATCGAGCACTTCGGCCAGATGCAGCATCAAATGTTCGACCAGTTTCAGCAGTCGATGATGATGGTCTTGCAGATGTTCGGCACGATGCACCGTGACCAGCTCGGACTCCTCCGCGAAGAACTGGACGAGCTGCGTCGCGCCAACGCCAACGGCCACGAGCCCCCGGGGCCTCCGCCGAAGGGGAACACGACCACGCCTGCCCAACCGACACCTTCCGCGAGCCGCCCGTCCCCAGAACCGAACCGCCGCCGGCCCCCGGAGGCCGCCGCCCCCACGCCCCACACCACGCCGGACGCTCCGTTGACCAACTCCGATATGCATGCGATTCTGGCTCGCCGGATCGCAACGCTCCAGGACAACGAGCAGGGACGCTGGCAGAAGATCCTCGCGATGATCGCCGGCCGCGAGAACGGCAATGCCATGCCCTGATCGGCGAGGGGCAAATCCGACGGATCGGTCGGGGACGACCGACCGGGACCGCGCCCTGCCAGGCGTGCCATCCCAATAATTCGGAGAAAAGGTGATAATCCGGACCCGGAATTCGGAAGATCCAGAATGGTCTTTCCCGTTCGACCTCCGCGCCCAAGCGGCCGTCGATCCACGGCGTTCCTTGACAATTCGGGGAAAACGGCGAGCGCAGGCACGCGACCGAGGCGCGCGTCTCCGGGCGCCGAACGAACTTCAAAATGGAGAAGCAAGGCCGTGTTCGGGCAAGAATGGCAAGGAGTTACGCGAAGCCCGTCGACCCGGGTCAGCGCGTCCCCACGCCGTCCTCAGGACGTCTCCGGGGCGTCCCGCTCGCATCGCGAGAACGTCCCGGGCGGCGTCACTCTCTCGAGAGGCAGAGCCGGCCTGGCGCCGATGCGCAGGGGCTCAGGGCTCCATGTGGCGCTCGATCTCGCCGCGCTTGTGACGTTCGTATTCGAGGAGCCAGGCGCGGGCCTTGGGATAATCGATGGCACGGACGTACACCCGGGGATTGCCTTCCATCGTGCCGAGGGCGTCCTGGAGATCCTGGGTGTCGGACATCGCCGGGATGCCCTGCTCGCTGAGCTGGTCGGCGAGGAACTTCGATTCCATCAGGCTGTAGGCCTGGTAGCAGGAGATGAGGTCATCGTCGTGCGGCCCGACCAGCTCCGACCAGCGCGACTTGACCGGCTCATCCGGCACGGAGATCGGGTCGTATCGCGGGTCCTGGATCGGCAACGTCTCGTCGGCCGTGACGAAGTCGGGGTCCTCGACCCCCTCGCGGGAAGTGCCGCACTTCCAGCAGACCTCGAAGGCCGGGTCAATCTTCGAGCCGCACTTGCTACAGGTCCACATGACGATCCATTCCTTCGCGATGGTGTAGCTGGGGCGGAGTCTTCGACGCCCCGGGCTTGCTCAGCCAAGGCGCCGGGGCGTCGAAGACTCCGCCCCAGCCACCCAGAAACCAGACGGTATCACCGGGCTTGGGCCTCAGAGCCGGACGGTCCGCATCAGCTCGTCCGGAGGCAGGATGTAGCCGGGGTAGAACGGTCCGAACAGGGCGTACTGAGCCGACGCGCGGTCGAACCGCATCGTATAGACGATCTCTTTCAGGAACGACGGGTTCTTCGCCCAGAGGGTGACGCCCCACTCCCAGTCATCGAGGCCGGTCGAGGCGGTGATGACCTGGCTGACGCGACCGGCGAACATCATGCCGCTCTTGCCGTGGTCGGCCATCATCTCGGACCGCTCCTCGAACGGCAAGAGATACCAGTTGTTGCCCGGCTCGCGCATCTTGCTCATCGGGTAGAAGCAGACGACGCGGCCAGTCGGGGAACTCGGGGTACATCCGATGGCGGTTCATCCCTTCGAGCCGGCTGGCGTACTGCTTGACCTTCGTCTGGTAGTGGCTGCCCTCGGGGTCCATCCCCTCGCGGTCGCGGAGGGTGCGGCCGTACGCCTCGACGTCGGGGACGTACTCCGAGACCTCGGTGATGCGAGTAGAACGAGTAGGTCGGCACGAGCGCCGGGCCGAGGGCGGAGGACTGGACGGCCGTCTGGACGGCGTGCAGGGCGGGCAGGTCGGGACCCGCCAGCATCACGCCGAAGTCCGCCTTGTGGCCGACCATCGCGAAGCACTGCATCTGCTCGACGCCCGCGGCCGACGACCGATCGAGGGCGCGCATCAGTTGCTCGCGGCCTTGCTGGCGTTGCGACTCGGTGAGCCGGCCCAGGGCACCGCGGTCGATCCGGTAGAAGAGGTGGAGGAAGTGCCAGCCGCTCTCGGGCACGAGGCTCGCCTCGACCTGACCGGCGGCGGCCGGTCGCTGGCCGTGCGGTGTCGGTTGGGTCGGGGCCGGGGCATCGGGGGCCTGGGACATCGTGGGCATTCCTTCTCGAAGAGCTCGGTCTCGTGGAAACGTCGATTGTAAAGCCCCCCGCCAACACCCGGCAAGGTGGCCGGTTCGACCGCTTTGCTTGCGACCGCACTCGACCCCGCTTAGAATGCCGACCGAGCCGCCGGGACCTTTCCAACACCTCACGATCCGACCACCGACGACCAAGCGAGGCCCACGCCATGAGCAAGCGTCACTGGTTCCTGGTCGCCCTGGTTGCCGGAGCCGCCGGCGCGTCGCTGGCCGGTCCCGGCCCCGGGCCGACGCGCGACCCGGAGGCGTCCGAGATCCGGGGATGGAAGCCAGGCCAGGGCTGGGGCTGGATCTGGGGACCCGACGACGAGGTCGGCAGCCTCAACGCCATGACGCCCGAGAGTCGCGCCGCGGCCCTGGCCCTGGCGCGTCGGGGCGACGTGTACGACCTCGGCCTGACCTACTCCCGTCGCAGCTTCAAGTGGCCCGGCCATAACCCCGGTGAGGTGATCTCCTTCCGGAGTCCCGAGGGGATCGACCGGATGCAGGACCCGGACGCCCCCAACCCCACCGCCAACCGCGACCGCGTCTTCTGGCATTCAGCCGCCGTGTTCATCTCTGACAACGTCGCCACCCAGATTGACGGCCTCTGCCACATCACCGCCGGCGACGATCACCACTGGTACAACGGCTTCAAGGAGTCGGAGTGGGGCGGCGACTTCGGCCCCCGCAAGTGCGACGCGACGACCATCCCGCCGATCGTCGCCCGGGGCGTCCTGATCGATGTCGCCGCCTTCAAGAAACGCGACGCCCTGCCCGCCCACTATGCCATCAGCGCCAAGGACTTGCAGGAGACGCTCGCGTGGGAAGGCGTCTCCCTGCGACCGGGCGACATCGTGCTCGTCCGGACCGGAACCGCCCGCTTCTGGGGCGAGGAGGGGGCCGACCACGACGCCATCGCCGCCCACGACTCGGCCGGTTGCAGCCTGGAGGCGACGCGGTGGCTCGTCGAGCAGCAAGGGGCCATGCTCGTCGGCTCCGACACCAGCGGCTTCGAGGTCAACCCGGCGGTCGGCGAGAACGGCTCCTCGATCCCGGTCCACAAGTACCTGCTGGTCGACCAGGGAGTCCACATCGGCGAGTTTCACAACCTGGAAGCCCTCAGCCGCGACAAGGCTTACGTCTTCTGCTACGTCGCCGCGACCAACAAGATCCGCGGCACCGCCGCCGGCTTCACGCTCCGTCCTCTGGCCCTGCGATAGGGTAAGCTTGGTGCGGAGCTTCGCGGCGCGAGCGCCGCAATCTTCAGATTGTTCCCCAAGATGCTTCGGAATAAAATCAGGAATGGACCTTGCGGCAGGGCAGGCCGGGCCCCCGCCGGTCCACACGGAGGTGGGGGCCGGGACAGAACTACCAAGAGGAACCGGAAAGGGCCCTTCGCGATGAACAGACATCTCCGACAGCGGCGGCTTCTCCCCTTGCTGGCGACGATTCCCTGCCTGGCGCTCGCGGTCGGTCTGGCCGCCCCCCAGGCGGTCCAGGCCGGTGGACATGGAGGCGGTTATGCCGTCGCCTCCGGCCCGGCCGCGGTCATCCCGGCACCGGCGACGCGGTTCTACGGCGGCTTCGCGCAGACCGGTTACGTCAACCAGGCATCGTATTACCAGGCCCAGCCGTCCCCGCCCGCACCGGCCGCCGAGACCCCGCGTCCAGCCAGCGGCGACTACACCCGTCCCGACGACGACCGCCGCACCCCAACCGGTCTCCTACGGTCCCTCGACGGGCGGCTGGGGAGGCGACTGGTACGTCGCCCCGTCGCCATATGGCTACGCATCGCCGGGTGAGATCATCGGCGTGCAGGCGGCCAACCGACACCCCTGGCATCCTTTCCGGATCTACTACCCATAATCGTTCTTCCGATCGCGATGAGCGATCCGATAACAGGAGTGGTCGCGGGCCGCTCCCGGGACGTTCAGTCCAGGGCGCGGCCCCCAGAGTTCCCCAGGAGGCAGAGACGATGGCCACAGCCGAAGCGGGTTCCGGCGTGCGGGGCCGGATTTACGACGACATCACTCAGTGCATCGGGAACACGCCCTTGATCCGGCTGCGGCGGGTCACCGACGGCTGTCCGGCCCAGGTGGCCGCCAAGCTGGAGAACTTCAACCCGCTCTGGTCGGTCAAGGACCGCATCGGCGTGGCCATGATCGACGCCGCCGAACGCGACGGCAAGATCAACCAGGAAACCACCATCGTCGAGCCGACCAGCGGCAACACCGGCATCGGCCTGGCCTTCACCTGCGCCGCCCGCGGCTACAAACTGATGGTCACGATGCCCGAGAGCATGAGCCTGGAGCGCCGGCGATTGCTCAAGGCCTTCGGTGCGGAGGTCGTGCTGACCCCGGCCTCCGAGGGCATGCCCGGCGCCATGCGTCGGGCCGAGGAGATCCTCCAGAACACGCCCAACGCCTTCATGCCCCAGCAGTTCAAGAACCCGGCCAACCCGGAGGTCCACCGCCGGACCACCGCCGAGGAGATCTGGCGTGACACCGACGGCAAGATCGACATCCTCGTGGCTGGCGTCGGCACTGGCGGCACGATCACCGGTTGCGGCGAGGTCCTCAAGAGCCGCAAACCCGACCTCAAGGTCATCGCCGTCGAGCCGGTCAACTCCCCGGTGATCACTCAGAAGAAGCACGGCGAGCCCCTCAAGCCCGGCCCCCACAAGATCCAGGGCATCGGCGCCGGATTCATTCCCGACGTGCTCAACGTGGACATCATCGACGAGGTCCTCCAGGTCAAGGACGAGGACTCCTTCGAGATGTCCCGCCGCCTGGCCCGTGAGGAAGGGATGCTCTGCGGCATCTCCTGCGGCGCCGCGGCCGCGGCAGCCATCCAGGTCGCCAACCGACCCGAGAATGCCGGCAAGCTGATCGTCGTTGTCCTCCCCGACCTCGGCGAGCGCTACCTCTCGACGCCACTCTTCCCGGAATAAGGCGACTCTCGCAGAGCACGCAGAGACCCGAGAAGGGGCCGGGTCAAAAGATCTCGATCTCTCTCTACAGTCTCTGCGACTCTCCGAGATACCTTCCTCGCGCGATTCCCGATCGTTGATCCACTGTCGGAGCGTGTTGGCCGGGATGCCCAGCACCTTCTCGGCCGGGGTCGGACCGCCGAGCCAGCTCACGGCGAAGCAGCGCCAGAGGTCTTCCCAGACGGGCATCGGGATCGCCGGAGACTCGGGCGTGGCGTTGCGGGCCGACTCGACGGCTTGCCAGACAGGCGGCATCGTCTGCTCGAAGAGGGTTGTGATGACCGCCGGCGCGTCGTCGGCGTCCAGGCCGGTCCCCTTGGCGAGGATCTTCGCGGCCAGGGCGCGGAGCCGTCGTTGCCACTCGTTGAGCACGGGTGTCGGACCGGTGGGAGTCGCCAGGGCCCTCGCCGTGGGCGTGGCGGCCGGCGCCGGGTTGGAGTCGGAACTGAGGAACGGTTGCAGGTGCGACCAGTCGAGCAGGTCCGTCTCGCGGTAATGGCGGTAGATGGCCCGCTCGATCGCGTTGCGAAGCTCGCGGCTGTTGCTCTCGGCGAAGGCCTGAACGCGGAGGTTGGCCAGGGCGTCGTCGGTCAGCTCGACCTCGGCGCCCACCTCGGCAGCGATCGTCCGCGTGAGCCAGCGGGCCTGGGCTTCGATGTCGTCGGGACGCTCGCGAAGCGGCGGGATCGTCACCGGCAGGCGTTCGACCCGGGCGAGGAACGCCAACGGCAGTTCGCCCGAACGTCGGCGCTCGGCCCAGGGCTGGGTCTCGACCGTCAGCACGACGGCACACTCGGCCTGTCGGCGGACCTCCTCCTCGCCGAGCCGGCTGAACTCGCCGTCTTCGAGGAAGGAATGCAAGATCGCCGAGCAGGCGGGCGGCAAGCGGTGAAAGTCATCGAGCAGAACCACCCCCTTTCCGGCCGAGGCGACCAGTCCGGGGCGGTCCTCGCGGGCGTCGGTGAAGGCCCCGCGCTTGTGGCCGAAGAGGATCGAGCGGAGGAGCGTCTCGTTGGTCAACTCGTTGCAGGAGGCCACGGTCAACGGGTGCCGCCGCCGCTCGGACGAGGCGTGGAAGACCGCCGCCAGCCCCCGCTTGCCGGTGCCGCTCTCACCGTCGAGCATCAGGCAGGGCAGCGGTTTACGCATCCGGCCTGTGGGCCGCGCGGGCGGGCCCGACTCGGGACCGAGCAGCCTCGCCAAAGCGAAGACCTGCGCGAGCGTCGAACCGAAGGCGTCGGACTGGTAGATGAGTCCCTGATCGGCCACCGCCTCGGCGAACGCCTTGACCGGCGGTAAGCCGAAGTGCATCTCGACCGCCTTCACCACCACGTCCGCCAGCGCTGGCCCGCCCGAGGACTCGCCCCCCTTGCGGACGAAGCGGTCGGCCGGGAAGCCCTCCGGTCGGGGATAAGCGGAGTAAAGCAGGCCCATCGACTCGGGATGGACGCGCCCCACCTCATCGACGAACAGTTGCCCGGCCCGCTGGCCCCCGGCGTCGTCGGAGAAACGAAGGTCAGAGACAACCACGGCGAAGAGCTGCTCGTTGAGGAGTCTTCGCGCCAGGTCGAACCGCCCGCCTAGCTCGCGGACGAGGTGGAGATGGACATGATACGGCGATCGGCAACGGTACGACCCCAGCCGCTCGCTCTCGAAGCCGTGGGCCGAAACCCGGATGTGGACCGGACCCGGTCCGCCCGCCGGCTCTCCCCGTCGCACAATCGCCGAACCCACACTGGTGCGTCCCAGGCCGCGAGCCAGCTCGTGCGCGAAGCTCGGGATCAGCGAGTCGAGGACCCGGGCGTCGTCGTCCAGGACCATGATGTGCGGAATCCAGGGCATCGGACGGACCTCACGGCCTCGGGCCTGAAGGAAACGGGTCAACCGGACGGCGGGTGTCCTATGATACCAGGGTGTTCCCCGGCGGGCATCCCGGGCCGGGGCCAGAATTCTGGCGTCGCAACACGGTTCTCGAAACGAGGCCCAGCGCCGGCCATATCGCGAACGTTCGCCACGGATCAGTACGAGCAATGTTCAAATTCGTCTGGTCACATTCGGCGGGACCGGGTGTACCAGAGGCGGATGGAGGCGGTGCCCGGCTCGTCCGGGGCCCAACAGCGTCCAGGGTCGGACACGCGAACCCCGGCCGGCGCGGGTTAGCTCGTAGACCGGGATCGCTCGTTGTCGTCGCATCCCCCCAGACCCCAAGACAGTGATCGAGGAGGCCCCATGATAGATCAACCGGTCAGGATGTTTCGCCGCGGCCTCGAAGTGGTCGCCATCGCCGCCACGCTGGCGGCCGGTCCGGTCGTCGCGTAGCAAACGTACCCGCCCCAGGCCGCACCCGAAGCCACGGCTGCCGACAACTTTTCCCCCAGGCTCGGGTTTTACTACCGCTGGGTCCCCTACGGGCAGACCTGGGGCGCCCGGCTGACTCGCTATCCCGAGCCCGCATCGCCCCTGCGGCAGATCCAGCTTGAGCCGGGCGACATGATCTACGCCCTGGACGGACAGTGGGTCCGCTCGCCGCAGGACCTCGAGTCACACTTCGACCAGACCACTGTCGATTTCGTGAACATCCGGACGAATCGCCCGCAGCGGGGCTTCGTGTTCATCGCCGCGAATCCCACCCCGAACCCACCTCAGCCACCGACCCCGCCCCCGCCGACGCCGCCCGGCTTCGTTCTGGGCGTGAACGTGGTGCCCGTCCCCGTACAGGTCGGTGCCGCCGCGGCTCCCGTGGCACCCTACGCCGTTAACCTTTTTCCATGAGCATGCTTGATCTGCTCGGCACGCTCGATCTCAAGGGCCGTCGCGGCCCGGATTTCGGGGGCGCCGATGGCCTGCTCCCGCTTCTTCCGTGGGTACTCCCGGCTCGCCTTGCTCGACCGACTGGATCCGTCGACCACCGCCGAGCCGAGCCGCTCCCACAGCGACACGCCCGGGCCGGGGGCCTCGCGATACTCCCGCATCGCCTGGCGGTAGGCCCGCAGCAGCCCCGCCACGCTGACCGCCGACGCCGGCACCGCGTCGTACGCCAGCTCCCCCTGGCCGTGCAGCCCCAGCGACCCCAGGCCCACCAGCGACCAGGTCGCCTCCAACTCGGCGTGGTCCCCCCGGTGGCTCCGCAGCTTGCGCCGGCCGAAGGTCTGCTGGAAGTGGCGGTAGAACAGCTCCACACCCCAGCGGAGCCGATACAGCTCAACGACCCCCCGGCCCGGCAGCGTCGCCTCGTCGAGCACCGAGGTGAGCCGGGACACCGGGTGCCGGGGGCCCTGCGCCACCACCAGCCGGAGGACCAGCGGCGGCCGGCTTCGGGCCGCCGGCTCGTCGGGCCAGAGGTAGACCAGCCCGTCGCGCTCGCGGGCGTAGCCCAGGGTCGGGCGTGCAGTTGGGCAGGCCGTCGGCGTCCAGCCCGTCGCGCTCGCGGGCGTAGCCCAGGCCCTTGAGCCGCCGGACGTTGGCGCCGCCGCGCACCAGCAGGTGCCGGCCGCCGCCGCGGATCGCCTCCCAGGTCTGGTAGCCGACGAAGCCGGCGTCGGCGACCACCAGCGCCCCGGCCGGGAGCCCGGCGAGCATCTGCCGGAGGGGGTCCCGCTCGCTGCTGTCGGTCGGCCCGGTCCGCCAGTCCCAGGGCAGCCCGGTGCCGAGGTGGAACGTCGTCGTCAGCCACAGCTGCGGGCACTCGGCCTTCTTGCGGCGGGCGGCCTCGGCCACATGATCCTTCGACTTCGACTTCGACTTCGACTGCCGCTCCAGCGAGGCCGAGAACCGGCCCTCGTTGGAGGCCGTCCGTGGCAGTTGCAGCCGGCTGCCGTCGACGCCGAAGGCCGCGAAGCCGGCCACCTCGAACCGCTCGGCGAGGTCCACCCGCATCCGGCGGCGCAGGGCGACGACCAGGGCCGCGACCAGCGCCGTGGTCCAGGCCCGCAGCAGCTTGGTGAACGCCTGGTAGGACGCCGCCGTCAGCGCGTCGAGGCCCAGCGATACGAGGGCGATCTGGCGGGCGGCGGCGAAGCGCCCGAGGAGCGTGGCCTCGTCGGACCAGGCCCAGAGCAGCGCCGTGCAGGCCAGGCCGCGCGGGCACCAGGTGCAGGGGCCGCGGAACCGGACGGCGGCGAAGTCGGCCTCGGCGGTGAGCCAGTCGAGGACGACCCGGAGGTCTTGATGGTGGGCGGCCGGTGCGGTAGCACGGGGGTGGTCTCGGTGCGGCATGTCCGACTCCGTCGGGGCGAGCGGCTCCCGGTCCCTGTGTGGCAACAGAGAGGGTGGCCGCAAGCCGGTGCCGCATCAAGACCTTATCGCATACTCCCCGTCCAAGGTTAACGGCATAGAGTGCCACCCGATCGGAGGGGCCGTAGGCGGAAAAGGGGACGGAGGAAATCTCTGAAGACTCTCGATTTATTTCCTCCGTCCCCTTTTCCTCCCTGATCGACGTGGACCGCCGCATGACCTTCGCCTACGTGATGAACAAGATGGTGCCCGGAATGGTCGGGCCCATCGCATGGGCGCTGTTCGAGCGGGCGTCCGAGATCGTGAATTGCTAGTGCCCGTTCGCCGGCCAGGACCCTTGTCCCGTCAGGAGTCATTGATTACGCGGATCAGGATGGTTCGGCCGAGTGCTGACGATGTGATCGCCGCCCGCCGGCCCGGCGAGGAGGTGTGGGACGGCCTACTTCGGCGGGGCAAAGTCTTTGTGCCCCGGACCATGGAAGCTTGCCGACCGGGGCGCGCTCGAAGACTCGTTTTGCCCAGGCCACCCACCACGCGGGGCGCAGCACACCCGAGGGAGCCGTGCCCGCGAATGAAGGTCCGCGGCGCACAGCCCCGGCCATCCCGCCGGTGTCATCGACCGGATTTCAGCGGACGGCCACGCGGCGACGGACGAGCCGTCCGAGGGGGCGTCGGCCCGCCCACCCGAGGCCGCCGATCAGGACCAGCGCGAGCGACGAGGGCTCGGGGACGGCGTTCACATAGGCCTGGAACCCGCCATCCTGGCCCGGGCCGAGGATCGTGGAAGGGCCCCAGGTGGTGCTGTTGATTGTCTGGGTGAACGAGGAGCCGCCGGCGTAGCTATCGGCAGTCATCCGCCAGAGCGTCCACGGCGGGCTCCCCGACCCATTCGGGCTTCGCAGCGCGATCGCCAGGACCTGGCCGGGCGTGACCGCGATGTTGGCCGAGGAGACGTCCACCAGCGTGATCGGGACGGCCGAATTCGGGTCGTCGATCGTCGGCAGGTCGCCGATCGGCACGATCGTCTCGAACAGCGGCGGGGTCGAATTCGGCGACGGTGTCCCGCCGTCGGTGGACAGGATCTGGAGCGTGAGGTCTCCGGTGGCACCGGTGGTCCTGTAGACCTGGAATCCGACCCGCGACAGCTCGCCCGCTAACCCCACGGTGAACGTCTGGGCGTAGGACCGGTCCGAGTAGATCGTGAGGTCGCCCTGGTAGTTGTTGACCACCACCGACTGGTCGAGGAGGTCGGCACGTGCCGCCCCCGGCAGCGTCACCCCCCCAGTGATGGCAACGCCCAGGACAACCGCGTGGATTCGCCGCATGAATTAGGCTCCCGTATTCGGTTGATGGTCCGGCCTGCCTCTCGCGGCCGGTAAGGATCCATCCCGAGGGTGGATTCTAGGGGGAGTCCCGCTCGGGAGCTAACAAAATCCGACCATGTTGTCTTTTTCCGACCCAAAGACGCCCGTGGCTCTGTGGGGTGGAATCCACGGGCCGCCGCGGGATGGCCCCAGGGAAATCGGTGTCAATTCATTTTTCCGTCAGATAAATTGAACTGACGCCCATTTCCCCCGATTTCCTCCCAACACCGATTTCCCCCGATTTCCTCGAGTTGATCCCGATGGGTGTCTGGAACCCGTCTTCAGGCCCCGGCTGTCGATGACCGGATCGGGGCCCGAAGTCGGGCCCCAGACACCCATCGGTGCGTCCTCAATTCCTGGGGGTGGACCGCTGCCGCCGGAAGGCTCTGTGAATGATGATCGCCCCGCATCCTCCCAGCAGAGAGAGGACGAGCGGCGTCGGCTCCGGCACCAGGGAAACGGCATCTTATCTCATGTCTTGAACAGGACTTTCTCCCGGTACTCCTCACTCAAGGCACCCTTCAGCCGCTTGGTCCCGATCCCACGTCGGCACCCGCTCTCACGCTTCAGTAAACCAAGGGCGAACCGCCGGATCACACTCACGTTCGCCGCCGCGTGGCCCGTTCGCACCCGAGACTCATCCTCCCGGAAGCTCACATCCAGTTGCCAATGCAGTTGATTCTCGATACTCCAATGGCCCCGCACGGCCTCGGCGAACTCCTTCGCCGACAACCCCCGGCTCAGGATGTAGTACCGCCCCTCCAGGCTGGTTCGCCCCCGGGAATCCGTTGGCTCCGAGAACGTCACGCCCACGGCACACAGGTCCTGCCACAGGCCCTCCGGATCGACCCCCTCCGGGGCTGGGAAGACCGCAGAGGTGCGGACCTCCCGACGACCGTGCCCCTTCTCGTCGGTCCGATGCTCATCGATCCGCTCGGCATCCTGCTCCAGGCCCTCGTCGATGGCCTCGCGGACCTGAGCCTAGAGCGTCGGCTGGTTCTCCTTGACGGCCAACACGTCGTCGCCGCCGCGTTCCCGAACCTTCGCAGCGATCGCCTTCTGGCAGCCCATGGCGTCGATCGTCACCACCGCTCCGGAGAGTTCCAGCAACCCCAGTAACTCGGGGATCGCCGTGATCTCGTTGGACTTCTCGTCCACGACCACCTGGCCCAGCGACAGCTTGTTCTCGGTCGCCCAGGCCGAGACCATGTGGATCGCCGCCTTGCCGTCCTGCCGGTTGTAGGAGCCCCCCAAGGTCTTGCCGTCGATGGCGACCAACCGCTTGGCGGTGACCTCCTGCACGGCCTGCATCCAACCCAACAGGGCCTTCTCGAAGGCCGCCGGGTCGAGCCGGGCCAGGACGCGGCGGATGGTGTCCTCGGAGGGGATGCCGGGGCTGAGGTCGAGGACGCGGGCCAGCCAGGTCCGGCGGTCGATGCCGAACTCGTGGATGGCGGCGAAGGAGTCGGCCCCGGAGAGGACGCCGCAGACGGCGATGAAGGCGATGTTGATCAGGGGGTGCTTGCGGGTCCGCTCGACGCGGGGATCGGTGAGGTCTCGGAAGTGGTCGTGGAAGGCGGCGGGTCCGTCGCTGGGCATGATCGCGTCCATCGGGGTCGGGAGATGACACTCGTGGTGAGCCCCCGTTGTACGCCGACGAACTTCCTCCAAGCTACGTCAGATCGCTATCTTGATGCGGCGGCCCTGTGACTGCGGACGGGGGCGGGAGCAACGGCCGCCGCTCCCGGCTGGGGAAGGTCGCCTTGCAAGGGCTCGCCGACGCGATCGGCCTGCGGATCGCCGTGTGCCACTTCCCGCCGGGCACGAGCCAGTGGAACACGATCGAGCACCGGATGTTCTGCCACATCACCGAGAACTGGCGAGGGAGGCCCCTGGTCAGCCGCTCCGTCGTGGTGAGCCTGATCGGGAGCACCAGGACCAAGGCGGGGCTGAAGATCAATGCCGAACTGGACACCAACGCCTACCCGACCGGACTGAAGGTCACGGATGAGGAGTTCGCCAGGATCAGAATCAAGAAGGCCAAGTTCCACGGGGAGTGGAACCACACCATTTCGCCGAGATAGGAAATTCACCAAGTTATTTTGGAACGGCTCCTAATCGTCGCTGACCGGGAGAAATGATTGTCGCTGATCAACGCGACTCGATCCGCGACCGGGGAGTACTCCAGCCGCTCCTGATCACCGCCGATCACGTCCTGATCGACGGGCACGAGCGTTGGCGCGCCATTCGGGAACTCGGCCTGACCAAGTACCCCCCTTCGGGTCCTGGGCAACCTCTCCGACGCCGAGCGCAAGGAACTGGCCATCCGGCTGAACGTCGAGCGGCGGTACCTCAGCCGGTCCGCGCGGCAACGGCTCATGGAAATGGTCTTGGTCGAGGCCCCGGACAAATCCACCCGCGAGGTGGCCGACCTGTTCCGGGTCAACCAGAGCACGGTCAGCCGTACCCGCCAGAAACTCCGGGCAGGTGATGCAAACGCATCACCTCTGGTGGTCAGCGGGCGGGACGGCAAGACCTACCACTACCTGGCGACCTCCGTCGAAAACCCCAGCGTGGCCCGGATCGCCGGGCGGCTGCTCGCCGAACTGGGCGACGACGCCCCGGAGGGCGGGGCCTCGCTGCGGACGCTCAACAAGCGGCGCTTCGAGATGGACCGCCGGGAACTCCTGGACCGGACCGCCCCGGCGCTACCCGGCGACTACAAGATTCACGCCCTCGACTTCCGCAGGCTGGGCAGCCGGATCGTCCCCGAGTCGGTCCAGTTGGTGGTCTCGGACCCGCCCTGGCTGGGGGAGTACGAGGGCTTAGTAGTTCATCCGGCAAGTCCCCTGACTCCGGGTACGGCCGCGATGCCGGGGCGGCGTCGCGGCCGGTGTCTCCGGCGCCGGCCCCAGACGAACGGGTGGCGGTGCCAGTTCCAGTAGGCCGTCGCCTCCTCGATCGCCCGGCAGACCTCCTCCCACGTCTCGAACCGACGCCCCTTCAGGGCCAGGCTCCGCAGCCCCTTCCACCAGGGCTCGATCAGGTTCAGGTACGCCGCGTACTTCGGCTGGAACACGAATTCCCAGCGCGGGTGGGCCAACGCGAACAGCAGCACGTCGGTCGCCCGGTGGGCGCTGAGGTTGTCGACGATCGCGTAGACCCGCCCGACCTCCGCCGGCACCCAGGACTCGGCGTGGGCCAGGAAGTCGGCCCAGTTGGCGGCGCTGCGGCTGGGATACGGGCGCGTCAACGCCTCGCCGGTGGCCGGGCGGAAGGCGCCGAAGAGGTATCCCTTGCCGCGCCGCCCGTAGTCGATCTCTTGCTTGGCGCGTCCGGCCGGCCGGCCTCGGCCATCGGCGTCGCCTCGGGGCTCGACGCGGACGAGCTGTCGGCCCGGGAAGCTCTTGGCCGACTCCGGCCCCATCTCGTCGAGGCAGACGACGACCGAGCCCGCCGGCGGGTCCGTGTAGAGCCGCTCGATCGCCCCCTTTTTTCGGCGAAGTCGGGGTCGACCCGCTCGCCGAACCACGTCTCCTGCTTCCGCCAGCGGAGGCCCTCCTCCGTGAGGACCTCGTCGATGCGGCTCCGCTTGATGGCCAGGCCCTTCTGCTCGCTGAGGTAGGCCTGGAGGCGGTCCAGCGTCCAGCAGCCGAACGGCAGGCCGAGGGCCTTGGGGTCGGTCAACGCCGCGGCGACGACCTCGGCCCGCTGTGCCGCGGTGTAGGTCGGGGGCCGGCCGGCGCGGGGCCGCTCCTGGAGGCCGGCGACCCCCTGGTCGTTGAAGCGGCGGACCCAGGCATAGACCGTGGGGCGTGAGCAGCCCAACTCGGCGGCGATGACGGGCGCGGATCGGCCGTCGGCGGCGGCCCGGACGATGCGGGCGCGCTCGACCAGGCGGACCGGGGCGGTGCGCGAGTGGAGCAGGTCGGCGATGGCCTGCTGTTCCTCGGGGGTCATCGGGCGGAGCGTGACTCGGGCGGCCATGGGGCACCTCCTGGTGATGCCTCCATCCATCTGCAAATCACCTGCCGGATGAACCACTAAGAGCGTAAAACAAAACCCCCGGTCGAGGCCCGAATCCAGCTAAATTCCCGCTGCTTCGAGAGGTTTTGTTTTACGCTCTTACGAGTGCCGTTCGCCGAGACGGTCTATCGCATCCTCAAGCCGGGCGGGTTCGCCTGCGTGTACTACGGGCACTTCCACCTCAAGGAGTTCCTGGACGTGCTCTGCGCGTCGGGCATGATGTACCGCTGGCTGATTGCCTGTACCAATGAGGACAGCATGTGGGCGGTCCGCTCCGGCGGCTCGATCCTGACCCTCTGGCGGCCCGTCCTGCTGTTCCAGAAACCCGGCGGGCGAACCAAGGCACCGAGAATCCTCCGGGACTTGATCGAGTCGGGGGCGAAGGAGAAGGCGAGCCACCCCTGGCAGCAGCCAATCGAGGAGGCGGTCCAGTTCGTCAAGACTCTCTCCGAACCGGGCGACTTGATTGCCGACCTCTTCGTCTGCTCGGGGACGGTACCGGCGGCGGTGGCGACCGTCGGCGAGGACCGTCGGTTCATCGGGTGCGAAATCGACGGCGATCTGGTCAAGGCGGCCCGGCGCCGGGTCAGCGAGGTCCTGAAGGCCGGCGGCGGGGCTGTACCCCTGGCCACGGCTTCGTCGTGAGGCGGATGGCGAACCACCCTGTCTGACGTTGAATTCGGGCAGCTTGATCGCGTCGAGGCCCAGGAACCGACGATGGCGACCGCACCCCGCAGAAGCGAGAAGCCCAGGAACGGCATACCCTCGAAAGCTGCGAAGCCGGCCTACGAGCCGGTGCTCGAACTCCTGCCGCTGCCCGCCGACCAGTACGAAGCATTACGGTCCAACATCGCCCTCAACGGCGTCCTGGTGCCGATCCTGGTCGATTCCTGCGGCCCGACCCGGCGGATCATCGACGGCAACCACCGCAAGCGGATCGCCGACGAGTTGGGCTACGAGTGCCGCGAGGTGGTCAAGGAGGGCCGGTCCGACCAGGAGGTCCGTACGCTGGCCCGGATGCTCAACCTGGCCCGACGGCAGTTGAGCCAGAAGCAGAAGCGCCAGATCATCGCCGATCAGTTGCGGGAGACACCCAGGAGATCAAATAACTGGATCGGCAAGCAACTGGGGGTACACCACTCCACGGTCGCCGCCGTGCGGGCCTCCCTGGAGGCAACTCGTCAGATTGACAAGTTCGAGCGGACCGAGGGGGCGGACGGCAAGTACCACCCCACGACCTACGCGAACGGGCATGCCCATCCGAAAGGGAACGATCGTCCGGGTGACGCACTGGACAGCCTCCATGGCAGGTCGGAAGCTGGCGATCTCAGGCTCGCGCAGGCGCCGAAGTCGTTCAAGTCGGTACTCAGAACGGACGTTGAGCGACGGGCGAGGATCGACTCCACCAGGTTGATCCACGGCGATTGCCGCGAGGCGCTCAAGTCACTCCCGAGTGCCAGCGTCGATGCCGTGATCACCGACCCGATCTACCCGGAGGTGGACCGGGAGTACGGTCGCATCTCGGAGGCCGCCTGGCACGACCTGATGAGGACCGTCGTGGCCTAGTGCCGCCGGGTACTCAAGCCGACCGGCTCGATGGTCGTCGTACTCCAGCCGAATTACGTGCGGATCGGTCGGATGCGGCTCTGGCCCTGGGAGTTCCTGCTGTGGGCGGGCCGGGAGTGGAACCTCGTCCAGGACACCTACTGGTGGGCGTACGACGCCATGCCGCTGGCGGGTACCAGCCGGAAGCAGGGACTCTTGCGGCATTCCGTCAAGCTCTGCGTCTGGCTCGGCCCGCCCGACTGCTACCGCGACCAGGACAGGGTGCTCAAGACGCCTTCGGAGACGACCTCGGCCCGCGACCGCGCCGACATGGCGATGCGGACCAGCCCGATCGGCAGGCGGTACCGCAACGGTCGGATCGCCGGGGCCGCCGACGAGCGGGGCGGCGCCGACCCCGTTCAATCTCTTGCCGGTCGCCGTGGGGACGCAGGGGGGTACGGGGGGACATCCGGCGGCGACCCCCGACGACGTGGCCGCCTGGTGGTGCCGTACCTCCTCCCCGAGGGCGGGGTCCTCCTCGACCCGTTCTGCGGCATCGGGCACGATGCTCCTGCGGCCCTGGACCACGGGGCCTCGGCGTCATCGGGATCGAGAGGGAGGCGAAGTACCTGGAGATCGCCCGCGGCGCATCGGGGAGGGCTGACCCACCGTGCATCGCCGGGTGGCCTGCTCTGCGACCCGGCCCCTACGCCTCGTGCTGCCGGGCCAGGAGCCGACGTGCCCGCCGCAAGGTCTCTTCGACCTCCGGCAGGCCGCCCACGCCCTTGAGCTTGTCGAGCAGCCCATCGATGTCGGACTCGGCCTCGACCAGGAGCCGCTCCCGCCCTTCTTCGCCACGGGCCACCGGGGTACGGGGTGCCGGAGTCGGTGCCGCCTCCAGCCCGTTCGCCGCCGCCGGCGTGGTCGCTCTCCTGGCCTTGGTATCCTTCGCTTTCGGCTGGGCCTTCGGCTTCGGGGTCACCGTGCCGCCGTCGCTCGCGCTGGCCTTGTTCCACTCGGACTTGAGGTTGTAGAAGGTGTTGCGGGAGAGGTCCCCCTCGTTCCCGGCGGCTTTCCACGCCTTGTTCGCCTCCTCGAAGTTCACCTTCGGGTCCTTGTCGTACAGGTCCCGGATGAACGCCGTCTTCTGGCCTCGGCCTGCGCCTGCGGTCGCCATGGCGGGGTCTCCACCTGGAGTGGGAGGTGTCAGTACCCCATAGTGTAACCGATGGAACCGGAAGTCGGCCCAGTTGTCAGAGTCGGCCCAGGCCGCCGGGTCGGTCGCCAGTGGCCGGGGCCAGCATCAGACTCAATTTGACGGCGATTCTTCCAGGAGCAGCGTGACAGCCTCCGAGACCCAACCGCTGTGCCAGTCGTGGACCCGCTCCGGACCGTCGCGGAAGACGTGGGGAATCTCCAGCCGCTCCATCAGGGCGTGGGCCTGCCGGTGGTCCTCCCGGAAGTTGCCGTAGCCGATGAGGATCAGCCGCACATCGTCGCCGAGTTGGCCGGCTCGCTCCTTCAGGAGCCGGCTGATCCGGTGGCGTTCGAAGTTCTCGACGGACCCGAAGATGGGTCCGGAGCCGTACCGGCCAGGCTCTGACATCATCAGCGGGCCGTCCCAGGCGGCGGCCCTGCCGAAGACCTCCGGGTGCCGCAGCAGCAGGCTGTAGGCGCCCCAGCCCGACTTGCTGAAGCCCAGCAGGAGCCGGCCCCCGGGCTCGGTCCGCGCCGGGTAGGTCGCCTCGACGAACGGGACGACGACCTCCAGCAGGTGGCGATCCTGGCGGATGCCGGGGTCGGTCGGGTGGTCGGCATACCAGGGCAGGTGCGCGAACGTCGGGGCCACGAAGATGGCCCGATGCCTCCGGTGCAGGCCATGCTTGAGGACCTCCGCGAGCCCGTCCCCGTAGCGGTGCTCCCCCTGCGGCTCGACCGGCAGGACGTAGACCACCGGGAGTCGCTCGTCGGGTTCCCGCTGCTCGGGCAGCAGCACCCGAATCCGGGTCGGCGCGGCCTGGTACTCCGACCGGACGGTGTGGGTCAGGATGCCGTGCTCGTCCCGCTCGGCCTCCGAGATGGTGGGCTCATCATCCGCCAGGGCCATCGACCCGGCGAGGACCACGAGGGCCAGCATGATCAGGCCCAGGCAGCCAGAGCCCTGGGATGTCGCCGGCAGGCCGTGTCGCCCCGCCAGGGCCTCGACCGCATCCTTGGCCTCCTTCAGGCCCGCCCCGGTCGCATCCCGGTATCGCTTGACCGCCTCGATCTTCCGCCCCTCGCGGAGCAGGTCGAGGAGTGCCGCTTCGAGCGGCCCTTCGATCCCTCCGGGCATCCGGGCCATCTCGCGGCGCTCAATCGCCTCCACGGCGTCCTTGGCCTCCTTGAGCCCGGCCCCGGTCCGCTCCCGGTAGAGCTTGATCGCCTCGATCTTGCGGCCCACGGTCAGCAGGTCGTGGACCTCGCCCTCCAGGTCCCCGGGCGGTGCGGGTGCTTGGTCTCCGGACGACCCGGTTAGGGTCGCCCCGCAGTTCTCGCAGGAGTGGACCCCGGGCTGGTTGTCATGGTCGCAGAAGCTACGGCTCCCGGGTCCTCGGTGTGGCGATCCGGCCCATCGTCCGTGTCCGTGCCGAAGTCGAGTATCGCCGGGATTCGGGCATCTGGTAAGGATGGAGCCCCGGAGATGAGAGCCACCCGACCGACCGGGTACGGAGGATGACACGGAGATGATCTTCGCCAGGCGCACCTTCCTGATCGCGGGCCTCTACGGGCTGATCGCCCTCCTGCCCATGTATTTCCTGGAGGGCCGGATCGGGCGGGACTACCCGCCGCCGATCACCCACCCGGAGCACTACTACGGGTACATCGGTGTGGCCCTGGCCTGGCAGGTCGCCTTCCTGGTCATCGCCCGCGACCCGGTACGATTCCGACCTCTGATGCCCGTGGCGGTCCTGGAGAAGGCGTCGTTCGGGTTCCCCGCCAGCGCCCTCTGGCTCGTGGGACTCATCCCGGCGGCGGTGCTGGTCTTCGGCCTGATCGACCTGGCCCTGGGCGTCCTCTTCGTCGTCGCCTACCTTCGGACGCGCCAGGCTGAGGAGCCGAAGGGTTGAGCAGTGGGTAATTCGCATGACTCGGCGTAGATAAAAGAGATGCGACCCATCATGACCTTCGCCGAGTTTGTGGGAGACTGTAGCAGCAAAGTAGACGACCTTCACGGTCCCGCACGGGCTTGATGCAGGGCTTTCGTGGTCCGTGACCGGCCCTCGGCCCGCTGCTCCCGGTGCATGTCCAAGGCCATTCGCTGCCGGATGGGCTCCGCCGTCCGTACCGAGTAGACGCTCCGCTGGGCTTTGCGGTAGCGGCGGTTGCCCCGCTCCACCGCGTTGCTCGTCCCCGGCAACAGCGTGTCGTCCAGGTACGTCAGCGCCTTCTCCAGGTTCGGCGTGTACAGCTTCTCCCGGGCCCGGCCGATCCGCTTGAAGCGTCGCACTCGCGCCCGCAGCTTCGCCAGGCGGGCCAAGGCCGTAGCCGCTCGGCAGCGGCGGTCGAACAAGCGGTAGACCTCGTCCAGGATCGACCGCAGGGTTCGCAGTTGGGTCAGGCCTCGTGTGATCCGCCGCAACCTCCGCCCCTCGGCGGCCGTGAGCTTCTTCCGGACGAACAGGTGTCGGTGCTCGAAGAGGTCGTCGATCCGTTGCTCCTGGCGTTTGGCTCGTCGCACCTCCCGGGATTGGTCCTTCTTGGGACGACCCCGTGGTCGCTTGGGCAGCCGGGCCTGCATCTCCTTGCGGAGCTTCGCCAACGCGTGCCGCACGGCCTTGGTGATCTCTTTGAGGACGGGGAACCGACAGACCTGATGGGGCACACTGGGGAAGACCGCCGCCAAGGGAGCCGGATCGAGGTTCGAGCCGTCGGCGGTGACGCCTCGGATCGTCAGGCCACGAGCATCGCAGTGGGCCTTGAAGTCGCGGAGCAAGGCGCGGATGTCATCCCGGGTCGGGTCCTTCTCCAGGACCCGGTACATCAGCCGTGTGAAGGTCCGGTTATCGACCAGCGACAAAACGCAGAACGGGCCGTCGTACAGCTCATCGACGGCGATGTCGCCGCTGGAGCTCTCAAGGCCGCGGGCGAGGGAGTCGGCCTCGATGCGGCGGGCCGCCTTTTTCCCCCGGCCTCGACCCAGTTCTGGATCGTGGCGTGGGGGACGAAGACGCGGTGATCGCGCCAGCGGTGCCAACTCGCCGACCGATACGGCAGGCCGTCCTCGACGACCAGACGGACAGCCGTCGGCTGCACCCGATGGGTGTAGTGGCATTGGGGCAGGGCCAGGTCGGCCAGGTCGGCGTTGAAGCACCGGCGGCAGTCGGGGCAGCGATGCTTGGAGTAGGTGACCACGATGTCGATCGGCCGGCCGGTCCGGGTGTCGCCGAGATCATGGAGGGTCCGCTGCCCTTGGTTGCAGCGCGGGGCCGATCGGCCGCAGCGGGGGCACTTGCGGCTGCGGAAGTCGCGGCTGCGGCGTTCGACTCGCGGGGTAGGCAGGTCCTCGACCCGGGTGATCCCCTCGGTGGCGTCCGGGACAGAGTCGCCTGGCCGATCCATAACCGGTCCCTCCTGACGAGATCCTCGCCAGAAGGACGGTTTACACGCGACAGGGCGGGGTCGCGACTACTTTGTTGCTACAGTCTCGTTTGTGGGGAGGATATTCGCCCATGAGTTCTCGAAGCAGGGATCGACCGGCAGGCGATCCACGACCCACGGGATGTTCGGGGCGGTCAACCCGGCTCGCCCGCTGTCCCCGACCAACTCCCGGCTGCTCGCCAGCCCCTTTCAGAGGGGATTGAAGCGTCAGGTCATCGGTCGTTGAGCCCTATAACTACCCAACGGTGCAGGATGCAGACTTCTACCTCGACGCCTACGAGGGCTTCCGGCTCCCAGGGAAGGGAAAGGCGGAACGCCGACCACTTGCGACAAATGTAGGAGATTGGCTATCATACCGATACGGGACCCGGGATCGACCCCGCACATCTCTCATCCGGTCCCCGGAGCCCGGCCCATCCCGTCACCTGGGGCTCTCATTATGTCGCTGCCCATCTCCGCGGGCGCACCGCCCACCGTCCCGACCCTCGCCGCCAGCACCCGGGGGCTCGTCGGCTGGGTCTGCACCCGCAACCCCTTCTACGTCCTCAGCGCCCTGCTGGTCTGGCGTGTCCGTCCGGTGAACCCCATTTTTTCGCCGGTCCGGTCGCTCCCGATGATGGAACGGCATCTGTTCCCATCGTGGAGGTCCGACCCTGGCGGAGGGGCGGCAGGACGCGGCAGATTGGGCGGGGCTGATCGACCCGTGGCGGCAGAGCGGGCTCAGCCTCTCCGCCTTTTGCGAGCGCCGGGGCATCCGCCGGGGCACGATGCAGAATTGGGTCTACAAGCCCACGCTCAAACGCGCCGTCGACGACGCACGGCGGGCGGCCCAGGCCCGAGCCGCCGACGCGGGACGCCCGGGAGCTGACTCGGCCCCCACCACGCCGACCGCGATCCCATTCCTGCCAGTGCAGGTCACCGAAGCGGCGGCGGCACACGAGGCGTCGGACGACGCCGGCGTCGCGATCGTCCTGGGGGCGGGTCGGCGGGTCGTGGTCACCCCGGGGTTCGACCCGGAGACCTTGCGGCGGGTCGTCGCCGTGCTCGAGGGCCGGTCGTGCTGAGCCTCCCCCCCACCCTCCGGATCTTCCTGGCCGTCGAGCCCGCCGACATGCGCAAGGGCTTCGACGGCCTCGCCCAGCTCGTCCGCGACCGGATCGACCAGGACCCGCTCTCGGGGCACCTCTCCGTCTTCCGCAACCGCCGACGCGATCGCATCAAGGTCCTCTATTGGGATTGTGACGGCCTGGCCCTGTGGTACAAGCGGCTGGAGAAGGGCACCTTCCGCTTCCCCGAGGCGGTCGACGGTCGCGTCGAGGTCACCCCCGCCGAGATGGCCGCCATCCTCGAGGGGATCGACCTCCGAGGCGCCCGGCGGCAGCCCCGGTTCGCCCTGCCCCTGCCTCAGCCCGCCTGAAAATCCCATAAATTTCGCATGTTCGATTGAGGATTCTCTTGTCACAACGCCGGCCGCCGCCCGTAACGGCGGTCTGACACCCCTCGATGCCGACACCCCGCTGCCCGAGGACATCGAGAGTGCCCACCGGCTCATCCGCGAGTTGCTCGCCACGCTCCGCCAGCAGGCCCACCTCAACGCCCACCTCCAGCACCAGCTCGAACAGATCCTCCGCCGGCTCTACGGCCGGAAGAGCGAGAAGCTCGACCCCGGCCAGCTCTGGCTCTTCGCCAGGAGATCGCCGAGGCCGGCGGGCCCGAGATCACTCCCAGACCGGCACCCGCGGACGAGCCCCCCGCGAAACCCAAGCCCGCCGGCCACGGCCGCAAGCCCCTGCCGCGCGCCTGCCGCGTTGGCGGGTGCCGCACGACGTCCCGCCCGAAGAGCGGCTCTGCCCCGAGTGCGGCGTCGAGCGCCGGCCGATCGGCGAGGAACTCCGCGAGCAGCTCGAATATGTGCCCGCGTCGCTCGTCGTGCTCCAGCACGTCCGGCCCCAGTACGCCTGCGCAGGACTGTCAGGCGCACGTCGTGATCGCCGAGCGGCTCCCCGAGCCGATCGAGAAGGGCCTGCCCGGGCCGGGCCTGCTGGCGCACGTGGCCGTGAGCAAGTACGCCGACCACCGGCCGCTGTACCGCCAGGAGGGGATCTTCCAGCGATTCGGCGTGGAGCTGCCCCGCTCGACGATGTGCGACTGGATGGCCGCGGCCGCCGGCCTGCTCGAACCGCTGGTCAAGGCGATGCTCCGGCGCGTGCTGGCGTCGCGCGTGATCCAGACCGACGACACGCCGGTCAAGGTCCAGGACCACGCCAGCGGGGGGATCAAGACCGGCCGGCTCTGGGTCCAGATCGGCGAGGGGGCCAATCGCCTCACCGTTTATGACTACACGCCCGACCATAGCCGCGCCGGGCCCGAGCGGGTCTTCCGGGATGACTACACGCCCGACCATAGCCGCGCCGGGCCCGAGCGGGTCTTCCGGGGCTACCAGGGCTACCTCCAGGCCGACGCGGGCTCCGTCTACGACGGCCTGTTCGCCGACGGCACGATCGTCGAGGTCGGGTGCTGGATGCCCGCGCGGCGGAAGTTCTACGAGGCGCCGACCAGCGACCTGACGCGTGCGCACCTGCTGCTGGCGTGGGTCGCCGGGCTCTACGAAGTCGAGGCCGACGCCAAGGCGGCGCGGAAACACCACCCCAAGTGGGACGACACGGCGTGGCATGCGTTCCGATCTGAGCTGCGGCTGGAGCGATGGCGGCCGATCCTGGAAGCGATCCACGCCTGGCTCGAGGCGGAGCGCCCCAAAGTGCTCCCCAAGAGCCCCCTCGGCGAGGCGATCGGCTACGCGCTCAATCACTGGGATGCGTTGATGCGACCGCTGGAGGCGGGCTTCCTGGAGATCGCTAACGGCGCCAGCGAGCGGGCCATGAAGCCGGTGGCGCTGGGGCGGAAGAACTGGCTGTTCGCCGGCAGCGACGAGGGAGGCAGGACGGCGGCGACGCTGATGAGCCTGTGCACGACGTGCAAGGATCTGGGCCTCGATCCGTTCACCTACCTGCGTGACGTGCTTGATCGCGTGAGCACGCACCCGCACAGCCAGCTCGAGGCCCTGTTGCCCAACCGCTGGAAACCGGCGGAGTCGCCGGACCCACCCGACCGAAACGGAGAGCGATCGGCGACCCCACCGAAGGGGTCTCCGGGTGCGGCACAACGAGGGGGGCGGGCCGCGACACACCGGCGAAGGTCTTCGGCCGGGGATGGCCGCTCGACGGTCAGTTGGGGCCTCCGCTCCGACTCCAGGCCCGGCGTGAGACCGCCGCGGGAGACGCCGATTCGCGGTGGTCGGTGACCCGCTGTCCCCACCGCTTCGCGTCGGATAGGATGCTCTTGAGGCCTGCGATTGCGAGACCCGAGATCACGATGGGCTTCCCCCAACAGGACTCGATCCTCGCGCCACTTCTCACGGAGTTCCTGGCCGATCACCAGGCCCAGCTCAGCCCGGAAGGCTATCGCCGGTACGCCTACATCCTCGACCTCCTGGAGCTCTTCCTGGAGCGTCACCGGCCCGGACGCCGGCGCCGGGAGTGCGGCCCGATGACTTCAGCGGAGAGGACCTCCGGCGGCCTGCTCGGGGCCGCGGACCCCACCCGCGGCCGCGCGAAGTTCCTGGGCGAATTCCTGCCCCAGGAGATGGCCGTCGATGCGGAGACGTTGCAGGTGGCCAGGGCGGTGACCCAGGAGCTCGGCGTCTGGCTGGCTGCCAAGGGCTATGTCCCGCGTGGCTGAAGCCCATGGCGGCCCACGAGGCTGAGGCCGTTCGCTGCACCGGCGTCGCTCAGGCAGGTCTGCCAGGACATCAACTGGAGGCCGGGGCCGGCCCGGTCTGCGCTCAGCCCGCCGACCCGTCAAGAACGTACTTCACCGGACGCATACGGCGTACCGGCTGATCCGCGTCCGCCAGACGATCCGGGTCGAGGCGGGTCAGAGGCGGCGGTTCGACGAGATCCGTTACCGGTTCTCCCGGACCAACGACCGCAAGGGCCCGCCGCGGGCGCGGGTCTTCAAGGCGAACGATCGCTGCGACCAGGAGAACCGGATCGCGTCATTGCAGGGGGGCGTGCACGCGTTGCGAGCGACGGTGGACAACCTGGTGAGCAACGGGGCGGACCTGGTGATGACGGCGCTGGCGTGGAACCTGAAGGCGTGGTTCGCGTTGGCGGTGCCGGAGCACCCGCAGACCCAGGAAGTTCATCGCGAGCAGAAGCGAGGTCGGTTGCGGATGGAGTTCAAGCGGTTCGTGAACGCGATCATCCTGATGCCCTGCCAAATCGTCCGCGGTGGCCGCCGAGTGCCGTATCGGCTGTTGTCGTGGAACGAGTGGCCAGGAGTGTTCCTGGGGGTGGTTGATGCCCTGCGGTGCTGAAGTCCAGTGAGAACGAAGCCGGGATCGGGATGTCCCGGTCAACCGAGGCGCCCAGAGCCGCGAGGGAGAAGAGCGAGGGGAAGATGACAGGAATCAGGTTGTGAAGTGACGGGGCGGCGGTGCCCCATGGTTCGTCGTCCGTAGGTTTGGAAGTGGTAAGCCAACCTGACTCGACGGCCAAAACCTCGCTTGTTTAAGGGCTAACGTGTCCAGCGGGGATCAAGCCCGCCGCATCCCGCTTCGAACCGTCCTACCCGAGGGAGCGTCATGAGCCACCCGTTCCGAGCCCTCGCCCTCGCCTGCCTCGCCCTGACGCCAGCCTCGACATCCAGGGCGCAGCCGACCGTCCAGCGGGGCTATACCATCCCGATCATCGACCTGGCCGACCAGGAGAACCGGCAGGTCGTCGTGGACCGGGAGCCGGGCCAGTACCTCGGCCATCCCACCACCGTCCTCCTCGGAGACAGCCGGACCATGATCGCCGTCTACCCCAAGGGGCACGGCAAGGGGGCCATCGTGATGAAGCGGAGCGCCGACGGGGGCCTCCACTGGTCCGACCGCCTGCCCGTACCCGAGAACTGGGCCACCTCGAAGGAGACGCCGACGATCCACCGGGTCGTCGATCCGCAGGGGACGAGGCGGCTGATCCTGTTCTCGGGCCTGTACCCGATCCGCATGGCGGTCTCCGAGGACGACGGGGCGACCTGGACGCCGCTGGAGCCGATCGGCGACTTCGGCGGCATCGTCGCCATGGCCAGCGTCGAGCGGCTCAAGGACGGCTCCTACATGGCCCTCTTCCACGACGACGGGCGGTTCCTGCGGGACGAGGGCGAGGTGACGAAGTTCCGGGTCTACAAGACGATCTCGAAGGACGGCGGCCTGACCTGGGGCCAGCCGGAGGTCATCGCCGAGCACCCGGAGGCCCACCTCTGTGAGCCGGGCCTGATCCGCTCCCCCGACGGCGACCAGATCGCCGTGCTGCTGCGGGAGAACAGCCGCAAGTTCAACTCGTTTGTCATCTTCTCCGACGACGAGGGGAAGACCTGGACGGAGCCCAGGGAGTTGCCGGGCGCGCTGACCGGCGACCGCCACGTCGGCAAGTATGGCCCCGACGGCAGGCTGTTTGTCTCGTTCCGGGACACGACGTACGAGAGCCCGACGAGGGGGGATTGGGTCGGCTGGGTCGGCACCTACGAGGACATCCTGGAGGGCCGAGAGGGCCAGTACCGGGTCCGGCTGATGGACAACACGAAGGGGGCGGATTGCGCCTACCCCGGCGTGGAGGTGCTGCCCGACGGCACATTCGTCGCCACGACCTACGGCCACTGGGCCGAGGGCGAGGCGCCTTACATTGTCAGCATCCGCTTCCGGCTCCCGGAACTCGACGAGTTGGCGAAGTCCCAGGACGGCAGCAGGACCGCCGAGGGCGACGACGCCGGGGCTGCGACCATCCACTCACGGGAGGACCAGCCATGAGAGTCCGCATCCTCCTGGCAACCCTGTTCGTCATCCTGTCCGCCTCGGCTCGGGCGACGCCTCCCCAGGACTCCGAACGCCCCCGCCTGGTCATGCTGACCGACATCAGCAACCTGACGGCCGGGGTCGCCGAGCCCGACGACGGCCAGTCGCTACATCCGCCTGATGCTCTTCTCGAACGAGTTCGACATCGAGGGCCTCATCGCCACGTCCAACATGGGCCACGGCCGGAGGGTCCGCCCCGAGCTGATCCGGCAGGTCGTGGACACCTACGAGGAGGTCCGCCCCAATCTTCTCCTCCACGACGACCGCTACCCGCCCGCAGTGCACCTCCGCTCGTGCATCAAGGCGGGTCAGCCGATTGCCGGGCCGAAGGTTCCGGTGACCGAGAGCGTCGGCGACGGCAAGGACACCGAGGCGTCCGACTGGATCATCCGGGTCGTGGACCGCCCCGACCCCCGGCCGGTCTGGGTCGTCATCTGGGGCGGCTCGGCGGACCTCGCCCAGGCCCTCTGGAAGGTCCGTGCCACGAGGAGCCCCGACGACCTTGCCCGCTTCGTGGCGAAGCTGCGGGTCCATGCCATCGGCGACCAGGACTCGACAGGGCCGTGGATCAGGGAGGAGTTCCCCGGCCTGTTCACGATCGTCCAGCAGAGGGCCTTCCGGGGGATGTATCGGGGCGGCAACACCACGCTCGTCTCCTCCGACTAGGTGAAGGCGAACATCCACGGCCACGGGCCGCTGGGCGACCTGTACCCGGACTACAACGGCGGCGACATCTGGTCGGGCACGCTTGGTCCGGTGCGGGGGACCAAGGAGGGGGACTCGCCGTCGTTCCTCTCATTGGTCCCCAACGGGCTGTCCGACCCGGAGCGCCCGTGGCTGGGGAGCTGGGGCGGGCGGTTCGAGGGCCAGGGCAAGCGTCTGACCGACGTGCCGGATGCCGACCTCGACACCTCGGGCGACCCCGACCCCCGGATGTCCTCGGTCTAACGCTGGCGGCCGGCGTTCCAGGCCGACTTCCAGGCCCGGCTGGACTGGTGCATCAACCCCCCCGGAGAGGCCAACCATCCTCCCCAGGTGCGGATCACCGGGGAAGGGGAGCGGGAGGCCAGGCCGGGTCAGGCGGTGGACCTCGACGCCAGTGGCACGACCGACCCGGAGGGCGACGAGTTGGACTTCTCCTGGGGCGTCTACCCGGCCGATCCCGACGTGGCCTCTAAGATCGAGATCGATGGGAAGTCCTCGCCGCAGGCACGGATCGTGGTCCCTCCCGGCCTGGAGGGCGAGACCATCCCGATCCTGCTCTCCGTCACCGACCGGGGCGAGCCGAACCTGACATGCTACGGTCGCATCCTCATCAAGGTGGGGCGGGCCGAGTAGCGTCGGGCCGTGACCGGTAAGAAGGACCACGAGGTCGAGGCTTGCCATGAAGAGACGGGCTCTGGGTGCGAGTGAGGTCCAGGTCTCGGCGATCGGCCTGGGCTGCTGGGGCATGTCCGGCTCCTACGGACCCGCCGACGAGGCCGAGTCGGTCGCCACGCTGCACCTCGCCCTCGACCTGGGCCTCAATTTCATCGACACCGCCGACTCCTACGGCGACGACGGCCACAACGAGCGCCTCATTGGGCGTGCTCTGGAGGGGCGCCGCCACGAGGCGTTCCTCGCCACCAAGACCGGAATCGTCCGGCAGGCGGGGCCGGACGGCACGACGGTCGTCGAGGTCGATGGTCGCCCCGAGCGCATCCGCTCGGCCTGCGGGGCGAGCCTGGCCCGCCTGCGGACCGACGTGATCGACCTCTACTACCTCCACCGGGCCGACCCGAGCGTCCCGATCGAGGAGTCGGTCGGGGCGATGGCCGAGCTGGTCGCCGCCGGCAAGGTTCGGGCGCTCGGGCTCTCCGAGGTCTCGGAGACCACGCTGCGGCGGGCGCACGCCGTCCACCCGATCGCCGTCCTCCAATCGGAGTACTCGCTCTGGACCAGGGAGCCCGAGGCGACGGTGATGCCGGCGTGCCGGGAGCTGGGCATCGCCTTCGTGCCCTTCAGCCCGCTGGGCCGTGGCTTCCTCACCGGCACGCTGACCGATGCTCAGCGGCTCGCCCAGGGCGACTGGCGGGCGACGAACGCCCGCTTCGCCGGGGAGAACCTGGCCCGCAACCTTGCCCTGCTGCGGCCCCTGGAGGAGATCGCCCGGTCCCACAGGGCGAAGCCGGCGCAGATCGCCCTGGCCTGGGTGCTGTCCCGCGGAGAGCACGTCATCCCGATCCCCGGCATGAAGCGGCGGGGCCACCTGGACGAGAACGTGGCGGCGGTGGACCTCGATCTGACGCCCGAGGAGATCGCCTGTCTCGATGCCGCCTTCCCGATCGGGGCCGCAGCGGAAGACCGATACAACCCCGAGCAGGCCCGCTGGGTGGACCGATAGCCTACCAGGACTTCTCGTCGAGCCGATGGCCGTGGGCCTGGACGAGGTAGACGATCTGGCCGACGTGGTTGCTCACGTGGCCGGCGCAGACCAGGAACAGCCCGAAGCGGTCCCGCACCGGCTCGCCGCAGTCATCGACCAATCTCGTCAGGCCCGCTTCGCCCTGCGAGCGGAGCGTCCGCACCACCAGCCCGATCGTGTCCCGGAAGCCACGCAGCAGCTCGTCGGCGGGCGGGCGGGCCGGGTCGGCGAACTCGGCGGCCCGGTCCCGCACGTACCCCGTGCCGGCGACCATCGCCCCGATGTAGTGGTTCAGGCTCCCGGTGAGGTGGACGACGATCCGGCCCACGCTGTTGCCGAAGCCGAAGGGGTTGGTCCAGAGCTGCTCATGCGACAGCATCCCGACCAGCCGCTCGACGCGGGCGGCCAGGTGCTCGAAGTAGGTTGACAGGTCGGCCTGCACGACCCCGGCCGGGGAACCTTCGACCGTCGTCTCGCCCACGCCGAGCCTCCTCTCCAAGTAAATCGCCCGCCCGACGGGGTTGTCCCAGTAGCGGGCCGTCTCGATGAAGCCTGACCCCCGATAAAGGGCGATCGCCCCGGCCATCCCGGGCAGGGTGTCCAGCACCATCCGGCGGTAGCCCGTCCTCTCGGCCCGCCGGATCACCGCCTCGACGAGCCGTCGCCCGATGCCCCGACCATGCCCCTCGGGGGCGACGTAGAGCCGCTTCATCTCGCAGGTGCCGCCTCCCAGGTCACGCAGCGCCACACACCCGGCGGGCACGTCCCCCACCATCGCCAGCAGCAGGCAGCCCGAGGGCGGGGCGTAGCGGCCGGGCAGCTCGGCGAGTTCAGCCTCGAAGCCCTGGACGCAAAGGCTCTCGGCGATCGAGGCGGCGGGCTCGGCGGCGTAGGCCCGGAACAGCCGCCGGGCGTGGCCGAGCCCCTCCTCGCCCACGGACTCCACGACACAGACCGTGGGGCCAACCGGCGTCATCGCCCGTCGCCCCCGACGGAGCGGAGCCCGGCGATCCCGTCGATGCTCCGGCGGTTCTTCGCCGCCCTGTATTCCTCCAGGCCCTCCGGCCCCTTGTTCTCGGCGTAGGCGATCAGCTGCGACCGCTCGCCCTGGTACTCGTAGAGCGGCACGGCGAAGCCGCACGAGTCGGCGACCCGCTCCAAGTCCACCACGATGACCGACCTCGCACCGGGGTAGTCGGGGAAGCGGGCGATCAGCTCATCCCACTCGCCGTCGCCCGGCTCGACGACCCGGCCCCGCCCGTAGAGACGGACAATCAGCGGGCGGCCCTCGAAGGCGCAGAACATGAGAGTAATGCGGCTGTTCTCCTGGAGGTGGGCGACGGTCTCGATCCCGCTGCCGGTCAGGTCGAGGTAGGCGACCGAGTGCGGCCCGAGGATGCGGAAGGTGTCCAGACCCTTCGGCGAGACGTTCAGATGGCCGTCCGGGTCGGACGGGGCCGTCCCCACGAAGAAGACGTGCTGCCGCCCGAGGAACTCCGCCAGCCGGTCGTCGATCCCGTCGTACACCTTGCCCATCTCGCTCGACCTCGCATCGCCTCGGCCGGTTCCGGGGATTCGCCACGCCGAGTCTAGCCCAGGACACGGCAGGGCCGCCAGCGGTTCGACCGGCCCGCAGGCGGGCAGCGTCACATGTCCGGCGAGGTGAGCCGACAGCGAGGTCGAAGAACCGTCCCGGACCGGCTCGCCTTGAGCCGCCGACCCGAGACCTGCTATGCTCGCCCGATGAACACGAGCCCCACCGGATTGACGGAAGCCGAGCCCGCCAGGACGCCCCTCGGACACCCGCCCCGACCGTCGCACACGCCTCCGAACCCGCCCCGAGACCCCGGCCGGCGCCCACTCGGCATCGATTACGCCTGGGTGATCCTGGGCGTGGCGATGATGGGCATGTTCATGTCCGGGCCGGGGCAGTCCTACTCGGTGGCCGCCTTCATCGACCCGATGCTGGCTGACCTCGGCCTGCTCCGCAGCCAGTACTCGCTGGCCTACCTCGTCGCCACCCTGATCAGCGGGGCCTCGCTGCCCTTCGTCGGCCGGGCGCTCGACCGCCTCGGTGCTCGGCTGATGCTCCCGGTGATCGCCCTGCTGCTCGGGCTGGCCTGCCTCGGGATGGCCGGCGTGCGGCACCTCGCCGGCCTCTACCTGGGGCTGAGCTTCGTCCGCTGCCTCGGCCAGGGGGCGTTGACGCTGGTCTCCACCTGGATGGTCGGGCAGTGGTTCGTGAGGCGGCGGGGGCTGGCGATGGGCCTGCTGGGGCTCGGGTCCACGTTCTCGTTCATGGCCTTCCCCGCAGGGAACCTGTGGCTGATCGAGGAGTACGGCTGGCGGGGGGCGTGGACGGCGCTGGCCGTCGCCGTCTGGGCGCTGCTGTGCGTCCCGGCGGCCCTGCTCGTCCGCAACCGGCCCGAGGATCTCGGCCGGGATCCCGATCGCCTCACCACGAAGACCGCGGGAGGATCGTCTCGGGTCACGGCGACGCCGGGGACCACGCACGACTGGACCGCCGGCCAAGCCTGGCGTACCGCCGCCTTCTGGAAGGTGGTCTCGGCCCTGGCGACCAGCGCCATGGTCTCCACCGGGCTGGTCTTCCATCAGGTCTCGATCCTGTCGGGGCGGGGCGTGAGCCAGGAGGCGGCGCTGGGCCTCTTGGGCGTGCAGGCGTTCGTCGCCTGCGTGATGAGCGTCCTCGGCGGCTACCTGGCCGACCGCATCCCGCCTCGGCACCTGCTCTCGGCGAGCATGGTCCTCATGGCGCTGGCGATCGTGCTGCTGCTGGCGGTGAGGTCGCCGACGGCGGCCCTGCCGTACTCAGCCCTGCTGGGGATGCACACGGGCATCCAGCGGTGCTCCGGGTCGGTGACGCTGATCAACTTCTTCGGTCGGCTCCACTTCGGCTCGGTCAACGGCATCGCCATGTCGCTGGTCATCGGGGCCGCCGCCCTGGGGCCATTGCCGCTGGCGCTGGCGCAGGACTTCCTGGGCGGCTACGAGCCGGCCCTGCTGCTCTTGCTGCTGTTCCCGCTGGCCTCGGCGGTGGCGGTGTGGTCGGCGCACCCGCCCGGAGCTCCGCAGCCGCCCGCCGGGGAGGCCGCCCCGGCGACGTGAGCGTCTTAGAGCGTCTAACAAAACCTCCAGCGTTGCCGGTCTTCGGCATGCCGATCGCTCGTTGTCTCCTCGATCCGAGTGACCGGGAGATTTCGACCATGGCCAAGCCCATCCTGCCTGACGAACTCTGGGAAGTCGTCGGCCCGCTCTTGCCGCCCCGGCCGCCGCCGAGCCCCAAGGGGGGACGCCCCCCGTCGGCAACCGCGACGCCCTGACGGGCATCCTCTTCGTCCTGAAAACTGGCATCCCCTGGGAGGACCTGCCGTGCGAGATGGGCTGCGGCTCGGGGATGACCTGCTGGCGACGCCTGCGCGACTGGCAGGCCGACGGCACCTGGGACCGGATCCACCGAGTCCTGCTGGCCCGGCTCCGCGGGGCCGACAAGATCGATGGGTCGCGGGCGCTGATCGATAGCTCCTCGGTCCGCGCGGCCTACGGCGGCGGGGCCACTGGCCCCAGCCCCGTGGATCGGGGCAAGCCGGGCAGCAAGCACCACGTCCTGACCGACGCCTCGGGCATCCCCATGGCCGTGAGCGGGATGGCGGCCAACCGTAATGACATCTCCGAGTTCGCGCCGCTGTTCCACAAGATCCCGGCGGTGTCGGGCAAGGTCGGCCGCCCGCGGAAGCGGCCCGACGCCCTCCAGGGGGACCTGGCGTACGACTCGGAGCCACACCGGCAGGGGCTGCGGGAATTGGGGATCGAGCCGATCTTGCCGGAGAAGGGCATCGACGACGAATCGGGCCTGGGGGAGACGCGGTGGCCCGTGGAGCGGACGCTGGCCTGGGTCCACCAGAACCGTCGGCTGCGCGTCCGCTACGAGAAACGGCCGGATATCCATCAGGCGTTCCTGACCTTAGCCTGCATCAAGATCTGTGCGAGTGCGCTATTCTCTGGGTTTTGTTAGACGCTCTTAGCGAGGATATGAGGACCGCATTCGACGGAGGCGTCCGGGGACGGGAACGCATCGTCGCTACAGTCCGCACATCCCCTCGCACTCCGAGTGGGCAACCCCGGCGCTCACGTCCCTGCCGCCGAGGTCCGCCTCGGCCAGCGGCAGGCAGGAGCGGTGGAGGTAGATCGCCTGCTCCAGGTTCCGGTTCGCCACCGTGCCGGGCCTGCGTAGCGCCTCGTCCACCTCGACGGCCCTGGCCCAGCCCGACGGGTCGGTGTCCCGCAGGTGACGCCACTCGGCGTTCGAGCGGTAGGGGCAGAACACGCAGGCGCTCCTCGGCACCTCGTGCGGGAGCGCCTGCTTCCTCAAGTACTCCACGCAGTCAGCCCTCGTCATCTCGTCATCGAAGAGCGGGAACCGGCCCTCGGCCCACGGGTGGCCCACGAACCGGGACTTCACTTTGGCGACCCGGCGAGGCTCGTCGAACGACAGGCCGAAGTACTGGACGACCTTGATCCCCTTGGGCATCCGCTGGCGGTACTCCAGGCCGACGACCTGGCGGCGGATGATCTGCTCCACGACGTTGATCTTGTACTCGGCGGTGCATTGCCGTCGGAGCATGCCGCCGGTCACGCCGGGCGTGGCGCTGGTGAACGCCGGGATCGAGGCGAACCGCTGGCCGGTCGAGTTCTTGCCGTGGATCAGGTCGTCGCCCAGGCGGCCCGCCGTCGCCGTGAGGATCGGCCGGCCAGCGAGCGGAGCCACTCCAGGTGGCGGTAGACCGGCTCGGGCTCCTCCTGGGTGTCGGCGAAGATGGCGTAGTCGATGGCCTCCTCCATTTCGCCGTTGACGAACATCAGGTAGAGGGCAGTGGACTGGACCCCGGCCCCAGGTTAAGGATGTGATAGGTCGTTGTTGGTTCCACGCCCTATGTAGGGGGCGGGCGTGGAAATCTGGAACGACGGCGAGATCGGTCGAACTGCGGACGTGCGACGGGACGCCTGGCAAGACGCCCCGTCAGGTCACGGGTAGCCCTTGTCGTAGCAGCGTCCGCACGCCCGGCACTGGTTGCCGAACCGCCGCCCGAGCGGGTAGCCGTCCAGCGGGCAGGCGTCATGCTCGGGCGGGACCGTGATCGCCATGCGCACCACGTCGGGGTCCGGGTTGATCGGCCAGGGCAGCCAGGGAAACGGCATCTTATCTCATGTCTTGAACAGGACTTTCTCCCGGTACTCCTCACTCAAGGCACCCTTCAGCCGCTTGGTCCCGATCCCACGTCGGCACCCGCTCTCACGCTTCAGTAAACCAAGGGCGAACCGCCGGATCACACTCACGTTCGCCGCCGCGTGGCCCGTTCGCACCCGAGACTCATCCTCCCGGAAGCTCACATCCAGTTGCCAATGCAGTTGATTCTCGATACTCCAATGGCCCCGCACGGCCTCGGCGAACTCCTTCGCCGACAACCCCCGGCTCAGGATGTAGTACCGCCCCTCCAGGCTGGTTCGCCCCCGGGAATCCGTTGGCTCCGAGAACGTCACGCCCACGGCACACAGGTCCTGCCACAGGCCCTCCGGATCGACCCCCTCCGGGGCTGGGAAGACCGCAGAGGTGCGGACCTCCCGACGACCGTGCCCCTTCTCGTCGGTCCGATGCTCATCGATCCGCTCGGCATCCTGCTCCAGGCCCTCGTCGATGGCCTCGCGGACCTGAGCCTAGAGCGTCGGCTGGTTCTCCTTGACGGCCAACACGTCGTCGCCGCCGCGTTCCCGAACCTTCGCAGCGATCGCCTTCTGGCAGCCCATGGCGTCGATCGTCACCACCGCTCCGGAGAGTTCCAGCAACCCCAGTAACTCGGGGATCGCCGTGATCTCGTTGGACTTCTCGTCCACGACCACCTGGCCCAGCGACAGCTTGTTCTCGGTCGCCCAGGCCGAGACCATGTGGATCGCCGCCTTGCCGTCCTGCCGGTTGTAGGAGCCCCCCAAGGTCTTGCCGTCGATGGCGACCAACCGCTTGGCGGTGACCTCCTGCACGGCCTGCATCCAACCCAACAGGGCCTTCTCGAAGGCCGCCGGGTCGAGCCGGGCCAGGACGCGGCGGATGGTGTCCTCGGAGGGGATGCCGGGGCTGAGGTCGAGGACGCGGGCCAGCCAGGTCCGGCGGTCGATGCCGAACTCGTGGATGGCGGCGAAGGAGTCGGCCCCGGAGAGGACGCCGCAGACGGCGATGAAGGCGATGTTGATCAGGGGGTGCTTGCGGGTCCGCTCGACGCGGGGATCGGTGAGGTCTCGGAAGTGGTCGTGGAAGGCGGCGGGTCCGTCGCTGGGCATGATCGCGTCCATCGGGGTCGGGAGATGACACTCGTGGTGAGCCCCCGTTGTACGCCGACGAACTTCCTCCAAGCTACGTCAGATCGCTATCTTGATGCGGCGGCCCTGCCAGGGCAGCACGTCCCAGAACGGGTCGCCGCCCGCCCGACGCCAGTCGTGGTACTCCCGCCGGCACCCGTAGCGGCGGTCGCAGATCAGCCGCATGGCCAGGATGCCGACCCCCACCGACAGCGAGAAGGCGCCGGCGTTGCAGCACATCCACCAGAAGAACATCCACCAGACCTTGCCGACGAGGCCGTAGGTGTTGAGCAGCGGGTGGAAGACCCACAGGACGAACAGATAGATGGGCGTGACGACGAACAGCGAGTAGCGCCACGCCAGGACCGGGATCGGCGACTTGCCGCTCTGCCGCCGGCTCATGCGGTGCCTCCCCCCGCCGCCCGGCGGGCGACCCGATGCCCCAGCGGCTTCTTGAGCCGGCCCAGGAGGCCGGTCACCTGGACCTCCCCGCCCCGCACCGCCTCCTCGGTGACGACGTAGCTGGCGAGGGGCTTCGGGTCGAACAGGACCGGCTCCAGCACCCCCTCGACGATCGACCGCAGGCCCCTGGCCCCCGTGCCACGGCCGTGGGCGAGGCGGGCGATCTCCACGAGGGCGCCGTCGGTGAACGACAAACTGGCGTTGCGGTACTTCATCAGCTTGCGGTACTGCCCGATCAGCGAGTTCGTCGGCTCCTTGAGTATCCGCACCAGATCCTCGACGCCGAGGTCGTCCAGCGTGGCGATCACCGGCAGCCGCCCGAGCAGCTCCGGGATCAGGCCGAACTGCTCCACGTCCTCGGGCAGGACGTGATGGAGCGGGTTGGTCGCCTCGTGGTGGCAAGATGGGTCCGGCTGGTCATAGCCGAACGTTGCCCCCCGCCCAAGTCGCCGGGCGATGATGTCCTCCAGGCCGACGAAGGCCCCGCCGCAGATGAAGAGCACGTTGCTCGTATCGAACGGGATGCACGTCTCGCCGACCGTCTTGTAGCCGCCGCCGGGCGGCACGCTGGCGACGGCCCCCTCGATCATCTTGAGCAGGGCGTGCTGGACGCCCAGCCGCATGTCCTTCGTGCCGTACACCCGACCCCCGCCGAGCTTGTCCACCTCGTCGATGTAGACGATGCCCTGCTGGGCGGCCGGCACGTCCATAGTTGGCGGCGACGAGGAGCTTGTGAAGGATCGATTCCACGTCCTCGCCGACGTAGCCAACCTCGGTCAGCGTCGTGGCGTCGGCGACGGCGAACGGGACGTTCAGGCACTCGGCCAGGGCACGGGCCAGGTGGGTCTTGCCCGAGCCCGAGGGACCGATCAGCAGGACGTTGGACTTCTCGATGGCGACGTGCCGGAGGCCGGCGTCGGCCACGACAGGGGAGGCGGACGTGCGGTCCACGGCGTCCAGGAGCCGGACGAAGTGGTTCGAGACGGCGACGGCCAGGGTCCGCTTGGCCCGGTCCTGGCCGACGACGGAGCGATCCAGGTGGGCGACGATCTCCCTCGGGGAAGGGATAGTGCAGGGGTGGTCCCCGGCGGCGTTCGGGGTGGCAGACATGGTGGAGGACTCCGGCGGGATGGCGACGTCGCCTCCCCCGTCGGGAGGCGTCCGGCGGCATCCGCCGGTGTCAACCCCTGGGATGTCCCACGTCCATCGCTCGGACGGGACGACCGCCCAGGACGACGGCCTTGACTTTTTGTGTCCACGTGTCCACCATCAAGATCGAGCCGGAGGAGGGCCTGGTGATGGACGTGGTGGTCAGCTCTCGGATCGTCGGGACGTTCCTCGGCTACGCCCCCCGAGCCATCCATCTCCTCGACGACGGCAGCGAGTGGGAGCAGGTCGGCGGCGTCACGGAGCACGTCTGTCGGGAGCGGCCGAGCTGCCGCATCCTCCGGGACCAGGGCCGGCTGTTCCTCGACGTGGAGGGGACCGGCGGCGTCGCCGAGGTGCGGCAATTCATGGGGAAGCGGTGGTCCGGGGCGGGCGCCTATTGAGCCCCGCCCTCCTCTCGATCGGCGAGGCACTTCGGGCAGTACCAGGGGGCGGGCGCCTTCACCGGCTTCGGGCTCCGCTTTCGGCAGATGGCGCAGAGATACCGCTTGCCCTTGTACACCGTCTTCGGTCGATCCCGCTTCCCGCTCCTGGTGACGTTCCTGGGCATTTAACCCTCCTCGGATGTCGGCGACGACCTTCCGGTTCCCCCAATCGGCGACGACCGACGAGCGCCCCGTACCTCATTATCCGGGGGCGTCATGCTGGGGGAGCTTCACCCTGCCAGGAGTGCGTCCTCGGCGTCGTAGTCGAGCAGCCCGATGCCCGGAGCCGGTCCCGCCAGGTTCGCCCGCTCCCAGACGATTGTCCGGTCGAGCGCCTCTTCCAGCGCCACCGGCTCGGCGTACCCCAACTCTTGCCTGATGCGGGTCGAGTCCGTGTCGAGACTCTGCTCGGTGCGGTACGGGATCGGGATGCGACCGCTCGGCACCGTCACGACCCGGCCCCGCCAGCCTACGATCTCGCCGAACCGCCGCACCCACTCGGCCTCGGTGAAGCTCACCGGCTCGGCGACGTTGTAGATCCGGCCTGCCGCCCGGTCGTCCACGACGGCCAGGGCAATGGCCGCCGCCACGTCCTCGACGTAGCCCCGTGGGCACCTCCAGCGGGTCATCCCTTCGTCCAGCACGACCGCCGGTCGGTCGTCGTCCATCCGCTTCAGGTAGGGCCAGAGTCGTCGGTAGGGATCGCCGGGTCCGTGGACCATCGGCAGCCGCAGGACCGTGCCGGGCAGCGACTGCTCACCGAGCACGACCCGCTCCACGGGGATCTTGTCGTAGTGGTCGAAGAAGTCGTCCGGTCCCTAGGCCTGCTTGCGGTAGGGGAACAGGGCCGTTCGCAGCGGGGAATCCTCCGTGAGCGGCGTCGGCTCGATCGGCCCTGACTCAGTACCGATAAACCGCCCGTAGGCCCGGTACACGTCGGCGCTGGAGATGACGACCGTCCGACGGGCCAGCCCCCGGAACGCCTCGACGAGCCCGGTGGCGTCGGCCTCGGTGTAGGCGATCATGTCCACGACGATCTCGGGGCCGAAGCGGCGGAACTCCTCGGCTTGCGCCCCGAGGGCATGGCGGTCGCCCGGCGAAATGCTCGACTCCCTGCGGCAGGTCGGCCTGGGTCCGTCCCCGGTGGAAGACGGCGACCTCGTGGCCGAGCCCGACCAGCCGTCGCACCAGGGGCGGGCCGATGAAGTTCGTGCCGCCGATGATCAGGACTTCATCGTCGTGCCTCGGCGGGCGTCAATGGCCCCTCCTCGATGACCCGGACCCGCTTGAGACCCTCCGCCACCAGTCGGCCAGCGGCCCCCGGCCCACGCTCTTGAGGGCGTTGGCCGCCGTCGCCCGGCTCGGTTCCAGGTCGGCCACGACGACCTCCTCGCCGAACATCGACGCCTCCTCGACGATGTTGCCGTCCGGGGCGATGATCCGGCTCTGCCCGTGCGAGCCGGTCAGGTCGTCGTTCGCCGGGGCATTGGCGTGGACCACGTACACCGTGTTCTCCACCGCCCTTGCCTGGATCTGCGCCCGGTAGGGGCCGATCTTGTGCTCCTGGCGGATGCCCGACTCGTGCGACAGGTAGAAGACGACCCTGGCCCCGGCCAGCACCGGCAGCCGGACCAGCTCGGGGTAGCGTTCGTCGTGGCAGATGATGATCGAGCACGGCACGCCATCGACCCGGAAGACGGACAGGTGGTCGCCCGGCGTCGGCCAGGGCTCGGCGAGCTGGACCTTGTGGTAGCGCTCGACGACCCGGCCCGACGGGTCGATGACCGTCGCCGAGTTGTAGAGCGCCTCGCCGTCCCGATGCGGCGTGCCGACGACGGCGTAGATGCCGGCCTCCCGGCAGGCGTCGGCGATGCGGTGCTCGGCCTCGGCCAGCCGCTCGGCGGTGGTCGCCGTCACCACGTCCTCGAAGTAGCCGGTCAGGGCGCACTCGGGGAAGACGGCGACCCGGACGCCCTGCTCGGCGAGGCGGCGGAGATGGGCCCGTGATGCGGGCGACGTTCCGGTCCAGGTCACGGGTGGAGCGGAACTGGACGGCGGCGACCCGGAGCGTCTTGGTCGGGTCGGTGGGGGCCTCGGAGGTCTTCAGCTCGACCTGGGCCTGGGCTGCCGTTGCCAGGGCCAGGACGAGGGTGACGGTTGTGGCGGCGGTTCGAACGAGGCCCATTGTCGAATGCCACGAAGATAGTCGTAAACCTTGACGTTTCGAGCGGCTTGCCGCGTCTTGAGCATGGGAGGGACTCCGAGCATCCTGTGGGTAAGTACCAGGACCCACAAGTCGCCGGACGGAGCCCCACCCATGCCGCCGCGCATCATCCCCATCCTCGACCGCCTGCGCCAAGACATCGCCGCGGGATCTGTCCCGGGAGACCATCGAGGAGGCCTGCCGCCAGGCCGGGTATCGCTGGCGCAAGCGGCTCCTCGACCCGGCGACGACCATCTACCTGTTCCTCCTCCAGGTCCTCCACGGCAACATCGCCTGCCAGCACGTCGTCCACTTCGGCGGCTGGACCTTTACCGACAGCGCCTACTGCCAGGCCCGCAAGCGGCTCCCCCTGGCCGTCTACGACCGGCTCGTCGAGCGGACCGCCGCCGCGGTGCGGCACCGCCTCCGACGGCGCCCGCTGGCTCGGGCATCGGGTCTGGGTCGTCGACGGCTCCAGCTTCTCGATGCCCGACGAGCCGCGAGCTGCAGCGGCACTTCGGCCAGCCCGGCAACCAGCGCAAGGGCTGCGGCTTCCCGGTGGCCAAGTGGCTGGCCCTCTTCGACGTCGCCACCGGCATGCTCCTGCGCTCGACGACGGCGCCTCTGCGGACCCACGACATGTCGCAGGTCGGCCCCGATCTCCGACGGGCTGGAGCCGGGCGACGTCGTGCTGGGGGACCGGGGCTTCTGCTCGTATGCTCACCTGGCGATGTTGCTCGGACGCGGCCTGCAGGCCGTCTTCCGCGTCCACCAGCAGCAGATCGTCGACTTCACGCCGGGCCGCCCGACGGCCAGGAGGAAGGGCCCGTACCCCAGGCCGCAGGGCCTGCCGAGCTCGCGGTGGGTGCTGGCCCAGAGGCGAGTCGGATCAGATCGTCGTATGGTTCAAACCGAAATCCAAGCCGAAGTGGATGTCGGCGGAGGCAGTTCGCGGCGCTGCCGGAGGAGATCACCGTGCGCGAGCTGCGATATCGGGTCGAGACGCCCGGGTATCGGGTGTGCGAGATCACGCTGGTGACGACCCTGCTGGACGCGTCGACCTACCCGGCGGCCGAGCTGGCCGAGCTGTACTACAAGCGATGGCAGAGTGGAACTCAATTTTCGACATATCAAGATCAGCATGAAGATGGACGTCCTGCGTTGCGAGACGGTCGAAGGGGTGCTCAAGGAGCTGGCGATCTTCAGCCTGGCGTACAACCTGGTGCAGGTCGGTGATGATGGAGTCGGCGCGGGCGCGGGGCGTCGCCCCGGACCGGCTCGGCCTGATCGACGCGGTGCGCTGGCTGATCGGCTGGGAGGGAGCGGACCGAGCCGCCGGCGCTCGGTCATCAATTCCATCGCGCCGCGGCCGCGTCGAGCCGCGGGTCGGTGAAGCGCCGCCCGAAGCAGTACATGCGCATGACCAAGCCACGAGCCGAGCTCCGCAAACAATTGCCATATGAAGTACTTCTGATTAACTTCGTGGCATTCGGCCCATTGTCGTCTCCTCCTGGAGGGGCAGGGTCACCGCCTCACGATATCCGCACCACGCCCCCGAACCAGGGGCAGCCCGCCGGGCCACGACGGCGATTACGTCGGGGACTGGCCGAGCGGTCCCAGCCGCATCCTGACGAGCAGGTCGTTCAGGGCCGGGCGAGCCGACGGGGCCTCGGGCAGCGTGCTGGCCCGATGGGCCGCCTCCAGTTCGGCCACCAGCCGCTCGTACTCCCGCCGGTGGAACGCCACGTCGGCGTCGTCCAGGGCCGACTGCTCCGGCCCCGCCAGCTTGCGGGCGATCAGGTCATCGACGTGCGCCAGCCGGGCCTCCTCGTTGAGCCGCACGAGGTTCGCCTCGACCTCGCCCGTCCGCATCAGGTGGATGCCCGTCAGCAGCACCCGGTAGACGTACAGCAGCGGCTTGACCCGCCGGGGCCGCTCCTTGTCGAAGAGCCGCCACTGGGTCTCGGCGAACCCGAAGTAGTGGTGGGCGTGGTGCCGGGTGACGCAGCCCCGGGCGATCGCCTTCAGCTCCTCGTGCTCGGGCGTGGTGTGGACGACCAGCGGCGAGTACAGCTGCTCCAGCACGTAGCCGTTCTTCTTCAGCAGCAGGCCGAAGAACTTGCGGGCGTCGTGCGTGACCAGATCCAGCTCGAAGCCGTCGTCCTTCGCCGAGGTCTCGACCGTCTCCCGGCCCGTGTCGAGGCCGACGACCTCCCGCAGCGGCAGGACGTGGCAGCCCCGCAGGTCGTAGTCCGAGTCGGGCGAGGGGAAGCCGTAGAGGTGCGCCCCGCTGATCGTGGCGAAGATCAGCGGGTACGGGTGGCGGGCCACCTCCGGCTCGCAGCCGCTCCAGGGCGTCCGCCGTCACGACCTCGCGTCATAGCAAGTCCTTCACCCGCTCCAGCTCGGCCTGGATGTTCCGCAGGGCGACCACCGCCCGGTCGGGATCGACGACGCAGCCCTCCAGGCTGCCGTAGTGGTCCTCCAGGGCGGCCAGCAGCAGCGCCTTGATCTTCGGCTCGTCCGGGCGTCGCCCGCAGCGTGCTCTCGGCGTAGGCCCGCTCCAGCTGCGACTCCTTCTCGGCGAACCACTGCCGCAGCCGCTCCTCGGTCCACTCG
This sequence comes from uncultured Planctomycetales bacterium, assembly GCA_963752755.1. GTDB lineage: Bacteria > Planctomycetota > Planctomycetia > Isosphaerales > Isosphaeraceae > CAVVZJ01. Next base: position 307,507 of record CAVVZJ010000004.1, on the reverse strand, counting down.
CCCCGGCGGATCGCCTTGAGCTGCTCGTTGTTCCGCTGGAGGTCGATGTCCCCCTCCACGAGGATCTGCTCGACCTCGAGATCAGCCGGACGACGTGGTAGCCGAACTTGGTGTCGAAGCCGTGCTCGGCGACCAGCTCGGCCCGCTTGCCCTGCGGCTGCTTGATCGCCAGCTTGTGCAGCTGGCTGTAGGCGTAGCCCTTGAACTTCGGCCAGGCCCCCTTGTGCAGGAACAGCCGCCGGTTCTCCCGCACGAGGTTGCCGACCCTCGTGCTGTGCAGGACGCAGGTCGTGGGCGTGAACAGGCAGTCGATGACGTTCGGGTTGTTCTCCATCGCCAGGGCGAAGAACTTGACGATGCCGAAGATCGTCAGGTCGTAGGTCCGCCCGTGCCCGGCCAGGGCGTCCCGGTCCTCGACGTGGTGCTCCTGGAAGACCTCGAACCGCTTCGCCGGCTTGCCGAAGCCGAGGATCTCGCCCCGGAGGTGGGGGAAGATGTCCTCCTTCGGCGGGATGGCCCAGCCGTACACGTCCACGTCGCTGGTGTCCGACGAGACGCCGTAGGCCACCGATGCCCATGATCGTCTCGTACTGGACGTTGCCCGGCAGCCACCTCGGCGGGCTTGACCAGGCCCCGGTCGGCCAGTCGTTGCAGCGTGCTCATGCCGGGCTCCGTTCGTTCTCCGGGGCGATCAGTCCGACGCCGGCTCGCCCGCCCAGCGGACGACCAGTTCGAGGTACGCCTCCCGGACCTCCGGGAAGACGGTCACGTTGGGGACGTGGTTCACTTCCAGCAGATATCGGGCGCCGTCCGGGGCCACGATGTAATCCACGCCGACGGTCGCCAGGCCGAAGTGGTCGGCCAGCCGCCGGGCATCATCGAGCAACTCCGGGTCGATCGGCATGAAGGAGGCGTCGGGGTGCAGGGCCAGCGCACATCAAATACGCTGTAATGACAGAACTTCGGTGAGGAAGTCGGTGTCGAGACTGCAAGAGATCATTTTGCCGCGCAGGCTGTCCTTTGTGGGATGACGCTTCAGGAGGGTCACGGCGAACCGCCGGAGCCAGCTCAGGTTGTTGCCCAGGGTCCGCTCGCGGGTGCGACTGTCGTCCTCGCGAAAGTTCACGTCCAGCACCCAGTGCATCGACTCGATGCCCCAATGGCCGCGAACCGCTTCGCCGAACCGCTTGCCGCCGAGATAGCGAGGGCACAGGGAATTCCGCACCTCGTCGGACTCCGTGCCGTCGGCATGACGTGTGATCCGCACCGAGTAGCCGATCGCCTTCACCCACGGCCAGTCCTTCGCCGGCCCGAACTCATGCGGCACCTTCGCGAGATAATACGAACGTTCGTCGATGCGGCCGTGTCCCTCGTCGAGCGTCTCATGGTACCGGTAGCGGAGGTCTTCCAGGTCGCGTTCCAGGTGATCGAGGAAGAAGGTTTGGATCGTGGCCAGGAGCTTCGGCTGGTTGTCCTTGACGGCGATGACGCCGTCGCCTCCACCGGTGACGACCTGCTCGACGATCTCCTTCTGACAACCCATGGCATCCACGGTGATGAGCGTGCCGGCCAACTCGATCTGCCCCAGGCGCTGCGGGATGGCCGTGATTTCGTTGGACTTCGCGTCGGTCGCGACCTGGCCCAGGGCGATCCCCTCCTCGCTGGCCCAGGCGCTGACGATGTGCAGCGCGCCGAGGTCCTTGGCCGTGTCGTGCGACCGGCGACAGGTCTTGCCGTCGATGGCGACGAGACGCTCGGGGTGGTCGGCGTCGGTCGAAATCGCGTCACTGATCCAGGCCGGGAAACAGCGTTGGAAGGCCTCGGGCTTCAGTGCCACGAGCAGCCGCCGGATGCAGTCGCGCGAGGGGATGCCGTTGGCCAAGGCGAGGTGCTGAGCCAACCACGCGGTACGATGCTTGGCCCAGCGGTGGATGGCGGTCGGGCCATCGCACCCGCAGATGATGCCGCCGACGGCGATGACCGCGATATCGACCAGGAGGTGCTTGCGGTTGCGCGTGTGCCGGGGGTCGCTGAGCGATTCGAAATACGAGCCGATGGAACCGACATCAACGAGCTGGGCCATGGAGGTCGTCCTTGGATCGGTCGGTGCCGAGTTCCGCGCCGGACCGAGGCATGCGGCAACCCGCTGACGACGATCGGATCAAGGAGATCGAGCGGTGCTCCATCGCGCCAGACCGCCCAGCCCCTACAGTTATGCGCGCTGGCCGTGCGAAGCACCCCCGTTGGTCCTCTAGTGCGGTTTTTCGTTGACCGTGACGGTTGACGAGTCGGTCGGGTATCCGCTATGGGCGAACCATCCCCGGATGTCGTCCACCCGGATCGCCCGCAGGCCCTCGCCCATCGCCTCGATCAGGGCATCCACCGTCCGCGCCGCCGCCTTACGCAGGGCCGCCTTGAGCTTGCTGAAGAGCTGCTCGATCGGGTTGAGGTCCGGGCTGTACGCCGGCAGGTGGCGGACGGTGGCCCCGGCCGCCTCGATCAGCCGGGCCACCTCGGCGGTCTTGTGGCCGGCCAGGTTATCCATCACCACGATGTCACCCAGCCGCAGGGCCGGCACCAGGCACTTCGCCACGGATGTCTCGAAGGACGCGATGTCGGTCGCCCCCTCGAACGCCAGGCAGGCCGAGACCGGCACGCCGTCGAGCCGGACGGCGGCGGTCAGGGTCACGACCTGGCAGTGGCCGTGCGGCACCGGGCCGTCGACGCGCACCCCGGAGGGGGCGCGGCCGTACGTGCGGTCCATCGCCGTGCTGGCGCCCGACTCGTCGAGGAAGACCCGCTGCGCCGGGTCGACCGCGGCGAACTGCTCGCGCCAGGCGGCCCGCTGGGCCTTCCGCTCGGGCCGGTCCTGCTCGGCCGCCCGCCGCGACGTTTTTTTCGCGTGATCCCCAGCCGGTCCAGCGCCCGGTAGACCGCCGCGGGGCTGCACGCCACCCCCGCGGTCCGGCCCCGCTCCGGGAGCGTGGCGTCGGGGGCGTCGCGGACAGCCTGGCGGAGCCGCGCGTCGGCGGCGGGGTCGAAGGCCGGGGCATGACCGCTGCCGTGCGGCCTGGGCTCGATCGAGCCGGTGTCGCGACGCTGGCGGAGGAGCTTGCGGACCCAGGAGAGGCTCACGGCGAAGCGGGCGGCGACCGGCTCCTGGGTCCCCGCGCGGGCGTCGGAGGCGGCGACGACCCGCTGGCGCAGGTCGGTCGAGTAGGCTCTCGTCTGGGCTGGCCCTCCTTTACCGTGGAGGGATAACCGGATCAACCGTCACGGTCAACGAAAAACCGCACTAGTGGTCTGTCAGTCGTCGATTGTCGGGTAGAGCTTGCGGAGCTTCACCCGGGCGTCGGCCGTCGTGAACTGCCAATCGGCTTTCACACCGTCGCCGTTCCGCCGAGCTTCCCAGGCCGAGACGTGTCCCACCAGCGCCGGCCGCTCCCCGACGCGCTCGGGCAGGTCACGGACCAGGGCACTCAACTCGATCGCCGCCATGTTCAGCCCGCTGCCGTGCTTCGGCGTGTGATGCACCTCCAACCGGGCCGCCACCCGCTCCGCCTCGGCCGGCGCGAACGCCTCGTACCAGCTGGCCACCGAACGCGTGTTGAGCTGGTCCATCACCGGCACCACCCGCTCCGCCTCGCGGTACCGGCCGTCGACGAGGTCCCGCACGAAGTTCGCCCAATCGCGTCGCTTCCTCGTGTCCGTCACCTCGACATGCCGCCAGCCGGCCAGCGGCTCGAACGCCAGGAACAGGTTGGAGACGTGCCAAGCAGACTCCACCTCAAGCGACAGGTGGTGCGGCCCCCCCGGCGCCCGTTACGATCGCTGTCGCCGCGCTGCTTGAGCTGGCTGCGTGGTGCCGAGATCGCTTGACTGAAGCACCCGGAGGGATCACAGGCCCATCACCTCACGACGCACCGCTCCCCCCCGCGCCTGACCACCCCGACGCCGCCGGACCCGCACCCGGGCCCGGGACTGGGGACTCGCCTCCCCGCCGACAGACGGCAACAACTCCGCGACAGGCTCGGCAGGCGGCTCGCCCGACTCCACGAGGCCAGACGCCTCGGGGAGGCCGGCCATGAATGACGCCTTCCAGTCCCCCAAGCTCAAGGTCGGGCCCCTCGACCGTGCGGCCATCGTCTACGCCCGACAATCCACGCCGCAACAAGGGATTGATCATCAGGAGTCGACCGCACGCCAGTACGCCCTGGCCGACCGGGCGGTCGAACTCGGCTGGCCCCGCGGGCAGGGCACGGTCATCGACGACGACCGGGGCCCGAGCGGGCCGTCGGTCGAAGGGCGTCCCGGGTTCCAGCGGCTCCTGGCCGCGGTGGCGCGGGATCACGTCGGGCTGATCCTCGGGCGGGAGACGAGCCGTCGGGCCCGCTCGGGCCGCGATTGGCATCAACTGTTGGAGCGGTGGGCCCGCTTCCGCACGCTGCTGGCCGACGCCGACGGCCTGGACGACCCGACCGACCACAACGACCGCCTCCTGCTCGGCCGGCCCGGGATGATGAGCGAGGCCGAGCTTCCTATCCTCAAAGAACGGCTGTCCCAGGGCAAACTCAACAAGGCCCGCCGCGGCGAGCTGATGGGGATGCCGCCGATCGGCTTCGTCCGGCTCCCCTCGGGGGAGTGGGCGATCGACCCGGACGAGCAGGTCCAGGCGACGGTGCGATTGCTCTTCGATCAGTTCGACCGGGAGACCACCCTTGCTGGCCTGCTCCGCTACCTGGTCGACCCCAAGGTCCTCATCGCGGTCCGGCCGCCATCCGGGGCGAACCGCGGGGAGTTGGAGTGGCGGCGTCCGAACCGGGCGACCTTGCCGAACCTCCTGCACCCCCTGTCGTACGCCGGCGCCTCCCGGTTCGGCCACCGGTCGGTCGACCCGCGGCGGAAGCGGCCGGGCCGGCCGAACACCGGCAAGCTGATCCGCCGGCCGGAGGACGGCCTGGTGCTGATCCGGGGGCCGCCTCCCCGCGTCCATCACGTGGGACCGCTTCCGGGCGAATCAGGACCGCCTCGAAGCCAACCGGGCGTGGTGCGACAGCCCGGGGGCGCCGCGGCAGGGCCCGTCGCTGCTGGCCGGGCTGGTCCGGTGCGGGCGGTGCGGGCGGCGGATGATCGTGCGGGACTCGGGGACGAACGGTCGCCACTGCTACAGCGGCACCCGCGGCTCGGCCGACTACGCCGAGCCGCTGTGCCAGTGCCTGTCCGGCCCGGTGGTCGATGGCCTGGTTCGTGAGCAGATCCTGGGGGCGGTCGAGCCGGCGGCGCTGGCGGCGAGCCTGGCGGCGGTGGCCGAGGTCGAACGGGAGCGGGCCGAGCGGTCCCGGCACTGGCAACGGCGCCGGGAACGGGCGTGGTTCGAGGCCGAACGGGCGGCGCGGCAGGACCAGGCGTGCGAGCCGGAGAACCGTCTCGTGGGCCGCGAGCGAGAGCGGCGGTGGGAGGAGGCCTGGAAGGCCCAGCGGCCGGTCGAGGACGACTACGAGCGGTGGCAGCGGTCGGCCCCGGGCCGCCTCTCGCCCGACGACGAGGCGGCGATCCGGACACTGGCCGCCGACCTGCCGACGGTGTGGGGGGCGGCGACGACCTCGCCCGCCGAGCGGCAACAGATTGCTAGACTCTTGAGCGAACATGTGGGCGTTACGGTGGACAAGGCCCGCGAGCGGGTCGACGTGGAGCTTCACTGGGTCGGGGGGTTGGTCCAGTCGCACACCCTGGGCCGGCCGGTGACGCGGTATGACCTGCCGAGCGACTCCCCGCGGCTGGTCGAGCGGCTGCGGGCGCTGTGCGGCGAGCGTCTCAGCTCGGCGGGGATCGCCGAACGGCTGAACGCCGAGGGTTTCCGGCCGCCGAAGCGGACGAATCGGTTCACCGGGGAGATGGTGCTGCGGTTGACGTCACGCCTGGGGTTGAAGCGGCGGGAACGCCACGGCAGCCCCGCGGGCCTGGGCCGGGATGAGTATCGGCCGATGGGCCTGGCACGGCGGCTGGGGATGTCACGGGACACGGTGCGGCGGTGGCTGCGAGCCGGCTGGCTGTCGGTGCGCCGGGACGCCGACGGCCACCCCGTGATCTGGGCCGACGCCTCCGAGCTGCGGCGGCTGCGTGCACTCCACCGGCTGCCGCGAACCTGGGCGAACAGGGGTCGGCTCGCCGAATTGAAGAAGCCGAAGCCATGCCCGGGGCGGTAGAGTGTCGGTGGCCCGGTTCACCCCGAGCCGGGCCACCCCACCGCGCTCTTGGAGGGCATTATGGCTGGAACATCGAGGATTATTTCGAGGACGCCAAGAGCGACCTTGGGATGGCGCAGTACGAGACGCGGTCGTGGATCGGTTGGCACCATCATATGACGTTGGTGGGCCTGGCGCAGCTGTTCGTGACGCTGGTGCAGAGGCGTCTCCAAAAAAAACTCCGGAGCTGACGCTGGACCGGACGGTGCGGCTGCTGGAGGCGGCGTTGGAGGAGCCGGAACTGAGATTGCCGCGGGCGATGGCGTTGGTGGATTACCATGTACATCGGAACGCGGTGGCCCGGAGGTCGCACGGCAAGACATGGCGGGCCAAACACCCGGGCGTCAAATTCCTGCGGCTGTAGAACTAGGGAGCGATCGTCTCGAAGTACGCCGCTAGTTTTACAGCAGCAGGTATTTCACGCCCTCGTGCCTGGCGTGCCAGGCCTTGTCATGTGAGGCCTTGGCGATCCTGTTCCGCCCCTCGTGGTAGTCCATCAGGGCGATCGCCTTCTCCACGGTCAGTTCCGCCTCGGAGAACGCCGACCTCAACAGCCGCACCGCCCGGTCCAGCGTCAGGCCCTTCGACTTTTTTTCAGACGCAGACGCGTCAACGTCACGAACAGGTGCGCCACCGCCACCAGCGCCATGTGATGGTGCCACCCCACGTACGCCCGCGTCTCGTACTGCGCCATCCCCAGGTACGTCTTGGCCTCGCCGAAGTATTCCTCCACTCGGTGGCGCGTGCAGGCGACCAACGCCAGGACCTTCAAGGGCGTCTCGGCCCCGCCGTTGGAGATGTAGTACTTGACCTCGGGGATCGCCTCCAGCGACCGGCGGATCAGCAGCCACACCGGTGGCCCCGGCTTCTGGTCGCGCATCGCCCACACCCGCACCGCCGCGAACTCGAACACCAGCGGCCCGCACGCCCCTTCGCGCACCTTCAGGGTCTGCCAGGCTTCGGCGGGCAGCCCCGCGGCTACCGCGGCCACGGACTTCACACCCTCCCGTGTCGGGCGCTTCGGCGGCTGGCCCCGGCCGCCGTACGCCGGCACGCACCCGGCCGGGTCCTCGGTCCAGACGGTCGTCGTCACCGGCACCTCGACCACGTACCGCTGCTCCAACTCGTCCATCGCCTCGTGGAAGTGCCCGGCCTTGCCGTACTCCTCGTCGGCGACCACCCAGTCCAGTCGCGTCTGACCGAGCACGACGACCCCGCGGACCAGTTCGGCAGCGATCCGGGCCTTGGGCCGGAAGGTCACGTCCTCGGGGATGTGCGCCTTGCCGCGCCGCGCCGGGCCTCAGGCGTGTCCTCGCACCAGGGCTTGGGCAGGTAGAGCCGGTGGTCCAACAGCGCGGCCCCCGCGGGGGTAACGCCGACGAGGAAGACGCCGACCTGGCAGTTGTCTTCCTTGCCGAGCCGGCCGTTGTGCTGCCGGGCCACGCCCGCGGAGTGTACGCCCTGCTTGGCGAAGGCCGACTCGTCGATGACACCGACGACGCCGGCGGGCGACCCGGCCGCCGAGGGGACCAGCTCGCCGTCGAAGACGGCCTGGAGTTCAGCCTGGACGTCGTCGTACTGCCAGGGGGCGCTGTTGATGAACTTCTGGAGGCCCGAGACATCGCCGTGGCCGACCAGGAGGGCGATCGGCTCGACGCTCTTGCGGTCGGGGCAGACCATCAGGCCCTTGACGTAGTCATAGGCATGGTCCTGAGCCTGCTCCTTACCGAAGAGCGGGGCGAACCGCTCGTGGAAGTCGACCAGTCGCTCGGCCGCGGCGCGCACGTCGTCCGGTGTCATGGAGGCTCCCTCCCGACATGAGGTGTTGGGGCGACGGGCCGGCCGGTCCTCGCGTGTTCAGTTCCCTATGATTCGATGTTACCAGAAACACCGCGGATTTGCTGCTGCTGTAAAACTAGTGTCCTGAGTCAGAAGTTCGCTCACAAACCTTCTTGACCCGTTCCAGAATCAGATCCGCGTTGGCCGTCCACACGAACGGTCGGGGATTCTCGTTATGCGTGGCCAGATACTCCAGGATCGCCTTCTCCAAAGCCGCCACGCTCCGGAAGACTCCGCGTCGGATCTGCTTCTCGGTGATCTCGGCGAAGAACCGCTCCACCTGGTTCAGCCACGATCCGCTCGTCGGTGTGAAATGCAGGTGATACTCCGGATGCCGAGCCAACCACCGCTTCACCGCCGCCGTCTTATGCGTGCCGTAGTTGTCCAGAATGATGTGGATCTCCACGCCAGGCTCGCGCTCGACCTGAGCATCGATCTCGTTGAGGAACTTGAGGAACTCCTGCTGGCGGTGGCGGCGATAGCACTTGCCGATCACCGCACCCGTGGCCACATTCAGCGCGGCGAACAGCGAGGTTGTGCCGTTGCGGACGGAGTCAGGGGTTCGACGCTCGGCCTGTCCCGGCGTCATCGGCAGCAAGGGCTGGGTGCGGTCCAATGCCTGGACCTGACTCTTCTCGTCGACCGACAGCACGATGGCGTTCTCCGGCGGGCTCATGGACAGCCCAACGATTTCGCGGACCTTCTCGACGAAGAACGGATCGGTGGAAAGCTTGAAGGTCTCGCTCTTGTGAGGCTTCAACTCGAAGGCCTTCCAGATCCGGGCGATGGCGCTCTGAGACATCCCCAGCTTGCGGGCCATGCCGCGGGTGCTCCATTGGGTGGCGGCCCTGGGCTTGGTCTCCAGGGTCTGGGTGACGACCTGCTCGACCATCGCGTCGGTGATCTTTCGAGGGGCGTCGGGTCGGGGTCCGTCGGCGAGGCCATCCAGACGCAGTTCGAGGAAACGCCTTCGCCACTTACCCACGGTGATGACATGGACGCCGAGCCGAGCGGCGACGTCCTTGTTGTCGAGTCCCTGAGCACAAGCCAGGATGATTCGGGCCCGGGTGGCGAGCCGCTGGGTGCTCTTGGGCCGCGCGGCCCAGGTTTCCAAGGTCTGCCGCTCGTCGTCGGTGAGGACCAGTTCGGCCTTGGGGCGTCCACCTTTTTTCATCATATGTCTCCCTTCGAGGATCATACAAGGAAACTGGACGGGGCGCAAGGTTAATTGGCGGATTTCTGACTCAGGACACTAGTTTTACAGCAGCAGCAAATCCGCGGTGTTTCTGGTAACATCGAATCATAGGGAACTGAACACGCGAGGACCGGCCGGCCCGTCGCCCCAACACCTCATGTCGGGAGGGAGCCTCCATGACACCGGACGACGTGCGCGCCGCGGCCGAGCGACTGGTCGACTTCCACGAGCGGTTCGCCCCGCTCTTCGGTAAGGAGCAGGCTCAGGACCATGCCTATGACTACGTCAAGGGCCTGATGGTCTGCCCCGACCGCAAGAGCGTCGAGCCGATCGCCCTCCTGGTCGGCCACGGCGATGTCTCGGGCCTCCAGAAGTTCATCAACAGCGCCCCCTGGCAGTACGACGACGTCCAGGCTGAACTCCAGGCCGTCTTCGACGGCGAGCTGGTCCCCTCGGCGGCCGGGTCGCCCGCCGGCGTCGTCGGTGTCATCGACGAGTCGGCCTTCGCCAAGCAGGGCGTACACTCCGCGGGCGTGGCCCGGCAGCACAACGGCCGGCTCGGCAAGGAAGACAACTGCCAGGTCGGCGTCTTCCTCGTCGGCGTTACCCCCGCGGGGGCCGCGCTGTTGGACCACCGGCTCTACCTGCCCAAGCCCTGGTGCGAGGACACGCCTGAGGCCCGGGCGCGGCGCGGCAAGGCGCACATCCCCGAGGACGTGACCTTCCGGCCCAAGGCCCGGATCGCTGCCGAACTGGTCCGCGGGGTCGTCGTGCTCGGTCAGACGCGACTGGACTGGGTGGTCGCCGACGAGGAGTACGGCAAGGCCGGGCACTTCCACGAGGCGATGGACGAGTTGGAGCAGCGGTACGTGGTCGAGGTGCCGGTGACGACGACCGTCTGGACCGAGGACCCGGCCGGGTGCGTGCCGGCGTACGGCGGCCGGGGCCAGCCGCCGAAGCGCCCGACACGGGAGGGTGTGAAGTCCGTGGCCGCGGTAGCCGCGGGGCTGCCCGCCGAAGCCTGGCAGACCCTGAAGGTGCGCGAAGGGGCGTGCGGGCCGCTGGTGTTCGAGTTCGCGGCGGTGCGGGTGTGGGCGATGCGCGACCAGAAGCCGGGGCCACCGGTGTGGCTGCTGATCCGCCGGTCGCTGGAGGCGATCCCCGAGGTCAAGTACTACATCTCCAACGGCGGGGCCGAGACGCCCTTGAAGGTCCTGGCGTTGGTCGCCTGCACGCGCCACCGAGTGGAGGAATACTTCGGCGAGGCCAAGACGTACCTGGGGATGGCGCAGTACGAGACGCGGGCGTACGTGGGGTGGCACCATCACATGGCGCTGGTGGCGGTGGCGCACCTGTTCGTGACGTTGACGCGTCTGCGTCTGAAAAAAAGTCGAAGGGCCTGACGCTGGACCGGGCGGTGCGGCTGTTGAGGTCGGCGTTCTCCGAGGCGGAACTGACCGTGGAGAAGGCGATCGCCCTGATGGACTACCACGAGGGGCGGAACAGGATCGCCAAGGCCTCACATGACAAGGCCTGGCACGCCAGGCACGAGGGCGTGAAATACCTGCTGCTGTAAAACTAGTGGGTAGTCTTGCGTCCCACCGGGAGCCAAAGTCGGCACCGTCGTCGGAAAGCTGCCACCGCCGTTGGACGACTTCAAACCGTAGATGTCAAGTTCGCCTGCGGTCCCCACGAACACCTTGCCGCCTGCGACGAGTGGCACGGCAAACTTGACAGCCCTTCCCGCCTGGTCTGAGGAGTTGTTGGCACTGCTTTAAAGTTGGTCGCTCAGGTCGTTGGCGGCATAGGCATGGAGGATCGCCGGACCTCCCCAGTCGAACTGATCAGTTTGGAGATCCCAAACGATCCCGTTCGCGTCGCAGGGCCGGCGCACACTAACATGTTAATGCGGTAATGACATCCATGAGGAACCCCTCGCTCCATCCGCAGCTTCGGCGCTTCCTGACGAGGCTCATGCGACGGTCGGGGTGTGGCTTGAGGATCGAGAGGGTGAAGCGGTCGAGCCAGGGGATGTTCGCCCCGAGCCCCCGCTCGCGGATCCGCGATTCGTCCTCGCGGAACGTCACCTCGAGGGTCCAGTGGCCCGCGTTCTCCACCGACCAGGGGCCGCGCACCGCCCGGGCGAACCGGTCCAAGTCCACCGGCAGGCGGCTGAGATCGTAGCGGACCGCGAGGCTCTGCTCCCCGCCCGCCCGCCGCCGCGACGTCACCACGCCGACCGACTTCCGCCGCTTCCATTCGGCCGGACCCGGCCGGCCCTCGGGAACCGGCAGCGGCAGGGAGGTCCGCTGTTCCTGGCGGCCGGGACCGCGATCGGTCGTCGTGAGTTCCTGGGCCGTCCCGATGGCGTCGTCGAGTCGCTCGTCGATGGGCTCGATGACCGCCGCGGGCAACGACTCGGGATTCCGCTTCAGGGCCAGGACGGAGTCGGCCTGGCCGCCGATGACCGCCGCGGCGATCGCCTTCTGGGCCCCCATGGCGTCGCTCGTGACGATGCCGGCCCGGACGTCGCTGCTCTTCCGCCGCTCGGGGATCGCGGTGATCTCGTGGGACTTCTCGGCACCGACCTCCTGTCCCCGGGCCAACCCGGACTCGCCGGCCCAGGCGGTGACGACGTGCAGGACGCCGCGGTCGTTCTTCGCGTCGTGGCTGCGGCGGGCCGTCTGGCCGTCGAGGGCGATGACCGGGCGATCGACGCCCGTCTCGGCGATGGCCTCGCCGCGGAGGCGGGCGATCCAGGCGTGGAAGGCGGCCGCGACGGCCCCGGGCTTGAGCCGCATCAGGACGCGACGGACGACGTCCTGGCCGGGGATGCCGTGGGGCCGGTCGAGCCGGCCGGTGAGGAGTTCGGCCTGGCCCTCGGCCCAGCGGGCGATGGCGGTGGGCCCGGCGGCGCCGGCGAGGACCGCCAGGACGGCGAGGACCAGGACGCCGGGCCGGGGGTGCCGCCGGTTGCGGGGGGAGCGTGGGTCCTCCAGGGCGGAGAAGGACTCCCCGATCTCGTCCCGCCTGCTGCGGGGGCTCGCCATCGCCGACCTCCGACCCCCGGGTCGGGTTCACGACCCGGTGGTCGGTAGACCCGGTCCGACGAGCGGCGCAAGACCGCAGAGTTTGCCAAATCGTCATAAAAGTGGCGCCCGGCCCTGGAGCGGGCCCGGCAGATCCTCGACCAGAACCTCGCGGACCTAACGCAAGCCCAGGACTTGCTGTATGCTGACGACCGGTATGCCGTGCTGATCGTCCTGCAGGCTATGGACGCCGCTGGCAAGGACGGGACGATCAAGCACGTCATGTCCGGGATCAATCCCCAGGGCTGCCAGGTCTTCAGCTTCAAGAAGCCGTCGGCCGAGGAGCTGGACCACACATTTCTCTGGCGATCCATGCGGTGTCTTCCCGAGCGCGGGCGAATCGAGATCTTCAACCGGTCTTACTACGAAGACGTCCTCGTCGAGAAGGTCCACCCCGAGCTCCTGGCCGCCCAGAGGCTGCCTGAGACGAAGCTCGGCAAGAAGTTCTGGCATCGACGTTACCAGGACATCAACGACTTCGAGCGGCACCTGGTCCAAAACGGGACCATCGTGCTAAAGTTCTTCCTGAACGTGTCGAAGGAGGAGCAGAAGCGACGGTTCCTCGAGCGCCTGTGCCGCCCGGAGAAGCACTGGAAATTCCTGCTTATCACGGATTTCGGGGAGCCCTGCGGTATCCTCCGAGTGAGGCCGAGATCAGCAGGTTCTGGAGCCACTCGGGGTGATACCGCTTCCCATTGAGCCGTTCCGCCGGGCTCCTCAACTCGGGAGTCTCCCGGACCGTCCCTGGGCACATCGGGGCGAAGTTGTGGAGCAACGCCCAACCTCGCCACCCCTGCTCAGCCGCCGCCGTCTTGCCGTGCCGGTGCTGCGTGCAGGACAGGCGGTAGTCGAGCCGTCGCAATAACCGGTCCACCGGCTTACTCGTCCGACGGCAGCCGGGATGGGCGTAGGCCACGACAAACGCCCCACGCTTCTCGCACAACGACCGGACCTTTTCTCGCACGATCGGCTTGTCGAGATGCTTCACGGCCCACTCCCGCCGCCGGCGGAGCCGCTGCGAGACGGTGCGGGCATCCGGGGCGTGATACGCCTCCCAGACCCGCTCCCGCAGCGCATCGAAGGTCTCCTTCAAGGGCTGGGCCCGCTCCCGGATCTTCAGGAACGCATGCAGGAAGCCGAGGATGATCGTGACCCCCTGGAAGAACGCCGGCCAGGCCGCCTGCGTGGCGGCCCAGCCGTCGGTGTTGACGGTCCGGGGCCGGTACGCCGGGTCCAGGTCCCGGGCCGCATCCCGGAACACGCCGTAGGCCCTCGTCAACTCGTCCTGGTCGGCCCTCTCGGCCAACGCCAGGCCCAGGCAGCACCCGCCGCCGGCGGTGGCCGCCAGCTAGACCTTCTCGCTGCCGAGGGTCGTGTGCTTCTCGTCGGCGACCAGATGACCGGGCCACCGCTCGGGGGCCTTGACGGTGGTCCCGACCAGGCTGGATCGCCCCAGGGAGCGTTCCAGGCGAGGCCAGGACCTCGGGTCCCGCCCGAAGACCTCGGTCAGGGCCCAGTCGGGCCCGGCGAACTTGCGGAGAAAAGGGGGGCCTGCACGTCCTCGGTCCGCCCGGTCAAGGAGGGCATCAGGAACGAGGGACGGACCAGGGAGCTCTGGCTGTTGCGGAGGTCGATCCGCCGGAGCCTCCAGCCGGTCTTGCGGGAGGTGTAGGTATCCTTCATGCGGTAGCCCCGCCGGATCTCGGCTGGGAACAGCTCCGGATGAGCCTCGATCTGCTGGTCCAGAGACTCCCGGAACCGCTCGGGATCGCCTGCGATCGGCTCATACTGCTGCTGGGAGCAGGGGATCCAGAGGGTCTTCTGTCCCCGGACGGGCGGGAACGTGGGGTCGGCGGCCGGCATGGCGTCGTCCCTGCTGATGGCTCACGAGGCGGAGATCCGTGACCCTCAGCATAGCCGCCATCGGACGGGGTGACATGGACATCCGGTGCCCTCCCCAAAATCCGTGATAAGCAGCCACATCCCTTCGCCGTCAGGTGCCGCTCCACCTCGATCGTCAGGCATTCCCGGGTGAACTCGTCGACCACCGGCAGCAGCTTCAGGCCCCGCCCGTCGGCCGTCTGGTCGTGGATGAAGTCGTAGCTCCAGACGTGATTCGGACGCTCGGACCGGCGGCGGCCGCAGCCGTTCTCGCTCTGCCCCAGCCGACGGCGCTTCCGCTGGATCTGCGGCACCTTCAGGCCCTCACGACGCCAGAGCCGGTGGACTCGCTTGAGGTTGACCGCCCACCCCTCCCGCACCAGCAGGGCCTTGATCCGACGGTAGCCATAGCGGGGGTTTTCTCGGGCCAACGCCCTGATCCGCAACAACAACTCTTCCTCTCGTTCTCGTTGGGCCCCCTCGTACCGCTGGCTCGACCGGGGCACGCCCAGGGCTCGGCAGGCCCGACGCTCGGAGATCTGGAAAGAGGCCATCGCCTTGGCGACGGCCTCTCGCCTCCGGGTCGGGCTCACGAGTTTCCCCGGGCGGCCTCCTTGAGGATCGCCTTGTCCAGGGCCAGGTCGGCGACCAGGGCCTTGAGCCGGGCGTTCTCCTTCTCCAGTTCCTTGAGACGCTTCATCTCGTCGGCCTTGATGCCGCCGAACTGGTTGCGCCCGCGGTAGTAGGTATTCTCGGCGATGCCCAGGGCCTTGCAGACCTCGGGGATGGGGATGCCCTTGGCCAGCTCGGCGTCGGCCTCACGGAGCTTGCGGATGATCTGCTCGGGCGAGTGGCGGATGCGTTTCCTCGGGAGTCCTCCTGCCCTGTCGGGCGAGAATGACTCTCATATCGGCTGGACCAGCCTGCGGGGAGCAGGCCACCAGCCTCCGTGGCCTATGCCAACTGGCTGACGAAGTTCATGCCGGATTCGGCGCCGATCCACTGCAGGCTACCGGCCAAAGTCCGGGACGATCGGATGGCCGCCTTCCGCTCCGGAACACTCCGTGCGGCACTGGTCGTCGACCAGTTCAACGAAGGAGTGGACATTCCGGAGGCCAACGTCGCTGTCTTCCTGCGATCGTCGACGTCCCGGCCGATGTTTCTCTAGCAGCTTGCTCGAGTGCTGACCAAGCTGACCGGTGTATCGCCTTTGGGTTCTCTGGACGGTTACTTGATCGTATCACGCCGCTGCGGCCAGGCCATCGACGAAGTCACGCCGGACCTGGCCCGGTGGCCGATGACCGTGACGACCGATCAGCCACGGCTCGTTGTACGTCCGCTTGAATTCCCGTAACGCCTCGACCCACTCCTCCACCGTGGTGAACGTCCGCACCCAGAGCAGATTCTCCTTGAGCGTGCGGATGAACCGCTCGGCACAGCCATGGCCCTCGGGCTCCCGCACGAAGCTCGGCGAACGGGTCATCCCCAGGAACTCCAGTTCGTGTCGGAAGTCGTGACTCATGTACGCACTGCCGTGGTCGTGGCGGATCGCCAGGCCCTGGGCGACGCCCTCCTCGAAGCCGCCGAAGTGCTCCCGCACTCCCTGTCGGATCGGCTCCAACGCCTCGAACCGGTCCCCTGACTTCGCCGCATGCAACCCGATGCACTCGCAGGTGCCGTGGTCCACCGCCACGAAGACGTGCACCAGGCCCTCCTCGGTCGTCACCGTCGTGGTCATGTCGGTGCCCCACATCACGTCGGGCCGCTCGGTGGTGATCGTGCCGTCGTGGGCTTTCGGGCCGTGCGGGTGGCCACCCCGGCGTGGGGCCTGGAGGCCATGCTCCCGCATCAGCCTCCGGATCCGCTCCTGCGAGGTCCGAACACCCTGGTGTCGCAGGCGGGCCCAGACCTTGCGATAGCCCTCGCCGTGGAACGGGCTCTCGGACAGGACCCGGCGGATGTGGCCGACCAGTTCGTGATCCGAGCACGGCCCCACCGGTCCCCGCTTCCTGGGCACGGGCCGCTGCTCCGGCGGGACGGCCTCCCGGGCCTTGAGGTAGTAGGCGGTGGAGCGGGCGATGCCGAAGATGCGGCAGACCCGCTGCACCCCGTAGGGCGTGCCGGTGCCGGGGGAGGCGGTTCGGCTCAACCGCTCCGCCTCCTCGACGCAAAAGGGCAACCGGCCTCCAGGTGCTGGCACTTCTGGTCGAGCCGCTCGTTATCCATCGTGAGCTGGCCGACCTTGGCCTGCAGCCGGGCGATGACCTCGTCCCGGTCATCGGTCGGTCGGCTCTTCAGGGCCGCCGTGCCGCCGTCGAGGAAGGCATCCCGCCAGGAGGAGAGGGGGGCGGCGGTGACGCCGAGTTGCCGGGAGGTGGTCTCCAGGTCCTCGCCCCGCAAGAGGCGGAGGACGGCCTCGGTCTTCCGCTTGGCCGAGAACCGGCCTCGCTCGTTGCCGGCAGTCTTGGAGTTCGTGGTCATCTCGGACACTCCTTTCAGGGTCTATATCGACCAGAAGAGTGTCCAGAGAAAACCTCAGGCTCAGGAGAACGGCTTGACGCCGATGACCGGTATTTCGACCGCGGACGGGCCGTCGGGGACGGCGCCGTCTCATGGTATCCCTTCGACCCGATCACCCCTGTGAGAGGATCTCTGCGGCCTTGATGGCGACGAAGGTAACCTTGTGCGGTGACCGGTCTCCGTGCGCCACACCCCCGCGGCCCGGTGCAAGTCGCCGTGGATGTGTTCGGCCTCGGTCGGAGCGGTGAATCGGCGAGCGGCTCCGTCAGGGAGCCGTCCCCTCCGGGGCGGGGTCGTAGCGGATGTCGCGGAGGTACGGAGTCCTCACGCGCAGGCCGCCCTGGGCCCGAGAGTCCATGAGCGCGGCGAGGACTCCGGTTACCAGGTACGTCCTCTCGACCGGGTAGCTGGGCCGGCCGGTGCGGAACATGACCTCGATGTGATTGCAGAGGAAGCTGAAGTGGTCGCGCTGGGGCTTGTTCAGCTCGCACCAGGTCCCGACCGGCTCGGGACGGCCGGAGACACGAGCGGCGAAGGCGAACTCGGCGACCAGCCGTCGCGCCACATACGCCGTCGCGCGGAAGCCGTCGGCGTACTCGACGAGGAAGACGGCCGCCTCCGGGTCGGCCCGGCGCCAGGCCGCCACGTCCTTCGGCAAGTCCTCGCCGGCCGGGACGTGTCGCAAGGCGACCGGGAGCAAGTCGGCCCTCCAGAGCCCTTCTTCCGCAGCCTCCCAGGCCGCCCGGCCCTCCAGGCAAGTGACGGCATCCACACCGGTCACCGTGCCCCGCCGCCGCTCGACGAAGGTCTGAAGTAATTCCAACGTGTGGAATCCATAAGCCTCGAGTCCGCCGAAGCCGACGGCCAGCGCCCCTTCGAGCGGGATGCCCGTCCGGAACGCCAGCGGCGGCCGTCGCCAGGCGACCGGCACGCTGGAGCCGGCCATCATCGGGAAGCCCAGTTCGCGTGATTGGCGGTACATCCACTCGGCGTCGTCCCAGGAGTAGGCGAAGTGCTTGTCGTTGTAGACCGGCACGCTGCGCCCGAGCGCCGGAAGGTCTCGACGATCTCGGCGAACAGCCGGCGTCGGGGGTAGAGTTGCTGCCCCTTGTCATTGATTGGGTAATCGCCGTGCTCGCCGATCAGGAGCACCCCATCGACATCGAGCTTCGGGCCGCCCCGCGTCAGCGCCTCCGTGGGCGAGTCGAACAGCGGGATGCCGTAGCGAGCGGCCAGGCCCCGGCCGATATCGCTCTTGGGGAACTGCTCGATCGCCAGGCTCACGACCTCGCAGTGGGGCGTATGAGTCCGCTCGGCGACGGCATACCCCTCGATGAACTTGGTGATGATGTCGTCGGCGTGCGAGTACTTGAAATAGGCCGTCGTGATGGCCGCGATCCTCTTCCTGGGGCCGTCGGGTTTCGGCAACGCATCGGTCGGAAGGATGATCCGCGGCTCCGGCTTGGGCTGGCTCCTGAGGAGGAAGTCGCCGGCAGGGTCTTCCTGGACGGCCGCGACGGCCGCCGTGCCGACCCGCGAGATCGCCATCGCTACGCCAGCGTTTTGGAGGAAGTCTCGACGCGACGGGCGGCGTTCATCGGCCATGAATCCAGCTCCTGTGTCCGGTGACAGTCGCGTCTCGGCAGATGCAGCGAGCATAACTCCTCGTCGCCCGCGCGGCTACGAGTCAGATCGCCGCCACGGACCGGATGTCAGGAATCGGCAGGAGATCGTATCGCGTGAGGCGTTGATCCTCGGGTATTCAACTTCATCGGCCATCGGCCTCGACTCGGGAGCCACCCACGTTCCGGAACGTTCGACCGCATCGTCTCGCCGGCCGACAGGACGGTGCCCATCCTGGGGGACGGGTTATTCGGCCGGTCGTTCCGCGAAACGTTCTCGTTGTTCCAGGCAATCGGCGATCCTCGTGGCGGGTCCAGTCGAACCGGTGCATGCGGGCGAGGCAAGCCGCACCTCGAGTGGCTCCGGTCGATGAGGGATGAGCGGCGTGTGAATCGGGGCCCGAATGACGATGCCATGTTCCAGAGAGGTGTGCGGCCGGGGTCAGGAGCCCCTGAGTGATCGACCGCCTTTGACTTGAACCGCGCTTCTACGAGGAGCCGTCAACCGACATCGAACTGGAGTGTCGGCGACGATTCGAGGGCACTGCACCGCGGGAACGGTTCCGGTGCCCTCGTCATGCCCGAAGTCGCGATGATCTGCGGCCCTTGCCAATCGTCCACACGCTCGCCCGGGGGTCGGGGCCTACTGCGTCCGTGCCGCGATGAACGAGCCGCGGACTCGAATCGCATTCGGCTCAGTCGCGGAATTCGGCATCAGGCAGGTTCTGACCCCGGGGCCGCGGGAGTAAAACCGGCGGTAGATCGCGTTCATGCCCTGATAGTCTTCCATGTCGCGGAGATAGACCCAGCCCGCGACGATCTCTTCGGGCGTCAGCCCGGCCGCTTCGAGGATGGCGAGATGGTGCTTCGCCATCTCGTTGACCTGCCCTTCCAGGTCGGCCGCCGTGTTCCCTGCCCCGGTCGGGGAGCCGGAGAATCCGGACAGGTAGAGCGTGTTCCCGGCCCACACGGCCGGGCTCGCCGACACGGCCGCTTCGCGAGGCCCGGACTTCGTGCCCTGCGACCGGACGACCTTGCGAGCCGCCAGATCGGTGGTGGCGATGCAGGTGATTTCGACGTGGGAGCCCCCCGGAATCCAATCCACGAACATGGTGGCGCAGGCGGGTTCGTCACCGGCTTCGAAGAACTGGCGATAGACCTTGTCGGCCGCTTCGAGATTCTCATACTTGTCGAGGAAGACGTGGCTCATGACGACATTCCGAAAATCCAATCCGGCTTCCTTGAGCGTCGCCTCGACATTGCGCATCGCCTGTCGGACCTGTTCCTCGAAGGTCGCGGGATGGCCGCCATCGGCGAGCTGGTCTCCCTTTCCCGAGATGTAGAGCGTATCGCCCGCCAGGATTCCGGGGCTGAACGGGAAGCCGGACGGCGGGGTCCCGATGCGCTTCCTCTCGGCGAGATCGCCATAGGCGATGCAGGTGATTTCGAGGCGCGATTCGCCGGGGACCTGGGCCACCCCGAGTGTCGTCCGCGCAGGTGGGTCGTTCGGGAAGAACGTGGCGTATCGCTTGTTGAATTCGGCGTACTGGTCGTGGTCTTCGAGATAGACGAACGACTTGCACCACATGCTCCATGTCGAGCCCGGCCATCTGCAAGGTCTTGCGGATCTCGTTGAGGCAGTTGTCCACCTTCTCCGGGAAGGCGCGTCGGGTCGGTAGTCCCCCTTGCCCGCGATGTACAGCGTCTGGCCGACCATGACTCCGGGGGCGAACAGGCCGGTCGGCCGTCGCCCGTCCGGTGGTGACGAACCGCTTGGCCGGGGCCTGACCGACGGCCACCGGTGAGGCCCAGAGTGAAGACCACGGAGACACGATCAGGCGGGCCTGTCAGGATCTATCCTCGACATGCCGGGCGTTTGCTTGCCGGTCGTTGCGCGCGCCGCCGAGTGTATCAGGCTCGTGCCCCGTTGTACCTGGAGGGCACCGGACTCGATCCGGTGCCGGTCACGGACTCGGTCGCCGCAGGAATCAGGAGCCCGAGGTTCATCGACGCCCGGCGATCTGTCCGGCTGCGCGAGCCACAAGCCGCCTTCGTTGGCCGAGGCGTCCGTCGTGGGCTCCCGACGAGCCTGATAATGCGGCCATAGCCAGTCGGACCAGACACTCCGACCTTGATCCGGGGTCATCATCGTTAAGATTGAGGGACTCCCTGAGCCGACTGTCCACCTGACTCACTAGGAGATCCAGATGACGCCGCGATCTCGGTTCTGTTCCTGGCGGCCGGCGTGAGCCCGCCACAATATGACTTGCTGCTGACGGGCGGTCACGTCATCGATCCGCAAGAATCAGGTCAGCGCGGTCGCCGACGTCGCGATCCGCGACGGCAAGATCGCCGCCGTGGCGACCGGGATCGATCCGGCGACGGCGTTCAAGACCGTGGACGTCACGGGGCTGTATGTGACCCCCGGATTGATCGATATTCATGTCCATGTCTTCGCAGGCACCGGCGAACGGAGCTCTTACGTCGGCGGCCAGAGCGTCGCCCCGGACGGCTTCACGTTCCGCTCCGGCGTGACGACCGTGGCCGATGCCGGCTGCGCCGGCTGGCGCGATTTCGACGAGTTCAAGGCCCGCATCATCGACCGCTCGCGAACCCGCGTCTTCGCGTTCCTCAACATCGTCGGCCACGGCATGCGCGGCCGTCGGTACGAGAGCGACCTCGACGACATGGAAGTCGAGCCGACGGCCGCGATGGCGCTTCGCCACAAGGGACGTGATCGTGGGGATCAAGACGGCCCACTACCCCGGTCCGGAGTTCACGCCGGTGGAACGGGCCGTCGAGGCCGCGCGATCGCCGGCATCCCCGTGATGGTGGATTTCGGCCGCATCCACCCGGAGCGGACCCTGGCCGAGCTCCTGACGAAGAAGCTCCGGCGCGGTGACATCTACACGCATGTCTATTCCGGCCTCCGGGGCGAACTCGACCCCTCGGGCCGAGCGAACCCCGCCCTGTTCGCGGGCCGCGAGCGCGGCGTCATCTTCGACGTCGGACACGGCGGCGGCAGCTTCGCCTGGCGCGTCGCGGTGCCGATCGTCGAGCGAAGGCTTCCTTCCCGACTCCATCTCGACCGACATGCACGCCGGCAGCATCAACGCCGGCATGAAGGACATGCTGAACGTCATGAGCAAGTTCCTGGCCCTGGGTCTGCCGCTCGACGAGGTCATCCTCCGCGCCACCTGGAACCCAGCCCGCGAGATCGGGCAGGAGCAACTGGGGAACCTCTCGGTCGGATCGCCGGCGGACGTGGCCGTCCTGCGACTCGAGAAGGGCGACTTCGGCTTCGTCGATGTCTATGGCGCCCGCCTGCGCGGCGAGCAGAGGTTGACCTGCGAGATGACCCTCCGCGACGGCAAGATCGTGTACGAGCTGAACGGCCTGTCGCGTCCGGACTGGACCACGCTTCCCAAGGATTATCGGGCACGTGGGCGATCCTCGCTGGGACGGGCTACGACCGCCTGGCCGCCGACGAAACCGGGCGCCTCGCCCGGGGGCAAGCCCGGCTCCACCCCTGCTGGCGAGCACTGAATCATCGGCTCGGGGCCGTCCGCCGCCACTCGGACCGGCGTGGACGCTCGGAGTTCGAAAGACGACAATGGCAGGGACCCGGCCGCTACCAGAGCGACAACGGGCGACCCCGGTCGGAGTCGCGGGGTCTTTGATGACGGTAAGTTCCACGAAATCGGAGGCTGTAGATGGATCGTCCTTCAGACCAAGCGTCGGGCGTTTCTGACCGCGACTCGCCGGACTACCCGGCCTGCCGCCTGCTCGCCTCGGGCGATCGGGCGGCCGCCGAGGAGACCCCGACCGGCCGTGACGTCATCCGGGAGCTGGGGGTCCGCAAGTTCATCAACGCGGCCGGCACCTTCACGGCGATGACCGGATCGCTGATGCGACCGGAGGTGATGGCAGGCGATGCAGGTCGCCTCCCGACAATTCGTGATGCTCGACGACCTGCACGCCGCCGTGGGCCGGAAGATCTCGGAGCATCTCGGCTGCCCCGCCGCCCTGGTGACCGCCGGTTGCGCCTCGGCCCTCTCGCTGGCCACTGCGGCCTGCGTCGCCGGGGCCGACCCGCGAACGGATGCGTCGCCTGCCGGACACCAGCGGCATGAAGAACGAGGTCCTCGTCCAGCGGACCCACCGCGTCGGCTACGACCACGCCATCCGCAACGCGGGCGTGAAGATGATCGAGGTCCAGACCCGCCAGGAGCTCGAGGACGCGATCGGCGAGCGCACGGCGATGATGTTCTTCCTCAACTCGGCCGACCCTCGAGGCGAGATCCATCACGAGGAATTCGTCGAGATCGGGAAGCGGCGCGGCGTGCCGACGTTGATCGACGCCGCCGCCGACGTCCCGCCGGTCGAGAACCTCTGGCGGTACACCAAGCTCGGGTTCGACCTCGTCGCTTTCTCCGGCGGCAAGGGCCTGCGCGGGCCGCAGTCGGCGGGCCTGCTGCTCGGCCGCGAAGACCTGATCGCGGCGGCCAAGCTCAACACCAGCCCCAACGCCGATACGCTCGGCCGCACCAACAAGGTGAACAAGGAGGAAATCATCGGCATGCTCGTGGCCCTCGAACTCTACCTCAAGCAGGACCATGCCGCGATCTGGGCGGATTGGGAAGGACGCTGCCGGCGGATCACCCAGGCCCTCGCGGACTTCGAAGACGTCAAGACCGAGGTCTTCGTGCCGCAGGTCGCCAACGCGGTCCCGCATCTTCGCGTGAGCTGGGATTACCAGAGCACGCGACCTGACCCCGTCGCAGGTGGTGAGAAGCTCCGCGAGGGCGAGCCGAGCATCGAGGTGAGTCCCGGCTCGCGGCGGCAACTGGTCATCGGCGTCTGGATGATGGAGCCCGGCGAGGATGCGATTGTCGGCGATCGCCTCCGCGCGATCCTGGCCGGCACGTAACCACGGCCGACTCGATCGTCGGCCGCCCGCCCGTCCGCGCCGGGCGGCCGGCCGTCGGTCAGAGGCGCTTCTCGATCTCGTCGCGCGGGATCGCGGGCTGGTCGGGCCGCGACTCCAGCCAGTGGAAGAAGTCGGCCTTGATCGCGTCCGTCCAGGGCACGTCGATCTGCCCGGGGGTGTACGTCCCTTCGCGGAGCCGCTGGTGGCCGAACTCGTCTTTGAGCCGCGACGACCTCGGACGACACGACGACCTCCTCGGCCAGTTGCGGCGGGATCACGATCACCCCCTCCTGCCGCGCCAGGATGACGTCGCCCGGCAGCACCGTCACCGGGCCGATCCGGATCGGACGGTTTATCGAGTACATGACCATGTTCTTCATGAACGACGGGTCCCAGCCGCGGACGAAGGCGTTGAAGCCCTCGATCTGCTCGAAGGCCGTCGATGTCGCGGGCGCCGGCGTCGAAGACGACGCCGGTGCCGGACCGGGCGTAGATGGCGTTGCCGAGGTTGTCGCCGATGAGCGTGCCGTCGGCCACCTTGCCGAAGCCGTCGGCGATGTACACGTCACCCTTCTGGAGCATGTCGATCGGCCAGGAGTTCGACGGCCCGATCCGGCCCTCGGCCTTGCCGGTCTTCATGACCTGTTCCACCAGGTCGGGCCGGCCGGGAAGGTAGGACGGCCGTCAACGCCCGACCCACGAACGGCTCGTCCGGGTGGAGCATCTCGCCAGCCTCCCGCGAACTGGTTCTCGTAAGCCGCGCCACGCGGAGGACCTCCCAGGCTTCCTCGATCGAGACGGCTTTCATCCGTCGCAGGAGGTCGTCGGGCACCTTCGGCCGCCCGTCGGGGTAGCGATCGCCCTTCCAGGTTGAGGTCAGCGCGAGCAGGTCCGCCTTCGAGGCGGCGATCCCGCTCGGAGGTTCCTGGGCGCGATGGAGGTGCGTGATCCAGAGCCCGCTCAGCAGGACCGCGATGTTCGTCAACGTTCTGGTCTTGTGGCTCGGGACGAAGGTCATGGTCAAAGGCTCCAGTCCCTGAAACAAAGGAGTGGGCGATAGCAACGGCCGGAGGTTTCGACGATCATAAGGCCGACTTTCCTGATCGTCGAGGGAGGAGCGGGATGGGGATGATTGGGGTTTATTCCGGTCGAACGGTCCTGGTCACGGGCGGAACGAGCGGAATCGGTCGAGCGATTGCGAATGCCTTCGCGGCCGAGGGTGCGGAGGTCGTGGTGACGGGCTTGACCGAGGCTGAGGTCGCGTCCTGTCGCGACTCGGCAAGCGGCCTCACGGCCCATTGCCTCGACGTCGCCGACGAGGACGCCGTCGGCCGGCTCGTGGCGGCGCTCGATCGGCTGGACGTGCTGGTCAACGCCGCCGGCATGATCCTCCGAGGCGGCCTCGAGTTCGAGCCAGAGGGCTTCCATCGGGTCGTGGACGTGAACCTGATGGGGACGATGCGCGTGTGCCGGGCCTGTCGTTCCTTGCTGGCGGGGCGCGGTGGCAGTATCATCAACCTCGCTTCGATGCTCAGCTTTTTCGGCAGCGGCTTCGCTCCCGCGTACAGCGCGAGCAAAGGGCGGGGTGGCCCAGTTGACGAAGTCGCTGGCGATCGCCTGGGCGTCCGACGGGATTCGGGTCAACGCGATCGCCCCCGGCTGGATCGAGACGGCGCTGACCCGGCCTCTGACGGAGGACCCGGCGCGTTCCGCCGCGATCGTCGCGAGGACGCCGCTGGGCCGTTGGGGAAGGCCCGCGGACGTGGCCGGAGCGGTCATGTTCCTTGGCTCCCCGGCCGCGGCGTTCATCACGGGCGTCGTCCTGCCCATCGACGGCGGGTATTCCATCACCTGAGGCCCCAGAGGGAGAACGGTTGCCATGACGACACTCCCCAGCACGACCCCCCCGGACGCCGCCCGCGAGATTATCGCCCTCGCCATCCCGAACGATGAACGCGTCTGGGTCCCCCAGGCGCCCCAGGTCTGGTTCCGACCGCTGATGTTCAACACGGTCAGCGGCGGCTGGGCGAACCTGCTGAAGGTCACGCGGTCGGGCGTCCTGAGCCGCCACCGCCACCCGGCCCCGGTGCATGGATATGTGATCAAAGGCTCCTGGCACTACCGAGAGCACGACTGGGTCGCCTGCTGCGGGCAGCTACGTGTACGAGCCCCCGGGCGAGACCCATACCCTGGTCGTGGACGAAGGCACCGAGGAAATGATCACGTTCTTCAATATCTCGGGGGCGATGATCTACGTGGACGAGGAAGGGCGTCAAACCGGTTACGAGGACGTCCACACCAAGATCGCGATGTGTCGGGACCACTATCGGAACGTCGGGCTGGGCGAGGACTACATCCGACAGTTCATCCGTTGAGCCGGCGGACGCCGCCCGCGGCCCGCCCTCAGCCGGGTCGAGACATCCCGCGACAGGCCAGTGACCCCGGAGGCTGCCGGTCCGCCCCATCGATCCCCAGCGACCCGGAGTCGGGCATGCCTCAACGACTTTTGAGATTCAGCCTCCTCGTCGCCCTGGGCCTGACGCCGGGACCAATCCGGGCCCAGGACGAGCCGTCCTGGCGCGAGGTCCGCTACCGCGCGAGCAGTCAGGCATTCCCGAACCCGGAGCGCGGCTTCTATGCGCCTCGCATGAGCGACCGCATGGGAAGGCTGGACGACCTGCGCGAGCGTAACATCACCCTGCTGCTGGTCGAGGTGGACCTGAGAGATTTCAAGGATCGCGAGCTCTCTCCCGAGAAACTCAACGAGGTCCGGGCCGCGTTCGCGGAGGCGCGGCGGCACGGGCTCAAGGTGATCGTCCGCGCGGCCTATGGATTCACCGGGCGCGACTATCGCTCCGATCCGAAGGACATGGGTCGCATCCTCGGGCATATCCGCCAGCTCGGCGAGGTGTACCAGGAGAATCGCGACGTCCTCTGCGGGGTCCAGGCGGGGTTCCTCGGCCCGTGGGGCGAGTGGCACGGGTCGAACTGGGGCAACCCGCCCTCGCTGGAAGCGCGGCGAGCCGTGCTCTTCGGCCTGCTTGACGCCGTGCCGGAACCGATCAGCGTCCAGGTGCGACGCCCGATGTTCATCCGAGACATCTTCGTCGACGAGCCCGGCGGCGCCGTGCTGACCGAGCAGACGGCCTACAGCGGCTCGCGACTCTCCCGGACCGGTTGGCATGACGACGCCTTGCTGAGCCTCCCGACCGACATGGGGACCTACGCCCAGCCTGGCTGGGACCGCGAGCGCGAGCTGCGGTGGTGCGACAACCACAGCCGCTTCACGCCTTTCGGCGGCGAGACGGTCCCCTCCTCGGTGCGCACGCCGATCGCGCAAGTCGTCCGCGAGCTGGAGCTGCTGCACGCGACCTACCTCAACAGTGCCTACCATCGCGGGACGCTCGACGGCTGGCGCGCGGCGGAGTATGGGGATGGCTCGGGCTTCGAGGAGATCGAGCGCCGGCTCGGCTATCGCCTCGTGGCGGATCGTCTGAGGTACACGCCGGAGGTCGAACCCGGCGGGAAGCTCCTCGTCGAGTTAGAGGTGCGCAACGTCGGCTTCGCCTCGCCGCACCTGCCGCGGGAGGTAGTCCTGGTGCTCCAGCGGGAGGATCGCGCCTACCGCGTCATGATGGACGACGTGGACCCTCGCCGGTGGGACCCGGGGGCCGGTCACTTCACACTTCGGGGGGCGGTGGTGATCCCTGCTGATGTCCCCCGAGGTCGGTGTCGACTGGCGTTGCACCTGGCGGACCCCTCGCCCAGTCTGCGCGACAACGGCCGGTACTCGATCCGCCTGGCCAGCGAGGGGGTCGCCTTCGACGTGGCGAGCGGGTGGAACATCCTGGTCGAGGATGTGGAGGTCCGGTAGGAGCGAACCGGGGGCTGTTCCTCCGAACCGGCTGGGAACGCGCTGGGTTGTTTCGTTCCAGTGCCGGATCTGTAGACAGAAAACGCGCACCTGACATCTGTCGCTCAGTGTCAAGCATCGGTTCTCGTCTTCGCTCTCACAAGACCGTGACGTGTCTGAGAGGCTATCCAGTAGTTTCCCGGAATAGCTGTACTCGAACTGAGCGGCTGTTATGTATTGAGCGAGGCGTCTCCTGAGCGGCACCTGTCGGGTGGTCACCATCCCATCGGGCACCGCACCAGGAGAGACCTCATGACGCACCCTATCCCGCTCTGGCCGATCTGGCAATCGCGGCTCTTCTCCTTCGCCTGGGTGTTCCCCCGGCCTGGCTTCCGACGCTTCGCCGAGTGGATCACCGCCCTGGCGATCAACCCCGAAGAGCACACCATCACCCAGTCGGTCACCGCCATCGAGCGGATCGCCGACTGGAAGGCCCTGGAACGCTTCGCCGAGTCCGGCACCTGGCGGACGGGCTGGGTGACCACCGCCCTGACTCGCCTGATCGAGGAGGCTCCCGGGCGGCTCTGGCACGGCGACCACGTCTGGGCCGTCGATGACACCAAGGTCCACCGCTCGGACGCCCCCGTCTGGGGCACCTGCACCTTCCACGAAGACACCGCTCGCTGCCCCAACCGGGCCCGCACCGTGCGGGCTCACAACTGGGTCGTCTGCGGCGTCCGGCTGCACCACCCCGACCAACCCGCCTGGTTCCTGCCGGTCTCCGGGCGGCTGGACTTCCGCAAGAGTCCATGGCCCGTCCGCTCCGGAGCCGCCGGTCCGAAGGAGGTGTTCCGGACCAAGGGCGAACTGGCCGTGGCACGGCTCCGGGAGCAGGCCCGGATCACCGGCGGGCGGCACCGGGGCGTCTTCGACAGGGGCTATGCCTTGCGGAGCGTGGTCCGACCGCGGGTCCGCCCCGAGGCGGGCTTCCCCCGGATCGAGTTCCTCACCCGGCGACGGCACGACGCCCGACGGCATGCCGTGCCGCCGAAGGATCGCCCCCAGGGTCCGCGAGGGCCGAAACCGAAATGGGGCCAGCGACGGCCGCCGCCACGCCAGGGCGGGCGATGGGCGAAGCTTTGGCAGCAGGGGCAGGCTTACATCTACGGTCGGCAGCGGAAGGGGCTCGGGAAGGAGGGCGTCGGGCTCTGGCGGGTGTCGGGCCACGAGGTGCCGGTCAAGGCGGTCGTCGCCAAGGTCGAGGGCGACAAGAAGCGGTTCACGCGGATCAGTTCGGCGGTGGAGTGGACCGGCTTGCCGATGGTCGAGTTGTTCGCCGCTCGATTTCGGCAAGAGGACGCCTTCCGGGACCGGAAGCCGCGACTGGGTTGGGAGGAGTGCCGGGCGTGGAGCCGCAACCCGATCGAGCGCACGAGCCAGGCGCAGGGGGTGACGCTGAGCCGGTTGCGGCTGGCCCAGTTCCGGCTGGAGGCTCACGGATGTCCCGCCTGGTGGTCACCGCCGCCCGGCAACCGGAAGAAGGAACGCCCGAGCGTGCTCGATGTTCCGCGGTTGCTGCGCTGGCATCGCGTGGAAATCCAGCGTCACCTCTCGGAGTAGCTGGGAGATGAGCCAGAAGTGGCCTGAGTCCGGTTGAGTCTCCGGTTCGGTCGCCGAACGGGCTGAGTGATTCTCTCCATGGTGGGACGGCTCAGGCTCCGGGAGCCGTCAGACGCCACGGGGAGCACGGTGATGCTAAGCCCCGGAGGTTCGAAAGTGCTGTTTCTCCGGGAAACTACTGCCTACTTCTACTGTCTAGGCCGCTCGTGCGGACTGATCTTCAATGGTGCCAGTTGCTTACGTGACTTGTAATGGTAAAACCGCGCCGACTCGTTCCGCTCCCGTCGCCGCGTCCGTTCCCCAGCCAACCGGCGGGGCGCGTCGCAACCGCTGGCCCGGTGCTGGATCAGCGCCAACCCCAGCCGCACCTGGGGCACCCTCAACGCCGGAACCCCCTTTTTTCCCCCGACGCGACTCCACCACCAAGAACCACGTCGCAACCCGCGACTGGGTCATGGGGTGGTGCCAACCACGCCCGTTCCCCACCTGGTACCCGCCCAGGCCCGCCTCGCTCTGGGAACGCTTCAGGCATTGCTCGATCCGGTGCGACGCCTTGGCGACACGGGCGAACTCCGAAAGCGGCGTGTCGCGTGGGGCGTTGGTGAGAGAGTCATCCTGCTTGAGTGTGCCGCCATCGACGGACCGCACCACCCCCAGCGTCTCCTCGAATCCGACGACCCGTCGGTCCACCTTCGACTCCACCCCCCGGCCACGATCTCCACCTCCAGTGGCCCCTGCTCACCGTCTCGTACAGTGAGCCTGGTCCACTCCGTTGCGGGCAACGCCTCGCACCAACGGCGTACCCCACGCAAGGGAGCCTTGGGATGGCGACCGCGACCGCCGGACTCGGGCACCGGTTCCTCCCGGTCGCGGAGGGTGGTGTTCGACGGCACCGCCAGGAAGTCCCGCTGTCCGTCCCTGGCCCGTCGCTGGCGAAACCAGGCGGGCCGGCCCATCTCGTCATCGCCAGCGACCCCGCCGTGGGGCAGGACCGGGCCATGACGGTCGAGCATCTCCAGGGCCCGCTCGGGCCGCCTCCGGTACCGCACGTCCTTGGGGACCCCGGCCTTCGGGCGGCGTTTCTTGTCGTGGGCCCATTCCCGCGGCAGGGAGAGCCGGAAGTCCACCAGGGCGTGTTCGGCGTCGGTGACCTAACCGAGGAAGACGCCCACCTGACAGTTCTCGACCTTGCCGAGCCGGCCGCACCACTGGCGTTGCACGCCCACCGAGGCGGGGCCCTTCTTGGGGAAGGCCGAGGGGTCGAAGACGAGCACGGCGTTGGCCTGCCCGATCGGGACGACAACCTGGCGGGCCCGTTCGCCGATGAGCGGTTCGTGGTCCTAATCGACCTCACCGAGGAACCGTTGGATGACCTGGCGGTCGCGGTCGTAACGGTAGGCGAGGGACTCGGCGTTCTTGCGCTCGACGTCGGAGAGCAGTCCGGAGAGATAGGTGTGGGAATGGGTGCGACTCTCGACGCTGGGCAGCGAGGCGGCGAACGGCCGTGCGAACTCCTCCCATCGGGTCATCACGCCGCGGAACAGCGGGGGCGGGACCGGACAGGCAGCGAGCCATTGCTCCTTGCGACGCTCGAAGCGCGGGGCTCCATCGGAGGCCTCCTTCCATCAGGGAGTATCCTCTGGAAGGCATTGATACAAAAACCCTTGCGACCAAGCAAGGGAGCCCAGACAGTAGAAATATCCCGATGTAAATTGTGGCGAGGTGCCACCCATTGAGCACGCCGAGAGTGTTTTGACTGTGGAAACCACAATTTTAGATGCTGGCCTGGTCCAGGACCTCCAGAGGGCCCACCGAAACGGGCGGCCGATCGCGGACACCATCGCCAAACTGGGGCGAGCATCCCTTGCGGGCATCATGGAGTACGGCTGCCTTCGCTGGACCCACCCGGATGCCTTTCCGCCGCTGCCCAGGGCCGTGACCGAATCCTCCCTCGGGCGATCGCTCACGGAGGTCCGCTCGGAGCTGGGCTTGCGGCAGACCGGTCGGCAGAACTCGCCGCCGCGGGATACAGACCCACGCGAGGTCGAGTTCTACGTCGTGGCCGACGAGGTGGACCTCGTGGAGAACCGGTACTTCGAGGAGTACCTGGTCCGGTTCGAGTTCTCTGCGAAACGAATCGGGCGTGACTCGCTGCCCGCTCCCCTTGGAGTTCTTCTCGGACAAGGAGTTGCGGCGACAGGGAGTGGAAAACGAGGTCCCCATGAGGCAGAACATCGGCTGCAACACCCCGATGCCTCGGCCCCAGGAGACCTCGCCATGATCATCACCCCGGAGCAGGCGACCCTCAAGGCCCAGCAGCGATTCGAGTCCCTCCTGGACCTCGTGCGGCGGGCCAGCCAGGACGGCCAGCGGATCGACCTCGTGGAACGGGACCGGATCCGGTCCCTGCTCGCCCTGGGCTTCGACCTGCTGACGGCCTTCGTCGCCCACCACGGCGATGGCGACCAGGGGCCGGAGGTCGAGACTACCGACGGGCACAGGGTCCGGCGGTTGCCCGAGTCGCATGACCGCCGCTACGTGTCGGTCTTCGGCGAGTTGACCATCAGCCGGGTCGTCCATGGCACCCGAGAGGGCCAGCGGATCGAACGGACGCCGCTGGACGAGCGGCTCGGGCTGCCCGAGGGCGACTTCTCCTACGTCCTGGAGGACTGGAGCCCGCGGCTCTGCCTCAAGGAGTCGTTCGCCGAGGCCGGTCGCTCGCTGGAGATGCTCCTGGGCCTGAAGCTGGGGGCTCGGACGTTGGAGCCCATGAGCCGGGCGGTGGCCGGCTACGCCCCGGCCTTCCGGGATGCCCTGTCGCGGCCGCCGCCCGAGGAGGAGGGGCCGCTGCTGGTCGTCACCGCCGACGGCAAGGGCGTGCCGCTGCGACGACCGCCGCAGGACGGCCCGAAGCCGCATCACCGCCGCACCAAGGGAGAGAAGGCCAACAAGAAGCAGAGGGCCGGCGTCGGGGCCGTCGACACCATCGAGCCGTTCGTGAGGTCGGCGGATGACATCCTGGATGAGGTGCTCCGGGACGAGCGGGCCGGGGGGCGCCCGGAGCCTCAACACAAGCACGTCTGGGCCGAGATGACCCGGCAGGTCGGCGGCGAGACGGTCCACGCCAAGGACAGCCTCTTCGCCCTGATGGAGTCCGAGGCGGCGGCCCGCAACTCGGGGCACGACCGCCCGGTGATCTGCCTGCTGGACGGCGAGCGGGCCTTGTGGGAGATGCAGCGGGAGTCGTTCGCCGAGGCGGTCGGCATCCTGAACCTGTTCCACGTCCTGGAGCGGCTCTGGGCGGTGGCCCACTGCTTCCACACCGAAGGCAGTGACGGGGCCAAGCAGTATGTCGAGGAGCGGTTGCGGGACCTGCTCCAGGGACAGGTCGGGTATGTCATCGCCGGGCTGCGGCGGCGGCTGAACGGGGGGAAGCGGAGCGGGTCGAAGCGGAAGGTGGTCGAGTCGGCGGTCGAGTACCTGGCGAACAACCGGGACCACATGCGGTACGACGCGTACCTGGCGGCGGGGTATCCGATCGGTAGCGGGGTGGCCGAGGGGGCGTGCCGCCACCTGGTCAAGGACCGGATGGAGCAGACGGGCATGCGATGGACCGTCGAGGGTGCCCAGGCGATGCTCCACGTCCGGGCAGTGTACCTCAACGACCAGTGGGGGGAGTACCTGGAGTACCGGATCGAGCAGGAGCAAACCCGGCTGTACGGGTCAGTTGCAGCATAGCGGGCGGCGAGTTACGCCCTAATCATTATCCCACGATTCCAAGCCCACGGGAACCCCCGGGCGTCTGGCCTACCGCAAGGGTGAGGCCGCCAGCCTGCTTGGCTTGTCGATTCGGACGCTGGAACGGCTGGCCGCCCGCGGCGTGCTGAAGCCCGACGTTCGCGTCGGTCGCCTGACCTTGTGGAGTCACGACAACCTGACGCGCTGGCTGGCGCGGGGAGGCCGCCCATGATCCTCCCGTTTAGCCTGCATCTGGTCCACCTGGCCGAGGCCGCTCGACTGGCCGGCCTGGACTCCGAGACGTTCCTCCACCTGGCCCTGATGATCGCCGAGCGGCCCGAGCTGGACCCCCTGACGATCTGGCACGGCCTCGGCGGTCCGCGATTCGACGCCTGGGAGTGCCGAGCCCTGGGAGCCATCCTGGCCAACCGACCCAAGGCGGAGGGGGTGAACCATGAAGCCCCGTGAGGCCCACACCCTCCGCCACCTGCTTACCGGTCAGCCCCTGCCCGAGTTGGACGGCCTGACCGCCCCAGTGCAACGCCTGGCCCGCCACCTGGACGCCCTGCCCCCTGAGGCCCGCCCCGATGCGTTCGGGGCGTTCCTGGCCCACCACGACCCCGCCGAGGCGGAGCGGATCTCCACGGCCATCGCCGCGGTGAACCCGGACGCCACGCCCCCCGAGGCCGACCCGCCCGAGCAACCCGCCACGCTGGCCGACCTGCGCCGGGTCGTGGCCGATCTGGTCTGGCCCTGGCGCGGCTGGCTGGCCTCGGGGGTCCTGAACGTGCTGGCCGCCGACCCCGGCGTCGGGAAGACGACCCTTGCCGCCTGGCTGGCGCACCTGCTGTGGTACGCCAAGGCCTTCCCCGACGGACAGGCCAACCCGTTCCCCGAGCGGACCCCGACGCTGTGGGTGGCCGCGGATCGCCACTTCGCCCAACTGATGGAGCTGGCTGCCGCGTTCGGCCTGCCCGATGAGGCGGTGCTGTTCAACGCCCCGCCCTATGACCCGACGACCGGCCTGGACCTGGACGACCCGGCCGAGCTGGTCGCCCTGGAACGGCGCATCGAGGCGGGTCGGCCCGGCCTGGTGCTGATCGACACGGTGGGAACGTCCACCGGCCGCGATCTGTGCCGAGCCGAGCAAGCCCGCGAGTTCTTCGCCCCGCTGATGGATCTGGCCGGCCGGGTGTCCGTCCCGCTGCTGGCCCTGACCCACCTGTCCGCGAACGGCGAAGCCCTCGGCCGCCGGATCGTGGGCGCGGCCCGCTGCCACTGGAAGCTGACGTGCCCCGACCCCGAAGGCCAGCCCGACCGCCGCCGGCTCTGGGTGGACAAGAGCTATACCGCCCGGCCCCCGGCCCTCGGCATGACGATCCGCGCCGACGGCTGCGACTACGACTTCAACCCGCCCGCCCCGGCGGCCCCGTCCAAGGGCGGCCGACCGCCCGAGGCCCGCTCGAAGGCCGAGGCATTCATCCGCGACGCCCTGACGGCCGCCAACGACCAGAAGACGGCCGCCCTGGTCGATCGCTGGACCGACGACGGCGGCGGGAAGTCCGCGTTCTTCGACGCCCTGAAGGCCCTGGAGGCCGCCGGGGAGCTGGTCCGCGAAGGCAAACCCCAAGTCCTGCATCTGGTCCGCGCGGCCGAACCCGAGGCCGAGGCGGTCCCCGACTTCGACGCTGCCTGACCCGGCCCGGTCCGGTCTGAAACCCCGAGCCCCCAGGGTTTCCGGTTTCAGACCGGACGGCGCGGCGTGGTCTGAATTGGTCCGAAACGGTCTGAAACCGTTTTCAGACTCCGAGGGTGAACCCGTGAGCAAGATTGCAAACCCCTGGAAGAACGCCGCGTCGCCCTCGGGGGTGGCGTGGCGGGAGGATCGCGACCGGGTGGACCTGGCCGCCGTCGTGACCCGCTACCTCGGCCCGGTGCCCGGCCGTCGCGGGGACCGCGGCCGGCTGTGGTGGCCCTGCCCGTTCCATCCCGATCGCAACCCGTCCTTCGGCGTGAAGGGAAACCGGTGGCGGTGCTTCGGCTGTGGCGTCTCGGGGGATGCCATCGACTTCGTTCGAAGGCTGGAACACTGCGACTTCCCCGAGGCCGTGGCCATCCTGACCGGCCGCCCCTTGACCCGCCACGCCGTCCGAGGCCCCGCCAGGATCGCGCCCCTCCCGGCGCCGACGGTCGCCCCGAGGCCCCCGACCGAGCCGTCCTCTGGCCCCTCGGGGATCGACCCCGAGGCCGCCGCCCTGGTCGAACGCGCCGCCGTCGCACTGTGGGAGCCCGCGGCCGAGGCCGCCCTGGACCGGCTCCGCGCCCGCGGCCTGTCCGATGAGACGATCCGCGCCGCCCGCCTCGGCTGGACCGGCCCGGTGGCGATCCCGAAGAGCAACGGGAGCGGGACGTATGAGGCCCGCGGGGTGGTCATCCCGTGGTTCGGCCGCGACGGTCGCCTCGCCCTGGTGAAGATCCGCCAGCCCGACCGGATCAAGCCGAAATACGCCGAGGCTTACCGCGACCCGCCCCGCGTGCTGTGCTACCCCGGCCCCGAGGCCGTCCGGCCCGGTCGGCCTGTCATCCTGGCCGAGGGAGAGCTGGACCGCCTGTGCGTGGCCTCCCTGCTGGCCGACCTCGGCGTATCCGTCGTGACCCTCGGCAGCGCGTCCGGCCGTCCCGCGCCGGCCCTGCTGACCCGGCTGCTGGCCGCCACTCCCTGGTACGCCGCCCACGACGCCGACCCGGCCGGGGACCGGGCGTCGGAGGCCTGGCCCGATGCTGTGCGCGCCCGGCCGCCCGAAGGGCATAACGACTGGTGCGAAGCCTACCGCGCCGACCCGGTGGCCCTGCTGCGCCACTGGTGCCTGGCCCTGCACCGTCCCGACGCCTTCACAACGGCCGCCCGCCTGAAGGCCCTGTGGCCCGGCATGTCGGCCGACCCGCACGCCCGAGCCGAGCGGGAGGCGATCCAGTCCGAGTCCGCGCACGGCCTGACCCGCGAGACAACCCCGAGGGTCGGCGGGGTGAACCCGGCCCGTGATCGAAACCCGAAGCCCGCCACGCCGTGGGGTGGGACCGGGGACCGTGCGCCCACGGCAGAGGAAGCAGACCGTGAACGAATCGACCACCATCCCCTACGCGACCGGTGGCCACCTGCGCCTGACCATGCGGCCGGAATCCGACCACATCCACCACGCGGACGGGACGGCCGAGGCCGCCATCAAGACCCCGAGCCTGACCATCGGGCGGGACGACGACGAGGCGGCAATCAGCCTGATCGTGGGCGGCCCCGACGGCTACTCCAACCTGACCGTCCCGCCCACCCTGGCCGTCGCGATCGGCCGCGCCCTGCTACTCCACGCGGCCTTGGCCCACGTTGGGGAACCTGCCGCCGCCCCGCCCTGGCTGGGTGACGGGGAATGCTGACCGCGCCGAGGGATCGGCCATCCGATCAAAAGATTTCAGGAATTTGCGCCCGTTTTGCGCGATGATGGGGCGAGTCGGGGGCGGGGTGGCTGGAACACACGCCCGCCCCCTGGCCCGTCCCCTGGGACTAGCAGGAGACCGACCGATGGCATCTTACCGCAAACACGGCAAGATCTGGTATTACCGATTCATCGACGCCGATGGCAGGCAGGCGCGAGCGGCGAGGTTGCGCCGACCGCCGGGAGACTGAGGCGCTGGCCGCCGCCGCCGAGGCCGAGGCCGCCAAGATCCGGGGCGGCTACATCGACCCCAAGGCTCCCGCCTACCTGACCCATGAGGCGCGGCCCCTGTCCGATCACCTGGACGCCTTCCGTGCCTCCTTGGAGGCGAAGGGGAACACGATCGGCCATGCCAAGAAGACGACCGCCCGCGCCCGCCGGGTGGTGGAACTGGCCGGCGCCCGCCGTATCAGCGACCTGACGTTCTCGAAGGCCCTGGACGCCTTGGCCCGCCTCCGGGCCGAGGGGATGGCCGCCGAGACGATCAACCATCACGTCCGCGCCGTGAAGGCCTTCGCCCGCTGGCTGTGGAAAGACGGCCGCGCCCGGGAACACGCCCTGGCCCACCTGTCCACCTCCAACCCCGAGGCCGACCGCCGCCGCCGTCGCCGCGCCCTTTCGGCCGAGGAGGCTCGCCGCCTGATCGAAGCCGCCGAGGCCGGCCCGGTCGTGCTGGGCATGTCCGGCCGCGACCGCGCCGCCGCCTACGCGCTCGCCCTGGCCACGGGGTTCCGCGCCTCGGAGTTGGCGAGCCTGACCCCCGAGGCCTTCAATCTGAAGTCCGGCGAAGTGGTCGTGTCGGCCGCCTACGCGAAGAACCGGCGACAGGCCGCCCAGCCCCTGCCCTCGGCGCTGGTGCCCATCCTGCGTGTCTGGCTGGCCGAGAAAGCCCCCGGCCGCCCCGTCCTGAAACTCCCCGACCGCACGGCCGAGATGATCCGCCGCGATCTGGTCGCCGCGGGGATCGCCCCCGACACGCCCTCGGGGGTGGTGGACTTCCACGCCCTCCGAAGTACCTACATCACCGAACTGGTCCGGTCGGGCGCATCCGTCAAGACTTGCCAGGAACTGGCCCGGCATTCGACCCCGAGCCTGACCATCGGCCTGTATGCCAAGGTGGACCGCCACGACCTGACGGCCGCCGTCGAGGCGCTGCCCAACCCGACCGCCCCGAGGGCCCCCGAGTCCGCCGCCGCGACGGGGACCGATGGACGTATCAGCAAACCTCTTTCCCTACATTTTCCCTACGGACCGGACGCAACGGGACGCAGTCTGACGGTTTGTTCAGATGATGCTTCGGCGCCCCGTGCCTCAGCCGCCTTGCCGCAAACCCTTGCGATGACTGATCCTGTCGCATCGGGACGCGATGAGTCGCAATGCCGGCGGTGGGATTCGAACCCACAAGGGGATGCCCCCCGGGGGATTTTAAGTCCCCTGCGTCTGCCGTTCCGCCACACCGGCGAGAGGTTTTCGATGGAAAGAGGTGTCAGTATATCCGTCACTAATCCCGGGAGCGAGATCCACCCTTGCGCCTGATACGAGAACGCTTCTGCGTGACGCCTCTTCCTGTGAGCGGTCGCAACGGCCGGGGGTTCGCGGATGGGCCAGGAGAGCCGGACTGGTGGGCGGAGAGGGGACGTCGCGTGCCCAGGGAGGTGCAGGATGATGGTGCGAGGTTGATCGAAACGTCGCCATCGAGCGGAGCCGGGCATATGGTCCGAGCCTTCAGGTCAGGCAAACCTCGGAAGGCTCAGCGGAGGCGAACGTTAACATGTCGGCATGATCGGACCGGCCTGGCCTCCGGGCCGGGAGCCGGAGTTTGCGACGCGATCGGGGTGAGAAGGGTTAATCTTCGACGAAGTGTTCGTCCTCGGGAAGGAGAGCCGGGGTTCCGATGACGAGGGTGCGGACGCCGAGGGCACTTCGAAGCCGGTGAGGGGTGTTCGGTTCGATCCGGATCAACATTCCGGGTTCGACCGGGATGATGTCGTCGCCCAGCTCCATCTCCCCGTTGCCTTCGAGGATGTAGTAAAGTTCGGTGCATTCCTTATGGTAATGCTTGATCGAGTCGCGGATGAAGGTGATGTGGAAGTTGGCCTGCGGGCCGTCGTCGCGGGTGAGCAGGCGTGTGCTCTCGCCACAGGGGCAGGGGACCACCGGGGCTTCGCTCGCTCGGCGCACCAGGTAGCCGGTCGCGCTGGGGGTGGAGGTCGGAGTGGGCATGCTCAAATTCCCGATGGGGACAGGACGGGCTGCATCGAAGGCGACGGGGGCACCGGGCCATCCGCGGGTCCGGGCCCCCGAAGATCGAGGAGGTCGGCGACGGGTCAGACCGACTCCTTCAGCGGCTTCAGCGGCCGGGCCTTGATGACGTTGCGGGCAGGCTTGGCCTTGATGGTCATCGGCTGCTTGGTGAAGGGATTGATTCCCTGCTTGGCCTTGGTGGCGGGCTTGCGGGTCACCTGAAGCTTGATGAGGCCCGGGATCACGAACTGGCCGGCGCCCTTCTTGCCCAGCTCGCGCTTGACCAGTTCGCCGAGCGTCTCGAAGACGCCGGCTACTTCCTTCTTGCTGAGCTGGGTCTTCTCGGCCAGGGTCGCATAGACGTCGGCCTTGGTCATCGGCTTGGCGGCCGCCTTGGTGGCTTCGGCGGCCTTGGGAGCGGCTTTCTTGGCCATGGGTGGGTCTTTCCCTCCTCGGAACTGAGGTCGGCCCTCAGCGAATCCAACGGCCCGGACCCCACGCTGAGGCCGACGGCCGAGGTTCCTGCCGAACCAGATCGGCTAATCCGTGTGAAACATACAGGAAAACTCGGGGTTTTCCAGCGGAATTGCCGACTTCCCCGGCTTTTTTCCGGGTTTTTTGACCCTCTGGGCGTCTGGAGGGCCGTGCTGGGCCGGAAAACCTTGCCTATATCAGTCTCCCGACGCCTTCGAGGTGCGCCGCCGGGGGTCGGCCACGCCGTGAATCCGGCCGGTTCCGGGTTCCACAACGATCGTGTGGGCGTCGCCCTGGAGCCCGCCGAAGCGAAGCCGGTGACCGCGCGACTTCAGGTCCTCGATGACCGAGTCATCCCATTCCCGACCTTCGAGCGTGAGCAGATCGGGAAACCAGGCGTGGTGCGTCCGAGCGGCCTTCACCGCGGCCGAGGGTTCGCGGCCGAATTCGAGCACGTTGAGCACCACCCAGAGCACCGTATTGGGGATCGTCCGGCCGCCCGGAGAGCCGGTGACGAGATGGACGCGACCTTCCTCGGAGCACGATCGTCGGCGTCTGCGAGCTGAGCATCCGCTTGCCGGGGGCGATCAGGTTCGGCTTCGTGCCGATCCGCCCGGTCACGTCGGTGCGGCCGGGGATCAAGTTGAAGTCGCCCATCTCGTTATTCAGCAGGAAGCCCGCTCCGGGCACGACCGCCTTGGAGCCGTAGCCCTGTTCCAGGGTGTAGGTCAGGGCCACGGCGTTGCCGTCGGCGTCGAGCGTGGAGAGATGGGTCGTGTCGGCGCCCTCGGCGGGCAGGATCGGGAAGTCGGCGAGGTCGGCGCTGGGCGTGGCGCGGCCGTCGATGGTCGACGCGAGGTTGCGGGCGAATTCCTTGGAGGTGAGCTTCTCGACGGGGATCGTCGACGAAATCGGGGTCGGCCAGCTCGGTGGCACGGACGAAGTACGCCCTTCGCATCGCCTCGGTGACGCGATGGAGCGTTCGGCCGCTGGCCGGGCCGTCGTCGCGGAGTTCGAAGGGTTCGAGGATGTTCAGCATCGTGATCAGGGTGATCCCACCGGACGAGGGCGGGCCGATGCCGTACACGTCGAAGCCGCGGTAGGTCGTACAAACGGGAGGGCGCTCATGGGCACGGTAGGCGGCGAGGTCGTCGCGGGTGATGAGGCCGCCATCGCGGGCCATGTAGGCGGCGATCAGGTCGGCGGTGCGGCCTCTGTAGAACTCGTCGGGACCTTGCGACGGCGATCCGGTCGAGCGTCGCGGCCAGGTCAGGCTGGACCAGGCGGTCACCGACGTTCCAGGGCGAGCCGTCGGCCTTGCGGAAGGCGGCGACAGAGGCGGCGAAGTCCGCCAGGCGGTCGGGCTCGCGGCCGAGGTCCTCGACGACATCGGGCCGGGCCGCATCGTGGAAAAGCTGCGAATTGAGCGAACGGGCCAGAGTGTCGGAGACGGGGAAGCCCTCACGAGCGAGGCGCGGCCGCGGGCCGGACCAGGTCGGCCCAGGGCCGCTTACCGTATTGCTCATGGGCCAGGCCGAGGCCGCGAACGGTCCCCGGCACACCCGCGGCCCGGGGGCCAGCGCGGTGGTGGGGCAGCAAGCTTGCCGTCGGGGCCGAGGTACATCCGCTCGTTCGAGGCCGCCGGCGCCGTCTCGCGGAAGTCGAAGGTGACGACCTCGCGGCGATCGGCCAGGAAGGCGACGAGGAAGCCGCCGCCCCCGAGGTTGCCCGCCGCCGGGTGCGTGACCGCCAGCGCGAAGGCCGTCGCGATCGCCGCATCCACGGCATTGCCCCCCTCTCGAAGCGCCGCGAGGCCGATGTCCGAGGCGTGGGATTCCTGGGAAACGACGACCTGTCTCTCGAACACCTCCGCCTGGACGGTCGCGGGGAACAGCGGAATCAGCAGCATGACCAGGCACGACCAGTCTCGCCGACGCGACATCAGACCCCTCCCCAGAGCTTGCGGGTTGCATCGCAGACCGCCGGTCCGCCGCTCCGCTTCGGAGGGCGGCCGGGTCACCGGGCGATCATCGTATCAGATGGCGCCGTCGAGTGGGTCAGGTCGGATCGCGGACGAAGGTCCGTCCCGAGCGGGCCTCGCGAATCCCAAACTCCTCGATTGATGTTGACCAATTTTCGAGCCGGGCCTAGAGTCTCGACCGATTCGCGCCGGGACTTGAGGGAATCGTCGCCGGCACAAGCGGAGCCCAGCGCAAGGAGGAGCGACGCCATGCTCGCCAAGGATCGGGAACGAGCCAAGATTCGCCTGTGGGGCGGCCTGGCCCTGGCCGGGTTGCTCGGAATGACCACGATCGCACCCGCTCAGGCCATCCGACGGGCCGCGGCACCCCAGCAACCGGGACGGGCCAACGTCGCGCCACCGGCCGCCGCCGGACAGCCGGCGCAGCCGATCGTCAAGATGGTGCGGGTGCCCGTCCGACCGACCGACCCCGTGGCGGTCGTCAACGGCGAGGTCATCAATCGCCAGCAACTCGCCGACGAGTGCGTCGTCCGCAAAGGTGAGGAGATCCTCGAAACGATGATCGCTCGCCGGCTCATCGAGCAGACGATGCGCAAGAACAAGATGGAGGTCACCGCCGCCGAGATCGACGCCGAGATCGACCGCATCGCCCAGTCAGTGGCCGGCATCACCCGCGAGCAGTGGCTCAAGACCTTGTCCAAAGAACGGAACATCAGCCCGGCCCAGTACGCCCACGACATCATCTACCCGGCCCTGGCGCTCCGCAAGCTCGCCGCCCCGCGGGTCCAGATCACCGAGCAGGACATCACCGAGGCGTTCGAGGCCGAGTTCGGCGAGAAGATTGTCTATCGGCTCATCATGACCCGCACGGCCGACCACGCCCGGCAGGTCTGGGAAGAGCTGAAGAAGAATCCCGGCTCCTTCGAGCACGTCGCGATGAACGACCCGCGCTCGATCGACACCTCCACCCGCGCCTCCGGCGGCAAGCCGATCAACGGCCCGCTCCAGCGACACGCCTACCCGCGTGAGGTCACCGACAAGATCTTCCTCCAGCTCGTCGATGGTGACCCGGAGGACAAGGACGAGGCGCACAAGCCCAAGGACGGCGACTTCACCGGTCCGATCCAGGTCACCGATGACGCCTGGCTGATCGTCAAGCGCGAGGGCCTGATTCCCACTCGGCCCTACGACAAGAAGGACCCCGATAAGCTCAACGCGATGCGACAGGCAATCTTCGATTCGAAGGTCCAGCAACACATGGAGGCGATCTATTCCGACATGATCGCCTCCGCCCAGATCGAGAACAAGCTGACCGGCACGGTGAAGACTGCCAGCAAGGAGGAGATCCAGCAGGCCGCCGAGAAGCTGGACGGTCAGGTCAAGTTGATGAGCCAGCGCGGCGAGCAGCCCACCCCTGCCGCTCAGGCGGCAGCGAACACCGCCACAAGCGTTCCCAAGTCCAATGATCCGCCGGTCGGCCTCTCGCCCGAGGACGTGAAGGCCAAGGCCCTGATCCAGAAGTCGATCGAGAACCGGACCAAGAACGCCCCCGCCCCCCAGAAGTGAGACGCTCCCGCGGCCGGCTCAGACCGGCTGCGGCTCCTCGGAGCTGCCGAACGGGGGCCGACGCCGGGCTTTGGACCCGAGGCGTCGGCCCCCGTTGCGTTTTATCCAGATCCGGACGGGAATCCGAGCCCGCGGTGCTAGCTTCCAGGTGGTCTCGTTCGATTCGGCCCGACGTCACGGTGGCAGCATTGGGTATCGACTCGCGACGCCCGCCGGGTTCGGAAAAAACCTGGCCGATTGCGCCGGTCGGACCCGTCGCCGGGGATGGACCCGGCCGGGAGGGGTCTTAACCGGCCCGCTGATCCTGTCCCGAGCGGTCCAGGTTCCCCGGCTGCGGCGGCCGACCCGGGCCAATTCCCGGGAGACCATCCAGTCGGCCGAAGATCATCCGGCCAGCGCTCGTCTGGAGCACGCTCGTCACGATCATCCGGACCATTTCCCCCAGGTGGTGGACCCCCTGCTCGACGACAACCATCGTACCGTCGTCCAGGTAGCCAACCCCCTGCCCCGGTTCCTCCCCGCGCTTGATCAGCTTGACGCCGAGGTTCTCGCCAGGCAGGACGATCGGCTTGAGGGCGTTGGCCAGCTCGTTGAGGTTGATCACCTCGACCCCCTGGAGCTTTGCCACCTTGTTCAGGTTGTAATCATTCGTCACGACCTTGCCACCGAGGTGCTTCGCCAGAACCACCAGCCGCTGATCGACCTCGCGAATCCCGGCCAGCTCGGGGATCTCGCCCTCATGGATCTTCACCTCGATACCCGGAGCCTTCTGGAGCCGGTTGAGGATGTCCAGGCCCCGTCGGCCCCGATTGCGCCGGAGCTTGTCCGAGCTGTCGGCAATCGACTGCAACTCCTGCAGCACGAACCGCGGCACGACCATCGGCTGATCGATGATCCTCGCGTCGGCCACGTCGGCAATCCGGCCGTCGATCACGACCGAGGTATCCAGAACAAGGGGGTGTGAGCCCTTGATCTCCTTCGAAAACTCCATGTAGGGAATGATGAACCGGAAATCATCCTTCGTCTGGAGCAGGAGACTGACGCAGACGTAGCAGATCGCCACGGTCAAAAGCCCGATCACGGCCGGACGGATCTCGGGCGAGGAGTTCGGGCTTTCCAGCAGTTGCAGCGTCGGCTCGATGGCCGTCTGCAGCAGGTTGCTGAGGATCAGGCCGACGATCAGGCCAAAATAGACAGCCGAGATCGTCTGGATCTTCTTGCGAGGGGTCATCAGGTCGATGACCACCACCACGATCGCCGCCACCATGATGCCGACGAACGTCAGCGCCGGATTCAGCACGTTGCTGCCGCCGACCAGCTTCGCCATCCGAGCCGCCAGGCCCGCGACGACCAGAATGAAGATCGCCCGGATCATCGACATTAACATGGCGAACCTCCGCGGCCTGGGCCGAGACGTCGCGAACGCCTCGACCTCATCATGAATAAAGACAAGTTAGCCGTTCTTTCTTGAGCTTTGGAACACCGTCCCGCCGGCAACGCGCCCAGGGCGACCCGGCAGGAACCAGCCCACCGCAAACCGATCTCGACCATCAAAGGACGGCGATCGACCGACCAGACAATCTGGTCCGCCAGCAGAATCACTGGTCACGGGAGACTTCATCCGAAAAACGATCGTAAAAGTCCAAGAGGCTCTCGACGATCACCTTCGTGTCGCCAAGCACCGGCATGAAATTGGTGTCGCCATCCCAGCGCGGAACAATGTGCCAGTGCAGGTGGCCTGGCAAACCAGCCCCGGCCGAGCGACCGAGGTTGAGGCCGATGTTGTACCCCTGCGGTCGCAAAATCCGATCGAGGATGGCCACACAGAGCCGGACCGTCTCCAGCGGCTCGACCAGATCGGGACCTTCCAGCTCTCCCAGCGACCCTCGATGCGTCGTCGGCGCCACCAGCAGATGGCCGTTGTTGTACGGATAGCGATTGAGGAAGACCGCCGAGGCCGGTCGTCGCCAGACGAGCAGGTTCTCCCGATCGTCTGGCCCGGCCAGGCCGCGGCAGAGGAAGCAGGCGTCGCCCGTCTCGGTTTGACCCGAGGATTCCTTGATATATTGCGCCCGCCACGGCGCCCAGAGCCGTTCCATGCCGCGTCTGATCCCCGGAACCAACAGCCTCGGACCACAGCCCTTATCTTAACCGACCGGGCCGTCGATCGTCAGGGGGCTCATCTCGGAATCCCGGATCTCCTCGGCCCTTCCACCCGCAAGATCCGTCGTCCGTGTCGAATCTCCAGGCCAATGATTGCCTTAGAAAAGAAATTGGCGCGACCAGATCGGATAGATCCGGGCCCAGGCCCGACCGATCACCGCGTCCTCGGGCAAGAGCAGGAGACCGCACGACGACCCCTCTCCCGCCAACTCCCGAGGCGGCGCCACGAGCAACTGGCCGGGAGGCACCGTCAAGGCGAGGTCCCGGGGTGCCCGCGTGGCGGCCCGAGGCGACCAGCCCAGATCCACCCCACCGACTCGCAGGCGATCGTCACTCCATTCGACCTCCTGTCCCGGCCCAGCGACCACCCGGGCCAAACCGTAACCCGTCGACCGCGGCGTTCGATAATAAAC
The DNA here is from genome assembly GCA_963752755.1 of uncultured Planctomycetales bacterium. GTDB lineage: Bacteria > Planctomycetota > Planctomycetia > Isosphaerales > Isosphaeraceae > CAVVZJ01. Next base: position 262,646 of record CAVVZJ010000004.1, on the reverse strand, counting down.
CCAATCGCCCGACTCCGGCTCTTCGACCTGATACGCCCAGCGATTGACCAGGTATCGCTCCCCCGGCGCCCCCTGCGCGCTCCCGGCCAGGCCACCACCGTCGCCACAACCAGCAATGGCCCGTAGCATCCCAGACCCAGGCCCAGCGACGTCGAGAGCGTCGGTACCCCCCGCGCGAAACCGGGAAACGCAACCTGCCGCATCGCGTCGGCGACCGAGGCGACATGGCAGAAAAACGCCACGCCCAGCAACGACAAGCCCAGTGGCGTCCCCCAGGCAAAAAGCCCAACAGCCAGAGCCGAGCCGAACGTGCCTCCGAGGACCAGCGCCCGTTCCCGCTGCCGCCAGCGCCATTGCGGGTAGCCCGGAAGCAAGACCCCCAGGCCCGCCCGATGGCCCCGGCCCTCCCCACGCCGGCCCTTTCCCGGTCCGCCGCCCATGTGCCCCGCTCCCTGTCCTCGGACATCGCGGAAACCACTCGGAGGATCTGACAGTTGTCAAAGATGGTAGCCGAGCCGGAGGGGTGGTGTCAAATCCCTCTCCGAAGGGGCGTCATTTTGTTGACGTTCGGACCTGAAAAGCGTTTCGAGGTTTCCTCGAAAATATTCGACCCCCCGACCGAAGCTCCCGGCTCGACGCCCCCCCAACCGGGAAAATCAGGCCGAAGTGCGAACATCGGCCGCGATTCCGCGTACTAGATTTGCAGGCGTGGTGTACCGACCCGGGCGGTGGGCTTGACCCGCTCCACCGGTCTGTTAAGATATGTCGCCTGCTGACATCCAGCCTTCTCGGGCCCTTCACATGCCGCACACCATCCTGGGCTAAGCTATCCCGGTATGGCCGCCCCACGGTGTGCCGGCCCCCCGGCGGATCGTCCCTCGGCGACCCTCGCCCCGACCGCGTGGCGGCGGGTCGATCCTTCTCCCTCGCGGACTTGTCACTGAGACTCGCCCGAACCCCTTGGCCGGGGCCAGCCACCCCTGCCGCATCCAGACACAACCTCCCATGGAAGACCTTCGCAACGTCCGGAACATCGGGATCTCCGCCCACATCGACTCGGGCAAGACCACGCTGACCGAGCGCATCTTGTTCTATTCCGGCAAGATCCACACGGTCAAGGAAGTCCGGGGCGAGGGAGCCACCATGGACCACATGGAGCTCGAGAAGGAGCGCGGGATCACCATCACCTCCGCCGCCACCACCGTCGAGTGGTACGGCAAGAAGGTCAACATCATCGACACCCCCGGCCACGTCGACTTCACCGTCGAGGTCGAACGCTCGCTCCGCGTCCTCGACGGCGCCGTGCTGGTCCTCTGCGCCGTCGCCGGCGTGCAATCGCAGTCGATCACCGTGGACCGCCAGATGAAGCGGTACAACGTCCCGCGGGTGGCCTTCATCAACAAGATGGACCGCACCGGGGCCAACCCCAACAACGTGATCGCCCAGCTCGAGAGCAAGCTCGGTCTGACCGCCATCCCGCTCCAGATCCCCATCGGCGCCGAGTCGAACTTCGAGGGCGTCATCGACCTGATCAGCCGTGAGGCCGTCTATTTCGACGGCGAGAAGGGCGAGACCGTCCGACGCGAGCCGATCCCGGCCGAGCTGAAGGACGCCGCCGAGCGCGCCCGCCAGGGGATGCTCGAAGCCCTTTCGATGGTCTCCGACGAGATCATGGAGCTGCTGCTTGAGGAGCAGGAGGTTCCCCTCGACCTGACCCTCCGCGTGATCCGCGAGGCGACCATCGCCAGCCAGATCTGCCCCGTCCTCATGGGCTCCGCCTACAAGAACAAGGGCGTCCAGCCCCTGCTCGACGCCATCGCCAACTACCTGCCCAGCCCGCTCGACCGCCAGGTCATGGCCAAGGATAACAACAACGGCATGGCCGAGGTCCCCCTGCGCCCGACCCCGACGCCCCGCTCGTCGCCATGGCCTTCAAGCTCGTCGAGGAGCCGTTCGGCCAGGTCACCTACATGCGGATCTACCAGGGCACCCTCAAAAAGGGCAGCTTCTACTTCAACAGCCGCCAGCGCAAGAAGGGCCGGATCAGCCGGATCCTCCGCGTCCACGCCGACTACAAGGAGGACATCGACGCCGCCGGCGCCGGCGACATCGTCGCCGTCATGGGCATCGAGCCCGCCACCGGCGACACCTACTGCGACGAGTCGATCAACTTCTCGCTGGAGAGCATCTACGCCCCCGAGCCGGTCATCGACCTGGCCATCAACCCCGCCAAGCGGGCCGACCAGGACAAGCTCGCCAAGGCCCTGAACCGCTTCATGCGCGAGGACCCGACCTTCCGCGTCCACCAGGACAAGGAGACCGGCGAGACGATCATCTCCGGCATGGGCGAGCTGCACCTGGAAATCTACGTCGAGCGGATCAAGCGCGAGTACAAGGTCGAGTGCTCCGTCGGCATGCCCAAGGTCAGCTACCGCGAGGCGCCGACCAAGGTCACGCCTTACAACTACAAGCACAAGAAGCAGACCGGCGGCTCCGGCCAGTACGCCCACATCATCGGCCAGATGGAGCCCTTGCCGGAGGACGCCCCCGAGCCGTTCGTCTTCGAGAACAAGGTCACCGGCGGCCGCATCCCCACCGAGTACATCCCCTCCGTCGAGAAGGGCTTCCGCGACTCGCTCCACAAGGGACCGCTCGCCGGCTACGAGGTCATCGGCGTCAAGATGCTCCTGGAGGACGGCTCCTACCACGACGTCGACTCGTCCGACATGGCCTTCCAGATCTGCGCCCGCGACTGCTTCCGCGAGACCTTCCGCAAGGCCGACCCGGTCCTGCTCGAGCCGATCATGAAGGTCGAGGTCGAGACCCCCACCGAGTTCCAGGGCCCGGTCTCCGGCAACGTCTCCGCCCGCCGCGGCGTGATCCTCGGCAGCGAGACGCGCGAGGGCTTCACCGTCCTCTACGCCGAGGTGCCCCTCTCGGAGATGTTCGGCTACTCCAACGACCTCCGCAGCATGACCCAGGGCAAGGCCTCCTTCTCCATGGAGTTCCTCAAGTACCAGCGCCTGCCACAGCGGCTCCAGGAAGAGGTCGTCAAGAAGGCCCAGGAAGAGGCCAAGGCCCTCGCCAAGGCCTGATCCTTCCCGACTACTCGGACAGGATTCAGCAACGCCCGGCCACCCAGAGAAACTGGGTGGTCGGGCGTCCTCGTTTTCCACTCCGTCTTGGAGGAACGCGCCAGCGCGTTCACGAGTGGGCAAGTTCACTCGTCCAAAGCGATCGCTAGTACGCGTCGGCGCTGATCACCTCGCCGCCGTTCGGGCTGCCGAGCGACCGCCAGGTGTAGACGTTGACCGAGTTCTTCACGAACTTCACCGACCCGTCGCCGAACAGGGTGTTGACCCCGCCCGGGTGCCGGCTCCGCGCCGCGTTGAACGGTGTCCCGCCGGTGCACGGCGGCACGTTGGGCAGCTTGCCGTAGCTGCACCAGGGATAGCCCTGCGCGTTGCCGCCCATCTGATCGGGAATCTTGGAGTTGGGCGGAGTGTAGGTGAAGAACATCGTGCAGTTGTAGTCGTCGTTGAAGATATCGCCCCGGTGATCGTAGGCGCCGCCGGCGGCGTTCGCGCCCATGATCACCTCGGCGCAAAGGATCGTGTTGCTGGTTCCATCCGTGAATTCGGCGATCTTCGTGGACTTGTTGCCCTTGAACGGGGCACCCATGAAGTAATTATTCCCCATTACCGTCCCTTGCGTCCCGAGCGGGCCGATGTTCCACGGGTTCGGCCAGCTGGCTCCGCGATTCTCGTTCTGATAGAAGTGCGTGTTGCCCCAGTTGGCCGCCACGTTCCCCTTGCCTCGCGGATAGGGGGTGTCCGGCTCCTGGATACTCGGCATGTCTGAGGGGCACTGCAACATCGCCAGGGGCGTGCGGATGACCGTCGTGTTGGGCCGCTCGTAGAATTGCCAGTTAAAGTTGATCGCATTGAACAGGTTTGTCTGTTCAAAATACGGCAGGGCACTGAAGGCCCAGGTCCGCCGCTGCCCGCGCTGGGGGGCGTAGCTGTAGCCGACCCCCATCCGACCGATCGGGAATGAGCCGACCGCGTCGTGATAGTTGTGCAGCGCCAGCCCAAGCTGCTTGAAGTTGTTGACGCATTGCGTTCGCCTCGCCGCCTCGCGGGCGGCCTGCACGGCCGGCAGCAGCAGGGCGATCAAGACCCCGATGATGGCGATGACCACCAGCAGCTCGATCAACGTGAAACCAGCGCGCGGCGCGCGCACTCGTACCGCCATGAGACACCTCGTTTTCCCTGGAGAGGGAGATGGTGCCAAGGTCCATCGGCTTAAGTTGTTCGGATTCAGAAGACGAGAGGACCTCGGCCACACCGTGATAGGAAGAATGGCCGGAGTGAAGAGCCGTTTCGCCAGTCCCCGGCCGACCTCCGGCGCAGGGATGAGGAATCCGGCGAATCCTGGCTCTCAATAGCTATAATAAGTCGGGGCTTTCCCCCAGTGCAAGAAAAAAATCGGAATCGGGTCAAAAGATCTCCACTTACAGTGATGTGAAACTGCAAGCACTCACCGCGAGCCAGACCGGTCTTCCTTGATCGTCGAGGCGCATCACTCCGTTTGGGAAGCTCCTGGAGCGGCTCCCGCATGAGTGGAGAGCCGGCCAGCCGGGGGCGGCTGGCCTACAAATCTTGTGGCACAGCCGCCCCCGACTGTGATCCTCGACACTCCGCCTCGTTTGGGGAACTCCCGACCGAGCCCCGGCAACCGTGGAGCGGGGGAATCGCTCGCGAGTGACAAGCCTCCACGAGCCGCCACGTCGCGTGGACCAGGGAATCGGGGCTCGGTCGAAATCCTCGCGATCAGCGGCCCGGAAGCACCGGCGTATCGCCGCCACCGCCGGCTGTCCCCGGGCCCGGCTCCTCCTGACCGGCGGCCGGAGCCGCCGGAGCCGGCTCGGGTTTCGGCTCCTCGCCACCACAGCCGGCCCACCCGGGAAGAAAAATCGCCACCAGAACAACCAAAGACACGATTCGCTTCTTCATGGTTAACCTCCTTTGAAATGGTCGCCGCGCATCCGGCCCGGCCACCTTCCCGGCCAGTGCGGCGACCATGGCACTTTAAAGCCGCCCATCGATCCGAACAAGCGACGAGATCCCCTTTCGAGGCCACGCGACCGCGCATCAGCCCGGATCGCCTCAACGCCTCCCGGATCGCCTCAACGCCTCTCTCATCAAAAATCGCGAGCCTTTGCTAGATCAGGTCCATTGATCCATTGACAGCCCTCCCCCTGCGCGCGATAAGCAGGCATCCATTCTCCCGGGGCCACTCGCCGCCCCGGTCGCGACTGTTGCCTGTCCTCATGCTTCGACAACCGGGAGGTCTCTGCCATGGCCACCGCCGATGCGGCCTCTGAGCCGATCCGTCCGGACGCGCCCGCCCTTCCCCCCCTCGCTCCGGCCGCCAGGCCGGCCGATGCGCCAATCCCCAGGCCCTCGGCGTCGATCCCGACGCCGCTCGCCCTCGTTCTGCTTTTCAGTCTGCTCGGATTCATCGCCTACAAGACCCCCCAACTCATCGCCGAGTTCCGGGAATTGCAACGCGAGCAATATCAGGACGTGCACACACGCATCATCGGTTACGAAGGCATCAATCCTTATCCCATGCTCGCCCGGAGGCCGGCCGACTGGTATCATCGAGATGGCGACTTCACCATGATCTGGGCTACCTGGGAGCGCGGGGTGGGCCATCGCTGGTTCCGCGCCCGGGACGGCGAGGTCGAGCGCGAACGGCTCTCCTGGGCCCTCGGGCGCGACGTCTTCCGCGCCATTGACCAGCCGGTTGTCGAGGTCGGCGGCGGCGAGCGCTGGAATCGCATCCCGTCCGACAGCCCGGTTTACGGCATCGCGACGACCACCCCCCCGACCGTCTATCCGGCCCTCGTGCTCCAGAAGGTTCTGGTCGTCAACGAGCAGGTCGAATCCACGCCCTTGCTGGTCCTCTACACCCCACTGGTGGACCCCGAGCAGGCCGTCGATGCCTTCGACCCCCGCCACCAGAACCGCCGAATCACCATGGGCACGACCGGCTATCTCTACGGCGGTCGCCCCTTGCTCTATGACCGCGGCACCGAGAGTCTCTGGGCTCCCGACGACACGGCCCTCGTCGCCCTCGCCGGCCCGCTCCGCGGCGCCAGCCTCGCCCGCCTCGCGCCGATGACACTCGCCACCTGGTCCGACTGGCAGGACCAGCATCCCGACAGCCGCCTCGTCGTCGGTGCCAATCGCCGAGGAGCCCCACCCCGCGAATAGTCGCGCGGCCGGGGCAATTCCCGATCAACCAGGAGGGATTCCCTGGAGAACGGATTCCGCCTTGGTCGAAAGTTCAGGAAGTGAGGCCAGGAGAGCCTCATCATCTCCCGATCTCTTCATTACCGTGGAATCCGTGCTCATGCCCGCGAAGATGATGTCCTACGCCGATAACTTCGAGGATGTCGTCCTCGCCCGCGCCTTCCCCGACGATCGCCCCGGCTTCTACATCGACGTGGGCGCGTTCGATCCGGTCGAGCACTCAGTGACCAAGCATTTCTCCGAGCACGGCTGGAGCGGCATCAACATCGAACCCAACCCCGCACCGTTCGCCCGGCTCCGGAGGGACCGACCGCGGGATGCCAACCTCAACATCGGCCTCTCCGACCGCGCCGGCCAGTTGACCCTCTTCGAGGCCCCCTCCGCCTGCTGGTCCGTCGATCGCAACCTCCTCACCGGCTGGTTCGGCGCCGCTCCCGGCGAGGTTGTCGAGCGCCAGGTCCCGGTGATGACCCTGGCCCGGGTCTGCGAGGCCCACGTCCCGCCCGGCGTGACCATCGACTTCCTGAAGGTCGATGTCGAGGGCCACGAGGCCGCCGTCCTGGCCGGCCACGACTGGGCCCGCTGGCGGCCCCGGATCGTCCTGGTCGAGGCCAACGACGTCGAGAGCTGGGAGCCGCTCCTGCTCGACGCCGACTACCACTTCGCCCTCTTCGACGGGATCAATCGCTTCTACGTCCGTGCGGAGGACCGGCACCTCCTGCCGTCGCTGAGCGTCCCCGCCAACGCGGCCGACCAGTTCCTGATCCACGGCTACGTCGCCCGCATCCACGACCTCGAACAGCGCCTCGCCCTGGCCGCGAACCTGTCTCAGGGCGAACTCGCCGTCGCCTCCCACCTGCACACCCTCCGTCACAAACACCCCCGCCTCGCTTCCCTCCTCCGACCGATCGCCCGACGTCTCGCCTCCGCCTGATCGGAAAACCCCGTGCGGCTCGAAGCCGAAGTCGCCTTCGTGTGCTAGAATTCTTCCATCCCTCCTTCTGCGTTCTTCGTCCGTCGCCAACCCACCTCGCCTGGTTCGTCGGTGCCGCGCCTTCCCAGTTTCGGAGAACGTCTCCCCGAACGTCCTCCACGGCCGAACGAACTTCAAGATGGGCAAAATTGTGTCGCAACTCCCCGCTTAATAAAAACTTGCTACCGTCCGATAATCCATGCCTCGGCGTCCCTCGCGCGTCTCCGGGACATCCCGAGGGCGTCTCCGGAGCGTCCCTTCGGCGTCGCGGGCGCATCCTCGGCAAGGCAAACCGCGAGACGGGTCGGGTCGATCGGCTGACTTCCCCGGCTGAAGTCCGCCTCCCGCTCCGGTCCCGGAACATGCCGGCGCAAAGCTCGTCAGCCCCCGAGCCTGCGACGAGTGAGGGGGGATCCTCGCCGACGGCCGCGGCCGCGCCCCTTGACGACCCCGGGGGAAAATCACTAGATTTTGGGGTTTACCGACTTACATTGCATGGCCGCGACCGAACCACGGAGCTTGTTCCAGAGATGTCCGATCAGCCCAAATTTGTCTATTCGTTCGGCGGGGGCCAGGCCGAGGGGACGGCCAAGATGAAGGAGCTGCTCGGCGGCAAGGGGGCCAACCTCGCCGAGATGAGCGCCATCGGCATCCCGGTGCCGCCCGGCTTCACCATCACCACCGAGGTCTGCGCCGCCTACTACGACAACGGCCGCAAGCTCCCCGAGGAAGTCCGGCCCCAGGTCCAGGCCGCCCTCCAGAAGATGGAGCAGGCCGTCGGCAAGAAGTTCGGCGACCCGAGCGACCCGCTCCTCGTCAGCGTCCGCTCCGGCGCCGCCCTGTCGATGCCGGGCATGATGAATACCATCCTCAACCTCGGCCTGACCGACGCCTCGGTCGCCGGGGTCGCGAAGAAGACCGGCAACGAGCGGTTCGCCCTCGACAGCTACCGACGCCTCATCGACATGTTCGGCTCGACCGCCATGGGCGTCGAGCACGAGCAGTTCGAGCACGAGCTGCACTCCATGAAGGAGGCCAAGGGGGTCCAGCTCGACACCGACCTGACCACCGACGACCTCAAGGAGCTGGTCAAGCGCTACAAAGGCGTCTATCAGAAGGCCGTCGGCAAGCCCTTCCCCCAGGACCCGATGGACCAGCTCTGGGCGGCGATCATGGCCGTCTTCAACTCCTGGATGGGCAAGAAGGCGATCGAGTACCGCCGGATCGAGCGGATCACGACCCTGAAGGGCACGGCCGTCAACGTCCAGGCGATGGTCTTCGGCAACATGGGCAACAACTCCGGCACCGGCGTCGCCTTCACCCGCGACCCGAACACCGGCGAGAACACCTTCTACGGCGACTACCTCATCAACGCCCAGGGCGAGGACGTCGTCGCCGGCATCCGCACCCCCGAGCCGATCACCCGGCTCCACGAGGAGATGCCGAAGGTCTACGACGAACTCCAGCAGATCCGCGGCAAGCTCGAGTCCCACTACAAGGAGATGCAGGACATCGAGTTCACCGTGCAGGACGGCAGCCTCTACATGCTCCAGACCCGCACCGGCAAGCGGACCGGCACCTCGGCCGTCCGGATCGCCGTCGAGATGGTCAAGGAGGGCCTGATCGACGAGAAGACCGCCGTCCAGCGGGTCAGCCCCGAGAGCCTCAACCACCTGCTTCTACCCCAGCTCGACCCCAAGGCGAAGGCCAAGCCGGTCGCCCAGGGGATCGCCGCGAGCCCTGGCGCCGCCACCGGCCAGTTGATCTTCACGGCCGAGGACGCCGTCGCCTTCGCCGAGAAGCACCCCAAGACGCCGATCCTCCTGGTCCGCAAGGAGACCAGCCCTGAGGACGTCGCCGGCATGCACCTCGCCTCCGGCATCCTCACCTCCACCGGCGGCAAGGCCAGCCACGCCGCCGTCGTCGCCCGCGGCTGGGGCAAGCCCTGCGTCGTCGGCTGCGAGGCCGTCAAGATCAACGAGAAGGCCAAGACCCTCACCGTCGCCGGCCAGACCCTCAAGGAAGGCGACTTCCTGACGATCAACGGCTCGACCGGCGACGTCATGCTCGGCAAGGTCGAGACCATCCCGCCGACCATCTCCGGCGACTTCGCCACCCTCATGGCTTGGGCCGACAAGATGCGGACCCTCAAGGTCCGCACCAACACCGACACCCCCGCCGACTCCGCCAGGGCCCGCGAGTTCGGCGCCGAGGGGATCGGCCTCTGCCGGACCGAGCACATGTTCTTCGGCGACCACCGGATCACCCCCATGCGGAAGATGATCCTGGCCGATGGCGGGGAGGATCAGCCCGAGGATAAGAATGTCCCGCAGGCCGAGAAAGAGAAGAAGCGGCAGGAGCGAGCCACGGCCGCCCGCAAGGCCGCCCTCGACGAGCTAGAGCCCTTCCAGCGCGAGGACTTCGTCGGCATCTTCGAGGCGATGGCCGGCCTGCCCGTCACGATCCGATTGCTCGACCCGCCCCTCCACGAGTTCCTCCCCCACGACGACAAGGGCCAGGCCGAGGTCGCCAGGCAGCTCGGCGTGGATGTCGAGCGGATCAAGCACCGCGTCGAGCAGCTCCACGAGTTCAACCCGATGCTCGGCTTCCGCGGATGCCGCTTGCCGATCGTCTATCCCGAGATCGGCGACATGCAGGTCCGCGCCATCATCGAGGCGGCCATCGAGGTCAAGAAGAAGGGCAAGGACGTCCTGCCCGAGATCATGATCCCGCTGGTCGGCACCGTCGAGGAACTGGCCATCCTCAAGAAGCGGGCCATCGCCGTGGCCGAGGAGGTCATGCAGAAGGCCGGCACGAAGGTGGACTACCTCATCGGCACGATGATCGAGATCCCCCGCGCCGCCCTCGTCGCCGACCAGATCGCCGAGGAGGCCCAGTTCTTCTCCTTCGGCACCAACGACCTGACCCAGATGACCTTCGGCTTCAGCCGCGACGACATCAAGGGGTTCATGCCGACCTACCTCCGCGAGAAGATCCTGCCCGTCGATCCCGTTCCAGTCGATCGACGTCGGCGGCGTCGGCCAGCTCGTCGAGATCGGCGTCGAGCGCGGCCGCAAGGCTCGCCAGGCCAAGCACAACGAGCACCTCAAGATCGGCATCTGCGGCGAGCACGGCGGCGACCCCGAGAGCGTCGCCTTCTGCCACAAGGTCGGCCTCGACTACGTCTCCTGCTCCCCCTTCCGCGTCCCGATCGCCCGCCTGGCCGCCGCCCAGGCCGCCCTCGCCGGGGGGCAGGCGACCGCCCGTGACAAGTGACCCAGACGTTCCTGCTTCGCCAACCCGCAAAGGCCGCCGCGTCCCCATGGACCCGGCGGCCTTCCTCGTTTCCCGACCGTCACGATGCCTTCTCACGACACCGCCAGTTAGCCGCTTGTCGCGGCGTCAAGGCTATGTTAGCTTGGAGCTTATCGATTCCATCATCTCCCTTATCGCCCGCGTCCGATTGTCAAACGAGTCGTGACCCCGTTCGTGCCCCCGAGACGCTTGCGGACCGGTCGTTTCCCTGTGATAACGAGAATCCCAACGGAGGGCCTGTCCGCGCAGGCCGGGTGCGACGGTCGCGCCCGACCGTTCCGGATGCGCCCTCCGGCCCGCGCCCTCTCCTCTCCGATCTAGACGGGTCGTCACCCCGTGGGAGCCCTTCGACATGGCCAAGCAGAGCCGAGACTGGACCGAGATCCTCGTCCGCCGCGGAGTCGTCGGTCCCGACCAGATCAATGAAGCCAAGCGGATGGGCAACATCCCGATCGAGGAGGCGCTTGTCAAGCTCGGCTACGCCGAGCCCGACCAGATCATGAAGGCGAAGGCCGAAGAACACAACATGGCCTTCGTGGACCTCCACGAGATCGAGATTCCCCCCTCCGTCATCGAGCTGGTGCCCGAGTCGCTCGCCCGCGAGAACCTGGTCATGCCCCTGGCCCAGGAGAACGGAGCGATCAAGGTCATCATGCACAACCCACTCGACTTCGAGACCATTGACAAGCTCCGGTTCGTCCTGAACCGCGAGATCGAGGTCGCCCTCGCCCCCAAGGAGGCGATTGTCGAGGCGATCAACCGCTACTACGGCAGCTCCACCCAGGAAACCGAGTCGGTGGACTCCATGCTCCAGGAATTCACCGACACCGCGATCGACTTCGCCGACGACTCCGGCGACCGCAAGGGCAGCGGCAGCCTGACCGGCATCGAGGAAGGGGATGCCCCCGTCATCCGCCTCGTGCATCTGATCATCCAGGAGGCCGTCAACATGCGCGCCTCCGATATCCACATCGAGCCGTTCGCCGACCGGATCCGGATCCGCTACCGGATCGACGGCGTCTGCATGGAACGCGACAGCCCCCCCCGCCGCCTGCTCGGCTCGATCGTCAGCCGCATCAAGATCATGGGCTCGATCGACATCGCCGAGAAACGCCGGCCCCAGGACGGCCGGATCAAGATGCACGTCGCCGGGAAGGATATCGATCTGCGTGTCAGCATCCTCCCAACCAATCACGGTCAGTCGGTCGTCATGCGCATCCTCGACCGTGAGAACATCAAGGTAGGTCTCCGCGACCTCGGCTTCGGCGAGGAGGACTGGAAACGCTTCAGCACCCTGATCAAGCGACCCAACGGCATCCTCCTGGTCACCGGCCCGACCGGCTCGGGCAAGACGACCACCCTTTACGCCGCGTTGAACGAGCTGAACCGACCCGACGTCAAGATCATCACTGCCGAGGACCCGGTCGAATACTACCTTCCCGGCGTCAACCAGTGCGAGGTGAAGGCCCGGATCGGGATGACCTTCGCCCGGATCATCCGGGCCATGCTGCGGCAGAACCCCAACATCCTGCTCGTCGGCGAGATTCGCGATGAGGAGACAGCCAACACAGCAATCCAGGCGTCACTGACGGGACACCTGGTTTTCAGTACGCTACACACGAACGATGCGCCCAGTGCCATTACACGGATGGTCGATATCGGTGTTCAGCCGTTCCTCGTCGCCAGCTCGGTCATGGGCATCATGGCCCAGCGTCTCGTGCGCAAGGTCTGCCCCAAGTGCCGCCAGCGCATCGAGCCCCCCGCCCACCTGATGAAGGGTCTGGGCCTCCGGCCCGACATCGTCAAGAAGGCCAACTTCATGAAGGGCAAGGGCTGCACCTACTGCAACCGGACCGGCTACCGGGGCCGGATGGGGATCTACGAGTTGATGAGCATGAGCAGCACCGTCCGGGAGATGACCTTCCGCGGCGAATCGACAGAGGCGATCCGTAAAGTCGCTCGTAAGCAAGGGATGCGCACACTCTTCGAGGACGGCATGATCAAGGCCCTGAAGGGGTTGACCACCCTGGAGGAAGTGCTCCGCATCACCAAGCGCGACATGCTCGCCGGCAACGCATCCTGACGATCCGGCTCCTCGCCCCCAGGCGGGCGATGGGCCAATCCGATGGAGGGCACAATGACACTCCGGGAGAGAGCGGGAGGGTCCGGGCGACGTCGCCAGCGGCCCAACCCGCACTCTCCCACCCGCCGCTGGCGCTTGATCTTGTGTCCAACGAGGGAATAATGAGGGTGCCGGTCGGGAGCGCAGACCGTCTCCGTAACTTCCTTTCGCCCAGCCCTCTTTTCGGCGGACACCTGGTTAACGAGAACCCGTCAATCCTGGCTATCTGTCCAGGCTGCCCCCGGAAGAAGTCCGCGAGGACTTGGAGATCCATGGGAACGCTGCTGATTGACAAGTTGCTCCAGACGGTCTGCACCCAGAGGGCCAGCGACCTCCATCTGACGGTTGGCTCGCCGCCGATGTTGCGCCTGCATGGTCACATGCGGCCTCTGGCGACCAAGGTGCTTGAGCCGCCAGATACCGTCGCCTTGATGAAGAGCATCACCCCGGAGCGCTGCCAGCAGGAGCTCCAGGAGGTGGGCGGGACCGACTTCGGCTTCGCCTTCGGCGAGATGGCCCGTTTCCGCGTGGCCGTCTTCAAGCAGCGCGGGCAACGTCGGCCTGGTGCTCCGGCGGATTCCGAACGAGTTCCTGACCTTCGAGCAGCTTGGCTTGCCGACGGTCATGGAAGATTTGATCCAGCGCCCGCGCGGCTTGATCCTCGTGACCGGGCCGACCGGCTCGGGCAAGACGACCAGCCTGGCGTCCATGATCAACTGGATCAACAACAACATGGACCGCCACATCATCACGATCGAGGACCCGATCGAGTATTTCCACAAGCACAACAAGAGCCTGGTCAACCAGCGCGAGATCGGCATCGACGTGCCCGACTTCCCCGAGGCGATCCGCCGGGCCCTGCGGATGGACCCGGACATCATCCTCGTGGGCGAGATGCGTGACCTGGCTACGATTTCCGCGGCCATCACGGCCGCCGAGACCGGTCACATCGTCTTCGGTACCTTGCACACCAACTCGGCCGAGGGCACCGTCAACCGGATCATCGACGTCTTCCCCAAGGAGCAGCAGGACCAGATCCGCACCCAGCTCTCGGTCGCGATCATCGGCATCCTCGCCCAGGGGCTCCTGCCGCGCAAGCCGAAGGGGCTGGTGGCCGCCTACGAGTGCCTGGTCGTCACCCCGGCCGTCTCGAACCTGATCCGCGAGAACAAGACCTACCGGATCGACTCGACCATCCAGACCGGCCGCAAACACGGCATGATCCTGATGGACGACTCCCTGTTCAACCTCTGGAGGCAGGGACTCGTCGAGGAGAACCGAGGTCATCTACAAGTCCCGCAAACCGAACGAACTGAAGGAACGCATCGAGAACGCCAAGAAGGGCATCTTCGACGACGACGAGGAGGGCGGCGAGGACTGAGCCGCGCTCGTCACTCCTTTTTCCCGGACGGGGGCGCGTCACAACGCCCCGCCCGGCCCGTAGTTCCCGGGGAGGTTTTCTCGCTTCCCCATCGCCGTCTGCCGCGGGGCCAGGCCCCAAGCCAACCCTTCCGACCGCAACGCTTCGCACGAAACCGAATGATCGAACCTGGCCGGCCTCCCCGGGCCGGTTGTACCGCTGCGCGACGGGTCCGTCCTCATCGCGAGACCCCGCGAGGAGCCAAAGAGCATGGCACGCAAGCTCGGCACGATCCTGGTGGACATGGGCTATCTCGACGAGGAGAAGCTCTGGAACGTGCTCGAGGAGCACAAGCGGAGCGGCGAGCTCGTCGGCAAGGTGGCTGCACGGCTCGGCTTCGTCAACGAGGACCAGGTGCTCAAGGCCCTCGGTGAACAGCTCGGCATGAAGGTCGTCAAGCTCGGGGACATGACCATTCCCCAGGAGGCGATTGACTCGGTCGCCGAGTCGATGGCCTCGGCCTTCAAGGTCGTGCCGGTCTCCGTCGGCAAGAAGGACAAGTCGGTGACGGTCGCGATGGCCGAGCCCCAGAACCCGACGACGCTGGAAAGCCTCCGCCAGTTCCTCGGCGTGGAGGTCAAGGGCATGGTCGCCTCCGAGGCCGATGTCCTCGGCGCCATCGATCGGATCTACGCCGGCAAGCAGGAGTCGATCGCCGACGTCGTCAAGCAGATCGAGGAAGACAAGGGGCTCTCGCAGTACTCGGGCCGCAACGAGAACACGATCGACCTGGAGGCCATCGAGGAGATGGCCGAGGCGGCTCCGGTTCGCAAGCTCCTGAACATGGTGCTGCTGCTGGCGATCAAGGACAAGGCCTCGGACATCCACTTTGAGCCGTTCGAGGACGAGTACAAGATGCGCTACCGCGTGGACGGCATCCTGTACGAGCTGGTGCCGCCGCCTCGCCACCTCGCGCCGGCGATCGCCAGCCGGATCAAGGTCATGTCCAACCTCGACATCGCTGAGCGCCGGCTCCCGCAGGACGGCCGGATCGAGCTGGCCATCGGCAACCACACGGTCGATATCCGCGTCTCCACTCTGCCGACCATGTTCGGCGAGTCGGTCGTGCTGCGAATCCTCGACAAGACGGTCGTCAACCTCGACCTGGAAAAGGTCGGCATGCCCGAGGACACCCTCGTTATCTGGCGCGAGGTGATCCACAAGCCCAACGGCGTCATCCTCGTCACCGGGCCCACCTCCTCCGGCAAGACGACCACGCTCTACGCCACGCTCAACGAGCTGAACAAGATCGAGGACAAGATCATCACGACCGAGGAGCCGGTCGAGTACGACATCGAGGGCCTGATCCAGTGCCCGATCAACGCCGAGATCGGGGTCACCTTCGCCGCCTGCCTCCGCGCCATCCTCCGGCAGGATCCGGACAAGATCCTCGTCGGCGAGACTCGCGACCTGGAAACCGCCGAGATCTCGATTCAGGCGAGCCTGACCGGCCACATCGTCTTCACCACGTTGCACACGAATGACGCCCCGTCGGCCGTCACCCGGATGCGGGATATGGGCATCCCCACGTTCCTCATCACGGCGACCGTCGAGGCCGTGCTCGCCCAGCGGCTCGTGCGGAAGATTTGCCAGTTCTGCAAGACGGAGTTCACCCCCAGCGAGGAGGTCGCCATGGAGCTGGGGATGTCCATGGATGAAGTCCGCCAGAAGAAGTTCTACTACGGCCGCGGCTGCGACAAGTGCAACAACACCGGCTACAAGGGCCGCATGGGCCTCTTCGAGCTGCTCATCATGAATGAGCACCTCCGCGAATTGATCACCAGCGAGGTCTCCCTCGACGAGTTCCGCGAGGCCGGCCGCAAGTACGGCATGCGGACACTCCGCGAGGCCGGCTTGCTCGCCATCCACACCGGCCAGTCCACCATCGAGGAAGTCGTCCGCGAGACGATGCTCGACGACGCCTGACGTCAACGATTCCTGGTCAATCAGTCCGAGGCGGCGAACCCGCTCCCAGGGCCTGAGGCTGCGAACGTCGAGAAACACCGTCCACGATCGAACCCAGAGACTCGCGAACACAACCGGCCACTCGTGACCAGTGACGGAGACCCAGACGATGCCGACCTTCCAGTACGAGGCGATGGACCACACCGGCAAGGAGGTCAAGGACTCCATCGACGCCGCCACCCAGGAAGAGGCCCAGCAGCTGATCCGGCAGAAGGGCTACTTCGTCACCAAGATCAGCGAGCGCGCGGCCAAGGCCGCCGGCAAGAAGGGCGGCAAGGGGGCAGCCAAGAAGGCGACCAGCCGCAACAAGAAGAAGAAGTCGTTCACCATCGGCAAGATCTCCTCCAAGAACCTCACCCTCTTCACTCGCCAGCTCTCCACCCTTCAGGACGCCGGCTTGCCGATCCTCCGAAGCCTCAAGATCCTTGAGAACCAGTCCAAGCCGGGCGTTCTCAAGAACTCCCTGATGGACGTCATCGAGGACATCGAGAGCGGCTCGACGCTCTCCGAGGCGATGGCCAAGCATCCCAAGGCCTTCGACCGGCTCTACTGCAACATGGTCAAGGCCGGTGAGGCGGGCGGTGCCCTCGAAGTCATCCTCCAGCGCCTGGCGGATTTCAAGGAAAAGTCGCAGACCCTCAAGCGCCGGGTCAAGGGAGCGATGGTCTACCCGATCGTCGTCATCCTCGTCGCGACCTGTATCGTCGGGTTCATCCTCTACTTCATCATCCCCAAGTTCAAGGCCATCTTCGCCGACTTCGGCGTGGATCTGCCGGCGATGACCGTCTTCCTGCTCACCGCCAGCGACTTCATCATCCAGAAGTTCTGGGTGGTGCTCATCACGCCGATCGTCATCTGGATCTTGATCAAGCTCCTCTACCGCAACCGGACCGGCGCCTACATCCTCGATCGTCTCTGGCTGATGATCCCCGTCATGGGCACCATCATCGAGAAATCGACCGTGGCACGGACCATGCGAACACTCGGAACCCTGGTCCAGTCGGGCGTCCCGATCCTGGAATCGCTGCTGATCGTCCGCGACACCGCCGAGAACGCCGTCTTCGAGCGGGCCTTCACGCGGATTTATGAGAGCATCCGCGAGGGTGAAACGATCGCCCAGCCCCTGCGCGAGAGCCGAATTGTGGACGACATCGTCGTCAACATGATCGACGTCGGCGAGGAGACGGGCGACCTGGACACCATGCTGAACAAGATCGCCGACAACTATGAGGAAGAAGTCGAGGTGCTCGTCGAGAGCCTCGTGAGCCTCCTCGAACCGATCATGATCGTCATCCTCGGCGGGATCATCGGCTTCATCGTGATCGCCCTGTTCATGCCGCTGATCCAGCTCATCAGCAAGCTCTCGGGCTGACCCCGCCGCTCGCTACCCGGCGGGCCGCCCGGTCGAGCGAATCTCGACCCGGCCCGCCGCCCTTGATGTCCACCCACCGTCGGCCGAACCCTCCGGGGCGACCCCAAACCCGCCCCGGCGTGCCCCGTCCATCCCCCGACCGATCAGGACGAGCCGCCGGCAACGCGACCGTCAGATCACATAAGCGAAGACAAGGTTCACGAAAGAAAATCTGGAACCGGATCGGGTGACCAAGCATCGAATCGTATGGGTCGCGGCGGGCCGAGGCCGAGCCCGAGCCCACTTCCCGGAGGAGTCGCCGAACATGAACCGCCCGTGCCCTCAACCTCGACCTCGCCGCCGCGGCTTCACGCTGGTCGAGCTGCTGATCGTCATCGTGATTATCGGCATCCTGGTCGCCCTGCTGATCCCGGTCCTGGCCGCCGCGATGCGCAATGCCCGCAACGCCCAGGCCAGCGGCGAGATCAACAACCTCGTCGGGGCCCTCACGCAGTTCAACAACCAGTATGGCGACTACCCGCCCAGCCGGATCATTCTGAGCGAGACGGGCAGCTATCCCGTCGGCTCGACGGCGTGCCCTGTCCTCCTCCAGCGGCTCGTTCGTCGGCGGCCCGCAGGTCTTCGGCCGCCTCCGACGATCATCCTCGGCACGCTCGCCCAGCAGTCGGTCCGCTACCTCCAGAAGTTCTTCCCCAAGGCCCAGCTCGTGCGGAGCGTCGCCGTCGGCACCTACTTCGCCCCCTGGGACCAGAACAAGGACGGTACCGAGGACTACTGGCCCGACTTCAACGGCAACGGCGTCCAGGACCCCGGCTACCTCTACCTCGAAGGTCACGAGTGCCTGGCCTTCTTCCTCGGCGGCATTCCCCAGCCGACCGGCCCGGCCAATACCAACGGCGGTGCCATCTTCCAGGTCGGCGACGGCCTGGTCGGCTTCGGCAAGGACCCGCGCTACCCGTTCAAGTACTCCACGATCATCGGCGCCGGCGGCGTCAACATGATGGCCACCGGCAACCGGACGCCCGTCATGTACGAGTTCCAGGCCAACCGGCTCGTCGATGATGACGGCGACGGCATCCCCGGCTACGTGGACCCCTTCCACAGCGTCAGCGAGTTCCGCTACTACGCCTACTTCTCGGCCTACGGCACCAACAGTTACAACCCCAACGACATCAATTTCGGCCCCGGCGACGCCAACTACCCCGAGGTGGACAGCAACGGGCAAGCGCTCGCGATGCCCTTCCGCGTGAACTTCCCCTTGCCCATCCAGCCGACCGTCTCGCCGTCGCCCAACCCCTACACCAGCAATCTGCCCGTCCCCAGCCAACGGCTCGCAGTCGGCCCAGTTCATCAACCCCAAGTCCTTCCAGATCATCTCACCCCGGCTCCGACGGCACCTACGGCCTCGGCGGCCAGTACGACGCCACCAGCTCCGCCGCCAGCGTCTGCCCTTCCCCTCCGGCTCTCCTTCAGCGGCGACGTCCGCAACTACGAACGCGACAACGTCACCAACTTCTCCCAGGGCGCCATGGACTGATCCGCGGCACTGTCATCACCATTGCTGATATGCGTCGTAAGTTTCTTGACGCGAACCGATCGAGGCGGCGATGAGGGCGAGACCAATGCGAAACCGGCAACCCGCCGGACGCCACGGCTTCACGCTGATCGAGCTGGCGATCGTCATGCTGATCATCGGCCTGATCGTCGCCTTCATCGCCTCCGTCTCGTTCGCCGGCATCGAGCAGGCGAAGATCCGCGCCACGCAGTCACTGATCACCAAGCTGGAGATGGGGCTCAACGAGCGGCTCGACGCCCTGCTCCAGATGCAGGTCACGCCCAACGGCGCGCATCAGTACCTGGCGGCGATCCCCACCGGGCCCGAACATCCCGGCCGCCCTCTGCCCTGGGGCCTGCCGAGCGACGAGCGGGCCCAGGTCATCGCCCGGATCGATCTCATCAAGCGAGAGTTGCCCGATGTCTTCTTCATCCAGAGCGACCCGAATTACCCGGTCAACTTCGCGGGCCCGGCCGTATCTAACGGACATGGCCCCCTCGCCCCCGGCCCTCGTCTCATCCGAACGCCGTTTCACTACGTCCTGCCCGATCGGGCACCTCGATCTGCCCGGCCTATTTCCCGCCCGAGCCGCCGACGTCGCCGCGGGACCGATGCCGCCACCAATCTCCGGGCCGGGGCCGGGAACGGGCATCGATCCCTTACGGCGAAGGGATCTTCGGCGCCTCCTACACCGCCCGCGCCGCCCTGAACAAGCTGATCGGCCTGGACCCCCTCGGCTTGAACACCGCGGACGACAACGGCAACGGACTACATCGACGAGATCGGCCGAGGGCACCAGCTCCGGCGGCGACACGGAGGCCGCCGCGAACCTCAACACGTTCCTGAACAACCACAAGCACGTCACCGCCCGCTCCGAGACGCTCTACGCGATCCTCATCGAGGGCCAGGGGCCGCTCGGCAGCGTCTTCAACGCCGACGACTTCACCGAGCGCGAGGTGCAGGACACCGACGGCGACGGCCTCCCCGAGTTCGTCGATGGCTGGGGCAACCCGCTCCAGTTCTACCGCTGGCCGATCTTCCACAATACGCCGGAACTCCAGAAGGGATCGACCTTCGTACCTCACGATCCATCGAGCCGCGCAAGTCGTTCCCGCTCGACCCGAACAATCTGCTCGTCGCTCCCGTCCTGGTGGGGAGCCAACGCCGGCATGCCGCCTCCACCCCCAGCTCGAAGGTTCTCCTGTTCGAGTCCGACGTTTACCTGCCTGGCCGACCCGAACTGGGTCAGCGGGATCATCGCCTCAGGCGACATCCTGGGATCGCAGCGGGCCTATGCGAGACGATCCTACTTCTGCAAGTTCCTCGTCGTCTCCCCGGGCGGGACGGCGAACATGGATTCCTGATGCTCGACGATAACTTCATCGCGAGCAACAGCGGCCCGCCCGGACAGCATCGCCTGCCGCGATCGGTGACCGGGCATCTACAGAACAACTATCCGGTCCGAGTCAGCCGATCAATACCCGCCGAGAATTCGGGCCGCCTGGTGCGAACTGTTCCGACCCCCCCGCCGCGGCACGCCCCGGCCGATCTCGCCGGAGGTCGCCGAGGACAACATCGACAACCAGGCGCTCCAGAACCAGTCGGGAGGTATCCGATGACGCCGGCACGCCGGACCTGTGACTCCCCGAGGGGCTTCACCCTGGTCGAACTGCTGGTCGTGACCCTGATCATCGTGCTGCTCTCCGCGGCCATGATCCCGGTCGTCGTCCCGGCCGTCAACGAGCGCCGGGTCAGCGAGGCGGCCAACCTCGTCCACTCCGAGATCAACCGCGCCCGCGACGCCGCCGTCCGCGCCGGCGAGCCCCGCGGCCTCCGCCTGATCCCCGATGACTACGACCCCGCCCGCCCCCTCGTCCTCACCTCCAGCCGGATGGTCGCCATCCAGCAGGGACCGACCTACAACGAGGGCATGGTGACGCACATCACGCACGATGGACCCCGTCGAGATACATATCCGAACATTCCGGCAGTCTACTTCCTACCACCCTACACGATCGCAACTCACACGATGGTGGTCAAGGAGTACAAGCACACTCGACCGTCGGTGCCAAACGTCTGGGTGCCCGACCAATCCAACCTCCTGGTACTGGAATATCCGCCAGGGCGACAAGATCCAGTTCGAGGGATCGAACCGGTCCTACACGATCGTCGGCCCGATGAGTCCGTCGGACCCGAACACCCCGGGCGCCTCGGAACCCGCAACGGTATATCAACAACGGTCTGCCCCAGCTTACCCCACCGGACCCGGCAGCAGCAACGCCGAGTTCCTCATCCTCCTGAACGGCAAGGACGACGACAACGACGGCTTCACCGACGAGATCTTCGACGGCATCGACAACGACGGCGACGGCATCATCGATCCCGGCTTCAACGGCTATCGATGACGACGGCCAGAACGGCATCGATGACCCCCAGGAAATGTTCTACAACGCCATCACCGGCTACCTACATCTGACGCTCAGCGAGTACGAAGCCGGAGAGGGCATCCTCGAAACGTTCCCGACGACCGCACGGCCTTCGCTACACCATCTACCGCCGGCCCGTGCCCGTCGAAGACTCCCGCGAGGTCACGCTGCCGGCCGGAACGGTCATCGACATGACGACCTGGAACGCGCACGCAGCCGGAGCGGTCGCGGCTGCCGGTCGATCCGTACACGGGCTACGTCGATATCCTGATCAAGCCGAATGGCCAGGTCATCCAGTCGTCCGCCAACGCCAACCCGGCGCCGCCCGCCGAGTTACCGTACTTCCACTTCTGGATCGCGGACGTGGAAGACGTGTACAACCCTCTCTGGGGCCCGGCCACCTCGGGCAACACGGTTCGCCGCCTTCCCGATGCTGCCGCCCTTGCCCAACGCGAATCACAACAACCCCTGCCCCGAGCGCTATCTGCTGCCGATGCCGGCCGAGACGTTCAACAGCATCGGCAGTTGCTCGGCACCTACCCGCCATCGACCGGCCTCCCCGTTGCTCAAGGCCGATCGCCGGATCGTCTCGCTGAATACCAAGATCGGGGCAGCTCGTCACCACGAGGGCGGAGAACTTCGACGTCTTTAACACCAACCGCCCCTACCAGGACGCCCTGGAGGGCTCCGGAGACCAGCCATGATGCACCAGTACCCGCGTACCCGCGACCCGCCCGGGCGGGCATCACGCTGACCGAGATCCTGATCTCGATCATGATCATGGGGATTGGCCTGCTCTCGCTGGCGACCCTCTTCCCCCTCGGCCTGCTCCGCATCCGCGACGCCAACCGCGCCAGCCGCTCCGCTCGCTTGATCCAGTCGGCCCTCGACGAGCTGCAGACCCGCAACCTCCTGAACGAAGAACTTCTTCTCCGCATCCTGGTACGGCGCCAGCTGCGGCCCACTCGCCTACGACCTGTTCGTTTACGACCACGCCACACCCCAGAACGCCGCCAACACCACCGGCGGGGTCAACCACACCTACGGCAAGGGCTTGCCGATCGCCTATGACCCGCTCTGGTGGTACGAGCAATACCGTCAACTCCAACGGCACCGTCACGCCGCTGACCGCCGACTTCCCTCCCAGTACCCGCTTCGCCTGCGGCCTCGGCTGGCTCCGCAACGACCCGAATCCCGGCGGTTCCTCGTCGATGCCCAGCGCCCACGGGCTCCAGCGACTCACCAACTGGGGCTTCACTGCCCGAGGTCGAGAAGATCTTCGCCTCCACCGACGACATCGTCTTCCAGTCCGACGGAACCCGCCAGCCCGCTCGACGGCACCGGCAGCCCGGTCGTGCCCGACATGAGTTCGATGATCCAGTCACCGGTCCCGGCAGTCATGGCCGACCTCTCCTACACCTGGATCTTCACCGGCCAGCAGTACGACGTGACCAATGACACCATCTTCGATGGGGACATCGTCGTCTTCCACAACCGCCCCTTCCTGCTCGAACAGGTCACGGCGCCGATCAGCGGCACGACCCAGTACAGCGTCCCGGGCGAGACGGTCGTCGAGGCGGTCTGGGGCTACGGCCCGCCTCCCAAGGGCGGCGGCTACGCCCTGAACAGCACCACCGTGCTCCTCCGCTGGCCGGCCAACATGCCCGACCCCGACATCCGCGTCGGCAGCTGGATCGCCGACGTCACCTACGAGCGCTACGCCGCCGAGGACACCGCCCGCTTCAACAGCCCGGCGTACGCCAACCCCCTCAACGGCCAGATCTACCCCGCCCAGCGCTGCTACTGGTACCGGATCACCAAGCGGACCGACGCCACCGCCGGGACCCCGTTCCAGGGAGACCCGACCAGTTACCGCCAGATGGTCGTCAACATCAACACCCCCGTCCGGGCCAAGACCTTCCTCAACGGCTCCGGCCAGCCCATGCACGTCAATGCGGCCCTGGTCTCGCCCTATGTCGTGTATGTGTTTCCGAGGGAGTTCTACATCCGCTGATCTCGACCAGTCGCCCACCGCAAACGTACTGCGGACTCGCGCACCCGCCGGCGCTGCGCCGAATGGCCAGGCGTCGCGTCCCAGAGGGATAAGGCCATGCGACCCGCCTCCGACCGCCCGATCCTCCACCGCCGCGGCGTCACGCTCGTCGAGATGCTCGTCGCCGTGGCGCTGCTGGTGCTGATGATGACGATCCTCGTCGCCGTCTTCCAGTCGGCCACCGGCGCCATCCGGAGCATCGGGCCTACGCGGCGCTCGACCAGGAGCTGCGCCGGGTCGATACGACCATCCGCCAGGACCTCCGCGGGATCACCGCCACGATGACCCCCGCGGGCGTCGATCCCACCCGCGACGCCCGCGAGTCCCGCCTCGGCTACTTCGAGTACGCCGAGAACTCCTTCGCCGACGCCCAGGGCGAAGACACCGACGACACCCTCCGCTTCACCGCCCAGGCCCCCGACGGCCAGCCCTTCGTCGGCCGCATCTGGGTCCAGCAGACGACCTCCATCGCCGAACGCCACGCTCCGGCCAATCACCGTCACCAGCCAGTACGCCGAGATTATCTATTTCCTCCGCAACGGCAACCTCTACCGCCGCGTCCTCCTGATCGCCCCCGAACGCCAGCCTTCGCTCGGCATCGGCAACATCCCCGCCGATCCGAACACCCTCGCGGGCGTCGGCCCCATCCGCCTGGGCTTCCAGTCCAACCTCTTCCAGCCGCTCACCGCCACCGTCTCCCCGGCCTTCCAGCTCTCGCCGGCCGGAAATCCGATCGGGAGCTGGCTCGGCCTCAACGACATCTCGGCGCGGCCGTCGAACTACCCCGCCGCCATCGCCACCGTGGGCAACGAGCCGATCCTCTCCTACATCCCCCAGACCAACACCCTCACCGACCTGTCCAACCGCGAGAACCGGGCCTTCAACCCCCGCTTCGCCAACGACTACGCCCGCCTCGTCAACGGCACCCCGGTCCTCTTCCCCGACGGCGTCCCCGACGACTTCAACAGCGATGGATTCGCCGACTTCTACCCGACGCTCTACCCCGGCGCCTTCAGCCCGACCGGCAACCCCTACACCACCAGCCTCGTCAACATGCCGGTGAGTTACGGTTCGATCAGCCTCGTGCTCGGTTCGGCTCCAACGCCGTTCGACGTGCTCGCCTTCCCGTTCGCCTATCCCAACTCGTTCTCGCTGCCGGCCGTCACGGCCTCGTCAGCCGGCCGGACGCATCCACCTGGTGGACCCGACCGGCACCGGCAGCACCCACAACCACGCTCCGCTGCTCATCGGCGATAGCTCTGGCCACGCCCGCCGTCCAGCCGACCTGGTGGGGATTCCCCACCTGGCGCGAGTCCCTCTCGCCCTTCTGGCTCGACCCGGTCAAGCGCATCAACGATCCGGCCGGCGCTGTCGTACTACGCCAACAATCTCCCGAGCCTGCCGAATGGCGTCACGGACACCCCCTACGAACAGACCCCGGCCCTCCGCTACCTCGGATCGGGCGGCTCCAGCCGCTGGTGGCTCCCTCCGGTCATCGCCCCTCAGAATGAGGTCCCGACCGACAGTCTCGGCACCGCCTTCTTCCACATGCCTGAGGAATCGGTCTGGGAGGACGACCTGCTGCTCTCCAACGTCCGCAGCTTCGACGTCAAGGCCTACGACCCCGAGGCCGTCATCTACAGCGCCCTGGCCGGCACCCCCATCGCTGCGGGCTATTACGATCTGGGTTATGCGGCGAGCATCCCGGCCTCGTCGACGCTCCTCGCCACCGGCCAGCTCGACCTGATCACCCTCGGCCATGAGGGCCGCATCCCGCCGCTCGTCGCCGACAGCCGCTCCGACGCCCAGTTCCCTGCCACCTTGCCCAACCTCGGCGACAACAACCCCAACACTGTCCGCCTCCGTCGCGTCTGGGATAGCTGGTCGGTCGCCTACTCCTCGGCCAACGCCGTGCCGATGAACCCGATTCTTGGCCCGTACAACGGTCTGCAACCCATCGTGCCCTCCTACCCGGCGCCCTACCCGGTGCCGCTGCGGGGCATCCAGATCCAGATCCGGGTGACGGACCCCTCGAATCAACGTGTCAAATCGTTGACCATCAAGCAAGACTTTTCCGCTCATCTCTGATCGAACCCCATCCCCCCCGGGCGCCCCGATCAGCGCGGGTTGAGCGGCCCGAGAGACTGGAGAGGAACCATGTACGCCGACTATCACACGCGATCAGGCCCGCCCTTCGAACCGAGCCGACGCCGCGGCGTGGTGCTCATCCTGATCCTGGCCATGCTGAGCATCGTGGCCCTGATCGGCGTCACGTTCGTCTCCTTCAGCGGTCAGGCCCAGCTCGGAGCCCGCAGCTACGCCCTCGGCCAGGTCGCGCTCAAGACCGACGCCATCTTCGACTTCGCCATCTCCCAGCTCATCAACGACACGAACAACCCCAAGTCGGCGATCCGCGGCCATAGCCTGCTGCGCGACATGTACGGCAACGACGCCACGACCAACGGCTACCTCACCTCCCTGCCCAGTACCGGCCTGCCGTTGTCGATTACCAACGTCACCCGTGACGACACCTCCCGCCCCGGCTGGAGCATCTACACCATCGCGACCAACATCGCACCGGCCAGTTCCCCATCGCTCTATGGGGCCAACTACACCGGCACCGTGCTCCGCCTCCAGCAGTGGCTCATCAACGCCACTACCTATGCCCCGATCACCCCGATCCTCACCATCGAGAACCAGTACGACGCTTACGGCCGGATCACCCACACCTTCGAGATCGTCGGCCAGTCGATCAACGGCAACGGCTTCGTCGTCTTCCAGCTCTCGCCCGTCAAGACGACCGAGATCCAGGCTGGCAACGGTCCGACCCTCGGCCTGCTGATGCCCGAGTACCCGCTGCCTCCGAACACCTTCCCCTACCCCAGCGGCACCACGGGCGCCCTGCTCTTCGAGATCGATGGCCGCTACCAGCGCGGCTTCAACGGCTCGGGGATCTCCAGCGTCTCCCCCTCCACAACCGCGAACTACATCCCGACCCTGCCCGGCTATCCCAACTTCCTCTTCAACGGTCCGATCTCCGCCACGGTCCAGGCCGGCCAGTACAACGACCCCAACCTCCTGCCCTTCCAGCAGCTCGACGAGGACTACGACGCACCTGACCTCGAAAATCTGTTCATGGGCCTCATCAGCGCCGATGGCCAGGTTGTCATCCCGTCGTTCCACCGGCCCGAGCTGCTCTGGTACGACCCGACCAACGCCGCCAGTCCCCAGTCCAACGACTGGCTGAACTATCCGGCGAGCGTGCCGAATTACCAGGTCCTCAACAACATCCGCCGCGGCAAGTTCCTCCGTCCCCGAGCCGCCGATCACCCCACGGCCGCCGCCGCCGGTGAGTTCCCCGACCTGATCCCCGACCCCCTCACCGGCAAGATTACCTACGACGTTGATAACGACGGCGACGGCATCACCGACTCCGTCTGGCTCGATCTCGGCTTTCCCGTCCAGCACGACGCCTCCGGCAAGCTTTACAAGCCCCTCTTCTCGTTCCTGGTCCTGCCGCTCAACGGCCGCCTGCCGCTGAACACCGCCGGCAACCTCGAACGGCGCAACCTCGACGGCACCGCCGCCACCGGCCACGCCGCCCACCTCGGCAACTCCCCGTCCGAGATCGACCCCCGCTTCGCCCTCCGCAACCCCGCCGAGATCACCGGCGCCGCCATGCTCCAGGTACTCCTCCAGGGCAATCCCAACGCCGCCAACGGACCTGAGGTCGGTCGCTATGGCGAGGTCGAACTGCTGATCGCCGCCGCCCAGGGTGGCTCCGTCTTCCCCCGTGCCGGCCGCTCCTACGCCAACGGCGCCGCCACCGGCAAGCTCGACGGCCTCGACTCCAACTTCAATACCCTCGATTTCTACCCCCAGAATTCCAGCACCACCCCGCCGCTCATCCCCGAACGTGGAAACCCGAGCGTTGACCCCACCACGCGTGTCAGCGGCGACCTCTTCGATGCCATCGGCCGCGTCCAGCTCCCCTCCGAGCGCTTCCGCCGGTTCGTCACCCCGATCGACCCCACCGGCAATGGTCTCGTCGTCGAGTTCGACCAGCCGCCACTCTTCCAGTCCGGAGCCAATGTCCCCTACTCCGATCACGGCGGCGGCTTCGACCAGTACGGCCGAGTCAGCTTCTTCCAGTATTTCCGGCCGCCCGGCGTCCCCGGCGATACCGTGCCCACTCCCGCGACCCCGTTCCCCGATGGCGACGTCGCCCACAACACCCTGAACCTCTACCACGGCTTCGAATCCCAGCGCAACCCGATCGGCACCTATTTCGATCTGATGGCCCGCGGGCCGGACGATGTGAACTTCACCAGCAATAACGGCAACTACCAGCCCACGCCGATCAACCTGCCGACCTTCGATGGTATCGTCAACTCGACCACCCCAACCATCCCGGCCAACTACGTCCCGCCGGTCTTGCCCGGCAGCGGTCTCCCCGTCCAGGTCTTCCGCGGCATGTACCCCGGCGGCAGCCTCGTGCTGCACGACCCCGAGCAGCTCGACCTCTATCGGCCCAACAACAACGATGCCCCCTTCGAGCCCAAGGACCTGGAGTGGCTCTACCGTCAGGGCGACATCGACAGCTCCTCGCTCGACAACCGCCTCGCCCGGCTCCTGCCCGATACCTTCCTCAACCCCAACGACAAGGTCGGCTCGGCGGTCCGCCGCCGCCTCTTCAGCGATGAGTCGTGGGAGCTGAACACCTACGTCTCCCGCAACGCCGCCAAGCCCTACGCCCCACCCATCAGCGGCTTCCCGATCACGCCCACGCTCATGCACGGCGGCCACAAGATCAACCTCAACTACCCCTTGCCCTACTCCAATAGCCCCACCGAGCCGACCCGCCAGAAGTGGTGCCAGGACGCCTACCAGTTCCTCGCCGACATGCTCTACCCGTACTACACCTATCAGGTCTCCGGAAACCCCCTCGTCGGCAAGTCGCGCCGGATCGAGCCGGCACGCGGCATGGACGCCACCTACAACGAGCCGATCGCCGCGCCGCCCGAGCGCCTGGCGGAGCTGAGTCAGTTCGTCGTCAACATCATCGACTTCCGCGACCCCGACGCCGCGATGACCCGCTTCGTCAACCCCGAACTGACCCTCCGCCCCGCCGAGACCAACGGCAACGACACCAACACCAACGGCGTCATCGACCCCGCTGGCGTGGACATCATCTACCCCGAAACGCCCCTCCCGCTGCCGGCCCCGCTCGTCCAGTACGGCATGGAGTACCCGCCGATCGCACTCAACGAGGTCCTCGGCTTCCAGACCATCCGCAAGAACAACGGCAATATCATCCCCCAGCGCCGCCTCTTCATCGAGCTGGCGAACCTCCTCACCAAGAACCCCGACTACACCGACACCAACAATAACAAGACCATCGGCACCGCCAGCGACCTCGACCTCAACGGCTGGGGCTTCATCATCACCAAGGACAACCCCGCCGCCACGGCTGGCACCGCCCCCGAGACGATCTACGAGCGGCCCAACATCCTCACCGGCCAGCTCAGCGCCAGCACCGTTAGTACCTATTTCGTCCCCATCGGCGGCACCGGCGTCGGCACCAGCGCCACCCAGGGCGCCCTCACGACGGCCGTCTGGGCGATGGACGCCAACGGTCCCCGCGACGCCAATAACGACACGAACACCCCGCCCAACAATAACTACTACGTCCTGGCCAACACCAACCCCCCCGCCACCGACGAGTTGAACAAGCCTGAGATCAATTACAACAACGCCACCAATCAGCTCGATGAGCTGGTCAAGCAATTCCCCAACTACACCGTCGGCTCCGGCAACAACGACTTCTACTGGCTCCACCTGCTCCGACCCGCCAACCCTCTCAACCCCGGCTCCGCCAAGGTGGTCGTCGATTCGATCCGCTTCCCCTACGTTGAGAACGGCGTGAGTGTTAGCAACGCCGGCAGCAGCTCCGAATCGCTGAACACCGGCAATGAGCACTACCTCTACGCCGTCGGCCGCCTCCAGCCCTACCGCGGCGGTCACGACGTTCCCACCTCCGACCGCTTCTCCCCCGCCTTCCCCTACGGCTACAGCGAGCAGGTCTCCACCCAGGACCCCAAGACCGGCAACAACGGTCAAAACCCCTACACGACCCGAATCACCCTGGCGGGCACGGGGACCACGAACGTCCAGCAGAAGAAGAACAACGAGACGAACGATACCCGCATCCTCCACACCCTCGGCGAGCAGAACCGACCGAACGAGTCCCCCTGGGACCATCTGGCCTTCCACGACCGCGACTTTACCAGCGTCGCCGAGTTGCTCATGGTGCCGAACTGCCCGCCCGCGCTGTTCACCAAGATCTTCGCCGAGGATATCAACACCACCCCGCAGAACGCGCAGACAGCCTACCAGCAACCCTTGCCCAATGCCGCTAGCCAGCCGCCGGGCAAGCTCAACGGCATCAACAACACGCATGCCTTCCCCTACCTTTCGGATGCCTTTTTCTACACGAACTTCTACGACTCCACCGTCTCCCCCGCTCCGTTCTTCGGCCAGAGGACCGTCGGCTGGCACCGGATGCTGGAATACTTCGAGGTCCCCAGCCCGATGTTCGGCGCCATCGGCCCCGCGGCCCAGGGGCAAAACGCCGACTGGTACCGTCGCGACGTCAAGCCGGGCCTGATGAATATCAATACGATTGTTGATGAAGAGGTCTTCGCTGGCCTGATGGCCGATGACCGGCTCAATATCCTCAACGCCTACGTCGATGAGGCCGCCGCCGCCCGGCCCTATACCGTCGGTTCCACCTCCGCCGCCTGGCCGTCCAACGACGCCGTCACCGGTCTGCCCACCACCACCGGCGTCTTCGGCGTGCCCCGCGTCGTCTCCTCCATTTACCCGACCGGCATCCCGTCGTTTACCTACCCGGTCTCCGACCTCAACCTCTACCCGCTCGGCCGCGGCATTCCCTACGCGACGGCCTACGTCAGCGGCCTGACGAACAACTCCTACAGCAACTACATGAAGGCCGCCTTCAGCGACTTCCTCAAGCTCCGCCACGGCGGCTCCGGCCTCGTCTTCTCGCCCTACGCGACCAGCCAGCCGATCTGGACCACCCCCAACACGCCGGCCGCCGCGCCCTTCAATGGCACCCAGAACCTGCCCGACCGTCCCTACCGGGCGCTGAGCTCCAACGACATCTACGACACCCTCCTGCGACCGGCCCGTCTCTACGACATCTCCGACCGCTTCGACGTGGATACGAATGGCAACGTCATCATCCACAAACCCGGGCGCCGTCCCGAGACGCTCCAGATCCCCACACGCCGCCTCTTCCAGATCCCGGACGAGATGCTCACCGGCAACAATCCGCCCAACGACGCCGCCACCTTCGACGGCTCGCCCTTTGCCAACGACGCGACCCCCTTCCCGGCCGGCGGCACCTACGGGATCGACCACGTCAACCTCTATCCGTACGCCGCCGCCACCCCTCCCGGCGCCCGTCCGAACTTCGCCACCCCCACCCCCGACCAGAACGGCAACAGCGTCTTCCTCGGGGCCAACACCCGGACGTACACCGACAATCTAGGCAATCCCCAGACTCTCAACGACCGCCGACGCCACCCCTACTTCCGCACCGAATGGCTCCAGAAGCTGATGAACTTGACGACCGTGCGGAGTCACCAGTACGCCGTCTGGGTCACGGTCGGCCTCTTCGAGGTCGTCCGCGAGGGCAATACCCAGATGGTCCAGGTCGATCCGACCCTGGCGCTCGATGAGCTTGGGCCCGAGGTCGGCAGGGCCGAGGGTCGCAATGTCCGCCACCGGGCCTTCTACATCATCGACCGCACCCGAGCCACCGGCTTCGACCCGGCCAATCCCCCGGACTTCCGCAATATGATCATCCACCAGCGCCGGATCGAGTGACCCCGGCCAGGTGTCCCCGGGCCGTGGGCGTCGTCCCCCCCGACGCCCCGGCCCGCCCCGCAACGCCCGGCCTTCGGCGCCCCCCCGATGACCGTCGAGCCATGCAGCCGATCCTGCGATCGCCCCGGCAACCGCCCGAGATGTCTTGGCAACGCCTGGCGTTGCCCGTTACAATAGTCGTAGTCACCGTCCACGGTCGCCAGAGGAGCCAATCATGAGCGCACGTCGCCCTCACCCTCGCGGGTTCACCTTGATCGAGCTGCTGGTGGTCATCGCCATCATCGGCATCCTGATGGCCTTGATTCTGCCGGCTATCAGTTCCGCGCGCGAGGCCGCCCGCCGAACTCAGTGCATGAACAACGTCAAGAACATCGGCTTCGCCCTCCAGAATTACCTGAATCAGAAGAACCGCCTCCCCAACGCCACAACCTGGGGCGAGGTGGCCGGCAACACCAGCATCTCCAACTCGCCGTTGATGCTCTTCTTCAACGGCAGCAACTTCGGCATGATCTCCGCCGCCAGCCCACCCGCACAGCCCACCGACGTCGGGCCGCTCTATAGCTGGGTCGTGGACATCCTGCCCGGGCTCGACCAGCAGACGCTCTACAACGGCTTCAACCGCAACCGCGTTTACTACGACCCGGCCACCCGCTCCGGCGACAACCAGATCAACGCCTCGAACTTCACGATCAGCAACACCGACATCGCCATCCTCCGCTGCCCCAACGACGATACGTCCATCCAGGGCGCCGGTAACCTCTCCTACGGCGTGAACGCAGGCTTCGCCCTCTGGCACGGCAACGGCGTGGCCGGCGTCGGCTGGACCGGGTCGGCCGTCGGCGGCAGCTACTCCTCGATCAGTTGGGGGACCCTGTCGGGCTTCAAGAAGTCCAGCGTGATGTTCCAGGGCACGGCCACTGGTCGCGCTCCCTGGGATGTCAACCACACCTCCTCCTCGATCAAGGACGGCCTCTCCACCACGCTGCTGCTCATCGAGAACTCCACCGGTGGCGCCTCCAACGGCAACACCTATTCCAGTGGAGTGATCACCAACTGGGCCTGCGCTCACCCCAACTTCGTCTGCGCCATCGGCGCCAATTTCGTCTGCCGACCCTACGGCGGTAACTGCACCCAGGCGACCGACCTTTCCCCGATCAAGCAAGGCACCCAGCAGCAGGACGGCCCCGGCTGGGCCTGCGCCAACACGAAAGGCTCGTTCGAGGAGATCAACTACGGCTCCCGCAACGGCCTGGAAGACGGCGCCTCGCCGTTCGCCAACAGCCTGCATCCCGGCGGCATCGTGGTCGGCATGTGTGACGGCTCGACCCGCTACATCACCGACGACGTCAACGGTGTCGTCTATGCCAAGCTGATCACCCCCGACGGCCAGAACATGCCGCTGCTCTACCGCCAGCTCCCGCTCAGCGCCGACGAGATCCCGGGCGCCCAGTAAAAACCTGACAGCGACGCTTGCGTTTCTCCGCTCCCTGGCCTTCCCCCCCGACCGCCGCGGTCCCACCACCGCGGCGGTCGTCGTGCGCGCCTTCGGCCCAGAAAGGGCGATCAGTCCAACCCCGAAATGGGAAAACCTCCGCGGCCAATCGCCGCTGACACCGCAGCAATCTCCCCGCACCTCCGGTCAAGTCGGGTATCCTACGGCATTTCGGAACTTTGATTGATCCCGGAGGGTTCAGTCAGCCTCGCCATTCCTTCGGCGCCCTTCTCCCCTTCGCCGCCAGCGAACATGATCCTGACCAACGCCGCCGGCAAGGGCCCACCAAACCTTGTCGCTGAGGAAGCCTCGGTTTCGAAAGGTTTGGTGAGGAGGACTCGGCCGGCCGCATTCTTGAAAACACCGGACGGGTTTGTGATGATTCGCCCTCCGTGTACCGCCCACGCTTCCGCTACTACGAATGGAGAAATCGCCGATGACTTGCCGGAGGCTCTGCCTGACGTTCACAACCCGACTGCTGCTGGTGGTCGGACTCTCGGCCTGGGTCGCCACGCCGGCCCGAGCCGATCCGATGGTGACCTACGACTGGGTCACCGATTCTCCGATCGGCATGGCGCCGACTACCGCCTCGTTCCAGGTTCCATTGAGCGTGGTCCAGTCGGGAATGATTACTCAAACGGATATCACGAATATCCAGTTCTCGTTCCCGGGCATCGATCCACTCCCGTACACGACACCCAGCAGCATCGGCCTGGATAATACCGCCTTCGTCGATCCGACCACAGGGCTGCCGATCTTCCACGATGCGAACCAAGGATTGGCGGTCGCCGCCTACCACGACCAGTTGTTCGGGAACGTCTTCCTGTCGATCCTGTTCGACTACCCCGGTGGCGACACGTATAACGCCATCAATGGCGGGCCCGGATCGCTGGGTAGGGGCAGTGGGCACTGGACCGCCTTGGTGCCGAAAGTGCCCGAGCCCGGTAGCCTGGTCTTGTTGACGTGCGGCGTTCTGTCGGTCCTCGGCTACTCCCGCCGACGAATGAGAGCCGGGGCTGACCCGGATCGGACGTGTTCGCCGAGCGGTCAGGGTTAAGCGGAGCGGACCCCGGCGGATGGCCGTGTCGGCCCTCCTTTCCCCCTTGATCTGAAATTGCTTCCGTGTGGCCGGTGCCAGGTCGTCGCCAGACCGAGGGCCTGCCCCGCCACGGTCCTCAGGACGTCGATCCTTGGCGTTCAAAAGTCAGCTTGTCCAAGACGCTGGCCTACGCTCAGGGTGCGGCCGACCGGGCGGTGTCCATCCCATCCGGGAAGACCATTCAACCCTCCTCCCTCCTCCTCGTGGGGTGAGACCAGCCAGGGGGAGGCGGAGGTCCAACGCTCGCCCGAGAGCGTGTCCGGTCCCGAAGAACCGCTTTCAGAACCGTCCCCGTCCCAGCCTGGCCGAGACGCGCAGCCAGTAAACCTGCTGCCGGTCGCCCCGGATGCGGAGGTCTTCGAGGAACGGCTCAAGTGCGTCGAGTTTCGGTACGTCCCTGTAAATGGACTTGCCGTTGAGCTGGACCTCGACCCTCTTGTCGAATTCGAGGGTGTCGGGATTCACCCACACGTCGAGCGCCAGGACGCCGCTCGTATCGACGACCAACTTGTTCAGGACATTATTGGCCCGGAACTCGATCTTCGCCGCCCGGAGGTTCCGTCCGAGCGGGTCGGCCGCCTCGGGAGCGACCGTCCGCCTCGGAGAAAACTCGCGGATGACCACGCCGAAGAAGCGGACGTCACAGTCCCGCGCGGTCGCGGCCTCGAACTCCTTGGGCGAGGGATCGCGGCGGCGACCCGTCATCCAGTCGAAGACCTGCGGCGCCTCCTCCGGCAACGCTTCCAGACCGCGCCGGAAGTACTTCACATAAATCAACTCACTATTATGCATAATCTGTGGCTTGGCCCACTGCTCGAAGACGATCGGGTCTTCGGTTGGTGCAAGCTCGCCCATCACGATGTACATGGGCACGAGCGGGGCCTGAGTCCGTGACGACCAAACGTATTTGCCGGGCAGGCCGGAGATCACGACCACACCGGCGAAGAGGTCGGGGTGGGCGAGGCCGAGGTCCCAGGCCATGTTGCCCCCCTCGATCTGACCGACGAGGAAGACCCGGTTCGAGTCGATCGCGAACCGCCTCCGCGCGTCCCGCAAGGCCAGCTCGACGGCGGCGTGCTCGCTCGGGGTATAGCGATAAACGCGCTGCTGGTCGCGCAGGTTGTACTCGGGGGCGATCACGATGTAGCCGCGTTGCTGGGCCTGCTCGGCCAGCCAGCCGATCGTCTCGATCGGCGACTCCTCGCCGTGAAGCGCCACGACGACCGGGTACGACCGCAAGGGGTGATACTCCGACGGCAGGAGCACGGCGTACTCGGTCGGCTGCCGGGGATTGGGGTCGTCGTGGATGCGGACCAAGCGAGCCTGGCCGGGCGAGACCCGCTGCTCATCGTGGAAGGGCGGGGGCATCAGGCGGGCCATCGCGGTGACGGTCGGCAGATCGAGCGAACGCGGCGGGTGGTCATCGGAGGCGGGCCAGGAAAGCGACTGGAGCTGACCGAGCAGGGCCGCTCGGGCGGCCGCGTCGGTCGAGACGAGGTAAGCGCGGACCAGCTCGCGGGCATCCCAGAGCATGTCGGCCGCTGCCATGTCCGTGACCGCGGCGTCGGCGCCCACGACCCAGGCCGAGAGCACCAGCGCGAACTTCTGCTCCGGCGTGAGCGACCCTTCCGCCTTACGGAACGGGGCCAGGCGGTCGCGGACGGCGTCGGGCGCCTCGGAGAGCACGCGGAGGATCTCCAGCAGACGCCCCTCGACCTCCCGGCGCGCCTCGGGTGTGAGCTCGTCGGCCAGCCGCGCCACCGCGTCGGCGAGCGCGCGGTCGTCGTCGTGCTGAGCTTCCGCGCTTCGGAGCTGGTCGCGGACGGTCGTGAGAATCTCGGGCGGCGCATCGTCCAGCGGGAACGACCGCAACCGGGCCAGGACCTCGCGTGGTTGCTGGCCCTGCCGACGACGGTCGATCTCCGTCAGCTTCTCCCGCGCCGCGGACTCGGCCACCAGCCGCTTGACCGTCGCAACGCGCTCCTGCAACTCCGGGAAGTCGCGGGCGATCCGCTCCAGCTCGGCACGGGCCTCGCCGTACCAGCCGGCCTGAATCAGGAACGAGCCGACGGAGAGCCGCTTGTCCTGGTCCTTCTGATCGACCTTCGCCAGCAGGCCCAGCACGACCTCCCTCGGCACACACTCCAGCGCCAGCGGTGCGTTCCAGAATCCGTCCACACCCCGGATGCGCACTGCGTGCGACTTCATCTGGTAGATCGCCTGCGTCATCTCGGTCGCCTTGCCCGATCGTGTGCCGACGTAGCGGAACTTCCGACGCCCGAACTGGTCCCAAGGCGTCGTCTCAATGTGGTGAGCGAACGCCGGCAACTCACCCGCATGCACGGTCAGCGGCTGGATCAGATCAAACTTTACCGGGTCGGGCGGGCTGTCGTTCTCGATCGCGGCAATCTTGGTGTCGCGGAGGATGACCCGCCACCGGCCGTCGTAGTCGTACACCTGGACCAGCGTGCCGTCCTTGTCCACCAGGCCGCGAAACGTCTGGCCGTTCTTGAGCCGGACGTATTCCCCCCGCGCCGGCGTTACCGCCATCAGGGTCAGGCCCAGGGCCAGGGCCGCCATCCGTCGCAGGCGGGTCGTCGGCTCGTCGTTTCGCATTGATCGTCTCCCTCTTGGCCCTGGACCACTCGGCCGCTCCCCGGGCGGTCCTGAACCCGGCCAGGGACCACCTCCCATTGCTCCCATTCTGACGGACCAGACGCCCCGGTCAAGCAGGCGAGGCGGCCGCCCAGCCTCCCGGACGACCCACCACGCCCTCGAATTCCGACGGCGGTCACCCCTGGCGGCCCCTCCGCTGGACCGTTATCGTCAAAAGAACGTAATCGAGTTTGCCCAATTACCTGCTTGTCGATGCCGATTAGATGTCATCGCCGGAACGGAGGCCGTCCCACCTCAGTTCATGATTGGTTGGTTGTTTGGATTTTTTGCTTGACGCCAATCACTGCGCGGAGGATGCTGAAGCCAAAGCTGGTTCGAGCGGTCGAGCCAGCCCGCGAATTTTGCCCAGTCGAATCAATTTACGGTGTATGTTTCGGTATCCCGGTCCCATTCTCGCCGGACTGATGGCTCCAAGCCCAAGAGGAAGAACCATGAGACGTAGCCTGATCGGCGCCACCCGACCGGGCGTTCGTGCCCGAACCCGGCTCCGACGTCCCCGGCTGGAGTGCCTGGAGGACCGGCAGTTGCTCACCGTTTACACCGTGACCGACACCCCGAACAAGGTGGTCACCCTGACCGACGCCATCAACCTGGCCAATGCGCACGCCGGGCCCGATATCATCAACTTCAACCTCAGTCCGGCCGGGGTCAACAAGGTCGCCGGCGCCCTGCCCGCGATCACCGATACTGTCACGATCGACGGCTCAAGCCAGCCCGGCTATCAGAACACGCCCTTGATCGCCCTCGACGGCGGCGGCACCGTCGCGAACGGTTTGCAGATCTCCGCCAGCGATACGGTGATCAAGGCCCTCGCGATTTATAATTACAACTCCAACGGCATCGTCGTCGGTGCCAACAACGTCTCGATTACCGGGTGTGTGATCGGCACCGACACCAACGGCGCCAAGAACGTCCCGAACAAGAACGCGGGCATTCTCGTTCAGGGCGCTTCTCAGGTTGCCATCGGAGGATCGACCTCCCTGGCTCACAACCTCATCTCCGGCAACGGTGGTGCAGGGATCGAGCTGGGCCTCGGTTCGTCGAAGAACGTGATCGTCGGCAACTACATCGGTACGACTTCCGACGGCAACGGCGCCTTACCCAACGGCGGTCCGGGCATCCGGGTTCTCGGCGACTCGAATTTCATCGGGGGTGATCAGCCGGGTGATAGCAATGTCATCTCGGGCAACACCGGCGCCGGTGTCTTGATCAGCGGTGCACCGGCCCGCAACAACCTCGTCGATGGCAACTTGATCGGCGTCAGCCAGGCCAGCAATGCTCCGGTTCCGAACGGCGGCAACGGTGTGGACGTCCAGAACGCCGCCTTCACCACCATCGGCGGCACGACGACCGGCACCAGCAACTTGATCGGGGCCAACGCGCTCAACGGCATCCGCCTGAGCGGAGCCAGCAGTACCC
Organism: uncultured Planctomycetales bacterium; assembly: GCA_963752755.1. Taxonomy (GTDB): domain Bacteria; phylum Planctomycetota; class Planctomycetia; order Isosphaerales; family Isosphaeraceae; genus CAVVZJ01. The sequence continues at coordinate 224,528 of CAVVZJ010000004.1, read as the reverse complement.
GGATTCAGGGCAACACCATCGGCACCAACCAGGCCGGTTCGCTCGATCTGGGCAACGGCTCCGCGGGCATCCTCCTGACCAACAGCAGCAATAACGCGATCGGCGGCACGCTCAACGGCGCGGGCAATGTCATCGCCTTCAACGGCAAGACGGTCCCGAGCGCCGGCGTCACGATCCTCAGTGGCAACAGCAATCCGATCCTTTCGAATTCCATCTACAGCAACACCGCGCTGGGCATCGACCTCGGCGGCGATGGTATCACGGCCAACGACACCGGTGACACCGACACCGGCGCCAACGGCTTGCAGAACTACCCCATCTTCTCTCGACGTCGCCACCGCCGCCGGCCGGACACTCCTTCAAGGCTCCTTCAACAGCACGCCGAACCGCCAGTACTACATCGAGCTCTTCAGTCAAGCCCAGCCCGATCCATCCGGTAACGGCCAGGGTCGCAACTATGTCGGCTCGCTCACGGTGACAACCGATTCCAACGGCAACGCCCTGATTGATACTCTGCTGAGCACACCCACAATCGTTGGCAACTACCTCACCGCGACCGCCACGACCCTTCCATTCAACACCGGCAACACCTCGGAATTCTCACCCGGAACCCAAATCACCGCCGCTCAGCTGGCCGACCTCGCCCTGACCATCACTGACAATCCCGACCCGGCCACCCTCAACGGCTCGCTGACCTACACCGTCACCGTCACCAACCACGGCCCCAATCCCGCCACCAACGTCCAGTACACCCAGTCCCTACCCACCGGCGCGACCCTCAACAACGTCAGCACCACTCAGGGGACCATCACCGCCACCGGCACCACACTCTCTGGAAACCTGGGCACCATTGCCGCCAACGCCACCGTCACGATCACAATCGACCTGACCCCGACTTCCACCGGCACGCTCACCACCGGCGCCAGCGTTTCCAGCCCCGAGATCGACACCGACTCGACCAACAACTCCGCCACCGAGACCACGACCGTCGATATCCCGGCCGACCTTCAGGTGACGCTCACAACCGATCCCACGTCGGGTGTCTTCGGCCAGCAGCTCGCCTTCGTCGCCTACGTCACCAACAACGGGCCGGGCACCGCCCGCGACATCCAGCTCACCAGCGTCCTGCCCCCGAATGTCACCTACGTCGGCGCCTTCACCGGACAGGGTTCGGCCCAGCGTCAGGGGAACTCGGTCGTTGCCAACCTCGGCTCCCTGATCTCCGGCACGACCACCGCCGTGAGGATCATCGTCATCCCCAACACGACCGACACAATCAACCAGACGGTCGCCGTCAGCGGCAGCGTCCTCGATACCAACACCAACAACAACTCCGCGAGCACGACCACCACGGTCCTGCCGGCGGCCGACCTCGCCGTCAGAGTCGATTCGTCGAGCCCGACCCTCGTCAGCGGTGGTGAGGTCACCTACACCATCACCCTCACCAACAACGGCCCGCAAACGGCCAACGCCGTCAACCTCAAGGCCACCCCGTTGCCCGGCGTCGTCTTCCTCGACGGCGGTCAGTTGAGTCCCTCAGGCACCGGGACGCTTAACCCCGACGGCACCGTCGACGCCACCATCGCCAGCATCGATTCCGGCCAGTCGGTCACCTTGACACTCCACGGCAATGCCGCCAGCAACTTCAGCGGCGCCTCGGGCATCTCGGCGACGGCCTCCACTGATCAGGCGGGCGACCTCGTCGCGTCCAACAACACCGCTTCGGTGGACACCCTCGTCAACTCGGTTGACGTCAGCATCAGCCAGGTGGCCAATCCGGTTCCCGCTCTGGTCGGACAGGATCTGACCTTCCAGATCCTCGTCGTCAACAATGGCCCCGCCGACGCCACCAACGTCCAGGTCTTCGACACCTTGCCCAAGAACGCCAACGTCGTGAGCCTCAGCACGACGGGCACCGTCACCCACGATACCCAGAACAACCGCGACATCATCCAGTTCGCCAGCATCCCGGCCGGCACCTCCCAGACGATCACCCTGGTCGTCCGCCCGACGCAATCAGGATCAATCGCCAACGACGCCTCGGTCGGCATCGACGAATTCGACGCGAACGCCACGGACAACCGCACGGTGGCCGTCGTCCCCGTCAGCCCGGCCGACCTCGCCGTGAGCATCCAGACCTCGGCCGGCTCCGTGCTGGCCGGCGACAATCTGACCTACACGGCTTACATCCTCAACCGCGGCCCCACCGACGTGACGAGCAACGTCTCGTTCAACGACGTCCTCCCCGCCGGCCTGGTCGTCAAGCAAATCACGACCAGCAAGGGGACCATCGCCAACTACAACGGCACGATCATCGCCGAACTTGGCCCGCTTGCCTCCAACCAGCAGGAAGTCGTGACCATCGTCGTCAGCCCGACGGCCGCCGGCACGCTGAAGAACACCGTCAAGGTCGGCTCCTCCCAGTACGACGACGACGTCTCCAACAACGCCGCCAGCGCCAACGTCCAGGCGACCAACGCCCCCGGCCAGATCGCCCTCAGCCAGGCCCTTTACCTCGTTCGTGAGGACGCTGGCCAGGCCACGATCACGCTCGTCCGCAGCCACGGCAACGCCGGCTCCGTCTCGGTTCACTACGCGATCGCCGACGGCTCGGCCCACGCCGGGGTCAACTACCAGGCCAGCTCCGGCTCCGTCGTCTTCCAACCGGGCGAGACGACCAAGACATTCACCGTCCCGATCCTCCACGACGGCGTGACCACCGGCCCCCTCGGCGCCACGATCACGCTTTCTGACCCGACCGGCGGCGCCTCGATCGGTTCCCGGTCCTCGGCCACGCTCGGGATCATCAACACCGACATCGACGTCACCCCGCCGACAATCACCGACATCAGCCTTCTCGGCCCGTCAAACTTGATCGTGGGCGTCCGCCTCACCTTCAGCGAGCCGCTCGACCCGACCTCGGCGACCAACCCCGCCAACTACACACTCCTGACCTCCAGCGGCCAGCCGATCCCGTTGGCCACACCGCTCGACGACATCGCCAACAACGCCGTCATCCTGCTACCCGCCGGCCCCTTGCCCGCCGGGCCGAGCTTCTACTACGTCGTCGTCCACGCTCAGGCTCCCGGCGGCGTCAGCGACACCTCGGGCAACCTCCTCGACGGCGACCTCAACGGCCAGGCCGGCGGCGACTTCGTCGCCTCCTTCGCCCGCGGCAGCCGCCTGACCTACCTCGACAGCGATTCCGATGTGGTCTCGCTGAACATCAACAACGGCGGATTCCTCGACGTGATCCGCGGTTCCAGCGGCGCCGCGGAGGTGCTCCGGGTCAATGGGGCGCCCAACGGCCGGAGCGTCCTGAGCGGCAGTGTCCTCCGCAACCGCTTCCAGGGCAACGGCCGCGCCTACCTCGGCCAGATCCAGGGAGCGGACTTCGGCTCGATTCGTTCCCGCCTGACCACCCCGCCGTTCTACGAGGCCGCCCAGCTCCAGACCGTGGCTTCCACGAGCCTTCTCCATCCCGTGGTTCCCCAGGCCTCGATGGCCCGCCAGTTCTCCCTCCGCCGCTACCGCCGCGGTTGAGCCGGACGATGGCCAACTCAGCGGTGATGCGACACGCCGCCTTCCGCTCCTCCCTCGGCGCGGAAGGCGGCGTGTCGCCTTCTCGCCGGTCCCGCCTCCCGGAACTCCTCCCCGTTCCGCCGGGATACTTTTCCCCAGATTCTCATAGGAGTTACGCAGTTGGCGTCAGCCGGAGTAGGCCCGACTTCACTTCAGTCGGGCCAGAAAGTTCTTGGTTGGGTGGCAGGCCCACGTCCTCGTGGGCATGTCCGGATTCGGGTGTGCCGAGCCCGCTCAACAGGCCCACGCGGACGTGGGCCTGCCACCCAGAATCCTCGAGACGGCGGTGGAGATCAGCGAGGAGGCTCATACTTTTCCCCAGATTCTCACCAACTTTTTCCAAAAACTACGATCATCGCGGGACGGATTTCGGATAATAGGGTCAAGCTCAGCGCGAAACCGTCGCCGCCCCGGAGTTGTGGCGGCCTCGGGCGCGGGCCGTTCGAACCAGGCGCGTTCGCCCTCTTTGCCACGGGAGCAAATCATCATGTTGGACGGGAACTGGCCCTTTCTGCCGTCGTCGTTGGACGGTTCGTCCCCCTCGGAGTCGTGCCCGGCGCCGTTCAGCCTCCCGACCGAAGCACGCCTCGACCCCGAATTCCGCCGTTGGGCCGACACCTTCCGCTCGTCCGTCGCGATCGATGACCCGCTCGCCGCCGCCGTCCTCTCCGCCCTCCTGACCACCGCCTGGCGGCTCCGCGGCGTCCAGCGCCGCGAACCCCTCGATCCGACCGCCGACAAGCCCTGGGGCCGCGTCTCGCCCAGGCCGAGCGGAGCTGGTCCCGCGCCCTCGCCGACTGGTTGAAGTATCTCAAAGCTCAACCCCGGCCCGATTCCGACGCCGTTTCCACCCCCACCCCGTCGAAGTCCCGCACCCGCTCCACGCCGAAGCCGCAGACCGCAATCCCAGCCGAACGCGAACCCGCGCCCGGGTCACCCGAACCGCTCGCGACCGCCTCCGCTCCGCTGGTCTTGCCGGAAGGAGTCTACTGGAATGACCACATCGGCCTCGACCCGAAGGTTTCCCGCGTCTGGCCGGTGATCCTCGGAACCGAGATCCTGGCCGAGCAGGTCGCCACGCTCTTCCTCGAATGCTGGTCCGCCGACCGGATACTCGCCCATTACCCTGAGCTGACCCCGACCCAGCTTGCCGCTTGCCTCTCCTGCGAATCCGCCCGCCTCTGCGGCCCCTGGGAAGACGGACAGCCCACCCCCCGCCCCCACGATTCCCGCTCCTCGTAGGATCGGCTCCGACCCCCTTTCCCGGATTTCCCTCGAAGCGGATGGGTGGGCCTGGCCCACCCTCCGAGGCAGCCTGCTCGCGCCTCATTCCGGGTCCAGCGCCTTGAGATCCTCCGGCACGAACCGACCATCGACGCGGATCAGCTCGCCGTCGAAGACGATCGAGCCGCCACCGGACTCGGGCGACTGGATCTGCACGAGGTCCCAGTGGATCTTGGAGCGGTTGCCGTTGTCGGCCTCGTCGTAGGCGTTGCCGGGCGTGAGGTGGAAGCTGCCAGCGATCTTCTCGTCAAAGAGGATATCCCGCATCGGCTGGAAAATGCGCGGGTTGCAACCGATCGACCACTCGCCGACGAAACGGGCTCCCTCGTCCGAATCGAAGATCTTCGTCAGCTTCGCCCGGTCGCCGGTCGTGCAGTCGGCCTCGACTATCCGACCCCGCTCGAAGACGAGGCGGACGCCGTCGAACGAGCTGCCTTGATAGATGGTCGGCGTGTTGAATCGGACGTGACCCTCGACCGAATCCCGGACCGGCGCCGTGAAAACTTCGCCGTCCGGGATGTTCATCTCTCCGGCGCAGGGGACGACCGGGATGCCCTCGATCGAGAACCGCAGGTCCGTCTCCGGCCCCGAGATGTGAACCTCCCGCGCCTTCTGCATCCGCTGGACCAGCGGTTGCAACGCCTTGGCTAGCCGGGGGTAATCGATATTGCAGACGTCAAAATAAAAGTCCTCAAACGCCTCGGTGCTCATCCCGGCCTGCTGGGCCATGCTGGCATTGGGCAGGCGGAGGACGCACCACTTGGTCTGGCGAATCCGCCGCTCGAAGTGAACGGGCTTGAGGTAATGCGTGTTGTACAGCTCCAGCCGGTCGGCCGGCACGTCCGCCATCTCGTTGATGTTTCGCGACCCTCGCAGGCCGATGTACGCCTGCACGCGCTCCATCCGGTGCAGGTCGCATTCGCCCCAGATTCGCATCTGCTCGTGCGAGGCATTGCGAACCAGTTCCCGGAGAACCCGGCTTTCCCGCGTCTCGACCAGCACGTTCGCCCCGCGCGCCATCCCCTTGCGGACGAGCAGGCGCGGTAAGGTCGAATCGTCGAGGTCGAAGCACTCGACGAGCAGGGTCTCACCCTTCGCGAGCCGGGTTGAGTGGTTCAGGAGGATGTCGGCGAGGGTCTCCCAGCGGGGGTCGGACATGGTCGGCGCGTCTCCAGGTTCGAGCCTCCGGTGCCGCGACGGGCGCCGGGGGATTGCGAGCGGTGGGGGATTCCGGGTAGGCTGGCCGAACCGTCGTTGGGCGGACCGGGCGGCCGAGGCCCCGCCGGATATTGACGCAAATCGCGGCCCGGATCACAAGCCGACAGCCCGCGTTCCTGCGCTCCGGTCCACGATTCTTTCCTCAGCTCCAACGAACCCGAGGGACTGTTCCCGTGACTCTGTTCGACCTCACCGGCAAGGTGGCGATCGTGACCGGCGGCAACGGCGGCATCGGTCTGGGGATGGCCCGCGGCCTGGCCGCCGCCGGCGCCAAGGTCGCCGTCTGCGGTCGCAACGCCGAGAAGACCAAGGCCGCCGCCGCCCAGCTCGGCCTGGATAGCGGCGTCGAGACCCTGGCTGTCGTCGCCGACGTCGCCGAGACCGCTCAGATCGAGCGGATCGCCACCGAGGTCAAGGAACGCTTCGGTCGCATCGACATTCTCTTCAACAATGCCGGCATCAACATCCGTCGCCCACCTCAAGAGATGACCCTCGACGAGTGGGAGCAGGTCCTGAACGTCAACCTGACGAGCGCCTTCATGCTCTCAAAGGCGGTTTATCCGTCAATGAAGGAGGCCGGCGGCGGCAAGATCGTCAACATTGGCAGCATGACCTCGATCTTCGGCGCCGGCTTCGCCCCGGCCTACGCGACCAGCAAGGGCGGCATCGTCCAGCTCACCAAGAGCCTCGCCCTCGCCTGGGCCGCCGACAAGATTCAGGTCAACGCCATCCTCCCCGGCTGGTTCGACACCGAGTTGACCCAGCAGGCCCGCGTCGAGGTTCCGAACCTCTACGACCGCGTCCTCCAGCGCATTCCGACCGGCCGCTGGGCCGTCCCCGACGACATGGCCGGCACCGCCGTCTGGCTCGCCAGCCCCGCCAGCGACTACGTCACCGGCATCGCCATCCCCGTCGATGGCGGCTACACGTCCGCTCTTTGACAATTCGACGCAGGAAACAGACCCCCGCCGTTTCCGCCGGGCGGCGTGCGGGCGAGGGTCCTGGGTTTCGTGCCGGCCGTCGTCGCGACGGGACGGCGCGGCACGGGGACGAGCCCCGTCCGCGTCCATCTCACCAGAAGGCGCCAAGCCAGTGCGATCGCGCCTCCATCGGTAGCAATTCCATCACCCCGAACCGCCCGACCGGCACCCGGATCAGGAGCGGCTCCGCCCGGAAGACCGGGCAGACCGGCACGGGCGAGAGCCCAAACATCATCCTCCCCACCGGGGCTTCCTCGACGTTGAGGACCGTTCGACCGACGCGGTCATCTCGCTTCACTGCCGCCACCTCGGCCCGCTCCTCCATCACCTCGATCCCCTCGCGGACGAGCAGCGTCCCCTTGGTCTCCTCCAGCACGGCGATTGCCGTGTTGTAGCGGGCCAGCATCTCCGCCTCCAGCGTCACCGCCACGGCCCAGCGACGGATGGCGTCGAGATAGCGGTCGATCGTGACCGTCCCTTGCTCATAAAACTTCTTCTGAGCCTCCAGGCGTTGCAGGGCCGCCTCCTTGAGCTTCGCAGCGTTCGTGTACAGGTCATATCCGCCCTCCACCTCCAGGTAGAACCGGGCGAGCTGGTGCGTGGCCTCGTGGATGAGCCGACGGCTCAGCGCCCCTTCGCGGATGATCGCCTCGGTCGATTCCAGCAGATCGGCATTGAGGTCGCCATTCGTCAGCCGACGGACCGTCTTCCAGATCGCCGCGCGGTGCTCGACCAGCTCGGGATGGCTCGCTTCGAGCTGGTCTCGGCAGTGCTCCCAGTCGTAATGGGCCTTCTCCTTGCCCGGCTCGCTGGTGGTGACGATCCGGCGCCCATCCTTCGCCGGCAAGCCCAGGGTCTCGCGAAGGTGCCCCTCGCAATCCAGAAGGTTCAGGGTTGCCCCGGCAAGCTCGTAGTGGAACTTCTGGTAACACTGCTCGGCAGCCGCGACCTCGGACCGGGGATCGTCGTCGATTGAGGCTTTCGCCAACGCGCGTCGTCGGCATTGCTCGGCCAGCTCGACGGCGGTCTCGGCCGCCCAGTAGCCGGTCTGGGCTCGTGACAGGTCCCAGTAAGCCTGCTCGATCCGCCTCACGACCGCCTGCGCCTCGGCCCGGGTCTTGCCGGGACGCTCCGAGGCGACGACCGTCGGCGACGGCATCACACCGGCCCCTACGGCGACCACCTTCAAGACCTTCGAGTTCTCCAGACCGATCCGGATCGCATCCGGCAGGCTCAGGCCCCAGTGGGCCGCCTGCGGCTCGACGGCCTCGGCCTCGTCGTCAACCGTCGCGTCCTTCCCCTTCGACGCTTCGTCGGCCGGCTTCGCATCGACCGTCGGGACGGCCTCGATCGCTCCCTTTCCCGCCGAGGTCCGCATCGTCTCCAGGTCGCTCTTGTAGACGGGCATCCGGACCAGCGACCCGATCGGCAAGGGCTTTCCGAGCAACTTCCGACCCAACTCGTCCGCCTCGATGTACACCGCCAGCCGGCCCTTGCGTCCGTCCTGATCCCGGCAATTTAATTCAAAAATGCACATTGGACCTTTTGTGCATTCGCCGTTGCGAGCGAACCGCTCCAGGCCGCTGGTGATCTCTTGCACGAGGGTCCGCTCGCTCCGGTTCTCCCCGACGATCCCGACCGAGGTCGTGAGCCGCTCTCGCATCGCCTTCGCCCAGCCTTCCAGCGGCGGCTTTGCCGATGACTCCGACGGCTTCCTCGCGATGTCGAGCTGGCCGCTGACGGTCAGGCCCCCCGTTCCGAAACCGATCCCGACCCGGATCTGGCCGGTCGTCGGCCGCTTGGCCAGCTCCGTCGTCTCCCGGTTCGGAGCGGGTGCCTCGGGAGCCGGTTCCGAGGCGTTCTCCGGCATCGGAGCCGATTGGGAACGGATGCGGGTCTGCGGCGCCGGTCGGGGCTCGGCCGAAAACTCCTCGACGTGGGTCTCGATTTCCTCGGGCAGCGGCGGCAAGGCGACCACCTCACCCTTGCTGTTGATTGGCGTCGGCAGGCCGCGGCTCGGCGGCGCCGGGGTCGGCCGAGGTGACGCGAACGCCACCGGGAACGGCGGCACCGGCGGCGTCGGCATGGGCGTGGGGACGAGGAGGGCCACCTGCGAGGGGGCCACCGGGGCCGTCGTCGCGAAGCCCAGGACCGTCGCCGGGGGGGCGACGTAGCAGGCCACCGACCGGGGCGCCACGCTCGGCAGGCCGACGGCCAGTTGCGACGCCCCGACCGCCATCGTCGAGACCGCGATCGGCATCGGAGCCGAAACCGGCCAGGCGGAGCGGCTCGCCGTGGGGGTCGCCTCCGACTCCGTCGCCAGCGGCTCGATGATCGCCAGCCGCTCGCGGGTGGTCGTCGGACCCTTCCCAGCCGGTCGCGAGTAGGCCCCCAGGCTCACCACGAGCAGGCCGTCCGTCGGGATCAGCCACTCGCCCCCGACGTGGCCCTCGACCACCTCCGGCACCTGGACCTGAGCGTTCAGCGCGGCGGGCTTGGCCCCAAGCTTCGGGTCCCCCTCCACCTGCTCGTGGATCGTGAAGGTGTCGAGCCCCTCGAGCCGGTTCTCTTCGATCTCGACCTCGGCCAGAAGCCCTTGATCGACCCAGCGGCCCTGCAAGGTCACGGCGATCGAGTCGTTCACATGGTCGATCTGCGGCTGATACGCCAGCGCCCGAGCATGGTTGACCGGTCCGTCGGCGACCCGCTTCAAGTCGGCGACGTAAGCATGTCGCGTCCCTGTCTGGATCGTGGCCGGAGTGCCGGCCTGGGCCCGGACCTTCGGGGCCCCGATCGTGCGCTCCGCCTTCCGGGTCAGGACGTCGGCGAGTTCGGCGGGGGCGGTCCAGATGGTCGCTCCACCCTGCCGGGCGACCGGCGTCAGCCGTGAGTGGACCTCGCCCCGCCATTCGAGCCCCCGCATCTCGACGAACCGGACCCGATACGTCACCAGCGCCTCGTCCCCGCCCGGTGGCACGTCGGCCCCCAGGCCGAGCAGAATCATGAGGCTCGCCAGCATGTTCATCGAAACACCTCCATCCATGAAGGGAGAAGGGGAGGCTCGCACCGTCCCGAAAGGCGGGCGGGATCATAGGCCGAAGCGCCCGACTCGTCAACGGCGGCTTGTCGGCCGCAGAATCGGAAAACTTGAGCCCATGGCTCCCGACCGTCCATCCGCTCGCTCGTCATCGCCGTCCGATGCAATTCGGACAGCGACCAACCGCCGCTTCCCGGCGCGGCTCTCCTTGACAGCCCGACACCCGACGGGCCACAATCCGGGTAGGAGTCTGGATACACTTGAACACAGCGGTAAACCTGTCTAGTTTAATTGCTCACCAGAGAACAAAAATGTGGAAATTTATTCATTGTGCTGATATTCACCTGGATAGTCCCTTGCGTGGCCTCGACCGTTACGAGGGCGCCCCGACGGCCGAACTGCGGCGATCGACCCGAGAGGCGCTGGCGAACCTGGTCGAGCTGGCTCTGGCCGAGCGGGTCAAGTTCGTTGCGATCGCGGGCGACCTGTACGACGGAGACTGGGAAGATTACGGCACCGGTCTGTCGCTCAACACCCAGCTCGCCCGGCTCGGGGAGGAGGGTATCCGCGTCTATCTGATCCGCGGCAATCACGACGCCGAGAGCCAGATCACCCATCGGTTGACCCTGCCCGAGAATGTCGTAATGCTTCGCACCGATGAGCCGGAGACGCGGCTCGACGACGACCTCGGGGTCGCCGTCCACGGACAGGGGTTCGCCACCCGCGCCGTGACGGCAAACCTGGCCGAACACTACCCCGACCGCCGGCCTCACTACTTCAATCTCGGCCTGCTCCACACCTGCGCCACTGGCCGCGACGGCCACGACGCCTATGCCCCTTGCACCATCGAGCAACTCCGCGCCCGCGATTACGACTACTGGGCCCTAGGACATATTCATAAGCGTGAGCTTCTTCACAATGACCCTCCGATCCTCTTCCCCGGCAACCTTCAGGGCCGCCACGCCCGCGAGCTGGGGGCGAAGGGCTGCATGCTGGTGACGGTCGAGTCGGGACGGGTGGCGAACCTGGAGCACCGCGCGCTCGACGTCGTGCGCTGGGAAGTTGCCCGGGTGGACGCCGCGGGCGCCGACGACCTGGCCGACGTCCTCGATCGGGTCCGCCTCCGGCTAGCCGAGCTGGACGAGTCGGCCGGGGGCCGGACCCTGGCGGTCCGGGTGGAGATCCTGGGGGCCTGCCGGGCTCACGACGAGATCGCCGGCGCAGTGGATCGGGTCGAGTCCGAGGTTCGCAATGTCGCCCGTGCCGTCCGCGAGGGGTCCGTCTGGGTCGAGAAGGTCAAGCTCCGGACTCGCGCTCCCCGCCCGATCGACGACAATGACGGCCCGATCGGCGAGGTGCTCGCCCTTCTGGAAGAACTCCGACGCGATGACGACCGGCTCCGCGCCCTGGGTGTCGCCGAGCTGACCGACCTCCGCAAGCGGCTTCCCCGCGACCTCCTGACCGGCGCCGAGCCACTCGACCTGGAATCGCCCGCCTTGCTCCGCGAGCTGCTCGACCACGTCGGCCCCATGCTTGTGGGCGGCCTGATGGGACGGGAGGATCTTTCATGAAAATCCTCCGACTGGACCTCCGCGCCTTCGGCCCCTTCACCGACGTCGAGCTGGACCTCTCCGGCGGTCGTGAGGGCCTGCACCTGATCTACGGCCCGAACGAGGCCGGCAAGAGTTCCGCCCTCCGCGCCCTCCGGCAGTTGCTCTTCGGCATCGACCAGCAGACCCGGGACCGCTTCGTCCACGAGTACGCCCGGCTCCGCGTCGGCGGCACGCTCCGCCGCAACAGCGGCGATGAGCTGGCTTTCCTGCGACGCAAGGGCAACAAGAAAGTGCTCCGGACACCCGACGACGCGGCCGACCTGGACGACGATGCCCTCGACCCCTACCTCGCCGGCATCGACCTCGTCCGCTACGAGACGCTTTTCAGCCTCGACCACGACCGACTTGTCAGCGGCGGCGAGGACATCCTCAAGGGCAAGGGCGATGTCGGCACCCTCGTCTTCGGCGCCGGGACCGATCTGAGCCGCCTGCTCAAGCTCCGCTCGAAGCTGGAAGCCGACGCGGCGTCCCTCTTCCGCCCGAGAGGGGAGATCTATCCGCTGAACCGCTCGCTCTCGCAATTTCAGGAGGCCCGCAAGGCGATCTCCGAGGCCCTGATCCGGAGCGAGGAATGGGTCGAGCATCGCAGGTTGCTTGACGAGGCCGAGGCCGAGGGCGAGCGGATTGACGGCGAGTTGGACGACCTGAGGCGTCAGAAATCGCGTCTCGAACGGATTCACCAGGCCCTTCCCGACGTCGCCCAGCGTCGTGACCTGATCGCACTCCTGGCCGATCTGAAGGACACCCCACGCCTTCCTGACGGTTTCTCCGAGGAGCGACGCGCGGCTGAGCAGAGCCTCCGGGACGCCGAGCGCACGTTCCGCGACGCCGACGAGGAAGGCGCTCGCTTGACCGCGGAGCTGGCCGAGATCCCGGCGCCCGGTCCGATCCTGGCCGAATCGGGGCTCATCGAGTCCCTCAAGAGCCGTCACGACGCTCACCAGAACGAGGCCGAAACGATCGGTCGCCTCCGCGGCGAGTGTTCCGCCCTCGAAGCCGAGGCCCAGTCCCTCCGGATCAGCCTCGGCCTCGACGACGAGCCGACGGAGATCGACCGTCTGCGGGTCACCGTCCAGCAGCGCGAGCGGGTCCGCAGCCTCGCGAATGACTGGCACGCCCTGGTCTCGGAAGGCCTCGCGCTGGACCGGACCCTCCATCAGCAAACGCTCGACCGCGACCGACTGACCGCAGCCCTCGATGCGCTGGAAGCACCGCGAGACGATGGCCCCTTGCGGCGGGCGCTTCAAGAGACTCGATCGCGAGGGCGAGCCGTCGCGCGGGTTCGAGGAGGCGTCGCGAGACCGGGCCCGGCTCGAACGCCAGGCCTCCAGCGAGCTGAAGAAGCTGGCGCCCTGGTCGGGAACCCTGGAGGAGTTGGAGACGGTCGAGGTTCCCGGCGCCGAGGCGATCGAGGCCCACCGCGAGGCGATGGAGGAGGCCGCGCGTCGGGTCGTCGATGCGGGGAATCAGGTCCGCGAGGCCGAAGAGAAGTGGCTGGCCGTCGAGGCCGACATCGCCGCCCGCAGGCATGGTCGCGACATTCCGAGTGAGGACGAGCTTCGAGCCGCCCGAGCCCGTCGCGATCTCCTCTGGCGGCTGGTCAAGGCTGAGTGGCGCGGACTCGAGCGCGATGCCGAGGCGCTCCGGGCCTTCCAGTCGTTCGCGGCGGGCGACCTCGCGGCAGCCTTCGAACGCGCGGTGGCTCAGGCGGATACCCTCGCCGACCGGCTCCGGCTGGAAGCCGATCGAGTCACCGAACTGGCTCGCCTGGAGGCCGAACGGGTCGAGCTGGAGACACTTCACACGAGGCGACGGAAGGACGAGGAGGAGGCCCGGGCGAAGCGTCAGGAGGCCGAAGCTCGCTGGGTTGCCGTCTGGAAACCGCTCGGGTTCGAGCCGGCCACGCCCAAGGAGATGCTCGTCTGGGTGCGCCAGCATGCCAAACTGGTCGAAAGGTGCGAGAATCTTCGCGAGGCGCGTGCGTCGGAAGCCGAACAAGCGGACCGGATCGCGAGGCTCCGGGCTGAGGTCTCGACCTTGCTCGTCGAACTCGGCGAGCCGGCCGCCGACCGGGACGAGACGCTCCCCGACCTGCTGGAGCACGCCCGCGACCTGCTCGAACACCTCGGCGACGTCCGCAAGGAGCGTCGGACCCTGGAACACGCGATCGAGCAGAACGAACGCAACCTGGAGGCGGCCCGGCTTGATGAGGCCGAGGCCCGCCGCAAACTCGACGAATGGAAATCCGCCTGGGCCGCCACCATCACCCCCCTGGGTCTTGATCCTTCGGCCAAGCCGACCGAGGTGGATGCCACCCTGGACAGGCGAGACGCTCTGGTCGCGACCCTGGAAAAGCTGGAGGCCCATCGCCAGCGAATCCAATCGTTTGAAAACGAACAGATCAGGATCGGCAGGGAGACTCGCTCACTCGCCGATCGCGTGGCGCCGGAGCTGACGGCGGAACCGCTGGCGGGACAGGTCGGCGGACTCGGCCGCCTACTGAACGAGGCCCACCGGGCCGAGTCGCGTCGCGAGCAGCTCCAGAAGGGGCGGCAGCAGCAGGAGCAGCGCGGCCGCGAGGGTCGAAGCCAGGCGGCGGCCGCCCGGGAGCGTCTCAGCGATCTGGCCCGCGAGGCGGGTTGCAACGATCCGGGTCAGCTTCCCGAGGCCGAGGAGCGGGCTCGTCGGCAACGGGAGACGGAAGCGCGTCTGGAGGAAGTGGACGACCGCCTGCGCAACCACAGCGGGGGCATGCCTGTCGCGTCGTTCCTGGAAGCGGCGCAGGCGGTGGACCCGGACGGCTTGCCCGCGCAGGTCGAACGGCTGGCCCAGCAGATTGCGCTGGCCGAGGGGCAACGCCGCGAGCTGGACCGGCAGCTTGGACAGGAGCGGCAGATTCTCAAGGATATGGAAGAGTCGGCCCGCGAGGCGAAGGCGGAACAGGCCGCCGTCGAGGCGCAGGGCCTACTCGCGCGGATCGAGGCGGAAGCCGGTCGCTATCTCCGGCTCCGGCTGGCCTCGGCCGTGCTCCGCCAGGCGATCGAGCGCTACCGCCAGCGGAGCCAGGGGCCCGTCCTCCGCCGCGCCTCCACACTCTTTCAAGAGCTTACCCGTGGCTCATTTCACGGCCTGACGACCGAGTACGACGACGATGCCACGCCCCGACTGGTGGGCGTCCGGCCCGAGCGGGCCACCGTCCCGGTTGAAGGGATGAGCGAAGGCACGCGCGATCAACTGTTCCTCGCTCTCAAGATCGCCAGCCTGGAGCACCACCTGGACCACCACGAGCCCTTGCCGTTCATCGCCGACGACCTGCTCGTCAATTTCGACGACGACCGGGCCCAGGCGGCTCTCCAGGTCCTCGCGGAGCTGTCGCGTCGGACCCAGGTGCTCTTCTTCACGCACCACTGGCATCTCGTCGAGCTGGCCGAGGCGAAGCTGAAGCCGGATGTCCTGTTCACTCACGAGCTTCGCAGTCCCTCGGTCAACGGTGTTCCCGCCCGGGCGTGAAGTGGTCGCAATCCGGCTCGCTTCCCATCGGACGAAGCTTCTCGCGCACCCTCGGAAATCGCTCCGCGTCCGGTCGCCAGGCTGGCGGAGACTCCGGCCCGGAACGAGGCCGAGGGTCGCGACGGTTCGGTTCAGCGATTCCCGGCCATCCCGGCCTGCCGGAGAAAATCCTTGTAGGCGGCGGCCAGTTCCGGCTTTCCGTGGTAAACCAGCACCCCGAACCGCAACCGGAGCGTCTCCCCTTGCTTCACGACGATGCGGCTTTTCTCGGCGCCCGTGAAGGCGTTCCGGCCGAAGGGGTTGGCTTCGAGGAGGCCATAATCCCGGGCGTGAAACCACGAGCGGCGAACGTTCGCCGGGTGGGGCATCAGCAGCACGCCGACCGGCTCCCCGTCGATCTGTCCGCTGTAGGAGCACCAGTCGGCCTGGTGGCCCCAGACCTGGGCCTCGTTGATGCGCCCTGGCTGTCGAGAATCCGACCGCCCTTGACGACCGCCAGCGGCGTGGCGACCCGGATTCCCAGCCCCATCTCCTCCTGGTCTCCGAAGACGAGTTCACCGCCCTCGGGATGGAACTCTGAGTCCCAGAGCAGGAGGTACCCGGCGGGCCGCACCAAAACCGTGATCCGGCAGACCTCCGCGCCGAGGAGCGTGCTGCCCTTCTCGTAGCGATTGCGGACGGCAAAGGTCCCTCGGCCTGGACCACCCTGGGGCTCCTTGACGAAGCCGGCGTGACGGATGCGCTCCTGATTGCGCCAGGAGTCGGCCCCGTTGAGGTCGCCAAAGGCCAGCCAGAGGCCGGGGTGGAAGGTCGGGTGGTCGGTCAGATCATGGCCCTCGACTGGCGGGTTGTTGCGGGTCACCTGGGTGCCGTCCGGGGCGTGGAGGTGTTCGAGGAAGGGTCGGGTCGTCTCGCCGGACTCGAAGACATAGTGGGCGAAAGGCTGGCCGTCGATGGTGATCTGGAGGCCGTCGGGCGCTGGCTCGAAACCGACCTTCGGCTCGTCCGCCTTGATCCTCGGAGCCGGCCCGACGAGCCCGATGAGGAGGATCGTCCCCAGGAGGAGCCCGAACCGAGACCCGCTGGCGACCCGGGAACAGGAACAGGTGACCATGGGCGTTCTCCGTTTCGGGGTTCCGGTGCGGCCCCTGGGCCTGGACGACCTCAACCTTCGGCGGGCGCGACCGCCGCTCGCCCCCACCGCGGGCGAGATCAAACCGCCGGTTGCATCCGCGAGGGGGGTAACAAGGAGGACCTTTATCGGTCAGAGGCCGAGCAGAGCGAAAGCATTGCACCCGAGGATCTGTTGCCTGGCTTCGGGGCTCGCGTCAAGAACTTCCATCTTGACCAGGGAGGGGTCGGGCTCCTGGAACGGCATCCCGGTACCGAAGAGGAGCCGATCGGGGCCGAGGGAAGCGAGCAGGGAGCCGAGTTCATCGCCCAGCAGGGCGGTCAGTCGCGAGATCTCGATGAAGTAGTTGTCGGGGAGTCCGGAATCGCGACGGCCGAGAGCCGAACGCGCGAAGCCGTTGCCGTTGAGGAAGAGGAACCGCGAATCGGGGCAGGCGCGGACGAGGGCGGTCAACTCGTCGTGGGAGACGTCGGGAACGTTCACCAGCCAGCTCCGCTCGCGGGGGTCTTCGACGCGAACGGGGATCGAAACGAGCATCCCCCGCTCGCCGGCCGCGCGAACGAGTTCGAGGCAGGACGGGTCGGAGAGGCGGTAGTTGTGCCAGTGCGGATAGAGCCGAAGGCCCTTCATGCCAAACTGCTCGTGGCAGCTCGCCAGGTCGTCCTGCCAGCCCGCATAGGACGGGTTGAGGACCGCGAACGGGATCAGGCGGTCACGGTGCTTCTCGACCTCGGCGTGGACTTCCTCATTGCCGGACTGACTGTTGCGGTAGGTGATCGCGGCGGCGCTGGAGACGACGGCGCGGTCGATCCCGCGGGAGTCCATCAAGCCGAGCAGCGATTCCGCGGTATTGTGGCTCAGGCGACGGAAGGCGAAGGGGCCGAGGTAGGCGTTGACGTCGAGGATCATTGCGGTTGGCGTCCCAGGAGTCGCATCATGTTGCCGCCAAGGACCTTCGTCCGGTCGTCGTCGCTGAGGTGGGCGGCGCGGAGGCGGCCGACGGAGGCCGTCATCGACATGTCGCAACCGAAGAGGAGCCGGTCCGCGCCGAGCACGCGGGCGGCCATGTCCACGACACCGGCATCGGTGACGCTCCCGCTCAGGTCGAGATGGACGGAGGGGGCGTCGCGAAGGGCCTTGATTGTCCACTCCCAGTCGCCGCCGCCGCAGATGTGGCGCAGATGAGCTTCGCCTCGGGGTAGCGGCGGGCAAGCGTGGCGAGGTGGCCGCCGTCGGAGATGTGGGGCTGGTCTTCGAGGAAATCGTGCAGATGGCCGGCGTGCTGGAGGATCGGCACGCCCAGCTCGATCGCCAGCTCCACGACCGGGAAGACGACCGGATCGGTGCAACGATATTCGTTATAGAGCTTGATTCCGATGAACCCCCGATCCACGATGCAGCGGCGAATCTCGTCGAGGGCCTCACGGTGATAACCTGGATTGACATAACAATATCCCAGCACCCGACCGGGAAAGCGTTCGATGGCCTCGGCCAGCCAGAGGTTGCACTCGCGGAAGCCGTTGGCGGTGGCCGGTCGGCGGGGCGTGAGGATCGAGCAACAAAGCTTGTCGATCTTGAGCCGGTCCGCGGCCTCGATCAGCTTGCGGTCGTCATCCTTCCAATCGGGACGACTGCGGTGATGCAGATGGGCATGACAGTCGATGACCGTGCCGGCTGGGAATGGCTCCACCTCGGCGCTCAGGCAGAGTGGACGGGTCGCGAGGCTGGCTGTCGCGGTCAAAGCGGCCGAGCTTTTCAGGAACGAGCGGCGATTGAGCGACGGCAACGTTCGGGGTTCGTGCATCAGGAACCTCGGATCGACATTCGCGATCCTCCGGTCAGGACCACCGCGGCCTTCCGCGTGCTGAGATCCTCCGGCACGATCGCCGACGAGGTTACCAGGGATCGTCGCCTCCCCCAAGGGGCGACCGCCGATTCGTCGGGAGTCGCAGGGAACGGGCGGCCTGGAGGTCCAGAAAGCTACTGGTGCCCGAATCGACGCTGTGGCCGAAGAACGCGTTGTTTTGCAGCGTGGAAACGTCCTGTCCTGGCTTCGTGGCCATCTTGAATCGGACGGGGGCCGGCGAGTCGAGTCGCAGAGTGGCCAACGCGAACCGCTCGCCACCCGCCTCGAACCGGGCCAAGGTGGTCTGGATCGGGTCGCGTCCCACCGGGAACGTCCGCTCGAACGGCGTTACCGACCGGCGGCGGAGAGGATCGGCAGACGGGCGTCGATGTGTTCACGGGCGGACCAGCCGGAGTGGGTCCGCTCGATGCGGTGGTACAGGGTGTCGCGTTCGACGGGGACCCGGCCGGCCTCGCGGATCAGGCGCTCGATCTCGGTGACGGTCATCTCCTGGGGCGTCTCGGCGCCGGCGTCGTGGTAGATCTTCTCGTGGACGACGGTGCCGTCGAGGTCATCCGCGCCGAAGGCGAGGGCGACCTGGGCGGTCTTGATGCCGAGCATGACCCAGTACGCCTTGATGTGGGGGAAGTTGTCGAGCATCAGGCGGCTGACGGCCATCGTGCGGAGGTCCATCAGGCCGGAGGGCTTGGGGATCTGGTCCATCCGGGAGTTGTCGGGGTGGAAAGCCAACGGGATGAACGTCTGGAAGCCGCCGGTCTCGTCCTGAAGCTCGCGGAGGCGGATGAGGTGGTCGATCCGGTGCTCGGGGCGGTCGATGTGGCCGTAGAGCATGGTGGCGTTGGAGTGGAGGCCGAGGCGGTGGGCGGTGCGGTGGACCTCCAGCCAGGTCTCGGTGGACGCCTTGGCCCCGCAGATCGCATCGCGGACCTCGGGGTGGAAGATCTCGGCGCCGCCGCCGGGCAGGCTGCCGAGGCCAGCGTCGATCAGGTCCTTGAGGATCTCCTGATACGACTTGCGACTGATCTTGGCGAACCACTCGATCTCGACGGCCGTGTACGCCTTGACGTGGATCTCCGGCGCGGCCTGCTTCACCCAGCGGACGACATCGACGTAATACTGGAACGGCAGCTTGTGGTGCAGGCCGCCGACGATGTGCAGCTCGGTGGCGCCGCGGTCGTGAGCCTGGCGGGCGCGCTCCTGGATCTGAGACGCGTCCATGACGTAGCCGCGGGGGTCGTCCAGGTCGGCGCGGAAGCGCAAAAGTCGCACTTGTAGACACAGACGTTCGTCGGATTGATGTGGGTGTTCACGTTATAATACGCGAACTGGCCGTTGATTCGATCGCGGACGAGGCTGGCCAGCTCGCCGAGCGTGAACAGGTCGGCGTGTTGCTCCAGGGTCAGGCCGTCCTCGAAACTGAGGCGCTCTCCGGATTCCACCTTCGCCCGAATCGTCTGAAGATGTGCTGCTTCGGTCGTCATGCTCGCCACCCCAATTGCGTTCCGACCCCGGGCGGGGGCCAAGTTACAGAAATTTTAGTCGGAATTGAACGGAGGATCAACGGCGATCGCGAGAACGGGTGGGTAGGAACCGAATTGCTCGCCGGGATGCGGCGTGGGTCGCGACTTGCCGCGAGAGGGGGGAGGAGCCGGGCGACGGGATCAAGGGCCGGACGGAGCGTCGGTGGGCTCGGGCTTGTCGGGAATGCGAAGTGCCTGAACGATCCAGCGGTCGTGGAGGCTGATGATCGAGGCGCCGCCGCCTCGGGAGCTGCGGTCGGTGACGACTCCGATCAGGATCGGAATCGGGGGACCGTCGGGCCGACGACGGTAGGCGAAGATGCCGCCGCCGGAGTCGCCGGGGATCGGCTTGTAGCCGGGTCCCCATTCGAGCCAGCGGGGGTTGGAGTAGTTGCCGGCGCGGACGCCGTGAGCGTGCTCGAACTGATCGATGGCGTAGATCGGGATGGTGCGGCCGTCGGGTCCGGGGACCGGCCGTGGCGCGAGGGAGGCGGGTTCGATGCGGTCGAGCAACGGGTTCGGTGAGTCGGCGACGGGGAAGGTCAACTCGACCAGGGCGTTGTCCGCTCCCGGAACCTCGGCACCGAGGGGGCCGTGGCCGAAGGCGGGATTCCGAACGACGGCCCGGACGTGGGCCTCCATCGAAGCCTCGCCGTGGGCCACTTGAATCGCGCGACCGACATCCTCGGGCGCGAGGCAGTGGGCGGCCGTCAGGAGCAGGAGTTTGCCGTCATCCTTGACGAGCACGGTCGCGCGGAAGCGGACCTCGCCGAGGCTGGTCTCGCCCGAGACGGCCAGTTGCGTGGGCCGGATTCCGGGCGGATCGGGCTCGGGGCGGTCGGCGTTCGGTCGTGAGACCGGGCGCTGGGCGAAAGCGTTCCAGGGCAATCCGAACAAACTCAGGGCGAGCAAAAACCTGCGCATGCCTGGTTCCTCTGGGTGCCGCGTGGAGCCCGACCGATCGAGACGTCGGCGCATCGCTTTCTCGATCCTAGTGCGCGAGGAGGCGGCCGTGAAGGTGAGTTCGCTCCCAGTGGGGAATCGCTCACGAGCGCACGAACAAGGCCGCCGGCGCAGGGCGCCGACGGCCGGGATTCGGAGCGAGATCGGGCCGCGGTGGGCCGTCGGGGGCTCAGAAGTAGAAGCCACCGTAGCTGGGGGTCACACCGTAGCCGAAGCCGGCGCCGGGGGTGCCGAGGCCGGAGAAGCCGGACGTGAAGCTCGGACCGACGACGCCGTAGCTGGTCCCGAAGCCGGTCCCGTACATTGGGTTGGTGCCCAGCAGCGGATTGGTGTAGCCACGGTTGACGTTGGAGCCGAAGGTTCCGAAGCCGGTGCCGAAGCCGTAGTTGGTGCCGTTGAAGGGGAAGCCGGTGCCACCGAAGTTGAAGCCGCTGCCGAGGCCGCCGAAGCCGTTGTACGGGTTGTAGGTGCTCGGGGCGGAGTTGAAGAAACCGCCCGTCGTCGTCCCGATACCGGTGCCGAAGCCGCCGAGTCCGCCGGTCCCGAGCCCGAGTCCGCCGGTCGAGTAGTTGTAGTTGCCCTGGGTGAACGGGCCGGACGGCAGGAAGGCCATCGTGTGAACCTGGCCGGCGGCCGCATTGCTCTGGGCGCGGGCAACCTGGACCGTGCTGGGGTTGGCGCCGATGGTGGTGGTGGTTCCGCCGGTGCCCGTGGTCGGGTTGTTGCGAATGTAGCGGGAGGAGTAGGCGTTGAAGAAGCCGTTGGCGACGTAGTTGAGGCTGCTGTCGTAGAGCCGGATGCTGTTCTGCGTGGAGCCCAGGACGTTGCGGATGACCGTGTCACCGGTGAGGGCGAAGCCGGACGGGCTGAGGCCTGCGGTGCCGACCGGGGGCAGGTTCATCAGGTCGTAGGCCAGGCTGCCCGGGGTGGTGCTGTTGAGGCGGCTGTCGAGGAAACTGGTCAGCGGCCCCGCGCCGCCGGGTGCGGCGTTGACGGCGTTGAGCACGTCGGTCTCAAGGTTCTTCGCGGCCACACTGATCGTGTCGCGGAACGACTGGATGTCGCCCGCCGACCCGAAGTTGCCCGTGTTGACCGAGCCCAGGTACGTCGAGAGGGCCGACTGGTAGGCGTACGCGAAGTTGGAGAAGTATCGGTTGACGCTGTTGATGACCTGATCGGCGGCCCCCAGGGTGTTCGAGGACTGCTGCGGCAGGTC
This sequence comes from uncultured Planctomycetales bacterium, assembly GCA_963752755.1. GTDB lineage: Bacteria > Planctomycetota > Planctomycetia > Isosphaerales > Isosphaeraceae > CAVVZJ01. The sequence continues at coordinate 202,606 of CAVVZJ010000004.1, read as the reverse complement.
ACTCGCGAAGTTGCTGGTATTGAAGAAACGGAGGGAGCCGTTGAAGAAGCCGTTGACCGCGAAGGCGAGCCCCTGGTCATACAGTCGGGTGAAGTTCTGGATGTCGGTCGCACTGTCCTGCAGGATCGTCGAAGCAGTGAGGCCGAAGCCGGCCTGATCCAGGCCGGCGGTACCGACGGCCGGCATCGACATCAGCTCATGCCGCAGGCTGCCCGGCTCGTCGCTGTTCAGTCGCCTCTGGACGAAGGCGTCGAGAATGCCTCCGCCACCGGGCACAGCGTCGATGGTCCCGAGGACCTGTTGCGTGAGGTTGCCCACCAGCGTGCCGACCTGGGTCTGGAACGTGTTCAGATCGATGGCGCTGGAGCTGGGGTTGCTGCCGAGCGAATCGAAGTAGGCCGACTGGAGCTGATAGTACTGGGTCGCGAACTGCGCGAACTGCTGGTTGATCTGCTGGAGCACCTGATTGACCAGCGGGACCTGCTGGGTCTGGTTGGTATTCTGGTTCGAGTTCTGGCCCGTGCCGACCTGGGCAGCGGCCAGGGTGTGCGTCGAGCTGGTCATCCCGGCGCTGAGGACGGTGCGGTCTTCCAGCGCGTCCATCCCCATCGGCTGAAACTTGCGTGCATGACGCTTGCGGCGGTGAATCTCGTGGTTCATGACGCTTCCCGTCTCCTGTTCCAGTTCACCCGTGCGGGCGAGATCGAATCGTTCGTCGGACCGGTTGTCGAGATACCGGCGGGAGGCCACCCCGGCCGGCCAGACGACCTGCCGGAGGGGCCGAACCGACAAGCTGTATGGGTGACGTAGGCTAGAGCAATTTCGGGGCCAAACCACGGAGAGATGCCGGCATGGTCGCGCCAGCATGCGCCGGAAGGTCCCAATTGTGGGTCTTTTGCGGCCGGCTCCGCTCCGCCGCGGATGACGCGGCCCTCGATCAGATGAGCAGGTCGGCCAGGCCAACCGCGAGCAGGCCGAGACTGATCGCGATTTGACCTGGAAGAAGGCGACGTTGACCCGCGTCAGGTCGTCGGGCCGCACCAGGGCGTGCTCATAGAGGAGCAAAAGGGCGACCAGTCCCACGCCCGCGAAGAAGAGCGGCCCGAGGGCGGGGAGTCGGAGAGGCCGAGCAGGACCAGAGCGCCGATCATCAAGGCATGGCAGAGCGCGGCCAGTCGCAGGGCGCCCCGCACGCCCAGCCGCGCCGGGATGCTGCGGAGGCCGGCGGCGCGGTCGAAGTCGGCGTCCTGGCAGGCGTAGATCATGTCGAAGCCGGCGACCCAGAGCAGCACGGCCAGGCCGAGCCAGACGGGCGGCCAGGCCAGGTCGCCGCGAATCGCGATCCAGGCGGCGATCGGGGCGAGCATCAGGGCCGAGCCCAGCCAGAAGTGCGCCAGGCTGGTGAACCGCTTCGCCAGCGAGTAGCCGAGCAGCCAGGCCAGCACCGGCACCGCGAGGATCAAGGGCCAGCGATTGGGCAGGAACAGCAGCGTCGAGGCGACGAACAGCGCGGCGCAGGCGGCCGTGAACGTCGACGACCGACCCCACCGAGAGCCGCCCGGCGGGCAGGTGGCGCGTGGCGGTCCGGGGGTTGGCGGCGTCGATCTTGCGATCGACCAGCCGGTTGAACGCCATCGCCGCCGAGCGGGCGGTCGCCATGCAGAGCAGGATGCCCAGCCAGTCGCGTGGCCTCGCGGCCCAGCCCGACGGACCTCGCGCCGCCAGCGCCGCGCCCAGCAGGGCAAACGGCAGCGCGAAGAGGGTGTGGCTGAACTTGATCATGCCCAGGATGTAGGCGAGGCGTCGGAACATGGGATTATGCTGGAATCCATCGAGAGAGGCGGGTCAGCCGGCTTCCCGGGTCGGGAGGGGTCAACATTGCTCCCGCTCGATCCGCGCGGCCATCGCCGAGATGGCGAGGTCGCCCAGGCCGGGGAAAGCGCGGAAGAAGGCCCCGATCGCCCGCCACGGCCAGACGGCGCGGCGGGGGAAGGAGAGCCGCCGGCGGGGATGGTCGAGCAGCCGGGCGATCCGGCGCGCGGCGTCGCGGGGCGTCGTATGGCGAGGAAGCGTGGCGGGCGGTCGCGGAGGGCGTTGTAGAGCCCATCGCTGGGCGGCGAGGCTCCGAGGGCCTTGCGGCCGTCGCGGGCACGGGACTGGACCGCCTCGAAGAATTCGGTCTCGACCGGGCCGGGCTCGACCAGGCAGACCCGCACCCCCTTGTGACGGACCTCGCGACGGAGCGCCTCGGTGAAGTAGGCCAGGCCGGCCTTGGTCGTGCCGTAGGCACCCAGCGACGGGTTCGCCATCGCCGAGATCGCCGAACCGATGTTGATGACCAGGCCCCGCGACGCGATCAGGTGCGGCAGGGCGTGCCGGGTCAGGAGCAACGGCGCGATCAGGTTCACGGCGAGCTGGCGGGCGAGGTCGTCGGGCTCCGACTCGCCGAAGAAGCGCGGCAGGCCGAGGCCGGCGTTGTTGATCAGCACGTCCAGACCGCCGAGCCGGTCGACCGCCTCCGCGACCAGCCGGCCCGGAGCCTCCGGGTCGGCGAGGTCGGCGGGCAGGACGTGGACCTCGGCGCCGGGAGACGGCCGATCTCGCAACCGCGCGGCGAGTTCTTCCAGTCGCTCCGCCCGCCGTGCCACCAGGCACCAGACGATGCCCCTTGCCGGCCAGCTGGTCGGCCAGCTCACGGCCGAGCCCCGCCGAGGCGCCGGTCAGGAGGACGCGGCGAGCCGGAGCCTTGCGAATTGGAGATTGCGGATTGTCGGATTGCCGTCACGGTCGCGGTTGATCCTGGCTTCGGCCAGTGGGGCCGACGGAAGCACGTGTGAAGATCGTCGCAAAGACTGTCAACTTCCCCCCAGCGTCGCGTCAGGTCGTTGGCGATGCCGAGCTGGTCGCAGATCCGGGAGACGACGAAGTCGATCAGGTCGTCGAGGCCGCGGGGGCGATGATACCAGCCGGGCATCGCGGGCAGGACGACCGCGCCGGCGCGGGTGACGGAGGCCATGTTTTCGAGGTGGACCAGGCTCAGCGGGGTCTCGCGCGGGCACGAGGATCAGCTTGCGACGCTCCTTCAGGTGGACGTCGGCCGCGCGGGTGATCAGGTTCGTGGTGATGCCGTGGGCGATCGCGGCGAGGGTGCTCATGCTGCAAGGGGAGACGACCATGCCGGCCGTCGGGAACGAGCCGCTGGCGATCCCGGCGGAGAAGTCGGCGTGGTGGTGATAGACCAGCCGGCCGGGGGCGAGGTCGCCGAAGGAGCGCCGGGTCGAACCGCGCAGGGGACAGGTCGATGGCAAGGTCGGTCTCCTCGCGGAGCACCTCGACGGCGCTGGGGCTGATCGTCAGGTGGACGGTCCGCCCGGCCCGGCCGAGGATGCGGAGCAGGCGGACGGCGTACGGGGCGCCGCTGGCGCCGGTGAGGGCGAGGACGAGGGGCGGGGCTTCGTCCGACCGGGCCGGGTTCATCGCGGCGGCTTGGTCCCGACGTAAAGCGTGGCGATGCCGAACGTCAGAGGGTACATGCTTCAGGTCGGTCAGGCCCCGGGCGGCCATCAGGTCGAGCATCGCCTGGCCGTCGGGGAACTGGAGGACGCTCGCCGGCAGGTAGCGGTAGGCGTCGTCGCGGTTGGGGGCGAGCGCCTGGCCGACCCGGGGGAGGATCCGGCGGAAGAAGAGCAGGTAGAGCCGGCCGAGGATCGCGCCGCGGGGTCGGGAGAACTCCAGGACCGCCACCTTGCCGCCCGGCCGGGCGACGCGGATCATCTCGTCGATCCCGCCGACGGTGTCGGCGACGTTCCGCAGGCCGAAGGCGACCGTGACGACGCCGAAGGTGTCGGCCGGCAAGGGGAGGCGGTGGGTGTCCCCCTCGATCAGGGAGACGTGCTCCGTCGGCCCCGGCCTTGCCGACCTTGCGGTTGCCGATCTGGAGCATCTCGCGGCAGAAGTCGGAGCCGACCACGGGGCTGACCGGCCCCGGCCGGCGCGGTGGTAGGCGAGGGCGAGGTCGGCCGTGCCGGTGCAGCAATCGAGCACGGGCACGCCCGGCACGGGCGGAACGTCGCGGGTGGTGAACCGCCGCCAGGAGCGGTCGATGTTCAGGCTCAAGAGGTGGTTGAGCAGGTCGTACCGGCCCGCGATCGAGGCGAACATGCGCCTCGACGCGACGGCCGGACTTGTCCACGGCTCGGACTTCGGGTTCTGCGGTCGGGATCGACACGGTCGGCTCGGTCCCGGGGCATCGGGTCGGGGGCACGGCCGGCGGGCGGTCGACACGGGCCGGCGGGAAGCTCATGGAGAATGATATACGCGCCCGCCGCCGATTGTCCATGATCGCGTGTCCCCTGGCCGTCTGTCGGCCGGCTTCCTAGGCTTCCTGGTAGGGCCTGTGCCCGCACGCCGACTTCGCTCACATCCGAGAACCGCTCGACTCATGGGCTATCGCAACCTCGCCGACTGCCTCGACGACCTCCGCACGCACCGGCCAGCTCGTCGCGATCGAAGCGGAGATCGACCCGTACCTGGAGGCCGGCGCCATCCAGCGGAGGGTCTACGAGGCGGGGGGCCGGCGATCCTCTTCCGGCGGGTCAAGGGGGGCCACTTCCCGATGGTCGGCAACCTCTTCGGGACGATCGAGCGGACGCGGTTCCTCTTCCGCGACACGCTGGAGGCGGTCCGTCGGCTGGTCGAGCTGAAGGTCCAGCCGCCGGCGCGCCTTGAAGCGGCCCTGGCGGTATCGCGGCTTGCCCGGCACGGCCCTCCACCTGCTCCCGCAGCGGGTCCGTTCCGGGCCGATCCTGGCGAACCGGACGACCCTCGACCGCCTGCCGCAGCTCGTCTCCTGGCCGAACGACGGCGGGCCGTTCGTCACCTTGCCGCAGGTCTACACCGAGGACCCCGACCGGCCCGGCCTGGCGCGGTCGAACCTGGGGATGTACCGGGTCCAGCTTTCGGGCAACGACTACGAGCCGAACCGGGAGGTCGGCCTGCATTACCAGATCCACCGCGGGATCGGCGTCCACCACGCGGCGGCGATCCGGCGCGGGGAGCCGCTTGAGGGTCAACGTCTTCGTCGGCGGTCCGCCGGCCTTGACGGTGGCGGCGGTGATGCCCTTGCCCGAGGGCTTGCCCGAGCTGGGCTTCGCCGGGGCGCTGGGCGGGCGTCGGATCCGGATGGTCAGCCCCGAAGGATTGCTGCCGATGCCGGCCGAGGCCGATTTCGTGATCTGCGGCACGGTCGATCCCGAGCGCACCGAAGCCGGAAGGGCCGTTCGGCGACCACCTCGGCTATTACTGCCTCGACCCACGACTTCCCGGTCCTGAGGGTCGATCGGGTCTATCACCGCCACGGCGCGATCTGGCCGTTCACGTCGGTCGGCCGGCCGCCGCAGGAGGACACGTCGTTCGGCGCCCTGATCCACGAGCTGACCGGGCCGCTCATCCCGACCGTCCTCCCGGGCGTCCACGCCGTCCACGCGGTCGACGCGGCCGGGGTCCACCCGCTCCTGCTGGCGATCGGCAGCGAGCGGTATGTGCCGTATGCCGAGGTCCGCCGGCCGCAGGAACTGCTGACGCAGGCCAACGCGATCCTCGGCCAGGGGCAGATGTCGCTGGCGAAGTACCTGCTGATCGTCGCCCGCGAGGACGACCCGCGACTCGACATCCACGACATCCCCGCCTTCCTCCGGCACCTGCTCGAGCGGGTCGACTGGTCGAACGACCTGCACTTCCAGACCCGGACGACGATCGACACGCTCGACTACTCGGGCCACGGGTTCAACCAGGGGTCCAAGGTCGTGATCGCCGCGCGGGACCGAAACGGCGAGACCTGCCGACGGAATTGCCCGGCGGACTCCACCTGCCGGACGGCTTCTCCCAGCCCCGGGTCGCTCTGCCGGGCGTGCTGGTCGTGCGGGCGCCGCGGTCGGGGGGGGGCAACGATCGCTCGCTCCGGGACTTCTGCCGAGTCCTTTGCGGGAGGTGATCCGATCGGGGCGTTCCCGTGGATCGTGCTCGTCGATGACAGCGAGTTCGCGGCGGGCTCGTTGCGGAACTTCCTCTGGGTGACGTTCACCCGATCCGACCCGGCGGCCGACATCGATGGGATCGGGGCGTTCGTGGACCACAAGCACTGGGGCTGCCGGGGTCCGCTGGTCATCGACGCCCGGATCAAGCCGCACCACGCACCGCCGCTGGAGGACGACCCCGAGGTCGAGCGGCGGGTCGACTCCCTCGGTGCGCCTGGGGGACCGCTGCACGGAATCCTCTGATTGGTGTGTTGTTGCGCAGTACGTGGGACGTGCAAAAACGCCCCGTCCCACTCACGTCGTGTGGCGAGTGGGGCGGGGCGATCCTGGGAGAACCGACGAATGGTCGCGAGCCGATCCTCAGGCGGCGTTCGCTCGCGACTGCTGGAGCCGACGCGTCGTCGGATCGAGAGCGGGATGCCAGCGGCCAGGCCGATGCCAACCAGGGCCAGCGAGGCCGGCTCAGGGACCGAGGTCAGCACCGCGTTGCCACTCGTATTCGTCCGCAGTGTGATCGTGGCGACTTCGAGCCGAACCGATCGTGATCGAGAAGTTTTGCGTGATGAAGCTCGGATAGCCACTGGATTGATCCGACTGCGAACTTCCGCCACTGGCGGTCACGGACGGGGCGAGAACAGGATCGGGCGTGCCAGCAACGCTCGGGGTGACCTTCAGGGAAATGCTCGCGGAAGCATTGGCTGACTGCAAGGCAGTCCGTCGTGGACGCCTGAACAGGAATAGTTGTAATCAAACGTGAAATTGAGCGTGATCGCACTGCCACTCGTATTCACGATGCTCAGCCCGCTGCTGGTCGTGGCGGACTCGTTCGAGCTGCCGCTTCCACCGGTCACCCCACCGCCGACGATCGCCTCCAGCGTGATTGTGTCGTTGATGGCCGGATGGATACCGGCGTACGTCGCGGTCGCGGTGGCGCTCGGGGTGCCACTCGCGAGATAAACCGGAACCGGTTGTTGATTGCGACGTATTATCGCTGGGGGTCGCCAGCGCGATCACGTCCGTTGTTGAGCCACCCGTGATACTGTCCAAGGTCAGCACTGCCTTCGCCGCCCCGGAATACAGGGGGTCCGCTCGTGTCTCGGCAGCCAGCAAGGCCAGTAGGCCCGCGACGGCAATCAGTCGGCACTTCATGAAGATTTTTCCTTTCGTCTCCCGTCGAGGGCAGATCCCTGTCAACCATCGCCCTCGGCGGACGCTTGCTCCACCCGGTCGCTCGCCATCCCTGGGTGAGTGCTCAGGTCAAGATGAGGCTCGGTGTCTGTCACCGATGATCGCAAGATCCAACCGGGTTGTCGATCGAAAATCATTCGAATCCTTCTGCGAGGACGAATTCCGATCCCTGGGGGCTCGACCTGTCCCGGGCAGTCCTCGGCAAATCCGGCGAGGTTGATCCCGGTCCGCATCCTCTTGAGCCCACGGTACGATATCGCTCCGCGCTCATTCGTGGAAAGCTCTTTTTGCACAGTTTTTTACTTTGCTCAAGAGAGCCAGCAGCGGGGAGAGTTTGTGGCTGGTTATTCCTGCTTGATAACCTTCGACGAGCCATGGCCGTATCTTTTTCCTCGATAAGAAATTGCGTGAATTTTCGAAGGCAGGAGTCGCTCGATTGCCGACGAAGTCCGAGAAGGATTGTGTTGCGGAAAAGCCACACACGGAAGCCGTACGGCAGGCAAGTAGATTCTCGACAGGGGGGACGAGACGAGTGACCGGGATAGGAGTTACGCAGTTGGCATGAGTACGAGGAGTCTGCCCGACTGAAGTCGGGCCGGAAGTTCTTGGACTTCTTGAAGTTCCGGCCCGACTGAAGTCGGGCCGACTCGTTTCGGCATCGGTCAAAACTCGGACGAAAGGGCCCACTGCGTCACCCCGAATGGAATTCTGGGTACGCGGGGGGAAGGCAGTGCCGATCGCGCGGACCAGAAGACCTGGGTCCGCGCGATCGTGGGTCAGGCAGAATCAGTCGGCGGACGATTCGGCCAGGATCTTGCGGTATGTCTCGCGAGCGACGTCGTAGGCGGCGCGGGCGGCCTCGCAGCTCGGAATCGCGGGTGTTCTTGACCTTCTGGGACCAGCACTGATCCACGCTCTTGAGGCACCATTCGGCCGATTTCTTCGAGGCGCGGATCGGCTCGTCACCGACGACCACAAAGACGGGGTTGGTGTGCGACGAGGGGTAGACCCGCACGGCGACCCAGCTCGACTGCTCGATCGGCACGTCGAACTCCAGGTCGCGGAACGTGCCATCGGCCTCGATCTCCTGGGTGGCGACGGCCTGGCCGTTGACGACCACCTCCACGGGGACCTTGCGGCTCTCGCCGATCCGGGCGCGTTCGAGGTGCCAGTAGGGTTTCTGGTCGAGCGGCGTGGCCTTGATCCGGCGGCCGTCGTCGCCGGGCTCCGGATCGAGTCGGGCCCCGGCGTTGACACGGACCTTGACCTTGCCGGGCCTCGTCGAGTCGCAGCTCGCTGCCCTCGACGCCGGCCTCGGCGGTCATTGACGCGGAAGCCAAGGAGGTGGCTGAAGCCGTCGGAGACGTAGGAGCGGCCTTGCTTGACACCCTCGGCCCAGCGGTCGTAGTCGAGTTTGCCGTCGGGAAGCTCGACGTACACGCGGCCGAGGCCGACGCGGTCGCCATAGATGCAGGGGAAGTCGGTCTCGCCGCTGATCCGGCAGCGGTAGCCGCAATTGAGGGTGTGATACCAGATGTTCAGCTCGTAGGGGGCGGGGGTGTCCACCGTCGAGATGAAGTCCACGGCATCGTGGACGACATCGACGATGTACTCGTTGGCGCCGATGCCGTCGAACGGCGGGATCTCGTAGTTCGGGCAGTTCCTTGGCCTTCGGTCTGGAGCCCCCAGCCCGAATGGGAGAAGCCGACGACGCCCCCTTGCGACTGGCCCCACTTCAGGACGGGCAGGTCCCAGCTCGGCCATTGTTCGATCAGTTCGGTGCCGGGATAGTCGTCTTCCTTCAGGCGGATCAGGCAGAGGTGGCCGGCGTGGGACGAGGGGAAGCCGGAGACCTCGACGTCGTAGCGCATCAGGTAGTCGGGCGTCGAGAGTTCATGAAGCTTGCCCTCGAAGAACTGCTTCTGGAAGTACCAGCAGGGGCCCCAGCTCAGGACGCAGCCGACCTTGAGGTCTTCGCCGAGGATGTGCCGCATCATGTCGGCTCGGGGCTGACCCCCTCGGTGGGCGTCTCGTAATGGGCGCAGCCGGCGGCGTGGACGTGGTGGTCGCCGGAGAACCAGTGCTTCCTGGCGAGGTCGGTCCAGCGTTCGAGGTGGAAGGTCTCCTTGTGTCGGCGATCCCTCGGGGACCTCGATCTCGCGAGTCTTCGTCAGGTACTCGGGGCCGCGGGTGTACTCGACGGAGTACGTCCCCGGCGGCAGCAGGACCGTCTCGCCGCTGGAGCGGTAGATCTGGGGGTGGAAGAAGAAGTCGGGGGCCAGCCGGCGGCTCTGGGACGGATAGACGCGGCCCTGGGGGTCGCGGATCAGGAACGAGCCGGTGGTGGGCGTGCCGTCGGTCGTCGAGCACTTCGAGCGTCACCTCGACGGCCGGCTCGCAGGTGAAGAGGATGTCCACGTCGGAGCGGAAGCCGAGGTCCTGGGTCCCCTGGCCGACGTCGAAGGTGAGCTTCGCCTCGCGATGGCCGGCGTCGCGGCTATAGACCTGGAGGATGCGGTACTCCAGGGCGAGGCCGGAGAGGGTCTTGTTCAAGGGGCGGTCGTCGAACATCCGGACGTCCGCCCAGCGATCGGGGATGGCGCCGCGGGGGATGACCGATCTTCGCCCGCGGCTTGCCGGACGACCGATTGTAGATCGGGGCGGCGTTGGGGCTCTCGACCTTCAAGGGAGCGGTGACACCCGCCTCGTTGTGGACCTTGACGAGGAAGACCCGCCAGCCTTGCTGGACCAGTGTGCGGCGACGCCGGGCCGGCCTGGGCCTTCACGCGGCTCTCGGCATTGATCTGGACGCCGATGAGGCAATGCGGGTCGAGGACTTGCTGGATCGCGGCCGATGGCGGCCTTCGGGTCCTCGGAGCGGTACGCCTCGGCGAGCCGGTCCTTCTCGGACTGGCTGAGGGGCTGGCCGAGGATCTCCAGCGACTCGACGACCCGGCGGGCCTGGGCGGCGAGGGGTTGAAGCTCGACGTCGGCGACGGGTAGCAGGTCGTCGGCGCGGGTCTTCGCGGAAACGAGCAGATCAGGAGCAGGGGGACAAGGCGGACAACGGGGCTCGGGCCATGACGGGGTTCCTCCTCGTCGGGGGATCGACGGGTCCTCTTGGGGTCACTATCGAGCAGCCTAGCAGGGCAACGCAAGAGGCTGGCCCGACTTGTGGCGAGATTGCGGTTGTCGGGCCTGGGAGAATGCCGTATCGTCCGCCGACCGACGGTCTCCCCCGGCGCACGGATCGCGACGGGGCCGCTCCGCGGCCGCGTCGTGAGACTGAGCTGCCGGGCGTGCTCGCGGGGAGAATCCGCCCATGGGCTCATCACGTAAGCGACGCGGTCGCTACTGGTTCGGGCTGTTGCTCGTGCCTTCTCGTTCTGGGGACTGGTCGTGGCTCTGGCCCCCATGGGCTGGGCGCGGGGCCGGGTCGAGTCGGCCTTGAGCCGATCGGCCCGTCAGCCGGTCCGGCTCGGAGCGTTGCGACTCGGATTGCTTCGGCGGCATCCGGTTGCTCGACCTGGAAATCGGCCAGCCGGGCGAAACCGTTGAGCCCGATCACGGCCCCTGGCTCCGCGCCGAGGAGGTCCGGCTCGATGTTAGCCCGCTGCAACTGCTCGCCGGCCGGGTCGAGCCGACGCGATGCCGGGCCTCGGGCGTGACGCTCCGCGTCCTCCGGGACGCCAACGGCCAGCTCGAAATCGCCGACCTCCTCGAACCGGACCCGAGCGACCGCGACAACCCGCGCCGACGATCGCGACAAGGCGGAGCGGGCTCCGATGGACCTCCAGTTGGCGAGGTCGCGGGTGCTCGTCATCGACGTGCCCACGGCCAGCCGGCTGGAATTGACCGGCGTCGAGGGCCGGGGCACCTGGGCCCGCGACTCCGTCATGATCGAGAACCTGACCGGAATGCTCAACGGCGGCCATCTGGAGCTGACCGCGCGGCTCGAACGCGGTGTGCCTTCGCCGGCGTTCGAGGGCGAGGTGCGGATCGAGAACGCCGGAATCGGCGGCAGCCTCGGCCTGCTCGGCCTGCTCGTCCCCGCCCTGGCCGGACCGTCGCAGGTCACCGACCTCGAAGGTCAACTGGAACTCGACGTCCGCCTGCACGGCCGAGGCGCCGACGGCGAGACGATCCGGAGCAGCCTCGCGGGCGAAGGGTCGATCGACCTGCACGACGTGGCGCTCGACCAGACCCCGCTGTTCGCCGAAGTCTCCCGAGCGTTTCACCTCTCGGCCGCCGACCGGGTCGGCTCGCTGCAGGGCAATTACGTGATCGTGGATCGCCGGGTGGCGACGCGGGACCTGACCTTGCACGCCGGCTCGCTGCCGATCCGGATGGTCGGCTGGACCGACTTCGCGGGCCGGTTCGACTACCTCCTGCGCACCGATCAACTGGCCGCCCGGGCCGCCTTGCTGACCCGCCGCCTGCCGCCGGAGTATCGCGAGCCCCTGGCCGACCTTCCGGCGGCCCTCGACCGCGTGACGCAACTGCATTTGCAGGGCGGACCTCGGGGCCTCCAGATCACCGCCGACGGCGTCGATCTCGACGACTGGGCCCGCCGCGCCAGCGACCCGAAATCCCGCGAGTTCCAGAAGCTCCGCGAGCTGGGACGCCGGCTCCGCAGTCACGATCGCCTGTTCCGATAAGCCTGGTCGAACCCGGAGACGTCGGATGCCCCGCCGCGTGTGGATTGCCCTCCTGAGCGTCTGGCCGGGCCTGGCGCAAATCTGGTCAGGACAAGAGTTTCTGGGCCTGATCCTGGCCGCCCTGTTCGCGATGTCCTTGAACCTGGCGATCGTGACGCATGGCGTCTGGACCGAGGCGTTCGCCCCCGGTTGGCCGGCCTTCTTCGCCGTACTGGCGGCTGGAACCTGGCTAGCGTCCCTGGGTTACACGCTCTGGTGGGTCTGGCGCTGCCATCCGGAGGGCCACCGCGACGAGGTGGATCGGCTGTACCAGCAGGCGCTGGACCTCTACCTCCAGGGACGTTGGAACGAGGCCCGTCGCCTCTACGAGCAGATCCTCGTTCGCGACGAGACCGACGCCGATGCGTTGATGCAGCTCGGCACGCTCTACATCCGGACGGGCCAGCCGGAGCTGGCGCGGAGGACCTTCCGCCAGTGCCTGGAGCTGGAGCGAGGGCGGCAAATGGCGCTGGGAGATCGGGCAAGCCCTTCGGCGGCTGGACGAGACCCGGGGCGGTTGACGTCCTATCTTCTCCGGAAGGAGCGGTCCGATCTGCGGAAAAACGGTCTGGAGCCTTGCCCTGGCCAGCAGATGGCGAACAATCCCCGTGGACCCGACGAATCGGACCGTTTGCGGAGATGGCCTGGAATCGCCCGCTCGGGTCGATCCGCGAGGCGTCGTCGGGCCGCCTCCGGCCAGGCTCGCGACGGCCTCGGGGATTGAATTCTGAAGTCGAAAGGCGGAAGATTCGGAAATGGGGTCAACGCGACCTGGCGGCCGCCTGGTCAGGGCGGGTTGGGATCGAAACATTGAACGTTCGGACTGGCCGCGACGTAGGAACATCAACGAAAGCTGGTGCCGGATCGGGCCCGGCCCGGTCTATCTGTCGGAGTGGACCGCATGTATGAACGATTCACCGATCGTGCTCGCAAGGTGATGCAGCTGGCCAACCAGGAGGCTCAGCGGTTTAACCACGAGTACGTCGGCACCGAGCACGTCCTGCTGGGCCTCGTGAAGGAGGGCAGCGGAGTCGCCGCCAACGTCCTGAAGAACCTGGACGTGGACCTGAGAAAGATCCGCGTCGAGGTGGAGAAGATCGTCCAGTCCGGCCCCGACATGGTCACCATGGGGAAACTCCCCCAGACGCCTCGGGCCAAGAAGGTCATCGAGTACGCCATCGAGGAGGCCCGGAACCTCAATCACAATTACGTCGGGACCGAACACCTGCTGCTCGGTCTGTTGCGCGAACAGGAGGGCGTCGCCGCCCAGGTCCTGATGAACCTCGGCTTGAAGCTCGAGGAAGTCCGCGAGGAGGTGCTCAACTTGCTTGGTCACGGGATGGACGCCGGCGGCGGCGAGAGCGAACGCGGCGCCGCGGCAAAAGGCGGAAAGTCCAAGACTCCGGCCTTGGACTCCTTCGGTCGCGACCTGACCGACCTGGCCCGGCAAGGCAAGCTGGACCCGGTCATCGGCCGCGCCAATGAAATCGAGCGCGTCATCCAGGTCCTCTCGCGGCGCACCAAGAACAATCCGGTGCTGCTCGGCGAGGCCGGTGTCGGCAAAACCGCGATCGTCGAGGGCCTCGCCCAGATGATCGTCGATGGCAACGTCCCCGAATTGCTCCGCGACCGCCGCATCGTCGTGCTCGACCTGGCCATGATGGTCGCCGGCACGAAGTACCGCGGCCAGTTCGAGGAGCGGATCAAGGCGGTCATGAACGAGGTCCGCCGCGCCAAGAACACGATCCTCTTCATCGACGAGCTGCACACCCTCGTCGGCGCCGGCGGTGCGGAAGGGGCCATCGACGCCTCCAACGTCCTCAAGCCGGCCCTCGCCCGCGGCGAGATCCAGTGCATCGGCGCCACGACCCTCGACGAGTACCGCAAGTACATCGAGAAGGACGGCGCCCTCGACCGTCGCTTCCAGATGGTCATGGTCAACCCGCCCTCGAAGACCGAGGCCCTGGAGATCCTCCGCGGTTTGCGGGATCGGTACGAGGCCCACCACCGCGTCCAGATTACCGACGAGGCCCTCGAAGGCGCCGTCGAGCTGTCCGACCGCTACATCACCGGCCGCTGCCTGCCCGACAAGGCGATCGACGTCATCGACGAGGCCGGCGCCCGCGTCCGCCTCAAGGCGATGACCCGGCCGCCCGACCTCAAGGAGCTCGACGAGAAGATCGAGCGCCTCAATCAGGACAAGGAAGAGGCCGTCGCCAACCAGGACTTCGAACGCGCCGCCGCCCTCCGCGATCAGGCCGACCGCCTGAAGAAGGAGAAGGAGCGGATCACCCGCGAGTGGCGCGAGCGTTCCAAGGAGGTCGATGGCACGGTCGATGAGGAGGTCGTCGCCGAGGTCGTCAGCAAGATGACCGGCATCCCCTTGACCCGGCTCGAAGCGGAGGAAACCGCCCGACTGGTCAAGATGGAGGAGGATCTTCAGAAGCGGGTCATCTCGCAGAGCGAGGCGATCAAGCGGATCAGCCAGGCGGTCCGCCGCAGCCGTGCCGGCCTGAAGGACCCGAAGCGCCCCATCGGCTGCTTCATCTTCGCCGGCCCGACGGGCGTCGGGAAAACCCTGCTGGCCAAGAGCCTCGCCGAGTTCATGTTCGGCGACGCCGATGCCCTGATCCAGATCGACATGTCGGAGTACATGGAGAAGCACAACGTCTCCCGCCTGATCGGTGCCCCTCCGGGCTACGTCGGCTACGAGGAAGGCGGCCAGCTCACCGAGAAGATCCGTCGCCGGCCCTATGCCGTCGTGCTCCTCGACGAGATCGAGAAGGCGCACCCCGACGTCTATAACATGCTCCTCCAGATCATGGAGGAAGGCCGCTTGACCGACAGCTTCGGCCGCAACGTCGATTTCAAGAACACGATCATCATCATGACCACCAACGCCGGCGCCGAGGCCACCAGCACGTCCAACGTGTTCGGCTTCGACCGCGGCCGCGACGAGGCCTCCTCCTACACCGAGATGAAGGAGCGGCTGAAGATCGCCATCGAGAAGTACTTCCGTCCCGAGTTCCTCAACCGGCTCGACGACATCATCGTCTTCCACCAGCTCACCAAGGACAACCTCAAGGAGATCGTGGACATCGAACTGTCCAAGGTTCGGTCCCGCCTCCGCGAGCGCGGCCTGGAGCTGATCCTCACCGACGGCGCCAAGGAGTACATCATCGAGAAGGGCTACAACCCCGACTACGGTGCCCGTCCCCTCCGCCGCGCCATCGAGAACATGATCGAAGACCCGCTCGCCGAGGAAGTCCTCCGCGGCACCTTCAAGGGCTTCGACACCCTCACCGTCCAGGTCGCCGAAGGCCCCGACGGTAAGAAGCTCGACTTCGTCCCCTCCAACAAGGGCCAGGAGCCGGTCGCCGCCGGCGCCTCGTCCGAGGGCGAAGGCAAGTCGCGCTGAGCCGGAAGGATTCGGGTTATAAGGAAACGAAACGAGCGAGGCGGGCCGGGTTTTCCTGGCCCGCTTTTTTCTTTCGGCTCTGTCATGCCGGATGGCCTGGGGCACTTTCCTTTGGGTGTGGGACAGCCGCCCCCGGCTGTCTCCGGTTGAGGACAGCCGGGGGCGGCTGTCCCACGGGAGAACCCTTCCAATGGCCCGGCAAGGTCCGACGGTCGAACACTCGGGGGCAGGAGACGGGTTCCCCCTCCGTCCGATCCGCACGGAGGAGGAACTCGACCGCGCCATCGAGGTCATCAACGAGCTTCTTGATCGGGATCGTCTGAGCGACGACGAGGAGGATTATCTCGACGTCCTCGGCGATCTGGTCGAGAAGTACGAGAAGAAACACCACCCGATCGCGCCCGTCTCCGACGCCGAGATGCTGGCGTTCCTGATCGAGTCCAGCGGCCGGACCCAGGCCGAGGTGGCGGCCGAATCCGGGATCGCGGAATCAACCATCTCCGAGGTCCTGGCCGGCAAGCGTCGCCTGAACCGGAGGCACATCGAGGCCCTGGCTGCGCGTCTTCCACGTCAGCCCGGCGGTCCTCCTGCAATCGCCTGCTTGCTCGACCTCACCGCGGCCGTCAAAGCGTCCCACCGGTGTCTCGTTTGTGTGCTATAATTAACCCGAGTTCCTTGACAATTCGGTGGAACCCCATTCCCCGATCTCGCGAGCTATCGCGGCGCCGCGATGCGTCCCTGGCGCCGAACGAACTTCAAAATGGGCAAAATCGTCCTCCTAACTTCTTGTCATTCTGGAATTTGCGATCGGCTGTTGACCCCGTTGGCAAGCGTCCCCCCGGCGTCCTCACCGCGTCCCGCAGGCGTCCTGGGCGCGTCGCCCGAGCGTCCCCGCGGCGTCGCGAGCGACTGAGAACGGTCAAAAGAAAGCCGTGGCGATCGGCCGGGCCGCTACGAGGCCGACGTCGTCACCGGCTCCGCCTGGTCGCGGGGGATGCCGGGGGCGGAGAGGTGGGCCTCAGGACGGAGGCGGTGCCAGAGGACGACGAAGGCGGGGACCAGCACCGGGCGGACGATGAAGGTGTCGAGCAGGACGCCGAGACCGAGGGCGAAGCCGAGTTCCTTGAGGGCGGTGAGGGTCCCGAAGATCATGGCGCCGAAGGTGCCGGCCATGATCACGCCGCAGGAGCTGATGATCCCGCCGGTGTGGGCGATCGCCCGACGCGTCCCCTCGATCGGGCCGTGCTTGCGTTCTTCCTCGATCACGCGGGACATCAGGAAGATGTTGTAGTCCTCGCCGACCGCCACCAGGATCACGAACAGGAAGAAACCGACCTTCCAGTCGAGCCCCATCCAGGGACCGGGGCCGTTGTGGAAGTAGTGGAAGACCAGCTCAGTCATGCCGAGGGAGGCGAGGTAGCCGAGGATCACCGTCGCGATCAGATAGAGGCAGATGCCGGGCCGTCGCAGAAGCACGACGAGGATCGCGTAGACACCCATCGTCACCAGGACGTACATCCGATGCTCGTCGAGGGTCGTCACCCGCTTCAGGTCGTCGATCTGGACGGTCGTGCCTGCCAGGCCGAACCCAGCGCCGGAGAGGTTGCCGGCGCGGGTCGTCTCGGAGACGACGGCCGAGACGTTGGACAGGGCGTCGAGACTTTCCTCGGAGAACGGGCTGACGTCAAAGATCACGTCGAGCCGGGTGATGTGGTTACGATCCGCTGGCACGACCTCCCGGCCGGGTGCCGCCTTGCGGCCGGTGCTGACGTAGTGGTCGAGGATCTCGGACCAGATGGCGCGACGACGCAGCTCGGCGAACGTCTGCTGGGCTCCGCGTCCGAGCTGGCCAAACCGCCCCAGAAGGCCCCCCGCGCCGGAGGGGGTCGGGGCGGGCTTGGGCTCGTCGTCGGGGAGGAACTGGCCGGGCTTACCGAGCGGGCGGGTCAGAGAGCGGACCTCGACGACGTGCGGCATCCGCGCCAGCTTCTGGCTGAGGCTGCGGATCGTCTCGCGACCCCAGGCGGTGGTGAAGTCCAGCTCGGGATGGTGGATCGAGGATCGTCGTCGGCCCCAGCTCGCCCTCGGGGTAATAGCTGCGGAAGACCTGCGAGCCGCGGACGCTCGGCTGGGTGGTGTCGAGGTCGGCGAGGATGTCGTAGCTGTCCTTCACCTGAGTGCCGATCCAGGCGAACGGCAGGAGCAGGACCAGGCTCGCGACGAGGATCAAGGCTGGGTGGCGGACGACCACGTCGGCGACGCCGGCCCAGAAGCCGTACATCGGGGTCTCTTCGAGGCTCTCGGTCTCCGGGTCGGCGCCGCGGTGGTGTTGCGGCGGTCGGAAAGGCCAGAAGACGGCCCGACCCAGCAGGCGGAGCATCACCGGCGCGAGCGTCAAGGCCGCCGCCAATGCGATGATGAGGCTCAGGGCGATCGCCGGGCCGGTGTACTGGATCTTGGTGAAGGTCGAGAACCAGAGCATCCCCAGGCCGATGATGACCGTGCCCGCGCTGGCGACCAGGGCGCCGCCGACCTGGCGGATCGCCTCGGCGATGGCGTCGTTGCGCGAACGGCCGCGGACCAGTTCCTCGCGGTAGCGGGCGATCAGGAAGAGGCAGTAGTCCGTGCCGGCGCCGAAGAGCACGACGATCAGGAAGACCTTCGTGACGTTGATGACCTGGAAGTGGAACGGCGGCAAGGCCATGCGGGCGATCAGCATCAAGGCGGCCCAGGCCGAGAGAGCGATCGTCGCCAGCGGGATCAGGGCCAGGATCGGCGAGCGATAGACGACCAGCAGGATCGCGACCACGAGCGCGATCGTGGCGACGGTCGTGGCGTGGAGGCTCTGGTTGGCCGCCTCGTTCGAGTCGTGGCCGACGGCCGCCGAGCCGGTGACATTGCCAGGTTCAGGCCCTTCGGCGCCTCGGCGCGGAGTCGGTCGAGCAAGCCGTAGATCGCATCGACGGCGATCCGGGCTTCCTTCGAGGCGAACGTGCCCCGGAGCATCACGGCGGTCAGCGCCACCTGCCCGCCGCCCGGGCCGGCTCTGCACCAGGCGCTCGCCGATGACCGGACGGTTCCGGCCGACGACCTCCTTGAGGCCCAGCTTCGGCTGCTCGCGGCCGAGGTCGTTGAGTCGACGTTCCAGACGGTCGAGGAACTGGCGGTCCTCGTCGGTCAGCTCGCCCTCGGGCCGCTCGGCGATGACGATCAGCGAGGAGCTGGCCGTGTCGGCGGGGAAGCCGCGTTCGAGCAAGTCCCTGGCCGATGACGCTCGGATACTCGGGCGGGAAGAAGCGGACGTCGTCGTCGCGGCTGACGGCGTCCCAGGACGGGGCCACCTGGTAGAGCCAGCCCAGCAGGACGGCCCAGCCGAGCAGGACGGCCCAGCCGTGGCGAGTGACCAGCGCAGCGATCGATCCGAACATAGGCGTCGAGGGGTCCGGAGGACGGGGGGACCGATCGCGAGAACCACGGCGTTCGCGGGCTCGTCGCGACGACCAGGATTGACCGTCACGCGAGCGCGGCCCATTCCGGGGAAGGTTATAAGATGGATCACGATTATGTCAAAGCCAGTTTCCGGTTCGCAGGGTCTTGCCCGGGGGGCTAGAATGCTTCCGAATGTCCCGAGGATGCGTCCCCGACTGGGACGCCCCCAACCTGGTACGAGAATGTCTGACCCCGCATCCCCCGCTCGCTCACCTCAGGGTCTCGCCCGACAGTGGTCCGGCCGCCTCGCCGCCTTTCGCCACCACCGTAACGACGAGCATCTCGAAGCCCTGATCGAGGAAGCCCTTCGGTTTGCCGGCCTTCATCTGGAGGCCACGCTACGGGACTCGACCTACTGGTCGGAGGCCCCGCTCGGCCGCCGGGTGGCCGTGCTTTTGTATCTGGTCGATCGCGGCGTGGTCGTCCGCAAGGTCCAACGTGGCCGGGTCGCCTACGAGGCCGTACCCGGAGCCGAGAGCTGGACCGTGGCTCAGACCGCGCTGGCGCCGTATGCCGTCCCCACACTGGAGCTGATCTCCGCGCTCCGCGACGCCCAGGCGCCGTCGTCAACTCGCCGCCGAGTAATCCCATCCCCCGGCGATCTCCCCCGAAAACCACTTTCCGAAATCGTGTGTGGCGACTCACTTGAGTCGGCCCTGCGTCCGCGTTAGCATGCCTCTTGCGAGGTGCGCTCGGTCCTGACTGTCAGGAGCCTCCCGACGTCAGGACCGGGTTGTTCGCGCGCGCCGGGTCGTTTTCTCCCGTTCCGTTCCGAGGAGCCACCACGACGATGTGCAACGACCGGTTTAATGCCAGGCGGGGGTTCTTGCCACTGTCGCTGGCCCTGGCCTTGATGGCCGGACTTTCCGGAGCCGTCCGGGCCGACGATCCGGTCCGTCTCTTCAACGGCCAGGACCTCAAAGGCTGGTACACTTACATCCCCCACAAGGACGGTTCCGAGCCCCGCCAGGACCCCAGACAGGTCTTCCGGGTCGAGGATGGCCTGATCCACGTCTCTGGTGAGGAGTTCGGTTGCCTGACGACGGAGCAGGAATTCGAGAATTACCGCCTCCTCGTCGAGTTCAAGTGGGGTGAGAAGCGGTATCCACCCCGTGAGAACGCCAAGCGCGACTCGGGCATCTTGCTGCACGTCGTCGGGCCGGACAAGGTCTGGCCCCGCTCGATCGAGTGCCAGATTCAGGAAGGCGATTGTGGCGACTTCTGGATGGTGGACGGCACCGAGCTGACCGTCCGTGGTGAGCGCCACAAGGGCGGCCGGGCCATCAAAACGCAGGATGGTGAGAAGCCCAAGGGCGCGTGGAACACCATTGAAGTTCTCTGCGACGGCGGTCGAATCACCAACATCGTTAATGGCGTCGTGGTCAACGAGGGAACCGACGCCAGCGTCACCCGCGGCAAGATCCTTCTCCAGTCCGAGGGTGCGGAGGTCTTCTACCGGAAAGTCGAGCTGTCACCGCTGACCAAGTAGGTTCCCGACCATCGCTCCCGTCGGGCGTGTGTTGTCGAGCCGACTTGCCTAGCCAGCGCCAGCCAGCGTGCCGCATGCCGCCTGGATATCAGCACCGCCGGAGTAGCGTCGGACAACCGGCTGACCAACGTACCGGGTCAGGGCGTCGCGGAAGCGGCTCAATTCCTCGGGCGAGGGCGGTTGGAACCGGCCGGTCGGGTCGACGACGTCGATCAGGTCGAGACGGACGGGCGTGTCGCCGATCTGGCGTCCCAGGGCTTCGGCGTCCTCCTCGCTCACATTCTCGCCCGAGATGCAGACATAAGCCAGGTTGACCCGCTGGCGACGGGCCAGGGCGTGCCGCCGCGCTGCGGCCAGGATCGCCGCCAGAGACTCGCGGGACGCCAACGGGACGAGCTGCGCCCGCCTGGCGTCGGTCGCCGCGCCGAGGCTGATCGAGAGGCGGTACTTGTGCCCCTCGGCCGTGAAGCGGTCGATCTCTCGGACCAGGCCGACGGTGCTGATCGTGATCGCCTTCGCCGCCACCGCCGCCCCGAACGGACAGCGTAGCAACTCCGCGGCAGCAATCACGCGGTCGTAATTGAGAAAGGGCTCGCCCATGCCCATGAAGACCACGCCAGTCACCCGACGGCCCTGCGAGCGGACGAGGTCGCGGGCCAGAAGGAACTGGTCCAGGATTTCCCAGGTGGCCAGGTTTCGCCGGGAACTCATGCGGGCCGTGGCGCAGAAGACGCAGCCCATCACACAGCCGACCTGCGACGACAGGCAGAGACTCACCGAACCGGCCTTGTGCAAGGGGATCAGGACCGTCTCGACGGCCAGATTGTCGGCCGTCCGGAACAGAAGTTTCTGGAATCCATCGAAGGACGAGGTGACGGAACGCTCCCGGGTCAGCCGTGGTAAGGGGCCGAGCCGATCGGCCAGACGCTTCGGGACCTGGAACGACCGCGACCAGATGACCGGATCGAGAATGCCGTGGCCGATGGCCGCCGTCACCAGCCGGCGCGCGGACTGGTCCTCGACCCCCAGCGAACGCGACCAGGCCAGGAGCGTTTCCGGATCCTGGTCCCGAGGGTCGGTCAGATCGCCTCGCATCGGCCGGATTCCTCAAAAATCGACGGCGTCCGGGGACGAATATCCAGAATGGATCCCACGCCGGGACGACCCGAATGCTCACTCCGAGCGTAACAGAAAGTAGGTTGGCGTGGCGAGGGAGCCGCCCGGTCGATTCTGGGTCTGCAACGAGAATCCCGCAAAGGCAATTTCTTGAGGAATCGGGTTGAACCCCCTCACCAGCCGAGATCGTAGAAACAGGGAACTCGAGGGCGCAGGGCGGGCCCTTCCCGCCCCGATTGCCGAGGAGTGCAAGGCCAGTCCTGTTGGATTGGGCCAGGAGGAGAAAGACGATGAAGCGAAACGCTGTGGCCTGGGCCGCGTTGGTGGTTTCGGTGGCGGCTCTGGTGGGGTCGCGGAGCTACACGCAGCCGTTGCCGGCGGCTCAGGAGATCCCGTCGCAAGGGCAGCACGTCGCCCGTGAGCTGTCGGCGGCGTTCAACGCCGTCTCGGAGTACGTGAGTGCGTCGGTTGTCCAGATCAATATCGAGAAGAAGAGTCCGGAGTTGCCGATCCGCCGCGGCTTGCCCGGCCGGGGTGGCAACGGCCCGCAGGGCCAGCAAGTCGATCCGAAGGAGATGGAGGAGCTGCTCCGCCGCTTCTTCGGCCCCGGGGCGACGCCCGGTCAGGGCTTCCGCTTCGAGGACCAGCAGTTTGCCGCGTCGGGGACCGGCTCGGGCTTCGTCTATGACGACAAGGGGCACATCCTGACGAATAACCACGTCGTCGAGGGGGCCGACAAGATCACCGTGACCTTCCATGATGGTGTTCAGGCCAGCGCCAATGTCGTGGGGACCTACCCCGAGGCCGACGTTGCGGTCATCAAGGTGGCCAATTCCGAGTACCGGCCGCTCAAGATCGGCACGAGCAAGGACCTGAAAGTCGGCGAGTGGGTCCTGGCCGTCGGCTCACCATTCGGCCTGAGCCAGACGGTGACGGCCGGAATCGTTTCGGCCACCCAGCGCGAGAATGTGGACATCAACCAGTTCGAGTCGTTCATCCAGACCGACGCCTCGATCAACCCGGGCAACTCGGGCGGTCCCCTGGTGGACATGGACGGCAAGGTCATCGGCATCAACTCGGCGATCGCCACCACGACCCGCGCCAGTGCGGGCGTCGGCTTCGCGATCCCGATCGACATGGCCGTTCGCCTGGCCGACAAACTTATCAAGAACGGCAAGATCGAGCCGGCCCTCATGGGTATCGAGATCAACCCGCTGAACCGTGGCCTGGCCCGGAACCTCGGGCTTGATCCGAAGACCCAGGGGGTCGTCGTCCTGAATGTCGGCCCGAACACCCCGGCGGCCAAGGCCGGCCTGAAGGTCGGTGACATCATCACCGGCTACGACGGCGAGCCGGTCCACAGCCGCAAGGGCTTGCAGTACCTGGTGCAGACCAGCGATGTCGGCAAATCGTATGACCTGGAGTACCTGCGCAACGGCAAGGAGCAGCATACCCAGGTCAGCCCCGCGCCTTACCAGCAGATCGCCAAGATCATGGTCCCCGAAGGCGCGACCGTCGAGGAGAAGCCGCGATCGGTCACGGTCGACGCGGTCAATGAGTACGGCCTGGCCGTCACCCCGCTGAACGATGAGCTAGCCGAAAAGTACGGCTGGAAGGGCCAGGATACCGGTCTGGTTGTCACGGCGGTCAAGCCCGAGAGTCCGGCCGCCGCGGCCGGTATCGAGGTCGGCGACATGATCACCAAGGTCGTCGAGAACAAGGCGATCAAGCCGCTCAAGACCGTCAAGGACTTCCAGGACCTGATCAAGAGTTCCGGCGAGATCTCGGTCTACGTCGAGGATGTCAACCACCGCCTGCCGGGTGAGTTCAAGACCCTTGTCAAGCCGGAGGACGCCAAGAAGAAGTGATGCCGGCCCGAGCGGCCGGGAGAACGGATTGTCCGACGAACGGCCCGGTGGGAGCGATCCCGCCGGGCTGTTGTTCGTCCGCGGCGATCCGCGTTGACCCCTCCGGAGGTTCCCGTTACCCTGCGGGGCCTGGCATCGGTCTCAAGGAGGGATGCGCGCATGCGGTTGGATCGACTGGGAGTCCGCGGCCGGTTCGGGCTTGGCGTGAGCCTGGTCTTCGTCACGCTGGCCGGCTGCGGGACCGTCAAGCAGACCGGCACGGCCCGCACGGGAACCGAGCAGATTCTCCTGACCAACGCCTGGGACGATGCCTTGCGGAAGGTCGATTTCCGGCCGCTCGCCGGGGTGCCAATCTTCCTGGATACGCAGTATGTAACGGCCGTCGATCAAGGCTGGGTCATCTCCAGCCTTCGGCAGGCGATGCTGGCGCAAGGGGTCTTGCTTCGGGACAAGGCCGAGAAGGCCCAGTGGATCGTCGAGGCCAGGGTCGGGGCATACGGCACGGACTCGTACAACTGGCTGGTGGGCGTGCCCCAGGTGACCGTGCCGCCGACGCTCTCGGGTATCCCGACGGGCACGATCCCCGAGATCCCGATCGTCAAGAAGAGCGACCAGCTCGCCTACACCAAGATGGCTCTCTTCGCTTACGACCGCGCCAGCGGTCAAATGGTCTGGCGGTCGGGCACGCAGCTCGCGGCGGCCAACGCCAAGGATGTCTACGTGGGCGGCTTCGGGCCGATCTCCTCGGGCTCGATCCGCAAGCGGAACAAGCGGATCGGGATCAACCTGCCGATGATCTCCGACCCGACACCCACCGCCGGCCCGTCGGCCGCGGCGCAGCCGGTCTCGCCGGCGTCGAGCTATCCGGCGGCGACGATGTCCTTGCCCGCTTCGGCCTCGGATCTGGAGTCATTCTCACCCTGATCCCGGCAAGGAAGAGGCGACTGATGGGATCGGCCCGGCCGCGTGCTCCGCGTCCGGGCCGTGTGCTATAGTGAGACGGTCTTCAGTTCGCCACCTGCGTGGATCTGCTACCGCGACCGGAGCCCCCATGAGCGCGACCTCGTCGATCAACCTGCGCGAGCATATTCGCGACATCCCCGACTTCCCCAAGCCGGGCATCCAGTTCAAGGATATCACGCCCCTTCTGGCCCACCCCGGCGCCTTCCGGGCCACGATCGAGCGGCTCGCGGGCCAGTTTTCCGGCCGGTCGATCGACCTGATCGCTGCTGCGGAGGCCCGGGGGTTTCTCTTCGCCACGCCGCTGGCGATGACCTTGAACGCCGGCTTCGTCCCGATCCGCAAGCCTGGCAAGCTGCCTTATGAACGGGTCGCCGCCCAGTACGAGCTGGAATACGGCCACGACGCCCTGGAGATGCACAGCGACGCCATCCAGGCCGGCCAGCGCGTCCTCTTGCTCGACGATGTCCTCGCCACCGGCGGCACGATGCGAGCCTGCTGCGACCTGATCACCCAGGCCGGCGCCGAGGTCGTCGCCTGTGCCTTCGTCGTCGAGCTGGCCTTCCTCAAGGGAAGGGAGAAGCTGGCGCCGTATGAGGTGGTGAGCTTGATCACTTATTAGATGTTGATCATTGGAAGGATGGCCGGAGTCGGGAGCGAATCGCGGTGTCGGTTGCCAGTTTTGTGCGACGGAGGCAGGACGCCGACCTCGGATTCACGAACCCAGCGTCCTGCCCACGCCCGACAAATCAAAGGACTCACACCGAGTTGGCTGGATCAGCGTCCTTTGCCGGAGGGAGTAGGGCCGACTTCAGTCGGCCCAAACCCGAAGAGTTTCCACGAGTTCGGGCCGACTTCAGTCGGCCCTACGGCTCCGGACAAAGTCGCCTGATCCGGGCGATCCGGTATCACGTCCCAGGACCAATCACCAGAAAGCGCCGATGAAGAAGGTGAAGTAGCGGGTGCGATCACCGTTCTCGTGGAGGATCGGGTAGGCGATGTCGAAGGCCAGGGGTAGGGGACCAAACATCTGCTGGGGCAGATAGATGCGGGCACCGGTACCGATGGCGACGCGCCAGTCGTTGAAGCTGTAGTCGTTGTCCACCGTGCCGAAGTCGCAGAAGAAGACCTGCTGAAGCTTGTCGTTGGCAGTCCAGGGGAACTGGTATTCGAGGGAGCCGAGGAACATCTGGAGGCCGCCGACGTTCTGGCCGTAAACGTGGGGGCCGACGCCGCGGTAGGCGAAACCGCGGAGGCTCCGCCAGTCGCCAGCGAAGAACCGCTCATAAACGGGCGTGTTGGGGCCGCTGACGCCGTAGAACTGGCGGAAGGTGAGGATGCGCTTGCCGGAGCCGTCGGGCCGGCTGCCGAGGGTGGCGTACTGGCGACCTTCGAGGGTGAGCTTGGGATAGGTGAAGGTGCCCCAACCCTGCTCGAAGGCGCCTTCGAAGTAATAGCCCTGGTTGGGGGCGAAGGGGTTGTTGCGGTTATCGAAGCGAAGGCTTGGACGGATCGTGGCGAGAGTGGTGTGACCCTGGGCCGCCAGGTACTCGGCCGGGGCGGGAATCTGGAAGCCGGTGAAGTTGACGTCCTCGACCCGGAAGGCGACGTCGGCGTACGTCTGGGTTCCGAACTGGCGGCCCAGGGAGAACCGGCCGCCGCCGCGGCCCTCGGTCCAGTTGGGGTAATAACGCTGGAAGGTGTAGCCGGAGACATTCAGGCCGATCGGGAGGTTGAACAGGTAGGGATCGCGGAAGCTGACCATCGCCCGATTCATCACCGTGCCGGGCGAGAGGTTGATCTGGAAGTCCTGGCCACGACCGCGGAAGGCGCGGCCGTTGAAGAGGTCGTTGAAGGAACGGGGAAAGTTGAAGATATCGAAATTCGTCTCATGGAGAATCAGGCTGCCGCTGAGTCCCTGGAAGCTGCTGGCCCCGACGCCGAACATGAGCCGGCCGGTGGGCACCTCCTCGACGGCGGTGACGATGTCGGCGTACGAGCGGTTCCCGAACGGCTCCTGGCGATCGGGGCCGACGTCGGTGGCATTCAGGCCGGGGATGCTCGGCATCAGCCCGGGGGGCACGTCGGCTCCGAGCGGCGGCGTACGGGGTACTCCCCCGGCCGGACCGTCCGGCGGCAAGGGAGGAGGCAGAGCGGCCGGCCCCGGAGTCATCGGGGGCGCCAGCGGGCCGACAGGGGCGTCGAGCGGCGGGGCGAAGAGGTCGCCGGCACCGCCGTCGAGCGGCGGGGCCAGGGGGTTGCCGGGCGCCGCCTTCGAGCGGCGGGGCGAGAGGGTCCCCTGCGCCTGGAGCGGGGCCGAGCGGGGCGACTCCCGCCGGGCCGGGGCCGGGGGCCAGCGGCTCGGGCAACGGTGGCGGCGGGGGAAGTTCGGGGACCTCGTCGGCGTTCTGGAGCCGGGGCTGGCCGACGCCGAGGAAGCCGCCGGGCGGGCTCGGCCTCGATATCGATGCTGCCCCCGAACGGGTCGTCGGCGGGCCGGCGATTGACCAGCTTGATCTCGATCGGCTTGCCCTGTCCGCCTGGTCCGCCGCCGCCCGAGAAATACTTCAGGTTCTTGAGCCTCTGCTCGAACTTCTCGATCCGCTGGGCGTCGATCGGCTCGCCGGGCACGAGACCAGCCATGTTGGCCTCGCGGCGAAGCACGGCGTCGAGCGTCCGGCTGTTGCCCTTGAAGATCAGGCGGCCGAGACGATACGGCACTCCTTCGTCGATTCGATAGACGAGATCCACCACGCCGGGCGACTTCTCCGGGTCGGCGTACTCGCGCTCGATGCCGACCTGGGCGTCGATGCAGCCGATGGCGCCGTACTTGCCCTGGAGGTTCTTGCGGTCGGCCTCGCGGAGGTCGTCGCTGAAGGGCTTTCCGGAGTGCATGACCAACCCGTTGCGAAGCGTGGCGGAGTTGATCAGCTTGTTACCCTCGAAGCGGATGTTGCGAACCTTGAACTGGGTGCCCTCCCAGATGACGAACTCGACGCGGACGTCACCCATGTTGGCGTCGCGGCGCACGACCGGGCGGACCTTGACCTCGAAGAAGCCCTGGGACTGGTAATACTCGCGCAGCTTGCGGGCATCTTCCTCCATGTCATCGCGGTGGAATGTTCCGCCGAGACCGAGGATGGCGCGCTTGCTGGCGGTCTTGGTGCGGAGCACCTCGCCGGAGACGAAGCTGTTGCCGGTGAAGGTGACGTCGACCAGCCGGCACTTGGGCCCTTCGAAGATCTCGTAGATGGCACGGGTGTCGCCGGGCTTGCCGCCTTCCAGCAGGCGGACGGCGGCCCACTCGTACCCCTTGTCGGCATACATCCGCTGGATCTGGCCGACGGCCATCTGGCACTTGAGGAAGTCGGCCCGGTTGCCGACCTTCAAGCCGGTGGACTCCTCGACCTCCTTGAGCTTGAGCTTGGTCATGTTGCGGAACTCGACGGCGCGGAGCACCGGCAGTTCGGAGACCTCGAAGGTGACGATCAGTCCGTCCGGTTTCTTGGGGTCCTTGGCGTAATACGGCTGAACATCGGCGAACCAGGAGGTCGATAGGAGCTTCTGGACATCTTCGTCGATGAATCGCTGGTTGTACTCGCGACCGACGCGGGTCTTGAGTTTGGCCCGAATCTCCTCGACGGGAATGGAGCGGTTGCCCTTGATGACGATCTCGGTGACCGTGCCGCCCACGGCCCGGGAAGAGGACTGGGCGGAGGCCGGGACGACGGAGGCGACGAGCCAGGAGAGCACGACGGCCCAGCGTATCGCGACGGCCACCCTCGCGGCTTGGCGGGGTCGGGCGTCCTGTCGGGGGGCCGGGGGGAGAGCCGGCTCCGTCGGCGTTGTCGGTGCGCCTGATGACATGGGCGATCGATCCCGAAGTGGGCCGGGGAAGTCGGCCCGGAGATTCGACGTGAAGGCGGAAGCGTTTCCGACCTCAACCGGAACCGGCCAGAGGTCGAGAACATCCTCTCGCGTGGGGGAAGTGCATCCGGCCGGCCCGCTTCCTTGCGACGCCGGACCCGGATACGGCGGCTCTCCCCGTCCGTGAGGAGGCTCGCCGGGGCCCTGGTGATGGGTGCGGGCCTTGTACCGCAGGGAACCGGACTTGGCAAGGCCGGAACTTCCCGGCTGGCGACCCATTTCCGCTGCATTCAGGACGTCTCAGAGACGCGCCGTGGCGCCTCCCGGATGCCAGGGGGACGCGCCGCACAGGGCGGCAAAGACCGTTGACATTTTGACGTCTCTCCGTGGCAGGCCACCCAGTCGTTACGGTTACCCGATCCTCCCGATCCAACTCCGATCCCGCACGTCGGCCAACCGGGAAGGCGAAGAATCGGCACCGCGGCGTCCGGGCGGGCCAGCCGGGAAGGAGCGCGCTTTCCGGCGATTCGCGAACGGAGATCTCGTTCTCACTCCTGCCAGAACGTCGACTCGTAAGGCGGCTCGTAGCGCACGGCGAGCTGGGGTGTTTCGAGGCGTTTTTGCCCCTCGGCGAGGGAGCGGAGAGCGGCGGCGGTGAGGCCGCTGGTGAGGAGCGTGCGCTCGACGGGGTAAGGTGCCTTGCCGGTCAGAAACATCGACTCAGCCTTGGACATCAACGCGGCCGAATAGACGACATTGGGGTTCGGGGGCAGGTAGAAGAGGGTCGAAAGAGGCTCATCACGACCTTTGAGACGGGCGGCGAAGGTGAAGTCCTGGACGAGTCCGTTGAGCTGGAGCATCGTCGCCTTCGTGCCGTCGGCGTACTCGAAGCGGTAGGCGACGGGGTGCTCGACCCACTGGCGCATCTGGGCGGGGGTCGGGTAGCGGTGGCTGAAGGTCGGCGGCTGGGCGAGGGTCTGGCTCCGGCAGAGGCAGGCCTCGAAGAGTCGCGGGTCCCAGCCGCCTGCGGCCCAGGAGCCGGACCCCATCGCCTCCCAGACCGAATCACCGCGCAATGCGTGGACGGCGACAATGCCCGTCTCACGGCCGCGACGACGCTCGGCCATGCACTGGATCATCTCCAGGGCGTGGAAGTCGTAGATATCGACCGGTCCAAAGGCAACGCCGACCATCTCCTCGATCTCGGAGCCGAGCGGCATGTCGATCGACGGCATGCGCCAGGTCACGGGCAAGGAGGAGCCAGCCAGAAAGGGGAATCCCATCGCGTGAGACGTGGCAACCATCTCCTTGGCCCAGTCGAGATTCCAGGAGAGATGCTTGTCGCTGAAGACGGGGGTCGTCCGGCCGTCCTGGTGGAAGACGTCCACGATCTGCTTGAAGAATTGATAGCGCGGGTATCGTTTCTGGCCGATCTCGTTGACCGGATAATCACCGTGCTCGCCGACGACGAGCACGGCATCGACCGCGAGCTTGTCGCCGCCACAGCGGAGGGCCTCGGCGATGGTGGGGTAGATCGTGAACCCAAACTCCTCGGCGCGCCTCTGGCTCAGGTCCCCTTCGGACTTCTGATCGACATAGGCCGAGACCACCTCCAGATCCGGCTGATGCCACTTTCCCCGGATCGGATAACCGACGAGAAACCGCGTGGCCATGTGCCAGGAGTGGGAGTGATACCGCCAGACCGTCGTGACCACCGCCAGTCGCTTGCGCTGGCCCTCGCGAGCCGGACGCGCCCAGGACAGGGAGGGGATCAGCAGACCAGCGCCGACGCCTCCGAGAAATTCACGTCGATTCAGCATAGGAGGGCTCCAGGAATTCTCGGGACCGGGCTCAGCCGAAGAGGTCGAGCAAGGGCTCACCCGCGTCGAGCAGGTTGAAGACGCGGCCGTCGCGGTCGTTGGCGGTCAGGTCGTCGACGCCCATGGCGTGATAGACGGTCCGGGCGATGTGGGCGGGCGTGACGGGCCGGCTGGCGGGATACTCGCCGAAGCGGTCGCTGGTTCCGTAGGTCTGGCCGCCGCGAACGCCGCCACCGGCGAGGACGACGCTCTGACAGTGAGTCCAGTGATCGCGACCGGCGCCGTTGGTGCCGCCGGAGCGCGGGTCGCCAATCTTTGGCTTGCGGCCCATCTCACTGGTCACGATCAGCAGGGTCTCGTCGAGCAAGCCGCGATCGGCCAGGTCGGCGACGAGGGCGGAGAAGCCACGGTCGAACTCGGGCAGGAGGTTTTCCTTGAGGCAGGTGAAGTTGCTGCCGTGCGTGTCCCAGCCGCCAGCGCTCTTGCACTTCGAGGCGATTGCCTCGTTCTCCTTCCAGAAGACCGTCACGAACGGCACCCCCGCCTCGACCAGCCGACGCGCCAGGAGCAGGCTCATGCCATTGACCGTCGCTCCGTACCGCTCGCGGACGCTTACCGGCTCGCTGGCGACGTCGAACGCGGCGGTCGTCTGCGACGAGGCGAGCAGGCCCCAGGCGCGTTGCTGGAGGCTGGACCACGTCCGGACGAGTCGGCTGGCGTCGAACTCGCGGCGAGCGTCATCGACGGTTGCCAGCAACGAGCGACGATCGAGCAAGCGAGCCGGGGTGACGTCGCCGGAGAGTGTCAGTGCGGGGGCTTCGAAGTGGAGCGGGTTCTCGATCGAGCCGTGAACGTAGAGCGGTTCGTGCTCGACTCCGAGCCGCGCGGCGAACTGGCCGGGGCGGGTGTAAGGGGCCTTGCTCGGCTTGTGGGGCAGGCTGATCGCGTTCGGCAAGGTTGGGTGGGCGGGGCGTCGCGAGGCGACGACGGCACCGAGATAAGGCCAGTCGTCAGGCCGAGGCGTGCGATCGTTGCCGAGGGTCAGGAAGCTTGGGTCGGGGACGTGACCGGTCAGATTGTAGTAGTAGCCGGCGTGGTGGTCGTTGGTGTTGACCGTGCCGCCGACGGAATTGACGACCGCGAGGTGGTGGGCCTGGCGGGCGAGCAAGGGCAGATGCTCGCTCAGCCGGACGCCCGGCGCCGAGGTTTCGATCGGCTGGAACTCGCCGCGGTACTCGGCCGGAGCGTCGGGCTTGAGGTCCCACATGTCGAGGTGGGATGAGCCGCCACAGAGAAAAAAGAGGATGGCCGAGCGGGCGGGACGTCGAGCGATCTCCGCCGTCGTGGCCGACGGCTGCCAGCGGAGCCCAGCAAGACCGGCGCAGGAGGCGACAAGGAACGAGCGTCGCGGGATGCGTACCCACGGTCGCGAGGGGTCTGGACCCATGCTGGCCTCCATCCCGCCAAGGCTTGCCCAGGAACACGGCTCCTGTAGGTTAAACAAGTCTTCGACGCTTCGCCACGGTCTTCTGGATCGCCGGCATCGGAGCCTCGCCAGGAACCAACGCCCGCTATCGCGGCTCGACGACCACCTCGGTCTTGACCGAGTTGGCGATGAAGCAGCGGTGGTGGGCGTCGTCGTGGAGCTGGCGGATTTCCTCAGGGGTCGGGATCTTGTCGCCGCTGAAAACGATCCGGGGGCGGAGCGCGACGTGGAGCATGGCAAGCTCCCCGCTGGCCGCCTTGCCGAGCTGGCCGATCGCCTCGTCCTCATAGTCGTCCAGCGTGAAGCCCTTCATCGAGGCGAGGGCGAGGAAAGTCAACATATGGCAACTGGAAAGGCTGGCGACGAACGCCTCTTCCGGATCGACACAGCGATCGTTGCCCCGGTAAGCGGGGTTGGCCGAGGCGCGGATGGTGACCGGGGCGTCGAAGATCCAGTCGTGATCCCGGTTGTAAGACCTGGTATCGAAGTCGGGGGTCTCGCGGTGCCAGCGGATGGTGGCGTGGTGCTCGGACATCGGCGATGGTCCTTCCGGATTTGAGGGAGTGGCCGGGGTTTGCGCCTGCCGGAACGGAGAGCCTGGGTCGCGTCAACGTTCCAGGACGGCCAGCTTTTGCTTCACGAGGCGTTCGATCTCGGTGACGGCGTTGTCGGTCACCTCCTGAACGGCGCGCTCCGAGCCGCGACCCCGGGCGGCGATCTGCTTGCGGGCGTCCTGGCGGATCGAGCGGACGGCGACCTTGGCTTCCTCGCCGAGCTTCTTGACATGCCGGCCGATTTCAGCCCGCTGTTCGCCGCTGACGGGCGGCACGCTGACGGCCACCGTGGTCGGGTCGAGGGCGTAGGCGTTCAGGCGAGCGTCGGCGAGCGCCTTGACGAAAGAGGGGACCGCACTCCGGTCGTGGGGTCGGACGAGGAGGCGGTCTCCCTGACGAGTGATCGTCGCCAGCCGACCGAGGGTGAGGGTGGTGCCCGGGATTGGAACGCGGAAAGTTTCGAGGAACCCGATGCTCAACGTGCCCGGCCGGATGCCGGACAATTGCTCGGCGAGGTGGCGGACCGACTTCTGCATCCGGGATTTCCAGTCGCTCATAAGCCGCGACATCTCCCGATCAATGCGCCGGCCCGCCCCGCGCCTCATCCTGAAGGCGACGGTTCCGGCGGATCTGGGGATCGATCTCTTCCAGGCCGAACGCCTGGATCATCTGGCCAATCGGGGTGTTCGGGTCGTTCGACCAGAAGAGTCCGAGGTCCTCGCGAGGCTCGTAGTGGTAGCCCACCTTGTCCCCGAACTTCCCGTGGAGCGCTTCCCCATTGCGCAAGGGGCTCGACCAGCCGAGGACCGCGTAGCTAAGGTCGATCTGATGGACGAGGACCTGGCCCGGCGGCTCGACCTGAGCGGCAATCAGGCCGGTTGGCTCGAAGATCGTGGCATCTTCGCGCCAGCAGCTCGACACGATGTAGTAGCGTTGCCGGCCGGCCCGAGCGGCAGGCTTGGCCGTGGCCGGCGAGGCACTCGGCCAGACGACAATCTCGGCCCCCTTGCGGGCGAGGGCGTTCCAGCCATCATCGAACTGGATGTCCCAGCAGATCTGGATTCCGAGCTTGCCGAAGTCGCACTCGAAGACCGGGAACTCGCGACCAGGTGTGATGCCGCCCTCCAGCTCGTCGGTGCCGAGGACGGCGACCGGGTGGACCTTGCGATAGATCCCGGCGACCTCGCCCTGGCGATCGAAGAGGATCGCGGCATTGACATAGGTCGTCCCCTCCGGCCCGGACTCGGCGAGGTCCATCGGCACGACGAGGTACGTCCTGTGCTTTCTTGCGACTGAGGCGAACGTCTCCTTCACCGGCCCTTCGAGCGGGATCGCCCGCGCGGAAGCGGGTCCGGCGGTCGAGGTCACGGCGGTCTCGGGCAAGACAGCCAGGTCGAGTCCCTGGCCTGGATACTTTTCCTCGGCCTGGCGGGCCATCGTGTCGATCAATCCGGTCAGTACCTTCAACCGCTCTTCAAGCCCCGGATAGCGGCCATAAGGCCCGAAGATGGCCGTCCCGACGACGACCTTCCGGGGCGACCGGTCGATCTTCGAGGCGGTTGCGGACGGAGCTTCGTCCCCACCGAGGACGGGGGCGACGGTGATTGCCAGCCAGGCGGCGAGGACCGGCCATTTCGCGTTCATCGGCTCGTCTCCGGCTCGCAGCAGCAACAGGTCTCCGGCTCGTCGAGAGCGCGGACGAGATCACGGAAGCCTTCCTGGCTGCCGACGCACCATTGCCGCGTGCCTTCGAGCCGCATGACCTCGGCGCTCAATGGGTCGGCCGGGTCCATCGCGGTCATCAGCTCCGTGAACCGACGAGCAAGCTGGTCGTTGAAGTCCAGGCGCGCGGTGAAGACGCAATGGCTGAAGGCGGGTGTCGTCCAGAGGTCGGCCAGGTCGGCGACCTGCTCGGGGTGTTCGGCCTGGAGCCGATTCCAGAGCCGCTCACCGATGATGCCGGCCTGACCGCGACCCTCGCGGAGTGCCTGGAGGACGTGGACCTCGCTGGAGCAGGGATTGCCGCGAAGGTCCATCTCCCGGTCGAGGCTCAGGACCGGGATCTTGGACGTGTCGATCCCCTCGCGACCGAGGTAGTAGAGCGGCAGGACGGTCGCCTCGGCGGCGTCGCGGCTGCCGAGAATCAAGGTCTTGCCCGCGAGGCCGCTCAGGGCGGCGATGCTGGCGTCCTTGCGGACGATCAGCTTGGAGCGGAAGTCACGGTCCACGTCGCGCATCACCAGCGCCTGGCTCGCGTTGCCGGCCAGGCGGTGATACTTTGCGTGCGCCAGCGGGGTATTCCAGGCCACATCGACCTGCTTCTGGTGCAAGGCCTCGACCAGCGCGTCGTAGTTCGAATAGAGCACGTAATCGACGTCCAGGCCATTGCGGGCGAGGTGGCGGCGGAGGCCCTGAAAGACCGTCACGGTGCCGGGACCGGAAGCGACGGCTCCGATCCGGAAGGCCGGTTGACTTGGGGCCTGGCAACAGGCGAGACCATCATCGGCCGTGGCCTGTCCCTGGAGAATGACCAGCACCGCGAGCAGGGTGAGGGGCCAGCTTCGCATGGACGTGACTCCTGGGTTTGGGAGGTCGAGATCCACCCGTATCGTACCGCGGTCCGATCGCCGAGCGGAAGATGTCACAATCCGACGCGGTTCGCTCGACCGGGCGAGCTACCGGGCCCTCCTCTTCACGGCATAGCCGTACGGGATCGGCCAGGACGGGTCGCCATCGAGGTCGTGCTGGGCTTTCAAGGCCCAGTACGGCTCGCGGAGCAACTCGCGACCGATGAAGACGAGGTCGGCGTCGCCGCCCGTGACGATCTCGTCGGCGTGCCGCGACTCGGTGATGAGGCCGACGGCGCCGGTCCGGATGCCGGCCTCGTCCCGGATGCGGCGGGCAAACGGCACCTGGTAGCCACGAGCCACCGGGATGCGGGCGTGGGGCACCAGGGCGCCCGAGGAAACGTCGATCAGGTCCACGCCGATCTCCTTGAGATGCCGCGCGAGGATCACCGACTGCTCGATATCCCAGCCCCCTTCGACCCAGTCGGTCGCCGAGATCCGGACGAAGAGGGGCAGCTCGTCGGGGACGATCCGCCGCAGACGTTCCGCCACGGTCAGGAGCAGCCGCATCCGGTTCTCCAGGCTGCCGCCGAACCGGTCGTCGCGCTGGTTGCTCAAGGGCGAGAGGAACTCGTGGAGCAGGTAGCCGTGGGCGGCGTGGATCTCGATGACGTGGAAGCCGGCGGTCAGGGCACGCCGCCCCGCCGCCTCAAAGGCGGCGATGACCCCCGCGATGCCGTCCTCGTCGAGCGGAACGGGCCCTGGATCGCCTTCCTGGAACGGGATCGGGCTGGGGCCGATGACCGTCCAGCCGCCGTCCTGAGGTGTCTTCAGGCTGGCCCCTCCGAGCCAGGGGGGCTCGCAGCTCGCCTTGCGTCCGGCGTGGGCGAGCTGGATGCCCGCGACGGCTCCCTGAGACTGGACGAACCGCGCGATTCGCGCCAGCGGCTCGACGTGCTGATCGCCCCAGATCCCCATGTCCCGCGGCGAGATCCGCCCCTCGGCGGTGACGGCCGTCGCCTCCACGAAGATCAAGGCCGTCCCTCCCGCGGCCCGACTGCCAAGGTGGACGAGATGCCAGTCGTTCGCCAGGCCGTTCTCGGAGCTGTACTGACACATCGGCGACATGACGATTCGGTTGCGCAACGTCACGCCTCGGATCGTCAGGGGGCTGAGCAGGTCCACCTGTGGGACCTCGCGGTCGTGATCGGCGTCGGCCGGGCAGCCGTGGACGCCCGGCCTGGTTGGAAGCGACTCACCGTGCACGGGTTCGGCCATGATCGATCACTCCGGAATCCAGGGCAAAGGCACCGTTCGCCGGGACGACCCAGGCCGCCGCAACTCCGGCGCCTCAATCCAGGCGAATCTCGATGCCGACCCCCCGCATGTCCATCTCGAACTCGATTCCCTCGATCGGCGGCCGGCTGAAATACCAGAGAACCCCATGCACAGCGGCCGGGCCGACCCGTTCGAGGATCAAGGCCGGCAGGAGGCGGTCAATCGGATGGACCGTATAGACCTCGATATCGGTCAGGTCGGACCAGTCGCCGCCCAGGCCGCGGAGCCGGGTCTCCATCAGATCCATCACGAACCGGGCCTTTTGTTCGATCGCCTCGGCGCTCGACTCTCCCGCACGCACGATCGCCTCCGGCGCCAGCACCCCTTCGGGCAGTTCGCCAGCGCCCGCCACGACGAAGGATGGCGATGCGGCCGGCTGGCTTGGCCTCGTGTACGAGAATCCAGAGAGCACCGGCTCGCCCGGCGGTCCGACCGCGGGGGCGACGTTCGTCCGCGCCACCGGATTCACGCCATCGACGAACAGGCCCCAGTCCTCCAGGATGCGGGCATACTCCCCGTTGAACGCTGCAAAGCCCGCGAAGCTGAACGGTTTCGGCGATCGTAGCTCGATCCCGCAAAGGGCCGCCCTCGGCCGCTTCTCCGCGATCAGGTGCTGCGCGACACGCTCGAATCCCTTCCTGTACGGCTCGGGCCTCCGGAACAGGACGTGAACGATCTCATGGCCGTTTGCCGCCACGACACCGCCCGAATACGGGGCGATGCCGGGCAGGAAGCGATATCCGCCTTCGGGATGTTCGGTCAGAGGCATCGACTCACTCCGATTCCACAAGAGGGACGCGGTTGGCCAAATCGGGCGCGTCGGTGGGAAGGTCTTCGACGAGGCCCGCTTTGGAAACACCGATCACCGTCCGACGACCGGTTCCCGAAAGTCTCAATCCGGTCGGCCCTGATCCACGAGGCTCCCCAAGAATGCCGCGGCAACCCGCCTTCGGCAAGAACTCAGCGAGCGCCTGATTGCGGTCGCCCAGAAGACCAGTGGCCAACGGCTTGCCTCAACCCGTTGGCTTGGCTATCATGAAACACCTTCCCGGGGGCCGATCCCTGAAAGGCGATCGATTTGCGCGCCCCCGAGCGGCCCCGAGCCACGACAGCGAAGCGAAGTGAGAGGTCCGGCCGATGTCGATGGACAAGAGTCTGAAGAAGGCGAGCGGCCTGATGCGGTCGCGCAATGTGATGAAGCGCGGCGAGCGACTCGCCGCCTTGCAGTTGGACGAGCGCTGGGAGCCGAAGCAGGGCGTCTTCAATCTCCCCAAGACGAAGTATCGCAAGCTACCGCCCGGAGTTCTCGGCCCGAAGCGGCCCGGCACGGAAAGCTGACCGGTCGTCCCGATCGCCTCGAACGCCGGTCAAGGCGACTTCCCCGGTGGCGCTGGCTGGCGGGAGCCGTCCGGGACGGGTGGACGCGTCGTCGAGAGGGCGGTCGGTCTGTCGCAGGAAACCGCGCTAGCGGTCTGTGGGCAGGGCGTTGATCGACGACGCCAGGGCGAAGTCCTCGGGCGTCAGACCGCCAGAGTCGTGGGTCGAGAGCTCGACCCGCACGTCGCGGTAACTCAGCACGACGTCCGGAAAGTGATTAGTCTTCTCGGCCAGGCCGACCACCTGGCCGACGAACTCCAGCGCCCGACGGGCCGAGGCGAATCGCCAGGACCGCACGAGCATGTCGCCGTGCCGCTCCCATCCCTTGACCTCGGGTAGCCGGGTTTGAATCTCCGCCTCGCTCAACTTGGCCATGGCGCACCTCGCGGTCATTGGGATTGCGTGGTGGAGCGGGCTCCCGAAGGCGAATTGCAGGCGTTTGCCATTATCTTCGGTCGCGACGGACGTGGCAAGGGGTCGCGGCGTGCCGGCCCCCTCTGGACCCCGGAGTGGAACATGCTGCTCACGCTCGTCGTCTTCTGTGGGGCGATCGTTGCGGCGAGCTTCCTGGGCGGACTCCTGCCGCTGGCCACCGTGTTGACCCATACCCGGCTCCAGATTTATCTGAGCTTCGCCGCGGGGGCCATGCTCGGCGCCGCCTTCTTCCACATGCTGCCCGAGGCCGTCGAGCTGGGCTCCGCCGCCACGCTTCGCTGGAGCGCGGCCGGCCTGCTCACCCTGTTCTTCCTCGAACGTTACTTCGCGTACCACCGCCACGAACCCCCCGCCGAACCTGACGAAGTCCATCCCCACGACCACAACCACGACCACGGCGCGGAGGTGGCCCTCAAGTCCTCGACGCTCCACTGGGGCGCCGCGGCCTTCGGCCTGGCGGTCCATACTCTGGCTGGCGGCGTCGCCCTCGCCAGCGCCGCGGCGACCGACCGCCGTGGCCTGGGCGCAGCCTCGTGGGGGGTCTTCCTCGCCACCTTGATCCACAAGCCGGCCGACGCCTTGACGATCGTGAGTCTGATGATTCGCTCGGGCACGCGCGAAGTCGGTTGCCCACCTGGTCAACCTCGGCTTCTCGCTGATGATCCCGGCGGGCGTGGTCCTCTTCTTCGTCGGCCGCTCCTGGGTCGCCTCGGACCAGGGCGAGCCGTTCACCGCGGCCACGCTCGCCTTCTCCGCCGGCACCTTCCTCTGCATCGCCCTGAGCGACCTGCTGCCCGAGTTACACTTTCACGCCCATGACCGCTTCAAACTCTCCCTGGCCCTGCTCTTCGGCTTCGGCCTGATGGCCCTGGCCGGGCTCTGGGAATGACCGGAATTCTTTGCGGGATCGTCATTCTCTGCCCGACCCGCATTTTCCTCAATTTCGCCTCAACTCCGGACCTACCGCTTCCCGATATCCCCAATGACGCTGCGCCTTCTTATCTGAATCCTCGGCCGCGTCGTAATTCTCTCGGGGGCGGTTATGAGCCGATTGTCTCTTGTCGTGAGACGATCGACCTGCCGGTCGGTCCTGTTCGTGGGATTCCTCGTGATCCTCACGGCCGAAGGGCGGTCCCAGACCCCACCCCCAACCCTTCCGGCGAACCCCCCCTGCCCGTGCCGGCCTCGCCATCGGTCTCAACTCCGCGTGAGGCCGAGCTGGAAGCTCGCGTGCAGCAACTCGAGGCGATGGTTCGCCAGCTCTCGACGCGACTGGATCAGGTCGCCAGCCCCGCTGCCAGCACACCGCCCGGCATCACCGGCGCGGAGGGGAACGTGGGTCCGGTCGTCGGCGGCGCGGCCGGCCGTAGTCCGACTTCCGGACCATCCCTCGGCCCCGCGATGCCCGCCAATCCCCCTGAATCGGAAGGGATGCCGACGCCACCACCGGCAGGGACGAGCATCACCGAGCCGTTCGGCACCGTCGGCTCGGCCGAGCGGCCACCCGCCCCCGAGGCGACGAGGATCAACATGCCGGCCACCAACCCGCGGCCTGCCTCTGATCGGTAAGTTCGGCCCCGGCTTCGAACTGATGACGGAGGACTCGGAGTTTCAGTTCCAGTTTCACAACCTCACCCAGGTCGATTACCGCGGTTACTGGGACACCCCGAATCAGCCCCTGAACAACGTCTATCACTCGACCTTTGGCATCCCCCGGCAGTGGTGGATCTTCAGCGGCAGGCTCTCGAAACCGTTTGAATACTTCGTCGTGCCGGCCTTTGGTTTCGATGGCCTGAACCTCCTCGACGCCTTCCTCAACATCCACTACGACGACCGGCTCCAGTTCAAGATTGGTCGTTACAAGACACCATTCACTTACGAATTCTACAACCTCCCGATCAACGGCCTGGTGAACCCCGAACGCTCGCTCTTCTTCAACAACTTCGGCCTGAACCGCGACGTCGGCATCATGGCCTGGGGTCAGCTCTTCCAGAAGCGGCTCGACTACGGCGTCGGCCTCTTCAACGGCTCGCGCAACTTCTATATCGACCGCAACTCTTCGCCCGACCTGGCCGCCTACCTGAACTTCCGCCCGTTCGATACGGACGAGGGTTCACCGCTGGAGTTTCTTAACGTCGGCGGCTCGGTGCTCGCCGGCAACCAGATGAACACGCCGATCCCCAACATTCTGCGGACGAACGTCGCCACCACCGGCAGCAGCTTCTTCGGCGTGCCCTTCCTGGCCTTCAACAACAACGTGCTCGAAGACGGTCCACGCGTCCTCTGGGACCTCCACGCCGCCTGGTACTACCACTCGCTCTCCCTCATCGGCGAGTGGGCCAGCGGCTTCCAGGACTATGCTCACGCGGCGAACCCCGGCCTACGCACCCACTTGCCCGTCGGCGGCTACTACGTGCAGGCCGGCTACTTCCTCACCGGCGAGACGGTCGCCGCCCGCGGCATGGTCCGCCCGATCCGCAACTTCGATCTGCGTCAGGGCAAGTTCGGCCCCGGGGCCATCGAACTGGCCGCACGCTGGAGCACCGTCGAGGTCGGCAACCAGGTCTTCACCGACGGCTTGGCCGACCGCAGTCTCTGGTCCAACAGCGCCCACCTGCTCGATGTCGGTGTCAACTGGTACTGGACCCAGTACATCAAGGTCTACCTCGGCTGGCAGCACGCCATGTTCGGCTCGCAGGTCGCGATCGACCCGGGCCAGTTCCAGATTACCAACGACATGCTCTGGGCCCGCTTCCAGATCTACTTCTGAGCGCACCCGGCTTCCCGTGGCCTTGCGACCGCCACCCGAGACGATCGCCGCAAACCGAGGCCCGTCGCCCCCGCCGCGCAGGATTCTGGAAGAATTCCGACACTCGGTCGGGTTGCGACGAGTATCCGGTTATAATATCCTGGTGACGGCCGCGAGTCCCGATCGGAGAAGTTTCACGTGTCCTGGGGATCATCCCGAATCCCGGCGCCGGAGGCGGATCGCCTGGCCGTTCTCATCGCTGAAGGTCCTTCGGAGGAAGGTCGTTTATGAATTCGCGATCAAGACCGACTCGCGCCGCCGTAACCGCCTGTCTGGCTTGCCTCCTGGTCATCCCCGCCGCCCAGGCCGCCGACCGCGAATATCGCACGGCCGAGGACCACGCCATCACCCTCCGAGCCCCGACCGGCGGCGCCACGGCCCTCGTCTTCTACTCGTCCGAGTGTCCGATCTCCAACTACTACAGCGCCACACTCAACGAGATCGCCGCCGCCTTCCCTGCCCAAAAGCTCAAGCTCATCGGTGTTTGCGTTGATCCCGACCTCGACGCCGAGGCCCACGCCTCCCACGCCCGGGAGTACCAGCTCACTTACCCGGTGATCCGCGACCCGAAGGCCCGGCTTGCCGCGGCCTTCGAGGCCACGGTCACCCCCGAAGCGGTCGTGATCGATGACCAGAATCTCGTCCGCTATCGCGGCCGGATCGACGACCAGTACGCCGACCGCCGCGTCAAGACGACCAATCCCCAGACTCACGAACTTCGCGACGCCATCGCCGCCGTGCTCGCCTCCCGCGAGGTGGCCGTTCCCGAGGCCAAGGCCGTCGGCTGCCCGATCCCCGAGCTGGGCGACGCGGACGACACGACGGTCACCTACACCCGGGACGTCGCCCCGATCCTCAACCAGCACTGCCGCGAGTGTCACCGCAAGGGCCAGATTGGGCCGTTCGGCCTCGAAGATTATTCCCAGGCTCGCAAGCGATCCGCCGATCTGCTCTACGTCGTCGAGGAGCGATTGATGCCGCCCTGGAAGCCGAAGCCTGGCTTCGGCGCCGAGTTCCGTCACGACCGCTCGATGAGCCCCGAGGAAGTCGCCACTCTCGCCCGCTGGGTGGAGAACGGCGCCCCCGAGGGGGACCCGGCCGACCTCCCCGAGCCGCCCTCGTACTCCGACGATTGGAAACTCGGCCAACCCGACCTGGTTGTCGAGATGCCCGAGTCGTTCTCAATCCCGGCCGACGGCGACGACATCTATCGCTGCTTCGTCATCCCCACGAACCTCCCCGACGACGTTTACGTCGCCGGCATCGAGTACCGACCCGGCAACCCGCGGGTCGTCCACCACATGCTCGGCTACGTCGATCAGTCCGGCGAGGCCGTCAAGAAGGACGCCGCCGAGGGTAGCCCCCACGACGGCTACACCTGCTTCGGCGGCCCCCAGATCAAGATCGACCAGGACCTCGGCGGCTGGGCCCCC
This sequence comes from uncultured Planctomycetales bacterium, assembly GCA_963752755.1. GTDB lineage: Bacteria > Planctomycetota > Planctomycetia > Isosphaerales > Isosphaeraceae > CAVVZJ01. The sequence goes on along the minus strand of CAVVZJ010000004.1, from coordinate 160,660 downwards.
GGCGTCGAGCCCGACTTCCTCCCCGAAGGCATCGGCCGCTCGCTCCCCAAGGGGGCCGATGTCGTGCTCCAGGTCCACTACCACCCCTACGGCAAGCCCGAGACCGACCGCAGTCGCGTCGCCCTCTACTTCGCCAAGAAGCCGACCCGCCAGACCTTCCACTGGTGGGCTGCCATCAATCGCGAATTCGTTCTCGAAAGGGGCGAGTCGAACATCGAGGTCAAGGCCTCCACCCTCCCCCTGCCCTGCGACGTCGAGCTCCTCTCCGTCGCCCCCCACATGCACCTGCTCGGCAAGGACATGACCATGTGGGCGCTCGTCCCCACCGGTGAGAAGAAGGGCGAGGGCCAGAAGCCGGCGATGAAGCGAATCGACCTCATCCAGATCGACAAGTGGGACTTCCAGTGGCAGAACCAGTATTACCTCAAAGAGCCGATCACGCTCCCCAAGGGCTCCGTCGTCCAGCTCGTCTCCCACTTCGACAACTCGGCCGATAACCCCCTCAACCCCAACAATCCCCCCGAGGCCGTCCGCTGGGGCGAGGCCACCACCGACGAGATGTGCATCGGCTTCTTCGGCATGGTCAAGAAGGGCCAGGACCTCACCCGCCCCGGCGAGAAGGACGACCTGATCCCCACCTTCAAGAAGTATTACGACGACTACTCGAAGGAACAGAAGCGCAAGGCCGAGGCCAGCAAGGCCGCCGCTTCCTCGGAGTGATCCAGGTTCGCCCGGAAACCCGCGAGATCGAACGGGATCGGCCCGACTGCCCTCGGGCCGACTCGTTTCCTGATGGAGCGGGAGCTAGCCCGACCGAAGTCGGACCGACTCCCCATCTCTCCTCAATCTCGGTTCTCTGGGCGACTCCGTCCGCCCCCCTCGCTCCCTCAATTCATCTCCGGCTCCAGCGGCCCGGCCAGATCGACGTGATAGAACAGCCGGCCCGACAGCGTCGGCATGAAGGAGCTGGGCACCCAGGGGTCCGGACCGTACCGCAAGGTCATCCAGAGACTCGTCCCCTGCCACTGCATCCCCCGGCCGAAGACCCCGTCGGCGCCGCCGATGATCCGGTCGGCCTGGAGGAAGAGGCCCGGCCCGATCGTGTTGGCGAAGGCGGGCACGAGGGTCGTGCGGCTCTTGAAGCTGGTCAAGGCGTTCTGCTCGATCGTCAGCGGGTGCAACCGCGCGCCGATTCGGTGCGTCTGATTCTTCCAGTCCTCGACGTTCGCGAATTCCGCCGCGAAATGCGGCTCCCAGAAGGCGATGTGGCAGACGCGCCCGATCCCGAAGATGACCGTCAGCTCGGCCCCCTTCGACTTCAGCTCGCCGATCCGCTCGGCGTACTTCGGCAGCCGATCCTTGGTGGCAAACCAGCGCCGATCCGCCGGCACCGACTTCGCCCCGAGCGGCCCGTAGAAGGCCGACTCCATCGCGTTCTGGAACGCTCCCGGGTCGTCCGACGGCAGCGTCTTGCCGTCGGCGTCGCTCCACTCGTCCATGTTGAACCCGTGGACATGCTCGCAACCGACGCCCCATTCCCGCAGGAAGAAGACGGCCCAGCGATACATCCCCATCGGCCCGACGGGCAGGATCAGGGCCGACTCACGACCTTCGTCCCGGGTGCGCCGGATCGTCTGAGCGATCTCGTGGCCCATCATCACGTCGAAGTCTTCCAGCGACCGGCACGGCACCGGCTCGAAACCGGGGTTCCACCAGCCTTGCCGCTCGCCGACCGATTCCGGTGGGTGCGAGCAGCATCGGTCAATCTTCGCAAGGTCCCAGCCCCTCGGGAGGAACCCCTCCATCAGGGAGCCGGCCAACGTCGTCAGCAGGTTCATGGCGTCGCCTCGTCGTCTCCGTGTCACGCAATCTCGACGGACCGCAATCTTGCCATGCCCCCGCCGCCCGGTCCAGACTCCGGCCCTCTTGAGACATCAAGTCGTGACGGGAGGTGCTCCGCCACGATCCGTGGACTCTCGTTTCTCGGATTCGAAGGCGCCGCTTTGACCTGCTCAGGGCTCGCTCACGTCCACGCCTCGCTTGCGAAGCGCCTCCACGAGCTTCGTCCGGTCGGTCTTTGACGGATCGATCAGGGCGGTGATCCGGCCTTGCCGGAAACTGGACGTCGCCTGCAAGACGCCGCCGATCTCGGCGATTGAATCGTAGGCCGCCAGGCTGCAGGCGCGGCAGTCAAGCCCCGAGATCGGGATGACGACGGTCTGAAGATCGTCGCGCGGAACGGTCCGCCGCGGCCTCACCTTGAAGGTGCCACGGGAGACGGAGCGAAGCTTCTGATCGAACCGCTCGATCACCTGGTCGGGCCTGGTGCCGGGGAAGACCTGGCCGGGGACGAACGAGACGGTCATCTCGGCGTCGTCGAAGTCGATGGTGTCGAGCGAGAAATCCGGCAGTTGCCGGAAGGCCGCACGGAGGTCCGCCTCGCGGTCGGGGTCGAACAGACCGAGCACGCGGAAGGTGAACGTCTCGGGCTTGACCGGCTCGTCGGCGATCGCGGGGAGGCTGGACCCGAAAACCAGGAGGGCGGCCAGCGCGGGCAGGATCGAGGTTCGCATCGGTCGGTTGGCCTCAACGCGTCCGGAAGAGTCGGCTCTGGACCAGTTCATGGATCAAGATGCGGATTCCGCCGCCGGACTCGTTCGTCACCTGCACGATGGCCGCGATTGCGTCCCGGTCGGCGAACGAGAGCCCGCGGCCGGTGGCGTACACCGAGAACCGGCGGGCAAGGTTGGTCAACAAGCGGTCCCGGTCGGCGGCGAGCAGCGACTGGAAGGCGGCGATGCCGCTGAACGACCGGCCGTCCGGCAACTTCCCGCTCGGATCGACGGCCGGGCCCAGCTTGAAGTGGATGCCGATGAACGGGTCGATCTTGCCGCGCGGGGCGGGGTCGCCCGTTCCGAGGGAGCGATAGCGCGACCGCTGGCCGCCGATCACGTCGAACTCCTCCAGCGCAAAACCGGGCGGGTCGATCCGGGCATGGCACGCAGCGCACGAGGTCTGTGCCCGGTGTTTTTCCAGTTGCTCGCGGATCGTGGTCGCGCCGCGGACGTCCGGCTCGACCGCCGGGATGTTCGGCGGCGGCGGGTCGGGCGGCTCGCCGAGGAGCCGGTCGAGCACGAACGCCCCCCGAGGGACCGGCGACGTGGTCGTCCCGTTGGCCGTGACCTTGAGGATCGCCGCCTGGGTCAGGAACCCACCCCGCGGCGAACCCGGCGGCAACGCCACCCGGCGCACCTGGGAGCCGCTCACCCCGTCGAGGCCGTAATGGACGGCCAGCTTCTCGTTGAGCATGGCGAAGTCGGACTGGACGAGGTAATCGGCGGTCAGATCCTTGTCGATCAGTTCGCGGAAGTAGGCCCGCGACTCGGCCAGCATCGAGTCTTGAAGATACGGGCTGAACTCGGGATAGAGCATGCGGTCCGGGTCGTTGGCGGCGATCTGGCGGAGCCTGAGCCACTGGCCGAGGAAGTCCTCGACAAACCGCTTCGACCGCTCATCGGCCAGCAGGCGCTCGACTTCCCCGCGGAGAACCTCGGGCTTTCGCAGCTCGCCCGATGCGGCCAGGGCGAAGAGGCGGTCGTCCGGCATCGAATTCCAGAGGAAATAGGAGAGCCGGCAAGCCAGGGCGTGATCGTCCAGTGTGCCGGCCGGCTCGACGTGATAGAGGAAATCCGGCGACAGAGAGCCGCCCGGTACGCCCAGCGCATGGCGGTCTCGAAGCAGTCGCCCGCCTCCAGCCGCGCCGCCACCTGAGCAACATAAGCCGCGACGACCTCCTCCGGCACCGGACGTCGGAAGGCTCGCGGCAGGAATTCGGTGAGGAGTCGGTCCGCGTCGGCGAGGGGGTCGGTGCTCGCGACGGTCCAGACGCCGGGGACCGGGTCGGACTGGTTCTTGCCCATGAACAGTTGCTGGCGGTCGGGAGTCCGCGACGGCGGCCGGACCCCGGGATGGTCCATCGGCGCGAACGGCTCGATCGGCAGGTCGCCGAAGAGCCGGCGGTGCCCGACGGGCGGCCAGGTCTCGTGAAGCGGACCCTCCACGATCAGATAGTCGCAGGCAATCCCAGGGCCGGTGAAGGACATGGCCCGGCCCGGACGGTTGTAGTTCGCCGTTGGCGCCAGCGAGGCGGTGTTGAACCCAATCGTCTCGCGGGGGTTTAGCCAGGTGACGACCTCATGCACCTGCTCCGTCAACGACGGGGCGTCAAAGTAGCCCAGGACCGTACTTGGGTGTCCGCCGCCGCGGCCGTCGCCAACGAGCTGCACGATCGAGAGCCGGGCCGCCTCGGTGCCGCGAGAAGGGAGCACCTTCCCCTTGTCCCACTGGAAGCTCCAGAGCGAGGTGGTCAGGCGGTAGCGGCCGGGATAGATGGCGACGAACTCGTTGAAGTAGGGGCTCAGCGACTCGTCCTCGTGCCGGAAGAGACCGACACTCGAACCGGTCTCGAACGACCCGAGCCGCTCGTGAGCCCCCTGGTCCAGGTGGGCATGCTCGTCGGCCGGCGGGAAGTCCGGGTCGGGCTTCTTGTCCTTCAGTAAGACCGCGTCGCCGTTGAGCAGGACGTGAGCGACGAACCCGTGCGGGTTGGCCAGAGAGATCCGCTGCCGGATCGGCTCGGGCGGCCGGGGACGGGTCGCGATCGTGGTGTCGAGAATGCGGTCGGCGGCTTCCAGGTAACGGGACAGGGTGACGTGGGAAACGTCGAGGGCGTCGCTGTTCTTGTCGAACCCGTGGACCGAGCCATCGGCTGGCAGGTCGTTCTGCAGCGGCAAACCCGCCAGGTCGAGCAGGTCGCGGACGGTGTTCTCGTACTCGACCCGGGTGAGCCGACGGAGCCGCGTCCGGCCATCGCCGCTCGAAGCCTTCTGCTCGGCCGCGACCAGCTTGTCGTGGAGCCAGTCCGTCACGCGCTCCACTTCGACCACCTCGGGCCGCGGCTCCTCCCGGGGAGGCATCTCCCCGGAGGCGATCCGGTCGTGCACCTTCACCCAGCGAGCGAGGTTCTCCGGGTCGGCCGGATCGAACGCCAGGGCGGTCAGATCGAGACCGCCTCGCTTGCTGGCGGCGTCGTGACATCCGTAGCAATGGGCTTCGAAGAAATCGGCTGGGGGCCCTTCCCGCCCGAAGGCGGGACACGCGACGGCGACCAGGCAGACGGCGGCGGCAACCGAGCGGATGCGTTTCATGGAGGAGGCCGGCCAGGGTCGAGTGGGAATGAGGAGCGAACGCGCGGGCCGGGTCACCGACCCGCGACACGATCAAGCCAGTTCCAGCCCGCGCATCGTGCTGCGGCCGGTGGCGAACTCGTCGGCCTCGATCCCGAGCCGCTGGAGCATCGACACGAACAGGTTGGCCAGCGGCTCATTATTCTTCGTGTCGAATGCCAGATGCTGACCGTGCCGGAACCGGCCGCCCGCCAGGAGCACCGGGAGGTTGACATTCGAGTGGCTGTTGGCGCTGCCCATGCAGGTGCCGTAAAGGACCATGGTCCGGTCGAGAAGGCTCTCCCCGTCCTCCGCGGCGTCCGCGAGCGATTCGAGGAAGCCGGCCAAGGCGTCGAACTGTCCTGCTTCCTTCGATCGCAGCTCGGCCAGGACTTCCGGGCGGTTGCCGTGGTGGGTGATGCTGTGGATCACGGTGGTGTCGATGAACAGCGAGACGATCCGCGAGGAGTCCGTCTCCAGGGCCAGCTTGATGACGTCGAACGTCATCCTCGTGCGGGCGACAAATTCGCGCGCGTCATCGATGTCCTGTGGCGGCGGCACGGACACCTTCGGCTTCGGCCGGTGTTCCCAGGACTCGGCGGACTGCAATCGCCCTTCAAGGTCCCGGACGGACGTGAAATACTGGTCGAGTCGCCTCCGATCCGCGGCAGGTAGGCAACGGCTCAACCGCTTCGACTGCTCGCCGACGAAGTCGAGCGTGCTGCGCCCTGGCGAAGGGCCTCGACGGCCGACGCGACCTCCTTCGGGTCGCCCTGGACGAACAGCTTCTCGAAAAGCCTCCGCGGGCTCCGCTCCGATGGGATCGGGGCGCCGCTGCGAGTGAAGCTGAGGGTGCCTCCCTCGTTGCCGACTCCGAGCACGAGCGATGGGTAGCGGGTCCGGTTCCCGATCAGCTCGGCGGCGTACTGGTCGAGCGAGACCCAGTTGCGAAACCCGCCGCGCTCGGGGTGAGGTGTCCCGGTGAGGAAGCACTTCTCGGCCGCGTGACCTCCCGTCACACCTGGATGGCTGACCCCCGAGAACACGGTCAGCCGATCCCGGAACGCACCCAGCCGCTCCAGGTACGGTGATGGCGCGTAATGCTTGCCGGCCCCCTCCGGGAAGAAGAACTGCGGCAGGATGCCCATGTTCGTCTCGATCGCGACCATCCGCCGGGGGATCTCCTCCGACGGACGAGCCGCGAACGCCGGTCGCATGGCATCGAGTAGCGGCAGGGCCATCGCAACCCCCGCCCCGCGCAGGAAGGTCCGGCGGGACAGGCACCGTGAGCTGGGTCGCAACGAACGTGGCATGTCGGCACTCAGGAGTTTTCAGAGAACCGGACCGAGGCGGACCAGACGGATCACTCGGGCTGATCCCGATCACCTTTGACCGCGCCGTCCGCCACCTCGACTCGGTCTTCTGAACACATATTGGACTCGATCCGGAACCGGCTGTCCAGAGGATATCCCTCCTTACATGCTCCCTCCCTTGGGTTCAATCGACACCGCGACAGCGGTCGGGTCGTGGAGCCGAGACACGCCGAGCGTCGACGGGCCCGGCTCGGCCGGGAAGACCGGACGTGACAGGAGCCTTTTTTTGAGCGGCTCGACTTCGTCTACTTCCGCCGTCGGCGATGCACCAGTCTGAGGCGACGTCGTCGGCCCAGGGGATAAATGTCGATGACGAACGCGACTTCGGACCAGCCCGCCTTCGCGAAGGCGGCCCTGGACGCCCGGTTCGAGTGCCAGATCCGCGCGTAGAGCCGTCGGAAACCTTGCTCGCCCATCCGGCTTGAGGACCAGGTGATCAGTCGGGACGCGATCCCGCGACCGCGGAAGCGGTGGGCCGTGGCGATCTGGACCAGCTTCGCTTCATCCTCGCCGAGCGGCCAGAATCCGCGGGTCCGGTAGCGCTCGCCCACCCAGTACCAGCAAGCCGCCGCCAGCTCGCCTTCGACCCAGACGCCGAAGCCGAAGGCCTCCGGCCCGGCATACTCGACCATCTCACGCAATTCGGCGTCGCCTGACCGCGCCAGCTCCTCCGGGTCCTCGATGGGGCCGAATCGGAGGCATTCCGTGTCCTTTATCGGCCCTGGCACGGGGATATCGAGCGCATAGATCCGGAAGAGGGCATACTCGCCGAGGACCCGCCGGGCCAGTCGGCGGGCCCAGCGCGCGTTCATGACCGCGAACGGATCAACTTCTTGATCGCCCGCTTCAGGCCGATCCGCTCCAGCAAACGGACACCGCCCCGAGAGGCGACGTGCAAGCCGCTGTGACTGCCGAGAAGGACCAGGTTGCGAATCGTCCGACGGTAGAAGAAGACGTCCGCGCAGAAGGTGCTGCTGGTCGCGAACAGTTCCTTGTGGGGTCCTTCCCCCTCGGTAAAATCGAAGAAGGCAAACCGCCCCTCGGTGAAGAGGCGTTCGAGGACCAGGACGAGCAGGACCGTGCCCGGCGACCAGGCGGCGTCGTCCGGGTCGTAGCCGACGTACTGGTAGAGCAGGCCGCCGCCGTGCTCAGGGCCGTAGAGGTACGAGACGGGCCGGTCGCCGTCGCAGAGAAGGTAGCCGCGGACCGCGTCGCGACCGGCGGCGTCCTCCATCTGGCGGAGGAAATCGTCGCCCTCCGGCAAGCCGCTACCGAGGAGGCGCTCCTGGTAGGTCTTGCGGGACACCGCGCGGGCCAGGCGGTGGAACTCCGCCATCTCCTCGGGCCGTCGGTACTCGCGCAGGAGCGTCCCGCCGCCGACGTGCTCGCCATATTTCCGCACTTTCTTACGCAAGGTGGACCGGGTCTTCCCCGAGAACCGGGCGAGGTAGTCGTCGAAGGTACCCCGCAGCTCGACGTAGAAGCGCTGATACTGGCTCGGCACGTACCGGATCGCGCCGGGGAGAAGGGTCAACCTCGGCAGGCGTCCCTCGACCGGGCACGACGGGATCTCGACCACCTCGACGCCGTCCGGGAACCCTTCCAGGGGCAGTCCGGGACCGGGCGGGTCGCCGATCAGCTCGGTGAAGTGGGCCTGGTGGACCAGCGACGGCAGGCTCACCGTGCCCAGGCGGATCTCGCCCAGGAGGTAACTCAGACGAACCGGAGACGACATCCAGGGATCGGTCATGGGACCCTACGCAACAGTTGTTCCGCATACCTCAAGGCCGTACGCCCGACGTGGGAGCGCAAGGGCCGACGGTCGTCGATCGTCGGGAACGTCTCGGCCGCGATCTCAGCGAAGCCGGAAGTGGTGAACCGGTCGCGGTGTTTCTCCAGGAACCGGCAGAGCCGCTCAAACCGACTGATGACGACCCGATCCGGCCGAGCCCGTCGGCGGTCGATCAGCTCGAAGCTATGGGAGACGAGAACCAGCGACGACCAGCCCCGCGACCAGGCCCCTTCCATCGCGGATCGTAGCTCCTCCCAGGAGCAGGCGACCAGTTGCAAGTGGCGGTAATGTCCCGGCCAGTCGGTGAAGAAGGTGATCGGGAATTCGAGGACGCCCTCCATCCGAACCGGCTGGAGCAAGGGCTCGGCCGTCCGCAAGCCGCAATCCGTCTCCAGAAAGGGGAGGTTGTAGCTCGTGTCGTACGCGATTCCAAGACGACGGAGGGCGGCGAGCGTTCCGAAGTTCGCCCCGTAGTTGCCGGCGCAAAAGCACAGACGTCGGCCGCGCCGCAGGACCGCAGGGCCGCGAGGGCCGGCCCGAGGATCGCGACCTGTTCGTCCTCGGTGAACTCCTTGAGGTTCTGGCCGGTCTTCCCGGGCAGGATCGGCTCGGCCAACCAGGGCAGCCATTCCGGGTGGACGTGAAGCTGGACCTCGTGTCCCCGCGACTGAATCCGGCCGACCAGCTCGCCCAGCAAGGCCGGCCCCCGCGCCCGGCTGAACAGGGACTCGACGAAGAAGACCCCTTTCAAACCGTGCACCTCGAGCACGTCCATCTGGTAATCAATCCCGAACCGGCCCTCGGGCGTGACGCCGTCGAGGTCACGGGCCACGTCGGCGGCGACATCGTCGCGCCGCCAGTCCGGCACGGTCGGCCAGAACTCCGTGTCGACCGTGATAAATAGACGCACGACACCCATCGGCCCTGGCCTCGCTGCCACGCTCGGAACTCGCACGGGTCTCAACTCCTCGTCGAGAGTGGCCCAACTGCTAGCAACTGTGATGCCGCGTCAGCCTGCAATGGGGGGTTTCTGGGAGACAAAGACCTGAGCGAGGTCATCCTCGGTGACTGGCTCGAACCGGACTTCCACGTCAAACCCGGACCGTCGGAGGATCTCGGGCAGGTCACTGCCGAACTCCGTGAAGACGAGGTAGCCGACGTCTCCCCCGGGATGCCGGATCAAGGGCCAGGGCCCACGCGGCTCGACCGACCCGTCCGGCCGCAACACCGCTCGTGCGAACGTCCGCGCCTCCCCCGGCAGCCCGGGCACGGTGAAGAGGTGTCGCCCGCCGGGGACAAGCACCCGGTGGACCTCACTCAGCGCCGCATCGAGATCGGGAACATGCTCCAGGCTCTCGGAGGTCAGGACGAGGTCGAAGGAGGCATCGGCGTACGTCAGCCGGGTCAGGTCCTCGCAGCGCACGCCATCGACAGACGAGCCTGGCGGTTCGCCCTCGCGATACTCGGAATAGGCCAGGTGGGGCAGCGCGGACAGGAACTCGTGGAGACCGTCGATCCGGTTGATCTCTACGATCCGGAGGCGCCGGGCCTCGGGATGTCGAGTCCATGCGCGGATGGAACCAGCCGAGGCGGGGGGAGTTCCGACCGGGTAGAGTTCGAGGATCGTCCGGGCCAGCCGGCGGGCTCGGAGCTTGGCGCCGCAGAAGGCACAGTCGAGCGACTCCTTCCGGGCCAGGGCGTCGGCGAGTCGAGGCGTGAGTCCCCAGAGTTCCTCCAATCGCGGCGGGACCACCCGGCGTCGGTAGAGCATTGGCGCCAGCCGGCCGCAGACGTCGCAACGCTCAATCCGGCGGTGTCCGATCGCCCCGGCCAGTTCCCGGGCGCGGCGGCCGAACCCATGACAGGCGTTCCAGGCCGCGACCGCGAGCGGCCTCGCCGGCCCGAGCCAGCGGCCCCGGCCGCTCATTGGACGTGGCCGCGGACGAGGCGGTACATGACGTCGCTACGGACCACGTACTTGCGGCCCGAGATGACAGCGGCCCCCTCGTGCAGCTCGTCATGGGCGAAGACCAGAGCCTTGCCGGTCTGGGGCCGGATGACGAACTCCGGGCGGGCCGTCTCCAGGGCAATCCGCCGGAAGATCTTCGTCTCGCCGCCGACGCAGTCCTCGTTGAGATAGACCATGAAGGTGAGGAAGCTCCGCTCACCGTCGGCCCGCTCGAAGCAGCCGTCGTAGTGGGGGGCGAACCGCTCGCTGGGGTCGTAGCGGTAGAACCGAAACCGCTCGTTGAGGCCGACAAGCTCCCAGGTCAAGCCCGCCAGCCGCCAGGTCGCGGGCAGGTGGGGCCGGGCCCGCTCGAACCACGAAGTGGCCAGCGAGGGGTCATCGAGCATCACCCGGGCGTTGTTGCGGACCGCCTTGACGACCAACGCCCCGCCCATCGCGTTGATCGGCGCCTCCTCGAAGCCGCTCCGCTCGGCCAGGGCGATCATCGTCTCGCACGCCTGAACCACCAGAAAGTCGCGGATCAGGAAGATCCGCTCGCCGTCCAGCCTCTCGACATCCACGGCCGCCCTCCCGGTCTGCCCGCAACGACTGGTCCCGATCCCCCGCAGACACGCCCGGAACCGATCCCGTTCGCAGCCGGGCCTCGCCGGGTCGCCTTGACCCCCTCTCCCGGCCCGACTACCATAATCGCAGGCCCGCCTCACGCGGTCAAACTGCGCAATTCCTTGCCAGCCACGCCCTCCCCGGACGAGATCCCCAACGATGGCCTACGCCACCACCGTCAGCCGCCACCAGACCCGCGAGGTCGCCATCGACGACCACGTCGTCGGCGGTACCAATCCGATCTGGGTCCAGTCGATGACGACGACGAACACCTTCGACGTCGCCGCGACCCTCGCCCAGATCCAGCGCCTGGAGGAGGCCGGCTGCGAGATCATCCGCGTGACCGTCCCCAAGAAGGAGGACGTCGAGGGCGTCAGGCTCCTGCGCGATCAGATCAAGATCCCTCTCATCGCCGATATCCACTACGACTACCGGATGGCCCTCGCCTGCCTCGAAGCCACGACCCCCAGCGGCCGACGCGCCGTCGATAAGATCCGGATCAACCCCGGTAACATCGGCGGCCTCGAGCGCTTCAAGGAGGTCGTCCGCAAGGCCAAGGACAAGGGGTCCCGATGCGCATCGGGGTCAACTCCGGCAGCCTGGAAAAAGACCTCATCGACAAGTACGGCTTCCCCTGCCCGGAGGCGATGGTCGAGAGCGCCTTGCGGCACATCGAGATCGCCGAGGGGCTCGGTTACGACCAGATGATCGTCAGCCTCAAGGCGAGCCACGTCCCGACGGCCGTCGAGTGCTATAGCCACTTTGCCCAGAAGAGCGATTACCCGACGCATGTCGGCATCACCGAGGCCGGCTCGAAGGAGTACGGCACGATCAAGAGCGCCGCGGGCATCGGCGCGATCCTGCTCCGCGGCATCGGCGACACAATCCGCGTCTCCCTGCTGGGCGACCCCGTGCCCGAGATTGCGGCCGGGTTCGACATCCTCCGCGCCTGCGACCGTCGCGTCACGAGGCCCGAGGTCGTCGCCTGCCCGACCTGCGGCCGGCTCGATATCGACCTGGAGCGGATTGTCGCCGAGGTCGAGGAGAAGATGAAGGGCCAGAAGAGCGCCATCCGGATCAGCATCCTCGGCTGCCTCGTCAACGGCTTCGGCGAGGCCAAGGAGGCCGACCTCGGCATCGCCGCCGGCAGCGGCAAGGGCATCATCTTCAAGCGCGGCGTGCCCATCCGCCACGTTCAGGAAGCGGAGATGGTTCAGGCCCTTCTCGAAGAAGTCGGGCGGTTCCACGAGGAGAGCCAGCCGCTCGCCTCCTTCGTCGAGAAGGAGAAGCAGAAGCAGCAGAAGCCGGCCTTGCCCGTCTTGAACTGACGACATGACACCGATGTCGTTCCGTTTCTCGTCAGGTGGGCGGAGCCCACGCGACGAGTCACGACCCGGCGTCGAAGATCTGCTCCAGATACGCCCCCAGCTTCCCCGCGTCCGGCGGCTGCGACCGGTAGCCGATGTAACCGTCAGGCCGCACGAGATACAGGCACGGCGCCGCCGCTCCGTAGCGTCGATGCATCGCCCCTTCCGGGTCGAACAGTCGCGGTCCTTCCCACCGGAGCAAGTCGCTCGTCCCCTCGCCGGGTCGGGCGATGAGGTGCGCCTCGATCCGCTCGGAAAAACGCTCCCGGACCAGATCGCCCAACGCCTCGATCGCCCGACCGTCCTCGGCCGTCCGCTCACGTCCCTCGAAGACGAGGAGCGTGTGCTTCGTGCCACGAAGGACCTCGAAGAGCCGTTTCGGTCCTGGGTCCACCGAACCCAGCGGCACATCGGGAGCCCGTTCGCCCGGATCGGGACCGTGACCGAAATCAAAGTAGGCTTTCAGGCCCGGCTCCTCGGACGCGTGGGAAACGGCCTGGAGGAGCGACGCCCGGTCCTCGGCCACGATCGGGCTGTCGGGATAGCCGATACCCAGCTCGGAGAGCGTCCGCGCCACCTTGCGGCGGACAAACCCGATCTCGCCCAGCACCCCCGCCAGGCCGTTGCGGATCGACTCCGGAACTGGATGGCGGAGCGTGATCACCCGCGTCATCAGGTCCGTGCCCCTCAGAATCGACCGCGCGACCGGCTTTCGCTCGGCCTGATAGGAGTCGAGCAAGGATTCGCGTGACACCCCCGCAACGACCAGGGCCAGCTTCCACGCCAGGTTGTACGCATCCTGTATCCCGATGTTCATCCCCTGGCCGCCAACCGGGCTATGGATGTGCGCGGCGTCACCCGCGAGGAAGCAGCGCCCGATTCGGTACAGCCGGGCCTGCCTCCGGTGAATCTTGAAGGACGATGTCCAGGCCGGGTCCGAGACCTCCGCCTCCGGATGCCCGTGGGCGCGGAGCAGGTCGCGGAACCGAGCCACGATCACCCCGGGATCGTCCGACGAGACCGCCCCCGTGGCATCGATCAACCGCCAACGCCCCGCTTCCGGCAACGGAAACGCCGCGACCGCGCCCCCCTCCTCGACGAGCAGGACGTGCCCCTCGTCGTCGGGCACCGACCAGGAGACCTTCACATCTGCCAGCAGGAACGCCTCCTCATATTCGCTCCCCTCAAACGCCACCCCGAGCGTGTGTCGGACCGTGCTCCCTGCCCCGTCGCAACCGACGAGCCAGCCGGCGCGAACCGTCGTCTCGTCGCCGTCCGGCCCGCGGACTCGTGGCCGTCACGCCGTCGGCATCGGCTCGCAGCCCGGTCAGCTCCGTCCGCCACTCCACCGCGACGCCGAGCCCCTTCAGCCGCTCGACGAGCGCCCGCTCCGTCTGCCCCTGCGGCAGCGAGACGGCGAACGGATACGGCGTGTCCTCCCCTTCCAGGTCCAGCCCGATGTGGAGGAGCCGCCGACCCCCGGAGTAGACGTTCATGCCGTGCAGCCGCTTGCCCTGCTCGAGCACGCGTTCGATCACGCCAACGTCGTCGAAAACCTCCAACGTCCGCTCCCAGATCGCCAAAGCCCGCGACTGATCGGTCGGCCCCTCGTCCCGGTCCACGACCCGGCACGCGACCCCGTGCCTCGCCAACTCGCAGGCCATCGTCAAACCCACCGGCCCCGCGCCGACGACGAGAACCGACACGAGGCCCGGATCGGACGGCGAATCGCTCGACATCGGGAGAACTCCGATTTGTTGGGAAACTCAGGCCGGGATTCGGAGGGATTGCTGGTTCTCTCCGTCGCGGCGTTCATTCGAAGAATTCTGCCACCGGCACGCGGAAGCCGGGCAGGTAGGGCTCCCCCGAAAGCTCGCCCTGAACGTTGAGTAGCTCCGGCTCAAGGCCGGGCCGGTGGACGGCGATCGTGCGGAAATCCGGGTCGATGACCCAGACGACCGTGCCGACTTCCCGATCGATTTGCACCTTCTCCACAAGATTCTCGTGGGTGTCGGACGGTGACAGGATCTCGACGGCCAGGACCGGCGGACCGTCGTAGAAGGCCAGGGTCGGGTCGGTGGCCGCGACCATCTCGGCCGAGACGATGGCCACGTCGATCCCGACGAACGTCTCGGGGTCGCGTTTGAGTCGAAAGCCGGCCTCGCCGCTGTGGACCCGGCCGCGAGGCTCGGGCTGGGCTCGAACCCAGGATTTGAGAAGAAACGCGGTGTTGGATTCGACGCCGCTGTGCTCTCGGCTCCGTCGCGTCATCGGTCGTTCCCGTAGCTCGCCGCGGATGAGTTCCCGCTCGACACCGTCGTCGGGCAGGGCCATCAAGGCCTCGGCGGTCAACGTCCTGGTCGGATGCTCGGCAATGCTCATGGCTCTCTCTCAGATCCGCAGGCCGATCGAGACGAACTTGGTTTCGAGGTAGGCATCGAGCCCCTCCATCCCCAGCTCGCGGCCGAGCCCAGACTCCTTCATGCCGCCGAAGGGGCACTGAGGCGTGGCCGGCACCGGGTCGTTGATCGCAATAATGCCGGCCTCCAGCCCCTCGGCCATCCGGGTGGCGACGGTCAGATCATTGGTGAACACATAAGCGGCCAGGCCATACGGTGTGTTGTTCGCCTCGGCGATGATCTCATCCACCTTCGAGAAATCGAGCATGGGCATCACCGGCGCGAACGGCTCCTCGGTGAGCAGGGCCATCTGGCGGTTGAGGTCGCGGACGACCGTTGGCTCGAAGAAGAACCCGCGCTCGAAGCGGGTCGATCGGCCGCCGCCGGTGAGGATCTGGGCGCCGTGGGACTTGGCGTCGTCGATGAGACGCTGCGCCTTCTCCATCGCCCGCTTCTCGAACATCGGCCCGACCTGAACCCCTTCCTCCAGCCCGCTGCCGAGCTTCAGGCCCTTCGCCAGCTCGACCGACGCCTCAATGAATTGCTGGCTGATCGATTCATGCAGGTAAAAACGCGACGGCGCGATGCAGACCTGCCCGTTGTTGCGGAACTTGCCGATGACGGCCGCCTGGGCCACCTTCTCCACTTCGGCATCGGGGAAGACAATCAAGGGGGCATGGCCGCCGAGTTCGAGGCTCAGACGCTTCACGCCGTCGGCCGAGCGCCGGATGAGCTCCTTGCCGACCGCCGTGCTGCCGGTGAAGCTGATCTTGCGCACCTCCGGCCGCTCGAAGTAGGCGTCGGCCACCGCCCGCGGCTCGCCCATCACCAGGTTCGCCACGCCCGCCGGCACGCCCGCTTCTTCCAGGCATTCAAACATCTGGATTAACGTCATCGGCGTCTGGTCCGCCGGCCGGCTCACGACCGTGCAGCCAACGGCCAGCGCCGGCGCGATCTTCCGGCTCGGCAGGGCCGCGGGGAAGTTCCAGGGGGTGATCGTGCCGACGACGCCGACCGGGTGCTTGATCGCGAAGTGCCGCTTGGTCGGGTTCCAGGGCGGGATCACCCGGCCGTAGGCCCGCTTGCCCTCCTCGGCGAACCACTCGAACGTGTCGGCCGCATGCAGGACCTCCGCCTTCGCCTCGGGCAGCGGCTTCCCCTGTTCGAGCGTGAGCGTCCGGGCGATCGTGTCGGCCCGCTCGCGCATCAGGTCGGCGGTCCGCTTGAGAATCTTCGCCCGCTCCGTGACCGGCCGCGCCCGCCAGTCGGGCATCGCCTTCGCCGCCGCATCGACGGCCCGCTCGGCCTCGGCACGACCGCCGTAGGCGACCTCGGCGATCGTCGATTCGTCGGCCGGGTTGACCACCGCGAGGGTCTTCCCCCCGTCAGCCTCGACCCAGCGGCCATCAATATACATCTGCGTCCGGGACGATGTGGCGGAAGCGGTGGCGGTGGCCATGATCGTTTGCCTCGGCGTTGATCTGGAAGTCGTTTCCCAAGGAGCCTGCCTTTCCCCAACCATACCCGCGTCCCGGGCCCCCGTTCAACCGGCCCGGCCTCGACGACCTTCCGACGCGACCTCTCCATCCTCTGCCGGTCCTGTGCCGTTCCCGTTCTCAATCTCGCTCCCCAACGCCGAGCGCGGGCGGAGGCTGGTTGAGGGTCCGGCTTCCCCGAAGCCCTGGTGAGGGTCCGACCTCCCGGCAACTCGCGACACGCCACGGACTCCCAGGCCATGCCCGTCAATCCGAATCTTCCCGGGAATCCCCCCAACCCGGTCAAGCCCTCCACCTCGAAAATCCGATACCAGAGGTCAGCGGACCTCCCGAAAGCTCGATCCGCCGGCCAAGTCGTTCCGGGTCGGCGTCGAACCGTAGCGGTGATTTTATGAGTCCATTCCAAGGCGGACGCTGGCTTCGATTCGCGGCGATTCCCCGGCCTCGGTCCTGGGTGGTGCTGGCCTGGCTCGGCCTGCTCGCGACGAGCGCCGCGTCGAGACCCGCCACCGCGAGCCCGATCCGCGGCCGGCTCCAGGCTCAGCGGCTCCTGCTCCGGCAACGCCAGATCGAGCGGGTCCAGGCGATGGCCGTCCGGGTCGTGACCCCCGGCACCTACTGGGATCGCTACTTCGCCCGCGCCCTCCACTCCCACCGCCTGAACGTCCGCGGCCCGAACGCCCTCCGCGTCCTCGCTCTCACGGCCAGTCCCGACGGCAGCTTGCCCAGCAGCTCCTTCGTCGCCTACCTACAGTGGCGTCGCAGCCTCAATACCGCCCGGTTCGATTACTTCCACCCCCAGCTCGGCCAGCTCCTCAATCCTGGCCAGATCGCCCGCGTGGACACGCCCGCGACCGGCGGTGTGACCCCACCA
Organism: uncultured Planctomycetales bacterium; assembly: GCA_963752755.1. GTDB lineage: Bacteria > Planctomycetota > Planctomycetia > Isosphaerales > Isosphaeraceae > CAVVZJ01. The sequence goes on along the minus strand of CAVVZJ010000004.1, from coordinate 143,562 downwards.
CCCCCGATCCAGCCCCCCCCGCCCGTCATCCCGCCGATCAATCCCGAGGTTCCCGAGCCCTCCTCCGCCGCCGTCGCTCTCCTGCTCCTTGCCGCCGGCGCCTGGGCTCGACGACACTCCTCCCGGACCGGCTCTGGCGAATGACTCGCAACCGGCGGGCCTCCACACCGCCTCGGGGAGACCATCCCCCGCCAGGACCCAGATTCTCGAAAATGTGTGATAATCGGCGCCAGGAATTCGGAAGATAACAACAACCCCGGTTTCTCTGCGGCCTGACCGTCGATCCAGGTACGCTCGGACGCCACAGAAAGCTTGGACAGGGCCAGCTTGGGCACCGGAATGAGGCTCGGCTGAGAGGGACGAAGCCGATCACAAAAGCGGTGACTAGTCGTTTTCAGACAACTCTTTGAGTTTCTAAAGTTAAGTTGCGAAACATTCAAAAAAAATCTTGCTTCGTGCTCTTCCCGCGATCACGATGCCTTCGCGGTCCGAATGATGTCAACTGTGCGTCTCTGTCGGACATCACGGGTGAAATCGACATCGACGGACCGACAAGGAGCGGGAGGTACATTGAATGCGTAAGTTCAGCAAGTGTCTCGGCCTGGCACTCGCGGTGCTGGGACTCGGGGTCGTTGCCGCGGGTCAGGCAAGAGGCAGCCTGATTGCCGGCTTCGGGAGTCCGACCGATGCCATTCCAGGTGGGACCGTCATCACTTTCCAGACCGCCTCGACGGGAACCTATTCGAGCCCGTTGACGATCGGCGACGTCACGTTCAGCCCCGCCTCGGGGTTCTCGATGGCGATCGACAACACCTACAGCGGCAGCTACAACACCCAGGGAAACTCACTTGCCAACCCTTACAACCTCGGCAATTCACAGACCCCAGCGTTCACCGCGAATTTCGATACGGGCCTCGTGAATGCCTTCGGTTTCAATTTCGGGGCCTCGGACGTCGACTGGATCATGGATGCCTACGATAGCAGCAACAACCTGATCGAGTCGCAGGTCATCACGCCCCCCACGTCTAGCAGTAATCGTGGCGAGTACTTCGGGATCCGGGCCGATGGGATCGCGAGCGTCGTCATCCGGAGTTCGGCCCCGAGCTCCGGCGACTACGTGTTCATTGACAATTTCACCTACGAACTCTCGAACCTCTCCGCCGTCCCGGAACCGTCCACGATCCTCTCGGGCGCCATGGCCGGTCTTCTGACCCTCGGCTACGCTCGTCGTCGTCGCAAGGCGAACCTCGCCGCCTGACCGTCTCTTGATCGGACTCACCAACCCGGCCCCGTCGTTCCGCCAACCCTCGGATCGGCGGGGCCACTCCCCGCGCCCCTGGAGAGCGATTTTTCTCCTGGTGTGACCCAGTCATCCCAACCTGGATGTGCAGACGCTCCCGGCGCCTCGGTCGAGTGCGACGGAGCGCCAAACGAACGTTAAAATGGACCGACAACCGATCTTAACCTACCAATTCCCTATGGTTTACACACCGTCCGATAATGCGAGATAGCGAGTCCCCCGGCGTCTCCAATGCGTCCCCGGCGCGTCCCACGGGCGCCGTCGGGGCGCGACGTTTGGGGTTTCTGGTAAGATCAATGCACCGCAACCATCTGGCCCGCCCGCGTGTCGTGTCCATCGTCGGGTCGAGCGGAAGTCGGAGAGTAAGGACAGGGCTCCATTCATGAGCGAGACGAACCGGTTCTACATCACCACGGCGATCGACTATCCCAACAGCCGACCTCACATCGGAACCGCCTTCGAGAAGATCGGCGCCGACGTGCAGGCCCGCTTCCAGCGGATGGAGAAACGGGAAGTCTTCTTCCTCATGGGCAACGACGAGAACACGATCAAGGTTTCCCAGCGCACCGAGCAACTCGGCGTCGAGCCCCGCGCCTACGTCGATGACATGGCCCGCCAGTTCCGCGACGTCTGGAATGCGCTGGAGATTGCCTACGATGACTTCATCCAGACGAGCGAGGAGCGCCACCACGTCGGCTGCCAGAAGTTCATCCAAGCCGTTTACGACGCAGGTGACATCTACAAAAAGGCTTACGTCGGCCTCTACTGCGACGGCTGCGAGTCGTTCAAGACTGAGAAGGAGGTCGAGGAAGGCGGCGGCCGTTGCCCGAACCACCCCAACCTCACCCTCCGCCGCGTCGAGGAGGAAAACTATTTCTTCCGCCTCTCCGCGTTCGCCGACCGCCTCTTGAAGCACTACGACGCACACCCCGACTTCATCCAGCCGGAGAGTCGGCGCAACGAGATTCTCAGCCTCGTTCGCTCCGGCCTGCAAGACGTCTCCATCAGCCGCAAGGGGTTCACCTGGGGCATCAGGGTTCCCTTCGACCCCGAGCAGACCATCTACGTCTGGTTCGACGCCCTCCTCAACTACATCACCGGCATCGGCTACGGCACCGACGAGGAGCGATTCCGCCAGCACTGGCCCGCCGACGTCCACGTCATCGGCAAGGACATCACCCGGTTCCACTGCGCCTCTGGCCCGCCATGCTGATGTCGGCCGGCCTCCCCTTGCCGAAAAGCGTCTTCGGCCACGGGTTCGTCTACCGGAAGAACGAGGGAAGCGGCGTTCTGGAGAAGATGAGCAAGACGATCGGCAACGTCGTCGAGCCGATGGACCTGATCCAGCAGTTCTCGGCCGAGGCCTTCCGCTACTACTTCATGAGCCAGTGTCCCTTCGGCGGCGACGGCGAGTTCTCCTTCGAGCGGTTCGCCGACGTGTACAACGCCGACCTCGCCAACAACCTCGGCAACCTCTTCAGCCGCACCCTGACCATGTGCCTCAAGTACTTCGAGGGCCGCCTCCCCGACGCCCCCGCCATCGACGCCACCGCCTGGCTCGGCGGCCTCGACCTGCCCACGCTCGTGGCACAACTTCGCGATCAGGTCGGCTCGTTCCAGTACAACACGGCCCTGCAGCGGATCTGGTTCGACGTCCTCGGCGCTGCCAACCGCTACATTTCCGAGACGCAGCCTTTCAAGCTCATCAAGACCGACCCCGAGGCCACCCGTGCCGTGCTCGTCAACCTCGCCGAGGCGCTGCGTGTCATCGCCATCCTGACCAAGCCGTTCCTGCCCCGGACGGCCACAACCTTTTACCGAGCCTTCAACTACGAGGAGGCCCAGGCCTGGGATTCGGTCGGCTTCGCCGACGCCCTGAACCGCCCTCACCTGCCGACGCTCCACCTCCGCGCTCCCCTGGAAGGAGGCAAGCCCGCACCGCTCTTTCCCAAGATCGAGCTCAAGGAATCGTCCTGAGCCGGTCCCGTTTTGACCGCGACTCCAGGTTCTGGCACGCCACTTGCTATTGAACTCTCTCAGTTCCCCCCGGAGCGGGTTGGGAAAAAAGGGTCACGATCAGCGCCAACCACGCAATCGTGACTTAGGCTCCTGGTAGCCGAGGTTGGGATGTTTCGGTCCTCAACGGCATCAAGGAAACGAGCAATGAAAGCCGAACCAGAGCTGAACGTCACCCTGTCCGCCGAGCTTCTCGACCACCTCCGCGCCGAATCTCAGCGCCTGGAGGTGCCGATGGAATGGCTGGTGGCTTCCCTGATCGTGGATACCCTGGACGAGGCCGGCGTCGAACCGCCCACATCACCGACCTTGCGAACGTCCCGACGGTCGCCGTCCGACTGGGAGCCGGCTCTGGCCGGTTGAGCCACAAATCGGTGTCTCGGACCGGGTTGGAGCGGCGGGAGGATTGCGGGATCGAGCCTGGGGTCGTCGTCGCGATATTCGCGGGCGACCCACTCCCGGAACCTCGCGGGAGTGTGGGGCCGACCTTCATGCCGCAACCACTGCTGATATTCCACGATCGGATCGTGCAGCTTCTCCGGCCCAAGCAGTGGCACATGGGCATACGTCAACGAGAACGCCCCGATCGCCTTCTCCGGCTCCACGCCCTGACAGACCATCTGATAGAGCGCACTCGCCAGTCCGGTCCGGTCCGCGCCCGATTTGCAATGGATCAGTAACGGATAGTGACACCGTTGCAGCACATCAATCAAGAGCAGCAATTGCTTTCGCGACGGGCGCCGGGTAGCGCTGAGTGGTAGGTCATAGAAATCGACGCCTCGACGCCCGCACGCCTGGACTTCATCACGATAAAAGTCGTCCCGGATCGACCCTCCTCGAAGGTTCAGGATCGACACAAGCCCGTATTCCCGGATGGTTTGCCCCAGGCTCTCCCCCGGCTGAGCACTGCGATAGACCCGACCCGGATCGACCACATCGAAGTTCCCTCCGAAGATCGGTTTCCGGAAGCACCAGAGCGCCCCCAGCGCGAGGCTCCCCAGGACCGCCAGCACGACCGCCCGACGAAGTCCACGCCTCCGCCTCCTTCGTTTCACCTCGTCCCGTTCTGCGCCTGCACTCAATTCCGAGATCCTTTCCGCGACAACCCTGACGGCTCGACCCGCACCGAGGGTCACTCTAGCGGTCGCTCCCGAACGGTCAATCCCAGATGAACCTTCACCTGTTCCCCCCTCCCCTTCACGAACTTTCCCTCCGGTCACGATTCCCCCGGTCCTCTCGCCTCTCGACGTGTCTCTTGGGCAGTGTCTCAGTTTGAATGTCGGATTTTTGTTTAACATCTTCGCCGGTCGGGCGGGCCTGTTACAATTCCACCATGCCAAACCGATCAAGCAAGCCCAAGCGGCCCCGCGATATCAACCAACTGGCCAAGGCCATCGTCGATGAGGCGACGGCCGAGACACCCCCGGAGCCCGACCAGGCTATCGAGACGGCCCCGGAAATGGAAACGCCCTCCGAGGCCATCCGCCGGGCGGCGGCGGCACTCGGGCGGCGCGGGGGACTCAAGGGTGGGAAAGCAAGGGCGGCAAGACTCACGTCGGAACAGCGTGCCGAGATCGCCAAGAGGGCAGCGGCGGCGCGGTGGGGCAAGAAGACCGATTAGATTTCGTAGTCTTCGGGCGGCATATCGTCGTACTCGCCCGATTGTTGGCGTTCTGCAACGTCCGCGTTGAGATTCCAGTCGATCTCGATCGGCTCACCCGGGTTGTAATGCTTGTTGTAGTAGGCCACGTCACGCTCTGCCTGGAAGACCGCCGCCGCGATTCCCCTTCGTTTATGCTGTGCGGCCAGTCGCATCTTCTCCGGGGTCGCATCTTCGAGTTTGAACCACCGGAAGACCAACTGCCCCTCACCATCCTTGTTCTGGATCGGGTAAGGGTACCGAACACGGACGGGCTCACCGTTCTCGTCGTCGATGTAATCCTCGCGGGCAGCCCGCGCCATCCGGCGTGCAACTCGTCGAACCTCGTCCTGCGGCTCGGGCTTGATATGCCCCTTGCTAATCGCCCATCTCGCCGCCGTCACCATGTCAACGTCGCTGATGCCCGTCTCGGTAATATATTCGTCCAGGGCATGGAGATACACGCGAGTTTCATGGGATAGATGGCGGCCACTCTTTTTTTTTGGCTCTCATTTAAAGAACCCTCGGGTCGATGGAGTTACCCCAGCCATCGGTGATGGCGACTGGGACGACGTTGTGCCTGACCTTGACGAGCATCTCGCGGTTGGCCGAATAACCGATCTCGCTACGATGTTGAAGCTGACCGACGATCACTCCGGGGTGAATCTTCAGGCGGTTTGCGAGTTGGTTGATCCGTTCCTTGGAGTAGAGCGGACCGACGCGCTTGATAAAGGATTCCAGTTCTTTTGCTGGGATGAGCGCGTCGGCGGCTTCCGCATCCGCACGTCGCTCGACCGGGGATCGTACCTCCAATGCCGGGGAGCTTGGGTCGGCGATATCCATATCGACCGAAATAGCGTCACGATGACGAATATGCGATAGCTCATGAAAGAGAGTATGCCAGAACGCATCGACTCGATCGAATCGGATTGAGAGCCCGATGGCTGGCCAGCCATCGGGCAGCCACGTCGCCATGCCATCGATCTTGGCCCCCGAGGACAATGGCTCCACCACAACAAACCGAATTCCGTACTTTGCGAGGATCAGTGGCACCTTCCGGGTTTCTTGGGAGTAAGCGGCGGCTTTCCGAAGCTCCGCGACACACAAAGGGAGTCGATCGTCGCGATACTCGGCGACCAAGCATGACCGGGCGATCTTCCTGACGCGAAAACACCAGGCTCGCTGGCCGGGAGTCAGTTCCGCGTTCGGCATGGACTTGCGCATCATCGCCTGGAGCGAGGGCTCTTGGCTCAAGTCCTCGATCTCGAACAAATCGAGTAAGTCTCTTTCGATAAGACTAAGATCGTCGCCTGAACTGATCCACCCCCGTCTCTGAAGTTCTTTGAGCGGTGCAAGGGAGAACAATCTCGCGCGACGTGAGACATCCTCGATCGGGACCTCCACGAAGAACAGACGGTATTGGCTCTCTAATCGAAGCCACACATCCGGGTCGGTCCCGAATGCGGCCCCTAACTGGATCGCGGTCTCCGGTGTGATGCCTCGCTTGCCAGAGATGATCTCGTTGACCACCTGAATCGGTCGCTTCAGGATGATCGCCAGGTCTGACTGAGACCACCCACGATCCTGCAACTCCTCCTTGATGCGATCTCCGGGCGGATTCGGAGGATGAATGTCCAATATTAAACCTCTCCGATAAGGGCGTATCCCCTGCTCCTCTAGAAATACTATCGCAAGGCTCGTCAGTAGGCAATACAATCTTTCAATGAAAGGGTGAAACTGATCTTGCATTAGCCTCTACGCTCAAGCATAATATTCAGTATGAACGTGCTACCCACCGCCAAGCGTGTCGCGATCCTCTCGGCCCTGGTCGAAGGCAATAGCCTCCGCTCGACGACGCGGATGGTCGGTTGTTCGATCAACACTGTTACGAGGTTGCTGGTGGACGCGGGCGAGGCGTGTGCCCGCTACCAGCATGAGACGCTCCGCAACCTGCCGTGCCGTCGCCTACAATGCGACGAGATATGGTCATTCTGCTACGCGAAGCAGAAGAACGTCCCGCCCGACAAGCAGGGCCAGTTGGGTTACGGCGACGTATGGACGTGGACGGCGATCTGCGCCGACACGAAGTTGGTGCCGTGCTGGCTCGTCGGGGCTCGCGACGCGATGCACGCGGCCCACTTCATCGCGGACCTGGCTTCCCGGCTGTCGCATCGCGTCCAGTTGACCACGGACGGGCACAAGCCCTACCTAGAGGCTGTGGAAGGGGCCTTCGGCGGGGAGATCGACTATGCCATGCTGGTGAAGCTGTACGGCAATGAAGGAGGGCGGAGCCCCGAGGCCCGGTACAGCCCGGGCGAATGCACCGGGGCGGTCAAGACACCGATCGTCGGCAACCCGGATGAAGACCACATCTCGACCAGCTACGTCGAACGGCAGAACCTCACCATGCGGATGCGGATGAGGCGGTTCACCCGGCTCACGAACGCTTTCAGCAAGAAGCTGGCGAACCTCGAAGCGGCCGTCGCCCTTCACTACATGCATTACAACTTCGTCCGACGGCATCAGACGCTTCGGATCACCCCGGCGATGGCGGCGGGGGTCGATCGTCGGCTCTGGTCGATCGAGGATATCGTCAACCTGATCGACTGATCGCCCGTCCAGCAAAGGGTAGGCCAAAAAAATCTGGATTTCAAACTGAGACACTACCGTCTCTTGAGAACGATTGACGTCAGGATTTGGATGCTGTACGATTTCCAAAGAGCCCATCTTGGGAGAGGTGGCTGAGTGGTCGAAAGCGGCGGTTTGCTAAACCGTTAGGCGGGGTAAACCCGTCTCGGGGGTTCGAATCCCCCCCTCTCCGCTGAACGCTAATGCAAATGCAGCATGACGCAGCGAGTCGCACGGGGAAGCGGAAAACGCTTCCCCGGCTTCGCTTTGGGGCGATTCGTTCCATTCCCTGCGATTCCCCGCCGCTATCTGCTGTGCCGGATTCTGCGCCGCCTGTGCGCCGCTTTTCGCGGCGCCCGCCGCCCGGTCGAAGTGGTCCTCGGTCGTCTGCGCGTAGTGCTTCAGACCCACCTTGGCGTCGTGCCCCATCCAAAAGGCGACGACGTGCACCGGGAACGACTTGAGCAACTCGGTCTCCCGGCTCGATCGCAGGTTGTGGAACCGGCGGGGCCAGGGTTCCACGCCAGCCCGGCTTACCCAGCTTGTCGAACGTCGTCCGCAGGTTGCAATTACGCCAGCCGTTCGGCCCCTGGGCCTTCGTCAGGTGATCGCCCCCGACGACGTGCGTCTGGCCCGGAAGGGCCAGCTCGAAGGCCTCCTCAAGGAACGGCCGCAACTCGGGGAACAGGGGGATCGTCCGGCTCCCCTTGCCGTCGTAGCGGTCGGTCTTCGGGCTCGGGACCGTGATCCGGCTCCGCTCCCAATCGACGTGCCGCCATTCCAGCGAGAGCACCTCCGACGGGCAGCGCGGGCCGCCGAAACGGGCCAGGGCAATGATCGTCCGCCAGGACGGGCTCGCCACATCCAGCAGCCGTTGCACCGTTCTCCGCCGATTTTCGCGGCCCGAAACTCACCGACAATCCGGGCACGTCCACCCCAGGTTTTCCGCTGAACTCCTGGGCTCATTGTCGGTGAGTTTCTCGACAGGGATGGCGGCCCTGGCTCTTCGTCGGGCGAATCCTTTCTCGGGTAGCGTTGGCATCGACCACGCATTTTCGCCCGGATTCTCCGCTCGACTGATGCAGATTTCGTGGGCCCGCCTCGGCCGTAGTTCTACAGCCGCAGGAATTTGACGCCCGGGTGCCTGGCCCGCCACGTCTTGGCGTGCGACCTCCGGGCCACTTCGTTGCGCCGCACGTGGTAATCCACCAGCGCCGTCGCCCGCGGCAGCCTCAACTCCGGCTCCGACAGCGCCGCCTCCAGCAGCCGCACCGGCCGGTCCAGCGTCAGCTCCGGAGTTTTTTTTGGAGACGCCTCTGCACCAGCGTCACGAACAGCTGCGCCAGGCCCACCAACGTCATATGATGGTGCCAACCGATCCACGACCGCGTCTCGTACTGCGCCATCCCAAGGTCGCTCTTGGCGTCCTCGAAATAATCCTCGATGTTCCAGCCATAATGCCCTCCAAGAGCGCGGTGGGGTGGCCCGGCTCGGGGTGAACCGGGCCACCGACACTCTACCGCCCCGGGCATGGCTTCGGCTTCTTCAATTCGGCGAGCCGACCCCTGTTCGCCCAGGTTCGCGGCAGCCGGTGGAGTGCACGCAGCCGCCGCAGCTCGGAGGCGTCGGCCCAGATCACGGGGTGGCCGTCGGCGTCCCGGCGCACCGACAGCCAGCCGGCTCGCAGCCACCGCCGCACCGTGTCCCGTGACATCCCCAGCCGCCGTGCCAGGCCCATCGGCCGATACTCATCCCGGCCCAGGCCCGCGGGGCTGCCGTGGCGTTCCCGCCGCTTCAACCCCAGGCGTGACGTCAACCGCAGCACCATCTCCCCGGTGAACCGATTCGTCCGCTTCGGCGGCCGGAAACCCTCGGCGTTCAGCCGTTCGGCGATCCCCGCCGAGCTGAGACGCTCGCCGCACAGCGCCCGCAGCCGCTCGACCAGCCGCGGGGAGTCGCTCGGCAGGTCATACCGCGTCACCGGCCGGCCCAGGGTGTGCGACTGGACCAACCCCCCGACCCAGTGAAGCTCCACGTCGACCCGCTCGCGGGCCTTGTCCACCGTAACGCCCACATGTTCGCTCAAGAGTCTAGCAATCTGTTGCCGCTCGGCGGGCGAGGTCGTCGCCGCCCCCCACACCGTCGGCAGGTCGGCGGCCAGTGTCCGGATCGCCGCCTCGTCGTCGGGCGAGAGGCGGCCCGGGGCCGACCGCTGCCACCGCTCGTAGTCGTCCTCGACCGGCCGCTGGGCCTTCCAGGCCTCCTCCCACCGCCGCTCCCGCTCGCGGCCCACGAGACGGTTCTCCGGCTCGCACGCCTGGTCCTGCCGCGCCGCCCGTTCGGCCTCGAACCACGCCCGTTCCCGGCGCCGTTGCCAGTGCCGGGACCGCTCGGCCCGCTCCCGTTCGACCTCGGCCACCGCCGCCAGGCTCGCCGCCAGCGCCGCCGGCTCGACCGCCCCCAGGATCTGCTCACGAACCAGGCCATCGACCACCGGGCCGGACAGGCACTGGCACAGCGGCTCGGCGTAGTCGGCCGAGCCGCGGGTGCCGCTGTAGCAGTGGCGACCGTTCGTCCCCGAGTCCCGCACGATCATCCGCCGCCCGCACCGCCCGCACCGGACCAGCCCGGCCAGCAGCGACGGGCCCTGCCGCGGCGCCCCCGGGCTGTCGCACCACGCCCGGTTGGCTTCGAGGCGGTCCTGATTCGCCCGGAAGCGGTCCCACGTGATGGACGCGGGGAGGCGCCCCCGGATCAGCACCAGGCCGTCCTCCGGCCGGCGGATCAGCTTGCCGGTGTTCGGCCGGCCCGGCCGCTTCCGCCGCGGGTCGACCGACCGGTGGCCGAACCGGGAGGCGCCGGCGTACGACAGGGGGTGCAGGAGGTTCGGCAAGGTCGCCCGGTTCGGACGCCGCCACTCCAACTCCCCGCGGTTCGCCCCGGATGGCGGCCGGACCGCGATGAGGACCTTGGGGTCGACCAGGTAGCGGAGCAGGCCAGCAAGGGTGGTCTCCCGGTCGAACTGATCGAAGAGCAATCGCACCGTCGCCTGGACCTGCTCGTCCGGGTCGATCGCCCACTCCCCCGAGGGGAGCCGGACGAAGCCGATCGGCGGCATCCCCATCAGCTCGCCGCGGCGGGCCTTGTTGAGTTTGCCCTGGGACAGCCGTTCTTTGAGGATAGGAAGCTCGGCCTCGCTCATCATCCCGGGCCGGCCGAGCAGGAGGCGGTCGTTGTGGTCGGTCGGGTCGTCCAGGCCGTCGGCGTCGGCCAGCAGCGTGCGGAAGCGGGCCCACCGCTCCAACAGTTGATGCCAATCGCGGCCCGAGCGGGCCCGACGGCTCGTCTCCCGCCCGAGGATCAGCCCGACGTGATCCCGCGCCACCGCGGCCAGGAGCCGCTGGAACCCGGGACGCCCTTCGACCGACGGCCCGCTCGGGCCCCGGTCGTCGTCGATGACCGTGCCCTGCCCGCGGGGCCAGCCGAGTTCGACCGCCCGGTCGGCCAGGGCGTACTGGCGTGCGGTCGACTCCTGATGATCAATCCCTTGTTGCGGCGTGGATTGTCGGACGTAGACGATGGCCGCACGGTCGAGGGGCCCGACCTTGAGCTTGGGGGACTGGAAGGCGTCATTCATGGCCGGCCTCCCCGAGGCGTCTGGCCTCGTGGAGTCGGGCGAGCCGCCTGCCGAGCCTGTCGCGGAGTTGTTGCCGTCTGTCGGCGGGGAGGCGAGTCCCCAGTCCCGGGCCCGGGTGCGGGTCCGGCGGCGTCGGGGTGGTCAGGCGCGGGGGGGAGCGGTGCGTCGTGAGGTGATGGGCCTGTGATCCCTCCGGGTGCTTCAGTCAAGCGATCTCGGCACCACGCAGCCAGCTCAAGCAGCGCGGCGACAGCGATCGTAACGGGCGCCGGGGGGGCCGCACCACCTGTCGCTTGAGGTGGAGTCTGCTTGGCACGTCTCCACCCGGCACCGCGTGCAAGCCACCAGCGCCAGCGTCGACAGCGGCGTGTCGGCGTCGGCGTTGGAGACGTAGTACTTCAGCTCGGGCTCGGGCCCCAGCGACCGGCGGATCAGCAGCCAGGACGGCGGCCCCGGCTGGCGGTGCCGGAGGCCCCAGACCCGCACCGCCGCGAACGCGAACACCAGCGGCCCCACCGCGCCCTCACGGACCTGCAGCGCCGTCCACGCCGAGGCGGGCAGTTCGTGGGCGATCTCGACCACGGTGCGGGCCGCGTCCCGCCGGGGGGCGGTCGGCTTGCGGCCTCGCCCCGAGTAGGCCGGGACGCTCGCCGCCGGGTCGGACGTCCAGAACACCCACGTCACCGGCACCGCGAGCACGTACTTCTGTTCCAGGAGTTCCAACTCGTCGAGGAGGTGGCCCGCCCGGCCGTACTCCGAGTCGCCGACCACCCAGTCCAGCTCGACCTGGTCGAGCACCGCGACGTTGCGGATCAGCTCGGCCGCGATCTGCGGCTTGGTGCGGAAGGGCACGTCCTCCGGGATGTGGGCCGCCTCCCGCCGCTGCTTGGCCTCAGGCGTGTCCGCGCACCACGCCTCGGGCAGGAACAGCCGGTGGTCGAGCAGGGCCGGCCCGGCCGGGGTCACCCCGATCAGGAAGACACCGACCTGGCAGTTGTCCTCCTTGCCCAGCCGGCCGTTGTGCTGGCGGGCCACCCCGGCGGAGTGCGCCCCCTTCTTGGTGAAGGCCGACTCGTCGATCACCCCGACCACTCCGACCGGCGAGCCGGCGGCGGAGGGGAGCAGCTCGTCGGCGAAGAGGGCCTGGGCCTCGGCCATCACGTCGTCGGCGGCCCAGGGGGCGGCGCCGACGAACTTCTGCAAGCCCGAGACGTCGCCGTGGCCGACCAGCAGGGCGATCGGCTCGATGCTCTTGCGCTCGGGGCAGACCATCAGCCCCTTGAGGTAGTCGTAGGCGTGGTCCTGAGCCTGCTCCTTGCCGAAGAGCGGGGCGAACCGCTCGGGGAAGTCGACCAGCCGCTCGGCCGCGGCGCACACGTCATCCGGTGTCATGGAGGCACCCTCCTGACAAGGCAACCACTCGGCGACGGACCGGCCGGTCCTTCCAGATCGTGAGTTCAGGCTACCCGGACGTGCGGCGAAGGCAACATTTTTCTGCGGCTGTAGAAGTAGTATGCGGAGTTGAACCGGCTGCCCACGACCATCGACCGAGGACGGACCCACCATGATCCTACCGCCTGAAGCCCAGCCGCTCCACGACGCGCTGGCCCCCGCCTTCACCCGCCCGACTCTCCGACGCGCCTTCGTCCTGGCCGCCTCGGCCATCCTGACGGTTGGCCGGCGCACCGTCGCCAACCTCCTGCACACTGCTACGCCGCTAGTCTCCCCGGCGATGGCCAACCGTCGCTAACTGGACCTCACCGTCAGACGACGCCTCCGGACCCAAGTCGCCGGAGTCTTCCTTTTCCTGCCCCTGCTGTCGCGCCGGGGCTTCGACCAGATCGTCAACCAAGCCGGTTATCCCAGCTCCCAGATGGTGCCGGCCACGAGTGCCCTGCTGAGCCTGCTGGCGTTGAAGTTACTCGACAAGACGAGATGCTTTCATATGATCGATAGATCATTAGATTTCTGGTGTGCTACGAGGAGCTCGATCCGCGAACCCAGCAGCGTCTGGCCCCGGCTTCGGACCGGATGCACGAACTCGAAGAATCCCCGCTACAGCGGCCGCCAGGGCTGCGAGATCCCTCGATGAGGCCGGAGCCAGCTCCGCAGCAGCGACCAGAAGCCTTCGAGCGTGTTGACGGCCAGCTCGCAGTACACGACCCCGTCTTCGTCCCGGACGCACGCGCCCGTCGCAGGGCCGACGGTGTGGTGGGTGTAGCCCCACGGCGGCAGCTGGGCCTCGATGGCGTACGCGTCGGTGTAGAGATCCGACTCCGGGGCGATCGTCCCCTCGATCAACGGGCCGATCGTCCGTTGCTTGACGTCGGCCAGCATCCCGATGACGATCGGGCCGCCCCGCTGGATCATCATCATCCCCAAAATCAGCGGCGTCTGCTGGGCCAGCGTCTCCCGGCCCGGTCCGGGGTCCCCTTCAGCCGCCAGGGGCGGCCGACTCGCCCTGTTTTCTCACGGCCAAGGGGTGGCCCTTGGGCCCGGCCACCACAGAGACCGCGACCTCGTCGCACTTGCCCTCGCCGTTGAGGGTGAGCTCGGGCTTGCGTGGCACGTTCCCCTCACGGAGTTGCGAGGCCCTCAGCGGAGCGTCCTCGAGGTCGCGGCCGAGCTGCCGGGCGATCGGCTCGTTGGAGAGGTTCAACCCCCGCAAGTACAGGCCCAGGACCCAAACCCACAACGGCGGGTGAGGGCCGGCGCAGATCGTTCCGGTCCAGTCCGGTGGTCGAACCGCTTGCGACAGCCATGGCCGCGGTCACGCTGGCGCTGGGGCTTGGGTGTCGTCGTGGCCCTCCCTGATGCCCTCGGCGGAGCTGCACTCGGGGCACCGCACGCCGTCGAGGCAGCAGATCACCCGGACGGTCTCGAAGCCCTTGGCATCGTCGATCAGGGCCTGGATCTTGACCATCGTCAGGGTATCAGGTCAGGAGGGTCTCGAGCGGCCCGTCGCCTTGATCCGTCCTCGAGACCGAGTTTATCCGACGAGCAACCCCGTCGGAATCACCACCCCAGAATCCCGGATGAGCCACTCTTCTTCGGGCGGATCGCGCGGAAGTACGCTGACGAGCCCGCGCGGTTCGTGGCGGCGATTAGGGCCTTGTCCGACCCGGAGTAGGTCGAGAAGATCGGCCGCTACATCGTCGATGCCTCGGCGATCGCGGCCACGAAGCATCGGTTTGCTCGCTGGGCGACGACGACGACCGTCCCAACGATCCTGGCTTGGCTCGGCCTCGGGCTGGTCCTGATGACCGCAGGACAGGTTGGGACGTGCTGAGGGCGTTCGGTGTCAGGGAAGGATATAATCGAGCAACTGGGCGATGGTGCTCCGCAATTCCGACCTCGGCACGATCCGATCGATGAAGCCATGCTTGAGAAGAAATTCACTCGTCTGGAAGCCCTCGGGAAGCTGGACCCGGACGGTCTGCTGAATGACCTTCGGGCCGGCGAATCCGATGAGCGCCTTCGGGTTCGGCGAGGATGACGTCAGCCTGGGTGGCGAAGCTGGCGGCGACCCCGCCCATCGTTGGGTGGGTCAGGACGCTGAGGTAGAAGCCGCCCGCCTTGTGGTAACGGCCCAGTGCGGCCGAGACCTTGGCCATCTGCATCAGGGAGAAGATCCCCTCGTGCATCCGGGCCCCGCCACCGGAGCCGGAGACGATCACCAGCGGTAGCTTCTGCTCGGTGGCTCGCTCGATCGCTCGCGTCAGCTTCTCGCCGACGACCGAGCCCATGCTGCCCATGATGAAGCCCGAGTCGGTCAGGCCGAGTACAACCCGCAGCCCCTTGATGAAACCCTGACCGACGACCGCCGCTTCCTTCAGGCCCGTGCGCTCCTGTTCGGCCACAACACGTTCGGGATAGGGCCGGCGGTCGTTAAACTGGAGCGGGTCGCCGGGTGTCAGTTCGGTGGACCATTCCTCGAAGGTATCGGCGTCGAGGAGCTGGGCGATCCGCTCGCGGGCTGGCAGGGTGAAGTGGTGCTGGCACTGAGGACAAACGTTGAGGTTGCGCTCGACCTCCTTGCGGAAGAGGGTTGCCTGGCAACCCTCGCAGCGCATCCAGACGCCTTCGGGGACCTTCTTGGGCTCGAACTGGCTATGCCAGGTGCTGGCCGCCTGCTTCTGGGCCATCGCACAACTCCCTCTCTCAGCGCGGCGTATCGGCCGGAAACCGTCGAGGACGCAGAGGAGCGGCCCGCGTCGGGGTTGTCGCTCTTGCGCAGTCCTGGAGGCCGATCCTCATTATGGCAGGAGGTCGGCCCGGTGCGAAGTCCGGATTCTCCGTAGCCCATTGACCTCAGCATACTTTGGAGAACCCGGCGACACGACTTCAATCCTGGCCGTTGCGCCCGGCTCGGCGGCGACGAGGATGCACTCGAAGTTTCCCGTCGGCGCGTGATCGACGAGTTGCAGGCGAGGCTCACGGCGGAGGAAGCCGGCGAGGAGCTGGGCCAGGGGTTCGCCGACGACCAGACCGATCACCTCGTCGCGATGCCGTCGTATCAAGGGCTTCAAAGCCCCCTTGATCCGCGCCAGGGCGGCCTCGACGGTCTCGCCCTGGGGCGGGCAGATCGTGCGGGGATCTTCGAGCCACTGGCGGAAGAGCTTGAGGTTGCGGCGCTTGATCTCGTCGAGCTGGAGCCCTTGCCAGAGTCCCTGGTCTAGGTTGCGGAGGTCGTCGAGCCGACGGGGACGCAGGCCGAGGGTCCGGCCGACGATCTCGGCAGTCCGCACGACGCTCTCACCCGGCCCGCAGTAGAGGGCGGACATCTCGGCGTTGGCCAACTGCTCGGCCAGACCGACGGCCTCGGCCTCCCCGCGTTCGCTCAAGGGGATGTCGAGAATTCCCTGAACCCGGTTCTGCTCGTCATAGACGGTTGCGCCGGGTCGGATCAGGACGACCTGGAGTGTCATGCCGAAGACGACGCCCCGGCGCCCGGGGCGTGGCCTCCCGTGGAGACGCCGCGGCGGGCCGCCCCAGCCACCTCGGCCAGGGCCGCCGCGTAGTTGCCATCCGGGCGGAAGATCGCCGAGCCGACGACCAGTTGCGTCACACCGGCCGCAACCGCTTCCGCCGCATTGTGCGACTTGATGCCGCCGTCGATCGCGATCGGCAGCGAGGGCCGCTGCTCACGGAGCCGACGCACTTTCGTCAGCACCTCTGGCTCGAACGCCTGGCCGCCGAAACCCGGCATCACGCTCATCACGAGCACCTTGTCCAGTTCGTCGAGGAATGGCAGGATCGACTCCAGCGGCGTTGGTGGGTTGAGCACCAGGCCGGCGCGACAGCCGGCCTCGCGGATGCGACGGAGCACCGGGACGGGGTCGGCCAGCACCTCGATGTGCACCAGAATCGCGTCGGCACCCGCCTTGACGAAGTCGTCAAGATAGCGCGCCGGCTCCAGGATCATCAAGTGGGTGTCGAACGGCAAGCTCGTCCGTTTGCGCCAGTCGGTAATCACCGGCGGCCCGTAACTCAGGTTCGGCACGAAGTGGCCGTCCATCACGTCCAGATGAACGGCGACCGTACCCGCCTCCGACAGCGCCTCCAGATCGTCAGCGACGCAGGCGAAATCGCAGTTCAGAAGCGACGGCGTGACGAAGGGCGTCGGCGCGTTATCCAGGACTTTCAAACGCTCGGGGCGTTCCACCGGCCACCTCGCATCCGGGGAGCAACGGTCGAAAAAGGAGAGTCCACGGCCGATCGGGAACGATCGCCGCGACGCGACAACCTCACCGGTCGGGAATCACCTTCAGTGAGTTGAACTGCCGGCCCTCCAGCGATTCGAGGAAGGCCCCGCCGCCGGTGGAGACGTGGTCCATCCTGTCGGCGAGGCCGAACTGCTCGACCGCCTCGGCCGTCTCGCCGCCACCGACCACCGTGATCGCTTTCGAGCGGGCCATCGCCTCGGCGATCCCTCGGGTACCGTGCGAGAACGGCTCGATCTCGAACTTGCCCACAGGGCCGTTCCAGACGACCGTGGCGGCTTTCTCGATCTGCTCGGAGTAGCGGGCGACGGTTTCGGGACCAACGTCGAAGCCTTCCCAGCCGTCGGGGATGTCCTGACCGGTGATGACCTTCGTCTGCGCCGCGGCGTCCATCTTGTCGGCCACGAGGTAATCGGTCGGCAGGACGAGCTTGTCACCGGCGAGCTGGCGGAGGCGGCGGGCGTCGTCGAGCTTGTCGGGCTCGACCAGGCTCTTGCCGGTCGCATGGCCTTCGGCCTTGAGGAAGGTGTAACTCATGGCGCCACCGATCAGGAGTTTGTCCACCTTGGGCAGTAGGTTCTCGATCAGGTCAATCTTGGTCGAGACCTTGGCGCCGCCCATGACGGCGATCATCGGCGTTTTCGGGTGGCCGAGCAGCTCGTCGAGGATCTTCAGCTCCTTCTCGACGAGGAAGCCGATTGCCCGCTTCTCTGGCGGGAACTGCTCGGGCACGGCGACCATCGACGCCTCGTCCCGATGGCAGGTGCCGAAGGCGTCGTTGACGTACATATCGGCCAGCGAGGCGAGCTGCCGGGCGAATTCGCGGTGACGCTCGACGGCCTTCGGCTCAGGCTGGCCGGTCGCCTCGTCAGTTTTGGGGACCTTCTCCCCCTTGTTGAAGCGGACGTTCTCCAGCAGCACGATCCCGCCCGGCTTCAGATCCTTGCAGACGGCCTGAGCCTGGGGACCAACGGTGTCATCGACCTTCTTCACGTCATGGCCGATGAGCTGCTGGAGCCGCGCGGCGACCTGATCCATGCGGAAGGGCTTGTCGGCCTCTGGGTCGCCCTTGGGGCGGCCGAGGTGGCTGACGAGGATCAGGCTGCCGCCGCGGTTCAAGATGTCGATGAGCGTCGGCAAGGCGGCGCGAATGCGGCGGTCGTCAGAAACGTCGCCGTCGTTCGTCTGCGGCACGTTGAAATCAACGCGGACGAGCACCTTCTTGCCCGAGACATCGAGATCGCGGATCGTCTGCTTGGCCAACGGAAATCTCCCCTCAGGTTCGTCGTCTTCGGGAGCGACTCGATCGGGTGGGGTGATCGGCCCCCAGCGCTCGTTGGAGGAGGGCCGGGGGACGCGTTCGGTTCCGGTTTCCTGGACGTCGGGGGGAGGTATCTTCCGGGTCAGCCGAGCTTCGCCACGCGCTCGATCAGTTCGGCGGTCCTTGAGGAGTAGCCCCACTCGTTATCGTACCAGGCGAGGGTCTTGACGAGGTTGCCCTGCATGACCTGGGTCCAGTCGGCCATGAAGATGCTGGAGTGGGGATTGCCGATGATGTCGCTGGAGACGAGAGGGTCGGTGGCATACTGGAGGATGCCCTTGAGCGGCCCCTCGGCCGCCTGTTTCATGGCGGCGTTGATCTCCTCCTTGGTGGTCTCGCGGGCCAGAACGCTCGTCAGGTCGGTGATCGAGCCGGTCGGCACGGGGACGCGGAGAGAATAGCCGCTGAGCTTGCCGTTGAGCGCCGGAATGACCTGGCCGACGGCCTTGGCGGCGCCGGTGGTCGAGGGAATGATGTTGATGGCCGCGGCGCGGGCGCGGTAGGGGTCGGAGTGGATCTGGTCGGCCACGCGCTGGTCGTTGGTGTAGGCGTGGCAGGTGGTCATGAGCCCTTTCTCGATGCCGAAGGTGTCATTGAGAACCTTGGCCATCGGGGCGAGGCAGTTGGTGGTGCACGAGGCGTTCGAGACGATGCGGTGCTCGGGCTTGAGCTGGTCGTCGTTGACACCGAGCACGACTGTTAGGTCGAGCTGATCCTTGGCCGGGGCGCTGAGGATGACCCGCTCAGCACCAGCGTCGAGGTGCTTCTGGAGGGCGGCCCGGTTCGTGAAAAAACCGGTGGATTCGAGGGCAACCTGGCACTTGAGATCCTTCCAGGGCAGGTTGGCCGGGTCCTTCTCGGCCGTGATCCGGATCTCCTTGCCGTTGACGATCAAGGACTTCTCGCCGGCCTCGACCGTGCCGTTGAACTGCCGATGCACGCTGTCATACTTCAGGAGCATGGCCAGGTGCTTGGCGTCCGAGAGGTCGTTGATCGCCACGACGTCGAACACCTCCGGTCGGGCCGCCATCACGCGGAAAACCAGCCGACCGATCCGACCGAACCCATTGATGCCCACGCGAACCGCCATGCGTCCGGCTCCTGCTGATTGCCTGGCTCTTCGATGCGCTGCGCCGGGGATCGACTCTCGGGATGTCAGACAGGGAAGTTTCGAGGACTTCGCTTTGTCTGTTCCGGGCGAAGCGTGTCGCCCGAGTCGGCGCGAACCTTTATCGCATCAGGTAAACGAGCCCGGATTATAGAGATCGCTGCTCCGGCCTGTCAACGCACGCCGTTTGCCGTCCAGGGCCGATTGCTTGCACGCCGTTTGCCGTCCAGGGCCGATTCCTTCTCAGGTTCGAGTTGACCGGAGTTCCACCGACTTCTCCGGGTGGCCCCTGGGGTATCGGGTCGCCGCCGCCAGGGTCGGCCTCCCCGACCGGCGGCGGAGAGAGTTCACCTGGTTGCTCCACGCCGCCATGACCTGGGACGCCGCACCGCGCCGTACCCGGGGCTGGCGTCTTCGCCCAGCGTCCGATCCCGACGCCCGTGCAGGCCGTTCGCGACCTCCCCGTGGGCTCGGATCCGCCGTAGCAACGTCACCGCACCTGCCCGCTCTCGCGGCAGGCTGGTGATCTCATAGGGCTCCTCGCGCTCGACCCGGCCACCGAGGCGACGCTCGCGTTCCCCCCGCAACACCTGCGCACAACCGGGCCAGTCCGCCGCCAGACCTGCGCACAATCGGGCCAGTCCGCCGCCAGCTCCTCGGCCGGCCAGGTCGTTACCTCCCGCGTGCGGACCTCGATCCGACCGTGCCCCTTGTCCCCCTCACGCACCCGCTCGAAGCGCGCCGCCCGGCGCTCCATCTGCCGGAGGGGAAAGCCCGACCGGCGGCTCGGCGACGCTGGCCCGGATGTCCGTTAGCCTCAATGCCCGTTCGATAACCAGAACTACTGCATCGCGAAAGGTTTTCGTCGGCTGTGGCGGATTCCGAGGCTCGGGTCGTCTCTTCTTCCCATTCGACCTTTTTCGCTTGATGACCCCAGGATACCCTCGGTTCCGCCGCGGTCGCAGTCGCTGATCACCGACCTCCCGCAGAAGCCGTCGATCCCACGTCTCGGTGTCCACCTGCGGCGACTCGGGCCATGGGCACGGCAGCACCCGCAGGCAGTCGAGGAACGAGAGCCGGTCCGGGTCCGGGCCGGTCCCGACCGCGGCGTCGGGCATCACCCGCCGGACCACGGAGTGCGCCAGCATCAAGCCGTCGCTCTCTGGCACCACCCCCGCGGGCGTCTTGCTCCGGATCGGGATCGCTCGATTACTCAAGGGGGTCTTGATTGCATCGAAGGCGAGGTCCTCCTCCCCGCGTTCGTGGTCGACCAGGGACGCTGCGCACGCTGGCCGGTCGTTCGGATGGATGGATCAGGTCGGTGATCCGCCGGTGGCGTTCGCCGGCACCGGGGCGATTCGGGGCGTCGTGGGTGGACTCGATGACCCGGACCCACAGACCACGAAAGTCCCGGCGGCGGTCGGCGGCCCGCGGGGAGATCTTGGCCCGGTCGGAGCCGTCGGCCAGCCGGCGGAGCGGTCGCAACACGGTGTGGCTCTTGACCCGAGCCAGGAGCTGAGCCCCCCGCCGGACGACGGCGGAGCTCCCCTCCTAGCGGAAGAAGCCGCGATCCCAGATCAACCGCCTACCGGGCCTGAGGTCCTCCAGCAGCGGCCCGACCATCGACGGCTCACCGTGACACCGCGGCGTGATCGTCAGGCCGCAGACGGCGGGCGTGCCCAACTCCCAGAGGGCCAACCATCGGACCTGGGGGAACGCCCCCGCGGCCCGGCCGGTGGTGGGGCGACCGAAGGGGCGCCGCGTTCTCCGGGGTATCGGGCCGGTCGAGCGTGGTGCCGTCGAGGCCCATCCGGTGCCCGCCCCGGGCGTCACCTCCCGGGGTCTGGTGGGTGGCCATGGGGCGAGCGGTTTCCAGGAACAGGAACAGGGGCCGCCACGACGCGACGCCGAGTCGGCGGCGGGCCTGGGAAAACGCCGAGGCGGTCGGCTCGGGACGGTCGCGGGTCGGAGGCCGCCGACGCCAGACCTTGGGGATCGAGTCGGCGGCGCACAGGGCCATGGCGAGGACCCGCCCGAGGACGGAATCGGCGGGCAGGCACCGTCGCCGTTCCGACGACCGAGCGGTCCGTGAGAGGATGGCGGCGAGGCGTTGCTCGGGGATCAACGGATCCAAGCCGCGGACGGAGGGCCGCGGGTCCTGGGCAATGTCGTGACCTCCCCGCGGTGCGTGATCCATCAGGGCCTCCTGGAGTTCCGGGGACGGGTAAGCAACCCCAGAATACCAAGAAGGCTCTGAACTGACGGCTGACTACGGGGCATTGGGGTTAGTGCCGGGACGCCGATTCTTCGAACGCGCCCAGGGCGTCATTCGGTAGAGATCTGGTACAATTCGGTTGGCTGCTCTCTTGGCTGCATCACATTGCGAAAGCATAAATTATGGAGAGTCCGTCTGCGAACACTCGCGGACGGAGCCAGGCGAACTTTCGACCTTGGAGCCCTTGCGGCTATCACAGACAGGCAACGATCGGTGAGCTTCTTCATGAACAGTCGGACCATCCAGGAGTCGGACGTCGGCCGGATCGCCCGCGTCCGCCAGCGGCATTACCTCATCGACGAGGTCGAACGAAGCGAGAAGGTGGGCACCACGGTCGCCCGGCTCTCTTGCGTCGACCCGGATGATCTGGGAAAGACCCTGGAGGTCGTCTGGGAGGCCGAGCGCGACGCCGAGGTCCGCGCGGCCGAGGACTGGGGCCTGATCGCCGGGGGCGATTTCGACCCGCCCGACCGCTTCGCGGCGTACTACCACACCCTGCGCTGGAACCGGGTCACGGCCTCGCGGACGGACCTCTTCCAGGCCCCGTTCCGGGCCGGCATCAGCATCGAGCACTACCAGCTCGAACCGCTCCGGATGGCCCTGGGCATGCCGAGGGTCAACCTCTTCGTCGCCGACGGCGTCGGCCTCGGCAAGACGATCGAGGCCGGGCTGGTCGCCCGCGAGCTGCTCCTGCGGCGCAAGGTCTCCGACATCGTCGTCTGCTGCCCGCCCTCGATGCTCCTGCAATGGCGGGAGGAGATGGAGAGCCGATTCGGCCTGATCTTCCAGATCCTCGACCGCGCCTACGTCCACCGCATCCGCAAGGAGCGGGGCTTCAGCGTCAACCCCTGGGCGACGCACAACCGCTTCCTCATCTCCCACAACCTGATCAGGGACGAGGAGTACGCCGCCGACCTCCGCACCTGGCTCGGCCGCGACCTCGTCCGGCCCCGCTCGCTCCTGATCCTCGACGAGGCCCACCACGCCGCGCCCGCCGCCGCCGGGGCGTACGCCGTCACCTCGCAGTTCACCCGCCGGATCGAGGAGATCGCCCCGAAGTTCGAGCACAAGATCTTCCTCTCGGCCACCCCGCACAACGGCCATTCCAACAGCTTCCGCGCCTTGATGGCCATCCTCGATCCCCAGCGCTTCTGCCGAGGGGTTCCGGTCCGGGCGAAGGAGCGGAACGAGGTCCTCATCTACCGCCTCAAGGACGACCTCCGCGAGCTGAACGTCTCGTTCCCGCGCCGCGAGGTCGAGCCGGTCCGCATCACCGCGCCGGTCAAGGGCACGCCCGAGCTGGAGCTGGCCGACTGGCTCCAGGAGTACTGCGACCTCCGCGACGAGCGGCTCGCCAGCGAGCCCCAGAAGGTCAAGAACGTCTCGGCCTTCCTCAAGTCGGGGCTCCAGCAGCGCCTGCTTATCCTCCGTCGAGGCGTTCTACCGGACGCTCAGCAAGCACAACCGGACCCTCCGCGAGCAGCTCCGGCAGCACGAACAGGGCTCGGCCCGCCCCAGGCACGACGACCTCGACGAGGAGGCCCTCTCGGCCATCGGCGGCGGCCTCGACCCCGACGACGAGCCCGACGAGATCCCGAACCCCGAAACCTCCCCCGACGACGCCGAGCCGGCCGACGTCCCCGACCGCCAGGACGCCGAGGCCGAGCGCCAGACCGAGAAGGCCACCCTCGCCACGCTCGGCAACCCCGACCACCCCAACTTCGCCCGCGAGCTGCAACTGCTCGACCGCATGCTCCAGGTCGCCGAGCGCGCCCGCTACCAGCCCGACGAGAAGCTCAAGGCGATCTCTCGACTACATCGACCGCAACATGCTCGACGCCTCCGGCCAAGGGCCCCGCCCGCTGGAACAGCCACCGCATCCTCATCTTCACCGAGTACGACGACACCCTCGCCTACGTCCGCCGCCACCTCGAAGCCTTCATCTGAGAAGACCGACCGCCCCGAGGGCCGGCTGGCCATCTTCAAGGGCAGCACGTCGCTGGAGGAGCGCCAGGAGATCAAGGAGGCCTTCAACGCCGACCCCGCCGAGCACCCTGTCCGCATCCTCCTGGCCACCGACGCCGCCCGCGAGGGGCTCAACCTCCAGAAGCACTGCGCCGACCTCTTCCACTACGACGTCCCCTGGAACCCCGCCCGGCTGGAGCAGCGCAACGGCCGAATCGACCGCAAGCTCCAGCCCGCTCCCGTCGTCCACTGCCGCTACTTCCTCTACGAGAACCGCAAGGAGGACGCCATCCTCGCGAAGCTGGTCGCGAAGACCGAGCGGATCTACCGCGAGCTGGGCGGCTTCGGCACCGTCCTCGACAAGCGGCTCATCGACCGCTTCCGCCGCCGGGGCATCGAGCGGGCCCGACTCCAGGAGACGCTCGACCTCTTCGACCGCCAGGACCCCGAGGAGGAGCAGCTCGCCGCCCGGGCCCGCGCCGAGGTCTCCGGCGACGACGACGACGCCCCCGAAACCAACCGCGAGCGGATCGACCGCAAGCGCCGCGAGCGCCTGGTCAAGAGCATCGAGCGGCTCCGCGACCTCTTCGAAAAGAGCCGCAACTGGCTCGGCTTCCGCGACCGCGAGTTCCGCGCCGCGCTCGATTGCTCGCTGCGGCTCATGGACGTCGAGGGCGGCCTGCAGCCCGAGCCGACCGAGCGAAACCGCGCTCGCCGCTACCGCGTCCCCACCGAGGCCCTGGAGCACAACCCCTCCTGGCGCGAGACGCTCAACAGCCTCCGCGCCCCCCGGCGCCGCAAGGAATCCCTGGCCGACTGGTACGCCCGCTGCCCGATCCGCCCCATCGTCTTCGAGGACCCCGGCCTCAGCCAGCTCGGCGCCCCGATCGGCCAGGCCGCCGGCCCCGAGCCGGTCCACATGCACCTGGAGCACCGCGTCAGCCAGCGCCTGCTCGGCCGGTTCCTCGCCCAGGGGTTCGTCCATCACGACCTCTCCCGCGCCTGCCTCGCCCAGTCGGAGGGCTCGATCCCGCTGGTCTTCCTGATCGGCCGGCTCTGCCTCTACGGCCACCACGCCGCCCGGCTCCACGAGGACCTCGTCGCCGTCTGCGCCGAGTGGAACCCGCCCGAGGACCGCGACGGCGGCCTCCAGCCGATCAAGCCGTCGAGGCTCTCCGACGAGGAGGCCATGCGACGGCTCGACGACGCCCTTCTCGCCGGCCAGACCCACCTCATCCCCGACGCCCGCCGCCGCGCCCTGCTCGCCTCCGCCCCCCGCGACGTCCGCGAGCTTCTCCGACCCCTCAAGGCGCCGCGCCGATCGCCTGGAAGCCTCCGTCCGCAAGGACCTCCTCCGGGCCGGCGAGGACGAGGCCGAGAAGACCCGCAAGCTCCTGGTCGGCCTCCGCGACCGCATCGAGGACACCCTCCGCCAGCGCGACGCCGAGGACGCCGAGGCCTCGCGCCGCGACCGCCGAGCGCCAGACCCGCGCCGCCGCCCGCACTCTTCGACCTCGACGACCGCGCCGCCACCGCCGACGACGAGCGCATCCGCCGCGAGCGCGCCGCCGAACGCCGCGCGATGGAGAAGCGCCGCAAGGACCTCGACCGCGAGATCGCCGACGAGCCCGACCGCATCCGCGCCCGCTTCGCCGTCCAGACCGTCCGCCTCGAACCCGTCGGCCTCGTTTACCTCTGGCCCGAGCGCGGCTAATCTCGACCATCACCCATCGACCATCACCCATCGACGATCATCATGGCCAGGACCCGCTCCCCCAAACGTCCCGACCCGCCAGGCCGCCGCCACCCCCGGCGGCAAGGCCCAGGACCGGACCCTCTACACCCATAACCTCTGGCTCAACTACCTCAAGCCCGTCTCCCTCGGCCTGGTCGTCTCCCCCAACGCCCTCCGCACCGCCCAGATCGAGATCCCGCTCCAGTCGCCCGACGCCCAGCGCGACCTCGAAGCCCTCACCATCCCGCGACCGCTCCCCGACGACGACCCCGCGGCCGACTCCCTCCACCCCCCGCGCATCTTCCGCGACCCCCGCGCCGTCCTCACCGACTTCCTCGGCTGGAAGCCCGACCTGCTGGAGTTCTACCGCCCCGGCGACCGCGTCCGCATGTTCGAGGGCCAGGAGCCAGGCAACCCCACCGACGACCCGACCCGCCTCCCCACGCCCGAGCCGCTCCGCCACGAGCTGATCCAGTACGACGACGCCCTCGAACCCTCGCTTCGCCTACCGCTGGCCCAACCCGCCCGAGGGCGCCGCGCCCTGGTGCCTGCTCGGCCTGGAGGTCCCCGCCGGCGTCGACCTCGACCGCAAGCCGAACGACCCCGACGAAGCCGCCTGGAACGAGTCGCCGCAGAAGAAGTTCGAGCGCCTGCTCTACGAGACCCGCATCCCGCTCGGCCTGATCCTCACCCCCGACGCCGTCCGCCTCGTCTACCGGCCCGAGGCCGAGCAATCCGGCTACATCACCTTCCCTCTCGGCCCCCTGCTCGCCCCCGCCGGTCGCGAGACCTGCACGGCGCTCCGCGAGCTGCTCAAGCACGACCGCCTGCACAAGCTCCCCTCGCGACAGCGGCTCCACCCCATCCTCGCCGAGAGCCGCAAGTACCAGAGCGAGGTCTCCACCCAGCTCGCCGAGCAGGTGCTCGCCGCCCTGTTCGACCTCCTCAAGGGCTTCGAGTCCGCCGACGCCGACGCCCGCGGCCAGCTCCTCCGCGGACTCCGCGACGACCCCGGCCGCACCCACGAGATCTACGAGGGGCTGCTCACCGTCCTCATGCGGCTGGTCTTCCTCCTCTACGCCGAGGAGCGCGAGATGCTCCCCGTCGAGAGCCCGCTCTTCGCCCGCAACTACACCCTCGCCGGCCTCTTCGCCCGCCTCGTCGAGGACGAGGCCCGCCACCCCGACACGATGGACCAGCGCTTCGGCGCCTGGGCCTCCCTCATCGCCCTCTTCCGCGTCGTCCACGACGGCCTCACCTTCGAGGACCCCCACGACGGCCACCGCCACACGATCCCCCCCCGCCACGGCAACCTCTTCCACCCCGACCGCTTCCCCTTCCTCGAAGGCCGCCCCTCCCTCTCTCCGACCCCCTCGCCCCGCGACGCCTCCGACTTCACCATCGCCCCTCCTCCCTCCACGAACGACCCTCAATCCCCAGCCGTGTGGGACAGCCGCCCCCGGCTGTCTTCCGAGAACGTGACAGCCGAGGGCGGCTGTCCCACAGCATCGACCATCGACCATCCACCATCGACCATCCGCCCACGACCTCCCCCGCATCCCCGACGCCACCGTCCTCTCCGTCCTCCGCAACCTCCTGTACCTCAACGAGGAGCGACTCAGCTACCGCTCGCTCGAGGTCGAGCAGATCGGCTCCGTGTACGAGGCGATCATGGGCTTCCGCGTCGAGACCGCCGCCGGCCGTTCCGTCGCCATCCGGCCCGAGAAGCGCCACGGAGCCCCGGTCACGATCAGCCTCGACGCCCTGCTGGCCACCCCGCCGTCGAAGCGGGCGAAGTGGTTCAAGGACGCCACCGACCGCAAGCTCGCCGGCGCCGCCGCCTCGGCCGTCCGCGACGCGAAGACCGAGGCCGACCTCGTCGCCGCCCTCGGCCGGCTCATCGACGCCCGGCTCACCCCCACGCCCGTCCCGGCCGGCTCGCTCGTCTTCCAGCCCAGCCCCGAGCGCCGCCGCACCGGCTCCCACTACACCCCCCGCTCGCTCACCGAGCCGATCGTCGCCAAGGCCCTCGAACCCGTCCTCCGCCGGCTCGGACCGGACCCCACCCCCGACGCCATCCTCGCGCTGAAGGTCTGCGACCCCGCCATGGGCTCGGGCGCCTTCCTCGTCGAGGCCATGCGGCGGCTCGCCCGACTGCTCGTCGCGGCCTGGGAATCCCACGGCGGCAGGCCCCGGCTCCCCCGCGACGAGACGCCCCTCCTGTTCGCCTGCCGCCTCGTCGCCCAGCGCTGCCTCTACGGCGTCGATAAGAACCGGATGGCCGTCGATCTCGCCAAGCTCTCGCTCTGGCTCGCCACGCTGGCCCGCGACCACGCCTTCACCTTCCTCGACCACAACCTCCGCCACGGCGACTCCCTCGTCGGCCTCGTCGCTGGCCCAGATCGAGGCCTGCCACTGGTCGCCCCCCGTGCAAGCCGAGTTCGTCTCGCCAGGCCCTCCGCGCGCCGGCTGGAGGTCGTCCTGCAGAAGCGTCGGGCGATCCTCCAGGCCGACGACCTCACCAGCTACGCCCGCCTCAGCGACCTCCGCACCGAGGCCGAGGCCCCCCTCGACTTCCTCCGCCTCCTGGCCGACGCCGTCGTCGGCACCTTCTTCGAGGGCGGCACCGCCTCCGCCCGCGAGTCCCGCCGCAAGGACCTCGCCCAGCACCGTCCGCGACTACCTCGCCGACTCCGCTCGACGCCGCCCTACCCGCCTCCTCCTCCGCCGCGAGATCGCCGCCCCCGCCCGCTCCCTCGCCCGCCTCGACCCCCCGCTGGAGACCTTCCACTGGGAGGTCGAGTTCCCCGAGGTCTTCCTCGCCGCCGACCCCGACGGCTCCCTCCGCCGCCGACCCGACGGCGGCTTCGACGCCATCGTCGGCAACCCGCCGTTCGCCGGCAAGAACACCATCGCCGAGGCCGCCCCCGCCGGCTATCCTCGACTGGCTCAAGACCACCCACGAGGAATCCCACGGCAACGCCGACCTCGTCGCCCACTTCTTCCGCCGCGCCTTCGGCCTGCTCCGACCCGACGGCGCCTTCGGCCTGATCGCCACCAACACCATCGGCCAGGGCGACACCCGCTCCACCGGCCTCCGCTGGATCTGCACCCACGGCGGCACCATCTACGCCGCCCGCAAGCGCCTCAAGTGGCCGGGCGAGGCCGCCGTCGTCGTCAGCGTCGTCCACGTTTACAAGGGGACGCTCTCCGGGCCGTTCGATCTCGACGGGCAGGCCGGTGGACCTCATCACGGCTTACCTGTTCCACCGCGGCGGGCACGACGACCCGGAGCGGCTTCACGCCAACGCTGGAAAAAGTTTTCAAGGCAGCATATGTTCTTGGCATGGGTTTCACATTTGATGACACCGATGAGCAAGAGTGAGGCGAGCCCCGTTACACAGGCGCGAGCAGTGAACTGTCAAAATCCGGTGAGAGGCCCATCTCTATGGAGGAACTGATCGAGCCATATACCCCGCAACCAGGAGCGAATATTTCCATTTATTGGGGGAAAGGAAGTCAACGAATAGCCCAACGCAATCACATCATCGGTATCGTCATCAACTTTGGGGACATGAATCGCAGGAAGAAGCTCAGGCGTGGCCAGACTTGCTCCGAATCGTTGAGGAGAAAGTAAAGCCCGACAACGAGTTAAATGATAAGCGTGAAATCGGCGAGAATGTTGGTGGCGATACGGTGAAGCACGCTTCAGCTCTGTACAAGTCCATTGCTGCGAAGCTGATCGGGTACTTGCAAACGCAGTGTACGGCCCGCAACTCTCGTTCGCTTTCCTTCCGTCAAGACATGGTTTTTCACAATAAATTGAATATTATGCCGTTGGACCGGATTATGCGAGCTTCTGCTGTTCTGCAATCACGATCGCATGAAATCTGGGCACGATTCTTCAGCTCGTCGCATGAAAGACGACCTCCGCTACACCCCCTCCGACTGCTTCGAAACCTTCCCCTTCCCCCCCGACTGGGAGACGGACGCCGCCCTGGAGTCGATCGGCCGGGAGTATTACGAGTTCCGCGCCCGGCTGATGGTGGAGTCGAGCCTGGGGCTGACGAAGACCTACAACCGGTTCCACGACCCGAAGGAGAAGGCCCCGGAGATCGCGCGGCTGCGGGAGCTGCACGCGGCGATGGACCGGGCGGTGCTGGCGTCCTACGGCTGGTCGGACGTCGACGCGACCTGCGGGTTCGACCTCGACTGGTGCGACGCCGAGCCGGCCGACGACGCCTCGCCCGACACCGTCGAGCGTCTGGAGCCGGGCCGCCACTGGTTCCCCCGCGCCTCCGCGGCCCTCGCCTTCGCCTCCGAGCTGTCCGACCCCTCCTCCCGCCTCCCCTGGCGCTTCCGCTGGCGCCCCGAGGTCCGCGACGACGTCCTCGCCCGCCTCCTCCTCCTCAACCGCTCCCGCTCCGACTCCGAACGCCTCGTCGGCCTCTCCCCCCTCGCCGACGACCCCGACCCCGACGAGGCCGACTCCGACGCGTCCGACCCCGACGCGTCCGACTCGGAGGACGACGAATGACCTCTGCCACCGACATCCCTCAAAAATTCGGAAATTCTCTGATAATCGCAGACCGAATTTCCGATACTGTTGTGATGAGGCCGGCGCACCGTCCCCCGCCTCCCGCCCCCAGGGTCGATCGAGGCTTCACCTCGGCTCGCGCCTCGGGTGGGTGGCATGCCCTCGTCTTCGTGGGCATGGCGGAGCTCGGTGGGCGTTCGCCATGCCCACGAAGACGTGGGCATGCCACCCGGAACCGACCTAGACTCAAGAACCGGTCGATCCTGCTCCCGCCCCGGCCCGCTCTTTGGCAACCCGACACGCCCACCACCGCCCCCGCCGTCGCGGCGCGCCCCCGCGCGCCGAACGAACTTCAAAATGTAACGACGAGCCCCGTTTTCTCCCTTCCCCCCACGGACTTGCGCCCGGCCCTCCCCGCGTCCCGGCGCGTCCCCCCGGCGTCCCCCAACCGTCCCCGGCGCGTCTCCGGACCGTCCCCGGCGCGCGCCCCGGCGCCGCGTCGCCGTCGCGAAACGAACCCGAGACCGGGCGTCCGCCGCGCGAAACGGAGGCGTGGCCCCCGCGACTCGGACCGCTTCCCGTCAACCGGACCGGCGAAATGTTTGCTCGCAGGCATTGACCATCGACCATCCATCCTCGACCATGGGGAGAGCCCCCCAGGACCGGAACCCCCCGTGCGAAACGAACCCAAGCACGGGGCCGCCCCGGCGCCGAACAAACTTCACAATGTAACGATTGCCTCAGTCAACCCCTTGTCAATCAGGAAGTTACGCATCGTCCGATGACGCGCTGGGTGCCACTGGCGGCTTGTCCGCCAGTGTCTTCGAGCGGCCAGGAACCGGAGCACTGGCGGACAAGCCGCCAGTGGCACCCAGACGCCGAACGAACTTCAAGCGGTAACGACGAGCCCCGAATTCCTCTTTCCCCCCAGGGACTTGCATCCCGGCTTTTCCCGCGTCCCGGCGCCGCCCCGGCGCCGCGTCGCCGTCGCGAAACGAACCCGAGACCGGGCGTCCGCCGCGCGAAACGGATGCGTGGCCCCCGCGACTCGGACCGCTTCCCGTCAACCGGACCGGCGAAATGTTTGCTCGCAGGCATTGACCATCGACCATCCATCCTCGACCATGGGGAGAGCCCCCCAGGACCGGAACCCCCCGTGCGAAACGAACCCAAGCACGGGCGCCCCCGGCGCCGAACAAACTTCACAATGTAACGATTGCCTCAGTCAACCCCTTGTCAATCAGGAAGTTACGCATCGTCCGATGACGCGCCCGGGCGCGTCCCCGACCCCTCCCCGGCGCACGACGCGCCCATCCGCCGAAGCCGAGGGCAGACACCGATGAGCGGCCCCGCGATGACGTCCGCCGAGGTCCGGTCGAAGCTGGTCGAGGCCCTGGAGCTGGACCTGATCGGCCCGATCCACGACCCGACCTGCGCCGATGAACGCCTCGACCAGCCCCCCTCCCGCTGGTACCTCACCGGCTTCCTCGTCCCCCGCGACCGCCCCTCGAAGGACCGCCCCCGCGACGAGCCCGAGCCCGAGGACGACGATCCCGACCTCTTCGGCTCCGAGGACGACCCCCTGGACGACCCGACCGCCACCGCGGTCAAGCTGGACGACTCCGACGACGCCGCCCCCGCCACCACCAGCAAGCGGCAGGTCCTCCCCTCGTCGATGGGCCTCAGCGTGCTCGTCCCCCGGGGCGTCGCGTCGCTGGACGTGACCGTCCGCTGGGGCGACTACCGCCCCGAGTACGCCCCCGACGAGCCCGACCCCGAGCCGGCCGACGACCCCTCGCCCTTCGCCCTCCTCTCCGCCGCCCCGGCCCCCAAACCGAGGCCCCGCCCCCGCAAGGTCGCCGCCTGGGCCCGGGTGCCCTGCGAGCAGACCCTGACCCTCGAACTCGACGGCGAGTTCCCCCACCCCCGGCAAAAGGGCCTCCCCCGCTCCGACGGCCTCCGCCTCGTCTGGCTCGCCCGGCCCGCCCCCGACGCCGCCCTCGACGCCCGGCTCGTCCCCGACGGCGCCCTCACGGTCAACGTCTTCCTCGTCAACACCCGCGACCCCAAGGCCGGCCCCGACGAAGGACGCCCGCTTCGCCTTCCAGGCCGAGCTGATCGCCCGCTGCCCCCAGGGCTTCGCCCCCCGCCCCAACCTCCGCGGCCTCCGCTCCCGCGACGACGACGAGCGGACCGCCGACCTCCAGTACCGCGACGCCTGCGAGTTCGCCGTCGGCCACAACGTCTCCGCCGTCTCCCTCGTGGACGACCGCTGCCGCTGCCGCGAGGTCCGCACCGCCTGGGTCCCCTCCGCCCAGGTCGAGCGCGTCGAGCCCGCCCGGCTCGACGGCGTCACCCTCGGCATGGAGGCCCTCGCCGCCCTCCCCGACTTCGACGCCGCCCGCGCCGCCCTCTCCGGCCTCGTCGACCAATACCGCAACTGGATCAAAGACCAGCGCCAGACCCTCGCCGACCTCCACTACCCCGAGCGGGTCGAGACCTGCGAGTCGCTCCTTCTCAACGCCGAGGTCGCCGCCAACCGGATCGACCGCGGCATCGCCCTCCTGTCCAGACCCGAAGGTCTTCCGGGCCTTCACCCTCGCCAACGCCGCCATGGCCCGCCAGGCCCGCCGCCGCGACGCCCAGGCCAGGAACCTCGCCCCCAAGGCGGTCGAGCCCCCCGCCTGGCGGCCCTTCCAGCTCGCCTTCTTCCTGCTGAACCTGGAGGGCCTGGTCGATCCCCGACTCGCCCGACCGCCAGACCGTCGAACTCCTGTTCTTCCCCACCGGCGGCGGCAAGACCGAGGCCTACCTCGGCCTCGCCGCCTTCGCCCTGCTCTACCGCCGCTTCCGCGAGGGCACCTCCGGCCCGATCCCCGCCTACGCCGGCGTGACCGTCCTGATGCGGTACACCCTCCGACTGCTGACCCTCGACCAGCTCGCCCGCGCCGCCGCCCTCGTCTGTGCCCTGGAGCTGATGCGACGGGAGAACCCCAGGGAGCTGGGCTCCTGGCCGTTCGAGATCGGCCTCTGGGTCGGCTCCGGCGGCACGCCCAACTTCATGGGCAAGCCCGGCCAGGAAGGCGGAGTCGTCGCCAAGGTCCTCGCCTACAAGCAGGGCAAGACGAACGGCCGCCCCCCGGTCCCGCTGGAGTCGTGCCCCTGGTGCGGCACTCCCTTCCAGCCCGACAGCTTCAGCCTCCACCCCAGTCAGGACGCCGCCCAGGAGCTGCACATCGCCTGCCTCGGCGACGCCTGCGAGTTCACCGGCGACCTCCACCTGCCGATCCACCTGGTGGACGAGCCGATCTACCGCCGCCTCCCCGGCTTCCTGATCGCCACCGTGGACAAGTTCGCCGCCATGCCCTGGAAGGGCGAGGTCGCCAAGCTCTTCGGCCGGGTCACGAGCTTCGCCCGCGGCCAGGGCTTCCTCGGCGACTGCGACGAGCAGGTCGGCCCCGTCGAGCTGGAAGCCAACCTCCCGCCGCCCGAGCTGATCATCCAGGACGAGTTGCACCTGATCTCCGGCCCCCTCGGCACCATCGCCGGCCTCTACGAGACGGCCATCGACCGCCTCTGCCACGACCCGCGACGGCCACGGCCCGAAGATCATCTCCTCCACGGCGACCGTCCGCCGCGCCCGCGACCAGATCGAGGCCCTCTTCGGCCGCTCCTCGGTCCAGATCTTCCCGCCCCCCGGCCCCGACCGCCGCGACTCGTTCCTCGCCGTGACCGTGCCCGCCTCGAAGGCCCCCGCCCGCCTCTACCTCGGCGTCGCCGCCCAGGGCCGCAGCGCCAAGCGGGTCCTGGTGAAGACCTACCTCGCCCTGATGTCGGCCGCCCAGAAGCTCTACCTCGCCTGCGGCGGCGCCGCCAACCCCCAGAACCCCGCCGACCCGTACATGACCCTGCTGGGCTACTTCAACAGCCTCCGCGAGCTGGGCGGCACCCGCCGGCTGGTCGAGGACGAGATCTCCAGCCGCCTGGGCCAGTACGGCAAGCGCCGACGCCTGGGCGAGCCCGAGTCCGCCTCGCCGTTCACCGACCGCATCATCAACCCCGTGCCCGCCGAGCTGACCTCCCGCTACGGCACCGACGAGGTCGCCGCCGCCAAGGCCGCCCTCGGCCGCCCCCACGGACCGAGCGGTGGCGTGGACGTCGCCCTGGCGACCAACATGATCTCCGTCGGCCTGGACATCCCCCGGCTCGGCCTGATGGCCGTCTTCGCCCAGCCGAAGATGACCTCCGAGTACATCCAGTCCACCTCCCGCGTCGGCCGCCAGCGGGACAAGCCCGGCCTGATCGTCACCATCTTCAACATCAACCGCCCTCGCGACCGCTCCCACTACGAGCGGTTCCGCTTCTTCCACGAGACCTTCTACCGCGACGTCGAGGCCACCAGCGTCACCCCCTTCTCCCCCCGCGCCCTCGACCGCGCCCTCTTCGCCGTCACCGCCGCCCTGACCCGCCTCGGCCACGACTTCATGGTCCGCAACGCCGACGCCCACGCCATCCTCCAGCACAGCCAGCACCTCGACGACGTCGCCCAGGCCATCGCCGACCGCGCCCGGGACCAGCGGCACGGCGGGCCCGGCGGCGGCCCGCCCGACCCCGAGGTCATCCGGGGCAAGGTCCGCAGCCTGCTCGACGAGTGGTTCAAGTTCGCCGAGGACCTGCACCACGATCAGTCGATGCTCACCTACGAGGCGGCCCGGTCCTCGAAGACCCAGAACCTCCTCCACGAGATGCTGGACCCCACGATCGCCGAGCTTTCCCCCGCCCGCCAGCCGTTCAAGGCCCCCCGCTCGATGCGGGACGTCGAGGCGATCACGGCGATCCTCCCCCGCCGGTTCGACCAGAACTCCGGCACCGTCCGGATCCAAGGGGTCAAGACCACCGCCTCGGCGCTCCGCCAGAGCCAGCTCGTGACCACCTACGGCCCCGGCGCGATGATCGACCTCCCCTGGTTCGCGGCCGTCGTCGCCGGCCTCGACTTCTGGGACAAGGGCCCTCGGATCGCCGAGCCTCGCCTGGAGTCCAAGGCCGCGGCCATCCTCAACACCGACTCCGTCATGCTCGCGACGCCCTTCCCGCTCGACGAGCCTCCCGACGAAAAGACGAACAAGGGCGTGGTCGTCTGGCGGTTCCCCGGCTGGTCGCTCACCCAGGAGACGACCACCGTGCCGCGACCCCGACGGCCGTACCTATCAGTCCCGCCTCCTGGTCCAGCCCGGCTGGATCGACAACAAGACCGGGAGGTTTGTCGGCCGCGACCTCCGCGACCCCTCGCGGGAGCGCGAGCACACCGTCGTCCCCGTCCGCTTCCTCCGCGCCTGCAAGAACGGCCACATGGGCGACTTCCCCTGGTCCTACTTCGTCCACGACGGGGCTTCGGATTGCCACGAGGACCTCTGGCTCGACGACCTCGGCACCACCGGCGAGTTGACCGAACTCCGCGTCCGCTGCGGCTGCGGCAAGACCCGCCTGCTCAGCGAGGCCGCCGGGACCAACAACCCCGCCCTCGGCAAACAATGCGACGGCTCCCAGCGCTGGCTCGGCCCGGCCGCCGGCCGTGAGCCCTGCGACGCCACCAACCGCCTCCTGATCCGCACGGCGAGCAACGCCTACTTCCCCCAGAAGCTCAGCGTCATCTCCCTCCCCGACCGCGGCCAGACCCTCCACACGGCCGTCTCGAAGGTCTGGGACGTGCTCAAGGTCGTGGAGAACGAGGCGATGCTGGCCACCTTCCGCAAGATCGACGCCGTCCGTTCCGCGCTGGCCGACTTCGACGATGCCGAGGTCATGCGGACGATCGAGGCCCGACGAGCTGGCCAGGAAGGCCCGCCGACCCGCAAGATCCGCGAGGCCGAGTTCGAGCTTCTGAGCTGCGGCCAGAAGATCATCGGCAAGGACGAGTTCGACAGCGTCTTCCACGCCGAGGAGTACTCGCGCGACGCCTGGAAGGACGCATTGACCGAGCCGATCGAGCGAGTTTTGATCGTCCACCGGCTCCGCGAGGTGACGGCCCTGGTCGGCTACACCCGGTTCGACTACATCTCGCCCGACATCGACGGCGAGTTTGACCTGGGCACTCGGGCCGCCCGGCTGGGTGTCAACGCGAACTGGATCCCCGCCGTCGAGAACAAGGGTGAGGGCCTGTTCCTCCAGTTCAACAAGGACGCCGTCGATCGCTGGGCCCAGCGAGGCGAGGTCAAGAAGCTGGAACGACACTTCGAGCACGGCCTTCTCCAGTGGTACGCCGAGCGGGGCATCGAGAAAGGCCGGATTTTCTTCGGCACCCCGTTCGTCATGCTCCACTCGCTCTCACACCTGTTGATCAACGCAATCTCCCTGGAGTGCGGCTACCCCGCCTCGTCGATCCGCGAGCGGATCTACGCCAACCGGAACCAGGGCTACGGCATCCTCCTCTACACCGCCTCGCCCGACTCCCACGGCACCCTCGGAGGCCTCGCCGATGCCGCCCGCTCGATTGGCCATTACCTGCGGGTCGCGCTGGAGTTGGGCGACCTCTGCTCAAACGACCCGGTCTGCGCCCAGCACAACCCCGACGAGGCCCACGAGCGCCGCTACCTCCAGGGGGCGGCCTGCCACGGCTGCCTGCTCATCAGCGAGACGAGCTGTGAGATGTTCAACGACTTCCTCGACCGCAGCCTCGTGACCCCCACCGTCGCCTGTCGGGGAGCCGAGTTCTTTCCCCGTCGCCCGTAGCGGCTCCCGTACCCATGCTCTCCGAGATCCTGTCGCTCACCGACCCGGAGCTCGACCGCCTCCTGGCAGCCCTCGCCCAGGGGACGATCCGGGCAGGGTCCGGCCTCCAGCAGGTCCGCAACGCCGGGCTCGCCCTGAACGCCGAGGCCATCCACCACTGGTTGCCCGATGCGACCGCCCGGTTCGGGTCGATCGAGGGCATGGTGGCGGCCCTCCACCTGCTCCGCGAGGAGCGACGCCGGGCCGCCACCATCGCCCCCCGACCCGAGATCGTCCTGACCGGTCCGGCTCTCGGGGACGCGACGACCCGCGACACCCGCGCCGCGGTCCGCGAACTCTTCGAGTCCGCACGCCGCTCCATCCTGATTGTCGGCTACACGTTCTACGGAGGCGCCTTGATCTTCGAGCCCCTGGCCGACCGGATGGCTCGTCATCCCGACCTGTCTGTCCGGCTCATCGTCAACGTCCACCGTCAACGGGGTCACACGGCCGGCCAGACCCTCGCGTCCTTCGCCCGCGACTTCTGGCGATCGAGCTGGCCTCACCACCCACGCCCCGAAGTCTTCTACGCCCTGGAGTCTCCGGGAGGTTGGGACGCCGCGCTGGCGAGGGTCCACGCCAAGCTGATCGTCGTGGATTCCCTCCACGTCTACATCGGCTCCGCCAATTTCACCACGGCCGCGTTCCACCGAAACCTGGAAGTCGGGCTCAAACTCCAGGGCGAAACTCTTGGGCAGCAGCTCACGTCCTACTTCGAGCGATTGGTCGCAACCGGATTGGTTCTGTCTCTAGGATACTGAACATGCGTAGAAACAATACGACTGACGCTTTATCGACTGAAAGCCCGACCAAAGAGGCAGCGAAGACTGCCGTCTATAATGGACACAAGTGGCTTGGGCGGCGGTCACGCTGAATGTCTTTCGAACCAACGTCACCGACGATGAGACAGCCCCTCCCCGACGTACTGGAAGTTGTCACCTGGAAGGCTTGGGATCCAAGATCCCAGTGTGGAACAGTAATAAATGTGCTTCAGGAAGTCGCTGATGCACTGGATGTCCTCGGACCCACTGGCGTGCCTCAGGCGGGGACGATCCCCGTCTCGCTCAAGCTCCGATCGGTCGGAGGTGGACCCGACCCGCGTCTCTGTGGGGTTCGTCGATGGGGCCGTAGGCTGGTTCCTGAGGAATACGGCCCGCGACGCATTAGAGTTGCTGCACAATAGCAGAAACCCTTGGCAGAAAATAAGTTAGTAAAATCATTGTAATTACAAATAACTACTTGAAAAAATTATAATTCCGTCGAGAATCCTTTCTATTGTGCAGCGACTCTATTGAGAGTCGCGGGGATGAATCAGCCTCTCCGCCAGCAATCCCTCGGGGAGCTCATCCAGGGATTCGGGCAGCGTGACGAGGGCGTTTGCGGCGTGGGGGGTGAACGGATCGGCCACGCTGAGAGACTGTTCCAAAAGACTCAAGCGGCCGCTTTGGGCGGCCGCTTGTAGCGGAATTTCTTCCGCCATCGCGGCGGCCGGGCACGGCGGACCATCCGATGGATCGAGCTGAGCTTGACCATCGCCGCGCTCGTCTCCGGCAGCCGCTCGAAGTCCCGCACCAGCCGCCGCCACCGCAGCAGGCAGCCGAAGGTCTGCTCGACCACCCACCGCACCTTCAGCGGCTTGAACCCCCGCTCGCCCTCGGGCTTCGAGCTCACCTCCACGCGGAGCCGGTCCTGGCCCGACAGCCAGGCGTCGAGCCGGGAGTTGCGGTACTTCCGGTCCGCCCACACCACGGCCAGCCGGGGGAA
The DNA here is from genome assembly GCA_963752755.1 of uncultured Planctomycetales bacterium. GTDB lineage: Bacteria > Planctomycetota > Planctomycetia > Isosphaerales > Isosphaeraceae > CAVVZJ01. The sequence continues at coordinate 105,146 of CAVVZJ010000004.1, read as the reverse complement.
CGTCACGGCGGGCAGACCGGCCAGCAGCCGCGGCGCCGTCGCCCCGTCGTCGAGGTTCGCCGCGGTGACCACGACGATCAGCAGCAACCCCAGCGTGTCGGTGACGATATGTCGCTTGCGGCCCCGCACCATCTTGCCGCCATCGACGCCGACCTCGGCCCCGCCGTGCGCCGTCTTGGCCGACTGGCTATCGATGCAGGCGCCGCTGGGCGTCGGCGCGCGCCGAGCTTCGTCCGCACCTCCCCCCGCAACGCGGCGACCAGGGCGTCCCAGGTGCCGTCGGCCTCGAACCGGCGGAAGAAGTTGTAGCAGGTCTTCCAGTGGGGCAGGTCGTGGGGCAACGCCCGCCAGGAACAGCCCTCGCGGTTGAGGTAGAGCAGGCCATTGATGACCTCGCGCATCTCGTACTTGCGGGGCCTGCCGCCGGGCTTGGCCTCGGGGATCAGGGAAGCGAGGAGGCGCCACTGGGCGTCGGTCAGGTCGCTGGGGTAGGCTTTGCGTTCCATCCCCCCAAACTACAGCCGACGCCCCTTTTGGAACAGACTCTGACTCCCGCGAGCGGGGCGCTCGACCACTCGGGCGACGCCGCAGATTTGGTGGCGAAGGCGGGGCAGAAGCAGGTGCGGCGGCCTCGGTAGCGGATCGGCGCCGTGAGGCGGCCGCGAGACGACGCGGGTTCGGGCGATCCGCCCACCAGGCTCCGAAGGGCGACCGCAGTGTGGCGGAGGAAGCCCACGTAGCAGGCCAACGAGTTGCGGGGCAGGCCGAAGAGGAGCAGGGAGCCCTTCCGCACCAGGAGCACAGGCTTGCCCGGTCGCTGCCTCACCTTGTGGAAGAGGATCTGGGAGCCGAAGTCGCGGAGGACCTGGGGGACGAGGTCGTAACATCCGGCCGAGACGCCGCCGGTCAGGAGGATCAGGTCGCGATCGGCGGATCGCTCCAGGGCCTCGCGGATCGCCTCCGGCCGGTCGTCGGCATGGAGCCGGAGCGGAGTGGCCAGGCCGGCCTGGATGATCGCTGCCTGGAGCATCGGGCCGTTGGAGTCGCGGATCTGGTGGGGGGCGACCGGCCTCCCGAGCGGGACCAGCTCGGCCCCCGTGGTGATCACCGCCACCGAGGGCCGGGGCGTCATGCGGACGGACTCCCGACCGAAGGAAGCGAGGACTGCGACGCCGAGCGGAGTGAGGACGTCGCCGGGGAGGCGGTCGATCCCCGACACGCGGAGCCGGCCGATCGCCTCGGGCGTGACCAGGGGGGTGTCAGATGGCGTGATGGCGGTCGGCAGGCCCCGGCCGACAGCGTGGTCGATCAGGTTGAAGAGGTCGCCACCCTTGATGGGGTCGCCCCCAGTCAGGACGAGCAGCAGCGAGTCGGGGAAGGCGGTGAGGCGATCAATCAGGGCCAGATCGGTCGTCGATTCGCCCGGTGCGGCCGAGCGCTGGGCGCAGGCCCGGCAATGGAGGCAGACCAGGTCGCAGGCGCGGGTCGTCTCGAAGAAGACGATCCGGGGGCTGAGGTCGAAGGCGTGGGCCGGGCGGCGGGCCGGGGCTTCCGGCGTCGGTGATCGAGGGTGAGTCATGGTGCGTTGACTCCCGTCTCCATCCAGTTGACCGCTCGGCGTGGGGGCACGTTGGGTTCGTTTGGAAAATTGCCCAGATTACCGTCGGGTTCGTTTCGTCGAGACGGAGGCTCGGGGGTCGAGCCGTCAAGGTCGCCGCCGACGACGCGGTGTGACGTCGGGTTCGTTTCGTAGCCGCCGTCGGGTTCGTTGCGGGGCGTGGATGTGGCAGACCGGATCGGGGCGCAGAGAGCCACGGGATCGGACAAGGGCGGAGATGGGGGGACTCTCGGGGACCGGCCATCGTTGTCCACTTTTGCCCAACTTCCTCAGTTGTTTAAATTCGAGAACCGGTACAGTTCATTGCACTTTCCAGAAATTCGTAGAACACGCACACCTTTGCCGAGCGTTCGAGCCGCGTGGGGCCACACGGGGACGGTCTGGTCATGAGGTCGGTCAGGGCGTTACAGGACGACCACGTCGCCAGGGGCGCACAAGGCTGCATATCGACATCATCGAAATTCTGGGGCTCGATTATCACAGCATTTCTGGGATTATTCCTGATCGAGGCTCGACAAATTGGACTCATGTGCCCAGAAAAGGGCGAGGAGACCTGTCTGTCAACGGGTGGAGTCTTCCGAAGCGGTCCCGAGGGGAGGAGGTGGCGATGACGACGGAACCCGTCGGTAGTCGAGGGAGGTGGGGCCGGGGCATGCCAGGGGTTGGGGGCGTGTGGTGGTCGTTGGCGAGGGGATCACGGGGCTGGCGGCGGCGCACAGGCTGAGGGAACTGGACCCGGAGGGGGAGGTGACGGTGCTGGAGGCGGGGCCGGGGTGCGGGGGGGTGCTTGGGACGGTGCGGCGGGAGGGATTCTTGATGGAGGCGGCGGCCGACAGCATGCTCACGGCGGAGCCGGCGGCCGTGGAGTTGTGCCGTCGGTTGGGGATCGAGGGGCGGCTCGTGAGGACCGGGGCGGAGCATCGGAGGGCGTTCGTGGTCCGCGGGGGGCGGCTCTTGCCGATCCCGGAGGGCCTGACCTTGATGGCGCCGGGGCGGATTGGGCCGGTTTTGGCCAGTCCGATCCTCAGCCTGCGGGGGAAGCTGCGGCTGGCGTGAGAGCCGTTCATCCGGCGGGGAAAGGAGGACGACGAGAGCCTGGCCGCGTCCGCGACGCGGCGGTTCGGACGCGAAGCGTTCGAGCGGCTCATCCAGCCGCTGGCGACCGGGATTTACGCCGGGGAGCCGGAGCGGCTGAGCCTCGCGGCGACGATGCCCCGGCGGCTCGCGATGGAGCGCGAACACGGCAGCGTGTCGCGGACGATGCGGAGGGCGGCCGGGCCGGGGAGCGGGGCGGAGGGGCTCGCTATGGATAGTTCGCGGCGCCGAGGGAGGGGATGTCGGAGCTGGTCGGGGCGATCGTGGGGCGACTGCCGGCCGGCTCGGTGCGTTGCGGGGTCAACGTGGAGCGACTCGAACGGCTCAAAGGGGGCGCTGGCGGCTCCATCATGGCGGCCGGGAGGACGGCGTCATCGACGCCGATGGGGTCATCCTGGCGACGCCGGCCCGGGGAGCGGCGGACCTGGTCCGGGGGTTCGACCGTCGGCTCGCCGAGGCGATCGGAGGGATCGAGTCGGGGGGCTGCGCGGTGGTGGGGCTCGGCTACCGTCGGGAGCAGGTGGCGCATCCGCTCGACGGCTTCGGGCTGGTGGTGCCGCGAGGGGAGCGGAGTCCGGTGCTCTCGGCGAGCTTCGCGAGCGTGAAGTTCCCCGGCCGTGCGCCGGAGGGCTCGGTCCTGAGCCGCGTCTTCCTCGGCGGGAGCCACGGGATCGGCCTGCTCGGGCGGGAGGACGGCGAGTTGATTGCGACAGCCGCGGGCGAGTTGCGGAGGCTGCTGGGGATCGTCGGGGCGCCGATGGTCGCGGAGGTCCGCCGTTGGGAGGCGGTCATGCCGCGGTACCTCCCGGATTCTGGAACCGATCGACCCCGGTCCGTCCTCGGTTTTCCTTGACGCGGCGGAGAGGAGGCCCTACACTCCGACATTTGTTCCGGTCGCTCACGGCGGGCGTGCTGGCAAAGGCTCATGATGGCCCGACTCGGACCTTCGGATCGAGCGGGCTTTTTTGTGCGCCGGCTCCGGGAAGGGGCGTGCAGCGGCGTGAGGATTGGTTTCGCAAGCGAGTTGGAGGGGCGGCCATGCCGGTCGAGAAGTGGAAGGCGACGGCCTGGGGGGCGATCGCGACGGCGTTGCTGGCCGGGCTGATCGTGGCGGGCTCGCGGAACCTGGCGCACTTCGACGCGGCGCTGGTGGGCTACACGTTCGCCACGCTCTTCGCCGCGTTCGGCATCGTGTATCGCTATGCGATGTGGCTCCAGAGGCCGCCGACGGCCCTGTACTGGCGGCGGGGCTGGCAACTGTTCTTCCAGCCGCGGCATCTGGGCCGCAACCTGGTGGCGCTGGGGAACCGACTGGTCAATGCATTCGTGTTCAACCGGTTCATCTGGCAGCGGGGCAAGATGCGCTGGGCGGCGCACTGGCTGATCATGTGGGGCTGCATCCTGGCCTCGGCGATCACGTTCCCGCTGGTCTTCGGGTGGGTCCACTTCGAGACCGTGCCGGGCGACCTGACGCGCTACCGGGCGTTCGTCTTCGGGTTCCCGACGTCCACGTTCGCGATCGAGTCGGCCGTGGGGTTCATCACCTTTCACATGCTGGTCTGGGCGTCGTTCCTGGTGATCGCGGGCGTGATGCTGGCGATGCGGCGGCGGATGGTCGAGCACGGGGCGGCGGCGGTGCAGCAGTTCGGGGAGGACATCCTGCCCTTGATCCTGCTGTTCGCCATCAGCGTGACGGGCCTGATGCTGACGGCCAGCTACACGTGGATGAGAGGATACGCGTACGAATTTTTGGCGATCCTGCACGCGATCATCGTGATCCTGACGCTGGTCTGGCTGCCGTTCGGGAAGTTCTTCCACATCTTCCAGCGGCCGGCGCAGCTCGGGGTGAGCTTCTACAAGGACGTCGGCCGGCGGGGCGAGCCAGCCCATTGCCGGCGCTGCGGCGAGGCGTTCGCCTCGCGGATGCACGTCGAGGACCTCATCGCGGTCGAGCGGCAACTGGGCTACCGCTACGAGATGGAAGGGCCGGAGTCGGACCATTATCAGTGGATCTGCCCGCGCTGCCGGCGGACCTTGCCGGCCCTGGCCCAGGGTCGGCTCTGGGGCCGGGAACCGGGGACGACGTCGCCGTTCGAGACGATGGCCTGAGGATGGTCGAAGAGTCGGAATCGAGGGACGGGAACGATCATGGCGAATCTCCCGACGGAACCGCTGGGAATCATGGACCACTTCGGCCCGCATCGTGCCTACCCGGCGGGCAGGAGGCTGGAGACGGACGTCGAGCCGGATCGGCTCGTCAAGACGCATTGCTGCTTCTGCGGCCAGCAGTGCGGGATTCAACTGAAGGTGAAGGATGAGCAGGTCATCGGATTCGAGCCCTGGGATGACTTCCCGTTCAACCGGGGGATGCTCTGCCCGAAGGGCGTGCGACGATACCTCCAGGGGTCGCACCCGGATCGCTTGCTGACGGCGTATCGGAGGGACCCGTCGGCGCCCGACGGCTTCGCGCCGATGGCTTACGAGGAAGCCATTCGGCGGGTGGCGGACGAGATCCGACGCATCCAGCAGACCCACGGGCCGGACGCCTTCGCGGTCCTCAGCGGGGCGAGCCTGACGATCGAGAAGGCTTACCTGATGGGGAAGTTCGCCCGGGTCTGTCTAAGGACGGCGAACATCGACTACAACGGTCGGCTCTGCATGGTCAGCGCCGCAGCGGGTAACAAGAAGGCGTTCGGGATCGACCGCGCGGCCAACCCGTGGAGCGACATCCCGAAGGCCGACTTGATCTGGATCAGCGGGGCCAACGTGGCCGAGTGCGCGCCGATCACGACGCACTACGTCTGGCAGGCCCGCGAGCACGGCGCGCGGGTGATCGTGGTGGACCCGAGGATCACGCCGTTGGCCCGCACGTGCGACTTGTTCCTGCCGGTGAAGCCGGGCCGCGACGTGGCCCTGTTCAACGGCATCCTGCACCTGATGATCGAGAATGACTGGCTCGATCATGATTTCATCCGTGAGCAGACGGTCGGTTTTGATGCGGTGGCCGAGCACGTCAAGGACTGGACGCCGCGGAGGACGGCGGAGGTGACGGGCATCGCCGAGAAGGCGATCCGGCAGGCGGCGGAGTGGTGGGGCACGGCGAGGTCGAGCTTCCTGATGCACGCGAGGGGCATCGAGCACCACAGCCACGGGGTGCAGAACGTCCTGGGCGCCATCAACCTCGTCTTGGCGTCCGGCCGGATCGGTCGCGAGGGGTGCGGCTACGCCACGATCACCGGCCAGGCGAATGGCCAGGGGGGGCGAGAGCACGGCCAGAAGTGCGACCAGCTCCCCGGGGCCCGGGATATCACGAATCCTGAGCATCGCGCGATCGTGGCGGAGGTCTGGGGCGTCGAGCCGGAGAGCCTGCCGGGGCCGGGCGTGGATGCCTACGAGATCTTCCGCGAGATCGACCGGGGCAAGATCAAGGGTTTGCTGTCGATCTGCTTCAACCCCAAGGTCTCGCTGCCCGACAACGCCTTCATCACCCGGATGCTGGAGAAGCTGGAGTTCTACGTCGCCATCGACTTCTTCCTCAACGAGACGGCGCGGCACGCCGACGTCGTCTTGCCGGGCTCGCTGCACGAGGAGGACGAGGGGATCGTCACGAGCGCCGAGGGGCGGATCATCAAGGTCAACAAGGCCGTCGAGTGCCCCGGCGAGGCGAGGCAGGACTGGCGGATCATCCAGGACATCGCCGAGGCACTGGGGAGGCCGCACGGGTTCACCTTCCGAGAGCCGCGGGAGATCCTCGACGAGTTGCGGCGGGCGACCGCCGGGAGCACGGCCGATTATTCGGGCGTGACTTATGAGAAGATCGAGCGGCAGGATGGCGTGTTCTGGCCGTGTCCGAGCGACGATCACCCCGGGACGCCGAGGCTGTTCGAGCCGGGCTCGTGGAACCCAGTGGCGAAGGGGGCGGGTCCGTTCTACCACCCTGACGGCAAGGCCCGGTTCCATGTCGCGGCCTACACGCCTCCGACCGAGGACGTGGACGACGAATACCCGCTGATCCTGACCACAGGGCGGGTCATCAGCCACTTCCTCTCCGGGACGCAGACGCGGCGGATCGGCCCGTTGGTGGATCAGTATCCCGAGCCGCTGATCGAGCTTCACCCGAGGCTCGCGGAGCGGCTGGGGATCGCGGACGGCGACTGGGCGACGGCCGAGTCTCGGCGGGGGAGCTGCACGCTCCGGGCGCAGGTCGTCACGACGATCCGGCCGGATACGATCTTCATCCCGTACCACTGGCCGGGGGCGAAGAGCGCCAATCAGTTGACCATCGCGGCGCAGGACCCCATCTCAAAAATTCCAGAATATAAGGTGTGCGCCGTGCGATTGAGGAAGGCCCAGGCGCCTCCCGAATACTCCGGTCGGCTCGAACCACAACAGTAACCGAGGATGCCGCGCTCATGGTCCCGGATCATCACGTTTTCTTCATGGACCCGAACCGCTGCATCGGCTGCCAGGCGTGCGTCCACGCGTGCGCCGAGTGCGACACGCACAAGGGGCACTCGATGATCCACCTGGAGTTCGTGGATCGGTCGCAATCGACCCAGACGGTGCCGGTGGTCTGCATGCACTGCGACTCGCCGACCTGCGCCGAGGTCTGCCCGGCCGACGCGATCAAGAGGACTGCGGATGGCGTGGTCCAGACGGCGCGGAAGCCGCGCTGCATCGCGTGCAACAACTGCGTGCTCGCCTGCCCGTTCGGCGTGCCGAAGATGAACGCGGACTTCGAGCTGATGATGAAGTGCGACATGTGTTACGACCGCACCTCGGCGGGGCTGAAGCCGATGTGCGCCACGGTCTGCCCGAGCGGGGCGCTGTTCTTCGGCACGTTCGAGCAGGCGGAGTCGCAGCGGCCCCGGTCCGAGCCGATCAACCGCTTCCGGTTCGGGGGGCAGGAGATCAATACCAAGGTTCATGTGATGGTACCTCGCGGGGCGAGGGAGCCGTATGTGGACGTCACGTCCGCGATGGACGAGCCCCTGGGGGCGGGCGGGTTCGTCGCGGTGGACGACCTGATCGGGGCGATGCACCAGGATGGGGAGGATCGATGAGCGCGAGTCAGAGCGAACGGGCGTCCCGGTTCCCGGACGGGCGTCCCGAGCCGGAGCAGCCGTCCTGGAGGAAGGACTTCCCGATCGACTGGCCGGAAGACCACTACGTCGCCCGGCGCGACTACGCGAAGTTCCTCGTGCTGACGAGCCTCGCCTTCGTCGTCGGGCAGCTCTGGATCGGCGTCAAGAGCCTCTTCGACCGCGGCCGGGCGCGGCCGCCCAGGCGGCGAGTGGCCCGGCTCGATGAGGTGCCGGTCGGAGGGGTCCTGACCTTCCAGTATCCGGGGAAGCATGACCCTTGCCTGCTGTTGAGGCCGGACGACGGGCCGCCGATCGCTTATGGCCAGAAGTGTACGCATCTTTCTTGCGCCGTGGTGCCGGAGCTGGAGGAGGGGCGGCTGCACTGCCCTTGCCACGTCGGCCTCTTCGACGTGGCCGGCGGGCGGCCGATCGCCGGGCCGCCGAGGCGGCCTCTTCCGAGGATCACCCTGGAGGTCCGGCGGGGGATCATCTACGCCGTGGGCGTGGAGGAGCGGACGACATGAGGCGGCCCTACACCCGCGAGCAGAGGACGACGGTGGTTTACGGCATCCTCTGCCTGGTGCTGATCCTCGTCGTGTTGCAACTCTGGCTGTTGATCGCCACGATGAACGCCTACCTCGGCGGCGACCTGGCGGTCGTCTGGCCGGCGGCGCTGGCGAGTCTGGTCTGCTTCGGGCTGAACGCGGGCCTGCTCCGCTATCTCTACGGGATCGAGCGATGAGCGGCTTGCGGCGCAGTCGTGGCCGGCCTGAGCCCCGGCTACTTCGCGATGGTGATGGCGACGGGGATCGTCTCGATCGCGGCGAAGATGACGGGGCTGCCGCGCATCGGCTCGGCCCTGTTCGGGCTGAACATCGCCTTTTACGTCGTGCTCTGGGGGCTGTATCTGGCCCGCCTGATGCTGGAGCCGGGCCACTTCCTGGCCGACCTGGGCGACCACGGACGGGGCGTCGGCTTCTTCACGGCGGTCGCCGGGACGTGCGTGCTGGGCAATCAGTTCGTCCTCATCGGCGACGACCCGAGGACCGGGGCGGCCCTCTGGTTCCTGGGGATCGTGCTCTGGCTGGTCCTGATCTACGCGGTCTTCGCGCTGCTGATCACCAAGGCCGAGAAGCCGACGCTGGAGAAGGGGCTCAACGGCGCGTGGCTGCTAGCGGTGGTGGCGACTCAGGCCGTCTCCTCGCTCGGGAGCCTGGTGGCGCGGACGTTCCCGGATCAGGTCGAGGTGGTCCGGTTCGTGAGCCTGACGGCCTGGCTGGCGGGCGGCATGCTTTACATCTGGATCATCGCGATGATCTTCTATCGTTACCTGTTCCTGCCGCTCGCGCCGTCGGACCTGACTCCGCCGTACTGGATCAACATGGGGGCGATGGCCATCTCGACGCTCGCCGGGACGTTGCTCGTCGCCGAGGCAGACAGCTCGTCAGTCCTGAGCGGCCTGATGCCCTTCCTGAAAGGGTTCACCTTGCTGTTCTGGGCCACGGCGACCTTGTGGATCCCGATGCTGGTGATCCTGGGATTCTGGCGGCACGTCGTCATGCGCTTCCCGCTGCGCTACGACCCGGCGTACTGGGGGGCGGTCTTCCCGCTGGGGATGTACACGGCCTGCACCTGGCGGCTGGCGGACGTCCTCGGCCTGCCGTTCCTGCGGCCGATCCCGCGGGGGTTCCTCTTCGTGGCGCTGGCGGCCTGGCTGGCGACGGCCTCGGGGCTGGCGTGGACCCTGGGCCGCTCGGCCCTGGCGATGGCGCGCGGGTCCGGTTCCCCGGCTTCCTGAAGGGGGCGGCGCATCAGGCTCCTCGTGTCCCGCATCGCCGGCCACCGTTCGGAATCACGAGGAGTGTTCGAAGTCGTTTCGCCTCATCGGGCGTCGATCGTCGCGTTCAGATCCTCCACCAGGGCGTCCGGCCGCATCCCGTGCAGCGTCGCGGCCTGGGTCACCGTGACCTGGCGGGCGAACATCCGCCGCAGCATCGGCTGCCGGAGCGCCCCGAATCCTTGACCGACGAAGACGTCGAGCAACTCGGGGAAGCAGTCGAGCACGTCGCCGACGAGGTCGTCCGGCCGGACATGGCCCGCGCCCTCCGCGTCGCCCGGCGTCGGCGACGGCCCAGTCGGCCCGGCGGTCGGCGCCTTCGTGAGCATCAGGCGGGCGAGCCCGAGGCCCCACCAGTCCTGGTCGACGATCTCCAGCGTGCCGCTCACGCCGATCAGGGCGAACGCGCCAGGAGACCAGTCGGTCAGTGTCTGGATCGCGAGCCGCAGGAGGCAGCCCAGGTTCAGCAGCAGAAACGGGCCCCAGAGCGGTGAGAGACGACGCCGGTCCACACCCGCCAGCGTCGGCACGGCCCTGGCGGCCATGCCCACGATCATCAGCGAGACGAACCCGACGGTGATCGCGTGCCGGATCGCCCCGTAGTAGTCGTGACTGAAGGGGACGCCGGCCAGGTGCTGGTAGAGCGGCAGGAGCAGCAGCATGATCTGCGAGCCGGCCAGCGATAGGCGAGGAACAGGCCCACCTCGCCGAGGACCGCCGCGACCAGTAGCGCGAACGCCGTCCAGGCCCGACGGTCGAGCACCGGCGTCAGGTCGAACAGGGCGAGCAGCATCCGCAGCGCCACGCCGAGGATCATGAAGAGGGCCACGCCGTGGATCTGGAGGGCGTTGTTGCCCGGAGAATGTAGTTGCGGGGTGTCCCCCGACTTGGGTTGGCCTACGCCACCCGCTCGCTCTGGGGCCTCCCGAGGTGGGTCATGACGTTCAACGCCCGGCCCCGGATCGCAGCCTCGGTCACCCGCCACTCCGGCTTCCGGCTGGCCAGATGATCGCCGAAGATCACCTTCAGCCGGAACACCCCCGTCTCGGCCAGGGATCGGAGGTAGAGCCAGGCGTCGAGGGCCGCTTGATCGCCCCAGACGGTCAGCGAGCCCCGGTTGACGAGGGCCTGGTTGTATTGCGGCCAGTTGCGGATGCGGTAGACGGCCTTGCGGGGGGCCTGGCGAGCGGACGATTTGCGAGCACGGCGAGTTCGGCGAGGGGTGCAGGTCTGGCTCATACCCAAGTATACGGCGGTCCACAGGCCAGGCGAGCCCCTTCGTGCAACAACGCCCTTCCAGGGCCATAATCGCCTCGGCGTTGTCGGCGTCCCAACGCATCCCCGAGCCTTTTAGCCGCGCCGGGAGCGTCTTGCACGTCGCCGCGGTCGGACCGCTGCCGATCTGCCAACCCTGGGCCTGGAATTCGGGATCGCGGAGCCTGTCGCACCGCTCGCTCACGTAGTTCACCAGGAGGTCGGCCGGCGGTCGGCCTGGACGCAACTCCAGCCGCCACGCCAACAGCCGCCGCCAGGCCGCTTCGTCGCCGTTGTGCTGGAAGCCGTGGAGCCACACGCCAGCGCCTCTCGGGCCGGTCTCGTCGTGCTCGCCGTCGATTTCCCGCCACCCCTTGGGGACGTTCTCGCTGAGGTGCTCGAAGTCCCGCCCCAGGGCGTCCAGCGGCGGATTCTGTCGTCGGACTTGGTTGCGAACCACGGCGAGTCGTCCACCTTGCCCACCTTCTCGTCCGCCAGGTCCAAGCGAACTCGCCCCGCTTCCCGCCGCATCCGTCGCCCGGCCGTCGCGCCGTGGGCCACCGACCAGCCGGTGTTCCTGCGGCTCGTCGTCGAACGCGACGCTCTGGAACTCCTGGTCAGGCGGGTCGGCCCCCGAGCGTTGTGGCGGCAACGGCCGGGCCTTCTGGCCACTCAGCATAAACAAAAGCGACGCTTTCCTTCGTGCTGTTTCTGTGACCTGCGTACCTTCGCTGATCCGGCTCTTTTTCCTCTGAGGTCGGGTTCAGACCGCCTGATACCCCAGGGCATACTTCTCGCGCCGGGCCAGTTCCAGGTCGTGCTCGACCATCATCCGGACGAGGCCCGGGAAATCGACCTCGGGCTCCCAGCCAAGCTTCTGCCGGGCCTTGGTTGGGTCGCCGAGCAGGACATCGACCTCGGAAGGCCGGGTGTATTTCGGGTCGAACTCGACGAAGTCGCGGTAGTCGAGGTCGAGCATACCGAACGTCATTTCGAGGAACTCGCGGACCGAATGCGTCTCGCCCATGGCGACGATGTAGTCGTCGGGCTTGTCCTGCTGGAGCATCATCCACATCGCCTTGACGTAGTCGCCCGCGAAGCCCCAGTCGCGCTTGGCGTCGAGGTTGCCCATGACGAGTTTCTTCTGGAGCCCTTCCTTGATCCTCGCGGCGCCCAGGGTGATCTTGCGGGTGACGAACGACTCGCCTCGTCGCGGGCTCTCGTGGTTGAAGAGGATGCCCGAGCAGGCGAACAGGCCGTAGGCCTCGCGATAATTGACCGTCTGCCAGTGGGCGTAGAGCTTCGCGCACGGCATACGGGCTTCGCGGGTGGAACGGGGTCGCCATCGTCTGCGGCGGCGGCGCCGAGCCGAACATCTCGGAGCTGCTCGCCTGGTAGAACCTCACCGGCTTGGAACGGGCCAGGTGCCGGACCGCTTCGAGCAGGCGGAGCGTGCCGAGGCCGGTCACGTCGGCGGTGTAGAGCGGCTGGTCGAACGAGACGCGGACGTGGCTCTGGGCGCCGAGGTTGTACACCTCGTCGGGCCGGATCTGCTCCATCAACGTCGCGAGGCTCGAGGCGTCGGCGAGGTCGGCGTAGTGGAGGTGGATGCGGTCGGCGTGATCGGGGTTGCCCGTGATATGGTCGATCCGCGAGCGGTTCATCGTGCTCGAACGGCGCACCAGGCCGTGGACGACGTAATCCGGCTGGCTCAGGAGGAATTCGGCGAGATACGAGCCGTCCTGGCCGGTGATTCCGGTGATCAGTGCGTGCTTCATTCCGGTCAATCCCTTCAAGGTCGACGCCCGTGACCGGACGACGTGATGGCTCCGGATCCTGGCGCGGCCGTCAAGGAATGTAGTAATGAGCGCGGTCTTCCGGCAAGATGGGCTCGAGGGCTTCGAGCAACGCCGAGGCGAACTCGCGCATGGCTTCGCCCTCCGGGTCCGCCTCTCCGGGCCAGAAGACCTCGACGGTCAGGCCCGAGCCGCGTGTCGTCCGGCCGTGGCTGCTTCGGCTGGAGATCGGGAGCGACCGCGCGATCTGCTCCAGCCGCCCTTCTCCAAAAATGTAGTACCAAAATCCGACGCCCTGCACCATGTCACCCTGCCGGTAGGCCAGCCGCATGACCGGCAGGTCTTGCTCCCGGCCGTTGCGAATTGTCAACACCCGGGTCTGGGCCTCGACCTTCTTCCAGCCGCCCGAGGGCAGGCAGACCTCCGGCGAATGCCGCAGATTCAAGCCGTGAATCGAGTAGTTGATCCAGAGCCGCAGCGGTCGGCCGGGCCGGCTCGGGTCCTCGTAGATCCGGTTGAGGTAGTCGTCGCACTGGGCCTCGCGGAGGATCTCCGGGTCCATCGGCTCGTCGCGACCGACCCAGCGGCCGAGTTGCAAGGGCACGCTCGCCAGCGGCCGATTCAGTCGCGGCCTGCGGGGTCCGGTAGCCGGCCTCCAGGCGCCGTCACTGCGCCCAGGCCCACGGTCAGGACCGCCAGGCCGACCACGGCCCGCCGCGTCGGGCTCGGTCGTCCGCTTCCGTTCCGCGTCCAAGGCTCAGACCTCCTCCGTCGGAGCCGGGTCGGCGGCGAACTGGTTCAGCACGGCGCACTCCGCGGCGAGCAAGGCCAGGCCGACGCCCATCATCAGCAGCCCTCGACCGTGTGGAACGCCCCATCGCCAGCTCGGGGTTGAGGTGATACATGATCAAGCCGGTGACGTCACCCGGAGCACGTTGGCCGTCATGGCGATCGGGATCGACGAGGCGACCAGCAGCCGCCCGATACCAGCCCGGCCGCGCCGAGAGGTACGCCACCGCGGTTGTCAACGCCAGGAAGCCGGTCAACTGCCTCATCCCGCTGCACGCCTCGGCCACGAACATCTGCACGTCGCCCGGCAGCGTCATCATGTTGCCCTGACACAACACGGGGATGCCGCTGAGGTTCAGCAACCGCGCCCCCATCCGGCTGACCAGCAACTGCAAGGGCGAGGCGATCGCCGAATACAGCGCGATCGGCAGCGGCACCATGAAGACCAGGAAGAACAGCGCGAAGCCATACCGCCCCAGCGCCTCGCGCCCCGCCATCAAGGCGACGACGCCCGCCAGGCCGAGCAAGAACGCCAGGTCGTTGACGATGCCGACCGGCACGACCGTCGTCACCATCCGTCCCAGCAGTGCGACGACCAGCATCGCGATGCCCGACCAGAACCGCCCCGCACGGCCGTCGGGCCGCGCCGGGCGGCTTCATTGGCGAAGTAGAGGCTGATCAACGGCACGAGGAAGCCGTGGCTGTAGTTCTCGTCGGTCGTCCAGGTCTGGGCGAAATGGCCGAGCGTCGGGGCGAAGATCAAGGCGAGCAAGCCCAGGCAAGCCCCGGCCCCGATCAACGCCGGCCGGCGCCGGTCCTCGGGCGGCATCGAGGAGCAGGCGAGCCAGGGGGAGTGACTCCGCGGTCGCGGGTTTGGTCGGCGGGTGCTGAGCCTTCGCGGCGGTCAGGATCTCCATGCGGGGCTTCCTTGCGCTCGTAGGTCCTAATTGTCGCTTTACCCCGATCACAGGTCGGGGCCGGTAGGCGATCCGGTCGGGCAGACCGGGCGTGTCCGGAGCCGTGGTTCTCGTCGAGCCTGGGGATCGAGGTCTGGAGGACCGTCCGGGCCGCACCTGGCTCGGCGTTGGCTCGGGCCGCCTCCATCTTGTCCAGGTCGTCCAGCCGGGCGTACACCTCGGCGAGGTTCCGCCACCAGACCCGCCGCCAGGCTGGCTCTCGGTGCGGTCGATGGCCTCCAGGTAGTGTCGCTCGGCCTCGGCCCAGTGTCCGAGGAAGGCTTCCGCCTCGGCCCGCGCCGCCCGATCGACCGCGAGTCGCAAGCCCTCTCCCCAGGGCCCCGGCTGCTTGAGCACGCGATCCAGCAAGCCGTCTGCCTCCGGCTGGCCGCGATCACGCAGGACCCGCGACGTCGCCAATAAGACCAGCGGCGAATCCGGCAAGGTCGATGACCAGGTTGCGAAGTCCCATCCGTCATGACCGGCCAGGTCGCGGACGATCGGCAGGATGAGGTCTTCATTGGGAAGCAGCGAGCGACGGACCCGGCTATCCTCGTCGAACCTTGGCGGCGCGGCGTAAGCCGGATCGGCTCTGGCCGCGAGTTCGAGGGCCTTCCGATAACGAGCGAGGGCCTCCTCGGCCCGTCCCGCATCCCGCAACCGCCGCGCGGCCAGTCCTTGCGCGCACGACGTCCATGCTCAGCATCGGCAAATCGCTGTCGGTTGTGCCGGATTCCTCGGCGTCCCGACCAACGACCGCCTCGGCGTATCTCACCCCAGGATGCAGCGGCGAGGCGTTGCTGGCGAGTCCCAGCAGGAACCTCACCTGCTCCTGCCGCGCTGGGTCGCCCTCGATCCGGCCAAGGGCCGCGGCTCGCCAGAGAAGATGGTCCGCGGTCGAACCCCACCACGACGCTCCCGGCATCGGCTCGACCTCGATTCCGGAAGGTGGGATCATTTCACCCGCGAGCAAATGATCCGCGAGTGTGCCCGCGATCCGGTCGTCCTGCCCCCAGAACCAGGCCAGCACAACCCCAAGGCCACCGAGCAGGAGCGTCAGGGCGAGGGCGGGCGGGACTGCCAACCAGGCCGGTAACGACCAGGCTTCCGGCTCCCGCGCTTCCGTCAGCTTTGGGCGACGGCTCGACCGGCGGACGTCACGAGTCGAATCTGTCCCCTCCATTCGTTGCGCTTCGAGAATCGCCTTGGCGGAGGGCCACGACGAGTCCTCCGCGAGCCGGTCGATGCTCGGCGGGAGGGTCGTTTCCGACACCTTCTCCCCCGACGGTGGCTCGGGCGATCGTTCCGGCGCGGGTAAACTGAGCGGCTTCCCCTCTGCCGGCCTTGGCCTCGGCGGTCCCTCCTTCAACGGCCGCGATTCCGGGGCCGATCTCGCTTCCGGTTCGGTGACGATCGCCGTCCCCGAGGCGAATGTCACGTCGATCGGGGCTTCTTCGCCCGAGCGTTCCCAGGCTAGCCGGGCCGCCAGGTGATCGGGATCGAGAAGCGCCGCAAGGTCGGGAGAGATCGTCTCAGCCGGCGACGCATGAATCGATGACGTCTCGTCAGGAGTGTCGGGATGCTCGGTCACTGGCTCGACGCGCGTGACCGTGCCCAGTTTCGGCCGCTTGGAGTCATCGCCAACATCCACCACAGGGTCCGGGGCTTTCTGGACGGGGGCCCTGGCCGGGCCACCCTGCGGGGAAACCTCCCGGGGGAGGTGCGACGGCCTACCTGGCGGCATCCTGGGCGGGGCGCTGGTCGAGGGCTCCGTACCCGATGCGGCGGAACGGGCGCGGAGCCGCTCGCCGGCCGCTCGCCAACGATGCTCCCACTTCCGCTCCTCCCGGCGGGCTTTCAACCATCGCTCCCGACGCTCCAGACTCGCCTGCCAGTGTGCCAACCGCTCCTCGTCGTTCGCTGCCGCTGGCTCCCCGGCAGTGACCCGCGCCGGACCCTCGTGGTCCTGGTGAGAGGCAACGGGCCGCTCGACCCCGGGCGGTTCCTCGACGGGCTCCGTCTCGACGCTCTCCGGGATGATCGCAATCGGCTCGGCGAACGAGCCGGAGCCCGACTCGGCCCCGCATCGGCCGGATGAAGGATCAGGACATGATCACCCACCCGGAGCGGGGCATCGAACGGCAAGAACCTCGGCCGCTCGATTGGGATGCCGTCGATCGAGACACGACCCGGCCGGCCCGAGCGGTTGCACCTGCCATCCGTCGCCCCGACGTCGGAGCATGCAGAGCACCTCCGGTTGCGTCGGCCTGGGCAGCCGTACCTCGCACTGAGCCCCACCGCCGATCCGGACCGTCCCGCCGGTCAACTCCATCACCCGCGACGCCGACGTGCCTCGCGCCTGGATGTGCAGATAGGTCGTTTCGGGCATCGCCGCAGGGCTCCGGGCCGTTGTCGTGAACCTTCCAGGATCCCGAAGAATCCTGAATTCCCGAGGGGATACTGCGTGGAGGTCGCTAGCCTTCTTCTCGGGCCTGGGCTACGCGTCTTCCCGTACCCGGAGGGTGTGCTGCCCACGTGCCAAGATCAAGGGCGTCACTCCAGTGCCAAGTGGACGGTCCAGGAGGTTTAAACAGTCCTCAATCCAGACTCGACGAACAGATCCGTTCCGCCCGCGAGCCAGCGATTCCAGGTGCCGCCGACCGCACAGGCGGCGAGGGCCACGGCGAGCAATTCGACCGTCCAGTGGACCATCGCGAAGACCGCGAAGCCGACGACCGCCCCCAGCAGGGCGGAGCAAAGCGGCCGATCGGCCGAGCCGACCCGCCGCAGAGCCCCCGGCAATCGCCAGAGGCACCAGGTCCCGGCGAGGGCCAGCAACATGACCCCTGCCAGACCCGTCTCGGCCCACCATTGCAAGAGGCTGCTCAGAGCCGTCGTGGTCGTCGCATCCTGCGACTTGTAGTGGGGGTAGATCGAGGCGAAGCTGCCCAGGCCCGAGCCGAGGACCAAGGATAATCACGTCCGATCCGTGCTGCATCCCACCAGACATGACGGACTTCCGCCCAACCCGACGCCTCGGCGAGTAGGTCCGACCCAATCGGCCGATCCGAAGACCATGCCGAGCCGGGTTCCCCCGACGACCGCGAGCAGACAGACCGAGGTCAAGGTCAGGGCCGCCACGTGGACCCCCGTACCGCGTATCGACGCCAGCCCCGCCACGGTCACCCCCAAGGCGATCGGAAGCCCCAGCCAGGGGCCGCCCAGAAATCCGACCAGGGTCGAGCCAATGATCAGGACCATCACGAGCAGGACGAGCCGCGAGAGCCCACCCTGCTCGCGAAGCCGGACGAGCAGTCGCTCGCGACTGCCTCGCGGCGCCAGCGACTGCAGCGTCAGGCCCAAAGCCAGGGGCATTCCCAGTGTCGCCAGGGCCAGGTAAGCCCCCGGCCCACCGACCAGCGGCCCGATGGCGAAGGCCGGCTCCGGCCGCGGCAGGACCCACGGTCCTTCGCCTTCCCGACTCGACGTCGGCCGCAGACGTGTCGTGCCCGGGGTCTCTACGAGTTCGGCTACCGACGGTGCCCAGGCCGGTGCGCGACCCGGCACGATCGCCCCGTAGAGGCCCGAGCCTTGGGCCACGAGTTGCAACGCGCCGAAGAGCGTGCAAATGCCGAATGCCGTCACCACGCTTCCCCAGACGACCTTGAGGTGTCCAAGTCGATCGGCGAAGTGGGCCACGACGCAGAAGAGGGCCAGACCGGCCGAAGCCCCGCCGAGCCAGCGAAGTGTGGCGGGTCGATCCACGGTCGCGGTAGATCGACCCACGACGTCCCCCGTCGCGGCGACGTGGACCTCCCTCGCTCGCCCCGAAACACGCGCCGCCAGCCCCGAGGGCAAGGGGGCGAGTTGCACCACCGCTAGCACGAGACTCAACAGTCCGATCAGGCCCAGTGGGCTCCGAAGCAGCCGCAGCTTTCCCGATAGGGCGACCCGGACCAGTGACGACGCGACCAGCAGGACCACCGCGACCGCCAGCGCGAACCGCGCCCACCAGACGGCGCCGCCGAAGGCGAGCGTCGTGCCGACGAGGATCAAGGTGATCAGAAACGCCTGGGTACGATCGAGCCCGGCAAGCAGGCGTTGATGCAGAACGGACAAGAGAGCGACTCCTTGCTCAACGACCCGCCGAGCCGACAGCCGGCTCGCTGTTGGGGGCATCCAGTCCCCGTGATTTCGCCGCCAGACGGCCCGGCTCGCCGCTCTCGCCCGAGACGAGCGCGTTGCCGAGGCCGTCACTCGACCAGTTCTCCAGATCTTCGCTCAGCCCGTTGAAGACCAATCCCGCAATCTTCACCCGCGACTGTTCGAGCATCTCCTTGGCGCGCCGCAAGGGCCTCAATTCGTGGGCACCGCTGCGCACCACCAGCAAGGTCGCGTCCACCACCTGTCCGAGCATCCGGCAATCGGCCAGCCCGAGGACAGCCGGGCCGTCGAGGATCACGCGGTGATAGTGGCCCGCGAGGGCTGCGATCAACTGGCGAAGCTCCAGGCTGCCGAGGATCTCGATCGGCACTCCGGTCATGTCGCCGGCCGGCAGGAAGCTCAGATTCGGGATGTCGGTGCGAACGACCGCGCGTTGCCAGGGCATGATCCCCTGCAGCACGTCCACCAGACCGATCGAAGGATCGGCGTCGAAGACCTCGGCCAGACTCGGCCGCCGAAGGTCGCAATCCACGAGGATCGTGCGCTCGCCCGCGCGGGCACAGGTGGCCGCCAGGTTCAGGGCCGTCGTGCTCTTGCCCTCGGCCGCCTTGGCGCTGGTGACCAGCAGCGTGACGATCGGCTGCTCGGGACGCTCCGCACCCAGCAGGCTGGCGCGAACGTTGCGGAAGGCATCCGACTCGAGCGACTCCGGAACCCCAGGCGTCCAAAGATGCCCGCCCCGCTCCAGTCGCGACAGCCTTCGCATCCGGGGCACGACCCCGAAGAGCGGCAGGGTCAGGCCGACCGTCAATTGTTCGGGCACCTTGACCGAATGGTCGAGCGATTCGAGCAGGCAGACCAGGGCCA
The DNA here is from genome assembly GCA_963752755.1 of uncultured Planctomycetales bacterium. Classification (GTDB taxonomy): domain Bacteria; phylum Planctomycetota; class Planctomycetia; order Isosphaerales; family Isosphaeraceae; genus CAVVZJ01. The sequence goes on along the minus strand of CAVVZJ010000004.1, from coordinate 85,686 downwards.
CTCCCAGGATCAGGCCGACGACCACCGCCATCGCGATGCCCAGCGGTCGGTTCGGCCGGACAGGCACGGTCGGGACCGTCGGCGGATCGAAGACCACCGGCTCCTTCTGGTTCTGGGTCGCCGAAACGAGTTTGAACTTGTTCAATTGCTCTTGCGTCGACGCTTTCATCTCCTCAAGCTGCTCGCGCTGCTTCACCAGGCCCAGGAACTTTTGAAAGTCCGGCATCGCTTCCTGGAGCCGGTCGCGCTGCTCCTTCACCACGCCTTCCAGCTCGCGAATCTCCTTGGCGGCCCGCGAAATGCTATAGGCCCTCAGGTCGGGGGCCTGCTTCTCAACGGGACGCGAGCGGAGTCTTTCCATCCGATCGACGAGTTGTTCGCGATAGCGTGTGAAATGCTGATAGTAGGGGTCGTTCAGGAAAGTCTGGCCGCGGTACGATCGCTTGATATTGGCGAGCCGTTGCTCGACCTGCTCCAGTTGAGCCGCCATCTCGGCGGCCCGGGTGTCCGCGGGCGAGGGAGCGATCTGCTGTCCGAGGCTCGGCCACATCTCGGCCATCCGTTGCTCGTGAACAAGATCTTCAAGGCGGACCTGCTTCTGGAGCAACAGCGATTTAAGCATCCGATGCTCTTCTTCCAGCACGAACTGGCCATTCGGGGAGAACCGTGTGGGACCCTGGACGAGACCGTTGATCGTCTTGTCCAGCTCCTTGAGGTTGTCTCCAAGCTCCGAGAGACTGTGCTCGGCGAGGTTCACGACCTCGCGGATGCTCTTGTTGTTTTCGTCCTTGGCGTGGGCGTTCAGCTCCTTCAAGAGGGCATCGAGCAGCCGGGCGACGCGATCCTGGTCTCGGCTTTCCAGGAAAACCTGGAAGTAGGGTGTTCCTGTGACCCGGCGTGTGGTCATGCCGTTGATGATGTCGCCGGACGTCTCGGTGCCGGCGGCGGGCCCGAGGTCGCGGAGGACCCGATCGACAAGCCCCTTGCTCTTGAGTTCCGCGATCCGGTTGAGCACATACTGCTCGGCATTCTCGTGGCTGATACTCGCCGCGCTGCCGATGATGGCCGTCAGGGCCGGGTCAAACTCCGGCGGCACGACCTGGATCTCGGCCATCGATTGATAGACCGCCGGCTGACGAACGATCAGGGCCGCGCCAGCTCAGGCCGACGATCAGGGCGACCATCAGGATCAGCCAGAACCGTCGCCGCAGGGCCCGGAAGAAGTCCGAAGCCGTCTTTGGCGGATGGACGGCGGGATGGGCAAAGGCGATTCCAGGCGGGACGGCGTGCGACGTCCGGTTCACGCTCCCAGGGGAGGCGCTTCCGTACGGCTGGATGATTCGATCCATGAATCATGCCTCTCCTTGAGCATGTCGCTATTTCTCTCCGTACCAGGTCTGCCGCGCGATCGCCGCGGACCCCCATCCGAGGGCGACGCGGAGCCAGCCGAGCGGCTCGCGGCCCCCAGTGACGACCGGAGCCGAGACGAGCGGCTCCAGGGCCGCTCGAGGCGACCCGATACGAGCCACGTCCCGGGTTCTCGAAGGACGATCGGCTTCATCAGATCCGTCTGCTCCTCGGGTTCGCCGGCGCCGCCATCAGGCGCTCCAGACGCTGGGCCGTTGCCAGCGAGATTCGCTGGAGTGACCGGAACGCGATGTCGGCCGCCAGCACCGACTTCGCTCGCCTGGTGCAGCGAGACCAGACAGTTCCATGTCCTGGCCACCGAAGAGTCGGAAACTCGCCTGAGGGCCCGAGAGGGACACTGCGGACTCCAGCTCCGGCCTTGCTGCGATGGTGCAGCATGGTCCGGCCGTCGTGGCGGCAAGTGATCTCGAGCTGGTCGCTTCCGAGCTGCTTCGAGGCTTCGAGCAGAGTGGACCAGATCCGCTCGGGCGACTCGCAGAGTTCGACCTTCTGGATCGTCTCCCAGGTGATCTTGGCCGCCTCGCGCTCCTGGCGCTTGCGGATGCTACGGGACTGGAGATCGGCCCAGGAGGCTGGCCAGTTCGTCGCGGCGGCTGGTCAGGATCACGAGGAAAGCGACAGCAGCCGGAGATCCCCAGCACCAGGGCCAGGAACTCGTTCTGCCAGGCCACGCCCATCAGCACCACGCCGCAGAGGCCGGCTGTGAAGAAGTAAAGGACCATCGCCGCCTGGCGGGGATTCAGTCCCAGCGAGAGCAGCAGGTGGTGGATGTGCCGGCGGTCGGCCGAGCTGAGCGGCAGGTTGCGGACCCAGCGGCGGAAGATCGCCATGGCCGTGTCCGAGATCGGCAGGCCCATCGCGAGGATCGGGAAGAGGATCGAGACGGCCGCCGTCCCCTTCAGCGAGTCCTGCACGCCGATGACGCCGATCAGGAGGCCGATCAGCAGGCTGCCGCTGTCGCCGAGGAAAATGCAGGCCGGGTGCCAGTTGTAGAGCAAGAACCCGGCCAGGCTGCCGGCCAGGGCTGCGGCCAGGGCCGCGGACCCGTAGTTGCCCTGGCAGATCGCCACCAGCATCAGCGTCCCGCTGACCAGCAGGCCCACGCCCGAGGCCAGGCCGTCCATGCCGTCGATCAGGTTCCAGATGTTCATGCAGCCGAGGAACCAGAGCATCGTCACGAACAGGCTCGGCAAGTCGAGGGCCACCTGGCGACCGAGCAGAGGAAAGTGGACCGGGATAGCTCAGCGGGATCGACCAGCCGAGCAAGGAGACGCCCTCGATCCGGATGCCGCCGGCGATCAGGACCAGCACGGCCACCGCCTGGCCGAGCATCTTGGTCTTCGGACTGACTCCCCGCGCGTCGTCATAGGCCCCCAGAAATAGGATGACCGCGCCGGCGAGGATCACCGCCCATTGCCGCGACCACCAAACCGCAAAAGCGGGCCACTCCTGGAGATAGCCCCCGAGCAGGATCGGCGTGAGGCTCAAACCGAGCCCGAAGGCCAGGCCAAGCCCGCCCATCCGCGGGACCGCCCCCTTGTGAACCCGACGGTACTGGTCTGGTCGGTCGATCGCGCCGGCCCAGGACGCCACCCGCGTCACGAAGGGCGTGGCCAGGACACACCCCATGAAGCCGATCGCGAAGATGAGCAGGAACACGTTGGACATCATAGATTGGCCAGTCCCCAGGGACCCGCGTTTTCGGTCCGGCCCGGAGGCAACGCGGCGAAACGGCTCAGGCGAGGGCGCAGTTTGGCAGAGGAAAGTACGGAGTCAGCCGTCCGAAGTGACACCGGGCCATCGCAGATTCGGGAGGTCCGGGGTCCAGGCGGTCGGCCCAGCCCCAGGTGGCGGAGAAGTCGGTCAGAGGGAGAGCGATCACCGGCATCTCCGACCGTCATCGTGCGGGGAAGGGTCGCTTCAAGGGGTTATCCTGCAAGGACTTCTTCGAACGTTGCATCGACTCGCCAGAGTTGCTACGCCGCAGGGTGCGGCGCCCGTTCTGGCCGCGACTCGCTCAGTATGGAGCCATCCCTCATCGCGGTCAAGCCGGAATTCGGTCCCTTTCCGAAAGTCAACGGGTGTTGTCTGCAGGCATCGCAAGCCAAGAAATGTTAAGATTTGCGGAACCGGAACGGACGGCTGATCTGGTGCGAGGAGAGGCGTTCGTGGGAACGTCGATCGGTCACGTCCGGGGCTCCCGGTTCTGGCAACGCCCCGTCGCGGATGTACCGTGCTTTCTGGTCTAATAGGATACGGAACTGCTGGAAGAGTTCGAGGAATGGGAGTAGAGGCAAGGTGCTGGCGATGACCAAACCGCGCGACCTGGTCGTCGGCACGGCCGGGCACATCGACCACGGCAAGACCGCACTGGTCCACGCCTTGACGGGCGTGGACACCGACCGGCTCCCGGCTGAACGCCAGCGCGGCATCAGCATCGACCTCGGTTTCGCCTCCCTGGAGCTGGACGGGCAACGCCTGGCCCTGGTCGATGTCCCGGGCCACGAGCGCTTCGTCCGAAACATGCTGGCCGGGGCGACCGGTCTCGATCTGGCCTTGCTGGTCGTCGCGGCGGATGATTCGGTCATGCCCCAGACCCGTGAGCACCTGGAGATCCTCCGCCTGCTCGGCCTGACCTCGGGCGTCGTTGCCCTGACCAAGTGCGACCTCGCCGATGCGACCTGGCTGGAACTGGTCGAGGACGACGTCCGGAACCTCGTCGTCGGCACGTTCCTCGAAGGCGCCCCGATCGTCCGTACGTCGTCCACCACGGGCGGCGGCCTCGACGACCTCCGGGCGGCCTTGCAGCACGTCGCCCTGGCACTGACCGCGAGGCCCGACCCGGGGCTCTTCCGCATGGCGATCGACCGCGCGTTCACCGTCGCCGGCCATGGTACGGTGGTCACGGGCACCGTCGCCTCGGGCACGGTGAGCGTCGGCGACGCCCTGGAGTGGTGGCCAGAAGGAAGGGCCGTCCGGGTCCGGGGGCTCCAGCGACACGAACGGGCCGTCGAGCGGATTGGCCGCGGCTCCCGGGCCGCGATCAACCTGGCTGGTGTCCATCACACCGAGGTCCAGCCGCGGACAGGAACTGGCCACACCCGGCTACCTTCAGGCCAGCCGCACCCTCTCCGTCGCCGTGCAGCTTTCGACCGACGCCCCCCGACCTCTCCGCCACCGCGGCCGGTATCGACTCCACCTCGGCACGACCGACGTGGCCGCGACGCTGGCTCTCCAGTCGGTCGGCACGCTGGACCCGGGACCGGCGGTTCTCGGCCAGTTGTTCCTGGCCGAGCCGGTCGTGGCCGTCGGAGGCGAGCCGTTCGTCCTCCGTGAGGAGAGCCCGCCGACGACGCTCGGCGGCGGCCGGATCCTCCAGCCGGTCGCCCGCCGGCTCCGCCGTCGCGATGCTGTCGCCTGGTCTCGGCTCGATCGGTTCCGCAGCGATGATCCGCTCGAACGGATCACGGCCGCTCTCGGCTTCTCCGGCCGTGCCGCCTGGACCGAGGCGAGCCTCAGCCGCGACGCCGCCGTCCCGGCGGGCGAGGTGGCCGCCGAGGTACGCCGCCTGGCCGATTCGGGCGCACTGGTCGAGCTGGCTGCTGGGCCGCGACGGACGATCCGCGTGCTGGCCGAGGTCGCCTCGGAGCTGGACGACCGCCTCCTTCGCGCCCTCGGCCGGCTCCACGACGCCCGTCCCCGGCAGACCGCGATCCGACGAGGTGATGTTGCGGCCGAGTTGCCCGACCTCGCCGCCGAGGGACTCGTCGCCGGCCTGATCGAGCGTCTCCGCCGCGACGGCCGGGTGACGGCCGACGACCGTACGGTTGCCCGCAAGGACCACCAGCCGAAGCTCAGCCAGAACGAGCGTCGGCTCAAGAGCGAGTTGGAGACGGCCGTCCGCGACGGCGGCCTCAGTCCGCCGGATCTCGTGGAATTGCAGGCGCAGGCCGGGCCGCGAACCGCGGTGGTGCCCGAGCTGCTCGCCCTGCTTGTCGATGAGGGCCGGTTGGTGGAGGTCGGTCAGGGTCTCTTCCTCGATGTGGACGCCGATAACGACCTCCGCCGCCGCGTCTCCGACCGCCTGGCCGACGGCTCCGGCCTCGCCATGTCCGACCTGCGCGACCTGCTTGGTACGACCCGCAAGTTTGCCGTCCCGATCGGCGAGTACCTGGACCGTATTGGCCTGACCCGCCGTGAGGGCGACCTGCGCTACCTGGCCCGTCCGGCCGGTGTCGCCGACGCCTGGAACCCATGAGCCAACCCAACCCGTTTCGCCGGCTACCCCCGGTCCACGAGATCCTCGCCGACCCGGCCCTCGCGGCCGAGCAGGACCGGCGGGGACGGCTCGCGATCCGCCGCGCCGTCCGTCAGATCCTCGATGCCACCCGCGACGCGATCACCCGTGGTGAGGATGTCACCACCGATCCGGCCATGCTGGCCAGGCGGTCGGTGCAAGCCCTCGCCGCCGAACGACCGCACTTGCGGCCCGTGATGAACGCCACCGGGGTCCTGCTCCACACCGGCCTCGGCCGCGCCCCGCTTGCGGCGGAGGCCGCCGAGGCGGTCGATCGGGTCGTCCGAGGCTTCTGCAATCTGGAGTTTGACCTCGACTCCGGCGAGCGCGGCCGACGGACCTCGGGGGTCTCCGAGCTTCTGCGCGAGCTGACCGGCGCCGGGGCCGCCACCGTCGTCAATAACAATGCTGCGGCGACCGTCCTGGCCCTCCGGGCCCTGGCCTCGGGTCGCGAGGTGGTCGTCTCGCGGGGACAGCTGGTCGAGATCGGCGGGAGCTTCCGCCTCCCCGAGATTTTCGAGGTTTCCAACGTCCGGCTCCGGGAGGTCGGGACGACCAACAAGACCCGCCTGTCCGACTACGAACGAGCCCTCAGCCCCGAGACGGCCGCCTTGCTGCGGGTCCACACCAGCAATTTCCGGGTCGTCGGGTTCACCGACTCGGTCGGAATCGCCGACCTCGCACGGCTGGCGAAGTCCCGAGGCCTCTGGTGCCTCGACGACATCGGCTCCGGCGCCCTCGCAACCGGCCTGATCCCCGGCCTCGACGACGAGCCAACCGCCGCCGAGGGCCTCGCCGCCGGCGCCGACCTTGTCCTCTTCTCCGGTGATAAGCTTCTTGGTGGTCCCCAGTGCGGCATCCTCGTGGGCTCGAAGCCGGCCATCGACCGCGTGGCTTCCGACCCCCTGATGCGGGCCGTCCGCGTGGACAAGATGACGCTCGCCGCCCTCGAAGCCACCCTCCGCCTGGCCCTCGAACCCGACCGGGCATCGCGGCGAATCCCGCTCTGGGCCTTCCTCTCCGCCACCCCGGCGTCGCTCCGCCAGCGGGCCGAGCGTCTCGCCGGAACCGTCCGCTCGGAACTCGGCTGGAACGCGACGGCCGTCGCCACCACCACCTATCTCGGCGGCGGCAGTGCCCCTCTTGAACCCTTCCCTTCGGCAGCCGTCCGTCTCGCTCCCCCTTACCCGGCACCACTCTCCGCCGAGGCGTCCCTGGCCCGTGCCCTCCGCCTCGGCGAGCCCGCCGTTGTGCCGCGTGTTCAGGGAGGCGCGGTCCTCCTGGACCTGAGGACCGTTCCCGAGTCCGATGAGCCCCAGCTCCTGAAGGCTCTCCGCAACCTGCTCTCGACCCCAATCCCGAAGCCCGAACCCTCGGTTCGCTCTGTCGGGAGAACTGGACACCTTCCCGATCTTCCCGAGGTGGCGTCGGAGTCCGACGATCGGCCCGGATGATACCGGCTCGGAGATCGGCCGGGGTCCGCTGCCGCGCACGACTTCCTTCGGGGCCAGGAGGCCGGCGGTGGAGCGAGAGCGAGACAGGCGTTGCCCGCATTCGGACGCAATGCTATCGTGGCCTCACAAAACCCGTCTCAACATACCATTCAAGAATAAATACAACCAGGCTGGATGGGGAAGGACCACGCGGATGCGCCTATGTCGCTTCACGATGGGGGAATCTCCCTTGCTAGGCTTCTATGTGGATGACCACATCATCCCCCTCGATGTCGCCTATGAGGCCTACTGTCAGGCCAACGAGAACGACTCGGTCCTGCCTTCAGTGGAGCGTCTGCTCGACCTGCTCCCGCCCGACGGTCTTGCATTCGAGACAGCCCGGGACCTCATCGAGTGGGTTCAGGGACCGGAAGCCCCACCGATCGACGAGCTGGCCGTCCCTTCGGATGACGTGAGTCTGCTCGTCCCGATCCCTGACCCACCCAAGTTGCTCCTGCTGGCCGGCAACTATGTTTCCCACATCACCGAGGGCGGAGGCGTGGCCGTCGAGCGCGAGGAGACGTTCCCCTACGTCTTCATGAAACCTTCCTCGACAACCCTGACGAACCCCGGCGACCCCATCATCATCCCCGCCTGCTCGCCTGATCAGATCGACTGGGAGTGTGAGCTGGGCGTCGTGATCGGCCGACGTTGCCGCCACGTGACCGAGGCCGAGGCGCTGAAGTACGTCGCCGGATACACCGTTATCAACGATATCAGCGACCGCAATTTCACCCCCAACCCCAACCGCATGCCGCGCGATCGCGACCCATTCTTCGACTGGATGCATGGCAAGTGGCACGATACCTTCTGTCCCATCGGCCCGTGCATCCTCACTGCCGATGCCGTGGCCGATCCCCAGCGCTTTCGGCTTCGCCTGACGGTCAATGATGAGTTGAAGCAAGCGGGTCTGGCCTCTCACATGATCTTCCCCATCACCGCAATCATTACCTTCCTGTCCCGCTTCGTCACCCTGGAACCTGGCGACATCATTGCCACAGGCACCCCCTCCGGAGTCGGTGCCTCCACCGGTCAATTCCTCCGCCCCGGAGACGTGGTCGAGGCCAGTATCGAGGGCATCGGCACGCTCTCCAATCCCGTCATCGCCGAGGACTGAGCCGCGACCTCGGCCCCGCTTGACAATCGCCGACGATCCGGGTGTACCGGACGGATGATCGTCTCGTCGGCTGCGACCCTGGACCGGGCGATCTCTTGTCGGGCCCTGGGAAGCCGACCGTTATTCTTCCTCGGACGTCGTGCTTCACTCGCCCGGCGCGAAGGGAGCAAAACATCGTCCCACTGTACGGCGAACAGGATTATTCCCCCGATTCCGGCCCGATCGGGATAAAATGAAGGGGGAAGGAGGCGCCCACGAGAGCCGGATTCAAGATCCGATCGTCTGGCGCCGAAATAGGACGATACGGGCGATTCAGGGGATTTCCCGCGAAGATCCTTGCCCGAGCGACGAACACACGAATGGGCGACTCGAGACGAAGCAGCGACGCGAGGTGAGGATCATGGGCCTGGACATGATGCTGGGGGCGTTGATCCTGATCTGGGCCATCCGGGGATGGTTCAAGGGATTTGTGATCCAGGCGATCGGCCTGGGCGCCCTGATCGGCTGCGTTTATCTGGCCGACCCGGTCCGCGATGCCTTGCGGCCCTACGCCCGCGAGGTCTTGCCGGCCATTCAGCCGCCGGTACTCGACCGCCTGCTCTGGTGGGCCTCGGCGGTCGGCTCCTACGTGGTGACGTCCGGTCTGGCCACCATGATCGTCAAGCTTCGCCGACGACGACCGTACGGCGAGTTGATCGAGCCGAACCGCAGCGATCAAGGGGCCGGCTTCCTTCTCGGCGCTGGTAAGGGGTTTCTGGTGGCCTCGTTCCTGGCCGCCTCGATCGTTCAATTCGCCCCCAATTACGTCAAACCGGGCGGCGTGGTCGAGGCTCAGACGAAAGCCTCCCGAGCCCTCGTCTGGTCCAATCAGTATCGACCGGCCGAGACGTTCTGGAACTCGCCTCCCGTCCAGTCGTTCATCCAGCAGATCCGCCGTCGCGGCTTCTGGGAAGATGCCGGGTCGGGTGCCGCCCTGGCTGAGCAACCTCCCGAGTCCCTCGCACCGGCCGACTCAAGGAAGTCCGGCACCGAGCCCAAATCCCGCCCCAAATCGACTGAGAAACCGGTCCAGACCGCCAGCCGGACTCCTCCCCTGGCCCTTCCCCGTTTCGGTGACCTTGACCCAGAATCCGCATCCTTCCTCAACGACGTCGATCGCGCCATGACCGAACTCGGCCTGCGTCCCGCCGAGTCGCGTTGACGCCCGGCGACCACCCGGCGATAAGGAGTCCTTCGGATCTCCTCTCCCTCTCCAGGATGGAGCCGCATGGGTCGCCCCTTCCCTCCTCGATGGTCACTTCTCCTGATTCTCCTCGGTTTCTACCTGACTTTCCGAGGTTATCAGAGTTACGACGGCGACCAGGCTTATCGACTTCCGCTCCTCCTCCACCATCAGGACCCCTCCCTTTACAGGTCGGATCCTTTCGTTCGTTCGTTCGACACCTTCAACCCCCACCGCGGCTATCTCGGCCTGCTCGACCTCACGAGTCGCGTCCTGGGCCTCCCATTCTGCCTGTTCTTCCTATTTTCCCTGACATTCGCCCTCACTTTCGAAGGTCTGGACCGCCTGGCACGGCTCGCCTGGCCGGAGTCGGGACCGTGGGTGGGGGTAGTGGCGGTCGTCCTGACCTTGACGGCCAAGGCCGGCAACATCGGCACGAACCACCTGTTCGAGGCCATGCTCCTCGACCGCCTCCTCGGCTTCGCGCTCGGCTGGGTCGCTCTGGCCGCTTTCGTGGCCCGACCCGGTCGCGGGCTCTGGGTCGCTCCGCCGTTGCTTGGCCTCGCGGCGTGGGTGCATCCGTCCGTCGGCCTCCAGCTCGCCCTCTGGCTCGGGACGACCAGGGTCCTGCTCGCGATCGTTCCGCGACGCTCCGGGGTGTCGCGCCGTTCCGCGGTTGGAGCAGTACTCCTGCTCGCGGTCGCTCTGGTCCCTGGCTCGGTCGCGAACACGTCTCAGGCTGACGCTCTGTTCCGGGGGATGGATCATGAAGACTTCTACCTGATCACGGCTTACGTCCAGAGTCCCCAGCACATGCTCCCCCACCTCTGGCGGATGCCGCAATGGCTTGCCTGGGCCTGCTACCCGATTCTCGCGAGTCTTGCCCTGATCCGAGGGCCGGGGGGATCATCGCCACTCGGCACATCGCCGCGATCCCGCCTCGTCGCTCTGCTGATGGTGAACCTGGCCGGTCTGGTCCTGGCCTGGGTTGCGATCGAGTGGTTCCGGGACCTGCGCATCACGCTCTTCCAGCCCTTCCGGATGGCGACGACCGCTCGCGGGCTCTGCCTGGTCGCCCTCTCGGGTCACGTTTTTCGGCTCTGGAGGGAGGGCGGCTGGACCGGACAACTTCGCGCAGGTCTCCTGCTGGTCGGTCTTTCGGGCGACTGGTCACTCGTGGTTGCGACCACCACCGAGCTGGCCTTCCTCCTCGGGAACCGGCTGGAACCGCGACTTGGCCCGGTTTCCGGTCTGGTGACGCTCGGCCTCGGGCTGGGATTCCTGGCTGGCCACGACGTGGAATCCGGCCAGATCCGGCTACTGACCGCATCGTCGCTGGCGATTTTCGCGGGCCGTTGCCTTCCCCGTCACCCGCTCAACTTTAACGCCTGGCGGCTCGCCCGACTGACGGTCTTCGCCTGGGCGGTGCCACTGGCGGCCCTGGTTCTGCCGGCGCTCTGGGGAAAAACCGCGCCGGTCTGGGTGGAGGCGCTGGCGGAACGCTGTCGATTCGGAATGCGACCGACGGACGACGTGGAGCGGCTGGCCCTCTGGTGTCGCGACCACACGCCGCCCGACGCCCGGTTCATCGGGCCGCCGGGTCCGAAGACCTTCCGTCTCTGGTCGTACCGATCGCTCACTTTCAACCGCGCCGGCACACCTTACCATGCCGCCGGCCTGGCCGACTGGATCGACCGGTTCCGCGACCATGTTGGGTTCGACGGCTCGCTGGCGGCGTTCGCGCGAGCCTATCTCGACGATCGCCAGGCCCTCGAACGCCGTTACGACGCCTTGACGCCCGACGAGCTGGCCGCCTTGGCTCGCCGTCAAGGGGCAACCCATGTCCTGGCCGCCGCACCGCCACGGGATGAGCCGGCGTCCGGCTCACTCGAACACCTGAAGACGGAAGGGCACCTCGCCGTCTATCGACTCCAGGAACCGCCCCGACCGCTGGCCGGACGACCGGAGAACGAGGCGACGACGAGGCAACGGTAACCTCAACCGACGTGGGCCGGCTCCGAGTCGGCGGGAACCGGGTAATCCTTCACGAATTGCTTGATCTCGACGCGGACCCGCTCGGCGACATGGGCCTCATCCGGCGCGTCGAGGACGGCAACAATCCAGGCGGCGACCTGACGGATGGCCTCTTCCCTGAGTCCCCGTGTCGTGAGGGCGGGGGTGCCCATCCGGATGCCGCTGGGGTCGAGAGGTTTGCGGGTGTCGAACGGGATCAGGTTCTTGTTCACAGTGATCCCGGCCCGGCCGAGGGCGGCCTCGGCGACCTTGCCGGTGAGACCTTTCGAGGTCATGTCGATCAGAATCAGGTGGTTATCCGTGCCGCCGGAGACAAGGCGGAAGCCGGCGTGGGTCAGCTCGTCGGCGAGGACCCTGGCGTTGGCGACGACCTGGGCGGCGTAGGCCCGGAAGTCGTCGCGAAGCGCCTCGCCGAAGCAGACGGCCTTGCCGGCGATGACGTGTTCCAGAGGGCCGCCCTGGAGGCCGGGGAAGACGGCCGAGTCGAGCTTCTTCGCCCACGGTTGCTTGCAGAGCACGATCCCGCCTCGGGGGCCGCGGAGGGTCTTGTGGGTGGTCGTGCTGACGAAATCGGCCACCGGGACCGGGTTCGGATGCTGCCCGCCCGCGACGAGTCCCGCGATGTGGGCCATATCGACGAAGAAGATGGCACCGACCTCCCTCGCGACCTCGGCGATCCGGTCGAAGTCGATAATGCGGGCGTAGGCGCTGGCGCCGGCGAGGATGAGCTTCGGCTTGTGCTCGCGGGCGAGTCGGGCGATGCCGTCGTGGTCGATGCGCTCGGTCTTCGGGTCGAGGCCGTAACCGATCGTGTTGTACCAGCGGCCGGAGAAGTTGAGCTTCATGCCGTGGGTGAGGTGGCCGCCCTGGGCGAGGTCCATCGCGAGGACGGTGTCGCCGATCTCCAGCGCGGCGTAATAGACGGCCTGGTTGGCGGTCGCGCCGGAGTGGGGCTGGACGTTGGCGTGCTCGGCGCCGAAGAGGCGCTTGACGCGGTCGATCGCGAGGCGCTCGGAGGTATCGACATGCTGGCAACCGCCGTAATAGCGGCGGCCGGGCAGGCCCTCGGCGTACTTGTTCGTGAGGACGGAGCCGACGGCCTCCATCACGGCGCGGCTGGTGTAGTTCTCCGAGGCGATCAGCTCCAGCTCGTCGCGCTGGCGATCCTCCTCCGCGGCGATCGCGGCGAAGACCTCGGGGTCGCTGTGCTTGAGGACGTCCATCGGGCTCTCCGTCGGAAACCAGCGAAGACGGTGGGCGGAGCCCACCCTACAAGACAAGACCGAATGGTGCATCCGCCGAGTTGGTTTACTCGTAGCTCGTAGGGAGGGCCTCGGCCCGCCTCCGGTCGATGGCGGGCCGAGGCCCTCCCTACAAGAAACTTAAGATGCTTCAACAGAAGGGAACGACGGGGACGTCTGGGCAAATGTCCAGAGGTAGGACCAGCGATGCGTCAAGTGATTGCCAACGATCGGCGCGACGATCTGGGCCAGAACTCCCGCCCGGCCCTTCTCACCGAGATTTAGCGAGGGCCGTGGATCTGATGAATCCGGGGTTCGGTTGTCCACGGTGAGTTCAACGCCATAGTCGTCCGGCTCGGCCGTCCATCGAATTGCCGAGTGATCTTCTCCGAGCAGCACGGTGTTAGGGCCATGTACCTGATACGAGCTGCAGAGCGCTGAAATCGGCGCCTTGCAGCGGTCGGCAACGTCAACCTCAACCGTCGTGATGTACATTCCCGGGTTTTCCCATGCCGTGACTCGGAACGAGGCCGAAAAGTGGTGAGGGCCATGTTGCCCGACGAGAAGTGCGGTGATCGATCCGTTGGCTTCGCGTTGGAACTCGATATCCTGAAAGACGGGACTCACAATCTGAAAGGAATCCTGAAGGTTCGGTGGCTGCTCCAGGGAATCAGCGAAGGAGCGCCGGCCGCCGCCAGAGCCGATCACGAAGAGGTGGCGCCAGCGGTCCTCGTTCCAGGTGAACGGGAGGCGGAGACACCGCGTCGTGATGGCCCAGCGGTCATCGTCCTCGCGACGAAGCCAGATCACATTTGCTGGCCCCTTCAACCCGCCTTCACCCCCGCGCCGCCGGCGAGCTTGTGTCGCAGGAAGGCGTCGATGAAACCGTCGATGTCACCGTCGAGGACCTTGCCGGGGTTGGTGGATTCGAAGTCGGTGCGGAGGTCCTTGACGAGCTGGTAGGGCTGGAGGACGTAGTTGCGGATCTGGCTGCCGAAGGAGATCTCGCCCTTCTCGTCATACAACTTGGCGTATTCGGCCTCGCGCTTCATCTCCTCCAGGCGGATCATCTTGGCCCGGAGCAGGGCCATCGCGTTGGCGTCGTTCTTGTGCTGGGAGCGCTCGGAGCGGCTCTCGGCGACGACGCCGGTCGGGAGGTGGGTGTAGCGGACGCCGGACTCGGTCTTGTTCTGGTGCTGACCGCCGGGGCCGCCGGAGCGGAAGACGTCGCGCTTGAGGTCGCAGTCGCGAATCTCGATCTCGATCGACTCATCGACCTCGGGCAGGACATCGACGCTGGCGAACGACGTCTGGCGGCGGGCGTTGGCGTCGAACGGGCTGATCCGGACGAGGCGATGGACGCCGGCTTCCCCCTTGAGGTAGCCGTAAACGTAGTCGCCCTGAATGTGGATCGTGGCCGTCTGGATGCCCGCGGCGCCGCCTTCTTCGCGGTCGGTCACCTCAAGTTTGTAGCCCTTCGCCTCGGCCCACATCATGTACATGCGCAACAGCATCTCGGCCCAGTCGCACGCCTCGGTGCCGCCGGCGCCGGCGTGGACGGTGAGATAGGCGTTGCAGTGGTCGTTGGGGCCGGAGAGCATCGAGCGCAGCTCGAAGTCGGCGAAGTCGTCGCGGGCCTTCTTGACGGCACCGCGAATGTCTTCGTCGAGCGAGTCATCGCCAACCTCGTCGGCCATCTCGATCAGGACTTCCATGTCGTCGGCCTGGGAGACGAGTGCCTCGTACGGCTTAAGGACGCCGTTGAGGGTTTTCAGCTCGCCAATGATGGACTTGGCCCGATCCTGGTCGTTCCAGAAGTCGGGACTCTCCATCTGGCGGCTCAAGTCGTCGCGACGGCCTTGCTTGTCGCCGAAGTCAAAGGGAGTCTCGCAGGTTGACGATCTGCTCGATGACGAGCCGGGCCTCACGCTTCAGGTCCGCGTCCATCGCAATCGTTCCTCCGGCCAGAGGCCGGAATTGAGGAGACTCCACCGGGTTCGTTGACCACATCCGACTCGCCCCGCTTGCCGCATCGGGGCAGAATAAACCCGGTGGAAGTATCGTACACGGTCGGCTTCCGGGCGACCAGTCCGGCTGCATTCGTGAGGATTCGATGCTGGAGGACCCGATTCCCGTCGGCCGGCTGGCCCCGTCGCCCACGGGTCGCCTGCATCTGGGCCACGCCCGGACGTTCCTGCTGGCCTGGCTGGCGGCGCGGTCGGGCGGGGGGCGGCTGATCCTCCGTGTCGAGGACATCGACGCCTCGCGGGTCCGCCCGGGGATGGTCAAGGCGGCGATGGAAGACCTCCGCTGGATTGGGCTCGACTGGGACGAGGGGCCGGATGTCGGCGGGCCGCACGCCCCTTACGAGCAGTCGCGGCGGCTCGACGACTACGCGACGGCCCTCGAACGGCTGAAGCAGTCGGAACAGGTATACCCATGCACCTGTACGCGTGCCGAGATCGCCCGGTTCGCCTCGGCGCCTCATTCCGAGGAGGAAGGACCGTCGTATCCCGGACTCTGTGCCCACCGTTGTGCCGCGGATTGCGAGGCTCTCGGCGATCGACCGTTCGCCTGGCGGTTCCGGGTGCCGAGCCGGGAAGTATCCTGGGAGGACCTGTACCGCGGTCCTTGCCGGCTCGACCCCGCGAAGGTCGGGGGCGATTTCCTGCTCGGCAGGTCGGGCGGATCGCCGTCGTACCAGCTCGCGGTCGTCTGCGACGACGCCGCAATGGGGGTCAACCAGGTCATCCGGGGTGACGACCTCGTGACCAGCACTCCTCGTCAGATCCTCCTCTTCCGCGCCCTCGGATGGGACGTGCCCGGGTTCGGCCATGTGCCCCTGGCCGTCACCCTCGAAGGACGGCGGCTCGCCAAGCGGGAGCAGTCGATCAAGCTGACGACCCTGCGTCAACAAGGCGTGAATCCGGCCGACCTCGTCGGCTGGATCGCTCGATCCTGCGGCTGGCGAGACAGCGCCGAGCCGTCGAACCCGGGCCAACTGCTCGGGGAGGTCGATCCGTTCGCGATCCCGACGCAGCCGTGGGTGGTGGACCCGGCGGAGGTCGCCCGGCTCACGCCTTGAGACACCTCGACGAATGTCTTAGGATGGGCCAGCTTCTTCGGGAGATCGGACCCATGCGACGACTCCACCTCTCGATCTCGGGCCTGCTGGCGCTGGTGGCCGTGGTGGCGATCGGCTTCGCGGCGATCCACAACGCCACGCCGTCGTGGGCGGGTGGCCTGTACTCCTTGACGTTCTTCCTGCTCGTCGCCTCGCTGCTGGGCATCCTCTTCGGCCAGGGTCCACGGCGGGTCTTCTGGACGGGGTTTGCCCTGCTCGGCTGGAGTTACATCCTGCTCCATTTCGTGCCCTGGAACGGCCGCTACCTCGGGCCGTATCTTCTGGCCCCGAGCCTCTTTGATGCGATTTACGACGAGCTGCACATCACGGATCAGATGAAGAACTCGCCGGGATTCGTTCGGCCTCAGCCGGGCGTCATCAGCGACTCGATTCCGGCAGGCAGCGGGGGCCTGGGTGGTATGATGAGCGGCATGGGCGGCATGATGGGCATGGGGGGCACGGGTGGAGGGTTTCGCAACATGATGGGCGGGCTTGGCGGACCGCCGGGACCGCCGCCGGTCCTTCCGACTGTCGATCCGCCGGTCTTCGTGCGGATCGGCATGGGGCTGGAGGCCCTGCTCTGGGCCTTCCTCGGCGGCTGGGCGGCTCGGTATTTCGCCTCGGGACGAAGCGGACGACCTCGGCCCGAGGTTGCGGTGGCACCGGCCTAAACTCGCCAGGAATTACAACGAGGATGCCGCGGCGAACGCGATGGAGACGCGCACGGGACGTTGTCGGAACGCTTCCAGGACGACTCAGGGACGCCGGGAGGACGCGCCTTCGCTGCCGACCGGCCAGGCCACAATTCCTTGTTCTTTCGGCAGTTAACAACTCAGCTTTGCCCATTTTGAAGTTCGCTCGGCGCCCACCGTCTCCATACGAGGCGCGTCATCGCCGGGACGGTCGAGGAATTGGATTGCCAAAGAGCCAATGTTTAATCTAGCACACAATCGACCAGTTGTCGAACCTGGCGGGGTGGAAGCGTCCGGCGATGAGATGGCCCCGTCGTCGCCGAGAACCCGAGGTCGGGGTCGGCCGGGCGGAGGCGAGCCCCGGTCGGGTCGTGGTGGCCCTGACCTTGCGATCATCATTGCTGGCAACCATGAATGTGTGATATCGGCGACGTGACCAACGCCACCCAACGGAGCGAGGAGGGAGCCGCATGTCCTGGTGGCCCGGTCGCCGGGTCGGGATGCGGGCTCGACCCTTCGGACGTGGACCGGCCCCGAAAGGTGAGGAGTGAGCTCCCCATCAGGGCCACTCGCGGGGGGCGGTCAGTCCTTCCACTCGCACACGAAGGGCATCCGGGTCCCGGAGAAGTTGTCGTCGAACACCCCGGTGTTCTTCCAGTAACAGAGCCAGTGCTGGGCATTCTCGTGGTTGTCGAGGCCCCAACCCTCCTGCTGTTCCCTGGTGACTCGCTCCCCCGTCACCCTGACCCACGTGCCTTCCTCCTCCTCGTCGGACGCCCCGACCCAGGCCGAGGTATCGGCGTCCTGGATGAGCTTGAGGAGAAACTCGCGCTCGGCGGGGGTCTCGAACGTGGCCAGGTGTCCGCCCATCTCCTTGCATCGGCGCTCGGCGACGTGCCATGTCACCGGCTCGGAGATCAGCGCGTCGGAATGGCGGGCGAACCGTCGGGTGTCCTTGGGACGGGGCGAGGTTTTCGGTCGGGCCGAAACTTTCGGGGTCGCCCGACTCGACTGGGCGAGCTGCCAGGTCGCGACGGAACTGCCGTGCCCGACGGCCAGCTTCGTGCCGTCGGGGGAAAACGCGACTGACTCGACGGCCCCTTGCTCTGCGTCAAGGGTGCGGAGTTCGTCGCCGGTCTTCACGTCCCAGAGGATCACGCGGCCGTCCTGGCCGCCGGATGCGGCCACGGCCCCATCCGGGGAGACGGCCATTCCGCGCACTTCCTTGAGCCCGTGCGCCGGTGATGACCAGGTCATCTGACCGGTCGCCAGGTCCCAACCGGCGACGGTCCCGCCCTGAAACCCGATCACGACGAGCCTCGGGTCGCGTGCGAAGGCCAGTGACTTGATCGGGCCCTCCACCTCCACCACCCGCTTCTGTCGGCCGGTCCGGGCCTCGCCGACCCAGATCGACGCCCCGACCCAGGCCGCCAGCATGCTGCCGTCGGGCGAGTAGGCGACCCGCTCCGGGGTGTCCGGGAGCGCGAGAGCGACCTCGGCCATCGGCCGGAGGTCGGGGAGGGAGTAGAAACCGATTTTCCTGGCGAGCCGGGCGACCGCCAGGGTCCGTCCGTCGGGCGAGATTGCCACCGCCCAGCCGGTGTTTGGCGGCAATTCGCCGAGCTTCCGGGCGGTCGGGACATCTCAGACAAGCCACCCGTCCGGAGTTGATGTGGACCGGCGTCGGGTGCCACTGGCGGCAACTTGCCCGCCAGTGATCCGGTCGGCGGGTGGCTGTGGTCCTGTCTTCAGGGCCACGGCTGCGAGCGACCATCAAACCGTGGTCTCGGAGACGAGACCACGGCCACCCGCCGACTTGCGGGCGGCGACGCACGTCCCGCCAGCGAGAAGATACGAGAGGGGCGGGCGGCCGGGTTTTCCGCGCCGTTCGATGGAGAAGCCCCGGCCCTGGAAGTAGGCGATCCGGTCCGTCGGATTGCAGAGGTAGCAGGCGTCGTTGTCGGCGTGGAGCGGAGGCACGATATCCGGCTCCCGCATCGTGAAGCGCGGGGACCGTCGCGACAGCTTGGCGAGGAGCTGGGCCGAGCGGAGGAGGCTGACCGCGAGGATCTCGGGGACCGTATTGCCGTAGGGGTGCCGCGGCATGCCCGGTCGGAGACGGAACGGGAGCGAGCGCCACGAGGAGGGCCTGAGGGCGTCGGCGAGGCCGGGAAGCGGGCTGACGAGGTTGGGGCCGACGACGGCGATGAGGCCCCCCGGGCGGCAGACCCGGGCCATCTCGTCCAGGGCGCGGCGAGGGTCGGGGACGTGCTCCAGGCACTGGTAGCAGACGACCGCGTCGAAGGCGTCTGCGTCGAAGGGAATGTCGGTCGCGCCGCCTTCGCGGAGCCGGCAGCGCTCGAGCGGGGGCGGCTCGAAGGCGACCGGGTTGAGGTCGATGCCCGTGGCGTCGTAACCGGCCTCGGCGAACGCGAGCGTGGACCAACCGGAACCGCAGCCGACGTCGAGCAATCGTAGGTGCCGCGATTGGTCGCGCGGAGGTTGGACCTCGGAAACGAAGCGAGGCATGGGCGCGTCAGAACTCCAACGCTCTCGTTCGATCCTTCGCGAACGAGGTGCGCACCAACGCGCCCGAGCTGCGGTACAACGCCTGGGCCGATTCGCTCATCCCGCCATCCCCTCGCAGAACAACCAGGCCAGGCGGGACGTCCCCGCCGAGAAGAACCCACGTTACCTCGAAGAGGGCCGCGGCGGCCAGATCCGCTCCGGCGCGGGGGTGGCGCTATCATCGGGTGCCACTGGCGTCTTGCCCGCCAGTGATCCGGTCGGTAAGAAGACACTGGCGGGCAAGTTGCCGCCAGCGGCACCCGACGCCAAGCCATCATCGACGCCGATCAGCTTCCATCCGGGGAGACACCATGCCATCAGTCAGAATCATCCGGGTCGAGACCGTCAAGCGAGGCACGAACGCCAATCTCTTCAACCCGTTCGCGGACCAGATCACCCTCCGGCTGACGACGGTCTATTCGAGCGACGTCTTTCGCCTGGCGCAGCCGATGGTGAAGATCACGTACCAGATCCTCGCCCTGCTGGACAATCAGGTGAAATTCCACTATTCCGCCCAGCCGCGGCTCTACCCCGGCGGCGTGGAATACTACTCGTGGATCGACCTGGGAACAGCCCACGACCTGGGGCTGAACTGGTCCGGCAGCCAGTTGTTCGGTTTCCGGGGCGCGGTCGAGTTGTTCTCGCTCGAAGGCGAGTCGGGCAAACGCGCGATCGATGCATTCGACGTCTCCTGGACCCATTGGTTCCGGCTGGAACCCCTTTTCCTACTGTGAGCCGCGAGGCCCGGCCACCCCACCGCCCAGATCGTGAACGAAGAGGCATCAGATTCCGCTGCGCTCGCCCATGTTATTGTTTTTTGCAACAGAACCGGAATAAAACTTGATTGCAGTTGAACCAATCGGTAGTTTCATGCGGTCTGGGATTCCTCCCTATCCTGGATGATTCCCGAACCGGCGCCGTCAGCGCAGCCGAAACCACGACTCCAGCTCTGGAGTCACTGCCTCGGCACTTGGGGAAAGAGGAGGTTAAAATGACGCGACTTGTCAATGCACGAATCACCTTCGGCCTGGCGGCACTCGCGGTGTTGCTCTCCGCTCCCGATCGGTCGCGGGCCCAACTCTACGTGCCCACCGATGCCTCGGACACGATCGTCTCGACTGGCATCGATGACAACGTTTACGGGCCCTTCAACCTGGGGTTCACCTTTACCAGCCCCTTCTTCGGGGGGTCCAAGACCCAGATCAATCTCAGCTCGAACGGGAATCTCCAGTTTGGAACGACGAATACTTCGTATGGTAACTCTGGCTTCCCCTACTCCACTCCGATGATCGCGCCAATCTGGGACGACCTGCTCCTGCCGCCCGGCACCTTGAGGATCAACAACACCCGCACGGGCGAGTTCGACGCGTTCTGGGACGGTGTCCGCCCCTTCAGCGAAGGCGGGACGGTCACGGCCGAGGCCATCCTGCTCGGGGCCGGCAACCGTTTCGGCCTGGCGGCCGGCAGCATCATCTTCAGCTACGGCGACATCACGAACACGAGGAGTGACGTCACCGTCGGCCTGAACAACGGGAGTAGCGCCGTCACGCTCAATGGGCTCGTGACCGGGGCTCAGACCAACGGGGTCATCGGCGAGCCAGATTCCTACGGCCTGTCGAACCGCACGTTCCTCTTCACGCTCAACGGCTCGGGCGGCTACGACGTGCGGGAGGGGGTCAGCGTTGTCCCCGAACCCGCGACCCTGGTCCACACCGCCATCGCCGCGCTGACCGGGATCGCCTTCGCCTACCGCCGACGCCGTCGGAAGGTGGCCTGAACCATCGCCGGGTGCCGCTGGACCGGCCAGGGACTCGCAGCCGCGGGCGCAATGCGCCCGCGGTTGTTTGAAGGTCGGGTGCGTCGAGTCCTCGACGACGCACCATCCGCGAACGATGCTACTTTCTGACGACGACGTGTTGGTGCGTCGTCGAGGACTCGACGCACCCTATCCAGAGAATCGACGACGTGTTTCTCGTGAGGGATTGGGCCCGGATCAGGCGCCGAGCTTGAGAATCTTGTGGTCGATCTTCGCCTTGTCGAAGACGCCCAGGCCGAGGGCGGCGGCGCCGGGGATGTGCTGGGGTTGGCGGTAGTCGAAACCCTCGGTGTGGGTCGGGTTCTGGGCCTTGCGGCCCAGCTCGGCGACGGGGGGGAGGCCCTCGGCGACGCGCTTGGCATCGACGATCTCCCAGCAGACGTGGTCCATGGCGACCGGGTCGGTGGCGAAGAAGAGGGCCTCGTATTGCCAGACGTACGGCTTCTGGGCACCGGGGCCGCCCTGGAAGACGGCGTTCAGGCCGTCGAGGACCTGGAGAACGACCTTCTGGCGGATGATCGGGTGGGAGACGATCGCGGGGATGAAGAGGTTGCAGGTGTTGGTGTCGGCGGTGCCGTGGCTGCGGCTGACGTTGTTGACGAAGCCGTGGCTCATGTTCTTCAAGGCCAGGGTCACGCCACCGGAGCCGTGGTCCTTGAGGACGGGGATGCCGATGATCTTGTTGACGCGCTGAGTGACGGTCCTGGAGAGGTGGGAGCGGCGAGTGCGCTCGTCCTTCGGGTTGTGGATGCCGGGCTTGGCGTGGACGATCGGCAGCTCGACGAAGACGTCAGGGTCGTAGCGTTCGATGTCGAGCTGAGGCTCGGTGTAGGTCTCGGCGGCCCAGTCCCACTGGCAGCCGTCGGGGAGGTGGTCCTTGTAGCCCGAATCGAGGAAGGCGTCCTTGTAGCGTTCGAAGACGATGATGTCCTTGCGCTTGACACCCGCTGACTCGAGCCCTTCGACGAGGGCATGAACCGTGGCGTAGTTGCTGATCGCGAGCGGGTTGCCGACCGGGTTGACCTTGATGCCGACGACGTCGCCGGGCTCGAACATCGAGCGCCAGGCTTCGACCGGTTCCTCGATGCCGGTCAGAGCACCGATCCCGTGCCGGACCATCCGGCGCACGGCCTCGGGGTCGGGCGTGCCGCCGGGGCAGGAGCCGGGATGCTGGACTTCGACCACGCGGCCGGGGAACGGGCCGGGGATGCCGAGCCCTTCGAGCCGCTTCTGATCGTCGGGTCCGACGTGGCGTGCGAAGGTCGGGGCGGTCGCGAGGGCGGCGAGTCCGGCGGTGGCGGAGGCCGACTGGAGGAAGGCGCGTCGGGTGGCATTCGCACGCGGGCAACGCTTCGCGTTCGGTCGGTTCATGGCACTCTCGGCTCCCGGGGTGTCGCGGATCGGGACGTGACGACGGATGCCCGAATTATCGCGTGAACGGGTCGGCCTGTCACCTATCAACCCCGCCGATTTCTGGTCCCGAACCGAAAGACCGGGGCTCAGGAGCCCGACGCGGTCTCGGACGCCGGGTCGGGCAAACCGTGGGCGACGGCGTGCCATCGACGCGCGGAGGCCAGGAAGGATTCCGCCGCCTCCGGCGTCGGAAACGCACGACGCGGGATCAAATGATTGAGCGTCATGCCGCGGCGGGGATCGAGAACCTGATAGGCGAGGATGAGGTAGCGCTCGTCGGAACCGACGCCGGGAACGGCCGCCCAGGACTGCGACAGGTGCCGGGAGCCATTGGCGTCGCGGAGCGTGTAACCCTCGGGGCTGATCGCCAACGTGATCGGCCCGCGCGACTCGACGACCCGACGACGGAGGTAATGTCGGATCGAGGTCCAGAGTCCCGAGAGCGTGATGCAGAGCATGAATCCGAAGAGGGCGAGTTCCGGGATCGTGTCGTCTCGAACGAGTCCGAGCGGGTGATCGGCCGCCTGGGAGAGATGGTAGCCGAGCCAGGCGGTCCAGAAGAAACTCAGGAGGGTCCACAGGGCCACCAGGCGATGCTCGCGATTCAGGGCCCGCCGTCGCGAGCGGGCGGCGTGGCGGCGGTCCGCTTCGTTGGCCTCGAAGGTGACGGAGAGAGACTCGGACGCGGGAACGATCGCGGGTCCGGCGTCCTCGGCGAACGGCACCGGGGCGGATCGCGAGGCCGACTCCTTCCAGCGTCGCGCGGCGTTGAGGAACGTGGCGGCGTCTTCCGGGGTGGCGAACTCGCGGTAAGGGACGATCTCGACGGAGACGATCTCGGCGTCCGGATCGGAGACGTAAAAGAATAGGTGTTTCTCCGTGGACACGATCCGGGTCACGACCGCCCACGACCGCCGCACGGCGGGCTTGCCCTGCGCCAGGCCCACCAGGCCACCCGGGCCGATCTCGATGGCGTGCTCACCGCGTGGGCCGCCGCGACGAGCCAGCTTGCGGAGCTGACGACGCCAGAGCCAGGGGAAAAGCGACAGCGCGGTCAGGAGCCAGACAAGACTGAAGGTGAAGGTCGCCACATCGAACCGGCCCGATCGCCAGAGGGCCAGATCGATGATCACGACCACCGCCACGATCGGCAGGCTCACGCGGACCATCGGCCCGAGTCGCGAGCGGCGGCCATGATGGTAGGCGAGGAAGTCGGCCACGTCATCGTCGGAAAGATGCACCGAGACGGCCAGGGGGCCGACCGGCTCGACCGCCGCGCTGTCCGCGACCATCGCGGGCCGCCGGGTCGGGATGGCCTCCGACGCGGGCGGGGCGAACGGATTGAAGTCGGCAGGGCGGCTGTTATCGCTCAGGAGATCCCGATTGGAGGCCATCACGGACCCTCCTCAGCTTCGCGGCTCGCAGCCGCTTCTGGATGCGAGGCGACGGGAGCATCAACCGTCAATTCCGCCACAGCCATGAACGGCCGGCCGCCCACCTCGCTCCGGCCGCCGAGCCTCACATAACGCGCAGGGCGTCCCGGCAAGGCGACGAACTGGAACGCGGGGTCATCGGGCCATTGACCGCGGGCGACGGGCTCGGACCAGGTCCGGCCGTCGATTGAGAGCGTGATCACGAAGTCCTTGACTCGGCCTTCGGAGCGGTCCTGGCGGGGGACGTAGAGCAAGGCGTCCACGCGACGGACGGAGCCAAGGTCGAGCGTCAGTTCGTGGGGGTAATCGGGCCGCGCACCGACATTCTCGGTGATCCAGAACGTGCCGAGGTCGCCGTCGCCGGCGGACCTGGGCGGGTGGTCCGGGGCATAGCCATCGGCTTCGAGGTGGAGATCGGCGGGCAAGGCGTGGGCGGCATCGGTCGCCTCGCGGAGCCAGCTGAGGATGGCCTGGTAGGACGGGTGCTCCGTGTCCTCCCATCGCGGGCCGCCGACGTGCGTCAGGCCGGTCGGGCTCGATGGGTCGGCCTCCCCCTGCCCTTGCGGGCTGCGAGGCTTGCGGAGGATCAGGCTGGATTCCGGGTGGCCGAGGTTGACGACCTTGAGGGCGGAATTGTAGTTGATCATCACCTGTTCGTCGGTGAATCCACGGGCGGGATCGGCCTCCGCGATCCGGAGGATGGAGTGGTTGGCGTGGCAGCGGGCGCACGAGTAGCCGTCGTCGCCGAGGCGGTAAAAGATCGGGTTGACCTTCTCGCGGAAGGTCGCCAGGCTCAGCAAGCGGGGCCGGGCGAGAGCGACGTCGGCCTCGATCTCCGCGGGTTCGAAGCCGCCGGCCCTCAACGCGGCCTCGGCGCGAGCCTTCAACGTCGGGTCGGCGGTCAGGGCCTTGATCCGTCGTGCAATCTCGGGGGACGTTTTCAGCATCGCATCGACTTCGACCACCGTCAGCGCCGTCTCACGAACCCGGCCATCGGGATCGACCAGCAATCGCAGCAGGGACTCGCGGGCATCGGGACGCTCCCAGAACCGCGGTCGCGTCCCGGCCAGGCCGAGACCGAGGCGACGGATCGCGGGCGTATCATCGGCCAGAGCGGAGAGCACGAGCAAGGCCGAGGCGCGACCGGACCAGAGACGTTCCAGCCGCTGCAAGGCCGAGAGCGTCCGCTCGCGGACCAGGGCTGAGGGGTCATGCACCGCGGCGCGGAGCAGGTCCTTGACGGCTTCGGACGGCTCCTCGACATCGATCAGCGAACGCCTGGCCAGCAGCACCTCGATGAGGGCCAGCCGCTCGGTCGGCTCGCGAACGCGCTCCCATCCGCGAGTCAGAATGTCGAGAACCTCGGCATCGGTGAACTCGGGCCGGTCCAGCACCGGCCGGAGGATGCGAGCGGCCGATTCGCCCGGCAGGCGTGCCTTGAGGGCCGCGAGAACCTCGGGCTCGGCGAGCAGGTCGGGTTGTCGCACGAGAGCGCGGACGACCGCCAACGCGGATGCCTCGGTGCCCCGAAGCCGTCGGACGACCTCGGCCAGGAGTTCCGGATTCGACGAGACGCCTCGCAGGCTCAGCTCACCGACCGCCCCGGCAGCCGCATCGCGGACGCTGGCATCCGGATCGTCGAGGGCTTGCAGCAGCGCCATCTGAATGGACGGGCTCGCCGTCCGGCCGGGGACAAGGAAGAAGCGGGCGAGTTGAATCGCCTGGCGACGCGATTCGGCGTCCATCTCGGAGCCGAAGACGGCAGCGAACGTGCGATCAAGCAAGTCAGCGGGCGGCTCGTAGAGGAATCCGAACTCGCGGTCGTTGCCGACGTCGATCATGTTGGTCGGTCGACGCGCGTAGAAACGTCCCTGGAAGAACGAGCCGTCGAACGACCGGAGAACGCCGGCGCGTTGACGCGCGTTGCCCGAGTCGAGGGCTGCGAGCAGCGGGCTTCAGCAAGACCGTCACGCTCGACACTCCGCCCGGGCGGCGAGGATGCCGGGGCGCATTCGTTCGGGCAATTGCGCGATGTTCTTCTGGAGGCTGACGCCGCCGCCGAGGTTCTCGTCGAGCATGATGTACAGGCCCTCGGCTCAGGTTCTTGCGGACGACGGGCTCGGTTTCGTCGGCCATCCGGGCAGAGGTAGGCGAAGATGATCCGGCGTTGAAGGGTGGCGTCGGACGTGCGGTAGAACCACTGGCGGAGCGTCTTGAGGGCCTGGAGGCGGGTCCAGAGGTCGGGGTCGTCGGCGAGGAGCAAAAGTCGATGGGCGAGCGTCGGGGCGGTCGTCCATGCCGTGGAACTGGTAGGCGAAGATCCGCGTCGCGCCGCGGCGGACGAGCGGGTCGCGGCTCTGCAAGGCCGCCACGATGGCGTCGACGCCCAACGCCCGCGTTGCCGAGCCGCCGCAGCGCCCAGGCCGCGGCTCGCCAGACGATCTTCGACGGATCGGCGAGCCGGTGCGACCAGCGGCGCGACCGCCTCCGCGCTGGCCGAGCCGGCCCAGGCACGCCGCGGCGTGGGCGCGGACGAGCGGCTCCGCATGATCGAGCAAGGGGATGATCGCGCGAGCAAACGCGGCACGGTCGGCTTCGGGGACGTCCCAGAGGTTCTCCAGATCGTCGAGCGTGTGGACGAGCGAATCGGTGCGCGGCAAGCGGGCCGGGGCCTCGTCGCGATTGCCCCAGGAGGTCAGGCCGGGACCCGTCGGATAGGCCTCGGGCCAGGGCCATCACGGCGTAGCGCGTCTCGCGCATCGGCGTGCGGAAGTTTTCATGCGTCGTCGTCTGGAACCAGCCGCCGAAGGGTTGCTGCTGTCGCGAGCAGGTAGTCGAGGCCCTTCGCGATCGCGCGGGTCGTTCTTGCGTGTAGGCCGACTTCGAGCAAGCGTCCAGACGATCTGCCCCGTCGTGTAGACCGCGCTCGGGCCGGGCCTGGAGTCGACCTCATGCCAGCCGCCGTCCTCGTTCTGAAGGGCCAGCAGCGCACCGGTCTCGTCGCTTGATCCGGCTGGCATGCGTCTCGATGTCGATCGAGCCACCAGGCGTAGAGGCGGTGGATGCGGTCCTGAAGCGTCTCGATCTGCGTGTCGGCGGCGGGTCGGCGAGCAGATCGCGGCGATGTTCTGCGGCGGCATCGTGGTAGGCCGGTCCGCCGCCGCGGCGGGCCATCGCGTCGAGGCACGCGCCAGTCGCGCCAGGCGAAACCGAACTTGCTGTCGAGCGGGACGACGCCGTTCACCTCGTCGGCCGGCAGCTCCGACGCTCCGGCCCACGCGTCGCGGAGGAACGGGCCGAATCGCTGGAAGGTGCGCGGTCTGCTGGCCCGACACCTCGCGCTCGAAGTCGAGCAGGACACCGCCCCTGCTTGCCCTGCGACTGGAGCGGGATCGCGATGTAACGCTGCCAGTAGAGGCCGTCGTCGCCGTAGAGGGGGGTGATCGAGTTGGAGAGTCGGTCGATCACATACTGAAAATTTGTCTTTCGAGCGGATCGGGTAGCCGAATCGGTGGGCGGTGAGGTTGGCCTCGGTGGAGAAGCTGGACGGGTGGCAGGCGGTGCAGCGTGTGGCGGTGTCGTGCAGGTTGTCGGCGCGGGCGTAGATGTTCCCCTCGCGGGGAACCTGGGCGAACCAGGCGTCGCCGACGTTCATGATGTAGTGCATCCCGGCCTCGACCGCCTGGCGCGGGTCGTCATAGGGCGGGACCGGCAGCACGCGGGTCCGGAGGATGTAGCTCGGGTGGTTGGCGTTGACCTGGAGGTAGTAGATGCCTTTCGTGAACGTCCGGCTGATGTGCTTCGAGTAGCGCTCGCGCTCGCGGTCGTGGACGATCTCCATCGGGTCCTTGCCCGTCTCGTAGGGAATCGGTCTGGCCGGTCGAGGTCGACGGAGATAGACGCGCAGGTTCGCCGAGATGTCGCGGTCGAGCAGGTCGAGCTGGAAGTAAACGAGGATGGGCTCGGTCCGAATCGACCTCGAACCGGAACCAGTCGAGCCCCGAACGGCCTTCGTTCGGGTTGTCGAGATAATCGACGTCGTCGGCCGAGCCGTAGACGTCGCGGCCGAGGACAAGAGGGTTGGCGTGCCGCCAGTCGTCGTTCGGCTCGGCCTCGATCGCAGGGGCGTGGGAGGCGTCGACCGGGAGCCGGGACCAGTCGAGGAAGATCGGAAGCTCTGGGGATCGATCGTCCACGCGGACCGTGATCTGAGCGTGGCCGGTCTGCGAAGGCCGGTAAGGAAGGTAAGAATCGGGGTCGCCCGGATGGAGGGTCTTGACCAGGCGATCGCCGCCGGGACCATTCAGCGCGACGGTTGCCCGGTCGGTCGGCCTCGGCGTCCGGCTCCGCAAGGCCACCAGAAGCCGATAGGTGCGACCGGCCTCGACCGCGAATTCCCGTTCGACGCCCTGGCCCGGCTTCACGACGACATCCCCGGCGTGGACCTGAGCGACCACCGCGAGCGTCAGAAGAATCGGCAAAAGTCGGTCGGCAAGCTTCATCCGAGGCGCTCCCGGGAAGGGGAAGCCGAAGTGGTCCCTTGATGAAAGGCTATACGGATGATGACGCCAGGGCAACCGGGACCGAGGGAATCCGCCGGCCCGCCGCCCCTTCCGTGAACCTGGGACGGTCCCCGGGTGTCGGAACCGGTCAACCCGGGCGCCTCGATCCGGGCGACTTTGCGGAGGGACCACGATCATGCTGCAACTCGTCCCCCTGCTTGCGATCCAGCGCGACCTGCTCGAAATCCCCCGCGGAATCGGTCGCTTCCGACGCTATCTCGAAATCCTGAAAGGGGGTACGGACGACGTCGCGTATCCGCCTCTGATCGTCTTCAATCCGATGTCGAAGCCGCATGTGGCGGACTGTCTGGACACGTTGCTGGCGCTCGATGCCGAGGGGATCGCGACGCGAACGCTGGTCGAGGCGGAGGAGCGGCTTGAAGGGAACGTGCCGGAGGCCCGGGTGGGCCTGGCGGTGGCGGACGACGTGGCCGGGGGCTGGACCGATCGACTCCTGATGGAAGCACACGGCCTGATCAAGGTTCCCCAGGCCTTGAACCGCCGGGGATGGATGGTCATTCTCCTCTGGGCCGGCGATCCGATGACCGCGACCGGCGTCCGGAGGGCCACTCTGGCCACCGTCTATCGGACGCTTTCCGGGAACCGGTTCGGCCCCGCGCGGACGCTCCGCGAGGTGCTGGAGCAGGAGTGTCGAATCCGGGCGTTCGCCGGTCCGGAGCCGCCGGGGCTGGATGACGAGGATCGCGAATACTCGGAAACGGTCCTGGAATCCTTCCTGGATTCGGACGACTTTCCCGTTCTCTTCGCCTGTCTTTACGGCGACGAGGCGGCCCGCAAGCGGGGCTATACTCCGCTCGGCCTCTCGCGGAACGCTGGCCTGGAGGTCGCCGCTTCATGGGCGCGGCGGCGGGAAGACTCGTGGCGGGCGATCCTCCCAAAGTCGCCCGGTCGCTCCTCTCACAACCAAAAGGAATGACGGGGGACGAGCCGGAAGCTCGCCACCCCGTCATCCATTGGTCTCAGAGACCTTCAAACCGTCAGATCAATGTGGGCTCGTCCCGGCTCGCTGAGGACGAGGCGACGACGCTCGACCATCGCGACCGTCCCGAACCGAGCAAGGGCAGCGGGACGAGGTTCGTCGGCGTGGAAGGAGCGATCAGCCCTTGACGTCCCAGACCGAGCGCCAGGGACGCCGAGGGGAACGAGGCGGCGAAGCTGATGCCAGAGCCGGTCGTCGGGAGGCCCGTGGAGATCAGTCCGGACTGTCCCGAGCTTCCCGCCGCGTCGGAAGACCCGCCGGAGCCCGTCCCGACCCCGCTCCCAACCGTGGCGACCGGCACGGCGCCGATGTCGGACATCAGCGGATCGCCCGCGTAGCTCGCGTTCTGATAGGCCGGGTTCTGGGGGGCGAAGCCGTCGCGGATGTAGCTCAGGAGGGCGGCCACGGTGTACGCCGGATCGCCCGCCTCGAAGCGAGCGAGGACGTGGGCCACCGTGCCGTCGCCGCCGAGGGAACGGTCCCACGACTCCACGTTCCGCGTCGGATCGACGAAGTACGGATCGGCCTGGACGTCGTGGGCCCCGAAGGCCCCGGTTGCGCCGGGCGTGAGGTTGTAGCCGTAACCCTGGCGACCGCTGCCGAGGTTCCAGCCGCCGTTGTAGTCCACCGAGGCGGGCGCGGCGACGTCGGTCGCAGACGTGTACGAGTCTTGCTGCAGCTTGAAGCCTCGCGACGGCCCGGCCGGGGTCCAGGCGAGATTGGCCCGGAAGGAGGCGATCATCCCCGTATGGCCGGCGTAGGCCTCGCCGAACGTCGCCCCCTGCGAGCCGGCGACAAACGTGTTGTGCTCAGCGATCAGGGTCGTGTTGTCGTTGCCGTGGAGGGTGAACAGCGTGCCCGAGTTGTCACCGGCCGCGTTCGGAAGCACGATCGAGCGGAGGATCTTGTACGTCGTGGGCGTCAGCGGGCTGAAGTTCACCACGGCGTCGCCCTGGCCGTCCGTGCCGGTGTACTCGAAGATGGCCCCGTCGATC
This sequence comes from uncultured Planctomycetales bacterium, assembly GCA_963752755.1. GTDB lineage: Bacteria > Planctomycetota > Planctomycetia > Isosphaerales > Isosphaeraceae > CAVVZJ01. The sequence continues at coordinate 55,251 of CAVVZJ010000004.1, read as the reverse complement.
GTGACGTCACCGACCCCCTGTGAGGGGCTGATGAAGTGGGGGTTCCAGAGCCCCGAGTCCTGGAGGAAGTAGCTGTCGCTGACGTTCCCCTCAACCGGCAGGCCCTCGATCTCGGTCATCCTCACGAAGTTGCCGGAGAAATCGGCCCAGCGCGACTCGGTGGAGTAGTAGCCGTCGTAGAAGAAGTTGTTGCGGATCGTCAGCCCGGTCGGGCCGACGAAGCTGGGCCCCTGGTCGAAGACGCAACCCTCGATCAACCGGGTACCGGTCGTCAGCGGGGCCCAGCCACTGAAGAAGAGCGGCCGGGTCGTGCTATCGAGGAACCGCACGCGCTCGAGGATGAAGTTGTCATTGCCCGCCAGAGAGGTTGCCGTGCGGATCGGACCGCAATCGGTGAGCGTGCTATCGGTGAGACGGAAGGTGTTACCCCAGCCGCCCTGCCAGGGTTGCATCGCGTCGTGCTGGGCGTCGCCGATCCGGTTGAAGTCGGTGAACGACGCCTGGATGGTCCCTTCCGGCCCGTACTTCCCGCCCGAGTTGACGAAGCGTCCCGGAGCGCCGCCCGGGTCGGAGCGGACCGAGACGTGGGCGTTGGCGGTCCCCTCGGCGAGGAACAGAGCGTTCTTCTGATCGTAACCGTTGGCGACCTGCACGACGTAGCTCGTGTGGGCCGGGTCCGGGGCGCGGCTGGAGTCGAAGACGAAGGAACTGCCCGGCTGGAGTGTGAGCGCCGTGTTGCCGACGACGACGTCGCCGCGGACGGTCAGGGTAGCGCCGGGAGCCACAGTCAAGGGGGCATTCACCACGATCGCCGGGGTCTGGCCGGCGGCGAGGCTGGCGCCGATCGTCGTGTTGACGTCCACCGTGACCGGGTTGTTGATCGTGATCGTGTCGCCGTCGCCCGGCACGTGACCGCCCCAGGTTGCCGGGTCGGACCAGGCACCGGCCTGGACCGTCTCGGCCTGGAGCGAGACCGGTGGAGTCGCCGCATCGACGACCTCGAATTCCTGGCCCAGGACCGAACCGAGCATGGAGAGGACGTCGTCATCCCAGCGCGGGTCCGGGGCACCGGTGATGAACCAGGGGCCGCCGTTGTCGGCCACGATCATGCCGTAGGACTTCAGCGCCTGGAGGATGACCTGCACCGGCTTGGGGTACTTGCTGATGTCGAAATCCGCTTTGAGGCGGACGCGCATGCCCATCGGGGGCAGATTCGGAGCATTCGGGCTCCCCGCGTCGCCGGTGGCCGGATAGATGTGGGACGCCGCGGTCTTCGGGACCGTGAACCGCAAGGCATGGTCGATCTCGCCCTTGAGGAAGACCTCATCATAGCGGACCAGGCCGGGCAGCATCGGCAATCCGGCGGCGTCGGCCGAGCCCCAGCCGTCGGGCCGCAAGGCGTTGCTCTTGAGGTCGAACTTGGCACCGCCGTCGGCGTTCCAGCTACCGTCGGGGTTGGGGAAGGCGCGGAAAAGCTCGTAGAGAATCTGGTTGTCCTTGTCGAGCACCAGGACGTGCCGGTCCTGGTCGCTGCTGGGGCCGCCCTCAATGGCGGCGTCGGCGGGGATCGGGAACGGGCCCGGGTCGGAATAGGCGCCGTAGAGCTGGTAGTGGATCGGGACCTTGGGCTGGTCGCCCGAGACGACGGTGTAGGGGATGCCGGCCGGGGCGCCGGCCCAGACCGTACCGAAGTCCGCCTTCAGGCCGAAGTCCCAGCCGATGCTCTGGATCAGGTTCTGCGAGTTCGGATCGACCGGAGCGTTCGCGATATTCTGGTTCCAGGGGTTGTTGGACGGGAATAGCTGCAAATCGCCAAGCGCGGCATCCAGCCCCAGGCCGTTCGAGACCGGGTCGATGTCCATGCCATTCAACACGGCGTAAGGATCGGCGCCCCCCAGATCCTGAATCCGCAGGACGAGCTGCCCGCCGACGACGGTCACCTGGTACGGCTTGACGGCGACCTCCTTGGGGGCCGTGCTCACCACATCGACCTGTTTTCCTTCGAGGGAAACGGCCATGTCATCATGAGCCACATTGTCGTAGTCGCCCATGTAGAGCGTCACCTGGTAGGTGCCGTTCGGCATATCGACGACGAAGGTGGCGTCCGTGGTGAAAACATAATCGCGGTTGACATTATTGCCCAGCCACCGATACTGCCAATCGACAACCCCACTGGTCCAGCCGTAGCCGAGAGCGGGCGTATAGGTGGTGGAGGGGTTGACGGTCGTGTAGCCGTCCAGCGTCGGCTGAACCGACGGCCCGAAGTCGAACCGGGTCGGGGTTGCCGAGCGGGCGATTTCCAGGCCGTCGATGACGGCGTACGGATCGGCGCCGCCGAGGTCCTGAAGGTCGATGTCGAGCTGGCCGTCGTCGACGTTGACGGTGTAGGTGCGGGTCACGACCTCACCGGCGGCCGTGTCCAGGGTCTCCATCGGCGTGCCCTCGATCGCGACCTGCATCTGGTCGTGGGCATACGGGCCGGCGTCGCCGATCTGGAGCGTCACACTGTACTTGCCCGGCGCCAGGTCGACGGCGAAGACGCCGTGACTGGTCAGGTTCAGATCGCTCTGGATCGCGTCGCTGCCGGCCGGGCGATCGACGGCGTCGATGGTGCCGTTGAGCCAGCCGAAGCCGGTCAGGGCCGAGTAGCGGGTGGTGGGCAGCACCTGGGTCGAGCCGTCGGACACCGTCGAGTCGGGCGTGCCGAAGTCGAACTGGGTGGGGACGGTTGGCTTCGGCAGCAGGCCACTCTGGATCTGCAGGCCATCGATCACGGCGTACGGATCGGAGCCTCCCGTGTCGTTCAGGCCGATGTCGAGATGACCGTCGGCGACGGCCACGGTGTAGGTGCGGGTCACGACCTCACCGGCGGCCGTGTCCAGGGTCTCCATCGGCGTGCCTTCGATCGCGACCTGCATCTGGTCGTGGGCATACGGGCCGACATCGCCGAGGTAGAGCGTGACGGAGTAAGTACCCGGCGTGACGTCGGCCGTGAAGACCGCGTGGCTGGTCAGGTTCAGGTCACGCTGCAAGGCGTCGCTACCGAGCCAGCGGTCGCGGGCGTCGATGGTGCCCGACGACCAGCCGAAGCCCGTCGCGGCGGAATAACGGGTCTCGGGCGTCACCCCCACGTAGCCATCGGCGACGGGCGAGGTAAGCGTCCCGAAGTCAAACTTGAGGGTTCCGCCCGTGAGCAATCGGCGATCCTCAAGACGTTCGAGGCGGACCCCGAACGCCCTTCGTCGCTGGGAAGGTCTCATGGTGCTCAACTCATGGAGAATAGGGACAACAGCGTCTCTCCGCCCACTCCGAGCGTGGAGTGGACTGCTGCCCCGGCCGCGCGTCCGGCGGTGGACGGCTCCGGGTTGATCCGACGGTTCTGATCGACAGGCCCGATGCTCGTGTCTGGATTCGCTCGAAGGGCTGGCCGCCGCCGGATTCCGCTCCCTCGGAACGGCGGCGCGGCGCGGCACACCCGGACGCGAGCCGACAGGATCATCGGGCTTGTTCATCAGGAAGCTAGAATGCCGCGCCCGAGAAAGCCACTCGCACCGGCCGAAAAAAGCGATCTCGTCGACGTCGTCGCAAACCCGCCCTGGGATCGAGCGGTCTCCGCCGACCCTCCGGGATCGAGGACGGTGGGCGGTGCTCCTCCAAATCAGGGTCCGACGAGGCGCCTCGCCCCTCCTCGGCATCCAGGATGGCCTTTGGAGGCGTCCAGGAACGACTTCGGAGTTTCGCTCCCGTGTGGCACCGCCGCCCCCGGCTGTCCTCCGTCGAGACAGCCGGGGGCGGCGGTCCCACACGAAGTGGTTCTGGGATGGCCCCTTCTCACTCACCTGCCCGGGAGGGGTCGGGCCGACGACCGGCTCGATCGTGAGGATTCGGGGCCATTGGAACGACGATCCGGAGAGCCAGGCTCCGCCGTGCGTCGCCCGCTCAGACCCCGGTTGGTCCCGCCGCAAGATTGTCCGCGCCCGCGAACCAATATTTGTGCTATAATTATCGCTGGCTCTTTGGCAATCCGGTTGACTTCTGGCACCCCAAAGACCGTCCTGCCACTGCGACGCTGCCCGCCGCCCCAGGCGCCGAACGAACTTCAAAATAGGCAAGATTTCTTTCTAACTTCTTGCTCTTTCTGGAATTCCATTCGAGATCTTGAAGGCATGGCCTGCGTCCCCTGGGCGTCCGCGTCATGTCCCGATACCGTCCCCGTTGCGTCGTCGGCGCGTCGCTCGCGGTTTCCCGGGCCGCCCGAGGCCCTCAATTCCGTCAAAAAAAGCGGCTCCTTTCGGCGCGTGGAAGCCACCTCCGTGATCCGGAATCGCGGGGATCAGGGACCTTGCGCGTCGCAGGCTGGATTTCCGTCAGGCGAGAAGCGCGATTTCGGCAAGACGTTTCCGGCCCGATGGAAGTCAGACCTACCCCGGCCGGAAATGGCAATTGATCCAGACGATTCGGTTTGATCCCGTCGTCGGAGGGCTGAACAGCGGGTGGCGGCGACGAGGGCGCGGGTGGCGTCGCGGGCCACCTCGAAGGCCCGGCCGCAACCGAGCCGGCCGCAGAGGCGCTCGATCAGGTAGCGAACGCGACGGGGCGGGTAGTTCCAGGGACCGGTGAGCAGGTCGAGAGCCTCGGGAGGGGCCGGCAGCAGGCACTCCCACTGGTCGGCGATCCGCTCGAGGTCGTATTCGTCGAGGACGAACGAACGCCCCTTCCGACCGAGTTGCTCCAGGCGCGGGGTCGCCGAGTAGTTCCACGACCGCCTCGGCGAGCCGGGTGGGGTCGGCCTGATCGACGAGCCGGGCCCCTTCCGAGCGGCCGATCGTTTCGGGAAAGGCCCCGCGAGCCACGCTCACCACCGGCAAGGCGCGGGCGAGCATTTCCGTCGCGGCGCAGCAGAAGGTCTCCAGCGAGGCGTCCCAGTTGGGATTGACGATTCCAAGGGCCGAGGCGTCGTACAGCTCCCGCAAGGCGGCCGGAGTGAGCAAGCCGGGGAGACGCAGTCCCGCGGCTTCCAGCGAGCCAAACCGCGCCACGAGTGGTTCCAGATACTGCCGCTCGAACTCGGGCGCCGCCACCCCAAGCGGCCCAACGCACCGCCCCGCGCCGTAGAGCCGGGCCGAACCGGCCAGGGTCAGCGTGGCCTCGGGGAGCGTTTCCCGCACAATGGGCCACATCTCCAGCACCCGCTGCGCTCCCTTGCTCTCACCCAGGTGTCCGGCGAAGGCCACGTTCGGGCTCAGATAGCGGGCGGGGCTTCCAGAAACGGGAGTGGCAAAGAAGGGGTTGAGCGGGTTGTACACGCGGCCAATCCGACCATGAAAACGCGTGTGCAGGAGTGTCAGCCGGACGAAGTCCGAGACAACCAGCGCCGCCGCGATCCGGCCGTCGTCGAGGGCCTCGAAGGCCGGTGGATCAATCTCGATCTCGGTCCACATCCAGGGACGCAACTCGTGGCCGTTCAGGCGATCGAGCGAATGGTGATCGCCCCAGGAGCACCAGACGGCCCGCCCGTCCCCGAGCCAGTCCAGGGCGGAGCCGAGGTCGTCGAAACCCCGGATGGCCGTCTCCGTCAAGGTCCCGCCTTCGAGGATGACCGCTCCGATCTCATGACCGCGGCGTGCCAGGGTCTCGATCACCAGCAGGAACGACGTGAGTGAGCCACTCAACGGCTCGCGACCCTCGACGACCCCCCGCACCGAGGCAGTCGGCCTGGGGAGGTTGGCAATGAGGAACAGGCATTTCAAGGGACGAGCCGCGTCGCTGTTCATGAATTCTTCCAATCGACGGATACGCGGCGGTCGCGGTCGACCGCGACCGAGACGCCCTGGCCTTGCGGGAAGCACAGGTAACCGCCTCGGACTTCTCACAACTCGCGACGGCAACGGTGCCGGATCGTCTTCCCTGCTGGCCTGGCGAGGGCAACGGTGATACTGCAGACTTCATGCCGTATCTGCTCTCACGTTTACCAGAATCAACAGTGACTCCATTGGCTCGCGTTCTCCTGCTCCTTTCCGCCCCGCGTCCGGAGCGTTTGAGAAGGGTCAACGTCCATGGTAGGCAGCAGTATTCCTATCGAGATTCTGGGAACCGACGGCGCCTGGGCTCGGGATTCCGACCCTCGATGGCCGTCTGAGACCTTGACGAATTGGCCATATGGCCGGCTCCTCGCTATTTACCCGCGGCCTCAGGAAGGAATAATAGCAAAGAGGCCCACGATCAGCGGGTTTGCGGTATTCGCGGGTCGAAACCATCCTGGATGGATGGAGGCGCCGCCCTCGAACGGAACACGCCACTCCGCCCGCCTCCAAGATGGAGGAGTCTGATGCTTGACGAGGCCAAGCTCCGCCGTTCTGAGTTCCGTGAGGGGCCGGCGATCCGCCTGGCCGATGGTCAGGAATGGACCTTGCCCCGACCACCCGACCGAGACGCCTGGCGTGCTCTCGACGATTCCGAGGTCAACCGCTCCGACCCCTTCCCCTTCGGCTCCGACTATCCGGCGATCCTCCACGCCTGTCTGGAAGCTGAAGATGAGGCCGAGCGACTCCGGTCCGAACTCTCTCTGGCCATCCTCCTGCTCTCGCACAACTATTGTCTCCGGTCGTCGGAGTACCTGAGCCTCCTGGCCTACCCCTCCAATCATCCCGCGCTGGGGGCACTTCAGCGCGCACTGCGGGACGTGGCGACCGTGCACCTCCGCAGCTACCTCGACCGTCGCGGTCCGTCGCCATCGCAATCGAAGCTGTCCGATCGGGCCGCCCGGACTCCAGGTGATTCCCACAACGCCGACAGCCCCCTGCCTCCCTTCTACCCGTCGCTCGGGCAGTCGGGCCCCGACTGATGAGCCTTCGAACGATTTCCGCCTTCCCGGCATGCGATTTGTAAGGAGAGGGCCGTCCCCCGTGACGCCGATCGTCAACGCGGGGCGACCGCCGGCCGCTCCACGACAAGGCTGGCTGGACGGAGACCTCAGAGGGAGCGGCGACACCGGTTTCGATGGGCGAGATTCTTTGCTTCGGGCAGCAGAACTGGGACTATTGCTGGACGGGCAAGCAGCAACTCATGACCCGCCTGGCGCGCCGTGGGCATCGCGTCCTGTACGTCGATCCTGACTGGGAGATGCGCCGACACGGTTTGACGGCGACCTGGAAGGCCCTGGCGCCCGCCTCCACCGGCTTCGGGATTCGGCAGGTCGAGCCGAATCTCTGGGTCTTCACGTTCCCCTATGCCACACCCCTCCGCTGGCGAGGCAACCTCTGGCGGCGCCCTCGGGTCACGCGAGACGTGGCCCATCGGCTGGGCTTCCGGGCCTCGGTGGCGATCTCCCACCGTCCCGACGCCTGGCCTTTGATCGCGGCCGTCCGGCCAGCGGCGGCGATCTATTACGCCATTGATGAGTGGAGCGCCTACGGCGTCGCCCCCGAGTCCGAGCGTCGCCCCACCGACGAGGAACTCGCCTGGCGTCGCCGAATGCGGGAACTGGAGGAAGACCAGCTTCGCCGCGTGGACCTGGCCCTCGCCATCTCGCCGCGATTGCTCCAGCGGGTCCGGTTGCTCCACCCCCACGCTTCCCTCCTCGAAAGCGCCGCCGACCTCGCCCATTTCGCTCCCGAACGCCTCTCTCGCGCGCTCCCTCACCCAAGCCTCGCGGCCGTTCCCCACCCGCGCCTCGGCTTCGTCGGCCAGGTGGACGAGCGACTGAATCACCCGATGCTGATCGAGCTGGCCCGCCTCCAACGCGACTGGCAGTTTGTCCTTGCAGGCCGGATCAAACCGGGTTACGACCCGGCGCCTCTGGCCTCCGAGCCGAACATCCACCTGCTCGGATATCAGCCTTACGAGAACCTGCCCGGAATCGTCCGCGAGTTCGACGTTTGCCTGGCCCCCTACCGCAAGAATGAGCTGACCGAGTCTTGCAGCCCGTTGAAGGTGTTCGAATACCTCGCCACCGGCCGCCCGGTGGTCGCCACGCCCCTGGAAGGACTCGCCACCTGTCGCCACGCCATTGCCCTGGCCGAGACGACCGACGAGTATCTCCAGGCGATCACCGCCGCCCTTGACGCCCCCGAGGCCGGCCGCGACCACCGCCTCGCCACGGCCGCCGCGAACACCTGGGAGCAGCGCACCGACGAGTTGGAACGCCGGATCGACGAGGCCCTTGACGTCGCCTCCCGGCGCCGAGGCCGACCGATCCGCCGGGACCGTCCACCCGAGCCTCGCCGTGCCCCGGAGGGTACCTCCGACTCCCCCGACGCTGCCGATTACGCTTACGATCGCCTTTCCCGCAAGGCCCGTCTCGTGCTCCGAGCCGTCAATGTCGCCGGCCAATTCTACTACGGGCTCCGGCTCGCCGGGCGCGCCTTGACGGGCCAGCGACCCCTCAAGATTCGCCGCATTCTCGTCACCCGCATGGCCCGGCTCGGCGACCTGATCGTCTTCACGCCCACGCTCGCCGCCCTCCGCCGGCACTATCCGGGCGCCCGGATCGTCCTGGGCGTCCAGCCCGGCGATGTCCGCCGGAGCGATTCTCGAACGTTGCCCCGATGTGGACGAGATCCGCGTCCTCGACCACCTCAACCGGCCGACCCTGACCGGCCGACTTGCCGGCTCGCTCCGACTCTTCACCGAGGGCTTCGACCTGCTGGTCACCGGAGCCGGCTATTTCCTGCTCCGCGAGCCCTTCCTCGCCGGCGCCCCGCACCGGATCGGGCTCGACGACGGCCATCCGCTCCAGGCCTTTCTGCAATCGCGTCGTTCCGCTCGACCCGACCCGGCACGAATCGGACAACAACCTCGCCGTGGTCGAGGGCCTGGGAGCCCGCATCGAGCCAGCGGATCGCGTCCCCCAACTCTTTCTCGATGAGCAGGCCGTTGCCGACGGCCGCCGCCGGCTGGAAACCGCACTCGAACTCCCGCCCGAGGCGACCGTCGTCGCGCTGCACCCCGGCTCGCAGAAGCCGTCGCGTCGCTGGCCGACCGAGCGATTCGCCGCACTGGCGGTCCATCTACTCGAACGACGCCCCGACCTCCGGCTCGTCTTCACCGGCACTCCCGCCGAGGCGGACCTCGTCGCGACGCTCCGCGCGTCCCTTCCGACCGCGCTCCGCGATCGAGCCCGGAGCGCGATCGGGCAAACCAACCTGCACTCGCTCGTGGGTCTGCTCGACCGCAGCGCCGCGTTCGTCTGCAACGACACCGGCGTGATGCACCTCGCCCGAGCCCGCGGCACCCCCCTGCTCGCCTTGCTCGGACCCGAGAACGACCGCCGCTGGGGTCCCTACCCTGGCGGTTCCGCGCCGGCCGTCGCTCCGCGGCACATCGTCCCCTGCGCCCCTTGCAGCCGTTGGGATTGCGAGGCTCTGTACTGCCTTCAGAGCCTCAACGTCGAGGAGGTCGCCGCCGAGCTGGACCGGCTGCTCGATGGCGGTCGGCGGATTGCCTCGGAACCCGGAACGCTCGACCGCCGGCTCCATCGCCATGACTGGTCGGATCTCGCGGCCTCCGGCTTTTCGACGCCGACCGTCGGAGTCGTCCTCTTCGAACCGCCCCTCGAAGCCTCTGCCTCCGAGCCCCCCATTCCGATCGACGACCGGCTCGCGGCCCTTGCGCAGCAGGATTACCCCGACGTGCAAGGCATCCTCGTCGTGCGACCGGATGCGGTGAACGAACCCATGTCGAGCCGACGGCCATGGTCAGGCGGACTGACGGTCGTGCGACCGGAAAGGGACGATCCGGCGACCCGCTGGCGCGCGGTCCTCGAAGCCTCACGGGCCGATCTCTTCGCCCTGGCGCCGGACGCCCAGGCCTGGCACCGGAACGCGATCTCGTCAAGCGTCGCGGCCTGGACCCGCGATCCGGATCGCGCGATCTCACCGTACCTCCTCCGTCGAGAAGACCTGGAACGACGATACGCCCTCCCCCGGGATGTGTCCGGTCCGGTTCTTGCACGCAGTCTGGACACAATCTCAGGATGACCAAACTTCGATACGAAGGAAAGCCCGTGTCGATCACCCTCGAAACCCCTCAGGAGACGGCAGCACCGACCTCAGTGGCCGGTACGCCGCGACCTGCCCGGAAGCCGCCGCTTCTGATTCGGCCGGCGGGCCGCTGGCCCGTCTTCGACCTCGGCGAGCTTCGCGAATACCGGGGCCTGCTGGCGTTCCTGGTCTGGCGCGACATCAAGGTCCGCTACGCGCAGACGGTCCTCGGCATCGGCTGGGCGATCCTTCAGCCGTTGCTAACCATGATCATCTTTACCTTGATCTTCGGCCGGCTGGCGGGTGTGCCTTCCGATGGCGTGCCCTATCCCGTCTTCGCCCTCACGGCCCTGGTCCCCTGGACGTATTTCTCGACCTCCCTCTCGGGTGCCAGCAACAGCCTGGTGATGAGCACCAACCTGATCACCAAGGTCTATTTTCCTCGCGTGATGATCCCGGTGGCGCCCGTGCTCGCCGGCCTGCTCGACCTGGCCTTCGGGTCGTTGCTGCTGGTGGTCGTGATGGTCCTCTACGGCCAGACTCCCTCGCCGATGGCCCTGCTCGCGGTCCCACCGTTGGTGCTGCTCATGGCGATGACCGTGACCGGGTGTCGGCTGCTGGCTGGCGGCATTGAACGTCCAGTATCGCGACGTGAAATATGCCACGCCGTTCCTGATCCAGATCTGGATGTATCTGTCGCCGATCGTCTATCCGATGTCGATCGTGCCCCCGAAGTACCGTCTCTTCTACGCGCTGAACCCGATGGCCGGTGTGATCGAAGGCTTCCGCAAGGCGCTGCTTGGCACGACGACGGTCTCCTGGTCCACGATCGGCGTCTCGGCCGCCGCGGGTGTGGCGGTCTTCGTCGCCGGCACGCTCTACTTCCGCCTGAGCGAGAACGTCTTCGCCGACGTTGCCTGACCTGATCTCGGCCCCGAAGCGAACCGACCTCCGAACGGCCACCCCGAGCGATCGCCCAACGCCATGTCCGAACTCGCCATCCGAGCCGCAGGGCTCGGTAAACGCTACCGCATCGGGACCGCCGCCCAGCGGCACGACCATATCCGCGATGCCGTTGTCCACGCGCTGAAGGCCCCCCTGCGGAACCTCAACCGGCTCCGTCGCCTGAGCCGATTCCGCGACGCCGAGGCCGATGCGCCCGACGTCGTCTGGGCCTTGCGGGATGCTTCGTTCGAGGTCCGCGCGGGTGAGGTGCTCGGCATCGTCGGTCGCAACGGCGCGGGCAAGAGCACGCTCTTGAAAGTCCTCTCACGGATTACTCGACCCACCACCGGCCACGCCGAGGTGTTTGGCCGAGTCGGCTCACTTCTGGAGGTCGGCACGGGCTTTCACCCCGAGCTGACCGGCCGCGAGAACATCTACCTCAACGGCTCGATCCTCGGCATGGACAGGGCCCACATCAGCCGCAAGTTTGACGAGATCGTGGCCTTCTCCGGGGTGGAAAAATTCATCGACACCCCGGTGAAGCGCTACTCCAGCGGCATGTACCTCCGCCTCGCCTTCGCCGTGGCGGCACACCTGGAGCCGGAAGTCCTGATCGTGGACGAGGTGCTGGCCGTCGGAGATGCCACCTTCCAGAAGAAGTGCCTGGGCAAGATGGAGGACGTGGCCGGCGAGGGCCGCACGGTCTTGCTTGTTAGCCACAACATGGCGGCCGTCCAGGGACTCTGCACGCGGGCGATCCTTCTGGAGCAAGGGAGAGTCACGGCCGAAGGCCCATCCGGCGAGGTCGTCGAGCGCTATTTCCGCGGCACGGAGGACGGCTCGCTCTCCGACGGCGCCGTGGACCTTCGCAACCATTCCGGCCGCCGGCCCGGCTCCGCCTCGGCCCTGACACAAATGCGTCTCCGCTGCGACGGCCAGGACACGACCGCCTTTCGCATGGGCGGACCGCTTCGCGTGGAAGTGAGCTATGACTGGGGTCCGATCGATCCAGTGAACACCCTCTTCTGCGTCATCGTCGAGGATGCCCTCGGCCAGCGACTTGTGACCTTCCCCACGCTTGTCCAGGCTCCCGAGCTCGTCCATGAGACGGAACACCGGGCCACGATCGCCTTCGAGGTTCCGGAGGTCCGGCTCCTTCCCGGTCTGTATTACCTCACCGTGATCCTGGCGACCGGCCCCGCCGCGTCGCCGACTCACACCGACCTGATCGAGCGAGCCGTCCGGATCTCGGTCGAGCCCGCCGACGTCTTCGGAACGGGTGTCGCGCCGGAGGCTGGCCGATATGGCCTGTATTATCAGGAAGCTTCCTGGTCCTTGTCCCCCACCAGCGATCCGGAATTCGCTTCACGCACCTTCCGAAAGGCGGATTGATGGGCGTCCAGCGATTCGACCTCGACTTCCTCCTCTCCGGGTTGAGCGACGGCATCGTGATCGAACGGTGCCTACTACTCGGGCAGCAAACGCTCTACGTCGAACCCGAGCCGCTGCGCAACCGGCTCTCCGACCACGGCCTCCTGCCTGAGGACTTCGACCCGGACCGCCTTGTCGCTCCCACCGACGCATCCCGACCCACTCGCGATCGGACCCGGTCGCCAGCTCTTCGCGAGGCTCCTTGCCGAACTGGGAGCCCGCGAGATCGATGTCCTCGACGCCTCCGACTATGATGGCGCCGGCATGATCCACGACCTCAACGAGCCTGTGCCTGATGGCTGGAAGGAACGTTACGACCTCGTGTACGATGGCGGCACTATTGAGCATATTTTTAATTTGCCGATCGCCCTGCGCAATTGCATGGAGATGGTCCGACCTGGAGGGCACCTGCTGCTGACGTCGCCAGCGAATAACTACTTCGGGCACGGATTCTATCAGCTCAGTCCAATCTTCTTTTACCAGGCCCTGTCGGAGGCAAACGGCTTTCGCGTCGAGCGGATGATCGCGGTCGAGAATGGTGAGGGAGGGCGTTGCTATGAAGTGGCCGATCCTCGGCAGGCCGGTGGCCGCGGGGAATTGATCAACGACCGGCCCGTGCTTCTGGCCGTACAGGCCCGCCGTCAAGCAGTCGTCCCGATCTTCCGCCGGATGCCCTCGCAGTGCGACTACGAGGAGATGTGGAGCCGAGCCCACGTTGAGGAGACGAATTCCGAGCCCGTCGCGGCCCACGCCCCGAACGGTGGCGCTCGGCCTGCGACGCCAGGCCGTCCGGCTGGTGGACCGGGTGTCGCCGTCGCTGGCTGGCTACCTTCGTCGCAAGTTCGCCGCCGCGCGATCGGATGATGACGTGACGTCACCAGCCGCCCGTTCCTTTGCCAACGCCAGGCACTTCCGACCCCTGCCCGCGCTGAGGAGCGTGAGAGAACCCCGCCATGCCCCTGGACCGCGTGAAACATGCCGCCTCCGGAGCCGCGCCATGAAGAGTGCCTTCCTCATCACCGAGTTCCCGAGCGTGGCCCAGACGTTCGTCGTCGAGAAGGTCGAATCGCTCCTCCAGCACGGCCACGAAGTGACGATCTTCGCGTGGGAGTCGAACCCACCATCGGTCCTTCACGACGTCTATCGACGGATCAACTGGCGTCAGCGGACCCAGATCCTCGGCCGGATCGACCACTGGAGCCAACCCGGCAAGGCCGTTCGCCTGATCGGTCGTGCCGTGGGTGCCTTCATGCGGAATCCTGGGGAATGTGTGGGACTGATCCGCCGCGTCCTTCGCACGGGTTCGCCTGAGGGCCGACTTCGCCGACTGATCCACGCCCTGCCGTTCGTTGGCCGCGGCCTCGACCTGATCCATGTCCAGTTCACCTGGGGTGGCCATGGCGCCGAGGACCTCGGAGCCGACCTGGACCTGCCGGTGATCCTCTCCGTTTACGGCGCCGACGTCTCCCTCGCTCCCGGCGACGAGAATGACCGGCTCTACGCCGCCTCCCACCGCATCCTCGCCGCCTCGGGCTTCCTCGCCGGTCGCGTCCGTGCTCGAGGCGTCGAACCGGAGAAAGTCTTCGTCCTGTACAACCACATTGATTGTGATCTATTCACACCCGCTCCTGATGCCGCCGAGGCCCCGTTCAACCCGGTCCCGATCATTCTCACGGTGGCCCGGCTCCACTGGAAGAAGGCCCTGCAAGATGGGCTGTATGCCCTGGCAGAGTTGCGTCGGCGCGGGATGGACTTCCGCTATCGCCTCGTCGGGGAAGGGTCCGACCGCGCCGCCCTGGAAGGGGCTGTTGCGGACCTTGGTCTGGGCGACTGTGTCGAGTTCGTCGGCACTCTGGAGCGGACTGGGGTCCGAGACGCCATGCGGCAGGCTGACGTTTTCTTCCTGCCGTCAGTCCGCGAGGAGTTCGGTTGCGTTCTCGGCGAGGCACAGGCCAGCGGCACACCGATCGTCGCCACGCGCGTGGGTGGCATCCCCGAGGTGGTCGAGGACAGTGTTACCGGCCTGCTCGCCACGGCCCGCAATCCGATCGACCTGGCCGACAAGCTCGCTGCCGTTCTCGCCTTGCCGGACTGTGGCCGCTCGATGGGACTTCTCGGTCGCGATCGCGTGCTTCGGATGTTCGACCGCCGGGCCCTCGAACGTGAGTTGATCGCCCATTACGAGGCGGTCGTCGCTCCCCATGCCGTGGCCGACCCGACTCCAGCAATTCGACCGGCCAGCGGACGTCGGGAGGGCGTGGTGCCCCGGTCGGAAGCGTTCCGCATGTAAGAAGCCGATGGCATCCCCGGTTTGACGGACTTCTATTTGCCAGTCTTCCGCCTTCGAGGGTTCCCACACTGTGGAACAGAATGAGGTTTCCGTCATCATCCCGGCCTACCGTGCTTCCGCGACAATTGCTCGCGCGGTGCGGAGTGCCCTCGAACAGTCGCGTCCGGCGGGTGAGATCCTGGTCATCGACGACGGCAGCCCGGACGATCCGGCGCCCGCGTGGCCCCTTTCGGCGACCGCGTCCGGCTGATTCGCAAGCCCAACGGAGGCGCAGCCACGCACCGCAACCTTGGGATCGAGCAATCGCGAGGCCGCTTCGTCGCGTTTCTTGACGCCGACGATTCCTGGGAGCCTCAAAAGCTCGATCGGCAACTTGCGGTCTTCGACCGTCAGCCGGAGTTCGGCGTGGTCGCGAGCCGCTACTACTGCGAGCGTCCTGGCTCCCCGCGCTTTCTGCCCTCACATGAGGATGGTCTCGTTTTCGACGAGATCCGCAGCCGCCGTCCCTGGATTGGCTGGCTTGTCTCCCGCCTCTTCCGTCAGCCGCCCGGCCGACCCCGAGCCCGTCGGGTCTTGCAAGCGGAGCGCGCTTACGACCGCCCCATCCGCCCCGGAGACGACGGCCTCTTCGACATCGCCACGCTCGTCTGGACCTCCACCGTCGTGGTCCGCCGCGAGGCGCTCGGCGACCGCCGGTTTGAGACCGGCCTGGAACCGTCCGAGGACCGCGACCTCTGGGTCCGGCTACTCAGCACCTCGCCGGCTTACTTGATTTCGGAGCCGCTGGCCACTGCTTACGAGGTACCTGGCTCACTCTCGCGAACGAATGTCGATCGTGATTACAGCAACATGCTCCGCGTCGTCCGCCGCTATCGGGACCTGCTCGACCCGAGCGACTTCTGGGCCTGGGAGACCGAACTCTTCTGGCTCTGGGCAGCGGCTCACCTCCAGAACGGCAACCCGCACGCCGCTCGTCACCCGGCATGGAACCGCCTCCGTCGCCAGCCGCTTTCGCCGATCGCGTGGTGGGTGTTGGGCAAATCGCTCGTCACCCGGCCCCGCTGCCAGGCCACGGATCAGGTCCCTTTGAGCCCGAGCCCCGCCCGCGCAGCGTCCTTGTGATCGCTGCTTGTGATCAGCCTCGGATCACCTGGCAAAGAGCGGCCTCCAGCCCCCTCGTTCCAGGTCAGAACATGGTCACGGGCTTCGACCACGGAACCTTGCCAGCCGTCTTCCGCGGCACGGGCCAGGTTATACATCTCGCGAGCCGTGACGTAATGGAACTGGAACGACGGATCCCTAGCCGACCTTTCCGCTAGTGCCTCGTGCAGACGGAGCATGGGCTCGCCAAGCAAGACCTCGGTACATGGCTCTTCACAGCCGTGCGTGTGCAGCTTGACGAAGAACCAGTCGGGTCGAGTCGTCACCTGAACGCGGGCCCTCAGCCATGCGTCGAGCCGTTCCGGTGCGGGGGGCTGGCTTCTCTGGAGACAGCCGTTTTCAACCCAGGGCACCACTCCCCATTTCCGGCGCCCCAATCAAGCAGCAGCGGCCCCTGGATCAACATCAACGCCCCCGTGGGTGCCGAGCGTTGTCCAACATCGAATCCCCGGTCGTGCGACTTCGGTCGCGACGGATCGTCCACGGCGTAGTAGATCCGGTTAATCGTCCGGGTCTGGGTCGGTCCGGCGCGGAGGGCAATGTGAAGTCGGCGTAGCAGCCCGTTTGCCTCAAGACATCAAGCTCGTCATTGACCCCGCACCATCGACCGTCCGGCCGGGAGTTATCCAGCGCCCAGTTTCCGTGGACGAAGCCGTACGCGACTGCTCCGGTACAACGGTCGCGAGCGAGCAAGCCGTGTCGTCCGGCAAGGGTCTGCCGGAAGGCAATCAGCGTCTCTCGCAGATTCTCCGATGTGTCATTATCGTGATGCAAGTGGATCTCGACCTCGCCGAATCCGCGGGAGCAGAGCGCGGCGAGAGCATCCAGGTATTCCGGTTCGTACTCTTCAACAGGGTAAAAGAATGTGTGACGCGGTGGCCGGCCGTCCGCATCGCGGAATCGAGAGAAGAGTCGGGGGTATTCACGGACCCAATGAGCGACGCGACCGCTCGCGACCTCGGGGCTCGCGCCGGCGTATTTGGGCTCGAAGTGGTCAGCGATGCAAAGCAGGAGATGAGTCGGCTCGCCCGGCTGTCTCGGACGACGCCGACCGATCTCCGCAAGGTAGGGGATCAGCCAGCGGTCGAGGCCGCGGAACATCGTCATCATGGGGCGTCTGCGCGGACAGTCCGCGCGGCTCCGGAGCGTAACGAACCTTCGACCATGATCGCGACGCCCCACCGCTGATCCAGATCCAGAAGGAGAACCAGGCGGCCGCGTTGAGCACCAGGAACGAGCCCGCCGCTGAGACAAGCCGTACCCGCGCTCCGATCGGCGTCGTGAGTGCAAACAAGGCGACGGTGTAGCCGGTCAGTTGAGCCATGAGAGCCAGGCGGTAGAACGTCCCCGGCAGTGCCGCGCTCGCTGCGAACACGGCGAGGAGGGCCCAAGGCACGACCAGCCGGAGCAGTTTGTGCGAGACGAACTGGAACCAGATCGGGTTTCGCCAGGGGGCGATCGCAGATGGTAGCCTCATGACGAGCTGGAAGTTGCCGCTCAGTGTCCGGACCTTGCGACGGAACTCGTCGCTCGGCTGGTCAGGCAGCCGATCGAAGGCGCGGGCTCGACCGTCATGAACCACGCGGTAGCCCTGCATCGCGACCCGGAGCGGCCAATACATGTCATCCAGGATCGTCCCCGGCGGGATCGGTCGGAACAACTCGCGTCGTATGGCGCCGATGGCTCCGGTCAGGCCAACCGTCGAGTGGACTCGGCTCTCTTGACGACGCAGCCACTTCTCGAACCGCCAGTAGAGTCCGACGCCCGCCATCACGCCAGGCTCACTCTCCAGCACCAGGTCGCCGCCGACAGCACCAACCATCGGGTCTTCGAAGTTTTCCAGGAGCCTCTCGATGGCATCGGGGGCCCACTCCTGCCTCGCATCGGCAAAGGCGATTACCTCGAACCGCGCCGCGGCGCAGCCTTCACTGATCGAGGCTGCCTTCCCCCGGTTCTCCTCTCGCTCGATGACTCGGAGCCTCGGCCCGCGTCGCTGGCGGGCGACAGCGGCCGTGTCATCGGTCGAGCCGTCAGAGACCACGATCACCTCACCTTCGATCGTGGTCGATTCGAGCCAGCCGAGCAACTCGTCAACTCGCTGGTCGATCCTCTCCTCCTCGTTGTAGGCCGACACCACGATCGAGACGGAGCGCGGCCCGTGGCCACCCCTGTGGATCGTCCTCCCAAAGAGCCGTGCTCCGGCGGCCATCATCATTGGATAGAAGATGTAGGCGTGCAGAACCAACCCGGCCGCCACCCAGAATACGGACTCCCAGACGACCTGAGCACTCATCCGATCCTCCAGTCCCCAGCCCACCTTCGGCCGCTCGCCACCGGCATCAACAGCTTCCTCATAAGAAAATGCGGTTTTCTAAATTTCATCAAGGAACTACAACTTCAGCATCTCCGATGCCATCACTCCACCCGACTTCGATTCCGGCTCCCGTCAGTCTCCCGAGCAGCGAGCGGTAGTGTTCGGCCTGAGCCGCAAAGGTAAACTCCCGAGCCACGCGATCCCGACCACGCAGGCCCATGGCAGCCCTTCGTTCCTCGTCGGCCATCGCTTCTAGCAAGCGATGCGCCATTGCGGTCGGGTCGCCGGGTGGGACGAGGTAGCCGCAGGAGCCATCTTCGATGACCTCGGGTGTTCCACCCACGGCTGTTGCCACGACCGGCACTCCTGCGGCCAACGCTTCGAGGGCGACGACCGGTAGCCCCTCGGTGAACGACGGCATGGCCAGGAGGTCCAGGTGCGGCAGGAACCGAGTAAGGTCGGTTCGAAAGCCCGCCAGGACGAACCGACCCCCGAGGTCACAAGCAGCGATTCGCCGCTCGATTTCCGGTCGGCACGGTCCGTCGCCAAATAGGACGAAGCCAAGCGTCGAGTCCTCGCGCAGGGCCAAGGCCGCAGCCTCGACGAGTTGCACGAACCCTTTCTCCGGACTCAACCGGCCGGCCGCACCGATGATCCGCTCGGGCTCCTGATCCGGTGGGAACAAGCCCCGCAGCTCGATTGCCGCCGAGGGATCGGGCTCGACCGTGAACGCATCGGCCTCGATCGCATTGCGGATGATGGTGATCCGATCGCGACGCACCCCGGCTCGATGGACGCGCTGCGCCTGGGCCTCGGAAACGCAGATGATGCGGTCCATCTGACGTAGGGCGATCCGATCCACCCTCTCATAGATACGGACCTTCCAGGTCGCCGATGTCCAGCCGTGAGACACCGCCGCGACCGGAAGCTTCAAGCGTCGGGCCGCTGGTACTCCCAACAGATCAGCCTTGTAGCCGTGACAGAGTAGCACGTCAGCCCCCGATTGTCGGAGGGCCTCGGCCAGCTCATCCACCAACCTCAGTGGCCGACGTCGGCTAGCCGCAAGCATCGACAATGCCAACCCCTCGCGCCGAAGGGCCTCCGCAAACGGTCGCGAACTGGACTCTTCGCCGAAGAGGAGAAAAACTGAGTGGATGTCTGGAGGTAGGTTCCTGGCCAGCCCGAGCATCTGGCGCTCTGGACCGCCCACAAACCCTGATGAGGTCAGGTTGGCCACAATCGTCATTGCCGACTGCGTCTCCGAGGGTGGTTCAACCGTAAGCACGCATTTCGATTGCGAAGTTCCAATCCAGCCGACGGCGAGGTGTCGAGAGCCGTTGAAAGTCGCCCAACATCTCAGGCGTAGCCGTCGACAAATCGGCAGAGCACTTCCGAATCGCGCTCCCAGTGATACTTGCTCCGCGCCGCCGCGAGGCCGCGGCCAGCGAAGGGTGCGGGGTCGGAGACCCGGAACGACTCTATGCCCCAGGCGATCGAGGCCGGAGAACAGCCGTTCAGAACCAAGCCCGACTCCGTCTCCTCGACCACGCGACGGAGCGGCCTGACCGGTGAAACGATCACAGGTTTACCGCAGAGTAGGTAGTCGAATAACTTGTTACCGATCGTGTGTTCGATCGACTCGTCCGTGGGATAGGTCACCAGTCCGACGTCGGTCTCGCTGTAGAGGCGGGCCAAATCGGCGTAGTGATAGGAACCCGTGAACCGGACGCGATCGGCAATCCCAAGGTCGCGGGCCTGGGCCACAAGATCGTGGAAGCTCTCACCCGTGCCGCAGAGATCAAGTCGGATATCGGGATGGTTGGCGTTGGCGAGGGCGAACCCGCGCAGGAGGAGGTCGAGCCCGCGCTGAGGAGTCATGGCACCGTGGTAAGCGAACACACGGGGAGGTGTGGACGAGCCGAGCCGGACGCCAGGGAAGGCGTCGAGCGCCGGTGTGTTGTGGACCACGGCCATCCGATCTTCACGGTAACCGAAAGCCTGGTTCAGTCGGTGATTCTGCTCGTCACAGACGGTCAAGATCCCGTCCGCCCGCTCAACGCTCCGGCGCTCGACGTGGTCTGGCACACGAGCATGGAAGACGAGCAAGCGTGCCAGGGCATTGTCCCGGTACTTCTTGAAAGAACGCATCGTCGCCGGGTAATGCTCGGCCATGTCGATCAAGACGGGAAGGTCCCGTCGGCGGGCCACATCGGCGGACGCCTCAGCCAGCATGATCTCGCGGGCCATGATCACGTCGGGCTTGCTTCGTTCGACTTCGCGGCGGATTGCGGAACGCCAGAGCGGGTTGGCCGAGATCGGCATGGTCCACGACCGGGGTCGGTCCACCCCCACGCGCACGATCCGCACGCCGTCCGTGTCCACCTCCTCCCCCGGTTGGCCCGACTTCCAGCGCGCCAGCACGGTCACCTCCCAGCCCGACCGCCGTCAAGGCCCGGCCGACCTTCTCGACGCGGACCTCCCAGGGATAGGTTCCCTGCCAGACATAGAGAAGATTACGCATGTTTGTATTCATTCCCATTAGCACTCCCCATGGCACGTACGGCGGGGCCTTCGCAGGCCAGATTTGCTCGCGACTTGAAGTTGAGGGAATCTTCGGGTGCTGGATCGATCAGGGCTGGATCAGTTCGGCGACCTCGTCGCTTACACGCTGGTCACGATGTCTCGCGGGGCCGTCCGTCACCCTCGCGATAGAGCCTCTCGTACTCGGCCACCATGCGACGGACGTCGAACCGCTCCTCGACACGATGACGTCCTGCCAGTCCCATCTCGGTCCCTGTCCGCGAATCGGCCAGCACTCGGAGCATCCCGCGTGCCAGAGCGTGAGAATCGGCCGCCGGAACGAGGTAACCCGTTGCATCAGGGACGACGACCTCTGGGTTGCCTCCCACCCGCGTCGCCACGACCGGAATTCCACGACCCCATCGCCTCGAGCAAAGTCACGGAGATTCCCTCGGTCAACGAAGGTAAGACGAACAGGCTCGCCCGCCCATCAAGGCCAGGTATGTCATTTACCGAGCCGAGGAATCGCACGCTCTCGGAGACGCCCAGTTCCTGCGCCAGCCGTTCGAGGTCGCCCCGGAGTGGCCCGTCGCCTGCGATTTCAAACCGGAAATCGGCCCGTTCGGCAACCGCGTGCGCGGCGGCACGCACGAGATATTCCAAGCCCTTCTCCGGGCTCAGGCGAGCCACCGTCACGACCGGCCCGCCGGGATTCGGGCCACGATATGCGAATCTGCTGAAGGTCCACTCCGTTGATGATCGCGCGGACTTTTCCGGCAGGCACTCCTTCGCTCCGGCAAAGCGACGGCGCTATCCGCCGAGACGCAGACGACACGATCCGCCAGCCGGGTCGCGTGGCGAAACGCCGTCGATTCGCGGCGTGAAGCCTGCTGGCATTTTGCTGATGTCTCGTGTGGACAACCCGACCCACTCCCGCCAGTCTTGCCGCCGGAGCGCCGTAGAGGAGTGGTCCGTTGTCGTGTGAGTGGACGACGTCCACGCGCTCTCGCATCAGCCAGCGGGCCAGCTTCAGGACCAGTCCCGGCCGTAAACCCGCTGACTTCTCGAACGTCACGACCGGCCAGCCGCACGCCGCGATCTCCTCGGCGACCGGCCCTCGCGTCGTTAGCGAGAGGAACTTCAGGTCGAAGCACGACCGGTCAGCGTGGCGGGCGAATTCGACGAGAAGCTTCTCCAGGCCGCCGACGTCCAACCCTGGCGTCACGTGGGCCACCCGGATAAGTCGTGACCGCTTCGCGGACGCTCATCGACACGACTCCCGGCTCCACGAACAGATTCTCAGGCGAAGGGCGGGGCTCGTCCGGCCGGAGTTGCCGGACCACCCGGGCCGGATTGCCTGCGACGACCACGTCTGGAGGCACATCCCGTGAAACGATCGCCCCGGCGCCGATGACCGAGCGATCGCCGATCGTCACGCCCTTGAGAATCATCGCGCCGGTGCCGATCCAGACGTCGTCGCCGACGACGACCGGACGGATCGCGTCGATCGAGCCGGTTGCACCGGCCCTTCGCTGCGATGCATCGAGCGGGTGGCCATCAAAGTCAGCGATCCGAACCTCCGCCGCGATCAGGCAATGAGCGGCCGATCCGGATCGAACGCGCCGCGCTCAGGGACGCAACCGTGGCCGAGAAACGTGCCGTCGCCCAGGCGGATCTCGGGCTGCCGCGACATGACGATTCCCAAAGCCGATGTTCGACTTTCCCGACAGTTCGACATTCCTCCCCAGCACGAGCTGGCCACGTCCCGTGATGTACGGCAAACGCTCCATCCGAAGCCCCTCTCCGACCGACTCGCAGACCGACCGTAAGAGCGGCTCATACCAGAAAAACCTCAAGGTCCATCCATAGACTCGCGCGACACCCACATGAACCCCGTAGAGCAGGCGGAACAATGGCCGCGTGCCCGGTACGACCGGCAACATGCAGCCTCAGCATCCCAAGCGCCAGCCGCTTCAGCGTACCCCAGAAGGGCCCTTCCCCCCGGCGGATCTTCACGGCGATGCTCATGGTACCCGTCATCATCTCGAAAGGAGATCAATACGCGGTCTCGTAGACATAGATATGCATGAGAATCAAGAATAGCAGCTCAAGCCGATCATCCTGACGAAGAGCCTACCGCTCAGAGGCAGCGACGGCTCGCCCGTCTCGCTTTCCGCGATCCGGTCGAAGGCCACGGCCAGACCGAGTACGAGGTAGGTCGTGACGAGATACGATTCCGTGAGGGTCATCATGCCCACCGCGTAGCCGACGACCGCGGCCGTGATAAAAGGCCGGAGCCGAAGCGTCTCGGGATCGAGCCAGTCGTCGTACTCTCCACGCCCTCGGCGCAAGACCGAGAAGACCGCCCAGGCGAAGGCGCCGAGGAAAATCGTGCCGCCGAGAAACCCAATTCGGTGTAGCATTGCACGTAGGAGTTGTGCGCCACTTGACCCAGTTCCGCCTCGTATTGGTCCAAGCCGACGCCGAAGATCGGGTGATGGCGGAACAGGATCAGACCCTCGAACCAGAGGCGAACCCGGAGCTGACCAGTGCCCTCGCTGGTCGAGAAACTCGTCATCCGGCCGCCAACGACCGCGAGGATCAAGGGCAATCCGATCAAGCCGAGCAGGATCATCCGACGGCGACCGAAGCGAGCACCCATCAAGCAGAGTAAACCCACCAATAGGGCGAGAAACCCTCCACGCGATTTGGTCAGTGAGAACGCATAGACGATAGATCCCAGCGGCAACAGCCAGGCCCCTCGCAAGAGGGCGGGGAGTGCAGGGTCGGTCAGTCCGGAAAGGCACACCGACATACAGATAACCAAAAGCAAGCAAAGATCGTTGGGATCTTCAAAAACGCTCGTGTTACCCCCGCGGAGGCGGTAATACCCGAATTCCTCGCCCGTGTCCATGTCGTAGCCACCTTCTTTCAGGGGCTCGAAACCGGGCAGATATATTATATGGTGATACTGGAGAGTAGCGCAGATGACTGGCACCAAGGCGAACAGCGCCATGCTGAAGAGGAACCGTCGGAGCCGCGCCGGGGTATCGATCAGGCCGATCAGCAGCAGGTAGTAAATCAGGACCTTGATGAAATCAGTACCGTGCTGGATCGCCTCTGGAATCCTCACCCGAACCACGTCGGCCACGATGATCGCGAGGAGCATGCCAATCACGACCAGTGTGATTGGTCGACTTTTCAGATTCATCGGAGCGAGTTGGGCCAGCATCGCCGGGAACGAGGCGGCGATGCAACTGAGAATCAACACCTCATAATGCGGGATAACGACCAGGGCCGGATCGAACTCCGCTGGCCGGATGAAGAGGGCACCGGTGACGAGGATGAACAAGACGTAGCCCAACGTCGGACTCCCTGCCGGCCCGGCACCTGGCCGACACCCTCGGGGCCGATCGGCAAGCGACGCTCAACGCGTCGCATCGCCGAGTGGCCCCGTTTTCTGACTCGGAACCGATTCTTGGAAGGAAGCGTCCTCGTCCCGTCTCAGTCTCAGGCCGGCTGAACCTCCGAGACGGCCTCAATCTCGGCCGATCCCAGGGCTCCACCACCCTCAACCAGCTCTCTCGACGGCAACCTAAGTAGACGACCAGACCACGCGAATGGCACGCCAAGCAGGCTCGTCGCCGTGCTCACGAGAATGCGGAGATCCATCCAGATATTGTAATGCTCGATGTAGTAGTTGTCGTACGCCAGTTTCCGGCGAACGCTCTCGAGATCGGTGTCGGCGGGGATATTCACCTGCGCCAGGCCGGTCACTCCTGGGAGTACCCGCAGCCGATAGCCGTAGTCTAGCAGGACCCGTTCGAGTTGCGAGGCGATCTCCGGACGCTCGGGACGCGGTCCGACCAGCGACATCTCGCCCTCGGAGGACATTCCAGAGCTGCGGCAACTCGTCCAGGTGTGTCTCTCGGAGGAAGCGGCCGATCGGCGTGACGCGAGAATCACCGGGCATGCACCAGCGGGCGCGGCCATCTTTCTCGGCATCCTCGTACATCGTGCGGACCTTGTAGATCCGATATCGGTCGCCCCCCGCGACCTAGTCGGGTCTGCGAGTAAAAAGCTGGCCCACGTGAGGTCAGCTTCACCGCAGCAGCCGCCAACGCGATCAGAGGCGCCAGCAAGATCAGGAGCATCGCCGCTGCCAGAGTATCGAAGGCGACTTTGCCGAATGCGTACAAACCTGGCCTCGGCAAAGTGGGATCGCTTGGCAACGAACCTTCGCAGGGTGCGATCTCCAGGGCTTGCGTATGATCGTTCATGGATGACTCCGGGTGCTCCGTCTGGGTCTTCGCGGATCCAATCGACCCCGGCCGCTCCGTCTCGGGCCGAGGGATGGATGAATCGTGCCATCAGGGGACAGCCTTGGAGGGGAACAAGGCCGACTGCACCTCGGGAAGAAACTGCTGGAGGAACCCGATAACGACCAGGTCGTTCTTCACCGGACCGGGTATGCCGGGCTCCTCGCGGATAACGTACATCTTGAAAAGAGCTGACTGAGGTGAGCTAAAGTCAACCGTGGATTATCTTGGTGCGACCCATGTCCATCAGCGTTCCAGGACCAGAAGGTCCGGAACCTCGTGGTCAAGCTGCCCGCATCCATGCGAAAGTCGGACCACCAGAACTTCGGTTCGGACCCGTCGCCAATCTCCGGGGCGATCCGCTCTTCCTCCTGTTCCTGTTCGCAGCCCACACCAGGGAAACACTCCTTGGGCGTGTGGGCCGAGATCGGGCCGGGAGGACCGCAGACGATCAACACGGAGACCGCCTCGTCGGTCTCCGTGTTGGTGTAGTCGACGGTTGAGATAGCCGGCAATCCGGCCCAGTTCCAGTGTCTCGGAATCGATCTCGTGATCCTCGCCAACCCACGGTCCGATGGTCCCCGGCACCGCGTCCAGTCGGGCAGCCGCACGGCCGATGTTCCTCGGAGTCGGTCCAGCGGCCGACCCAGACACCCTGCACGATCCCGGCTCCCGAGGATCAAGGCCAGGCCGGCAGCACTGGCAGCCACCGCAGGTGGTGCGGAGGTGCCGATCCGGCATCGGTTTGCATCAACGGGTGCTGGCATTGTTATTCCCGTATCCGTATCCATAGCCGAAGGTCCGTTCGCGAGCACCGCTGACCACGGCGCCGAAGATGCGAGCACCGAGCATTCCGAGCCGGTCGTGCGCCGACTTGCACATCGGGCACCCGGCTCACGTCGCGGAGTATCGAGAAGATCACAGCGTCTACCTGCTGGGCGATCATGAGAGAGTCGGGCACGGGCAGCACTGGAGCGGTATCCACCACGATGAAGTCGAACTGCTCGGCCAGAGTGAATCGAGCAATGAGCTGAGCCCATTCTGCGAGAGCGACTGCAAGGCCGGACCGTCGCAACGGCCGGCGGTCATGAACCAGAGGTTGCGGCAGCGGCGTGGCTCGGATCAACGACTCGCCGACATCCTCGCCACGAAATTGCTCGCAGACGCCCGGCTCTAACGTCTCGTCGAAGAGCTGGTGGGCTACCGGCCGTCGCAGATCGCAGTCGATCAGAAGCGTGCGGCGCCCGGCTCGCGCGAGACTCGCCGACAATTGCGTCGAGAGTGAGGTCTTGCCCTCACCGACCCCGGCACTGGTAACCATCACCGACTTGAGGCCCTCGACGCGCGAGAGGTGCAGTAGGGTCGTACGGGTGGCGTCGATCGACTCGATCAGATCCTGATGCCAGCGACGATCGCGACTCGGAGGCCCCGCCTCGGATCGCCCCAACATGCCTCCGTGCCCTGCTCGGGCAGAGCCGGCAAGGCCCCCATGAGCCGAAGGCCCAGGCCCTGCGAGACTTCCTGCACCGTCGAGATCCGACGTGCCCGGACCTCCCACCAAGTCACTCCCAGCAAGACCAGCGAGAACGAGCCCATGGCCGCCAGGCCAGTAGCGGCGATCCGCTTCTTCTCGTCCTTGGTCTTCGGTTGCTTGCGCCGGTTCCTCGGCAGGTCACTCGAGCCGGCGCCTGAACCTCGAGGTTCAGCCGCTCCACCTGCCTCGCGACCTCCTGATACGCCTCCTCCACATGGTCGATCTCGTCCCGCAGCTGCTCCATCTTGATCGCATGCGTGCCGAACTCCTCGCTCTTCTCCGTCCAGCCGCTCGACCTCCTTGGCGAGCGCCTTCTCATACTCCTTTAAGAAACACAATCTTGCGTTCGAGGCTTGCGGGTCGGACGTCTCGTGGCCCTGGCGGAGCTGGGCCTCGCGGAGCCGGGCCGTGATCAGTGGCCGTTGCCGGGCGACATAGTCGCGGTAAGCCTGATAGGTCCGGTCATACTCGCGCTTCCAGGTCCGGACTGCCGGATCGTTCTTCGGATTGCGGGCCAGGTAGTCCGCCTCGGCCAACCTTTTGCTCCAACTTCGCGAGTTGCGCCTAGATACTGCTGCACGCCGGAGTCGGCCGCAATTCCTCCTCGATCGCCTCCTCTGGCAGCGGCCGGATCGCAATCTCCTTCGAGTCGGCCTTGAAAACCTTCAGCTCGGTCTCCGCCCGGCTCAGCTCCGAACGGAGCAGCATCAGCTCCTTCTGGGCGAAACTCTGGTGCTGGATCTCGTACTGCTGCTTCAGGGCCAGGGTCTGCTTATCGTTGGTCCCCACCTTCCGGCTGAGTTCAAGGAGTTTCTCCTTCTGTTTTTTAATTCGTTCTTTGTCACTGATCCATGTACAATTCCGCAACATATTCAGATGCTCGGTTTTGTCGTTTGTGGTCCTTTCCCTCGAGCCCTTTCAAGTATTCGGTCGTGACCGCATTGACGATGTCCGCCACCAGCTTCTCGTCGTCGCCGCTCGATCGAGATCATCATGATGTGTCCAATGAACTCGATCTGGATCTGTTCCTTGAGCCACTCGGACGGGTCGAGTTGCTGACGGATCGCCTCAACCGCTTTCATGGTTGGGGGGTTGGCGTCGGCGAGGGCCGGATCATCGAGAACCGCGGCGAGCGCGTTGTCGAGGATGGATGCTCGTCTTCAGGAGGATCTCCTGGGTTTGCTGGAAGTCGCGAAGGTTGAAGCGCTCCTTGATTCAGCGACGTCTCGAAGATGATCCGCGGCTCCTCCGGCGGCGATCTGTAAGATCGCGGTCGCCTTGTACTTGGCCGGCGGCATGACGAACCAGGTGACGACCGCGGCAACCACCGCCAGCGCCAGACCACCGAAGATGGCCAGGGGCCAGCGTCTCCGGAAGGCGCCCACGACCGCCGTGACCTCGATCGTGGCGGGGGCGGTCGGGCGCGGAGCGGGGCGTGCCCGCAACGGAGCCGGCTCCGAAACCTCGCCGAGCATGCCGGCCTGGCCGCGATTGCCCGTCGTGGGATGGGCCTCGTTCCGGCGAAGATCGAGGTCTCTCATGGGCGGGCCTCCTTGGATTCCTGTTTGTTCGGGTCCTCAGAACGGGTGCGTCGTCCGGCCGGGGCGAGGGGCACGACAGTGCCCGGCTCACTCGCGAGCAGCAGCGGCATCGGTCGCGACTCTGTGATTGGTTCCAGAAGCCGCGCCAGCACCATCAGTTCCAGGAGCAAAAGCGCCAACGCGCAGCGGCATCATCAGCCAGCCGGCCAGGTCGTGGAACACCAGGTGAGACCACTGTTTCCCCAGTGCCCGATAGACATACGCGGTCGCTGTGATCCGGGCGATGTTCGCCACGATCGCGATCGGGATGGCGCTGAGAACCACCACCGCCCGATGCGAACGCGGCCGATCGATCAGCAGGGCCACTGCCGCTGCGATCGCAACGAAGCTCATCAGCATCGCCAGACCGTTGCAGGCTTCCTCCACGCCAAGCCGGTGGTCGTCGATGTGGATGACCGTTCCTTCGGCCAGCGCCGGCAGGCCCAGAGTTTGGAGCACGTAAGCGCTTGCCACGGCGGCCGTACGCTGAAGCGGAAAGCCCATCGCGACCTCCACCCGGTACGGCAAGGGAACGACGAACGCCAGGAAGAGAACTCCGGGCCACGCCCAGCGTAAGGCCGGCCGACCTCCGGCCAACACGATCAGGCCGGCCGCGTAGGGAAGTAGGGACATGCCCGTCAGCCACGGAATGTAATAGCGCGTCCCCAGCAGTTGCATCGCCGCACCGCCAGCGACCCAGGCCACGCCCCACCAACTTGGCCTCAGTTCGTCCAGTGGCCGCAACTCCCGACGCGACCAAAGGATGAGGCCAACAATCATCGGGACAATAAATGCGTGCGAATACTTTGGGTCATGAGCCCATTTCTCCCCCATGGCGATTAGGGTCGGCCAGCATGACCAGACCAGGCTGGTGGCTAGCAGACCGAGGACGAGGAGGGGTCGGGAGTTACGCATGTTGACGCTGACTCGGTTGGCGGTTGAGGTCCGTACTAGATCGCGAGGAGGGAAGCCCGATTCAAGGGGCCACGATGCTGCCCGGGGCTCGTCCGCTCACCGGGTCAACCTCGACCGCTTTCCGGGTCGGGGCGCCGGTGGCGTGGCAGCGAGGGTCGCGATGGCGTCGCGACTCTTCGACGACCAGGGAGTTCAGCCAAGTGGGAGCTTGTTCCTTCGATCGTGATGGCGACCAAAAGCCGACAGCGCGGGCATTCATGCACCGCGACGGCGGACGGGGCGTATGCGAACCCGATGCCACAGAGGGAGAGCCAAACCGTTCTTTTCCTATCAGCCGGACACGATCGTGACGTCAAGCATCCGAGACGATCCGATTCCGGGGAAGAGCGAGATCAGGTCTCCACGGCAACTCATATCCGAGAATCCGCGGATCGAAGTGAGATGGAGTTGCTGAGCAGGCTGAGTTCTGCCGTTGCGAATCACCCTTCCCATCGCCGGGGTACGCAACCAGCAACTCACTCACGACTCCCTGGCTCGACCGTCCCTTCTTTCCTCCCAAACTTCGAAGGGCAGGCGATTTGCATGAGCCGCGGTGCTCGGAGGAAATGCCTGATGCGCGCTATGACCAATCCCGGTACACCACCCACGTCTGCCGGCCTGAGTCCGGCCACCGACTCACTGGCAAACGGGCTGAACTGCCCGTCGTGTCTGCGACCCTGGAGATGGGCGGAGCCAATCAGCCAGTGCGACCATTGCGGCCAAACCGCCACGCTCCACGGCGGCCGGCTTCCAGACTTCCTCAGCAGCGATGCTCCTTGTGAGGACCTCCTGGATTGGCCCGACGAATCTCTCAAGGCGCTCGTGACTTGGGCGAGCGATCCTGGAGGCATCACCTCCGCGATCGGTGACGAGTTGCGGAATCGTGCGATTCTCGATGCACAAAACCAACCCACCCCCCTCGGTGCCCGGCTGGCCTACCATCTGGAGGAGTCGCGATGCCAACGTACCGGCGACTGGCTTGACGAGATCATCGAGCCGGCCGGCCTCGGTGCCGGCGCACGCGTACTCGACGTCGGTTGCGGCGCTGGCCAGACTCTTGACCTACTCGACGACTTTCAGCCCACCGAGCGGGTCGGAATCGACGTGGACCTCGCAGCTTTGATGCTCGGCCTTCGGCTCAACGACTCCGACGGTCGCGAACTTCGCCTGGTGCGGGCCTCCGCGCATAACCTGCCCTTTCCCGACGGTCACTTCAGCAACGTCCTTTGCCGGGTCGCTCTGAATTACATGCACCAACCGACCGCGCTCCGGGAGATGGCACGCGTGCTGGCCCCCGGTGGTGTACTTTACGTTCGTGTCGAAGGCCCTGGATACGACCTGGACACCATCAGCCATTCTCGACACTGGCGTCCAGTTCTCGGCGGCCTTCGTGGCTTGGCCCTCGGAGTTCGACTCCACCTGACCGGCCGACAACCCCATCCCCGCGGCCGGATCATTGGTGGCCGCTCCTTCGCCACGGCCCGTAGCGTCGCCCGCTCTCTCCGACCGTCAGGCTGTGAGCTGTTCCAGGTCAGGGTCCGGAGTCGGACCCTTGGATTGCCATTCAACCTCGAAATCCTCGCTCGCAAAGAGTCCGCGTAAGGCAGGCGAGCGACGTCAGCCGGGGCTCGACCTGCCGCTACATTCGCCTCTCGCAGTCGTAGCGCAACGTTTGAGTCCGGTCCGACCAACCGGACCGCCAGGAATTCCTACAGACGGGGGTCCACTACGGCCGACTGCCGGCCAGTTCTTCCGCCATGCGACGGTCTTCAGGCTCGAGACGATCGAGGCTCAATCCGTGATCGACGGCCTGGGTTAGCATCTGGCGGTAGCGTTCCTTCTGGCCCTCGGCGAGAAAGGCCTGAGCCAGATGGTAGTAGCGCACGCCGCTAGGACCACGATCAATCGCCTGTTGGAGAGTCTGCGCTGCCTCTGAGGTCCGATTGAGCCGCAGGAGGATAACTCCCTTGGTATCCAAGATCCCGGGCAAGGGGCCGTTCCTGGCGATCGCCTTGTCAATGACCTGGAGAGCCTTGTCGTGCTGGCCAAGATGTTCGGAGAGAGTCCAGGCGAGGTTGTTCAGAAATAGGTAGTCTCGAGGGTGGCCCTCCCACGCGGCCTGGAGATCCTCGACCTCAGACTGATAGCGAGCCTGGTTGTGCCGTACGTAGCTACGCGCGATCAAGAGATCAGCATTACCAGGCGATTCCTCGAGGGCCAACGCGACGATTCGGTCGATCCGATCGAGTGTCCCCTGGTCCTTCGTGCCCCGGGCCAGTCCCGCCGCCTGAAGCGCGGCCGCCCGGGTCTCACCCAGCTTGGCAATCCGCTCGCAGAATGGCAGAGCCTTGTCGAGCATCTCCGGAGTCGCCAGGATCGGAACGAGCGACGCCGCCTCTTGAGGCCAGAGGTCGGCGATCCGATAGGCCGCTTCTGCCGTCTGCTCAGGCACATTGAGTCCGGCCAGCGTTTTCACCAACTCAGGGCCGATCGTCGCGCCGTCGGGAGTCGATCGGTCCAGGCCCTTGAGGGCCTTACCGAGCAGCCGGGCCGCTTCTTCAGGCTGGTTCTGGGCGTGGAGGAGCCGGGCGCGAAGAACGGCCGGCCGCAGCGCGTCCGGCTCCAGCGTTTCGAGACGCTCCACGTCGGAGACAGCCTCCGCGGGTCGTTCGTTCTTGATCAGAAGGGCGGCATGCAGTGCAATGGCCTCAGGATCGAAGTCGTCCTTGAGTAACGCGATCGCCTGCTCGTCCTGCTCGGTCTGGACGAAATACGCGGCCGCCTCGCACCGGATGCTCGCGTCGTCGGGCCAGAGCTTTACGGACTCGCGGAACAGTTCCTCGACCTTCTCCCGGTCGCCCACCAGGCGGTAGCACCGGGCAAGCAGCAGAGACGGTTTGTCGGATTCCACATTCTTGCGAATCTGATCGATGACAGCTTCGGCGTCGCTCGGACGATCTTGAACCAGTCGCAACTTCAACAAGGCCAGCCACGCCTCGATCGCTCCGGATTGGCGATGCGTCAGGTCCAGAAGAACCCGCTCGGATTCGTCCAGTCGGCCGAGGTAGGTGAATACCTGGGCCCCCCAGATTTGCGCGTCGAGGTTTTCCGGGACGACTTCGACAACCGTTCGCACCAGTTGAGCAACCTGCTCCTTATCGCCCCGACGCCACTGCTCCTCGAGCAGGTCGTTCAGGGCCCGAAGAGCCGTCTCGCCCGCTCCGCGTTTGAGAGCCTCGACCTCAGCCGCAGCAGCTTCCTCGATGCGACCCTGCTGCTTTCGGAGTTGGCCGAGCAAGAGATAGCCGTCGGATCGGTCCGGAGCGCGCTGGAGAAAATTCGCGATCAGACTGTCGGCCTGTTCCAGTCGCTGAGAGTGATTTGGCTGCTCGCCATCGGGGGCGAGTCGCTCATCGAGGGCGATCCGCGCCTTGGCGAGTAGTCCGACGACTTGCGATGCGTTGCCGTTTCCGTCGAGTTCTTGGAGTCGCTGAAGTTGCTCCTCGGCCTGGCTCCGGTCGCCTGACTGGAGAGCCAGATCGAGCAGACTGAGGACCGGCCGCGGATCTTGAGGAAACTGCTGGCTCCAACGCTCGTAGCTCTCCTGGGCCGCGGCCAGATCGATCTCGGAGAGGTGGAACTGTCCGATCGCCGCCCAGAGGGCAGGACGTTCCTCGTCGGATACCCCATCGAGGCCGGATTTCAGCGCATCGAGTGCCTTCTGCTTCAGCGCGTCGGCTGTCATCGGCTTCTGCTCATCGGGACCCGTCGGCTTCAGGGCGTCAATCGCCTTCGCAGCGCGGGACTCTTCAAGCAGTATCCCCGCCACCTCGATGATCCCGGCCGCGCCGAGATCCTCGTCCTTCAACTCGACGTCGTGGATTCTTGCCAGGGCGAGCAGGTCAAATCGCTCCTGAGCCCTGGGAGTGATCTCCTTTGCCTGCTTATAGACTGTCTGGAGCAGGGCCTCGGGTTGCCGATCCGGGTTCACTTCTCTCAGATGATTCACGAGTAACCGGGCGATCGCCCATCGGGGCGCGGGCCAGGCAGGTGATTCGCGGCTCGCTTGCTGGTAGGCGTCGAGCGCCTCCTCGTACTGTCCGGCTGCCGCATATGCTTCCCCCAGGCTGTAGTAGAGCTGGAGCGCCCACGGCCCGAGACTTTTCGGTCGGATCGCATTAAGCTTCTTGATCGCAACCGAGAATCGGTCGGGACTGATCGCATCCGCGTACCGGTCGGCCCTCTGCGCCTGCAAGCTCTTCAGTGTATGCAGGCCTTCAAGATAGAGTACCATGGGGACCCGCCCGACCAGTTGGCGATAGCTCTTGACCAGGGGCCAGGCTTCCTCCACCCGTCCCAGATTCAGTAGGAGCGCCGCCAGGCGAGTGGTCAATTCCGGATCGAGATCACCATGCTGTGACGCCCCCAACTCCTGGTTTCCTCGTCGGAGTGTCTTCAGGACGCGCTCGTTCTGACCTGCCCGCAACTCCAGGTCCGCTAGGGCGACGTAGAGGTGTCGTTTCTGACCCAGATCGTATTCTCCCTCAAGCGCACGCTCGAGATGGTCGTGAACCACCTCAATCGCATCCCCGCGTGCCTCTTGGGCGCAGTTGATGAGCACGTCCACATTCTTCGGCGCCTTCTGGAGAGCCACTTCGAGGTCGTCCCAGGCGTCGTCGAGACCGTAGCGGTAACGGTAGAGACCGCGTTCGAGGTAGGCCTCGGCCGAGTTCGGGTTTCTCTCGATCAGTTCCTTCATGACCTCGTCGGCCTCATCAGGCTCCGCGACCTCGCGACGATGGAGTAGATGGGCGAGCAGGGAGTAGGTTTCGATCTCCTCGGGCACCAGTTCAATCGACTCCCGATACAGCTTCCGCGCATCCTGGTAGGCCTGGTTCAGGGACAGCCGAGAGTTGTTGGACTGCTCCTCGGGGTCGGAGAGTGGCACGCCATTCTCGGCACAGCGGCCGCGGAGCCGCTTCAATACCGCGTCGTTGGGCGCCTTGGCGAGCAGGACGTCGAGGTTCCGCGCCGCCGAGGACCATTCGTTCAACTGGTCGATCTGTAGATTGACCAGACGGCGCCGCAACTCTTGAGCTTGCGGATGTTTCGGTTCACGGCGAAGGAATTGCTCATACAAGGAGGCCACCCGCGCCTTCGCCGATCTCGTGAACGCCACGTCCTCCAGATTACGGGCGTAGCGGCGTAGCACCTCGCTATTCTCTGGACTGTCTTCCTTCCGTAACTGAAGGTAGCGTTCCAGATAATCAACCAGATTCACCTTGTTCTCGGCGACCTTGGCCTTGTTCTCAGCGACGGACGCTTCATCCCCCTCCAACTTCGCCTGATCGGCCGCACGCTGGGCCTCATCGGCAGCGCGCTCGGCTCGATCGGCCGCGCGAACGAATGCGTCCGCATTTCGACGGACCTGGAAACCGTGCACCAAATGCACGGCCACGCCAGCGACGGCCGCGCCCCCAACGAGTAGCGCGAACACTTTCCCGTTTATTCGGACCATGACCGGTCTCACCTTCGTGATACGACGCCATGCGATGCGATACCCAGGTGCCCGACCACCTCCGCTCGGGACTGGAGGACGTTGGCATCTCTAGCAAGTAACAGGCCGACTCGGCAGAGAATCGTCGGTTCGTCGACCGTCGGGCCACAAAGATCGTGGCCCGACGGCCGCTCCGGGCCAACTTTCGTTCAGGACGAACCCGAGAAAAAGCTCCGGTACGCCCTCGGTTTAACGGACCGCCTGCCCCGCTCTCACAGGACCGCGGTGGAGTCGTCCTGTGGCCGCTTGACGGCCCAGCGAGCCTCCTGGCCAGGCGAGTTTTTGGTCTCTCCTTGCGATCCGCCTCACACGAGGCTGATCCCGACCGTTCACGGGCGGGGAACGGATGGTCGCGACGCCCCGTCCCGCGACGCGGCCGCCCTTGCCTGCGATCGCACCCGAGACTCGCGCCTGACTCCCTCAGGCGTGAGCCACGGGAACCCACCGCAGGGGCCGATCGCCAGCATGCAATTGCCGTGCCCTGTCAAGCGTTTACTCTTGAAGATCCGAATTTCTTCATTGCTGTTACTTCTGACAACCCCACTCCCGTGCCGCCCGAACAGAGGATCAGCAAGTGGCCGCCACGGATCGCTGGCGTCGCGTCTTGGAGGACGTCGGGTTTGAGAAGAGTCACGAGCGTGGCTGAGAAGGGACATTCGCGTCCCGGCGCTCCGTTCAGGGCTTCGCCTTCTTCGCCGCCACGGCTTCCCGGGCCGACTGGGCGACTCGATCGGCGGTCAGGCCGTATTTCTCAAGCAAACCCTCGGGCGTCCCGCTCTCGCCGTAGGTGTCTCCGAGGTTGACGTACCGAATCGGCACCGGGCGTGACCCGGCCACAGCCATCGCCACGACGCTCCCCAGACCGCCGTGTGCCAGGTGCTCCTCGGCCACGACCAGCGCCCCGGTCTGCTCCGCCGCGGAGAGCAGGGCGTCGTGGTCCAGTGGCTTGACTGTGTGCATGTCCAGCACGCGCGCCTCGATCCCCTCGCCCGCCAGGGTCTCGGCGGCATCGAGCGCCGAGGCGACCATCAGGCCGTTGGCCACGATCGTCACGTCCTGGCCATCGCGGAGCGTGTTTGCCTTGCCGATGGTGAAGCCAGGCTCCCCCTGGGTGTAAACCTTTGGAACATCGGGCCGACCGACCCGGAGATAAACCGGCCCCTGATGCTCGATCATCGCCTTGGTCGCCGCGCGGGCCGCTGGTTCGTCGGCCGGCACGATCACGACAAAGCCCGGTAGGGCGCACGCCAGGGCCACGTCCTCGATCCCCATCTGGGAGGCACCGTCCTCGCCGATCGAGATCCCGGCGTGGCTGCCGACAACCTTGACGTTCAAGCCGGGATAGGCCACCGCCATCCGCAACTGGTCGAAGGCATTGCACATGATGAACGCCGCGAAGCTGGCGATCACGGGCGTCTTGCCGCATGAGGCCAGTCCACCAGCAACCCCCACGAGGTTGCTCTCGGCGATCCCGATGTTGAAGAACCGCTCGGGGTACTTCTTGCCAAACCACTCGGTCCGCGTCGAGTTGCCGACGTCACCGTCCACCACAACGATCTCCGGGTGCTCGGCCCCCAGAGCCTCCAGCGCACGGCCGAACGCGTCGCGCGTGGCCTTGCCCATCTCCCGCTTCGACTCCAGCGCCGACGACGCACCCGCCATCTTCGTGTATCCTCTCGTCGTGAGGTTTTGCGACGATCACCCAACGAACCGGGAACTCAACGGGGGGCGGACCCCTCGGAGATCACCGCGCCCGTCCGCTCGTCGATGCAAACCATGAGATTGCCACTCAAAAGAATTCGCAATCGACCCGACTTACCTTGCCCTCGGGTCAAGGAGAATCGCCCTCAGCTCAGCTTCCCTTTCCCGACTTCGGCGTATCCGGTGCCCCAGCCGGCGATTGGAGAGCCCCGGTCGGTGTCGCCCCCTGCCCTTGAACCTCCGCCAGTGCCTCGTCCAGGTACTTCTCGGGAATGGGTTTGCCGTGAAAATTGACGTCACCGAGCTTCTCCAGCAAGGGGAGAATGCCCTGCCCCTTGTGCGTCAAGGAGACGATGCACGTCGGCCTTCCCTTGACCGCTCGAGCCCGTTCTAGAGCCGTGACGACCTCCCCCATGTCGTTGCCGTTGATCGTGAACGTCTGCCAGCCGAACGCGGTGAACTTACCGTCGATCGGGTCCATGTTCAGGACCTCCTCGGCGGCGCCGGTCTGCTGGTAGTGGTTGCGATCGACGATACAGGTCAGGTGATCCAGCCCGTACTTCGCTGCCGAGGCGGCCGCCTCCCAGTTCTGGCCCTCATCCAGTTCGCCGTCGCCGGTCATCACGTAAACGTGATAATCCTTCTTGTCCACCCGCGCCGCCAGTGCATGCCCGACGCCGATCGAGAGCCCTTGCCCGAGCGAGCCGGTTGAGGCTTCGACTCCACTGAGTCGTTTCATGTTCGGATGGCCTTCGAGCGGGCTGCCGAGTTTGCGGAGAGTCAAGAGTTCCTCGCGCGGGAAGTAGCCCGCCTCGGCGAGTGCCGCATACAGCACCGGCGCGGCATGCCCTTTCGAGAGGATGAACCGATCGCGGTCGGGCCAGTGCGGGTTTTTCGGGTCGTACTTCAGGAATCCGCCGAAGTAGAGCGCCGTGATGACCTCCGCAGCCGAGAGCGAACTGCTCGGATGTCCCGAGCCGGCCTCGGTCGTGCTTCGGAGGATGTCCTCCCGGATTGTCCTTGCTCGGGCCAGCAGTTCGTCAAGCTTCGCGGCCACGTTGGTCCCTCGCGTCTGACGTTCCTGGATCGGGTCCGACCTCCGAACATAGTAAGGACCCCGCATCGGCGGCAAGGGGGTAGCGTTTTGGTCACGGGTCAGGGGAAGCGACAGGGGGTAAGACGGCTGCGACGGGGTAGCGGAACAGGATGGGCAACGACCGGGGTCATGGGGTGAACGATCCGGAACCGTGTGCCGGCGGCCGAGTGACCGGTGACGTACTTCCGTTGCCCTCCCTTCCCCCCGCCCGTATGCTTGAGCAGACGAGGAATCCCATCCCACTCTGACCCAATCCACCCCTCTGGCCGCATGCCCCGACGAACCCCCTTCGCCGAGAGCCCCGAGTTCCTCCGACTGCTGGCCGGGGAGCGATTCCCCGACCTGACCCGCATCGCGCTGGAAATCGCGCGTGACGCCTACCCCGATCTTGACCCACCCTCCTGCGTCGCCCGGCTCGACACCCTGGCTGCTCGCGTACGGGACCGCTGCCGCGACGGGGCGAAGCTCCGGCAGATCCTCGGGCAGCTCAACTGGGTCCTCTTCGTCGAGGAAGGTTTCAAGGGTAACGAGGAGGAATACTACGACCCCCGCAACAGTTACCTCAACGAGGTGCTTGACCGCCGCCTGGGCATCCCGATCAGCCTCTCGGTCGTCTATCTGGCGGTTGCCGACCGGATTGGCCTGGCGATGGGCGGGGTGAACCTGCCCGGTCATTTCATCGTCCGCGCCGGCCAGGGGACCGGCACTGTCTTCGTGGATCCCTTCCACGGCGGCCAGCTTCTCGACCGTGCCGGCTGCGTCCGCCGCGTCGCCGAGGCGACCGGCCAGACCCCCGCTCTTGATGACGCCGCGCTGGCCCCTTGCTCGACAGCGGCGATCGTGGCGCGGATACTCCACAACCTCAAGGCAATCCACCTCCGGGACGGCGACTTCCTCGCGGCCGTCCCGGTCCTCCGCCGCCTCGCCGCCCTGACCGGTGGCGACCCTCTGGAGCGCCGGGATCTCGGCGTCGCCTGCCTTCACGCCGACCGCCCCGGCGAGGCGATTGACCACCTCCAGGCCTACCTCTCCGCCTGCCCCCTCGCCGACGATACCGAACCCGTCTCCGCCCTCCTCCGCGTCGCCCGCCGCGAGATCGCCGCCTGGAATTGATTTGGCGTCAGAGTGCTTTTTCGGAGGGTGCGTCGAATCTTCGACGACGCACCCAACGACTAACAGGCCCTCACCCAATGGGGACTGGCTCCGAGTCTTCGATGTGCCTGTCCCCATTGGGTGAGGGCCCGGCTATCCATCCAGCGCCCGATCCCACAACGGATCATCGCTCCCGATCACGCCCTTGGGCACCGCCCCGTGAAACCGGATGTAGCGAAGATAGTCGCCGACGTGTTTCATCTTCTCGGCCTCGCGATCCGGGATCGTCACTCCGAATTGCTCCTCCGCCTTGATCAGCCACTCCACGTCGTCCAGCGAATCGATGCTCAACTCTTGGAACGTTGTCCCCGGCGCGATCGGCAGCCCCTTCTCGTCGAACTGGTCCATGAACCACCGGAGCAGCTGGCCGCACTCCGCGCACAACGGCCCGCCCTCAATCGTCCGCACGCCCGGATCGGCGACACCACGGCAGATCGTGCAGGTTTCCATCGCGACCACCCGGCGACCGGAATCGACCGCCCTACCCCAGCTTCGCCTGCGAACCCACCCCCGCCCTCGCGTGGTGGCCGCCGTTCGCACCCGGTCCGGCGGCCGGCGCCTTCACCCGCGTCTGTCCCAGGGCCCGCAAGACGCCAAGCTGGAGGATGATCG
The DNA here is from genome assembly GCA_963752755.1 of uncultured Planctomycetales bacterium. Taxonomy (GTDB): domain Bacteria; phylum Planctomycetota; class Planctomycetia; order Isosphaerales; family Isosphaeraceae; genus CAVVZJ01. The sequence continues at coordinate 16,105 of CAVVZJ010000004.1, read as the reverse complement.
CCAGCGCCTTGATTGCCTCGGCCTTGTTGATCTTCGAAGTTCCTGAGCGCCGGTTCTCGAACCGGATCGGCGTCTCGCCGAAGCGGCAGCCGACCTGCCGGCACCAGAACAGGATTTCCTCCATGAACGAGTAGCCTCGCGACTTGATCCGATCGAAGTCGATCTGGGCCAGCTTGCTCACGCGGTAGCAGCGGAAGCTGCCACTGTTGTCCTTCGTCTTCAAGCCGAGAAGCAACCGGGCGTACCAGTTGATTCCGCCGCTCATGAACTTGCGCTTGAGGTTGAACTCGCCATCGACCGCTCCCCCAGGCACGTACCGGGAGCCGATCATCACGTCGTGTTCAGCCATGCCGGCGAGTATCGCGGGGATGAACCGGGGCGGGTGGCTGAAATCCGCGTCGAGGTTCAAGTAGTAATCATACCCGTGCTCGATGGCATACCGCATGGCTCGGATGATCGCCGAGCCGAGCCCCTGCTTGCCGGCGCGGTGAATCACGTCGATGTCGGGCTCGGTCGCCTTCAGCTCGTCGGCGATGGCGCCGGTGCCGTCCGGCGAGTTGTCGTCGATGATCAGAATCGCAGCGTGGGGCGCATGGCAGCGGATCTCGGCGACCAGGTCCCGGAGGTTGCCCGACTCGTTGAAGGTAGCCAGCGAGACCAGCAATCGAAGCGGCTTCGTCTCGACCGCATGCGGCTGGGGAACGGCTCGGTCGTTCACGGTGGGACGTCCTGCGCAGGGCCCAGAAGGGATTAATTCGGAATGCCCACAGCCGCAAGTCACCACGATGGGGCACGCCGGTCATCGCTTGTCGGGCTTGGTCGGGGAAGCCTTGATCCGCCGCCGCGACCTGGCCAGGTCAACTGGGCCCTTCCATTCACCAGCAGGGGCTGCGACGGTGTCTCGGGGCTCGAGTTGACCGAACACGATTCTAAGGTGTGAACGCTTCCGCGACGAGTGCAGGTGGCAAAAAAGAAACCGGACCGAGCAGGTGCCAACCTCAGCGGGCGCCCGGCCCGACTCCCCGGTAAGCAACACCAGGGGATTCGGGACAAGGTTCGCCGCCGCGTGGCCCCCCTCGGGAAAGGAGGGACTCGGGATGCACCGGAACGGTACTTGACGCGGCGGCACCTGCTCGGTCCGAGCACGGCGGCGACCCTCGGAGCTCTCTCTGAGACTCCGCGAGCCACTTTTCCATCCATTCGGCAGATGACGCGGGCCTTCCCCAGTCGTTCCCCAGGATTCCATCAAGATTCGACCCGATTTCCATCTCACAACTCGCTCGCGCGGCTCCAGGTTCTGCCCCCCGCGCGATTGCCTACTTCCAACGCTTGCAACTTGACGGTGCCTCTCACCGCCCCCATCGACCATTTCGCCATTTGAAGGCCATACCGCCGGATTATTCATAACGAGCCGTCCCGAACGGCGTTGCTACGATTCCTCAAAAAGCAAGCGCCCCATTTCGTGGCCTGGAAACGCTCATTCGAGTCCCACATCCAGAGGGAGGAAACCTTGCTGCCCAATCGAGCTGGTGCCTCACCCTGGTCGCCCTGGACGCAAGCAGGCTCCTCGACCGTGCCCGTTCTCAACGTCGCAAGATGCTGGCCTGGCCGCGGGCGTTGGCCGCCACAACGCGGTCGAGACGAGCGAGCGTCAACGGTCCGGCGCCAGTATCGCGCCAGAGGATACGGCCGTGGCGATCGAGAAGGACCAGGGTGGGATAGGCCTGGATCTTCAAGGCTTTCGCCAGCGGGCAAGGCTGACCATCGTTCTCGCCCATCAGGATCGGATAGTTGACTCCCAGGTCTCGCATCGCCCCTTCGAGCAAATCTACAGCCTGTCCGGGTTCGGCTTGCTCGTAGGCAATCCCGACCACCCGCAAGCGCCGGGAATCATAGCGGTTCTGAAGCTGGACCAGGTGTGGCACAGCCTTGATGCAAGGTGCGCACCAGGTGCCCCAGAAGTCAAGGAGGATGTAATCGGCGTCGAGGTCCCGAAAGTGGACGGCCCGCCCTTGCACATCCGGCAAGGTGAAATCAACCAGCCGGTTGCGCCGCTCGTCAAACTGGCAAGCCACGGGCACGATCGAACCCGTCGGAGTCGTCGCCGACACAGCCCGATTCCCGACTCGCAAGGGTAAGCCGAAGAAGGTTTTCCGTACATCCTCCGATCCAGGACGTACTGGTTCACCACCGGTGCGCCGCATCGAGAGGGGATACTGGTAGGCTCTCCTCAGAGAGCCCTGGGCAGTCAGGTCCCGCCAGGTAGGACGTTGCACCCTCGGCAATTCGGCCACCAGATTCGGCGGAGTGCCAACCGTGGGCTCGACTCTGGGCGACTCGAACGAACCCGTCGGGTGTTCCGATTCCGACGCTGGCGCCTCGATGGCCTGCGAGTTCTCCAGGGTGGGGGCCTCAGCCTTGTCAGGCGCCTCCGTGATGGGACTGGGCCCCGCGACAAACTCCTCGGTGGCGCCCGATCCTGTTTCCTCAGAGGCGACTGGCATCTCTGCTGAGTCCGCGGAACTTGCCGGTTGCGGCGGGTCGATCGACTTCGGAGGCAACGCGATTGGCGGATTCGACGTCTCTGCCGAAGCTGGCTCGGCGGGGATGGCCGGAGAGGGCTCGGGTGCCGCCAAAGGCTCTGCCAGACCGGGAGGCGCGGGGGTCTCGGCGCGCCCCGGCTCCAGGCCGGGGGTCGGTGGCGGTCCGTCATCGAGCGGGGGGACCTGAGCCGGTAGGCCGATTGGGGCCTCAGGTTCGGAAGGGGCCGGGTCGCTGGATGAGGGATCCGTAATGGTGGTGGCCAACTCTGGGTCGGACCGGACCGGCCGCGGCTCAACAGGCTGATCGACGGTCGGGGCGGGAGTCATAGCTCCAGGGGGCTCCGGCGATTCCGAACCTGGTGCCATCAGAGGGGCGGAGCCAAAGCCGGTTGACGGCTCGGGTTGCGGTGCGGAAAGCGGTGCGGACGGCTCTGGGAATCCAGGCAAGTCCGATGGAGAGGAGTCGCTAGGAAGTGGATCGGGATCGATCGGCCGCGAAGGGGATGGTGACGGGCGTCTCGGTGGTGGCAGTTCGTCGGGCGGCTCCTCCAGTCGCGACAACCGACCGGTGGGGGGAATGCTCAGGGCGGACGGCTCGGGGAAATCGAGACGGGTCTCGGTTGGACCGTCCGGGGGGACCGGCTCGCCGTCGTGGAAGCCGGGCGGATCGTTCGGGACCGCCGCGGGTTCCGGCTCGATGGCCGGTGGCAGCGGGTTTGGTCCATCATCCCACTCCAAGGGTAGGCCCAGCGCACTCCGGCGATCGGACGAAGCGTCCGGTTCGGGCTCGCTGGAGACTCCTAGAGGCTCCAGCCCATCCGGTCCGGCGGGCTGCCAACCTGAGGGTCTGGCTTTGACCTGGCTCTCCGCCAGGATGCCTCGACTTAGCGACCGTGAGGCCAGAGTCGCGGCTTCGGGAGCGGGCGGGAGATCATCCGGATTGATCCGGGCCGCTGGGGAGTCGGGGACGAAGAGCGGTTCTTGGCGTCGCTTCGAAACGCGGTCAATCCGCTCCTGGACGGGCTCGCGTATCGGCTCCGGGCCGACGTCGGCGATCTCCTCACCCCGCCCGAGCTGGATGATCACGTCGCCCTCGGGGGCTCTGGCGACCGCCCGGCCGAAGCGCGAAGGCCGGTTGGAACCCTCCCCTGCGATGAGAGTGTACCGGGACCCGGGGCGAAGGTCGCGAAGCGTGAACCGGCCGGCGGCGTCGGTCCGAGCCTGACGATCGCGGCCAAATGGCCTGCCGTCATCGGCGAGGCGGATCTCGGCCTCCGGCACCGGCCGTCCGCGTTCGTCGACGACCTGCCCGCTGATCCGACCCTCGGCCCGGTCGGGCAGGTCGAGAATCTCGTTCTCCCGACCGTAGGACTCTCCGGTCACCCCGGCGATCACCGAGACCGGGTGGTCGCCGATGCTGGTTGTCGTCTTGACACCGGGCAGAACCTTCGGAGGGCCCATCGCCAAGTGGGTGGTGGTACAGCCAACAGTCCCGACGAGCAGGCCCAGGATCAAGCCGAACTTCGGTCGGGGACTCAGGAGACTCGGCAGTCGGGCTGGGTTAGGCATGGGTGCAAGTCCTCCTGAGACCGGGGACGGCCTCTTCCCTCGACGCCGGAGCGGACCTGCGGGAATCCGCCCGCCGGTTCCGACGCTTCCGACCCGCGTCGGGGCCGACCACGGACCGCGGCCGACGATCACTCCATCCGGTCTTATCGGCCGGCTGGCGTCACGTCTTGAGCCCTTTCCCCGATTCTTCCGGCTGAGCCGGCCCCGCCTCAATCCTCCGAAGGCGCCGGCCGCTTCCGGCTGAACAACTGGCTGTAAGGGGCGAAGTCTTCCTGCCCCTCGGCCCGCAGGTTGGGGTTATCCCGCAGGGTCGAGTCCATGCCCTCGCCCGCCGCGGCCAGCCGACCGGGACCGGAGGACCACTCGTTCCAGGCCTGAAGGGCGGCATACGGGTCGTCGATCGACTCATCGGTCGGAGCGGGGGCCGCGGCGGGCTTGTCTTCGCGGGCCATCGCCGCGAGGTCGGGCTCGGCATCCCACCCGACCTCGATCAAACCCTCCTCCACCCGGAGTGGCGGCTTCGCCGGCACGAGCGGCGACGCAGATGCGACCTCGATCCTGGGCTCGGCCACCGTGGGGTGAGACGTCTCGACGTGGACCGGACGGAGCGGTCCCGTCGGCTGCGAGGGGCGATCGTGGCGGAGCAGTCGGCCGGGGTTGCCGGCGGCGTCGCGGTGACGGCGGTCGACTTCGGCCCCAGCGATCTCCGACCCGAGGAGCAAGGCGGCCTCATCAGCATCGATTGGCCCGAGATGAGCCCGGCCGGCCAGCCGGGATTCGAGGGCCGCCAGAGGCCGGGTGCCGAGCCGACGGGCCAGCGACGTCTGGCCGATCAGGACCAGAGCGGCGAAGCCGTCGAGCTGACCTAACCGGTTGGAGAGAACGCGAAGCTCTTCCAGGACGTCGGTGGTCGCCAGATGGGACTCATCGACGATCAAGGCCCAGCGTCGGCGGTCGGCCGAGCGTTCGGCCAGGTAGTCGGCCAGGCCGAGTCGGAGGTTGTCGGCGGTCGGGTCGCCCTCGACGACCTGTCCCACCCCCTGGCAGACGGCCCGGAGCAGGTCGGCGGGGGTGGTGCTCGGGGCCAGATCGACGGCCAGCCAGCGTGGGGCGTCGGTCCCCTTCCGGCCAAGCTCGCTCCGCAGGCGGCTGACGAGCCAGGTCTTGCCCGATCCGGGCTCGCCCGTCAGCAAGACCGGCCCGCGACCGGCCGAGACGGCCGACCGGAGCGTCTCCAGGGCTGGCCTCCGGCTGGGCAAGAGGGGCTCTGTCGCCGTTCGTTCCTCAATTGCGTCCCGTTCCATCGCGACCTCCCCCCGTCCCTGTCCTGTCCCTGGGGTGCCCCCGGACCCGTCCCGCCCGGAGGCGGACGAGCCGATGCACTTCCTCCCCGGTTGTATCGGTTCGACGACGGGTGAGTCTTCAGGCGATGCCGCGGGCTCAGCCAAAGAGGCCGACCAGTGGCTGGCCCTCGTTGATCCGGAGTGGCCGGCCAACCGGGTCGTGGAGCTGGATTGCCGGGTCGATCCCGAGGGCGTGCAGGATCGTGGCGCCGAGGTCGTCCGGGCTGACCGGGTCGCTCGACGGGTAGGCCGCCCAGCGGTCCGACGAGCCGAAGACCTGGCCGCCGCCGATGCCGCCGCCCGCCAGGGCCGCCGAATAGCAGCGCGGCCAGTGCTCGCGACCCGCATTGGCGGCCGTGATCTTCGGGGCTCTCCCGAACTCGCCGACCCAGACCACCAGGGTCTCGTCGAGCAGGCCGCGAGCCGACAGGTCATCGAGCAAGGCCGCGAAGCCGCGATCGGCCGGGGGCATCAGGTCATTCTTGAGTCGATGGAAGTTATTCCCATGCGTATCCCAGAAACTATCGCGACCAACCGCCTATTCTCTAAACGCTTGGTGTTATTGCGTTTGCGTCATCAAGGATCGCTTGAGTACCAAATGGAGTACCAAATCTGGGGAATACCACCTTATAGCAAGGTAGCGCAGAATGTTCCTGACGCCGTCCTTTGGGGACGCGATTATTACAGAGCCAGTCTGGTCAGGCGAACAGTTCGACGACCGGGCGACCCCGATTGATTCGGATGGGGCGGCCGACCGGGTCGGGCAACTCCAGGGCGGGGTCGATGCCGAGGGCGTGGAGGATGGTCGCCCCCAAATCGTCAGGACTCACGGGGTCGCTGGCGGGGTAGGCGGCCCAGCGGTCGGACGCTCCATAGACCTGGCCGCCCGCGATGCCGGCACCGGCGATCGCCGCCGAGTAGCAGCGGGGCCAGTGTTCTCGACCGGCGTTCCCGGCGGTGATCTTGGGATTGCGCCCGAACTCGCCGACCCAGACCACTAAGGTCTCGTCGAGCATCCCACGAGCGGAGAGGTCGTCGAGCAAAGCAGCGAAGGCTCGATCGGCGGGTGGCATGAGATCATTCTTTAAACGATTGAAGTTATCTCCATGCGTGTCCCAAAAATTTCGTCCATCATTGTGCCAATTGGCAGTAACCAGGCTGACGCCCGCTTCGACCAGTCGGCGAGCCAGCAGCAGGCATTGGCCGTGGATGTGGCGGCCGTAGCGTTCGCGGAGGCGGGGGTCTTCGCGCTCGATCTGGAAGGCGCCTCGGGCCTCGGCGGCGGAGAGGGTGTCGAAGGCCCTGGCCTGGAGGGATTCCCAGGACTGGGTTGCCCTGGCTTGGGTTTCCACGTCGGTCAGCAGAGAGCGGCGGGCCGCGAGCCGATCCAGGGAAACGCCTTCGGGGAGGTCGAGGCCGGCGACGTGGAAGTTCGGGTCGTTGGGGTCGCCTTCGACGACGGAATGGGTCATACGCTTTGCCCAGCCAGCCGGCGTTCTGACCGGGCGCCTTGCCTCCGGGAGCGGCGGGGTGGGCGACGGTCCAGGGCATGGTCACGCTGGTCGGCAACACACCCCGATTGGGGCGGACCCTGGCAACGACCGAGCCCAGGTGGGGCGAGTCGTTGGGTGACGGGCCGGCGGCGTCGGATTTGGGGGTGGGGGCGAGGTGGCCGGTCAGGACCCGGTGGGCCGTCGAGAGGTGCGCCGGCGTCGTCGTGGGTCATCGAGCGAATCACGGCCAGCCGGTGGGTTTGCTGGGCGAGCAAGGGGAAGTGTTCGCTGATCCAGAGGCCCGGCGTCTTCGTCTCGATCGGCTGGAATGTGCCCTTGATCTCGGCGGGGGCATCGGGCTTGGGGTCCCAGGTGTCGATGTGGCTAGGACCGCCCCACTGGAAGATCAGGATACAGGCTTTCGCTCGCCCGAAACCGCCGGATGAACGGGCTGGATCGCTACCGGCCAGGGCACGGCCCCGGAAGAGTCCGGGCAGTCCCAGGCCCGTGAGGGTAAGGGCGCCGGCTTTGAGAGCCTCTCTCCGACTGAAACGTTGACGCTGGAAGTCGTGGCATCCGTCCATCGCCGCCTCCGTGGGAAGGCTCTGGGGCGGCATTGCACCCGCGTTGTTTCACGAACATTAAACATCTCGTCTCCCTGTACTTTAACAGGCGGACGAGGGGATGTCCACCAAAGGAGTGGCGTGTTGGGGAGGAACGGGCTGCGGCACGGGGTCGACCCCGGGAAGCCATCGCCGCACGAAGGTGACGGGAGTTCAGAGGATGACAGATGCGGTCGAAACAGAGTAGCTTCCATTGTGAGATGACGGGAGTTGTCACGAAGAGCGAATCGGCATGGCGGACCGACTCGCGCAAGCACGTCGTGTCGCACTAATGGCGCGTCGGGCGGTTCCTGCTCGCCGCCGGAGCCAGTCTCATGAATCCCCGGCGCACGGGCCAGTCGTGAGACGTTGAAATCGAGACGAGTTTGCGAGCCCCGAATCAGGCTGGCGGGGAGTCTGGCACCTCGCCTCCCCGTATGCCTCATCAATTGGCTGTTTTTTTCTTGAAGGCCGGAATGCATCCTGTTCCAATACGTGTTTAGGATAGATGGGCGAGGACCCGGCCGACGAGGTCAACGCTCATATGGCAAATCCCGGGTAGACTAATCAGGGTCAGCAACGCCGGACAGTCAACCATGCCATCACGCACTGAGATCGTCCTGGTTTCCCTGCCTAACAACAAGGAGATCCACGTTGAGGTTACTCCCCTCGGGGGTGAGGAGCAGGTTTCCCTAAAAGCCCTACCCTTCGGGGAAATATTTGAGGCAGTCGAGGGGCTCGCGCAAGGAGTCGCCGACAGTATTCGGAAGGCCAAACCTCGCAAGGCTAGTGTCGAGCTGGGGCTGGAGGTAGGGCTTGAGTCGGGCAAACTGACGGCTCTATTGGTTAAGGGCACTGGCACGGCCAATCTGAAGCTGACGCTGGAGTGGGGCGGCGACTGACAGTAGACAACCGCATTAAACTCTAAGCCATTCCGATGGACCAATCGAGCCTTTACGACTTGCTAGCCCATTGCACCGTCCGTCTGGCGGCTGGGCCGGGAAAGGAACGGGGTACGGGATTCTTTGTCGCACCCGGCTTGGTACTGACCTGCGCACATGTAGTGGAGCCCGCCTGGCCAAACGGGCCGATTATGGTTCACTGGGGAACCGAAACAGTCACGGGGCGCATCGAGGCTAATCGTTACCAGCCAGGGTCCCAAGACTTGGCACTGCTACGGGTCGAACTCCCCGGTCACCCCTGCGTATTCCTGCAGGAGGCATACACTCTAGGCGACGAGTTGCTGGGATTCGGCTACCCCGAAGGTCATGATGAAGGAGACCCAGTGACCGCCACGAGCGAGGATTGGTTAAGGGAGCGGGGAACGTCCCACCATCAGCCTCACCTGAAGTTTAAGCAAGGTCAGGTCCAACCCGGATTGAGTGGCGCGCCGTTTCTGAACAGGCGAACGGGTGGGGTGTGCGGTGTCGTGCGGCTCACTCGTGATCGATCATCCGATTTGGGCGGAAGGGCCATCCCGGCTTCGACAATCTTCCGGCAATTCGGCTTTTTGATCGAACAGCAGCAAGAATTCCACAGTCAAACTCGCATCTGGGTAGGCTTACTTGATGAAGCTCAGAGGAAGCATGGCGGGTGCTGCATGCCTGAAGGAGTCACTGTAGAGGTCGGCTCCAGTGGCAGGCGGTTAGATTTGCTCCGGGACTTACCACGGCTCCCTCCGTTGTCATGATCAATTTCACCTGAACCACCTCACTCGCGATGACAGACCTTGCGGGGAGGGGGGGTACGGTTTTTTGAGGACGGACCGATGGGACTTTCGATACGAAGCAAGCTGCCTCTTGAAAACCCGCCTATCGACGTGCCTGCGGACAATATCAGAAAGTCAGTGTTCGGGGACCGGGAAGTTCGTAAGTTAGTGCCGTCCGTATTGGGGACCGTTGGGCCGGAGGGTCGACTCGCCTTTCTTACTAAAGGGGTGAAGGCAATTCCGCTACGAGAGAAGCCGACACCCAACATTCGTTACCCCATCCTGTCGATGGGGGACCCGCGTCAGATCGCTCCCTCTGCCGCGGTCTGGGGCCGGGCGAAGTGGGAGCTTCACATCTACTTCACTCTCCATAATCTCTCTGAAAATAAGATATCTGTATATGATTTTCATTCGAACGTATACCATGTGTCGGATAAGATACTGCCTCTGGCGATGGTAATTCACGCCGATCGAATCGAAGTTTTTCAGGACAACTCTATTGTTGGTTCTGGCATGAGTTTCGACCTAGAGCCTTGCGAGATGCAGCACGTCGATCTAGTCGTCGAGACGTCGCTGTACGACACGCTCATGACTACGATTGTCTTCGGCATTTTCGCTGATTATCAGTGCCAGGAAAACAGCACGGTGGTTCGTCGGCGCATCCCGTCGGATAAGATCTATATTTTCCAGCACCACGAACACACCCACGGCACTGAAAACTGCCACTTTGTCGGACGTAATCTGAATGACATTCGCGCGCGTGCGGCTGAAGACCCCGGGGACGCTAGCGTCCAGAATTTCACCGCAGGCCTACTTGAGGCTTACGAACTCCACATCCAGCAGGCCGTAGAATCACCGTCAAGTCCGCAGTTGTCACTGCCTCGTCCTCCTCTTCCCGGCCACGTTAGCCCTAGCCCTGTGTCGATTACTCCTATTGACGCAGCCACCGAAGCTTCCCTGGTCTCCTCGTTGCCCCACGGCCTAAAAAGTGCAGAAAACTCGTCCCCCCGGGCACCGGACCTGCTGCGACTTTGTAGTTTTTTGGGAGCCGACAGAATACCGAAGACACTGCTTGCTGAGAGTTACTATCAATTAAGCATGTCTATGTATGACAAACTTCGAAAGGAGCGACTATTCTCCCCGAGTAGTATCAGAGGCCTCCTAGTTGCGAGCGTAGTTATTACTCTCGCAGTGTTAGCATGGTCGAGACTCGTGCCACTCATCCCCGAGGCCACCCCCATGAGAAAGGTGGTGGAGGGTCTCCCAACCGTGCTGGTGCTGGGAGTTTTCGCACTCTTACTCCTTAGAGCGTTCGGAAAAAATGAGGTTACGCACCCAGAAGTCTTAAACAAATCAAGGCGCAAGCCAGTTGGAGGAACGCCTCTTGAATCTCTGTGAGCCGGTCCAAGCGGCGACGCAGTCGGCCGAAGGCATGCAGCCAGGAGATCGTCCGCTCCACAAACCAGCGGAACACTCCCAGGCCGCTGCCGTGCTCGGTATTCCGCGCAGCCAGGACCGGGGTGATCCCCAGGCCGCGCAACACCCGCCGCACCGGTTCGGAGTCATAGCCCCGGTCCCCTTGCAGTCGCCGGGGCTTGCGCCGCTTCGGCCCCGGCTTGCCGCCCACCGGCGGCATGGCGGCCAGGACCTCGAAGACCTGCGTGACCTCATTGACGTTGGCCGCCGTCACCGTCGCGGCCAAGGGGGCACCTTGGGCGTCCGTCATCACATGGTGCTTGCTGCCCGATTTGCCGCGATCCGTGGGGTTCGGGCCGGTGTCCTCGCCCCCTTCGGGAGCCTTGACGAAGGAGGCGTCGATCAGCGCCCGCTCCCAGTCGATCTGATCGGCGCCGTTGAGTTCGGCCAGCAACACGGTATGCAGCTGGAGCCAGACACCGGCCTGATGCCAGAGCCGCAGGTAGTGACGGCAGGTCTTGCCGCAACCACAGCCCAACTCGGCGGGCAGATCGTCCCAGGCGATCCCGGTCTTGAGCACGAACAGGATGCCGGTGAGGATCTTGCGGTAGTCCAGGGGTTTGCGACCGGGGAAGCGGAAGCGACGCGGGGGCGGTGGCGGAAGCAAGGGTTGGAGACGCTCCCAGAGCGCGTCAGTGACGAGCGGTTTCATGGCAGTTCCTCCTCCGGTTCCGAGGTCACGCTCCAAGTCACAGAGAGGCAGTCGGCACGCCAATCAGTTCATTTTTTCCGAACGCTCTTAGCAGCCGGAGGTCGAGCTATTGGAAGATACACCGTTAAAAGGATGGGATGGAACATTTCGAAGCGGCTGTTGACACTCTTGTGCCGCGCAGTATCTCCTCGCTGACCCCGACAGATCCGTCTTCTATCTGCCGCTAGCAATTCAGAAGAACTTGCAGTCTGACATGAGTCGGGATGAAAAGCGGCATTGGGTTGCACTGGCGGCGAGAGTGCTCGACTGTGTTCTCCCCGACGAGAAGCAGAATAACTGGCAGACCTACGATCTTCTGTTACCCCATGCTATGCCTTGCTTTGGGTGGTTGTGCGAATTGGAAGTGCTTCCCCCTCATGGGGTTCTCCTGATTCAGCAGTTGTTTACTTATTTTTGCAAAAGGAATATGTATTCTGAGGCCCAGCAACTCGGTGTCCGAGCATCCTTTCTCTTTGAAAAGGCATTTGGAGAACAGGATCCCCGGCTTGCGGAAGTCTTAGTGAATGTAGCAGGTGTTTTCCTTGTTAACAAGAAGCCTGATGAAGCTGAAGGAATGCTGCTGCGTGCGCAACAGATCATTGAGCCGACTTTAGGAAAGCAGCACGTTCTCTATGCCCTTTGTCTTCACAACCGTGGAGGTGTTGCTTGTCTCAAAGGCCGGCTGACAGAGGCGGGCACTCTCTTTCAAGAAGCAAACGAACGCCTTGAAAGTGCAATAGGGGCGAATGACCTTATGATGGCCGAGACATTAGTAGATTATTCCAAGTACTGCACAATGGTTGGGTCGCATGCGGAGGCAAGGCGACTGATGGACCGGGCGAATATCATTCGTTCATCATTGAATATACCCTAGCCCCGTACTGGAAGGTAAAGCAGGGTCGTCGTTTACCAGGTCGTGCCCTTTCGGCAAGGCTGCCTGAATTCATCCGGCTGATCCGCTACGGTGGCGGTCCTCATTCCGGAGGATCGCAATGGGCACGAAGCAGTGTGGGCAACTGCCGCCCGATCTGGTCAGCGCCTGTCGCCATGGCCCTCCCCCATTCTGCCTCCGCATTCTGACCATTGCCGTCGGATCAACCCGAGCTATAAAAGATTTTAAATTAATATGTATATTTAATCGGACATTTCCGAGACCGCCACGAGATGGGGTCTGACCGATTTCGTTTCGCTGCTAGCATACATAGTTTGCATTGACCTTGGCTGCTTCGGTATGGTAGGCCGACGCACCGTGTCCTTCCGGCAGGCGTGTAAAAAGTGATTCCCGCGGCTGACGGCCTGGGAGATCGGATGCTGGCGTGGCAGGATTCTCGGCGGCCTTCGGTGAATTCTGGGCGAGAGCGGGAGGCAGCGCTCCCCGTTGGCGGGCGTTGACCGGCCGGCCGGCTATCGTGCTCCGGTCTCCTGGAAGCGCTTTCGCAACGATTCAAGGGCCTCACAGGCGATGAAGCCTACGCGGTCCTTCTCGAGCATCGCCGAGCACCAAGCGATCACCTCGGCCGCAGGCAGGTCGCTCTTTTCGAGAGCCTTGAGGACCACGTTCAAGCAGTCTTCAATGTCCCCGGTCATCAGGCCTTCGTCGCTCATCTCGACCTGATAGCTTCCTTCCTTCATCAACTCCAACGAGAGCTCCATGGCCAGCCGCAGTTGGCCCGAATCGATCAGGCGGCCCAGGTTCCTCTTCACCTCGCCGTAGGCATCGTCGTCGTAGTCGAAGTTGCGGTTGATCTGGCGCTCATCGAAGTCAGTCGCGTCGGCGATGGCCAGCCGCGTCGCGGTGACCAACTCGTCGGCTGTCGTCGCCACCTCAAACCGAGCGGTGAGCTGCCGGAGGATCCCCCGGTCCGCCTGGGCCAGTTCCACCAGGACTTCCACCAGCTCCGCTTTGGTTCGCCTGGCCAGCGCCTGGCGTAGCGTGGCCATAGGGCCGAGTGGCTTCCGGGATGGGACCGCTTTCCTGGGCTTGGAGGGGCGCTTCGGCATGGCCTCGATTCCGCGTGTCGTTACGTTCGGCAATGGCGGCTCGACTCGTCCGGCACAGCCCGATTCATCAACGATCAGCCCGGCACGTCGCGGTAGTTCCACGGCATCCAGAACTGAGGATCGTTTGCCACCGCGTCGGCGTGCCGCTGCAACTCGGTCAGGTAGTCGAACGGGTTGGCCTGGTTCAGCTGGCAGGTGTAGATCAGGCTCATGTACAGGTCGCCGACACGCGCACCGTTCTGGGTCCTGTAGAACAGCGCGTTCTTGCGGTGCAAAATCGCCTTCTTCAGGGCCCGCTCGCACACGTTGTTGTCCAGCGGAGCACCGGCCTGACGCAGGAACAGCGTCAGCTCCTCCCAGTGTTTGAGCATGTAGCCGATCGCGTCGCCGAGGGCCGAATTGGGCTCGACCCGCTTCTCCTCCAGTTGCTCCGTCAGCCAATCGTGCAGCGCCTCCATTGTCGGCCCGCTCGCTTCCTGATGAAACTGCAGACGGGCCTCGGGCGAGAGTCCACGCTGCCGCGCCGCGGCGTCGTTGCGATAGACCACCGCCAGCGTTTCGAGGAGGTGGCCGCACGGCTCGGGAAAGCGATCGTAGACATCGACGAACCGCCGCCGGGCATGGGCCAGGCAGTTCGCCAGGATCGTCTGCAGCTCGCCCGGCAGGTTGCGCGAAAGGGCATCGCACATCTGGATCGGCGGCGGCAACTGCGCGGCGCGATGCTTGAGGACCAGGGCCAGATTCTCGCCCGCGTGCCGGCGGCCGCTGAAGAACAGCGCCACCTTCCGGCCGTCGCTCAGCGCAACCACGCCCGAGGTGTACAGGCCGGTGCGCTCCTCGGAGCCGCTGGCGTCTCCCGCGGCGCCGGCCAGGGCCTCTTGCCGGGCGCGTTCTCCCATCAGCTCCAGGATCTTGACCGTGGTGTCGTCGTTGTACAGAACCTCCCCCTGCGCCGCCTGCCGGATCAACTCCGCAAACGCCGGAGCCAGGCTCACCGCCATCGCCTGGACGATGTCCCACTGGGTCGAGGCCGGCAGCGGGACGCCCAGATCCCCCTGCAGGCCATCGAGGCGGTTGAACGGGAGTCCGCTGCCGTATTTCAGCAGTCCGATCATGCTCCCGGCCGTGGCCTCGTACTTCTGATCGCCGGCCTCCTCGGGCGCCGCCGCGGTGAAGATCTGGCCGCACAGATGGCAGCGCAGCTTTTGCAACTGGTAGACCTTCGCGGCCAGGGGGGGCTGCCCGGTGATCCGCACCAGCACGCCCGGAGCCTTCTCGTAGACGGTGCCCTGACCGCAGGCTGGACACGCGTCGCCCGCGCGGAGTGACGGGTGCCGAACGTCGATCCGGTTGGCACCCCGGTAAGCCTCGGCGCCGTTGCGCCCGTGACCCTTGGAGGCCGCCGCGTCCACTTCGCCAGCGTTCCCGTCGTCGCCAGCCAAGGCGGTCTCCGCCACGGCGTCCGCCGGCGAAGCGCCAGCGGGCTTCCTGGCCTTCTGCCCCACCACGGCTTCGGTCTTCTCCGTGCGCAACCCGAAGAACAGCTGGCGGAGCCGGCGGATCGACGTATTCTTGTCTTCCACCAGATCGGACACATAGGCGTACGACTCGAAGACCGCTCGGACCAGCGCGGCGTCCTTCTCGTCGAGCGACTGCTCGACGCGGCGCAGCACCTCCTCCAGGCGCGTGCTGTCCACTTCGACGAACTCCGGTGCGTTTCGCATCCCGGCTACCGGCAGAAAGGACCGGCATCACCGGCCGATTCCCCGCGACCGGCGTGGCCTCGCATCCGGGCTCCAGTGGAGCAAGGCCGCCGCCATTCCGCAAGAGAGCATCACGACCGGGTCACGCCAGCGGACCGACCGGCCGCCAGTCGGCCGCCGCGCCGGTTCGCGTCGGGTTGCCGGCCGAAAGCAAGACCGCCAGCTGATGCGCGGCCAGGCGCTGCGCCCCCCTTCCGCATCGGCGGCCGAGGGCCACCACGGGAAGCGGCCCTGGGAGAGCCGCTTGTGGCAAAGCCAGAACCCCTGGCCATCGTACATGAGCAGCTTCAGCGCCGTCGCCTTGCGATTGCGGAAGACGAAGACCGCGCCGACGAACGGGTCGTGCTCGAGGGTCTCCTGGCAGAGCCGCGCCAGGCCGTCGATCCCCCGCCGAAAATCGGCCGGCTCGACCGCGACCAGGATCTTCATCTGGGGCGTGATCTGGAGCATCACGGAGCGTTCCAGAAGCTGCGCAACAGCGCCTCGACCTCGGCCGCGTCGTAGCCGACCAGTTGCACGCGCATGGTGGCGCCGGCCCCGTTGTCCAGCTCGAAGTGACACTGCTTGCCGACCAGGACCGGCGGGGGCAGTTCGACGAAGGCAGTGCCGCTCGACTGCGTTGGGGCGGCGGCTGCCTCAGCCCGCTTCTTCAAGCTGTAGTAGTCGAGGCCGAGCGCCGCGGACGTGCCACTGATCCCATGGGTCTTGGCCAGCCGGACGGCCATCGCCCAAAGCGGCAGCGGGATCCGGGCGCCCGGCTTCCGCTGCGTCCGCCACGCCTGAAACCGACTCCGCCCACGCACCAGATCGGGCGGTAGCTGCTCACGCTTCTTCGTGCCCATCGCGGTCCTCCAGTACGAGGACCGCCAGCGTAGCGGATCAGCCAAACGGATTCATGCAGCCTTGCCGGAAGGAC
>CAVVZJ010000003.1:0-1245517 GCA_963752755.1 uncultured Planctomycetales bacterium | reverse complement strand
ACACCCGTCTTCGGCACCCGGTTCACCACCAACGCACTCGGCCTCCGCGACCGCCCCTACAACCGCGAGAAGCCGGAGGGCGTCTTCCGGATCGCGCTGCTCGGCGCCTCGATGGACATGGGCTGGGGCGTCGGCACGGATGAAACGTATGAAAACCTCTTCGAGGACTGGCTGAACGCCCACGCCGCCAAGCACGGTCGGAATCGTCGCTACGAGGTCCTCAACTTCGCGATGGCTGCGTACAGCCCCCTGCACCGCCTGGAAACCTTCGAGAGGAAGGTCCGCGACTTCCAGCCGGACCTGATCCTCTACGCGGCCACCCGGCTCGACACGCGACTCTTGCAGATCCACCTCGTCGGACTCTTGCAGGACCGGATCGACCTCAAGTACGACTTCGTCCGCCGCGCCATGGCCGACGTTGGTCTCCGCGAGGCCGACCTTCGGCTCGACGCCCAGGGCCGCCTGATCGCCAAGGACCGGATCAAGACGCGGCTCGATCCCTATCTCTGGAAGATCAATGAGGCGTCGCTTGCCCGCCTCGCGTCCGACTGCCGCTCGGCGGGGGTCCCGCTGGCCGTGCTCGTCATCCCTCGCGCCAGCGAGTCGGACGGCCCCGCCTACCGCGGCCCCGACGTCTCCCGGATCCACGCCATCGCCCGGCGCCTCGACCTGCCCGTCGCCGACCTCTCCGCCACCTTCGACGACCAGGACCCCGAGGCGATCGAGATTGCCCCCTGGGACGATCACCCCAACGCCCTCGGCCACCGTCTCCTGTTCCTCACCCTCGGCCGCGAGGTCGTCCAGGACGCCAGCCTCTACCGCCTCCTTTTCGACGCCGACCCGTCGGACCTCGGGCCGTTGCCCCAGGAGTAGGCGGCTCCTGAGCTGCCCCCCAGGCCGTCGGCAAAATCGGATAACGCTATTGGCCCTTTTACCTTTTGAACGCTCATTTTTTTTGTTGAATCGGTCCATCCGGCTCCCCGGCCCTTTGCCGCGCAGGGAGGCTCTCATGATGAAGATGGAATCGTTGCATCTGAGCCGATTGCTCGACGAGGCTGCGGCGCGCGTGCCCGACCGGCTTGCCGTCGAGGACGAGGCGGGGCGTACGCTGACTTACGCCGAGCTCGCCCGCGCCGCCGATCGGATCGCGGCCAGACTGGCGCGCTGGGGCGCCGGGCGGGGCGATCGCGTCGGTCTGTTCCTGCCGAAGAGCCTCGAATCCGTGGCGGCGATTCACGGAGTCCTCCTGCGCGGGTGCCGCCTATGTGCCTGTTGATCCGACCGCGCCGGCCGTGCGGGGTGCGGGCATCCTGGCCGATGCGCGGGTGCGGGCCGCGGTCGTCGCCGCACCACTGGCCGACGAGTTGACCCGGGCGTGGCCCGGTCCGGGGCCTTTGCCGCGCCTGATCGTCGTCGGCGAGGATCAGCGCGAGCGCCGGGGTCAGGCCCGGCGGTCTGGGACGCCGTGATGGCCGACGATGCCCCCAGCCCGCTAGCGCCGCCCCGGCTGGCCGACGACCTGGCTTACATCCTCTACACGTCCGGCTCGACCGGCAAGCCCAAGGGCGTGATGCTCTCGCACGCCAACGCCTTCGGCTTCCTCGACTGGTGCCAGTCGGCCCTCGGACTCCGCGACGGCGACCGGTTCAGCTCGCATGCTCCCTTTCATTTCGACCTGTCGGTCTTCGATCTCTATGCCTCCTGCCGATGCGGCGGGACGCTCGTCCTGATCGGCGAGTCGCTCGGCAAGGACCCCGCGCGGCTCGGGCCGTTCCTCCCGGAACGGCGGATCGACGTCTGGTACTCGGCCCCGTCGATCCTCGCGCTGATGGCCGAGCACGGCGGCCTGGATGCCTGCGGCTACCGGGCGCCACGAGTCGTCCTGTTCGCGGGCGAGGTCTTTCCGATCAGGCACCTGAAGCGACTGCGGTCGCTCTGGCCGTCCGCCGCGTTCTGGAATCTCTACGGCCCGACCGAGACGAACGTCTGCACCGCGCAGCCGATCCCCGCCACGATCCCCGACGACCGCGACACCCCCTACCCGATCGGCAACGTCTGCCCGCCGTTGAAGGCTCGCGTCGTGGACGAGCACGGGCACGACGTCGCCCCCGGTTCCGAGGGCGAGCTGGTCATCGCCGGACCCGGCGTGATGCGCGGCTACTTCGGCCGTCCCGACCTGGACGAGCGCGCCTTCTTCCACGACGCCGACGGCACGGCCTGGTATCGCACCGGCGACCTCGTCGTCGATGACGGCACCGGCGGCTTCGCCTTCCACGGCCGTCGCGACCGGATGGTCAAGAAGCGCGGCTACCGGATCGAGCTGGGCGAGATCGAGTCGGCCCTCTACCGCCACGACGACGTGGACCGTGCCGCCGTCGTCGCCCGCGCCGACGAGTCGGGCGTCTCGATCGACGCCTTCGTCGCCGTCAAACCCGAGCGCAAGGCGTCGATCATCGCCATGAAGCGTCATTGCACCACCTATCTACCTCACTACATGATCCCCGACCGCATCAAGTTCCTCCCCAGGCTGCCGACGACCTCCACCGACAAGGTCGATTACCAGGGGCTCAAGTCGCTGCCGGAGGGACCGTGAGCCTTCCGGTTGTCTGCCTCGGTCGGCGAATGCTCTCCGTGCTCCCTTTGCGTTCCTCGTGCCTTCGTGGTGAAGATCGGCCCCCGCGCCCCCGAGAGCCGCCGCGATCATGCTCCCTCGACTGAGCTGGAAAACCCTCTTCTACGACGCTGCTGCTCCCCCAGCTTCGGCATCTCGACCCGACACGAGGCACGGCGATCCTCCACGCCCTCGGCCGCCTCGTCCATGCGGCCTGGCCGCCCCGTCGTCGAGCCCTCACGGAGGCGTTGACCCGCGCCCGTCGCGCCGGGCTCACCATCGACCCCGTTCGCGACCGGGCCACGCTGGCCGGCCACGTCGCCCGGTTCCTGGCCCGCGACTACCCGCTCGACGGCCTGACGGACGCCGAGGTCTTGCGCCGGTTCGACGTCAGCGGAACCGAGCATCTCGGGGAAGCCACGGCGGCGGGCCGCGGGGTCATCCTGCTGGGCAGCCATCTCGGGGCGCATGTCGCGGCGCTCCACTGGCTGTATCGCCGAGGCATGCCGATGCGACTGCTGGTGCAGCGTCCGCGGCACGTCTCGAACTTCCTCCAGCGACAATTCGATCGCTCCGACGGCCCCCACCCGCAGCCAGCCTTGTTCCTCCGCCGCGACCTCCCGCCTCGCGAGGCG
This sequence comes from uncultured Planctomycetales bacterium, assembly GCA_963752755.1. Lineage (GTDB taxonomy): Bacteria > Planctomycetota > Planctomycetia > Isosphaerales > Isosphaeraceae > CAVVZJ01. The sequence goes on along the minus strand of CAVVZJ010000003.1, from coordinate 1,242,271 downwards.
GCCGAGCGGTTGCTCGCGCGCGGGCGGCCCTGCGCGACGGCCTGGCGGTGTACCTCAGCGGCGACATCCCCTGGCCCTCCAGCAACTCCCGACCCGGCCGCCTGCTCGGGATCACGCGACCGATCCTCGCCACCTGGGCCGACCTCGCCGCGCAGGCCCGCGCGCCGGTCGTCGCCGTCTTCTGCACACACCGGCCCGGCGGCCGTTACGCCCTGCATTTCGAGCCGCCCTCGACCATCGCTCCGGGCGGCGAGGGTGAGGCCGTCGCCCGCTACCTCGCCCGACTCGATGCGGCGATCCGCCGCCCACCCGACCGACGCCGTCGCCCACCTGACCTGGCCCTGCTACGGACCGACCGCGGAGCCCCCCACCCGCCTCCACGAGCGAGCCCTGGCTCCTGCCGTCGTCTTGCGATAGCTCGGCCGCGCAGCGTCGTCAAACCGAGATCTCGGGTCCGGTGACAGGACGAACCACGCGGCACCGCTCTCCCCGCACGGCGAGGTCTCCAGGCATCCTCCCGGGCTCCCTTTGGCGTCCTCCACCCCAACTGTCGTGAAAATCCAGACTTCGGCCGCGGCCTAAGGTCCTTTAAGGTTTTTTGCGAACTGACATTCTTGAGTCTACGCTCTTGACGTTGACAGCGCCCTCCGGTTTCATCGTGGGAGAGGCTATTGGCTCGCGGGGAGCCGGTGAGGTTCTGGACAAGAGGTGGCCCCTCCCGTTCCGACGGCTCTCGACGGGATCGCGAACCGTACCCCGACGCATCGGTCGTGGATCGCCAAACCCGCACAGCTCGCGAGACAGGGAACGTCATCCCGGAGGCACGACGCCTGGTGTTCCGGGGACATGCCGAAGACGATTGAGCCGACCGCGAGAGTCACGCCGATGACATCCTCGAAGTTCTCGTGCCTCTCCCTGCGCATCCTTGTCGTCGAGGACGATGACGATCTGCGCGATCTGATGATCGCGCTGCTCCAGCAGATTGGCCATCACGCCGACGGCGCGAGCGACGGCCCGGCCGCGCTGGAGTCGGTCCAGGCGGACGTGTTCGATGTCCTCTTGCTCGACCTGGACTTGCCCGGCCTCAGCGGCCTGGAGGTGGCCCGGCTCCTGGTCGCGTCGCCCGATGTCCCCGCTTGATCGCGCTGACCGGCCACGACGACCCCAGCGAGCGGCAGGCTTGCCTGGACACGGGCATGGATGATCACCTGACCAAGCCGATCCGGGTCGGCGAGCTGGTCGCGGCCCTGGAACGCCTGACCTGCGGTGGACTGATCCCGGCGCCCTTGGACGCCCAGCGGCCGGATCGCTAGACTGAGGGCGAGGCAAACGTCCCCGCCCGCACGACGACCGCCCCGCGAAGGAACGCCGCATGGCCGCGAGCTTCCCCCTGTTCGAACCGACCGGCCTGGCCGCCGAGGGACTCTGGACCGTCTCCGCCTTGACCTCGCAGCTCCGCGCCTTGCTCGAAGGCGAGTTCGGCGAGGTCGGCCTCCTGGGCGAGATCTCGAATCTGGCACGGCCCGGTTCCGGCCACGTCTATTTCCGCCTCAAGGACGACTCGGCCCAGATCAAGGCCGTGCTCTGGCGGAGCGACGCCCGCCGCCTCGTCTTCGACCTCGAAGACGGCCTGGCCGTGCGGGCCTGGGGCGGCCTGACCGTCTATGAGCCGCGGGGCGAGTACCAGATCGTCGTCCGCAAGATCGAGCCGGTCGGCATCGGGCCGCTGGAGCTGGCCTTCCGCCAGCTTGTGGCCGAAGCTCCAGGCCGAGGGCCTCTTCGACCCGGATCGCAAGCGGCCTCTTGCCAAGGTTTCCCCGGCGGATCGTCGTGTCGCCAGCCCGACCGGCGCGGCGGTCCGCGACGTGATCCACGTCGTCCAGCGCCGCTGGCCGCCCGCGGAGATCCTCGTGGCTCCCTCCCGGGTGCAGGGCGAGGGCGCCGCCGAGGAGATCGCCGCGGCGATCGCGCTGGCCAATCGCGTCGCGGAGGCCGACCTGCTCATCCTCGCCCGGGGCGGCGGCAGCCTGGAAGACCTCTGGGCGTTCAACGAGGAGGTCGTGGCGCGGGCCATCGCCGGCTCGCGCTTGCCGGTCGTCTCGGCCGTCGGTCACGAGGTGGACGTGACGATCGCCGACCTCGTGGCCGACCTCCGGGCCCCGACGCCCAGCGTCGCCGGCGAACTCTGCGTGCCCGATGCCCGCGAGGTCGCCGCCGCGCTCGAGGCCCACCGCGACCGCATGGCCCGCGCCCTGCTCAGCCGTTCTCGCGACGCCCGCGCCGCGCCTCGATTCCCTCGCCGACCGCGCCCGACGTGCCCTGTCCTCCGATCTCGACCGCCGTCGCCGCGACCTCGCCCGCCTGGCCGCCCAGCTCGACGCCCTCAGCCCCCTGGCTGTCCTCGTCGCGTGGCTACAGCCTGACCCAACGCCTCGACGACGACGCCGTCGTTCGCAATCCGTCCGACGCCCCGCCCGGCACCCGAATCCGGACCCGCCTGGCCTCCGGCGCCCTGATCAGCCGCGTCCAGGCGATCGAACCAGGAGCGGACGCCAAATAAGAAAATTTACAAATTAAAATTTTTCAAATAAAGAATCTTCGTTCCTGGTTCTGGAGGTCTTCTCCCGATGCCCCCCGCTGACCCCGAGACCGAACCCGCTGGCTTCGAGCCCTCCCTGCAGGCGCTGGAGCAGACCGTCTCCGCGCTCGAATCCGGCGACCTCGACCTCGACGCCGCGCTGGCCGCCTACGAGCGCGGTGTCCGCCTGCTCTCGCGTTGCAAGGGGCTCCTCGATCGCGCTGAGCGTCAGGTCGCGCTGCTGACCAGCGTCGATAACTCGGGTCAGCCGCAGACGGCTCCGTTCGACCACCGGCCACCCTCCGGTCCAGCCGCGGCCGATGACGCGAATGGTTCAGAAACCAGGGCGGCCGATGACGCGGACGAACCCGACGACCTGCCGTTCTGAGGCCCGTTTCTCTGCATCCAACCACGCAGCCACCCTCCGCCACATCGCGATCCGCCCTCCCGGGCCTTCCCGCAACGGCACGCTCGGTTCCCCCTCCTGACCACGAATGGCCCTGCGCCAGCCTTCCGATCGTGTGCTATAATTAACATGGGCTCCCCGATGATTCGATCGGGCCTCTGGCCCTGACTGCCGGCGAGGCGCAGCGCCCCCCACCGCCGAACGAACTTCAAAATAGGCAAGACCATAATCGAATTTTCGAAGAGACAAAGAGTTGCGACATCAGTTTCGGCTCAAAAGAAAGCGCCCCCTGGCATCGTCCCACCGTTTTCCAGGCGTCCCCAGCGCGTCGCCTGAGCGTTTCCGGACCGTCCCGAGCCCCAGCACACGGTCAAAGAAAGCAATCCTGTCATGCTGTCGGGGCGTTTTCGAACCGGGGGGCAACGCCGGTTCCCGGGCGTTCCTTCACTTCCCGGAGGACCGGATTTCGGCATCTGACGTGCTCCTCGGTTCCGCCGACCTCGGGAATGATGGCCGGTCGCGACGGGCGACGGCGGACCGTCACCCGGCGGACGGGATGCGCCCTTTCCATGAAGACCCTGGCGATCGACATCGGCGGCTCGAAGCTGAAGATCCTGGTCTCCGGAGAGACCGAGCCCCGCAAGGCCCCCTCGGGGCCGGAGTTGACCCCCGCTCGGCTGGTGAAGACAGTCCGCGAGCTGGCGGACGACTGGCAGTACGAGGCCGTCTCGATTGGCGTACCGTGCCCGGTCGGCGACGACGGGCCGCAAAGCGAGCCCGGCAACCTCGGGCCGGGCTGGGTTGGCTTCAATTTCCCCGCCGCCTTCGAGCGGCCGGTCAAGGTTGTCAACGACGCGGTGATGCAGGCGCTGGGCAGCTACCAGGGCGGCCGGATGCTCTTCCTTGGCCTGGGCACCGGCGTCGGCGGGGCCTTGATCGCCGAGCGGGTGCTGGTCGCCCTGGAGCTGGGTCGTCTGCCGTTTCGCAGCGAGGCGGGCCGGACCCTCGGCGAGACCCTCGGCCGCGCCGGCCGCAAGAGCCTCGGCAAATCGACCTGGCGACGCGCGGTGTACCGGGTCATCACGCACCTGATCGACGCCTTCCTCGTGGACGACCTGGTTCTCGGCGGCGGCGACGCCAAGAAGCTCAAGCGGCTACCGCCCGGCTCGCGACTCGGCCACAACCTCACGGCCTTCCGCGGCGGCTTCCGCCTCTGGGGCGTCGGCGATGTGCCCGTCCTCTCGGCCGAAGATCCGCATCACCACCCCGACTCCGGCGCGAAGACCGGGGAATGGCGGATGATCTGACCCCGGCGCTCTGCCCCGATCCCTCATCGGCCCCTGGCGTCCTCGGTGAGCCGGCCGAGCCAGAGTCGGAGGCAGCCGGCGTGGTCGCACGAGGCGAGCCGGGAGCCGTCCGGGGCGAAGGCGAGGCCGTGCACCGGAGCGGAGTGACCTTCGAGGGTCAGCAGTTCCTGGCCGGTGATCGTGTCCCAGAGGATGATCTTGCCCGATCGGCCGGCGACGGCCAGGGTCTGCCCATCGGGCGTGAGGGCCAGGCTCTGCAACTCGGAGTCGGGGCCGTGGAGAGTCCGGGGCGGGAGCTTCGAGTCGAGGTCCCAGAGGACCAGGGCACCCGCCTCACCAGCCGCCGCCAGAGCCCGGCCGTCACTGCGGAAGGCGATCGCCACGACCTTCTGGCCAATGTCGAGACGCTCGCGAGGAGTGGCGGTCGCCACGTCCCAGAGCCGGATCATCTTGTCGTTGCCCGCGGAGGCCAGGGTCCGACCGTCGGCCGAGAAGGTGAGGGAGCGGACCTTCTCGTCGTGACCTGGGAGGATCGCTCTTGTCCGGCCCGTCGTCGTGTCCCAGAGCCGGACGACCATGTCGGAGCCGCCCGTCGCGAGGGTCCGGCCGTCGGGGCTGTAGGCGACCGCGTACACCCGGCCGTCGTGACCTTGCAGAGAGCCGAGCGACTGCCCGGTCGCGGCGTCCCAGAGCCGGACACTGTCGCGGCGTCCGTCGGCGAGGTGGCCGGAGGCGAGGACACGACCCGCGGGATGGAAGGCGAGTGCGGCCACGGTCCCCACGCCCCCAGACCAGGACGCCATCAGACGCCCGCTCGCACCGTCCCAGATCTTGATGGTCTGGGGCTCGTCGGTGTCGTCACTGCCCGTGGCGAGCCGGGAGCCGTCAGGCGAGAAGACGGTGGACCAGCCCTCGTCGGCGTGCCCTCCCAGGGCGACCGAAGCCTCGTCGGACCGATCGGGGAACCAGCGGCGGATCGACGCCCCCTCGAAGAGAAGCACCGACTGACCGTCGGTCGTGAAGGCCGGCACGTCGTAGGTGCCAGGCCGGCCGGGGAAGGTGGCGAGCCGATGGCCGGTCGCCACATCCCAGAGCGTGACCGGGCCGCCGCCGCCCTGCGGGTGACGGCTGACCGCGACGAGCCGGCGACCGTCGGGGGAGAGTGCCAGTCGCAGGCTCGAATGCTGGCCGTTCTCGTCCACCCGGACGGTCCGGAACTGCCGCGAGTGGCGATCCCAGAGATGGACCCGCCCGGAAACGTCGGGGATCGCCAGGGCAGAACTATCGGCGCTGATGGCAACCGGGGACAAGGCGTCCAGAGAATCAAGCCGTCCCAGCTCGGTGCCGGAGGCGGAATCGATGATGGCCGCGAATTGCTGGGCCTTGAACGCGACGATCAGGCGGCCGTCCGGAGAAAGGTCCACGAGTTCGAGCGGCTGGGAGATGACCGACCGGGGGCGGAGGCCGTCGGCATCGACCTCATAGAGGACCAGATGCTCGTCCTTGCGAACGGCGAACACCCCGCCACCCGTCGCAAACTCGACCGCGTCGAGGCCCTCCAACTGGCCGACCCGTCGGGGCCGGGCGGGATCGGCAGCCAGGTCCCAGACCTCGACCAGGAGCCGCTGCTGCGGCTCGATCCAGGCCACGGCCAGCAGCCCTCCGGACAGGAACTCGAAGCTCTCGACCCACTCGACCGGCCGAGACGGTCGCAGCCGGAACAGACGCCGGGCGGTCGCCACGTCCCAGACCGTGACGGCCCCCCGCCGCGGTTCCTCGGGGGTGTCGGCCTCGAAATTGGCCAGCATCCGGCCGTCCGGCGAGAAGGCGGACGACGTCTTGGAGGACTCATGGCCGGTCAGTTGAGCCCGGAGCCGCTCGGTGGGCAGATCCCAGAGGGTGACCTTGCCGTCCCAGTTACCCACCGCGACCGTGCGCCCGTCAGGCAGGGCGGCCATCCCACGGACCGACCATTCCTGACCCCGGAGCTGGATGAAGGGAACGCGGCTCCGTCGGCGGAGGTGTTGCCAGACGAAGCCGTGCGGGTCTGCCCCATCGGAGCCGGGACCGAGCGCGTCGAGGAGGTCCTGCGCCCGCTCGTACTGGCCGAGTTCGAGCGCCTGGTCGGCCAGATGGAGCTGGGCGTCGTTGAGAAAACGGGCGGTGAGCCGGCGCTCGCGCTCGACATCGCGGGCGTGGCGGTCGGCGTCGCGGGCGTGGCGGTCGGCGCGGTCAATCGCCTGCTGGAGACGGCGGTTGTGGGCCTGGAGCCAGGCGTTCGACCAGGTCAGGCCACCGGCCAGGCCGACGGCCACCAGGGCCAGCAAGACGACGGCCAGCGCCTGCGACGGTCGTCTCCGCGCCCACTTCCAGGCCCGCTCCCGGACCGAGGCCGGTCGGGCTTGGATCGGCTCGCCACGGAGGAACCGGCCGAGGTCATCGGCCAGGGCGGTCGCCGTGGCGTAGCGGCGTCTGGGGTCTTTCTTCAAGCACTTCAGGCAGATCGTCTGCAGGTCGCGCGGCAGACCCGGCCGCAATGCCTGGGGCGAGACCGGCTCGGTCGCGAGCACCTGCATGAGCGTCTCGGAACGCGACTCACCCTCGAACGGCGGCCGGCCGGTGAGGACCTGATAGAGCGTGGCGCCGAGGGCGTACACGTCGGTCGTCGCGCCGACCTCGCGGGCCTTGCCGGCGGCCTGCTCGGGAGCCATGTAGGGTGGCGAGCCGATCAGGGCCTGGCTGCGCGTCTCCTCGGTCTCGCCGCCCTCTTCCGCCAAGAGCTTGGCCAGGCCGAAATCGGTGATCCGGGGCACGATCTCGGCCTCGGGCCGACCAGGCGCCGGAAGCTGGAGCAGCACATTCGAAGGCTTCAGGTCGCGATGCAGGATGCCCCGGTCGTGAGCATGCTGAACGGCCTCGGCCAGCGACCGGAGCAAGCGGGCGGCCAGCCGGGGCGGGACCGGCTCGGGTCGCGACCGCAGCCAGGCCGAAAGGGTCGGCCCCTCGCAGAAGGCCGAGGCGATGTAGCAAAACGGCCCGAGCATGTCGGCGTCGAAGACCGGGACAATCTGCGGGTGATCCAGGGCCGCCGCGGCTCGCGCCTCGCGGAGGAACCGCCGTCGCAGAGCGGCCGTCAGCAGCACGTCGGGGCGCGGCACCTTCAAGGCGACCTCGCGGCCGAGCCTCGGGTCGCGGGCCCGGAAGACGACGCCGAAGCCGCCCCGGCCAACCGCCTCGATCACCTCGAACCGCCCGAACCGCGGCGGGTTGGAGGCCGTGGCCGGGTCGAATGCGCCGAGGTCCTCGGTCAACGAGACGCCGGCACGCGGCCAGAGCGATTCGAGATCGAGCAAGCAGGCCCGCAGATCGCCCGCCATGCCATCCGAGGCCGGTTCGAGTGCGCGGCCAGCCGCCAGCGCGGCGTCGTCGGCGAGCAGGGCGGCGAGGAGCTGGTCATCGATCGGGGTGATGTCGTCCGGGCTGATGCTCACATGTCAGACCCCAGCGCCCCGCGGAGCCGGACCAGGGCCCGGCCCCAGAGTTTCCGGACCGCCTCGGAGGAGACCCCGAGGCGCGACGCGATCTGCTCGAAGGTCTGGCCCTCCTGATGGTGCCAGCGGAGTACATGGCGGTAATGCTCCGGCAGGCGGGCCACGGCCAAGGCCAGGGCGTCGGCCCGCTCGCGGCGGGCCGCCTGGCGCTGGGCGAGGTCGCCGTGTCTGCCACTTCCAGGTCGGCCACGTCGATCCGGATCTCGCGATCGACCCGCCGCTTGGCGGTCTCGCGGTAGTGCCGGCGAGCGTTGGCCGCGAGGTTCTGGAGGATCGACCGTAGCCAGCCTCGCCACTCCTCCGGCGACTTGCCCCGGAACGTCGCGGCATCGCGATGCGCAGCGAGGAAGGTCTCCTGCACCAGGTCGGAGGCGCCGAGCTTCGCGGTGAGGTCAGCCCCCAACTCATTGGCGGCGATCGCCAGCAGGTAGGTCCGATAAGCCTCTATCGCCTCGGCCCATGCAGCGACAGCCGCTACCGGTTCGGGCCGACCGTGAGGGTCGACCGCCCACGATTCGCCCGGAATGATCGACGCCATGTCGTCGCCCTTCTACGGCGCTCACACCACCCGCAAACCCAGACAGGATGGAAAACCATTATGACAATACACGCGTGGGCATTCAAGCAGGTCGATCGAACTCTCACTCAGCCAGCCCACCGACCACCCGCCGCAGCCGAGCCGGAGCTGACGGGCAGGCCAACGGCGCGGGCCAGCTCCACCGCGGCGGACGTGATCCCCTCCACGTCGAGGCCGACCTCGGCAAGCTGCTCGTCGCGCTCGGCGTGCAGGACGAAGCGATCCGGTAAGCCCAGTCGGCGGACGTGCGTCGTGTTCAGGCCGGCGTCGTTGGCGGTCTCGAGTACGGCCGAGCCGAAGCCGCCCTGAAGGCAACCTTCCTCGACCGTCAGCACGAAGCCACACTCCTCGACCGCCTTGGCAATCGTGGCCTTGTCCAGCGGCTTGACGAACCGCGCGTTGATCACGCCCACGCGCAGGCCGTGCTCATCACGGAGCCGACGGGCGACCTTCAAGCAATGGCCGAGCAAGGTGCCGCAGGCGATCAGCATGCCGTCGGTCTCCCATTCGAGGACCTCGGCCTGGCCCAGTTCGATCGGCTGCACCTCGCGCTCGATCGCCTCAACGTCGGCCTTCGGATAGCGGATCGAGACCGGCGAATCGTGCCCGAGCGCGAAGTCGAGCATCGGGGCGACGTCTTTCTCATCGCCGGGGGCCATCACGACCATGTTCGGGAAAACCCGCATGTAGGCGAGGTCATACGTGCCGTGGTGCGTCGGCCCGTCCGAGCCGACCAGGCCGGCGCGGTCGAGCGTGAAGACGACTGGCAGGTTCTGGAGGGCGACCTCCTGGAAGATCTGGTCGAACGACCGTTGCAGGAACGTGCTGTAAATATCGACGACCGGCCGCGCCCCGGTCTTGGCCATGCCGGCGGCGAAGGCGACGGCGTGGCTCTCGCAGATGCCGGCGTCGAAGAACTGCGAGGGGAAGTCCTTGCGAATCTTCTGGAGCTTGTTCCCCTCGCACATCGCCGCCGTCAAGACGCAGACCTTCGAATCGCGACTGAGCGCGGCGTAGAGCGCCTCGCTGATGGCGTTCGTGTAGGCCCGGCCGGAAGACGTCTTCAACGGGATGATTCCGCCCTCGTCGCGCTGGAATGGGGCGGGGGCGTGGAACTTCACCGGGTCCTTCTCGGCCGGCTCGAAGCCGCGGCCCTTGTCGGTCAAGACGTGCAGGAGCACCGGGCCGTCGAGCGCCTTGACCTTCTCCAGATAGGTCCGGAGCGTCTTCAGGTCGTGGCCGTCGATCGGACCGAGGTAGGTGAAGCCCAGTTCCTCGAACAGCATCCCGCCGTGCAACGACGCCTTCACGGCGTCCTTGAGCTGCTGGAGCCAGCGCTCGGCCTGCTCGCCGACCAGCGGAATCGAGGGCAGGAGCTTCTTGACGAACTTGTTCGCATCGTTATACGCCGGCATCATCCGGGCACGGTCGAGGTAACCGGCCACGGCGCCGACGCGGGGGCAGATCGACATCTTGTTGTCGTTCAAGATGACAAGATACTTGCCATACCCGGCGGCGTTGTTCAACGCCTCGAAGACGATGCCCGAGGGGAACGCCCCGTCGCCGATCACGGCGACGGCGTGACGGTCCTTGCTGACCGAGCAGGTCGTCGCCGGCCTTCAGGCCGAGCGCCGTGCTGGGCGCGCAGCCGGCGTGGCCGGTCATGAACAGGTCGAAAGCGCTCTCGGTGGGGTTGGGATAGCCCATCAGGCCGCCGCGAGTCCGGATCGAGTGGAGCTGCTCGGCGCGTCCGGTGATCAGCTTGTGGGGATAGATCTGGTGGCCGGTGTCCCAGATCAGGCGGTCCTTGCGGAAGTCGAACGCCATGTGCAACGCCAGGCAAAGCTCGACGACGCCGAGGTTGCTGGCGAAGTGGGCCGCGCGGCGGCCGACGACGCCGATCAACTCGTCGCGCATCTCGCCCGCGAGCTGCTGGAGTTCCTTCTCGGACAGCGTCTTCAGGTCGGCCGGTGAGCCGATCCGGGGCAGGATTGCGCCGCTCATCAACGATCCCTTTCCAACAGGTGCCAGGCCAGGGCCCGCAACCGGGCCCCCCGTTCTCCCAGCGGCTCGATCGCCGCGACGGCCTCCTCGGCCAGTTGCCGGGCTTTCGCCCGGCTCCCGTCGATCCCGAGGAGCCCCGGATACGTCCACTTGCCCAGGCCCGAGTCCTTGCCGACCCGCTTGCCGAGCTTCGCCTCGTCCCCTTGCACGTCGAGCAGGTCATCGACGATCTGGAACGCCAGGCCGACGCAGCGGCCGTAGTCGTCCAGCGCCTGGACCTGCACGTCGGCTGCCCGTGCCACGGCCGCCCCCATGCGGAGCGAGGCCCGCAGCAAGGCTCCGGTCTTCCGACGATGGATTCCCTCCAGGCCCGCGACGGTCGCGTCCGTTCGCCCCTCGGCCTCCAGGTCGGCCATCTGACCGCCCGACCATCCCCTCGGGACCCGACGCCTCCGCCAGCGCCCGCACGCAATCCGCCACGGCCTCGGCCGGTCGCGTCTGTCGGGCGACCACCTCGAAGGCCAGCGTCAAGAGCGCATCGCCCGCGAGGATCGCGGTCGCCTCGTCGAAGGCCCGGTGACACGTCGGACGTCCCCGGCGGAGGTCGTCGTCGTCCATGGCGGGCAGGTCGTCGTGGATCAAGGAATACGTGTGAACCATCTCCAACGCACAGGCCGCCGGTAACGCCTCGGCCGGGTCGGCCCCACACGCCTCGGCGGCCATCAGGGCGAGCAACGGCCGCAGCCGCTTGCCCCCCCCGAGAACGCTGTAACGCATCGCCTCGGCCAGTCGCGGCGGACAGCCGCCTCCGGGCCGCCGGCCGCTCCCGGCAGGAAGCGGTCCAGAGCCTCGTCCACCCGCCGCCGGGCCTCCTCCAGAAAGTCGGCCAGACGGGGCGAAGCCTCGGGCTCGGTCGGATACGTCATGGGCGGAAGGTTTCGACTGGCTGTCCATCGCGGAGGCGTCGGGCCTTCATGGTCCGAACGAGGGACTTCCCCCGACGACCAGCCCCGTTCCATCACGCGCCTATTGTGGACATTCCGACCCCGCTTGTCCATCCGAGACCGGCCGAAAACTTTGCAATGCAAAGTGGAGCCGCCGACCGACCGACCCGCCGGGGTTGCGCCCTCCGGCCAGTCGATCGGTTATGATTGAGCCCCATTGCGGATGGCGGATTTCGAATCCCGGAATCCCAGGAATCTTCCAATCCGCAATCCGCAATCCGCAATCCGCAATGTCCATGACCCGACCCGCTCCCCTGCGACTGGCCATTCTCGGCAACGGCGGCAAGCCCTCGGTTCCGGTCGAGGCCGAGCGGCTGGCGGCGGCGATCCGCGCCCACGGCCGCTGGAGCTGGCGACGATCGACCTGGGCGCCAGCTCCGACCTCTCTTGCCTGGAGGCCGACGTCGCCCTCGTCCTCGGCGGCGACGGCACGGTCCTCCACACCGCCCGACGCATGGGCGACTGCCCCGTCCCCGTCCTGGGCGTCAACCTCGGCCGCCTCGGCTTCCTCGCCGAGCTGACGCCCGACGAGACGCTCGACCGCCTCGGCGACCTGGCCGACCGGCGCTTCCTCGTCGATAACCTGATGACGCTCGAATGCACCCTCGCCCCCTGCTCCGGCCCGACCCGCAAGTTCCGCGGCCTGAACGACGCCGTGATCCGCGCCGCGCCCACGTTCGGCCTGGTCGAGATCGGCCTGCGGATCGACGGCGAGGACGTGATGACCTACCTCGGCGACGGCCTGATCGTCGCCACCCCCGTCGGCTCGACCGCCCACAGCCTCTCCGCCGGCGGCCCGATCCTCCCGCCCGACGCCCACATGTTCGTCATCACCCCCATCTGCGCCCACACCCTGACCCAGCGCCCTTTGGTCGATGGCATGCACAAGCTCTACGAGATGACCCCCGGCGGCCACGGGATCGCCACCTACCTCGTCATCGACGGCCAGGTCCAGATCCCCCTCTCCGCCGGCGACCGCGTCCTCGTCCGCCGCGGCACCACCCCCTTCCCCATGATCCGCCTGCCCGGCCACAGCTTCTACCACACCCTCCGCGACAAGCTCGGCTGGGGCGCCTCCCCCCCGGCACCCGCGGCCGCCGCGAGGAGACGGCCTGAACGCAGGAGGAGCACCTCCTCGACCGCTCCTCAATCGACGCGTGTGGCCGGGGCCGCGAGTGGAGATGGACCGCTGGACCGTCTGCGCCGTAGGATGATCCCGAAGAGGTGTTGCCTCGGAGAGGCGCGGTCCGTGCAATCGGCGCACCGGACATCGCGGTTGTTTCGAGACTCCTCGCTGATCTCCACCGCCGTCTCGAGGATCCTGGGTGGCAGGCCCACGTCCTCGTGGGCCTGTTGAGCGGGTTTGGCACGGCCCGAATCCGGACATGCCCACGAGGACGTGGGCCTGCCACCCCACTTCCTGGGCCCCTTCAACGTGGGTGAACTTCAGGGGCTTTCGTGGTGGAGATCAGCGAGGAGTCTCGTTGTTTCCCTTGACTGTAGGAGTCTTCTCATGTGTCGCACCGTCGGAGGATTACTGGTCCTCGGGCTCGGCCTGTCGGCGCCCGCGGCCGAGCACCCGGCCCGGGAGGGGCCGGGCACGCCGGCCGAGCAGTACAAGGCGCTCCTCAAGGCCCAGGAGCTGGCCTCGTCGCCCGGGCGCGTGCTGACGGACGAGGAGCGGATGGTGTTCATCGGGGAAACCTACAAGCGATGGAACGAGATCGCGTCGCGGTTCGTGGAACTGGCCGAGCGATACCCGAAGGACCCGGTCGCGGTGGACGCCTTGATCCGGGCGGTCTGGTATGTCAATTCGACTCCCTGGCCGGTCGAACTCGTGGGCGAGGATGATGCACGGGCCAGAGCCTTCGCGCTGCTGCTGCGCGACCATATCCGGAGCGATCAGTTCGGCCCACTCTGCGAGCGCGTCTCCGGCGGCTTCTGCAAGGAATACGAAACGTTCCTGCGCGGTCCTGGAACAGAACCCTTACCGGGAAGTCCGGCGCAGGCCTGTCTGGCGTTGGCCCATTACCTGGCCAACCGCTCGCAGCGGCTCGAACTGATCAGGGACCAGCCGGAACTGGCCCGGGAGTTCGGGGACCTCTTCGGCAGGGAGTACCTCGCGGGTTTGCTGCGCCAGGACCGTGACCAGGCCAGCGTGGAGGCAGAGACCCTCTTCGAACAGGCCGCACGGGACTTCGGTGACGTGAAGCCGCCCGGCGGCGGCAGTACGATCGGCGAGCGGGCCGAGGCGGGACTGTTCGAGATCCGCCACCTGGTCGTCGGCAAAATGGCGCCGAGGATCGAGGGAGAAGACCAGGACGGCCGGCGGTTCCAGCTCAGTGACTACCGCGGCAAGGTTGTGCTGATCGATTTCTGGTCGGAATACTGACTGACTTGAAGGGGCCAGTGGCCCCACGAGCGGTCGCTCGTCTCGAACCGGAAAGACCAGCCGTTCGCCCTGATCGGCGTCCACGTCGGCGGTCAAGACGCCAAGGAACTCAAGAAGGTCGTGGACAAGGAGAACCTGACCTGGCGGTCGTTCGCGGACCCGGACGGCGAGATCGCCGCGAAATGGAACCTCTCCGCGACGCCGACGCTCTACATCATCGACGCGAAGGGGATCATCCGGCACAAGTGGGTCGGCGCCCCGCGCGAAGGCGATCGACGCCGCGCTGGACAGGTTGATCAAGGAGGCGGAGGAGGCCGGGAAGTAGGGACCGGTGTGAGGGTTCCTCCGGCTGTTCACGGGTGGCCCGGACACCGTCCGCGGTGTCCGGGTGCCGAAGGCACAAGCGGCTGTTGATCTAGCCGAGGCCCGCCGAGTGCCACTGGCGGCTCGACCGGACTCCCAGGCGGGCCAACGCGACGAGGCACGCCCCGAGACTGCTGAGCACCAGGGATGACGGCTCGGGGACGGCCTGGGGGAGGGTGATCGTGCCGTCCCGCGGCGTGAACAGGACGGCGTCGCTGACGTCGTCCGTGAGCGAGGTCCCCGCCGACACCAGCGACACGGTCACGAGGCCGCCAGGCGCGCCGGGATCGACCTGGTAGGCAACGTGAGCCAACCCGAAGGCGTCGCCGGGATTCGAGGTGACGAATCCGGGGGCACTCAGGTCGAAGTCGCTCGCGGAGAAGTCCTGGGACGGGAAGGCGTCGAACGAGAACGGGGGCGCCTGGAGGGTCCCGAACAGGTAGGGGGCGGTCAGGGTGTCTACTGTGACGCCGGTGAACGACACGCCGGACCTGGACGGGTGGCTGTGGTCTCGTTTGTACGTGTTTAGCGGCGGGTGGCTGTGGTCCGTCTTCGGACCACGGTCGTTCCCCAATCGCCGTGGTCCGAAGACGGACCACAGCCACCCGCCCGCTTGTCGCTTCGCGACCCGGACACCGCGGACGGTGTCCGGGCCACCCGCGAAGATTTGATGAAGACAAATCCCGGACACTATTGCGAAGACGACCAGTGGCACCCAGAAACGGCCACTTACCAGTGCCACCCGCCGCCCCGAGACGGCCATCCCGCCGCCGAGCCGACTCGCGGACGTGGTCGAGTCGCCGCGCCATGTTGGCCGCTCCGTGGAATGTCGTCTCATCCCGGACAAAACTGGCCAGGTCTTATTCGATCCGAGATAATTAGTAAAATTTATTCTTACTTCTGGATGCGACTAGAAGTGCTCTGCACGACCAGTTCCGACCAAGGTAGCGGTGGCGTCAGATCCCGAAGCCTCCCCGTAACGTAACCGGGATCCTCGCCACTCATCTTGCCGGGAAGAAGTCCAAACGGAAGTCGGGCCTCGGCCGCGGACACTCGGCTCTGAATGGCAGCATGCCGGCGCTGAAGGTTCGCAATCTGCTGGCGTCGCGTTGTAAGTTCGGTCCGCTCAGTTCGCTTTTGACTCTGGAGATTCTGGATGCGCGACCGAAGCTCCGCTCGCTCACCCCGCAGCCTGGTCCGCTCGTCACTCCGCGAAGGATGGCGAATCCGCCGTTCCAGCTCACGGAGTTCCGTCCGCAGTTCGCGGAGCCGGCTGGCCGTCGGACGATGCTCCAAATCGTCGACGTGCGCTCGAACGGCTGTAAGCTGGGTGTCGATTTCCTCCAGGTCTGGCGCTACTTGTTCCCGCAGTTCATCGAGACGTGCTTGCGCAGCGGCAAAAGTCGGACCGAGTCTTGTCTCGGTGCTGCGTCTGCTCTGCTCGGCCAGGGTGGCGTTCACGGATAAGGCGCGAAGCCGCTGACACAGTCGCACGAGCGTTTCTCTTTCGACGCTGAGATTGGCCTCCCTGAACAAGGCGCGCTCGCGTTCAGTCACCAGTTCCCCGAGACTGGTAATAATTCGTTCGTTCTCATTTCTTAGCCACTGTGTCAACCGGTCGCGATCCACCGTGCCATGGTGCCGGCGCTCTGCGCCCGAATGTACTGGTTGTTCGCTTCGACCAATCGCCCGGCGCTGCGCCCCCTGGCGAAGGCAGTAATTCCGGAACGTTCGCCGCCGGGCGGGCGGATGAGGGGACGCGAACCACAAGGGTGATGGTGTCGATCTGAGGACGATACGGGAGACCGAGCGCCCGATCGGCGTGCCGGCTCGGGACAAATTGCTCTCCAAGAAGAATCGTCTGCTCACGTCCACCTGACTCGGGATGGGGTTGGTTGAAAACGATGGCACGGCGATAGGATACGCCTTCCTGGTATCTCACTTCGTCATCCACGAATCGCGAGAAGATCACACTGTGCTGCCCGGTGGCGGAGGGGTTCGCGGTATAGAGATAGAGCCAGTCCCCCGCCCGCAGGATATGGAACTGCGTCATCTCTAACTCGGTGCGGCGGTGCACTTTCCGTGGCGCGGTTGGGTCCTCCGCCAGTCGCGCCTCCTCTCGCTCAGCGGCTCTCGCATGCCCGGTGCCCTCGGGGATCGGTAACTCTTCGGGCGACGCTCGCCCACTTTGGTAGATGCATTCCGCCCGGCCGGCACCAAAAACCGGGACTTCCATCGGATCAAAACTGCCCATGACCGCACCGCGCGACTGCCTCCCACGTCGCGGCGCCGCACTGGCGATCACGGTTGGCAATGGCTCCGGCCAGCCTCCGCTCGCCGGCGTCACCCCCGCATACTGGTGGACAATCTGCACCCAGTGCCCGCAATACCGGGCATGAACCCGCTGCTCGAACGACCCCGGCCGGTAGGTGCCATGTGTTATGATATGAGCAGATACAAGGATACGTTGTTGTGCGTCGGCGCCGCCGAGATCATCCGCCCCGTTAAACAGTCGCTCGGGGATGCGTCTCGTTACCATGAAGTCCGCAAGCTTTTCGCGCTGCTCTGACGTAAAGAGCTCGGCAAGCCGATCCGGCGATAATTCCCCACGTGGTGTGTCTGGTCGCAAGGCATGGAGCACCGTGTGGAACTCCGTATTGAAGCGTGCCGCAAACTGGTCGCGACCGATTGGAAGCCCGGCAACAACTCCAGGGAGGCGATGCTCCAGTGACCGCAACGCTGCCAGCAACCATTGCCGGTCGGCGCTGTTATGCGGGTGCGCCTCGAGCCACTGACGGATCTCGTGGATCTCGATTTCGATTTCGGATGGGGACAACGTTGAGTAATCGAGGCTACTCCGAAATGAACGAGGCAGAAGAGCCACACCCAACCGTGCAGCGTGCGAAACCGTGACCCTTCCTCCGCCGAGGCGCACTACCCATGCTGCCCGCTCCGCTTCGTACTCCATCGCGGGCGAGTCAGGAGCCTCACCGCGATCTCCGCCGATTCTCTGCTGGAGTACATGAGTTAACTCGTGCGCAATAATCTTTCTGCCCGCCGGCAGCCCGGGCACATATTCTCCCGCGTCGAACACAATGTGGTCACCGATGGTATAGGCCCGCGAGTTCATAGTCCGTGCTGAGTGGACCGCCGCTCCGTCGGTGTGGACACGGACCTGGCCGAAATCCTGTCCAAATCGCGATTCCATAAATGCCCGGAGGCCCGAGTCGAGGGGTTGGCCCGCTGCTCGAAGTGTTTCCGGGTTGGTGAGCGTTGGAGTGTCGTTTTTTACGTCGCTACTTTGGACGAGTTTTGTCTGCAATCGCTCAAACAACGGGTGCCCTGGCGCTCGCTGACATTGGGGACAAGACCCACCGCAAGGGCAAGCAGGTTGAAGTCTCAGTTCGGGTACGCGCATTGCTTGCTCAGCGACGCGATCTGCTCCCGGTTCGGCTCCGTGCTCCGGCTCGTTGATCGCCTGTTTCGTCTCTAACGAACTTTCTTTCAGCCGACTTACGGGAATCCGGTCAAGACCATGATCGAGGTGAGTTGATCCCGTACCGGTCCTTCCGGCGATGGGTTCTAGAGCATGACCCTGGAACAGCCGCTGTACTGCTTGATTTCCCACCGTACGCTGCAGGTGAAGGAACGCGTTCACGTCGCGCCGATGCCCGAAAGGCGACGGGCTGGCCTTCTGAGCTTCTGCAGGCTTGGCTTGCTGAATTGGCTTTGGTCTTTGTGCGAAGGTTCGCACTCCCAGTCTCCTCTCAATCAATTCAATCAATAATTAATACGATCAACCGCCTAACCAGTGTTCATACTGACTCGCGCGTGATCGGCAGCGGTGAGCTGGGATGCCAACGCTTCGTTCAGAGCAACCTACCCCACATCTAACAACAGCGATTCCGCTGATGCAAGACTCTGCCGCGGGGTGGCCCGGACAACGGCGGCGTTGTCTGGGCGGCGAAGCCGCAAGCGGCTCAGGGTTCAGTGTCGCATGAGGTTTGGGCGAGGCTCTCGAAACGACCGCTTGTCGCTTCGACGGGTGGCCGGGGCAAAGTGAGTCTTCGAGCGTGCCCCGGAGTGCCAGCCGGGGTCGAGAGCCGGTCACGAGGCAGACTTTCACGGAGTTGAATATGCGGTGGTCCGGCTGAAAAGCGGGGTCAGACGCGGACGGGTGGTCGTGTCAGCCATCCTTTCCTCCGATCCGGGCTGGCTTGGTGTGGCCGGGGCAAAGTCGTCGCGAGAGCGACGGCCTGCCCCGGGACGGGTGGCCTCCGTCCAACGGGCCGCCCGCGGCGGGTGGCTGGGGTCGTCTCGACCCCAGGGCGCTAGCCGACGACTGGGGTCGAGACGACCCCAGCCACCTGCCCGTGACTCAGTTCATGTGCTGATACCCTCCTCACCTCGGACCCGGTCCCCTGGAGGCGAGGCGGCTCGACCGGACTCCCAGGCGGGCCAACGCGACGAGGCACGCCCCGAGACTGCTGAGCACCAGGGATGACGGCTCGGGGACGGCCTGGGGGAGGGTGATCGTGCCGTCCCGCGGCGTGAACAGGACGGCGTCGCTGACGTCGTCCGTGAGCGAGGTCCCCGCCGACACCAGCGACACGGTCACGAGGCCGCCAGGCGCGCCGGGATCGACCTGGTAGGCAACGTGAGCCAACCCGAAGGCGTCGCCGGGATTCGAGGTGACGAATCCGGGGGCACTCAGGTCGAAGTCGCTCGCGGAGAAGTCCTGGGACGGGAAGGCGTCGAACGAGAACGGGGGCGCCTGGAGGGTCCCGAACAGGTAGGGGGCGGTCAGGGTGTCTACTGTGACGCCGGTGAACGACACGCCGGACCCGGCGGGCAAAGCCAGCTCGACCGAGAATCCGGCCAAATTGAACGTGCCGCCTGTGTTCTGGAGAAGTACGTCGAAGGCCCCGGTACCGCCCTGGATGGAGGCCGAGTCGCCGACCTGCACGATCAGGGCCGCGCCCCCCGGGCGGGCGGCCCCGGGGCCGAGCGTCGCCAGGATGGCGAGCGTCGCTACCAGGAGCGGGAGCATTCGGTTCACCCCGCGGGGTCGGGGTGCGGTCGAGGAGCGTTGGGTCGGGGCCATGGGTCGTCTCGCGTGGGTTGCCCGCGGACCTGAGCCGCGGTCGGGGGCCGGAGACGGGTCGCGCCCGAAGGCGGGGGGAGCCGGCCGGCTGGAATCAAGGGAGCTTCTTGCCGTTGCGCTGGCGGACGAGGTTGAAGTCGGTGACGTCGATGGCGCCGTCGCCGTTGACATCGAGGAAGATCACCGGGACAGTCACCGGGAGGAAGCCGTAGACCGCGTTGCGCTCCTGGACCGCGTCCTGGCTGTTGACCACGCCGTCGTCGTTCACGTCGCCCGGCAGGACGTCCAGCCGGCGGGTGAACGTGGACAGGGCCGGGCTGTCGATCCGCAACGTCACGCGGTCGGGCTGGTCGATCGGCTTCGATAGGATCAGGGCGTAGGTGATCGGCGAGAACGAGACGACCCGGATCGTCACCGGGCCGTAGTCGGCCACGTTGATCCCGTTGACGTGCACGTCCGCCGGGTCCAGGCCCACGAGCCGGTCCAGCTCGATCCGAATCGCGTTCAGGCCCATCCAGGGCACGTCCACGCTCCGCCCGGCCGGCAGGATGCGGACGCCGTCGGACTGCGTGACGAGCGGCACGACCTGCCCGGTCGGCCCCCAGGTCACCGACGTGCCCGTGATGGTGGCCAGGCTCAGGGTCAGCAGGGCGTTGAAAGTCGTCGCCGTGCCGAGCGGGTTGGTGAACACGGCACGGAACATCTTGCTATTGTCCGCCGCCGTCGTGGTGAAGGTGTACGACGTCGCCGTCGCGCCGGGGATGTCGGCGAAGGTCTGGCCGAAGTCGGTGCTGACCTGCCACCGGACGGTCGGGGTGGGGTTGCCCGAGGCCGCCGCGTTGAAGGTGACGGGGTCGCCGACCGGGATCGTCTGGCTCAGCGGCTGGGTGGTGATCTTCGGCGCCGACTGCGGATTGCCGACCTGGAAGAGGATTTGGGCGCCGCCGAAGTCGAGGGTGCCGCCGACGCCCGCGGTGCCGACGAAGCCGGCATCCGGCGTGAAGGTCGTCGTCGCGGCGCCGCCCACGGTCGTCGCGGTGGTCGGGTTGGCCTTGCCGTGCAAGGTCCCGAAGAGGACGAGGCTGCCGTCGGGTACGGAGAAGCCGTCCAGGCCGATGCTGTTGTGATGGATCGCGAAGGTCGCCGTCACCGACTCATTCACCGCGAGGTTCGTCTTGGGCGCCGTGACCTCGGCCACGAGGAATGGGGACCACGTCACGCCGGCGCCGAACTGGGCGGGGTCGGGGCCGTTCGACCCCAGCCAGTTGTTCGCGGCATCGACCGTCGGCCCATTGGCCGCGTTGAGGTCGATGTAGGTCCCCTTCGCGTCGAAGTTCGTGAACTGGCTGGCGACCCGGGAGTTGCGGATCGTCATGCTGCCCAAGTCGACGAAAACGTTGTCCGGGATGGGGAACATGCTGACCGCCGGATCGCTGATCCCGTTGTCGACGATCGCCGCGTCCTCGATCGTCGCGTTCAGGGCGCGGCTGAAGAGGCCGCCGCCCCGGCCGGTGGCGGAGCTGCCCGAGATGACCGTCCCCTGGTCGATCGTCAGATTGTCGCTCGCGGCGTACACGCCGCCGCCATTCAGGCCCGGTAGCGACTGATTCTGGTTCGTGATGATACCCCCGGCGATGTTCGTGTAAAACGTGACCCCATGCAACTCCAGGGTCGTGTTCGGCCCCCCGGCATCATAAATGCCGCCGCCACCCCCCGGGGTGCCCGTCGTGGACGGATAGGCCCATGTCATATTCAACTGGATGAGCGTGCTGGTGATCGTGACCGTCGGCGTGGTCCCGCCCACGGTCCCCAGGTCGGTGTAGCCGATGTAGATCCCCCCGCCGGACGCCGGGGTCGTGTCCATGCTGTAGGCGACGTTCTGGGTGAAAGCCGAGTCGGTGATCGTGACCAGGCCGCCGGTGAACACGGCGATCCCGCCGCCGTCGCCGTTGAGCGTGTTGGAGCGGGTCACGACGACGTCGGTCATCGTCAGGTTCCCGTACGTCCCGTGGAAATCGAAGGCGCCCCCCTCGTTGTTCTGAAGCCTGGCGGTCTCGACGACGTTCTGGCCGGTCAGCGTCATCCCCTGGAGCACGACGTTCATGTAGCTCCAGGTGCCCAGGGGCTTGTTCTGCGGCGGATTGAACGAGAAGACCTTGTCGATGGCGTTGGTGATGGTCGTCTGGCCCGAGCCCGCCCCCTTGATCGTCAGCGTCTGGTCGGCCATCCGGGCGAAGACGTCCAGATCGCCGGTGGCCGGGTTGTTCTCGCCCTCGGTGTTGAATGACCCGATCGTCAGCTTGTAATCCCCCTTGGGCAGGTCGATCTCGGTGTTGGCCGCCGTGTTGTCGGCCGCGATGATCGCCTCGCGCAGGCTGATCTTGCCGTCGGCCCCCGGGTGCGCGATCAGGTTCGCGACGCTGGTGACCGTCCCGTCCACCACGTCCTGGACGGTCGAGACGGTGACAACCGCCAGCAGGCAGCGGCCCTCCAGCGCGGCGGCCCGGCCGTCCGGCCGAAACCTCCGGGCCGCGTCGCGGCCCCGACCGTCGCGGGACCGGCCCCACCCCAGGCGTCGTCTCAGGCTCGACATGGTTCGGCTCCCGGGCCTTGCGGCCCTCCTTGAGGCCGGACCCGTGAGCCCGGCGGGCTCCGGGACGCGGCCACTCACTCGGGGGTGTGGCCCTCTCCCTGGGGCAACCAGCCCCCGGACGGTGTCGGCATGCGGGCGCCCGGCGAGCCGGCCCCCGGCACGCCTCATCGTCGAGGGTTTGATCAGACGGGTCGATTGTAAACTCACAAGCCCATCAATGGCAAGCGAATTAATTGTGAAACTGATCTTGATGCTTTTTTCATAAAGTCGCTTAATCGCGGGTGGCGTTGTAGTCGCTGGCGAGGCGACGGACCTTGACGCGGAGCTGAGTTCGCTGCCGCTGGAGGAACTGCCGGTGCCGGACCAACGGCAGGTGGCACTGGTGACTGATTCTGGGTGCCACTGGCGGCTTGTCCGCCAGTGTCCGGGGCGATTCGCTCACCTCCATGCAGCCCCATCGAAAAACCGTTCGGCGCTTCCATGAGCCGGGCGATTGCCACGAGCTGACATTCTCCTGCTACCGACGGATGCCGTTGTTGACCAACGATGTCTCGCGTCGGCGCCTGGCGAAGAGCATCGACTGGGCCATGCGCGGCCCGGGCTTCCGACTGGTCGCCTTCGCCTTCATGCCCAAGCATGCTCATTTGCTGGCTTATCCCACCGGGGCCGGCGTCCGGATCGACCGGCTCCTGAGGGCGATCAAGCGACCGTTCTCGACGCGGATCAAGCAGCGCCTCCTGGCCCATCGCAGCCCGTTGCTGGGGCGATTGACGGTGTGGGAGCGGCCCGGTGTCGCACGTTTTCGCTTCTGGCAGGAGGGGGGCGGTACGATCGCAACCTGCGGACCGAAGCCGCCGTGATGGCCGCGATCGAGTCCATCCACCTGAACCCCGTCCGCCGGGGCTTATGTGCCCACGTCACCCGCTGGAAATGGTCGAGCGCCAGTCGATTTTACGATCCCGACGGGGCGATCGACCCGGATTTGCCGGAGGTTTCCGGCCTCCCCGCGGAGTTCTTTGAATCCTCCGAACCCTGATCGGAGAGCACTGGCGGGCAAGCCGCCAGTGGCACCCAGAAATGCTTGATAGTGCCACCCGCCGCCGGCTAGCCCCCGGCTGACGGAGGTCCGACCGGCGATCGACCGGCTCATCAAGGCCCCAGCCTCCCGGCCCCGCCGAAAGCCCTGAGAGCCACGCAGCCGCTTCCTCGACCCGCCCGGCCAATCGCCGAGCCCGCCCGACAGGACGATGGGGAGGTTCCTGGTCGAATCCCGGCTCAGGGACGGCCAGACGACCATTCCTGTGCTAGACTTCCGTCGAGGAGCGGCGTTCTTCGTCCGTACCCATCCGGCGAACTCGTCGCTCCCTCTCGCGCTCCTTGACAATTCGCGCTGTGGTGTGACGGAAAACCAATCCACCCCGCCCCCGAGAATCCGACGACCGGCTCGCCCCGTCCCGGTTCGGGACCGAAGCCATCGCGGGACCCGCCGCGCAAAACGAACCTTAAACTGGGTGAAAGACGTCAAGATTTCTTTCGGGAGGAAACCCGAAGGATGCGGCGACCGTAACGGGCCTTCCCGCCTCATCGAGCGCGCGGACAAAACGAACTTCAAGCCGGGGGGAAGGCACATTCTCCGGGGGAATGGCGTCGAGATTGATGCCGGATCGCGGGCGGTCGGACCCGAAACAAAACGAACCCGGCGCGAGCCGAGCCGTCGCCAGCAGGACGATCCGGGGAGGACGAGGCGCCGACAAAACGAACTTCAAGCCGGGGGGAAGGCGTCGCTCTGAGGGATTACGTCGAGAATGACGGCGCCAGTAAGACGTTTGAGCCGCCGACAAAACGAACTCGCGGTGTGTCCCGACGGTTTGCGTCGAGATTGACGCCCACAAGCCGGCGACCGGGCCGCGGACAAAACGAACTCGGCGGAAGGCCGCGAGCGTCGGAAGCGGGGGCGCGGACAAAACGAACTTGAGGATGGGAGGTGGGCGCCTTCCGGGGCGATCAGGTCGAGATTGAGGATGACGCAAAGGGAAGGCGTCAGGAACCCTTCTCGCCCTTCGAGGGGGTGGGCTCTGTGTCGGTGTCGTGCCACTTCATGGCGCGGACGTGGCGCATGGGGGCGATGCGGAGGACGACCTCGCCGTCCTGGAAGATCCGGACGGTGCCGGTGGACTGGCTGACGGCGACGGCGATCGCGGTCGTGGCGTTGGTGATGGCGGCGGCGGCCCAGTGGCGGGTGCCGAGACCTTTGGGGAGGGTCAGTCCGGTGGTGGGGGCGTCGAGGATCCGGCAGGCGGCCTCGACCGTGCCGTCGCGGCTGACGACGAAGGCACCGTCGAGCTGGGCGATCTCCTTGAGGGCCTCGCGGACCTTGCCGTCGCGGATGTTGCGGTCCTTGCGGCGGTAGCCCTTGAAGGGGTCGAAGCCGAGGGTTCGGGAGCGGGCCAGGACGTCGCGGGCGTCGCCGACGACGAGCAAGGTGCCGACCGCCTTGCCCTCGCGGCCCTCGCGGCCGATCTCGACGGCCACGTCCACGACGGCCTTCAGCGTCTCGAACGGCACGCTGGTTTCGAGGGCCCGGAGGTCGCGGGCGGTGAGGCGTTCGAGGTGCTCGCCGAGGCGGATGATCGTGATCGAGTCGAGCGTCTCGGCCTCGAATCCGGAATAGACGACCAGAACCCGGGCGCCGGCCTTGAGCTGGCCGTCGGCGACGGCCTGGATCAAGGCGAGGCTGATCCGTTCGGCGATCGAGGCCTCGGTCGGCTCGACCTCGACGCCGGTCAGGCCGGCGGCGATGGCGGCCTCGCGGTGCTTGTTGTTCGGGGTGGCGACCAAAACGCGGGCGTCGCCGGCCAGCTCGCGGAGGCCTTCCCAGTCGAGGGAGCCCTCGGCGATGATCAGGACGGCCTCGGCGCCCAGGTCGGGCACGGCCTCGCAGGCCAGCCCGAGCAGGCTCGCCATTGGCTTGTTCAGCGCGGTCGGCGTCACGGCGGCCGCCCCCCTCGCGCGGCTTCGGGTCGGACTCGGGGCCTGGGTGCGAGAGCCCGCGGACGGACGGACGCGGCACGGTCGCGCACGGGCCGGGCCGGTTGAGAGTCCGGTCCGAGTCGTGGGAAGCGGCCCACCCCGAGCGGCCGGATTCCCATCGAGTTCGGGGGGAATATGCTAACAGGCCCGGAACGGCCCGCCAAGGTGCCGGTCCGGAGTGCCGGCCTTTTTTTGCGGGTCCGCCGGTCGGCGGCCCGCCCGAGTCCAGAAAAGGTGTCTGCGGAGGGGAGTCGGGGGGCTCACGCGATTCCGGGCGGCCCCCGGAAAAAAGCCGAGGGACGGGCGCTCGGGCCCGTCCCCCTCCGCGAACCGACGGCCTGGCGTGGCGGCCCAGCCTGGAGTTCACTCGGGCTGCTCGTCCTTGGACTCCTCGTCCTTGGACTCCTCGTCCTTGGGCTCCTCGGGCTTGGGCTCGTCCTTCTTCTCTTCCGCCTTGGGCTCCTCGGGCTTGGGCTCGTCCTTCTTCTCTTCCGCCTTGGGCTCGTCCTTGGAAGTCTCGTCCTTCTTCTCTTCGGCCTTGGGCTCGTCCTTGGAAGTCTCGTCCTTCTTGGGTTCCTCGGCCTTGGGCTCGTCCTTGGAAGTCTCGTCCTTCTTGGGTTCCTCGGCCTTGGGTTCGTCCTTGGGAGTCTCGTCCTTCTTGGGTTCTTCGGCCTTGGGCTCGTCCTTGGGCTGGTCTTTCTTCTCTTCGGCCTTGGGGGTGGCGTTCTTGGTGGCTTCCTTGGGTTGCTCGTCCACCTTCGGGGTCGGGGCCTCGCCCTTCTTCATCTCTTCCTTGGGCTGTTCGGGGGAGCCCTTGTCCTTGCGGGCCTCGTCGATGTAGCGGTTGAAGAGGGTGGCGCGGCGGTCGTAGTAAGCTTTCAGTCCCTTGGAGGGGGGCACGATCCGGACGTTCTTCTCGGCGGTGATGTTTTCAAGCTGGCCGTAGCCGGTGAACCAGGCGCCGAAGACCTCGGGGCTGACGCCGGCCTCGACGGTCTTGCCGGCGATCTTGGAGAGGGTGGCCTTGTCGTCGGCGCGGCCGAGCAGGAGGATATCGAGGATCGGCGGGGGGTTGATGGTGGAGTCCACCAGGTTGGCGTCCTGGGCGGCGACGATCGCCTCGGCGACGGCCTTGCGAGCGGCTTCGAGCTTCTGCTCGACCTCGGGCGGGATGGCGTCCGGGGGCGTGAGGCTCTGCATCGGGGGCGGCGCGGCTTCGGCTTCCTTGGTCTCGGCCTTGCCGGCGTCGGGGGCCTTCGCCTTGTCCTGGTCCTTGACCGGGGACTTCTCGGCGTCGGCCGGGGCCGGCTTGGCGGCCTCCTTCTTCTCATCCTGGGCCGCCAGGCGCCCGGCCACGGTCAGGCCGAGCAGCAGCAATAGCGACAACGCGAGCGTGGCGAAGCGGCGCACCAGTCGTCTCCTTCCTGTCGAGTCAAGTCGGGGATCGCGGGTCGCGCATCAAGCGTGGATGCAAGGCCCGCCAGGTGATTCGAGTTTTGCCGAGTGTAGCGATCCAGGCCGGGGGATTCCAGGGCTGAGCGCGGGCCGGTATCGGTCGAACAAGCCGGCGGATGGTCGTGGGGGTCGTTGGTGTCACACCGAGAAATCTCGGTGGCGCGGTCATGCCGGGTGGCCGAATTTGCCGATTTGATCTTGCGTGACGGGACCAGCCCCCTCCGCCAGCGCGGCGGCCACGGGCCGAGGTCCCGACGAGATACGCCTTGGGACGGGAGGGACGCCGCCATGCGCACGCCCAGGAGGGAACGGCGCCGGTCGAGGCCGGTGCTTGAGAGTCTGGAAGACCGAAGGCTCCTGAATGCCCGCACTGAGCTGGTCAACGGGACCCCGATCAACGACCAGGACCTCTCGCGGCTGATCGTCCAGCTCCAGAACGTCGATTCCAACGGCAACCGCATCCCCGTCGCCGACCGGCGGTTCACCTACAAGACGCCCGACGGCCACACGGCCATCGTGACCCTTTACGGTAAGGGAACCCTCAAGGGCACGACCGTCACCAACGGCGTGCTGAACCTCGTCTATAACCTCACGGACAACTCCAGCCGGATCGTCGCCAAGGTCATCGGCCGCGGGGTGGCGCCCCTGGCGAGCATCCGCGACGCCAACACACCGGCCTACAGCCCGTCGAACGTGGGGGCCAACGCGATCGCGGCGGTGGTCATGCCCCAGTTTGCCCTGGTCGACAATGGCTACATCAACCTGACCGGCGGCGTCCTCCAGCTCGAACTCTACTCGCTCGGCCGCCACACCGAGGTCCACCTGGTCCAGGGCACGGCGCCGGTGGTCGTGACGAGCAACCCCAACCAGATCTTCAACACGGCGGCCAACTTCGGGCAGTTCACGATTGGTCAGGCGGTGACGAACACGGCCACCACGACGGCCACGTCGGCCGCCACCTCCTCGGCGCATTCGCCAGCTCGACGACCACCGCGGTCGGAGGGGCGGGCGGCTTGGCGAGTACGACCAACACGTCCACCACGGCGACGCTTTCCACCACACAGGCCACCAACGCCCAGCTCCAGCCGTCGCCTCCGACCGGCATCGACTTCAAGGTCACTCGTGTGGACGCCGGCCCACTGCCCACGCCGCCGCTGGACAATCCCCAGCTCTTCGCCATCGACCCGACCTCCAACCTCCTGATCCGCTACAACGGCCTGACCGGCGCCCCGACCTTCTCCATCCCACTGCCGACGCTCAGCTCGCCCGAGCCGGCGCTGGGCCTGGCCTCTGCCAACGGTCGCCAGGTCGTGCTCGTCGGCGACGGCCAGACGCTCCTGGCCTTCGATTCCGTCACCGGCACCCCGGTCGGCTCCTTCACCATCGCAGGCACCGATGTCGTGACCGCCGGTCTAACGGCTGTGGACGGCATCGGCAGCAACGCCACGACCACCGTGCTGGTCCAGGCCGGTACGCCCGGTGTCGCGGTCTCGATCAACCTGGCCGAGAGCCTCGCCACCGGCAAGGCCGTGCTCGAGGCGGCCTACAAGCCCACCCGCGAACTCTCGCTGACCGGCGGCGCGACCGGCGTGCCCGGCTCCGGCACGATTTACCTCGACGCCGCCGGCCACTTCGACACCGCCCAGCCGAACCTCAACCAGTTCGGCTTGGTCGCCCTCGCGGCCACCTCGACCAGCCTCGCCGAGACCGACCGCGCCCCGCTGCCCGCTAGCAGGAGCGGCGGCTTCATCAACGCCGGGCCGACCGGCGCCCTCCTGCCCAGCCCCTTTACCGGCCTCGGCTCGCTCGAAGGTGCCCTGGCCGAGATCACCGGCGTCAACAGCAAGGGCCAGAACGTGGTCACGCTCTACAACCCCACGAATAACCTGGCGATCGTGGATACGATCACGCTCGACTCGCCCAACCGACTCTCCGGCCTCACCGAGTCGTTCTACCCCGGCCTCCGCGACGCCGCTCTGGTGGACGTGACCGGCACCCTCAAGCGGTTCGCCGCCGAGGGAGTGCAGGGCCTGGTCATCAACGGCAGATCCACGGTCAACCTGGTCGCCGCCGGTGCCGCGATCGACACCACGATCATCGGCCGCCCGCTCGACCACATCGAACTGCCCATCCGGCAGAACGTCCAGCTCCTCTCCACCTCCCGCGGGATCAACGGCAAGGTGACCCGCAATGGCATCAATCTCCGGTTCCTGCCGCCTTCGATCGGCCCGGCGGCCTTGCCTTGAGCCACGCCGTTCCCGGCCAGTCCTCCGAAGGTTGCCCGAAGGATGCGATGATCCTTCGGGCAACCTTCGCGTCGTTCGGGCCTTTGTGGGGAATCCGCCCCCACCCCCGCACCGTCCCCCGGAACCTCGACCACCTCCTTGACCTCCCCGCCAGCCACCCTTAGCCTTTCCCTCAACCACCGACCTGATCCCCGCAACCGGAGCCTTCCCGATGCTCGCCCTGACGCTCGCCCTCGCCGCCCTCGCCGCCCCGCCCGACCTCGTCCCCTCGGGCGCCAAGCTGGAAAAGCTCTGGAGCGAAGGCGAGTTCACCGAAGGCGGCGCGATGGCCGGCGACGGCTCGATCCTCTTCTCCGACATCGGCAACCGCATCCTCCGGTTCGACCCCGAGACTGGCAAAACCACCGTCTTCCGCGAGCCCAGCGGCCGGTCCAACGGCCTGATCTTCGACCCCAAAGGTCGCCTCGTCGCCGCCGAGGGGGCCAACACCGGCGGCAATCGCCGGATCTCGATCACCGAAGCCGACGGCAACGTCCGCACCCTCGCCGACCGCTTCGAGGGCAAGCGGTTCAACAGCCCCAACGACGTCGCCGTGGACCGCGAGAGCCGCGTCTATTTCTCCGACCCCCGCTACGTCGGCAACGAGCCCCGCGAGCTGGACCACGAGTCGGTCTATCGGGTCGACCCCGACGGCTCGGTCCACCGCCTCGACACCACCGCCACCAGGCCCAACGGTCTCGCCGTCAGCCCCGACGGCAAGACGCTCTACGTCTCCGACAACGGCTCCGACCGCCGCGCCTTGCTCGCCGTGCCGCTCTCAACCGACGGTGACGTGGCCGGCAAACCCCGCGTCCTGAAGAACTTCGGCGAAGGTCGTGGCATCGACGGCCTGACCGTGACGACCGACGGCCTGATCGTCGCCGCCGCCGGTGCCGGCCGGATCTCCGGCGTTTACATCTACGACCCCAAGGGGGTCGCCGTCGGCTACATCCCGACGCCCGAGGTCCCCACCAACGTCGAGTTCGGCGGCCCCGACGGCAAGACGCTCTACATCACCGCCGGAAAGAGCCTCTATCGGATCGCCACCAACATGACCGGCGACCGCGTCTGGCCGAGGCGCTGAGGCCGAATCGATTGGCCGGTCGTCAGACGTCGCTGGTTCGTGTACCGGCGACGTTCACACCGCTACCGATGATGAGATCGTGCTGATACGTCCAGTCGTAGAGCCGTCCCCCCTTGGCCGGCGGCAGCTCGACGAGGTCCGTGAACCCTTCCTCCGCGAACCAGCGCTTCAGCTCGGCGACCGTGTGGTGCGACTGATACCGCGGCGCGTACCAGTCGAAGTTGTCGCAGACGCGGAGGGTCCAGTCCGGGTGGTTCGAGAAGTTGACGATCTTGTTCAACGACTTGTTCACGACCGGCATGCCGCCGAGCAGGCCCAGGCCAACGGAGAGGAACTCCAACACGCGGGCGGGCAGACGGGTCGTCACGGCCCGGAGCCCCCGATTGAGCCACTCTTGCGGAAGCGTGTTGCGGCGGTAGAGCCAGACGGCCAACCGTCCGCCTGGCTTTACCTTCGAGGCGACCTGGGCAAAAGCACGTCGGGGGTTGGGGCTGTGGTGGAGGACACCGATCGAGAAGGCGACGTCGAATCGGGCGTCGGCGAGGGGAAGGTTGAGCAGGTCGGCCTGGAGAATCTGGACGTTGGGCAAATCTGCGCAAAGGCGGGAGGCAGCTTCAACGGCGGCGCTGAGATCAACACCGATGACCCGGGTGCCGTGCTCGCCCAGCAGACGGGCATAACGGCCGCCGCCACAGCCCGCGTCGAGGACGAGGCGGCCGGCGAGGTCGCCAGGGTCGAGGCCGGTCTTGACCCAGAAGACACCGGCGTCTTCCTCGGGGCGGGCGACGTCGAAGCGGTTCCACTGGCGGCCGAAGCTGGCGACATAGCGGTCGCCCGCGAGCCGAGGGACGCCCTCGGTGACGGGAAAGCTCACGCTGCAATTCTCACAGCGCAGACGGATGGGATCGGTCGCGAGAGTGAGGCGACCGCGGCAATGGGGGCAAATAACGAGGTTGGTGAGGTCCAGAGCGTCGGACCAATCGCAGTCGGATGGCATAAGACCAGTGTACCCGGCCAGCCGGCGCCGGTCCTGCTCAAAGGCTCTCCGAGGGACCGAGTTCTCCCCTGCGTGTCACGACTTGAAGCCCCGGCTTCCCAGGAGATCGCTCAAGCCCGCGCACGACTTCCTGACTGTGTGCTATAATTAACGCTGGCTCCCTGGCAATTCGGTTCACCTTCTGCCTGCCGTCTCCCGGCGGGGCGCCATGATGTGCCGGCGCGTCCCGGCGCCGAACAAACTTCACAATAGGCAAATTGGCGCCACAACCCATTGAATTTAAGCGACTTGTGCTTAGAAAGCCTTCGCGATTGCAAGCGTCCCCGCGGCGTTCTCACGGGGTCCAACCTGCGTTCCGGGTGCGTCGCCCCGGCGTTCCACCGGTGTCCTACGCACGCATCGACAGTCAAAAAAAGCGGCTCG
The DNA here is from genome assembly GCA_963752755.1 of uncultured Planctomycetales bacterium. Classification (GTDB taxonomy): domain Bacteria; phylum Planctomycetota; class Planctomycetia; order Isosphaerales; family Isosphaeraceae; genus CAVVZJ01. Next base: position 1,211,118 of record CAVVZJ010000003.1, on the reverse strand, counting down.
GAGCATCACTCCGAGCCGACGGTCCGCGCGGGAAATCCAAAATACTCCGCGTGGTCGATCATTACGGCTCAGCTCTGGGGCATGGCCTTGGCCGGCGGGAAGGGCCGGCCCTGGGGCGTCGGAGCGGCCCACGACTGCGGGGCGGGCATGATGTGTTGCATCGGAACACCATACACGACCGAACCGCACGGGGGCGGCGGGCAAGGGGCCGGGGCACAGACCGGCTTGGTCTTCTTGTGGCAGCGGCCGAAGAGACCGTGGCGCGGACCGCCGCACTTGTGGCAGGTCTTGACCCGCTTCTCGCAGACTGGCAGTGGAGGCGGGCAGGGCGGCGAGGGCGGCGGGCAGTACACCACCACAGCGCAAGGCATCGGCGCGGGCTCGCAGCCGCAGGCCTTCTTCCTGTGGTGGCAGGCGCTGGCGTCGCTGGCCATCAGCACCACACCGAGTACGCCCGCGAGCGTGAGGGAGATCAGATGACGTCGCATGGAGCAGTTTCCCTAGATCTTGGGGAATTTCCGACGATTTTGACGGTCTTGGAGCCTGGGCAAGCTCTGGCCCGGACTGGCGATCAGGATAGTGATTCCACCAATGATTGAGAACCCCCCACCGCCCCGTGCCGGACGGCAGGACGGGCTGGTGGAGACGGAGTCCGTCGCGGAGAATCGGGATAGGGCGATCGTGCGGGCTGGGATTTGGGTCCCGATTGTGGCGATACGGACGGGAGGCGGCCTTTCGATGGCGGGACGGCAGCGGTCAGGAGAACCGGGATGGCTCGCTCGCGTGCGCCGACGGTTGCGACCGTGGCGGGGCGGCCGGGTCGTGGTTGCCGTCTCGGGCGGGAGCGACAGCGTCGGCCTTCTGCGGGCCTTGCACGTGCTGGCCGGGTTGGAACGGATCCGCCTCTCGGTGGCGCACCTCGATCATGGGAGTCGCGGCGAGGCCGCGGCGTTGGATGCGCAGTTCGTGACGCAACTCGCGGACTTGCTGGAGCTCCCGTGCGACCTGGGGCGATGGAGTCCCCTACGGTCCGGCCACTTCGAGGCCGACGCCCGGCAGGCCCGGTATGACTGGCTAGCTGGCAAGGCGCGCGAACGGGGGGCGGGGGCGGTGGCTGTCGGGCACACGCGGGATGACCAGGCCGAGACGATTCTGCACCGCGTCTTCCGAGGCACCGGCCCGCGTGGCCTGGCCGGGATGCCGGCCCGTCGCAAGCTGGCCGAGGGTGTGACCTTGATCCGCCCGCTGCTGGACGTCGGCCGCTCCGAGGTCCGGGCCTACCTCGAATCGCTCGGCCAGGACTGGCGCGAGGACGCCACGAACGCCGATCAGGGCCGGACCCGGTCGCGCCTCCGCCTCGACCTGATCCCGAAGCTTCAGGCTGAGTACAACCCGCGGGTCGTCGAGGCGCTTGTCCGGATGGGCCGGCTGGTCGGGTCGGAGCATCGGGTCTGGGAGCGCCGGCTGGCCCGGATCTCCCGCGAGGCGAGGGTTGTCGAGTCGTCCGGGTCGGCCGTTCTGGTCCTACGCCTCGACCGGCTAAGCGGGTTGCCACCTTCCTGGCGAGTGGAGGCGATCCGGCTGGCCTGGCGCGCCGCGGGCGGGTCGGAGAGGGCGATGGATACCGACCGCTGGCGGCGACTGGCCGCGTTGGCGGGGCCTCGGAGTCGGTTGGGTCGGATGGCATTGCCCGGGAGATTGGAGGCCGAGCGGCGGGGCGATCATCTGTGGATTGTCCGGCACGAGGGGTTGGACCTCGCCGGTCCCGCTCCTCCCGAAACGGTGTTGCCTCTGCCCGGCTCGACATGCTGGGGTCCCGGCCGCCTGGTGGCGATCTTCGGCGCCGATCGGCCGTGCGCGGAGTCGATCGACGCCGAACGTCTCGAACCGTTCGATTCGCCTGACGCTCCCTACTTGATCGTCCGCGGTCCCGAGGCGGGCGACCGGTTCGACCCGCTCGGCATGGCGGGACGGACCGTGCGCGCTGGCCGACTTCCTGCGCGGCCGTCGCGTGCCAAGGCCGGAGCGCGGGGGTGTCCCCCTCGTCTGCGACCGTCGCGGGATTGTCTGGGTCGTCGGCCACCGGATCGCCGACCGGGTGCGCCGGGGCGAGACCACGCGGAGGGTGGTGGGACTGGGATGGGGGGCCCTTGAGCATTCTTGAGAGATACAGTAAATAAAAATTCATATCGCCAACGCAGCTCTAATTCTCCTTCGATTGAGTGGAGGCCGAAGGGCGGCGGTTGCGATTGACCGTCTCGCCGGGCGGTCGTAACATGCAGAACCTCTGCGAACCGGCCTCCGGGCGACGCGGACACGTCTGCCGAGATCCTTCCCCAACGATGATTGATGAGTCCCGATGGCGGAGCCGACGTCAAGGTCAGCAGACCGGGTCCCCGCGCGGCCAAGCGTCGCGGCACGACGCGGGCGGTGGTCGGCGTGCTGGCCGGGGCGCTGGTCGTTCGGGTGGCGGCGGCGTTCGTGGTGGAGTGGGCGGCGCGGAGGCGGGGGGAACTGTGCCTGTTCGACGACACGCGGATTTACTGGCACCTGGCCGGGGCGATCCTGGGGGGCGAGCCCTACGTCGTCATGCAGTACGACGTGCCCCACTACGCCCTGCGGACGCCGGGTTATCCCCTCTTCCTGGCGGCCTGCCGGGCGTTGTTCGGCCCCTCGACGCTGGCCGTGCGGCTGGTGCAGGCGGCGCCTGGGGACGGTCGCGGTCGGGCTCCTGATGAAGCTGGTGGAGCGGCTCGACCCGGACGGTTCGGGACGCAGGCAGGTCGGTCGGTGCCCGTTGCTGGCGGGTGGGATCGCGGCCCTGGAGCCGTATTCGGCGGCGACGTCGGCCTTGATCCTGTCGGAAGCGCTGTTCGTGCCGCTGATGCTGGGGATGCTCTGGGGCCTGGCAACGCTCTGGCGCGGCCGGGAATCGATGGCTTCGCGGACGTGGCCAGTCGTCGCCCTGGCGACGGGGATCGCGGCGGGCGCGGGTGTGCTGGTGAGGCCGTCGTGGGCCTTGTTCGTGCCGGCGGTGCTGGCCGCCTGGGTCGTGCTGGCGGGTCGGGGACGGCGGGGCCTGGCCCTGAAGGGGGCGGCCGTCGTGGCGCTGGGCGTGGTCGTGGTGCTGGGGCCTGGTGGGTCGAGGAACGCGCGGATCTACGGGCGGTTCGTGCCGACGGCGCTCTGGATGGGGGCGAGCCTCTACGACGGCTTGCGACCGGACGCGGACGGCTCCAGCGACATGCGGTTCCTCGACGACCCGGCGATTCGCCGGCTCGACGAGGTGACGCAGGACGCCGCCCTCCGCGACGCGGCCTTGAGGTTCGCCCGGAACCATCCCGGCCGGGTGCTGGAACTGGCCACGATCAAGGCGGCGCGGTTCTGGAGCCCGTGGCCGAACGCCGATCAGTTCGCCTCCGTTCCGGGTCAACCTGGCGAGCGCGGTGGTGACGGTTCCGCTGTATGTCTTGATCCTTCTGGGGTTGTGGGACCGCCGGCGGGACGTGCGGGCGCTGGTGCTGCTGGCGGGTCCGCTCCTGTATTTCGCGGCGTTGCACCTGGTCTTCGTCAGCTCGATCCGCTATCGCATCCCGGCGGCCGTGCCGGCGTTCGGGCTGGCGGCTTTCGGGCTGACGTGGGGCGCTCGGGAAAATCTCTGGACATAATGATTAGATAACATTATTAAGTTGAAATAATGATGATTGAATCAACGGCGGCGGGTCGAAGTCAAGAATCTCTGCCGCCTACCGCCCAGAGCCTCCGGCGAGGCGACAAGGAGGTCGCGGCGATGCGCCTGAGGACGCGGATCAGGAAGCTGATCGTCTGGGGGTTGCTTGTTCGTCCTGGCGGTGGCGGCCGGGGCGCTGGGGTTCGCGTACACGTACATCACGGACAGCGACACACTGCGAAGCCCTGATCAATGCGCAGTTGCCGAAATATCTGCCGGGATCGCAACTGGTCATGGACCGGGTGCAGTTGCACCTGCTCGGGGGCGGGGTGGATCTGAAGCAGGTGACGCTCTGGCAGCCGCTCGACGGCGGGCCGTTCGCGGCGGTGCGGACGCCATTGGTTGCAGATCCGCTGCGACATGAAGAAGCTCTGGAAGGGCGAGTTCGATCCTCGCGAAATCATCGTGTGCGCAGCCGACCCTGCGGCTGAAGCGGCGGCGGGATGGCTCGTGGAACGTCGAGGGCTTGCTGGCCGACCCGTTCCCAGTGACGCCGAGGCTCAGGCCGACGGTGCGGATCAGCAAGGGGACCATCGAGCTGATCGACGACCGCGGTCCGGCCGTGGTCCTGCACGGTGCCGAGCTGACGTTCGAGCCGACCGAGGCCGACGGCGTCTTCGACGTTCGCCGGCTCGGCGCAGGGCGACGCCTTCGAGCGGCTGGTCGTGGAAGGAACGCTCGACACCATCGGCGGCCGGGTCTGCCTGACGCGCGGCGACCTGACCGGCCTGACGATCTCGGAGACCTTGCGGCATCGCCTGCCACCCGACTGGCAGGCCGCCTGGGACAAGGTCGGGCCTCAACGGCGGCGAGCTGGACCTGGTCCTGGAGCACCTCCGCTGCGGTCGCCCGGACGGGGGTGGGGCAGTGCAGTATGCATTGAAGGCCGATCTGCACGATGGGGCCTGGGCCTGCCGGGAGCTGCCGTTTCCGCTCAGCGGCGTCTCGGCGTCGGCGCGGTTCGAGGACGGCCGGCTGACGGTCACGCGGGCCGAGGGATTCTACGGCAAGACGCGGGTCCATGTCCGCCACGCCGCGTTCGACGCGAACGGACCCGGAGAACGGGCCGCTGGAGCTGGACCTGGCCGTCTCCGAGCTGGAGCTGAACGGCGAGCTGAGGCGTCGGATGCCGCCGGACATGCAGACGGTCTGGGACGACTTCGCCCCCGAGGGGACAATCGAGCCTCGGCCTGGTGAGCCTGGCCTTGAAGGCGAAGCGGCCGGGTCCGGGGAAGCCGATCGCCTTCGCGTTGGGGGTGCATCTGATTGATGTGGCGATGTGCTATCGGCTTTTCCCGTTCCCGCTGGAGCATGTCCATGGCGACCTCGTCTGGGCGGGGCCGGAGATGCGGATCGAGCACCTGGAGACGGTCGTCGGCGGCCGGCCGATGACGGCGTCGGGGACGATCCACAATCCGGGGCCGGAGGCGCTCGTCGAGATGGACTTCGCCGCGGGGGCGGTGCCGATCGAGGTGGACGGGCCGTTCGTCCGGGCCTTGCCGGAGGATATCCGGCCGTTGGTCGCCCAGTTCCACCCGACCGGCACGATCCGCGGCACCGCCCACCTGAGCCGCACGCCCCTGGCCCGACCACCACGACGAGCGGGGCGACGTGCGGGTCGATGCCAAGCTGTTCCTCAACGACGGCTGCGCCGTCACCTGGGACGGCCTGCCGTACCCCGTGCAGCGCCTGACTGGCCGGCTGGAGGTCCACCCCGAACCACTGCGTCTTCACCGACATGCAGCGGCGAGAACGGCCTGGCCCGGATCGAGGCCAGCGGCCGGGCGGAGGTCGTCGGTCCGGGGAAGTTCGCGGCCGACGTGACGCTGAGCGCCACTGGCCTCCGGTTCGACTCGCAGTTGCTCAACGCCCTGCCGCGCGAGTGGCAGGCCACCTGGCACCTGCTCAACCCGACCGGCTCGACGCGGGTCGAGGCCCACGTCGTCGCCGGCTACGAGGACCCGGCGCGGCCGGACCGGACCTGGCTGCGGCTGACCGTCGGCCGGTCAGGACGACGCGCGGGTGAAGCTGGTGCTCACGCCCGCGCCCGGCACGCCGGGACTGGCGCCGGGCGAGAAGATCGTGCTGCCGTCGATGCAGGACGTCCGTGGCACGTTCGTCTTCGACAACGGCCTGGTGACGATGAGCGGCGTCGATTTCAACTTCCGCGAGGCCCCGGTCCGCTTCCGAACCGGGCAGGTCCGGCTCTTCGACACGGGGCGGTTCGACCTGGGCGTCGAGGACCTGGAGGTGCGTCGGCTGCGACTCGACGCCGAGCTTCGGCAGATCATGCCTCCCGTTGATGGCCGAGTTCGCCGCCCGGCTCGACGACGGCCGGCCGTTCTCGGGCAAGGGCAACCTGGCGATCTCCTGGAGCGGTCGCGATCGAGGACCCGGCCGTCTGCGCCTGGGCCAAGGCCAAGGTCTTCTTCCATGACAACAGCATTGCCGCCGGCATCCCGCTGGAGCATATCCAGGGGCAGATCGTCAACGTCCACGGCCGTTTCGATGGCCGAAGCCTCGTCACGGCGGGTGCCCTGGAACTCGATAGCTTCGTGATCGCCGGCCAGCAGGTGACGAACTTCAGCTCACCCTTGACGGTCGGCCAGGGCCGAGCCATGCTCGGCGACATCGCCGCCAAGCTGCTCGGCGGCACGGTCCGTGGCGGCCTGGAGATCCAGCTCGACACGACACCCGAGTACCGCGCCCGCCTGCGCCTCGAAGGTGCTGACCTCGCCCGCTACGCCCAGACCTTGCCCGGCCACCAGGACCTCTCGGGCCGGATCAGCGGCTCCATCGAACTGGCCGGCGCCGGCAGCGACCCGCGACGTCTCAACGGCCTGGGCCAGGCCCGTCTCAACGACGGCGACCTCGGCAAGCTGCCCTTCGTCTTCCGCCTGCTCAAGCCGCTGGATCTCGTCGCGCGACGGCTCCAGCCAGTCGGCCTTCGACGCCGCCAACCTGAGCTTCACGATCAAGGATGGCCAGGCGCTGCTCGATCCGATCAAGATCACCGGCAACACCCTGAGCCTCTTCGGCTCCGGCACGCTCGATCCCCAGGGCGAGATCAACCTGGAGTTCACCCCCCTCTACGGCCGCGACGAGCGTCTGCACATCCCCGGTCTCAGCGACGCCACGCGCATGGCCAGCGGCCAGGTCTTCCTGATCCGCGCCCACGGACCGATCACCGCCCCCCGGATCACGCCCGTCGTCCTGCCCGGTCCCTCCCGACGCGCCGAGGAACTGCTCGGCCGCCTCGGCAGTCGGTTCGAACGTCGCCGGGAAAGCGACGAGCCGGCGAGGCGTCGCTAAACTGGCGGGATGGGGAATACCGTTTTCTTTTACCGTCTACCAACAATCGGGTGACGAGCGAACGGCCAGGTAGCGCCGCCGGAGACACGCCCGGGACGTTTGCGAGACGGCGTGAGGACGCTCTCGATCGGAGGGAATGGCAGATTGCAAACCTAGAATTGCGAAGGAATTAGAAGGAAATATTACCCATTTTGAAGTTCGTTCGGCGCCGGGACGCGCCGCGGCGTCGCGATGCCGCAGCGTGGTCGGGCGAGCGGGATGCCAACCGGATTGCCAAGGAACTAATGATTATTATAGCACAAAAACGAGCCGCAGGCGCGGGTCCTTTCCTTGTTGAGAGGAGCCGAGCCGTCGCGGTCGGGGGCGTCGAGTCCTCGACGATGCCGGCTCCTGTCCTGGAGGCGTGACCGTCTGTGTCTCTGGCCCCTGATGACATTGGGTTCGTTTCGTCGCGCGGGCGGAGGGCGTTGGGTTCGTTCAGAAAATTGCCCAGCTTAACGCTCGGGTTCGTTTCGTTGCGGGGGGAGGATTCACCACGGAGGGCACGGGGGACACAGAGGATCGACAAGAGCCGCTGGCGGTGTCGATTGGGAAGAATTTCACTCGTGCCGCACTTGTGGTGAGAGGGTCCGTCGTGCTGAGCAACGCAATCGCTTCCGGGGATCGGATTGCCAGAGAGCCGGTTGTGCGGGCGCGGACGCCGAGCGCGACGTTGCGGACGCCCTCAACCTCTTCAGTCTTGAAACGGGGCTCGGAACCGGCGGGAAATCCAGGCGATTGGGAACTCATCACGACCCGGGGGAGAGCTGGAACCACGTGTGACCGGGGCAAAGCGCGTCTTCGAGCGTGCGCCGGAGTGCCTACCACCGATCGGGGTACGCTCGAAGACGCGTGACCGGGGTCAGGAAGAGGGTTCCGCCGGGGAGGAAAAGACGGCGGCCGTTCGGCATCGAGGGGAGCCCGTGGGTGGGGGAATCAAGGATTTGGGAAGATGGTGAGCGAAGCCCACACTCCATTATCTTTGATAAATCGGCAGGTAGCGGTATTCGACGGCGAGGGCGAGGACGGCCATGGCGGTGCAGTAGGCGCGGCCGCCGGTGCGGTCGTTGCCGTCGCCGGAGAGCCAGGAGCCGTCGTGGTCCTGGTGGTCGAGGAGGAGGGAGACGAGGCGGGGGTAGTAGGGGTGGAAGTACTTGTCGCCGACCTGGAAGAGGGCCTGGGGGACGTAGTAGACCTCGTAGAAGAAGTAGGGGGAAGACCAGCGGGGGGCGTTGTCCTTGCGGGTGAGGTACTCGGCGCCGGCGAGGGCCTCGGGGGTGAGGTGGTCGCCGCAGATTTCGAGGGAGAGGATGCCGGTGCCGGTGCGGGGGTTGTTGGGGCCGCCGCCGGGCTGGTAGCCAAAACCGCCGTCGCGGAAGGAGCAGCGCTTGATGTAGGAGACGGCGGCGTCGATCGCGGACGAAGGGACGGTGCAGCCGGCGTCCCTGGCGGCGCGGAGGGCCATGACCTGCCAGCCGGTGACGGAGAGGTCGCTGTCGCGGGAGTCGGGCTGGTAGCGCCAGCCGCCGGCGTTGTTGGGGTCTTTCTTCACGGATTGGGCGCGGAGGATCACATCGACGGCGCGGGCGAGGGATTCGCGGATGTCGGCGGCGAGGACGTCGTCGGGGGAGAGGCCGACGACCTCGGCGAGCATCAAGGTGCTGATGCCGTGGCAGTACATCGGGCCGTTGACGGTGTTGGTGGCGAGCAGGCCGTTGGTCTGCTGGTGATCGACGACGTAGCGGATGCCGCGCTCGATGGTGCCGCGGTAGGGGCCGGGCAGGCCGGGGAGGTGGCCGCAGGCGAGGTAGGCGAGGACGGAGAGGGAGGTGATCGAGGTGGCCTCGCGGCCGTCACCGAGGGTCCAGGCGCCGCTGGGCTGCTGGGTCGATTGGAGATAGTCGAGGGCGCGGCGGATGGAGCGGTCGGCCGCGAGGTTGGGGGGGGACTCGGGGGGGAGGTCCTGGGCGGGGAGGAGGAGGAGGAGGGAGAGAGCGAGTCGCATGGGTTTGGCCTGGAGAGGGTCGCGGGTCACGGGTCAATTATCGGAAGGGGCGAGTCGGGAGGGAAGATTCCCGCAGGCGCTCCGAAGCCGACAGGATCTGCTCGTGCTGCGGCCGCCCCGGGACTCGCATCGGTGAGGACGAGCGACGCGATCTCGAATTCATCCCGGCCAAGCTAGTTTTACAGCAGCAGGTATTTCACGCCCTCGTGCCTGGCGTGCCAGGCCTTGTCATGTGAGGCCTTGGCGATCCTGTTCCGCCCCTCGTGGTAGTCCATCAGGGCGATCGCCTTCTCCACGGTCAGTTCCGCCTCGGAGAACGCCGACCTCAACAGCCGCACCGCCCGGTCCAGCGTCAGGCCCTTCGACTTTTTTTCAGACGCAGACGCGTCAACGTCACGAACAGGTGCGCCACCGCCACCAGCGCCATGTGATGGTGCCACCCCACGTACGCCCGCGTCTCGTACTGCGCCATCCCCAGGTACGTCTTGGCCTCGCCGAAGTATTCCTCCACTCGGTGGCGCGTGCAGGCGACCAACGCCAGGACCTTCAAGGGCGTCTCGGCCCCGCCGTTGGAGATGTAGTACTTGACCTCGGGGATCGCCTCCAGCGACCGGCGGATCAGCAGCCACACCGGTGGCCCCGGCTTCTGGTCGCGCATCGCCCACACCCGCACCGCCGCGAACTCGAACACCAGCGGCCCGCACGCCCCTTCGCGCACCTTCAGGGTCTGCCAGGCTTCGGCGGGCAGCCCCGCGGCTACCGCGGCCACGGACTTCACACCCTCCCGTGTCGGGCGCTTCGGCGGCTGGCCCCGGCCGCCGTACGCCGGCACGCACCCGGCCGGGTCCTCGGTCCAGACGGTCGTCGTCACCGGCACCTCGACCACGTACCGCTGCTCCAACTCGTCCATCGCCTCGTGGAAGTGCCCGGCCTTGCCGTACTCCTCGTCGGCGACCACCCAGTCCAGTCGCGTCTGACCGAGCACGACGACCCCGCGGACCAGTTCGGCAGCGATCCGGGCCTTGGGCCGGAAGGTCACGTCCTCGGGGATGTGCGCCTTGCCGCGCCGCGTCCGGGCCTCAGGCGTGTCCTCGCACCAGGGCTTGGGCAGGTAGAGCCGGTGGTCCGAACAGCGCGGCCCCCGCGGGGGTAACGCCGACGAGGAAGACGCCGACCTGGCAGTTGTCTTCCTTGCCGAGCCGGCCGTTGTGCTGCCGGGCCACGCCCGCGGAGTGTACGCCCTGCTTGGCGAAGGCCGACTCGTCGATGACACCGACGACGCCGGCGGGCGACCCGGCCGCCGAGGGGACCAGCTCGCCGTCGAAGACGGCCTGGAGTTCAGCCTGGACGTCGTCGTACTGCCAGGGGCGCTGTTGATGAACTTCTGGAGGCCCGAGACATCGCCGTGGCCGACCAGGAGGGCGATCGGCTCGACGCTCTTGCGGTCGGGGCAGACCATCAGGCCCTTGACGTAGTCATAGGCATGGTCCTGAGCCTGCTCCTTACCGAAGAGCGGGGCGAACCGCTCGTGGAAGTCGACCAGTCGCTCGGCCGCGGCGCGCACGTCGTCCGGTGTCATGGAGGCTCCCTCCCGACATGAGGTGTTGGGGCGACGGGCCGGCCGGTCCTCGCGTGTTCAGTTCCCTATGATTCGATGTTACCAGAAACACCGCGGATTTGCTGCTGCTGTAAAACTAGAGCGGTTCCCGCATGAGTGGAGAGCCGGCCCGCCGGGGGCGGCTGGCCCACAAATCTTGTGGCACAGCCGCCCTCGGCTGGAATCCTCGACGACCGAACGAAATCCGCTCTAGCCACCTGGGAGGTTAGCTGTGGGGCGGTCGTCCCTCCGCGCCGGGGCTCTCCAGGCGCAGCCCCACACGCGGAAGACCTCAGGCTCGAATCCCGTGAAGACCATTCGCATCCGAACCATCACCTGGCCCAGCCGGCTCGAATCCAGAGGTCAGCCGCTGAAACTGGGGTGTTCTGAGCGGGGTATCACCTCGGATACAAGACCGGCGCAACCCGTTCGGTTCTCCAAGGGTCAGGTAGGGTCACGGCCTCGCCATCCAAATCCTGTTCCAGCAGGGACTTTCCATGATTCGCTTCGCGACCTTGCTGCTGCTCCTCGGCGTCGTAGCGACCGTCTGCATCAAGGCCCCGGCAGCCGGGTCGGGAGTCGCAGACGGCGCTGAGACCAGGTATCTGACCTTCCAGCTCATGACCGGTCTCCCCGGGTATGCGGGTCCGCCACCGATGCCCGGACGGTTGGCGCTGAGCAAGGCGCAACTGGAGACGTTCGTCCGCGAGGTGGTCCAGGCGATCGGGACCACTGGGGACGTGCGGCACAAGCTGGCCTTTGCCGTGGGTCCCCTCTGTTTCGACATGCCCGATCCGGAGACCCGCCAGTTTATCCGCGATGCCTTCGCGGTCGCTCGGGAAAACGACGTGGCCGTTGCCTTTCACATCGACGATTCGATGAATTGGGGGCGGCGCAAGGATCTGTTGTCCAATCCGGACAACATCGAAACTGCGGGCTGGAAGCAACCGCCGAGCACCGGTCGGCGTGCGGACTGGGGCCCCGAGCCCACCCGGTTCCCGCCCCAGATGTGCTTCAACAGCCCGGCCATCGTGGCTGCGGTGAAGGACCGCGCGGGACTGATCGGCGCGGAGATCGAGCGAGAACTGGCGGCGTTGAAAACCCAGGGGAAGGAGCACCTGTTCGCAGGCGTGATCGCCGGCTGGGAGACGCAGATCGGCCGCGACTTCGAGACGGGCCGACCCCTGGGCTACCGGGCGCTGATCCATCGCGGATTCCGCGAAAGCCACCCGCCCGGGGATGCGGACCTCGAACGGGTCCAGGTCGTGAAGGAGTTCATGGAACTCTGGGCCGATTCGCTTCACGAGGGCGGGGTTCCCCGTGAGCGGATCTTCTGCCACATCGCGTTCACCGACCAGGGGCTACGCGAACCGGACGCCAGGGAATCCTATGCGGTGAAGGTCAACTTCGCCCCGCCGGAGGTGGCGTTCAGCCCCGCGTATCGTCCGGGGTTCTCCACCTACCCCGAGGGGGCGACCTTCCGGGAGATCTACAGGGCCCTGGCGAAGCACGGCACCCCCGGGTGGATCTCCGCCGAGGGTGTCAATGTGTCCCCCACGAGCATGCCCGGCGAGCCCACGATGGAGACCTACCTGGGTCGGATGTTCAACCACGGCGCGGTGCTGGTGAACGTCTTTGCCTGGGGTATCGGCGGCGAGGCGATGCGCGACAACTTCTTCCGCCGGGCCACCGAGAACCCCGAAGCCCTGGCCGCCTACGCCAAATTCCTGCGGCACGCTCCCCTGGTCGAGACCGCTCCGACCGGGTTTTCCAGCGAGGCGTTCCAGGGCAAGATGCGACGCATTCAAAAGGAACTCCCGGCTTGGGTGCAACGATCGGGGAAGAAGGCGCAGGCGATGCCTCTGACCGAGAAACTCCAGGCGTGCATCAAGGAGAGGAAATGGCTGGAGGCGGACAAGGTGGCCGATGAACTGCTGTCGCTGATGAACGGCGAGAGGCCGGGCAAGGCGAAGCCGTAGACACCGCTCCGCCGAGGAAGTCCCAGTCATGCCACTGGATATCAGATCGCATCAGCACGACTTGCGGGCCGAGCGTCTCTTGGCCGCACGCGTAGAGACGGGCATGCAGTATGGCGCACTTGGGCCGGCCCTCCCTGGTCAAGAATCTCCGCCGGGCCATGTCGGCCAAAGCATCATTATTATTTAGCATCATACAGGAATGATTTTCAATTCTCGGGGCTCTCCGAGGTGGGGGCGCCGGCGATCTCGCGGAAGTAGAGCTGGATGAGACGGGCGTAGTCGTCGCGGTAGCGGCCGCGGGACATCTGGAGAATCTCGGTGCGGAGGTGGCCGGGAAGCTCGCCCCAGGTGCGGCGGGAGGGGTCGGAGGTGGGGGGCTCGCCGGGGGGGACGTCGAGGTGGAGGGGGGCGGGACCGGCGAGGCCGCCGAGGGGGTTGAGGGTGGCGGTCGGGGAGGGGTGGGCCGAGAGACGGGATTGGGAAGGGGCGGCGGCGGCGCGGAGGCCGCGGGCGGCCTGGTGCATCGAGGAGGAGGCGGCCTCGGCGGAGCGGGAGGCTTGAGAGGGGCTCGACTGCGGGGCGCGGGCCTCGGTGAGTTGCTCGCCGGCACGCTGCTGGGCGGCGCGGGCCGTGGCGAGGCTGTTGGGCGAGGGAGAGCCGTCGGGGGGAGCGTCAGGGGGAAGATCGGAGTGGAGGGCGGCGACGAGGTCGGAGGCGGCCTGGGCGGCATGCTCGGCGTGGTCGGCGGCCTGGCGCTGGAAGTTGCGAGCGGCATCGGGACGGCCCTGGGCGAGCTGGTCGGCCCCCTGGGCCATCGCGGGAGCAGCCTGGTTTTGCAAGAGCTGGGCGGCCTGGGACGCGGGGCCGTGGGAGTGGGGGCTCAGGTCGCGAGTCTGGTCGCGAAGTTCGGCCAGGTCGCGGCCGAGGGCCTCGGCCTCGGCGCGGAGGTGCTCCTGAGGCTCGACGCCTTCGGCCAGCAAGGACTGGAGACGCTGGCGGAGGTGGCGCTCGCGGTGGGCCAGGGCGCGGGCGGCGGCGGCGTGATCGGGCTGGACGGGAAGCTCGGGGTCATCCGGGGCACCGGGGTGAGCGGGTCCGGCGCCGAGGCCGGGTTGTTCGGGGAGGGACTGGGCGAGCTGCTGGAGGGCGTCGGCGGCGCGGTTCGCTTCCGCGGCCGCCTGGGCGGGTTCGGCGCGGGCGAGCCGCTCGGCGGCGCGGGACTGGGCGCGGCGGGCGTCGGTGCGGTGCTGCTCGGCGGCGCGGCGGGGGTCGGTGTCGGCGGGGTGGGGGTCAGGCAGGGAGCGGACGGCGTCGGCGAGCGCGGCTTGCTGGTCGGCGAGCGGGGCGAGCTGGTCGGGCAACGGCTCGCGAGCGGCGGGACGTTCGTCCCCAGGAGCCTGTTCGACTTCTTGCGGGGTCTGCTGGATCGCGCGGGCGAGGGCACGTTGCTGCTCAGCGAGGGCCTGCGCTTGCTGGCGGGGATCGGCGGGGGCGGCGGGTTCGGGATGGGTAGCGGCGACGGCCTCGGCCAGGTCCTGCCGGGCCAGGGCTTCGAGAGCAGCGGCGGTGCGGGAGCGGGCAGCCGCGAGGGCGGCGGGCTCGGGTTGACGGGCGGCGCGGTCGGTGAGGGCGACGGCTTCGTCCATCGCCTGCTCCGCCTCGATGCGGGCGAGTCCGGGAGAAGGCGGGTTGCGGGCGAGGTCGTCGGCGAGGGCGTGCTGGAGGCGGCTCTGGGTGCCGGGGTTGGGGGGAGCGTCGGGTTCGTTCAGGCCGCTCTGGGCACGGGCAATGGAGGCGATGCGATCGGAGAGGGGTTGCGCGTCGGCCAGCCGATGCGCAGGGAATCGGCGGCGCGGGCGGCCTCGGCGACGGCCTGGTCGGGCGCTGGCTGGCCTGGCCCGGCGGCCTTCTCCAGCGACCGGGCGGCGCGCTCGGTGAGGCGGACAGCCTCGACCTGAGCAACGGGGGCGTCGGGGACGTTCAGGCCGCGGAGGGCAGTCGCGATCCGGCGAGCCTCGCCGGCCGCTTCCTGGATATTAACATGGTCTGCCATTTTTGATTTGAGAGCAGCAAGCTCTTCCGCCAGCTCTGCGGCCAGTTCGTCGGCGGGTTCACGGCCGGAGAGGGATTCTTGCAGACGGTCGAGGGCGGCGCGGGCGTCGGACTGGACGAGGGGAAGGTGCTCGCGGAACTGCTCGATCCTCGCGAGCTGGCGGGCGACCTCGCCGGTGGGCGGGGTGGTCGCGGCGACGGAGAACTTCCAGTCGCCGTCGCCGTTACCACAGCGGACGAGGAGGTGGTTGACGCCCTCGGAGAAGGTGACGGCGACCTGGTCCTGGTCGGCGCCGTAGCTACGGTTGCCCTGGAAATCGAAGACTTTCCGGCCGTTGAGCCAGACCATCAAGGTGTCGTCGGAGCCAATCGCGAGGCGGCCGGGTCCGGCGCCGGGGCTGGTGATCTCAGCATAACCATAAGCAGAAACGTTGTTGCCGGCGCCGGGGAAGGTGGCGTTGAGGTCGATCAGGCCACCGGCGGCGGCGCGGACGGGCCTCCAGGTGATGGGCTTGTTGAGCTTGTCCTTGAGAATTGCCTTGAGATCGATGGGACCGCTCATCGCGAACGGCGGGGGCATGTTCTTGACGAATGGGCCGATCAGGTGCCAGTCGGCCGCGGCTGCGGCGGGGCGGTTCTGCATCTGCGACGACTCGGGCGGTGCGGCCTCGTGGAGAGCGTGGAGGGCATCGGCGAGGGCCGCGGCGCGGCGGGCGACGCGGTCGCGCTGGGGGGCGGCGTCGGGCTCGACATCGAGTGCGGCGAGCTTCGAGGCGACCTCGTCCTGTCTCTGGATGAGCGGCTCGATCCGACGGGCCAGCTCGCGGGCCGAGGCGACCGGGTCGGCCTTCGGGTCGGGCCGGGGGGTGGTTTCGCGGAGGTGCTGGGCCAGCTCGCGGCCGACCTGGTCGAGCTGGTTGCGGGCCTCGTTGAGGCGTTGCTGGGCCTGATGGCGACGCTGGTTCGCGTCGGGCAAGGCGTTGGCGAGGGCGTTGAGGGCAGCGTGGGCCTCGTTCAGGTGGGGAGGGAGCTGTTCGGGACGAGGCATGCGGAGGTCGTCAGCGGCGCGGGCGGTTTTCTCGGCAGCCTGCCGGGCCTGGGCCTTCTGGGGCTCGGGGGCGGGGATCGCGGCGGCGAGTCGGGCGAGGGCGGCCTGGCGGTCGGCCAGGGGGCGGAGCCGGTCGGGGAGGGCGGCCTTCGCGTCGGGGGTGTTGGCCTCGCGGAGGGTCTGATTGGCTTGATTGTTCAGTTCTCGCTGCCTTTGCGCAAGGCGTCGGGCGAGGGCCCTGGGGTCATCGCGGACCTCGGCCAGGTCGCGGGCGAGGCGCCGAAGCTCGTTCTCGGCCTCGTCGAGGCGCTGGCGGGCCTGCTCGGTGTCGCCGTGGGCGAGGGGATCGACGGGGCGGGCGAGGGCATCGGCGTTGAGGCGACCGCGGCCGTTTTCCTGAAGGGCGGGATCGACCTCCATCGCGAGGCGGCGTGCGGCAACCTCGATCTCCTGCTGCTCTTGCATCAGGGCTTGCAAAGCATTTGCACGCTTAGGGGTGTCCTGGTTGCGGCGGGCTTCCTCGCGCTGGCGCTCGGCGAGGTTGCGGGCGCGACGGGCCAGTTGCTCGGCCTCCCGGGCACGCTGGGCGAGGACCTCGGCGCGCAGCTCGGGGGAGCGGCGGGTGAGCTGGTCCACCTCGCGGCGGAGGGCTTCCTGCTCCTGGCGGATGCGTTCGAGTTCGTCGGGATTGGCTCCATTGCGGGCGAGTTCCTCGGCGCGGCGGGCGAGGTCGTCCTGACGCTCGGCGAGCAGGCCGAGGCGGCGGCGGTCGTCTTCCTGGCGGGCCAGCTCGTCGAACTTGCGGGCGAGGTCGTCGAGGCGGTCCTTGAGGACGGCGAGGCGGGTGTCGGCCTGGCGGAGGTCGGCGAGGCGGCGGGTCGGGTCGTCGGCGCGGCGGGCCTGGTCGAGCATGGCGCAGGCGCCCTCGGCCTCGACCTCGGCGATCTGGCGAGCGGGGCGGGCGAGCGGGGCGAAGTGGCCGGATTCGAGGAAGGCGCGGGCGAGGTCGTCGAGGCCGGTGTTGAGGGCGCGGGCGTCGGACTCGCGGGCGTCGAGCGCCTTCGCCTGCTCCTCGGCCCAACGGCCGTTGCCGCGGAGGGCGGCGTCGGCGGCGTAGCGGAGCTGGACGGTGCCTTGCTGGTTGGCGGCGGCGGCGCGGCGGAGGGCTTCGAGCTTCTCGCGGAGGGAGGAACGCTCGGCCTTGCCCTGCTGCTCCAGCAAGGGCTGGGCGCGATCGACGATCCGGAGGAGGCGGGGTTGGGTGCGGGTTACGTTCGGGCCGCGGGGGGCGGGGCGGTTGTCGGCGACTTCGAGGAAATAGGTGATTTCATCACCGGATTTGAAATTCAAGGGTTTGAGAGCCAGTGCGGCCTGGCCGGCCACGGAGCGGGTGCCGAGTCCTTCCAGGGGGACGGAGGAGGTTTCCGGTTCGGGTTCGGCGGCGGAGCCGGACCGCGTGATCGTGTAATGCAGCGTGGCCGAGGCGACCGCCACGTCGTCCCGCGCCGCGACCTCGACAAGCAGGACGTCATCCGGCTTCGATTCCAGCGGCTCGTCGGTCCCTCCCAATGCGACCTCAGGCGGCGCATCGGCCACGACGCGGAGGCGTCGGGGCATCTCGGGGCGGTTCTTCAACGCATCGTGATCGAGGAGCACGAACGTATAAGTCCCTGAGATCTCAGCCGCGACGGTTGCGGTCCAGTCGGGTCCCTGGCCACTTCGGCTCAGGACCACCGTGCGCGAGGAACGGGAGCCGTCGGCCGAGGCGGCGGGCCAGCTCAGGGAGAGGCGTTGCACGGGTTTGCTGGGGGTAGCGCGGAGGGTGATGCGGCTGCCTTCCCAGGCGTTGAGCCGGCTGGGGTCGGGGGCGTCGAAGGCGGGGAACTTCGTGTAAGTCGGCGGTTCGACTCGCGCCGAGAGCCTCGCGACGGACGGCGGCTCGACGGCCCGGAGACGGGACGTCCGGCTGGTCGCGGGGCCGCTGATGATCCGGTAATCAAAGGAGTCGCTGATTCCCTTGAAGGTGTAAGCGAACGTCCGTCGCGTTGAGGGCTCGTCCGAGTCCGCGGTCATCGCAACGCGGCGGGTCTGTCCCTCTTCAACGGTCCACTCCAGCCAGGCCGAGCCGGGCGCCGATCCGCCGCCGAAGCGGGGCCAGACGGCGGCGTGGAAGTCCACGTCCGAGCCGATCGCGGCGACGGCGTCGCCCGGCCGGACGGAGACGACGAACCGATCGACCCGATCGATCCGCGACCAGGGCATGAGGAACCGCCGCCCAAGCGTCGCGAACGGGTCCGGCCAGAGCACCCCCGGCCCGATCACAACCGCCGCCGCCAACGCCCCGATCCCGAGCCATCGCGACGCCTTTCGTGCGTCCACGGCTCGGGACAGGTCGAGCCCCCGGGAACGGGCCTCGGCCTCGTCGGCGAGCGCGGCGATCAAGTCGGGCGAGCCGTGGGGGGCTTCGGCCATCCCGAGCAGTTCCACGGTGCTCACCAGCCGCTCACCCAATCCCGGATTCCCCGCCTCGGCCACCGCCGCCAGGTCGGCCCATCCCATCCTCATCAAGAGAGGTCCGACCACCGCCCTCGCCAGCACGATCAGGCCCATCCCCACCCAACCCAGCCAGAACGCCCACCGCAAGCCCGCCGGCAAGACCCACACGAAATCCGCCGCCATCCCCGCCGCCGCCACCGCCCCCAGCACGGCGGCCAGCAACCCGATCCCCCTGACGACGCCCAGCCCGCGGAGCCGACGGCCGACCCGCCCCAGGCCGCGACGGATCGGGACGGGGATCGCGCGGGCGAGGCTCGGGTTCGCGACGGTGGCCATCGTCGAGGCTCCTTCGATTTGGGGAGCGTTGCACTTTCGATAGTGTCCGATCGTGGCCGGGTTCTCGCAAGTGCAGGCAGGATGGGTTGGCCGGGGTGTTGCTCCCGTACTTCGTGGCTCCGTCAGGCCCCGGCCATGCGACCGGGGCGGGGGCCGAGGAAGCGCTCGCGGCGGGCCTCTTCTTCGAGGAGGTGCTGGCGGGCCTTGAGGAGGTCGCCGAAGGTGACGAGGCCGACGAGGCGGGTCGAGTCGTCGGGATCGACGACGAGCAGGCGGCGAACGCCCGCGCGGACCATCCGCTCGGCCGCGGCGCGGCAGGGTTCGCCGGGTCGGGCGGTGATGGGGGTCAGCTCGGCGAGGTCGTAGGCCAGGATCGGGCCGGTCGCGGGGCCGTCGGGACCGCCGCCGCCTTCGAGCAACGCGGACATCCAGTGTTCGAGGAGGCTCGATTGCGTGACCATCCCGAGGAGTCGGCTCTCGCCGTCCACGACCGGATAGGCCGGGTGCTTGCGCGGGCCGACGCCCCAGAAGTACTCGCGGATCAAGCGGCCGACCGGCAAGGACGCGGGGACCGTGACCGGGTCGCGGGTCATCACCTCGCCGACGGTCAGGCGCTCCAGCGGATCGACGGCGTACTCGTGGCTGATGTGGTAGCCGCGCCGGGCCACCTTCTCGGTGAGGATCGAGTGCCGCAGGCTGACGATCGCCACGGCATAGGAGACCACCGAGGCGATCAGCAAGGGGAGCAAGGCGCGGAAGTCGCCGGTCAACTCCAGGGCGAAGACGGTGCCGGCCAGGGGCATGCGCATCGTGCCGCCGAGCACGGCCGCCATGCCGACCAGCGGCCAGAGGGCGGCGTCGCCGCCGGGCAGGAAGGCCGAGCACAGGGCGCCGAGCGTCCCGCCCAGGATCAGCAAGGGGGCCAGCACGCCTCCGGAGGTCCCCGAGCCCAGCGCCACCGCCCAGATGATCCCCTTGACGACGAACAGGGCGATCAGGCCGCTGGCGACGTACTGGCCGCGGAGCAGTTGCTCGATGATGTCGTAGCCGACGCCCATCGCGCGGGGCTGGATCAGGCCACCGAGCCCGACGACCAGGCCGCCGAGGGTCGGCCACCACATCCAGTGGATCGGCAGCCGGTGGAAGCCGTCCTCGACGGCGTAGATCGCCAGCGTGGCGACGATCGAGAGCAGGCCCGCCAGCAGGCCGAGCGCGATGGAGGCCAGCAAGCCCATCATCGCCGGGCTCGCGGCGTGCGGCGGGATCGGGAAGAACGGCCCCGCGCCGAAGATGACTGGCCGCAAGGCTGCCGCGATCGCCGCCGCCAGCGGCGACCGGGATCAGGCTCCGCGGCTTCCACTCGAACAGCAGCAGTTCGACGGCCAGCAGCACGGCGGCGACCGGCGTGTCGAAGATCGCCGCCATCCCGCCCGCGGCGCCGGCCACCAGGAGCGTCTTCCGCTCGGCGGAGGTCAGGTGGAAGACCTGCGCGATGATCGACCCCAGCGCCCCGCCGGTCATCACGATCGGCCCCTCGGCACCGAAGGGCCCTCCCGAGCCGATCGCGATCGCCGACGAGATCGGCTTGAGCACCGCCACGCGCGGCTGCATCCGGCTCTGCCCGATGAGGATCGCCTCCATCGCCTCCGGGATTCCATGCCCCCGAATCCTCTCCGACCCGAACCTCGCCATCAGCCCGACCACCAATCCCCCCGCCGCCGGCACCAGCACCACCAGCCACCCCAGGTGATTCTCCGCTGGCGACCGCTCCGCGAACGAGACCTGCCCGAAGAAGAACAGGTTCGTGAAGACGTCGATCAATCTCAGCAGGACGAAGGCCACCCCCGTACACGCGACGCCGACGAAGAGTGCGATCGCGGAGATCAGGGCCAGTCGGGATTTCGGATAGTCGTTGTCGCTGGTGTTCTGGTGGGCGTTCATGCGGGCGTTCGAGGGGCCTTCGTCCTTGGTGGGATGGTCAAAGGGTGTGATGGAGGGGTGGTTGGCGCAAGACCGAGAGTGATCCCGCTCGGGACCGGCCAACCTTACTACCCTAAGAGGCTCGGAAAAAATGAGGTTATGGTCCCAGGAACCTCAAACAGATCAGGGCACAGGCCAGATGGAGGAACGCCTCCTGAAGCTCCGTGAGCCGATCCAGACGGCGCCGCAGGCGGCCGAACGAATGCAGCCAGGAGATGGTCCGCTCCACGAACCAGCGGAAGACCCCCAGCCCGCTCCCGTGCTCGGTGTTGCGGGCGGCCAGGATCGGGGTGATCCCCGCCGGCGCAACTCCTGCCGCACCGGTTCGGAGTCATAGCCGCGGTCGCCTTGCAGGCGCTCGGGCTTCTGCCGCTTCGGCCCGGGCTTGCCGCCGACCGGCGGCATGTCGTCCAGGACCGCGAAGACTTGCGTGACCTCGTTGACGTTGGCCGCGGTCACGGTCGCGGACAAGGGGATACCGTGCGCATCGGTCATCACGTGGTGCTTGCTGCCCGATCTGCCGCGGTCGGTGGGATTTGGGCCCGTGTCCTCGCCCCCTTCGGGAGCCTCGGCAAAGGAGGCGTCGATCAGCGCCCGCTCCCAGTCGATCTGGTCGGCGCCGTTGAGTTCGGCCAGCAACACGGCGTGCAACTTGAGCCAGACGCCCGCCTGGTGCCAGAAGGTCGCAGGTAGTGACTACAGGTCTTGCCGCAGCCGCAGCCCCACTCGGCGGGCAGGTCGTCCCAGGCGATGCCGGTCTTGAGCACGAAGAGGATGCCGGTGAGGATCTTGCGGTAATCCAGGGGCTTGCGGCCGGGGAAGCGGAAGCGGCGTGGGGGCGGGGGCGGCAGCAGCGGTTGGAGGCGTTCCCAGAGGGCATCGCTGACGAGCGGTTTCATGGCCTGTGCTCCTTCGGTCCCGGGGCTCACTCTCCGATTCACGAAGGAGCAGTCAGTGTGCCGTTCGGCTCATTATTTCCGAGCGCTCTAAGGATGTTGGAGGGGACCTGTCCAGATCGGCCGCGAAGTGCGTAGGGACGATCGAAGCTTCATCGAGGGGCGTTCTTGGGTGGCATGCCCACGTCTCCGTGGGCATGTGGGACGTCCACCGGCTCGCGGACATGCCCACGGAGACGTGGGCATGCCACCCGGCCATCCGAGGTGTCCGGGTCGCGAAGCGACAAACGGTTGACAGGCCGGCGAGCTCTCCCGGTTCGGTCACGCATTAACCGGGACCGCTTGTGCCTTCGGCACCTGGACGCCGCGTGCGGCGTCCGGGCCACCCGCCGGTGGCCGTCGTCGGGGTTCCTGTGGGTTTGGGAGCAAGGCTCTCGGGGGCGAGGTCTGAACGACTGCCGTTCCGAGGCACATTCGGCCTCGCTTCACGTTCCCTCAGCCACCCAATCGTCGTCTCGCTTGCGCCGCTTTGGCTTTAGCTTCTCCGGCATCACAGCATATTCCTGTGCATGGATGATAATCGACTCGTCACCGTCTAGAACGCCGGTCTTCTTGTACAGTTCTTCTATATCTACCACAGCAAGCCTGTTGGAGCCGAGGAACGACCCATTGAATAAATCTTCGAACATGCGGTGCGACACCGACTGCCCCTCGACTGTCGCCCTCCTGATGCTCAAGCCGCCCCGGTTGTTCTTCGTCCACGATTCGTCCGCAACGCAAAGCGGGATGTGCAACCCACTGGAGACCAGCTTCGCGTTCGGGTGCTGTAGGCTATCGGTCGGCCGCAGGAACATGGCGCAGTGGGGAAAGCGGTATGGTGGCCTGCCGTTCCTCAACTCTGGTGCCTTACAGAGTTCGCCGTTGCAGCCGAGGGCGCGCATCCGTGCCAGTTGTCCAGCCATCCTCGGGTCCTGTGGCATGTTCCTGCCGTCCCAAAGCTTGTACTGGACAAGTGCAATCCTAACGGTCTGATCTTCCAGATCGTAGAATTCGTAGACAAGATCCGCGCCAATCTTATGCTCAGGTGGGTCAGGATGCAGGACTCGAATGCGAAGCCGCCGCTGCTCATCAACCTGGTATTCCTTGTACTCTGTCCCCTCGCCTGAAACCGGAAGTTTGCGCTCGACTTTCAGAGCATCACGTACAATGAGCTGGTTTTCTGTATAATTCTTAGGCCTGATCTCCTGACGCACGCGCTTCAGCGTTGCCAGCCTACTCTTCATTAGCTTCGAAGCGTCATCGGGTAGTGCGTCGATGCCCTTTTCAAGCTTGGCTATCTCCCTCTCGATATATTCTAGCCTGGTTATCGGCATACCGGTCGAGGCCGATTCCGCTGCCGCCAACTCCGCGTAATACCTCGCCTCTTCGCTTTCCTTGACGCCGCGCAACACACGGCGATCCGGCGCAAGCACGCTGGGGGCGATATCAGCCCCGAAATTGATCGCCTGTCGGTAGGTAGCGGGTTGTTCACGACGGAGGGCGATATTCAACAACTCACGAGACGCAACCACAAGAGCCCATTCAGTGCCGAGTCTGTCTCTTTCTTTTTCTTCCAGATCTTCCATCGCACCACCCATTATGCTAGGAAATCCGGGCAATTCTCCCGCGCAAGCTTGGATGCGCCAAGAGCCATACCGCGAGTGGCCCGGACGCCGTCCGCGGTGTCCGGGTCGCGAAGCGGCGAGCGGCGGGAGGGCCAGCGAGCCCTCCTGGTTCGATCACGCATCAATCGGAACTGCTTGTGCCTTCAGCACCCGGACGCCGGGGCGGTGTCAGAGCCAATCGCCATCCGCAGTCAGGAGCCGGGCGGTGAGGCGACAGCCAGGAGTCGCGGTTCATCGGAGGGTGACGCGGCGACGATCACGAAGCGATGCGACGGATAGAGATAGTCCTCGCCCGAGTCGTCGATGACGCGCAGCAGGTTCTCGCGGGATGCCTCCTCGTCGGGAAGGACGCGGTAGAGCATGCCGGTCGAGAGGTCGTCGCAGCCGTCGTTGGCGACGCAGACGGCGAAAACGGGGCGGGGAGGGGAATCGGCCATTGGGGTTCAATCCAGAAGGCGCTTGATCTTCATCTTCCGCTTGCCGACGCCGTGGGCCTCGTACCAGTGGAGTTCGGCCTTCCGCACGCTGCCGTTGGCGAGGCGGACCGTGCCGACGCCCTTGAGCTTGCGCCAGCGACGGCCGCCGTAGCGGGCCTTGAGGTCGGCGTTCTCACGGATCGAGAGGTTCACCGCGATCGTCTCGACATCCGACAAATCGCCGATAATCTCGAAGTCCATGCGTCAAGGCTACTCCAGCACAACACGCCGGGCAAGTCGGTGCGGAGAAGGCGACATGGCCATCCCGCCTACTTCCGCGAGCGGCCAGGGACACGGACAAGGATCAACCCGGGTCGGGCGCTCCAGGCTCGGAGTGGCGGCGGAGGGAGTCGGCCAGGAGGGGGACCAGGGCGGGGCGTTGCTGGAGGAACTGGTCGAGGGTGTACTCGTCGAGCACCGCGAGGAAGGCTTGCTGGGCGCGGAGGAGGGCGCCTTTCAGGCCGCAGGCGGGGGCGATCGGGCAGGTGTTGGTGGCGGGGTCGAAGCACTCGGTCAGGTGGAAATGGGGCTCGGTGCGGCGGATCAGCCAGCCGACGTTGATCTCGGAGGGGTCGCGGGCGAGCCGCATGCCGCCGCCGCGGCCACGCTGGGACTCGACGACGCCCAGCTCGTTCAGGGATTGCACCACGCGCACCAGGTGATGCCGGGAGATGCCGTAGGCGCGGCTGATCTCCTCGACCGACACCCGCGTCTCGGGGTGGCAGGCCAGGTAGAGGGCCACGCGCAAGGCGTAGTCGGAGAACTGCGTCAGATGCATCGTCGCCACTCCTCCGGGTCGTCCGATCGAAAAAAACCGAGAGAACGTGTTGACAGTCCGCCCCCACACCATAATATGGATTCTAGATGCAGATTAAAAGCCCGGCCTCCGGAGAAGGCAAATCGGGGCCTGGGCGGGTCGAAGGAGGGAGGGGGATGCCCATGGAACCGTCGTACGCGGCACGATCGTATGGGCTGGCGCTGACGGAGGGCGAGGCCGGTCCGCACGCCGACGCGGCGGGAATCGACGAGGCGTTGATCCGCGCGGTGGTGGAGGAATTCTACCGGAGGGCGCGGCGGGAGGAGCGGCTCGGGCCGGTCTTCGAGCGGCATGTGGGCGACTGGGGCCACCACCTGGACCGGATGGTGGACTTCTGGTCGGCGGCCTTGCTGCGGAGCGGGCGGTATTCCGGCCGTCCGGTGGAGCGGCACCGGCCGATCGGGGGCCTGGAGGCGGAGCACTTCGACCACTGGATCGCGCTGTTCGAGGTCACGGTGCGCGACCTCTGCGACGCCCCGGAGGCTGAGGCGTTCCTGTGGCGGGCGCGGCGGATGCGCGACGGCATGACGAAGGTGCTGGGTCTGGAATAACTCTTGAGGCAACGGGTCCTCGGAAGGGAGAGAACCACCATGGCGATTCCTCATGCATTCCCCGGAGAGCCCGTCGATCTGCTGCCG
This sequence comes from uncultured Planctomycetales bacterium, assembly GCA_963752755.1. Taxonomy (GTDB): domain Bacteria; phylum Planctomycetota; class Planctomycetia; order Isosphaerales; family Isosphaeraceae; genus CAVVZJ01. The sequence continues at coordinate 1,186,053 of CAVVZJ010000003.1, read as the reverse complement.
GCCGGCGAGTCGCTGACCGAGCAAAGGACGACCGCGCTGGTGAAGAACGACCGGTTCGAGGTCATCCGCCTGGTCCTGCCGAAGGGCCGGGAGGTCTGCCACGAGCATCAGGTCGCGGGGCCGATCACGGTGCAATGCCTGGCCGGTCGGGCCGAGATCGAGGTCGAGGGCAGCCGTCATGACCTGTCGGCCGGCCGCTGGCTCTACCTGGAGAGCGGCGAGCCGCACACGTTGCGGGGGCTCGAAGATTCCCTGGTGTTGTTGACCATCCTCTTCGCCGAACAGTCGTGACGCTCGGCGGGATTCACCTGGAAACCGAAACGGAGGTGTCCCGTGCTTCTGGAACAGAATCCTTACGTGGGCGTGATTGAGGTTCAAGGGCCGGCGCCGGAGGCGGGCGGGCGGCCGTCGAGCCTGAAGGCGCCGGATCAGCCGGCCCCTTCGGGCTTCGCTCGTGTTTTTCTGGGGCGGCCGTCGAGCCTGCTGGCGAAGACGCCGAGCCTGGAGGTCCGCCGGCTGGCCCTGGCGGAGGGTCAGGAGATCCCGACCCACCACGCAACCGGCGAGATCACGGTTCACTGCCTGGAGGGCTCGGTCCGGTTCACCGCGGGCGGCACGTCTCGCGACCTGAAGGCAGGTCAACTACTCGTGCTGGCCGCGGGGGAGCCGCACTCGCTGGTCGGCCTGAAAGATTCGACGGTGCTGGTGACGAAGGTCCGGCCGACGGCCGGGGCCACGGCCTGATCGCCGCGTCCACCGGGGCCGTCCCGCGTTCTGGCAGTCCGGACCGGCAACGACGCCGAAATTCGAATGGACCGGCGAGGAGGCCGGCCCTTCGGCCGGACCAGGCCGAATGCGGGACGGCCCCGGCGGGTGCCTGGCGTCGGGGGACGGCAACGGTCGTCGATCGGGGAGGGACCGGCGATGATCCAGTTGAAGCGGGTGTATGAGACGCCTTCGCCATCGGACGGGTTCCGGGTGCTGGTCGATCGACTCTGGCCTCGGGGCGTGAGCAAGCCACGCGCGGCCCTCGAACTTTGGTTGAAGCAGGTGGCGCCGAGCCCCGAGTTGCGCACCTGGTTCGGCCACGATCCGGACCGCTGGGCAGAGTTCCAGAAGCACTACCGGAAGGAACTGGCTGGCAAGTCCGAGGAGATCGCCCTCCTCCGGGAGAAGGCTGCGAAGGGGACTGTGACGCTCGTCTATGCGGCGCGCGACGAGGAGCACAACGCGGCGCTGGTCCTGAAGCACTTTCTCGATCGGCATGGAGCCTGATCTGGAACCGCCCGAATCACTCTCTTCCAGGCGACCGGAGATCAGGGCAAGCCCGCCCGCTTGCGCGTGACCCACTCCGCCGTCAGGATCGCGAAGAAGAGGCCGAGGGTCCAGGGGCGGTCCCAGAGAGGGGAGGACGCGACGCGGAGGCGGGGCTCGTTGCGGGAGGCGATGAGGGGAGCGAGGGAGGAAACTTCGGGGGGGGTGAGGACGCGGCCGCCGGTGGGGGTGGCGAGGCGGTCGAGGGGGTCGCGGGTGGCGGAAAGCTCGATGCACTCGGGGGTGGCGAGGGAGGTGATTTCGAGGGGGGCGGAGTCGTTGGGGGCGTCGGGGAGCTGGGGGACGGCGAGCTGGACGGCGTAGAGGCCGGGGGGAGAGGGGGGGCGGTGCCTTCGAAGACGAGGGGCTGGTCGGGGGAGGGGCGGAGGGGGACGACCATCAGAGGGTCCCCGATGGTTTCGAGGGAGGGGCGGCCGGAGGGAGAGGCGGAGGGGGCCGGGCGGGCGCGGAAGAGGCGGGCGGCGACGAGGAGGTCGGGGGAGAGGGAGGGGGCGTGCTCGGAGAACTGGGCGCGGAGCGGGGTGGACTGGCCTTCGGGGGTGCGGGGGCGGAGGGGGCCGAAGCGGACGAGGCGGTTGCCGGCAGTCAGCTTGCTGGAGCCGGCCCAGCGGATCGACCTGGCCCCAGAAGCGGTGGTGGTAGGCGTCGCCGACGCGGTAACGCCAGCGCCAGGTGCCGTCGGTGCCGACCCAGAGGACCTGGCCGAGGCCATAGGGCATGGCGGCGGAGACGGTCGCGGAATCGGCGCTGAGGTCGTCGCCGACAGCGATCAGGAGGGGCGTGGCCGTCGGCTTGGGACGGCCGCCGAGGACCCAGGGAAGGTGGGGCAGGCCGTCCCAGACGGCAAGGCTGCGGTCGGGCTCGGCGGCGAAGCGGAGCATGGGCCAGGAGGAGGCGTCGGACAGGGCTTCGGGCGAGGGGCGCAGGACCAGATCCGGGCGGGAGGCTCGGGTGGGCGGGGTCGGCGGCGTCGGGGTCGAAGGGGAGCGGGCGGGGGTCGAGGACGGGCAGGAGCTTGCGGGCGGATTCGTCGGAGGCGAGCAGGTCCGCGAGCCGGGGACCGGCAGCGAGGACGAGCGTGCCGCCGCGGCGGTCGGCGTAGGATTCGAGGCGTCGCCAGGCGGCCGGGGGGAGGTCGTCGGGGGCGACGTCGCCGACGACGATGACGTCGAAGGCGCCGAGGGGGTCGGGGCCGTTGGAGGGCGGAGACGGGACGGACGAGGGGTAGGTCGGCTCGGCGGAGGCGAGCGCGGGGGGCTGGCGGAAGACGACCGACTCGACGGCGACGTGCGGGTCGCGGCGGAGGGCGTTGCGGAGGTAGCGGAACTCCCAGCGCGGCTCGCCGTCGATCAGGAGGACGCGGGCCTGGTCGTCCGTCACCTCGATCTGGAAGGTGCGGCGGTCGTTGTCGGGCCGGAGGTCGCCGGGGACGGGGCCGACCGAGACGGTGAGGGGCTGGTTGCCGACCGTTTCGAGCGGGACGCGGAAGGAGGCGAGCGGGCGGGAGCCGTCGGAGGGGACCGTCACCTCCTGGCGGATCGGCTCGGCGCCGGGGCGTTCGAGGACGACGGGGACCTCGGTGCCGGGGACCTCGCCGTCGAGCTTGACGGTGACCGCGACGTCGGCGGCGTCGCCCTTCGACACGCGCTCGGGAGCCTTGACCGAGGCGATCGCGGCATCGTGGGGCGGGTCGGTGGAGCCGATCAGGACGGGGAAGACCGGCACGCCGCGGGCGGCGAGGCGATCGGTGGCGTCGGACGGGCCGTCGGCGTTCTGGCGGCCGTCGGTCAGGAGGACGACGCCGAGCACGGGGGCGCCATCGGAGTTTTCGAGGGCGCGGTCGAGGACGGGGCGCCAGTCCGTGACCTGGGTGGCCGGGTCGTCGGGCGGCGACGGTTTCGCCAGGAGGGCGGACATCGAGGAGGGGGTGTAGCCGACCGTCGCCTCGCGGGCGAAGCCGATCAGCTCGACGTCGTGGTCGGCGGCGAGACGGCGGAGCCAGTCGCCTTGAAGGAGGCGACGGGCGACCTCGCGTCGCGAGAGCTTGCCCGCCTGGATCGGGCTGATGCCGAGGGCTTCGCCGAGCTTCGCGGCCTCCTCGGCGGAGCGGCCGGGGTCGGTGGTGGCCATGCTCTCGGAGAGGTCCACGCCGACGATCACCCGGCCGCGGACCGTCTCGCGATACGAGCGCTCCGCGATCGGCTCGAACAGGGCGACCACCAGGGACGCCGCCGCGGCGAGTCGCAGGGCGAGCAACGAGAGGCCGGTCCGTCGCGAGACCAGCCGGCGCTCATCGCGATAGAGCACGACGAGCAACGTCAGGGCCGCGACGCCCAGCGCCAGCCAGAGCCAGCCCGCGCCGGCGCCGGCGAGGATCAGGCGACGGCCGCCGCCGAGGTCCAGGGCCATTTCAGCGATCAGGGGGATTTTCATGCGTCGTCGCTCCTGGTCAGGCCGCGTGACCGGGCGATCCGGCGGGTCGCGACCACCTCCAGGCAGAGCCCGCCGAGGGCCGCGAGGACGAGCCAGCGCCAGAGGGGGCGATGGCCGGATTCGCCGCGGGCGAGGAGCCGGGACGAGAACGAACCGGCGTCGGCGACGAACGTCAACGGCCAGCCCTCGGCGAGCTTTTCGGCCTCGGCGGGTTCCAGGGGAGTCGGGTCGGACTCGCGGGCGTCGGAGGCGACCAGGACATAGGCAAATCCGCCGATCGGCTCGGGGAGGGCGAGGCGATAGACGCCCGGGTCGGTCGTCTCGTCGAACCGCAAGGACGCCCGGTCGCCCTGGCGGACGACGGCGGCGCGGCCGGTGCGGCCGTCGGGGAGCTGAATCTTCACGTCCTTGATCGATTCGTCGGGCGACCGGGCCAGGTCGAGCCGGATCGGCTCGCCGGGTCGGAGGGGGGCCGCGGAGGCGGTCGGGTCGGCGAGGTGGAAGATCAACGTATGGACCAAGGGCACGAAGTCGGCGTTGACGGGCAGGGTGCCGCCCTCGGCGTCGAGCGGCCCGGCGACGACCGCCACGCGACCGCGGCCGGCCGGGCCGCTCGACGAGCCAGGGGTCGCCCGTGTCGAGCCGGGCCGCGACCGCCGCGGGCGGATTCGCGGCCGGTTCGAGAACGCGGTAGGCGAACAGAGCCGCGCGTCCCAGGGGCGGCGATTCGCCCTGGCCGAAGGGGGACATGATCGGCCCGTGTGAAGCTGCGGGGGTTCGGGTGGGCCACCGGCTCGCGGCGGGGGAAGTCGCCGCGGAGTTCGCCCAGCCGGGCGGGCAGCCAGCCCTCGCCGTCGCGGAAGAAGCGGTCGTTATAGAGATTCAACATCCATGCGATCGCCGGGGACGACGAGCACGCCCCCGCCTCGGGCCAGGAAGTCGGACACGGCGGCGGACTGCGAGGGGTCGAGCCGCTCGACGTTCGCCAGCACGAGCACCCGTTGATCTTTCAGATCGTCCGCCACGAACGCCGGGGCGGGGACGACGGTCGGCGCGGACGGCGGGGGTCGTGTCGTCGGCGGGGGCGAGCGCGGCGCGGAGGAAATCGACCTCGCCGGAGAGCGGCCCGGCGCCGGCCTCGCCGTCAACGAGGAGCACCGGCAACGCCTCGGCCACCTCGATCGGGCGGGACGCCTCGTCGTTGGTGGGCAGGGGGTCGTCGCCTGGGTCGAGCCGGACGGTGAGCAGGTGGGAGCCGGGCGTCGGGATGGCCGTTTGGAAGCTCAAGGGCACCGACCCGCCCGACGGGATCGGGCCGATTTCCTGGCGATTCGCGGGCGACGGCACGCCATCGACGAGCAATTCCGCGCGGCGCTTCAGGGATTGCGGTCCGGCGTTGGCGACGGTGGTCGTCACGGTCAGGGGCAGGCCCGCTGGCACCAGCCGCCGCGGCAATTCGAGGGGGGCCACGGAGCCGTCGGCCCCTTCGGGGTCGGCGTCGGAGGCGAAGGAGACGGCCCAGAGGGTCGGGGAGATCGAGCGACGCTGTTTCATCTCGGCATGCAAGTCCTTGAGCAAACGCCAGCGGGCCGCGTCGCCGGGTCGCCACGCGAGGCGCTGGCCGTCGCCGAGGAGGAGGATGTCGCGGTTGAGGTTCTTCGTCATTTCGAGGATGCGGAACGCCTCGTTGACGGCGGCGGGGAGGTCGGAGGAACCGCGAGGCGGGGGGGCGTCGGCGAGGGCAGCGAGGACCTGCGACTTGTCGGCCGTCGGCGGATCGATCAACGGTCGGACGCGGTCGCGGGCGTCGAGGATGGCGACGGCGCTGCCGGGGGAAGGCTCGACACGAAGTCGCGAGCCCAGCGGATCGCGCGGTCGCGGGCGGTCGAGCCGCCCGAGAGGCGGGCCATGCTCGCGGAGCCGTCGAGGATGAGGACGACGTCGCGGGGTTCGCCCGAGGATGTCCCCGCCGCGGACGGTCGGCCCCGATCGAGCGCGGGACGAGGAACGGGCGGGCCACGGCGAGGGCGACCAGTGCGAGCAGGGCCATGCGGCCGGCCATCAGGAGCAGTTCCGTGATCTGGAACTTGCGGCGCGCCCGTCGGCCGAGGTCGAGGAACTGCATCGCGCCCCAGTCGATCACCGTGGCGCGGCGACGATTGAGCAGGTGAATGACCAGCGGGATCGAGACGCCGGCGAGTCCCCAGAGCATGGCGGGCGCGGCGACCTGGAAGGTCCAGTTCATCGGGCATCACGCTCCCCGCCCGGCGCGGGCGGACAGGTAGTCGAGCAGGGTCCGCTCGGGCGGGTTCGCCGTCGAGGCCCGGTGGTAGTCGGCGTCCATGCCGCGGAGCTGCTCCTTGAGGCCGTCGCAGTGGGCGCGGAAGCGTTCCAGGTAGGCCGCCCGGAGCGCGGCCGGGTCGATCCGGAGGGCGTGGCCGGGACGCTCCAGGTTGCGGAACCGCGACGGCCTCCGGAACGGGAATTCCTCCTCCTCGGGGGCGAGCACTTGCAGGAACAGAACTTCATGCCTCCGATGCCGCAGATGCCGCAGCGCCTGGCTCAACGCATTCAGATCATCGAACCCGTCCGAGAGGATGACGACCAGGCCCGCGCCTCCGGATGCGCTCGGCCAGAGCGTGCAGGATGCCGCTCAACGGCGTCTCGCCACCGACCTCCGCCTTCTCCAACGCCTGGCAGACCACCGAGAAATGCCCCGGCGCCGACCGCGGCGGGATCATCTCGCGGAGCTTCTCGTCGAACGTCACCAGCCCCACCGCATCGCGCTGGCTGACCATCAAATAAGCCAGCGACGCCGCGAGCCGCCGGGCATACTCCACCTTCGCCACCGTCCGCCCCGCATAGCCCATGCTGCCGGACGTATCGACGACGAGGTAAGCCCTCAGGTTCGTCTCCTCCTCATATTCCTTGACGTAGTAGCGATCCGTCTTACCGAACGCCCTCCAGTCGATATGCCGGATCTCGTCCCCCGGCCCATACTGCCGGTGCTCGGCGAACTCGACGGAGAACCCCTTGAACGGGCTCTTGTGCAAGCCCGACATCACCCCCTCGACCACCAGCCGGGCCAGCAGTTCGAGCCGGCCGAAGCGGGCGACGGCGGTGGGGTCGAGGGGGAGGTCGGGGGTGGCGTCGGGGGGCATGACGAATCTCGGGATCACAGTGTAGGGCCGCTGGGGCGGGTGGCATGCCCATGTCTTCGTGGGCATGTCCGACCGAACGCGACACCTTCGAACCAGGACATGCCCATGAAGACGTGGGCCTACCACCAAACCACTAGGAGATCATCCATTCAGGATAAGAAACGCTAAGCAGAGGGGGGACGAGAAGCCAATAAAACCCCAGGGCGGTCCCTATCCCGTCAATCCATCCCGGCTCGCGTCGCCACCGCCCACTTATGGCCAGGAGCAACCAGGCAACTACCACTGCCGCACACAACGTTCTTAAACACAATGATAAAATCATATCCTCCCAGACATCCCCCCACCAGGCCAAACTCCACCGTGGCGCGTCAAAGACCTGAATGAGACCGGTCATCCAAGCGGTGATATCAAAAAAGGAATCAACAGCGAAGGCCGTGAGCGCTGCTGTGGTGGAGACAAACCCTGGTTGACGGGAGAGGCGACGGATACTCAGGCGGGGCTTCCGCAATCGCACCACCATCCATGTGACTGACAGAGACAGAATGCAGCATGACAGCGCCTCAGCCCACCACCTGGCAAGCCTCATGTTGCGGGCAAATCCGGTCAGGCGATCCAAGCCCGCCTCATACGAATCTTGCTCCAGGAGTAGCCAATACCGAGTCCAGGCGATGCCGATGGCGGTGCCCATTACCAGAAGCATCGCGTCGGCGATCGTAATTCTTCGACATCGATTATTATTCATTTGAAGGCTCATGGACGACCCCCTGTTTTTGATCGTGGGCTCGATTCGCATCTCGTCTTTGGCGGGTGGCATGCCCACGTCTTCGTGGGCATGTCCGGCCGAACAAGCCTGCGGACCCGGACATGCCCACGAAGACGTGGGCATGCCACCCGCCCACAGCCACACAGAGTTGTGCGTTCATGGTTTCCAACAGAGCGCTCATGATCCCGAACCACGCGCCTCCCGCCGTTTCTTCGAGGCAGGGCCACAGAACTCCGACCACTCCTCCTCGACCTCTCGATCGACATGGGCCAGCGCCGACCCGCGATCGCGATAGACCCAGTCAAAGGCTCCGAACCGCGAGTTGCCCTCGACCCGGTCCAGGTGTTCGCGGAACCGGCCCTCGCTCCCCGGCCCGACGACGATCGCCAACGGCAAATACGGGCCGCCGTGATGCAGCGTGCCGGCCCAACCGAACCAGTCGCCCGGGCCGCACTCCAGGCCGGAGAGGTCGAGGACGATCCCGCCGGGCTCCCAGGCCGCGAGGCCGGCCTCGGCCATCGCGTGCAGGAAGCGGTCGTCGAGACGGCCCTCGGGCTCGGGGCGGCAGCGTCCGGCGAAGGTCACAACGAGGATGTCCCACCCATGACCCCGCGGCGTGCGGACGAGGCCGAAGCGCACAACCAGCGGGCTCAGGTCGTCCAGGCTCACCGGCACTGGCTGGAGGCTCATGGCGTGGCCCTCGCGGGCGGGTGGCATGCCCACGTCTTCGTGGGCATGTCCGGACGAACGTGCCCCCGGACCCGGACATGCCCATGAAGACGTGGGCATGCCACCCCGCCGCCAGAGAACATCAGCGAGCTTGTGGAGGAAACGGGCATCGTCTCAAGCCCCCACCAGGCGCGCCTGCGCCCGTTCGGGAGGGGCGGGGATGGAATCGAGGAGGTGGGAGATCACGGAGTCGGAGTCGATCCCCTCGGCCTCGGCGTGGAAGGTGGTGACGATCCGGTGGCGGAGGACGGGGCGGGCGACGTGGCGGATGTCGGAGACGGTGGCGTGGACGTGGCCTTCGAGCACGGCGCGGGTCTTGGCGCAGAGGATCAACGCCTGGCCGGCGCGGGGGCCGGCGCCCCAGGAGACGTGGCGGCGGACGAAGTCGGTGGCGTCGGGCTCACCCGGGCGGCTGGCGCGGACGAGGTCGCGGGCGTATTCGAAGACGTGATCGGCCACGGGGACGCGGCGGACAAGGTGCTGGATCGCGAGGATCTGCTCGGCGGAGAGGACGATTTGCGGGTCAGGTTCGAGGTCGCCGGTGGTGGCCTTGAGGATGGCCAGCTCCTCAACGGCGTCGGGATAAGGGACCTTGACGTTGAGCATGAACCGGTCGAGCTGCGCCTCGGGGAGAGGATAAGTCCCCTCCTGCTCGATCGGGTTCTGGGTGGCGAGGACGAAGAAGGGGTCCGGCAAGCGAATACGTCCGGCCGCCGGCGGTGACGTGGCGCTCCTGCATCGCTTCGAGCAAGGCGGCCTGGGTCTTGGGCGGGGTGCGGTTGATCTCGTCGGCGAGGATCATGTGGGCGAAGAGCGGCCCTTCGATGAAGGCGAAGCGGCGGCGGCCGGTCTCGGGGTCGTCCTGGAGGATGTCGGTGCCGGTGATGTCGGAGGGCATCATGTCGGGGGTAAACTGAATCCGGCGGAACGAGAGGCTCAGGATGCGGGCCACCGTGCTCACCAGGAGCGTCTTCGCCAGGCCGGGGACGCCCACCAGAAGGACGTGGCCGCGGGCGAAGAGGCCCATGAGCAACTGCTCGACCACGGCGTTCTGGCCGACGATCACCTTGCCGATCTCGTCGCGGAGCCGTCGATAGTCGTCGGCCAATGCGGCGACGGCGGCCAGGTCGTTGGGCGGCGTGTTCGACGGCATGCAGCAGGCTCCGGGTGGCGTCGGCGAAGGCGGTCGGGCCAGGTGGGAAGGACGTTGTACGCCGGAACGGGTGGCATACCCACGTCCGCGTGGGCATGCCTTTTCGAGACACGAGGGGCATGCCGCATGCCCACGTCTTCGTGGGCATGGCACCCGGCGAAAGAGGTCGTGCGTTGGGATTCAAGCTGACGGCCGGATGCGTGGATGTCAAGACCCCGACGAATCGACGGCACCCTGTTTGCACTCCTGGCTACGGACGAAGGCGCCCGGAGGATCGGGCCGCCAGCGTCCGACGTCCGCCCGTCGGGCCGATCGAACGAGAGAACGGATGACGATGAGATCCTCGATGTTGAGATTCCGCGACGCTCCAGCCGGGCGACTCACGGCCTTGACCCTCACCGTTCGCGCTCACGCTGGTCGTCTCGGCTCGCGGGCAGATCCCGGCCGGTTTGCCGGGCGGGTCCCCGGCGCCGGCGGCGGGAAATGCCGCGCCGGAGGACAAGGCCGTCGCCGCGCCCACGAAGGACAACCCCGAGGCGACCGTCGCCGAGACCACCGGCAAGATCGACGTCCAGAAGGACGTGGACGAAGACCGGATCAAGGAGTTCCTCGACGAGACCCTGAGCCAGTATCCCGGGCGTCTATGAACTGCATGCCCGAGGTCAAGGGCAGCGTGGTCACGCTCACCGGGCACGTCGAGGACGATGCGGTGCGCGACCGCATCCGCGAGGTGGCGCTGAAGGTCGAGGGGGTCGTCTTCGTCGTCAACAAGGTCAAGACCGACGCCCAGGTGCTCTCGGCCTTCGAGCTGCTGATGAAGCGGCTGCGGGGCTATGGCGGGGTCATCGGGCAGAACTGGCTGCTGTTCGTGCTGGCCATGACGATCATCGTCCTGAGCCTGGTGCTGGCACGGTTGTTCCTGCGCTACGGCGACGTCTTGCTGAAGCCCTTCTCGACGAACCCGCTGCTCAACTCGGTGCTGGCTTCGCTGTTCAGCGCGGCGATCGTGCTGGCGGGGCTGTTCACGGCCTTGCAGGTCTTCGGGATCGCGCAGGCGGTGCTCTCGGTGATGGGGCTGGCGGGCGTGGCGGCGTCTGGCGATCGGGTTCGCGTTCCGGGACATCACGGAGAACTTCATCAGCTCGATCCTGCTGGGCCTGCGCCGGTCCGTTCCGGATCGGCGACTACATCACGGTGGCCGGGCAGTCGGGCGTGGTCAAGGCCCTGAACACGCGGGCGACGATCCTGGTGACGCTCGAAGGCAAGCAGGTGCGCATCCCCAATGCCACGGTGTTCAAGGAGATCCAGGTCAACGCCACCGCGTCGGTCGAGCGGGCGGGGGACATTCGACGTGCTGGTGCCCTACGAGGTCTCGACCGCCCGCGCCCTGGAGGCGATCAACCGTTCGCTCCGCGATCACGACGCCCTGCTGCCCGACCCGGCGCCGCGGCGCTGGTCGAGGAGTTGCAGCCGTCGGGCGTGCTGCTGCGGCGTATTTCTGGTTCCCGTCGCGGGGCGTCGATGGGTTCAAGATCCTCAGCGACGCCCGGCTCAAGGCCAAGGTGGCGTTGCAGGAGGCCGGCATCACGCCGCCGCCGACGGGCGTTTCCGTCACCATCGCCGGCCGCATCCCGATCGACCTGGCCCGAGACGACGGCGACGGTCGCGGCCCGAAGGCGACCGAGAAGGCCCCGACGGCCGTCGGCACCGGTCCCGCCGTCACCGCCGAGCAAGCCGCCGACAACCTCCGCCGCGACGCCCGGGCCGCCCAGGCCGCCGATGAGACGCCCACCCACCCCGACGCGATGGAGCACGTCCTCGACGTCGCCGGCAATGCCGTCAGCGACGAGGGCGAGAACCTCCTGGCCGGACAAGGAACCCCCGAGGGCGAGAACGGTCGGGACGAGCCAGCCAAGACCGGGAATCGGTGACTGGTAACGGTAGGCGATGACGCACCTTCCGAGAACCTCCCTCCTCCCGGACGCCGTCGTGCGTGGTGGTGCGTCGTCGAAGACTCGACGCACCCTACTGAGTTCGCCGTGGTGGCGCGTCGTCGCGGACTCGACGCGCCCGACAACGAAACGATCGCGCCAACGTCCCGATTTTGTGCTATAATGAACGTTGGCTCTCTGGCAATCCGGTGGCTCCCCGTCCCCATCTCCGGCGCGACGTCGCGATGCCGCGACGCGTCCCGGGCGCCGAACGAACTTCACAATGGGTAAAATGCCGATACCAAACTACAGCAAACCAAGGATTTACGATCTTGAGCTTGGCGTGATCCGGAGCGTCTCTCACGCATCCTCGCGAGCGTCTCGCAGGCGTCCCTGCGCGTCGCCGGCGCGTTCTCCCTCCGTCCCGAGCGTCCGGAGGCAGTCAAAGAAAGCGATCCGCCTCGCGTCACTCCCACCACGATCCGCAATCCCAGGGGCCGCTCAGGAGACGTACTTCCGCGCCTTGCTGGTCATCTGGGATTCGTCCATCAGGCGGAGCCGGTGCTCGACCTCCGGCGGCACGGCCCGCGGCGTTGGCGGAGGACCCAGGGCAGGCCGGCCAGGGCATCGGCGAAACCAAGCACGGAGAGGCGGTCGCGGGGGACGTTACGGGCCATCCAGAGCGTGCGACGGAAGGCGTAGGGAAGCGGCCGGCGGAGCCAGGCGAACCAGAGGGTGTTGCGGATGCCCTGGCGGCGTCGGTTGTGGGCGTCGCGGGAGACGGAGGGGTGGTGGTGGACGATGATCTCGGGGACGTGCCGCAAGGCCCAACCCGCGGCGATCAGGTCCACGGAGAGCAATTCCTCCTCGCCGCCAAGAAACAGGTGCGGCTCGAACCCGCCGGCCTGGAGGTAGGCCGATTTCCGGATCACCGACGCCCCGGCCAGGAAGCTGATGAGCGGATAGCCAGGCAACTCCGGCTCGCGGGGCAAAGGGCTCTCACGCAACTCGGCGTTGATCGGGTCGTCACGGCCGGCCGGCTCGACGAGGATATGGCCGGTGATCACGGCCAGTCGCGGGTGGGCGTCGAAGAGGTCGGCGGCCAGGGTGAGACCACCGGGGTCCCACCAGGTATCATCGTCGCAGAAGGCGACGTAAGGGGCCTCGACTCGCTCGATGCCCAGGGTCCGACCGGCGGCGCCGAGGTTCCTCTCGGAGCGGACCATCTCGACGCCCGGGAACCGTCTGCGGACCACCTCGGCGGTGCCGTCGGTCGAGCCGTTGTCGACGACGACCACCTGCGGACGCTCGGGCAAGGCGGTCATTCGCCGGAGGGTCCGCAGCACTTCCGGGCCGCGGTTGTGCGTGATCATGACCGCGGCGACCCGGGGGTCGGCGGCGGGCAGGTCGTGTCGGGAGGGCGATTCCGGGGTTTGCAGTTGTGTCATGGGTCGGGGCCTCGTCACCCGTTGGGCACCGCGCTCCGTGCGGGTGCTTTCGGCGGCCAGGGATAGACAAATCTCGTGCCAGAGGCCGTGGCCGGGACCCGGTTTGAGGGCGGCCGACTTACCCAGGCCCCTCGTCCGGCTCGTCGTCGCCGGCCTCGATCTCGCCTCCCCACGGCTCGTCGCGAGCCTCGTCGGCCAGGATGACGTCGCCGACATCGGTATTGTGGACCAGCACGTGGCCGAGGGCGGTCTCGTCGATCTGGTCGAGGTCGAGCGTCGGCCCGAGCGACGCCAGGTGCCGCAACAGCGCGGCCGACTGGATACCGTCCAGCTCGACGCGGGAGCCGTCGGCGAAGATCAGCTCGACGTAGCGATACTCCCCGAAGATCGGCCTCGGATTGACAATCTCCCCCGTGGCACCGATCTCGCGGCTGCCAACGTGGCTGAGATAGCGGACCAGCTGGTCGAGGTTGTAGGTTTGGCCCTTGATCGTCACGAAGTTCATCGCGGCGGTCCTCTTGCCGTCTCGTCGGGACGCGACTCGACTCAAATTCGACTCGGCTCGGCTCGGCTCGATGGAATTCGATGGATCGGCGTCGGCTCGCAGGCCACGTCGGGGCGCTTGCGACGCGCGGCGGGAAGATTCGGAATCCAGCCGGCCCCCGGACCCAGCGCCTCGTCGGGCCGGAACGCGCCTCTTGCCAGTCTGCCAGCCCCGGCGCGCCGACGCCAGGGTGGAGGCCACGGGGAGCCATCGATTCGGTTGCGGCATCTTCCCCTCGACGGTCCCGCAGATCATAATGAGGCTGTTGCAAGTGAAGCCGGGGCGAGGCCAGCGAGGGCGTCGCGATCCGGGGAAGAACCGGGAAGGAGGGCGAGGATGAGCAACCGGACCAGGCGGCAACGTCGTGGCGGCTTCGCGGCGACCCTGATGGTGATCGGCGTGATGGCCCTCGGTGTCCTGCTCGACGCTGGGCCGGCGCGGGGGCAGGCGTCGGTCGGGTTTCAGCCGACGATCGCGACCTTCCCCGACGGCGTGATCCTCAACACCACCCCGGTCGTCTCGGCGGATCGGCGGTACGTCCGGGTGGGGGTGCAGCCGCAGTTCACCACGCTGATCGGCTTCGACGTGTTCACGATCCCGGCCGCCGTGCGGAACGGCGTGGGCGCGGGCGGGCTCGGGGGCGGCGGGCGGCGTCGGGGCGGGATCGGCGGGGGAGTCGGAGGCGTGGGCGGCGTCGGCGGATTTGGCAGCGTCGGGCCCGGACTGGGGCCGACGATGACCCCCCAGGGTTATCAGGTCCCCCGGTTCGACTCGATGAACGCCGGACAGCCCGGAGCCTTCGGTGGAAACGGCTACGGGGCCGCTTACGGCTACGGCTACGGCGCGGCTTACGGCTACGGGGCCGCTTACGGTTACGCCCCAGGCTTCTCGCCCGAGATGAACCCGGCCGCTTATGGCGTCCCGGTCCACCGAGCCACGTCGCCAAAAGCCCGGTCTTCCGCCGCGAAGGCGAAGCGAACACGCCGGACTCGCTGATCTGATGGACCCGGCGTCCCGGATGCTGGCCGGATCGGTTTGAAACCTGACCGCCGCAGCCAGGGAAGCCGGGATGCCAGCCACCGAGGAGGCCAAGATGCCCGAATCTCGTCGCGAGCACCGAGCCGGCCCGGTCGGCGGGCCGACCACTGCCAGGACCCACTCAAGCGACCGGCTCGAACAGCAACTCGCCGAGCTTCGTGACGCCCTCACCAGCGTGACGCTGGAACTGGAGCATCTGCGGCATCGCGTCGAGGTGCTGGAGCACAACGCCAGCGTCCGCGAGTGATGAGACGACCCGCGATGCGGCCGGGTCGGGTCCATCCCGGCCCGGCCGATCGCCTGGGAGTCTCCTGGCAAGGATCGCCCTCACTCGCCGCCGGCGTCGGCCTTCTTGCGGGCGAGAAGCTCGGGGATGATCGTCTCGAGCTTGCCGCGGGCGTCGGTCGAGTAGAGGTTGCCGTCGGGGTCAACGACGAACACGCAGGGGATGGCGTTGATGCCCCACTTCGAGGAGAAGGCGCTTTCCCAGCCGTTGCCCTGGTAATACTGCGGCCAGGGGATCTCGTTCTTGGCGACGAATTCCTTGAGCTTGTCGAGGCCGCCCTGCTCCCTGGGCTGATCGAGGCTCACGCCGATGAACTCGACGCCCTGGTCCCTGTACTCGGCATAGAGCTTCTTCATGTTGGGCATCTCGGCGACACAGGGGCCGCACCAGGTCGCCCAGAAGTCGAGCACGACAACCTTGCCCTTGAGGGCCTTCATCGAGACGGTCGAGCCCTTGATGGCGTCGGTGAACTCCAGCTCGAGCGGCTTGCCCACCGCCTCGCGCTGCCGACGCTCGCCGGTGAGCATGCCGGCGTAAGGGCTCTCGGGGAACTCCTGGATGAGCCGGTCCTCCAGCGCGGCCTTCTTCGCGTCGTCGCGGGTGGCGCGGGCAGCGGCGTAAAGGAGCGAGCCGGCGCGGGGGTCCTTGGGGGCCAGCTTCAGGAAGGCGTCGATGGCCGGCATGGCGGCGTCGAGGTCGCTCCGGTTGGCGACCAGGGCGTTGCGGGCCTTGATGAACGTGCCCTCGACCTTCAGCTTCTCGTTGCTCGTGTGGGCCAGGACGTCGTCAATCTCCTGGTTCAGCTCGACGGCCTTGGGGCCGAACGGCGGGATGTTCATCCAGCGCTCGGCCAGAAGCTGAGGCAACCGCTCGTGGTCGGGGGCGGCCTGGTAGAGTTCAAGGATCAAGGCTGACCGCTTCTCCTGCGCGTTCATGCGGTCGGTGATGTATTTCTGGACGGCGGCGCGGTCGTTGCGGTTCTCGGGGATGGCGGGCATCTGGACCGCGTCAAGGTCCTTGAGGATCTGCTCGGCCGGTCGGTCGGCGAGAGCGAGCGCGAGGGCGGAGGTGGGGACCAGGGCCAGACCCGCGAACACCAGGACGATGCCAGCGGCGGCCGGGAATCGGTGCGCGATCATCGGGGAAGCTCCTCGGTTGAAGCGCTAGACGGCGCGGCAAGCGCGGCGCGGTTGGGTTGCTCCCGAATCGGACCGCTCGGCGACGCGTCCACCAGGCGCCGGTCCCCGTCCGGCCTGCCACGAGGTGGGCCGATCGACCGGCGCATCAAGCCACCACGATAGGCCCGCGGCGCGGGGGACGTCAACGGGGAGCCCCAAAGGATTCGGGGAGCCCGGGAGCGTCGGGCGCGGGCGGAGATGGCCCTGGGTCCGACGCGGAGGCCGGAGCGCTCAGCGTGGCGGCACGAAGAAATCCCCCTTGAGGTCGGCCCTGGGGGTGAGGGTGAGGAGGCGCTCGTCGCGGACGAGCCGGTGGCAGGCGATGCAGTTGTTGGTCATCTTGAAGAAGCTGAGCGTGGCGCCGTCGATGTTGCGGTCCTTGGCCTTCTGCTCCAGCTCGTCGGCGAGGGCCTGGAACTCGTTGCTGAACCGCAGGTAGTTGACGTTGGGCGAGACACGCCACTGGGCGTCCTCGCTCAGCTCGCGGAGTGCCTTGGCATTCTTGGCGATCAGGGCGAAGTCCTCCAGGGCGAGACCTTCGAGGATGTTCTGCGAGTATTCGAGCTTCTGCCGCATGAACTTCCGCAAGGCCCGGCCCTGCTGGCCCTGGGCCGGGACGTTCCACGTCCCGAGGCCGACCGCCAGGGTGGCCGCGGCAAGGGTCAGGCTCAGGCAAAGCCGAGACGAGGCGATCGAGCGTCCCATGGTTCTTACTCCTGCACTGGCACGACGGAGGCATTGGTTGCGACACGGGGCGGTCGGGTCAATCGGCGCGAGGGGCCTCGAACCGCTTGACCAGGGTGACCTCGTTGCCCTTGTCATTGTAGCGGAACTCGTCCACCAGGCCGCGGGCGAGCATGATGCCGAAGCCGCCTTCGCGGATGCCCAGCTCGGTACGGATATCCAGGTGGCCGATCGGGTCGTCCTCACGGGCGGCGTGGGGGACGTCCTGCGGATCGAAGCCGGGCCCCTGGTCTTTGATAACCAGGGTGACGGCCTCGGGGTCGATCCGGTAGGTGATCCGCAACGGCAGGTCGGCGTTCTTGCGGTGGCCCCACTCAATGGCGTTGTTGCCCATCTCCATGACGGCCTGCCGCAGCTCCTTGACCTGACGCTCGGTCAAGGGGGTGTGGGCGAAAAGGTCGGAGAGCAGGTCGTTGACCTCCTGAAGGTAGCCCTGCTCACCACGGATATCGAAGTTGATCTCGCCCTGGGTGCCGTGCGTCTGGTGTTCGAGACGCCATTCCAGGGCCCGGTCGATGGCGTTGTAGAGCTGCTCGGGCGTGAACGGTTTCGTCAGATAACCGTTGGCACCAACGCGGACGCCCTGGGTCCGGTGGTTGGTGTCGTTGAGCGCCGTGACCATCAAGATCGGGACCAGGTTCGTCTCGCGGTTCTTCTTGAGCTGCTCGCAAACGGCGAAGCCGTCCAGGTCGGGCATCATCAAATCCAGCAAGACCAGCTCCGGCCGATGGCGGCGGACGGCGTCGAGCACCTGCGCGCCCTCAAAGATCTGGATCGGATGGAAGCCGCGGGCCTGGACCAGTTCGGCGAGCAAGTCGTTGGTGTCGCGCTCGTCGTCCACGATCAGCACGTTGCGCGGCATGGGGGATCGGCCCTGAAGGGAGCGGCAGGAGACGGCTTTCTCGCATTGTGTCACGGCCTGCCGCGCATCGCAAGGCTCAGCAAAGGCGCCGCCCCTTGCACGCCGCGCGGCGGGGCGTCACAATGACGACTGGGATCGTGGATGGCCCGACCCCGACGCCCCCGAATTCTCCTCCCCTCGGATGGCGCATCACCTCGGATCGCTGACGACCTGACCCCAACCGAACCGCGTGGGCTCTCGGCATGGAACCAACCGCGAAGGCCGGCGAGGCCGCCGCAAACGTCGCCAGCGGCGGCGGTCTCGACATCCCGACGATTATTGAAAACTTCGGCACCCTCATCTACGTCGTCATCGCCATCCTGGCGATCTGGGGCACCTACAACGCCATCATGATCTACCGGACGATGGCCAAGCGGAGCCTGCCCCCCCAGGAAGCCGAGGGCCTCGTCCAGCGCGTTCGCGAGTTCCTGCTGGCCAAGAATGACGCCAAGGCCGCCCTCGATGCCTGCCTCGACCCGACCCACTGGCACTCGGCCCTGGCCCAGTTGATGGCCGTCGGCCTGAAGAACCGCCACAAGGGATTGACCCGGGTCAAGCAACTGCTGGTCATGGACTTCCACACCGAGGTCCTCAGCACGATGGAGAACCGGCTGGCCTCGATCGGCACGGCTTCCCGGATGGGGCCGCTGCTGGGTCTGCTCGGCACGGTTATCTCGATGATTGCCGCCTTCGCCCGCATGAGCGCCGGCAGCCGCCCTGATCCCGGGGCCCTGGCCGGCGCGATCAGCCTCGGACTCTGGACGACCGCCGCCGGTCTGATCCTCGCCACCCCCCTGATGACCGTCGCCAACGACATCCAGGCCCGGCTCCGCAAGCTCCGCGACCGCACCGAGCGTCAGCTCCAGGACTACATCGAGATCCTCGAACAGGCCGAGGCCAACGCCGCGGCCCGCGGTTCCCGATCCACCGCGCGGGCCGGGGCATCCCGCTGAGCCCAGCCGAGCTGATCCGGGCCGATTGGCCCGACCCAACCGACGTCGTCCCGAGGCCGAACGATCATGCTCCTGAATCGCCGCGCCGGTGGCTCCGCGATCGAGATCGACGAACACATCGACATGACCTCGATGGTAGACGTCGTCTTCCAGCTCATGACCTTCCTGCTGCTGACCTACCAGGCGTCCACCGAGGCCGCGGTCGAGATGCCGGTGGCGAAGTTCGGCGTCGGCGTCGAGGAGACGGAGACGATCGTGCTGACGGTCGCCCCGCCCAAGGAGGCCGGCCGACCCGCGCCCTGGTGTATGAAGGTCTGGAACTCGACCCCAACCACCAGCTCGAAGACAACGAGTCGATCAAGCTGGCCGTCGAGCAAGGCCTGACCGCCGGCAAGCGCCGCGCCGTGATTCAGGCCGACGGCGACGTCGCCTATGGCGAGATCCTCCGCATCGCCGCCGCCGCCGGCGAGGTCCAGGGCATCTCGGTCCACATCGGCGTCGAGGAGCCGAAGAAGTAGGCGGATTGCTCGATGCCGGAAGAAATTCTTTTAATTCAATGATTAAAATAGGAGTTACGCAGTTGGCTCCTTCGCCCAAGCTCTGGACGGAGTTGGAAGGAGTAGGCCCGACTTCAGTCGGGCCGGAACTCCAAGGAGTCTAAGAATTTCTGTCCCGACTGAAGTCGGGCCTACTCCTCCTGCCGCCGCCAACTGCGCAACTCCTATAAAAGACGCCGTCTTCCTTGTTCGTGAATACCTCGACACCGGAGCCCCGCCCTTGCCCGCCTGGGACGTCTTCCATAGCGACCGGCTCGAAACCGAGCGCAGCCTGAGCACCGCCGCCGTTCGCGAGGCGCTGGCCGAGGGTCGGCTCCGCGACGACGACCTGCGCCCGCCCCGCCGGCTCCGACGCCCCCTGGACCCCGATCGCCGACGTCCCCGCCCTCGCCCGGCCCGCCGACCGCCTGACCGCCCGCCTCGATCCCGAGTCCGCCCCCGCCCTGCCGGCCTTCCCGCCTCCCTCCGCCACCGTTCCCGATGCCGATGCCGATGTCGATGTCGATGCCGATGACGATGACGACTCCGCCCTCGCCCTGCCCGTCACCGACCCCATCGGCGGCGACGACGACGTCGAGCTGATCGAGACCGAGCCGACGCGCCCCCCTGCCCCTTCAGCGTCGACCGACGACGACAGCGAGCTGGCGTTGCCCGTCGCCGCCGTTGAGGCCCCGGAAACGGAAACGGCCGTCGCCCCCCCGATCCGGCCGGCCGGATCGGACGACGACGACGACGATCACAGCTTCTCGCTCGTCCCCCAGGGCGGCGAGAAGATGGAAGAACTCGACCTGACGGCGATGGTCGACATCGCCATGCAGTTGATCATGTTCTTCCTCGTCACCACCACCACGATCTACTTCAAGAGCCTGGAGATCCCCGCGCCCAACCCCGACGAGCCCCAGAGCGCCCAGCAGGCGCCGCAGAACCTCCAGGACCTGGAGGAGACGAACATCCTCGTCGAGATCGACGCCCGCGGTCAGATCCAGGTGGACCACGAGCCGATCACGACCGAGGCCCTCGTCCCCAAGCTCCGCGCCTCCCGCGACGCCACCGGCCGCACCGCCATTATCCTCAAGGCCGACGAGGCCACCCGCCACCGCGTCGCCGTCCGCGTCCTCGAAGCCGCCAACGAGATCGGACTCGCCACCCGCCTCGCCAAGACCTCCTCCGGCGCCGCCGACGCCGACTTCGGCGGGCCGGGCGGTTGACCCCGGATTGCCGGGATCGGACCTGGGACCAACCGACAAGAGGCTGGTGCTTCACACCGGCCCGACTGCCCCACAGCGGGCCGGCCGCCCCGTGACGGCGACGACCAGCATGCGCCGGCCACGGTTCTTGATTCTGATGCGACTCACCGTCTGATAGGATGAGTCACCTGGCTTCATCCTCCCTTGAGCCCAGGACCCATTTCCATGGACACGAAGAGCGGACGGCGAGACTTCCTGAAACTCGGCGCCGGCCTCGGCGCCGCGGTGGCGCTGGGCGGCACGAGGCGGACGGCCGACGGATCGGTGGCCGACGAGCCGGCGACACGGGACGTGAAGCCGATCGAGACGGTCCGCGTCGGATTCGTCGGCGTCGGGGTCAAGGGGTCGGAACATTTCGGCAACTTGCTGCGCATCGACGGCGTGGAGCTGAAGGCCGTCTGCGACATTCGCGAGGAAGCCTGCGAGTCGGCCCGTCGCATGGCCAGGGAGCTGGGCAAACCCGAGCCGACGTCCTATACCCGCGGCGATCACGACTTCGAGCGCATGTGCGAGACCGAGGACCTCGACCTGGTCTATACCGCCACCCCCTGGGAGTGGCACGTCCCGGTCCTCCTCGCCGCGATGCGCAACGGCAAGCACGCCGCCATCCGAGATCCCCGCCGCGATCACGCTGGACGAATGCTGGCAGCTCGTCGAGACCTCCGAGCAGACCGGCAAGTACTGTTGCATGATGGAAAACGTCAACTACATGCGCGACGAGATGGCGATCCTCCGCATGGTCCGCGAGGGTCTGCTCGGCGAGCTGGTCCACACCGAGGGCTCCTACTGCCACGACACGCGCTACCTCAAGATCCGCGACTACGGCGACGGCCTCTGGCTCGGCGCCCATTTCGCCCAGCGCAACGGCAACCTCTACCCGATGCACGGCCTCGGCCCCCTGGCCTGGTACCTGAACATCAACCACGGCGACCGCCTCGATTACCTGGTCTCCATGAGTTCCAACGCCCGCGGCCTGAACCTCTACGCGAAGGAGCATCTCCCCGAGGGCCATCCCAAGCGGGTCCGCGACTACATCAACGGCGACGTGAACTCCAGCCTGATTCGGACCGTCAACGGCCTCACGATCATCCTCAAGCACGACACCGACCTCCCCCGCCCCTACAGCCGCACGAACCTCGTGCAAGGCACGCGCGGGATCGTCCGCGGCTTCCCCGAATTCCTGGTCTGCCTCGAAGGCAAGGACCACAACCACCAGTGGGAACCCGGCTCGAAATACCGGGAAACCTACGAGCACCCCCTCTGGAAGCAGGCCCTGGAGCGGTCGGCCCGCGCGTCGGACGCCTCCGGCGGCAAGCCGGCCCGCGTCACGGCCGAGTACCTCGAAGACTCCCGCCTGATCCAGGCCCTGCAGGCCGGCGTCCCGCCCGACTTCGACGTGTACGACGCCGCCTCCTGGAGCGCGGTCACCCCCTTGAGCGAGCAATCCGTCGCCCACCGCAGCCGCCCCATGGACTTCCCCGACTTCACCAAGGGCAAATGGAAGTCCAACCCGCCCGTCCGCATCCTGGGCGTCTGATACTCGAACCCGCTGATTCTGTCCGGTTTGGACTTGTGGGACAGCCGCCCCCGGCTGTCCTCCGGTCCGGACAGCCGGGGGCGGCTGTCCCACAGGAGTCGGGCTCGAATCAGAAAGCATCAGCGGGTTCGTGTATGAGTGGCGTCGGCCGGCCAGCACAGGCAAAGCCAGTGCCCCACGATCCTTGAATTGCTTGTTTGTGTGCCACTGGCTTTGCCAGTGCCATTCCATCGCGTCCCCCGGCTTCCGCAGGCCACCCCGCTCCTGCTCCTGAACCGCCCTCGGAGACGAATCTCGCATGCAAACCCCGGAATTCAAGGACCGCGTCACCTCCGCCGAGGAACTCGCCCGGTTGATCGGCGTTCCGGGCGAGGTGGTGCTCAAGAAGCAACGGTCCGAACTGGACGCCCACATGCGGCGGTTCATCGCCGAATCACCGTTCCTCCTGCTCGGCACGGTCGGCCGCGACGGTTCCTGCGACGTCTCCCCCCGCGGCGACGCGCCCGGCCAACTGGCGACCGTCCTCGACGCCCGCACCCTCCTCATCCCCGACCGCCGCGGCAACCGCCGCGCCGACAGCCTCCGCAACATCATCGAGACCGACCGCGCCGCCCTCCTGTTCCTGATCCCCGGCCTGGGCGAGACCCTGCGCGTCAACGGCCGCGCCTTCGTGATCCGCGACGAGCAATGGCTCGCCCCCCTGGCCGTCAACGGCCAGCCACCCCTCGTCGGGATCGTCGTCGAGGTCCAGGAGTGTTTCCTCCAGTGCGCCAAGGCCCTCATCCGGTCAAAGCTCTGGGCCCCCCGCGCCACCGACCCCCCGTCCTCTCGCCCCAGCTTCGCCGAGATCCTGAAGGATCAGACCCAGATCGAAGGGCAGTCGGTGGAGTCGCTGAGCCAGATGATCGACGATTCCTACCGGAATCACCTGTATTGAGCCAGTCTCGTAGGGTGGACATCGCCCGCCTATCCTGATATGTCATGGATGGTGGGCGATGTCCACCCTACAAAACCTCCGAAATCCTCCCATGATCGATTTCCAGTATCTTTCCAAGGGCCTCGGTGGACTGGCCAACGCCCACAAGGCCGGGACGATGGCCGGCCACCTGGGCGCGGCCGTCGTGGCGGGCTACTTCTTCGGCGAGGACCAGCCCGACCTCCCCGAGGCGGTCTTCCGCGGCGTCGAGGGCGAGCTGGAGCGGATCCTCGGCGGCGAGGAGGCGATCTGGTTCAACACCCGGAAAGTCGGCCTGACGCCGAGCGACCTCTTCCGACCGTTCCCGGAGGAGCACCCTCAGCCGGAGGCCATCGCGTCGATCGCCGACGCCCTCCGGGCGAACGTCGGCGAGCTGAGGCAATCCGGCCACAACGTCATCTTCGCCTCCATCGCGTTGCGCGCCCTGCGGGACCACCCCGACCACGCCACGCCGCAGGTCGTCGCCGGTATCCGCGCGCTGATCGCGGGGTTCAACAACGCCCACGCCGGGCGGGGCTATTACGGCCAGGAGCAGGGCTGGCGGATCGGCCCTCAGGTCAAGCTGGCCCCGGACAACGCGTTCCCCCCTTATGAATCCATCGGTCATCTGGTGGACGTGACCGTCGGCGAGCTGATCGCCACCGCGGCCGTGAAGAAGCAAGGCTTCGGCGGGCTCTGGCACCTCATCAACCACGCCGCGGCGATCACCGAGCTGGACCGCCTCGGCTACGAGGAACTCGCCCAAGAGGCGTTGCCCGCCCACCACCGCCACATCCGGTTGTGGCGGTCCCTGCCCGATGTCGAGGCGGAACTCGGTCCCGTGCTCAAGGCCGAGGCCGATCCCCGCGATCCGGCCTACTGGCGCGGGATGCTCAAGCGCGACGAAGCCCGGTTGACACACCGGATCAAGACCCTGTACGGCTTCCACGCGATCCGGCGGTTCGTCACCGACGGGGCGACGCAGAAGCGGGCCGACGAGGCCTTTCTGTACCTGATGGCGTAGTCACTCCACGACGGGTGGCCGTGACAACCCTCCTTCCCCCTTGATCGGAGCTTGGCCGGGTGGCATGCCCACGTCTTCGTGGGCATGTTCATGAGGCGAGAGGTCCACGAACATGCCCACGAAGACGTGGGCATGCCACCCAAGACGGCCGGCCGCCCCACCACGGACTGGTTCTCGGCGGAGGTGGTAGCGGTGCTGGCTGGCTGGCGGTACGGGGTGCTGCGGACGGACCTGACGCTCCCGGAGTTCACGCTGGCCCTGGGACGCTTGGGTGGACACCAGAATCGTTGGCGGGACGGCCCTCCGGGGTTGTTAGTGCTCTGGCGGGGCTGGACGGAACTGCAAGCGATGCTTCGTGGTGCGGCCGCAGCACGACTCCTGAAATGGGGGAAAATCTAAGCAACAAAAGTTGTCCGGGCCACCCGCCCGTCTTACGGGTTCGGCGCCAGCTACCCCTGACCGCGAAACACGAACAGACGTGGGCATGCCGCCCGTCGCATGAGTGCGAAGGGCGGGCCGGGGATTTGACGCCGGGATTTCGCACGAATCGGCGGCAGCGTAGAATGGGCTCGGGCTGTGCCGTCGATCATCGTTCCGGGAAAGGGGGTCCGATCCATGGCTCGCAACTCAGGGTTCGCGGCGTTTTTCCTGGGGCTCTGCCTTTCACGGCTCGCCTTCGCCGACGGGCCGGCCCCGGTCCCCCCGGCCGAGCCCCGGCAGGTCCATCGGGCGGTCGAACGCGCCATCGGGTATCTGCAGGCCGAAAGTGCCGCCTGGTTGGAGACGCGCCAATGCGCCGCCTGCCATCATGTGCCGCTGCCGCTCTGGGCGCTGGGCGAGGCCGGGCGGCAGGGGTACGCGATCGACGAGCGATTCGTGGCGGATACGGTCGAGTCCCTGCTGGGCAGCGAGGAGAAGCTGCTGGCCTCGAAGATCTTCCCCAATCCGGCCGCCCCGCCCGACCCGCGCCCGCAGGGCAGAGGCCTGAACATGGGGCTGCCGTTCCTGGCCGTCGCCGCCCGGTCGTTGCCGAGGCTCGAAGACGGGCAAGAACAGAGCCTCAAGCGGATCGCCGAGGAGATCGTCCGGAAGCAGCAGCCGGACGGCTCGTGGGAGTTCTTCGCCACGCTCCGGCGACCGCCGATCAACGAGACCCAGCTCACCGACGCCGCCTGGATCATCCTCGCCTTGCAGGGGGAAACCGGACCCGATGCGCCCGAATCGCAGCGCGCTGCTCTGTCGCGGGCGATCGCCTGGTTCGACGCCGCGGGGCCCTCGGACCTCCATCAGGAAAAGGTCCTGAGGCTGCTCCTGGCGATCCGCTCCGGTCAGCGCCGCGACACCCTGCAAACCGCGATCGACGAGTTGCTCGCCCTCCAGCGCCCCGACGGCGGCTGGAGCCAGACCGTCCCGGAACTGCGGAGCGACGCCTTCGCCACCGGCCAGACCCTGTATGTCCTGGCGCTCGCCGGCGACACGGCCGAACGTCCCGCGATCCGACGCGGGATCGACTTCCTGGTCGCCACCCAGTTGCCGGATGGCAGTTGGCCGATGACCTCCCGATCGACCCCCAACGGCTCACCCGGCAGCGCGACGCTCCTGACGCCGATCACCTGCGCCGCCAGTTCCTGGGCCACGCTGGCCCTCGCGAGACTTGCGCCGGCAGGTGGCCGTGACAACCCTTCTTCCCCCTGATCGGACGTTGGTCGGGTGGCATGCCCACGTCTTCGTGGGCATGTTCATGTGGCGAAAGGTCCACGAACATGCCCACGAAGACGTGGGCATGCCACCCAAGACGGGGCTTTGATACGGAATCGCCTGGATCTCTGACCATTCGCGGGTGGCACGCCCGGAGTCTTCGGCCGCGTGGCCGTGACAACCCTCCTTCCCCCTTGATCGGAGCTTGTCTGGTGTGGCCGGGGCAGAGCGAGTCTTCGAGCGTGCCCCGGTCGGTGGCTGACACCCCGGGGCACGCTCGAAGACTCGCTCTGCCTCGGCCACCCGCCACCCGGCGGGTAGCACTGTTAGCCGTCTTCTGGCTGCCACTGGCCGCTTGCCCGCCAGTGCTCCGGGCGGTATGAAGACACTGGCGGGCAAGCCGCCAGTGGCACCCGGCGTTGTAACGTCTGAGTTAGTAGCGATCGCCTCAAGTAATTTTGGCTATTGATTTATGAAATTAATCCGTATGCGAATCTCTCTGGGCCAATCTTTGATCGCCGTGGCACTCATCGCTTTAGCCTGCCTATGGGCGCGAGAGTCTTGGCTGAAAAAGGTCGGCCTCACCTATCCCAACGCCCTGCTGAACTCGTCGCTCTCGGTCAGAGGGACCCGAGACGTCGAGTCCGTAGCGGGTCAGTCGATCCCGTTGGAGATCCAGTACCGGCTCATCCTCAGCCCGACCAAGCTGCGTGAGGGCACACCCGTCCTGGCATGGGCCGAGGTCTGGATCGAGGATGAGACCGGGATTGAGGTTGACGGCTATTGCTTCGACGCTCTCTTGACCGTCGGCGTCCGCGAGTCCACGGCGGGCAGCCTGACCTGGGAACCTGCGATCACTCATCCCGGCCGATATACCATCCACCATCGGCTCTTATATCAAGATCCCTCCGGAGATTGGGTTGATGACTCGGGTGGTTCTCACCGGGGATTCGAGGTCGGACCTGTCCCGTCAGAGGACCTCGGAGAGCAACCATGAGCCGTTTTCGCAACGTGATTCGGTGGATGATAGCGATCGCGGCGATCCTCGTTGCCATCGTGGCGGCTTACCGTGTCGGGTATCGGGACGGGCTCCGTGACAAGGGGCCTCAACGCCGCGCATTGATCGTCGTGCGGCGCGACCCGAACAACCCAAGCTCGTCGGGTAGGCATGCTACATGGTTCGATATCAGCAAGCCGGAGGATGTCGTGAGGCTCCGCGAGGCCGAAGAGCGATTGAAGTCGATCGGGGCCGAATACTACATCGCAAAGGCTAGAGTTGAGACGACGATCATGCCTGAGCCAGATCCTCGCCGAGCGAACTCGCACCGCTGAGATTCAATACGCCCTGCATATCCGAACTACCGGCGACGGGTGGCTGGGGTCGTCTTCGACCCCGGTCCGGCCCCGGACATAACGCCGGAGGGACTGGGGTCGTCTCCGACTCCAGCCACCCAGCCGAGTCTTCGAGCAAGCCGCAATGGGAGGTAGGATTTGATCTTGAACCGCTTTTCGAAAAAAGGGTGATAATCGCTCGCCCCTTTTTCGAAAGTAAAGGAATGAACGGGCGCGTCATTGTCCGCCACGTCCGCTCCCTGCCCCACTCCGATCCGACACCCTTGACGTTGAGGGCCCCACCGATGACGCCGCAACCGCACGACGACCCCGCGCCTGAGCACCCCAGCCTCCACTTCCTCAAGCCCGAGGTCCTCGCCGCCTACGGCGTCTTCCAGCCGAAATCGCCACGCCACCGGACCCAAAACCGCCTCCGGCAAGGCCAGGAGCCGCGCCAACGCCGTCAAGCACGGGATGCGCTGCCAGATCGTCGAACCGCCCGACCAGCGCGAGAAGATCGCCGCTCGCGTCACCGAATGGACCGACGCCCTGAAGCCCACCGACGCCATCCAGCGCTGGCTCGTCACCCGAGCCGCCACCGCTTCCGTCCGGCTGGATCGCTGCGTCGAACGCGAGAACCTCGCCCTCGAAGCAAACACCGCCATCGCCGAACGCGACCTTCCTCCGACGCCGCCGCGCCTGGGCCCGCCGCACCGGCCAGAAGCTCGAAACCGAGCACGCCAGGGCCTACGCCCGCCTCACGTCCTCCGCCTTCGGTTGCGACTGGCTGATCGCCCGCCTCGACGACCTCGCCGCCGACCTCGAAATCCCCGGCGGCTACTGGTCCCGCGCCGAGTTCCTCCGCGCCGTCGCCCTCTTCGGCCTCGACCCGCTCCGCATCCCCCCCGGCCATCCGCACGTCTCGGCGCTCTACCGGGCCTGCCTCGCCGCCGACAAGGCCCCCGATCCCACCGCCGTCGATTTCTTCCTCGAAATCGACACGAAAGACCTCGACCCCGACGCCCGCGCTCGCCGACCACCGCCACCGCCTCGGCAACCGCGACACCGGCCGCCGCACCTTGCTCGTTCCTGATCCGCCACGAGCAGGACCGCCTCCGCGACCTCCGCGAGAACCTCTGGGAAGACCACGACGCCCCCGCCCTGGAGCAAGCGCTGCGCCCTGGCGCGCACGTTCGACGCCTCTCCCGAAGCGTCCCTGGCCCGCCGCTACGAGTCGGCCAACGCCCTCGAACTGCACCGCAGCCTCAACGACTTCCACCGCGCCCGTCGCGAGGCCGAGTCGCGCGAGGACGCGGCGCCGAACGAACTTCACAATGGGCAAGATTGCGTCGCAATCCCCGCCCTACCTTCAATTTCGGCGAGCGACTCCGCCGCGTCCCCGGCGTCTCCGGACCACCAGGAGGAAGGCGGGGAGAGCGTCGGGAGAGAGGAAGCGGTGTTTCTCGCGAGAGGCGCGGAGGGCCCAGAGAGGAGAAGAAAGCCGGGAGGAAGCGCCCGCGGGGCGTCGAGAACGGCCCGACCCCGGCGAACGGCCTCACTGATCCGACTCGCTTCGTCCTCCTGCGCCCCTTCGCTCAGGCCCGCTTCTTCAGCAAGGCGGCGCCGTAGAGGGCGGTCGCGCCGAGTTCCTCCTCGATCCGGAGGAGCTGGTTGTACTTGGCGACCCGATCCGTCCGGCTGGCGCTGCCGGTCTTGATCTGGCCGCAGTTGGTGGCGACGGCGATGTCCGCGATGGTCGTGTCCTCCGTCTCGCCGGAACGGTGGCTGAGCACCGCGGTGTAGCCGCTCCGCTGGGCGAGGGCGACGGCCTCGAACGTCTCGGTGAGAGTGCCGATCTGGTTGACCTTCACGAGAATGCTGTTGGCGCAACCCTGGGCGATCCCGTCGGCCAGGCGCTTCGGGTTGGTGACGAAGAAGTCGTCCCCGACGATCTGGACCTTCGAGCCGAGCCGCTCGGTCATGGCGCGGTAGCCGTCCCAGTCGTCCTGGTCGAGCGGGTCCTCGATCGAGAGGATCATCGGGTATTTCTCGACCCAGGTGGCGAACAGATCAATCATCTCTTGCGCGGAGAACAGCTTATCGGGGTTCGACTTCCAGAACTTGTAGCCCTTCTTGCCCCCCTCGTCGAAGAGTTCGGAGGAGGCACAATCGAGGGCGAGGGCGAAGTCCTGGTCGCGACCGGCCTTGTAGCCGGCCTTGTCGATGGCGTCGAGGATGAACGTGATGGCTTCCTCGTTGTCGAGGTTCGGCGCGAAGCCGCCCTCGTCGCCGACGGAGGTGTTATGACCGGCCTTCTTCAAGACGGCTTTGAGGTTGTGGAAGACCTCGGCAACCATCCGGATGCCCTCGGAGAAGCTCTCGGCTCCGATGGGCATGACCATGAATTCCTGAAAGTCGATCTTGTTGTCGGCATGCTTGCCGCCGTTGATGATGTTGGCCATCGGCACGGGCAGCACGCGGGCGTTTGGACCGCCGAGGTAGCGGTAGAGCGACAGGCCGCAGCTCGCCGCGGCGGCCTTGGCGGCGGCGAGGCTCACGCCGAGGATGGCGTTGGCGCCGAGCTTCCCTTTGTTCTCGGTGCCGTCGGCCTCGATCATCGCGCGGTCGAGCCCGGCCTGGTCGCGGGCGTCGCGCCCGACGACCACGGCGGCGAGCGTCGTGTTGACGTGATCGACGGCCTTGAGGACCCCTTTGCCGAGATACCGCTTCTTGTCGCCGTCGCGCAGCTCGACGGCCTCGTAAATGCCCGTGCTGGCCCCCGACGGCACGGCGGCGCGGCCGAGCGAGCCGTCGGCCAGCAACACATCCACCTCGACGGTCGGGTTGCCCCGGCTATCAAGGATTTCGCGACCGCGGACTTCAAGAATCTCGGCGTCGGGGTTGTCGGCAAACACGGCGCGGCTGGAGGCGTGCCCCATGGTGGAAGATTCGGAGGTGCTCATCGTGGGAAGTAAGCTCCTGTTGCTGAGAAAACCGGCGTTCACAAAATGGGGTAGGAGTTACGCAATTGGCCCTTTCGCCCAGAGCTTGGCTGATGCCGGCGGCAGTAGGTCCGACTTCAGTCGGGCCAGTCGGGCCAGTCGGGCCAGTCGGGCCAGTCGGGCCAGTCGGGCCAGTCGGGCCAGTCGGGCCAGTCGGGCCAGAAATCCTTTTATCTCTTGGTTTTCTGGCCCGACTGAAGTCGGACCTACTCCTCTTGGTGAAGCCAACTGCGTCACTCCTATGGGGTTGGTCGTTTCGTTCGGCGGGGGGGAGGACCGGGACCGAGCCGGCGCCCGGCCGGGTGGTCTGGCTGACGAGAAAGGGGGTCCAGTGCGAGGCGGCCCCGCCCCTGCGGGGATGAGTAGGTCAACTGAATGCGACCGTCGAGTGATCAGGGGCAGGGCCACCGCGCGGGTGCTGTCTCCCAGGGTGCCAGTTCTTGAGGACGGGACACCGGTTCCGGGCCGGCGACCCGCACGGGCGGTGGCTCCTCGTCCGAGCCGCGGCCCGTGGCCTCTTCTTCGCTCCTCACCCTCGACCCGCGCGAGACATCCTCACCGGCCGCGACCGGCCCCGCGCGTTGCTATTGTGGCGAGTGTCGAGGGAAATCACCACGTCAAACGGAGACCCCTCGGTGCGCCCGGTTCACAACCCCGAGCGGGGAGGCTACCGATCCGTTCCCGAGGGCTTCGCAGCGCGATCCAATCTGGATGGTCGAAACCATCCTCGTCCGGGCCACGAGCCGGCGGGCTGCGTGGTGTCATGACCCCGCCGGCCCTTACGTTATCGGCGCCGCGTGCGCCGGGCTTGACCCCGCTCCCCCCACGTCGCCGTTTTCCCCGTCCGGCCCCTTGGAAAGCAAAGGGACGACATACTTTCGCAAGAACGCCGGGCTATCCGGACCGACGTGCCCGCCGAGATAGCCAGTCGTCATCATGCCCGGCCTCCACCGGACCTGCCTCAGCTTCGCAGTACTGCGCCCGGCCCAACGCATCCAGCCCCTCCGGCTCCCGGAACCCGACCATCCCCGCACTCGCGACGCGGACCCGGTCGATCGTGCCGAAGACGCGTGTTCCCAGTCCAAGCACGAACAGATCCAAAGGTGACCAGAAGACGACCAGCTCACGACGGACCGCCCGCAAGGCCCGGCTCAGGTCGTACCTCGGCGACAGGGCCGGCGCGATCAGGACCGCCGCCTCGACCGCCGCTTCCGGCAACAACTCCAGGGTCCGCACAACCACGCCCGTGCCGCCCGACTTGCCCACGAGGAAGACCGGCCGGTCGGGCCGAGGCTCGCGGAAGTCGCGCACGGCCTGGGCCATCGCCTCGGCCTGCGCCGCGTGGTTCTCCACGTTTGTCAGGTCGCGAAACCAGCGCCCGAATCCGTGCCCCCAGGGCTGGACCCGCACCTCATGGCCCAATCCTTCGCGGGCGACCATGTATTGCAGGCCCGTGCCGCAGAGGTCCAGGCCGCCGACGCCGTCGGCCACCAGCACCAGGCCCGACTCCGTCCCCCCCTCCGGCGGTCCCGGCAGCGGGCCGAAGAAGGTCCGGAAGGCGCCTCGCAGGAGTGTCGTGTAGAACATGGACCCCTCGTCCGGCCCGGTCGTTCGAATCGTCCTTCTCGTGGGTCACAGGACACCCGCCCATGCTCCCTTCGCCGCCGCTCCCGAATTCTCATCTTCGAAGTCGTGAACCGCAAGAGCGGCGGCATGCTCGCCTGGTCCTCCCCGTGCCACCTTCGTGTTCTCCGGACCGTTGCGGGAAATCCCGCCCCGGCCAACCCCTGGCCACCGCCACCGCCCACGCACTAAAATATCCGTTCCACGCACCCTTCCCCAACACGGAGGCCGACCGCCATGACGCCCCCGCTCCATCGCCGCGACTTCCTCGCCCAGGCAACCGCCACCGCCGCCCTGGCCGCCTCGGTCCCCGGCCTCGCCCGAGCCGCTGCGCCGGCCGACCTGCCCAAGTCGCCCACCGACCGCCGCACCCTCGGCCGGACCGGCGTGCAGGTCTCGCTCGTCGGCATGGGCACCGGCAGCGTCGGCGTCGGCCACGCCAGCAACCAGACCCGGCTCGGCTTCGCCGGCTTCGAGAAGGTCGTCCGCCACGCCCTCGACCGCGGCATCTGCTTCTTCGACGTCGCCGACCAGTACGGCTCCCACGTCTATCTCCGCGACGCCCTCAAAGGCGTCCCCCGCGACCGCTACGTCATCCAGACCAAGACCCACGCCACCGACGCCGACGACTGCGAGCGCGACCTCCAGCGCTACCGCGGCGAGCTTGGCGTCGATTATATTGATATTACTCTTCTCCACTGCATGCAGAAGAAGGACTGGCCCGCCCAGAACGCCGGCGCGATGGACTACCTCCAGAAGGCCAAGGACAAGGGCCTGATCCGCGCCCACGGCACGAGCTGCCACGGCATGGACCCCCTGCGCACCGCCGCCCGCCACCCGTTCGTCGAGGTGGACCTCGCCCGGATCAATCCCGAAGGGCTCCTCATGGACGACCGGAAGCCCGACGAGGTCGCCAGCGAGCTTCGAGGAGATGCACGACGCCGGCAAGGGGGTCATCGGCATGAAGATCCTCGGCGAGGGCCGGATCAACACCCCCGAACGCATCGACAACTCGCTCCGCTTCGTGCTCGGCCTCGGCACCGTCGATGCCTTCATCATCGGCTTCGAATCGCCCGCCCAGATCGACGACATCCTGAAGCGCACGGAGGACGCGATCGCCTTCGTCAAAGGCTAAGTGCCGGTTGCCATCACGGCCCGATCCGCGTCGTGGTCCACCGAACCCGCGGATCGGGTCAGAAGTAGATCTGCAAGCGGACCCAGTAGAGGTTGCTCGTCTGGTGGAAGACGCCCTGGCGGAAGATCACCGGGTCGCCGAACATCGCGTGCTGCCAGTCGAAATAGACCTTCACATAGCGATTCAGATACCAGTTCAGGCCGACGTCCACGGTCGAGGCGTTGTTGGACCAGAGATTCGGGTCGGCCAGTCCTCCGGTGAAGACCTCGCGGCCGACGTTCAGCGCGGAGTATCGGGCCTGGACCTCCAGCGCCCCGAGGCCCCGCTCGCCGTCCTTGAGGCTGAAGGGCCGGATCACGTCCACCTGCGTCCGCCGCGGCACGGTCTCGCCGGTCAGGAAGTAGCCGGCTGAGACGTAGTAGCCCGAGATCGGCACGCGGGTCCGCCGGCTGAGGTCCTCGCCGGGGGCGTAGTTGGCGAAGCCGCTGTCCCACTCGGCGAGCAGGGAGAGCCCCTTGTAGAAGTAGGTGGCGTGCAGGTTCCAGAGGGCGCGGTCGCCGTTCTCGCGGATCGCGGGGTTGAAGGCGAGGAAGGCCGGCGCGGCGGTGGCGGCGCCGTTGTTGGTGGCAGCGGCGGTGGCCGTGCGGAGGACGTCGGGCAAGGCCGGGTTGTTCTGGTTGCCGAAATCGACCGAGCCGCCGACGCCGAGGTTCCCCAGGGCGGTCAGCCGCTCGTTCTTGGCGAACGGCCTCGCGTGAAGGTAGGCGATGATGTCCTGCGCGTCGTTGAAGTCCTCGAACGAGTTCCGCGGGCCGTTGAACATGCCCGCGGCGTAGTCGAGCCGCTCGTCGAAGAGTCGGCCCCAGGCCATGGCGCCGAGTTCGCGGCTGTCGCCGAAGTTGGCCGCGAAGAGGGAGCGCTCCGGCTGGATCAGGTCCTGACTGGAGATCGCATAATATTCATAGGTGTACGGGACCTTGTACCGGCCCGCCTTGAACATCAGGCGGTCGTCATAATGGAAGTTGAGGAAGGCATCCCGGATGTTGACGCTGCCGAGCCCCTTCTGGAAGCCGGTGTAAAACTCAATCGGCTTGGTGATCCGGCCGGTCATGTACCAGACCTGCCGGGGCAGGAAGAAGCCGTCGTGGACGGTGCCCTGGCCGGTGTGGTCGAAGGCGCGGTATTCGATCTGGGTGTAGTTGTGGAACTGGAGCTGGAACTCCTGGTCCTCCGTCATCAGCTCGAAACCGGGTCCGAAGTTGGCCACGATGGGGAACTTCGGCCGTCCCGTCCTGGCCGGCCGCTCCTTCGCCTCCGCCTCGGCCGGGTTGTCTCGGGCGCCGGTGCCGCCCTCTGCGGTGACGTCCTCGACCGGGCCCGCCAGGTCCGCGAAGCCCGGCCCCGGCGCGATCCGGTCGGCCCCGGCCGGGTTGTCTCGGGCGCCGGCGCCGCCTTCGGCGGTGACGTCGGCGCGGGCGCCCGACGGGCCGAGCCGCTCGTCGATCGTCCGATACTGGCCGGTCAGCGCCTCCAGTTGCTCCGCGAGCCGGCGGTTCTGCTCCATCAAGAGCCGGTTCTGCTCCTCCAGCCGGATCAGCCGGTCCTCGACCGTCCCGGGCGCCTCGGCCGGCGGAGCGGGAGCGCCCGGCGCCATCGGAGGCAAGGGCGGTAGCGCCTGCCCCATTGACGGCGCGGGGCACGCGGCGAGGATCACCAGGATGGAGCCCGCCCCGAGAAGACGCCATAGACGCAAGATTCCGGCCAATGTCCCGATCCTTCCGGCCCAATCGGCATCCCATCGCGCAGACTCCCAGCTCCTCCCTATATCGGTGCCCCGGGACAGCCGCTTGACCCGAATGCGGCGGTTGTGCTGGTCGCATCGTCCGCGACGATTCCGCGCGAGCCCTTGCCAGCTCACCTCATGAGCCTTAAATTGACAGATTGGAATCAGCCGACGGCACCCAAGCCCGGGGGAGGTTTCTTGATGCTGCGGTTCTCGTCAGGCGGGCGACGGCTCTGCGACGGCCTGCGCCGCCGCGAGTTCTTCCAGATCGGCGCCGCCACCCTCCTCGGCCTCGGCCTGCCCGACCTGCTCCGCGCCGCCGTCGCCTCCCGACCAAAGGCGAAATCCCTGATCCTTTTCGCCCTCGAAGGCGGGCCTGCGCATCAGGACCTCTGGGACATGAAGCCCGACGCCCCCGAGAGCGTCCGCGGCGAGTTCCGGCCGATCGAGACGACCGTCCCCGGCCTCTTGTTCTGCGAGCACCTGCCGATGCTGGCGCAGCAGGCCCATCACCTGACGCTCGTCCGCTCCGTCCACCACACGATCGGCGACCACAACGCCGGCTACTACTTCGCCGTGACCGGCCAGAATCCCTCGAAGGGCGGCCGCTTGATCACGTCCCCCGCCCCCGACAACTTCCCGCCAATCCCCGCCGTCCTGGCCAAGCTGCGCCCGACCGGACGCCCGCTCCCGGACTCAGTCCAGTTGCCGGACCTGATGTCCAACAACGGCGCCTTCCTCCCCGGCCAGGACGCCGGCTTCCTTGGGGCGGCCTTCGACCCTTTCGTTGCCGGCGACCCCAGCCTCCCCGACTACCAGGTGCCCGGCCTGAGCCTGCCGGGTGGCCTGGACCTCGACCGCGTCGGCCGGCGCCGCTCGCTGCTCGACGCCGTGGACCGCACCCTCGTTGACGGCGAGGCGGTCGCCGGCCTGGGCGACCACTACCGCAAGGCGATCTCCCTGATCTCCAGCCCCGAGGCGCGTCGGGCGTTCGACCTCGACCGCGAGCCGCCCTCGGTCCGCGAACGCTACGGCCTCGACCCTGACAACCCCCGCAAGAAGGAGGCTCGCCAGTTCGGCGGCCTGCCGCACCTGGGTCAGTGCCTCCTGCTCGCCCGTCGCCTGATCGAGGCGGGCGTCCGGGTCGTCACCGTCTGCACCGGGGCTCGCTACGATCAAAGTTGGGACACCCACCGTCAGCACTTCCCGCTCCTGAAGCGCTCGATCCTGCCGATGTTCGACCGGGGTTTCTCGGCCTTGCTCGAAGACCTGAGCCAGCGCGGCCTCCTCGACGAGACACTGGTCGTGGCGATGGGCGAGTTCGGCCGGACGCCGAAGGTCGGCCAGATCACCAGCAGCGCCGGGGCCGATGCCAACGGCCGCGACCACTGGCCGCACTGCTACACGGTGATGTTCGCTGGCGGCGGCATGCCGGCCGGGGCGATCTACGGCGCCAGCGACCGCTACGCCGCCCACCCGGTCGAGAACCCGGTCACGCCCGAGGACATCGCCGCCACGATCTACAAGGCCCTCGGCCTCGACCCCGAGACGACCCTCCGCGACCCGCTCGACCGCCTCTTCCCCCTCAGCACAGGGAGGACCATCGGGGCCTTGGTCGGCTGATACGGCCTCTGGCTGATCTGCTCACCTCGCCGCCGGGCAGGGCCACGGCGACCCGCCTGGCGGGGACGAGACCGGAGGGGCCACCGACCCGGCCAGCGGATGTGATCACCCCCGATCCGGGAGGGGGCCGGATTCTCCCGATCGGCAGCCCTGGCCGGGTGGGGCAACGTCACCCACCCGGTGAATAGGGGACTATCCACGGCCGGTCCGGATGATGCGCCCTCTCCGCTGGACGGCATTGGTGGTGCGGGGATGCCCTCGGGCGCCTCTCCGACGTTGCCCCGTGAGAAACAGTCAGGTATGCTTGCACGCTCTAGAGCTGGGCGAGCCATGCCTGTCCTTCCGGCGACACTGGTCCTTCGATGATCATCGACGAACTCCTCGCTCAGATCGCCAGGCGTGAGCCGACGCGGTCCGAGGCAACACTCCAGGCGGATCTCCGGCAACTGGTCCTCACGGCGCCGCTTTCGCTTTCGGCCGAGGATGTCGTCACCGCGGACCTGGAAACTCCGGTCGGCGTCCGTAGGCGGATCGACATCGAGGTCGGAAGCTGTCTGATCGAGGTCAAGCGGGATCTCGCGGTCGGCGGCGTCCTGGAGGAGGCGAAGAAGCAGCTGGCCGACTACCTGGAGGCCCGCCAGAAGGAGACCGGCTGCCGCTACGTCGGCATCCTCACCGACGGCGCCGACTGGCGGTGCGTCTGCCTGCCCCGCGAGGTGGATACCGGGTTGCCGCGCGAGGTCTCGGCCTACCACCTCGCGACCCGGCCGGATGCCGAGTCGTTCCTGATCTGGCTGGAGGGCGTGCTGGCCACGGCTCGGGACGTCCCGGCGACGCCGCGGGAGATCCGGCGACGGCTGGGGCGGGAAGCTCGGCCCACGACCTGGACCGCGAGACCCTGCTCGAACTCTATACGCGGCACCGCGACCATCCCGCTGTGGTGATGAAGCGGCGGCTCTGGGCCCGGCTGCTGACGACCGCCCTGGGCACCCAGTTCGAGGACAAGGACGAGCTGTTCGTCGAGCACACGTACCTCGTGAACACGGCCGAGGTCATCGCCCACGCGCTGGTCGGCTTCGACCTGGCGGCGATCGCGCCGGCGTCGCTGCTCAGCGGCGGCAAGTTCGAGGAGAGCGGCATCTCGGGCGTCGTCGAGGCGGACTTCTTTGATTGGGTCGTCCACGTCCCGGGCGGCGAGCCGCTCGCTGGCGCGTCGCGTGGGCCGCTTCCGCTGGCAGAAGGTCGGAGGCGACGTCCTGAAGGTGCTCTACGAGTCGGTCATCACGGCGGCGACCCGCAAGCGCCTCGGCGAGTATTACACGCCCGACTGGCTCGCCGAGCGGATCGTCGCGACCGCGATCGAGGAGCCGCTCAAAACCCGGATGCTCGACCCGTCGTGCGGCTCGGGGAACCTTCCTCTTCCACGGGGTCCGGCGCTACCTCGCGGCGGCCGAGGCCGCGGGGATGCCGCTCCAGGCGGCGCTCTCGGGCCTGACGCGGCACGTGCTCGGCATGGACCTGCACCCGGTGGCCGTGACCCTGGCCCGGGTGACGTACCTGCTGGCCATCGGCCGCGATCGCCTCACGCACCCGGACCGGGGCCCGATCCAGGTGCCCGTCTTCCTGGGCGACGCGGTCCAGTGGCGGCGGGAGGCGCAAGACCTGTTCTCCGGTGGCAGCCTGGTCGTCGAGACCGACGACCGCAAGCAGCTCTTCGAGTCGGAACTCCGCTTCCCGGAGGAGCTGCTCGAAGACCCGGGGCGGTTCAACCAGCTCGTCGAGTCGATGACGAAGCTGGCGGGCAGCCGGAAGCCCGGGATCGCCGTGCCGAAGCTCTCGGGTCTCTACCAGCGCCACGCGGTCTCCCCCGAGGCGCAGAGGACGCTGGACGCGACCTTCCGCACGCTCTGCGATCTGCACGACGAGGGCCGGGACCACATCTGGAGCTACGACGTTCGCAACCTGGCCCGGCCCTGGTGGCTCGCCCTGCCGCCGAACCGGGTCGATGTGCTGGTCGGGAACCCGCCCTGGCTGGCCTACCGGTTCATGACCGAGGCGATGCAGAAGGCGTTCCGCGCCTACAGCGACGAGCGCGGGCTCTGGCACGGGGCGAAGGTGGCTCCGCATCAGGACCTGTCCGGCCTGTTCCTGGTCCGCGCGGTCGAGCGCTACCTGAAGCCCGGCGGCCGGTTCGCCTTTGATGCCGAACGCGGCCGTCGATCGGGGGCAGTACCGGGGGCTGCGCACCGGGCGTTACAAGCGGCCGGAGTCGCACTGCCGATCCCGCTGTACGACCCGACCGACGACCTGCATGGCCGCCTCTCCGCCCGGGGGGCCGAGCTGGAGGCGGCCATCGGGGGGCTCGAACTCGACCCCGGGCGTCACTTCGCCGCCGTCCGGCGCGACATCCGCGGCGTCATCGCCGAGAGCGAGGCGGGCCGGGACGTGGAGGCGCTGGTCGAGGAGTTGCTGAGCTGAGCGGAGTCCTGTCGGGTGGTCCCGCGCCGTGGCGGTCGCCGCGGTCCTGGCGGCGACCGGCACGGGGACGGGGAGTCACGACGCCAGAGCGAGGCCCGGATCGGGCTCGATCCGGCTGGCGATGGCATCGGCGACGTTCCGGACCGGCTGCGTCCAGTGCTGCTCGGGGCTCTCTTCCAGCTCCTCGCAGACGACCGCTCGCAAGGTCGTCAGGCTCTCCCGCAGGACGCCCTGCCGCTGGCTCAACTCCGCCTCGACGCGAGCGACGATGTTGGCCTCGCGGAGCACCTCGGCCGTGATCCGGCGCTCGATGAGCGTGCGGACGTCCTCCTCACAGGCGGTCGGTGAGGACCTCGTCGGGCGGGATCACCTTGCCGCAGTAGGGCTCCATCTTGCGATCCAGCCAGGCGAGCAACTCGGGGGACGTCATGGCGTTCAGCTCGACACGGTGGCCCTGCAACCACTCCTGTTCCGCCTCATCGACGTAATCGGCCACCGGCAGCCGCTTGGTGCCGTCCCGCTTGACCTCCTCGATCTGGAGGCCCATCGCCCGGGCCTCCGCCGGCTCCAGGCCCAGGTTGATGATGCGGACCTTCCGGCCCGGCCGGGCCCTCGTGGCCTCCTGGAGGGCCTGGTAGATCAGCGTGCCGGACGCGTCGGCGTCATGGATGCAGAAGACGATCAGCTCCTCGCCGGTCTCGCCGAGCAGGTCGATCAGGTCGCGGGCCGCCCGCGAAGCGAACCCCTTGGACGTCATCAGGGCGCAGTCGTGCTTCTCGGGCCACTGCGCCGCCTTGAGGATCGGGAAGATGCCCTCCTTCTCGCAGTCCAGGACCTTGTTGAACGTGAAGGGGGGACGGCGGTACGACGCGACCTGCATCGTCCCGAGCCGGATCTCCTCGCCGGTATGAGGGTGGTAGACCGTGCCCCGTGGATCCCGGTACATGCCCGGGATGTCGCCGTGATCCGCCTCGTATTCGGTGATCACCTTGCCGAAGTAGCCGTACTCGGGCTGGACGTCGAGCGCCTCGATGACGAAGGGGCGGATCACGTAGAACAACTGACGGTGCGAGAAGCGATACACCCCCGAACCGCCCGCCTTGTCCACGGCCCGGTCCAGGTGCCTCAGGATGATGTCCTCGGCCGTCGGCCCCTTGGGCTCGGGATGCGCGGCCAACCGCCGCTTCGCCCGTCCGACCGCCTTCTCCAGGGCCTCGCTGATCGCCCGCAGGAACTTGGTCAGGTCGGGAGCCTTCCCGTCCGACGTGATCGGCATGTACGGCGTCTCGATGTTGAGGCGGGCCCGGATCGTGCGCCGCCCGACCCGGAACTGGCGTTCCAGGCCGCAACCCGTCACGACGAGCCATTCCTTGTGATGGTAGGCCTCGGTGCGCGTGGTGATCGGCGTCCGATTGACGCAGACCTCGAAGTCCGCCTCGCCGTCGCTGACCTCGGCGAACGCCTCGACGACGAAGGGGACTTCGGCGTGATGCTGGCCCCGGGCGGCCTTGTGGTGGCAGATTCCCGTCACCCTGGCGTAGCCGCGCGGCCAGTCGCCGACGGCCTGTCCCAGGCAGCCGAGCCGCTCGGGCTTGACGACGCGGGCCTTCGCCCGGGCCGTGGCCAGGAGCTGGTCCGCCTCGTCCCGGCTCAGCTCCGAGGCGACCCGCTGCTTGAACGCGGCGGCGATCGCGCCGGCCTTCGGGCCCGAGCCGCCGTCGAACTTCTCGACCAGATCCCGGACGGTGATCCGGCCCGCCGCCTGGAGCAGCTCGTAGAACGATTCCGAGTCGTACCAGTGGGGCGAACTCTTCCCGCTATATCGCGATTCCCCGCCCCCCAGGGCGGCGGCCTGCCAGGCCCAGTCCAGGGTCGAGGAGGTGACCTTCAGCGCCGGCCCGAAGGTGACCTCGATACGCGTCCCCTCCAGGTCGCTCCGGCCGATCTGCTGCACGAGGGTCGTGCCGTCGTCCTGGGGCTGGAGCCAGAGCGTCCGGCCCTTCGTCCGGACCCGAAGTGATCCCCCCGAGGCCAGGACCGCGCCGGCGACCACGCGGAGGCCGTTCCCGAGGGCGCCGCGGGTCGGCAGCCGCCGGAGCTTGGTGGACCTGAGGGGCCGGCCGATCGAGAACAGCTCGGCGATCTCCTCATCGGTCCCCTCGATGCCCTCGCCGTCATCCTCGACCCAGAACCCGTTGTCGGGCAGGAGTCCGACGCGGCAGTCGGCCAGGGTATCGAGGGCGTTGTCCGCCAGCTCCTTCGCGACGAGGGCGGGCAGTTCGGCCACGGTCACGCCCGCCTTCTGGCTCAGGGTGGCCAGGGTGCGGAACAGCTTCCAGTCTTCACGCTCGAACATCTCCAAGTCCTTGCTGTCGGCCTCGACAAGTCGGCTTGCCCACCCGGCACCAGTTGCGGCGAAACTTCGGCAAGCCCGATCTCTCTATCTACACACCGAGTTTCACGGTCCCTGAAT
The DNA here is from genome assembly GCA_963752755.1 of uncultured Planctomycetales bacterium. Taxonomy (GTDB): domain Bacteria; phylum Planctomycetota; class Planctomycetia; order Isosphaerales; family Isosphaeraceae; genus CAVVZJ01. Next base: position 1,144,989 of record CAVVZJ010000003.1, on the reverse strand, counting down.
ATTTTTGGGCGAGTCAGCAAGCCCTGGTGTCCTGCTCAACTTGAAAGGAGTCCATTGGGTGTTGTAACCTGCGGCATCGCCAAGGCTTGACAACGTGAGGCCTCAGCCCGGGACCGACACCATGGACGACCTCGCCCGCTTTTGCTGCCAGAACCCCGACTGCCCCGACCATGGCCGCCGCGATGCCGGCAACCTGACCGTCTGTGACCATTACGGCCAGCACCGGCAGGATCGCCTGCTCTACTGCCGCACCTGCAAGGCCCGCTTCTCCGAACGCAAGGGCACGCCGCTGTACCGCTCGCATCTGACCGAAGAGAAAGCCCTCGCGGTCCTGAATCATGTCGGCGAGGGCTGTGGTGTCCGTCAGACCGGGCGACTCGTCGGTGTCCATCGGGATACGGTGATGCGGTACAGTCGCCTGGCCGGCGACCACGCCCAAGGGGCCCACGACGAACTGGTGGCGTTTTCCCCCCCGGACCCGTGAGGTCCAGTTCGATGAGAAGTGGGCCTTCGTGTACCAGAAGCAGGAGCACTGCGACCCTGCCAACCCCGCCGACGCCAATCGGGGGGACTACTGGGACCATGTGGCCTTCGATCCCGTGCACAAGCTGGTCGTCAACGTGGTGCCCGGGGCTCGGGGCCTCGAAGAGGCCGAGGCGGTGGTCGCCGACTTCCATCGCCGGACCGGGGGACGGGTCATGGACGTGATGACCACCGACGGCTACCCGGCCTACGAGACGGCGATCTTGCAGACCTATGGCGTGACGGTCACGCCGGGCCCCACGGGCCGGCCCGGCCGCCCCAAGGCCCCGTACCAGGCCGTGCCGGCGGGTCTGAACTACGCCACCGTGGAGAAGCGGCGGGAGAAGGGCCGGGTGGTGGAGATCGTCTGCCGGATCATCTTCGGCACCCTGGCCGCGGTGCTGGCGGCCCTGAAGCGGTCGAAGGTCAGCCGGGCGATCAACACCGCGTTCGTGGAGCGTTACCACGCCACGGACCGCCATCGCAATGCCCGCAAGGCGCGGAAGACCTACCGGTTCAGTAAGGATTGGCGGCAGCATGAGGCGGTGACGTACTTCACGATGTATTCGTATAACTTCTGCTGGGCTGTGAGGACGTTGCAGGCCCGGGATGAGAACGGCGATCTGGCGGAAGCAGACCCCGGCGATGGCGGCGGGCCTGGCCGACCACATCTGGACGCTATCGGAGTGGTTGAAGTTCCCAGTCGTTCAACGTGCGTAGGACACCAGGGCTCTTTCGCGGGCCGTTGTTTTTATTGGACGGAAAATGAACTGACACCGATTTCCCCCCCGACACCATTTTTCCTCGGTATCATTCCGAAATGATTCACTTGTTGCACTAAACTCTCTTGCCTGTTACGATCTCGCCCAATCCGCTCAGAAATGGTTATCTGAAAAGTCCTGCGAACGGGTTGACAAACGTCCCTCCTTAAGGACATTCGCATGGTTCTTGCGAAGAGGCGAGTTCAATGACGCATTACAACGGCGTTGATGGCGATCCTGCTGGTCTCGGCTCCCGTGGCGATGGCGGAGCCCCTGGCTACCCTGCAGATGGTCAATCTGCATCAGGACACGACCAGCGGGACGGGGTGGTTCGATGTCGTCCTTCAACTCGATTCCGGTTCTTCCGACTTCCTCGTCACCGACTACAGCATCGGCATCACAGTCTTTAGCAAAAGCAAATCACCTGGCGCTTTCCAGTTCACCCAGTACGACACGTTGGCAGAAGGGAATTATATTTTTGACTCGCACAGCTCCAATTCTTCTTCCTCCGGCAGTCTGAGTGCGGGTATCAAGGGCTTCACGGTCAGTGACTCCTACAACCAGGGGAGTTCCTCGGACACGGGTGTGCCGGTGACTGCCGGGGAGGTGTGGGGCCTCTTCCGCGTCTACTTCTCGGGAACAGGCGACGCTACGATCGGGTTTCTAGGAAAAGGCGGCGGGGTTGGGATCGACTACGGCGGGAAACTGTCCTCGACATGGTTGAGCCTGGGCGACCCCATTACTGTCTCGTCGGTGCCGGAGCCGACGCCGCTCGTCCTCTCTCTGCTGGGAGGATGCGGGGCGATCATCATTCACAGAGCCTTCCGGCGGCAGCGGTCCACCCCCAGGAATTGAGGACGCACCGATGGGTGTCTGGGGCCCGACTTCGGGCCCCGATCCGGTCATCGACAGCCGGGGCCTGAAGACGGGTTCCAGACACCCATCGGGATCAACTCAAGGAAATCGGAGTCTTTAGCACGGCTACCGGGTTCAAGTCCGTCATGCCGCTCTCGCCTGGTGTAGGGTCCGGGTCGCCTCCTCCCGGTCCCGGGCTCGTGACTCACGTTCCAGGTCCAGCGCGATCCGACCGCTGATCGTCGCCCGGTGCGCACCCGATACACCGTCTTCTGCATCTTGCGATGCCGGCGGTTGCCCCGTTCCACCGCATTGGATGTCGAACCGAGCAGGCGATCGTCCAGGAAGGTCAGCGCCTTCTCCAAGTCGGGAGGACTGGAGCTTCTGGAAGATCGGCCCCAGCCCCGGGCAGCGGCCGACCTGGATCCGCAGGCGGGCCAGCTTCGCCAGGGCCGTCTCGGTCCGACACCGGCGGTCGAAGAGGCGGTAGACCTCCTCCATCAACGCCGGAAGGTCCGCAATCGCGGCAACCCCCGGGTGATGCGCCGCAACGTCCGCTGCTCGGCCGGTGTGAGGTGACGCTTCACGAAGAGTGACGATGCTGGAACAGATCCCCGATCTTCCGATCGAGGTGCCGTCGCCGCCGGACCTTCCGTCTCGCCTCCGGCGTGACGGGACGCCCACGGGAGAGCTTCGGCTTCTGCGCCGCCAGGCGCTTGCGGGCCTGAGCGACGGCACGGAGGACCGCCTTGTTCAGTTCCGCGAGGATGTGGAAGCGGCAGACTTGATGCGCGACGGCGCCGAAGACCTGGGAAATCGGCTGCGGATACAGCTCCGAGCCGTCGGTGGTGATCCCGCGCAGGATCAGACCCGCGACCGGTCAGGGCCGCCCGGAAGCGGCGGAAGAATCGCCGAGATATCCCGCTGAGTCGGGTCGTGGTCGAGGACCTCGTAGCACAGCCGCTTGAAGGCGCGGTTATCGACGATCGACAGGACGCAGAACGGTCCGTCGTACAACTCGTCAGCGGCGATGTAACCGGAGAAGTCGGTCGAGGGCCCAATCGAGGTAATCGGCCCCGATGCGGTTGGCCGCCTTTTTCCCCCCGGCCTCCACCCAGTTCTGGATGGTGGCGAAGGGGACGAAGACGCGGTGGTCGCGCCAGAGGTGCCAACTGGCGGCCTGATAGGGTAAGCCGTCCTCGACGACCAGCCGGACGGCCAGGGCCACGACTCGATGGGTGTAGCGGGCCTTGGGCGCGGCCAGGTCGGACAGATCGGCGGTGAAATAGCGGCGGCATCGCGTGCAGTGGTGCTGGGAGTAGGTGAGGCGGATGTCGCGGGGCCGCCCGGAGACGAGGTCGTGGAGGGTCCGTTGGAAGACGCGGTCCCGGTAGGCGCTGTGACTACATCGTCGGCAAGGCCGCCGCCGATAGTTGCGGCTGCGTTTGCGGAGTTTGGGCTGGGGCAAGTCCTCGATGCGAGTGATGCCCTCGGTGGGATCGGGCAGGTATTCTCCGGGTCCAGGCAAGGCGCAGTGCTCCTGTAAGGTGGTTCCTACAGGAGAATACGAGGTCGACCACTGACCTGTTCGTTTCCAAGCCCGGTAGCCGTGCTAAAGACTCGGAAATCGGGGGAAATCGGTGTTGGGAGGAAATCGGGGGAAATGGGCGTCAGTTCAATTTATCTGACGGAAAAATGAATTGACACCGATTTCCCTGGGGCCATCCCGCGGCGGCCCGTGGATTCCACCCCACAGAGCCACGGGCGTCTTTGGGTCGGAAAAAGACAACATGGTCGGATTTTGTTAGCTCCCGAGCGGGACTCCCCCTAGAATCCACCCTCGGGATGGATCCTTACCGGCCGCGAGAGGCAGGCCGGACCATCAACCGAATACGGGAGCCTAATTCATGCGGCGAATCCACGCGGTTGTCCTGGGCGTTGCCATCACTGGGGGGGTGACGCTGCCGGGGGCGGCACGTGCCGACCTCCTCGACCAGTCGGTGGTGGTCAACAACTACCAGGGCGACCTCACGATCTACTCGGACCGGTCCTACGCCCAGACGTTCACCGTGGGGTTAGCGGGCGAGCTGTCGCGGGTCGGATTCCAGGTCTACAGGACCACCGGTGCCACCGGAGACCTCACGCTCCAGATCCTGTCCACCGACGGCGGGACACCGTCGCCGAATTCGACCCCGCCGCTGTTCGAGACGATCGTGCCGATCGGCGACCTGCCGACGATCGACGACCCGAATTCGGCCGTCCCGATCACGCTGGTGGACGTCTCCTCGGCCAACATCGCGGTCACGCCCGGCCAGGTCCTGGCGATCGCGCTGCGAAGCCCGAATGGGTCGGGGAGCCCGCCGTGGACGCTCTGGCGGATGACTGCCGATAGCTACGCCGGCGGCTCCTCGTTCACCCAGACAATCAACAGCACCACCTGGGGCCCTTCCACGATCCTCGGCCCGGGCCAGGATGGCGGGTTCCAGGCCTATGTGAACGCCGTCCCCGAGCCCTCGTCGCTCGCGCTGGTCCTGATCGGCGGCCTCGGGTGGGCGGGCCGACGCCCCCTCGGACGGCTCGTCCGTCGCCGCGTGGCCGTCCGCTGAAATCCGGTCGATGACACCGGCGGGATGGCCGGGGCTGTGCGCCGCGGACCTTCATTCGCGGGCACGGCTCCCTCGGGTGTGCTGCGCCCCGCGTGGTGGGTGGCCTGGGCAAAACGAGTCTTCGAGCGCGCCCCGGTCGGCAAGCTTCCATGGTCCGGGGCACAAAGACTTTGCCCCGCCGAAGTAGGCCGTCCCACACCTCCTCGCCGGGCCGGCGGGCGGCGATCACATCGTCAGCACTCGGCCGAACCATCCTGATCCGCGTAATCAATGACTCCTGACGGGACAAGGGTCCTGGCCGGCGAACGGGCACTAGCAATTCACGATCTCGGACGCCCGCTCGAACAGCGCCCATGCGATGGGCCCGACCATTCCGGGCACCATCTTGTTCATCACGTAGGCGAAGGTCATGCGGCGGTCCACGTCGATCAGGGAGGAAAAGGGGACGGAGGAAATAAATCGAGAGTCTTCAGAGATTTCCTCCGTCCCCTTTTCCGCCTACGGCCCCTCCGATCGGGTGGCACTCTATGCCGTTAACCTTGGACGGGGAGTATGCGATAAGGTCTTGATGCGGCACCGGCTTGCGGCCACCCTCTCTGTTGCCACACAGGGACCGGGAGCCGCTCGCCCCGACGGAGTCGGACATGCCGCACCGAGACCACCCCCGTGCTACCGCACCGGCCGCCCACCATCAAGACCTCCGGGTCGTCCTCGACTGGCTCACCGCCGAGGCCGACTTCGCCGCCGTCCGGTTCCGCGGCCCCTGCACCTGGTGCCCGCGCGGCCTGGCCTGCACGGCGCTGCTCTGGGCCTGGTCCGACGAGGCCACGCTCCTCGGGCGCTTCGCCGCCGCCCGCCAGATCGCCCTCGTATCGCTGGGCCTCGACGCGCTGACGGCGGCGTCCTACCAGGCGTTCACCAAGCTGCTGCGGGCCTGGACCACGGCGCTGGTCGCGGCCCTGGTCGTCGCCCTGCGCCGCCGGATGCGGGTGGACCTCGCCGAGCGGTTCGAGGTGGCCGGCTTCGCGGCCTTCGGCGTCGACGGCAGCCGGCTGCAACTGCCACGGACGGCCTCCAACGAGGGCCGGTTCTCGGCCTCGCTGGAGCGGCAGTCGAAGTCGAAGTCGAAGTCGAAGGATCATGTGGCCGAGGCCGCCCGCCGCAAGAAGGCCGAGTGCCCGCAGCTGTGGCTGACGACGACGTTCCACCTCGGCACCGGGCTGCCCTGGGACTGGCGGACCGGGCCGACCGACAGCAGCGAGCGGGACCCCCTCCGGCAGATGCTCGCCGGGCTCCCGGCCGGGGCGCTGGTGGTCGCCGACGCCGGCTTCGTCGGCTACCAGACCTGGGAGGCGATCCGCGGCGGCGGCCGGCACCTGCTGGTGCGCGGCGGCGCCAACGTCCGGCGGCTCAAGGGCCTGGGCTACGCCCGCGAGCGCGACGGGCTGGACGCCGACGGCCTGCCCAACTGCACGCCCGACCCTGGGCTACGCCCGCGAGCGCGACGGGCTGGTCTACCTCTGGCCCGACGAGCCGGCGGCCCGAAGCCGGCCGCCGCTGGTCCTCCGGCTGGTGGTGGCGCAGGGCCCCCGGCACCCGGTGTCCCGGCTCACCTCGGTGCTCGACGAGGCGACGCTGCCGGGCCGGGGGGTCGTTGAGCTGTATCGGCTCCGCTGGGGTGTGGAGCTGTTCTACCGCCACTTCCAGCAGACCTTCGGCCGGCGCAAGCTGCGGAGCCACCGGGGGGACCACGCCGAGTTGGAGGCGACCTGGTCGCTGGTGGGCCTGGGGTCGCTGGGGCTGCACGGCCAGGGGGAGCTGGCGTACGACGCGGTGCCGGCGTCGGCGGTCAGCGTGGCGGGGCTGCTGCGGGCCTACCGCCAGGCGATGCGGGAGTATCGCGAGGCCCCCGGCCCGGGCGTGTCGCTGTGGGAGCGGCTCGGCTCGGCGGTGGTCGACGGATCCAGTCGGTCGAGCAAGGCGAGCCGGGAGTACCCACGGAAGAAGCGGGAGCAGGCCATCGGCGCCCCCGAAATCCGGGCCGCGACGGCCCTTGAGATCGAGCGTGCCGAGCAGATCAAGCATGCTCATGGAAAAAGGTTAACGGCGTAGGGTGCCACTGGTAGCCGTTCACAAAGTCCGTGAACTGACACCGATTTCCCTCCGGCGAAAAATGAACTGACAGAGAGAAATTGGTGTCAGTTCATCTTTCTCTTGAGTCGCGGTCTCGCTCCGGTTAGGCTCCCCGGCGTGGGACGACTCCCCCGACCGGTCGAAGGCGGCCTGGGCGATCACGCCTGAACCGCGGCAACAATCGCGCCGACGTCTTCGCCGACGCCGACGACCATCGGGCCTTCCTCGCCGCCCTGGCCCGGACCAGGCAGCGGTAGCCGTTCCGGTTCTTCGGAGACTGTCTGGCGTTGGGAGGCTTTCCGCGATCGAGGGGAATCGGGCATGCCGATGTGGCGCGAGCGGATCGAGGGCGGTTTGTTCGGGCTGCTGGTCGGAGATGCGTTGGCCTTGCTCCGGGGCCTGATGGAGCATCATCGACAGCTCACCGACGAACAACAGACCGCCGGTTGATGCTGAGGGAGGGCTGCGACCCATGAGCGCCGTTGATCGGATCACACCCGATGCCGGTCGGTCGTGGACTCATGACGCGGGCCGGGGGCGCTGGCGGGTGCCAAATACGGCGCATGGATGGGGGCCTTCGGCGGCATCCCGCTGGGTCTGATCGGCTACCTGGTGGCGGTCATCCTGACCGTGCCCCTCTATGCCCTGATCGGTGCCCTGATCGGATTGGCCACCGGGGCGATCGTCGGGGCCGCGACCGCGCTGGGGCGGTCGCTCGGGGTCGGGTTGGCCGCCGGTCTGAGCTTCGGGTTCGGCCTTGGCTTGGTCCTGCTCGCGTGGGCCTGGCTCGCGGCGGGTGAGCCGACACAGTTCGAACCCGGCCGGCCGATCAACCCGGCGGCCACCCGCGAGGAAGAACGCGAGCTGGAGATCCGCCATCAGGCATGGGAACGCGAGCGGATTCACGACGAGTTCGTGGCCTGGATCAGCTTCGTCGTCGTCCCCGCCTCGCTCTGCGTTGTGCTGGCGACCGTCGGGGCATCGCGGCGGCTCTGGCTGGAGGGGAACCGTTCCCCTGACGAGGCCCAGGTCACGCCCGGCCCTTCTCCGGGTGGCCTTCGGCCGGCGTGACGTCGATGATCTGCTCATCGGCGAGCCAGCGCGGGCCCTGGCGCGGTGCTCGTCGGTGATGTGAGTCGAGACGGCCGCCAGCGCAGCACTGAGGACGCTCAGGTCGTCGCCCAGGCCGACCAGGGGCAGCATGTCGGGCACGGCGTCGATCGGCAGGATGAAGTAGGCCAGGGCCGCCGCGGCGACCCCCTTGACCCAGAGCGGGGTCTTCGGGTCGAGCATGGCGTGATAGAGCGACACGACCTCCTCGGCCATCGGCACACCCCGGAGGAAGCGCTTGGCCTTGGGGGTGAACCCCGCGCGCACGACCTTCTCGTTCTTCTCCTGATCCGATCCGACGTAGTCTTCCGGTCGGATCGGTGTCCGGGCCTTGAGCCATTGTTTCCAGGTACCGGGGAACTTCATGGAGCCAGCCTCGATGCGGATTCGGTCGGTGGTGGATCAGAATTCTCATGGGAGTGACGCCGTTGGCGTCAGCCGGAGTCGGCCCGACTTCAGTCGGGCCAGAAGTTCCTGGACTCCTTGGAGTTCCGGTCCGACTGAAGTCGGGCCGACTCCTTTCGGCATCGGCCAAATCTCGGGCGAAGGGGCCAACGGCGTCACTCCTATCTCAATGGGACTCCGTGAATCGTGGCGCCGTTCCGGTAGGGTATGGGCGGTAGGTCGTCTGTTTCGTCGCGGAGACAGCGTGCTTCCCACACCCGATAACACCAGCGGCGTCACTTCTAAATCCAGGGGAAGGGGACGGGAGCGGTCTTTGAATTCGCCCGCGGAATCGTGTCGGAGGCTCTCCGGAAAGCCTCATGCCTCCTCCGCGACCTTCCTCCTCGGTTCCACGCGGGAGGAAACAGCCCGTGCCGACGTCCCGATTGTGTGCTATAATTAACGCTGACTCCTTGACAATCCGGTTTCGGTCCAGACCCGTCTCCAGGTGAGGCGACGCACGTCGGCGACGCGCGTCGCGATCGCCGAACGAACTTCAAACTGGGAAATATATCGTCCCAAATTCTTAGCATCCCGAAATTTGCGCCAGGGATGGTGGAGCAGACGGAAGCGTCCCCTCGGCGTCCTCAACGGCGTTCCGTAGGCGTCCCAGGCGCGTCACCGAGGCGTCCCTGCACCGCTCCGAGGATCGCCTTCCGGTTAAAAAAGCGGCCCTCAACATCGGAGCGGGCCATTCCGAGGCGGTTCGGGTCGCCCGGTCCGGGACGACCGTGGTTCGACTCGGAGGGTCTCGCGATGCCGATCCTACCATCGACCCCGGCCCGTGGTCACGACGTCGATCTCAACCCGCGTCCCCGACACGCCTCAGGGCCATCCACCCTCCCGCATCGATCGTGCCGGGAGGGGTCGGCCGTCGGGGAACACAGTTGCTGAGCTTGGGCATGGTTCCCTCGCGTCTCCCGGCGCGTTATGGTGACAGAGGAGCCGGGGCCGAGGGCTGGCCTCGCCGGGGTGGACGACGCCCCGCGTTTCTGGACGGAGCGAACATTTCCTCTCGACTCGAATCGACCTGGGGAGAGTCTCGACATGACGCGGCATCCGATCGCGGCGGCCCTGACTGGGGCCGTCCTGAGCGTCGGCCTGGCGGCCCCTGACGCCCGAGCGCAGGGCCAGGGCGCCGGCAAGGAGTTCGCCTCCCGTGAGGAGGTCAACACCCACTACGCCGAGAAGTTCGCCGAACTGGAGAAGCAGCACATTGCCGAACTGACGAAGGTTGCCGCCAAGGAGAAGGGCGAGGCGGCCGACGTCACTTACCGGCTCCTGTTCAACCTGGCCATCGCCCGCAACCTCTACCCGGCCGCCGAGCCGGCCGCCGAGGCGGTCCTCGAGAAGGGCCAGGCCAGCTCCGACGTGGTCGCCCTGGCCCACTTCATCAACATCGTCGCCGAGGCCGACCGCGGCAAGTACGACGAGTCGCTCGCCGACCTCAAGACGTTCGTCCAGAACCGCAAGCCCGGCGACCAGGCCGCCGCGAAGATTGGCCCCGACACCGTCCTGGCCATCGGCGAGGCGTACTTCCAGCGCCTGGTGGAAGCCGGTCGCTATGACGTCGCCCGCCAGCTCTGCGAGTTCGCCGTCCAGAACGCGCAGAGCCCCGCGGTGAAGAATCACTTCGCCGAGCGGTTCGAGCGCATCAAGATGCTCGGCAAAGCCGCGCCGGCGATCGCGGCCAAGGATGTCGATGGCGAGATGGTGAGCCTCGCCGACTACAAGGGCAAGGTCGTCCTGATCGACTTCTGGGCGACCTGGTGCCCCCCCTGCTCTCCGCAGATGCTCCGCCTGAACACCGTCCGCGAGAAGTACAAGGACCAGGGGTTCGCGGTCCTTGGCGTCAACGTCGATGCCCTCCGTGAGGGCGCGGGCGAGGCCCAGGCGGTCCTGCCGGCCGTGCGCCGATTCCTGATCGACCACGGCGTCTCCTGGCCGAACGTGCTCAACGGCGAAGGCGAGAACGACTATGCCAAGGCGTTCGGCGTCGAGGAGATCCCGGCCAACTTCCTGATCGGACGTGACGGCACGATCATCGGCTTCGAGCTCGGCGAGACCAGCATGGACCAGTCCATCGCCGAGGCCCTAGGCGGCAAGAAGAAGGCCGAGTGACCCGTGCCGCCTCCGACGTCGAAGATCGCAACGCAACGGCCCCGCCCCCACATCGAGGGGCGGGGCCATTTTTCCGGTCGGAGACCCGGATCAGCGGGTGTTGTTGGCCGTCACGCCCGGCCAGTCGTCGGTGCGGAAAGGCGTGGCGGGCAGGCCGTTGCGACCGTAGAGGTTGGCCACCGGGTTATCCGCCCAGGCGTAGCGCACGGCCACCGGGTCGGAGACCTCGTCGGACCAGACCTCGACCTTGTTCGGCGGCACGATCTTCGCTTGCGCGTTGTGGAAGACCTGGTCCGAGCCAGCGATGGTGAAGCCCTTCACGTCTTGCGTGTCGAAGGCGTAGAGGCCGCCCTGGCCGGCGTGGTCGAAGGTGAGGACGATCTTGTTGTCCTGCTTCTCCATCGACTTGTAGGTCGGGCTCTGATAAGGCACGTCGAAGCTGTAATCCTTCGCGAGGGCCCAGCGGGCGAGGCGGTTGGCGACGCCTTGCTTGTTCCGCGGGTGGATGTCGCGGCCCTCGCCGATGTCGACGATGACGGCCTGGCCGGTATTGGGCAGCTTGTCCATCGTCATCGTCTGCGCCTCGCGAAGCTCGGCCCAGGCGCTGCCGCTCGGCTCGGGCTTCTCGGCCATGAAGTCGGCGAGCTGAACCCAGTAGAAGGGGAAGTCGCCGATGCCCCACTCGTCGCGCCAGCTCTGAATCATCAACGGGAAGAGGTCGCGATACTGGTAGGCCCGGCCGGCGTTCGACTCGCCTTGATACCAGATCACGCCCCGGATGCCGTAGCCGATCGTCGGCTTGAGCACGCCGTTGTAGATGTTGCCGGGACGGTGGTTGCCCCGCATCAGGCCCGCGAGGTTGCGGCTCTGCTGCGAGTTCTCATCCTTGACCTTCTCGTACTGCTCCTCCCGCTCCTGCCAGCTCGCGAGGAGGTCCTTGTACTTCGGGTCTTTTTCCAGGATGTCGCGGCGGACCCAAGCCTCGGCGGCCGAGCCGCCCCAAGAGTCATCGATCAGGCCGATGGGCACGCCGAGAGCCTGATAGAGCGTCCGCCCGAAGAGGAGGCCGATCGCCGAGAAGTCCCTGGCGTTCGCGGGCGTGCAGCGCTCCCATTGCCCCTGGAAATCCTTCTGCGGCTCCTGGGTGCCGACCTGCGGCACGGAGATCAGGCGGATCTCCGGATAGTCGGCGGTGAGGGTCTCCAGGTCGGCGTCGTTGGCCAGGTTGAGCGGCCACTGCATGTTCGACTGGCCCGAGCAGATCCAGACCTCGCCGACAGCCACGTCGTCGAAACTGAGGGTGTTCTTGCCCTTGACGGTCAACGTGTGCCGACCCCCCGCGGGCAACGGGTCGAGCAGGACCGACCAGGCGCCGTCGTCGCTGGCCTTGGCGGTCTTGGTCTGACCGGCGATCGTGACCGTGACCTCCTCGCCCGGATCGGCCCAGCCCCAGACCTTGTCCTTCTGGTTGCGCTGGAGGACCATGTGCGAACCGAAGATGCTCGGCATCTTCACATCAGCCCACGCCGGGGCGATCCCGAGCGTCAGGACGAGGCCCAGAGCCAGGGCCAGGTGGCGGGTTGCGGCGTAGCGACTCATGGTGAAGGTTTCCTCCGCGGGTGACTTTGGTGGGATCACAGCCTCGCGAGGTCGCCAGTTTAGCGGACGACCCGCGCGCTTGCCATGAGTCAGCCCGACCCCGTCCCGCGGCCGCCGCCCTCACTCCCTCCGCTGCCCCCTCAGCCGGGCCAGTTCCACCGGGCTCAGCCTCAAGACCAGCGATTCGGCCCGCGTCCCCCGCCCGGTCAACGGCCCGGAACGCCGATCGACGACCGTCAACGCCTCGATCAAGGGCCGGTACGACGCCCGCTGGTCCACCTTGGCCTTCGGGTCGAAGTAAAGTGCCACATACTCGGCCCCCTGCCCTCGATACCCGGCGATCCGTTCTCGCCAGTCATCCGGCAGCACCGGACCGCGCACCGCCCAGCCCTCGCGACCGCTGTAATGCACGACCGTCGCCAAGGCGATCCCCGGCCCCATCACCACGACCCGGCCGTCTTTCGGACAGATTCGTCCGAGACTTCCACCCAGCGCGACCTTCTCACCCTCCAGGTCGAACATCCCTCCCATCACCCAGGGCGACTGCGCCACGACCGCTATCGCTAGCAACCCCGGCCCCACCAGCGCCCGACGCCACGGAACGTCCACCGCAAGACTCCGCCGTCGGATCGCCTCCCAGCCCCGGGCCGCCCAGAGCATGGCCGCCGGCAGCATCATGAGTTCATAATAATCGTGATCGATCAGTTTCGGCCCCAGCAGGACGTAGAACGCCAGTCCCATTGCCGTCCACGCTCCCAGCGGTCCCAGCTTCGCCCGACGACTCGCTGATACCCAGAGTCCGACCGCGATCAAGGCCGCCGCCAGTGGCCCGCAGTCGCGCATCAGGAACCGAGAGAAGAACGGCCCCCAGAGGTGCCGATCCAGCAGAACGCCGGGTGCCTGCACGATCAGGTACGGCCTCACATCGCCCTTCGTCCCCGTCCATCCCGAGCCCACCGGATTCGGCCCCTGGAGGAACACCAGCACCATCCAGGCCGCGATGGGCGCGACCATCGCAACAGCGACCGTCAGGAACGACGGTCGCAAGACGCCCCGCACGCCGAGCCGCCTCCGCGCCATGTCCGCCAGCGGGATCAACACCATCAAGCCGAAATACTTGAAAGCCCCCGCCAGCAAGCCCACCCCCGCGGCCACGATGAGCCAGCGAGCGCCCATGCCGTCGAGATACCGCCGATACGCCGCGGCACAACCGAGCATCCCGGCGAGCATCCAGGGGTCGGGCAACACGGCCCGGCCGTAGAAGATGAACAGGGGCGACGACGCCAGCAACAAGGTTGCGACCCGTGCCATTCGCTCCCCTTGCTCCCGACGCGCCAGGTCAAAGAACGCCACGATCGCCACCAGGGAGCCGAGCAGGCTGAGCCCATGCCCCACGGCGTCGCGCTCGCCGAACAGGCGATACCCCGCCGCCAGCAAGCCAGTGTAGAGTGGGATCTCTTCCGTCAATACGATCCGCTCACCGCGATCGTCGAGGAAGTCAAGCGTATTCCGCAGCGGATTGAACGGCGGCCGCGCGATGCTTCGGGCTTTGTTCGCGATATAGACCTGCTTCGCCTGGAGATTGTCAGCCATCGGCCCTTCGAGCCGGTGCAGCCGGGTGACAGTCGCCAGGGCCAGGATCGCGGCGAGGACCAGCCACGATCGTCGCCCAGGGTCGGTCGGCGGCGAGTCCATACGCGGCCCTCCGGGATGGATGACACAGGAATCGGAAGGTCTTCGTCGGGCGTGCTACCCACGCCCGACAAGACCCAAGCCGTCGCTTCAACGAGGCGCCGCCCGTCCCCCGGCCATCTGCACCGGCGCGGGCAGATCGACGCAGTAATCGAAATAACCGATCATCATTTCATCCGACGACTGCTCACCCCAGCGCACCGTCTGGGACGGATCGGGATTGACGGGGTTCTTGTCTGAGTTGTCGAAGTGGGCGACGCACGCGATCCGCGTCCCGCGCGGCAAGAACTTTGGCTCGGCCAGGCGATAGACGCTCTGCCAGTTGAAGTCGTAGAAGGGGACCGAGAGCAAGGTCTCGCGCCGCCCGTCGGGATAAACGGCCGTGTAAAGAAAGTCCTTACCGCGATAATGCATGTGCGGGGTCAAGCTGAGCAAGTAGCCTGCACGCGGCACCGTGTACGAGGCGTGGACTTCCACGTTCGGCGCCCCTGGGGGCAGGACGAAATCCCGGTTGGAGACGCCCCGCGTGACTGCCAGCCGTCGGACCGGCTCGCGGGCGAGCACCAGGCCCACCGAGGATCGGTCGAACCGCGGCACGCCGATCGGCGTGTAATGCACCTGGATCTCCAGCACTGCGCCCGCCGGGATCTTCTTCGCCACGCCAGACGGGAACAGGGCCGGCATGTCGCCCGGGGCGTAGCAGACGAGTTCCGGCATCATGTCGCGCTGCAACTCGCGGTCGGCGCCCGGGGGCGGCTTGCGAGTCGGGTCGATCACGAAAACGCATATGTGATGGACCACCGCCCGGTCACCGGGCAACGCCTGCGCGGCCTGCACCCAGACGTCTTCTGAGAAGTTCGTCGGCACGCGAAATTTCTGGATCTCAAGGATTCCCTCAGCCGGCACGTCGAACTGCTCGGGCATCTCAAAGATCAGGTCGGGCTCGCCGACGGTCCACCCCTGAGCGTACTTGGCCGACGGCGGGACTTGCGCCAGGTCGCCGGGCGGGGCATCCTGATCAGCCCAGGCCATCAGCACAGAGTGCTCGCGGTCGGTCAGACTGCGATCGTTCGAGAAACGACCGTAACGCGGGTCGGCGTACCAGGGAGGCATCAAACCCTCATCGACCACCTCGTAGATCGACTGTGCCCATCGTTTCGCGTCGTCGTAATCGCGCAGCGCAAATGGCGCAACTTCGCCCGGCCGGTGGCACGGCTCGCACTTCATCCGGAGAATCGGGGCGACGTCGCGGGCATAGGTCACCTCGCCAACTTCCACGGGCTTCGCTCGCGCGCGCCGAAGCCGTGCCAGCGACGGGTCGAGCCGCCTCAAGCCCACACCCGACCGCTTCGGCTCCACGCGCTCGATCGGGCAGGCGACCACCGTTGTCTCCGGCAAGGGCACCGCGCGACCCGCGAGCATGGCGTCGAGCGCCTCGGCGAGAAAAGTCCGGCTCGGCTCGTCGCGGATCGCCCCGCGGGCGTACTGGTCGTCGATCGCGCCGTGGTAGCGAATCTCACGATGCTCGTCGAGCACGACCGCCTCGCACGTCCGCTCCACGCGCAGCCGGTCAGCCAGCACGTTTCGTTCGTCCCGGAACACCGGGAAATCGATCCCGTATTCCCTGGCGTGCGCCGCGATCTCCTCCGCCGATTCATGGGCGTTCGCATTCACACCCACGAACGCCACCCCCCGCCCGCGATACGCCGCGTTCAGCTTGAGCAAGCGGGGGACGTAAAGATTGCCGACGGGGCAATCGATGCCCATGAACACCAGAACAAGAATTTTGCTTTTTCGGAAGTCGGCGAGATGCCGGTCGCGCCCTTGCAGGTCGCGGAGCGTGAAGTCAGCGAGGTGCTCGCCGACGCGCCGATGATTCGGAGGGGCCGACCCGAGCCGGCAGGCCAGGAGAGCCGCGACAGCGGCCAACCCGACCAGGGCTCCGAATACGGCGAGGCGGCGGGTCCTTCTCGGTTTTGGTGGCATCATCCGTGGCCAATCCGATGGGTGCCGCAGAACCGCGCGGGGCTCCGCTCCGTCGTGGACGCATGCTTCGTCGCCCGGCATATGCGCCTCCCGGGGGGTTGCCTCCCTGATCCCAGGATCGGCCGACTATCGCCCGCCCTCCACTTTTCGTCAAGCCCGCCCGCGCCGACTTTGCCGGCGGTGCCGGTTCTCCTTCTTCACGCCTCTTCCCCCGCTTCCACGTCCTCCGCGGCTCTGCGGGAGACCTCTTCGATTCCCGGCGTTCCCCCCAGCCTCATCTTCATCGCCTCAGCCAGCGCGATCCACTCCTCCACGTCCAGCGATTCCGCCCTCACCTGCCCGGTCAGCCCCAGCCCTTCGAGCAGTTCATCCACCTCGCTCTTGCTCCAGTGCGACCGCCAGGCCGCGTGGAGCACCCCCCGCAGGTTCTTGCGACGGTGCAAAAAGACCCGCCGGACGACGAAGTGAAACCAACGCAAATCCGGGATCTTCGCCCGCTTGTCGGCCCTCGGCACAACCGCCACAACCGCCGAATCCACCTTCGGCCGCGGCCAGAAAACCTTGGGCGAGAGCGTCCGCACGACCTCGACGTCGGCCAGGGCCTGCAGCGTGACCGACAGCGCCTCCATATTCGTCCGTGCCGGGCTCGGCCCGCATCTTTTCCGCCAGTTCGAGTTGAATCGTGACGACCATGCGCTCCGGCAACGGCGCCGGTTCGGGATGAACGAGCAGGTTCGTGATCAAAGGGGTCGCGATGTTGTACGGCAGGTTCGCCACGAGCTTGAACCGCCGCCCCGGCGACGCCGCCAGCCCGGCGAGCACGTTATCGATCACCTCCGGGTTGATCGTGTGTTTGCCCGCCAGGGCATCGACGTGGAGTACCCGCACATTCGGGTATCCCTCGACCGCCTCGCGTGCCAGCCTCGCCATCGCCGCGTCGATCTCGACGGCCACCACCGCCCCCGCCGACTCGGCCATCAAGGACGTCATCGCCCCCGCGCCAGGGCCGACCTCCAGCACGACGTCCTCGGGGCCGACCTCGGCGGTCTTGACGATCAGGTCGTGGATGTTCAGGTCGATGAGGAAGTTCTGGCCGTATTGACGCCGGGGGGTAATGCCGTGGCGGGCGAAGAGGGTGCGGAGGTAGGAGAGGGTCTGGCGGGGGCGGGACATGGGAGAACTTCCTCGACCGATTTCAGTTCGACGATCACCTTGCCCCCGACGATCAGGTCCGCCCGAACCCCTCTTCCAGCCTCACATCTTCAGAGAACACCGGGATCGGCTTCTGATGGACCACGATGAGCCCCCGTCTCGTCAACTCATACCCCATCACCGCCTCATAGACCGACTCCAGCAGCCCCGGACGTAACCTCACATGGATCTGATACGCCGCATCCACGATCTGCCTCGCGATCTCATTCTCGTGCATCCCTTCTCCCCTCTTCTTGGTCTGGCTTCTTCGCGTCCTTCGCGCCTTTGCGAGAGACTCCTTCTTCCCCCAACAATTTCCTAACATACTTCCCCAGCATATCCACTTCCACATTCACCCCCTCCCCTTCCCTCAACTCTCCCAGCGTCGTCACCTCCAACGTATGCGGGATCAGCATCACCGAGAACCGATCCTCGCCCACCGTCACCAGCGTGAGGCTCACCCCGTCCACCGCGACCGACCCCTTCTCCACCATCAAGGTTATCCACTCCGGGTCGATGCCGAACTCCAGAAACTCCCACTCCCCCTCCGGCCTCCGCTCGCGCAAGGTGGCCGTTGTATCAATATGCCCCTGCACGAAATGACCGCCCAGCCGGTCGCCCGCCCGCAGTGCGCGTTCGAGGTTCACCAGGTCGCCCTCGCGCTCGCGCCGAGGTTGGTGCGCAGGAGCGTCTCTGGCCCGGCCTGGACGTCGAACCGCTCGCCGTCGATTGCGACGACCGTCAGGCAGCAGCCGTTGACCGCCACGCTCTCGCCCAATGCGAGCGGATCCTCGGCACCCAACCCCGGCCAGGCGAGCGTGAAACGCCGGCCCGCGCCCTCGTCAACCATCCGCTCGACCCGCCCCAAGGCCTGGACCAGTCCCGTAAACATCGTCGCGCAAGCTCCCCTTCATTTCGCAAGAATCTCCGGGATTCCCGGGCCAGTGTAGCGGAGCGCCTCGGGTCTGGACCAGCGGAGTCGAGCGACTCAGCGGCCCAGTCGACGACGGAGCTTGGCCGCGATCGCCACCACGTCGGCCCGCCCGGAGGGGACCAGGACGTAACCGATCGCGTAGGCCAACACTCCAATCGCCAGGTGGACCAGTAGCGGCCCGGCACGTTCGAGCCGCGAGACCGAGGCGGGGGGCGTGTTCACCACAATCCCGCCGGCCCACGAGGACGCGACCACGAGGAATACAGCCCCCGCGAGCGGCGCCCCGAGGGTGCGCCGGAGGAACGTGCCGGGACGCACCTCCAGGACGCGGAAGCAATGGATGCCCGGAATCAACAGGTTGGAGAACAAGGTCGTGAGCACCGTTCCCCAGATCACACCCGAGACGTCCCCCGTCCAGCGCGTCCAGGCAAAGCTCAGGGGCAGGTTCACGACCGCTCCGCCCAGCGCCGCCAGGGCGATCGTCCGGACGTGCCCCATCCCGGTGGCCATCTGCACCAGGACCGAGAGAACCAGCGGAATGGTCCCGACGAGGAACAGACGCATCAGGCCCGCCTGATCGGCGTACTTGGGCACCCAGGCCGCCAGGAACGGCTGAGCGTCGATCCAGGCCAGCAGGGCAACCGGCAGCACCAGGCCGACCAGCATCCGCGTGCCATCGTACTTGATCCGCTCCAGACCCACGCGGTCGCCGGCTGCCGCCAGGCTGGCCGCCGCGGGCATCACCAGGTAGGCGAGCATCCAGCCGATCTGGCGGATCTGCAGGAACGGCTTGCTGATCGCCAGGTAAATCGCCGTCGCCCGCGCCGGGTCATCGAGCGCGTAGCCGAGCACGGTCGTGTCGATCTTGTCGGCCAGCACGACGCTGAGCTGGATCAAGGCGACATAGACGCTGATCGTTGTCAGATCCTTGAAGTCGGCCCAGGTCGTGCCCCGGAAGTGCGGCCGGTAGCCCAGTTCGCGGGTCATCACCCAGAGGCCCGGCATCAGAGAGAAACCGATGCTCACGACCGCCTGCGCCACGCAGATCCAGAAGAAATCGACACCAGCGCTCAGTCCGCCCCAGAGCGCGGCAAACTGGAGCACAACGATCCAGAGCTCCAGCTTCGGGATGAAATCGTAGCGTCTCGCCGCCTGGAGCAAACTGGAGACGACCGTCGAGAGTCCGAAGCAAGGGGCCGTGATCGCCTGGAGCCAGAGCAGGCGGACGATCAAGGCCCGCTGCTCCGCGTCGAACTTTCCCGCCGGGATGCCCCAGGCGGCGATCGCCAGCAAGGCCGCGGCTTGCAAGGCGGCGGCCACCGCGTAAAAGCTCAGGCCGCAGGCGATCGTCCGGTTGACCCCTTCACGATCCCCCTGCGTGTAGCGCTCGGAGACCTGCCGTTGCAGGGCCGAACTCATGCCGAACTCGAAGAGGAACTGGAGGAAGCTGAAGCCCCAGGCGAACCCGAACGCCCCGTAGAGCCGCTCGCCGACGTACGGCGTCTCCAGGATCAGAGGCACCCGCCAGAAGGCGAAGACCACCTGGAGCGGCGTGCGCAGGGCCAGCCAGAACGTCCCCCTCAGGAGGCGTCCCAGGACCGGCGGCAGCGCGCGGGGCGAGGGCGGCGAAGGCGCGGCGGTCGTGCTCAACGCGGGGTTCCCTCCACTCCATTCGCTCTTCCGGCCGTTGGAGCCCCTCCGACCACGGGCTCCCACTTCAGGCCGACACCCCCGGGGCCGGCCACCTCAATGCAACGATCATAGCGGCCGGTCCCGCTCGGCTTGAAGGCCAACCTGTGAGGTGTTCTGCGAGCAAACAACCTGAAATACATGTGAACTATTGTCCAAATTCGCCAGTTCGTCACCCAATTCCCTGGCGAATCCGAGCCAGCAACTGGCATACTGGGCGCCCAGGCACCCCGGGAGCCACCAAGCGAACCGATCCACCGGGCCTTTCCGAAACTCATCCCATGCTTGCTTCGCCGCATCACCTTGCCACACCTTCGAAGCACCAGACGATGACCCGCGTTCTCGGATTTGCGGCCGGGCTGATCCTCGTTGGCTGCGATCGCCCCGCCGAGGGCATGCGCCGGGAGCGGCCCGTGCCGGTCGTCGGCGTGGTCGCGGCCCGACGGATGGATGTCCCCCTGATCACAGAGACGATCGGGACGACCCGTTCCCTCGAAGAAGTCTCGATCCGCGCCCGTGTCCGCGGCTTCCTCCGCGACGGCCCCAGGGGAGCCGGCGACGAGGCGCCGCCCGCAACCCCCTCGGCCGATCCCCCCGAGAATTCGAACGAGGGCGGGCGAGTGACCGTCCGCGAAGGGCAGCAGGTCCAGGCCGGCGACCTGCTCTTCGTCATCGAGGAGGACACTTACCAGGCCGACCTGGCTGCCGCCGAGGCGCGGGAGCTGGAGGCGAAGGCAGCCCTGGAGAAGGCGAAGAACTCCAAGGCCCGCGAGGTCGCCACGGCGCAGGTCGCGATCGACCAGGCCTTGCTCGCCCTCGCCCGCATCGAGGAGCGTCGGCAGCAGATCCTTCTCGGTCGCAACGCCGCCAGCCAGCAGGATGTAGACCGCGCCGCCGCCGAACGTGAGAAGGACGTGGCCCAGGTCGAGGCCGACCGCGCCAACCTCGAACAGACCCGGGTCGATTATCAGGTGAACATCCAGTCGGCCGAGGCGTCGCTCAAGGCCGCGCAGGCCCAGGTCGAACAAGCCCGGATCAACCTTGGCTACTGCCGGATGGTCTCTCCGATCGACGGCCGACTCGGCGAGGCCAAGGTCAAGGTCGGCAATCTCGTCGGCCCGACCACCGGTGCCGACTTCACCGAGCTGACCACCGTCCAGCAGCTCGACCCGATGGGCGTGGATGTCCAGGTTCCCTCCCGCTACCTCTCCCGCGCCACCGGCCTTGTCCGCCAGGGGCTCGACCTGCAACTGACCCGCACCGAGGAGCGTGGACCGCAGCCGTACCCCTACCCCGCCCGCGTCTTCTTCATCGACAACCGGATCGACCCGACCACCTCCACCTTCCTCGTCAAGGCGTCGGTGCCGAATCCGCAGCAGACGCTCCTGCCCGGCGAGTATGTGCAGATCGAGGTCCGCATCGGCGAGCAAGCCGGCGCCGTCGTCGTCCCCGAGCAGGCCGTCATCGAGACCCAGGCCGGCCCGACCGTCTATGTTGTCAACGATCAGAACGTCGTCGCCGCCGTCCAGGTCGTCTCGACCGACTACACCTACCAGGGGCTCCGCGTCATCGACTCCGGCCTGGAGCCCGGCCAGAAGGTCGTCGTCGAGGGGCTCCAGATGGTGCGCCCGGGGGTGACAGTGAAGCTGGAAGAGGTTTCTCGCAGAGGCCCAGAGAACGCAGAAGAGGAAAACCGAGGAACCGAAACGACACATCGAGCAGCCAGTTCCCACTAACTTCCGGCTTTATCGTCCCGCCTCGTGCGGGATGATCTCGCAACCCCATGCTTCTTCTCTCCGTCTTTCTTGTCTGCGTTCTCTGCGCCTCTGCGAGAGACCTCTCATGGTCAACTTCTTCATCAACCGACCCATCTTCGCGACCGTGCTCGCCCTCCTGATGCTGCTCATCGGCGGCATCTGCCTGTTCGTCCTGCCGATCTCACTGTATCCCGACATCGTCCCGCCCCAGGTCCAGATCACCGCGACTTATACCGGCGCCGACGCGCAGACCGTCGCCGACTCCGTCACCACCCCGATCGAGCAGAAGGTCAACGGCGTGCAGGGCATGATCTACATGTCCTCCGACAGCACCAGCAACGGCGTCTCCCGAATGCTTGTGACCCTCGACGTCGGCTACCCCCAGGAAATCGGCGCCATCGATGTGCAGAACAAGGTGGACACCGCCAAGCCCACCCTGCCGCCCGAGGTCACGCAGGTCGGCGTCGAGACCAAGAAGACGACCACCAACATGGTCTGCGTCGTCAACCTCGTCAGCCCCGAAGGCACTTACGACCCCAGCTTCATCGACAATTACGCCCAGATCAACGTCGTTGATGTCCTGAAGCGGATTCGCGGCGTCAGCGAGGTCAACGTATTTGGACGCAAGCATGCGATGCGCGTCTGGCTCGACCCCGACCGCCTGGCCGGTCAGCAGATCACGCCCGACGAGGTCATCAACGCCATCAAGTCGGAGAACCGCCAGGCCGCCGCCGGCAAGATCGGCGCCCAGCCGGTGCCGTCGGGACAGCGCTTCGAGTACCCCGTCACCGCCAAGGGCCGCCTCGAACGCGCCGAGGAGTTCGAGCAGATCATCGTCCGCGCCCGGCCCGACGGCTCCGTCGTCCGCCTCGCCGACGTCGCCCGCATCGAGCTGGGCTCCGAGTCCTACGACCAGGCCGGCTACCTCAGCGGCAAGCCCGCCGCCACCATCCCCATCTATCAGCAGTCCGACGCCAACGCCCTTTCCATCGTCCAGCAGGTCGAGCGCAGCGATGGAACAGCTCGCCGAGACCTTCCCGCCCGGCCTGGAATACCGGATCGCGTTCAACACGACCGCGTATGTCGAGGAGAACATCAGCGAGGTCGAGCACACCCTCATCGAGGCGTTCGCGCTCGTCCTGATCGTGGTCTTCCTCTTCCTCCAGAAGCTGCGGACGACCCTGATCCCGATGGTGGCGATCCCCGTCTCGCTCGTGGCGACGTTCGCCCTGATGGCCGTCTTCGGGTTCTCGATCAATACCCTCACCCTCGCCGGCCTGATCCTCGCCATCGGCCTGGTCGTGGACGACGCCATCATCGTCGTCGAGAACGTCGAGAAATACCTCGAACGCGGCTACTCGAAGCTCGAAGCGACGAAGGCTGCGATGGCCGAGATCACAACGCCGATCGTCACCATCACGCTCGTCCTCGCCGCCGTCTTCGTGCCGGTGGCGTTCATCCCCGGCCTGACGGGTCGGCTCTACAACCAGTTCGCGCTCACGATTGTTTTCTCGTTCGTCTTCTCGGCGATCAACTCGCTGACGTTCAGCCCCGCGATGTCGAGGCAGTTCCTCAAGCCGCACGCCCACGGCCAGGGCGAGTCGCGGTTCTTCCTCTTCCGCTGGTTCAACACCGGCCTCCGATGGCTGGAAAACTCGTATGATACCTTCCTTGACTACATCGCCCGCCACTGGTGGCTCGTCGTCCTGCCATCGCTCGGACTTCTCGCGTTGACCGGTTTCATGCTCATCGAGCGGCCCAAGGCGTTCATCCCGGTGGAAGACCAGGGCTACCTCCTCGTCACCGTGCAGGCGCCCGACGGCACGTCCCTCCAGCAGCTCGAACAGATCATGACCCGCGTCGAGCAAATCGCCCTGGAGATGGAAGGCGTGCGCGACACCGTCCGCTTCGACGGCCTGAACCCGATCACCCAGGTCAACCAGCCCAACGCCGGCGCCCTCTACGTGATCCTCGAACCGTGGGAGGATCGTTCCTCGCCGGGATTGCGGGCCAACGCCCTCGTGTCGAAGCTCCAGCAACGGCTTGCCGCCGAGGTCCGCGACGCCCTGGCCCTCGTCTTCCCGCCGCCGCCGATCCAGGGGCTGGGCACGACCGGCGGCTTCGAGTTCGTCCTGGAAGACCGCGCCGGCCGCGGCGTCGAGGCGCTCGCCGACGCCACCGACCGCTTCCTCGCCGCCGCCTCGCAGCGTCCCGAGATCACCGGCCTGTTCACCCCTTTCTCCGCCCGCGTCCCCCAGCTCCGCTTCGACCTCGACCGGACCAAGGCCCGGACCCTGGAAGTTCCCGTCTCCACCGTCTTCGAAACGCTCCAGGTCTATCTCGGTGGCCTCTACATCAACGACTTCAACCGCTTCGGCAAGACCTGGCGCGTCTATGCCCAGGCTGAGGGCGCCGACCGGACCAAGCCGTCCGACATCATGCAACTGCGCGTCCTCAACCGCCGCGGCGAGCCGGTTCCCCTCTCCGCGCTCGGCACGGTCAAGTACACCGTCGCCCCGATCGACGTGCCCCACTACAACCTCTACACCGCCGCCCGGATCTCCGGCCGTCCCGCCCCCGGCTACAGCTCCGGCCAGGCCGTGCAGGCGATCGAGGAAGTCGCCGCGACCTTGCCCGAGGGCTTCGGCTACGAGTGGACCGGCACCACCTACCAGGAGCAGAAGACCGGCAACCTCGCCACCTCCATCTTCGCCCTCTCGATCATCTGCGTCTTCCTCTTCATGGCGGCCCTGTATGAAAGCTGGATTCGACCCCTCGTCATCATCCTGACGGTCCCCCTCGCGATGTTCGGCGCCGTGGTCGGCCTCTGGCTCTTCTCCATGCCGCTCGACGTCTTCGGCCAGATCGGCCTGGTCATGCTCATCGGTCTGGAAACCAAGAACGCCATCCTGATCGTCGAGTTCGGCGTTGAGCTTCGCAAGAAGCACGGCCTGAATATCCTCGACTCCGCCAAGGAAGCCTCCCGCCAGCGTCTCCGGCCGATCCTGATGACCTCCTTCGCCTTCATCATGGGTGTCCTCCCGATGGCCCGCGCCACCGGCGCCGGCGCCTACAGCCGCAATTCGCTCGGCATCGTGATCACCTTCGGCATGCTCGTCAGCACCGTCCTCGGCCGGTTCGTGATCCCCGTCTATTACGTCCTCGGCGAGCGCGCCATCGACCTCTTCGCCCGCTTCCGCCGCCCCGAGCACGAGCTCTCCGCCACCCACGCCCCCCAGCCCGACGGCCAGACCTCCGCCCCCGCCACTCCCAGCGAGGCCGTCTGATACCGGATTTGCCTGAAGTCGTTGCATTGCGTTTGGAAATGTGGGACAGCCGGGGGCGGCTGTCCCACACAGAACGGAAAGTCGTCCATCCGGTATGAGCCGGAAGGACCGCCCAACCTCCGGCATTGCGTTTGCAACCCGAAACTCGTTGCCTCCTTCCCCAACCCCGTCTTCCCGCGTTCCCGCATTTTTTCCGCAATGGGTCTGGACATCTCCCCCGTCCCGCCAATAATCCTTAGGAAGCTAACGGTCTCCCGCCGAGCCACGCTCCCGGTCCGATCCGGCCGGGTCGCTCCGACGTCTCCCGTCGGACCCCTGCGCCGCGGGCTTCTGGACGGCTCAGGACTTGCCGAAGGGGTGCTCTCTTGGACGCCTTGCCCTCCCGCAAATCGCCACGACCGGCCGCCTGGCTGGCCGCGACGGCGGCCCTGGCTTTGAGCCTGGCCGGTTGTGATCAGAAAAACGACTACGTCGCCCCGCCGCCGCCGGAGGTGGTCGTCGGTGAGCCAGTCGCGCGGACGATCACGACCTACAAGGAGTTCACCGGCACGACCCAGGGGGTCGACACGGTCGAGCTGCGCGCCCGGGTCAAGGGGTTCCTCAAGTCGATCCACTTCGAGGCGGGTGCCCAGGTGAAGGAGGGCGACCTCCTCTTCACCATCGACACGCTGCCGTTCGAGGCGGCCGTCGCCTCAGCCAAGGCGGAACTCGCCAACAAGCGGGCTCTCTTCGCCAGCGCCGACGCCGAGTACCGTCGCGCCGCCCAGCTTTACGAGCGCAACGTCTATGCCGAGCTCGATCTGATCAAGGCCAAGGGCGCCCGCGACGCCGCCCAGGCGGCCATCGAAGCGGCCCAGGCCGCACTCGAGACCGCCGAGCTGGACCTCAGCTACACCCGCGTCGTCGCCCCGATCAGCGGTCAGATCAGCCGCAACCTCGTCGATGTCGGCAACCTCGTCGGCAACAACGACGCCACCTTGCTGGCCACGATCGTCCAGTACGACCCGATCGAGGCGTATTTCAGCGTCAGCGAGACCGACCTCTACCGCTTCCTCGAACAGCGTCGTAAGGGCGAACGGCCCGACTTCCGCAAGGAGGTGGTCCCGGTGGACCTCGCCCTTGGCGCCGAGCCCGGCTTCCCCCACCGCGGCCGACTCGACTACACCGACCCGGCCCTCGACCCCCAGACCGGCACCATCCAGAGCCGGGCCGTCTTCCCCAACGACGACCACGCGATCGTCCCCGGCGCCTTCGTCCGCCTCCGGATTCCGTACGAGCTGGACCGCCACGTCCTGCTCGTCCCCGAGCGGGCCCTCGGCTCCGACCAGGCCGGCCGCTACGTCCTCGTCGTCAACGACAAGGACGTCGTCGAGCAGCGCTCCGTGCAGCTCGGCAGCCAGGTGGACGACCTGATCGTGATCGAGAAGGGCTTGAAGGGCGGCGAGCGCGTCGTCATCAACGGCCTCCAGCGGGCCCGTCCCGGCGGCAAGGTCAAGCCCGTGCCCGCCGAGGCGACCCCGGCCGCCACCGCCCGAACCTCCCCGGAAGCGCCACCCAGCCTCGCCCGCAATGAGTGAGCCCGGATGGATCGATGACGGATAGTCGATGGTCGATGGCTTCGAGGCAAGGACGCCGTTCACCGATAAATTGCGATCCTGTGACTGATTCTTCATCGGCCATCGACTATCCGCCATCGACCATCCCCATTCCGGGATCTGCTCCCTTGTAATCCGCCCTCTGCCCCGAGGGCTGATCCAGCAACAGGTTCATGTGCGAACGGCCGCCCCCGGCTGTCCCACCGAGAAGCCAAACGTCGAAATCCTACTGGGAAGTTCCCTTTAGTCCTCCCGACGGGTCCCACCTATGTTCTCGCGATTCTTCATCGAACGGCCGATCTTCGCCAACGTCATCGCGATCGTCACGATGATCCTCGGCGTCGTGGCGCTGGTGGGTTTGCCCGTCGAGCAATATCCGCAGATCACGCCGCCGACCGTGCAGGTCACGGCCGTCTATCCCGGGTCCAACGCCCGCGTGCTCTCCGAAACGGTCGCCTCGCCGATCGAGAAGGAGGTCAACGGCGTCGAGCACATGCTCTACATGTCCTCGACCTGCGCCAACGACGGCACCTACAACCTGACGATCACCTTCGAGGTCGGCTCCAACCTCGACATGGCCCAGGTCCTCGTGCAGAACCGCGTCGCGTTCGCCGAGCCGAAGCTGCCTGAGGAGGTGAAGCGCCAGGGCGTCACCGTCAAGAAGCAATCGACGAGCATCCTTCAGGTCTTCTCCCTCTACTCGCCCGATAACCGCTACGACGCCCTCTACCTCAGCAACTACGCCGACCGCTACCTCAAGGACGTCCTGAGCCGCGTCTATGGCGTCGGCGACGTCCGTGTCTTCGGCAGCGGCGAGTATTCCATGCGCGTCTGGCTCGACCCGGAGAAGCTCAAGGCCCGTGGCCTGACCACGCAGGACGTCGTCGAGGCGATCCGCGAGCAGAACATCCAGGTCGCCGCCGGCCAGATCGGACAGCCGCCGACGCCCGACGACACCGGCTTCCAGTACACGATCAACACCCTCGGCCGGCTCAGCGACGTCGAGCAGTTCGAGGACATCATCGTCAAGTCCGCCACCAACCAGGGCCGCGGCGGCCGGATCACCCGCGTCCGCGACGTCGCCCGCGTCGAGCTCGGCGGCCAGGTGTACGACGCCTACAGCGAGTTCAAGGGCCAGCCCGCCGCCGGCATCGCCACCTTCCTTTTGCCGGGTGCCAACGCCCTCGACGTCGCCGAGCAATGCTCCGCCGAGATGGAGAAGCTCGCCGAGTCCTTCCCGCCCGGCCTCGACCTACGCCGCCGGCCTCGACACCACCAAGTTCGTCGATGACGCCATCCACGAGGTTTACAAGACCCTCTTCGAGGCCGGCGTCCTCGTGCTCATCGTGATCCTCGTGTTTCTCCAGGACTGGCGCGCCGTGCTCGTCCCCGCCACGACCGTGCCCGTCACGATCCTCGGCGCCTTCATCGGCATGGCCGCGCTGGGCTTCTCCATCAACCTCCTGACCCTCTTCGGCCTGATCCTCGCCATCGGCATCGTCGTCGATGATGCCATCGTGATCGTCGAGAACGCCGCCCACCACATCGACCACGATCGCGCCGACGCCAAGACCGCCACGATCAAGGCGATGGGCGAGGTACTCGGCCCGATCATCGGCATCACCCTCGTCCTCATGGCCGTCTTCGTCCCGAGCGCCTTCCTCGGCGGCATCACCGGCCAGCTTTACCGGCAGTTCGCCCTCACGATCGCCGCCACCGCGATCATCAGCGCCATCAACGCCGTCACCCTCAAGCCGGCTCAGTGCGCCACCTACCTCCGACCCACCCCGGCCCGTCGCAACATCTTCGTGCGGGCCTTCAACACCGTCTATGGCTGGTTTGAGGCTTTGTATGCGGCGGTCGTCCGCTTCCTCGTCCGTCACATCATCCTGACCCTGACCGCCTTCGTCGCCCTGGTCGGCTTCACCGGCTGGCTCTACCTCCAGCTCCCGACCGGCTTCCTGCCGAACGAGGACCAGGGCTACGCGATGATCGGCATCCAGCTCCCCGACGCCGCCTCCCAGACCCGCACCCGCGAGGTCATCAAGAAGGTCGATGAAATCCTGTTCGACACACCCGGCGTCGATATGTGGAACACGATCGGCGGCCGTTCCGTGCTCGACCAGGCCGTCGCCTCCAACGCCGCCACGATCTACGTTCGCTGGAAGCCGTTCGAGGAGCGCGAATCGCCCGATCTGGGCCAGGATGCCATCGTCGCCAAACTCCGAAAGCGGTTCGCCGGGATCAAGGAGGCGGCCGTCTTCGTGCTGGTCGCCCCCGGCGATCCGCGGCCTGGGCGTCTCCGGCGGCTTCCAGATGCAGGTGCAGGAGAAAGGCGAGGGCGACCTGATCGCCCTGCAAAACGTCGTCCAGGAGATGACGGCCGACGGCGCCAGTCAGAGCGGCCTCAGCGCCCTCAAGTCGAGCTTCCGGGCCGAAGTTCCCCAGATCTTCGCCGACGTGGACCGCGTCAAGGCCAAGACCCTCAACGTCCCGCTCTCGACCGTCTTCAACACGCTGCAGGCCTACCTCGGCTCGACCTACGTCAACGACTTCAACAAGTTCGGCCGGGTCTATCAGGTCCGCGTCCAGGCCGACCAGCCCTTCCGCGCCAAACCCGAGGACATCGAGCGTCTGGAAGTCCGCAACCGCGACGGCGCCATGGTCCCGCTCGGCTCGCTCGTGAAGATCCGCCGGGTCGTCGGCCCGCAGATCATCAATCGCTACAACCTCTACCCCGCCGCCCTGCTCACCGGCGAGGCCGCCCCCGGCTTCAGCTCCGGCCAGGCCCTCAAGCTGATGGAGCAGATGGCCGCCGCCAAGCTCCCCGCCACGATGGGCTACGAGTGGACCGGCATGTCCTACGAGGAGAAGAAGACCGGCTCCGAGTCGCTCTGGATCTTCGCCCTCGCGGTCCTGCTGGTGTACCTCGTCCTCGCCGCGCAGTACGAGAGCTGGATCGTGCCCATCGGCGTGATCCTCGTCGTGCCCCTCGGCCTGCTCGGCGCCGCCGTCGCCGTGGCGGTCCGCGGCTTCGACAACAACATCTACACCCAGATCGGCATCGTCCTGATCATCGCCCTGGCCAGCAAGAACGCCATCCTGATCGTCGAGTTCGCCCGCGACCTCCGCAAGCACCGCGGCCGTTCGATCCGCGAGGCGGCCGTGGAAGCCTCCCGCCTCCGCTTCCGCCCGATCCTGATGACCTCCTTCGCGTTCATCCTGGGCGTCTATCCCCTGGTCGTCGCCCACGGCGCCGGCGCCGTCAGCCGCCAGGCCCTCGGCACGGCCGTCTTCGGCGGCATGATCGCCTCGACCGTCCTGGCCATCTTCTTCGTGCCGGTCTTCTTCGTGATCGTCCAGTGGTTCGACGAACTCCGCGAGCAGGCCCGCGCCCGCTCCCGGGCCAAGGTCGCCGCCCGCCTCGCCGCCGAACGCCCCGCCGCCGACCACGGCGACGCCCACGGCCACCACGGCAACGGCAACGGTCACGGTCATGGGAACGGCCACAGCAACGGCCACGCCCACGAATCCGCCCGTCCCGAGGGCGAACCCGCGACTCGCTGAGCGGCTCTCCTCCTGATTCCTGAGCCCGCTGATACTGTCTGGTTCTCGTGTGGCTGGGGCGGAGTCCGCAACGCCCCGGTCCGCGCGCACGAATTGGGACGCCGAATTGATGTCAGTTCATTTTCTCTTGTCTCGCGGTCTCGCCCCGGTTAGGCTCCCGGTATGGGACGACTTCCCCGCGGGATGAAGAGCCATCCGGCTGTCGATCCGTCGCGACCGCCCCCACAGGTCGGAGCGTTGGACTCGGCAAACCGCCGCGCTGCTGGGGCGGGGTGGCATGCCCACGTCTTCGTGGGCATGTTCAAGCGTCGGCCGAACCGCCTAACCTCGCGCTGCAGCGGAGGGGAAATCGGTGTCAGTTCATTTTTTCGACCATCACGGGCCGTAAAATCGGGTCAGAACGCCAAGGATGTGCTATAATATTCCCACACCCTCGGTCGGCGTCCTTCCGCGCGCGCCCCTGTTCCTTGGCAATCGATCCTGACCGCCCCTCACGCCACTCCTTGGGACGCCCGCTCGGCTGAGAAGCCGAGGCAAGCGACCCGCGGCGGGCACGCGACGGCCCACCGCGTCCTCAGGCGCCGAGCGAACGTCACATTGTGACGATTGCCGACCGTTATCACAGTTCAAGACAGAACTTGTGGATCGTCGCTTTGCGATGCCAAGCGCGTCCCTCCGGCGTCCCCCGGCCGTCGTGGCGGCGCCCCCGGTCGCGACGTTGGCCACGTCCCGGGCTCCGATTCCGGCGCGATCCCGAGGCGAAGGCTCGCCCCTGGAGACGCGACACCCCACTCGTCCCCAGCGCCGAACGAACGTCACGCTGTAACGATTGCAAGCCGCTACGGACGTGAAGCCAAAGACTTGCGATTCACCACTTTGAGCGGCAAAGCGCGTCCCCCAACGCATCCCCGGATCTCGGGCCGCCGCCCCTGCAGCTCGGCGGCGATCCGCGAAGACCGTTGCCCCCTTGGCCGGGTGCGGGTTGACGAACGTCAGGTAGCGCGGCTCGCGACTCGGCGCCACCACCCGCGCCGGGAAGATTGGCTGGGGCAGCGCCACGCACTCCAAGCCCAGCCGCCGCGCGTAGTGCCGCCGCACATTCTCATAAATTCCTTGGACCGCATGACTTGCATGCCAACTGAAGTCGTCGGATGTTTCCGACAAAACGAACTCGGCTCGCCGTGCAAAACGAACTCGACCCCTACCGGGTCGCCGTAACGCCAGCGATCTCCGGTCGCTCGAACCCCTCCGGGATTGACGGTCCCACGCGGTTCCAGACATCCGCCAGGGCGGCTACCGCCTCCTCGGACTCGACGCCCGCGGTCAGGCCCAGCAGATTCTCCTGGAGAGCGTGGCGGTCGACCGGAGACATGCGGACCGGATCGGACGCGGCGGCCAGGGCGGCGCGAGTCCGGAGCAGGGCAAGGGCCCAGTCGTCGGGGGAGACGTCCGGGGGTCGGAGCGACGCGAGGGGGTGAACCGTTGCCGGGACCTGGAACTTGGGCGCGCGGGTCAGCACCGGGCCGGCGCGGTCTTCCAGGTCGGTCCAGAGGCCGTTCAGGACGAGGGCGGCCGTCTCGGGTCGGACGCTGTCGACTCGCTCGCGAAGCTCGTCGCGCAGGGCTTCCATCCGGTTGCGATCGAGGGTACCCGAGCCGGTCAAGGCGACGAGCAGGCGATGAGCCTGGGCGACGACCCGGCCCCATTCCTCCTTCGTGACTCCGGGCGGCACCTGACCGGCGAGTGGATCGACGACCGGGGCCACGTTGCGCGCGCCGAACTCCGCCAGCGCGAGCTGGTGGACTTTCCAGGCCCGGAACGCCAGACCCAGCCCCCCCGCGACCGCCAGCACCACCGCCACCCCGACGATCACGAACCGCCGCCCCGAGCGCCGCGGTCCGAGCACGTCCGGCCCCGCCGTGCCGGGGGTCTCGTCGAACCGGAAGTGGCGGCCGGCCTGACCGTCGCCGTCGCCGTTGCCCGATGCTGTCGAGCGGCCCAAGGACATCGCTTCGCCTGCGTTGGGTTGGCAAGGACCGGGCCCCTCGGGGTCGAGGTCGGGCCTCCGGTCGTTGCCTCCCAGTGTAGGAAGCCCTGGCGCCGCCGGGAAGTCAGGGCGCCGAGAGCGGAATCCGGTTGCAGCCGAGATGGCGGGGGGCTAAGGTGGTATTTGTGGTGTCTTGCTTGTCTCGGCAGTCGATCCCACGGTCGGATCGCACCGACCACGCCGGTGAGGTCCAACCCATGTCGCACAACGTTTGCCCCGATTTTGAGCTGGAACATGTCGGCGACGTGGCGGTCGTCCGGGTGCAGCATCGGGAGATCCGGCACCCACCTCAGGCCATGATCTTTGCCGAGAACCTCGGCCTCGCCTTGGATCGCGACGAGCGCCCGCAAGGTCCTGATCGACTTCACCCAGAACGACTACCTCTGTAGCACCGCCTTTGCCACGCTCCTGAACCTCGCCCGCGATGTCCAGCAGCGCGGCGGCATCCTGAAAGTCTGCTGTTTCCACCCGGACGTGCTCCTCGGGGCCAACATCATCGGACTGGGACGGATTGTGCCCATCTTCGATGACCAGAAGTCCGCGCTGAATTCCTTCTGATCGGAATCGGTCCTGACCCGACGCACGTCGGCGGACCCACGAACGAGGATCTTGTCATGAGAACGGTCAGCCGGATCGGCGACGTCGCCTGGCTCTTCACGCTGACCCTGGGGCTCGTGCTGGCCTCTGGCGCACGGTCAGACGCCGCAGTGGGGCTACGGCTTCGGGGCCGGCTACGGCTACGGCGGCTACGGCTACGGCGGCTACGGGCTTCGGCGGCATGGGTATGAGCCTCTACGACCAGGGGATGGTCAAGGAGCAGTACTACATGAACAACGCCGCCCGCTTCAACCTTCAGAACGCCCAGGCCGAACAGTCGTACCAGGCCGCCAACCTGATCCAGCAGCGGGCCATCAACACCGCGCTCGAGAACCAGCGATTGTCCTACCAGCTCGCCAAGGAAAAATACGACGTTCGCAGCCGCGAGGCCACCTCCTACCAGGCCGCGATGGCCGCCAACCCGCCCGTGCCGATCGACCACCTGATTGACGAGCAAGGCCGCGTCCTCTGGCCCGACTACGCCCCCTCCGGCGGCGCCCAGGGCGAACGCCGCGCCCAGGCCGACGCCGCCATCCGCGCCGTCTACCTCGAAGCCCGCAGCAGCCAGGCCGGCGTCCGCGACATCGTCGAGGCCAACCGCCGCCTCCACGAATACGGCAAGCCCGCCCTCACCCTGCTCCGCTCCCGCGGCGACACCCGAGCCCGCTCCCAGCTCGTGGACTTCCTCAACGCCCTGGAGATCACCCTCAACAACCTCGGCGCCGGCCAGCCGGCCTCAAACTCGAAGAAGTAATCCGTCGCAGGCCGAGGCCAGAACGTGGCCGAGGGCCATCGGACGCCCCCGGCAGCCGATGGCCCGTTGGGCTCAGACACCCGCCAGGCCAACTCCCCTTGCTCCCTCATCGTTCTTCGTGGTGCTACCTCCGCGCCTTTGTGGTGAATCGTCCCCGCCTCCTGACGACGGCCTACTCCCGACCGACCTGCCTACTGACCTTGTCCCCCACCGCCCGAGAGGCTCTAATATACCGGGAAAGGCACCCTGGACCCGTCACCTCGGTCCACATCTCCACCAGGGTTCGGAGGCTTTTCCCCTTATGCAAGACCGCATCTCCTACCAGGGCATCACCTTCGACGACGTTCTGCTCGAACCCGGCTACTCCGAGATCGTGCCCCGCGACGTCGAGGTCCGCACCCGCCTGACCGCCCGCATCCCGCTGAACATCCCGTTGCTCTCGGCCCCGATGGACACCGTCACCGAGGCCGAGCTCGCCATCGCGCTGGCGCAGGAAGGCGGCATCGGGATCATCCACAAGAACATGGCGATCGAGGAACAGAACCGCGAGGTTGATAAGGTCAAGCGCTCTGAGAACGGCATCATCGTCGATCCGATCACCCTGCCGCCCGACGCCACCGTCGGCCATGCCCGCGAAATCATGCGTGGGCACAATATCTCCGGCGTGCCGATCACCGTCGGCGGCTTCCTCAAGGGCATCCTCACCCGACGCGACCTCCGGTTTCTCGAATCCGACGAGATCCGCGTCGAGGAAGTGATGACCCGCGCCAACCTCGTCACCGCCCCGGCCAACACCAGCCTCGAAGAGGCCGACCGGATCTTGACCCGGAATAAGGTCGAGAAACTCCTCCTGGTGGACGATGACTACCGATTGAAGGGCCTCATTACCATCAAGGACATTGACAAGCTGCACCGCTACCCGCATGCGTGCAAGGACGGCCGCGGTCGGCTTCGCGTCGGGGCGGCGGTCGGCGTGCACGACTATGAGCGGATCGCCTCCTTGCTGGAGGCCGATGTCGATGTCCTTGTCGTGGATTCCGCTCACGGGTACAGCAAGAACGTGATCGAGACCGTCCGCCGGATCAAGAGCGAGCACGATATCGACGTCGTCGCCGGCAACGTCGCGACGGCCGACGGCGCCCGCGCCCTCGTCGAGGCCGGGGCCGACGCCATCAAGGTCGGCATCGGGCCGGGCTCGATCTGCACGACCCGCGTCGTCACCGGTGTCGGCGTCCCTCAGATCACAGCGATCTATCAGTGTGCGAAGGCCGTCTCCGGCCGCGTCCCGATCATCGCCGACGGCGGCATCCGCTACTCCGGCGACATCAGCAAGGCGATCGCGGCTGGTGCCCATTGCGTCATGATCGGCGGCCTCTTCGCCGGCCTGGCCGAGAGCCCCGGCGACACGATCATCTACCGCGGCCGCTCGTTCAAGAGTTACCGCGGCATGGGCTCCCTCGGCGCGATGGTCAAAGGCTCCCACGAACGCTACCGCCAGGACCCCGGTAAGGCCTCCGGCGACAGCAAGGCCGCCCACGGGCAGAAGTTCGTCCCCGAGGGCGTCGAAGGCCGCGTCCCCTACAAGGGCCCCCTCGCCGACTTCGTCTTCCAGCTCGTCGGCGGCCTCAAGGGCGGCATGGGCTACTGCGGCACCCGCACCATCGATGAGCTTCGGACCAAGGCCCGCTTCATTCAGGTCACCGGCGCCAGCGTGATGGAGAGCCATCCCCACGACATCGTCATCACCCAGGAAGCCCCCAATTACTCCAGCTTCGCCCACGAAACCGACTCTGCCCGTGGCAACGTCTGATCCACAATCGTCCACACGACTCGTCTTTTGGAGGGTGGGCTCCACCCACCGTCCCCTCGACAGCACGAAACCAGGAGAACGGACAAGCCGTCCAGGAGTGCCTCCCGACCTCACGGTGGGGAGC
Source organism: uncultured Planctomycetales bacterium (assembly GCA_963752755.1). Classification (GTDB taxonomy): domain Bacteria; phylum Planctomycetota; class Planctomycetia; order Isosphaerales; family Isosphaeraceae; genus CAVVZJ01. The sequence goes on along the minus strand of CAVVZJ010000003.1, from coordinate 1,109,808 downwards.
GGATTCAAACCAGAATTCGACCAGACGACGGAGCACCCAGGAGGGGAAACCCCAACCCACCACCCTTTCCGGGTTCCCTCAAATGAACGCTCCGCGCAGCAATTCCATCGCCAGCCCTCGACATGCACCGCAGGCCCTGCCAGGGAAGGCTGGGCCCGCCGATGTCCTGATTGATCGACCGGAGGCTCGTGGCCGGGCCACCGACCCGGAACGGACCGGAACGTCAGCGCAAGCGTCAGCAAGGAGGCAGGACGTGCGTCGCTCCCGAATGGCTCTGATCGCGGTCGTCAGCGCGGTCGCTCTCTCGGCCTCGATCCTCCAGGCCCAGATGTTCGGCCGGCGGTCGGGGTCAGGCCGCGGCCAACCGGCCGACCCGGCCCAGGCCGCCGCCGTGGCGTCCGACTACAGCCCCATGCACGCCTCGCGGGGGGCCCGCCAGCTCCTCCGCAACGGCCTGGACTACCTCGACAATTACGGCGACCCTGAACGCGCCCTGCCCTATCTCCGCGAGGCTCAGGATCGCCAGCAAGAGCTGAACACGACCGAGCAGCGCCAGCTTGCCGACGGCCTGGCCCGCGCCAGCCAGCTCCTCGCGGGTCACGAGGTCGGCTCCGACGCGGCCCACGGCCGCGCCGCCACGGTTTCTCCCGGAGCGATCGCCCAGGCCCAACCGGCAAGCAACCCCTACGCCCCTGAGCCGGCCATCCAGCGCGTCGCCGCCGAGGCTCCCGAGCCGCTCCCGTTGCCGGACCCAGGCCGGCTCGCCGTCCCCGCCGACCTGAACCTCCTCGCCGCCACCGGACCGGCCCCGAGCCCCGAACCCGCCGCATACCCCGAGGCTCCACCGCTCGATTCGGCTCCCGCGGCCGCGACGCCGAGCCCCTCCCCGATCAATGCCCCGGCGGAACTGGCGGAACCGACCGGCAATCCGATCGGCTTGACCGTCCTCTCCGACCCGTCCGACACCCTCGCCCCCGAACCTCACTCCCTGCCCGTTTCCGCCCAGGATTCCGGACCGGCGGCCGAACTGACGCCGACCTTGCCCACCAGCGCCCCCGCGCTGCCCGGCGAGGCGATGGAACCGCCACCCGCCTTGCCCGATCCGGGTCTCGAAACCCCCGCCGAGGCGTCGCCGCCCGCCGATCAACCGTCGCCCGCCACCGACGTCCTCAACGCCCCCGCCCCCGAGGCCGACCCGTCGGTGGTCCGGCACAGCACGTCTGGCGTCCTTCTGATCCCACCCCCGCAGCGTGCCCCGGCGGCGGCTCAAGCCCCCGCTCCCGAAGCTCTCCCCGCCCTGCCCTCCGAGGCCCAACCGGCCCCCGCCGCCGAGGTTTTGAGCCCAACCCCCGGCCCCGAGCCGCTCCTCGCGCCGACCGATCTGCCACCGGCCGCGCCAACCGATCTGCTGCCACCGGTCGCGCCGACCGATCTGCCACCGGCCGCGCCGACCGAATTGCCTGACCCGGCAGCCGCCGCCGCGCCGACCGATTTGCCGCCGACCACGACCCACGAGTTGCCCATCGACCTGGCCGCCGCGCCCACGGTCGAGCCGCCGCCCGCCACGCCGACCGATCTGCCACCGGCCGCGCCGACCGAATTGCCGCCGACCTTGCCGGGTCCCGCGCCTGGCCTGGACGTGGCTCCGGTCCTGCCGCTTCCGGGCGATCCGGCCGCCGTCCCGATGCCGGAGGCGAACCTGGCCGAACCGCTCCCGCCCGCCGCCGACGGCCTGCCCGGCATCGATCTGTCGGAAGTCGTCACGGGTTCGGCCGACCCGGCAGCCGCCGCCCGGTCCACCCCCGCGCCCCGATCTCTGGCCCAGGCCATGAGCCCGTCCGGACCCCGTCCCCGTCTCGACGATCAGCCGGCGACCCCACCGCTCGGGGCCGAAACCGACGGCCAGGCGGCCGCGGTCGCGGCGACCCCGCCGGCCCCACTCGCGGAAGAAGCGGCGGCACTGCCCCCGTTGCCGGCCGAGGCCAGCGAGATCCCGCCACGCGGTACGTCGGCCAGCGATCGCGCGGCGGCCATCTCCTCATTGCTACCTCCCGGCTCGGATGTCGTGACTCTCGACAACCTGCCCCCATCCACCTCCACGCTCCGTCCCGATACGCTTCGTGAGGTCGAGGAGATTGCTCGCCGGCAGGAAGAGGAGAACCTCCGCAATCCGCGGGTTTATCAGCCGGGCGTCTCCCTGTTCAATGAGGAAGCCGACACCGGCGGCAGCCGGATCAACCTCCCTCGCGCCCCCAGCCCGACCGAGGCCCGGCCGATCAAGCCGATCCCCGTGCCCGAGGAGTTCGAGCGGCTCGGCCCCCGCGTCTTCTCACCTCAGCGCAAGTACTGGGCAGCACCGGCGATGTGTCACATGCCCCTGTACTTCCAGGATGCCGTCCTCGAACGCTACGGCCAGAACGTCGAGCAGGCCCTTGGCCCCGCCGGCCGCTGCTTCTCCTATCCGCTCGACGACCCCAGGCAGTCGACCCAACGGATGCAGCTTCTCCAGCCTCTCTACTCGGCGGGTCTCTTCGCTCTCCAGATTGCCGCCTTGCCGTATAACGTGGTCGTGGACCCGCCCTGGGAGTCCCACTACGATCTGGGCTTCTTCCGGCCGGGCGACCCTGTGCCGCCGGACCTCTACTACCTGCCCACCACCGGCCTCGGCCCCCCGCTGCACGGCAAGCGCTACGGCTTCCCCCGGGGACCGAGTGTCAAGTAAATCGAGACCGCTCCTCAACCCAAACGGCCGACCGCCCCGAACTTTTTCGGCGTGGTTGGTCGTTCTGGCATGAGGCTCGCTCCACCTCGCCGCTTGTGAAGTTACGGCGTGGTCGGCATGTGCTCAAAGTGAAGCAATTGCACCTTTTATGCGGATTCGGGTTGTCCGGTCGCTCGCACTCACTTACACTTGAGACTGGGACAGAACCCCCGTCGCGACTTCGGCCTCCGGAACACTCATCACCGGAATTGGCAACAGAGAGAAACGAGGTTAACGGTATGCTCTCCAGCGAAGGAGGTGGCTCCGCCTGGGACGCGGAGCGGGTCGCCCTGGGACGCCATTTTCTCCGGGACATGGAAGCCCTCTGGGAGCAGATCCTCAAGCTGGCTGCCGTCGTCGAGACGGCGCTGACGACGAGTGTCAAGGCCCTCTGCGACGGCCGGCCCGACCTCGTGGCCGAGGTCCACGGCGAGGAGCAGGAGATCAATCACTGGGAAGTCCGGATCGAGCTGGATTGCCTGAAGATCCTCGCCTTGCATAATCCGGTGGCGTCCGACCTCCGCCGGGTTGCCGCGGTGCTGAAGATCAACGGCGACCTGGAGCGCATGGGTGACCTGGCCGAGCACATCGCCAACCGCGCCCGCAAGCTGGCCAAGCAACCCGAGCCGGTCCCCATGCCCGCCCGGATGGACATCCTGGCCCAGGCCGCCCTGGCCGAGGTCCACGACTGCCTCGACGCCCTGGCCAAGTGTGACCCCGAGCTGGCCCGCGCCGTCATCGAGGCCGACCGCGGCGTCGATCGCCACCGACGCGCCGTGCAGAAAGAGCTCAAGGAGTCGATCCGCCGCGACCCCGACCGGGTCAATACCTGGCTTCGCCTGATCAACACCTCCCGCAACCTCGAACGCATCGCCGACCACGCCACTAACATCGCCGAGGCGGTCGTTTATTTGAAGGAAGGCCGCATCATCCGCCACGACCGCGCCCGGCCGTTACGTCTCAAGTAAGGCGTAATGCCCGAATCCTCGGCCCCCTGAGATCGCCGCTTCAGGGGCCCGAGAGAATCGCCAGGTGCACGGCACGGCGTTCGAAAGGCGTGAACCCAGATTCGCGGTAAAGCTTGATCGCAGGCGTATTTCGGGCATCGACAGCCAGCTCGATTCGGTCGCGGTGATGGCGAGCCAGGTCGAGGGCATGGGCCAGGGCGGCGCGGCCGAGACCGCGGCCTCGGGCGGGCGGAGTCAGGCCGAGATAGGCGACTTCCCAGGCCAGGCGATCCGGCTGGTCGGCCATCAGCAGGATCGCCGCCGCGGCCGGCTCGCCGCGGACCCGGCCCAACCGCCAGCGCCCCGGCTCAAACCGGCCGCCGGCGCGGTGGCTGGCCAGCACGTCATCGAGCGAGCGGACCCCTTCCAGCTCGGGCATGTCCAGACTTCCCTCATACGTCGCGGCCAGCACGTCGCGAAAGTCGGCCTCGGTCGCCGGCCCGAAACTCTGCCAGTCCAGCACGGGCAAGCCCCGGCCGACCGTCAATGCGGCGCGACCGTCTGGCGGCTCAGATAGATCAGGTCCGTGACGTACGGCAGGCCGCCCGACGCCAGGTCGTCGACAGCCCCCCGGGCCTGGACCGTCTCGACGAGCGCCTGGGCCACCAAGAAACCCCGACCCCGCAGTTGAGCCAGGGCGGAACGGACCAGCCGCACGGCCAGGGTCTGCCGCCCCCAGCGGGCCACCACCTCCGGCGGCCAGACCGCCGCCGCCCGACCGGCCAGCGACTGCGTCAGCAAGGCCCCGACCACCCGGCCCCGTCGCCGCGCCACCCACAGCCCCGAGAGGTCCAGCTCCCCCCGCGCCGCATCTTCCAGGGCCTCGGCCACGAGCTGCGCCGCAGTCCCTCGGCCGTCCGTCGATAGAGGATTCCCAGCGCCGCTTCGAGTTGCTCCGGCGGGCACGGCACGACCTGGTCCGAGGCAGTCGTCATGGCAGGCAACGCCTCCGACGATCCGGCAAGACCACGGCCTCCGCGACCCGCGGACCTCCAGCGCTGGCGGGTCCGTCACAGAATCCTCCAACACGGAGGCGAGGCCGATCGTATCATACTATGCGTCAGGAGGGGCTTGCGATGCGTGACTCGCCCGAACGGAATGGCGACGGAGCCGGTGCCGAGATCCAGGCCGACTCCGCCCGCCCTTCAGCCGGAAACCCGAAGCCGACGCCCTTGCCGGGCCGTCCGCCGCAGGCCAACCCTGAGGAGGCCAGCGACGCCCGGCTCGTCGAGCGGGCCCGGCAGGGCGACGACGAAGCGTTCGCGGCCCTCGTGATCCGCTACGAGCGCAAGCTCCTCCGCGTCCTCGGCCGCCTGATCCAGGACGAGGAGCTGGCCCGCGACCTGGCGCAGGAGACGTTCTGGAAAGTGTACACGCGACTGGACCAGTTCGACACCTCACGGCGGTTTGGCCCCTGGCTCTTCCAGGTCGGGGTCAACCTCGGCCGCGACCAGCTCCGCCGAAGCCGCCCGCCGGCCGCGTCGATCGACCGCCCCTGGTCCGACGGCTGGCGCGCCAGCGACCTGCCCGATCCCGACCCCCGCGACCGCGCCGAGCTGGCCCAGGAAGTCCGCCACGTCCTCGAACGGCTGCCGCTGGATTACCGGACGGTCCTCGTCCTGCGCGACCTGGAGGGGTTCTCGTCGGCCGAGGTGGCCGCGATCATCGAACGCGAGGAAGCCACGGTGCGGTGGCGACTGGCCAAGGCCCGCGAGATGTTCCGCCAGCAATGGGAGCGCCGCCAGGGAGCGGGGACCGTGCGCGGACGCGAAGCGGGGCACGAGCAGGGGCGAGGGGAGGCCCGTCATGGGACGTGAGACCTGCCGTTGGGTCGCCGATCGCCTGGCCTTGCTAGCCGGCGGCGAGTTGCTCGGTCTGGAGCGCCGCCGCGTCGAGCGGCACGTGCTCGGCTGCCCGTCCTGCCGCGACCGGCTCGACCGGCTCCGCGACGCCCTGGCCACCTTGCACACGGCCAGCCAGTTTGACCCGGTGCCGGCCGACGCTCCCTCGCTCTGGCCGGCCCTGGCCCGCCAGATCCAGGAGTCGCGCCGCAACCCCTCACCGCAACGCGTCCGCCTCCGTCTGCGCACCTGGGTCCGCCTCGGCCTGGCCGCCACCGTGCTGGCCGCCGCCAGCGGCCTGGGCGTCTGGGCCTTGAGCCAGAAATACGACGTCACCGTCCGCGTCGACGTGAAGCCCAAGAACCCGATGCCCGCCGTCCGCCACCACGAATCCCGGTTCGCCAACGGCACCAACCGCCCGACACCCATCCGCCGCTCCTCCCAGCGCACCCTCATCGAGGAGCCGCCTTCCGTCAGTGCCTCCGACGAGCACACGCCGGAGTCCTCGCCCGAGACCCTGGCCGACGTGTCGGCAACGCTTTACGACACCCGCCCCCCCGCCGAACCGACCAACTAAGCAGAATGACCCGGTAGCGCCGGAATCTCGGAACCCTTGGAGAGAGGCCCCGCCCACCGATCTTCTTGTGGTAATTGAGGATCGGTGCGCGGAGCCCACCCTGCAAAGGGCCCCTCCGCCGGGCGATCCCCGACCACTTTTCGGAAAGTCGGTCGGCGCTCTCCCTCACCTCCCCGCGAAGGGACCTTCGGTCCGTCCCGACAACGACGTGACGCGACCCACACCGGCCATCCCATTGTGTGCTATAATTAACGTTAGCTCTTTGGCAATCCGGTGGTCTTCCCATCCCCAGTATCCACGCGACGCGACGGCGCGTCCCGCGCACCGAACGAACTTCAAAATGGGCAATATCTCTTTCTAACTTCTTGCCAAAATGGTCTTTAAAATTTTCCATTTCCATTGTTAAGAGGCGTCCCCCAAGCGTCCTGATGCCGTCTCGCAGGCGTCCCGGACGCGTCTCCCGGGCGTTCCCGCGTCGTCCCGAACGTCGATGGACAGTCAAAGAAAGCGGCATACTCCGTGCCGAACGGCTACTCGTTTTGGACAGCGCGGGCAAGAGGCGATCTTCGATCCGGGAAGAACCGGATGGGGTTCCGTTCCGCCCAGGCCCGACCTCAAGGTCCCGACGGCGGCGCCCAGACTCCCCCATCCGGCGCCGCGCCGAAGGCGTCGAGCAGACGACGGGGAACGCCGATCCCGAAGACCTCCACCTGACCGGTGTGGGCAAAGGCCCCCGGCCTGGCGAAGCCGACCTTCGGGGCCACGAAGGTGGCCGTCGCCGCGGCGTGGACAGCCAACCCGAGCGGCTCGCCGGTGTCGGCATCCAGGCCCGAGGGCAGGTCGAGGGCGAGGACGCGCCGGCCCGCGGCGTTGATCGCCTCGATCGCCTCCCGGAGCGTCCCCTCCACCGGCCGGCTCAGGCCCGTGCCGAGCAGGGCATCGACAACCCAGTCAGCCTTCGCCAGCAGATCGGCCAGCCGCACCCCATCGATCGGCCCCGGCCAGTCCTCCTGCGGGATACCCGAACGTGCCAGGATTTCATGCTGCACCGCCGCATCGTGCGCGAGCTTCGCCGGATCGGCGAGCCAGATCACATGTACCGGGACGTTCCGGATATCCAGATGCCGGGCGACCACGCCGCCGTCGCCGCCGTTGTTGCCCGGCCCGCAGAGGATCAAGATCCGTCCCCCGGCCCGCGACGCCAGCCAGTCCGCCGCCCCCCGGCCGGCGTTCTCCATCAGGATCAGCGTCGGCATGCCGAACTCCTCGGCCGCTCGCCGGTCGATCGAGCGAACTTCCTCCCGCGTCAAAGGCCGGATCGCCATGTTGCTCCTCCCCACAGGCCTCGTTGACAGTTTCCCGGCGCGACTCAACAATAGTTCGGTTCCCAACCCTCGGATTGTACGCCCCGCCTGCTCCGGGGCGAGCCGGAGTCTCGCCGACGATGCCGATCTACGAATACCGCTGCGAACCCTGCCACCACTCCTTCGAGACCTTGATCCGCTCGTCGGGCGACGTCGCCCGCTGCCCGAAGTGCCATTCGGTCGAGGTCGCCAAGCAGTTCAGCGTCCCCGCCGCGGCGCAGGTCAACGGCGGCTCGCGATCGTCGTCGCTCCCGATCGCCAACCCGGGCGGCGGCTGCGGCGCTCCGATGTGTTGCGGAGGCGGTTGCAACCTCGACTGAGAGACTGTTCCAAAAGACTCAAGCGGCCGCTTTGGGCGGCCGCTTGTAGCGGAATTTCTTCCGCCATCGCGGCGGCCGGGCACGGCGGACCATCCGATGGATCGAGCTGAGCTTGACCATCGCCGCGCTCGTCTCCGGCAGCCGCTCGAAGTCCCGCACCAGCCGCCGCCACCGCAGCAGGCAGCCGAAGGTCTGCTCGACCACCCACCGCACCTTCAGCGGCTTGAACCCCCGCTCGCCCTCGGGCTTCGAGCTCACCTCCACGCGGAGCCGGTCCTGGCCCGACAGCCAGGCGTCGAGCCGGGAGTTGCGGTACTTCCGGTCCGCCCACACCACGGCCAGCCGGGGGAACGTCACGGCGGGCAGACCGGCCAGCAGCCGCGGCGCCGTCGCCCCGTCGTCGAGGTTCGCCGCGGTGACCACGACGATCAGCAGCAACCCCAGCGTGTCGGTGACGATATGTCGCTTGCGGCCCCGCACCATCTTGCCGCCATCGACGCCGACCTCGGCCCCGCCGTGCGCCGTCTTGGCCGACTGGCTATCGATGCAGGCGCCGCTGGGCGTCGGCGCGCGCCCGAGCTTCGTCCGCACCTCCCCCCGCAACGCGGCGACCAGGGCGTCCCAGGTGCCGTCGGCCTCGAACCGGCGGAAGAAGTTGTAGCAGGTCTTCCAGTGGGGCAGGTCGTGGGGCAACGCCCGCCAGGAACAGCCCTCGCGGTTGAGGTAGAGCAGGCCATTGATGACCTCGCGCATCTCGTACTTGCGGGGCCTGCCGCCGGGCTTGGCCTCGGGGATCAGGGAAGCGAGGAGGCGCCACTGGGCGTCGGTCAGGTCGCTGGGGTAGGCTTTGCGTTCCATCCCCCCAAACTACAGCCGACGCCCCTTTTGGAACAGACTCTGAGTGGCGACCGGAAGCCGCTCCTCCGACGACTACGGCCGTCCCGCCCGCCAGTTCCCCACGGCCTCCGATGTCCGCAAGGGCCGGCCGTAGATCCGCAAGGCGGCAATCTCACCGAAAAGCTTCGGAGCCAGTGTCGCCTCCCGCGACCCGTTGACATCACCGATCTCGGGACCGAAGCGACCCCAGCCGTACTGGCGAAGCGCGCCGCCGTCGTTGAGCACGCCATCGACGGCGAACAGGATCAGCCTCGGGCCGGCATCGACGATCACCGCCACATGCTGCCAGACGCCCGACTTGAGCGTGCCGGGGTGCGTACCGGGGTCGCTGTCCCAGGTGGCGGTCTGCTGGCCGTCGTTCAGGACGAGCGCGATCGTGGAGCGTTCCGAGGTGCTCAGCGCGAGCCCCTTGCCCTTCGCGTCGCGGGCGTCGAGGATCGTCTGGCCGGCGGTCAGCTCGTCGAGCTTGACCCAGAAATCGATCGCAAAGCCGCCGCGGTCGTGCAGGTCGGGCAAGACCGGCATGGTGAGCTTCGCACCGGGCTTTGCGGCATCGCCGACCACCTCAAGCAGCAGACCATCGCGGGCAACCTCGTTGCGGTGGAACTGGTTCCAGACCCCTGCGAGCAAGGTCGGGTCGATCTCGTGGACGCGGGCGACGGTCTTCTGCGTCTCGGTGACGAAGTAGCGGCCTTCGTCCTCGATGAAGTCGGGGTAGCTGATCCGGACGTTCGGGTCCTCGTCGTAGAGCAGGATCTCGGGCTCGGACCAGAGAATCTGACCATCCTTCTCGATCCCGCCGGTGACCCAGGCGGGGTTGCGACCGCTGTAGTAGTCCCACCTCGCGAGGTGGACGGGCTCCCCCCCTGGTTGTGGAACCAGTAGAGGTATTTGCCATTCGAGAACTTTTTCACAAAATTGGCCGCCCGGGGGTGCTTGATCCGACGGCCGCCGGGCGCGTAGGTGGCATACGCGGGGCCGGTCCAGGTATGGCCGCCGTCGCGGCTGTAAGCACCGCAGGGGTATCCGTCGATCGTGCGGTAGGTGGCGTAGAGCGAGCCATCCGACAGGCCGACGAGATTCGCCTCGTCCGAGACGGGGCCTTTCGGGGCGCGCAGGCCGGAGTCGCCGTCGGGCAGGAGTTCGAAGCGGAGCTTCGAGGGGTCGGCTTCCTTGAGGATGTTTTGACTCTTCATGAAACAACCCTGCGACGTGACCATGCCGCCGGGCAGGCCCCACTTGCCGACCTTGGCGAAACCGAAGTACATGGCGCCGTCGTGCTGGATCGGCTTGCCGACGCCCCAGAAGAACAGGAAATCGCCGCCGACGTTGTTCGTGCGGTCGATCTTCATTTTCCGCATCGGGATCTCGTAACGCTCCTTCGACCAGGTCCGGCCGTTGTCGTCCGAGAACTTGAAGGCATACGCCCCCAGGGTATCGACCCGCTTGTTCACGCCCGCCGAGTTGCCCCGAGGGACGACGCGGAGGTTCTCCGCGTTGTACGTGTAGAAGGCATAAACCCGGCCGCTCGGAGCCAGATAGGGCATGACCCACGACGCTTCGGGACCGTCGCCGGGCTCGATATCGATGAGGTCGGACCAGCTCCGGCCCTGATCCTCGCTGATTGTGGCGACGATGTGCTGTCCGGTCTGCCCCTCGCGGCCTGGCCCGGTGGTCATGAGGCCGAGCCAGGCACCGTCGCGGGTCCTGACGACGTAGGGCTGATCGCAGTAGCCCTCGTCGGGGATCGTGTGGCCGTTGCGGATGTTGCGGGGATCGTCGGCCGCGGAGAAGGCGGGCGCGGCGAGAGCCAGGGCGAGGGGGAGCGAGAGCGAGAGTCGCACGGGCGGGTTCTCCCAGGGGATGGCTTCACTGGTCAACGGCCAACCGTCAACACCGCACCGGCCGAACTCGGCATTGACCGATCGCCTGCGAGCGGATACGTACCTTGTGCCGGGAAATGGCCCCGGTTTCAAGGATGCGACCCGCCCGGACCTCGGACCTCGAACGGTGTCGCGGCCCGCCCCTCTCGCCCTCGACCGTCACGGTCGGGGATCAACACCGGCAAATGGAGGCCGACCCCATGAGATGCTCCCGACCCCTGCGCGCCGCGACGATTCCGGCCGCGCTCGCCCTGGTCGTCGCCCTGATTGGACCGGCGAGGCCGGCCCTGGCCCAGTACCGGGAGACGGTCACGGTCGATACCTCGACCGTTTGCTTTTATGAGGTTATGGGCATTCCTGAGCAGAGTATCCCGCCGGCCTTGCTGGGTGGGGCGCAGGCGATCGCGATCGTGCCGGGGGTGCTCAAGGCGGGGTTCCTGGGGGGCATCCGCTTCGGAAGGGGCGTGCTGCTGGTCCGCACCGTCGATGGCCGCTGGAGCAACCCGGTCTTCGTCACCCTGACCGGCGGCAGTTTCGGGCTCCAGGCCGGTGCGCAGGCGACCGACCTGATCCTCGTCTTCAAGAACCGCAGGAGCCTTGATAGCTTCCTCAACGGCCACGGCAAGTTCACGCTCGGAGCCGATGCCGCCGTCGCCGCCGGACCGCTCGGCCGGCAGGTCGAGGCCGGCACCGATGCCTTGCTCTCGTCCGAGATCTACTCCTATTCCCGAAGCCGCGGCCTCTTCGCGGGGGTGTCGCTCGAAGGCGCCGCGTTCACCCTCGACTGGCGGGCCAACGTCAACTACTACGGCGAGGTGCTCAGCCCCTCAGCCGTCCTCACCGGCGCCGAGGTGAACGTGCCGAAGTCGGCCGCTCGACTCAAGGGCTGGCTCGACTACTACACGAGGCCGCCCGTACAAACCACCTCGCGCTGAGCGGACCGGAGCCGGGCCGCCGCCCGCGGGCCGATCGCGTGGTAAGCTTCCGGGTGAGGATGCGTCTCGCGATGAGTTCCGCTTCGACCCGGCCGGCGGGCAATCAGGGAGGGCCGAACCGCCGTCCGGAGCCCGGCAATCCGGACGGCTCCGATGACTCGCGGCCTACTCGCTTTGACCTGCTCGCTCGCGTTTACCGCCCTGCTCCTCGGTCCCGCAACGACCGCGCGGGCTCAGTGGATGGACGTCGTGATCGACCCCGCCCTCGGCCCCTACCCCACCTTCGGTCCAGGCGGCTTCCTCTCCAACGGCTTCGGCTACGGCGCCTACGGCCCCCGCGGCTGGGGCTATTACCCCGGCCTGTATTATCCCGGCAACGACCTGAGCAACGGCCCCTCGCCGTACTACTCGCCCCTCTACTCCGCCCTCGCCGCCGCCCCGTCCTCCAACGCCCCGCCCGGCCCCGCCGGCTGGGCCCTGCGCCCGAGTCTCCCGTTCACCGGCCGGAGCCGGATGCGGGAGTGGATTCACCACCGGCATTGATCGACCTCGGGTCAGGCCAAGGCCGGCGACTGGATCGCTTCCCGCCAGGAGTCGAGCATATCCGAGAGCGTTTGCTCGATCGAGAATCGGGGTTCCCAGCCGGTCGCGGCGCGGAGCTTGGAGGCGTCGGCGAGGAGGCGGGGTTGATCGACGGGCCGGAAGCGGGCGGGATCGACGCGGGAAGCGACGGGTACCCGAGCCAGGGAGCAGAGCGTCTCCAGCATGGCGGTGAGTGGCACGTCGCGGCCGGTGCCGATGTTGTAGACCTCGCCGGGGCGGCCTTCGAGGGCAAGCAGACGGTAGGCGTGGACGATGTCGCGGACGTCGGTGAAGTCGCGGACGACCTCGAGGTTGCCGTGCTCGACGGCCGGCCTGGAGCCCACCTCGACCTCGGCGACCTGGCGGGCGAGGCTGCTGAGCACGTAGTCGTCCGACTGCCGCGGGCCGGCGTGGTTGAACGGCCGGGCGATCACGACGTCGGTGCCGTGGCCGAGGAAGTGCTGGAGACCCAGCAGGTCGGCCGCCGCCTTGCTCGCGGCATAGGGGTTATTCGGCCGCAAGGGGCACGACTCGGTGACCGGCAGGTGCTCGGGGGCGGGGTTGCCGTAGCAGACGCCCGAGCCGACCAGCACGACCCGCGGCTTCAAGCCCTGACGCCTTGACCGCTTCGAGCAGGTTCAAGGCTCCCCCGAGGTTCAAGGCCCAGGTGCCGCGGGGGTCGGCCACGCTCCGCGACGGGTTGGCCTGGGCGGCGAGGTGATAGATCGCCTCGGGCTGCTTGCGGCGGAGCAGGTCGGCGAAGTCGTCCTCGGCGACGTCGGCCAGGTCGAGCCGCTCGATCCGGGCGAGTCGTTCGAGATGGGCCAGCGACGTCGGCCATCGGCCGACGGCTCGACAGGCCGACGATCTGGTCGCCCGAGCCGAGCCAGGTGCTCGACCAAGTGGCCGCCGACGAACCCGGAGACGCCCGTCACCAGGACGCGCATGGGTCTTTGCCCCTTCGAGATCGCGAAATCAATCGGGACGGGAACCGAAGCCGGCCACGCCAGGCCGCGACTGCTACCCTAGCGGGCCGGGCCCGGCCGAACAAGGCGAGCTTGAGCCTGTCTGCCATCGCCGTGAAGACGCCTGCCGAACGTCGCCGGGGTGGTTTCTCAAGATCTCTCTTTTTCAACTCTCTCTCGATCCCGCCGCCGCAAGTCGTCAAATATGGAGGGAAGCCATTGGTGGCCGGCCGAAGCGAGTCGTGCTCAGGTCGTGGGTCCCACGACCGACCGTCCAGTCACGACCCGGGCTCCGCTTGCCCTCACCGAGCGACGGCGCCGGTCGGCTCATCCCAGGAGTTCGCAGTCCATGATCCCGATGACCTGCCCGAGTTGCGGACGGCGGGGCAATGCCCCCGCCGACCGCATCAAGACCCGGATGCACTGCAAGAAATGCGATGCCGTCTTCTACATGGATGAAAACGGCAAGATCATCCTGGGTGACCCCGAGGCCGCCGCGCGAGCCGAACGAGCCCGGCTTGCCCGGGAGGCCGCCGCGATTGCCTGACATGAGCCTTCTCGGGATCCTCAAGAGGACCCCGATGGCGGTCCGTGTCCTGGTCGTCGTGGTCGCCCTGGTCACCCTGCCCTTCGCCCTCGGCTACCGACCCAAGGTCGACTTCTTCCCGCCCCCCAAGGACTTCGAGGCCCGCCTCGACTACGTCGGCCGCGCCTTGCTCGACGGACGGACCCGCGAGTTGGAGAAGGTCGCGTCGACCGGCACAGGCGAATTCGGTGCAGAACTGGCTCAAGACGCTCGACCGACGGTTCAAGTTCAAGGCCGACCCGAAAACGAACAAGTCGGTCACTTACAAGGCCGTGAAGGTCAAGGAGAGCCGCTCAGGGAGGGGCGGATCGAGCTCGTCCTCCGCATGCTCGGCCCCGACTACCCTGAGCGGCCCGAGGTCGCCCAGCGGCAGCAGAGCGGCGCCGCGAAGGAGCCGATGGAGGCCGGCTACAACGCCGACGGCACGCTCGACATCCCCACCGTCTGGGTCATCGACGGCCCCGACCTCTGGGCCCTCGACGTCGGCCGTTCCCTCGAAATCGCCTCGGGCATGAAATGACCCACCATCGCCGCCGCAACCCACGGCGGCGATCGTCCAACCTGGGCGACCGCGCCGCTCGGCGTCAGGACTCGCCGTCGCTCCTCGTCGTCGAGATGGTCACTGGCCTCCGCCTCGCCGACGCCGTCGTCCATCAGGTGCGGCGGGTGGGCCACCGTCGGTGGCAGGTCCTCGACGTCGGCGCCGGCGACATCCTCAAGCTCGGCGGCGGCCTCAAGCTCCTCCTCGGGCAGCTTCGCCAATGAGCCCACGGAGTCGCCGTCGTCGAGACGGATCAGCTTGACCCCCTGGGTATTCCGGCCGATCAGGTTGATGTCGCCAACACGGGTCCGGATGATGATGCCGCCGGTGGTCGTGAGCATCACCTCGTCGGAATCGACAACCTTGGCGATGGCAACAACAGAGCCATTGCGCTTCGATGTCTTGATATCGATGAGGCCCTTGCCGCCGCGCTTCTGCGAGCGGTACTCAGTCAGGGCCGTGCGCTTGCCGAAGCCGTGGCTGCAGACGGTCAGGAGGCTGGCCGGGTCGTCCTGGCCGTTGGCGACGACCATGCCGATGACCTCGTCGTCGTCCTGAAGGCCGATCCCCTTGACGCCGTGGGCGGGGCGGCCCATCGAGCGGGCGTCGGACTCGTCGAAGCGGATGGCCATGCCGTCGCGGGTCGAGAGGATGACGTGGTCGCCAGCCTTGACGCGGCCGACGCCGATCAGGGTGTCGCCCTCGTCGAGCCCCAACGCGATGATGCCGCGGCCGAGGGGCGCTTGAACGCCGTCAACTCGGTTTTCTTCACCGTGCCGCGGCAGGTGACCATCATCAAGTATTCGTCATCCTTGAACTCACGGACCGGGATCAGGCCGGTGACTTTCTCGCCCTCGTCGAGTTGCAAGAGGTTGACGATCGCCCGGCCGCCGGCCGTGCGGGCGGCCATCGGGATGTCATAGACCTTCAGCCAGTAAACCTTGCCGCGGTCGGTGAAGAAGAGGATGTAATCGTGGGTCAGGGCGACGAACATGTGTTCGAGGAAGTCGCCATCGCGGGTGTTCGTGGCGGCGATGCCGCGACCACCACGCCCTTGAGCCCGATAGGTGGAGGGAGGCAGGCGCTTGATGTAGCCGTCGTGGGTGATCGTGACGACCATGTACTCTTCGCGGATCAAGGCTTCCTTGTCGAAGTCGCCGAGTTCCTCGTCGGAGATGATGCTGCGGCGGGGCTCGGCGTACTTGTGTTTCAGCTCGCGCATGTCGGCGCGGATCAGGTCGAGGATCAGGCGCTCGTCGGCGAGGATGGCCTCGTAATGGGCGATGTCCTCGCGGAGCTTGCGGTATTCCTCGACGAGCTTGTCGGCCTCCAGGCCGGTGAGCTGCTGGAGACGCATGGCGAGAATGGCTTCGGCCTGCATGCGGGTCAGGCTGGCGCTGGCCCGGGCCTCGGGATCGTTCAGGGCGCGGCGGAGGATCTCGGCGGAGACTTCGAGACCCATCAGGCGAGCGCGGGCCTCGACGGGGTTGGCCGAGGAGCGGATCACGCGGATGATCTCGTCGATATAGGCGAGGGCAATCAACAGACCTTCG
This sequence comes from uncultured Planctomycetales bacterium, assembly GCA_963752755.1. GTDB lineage: Bacteria > Planctomycetota > Planctomycetia > Isosphaerales > Isosphaeraceae > CAVVZJ01. The sequence goes on along the minus strand of CAVVZJ010000003.1, from coordinate 1,093,996 downwards.
ACGAGGTGGGCCCGCGCCCTGGCCTGGCGGAGCTGGTACTGGGTCCGTCGGCGGATGACGTTGACGCGGTGCTCGACGAAGAGGCGGAGCAGCTCCTTGAGGCCGAGCGTCTTCGGCCGGCCATCGACGAGCGCCAGCATGATGATGCTGAAGCTGTCCTGAAGCGGGGAGAACTTGAAGAGCTGGTTGAGGACGACGTTCGGGTCCTCGCCCTTCTTGACCTTCACGACGACGCGGACGGGCTGTTTACGATCGCTCTCGTCGACGACGTCGGTGACGCCGTTGATCCGGCCGCTGTTGACGAGGTCGGCCAGCTTCTTGAGGAGGATCTCCTTGGTGAGCTGGTAGGGGATCTCGGTGAAGATGAGCTGGGAGCGGCCGTCGCGGAGTTCCTCGATGTCGTACTTCGAGCGGAGGAAGAGCCGGCCTCGGCCGGTCTCGATAAGCCTGGAGGATGCCGTAACGGCCGCAGATCGTGCCGCCGGTGGGGAAGTCGGGGCCGGGGACGATCGCGACCAGCTCGTCGAGGGTGATCTGGGGGTTGTCGATCAGGGCGACGACGGCGTCGCAGACCTCGCCGAGGTTGTGCGGCGGGATCGAGGTCGCCATGCCGACAGCGATGCCGCCCGAGCCGTTGACGAGCAGGTTGGGGAACTTGGCGGGCAGGACCCGCGGCTCCTGGTACTTCTCGTCGTAGTTGGGCTGGAAATCGACGGTGTCGAGCTGGATGTCCTCCAGCATCTCGGCGGCGACCGGGCTGAGCTTTGCCTCCGTGTAACGCATGGCCGCGGGAGGCAGGCCGTGGATCGAGCCGAAGTTGCCCTGACCGCTGATGAGCAGGTGGCGCATGTTCCACCACTGGGCCATGCGCGTGAGCGTCGGGTAGATCGAATTGTCGCCGTGCGGGTGATACCGCTTCATCGTCTCGCCGACGATGCCGGCGCACTTGCTGGTCGAACCGCCGGGCGTCAGGCCGAGGTCACGCATGGCGACCAGGATGCGACGCTGCGACGGCTTGAGGCCATCGCGGACGTCGGGCAAGGCGCGGCTGACGATCACCGACATCGCGTAGTTGAGGTAACTCTCCTTGAGCTCCTCCTCGATGTTCAGAGGCTGCGGCGGGGTCGGCTCCTCGGGCAACGGCGAGACAGGCGGAACGGCAGTGCTCACGGTCTTCGATCCCTCGACGGACGACGTCCCTTCGACCGCCTTCGCGGCGGCCCGCGAGGACGCAGTTGCATAGGATTCAATTGTATCCGAATCACCCCTCCCGGACAAGGGCGAGATGCCGCCCCGGGGCGGTCGCAAGTCGTGAAATTGTAACCATTAATGAGCGGCCGTCCCGGCCCCTTCACCACCCGACGCAGTCCGACCTGTCGGGGATGTCAAGAGTGCATGGTGCGATCGCCGCGCAAGAATTACAGGGCCCATCGCGACTTTCTTTCAAGCGCAACGCCGAGCCAGGGGGGCGAGCCAGGCGGTGAATGGGCCGGAATCCTCTGGAAAAACCGGTGTGTCGCGACCTTCCGAGCCGGCGTCCCTCCGCCCCTGGCACAGGTACTTGCCTGACCAACGCCCAACCCCTTCGAGCCTCACTTCTCGCCCTCGCCCTGCCGATTCGATCCGAGACCCTCACGTCGCGAAAGGATGGGTCCATGCTGACGACCGTCCCGCCTACCGTCCGCCCCGCGACGGACGCCCTTCGCCGGGCCGCGCTGGCCGTCGAGGCCCGGCGGCTGGACCGTCGCCACGGCGTCCTCAAGGCGGTGGCCGCGCGTTGTGAGCCGGGCCACCGGGGCCTGGACGCCCAGCGTTCCTTTGCTCTGCGAGTCCGGGTGCTGCGGCGGGCGGTCGTGCTCCGCCGACGCTTCCTCCGACTGCTCGGCGAGCTGGTGACCTCCGAGGGTGACGATCTGGGCAGCGACCTCCTGACCTCCCGCTCCCGCGTTCCGCACTCCCGACCCTGCGGATCCCTCCCCCTGGCGTGACCCTGCGCTCCCGCCCCGCCCCGCGTCGTCCCCGGGCCCCCTCTCCCGGGGGCGACGCGGCGGGCGACCCCGCAATAGACGGCCCCGGACCGCGAATCCACGAGGGAATCCCGAGATTCCGAGTCCCGACGTGGAGGGTCCGTCAATGCTCAAGTTGCGGCAAGCCATCGTGACCGTGATCCTTTGCATCGCCTGCTTCGGCCTGGCTGGAGCGATCGTCGGCTACGGTGTCGGCGAGGCGGCACCGTCGTTCGTGAGATGGCTGATGGGTCGCGAGTTCGAGCGCTCCCCCGACCTCGACCCGAGCGAGTTCGGCCTCGGATTCGGCTTGCTCAGTGGCCTGGGTTTCGGCTCATTCCTCGGCCTCTTCCTCGTCTTCCTCCTGACGCTCCGCGACGCCTGGGCCGTGATCTGGACCCGACTCCCACCCGAGGATTCCCGGGCCACCACCCCAAGCAAGCCACCCCGCGAGTCGGGCCTGGAGTGAACGGATTTGCGGGTTGCGGAATCCCGGAGGCCGGATTCCGAACCGTGATGAGAAGCCGCGACTGGAGCTCCGGAGTCGCTTTTTTTGACCGACCAGGATGGCTCAGGACCGCGAAGGAACGTCTGGGCGACGCGCTCAGAACGCCTGCGGGACGGCGTGAGGACGCCCGGGAGACGCCTTCCCTCGTGGAGAATGAAAGACCACTAAATCCGCAAAAATTATAAGGTTACATCGCCAGATTACCCATTTTGAAGTTCGTTCGGCGTCCGAGACGCGTCGCGTCGCATCGCGATCCGGGCCCGGGACTGGGTCGGGAAGCTGACCGGATTGCCAAGGAGCTAACGTCAATTATAGCACACTAACCGGGATGTTGCGCGGCCGTTGGCTCGGGTGGCCTCAGATCCGCCGAGAGAGCCGGCCCGTCGTCGCCCGAGGTTGCGGCGGCCGGGTCGGGGGCGTCGAGCAGGGCGAGGAGGTTCGACGTGATCGTCCGGCAGATCGCGTCGAGCGGCAGGTGGCTGAGGTTGCGTTGGGGGAACGGGTTTTGCAATTCGACGCCGATCTGGTCGAGGCCGAGGATCGGGTAAGCGACGAGCATCGTGATCAAGGGGACGAGGAGGGGCTCGGCCGTCGCGAACCGGTGGAGCAGGCCGAAGGGCAAGGTCAGCAGGAAGAGGAGGATGAACCGGCGGATCTTGATCGAGAAGACGCGCGCCAGAGGGGTCCGCTTGATCCGCTCGCAGACGCCGATGTGATCGATCAGCAAGGCCCGTTCGCGATCGACCTGGAGGAATCCGAAGCCGTCGAGTCCGCCGTGGTCGCGGGCCTGACGCAGAAGTTCGGCGATCTTCCGGGCCACGAAGCTGGGGCTGTGCGGGGCCGAGGCAACCTGGGCGGCCTCCGCGTGGCCGAGCAAGGGCACCAGTTCGGGGACGTGCGGTCTTCGCGGAGGCTGGCCCGCGCGGCGTGGCAGAAGGCGGCGGACCAGCGGACGAAGCGTTGCCGCCACTCGGGGTCATCGGGGCCGTAGGTGAGCCCGGAGATCGCCAGGTTGCGCGACTGGTTGACGATTCCGCCCCAGGCCTTGCGGGCCTCCCACCAGCGGTCATAGCCGGCGTTCGTCCTCAAGACCAGCAGGAGGCCCAGCAGGACGCCCGCCACCTCGTAGGGCGCCACCGGGACGCGGAGGTTCAGGGCCTCGACCTGGTCGATGAAATAGACCACCCAGGCGATCAGGCCGAAGGCGAGCACGTTGGGCAGACACGCCGCCGCGAGGCCGACTCGCGCCAGGCCAGGGCCTCTTTCCAGAACAGCTCGGATCGATTTCCAAAGGACGAATCCTCCCGGTCAACGTTGAGGCCGTCCACCTCGATTGTAGTCCGATCGGCCCGTGGGCGGGCGGGCGTTGCCGTCGTGGTGGGAAGGACGTTACCCTTTGGGCCGGGCCGCGGGCGATTCGCGAAGCCCGCGACGACCCACGTCCTCCGAACACGACCCATCCATGAAGAAATCGGCCTCCAGAGCATCCTCCCGACGTCGACCCGTCGCGAACCCGTCGCCCGCAACCGCCCCGGCCGCGACCGCTCTGGCACGGGCTCGACCGGCCTGGCTCGGACGTCCGGGCCGCGGGGCTGGCCCTCGCCGTGGCGATCGCGGCCGTCGTCGCGTGCGCTCCGATCCTCGGCAACGGCTGGCTCGACCAGCTCGACGATCAGGCCAACTTCCTCCACAACCCCGGTTTCCGCGGCCTCGGACCGTCGCAGCTCGCCTGGGCCTGGAAAGCGACCTTGCTGGGGGTCTGGCAGCCGCTGGCCTGGTGGCTGCTGGAGTGGCAATATGCCTTGTTCGGCCTGGAGCCGTGGGGATACCACCTGGCGAGCCTGCTGCTCCATGCGGCCGTCGCGGTGGCGCTGTATGCCCTGACGCTGGAACTCGTTGCGCGCGGCTTCGGCGAGCCGTCGATCCGGAACCGGACCGACTTCTTCCTGTTCTGCGCCCTGGCGACGACGCTCTTTGCCGTGCATCCGCTGCGGGTGGAGGTCGTCGCCTGGGCGTCTTGCCAGCCGTATCTGCCCTGCGTCCTTTTCGGCCTGCTGGCGACCCTGGCCTACGTCCACGCGACCGACACGACCGGCCCATTCTGGAGGAGTCGGGCTTACTGGGGGTCGTTCGCCCTGTTCGTCGCGGCCGGCTTGAGCAAAGGCGTCGCGATGACCGGGCCGGTCATCCTGCTGATCCTGGATTTCTACCCGCTGCGGCGGATCGGTCCGTGGCGGAAGGAGGCGGGCCGGACGGCCGCGCCGGGCCGGATCTTGCTGGAGAAGGGGCCGTTCCTCGCCATCGCGGCATTCGTGGGATTCCGGGCGATCGTGGCGCGCTCGGAATCGTTCCGGCCGATCGACGCCCATGGTCCCCTGGATCGCCTGATGCAAGCGGCCTACGGGCTCGTCTTTTATCCGTGGAAGACGCTCGTGCCGACCGGCCTGACCGCCTTCCACATCCAGCCCCGCGACTTTGATCCGTTTGCAACACGGTTCCTCCTGGCCGCGACAGCGGCGGGGTTACTGGTCGTGGCGGTGCTGGCCCTGGGACGGCGATGGCCGGCCTTGCCGGCGGCGGTCGGGGCTTATCTGGTGATCGTCGCCCCGAACCTGGGCCTGCTCCAGTCGAACGAGTTCCTCGTCGCCGAGCGGTACGCCTATGCCGCGACACCAGCCCTGTTCGTGCTGCTGGCCGGGGGCCTGGTGGGGGCTTCGTTACGCGGGGGACCGCGCGCGGCCCTGGGTCTGGGTCTCGCCGGCACGGCGGCGGCGGTCGGCCTGGGCGTCCTGAGCTGGCAACTGAGCATGACCTGGCGCGATCCCGAGGCCCTCTGGACGCGCGCCCTGGCTGTGGGCACCGATCGCGACGAGAACATCCACGCCAATCTCGGCTTGCTCGCGTTGCAGAGGAAGGACTATCCCGAGGCGCTGGAGCACTTGCGGGAGTCCGTTCGCATTCATCCCGAAGGCGCCGACGTTCGCACCAAGCTCGCCGCGGCGCTGATCGCCTCCGGCCAGGCCGACGATGGGGCCCGCGAAGCCACGGAAGCGGTCCGGCTTGCCGACGAGGCGGTCCAGCTTCGGCCGCGCGACCTCGCGGCCCGCCGGCATCTCGCCGCGTCCTACGACATCCTCGGACGCGCCGGAGCATCCAGGGCCGCCACGCCGAGGCGGCCGACGCCTTCGCCGAGGTCGTCCGGCTCCGCCAGGACGCCCCTCCCGACCCCGCCGCCGTCGCCGCGGACGTCCCGCCCGCCCGCGCCCTGGCCGAAGCACAGCGTCAGCTTGGTCTGGCCCTCGCTCAACTCGGCCGCAACCGCGAGGCCGCCGACCCGCTCGCCGAGGCGGTCCGCTTGGCTCCCGAGTACCCCGAGGCCCGCAACGACCTCGGCCTCGTGCTCGTCCGCCTCGATGACTTCGCCGGCGCCGCCGAGCACTTCCAGGAGGCCGCCCGACTCGCCCCTCAGTCGGCCGACGTCCAGAACAACCTCGGCCTCGCCCTCTTCCGCCTCGGCCGTCGGGATGACGCCGAGCGTGCCCTCGCCGCGGCCGTTCGCCTTCGCCCCGATTATGCCGAGGCGCAGCGCAACTTGGAGATCATCCGCAAGCAGGCCCGCGGCGGTCGTTGACGCGACCCCCGGCCTCCGGATCACTGTCTTGCCGCATCCGGCTGCCCAGCGCGTCGACGACCGCCGCCAGGGAGGGGTCGGCTGCCAGCCGGCGTGCGGTGGCCTGGCAGGCGTGGCGCACGGTCTTGGCGTCCCGGCCGCCGAAGTACGCCCCGATCGCCGCGAAGCTCAAAGCGGTTCGCTCGCGGGCCAGGTAGATCGCCAGGTGCCGGGGGACCACCAGAGCCTGCCGCCGCGAGCTGGAGCGGAGGTCCCGCGCCCGCAACCCGAACCGCCTCGCCACGTCGCTCGCGATCCGCTCCACGGCCCGAGCCGCCCCGGTCGGCTTCCAACGACGCCGCCACGTCGTCCGCCAGGATCGCCGCGACCTGTCCTTGATCCAGGACCCGCGATCGTCCGCGACCGCCGCCGGCCTCCAGTCGCGCGGCCAGGGTCAGCCGGGCGAGCCAGCCTTCCAGGGTCCGGTAACCCTCCGCCGCGTCGGCCAGCGCCTCGACGGCCTCGGCCGCGAGCGTCAGGCCCCGCGCCCTGGCCCCCTCCAGCACGAACCGGCGCCGCGACGCCGGCCCTGGTGGGTCAATCCGCACCGCCAGGCCCCCGACCAGCCGGCTGACCAGCCGCGCCGGCCAGCCCGATTGCGACCAGCGACCCGGCCCTTCCCGCGCCGAGGCCGCCACTGACGCGCCAACCTCGGCCAGGGCGTCGAGCGTGTGGCCCAATTCCTCCAGGGCGAGCGGGGCCCGTTCCAATGCGTGCAGGTCCTCGATCACGAACAGGTTGAGCCCCCGGAACTGCCCGCGCAGCTCGGCCCAGCCGCCGACCCGTCCGGCCGCCTCGGCGCAACGTGCCACGAACGCCTCCGCCCCCAGATGGGCCACCGACGCGCCCGGCCTCCGTCCCAGCCACGCCTCCACCAAGCCCGCCAGCAACCGCGACTTGCCCACGCCCGCCGGCCCGTGCAGGACCAGCGGCGAGAGCTTCGCTCCCACGACGTCTCCCCGCGCCAGCGCCAGCACGCTTGCATGCGCCAGGGTGTTCTCCGGCCCGACGATCAGGCCGTCGAGCGCGGCCACCCGTTCCGCCTCGCTGCCGATGGCGGGCGATCCTTCCCGCGTCGTCGCTTGATCCTCCACCCTGGTTGCCCCCCTTCGATCACGGACAACGTCCCCGCGCTGGCCATCAAGGTTTGTTCGCCCAGCGAGAGCGGGTCGAACTTGCTCGCCAAGGTGGCCGAGGACCTCTCGGCGGGCGTCTTGCGGGTCGTCATGCTCGACCCCGGGGCTCACAACGCCCGCGTCCGCCACGCCAACCGCCTGCCGTAGCTCCTTGGCCCGGATGAGGAACGGACCCTTCCCGACTGGATCGGCCATTTTTCCGTGGTCGTTCAACAGTTCTTCGACTACGATTCCACCAGATCTCAGCGCACTCCACCCGCTCGTCTTCACACCGGCGCGGGCGGGTCGGGGCCGACTGGCTCTCCTTCGGTCGGTCATGCCGGCAACAGGATGCAAGAGGCGTCGTGGCCCATCCACACCTCCATGAGGAGACATCCAGGCATGGCGAGCATTCCGCTCGATTTTCGATTGTTCGGCGCGAGGCCGTTTGTCCTCGCCACGTTGCTGGCGTCCCTGGCCCTGGTGGCGCCGGCTCTGGCTGATCCGGGCAGCTTGCTGATCATCGGGGGCGGGCTGAAGGACACCAATACCGAGGTCCATCGGACCTTGATCGAGCTGGCTGGCGGCCCGCAGCGTGCCCGCTTCGGGGTTTTTCCGACGGCCAGCGTTTCCAACTATGACGCCCGCCGGATGGTCGCCCTGCTCACGGCCCGCTATGGCCTGCCGCCCGGCTCGGCCTCGGTCATCGAGATCACCCAGGAGAACGCCGCCCGCAGCGCCTTCGACCCGGCCATCGCGTCGCAGATCCGCGCTTGCAACGGCCTGTTCTTCTGCGGCGGCGACCAGGCGCACATCGCCCGCGCTCTGCTCGGCCCCGACGACGCCGGCTCGCCCGCCTGGGAGGCCGTCCGCGCCGTCTTCGAGGCTGGGGGCGTGGTCGCCGGAACCAGTGCGGGTGCGGCCGTCATGAGCGACCCGATGCTCTCTTCCCGCGGTGCCATGCTCGATGCCCTCGACTTTGGCCTGGTCTCCGCCTCCCACCAGCGCGGCGCCGTGCTGGCCCAGGGCCTCGGCCTCTTCCGCGGCGGTCTGATCGACCAGCACTTCGGCCAGCGCGGCCGTCTGGCCCGCCTGGCCCGTGCGCTGGTCGAGCGCGAGATTCCCCTGGGCTTCGGCATCGACGAGGACACCGCCTTGCTCGTCCGGCCCGACGGCACGATCGAGGTTCTCGGCAGTGGCGGCGTCACCGTCGTCGATGCCTCCGAAGCCGAGGGCGCCGACGGACCCCTTGGCTTCCACGCCGACGGCCTGATGCTCTCCTACCTCGAACGCGGCGACCGCTTCGACCCGGCCGTGAAGACCTGCAAGGTCCACCCCAGCAAGGCGCCCGTCGCCCCGGCCGACCTGATCGACGGCGACCCGCTCGGACCGACGATCGACCTCTCCCAGCGGCTCGCCGTTCGCCAGGCCCTCACGACCGGCCTGGCCCGCAGCGCGGTCGACCGCCGCGTCGGCCTCTTCCTCCGCCGCGATCACGGCTACCGCTTCACGTTCACCAGGACCGACGCCACCCGCAGCCACTTCGGCCGCCTCGACGGCGTGGACTCCTACGCCTTGCTGGCCGTCCGGCTCGACATCGACCCGGTTTCCTCCGCACTGGAGCCGGCCGAGTCGCTCCGCCCCCGCGACCTCGACGCCGCCGCGGCCCGAGAGGCGATCGCGGCCCTGGTCTTCCGCGGGATCATGGCGTGCGACGACGCCCGCGCCTTCCGGCCCACCGAGCCCTTGACCCGCGCCGAGTTCGCCGACGTGCTCGCCCGCACCGCTTCGGTTCTACCGCCGCCGCGGCCCGCAGCCCGGACATCGCCGACGTGCCCGAGGACGCTCCGTTCGCCGGCGAGATCGCCTCCCTGGTCGCCTCCGAGATCCTGCAACTCGACGACGACCCACGCCTTCCGGCCCGCCGACGCGGTGACCCGCGAGGAGGTCGCCGCCGCCCTCGTCCGCGCCCGTGCCCGCCTCGCCCCGGCCGACACCCCCGGCCGACGACGAGCCAGCCCTGGCCGACGCCGACCGGATCGCACCCGACCCACCGCGCCGCCGTCTTCGCCGCCCTCCGCATCGGCCTCTTCGCCGCCGACGACACGACCCCCTTCCGGCCCGCCGACCCCGCCACCCGCGAGGAGGTCGCCGTCGCCGTCGCCAGGTTCCTTGGCCTGCCCTGGTAGCCGGCGAGCACGCCGCAAGGCGGGAGCACAGAACCGTAGGCCCGACTTCGCTTCAGTCGGGCCTACGGCGTGTTCCCCGGGTCCTGACTCGCGGCGATCCCGGCCCGGATCGCCGCGTCACCGACCTCCAGCGCCCAGGCCGCGCCGACGGCCAGCAAGACCCCGACCGCCGGTCCTTCCCCGGCGGCCAGCGGCAAAACCGACTCTCGACCACCCTCGGCCCGGACGATCGCCCCGTCCCGGACGAAGACGACCCGACCGCCCTCGGCGCGTTGCGCGTAACAGGGCCGGCAGCGTGCCGTCCGTGGCCGCGAGGATGACCCCGCCCCGGCAAGACTCGGCCATCGCCGCGATCCTCGGGTCGTCGCCCCGGAGCACGGCCCAGCCGCCGGGCAAGACCACATCGACCACGCAGCGTTCCGCGCGGAGCACGTCCTCCGGGTCCTCGAAGCCCCATTCGGCCGCCGAGAGGGACTCGTCCAGGCCCGCGACCACCCCCACGTCGCAATGGTCGAAGCCCAGCCCTTCGGCCAGCACCTCGCGCCGGGCGACCTCCAGCACGGCCGCTTCCACCCCCGGATGAATCAGGACCGACCGGGCGGCCTCCGCACCACTCGACGCCCCCGTCGCCAGTCGCCTCCCCCCGACCTCCACCAGGCCCGCGCCCCCGTGCCCGACTCGCCGGCCGGTGGCGGACAGGATCGCCGCCACGGTCCGCGCGACCTCACGACGCTCCGTCCCCACCCGTCACGCCCACAACCGGGATGCGGCCGGTCTGCCCTGCGGGGAAGAGGCTCTCCACGATCGCCTCGCCCACCGGCCGGGCCGGCGAGAGGTTCGGCTCCAGGTACGCTTCCAGGTCCGGCTGCACCCGGACCCGCAGGATGCCCCCCCCCTGCCCCTCCAGCGGTCTGGCGACCGAGGCCGCCACCAGGTCGATCCCCGCGACGTCCAGCCCGACCCCCCGCGCCGCCTCGACCGCCCGCGTCACGACCTCAGGATGCAAGGCGTCCGTCACATCCTCCACGCCCTCCGACTCCGAACGCCCCTTCTCCGACTCCCTCTGGACCGCCGCCGCCACCCGTTCGCCGACGACGAGCAGGTGATGGACCGCGCCGGCGGGCCACTTTTCAACGGCGACATACGAGCTTTCCGCCCGCGCCATCGCGAACGCCTCGGCCACCTGCTCGCGCGTCGTCAAGCCGGTCGCGACCCCCGGCCCGAAGACGCGCCGCGACGGTCGCACGACGACCGGCGTTCCGACCTCCTCGGCCACTTCCCACGCCTCCTCCGCGTTCTCGACCAGCCGCCCCTCCGGCACCGGCACGCCCAGCGGTCGGACCACCTCCCTCGTCAACTCTCCATCCAGCGCGACCTCCTGCCCGACGGCCCCGGTCCGGTCCGTCTCCCCGGCCCAGACCCGCCTCTGTCGCGCCCCCTGGCCGAGCTGGAAGAGTCCCGTCCCTTCCTTCAACCGGAAGGCCGGCACGCCCCGTTCCCGCGCCGCCGCCACGATCGCCGCCGTGCCCGCATCCGGCAAGGTCTCCGCCGCCATCGCCCGGAGCCTGGCCAGCTCCCCCGCCACGTCGAACTCGCGTTCCTCCAACGCCGCCTCGACCAGCCCCCTCGCCACCTCCAGGCACGCCCTCCCGACCGCCTCTTCCCGATACCGGAAGATGACCCGATAGACCCCCGCCTCGTTCAACGCCCTCGCCTTGCCGTAGCCGACGTGCGTGCCGGCCAGGGACTGCAACTCCAGCGTCACATGCTCCAGGACGTGCGCCGGGTAGGTCCCCCGCCGCAACCTCTCGAAGAACCCCCCCCGCGTGCCGACGCTGCAACGGTGCTCGACCATCGTCGGCAGCCATCCCATCAGCCTCGCGTTGAACCCCGGCACCTCGGCCGACGACGTGTCCACCCACCGTCCCAGATCGACCCACGCCTCGATCACCGGGAAGTTCGCCCAGACGTTCGGCCCCCGCAAGGCCATCACGCGACGGATCACCAGGCCGGGGGCAGTCGAATGCGGCTGAGTCGTTGTGGTCATGGAAGAAAGTCACCGGGTTGCAGGACCGGACGGAACTTCAACGCTTCCGCTCTCCTCGACGCCTCAGAGACGCCTCCGTCACATCGCGGAGACGCCGCGCGGATGGCTCGGGGACGCCCTGGGGACGCTTTTCATCCGGCAAACAGGGAGATTACAAGTTCTGTAACCACAAAAAGTTGAGTACGGCAGATTACCCATTGTGAAGTTCGTTCGGCGTCCGGGGACGCGCCCCGGGGATGGCGTCGTCGGGTGTCCTGTTCGGCTGGCCAAAGCGGATCGCGAGCGTGACGGAATTCGTGAAAAGACGCGGAGGCGATCCGAGTATTATCGGGATTTGCGGCCCCGATTATCACCTCATTTTTCGAGATCGCCGAGTGCCGCTGGTCGTCCGTGCGCTGGCCGCGGGACCCAGCACGGGCGCCTCTTCTCCATGAGGCGCCCGGCGGCATGGCATCGACTCGATCGGGATCACCGCGCGTGTCCGGGCGGGGTGACATTGACGACGTAGGTGAACTCCGTCTGCAGGGCGTTGATCCCATAGTACTCGGGGAGGAACGCCCCTTCGATGTCCGCCCGGATGATCACGGTGTGCTGGCCGGCGGACAGGGGCGTGAGGAACACGCCGATCGCGACATCGCGGTACACGAAGCCGTACGGGACGACCGTGCCGAGGTCCTTGAGGTGGTCCACGATGGCGTCCGGGAGCGGGAAAGGCACGGAGATCACGGTGTAGCCCGGCCCGACGGGCGTGACCTCACCGTCCACCTCGATCTCGAACGAGGCGCCGTACTGGTTCGGGTTGAACAGGTAATTGACGGCCTGCGGCACGGTGGTGGGAAAGACCCCAGGCGAGGGGGGCGTGTTGTCCACGCCCTGGATCGGGACGTAGAACATCGTGCCGGGCTTGACGGTGAACGTGTTGCCCCCCGTCGCGGTGACGATCCCGGTGTCCGGGTCGTACTCTTCGTCCTGGTTGTTCGTGGCGTACAGGATCTGGAACCGGGTCTGCGGGTAATACGCCGCCTGGTTGCCGCTGAGCGTGAACAGGATGACCTGTTGCGCGAGCTGCGCCAGCGAGGACCCACGAGGCTGGGCATTCGGGGGGAGGACGTTGCCTCCCCCGCCGGCATCAACCCGGGGTGTCGCCAGGAGCCACGCGAGGACCAGGCACAGGCCGGCGACGCGGAGCCGGCCGGCGGTCGCGGAACGACCGTGGGACATGGGCATACCTCCTTCGACGCAAGGCAGAGGGGGCCGCCATTTCTGGCCGGGGCGGCGACGCCGACCGGGGGGAATTGAAGGGGGGAAATGGCCCTGAACGGGGCGTGCCAGCGACGCTACAATAACAAACATAGCAAAGCAAGAAAAACCTCAAAGAACCTACCACAGGCAACTGAGGTGTTTCGGAATCACAAAGATTGTTACAATAAAGCTTAACAATACGATTTAATGGCGGCGGCTCGGTTACGCCTGGCGGAACGGACTAGGTCTGCTCGTCGGGGATGACGACGGCCGTCGAGTCGAGGGGGGTGAGGGGCTGGGCGAGGAGTTCGCCGCGGCTATGGACGCCGGGTGCCACTGGGCCATCCCCGACCACGTCGAGGTCCCGCTGACGGGCAGCCCGCATGGCGGCGGGCCGGTCACCGTTGTGGAGCCGATCGAGCAGTTCATCGAAGAGGTCCCGCCGGATCGGCCCCACGTCACCCGCCTGGTCACCTACCGTGGCCGCTGCGCCACCTGCGGCGCGGTGCCCAGCTCCCACCCTCTGCAGACCTCAACGGCCACCGGCGCGGCCAAGGCCCGGCTCGGCCCCTACGCCCACGCCCTGGTCGCCTGCCTGCCCCTGGATGCCCCGGTGACCCCCCGTCCCCAACGCCACCCCTGCCCGCTAAACACGAACCCATGTTCTCATGGGGATGGTCAGGACACTTCAAGCGCGATCCATGCCCAAGACGTGGGCATGCCACCCAGATCGATTCCGGGCAATCAGAGCCCCTCGCGGGGGGTGACGGTGAGCGTCTTCTCCTGGCCGTCGCGCAGAATCACGACCTGGGCCGGCTTGCCGGGGGGGACGCCCTGGGCGGCGGCGTAGGCGTCGGTGATGGAGGCGGTCCAGCGGCCGTCGAGGGTGGTGAGGAGGTCGCCGACCTGCAGGCCGGCGAGAGCGGCGGGGGAGCCGGGGAGGACGGACGTGATCGGGACGCCGGGGGACGAGAGGCCGCCCTCAGGTTCGCCGACGGTCAGGCCCCAGAGGCCGCGGGGGGCGAGGACCAGGGTCTTCGCCTGCTTCGGGCCGGCGAGGCGGCTGGGGAGGTCCTTCATCAGGTCGCGGACCTCGAAATCGACGGGCGTGAAGGTCATCTGCTTCTTCTGGTAGTCGATCGTCATCCGGTAGTGGGCCCAGAAGGTGTAGCCGATGATCCCTTCGAGCGGCCGGCTGAAGAGGCCGCTGAGAGCCTTCAACGCCGGGTGGTCCATCACGATCACGGGCACGTCAGATGCCTTGAGGTCGCCCATCTGGAGGGTTTTCACCTTGGCATCACCGCGGGCGGCGAGGAAGAAGGCGCGGGGGGCGTTCTTGTCCACGGTGTCGGTCACCTCGGCGACGCGGTTGCTCAGGAGCGTCACCGGGGCGCCGAGGTCGAAGATGAAGCGGTAGGGCCCCTTGCCGTTGATTCGGGCCTCAACGACCATGTGGTTCGACGCCAGCATCTGGAAGGGGACGGCGAACGTGCCCTCGGGGTCCTTCGCTCCGCAGCCCGTCGGCGGCAGGAGCATCGCCAGGCCGAGAGCCGCCAGGATCAGCGCCAGCCAGGGGGTCAGTCGCTTCGTTTTCATGGTTCAGAACCCCTCCACAGCGGTCAATCGGCGCTGCAATGTCTCCGAACCGCGACGGAGCTTCACCAGCACGCGGTCGCCGGGCCGGATCTGGGCGATCGCCTGGTGGGCCTCGGCCAGTTCCTCGACGGTCTGGTCGTGCAACTCGACCAGGATGTCGCCGGCCTCGATCCCGACCTTGGCCGCGGGCGAGTCGGGGAGCACGGCGGCGACCTTCAAGGTTTCGCCGTCCTCCGTCAGCTCCAGGCCGAGCAAGCCCTGGGGTTCGAGGATGTCCTCGGGCTGCTTGCCGATGAAGACGGACATCAGCTTCATCAAGGGGCCGAGCATCTCCATCATCTGCACTTCGGCCGGCGCCTGGCGGTCGTCGGCCATCCTGGGCACAAACGGGTCTTTCGGCTCGAAGTCGAGGCGGGTCCAGGTCATCCGGTCCTTCGTCGGGTCAAACTCCATGCGGAAGCGAGCCAGCACGGTATAGCCGAGGATGCCGTCGATCGTGGCCCCGGGCAGGCCCAGGGCGTTCATCCCTTCGAGCTGGAAGACGTCATCGACGCGGGCGTTGATTCCCCGGAGGGTGGCGCCACCTTCGAGGTCGAAGCGGTCGATCTTGGTCCAGAACTGGTTGCCTTCCGGCGGCTTCAAGCCGACCTGCTTCGCCGCCTCCGTGCCGACGAACAGGGCCGGCATCCGGTATCGACCAGGAAGTTGAACGGCCCCTTGCCGTTGATCCGGACCCGCACGAGGTAATGATTCGTCAAGGTCAGGCGATACGGGACGCGGAACGCTTGCCCGATCTGCGGGTCCTGGCCCCCACCTTTCGGGTCATTGCCCGCACGACTCAGTGGGACCAGGGCCGTCGCGGCGGCCAGGGCGACCAGCAGGCCAGGGGCCGTCAACTGTTTGCGCATCATGGGAGGCGGGACCGCTTCGGAAATCGGGATGCGGAAATGCCGTTGGCCTTCTCGACTCGAAGAATCCTTCTCAGTTTACGCAACGGGCCAGCGCTTGGGTAGAGCGTCGACATGCACGGCCCTTGCAGCGACCGACCACCGGCCATATTTTAATTTCTTCGGAGAGGCCAACAGTCGCGTGGAGCCGAAGGGAGCCGTTCCATGAGCGTGAAGCCTTCGTCGCTGTCGGCCTGGATGAAGCTGGTGGTCTTGCTGGCGCTCGACCTGGCGCTCTTCCAGGGGGTTTACTGGCTGCTGATGGTTCCGTTCGTGACATTCCTGCTGCTGGCCTTGAACGTGGTCGTGATCCGCACGGCGATCCGGGGCCGGGGACCGGGGGCGTTCGACGCGGCCTTCCTGATGATCGGCGCGGCTTACTTCGTGGCGGCAACGGCGATGGAGGCGTCAGCCGCCCGAGCCGGACGGTTCAGCTCCCTGGGGATCTTGCAGGGGTTGATCGACCTCTACCGGGTCATTTCGGGCGACACGCGGGTCTTCCGGTTCAACCACCCAGCCGCCTTTGTTGCGGCCGAACGTCTGGCGACGACGACGCTGGGCCTGGTGCTGGCCGTGGCCGCGGGTTTACTGGCATCCTGGTACGTCCGTCGCCGGCCGGGACGGGGCCTGGCCACGATGGCCGGGACGCTCCAGGGCGCGATCCTCGGTCTGGCCGCCTTCACGATGGTCGCCGTCATTCTGGCCGCTCTCTGGGACCAACCGCCCAGGTCTCGCCTCGTCGGCTGGGTCGGTCTGCTGGCCAGCCCGCTTGTTGGCGGCCTGGTCGGTGGCCTGGCTACATGGATGCGGCCGGAACGATCCTGAGGTGATCGTCGCGACCTCACACGACGGCCGGCCTCCCGGAGTTGTCAGAAAGCAACCTGATCCTGACTTCCGGTTGTCATGGACCGTCTCCGTCGGATAACTTGAGGCACAACTTGTCGCCGTATTCCATCGTAGTCCCCCCCGATGAATGCCTACGATCTCTTCGTTCTACTGCTTTGCCAGTCGATCGCGATCTCGGTCGCCGCGCTCTTCGTGGCTTCTCGACGCCCGCGGTTCGGCCTGCTGGTCGTGGCCTTGCTGGCGACCGGTTCGGTGGTCCTGGCGACGTACTACGGCGCCCGTGCCCTGGACGAGGCGAACTTCCTCGAACAGCTCCTCCACGACTGGCGGTCGCGGCGGTCGCGGACCTTGCTGGCGAGCCTGCTCGGCTTCAGCGCGGCGACTCCCTGGCTGGTCGCGCTGCTCGCCTGGCCACGCCCCAAGCCTGCTTCGGAGGATGCCCCGCGGCCGGCCGCCGACTGGCCCCGCGACCTGGTCCTGGCCTGCGGCTTGCTCGGCACGACGGCCACGCTCACCGTCTTCGGCTGGAACGAGATGTATCGCGACTGGGTCGGCCTGCGGCCCGCAATCCCCGGCTTCACCGTCGAGGTGGTCGCCGCGTTCAACTTCGACCCGATCCGCCTGGCCATCAGCGACGACGACCGTGTCTTCGTCAGCGCCGATCGCTCCGACAACGGCTTCGACATCGGCATGATCTACGAGATCGAGCCCGATGCGCTGGAGGGCGGCCTGGTCCGCCTGGTGGCCGAGGCTCCGTTCCTCTACCGGCCTTACGGCCTCACCGCACACGACGGCAGTCTTTACGTCTCCCGATCGGGCCACAAGGTCCGGCTCGTCCGGGGCAAGGTCGAGTACGAGCCGACCGGCGCCGTCACCCAGTTCAAGGATCTCGACGGCGACGGCTATTTCGAGTACGCCCACGACGTTTTGACCGGCCTGCCCGGCTCGACCGGCCCCGACCCGCAGCACCAGAACAACGCCGTGCTCTTCGGCCCCGACGGCAGCCTCTACGCCACCCAGGGCAACCCGGCCGACCGCACGCCGCCGGCAATGCCCTGGGAGGGCAAGATCCTCCGCCTACCTCCCGGCGGTTCCGAGCCCGAGATCTTCGCCCGCGGCTTCCGCAACCCGTTTTCCCTCGCCTTCGGTCCCGACGGTGCCCTCTTCGGCATCGATAACGACGTCAACGCCAACCCCGGCGACGAGCTGAATCACCTCCTGCCCGGCGAGCATTACGGCCATCCGTTCGTCATCGCCGACGGCCAGAGCCCGCAGGAGGGTTTCCGCGACCCGGTCTGGATCGGCCCCCGGGAGTCGCATCTCTGCGGCCTGGCCTACTCCGAGTCGCCCGCCTTGCCCGAGCCGATCCGCGGCAGCTTCCTGATCGGCGACGTGCATCAGTCCCGTGTCTTCTGGCTGAAGCTCGAGCGCCACGGCGACACCTACCGGGCCGCCGACCACGGCGTCTTCGCCACCATCCGGACGCCCGTGGACGTCGCGATTCGTTCCAGCGGCGAGGTCCTCGTCCTGTCTCGATTCGCCCGCAAGCTCTACCGGTTCCGCCCCCAGGTTCCGCCCTCCCCCGAGAGCCCGAGTACCGCCCGATGAAGCGCCTCCCTTCCCCGGCCGTTGCCGCGCGGGCGCTGGTCTGCCTCGTGGTGCCAATCGCTCTGACCTTCGCGATCGCCCAGGTCCGCCAGCCCTTCCACCTCGACGCCTTGCTGAACACCTCCGGCGTCAGCATCGCCGCCGGTCGGGCGCTCTTCGAGCAGAATTGCCGGGTCTGCCACTCCATCAGCCGCCACGGGGTCGAGGGCACCGCGCCGAGTCTGGCCGCCATCGGCCATGACGGCGCCAGCCGCGTGCCCGGCCTCGGTGCGCCCGAGTACATCCTCGAATCGATCCTCGACCCGTCGAAGTTCCGCGCCCCCGGGGCCCGCGGGGTCATGCCCCAGGACATCGCCGCCAGCCTCCCGCCCGAGCCGATCCGCGACCTCGTCGCCTTCCTCGCCAGTCAGGGGGCCCGCCCCGACCTGCCCTCAATCGCCCGCCTGGAAATCTCCGCCACCCGACCCGGCACGCGACCCCGGCGGACCGTCGTCCGCTCCCAGGTCGAGCGGGGCCTCGAAGTCTTCCAGACCAAGGCCGCCTGCGGCAACTGCCACACTCTCCATCCCGAGCGCAAGTACTTTCAACTCCTCGCCCCGCCGCTCTTTCTCGCCTCCTCCTTCGAGGACGCCTACCTCTTCGAGTCGATCCGCGAGCCCAGCCGCGTCGTCGTTCCCGGCTATGAGCTGGTCCACGTCGCCACGATCGACGGCCGCCTCTTCTCCGGTCGCCTCCTCCGCGACGATCCTACCTCCCTCCTGTTGCTCACCCTCGACGCGCAGGGCAACGCCGAGCCCGTCGCCATCCCCCGCAACCAGATCGACACCGACGACTCCGGCCAGCCCGCCCTCACCCGCACCCAGGTCTCCCCCATGCCCCAGGGTTTCGCCGAGACCCTCAGCCCCGAGGAGATCGACGCCGTCGTCGCCGTGCTCAAGAGCCTGCATTAGCCCGCCGGCCAGCCACACCCCCGTCGCCGCCCGCCCCCGCCAGCAGGCCCCGACCCTCCACCGCCTCCTTCAAGGCCCGGAGCCGGGCACGCGTGTCCTTCGCGAAAACCCGCGCCAGGAACGGCGTGAGCAGCCACGATAACCAGCCTGGCCACGCCCGCAGGTTGTACCGGAACTCCACCCGCGTCCGCCCCGGTTCGACCTCCTCGAACCGCCACGACCCCGCGAAGCTCGCCAGGAACCAGGGACCGCGCGTCATCGTGACCGCCGTCGTCCGTGGCGGGTGGAACGAGACGTACTGCGTCTCCATCGCCCAGCCGCTTTTCGCCACGCACAGGGCCCTCACCCCCTCGCCCGCCTCCTCTGCCCCGCCCACCAGCTCGGCCGACCTCAGGAACGGGTCCCACTCCAGCCGCCGCCCGTAGTCCTGCGACAGCGCGAACAGCCCGGCCGGCCCGGCGTCGATCACGACAGATTCCCCGAACGTCATGCCCCGCCCCCCTACCCCGACCGACTACGAACGCCCCGCCTCCTCCACCGACCGGAGGACCCACCGATTCTCGACTTTATGGAAGACGAACCTCCAGGTGATGCCGGTGAACAACACCCGTTGATCCCGCATTGGACCATGACACGATCCAATGCCGGCACGGAGGCCACGGAGTCTCCCTCCGAATCCCGCTCGATGAGGACGTGGAAATCGTGACTCATGCCGTCTCCGTTCCCTCCGACCCCGACAGCTCAGGCCGACCGCCAGTCCACCCCGGCCATCAAGCCGGCGATGGAAAGATCCTCATCCAACTCCGGCCAGTGCAAGCCGACGCCTCCCCCGCCGATCTCGTAGCGGGCACGCTGTTCCGGCGTGGCGGCGTTCAAGGCCGGGAACCACACCAACGGCACGCACAAGATTCGACCATCGGTGAACGCGACGCGCATCATCACATCGTCGAATTCCACCGACCTGGCCAGCGCCGTCGTGGGGACAAACGCCCGTTGACTCCGGGGCTTGTTACTGGCCGAAGTGCTCATCCCATGCCTCCAGAAGTTCGGCTCGATGCTGTTCGACGAGCCGGGCGATCTCGCTCAACGCGCGTCCGTTGAAACCGTGGTTGGCGGTCAGCGCGACCGGGTCGAGCCAGAACTTGGCCTCGTCCTCGCCCGCCTTGACGTGGATATGCGGCGGTTCCTGCCCCTCGTTGCTATAGAAGAAGAAACGAAAGTGCCCGACGCGCAGCACCGTCGGCATGGATTCCGTCTCCGTCAGCTTAGCGGCGCGAGGACCAGGAAGGAAGTCGCAAATGTTCAAGGCTACGGTATTTCCAGCGGACCTGCCTGGAATGACCGAAGTGCACCGGACTTCGACTCCCGGCCTTCCTCACCGTCCCCAGAACCACCACGCCCCCGCCAGCACCGCCAACCTGCACGGTCACGACCGCCGCGAAGGCCAGGCGGAACGAGCCCTTGCGGGTCTTGTGCTTCAGCAAGGGCATCGCCAAGGCCGCCGACGGCGTGCCGCCGAGCAGGGCGAGGCCCAGGAGCGTGCGCTCGGGGACGCGGCGGGCGCCGAGGATCGCGCGGCGCTTGTCCAGGGCGAAGGCGGCGAACGTCACCGGGTTGATCGCCAGGAGCCAGGAGAGCCACCACGACCAGCCGGCCCCGAAGCGGAAGAGCAAGGTCGCGGCGAGGAGCAGGACGCCCAGCCATCGCACGACGGCGACGTCCGGCGCCAGGGGCACGACCGCCGACTTGCCGGCCTCGACGTGCACGGCCCGGGGCCCGCGCTCGGAGGGCTCGGCGGCGAACGTCACCCGCTGGCCGGCGCGGAGCAGGTCGGCCGCCCTCGACGACCCGGGCATGGACGAAGACATCCTCGTCGAACGACCGCGAGCGGATGAACCCGAAGCCGTGCTGCTTGTCGAACGAGACCACCATGCCTGTCGGACGTCATGCGCGGGCTCTCCGCTCCGGGGGGGTCGAGCCGGGCGGGCGTGGCCCGGGGATGCGGTCGGTTCGCCATCGGACCGGGGACGGGGCCGCTCGCGGGACGGTCGGGCCACCGGCCCCTTGTGGGCTGCCCTCTACTATGACATTCTGACAAGTCCCGCCAAGATTGTGCAAAGCTTTCGGCGTAACCGGAACTTTTCCCCGGACCGGTTGTCCGGCCGGCCGGCCTGTCCACCCCCGTCCCGGGTCGCCCGCGAGGCCGACCCGAGCGAGGCCCCGAACCGATGACGATCCCGCCCTTGCTCATCCTGGCCCTCGGCATCGCCGCCGTGATCGGCCTGATCCTGGTCCTGAGGCTCAACGCCTTCCTCGCCCTGATCATCTCGGCCTTGCTGGTCAGCCTGCTGGCCCCCGGACCGATCGAGCAGAAGGCCACGCGGGTGGCCGTCGCCTTCGGTCAGGCCGCCGGCGGCATCGGCATCGTGATCGCGCTGGCGGCGATCATCGGCACCTGCATGATGGACAGCGGCGCCGCCGATCGGATCGTCCGCTCGTTCGTCCGCATGCTGGGCGATGAAGCGGGCGTCGGTCGCCTTGATGGGCTCGGGCTACGTCCTGGCCGTGCCGGTCTTCTTCGACACGGTGTTTTACCTGCTCGTGCCCCTCGCCCGCTCGCTCTACCGGCGCACCGGCGGCCACTACCTCAAGTACGTCCTCGCCATCTCCGCCGGCGGCGCGATCACCCATACCCTCGTCCCCCCCACCCCCGGCCCGCTGGCGATGGCCGAGAACCTCGACATCGACGTCGGCTGGATGATCATGATCGGCGCCCTGGTGGCCTTGCCGGCCGCGGTCGTCGGCCTGGTCGCCGGCGCCTGGTTCGACCGGGTCATGCCGATCCCGATGCGGCCGATCGCGGGCGTCGAGGAGCCCGAGCCGCTCGACGACCACGAGCTGCCCTCCCTGTTCGCCTCGGCCCTGCCGGTCGTCCTGCCCGTGCTCTTGATCTCGGCCAACACCGTCTTGCAGACCCTCGCCGGCAAGGCCGTCGCGGGCGCCGAGCCCACGACGCTCCGCCAGGCCGCCGACGTCGCCGCCTTGCTCGGCAACGCCAACGTCGCCCTCTTGATCGCGACGATCGCCGCCATGACGATCTACGCCCGACGTCGCCGCCCGTCGCGGGAGCAGATGGCGAAGATGGTCGAGACGTCCCTGATGAGTGCCGGCGTGATCATCCTCATCACGGCCGCCGGCGGCGCTTCGGCGCCATGCTCAAGGAGGCCCAGATCGGCCCCGCCATCGAGGCGCTTTTCCGCTCGGGTCCGGACTCGGGAACGGCTTCCGATTCGGCCCGCCACGTCTCGGGCCCGCTGCTCCTGGTGCTCGGGTTCGGGGTCTCGGCCGTGCTGAAGATCGCGCAGGGGTCGAGCACGGTGGCCATGATCACCGCCAGCGGCATGCTCGCGGCGATGGTCCCCGCGCCCGACTCGCTCGGCTTCCATCCGGTCTATCTCGCCACCGCGATCGGCAGCGGCTCGCTCGTCGGCTCCTGGATGAACGACAGCGGCTTCTGGATCTTCGCCCGGATGGGCGGCCTGACCGAGGCCGAGGCCCTCAAGTCGTGGACCCCCCTGCTCGTCCTCATGGGCTTCGCCGGCCTGCTCGTCACCGTCGCCCTGGCCACGGTCCTCCCCCTGGCCTGAGTCCGCCGCCTTTGTCATCTGTCCTCTGTTCCCGTGCCTCTTGACTTCATCTCTCGACCGTCCCCGCAAACGCCGCCCCCGAGGGCCTCGACGATGGCGACCCCGACCCCCGGCCCCTGGACGCCCCCCTCCTCTCCAGAACGAGCCGACCCGCTCGACCGCGCCCGCGCCAAGGCGTTCCGGCGGCTCCTGCCCTTGCTCTTCACCTGCTACGTGATCGCCTACGTCGATCGGGCCAACGTCGGCTTCGTCAAGCTGACGATGCAGAACGACTTGGCCGGCTTCAACGACGCCGTCTTCGGCTTCGGCATGGGCACCTGCTTCTTCCTCGGCTATTTCCTGCTGGAGATCCCCGGCTCGCTGCTCGTCGAGCGCTGGAGCGCCCGCAAGTGGATCTGCCGGATCATGGTCACGTGGGGGATCGTGGCGGCGTTAACGGCGTTCGTCTCGAACAAGTGGCAGTTCTACGGCGTCCGGTTTTTACTCGGTCTGGCCGAGGCCGGGTTCTTCCCCGGCGTGCTCGTCTATATGACCCACTGGTTCCTGCCGCGCGACCGGGCCAAGGCGATGGCCTGGTTCTTCATCGCCACGCCGGTGGCGCAGTTCGTCGGCCCGCCGATCTCGGGCCAGCTTCTGAAGATCGGCACCGAGGGACGCCCCGAGTTGCTCGGCCTGGAAGGCTGGCAATGGGCCTTCATCTTCTGGGGCATCCCCGCGGTCGTCCTCGGCGTGATGGTCTTCTTCTGGCTGACCGACCGCCCCGCGCAGGCGACCTGGCTCGAACCCGAGGAGCGCGAAGCCCTCCAGTCGGCCCTCGACCGCGAGAAGGACCACATCCGGAGCCGTCACCGCCACATGAGCTTCGCCGAGGCCTGGCGGTATCCGAAGGTCCTGCTCCTGGCCGCCGCCTACTTCTTCGTGGTGACGAGCAGCTACGGCATCGAGTTCTTCCTGCCCTCGATCATCGACGACTGGTACGGCCTCAAGCCCCAGGACATCTCCTTCCTCGTCATCATCCCGCCGATCGGCGCGGCCTTCGGCCAGTACTTCGTCGGCCGGAGCTCCGACCGCCACCAGGAGCGCCGCTGCACGCCTCCTTGCCGATCTACCTCGGCGCGATCGCCCTGGTCGCGGTCCTCTTCAGCCAGGGGCCACCTCTGGCTGACCGTCCTTCTGTTCACCCTCGCGTTGACCGGCCTGAAGGCGTACCTGCCCGCCTTCTGGGCCTTGCCCAGCCTCTTCCTGACCTCCACCGCCGCCGCCGGCAGCTTCGGCCTGATCAACTCCGTCGGCAACCTCGGCGGCGCCCTCGGCCCCGGCGTGCTCGGCGAGGTCCGGACCGCTTCCAGTCCTACCACGGCGGCCTCCTCTTCCTCGCCGCCTCGATGACCATCTCCGCCACCATCCTCTTCCGCCTCGGCCTCGGCCACCGCGAGACGGAACCCGAAGCCGCCCACGACACACCGAACCCAGCCCCCGCCAACCCGCCCTCCCTCCCTGCCCACCCCGGAGCCGCCGTCGCCGACGGCGGCTCGTGAGCGTCTGCGATGATGGCCTGGAGATTGCCTTGCCGTTCGCGAACTCGAACTCGGAGAGGTTGCTCCGAATTGACTTTGAGGGCGATCGAGTCGGTCGGCGGAAACCGCCTTTTTTGATCGTTTGCTGACGCTCGGGACGGCCCGGGAACGCCCGGCGACGCGCCCGGGACGCCCTTGATACGGCGTGAGGACGCCGCGGGAACACTCTCCCTTGTAGCGAAAGACAGAGTCGCAACTCTTGATTCTACACAATTTTAGAAGTCAATTTTACCTATCTTGAAGTTCGTTCGGCGCTGGGGACGCGCCGTGGCGTCGCGACGCCTGGGCGGGAATGGACGGGCGGGACGTCATCCTGATGGCCACGGAGCTAGCGTATATTATAGCACACAATCGGGACACCGGCGCGGGTCATCTCGCGGTCGAGATGAACCGAGGGTGCCCTCGGCGCGAGATCCCTCCCTGGACCCGATACATCACGAACGCCCGGTCCCACCTCCGCGTCGGCCCGCGGGCCACGACCTCCGTCTGTCCCAGCTTCCCCCGATCCCGCTCCCGGGCCACCACGGCGAACCCGTCAGCCCCCCGGTCCTGCGCCCAATCGTCGAGGGCGTCGAATCCAAAGACCCAGACCACTTCCGGCCGATCGAGCGAGAAGAGCCGCGCCGCCAGGTCCGGCGGCACGGGTCCGAAGGGAGTGGGATACGGCAGGCGGTCCCAGCGATCGGGGCGGTCGAGCGCGTCGTACAGCAAGACCACGGGTTCCCCCGGCCTCAAGGTCCGACCCACCTCCTCATAAAACGCCCACTCCGCCCCCTTGCCCCTCCGGTCCAGCCAGGGTCCCAGCCCGGCATACCCCAGACCCCAGGCCAGGCCCACGAGGGCGAACATCGCAAATGCTGCCTTCCGGGTCCCTGCCGACGACCACCCCCGGTTCCGCAACCGCTCCCCGAGGCGTGCCAGCCCCAGCGCCGCCCAGACCGCTCCGGGTGGGAAAGCATGGATGAGATAATGCGCGTTGCGGGCGGAAGCCAGCGAGACGAGGAGCGATGGCGCGACGGTCCAGGCCCAGAGCAAGCGGTCCGCCTTGAACCGCCCCGACGCCAGCCGGGCCCGGCCCCACGACCGCCACGCCCCCCCCAGGACCAGCGGCGTCCAGGGCAGCATCCCCACCAGGGGCGCGGGGGCGTATTGCCACCACGGCTCGCCCGCGAAGGTCGTTGGCCGCAAGGCCAGCCGGTCGGTCACATGGCTCACCCAAAGCCCCACGGCCTCCGGATAGCGGGCCACGACCGCCGCCGGCCAGGTCAGCGCGATCCCGGCCGCCAGCAACCAGCCCGTCGGCCACACCAGCGCCCGCAGGCTGGCCCGGTCTCGATCCCAAGCTAATGTGAGTCCGACGGTTGCGGCGATCAATGCCCCGCCGAATCCGACGCCCTTGAGCATCGCTGTCGCTCCCAGAAGGGCGAAGAAGACCCCGCGCCAACCTCGGGCCTCCACCTCCCCGGACCGGACCCGGTCGAACGCCACCATCGACCAGGCAACCAGGCACGCCAAGGGCCCATCCGGCTCGGCCAGCCGAGCGCGCGTCACCAGCCAGACCATGCTGACCTGCACCAGCCCCGCCAGCAGCCCGATTCTCCCCCCGAACCGCCGCGTCGCCAGGCTCAACACCGCCAGCGCCGTCAGCCAGCCCGCCAGCGCTCCCGGCACGCGGGCTACCACCTCATCCACGCCTCCCACCAACCAGCCCAGGGCCGCGATGCTCCAGTACGCCAGGGGCGGCTTCTCCAGCCAGGGCCGGCCCCCGAGCGTCGGCACCAGCCAGTCGCCGGCCGCGAGCATCTCCCGAGCAACCTGCCCCTCGATCGCCTCATGGTACGTCAGGCGACCCGAGCGGCCCAGGGCCAGGCCGAGCGTCAAGGACGCCAGGACCGTGATCGCAACCCACGGGAAAACTCGGGTTTCGGATCGCGGAGCGGTCACCGCCAGCCGGCGCCTCGCTCTCTGCCGGGCTTCCCTCGCCGTCGCCGCCATCACCGGGTCACCCCTCCCTTCACGGGCCGACGCTCCTCCGGCCGCCCCGCATCCTACGACGGTCCCACCATTCCGACGAGGCGACTCCACCGCTCCCGACGGTCCTGGGCAGTTTCTTGCCAGGAATCTCGTCATCGCTCTTACACTGTCTTACACTCCATAAAGCGGACTTCGATTACGATCGGTCGTTCCCCAGGGAACTCCCCTCCGACCCAAGTCGTCCAGGTCTGAGGCGTGATCTTGATCCGTCCGGCGCGGTCGGGAGTCTCGCCCCCCATCTGCGCTCCGGTGCCGGGAGGGCTCTCCGCCCGAGTGCCGAGTCGGCCAGCCTTTGGGGCGGCCTGGCCGCCAGCGGATGTAGCAGAGCCGTCCACGGCTGGGCTTCTCCGCAACCCGCCGGAATCCGCCCCGGACCGACCGCCGGCGGCCGGCCGGCGATCAACAACCCGCGGGGGAAAACCTGTTGAGAACCCGTCGCGCCCGGGCGCTGAGCAGAGGGGTTCTTGACGGGCCTCACGGCGGCCCGGTCGCGCACCGGACCGGCGCGGCGGCGCATGCCGGGCGGCGCGACGGAGTTACAAACCGGTTTTCCCCTGCCCGGGAAGGTGGGTTGTCGCCGGGTAAGTCTTTTGGTATCTTGACTTTGTTCGAGTGCGCCCGGGGCCCTCGACGGCGCCGACGCCGGATCACGAAGAAGACGATGAGGGCTTGATTCCTTCCTCTTCTTTAAGAAGGGAAGCGTCGAGCCGATCGCACACGAGGCTCGGGGCGAGAGCGGTCGCCACGGACCGGAGACGGGGACGGGGACGGATCGAGTCAGGTCGGCCGCCAGATCGCCAACCGCACGCCGACCTGGCGGCTTCTTGGCAGGGAAACGCACGCATGAAGGCCCTGTGCAATCGCGAACACTTGTTCGAGGCGTTCGGAATGGTCAGCGGGGTCGTGCCCGCCCGGAGCCCGAAGCCGATCCTCCAGAACGTCAAGCTCGTGGCCGACCCGGAGGAAGGCTCCACCCTCCTGGCCACCGACCTGGAGGTGGGCATCCGCTACCGGGTGCTCGGCGTGAAGGTCGATCAGCCCGGCGCCGTGATTCTGCCGACCCAGCGGTTCGGCCAGATCCTCCGCACGTCCAACGACGAGGAACTGGCCCTGGAGGCGGACGGCGAGAGCCTGGTCATCCGCGGCCTGCACGCCCAGTTCAAGCTGCCGGGCGAGGACCCGGACCTCTTCCCCGACGTGCCCGACTTCGCCGCCTCGTCCTACCACGTCGCCGCCGCCGCCGACCTGCGGCGGGCGATCCGCCGCACGGTGTTTGCCACCGACGTCGAGAGCACCCGCTACGCCCTCGGCGGCGTCCTGTTCGAGCTGGCCGACGGCACCTTGACGCTCGTCGGCACCGACGGCCGCCGTCTGGCCCGGCAGGTCATCACCGACCGAGTCCGAGGGGGACGCCACCTCGCCCAGCGGTCAGCCGGTTGTGCCGGTCAAGGCCCTCAAGCTCCTCGAACGCAACCTCGACGACACCGACCCGCCCGTCCACATCGCCTTCCAGGGCGGCACGTCCGTCCTGATCCGGACCGACCGCGCCGTGCTCTACAGCCGCCTGGTCGAAGGCCGCTTCCCCCGCTACCAGGACGTCTTCCCGGCCAGCGTCGAGGTGAAGATCCCGCTGGAGTGCGGTCCGCTCCAGCGGGCCGTCGAGCAGGCGTCGATCGTCACCAGCGAGGAGAGCCGCGGCGTCGATTTCACCTTCGGCGACGGCCAGCTCCGCCTCGCCAGCCAGGCCCCCGACCACGGCAGCTCCGACGTCGAACTCCCCATCAACTACCAGGGCAAGGACATCGAGATCACCTTCGACCCCCGCTACCTCACCGACGCGCTGAAGACCCTCGACGAGAACGCCCCCGTCACCGCCGAGCTGATCGACCACAAGAGCGCCGCGGTGTTCAAGACGGACGACCAGTACACCTATGTCGTCATGCCCCTGACGCGGGAACGCTAGGCCCTCATGGGAGTCAACATCGCCCATGAACGGCCGCCAAACTGCCCCGGCCGTGGTAGTCCGGCCGGTCAGGAGAGGAGAGTCTATCAAGGATTTGATCAATGAAGCGAAAGCGAGGACCTGGGAAGACGAGGCCGAGCATATGGTCTTGCGACTCGCTACTCGTGAACGCCTGATGGCAAAGGGCGGCCGCGACGGGATCGTGTTTCTCGTCGAAGGCGAAGGCGAGCATCGAACGCTGCATATGACCTACGAGGGTCAGAAGGTGCAAGTCGTTCGAATCTATGGCCATACGCATCCTCGTGTGACAGGTCCGTCGGACGGCGATCTTGAGGCCCTGAGGATTTTGAGGCACAATCGCTCCTATCTCTTCGAGATCGGAGGCGATCCTCATGGGACTCGGATTAGGCCAGAGTCGTCCCCCCGGCCAGAGGCATGATGATGCCCTGAAGGGAGTCCGCGTCCACGATGCCTTCGACCTGAAAGCTTCCTATGGTCTCAACCACGACCCTGGTGTTGTCCTGGTACTCGACTCATTCGTGGTTGAGGCCCCCCGCTCTCTGATCGGCAAGCATCTACGAGTCCGGCCCCCGACGGGTAGCGATCGTTGCGTCACGGTCGATGACGTTAAGGACCATGGGACCACGATCAGCCTGTTCATCAAGAACCTGACGAGCCGAGACGTCCCCATCGGTTCGATTCTCGACTTGGAATCAGCCGATTGACAGCAATTGCGTGAATTGAGGCGGGGCAAGGCGGGATTAACGCGCCACAACTCTGTTTCCACAAAGCTGATCAAGCACACGGCCGCGGGACGAATCGGGGCCGAACCGAGGCTTGTCCGGACGCGTATAATGAAAAGACGTTCACGAGGCGAGCGCGGGCCGGAACGGCCGACGACGGCGGGGCCGCGGGGAGGGTCCGGCATGAGCGGCCTGGAACGGAATCGGCGGGGGCCGAAGGCGCTAGGCGACGTGCTTGGCGAGCTTTTTGCCGCGCGGGGCTATGGAAGGCTGCGGGCCGTCGGCGAGCTGGAGGCTGCCTGGGATGTCGCTGCGGGTGAGCCCGCAAGGAGGCAGACGCGGGTGGCTGGTCTGAGGCATGGAGTCCTGACCATCACGGTCGCCCACTCGACGCTTCTGGAGGAGCTGGCCGCGTTCCGCAAGTCCGAACTGCTCGCGAGTCTGCGTCGAGAGTTGCCCGACCTGAAGATCCACGACCTGCGCTTCCGCGTCGGACCGATCGACCCGTCCGGGTCCTGACGCGGTCCCGATTCGAGCCGGTGGCCCGAAGACGAGACGAGAAGACGACCGAATTCCCGCGATTGGACGATCGTACCGAGGTGCATTCCGCTATGGCTTCGACCAAGACCGACGGCGCGGCCGAGACTCCCGGGGCCATGAACCCGAACCTGATCGAGGGCGGCAACGGCCACGGCAACGGTGCGGCCTATACCGAGGCGAATATCCGGGTCCTGGAGGGCATCGAGGCGATGCGCATGCGGCCCGGCATGTACATCGGCGACACGACCTTGCGCGGCCTGCACCACCTGGTCTATGAGGTCGTGGACAACTCGATCGACGAGGCGATGGCCGGCTACTGCCAGAACATCCTGGTGACCGTCCACGCCGACGGCTCCGTGTCGATCGCCGACGACGGCCGCGGCATCCCGGTCGGCCCGCACCCGGGCTTCCCCGGCAAGGGCACTCTCGAAGTCGTCCTGACCAAGCCGCACGCCGGCGGCAAGTTCGACCACGACACCTACAAGGTCTCCGGCGGCCTGCACGGCGTCGGCATCACGGTCGTCAACGCCCTCTCCGAGTGGCTCGAGGCCGAGGTCCGCCGCGACGGCCACCTCTGGCGTCAGGACTACCGCCAGGGGATCGCCCAGGGGCCGATCCGCGACGTCGGGCCCGCCAAGGCGACCGGCACCAAGATCACCTTCCTGCCCGACAGCGCCATCTTCCCCAACATCACCTTCGACTACGACATCCTCGAAAAGCGCCTCCGCGAGCTGGCCTTCCTCAACAAGGGCGTCCGCATCACGCTCGTCGACGAGCGCGACGACCGAGAAGGGCGGCGAGTTCTTCTCCTCGGAGGGCCTGACCGAGTTCGTCCAGTACCTCAACCGCGCCCAGCCGGCCCTGCACCCGCCGGTCGTCCTGTTCGGCCGCGACGACGAGCAGAACGTCGAGGTCGAGGTCGCCATCCAGTACAACGACTCGATCAGCGAGAACGTCGTCAGCTACTGCAACAACATCAACACCGTCGAGGGCGGCACCCACCTGACCGGCTTCCGCGCCGCCCTGACCCGGACCCTCAACAACTACGCCCGGGCCCACGTCCCCCAGAACAAGAAGGACCTGACGATCACCGGCGAGGACTTCAAGGAAGGGCTCACCGCGATCATCAGCGTCCGCGTGCCCGACCCGCAGTTCGAGGGGCAGACCAAGACCAAGCTGGGCAACGGCGAGGTCGAGGGGATCGTCGCCAAGGTCGTCAACGACAAGCTCGGCGAGTTCCTCGAACAGAACCCGGCCGCGGCCAAGAAGGTCATCGCAGAAGGCGATGCTCGCCGCCGAGGCCCGCGAGGCGGCCCGCAAGGCCCGCGAGCTGGTCCGCAACCGCAAGGGGGTCCTCTCCGGCGGCGGCCTGCCCGGCAAGCTCATGGACTGCACCACCCGCGACCAGGACGCCAGCGAGCTGTTCCTCGTCGAGGGCGACTCCGCCGGCGGCACCGCCGAGGGCGGCCGCGACCGGATGTACCAGGCCATCCTCCCGCTTCGCGGCAAGATCCTCAACGTCGAGCGCGCCCGGCTCGACAAGGTCCTCGGCAACGAGGAGGTCCGCAACATCATCACGGCCGTCGGCTGCGGCATCGGCGAGGAGGAGATCGCCCGAGAAGCGGCGCTACGGCAAGATCGTGATGATGAGCGACGCCGACGTGGACGGCTCGCACATCCGCACGCTCTTGATGACCTTCTTCTACCGCCAGATGCCCCGGCTGGTGGCCGAGGGGCACCTCTACGTCGCCCAGCCGCCGCTCTACATGCTCAGCACCAAGAAGGCCCGCCGCTACGTCCAGACCGAGGCCGAGATGCACGCGATCCTGATGGACGCCGGCCTCGGCGACTCCTGGCTCGAAGCCGGCCGGCGCCGGCGAGGCCGGCGCGATCCGTGACGCCCGGCTCCGGAGCCTGCTCGACATCGCCACCGGCCTGGACAACGGCCTGCGCGCCTTCGGCAAGCGGAACCTGCCGCTCCGGACGTTCCTGGCCCTGGCCCGCGAGTCCGACGGTCTGCTGCCCCTCTTCCACATCCAGGGAACTTCCGGAAATTCCGACGCCTGGCTCTACACTTCCGAGGAGCTCGAATCCTACAATCAAGGGCACAGCCCCGCGGCGCCCTCGGGCGACGGCGAGGCCGAGTCCGAGTCGGAGGTGTCCGCGGAATCGGAAGGCCCGCGCGTCACGGAGTTGCACGAGGTCCGGACCCTCAACAAGTGGCTGGCCCGTCTCCGCGACGAGTTCGGCCTCCGGGCGGATACCCTGCTTCCGGTCGAGGTGACCGGCGACGACCCGCCGCCGCGGTTCCTCCTGCACCGCGACGGCGACGAGCACCCGCTCCTGGATCTCCGCGAGCTGGTCCCCACCGTGCGACGCCTGGGCGAGAAGGGCCTCAAGATCACCCGCTTCAAGGGCCTCGGCGAGATGGACGCCGAGCAGCTCTGGGAGACCACCATGGACCCCGTCCGCCGCACCCTGCTCCAGGTCCGCCTGGAAGACGCCGCGGCGGCCAACGACCTGTTCACGACCCTGATGGGCGACGACGTCGAGCCAAGGCGCGAGTTCATCCAGAAGCACGCCCTGGAGGTGAAGAATCTCGACGTCTGAGACTGGATCGCCTGGAAGAATCGCCATTCGTCGGGTGGGCTCCGCTGACCGATCCCTGGAGTCCCAGCGAAAGATCGGTGGGCCGAGAGCCGACCCGACGAAGACCCGTGATCCAGGCCGTCCCGTAGGAGACGCGGCCGACGTGAAGGCCGACCGTCCCGACCAAACTGTGCGTTGATCCCGGGAAACCTGCCGATGGGCGAGTCGAAGGCGAACGGTCGGCCCGCGGCCCGAGAATTCGACTTCCTGTTGAAGCGGGTCGAGATCCGCGATTACAAGAGTATCGCTCATTGCGATGTCGAGTTTGGGCCGTTGACCGTCCTGGTGGGGCGGAACGGGTCGGGTAAGAGCACTTTCCTCGATGCCCTGCGATTCCTCGGTGACAATCTGCGCACTTCACTCGAGCGTGCGGTGCGAGACCGTCGTGGCATGGCGGCCGTTCTCCGACGTGAGACCGGGTCGCCGCCCGCGCAGTATTCGCGGAGCTTCATGATCCAGGTCGTGATGAGCCTGCCGACGGGCAACCAGGCGACGTATGGCTTCGAGGTCGCGGAGACTCGCGATCTCGTCGCGTGGGAAGAGTTGAAAGTCGTGGACTCGCAGTCCTCGGAGATTGCGCACTACCGCGTTGAGGATGGCCGCCTCGTCTCCTCCTCGGCCGAATTCATGCCCCCGGTCCTTTCCCGTTGGCTCTACCTGATTCAGGTGGCCGGCCGTCCCGAATTCCGGGACGCGTATGACGCCTTGATGGCGATGGAGTTCTATGATTTCAATCCAGAGGCGATGAAGGGTTCCTCGGCCCTGGATCAGGATGGCGGGGCCTTGCTTTTCCGGGACGGGAGTCATCTCGCCAGCGTTCTCGCCCGGATCGGGAGGGAGAATCCCGAGTCCAGACAGCGCATCGGATCCTACCTGACCTCGATCGACCCGGAGGTCGTGGAAGTGGATCGCGAGGTGGTCGGTCCGATCGAGACGATCTCTTTTCTGCAACGGACCGAGGGCACGAACAAACCCAGGAAATTCTACGCCCACAGCATGTCCGACGGCACGCTCCGTGCATTAGGGGCTCTTGTTGCCGTAAACCAGTTGGCAGAAGGTTCGGGACCTGTTAGGTTAGTCGGTATCGAGGAGCCGGAGACCGCCTTGAACCCGGCGGCTTCGGGGGCGTTGATGGACGCCCTGAGGGAGGCCGCCTCCCACACGCAGGTCCTGGTGACGACGCACAGCCCGGACCTTCTCGATCAGATCGACCTCGAGACGGATCACCTGCTGGCCGTCCAGACCCGGCACGGCGAGACGCGGATCGGCCCGGTGGATGTCGCCAGCCGGAAGGCCATCCGGGACCATCTCTATACCGCCGGCGATTTGCTGCGCATGGACCAGCTTGAGCCCGACCAGGCTGACCTCCGCCGCCAGGAGCAAGTGCGATTGTTCGATGGCGTCAGGGAACCCGAATGAACCGGCTTCGGGTCGCTCCGATTGTCGAGGGCCACGGGGAATATGAGTGTGTCCGCATCCTCCTGGAGCGCCTCTGGTACGAATCCTTCGGTGCGGAATACCTCGACATCCTCAAGCCGATCCGCCAGCCACGCTCGCGACTCGTCCAAGAGGAGGGCCTCCGCAAGGCTGTGACCCTGGCTCTGGAGAAACTCAACAACGATCCATCCTCGGCCGACGCTCGACTGGTCCTTGTCCTGATCGATGCCGACGAGGACTGCCTCCGCGAACTCGGGCCGAGACTCCTCCAGTGGGCGGCCGCCGTCGATACCCGGGCTGATGTCGCCTGCGTCTTGGCGAACGTCGAATACGAGACCTGGTTCGCGGCCTCCGCCGAATCACTCCGCTCTTATCTCGACCTCTCCGGAGATCCGGCGATCTCCGACGACCCCGAGGGCCAGAAACACGGCAAGGCATGGGTCCGCCAACGGTTCCAGGGTGCCCGGTCCTACAGCGAAACCCTGGATCGGCTCGCCATGACCCGAGCGATGGATCTGGCACTCTGCCGACGTCGGTCGCCCTCGTTCGACAAGCTCTGCCGGGAATTGCAGAAGCGGTTGAATCAGTGATTGATGAGAATGCGTTCTAATGCCGTAACCAGGAGGCGCTCGCGACCGGGTCCAGGTCCGCGGCGCCCGGATGGTCAATCCGAGCCGTAGGAAGTGATGATGGGGATCGCCCAGAAGGTCTCGCGCGATTTCGCCGATGGGGTGCGTGCCCGCGGCCAGTCTTACTTCGCCAAGGGGAAGGTGGCGATCACCTCGGCCAAGGCCGGCGAGATCGTCGTGGCCAAGGTCCGGGGGACCGAGCCGTACAAGGTCCGGCTCCGGATGCGCCAGGGCAGGCTGCATGCCTCCTGCACCTGCCCGTTCTTCGGCCCCCAGGGCGAGCCTTGCAAGCACATCTGGGCCACGATCCTCGCCGCTGACGCCCGCGAGCTGCTCCAGGCGGCACCGGTCCGGCCGCTGCGCCTGATCTCCGACGTCCGCTACCAGACCAACGGCGACGGTCCCGGCTCGGCCGCCGTCGCCCAGGGACCCGGCCACGCGCCGCCCCCACCGCCACCGCCGCCGCCACCCCCCCCGCGTCCCCACCACCACCACCAACAACAACCGCCACAACACCCGCGCCCCCGGCCCGGCCCGCGCCCGACGCCCGCGGCTATCCGCCGCCGTCCGGCCCGGCCCGGCCGATGGGACCCCGCGCCGGCGGCTATCCCGGGGCACCCACGGGCGGCCAGCGCCCCAACGGCCCCGCCACGGGTCCCGGTCGGGAACCGTTGCCCAACCGGCCCGGGCGCGGCCCGGAAGGCCGTCGCGAGCCACGCGGCAAGAACCGCAAGAAGCAGCGCCCGGGTAAATACAAGCCCGGAATGGGACCCGGTCCGGGACAGGGGCAAGGCCCGCAGCCATACCCGCACCCACACCCGCACCCGCACCACAACCAGGCGACCGGCCGGCCCTCGATGCCGCCGCACGCCACCGGCCGGCCCGGCCCGCCGGGACAGGCCCGGGGACCGCGGCCCGGTAAGCCGCCGCAGCGGCTCGAGCCCAAGAAGATCAAGCAGCCAACCCTACTCTACATCCTCGACGCCCCCGCCACGCTCGCCCAGAACCAGGTGGTCATCACCCTCGCCCGGCGGATGCCCAAGAAGACGGCCGCCGAGCGGTCGATGAAGGGCAACAAGAAACGTCGCTGGCAGTCGCGCGAACCCTGGCGGATCGAGCCCGAGGACCGCATCCTCCTGGCCTTGCTCGACGAGGCCCGCACCGACTTCAACCCCGACGAACCCACCGACGCCCTCCGCGGCGCCGCCGCCCCCGGCGGTCCGCCCGTGCCCCGTCGCTACGTCCTCCGGCCCGAGGTCCAGGCCGGCCTCGTCGAGCGCCTCTGCAGGACCGGCCGCTGCCGCCTCCGCCGCACCGAGGACGAGATGAACCCCCCCGTCCTCCGCTGGGACGACGGCCGACCCTGGCGGTTCATGATCGACGTCAAGCTCGACGACCCCCAGGTCAAGCGCTGGACCTGGCGCGGCTCGCTCCGACGCGAGCGACGAGCGCATGGACCTCGCCGAGCCCCTGGTCCTCCTGCCCGGCCTCGTCCTGCTCGGCATCGGCCGCGCCGCCCGCTTCGACGACAGCGGCGTCTTCCTCTGGATGACCCGTCTCCGCCACGAAAAGGAGATGATGGTCACCGAGGCCCAGCAAGACTCCATGCTCAGCCGGATCATGGCCGAGGCCCGCGTCCCGCTCAACGAGCTGGTCGAGGGCCTCGAACTCGCCGAGGTCGAGCTGCCGCCGACGCCCAGCCTGACCATCCGCGCCCCCATGCAGACCCGCGGCACCGACACGCTCATCGCCGAACTCGAATTCGACTACGACGGCGCCCGCGTCGCCTCCTTCCCGCCCGGCAAGGTCGCCGTCCAGACCGACCGCCGCCGCGCCATCCGCCGCGACGTCAAGGCCGAGACCCGTGCCCGCGAACGCCTCGAAGAGCTCGGCTTCCGACCCATCCAGGACTACCGCTTCGACCCCGGCACCCTCGAAGTCTCCCCCAAGAAGGTCCCCCAGGCCGTCCGCGAACTGGTCGGCAACGGCTGGCGCGTCCGCTCCGAGGGCATGCTCTACCGCCCGGCCTCCGACTTCAAGCTCGCCGTCACCAGCGGCATGGACTGGTTCGAGCTCGACGGCAAGGTCGCCTTCGGCGCCCAGGACGTCCCCCTGCCCCAGATCCTCGAAGCCGCCCGCCGCGGCGACTCGATGATCACGCTCGACGACGGCTCGATCGGCATGCTGCCCGACGACTGGCTCCGCAAGTACGGCCTGCTCGTCGATCTCGGCACCCCCTCCGACGACGGCGGCCTCCGCTTCAGCAAGGCCCAGGCCGGCCTGCTCGACGCCATGCTCGCCGCCCAGCCCGGCAGCACCGCCGACGCCGTCCTTCATCACCGTCCGCAACGAGCTTCACGCCTTCGAAGGCGTCGAGGCCCTCGACGCCCCGCCCGGCTTCCAGGGCGAGCTGCGCCCCTACCAGCGCGAAGGGCTCGGCTGGCTCGAATACCTCCGCCGCTTCGACTTCGGCGGCATCCTCGCCGACGACATGGGCCTCGGCAAGACCATCCAGGTCCTCGCCCTCCTCCAGCGCCGACGCGCCCGCCGCCAGTCCAAGGGCCCGAGCCTGATCGTCGTCCCCCGCTCCCTCGTCTTCAACTGGCTCCAGGAGGCCGCCAAGTTCACCCCCCGCCTCCGCGTCCTCGACTACACCGGCCCCAACCGCCACGCCCTGCGCGACGACTTCGGCCTCTATGACCTCATCGTCACCACCTACGGCACGATGCGCTCCGACATCGCCGAGCTGAACAAGATCGAATTCGACTACGCCATCCTCGACGAGGCCCAGGCGATCAAGAACTCCGAGAGCCAGTCCGCCAAGGCCGCCCGCCTGCTGAAATCCCGCCACAAGCTCGCCATGAGCGGCACCCCCATCGAGAACCACCTCGGCGAGCTCTGGTCCATCTTCGAGTTCCTCAACCCCGGCATGCTCGGCACGGCCAGCGTCTTCAAGAAGGCTTCGGCCGGCGCCACCGGCCAGGACGAGGAGGCCCGCCGCCTCCTGGCCAAGGCCCTCCGCCCGTTCATCCTCCGCCGGACCAAGCAGCAGGTCGTCAAGGACCTCCCCGACAAGATCGAGGCCACCCTCCACTGCGACCTCGAACCCGAGCAGCGCAAGCTCTACGAGCAGCTCAAGGCCCACTACCGCCAGGCCCTGCTGCGCAAGGGCACCGACGAGCTGAAGACCTCCAAGATCGAGGTCCTCGAAGCCCTCCTCCGCCTCCGCCAGGCCGCCTGCCACCCCGGCCTGCTCGACAAGTCCCGCCTCGACGAGTCGTCCGCCAAGATGGACATGCTCATGTACCAGATGGAGGAGGTCATCGACGAAGGGCCACAAGGTCCTCGTCTTCAGCCAGTTCACCTCCTTCCTCGCCATCGTCAAGGCCCGCCTCGACGCCGCCAAGATCCCCTACGAATACCTCGACGGCCGCACCCGCAACCGCGAGGAGCGCGTCGATCGCTTCCAGAACGACCCCAAGGTCCCCGTCTTCCTCATCAGCCTCAAGGCCGGCGGCCTCGGCCTGAACCTCACCGCCGCCGACTACGTTTACATCCTCGACCCCTGGTGGAACCCCGCCGTCGAGGCCCAGGCCATCGACCGCTCCCACCGCATCGGCCAGACCAAGACCGTCTTCGCCTACCGCCTCATCGCCCGCGACACCGTCGAGGAGAAGATCGTCGACCTCCAGCAAAAGAAACGCGACCTCGCCGAGGCCATCCTCAGCGCCGACAACCGCCTGATCCAGGCGCTGACGAGGGATGACCTGGAGTTCTTGCTGTCGTAAACTCTCGGGGAGTGACCGGGATGATCCGAGGGGGCCCCTGAGAGCCTGGACCTTCTCCAATACCACATCCCAATCCGTGCCCTCTGTTCCTTATTCCTCCGCATCGACGTTTCCGAGGGTGATACCACCTGTTCGAGTCGTTGTCAAAATCCTCTTGAACAGCGAATACGGAACAAATGGCCTTAGTTTTTGGACTCGTTACTTTGTACTCTGGCCAGCATCCCCTCAAGATTTCTGTTAAGGAAGCTAAAATGGATAAAATAGAGGCTTGAAGTTCGGTGTACAATTGGGCGGTACAATGGCCGCCCTTTCGCCC
This sequence comes from uncultured Planctomycetales bacterium, assembly GCA_963752755.1. Taxonomy (GTDB): domain Bacteria; phylum Planctomycetota; class Planctomycetia; order Isosphaerales; family Isosphaeraceae; genus CAVVZJ01. The sequence continues at coordinate 1,055,949 of CAVVZJ010000003.1, read as the reverse complement.
TATAGGGGTTTTGAGGTTCTGGGGTGGAGCCCCCGAGATGCCGACGATCGAAGAGATTCAACTATCTCGATCGAGGCGACATCGAGGCAAAGGCAGAAGGTCTCCTCCGGCAACTCGGCATGACCGAGCCTCCAATCCACGCGACTGTGGTCGCGAGCAAACTCGGCATCCCAGTCTTTCCCAAAGACTTTGATGAAGGTGCGGTCGCAGGGAAATTGGTGAAGAGGGGCTTCCTTTTCGAGATCCATTTCCGCCGCCGATGACCCTGATGCGAGAATAAACTTCACTATCGCTCATGAGATCGGTCATCAACTTCTGCATCCTTTCAGGGAATGGTATGATGATGAAGTGACTATGTATCGTAGGGATTATCGCAGTGAAGATACCGGAGTTGATCGAGCGGAGTGGCAAGCCAACGCCTTTGCTGCCGCTCTGCTGATGCCGGAATCGCACGTCCGAGAAAAATGGGAATTGCTCAAGTCGCCCGCCTATCTACTCCCCATTTTCAGGGTGTCCAAGCCCGCTATGCTGCGGCGGTTGGAGGAACTCGGACTGATCGCTCCCTCTATCGAAGGATTCCAATTCCTCGACATGGAGAGCGTCGCTGGGATTGCTCCACTCTCGCGATCTACCCCGCTGGTGGATGAGCATGGTGAGATCCCGACCTTTCCGCCTGTGGCGGTTGATCAGGAGGGAAAGATTATCCCCTTGGCGGAGGTTGAGCGACGGGGACGGCAGACAGCCCTCTCGCGAATCCTCGAGGTCGCTAGCCGCTCGGATCGGGTTGACTCGCCAGAGGTAGAAGTGCGATTTAATCGCGAGTTTGACGAGGAGAGGCCCCATCGAAGACTCTTCGAGGACTGAGGGAGGCGATGAGCTGTGCCGCACTACATCTTCCTCGACGCGGGGCCATTAGGCCTCATGCAAAGGATCAAGCAATATCAAAGCAGAGAGATGTAGGGAGTGGGTGCAGCAGGTTCAGAGCTTGGGCTACGTTGTTCTCGTCCCCGAGATCGCTGATTACGAGATCCGTAGAGAATTCGTTCGCTGTGGAAACGAAGATTGGCTTCGTCAGTTGAATGCCATCTCTGCTGTGGCTCTCGTTCCGATCACCAGGGCTGCGATGGTCCGAGCAGCCGAATTCTGGGCGATGCTTCGTAAGCTCGGTTTGGGCACCGCCCCTCCGGAAGCCTTGGATGCAGACGCGATCCTTGCTGCCCAGGCGGTTACAGCGAAAAGACTGGAAGATACGGTCATCATCGCGACCACAAATGTCGGGCACCTCGAGCGATTCCCGGGCGTGGTGGCTCAGCCTTGGGAATATATTCCTAAGAGCGTTCGGAAAAAATGAGCTGATTGGCGTGCTGACTGCCTCTCTGTGACTTGGAGCGTGATCCCCGGAACCGGAGGAGGAAATGCCATGAAACCGCTCGTCACTGACTGCGCTCTGGGAGCGTCTCCAACCCTTGCTTCCGCCACCGCCCCCGCGTCGCTTCCGCTTCCCCGGTCGCAAACCCCTGGACTACCGCAAGATCCTCACCGGCATCCTGTTCGTGCTCAAGACCGGGATCGCCTGGGACGATCTGCCCGCCGAGTTGGGCTGCGGTTGCGGCAAGACCTGCCGTCACTACCTGCGGCTCTGGCATCAGGCCGGTGTCTGGCTCCAGTTGCATGCCGTGTTGCTGGCCGAACTCAACGGCGCCGACCAGATCGACTGGGAGCGGGCGCTGATCGACGCCTCCTTTGCCGAGGCTCCCGAAGGGGGCGAGGACACCGGCCCGAATCCCACCGACCGCGGCAGATCGGGCAGCAAGCACCATGTGATGACCGATGCGCACGGTATCCCCTTGGCCGCGACCGTGACCGCGGCCAACGTCAACGAGGTCACGCAAGTCTTCGCGGTCCTGGACGACATGCCGCCGGTCGGCGGCAAGCCCGGGCCGAAGCGGCGGAAGCCCGAGCGACTGCAAGGGGACCGCGGCTATGACTCCGAACCGGTGCGGCAGGTGTTGCGCCGGCGGGGGATCACCCCGATCCTGGCCGCCCGCAACACCGAGCACGGGAGCGGGCTGGGGGTCTTCCGCTGGTTCGTGGAGCGGACCATCTCCTGGCTGCATTCGTTCGGCCGCCTGCGGCGCCGTCTGGATCGGCTCACGGAGCTTCAGGAGGCGTTCCTCCATCTGGCCTGTGCCCTGATCTGTTTGAGGTTCCTGGGACCATAACCTCATTTTTTCCGAGCGCTCTAAGGAATGACATTGTTTTGTGGACGGATGGACGGGTGGCATGCCCACGTCTTCGTGGGCATGTGTGTATCCTGTGAGCCTAACCGAACATGCCCACGAGACGTGGGCATGCCACCCAGGCTGGCCCCAGACGCGCGATTATTCGCCCGGACGCTTCCCCTGGAACCGGCGGGTGGTCGGTGCGACAATGTCAACGAGGTCCGGCTCCGGTCGGACGAGTGGCCGGGGCCAGGCGAGTCGTCGAGCGTGCCCCGGTCGAAGCTCGGTCCATCCTCCGGGGCACGCTCGACGACTCGCCTGGCCCCGGCCACACCCGCCGCTCTTCTGACGATCTGAGGGGGTGAAATGGACCCTGCGAAGGTGCAACTCGTCCGGCAGAGCCTGGGCCGATGTTTACTGAACAGGGCCTTCGCCAGCGGCTTTCTGGACGCGTTCTACGACGCATTCCTCGCGAGCGATCCCCGCATCAAGCCCCTGTTCTCGAAGACGGACATGGAGAAGCAGAAGGACCTTCTCAAGCATGGTCTCGCCACGCTGATCATGTACGGCGCCGGCTCGGCCATGGCGAAGTCTTCGGTCGAGCAGCTGGCCTTGAAGCACGACCACGACCACCTGAACATCGACCCCGGGATGTATCGCTTGTGGGCGGACAGTTTGCTGGCGTGCGTGAGGAAGTACGACGCGAAGTGCGACGACGGTCTTATCAAGACATGGGCCGAAGTCCTGGAGCCGGGCATCGACGTGATGAAGCAGGCGTACTGAATGTCCCTTTCGGAGAGGTGGCGAACGGACGGGTGGCCGGGGCAAGGCGAGACCTCGAGCGTGCCCCGGTCGAAGCTCGGCCCGTCTGTCCCGGCCACCCCGCGGTCCAGGGTTGCGGCGCGGGAGGAACCACTGGCGACGGGTGGCCGGGGCCAGGCGAGTCTTCGAGCGTGCCCCGGATGGTGTGAGGGTCAGAGGAGGGGATTCAATGGCGACCGCAACCACGACCTCGCCGCCGTCGGTCCGGCCCGCCGACGTGCCGTACGACCTGACGATCGGCGTCTTCTCCCGGATGATCGAGGCGGGCCTGATCCCGCGCGAGCGTCGGGTGCATCTGCACGAGGGGAGGCTCTACGAGAAGAGGACCAAAAGCAGGGCACACGGGGCGGTCGGCGCCGCCATCACGATGAGCCTGGCGCCGCGGCTGCCGGAGGGGTGGAGTCTCTGGCCCGAGAGCACGATCGCGCTGGACGACACCAACGCCCCCCTGCCCGACTTCGCGGTCGTCCACGCCGCCGATCTGATCGGCCGCGTCGCCGCCGACCGATACCCCGGGCCGGGCGACGTCGGCCTCCTGATCGAGGTCGCCGTCACCAGCCTCATGCTCGACGGCCGCGAGGTCGCCCTCATCCCCTTCGAAGAACTTCTGCGATGAGGCCACCCACTGGCAAGCCGCACGCGACACCTCGCGCTCACGAGAGCGGAGCGATAAAGACGCGGCTCACGTGCTTTCCCTTGGGCCGCTCGACGTGGAAGATCTTATCCTTGCCGACCGAGCGGATCGAGTACGTCGAGTGCTGGAGCCCGCCGTGCTTGGTCAGGGTCCCGCCCGAGGGGTTCGCGGCGGTGGACTCGACGACCACGCAGTCGCGGGCGGGCTTGCCGTCGGGGCCGGTCGTGACGGGATCGATCGAGTGGATGACGGTGATGTGGCCGTGGTCGGGCCAGACCATGACGTCGTCGGGCTGGACGTCCTCGATCCGCGATCGCAGGGCGGACTTCGGGGCGTACTCGCCGATGGGCGTGTCTGGGGTCTTGGTCCTGCCGGTGGCGCGGGCGTAGTTGCCGACGAACCCGTTGCAATCCAGACCGATGTACTTGTCGCAGTAGTCGCGGACTCCCGCGGCCGGGTCGGTGGCGAACTTCTTATCGAAGAGCTTGTACTTCGCGATCAGGTGAAGGGCGTTGGCGATCTCCTCGGGGGAGCCCTTGCCCGAGTGGATGCTCATCACGACCGGCCGGAACCGGTGGAGGACGTCGGCGTAAGCCAGGTGGACCGCCGCGGCGACAGCATACTGGGCGCCGACGACCCGCGCGGCGGCGGCCCGCTGCTCGGCCATGATCTCCGCGGCCTTGGCTGCGCCGACCTCCCGGATGAGCGACTGCTCGTCCGTCACGTTGATCAGGGCATCGATCTCGCCCTGCTTCGGCTTGGCACCGGCCGCCTTCTTTTCCTGCTTGATCTCGGCGTCGATCTTACCGACGAGCTGGTCCTTGTGCTTCAGGGCCTCGCGGTTGCCGAGGTAATTGTCGCTCTTGAGCTTCGCGTCGTTGTTCTGGTAGCGGTGGACATCCACCGTCGTGATCCCAAGATTGTCGAGAGAGACCACCAAATTGTGATAGCGATCCTCATACTGGAGCGGGTTCATCGCCTTGACCTCCCGAAGGGTCGGCCAGACAGAAATGTTTGGGCGCCACGAGGGACTTCCGGTTCCAATTCCGACTTCCCGGGCGGACCCCAGCAGCCGGTCTGCGGTCCGACCGAACCGGACGCCCGGTTCCCTTCGGCGGCCGGCCCGGACGAATTGGTGTCGCCTCCTCTACGCCGCCCCGCCCCGTCTGTGACCGCCGGACTCCCGACGGGTATGAGTGGAATTCACAAAGGATTGTCTCAATGTGCGTCTCCCACGAGCCCGGCCGCCTTTGCCCACCGAGACGTGGGCCTTCCACCCAGCCCCGCCAGCCGGTCGCTCGACGGTTGAACCGACGACGAGGCCGTCAATCCCGATGCTTGACCCGGGCGCGTGGCGGCGGTTAATCGCGGCGAGGGACGTCGGGGTCAGGGCGCGGTGGGGCCTCGATGAGAGACAGGGTTTCCTAAAAATGACACATTCATTGATCTCTGCCTCCGGGGTGAGGCTTTCACCGAGGAGATTGACGACTTCGTGGATGTTTGGCACGAAAGCGTCACCGGCCAGTCCCTACACGCTTTCCTCGGGATGACCCTTGAGGTTTCCGCTTCGTGGGTCGAGAAACCCGAGGGCCGAGGAGGGGATTCATGGCGACCGCAACCACGACCTCGCCGCCGTCGACGGGTGGCCGTGTTGAGGGAATTCGAGCCTGTGTGGCTGGGTGCCTTGCCCATGGCCTCACGGGCTTGTTTGTCGGCGTCATCGGCTCCGCGAATGGCCGACAGGCGTGGTCGGCGGGGACGCGACGGGAGAGAGCGTTCGCGAAAGGGTGGTAACGGCTCGCCCACCTTTTGAGAAGCTTGAGCATCGGGCAGGACGGGGCGCGTCGATGTCCGCCGCGCCCGGTCCGTTGTCAATGCTCCGTGCCCGAACCGCGCGGCGGCCCGGAAATTCCGTGGTGAAAGTTATGGCCAATGCGCGCCGGCTGTTGTAGCTTTCTAAAAGAGAACGGGCGCCCGCCCGGGAGCGGTTCCGGGTGGGCGACCCGTGCGTCGTGGCTAGTTCAGCAACTCGCCGAGGGTGACGCGCACCGCGGCGATCAGCGAGGCATTCAGGAGGGGTTCGTCGTCGTCGTCGAACTCGGCGTGCATGCGGTCGAGCAGCTCGCGGCGAATGGCCTCGGCGGGCACGCCGGCTTCCTGCCGGGAGCGAACGGCAAGACGGGTCCCCACGGTGGCGGCATTGATGAGGTACTCGAGTGTCTGGCGGCCTTCCGCGTCGCCCTGAAAACTCATGAGATCCGATCCTCCCAAGCGTCGGCCTTCCGATGGCGTTCTCAGCATCCTCTGGCGATTGATCCTCGCGCCTGTTCCGTTTGCGTTACGCGGTCGTCGGCATCCATGTGACTCGCAAGGCATCAAATCAAACGGTCCGGTCGTCGGTGGGAGTTTGGTGATTCGATTTTGCGACGGAGGTTCGTCTTCCCGAAAACGGTCCTAGAGTTTATGGGTGTCCAGGCACCCCGGCGCGTTGCTGTGTCGATCGGCGGCGGGGTGGCCTGAGGTCGTGACGCCGGAGACGCCGTCTTGAAGGGTGGCGTCCTCCACTCAACGGCGAGGAGTGGCCATGTCGAAGGCAACACGAGTGATGGATCGACCGTCGGGGGTTGAGTTCGAGACCCGCCGGGAGGGCTTCCTGGGGGGTGGGTGGGTCCAGCTGGCCGATGGCCAGGAATGGGCATTCCCAGGACCCGAGGAGATCGCCGGGGATCGGTTGCAACGCAACGGGGTTGCGGCCTTGCTGCGCGCGATCGGCGAGGCGGAGGACGACGCGGAGCGTCGCCGGGGTGAACTGGCCCTGGCCATCAAGCTGCTCGCGGTCAACTACGACCTGAGCCCGGAAATGTTCCAGAGAATCCTGGGAAGGTCGGCCGACGCCCGGGCCGCCGCGGCGATGCAAGCCGCCTTTCGCGACCTTGCCCGACGCCACGCCGAGGCCCTCTGGCCGCGCCGGACGTCCCCGAATCCCGACCGGGCCGACGGCTGGGCCTGCCCGGGTTCGGCCCCCGACGGAGAGCCCGCGTCGGCCAGGCCGATCCGAGCGAGCAGACCTGCTGAGCCGGCCCGTGACAGTCGAGGTCCCGACGGAAAGCGACGGCAGAATCCCGGCTTTTTCCGTGGCAGGACCCGCGGCGGTCGGCCAGAATCGGACGACGGGTCCGGGGCCGGCCCGACCCGGAGCCGATCGTTCGGGAGCGTGTGGTCATGAGTGGAATCATGCCGTCGGAAGCGGCCGCCCGGGAGGCCGAGCGGGCCTTCCTCCGCTGCCTGAGCCGGGAATTCCCGGACCTCGACGCCGCGGCCGCCGAGGTGGCTCGGATCGCCGCCGAGCTGACCTTGCCCAAGGCGACAACTCATGTCATCAGCGATGTCCACGGCGACGACGTCAAGATGCGCCACGTCGTCAACAACGCCTCCGGCACGCTCCGACCGCTCGTCGATCGGATGTTCGCCGACCGCAAGACCCCCGAGGAGATCCGGTCGCTCCTGACTCTGATCTTCTACCCCCGGGAAGCTCTCGAGCGGCTGGCGCCCTCGCTGCATGCCCCCGATTCCCGTCGCGACTTCGCCCGTCGCACCCTCCACGACCTCTTCGAGATCGTCCGGACCCTCGCCCGCGTGGACAGCCTCCGCCACGCCACCGAGGTCTTCCCCGAGGAATACCGGGAGTTACTCCGGGAACTTCTCCACGAGCCGACCAGTGGTCGGAGCCCTGCCTATTTTGACGCGATGGTCGAGGCGCTGGTCAAGCACGACCGGGCCTTGCACCTGATCCGCCTGACCGTCCGCGTCCTCCGCAACCTGGCCGTTGACGAACTGGTCCTCGCCGGCGATTGCTGGGACCGCGGCCATCGGGGCGACCGGGTTGTGGACTACCTCATGAAGCTCCCGGCCGTGGCGTTCGTCTGGGGCAACCACGACGTCGCCTGGCTCGGCGCCGCGCTCGGTCACGACGCCTTGATTGCTCACGTCCTCCGGATCTCGTGCCGTTACCGCAACCTCTCGCAGCTCGAAGAAGGGTACGGCATCACCCTCCAGTCCCTCGAACTCCTCGTCCGCGAGGTCTATGCCGACGACCCGGCCAGTGGCTACCAGCCCAAGCGGCCAACCGGCCTGCGGGACGTCCAGATGATCGCCCGGATGCAAAAGGCGGCGGCCGTCCTCCAGTTCAAGCTGGAAGGCCAGATGATCGCCCGCAACCCGGAGTTCGACCTGGAGTCGCGGCGCCTCCTCCACCGGATGGACCTCGAGGCCGGCACGATCGAAGTGGATGGCCGGACGTACCCCCTCAAGGACCGGCACTTCCCCACGATCGACCGGGCCGACCCGTATGCCCTCTCCGCCGCGGAGCGCCAGTGCCTCGACCGGCTCCGTCAGTCGTTCCTGGGGAGTCAGCCTCTCTGGGAGCAAATGCGATTCCTCGTCGGCCACGGGTCGATGCATCTCCGGCGTGACGAACATCTCATCTTTCACGGTTGCGTTCCCGTGGATGAAAACGGCGCCTTCCTGCCGATGGTCGTGGACGGCCAACCCCGAAGCGGCCGGGCGCTCTTCGAGGCGATCGACGCGGTGATCGCACGGCTCCTCGAAAGTCCGTCGCCGAAAGATCTCGACCTGCTCTGGTATCTCTGGTGCGGCCCGCGATCGCCACTCTTCGGCAAGGACAAGATCGCCACGCTGGAAAACGACCTCATCGCCGACAAAGCCACCCACGAGGAAACCAAGAACCCCTACTTCCGCCTGATCCACGAGGCCCCGTTCTGCGAGAAGGTGCTCCGCGAGTTCGACGTCGATCCCGACCTGGGCCTGATCGTCAACGGCCACGTGCCGGTGAAGATCGAGCAGGGCGAGTCGCCCATGAAGCGCAGCGGCAAGGCGATCACGATCGACGGCGCCTTCTCCGAAGCCTACGGCGACCACGGCTACACGCTCGTGCTGGAGCCTGACCGGACCTTGCTGGCCAAGCACCACCACTTCGAGTCAGTCGCGGCGGCGGTCCAGCAAGGCGTGGACATCATCCCCGAGATCACCGAGCTCCGCCGCTGGGAACCGCCCCGCACGATCGGTGACACCGAGCAAGGCGACGCCCTCCGCGGCCAGGTCGCGGCCCTGGAAGAACTGATCGCGGCCTACCGGCTCAACCAGCTCCCCCAGCGCCGTTCGGAGTCCGGAATCCGGGGCGCCTGAGACACGAACCTGCTGATGCTGTCCGGCTTGGCCTGGTGGGACAGCCGCCCCCGGCGGTCGTCCGGTCCGGACCGCCGGGGGCGGCTGTCCCCCAGGAGCCGGGCTCGAATCGGAAAGCATCAGCGGGTTCGTGTAGGAGACGACACGCCCCGGCCCGTCCATTCGCAGGACGAACCGAGGCGTTCGGGGACGCAAACCGGTCGGCGTCGGCCGTTCGGAGCCGGTTACTTCGACTCCACCTGCCCCGACTCCGTCCCGCCGCCACCGCCAACCTTGATCTGCTTGGGCTTGGCTCGCTCCGACTTGGGCAACGTCAGGGTCAACACCCCATGATCGAAGCGGGCATCGGCCTTGTCGGAGTCGATGGGTGTGTTCAGCGCCAGCGAGCGCTGGAAGGTGCCGAAGCGGCGCTCGCGGAGGTGCCAGGTGTCCCCTTTCTTCTCCTCCTCGGCGCGGGTCTCGCCGCGGATCGTGACGGTGTCGCCGTGGATGGTGATCTGCACCTCCTCCGGCTTGAGTCCCGGCAGTGACGCCTTGATGACGAAGGCGTTCTCGTTCTCAACGACGTCGAGCGGCAGCGCCGCTGCTCCGCCCGCCATGGCACCCGGCCGGACGAAGCTCTCGCGGAGCAGCGAGTTGAAGGCGTCGCTCAGGCTGACCATGTCGCGCAAGGGGTCCCAACGTTCGATCGCCATCGGAAAGGTCTCCTCAGGAGGTTCTTTCTCGCGGCTCAATTGCCGTCGCAAACCCACTATTGCAACCGACGTGCCATCGCCTTTCTTGTTGATGCAACTTGCAAGACGGTCAGAATTTGAGTCCACATGCCATCTCCGGCGGAATTCCCCGTCTGCCAGTTTGGCAGGTTGCCGGGGGCTCGGCCCGGGGTGGTCTGTCAAGTTGACGTGCTCGCCACGAACGCGCCGGCAAAATTCGCAAATGAGCGCATCCCGAAACCGCGCAATTCTCTTGCAGACCCCGGGTCGCTGGAGTAACCTCAAATTGAGCGACTTTCTTCAAACCCTCCTCGGGGTTCCTTCCGAATCCGGAACACCCGTTCCCGGGAGGGAAACTCCCGCCGTTCCGGCGGTCAGGTCTCTGGGATGACATCCGCGAGCCGCTGGCAACCTGGTCGGTCCCGTGCCCGAACGCTGCTGGCGTTCCTGGTGCTGGTCTGGCTTGCGCCGACGTTGTCGCGTGCAGGTTGTCTCCATGATGCCCTCCGCCGCACGCAGGAGCCCGCCGGCGCCGCCCACTTCCACTGGCTGATCGCCACCCGCGCCATGACCGCGCCGGCCGGCGAGCCGCGCCCGCCCCCCTGCCCTTCGAGCCGGGTGTTCCCGATCGACCTCGTCCCTGCGACGGCCCGAGCTGCTCAGGCCAGCACAGCCTGCCGCCGGTTCCACCCGCCTCGATCGCACCGGCTCCTGGGTCGTGGGCCTGGGCCGGCTGGACCTTGGCGGTTCGCGGCCCTGGTTCCGACACCCTCTCCCAGCCCGAGGCCCGGCAACGTCCCGTGCGTCGCGGGTCCGCCCTCTTCCATCCCCCACGCCTCCTCTTCGCCTGAGAGCCCCGTTGACGTGACCTGGCCCGCGCGCCGCGTTCGACTTCGCGGTCGGGCGATGCCCTCGCACGTCAACGGCCCCCTGTCGCAATGGCGCGTTACGGATGCTCTCTTTCCTCCCGTTTCCGGCGAAGGGACCGACCATGAACGCCCTCAAGGCATGGCTTGATCGGCTCGAGGACCGCTGCGCGCTGCTGGGCACCCTGGCCGTCGTCGCCTCGACGCTGGCCAGCCTCGGCGTGCTGCTCGTCGGCTGAGCTCAGGCGGGGTCTTCCTGCGCTGCTCCCTGCTCCGGGTCCGTCCCGAGCGGGCCGACGCTACGGCGTCGGTCCGTGCCGGTGGGGATGCGCACTCTGCTTATCTCCGTGGATTCTTTCATTTTCTCATTCAAGAGCCATTTTCGAGGATTTCGCCATGACCCGGCGACAACGCGGATTCACTCTCATCGAGCTTCTGGTGGTGATCGCCATCATCGGCGTCCTGATCGCCCTCCTCTTGCCCGCGGTTCAGGCGGCGCGGGAGGCGGCGCGGCGAGCGCACTGCGTGAACAACCTCAAGCAGATCGGCATTGCCATCCACAACTACCACGACGCCACCAGCGCCCTGCCTGGTGCCTACCTCGTTTACGGCGTGACCGGATTCTCGGCTCTGAGCCATTTCCTGCCCTACCTCGAACAGGCGCCGATGCACAACGCCCTGAACTTCTCGCTCTCCTACGACCATCCGTCGAACAGCACGGTCCTGATGTCCCAGGTGAGCATCTTCGTCTGTCCGTCCGACTTTCCCAACCCGATGCCGTCGCGAGGCGCCCCGACGAACTACATGGCCGACATGGGAAGCTGGATCGTCTGGCAGGCGCCGACCGGCCCGAACACCGGCCTTCCCGGGCCGAACGGCGTCTTCTTCGGCAACAGCGCCACTCGGTTCGCCCAGGTGACGGACGGGCTCTCGAACACCGGCTGCTTCAGCGAGCGCGTGCTGGCCGATGGCAGCAACGGCCTCGTCAGCCCCCGGAGCGACGTCTTCTTCTCGCCGGCCGCTCCCACGACGATCAACAGCGCCGTGCAACAGTGCCAGGCTGTCAACATCATGGATTTGAGCAATCAGTTCCCTCTGTTCATGGGGGCCCCCTGGGTCCTCGGCCAGCACATCTTCCAGCACGTCACGCCGCCCAACACGCGCTCGTGCGGCTTCTTCCTCTCCCTCCGCGCGGTGATGCCGCCCAGCAGCCACCACCCCGGCGGGGTCAACCTCCTGCTCGGTGACGGCTCCGTCCGGTTCATCAAGGACTCGATCAACGTGCTGACCTGGCGCGCCCTGGGCACGATCCGCGGCGGCGAGGTCATCAGCGCCGATGCCTATTGAGGAGCCGACATCCCATGATCGCAAATCCACTCACTGCCTCAAAACTTCCAAGAAACACCCTGGCGGCCGGCCTCGTCGCCATCCTGGCCGCCGGGGTGATGGTTCCAGGTTGCTCGGGCGAGGGTCAACGAGCCGCGCCGGTGGACCCGCCACGAGCCCGCGAAGCCCTCCGCGCGGTCCTGGACAACTGGAAAGACGGCGGCACGCCCGCGTCGCTGAAGTCCGCCTCGCCACCGATCGTCGTGCAGGATTTCGACTGGGAGGCGGGTGCTCGCCTGATAGAATACCGGGTGCTCGACGATGGCAAGGACGACGACGCCAACCTCCGCATCCCCGTCGAGCTGACTCTTCGCGATCCACGCGGCAAGGATGTTCAGAAGCGCGTGAGCTATGTCGTCGGCACCAGCCCGACGATCACGGTCTTTCGGGAGTTCCTTTAAATGAAAATGATCCGATATTGCTGCGTGGCCGCCTTGGTGCTCCTCATGGGAATCACGTCCATCCGCGCCGGTGACGAAGCCCCCCGGCGGGAACCGCCCGCAGGGGGGCCGCACGTGCCGGAATCCCTTGAGATGCTCGGGTCGATCCTCCTGCACGGCGCCGAGATGGGACCAGGCTCCGGCTGGTTTCACCCCGCCGAGAAATGCTACGACTGGTCCTGGCTTGCCGCTCGCTTCGACCACGACGGCGACGGCTTCATCCGGCCCTCGGACCTTCCCGGCGCGGACGACCGGTTCGCCCACCTCGATCGTGACGGCGACGGCTCCGTCCAGGCCAACGACCTCGACTGGTCACCAGGCGCGCCGTTCCTCCGTCGCCGGGCCCAGGCCCGTTCGCAGTTCGCCCAGATCGACGCCGACAGCAACGGCAAGCTCAGCCGCGAGGAGTGGTCCGCCTACTTCGAGCGTCTCTCCCGCGACAAGTCCTATCTGAGCCAGGACGACCTCGCCGCCATGCTCTCCGGCCACCCGCCCCGTCCTCCCCGCCCGGCGGCGCCCGCGGACAGCAAACCGCCCGCGAGCCCGCCCCCCTCGGCGGGGATGCCGTCACGCTGGACCTTGCTCAAGGGGCTCTTTCAAGGGGAGATCGGCTCGCCGTTCGAAGGGCCGCACGTCGGCGAGATGGCCCCCGACTTCACCTTGCGGACCCGCGAAGGCGTGCCGGTCACGCTTTCCGAGTTCCGCGGGCACAAGCCCGTCGTCCTGATCTTCGGGAGCTTTACCTGAGGGCCGTTCCGGTCCCAGTTTGGGACCCTCGACGACCTGTATCAACGCTACGGCGACCGTGTCCAGTTCCTCGCCGTGTACGTCCGCGAGGCCCACCCGGTCGATGGCTGGCGGATGTTCTCCAACGACCGCGCCGGGATCGCCGAGCGACAGCCGCGGACCTACGAGGAACGCCTCGCCGTCGCCGGCAAGTGCTGTGAACATCTCGACATGCCGATGCCCGTACTCGTCGATGAGATCAGCGACCTCGTCGGCCATGCCTACAGCGGCATGCCCGACCGCCTCTACCTGATCGACTCCGCGGGCCAGGTGGCCTTCAAGAGCGGCCGAGGCCCGTTCGGCTACGACCCCGGCGAGCTGGAGCAATCCCTGATCATGCTCCTGCTCGACCGGGCCGCGAAGGACACGGCCCGGAAGCCGTGACCGCCGCCCTTCGAGCAAGCCGCGTGGACCGGGGGCCCGATCCTTGTTACGATCCGCCCCCGGTTTCGCGACGGTGCGGACATCGGTTCTTCACGCTCGGTTCCCGTCGTATCCAGTCGGGTGACGGCCCCACGTCCTCGTGGGCCTGGCACGGACCTTCTACCGCAGAATCAAGGACCCATCAACCCCTGGCATCGGGAGGTCAACGGATGGACCACCCCGGATCCGACCACCGCGAACGCAACGCCGGCTGGTGGTCGTCGGCCTTGCTGGGCCTGGCGCTCTTCGCCCTCTACACGGCCAACGGCCGCGCCATCGGCGCCGGCGATGTCGTGCCCGCCACCCTCCTGAGCGTCGCATTGGCCCGCGGCGACGGCCTCGTCCTCGACCGCTTCGACCACGCCTTGCGCACGGCCGACGGCCGTTTGCCCGGTTATGTCACCGAGTCCCGTGGTCAGATCGTCTCCCGCTACCCGGTCGGGCCGGCCCTGTTGGCCTGGCCGCTGGTCGGCGCCCAGGTGCTGGCACTCGACCGCCTCCGGCCCGATTGGGAAAGCGACCGCGAGACGGCCCGGCGCTGGTCGGAGCGCCTGGGCAAGAACGCCGCCTCGGCAATCACGGCCCTGGCGGCCGTCCTGCTCTACCGACTGCTCCTCGGCCTCGGCCTGGGCGGCTTCGCCCTGCCCACAACCCTGATCGCGGCCCTCGGCTCCGGCTACTGGCCGGTCGCCAGCCAGGCCCTCTGGCAGCACGGCCCGGCGGCCCTCTGCTTGACCGCGACCTTGCTCCTGCTGCTCCCCAAACGCCCCTCCCGCCGTCGCCTCGCCCTGGCCGGTGCCTCGACGGCCCTGATGGTCGCCTGCCGGCCGATCGACCTCGTCTTCGCGGCGGCCATCGCCCTCTGGGTCCTCACCCACCAACGCCGCCCCGAGCGCCTCGCCTTCTTCGCCCCGGCGATCGCGGGGGCGGTTGCATTATCTTTCTATAACATCTGGTTCTTCGACACCCTCACCGGCGGCTATGCCCAGATCGAGCAGATGCACCCCTGGGCCCACGGCACCCGCGGCACGTTCACCGGCTCGCTCCTCACCGGCGGCGCGGGAACCCTGTTCAGCCCGAGTCATGGCCTGTTCATCTATAGCCCCTGGGTGGCGTTGGCCCTGGGGACCCTGGTGGTCCCGACGGTCCGCTCGCGTCTGCGAGGGTGGTCTCTGGGCTCCTGGCTGACGCTCGCCCTCCTGCCTTATTTCGTCCTCCTGGCCACCTATTCCTGCTGGTGGGGCGGCCACTGCTTCGGCCCCCGCTTCTGGAACGACGCCGTCCCCCTCTTCGCCCCGCCCCTCGGCTTCGCCCTCTCCTGGTCCTGGCCCCGCCACCGCCTCTGGCTCCTCTCCCTCCTGTCCTCTGTCATTCTTGCATTTGTCATCCAATCCCTCGGCTTCCTCTGCTACCCGAGCACCTGGCACGGCCGGCCGACGAACGCCGACCGCGACCACCGCCGGCTCTGGGACTGGTCCGACAACGAGCTGACCCGCGGCCTCGCCGAAGGGGTCCGGCCGCGGGCCTGGTGATACCGACTCGTCTGGAAGGATCTCTCTTCGGAGGGTGGGCACCGCCCATCGATCTTCGGTCTGGAGTTCGGTGGGCGGTGCCCACCCTACTGGACTGTGCTCCCGGTCTCGTTTTGGCCGGGTGGCATGCCCACGCGGACGTGGGCATGCGTTCTGCTCGTCGCGGACAACATGCCCACGCGGACGTGGGCATGCCACCCAGCCAACACCAGCGTGATGGTACGTATGTGTAAGCGCTCGGCCGAACCATCCCGATCCGCGTAATCAACGTCTCCTGACTGGCCAACGGTCCTGGCCGGTGAACGGGCACTAGCGATTCACGATGTCGTACGCCCGCTCGAAAAGCGCCCATGCGGTGGACCCGACCACTCCCGGCGCCATCGTGTTCATCACGTAGGCGAAGGTCATTCGGCGATCCACGTCGATCATCACCAATGAGCCTCCCGCGCCGCCCCAGCAACACACCCGGCCTTCCGAGAGCAGGCTATAACCGATGCCCATCTTGAGCGGTATGCCTATCACGAGGTCGGTCCCCTTGCTTTGCACTTCGAAGATCCGGTCGATCGTCTGCGGCGAGAGTAGCCGGACGCCATCGACCTCGCCGCCGCAGGCCACCGCCGACTGGAGGCGTGCCACCGAGCGGGCATTGCCATGGCCGTTGCCCGCGCCGATGTCGGCGCGACGCCAGCACTCGGTCCAGCTATCCTCCGGCCGCGTGGTGGGGTTGGTCCAAGTCTTGAACGCCACGCTGTTGGGAGCGAGTTGCGGCGGGTTGTGCGGCAAAGGCGGCGGCACCACGTTGGCGACGCGATGGAACTCCGAGGGCGGCAGGCCGATGTGGAAGTCGGCGCCCAGCGGCCTCGCAATGTGCGCGGCAAAGAACTCACCCAGGCGCTGGCCGGTGATGCGCCGGATCACTTCGCCGATCAGGTGGCCGTAGTTCACCATGTGGTAGCCCGAGGCCGTCCCAGGTTCCCACCAGGGCGCCTGGGCGGCCAGCAGGGCGGTCGACTTGTCCCAGTCGTACAGGTCCTCGAGGGTGATTGGCTGGTCCCAACCCGAGACGCCCGAGGTGTGTGACAGCAGATGGCGGACCTTGATCCCCGCCTTGCCCCGGGCCGCAAACTCGGGCCAGTACCGGGCGACGGTTGCGTCGAGGTCAAGCTCGCCGCGGTCGGCCAGCACGAGCGCGGCCAGCGCCGTCATCGTCTTGGTGGTGGAGAACACGTTGGTGATGGTGTTCTCGGTCCACGGCACGGTGCGGGCCTCGTCGGTCCAGCCTCCCCACAGGTCGACCACCGTCTCGCCGTCGATGTTGACGGCCACCGAGGCGCCGAGGTCTTCCCTCGACTCAAGCTTGGCGGTGAACAGCTCGCGCAGGGGGTCGAAGCGGGCGCTGCATGTGCCGCCCAGCGGCGTTAGGTGATCGCTCATGAGGCCTCCGTGGCCGATTTCATGTCAGTCTCGCGCGTCCCGAGAGTGTGAGGACGAGGGTGCGCCGGGATGAGACACGGCAGAGGCCGCTGAGGTTCGGTCACTTGAGATCAGGAAATGGACCACCCTGATGCAAATGCGAATTGCTTGAGTTGCCAGTGCTTGCCGGTCGCGTTCGGCCCTTGGACACGCACCGGAAAACTCAGCATGGTTGCGAGGCGGGACGGGGTCGTCAAGGGTGAATAATTGATATTTTTATGAATATATATCAGAACCTTCGAGGCCGCGAAGACGTCCCGAGCGACTCGGCAGGTCCGGCTCCGGGCCCGCCTTCGTCGGTGCCGCCGCCGATGCGGGCCACGACCGCCGCGACCCGGCGGACGGCCTCGTCGATCTCGGCCTCGGTGGTCGTGGCGCCGAGGCTGAAGCGGACGGACGACCGCAGCCGGTCCTCCGGCACGCGCATCGCCACGAGCGTTGCCGACGGTTGCGTCGAGCCGCTGGCGCAGGCCGAGCCGAGCGAGGCCGCCACACCCGCCAGGTCGAGCTGCATCAAAAGCGCGTCGCCGTCCAGGCCGGGGAAGCCGAGGTGGAGCGTCTGGGGCAGTCGCCGGGCCTCGTCGGCCGGGCCGTGACGGACGACTCGCGACGGCCCGAGCGCGGCGATCAGGGCCGCTTCGAGGCGGTCGCGGAGCCGCCGCCATCGGCCGATCCTCGCCTCGGCCTCGCCATGCCAGCGCTCCAGGGCCGCAGCCAGGCCGACGGCCAGGGCGACCGGCGGCGTGCCCGGTCGGAGGCCCGACTGCTGCCCACCGCCGAAGAGTCGCGGCGCGAGCGTGACCCCCTGGCGCACCAGCAGGAGCCCGACGCCCGCCGGGCCGTGGAACTTGTGGGCGCTGGCCGCCAGCGTGGCCACGCCCAGGGCGTGGAAGTCCACCGCGACCCGGCCGACGGCCTGCACGGCGTCGGTGTGGACCGGCACGCCGCACACGGCGGCCCGGCGGGCCAGGTCGCCGACCGGCTGGATCGCGCCAGTCTCGTTGTGGGCGAGAATCAAGGTCGCCAGGCGAGTCCCGGACTGGATCGCGTCGGCCATCGCCTCCGCCCTGGCGAGACCATCCGGCCCGACCTCGGGCCGGCTCACGGCGACGCCGCCCGCCTCCAGACGCTCGACCGGCCCGGCGACCGCCGGATGCTCGATCGGGCTGGCGACGACGTGCGACGCCCGATCAGGCTCGCTGCCCATCAGGCCGAAGATCGCCAGGTTGTTCGCCTCGGTCCCGCCCGAGGTGAAGACGACCTCGGATGGCTCGGCCCCGAGCCGACGGGCGACCGACTCCCGGGCGCGTTCCCAGGCCCGCCGCGCGGATCGACCGGCGGCATGCCGGCTCTCAGGGTTGCCCCCCGCCAGCCAGTGCGGCCGCATCGCTTCGAGCACCGCGGGGTCGAGGGGCGTGGTGGCGTTCTGGTCGAGGTCGATCGGGGTCATCAGCGGCCAGGGTGAAAGAAATCGTAATCGTTCCGCCGAATCCGGTGATGGCCCCAAGTGCAGGGTGCGTCGAGACTTCGACGACGCACCGATCTCCGTGAGACGGATAGTGCGTCGTCAAAGACGCGACGCACCCTACGATTGCGGCCATCCGTCCGGCGATCGACGGAATGGTTACAAGAAATCAAGGAGGCAAGACAGGTAAGTCTCACCACAAAAAGACGTCAGAAACGCGAAGAAGAGCCCAAAGCGATCCCAAAGGAAGCCGGATCGCCGCTCACGACAGGCTCTTGAGCGTCAGGATCAGGCCCAGGAGAAACAGCGGGATGCCGAGCGGGAAGAGGGACCCAGCGCCCAGAGCGACACCGACGACCATCAGAAGGAAGCCGAACGTCAGGCCGAACACGCGGCCGAGCATCGCGACCACCCAGCCGACCAGGCGGAACGGCGAGGTCACGATCCACCAGAGGGCATCGAGCACGTCCAGCATGAGTCTCAGCCTAGCATCCTCCGGGAACGGGGGGAACGGCGGAACGGCGTGGGATTGCTCTTGTCGAAAGGGGCGGTCTCGGGTCCAATGCCGAGCTGTCTACAGGTATTCGCCCCGACGCCCGGAAGCTTGAGCCCGATTTCCGGAACGGGGCCTGGCGGCGATTGGGAGAGCCGTCGGTTCGTCGGGGAAACCGGGCAAGGAGGCCGGGTCGTTGCGCAAGGCGATGCTGGTCGTCGCGATGGTGGCGGCGTCGTTCGCGGGCGGAGCCGTGGTCAACGGCGCGGGCCTGGCGTGGGTGCGGGCCTTGCTCGGCCTCGACCCGGTGCGGGTCGGGCCGCTCGATCCGGCCGATCCCGCGGCCGGTCCCAACCCCGCGCTGGCCCCGCCGACCGTCGAAGTCGCCGACGACGCGCCAACGGCCGTCGAACCGCTGGCCCCGTCGCCCACGCCTGCGCCCGCGAGCAGGGAGCGTGAGCCTTTGGCACCGTCCCCGATTGAGTCCCCGGCTCCGTCGGCGGTCGAGCCTGGACCCGAGACCGTGGCGCCGTCGCCGTTGGATTCGGGAGCCGCCGCGAGCCCCGAGGCCGCGGCCAGTCCAGGCTCGCAACCGCTCGACCAGGAGAACTCGCCGCCGCCGCTGGCGCCGCCCTCCCTGGCCATGGAGGTGGAGGAGGCGGCTCCGGCTCCGGCCCCGTTGGCGAAGGCGGCCCCGTCGAAGCCGGTCGAGCCGGGCTGGGGCGACGCCCCGGGCTCGGCGCCGCCGACCGCGTTCCTGCCCGAGCCTCGCGGGGCGAAGGCGAAACCCCGGATCGACCCGGCCGTGGCCCCCGCCTCCTTGCCCGCGCCCGCAGCCGTCCCCTCGCCGGCTCCGAACCGGCAGGCGGCCCCGTCCTCGCCGGAGCCGGTCCGGCCCGCCGCCGTCGGCTGGGCGGCGATCCGACAGGGGATGACCACCCGCAACGTCAGCAAATTCTGGATCGAGGGTGAGCCGGGCGGGGCCGTCCGGTTCCGCTGCGTCGTGCCCCTGGCCGGCCGGGGCGCCGTGGCCCAGCAGTTCGAGGCCGAGGCCGACGACGTGCTCGTGGCCGCCGAGGCCGCCCTCCGGCGGATCGACCTCTGGAGGGCCACCGAGTCGTCGCCGTCGCCGTCGCCGTCGCCGCCGTCGCCGTCCCAGCCCTGACCCGGTCCGCCGCCGTGTCCACGGGCCGACCCGCCGAGAACGCGTTCACGATCCGGGCCGAGAATGGCCCGCGCGCCGCCCACTTTTCTCCCGCGGTCGCGACGCCAAACCCGGGCCGCGACCCCGAGCGCCGACGCTGGCCAATTGCCGAACTTCGGGCCGGGAGGTTAGCATGGACCGTTCCCGGGGGCTCGATCCCCCTCACGCCCCCCTCCGGGCAACCGATCCCAACACCAGTTGCGGCCACCCCCAAGAGGCCCGGCATGGCCGACGACTCGCAGGCCAGACTGCTCCTGATCGTCACCGGCAGCCTCCTCCGCGCCGAGGAAGCCGACCGGCCGCTGGCCTATTACCTGCAGCAACAGATCGCCCGTCGCCTCGCCGACCACGCCCTCGAACCCGAGGCGCCGCCGCTCAAACCCTGCGTGATCGCCGATTTCCGCTGGATGCACGAGGACGCCTTCCACGCCCTGCCCACCATCTCCCTCGGCGGCCCCGGCGTCAACGCCCTCGCCCAGAACTGGCTCGAAGAACTGCCGGTCAGCCTGGCCGTGGACGACCATTATTTCATCCAGATGTACCCGAACTTCGACGAGCCGCGGGTGAGCATCTGGGGCATGGACAACCCCGACACCCAGATCGCCGTCTCCGCCTTCGTCCAGCGCTTCCTGCCCCGCTTCCTCGACCACTGCCTCGAAGCCGCCGCCGCCGACCCCCAGTTCGGACGGGTCCTGCCCGACGAGGAGGACGACCCCGACGACTTCTCCCCCGACGACTGAGCCCCGTCCTCCCTGCCGCGCGCCCGCCGCTCTCCGCTCCCTGCGTCCCGGAATCGCCCCTCGGTCCTCCCCGTCGCACCCCGACCCAGCCATCGGATTCCTCGGCACGATTTCGCTGGCGATCGCGTCTCGATTCTATAATGATAGATGTCGAGGCCGCGCCGGGCTGCCCAGCAGCGCACGCCCGCCCGGTGACGGTCGCCTCCGCGACGTCGCGGAGGCCCGGGGCCTGGCCAGGCCCGCCCGGTCCACGTTGACGATTCAAGCCCACCCCGGCCCCCAGGAAGGGAGCCAGGCGTGCGCGGATTTTCCGAAATGCCCAAGGAAGGGAGAAACCGCCATGACCCGAACCGCCGCCTCCCGAACGGCCCGACCCGGGCCTCGACTCGCGCCCGTCTCGGTCGCGTTCGTCTTCGCCCTGGCCATGGCCGGGGCGTCCCCGCTGTCCCTCAACCCCGCCCACGCCGGCGACGACGACCGAGCCCCGGCCGTCCTGGCGACCCCCGACCCCGCCACCGCCCGCCCCTGGACCGTCACCCGGCGGACCATCAGCCAGTTCCAGGGCGAGGGACAGCTCTGGCAGATCGACTACCAGCTCCGCAACGACGGACCCGAGACCCGCGTCCTCACCCCCGACGCCGTCACCGCCGAGGTCGAGGGCTGGGTGTCCAACTCCCGCGTCGCCGACCACGCCACCCCGCGACCGTCTCGTCTGGCCATCCGGGGACCCTGGGCCTGCGAATCGGCCGAGCTGATCGCCTCCCGCGACCCGGCAAGACGCTGCCGCGAGCGGGCGACCCTCCACCTCTGGTCCGCCCCCGACGGCCCGCGCACCCCCGAGCCGCCGGCGCCGGCCTGGCTCGCCTTGGCCTTGCCGATCGGACCGCCGCCGGTCGTCGTGCCGCCCGGAGACACCTTGCGGGTCCGGCTCTGCCTGGAGCATGAGCACTTCCTCTACGGCCCCTATGAACCCCTGCTCGGCCCCCGCTCGCTGGTCCTCCACCTCGGCCCCGCCGTGCTCCGCGACCGCCTGCCGCTCGACCAGGAGCTTCGCCCCGAGCGCTCGGTCCCCGGCTGGCCCCAGTTTGAACCCCCGGCCGACCACCTCGACAACCACGTCTTCCTCACCGCCCCCGACAGCCTCCACCTCGCCGCCCACCAGCCCGGCTGCTCCTCGTACCGCCTGACCGGCCCCATCCGCTACGCCACCCGGATGCGCCTGAGCTTCTGGTACCTCGTCGCCCCCGGCACCGAGGGCGACGTCAAGGCCCGCCTCACCCAGCACAAGCAAGGCCCCGGCATCTGGCGCTCCCTCCACGACGGCGACCAGGACCACTACCTCAGCGCCGTCGGTCGCTGGACCCGCGTCGATCGCGTCTTCCACACCGAGCCCGAGTCCACCGTCTTGACCCTCGAATTCAAGCTCACCGGCGACATCGGCGAGCTCTGGATCGACAACATCGTCCTCGAACCGATCGGCGTCGGCCCCGTCGGACCCTGACCCGCCCGCCGCTGACCAACCCCGCCTCCCCCGCCGCCGAACGTGCGGCCGAGGTCCGATCCGTGTGCCCAGGCACGTTCCAACGATGACCCCTGGGCTCACGTTCCGGGCCTGTTGCGCTTTCACTTTGGCCCGGCCGACCGCTCGAACAATGCCGCTTTGCCAATTCACACCGATCCAGCACTTTTCTGGTTTGAGTTACCAGGGCACAGATAGTTTGCCCGAATAAGTACCATGTTTTTGATTGATTGCTTTAAGGATCAGACCGTCCTCGGAGAGCGTGCATCGATCAATCCAGACGCCTCCCGGGGCGCCGGAAGCATAATTGTAGAGCACCAACAATCCCTCCGGGGAAAACTCCCAGCGATTACGCTTGTTTGGCGACGCCGTGAAGTCAGAAAACAGGAACCATGTAAATCGGCTTCGAGCATTCCCAAGCTCGCATTCCCAGACGGCGATGACCCATGGCTCGAAGACTGCCTTCCGCTCCATGTCCAAGTCTTTCGCACGATCAGGATCCTTCTTTAGGAAATAATCGATCGCTCTCCTGTAATAAACATTAAGAGTTTTGTTTTCTCGACTGATAGCGATGAGAAAGCCCAAGGTATGCTGCTTCATTAACAACGAGAAGGGCAACCTTCTGTGCCGGGCGAAGGCCTCCTTCTCCTTCTTCATCACCTCCAGTAACTTCAGCTTCAGATCCACGTCGAGACTCTTGGCCTTCTGAACTGTCACAGCTTCTTTGTCAAAATATTCGAGCATGGAGCTCTCAAATTTCTTCATGTTTTTATCATATTCATTTTTCGCCTTTCGAAGATCCATTTCCAACTTCGTAACAGGGCGCCTCTCGACGGTCTCGCGCGCCTTTGCGATAGGTCCATCGGAAGTCGAGGCCTCCTTGAGAACCTCTTTCGGCTCTGCCACCAGCGCTGTCCGCGCGAACTCTTCTTCATGAGGCGAGTCAACCAGCCGCGACGGTTTCTCGGGCGATTCCGGGTCCCGGCTGGGACCGGGGACCGTCGGTTGCACCGTCCCGGGTTCGGCAGGGCCATCGCCCCAATCGTCGGGACTCTTGGCCGGTTCCGCCTTCGCCAGCGGCCCCAGGGGAGGAGTCGGCGCGGGTCTGGTCGCCTCGGGCGGCGGCGGTTGCTGCCATTCGAGGCCCGGGATTTCCAGGATTCCGAGATAGCTGAGGACGACCAGGAAGATCACTACATGGACCGAAACGGCAAGCCCGCGGACGGTCCACCTCAACAGTCCCGCTCCTACCGCCGTCTTGGCCTTCCGTGCCGCGCTCGACCCGTCGCTGCCAACTTCGTTGAGGTTGAGTGATCCGAGCACCTCAAGCTCATCCGCGATCGGCTTCTCCGGCGGCGAGTCGCCAGCGACGGTCTGGCGCGGCGCGTTCGAAGAGAACGGCTGGGGGACAGGCGATGGCCCCCGTTGTGGGTTTCCCCCGGCGCGGAGCTTGGCGTCATAGTCGGCCTTCCGGTCCGGGTCGATCAGCAGCAGGCGGGCTCGAGCGATTTCGGCGAGGATTTGCTGGGATAAGTCGCTCTGGGGGCCGAGCTGATACTGGCGGACCTTGCCGATCCGGCGGAGGGCGGCCTGATCGATGATTGTCGGGTCGGATTCGAATACGTTGAGGCCCAGGAGATCGTAATAGCTCGGGGGCCGACGATCCGGGGGGATGCTCAGCCAGGTCGAATAGGGGTCGAAAGTCATGATAGCGCCTCCGGCGGGTTACGCACTGACGTCGTCCCGATCGCCCTGATTCAGGAGGTTCAGGGCCCAGTCCTCAACGTCGCGATCGACCGTCGAGTCCCTGCGGACGATCCGGAGCCCGGCCCGGATCTTGGGAACATCGACGATCGCTTCGACCTTGATTCGGCCGCTCCGGTCGTACGAGTAGCGGACCTCCACGGGCGAGCCCGCCGGCAGCCCGGGGGG
Source organism: uncultured Planctomycetales bacterium (assembly GCA_963752755.1). Lineage (GTDB taxonomy): Bacteria > Planctomycetota > Planctomycetia > Isosphaerales > Isosphaeraceae > CAVVZJ01. The sequence goes on along the minus strand of CAVVZJ010000003.1, from coordinate 1,032,094 downwards.
GAGCGGTTCGACCACGAACTTGCCCAGCGGGATGCAGGCGTCCGGATCGAGCGCCTCGCCCTCGACGATCCGGAGGATGATCCGCGCCTGGCCGTCCTTGGCCGTCTTGAACCGGTGGCTGCCGGTGTGGGGCAAGGGAGTGTTCTTCGGGATCAGGATCGAGTTGACGAGCCGGACGGGCGACCGGGCCTGCGTGACCAGGCCCAGGCTGTGCGCGTTGACGTTGATCACCTTCGGCGCCTCGGCGCCTCGGCCTTCCCGGACGGCTCGGAGAATGCCGTGGTAGAGGGCCGCGCCGTGCGCCACGGCCTCGTCGGGCGAGAGCGAGCGGTCGGGCTCCTGGCCGGAGAGGTCGCGGAGCATCCGGGCGACCTGGGGCATCCGAGTCGAGCCGCCCGAGAGCAAGAGCCGGTCCACTTCCGACCACTCCAGGCCCGCCTCGTCCAGGACGAGCCTGGTCGTGGCCCGGGTCCGCTCCAGGAGATCAGCCGTCATTTCCTCGAACTCGGCCCGGGTCAGCTCCAGCCCGACCCGGCGGCCCCGGTGGGCATAGACCAGCCGCGTCTTCGACCGCTCGCTCAGGGTCCGTTTGGCGTCCTCGGCGGCCTGGACGAGCGCCTGGAACGTCTCGGGATCGGCGCACGGGTCGTCCCCGGGATGTTCGGCGAGGTAGCGGGCGGCGGCGAAATCGACGATCCGCTGGTCCCAGTCGCGACCGCCCAGGCGGACGTCGCCGTCGGTCACGAGGGTCCGGAACTGCCGGTTGCGGATCTGCATGACCGTGACGTCGAACGTCCCGCCGCCCAGGTCGTACACCACGACCGTCATCACCCCCTCGCGAACCGTCTTCCGGCCACCGAGAGTTCCGGTGCCGTCCAGGAAGCCCTCCTGGAAGCCGTAGGCCAGCGCCGCGGCGGTCGGTTCGTTGAGGATCTCGACGACCTCCAGGCGAGCCAGCCGGGCCGCTACGTCGGTCGCCTCCCGACGGGTGTGGTCGAAGTAGGCCGGCACCGTGATCACCACCCGCCGGAACGGACCGACCCGACGCTCGGCGTCGGCCTTGAGCCGCTTGAGGATGGCCGCCGAAATCATCTGCGGCGAGACTCTCTGACCCGCGATCGGCCGGTGGTAGTAGCGCAAACCCATATCCCGCTTGGGGCAATCGGCGACCCGTCCCGGCTCGAGCAGGGCCAGCCGCCGCGCTTCCTTGCCCACGATCAGGCCATCCTCATCGAAAAGCACGACCGATGCGGTCGTCAGGTCGCCATCGCCGTTCGGGATCGTCCAGGGCCGACCGTTCGGATCGAGCGCCGCGACGACGGAGAAGGTCGTCCCCAGGTCGATGCCAACAACCGGTTCCGGTCGCTCGGTCACGGCGACTTACCTCAGACCCACTGCGGCCTCAGCCGGTTCGATGATGGGGACGCTCCGCGATCTCTGCAGTTCCTCGCGCCACCGCCTCACGACGACTGGCCCGCCGAAATATCTCCTCGCGACACGGCCGGCCGGTGTCGAATCTGCTCCCGGCACGGCCTCCGGAAAAGCGGTTGAATCCGCCCCGGGCGCGGCATCCAGCAATGAGATTGCAGCGTCTGGAGCGGATTCGCAAGAGGCAAGTCTCAATATTTTGGGACATCAAACGCACAATGGCTTTATGATTTCTGGCCTCTTGTTCCCTTTCGCCTTCCCCCGCCGCCCGGCCCCCTCCCCTCCCCTCCCCGGCCCGGCACGTCGCTTTGCCGGCCGGGCGTTGAGTGGCTCGCCCCCGTCTGCGTGGACCGGCCACTCGTTCCATCATTCATTGCTTCAGCCTGGCGGCGTGACTGACGGTTTCCGTGATCGCACGAAGCGTGCCGTTGACCTGCATGAAATCGCCCAGGAACTTCTGCTCGTCGGTTCTCCGCCGACCGAGCATCGCGAACGAAGCCGCCGCGCACGCGCAGCTGATGACGGCAAAACTTAGATAAAAGTTTGTGATGTGGGCCGAATTGTCCGTCGGCTTGGTGGTACCAACACCCGGCTCAGGGAAAGCACCGTTGTCCCTGAGATCGTTCACACCTCCAGCATCGGCGGCAGGAGGCATGAAAGTCGGCAGAGCCGAGGACACCAGGGAAGTCACCGCGAAGATCATTCCGAAGAGGGCGCGATACAAGGTAATCTTCCAGCCCCTTGAGATGAATTCCAGCCGCTTGACGCTGGACTCGATCTTGAGCAGTTCTTGATCGACGATCCCAAATCTTTCGACCTCCAGGCCCTCCGTGCCAGGGGATGGATCACGGATCGTGCTCTCCACATCCTTGAGCCTTGTTTCCGTTGAATTCAATTCCTCAGCGATTTTACCCAGGTTGAGTCGGTCCTCATCGCTCAACACGTCCTGCCTGACCAGGAGCAATGAGACTGCGATCAGAAGAGTGACCGCCTGGATCGCAACCCCGAACAAGATGATCGCCAACCCTGAGTCGTTGCTGGTCGTGTGTAGAATGGCGAAACGCACCAGAAATACCAGGCTTACGGAAAACACAATGATAAGAATCCAACGGTACCAGTTGATTTGTGTGTTGGATCTTAGGCCGCCCACCATGTCATCGATATTCCGAATCGTCTTGGCGAGCCCCTTTAATCTCTCATGAATCTGGAACAAATGGAGATCATTCATCGCAGTGTCATGAGCCATGCTAACCTCCACTTGTTGCCGCACCGACGACCTGCCTCACGGCCGGGTTGAGTCGTCGATGCTCCGGGCGCGGTATCCAGAAATGAGGATGCCGCGCCGGGGTCGGAGACGCAAGAGGTGGGGCTGGGGATCGGGCGATCTCCGACGCGCCCGAGGATGCCGACGCCGCTGCCGAACGCCGGGGCCGGCGATCGCCCGCGGCGCGGCGAGGGCGATCGGGATTCTGAGGTCGAGGGGCTGGGAACCGGTCGAGACCGCAGCCCCTCAGGGCCGAGCCCGGTCGTCGCGGCACGCGACTTGAGAATAATTCCGAGAAAAGGCGATAGCCGCTCATCCTTTTTTCGAAAGTAAAGAAGTGAATGGACGCGTCAACGTCCGCCGCGCCCCTGTCCGCCGACCGACTCCGAGCGACCCCCTTGATGCCGAGGGCCTCCGCCATGACGACGCCACCGAACGACGACGCCACCCCCCAGCCGTGCGACCCCCTCGACCCCGCCGTCCTCGCCGCCCTCGGCCTGCCCAGCACGCCCAGGTCACGCCCCACCGGACCCAAGACCGTCGCCGGCAAGGCCAAAAGCCGTGCCAACGCCGTCAAGCATGGCCTCCGCTGCCAGGTCGTCGAACCCCCCGACCAGCGCGCGAAGATCGCCGAACGCGTCGCCGAATGGACCGACGCCATGAAACCCGCCGACCCCCTCCAGCGCTGGCTCGTCGCCCGAGCCGCCACCGCCTCCGTCCGGCTCGACCGCTGCGTCGAACGCGAGAACCTCGCCCTCGAAGCCGAACACCGCCCAGGCCGAACGCGCCTGGTTCCGACGCCAGCGGGCCTGGGCCCGTCGCACCGGCGCCCGGCTCGACGACCAGCCTGAGAAGACCCATGCGAAGCTGCTCCGCTCGGCCCTCGGCTGCGACTGGCTGATCGCCCGACTCGACGACCTGGCCCGCGACCTCGCGGTCCCCGGCGGCTACTGGTCGCGGCCGGAATTCTTCCAGGCCCTGCGACTCATCGGCCTCGACCCCCTGCGCATCCCGCCCGGTCATCCCGTCGTCGCCCAGCTTTATCGAGCCAGCCTCGCCGCCGACAAGGCGCCTGATCCGACCGAGGTCGATGCCTTCCTCGGCCTCGACACCAAGGCCCTCGACCCCGACGCCCGCGCCGCCGCGCAACGCCCCCACCTGGGCCCGCGCGAGACGGGCCGACAGACCTTGCTGGCGTTCGTGCGCCTGGAGCAGACCCGGCTGCGCGAACTGCGCGCAGACTTGTGGGACGAACACGACGCCCCCGCCCTGGAAGCCGCCTGCGCCCTGGCCCGCACCTTCGACCCCAGCCCCGACGCCTCCCTGGCCCGCCGCTACGAGTCGGCCAACGCCCTGGAGCTTCACCGCCACCTCGCCGACTTCCACCGCGCCCGTCGCGACACCACGCCCCACGAGGACGCCGCGCCGAACGAACGTCAAGATGGGAAAGATTGCGTCGCAACTCCCGAAGAAAGCATTACTTCCGCGGACGATTCCGGCTCACCCCCGGCGTCCCCGGCGCGTCGCGGGGGAGGCGCCGAGGCGTCGGACGAGCGACGGGCGGACGCGGGACGGCACGAGAACGACGCTCCCGCCCAGGCGCCCCCCGGGACGCCCGGGGCCGAACGCGGAGGAGTGTGGGCGGAGCCAGGGAGCTGAGAGCCTCGACGCCTGGATTCGCGCTTCGCGATGGCCACGATGCCTGACACGGACTCCGCCCCAGCCACCCCGACGCGCGGGCCGGGAGGGGGAAAGGGGGGCGGGTGCGCTTGTCGGAGGGCGAAACGGGCTTTAGAGTTGAAGTGAGACGATGAGTCGGTCGGGCGCCGCGCGGCCGGCGGGATCGAATCCCAACCCACGGGGAGGAATCGACGATGCGCGACGGGCAACGGCGCTGGACATGGTGGGTACTGGGGGCCATGACCCTGGGGACGGTCGGGCTCGGCCTCGCCACCGCGGGACCCTGGCAGGAGCCCGAGCCCAGGCCGCCGGCGAAGCCGCAGGCCGACGGCAAGGCCAAGGCCGACGCCAAGGCCGACGCCGACGCCGAGGGGAAGGAGAAGGCCAAGGGCGGCCTGAGACTGCCGCGTCAGGACCCGCCGAAGGACAAGATGGGTCGGCTCGACCCGCTCGGTCGCGCCGGCCAGCCCGGAGCCGCGGCACCCGGTCCGGCGGCGCCAGGGCAGCCGCAGGCGAAGCAAGCCGGTCAGGCCCCGGCCAAGGGGGCGGCGAACGCGAACGCGCCGGGGCAGCCGCAGGCGGGACAGGCGCCAGGGTTCCCGAAGTGGCCCTTTCACTATGAGTTGAAGATCCTCAGCGGCACAATTCCCCTGGCGGTGAAGTATTACCCGGCCGAGAAGCCGTTCGAGGCGCCGGTCGTGTTGATGCTGCACGAGACGGGACAGGGCCGGTCCTCGCACGACTTCGAGGAGCCGATCGAGGAATTGAAGAAGGCCGGGTTTGCCCAGTACCTGCAGAAGCAGGGCTTCGCCGTGCTCCTGATGGACCTCCGCGGCCACGGCGCCAATCCGCGTCACGACGTGACCGATTCGGAGTGGCTGACGATGGTGGCCGACTTGCAGGCGGCCTACCTGTTCCTCGTCGATCGCCACAACCGCGGCGAGCTGAACCTGGGCAAGTTCGGGATCGTGGCCCTCGGCGACGCCGGCAACCTCGCCGCCGCCTGGGCCGCGACGCCCGGCGGCGGAGTCAGCAGCGAAGGGCGGATCAGCGACATCGGCGCCCTCGTGCTGGTCTCCCCCGAGGCCGACGCCCGCGGCCTGGCCCTCGCCCGGATCTTGCCCCGGATCGCCCCCCGGTTCCCGATCATGCTGATCTCGGGCGACCGCGACCAGAAGTCGATCCAGCCGGTTCGCGACGCCCAGCCGATCGTCGAACGCCACCGGCTCAGCAAGGTCGCCTATTTTGACTCGGCCCTGCACGGCCTGAAACTGCTCTCGTTCTTCCCCAAGGTGCCCACGGCGATCGAGAAGTTCCTGAATGACCCGGTGAAGTTCCGGACCGTCGCGTGGGAGCCTCGCTACCTGCTCGCTCCCGTCAAGTATGCCGGGATCAACCTGGTCGCCGACAGCGGCTACTTCAACCCCGCCGCCGCCCTCCAGGCCGGTGCCGCCCCGCCCAAGGCCGGCGCCGCCGGTGCCGCCCCGCCCAAGGCCGCCGCCGGAGCACCACAGCCGAAGGCGCCCGCAGCGAACAAGAAGGGGGCGCAAAGAAGTAGACAGAGGGCAGCAGGCAGTAAGCCGTCGATCGCGGTGCGTGGCGTTCTGCCGGTCCTCATGCGATTTCTCGCGATGGTGCTGCGGATGCTCGTAGCGGCCCAGATTCTCGGCGTCGCCTTGCTCGGGGCGGCCGCTCGCGGCACCCTACTCGGGCCCTCGGCGCGGGGCTGGACGGAATCCCTGGTTGCTCTCGGCTTCTACCCGGTGTTGATCGGGTTCCCGGTGGCGGTCTCGTTCGCCATGCGGCGTGCGGCTCTACCACGTTGGAAACGACAGATGATCACTGGTATCGAGGTCGCCTTGATTTCCGCCACCATGGTCGCTGTCCTGCCGCTGGTGCAGTGACCTCCAGCCGCATGGTCCGTCAGGCCCCGTTCGATGGCTCGGGACAAAGGAGACTTCGGTGGAAGACGTATCGCCGGAATCCGACGGGCCGCACCCCGGGCACGCCCTCGTGGATTCGGGCCATCACCTCGGTCGGTCGGTCGGCCGCGATCAGCGCCTGGTGGGCCGCCTCGTCGGTCCACTCGGCGTAATTGAGCACCCAGGTGCCGTCGGTGCTGATGTGGAAGTGAGCGGAGATGAGGCCGGGGTGCGACCGGGCGTTGACCCCCACGTCGTCGAACATGAAATCCACCCACTGCCGGGCCCGCTCGGGGCCTTCCGCCTCGATATCGACGATAACGATGCAACCGGGCCTTCGCTCCGAGCCGTCCGGAACGGTGCTGCGGTACAGCCGATAGCTCACCGGTCCGGAACGCTCGAGGCCCGCCCTGGCGTCGTCGATTCCGGGGACCAGCGAAGGGGGCGCGCTCGGCTCGAATTCGCGGCGGGCCGCGTCGCCGGTCCACTGGGCGTAGGTCAGCACGGTCTGACCATCCGTGCTCAGCAAGGCGTTGAGCGAGTCGAGGGCTGGCGGCCAGGGCTCGCGTTCCCACTCCGCAAGGATCGCTTCCGCCACGGCCCGCTGGCGTCCGGGGCCGGCCCCGGTCCAGCGGCTGACCACGACGACCTCGACATCAGGGCGATTGACGACGGGTGGGTTGCTGGACGTGCGGGTCATCGCGGAGTTCCCCTCGATGTCGCTCTGGGGCGTCGGGTTCGTCCGGTCGCCGAGAAGCATCGGCCCCGACGCCTCTTCCACGGCCTACCGCCGGCCGCCTCCGCCGAACATGGAGAGACTGGCGCCCCGCGGGAGGCGGACGGCGGTGATGCGGGTCACCTTCCAGACACCGGGCTCGACCTCGCGGAAGCCGAACGACCAGTCGGTGCCGCTGGCGTCGGTGGCGAAGTTGAGCTGGGCGACGGAAGCCTGGATGCTGCCGGACGCATAGGCGCGGAACTCGGCCGTGCCGAGGCGGCTCAGGCGGTTGGCGTGGGCGTCGATGTGGCCGACGCGGAGGAAGTCGAACCGGGTCTCCGAGAGGGCACTCCGGATCAAGGCATGAGCAGCGCCCCCCCGGCCGACCAGCGCCGCGGCGCCCGAGATCAGGCGGGAGGCCAGGCCCCGGGTCTGCGACTGGCTGAGGGTGTCGCCCCCCTGTTCGAGCAACAGGTCGGGCGCCAGGTGGCTCATCACGCGATCGATGTCGCCCTCGCCAGCGGCATCGGCGATGTCCAGCACGACGCCCTCGATCCGCTCGTCATCCGTCACCCAGAGGGCCTCGACGACGAACAGCAAGGCCGCCAGGCTGAGCCCCGCCAGTCCCCAGATCAAGAACTTCCCCCGCCCGGTGACCTTCAAGGCCCCCAGGGAGACGATCCCCACGGTCAACAGCGCAATCCCGAGCGGCCAGGGGTCTTCGGCGATGTAGTGCATGGCGGTCGGCTCCGCGTCGCGACGGACGATTCCGGGCCGGGCCCGGGTCGATCCAGCGGCTCGATCTCCAGCTTAACCGGTCGGCCGGCCGTCGGACCAGAGACCGAAGCGTCGCGTTGGAAGATGGGCGATGCCGGCGGCTCGATGATCGCGACCTCACGACCCGAGCGAGCGCTTCGAAAGCGGCCAGGATGTCGGCCATCGTCTCGAAGCCGGCAAGCAAGCCGCAGCGCTGTTCTTCCCGGAGCCAGCCGGCGACCTTCTTCTCGGCGGCGATGACCGTCGAATGGTTGCGACCGCCGAAGAAGCGGCCGATCTCGCTGTAGGCGGCCCCGGTGTGCTTGCGGGCGAGGTACATGGCGAGGCACCCGGGGTTGAGAAACGGCCCGGACCCGGCTGTCGGAACGGAGGGCCTCGGCGTCGAGACCGAACAGCGAGCAGACGGCGCGCTCGACGTCCTTCAGGGCGATCGCCTGGGCGGTGTGGCGGATCGTGTCCCGGAGCGCGGCGCGGGCGAGGTTGAGGTCGAGACGCTTGCCCGTGAGGGTGGCGTGGGCGATCAGGCTGTTCAGGGCCCCTTCCAGCTCGCGGACGCTGCCCCGCAGGTGCTCGGCGACGTAGGCGACCACCGGCTCGGGCAAGGCCACGCCCCGGCTCGACGCCTTGGCCTGGAGGATCGCCCGTCGGGTGATCGGGTCGGGGGCCTCCACCTTCACGACCATGCCGGCGAGAAACCGGGTGGCCAGCTCGTCGGTCAGCTTGGCGATCAGGCGCGGGTGGAGGTCGGCGGCCAGCACGATCGGGGCGCCCGCGGCGACCAAAGCGTTGAAGGTGTGCAGAAACTCGTCCTGAGTCGCCCGCTTGGCGGCGATGAAGTGAACGTCATCGACGATCAAGGCGCCGGCGTTGCGGTACCTGGCCCGGAAGGCGGGCAGGCCGCCGGTCCGCAGGGCGTCGAGGAAGCCATTGGTGAACGCCTCGGCCGTGATCGAGACGACGTTCAGCCCCGGATGCTGCGACCGCAGGGCGGCGGCGATCCCTTCGAGCAGGTGCGTCTTGCCCAACCCAATCGCGCCGTGGATCACCAGCGGGTTGAACGCCGAGCCCGCCGAGCGGGCCATCTCGACGGCCGCCGCATGGGCCAGGCGGCTGTTCGGGCCGACGATGAAGTCCTCCAGCCGCTTGAAGGTTCGGCCCGGGCCGTGACCTGCGGCGGCGCGGGGTCGGTCGGTCGGCGGCGTGGGGGGCTTGACCGTCGGCTTCGGAGTCGGGGCGGGCCGGGCCTCGGGCTTGGGCTCGGGGACGACGTCGCCGAGCTGGGGCTCGGCCTCGGCGTCGATGGCGAAGTCGAGCCGCAAGGGACGACCGGCCAGGGCCTCGGCGGCCTCGATCAGATTCGTGGCGAAGTGGGCCTGAATCCACTCGCGGAAGAATCCGTTGGGCACGCCGACCCGCAGCGCGTCGCCATCGACCCCCAGGCGGACACCGTCGCCAAACCAGAGCCCGAAGCGTGCCTCACCCAGCCGCTCGGACAGGGCCGACCGCAGTTCGGATTCCGCCACCGTTGCCAGGGCCGTTTGCCGCATACCCACCCTTCCCTGTACCCGATCGTCCGACCAGGTCGCGAACCGTTCGCGGACAGGTCCGCGCGGGGCGACGGCGGTCGGGTTGTGGTTGACTCGTGTTCGCCATGCGGGCCGGTCGGCGACGTCGGGGTGGTCCGCCCCGAGCACTCGGGGCGGTCGGGCAAAGGGTGCGTGGCGCCCGCCGGCCAGGGAGATATGCGCTCCGCCAGGTCCGAAGTCAAAGACTCCCGGGACGATTCGGCATGTCCCAAGGCGCGATGAGGCGCGGGTTTCCGTCGGGGACGCGTGGCGCGGTCGTGAGGCGCAGCCGGTCGGTGGGCCTCCGAGGAGAGCCGAGATTGGTTGCATGTATGGAAGCCAGGATGTAAACTCGGGATCGGTCGCTGCGGTCTGTCCGCGGGTCGTCTGCTGTGGCCGGCGAAGTCGGGCGGGAGAAGCAAGGCCATGCGACTCCGGTCGGATGGAAGTTGGAGATCCCGAAGGATTTCGGTGTCACAGGGCCCCGGCTGATCGCGTAAGAGTCTTGTGAGTTCTGGGCTGGCCCGCGCGGGTTTGGGGTTGGGCCGTGGTGGTCCGGCTTGCCGATCGGATCGGCGCGGGATGTCCGGAAAGGAAGAATCCGTGAGTGTGAGCTAGGTTCCAATTGACGGGGTTCCTCAAGGAGACCCGCGTGGCTGCGGGCCCCTCGTGGGAGGGGAGCACAGGAGTCGATTCAGAGGTGGCGATGATGGCCGAGGAAATGCGTTATTACACGCGGGCGGACTTACGGGGGCGCGGTTGGCCACCGGACTTGATCGCGAGGTTGCTCGGTCCGCCCGACGTGCTCGCACCTCCGTTACGATCGGGAGGAGAGCGGCAGAAGCTTTACGCGGCGGAGCGTGTCGAGAGCATGGAGCGCACGGCCGCGTTCCAGGCCGCGGCCGAACGGCTGGCCGCGAATCGGGCACGGAAGCGGCGGGGCTTGCGGGCGTCGGAGAACACCGAGCAGGAGGCGTGATCGGAAACAACCGGCACCGCGACGGCCCGGCCCGCCGGAGCGATCCCGGTCAGCTCGCGACAGCGGCCTCCGCGACGACGCGGCGGATCGTGGCTTCGAGGCGGGCGAAGGTGACCGGCTTGGTCAGGTGCACGGCGAAGCCGGCCGCGAAGGAAAGGTTCTGGTCCTCATCGGAGCCGTAGCCGCTCAGGGCGATGCCGGGCAAGGAACCGGAGGCGCGGCAGGGTTCGCATCAGGTCGAGGCCGCTGCCGTCGGGCAGTTCGAGGTCGCTGATCAGCAGGTCGAAGCGGGCGGCGTCGGCGGCTTCGAGGGCCGAGGTGAGGTCCTCGGCGATCGTGACGGCGTGGCCGCGTCGGCTCAGGGCGAGGGCGAAGTAGTTCAGGACGTCCTCGTTGTCGTCCACCAGGAGGATCTTCAGCGGCCGCGATTCGGCCGGGGTGGGGGCGACAGTTGGCAGGAGGATCTCGGCGGTGGTCGGCTCGGTGGCCATGTCGAGGGTAAAGCGGCTGCCGCGGCCGGGGCCGTCGCTGGCAGCGCGAAGGCGGGCGCCGTGGGCCTCGGCGATCGATCGGCTGATGGCCAGTCCGAGTCCGAGTCCGCCGGCTCGCGAGCGGCCTTGCTCGAACGGCTCGAAGATCCGCTCCAGATCCTCGCGGGCGATGCCGGCGCCGGTGTCGGCCACGGTGACGAGCAGGCGGGGCGGGTTGTCTTCGGAGGCCGGATCGGGGGCATTGCGGGTCGTGACCCGGATCGTGCCGCCGGCCGGAGTGAACTTCAGGGCGTTCTTGATGAGGTTCCAGAGCACCTGCTGGAGTCGTGCGGGGTCGGCCTGGACGTGGTCGCGGTCGGCGTCGAGGTCGAACCGCAGGTGAACCCGAGCGGCGTCGATCTCGGGCCGGCAGATCTCGACAACCTGGCCGATCAACTCGTTGAGGTCCACCGAGTCCCGCTCCAGGCGGAGCTTGCCGTGCTCGGCGCGGACGACATCGAGCAGGTCGTCGATCAGGCGGGCCTGAAGCTCGACGTTGCGGTGGATCATCTCCAGCACCGGGCGGGCGTGGGCCGGCGGGTTGGCGTCGAGCAGGCTGGAGACAGCCGGGAGCACGGGGCTCAAGGGGGTGCGCAACTCGTGCGAGAGCACGGCGAGGAACTGTTCCAGGTCGGAGCGGGCCGCCTCGGCCTCGTGCTTGGCGCGCTGAAGTTCGGCCAGGTCGCGGAGCCGCTCGGTGACGTCCTGGACCAGCACGAGGAAGGCGGAACGGCCGTGGAAGTTCACGGCGTTCCAGACGACCTCGACGTCGATGGTCGAGCCGTCCTTCTTGCGGTGGCGGATCGGCCCGGCCTGGGCCGATCCGCGGGCGGTCGCCTCGTCGATCAGTTGATCGACGATGGGTTGCTCGTCGGGCGGCTGGATGTCGGCGATGGTGAGGGCCAGGAACTCCTCGCGGGCAAATCCGTAGTGGCGGACCGCGGCGTTATTGACGGCGAGGAAGGCCTGGCTGTCGCGGTCGAAGACCCAGAGCGGCCGGGGATTGCGCTCGAAGAGGGCTGCGGAAGATCCGCTCGCCGTCGCGATGGGCGGCGGCCTCGGCCTCGAGGCGGCTTCGGGCATGGTTCAGGGCCACCACCAGGGCGCTGAAGGCCACGCTCGTGGCTACGAAGGTGGCCAGGGCGAGGAACCCAGGGGCCGGCCCGGCCCCGCCGGGGCTCAGCAGGACGACCAGCCCCAGCAGTGTGGCCAGCAGGCCGGGGCCGAGACCCCCGGCCCAGGCCGCGGCGAGGCTCGCCAGTTCGAAGGGAAGGTAGATCCCCGCCGGGTTGGTCCACCGGCGCAGGAGCATCGCGACGGCGGTCGCCAGCAGGGCGACGCCGTAACCGAGGCTCAGGAGTTTACCGGACCTCGTCATGGCCGACCTCATCGTCGGGTGTTTGCTGGCCCCTGCCGCCCGGGGCTACTTCCGGAGATCAACGGGGCGGACACATGCCCGTTCGATGTGGATGGGCCACCCCCAATGTGCTCGCAATTCGTCCCACCTCGCTCGAGGAAGGGGCGGTTTCAGCCCGGTCATCGGCGACCTGCTCCCGCGGAACCGCAGGGGAACTATATCCCGACGCGGAACCCGCCACAAGGTTTGATCGCAGAATCACCACGCGCGGCGACAGGATAACGCATGGCGGTTCCTCGAAACCCGTCAGTCTAGGCACGGCCAACGGGAAGGCAAGTTCCTCAACCATACCCTCGGCAGGGTCGCCATGGCAAGAAAAAATCGCTGGAAAATTTTCATGTCGTTAATTCATGGATGCGCTCAAGAGTGCCGTCATTCGCGGCCTCGGGCGTCGTGACCGACCGTTGCCGGAACCGCCCCCGCACCTTATCATGACGGCCGCGAGGCAACCGGCAAGCGAGCAGTCGAGGGGAGGCACGACCCGCGATGGCGACGAGCGACTACCTGGCGCTGGACCTGGGGGCCGAGAGCGGACGCGGCCTGCTCGGGCGATTCGACGGCGAGCGGCTGACGCTGGAGCCGATCCACCGGTTTCCCAACGGCCCGGTGCGGTTGCTCGACACCTTGCACTGGGACCTACCCCGCCTCTTCGCCGAGTGCCAGGTCGCGCTGGGGCGTGCTGCCGAGGGACGGTCGCTCGACGGCGTCGGGATCGACACCTGGGGCGTGGATTTCGGGCTCGTCGGCCGCGGCGACGTGCTGCTGGGCAACCCCGTCCACTACCGCGACGACCGCACCGAGGGCATGATCGAGCGTGCCTGCACACTCCTGCCCCGCCGGGAGATTTACGAGGTCACGGGCTTACAATTCCTGCCGTTCAACACGGCGTTTCAGCTCCTCGCAATGGTGCAGGCGGGCTCGCCCTTGCTGGAGGTGGCCGAGTCGCTCCTGATGATGCCGGACCTGTTCGCCTGGCTGTTCACCGGCCGACGCGCCGGCGAGCGCACCGACGCATCGACCACGCAGTTGCTCGATCCCCGCGCTGGTGCCTGGTCCGACATGCTCTGCCAGGGGCTCGGCCTGCCTCGCGCGATCCTTCCCGATCTGATCGAGCCCGGCACCGAGCTGGGACCGCTGCGCAAGCGGATCGCGGACGACCTGAAGATCGCGCCGGTGCCGATCCTTGCCACCGCCGGCCACGACACGGCCGCGGCCGTGGCCGCCGTGCCGGCCGGTTCGAGCGGGTCCGAGCGGCCGGACTGGTGCTACCTCAGCTCCGGGACCTGGAGCCTGATGGGCGTCGAGACGGCGCGGCCGATTATCAATGATATCACGTACCAGTACAACTTCACCAACGAAGGTGGTGTCGCCGGCACGACGCGGTTGTTGAAGAACATCATGGGCCTCTGGCTGGTGCAGGAGTGCCGCCGGACCTGGGCGAAGGCGGGGCGCGAGTTTGCGTATGAGCAGCTCGTTCCGATGGCCGAGGCGTCGCGGCCGTTCGCGGCCTTGATCGATCCCGACGATGCCTCGTTCCTCGCTCCCGGCGACATGCCCGAGCGGATCGCCGCCTTCTGCCGCAAGACCGGGCAGCCGTTGGCGGGCGACGAGGGCAGCGTCGTGCGATGCTGCCTGGAGAGCCTGGCGTTGAAGTATCGCTGGGTGCTCGAACGTCTGGAACAAGTGCTCGGCTCGCCGATCCGGGCCATTCACGTCGTCGGTGGCGGTTCGAAGAACGCGCTCTTGAACCAGTTCACGGCGGACGCCTGCGGCCGTCCCGTCCACGCCGGTCCCGACGAGGCGACGGCGATCGGCAACGTCCTGATGCAGGCCCTCGGCCGCGGCCGGCTGGGTTCGCTCTCGGACCTGCGGGCGGTCGTGGCGCGGTCGTTCCCGGTCACCACGTTCGAGCCCCGCGAGACCGCCGCCTGGGACGAGGCGGCGGGGCGGTTCACGACCTTGCTGGGGGCTTGAGGGTGGCTCTCTCGAAGCGGGAATGGTCGATTGAAGGGGAACACTCCCTGGGCCACCAACCATGTGAAAGGCGCTATGACCTCACATCCCCATGCAACGGTGACATTCCCGGGGGGCGTTGGAATGACGGATCAAGGGGGCGCCGCAACGGGGGCAATCGCAGCGGACGGCACCATTAGCGCAAACTCCGCAGACCTCGCCACGCGGCGATTGCGACGGAAGCTCGCGGACCTGGCAACGGGGGCAGGCGGGCACGGCCTCCAGTTCCTCGATGGCGGTTGTGCCCTGGCGGTGGCGATACCAGGCGTAAGGGGGATATTCGTCAAATTCCTGCCGCTGCTCCTCGGAGAACTGATCACGAAGGACGTCGATCGTGAATCCGCCGATCCCCTGGTCGCCGTTGACGAGGAACCAGTCGCTCAGTCGTGAGACCGGGAAGGTGACTTCCTGGCCTTCCTGAAGGTCGGACGCAAAGCCTGGCTGGCTAGCCAGGGTGCCCGTGATGGACTGGCCGTTGGTGGAGATGTCGGTGACGAACATATGCTCGCCGGAGCCGGGTCGTGCCGGGTCGGGGAAGAATGCCTTGATGGCGACCGCCGCGAAGGCCGGGATGATCCGGAAGTGCTCCAGTTCCGCCTGCCGGGCAAACTCGGGGAACGACTCCTGCGCGGCCTGGATGGCGCCGGCCATCGCGGGGTCCTCGGAGTCGATCCAGAGGATGGGGTCGTCTGGCATGGTCAGGAATTCCGAGGGTATCCGGGGGCTGGTCAAAGGGTCCACCGCGGCGTTGCGGTCAGCGACGGGGCACGGGGGTGCCACACTCGCGGCATTTGTCGGCGCCGAGGTGGACCGGGCGTCCGCATCGGGGGCAGACGCGTAGGCCGGCCTCGACGCGGTGCACGGTCGGGGGCTCGGGCGGAGGGCCGGTGCTCTTGAGGGTGGCGGTGCTGGGAGCGTCGCCGGCATTGGCGGCGCGGGCGAGATGGTCGTGGGTCCAGCGTTCCAGGGCGGCGAGATCGGACGGGCTCAGCTCGGCGGTGGGCGTCTCGGGGTGGCCGGGCGGCAGGCCCGGCAGCGTGCCGTGCTGGCCGGCCTCGGGCACAGGAACTATCGCGCCGCAGTCGGGGCACTTGCCGTGCGAGGGCGGGTGCGCGGCGTTGACCTTCAGACGGCGTCCGCACGGGCAGAAGAACCGGATGAACCCGTCGTCTGGCTGCGTCGCCTCGCCGGCCCCGGCCGGGCCCGAATGGCGGACGCGGACTCGGGCCCCGCAGTTCGGGCAGACGACCCGCGCCGACTCCGAACCGTTCGACGGCACGGTCAAGGGATGACCGCAACGGCAGATCGCCCGAGGCATGGTGTCGAGACCCCTGGGAAGGCTAGGCTGGTGGACGGGGTGAGGGAAGGATGGAGGATGACAGAATGATGGATGATCAATGACCGATGGTCAATGAGAAGGCTGGCCGGCGCATCGACCGATCGGAGGGGCACCGGCGTCCTTCGACGGCGCTCGGATGCCGCGAGCCGTGGATTCCGCGATCCTATCCACAGTCCGCAATGGATCAGCCCTGGCGGGTGGCGCGGGCGAGGGGCTGGAGGCTGATGCTATCGAGGGGAACCAGGGTGTTGAGGCTGCCGGAACGGAAGCCTTCCAGGTCGAGCGTGACGAACTTGAAGCCGAGGTCGCGGAAGGCGCCGATCAGTTCGGAGCGGATCTCGGGGTTGCAGAATCGGGGCAGCTCCTCGATGGGCACCTCGATGCGGGCGAGGTCGCCCTTGTGGTAGCGGACCCGCAAGAGCCTCAGGCCGCGTCGTCGGAGCCACTGCTCGGCGGCGTCGATCATGCGGACGCGCTCGGGTGTGACCTCCTCACCGTAGGCGATCCGGCTGGAGAGACAAGGGGTGGCCGGCTTGTCCCAGGTCGGCAGGCCCCAGGCGCGGGCCAGGGCGCGGACGACGTCTTTACCCAGACCACATTCCTGCAAGGGGTGGCGGACCCCTTGCTCGGCGGCGGCGCGCATGCCGGGGCGGTGGTCGCCGGCGTCGTCGGCGTTGGCGCCGGAGGCGATCGTGTCGGCATCGAGGGCGGCGAGGAGCGAGGCGAGGCGACCGTAAAGCTCGCTCTTGCAGAAGTAGCAACGGTCGGGGTTGTTACGGAGGTAGTTCGGATCGGCGAACTCCTCGGTCCGGATAACCCGGTGGCGGATGCCGATCTGGCGGGCCAGGGCCTCGGCCTCCTCCAGCTCACCGGAGGCCAGGCTGTCGGAGACGGCTGTCACGGCGATTGCCCGATCGCCGAGAGCCAGGAAGGCCGCCTGGGCAACGACCGCGCTATCAACTCCCCCGGAGAAGGCCACAGCCACCCGGCCATAGCCGCGGAGTGTGTCGAGCAGGCGATCGCGGGTCGCCGCCAGTTGCGGGTCATTCCAGTCGCTCAAGTCGCACCTCCGCATTTGGCTGGGCTGGCCCCGATCCGTTCCGAAACGGTCTTGGCCCGGATTCCCTATTGTAGAATCCTTCCCGCCGGGTCTCAAGGCGGCAGCCGGACTCGCTCGGGGAGGGTCGCCGGGAGAATTTCGGAGTTTTTCCAGAAAAGGTGATAATCAGGCCGTCGGTTTCGGAAGATATAGGCGTGGATTGCGGAACCCGCCCCGGTCGTGATGGGTGCCCCGGGGCGGGAGCAGGCGCCTCCGTTTGTCCCCCGCATCCGGTCGTCGGTGATCCCGGCTGGACGGCAGAGCCGTGTCTCGGAGCCAGCCGGTCCCGGAGGTCGGAGAGCAGCCTCGTTGAATCGTGACCAGACATGCCCGAACCCGAACGGGGCGGTCCGACCCGCCCCAGGACACGACGTGGTGTCCTGACGCCCGAAGTTGCCAACCAAGATCCCGCCCGGACCGCCGCGGGGGCGTCGCCGTTGCTCAACGGTACGTTCCTGGCCGGTTACCACGACCCGACCGACGGCTCTGGTGAGTTCCCCGGCGCCACCGGCGTGGCGCACTGGCGGAGCCAGGACCACGCCTCGCCACCGGACCTGATCCTCCAGGCCTGCCCCGGTCCCGCGAATCCCCCGCCTGTCGACCGCGACCCCGCCACGGCCTTGAGCCTGGAGCTGATCCTGGACGACAACAACCTGCTGCCCTTCGAGTTTCTCCGACAGGGCGACCGGGTCGGCCGGGCTGTGGTGAAGATCCTCCGGCGCGACGGCGCGGCCGGCACGGGCTTTCTCGTGGCGCCCGACATCCTGCTGACGAATCACCACGTCCTGCCCAATCGGGTCACGGCCGAGGCCGCCGTCGCCCAGGCCAACTTCGAGGCGACCCCGGCCGACGACCCGACGGGGCGGCCGATCACGGTCCCGCTCCGGCCGGACCAGCTGTTCGTCACCGACGCCGACCTCGACTTCACCTTTTGCGGGGTCCGCGGTCTGGAGCATCTCGGCGTCATCGTGCCCGACCGCAACAGCCTGAACATCCTGCGGTCGGAATACGTCAACATCATCCAGCACCCCCGCGGTCGGCCGAAGGAGGTTGCCTTGCAGGACAACCAGGTGGTGAAGGTCGATTACGTGGTTCTCCAGTACTCCTGCGACACCGAGCCGGGCTCCTCGGGCAGCCCGGTCTTCGACAATCGCTGGCGGCTGGTGGCCCTGCACCACGCCTCGATCCTCAGCGACGAGCCCAGCGGCGGCCGTCGGGTGGCGGGGCAGGACCCACGCCTGCGCTACCTTAACGAGGGTATCCGCCTGTCGGCCATCGCCCTCTGGCTGGAAAGCGCCGAGGCCGACACCCCGGAGCTTCGCGAGCCGGTCGCCCGGCTCCGGACCCTCTTCAGCGGGCTCGACCCTCAGGCGGGCTTCTTCGGCGCGGGGCTACCGGGCCGACGGCCGGCACGCGGCGCAGATGGTCGTCGAGTGCTACCGAGGCAGCGGCGATCGGCTCGACCTGGGCGCCTGGGACCTCTCCGAACCCGGCACGCTGCTCCGTGACCGGCTCCCCGACGTGGGCTGCGCCCTGGCCGAGATGGGTCTGGATCTCTGGTTCCTCGCCGGTGTCGGCCTGGACGACGCGCGCCGGCTCTGCGAGCACCTCGACAGCCACTACCAGCTCGAATACGTGTTGCTGCCGCTTCGGGTCGAGGCCGGCCCGCCGCTGACGGTGCTCCACCGCCGGTCGGCTGCCTTCGCGGTCGAACCGATCGGCGCGGCCGGTTCGCCGGCCGTCTCGGTCGGACCCCGGCCCGCTCGCCACGGTCATGACCTGACGATCGCCCTCCAACCCGCCCCGAATGCCGACGCCCCCGGCGCCTGGCTCGGGGCGTTGCCTCTCGGCCTGGCCGGCTTGCCGTCCGACCCGGTGCTGATGTCGCTGGGGCACCGGCTCGACCCGGCGGACCTCGACGCCCTGACCGCCGCCGGCTACCCGGCCCGGCTCGCGGCGTCGGGTCCCGACGGCAGCCTCGTCATGCTTGATTCCGGCCCCTCGCGGGTCGAGCGGGTTTTCCTCTCGCCGAACCTCACCCTTCTGCCGGACGCCCCGGTCGAGCTGGTCGTTTCGATCGACCGTGAGCTGCCGCCCTCCACCCAGTCGGTGGCTCCCCACGCTCCGCTAGCCGTGCGCCTCGTCTTCGGCCCGTCCCCGCCGCCCACCCTCCCGTCTTCCCTCGCGCAAAACGAACCCAGAGTCCCGGCGCGAAACGAACCCGAGACCCCTTCCCGAGCGCTCGACACCGACCTGGAGCGGGCCCTGACGAACCTCCTCTCCCCGATCATCGCCCGACTCGTCGCCGAGGCGCGCCGCCAGCGTCCTCATGAACCCGTCGAGGGCGATCCGTTATGATGCCGTTGGCGTGATCCCGGGAGCCGGGCCGACTCATCCTTGCGTCCGTCAACATCCACCGAACGGGGAGGGCGTCGGCCCGTGTCGGGAGCCTGGAGCCCGGCGACGAACGCCGGGCCGGCCTCACAACCGGAGCGTCCACACGATGAACCGATCGAAGCTCGCCGAGATGGCCGGGGAGACGCTCGCGATCCTCGGCGCGGGCGGCTATCGGGCAGCCGGGGCCGGCTGGGTCACGATCGCCGACGACCTTGCGTGGGCGGTCTCCCGGACGCGTCTCTACCGCCCTTCAGAATTCCCCGGGGAGATCCCGTCGCGTGGGGCATCCGGGCGTGCCGGCTCGACGGTCGAGGTGACGGACGAGACGACGCTGGAGGCGGCCTTCCGGCTGGTTCGCCACTGCGACGTGGAGCCGCTTTGTCTTAACTTCGCCTCGGCCCGCAACCCGGGCGGCGGTTTCCTCAATGGGGCCAGGGCCCAGGAAGAATCGCTGGCGAGGTCGAGCGGCCTGTATGCCTGCATCGCGCCGGTGGAGGGCTATTACGGGCACCACCGGCAGTTGCGGACGTGCCTCTACTCCGACCACATGATCTATGTGCCCGGCGTGCCGGTCTTCCGTGACGACTCCGGGGCCTTGCGGGACGAGCCCTACCGCGTCGCCTTCCTCACCGCCGCCGCCGTCAACGCCGGCGCCTTGGCCCGCAACGAGCCCAAGGCGCTGGCCCGCATCCCCGAGGTGATGCGACGTCGGATCGCGCGGGTGCTCTGGCTGGCCGAGCAGCAGGGCCATTCGCACCTGGTCCTCGGCGCCTGGGGCTGCGGGGCCTTCGGCAACGACCCGGAGCAGATCGCCGATCTCTTCCGCGACGCCCTGGCGCCGGGGGTCCGTTTTGGGGCGCCTTTCCCCACGTCGTCTTCGCCGTGTTCGACCCGGCCCGCGACCAGCCGAACCTGCGGGCCTTCCACGAGCGGGTTCCCCGATCGAGCGGGGGCTGCCGCTCGACGTTGCGCTGAGGGGCCCCGGTTGTGAGCATTCTTGCGATTCGAGAGGGCGAGCCTGAGCGGCCCGGGGCCAGCCTCCGATCAACGACCGAAGGCCGGGAGTGGAGCGTCCACACCCGGCCTTCGCGAATGGAATGGTCAACGACGGCAAACCCGCGCGTCTCAACGATCCCGGTCGCGGGGCGGAGCCGTGGTCGTGGTTGTGCCGGTGGCGGCGCCGGAGAGACGCTCGGCCATCTGGAGGTGCTGGCGGAGGGTCGGCAGGGTCTTGCGGGCGAATGCCTGGATCTCCGGATCGCGGCCGCGTTCGGCCTCGGCGGCGAAGAGGTTCACGGTGCGCTGGTGGGCGCGGAGTTGGTTCTGAAGGTAGGCTCGCTCGAAGGCGGTGCCTTCTTCCATGTCGGCAAATCGGTCGTACATCTGCTTGTGGCGCTCGTCGAGGGCGTTGGGAACGTCCACGTCCTTCGACTCGGCCAGCTTGACGATCTGCTCGTTGGCCTGGTCGTGGTCCTTGATCATCCGCTCGGCGTACTGCTCGAGGGCCTCGTTGTTAGTGTGGTCGTCCACCAGCTTCGAGAGGCTGACCTCCATCATGCCGGAGAGGGCCGCTCGCTGGAGGAACTGGGCGTCGGTCAGGCTGGTGAGGTCGTCGCGGTCGCGATCCTGAACGACGGTACGGCCCGGGTCCTGGGCGGTCGCGGCCGGCAGGCCGAGGCACGTCAGGGCGGCACCCGCGGCGATACTCATGAGCATCCGTCTCATCGTGGCTCCTTACCTTTCGTCGGGAGTTTGGATGGTCTGTCTTCGTTGTGATCTCACTCGACCGCCCGTGGAAAGATCGGCGGCCGGCGAACATTTTCACAGCAAAGCGCGGACCATCCCCGATGGAACGGATCGGCAGGCCGGCCGGGCCGAACGCTCAGGGCGTCTCCCAGACCTGGAGGCCGGTCGTGTCGATGAAGGCGGGGAGCACCTGCATGCCCAGCGCGGTGGCGGCGCGGCGGACGAGGTGGCTGGAATGGCGACCGGCGAGGATGGTCACCGTGCCGCCACCACCGGCGCCGTTGGCCTTGAACCCGATCGCGCCGGCCTCGGTGGCGGCGCGGTGGAGCGACTCGATCTCGGACGTGGTGATGTCGGGGTGCAACGCCTTCTGGGCCTGCCAGTTGGCGTCCATCGCGGCGCCGAAGGCGTCGAGGTCGCCGGCCAGCAGGGCCTCCTTGCCGGCGACGGCGGCGCGGGCCAGGGCGTCGAAGTCGTCGCGGTGGCGGTCGGCCTCGGCGATGACCTTCTGGTGCATACCGCTGGAGAAGTGCGAGCGGCCGGTATAGACGAGCACGAAGCGGTCTTCCAGCTCGCAGCGCACGGCCGGCTCCAGCGGCAGGGGGAAGACGCGGGCGTTGGGGTACTCGACCTCCATGAAGTTGACCCCGCCGTAGGCGCTGGCGAGCTGGTCCTGCACGCCGGCCTCCAGCTTCAGGTCCTGCACCTCCAGCAGTTGCGACTCGCGGGCCGCCTCGTGCGGCAGCAGGTGCCGCCCCTGGAACCGCGCCAACGCCCCGATCGCCGCCACGCCCAAGGCCGCCGACGACCCCAGGCCGCTGGCTGGCGGGGCGTCGGAGCGGACCTGGAGCGTGACGGCCCGGCGGGTCGAATAGAGGCCGCCGGTGCGCAGCTCGATGCCCGAGCGGGCCACGGCTGCCTTGAGCAGATCGAGCACGCCGTTGTACTCGATGCCCGGATGTCGCGGAGCTGGGTCCGCTCCTCGGTGTCGAGGCTCTCCAGCGTCACCCCCCCCGGCCCCTCGCGGACCTGGAGCGTGACATAGGTATAAAGCCGCGCCGCGAAGTTCAGCACCGCCCCGCGCGGGACGATCCGCGTGTCGGTCCAGCCGCCGAGGTCGCAGAACCGCACCGGCGCCCGCGATCGCCATTCCATTGCCGAGGCTCCTTTCGTGTCTCGATCGAGGCCATGATCCGATGCTCGCCCGTTTCGTGGTCGTCCGCAGCCGTCACTCGCTCGCGGGCCTCCGGGTCGGTATCACCATACCAGAGGTCCGCCACTCGCAGGATCACTTTCAAGATCCTGATCACGATCCGCAACCTGATGTGCCTGAGCCACCACCGGATCTCCTGGACGAGACGCCGCATGAGTCGCGTCCTTGGGGTGGTTCACTCGCCCGTCACCGTCACCACGATCGTCCGTTCCCGGGGTCGGATATCGCAATCGACGAGCACGATCTGCTGCCAGGTGCCGAGCACGAGGGCGCCGCCGTCGATCGGCACGCAGAGCGAGGGACCGAGCAGTGTGGCTTGCAGATGGGAGTGAGCGTTGCCGTCGTGCCAGGCTTGCTCGTGGGCGTAGCCGGAGTCAGGTGGGATCAGGCGGTTGAGCGTCGTGGGCAGGTCCTCGCAGAGCCCCGGCTCGAACTCGATGGTCCCCAGGGCCGCGGTGCTGCCGATGTGGAAGAGGTGGGCGACGCCTGTGCGGATGCCCGAGTGCTCGACGACCCGAAGAACGGGCTCGCTGAGGTCATGCATGTCGCCGTGACCCTGGGTGTGCAGTTGCAGCCGCTTCTGGAAGACCATGACTGACCCCCCTTCGGACGGTGCGAGGCCCGGTTCGCGGCAAGCCTAGGATCGCTTGCCGGCAGCGATGGTCGCCTTGCTAATGGGAACGATCGGGATCGGGAATCGAGTGGAGATCGAATCGATGCTCGCATTGTCACTGGGCCGGCGTGTCGGGTCAACGAGCTGCCGACCTTTCCGCCGCGTTCTGTGCGTGACGGAAGCCTCCTCTCCGTCGCTCCCCTGGTGAACCAGCCCCTCCGGCCGCTACAATGAATTCTCGGGAGGGGACGGCCGATGGGCCGTCCGGATCGGGAACGCCCTGGAAAACGACGGCCGATGCCGGCATGGATCGATTGACCGTTCTCTGCTTCGCCGGGACGTACGCTTTGGCCCTGGCCGCCGAGTTGGCCCGGTTCGCGGCCAAACTGCGCGACGGGGTTCGGCGGTACGCGACGGTCGGCCTGACGGCCCTCGGCTGGCTCGTCCACACGGTGTACCTGGCCAACCTCGCGATTGAGAAGAAGGCCGTGCCGGTGACGACGCCGTTCGAGTCGCTGATCGTGCTGGCCTGGGTCCTGGCGGCGATCGGTCTGTACCTGATGGTCCACGCGGGCGGGAGCCGGCCGACGGCGGCCGGGCCGGTGGTGCTGACTCTGGTCCTGGCCGTCTTGACTGTCGCCGGTCGCTGGACGGCGCGCGTCGGCAGCGTCTGGCCGGGCTGGTCGGAGCGGGGCTGGCTGACCTTCTGGGGGACGTTGCACGGACTCTTCCTGCTGCTGGGCGCGGTCAGCACCTGCCTGGCGTTTGTTTTCGGTTTGATGTACCTGGCCCAGTCGCGGCGGCTCAAGCACAAGCGGATGCCGGGGCAAGGGGTCGCCCTGCCGAGCCTGGAGCAGTCGGAGCGTTGGAACCGGGCGGCGATCACAATGGCGTTTCCCTTGCTGACAGCGGGGCTGCTTATCGGCGTCGGCTTGATCGTCGCGACCGCCCGGAGCGGCGGGGCGCCGCTGGGATGGACTGACCCGAAGGTGTTGAGCACCCTGGCCCTCTGGATCGTCTTCGCGGGGCTGCTGCATGCGCGGTATCGACCGGAGTGGCGGGGGCGTCGGGTGATGGTCCTGACGGTCGTCGCCTTCCTCTTCCTGGTCTTTGCGATGGTCGCCGTGGGCCTGATCCTGCCGACGGCCCACCGCGGCCTGCCGACGCCGAGCACCGCGGTCGCGGGCGGGAGGTCGCCATGAAGCTGCTGGCACTCGGCGTCGATCACCGCTCGGCACCCGCCGCGGTCCGCGAGGCCCTGTCCTTCGAGGGGTCGGAACGCGACCGTGGCCTCGATGCCCTCCGCGACGCCTTCCCCGGCTGCGAGGCGGTCATCGTCTCGACGTGCAACCGCGTCGAGCTTTACGTCGCGGCCGACGACGAGGCAGACCTGCCCGCCGTCGAGGACCTGACGAAGTGGCTGGCCGAGTTCCACGAGGTCCCCGCCACAACCCTGGCCGCCCATCTCGTCGCCCACCACGACGAGGCAGTCGTTGGCCACCTCTTCCGCGTCGCCGCCAGCCTGGAAAGCCTGGTGCTCGGCGAAGGGCAGATTCTCGGGCAGGTCCGTGACGCCTACAAGAGCGCCGCCGATCGCAAGGCCGTCGGGCCGATCTACCACGGCCTGTTTCAGCATGCCCTGCGGGTTGGCAAGCGGGTCCGCGAGGAGACGGGCATGGACCAGGGCAAGCTCTCGGTGGCGAGCGTCGCCGTCGATCTCGCCCGCTCGGTCTTCGACCACTTCCGCGACAAGACCGTGCTCGTCATCGGTGCCGGCAAGATGGGCGACCTGACCTTGCAGCACCTCGTCGCCTTGCGTCCCGGCCGCATCCTGATCACGAACCGCAACCCCGAGCGCGCTCAGGCCGCCGCCGCGAAGTGGATCGCCCAGGCCGTGCCGTTCGAGCGTCTGGATGACGCCTTGACCGACGCCGACCTCGTCATCAGCACGACCGCTGCCGCCGAGCCGGTCGTCACCTTCGACCGCTACGCCCGCCTCCAGCGCGGACCGCGTCGCAACCGGCTGGCCTTGATCCTCGACATCGCCATCCCCCGCGACTTCGACCCGAAGATCGGCGACCTGGAGCAGGTCCAGCTCTTCAACGTCGATGACCTCCGCGCCCAGGTCGAGCAGAACCTCGCCAGCCGCCGCAAGAAGGTCGAGCCGGCCCAGGCGCTCATCGAACGGGAGACGTCCGTCTGCCTCTCCGAGCTTCGCCACCAGCGCCATGCTGGCGCCCTGCTCCGCCAGCTCGGCGACTACGGCGACACCCTCGCCGCCCGCGAACTGGAGCGTTGCTTCGCCGCCTGCCCCGACCTGACCGACGCCCAGCGCGCCGCGATCGAGCACCTGGTCCACCGCCTCAAGAACCAGTTCCTCCACCATCCCCGCGCTGCCCTCCGATCGACCTCCTCCCTCCCCCCACCCACCGACGACGACCCCCACCCGATCCTGACCGCCGTCCGCCACCTCTTTGGCCTGGCCGGGTCCGACTCCTCCCATGGCGAGGGCCGCAACGCCCACGAGGTCCAGCCGCGCTGAACACCATGTCATGATCCGTGCGCCCGACCGGAACCTCTCGGCCATCGGCAAAGTTTTCCCGGTCGTCAGTGAGGCTTTGTAATTTTAGGTAATATGGCGAATTCATGACGAATCTCTGGTGCTGCGCAAATTTGTCGTAATCGCTCCATGCTGATCGTTCTGGCAAGCCAGGGAAGAAATTTGGTCCTGATCCGGGGATTGGTCCGTCGCTTGCATTGACCCGGGCGTCGGTCACTCGGCCGGCAAGATCCCCCTGGAGGCCCATCGACACGCCCGGGTCTCCCCTCATCCGTCCGTCCTCAGATCCAGACCGTGGAACGTCCTCGCCGACGAGTTCCAGCCCGCGCCCGATCGGGGTGCGCGCAGGTTCCCGACGCGGAGTTGGACGCTCACCCTGCCCCGCGGCCCGGCGCCTGGTCGTCGGGTCGGCGATCCGGAGGAGATATTCATGCGCACAGCGATTCTTCGATCGACGGTGTTCTTCCTCGCTCTCATGACGGCCGCCCCCTCGCAGGCCGGCGACGGCCGCTGGTTCTCCCTGTTCCGCCTGGCCGAGCGGAATGCGCCGAATGAGTCGTCTCGTCCTTATACTCCGACTTATGCCTACACGCCGCGGCCCATCCGCTCGGACGAATACCGGGCTTCCTACGAGGTCGCGACGGCCCCGCCGGCCGTCGAGGCGTCCGCCTACGCGGCACCGGCGCCGGCGCAACCGGTTTACGGAGGCGATTCTTACGGCTTCCTCGCGATCCTCAACCGCTACCGCGTCTCGGTCGGTCTGCATCCGGTCTCTCTGGACCCGAACCTCTCCGTCTGGGCGAGCCAGAACAACGCCGCGCAGTGCCGGCGCGGGATCGGGCACCACATCAATCCAAACTGCTTCCAGAACTGCGGCTGGAACTACGCCAGCGCCACGGGCGTCTTCCAGGGATGGCTCCACTCCTCCGGCCACCGTGACAACATGCTCTCACCATCCATCCGTCGCGTCGGCATCGCCTACGGTCCCGGGCCGTACTGGACCATGAACGCCCGCTGAGTCCGAGCCTGCCAGATTGGCAGTTGGCTTCGTTTGGAAATCGCCAGATATTGACCAGCCTCTCCATCTTGAAGGAGTTTCGGTTCGTCCGGGTGGGCACCGGAACGGGGGAAGGATGGCTCCGCAGAGAGTGCAGAAGACCACCGATTCTCTTCCGGCGCATTCTTCTTTCAGGCACTCAATTCTCGAAGGCGGCCTTCTGCGTCATCTGGGGATGGATTCTGTTCTCCTTGCGAGACTCGCGATTCGCTCACCGGATTGCCAAAGGGTCGTGGCCGTCGTGTTGAGGAGGCGTGGGGAAGCTACGAAATGGCGGTGCTTCGGGCAACCGACTGTTGCCCGAAAGCCGCGGACGGATGGCCGGGTCGAGGGAATCGAATCACCCGACTTCCAGGGGCGCGAGCCATACGACCGTGGTTCTTACTGGCCGAAGTCCGAAGACCAGGAGCCGGCGACCTAGCGGGATTCGCTGCGGATTCACCGGCTGGGGAATCGTCAGTATTTGACCCTGGTCGGATTCATGAGCCCGCTGATCTTGTCCGTTGTGGATCGGTGTGGCTGGGGCGGAGTCCCCGGCGCCCCAAGCTTGCGGACCGGGGCGCCGGGGACTCCGCCCCAGCCACACAAGAGCCAGACAATATCAGCGGGCTTTTGTATGAGGGCGAGGTCCAGGCGCACGTTCGGAATCTTCTTGAGTTGCGGTGGATGAGACGTGATGATCCGGCGGAGGGAATGTGTAACCCCACGTGGATCCGGTCCTTCGGCGATCTGATGGTGACGGCGGCTCTCGCCGACGATCCTTTGACCGTCCCGCATCGAGGGCATTGCATGACCGCCGACTCCGGTCCCCCCCGCGACGAAGTGGCGCCGAAGAGGGAACGTTTCGAGGTCGCGTCGATCTTTCTGGCCTACCTGCTCGTCCAGGGTTACGGCTACGCGAAGGGTGTCCATGGACTCGGGCCAGCGAACACGACGTCCGGTCTCGACCTCGACCTCAACGAATACATCGTCCTGGGCTGGGCCCACATGAGTAATATCCTCCCCTCGCCTCGGGGGATCGGCTCGCAAGTCGCTCGTCCGGTCGGACCGCTGTTCTGCTTCCTGCTGCTCCTCTTCGCTCCCTATGTCCCGGATTCTTTGCGCGATCCCTCAAGGGACTTCGCGACGGCGGCCTTCTTCGTAGGGGCGATGTGTCTATTCTTGAGCGTCATCATGCAGGGGATCTTCCCCTCGTCCATCTTGATTACGATCTTCTACGTCCTGTTCGTCCTAAGTCTTGTCACCGTCCCGATCGTCTGGAAGCGGGGCGGATGGAGTCTTCCCGGCTGGCTGCGCACGGAGCCCTGGTCTCAATTTGTCGTCTGGCTGATCGTCGCATTCCTCTTCCTGCTGGGTTTCTCCGGTTCGTACGAGGACGGATTGCACGACTACCAGTATGGGCGTCAGGGCCAGGTGGAGAAGGCGAACCTTGAACGTGATGGTCGACAATAGTCGTCGATATCCCGAATCCGTCTCGAGACCCGAGGAGGTGGCGTGTGGTTGCCTCATCCGATATCAGGGCGCTGTATCCCGAGGATCGGGCCGCCGAGCAGGAAATCCGACTGCGGGAACTCGCTGTCCGTGAGACCGAGGCCAGGCTCATGGTCGAGTTGGCGAAATTCGGTCTTCAAGGGACGCTCACCGGGGCGCTTGTGGGCATGGTGTTCATCCTGCTCCTGATTGCGCCGAGAATCTGGGTCGCGGAATACCCGTTGGACGGCACTCACGTCTGCATACTCACAGGGTTGATCTGCACGGCGGTGGTCGCGTATGGAGCCTTCGTCTATAATCGTCAGTTGCAGATAGCACTTCGCTACATGGACCGCGAGGCGCGATTGGGAATTGCAGGGGAAGACGCCCGCGATGGCAAGGCTTCCAGGACGCGTGAGCAGGAAGACATCGCTTCTGGCGCCTGACGGCCCCGTGCAGGTCCCGGAATTCCGGCCCTTCCATCGTCGGCAAAGGCCCGCCCCAGGTCTGGTCCGCCAGCGTCGGAAGCAGCCAAGGTTCGCCCCGGCCGACAACGGAATGGACGGCGCGGAGTCAGATGACGCGCCGTCGGGACAGTCTGGCTATACTGGATGGTGTGCCATGAACCGACCTTGAGTAATCCCGCCACCATGCCCCGCCGACCAGCCAGGGCGCCCGCTGGGCGTCGCCGACGGCCGGAGCCGGAGAGTCGCTCGCGAGTGAACGCGGCGCGGCGGCTCGGGCATGCGCCGGTCGTGCTGGGAGGGCTGGCGATGGCGGCGGTCGTGGGAGTCTCGGCGGCCGTCTGGGCCCTGACGCCGGAGTCGCCCACTCGCTTGAGGCTGCGAGCCGACGCGGAGGCTCGCGGCGGGCGCTGGGAGGAGGCGAGGCGGAACTGGAGGGCCGTCAACCGGACCGGGGCCGCCGACGTGCATTCGTGGCTGGGCGCGGCCCGCGCGGCCCTGGCCCTAGGTCGGGCGGGTGAGGCGGATCGGGCGCTGGAGACGGCGAGCCGGCTTGACTTGGCGGAGCCCGAGCCGTGGCTGGTCCGGCTGGAAATGCTCCGCCTGGAGGATCGCCTCTTCGAGGCGCAGGAGATCGGCTGGCGGGCGTATGAGGCGGTGCGGCCGGAGGCGAGGCGGGAGGTGCTGAAAGCGTTGACGCTCGCCTTGCTGGCCGAGGCGCCTGAGGAACTGGCGCGTGCGACGCTCCGCCGCTGGATCGCGGCCGACCCGAGCGACCTCGATGCCCGCGTCGCCCTGCTCCGTCGGATGGCCGATCACCCCCGCGCCGACGACCCGGGTGCCGACGAGCGGGCCGGGGAGCTGGAGGATCTGCTGGCCTCGCAACCGGAGCATGTCGGGCGCGGGAGGCGCTGGTGCTGGCCTTGGCCGAGTCGGGCCAGCCCGATCGGGGACGCCAGGCGCTCGACGACTGGCCGCGCGATCGTCGCGACGCCCGCTACGACCGGCTCCGCGGTCGCTGGGACCTCGAATACGACGCCCGACCCGAGCAAGCAGTCGCGTCCTTGCAGCGGGCGCTGGAAGTCCTGCCGCACGACTGGAAGACCCTCTACCGGCTCGCCCGCGCCTGGCAGCGTCTCGGCCGACCGGAGGAGGCTCGCCGCGCCGCCGAGGACCTGGCCCGATTACGCGAGGCGCTCGACCCCGCGCGCCTCGGCCCCCGGCTCGATGCCGACCTCGCCCGGCTCGACAACCCCGACGCCCGCCGCGACCTGGCCGCCCTGTGCGCCTCGGCCCGACTGCAGAGGCTGGCCGGTGCCTGGCGTCGCGAGGCCGAGACGATCGGTCCCGAGCCGCGCCCGATGGTTACCCCGGGTTTCTTCCCCACGACCGGACCGCGGCACATCCCTCGCTGATTTTTTCTTCCTTGTGCCTTGATCGGGGAATCTGAAACGCGCATCATCATGTTCGCCCTTCACGTCGGATAGACAAGAGAGGCGACAATCGGGGCAGACTCACTTGAAAAGTTGTGCGGTTTGTTTGGGAAAGTTTGGCCGAAGGATCCCCCCGATGACACAGCAGGGTCCTTGAACCGGCACCAGGATCGTCTCAACGGGAGTCCCTGTCTCACGACAGAGACAACCTCCCTGCGCCGACCGCAGGCGTCGTTCCCGAGTAGGTTTCTCGTTGGGTGCTCCCTAAGCATACTCCGGAATCCTGATCCGAGCTGACGAAACCGCCGTCTCATCCGAAGCTGATCGGCGAGGGGTCTGGACCCCTTCGGCGTCGCAAGCATCGCCGCGATCTCGACACCGTTCCGCAAACCGAGGAGGCAGCCGTGTTGTCAAGGAACCCCTTGAGGGGCCGCCGCGCCGCCGTCGTGCCCGTTCCGCGCAGGTCGAGGCTCTGGAAGCCCGGACGCTGCTCGCCACGACGCAAGGGCTCAATCCGTCGGCCGTCGGGCCGAGCTACGTTCCGGGCGAGGTGCTGGTCCAGTTCAAGCCGGGAGTCACGCTCGCGTCGCAGGCCCAGGTGCGCGGGAGCGTCGGAGCGTCGGCGAATGCGGCCGAGTCGATCGACGCCGGGATGGTCCGGACCGCGGGCCTCGGCGAGCTGGAGCTGGTCAGCCTGCCGACCGGCGGCTCGGTCGAGGCGAGCCTTCACGCCCTGCGGGCCAACCCGAACGTCGCGTACGCCGAGCCGAACTGGATCTACACGACCGACGCCGTCTCGAACGACCCCTACTACACCAACGGCTCGCTCTGGGGCATGTACGGCGACACCACCACCCCGGCCAACCCGTACGGTAGCCAGGCTGGCGAGGCCTGGGCGAACGGATACACCGGGTCCAATAGCGTCTACGTCGGCATCATCGACGAGGGCGTCCAGTACACCCACCCGGACCTCTCCGCCAATGTCTGGACCAACCCCTACGACCCACCGGACGGCATCGACAACGACGGCAACGGCTACGTGGACGACGTCCACGGCTGGGACTTCGACGGCAACAACAACACGATCTACGACGGCACCCAGGACGACCACGGCACGCACGTCACCGGCACGATCGGGGCCCAGGGCGGCAATGGCCAGGGGGTCGCGGGGGTCAACTGGAACGTCACCTACATCGACGCCAAGTTCCTCGGCCGTCGTGGCGGCACCACGGCCAACGCGATCAAGGCAGTGGACTACTTCACCGACCTGAAAACGCGACATGGCCTGAACATCGTCGCCCTGAACAATTCGTGGGGCGGCGGTGGCTACTCGCAGGGCTTGCAGGACGCGATCACCCGCGCCGCCAAGGCGGACATCCTGTTCATCGCCGCGGCCGGCAACAGCAGCTCCAACAACGACACGGCGGCTAGCTACCCCTCGAACTACGACACGACCGTCGGGACGAGCACCGAGTCGGCCGCGAGCTACGACTCGGTGGTCGCCGTGGCCGCCATCGATTCGAACGGCAACCTGGCCAGCTTCTCCAACTACGGCAAGAATACCGTGGACCTTGGCGCGCCGGGCGTCGGTATCTATTCGACCCTGCCGACGAATTCCTACGGCTCCTACAGCGGCACCTCGATGGCGACGCCGCACGTCACCGGCGCCGCGGCCCTGTATGCCTCGGCGCATCCCGGCGCGACCGCCGATCAGATCAAGCAGGCACTACTCAACAC
The DNA here is from genome assembly GCA_963752755.1 of uncultured Planctomycetales bacterium. GTDB lineage: Bacteria > Planctomycetota > Planctomycetia > Isosphaerales > Isosphaeraceae > CAVVZJ01. The sequence goes on along the minus strand of CAVVZJ010000003.1, from coordinate 1,000,673 downwards.
GGCCATCCCGACCGCCTCGCTGAACGGCAAGACGGTTACGGGCGGACGTCTCGACGTGTCCGGCGCCCTCTTGTCTGACTCGACCCCGACGACCGCGCCCGACGCCCCCACGGGCCTCCAGGGCACCGTCCTCTCGTCGAGCCAGATCTTGCTAAGCTGGACCGACAACAGCAGTAACGAGCAAGGCTTTGAGGTCTGGCAGAATCTCGGCGGGACTTTCCAAAAGGTCGCCACGACGGGGGCCAACGCGACCTCGTTTGAGGTCGCGAACCTGAGTGCCCAGACGGCCTACGACTTCGAGGTCCGCGCCGTCAACTCCGTCGGCCCCTCCGACTATACCGGCCCCATCAGCGTCACCACGGCCGCCTCGATGCCGATGCCGTACACCGACCCCTTCAACAACGACCCGACCGCGGCGGGCAGCCTCTGGGCGTTCAGCGGCACGCAATGGGACTACAACGCGACGGACAAGATCTTGCAGCAGACGTCCGAGGCTCCCACGACCGTCGAGCGCCGGGCGATGATGGTGGGCGTGCAGGGGGTGCCCACGGAGGTCCTGGCCAAGGTCCGTGTCGATTCGTGGCAGCCGGGCGAGTACGCCCGGGCCGGGGTCTCGCTGGCGACCGACCCGAAGACGACCCAGGGCTACAGCCTCGTCTTCACCGGCCGCAACAGCGACGGCACGCACATCGAGTTCGTCAACGATTACGTCGCCTGGAGCGGCTGGCCGAGCGCGGGCGGGGTGACGGTCCCCTACAACATGCAGGTGAGGACCTGGTACATGTTCGACATGAAGCTCGACAACGGCACGCTCTACGGTAAGGTCTGGCCTGCGAACACGACCGAGCCGTCGTCGTGGACGATCACCTATCAACTCCCCAGCGACTGGAACCGCACGGGTGGCGTGGCCGCGTTGAACGGCAGCTCATCGGGGACCTTCCAGAACCAGAATCCCTCCTTCGCGACGGCCTCCTTCGACGACGTCACGGCGCAGATTGGCGCCCCCGAATCGGGCGGCGGCCACAAGGGCGGCGGCGGCAAGGGCGGCGGCGGCAAGGGCGGCGGTAAACCGGGTTCGCACGGGTTCGCGGTGGCCGGCAGCAACACGTCGGCCAGCGGCGGCACGGTCGGGATGGTCGCGCCTTTGGTGACCTCCAACGGGTCCCCCTCCGGGCCGGAAACCAGCTCGGGACTGCTCGATCTGGGCCGCGGTCGCGAGCGCGGCCGTCGGGCTTGAGAACGCGGCGGATCGTCGGGATGACGTGCCTGCCGAGGGCGACGGGGTCGGATGGCCCGGTCGCCCTCGGTCGCGCCTCCGGGATGTGGGAATGCCGGCGAGCGGCGGCACGGCGTTTGCCCCCCGAACCGGGGCCGAGGTTCTTGACAACAGTCCGCCTGGCAAAAGGGCAACGCTCGTGTTGCACCAGATCGACCTGCGCGCGCTCGCCGAGCTGCGCGGCCCGGAACGGGCCTTCGTCTCGCTGTATAGCCGCTGGCCGGAGGGGCTGGAGCCGTTGAAGGCGCGGGAGCGGCAGATCCGCGACCTGCTGGCGGACCAGGCCGACGAGGCCGAGCACTTCGAGCGCAACCTGGAACTTGTCCGCCGGACGCTCGCCGCGAGCCCGCCGCCCGACGGGCCGTTCTGCTTCTTCGCCTGCTGGGCGCTCGACTTCGCCCGGGGCTACCCGCTGCCGCCCGAGGTGGAGGTGCCGGCGCTGTTGCGCGTCGATGCGTCGCCGTACATCCGGCCGCTGGCGGAATGGCAGGATGAATATGAGAATTTTTTGATTGTCGCCGCCGACAACAAGGCGACGCGGATCTGGCATGTGACCGACGCCGTGGCGGCCGAGGGCGAGCGGGTCAAAGGGGGGGTGAAGAACGCGGTGAAGGTCGGCGGCTGGTCGCAGCAGCGCTACGCGAGGCGTCGGGACAAGCAGTTGCAGCACTACGCCAGGGAAGTGGCCGAGGTGCTCGACGATCTCTGCCGAGGCGGCCGGTTCCGCCGGGTCGTGTTGCTGGGCTCGGCGGAGACGCTCCGGGAGATCGAGTCGGAGCTGACGCCGCCGGTGGCCGAGCGGCTCGCCGGGACGAAGTCGGTGGACCTCCACGCGGGCGAGGACGAGCTGGTTGCGGCCGCGGAGGCGCTGGCCGAGGAGCAGGAGCGGGAGTCGGAGTCGGCGCTCTGGGAACGGGTCAAGGCCGAGCTGCTCCGTGGCGGCCTGGCTGTCTCGGATCCCGACGACGTGCTGACCGCGGTCCAGAACGGCCGGGTCGAGGCCTTGCTCGTGACCCGCGACGTCAAGCTCGCCGGCACGCGCTGCCGCGACTGCGAGAACGTCGCCGCGGGCGAGCGGTCGGCCTGTCCGACGTGCGGCTCGGGCTCGGTCTTCGCCGTCGATCTGGTGGACGAGCTGACCCGTCAGGCCGAGCTGACCAGCGCCCGGGTCGAGTTCACCGACCCGATCCCCGGTCTGGCCAAGCTCGGTGACGTGGCGGCCTTGACGCGGTATTGATCCGTCGGATCGGGGATTCCGTCGTCGTTCGAGGTGGAGCGACGCTCCCGAAAGGGTAAGTTCTTTGCAGGGTTGCCGGCGCACACCAGGTCGGGGAATGGGAGCGAAGAGGGTGCTCGCCGGGCACCCAGCAAAGGCTCCCATTTTCGAGGGAATCAGGCCATGACCAGGGCGACCCGCGCCCCCGGGTTCGAGGATCAGGGAAGGCGGGCGGCGAGGACGGGTCGGTCCGGTCGCGGCGAGGGGATGGAAGGTCGTGGCGAGAGGGCCGGCGGGGAGCAAGGGAAGGACCTTGCGGCCGTCGGTCCGGATGTTGACCTGGAAGTCGCCGCCGGGCCAACCGTTGCCGCTGGGGAGCAGGCGGTTGAACTCGCCGTCGAGGGGGTTGCCGGCCACGTCGCGGAGGCCGCCGGAGGAGGCCGTCAGGACGTAGCGGAGGCCGTGGCCGATCCGGCTGCTGGCGGTCGTGAGCAGGACGGTCGCCTCCTGGCCGCCGTTCGGCAACGCCCGGGCCGTCAGCCCGATCTGGAGCGGGAAGACCTGGGAGCGCGGACGCGATCGGCGAGTGAACGTGTAGCTTGACGGGTTCGTCAGGCTCGACGGGTCGAGGCCGGAGCGGTCGTCGCGGAGGCTCAGGAGGATCTCGCCTCGTCGCGGCAGAACCTTCAGGCCGGCGACCCGGGGGCCGATCGTGTCGATGACGAGCGGGTGGGCGGGGTCGAAGAGGAAGATGGCCTGGCCCTGCTCGCCGAGCGTCGCGGCGGCGACGACGCGATAGGGCCCCTCGGCCAGCGGCTGGCCCGAGGTGACGGCCCAGACGGCCATCGGCCCCGGCGACCGTCTGGCCGAGCACATCGAACGTGGCGTCCGGGGCGGTCCGACGCCGCCAGGACCGTCACGACCGAGCCGGGCGCCGCGTGGCCGAGGAACGTCGGTCGGTTGTCGTTGGTGATCCCGTCCGATTCGACATCCCCCGGTCGCTTGATGGGTCGAGGCCGACCGCTCAGGTCGATCGCGACCGGCGGTGGTGGTGGTGGCGGATGCACGTTGGCCGTGCTGTTGGCGGTGGCGGAGGAGCCGTGGAGGCCGTCGATGGAGACGCTGGACCGGGTAGGTGCCGGCCTGGGCGTAGGTGTGGGAGCCGGAGACGTCGAAACGGCCGACGGCGGTGTCGGGTTTCAAGGTGCCGGTCGTGGTCGGGGAGGAGCCATCGCCCCAGTCGATCGTGGCGTGGTAACTGGCGGCCTGGGGGCTGGCGGTGTCGGTGGTGAAGGTGGCGACGAGGCCGTCATAAGGCGATCCGGTGGTGGCCTGGAAGGTGCGTCCCTGGGCGTTGAGGATTTCCGGCGTGGGGACGAAGGCGATCGAGCCGAACGACCAGTAATAGGCGATCTGGACCGACTGGCCGGGTGCGATCGTGACGGCCCGCCACTCCAGGCCGGCGCCGTTGTCGAGGTCGGCCGGGTCGATCGAGTCGGCGAGGTGGCCACCGTTGCCGATCGTCGCCCAGAGGGTATCGAAGAGTCCTTCCTGGTAGTGGGAGGGGGCCAGGCTGCCGCCGCCGTCGGGCTGGATGAAGATCCGGTAGTGGCCGGTGGCGTCCTCGCCGCCGACGGCGCCGCTGGTGGTGTCGCGGTAGCCGACGCCGGTGTCGCTGTCGGCCAGGTAGATGTCGGCGGCGGCGAAGACGTCGAGGGTCAGGGGGCTCTGGCCGTCGTTGCGGATGGTGTTCGCGACGCGAAAGTAGTCGTCGCCGGGATGATAGGTCGTCACCTGGTCGAGGCGTGAATTGGTTGCCCAGGGTATTGCCGTCGCCGCTGTTGTCGGCCACGAGCGTGGCGCTCAGGCCGTCGGGGGAGGTGGTCAGGGAGATCGGGTGGAGGCCGACGGAGTGCGTCTTCAACGCCTGGGTGCGGAGCCTCCGGGCGCAGGTCAAGGCCGACGACCGTGCCGTCGGCCTGGCGGAGGAAGAGGCCGGCGTCGCCGGGCGCGGTGTCGGACGGGAAGACCTGCCCCTGGCGTGAAGTCGGCGCGGATGACCTGGAAGGAGCCGTCGTCGCCGACGGTCAAGGCGGTGATCGGGCCGGGGCTGGTCAGCGTGACCGACGTCAGCAAGCCGTCGGACGTCGAGCAGCTCGGACTCGGGCCAGGATCGGCCCATCCTCCGACGCCGCGACGGCGAGGCAATCGTCGCCGACAGGCCATCGAGGATGCGCTGGAGGAAACGACCCAGGTGAGCAGGCATGGCATCGGCCTCCGGCTCCCGTCGCCCTGCGTCCCCGCGCGGCCGGCGTCTCGCCGGCCCGGCAACTGGCCCGTCCTCCGCTCCGTCGGCCTTCGATCCTTCCCGGCCCCGGACCAGGAATTCCAGCCCCTTACTTCTTATCGGCACATCACGGCACGACCGATCAGGGAATCCGGCCGCGGCGGCCTCCAGGCGGGCTCGATCGCATCAGATCCATTCGGATGCTGGATCGTGAATTTCTGAGAAGTACGGCAAGCCTGATGGGTTCCTCGACGATACCCGAAGCCCGGGTGCGTTGCGAGCGCGAAGTGACGATCCCGGACGGAATTCTCCCGGCCGTCGCGGACGGCGAATTGCGGGCCAATCACCCCTGTCGGCTCTCCTCATCCGTTTCCGGCCGTTGAGCCATCGAGCTCGAGCAGGCGGTAGTCCACATATCTCGCTCGGTGCGCTCCGCACTGGCTTGGCCGCCGTGGGCGCGGCCGATGCCGTGGTAGGTGAAGCCGAGGGCGGCCATGCGCTCGGGCTCGTAGAGGTTGCGGCCGTCGAAGATCACGGGCTGGCGGAGCAGGCGGCGCATGACCTCGAAGTCGGGGTTGCGGAACTCGTTCCACTCGGTGGCGATGGCCAGGGCGTCGGCCCCTTCGAGGCAGCCGTAGGGGCGGTCGCAGAAGGCGATCCTGACCGTCGTAGAGGGCGCGGACGTTGGGCATCGCCTCGGGGTCGTGGACGCGGACGGCGGCGCCGGCCTTCAGCAAGCGCGTCGATCAGGACCAGCGCCGGCGCCTCGCGGACGTCGTCGGTCCGGGGCTTGAAGGCGAGGCCCCAGATGGCGATCGTCTTGCCGGCGAGGTCGCCGCCGAAGTGGCGCTCGATCTTCTGCATGAGGACGGTCTTCTGGGCCTCGTTGACCGCATCGACCGACTCCATCATCCGGGCGGTCATGCCCTTGGAGCGGGCCATGTGGATCGCGGCGCGGACGTCCTTGGGGAAGCAACTGCCGCCGTAGCCGACGCCCGGGAAGAGGAAGCTGAAGCCGATCCGCTGGTCGTGGCCGATGCCGCGGCGGACGTCGTTGATATCGGCGCCGTAGGCCTCGCAGAGGTTGGCCATCTCGTTGATGAAGCTGATCTTCGTCGCGAGCAGGCAGTTGGCGACGTACTTGGTCATCTCGGCCGACTCGGGCGTCATCACCAGGAACGGCCGGTCGGTGCGGAGGAACGGGGCGTAGAGCGTGTGCAGGCGATCGCCGACCTCGGGCCGGCGGACGCCGACGACGACGCGGTCGGGCTTGGTGAAGTCCTCGATCGCGGCGCCTTCCTTGAGGAACTCGGGGTTGCTGGCGACGTCGAACCGCACGTCGGTCTTCTCGGACATCCGCCGGGCCAGCTCGGCGTTGGTGCCGACCGGCACGGTGCTCTTGGTGACGATGATCTTCGGCCCATTGAGGTGCCTCGCCAGCTCGTCGCCGACGGCCCAGACGCCGCTCAGGTCGGCGCTGCCGTCGTCGGCCTGGGGCGTGCCGACGGCGATGAAGACGATCTCGGCGTCGGCGATGCCGGCGGGCAGGTCGGTGGTGAACCGGAGGCGGTCCTCGCGGCTGTTGCGGTGGACCAGCTCGGTCAGGCCCGGCTCGTAGATCGGGATCTCGCCGTGGCGGAGCCGCTCGACCTTCTCGGCCACCTTGTCGATGCAGACGACGTCGTTGCCACTCTCGGCGAAGCAGGTACCGGTGACCAGGCCGACGTAACCGGTTCCGATGACGGCGAGCTTCACGGCGCGCACTCCTGGATGCAATCAGTCCATCCCGGGGACGGCGGACCTCGTCGGCCGATCGCGGCGGACCATCGGGCTGCAAACCTCAAGTCAACCCGCGGGGTCCGCCCTTTGGCAACGGCGAAACTCCGGGAAACCGCCATTATCGACAAACGTTGCGCGACCCGGCAAGGTCACTGCCGGCCATCCGGGAATCCGGTTTGAGACTTGTTTTTCAAACGCAACGTGTGTCATCATGGTGTCTTCCATGAGGGGCTTCACGGCACAAAACTTGCCCTGGGAGGAGAAAGTAACCAATAATGGGAATAGGAGCCTCGTCCGCAAAACGAGTGCCTTGAATCCGGAGGCCGAGCCGTCCTGAGGCGGCCCAGGCCCATCGACTGGGGGATCTCGGAATCCAACCCAATCCCCCGACGGTCCAGAACAACGCCTGTCGTGGGTCGTCCGGTCGTGTCGTGGTGGCGAAAAGCCACGGCCCCGAGGCCCGATCGGCAGGCGGCGGGCCCATCCCCGGGATCGCGTTTCCGACACCGTCCCGGGCACCCCCGACCACGTCCGGCAACGGAGAAGGTCGCAACCCTTGATGAGGTCGTGATGTCGTCATCGTCATTCCATGCTTTCTGGCGTTCCCTGTTCCCGCGCCGTCGGGGTCGGTGGGTCCTCGTCGGGGCGGCAGTCGTGGTCTTGCTGGCGGTGGGTGTCCTGGGGATGCTGGGCGGCCGGACCTGGTGGAGCCAACGATCCGGCTCGCAGGACGGGCGCACCGAGGCGATCGCGGCCAGCGGGCGTCCCAAGGCGGTCGAGGAGGCCGATCCGCCGCCGATAGCGGTCAGCGAGGAGCCCGGCTGGTCAATCGTTCTCACCCGGGCACAGCAGCGGGCCGTGGACCTGCGGACCGAGCCGGTCAGTGCTGGCCCGATGCACGAGATTCTCAAGCGCCGGGGCGGGTCACGCCCGACGAGACCCGCTACGCCTACATCACGCCGAGAGCGGCCGGCGTCGTGCGCTCGGTGGCGGCGCACGTCGGCCAGGATGTCCGCGCCGGTGACCTGCTGGCGACGATCGATAGCCCGCAGGTGGCCGAGGCCCGGCTCGAACTGGTCACGCGCCTGCAAGAGCTGGAGATTGCCAGCTCGCGGGCTCGCTGGCAATCGGATATCTGCCGCGCCACGCTTGAACTGATCGACCGGCTCAAGTCGGGCGGCACTCCGGAGCAGATCGAGCAAGAGTTCGAGGACCGGCCGGTGGGTGCCGACCGCGAGCGGCTCATGACCGCCTACGCCAATTTTCGCCTGGCCGATGCGAAGTTTGATCGGAGCCGGACTTTGCGGTCGGACAACGCCGTCTCGGTGGAGGACTACCAGCAGTCCCGGGCCGAATACGAGGCGGCGCTGGCCACCTACCAGGCCTTGATGGACCGGGTCGGCTTCGAGGCCCTGCTGGAGAACTCGCGGACCCAGCAGGTCCGCCGGCAGGCCGAGACGGCCGTGAAGGTCGCCCGCGAGCGGCTCCGGGTGCTGGGCGTGCGGCCCGACGGCACCGAGCCCGAGGTCCGCTTCGGTCGGGTCGTCGGCGTCCGCCCCGACGGCACGCTGGCCGCCTCCGAGAGCGGCACCGAGAAGACCATCGAGGAGCTGAGGCCCGAGCAGATCCTGCCCGAGTCGAAGAGCGGCGGCGACGTCGAGCCGGTCGGCAACTCGGCGGACCAGCAGGAGGACCCCGACCCCGAGCAAACGCCGATCGGCACGTTCTCGATCTGGGCCCCCTTCGACGGCACGATCATCGACCGCGAGCTGGTCGTCCCCGGCGTCGCCGTCGATACGACGCACCGGATCTTCCAGCTCGCCGACCTCTCGACCGTCTGGGTCGAGGTGAAGGTCCGGGAGTCGGACTTCGGCCGGCTCGTCGGCCAGAGTGGTGGCCGGGTGCGGTTCACCTCGCCGTCGTACCCGGGGCGGACCTTCGAGGGCCGGGTGATCTACACCGGCGACCTGGTCGACGAGAAGACCCGCGCCATCCTCCTGCTGGCCGAGGCCAAGAACCCCGAGCGTCTGCTCAAACCGGGCATGTTCGTCGAGGTCGAGGTCGTCAGTCCGGACGCGCGGACCGCTGCGTTCATCCCGGAGTCGGCCTTGCTGAGCGAGGACGACGAGCGGTTCGTCTACGTCCGCACCGGCCCCGAGCAGTTCGAGCGCCGTCGCGTGGAGTTGGGAACCCGTCGCGGCCAGCAGGTCGCCGTCCTGAGCGGCGTGGAGCCGGGCGAGGAGGTCGTCGTCCACGGCGCCTTCAAGCTCAAGGCCGCCGCCGAGCATGCCGCCGCGGGCGAGCTGGTCGCCGAGGCGCCCTGAGGGGTTTCGCCAGAATCCTCGGACCGGCAGGATGGCCGCCCCCGGCTGTCCTGCCGGTTCGAGACGGTTCTCTGACATCAGAGTGAATCAAAAGGAGCGGTCAACTCTCGTTCGTGTCCTCGACCATGCGGGTCGTGATCTATCCCTGAACCTATCCCCCATCCCGGAAATCGATGTTCGACACGCTCGTCAAATTCTCGCTCAAGCACCGCGGATTCATCCTCCTGGTCCTCATCGGCATGGCGGCGGCCGGCGGATATTCGCTGCTGAATTTGCCGATCGACGCGCTGCCGGACATCACGAACGTCCAGGTCGTCGCCCTGACCGACGCGCCGGCGCTGGGGCCGGGGGAGGTCGAGCAGTTCATCACGATCCCGGTCGAGAATGCCATGAACGGCATCCCGCGGATCGAGGAGGTGCGGTCGATCACGCAGTTCGGCTTCTCGGCGGTGACGATCGTCTTCCAGGAAGGGACCGACATCTACTGGGCGCGCCAGCAGGTCGGTGAGCGGCTGGCCCGGGTCCGCGAGGAGATCCCCGCGGGATTCGGCCGGCCGGTCATGGGGCCGATCGCCACGGGCCTGGGCGAGATCTACCAGTTCGAGGTGAAGAACAGCGCGGACGCGACTCGCCAGCGTTCCTTGATGGAACTGCGCACGATCCTTGACTGGGACGTGGCCCGGCCGCTCCTGACGGTGCCCGGGATCATCGAGGTGAACACCTTCGGCGGCGAGCTGAAGACGTATCAGGTCGAGCTGGACCCCGACCGGCTGGCGGCTCGCGGCATCGGCGTCAACCGGGTCTTCGAGGCCCTCCGGCGCAACAACAGCAACGCCGGTGGCGGCTACCTCGAACGCAACGGCGAGATGCGGGTGATCCGGGGTGTGGGCCTGGTCCGGAGCCTGGCGGAGATCGAGGAGATCGTCATCGAGACGGCGACCGACGGCACGCCGATCTATGTCCGCGACGTCGGCCGGGTCCAGTTCGCGCCGATGCTCCGCCAGGGGGTCGTCACCCGCGACGGCCGCGGTGAGGCGGTCACGGCCACCGTCCTGCTCCTGGCTGGCGAAAACGGCCGGGTCGTTGTCGAGCGGCTCAAGGAGAAGCTCGACAAGATCCAGGAGGGCTTGCCTGAGGGCGTCGTCATCGACCCCTTCTACGACCGCTCCGAGCTGATCGAGCGAGCGATCGACACCGTGGTGCACAACCTCGTGGAGGGCGGCGTGCTGGTGATCGTCGTCCTGCTGGTGATGCTGGGCAACCTGCGGGCGGGCCTGATCGTGGCGTCGGCAATCCCGCTCTCGATGCTCTTCGCCGGCAACCTGATGTACGCCTTCGGGATCGCGGGCAGCCTGATGAGCCTCGGGGCGCTCGACTTCGGCCTGATCGTCGATAGCGCCGTGATCGTCATCGAGAACTGCGCCAGCCACCTGGCACACGCTCGGCAGGGCGGCAAGGTGGTCAAGATCGTGCGAGAGGCGACGCTGGAGGTCCTCAAGCCGGTCATCTTCGGCGTCGGCATCATCACGCTGGTCCACCTGCCGATCCTGGCCTTGACGGGTGTCGAGGGCAAGATGTTCCGGCCGATGGCCTTGACGGTCATCTTCGCATTGGCCGGCTCGCTGCTGCTGTCGTTGACGGTGATCCCGGTGCTGGCGTCGTACTTCCTGAAGCCGGGGATGTCGGAGCGCGACACCTGGCCGGTCCGGCTGGCGAAGCGGCTGTATGAGCCGGTACTGGGATGGTCTCAGCAGCATCCCTGGATCGTGACTCTGGGGGCCGTCGTGATGTTCGCGGCGTGTGTGCCGGTGGCCCTGGGGCTCGGCGGCGAGTTCATCCCGCAGCTCAATGAGGGCGACCTGGTGCTCGACCTGACCCGACCGCCGAGCGCCTCGCTCGAAGAGGCCGTCGCCGACACGACCCGGCTGGAGCGGGCCTTGCTCAAGGCGTTCCCCGACGAGATCCGCTCGATCTCGGGACAGTCGGGCCGCCCCGAGATCGGCCTGAGCCCGGCGGCGATCAACACCACGGAGTTCTACGTCTTCCTGAACCGCCCCGATCGCTGGACCCGCGTCGCGACCAAGGAGGAGCTGATCGACCGAATGTCGAAGATCGCCGAGCAGGTTCTGCCCGGCACGAGCGTCGTGTTCACCCAGCCGATCGAGCTGCGGTTCAGCGACATGCTGGCCGGCACCAAGGGCGACGTCGGCCTGAGCCTCTACGGCGAGGACCTGCCGACACTCCAGGCGAAGGCCAACGAGCTGGCCGAGGTTATGAAGACGGTTCCGGGCGCCTCCGACGTCAAGGCGCTGCATGTGCTCGGCCTGCCGGTCCTGCAGATCCAGGTCGACCGCGACCGGGTGGCGCGCTACGGGATCGACGCCGCCGACGTGCTGGCGGCGATCGAGGCCCTGGGCGGCAAGACGGTCGGCCAGGTTGTTGAGGGACAGCGGCGGTTCGCCCTCCAGGCTCGTTTCCGGCCGGAGTCGCGCAACGACCTGGAAGCGATCCGCAACCTGGAGATCGCCGACCCGCGAGGGCGGATGATTCCGCTGGAAGACCTGACCGAGATCCGCCGCGACGACGGCGTCTATGAGATCTGGCGCAAGGACCGGGAGCGCCGGGCGATGATCACGATCAATGTCCGTGGCCGGGACCTGGCTGGCTTCGTGGCCGAGGCGAAGCGCATCGTCGCCCGGGATGTCCAGCTTCCCGAGGGGTATCGGCTGCACTGGGGCGGCACGTTCGAGAACCTGGAGTCGGCCTCGCAGCGGCTGACGATCGTCGTGCCGATCGCCCTGGTCTTGATCTTCCTGCTGCTTTACAGCACGTTCGGCTCGGTCCTGCTGGGCCTCCTGATCTTCATCGCGGTGCCCCTGGGGGCGGTCGGGGGCGTGCTGGCCTTGTGGATACGAGGGATTGACTTCAGCATCTCGGCGGGTGTCGGGTTCATCGCCCTGTCGGGGGTGGCGGTGCTCGACGGCCTGGTGCTCGTCGAGGCGATCCGTCAGCTCATCACGGCCGGCACGCCCACGGTCGAGGCGGTCCACCGCGCCGCGATGGCCCGCCTGAGGCCGATCCTGATGACCGGCCTGGTCGCCAGCCTCGGATTCGTGCCGATGGCCTTCTCGACCGGCTCCGGGGCCGAGGTCCAGCGCCCCTTGGCGACGGTCGTCATCGGCGGCCTGCTGACCAGCATGTTCCTGAAGTTGATCGTCCTGCCCGCCATTTACCCCTGGTTCGACCCGGGCGTCGCGCCGCCGGAGGACGACGAGGATTGACCCCGGCCAGGCCGGTGCGGATCAGATCAATAGATATTTCCGGTCCACCGCATATTGCACGATCCGGGTGAGGAAGTCGTAATCGGTTTTCGGGAAGTTCACGTCGGTGTCGGCCAGGGCGGCGCGGGTGTTGGTCGTGTCGAAGGTGAGGCGGCAGCGCAGGTAGCCCAGGTACGGCCCGACGAGCTCCTGGATCTGGCTCTGCAAGAGGGCCTGGGGGCCGGCGGCGAACTGGTCCGGGTCCACCAGCTCGATGTGGGGGATCGTGGGGAACTCCACGTCCTTGACCTTCAGGAGCGTGCCGATCGAGGGCGGGCGGTCGGCGACGAGGTGGTACGTCTTGCCGACCGAATCCGGCCGCCTGGCGAGGGCGCGGACGGCCCGGGTCACGAAGTCGATCGGCACGACGTTAAATGTGTCGTCGGGATGGGCTGGCAGGATGCTCAGGATGCCGTGGGCGTAGAGTTTGAGGAATGGGTAGATCACGTTGAACTCGGTGACCTCGCCGGTGCGGGAGTCGCCCACGACGATGCTCGGCCGGACGATCGTCACCGGCAGGCCCTCGGCCATGGCGCCGCGGACCCGACGCTCGGCCTCGTACTTGGTGGACTCGTAGGCGTTGGCGTGGGCCGGTTCCGGGGCCATCTCCTCCTCGAAGGCGTGGTAAGGGCGACCGCTCCCGGCGACGTAGGCCGTGCTGAAGTAAACCAGCCGCTCGAACCGGCCGCGCTCGTCCAGCTCGCGGGCCAGCCGCAGGGCCTCGACGGTCCCGGCGATGTTGATCCGGCGGCAAGGTTCCTCGGCGGCGTTCAGGTCGGTCAGGGCGGCGACGTGGTAGAACAGGCCGATCTCGTCGCGGAGCCGGTCGCGGTCCCGCGGAGCGAGGCCAAAGCCCGGCTGGGCGACGTCGCCCGCGACAACCCTGACCTGTGACCCCAGCAACCCTTCCCCACCGCCCGGCGCGAGGAGCTTCCGTGCCCGATCCTCGGGGGAGCGCCGACCCTTGCCCCGGATCAAGAGGTAGAGCGTCCGGTCCGACTCCTCGATCAGTTCCCGGACGAGCTGCTGGCCGAGGGCCCCCGTCGCGCCCGTGATCAACAGCGGCTGATCGCTCATTGTCTTCTCGCTCGCTTCTCGCTCGCTTCTCGACCGGGCTCGGCGGCCCGGCCGGGTTGAGGGCCTTCCCGGCGCGTCGTCGTGGACCCGTGGAGGCCGGTCGGTCCGGGCTCCGGGTCGCCGGATGATGATCCACCGGCATGGCGGGCCGAGCCAGGAATCACGATTCCACCTGTCGTTGAATCAGGCGATTCACGTCCTGCACAATGGGAACCAGGATGCGCACCCTGGACCTCAGCCCCGGGACCGACGTCGGAAGGACGAGGTTCGATGCGGCGGCGCTTCCCGGTTTCGATCGCGGAATCCGATCATTCATCCCATCCTGCAAACTCTGGGCAATTTACGTGCCTTGTTCCTGAGAAGCGGGGGGAAGACTTCGAGCCATTCAGAGCGAGGTTGCCTTCAACACGACGGTGAATCCGAGGGCCTCGGGGTCGAGATCGGCGTATGGATTCGCGCCCACGGGAGGGTCGCGGGGAATAGCAGAGGCGAAGACGGCGGCGGAGTAGCCGTAGAAGAGGCTGGAGACGGCGGCCTCGACGGCGAAGTCCATCACCAGGACGTAACGCCCGGCAGGCACGACGGTTGGGGGCACGGAGAGACTCTGTTGATAGTGGAAGTGGCGGCCGTCGGCGACCCCGGCAGGCGACAGGCCGAGGGCGATTGGGGGACCGCCCGCGGCCGGATAGACGGCGGCCGAGGCCAGGCGCAAACCGCCGGTTGCGGGGGCCATCGTGCGGACGTAGCCCTCGGCCTCGGCCGTGAGGGTCACGCTCACCCAGGGGTTCGCCCCCGGGGCCGTCTCAATGTCGAACGGCTGGACCATCCGGATCGACGCCATCGCCCGGCCCGGGCAGGCCACCGCGTTATAAGCGGCGGCCACGCCGGTCAGCTTGGCCGTCAGGGTGGAGCCCGAGACCTTCACGGTGGCCCGGCGTCCGAGCACCTGCGAGGCGCCATGCTCGCCTTGCGGCCCGGACTCCTCCAGCTTCTGCAAGGTGATCTTCGGCGGCTTCGGCTTCTTCGCGGGTGCCGGATCGGCGGCCCTGTCCGGAATCGTCGGGAGGGGGCTGGGCAGGACGACCGAAGGGGGGGGCACCGGCGGTGTCTGCTGGGCGCGGAGCCCGGGTCCTGCGCCCCGAGAGGACCCCCGCGGTCGCGGCCAGGATCACGACGACTTTCCTCATCGTCCTCTCTCCTCCGGCATCCTTCCGACCGGCAAATCGCGCCCGTCCCGACTCGACTCCTCGGCCCGTCCCCGACGAACGCCGTCGGCCGGGCTCCTGTCTCCAGGATCGGCCGGCTGCTGGCTCCCTTCTGAACGGTTCGCCTCCGTCTTGGCCCGCCCGTTCCGCCCGACCGGCGCATCCGGGATTCTTGCCGCCATTCCCATCGGCCCGGCCGGCTGGCTCTGGAATTGGGGGCCTCCCCGAGGATGCTCCGAGCGGAGGGAGGAAGTGCCTAGTTTGACATGCCGCGGTCGTTCGAGGAAGCTCCGTAACGCCCAGGCGACGCCTCGGCGACGCACCGGAGACGCCCAGGAGTCGGCGTGAAGACGCACAGGGGACGCTTCCTGCTCTGGAGGATGGGAGATCGCAAGTTCTTGAATGATCAGAACTTGAAAGATCCATTTTGCCTATCTTGAAGTTCGTTCGGCGCCGGGGACACGTCGCGGCGTCCGAGTTCGGAGACCGGGATGTCAACCGGAGAGCGCAGGAGCCAGGGTTAATTATAGCACAGATTTGGGAAGTCGGCCCGGATCGATTCGGGGTTCCGGGCGGGACGAGAAAGCGAGGATCGGTGCCTCGAAGACTCGGAGCCCGTTCCCGGTTCCCGTCCAGGGACCTGGGCGGGGAGCCTCTCAATCACGAACCTGCTGATGCTGTCCGGTCTGGACTTGGTGGGACCGCCGGGGGCGGCTGTCCCACAGGAGTTGGGCTCGAATCGGAAAGCATCCGCGGGTTCGTGGATCAGAACCGAGTCGGGACGGTCTCGTCGTCGCTCGGCTCCTCGGCGGGCCAGCGCAGGAGGGGTTCCGCGACCTGGCCGGTGAAGCCGAGGGCGCGGGCCAGGCCGAGCGAGGCGGTGTTGTCGGCCGGGGCGGACCAGACGGGCAGCTTGCCTCGCTCGCGCTGGATGTGGCGGATCAAGGCCCGCGCGGCGGCCCGACCGAGCCCGAGTCGTCGATAGCGTGGGTGGGTGAAGGCTCCCATGGCATCGAACCGGGTACTCTGGTCGAAAATCCAGGCGACAGCGGCCAGTTCGTCGCGGTAAGGGACGCCGAAGGCGGCGCCGAGTCGGATCAGGTCGTCGAAGGCGCCCCAGCCGCGGAGGGCCCAGTCGGGGCAGGCGCGGAGGAAGGCGTCGCGGTCCTCGCGGCCGAGCCGACGGGTCGCGGCCGTCGGCGAGCCGGCTGGGTCGCGAAGCGGCGGGTCGAACCAGGTGTGGATCTCCGACCGATCGATCGGCCCGAGGGTGGCGCGAACGCTCGGCTCCCAGTCCTCCGGCGCCACCAGCAGGATTCGCCCCTCACGACCCGCCAGCCACTCGACGGCCGGCTCGGGCCGCCCGACGCCGAAGGCCTCGCGATAGCCGCCGGCCGGCCGGAGCAACAGCACGCTATGCGGCCGTCGGGCGTCGTCGCCCCAGAGGCCCGGCCGGCGGAACAGCAGCGCATGCCGCAACGCCAGCAGGCCGGGCGTCTCCTCGACGAGCCGCGACAGCACATTCTCGTGGGCCTCGGCCCTCAGTGGGACCATCACTTCCCGCTCCTCGGCTCCGCCGCCCCCGGTCTCGCCACGCCACGCCACGTTTGCCTGGCCACCTGTCATCATAATCCGCCCGTGCCGCGCGGGTGAATTGGGGGCCGGGGAAAGGATGGTCGCGGAGCGATCGGGGATCGTCGATCGAGAAGGGAATTCCCGCGACCATCGAGCCTCACCCTTTGCGGAGGGCTCCCTCTTGACCATCGGCCACCGTCCATCGACCATGCGGTCAAGGACAGGGCGTGGCACGGGCCAGGCCGCGAGGGAGTCCGGGGAGCGACGATCCCATGCCAGGCAAGTTGACGAGACGGAGACTCCTGCAACGGCTGGCCGGCTCGGCCGCGGTGCTGGCCGGGGTCGGGACGACGGTCCGGGCCGGGCGTGGCGAACGGCCGGCGAGGGCGGTCACGCGGGGGCCGAAGGCTCACTTCTTCGGCTACTACGAGAAGTGCCCCTGGGACGCCAGCGGTCGCTACCTGCTCGCCCACGAGGCGGATTTCTGCGACCGGCAGCCCAGGCCCGGCGAGGCGGTCACCATCGGCCTGATCGACCTCGAAGACGGCGACCGCTTCCAGCCGCTCGACCAGACCCTGGCCTGGTGCTGGCAGCAAGGGGCGATGCTCCAGTGGCTCGGCTCCGCCCCCGATCGCGAGGCGATCTACAACCGCTTCGACGCGGACTCCGGCCGGTACAATGCCACGATCCGCGACGTTCACTCCGGCCGCACCCGCACCCTCCCCCGGCCGATCTACGCCGTCAGCCGCGACGGCCAGACCGCCGTCTCGCTCGACTTCGACCGCCTCAACCGCCTCCGCCCCGGTTACGGCTACATGGCCCGGCCCGAGCGTCAGTCCGACGTCGCCGCACCCGAGGACATGGGCATTGACGCGATGGACGTCGCCAGCGGTGAGCACCGGCTCATCATCCCGTTGCGATGGGCCGCCGAGAACCAGGCGGACGAGCGGTTCCGCGGCGCCCACCACTGGTTCAACCACCTCCAGTTCAGCCCCTCCGGCCGTCGCTTCGCCTTCCTCCACCGCTGGAAGCCGCCGGCCGCGGGTTCGTGGCAGACGCGGCTCTACGTCGCCAACGTGGACGGCTCCGACCGCCGGCTCGTGCAGGACACCGGCATGGTCTCTCACTACGACTGGCGCGACGACCAGACCATCCTCGCCTGGACCCAGACGCCCGGGCCGGTCCGCCACTTCTTCTTGCTCGACGTCGAGAACGGCGACCGCACGCCCGTGGGCGCGGACGTGCTTGCCCAGGACGGCCACTGCTCCTATGCGCCCGACCGCCGCTGGATCCTCAACGACACCTACCCCGACGGCGACCGCCTGCAGACCTTGATGCTCTACCGCGTCCCCGACGGCCCCCGGATCGACCTCGGCCGGTTCCGCGAACCGCCCGAGTTCACCGGCCCATACCGCTGCGATCTCCACCCGCGCTGGAACCGCGACGGCACGCAGGTTTGCTTCGATTCGACACATGAAGGTCACATGAGACAGATGTATGTCGTGGATGTCGCCGACGTGACGCGGTCGTCGTAGGAGTCTTCGCGACGCGGAACTTCCGGTCCATCCGAAGAAACCCGGCCCATTCACGAGGCGGTCTGCCCATGAGCCGTCCGGAACCGTCGAGGAGCCAGCCGTTGCCCACGGAGCCTTCCGGCACCGATGGGGCCGCGATGGCGGCGCGACGGCGGCCGCGGCAAATCCGCATCCGGACCGTGATGCAGGCTGTGGCGTTGGTCGCCATCGGCCTGGCGATCCTCCGGACGCCGGGTGGGATCGTCCTGGTCTTCTGGACCGTGGCGGGTCTGGTGATCGTGGCAAACGGGTTCCTCGGCCTGATGGCCCTGGGCTGGCTCGGCTTCGGCCTGTTCGCGCTGGCCGAACGACTCGGGGCGTGGGTCGGTCGGGCCGGACGCTGGCCGGACGACGCGGAGCCGCCGGTTGGTTTGTGAGCGGAAGGGCAGGCAGGTCCGGGAATTGCGTGCAGCCGAGTTTGTCCGCTTGGAGGCGGCTCGGGAAGGGTTTTGCAGCGTGCTGGCCCCTTGCCGACCAGTCCTCGGGTGTGATAAACCACGACACGGGGGGCGGTCCCCGCGCTTCGAGAAGCCGACACGAACGAGGAGCCTCGCTGATGTCGAAGCCGAAGACACTCTCCCTGCTCGGCGCGTCCGCGCTACTGGTCGTCGTCTCGCTGGCGTTTGCGGCCCAGAAGGGAGTCCTGTTCCCTGAGTGGTCCGACCCAACCAAGGGCAGCGCCGAGAAGCCGGCCGATCAGATTGGCAAGAAAGTCGCCAAGACCCAGCCCTGGAGCGTGACGACGGTCACCTCCTCGATCGAGGGCAAAACGCTCAAGGGCGAGCCGATCACGGCCGTCGGTGAGGTGATCGACCTGTCGTGCTACCTGCAGGTTGGCAAGCACGGCGACAAGCACCGCGACTGCGGCCAGAAGTGCGCCAAGAACGGCGAGCCGCTGGGCCTGGTGACCAAGGATGGCACAATCTATACCCTGATCGCCGAGGAGCACAACCCTCGTCGCGACGGCCTGACCACCCTGCGCGACAAGCTGATCGAGGAGATGGCCTACGTCATTCAGGTTGCGGGCACGCTTTCGGAAGTGGACGGCCAGCGGGCGATCTACGTCCAGGGATTCGTCAAGCCCTGATCGCGGCGAAGTCCGGTCGCCTCCGCCGGGGCCAGTCCCGCCGCCCCGAGCCGACCCGACCCTCGCCCCGGCTTCAACCGCCGGGGCGGAGGGTTCCCGCCTCCGAGCAATCCGCCGCAGCTCACCAGCGCGCTTCCGCCCCCCCCGAGACGAGTTTTCCCGCGTCGCGATCTCCCGTCGGTGGGCGACGCATGAGTGGAATACAGAGGTCGTAAACATGAAGCGATTATTGGTCCGTGGCTCCTTAAGCCTGGGTCTGCTCGCGGGCGTCGCCTTGATCCTGGGTGGAGCGCCGGCCGGCGAGGAAGCGGCGCAGGACGCCACGATCGAGACGCCGCTGGGCCTGCCCCCGATCTTCTGGCCGGAGGACAACCCGTACAGCCCCGAAAAGGTCGAGCTGGGCCGTTTGCTTTACTTTGACAAGCGACTCAGCAGTGATAACACGGTCTCTTGCGCTTCCTGTCACGAGCCGGGCAAGGCGTTCACCGACAGCTCGCCCGTCTCCACCGGCATTGGCGGCCAGAAGGGCGGCCGGAGCGCCCGACGGTGATCAACCGGGCCTACACGTTGCTCCAGTTCTGGGACGGCCGCGCCGCCTCCCTGGAAGACCAGGCCAAGGGACCGCTGGCCAACCCGATCGAGATGACCAGCCTGGAGAAGCTCGACGAGGCGCACGCCGCGGTTGTCAAGCGGATCAACGACATCCCCGGCTACGTGACCCACTTCCGCAAGGTCTTCGGCGACGGCGACATCACGATCGACCACGTCGCCAAGGCGATCGCCACCTTCGAGCGCACCGTCCTTTCGGGCAACGCGCCCTACGACCGCTACAAGGCCGGTGACACCTCGGCGATGACCGCGGCGCAAGTCCGCGGCATGGACGTCTTCTTCAAGAAGGCCGAGTGTGATGCCTGTCACATCGGATTTAATTTCTCCGATGAGTCGTTCATGAATATCGGCATCGGCATGGACCGGCCGGACCCCGACCTCGGGCGCTTCGTCATCAGCAAGCGCGAGGAGGACAAGGGGGCCTTCAAAACGCCGACACTTCGCGAGGTCGAGCACACCGCGCCCTACATGCACGACGGCAGCCTGAAGACGCTTGAGGACGTCGTCGAGCATTATGATAAGGGCGGGATCAAGAACCCCTACCTCAGCGAGAAGATCAAGCCGCTGAAGTTGACCGACCAGGAGAAGTCGGACCTGGTCGCCTTCCTCAAGGCGCTCAGCGGCGAGGGTTGGCAGCACATCAAGGCGCCAAAGACCGAGGAGTTTCCTAACTGAGCTGAGCGCGCCCGCACCAGAGCGTCGCGAGCCCGTCGTCCCGCCCCTCATTTTTTCGGGGTCACGGATCGGCGGGCTTCGCGTAGAATTCAGAGTTGGTGCCGCGCTCGGGGCCGGAACGGGATGAGCCGGCAAGGAGTTGAGACGCCATGCCATTCGCGCAGGGCTGTTCGTCGCTACGAGCGGCCCGGGTCCGAACCCGCCGCGAATTCCTTCGTGCCGGGGCCCTTTCGCTGTTCGGTCTCGGCCTGCCCGAGCTGTTGCGCGCGCAAGCCCTCTCCGCCTCCGCCACCCGACCGCTCCGGGCCCGTGCATGCATTCTCCTGTTCATGTGGGGTGGTCCGGCCCAGCAGGAGACCTGGGACCTCAAGCCGGAGGCCCCGGCGGAGATCCGCGGCGAATTTCACCCGATTGCAACGGTTGTGCCGGGTGTTGAGATCTCGGAGCATTTTCCCTTACTCGCCCGTCGGGCCGACAAGCTGGCGATCGTTCGCTCGGTCCACCACGCCGATGTGAACCATTTGACGGCCACCCACGCCTTGCTGACCGGCCGTCCGGTTCCCCGCCAGGACGCCCGTTTCGACGAGGACTGGCCCCACTATGGCGCCGTGCTCGCCCATTTGAACCGTGGTCACGAGCGCACGGCCTTGCCGCCGACGGTGCAGATGCGGCCGACGATCCCGGACGGCGCCCCGCGGTTCGTCGAGCAGAGCCACGGCCAGGGGGGCGGCTGGCTCGGTCCGGCCCTCAACCCCCTGACCATCGACGACGACCCGAGTCGCCCGGATTACCGTGTCGGCTCCTTCGGCCTGCCTGACGGCATCGGCCCCGACCGCTTCGATGATCGGTGGCGGCTCCGCGGCGCCGTCGATGCGCAGGCGCGGGTCCTGGAACAGAACCTCGCGGCCGGGGTACTGGACTCTCACTATGAACGCGCCTACGATTTACTAACAGATCGCAAGGCGCTGCAAGCCTTCGATCTCTCTCAGGAAGATCCCAAACTGCGTGCCCGCTACGGATTGCATCCGCACGGACAGTCCGTACTGCAAGCCCGCCGGCTGATCGAGGCCGGAGTGTCGATGGTGACGGTTTTCTGGCAGAACGACGGTCTGACGAACGTCAGCGTTTACTGGGACACGCACAACCGGAACTTCCTGGACCTGAGGACCCGGCTGATGCCGGCCGCCGATCAGGCGTTCTCCGCCTTGCTCGATGACCTCGAAGCGCGGGGCTTGCTGGAGGAGACGCTGGTCGTCTGGACCGGCGAGTTTGGCCGCACGCCGCGGGTTGGCCAGGGGGTCGTCGGAGGAGCCGGCGCGGGTCGCGATGGTCGCGACCACTGGCCGCATTGCTTCTCGACTGTGCTGGCCGGCGGCGGCATCCGCGGTGGTGTCGTGCATGGCGCCTCCGACCGCTGGGCCGCCCACCCGGCCCGCGACCCCGTCACCCCGGCCGACCTGGCCGCCACGATCTTTTCCCTGCTCGGCGTGGATCCGTCCGTGGAGCTACGCGATCCCCTCGACCGGCCCCTGCGCCTCTGTACCGGCGAGCCGATCGCGAGCGTGATGGCTTGAACATTTCGATCGATGTCTAGATAGAAAGTTTGAATCGCTGCGATGGCCAATTCCCTAGAACGCCTCGCCGAGATGGTCCGGATCGCCGAGGCCAAGACACGCGCCCAGAAGCTCGGGGTCGAGACGCGGCAGGCGGCAGAGGTCCTGCACGCCGCCGAGGCCCGCGCCCGCGAGATCGAACTCCGGCTCAAGGAGGAGCGCCCGGGCCTGCTCCGCGCCTTGACCGAGGTCAGCGAGGACGAGCATCGCCTCAAGGAGCTGACGCGCAAGGTCGCCCAGCTCATGGGCACCGCCACCCTCGCCCCCGACGACAGCAAGCAGTTCGAACGCGAGATCGAGGCCTCCCGCGCCGAGATCGACGGCCGACGCCAGCGCCCCAGCAGGCTCTCGACACCCTCCAGCGCGACGTCGCCGAGGCCCGCCGCGAGCTTCAGGCCGCGATGGAGCTTTACCAGTCCTTGCGACGCGAGATGGACCGCCTCCAGCCCCAGCTCGCCAGCGACTTCTCCGACGACGACCGCCTCGCCCGCACCGCCGAAAACCTCTTCCCCGCCGGCCAGGTCCGCGCCCTCGACCGCGAGATCCAGGACGCCTCCGCCCACTTCGGCATGCTCGATCCCAAGGAGCAACTCGCCCAGCTCACCCTCTGGATCGGCCGCTACCGACGCCTTCAGGCCATGGAGACCCTCAACCTCGGTGAGGATGACCAGATCACCCTCCAGCGGATTTTTCCTCGACTGGTCGGCATTTCCAAGCAGTACGAACCCGGCTACATCGAGGCCTTCCGCCAGGGCTTCACCACCGACTGGGATGCCTACATCGCCGAGGCCGAGGAGCAATTCCGCCGCGCCACCGAGCATGCCCACCAGAAACGCCAGGTCGAGCATCGCCGTCGCGAGCAGCAGGCCCGCGAGCAGGACCGTCAGCGCCAGGCCCGCGAGGAAGCCCTCACGGCCATGGATGAGCTGAAGTCCATCATCGTCAAGTACCATCTGCCCGAGGAGGGCGTCGAACCCTTCCAGGAGGCCCTGCTCCGCGTCATCAGCGGCTTCGGCGTCTCCGACCCCGACCTGCTCGAACTCGTCGCCCCCTACCGCGACCTGCTCACCGGCAGCGACTTCCGCGCGATCCGTAAACACCTCGATCGCTTCCTCCAGGAGGATTCCAAGGACGACACTGCCTTGAAAGAAGAATATGCCGACCTGCTCACCCTGACACGCGGCCGGCGTGCCCTGATGATCGGCGGCTCCGCCCGCGAGGACATGCGGCGCACCCTCGAACGCCTCTTCGAGTTCGACGAACTCGACTGGGAGAATTACGAAGGGTCCCGCCCCGCCTTCCTCGACTCGCTCGAACAGCGCGTCCGTAACCGTGGTGTCGATCTTCTCTTGATTCTCAAGAGCTACATCGGCCACCACGTCCCCGAGCGGCTACGCCCCTTATGTGAGCAAGCCGGTATTCCTTGCCTGATGGTCGAACACGGTTATGGCCCGGCGCAGGTCGGGGAAACTTTACGCAAGGGATTATTGAAAGCCTCCTGAATGCTGCTCCCCGCCGGTCCGTCTCCGACGGGCCGGCTTCCCCCCGAGCGAACTCAATCCGAAGCGGGCCGGCCGACTTCGAGCAGATCCGGCACCAGCCGCGCGACCTCGCGGAGACCGGTGGCGAACAGGTCGGCCCCGATGGCCCGCGCCCGCTCGGCGTCGCCACCGAAGGCCCGGCCGCCCGCCAGCACGACGATCCCCGGCCGGGCCGACCGGACCAGCCGGATCAGGTCGGCCGCCTCCGGAAGATGGATCTCCAGCGCCACCGACAGACCCAGCAAGACGGCCCCGACCTCCACGGCGAAGTCCCTCACCGCCTCGGCCGGCGCCCCCTCGCCCAGCGCGTGCACCGTGATCCCGCCGGCGCGGAGGATGTCGCAGACCATCAACAGGCCGAGCGTGTGACGCTCGCCCGGCGCAGCAGGCGACCGCCGACGGCCCCTCGGTCGGTTCCGAGAGCCAGAGATCATGGCCAGACTGGCGGATCACGTCGCGCGTGACCTCGCTGATGTAATGCTCGTGCGCCACCGAGATCCGGTCCGCCTGCCACTCCTCGCCGGCGTGGACCAGGGCGGGCATCAGCACGTCAGTATAGAGCCCTTCCCGGTCGCCGCCCCGGTTCAGATAGCCGCGGACCAGTTCCATCGCCCCGCGCCGGTCGAGTTTCAGGAGACGTTCGTAGTAGTCGAGATGCAAGGGCGGCTCGGGCATCCTTTGGCTCGTCGCGGGGGGAAGGATCGCGGCTCTGAGCGATTTTAGAACGGGAGGGGATCGCCCGGCAAGCCCACGATGCCCCTGGTCCGGGCTCACCGTCGCGAAGGCCGGCCCGGGTCGGCGGCGGTGGCGTAGGCATCGAGCACGCCGGAGCGTCCAGGG
This sequence comes from uncultured Planctomycetales bacterium, assembly GCA_963752755.1. Taxonomy (GTDB): domain Bacteria; phylum Planctomycetota; class Planctomycetia; order Isosphaerales; family Isosphaeraceae; genus CAVVZJ01. The sequence goes on along the minus strand of CAVVZJ010000003.1, from coordinate 976,675 downwards.
TGGATCGCCTCCAGGCCGAGCCGCGATTGCAGCGTGTAAGGCAGACGCTCCTCCGAGCCAGCCAGGATCACCAGGCGCTGGCCCTCGGGCAGTTTCAAGAGGTCGTCGATGCGGGTCAGGTCGCGCTGGACCCGTCGCGGCAAGGTGGCGCGGAGCAAGAACCGGAGCCGGCCGCCGGGCAGAGGGGTCGCCGGATCGTTGGCCGGGTCGCCGAGGTGCGACGCTGGCCTCGGCCCGACGACCGCCAGCACCGTGAACGGCCGCGCTGATTCGCGTCGCAGGATCGCCTCGCGGAGCGAGAGCAGATCGGCCGTCTCCCGGTGCCGGAACCGCACCTCGCGGATGCCGGTCGCGACGGTCAGGGCGACCACGGCGCCGAGGAAGCCACCCAGCACCAGGCGTCGCCGGTGGTCCTGGCGCCGGGCCCAGTGATCGAGCAGGCGGGTGAGGATCGCCAGGGCGACGATCAGGTCGAGCCCCAGGTGCAGGCCCAGGCCGGTCGAGGCGGTCGGTCCCCGGCCCTGGGCCAGCCCCAGGCAGGCCGCCCGGAGTTCCGGGCTCGCCCACCAGGACACCGCCACAGCCGTCGCCGGCGCCAGCCAGATCAAGGCCCGCGCCGGGATGCGACGACCCGCCAGGTCGAGCATCGCCTGCGACGCCAGCAGGTTCAACGGCACGAGCAGGAACAGGTTCAGCACCGGCGTCGGCCCCTGCGGGTAGAACGCCGGCGCCAGCGCCGCCAGTGCCAGCCAGGCCACCCAGAAGGCGCCGCCGGCCGTCGCCGGGTCATCGCCGTCGTGCGTCAGGACCCGACGACCGGCACGGATCGCCGCGAAGAGGCCCAGCGCCACGCTCGTCGGCGCCAGCATCGCCAACCTCGGCAAGAGCAACTCCGTCCCCGGACCGCCCGAGTGTGGCGGCGACATCAGGGCCGCCAGGAACGCCGCGCCATGCCGTCTGAGCATCATCGCATACCAGGGCGCCGCCAGGGCGAGCCCGACCGTCAGGGCCCCAGTCGCCGCGATCCAGCCCGGCCTCGCCAGCAGCCGCCACCAGTTCAGGAACCGAGGACCCGTCGCCTTCGGCCGATGCTCCGGCCAGGGGTCGGGGCCGAGGATCGCTCGATGCAGGATCACCACCGGCGCCAGCAGCAAGCCAAACGGCCCGACCGCCATCAACGCCAGGGCGAGCCCGAACGCCCCCAGCGCGACCCAGCCGAGCCGCTTCCCCTCGCCCGTCCGGACGATAATGCCCGTACCCGAGCAAGGCCCCCAGCGCTCCGACCAGGCCCAGCGTCGTCGGCGTCGCCTGCTGCATCTGCACCAGCAGGTCGCGATTGAAACCTGTCAGGATCGCCGCCACCACCCCCAGGCCTGGCCCTCGCCAGAGCCGGCCGTGCAGGAAGACCAGCAGCACGACCAGCACCCCCGCGAGGTAACTGGGCAGGACCGTCGCCAGCGGGGACCGGTTGTGGCTCAAGGCCAGGCCGACCGCCTCCAGCCAGGCATACAGGGGCGGCTGCAAGGCCACCGCCCGATACGCCCACGCCTCCGGCTCCAGCCCGACCTCCACACCGGTCTGATCGAGCCAGCTGACCGTCCAGCACCGCCAGGCCCCGCAGGCCCCACCAGGGCCCCGGCGGCGTCAGGTCCCAGCACCGCAGGGCGTACAGGCCCGGCAGGACCGCCACCAGTACCACGATCGGCAAGAACATCGCCGACCTCGGCGCCGGCCGCACCAGCGGCAAGGGCGGCGGCAGCAAGACCTCGCGCCGTCGCCTCCCGCGACGCCGAGGCCCCGACGCCTCCCGCCTCATCCCCGTCGGCTCCGACTCCTTCATGGCGCCCCGGCCCGTCCCTGAGCCGCCTCGCCTCGGGTCCCTGCTCTTCCTGACCCCGCGCCGATCGACGCGCGGACGATCCCGACCGGAATCGACCGCAACCTACCAGATCCCGCCCGTTCCGGATAGGCGGTTCGCGGCCAGCTCCTGATTTCTCTCCTAACAATTTCGGACTGTCCTCTTGCCCTCGCTCCGTTCCACGGATTACCCTCAACAACCGGGCGGTTTGCCGGGCCCTGGCCCCGTTCGCGAGCCGCCGATCGCCAGGCAAGCTTGACGATGCCCAACCGCAGGAGACTCCCCATGCGTTTGATCCTCGCCCTCGCCCTTGGCCTGATCGCGACGCTCGCCGCCGACGAGCCGGCAAAGACCTGGAACTTCGAGGCCGACGGCGTCGGCTCGACGCCCGCCGGCCTGACCGTCGCCCAGGGGACCTGGGAAGTGGTCGAGGTCGATGGCGGACATGCCTTGATGCAGCAGGCCCGCAACGACGATCCGGTCTTCAACGTCGCCTGCTCTCTGGCACCGACGCCCGCGACGTGGATCTGACCGTCCGATTCCACGCCATCGCCGGCAAGTTCGACCAGGGTGGCGGCCTCGTCTGGCGTGCGAAGGACGGCCGTAATTACTACATCGCCCGTTACAACCCCCTCGAAGACAACTTCCGCGTCTATACCGTCGTGGACGGCCAGCGCACCCAGCTCCAGAACGCCGACATCCCCCGCTCCGACGGCTGGCACACCCTGCGCGTCACCATGCGCGGCGACCATATCCAGTGTTTCTATGATGGCAAGAAGTCCCTGGATGTTCACGACACCACCTTCACCAAGCCCGGCCACATCGGCCTCTGGACCAAGGCCGACGCGCGGACGCGGTTCGACGACCTGACGTTTCGGCGGCCGTGAGTCCTGCGGCTTTCCCGTTGCCGGTGTCGTTCTCCGGAACATGGCCGGAGTTCGGTGCTGGGTCCAGTTCTGGGGAGGTCTGTCCGAGAATCGTAGGGTGGGCTCCGCCCCCCGTCTTTGATTCCCGATGGTGGGCGGAGCCCACCTACAAGAAGCCATACGAGACCCGAGGAATCCCCGATGCCCGCCCGCCTTCCCCGTCCGCTCGCCCTCGCCCTGCTCCTCGCCCTCGCCGGTTGCGGCGACGCCGAGAATGCCCCGAGCGGCAACGGCAACGCCGAAGCGACGCGAAGCCGGCGGCCGACCGCGAGGTGGTCGTCTACACCGCGCTCGATCGCGAGTTCTCCGAGCCGATCCTGAAACAATTTGAACAGCAATCCAAGATCGATGTCGCCCCCGCCTTTGATGTCGAGAGCACCAAGTCGTTCGGCCTGGCCGGCCGGATCATGTCGGAGGCGGGCTTGCCGCAGTGCGACCTCTTCTGGAACAACGAGATCCTCAACACCCTCCGCCTGAAGCAGAAGGGGCTCCTCGAACCGTTCCACCCCGCCCACGCCGACGACTACCCCGCCCATTTCAAGGCGTCCGACGGCACCTGGTACGGATTCGCCGCCCGGGCCCGCATCCTGCTGGTCAACACGAAGCTCGTGCCCGAGGCCGAGCGGCCCGACAGCATCCTCGACCTGACCGACCCGAAGTGGAAAGGCCAGGTCGCCATCGCCAAGCCCCTCTTCGGCACGACCGGCACCCACGCCGCCTGCCTCTTCGCCGCCTGGGGCGACGACCGCGCCAGGCAGTTCTTCCGCGACTTGAAGGCCAACGACGTGCAGGTCCTCTCCGGCAACAAGCAGGTCGCCACCGGGGTGGGCTCCGGTCAGCTCGCCTTCGGCCTGACCGACACCGACGACGCCATGGGCGAGGTCGAGGCCGGTAGCCCCGTCGTGATCGTCTATCCCGACCGCGAGGCCGACGCCCTCGGCACCCTGTTCATCCCCAACACCCTCGCCCGGATCAAGGGCGCCCCCCACCCCGAGGCCGCCGAGTCGCTGGCCGGCTACCTGCTCGGGCCGGAGATCGAGGCCGCCCTCGCCGAGGGGCCGAGCGCCCAGATCCCGCTCAACCCGAAGGTCGAGGTTTCGGCGCGGGTCGAGACGCCGAAGACCGTGCATCCGATGGAGGTCGATTTCGAGAAGGCCGCCGCCCTGTGGGACGACACGGTGGCCCCGTTCTTGACCGAGCAGTTCGCCGGCGCGGAGTGAGACCTGGCAAGCGTCCTGTCCGGATTTCAGCGGCGATGGTTCCGGGCGATCCGGTAGGATACCCACGGAGGGTGCTGCATGCCGCCGACGCTCGCCCCGTTCCTACCGCGACGCCGAAGGCCCGCCCAGCCGTCCGGCTTCCTGGCGACGGCCCTCGGTGCCGCTGCGCGGTTCCTGGCGGTCGGGCTCATCGGCGCGACGGTGTTCGTCCTCCACCCCTGGGGCCTCGGCTGGGGGACGGTCGCCGTGGTGGCCGCGCTCCTGGTCGGGGTCCTCGTGGGAACGGGCCAGGGGCCGGTACGGGGTCGGCTCGGCTGGCTGCGGGCCTGGGCGCATCGACTCGTGATCGTTGCCCTGATCGGTTGGCTGGCGCTGCTGTTCTGGGCGCGGCTCAGCCCTGGCGGATCGGTTCCGGCGTCGAAGAGCGATCCGGATGCGATCCGGGTCGTGAGCTGGAACCTCCACCGCGGCCAGGACCGCGGTCCGCCCTGGCTTCGCTGTGGCTGGCCGGAGCACAGGCGCCCCTTGTTGACGGCCCTCCGCCACGCCGCGCCCGAGATCCTCTGCGTGCAGGAGGCGTTGCCCGACCAGGTGGCCTTTCTGGAGGCGGCCTTGTCGGGCCACCGACGCGCCGGCGTCGGTCGCGACGACGGCCGCGATGGCGGGGAGCACTGCGCGATCTTCTTCGACGCCGCCCGCTTCACGCGGCTCGGCGGCGGCACATTCTGGCTGGAGGAGCCCGCCGACGAGCCGCCCGGACCGACGCGACTCGGCCCCAAGCGGATCTGCACCTGGGTCCGCCTGCGCGACCGCCGCCTCGGCCGGACCTTCCGGGTTTACAACACGCACCTTTACCTGACCGCCTCCATGCGCCAGGCCGCCGCCCGCCTGATCCTGTCCCGGATCGCCGCGGGCGACCCGACGGACCCGGTGCTCCTGGCCGGCGACTTCAACGCCCCGCCCGGCTCCCCCCGCGCCGGCTCTTCACCGCGTCCGGCCTCCGCCCCGCCGCCGACAATGCCGCCGCGACCTACCAGTTTTACGGCCTCCGCCTGGTCCGCCTCGACGACATCCTGGTCGGCCCGGGCTGGCGGTTCGTCGCCCACGCGACCCTCGACGAGAAGCCCGGCCCCACCTTCCCGTCCGACCACTTCGGCGTCCTTGCCGACCTCGCCTGGGGCGCCGCTTCCCGGCCGAATGTCGCCCCGTCGCCGATCGGGATCTTGCCCGTTCGTCCTGCTTCTCCCATGATCCCATCAGAAACCGAGAGGATTCCTCCACCATGATCCGCCCGCGGTTGCAACGTCTCGCCTGGCTCCTGGCTTTCGTCCCGCTGGCGGGGGCCGACGAGCCCCGCCAGGTCCCAAAAGACCCGCAAGCGGCGTATGAGCCGCGGTCGGCGCCGGGCGCGGGGCAGGAGTTCCTCAAGAAGTTCGTGGGGGATTGGGACGTTCGCAAGACGTTCTTCCCGGCATCCGGCGAGCCCATCCGCGCCGCGGGACGCTGCCGGCAGGCCTTGATTCACGGCGGCCGGTTCCTTCAGTCCGACTTCGTCTTCGGCTCAGGCCCGTCGCAGACGACCGGTCAGGGGCTCATCGGCTTCGACCCCCAGACCGGCCTGTTCACCAGTGTCTGGACTGACTCCCGATCGACCCGGATGTCGCTCCGCCAGAGTCGCGAGCCCTTCCACGGCGAGCAGATCGTCCTGTTCAGCCGCACCCTCGACCCCGAGCCGGCGCACGCGACGCCCGCCGCAGCCGGACCGTCACCCGCCTCGAAGACGGCGGCCGTCGGATCGTCCACCGCCAGTACGCCCTCGACGCCGACGGCGGCGAACGCATGATGATGGAATTACGGATGGACCGTCGCCGGACGGATGCCGCTAAAGATGAGTAAGGAGCCTCGCCCGGATTCCCTGTCCGATCCGGTGTCGTGGTCCAGCCGCCCTCGGCACTCTCGTCTCGGACCGGAGGCCAGCCGGGGGTGGTGGTCCCACCGAGCCCAAGGATTCCGGCGAAACGCCATCCCGCCGACCGGCCGACCCCACGACCCGGCCGCCGGTTAGTTACGATCTCCTGCCGGATTTGCATTATGCGTGACATCGATTCGCAACTCTCTGATCTCGCGTCGGATGCAATTGCCAAGAATCGATCATTCGAGCGATGCCGTAAACCATTGTCTTGCAATAAGTTGTACGACGTAACGGAGTAGTATTGGGCCATCCAAGAACCACTTCGTGTGGGACAGCCGGGGGCGGCTGTCCCACACGGGAGCGAAACTCCGAAGTCGTTCTTGGACGCCTCCTTAGTGTCGTGGACTACGGTCGATGACCTCCTTGCTCGGGACGTGCCACCCAGGAGCCGCGATGACCGGGCCGCGACGACCTTACGAACTTCAGAGCCCGATCCTCCGCAAGCACGGTCTGGCGATCGTCGCCGACTGCTGCGAACGGGCCTATCGGCAATGGCCCGAGCTGGCCCGCTTCGGCGATCGCGGGCGGCATCACACCTCCGAGGACCTCCACTGGCATCTCGACTACCTCGACTCCGCTGTTGCCGCGGGCTCCCCGGCCGCCTTCGCCGAGTACGCCGACTGGCTGCTCGGCCTGCTGACCGCCCGGGGCATGGACGCCCGCCACGTCGCCGGCTCGTTCGAGTTGATCGCCCAGGCGATCGAGCGCCTCGATGAGTCGCCTCGCCACGAGCCGCACCGCCGCCAGCCTCGTCTCCCTGCTCCGCGAGAATCGCGATCGCCTTCTGGCCGCCCGATCGCCGAACGACCCGGCCCGTTGACAGCCCTGAGCCCCGACTTCATGCTGTCGGATGCCGATCCGTTGGTCTGGTCCTCCCGCCGAGATGCTCGCATGAGCCGACTGCCCTCTACGGACCGCCCCACTCGCGCCGGCCGTTGGCTCGCCCGGATCGGGGGCGTCCTGATCGCCGCCCTGGTCGTCGCGGCCCTGGTCTGGGTCTGGGGCGAGTGGCAGCGTCGTCTGGCGGTGATGAGTCTCGTCGCGACCCTCTCCGGCGACCCCGGCCGTCCGATCTTCCCCGTCGCCGGAGACGATCCCGCCCTCAATGCCCCCACCGGCCAGCCCGACCTCGGGGCCCTGGAGGAGGTTCGCCGACTCCACGCCGAGTCCGCTGGCCGTCGCCGCCGTGGCCGGCGCCCTCGGCAGGCCCTTGCAACGTGGCGACGGGCCGAACGCCCACGGCGCCTTGGTCGTCTTCGAGCAGTTCGACGACCGCTCGCGACCCGCGTTGCCCGCGATCGTCCGCGCCCTCGACGACGGCCCTTCGAGCCGCGTCCGCCTCCTCGCCCTCAGTTTGCTCATGCATCTCGCCCCGGACGACCCCGAGACCGTCGCTGCCCTGATCCGCTCCCTGCTCGCCCCCGGTCCCGACGACGGTCCCCCCGGCGCCGTGGCCGCCGCCGCGGCCGACGCCCTCGGCTCGCTCGGTCCCCGCTCGGCCCCGGCGGTCCCGACCTTGACCCGCCTCCTCGCCGCACTCCGACCCCACCCGCCGCGACGCCGCCGTCGTCGCCCTCGGCCGGATCGGGCCTCCTTCCCGACCCCGCGACCCGCCTCTTGATCCGCCTGCTCGACGACCCCACTTCCTCCGCCTTTGTCCCCGCCGCCGTCGCCCTCTCTCGCATCGCCCCCGACGACCCCGCCGTCCTCACGGCCCTTGAACCCCTGACTCTCGATCCCAGCCCCGAGGTCCAGGCCGCCGCCCACGCGGTGATCGAGCGGCACGGGGCCGAACCCGAGACACGCTAGCGATCGCCGATCTGGGCTTCGGGGCTCTCCTGAAGGCGACGACGGCGGCCCGGTCGAGCCGCCGCCGTTGACCGTCGATTCGCCGCTCTCCGACGGGCGGACCTGACGGCTCAATCATCGTCGCGTCCGTCATGGCCCCTCCCGGAGCCGTGATCGTCGTCATCGTCATCGTCGTCGTGCCGGGGCTCGGGGATCGCGCGGAAGATCTCGTAGATGGCGCCGTTGGAAAGGGAGACGACGTAGAGGCTGCCGTTCGGCCCGGTCCGGATGTCGGTGCCGATGCCGAAGTTCCGGCCGAAGAGCAGGCTCTCGCTCTCGGTGCCGTCGAACTTCGTCAGGTTGTCGGCGACCCGGTCGAAGAGTCGCGGGTCGGTCACGGCGATGTGCTTGCGATTGTGGGTCAGATCGAAGTGGAACAGGTAGCCCCCTTCGAGGAACGTCCGGCCCTCGCCCATGAACAGGTCATTCTCGTACTCCCGGCCCAGGGCGCGGCTGGTCAGGAACGTGAACCCGGCCGGCGAGACCTCGAACTTCCAGCTAAATTCCGGGTCCTGATAGTCAGCGCCCGGCAACAGGAAGAGTCGGGAGAGCGCCTCGGCGCCGCTGAGCGCGAGGTTCGAGGGCGGCCAGCGGAGCTGCTGGAGGTTCGACCCGAACATGGTCGTCTCGATGAACCGGAACTCGTCGAAGCGGGCCACCGGCCCCATGAGCTGGACCCAGCCGCCGTTCATGCCGGGCAGGACGCGGTTGATCTCACTGAAGGCGTCGTCGGCGTTCTCCTCGATCCAGAGAGCCCCGGTCTTCGGGTCGAAGTCGTGGCCGAAGCCGTTGCGGTGACCGTAGCTGAAGACGCGCTGGATGTTGGTCCCGGCCTGCTGGTGGCCCTGCTTGATGAGCGAGGCGCCGTACTTGTAGAACGGGTTATCGTGGGGCGCGGAACCGTCGTCGTTGAGCCGCATCATCACGCCCGAAACGTGGGCGTCGTCGGGCTCGGGGCCGCCGAACTGGTCGTCGGGCGTCGGTGGCGTCGGCCCGAACGGGAGGTTCTGCATCCAGCCGCGACGGCCGCGGTCGCCGAAGAACGCATAAAGCTTCTTGTCCGGCCCGAACCGGATCACGCCGCCGTTGTGATTGCCCGCGGCGTTCTGGGCCGCGTCGCCTTGACCCGGCGGCACCGGCGCGCCGTCGTTCTGGAACTCGCGGTACGTCACCAGGTTGAAGTCCCACTTCAGGCTCGTGCCGTCCCACGCGAACCGGTCGATCCGGTTGCCGAGCAAGGGGGCGCCGAGCGTCGCGCCCGAGTCGTGCGGGCTGGCCGGATCGTCCAGGGCGGGCTCGTCCGGGCAGCGCTCCACCACCGGGAAGAACGGGTCGCCCACCGGCACCGGCGCGGCGCAGGTCCAGTAGAGATAGATGCCCGGGTCCCTGGGGAACTTCGGGTGCAGCGCGATGCTCAGCAGGCCGCGCTCGGAGGCGAAGTTAACCACCAGGTCGAGCACCGTCGTCACCTCGGGGACGCCTCCGACGATCCGTACGCGCTTCACCTTGCCCGTGTTCTTCTCCAGCACGAGGAAGTCGTTGGGCCCCAGGAACGCCATGTTGACAGGCGTCGTCAGGCCATCGACCACCGTGCGCACGCCCAGGTTCGGGTCGAGCACCTGCGGCTGCGCCCCGGCTCGCGGCGTTCCCGCCAGGACCAGGGCAACACCCAGCCCCGCCAGGAACCTGCCCGCCCATCGCGACCTTCGGCGACTCTTCAAATCCATGATTGATGATGTTTTTTCGTCCATTGTTGCCCGCTCCTCGGCCGGATGATTCGCTGCCCGCGATCGGCCCCGGCATCGGCGACCGCGACCCTCGGCGCAACGGACTCGCCCCACGCGATCGGGCCGCCCACCGCGGACGCCGCGACCTCGTGTTCCGTCGCCTCTTCTTCCGAAGCGCGTGTGAGGAAAACCCGTGAACCGACCCCGAGCCGGGCGCCGGTCCGCGACAACAACCGCGTCCCGACCTCCCCAGTCTGGGCATAGGGGAGAGTGCAGCCGACGCCCGGCAGGGACCACGCTTTTTCCGGATTCTCTCCCCGTCCCGGCCGGCCGACACCCGTGCGCAAGCCGTCGCGTATGTTAGATTATCCCTGGACGCACCTCCTCGACACCGCAACGCCCGACGGCCCGCTCACCATGCGCGAACCCCAAATCCCGAGCGACCCCTTCGACCGCCTCCACCGCGGCGACTGCCTTGACGGCCTCGCACGCCTGCCGGCCGGCTCGATCGACCTGGCCTTCGCCGATCCGCCGTTCAACATCGGCTACGACTACGACATTTACCAGGACCGTCGCGCCTGCGACGAGTACCTCGACTGGTCCCGTCGCTGGATCGCGCGCCGTCGCCCGCGTCCTGAAGCCCGACGGCACCTTCTGGCTCGCCATCGGCGACGAGTACGCCGCCGAGCTGAAGGTCATCGCCCACCGGCGAGCTGGGCCTTCACCTGCGGAGCTGGGTCGTCTGGTACTACACCTTCGGCGTGAACTGCAAGAAGAAGTTCAGCCGGAGCCACGTCCACCTGTTCTACTTCGTCAAGGACCCGGCCCGCTTCACCTTCCACGACGCTCGCGATCCGCGTCCCCTCCGCCCGCCAGCTCATCTACGCCGACAAGCGCGCCAACCCCCGCGGCCGCCTCCCCGACGACACCTGGATTCTCCGCCCCCAGGACCTCCCCGACGGCTTCACCCCCGACCACGACACCTGGTACGTCCCCCGCGTCTGCGGCACCTTCAAGGAACGCGCCGGCTGGCACGGCTGCCAGATGCCCGAGCAACTCCTCGGCCGGATCATCAAGTCGTGCTCCAACGAGGGCGAACTCGTCCTCGACCCGTTCGCCGGCAGCGGCACGACCCTCGCCGTCGCCAAGAAGCTCGACCGCCGCTGGCTCGGCTTCGAACTCTCCGAGGATTACGCCGACCGGATCGACTCCCGCCTCGCCTTGATCGAGCCCGGCCAGCCGCTGGAAGGCGGCGAGGAGCCGAAGGTCTCCGGCACCATCCGCCGCCGCGCCGGCGGCCGGGTCGCCGAGTCGCCGCTGAGTGGTGGTTCGAGAGGGTCTCTGTGTCGGGTGCGTCGAGTCCGCGACGACCTCGGGGATCATCCGTCCGAGAGTTGAAAATCTCAGGATGACAACGATTTCTTACGTCTCCCGGAACGCCATTTGCTCCCAGCCGCGGGCATGGCTACCGACGCCGCGCCCACACCCGGACCTTCGACGACCGACGTCCCCGCCCGGATGGACCGCCTGCCCTGGAGCCGCTGGCACTGGCAGGTCATCCTGCGCCCTGGGGATCACCTGGGTCATCGACGGCCTGGAGGTCACGCTCGTCGGCGCCGTCAGCCCGGTGCTGGAGCATCCCGAGACCTTGCACCTGACCAGCACCCAGAACGGCCTCCTGAACACGGCCTACCTCATCGGCGCCGTGCTCGGGGCTCTGGTCTTCGGCTACCTGACCGACCTCTGGGGCCGCAAGAAGTTGTTCACGGTGACGCTCGGCCTCTACCTCGTCGCCGCCTTCTGCACGGCCTTTGCCTGGGACTTCTGGAGCTTCGCCGTCTTCCGCTTCTTCACCGGCGCCGGCATCGGCGGCGAGTATTCGGCGATCAACTCCGCGATCGACGAGCTGATCCCGGCGCGTGTCCGCGGCCGTGTGGACCTCGCCGTCAACGGCACCTTCTGGATCGGCGCCGCGCTCGGCTCGCTCTCCACGCTCGTCCTCCTCGACCCCCACTACCTTCCGATCAATCTCGGCTGGCGCCTCGGCTTCGGCATCGGCGCCGTGCTCGGCCTGATCATCATCTTCTTCCGCAATGCCATCCCCGAGAGCCCCCGCTGGCTCATGACCCGCGGTCACAAGGAAGAAGCTGAGCAGATCGTCAGCACGATCGAGGAGACCATCGAGCAATCCGAGGACAAGCCCCTGGAGCCGGTGGACCGGTCGATCAAGATCCGCCCGCACGGCCCGATCGGCTTCGCGACGATCATCCAGACGATGTTCAATCGTTACCCGAGCCGGACCGTCCTCGGCCTCACGATGATCCTCGCCCAGGCGTTCCTCTACAACGGCGTCTCGTTCGCTTTCGCCTTGATCCTCGCCAAGTTCTACCACATCCCCACCGACCGGATCGGCCTCTACCTGCTCCCCTTCGCCCTCGGCAACTTCCTCGGCCCGCTCCTGCTCGGCCCCCTCTTCGACACCGTCGGCCGCCGCCCGATGATCGCGGGGACCTACGCCGTCTCGGCGGTCCTCCTGGTCCTCTCCGGCTTCCTCTTCGAGCGCGAGCTGCTCTCGGCCACGACCCAGACGCTCGTCTGGGCCGTCATCTTCTTCTTCGCCTCCGCCGCCGCCAGTTCGGCGTACCTGACCGTCAGCGAGATCTTCCCGTTGGAGATGCGCGGCCTGACGATCGCCCTCTTCTACTCCGCCGGCACGGCCCTCGGCGGCCCCCTCGCCTCCTGGCTCTTCGGCTTCCTGATCGACCACCGCCGCCGCATCTACATCCTCTACGGCGACCTCCTCGCCGCCGCCATCCTCCTCGCGACCGTCGTCGTCGTCCTCCTCTTCGGCGTCCGCGCCGAGCGCACCTCCCTCGAAGACATCGCCGCCCCGCTCTCCGAGGAGCACGGCGACGCCTGACCTCCTCGCGCTCCCCCATCCCCTCGGCGGGTGACGAACCCGGGGACGTCCGCCACGAACCGCGGCCGGTCCTCGCCCTTTGGGCCTCACGCCCAACGCCACGACGCTGAAGGGTCCTGTCCCCAAAGTCAATCCGTCGGGAGGACCGGCGGCCGACCTTCGAGCACGTCGCGCCAGAAGACCGGCATGCCTCCGAAGGCTGCCCCATAGGTTTCTTCCAGCGGCACGTTGACGTACCGATCCGGCCTCAAGAACAGCGGCATCTCCGGCAAGACTCCGCCCACGGCCAGGTGCTCCAGGTAAACCTCCACCCTCGTCCCCGTCGCATACGCCGCCAGCGTCAACGGCTCGTCCTCGGGCAGATCATACGGCTCGTCCGATTGCTCCAGGCGCCGGAGGATGACCCCATGAATCCCGTCCGGGTCATGCGCTCCCGGCGGGAAGAGGTCCACGATCAGCAGATGCACGCCGCACTCCAGCGCATCCACGGCCTTCGCCGTGAAGTCCTCGACATTCCTCGCCCGATCCTTGTTCGCCGGCGAGACGATCTCCAGCAAGGCCACCAGCCGATGCCCGCTGACATGCCGGATCGCCAGCGACCGCCTCCGTTCCAGCGCCTCCGGCTCCACCGTCTGCCTCCTCCTCACCCTCGGCGGCGCCTCGGCCACGACCGTCCCGCCCGTCGCCGGCGGCAAGAACCTCGGCGCCGCGGGCGTTGGGCTCGCATGCAAGGTCAGGATGTCCGCGATCATCCGGCCGGCGTGCTGCTCCGGCAGAGCGTAGTAACCCTGCGGCAGGAGTCCCCGGTTGAGGCCGTTGTTGATTTCCGTGATCCAGATTGTATGGAAGGCGTGGAACAGGCCCGCGTCAACGCTCGTCCAGTCATGCACCGGCATGGTCGGTCCTCCCCGAGTCCAGCGCCGGTGCCATTATACCCCAACCCGACAACTGTGTGGCCGGGGCAAAGTGGAGCGCAGCGAAACGTGCCCCGGTGTGGGCCGTCGCCTCCGGGACACGCCGGCCTCTCGGCCGACTTTGCCCCGGCCACCCACCGGCCACATCTGGGCAATGGACAGACGGATGGGCCTCCATGCTGATCATTCGAAACAGCTAATCTTCCCAAAAAAATTGTTAATTGAATTTGTTTTTCATGGACTGCAAATTTTTGACTTGGTAATATTTGGCCTGGAGATGCTCGAAACTCAGCACCGGGCTCAAAGTATCCCGGTTGCAGGCCTCCCCCCCTGGATCCATGAGTTCGAACACCCCCAGGGACCGATCTCTCACCAAGGACATCAAGGAGACGAAAATGGGCAGGTCCAATTCCATCGCGGAACAGGCGGAAAAAAACCAGAAGTTCCAGGAGTACCTGGCGGCGCAACAGAAGGCCATGGAGGAACACGTCGCCAAATCCCAGAAGGACATCGACGCCGCGGTCAAGAAACATTACACCCCGTACCCAGACGACGCCCTGCTCCTGGCTGGGCAATACAGCCACCTTTCGACGGTCAGTGAATGGAGTGCCGACAGCCTCAACACGGTTCTCGACAGTGTGAAGGGGTCCTTGTTCGGCAAGCCGGTGCCGGCCGGGTCGACGAAGCCGGCCGAAACGCCGGAGGTCTCGACCGCGGTCGCCGCGCTGGGCGGCCTGGAGCTGCTGGTCGCGAACGCGGCGTTCGACTTGATCCAGGGCGTCCTCCAGAGCCTCGGCACCTCGACCTCCACCAACATTTCTGCCGAGACGAAGAACAAGGCCGTCGCGCCGGGTCTCATGCTCTTCGTCAGCGTCCTGGAGAGCTCGTTCAAGAGCACGGACTTCTTCAACAGCGAGCTGATCGTCCAGAACATCTACGTCTACGAAGTCCACTTCTCGATCAAAGAGGGGCAAGCCGTCAGCCACCTGAGCGACCTGCAGTCCTACGAGGATCAGAAGCAGACGATTCGCAACAGCATCAAGCTGATCGATGACAGGGTAGGTAAACTCGTCCCCGGCGACGACCTGGACGCGTACACACTCGCGTTGAACAAACTCAACACGATCCTCGACGCGCTGGACACGCGACTGGGCCTCATCGATGGGAGGATCAAGCAACTCACGGGAGCCCCGGTGGCGGCGGCCGCCTACGCCATACACCCCATGCACGCCATGCCCCCGATGCCCAAGGTGGATGGCCAGGCGATCCCGTACCTCAAGCAAAAGTGCGAGCGGATTCTCGCCGCGAATTGAACCGGCCCGACCTCGGCGACCCGGCAGCAACGCAAGGAGACCACCATGAGCGTCGCGACCGACGTTTACAGGCATGTGAAGGCGACCTTCTTCAACGGGGATGGGGCGGAAGAGTACTTCCTCCCGGTCGCCAACTCCTACCCTCACCTGCATGTGAACAAGGATTACTGCGGCTTCTCGCGGAAGTCGCAGGGCAGCAACACGGTCGTCAACGGCGACGACATCTACTGGGGTGTGCTGGACGGCCTGCTCCAGGAACCCGGCCTTAATCCCGGCATCCAGAACGTGCTGCAGTACGTGGACAACACCTACCAGCGGTGAACACCGTCCGCGCGACTCGACATCCAGCCGGCGGGTGACGTGGCCACGAAAACGTGGCTACGTCCCCGCCTCCGGCGATGCTAGCATCACGTCGGTGTGACCGGCCCGGGTGGCCGGGGCAAAGTGGAGCGCAGCGGAACGTGCCTCGGTGTGGGCCGGCGCCTCCGAGGCACGCCGGCCTAACGGCCGACTTGGCCCCGGCCACCCGCCGCCTCCGTTCCAACGTTTCCGGCTCCACCGTCTGGTTCCGCCTGACCCTGTCCCGATGACCTCCTCTCCCTTCTCTATCACCCGCGTCGCGGTACAATCCCGGCATGGAGGCGCCCATGACCCTCACCCCCGAGGAGAAGGCCGCCGTCGAACAGGCCGGAAGCGAGCCGGTCCGTCTGGAAGTTCCCGAGACGCATCGCGAATACGTCCTCCTCAGAGCGAAAACAAACCCCCCGATCCAGGCCCGAATCCAGCGAGATTCCCGCTCCTTCGGGAAGTTTTGTTTTACGCTCTCAGCGCCGACGTCTATGCTGAGTTGCGCGCGTTGCTGGTGGAGGAGCGGACCCGCGAGGGCATCGCGCGGGTGGCAAAGCGGCACGCCGCGGCCCGCGTGGGCGGGCCGTGAGGCCGGAAGAAATCGCCCGGAATTCCAGCCGGCTCGGGGCACCATTTCCCCACTGGAGACGTTGAGGGCGCCCGCGCCTCCGCGCTCATCGTCCGCGCCCTTCTCGGGATCTTTGGCAATTCGGACCCCCGGACTCGTTCGCCACGAGCGACGCGAGGGGAAAACCACCCTCCGCGCAAGAGTTGCCCAGCCGCCGGAGTTTTCCCCTCCGGCAAACCCTGGGCATCCCACGAGCCCCTGTGGTGAATCCTCCGCCCGCCCGACGAAACGAACCCGAGCGTTAAGCTGGGCAATTTTCGAAACGAACCCAACCCCCTCCGCCCTCGCTACGAAACGAACCCGACGTCACACCGGGCAAGTCGCGGCGATCTTGACGTTGCGACAAAACGAACTCGGGCCGGGACAAAACGAACTCGGGACCGTGGCGAAACGAACCCGAGCCCGCGACGGTCGGACGCGCGGACTTGTCCCGGCGCGGCGGAACTTGCTAAGATCGTGAAATTTTCCGGGCCGCGCCGCTCTGGTTGGGCGAGCGCGGCCCGACGCGCGCCGCGACAAAACGAACCCGAGACCGATCCACCCCGAACGTCGATTCGAAGACGAGAGCCCGCCGTGCCCAAGCGTACCGACATCCAGAAGATCCTGATCATCGGGGCCGGCCCCATCGTCATCGGCCAGGCCTGCGAGTTCGATTACTCGGGCACCCAGGCGTGCAAGGCGCTCCGGGAGGAGGGTTACGAGGTCGTCCTGGTCAACTCGAACCCGGCGACCATCATGACCGACCCCGAGATGGCCGACCGGACCTACATCGAGCCGATCAACCCGGCCGTCGTCGAGCGGATCATCGCCAAGGAAAGGCCCGACGCCGTCCTGCCCACCCTCGGCGGTCAGACCGGGTTGAACACGGGGCTGGCCCTGTTCGACTCGGGCGCCCTCGACCGCCACGGCTGCCGGCTCATCGGGGCCAACGCCGAGGCGATCCGGATGGCCGAGGACCGGCAGCTCTTCAAGGAGGCGATGGTCCGCATCGGCCTGGAGAACGCCCGGAGCGGCCTGGCCCACAACCTCGACGAGGCCCGCGCCTTCCGCGAGGAGGTCGGCCTGCCTTGCGTGCTCCGGCCGAGCTTCACCCTCGGCGGCTCGGGAGGCGGCATCGCCTACAACAAGGATGAGTTCGACCGCATGGTCGCCTACGGCCTGGAGCTGAGCCCGGTCCACTCCATCCTGATCGAGGAGAGCCTCCTCGGCTGGAAGGAGTTCGAGATGGAGGTCATGCGCGACTGTGCCGACAACGCCGTGATCGTCTGCTCCATCGAGAACTTCGACCCGATGGGCGTCCACACCGGCGACTCGATCACCGTCGCCCCGGCGCAGACCCTGACCGACAAGGAATATCAGCGGATGCGCGACGCCTCGCTCGCCATCCTCCGCGAGATCGGCGTCGAGACCGGCGGCTCGAACGTCCAGTTCGCCATCAACCCGGAGGACGGCCGCATGGTCGTCATCGAGATGAACCCGCGGGTCAGCCGATCCTCGGCCCTCGCGAGCAAGGCCACCGGCTTCCCGATCGCCAAGATCGCCGCCAAGCTGGCCGTCGGCTACCGGCTCGACGAGCTCAAGAACGACATCACCCGCGAGACCCCCGCCTGCTTCGAGCCGACGATTGATTACGTCGTCACCAAGGTGCCCCGCTGGGCCTTCGAGAAGTTCCCCGAGGCGGACCCGGTGTTGACGACGCAGATGAAGTCCGTCGGCGAGGTGATGGCGATCGGGCGGACGTTCAAGGAGTCGCTCCAGAAGGCCCTCCGCGGCCTGGAGGTCGGCCGCTTCGGCCTTGGCGCCGACAAGAAGGATCTCTGGGGCACCGATGCCCAGCCGACCGAGGACGAGATCAAGGCCAAGCTCGCCACCCCCAACTCCGACCGCGTCTGGTATCTCCGCTACGCCCTGCTCGCCGGCATGAGCCTCGAACAGATCCACATGCTGACGAACATCGACCCCTGGTTCCTCGCCAATGTTCAGGAGATCGTCGAGCTGGAAGGCCGGCTCCGCGAAGTCGGGAGCCTGGAGGATGCTTCCGACGAACTGATCCGCGACAGCCAAGCGCAACGGTTTCTCCGACCGCCAGCTCGCCACCCTCTGGGGCGTCTCCGAGATCGACATCCGCGCCGACCGCAAGCGCCGCGGCATCGAGGCCGTCTTCAAGCTGGTAGACACCTGCGCCGCCGAGTTCGAGGCCGTCGACACCTTATTACTACTCCACCTATGAATCCGAGGATGAGTCCCGCGTCGGCGAGAAGCCCCGGATCGTCATCCTCGGCGGCGGCCCGAACCGGATCGGCCAGGGGATCGAGTTCGACTACTGCTGCTGCCAGGCCGCCTTCGCCCTCAAGGAAGACGGCTTCGAGGTCGTGATGGTGAACTCCAACCCCGAGACCGTCTCGACCGACTACGACACCTCCGACCGCCTCTTCTTCGAGCCGTTGACCGTGGAAGATGTGTTGAACATCGTCGATCGGGTGCAGCCTCAAGGCGTGATCGTCCAGTTCGGCGGCCAGACCCCTCTGAACCTCGCCCGCGCCCTGGAGGCGGCCGGCGTGCCGATCATCGGCACGAGCCCCGACGCCATCGACCTCGCCGAGGACCGCGAGCGGTTCCGCCAGGTGATCGAGTCCCTCGGCCTCCGCCAGACCCCCAGCGACACCGCCACCAACCCCGAGCAGGCCCGCCGGATCGCCGAGCGGATCGGGTATCCGGTGGTCGTCCGGCCGAGCTTCGTCCTCGGCGGCCGGGCGATGGAGATCGTCTACGACGAGTCCAGCCTCGACCGCTACATGGCCCACGCCGTCGAGGCCAGCCCCGAGCACCCGGTCCTGATCGACAAGTTCCTCGAAGAAGCGATCGAGGTGGACGTCGATGCGATCTGCGACGGCGAGCGCACGATCGTCGGCGGCGTGATGGAGCACATCGAGGAGGCCGGCATCCACTCCGGCGACTCCGCCTGCGCCATCCCGCCGTTCAGCCTTCCCGAGTCGATCGTCGCCGAATTGAAGCGTCAGACCTACGTCCTGGCCGAGGCCCTCGAAGTCCGCGGTCTCATGAACATCCAGTTCGCCGTCAAGGGTGGCGAGGTTTACGTTCTGGAGGTCAACCCCCGCGCCTCGCGGACCGTGCCGTTCGTCTCCAAGGCGACCGGCCTGAATCTCGCCCAGGCCGCGGCCCGGGTGATGGTCGGCCGGAGCCTGGCCGATCAGGGGATCACCGGGGAAGTGACGCCCGACTACGTCTCGGTCAAGGAAAGCGTCTTCCCGTTCGCCAAGTTCCCGGGCGTGGACATCGTGCTCGGCCCCGAGATGCGCTCGACGGGCGAGGTCATGGGCATCGACCGCGACTTCCCCGCCGCCTTCGCCAAGAGCCAGATGGCGGCTTCGAGTTCCTTGCCGATGTCGGGCACCGTCTTCGTCAGCGTCGCCGGCCGCGATCAGCCCGCGATCGTGCCCGTCGCCTCCCGCCTCGCCGCCCTCGGCTACCGCCTGATGGCGACGGGCGGCACCGCCGAGGCCCTGGCCGGTCACGGCATCGCGGCCGAGGTCATCCGCAAGATCCACGAAGGCCGCCCCAATCTCCTCGACCACCTCGCCAACGGCGCCATCGCTCTGATCGTCAACACCCCCAGCGGCAAAGGGGCCCGCACCGACGAGGGCCGCATCCGCGCCGCCGCCGTCAGCCACGGCGTTCCCTGCATCACCACCATCGCCGGTGCCCGCGCCGCCGTCGCCGCATTGGAACGGCTCCGACAGGGGGAGCTGGACGTTTATGCGTTGCAGGATCTCCTCCGCCGTCGCGAGCCCTCCGCCGCCGATTGACACCCGGAATCGTCGCTGCCTAAAATGAGAACACAGGACTGCCGCAATCCTGTGCAAAACCGCACCTGTTGCCGGAGAAGCCGCGCGTGGCCAGCAAAGCCTGGGGGGGCCGGTTCGCCGAGGGAACCGACCGCCGCGTCGAGGAGTTCACCGAATCCATCTCCTTTGACCGTCGGCTCTTCGAGCACGACATCCGAGGGTCGATCGTCCACGCTCGGATGCTCGCCCGCGTTGGCCTCATCTCCTCCGACGAGTGCGAACAAATTGGGCAAGGCCTGACCGCTATCGGCGCCGAGATCGCCGCCGGGACGTTCCCGTTCTCGATCGAGCGGGAAGACATCCACATGCACATCGAGTCGGCCCTCATCGCCCGCCTCGGCGACGTCGGCCGCAAGCTCCACACCGCCCGCAGCCGCAACGACCAGGTCGCCACCGACGTCAAGCTCTGGACCCGCGACGCGTTGGACCGGATCGAAGCCTCGTTGCTCGACCTCCAGCGCTCCTTCCTCGACTTCGCTGACCGCCACCGCGACCTCATCCTCCCCGGCTACACCCACCTCCAGCGCGCCCAGCCGGTCCTCGCCTCGCATTACGCCCTTGCTTATATCGAGAAGCTCGCCCGCGACCGCGACCGCCTCGCCGACTGCCGCCGCCGCCTCAACGTCCTGCCCCTCGGCGCCGCCGCCCTCGCCGGCACGACCTTGCCCATCGACCGCGACTTCGTCGCCCGCGAGTTGGGCTTCGACGCCGTCGCCGCCAACAGCCTCGACGTCTCCAGCGACCGCGACTTCCTCGTCGAGTCCGTCTTCGTCCTGACCCTCATCGCCGAGCACCTCTCCGGCTGGGCCGAGGAGTGGGTCCTCTGGAGCACCCAGGAGTTCTCCTTCCTGTCCCTGCCCGATGCCGTCTGCACCG
Organism: uncultured Planctomycetales bacterium; assembly: GCA_963752755.1. Classification (GTDB taxonomy): domain Bacteria; phylum Planctomycetota; class Planctomycetia; order Isosphaerales; family Isosphaeraceae; genus CAVVZJ01. Next base: position 956,259 of record CAVVZJ010000003.1, on the reverse strand, counting down.
GCAGCAGCATCATGCCCCAGAAGAAGAACCCCGACGTCTGCGAGCTGATCCGCGGCCGCTGCGCCCGCGTCGTCGGCTCGCTCACCACGCTCCTCGTCCTTCTCAAGGGGCTCCCTCTCGCCTACAACCGCGACCTCCAGGAAGACAAGGAACCCCTCTTCGACGCCTTCGACACCGTCGGCCGCTGCCTCGAACTGTCCTCCCTCGTCGTCTCCGGCGCCTCCCTCCGCGCCGACCGCATCGCCTCCCGCCTCGACGAGGGCTTCCTCGACGCCACGACCCTGATGGAATACCTGATCCTCAAGGGGGTCCCCCAGCGCACCGCCCACGAGGTCATCGGCCAGCTCGTCTCCCTCTGCGAGCAACGCCGCTGCCGCCTCTCCGACCTCTCCCCCTCCGACTTCGCCGCCGCCCACCCCGCCATCGGGGCGGACGTGAAGGAGGCCCTCGGGGTCGAGAACGCGGTGAGAGCCTTCCGCTCGTACGGATCGACGGCGCCGGGGGAGGTGGAGAGACAGTTAGAAACCTGGCGGAATAGGATACAACAAGTTTGATCGGTCCTCAGTCGATGCTGGGGAATAGCCATGTCGTCACTACAGAATGGGCAGACCAACGATATTCCCAGTCACAAGGAACTGTTCAACCCTGTATTGAACTCGCTCCGAATACTCGGGGGATCGGGCTCCATTCAGGAAATTAACGAGAAAGTCATCGAATCAATGGGCCTCTCTGAAGAGGCGCTGGCACGGCTCCACAATCCTGATGAGGGGAATGAGACCGAAGTCGAATACCGATTGGCATGGGCTCGAACATACTTGAAGAAATATGGTTTGGTGGACAATTCTTCCCGGGGAGTCTGGGCGCTCACAAAGAAGGCGGAGAATTACCCGAAGGTTGATCCGGCTGTAGTGGTCAGGTATGTCCGTTCGCTGTCGAAGAGGAAGACAAACGGAGCCGGTTCGACTCTCGATTCTGAGGACAGCGAGGAACCAGAACCGCAGGAATGGAGAGCGCAGCTTCATCAACTACTAACAAGAGAGGTGAGTGCCGATGCCTTCGAACGATTGATTCAAAGGCTCCTCCGAGAGTCGGGTTTCATCCAAGTCGAAGTCACCGGTAGGTCCGGAGACGGTGGCATCGACGGCAAGGGTATCGCCCGAATCCACGGTCTCATGAGCTTCCACGTCAAATTTCAATGCAAAAAGTACCAGGGCGTCGTATCCTCAAGCGAGATCAGGGACTTTCGTGGAGCAATGGTTGGCCGCGCGGATAAGGGGCTGTTCATTACCACAGGCACATTCTCCCGCGAAGCTATCAAAGAAGCGACCAGGGACGGCGCCCCTCCCATCGATCTTCTCGATGGAGACCAGTTGGCCGATAAGCTCAAAGAACTGGGCCTCGGCATTCGAGTCGAGATGGTGGAGAAGGTTACGGTGGAAATGGATTGGTTTCGGAATATCTAAAATGTTCTTGCGAGATAGTGGCGGAAGGGAAGCATGCCCCGATAAGGTCCCAGACGAGTAATCGCGCGAGGCGGGCAACCAAGAGAGCCTACTCCAATGGCAACCGTACCCCTCACACTCCGCGTTGATCCCGAGACCGCCGAGGCCTACGCGTCGGCAACCGAGGACGAGCGTAGGAAAATCGAGCTGTTGTTGAACCTCCGACTCCGAGACTTGGTCGGCCCGGGGAAGCCCCCCTTGCGCAACCTGATGGACGAGATGGGGCGCGAGGCCGAGTCGCGGGGCCTGACGCCCGAGGTCCTGGACTCCATCCTCAAGGACGAGGACGCGGATGGATGAGCTGCGATGCGTCTTCGATACCAACGTGATCATCGGCGCGGCCCTGCTCCCGCGGTCGGTCTCGCGGCAGGCGTTCGATCGGGCGGTCGAACGGGGCAAACTCCTGGTCTCGGCCGCGGTGATCGAGGAACTCCACGATGTGTTGCAGCGCGAGCGGTTCGATCGCTATGCCTCGCGAGAGACCCGACTCGATTTGCTGTCCGCTCTGCTCCGTGAGGCCGAGTTGGTCGAAGTGATGGGATCGATCGCGGTCTGCCGAGATCCGAAGGATGACATGTTTCTGGAGTTGGTTTGCGGCGGTTCCGCCACGTTCCTCGTCACGGGCGATGCCGATCTCCTCGTCCTGAACCCGTTCCGAGGCATCCCGATCGTCAGCCCGAGGGCATTTCTGGATTCGTACGGTTCCGAAGAAAACGAACAGGTCCTGGATCGGGGCTCTGGCTGAGTCGGAGGCCTTCCGCGATGGCGACGCAAGCACGCTCCACCGGCCCGCGGCTGACGCCCTACCGGCTCACCGTCCGCCAGTTCGAAGGGATGATCGACGCTGGAGTCTTTTCCGAGGGGACGAATCTGGAATTGATCGCGGGGGTATTCGTCGAGCATGACCAAGGATGAGCCGCATACCTTCGCGGTCGGCACATTCGGGGACCTGCTCTGGCCTCTCGTGCCCGAGGGATACCACTTTCGGGAGGCGACTGTCCGCCCGGACTGCTCGTTACTGGAGGCCCGTGCCGGACGTCGCTATCGTCCGCGGAGTTCGTCGCGACTACACCCGGACCACGCCCAACCTCAACCGCTTCGCCCTCATCATCGAGGTCGCCGACACGACCTACGACAAGGACCGCCACTGGAAGTGGCGCCGCTACGCTGCCTCGAAGGTCCCGTTCTATGGCATCCTCGACCTGAACGCCCGGCGGCTGGAGGTCTTCACGAGGCCGGCGGGTCGGGGCAAGTCAGCGCGTTATGAAGACGTGGCGGTCCATGGACCTGATGACGAGGTCCCGGTCATCGTCGATGGGATCGAGGTCGGACGGTTCCGCGTGAACGAAGTCTTGCCGTGAATTCCAGGGGTGGACCCATGAGCCGAGCCTTGCTGGTCATCGACGTGCAGAACGAATACTTCACCGGCGCCTTGCCGATCACGCACCCGGTCGGGCACCTGGAGCGCATCCTCCGCGCGATGGACGGAGCCCGCGAGGCGGGGGTGCCGGTCGTGGTGATCCAGCACGGGTTCCCGCAGCCGGAGAAGCCGTTCTTCCGCAAGGGGTCGCCCGGCTGGGAGCTGCACCCGGACGTCGCGGCACGTCCGCGCGACCACCACATCGAGAAGGAGCTTCCCGGCAGCTTCACCGGCACCGACCTCGAAACCTGGCTCCGCGACCGCGGCCTCGACACCGTGACGATCGCCGGCTACATGACCCACATGTGCTGCGACACCACCGCCCGACAGGCCATGCACCGCGGCCTCCGCGTCGAGTTTTTGAGCGACGCCACCGGCACCTTGCCCGTCCGGAACGAGGCCGGCGCCGTCACGGCGGAGGAGCTGCAACGGTCGATCCTCTGCGCCCAGCAGATGATGATCAGCGAGGTCGTCGATACGGAACATTGGCTCGAACGGCTGTCGAAGTGAGGCGAGGCAGGGCGTCAGGGAAAGGCCCGCGAGGGAGGGACGGAGCGATGATCACGGAACGCATCCTGGCGATGCTCCGGGCGTGCGAGGCGGGACAGCCCCCGTTCCCGCCGACCGTCCTGTTCAACGAGACGTGGCTGTTGCGCGTCGTGCTCGACTGGTTCGCCCGGCATGGCGGCGATCGCTACCCGTTTTCGCCCTTGGCGGGGGCGGGTTGGTTCTCGGAGGCGTGGCTGCCGTCGGCCTTCCTGCCGCGTTACCGGGGCGATCGCCTGGCCGAGAGTCGCACGCACGCCGACGGCGTCATCGGCCACTTCGCCATCGGCGACCAGCAGAAGGCTGGCCTGAACCTTCGGCCCGATGCGAAGCAGTTCGTCGTGCTGGAGGCCAAGCTGGGCAACCGGCTCTCCAACGGCGTCAAGAACGCCCCCTACTTCGACCAGGCCGCGCGGAGCGTCGCCTGCATTGCCGAGGTCCTCCGACGCGCCGACCGCGACCCGGCCGAACTCGACGTGCTGGCTTTCTACGTCGTCGCCCCCCAGGCCCGGATTGATGACGGCGTCTTCGCCTGGGAGACGACGGCCGACGCCCTCCGTCGCAAGGTCCGGCTCCGCGTCGAGGCGTATGCCGGCGAGCGCGACGGCTGGTTCAAGGACTGGTTCCTGCCCACGCTGGAGCGGATCGACGTGCAGAGTCTGAGCTGGGAGGACGTCGTCGAATCGATCGCCTTCCACGACCCGACCGCCGGCCAGCACATCGACAGCTTCTACGGCCAGTGCCTCAAGTTCAACCGCCCCCGCGAACGCGCCGCCTTCCCCGGCCGCACCGCCGGCCTCAGCCGCGTCGGCCCGCCCGCCTCGCGCGAGAACGCCCCGAAGACCCCCACGCCCCCCGCCCCGCCGGCCGGGACCGAGGAGACGAACGATGGCCACCGACACCCAGACCGAGACGCCCGGGACCGGCTCCCTGCTGGAACACCGGCACCGGATCACCGTTGACGAGTATCACCGGATGCTCGACGCGGGCGCCCTCGGTGATGACCCGCGGGTTGAGCTGCTGGAGGGAGTGATCCTCGACAAGATGTCCAAGAACCCGCCCCACGTCCTGGCGACGGACCTGCTCCAGTACCTCTTCTTCCGGCTCCTGCCGCCGGGCTTCTTCGTCTCGATGGGCAACCCCGTCACCATCGAGGAGCGCGACAGCGAGCCCGAACCCGACGCCCAGGTCTTGCGGGGCGAGCTCCGCGACTACGCCGGCCGACGTCGGACCCCCGCCGACGCGCTGATCGTCGTCGAGGTCTCCGACACCAGCTACCGGATCGACCGCGACCAGAAATGGAGCACCTACGCCGCCTCGGACGTGCCGGCTTACTGGATCGTGGACCTGAACCGCCGCCGCCTCGAAATCCACACCGAACCAACCGGCGACGGCGACTCCGCCCGCTACGCCCGGTCGCAGACCCTCGGCCCCGACGATGAGGTCCCACTCGTCCTCGACGGCCGCGAGGTCGCCCGCTTCGTCGTGAAGGACATCCTGCCCTGAGCGAGCCCGGAATAATCCCGAGATCGTGCGATAATTCTTCGACGAATTCTGGAAGATAAGCACAGGGCGAAGAGATTGAGCCACAGATGACGCAGATTGCCACAGATGAAGATGGGAAGAATAATCCGGTTAGAAAAAACCTGCGTTCATCGGAGTCATTTGCGGATTCCTCTCCTCAACCGGCCTCACAAAACGAACCCGGCGCCTCCCTCCGCGTCAAACAGGGTGACTGCGAAGACCTTGCCGATTTCTGAACGAACCCAACGTCGCCGATTTTGCGATCCTGCGACGATCGCGTTGACCTTGCCGATTTCTGAACGAACCCAACGTCCCACTTCCGATCGCCCCGGCTCACTTTTGTCTGATTGAGCCCCGGCGCAAAACGAACCCGAGCCCCGAGAGCCCATGGAACCCTTCCACTACCAAGACGGTCAGCTCTACTGCGAGGAGATCCCCGTGGCCCGGCTTGCCGAGCAATACGGCACGCCGCTCTACGTCTATAGCCGGGCGGCGATCCTGGGTCAGCTCCAGGCGCTCCAGAAGGCGTTCGCCGAGGTCGATCCGCTGGTCTGCTACTCGGTCAAGGCGAACTCGAACCTGGGCATCCTCAAGCTCATGGCCGAACACGGCAGCGGCTTCGACGTCGTCAGCGGCGGCGAGCTGCACCGCGTCCAGGTCGCCGGGGGTGACCCGGGTCAGACCGTCTTCGCGGGCGTCGGCAAGACGGATGAGGAGATCCGCGCCGGGATCGAGGCGGGCGTCCTGATGTTCAACGTCGAGAGCGAGGCCGAGCTGGACGCGATCGCCCGCGTGGCTGATGCGATCGGCAAGGTCGCCCCGATTGCGTTGCGCGTCAATCCCGACGTCGATCCGAAGACCCACCGCTACATCAGCACGGGCAAGAAGGAGTCGAAGTTCGGCATGGACATCGACCGCTCCTTGCGACTCGCCGAGCGGGTGGCCGGGCTCCAGAGCGTCTCGATGATCGGCATGCACATGCACATCGGGTCGCAGATCACATCCGTCGAGCCCTACGCCGGCGCCGTGGCGAAGGGGGCCGAGATCATCGAGAAGCTCCGCGCCATGGGCCACCCGATCGCCTGGTTCAACATGGGCGGCGGCTACGGCATCGCCTACCGAGGCCCCGAGGCGAAGCCGGTCGAGGCGTTCGCCGAGGTGATCGTGCCGGTCGTCAAGAAGACCGGCTGCCGGTTGGCGATGGAGCCGGGGCGGGTGATCGCCGGTAACGCGGGCATCCTGGTCAGTCGTGTGTTATATACCAAGCAGTCGGGCGACAAGCGGTTCCTCATCCAGGACGCCGCGATGAACGACCTGATCCGGCCGGCCCTTTATGAGAGCTTCCACCGGATCTGGCCGGTCGCCGTGCCCGCCGGCTTCCCCGCGCCGCCGACCGACTACGAGGCCCCGATCCCCGGCGCCGAGCCCTGGGACGTCGTCGGCCCAGTCTGCGAGAGCGGCGACTTCCTGGCCAAGGACCGTTCCTTGCCCCCCCTCGACCGCGGCGCCCTCTTGGCCGTCTTCTCGGCCGGCGCCTACGGCATGGTCATGGCCTCCAACTACAACACCCGCCCCCGCGCCGCCGAGATCCTCGTCGGTGGCCCGGACGCCCGGGTTGTCCGGCGTCGAGAGACTTACGACGACCTGCTCGGGCCGGAGCGGGTGGCGCTGGAGGCGTGAATGGGGCAGAATAGTCGTTGGACGACCATCGCCCCATCGACCTTTGGCCTGCCCGTGACCCGTTCCCCCGAACCCGCGGACGACGACCCATGCAATCGACCCCTTCCCGACCACGATTACCCGACTCGGTCTCCGTTTTCGGCTGCCCTCGGCCTGGTCGTGGCGGCCGGGGTCGTGGCTGGCTGCGTCTTCAACGTGAAGGTCCAGGCGCAGGTCCGGCCGCCGGGACCGGAGAGCTTCGCCGTCGCGCCGAAGACGCCCCTGGAACTCTGGAACGCCGTCGATTACCTCGTCCGCTCCGGACAGGCCCGGCTGGCGGTGCCGTACCTCAACGCCTTCCTCAAGAGCAACCCCGACGACGCCACCCTGCTGAGAATCCGTGACGACTACGGCCTCGGCTCGATCCTCCGACTCCACGACGACCCGGCCACCGCCGCCCTCGCCGAGCCGGTCCTGAAGATGGTCGGCGCCGCCGCGGTCCGACACGCGACCGACCCCGAGCGCCTCAATCGCGCGATTGCCGCCCTGACGAAGTCGGCCGCCGAGCAGGATTATGGCGTCGATCGGCTCCGCCAGGCCGGTCCTTACGCCATCCCACCGCTGGTCCGCACGCTCTCCGAACCGAGCCTCTCCGACGCCGACCGCGCCCTGATCGTCCGCAATATGGGCAAGCTCGATGTCTCGGCCCTGCCGGCGCTGGTGGCCGCGCTCGACGCTCCGAACGGTGAGCTGGCCGCCGACGCCGCCGAGGTGCTCGGCCAGATCGGCGACGCGCGGGCCGTTCCCGCCCTCACCTTCCCCGCCGCTCGCCAGGACGGCTCCGCCGCCTTGCAGGTCGCCGCCCGACAGGCCATCGCCCGGATCACCGGCCGGCCGTTCGAGGCCCAGCCGAGGACGCCGATCCGCCTCCTCGCCGATCAGGCGTGGGCCTACCAGCGCCATCAGGTCGCCTTCCCGGCCGACGCCGTCGAGCTCTGGACCTGGCAAGGCGACGCCCCCGCGCCCGTGACCCTCAGCCGTGCCGACGCCGAGGCGCAACTGGGTCTGCGTCGTGCCCGCGAGGCCCTGGCCCTCAACCCCTCGAACGTGTCGGCTCAGGTCGCGACGGTCAGCCTGGCGCTCGAATCGGCTGCGAAGCAGTACGGCGCCCCGAACGTCGCCGCGCAGGACCCGACCGGCGCCTTCGCCGTGTCGCTCGCCGCCGGCCCAGCCGTGCTCGGCGAGGTCGTCCGCAACGCGATCGCCGACGACCACCCCGACCTGGCCGCCGTGGCCTCGATCGCGCTGGCCCGGGTGATCGACCGCAACGCCCTGGGTCTCTCCAACCCGCTGCTCGAAGCCCTCTCCGCCGCCGATCGCCGCGTGCAGCTTGCCGCCGCCGCGTCCCTGGTCGATCTCGATCCGCATCACTCCTTCCCCGGCGCCAGCCGGGTCGTGCCCGTGCTGGCGCGATTTGCCACGATGGGCGGCATGCCCCGCGCGGTCGTCATCGACGGTAACCTTAACCGCGCCGGCAGCCTCGTCGCCTCGCTCCAGGCGATCGGCTACGACCCGATCACCGCCGCCGACGGCAAGGAGGGCTTCCGACTTGCCGCCCATTCGGCTGACGTCGAGTTCGTCGTCCTCGACCCCACGGCCCTCCAGGGTGCATGGGGCTGGCTCGACACGATCGCCAACCTCCGCGCCGACGCTCGGACCGCCGGGCTGCCCATCTTCCTGGTCGTCCCGAGCCAGCCAAACGCCGGCATGAGCGCGGCCCGGAGCCTCGGCCCGCTCACCCCCGAGATTGCGGAACGGATCGTGACGACCCACCGCACCATCAACCGCGCCGCGGTGGCCCTGGACGATTACCCACGAACGGCGACCCTGGTCGCCACGGAGGACGCCGCGGCGCTCCGCACGATGCTCGACCGCGAGCTGAACCGGATGAACCACCGGGCGTTCTCACCCCAGGAGCGCCAGGGGTATGCTCGCGCCGCCGCGGCCTTGCTCGCCCAGGTCGCCGCCAAGCCCGGCAGCCCGTTCGCCGCCGACCTGCCCGCCGCCGAGCCTGCCCTCGCCGCTGCCTTGAATGACCCGGGCGTCGCCCCCGCCGCCTCGACGGCCCTCGGCGAGGTCCCCGGCACCGACGCCCAGCGCAGCCTGGCCGACGTGCTGCTCGACCCGTCGAGGCCCACGCAGCTGCGACTCGTCGCGGGCGGCCAGCTCGTCCGGAGCATCCAGCGCTTCGGCCCGTTGCTCGCCAACGACCAGGAGCGCCGGCTGCTCGATGTGGCTAGTTCCGAGTCCGACCCCTCGATCCACTCCGTCCTCTCCGCCGTGCTCGGCGCCCTGCGACCCGAACCCGAGGCCGTCGGTCATCGCCTCCGCAACTTCGCCCCGATCCAGCCTCCCGCCCCGGCCCCCGAGGGCGGCGAGCCGGCCCCGAGCCAAGGATGACGAGAGCCTCTCGCTGTTGACCGTCGGGTGTGGGCCGCACGCCGTCTTCCGGATTCGGATGGCGTGCGGCCCACACCCGACAAGATTTTGCAAATATTGAATATTTTCGCAGGTTTTCTAATTCTCCATTTGTCATTTCCTCATCCTTGCCTCTCCCCAGGATCGGCCCCGGAAGGACGCGACGTGATGGCCAGCAACGGCGACCAACCCCACCCCGACCAGTCGGCCGAGCCGACCGCCACCCTGCCCGGGGTGATCGGCTCCGGCCCGGCGATGCGCGAGGTGTACCGGACCACACGCCAGGTTGCTCCGACCCGCGCCTGCGTCCTGATCCTGGGCGAGACCGGCACCGGCAAGGAACTGATCGCCCGCGCTATCCACGACCTGAGCCAGCGAGCCAGCGGCCCCTACATCCGCGTCAACTGTGGCGCCCTCACCGAGAGCCTGCTGGAAAGCGAGCTCTTTGGCCATGTCAAAGGTTCCTTCACGAGTGCTCATGAAAACCGGACTGGCCGCTTCGAGGCCGCCCACACCGGCAGCATCTTCCTCGACGAGATCAACAGCACCTCGCCCAAGCTCCAGGTCAAGCTACTGCGCGTCTTGCAGGAAGGCGAGTTCGAGCGCGTGGGCGATACCCGCACGATTCGGGTCGATACCCGGTTCGTCGCCGCCACCAACCGCGACCTGCATGAGGAGATCGAGGCCGGGCGGTTCCGGGAAGATTTATATTATCGCTTGAATGTCGTTCCAATCTTCCTGCCGCCCTTGCGCGAGCGGCGCGAGGATATCCCCGAACTGGCCCGCTACTTCCTCCGGCGCTACGGCGAGCAGAACCGCCGCGAAGTGCGATCGATTCATAAAGAATCGATGGAGCTCTTGTGTGAGCATGATTGGCCAGGCAACGTCCGCGAGCTGCAAAACTATGTCGAGCGGGCGGTGGTGCTCTGGTCCGGGCCGGAGCTGTTGCCCGAGCACCTGCCGCCTCAGCTCCGCGGTGAGGCTGCGCCGCGGCCATTCCGGCCCCGATCGGGCGGTGACCTCTCGGCCCTGACCGCCGAGCTGGTTCGCCAGGGGGTGCTCGCCGCGGGTCCGCAGGCGAACGATCTGTACGACCGGATCGTCGGCCAGGTCGAGCGCGAGCTGATCCAGCAGGTGCTCGCCGCCTGCGATCGCGTGCAGATCAAGGCCGCCGCCCGGCTGGGCATCAACCGCAATACCCTGCACAAGAAGCTCGGCGAGTTCCGCATCGAGGCTAACGGCGAGCCCGCTCCGCCGACCGCGGCCGATTAACGGCGCACTCAGAGGCCCAGGAGAGGTGATCCCCCGGGCCCTTGGTTTGGCGTGTTTGTGTCGGTGCCGTGTCCGATCAATATTTCGGCACGAGCTTGGCCCGTTCGTCGTACTGCGGATTGTGGTGCCACTCGTGGCGATCGACGCCGAAGCCGCGGTGGATCTCGTCCTGGGCGAGGTCGGCCCAGGGGGTATTGGGGTGCTTCTTGATGACGCCTTCCAGCAATGCCCTCGCCTCGGCGTACTTCTTCTCGGTCTCCGACTTGGGGGCCTTGCGGGACCCGGAGTGGTTCAGCTCCCACTCGACGTCGAGCTGGCCGGCGATCGGCTTCGTCTTGGGCACGAGCTGGTTCTTCTGGGCGAGGGCGACCATCTCCTTGAGGCAGGCGCGATACTCGTAGGCTTTGATTTGATAGGTCACGATCTGGGCGAGCATCAGGTCGTAATGGGCCTGCCAACGCTTGTCGGGCTCGCGGTCGCGGAGCTTCTTCAGGTCGCGGAGCCGCTTCTCGATGGCGAGCAACTGGGCCAGCCGTTGCTCGACGACCGGGTATTCCTTGATCATCGCCTCGGCCAGGGGGATCGGCTCGACGGGGAAGTGGTGGCGGAAGGGGTAGTCCTTGGTCTCCTCGATAATCGCGAAAAGCGAGCGGCGGAACGTGGAGGTGTTGCGGTCCTTGAGATACTCCATGCGGCTCTTGTAGTCGGGGACGTACTCCTTGAGCGTCTTCATCGAGTACTTCTTCTCGCGCTGGCGGACGCGCATGTTTTCCTCGCTGGGCAGGAGGAAGTAGATGCCGCCGGTGTCCTTGACGAGCCGGGCCAGCTCGTAGGGGGCGAAGCCGGAGGGCTGCTCGTCCCAGCGATGGTGCAGGCCGTCCCACTGGAGGCACTCGACGCCGGCCGTCTCGGGGCCGCGGCGGATCGCGGGCCAGTAGTGGTCCTTGGTGACCGGATCGACGTAGAGCAGGTGGGCCGTGCTGTAGCCGAAGAGCGACTGGCGGCCGATGACGTAGAGCGGCACGCTCCGGCTGACGGCCGCCTGGCGGGCCTCCTCGACGAACGAGCCGTCGTCGCCCGATTCGTCTGTGACGAGGACGATCAGGAGCCGCCGTTCCTTGCTGATGTATTTGCCGTACTCGCCGATGACGCGCTGGATGGCCTGGCAGGTGTTCTCGGTGCCGGTGGCATCGACCGGGATCTTGTCGATGGCGTGGCCGATGGCGTCGATGTCGGTGGTGGGCCTGGGCTGGAGGAAGTGCATGCCGTCGCCGTAGCCGACGATGGCGTGGGTCAGGGCGTTGGCGGCCTTCTTGTCGTCGTCCACATTGATCTTCAGCTCGCTGGCGACGCGGTCGAACTTCTCCTTGATGGCCTGCTGGTCGTCCTTCATGCTGCCCGACTCGTCGAAGAGCCAGACGACGGTGAGCTTGTGGGCGGTCAGGTGGCGGAGGATCTCGCGGGCGAGCTGGTCGAGGGCCTCGCCGATCGAGCCGGTCTCGGCGGTGACGTCGCCGGTGATCAGGCCGCCGCCGGCGAGGTCGCGGGAGGGGGCCTTGGGCATCATCGTGGCGACCGGCGAGAGCTGGGGCACGACCTCGACGTTCGGCAGGCTCCGCTGGCCGACGCCGCGGTGCGCCACGGTCGGCGTGCTCGACGGCGCGCCGGTGCCGGTGCCGAGGCCGGTCGCCTCGCCGGGAGTGGAGGTCTCCAGGGCGGTGACGGCCTGGTCGCTCTGGGCGTCGGTCGGCTCGGCCAGGGTGTGCAGGAGTTCCTCGGCCTGCTCCTTGGAGAGCGCGGGGTCGATATTCGCGGCGTTGATGTCGGCTGGCTTGGGCTTGAGCTTGGGGGCGACGGTCGCCACGGCGAGGACGCTGAGGATCGTCAGGTGGACGATCAACGAGACGGCCCAGGCCGGGATCTCGTGCCTGAGCGAGCGTCGGCGACGACGGGCGCGGAGCTTCGGGCCGCCGGAGGAAGGACGGCCGGGGCGGGCCTTGCCCGTCGCCGGCCGGGGCCTGGCCGTCGGCGGCGGTCTGGGCGGGATCGGCCTTCTTGCCGAAGGGCAGGCAGCGCCAGCAAGGTGGCGGCCAGGCCGGTGCCAGGGGCTTCTCCTTCACTTCGACCCGGCCTCCTTCGCCTTCGTCTGCTTCTCCGTCGTCGGGGCTCGTGGGACGTGCCGCCTCGGCCGCCGGGGTGGTGATCACGTCGAGCGGGGCAACGGCGCCGGTCCGGGTTCGGGGGCGGCGACCGGCGAGGGCCTCATGGCCGAGGGGTCGGGAGTCGGCGGCGCGACCTCCGTTTCCGCAAGGTCATAGATGGCGTCGTCGGTCGGCGGCTGGATGAACTGGCGGTCCTGTTCCATGGCGATCGATCCCGAACGAGGCTCGTGGCTGAGAGGAACCGGTCCGACGAGGATTCTCGGTCTGGCGGCGTCTGGGCTCAGAGCTTCGGCGGCGGGGGCGGCTTGGGCTGGTTGGACGAATTCGCGCTTTGTTGTTGCCGTTGCCGTCCTTCGGCTTGGGCGGCGGCGGCAAGGTCACCTCGACCCACTTCAGGCCGAGCGGGTCCTTCGCTTCGCGCTGGGCGAGCAGGGCCCAGGGAGTGCCGGGGTGCTCCTTGACGACCCGTTCCAGCAGGAGCGGGCGTCCTCGGCAGCCTCGCCGGCCTTGTCGCTGATGTGGATCGTGGTGTCGGGCACGAGCCGCCAGGCGTTCGAGCCGGGCTTGGTGAACCGGGGCGCGTCCTTCTTCATCCGGGCGCAGGCGATATTGTACTCCATGCAGCGAATCTTCATCGCCATGAGACGGCCCCTGATCAAATCATAGTGCGCCTGCCAGCGTCGGGAGGGTTCGTGGTCGCGGTACTTGGCCACGGTCGACGATCGTCGGCTCGCCGGGGGCCGCGCCGGAGAGGCCGAGGGCCTCGTCCACGGTGTACTGCACGCGGGCGACCTTCTCCTGGTTGTCGGTCATCACGTCCTTGAAGTTCGGCGCCTCGATCGGCGGGAAGGTCAACGAAGGCATCGGCGGCAGGTTCTGCTGGCAGATGACGCCGGCCCGCATCACGGCCCGTCGCAACGGGTGCTTGGTGAGCATGGCGAGGTACTGGTCGCGGCTGACCCAGTCGGGCTTGTACTCGCGCATGCCGGCCGGGTCGAAGGTGATCCGGTTGGGGCCGAGGCGGGTGATGAAGTAGATGCCGCCGGTGGCGCCGGCGAGCCGGGAAAGGGCGTAGGGGCCGAAGCCGGCGTCGAGCATGTCGTACTGCGGGCCGTTGTACCAGAAGGGCAGGCGGAGGCCCTCCGGCGCCGCGGTCTCCGGACCCTGGCGGACGGGCAGGTGGTGGTAGGTATGCTTGGTCTTGGGGTCGGTGTAGTCCATGAACCCTTCGATCCGGCCGAAGAGGGCCGCCGAGCCGAGCACATAGACGGGCATCTTTACGGCCGTTGGCCGCCAGGATGGCCGGTTCGAGCTGGTCCTCGTCGTCGCCGACTTCGTCGGTGACGACGACGGTCATCGTCCGGTATTTCCGATCGTCCTTGCCGAACTTGCCGAACTTGCGGGCGATCTCGCCGACGGTGCGGAAGGTCGATTCGACGCCCGACTCGTCGAGGTACACGGCGTCGATCGCCTTGGCGATGACGTTCGGGTCGGCGGTCGGCTGCTCGGTGAGGATCTTGCGGTCCTTGCCGAAGGCGACGACGACCGTCAGCAAGGCGTCGTCGTCGGCCAGACCCTCCTTGTCCAGCTCGGCGATGTGGGCATAGACCTTGTCGATGTACTTGGCCAGCCGCTTGCGCTCGGAGACGAGGCTGCCGGAGGCGTCGAACGCCCAGACGACCAGGGTTCGCCCTTTCTCCAGTCGGCGGAGGATCTCGACGGCGATCCGATCGACGGCCCCCTCGACGTTCTCGACGTGCTCGGCGCCGTCGCCTTTGATCTGGATCGAGCTATCGAGTCGGGCCGGCTTGGGCAGGCTGACGCTGGCGACCTGGATCTCGGCGGCCTTCAGTTCGGGGGCCACCTCGGGCTTGACCGGCGCCTCGGGCGGTCGCTCCAGGATCATCGGCTTGGTTTCCGGAGCGAACGAGCCGGCGACGGGCTCGATCGAGGCTTCCTCGAGCTGGGCGATCTCGGTCTGGTCGAGCTTGGCGAAGTCGGACAGCGAGGTATCGACGATCTCGGTCCGGAACTCGGGCACCGGCGGCTTGGTAGCGGCGTAGCCGATCATCCCCAGCATCAGGAGGAGGATCAGGTGCGTCACCAGGCTGACGCCGATGGCCGGCACCTGGAGGTCCAGACGGTCGCCCAGCCAACGTCTCAGGCGTGGGATAGCCCTGCTCGATCTGCCGCGATCAGGTCGCGAAGCCGCTGCACGGTGGGAAACTCCTTCACGTGCGCCGACCTCGGGACGAGGCCGGCCCCGGTCGGGGTGGGCCGAGACGCTCTTTGGGGATTTGGAGGGGACCGTCGTCTGCGATTCAATCCATCCATAATCCTAAGCCGGCTCGATGTCGAGGGCAATGAAATTCCCAGTCTTTTTTGCGTGCACCCTTGTCTGCATGAAACTGACAACACGGGGGTTGGTCTGCAGGATGATGCCCGCAGGGATCTGTCGGCCGGTTTTCGCCAGCAATCGACCAGCGAAAGAGGGGCCGGCCCGCGGCATGCAAGGGGGGAAAGGAAACGGGGGGAAGTCCTCAGAATGTGGAATGGCGCTTTCCAATGGATTCTACGAGGCCAGTGGGGGGGAAGGTTCGTTTCCGTGCGTCGCCGGCAGGTTGTTGCGGGCGGGGTGGCAACCCGCTTCGACGAGGCCGGCACGGGGCCGGCCATCTTGCTGATCCCGAGCGGATTCCTGCGGCACGGGGCCCTACCGGGACGGTCCTGCTCCTCCTGGCCTCGCGCTTCCGGGTCGTGGCACCCGAGCTTCCGGGAACGGGAGGGTCGGGAAGTCCCGGATGTCCCTGGGGATTTGAGAATTACGCCGATTGGGCAACGGCGTTCCTAGATGCCGTGGACGCTGGGACAGCCTCTGGTCGTGGGGCATTCCGACTCGGGCGGCGTGGGCCTCTTCCTGGCGGCGCGGCACCCGGAGCGGCTGGCGGGCCTGGTGCTGGTCGATTCCGTGGGGGCCTGGCCGGGGGTCTCGTGGTCCCGGCTGCTCTGGGGGCGAATCTGTGACGCCTTGATGTGGGAGCCGGCGTTGAGTCTCCGCCTGGCCGCGCCGATTCTGGGCAACATTTTGTGGCATCCTCGCCACTTCATGCAACATCTCCGGCTCTCGGCGGAGACCGGACCGCTGGAGGTCGCGCCGCGAGTGGTTGTCCCGACGCTTCTGGCCTGGGGACGCCACGATCGGACTCTGCCGCCCGCCTGTGCCGATCGCCTGCACGCCGCGATCCCGGATACCCGTCTGCGGTGGGTCGAGGCCAGTCACGACTGGCTCTTCCAGCGCCCCGGGGAGCTGGCGCGGCTGGTGGACGAGTTTGCCAGGGGGGATTGCTGGGCCTGATCGGAAAGCGGCGATCAGTGGGTCAGGCCCTTCGAGGAGCCGGCTCGCCTCCATTAAGATGACGGGTGGAGGTGCGGAGCCCGCCGTTCCGGGGAAGTCGACGCCATGCCTTACCAGATCGAACCGCTCCGGCCGGAAGACCTGCCCGCCCTGGGGCGGTTTCTGGCCGAAGGGTTCGGGGCTCCGGAAGGAGCCCAGTTCACCGCCGTCGATGTGCTCCGGTGGAAGTACCTCGACCCGAAGCCTCGCCTTGGCGAGGAACCGCGTAGCTTCATCGCCCGCGACGACGACGGGCGGATCGTCGGTCATGTCGGGTTCTTCCCGACGACCTGGCGGCAGGCCGGCGCGGAGCGTGAGATGACGACCCTCCACATGACCGACTGGCTCGGTTCGCGGTCCGAGCGTGGCGTGGGGGCGGCCTTGATGGACCGGGCGCACGCGAGGACGACGACGCAGTACGTCGTGGGCGGCACCGGCTACGCCTTCCGAGGACTGGAGCGGGGAGGTTACGAGCGGCTCGGCCCGCTGCCGATCTTCCGTCGGGTGCTCCGGCCCGGACACCGGCTCCGCGAGGTCGGACCGTCCCCCGGCCGTCGCTGGCTTCCTGGCCACCCGTGACGCCGCCCGCGTCGTCCGTGATCGCCCGCGACGGTCGGCCGGTTCGATCGGCCTGCGACGGGTCGAGGCGTTCGGGCCGGAGGTCGAGGCAATCGCGAGCGCGTTGCGCGGGGCCGCTGATGTTCACCGGTCGCCATGCCGACGAGCTGACCACCGCCTTGAGCTATCCCGCGGCCTGGGCCGACGGGCTGGCTGATCGAGGAGGCGAGAGGACTGATCGGCCTTGCCTTGCTGAACGTCATCCCGCGCGGCCGGGTCCGCGATCGGCAAGGTGGCGGACCTCTTCCTCGAAGGCCGCGAGCCGGCCGCCTGGGGCGCTGCCTTCGACGCCCTGGCCGGGGAGCTGAAGCGTCAAGGGGCCGATTCGCGCTGGCCTGCGGCCTGCCGCCCTGGGAGCCGAAGGACTGCGGGCGGCGGGTTTCCGGCATGCCTTCGACGTCGCCCTGCTCCAGCGCGACCCCGAGCCGCCTCCTCCCCCGCGACGTCACCGCGGCACGTCGGCTTCCTCGAGGCGCGATTATGCCTATATCCCGTGAAGACCGGCATATGTAAATGAAAGGCATCCGGCATGAATCAAGCCTCTTCTCGGTCCACCTCGGACGGGATACGATGGGACGGAGCCACGGCGGCCGACGGATCGCGGCCGGCGATCTCAGCCAGGGCGGGTGCCTCGGATCCGTCGGAGAACGCAAGTCATGGCCGAACGTGTGACGACGCTGGACCGGCTCCTGGAATCCTTCGAGGTCGGCCCGGCCGACCTGGAGCGGATCCGCTCGTACGGGGAGATCGTCCTGCCCCGCCTGGGCGACTTCGTGAAGAAGTTCTACGCCTGGCTGGAGCGGCAGCCGGAATTCCACGAACACTTCGGTGACGCCACCAAGCTGGCGCGTGTGCAAGGCCTTCAGGCGGACTACTGGGCCGACTTCTTCCACGGTCAGGCTCGATGACGGCTACCTCGAACGCCGACGCCGGATCGGCGAGGTCCACGCGCGGATCGGCCTGGGCCTGCCCGTCTATTTCGAGGCGATGAACAAGGCGCTGCTGCTGTTCATCGGCGACTTCTACGACGGCCGCCTGAGCCATCAGGATTACGCATCGGCCGTCCGGTCGATCAGCAAGCTGGTGCATCTGGACACCTCGATCGTCGTCGAGGCGTTCGCGAAGCTGACCAACAAGAAGATCGCCGACCAGAGCCAGGCCCTGATGGAGATGTCCACGCCGGTCACGGCGATCTGGCAAGATATCTTGCTGCTGCCGCTGGTCGGGATCATCGACTCGCGACGGGCCCAGGACGTGATGAACGCCATGCTCGCCAAGATCGGCGAGACCCGGGCTCGGGTGTTCATCCTCGACATCAGCGGCGTGGCCGTGATGGACACGGCGGTCGCCAATCATCTGATCAAGATCACCAAGGCGAGCCGTCTGATGGGCTGCGAGTGCACGATCTCGGGGATCTCGCCGGCCATCGCCCAGACGATCGTCGAGCTGGGCATCGAGGTTGGCGATGTGCCGACGACGGCCACGCTCCGCGATGCCCTGGAAGCCGCCTTCCGACGGACCGGCCTGGAACTGCGACCCCGCAACGCGGCCCGCGCTGGGTCGTGAACCCGGTCGTGCCGATCCCTGATGAGTGGAAATAGGAGCGTGTCACCATGAGCGACGGTGTGGGCGTCCCGAGAGCGACCTTGAATCTGTTGCGGGGCAGTCTCGTGGTCACCCTGCCCTCGGAGCTGGGCACCGAGGTGCTCGACCTGTTCCGGGAGGACGTCTTGCAGGCTCTGCGGCGTTCGGGGGCCCGACAGCTTGTGCTCGATTGCTCGGGCATCGCGATTCTCGACGCCGAGGACTTCGAGCGCGATCCGGCGGGTCGTGGCGATGGCGGCCTTGATGGGGGCGGAGGCGTCGCTGGTGGGGCTCCAGCCGGGGGTGGTCTCGGCCCTGGTCGAGCTGGACGTGGACGTCGCCGGCCTTGGCGCCGTCTCGAGTCTCGACGACGCCTTGCATCGGCCACCGACCCCACCGAGGAATCGATTGACGCATCCGGGTCTGATCCCCCCACCGACGCCGCGGCGCCGGAGGCCCTGTGATGAGGCGACCAGCATGGACGTCGAGCAAGAGCGATTGGCGATCGGCGACGAGTCGGACGTCTCGCAGGCCATCCTCTGGGGTCGGCCGGCTGGCGCAGAGACTCGGCTTCAACGCTGTAAAGAGGTCGATGCTGATGACGACCGTCTCCGAACTGGCACGGAACATCTTGAAATATGCTGGTCGAGGTACGATCCGGCTTTCGTGCTACGGTGAATTGGGGACCGAAGGCATCGAGATCCAGGCCGAGGACCGCGGCCCCGGGATCGCCGACGTGGAGGCGGCGATGCGCGATCACTACAGCACCTCCGGCACCCTGGGCCTGGGCCTGCCGGGCGTCCGCCGGATGATGGACTCCTTCACGATCGACTCGGCGCCGGGGCGGGGCACGCGCGTCACCGTCCGTAAGGGGGTGCGTTGAGATGAAGCCGACAGCCACATCGGCGCGCTTCGAGTCCGGCTCCGCGGTCCGCCCTTTCCAGGGCGAGTCCGTCAGCGGCGACGCCACGCTGATCGTCGAGCAGCCCGATGGCCTCTTCCTGGCGATCATCGACGCGCTCGGCCACGGCCCGATCGCTCATGACATCGCCCGCCGGGCCGCCGACTTCCTCCGTCAACGAGGCCGGACCCGATTTGCCCGACCTGATGACCCGCCTGCATGACCATCTTCGCCGCACGCTCGGCGCGGCCGTCGGCCTGGCCTTCCTCGAACGGGCCGTCGGCCGGCTCCGCTTCGTCGGCGTTGGCAATACCCTCTTGAGAGTCGTCGGCGCGACCGAGGCCCGGCTGGTCTCGCACGACGGCACCGTTGGTCAACGGATGCGCACCCCCCGCGAGCAGTCGCTGACTCTCCGGTCCGGCGACCTCGTGCTCTTGACGACCGATGGCATCAAGTCGCGGTTTGGACCCGAGCAGTACCCCGGTCTGCTCGGCGACTCGCCGGAGCATGTTGCGCAGACCGTGGTCCGCCTCTTCGGCCGGGAGCACGACGACGCCAGTTGCATCGCGGTGAGGTATCGGCCTTGATCGACCTGGGTCAGATCCCGCTGTCCGGCGAGCACGCCCACCTGGAGGCGCGGCGGAAGGTCCACCAGCTCGCACTTGACCTCGGCTTCGACGCCATCGTGGCGACGCAGCTCGCCGTCGCCATCTCGGAGCTGGGCCGCTCGGCGGCCCGCGCCGGGCCGTCGGCACGCTTGAAGGTGCGGCTCGACGCGTATCAGGACCGGCCAGCTCTCGCGCTGGCGCTGGAGGTTCCCGAATCGGCCCCGGACCCCCACCCCGTCGCCGCTTTCTTCGACTTCGCCCACGCCCGCGACGGCCGGCTCGACCTGGTCCGGCTCCTGCCGGGGACCGTCTTCCAGCCCGACGCGGCGACCGTCCGGGCCTTGCGCGAGCGGGTCGAGACCCGCAGCCGCGAGGACCTGATGCGCGACGTCAGCGCCAAGAACCGCGAGCTTCAGCGGCACCAGACCCAGCTCGAAGCCACCATCGCCGAGCGGACTGCCGAGCTTCAGGAGGCCATGAAGAAGGCTGAGGCGGCCAACCACGCCAAGAGCGCCTTCCTCGCCACGATGAGCCACGAGATCCGCACGCCGATGAACGCCATCATCAACATGACCGGCCTGGCTCTCGAAGGTGAGCTGGAACCCCGGCAGCGCCAGTACCTCTCCGTCGCCCACGCCTCGGCTCGTAACCTCCTGGCGCTCATCAACGACATCCTCGACTTCTCCAAGATCGAGGCTGAGAAGCTCGACGTCGAATCGGCCCCATTCCGGCTCCGGCTCTTGCTCGAAGAAGTCACCGAGACGTTCCGGTCCAAGGTCGTCGAGAAGCACGTCGAGCTGATCGTCCACGTCGATCCCGAGGTGCCCGACGCCCTCGTCGGCGACCCCTTGCGGGTGCGTCAGGTGCTCACAAACCTGATCGGCAATGCCTTCAAGTTCACCGACCGCGGCGAGATCGCCCTGCGCGTGACGCTCAGCCCCGACGGCCGCGACCCGACCGGCGATGGCGTCCGGCTCCGCTTCTCGGTGCGCGATACCGGCATCGGCATGACCCCGGACCAGCAATCGCGACTCTTCCAGGCGTTCACCCAGGCCGACAGCTCGACTTCCCGCAAGTACGGCGGCACCGGCCTCGGCCTGGCGATTTGCCGACGGCTGGCGCGCTTGATGGACGGCGACGTGACCGTCGTGAGCGAGGCCGGTCGCGGCAGTACGTTTGACTTCACCGCCCACTTCGCCACCGAGCCCTCAACGCCGGCCGTCGCCGCCGACGTGCCCGAGCCCTTACGCGGTGTGCGCGCCCTGGTCGTCGAGGACAACGCCACCAGCCGCGAGTTGCTGGAGACCTTGCTCGACGGCTTCGGGATCGCCCACGTCGCGGTGGCTGACGCCGAGTCGGGCCTGGCCTTGCTGGCGGAGCGTAACCGCCCCGGCGCCAGCGGGCCGTTCGGCCTGGTCCTGATCGACTGGCTGCTGCCCGGTCTCAGCGGCCTGGAGGCCACTGCCCGTATCCGAGCCGTCGCCGAGACGCGCGACCTGCCGGTGGTCCTCGTCAGCGCCTATGCCGGCAAGGAAGAGGAAGCCCGCGGCATCGAGGTGGGCGTCAACGTCTTCCTCCCGAAGCCGATTACCCCGACCACCTTGCTCGCCGCGATGGCCGAGGCGCTCGGCCTGGACGCGCCGCCCCACGACCGGACGAGTTCCGCCGCGACGGTCCTCGATCGCGCGTTCGCCGGCGCCCGCGTCCTGCTGGCCGAGGACAACGAGGCGAACCAGTTCGTCGCGCAAGAACTTCTCGATCGACTCGGGATCGCGCTGGAGATCGCTGTTAACGGCAAGGAGGCCGTCGAACGGGCGAGGGCCGGGGGCTTCGATGCGATCTTGATGGACATGCAGATGCCCGAGATGGACGGCCTCGAAGCGACCCGCACCCTCCGCCGCGATCCGGCCTTCCGCGACCTTCCCATCATCGCGATGACGGCCAATGCCATGCGCTCCGACGTCGAGGCGTGCCTCGCCGCCGGCATGAACGACTTCGTCTCCAAGCCGATCGACCGTCTCGTGCTGGCCCAGGCCCTGCGTCGCTGGCTCCCCGGCCGTCCCGAGGCGGTCGCCCCCGTCGAACTGGTCTCGCCCCCGTCGCCCGAGCCGATCGCCGAGGCCATTCCCGACCTCCCCGGCCTCGACCTCCGTGCCACGATCGACCGCCTCGGCATCCCCTTCGATCGGCTCCAGCCGATGCTCCTCCGGTTCGCCGACAGCCAGCGCCCGACGCTGGAGGAGCTGGCCCAGGCCGTCGCCTCGCGTGATGCCGAAACCGCCCGTCGCCACGCCCACTCGATCGCCGGTGCCGCGGGCAACCTCGGCGCCGATCGGCTCCGCGGTCTGGCCAGGGAACTGGAGATCGCCGCCCGCGACGGCCTGCTCGATTCCCTCCCCTCCCTGCTCCGCCTGGTCGCGGACGAAGCCCGCCGCGTCTTCGACGGTATCGAGGCTCTCCGTACCCCGTCGCCCGAGGCCGCCAAGGCCGCGTCCTGGTCGCCGATCGACCCAGCCCGGCTCCGTGAGGCTCTGGAGTCGCTGAAGGTGGCCTTGTCCGACTTCGACCTCAGCGGCTCATCGGACGCCCTCGACACCCTGGCCGCCCTCGGCACGCCCGCCGACTGGCGTCCAGATCTGAACGGGCTCCGCCAGAGGATCGACGATTACAACTTCGACGAGGCGCTGATCGTCGCCGACCGGCTCCTCGGCCTGCTCGAAACGGGGGCCACGTCATGACAGACCTTTCCGAATCGCGCATCCTGATCGTCGATGACGTCAAGGCCAACGTGGATATTCTGGTCCAGTCCCTCCGCGACGACTACAGGCTGAGCGTGGCCCTCGACGGCGCCGGGGCCTTGCGCAACATCGAGAAGAATCCGCCTGATCTCGTCCTGCTCGATATCATGATGCCCGGAATGGACGGCTATGAGGTCTGCCGACGCCTCCGGGCGATGCCGCAAGGTCGGGAAATCCCCGTGATGTTCCTCAGCGCCCTCGACGAGGTCCAGAGCAAGACCCAGGGTTTCGAGGTCGGCGGCAATGACTACCTCACCAAGCCATTCGAGATCCTCGAAGTCAAGGCCCGCGTTCGCTCCTTGCTGAAGGCGAAGGCGTATGCCGACGCCGTCCAGGAGAAGCATGCCAGCGAGCTGCGGATTGCCCGCGAGATCCAGATGGGCCTGCTGCCGCTCGATCCGTCCGCCCCCGTCCGCGGCACCGCCATCGACCTCCACGCCCGACTCGAACCGGCCCGCGAGGTCGGCGGCGACCTCTTCGACGTGCTCCGCCCCGCCCCCGACCGCTTGCTCGTCACCGTCGGCGACGTCTCCGGCAAGGGCATCCCCGCCGCTCTGTTCATGGCCGTCACGATCACGCTCCTGCGCTCGATGGGTCGGTTGCTCGATCGCCCCGAGCCAATCCTCGCGGCTGTCAACGAGGCCCTGGCGGACCAGAACGCCAGCGGTTTGTTCGTGACGATGGTTTGCGCCCTCTTCGACCTGAAGGCCGGCACTGTCACCTGCGCCAACGCGGCGCATCCGTCGCCAATCCTTCTGCGCAACGGCGAGCCGCCCCGCCCGGTCTTCGAGGCCACTGGACCGGTCGTCGGCCTCCTGCCCCTGCTGGAGGTTGAGGACCAGTCGATGGAGCTTCGCCCCGGCGACCGACTCGTCTTCTACACCGATGGCGTCACCGAGGCGTTCGACGCCACCCAGCAGCTCTTCGGCGACGCCCGCCTGCTGGACGAACTCGGCCGTACGTCCGGCGACGACGCGAAGGCGACCGTCGAGACCTTGCTCGCGGCTGTCCGCCGACACGCCGGCGCGACACCCCAGTCCGACGACCTCACCATCCTCGCCACCCGCTACACCCCTTGAAACGATGCCCAAAACCGTTCTCATCCCCCACAAACGCGCCTTCCTCGCCGCTCGCCTCCGCGATACGGGTCTGCTCCGCCTCCTCGAACGCTTCGCCCGCCGTCCCGTTCTCGCCGTGATCTGCTACCACCGCGTCGGCGACCCGGCTTCCGAGCCGTTCTACAACCCCCTCGTCTCGGCCACCCCCGATTCGTTCCGCCACCAGATCCGGCTTCTCCGCGACCGCTTCCGCCTCTGGAGCCTGGATGACCTCCTGTCCGCCGTCGAGGGCGAGACATTCCAGATCAACGAGCCGACCGCTCTCATCACCTTCGACGACGGCTACCGCGACAACGTCGATGTCGCCCTGCCCATCCTCCGCGAGCTGGAGGCCCCGGCAACCTTCTTCCTCACAACCGATTTCGTCGGCGAGGGCCGCCTGCCCTGGTGGGACCACATCGCCTTCGTGGTCAAGAACAGCCCGAAGTCCCGCCTCCTCCTCGAACGTCCCGAACCTCTGGACGTTCCCCTCGACGCCGGCGCCTTGCCTGCCGTGATCGCCGCCTTCCTCCGCACCGAGCATCCCGAGGACCCCGCACTCCTGACCCACCTGGAGGAGCGTGCCGGGGCCCGCCCGCCCGACGACGCTGGCCGTCGCCTCTTCATGGACTGGGACGGCGCCCGTCGTCTCCTGTCGTCAGGCATGACGATCGGCGCCCATACCGTGAGCCATCGCCGACTTTCGCGCCTGACCGATTCCGAGCAGGCCGACGAGCTGTCCCGTCCCCGTTCGATCTTCGAACGCGAGCTGGGCCGCGCGATCACGACCGTCGCCTATCCCTTCGGCCTTGCCGACGCCTTCAACGCCACGACGATCCGCCTGGCCCGCGAGGCCGGCTATCGCCTCGGCTTCGCGCTCCGGCCCGACCTCGTCCGTCACGGCCCCTTCCCCACCTTCGCGATCCCGCGGTTCATCGTCATGCCCGACGACTCGCCGGCCTTGCTGCGGGCCAGGCTGGCGCTGACGGGAGTGTTCGGGAGATCGGTCTTGTGAATCGGGTGGCTGGTAGCGAGTGCAGGGTGACGACGATCGCTTCCCTCCGCCCTCCACCCGATACCGAGGCCATCCGGCCAGGAATCCCCTTCCCGACTCGGTTCTCATACACGAACCCGCGGATGTAGTCCGATTCGAGCCCGACTTCTGTGGGCCAGCCGCCCCCGGCTGTCCGGACCGGACGACCGCCGGGGGCGGCTCTCCCACAAGGCCAAACCGGACAGCATCAGCAGGTTCGTTTCTCAGACGGCGGCCGCTTCCGCCGTCCTGCCGTCGTCGCCCACGAGCGCCCTCGTGTTCCTTTCGATCGTGGTGCAGATGTCGTCGAGCGGCAGGTCGTTGGCATCCACGCCGAACGGGTCCTCGATCTCGACGCCGATCTCCTCGATCCCGAAGAAGACGTACGTCAGCAGGAACGTATCCAGGACCGTCCCCCAGCCGAACTCGCCGATGAGGGCAAACGGCAAGGTGAAGCAATACAGCACCAGTGCCCGCCGGAGGTGGACCATGTAGGCGAACGGGATCGGCGTCTTGTGAATCCGCTCGCAACCGCCGAGATAATCGATCAAAAGCTGCACATTCTGATCGAGCGTCATCATCACATAATCTGAGATCAGGCCCCGGTCGCGGGCACGTGCCAGGAGGACGCTGATCCGGCGGGCGACGGACAATGGCGTGTGGTCGGCCGCCTGAATCTCGGCGACCTCGTCCGCCGTCAGGCCCGCCGCCAGGCCCGCCGCCACAGGCCCGAGGTCCGACCGGCCCCGCAGGCTGTTCATCGCCGCGTAGGGAAACGCCGCTGTCCAGCGCACGATCTCCCGCAACAGGGCCGGGTCGTCCTTGACGAAGGCACTCGCCCCTCGGGCGAGGTTGCGGCTCTCGTTGACGATCCCACCCCAGAGCTTCCGCCCTTCCCAGAAGCGGTCATACGAAGCATTCGTCCGGAAGACCAGCAACAGGCCGAGCGCGAGGCCGACCAGGCTGTGCAAGGTCGAAGGGATGGCCAGATCGACGTGCAGCCGCAGATAGGCATAAGCGACCGCCGCCGACCAGAGCACGCAGGCGCCGACGCGGCCGAGGATCTCGCGGACCATCGAGCCGCGGATGTCAAAGAAGTGGGAGAACCAGTGGTGGGGGTCGTAGTCGATCATGAGTGTCCTGGGGACCGTGCCGGGGGGAGAACGCGATCCGTTCGCGATCCGTTACGCTGCCAGCGCGGGAGCCGGGCGTCAACCGACGCCCGCGGCCTGGACGCGGGTGCTGCGAGCCTGGAGCGTGCCGACCGTGGCCTTCAGGGCATCGCGGGCCTCGCGGATCGCTCCGGCCGCCGCGTCGCGACCCGAATCGGCCAGCGCCTCGGCCGTGGCCGTGAGGGACGCTTCTAGCTCTCGCGTCAGCACATGATCTCCTAACGATGATAAGAGACGCAGGAGGATCTCCGCGACCCGATGCCGCGATGCGTCGTCGAGCCGGCCGAAGGTCACGCTGAAGGCGCGGAGGATCTCGGCGAGCGACTGGTGCTGCATCGATTCGGACGCCGCCACGGCCAGGGATTCGAAGACGTCGAGCAACTGCCCCGGCACATCGTCGCGATAGACGACGGGTGCCGGTTCGCGTCGAACCAGTTCGTCGTCGCCCCGCCGGGCCGAGGCCGACCAGCGGGCGAGGATATCGCGGAGGGCGCGGATCGTGAGCAGGCCGGGCGCGGGGTTCTGCTTGGCGGTGGAGATGGCTGACCAGGCGATGACGTGGAGCTGCTCCAGGCCGTAGGCGGGATCGGTGTCCAGGTCGCGCTGACGGGCGAGCGGCATCGCCTTGCGCACCATCGGTTCAAGCGACTCGGCGTCCTCGGCAGATTCGGCCCGGATCGTGGCCATCGTGTCGCCGAAGGCAACGAAACCGCCGACGACGATCGGCACGTCCACCTCGACCCGTCCATGCCGCCTCGCCGCCGCATCGGCGATGGCGTCCACGTCGATGCGGGTCAGGAAGCCGTCGGTCTCGGACCGAACCGCGCGGCGTTCGGGGGCGTCGAGCGTCGGGGCGCGTCGGGTGTTGCGAAGAAAGTCGTGCTGGCGACGGCGGGCGTCGAGCAGGCGGTCGTGAATCTCGTCGATGATCGCCACCGGACGCATCTGGTCGATCGTCGAGTAGATGATCAGGATCAGCAGGAACATCGCGGCGATCGTCAGCAGCAAGGCCGCCGTGGCGCCGAAGACGGGGTTGTACGGTGGATCGACACTCGCGAGGATGATCGTCGCGTAGAGGGCCAGGCCGACGAAGTAGCCGAAGTATCCCTGGTTGAGCCGCCGACGGAGGAACTGGTCGAAGACCTGGTTGGTCATCGAGGCGGCCGACTGCTGCACGGCCAGCAGCAGCAGCGAGAAGGTGATCGAGGTGACTGTCGTGATCCCGGTGGCGATCGTGCCGAGCAGGTCGCTGGTGGATTGCGAGGTGCGGAAGAAGCGACCTTGGAGGAAGCGGTGCGCCGGGGCCAGCCATCCGCCGCCGACGCTATCGAGGGCAGTCGTCAAGGCAGCGAGGCCGAAGAAGCCGACGACGATCAGGCTCGGAACCGTGAGGAACTCGGCGAAGGCCTGCCGGGTCTTGGCCAGGAAGTCGCGGACCCCCATCCCGGCCCGTTCGGGCCTGCCCTCGCGCTTGACCACGATTCGCTCGCTCCCCAGACCTTTCCCGTCTCCTCGGCCTCGCCCCATCTTCTTGCACGCGGGCGCCGGTTGACGCCGCTTCGACCCGGCCGGTACGATCGCGGGGCGGCGAGACCAGGCCGAGAACCCCTAAATCTTGAGCGGTGTGCCCGTGCGGATCTTGCTGACCAACGACGACGGCGTCTTCGCCCCCGGCCTTCGGGCCTTGCAGAAGGAACTCCGGCGGCTGGGCGACGTGACGGTTGTCGGCCCGGCGCAGGAGCAAAGCGGTGTCGGCCACGCGATCACGCTCCTGACCCCCCTGGTCGTCAAGGAGGTCGAGGACGAGGACGGCTCCCCACTCGGCTTCATGGTCGAGGGCAGCCCGGCCGACAGCGTCAAGCTCGCCATCCTGGAGCTGATGGAGCGCCCGCCCGACCTGATCGTCTCCGGCATCAACGCCGGCGCCAATGCGGGCATCAACGTCCTTTACTCCGGCACGGTCGCTGCGGCCATCGAAGGGGCCTTCTTTCGGATCACCAGTATCGCCGTTTCGCTCGAACTCTCCGAGCATTTCGACTACCCCCACGCCGCCCGCCATGCCGTGAAGGTCATCGAGCGTATCCTGTCGAACCAGCCTGCGGCCGGCTCGCTGTTCAACGTCAACCTGCCGGCCCACAACCGCGGCGAGCCGAAAGGCGTGCGGGTCGTGCCGATGGGCGTCGGCCGCCACGGTGAGGCGTTCGAGCGCCGACGCGACCCCCGCGGTCGCACCTACTACTGGCTCACCTATGCCCCCCCCTACAATCTCGAAGGCGAGGAAAGCGACGTCTCCAGCCTCGCCGAGGGCTACATCACCGTCTCCCCCCTGCACTTCGACCTCACTCGTCACGACCTCCTGCCGACCCTCAAAAGCTGGAACTGGGACGGGATCACGCGGTAGCAGATCAGGGATGCGGGCGCCGCTTGCCTCACCCCGCCTCCCTCGCGATACTGCGCAGGAGAGCCTTCCCGACCGGAATCAAACCCGCGGAGTTCCTCGCCATGCGCCTGCCCCGCCTCCTTCTCCTGTTGCTCGTCCCCGCCGCCGTCCTGGCTCTGGCCGTCGGCTGCGACTCGGGGGCGAAGAAGACCGAGCCCAAGGTCAAGACCCGCGAGACGATCGGCAAGAAGACGCAGAACGTCCTCAAGCTCCAGGACGAGCTGGCCAACGGCGCCGTGCTCGCCTCCACCGAGATCAGCGTCAGCGACCCCTTGACCCAGTCCGCCGAGGCCTACCGGACCTCCGTCGGCAAGATCGGCGCGATGGCCGTCCAGCAGGCGATTCAGATCCGCAACGCCCAGAGCATCATGGACCCCAAGCCGCTGACCTACGACGAATTCATGACCGAGATCATCAAGAAGGATCAGCCCGACGGCATCCAGCTCGCCCAGCTCCCGTATTACCAGGAATACGCCTGGGACGAGGCCAATCAGAAGCTCGTCGTCATCGAGTATCCCCAGAAGAAGGCCGACTTCGAGAAGCAGAACTCATATTGAGACCCGGTCACGAAGGGTCGGGGAAATTCTGCTTCGAAGACGGCGAGGTCTCCACCGTCCCGTCTGGCGTCGGGGCCCGAGGCTCCAGCCCGGTCGTTCCGTTCAGCCAGTCGAGGGCTTCCTCGAAGTCCCGAAACGCCGACACGCGAAAGCCCTGGGCATTGGCGCACATCGCAAAGAGCTGGGCACGGTTGACCTCGTCCCTCGGGCGATACAGGATCGCCACCCGGTTCTCGGGGCCGAGGCCCGAGTTCCGCAAGATCATGACGAGGTTGTAAATCTCGGTCGGGCCGAGGCTCGGCGTGCTGGCCTCTCGGACGTCGAGGAGGATCTGGAGGCCCGGACTCCGGCGCACGCCGCCGCCACATCCTCCAGAACGCGGCGGGCCGCCAGGAAGTCGAACTCCCCGGTAAGGTCGGTTCGGAGGAACTCTCCGATCGAAATGAGGCGGATCTCGCACGACATGGCGGGCCGTACCGGGGGACGGCCGAGCCCGGATCGGGGCTACTGTCTCACAATCCCGTCCGGGCGAGGCCGACAGGCAAGTGGGGTGAAGTTTTCGATCCGACGCCCTAGCTTGACGCGCCCGCCCAACCGAGGGCAAGGCGAATCAACAAATCGTTGGAATCGGGTGACACTCTCGTGCGGATTCAGCAGGCTTGTGACTGCTCGATCAACGTCCCGATGGTCCGCCGCACGTCGTCGAGTGTCCCGACGGCCACGAACATGCGGAACCGATGATCCCCCGGCCGAATGCCGCGCAGTTCCCGCTCGCGGAAGACGCAATTCCACTTCACCACCCGCTCCGCCCGGAACCGGAACCGCCCGTAGCCGGCCGCTTCGAAGCCCGTCGAAGGCTGGTCGGGCGAGTAGACGCCCATCGCGTGCCCACCGTCGGCCGTCGCTAGGGCCACCGGCTTGCCCTGCTCGCCCGGTCCATCGTCCAGCGGCTCGAACCGGCCCGAATCCGCGTCGAACGCCCAGAACCGCGCGAACTCCGGCGTCATGTAGCCCGTCACCGCCTCGAATTGGGCAAACGTATGCCGCTCGCCCTCCGGCACCCGGAACGTCACGTCGTAGGCGATCGCATGCGGCAGGTCCCCAGGCCCGATCCGGACCCGCTTCGTCAGCAGGTGGTCCGAAAGCACGGTCGTGTTGCAGGCCGGATGCCCGACCGACGTCTCCCCCGGCGCGAGCCAGAAGGCCATCCGCGACGTCGTCCGCAGCTCCGCCCCCTGCGCCGCGATCTTCAGGAGCTGGCTCGACGTGGTCGGCCCGACGCCATCACGACGGGAGCCGGCCTCGGTCGGGTTGAACGTCTCCGGGTGGAATTCCCCGCCGCAGTCGAAGTTCGAGGCCGACTGGAGCTGCCGCCCGTGGTCGGTGCTGTCGAGGAACTCGCGGCCGTTCCACGTCAACGAGTGGATCGCTCCCGCCACCCGACTCGTCGTCGTGATGACGATCTCCGACGGCCCGGCCCGGTTGCGGATCACCGCGTCGCCGTTGACCGCCTCAGGAGGCGCCCGGCCGACGGTCGGAGGAACATTCCCCCGACCATCGCCCCGGCACCGGCACCGAGGAAGTCCCGACGTCTCAGCCCCCTCATCCCTGGAACGCCTTCACATTCGCCAACGCGATCAGGGCATACGCCGTGACCAGGTTCGGGTCCCCCTCCATGAACCGATCCGCCGGGTTGACCCAGCTCCCATCCGCGTTCTGCCGCTTCGCCAGGGCGCCGACCAGCTCGGCGCGCCAGTCATGCTCCTGACCCTTGGCGTCGGTGAACGTGGCCGATCCCAGCGTCGCCATCGACTTCGCGAACGCCTGGTAGTAGTAGTACAACCCCTGCTGCCCCAGCCCCGGGTTCTCCTCGACGCTGTAATGCTTGCGGATGTAATCCAGCGCGGTCTTGACTCGGGGGTCGTCCTTGGTGAGCCCGGCATAGACGAGGCTCTTGAAGCCGGCGTAGGTCATGCTGGCGTACGACCGCAGGCCGCCGCCGGGCGCCTCGCCCGCGACGCTGGAGCCGCCGTTGGCCGCCGTGTAGATGAAGCCGCCGTCGTTGACCTTCTTCGCCCAGGCCTGATCGTTGAACTCGCTGTCCAGGTTCTGGCAGCGCGAGACGAAGACGATCGCCTTCTGCAAGGCCGGGTCGTCGGCCGGCAGGCCGGTCTCACGCAGGGCCTCGATCATGAACGCGGTATTTGACAGGTCGGGCCGGCTGTTGCTGCCACCGTAGCCGGCGCCGCCGTAGAAGACGTCATCCGGGTCCTTCCCCTCCCCCTCGTCCCACTGCTTCTCCTTGAGGAACTTCTGCCCCCCCTTGATGATCGCGTCGTACTTGCCGCCGGCCGTGTTGGCCTCCTGAAAGGCCATCAAGGCGATCGCGGTCGAGTAGTTGGCGTGCCCGACGGCCAGACCGCCCTGCGGATCGACGAACTGCTCCAGGTAAGCCAGGCCCTTCGTGACGATCGGCTCGTTGACCGTCACCCGCTTCGACTTGAGCACTCCCGTGAGCACCAGAGCCGTGATCCCCGGCTCCTTGCGCTGGGTGGACCAGCCGCCGTTGTCCTCCTGCCGAGGTCGGAGGAAGTCGATCCCCTTGACGATCAAGGCCTCGGCCGAGGGCTCCTCCGCAAACCCGAAGGCCGGCGACCGACCCCCAAGCGCCAGCGCTCCGAGGCCGAGCAAGCCCGTCCCGCGGCAAAGGAATTGACGGCGGCTCCATGGCGACGGCATCATCGTGGGTCCTCCTGGGAACGTTGTCGCGGTTGGCATTCTCAGTTCGGAAGTCCATCCGAGCAAGGGTCGGGCCGGGGCCCGGCATCGCCGGAATTATAAGCGCCGGGCCGGCGACGAGGGGAAGGCGTGACGAGCCTTTGTCCAGACCTCGGCCCGGGCTGGTCGGGAATTGTCCACCCTGCGCCCACCGCCAAAGCCCGGCGATCGCCCTTGACAGGCCGCAACGGCATGTTAAACTACTCGCTTCGGCGATGCGCCCGGAGGCGCGCTTGCGCCCCGAGTGAGCCCCCATCGCCACCGAAACCGCCATCCAGCAAATTCAGGATCTCCGACGCGCCCCGGCTTGCCGCGGGGCATTGGTTTAGGGAACAAACGACACCTGATCATGCCCACCATCAATCAGCTCGTCCGCAAGCCGCGACGTCCCAAGGGCTACAAGAGCAAGTCGCCCGTGCTCGAGGCCTGCCCGTTCAAGCGGGGCGTCTGCCTCCAGGTCAAGACGATGACGCCGAAGAAGCCGAACTCCGCCCTGCGGAAGGTCGCCCGCGTGCGGCTCTCCAACGGCAAGGAGATCACGGCCTATATCCCCGGCGAGGGCCACAACCTCCAGGAGCACTCGATCGTGCTGGTCCGCGGCGGCCGCGTCCGCGATCTGCCGGGCGTGCGCTACCACATCGTCCGCGGCGTGCTCGACTCGCTCGGCGTGGCCGACCGCAAGCAGGCCCGCTCCAAGTACGGCGCCAAGGCCAAGTCCGCCGCCGCCCCGGGCAAGGGTGGCGCGAAGAAGCCCCGCTAACCTCAGCCCGAGCCCAATCGTCCCCGGATCGGTTCGGTTTGGTTCGGTTCGACGCGCCCCCAACCCAGGCCCCTTGATCAGAGCAGGATCGACCCTTCATGGCCCGCAAGTTCACCGCCAGCAAGACCCAGCTCCGGCCCGATCCCCGCTTCGGTTCCAAGCTGGTCAGCAAGTTTGTCAACTGCCTGATGCACGACGGCAAGAAGTCCGTCGCCCTGACGGTCTTCTACGACGCGATGGACCTGATCCAGAAACGCCTGCCCAACGAGGACCCCCTGGAGGTCTTCACCCGCGCCGTCGAGAACGTCATGCCGGTCATCGAGGTCCGCTCCAAGCGCGTCGGCGGTGCGACCTACCAGGTCCCGATGCAGGTCCGCAAGAACCGCCAGCAGACGCTCTCGATCCGCTGGATCCTGATGGCCGCCCGCGAGAAGAAGGGCCGCCCCATGCACCTGAAGCTCGCTGACGAGCTGGTCGCCGCCTTCAACCGCGAAGGTGCTGCCATCAGCCGCCGCGAGAACGTCCACCGCATGGCCGATGCCAACAAGGCCTTCGCCCACTTCGCCTGGTAAGGGATGGCGAGAGATTCCCTCGTTCCCCGCATCCCTCGGGATTCTCGAATCCTGAGCTGCGGGGTTCTTCTTTCTCGGTTGAGAAACCGGTTGGGGGAGATTCCCCAAGGTTCTTTCGAAATTGCCTTGATGACGCTCTCGGTCTCCTTGTTCTGCTCGTTGTTTGCTTCCACGATCGAAAATCCCAAGATTTTTGCATTTTTTGTTGCCGTCACGTTCAGTCCCGGCGCCCTGGGTTGCATCCTCCTGTTGGTCTTTTTCTCGCTCTGGGCGAAGGCCAGGAAGGCCCAGTCGAAAGTCTCCGACCTGATCGCTACCGATCCGAGACCAACTTCCGCCGCAAGGGACGTACGAGATCATCGCGCCCCAGCCATCTCAACGGCCAGAGTCTGGGGGCAAGGAAACACCTGGCTGAAGTGGCAGACAACTTGTCCAGCCCCCGTCTTCTCAGCGTTCCGCAACATCCCGCAAGACGACCGGTAGCCGTCGCCGACCCCAGGTGCCCGGCTCGGCTTCGAAGACCCCGGCGCAGGGCGTCGCGCAGGCCGGACAGCGTCCCTCCGCCGTGAGTCTCCAGCGCGTCAGGAGGAACCAGTCGCGGCCGATCAACCGCTGCCCGCAGGCGTGGCAGTCCGTGCTGTCCGCCTCCTCGTCATGGACGTTCCCGACGTACGCATACCGCACCCCGTTCTTCAACGCGATCTGCCGCGCCCGCCTCAACGTGGCCGGCGGGGTGGCCGGGCGGTCGAGCATCCGGTAGTCCGGGTGGAACGCCGTGAAGTGCATCGGCACGTCCGGCCCCAGCTCCTCGACCACCCACCGCGTCATCGCCTCCAATTCCTCGTCCGAGTCGTTCTCGCCGGGGATCAAGAGCGTCGTCAGCTCGAACCAGACATCCGTTTCCTTCTTCAGGTAAACGAGCGTCTCCAGGACGGACTGAAGATGCGAGGCGCAAACCTCCTTGTAGAACCGCTCCGTGAACCCCTTCAGATCGACGTTCGCCGCGTCCATGTTCCGGTAGAACTCCGCCCTCGGCCCGGCGCAGACCTCCCCAGCCGTCACTGCGACCGCCTGGATTCCGCGCTCGTGGCACGCCTGCGCCACGTCGATCGCGTACTCGTGGAAGATCACCGGGTCGTTATACGTGAACGCCACGCTCCGGCAGCCGAGCCGTTCGGCGGCCCGCGCGATGGCATCCGGCGTCGCGGCATCGGCGAGGGTGTCCTGCTCGCGCGACTTGGAGATGTCCCAGTTCTGGCAGAACTTGCAGCCGAGGTTGCAACCCGCCGTGCCGAACGAGAGCACCGGCGTCCCCGGCAAAAAGTGGTTCAGCGGCTTCTTCTCGATCGGATCGACGCAATAGCCGCTCGAACGGCCATACGTCGTCAGGACGACTTGGTCGTCCTGCCGGGCGCGGACGAAGCAAAACCCGCGCTGGCCTTCATGAAGCTTGCAGAATCGGGGGCAAAGGTCGCACTGGACCCGGCCGTCTTCGAGGCGATGCCAGTATTTCGTCGGTACGATCGAGGAATCAGCGGCGGCATTCATGAAAGCTCTCGTGTGGTTCGGAGAATTGCGTCGACGGTGTTGCGACACTGGCGTGGACGGTAAAATGGAAGCATTCCGAGAAGAACGCCCGTGGGGCCAGGGCCGGGAGGTGTTCGATGAGTTCCGCCGCGACGACGATTCGCCCGCCCGCGGTGGCGGGCCGGTTCTACCCGGGCGAGCCGGACCGGCTGAGGACTTCCATCCGCGCCTTGCTCGGAACGGCGGTGCCGCCGGTCGGGGGTGTCCCGAAGGCGTTGATCGTACCGCATGCCGGATACCGCTACTCGGGTCCGATCGCGGCGACCGGCTACGCCCGGCTCGCCCCGGCGCGAGGCCTGATTCGCCGCGTCGTGCTGCTGGGCACCGCCCATTCGGCCGTCCGCGGCCTGGCCGCTAGCTCGGCCGACGCCTTCGCCACGCCGCTCGGGAAGGTGGTGATTGATAAACAAGCTCTTGAAACCGTGCTCGACCTGCCTCAGGTTGCCATTGATGACCGCGCCCATGGCCGCGACCACGCCCTGGAAGTCCAGCTCCCCTTCTTGCAAGAAATGCTCGGCGACGTGGCCGTTGTCCCCCTGCTCGTCGGCCGGGCCACCCCCGAGGAGGTCGCCGAGGTGCTCGACCGGCTCTGGGACAGCGACCGGACCCTCGTCGTCATCAGCTCCGACCTGAGCCACTATCATTCCTACGACGAGGCCTGCCGGTTGGATCGCGCCACCGCCACCGCCATCGAGGCCCTCCGGTCGGAGGACCTCAGCTCCGAGGGCGCCTGTGGCCACGCCGCGATCGCCGGCCTGCTCGTCGCGGCACGCCGCCATGGATTGATGCCGCGGGTCCTCGACCTCCGCAACTCGGGCGACACGGCCGGTCCCCGCGACGAGGTCGTCGGCTACGGGGCCTTTGCCTTCGAGAACGTCCCGACCGCGAACCAGACGTCGTCGGCTGTCCCCTAAGCGGCCCTCCGTGACCTCCCGACCGGCTGCCCGTGGTTCTCCCGACACCCGGACGACCCGTGCCAGCGTCCCGATTGTGTGCTATAATTAACGCTGGCTCCCTGACCATCCGGTTGCCCGTTCACCCGCGAATCCTGGCGACGCGTCGCGACGCCGTGGCGCGTCCCCGGCGCCGAACGAAATTCACAATGGGTAATATTTTCTTCCAAATTGCTCGAAAACCACGATTTGTGATCTGTCGGTTGCCTCAATGCCGGGCGTCCTCACCGCGCACCGCAGGCGTCCCGGACGCGTCCTCGGCGCGTCGCCCGGCCGTACTCACTCTGTCTTGAGCGTCCTGAGATGGTTAAAGAAAACGATTTTTGCCTTCTCGCCGGCCACCATGCCCACG
The DNA here is from genome assembly GCA_963752755.1 of uncultured Planctomycetales bacterium. GTDB lineage: Bacteria > Planctomycetota > Planctomycetia > Isosphaerales > Isosphaeraceae > CAVVZJ01. The sequence goes on along the minus strand of CAVVZJ010000003.1, from coordinate 920,492 downwards.
TCCATCTGGGCATCCGGCATGCCCCTCAAGCCGCAGCCAGGCCCACGCGGACGTGGGCCTGTCGCCCTGGGGTCGAAGTCGCGACGCCCGGACGTATCCCCGACGCCGAACGAACTTCAAATTGGGTAAAATCGTCTTCTAAGTCTATGCCAAGCTGGAATTTGTAGTCTGGCGTCTTCCTGGAAGCAAGGCGTCTTCCCGGCGTCCTCACGCTCTCCCGAAGGTGTCCCCGGCGCGTCGCCCGGACGCCGTCGCTCCGTCCCAACGTCCTCGAACCGTCCGGGAAAGCGGTTCTGCTCGCCGGGCCTCGGGGCGATCCGGCACGCCGCACCCGTTCGCGATTGCGCCAGGCCCGTCGAGAGTCGCCGAACTTTCTCGGAGCGCCTTCCGACAACGCCCGGACTCGCGCTGTGCCGGTGGTCAAACCTCGGTTACACTATTTCTCCATTGCGCGCCTCGGCCGTGCCTTCCCGCCGACGTCGGTCCTCGAATTTCCCAACCGGATGGTCTGTCATGGAAACCGACCCCTTACATCAACTTCGCAACATCGGCATCATCGCCCACATCGACGCCGGCAAGACGACCACGACCGAGCGCATCCTCTACTACACCGGCGAGATCCACCGGATGGGGGACGTCGATAAGGGGAACACGACGACCGACTACCTTGAGGAGGAGCGGGACCGCGGCATCACGATCGTCGCCGCGGCCATCACCTGCCACTGGAAGGACCGCCACGGCGAGCCGATCACGATCAACATCATCGACACGCCCGGCCACGTCGATTTCACGGCCGAGGTCGAGCGCTCGCTCCGCGTCCTCGACGGCGCCGTTGTGATCTTCTCGGCTGTCGAAGGGGTCGAGGCCCAGAGCGAGACGGTCTGGCGGCAGGCGGCCAAGTACCACGTCCCGAGGCTCTGCTTCATCAACAAAATGGACCGCATCGGGGCCGAGTTCGAGCGGGTCTATAACGAGATCGCCGCCCGGCTCCCCGACGGCCACCCGATCCCGATCCAGATCCCGATCGGCGCCGGTCCCGAGGGCTCGATGAACCCCTTTCAGGGCCTGATCGACCTGATCGCCATGAAGGCCCTCTACTACCAGACCGAGGACCTCGGTTCGACCATCACGGAAACCGAGATCCCCGACGATCTCATCCCCGAGGCCGAACTCTGGCGCGAACGGATGTTCGACCAGCTCAGCCAGTTCGACGACCGGTTCGCCGAGCAGTACATGGCCAGCCTCGAAGGGGCCGAGTTGACCGAGGAGATGATCCACGAAGCCCTCCGCCGCGCCACCCTGACCGGCAAGGCCCAGCCGGTCCTCTGCGGCTCCAGCTTCAAGTACGTCGGCGTCCAGCGCCTGCTCGATGCGGTCTCGTCTTACCTGCCCAGCCCGCTCGACCGACCTCCGGTTGTCGGCCACCATCCGAAGAAAGGGGACGAGATCCGCCGCAAGCCCGACCCCAAGGCCCCCTTCTGCGGCCTCGTCTTCAAGATCACCAGCGACGCCCACGGCGACCTCTCCTTCGTCCGGATCTACTCCGGCAAGCTCAAGGCCGGCACCCGGCCCTACAACCCCGGCCGGGACAAGAAGGAGAACTGCTCCCGCCTCTACCACATCCGCGCTGATGACAAGGTCGCCCTCGACGAAGCCCTGGCCGGCGACATCGTCGGCGTCGTCGGCCTGAAGGAGTCCGTCACCGGCGACACCCTCTGCGACGCCGCCCACCCGATCCTCCTGGAGCAGATCGAGTTCCCCGAGACGGTCATCAGCATGTCGATCGAGCCGGTCAGCTCGGCCGACAAGGGCAAGCTCGCCGAAACCCTGGCCTCCCTCGCCCGCGAGGACCCGACCTTCAACTACAACGTCCACGAGGAGACCGGCCAGACCCTCATCTCCGGCATGGGCGAGCTGCACCTGGAGATCCTCAAGAACAAGATGATCCGCGACTACCGGCTCAAGGTCCACGTCGGTAAGCCCCGGGTCAGCTACCGCGAGACGATCAAGAAGCCGGTGAAGCGCGTGCTCGGCCAGTGCATCCGCCAGACCGGCGGCTCGGGCCTGTACGCCAAGGTCTGGATCGACGTCGAGCCCGAGGCCCAGCCCAAGGGGGCGCCGTCGGTCCGGTTCCTCAACGCCTCCAAGGGCGGGGTCATCCCCCGCGAGTTCCTGCCGGCCATCGAACAGGCGATTCGCGAGAAGCCCGCTCCGGCGGTCGGACCGGCTACCCACTGGTCGATCTGAAGGTCACGCTCGTCGATGGTCAGACCCACGAGGAAGACTCCAACGAGCTCGCCTTCCGCTTCGCCGCCAGCGAGGCCCTCGACAACGCCATGAAGGAAGCCGGCCCGACGATCCTTGAACCCGTGATGAAGCTCGAAGTCGTCACCCCCCCCGAATACCTCGGCGACATCATGGCCGACCTGCTCGCCCGCCGCTGCGAGATCTCCAACACCTTCGACCGCGGCCCCCTCCGCGTCATCGAGGCCCGCGCTCCGCTGGCCGAGATGTTCGGCTACTCGACCGCCGTCCGCAGCCTCAGCCAGGGACGCGCCAGCTACTCCATGGAACCCCTCGAATACGCCGCCGCCCCCGACAGCCTTCTCGAACGCCTCGGGCTCGATTGACCCCGTCTGTCGCCATCCGGCCCGCGGCGCGAGCCTGAGTTCATGCGTGATGTGTGGATGCCAGGCCGGCGGCCCATCGCTAGATCCGAACACGCCGTGCGCCCGGTCGACGCTCGGCGTCCGAACCAAGGTTTTAGGTTCCTCAGAAACCGCAAACCCCGCCTCTTGGGGATGGTGGCGTTGAGTACTGGCGGTCTCGCGTGCGGGGTCGCTGGCCAGTCGAGGTCGGGTGTTGGAAGTCGACTTGCGATCCGGGAGAATTTTGTAGCCCATCAGTCTGCATCCGACGCTAAAGGATAACATCAGACAAGTGCCTTGATCCAGGCGTCGGTCGACCGGAGTCGAGCCCCTGATTCCCTGGGTTCTCCTCCCCGGGCTGTCCCCCGTCCGATCTCGTCCAGGTTCGGATACCTGAAGAGCAAAAATCTCGATTAAATTTTCTGGAAAACTTGTTCGAGGTTTTTGTAAGATCGGCCTCCAATCTCCTTCCCACCTCGAGTCTCCCTGCTGGCCCCCCTTCACTCCCGGAGAATGCTTCGATGTCCCAAGGTCCGTCGCCACGCTCTCGCCGTGGCTTCACGCTGATTGAGCTTTTGGTCGTCATTGCCATCATCGGCGTCTTGATCGCCTTGCTCCTGCCGGCCGTGCAGGCCGCCCGCGAAGCCGCCCGACGCTCGCAGTGCGTCAACAATCTGAAGCAGATCGGGCTGGCGATGCACAACTACCACGACGTTAACGGCGCCTTCCCGCCGGCCAAGATCTACGCGGGCAGTTGCCAGTACTCCAACGGTGGCAAAGGTCTGGTGCTGAACACGACCGGCTTCACCATGGTCCTGCCCCAGATCGAGCAATCGACGCTCTACAACGCCTACAATTTCAGCCACGCGTCGAGCAACGCCGCGTGGGAGTCATCGATGTCGAGCAGCAGCGTTGGCCCTGGCAATACCAACCTGATCGGCTCGGCCTGGACGAACACGACGGTCGTCGGGACCATGATCGCCTCGTTCGTCTGCCCGTCGGATATCTACCCGTCGCAGATCCACCCGGTCGTCGCCGGCACGACCGACGGGACGGGTCCCTACTCGATGCAGATGGCCCGCGAGAGCAACTACCTGCTCAACTCCGGCTACTACACCGAATACAACTGCCCCGGCGGCAACAACGCGGGTCTGCCCAACCCGATCTACCGGGGGGCCTTCTTCAACGACATCTCGACGAGCATGGCTGACATCCGTGACGGCACGAGCAACACGTTCCTGGCCGGCGAGTCGCTCCAGCCGCCTGGCCACTACTCGAGCTACTACGGCCCCTACTGGGGCTCGGGCACCCACACCTCGACCCACGGCCGGATCCTGCCGCCGTCGGTCGCCACGGCCGCAGGCTGTGCGCCCAACGGCTACACGGGCGTCTTCTATCCGACCGTGTCCCCCGCCGCCCAGAAGCTGCCCTACGCCTGGGTCTTCAGCAGCCGGCACCCCGGCGGCGTGAACATGGGCATGTGCGACGGCAGCGTCCGCTTCATCAAGAACTCCATTAGCCTGTATGCCTGGTGGGGCCAGGCCTCGATCGCGGGCAATGAGATCATCAGCGCCGATTCCTACTGATCTCGATCGGCACTTCCTGACAGGCCGCACGACGCGTCACCCTTGGGTGCGTCGTGCGGCCCGATTTCCTTGGCTGTCCCCAGGGCCAGGGCCCCGGCGTCACCGCAATCCGGGTCCTTCCCCTAAGTCGCTCTTGGTTGCATACATGATGGTTTCATGGAGGGATTTTGCTTGTAATTTGCGTGCCGGTCGGGCAAGATCAGAGCTTCCCCCTCTCCCTTTCTTTCTGTCTTTGAAGCCCTCTTCTTGTTCACGGTCGGAGGCATTTCATGTCCAAACGTTCACTTTTGCGTCGTCGTGGCGGCTTCACGCTGATCGAGCTTTTGGTGGTCATCGCGATCATCGGCGTCTTGATCGCCTTGCTCCTGCCGGCCGTGCAGGCCGCCCGCGAGGCCGCCCGGCGCTCGCAGTGCGTCAACAACCTGAAGCAGATCGGGCTGGCGATGCACAACTACCACGACATCACCGGCGCCTTTCCGCCGGCCAAGATCTACTCTGGCAGTTGCACGCTCTCCAACGGTGGCACCGGTCGGGTCCTCAACACGACCGGCTTCACCCTGATCCTGAACCAGATCGAGCAATCGACGCTCTACAACGCCTACAACTTCAGCCAGCCGTCGGCCAACTCCGCCTGGGAAGGGCCCAACACGAACCTGATCGGCACGGCGTACTCGAACACGACGGTCGTCGGCACCATGGTGGCCTCGTTCGTCTGCCCCTCCGACATCTTCCCGTCGCAGATTCACCCGACAAACTCATCCACCAGCGGCACCGGTCCCTACTCGATGCAGATGGCCCGCGAGAGCAACTACCTGCTTTGCTCCGCCTACTACACCGAGTACAACTGCCCCGGCGTCAACAACCAGGGCTTGCCCAACCCGAACTACCGGGGGGCCTTCTTCAACGATATCTCGACGAACGTGGCCGCCATCCGCGACGGCACGAGCAACACGTTCCTGGCCGGCGAGTCGCTCCAGCCGCCTGGCCACTTCTCGAGCTACTACGGCCCCTACTGGGGCTCGGGCACCCACACCTCGACCCACGGCCGGATCCTGCCGCCGTCGGTCGCCACGGCCGGGGCCTGCGCCCCCAACGGTCCCAGCGGCATCTTCTACCCGACCGCGTCGATCGCCACCCGCAAGCGCCCCTACGCCTGGGTCTATAGCAGCCGGCACCCCGGCGGCGTGAACATGGGCATGTGCGACGGCAGCGTCCGCTTCATCAAGAACTCCATCAGCCTCTACCCCTGGTGGGGCCTGGCCTCGATTGCAGGGAACGAGATCATCAGCGCCGACGCTTATTGACGACAGGGAGATCCCCGGCCACCACTCCCCCGCACTGCGCCACCCGCGCGTTGCGGGGGTTTGGCGATCCCTGGCGATTGCTTATCGTCGGCCCGTCAAGACGCGGTCTGCATCGTGATTCCATGCGTTCCATCACGATGTCACGAGCCGGATTGACTCTGGATTACTTGCCACCCGAGTGAAAACCGAGCGAGCTACCATGAAGAGTTGGATTCGAGCCGCCACACCTTTGTTGCTGATTGCGCTGGCAGGCTGCGGGTCGGAAGAGGACAGTATCACGCTGTACCCGGTCAAGGGGACCGTCACCCTGAACGGCAAGCCGATGGCCGGGGCCACGATCACGTTCGTCCCCGACGCCAGCAATGTCGCCAGCACCCCCGGGGTGGACTCGACCGGACCTGAGGGCACCTACTCCATCCGGTTCAAGAGCCGCACGGGCCTTTCCCCCGGCAAATACAAGGTGATGGTTGAGCCGGCGCTGACCGTACCCGGTGGCGCGGACGTTCCTGAGGAATTCAAGGACGACCCGTACATGGCCCAGCTCTCCTTGGGCCGGGACCCCGGCGCCGACAGGAAGGAAGCCGCCGGGGAAAAGAGCGAGTTCGACGCCGAGGTCACCGCCAACCCGACGAGCAATGTTTTCGATTTCGACGTCAAGGCCAAGGCCAAGAAGTGAGGGTGGAGAAGCCGACCGGCCTGGTCTGTTCCCGTCGGGCGGGTTCGTCGCGCCCGGCGGGACTCCGTTGTTGCCATGTCCTCTCGTGAAGCCCTCGCCCCGATCTCTTCTTCCCCGTGAGACTTACCTGAACATGATCGCGATTTCCGGATTACGCTCCAAGAGACTGTGGCCGTTGGCGTTGGTGTTCATCCTCGGCTGCTCGGAAACCGAGTCGGAGGAGCGGGAGTTCGTCGATCCCCGAACGATCCCGCTGGCCCCCGTGACCGGCACGGTCACGCTCGGTGGCCAGCCGCTCCAAGGCGCCGTGGTCACGTTCCTGCCGAGCCAGGCGCCACCAGCAACGGGGAGACGGACGAGCAGGGCCAGTACGTCATGGAAACCTACAGCCGCGACGGGGTGCCCGAGGGCGAATACAAGGTGGCGGTCAGCTACCTGGTTTCGGCCGACGGCGTGCCCCAGGGGCTGGGTCCCCGTGGTTCCCAGTCCCAGCCGCCCGGTATGCTCACCGCCACCGAGCGCCTGAAGCCCGAATACGCCGACCTTGGCCGTACCAAGCTCACCGCGAAGGTCCCCGCGCAGGGCGCCACCTTCGACTTCGCCGTCGAGGCCCTCCCTCCTCCGCCCGAAGGCGAGGCGGCTCCCGAGCCCGCGAAGGATCCGGCCAAGCCCGCCGCGACCGAGGAGCCGGAACCGGTCGCAACCGAGACGCCCGCGCCGGATGAGGCCGAGAATCCCTGAGAGCCGGAGCCACCACCCGCCGGGCCGAGGAGGCCCGGCGGCCCACGCCCCCGCGATGGTTCGGCTCGCATGATCGGTCGGTGATTCGGAAAAATTCGAGAAGAATGGATTGACCGGCCCGGGGCGCGTCGGTACACTCTTACTTTCCCCGTGGTTGGGGAACAGGACAGGTGACGTCCCCGGAAGGCGTCAGAATCGCTTGGAAGGGATATAAAGGCGTGGCGGGCATCAGCAACGAACGCATTCGCATCCGGATGGAGGCTTACGACCATACCATCCTCGATCAGTCGGCCAAGGAGATCGTCGATACGGCCAAGCGGACCGAGGCGATCGTCCACGGACCGATCCCGCTGCCGACCCGAATCGAGCGGTACACGGTGCTCCGCAGCCCGCACATCGACAAGAAGTCGCGGGAGCAGTTCGAGATCCGCACCCACAAGCGGCTCATCGACATCGTGCAGCCGACCAACAAGACGATTGACGCCCTGAACAAGCTGAGCCTGCCGGCGGGCGTGGACATCAAGATCAAGGCGGGCCCCTCCGGGGGCTGACGGCCGACGATCGCACGACCCCTCATCCTGCCACCACCACGAACCGCAGCACGACCTGACCCGCAAGGCCGACCTCCGGGCCCGCCCCGTCCGGCTCTCCCCGAGCCGGGTTTGAGGGCGGGTTGCCCGTGTCGGTGCCGGGACCGTGCGACCGCGTTGGACGCGGCCCCCGAAGCCCGGCCGAGGGTGTCTCTCGACCTCGCCACGCCAGAGGCCACGGCCTATCGGGAGAGGAAGCCAACATGAACGTCGGATTGCTCGGCCGCAAAGTCGGCATGACCCAGATCTACCAGGAGGACGGCACGGTCGTGCCGGTGACCGTCCTGGAGTGCGGCCCCTGCACGGTGCTGCAGGTCCGCACGGCGGAGCGCGACGGCTACAGCGCCCTGCAGCTCGGCTTCGCCGACAAGAAGCGCAAGTCGGCCACCCAGGCCGAGCGGGGCCACGCCCGCAAGGTGGACGCCGAGCCCAAGCGGTTCGTCCGCGAGATCCGCCAGAACGAGCCGGTGGACGGCGTGACCGAGGGCCAGACGCTCACCGTCGAGGTCTTCAACGAGATCGCCAGCGTCGATGTGACCGGCACGAGCAAGGGGCGCGGCTTCTCGGGCGTGATGAAGCGGCACGGCTTCCGCGGCCTGCGGGCCACGCACGGCGTCAAGCGGATGCACCGGCACCCGGGCTCGTCCGGCCCCTCCGCCGACCCGGCCCGGACCCGCAAGGGAATCCGCAAGCCGGGCCAGTTCGGCGTCGATCGGGTCACGGTCAAGAACCTCCAGGTCGTGAAGATCGACCCGGCCAACAACCTGCTTCTGATCCGAGGCGCCGTGCCCGGCCCGAACGGCGGGTTCCTGGTCATCCGGCAGACGAACAAGGTGGGGTGAGAGCCATGGTGACCATTCCCGTTTACAACCAGGCCGGCGAGAAGGTCGGCGACGAGACGATCGACCCGGCCGACTTCGGCGGCGACGATCAACAAGCAGCTGCTTCATGACGTCGTGCTGATGCACCTGGCCAACCGCCGGGTCGGCACCGTCAACACCCGCGGCCGCGCCGACGTGGCCGGCTCGGGCAAGAAGATGTACCGCCAGAAAGGGACCGGCAACGCCCGGATGGGCGCCAAGCGGACCAACAAGCGGGTCGGCGGCGGCATGGCCTTCGCCCGCCGCAACCGCGACTACCGCTACGCCTTGCCCAAGAAGGCTGTGCGGGCCGCGATCCGGATGGCGATCCTCTCGAAGTTCCAGGACAACCAGGCGGTCGTGATCCAGGGACTTTCCGCCCCGGCCGACGGCAAGCCCCAGACCAAGGCCGTCGCCGCGGTCCTCCGCGCCATCCGCCGGCCGGACCTCTCCGACGCCGAGGCCCAGCCGGTCGAGGGCGAGACCAAGGCCGCCGCCCGCAAGCGGACGCTCGAGAGCGGTACCTTGCTGATCGGCCTGCCCGAGCCAGGACAAGGCGCTCTACCGCAGCGCCCGCAACATCGAGGGCGTGATGGTCGCCCCGGTGGCCGAGTTCAACACCTACGACGTCCTCAAGCAGCGCTACCTGGTGCTCACCCCCGAGGCGCTGGCCGCCTTGAAGGAGCGGGTCCAGCAGCCCGCCCGCCACCGACCGGAGCCCGAGGCCGCGTCGGCCTGAGTCGGACGGGGAATTCACCGAGAACTAACGCCGAAAGGACCCGCCGATGGTCACCCTCCGCCGACCGCCGCAGTACCAGCGGCCCGGCCCGAAGCTGGAGCCCTACCAGGTGGTGCTCCGCCCCTTGATCACCGAGAAGGCCACCCACCTGTCGGAGCGGCACAACGCCTACACGTTCGAGGTCAGCCCGCTGGCGACCAAGACCGAGATCAAGGAGGCCATCGAGGCCCTGTTCAACGTCAAGGTCGCCGACGTCCGCACCCAGAACCGCCGCGGCAAGATCCGCCGCTACCGGCTGAAGGTCGGCCGGATGCGCAACTGGAAGAAGGCCATCGTCAAGCTCGACCCGGAACACCGGATTGATTTCTATTGATCCCGGCCGCTAGGATGGCCAGGCCCGGACGGCCTGGGCCGTCGCGGAGGGGAAGGGAAACGGATCGAATCATGGGTATCCGCGTTTACAAGCCGACCAGCCCCGGGCGCCGCAACGCGTCGGTCAGCGACTTCTCCGAGCTGACCGACAAGAACAAGAAGCCCGAGAAGAGCCTGACCGAGCCGCTGAAGAAGAAGGGCGGCCGGAACAACCAGGGGTTCATCACCGCCCGGCACCGCGGCGGCGGCCACAAGCGGATGTACCGCCGTCATCGACTGGAAGCGCAACGACCGCGACGGCCAGGTGGCCAACGTCACCCACATCGAGTACGACCCGAACCGCTCGGCCCGGATCGCCTTGATCCAGTACGAGGACGGCGACAAGCGCTACATCATCGCGCCCGACGGCCTGAAGGCCGGCATGGTCGTCAGCAGCGGCCCGGACGCCGAGCCGAAGGTCGGCAACTGCCTGCCCTTGTCGCGGATCCCGACCGGCATGCAGATCCACAACGTCGAGATGCAGCCCGGCGGCGGCGCCAAGATCTGCCGCTCGGCGGGCGTCTCGGCGACCCTGACCGCCCGCGAGGCGAACTGGGCGCAGCTCACCTTGCCCTCCGGCGAGGTCCGCCGCGTGCCGGCGGCCTGCCGGGCCACGATCGGGGCCGTCGGCAACGCCGACCACATGAACATCCGGCTGGGCAAGGCCGGCCGCTCCCGCTGGCTCGGCCGCCGGCCGCACGTCCGCGGCGTGGCGATGAACCCCGTCGACCACCCGATGGGCGGCGGCGAGGGCCGGACCTCCGGCGGTCGCCACCCCTGCTCGCCGACCGGCAAGCCGGCCAAGGGCGGCAAGACCCGCAAGCCCCGCAAGCCGTCGAACAAGGCCATCATCCGGCGCCGCAAGAGCGTGCGGTATGGCCAGTTGAAGATCTGAACGCGGCCGCCGGTTCGCTGGCCGTCGCATCGTTGATCTGCACACCGGACGCAGGCACGACTCTTTCCCCCGATCCCCGGGACACGATTTCGCCATGGGACGTTCGCTGAAGAAAGGCCCCTACGTCGACGAGCGGCTGCTCGAGAAGGTCGAGAAGTCCGAGGCCGTCGGCGTCCGCGAGCCGATCAAGACCTGGGCGCGGGCCTGCACGATCGTGCCGGAGTTCATCGGCAAGAACTTCGCGATCCACAACGGCAAGACCTTCATCAAGCTGTACGTGACCGAGGACATGGTCGGGCACAAGCTCGGCGAGTTCGCCCCGACCCGGACCTTCCGCGGCCACGGCGGCAAGGGCGGCAAGGGCGGTAGGAAGTAAGAGTCATGAGTCATGAGTCCTTCGTCATTGGTCGTGGGGGCCGGAGCCTCCCGATCAGATCGAACCTGACATGACCAATGACCCGTGACCGATGGCTAATGACTAATGACCAATGACTCTTTGAGGCGATCATGGCCACGACGCAATCCCCCTACCCGTACAAGGCGTCGCACCGCTTCGCCCGGATCTCGGTGCGGAAGCTGCAGCCCTTGCTCAACCTGATCCGCGGCAAGTACGCCGACGATGCGCTGGACATCCTCAAGTTCATGCCGCACCGCGGGGCGCGGATGATCGAGCAGGTGCTCAAGAGCGCCATGGCCAACGCCGAGGACCGCGGCGTCCGCAACGTGGGCGACCTGATCGTCGCCGACGCCCGCGGCGACGGCGGCCCGATGTTCAAGCGGCTGATGCCCCGGGCCCGCGGCATGGCGTACATGATCCGCCGCCGGTTCGCCCACATCACCATCGGCCTGGCCGACCTGGAAACCGTCCTCGCCGGCCCCGAAGCTGCGGCGCACGATCACGACCACGACCACAACGAAGAGTAATCCGAGCACTGCAAGCCGGGGCGACCCCCCGAGGGATGCCGACGCCATGGGTCAGAAAGTCAGGCCGACCGGCTTCCGGGTCGGCGTCATGGAGGACTGGCGGAGCCGCTGGTACGCCTCCAAGCACGAGTTCAACGACCTGCTGGTCGAGGATTTCAAGATCCGCAAGTTCATCAAGAAGAAGTACGGCTTCGCCGGCATCCCCAAGATCGAGATCGAGCGGACCCGCGACGCCGTGACCGTGCTCCTCTTCACGGCGCGGCCGGGCGTGATCATCGGCAAGCGGGGCCGGAGGTCGAGAAGCTCCAGGAGGAGCTTCAGAACCTCACCGGCCGCCGGATCGAGATCAAGATCCAGGAAGTCACCCGCCCCGAGATCGACGCCCAGCTCATCACCGAGGACATCGCCGAGCAGCTCCAGAAGCGCTCGAGCTTCCGCCGGACGATCAAGCGGTCGCTGGAGCAGACGATGGACGGCGGCGCCAAGGGGGTGAAGATCCTGCTCTCCGGCCGGCTCGGCGGCTCCGAGATGTCGCGTACGGAAGGCGGCGCGCTCGGCTCGATCCCGCTCTCGACGCTCCGGGCCAAGATCGACTACGGCTTCGCCGAGGCCAAGACGGCCCAGGGCCACATCGGGGTCAAGGTCTGGGTCAACCAGGGCGACTACCTCAAGGGCGACGCCGTCGAGGAGCTACCGCCCGGCGGCGCCCCGACGAAGCGTCCCAAGCGCCCCCGAGGGAAGCGGGGCTGAGTGGCCGACCGACTCCAGCGATCATCGCGATTTCGACTCCAAGAGCCAAAGCCGCCCGGGTGGGCCCCGGGCGGCTTCGATTTGAAGACAAGACGGAGGTGCCCTGCCGATGGCCATGATGCCCAAGCGGGTCAAGTTCCGGAAAATGCCAGAAAGGCCGCATAAGAGGCAATGCCACCCGGGGCAACTACGTCGCCTTCGGCGAGTTCGGCATCCAAGCCCTGGAGGCCGGCAAGATCAGCGCCGAGACCATCGAGGCCGGCCGGATCGTGGCCAGCCAGTCGGTCAAGGGCGGCGGCAAGCTCTACATCCGCATCTTCCCCCACAAGAGCGTGACCTCGATCCCGGCCGAAACCCGAATGGGCAAGGGCAAGGGCGAGGTCGAGTACTGGGCCGCCGTCGTCAAGCCCGGCACGATCCTGTACGAGCTGGCCGGCGTGACCGAGGAGCAGGCCCGGGCCACCTTCGCCCGCCTGGCCCACAAGCTGCCGGTCACCTGCCGGTTCGTCACCCGACGGCCTACCATCTGACCGGACCGGACGACCCGAGAACCCCAAGGCCGCCGCGGTCGCGACCCTTCGCCAAAGCCCCCGGCCTTCGTTGCACTGGACTGATCCGATGAGCAAGCCCGCCGCCCTCCGCGAGATGGACGACCAGCAGCTCGAGCTGCCGCTGAAGGAAACGCAGGAAAACCTGTTCCGCCTCCGGCTCCAGAGCGAGACCGAGCGGCTCGAAGCCCCCAGCGAGATCATCAAGGCCAAGCGCGAGATCGCCCGGATCAAGACGATCCTCCGCCAGCGCGAGATCGAGCCGCGGAACCGACCGCCACGGCCCCGTGATCCTGGCCGGACCACTCCGCGTCGTCGCCTCCCAGACGCCCGCGTCGAACCCGAACCGAACCCTCCATCCAAAGACGGTTGACCCCCGATGAGCCAAGCCAGCCCCAGCACGAACCCCGACGCCCCGGCCCGCGCCCGCCGCAAGACGGAGATCGGGGTCGTCACCTCCGACAAGATGAACAAGACCCGCCGGGTCGAGATCGAGCGCCTGGTGCCGCACCCCAAGTACGGCAAGTTCCAGAAGCGCCGGACCGTCTGCCACGCCCACGACGAGGACAACGCCTCGCACGTCGGCGACATCGTCGAGATCATGGAGACCCGGCCCGCTCTCCAAGCTCAAGCGCTGGCGGATCGTCCGGATCGTCCGCCAGGGTGCCCAGCAGGCCCTGGCCGCCGAGGCCGAGGCCGCCCGGATCGCCGCCACCAGCGCCAGTGAAAGTGAAGGCGAGAGCGAGCCGCCGCCCGCCGAGCAGGGCTGAGCCAACCAGATCGCCCGGAAGATTCGGCACAAGCCGATCTTGCGGAAAGCGACGCGACTTGCCAAACTATTGGGCTCGCCCCGCCGTTGCGAACGCGGGCGGGCCGTCAGACTCGGGCCTGCCCCGATCCGCGGAACCGACGACATCCCGAACCCGAACCGACAGACGACCGGCTCGACCGACGGCCCCGGCCCGGCGGCGCGGACGATGTGTAGCAGAACGGTGATCCCATGATCCAGATGCAGACCCGGCTCGACGTGGCCGACAACACCGGGGCCAAGGAAGTCATGTGCATCAAGGTCCTCGGCGGCAGCGCCTCGCGCTACAAGCGGCGGACCGCCGGCGTCGGCGACATCATCATCGCCAGCGTCAAGAAGGCCAACCCCGGCGGCGACGTCAAGGCCGGCGACGTGGTCCGCTGCGTCATCGTCCGGACCCGCAACCAGACCCGACGGCCCGACGGCTCCTACGTCAAGTTCGACCGCAACGCCGTCGTCCTGATCGACAAGGAAAACAACCCCCGCGGCACCCGCATCTTCGGCGCCATCGCCCGCGAGCTGCGCGACCGCCAGTTCATGAAGATCATCAGCCTGGCGGCCGAGGTCGTCTGACCGCCGCAAAACGGCCCGACTTCCTCCGACTCGGTCAGCCGAATTCTGGACCTCTTAGCTATGCTTATCCGTAAAGACGACCAGGTCGTGGTGATCACCGGCGACGACAAGGGGCCCGAGCCCCGCAAGGTGCTCCGGGTCCTGCCCGAGAAGAACAAGATCGTCGTCGAGGGGGTCAACCGGGTCTACAAGCACATGAAGCCCAGCAGCAGAACCAGCAAGGCGGCCGGCTCTCCAAGGAGATGCCGATCGACGTCTCGAACGTCCTGCTCTACTGCCCGCAGGCCGGCCGCGGCGTCCGGGTCGGCACCCGCTTCACGGCCGACGGCCGCAAGGAACGCTACTGCAAGGTCACCGGCGCCTCGCTCGGTGTGATCGGCCCGGCCAAGGCCGAACCACGCAATGAAGGCCCAGCGTTCACCGCAGCCCGCCAAGCGACCCTGATCGGATCCGTCCTCGCTCGAACCGGCCTTTTTCTTTCCGCAATCACCGGCGCCGCCGACCCGCTGTCACGGGAAGGTCCCGAGCGCCCGAAGGATGACCCCGATGGCCCGCTTGCTCGACCAGTACGACGAGACGATCGCCCCGGCTCTCAACGAGAAGTTCGGGATCACCAACAAGATGGCGATCCCCAGCTGGAGAAGATCGTCATCAACATGGGCGTCGGCCGCGCCACCCAGGACAAGGCCGTGCTCGACGCCGCCGTCGATAGCCTCGGCAAGATCACCGGCCAGAAGCCGGTCATCACCAAGGCCAAGGTCTCCGTCAGCGGCTTCCGGCTCCGCGAAGGCAACGACATCGGCTGCAAGGTGACGCTCCGCGGCAAGCGGATGTACGAGTTCCTCGACCGCCTGATCTCGATCGCCCTGCCCCGTATCCGCGACTTCCGCGGCGTCAACCCCAACAGCTTCGACGGCCACGGCAACTACACCCTCGGCCTCGCCGAGCAGGTCGTCTTCCCCGAGATCGACGCCGACAAGATCCATCACACCCAGGGCATGGACATCACCGTCGTCACCACCAGCGACAACGACGACCAGGCCCGCGAGCTGCTCCGCTCCTTCGGCATGCCCTTCCGCCAGCCCCAGCAACGCGGCGGCAAGAAGTGAGAGAGCAACGGTCAAGATTTCAGATCCGTCATTTGAAATCTTGAATCCTTGATCCGAATCCTCCCGTCAGGACCGCAGAAAGCCCGAGCCCCCGGAAGGCGACCCCGCCATGTCCACCAAAGCCCAGATGATCAGGTCGCAGACGCCTCGGAAGTTCCGGGTCCAGCACCGGAACCGCTGCTCGCTCTGCGGCCGTCCCCGCGCCTACTACCGCAAGTTCGGCATCTGCCGGATCTGCTTCCGCAGCCTGGCCAGCAAGGGCCTGATCCCCGGCGTCAAGAAAGCCAGCTGGTAGCAGAATCGCGGAATCGAGAATCCGGATCGCGTTCGCATCCCCCTTAATCCGAGATCCGCAGTCCCGCCAAATTCTCTGGTTCCCCGCCGTGCCGACTCGTCCCGGCCTCCCGTTTCCCTTCGGGGTCGGGGGCCGAGTTACCCGCGGCGGTTGAGGTTCGCCTGCCCATGATGACCGACCCGATTGCCGACATGCTGACCCGGATCCGCAACGCCGTCCGGATCGAGCGACCGTTCGTGGACATGCCGACCTCGAAGGTCCGCAAGGGGATCGCCCAGGTGCTCAAGGACGAGGGCTACATCTGGGGCTTCGACGAGATCGACACCGTGCCCGCCAGGACGCTCCGCCTGGAACTGAAGTACGGCCCCAACGGCGAGCGGCTGATCACCCTGATCCAGCGAGTGAGCAAGCCCGGCTGCCGTCGCTACAGCGGCTACAAGGAACTCCGCCCGATCCTCGGCGGCATGGGCATCCAGATCCTCAGCACGCCCCGCGGCATCCTCAGCGACCGCCAGGCCCGACAGCAGAAGGTCGGCGGCGAGGTCCTCGCCAAGATTCATTGATCCGCCAGCGCCGGCCGACGGCCCGCCGCAGCGTGGCTGGTCCGGCGAATGCCCCGGCGCGGCCGGTCTGGTTTCATCGAGAGTCCACCGCGAGGCCGCCTCGCGAAGCGAAGCGAGAGGATGAGTGTCCCATGTCCCGTATCGGTCGCAAGCCGGTGCCCGTACCGGCCAACGTGAAAGTCTCCCTCGCAGACTCGACGATCCAGGTCGAGGGCCCGAAGGGCAAGCTGGCGTTCCCCTACCGGAGCGAGATCCGCGTGCGGTTCGACGAAGGCGCCCGCGAAATCCTCGTCGAGCGGCAGGACGACGAACGCGTCAGCCGCTCCTTGCACGGCCTGACCCGGAGCCTGATCGCCAACATGGTCGAGGGCGTCGCTCAAGGGCTACACCAAGAAGCTGGAGATCGTCGGCGTCGGCTACCAGGCTCAACTGCGGTCGGCCAACACGATCGCCTTGCAGGTCGGCTTCGCCAACCAGATCGTCATGCAGGCCCCCGAGGGCGTCACCGTGGCCGTGCCCGACCCGACCCACGTTCACGATCAGCGGCGCCGACAAGCAGAAGGTCGGCCAGTTCGCCGCCGAGATCCGCAAGGCCCGCCCCCCCGAGCCCTACAAGGGCAAGGGCATCCGCTACGAGGGCGAGGCGATCCGCCGCAAGAGCGGCAAGGCGTTCGGCTCGAAGTAATCGCTCCGGTCATCAGGCGGCAACCTCTACCTTGCGTGATGATCACTGACAGCTAGCTCCAGCGGGTCGGCCGCCGGTCGGCAATCGGGGGCCGCGAAAGCCCAGAGACGGGAAGGAAGCAAAAGCGGTGAGGACCAATCAACTCCTGGCGATCAAGACCCGGCGCGAGCGTCGCCAGTTGCGGACCCGCAAGCGGCTCTACGGCACGACCGAGCGGCCTCGGCTGGCCGTCTTCCGCAGCTCGAAGCACATCTACGCCCAGGTCATCAACGACGACGACGGCAAGACCCTCGCCTCGGCCGGCACGCTCGACCCCGAGGTCAAGCCGCAACTGGCCAGCGGCTACGGCGGCAACAAGGCCGCCGCGGCGATCGTCGGCAAGGTCCTGGCCGAGCGGGCCAAGCAGGCCGGTATTGACAAGGTTTGCTTCGACCGCCGAAGCTACAAGTATCACGGCCGGGTCGAGGCCCTGGCCACCGCCGCCCGCGAGGGTGGCCTCCAGTTCTGAGGTCGTTCTCCTCGCGATTTCGAGATGACCGAGGTTCGGAGACCGCTTTGACCTCGGCAGTCGGAACGCTGTCATCAGTGATCAAATTTTTGTGCATTCCGTTCGCGAGGGTTTCCCCGTGTCCAGCGACAATCGAGATCGCGACCGCGGCGAGTGGAGCGAGAGCGTGGTGACGATCCGTCGCTGCGCCGCGGTCGTCAAGGGCGGCCGGCGTTTCAGCTTCAACGCGCTGGTCGTCGTCGGCAACGGCCGGGGCCAGGTGGCCTGGGGCTACGGCAAGGCCAACGAGGTCCCGCCGGCCGTCGAGAAGGGCGTCAAGGACGCCCACAAGCAGATGAACCGCGTCACCCTCAAGGGCGGCACGATCCCGCACGCCGTGATCGGCCGCTTCGGCGCCTCGAAGGTGGTGATGCTGCCGGCCAGCCCCGGCACCGGCGTCATCGCCGGCGGCGCCGTGCGAGCCGTCGTCCAGGCGGCCGGAATCACCGACATCCTGACGAAGGTTTACGGCTCGACCAACAAGCTCAACCTCGTCAAGGCGACCATCGACGGCCTGAACCAGCTGCGCACCAAGGAAGAGGTGGCGCGGCTCCGGGGAGTCTCCCTCTGATGCAATTGCACGACGTCCACCAGGGCATCCACAAGTACAAGAAGCGCAAGCGCGTGGGCCGCGGCCCCGGCTCCGGCCACGGCAAGACCTCCAGCAAGGGGCACAAGGGCCACTCCTCCCGCCAGGGGTACAAGCAGAACCCCCTGATGGAAGGCGGCCAGATGCCCATCATCCGCCGCGTCCCCAAGCGCGGCTTCAACAACGCCCAGTTCGCCAAGGACTACGCCGTCCTCAACGTCGCCGTGCTGGAGAAGCACTTCGACGCCGGCGCCACCATCGACGAGGCCGCCCTCCGCGCCGCCGGGCTCGTCAAGGGACGCCACGACGACGGCCTCAAGATCCTCGGCGACGGCGAGGTCACGAAAGCCCTCACCGTCCACGCCGTCAAGTTCAGCGCCCAGGCCGCCGAGAAGATCGCCAAGGCCGGCGGCCAGGCGATCGTCGTCGAGGCCCCGAAGCCGGCCATGCGCGAATGGTCTCCCGAAGAGCAGGAACGCCGCAAGCGCCAGAAGCCGCGCGGTCGTCGTGCCAAGGCCCGCAGGGCCGCTGCCGCCGCGGGGGCCTGATTCGGAACGGACTGGAAATCTGCGCCTCGGAGAGCGGTTGAACCACGGATTCAGAGAGCCACGATCCTGGGGAACGCAGACTTCATTTCCGGTCGGTATGAGCCGTTCCTGGCTGTTCTTCGATGGTTGATGTCTGATGGTCGAGGAACCTTGCTTTGATGGATCCAGGGGCGTTCAGTCGAGCCTCTCCAATGCGCCGATGAATCGTTTCCAATCGACCATCCCCCATCGACCATCTTCTTCCCCGCAATGACCCCCTCGGCTTGATCTGAGCACCGCCCCGGACGTTCGTAGGAGAGCCCCGCCGTGCAGAAGCTCTGGACGATCTTCAAGGTCCCCGAACTCCGGCGCAAGATCCTGATGACGGCCCTGTTCCTGGCCATCTACCGGGTCGGCTTCTACATCCCGCTGCCGATCGTCGACCAGTCGAAGATGCAGCAGCTGGATCGAGGGCTCAGAGCCGCACGGCCGCCGGCCGGATCTTCGGCACGGTCGCCATGTTCGGCGGCACCCAGATCGGCATGAGCACGATCTTCGGCCTCGGGATCATGCCGTACATCTCCGCCTCGATCATCTTCCAGCTCCTCGGCCAGCGTCGTGCCCAGCCTGGAAGCCATGATGAAGGAGGGCGAGAGCGGCCGCAAGAAGATCAACGAATACACGCGGTATGCCACCGTGCTCTTATGCGTCGGCCAGAGCGCGATGTGGGTGCGCTACATGATGAGCAGCATGCAGGTCGTGCCGATCGGCTATCAGGACTTCTGGCACGGCTTCGTCTGCGTCTGCATCATGACCGCCGGCACGATCTTCCTGATGTGGATCGGCGAGCAGATCGACGAGTACGGCATCGGCAACGGCATCAGCCTCCTGATCATGGCCGGCATCCTCGCCCGGATGCCCTCGGCGCATGGCCTCCTTGCTCCGCAACGCCACCTCGCAAGCTGACCGGCGAGGCCGGCCGGATCGGCCTGGTCAGCCTGGTCCTGCTCGCGGCCCTGTTCGTGGCGGTCGTCGTCGGCGTGATCGCGATGACCGAGAGCCAGCGGCGGATTCCGACCCAGTCGGCCAAGCACGTCCGCGGCCGTCGGGTCTTCGGCGGCACCCGGCAGTACCTCCCGTTGAAGGTCAACCAGGCGGGCGTCATGCCGATCATCTTCGCCTGCAGCCTGCTCATGTTCCCGTCCCTCATCTTCGGCGGCCTGGAGAGCGCCACGGCCAGCCTGGCGGAGCGACAGCGCCGGCGGCGTCGCCCGGTTCTTCGGCTGGAGCTCTCCGCGAGACGGCCGACGCCTTCCGTTATCATGGCTACATCTATACACCTCTTCTACATCATCCTGATCTACTTCTTCTGCTACTTCTGGACGGCCATCACCTTCAACCCGAAGGACATGGCCGAGAACCTCAAGGACTACGGCAGCTTCATCCCCGGCTACCGCCCCGGCCGCCGGACGGCCGACTACCTGGAGAAGGTGATGCTCCGGATCACCTACGTCGGCGCGGCGTTCCTCAGCGCTCGTGGCGGTGATCCCGACGCTGGTGCAGAGCGCAGTTCGCACGTCGACTTCACCGTCGCGTCGTTCCTCGGCGGCACGGGCCTGCTGATCGTCATCAGCGTCTGCCTCGACCTGGTCCAGAAGATCGACAGCCACCTGATCATGCGGAACTACTGCCGGCCTGATGAGCAAGAAGTGAGATGAGACCTCGACGGGGGCCGCCGAATCGACCCGTGCTTCGACCGGCAGCCGGAGCCGTCGCGTACGCGAGCCGGCCGTGATCAAGCTGAAGAGCCCCCGCGAGATCAACCTGATGCGCGAGGCCGGCCGGGTCGTCGCCCAGGCCCTCGACCAGGTCCGCCAGCTCGCCGTGCCCGGCGTCGACCACCGCCGACGATGGACGAGGCCGTCGCCGAGGTCTTCCGCGAGCACGGGGCCATCCCGTTGTTCCGCGACTACCCGAGCCCGACCAAGGGCAAGCCCCCCTTCCCCGCCGTCATCTGCGCCAGCGTCAACGAGCAGGTCGTCCACGGCATCCCCAACCGCCGGCCGCTCGGCGAGGGCGACATCGTCTCGATCGACACCGGCTGCAAGCTCAACGGCTGGTGCGGCGACTCCGCCGTCACCCTGGCCGATCGGCCCGGTCCAGCCCGAGGTCCAGAAGCTGCTCGACGTCACCCGCGAGACGCTCGACCTGGCCATCCGGGCCATGGGCCGCTGCCGGTACTGGTCGGAGGTCGCCAGCCTGATGGAGCAGTACGTCAAGAGCCAGGGGATCTACGTCATCGAGAAGTTCGTCGGCCACGGCATCGGCCAGGACATGCACGAGGAGCCGCAGGTCCCCAACTTCGTCAGCAAGGCGCTCCGCAAGAACGACATCCGGCTCGAACCGGGCCTCGTCCTGGCCGTCGAGCCGATGGTCGCGCTGGGGACCAAGGACGTCCGCACCCTCGGACGACGGCTGGACCGTCGAGACCAAGGACCGCCGCCCCAGCGCCCACTTCGAGCACACCGTCGCCATGACCCCCGAAGGCCCCCGCATCCTGACCCTCCTCGACGATTGACCCGAGACGGGCATGGCCGCGAGAAGTTCGGGCGGTCGGCGTCTTGCGGATTGTCCCGCCGGTCGCGTAGAATTGTCGGAATTCGGCCCTACGCCGACGCCGGATCGTGGATCCGTGTCCGACCGCAGTCAAGCTCCCTCGAAGGGCCCGCGTCGGCTCCCGCCGACGGCCGGCGCGGCCATCCGATGCGGCCTCGGAACGTCGAAAACGAAAGCAAGACGAGAGTGCGATGAAGGTCCGATCCAGCGTCAAGCGAATCTGCGAGCACTGCAAGATCGTCCGCCGCCGGGGCAAGGTGTTCGTGATCTGCAAGGCCAACCCCAAGCACAAGCAGCGGCAAGGCTGAGGTGAGCCCCGGCCCGCGCCGACCCTCGGCCCACTCGCACCGAGGACGCGGTCGGTCGCGACACCGACCTTTGCCCGACGGAGACCGGGACGGATGCCTCGTATCCTGGGTGTCGACATCCCCAACGACAAGAGGACGGTCATCTCGCTGCGCTACATCTACGGCATCGGCCCGTTCCTGGCCGACCAGCTCTGCGAGCGAGCGGGGATCGACCCCGACAAGCGTGCCCGCGACCTGACCGAGGACGATCTGGCCAAGCTCGCCAACCTGCTCGACAACGAGTACGTCGTCGAAGGCCAGCTCCGCCGCCAGGTCCAGCAGAACATCGCCCGGCTCCGCGACATCGGCTGCTACCGCGGCCTGCGGCACCGCAAGGGCCTTCCGTCCGCGGCCAGCGCACCCGGACCAACGCCCGGACCCGCAAGGGCCCGCGCAAGACGGTCGCCGGCAAGAAGGGCGTCAAGGACATGCGCTGATCCCGGCCGGCCGGAATGCCGCCGCGCGGATCGCATCCGCGCTCCCCGATCGGGCCGAGATCCGACGATCGGCCCCCGACCGGCCGGTCGTCGTTCGTTCGTCGAATCGCATTGCCGAGAATTCCGCCGAGCCCATCGAATCGAATCGACCGCCCCGGACCCGATCGGAGCGACCCAGAGGGAGCACGCGGACCCGTGGCCAAGGCCAAGAAGCGGAAGACCCGACGCAACGTCAGCCGGGCGGTCGTGCACATCAAGGCGACGTTCAACAACACGACTGGTCACGATCACCGACCCCAACGGCGACGCGCTCTGCTGGGCCTCGTCGCGGCACCGTCGGCTTCAAGGGCAGCCGCAAGAGCACGCCGTTCGCCGCCCAGCGCGCCGCCGAGACGGCCGCCTCGGCGGCCACGAAGTTCGGCGTCAAGGAGGTCGAGGTCAAGGTCAAGGGCCCCGGCTCCGGCCGCGAGAGCGCCATCACCGCCCTGCAGGCCTCCGGCCTCTCGATCAAGGCCATCGAGGACGTCACCCCCCTGCCCCACAACGGCTGCCGCCCGCCCAAGAAGCGGCGCGTCTGATCGCGGATCTCGGCGATCAGTCGCGGTCATCGGTCGAGTCGGCCTCGCCGAGCCGGACCGAAGTGATCGACCGATCTGACCGATGACGCCTGACACTGACCAGACGCGACCATCGAGCGAGGATGCGAGGACCATGGGACGCCATACTGGACCGGTCTGCCGACTCTGCCGTCGGGAAGGCCTGAAGCTCTTCCTGAAAGGCACGCGCTGCGACACCCCCAAGTGCGCCGTCGAGCGCCGCGACGGCGTGCCCGGCATGCACCAGTTCCGCCGCGGCAAGGCCAGCGAATACTCGATCCGCCTGCGCGAGAAGCAGAAGGTCAAGCGGTACTACGGCGTCTTCGAGCGGCAGTTCCGCAAGTACTTCGAGATGGCCAGCCGCCGCCGGCAACACCGGCGACGCCCTGATGTCGCTGCTCGAGCGCCGGCTCGACAACGTCGTCACCCGGCTCGGCTTCGCCACCAGCCGGGCCCAGGCCCGGCAGATCATCGGCCACGGCCACGTCACTGTCAACGGCCGCAAGCTCGACATCCCCAGCTACCTGGTCCGCCCCGGCGACATGATCGCAGGTCAAGGACCGCGAGCACTCCCGGAAGCTGGCCGTCGACCAACCTCCAGCTCGAAGGCATGCCGCCGGTGCCCGACTGGCTCGACCGCGTCAGCACCGAGCCCGCCCGAGGGCCGCGTCAGCCGCCTGCCCGGCCCGCAGGACATCTCGCTGCCGGTCACGCCGCAGCTGATCGTCGAGTTGCTCAGCCGCTAATTCCGTCACCGGTCACGGCCGTCACTCGCCATCGGTCGGCCGATCGGGGCCTGCCCCGACGGCCGTCCGCCAGTGACCGGTGACCGGTGACCTAGTGACCCAAGGACCCATCACGATGCGCATCCGTTGGCGTGGCCTGGAACTGCCCAGCCGGGTCGTCTGCGACCGCGAGACCTCGCTCACCGACACCTTCGGCGAGTTCCACGTCGAGCCGTTCGAACGCGGCTTCGGACACACCGTCGGCAACAGCCTGCGCCGCGATCCTGCTCTCCAGCCTGGAGGGCAGCGCCGTCACCAAGATCAAGATCCAGGGCGTCCAGCACGAGTTCTCGCCGATCCCCGGCATGGTCGAGGACATCACCGACCTGGTCCTGAACATCAAGGGCCTGGTCGTCAAGAACCACTCCGAGCACCCCCAGGACGATCCGGATCGACCGCGACAACCGCGGCGTCGTCACCGCCGCCGACATCCTCCACGACGAGTCGGTCGAGGTCATCAACCCCGACCACATCCTCTGCACCCTCACCGACGACGTGCCGTTCCACCTCGAGATGACCGTCGAGAACGGCCGCGGCTACCGGCCCGCCGCCGAGGGGCACACCGACGACCTCGAAATCGGCGCCATCCCGATCGACGCCATCTTCAGCCCGGTCATCCGCGTCGAGTACCGCGTCGAGAACACCCGCGTCGGCCAGCGGACCAACTACGACAAGCTCATCCTCCGGATCTGGACGACCGGCACCCTCGGCCCCGAGATGGCCCTGGTCGAGGCCGCCAAGATCCTCCGCAAGCACCTCAACCCGTTCGTCCAGTACTACGAGCCCGGCCCCGGCCTGCCCGCCGACGGCTCCGGCCTCGACGGCGACCGCCACCTGCCACGTCGACGCCGAGCTCGAACGCAAGCTCAACATGAGCCTCGCCGAGCTGGAACTCTCCGTCCGCGCCACCAACTGCCTGGAGAGCGAGGGCATCACCACCGTCCGCGACCTGGTCAGCCGCAGCGAGGACCAGCTCCTGCACGTCCGCAACTTCGGCGAGACCACCCTCAAGGAGGTCAAGGCGAAGCTCCACGAGATCGGCCTCGACCTGGGCATGCCCGTCCCCCGGCGCTCGGGGGCCTGACCCGAAAGGTCACTGGTCACTGGTCACTGGTTACCAGGCGACCGGCGCGACCCGAAAGCCGTCGACGAAGGCTCGAGTGACCAGTGACCAGTGACCCGCGAGCGTCAGCGAGCGGAAGTGACCAAGGACCTCTGATATGCGTCACCGCAAAGCCGGCCGCAAGTTCAAGCGATCGCCCGAGCACCGCCGGATGCTCCTGCGCAACCTGGCCACCGTCCCTGCTCGAGCACGGCAAGATCACCACGACCCTGGCCAAGGCCAAGGAACTCCAGCCGTACACCGAGAAGCTCATCACGCTGCCTGTCGCGGCCTGCGTCGTCAGGCCAAGATCGACGCCGACCGCATCCCCCTGGCCAAGTTCCGCCGCGCCCTGGCGGTGATGACGAAGAAGGACGTCGCTTCAAGCTGTTCCACGAGATCGGCCCCCGCTTCGCGGACCGCCCCGGCGGCTACACCCGCATCTTCAAGCTCGCCAAGGTCCGCCAGGGCGACGCCCCCCGATGGCCGTCATCGCCCTGCTCGGCGAGCACGAGCAGGTCGAAGGCCCCGACCCGCCCGGCCGTCGTCCCGGCCGCGAAGTGAGCGAAGCCGAAATCCTCCGCAGAGAGCCGCCGAGCCACACAGATCATTTTCGAGTTTTTTGATTCTCTCTGTGTGGCTCGGCGCTCTCTGCGGAGGGCCTTTCCCGGAGTCTTGCCGTGAGCCGCGACCCCGCCTGCCTCTTCTGCAAGATCGTCCACGGCGAGATCCCCTCCGCCCGCGTGCTGGAAACCGACCAGGCCGTCGCCTTCCTCGACATCAACCCCGTCAACAAGGGCCACCTCCTGGTCGTCCCCCGCGACCACCACGCCACCCTCCCCGATCTGCCCGATGACCTCGCCGCCCACGCCGCCTCCCTCCTGCCTCTCCTGGCCCGCGCCCTTCTCGCCGCCACCGGGCGCCGAGGGCCTGAACCTGATCGTCAACGTCGGCCCCGTCGCCGGCCAGACGATCGACCACGTCCACTGGCACCTCATCCCCCGCCGCGGCGACGACGCCGTCGATTGGCCCTGGCCGCACGACGCCTACGTCGGCGACGAGATCAACCAGATGCGCTTCGCCATCGAGCGCGAGCTTCAGGGCGGGGAGTGAGCCGGGACGCCCAAAGGCCGTAGGATGTCCCGGTGGGGTCCGCACAAGGGCTCTAGCCACCCGTCGCTTCCGATTGACCGAACCCAGAGGGTGGGCTACATTCCGTGCTCGCATCCACAAGCAGCATTGATTGCAGGAGCTTACCCTATGACCGACAACGGCTCCTCCAAGCTCGATCGCGTCGTGGTGGTTTTCCTACTACTGTTGATAGCGTGGAGCCCGGCTCGGGGGCAGCAACAGGACATCCGGGTCGGCACGATGGTCGTGGCCAAGCAAAGGCTGAAGTTGCGGACCGGCACGCGGGTAATTCATCACGAAAAAATTGATCGCGTCTACACCGTCACCACCCTGCGTTTCCCGTGGGTCTGTGTGTCCTGCGGCTCCGTCCAGGGCTGGGTGCCGGCCTCCGAGGTCGTGCCCTTCGACCAGGCAATCGACTACTTCTCCGAAGAACTCCGGCTCAAGCCGGACTCCGCCTGGTCCCATATCAGAAGGGGTGCGATCTGGGCCTACAAGGGGGAGTACGACCTCGCCACCAGTGACTTCAACGAGGCGATCCGGATCGACCCGATGGACTCCGCTGCTTACAACGGCCGGGGCAACATCTGGCAGCACAAGAAGCAGTACGACAACGCGATCACGGATTACACCGAGGCGATTCGGCTCGATCCCAAGTACGCCCTCGCCTACTGCAACCGAGGCGACGCCTGGTACGCCAAGGAACAGTACAACCAGGCAATCGCCGACTTCGGCGAGGCCATCCGCCTCGACCCAAAATACCTCCCTGCCTACAACAACCGGGGAGCCGTCTGGTGGGAAATGGGCGAGTCCGATCGGGCAATCGCCGACTTTGATCAGGCGATCCAGCTCGATCCGACGCATGTCCAAGCCTACAACAATCGGGGAGCTGTCCGGGGGGGCCAGGGACACTTCGACGAGGCCATCGCCGACTACAACGAGGCCATCCGTCTCGATCCGAAGCATACCCTCGCCTACCATAACCGGGGCGATGCCTGGTACGCGAAGGAGCAGTACGACAAGGCCATCGCCGACTACAACGAGGCCATCCGCCTCGACCCCGAGAATCATACCGCCTACAACAGCCGGGCTTGGCTCTTGGCGACGTGCGCTGAAGAAAAGTATCGGGATGGCCAGCAGGCCGTGGAGTCGGCCACTCGTGCTTGCGAATTGACCGAGTGGAAGGACGCCTCTGATCTCGGCACCCTAGCCACCGCCTACGGGGAGGCGGGTGACTTTGAGAAGGCGGTCGCGTTCCAGCAGAAAGCCCTCGAACTCTACGAGGACGACGAGGACAAGCAGAAGGGACGGGAGCGCCTGGAGTTGTACCTGGTCAAGAAGCCGTATCACGAGGCCCAGTGATTGCGGCCGGGTGGCCGTGTCGGCGTTTCTGCCACCCTCCCTCCATTGCTCCGGCTCGGTCGGTGTGGCCGGGGCCAAGCCGTCGCGACAGCGACGGCGTGCCCCGGGGCGTTTTCCCACGGCCTTCGATCTCACAACCGGCGTCCAGGCCGGCTGCCCTTGCCTTCAACCCGAGGGCGTAAACATCAAGCCGCCCTCCTTGCCGCCGCCGTCGCCTCCGGCCGACAGCTTGACGATGGAGAGAATGAGCAAGGTGAACCGCGTCAGGCCACCGACCCCCCCGGGCCGGACCCAGACGTAGGTGGCGCCGTGATGGCCGACGTAGCAGGCGTCTTCGGGCACGTCCTTCTTCCGGCCGACGCAGAACCAACCCCGCGGGACCTCGCCCCAGAAAGCAGCATCCATCGACATCACGCCGCCGCGCGTCTCGATGTCATTGTCGTTCCGGATACCATTGCCGGCCTCATCGCCCTGCACACCTCCCGCCGTCGCTCGCCGAGCCCGCGCCGCCTCGGCGATGAAGTTCGGCACGGGCAACGGCGGCAAGCCCAGCAGGCGTCGATAGGCCGTCTGAAGCGCGAACAGTTGCACGGGGTCGCCGACAGCATCCGTCCCCCATTGCAAGGCCACCTTGCGGGCGCCCTGGGGACCGTAAGTCTGGATGCCGAAGCGGCCGTTCGAGAACGTCGAGAAGCCACCCCCTTGCTGGCCGATGCCGACCTGGTCCTGCACCTGCACCGTCCCGTCGCGGACGCGGATGTGCCAGGGCATCGTCTCGGGCTCGCTGGCGAACATGGCGATGTTGTCCAGCACCATGTGGAAGAGGATCGTCTGGTGCGTGTTGGCCGTCAGCACCGTGCTCACGCTCAACTGCTTGTGCGCGCAGCCCTGGCCGAGCAGGCTCAGGATCAAGGCGATCGTGAGCGCGAGCCGTCGAGCACTCCGGCCGCGGGCGCGTCGCGCTTCGCATCGCCGGGTCATGGCGTGTTGACCCCTGAGGGACGACCGACGGGCACGCCGCCGCCTGCCGGCGGGGTCGGGAGGTCGCCGCCGGGCGGGCGGAGTGTGTCCGATTCGAGCGACTCGTCCACCAGCAAGAACCCCTCCATCGCCACCGCGGCCCGGCGCAATTCCAGCAGTTCCCCGACGTACTTGAGGAACGCCTGCGCGTAGGCCGACTGCGACGACTGGACCCGCGAATAACTGGCTTCCTCCTCGCGGAAGCTCTGGTAGTACAGTTCAAAGGCCCGTCGGGCGCGGGTAGGATCTCCGCGCGGTAGCGCCGGATGTTCGACAGGCTGGTCTGATAGTGGTTGTAGGCTCGCGCAGCTTCCGCTGGAGGTCGAGGCGTTCCCGGACCAGCTCCTGACGGACTTCCAGTAGCCCGTGCTCGGCCCGGTGGATGTTGCCCCGGTTGCGGTTCCAGATCGGGACCTCGACATAGAGTCGCGTGTAGCCGACGGTCTGGTTGCTCGTCGGCAGATACGCGCCGCCGCCGCGAACGACGAGGTCGGGAATTGGCTCGATCCGCTCGCGCTTCAGGGTGAATTTCTGACGGCGGATCTCCAGCTCGGCGATGCGGATCTCCGGGCTCTCGGCGAGCAAGCGGGCGAGGGTCGGCTCCCAGGCCAGCGTCGGGAAGTCGCCCTCGAGGCTGCCGGTCAGCCGGCTCGGGGTCATCGACGGACAACCGAGGAAGGCCGCCAACTCGCGCCATGTGTTGAGGTAACGCTCGCGAAGCTGGTCGAGGTCGAGTTCCACCTGCGCCGCCTCGTTCTCGGCCATCAGCAGGTCGGCCTCGGAGGCATGACCCGACTCGACCTTGGCCCGGGTCGTGCGCACGACGTCGTTTGCCAGTCGCAACAACGCCGATCTCAACTCCCGCATTTGCTGCTGGGCGAGGATTTCCAGGTAGCGGAGCCGGACCCCATTGCGCACCCGCAACTGCTGCTGCCAGACTTCCCAGCGGGCAATCTCGACATCCACCTCGTACCGCGACTGGTTCACCCGAATCTTGCCCGCGGTGATGATCGGCTGCTGAAAGAATCCCTCCTGGGTGCCGGCCGTCCCTTGATTGCCGAGGCTCGAACCGGTCCAGATCGCCAGCGGGTTCGGATACGCCCCGGCCTGGATCGCCCGGCCCCTCGCCTGCTCGAACCGCGCGACCGCCTGAGCGATCGACGGGTTATTCCGCCAGGCGACCTGCTCCATCGCCGCCAGTCCAACCTCCTCCCTTGCCGGGTTCCCGACCGCCACCGGTCGCGCGACCTGCGTCGGCAAGGCCGCCGGGTCCGAACCGGTCTGGCCGACCGCCAGGATCACCAGTGCGACGAACATGCCCCGACCCCATGAAGGTTGTCCACGCGTCCAGCCCCCGACTTCCCGGCACCGACATCCATCAGCCCGCGATCCTTTCGACTGTATCGGCTGCGCGGCCCCTACCGATATTGCGGTTTCCGGCTCTTGCTCCGTGTCCTTCCGGCAGGCGTGTAAAAAGTGATTCCCGCGGCTGACGGCCTGGGAGATCGGATGCTGGCGTGGCAGGATTCTCGGCGGCCTTCGGTGAATTCTGGGCGAGAGCGGGAGGCAGCGCTCCCCGTTGGCGGGCG
Source organism: uncultured Planctomycetales bacterium (assembly GCA_963752755.1). Classification (GTDB taxonomy): domain Bacteria; phylum Planctomycetota; class Planctomycetia; order Isosphaerales; family Isosphaeraceae; genus CAVVZJ01. The sequence goes on along the minus strand of CAVVZJ010000003.1, from coordinate 891,139 downwards.
TTGACCGGCCGGCCGGCTATCGTGCTCCGGTCTCCTGGAAGCGCTTTCGCAACGATTCAAGGGCCTCACAGGCGATGAAGCCTACGCGGTCCTTCTCGAGCATCGCCGAGCACCAAGCGATCACCTCGGCCGCAGGCAGGTCGCTCTTTTCGAGAGCCTTGAGGACCACGTTCAAGCAGTCTTCAATGTCCCCGGTCATCAGGCCTTCGTCGCTCATCTCGACCTGATAGCTTCCTTCCTTCATCAACTCCAACGAGAGCTCCATGGCCAGCCGCAGTTGGCCCGAATCGATCAGGCGGCCCAGGTTCCTCTTCACCTCGCCGTAGGCATCGTCGTCGTAGTCGAAGTTGCGGTTGATCTGGCGCTCATCGAAGTCAGTCGCGTCGGCGATGGCCAGCCGCGTCGCGGTGACCAACTCGTCGGCTGTCGTCGCCACCTCAAACCGAGCGGTGAGCTGCCGGAGGATCCCCCGGTCCGCCTGGGCCAGTTCCACCAGGACTTCCACCAGCTCCGCTTTGGTTCGCCTGGCCAGCGCCTGGCGTAGCGTGGCCATAGGGCCGAGTGGCTTCCGGGATGGGACCGCTTTCCTGGGCTTGGAGGGGCGCTTCGGCATGGCCTCGATTCCGCGTGTCGTTACGTTCGGCAATGGCGGCTCGACTCGTCCGGCACAGCCCGATTCATCAACGATCAGCCCGGCGCGTCGCGGTAGTTCCACGGCATCCAGAACTGAGGATCGTTTGCCACCGCGTCGGCGTGCCGCTGCAACTCGGTCAGGTAGTCGAACGGGTTGGCCTGGTTCAGCTGGCAGGTGTAGATCAGGCTCATGTACAGGTCGCCGACACGCGCGCCGTTCTGGGTCCTGTAGAACAGCGCGTTCTTGCGGTGCAAAATCGCCTTCTTCAGGGCCCGCTCGCACACGTTGTTGTCCAGCGGAGCACCGGCCTGACGCAGGAACAGCGTCAGCTCCTCCCAGTGTTTGAGCATGTAGCCGATCGCGTCGCCGAGGGCCGAATTGGGCTCGACCCGCTTCTCCTCCAGTTGCTCCGTCAGCCAATCGTGCAGCGCCTCCATTGTCGGCCCGCTCGCTTCCTGATGAAACTGCAGACGGGCCTCGGGCGAGAGTCCACGCTGCCGCGCCGCGGCGTCGTTGCGATAGACCACCGCCAGCGTTTCGAGGAGGTGGCCGCACGGCTCGGGAAAGCGATCGTAGACATCGACGAACCGCCGCCGGGCATGGGCCAGGCAGTTCGCCAGGATCGTCTGCAGCTCGCCCGGCAGGTTGCGCGAAAGGGCATCGCACATCTGGATCGGCGGCGGCAACTGCGCGGCGCGATGCTTGAGGACCAGGGCCAGATTCTCGCCCGCGTGCCGGCGGCCGCTGAAGAACAGCGCCACCTTCCGGCCGTCGCTCAGCGCAACCACGCCCGAGGTGTACAGGCCGGTGCGCTCCTCGGAGCCGCTGGCGTCTCCCGCGGCGCCGGCCAGGGCCTCTTGCCGGGCGCGTTCTCCCATCAGCTCCAGGATCTTGACCGTGGTGTCGTCGTTGTACAGAACCTCCCCCTGCGCCGCCTGCCGGATCAACTCCGCAAACGCCGGAGCCAGGCTCACCGCCATCGCCTGGACGATGTCCCACTGGGTCGAGGCCGGCAGCGGGACGCCCAGATCCCCCTGCAGGCCATCGAGGCGGTTGAACGGGAGTCCGCTGCCGTATTTCAGCAGTCCGATCATGCTCCCGGCCGTGGCCTCGTACTTCTGATCGCCGGCCTCCTCGGGCGCCGCCGCGGTGAAGATCTGGCCGCACAGATGGCAGCGCAGCTTTTGCAACTGGTAGACCTTCGCGGCCAGGGGGGGCTGCCCGGTGATCCGCACCAGCACGCCCGGAGCCTTCTCGTAGACGGTGCCCTGACCGCAGGCTGGACACGCGTCGCCCGCGCGGAGTGACGGGTGCCGAACGTCGATCCGGTTGGCACCCCGGTAAGCCTCGGCGCCGTTGCGCCCGTGACCCTTGGAGGCCGCCGCGTCCACTTCGCCAGCGTTCCCGTCGTCGCCAGCCAAGGCGGTCTCCGCCACGGCGTCCGCCGGCGAAGCGCCAGCGGGCTTCCTGGCCTTCTGCCCCACCACGGCTTCGGTCTTCTCCGTGCGCGACCCGAAGAACAGCTGGCGGAGCCGGCGGATCGACGTATTCTTGTCTTCCACCAGATCGGACACATAGGCGTACGACTCGAAGACCGCTCGGACCAGCGCGGCGTCCTTCTCGTCGAGCGACTGCTCGACGCGGCGCAGCACCTCCTCCAGGCGCGTGCTGTCCACTTCGACGAACTCCGGTGCGTTTCGCATCCCGGCTACCGGCAGAAAGGACCGGCATCACCGGCCGATTCCCCGCGACCGGCGTGGCCTCGCATCCGGGCTCCAGTGGAGCAAGGCCGCCGCCATTCCGCAAGAGAGCATCACGACCGGGTCACGCCAGCGGACCGACCGGCCGCCAGTCGGCCGCCGCGCCGGTTCGCGTCGGGTTGCCGGCCGAAAGCAAGACCGCCAGCTGATGCGCGGCCAGGCGCTGCGCCCCCCCTTCCGCATCGGCGGCCGAGGGCCACCACGGGAAGCGGCCCTGGGAGAGCCGCTTGTGGCAAAGCCAGAACCCCTGGCCATCGTACATGAGCAGCTTCAGCGCCGTCGCCTTGCGATTGCGGAAGACGAAGACCGCGCCGACGAACGGGTCGTGCTCGAGGGTCTCCTGGCAGAGCCGCGCCAGGCCGTCGATCCCCCGCCGAAAATCGGCCGGCTCGACCGCGACCAGGATCTTCATCTGGGGCGTGATCTGGAGCATCACGGAGCGTTCCAGAAGCTGCGCGACAGCGCCTCGACCTCGGCCGCGTCGTAGCCGACCAGTTGCACGCGCATGGTGGCGCCGGCCCCGTTGTCCAGCTCGAAGTGACACTGCTTGCCGACCAGGACCGGCGGGGGCAGTTCGACGAAGGCAGTGCCGCTCGACTGCGTTGGGGCGGCGGCTGCCTCAGCCCGCTTCTTCAAGCTGTAGTAGTCGAGGCCGAGCGCCGCGGACGTGCCACTGATCCCATGGGTCTTGGCCAGCCGGACGGCCATCGCCCAAAGCGGCAGCGGGATCCGGGCGCCCGGCTTCCGCTGCGTCCGCCACGCCTGAAACCGACTCCGCCCACGCACCAGATCGGGCGGTAGCTGCTCACGCTTCTTCGTGCCCATCGCGGTCCTCCAGTACGAGGACCGCCAGCGTAGCGGATCAGCCAAACGGATTCATGCAGCCTTGCCGGAAGGACACCTTGCTCCTGGGGAAGGAAGGGTCCGTCCGCCTCGAACCTTGCGACTTCCGGAGTTCTCCTGGGTCCGCTCCAGGTCGTAGATTCCCGGATGCTCCTCGCCCCTTTGGCAATCCGGCGATCCGTTGGGCGACGCCCGTAGCGTCGCGCCCTGAGTCACGCTCGAAAAAAAGCAACCCTTCGGTAAATCCCGAAGTCCACCAATTTGGCCCAAAACCGACAGTCATCAAACTCAACTTTGTCTTTGCATATTTCCTATTCTTTGCATCTTTCTGAGAAATCGTCTCTCCCAGTCGTTCCAACCTGCGAACCTGCGCCAACCTTGCCGATTTCCAATCGAACCCAATCGACCATTCGCGCTGATTGGGGCACCTGGATCGATTTCGAATCGAACCCAACTGCCATTTTGGCAGTCATCGGTGCTCCGGCTTTCTTGCTCGGATGTTCCCTGCAACCTGCACAATCGGGCACGGTGCTTGCGTTCCCTCATGGCGTTCAGTACACTCGTGAACGACAGAATGGAAGCGCACGGAGGGACAGCCGATGATGGGCCACGGCGCAAGCACAAAATCCCCGGGGCGTCCGGGTTTACGTCGCCCTGGGGGCAAGCGGGGTTCGATCCGCGAGGTCCGGCTGGTCGGCCTGGCGGCCGTCGAGGGCTGGTCGCCCGGCGACCGGGTCGGCTGGTGGGGGCGGTCCTACGAGGTCCAATCGGCGGAGCAGCCGGGCGACCGGAGGGCCGTCGCCGAGGAACCCGGCTCGCCCCGCTACCTCCACCTCCGGCCGGTCGGGGAGAGCGACGAAGGCATCATGGGCCGACCCGTCGGGAATGCCGTGAGTTGAACCGGGACACCGGCCGGGCCAGGTCCGGACGGCACGGACCGACCGCCCGGCCGTCGAGCGGGAGCCTCGACCGGCCATGGCCACGCCCACCTTGCCTCGCAAGTCGGCCCCCAGGCCGCTCCGGCATCGCGACCCGACCGACCCGGCCTACAAGTCGGTCGAACTGGCCCAGCGCGGCCGGATGATCCTCGACGTCGCCGCCGCCGACCTGGAGGTCGCCGAGGCCCGGCTGGGATCTTTCCACGAGACGACCTGGTATTTTCGCAACGCCTTGGCCGAGGCCCGGCGGTCCTGGGACCGCCTCCGCGCGATCTACGGCGGTGCCGCCCTGGAAGCTGCCCTGGCCGAGCCCCCCTTGACCGTCCTGACGATCGGCGACGACGGCCACGGCAACCCGGCCGCCGTCCTGATCCCGATTGCCGGCCGGACCTACCGCGTCGAGCGCGTCGCCGGCACGATCCTGGCACCCGTCCAGTGGCGCCTGACCCGCCTACCCGCCTCGGAGGACGGCCCGTATTACGCCTGCCGCCTCCGCGACCGCTCGACCCGTTGCGACTGCGCCGAGTGGACCTACCAGGTCGCTGAGATCGCCGACGCCCCACCCTGCAAGCACCTCGCCGCCCTGGCCGCGCTGGGCTGGATTTGAGCCCGATTTCGGCTTAAACTTCGAGGAAAGTCGCCGCGGCGCCGGGGCCGCCGATGGGTCAAGGTCCAGGGGGTTAATAGCGATGCCGGCTCTGAAGTGCTTGATCGTTTACTACGCCAACGACCAGTGGTTCGGCTCGGACGTCGAGTGGACCCGCTCCGGGAGCGGCTCCTACCGCCACATCACGGGCGTGCCGATCCCGCAGTCGAAGCCCGAGATCGAGAAGTTCGCCGAGGAGAACGGCTACAAGATCGAGTGGCGCGGACCAATCCCGACCGAGCAACCGGCCGGTTCGTGAACCGCTGGCTTGGTCAGTGACCTCATCGGTGACGATTCCTCCACAATCACCCAGAAGTGTGCTATAATAAGGTCTAGGTGGGGTTGAGCGGGGTCACCATGGACGGCTGGCATCGAAGCCTCCTCGCGTTGTTCCCGCTCAATCTCTGCGGCGTCTTCCTCACGATCGCCGCGAGGCATCTGCCGCCTACCACCAAGGTCGCCCTTTGGGCGACCTTGGTGGTAGGCTTGACTCTCTTGCGCCATCCGTGGTCCTCATGCTCTTGACCTTGCCGTGGAGCAATCCCGAGCCAGAGGATGAGGACGACGTAGACGGCGCTGAGCCGCCACAAACCGAAAACGCCTAATCATCACTTCGACGCCGGGAAGCAAGCCACCGAGCGGGAGTTGCTGCGCACCGCTGTCGAGCGATTACGCGTCCGCTGGGGCCATGAGGATCTGGGTTGGTGGGCCGTGGTCCCGATTCGGACTGACACCGGAGCCCTCAAAGGCCGCGAATCGTGCCTCGCCTGGCCGACGAGGTGACCGTCCACCCTTCCCCCTTTTTCCTGATGACCCCGTCCCAACCCGGCCGGCATTCCCGAGAGCGTCCTGCCTTGCTATTCTGAATCTTCGGAAGATGACCGAAGATCCTCAGCATCGAGCGCCTCATGAACTGGTCCACCCTCTTCGACGAATCCTTGCCCTACGCCGCCTTCCTCGACAGGTACGCCACGCCCGAGCAGCGTGCCCGCTGGGACGCGATACACGCCCGAGTCAAGCTGACCGACGGCCAGAAGACCCTACTCGGCGGATTCCAGCGACGGATGCCCGTGCTCGTCCTCAACGGTGCCTGGTGCGGCGACTGCATCAACCAGGTCCCCATCTTCGACCACTTCGCCGCCGCCGCGCCGAAGCTGGAGGTCCGCTACCTCGACCGCGACGCCCGCGAGGAGGTCCGGCAAGCCTTGACGATCAATGGTGGCCAGCGGGTGCCGGTGGCCGTCTTCCTCAGCGAGGACTTCCTCGAAGTCAGCCGCTACGGCGACCGCACCATCTCCACCTACCGCCGCATGGCCGCCCAGCAACTCGGCCCCTCCTGTCCGACCGGCCTCGTCCCCCCCGACGAGGAAGCCCTGGCCGCCGTCGTTGCCGACTGGCTCGACGAGTTCGAGCGTGCCCAACTCCTGCTCCGGCTCTCGGCGCGATTGAGACAAAAGCATGGAGATTGACATTATTATTCGATTTGTTGTCCTGCATGGGTGATTTGTGGATTACAATAAGTGAGCCCCCCGCTCGGGAAGACGCGGACACGCCCCGGCGAGCGTCCGAGAGCCGCCTCAACGCCGCGCCAGAGTTCGGCCGTATCGGCGTAGAGGCGGACCGGTCCCAGTCGCGGGCCGAGTCGCTCGCGGAGCGGGGGGGCATAGACGAGTACGGCTCGGTCGGCGACCAGCTCGCGAGCCCAGCGAAGCAGGAAACGGCTCGGGCTCCGGGCCGCCGTCACGACGCGGTCGGCCAGCTTCAAACCCCGCCGCACGACCCAGCCGCCGACCGGTCCGGTCGCGGCGATCGCCCGCAGGCGCGGGCATCGGGAACGAGCGGTCGATCTCGCCTGGGTCGGTCCAGAAGAGGCCAACAAGCACCCCGCCAGGCCGTCCCGCGGCGCGGTGGTTCAGCAGGACCTTGAAGCTCTGCATCGGGTCGCCCGGCCAGGGATGATTGCCGGCGACGACCACGTCGGCTGGCATCCCGCCGACCGGTGGGGCGGCGTAGCGGTGTCGGGCCTCGTCGGAGAGGGCCGCCTGCACGCGATCCACATCGCCGGCCAGCACGCGGAAGACCTGCCCCGGCGGGCCGAGGACGTGACTGATCGAAAAGCAAGAGCCGGGCAGAAGAGAGGCGGCGTCGCGGATTGCCCGTCGCATCGGGTTCGTGTCGACGTCGCCGCCGAGCAGTCGGGCGGCATCGCCCTCGCCGAGACCCTGACGGTGCAGGGCGCCGAGGGTCGTGCGGTGGCTGCAACCCGGGAAGATGAGCTTGTATCCGCCGCCGAAACCGGCTTGCAAATGTGGCAGAACCGACCCGATCAGCACCCTCACCCCCGCCTCCGCGACCGGTCGGAAGACGCGGACCGGCACGCCCTGGGGCGTCTCACCCAAATGAATATACTGGTCGATGTCATCGACGGGCGGGCTGAAGCAGTGATACGCGGTGAACACCGCGTCGCCGACCCTGCGCCGGAGGGCGTCCTCGTCGGCGGCGTGGTGGCGGCCGACACCCAGGCTGATCGTCACGTCCCTGCGGCGAACGCCCGCGCCGTGAAGCCGGTTCAGGACGATCGGCAAGGCTTCGCGGACCGGCGTCCAGCGCGAGGGATCGTCGACGACGATCGCCACGGTCGTCCCCGGACCAACGAGGCTTTCGAGCCGACGTCCGCTCTCGGGCTGGTCGAGGGCGGTTGCGAGTGTGGCGGGGTAGTCGTCAAGGCTGCCGGAGAGATCGGGGCGGGCGACCTCGGGTTCAGGCCAAGCGGCTGGGAATTCCAGGGTGAAGGAGTCGGATTCGCCCCAAGGCAGAAGGAGAGAATGAGCTTGGGACGTGGGCGTGGTGGTGGACATCGGGGTTCGTTCCAGCTTCCGTTCCGGGTCCGTTCGGGATGGGCGCGAGCCTCACGCTAACGGATCGTCGGGCGGACGCCAAGGCATTCGGTCTTGCTGTCGGAGAATGCGGCTTGCACAAACCCGGGGCCCCGGGTCGAATGGGGGCGAGGACCGTTCAATCGACCCACCAACCGAGGAAACGACCATGCGGAGACACCTGGCGATCGCCACACTCGTCCTGCTCGCTCCGGCTCTGGCCCACGCCCAGGACGCGATGGAACTGGCCAAGACGCTTACCAGGGAAGGCGCGGCCACCTTCGAGACCCGGAATGCCCGGGCCATGGCCGACTACTACATGACCGACGCCTCGATCTTCCTCGTCTTCAAGAACGAGCAGTCCGGCGAGCTGAAGGTCGATACGCGCGAGGGACACTCCGCGATCGAGGCCGCGTATGCAGAACTGTTCAAGGATGACAAACCGATCCAGGCGAAGAACACCGTCGAGTTCGCCCGATTCGTGGCGCCCGAGGTCTTGATGATCACGGGCACGTTCGAGATCGTCCACGAGGGCAAGACCCTGCAACTGCCGTTCGTGCAGGTGCGGAACAAGCAGGGCGGAGGGTGGAAGATCAGTAGTGTGCGGGTGTTTGTCACCCCGGAGGGTTGAGCGCGGTCCGGTGGCCCGCTCGCGACCGGCGCGATACAGTGAGAGTCGAGACGGGCTGCGGGACGGCCCGGGGTCGCGGGGGCGAATCCGATGTGCGGGATCTGCGGCGCGGCCTGGACCGATGCCGGCCAAGGGCCGACCGACGAGCAACTCGCCCGCATGACGGACCGCCTCCGCCACCGCGGCCCCGACGACGCCGGTTCCTATCGCGACTCGCACGCCGCCCTCGGCTTCCGACGTCTCTCGATCCTCGACCTCGCCGGTGCCCACCAGCCCCTGTCGAATGAGGACGGCACCGTCTGGGTCGTCTTCAACGGCGAAATCTACAACTTCCCGGCCTTGCGGCATCGGCTGGAGGCCCGTGGCCACCAGCTGCGGTCGTTCGGCGATACGGAGGTCCTGGTTCATCTGTATGAGGACGAGGGGCCCGGGATGTTCCCCCTGCTGCGGGGGATGTTCGCCCTGGCGATCTGGGACGCCCCCCGCCGCCGGCTCGTCCTCGGTCGCGACCGGCTCGGGCAGAAGCCCTTGCTCTACCGGCTCACGTCCCACCGGGTCACATTCGCCAGCGAGCTGAAGGCGCTGCTGACGCTCCCCGAGTCGGACGTGCCCCGGCATCTGAACGCGAGGGCACTCGATCGTTATTTGACTTATGGATACATTCCTCATCCCGACACCATCCTCGAAGGTGTTTATAAACTTCCACCCGCCCATCTGGCCGTCTGGCAGGACGGCAAAGTCCGGCTCGAACGCTACTGGGAGCCTGACTGGAACGCGGAGGTGGAGCGTCCGCTGGACGAGGATATCGAGCAACTCCGCGAGACGCTCGGCGAGGCGGTTCGCGAGCAGATGGTCTCCGACGTGCCCCTTGGCGCCTTCCTCTCGGGCGGGATCGACTCGACGATCATCGTCGGCCTGATGCAGCGGGCGTCCGATCGGCCGGTGAAAACGTTCTCGATCGGCTTCGACGACCCGGCCTTCGACGAGAGCCGCTTTGCCGAGCTGGCCGCAAAGCACCTCGGTACGGAGCATCATGCCTTCCACGTCCGACCGCAGGCATGGGCAACCTTGCCGGCATTGGCTGAGCAGTTCGATGAGCCGTTCGCCGACAGCTCGGCGCTGCCGACCTGGCATGTCGCCCATGAGACCCGGCGCGAGGTGACGGTCGCCTTGACCGGCGACGCCGGGGATGAACTCTTCGGCGGCTATGACCGCTACCGCGCCCTCGCCCTGACCAGCCTGCTCGACCGCCTGCCCACCGGTCCCCGCCGACTCCTTGGCGGTCCGCTGGCGCGGGCGATCCCGGGGTCGTCGCGAGCGAAGACGCGGTTGCGGAGGGTGCGCCGACTGCTCGAAGGGGTCCACGAGCCGCCCGTCCGCCGCTACCTGGGCTGGATGACGTCGTTCGACGAGTCCAGCCGCGCCAGCCTCTACGCTGACCGTTTCCTCGACCGCCTCGCCGCTTCCGCCACGCATGATCTGGAAGGCGCCGATCCGGCGTCCGTGCTCGAACGGGCCTGGGACGCCGCGATCAAGCGCGACCCTGTCACCCGGGCGATGATCTCCGACCTCCTGACGTACCTGCCCGGCGACCTGCTCCACAAGGTCGATCAGGCGAGCATGGCCCATAGCCTCGAATGCCGCGGCCCGTTCCTCGACCACCGGGTCGTCGAGCTGGCCCTGGCCTTGCCGTTGCGCCGGAAGATGCGACTCCGCCGGGGGCACTCGAAGGTCGTGCTCAAGCAGGCGTTCGCCGACCTGCTGCCGCCGACGATCCGGAACCGTCCCAAGATGGGCTTCGGGGTGCCGATCGACCGCTGGTTCCGCAGCGAGCTTCGGGACGAGCTGCGTTCCGTCCTGCTCGACCCCCTTTCCCTCGGCCGGGGCCTGTTCCGGCCGGAGGCCGTCGAGCGGCTCCTGGCTGAGCACGCCGACGGGCGTCGTGACCACGCCTATCGGCTCTGGGCGCTCTTGATGCTGGAACTCTGGTTCCGGCACCACATCGACCCGCCGCCGGGGTCGTGAGTGCGACTGCCAGAATGGCCGTTGGGTTCGTTCAGAAATCGCTCCAGCTTGACCAGTCTGCGAGGTTGGGTCGTTGGGTTCCTCTGAAAATAGATTCGGTCCAGTTCCGCAACTTACCCACACTCCCTATTTTCACAATAGTGTCCGGGATTCCTGTTTCGGAGGGGGTCCCCTTGTTGGGTCATCCGCAAGCACGACGAATTGAAGGGGCTGGTGGTCGTCTCCTGTCGTTTCGTGGGCGAGCGCGGCGCAGTGCAGCGGCGCGACCTCGGCCGCAGAGCGCGGACTGGCCTGGATCGCTCACTTCGGTCTTTCGGTACGCTTCCGCGCGACACGATCACGCTGCATCTTGCACTGTCGTTCCCGTTCCCGAAGGATCGGCATGACCTCCTCCAGCGTCGCCGATCCGTTCGCCACCATCCCCATCATGAGGAACAGATATTTGCTGGGACGATGGCCCATGTGAAGATACATCAGCGTCACGCCGATCACGGTCACGTAGAAGTTCAGCAGCACACCCTCGCGGTTGTGGCTGATCAGGTGGTCGAACCGGGCGTACGACTTCAACCAGCGGAAGAACAGCTCGATCTGCCAGCGATGCCGGTACAAGAGCCCGATGATCGACGCGTCGAGGTCGAGCAACGTCGTCAGCAGATAGACCGGATTCTCAGGGTCGTCCGCGGGGATGATCACCACCGCGCGCAGGACCAGATCCGGCGGTCTGCGATGGTCCGAGCCCACCAGGCGCACCAGGCGATCGCTCGTGACGCCCGCGCCCCGGGCTTCTGGAGTGAGTTCGCGCGTTTCGGCGGTTTCGAGTTTCGGGCAGCGCGGCCCCGGCTCGCGGATTCGCATCACGAAATCGGCCGTCTTGGGGGCATGCGCCGCGATCAGATCGAAGCTGAAGATGCCCCGATCGTAGAGATGAATGGCCCCGGCCGTGATCGTATCTTGAGCGGTCTTCGCCTCGCCCTCGCGGTCATTGGGGATGACCAGCAGTTCCGGCAGCCAGGTCTCGACGTCGAGATGAAAGTCGAGTCGTGCGCCGGTTTTACTCCCTCGACGGCGGATCGCCCAAACGACAGCGGCGGCCGCTTTGAGGAAGGTGCCGTCGACGGCCAGGACCCGGCGGTGCAGCGCGACCAGCGGCTCGGCGGCCTGGGCCGGCCCCGGTCTCAGCACTTCACGCCGGAGATGATCGAGGATCGGCTGCAGGAGGGTGGGGTCGGCCAGCTTGTTGAAGTCGGAGAAGGTGCTCTTACAGAGCTTTCTGATGGTGAGATGTCGCTGGGCCTGCCGGGTCTGGCTGAAGTCCTCGATGGTCCGCAAGGTCCTCAGCGCGGGGTTGAAGAAGGCCAAGAGGTAGGCGACAAAGACGTCATCCAGGAAGAGTTCTCGGTTGCCGTGAGGTGTCTCTTGGCGAAGCCCTTCGATGAGCCGTTCCAAAGAGCGGATATGTTTGGCTCCGACAACCTGTTCGGGCCAGATCGGCAAGTCGCGCAGCCGCGCCTCCTCCGACCCCATGTGTTCGGGTCGTTGAGACGGTGGCACCCCTCTCGGAGATCGCTTCTTCGCCGCCATGAAGAGACAGCTTGGCCAAACCTCTCAAAAAAGCGCAAGTGAAGATTCTGTGAAGACGGATTCCCGGACACTATTGTATTTTCATGGGGTCGGGTGATCGGGCCGCCCATCATGACTGTTCGTTTCGAAATTGGAAAGGTTGACGCCGATTCGCAGATCGGGAGAGGAGAAGAAAAAATACACCACGAAGGACGCGAAGGGAGCACAAAGAAGTGAGAGTATGCGGGATTTGAGTTTTGCGCGACCTTTGGAGTCCTTCGCGTCTTTGAGGTAAATCTTCTCTCCGACATTCTTTCTCGGCTCACAAGGCTGGGCCGTGCGTTCGGACTTGTTGCCGTATTGCCAAGGAGCGACGTCACGCGGGGCATCCGGGAATCTACGATGTCGAGGCAGACCCGGAGAACTCCGGAAATGGAGGGAATCGGAAGGCGCACCGAGGCCCACCTTCGCGGTGGCGACGGCTTGGCCGGGTGGCCTGATGCCACCCAGGACGTGACGTTGTGGCGGCAGCGGTGATTGGCCAGGTGTCAGATGATCCCGGTCGGTTTTGTGCCAGATGATCCCGGTCACCTCCGGCGTAGACTTGACTGAAAACCAGGTCCCGTTCCGGAGGCGGCCATGGGCAAAATCCAGGAGGGGTTCCACGTCGTCGGGAGATGGTCGCGGCCGTCCGTCGCGGCTGTTCGCAACACGTCGTCGCTCGCCGATTCGGCGTCAGCCTGGCCACCGTCCAATACTGGGTCGACCGGGCTCACGGGCAACGACTCGACCGGGTGGATTGGTCGGATCGCTCGCACGCACCACGGACACCGCACCGCACCGACCCCGGGGTCGAGGACCTCGTGCTGAGCCTGCGTCGGGAATTGGCGGCGACCAGCGACCTGGGGGCCTGCGGGGCCGAGGCCATCCACCGGGCCCTGCAGGAGCGTGGCCTGAAGGGGATCCCCTCGATCCGAACCATCGGCCGGATCCTCGAACGTCGCGGGGCCCTGGACGGTCGCAAGCGCGTGCGGCGGCCGCCCCCGCCCCGGGGCTGGTATCTGCCCGAGGGCGCGGCCCGACGCGTCGAGCTGGACAGCTTCGACATCGTCGAGGGGTTGGTCCTCAAGGATGGCCCGCAGGTCGAGGTCTTCAACGGCGTCTCGCTGCATGGCGGCCTGGTCGCGTCCTGGCCGATGGTCGTCCCGGTGACGGCCAAGGCGGTCGTCGAGGCGTTGATCGCACATCGGCGCGCCTCCGGGCTGCCCCGCTACGCCCAGTTCGACAACGACACGATCTTCCAGGGGACGCACACCCATCCCGATGTCATCGGCCGGGTGATGCGGCTGGGCCTGAGCCTCGGCGTCATCCCCGTGTTCGTCCCGCCGCGTGAGATGGGCTTCCAGGCGATGATCGAGGGCGACAATGGCCAGTGGCAGGCCAAGGTCTGGACGCGATTCACCCACGGCTCGTGGGCCGAACTCCAGGGCTGCTCGGGTCGCTATGTGACGGCGGTCCGTCGCAATCGGGCGGACCGGATCGAGGCGGCGCCACCGCGACGGCCCTTCCCGGAGCGATGGCGGCTGAACCTCCAGGCGCAGCCCCAGGGCCGGATCGTTTACCTGCGGCGGACGACGGCCACGGGGGCGGTGGAGGTGCTGGGCCACCGCTTCGAGGTGGACCCCCACTGGCCGCATCGCCTGGTCCGCGTCGAGTTCGACCTCGATGCGGGACGGATGCAGTTCTTCGCCCTGCGGCGGCGCGAGCCGAAGGCGCAACCGATGCTGAAAGAGTTGATCCATCATATTCCGAAGAGGCGATTCAACGAGTGACCGGGATCATGTGGCACTTGCCACTCGTTGGACTTTCAACCGACCGGGATCATCTGACACCTGGCCACTTACGGCTAACTACGGGGCATTGCGCCTAACCGCGAAGTTGAGCGGACCGACCCGCCGAGACAGTCCCGTAGGGTGGGCACCGCCCACCTTTCATGATCCGTCATGGATTGTGGGCGGTGCCCACCCTACGGGACTTGAGCGACATAACGGAGTAGTATTACTGAGCGTTGCATAGAGAAGTAAACTTCACGGCTCCAACTCGGCACCCTCGAAGAAGGACCGGACGAGAGCCCGTCTCTGCCGCACGCGACCGAGGGCCAGATGGAGTTCCCTGTGCAGTTGGTCCAAGTCCAGGCAAGCCAGGTTGCGCAGCTCGACCTTCTTCAGGTGCTTCCACAACCATTCCACGGGGTTCAGGTCCGGCGCGTACGCCGGCAATGGCTCCAAGTGGATCTTGCCGCGGGCCTCAGCCACGAACTCCTGGACCTCGGCCCGCCGGTGGATCGGAGACCCGTCCCAGATGACCAACAGCCGGTCCCCTACCAGGCGGCCCAGGGGAACGAGGAACTCGATGCTGTGCAACCCGTTCAGCGACTTCGGCCGCACCAGCGAATACACCTTACCCTGCGGGGTCACGCCGCCCAGGACCGACAGGTGGTCGCGCGTTTGCCACTCGTCCATGATCGGAGTCTGGGCCTTCGGGGCGTAGGTCTGGACGACCCCCGGCAGCAGGTAGAACCCCGACTCGTCCACGCAAACAAGGTCCCGGCGCTGGCGGCAGGCCTTCTCCTTCAGCGCGGGCCACGACTCGACCGGCCAGCGCTCGATCGCCTCCTCGTCCCGCTGGATCGCCCGAGTGATGGGGACCGGCGGGGTCCATCCCAGGCGCTTCAAGAGCCGCGACACCTGGCTCCTGCTGTACGAGACCCCGAACTCTTCGAGGAGAACCCCGGCGACTCGATCACCGGTCCAGACGTCCCCTCGGAAGCCGTAGGGCTCGGGGCCGTGCCAGAGGAAATCGGGGATCAGCCGGAGTTGCTCCGGGGTGAGCTTGGCGACGACGCCGGGGGCCGGGTGGGAGCGGAGCGCCTCGGGCCCGCCGCGTCGGGCGGCGGCGAGCCAACGACTGACGGCGCCCTTCGAGGCGTCGAGGGCGACCGCGATGTCGCGCTGCTTCCCGCCCTGTCGCGCGAGATCCAGTGCCCTCATTCGCCGCCACTCCCTCCAGTCATGAGGTCGAGTGCCTGAGGAGCCCATGCCCTATTGTAAGAGCTGGAAAAGTTTACTTCTCAATGCAACGCTCAGTAAGGGGACCGGGAGACGTCCGCCACGGCAGCATGTATCGATCCGGTCAACCCGGTCACCCGCCCGAGGCGGCGGCGACGCGGGCGAGGGAATCGGCCAGGGTCTCCCGCGAGTCGGGGGTGGTCGCGGAGCGGGGCGAGAGCCGGTTCGGCGCGGCGCGGAGGTCGTCGCGGTCGGGGTCCAGAGAGAGGGCCACGGCCAGGAAGCCGCGGGCTTCGAAGGGGTCGCCGAGGCGTTGGGCCAGCCGGGAAAGTTCGGCGGCGTCGCGCAGGGGCTGGTTCCGGTCGATCAGCTCTTGATAACGGGCCTGGAGTCGCTCGATCGCGGCTTTCCGGCGCCGGAGTTCGGCGGCGCGGTCGGGATGGCCGGAATGAGCGGCCAGCTCGGCCAAGCGGTCGAGGGCGGGCCGGTCGGAGGGATCGATCGCGAGGAGGCGTTCGAGCGAGCGACGCTCGGCTTCGAAGTCACCGCGATGCGCGGCCAGCCAGGCGGCCAGCCGCGGGATCTCGGCCGGGCGGAAGTCGGAGGCGGGGAGGTGCGTCGAAGCCTGAAGGAACTCCGGGACGCGGTCGGCGGCCAGGGCCCAGGTCAGGCGTGCGTGCCAGACAGGTAGGTCGTCGGGGCGGCGTTGCAGGCAGGCGTCGAGCCGGCGCAACGCCTCGTCGAAGGAGCCGGTACGGG
Source organism: uncultured Planctomycetales bacterium (assembly GCA_963752755.1). Taxonomy (GTDB): domain Bacteria; phylum Planctomycetota; class Planctomycetia; order Isosphaerales; family Isosphaeraceae; genus CAVVZJ01. The sequence continues at coordinate 875,399 of CAVVZJ010000003.1, read as the reverse complement.
TGGCGAGGTGGGCCTGGCCCAGCCAGACGCGCTCGTCTCCGGGGGACGCGCGGGCGGCCTGGTCGAGGAAGGCGCGGACCTCGGCGACGGGGGGGAATTGCCGGCGCATCCAGTTGTGGAGGCGGACGAGGTTGATGGCGGCCTCTGAGGCGCCCTCGTCCTCTCGGTGGAGCTTTTCCCAGCGCCTCTCGATCACTCGCAAGGCTTCGCGGTCGCGGCCCTGGAAGCTGTAGACAGGCCCGAGGAAGAGGCCCAGGCCGGTCACGTCGCGGCGGGGGTCGTCCATCACGGACTGGATCAAGCGCTCGGATTCGGAGATCCGGCCGCGCTGGATCAGGAGTGCGAAGCGGCCCAGGATCGCTTGCGGCGCGAAGGCGGAATCTGGCGGCACGCGGGACCACGCCGCGTCGGCGGCTTCGGGATGCCCGAGGTCGCGTTCGCAGAGCCCGAGGAGGTAGGCGGCCTCATCCGAGTCGGGTTGCCAGCTCAGGAGGGCCCTCAGCCTCCGGGCGGCGACGGCGTTCAGGCCGCGTTCCCGAGCGGTCGCGATCGACACCATCGTGTCTCGATACCAGCGGACGTTCATCGCGTGCCAGGCGCACCACGAGAGCCCCCCCATGACGAGGAGCAGCGACAGCTGGAGTTTTCGGCTCCGATCCGACGTGATCCTGGTCATCGTCCTGCGTCCCCGCGCCGGCGCCTCCGGGCCATCCCCTTCGTCGGCCGTCCTGCGGAGGACGCGTGGGTCGGGGATGGGGCCGGGCCTCTAGTTTAGGGCCGGGGTCCCGGGTCGGCAACCGGGTCGCCGGGGGCTCGGGTTGCGGGCGCCCGGCCGGTCAGGACGATGGCAAAGTCGGTGGAGCGCTCGTTTAGGCCCTCACCCGGCCGCCTCGTGGCCACCCTCTCCCCAGGGGAGAGGGCCGGGGTGAGGGTCCGATCGGGCGCGCCAACCACGTTGCTATCCTCCTGCCTGGCCGGTCCGGCGGCTTGTCGGGGTGCGGCGATGTTGTTACGTTGGGGATTGATGATCCGATCGCGGCCGGGCGTCGGGCCGCGCGTCCTCGGAGGCCGGAGCGATGCGGCTCCCGACGATCGGCCGGCCCGCGACCCTTGGAGAAGGCCCGCATGGCCATCCCCACTCCGCGATCCCAGGAAGCCGCCGACGACCGGCCGGGCCCGCGATCGCTTTTGGTCCTCTCGGCCTGGTGCGGGCTCGTCTCGGGGATCCTGGAAGTCTGGATCATCTTCGTTCGTAAACAATTTTACGATATCAACAAATTTTACTGAATGAGCCGCGATTTCGTCCAGGTGATCCCGCTGGCGAATCTGGCGATTTTCCTCGCGCTGGGCGTGTTGCTGGCGGGGCTGGTCGCATGGGGGGGCGAGCGGGGACGTTGGCTCGGACCCCGGCTGCTGGCGACGTTGACCCTGATCCCGCCGGTCTGGGCCGTCTCGCCGCGGGTCTATGGACCGGCCGGGGCGTTGCTGGCGCTGGGGCTCGCCGTGAGGCTGGTGCCGGTGCTGGAGCGGTCGGGCGACGGCTTCCGGAGGCTGGTCCGGCTCAGCTTCCCGCTGGCGGCGAGTTTCGTCCCGGTCGCGGCGGTGGTGCTCTGGTCGGGCGAGCGGGTCGGGGCGGGGCGCGAGCCGGGGGGGCCGGTCCCGCCGCCGGGCTCGGCCAACGTGCTCCTGGTCGTGCTGGACACCGTGGCGGCCGAACACTTGAGCCTTTATGGCTACGAGCGCCCGACCAGCCTGACGCTCGACGCCCTGGCGGGGCGCGGCATCCGTTTCGACCGGGCGCAGGCGACCTCCTCATGGACCCTGCCGTCTCATGCGAGCCTGTTCACGGGGCGATCGCCCCACGAACTGTCCGCCGGCTGGATCACGCCGCTGGACGGGGAGGTGCCGACGCTGGCCGAGTACCTGGGGTCGCACGGCTACGCGACGGCCGGCTTCGTCGCGAATCGCTGGTACTGTGCTTACGATTCGGGGCTGGGGCGGGGCTTCCTCGTGTATCGGGACTACGGGTTCCCGGGCCTCGACGACTTCGGGTCGGCGGGCTTGATCGACCGGCCCGTGGATGGGCTGAAGGAGGTTGGACGGTTCCTCGACGAGCGGTGCTATTTCGATCTCCTGAGGGGACCGGCGGAGTCCCTCGCGAGGCTGTTCGAGGCTGATCGCAAGGAGGCGGTGGAGGTCAACCGCGAGTTCCTCGAATGGCTGTCGAGGCGGGGGCGGGCGGCGCGGCCGTTCTTCGCCTTCCTGAATTATTACGACGCGCACTTCCCTTACGCGCTCCCGGAGGGCCACATCCACCGATTCGGGATTGAGCCGGTCGGCGGCCGGGAGCGGGAGCTCTTCGAGCCCGAGGCGACGGTCGATCGCCGGCCGACCGCGTTGCAGGTCGCGCAGCATCACGACGCCTATGACAACTGCGTTGCCGACCTAGATGAGCAACTGGGCCGGCTGATCGACGAGCTGGGACGACGGGGGGTCCTCGAGCGGACCTGGGTGATCGTCACGTCCGACCACGGCGAGAGCTTCGGCGAGCACGCGGACGTCTTCCGACACGGGACGAGCCTCTACCAGACAGAGGTCCACATTCCCCTGGTGATCCTGCCGCCGGCCGGAGTCGCGCGGCCGGCTCGGGCGGTCGTCGCGGAGACGGTGAGCCTCCGCGAGCTGCCGGCGACGGTCGTGGATCTCCTGGGGATCGAGGCCGGTTCCCCCTTCCCCGGCGAATCGCTGGCCCGGCTCTGGGAAGGCGCGGGCTCGTCCGCGGCCAACGCGGGTGCGACGTCGCGACGGGCGCTGATGGAGGTGGTGCCTCTCGATGGGCTCGATCCGGACCCGTCGCAGTTGCTGGTGCGACGTTGGCCGTGGGCCGCCCTGAGCGAGGGCGAGTGGACCTACATCCGCCATGAGGGCCGGGTCCGCGAAGAGCTCTACCACCTCCGCGACGACGCCGGGCAATCCCACGACCTCGCCGCGGAGCCGGCCCTGCGGCCGAGGTTCGAACGGATGCGACATGCGTTGAACCGGCTCACGGGTGGCCCCCTGACACCGCGGCGGTTCTCCCGCTGAGGGCGCCCCCGACGTCGGGTGCCGTCGGTCTCGGGCTCAGAAGAAGATGGCGACGCGGGTCCAGAAGACGTTGAAGCGGTCGATGGGGTTGGCGGGGCCCTGGCGCTGGCCGTTGGTGTCGTTGTTGACGGGCCAGGGGATGGGCTGGTTGAAGAGGTCGAGGACCCAGTCGAAGCTGAGGCGGACGTACTTGTTGGGCCACCAGTTGACGCCGACCTGGACTTCCTGGAGGCGGGTGGCCCAGACGGGGCTGGCGAAGCCGTTGAGGAGGTCGCGGTTGCCGATGTCCATGAGGGTGTACATCGAGGCGAGTTCCCAGGCGCCGGGGCCGAACTCGCCGCGACTGGGGTTCAGGGGGCGGTTGGGCATGATCGTGGGGAAGCCGCCGGTGCCGTCGCCGGTGTTCTTCTCGCCGGTGAGGAAGTAGGAGGTCTGGACATAAAAGCCGCGCTGGATCGAGTAGCCGCGGTTGGTCGGGCTGGCCAGCTCGCGGCCCTGATAGACGAACTCGGAGAGGAGGCTGAAGCGGTTGTAGTAGAAGAGGTGGGGGGCGACGCGGGTGCGGTTGCCGAGGGCGCGGACGTCGGTGTTGTAGATGAAGAAGGGGACGCCGGAGGCGGTGGCGTATTGCCAGTTGGTGCTGGGGGTGCCGGCGCCGGCGATGAAGTTGATGTTCTGGACGCGGTCGAGCATGTAGTCCTGCCAGCCGGTCATGGCGCTGACGCCGAAGCCGAGGTCGCGGAGGGGGGAGTCGGTGTACGGCTTGAAGGGGGTGAAGGTGAGCGAGCCGATGAAGTCCTTGTTGCGGTCGAAGTCGTAGTAGCTGTCGGGGATGCCGTTGAAGACGCCGGCCTGGTACTGCATCCGGTTCTGCGCGACCTTGCCCCAGACCATCACGCCCATCTCGCGCTGGGCGGAGAAGTTGGCGAGGGGGGAGTAGCTGATCGTGGGGACGAGCATGGGGAAGGTCGCGTAGTCCTGATAGTAGAAGGGGGCCAGGTAGCGGCCGAGCTTGAGCATCAGGCGGTCGTCGTAGTGGACGTTGACGAGCATGTCGAGCAGGTTGAAGCCGCCGAGCGAAGACTGTTCGGAGAGCTGAAATTCCCAGTTCTTGGTGATGTTGCCATAGAGCATAAAGACGCTGAAAGGGGACATTGAAGCCCTTCTCGCGGCTGGGGGCCTGCTGGCGGTCGTAGAAGGTGCCGTCGGCGACGAGCATGTTCTGGATGTTGAGGACGAACTCCTTGTCCTGGTCGAACAGGGAGAAATAGCCGCCGGCGAAGTTGTACTTGTATTCGACGTTGACCTTCTCACCGAGCGGGCTCCGTGAGCCGACGCGCTCGCCGCGGCCGACGCTTCCCGCGCCGGCGCCGCCGGAGGTGCCGCCGGCGTTCGGCCCGGAGCCGCCGCCGCCGCCGGTCGAGAGGGTGCCCGAGCCGGCGCCGCCGGAGTAGCCGTCACCCGAGCTGGAGCCGCCGGACGACGAACCGCCGGAGGATGAGCCGCCTCCGGAGGATGAGGAGGATGACGAGGATGAGCCGTCGGAGGATGACGAGGATTGCGACTTCTGCTGCTGTCGCATCGAGTCCAGCTCGCACTGGAGCTTCTGGACCTGCGACTTGAGGTCCTGGACCTCCTCCGCGCGTTGCTCGCGTGTCTGGCGGACCTCGGATTCGAGCTGCTTCATGCGTTGGAGGAGCTCGGCGACGGTCTGCGGGTCGGCGAGCGGTTCGGGGAGCGAGGGCGACCCGGCGACGGGGGCGGTCGGGGGTGGTTTGGGGGCGGTGTCCTGGGCTGTCCCGGACACGGGGCGCAGGAGGGTCCCCAGCGCAACGAGGAGCGAGGCGATCGTCGCGAGTCGGGGTCGGATCACCTGCGGGCTCCAAATAGGTTGGGGAGGGAGCGGCCATGGCGCCCGGTCTTGGTTTCTATCGGTCGTGGCGGGTTTGCGGCTTGAGCCGGATGGGACTGGTCTGGCGGCGGCGCGGGGGATCGGGTGCAATGTTTGAGAATGCGGCGGGCCCCCGGCCCGGGATTGGGTCGGGGCGCAAGGAACATCCATTTCGCGAGAGAAGCCATCCATCATGAGAGCGATCGCATGGACGGTGTCGGGAGCGACGTTGCTCGTCGCGGCCCTGGGTCTGCGGGCGGCCGGGCCGGACGCCCCGATCGAGCCGAAATCGGGCGTGGCGCGAGACAACTTCGACGCGAGTGTCCGGCCCCAGGACGACCTGTTTCGCCACGTCAACGGCGCCTGGCTGAAGCGGGCCGAGATCCCGGCCGAGCGGGCCCGCTTCGGCGCGTTCGACGAACTGAGTGACAAGGCCGAGGCGGACATCCGCGCCCTCATCGAGGCCACGGCCGCCTCCGAGGCCCCCGAGGGTTCGGAGGCCCGCAAGATCGGCGACCTCTTCGCCAGCTTCATGGACGAGGAGCGGGTCGAGAAGCTCGGCCTCGAACCGATTCAGGACGAACTGGCGAAGGTCGCGGCCCTGGAGGACAAGGCGGCCCTGGTCCCCTTGCTGGGCGAGATGGAGCGCGTCGGCACGCCGGGCCTGTTCGGCCTGTTCGTGAACACGGACGACAAGAAGTCGGATGAGTACATTCTCAATCTGTATCAAGGCGGGCTGGGGCTGCCGGACGAGTCGTATTATCGCGAGGCGAAGTTCGAGCCGATCCGCAAGGCGTACGTGGCTCACATCGCGAAGATGTTCGCGCTGGCTGGGTTGCCGGAGCCGGAGGACGCGGCCGGGGCGATCATGGCACTCGAGACACGGCTGGCGAAGAACCACTGGGACCGCGTCAAGAGCCGCGACGACACCTTGACCTACAACAAGAAGAACCGCGAGGAACTGGCCGGCTTGACCCCGGGGTTCGACTGGTCGGCTTACTTCGAGGCGCTGGGGGCCAGGGACGTCGGCCCGGTGATCGTCCGCCAACCGGAGTATTTCGACGCGATGGCGACGGCGGTCGGCGAGGTGCCGCTGGAGACGTGGAAGTCGTGGCTGGCGTGGAAGATCCTCAGCGATCGTGCGTCCTTCCTGAGCGAGCCGTTCGTCGAGGAGAAGTTCCAGTTCTACGGCAAGACGCTCACCGGGGCGGAGGTCAACCGGCCGCGCTGGAAGCGCGGGGTGGCGGTCGTGCAGGGGCGCTGGGCGAGGCGCTGGGCAAGCTCTACGTCGCGAAGCACTTCCCGCCCGAGGCGAAGGCGCGGATGCAGGAACTCGTCGGCAACCTGATCGAAGCGTATCGGCAGGACATCCAGGCGCTGGACTGGATGAGTCCCGAGACGAAGAAGAAGGCGCTCGCCAAGCTGGCCCGGTTCACGCCCAAGATCGGCTATCCGGACAAGTGGCGGGATTACGCGAAGCTGCGGATCGAACGCGACGACCTCGTGGGCAACATCCGCCGCGCCGCGGCCTTCGAGAACGACCGGCAGCTTGCCAAGCTCGGCAAGCCGGTGGACCGCGACGAGTGGATGATGACGCCGCAGACGGTCAATGCCTACTACAACCCCGGGTTCAACGAGATCGTCTTCCCCGCCGCGATCTTGCAGCCGCCGTTCTTCGACCTCGAAGCCGACGACGCGGTGAATTACGGCGCGATCGGCGCCGTGATCGGCCACGAGATCGGCCACGGCTTCGACGACCAGGGGTCGAAATATGACGGTGACGGCAACATGAAGGACTGGTGGACCGAGTCCGATCGCCAGGAGTTCGAGACCCGCACCCGGAAGCTGATCGAGCAGTACAGCGGCTTCGAGCCGGAGCAACTGCCCGGTCAGCACGTCAACGGCGCCCTCACGATCGGCGAGAACATCGGCGACCTGGGAGGATTGACGATCGCCCACAAGGCGTACCGGATCTCGCTCGACGGCCATGAGGCGCCGGTGATCGACGGCCTGAGTGGCGACCAGCGGTTCTTCTTCGGCTGGGCTCAGGTCTGGCGGATCAAGTTCCGCGACCAGGAGCTGACCCGGCGACTGGCGACCGACCCGCACTCGCCGGGCGAGTTCCGCTGCAACGGCGTCATCCGCAACATGCCGGCGTTTTACGAGGCATTCGGGCTCAAGGAGGGCGACAAGCTCTTCCTGCCGCCGGAGCAGCGGGTGAGCATCTGGTGAGGATGAAGACCGCTCGCAAAGGCGCCAGGACGCGAAGACCGCCAAACCTGAAACGACAAGGATCGGTTTGTCTGGCCTTGCGACCCTGGCGTCATTTGCGAGCGACTTGTTCGCTCATTTTGCCGTCCCCGCGAGGGCCTTCGGGTCGTCGATCACGAGGTAATGGCCGTGGTCGGCGGTGACGATCAGGACGGACTCGTCCCAGTTGCTGTTCTTCTCGACCCAGTCGGTGATGACCCGGATGGCGTCCTCGCCGCTGTAGAGGGCGCCGACGGCGTTGTCGAGGTTGTTGTCGTGGAGGGCGAAATCGACGTCGCCGGCCTCGACGAAGAGGGCGAAGGGCTTGCCCTTCTCGGCGGCCAGAACGCGGATCGCGGCGCGGGTCATGTCGGCGAGGGTGGGGTTCTCGGCGCGGTCGGCGTCGTTGTACGACTCGGCGGTGCCGCGGATGCCGCGGGCGGGGCGGTAGTCGCCGTTGGCGGTGCGGTAGGGCAGGTGGCCGACCCACGCCGCCGAAGAAGCCGAAGAGCTTGTGACCGCCCTCGGCGGCCCGCTCGGCGGCGTCGAGCAGGACCTTCGATCCCTCGGCGCCGACGGTCCGCTGGGCGACGACGTAACGGCCGCCGTTCTCGACGCGGATCGCCTTGGCGTCGGCGTCGGCGAGGTAGGTGTTGCTCTCGGGGTCGGCGTTCTTGCCCTGGCCGGTGAGGGTCCGATCCTTGGGCATCACGCCGAAGCCGCAGCCGATGACGACGTCGAGGCCGGGGTGTCTCGGGTCCTTGCCGGTCTGCTGGCCGATGCCTTCGAGGCCGAGCATGTCGCGGGCGAGGTCCTGGTAGTCGTCGCGGTGGACGTTGTGGGCGTACATCGCGGCGGGGGAGGCGTGGTCGAAGGGCACGCTCGTCACCGTGCCGACCTTCCAGCCGGCGGCCTGGAGCTTGTTGTAGAGGGTGGGGACGAACCGGCCGTCGTCGGCGACGTTGACGCCGTTGTTGTACTGCTTGACGCCCGTGGCATACTCGCCGGCGCTGGAGGAGGAATCGGTGTAGGCGTGCAAGGCCCCGCCGACCTCCGCGACGCGGGCCTTTTCCGCCTTCGTGCCGCTCTGCCCCTTGAGGTAGCCGGGGGCTTCGAGCGGGCCGTGGGTCCAGGGGTTCGGGCCGGCGATCCGGGCGTCGTAGCCGCCGACGAGGCTGTCCTTCGGGATCGTGACGGTCTGCTCGTCGACGTCGACGTCGTTCTTGTCGTGGGTCGGGCTGGTGACGACGAAGCCGAACTGGAGCGGGGTCCTGTCGTAGTCCTGGAAGATCAGGCCGGAGCCGGGGCCTTCGTGGTAGAGGGAGCCGGTCCTGGCGATCGCGGCGGCGCGGGTGGTTGGCCAGTCGAGGCCGTCGAACCAGACGGTGAAGACGTACTTCGCGCCGCGGTCGATGGCGTCCTTCTGCACGCGGTAGAGGTCGGACTGGTCGGCGTACTCGGCCTTGGGGTTGAGGGTGTGCTCGGGGAGGACGCCGTAAAGCTCCTTGATCTTCGAGGCGTCGCGATAGCGGCTGTTCGCGCCGGTGACGGCGGCGAGGTCGGCCCTGGTGCCGAAGACGTAGACGGGGATCAGTCGGTTGGAGTGGCTGGTGTGGTTGGAGAAGACGTCGCCGGGGCCCTGGGCGCCGAAGTGGTAGGCGCGGGGACGCTTCTCGTCCTTGTGGGCGACGTAATCGTCCTGCAAGTCGTGGAGGCGGTCGGCCCTGGGACGGTCCTGGGCGAAGGCGGGAGCGAGCAGGACGAGCGAGACGGCAAGCGTCGCGAGGGAACGCGGCGGCATGGCGGGGTTCTCCGAGGGCGTTCGCAAGAGTCCGAAGGGGCTATCCTAGCGGACGAAGCGCGGCGGTTCGAGGCGGGTTCCGCAAAGCCCTGGTGACGTGAAGGCCGCCGCCAGGCCCCGCGACCGGGTTGGTTTGCCGGCCAAGGTGGCGCACAATGGGAAAGCACGCGCCCGCCGACGCCGGCGCGGCGGGCCGGGAATCGAGAGAAGATAGCGGAGGTATTGCGGTGTTGCGAGACGTGCTGGCGATCGTCCTGGCCGGCGGCCGGGGGACCCGTCTGGAACCCTTGACGCGCGACCGGGCCAAGCCGGCCGTGCCGTTCGGCGGGCTCTACCGGATCATCGACTTCACCCTGTCGAACTGCATCAACAGCGACCTCCGCAAGATTCTCGTCCTCACCCAGTACAAGGCCGTCAGCCTCAACCGCCACATCGACCAGGGCTGGCGGTTCCTCAATCGCGAGCTGGACGAGTACATCGAGGTGATCCCGCCCCAGCAGCGGATTGCCGAGCACTGGTATCAAGGAACGGCCGACGCCATCTACCAGAACGTCTACACGATCGAGAAGGCCAACCCGCGCGATACCCTGATCCTCGCCGGCGACCACATCTACAAGATGAACTACGCCGCGATGATCGACGACCACCGCTCACGCCACGCCGACCTGACGATCGCATGCATCCCGGTCCCCCGGCTGGAGGCGCGGCACTTCGGGGTGATGCACGTCGACGACGCCGGCCGCGTCATGGCTTCCTGGAGAAGCCGGCCGACCCGCCGAGCATGCCGGGTCGGCCCGACCTGGCCCTGGCGTCGATGGGCATCTACGTCTTCAAGACGGACATCATGTACGAGCTGCTCTTCCAGGACGCTGCGCGCAAGGAATCCAGCGGCCACGACTTCGGCCGCGACGTGATTCCCGGCATGCTCGGCAACTGCGCGGGTCTTTGCTTACCCGTTCCGGGACGAGAACCGCAAGGAGGGGGCCTACTGGCGGGACGTCGGCACGCTCGACGCCTACTTCCAGACGAACATGGACCTGATCCAAGTCGAACCGGTCCTGAACCTCTACGACCGGGACTGGCCGATCCACACCTATCAGCCGCCGTATCCGCCGCCGAAGTTCGTGCACAGCGACCCCGACCGCCGGGGCGCCGCGTACAACTCGGTCGTCTGCCAGGGGGCGATCGTCTCGGGCGGGCAGGTCTATCGGAGCATCCTCTCGCCGGGAGTGCGGATCAACAGCTACGCGCTGGTCGAGGACGCGATCCTCTTCGACGGCGTCGATGTCGGCCGTCATGCCCGCATCCGCCGGGCGATCATCGACAAGGACGTCAAGATTCCGGCCGGCTTCGAGATCGGCTGGGACCCGGAACTGGACCGGGCCCGCGGCCTGACCGTCAGCGAGGAGGGCGTGACCGTCGTCCCCAAGGCCGAGGACCTGGAGCGGTTCGTCCCGCAAGGCGGCTGAGGCGATTTGCGTTGCTTTTTCGCAATGGTCCACTTGCCGTCGTCTGTGCTGATACCTAGAATCTTTGTGTGCTAACGGTTGGACCCCGCGTCGCGTGGGATCGGGCACCACCTCGCCCGACGTGCGCGGCCAAGCTCCCCCTGGGCCCCTCTCCCCCGTTTCCCTGACCGATTCGAACCGGTTCGCCCCGCGCTCGTGGCGTCGCGGCGCTGGTCGAGTCCTCCCCCCTGCACCGTCGGCGGTTGTCGCAGGACGTTGCGGGACGTTCTGGGTCCGTACCCGAGGCTGCGGGCGGACCGGGCATTGCATTGCGCGTTTTTGAGGAAGAGGAGCGAGAAGTCTGATGTCATCGAATCATCGCCGAGGCTTCACCCTGATCGAACTGCTGGTCGTCATCGCGATCATTGGTGTCCTGATCGCGCTGCTGCTGCCGGCCGTGCAGGCCGCGCGTGAGGCGGCGCGGCGGGCCCAGTGCACCAATAACCTGAAGCAGCTCTCGCTGGCCGCCCTGAACTACGAGGGGGCCAACGGCGTGATCCCGTCGCAGAGCATGTTCCCGCCCGCCGACCCGACGATCGGCTGGTCCACGAGCTGGATCGTGCCGATCTTGCAGTACACCGAGGCCGTGCCGATGTACAACGCCTACAACTTCAGCTTCGCCCCGATCTGGGCGGGCGATACCGGCGGCATGGCCAACACAACGGTCACATACAACTCGCTGAGCATCCTGCTCTGCCCCTCCGAGTCGAACCTGAACAAGCCGCGTGACCCCTACGGTTTCACCAACTACATGGGCAACTACGGCGGCCCGGGCGTCTATGCGCCGGTCTCGGGCACGATCGTGCCGCTGCCGAATACGATGGGCTTCATCCCCTCGACCGTGCCGGCCAACTATGGCCCGGTGCGCATGGCGTCGATCACCGACGGCACCTCGAACACGGCACTGATTAGCGAGAAGCTGCACGGCCGCAACGTGGGTGGCACGCCTCGCAATCACCCGGAAGCGATCCGGACCGTGTTCACGGCACCGCAGGGTGTCGGCCTGTCAACCGGCCTGACCGGCTACCAGATGGCCTTGCAGTTCGTCCAGAGCTGCCGGAGCATCCCGGCGACCCAATCGGCCATCGGCTCGTTCGGCTCGGGCCAGGTCTGGGCGGCGGGCTTCCCCTGCTACATCATCACAAATGGCTATAATCACTTCGGCACGCCGAACGATGTCTCGTGCCACAACCCGAGCGACCTGTCGAGCGCGACCTGCCCGAGCGTGACGTACGTTCAGCCGATGGGCAGCGCGCCGCCGTCGAGCAACCACCCGGGCGGCGTGAACGTGGCCTTCTCCGACGGCTCGGTCCACTTCATCAAGAACACGGTGGCGCCGCAGTCCTGGTGGGCCCTCGGCACCCGATCCGGGGGCGAGGTCATCAGCGCCGATTCGTTCTGACGCCGACGCTCCTGATCTTGATCCGCTGATCCTGACCACCACGCGCCCGCCCAGCCCCAAGGGTTCCAGGCGGGTGCGTTCCTCGAATCCGATGGAGAATCCTGGGATGATGCGACGACTCCTCGTGGCCTTCGCGCTGGCCGGTCTGCTCCCGTTCGGGGCTCTGGGCTGTGGCGGCGACGCGACCTCCACGGCCGCCGACGTGACGACCGACAATCGCCCTGCCGAGATCCGCGAGGCCGACGACGCCATGATCAAGGCGATGCAGAAGGTCAACAGCCGCAAACCCGGCCGGCGGCGCGAGAGCGCCTGCCATCGAGACGATTTTCCGAAGAATCCCGTGGTTCGGCCCGACTTCTGTCGGGCCGATTCTCATTTCTCAGGTCACGATTCGAGGTGATCTCGTAAAAGAAGAAGACGCGACGAGCCCGGGTCGTGCTCCCGACCAGCCCGCGCTTGTCCCTCTGGAAGGACAGATGCACCGCGGAGCCGGGCTCCCCGGCCATTCATCCGGCGCGGTCGTTGAGCTATCATGGAGGCCGTCACCGCGGCCTCGCGGTGCGACGATCGGGACACTCGAGCCCCCCAATGGCCCCGAACGACGCAGATCGCAACCTCCTGTTCGGCACCCTCGCGCTGCAAATGGACTTCATCAGCCGCGAGGCCCTGATCGCGGCCACGGCGGCGTGGCTCCGCGACAAGTCGCGTCCGCTCGACCGGATCTTGCTCGACCAGGGAGCCCTCTCGGCCGAGTCGCACGCCTTGCTGGAACCGCTGGTGTGCCGGCACCTGACCTCTCACGGCGGCGACCCAAGCGGGCCTCGACTCTGGAGAGACCCAGGATGAGGTTCGCCACGAGCGGAACGGGGTCGGCCGCGCCAGAGCTGCGCGTCCAGCCTCGCCCACGCGGCGATCCGTGAGACTCTGGCCCATTCCGACGACCCGTTCGTCACCCGCGACTCGACGGACAACGAGCGGGCGGCCGGGCGGATCGCCTGCGGTTCCGCTCGCTCCGGCCGCTGGCCCAGGGGGGCCTGGGGCGGATCTCGGTCGCCTTGGATCGCGAGCTGGGCCGCGAGGTGGCGCTCAAGGAGATCCAGGAGCGGCACGCCGACCACGCCGAGAGCCGCGCCCGGTTCATGCTCGAAGCGGAGGTCACCGGCGGCCTGGAGCATCCGGGGATCGTGCCCGTCTATAGCCTGGGCCGCTACCCCGACGGTCGCCCTTTCTACGCCATGCGCCTGATCCGCGGCGACAGCCTCGAAGAGGTCATCCGCCGTTACCACGCCGGCCAGCAGCGCGCACGGCCACCGGCATGGTCACCGACATCGGCTGGACGAGCGGTCGTTCGGCCTGCGGAAGCTGCTCGGGCATTTCCTCGTAGTCTGCAACGCGGTCGAGTACGCGCACCATCGGGGCGTGTTGCACCGCGACCTGAAGCCCGAGAACATCATGCTCGGTCAAGCTACGGCGAGACCCTGGTCGTCGATTGGGGCCTGGCCAAGCCGCTGGCGACCGGCACGGGATCGGGCTTGGGCCGGAGTTCGGCGACGAAGGCCACGACCGAGCCCGAGCCTGCCCGAGCCGGACCGCGAGCCGCCGCTGGCGCCGTCGTCGTCGGGCAGCACGGCCGAGACGGTCGCCGGCAGCGCCCTGGGCACGCCGGCCTACATGAGCCCCGAGCAGGCCGAGGGCCGGATCGACCTGCTCGGGCCCTGGCAGCGACGTTTACAGCCTCGGTGCCACGCTCTATCACCTGCTGACCGGCCAGGCCCCGTTCGTCGGCCGGGACGTCGACACCGTGCTCAAGGCGGTCCGTGACGGCGACTTCCCGTCACCGCGGGCCGTCCACCGCCAGGTGCCCCGCGACCTGGAGGCGATCTGTTTGAAGGCGATGGCGCTGTCGGCCCGCCGAGCGCTACGCCACGGCCCGCGCCCTGGCCGACGACCTGGAGCACTGGCTGGCCGACGAGCCGATTGACGCCCGGCCCGACTCGACATTCGCCCGCGTCACCCGCTGGGGTCGCCGGCATCGCCCGTGGGTTCGCGCCGGTGCCGCGGCCGATCCTGCTGCTCGGGCTGGCCGCCAGCGCCACGGCCGTCTATGCTGGGTCGGCGCCGGCCCAGCACGAGAGCCAGATGGCCGCGACGCTCCACCAGGCCCGCGGCGACATGCTTCACGTCGCCGCTGCAGTTCGCCGCGCGAACGGTGGCAAACGAGATGAACCTCCGCTGGCAGATCCTCCAGTCGCAGTCCGCCGACCCCAAGCTGCGCGAGCGGCTGCACCGCGCGTCGAACACCCCCGACGGCCGGCGCCGGGTCCAGGACTGGCTCGACCGGCTCCAGAAACACTACGACGGGACGTCCGTCGCGTCGAACTGGTTCGTCACCGACCGCGACGGCAACCAGCTCGCCCGCGCCCCGCTGGGCGACTCGATCGGCGCACAACTTCGCCTACCGCGACTACTTCCATGGCCTCGGCCGCGATCTGGCCCCCGGGACTCGCGACACGGAGCCGATCCGCCGGGTCCATCGTTCGATCGTCTTCAAGAGCACGGCGAGCGGGCAGGAAATGGTCACCTTCTCGGCTCCGATCTGGGAAGACCAGCCGGGCTCGACGGTCATCGGCGTGCTGGGTGTCTCCGTCGAGGTCGGCCGGTTCGGAGTCCTCCAGGTCGGACTCGGCAGCGAGCAGGTCGCCGTTCTGGCCGATACCCGACCCGAATGCCCAGGGTCGCCAGGGGTTCCTGCTCCACCACCCGGCGCTGGTCCAGATCGCGGAGGACTCCGACTTCTTCCTGCCCCCGAGCGTCGTCTCGCGGCTCGTGACGCTCCGCGACGCGGCGTTGCAACGCACCAGGATGCTGGAACAGCTTGACCTGAAAACCCGCCTGGCGCAGTCCTCCGCGCCCTTACACGGGAGCTTCGACGAGGACTACCGCGACCCTGTCGGCTTCGACTTCCCCGACTTCGCTGGCCGCTGGCTCGCTGCCTTCGAGCCGGTCCTCATTCCCGGCCGGCCTTCCGAGATCGAGGACACCGGCTGGGTCGTGATCGTGCAGCAGCGCGCCGGCGACTGAGGCGGGGCCTGGACCGGACCCGTCGAGCGGCCGACGCTCGACGTTCTTCTGGTCATGACAATGGCCTGTTCCGCCTCAAGGTGAAAGACTGATGTTTGGAATCTCGAACGGCCAGGGAGCCGGCGACTCGGGCATGGTCCTAAGCCTTGGCTCTGGGACGGGGGTGGGCGATGGCGACGGAAGCCCCAAAGCGGATCTATCTCCTCTCGACCGACCGCGACGAACGGCGCTGGGCCGACTTGTTCGTCAAGCGGCTCCAGGAAAAACCCGCTATCCAGGAACTCTTCTCGCAGGGGTTCGAACTCCACGTCGAGCCCGTCGAGCGATGGAAGACCTGGCATCTGGAAAGCTACATCGAGACCGTGGCGGTGGTCCTCGTCGTCACGCCGTTTCTCGTGGCGCAGTGGACGACACTCAGGAAGCGATCCCGTCCCTGCTCCAACGCTCCGGGCGCTCCAACGTCCCGGTGATCCCGATCCTCTTCGAGCCGGTGGACCGGGACCGCTTGCCGACGTGGCTGGCAAGCGTCCCGTTCTTGCCCGAGGATGGCCGCCCTCTCTCGGACAGGAGCGGCCCGGAACTTGATGAGGCGATGGACCGGGTCGCGGAGCAGGTCGCGAGGCAACTGGCTCAGGTGGTCACTCCGTCGCCGACGTCCTCGGTCGGGTCGGCCGAAAGCCCGGCAAGCCAGGCGGCGAGCCCCGATCCGGCGGCGGATCTCGTGCCGATCGAGCATCTCGATCCATACCAGTTCTCGGAGCAGGCGAGGCGGGCCATCGAGCGGCGCGGGCCGGTGGCTGGACCGTCGCGGTGCGTCCCGTGCCGCTGACGACCAGTGACCTGCTGCTGACGATGATCAATCCGAGGTACTTCGAGCACCTGACGGCTCAGCTCATCCCACGGCTGGCGAAGGGAGGCGCGGATCAGATCCAGAAGATCAGCGCAGATTACTACACGGGCGTCGTCGCCAACTGGAAACTGCCCGACCTGCCCGGCGGTCCCGGTCGCTGGATGACCCGCAATGCCGAGGGCGTCCTGAAAGATGGCGCGGAGGATCGCCGAGTGGACCTCGGGGAAGCCGATGATCTGCTTCCGGCACCTCCTCGGTGCGGTCCTGGTCTCTGCGCCGGACGGCAAAACACCGGGCGCCTGGAGCCATCTCGCGAAGCTCGGGCTGGACGTGAAGCAGGTTCGCGAAGAACTGCTTCGCTTTCTTCTCCAGGACGTCCCGCTCCGAGACGACCCGGACGACCTGGACGCCTGGGCGGCCATTCTCCGCGGAGGGCGGCTGGAGCCCGGACAGGCGTACCTGGTCGGCTTCGACGCCGACGTCTGGAGCGGTCGCGACCTGCTCGGCATCGGTGCCGAGGTCGAGGCGCTGGCCGACCTGGCGGCGGCCTGGAGCGTCGTGCCGCCCCTGTCGATCGGGCTCTTCGGCGAGTGGGGCTCGGGCAAAACATTCTTCATGAAACAGATGATGGACCGTGTCGAGCGACTCTCCGAGGCGGCGCGGCTCTCGGGGAAACCCCAGCGCGAGATCGGTTACTGCAAGAACATCGTGCAGATCGAGTTCAACGCCTGGCAGTACATGGAGGGCAACCTCTGGGCGAGCCTGGTGGAGCACATCTTCGCCAATCTCCGGCTGTCGCGCAACCAGGATGGTCGGATCGTCGCGGCGCTTCGGGAGGCGAAGCAGGAAGAGATCGCGGCGCAGAAGGAGGTTGAGGAGGAAGCGAGGCGTCGCGTCCAGGAACTGGAGACGCAGGCCGCCGAGGCCGAGCGGCGATCGCGGGAGGCCGACGCCGAGTTCCGCAGTCGAGCCGGTCAGATCGGCCGACTCCTGAGGAACGCCCTCTCGGAGAAGGATCTCGTCTCGCTTGGCCAGGAGGCCCGCCAGCTCGGGCTTTCCGAGGAAGACCGCAGTTCCATCGAGACGCTCCAGAGGGCGGCGGTCACGACGAAAGATCTGGCTTCCCTGATGCGACGTGAGTGGGACCGGCTGCGGTCGAGCCCGGCCCGGTTCCGGGCGTTGCTGGTCGTGGTGGGGCTCATCGCGGTGTTCTGGCTGGCCGGATTCTGGCCGCACTGGGCTGAGGCTCAGGGCGTTGTCGCGCGTGTCTGGACCACCGTCTCCTGGGTCTTCGCGACGGCCGCGACGGCCGCCACACCCTTTCTCGCCTGGGTCGGCTGGCTGCGGGTCCGCTTCTGGTGGCTGGTCCGCAAGATTGACCGGGCTGCCCGGCTCAGTCGCGATGAGCGAGCGCAACTCAGGACGCTCCAGGGCGAGGCCGAGTCGTCCCGGAACCGTCGGCAGCAAGCCGAGCAGGAGGCCGAGGGGGCCCGCCGGGAGATCGAGCGGCTGGAGAAGCAGCTCGACGAGACCACCCCCGAGATCATCCTCCGCCAGTTCATCGAGGCCCGCGCCGGCAGCTCCGACTACACCAAGCTGCTCGGCGTGCTCGCCCTCGTGCGTCGCGACTTCGAACGGCTCTCGAATCTCTTCCAGGAACAGCGTGAGGACGAGGAGGCCGGGCGCGAACGGGCGGGCTTGAACCCCATCAACCGAATCATCCTCTACATCGACGACCTGGACCGCTGCCCGCCGCGTCGCGTCGTGGAGGTGCTCCAGGCGATCCACCTGCTGCTGGCCTTCCCGCTGTTCGTGGTGGTCGTCGGAGTCGATGCCCGCTGGGTCCGGCGTTCGCTGGAGAAGGAATACCAGTGGCTGGTCGAGGTCGGAGACGACGACCTCGAAATCCCGGCGCCGGCCGAGGGGATCGTCGGCAACGGCCAGGCCGCGGCGGGAGAGCCCCGGAAAACGGTCCAGGGGGCCTCGGCGCACGACTACCTGGAAAAGATCTTCCAGATCCCGTTCTGGCTCCGGCCGATGGAGCGTCGATCGAGCGTTCGCTTCATCGAGGCGCTGACGGCCTCGGCCGTCGCGGTCGAATCGCCGGGCGTCAAGCCGGCCCACGATGGCCCGGCTGGACCCACGATCGGCCCGCAGACGCCGACGGAACCCATCGCCGGTCGCAACGAGAGGACGATCGACGACCCAGCGGCCGTCGATCCGGGTCCCGCCGTGGCCGATCCGGCGCCGCCCGCGCCGGCCGCGACGACGGAAGGCGCACCCGCCGCGTCGCCCGTCGAGCTGAACCCCGAGCGGCTGATGTTGACCGAGGTCGAGGTGGACAGCATGAAGGAACTGGCCGGGCTCGTCGGTCGTTCGCCGCGTGCGGTCAAGCGGTTCATCAACTGCTACCGGCTCATCAAGGCGATCCACCGCGGCGGGGCGCTGGCGCAGTTCCTCGACGACGGGCAGTCGGGGGCGTTCCGGCCGACCTTGCTGACGCTCGCGGTCATCGCCGGTGCGCCCGAGATCGCGCAGCCGTATCTTGAGGCCCTGGCCGTGCCGGCGGACGGTCAGACCGTGGCCGACCTGATCCGCCGTTTCGATGCCGATGCCGCGATCCGGTCGCGGCCCGGTTGGAGACGCGTCCGCGACCGGCTCGACGCGTTCCACGCGATGTCGCTGGCCGACCTGGCGCGGGCCGCAACGCTCGTGGCGCGGTTCTCCTTCCGGACCCAAGGCCCCACGCCGCCGTCGTTCGACGAGGTCGGCCGGAGGAAGGCCCCCGCGGCTGTCCGATCGAGGTCCAGGGCGAAGAAGCGCCGTTCCCGGCGCGAGGCGAGCGACTCGCCCGGCTCGGCCTGAGCCATTGAAAACCGCGGGGGTATTCTTATAATCGAGGCTTCGACGGTGCTCCGGGTGCGCGCCGAACCCGAAGGAAGGCGGAATTCGCGCCAGCGATCCCCCCGCCACCCTGCCCGCAATCCCTGACCCCAGGCCAAGCCGCGGTGTGACGCGGTGAGATCGAACATAGTTCCTTGAGTGAGTCGACCCGAGGAGGACGTCCCCAACATGGCCGTCGCAACCACCACCCCACGCCCGCTCGGCGCCACCACCCTGATGGGCCGGGGCCTGACGCCCGGCAAGCTCCGCGGCCTGCAACGCATCAGCAACCCCAACGGCACGCTGACGATGCTCGCCCTGGATCAGAACAGCTCGATGATCGACATGGCCGCCAAGGCCTTCAAGGCCAAGGGCGAGAACCGTGAGCCGTCCTACGACGAGATCGTCGAGGCCAAGCTCGACCTCTGCCGGCAGATGTCGCCGGTCGCCTCGGGCCTCCTGATCGACGCCTACTATGGCGCCTGGCCGGCGGTGGCGAGCTTCGCCCTGCCCCCGGAGGTGGGCTTGCTGGTCCGCGTCGAGATGTCAGGCGCGCCGAAGAATGCGGCTGGCGGCTATCTCGGCAAGATCGAGCCGGGCTGGTCCGTCGAGAAGATCAAGCTCATGGGTGCTGATGCCGTCAAGCTCCTCGCCCAGTACGAGCCCGGCGAGCGCGGCAGCGCCGAGCATCAGCTCGCGTTCATCCAGCACATTTACGAGGAATGCCAGAAGAACGACATCCTCATGCTGCTGGAGCCGATCGCCTTCCCCTACAACGGCGAGAAGAAGGACGAGGCCCGCTACCTCGACCGCAAGGCCGCGACGGTCATCGAGTCGGCCCGCCAGATCAGCCACCTCTGCGACGTGTACAAGGCCGAGTTCCCCGGCACGCTCGGCCGCGAGAGTGACGATCAACTGATGGACAACCTCCACGCCCTGAGCGAGGAGAGCGTCAAGCCCTGGGTCCTGCTCTCGGCGGGTGTCGATTACCCGCAGTACAAGACCCAGGTCGCGATGGCGATGGAGACCGGCTGCTCCGGCATCCTCGGCGGCCGGGCCTTCTGGAAGGAATACTTCCAGCAAGACGGCGCCGAGGCCCGCACCAAGTTCGCCGCCGAGACCGGCCGCCAGCGCGTCGGCGAGATCGACGCGATCGTCCGCGAGAAGGGCACCCCCTGGTTCGCGCGCTACGGCCTGACCCTCGACGACCTCCAGACCGTCCGCGCCTCCGAGGGCTGGCACGCCCGCTACGCCCCTCAGGCCAAGGCGGCCCCTGGCTTCGAGACGGGCATGCCGGCCTACAAGGCGGGCGAGGTGTATTGATCGCCATTCATTGGCCCAGGAATTCGAAGGGGGCCGCGGCTGGCGAGTCAGCTGACCGCGGTCCCCTTCGTCTTCCCGATGGCTTCCGGTGACGTTCCAGCGATCCCACGGTGGCCAGGGACCTCGGACTACCGCCCCGTGAAGTTCCTCCGCTCCTTCGTGGACGGTCCGACGCGGGGGAAGGCCTGACGCTTCTTCTTCTCGGGCTTCTTCTCCTCGTCGGGCTTCGGGGTTCGGGCGCGGATGCCGCCGCGGGGGTCGATGAGCTGGATGGAGCGGGGATCGACGATGCGTTGCTCGCCGGTCTTGTGGTTGAACATCACGACCTTGCCGCTGCCGTAGGAGGCTTGCTGGCCGGGGCCGCTCTGGTCCACGATCAGGACACCGCCGGGGCCGCCGTAGATGTAGGAGACGCCGGTGGAGGAGTCATACGTCATGTGGTCGTCGGCGCGGATGGCGGTGCGCTGGGCGGGGGCCTTGCCGGTGAGGCCGAAGACGTTCTCCCAGGCGTCGATGAGGATGCGGTCGGCCTGATCCTTGGCGTTCGGCGGGGGCGGTTCGCTGATGACGCGGAGCTTGTTCGACCGGGTGTAGTAGAAGTCGGGCGGCAGACGGTCGGGGTCGAGGGTGGCGTCGGCATCGGGCACCTCGGCGTGCATCGTGCGGACGTTGCCGAAGAACTCGGCCTGGCCGGCGGCCTGCCGCTGCCCCTCGGTCCGCGAGGCGAGCTGGCCGTTCATCGACTTGGAGAACCAGATCCGCGTCAGCTCCAGCGCCGGGAGCTTCTCGACGCCCCCCCTGGCATTGCCCCTGGCCTTCGCGGCGGCGCCGGGGCGGACCAGGCGCGGGTTGCGAGCCGGGCCGTCGGCGATCGGGCGGACCTGACGGCCACTCCCGGCGAAGGGGACGGCGGCCGGGCCGGGCTGGTTCGAGGGCTGGTTCGGTTTCTGGGCCGGATTGCCGCGGGCATAGAGATCGACGTTGCCGGCCGACTCGATCCAGAAGTCGCCGGTTGTCTTGTTGTAGATCAGGTCCTGACCCCGGGCCGCGAACTTCTCCTTGACCGGGCCGGCTTCGAGGTACTGAGTCGAGAGGATCTCGACGTCCTGCTCGCATTCGAAGATGTCGGTGGATTTTTCGTAGGTGACAATCTGTGCCCGGACCCGACGGGCTTCCTTCACGCGGCCCTTCTCGTCGCGCTCCAGGCTCCGGATGCGGACGTCCTTCTCGCAGACGATCCACTCGACCCGGGCACGGGCCTCGTCCTCGCCGGCTTTCTCGTCGTCACCCTCGGCGGGGCGCGGCTTCGGTTTGGCCTCGTCGGGTCGGCCGAGCCCTTTGGCCCGGCGGAAATCGACGGGGGCGTCGAGGTAGGCCTGCATCTGGCCACAGGTCAGCACGGAATCCTCGGTCCAGGCCCGGACGCCGTTATAGAAGACGGCCTTCGCCGGGCCGGGCCGGCCTTCCTCGACCGTGGCGCCGAAGAACTTCATCCAGGTCTCGACGGGCCGCCCTTGCTCGTCGAGCAAGGGGCGGCCGTGGTCGTCCCAGCCCCAACTGATCGAGAGCGGGCCTTTCTTTTTCTTCGGGGTTTCTTCCTCCTTGGATTTGGGGTCGGCCAGGTCGGCCTCTTGGTCGCGGACCTGGACGACGACGGCGTCCTTGCCGGGCAGGGCATCGCCGAGGATGTTGCCGCCGGCCTCGTACTGGACGAGCTTGCCGGGGCCGATCGCGACGGCGTAGCTGCGGACCTGGTCGAGCCCGAGCACGGACCCCTCGATCTCGAACGTGTCGGTGGCGACCCGGGCGAGTTGGCCCGGCTGGGCATAGGCGCGGACCTCGAACAGCTTCTCGCCGCGGCCGATCAGATCGACCCGCTCACCGCCGACGTCGAACCCGCGTGACTTGTCGGCGGCGGGGTCCTGGTGGACGAGAACGTCGCCGCGGAGCCGAACCTCGCGGACCTCGCTGGCCTTGGTCTCCTGCGCCGGGTTTCTGGTCGATCCAGGCCCAGATCCGATCGGCCTGTACGTCGAGCGGCGGCTCGGGCGGTTTGGGCGTCCTCGGCCTCGGTTTTCTTAGTTTCAGGAGCGGCGGCTCGTTGCGGTGGGTTGCGGGCTTCGGAGCCTCGGAGGTCGCGCCGGCTGGCGGCGCGGGGGTGGTCTCGGCCGGGGCGGGTAACTCAGCGAAATGGGCGACGAGCAGCTCGCGGGCGTGGATGGTTCGTCTGGCGCCGGGAGTGGCGGGCTCGATGCGGTCTCGGCGACCTTCGCGCCGTCGGCCGCGGCGTCGAAGCCCTTCAAGGGACCGTTGGTGACGAGGTTCACGTCGCGCCAGGCGCGGACCAGTTCGAGCCGGTACGCCCCGCCGGCCAGCGAGCCGCGGGGTTCGTCGGCCGGAGCGGTCTCCTTCGGACGGTCCGGGGTGTCGTCGGACGGCGGAGCGGAGTCGGAGGCGAGGACGACGGTCCGGCGCTGGTTCGGAAGCACTCTCGGTGGCCGGCGGCTTGGAACTCTCGGGGGACCCGGATTCGGCTTCGGGCTTCGACTTCTCGGTCAACACGGCGACGATGACCTGGCTGGCCTGGAGCTCGCCCTGGAGCGGGTCGCTGACCTGAGGCCGGCCTTCGAGGGTGATCTGCCGGCGCCCGGGGTCGTTCTCGACCGGCTGGATCAGCAGGCGGGTCTGCCAGGAGGCCGCGCGGAGGAGTTCATGTGTTGTGCGGTTGCGGCTCTGCATCCAGCCGGGTCCGCCAGCGATCACGGTGGCGACCGAGGAGCCGGGGCCGTCGTGGTAGATCGTCAGATCGTAGGTGCGGATCACGTCAATCGTGTCGTCCTCGGGATTCTCTTTACGAATCTCGGTGTATCGGGCGCCGCGGAAGTAGCTGGTGTCGGGACCGGCGGGGGCGTTGCGGGTGTAGATCAACTCATTGCCGTAGCCGACGACGTTCTCGGCCTTCGACTGGAGCCAGACGGCTGGTCCGGTGGCCTGGGCGCGTTTGAGGGACAGGTCGGAGATCGGGCCGCCGTCGGCGGTCTCGGTGGTCCGGTTGGCCTTGTCCGCAGGAACGAGGGTCAGGTACAGCACATTGCAGTTGAGCTGCTCGGGGGCCTGGGCGTCCCCCTGGCGGACCTGCACATCCTTGGTGAACCGGGCGAAGGTTGGACCCTGGGGCGCCGGCGGCCCGACAGGGGGCAGAATTCGCGGCTCAGGCAGCTCGATCAGGAGACCGTCGGCGCTGGTGATCTCGCCCGGCCGGGGCTCGTTCGCAGCCTCCGGCTTCGCGGGTTGAGTCGCCCCGCCGGGCACGATTCCCGTCCGGCCGACATCCTCGGAGGTGACCTTGATCTGGCCCAGGAGGTGAATCGACCGCGCCCCGTCGTAACCGGCCGATGAGCCCGGGGCCGCGCCGGGTCGGGGGCGGAGAACGATGTTCACTCCGGAGTCCGAGGTGGCCATCGTGTCGCGGTCGCGGATGACGACCGGCGAGCCACTGCTGATCGTGTTCTCCTTCTCGGAGAAGACCAGGGCGTCGTTCTCGCCGATGGCGATGGTCAGGTCGTCGCCCAGCTCGGCGGGCGTGCCCTTGTCGTCGCGGAGGCTGACGTGCCCGCGGATCTCGGCCCAATGGACGTGGGCCGGCTCGTCACCGGCGCGGACGAAGTCGGGCGAGGAGGTGAACTTCAGGGTCGCCACGTCGGCCGTGAGGGTCTTGATCGCGTCGCCACGACGATTCTTCCAGATCAAGGCGAAGGGCTTCAGGACCCAGGTCTTGCCCTCCTCCCGGCGGTCGTATTCCTGGGCGAAGATCCAGTAGCCGCGGTAGTTGTCGTAATACTGGATCTTGGCGTCGATGCTCCAGTGCCCCGGGCCGAACGCCGTGAGCGCCAGCTTCCGCGCCTGCTGCGCCGAGACGGACCGCTCATAGCGGTCGTCGAGGCTCGGCACGCCCTGAGGCGCCCGACCAGCGTGAGCACGACCGCGAAGGCCACGCTGTAGCCGAAGTACCCGGCCACCAGGACCCCAAAGGTCGTCGTGATCCGCAGCAGCTTCTTGACCACGACCACTTCCCATCCCCAGGCCACGTTGCCACCCGTGCCGACCGGCCGGATGGATGGACTTGATTCCCAGGACGACTTCTCTTGCAGAGATGATGCCAGTTGCGCAAATTGTAAAAACTGCTAGGTCAACTCAATCTCTCTCAGGGGGCATTGTAAAAACTCGCGATTTGGGAAAGATATCTGGGACCCGGATACCAACAGAACGCTGGGGTCTTGTAAGAATGGCACCAGAAGGCTCCCGCGGCTCGTGTCCTTGGGAGGTCGTGCGCATCACGCCGGCATCCCGAGGAAGGTGGCGTGCGTTGCACGAACTACGTGGCCGGTCGATAGTTGGCGACGAGGTTGTCCCAGCGGCCTTGCTGTTTGAGGATGAACTCGACCAGGTCCCGGACGGCGCCCCGGCCGCCGGGGGCGGAGGCGACGATCTGGGCGACCTCGCGGACCTCGGGCGCGGCGTCGGCCGGGCAGGCGGCCAGGCCGGCGGTGAGCAGGACGGGCAGATCCGGGAGGTCGTCGCCCATGTAGCAGACCTGTTCGGGTTTCAACTGCAAGTCATCGAGTAATTTGCGGAACGCCTCCCGCTTGTCCGACGCCCCCTGGATCACCGGCGCGATGCCCAGCTCGGAGGCCCGACGATCGACGACCGGGGCCCAGCGGCCCGAGAGAATCGCGACCCGGTGGCCGGCGCGTCGCCAGAGGGTGATGGCGCTGCCGTCGCGGACGTAGAAGTGCTTGGATTCCACCCCTCGATCATCGACCTCGATGATGCCGTCGGTCAGGACGCCGTCCACGTCCAGGACCAGCAGCGTGATCGGGACGCAACGGGCGGCCAGCTCGTCGGGGGGGAGTCCAGGCATCAGGCGGTCACTCCTCGACCAGTTCGGCATCGGGCGGAACCAGGCCAATCAGGTCGGTGACGTCGATCAGGCCGACGGGCCGGCCGCCGCGGTCGATCACTGGCAACTCGCTGAGCTTGCGGGCCTTCAGAGCCGCGACCGCCTCGGCCACCGAGGCCCCCACGGTCAAACGGACCGGGTCGCGGGTCATCGCCTCGCCAATCGGCCGGTCGAGCAGGGCCTCGCGTCGTAACTCGAAGAGGCGGGCCAGATCGCTGTCGGTGAAGATCCCGACGAGCTGCTCGGCCTCATCGACGATTATGATGGCGCCGGTCCGACGACGAGCCCCGCCCAGGCGAACGAAGACGCCGCGGACCGTCTCCGACTCGATGGCAAGTCGCACGTGCGGGCCGGTCCGCATCACGTCCTCGACCCGCATCAGCCTCCGGCCCAGACTGCCGCCGGGGTGGTACAGGGCGAAGTCCTCGGCGCGGAAGTCGCGCATGCGGCTGACCAGCAAGGCCAGGGCATCGCCCACCGCCATCAAGGCCGTCGTGCTGGCTGAGGGGGCCAGGCCGAGCGGGCAGGCTTCCTCGATCGGCCCGAGGGTGACGCAGAGGTCGGCCTGCCGGCCGAGCGAGCTGCTCGAACGCTCGGTGATTGCGATCAAGGTGGCGCCGAGACGTCGCAAGGCGGGGATCAGCCGCAGGACCTCCTCGGTCTCGCCGCTCTGGGAGAGGGCGAGCACGATGTCGCCGTCGCGGATGCGGCCGAGGTCGCCGTGAACCGCCTCGGCCGGGTGCAAGGGGAAGGCCCGGGTACCGGTCGAGGCGAGCGTCGCGGCGATCTTCTGCCCGACCAGGCCCGCCTTGCCCATTCCGGTCACGATCACGCTGCCCGGACCGCGGTAGATCCAGGCTGCCGCCCGCGCAATCGTGCCATCGAGCCGGTCGCGGACCCGCTCCAGGGCCTGCACCTCGATCCCGATGACGGCGCGGGCGAAGGCCCGGCCCTCGGTCTCCGACTCCACGAGCCCCAGAGGCGAATCGGTCACTGTGGCCATCGTGTGCCTCCCTGCACGGCGACGGTCGGCCGGGCCACGCCCGCGGACGTGCTCTCGCGGTGGCTCGAATCCCGGCAAGGTATCCACCGCACCATAGCCCATCCGACCCGGGTCGTCAACGCAGCCTGCTGGCCAGCCAGCCGGCCCCTTCCTTGAGTCGGTTCGGAGAGATGGGGAAATATGGTAAGAGTTGGGGTTTTGAAGAATTAGCAAGAACAAGGAAGAACTGGCGAACTGTGGAAATTTTAACAGAGCCGATCGGATTCTTCTGATTGGCGCGTAAAATCGTTTCAGGTGGCTACACGGCAAGTCCGATAGAACAGGTGCCGGTTGGAGAACCGGCCCGGCCAGGGAGGGCCGGAGGGGTCACGCCGCTGGGGCGAGGCCAGGGAAGGACCTCGCCGGAGCGGACCCCGGGCCAAGGATCGGCCCGGTTGCGAGAATATCCCCGAGGCGACCGGTCCCGAGACGGGGACTCGTCGGTGGTCGAGGACGGGACGGGGTTTTCGAACTCCGTTTCGCTCTCCCGCCGGGCCAGCGATGGCCACCGGTCGTCCAACCAGCCGCCCGCCCCCGGGCCGGGACTCGTTCGGCGAGCCCCGCGCCCCCGGGCGGGCGGCTCGGCTTTTTTTGCCATTCCCGGTGTGTTGCGGATGGACCCGGGACGCCGGAGCGACGCGCTCGGGACGCCGGAAAGACGGCGTGAGGACGCCAGGGGGACGCTCCCTTCCTGAGACCACGCCCGATCGTAAATTCTTGGTCGGCAAATATATTAGGAAGGCATTTTACCCATTTTGAAGTTCGTTCGGCGCCGGGGACGCTCGGCGTTGTCGTCTGGGAAGGCACCACGAGCGGCAACCGGACGGTTGGAACGGAGGACCGGATTGCCAAGGATCTTCGTTAATTATAGCACAGAATCCGGAGGTGGGCCAGACGGGGAGAGATCACTCAGCCCGCCTGGCGACCCGCCGGGAGAGGCAGGCCAGGCCCGCCGCGCCGAGGCCGAGCAGGCCGAGTGACGAGGGTTCCGGGACGGCCCTGACGAAGCCGGCGACGCCCATCGAGTAGTCGTGCCCGAACGCGGAGGCGTAATCGTAGGGAAGGAAGGTGGAGTTGATCAGGCTGTTGGCGTTGTTCCCGGGGGGAGTGCCGACTGCGTTGAGGCCCGTGGTCTGGGAAACGTAGGACTTGAGGACCCCGCCGGTATCGGTGCCCACCAGAGGGGAGACCGACAGCCAGTAGGTGCCAGGTGCCAGGGACACGGAGAGCCCACTGACCTCGATGGTGTACTCGGGATGCAAGGCGAACGGGTTGTCGTGGTTCGTCAAGGTCTGGGTCGCCGTGGCGATCCCTCCGGCGATGACGGTGCCGCCGTTGCCGACGGACATCCCCGAACGGATCGACCAGGACGCCTGGGTGACGCCGTCGAAACTGACCTGATCATTCGACCAGACGCGCTCGATGGTCCAGCCTTGAGGGTCGGTCACGACGAAGTCGTCGAAGACGTTGACCGAGCCCCGGTCCGTCGCCTCCTCGTTGGCCGCGCCGCCGCCGTTGTTGATCGTGTCGCCGTTGTACCAGAGGACCATGTCGGCCCCGGCCGGACCCGCCAGCGTCACCACGAGAAGACAGGCCGAACACACGGGGGGGAATCGCAATCGCATCATCGCCTCCACGCGAAGGATGGAGAGCAGCCCGGAGGATCGGGCTCGGGCGCCGGTCGGGAGGTATCGTCCATCCCTGCGGGCGGAGGATCAAGGATCGATTGTCGGGATGTTGCTTTTGAACAACATGCGCCCCACGAACCTGGAAACCGGCGCGGGATCGGTGCCCCTTGCGGCCCGAATGCCACCGGGTCATGCTGAGGGAAGGAGCCAGCGAATCCGGGATCACTCCCTGACGCCGAGGCCCATGATGAGCTTCGAGCCGTCGGCCAGGCGCTTGTCGAGGAAGAAGAGCTGGTTGAGGGGCGTGTTGACGATCGTGGCGAAGTCGATCGCGCCATTCTGGTTGAGCTGGAAACGGAGCTGGGCCTTGCCGTTGAGGTCGAGTGGGTTGGTGAGCTGGACGCTGGCGGCGTAGCCCGAGCCGAAGTTGCAACTCATCGACCGGCCGGTCGGGACGCGCTGGGTCTCGACACCGACCAGTTCGAAGCTATGGTTGGGGAAAAGCCGGCGCAACTGGGCCTCGATCGGCTGGAGCTTGGGATCGATGACCAGTGGGGTGTTGGCGCCGGTGGGGATGGCGCGGATGCCGAAGAGCGTCACCTGGCGCGGGAGGGCTTCCTGGCCCGGGCTGGATGACGGAAGCAGGGCGAGCCCGGCGATCAGCAAGGCTGCGGCCAGCAAGGCGGGGAGCCGACCGGCCGGGACGGCCGAGGGGGGAGGCAGAGCGGGCCCGGGGGGGAGGGTCACTACAGGGAACCTTGGGTGTCCGAGAGCGTTTCCACGTAATTCAGCACGTCGAAGGAGGCGGCGATCGTCTCGGTGTCGGAGACCGGAATCAAGGGGCGCTCCTCGATCTGGGGCACGCCGTCCTCACCGATGTGGATGGTCGTGACCTCGCCGAGCTTGGCGTCGAGGACGGCCAGGGCGCCCTCGGCATCGAACCCGGATTCGGGATGGGCGTCGGTGGTCTCGGTGTCGGTGTTCGCGACCAGGTCCGGTCCCGCCGGGGGCTGCGTCGGAGTTCCACCGGGCAGAAGGGCGATCAGGAGGATCGCCGCGGCGGCGACCGGCGCCAGCACGGCGACCACCGTCCGCCAGCGGCCGACCCGTCGGCGATCGGGGTCGAACGGGATCGTCTGGGGGGCAGGATCGGCCGCAACATCCGGCTCTGAGCCAGTTTCGATCGCCTGGTTCACGTTCGACCAGAGCCGGTCGAAGGCGAACGCGGGGGGATCGGCCGGCCGGGTGGCTTCCCAGATACGATCCAGATTCTCCATCTTCTCCGACCAAGCGGCGCAGCGGGGGCAAGCGGCCAGGTGGCCGGCCATCGCGGACGGGTCGAGCCGACCGGTTGGGGCCGAAAGTTCCTGGGCGACTTGATCGCAACGCATCGCTCTGCTCCTGAAAAAAGACACCGTCCCAGGTCTTAGATGCCAGCACCCCGGAAATTATTCGACCAGCTTACCCAGAATCTTCGTGGCCTTCGAGGCAGGCTTGCAGTTTCTGGCGGGCGTAGTAGAGGCGGCTCATCACGGTTCCGATCGGGACGTCCTGGCAGGCGGCGATTTCTTCGTAGCTGAGGCCGGCCTCGGCGCGGAGGACGAAGGTGGAACGGATGGCGGGGCTGAGGTTTTCCAGGGCGGCGTCGAGGGTGCGGCGGAGGTCTTCGCATTGCAGGCCGGCGGTGGGGTCCACGTCGGACTCGGCGGGGACGTCGAAGCCGCCGGACTCGCCCTCATCGAGCGACAAGGTCCGGCGTCGTCGGCGTTTGCGGCCGGCGTCGAGGGCGGTGTTGGTGACGATCCGGAGCAGCCAGGTGCGGAAACCGCTGCGGCCGTCGAAGTCGTTCAGGTGGCGGACGGCCTTGAGGAAGCCGTCCTGAACGGCGTCCAGGGCGTCCTGCTCGTGGCCGAGGTGGCGGTGGGCCACCCGGTAAGCGATCCCGAAATGCCGCCGGAACAACTCCTCCCGCGCCGGGGCGTCTCCCGCGCGTGCCAGGCCGACGAGGGTCTCGTCGGGTGCCGCCAGGACTCCGCTCTGTGCCTCGGACATGGCCATGCTGCCTTGGGAGACGCCGTGCCCCTCCACTTTATTCAATCCGATGCTTGGGGGAAAGCGGTCAACCGGCCGACTGTCGGGGCGGTTGCTCTTGACCCCTCGGGCGGGTCTCGGCATGATGCCGCCGCGCCTTGAGGAAAACCCCTTATCGGGCGTCCGCCAGAGTTCGCAACGCACCTCGACCGAACGCTCCCCCGACGCGACGACCGAACCGAACTGACCGTGGCCGATCGGGTTGCGCGCCAAGTGTCGCGGTGTCGCCCGGTTGGCGGGCCGGGTCCATCGTGGGCCTCGGCGGCAGCGATCCTGGAGGAATCCCGCCGTGACGCGTCGAACATCCAACCTGCTGAGACTGAGCCTGATCGCGGTCCTGGCCTGCCTCGTCGCTGCGCCGGATGAGGCGGATGGCTCGACCTTGATGCAGTTCCGACTGGCCAACGATGGGACCAAGCCGGTCTCGGGCGTCGATTTCACGGTCGAGCCGCCCGGCGCGATCGTGCCGCCGGTCGTCGGTAGCGACCCGACCACGGGCAAGGACCTGACCGGCAGCCCGGTGACGATCCTGCCCAACTCGACCGGCTTCGACGCCAGCAAGTTCTCCGTGGCGCTCGGCAGCGGCTCGGGCGAGCAACGCCTCCGCCTGCTCTTTGGCCAGACCCAGACGGTGGGCTCCGACGGTAGCGTGCAGATCCAGCCGGTGCTCGACTCCAACGGCCAGCCGCTTGGCCTTTTTCTGCCGGGCGCGGTGTTGAACTTCGCCCTGAACGTCGATTCGGCGGCCCAGAATGCGCTTCAGCTCGTCCTGCCCGACACCGCCAGCGGCCTGACCCTGACGGCCCTGAACACCCCGCCGCCCAGCGATCCCGGCACGTCCCCGACGCCCAGCGACCCGGGAGGTTCGGCGGTCTGGGTCCCCGAGCCGTCCCCCTTGATCCTCTGGTCAGCCCTGGCCGCGCTGGGGCTCGTCCGCGTCCGCTCCTACCGCCGGTTGCACCGGGCGGCGGCCTGAGGAAGCGACGGCCCGTTGCCCGACAGGCCCCTTGGCAAAGTTCGACTCCCGAGGTCAAGATGGCGTCTCGCAAAGGCTGACGCCCCCTGACCCCGGGAGCCGCATCGCCGTGGAAGTGCTGATCAGCGAAGCTGAGATCCAGCGCCGGGTGGCCGAGTTGGGCCGGCAGATCGAGGCGGATTACCGGGGACGGGCCTTGACGATCGTGGCCGTTCTGACCGGCAGCCTGGTCCTCCTGGCCGACCTGATCCGGCAGATCCGCATCCCCTTGCGGGTGGCCTTGCTTCAGGCGAGTAGCTACAAGGGGGCCACCACGACTGCCGGCACGCTCGTGCTCAACGAGGCGTTCACCCCTGACGTCGCCGGTCGCGACGTGCTCTTGCTCGACGACATCCTCGACACCGGCCGGACCCTCTCGACCCTCGTCGCCCGCATGCACGACCGCGGCGCTCGGAGCGTCAAGACGGCCGTGCTCCTCCGCAAGCAAGGCCGCCAGGAAGTTGCCATCGAGCCCGATTATTGTGGCTTCCCGATCCCCGACAAGTTCGTCGTCGGTTACGGCCTGGACTTTGACGACGAGTACCGGCACTTGCCGTTCGTGGGGGTCCTGTCCGGCGAGTGAGCCGATCGAAGGACGGTCCGTGTCTCTCCAACCGATCGGGAGTCGCCGCGATGATGGACCCGGTGGACGTGCTGACGATGGCGGTGACGGCAGCGCAGGTGATCCGCGCGACGTCCAACCCCGAGCCCTTGCTGGCCGGCGCCTACGAATTCCTCGGCCGCCAGGCCCCGGACGACCGGGAAGACGCCATGCCCGTTCGGATCGTCCGCCTGATGCACGAAGCCGGCGAGCGCCGCGCCGGGGTCCTCGCCTTCCTCCGCCAGAACGCCCACGGCCCGATCTTCAATCGGATCGGCGACTGGGACGCGTCGCCCGACGACGGCGGCCTGCCGATCGAGCCCGATCCCGAGGCCGTGCGGCTCGCCAGGTACGTCGAGTCGGCCGAGGCCGAGGGGGAAGGCGTGTCGATGTTCCCTGACGCCATGGCGCCGTTCAACATCGCCGAGCGGAGTGTCGTCGCCTACTTCGGCAATGAACCCATCGTCACGCGTGACGGCCGGAAACTCACCCTGGAAGAGGCCGGCGACCTTCAGCCTGGCGACTCCCTCACCTCCGAGCCGTCGGACTACCCCGAGACCGTCCGCGGCCTGATCGACTATCCGCTGGCCGGGCCCGTCCTGTTCACGATCCCGGTCGGCGAGGCCCCCTGGTCGCTCTGGGAAATCTTCTGCGCCTTCGCCGACCAGTATCAGAAGATCTACGAGAACCCCGAGCGGTACAGCGTCTGGGGCCACGACATGACCGACCTCTGGATCGAACAGTTATTCTATTTCCCAGAAGAACAGTTGATCTATCCTTTCATCGGCTCCTGAGCCTCCCCGGCCGACCCGTGCGTATCGCCCTCATCACCCGCCGTTACCCGCCCTTGATCGGGGGCGCCGAGAAGGTCCTGAGCTACCTGGCCCCGGCATTGGCCGAGGAGGGCGGGGGGAACGCGGTCACGGTGATCACCTCGCGGATCGACGAGGCGGCCGGTAAGGCGGAACGGGAGGAGGTCGGGACGAGGCGGGGCACCTTGACCGTCCTGAGGATGAGCACCTCGCCATTGCGGTTCGTCGGAACCTGGCTCTACATGCGACACCTTCGTCGCTGGCTGGAGCGGAACCAGCCAGAGGTGGCTTATGTATCCATGCTCAAGCATGATGCGTATGTCGCCGTGGGGGTGGGGAAGCGACTGGGGTTCCCGGTCGTCTTGAGGCCGGAGGGGGCGGGGGCGACGGGGGACCTGGCGTGGCAGGGGTGGGGGCGGTTCGGGAGGAGGATCGGGGAGCGTTGCAGGAAGGCGGACGCGGTCGTCGCGATCTCGAAGCCGATCCGGGAGGAACTGCTGCGAGCGGGGTATGACCCGGCGAAGGTCGTCGATTTGCCCAATGGGGTGCCGGTGCCGGAGAAACCGTGGCAGCGTCGCGAGGGTTGGCGGGAAGGGCCAAGGGCGGTGTTTGTCGGGAGGCTGGCGAGGGAAAAGGGGCTCGATACCTTGATCGACGCCTGGCCTCGGGTGCGGGCGGAGCATCCCGAGGCGAAGCTCCTCCTCGTCGGCGAGGGGCCGGAGCGCGGCGGCCCTGCAGGAGCAGATCGGACGGCTCGGGCTCGGTGGCGCGGTGACGATGCCGGGGGCATTGGAGGACGTCGAGGGCCGGCTTCGCGAGGCCGATCTGTTTGTCCTGCCATCGCGCGAGGAGGGGATGAGCATTGCCTTGCTGGAGGCGATGGCACTCGGGATGCCGCTGGTCGCCTCGTCGATCCCGGGCAATCGTCGGCTGGTGGCCGACTTCAAGCACGGCCGGCTTGCGCGGGTTGATGATTCGGAGATGCTGACGCGAACAATTCTCGATCAATGGTCGGGCCTCGATCGGGCCATCCACATGGGACGCGCGGCGCGGCGCTGGTGAGCCAGAAGTACTCGATCGCGGCGGTCGC
This sequence comes from uncultured Planctomycetales bacterium, assembly GCA_963752755.1. GTDB lineage: Bacteria > Planctomycetota > Planctomycetia > Isosphaerales > Isosphaeraceae > CAVVZJ01. The sequence continues at coordinate 842,087 of CAVVZJ010000003.1, read as the reverse complement.
GCGGCAGCATCGGGAATTGTTTCACAGACTGGCACCCGCATCGCCGGGTCACGTCGCGAGGCCGTAGCGGCGGGCGGGATTGGCACGCAAGCTGCTTCGAGACAGGGGCGGGAGAGGTCCGGCCGAACCGGGCCTGACCGAGGTGGTCCCCCCCTGCCCTGAATCCGTCCGAGGAGCCGCGGGCCGGTTGTCGGCTGCGCGGTGGGAATCCGACCCCGACCCGACTGGACCGCGCAGTCGTGGTTTCCAAAGGCTGGGCACGCCGAAGCACGGCAGTTGCAAGCAGAGACAGACCGAAGACGTCGCGGGCCCGGCAGGATCGGGCACCAGGCCCGCTCTCGGGAACCGAACCGACATCGACGAAAGACCGGCCGGTCGCTCCGACTTCACCCGATTGCGCAATCCAACGACAACGACCCGCGCGGCGGCCGGGCGCCTTTTGGAAGGAGAAGCACCGATGGCGAAGACGACGGGCGACGTGATCGTCGAGCAACTGATCGACTGGGGCGTCGATACGGCCTTCGGCCTGCCGGGCGACGGGATCAACGGGATCTTCGAGTCGCTCCGCAAGAACAAGGACAAGATCCGCTTCATCCAGTGCCGCCACGAGGAGGCGGCGGCGTTCGCCGCCTGCGGCTACGCCAAGTTCACCGGGCGGCTGGGCGTCTGCTTCGCCACCAGCGGTCCCGGCGCCATCCACCTGCTCAACGGCCTCTACGACGCCAAGATGGACCATGCCCCCGTCCTGGCGATCACCGGCCACACCTATCACGACATGCTCGGCACGCGGTTTCAGCAAGAGATCGACATCATCCCGCTGTTCAAGGACGTGGCCGCCTACAACCAGATGATCCTCGGCGGCAAGCACGCCCGCGCGTTGGTGGACATCGCCTGCCGGTCGGCCCTCTCGTCGCGGAGCGTCTCGCACCTGACCTGCCCGGCCGACATCCAGGAACAGGAGGTTTCCGACGAGGTCTCCTCGATGAAGCTGGTCAAGGGGCACACCTCCGACGCCTGGCGGCCCGCGATCGTCGTGCCCCAGATGGAGACGCTCAAGACGGCCGCGGCCCTGCTCAACGCCGGCAAGAAGCCCGTCCTCCTCGTCGGCGCGGGGGCCAAGGGGGCGACGGACGAGGTGATCGAGCTGTCCGAGCGGCTCAAGGCCCCGATCATCAAGCCCTTGCTGGGCAAGGAGGTCGTCCCCGACGACCACCCGAACTGCACCGGCGGCATCGGCCTGCTCGGCACCTTGCCGAGCGAGAAGGCGATGGAGGACTGCGACACCCTGTTCATGATCGGCACGAGCTTCCCGTACCTGAACTGGTACCCGAAGCCCGGCCAGGCCCAGGCGGTCCAGCTCGACATCGACCCCACCCAGATCGGCCTCCGCTACCCGGTCGAGCTCGGCCTCGTCGGCGACGCCAAGGCCACGCTCCAGGCGCTCCTGCCGCTGATCGAGACGAAGTCGGACCGCTCCTTCCTCGACTGGACGCAGGCCTACGACAAGGAGTGGAAGGAGCGGATGCACACGTATGAGACCCGCGACGACACGCCGCTCAAGCCGCAGGTGGTGGCCCGGCACGTCAACGACCTGCTCAAGGACAACGCGATCATCTCGACCGACTCGGGCACGATCACGACCTGGGCGGCCCGCCATATCCATCTGCGGCGGGGCATGCAGTTCTCCTGCTCCGGCAACCTCGCGACGATGGCCCCCGGCCTGCCCTACGCCATCGCCGCGCAGGCGGCGCTACCCGGACCGCCAGGTGCGTCGCCTTCGTCGGCGACGGCGGCTTCACGATGCTCATGGGCGACTTCGTGACGGCCGTCAAGCACGAGCTGCCGATCAAGGTCGTCATCATCAAGAACAACACGCTCGGCCAGATCAAGTGGGAGCAGATCGTCTTCCTCGGCAACCCCGAGTACGAGGTCGCCCTGCAGCCGATCGACTTCGTGAAGTTCGCCGAGGCGTGCGGCGGCGTCGGCTTCCGCTGCGAGAAGCCGGAGGAGGTCCGGCCCGCGTTGGAGATGGCCTTCGGCTCGCCCAAGCCGGCGATCGTCGAGGCGGTCGTCGATCCGTTCGAGCCGCCGATGCCGGCCCAGGCCACGCCCAAGCAGGCCCTCAACTTCGCCAAGGGGCTCATGCGTGGCGAGCCCCACGCGGGCGAGATCATCTCGACCGTGCTCGAGGACAAGGTCAAGGAATTGATCTGATTGAAGAAGAATCGAATTGATTCGCCGATGATGTCGTGAGTACGCAGAGAAGAACGAACAAATGATCTGTGGCCAACGGCATCATCGGCGGATGAGCTCTGCTATCGAGGTCCTCATGAGCACCCGCTTCGGCTCCAGCGGCGTTCCGATCGAGCGGCTCGACGTCTCCGCCTACAAGATCCCGACCGATGCCCCCGAGTCGGACGGGACTTACCAGTGGGAGGCGACGACGCTCGTGCTCGTCGAGGTCACGGCCGGCGGACGGACGGGGCTCGGCTACACGCTATGCCGACACGGCGACGGCCGGTCTCGTCCGCGACCTGCTGGCGGACGTCGTCCGCGGGTTCGACGCGATGGACGTGCCGCAGGCGTGGTCGGCGATGCGGCACGCGATCCGCAACCTCGGCCGGCCGGGGATCGCCTCGATGGCGATCTCGGCCGTCGACGTCGGCGCTCTGGGACCTGAAGGGCCGGCTGCTCGACCTGTCGCTGGCCTCGCTCCTCGGCCGGGTCCGCGACGCCGTGCCGCTCTACGGCTGCGGCGGGTTCACCTCGTACCACGACGAGCAGCTCCGAGAGCAGCTCGGCGGCTGGGCCGAGCAGGGGTTCCGGATGGTCAAGATGAAGGTCGGCCGGGACCCGGAGGACGACCCGAGGCGCGTGCGCGGTGCGCGCGAGGCGATCGGGCCGGACGTCGCGCTCTTCGTCGATGCCAACGGGGCCTACGACCGCAAGCAAGCCCTGCGATGGCCGAGCGCTTCGCCGAGCGAGGCGTGTGCTGGTTCGAGGAGCCGGTCTCGTCCGACGACCTCGACGGCCTCCGCCTGCTCCGCGACCGAGCGCCGGCGGGCATGGAGATCGCCGCCGGGGAATATGGCTATGACTTGCCCTATTTCCGCCGCATGCTCGACGCCGGCGCCGTGGACGTGCTCCAGGCCGACGCGACCCGCTGCGGCGGGATCACCGGGTTCCTGCGCGTCGGGGCGCTCTGCGATGGCGCGGGCATTGCCGCTGTCGGCGCACTGCGCGCCGACGTTGCACCTGCCCGCTCTGCTGCGCCAGCCCGCCGGTGCGGCACCTGGAATACTTCCACGACCACGACCGGATCGAGCACCATGCTCTTCGACGGCGCCCCCGAGCCGCGCGACGGACTCCTGCGGCCCGACCTCTCGCGGCCGGGCCTCGGCCTGGAGTTCAAGCGGCAGGACGCGGCGCGGTTCGCCGTCTCCCTTGACCGCGAGGCTCGCATCCACGATACTCGACGATTGAGGGGACCGATGGCTGGTTCGATCGAGCTGAAGAGCGGCCTCCACACTCGGAGATGCACGGCCACACGCACCGGGCGCCGACGCACCTGACGTTCGTCGACGCCTCGGCCCTCGAGCGCGACCTGCGGCGGGCCGATCCGCGGCGAGGTGCGGTTCGACGCGGGCAGCCGGGCGCTGTACGCCACCGACGGCTCGAACTACCGGCAGGTGCCGATCGGCGTCGTCGTCCCGCGCGGACCTCGACGACGTGATCCGGCCGTCGTCGACGTCTGCCGACGCCACGGCGCCCCGCTGCTCTCCCGCGGCGGCGGCACGAGCCTCACCGGCGGCTGCTGCAACGTCGCGGTCGTCATCGACTGGTCCAAGCACCTCAACAACGTCCTCTGGATCGACCCCGACCGCAAGCTCGCCCGGGTGCAGCCCGGGCTGCTGGCTCGACACGCTCCGCACCGCCGCCGAGGAGCATCGACCTGACCTTCGCCCCCGACCCCTCGACGCACACCCACTGCACGCTCGGCGGCATGATCGGCAACAACTCGTGCGGCGTCCACTCGCTCATGGGCCTCGGGATCCGGCCGGACCTCCGACCAGATCGACGAGCTGGACATCCTGCTCTACGACGGCACCCGGATGACCGTCGGCGCCACGAGCGAGGAGGAGCTGGAGCGGATCATCGCCGCGGGCGGGCGCAAAGGGGAGATCTACGCCAGGCTGAAGGCGTTCCGCGACAAGTACGCCGACCTGATCCGCCAGCGCTATCCCGACCCAAGAAGCTTCCCCGGCGCGTCTCGGGCTACAACCTCGACGACCTCCTGCCCGAGACGCGGCTTCCACGTCGCCCGGGCCCTCGGCGGCACGGAGGGGACGCTGCGTCACCGTCCTGGAGGCGCAGCTCCACCTCGTGCCACAGCCCGGCGTACAAGTCGGTGCTGGTGCTCGGCTATCCCGACGTCTACAGCGCCGGCGACCACGTCGCCGAGATCCTGAAGTTCGGGCCGATCGGGCCTGGAGGGGATCGACGATCGGCCTCGTCAAGGACATGAAGAAGAAGAAGATCCACCCCAAGGACATCGACCTGCTGCCCGAGGGGAACGGCTGGCTGCTCGTCGAGTTCGGCGGCGAGACCAAGGAGGAGGCCGACGACAAGGCCCAGCGGCTGATGGAGCGCCTCCGGAAGACGGACGAACCCGCCGTCGATGAAGCTCTTCGACGACGAGGAGCAGGAGGAACACCTCTGGAAGGTCCGCGAGTCGGGCCTCGGGGCCACGGCCCGGGTGCCGGGCGAGCACGACGCCTGGGAGGGCTGGGAGGACTCGGCCGTGCCGCCCGACAAGCTCGGCGCGTACCTGCCGCGACCTCCGCAAGCTGCTCGAAAAGTACGGCTACGACTGCTCGCTCTACGGCCACTTCGGCCAGGGTTGCGTCCACACCCGGATCGACTTCGACCTGAAGACGACCGAGGGCGTCGAGACACTTCCGCGCGTTCCTCGACGAGGCGGCCGACCTCGTCGTCGCGCCACGGCGGCTCGATCTCGGGCGAGCACGGCGACGGCCAGTCGAAGGCCGCGCTCCTGCCGAAGATGTTCGGCGCCGGAGCTCGTCCGGGCGTTCGGCGAGTTCAAGGCGATCTGGGACCCCGACAACAAGATGAACCCGCACAAGGTCGTCGACCCGTACCAGCCGGGCGAGAACCTCCGGCTCGGCCCGCGACTACCACCCGCCCCAGGTCGAGACGCACTTCCAGTTCCCCGACGACCACGGCAGCTTCGCCTACGCGACCGAGCGGTGCGTCGGCGTCGGCAAGTGCCGCAAGGAGGACGACGGGACCATGTGCCCGAGCTACATGGTCACCAAGCGAGGAGATGCACTCGACCCGCGGCCGCGCGCACCTGCTCTTCGAGATGATCCAGGGCGACCCGATGGAGGGGACCTGGAAGAACGAGCCACGTCCACGAGGCCCTCGACCTCTGCCTGGCGTGCAAGGGGTGCCGGACCGAGTGCCCGATGAACGTGGACATGGCCACCTACAAGGCCGAGTTCCTTTCGCACTACTACGAGGGCCGGCTCCGCCCACGGCACGCCTACGCGATGGGCCTGATCTACTGGTGGGCGCGGCTGGCCTCGCTGGCTCCCGGCGTGGTCGAACCTGGTCACGCAGACGCCGGTCGCTGGCAAGGTCTTCCAGTGGCTCGGCGGGATCTCGACGCGAGCGGCAGATGCCCGCCTTCGCCCCGGAGACGTTCAAGCCGTGGTGGCGGCAGCGGCCGCCGAGGAACGTCGGCAGCGCCGCGGGTGATCCTCTGGCCCGACACGTTCAACAACCACTTCCACCCGCAGACGGCGAAGGCGGCGGTCGAGGTGCTGGAGCATGCGGGGTTCCAGGTCGTCGTCCCGACGGCGTCGCTCTGCTGCGGCCGTCCGCTCTACGACTTCGGCATGCTCGACACGGCCAAGAAGCTGCTCCGCCAGATCCTCGACACGCTCCGCCCCGAGATCGAGGACGGGCACGCCCGCTCGTCGGCCTGGAGCCGAGCTGCATGGCCGTCTTCCGCGACGAGCTGATGAACCTCTTCCCGATGGACGAGGACGCCAAGCGGCTCCAGCAAGCACGTCTTCACCCTCGCGAGTTCCTGGAGAAGCAAGGCCGCCGACTATCGGCCCGCCGAAGCTTCAGACGCAAGGCGATGGTGCAGGCGCACTGCCACCACAAGCACGTCATGAAGCTCGACAGCGAGGAAGACGCTGCTCAAGAAGCATGGGCCTCGACTTCGAGGTGCTCAACGCCGGCTGCTGCGGCATGGCCGGCTCGTTCGGCTTCGAGGCGGACAAGTACGACGTCTCGGTCGCCGTCGGCGAGCGCGTCTTGCTGCCGGCCGTGCGCCAGGCCGACGACGACACGCTGATCATCGCCGACGGCTTCAGTTGCCGCGAGCAGATCGCCGAGCTGACCGGCCGGGGTGCCTTGCACCTGGCTCAGGTCCTGCAGATGGCCCTTCACGAGGGGCCGAGCGGCCCGCCGCCGGTCGCGGCGCCGGTGGAGACGGACTACCAACCGCTGGGCGTCTGGGAGCCCGCCCCGACGGCCGGCGCGTACGCCTTCGCCGCCGGGGTCGGCCTGCTCGCCGGCGCCGGTCTGGCGTACGCACTGAGCCGCGGCCTGGGGGGCCGTCGGCGTCTCCGAGGCTGATGGGAGTCGAGTCGTTCGAGAGGAGTTGCCGCCATGGCCGAAAAGAAGGCCGAACACCTGAACTTCCGCGAGGGCAAGCTCTGCCGGGTCGGCCCGGTCCAGGTCTATACCCGTCGCGATGACGACGACCGGCCCACGATCGTCGATGCCATCCATGAGGACCGGGACCGCATCCTTGAGATCGGCGATCGCCTCCAGCGGCTCGGCTACGGCGTGATGCGACGCCGCAAGCCCCGCGCCGGCCGGACGTACTACATCCTCAAGGCCCGCTGGGCCTCCGACGGCGAGCCGCCCGAAAGCCCCTTGCCCGACGAACCCGACGCGTAAAGGAGTCTCGCCATCCTCGGCCCTGTGGGACAGCCGCCCCCGGCTGTCCTCCGAACCGCGACAGCCGGGGGCGGCTGTCCCACATCACAGGACGATGAGACACCCCGACCTGGAGGACCCCACATGAAGTCCAAGCTGATCCACGAGCAAGGCGGCCAGAAGACCTACGCCCTGATCTTCGACCAGGGCGACGAGGTCATGTCCAACCTCATCGACTTTGCCAAGCAGCACGGCCTCACCGCCGCCTCCTTCAAGGCCATCGGCGCCTTCCAGAAGGCCACGCTCGGCTACTTCGACTGGGAGAAGAAGGAATACCAGAAGATCCCCGTGGACGAGCAGGTCGAGGTTCTCGCCCTGATCGGCGACGTGGCCGAGAAGGACGGCCAGCCGAAGGTCCATGCCCACGTCGTCCTTGGCCGCTCCGACGGCACGACCCGAGGCGGTCACATCCTGGAAGCCCACGTCCGCCCGACCCTTGAGGTCATCCTCGTCGAGTCCCCGGCCCACCTCCGCAAGGCCCACGACGAGGCGTCCGGCCTCGCCTTGATCCGCCTCTGAGCCGAAAAAATCGAACCCCCCGGGCCACCGGGACCGGAACCCCGACGCGGCCCTCCATTCCGATCCGCAAGAATCGCGTTCCCAGCGCCGGGAAAACCGCGGCCGGTACGCGCCACCGGTCGCATCTCACGCGGAAAACCGGTCGCGACGCAAACTCCGTGAAAAAAAGCACAAAGTCGCCGCGGCGGCTCGCGTGGACGGCTGCGCCCGGAGTTCGGGCACGACGTTTGCCAGACGTCCGAAGGCCCTTACCGCCAAGGGTGATCGAGCCCGCGATCAGGCGGAAAACGCGGCCAAGTTTGTTGTCAAGGGTCTTGAGCAACGACCGCGGGTTTCTATAGAGTGATCTCCGTTCCGGCCCCAGTGACAGCCGGACGGCGCAGGACCGGACAGCCACAAGGGCACCTCGATGGCCCAGATCTTCCACCGCAGCACCAACGCGATTGCACGTATCACGATCTTCGGATTCGTGTTCTTCGTCTTGCTGCTGTTGACGCTTGCCTACCTCTACACAAAATCACCTTATCAGACCCAGGCCGACGTGGTCCGCGACCAACCGGTGCCGTTCAGCCACGAGCACCACGTCGCGGGCCTCGGGCTCGACTGCCGGTACTGCCACACCTCGGTCGAGAGCTCGTCGTTCGCCGGCCTGCCGCCGACGCACACCTGCATGACCTGCCACTCGCAGATCTGGAACGACAGCCCGATGCTCGCCCCCGTCCGCGAGAGCCTGGCCGAGGGCCGGCCGATCGCCTGGGAGCGGGTCAACGACCTGCCCGACTTCGTCTATTTCCATCACGGCATCCACATTCAAAAAGGCGTCGGTTGCGTCGAGTGCCACGGCCGGATGGACAAGATGCCGCTGACCTGGAAAGGCGAGCCCCTGACGATGGAGTGGTGCCTGGAGTGCCACAACGAGCCCCACAAACGGCTCCGCGAGCCCGATGACATCTTCAACATGGCCTCCCCGCGCGTCAGCGAGGAGCGGGGCCGCGAGCTTGTCCAAGAGTACAACATTCCAACCGACCGGCTGACCAACTGCTCGGTGTGCCACCGATGACCCAGCGTTCCCGACCCGACACCGCCGACCCCGAGCTGGCCGGCCTGAGCCAGCGGCTCGCGGCGTCCCGCGGCCCGCAGTTCTGGCGCAGCCTCGACGAGCTGGCCCAGACCGACGCGTTCCTCCACTACCTGCACCGGGAGTTCCCCGAGCAGGCCAGCGAGTGGCACGACCCGATCGGCCGCCGCCAGTTCCTCCGCGTCATGGCTGCCTCGCTGGCCCTGGCCGGGGTGACCGGCTGTGCCGTGCAGCCGACCGAGCACATCGTCCCTTACGTCCAGCAGCCCGAGGAGATCGTCCCCGGCGAGCCCCTCTTCTTCGCCAGCGTGGCGCCCCTGGGCGGCTTCGGCACCGGCGTCCTGGTCGAGAGCCACCTCGGACGCCCCACGAAGATCGAGGGCAACCCCGACCACCCCGCCAGCCTCGGCGGCACCGACCTCTTCGCCCAGGCCCAGATCCTCACGCTCTACGACCCCGACCGCGCCCAGGTCGTCAAGCGCGGGGGTCGCGTCACCACCTGGGGCGACTTCCTCAATGACCTCATCGACCGACGCGCCCGGCTCATCGCCGGCCAGGGGGCCGGGCTCCGTATCCTGACCGGCACCGTCACCTCGCCGACTCTCGCCCGACAGCTCCGCGAGCTGCTCGAAAGCAAGGAGTTTTCGAAGGCCCGCTGGCACCAGTTCGACCCGATCGGCCAGGCCAACACCGCCGCCGGCGCCCGGCTCGCCTTCGGGGAGGAGGTGGACACCGTCTGCCACTTCGACAAGGCCGACGTGATCCTTTCTCTCGACGCCGACTTCCTCGCCTGGGGACCGGGCCGCTTGCGGTATGCCCGTGAGTTCGCCAGGCGTCGCGAGCCGGGGGCCGACAGCCAGCAGCCGATCAATCGCCTCTACGCCATCGAGCCCACCCCAACGCTCACCGGCGCCATGGCCGATCACCGCTGGCCGGTCCGCCCCTCCGAGCTGCCCGCCGCCGTGCTGGCCTTGGCGAGGGCCGTCGGTGTCGCCGGCCTGCCGGATGGCCCGGCGTTCGAGGCCGACTGGATCGGGCCGCTTGCCGACGATCTCAAGAAGCACCGGGGTAAGAGCCTGGTCGTCGTCGGTGAGGCCCAGCCAGCCGAGGTCCACGCCCTGGCGCACGCGATCAACAAGACGCTGGAGAATGTCGGCCAGACGATCGACACCATCGAGCCCGTCGCCGCCCGACCCCCCGAGGGCCAGGGCGGCACGCTTGCCGAGCTGGTCGCCGACCTCGACGCCGGCCGGGTCGAGACGCTCCTGATCCTCGACGGCAACCCCGTCTATACCGCCCCCGCCGATGTCGAGTTCGGCGCGGCCCTGGCGAAGGCGCGACGCCGGACCCAGGTAATCTACCTCGGTCTTTACGAGGACGAGACCGCCCGCCAGTGTCACTGGACGATCCCGCTGGCCCACTTCCTCGAATCGTGGAGCGACCTCCGCGCCTTCGACGGCACGGCCGCGATCCAGCAGCCCTTGATCGAACCCCTGCACGACGGCGTCTCCCCCCATACCCTCCTGGCCGCCTTCCGCGAGGGCCGCGATCAGCCGGCACAGGAGATCGTCCGGCAGACCTGGCAAGGGGACCGCAACGATCGAGAATTCGACGAATCCTGGCGGAAGGCCCTGCAGGACGGTGTCATCCCGGACTCCGCCGCCAAGGTCCGCGAGACGCCGGAACTCCGGTCCTTGACCGAGCTGAAGCTGCCGGCCAGGGCGGAGACCGAGGGCGAGGTCTATGAACTAATCTTCCGGCCCGATCCGACGCTCTGGGACGGGCAGTTCGCCAACAACGGCTGGCTCCAGGAGCTTCCCAAGCCGCTCACGCGGTTGACCTGGGACAACGCCTTGATGCTCAGCAAGGCCACCGCCGATCGCCGCGGCTTCCAGGACGGCGACCTCGTCGCGATGACCTACCGCGACCGCAACTTGACGGCCGCCGTTTATCTCCTGCCCGGCCAGCCGGACGGCGTCGCGACCTTGCATCTCGGCCACGGTCGGACCGACGCCGGTGTCGTCGGCAACGGCACCGGGTTCAACGCCTACCTGCTGCGGACGTCCGACGCCCCCTGGTCGGGCACCGGCCTGACGGTCCAGCCGACCGGCGGCACCTACCCGCTCGCCTCCGTGCAGATGCACCACAACATGGCCAGCCGCGACCTCGTCCGCGCCGGCACCCTCGACCTCTTCCAGGGCGAGCCGACGTTCGCCGAGCACGCCGAGTCGGTCGTCGGCCACGCCCCGCCGCCCCCTGGCCTGACGATCTACGAGCATCCCGAGCCCCAGAAGCGTCGCGAAGAAGGCTTCGGCAACAAGTGGGGCATGGCGATCAATCTGAATACCTGCATCGGCTGTGGCGCCTGCGTCGTGGCCTGCCAGGCCGAGAACAACATCCCGGTCGTCGGCAAGCAGCAAGTCCTCGCCGGCCGCGAGATGCACTGGATTCGCATCGACCGCTACTACGAGACGGCCGTCTCCGCCGAGGAAGACCCGTGGTCGGCCCCCGCGGCCAACCCCAAGACGTACTTCCAGCCGGTTCCTTGCCAGCACTGCGAGAACGCCCCCTGCGAGCTGGTCTGCCCCGTCGCGGCCACGACCCACTCGGCCGAGGGCATCAACGAGATGACCTACAACCGCTGCGTCGGCACGCGGTACTGCTCGAACAACTGCCCGTACAAGGTCCGCCGGTTCAACTTCCTGCACTACTCCAGCGAGTTCCTCAGCCAGGGTGGCGAAGGTCCGAGCCCCTTGCTGAAGATGGCGATGAACCCGGACGTCACCGTCCGCTTCCGCGGCGTGATGGAGAAGTGCAACTACTGCGTCCAGCGCGTCAACAACGCCCGGATCGCCTCCGAGATGCGCGGCGAGGAGCGCGTCCCCGGCAACGTCGTCGAGACGGCCTGCCAGGGGGCCTGCCCGACGCGGGCGATCGTCTTCGGCAACCTCAACGACCCCGAGGCCGACGTCGCCCGGGCCAAGGCCGGACCGCGCAACTACGAGATCCTCGCCGAGGTGAACACCCGACCGCGGACGTCGTACCTGGCCCGGCTGTTCAACCCCAACGACGCGCTCGTCACGCACGCCGAGCCCGAGACCCAGGCCGCGCACGACCCGAGAGAGGCGGAGTAACCCCATGGCCGAGGAACATTCGCCGGCCCCGCGGTCGGACAGCGCCTACCCCGAAGACCTGGTGCTCCGCCCCGGCCACACGTACGGCTCGGTCACCGACCAGATCAGCTCGATCGTCCTTACCCGGCCGATCGGGAAGGGCTGGATCTTCGGGTTCGCCGTGTCGTTCATGCTGCTGATGCTCTTCCTGACGTCGGTGATCTACCTCTTCCTCCGAGGCGTCGGGATCTGGGGTATCGACATCCCGGTCGCCTGGGGGTTCGCGATCGTCAACTTCGTCTGGTGGATCGGGATCGGCCACGCCGGCACCTTGATCTCGGCGATCCTCCTGCTCCTGAAGCAGGAGTGGCGGACCTCGATCAACCGGTTCGCCGAGGCGATGACCCTCTTCGCCGTCGCCTGCGCCGGCACGTTCCCGATCCTCCACCTCGGCCGTCCCTGGCTCTTCTACTGGCTCCTGCCCTACCCGAACACGATGAAGCTCTGGCCCCAGTGGCGGAGCCCCTTGATCTTCGACGTGTTTGCGGTTTCGACGTATGCCACGGTCTCGCTGCTCTTCTGGTACGTCGGCCTCGTGCCCGACCTCGCGACGCTCCGCGACCGGGCCCGTTCCAAGTTCGCGAAGATTTCCTACGGCATGCTCGCGATGGGCTGGCGCGGCAGCGCCCGGCACTGGAACCGGTATCACACCGCGTACATCCTGCTCGCCGGCCTGGCGACGCCGCTGGTCGTCTCGGTGCATACGATCGTGGCCCTCGACTTCACCGTCGGCATCGTGCCCGGCTGGCACTCGACGATCTTCCCACCTTACTTCGTCGCCGGGGCGATCTTCTCCGGGTTCGCGATGGTCGCCACGCTGGCGATCCCCTTGCGGCAGTTCTACGGCCTGAAGGACTTCATCACCGACAAGCACCTGGACAACATGGCCAAGATCATGCTCGCCACGGGCCTGATCGTCGCCTACGGCTACGGCGCGGAGTCGTTCTTCGCCTGGTACGGCGGCAACCCGTACGAGCGCTTCCTCGTGCTCAAGGACCGCCCCGCCGGCCCTTATGCTCATACCTACTGGATGCTGATCTTCTGCAACGTCGTGACGCCGCAGTTGCTCTGGATTCGCTTCTTCCGGACCAACCCGATCGCGCTCTGGCTGGTCGCCGGCGTGATCAACATCGGGATGTGGCTGGAACGCTACGTGATCGTCGTCACGAGCCTGCACGCCGATTTCCTGCCCAGCTCCTGGGGCATGTACCACGGCACGTTCTGGGACTACTCGACCTTCTACGGCTCGATCGGCCTGTTCCTCACCCTGCTCTTCCTGTTCATCCGGGTCCTGCCGGTGATCTCGATCACCGAGATGCGGGAGCTGGTCCACGGGCAGCGCGAGCGGGAGGAGTTCCGTCGCGAGTCGCAGCCGTCGGAAGGAGGGGCTTGATCCGATGACCGACCACCCGACCCCGACCCCGCCCACCGGCGACGATCCTGCCGCGGCGATCGACCCGGCCAATGTTTATGGCCTGCTCGCCGAGTTCCTCCACACCGAGGAGATCGTCGGCGCCACGCAGGCGGCCTACGTCCACGGCTACCGCCAGATGGACGCCTACTCGCCGATGCCGGTCGAGGGGCTCGCCGAGGCGCTCGGCTTCCGCCGCAACCGATTGCCGATGATCGTCCTGATCGGCGGCCTGATCGGCGGGTTCGGCGCCTTCTTCATGCAGTGGTTCTCGGCGACGACCCACTACCCGATCATCGTCGGCGGCCGGCCGTTCAATAGCTGGCCCGCGTTCATCCCGATCACCTTCGAGCTGACGGTCCTGATCGCCGCCTTCTCCGCCGTGCTCGGCATGTTCTGGCTCAACGGCCTGCCGCGCCCGCATCACCCGGTCTTCAACGTCCCTAGCTTCGCCCTCGCCTCCCGGAGCCGCTTCTTCCTCTGCATCCAGTCGAACGACCCTCTCTTCGACCTGGACAAGACCCGGATGTTCCTCGAACAGTTCCACCCCAAGGACATCGCCCTCGTCGAGTTCGAGCCCCGACACCCCGAGTGACCCCGCCCTCGATGCCCGGGCCTCGACCCTCGACCTTCTGTCATTGACCTTTGACCATCCATCATCGACCATCAGCCTTCGATCCTCCCCCGACCCCGAAGGGGAACGAGATGCGACCCCGAAGCCCTCTTGCGAACAACCCGATGCTCGCCGCGCTGGCGCTGCTGCTGGCAACGGCCGCGGGCTGCCGCAACGAGATGTACGACCAGCCGAAGTTCGAGCCGCTGGAGGCCAGCAACTACTTCGCCGACGGCGCCAGCGCCCGACGCCCCGTGCCCGGCACGGTCGCCCGGCTCGACCCCAAGGCCGAGCCCCGCGACCAGCTCTACCGGACCGGCCGGCTCGACGACCAGTCCTTTACCGACGAGCTTCCCTTCCCGCTGACCAGGGCCGTCCTCGACCGCGGCCTGAAGCGCTACAACATCTACTGCATCCCCTGCCACGGCCTGCTCGGCGACGGCCGCGGCATGATCGTCGAGCGCGGCTTCTCGCCGCCCCCGAGCCTCATTGAGGGCGAGGTGGTCCAGAAGCAACTGGGCCACTATTACGACGTGATCACCAACGGCCACGGCGCCATGTACAGCTACGCCGCCCGCATCCCGCCTCGCGATCGCTGGTGCATCGCCGCCTACCTCCGGGCCCTCCAGCTCGGCCAGCGTGCGAAGCTCGACCAGCTCCCCGCCGAGGACCGCCAGAAGCTCCGGGAGCTGGACCGCGCCGAGGCCGAAGCCAAGGCCGAGGCCAGGACCCAGTCCCAGTCCGAGACGCCGAGTGAGCCGGCCGAAGGCCGGGAGTCGCATCGATGAGTGCCGGAACGGAGAATCCCCAGGACATGACCGCCCCCTGGCTCGGGCGGGTCCAGACCCTCGGCCTGCTCGTCGGCGCCGTCGGTCTGGTGGTCTGCCTGGTCGTCGGCCTGATCCCCGACGCCCGCGAGGGGATGGTGCGGGCCTACCTGGCCGGCTACATCTTCTGGTTCGGGCTCTCGCTCGGCGGCGTGGCCCTCACGATGCTGCACCACCTCACCGGCGGCTCCTGGGGCCTGGTCATCCGCCGGCCGCTCGAAGCCGCCGCCATGACCTTGCTGCCCATGGCCGTGCTCTTCCTGCCGATCGCGGTCGGAATCAGCCTGATTTATCCCTGGATGAACGAGGATTTCGTCCACAGCCACGAGGCCGTCGAGCACAAGATCGCCTGGCTCAACCCGACGTGGTTCTACATCCGTTCGGCCGGCTACTTCGCCTTCTGGATCTTCGCCGCCCTGCTGCTCAACGTCTGGTCCCGCCAGCAGGACGGCCGCGCCGACTACATCCCCTCGCGCCGCCTCCAGCGCGTCAGCGGCCCCGGCCTGGCCCTGGTCTTCCTCACGGCCACCCTCGCCTCGGTGGACTGGCTGATGTCCCTGGAGCCCGACTGGTACTCGACGATCTACGGCCCGATGCTCATCTGCGGCTGGGGCCTCTCGACCTTCTCCGCCATGACGATCGTCAGCGCCCTGCTCGCCCGCACCGAGCCGATGGTCCGCTTCGCCCGCCCCGTCCAGTTCAACGACCTGGGCAACCTGATGCTGGCCTTCACCATGCTCTGGGCCTATACCAGCTTCATGCAGTACCTGATCATCTGGAGCGGCAACCTCGCCGAGGAGATCCCCTGGTATCTCCGCCGGAGCCAGGGCGGCTGGGGCTTCTTCGCCGTCATCCTGATCCTCTTCCACTTCTTCGGGCCGTTCTTCTTCCTCCTGATGAAGGACCTCAAGCGGCGGCCCGAGCGGCTGATGTATGTCGCCTTCTTGATCCTGTTCATGCACCTGATCGACTCGATCTGGCTGGTCCTGCCGTCGCAGTTCCTCGACCCGTTGAACACCTCCGAGGCCCGGGCCATCTACATCCCGTGGGGCCAGGTCTTGCTCTCGCTGGCGTCGGCCGTCGGGATCGGGGGGCTCTGGCTCTGGTTCTTCGCCGGCCGGCTCAAGTCGGCCCCGGTCGTGCCGTTCAATGACCCGGCCGCCGAGCACATCGCCTTCGAGCACGCGCAAGAGTCGCAAGGCCACGGAGCCTGACCCATGGAACACACCCCTACACCCCGGCCCGGCTCGGACATCACACCGCAGTCCACCTCGACCCGGCACGTTCACGACCACGAGCGCCGCGACGCCAGCATCCGCGGCATCCTCTGGTTCGCCTTCATCCTGACTTTGGTGATCGTCCTGGCTCAGCTCGGCCTCGGCGCCTGGATGACCTTCTTCCACTCCGAGGAAGAGAAGGTCAAGGTCCGCCGCCCCGAACTCTTCGACGAGATGGTCGGCCAGTACCCCGGTCCCCGGCTCCAGGACAACCCCGCCCGCGATATGGAGACCTACAGCCGTGCCGAGGACATCCGCCTGAACAACTACGGCTGGGTCGAGCCCCGGAAGGTCGCCCGCATCCCGATCAAACGCGCCATCGACCTGCTCGTCGAACGCGGGCTCCCCAAGGTCCCACCCCCCGCCTCCAACCTCCCCGGCCCTCCCCTCCGGCCGGAGTCGGATTCGGAGTCGCCGTCGGACGACCGCCCCGCATCGAAGGCCGAATCCCAACAGGCCCCTTAATATGAAATCGGTCATCTGCCATTTCTTATTCCTGATCCTGGCCTTGCTCCCGGCCTCCGCGCTCGCCCAGCGCCAGCCGTACCGCCCCGAGCCCGGCACCGTCACGCGGGCCGTCGGCTTCGACCAGCACCTCGGCCAGAAGGTCCCCCTCGACCTGACCCTCCGCGACGAGGCCGGCCGCGAGGTCCGGCTGGCCGAATACTTCGGCCAGCGCCCCGTGATCCTCACCCTCGTCTATTACCGCTGCCCGATGCTCTGCGGCCAGGTCCTCCAGGGCCTCGCCCGCAGCATCAAGCCCCTCACGATGACCCCCGGCCAGGGCTTCGAAATCGTCACCGTCAGCATCGACCCGACCGAAGGCCCCGACCTCGCCTCGAAGAAGAAGGCCACCTACATCGACCACTACGGTCGCCCCCAGGCCGCCTCCGGCTGGCACTTCCTCACCACCCCCGACCAGGACGCCATCGACCGCCTCGCCACCGCCGTCGGCTTCCGCTACACCTACAACCCCGAATCCAGGCAGTTCGCCCACGCCGCCGGCTTCACCCTGCTCACCCCCGACGGCACGATCTCTCAATACTTCTTCGGCATCGACATCCCGCCCCGCAACCTCAAGGATGCCCTCGATGCCGCCGGCGCCCGCAAGGTCGGCTCGCCGATCGCGTCCCTGCTCCTGCTCTGCTACGACTACGACCCGGCCACCGGCAAGTACACGCTGACCGTCATGAGCGTGCTCCGCGCCTTCGGCGTGCTCACGCTGCTCGGCATGACCACCCTGATCGTCACCCTGCTCGTCCGCGAGCGCCTCGGCCGTTCCTGCCGGCGCGACCCCGAAGGCGAACCCGAAGCCGCCGCGACCCTCGAAGCACGGAACCCCTGATCCCATGGGCAAATTCTGGAATTTCCCCCTGGTCCCCGACCAGGCCAGCACCACGGCCGCCAAGGTCGATGCGGTCATGCTCTTCGAGACCGGGGTGCTCCTCTTCTTCACGTTCTTCGTCCTCTTCCTCGTCGTTTACCTGATGATCCGCTACCGCCGCGGGCATCGGGTCAACCGGGAGAACCCGCCCGGCCACCACAACCTCATCGAGGCCATCTGGATCGGCATCCCGCTTTGATCGCGGCGGTCATGTTCGTCTGGGCCACGATCGTCTTCTTCGAGATCTACTCGCCCCCGGCCGACGCCGTCGAATTCCCCGTCGTCGGCAAGCAGTGGATGTGGAAGCTCCAGCACCCCGAGGGCGAGAAGGAGATCAACGAGCTGCACGTCCCGGTCGGCCAGGCCGTCAAGCTGAAGATGACCTCGCAGGACGTCATCCACAGCTTCTTCATCCCGGCGTTCCGGGTGAAGCAGGACGTCCTCCCCGGCCGCTACACGACCGCTCTGGTTCCGGCCGACCAAGGTCGGCACCTACCACCTGTTCTGCGCCGAGTATTGCGGCACGGACCACTCGGTCATGAGCGGCTGGGTCCACGTGATGGAGCCGGCCGACTACGAGCGCTGGCTCCGCGAAGGGGCCGGCCACCACGATGGCCAGGGAGGGCGAACGCCTCTTCGTCCAGTACCACTGCGCCGGCTGCCACGGGGCGAGCCAGAAGGTCCAGGCCCCTCGGCTCGAAGGCGTCTACGGCAAGCCCGTGCCGATCAGGAGGGCCGAGAACCAGGTCCACTTCGTCCCGGCCGACGACCGCTACATCCGCGACTCGATCCTGCTGCCCAAGTCGCAGGTCGTCGCCGGCTACGAGCCGATCATGCCCTCGTTCAAGGGCCATCAGCGAGGAAGACCTGCTCAAGATCATCGCCTACATCAAGTCGATCGGGGCGTCGGCCGCGGAGACCGAATCCGCGGCGATGACGGAGGCCCGTGCCCGAGGCACGGCCGAGCAGTCGCCGCCGTCAGGGGGGCCGCAGCAATGAGCGTTCATGGCAACGGCAACGTCCAGTCCCGCGGGGCCACTGACCCCCCGGCTCGCCCGGCGAACTACTTCGACGCCGGCTACACGTCAAGTCGTGGCTGCTGACGACCGACCACAAGCGGATCGGCATCCTGTACCTGATCGGCGTCACGTTCTTCTTCTTCATCGGCGGCGCCGCGGCCACGATCATGCGGCTGGAGCTGATGACCCCCCGCGGCGACGTCCTGCCACTCGCCCGACGCCTACAACCGGCTGTTCACGATGCACGGCGTGATCATGATCTTCTTCTTCCTCGTGCCCGCCATCCCGGCGTGCTCGGGAACTTCCTGATCCCCCTGATGATCGGCGCCCGCGACCTGGCCTTCCCGAAGATCAACCTGCTGAGCTGGTACATCTACATGATCGGCGGCCTGATGGGCGGCTGGATCATGCTCTTCGGCGGGGTCGACACCGGCTGGACCTTCTACACCCCGTTCAGCACGATGTTCTCCAACACGATGGTCGTGCCGGCCGCCGTCACCGTCTTCATCACCGGCTTCTCCTCGATCCTCACCGGCCTGAACTTCATCGTCACGATCCACACGATGCGGGCGCCGGGGATGACCTGGTTCCGGCTGCCCCTGTTCGTCTGGTCGCATGTACGCCACCAGCGCTCATCATGGTGCTCGGCACGCCGGTGCTCGCCGATCGCGGTCGCCCTGATCGGCGTCGAGCGGCTTCTTCGGCGTCGGCCTCTTCGACCCGGCCATCGGCGGCGACCCGATCCTCTTCCAGCACCTCTTCTGGTTCTACTCCCACCCGGCCGTCTACATCATGGTCCTGCCGGCCTTCGCGGTCATCAGCGAGATCATCCCCTGCTTCGCCCGCCGCCCGATCTTCGGCTACCAGTTCATCGCCGTGCGCCAGCCTCGCGATCGCCGTCTTCGGCTTCCTCGTCTGGGGCCACCACATGTTCGTCAGCGGCCAGTCGATGTACGCCGGCATGGTCTTCTCGATCCTCAGCTTCCTGGTCGCGATCCCCTCCGCCATCAAGGTCTTCAACTGGACGGCCACCCTGTACAAAGGGTCGGTCCGGTTCGACACCCCGATGCTCTACGCCCTGGGCTTCATCGGCCTGTTCACGATCGGCGGCCTGACCGGCCTGATGCTCGCCTCGCTCGGCATCGACGTCCACGTCCACGACACCTACTTCGTCGTCGCCCACTTCCACTACATCATGGTCGGCGGCACGGTCATGGCCTACATGGGCGGCATCCACTTCTGGTGGCCCAAGATCAGCGGCCGGATGTACCCGGAGTTCTGGGGCAAGCTCTCCGCCCTGCTCGTCTTCGTCGGCTTCAACCTGACGTTCTTCCCCCAGTTCCTTCTCGGCTACCTCGGCATGCCCCGCCGCTATTACGAGTACCCGGCCGAGTTCCAGGTGCTCAACGTCATGTCCACCGCCGGCGCCTCGATCCTGGCCGTCGGCTACGTCCTGCCCTTGGTCTATTTGTTGCTCTCCCTCAAGTACAGCCCCAAGGCCGGCCCCAACCCCTGGCGCGCGACCGGCCTCGAATGGACGGTTTCCTCGCCGCCGCCCACCGAGAACTTCCACCAGACCCCGATCGTCACCACCGCTCCTTACGCCTACTCGCCCGAGGAGTCGGAGTCGATCTACGAGACCGAGCGCGAACGCGAGCGCGAGTTCGAACGCCGAAAGCGGGAGCCCATCGATGTCGGCTGAGGCCACCACCGCCCCGAAACACGACCACGGCGAATCCGAGGTCCCGACCCACGGGCCCGTCGCCCACCACTTCGACGACGCCGAGCAGCAGCACGAGGCGGCCGTCCTCGGCATGTGGTCGTTCCTCGCCACCGAGGTCCTCTTCTTCGGCGGCCTGTTCACGTCCTACGTCGTCTATCGGACGATACACCGCGTCCCGTTCACGCTCGCCAGCCACCACATGAACGTCTGGCTCGGCGGCCTCAACACCGGCGTCCTGCTCGTCAGTAGCTTGCTCGTCGCATTGGCCGTCCGCGACGCCCAGCTCGGCAACGCCAGGAACGTGGTCCGCTACCTCCTCGGCACGATCGTCCTCGGCCTCTGCTTCCTCGGCATCAAGGCCGTCGAGTGGCGGACCGACTGGCACGAGCACCTCGTCCCCTTCTTCGGCAACTTCGTGCTCCCGACGAAGGACCTCAACTCCATGCTCGCCCTCGGCGTGGAGAACGAGACCCATGCGCTCGGCATGTTCCGCATGTTCTTCGTCCTCTACTTCTTCATGACCGGCCTCCACGCCCTCCACCTGATCATCGGCGTGGTGATCTGGAGCATCGCCTCCTGGCGGATCTGGAAGAGGCGCGAGCAAGGGGGCTACTCCAACATGGTCGAGGTCATCGGCCTCTACTGGCACTTCGTCGATATCGTCTGGGTCTTCCTCTACCCCCTGCTCTACCTCATTGACCCTCACCTCAAATCCCACTGACCCCGTTCCCGGAGCCGGTCCGACGCCATGAGCCAGCACGTCATCTCGGTCCGCACGAACCTGATCATCTTCCTCGCCTTGATGGTCCTCCTGGTCCTGACCATCGCCATCGCCTTCCTCGACCTCGGCTCCCTCGGCCTGGCCATCGCCATGCTGATCGCCACGATCAAGGCGCTGCTGATCATCCTCTACTTCATGCACGTCCGCTTCAGCAGCCCCCTCACCTGGATTTTCTCCAGCGCCGCGTTCTTCTGGCTGGCGATCATGTTCACACTCACCCTCAACGACTACCTCACCCGCGGCTGGCTCGAACTCGCCGGCAAGTGATACCGGATGGCCCGGAAGCGTCGCGTTCGGAGCTGTGGGACACCCGCCCGCAGGCTATCGGAACCCGACGATCGGCGATGCGGCCAGGGGAGGCGGTGCGGACGATGGGATCGGAACGAAGGTTAAGTCCTCCATCGCCCCTTCGTAGAGGTTCGCCATGTCCTCGATCGAATTCAGCGTGTCGATATTCTGAAGAAGGTGCTTGGCCAACCTTTTACGGATCTCGATCCTCAAGTTCGACGTGCGCCAGAGAATCGTGAAGGGAGGCACGAGTTCCCCATCCGGCCCGCCCCCATAGACGAAGATCTGGTACAGGTCCCTCAGTTGGCGTGCGGTTTCCAGCACGAGCGGGAAATCCACCGGTTGGAGCTCGCGTGCCAGGAAGGGAGGGGGGACTTCCTCGACGATGCTCGCCGCCATGTCCAGCGTCACGGCGTGCACGATCTGTTGGCCTTGCCTGTCGGATTTACCTCCCTTCGCCGAAACGATCCAGGGCTTCAGTTCGATGCCCTTCTCCATCTCCGAGGACTTCTCCGCCGTGAAGGCGATGTGGAGATGCAGGCCGGTCAGATGGAGCAAGGGGGCGTCCCCCGTGCTCTTGAAGCGGCGCATCGCCTCCCGGATCTGGGTGGCGACGAGCGTGATGAAGTCGGGGATTCCGATTTCTTCCATTTTTTGATGCCTCACCCTCTCCTGGAACGAGAGCCTGGTCTGGCCATCCACCGGGAACGACAGCGCTTGCCCACGGCCGGCCGGACGCCGCCGAGCGGGTGCGTCGCGATCGAGGGCCGATCCTCGGCTCATGCCTCCTGGAGGCGCTCGAGTTTCGAGAGGTAATTGCACATCTTGTGATCGGACAGAAAACTGAAATCGAGGCACTCCAGGTCGCGGACCAACTGGCCCAGGAACGTCACGAGCCGGTACAGGTCCAGCGTGAACTGGGCGAATTGTCGGAGGTCGTCTTCGTCGAGCAGCCAGCCGAGCCACTCGGGGGGCTCGATGGGCCTGTCGAGGTCGATGAAGTCGTCGTCGGGGTCGAAAAACCTCAGGCTCCCTGCGTGCTTGTATTCGAGTTCGGTGAATCGGCGGATCGCTCGGGTGAAGGTCTTGAGGAACTCGTGCAAGGCCCGGGCAAACTCCTTGTCGAGCTTCGCGGCCAGGACGAATCCTTGATCGATCAACTCCTGGAGCGCGTTTAGCGGCTCTTCAACGATCATCCTCCCGAGCCCGACCAGGCTCGGTGGCGGCGGGATGTGCGGGACGAAGTCGTGGCGATTCTCGATTCGATAGTGCGGCGTCCGGCACGACTCGGCGAAGGCGGCATCCCCCACGCGGGGGGCTCCGAAGGTGTACGTGCCCGCGACCTCCACCCGACCTGCGGCACAGAACTCATTCGCCGTGAGGTTGGCCAGCGCGCCTCCCAGGCTATGGCCAGTGATCCAGAACCGCTGCCCGGGGCGCAACCGCGAGCGGACGGCGTCGTCGATCTGGTCCCGGATGTTGTCGATGGCGTGGCTGAAGCCACGGTGGATGCGACAGCTGTGTCGCTCGTGCTCGACCTGGTCGCACGCCAGGTTCACGAGCCAGTTCGCGGCCATCAGCAGCAACTGCTTCCAGTTCCTGACCTCCATCACGGTCCCCCGGAAGGCCAGGATCAGGTTCTTCTTGTTGCCCCCGATGATGGCCGCCACCCCCAGCGGACCCGAATCGACGAAGGGGTCGAATTGGAGGTAATCGACGAAATCGACCTTCAACGTTCGGGAATCCAGCTTGTTCTCATCCTTGTACGTGGCATCGGAGAACTGCGCGAGCTGGTAGGCACGCTTGACGCTGAATTCGGCGACCGGCTCGGTGGCCCGGACGCGCAGGCCGCGCGACGACCCGGCCTCGGTCCCCGGACCCTCTCCAAGATGGCAGTGTCCGCAGGCCGTGCCGTTCCAGGCATAGGCGAATCCGCACCGAGGGCATCTCGGTTCCATTTCCAGATCCTCCGTCTCATGTCGGTCCCACGACGCCGCCGAGGGACGATGGCCGCCGTCGGCCTGGCCCCGCCCGGGAGTCGCGGTCTCACGGTTCCGGGAACGCCGATGAAGTCAACCGGTGAACAACCATCCGTAGCGGGGGTCCCAGTTCGCCGCCCACTGGACAAACCAGCCGTGGCCCTGGGACGTCCAACGGGCCGGGCGGTAGCAAGACAACGCCTGGTCCCAAGCCCACCCATAGAGCGTCACCGGCGAAGGAGCCGGGGCCTGCGGGGCCGGGCCAACCTGGACGCCCGGAGCGGAATGGCCCATCGCCGACGTGAGCCGCTGCACGTCGGTGAGCAATTGTTGGCCGTTCTGGAACGCAACGTGACCCGCCGAGGCGACCTCGCCGAGCGCGGTCTCGACCCGTTGAAGATTGTTCAGTCCTTCCACGATCCTCGCGAATACCGACGGCGAAGCACCGAACATCACGAGTGGTTGCATGATGTGCCCCTTTCTGCTCGGACTGCTCGCTCTCGCGGCGATCGGCGCGACCCTGGGGGGCTTCCTTGTGGCTTCGCGCCCCGTTCTCCGGCCGGATGGAGGTTCCGTCTGTCCACCCGGATGAGTGCCGGTGATCAAGACTTCACGGCTGCTTACGCCAATGCAACTGACACAATTGTAAGCCCGCCCACAGCCTTGATCAACAAGAATCTGAAGAGACTTTCGGGGACTTTGGGAGCGGCCCGACGGCCGAGCCAGGCGCCTGTCCTGCAACTTCCCAAAATAAGGCGTATCCCCCGTTGATTTTGGCCGTCGACTTGCGACAATCCAGGCGGACGGAGTGCCTCCGTCCCTCCGCCGACGGGCGACGAAGGCCCAGCGCGGGGCGAATCGGTCCCGACCGACGTTGCAACCGGAGACCGCAGCATGGCCACCAGCGAAGCCCGCATTCTGGCCAATCGGGAAAATGCCAAAAAAAGCACTGGACCCAGGACCGACGAGGGCAAGGTGCGGTCGCGTCGCAATGCCCTCCGCCACGGCCTGGCCGGCGAGGGGGTCGTCTTGCCGCCGGAGGACGAGGCCCGGCTCCGCGAGCGGATCGCGGCCTGGGGCGAGTGTCTCGGCCCGCGCAATGCGCTCGAAGAGTACCTGATCAGCCGGGCGGCCCTGCACTCGGTGAAGCTTGACCGCACCACCCGCGTCGATGCGGCCCGCGTCCTGTCCCAGGTCCAGCAGGCCGAGGCCGACTTCGCGCCCGAGCGGCTCGAACGGCTCGGGCGAATCGAGTCGGCCATGAGGCTGCTGCACCGGCTGGCCGCCTTGCTGGAGTGGCGCGGCTGGCTCGACCGCGACGACCTCAGGGACCTCGGCGCCCTGCTCGGACCGTTCGAGCCGGGCGACCCGCGACCCGTCGAGCTGGTGCTCCTCGGCCGTGACGCCCTGCCGCCCCCCTCGCCCGACCAGCCGACGCCCTCGACCCTACCCCCCGAGCTGCTCGCCCTCCACCCCGCCCCGCCGCCGCCGCCCGAGTCGGAGCACGACCGAGCCCGCCGCGCCTATGCCCGCGCGGCCCTGGCCGAGATGATCGCCGCACGTCGCGAACGGCTGGACGAACAACGCCGCCGCCTCCGCGACGAGATCGCTTCCCCCGAGGCCCTCCTCCTCGCCCGCGAACGCGCCGCCTTCGACGACTCCGAGCCGGGCAACCTCCTGCGCCGTTACGAGACCGCCAGCGAGCTGGGCCTCTTCCGCGTCCTCAACTACCTCGAACGTCGGCGACGCTTCCCCGAGCAGGAGCCGGCCGAGGCCCCGGTCTTCGCGCCCGAGCCGGAACCCTCACCTGCCCGCTTCGCGGCCACCCTCGCCCAGGCGGAGCCGGAGCCGATTTTTCCCCCTTGGGGCCGGGGCGAGGCCCCGGGTGAGGGTCCGACCGACCTTCCCCCCGCCGGCCCCGCTTCCCCGGCGGAGCCTTCCGCCGCCACCGATCCGCCGCCCGACGTGCCCCGATCGGCTCCCGTCAACCTGGGTGAGTCCGGTAAACCTTGCCGATTTCTGAACGAACCCAAGGCCCCCGACCGGACCGTCACGGCTCGCGTCGCGAGCGACGTTGATCAGCCGACGGAGCCCGCCCCGTCCGAGCCCTCCGGCGCCAGAATCCGACCCGAAGGCGCGACCGAGTCGCCGGAACGCCCGGCCGACACGCCCTCGCCCCGCCCCCCGTCTGCCGCGAACGACCCGGCCCGGCCGCCGGATTCCGCTCACAAATAGCCCAGGTCGGCCAGCCGTTGCTGGATCGCGGCGTCCTCCGCCTCGGTGTAGCCCGAGGCCGGCGCGGCGTGTCCGTTCGTCCCCGCCGTCTCGCCGTTCGCCTCGGCGACCACCGGCAAGGCCGACGGGTCGAGCACCTCGTCCAGCACCCGGCCATCCAGATCCACCGGCCGAGGGACTCCCAGCAACCGCAAGACCGTCGGCGCCACGTCCATCAAGGTCGCCCCGTCTGGCTTCGCCCCTGGTCGGAACGCCGGCCCGGCCGCCACGAAGACGCCTTCCATCCGATGATCGCCCGTCGGCCCGAAGGCCGGGGAGATGACCTTGTGGGTGGTGAAGTCGTAGAGCCCGATCGTCCGGTACCGCCAGTCGCCCAGCACGACCGTCAGGTCGGGTGCCAGGTGCGTGTTCGGCCCTTGGTACAGATCGACCGGCTCATACACCCGCTCGACCAGCGGCGCCCCCGTCTCCGGATGCTTCAATTCCCCGAGCCCCGCCTTGATCTCCTCCAGCACCGTGCGGGCGTCCTCCGGCCTGACGCACCCCTGCGGCTGCCGCCCTTCCAGGTTCAGGAAGATCTGACCGAAGTTACCCTGGGCATACGCCTTCGTCTTCGACCAGTCGATATGTTCCTTCGACAGAAACGCCTTGTCCGCCAGCCGGTCCAGCGCGCTCAACTGCTTGCCGCCGAACCGGCTCACCCGCGTCCGCGCCCCGCCGAACCGGGCCATCAGGCCGTAAAACCACTCCGGCGTCACCCCGCGCCGGTAGAACCAGTGCTTCTGCTTCACATAAAACGAATCCTTCAACTGGATGAAGCCCTGCTCCAGCAGCCACACGTTGAAGTTCACATACCACTCGATCGGCCCGAACCCGTGGTCGCTCATCAGGATCAACGCCGCATCCTTCGGCAACGCGTCCGCGATCGCCCCGATGCCGTCATCCAGCCGCTTCCAGAAGTCGATGAACCCCTCCCGCACCTTCGCCAGGTCCCGCCCCTTCGCGAGTCGGTGCGAGGGTTCCCACGCATGCCAGAGCTCGTGCTGAATCCGATCCGTCGCCATCAGGTCATAGATAAAGCAGTCCCACTCACAACGATCCATCAAGAACCGCACCGCCTTGAGGTGATGCTCCAGGAAGTCGGTCAGCTCCGCCAGGGCCTCCGCCTCGTGCCCGCCGTCGTGGACCGCCGTGGACCACGGCCGATACGGTCCGCCGAGGTGCGCCTCCAGGTCCCTGAGAACCTCCGGGTCGCTCGTGAAATCCGGCGCCCCGGGCGGGCTGAGGAAGTCGCCCAGGAAGAAGCCGGGACTCTGGCGGGGCGGGTAGCTCATCGGCACGGCGCCGGCGACCGTCCGCTTGCCGTGCCTCCCGGCGACCTCCCAGACCAGGTCCGACTGGATCGCCCGCGACGAATTGACCCGACCACCCAGCGGATTATGCTCGTATTCGAGGAACTCGAAGATGCCGTGCTGACCCGAGTTCTTGCCCGTCATCACCGACGTCCACGCCACCGGACTCAACGGGGGGAAGATCGAGCTCAACGTGCCCGATGCCCCCTTCTCCATCAATCCCGACAGGTTCGGCAACTTCCCCTCTCGGGCCAGGGGCTCCAGGATATCCCAGGTTGCCCCGTCGAGCCCCAGCACGAAGACCTTCATCCCGCTCCTCCTGCTCCCGCACCGCGATTCCCATCTTCCATCCCTGGCGATATCCACCACTTCGGTCGAGAGGCCCAGAATATCACAACTTCCCTTCTTCCGCGATGCCGACCGGCGTGGGTCGATCGATCCTTCACGCGCGTCGCGCCCATCTTGGGTGGCATGCCCACGTCCTCGTGGGCATGTCCGTGCCTTGCGGCCTGTCCCGCATGTTCACGCAGACGTGGGTATGCCACCCAGGGACTCGACAGAAGGAAGAACCGATCGAACTTCCCCGATCATCGCCCTCGTTCTCAACCCCGCCCCGCCGGTTGATCCGGTTGCCGACCGGGGCTAACGTGGTCCCCGACCCATCGTGCCCACACCTCCGAACCGGAGACCACCCCAATGCGTCGAGGTTTCCTCGTGATCCTGGCCCTGTCCGCCCTCCTCCTCCCGTCCCCCGCCCTCGCCGACGACCGGGATTCCGGTCCGTTCGACGTCCTGATCCTCGGCGGCCGGGTCGTCGATGGGACTGGCAACGCCTGGTTTTACGGCGACGTCGCCCTCCGCGGCGACCGGATCGCCCGCGTCGCCCCCGCCGGCACCTTGAGCCAGGCCGAGGCCGCCCGACGGATCGACGCCCGCAACCTCGTCGTCGGCCCCGGCTTCATCGACATCCAGGGACACTCTCGCGAACAACTCCTCAAAGGCGACAGCCGCGTCATCGGCAAGATCACCCAGGGCGTCACCACCGAGATCCTCGGCGAGGGCACGACCAACGCCCCCTCCCGCGAGGTCCCCGAGTTCGACGGCCCCGACGGCTTCGACCACTGGCTCCGCGCCATGCAATCCCACGGCGCCTCCATCAACTTCGGCTCCTTCGTCGGCTCGGCCACAATCCGTCAGTACGTCAAGGGGATGGCCCAGGGACCGCCCACCCCCGAAGAACTCGACCTGATGCGCCGCCTCGTCCGCGACGCCATGGAAGACGGCGCCTTCGGCCTCGCCTCCGCCCTCATCTATCCGCCCGACAACTTCGTCGCCACGCCCGACCTCATCGCCCTCGGCAAGGTCATCCAGCCTTACGGCGGCGTCTATATCTCTCACATCCGTTCCGAGGGCGACCAGCTTTTCGAGGCCATCGACGAGGCCATCACGATCGGCCGCGAGTCGGGTGCTCCGGTCGAGATCTACCACCTCAAGGCCGCCGGCCGCCGCAACTGGTGGAAGGCCGCCGGCGCCATCAGCCGGATCGCCTCCGCCCGCGCCGAGGGTCTTGATGTGAGTGCCAACATGTACCCCTACGCCGCCGCCGGCACCGGCCTGACCGCCGTCCTCCCCCCCTGGGCCTCCGCCGACGGCAAGCTCTTCGACAACCTCGCCGACCCCGCCATGCGCGCCAGGATCCACGCCGAGGTCGCCCACCAGACCACCCCCTGGGAAAGCATGGGCCAGCTCGCCACCCCCGAGGGCATCCTCCTCCTCGGCCTCGAAAAACCCGAGAACAAGAAGTACGCCGGCAAGCGCCTCTCCGAGGTCGCTGCCGCCGAGAACAAGGACTGGCTCGACGCCGCGATGGACCTGATCCTCTCCGAGCGCCAGCGCATCAGCACCATCTACTTCCTGATGTCCGAGGACAACGTCCGCCTCCAGCTCCGCCAGCCCTGGATCAAGATCGGCACCGACGCCAGCGGCCACGACCCCTCGAAAGCCGACTCCATCGGCCTCGTCCACCCCCGCTCCTACGGCACCTACCCCCGCATCCTCGGCAAGTACGTCCGCGACGAGCACGTCCTCCCCCTCGAAGACGCGATCCGCAAGATGTCCTCCGCCGTCGCCTCCCACCTCTCGATCCGCGACCGCGGCCTCCTCCGCGAAGGCTTCTTCGCCGACGTCGTCGTTTTCGACCCCGCCACCGTCGGCGACCGCGCCACCTTCGAGCAACCCCACCAGCTCTCCACCGGCATCCTCCACGTCCTCGTCAACGGCGTTCCCGTCGTCCTCGACGGCCAGCCCACCGACGCCAAGCCCGGCCGGATCGTCCGGGGGCCGGGCTATCGAGGCGAACCATGAGTAACCCCATCTTCCCAGGGAGCGATCCCATGCAGCCGAACCCAGCGCGGCCTGATCCGGGACGTTCACGACGCCCGCGCCTCCGCCTCGGATTTGCGGCCTGGGCCATCGCCGTCCTGCTCGCCGGCGCGGCCGTCGGGGCCGACGAGAACGCCGGGAAGATCTATGCCTACGCTGAGTTCCCCGACCTGGACAAGCCCGTCAAGGGGATCATCGCCATCGACCCCGAGCGCACGACCTGGGAGCTGATCCCCGGCACCGAAGCGGCGTCTCCGATGGCCCGGGTCACTCCGGACGGTCGATTCCTGGCCTATGCCGTCTCGCTGACCGCCGGGCCGGATAAGGTAGGAGTCTGGGTCCGTCCGGTACGCGGTGAGTTTGAGCCAATCCGGATCTCAGCCGCGCCTGGCGTGCCGATCTGCTGGTCGGGCGACGCCGAGCAACTGATCATCCAGAATGCGGGAAGCCCGGGCGATCCCCGCAATCCGGCGCGACCGCCGATCCTCAGCCAGTACTTCCGGGTGGACGCCGACGGCTCGCATCCCTTTGCCCTGCCGATCCCCGAGCGGGATTATGTCCTGGACTGGTCGTCTGACGGGCAATGGCTCCTGGTCAACACCATCCCGAGAGCGATCGGCGACCCCGGGAGGCGTGTTTACCTGTTACATTCCGACGGGACCGGCCGGCGGATGGTTTTCGAAGAGGATCGCGCCATGCCGGGGCTCCATTCCCTCGCGAGCCGCTTCACGCCCGACGGCCGTCGGATCACCTTCCAGCAAGCCATTCAAAACCAGGGCGCCTTGGCGACGGCCTCCTGGACAGTGGACCTCGATGGCAAGGAACGTCGCCCGATTCCCCTGGAACCGAGGGATAACTACTTCGTCTGGTCGCCCGACGGTTCGCGGCTCGCCGTCAGCGTCCGTGATCCCGAATCGGACGGCGAGCGCGGCTTCAAGCGAGTAACTCGGCTGGCGATCATGGACGCGGATGGCGGGAACCGTCGCTCCCTGGCCCTGCCCCGCGCGAAGCCCCTCCTCCCGTTAGACTGGCGACCCGATCCCTCGGCCAGCAAGGATCGACCACCGGATCGGCCGGAAACCAGGCGATCAAGGTGAACCATGAGGAACCCCATCTTCCCCGGGAGCACTCCCATGAAGCCGAGCCCAGCGCAACACAATCCGGGACGTCCTCGACGCCTGCTTCTTCGCCTCGGATTCGCGGCCTGGGCCGTCGCCGTCCTGCTCGCCGGCGCGGCCGTCGGGGCCGACGAGAACGCCGGGAAGATCTATGCCTACGCTGAGTTCCCCGACCTGGACAAGCCCGTCAAGGGGATCATCGCCATCGACCCCGAGCGCGCGACCTGGGAGCTGATCCCCGGCACCGAAGCGGTGTTCCCGCAAGCCCGGATCACTCCGGACGGTCGATTCGTGGTGTATGCCGTCTCGCCGATCGCGGGGCCGGAGCGGGCCGGGGTCTGGGTCCGTCCCGTGCGTGGGGAGGTCGAGCCGGTCCGGATCTCGACCGAGCGTTGCCTGCCGGTTTGCTGGTCGGGTGACGCCGAACAACTGATCCTCCTCATCCTGGGAAGCCCGGCCGATCCCCGGAACCCGGAGCGACCGCCGATCCTCCGCCAGTACCTGCGGGTGGACGCCGACGGTTCGCATCGGTTGGCCCTGCCGTTCGGCGACCGAGACTATGTCAGTGACTGGTCGCCCGGCGGTCGCTGGCTCCTGATCAACACCACCCCGGGAGTGATCGGCGACGCCGGGAGGCGTGTTTACCTGTCACGTCCCGACGGAACCGGTCGGCGACTGGTTTACGAAGCGGATCGCGACTCGCCGGGGCGCGATGACATCGCGATCGGCTTCACGCCCGACGGCCATCGAATCGCGTTCCGGCAAATCGTCTCCTTTGGCGCCACGGCGGCCTCGTGGACGGTGGACCTCGAAGGCAAAGACCGTCGCCCGATCCCCCTGAAAGAGGATGACATCAACTTCGTCTGGTCACCCGACGGGTCACGGCTCGTCGTCGGTTTCCGTGACCCTGAGCCGGACGGCGAGCGCAACTCCAAGTCACCGCATCGCCTGGCGATCATGGACGCCGACGGCGGCAACCGTCACGTCCTGACTCTTCCCCGGGCGCGACGCCTCGTCCTGTTCGACTGGCGCCCCGATCCCCCGGCCGACCAGGACCGGCCGCCGGACCGGCCGGATCAAGCCCGCTCAGGCGGTCGCGGCCTCGGCGACGGTGGGGGGTGGGGGGTCCAGCTCGGAGGGGTCGGCGACGGCGAGGCGGTCGCGGCCGGACGACTTGGCGCGGTAGAGGGCGGCGTCGGCGGCGCAGAGGACCGGCCAGGGGTCGGGGTAGCGGCTGGGGTCGGCCGGGGCGACGCCAACGCTGGCGGTGACGCGGAGAGGGCCGTCGGGGTGGGGGATTCTCAGGGAGCGGATCGCGTCGACCAGTCGGTCGGCCACGACCACGGCCTCGGAAGGATGGGTGCAGGTGCCCGCCAGGCAGAATTCTTCACCGCCGTAAC
Source organism: uncultured Planctomycetales bacterium (assembly GCA_963752755.1). Lineage (GTDB taxonomy): Bacteria > Planctomycetota > Planctomycetia > Isosphaerales > Isosphaeraceae > CAVVZJ01. The sequence goes on along the minus strand of CAVVZJ010000003.1, from coordinate 810,493 downwards.
GGGCGGCCAGGTCGCCGCGACGGATCGAGCGCCGCAGCGCGTCGGCCACCGCGGCGAGCACGGCGTCGCCGGCCATGTGGCCGTAGCGGTCGTTGAGCGGCTTGAAGTGGTCCATGTCGGCCATCACGACCCAGCAAAACCGGCCGTCGCGTCGGGCGTTGGACCAGAGCGATTCGAGCCGGTCAAAGAGCCAGCGACGGTTGCCCAGGCCGGTCAGGGGGTCGGTGAGGGCCAGCCGCTCGAACCGGAAGCGGGCCTCTTCCAGATCGGCGTTGAGCCGGACGACCGACTCGACCAGTCGGAGCATCTCCTGCTGGTCGTGGCCAATCGCCGCGATGGCCGGACGACCTTCGGGGCCGTCGAGGGCGAGGAAGCCAAAGCGGACGAGCCGGATCTCCCGCGCTGGTGTGACCAGGTTCAACTCGACGCCCTGGGCCGATTCGTCCCCCTTCTGGAGGACCGCCCCGGCCTTCGCCCGGCTCTCCAGATCGAGGATCTCCAGGAAGTCCGCGCCGCGAGGGTCGCGGCCGGCCAGGAAGGTAGCGGCGAAGGAGGTGCCGGCCGCGAGGATGCGGAACTCACGGTCGAGCAGCAAGACATAGTCGCCCGAGCGCTGGAGCATCGCCTCGAAAGCCGCCCGGTAGAGGTCGATCATGCCGGTGTTCCCCCCGCGCTCGCAACGTCCAACGCGCCTGCGACGTCCCAGGGAGACTCTAGAACGTTCGCGACGGGCCGTCCAGTTCCCCGCGAGCCCGTCGCGGACGTCCCGATCGCGTTCCCGACCGACATCCCCTCAAGGCGGACCACCCTGTCGGCCACCGGCCGCGGGAGCCTCCGTCCTGAGGCTCCGAGGCGTCGGCGACGGGCGAGCCGACCGCACCACCCGCTCGATGACGAACTGGGGGCGACCCTGGAGTTGCTCGTACATCCGGCCGAGATATGCCCCGATGATCCCGAGAGCGAGCAGTTGCAGACTGCCCATCAGGATGATCGCCGCCACCAGTCCGACCCACGCCGCGGAGGCCGAGCCGACGAGCCAGCCTGCCAGTGCGCCACCCAGCAGGAGCCCACCAGTCAGGCCGCCGACCAAGCCCAGCCAGGTCGCCAGTGCCAGCGGGCGGACCGAGAAGGACGTGATGGCATCGTTGGCGAATCGGATCATCTTGTGGAGTGTGTACTTCGTCTCGCCGGCCTGCCGGGGTTGCCGGTCGTAATCGACCGGCTCCTGGCGGAACCCGACCCAGCTCACCATCCCGCGGAGGAACCGCCGCCGTTCGGGCATGGCGTCGAGCACGTCGAGCACCCGTCGGGTGATCAGCCGGAAATCGCCCGCATCGCGGGGGATCGCCTGGTCGGTCAGCCAGCCGATCAGCCGGTAGAAGGCCGAGGCGCTCAGGGTCTTGAATCGCGACTCGCCGGCGCGTCGCCTCCGCCGACCGTAGGCGACGTCGGCCCCTTCGTCGAGCTTGCGGAGCATCAGCGGCAACAGCTCGGGCGGGTCCTGAAGATCGGCGTCGAGAATGAAGATCTTTTGCCCCCGGCATTGATGAAGCCCGGCCGTCAAGGCGATCTGATGACCGTGGTTTCTCGACAGGTTGACCAGCACGACCCGTGGGTCGGATTCCGCGAACGCCAGCATGGCCGGCCAGGTCGCATCGCGCGAGCCGTCGTTGACCAGCACGAACTCGTACGGCAGGCCCGTGGCCTGGCAAGCGGCGGTCACGCGTGCGTAAAGCTCCGCCAGGACTTCCTGCTCATTGCAACAGGGCACGACGACGGAAAGCTCCGGCCGTTCCCCGGGCTCGTCGGCCACGCTGGCCGCGTCTGGCGGAGCCAGCGGCCGGTGGGGTGCGAAGCCCTCGGGGCCGGCCGACCGATGTTGCCGCGGCCTGCGTGCCTCCGCGTCCATTGCGATTCCCCTTTCCCGACTCTGGAGCCGACACGTTCGGACCGGACCGACGGCGTCGGAATGCCGCGCCGAGATCCTCGAGCCAGTGCCCCGCCGACCCGGCCTCGCCCTGCCGATCCGACGATTTCAGACGTGCGTGGAGGGGGACTTGCGCACGACAATCGATTGTTCCTGGGAGCCGGCCGGCACCAGCTCCCGCCGCGATCAGCGCCGGGGCGATTCTGTTCGGAGCGGCGTCCGCACCGTCCTCGTGGCGGGCCGAATCACGACCGTCTGGAGTTCCTGGAGCTTGAACTTCTCCACGTCGAAGCCGCGCAGAACCTCGTACTCTTCGACTGCCAGCTCAGGAACATTTTCGACTCGCCTCCGCTCATCCGGCCGAAGCGCCACGGCCAGGGCACCCTCACGGCGTGCCTCCTCGACCCAGTTCTCCCGGTTGGCGAGCACCTTGAGCGGTCGGCCCAGCAGATAGACCAGACCCGGCGGCTTGAACCCGGCCAGCGCCGGCTCCGCTCCGGTCCGGGCCGAGAGCGCCGCCAGGCTTCGACCGACCTCGCCCGTCAAGAATCTCGGCTGCGCCGCCGGGATCAACCAGCCGTAAACCAGCACGATCACCCCCGCCCAACTGGCCGCCAGGGCCGCCGCCGCCCGCTCGTAGCCGCCTCGCGAGAGCCGCGACTGGGCGTAGATCCAACCGCAACCCGCGGTGACCGCCGCCGCCAGGCTCGGGGCCTTCAAGTCCGCCGGCAGCCACCACGCCCCGGCCGTCCCCACGGCCACCCAGACCAGGCCAATCCAGCGCAGCAGGCCCAGGGTGGTCAATCGGGCCCATCTCGCCTTCAACGCCAACTGGCCCGTCGAGAGCGACGCGAGGAACCATCCCGCCAGCAGGGCGCATGCCGGATACGACGGCAGGTAATAGTGAAGCAACTTCGTCCGGGCACACTCCAGCAAGATCCAGGGTCCGACCACCCAGCCGAGCAGAAACCCAAAGACCGGGTCGTGCTGGCGACGTCCCCAGGCCGCCACGATCGCCGCAGGCACCAGCGCCGACCAGGGGAAGAACGTCACCAGAGCCGTCGCCAGGTAATAGCCGAAAAACCCGCCGTGATCCTCGATGCCCATCGAGGCCCGTCGGATCACCTGATCGCCGATCATGACCCGGAAGAATTCGCCGCCGGAAATCCCGTTGATCGCCACATACCAGGGGGCTGCAATCAGCAAACAGACGACCAGACCCGGTCCCCATCGCAGATGGCGCCAGCCGCGATTGGGGCCGCCCCAGAGCCACCAGAAGGGCGCGGCCGAGGCGATCAGGGCCGGGGCCATCGGCCCCTTGGTCAGGATTGCCAGCCCGAGCGAACTCCAGAAGACCGCCGCCATCCGCCACGATCGCTCCCGCGCCAGTTCCCACAGCGCAAACAGAGCGGCGACGCAGAAGAGTGTCAGTACCGCGTCGGTCGTGGCCAATTTCGACTCGATCGCCATGATCGGCGAGGTGGCGAGCATCAGACCGGCCCAGCGCCCCGCTCGCTTCCCCAGGGCACGGCGGCCCCAGCCCCAGACCAGCAGGCAGGTTGCCGCCCCGGCGACCGCCGAGGGGAACCGCAGACCGAACGGGTTGTCGCCGAAGACCGCCGTGCTGCCGCGCATCAGCCAGTAGATCAGGATCGGCTTGTGGTAAAACGGCTCGCCGTTGAAGGTCGTCCGGATCCACTCGCCGTGCTCGCGCATCTCGCGAGTACAGCCGGCATACCGCGGCTCGTCCCGATCCCAGAGGGCCGTCCGGCCGTTGCCGATGAGATAAAGACCGAGCGCCAGTACCGCGACCGCCACGGCCTCGATCCACGCTCGATGACGCTCGCTCATCGACGCTTCCTGCGCCGCTTGAGGAAGTAATGTGCTCTGGTCCATCCCTGACCCCGGCTCATTAGGCTCGAACCTCGTGGCGGCGAGGGGCCACAGCTTCCATGCTCTGCCCCACCCACAACTCGTATCTCAAAAGCAAAAACCTGACAATGCAAGTTTTCTCAATCGAACCGAAATCGCGAAATCACCACCTCCTTGACCATCCTTCCTCAGTCCGTGCCGCCGTTGATTCGGGACGGGCTGGTTCTGGAATCTAACACCTCCAGTCCAAGGGGACGATCGACGACCTATCCCTCGGTTGCTGGAGTTGATTGGTCATTCAGCGATCCTTGTCCGTCCGCGAGACCCTCATATGCGGAATGGTTTGAGTCATTCGGCCCCACGACTCCCGCCGGAAATCCACGGTTCCGGGCCATTCGGTATCCGGGACGATCCGACCGTGGGACTCGCTCTCAAGGGTTCCAACGTCGATCGCCCTGGCGAGCGCGCGCAGATTTCTGAATTTCGCCGAACGACCGACTCGGATCGTCGCCGTATGCCTCGGAAGGGAAAAGAGCTAATGAGGTGCGTCGCTGAGCCGGAGCCGGATCGTCTTGATCTCGAAGGGCTTCAACTCAAACAGCACGACCCCGCCCTCGACCGGCAGCGCCCGGCCGTCGGCTTCGAGCAGGTCGGTCTCGCAAGCCGCCGCGAGGCCCATGGGCAACGTGAGTTCGACGCGAGGGGCCGGTTGCCCCGTCGCCTCGTAAACCCGGATGACCGCCGTGCCATCGCGGCCAGGCTTCAGAGAGGAGACGACGACCTGGGGACTCGACACCTCCAGCAAGCCCCAGCGCTTCGGCAACGGGCCGGGATGGGTCGCGGCCTTGCGGACGATCAAGGGATGGTTGAACTCCAGTCCGTCGCGGAAGACACCCGCGGACTTCCAGTCGCCTTCGTGGGGCACGAGGGCGTACTTCATCGTCCGCTCGATCCCGATCTGAAAGCCCGACTCGGACGACATGCCAGGCTCGTAGCCGCCCCCGAACCCGTAACGCCCCAGGTTGTGCGATCGCAGCAGCGACAGCATCATCGTCGCGTCCGTCGTCACGTTGCCCGGCAGCCCCACGTTCAGCAACGCAACGCCCCTGCGTCCGTTGCCATGATCAACCCAGTTCTGCGCCGGGAACTCGATCCCTGCGGGACGCTCGATCGCACCAAAGGGAATCTCATGCACGTTCCGGCCGCCCGCGATCGTGGTCGGGAAGAGAACCTGATAGCGGACGTACTTCTCTTGATTCACCAGCGCCGTGAGGAACTCGATCCGCCGCAGCCCGCGATAGAGGCGAACGGTCGTGCTGAACGAGCCGTTGTCGAGCGGGTGCGCCACCCGGAATTCCGAGAAAACCAGACCGATGCTCAGCACGCCCGGCTCGGCCGAGAACTGGTCACTGAGCTTCGCCCGATCGGGCTCCGGCACAGCTTGCCTGGTCGTCATGGCGATCCGGCTGCCGCCGTCGAGTCCCCGGTAAAGCTCCCAGAGATCGCCCTTGTCTTCCTCGCGAGCGACGACGTTGCCACGACCGGCAAGCACTTCCCAGTTACCGGCCTTGACCTGAAGGCTCGTCAGGGCGCCGGTGGTCTTGTCGATCGTGAGTTGGTAGAGATCGTTTTCCAGGGCAAGGCTGTCCGAAGGTTGCGCCTCGGGCGGGCCGGGCTCGTTCCGCGGCACGACGTGGAAGACGCCGTGGCCCAAGGCCGGAACCTCCCGGGCGATGAACGCAATCCGCGCCGTCTTCAGGCCGCCATCGCCGTAGCGCGTGGACTCGATCCTCTGCGACGGCACTTCGCGGCCCTCGGGATCGAGCACCGTCAGGCCCGCCACTCCCGGGTCATCGAAGCCGACCGTCACCTCGACGGCATCCGACCGCGACCAACCCAGAGGGTTGAAGACAAGGACTGCCGCGCCCTCGCCACTGGTGTCGATTTGCGAGGCGAGTGTCTCCAGGCCCGCGGCGATCCGCTCGTCGGCAAGGCGGCGGGAAAAATCGTAACCGCGGACCGTATCCTCGTAAACGTGGTCGGTCATCACACCCGAGGCGAGGTCGTGGGTCTCGTTGAAGAGGACTGGCTCCCAGGCTCGCCAGAGTCCCTCGGGATCGCCCGGCATGCCGAGCCACGCCCCGAGCACGGACAGTTTCTCGGCCGCGGTGAGCCGGCGCTCGAGGTCGCGCATCCGCTGTTTCAGCTCGATCCGGCTGCTGTAGATGCCCTGGAAGATCGGGTTCAGCTCCCCTCGGAAGACGGGTCGCTCGCCGGCCCGCCTGGCCACGACCGCCTCGAACTCCGAAGGCACCGTGAACCGCACCGTGACCGGCACGTCGTCGAGCTTGTTGTAAGCCCTCACCATCTCCGGCAGGTGGGCCTCCGGGTCGCCGACATCCACACCCGCCAGGCCGACGAGTTCCGGTCCCTCCTGGTTCTTCGACAGCAACTCGGCGCGCGCCCGGATGAACTCACGGAAGGCGGCTATTTCCCTGGGGGCGCCGTGCATTGCGGAGTAGGTCTGAGTCAACCAGAACGCGGGGATGCGCGAGCCGTCGATCCCCTCCCAGAGGAACTCCGAAGGTTGGTCCATCGAGGGCACGCCTCGCATGAACCAGAACGCGGAGTAGCCGCCTTGACGGAGCAGTTGCGGTATCTGCGCGTGGTGCCCGAACGTGTCGAGCAGCCAGGCCGCCTGGACATCCACGCCGAGCTTCTCGCGGTAGTAACCCTGGCCGTACTGCATCTGCCGGACGAATGTCTCGCCACCCGGCATGTTCACATCCGGCATGATGTCGAGGCCCAGGACAAGCTCCAGGCGACCCTCCCGGATGAACCGGCGGAAATCGGCCTCGTGTTCCGGATAGCGCTCCAGGAACGGCTTGACGTAGGCCACCTGGTCGAGCACGAAGCGATACTCGGAGTTCGCCTTCAGCAATTGCAGCGCCTTGATGATGTTGGGCAGGCCAGCGTCGAGGTACTCCTCGCGTGTCTTGAAGACCGCTCCCTCCCAGTGCGTGTGGGGAATAATCCAGATCGACCGCCTGGCCGTCGTCGCTGGAGCTGCGGGTTCCTCGTCGCCGAGGGAAGCGGTTGCCGGCAGTAGCCAGGCCAGGGCCAGCGCGAGCAGGCTTGGTCGCAGACTCATGGAAGTCCTCATCTCGGTTGGGCTGGGTCGGTACAGGGGACGTCGTCGGCGTTCGCCGAGGCCCTCCCCTGGCAGCCGAGCCAGTCGATACGCTCCAGCACGGCCTCGCGCACCGCCCGTCGGCTAGCGGAGAGCACGTCCTCCGGTCCGCCCAGGCCGAGGAGACGGTGCGGGTCAGGCTCGTCACGACCGAGCGCCTGGCGGACAGCCTTCAGATAGCGTTGCTTGAGGTAGGTCCCGTAATTGACCTTGGCAACCCCTCTGGCCACGGCCGCGCGCACGGCCGATTTTGCGATCCCGCTGCCTCCGTGGAGCACCAGCGGGATGCTGACGTGACGGCGGATCGCTTCGAGTCGATCGAGGTCCAGCCCGCACTCGCCGCTGGCCAGGACGTGGACATTGCCGACGCTGACGGCCAGCAGGTCGATGCCCGTCGCCTCGACGAACGCAGCCGCCTCCTCGGGAACGGTTGGAACGCCGACCTCCATCGCGGCTCCCTGCGGCAACTTGCCCATCTCAGCCTCGACGACCGCGCCCCGAGCCTGGGCCAGACGGGTCAACTCCCGGACCCGTCGAACGTATCCGCCGGGCGCGTCCTCACCCGCGACCGGCATCACCAGGCTGAAGCCGAGAGCGATGGCCTGCCGGCTCCAGTCATCGTCCGGACACTCGTTGAAGATCAGTCCACACGGAACCGCTGCCGATTCCGCGGCTGCCCGGCCCATCGCGGCATATAGCTCCAGCCGCTCTGCGGCCTCGCGTCCCGCGCAGGCTCAGGAACTCGCCATTGAACCCGATGAGAACTGGCGATCGCGACTGCTCCGCGGCGTCGATGACGCCCTGAAGTGAGGACAGATCCCAGCTCTCGAAATACCCGAGCGCGAATCCGCCCCGGACCGCCTGCTCCACCAAAGCGCCCGTTGCGACCAGGGTCATGGCTTGCCCTCTCGGGGCCCGATAACCGTCGCCCTTCGCCGAACCCCAGTATAGCCGCGAGCGTCCGTGTCGCTACCGTTCTCCGTCGAGGAGTCGGAAGTGACCGAGAGGTTCCTGAACGGCTTCCATGGGCGAGATTCGCCGTGGCAACACGATTGCCATGTCACCGCGATGCTGCTACCAGGATGTGATCCAGATTCCTGGTAACGTCGCCCTCGATTCGCCCTGAGTCGTGAGTGCCGAAGGTGGGACTCGAACCCACACGGGTGTTACCCCACCGGATTTTGAGTCCGGCGCGTCTGCCATTCCGCCACTTCGGCAACCTGCTGTGGTGCTGTTGGACTCGCGTTGCGGCCTTGGATTTGCGGCATTTCGCGAACAATTCTTGTTCTTGGATCATCGGGTGGCATTTTACCAGAGTTAGGGCCACGTTGCCAGCCATCGTGCCCGAAGTGTCAGGCTCGGGTCTGACCGGGATTCCTGGCGTCAGCCCGTCGGTCGCAGTTACCATTGCCAGGATTGGTCCCATTGGCCGCTCTGGCTCAAGGCATCCAGGGCCATAATCGCCTCAGCGTTGTCGGCGTCCCAACGCATCCCCGAGCCTTTCAGCCGCGCCGGGAGCGTCTTGCACGTCGCCGCGGTCGGACCGCTGCCGATCTGCCAACCCTGGGCCTGGAATTCGGGATCGCGGAGCCTGTCGCACCGCTCGCTCACGTAGTGCACCAGGCGGTCGGCCGGCGGTCGGCCCGGACGCAACCCCAGCCGCCACTCCAACAGCTGCCGCCAGGCCGCTTCGTCGCCGTTGTGCTGGAAGCCGTGGAGCCACACGCCAGCGCCTCTCGGGCCGGTCTCGTCGTGCTCGCCGTCGATTTCCCGCCACCCCTTGGGGACGTTCTCGCTGAGGTGCTCGTAACTGATTAGCGTCCTGGCGGGCGGTTCAGGCGTGCCGGGGTTCGGCGGGATGAACGAGATGGACGACGGCGTCGATCAGGGCGGGGCCGGTCGTGGTCCGCGATCGTGTCCGAAGGACGCGCGACCACGCCTCGAAGGCCCGCGTGCCGCGCGCGGTCTTCGTGCACTGCGACACCTTCCACGCGATCACCGCCGGCCGGAGCGCACGCTCCGCCCGGTTGTTCGTCGGCTCGATCCCCGGTTCGTCCAGGAACCGCACCAGCGAGCCCGCGTCGTGGCACCGGCCCAGCTCGTTCAGGAGTCGCTGGTTGTCGCGGTCCGACAGCGCCCGGTCGCGCAGGTGGTCCGTGATCGCCCACTTCAGCCGTCCCAGACGGGCCGCGAAGTCCGGCCCCGGCCCGACGCCGGCGCGGCGCTCAGGCCACAGCGCCAGCGCCTGCTTGAGCCGGTCCTTCCGCCGCTTCGCGAACCGCCACGCCCCGCGGGACTTCGTCTCCAGCACCTCCGACAGCGACCGCAGGACGTGGGCCAGGCACTTCGGCTTCTGCACACCGGCCAGTTCGGCCGCGTCCTAGCTGGTCCCGCGGTCGGTGCTCATCACCCCGGCGGAGTCGGCCGGCACCCGCTCGCCGACCTCCTCGTTGCGGTGCCGCGGCCGGACCTGGTAGACCGTCGCGGTGTCGGTCACGAAGGCCATCCGCCAGGCCGGCGAGCCCCCCGCGCCAGCCCGTGTCGTCGGTGTGGACGAAGGGGGCCTCGCGGACCGAGTCGCCCAGGGTTCGATATGTCGTCCCGATCGCGCCGGCCGCCTTCTTGAGGGCGTCACGCGTGACGGCCCCCTGCGTGAGCCGCACGCCGGTCAGGATCGCGATCACCGCCGGCCCCTTGCGGACCGGCCCGCCCAGGCCGTCGTGGAGGTGGTGGGCGGCGGCCAGCAGCCGCGGGCCGAGGCGATGGGCGGTCGCCCCACGCGGGTCGGCGGCGCGGTCGGGAGGCCGCCCGCGCGCCGTCGCGCCGCACCGCCGGCAGCGGCGGACGCCGACCCGGAAGAGCCGGGCGCGCGGTCGGACGACCTGGGGGAGATCGGGGATCGAGGCCTCCTCGACTCGGGCTTCGTCGAACTCGCCGCCGCATTTCGGGCCGGCCGTCTCGCCGACCGGGACGTCGATCGGCGGTTCGCCGACCTGCTCGGACGCTTCGCGGCGCTGGAAGACCCCCCGGCCGGGCTTTCGCCCGGGTCTCTTGGGGTCCTTGACGCGGGTCCCCTTCGAGAACGGCGCCGCCTGCCGCTTGCCGCCGCGCTTGAGGGCCTCGACCTCGGCCTGGAGCGTGAGCACCAAGGCGATCAAGGCTTCGCGATCCAGTCCGGCCAGGTCCGTTCCGCTCATGGCGACCACCGTAAAAGCCGCATGGGGCCGGGGCAAGAGGGTGGCGAATCAGTTACCAGATTTCGTAACTCGCTTTGGCCCATCGGGTTTATCATGAGCGGCGTGAAGTAGCCGGTTCGGAGACACGACCATGTCGCTCCTCGATCAACCCGAGGCTCAAGCCCTTCTCGCCGACGCTGAGGTGTCGGCCGGCGACGTGCGCGGCTGTCGAGACCACCTGACTCGCTTTCTGAATCGCTATCTCCCCTTGTTCTACCGCCAGGAGCAACGCTGGTACGCCGCGGTCTTCGTCCGCGGGCTCCTCAGCGGATTGGAGCGGAAGTCGGTCGAGACGATCGCCGACCAAGCGGATATCCCCCGCAAGGACCTCCAGTACTTCGTCGGCTGTGGGGCCTGGGACGACGAGGAGGTCATGGCCGAACTGCGGCGGCACGTCCGCGCGGAGTTGGCCGACAACGATGGCGTGATCGTGCTCAGGAACAGGCCGGGAATAACTTCCCGATCTCATCCGGCTTCAGGGATCGCCCGGTAGTTCCACCTGGGTAGGAGCTCGTCGAAGACGATCTTCATCGTCTTCTTGAACCCCGCGACGCACTTCCGGCCCGTCTCGTACACTTTCTCGAGGATCCGCACCTCGACCTCCAGGCCCGTCGCCGTCCCGGCCTTCGCCATGTAGTATCGGACCGTCTCCAACGCCCGCAAGATCACCCCGCGACACGCCCGCGTCACGTGCGGGAACAGCCGATGCTCGATCGGGTTGTACTTCGAGCAGTAGGGCGGGTAGTGCGCCACCCGGATCTCCAGGCCGAGCCGATTGGCCAGCTTCTGCAGCTCCTCCTTGAAGATGTACCGCGAGGCGCTGTTGCTCCCGCCGCCGTCGCACAGCACCAGCAACTTCTTGGCTCCGGAGTAGGCCGACCGCCTGTCGGCCTCCCACCACGCCGCGATACTGTCGCAGGCCATCTCGCTGGTGTCGTGGCTGGTATTGAGGTGGACGAAGCCGCGATTCCTCCCCACGTCGTAGATCCCGTGCGGGATCACCGTGCCCGATCCCATGCTGGAGAAGTCATGGTCGTTGACCTCGATCGTCGCCTGCGTCTCGATCGCCCCGTCACGGTAGAACTCGCCGATCAGCTCCTTCTTCTTCGTGTCGATGCTGATGACGGGCAGGCCGGCCCCCAGGTACTTCCCGCTTCAGCCGGGCGATGTTCTCGAACTGGGCGTTCCGATCCGGGTGGCGTGGGCCCATCGTCTTCTTCTTCAGCGCCTTCCGCTTGCGGTAGCGGTGCTTGCGGAGCAGCTGCGAGACGACGTGGCGACTGACCGGCGTTCCCAGTTCGGTGATCCGTCGGGCGATCTGCCGCCGCGACAGGTTCGTCCACCTCACCTCGATGCCGCATCGGGTCGCCGGCGGTGTGGTCCTCGAGCACCTTGAGGAAGTTGGCCTCGATCGCCGGGTCGGTCGCGATCAGCCGCTTGCGTCCGCCCCCTTTTTGCGGGAGCGGCCCGTGTCCAGCTCGTCTTCGCCCTCCAGCTCCGCGAGCCCCTGGCGGATCGTCTTGGGGTCGCAGCCCAGGACGCGCGGCGATGTACTCGATCCCGCCGTGGCCCAGCTTCGCGGCCTCGATGGCCGCATAGCGCCGTCGGTCGCTCTCCTTGAGCGAGTCGAAGAGCCTCCTCATCATCCGTTCGACACCCGCAGTATAGGCGACCATTGTAGTGCGCCCTGAAATCGGACCTCCCGCTTGTGGTGGCTTTTGGTGCGACCGATCACTGTGATCGTCGCATGGCGATCCATTGCTGCTCGAACTCGCTCGGGGTCAGGTACCCCAGCGAGGAGTGAATGCGCTTTCGGTTGTACACATCATCCAGAAATCGGCCGAGTTGCCGCAAGGCGTCGGCGAAGTCCTCGTATTCCGTCCGATCCACCTCCTCTTCTTTGAGCGTGCGGATGAACCGCTCGGCACAGCCATGGCCCTCGGCTCGCCCACGGCCGCCATGCTGATCGACGCCCCGACGGCCGTCAATGCCTCGACGTAGGCCGTCGCCGCATACTGCACCCCCTGGTCCGAGTGGTGGATCTCCGGCCGGCCCCGCTCCAACGCCCGCTCCAGGGCTGCCAGAGTCAACTCCTGCTCCAGGCTCCGTCCCAGGTTCCAGCCCCGGATCAAGCGGCTGAAGACATCCATCAGCACGGCGAGAGAGATGAACTCCTTCTTGAGTCGGATGTACGTGATGTCCGAGACCCAGACCTGATCGGGGTGGTCCACCTCCACGGCCTCGACCAGGTTCGGGAAGCGGGGGAATGAGTGGACGCTGTCGGTCGTCCGGGGCGGATGCCTGGGCGGCGGCTCGCCGCTCAGGCCCAGCTCGGCCATCAGGCGGCGGACCCGCTTGGCATTGGCCGGGTGTCCCTCCCGTCGCAGCATGGCCGTCAGGCGGCGGTCGCCGTAGGTCGGCCACTCCCCCGCCAGGCGGACCAGGGCCTCACGCAGCGGCCGGTCCTCGTCCGGTCGGGGTCGGTGGTAGAGGCCGCTGCGGTGGACGTCCAGGGCCTCGCACAGGAGCCGGTCGGCGTAGTCGCCCCGGAGCTGCTCGATCACCGCCCGCCTCCGATCGAGTCCGAGTCCAGCAGCGTCGAGGCTTTTTTTCGGATCTCGATCTGGAGGGTGGCCCGGCCGAGCATCCGCTCCAGTTCGGCGATGCGGGCCTGGTCGGCCTCATGGTGCTCGTCGGCCTGGAAGAGGGTGTGGGCTCGCTGGAGGAAGTGGGCCTTCCAGAGCGAGAGGAGATTGGGGCCGAGGGCGTGCCTGCGGCACGCCTCGGCCGGGGACTGGCGGCCGGTCAGGACGTCGAGGACGACCTGGGCCTTGAACTCGGGGGTGAAACGGCGTCGCTTCCGCATCGTGGTGAGCCTCCGGTCGGAGCCAGGCTTTCATTATGCACCTGGTCCGATCTCCGGGCGCACTACAGGCACGGCCAGCAGGTAACACTCCCCATCGCAGGCCAACCGCTTGCGGAACCATGCGGGCCGGCCCATCTCGTCGTCGCCGGCGACCCAGCCGTGCGGCAGCACCCCGCCGCGCCGCGGAAGCATCTCCAGGGCCAATTCGTGCCGCGTCCGGGACTTGACGCCCTTGGGGACGCCGGCCTTCTGGCGGCGCTTCCGGTCCTGGGCCCACTCGCGGGGCAAGTAGAGCCGGAAGTCGACCAGGGCCTGCTCGTCGTCGCTGACGTAGCCGAGGAAGACGCCGACCTGGCCGTTGTCGACCTTGCCGAGCCGGCCGCACCACTGCCGCTGCACGCCGACCGAGGCGGCCCCCTTCTTGGGGAAGGCCGAGGGGTCGCACACGAGCACGGCGTCGGGCCGGCCGATCGCGCCGGCGACCTGGCGGGTCAGTGCTCCGATCAGCGGGTCATGGTTCCCGTCCACTTCGCCGACGAACCGCTGGATCGTCTGGCGGTCGAGGTCGTAGCGAGAGGCGATCGCCTCGGCGTTCTTGCGCTCGACGTCGGACAGCAGGCCGGCGAGGTAGGTCCGGGAGTGCGTCCGACTCTCCGGACTGGGGAGCGAGGCGACCAACGGTTGGGCGAAGGACTCCAGCCAGCTCATGACCCCGCGGAAGAGGGTGGGAGGGACCTGGCAGTCAGCGAGGAGTTGTTCCTTACGGCGTTGGTATCGGGGCTCCATCTCAGGTGCTCCTTCCATCGAGTGATGTCCTCTGGAAGGTACTAGTACAAAAAGCCTTGCGACCGTTCAAGCGACTTCAGACAGTAGAAGTAGATAATGGATTCCAATCGCGGAAGGTAGTCGAGAGCCTGGGGGAGGGTGAGTCACGTTGCAGCGCGGGGGCGATGTGGTCGAGGGCCGTCTCGCAGTGATTCAGATGGCCATGGGTTCGAATCGTGTGCTCGACATGGGAGTGTTCCGGATCGGGAAGTCATCGATGCGATCCCGGGTCGGAAAGGTCGAGGGCGATGGCTCCGCGGTGCTTGACAACCGTTGCAGAACCGTCGTAATGGTGTGGTCTTCGTGCTGGGACCGGGCGTTGCGGATGTCGTTGACCAACGGCAAGGCCGGATCAGGAGGTGAGGGATGTTCACGTCAAGTCGAAGAAACTTTCTGAGGCAGTCGGGGCTCCTGGGAGCGATCGCGACGACCGGGCTCATCGGCACGGCAACGGGCCGGGCTCGGTTGGCGAACGGGGAGGAACCGGAGTCGCCGACCTCGCCGCGCGGTCGTCCGATTGGCGTCTCAACCTACTCGTTCTGGCAGTTCCGCGGCGAGCGGCTCGGGATTCCCGCCTGCATCGACAGGGCGGCCGCCATGGGCTTTGATGGCGTCGAAATCCTGCACGTCCAGATGCACGACGAGTCCAATGCCGCTCTTCAGAAGATCAAGAGCCAAGCCCATTCGCTTGGCCTTTGCCTGATGGGACTCTCGACTCACCAGGGTTTCGTCAGCCCCGACGCCGACCTGCGGCGGACAAACGTTCAGAAGACGCTCTATCAGATCGAGCTGGCGTACCGGCTTGGCATCCCGACGATGCGGATCAACACCGGCCGATGGGGCACCCTCAAGTCGTTCGACGAGCTAATGACCCGCAAGGGAATCGAGCCGACGCCCGAGGGCCACACCGACGAGCAGGCGTTCGGTTGGGTCATTGACGCGATCGAGCGGTTGCTGCCGAGGGCCGAGGAGTGTGGGGTCGTGCTCGGCCTGGAGAACCACTGGGGTCTAGGCCGCACGGCCGAGGGAGTGCTCCGGATCGTCGAGGCGATCCGTTCGCCCTGGCTCCGGATGACCCTGGATACGGGCAACTTTCTGGAACGTCCCTACGAGCAGATGGAGGCCATGGCAGCCAGTCCGGTCGGGATCGAACTGGTGCAGGCGAAGACTTACTTCGGCGGCGGCCGCTGGTACGCGCTGGATCTGGACTATGGCCGGATCGCGGAAATCCTGCGCAAGCATCACTACCACGGCTGGATCTCGCTGGAGTTCGAGGGCAACGAGGATGCGCAGACGGCCGTGCCGAAGAGCCTGGAGTTGCTGAGACGCCACTTCGGGTAGCGTTGTCGCGGAAGCGCCGCTCCAGGAGATCGGTCATTGAGTATTGAGCCGAGTCAGGATCAGGAGTTCCTGGCGACCAACGGTGTCCGCCTGCATGTGCTGCGGGCCGGACCCGAAGATGGGCCGCCCTTGATTCTGCTGCACGGATTCCCGGAGCCGGCGCGGGCCTGCTGGCGGCACCAGATTGGCCCGCTGGCCGACGCGGGCCTCCGCGTCCTGGCTCCCGATCAGCGCGGGTACAACACCTCCGACAAGCCTGAGAGCATTGCCGCCTACGGCCTCGACGTTCTGGCGGCCGACGTCGTCGGCCTGATCGACGCAGGTGGCTGGCCGAAGGCGATGCTAGCCGGCCACGACTGGGGCGGTCTCGTCGCCTGGTGGACGGCCCTGAAGTATCCGGATCGCGTCGATCGCCTGGCGATCCTCAACGCGCCGCACCCGGTCGCCTTCCGACGATACCTCCGGGGCCATCCGCGTCAGCTCCTGAAAAGCTGGTATGTCTTCTTCTTCCAGATTCCCTGGTTGCCCGAGGCCAGCTTTCGGAGTCGCCACTGGAGGTTGTTGAGCCGGGCACTGGTCACGACGAGCCGACCGGGGACCTTTTCCGAGGAGGCCCTTGAGCCGTATCGACAGGCGTGGTCGGAGCGGGGCGCGATCACCGCGATGATCCACTGGTATCGGGCGGCCCTGCGTCATCGGCCCGAGCCGCCGGCCGACCCGCGCATCCGCGTGCCGACACGCTTGCTCTGGGGGCCGGAGGACCGCTTCCTGTCCGTCGGACTGGCCGAGGCCAGCCTGGTTCTCTGCAACGCGGGGCGGCTGGATTGGGTCGAGGGTGCGACGCACTGGCTCCAGCACGAGGAACCCGAGCAGGTCAATCGCTGGCTCCTCGACTTCTTGCGACCATCTTGACGTAAGGATCCAGCCTGGCCGACGCGTGGCCGGCAACCGGGACAGCGTGGAAACCCGCAGCGGACCTTCTGCGGTGACTCGGCGCGCGAGGACAACGCCCGGCGAGGGCTGGTCCCGCCGCGGTCGTTGGGATCGGCCGTGCGCGGACTCCTTGTCCGTTTCGCTCCAGGGTCAGGAGGGAGGTGCGTTTTCTCATCGAGGTCCGTTGAATCCGGCCGAGGCATGTTCTATGAGTCCAACGGGAGCCTGTCGGAACTGGGGACATTGGGCAGCGCCTCGCGTGGCGGGTCCGTTTTGAGAACCGGGACGGGGTCGGCGCCAGGAAGGACGGGAGAGGTGATGTTCCAGCCGGCGCGAAGCGATCCCCAACCCGTGAACCCCGATTCCGCGGGCGATTCTGTGAGGGCTGCCATGCGACCTGATGACCAGGCACTTACTCAGTCGGTCGCGACGATGTGGTCGTCTTTGCTGGGGGATGAGGTCAAGCCCGGACCCCAGATCCCAGCGTCGCAATCCCCGCCGGGGATGCTGACCAGTTGCATCCACATCACCGGGGCCTGGAATGGCGCGGTCATGCTCGACTGTGCCATGCCAATCGCCAGGCAGGCCGCCGCGACCCTGTTTGGTGTCGACCTCTCGCAGATCACGCTCGAACAGATCCGCGACGCGGTCGGCGAGCTGGCCAATATCGTGAGTGGTCGGGTCAAGGAACTTTTGCCCGAACCCTGCCATCTGTCGCTGCCGGCGGTGACCCAGGGAACCGACTACGTCTTCCGGGTCCTGACCAGCCGGGTTGTGGCTCACCTGGCGTTCACCTGCCAGGGGGCGCCGTTGCAGGTCATCCTGGTTGAGCGGTCGGACTGAGATCCGCCCACGTCGGTGCCCAACCGAATCCGTTGACCCCACCCACACGCGAACGATCCACGATCCGGAGAACGCGAGCCGATGGTTCGGACGCCCACCGCCAGGGGCCAATCTTCCCCGCAGATTCTGACGCTCCTGGAACTCGACGAGCACCTCGACCCCCAATTGCTCGCCAGGGTCCGCAAGGTCCAGGAAACGGCGAATGCGCAGCTCGAGCGTGCCTTGATCAACGATGGGGTCCTGACCGAGGCGGAGATCGCCCGGATTTTCGCCGAGCGGCTGGGATTGACCGCGATCCGGGCCGAGGTGGCACCCCCTGCCGACTCCGCGCTCGCCATGCTGATTCCCGAGAAGGTCTGCACGACCCACCTGCTGGTTCCCTGGGCCAATCGCGGCGACGTGATCGAGGTCGCCTTCGCCAGCCCCGACGGCCTGGCCTCGATTGACGTGCTGCAATGGATTACCGGGCGATTGATCCGGCCCCTGGTCGCCCCGCTCTCGGTCATCGACTCCCGAATCGAGGCACTCTACCGGACCAGCCTGGAAATCGGTGGCGAGTTCGCTGGCGAGGAGACGGTCCAGGAAGAGGCCGACGAGAACGTCCTCGACCTCGACGCCAGCCCGCCCGCCGACGAGAGCGGCCGGGTGATCCGGATGGTCAACCAGATCCTCGAACAGGCGTTGCGGACCGGTGCCAGCGACATCCACCTCGAACCCTTCGAGAGCAGTTGCAAGTTCCGGCTCCGCATCGACGGCGTGCTTCACGAGCTGCCCGCCCCGACGAAGTCGGCCTTCCTGATGATCCTGTCGCGGTTCAAGATCCTGGGCAAGATGGACATTGCCGAGAAACGCTTGCCGCAGGACGGCGCCATCGCCGTCAAGTCGAGTGACCGGCGGATCGACCTCCGCGTCAACACCGTGCCGACAGTCCACGGCGAGAAGATGGTCATGCGGCTTCTGGACAAGGCCGCCATCCCGGTGAACCTCGTGAAGCTCGGCCTCGACGAGCAGCAGAAGAACGACCTGGTCGAGGCGATTCACATGCCTCACGGCCTGGCGCTCGTGACCGGTCCGACCGGCTCGGGCAAGAGTACGACGCTCTATGCCTGCCTGAACCTGATGAATAATCCGGACATTAATATTTGTACTGTCGAAGATCCAGTCGAGTACAAGTTCAAGGGCCTCAACCAGGTGCACGTCAGGTCCCAGATCGGCCTGACCTTCGCCTCGGCCCTCCGGGCGTTCCTCCGGCAAGACCCGGACATCATCATGGTCGGCGAGATCCGCGACCAGGAGACCGCCGAGATCTGCCTGCGGGCGGCGTTGACCGGCCACTTCGTGCTCTCGACCTTGCACACCAATGACGCCCTCTCGGCCGTCTCCCGGCTGGTGGACATGGGCATTGAGCCGTTCCTGCTGGCCTCGACCTTGCGACTGCTCGAGGCGCAACGGCTCGTCCGCCAGCTCTGCGAGAGCTGCAAGGAGCCCTACGAGCTTGATGCCGCGACGGCCGAACGCTATGGCCTCGATCCCCACGACACGATCTACCGCCCGAAGGGTTGCCTGCGATGCCGTCGCTCCGGCTACAAGGGCCGCGTCGGCGTGTTCGAGATCATCCGGATCAGCCCCCGGCTCGCGGAGCTGATCCAGGCGAACGCGGCTGTCAGCGAGTTGAGGAAAGTGGCTCGCGAGGAGGGTATGAAGCTCCTCTTCGACTGCGCCATGGACAAGGTCCGTCAGGGAAGGACCAGTCTGGAGGCGGCGCTGAGCGTCGCGATGGGCGATTGATCGTCGGGGCCAGGGATGCCAACCGCTCGGCCAACGAATCGGGCCCATGGCCGGGCTCCGGATCGGGAAGGAGGCGGAGCCGTCTGCTTCCCGACGACGATGGCCTTGTTCCGTCGCCCACCCACTCCGCAGGAGCGGACCGAGCCGGACGAGATCGAGTCGATCGCGACGGCATGCTGAGGGATTGGCCGACGAGCTGGGTGTGGGTACTTCGGTATCAAAGATGCACGCCGTGGGCCTGTCCGGGCTGGAGCACCGGGCCAACGGTCCCCGAGGGGCGAGGGCCGGAATGGTCGCAAGGCACCCGGTCGTTCGATCGCGGCGGGAGGGTCCGCCGGTTCCAGACCCGTCAGCAGGCGGAACATGATGAACTCTCACGACGAGCGCGTCGGACTCGACTGGGAAGGCTACGTCCAGCGTTACCAGCGCGGCGAGTGGCGGGCGCCGATCTTCCGCGACATGATCCTCGACGACCTGGAACGCCTCGGACCACCAGGTTCGCAGACGCTGCTGGACATTGGCTGCGGCCGGGGCTTCGACGACGAGCCGGATCTCCAGGCGGCCCTGGCGGATCGGGCTGGTCGTTGCGTGGGGGTCGAGCCGGATGAGGCGATCGCGAATGCGGGCTTGTTCGCGGAGGTCCACCACTGTCTGTTCGAGGAGGCGCCGATCGAGCCGGGGAGTGTCGATCTGGCCTTCGCGGTGATGGTTCTGGAGCACGTCCGTTGGCCCGAAGCCTTCTGGGAAAAGCTGCACGAGGTTCTCCGCGACGGCGGGGTCTTCTGGGGCTTCACGATCGACGCGCGGCACTGGTTCGCGACGGCCTCGATGCTGACAACGAAGCTGGGGGTCAAGGACTGGTATCTCGACCGTCTGCACGGCCAACGCCGCCAGGAGCGTTACGAGAATTATCCGGTCTATTACCGGAGCAACACCCCCGAGCAGATCGAGCGGCTCGCGCATCACTTCCAGGCGCGAGAAGCCAGGAACTTCCGACGGCTCGGTCAGCTTGACTTCTACCTTCCGTCCCGGCTGTGGCGGCTCGGCCAGAGCGTGGAACGCTACTTCTTCCGCTGGGGTCGACCGGGGAACCTGCTGGTGGTCCGGGCGGTGAAGTGAGGCTGGTCAGACCGGCGCTGCTGGCGGCATTGGGGAAGAATGCTTGATTTTGAGAATTTCTTGTCTTTATTATTATTCTGCGGAGTAGGCCCGGCTGGAGTCGGGCCTACTCCGCAAAGTGAAGTCCGAGGCTGCCGGCGATCGGGGCTCAGCCGCGACGGCGCTGGAAGGTGGCCAGGGGGCCGCCGGGGCCGGTCCGGGGAAGCATGCTCGACCGCAGGCCGAAGACGTCCAGCTCATGAGCGGTTGGGACGAAGACGTGGCCGTCGACCACCATCGGCGTGGTGAACTTCACGGCTGCGCCGGCCTGGGACGTCGGATCCTGGCTACTGTCGTAGAGCAACTGGAGGGTGCTGGCGTCGTAAGCCCGGAGGATGGCGGGGCCACCGGAGGAGAAGTTACTGATGTCGAGGTCCCAGACGATCCCGTTCTGGTTGCCGTTGGCCGAGATGCTGGGGTTGGTGCCGGGGTAAGTCACGACCGGCCCCGGGGCCGTCGTGGGTGTCGGGTTGAGCATGGTGGCGCCGGTGGCCGGGTCGGTGATGACCTGGTAGGACTTCAGGACGTCGTCCTCGGCGTGGATGTACACGTGGCCGTTGTAGTAGAGCGGCGAGCCCCACTGGCCGGCGCCGATGGTCCGGCTGTTCGGGGGGCTGTTGACGAAGAAGGTCTGGACCGGGGCGTTGAGCTGCCCCAGGTTGTTCGGATTGGTGACGAACAGTTCCCCGTTCTTGGCCAGGACGATCGCCGCGGCCGGGGTATTCGAGCCGTTCTGCGAGGGGACGAGGATCGTGCCGGAGGTGCCGAGGTCGAGGTCCTTGATCGCGAGGTGCTTCTGGTCGCTGGGGGTGAAGAAGTCGAGCACGGTCATCTGGCCGGGCGTCGGCGCGATCTTGAGCATGGAGTCGCCGTAGTCGGGGGCGACCTTCATCTGCTGGACACCCTCGACGACGAAGGCGAGGCCGTTGCCGAACGGGTTGGTGCCCGGCATCATCACGAACTCGAAGGTGGTGTTGAAGTTGGTGACATTCACCTGGTTCTGGGAGAAGATCGTGCCGGTCGAGTCGAAGGAGTTCTTGTTGAGCCGGATGACCTGGTCGGTGGAAGTACTCGGCGTCGCCGTTGATCGTGATGTCGGAGTGGTTGGCGAAGTTGCTGCCGTGGTCGATGACGGTGCTGCCGTTGGTGCTGTAGGTCCAGGAGTCCACCTGGTGGATGGCCTGGAAGCCGTCGGCGGCGGCGGTGAAGCCGACCCAGGCGGTGTCGCCGCCGACCTGGGCAGGGATGTTGACGTTCGGATAGGAGTACTGGACCGACTGGTTCGTGACCGTGTCGAGGATCGTCTCGTTGAGGGTCGAGCCGTCGTAGTTGAGCGTGACCTGGATCTTGTGCTGGCCGGCCTGGTCACGCGCGGCGAGGTCGATGTTGACGGGGGTCTGGTCGAGGCTGTGAAAGACGTTGGGGGCGACCGGCTGGCTGGAGACGAACGTACCGTTGTAGAAGAGGCCGGTGTAGCTGTGGGAGTCGCTGGGGATGCTGACGCCGAAGGGAACCGCAACGCTGTTGGGAATCCCGCCGAAGCCGAGGCCGTCGCCGGGCCAGCCAACGGCGGTGTTGCCGGCCGGGGCGGCCTTGCCGTTCGGGTAGGCGTCGAAGGCGCCGTTGCCGGTGGCCATGATGATGTTGCCCTGGGGATCGATCGTCGGCGCGGTGCCGCTGCCCCAAAAGGCGGCCATGTTGCCGTCGGGCGCGGAGTTGAAGAAGGTCACGAGCTGGAGCGTGCGAGCGTCGTAGCCGACGAGCCAACCCTGGTACGGCTCGTTGTCGTGGTGCGAGGCGAAGGCGACGATCAGGACACCGTCGGGGTGTCCGGGCACGTTGTAATCCATCGCCAGGCCCGAGCGCTGGAGTTGCCGCAGTGCGTTGAACTGGACCACGCCGTTCTGGTTGCCCGAGCCGGTGCCGGGCACGGCGAGCGGGGTGTTGTTGACGAACTGGCCGTCGGAATTGACCGTCGTGGTGCCGATCGTGATCGGGCTGTTCGGCAGATCGCGGCCGGTCGAGACATCGACGGCGTGGAGCTGCTGGAAGAAGACGGCATTGGCGGTGCCGGTGTCCACCGTGCCGCTCGGGACGTACTTCGCCTTGGTGACGAAGTAAAGGACGCCGGTGTTCTGGTCGAGGTACGGCGTGCCGGTGATGCCGACGATCGGCTGGATGTCCGGTGAGTTGATGTCCTGGCTGAGCACCGGGTAAATGCCGAGCCCCGGATTGACGTAGGAGCGATGCCAGAGCACGCCGTCATGGTGGGCGCCGGCCCTCGGGTTGTTGGCGTCGAAGGCATAGACCGAGTCGTTCTCGGTGGCGACAATCACGACGTTGTGTGGCCGGGCACCGGTGCCGGGCACGCGCAGGCCGCTGACGTAGAGCGGCTGGGCATAGATCTGGCCGTCTACCGGGTAGCTGGCGATCTTGCCGAAGGACGAGGAGTTCACGTTGGCGGGTGTCAGGGTCGTCTCATTGAGGTTGGAGCCGGTGCGGAGCTGGTCGTAGTGGTAGGTGAAGACTCCTTGCAAGGGCCGGCCGAGCCGCCGGTAGGCCGAGCCAGGGTTTCCGGCGCTGGTGCCGAAATTGAGTCCCTGGTTGAAGTTCTGGCCGGACCGGGGATTGTACTGGTTCGACTGGCTGCGGTTGAATCCCTGGCCACTCCAGAGCCCGAGCCCCTGGTGATTGTGCCGGGCCAGCATCCGCGCCTGGAAGGCCGCCAGACGTTGCTGACGCAGCTCGGCCCGCTGTTGCATCAGGGCCTGGAGCTGTTCGTGACGGCTCAGGAGCGGTGAGGCGCTGAGGACGACACGGTCTTCCAGTGCGGCCAGCTCGGGCCGGAAACGCCAGGCGGATCGGTTCTTACGAGAGTCGAGTCGGCGCATGGTGTGGCCTCCCAGGGAGTGTGGCCGGGGCTCTGGAGGTTGGGTTTGGATGGCGGAGGGAAGGCCCCGAACGTCAACGGCTTCTCCGAGTCCCGGTTCCTTCGGTCCTCAACTGGTTGGGAACGATCACCGACCCCGGGCTCGATGACCCCGAAGGTCTCGTAGACGAGGCCATCGTCGCGAATTCTGGGGTCGGCTCATGTCGTGAAAACCCCTCAGCGTGGAGGGAGATATCCTCCCAATTTGTTATGCTGCGCAGGGATGCCAATCGAGGGGGGCTGGGCAGCATCAAGCAAAATCGGCGCCCAAGCTGGCTGGACCGGCTAGGCACAAGAGTAAAAAGGGAATGTCCAGTCAAAAAATCCGGATCAGAGAGGACACTTCCAACGTAACCTCTTCGAAACCATCGGCATGGGGTAGCTTCAGGGTCTGTTCGGTCCACAGCGCTGTCGACTTCTGTGGGAAGGAAATCGCACGCCGGCTGGAATCGTCAGGGATGGGGGCGAAATGGAGACAGATCCGCGGCCTCCAAAATGGAAGCGGCGCGGAGAGCAACAATAGCTTTCTTTAACTGCTCACGACTACTGGGAACGGTACGAGAACGGCCAGGCGACGCGCCGGCGACGTGACCGGGACGCTTGCGGAACGGCGTGGAGACGTGAGAGGGACGCTTTGAGAGTGACCAAAGTGGAGAACGTAACTTATTTAAAGTATAGAATTTAAGGCGCGAAATTTCCTATTTTGAAGTTTGTTCGGTGCCTGGGACGTGCCGTGGTGACGTCACGCCTCGCCAGCAGAGAGGGGCCGAGGCTCCTCGGATCGTCAGAGAGCCAATGTCAATTATAGCACAGAAAAGAGGTGCTTGACGGGGCTCGTTGCGGATGTTGTTGTGTGTTCAGGGTCGGGAGGTTGGGGAGGCGGAGCGGGGCCTTTACGGAAGGTCCAGTCGCTCCGCGGCGTTTGAGCGGGGTTGTGGCTCGTCGGCCGGCTGAGACGGTCGCCGGCAAAAATCGGGCGCGTCAAGGGAAATTTTACTTGGAATCGGCGCCCTAATCGCATATCATGACCGGGTACGACCTACACGGCTGGAAGACCCGGGGCTGCTCGTGCCGAGAATTCGTCGCTTGCCGCACTATCCCCGAGGACGAGGCGCCTCGTCCTCGGCGGCTCCCCATTCGTCCCGGCCAGGAGGACGCCGGTGGAACGTCAGGGCCACGGACGTGCCGAGGGACCGCGTCGGCCCCCCCGAACTCGACCCGGGAATCGGGGGGGGCGGCTGGCGGTCCGTCGTCGTTTCGTGATCGTCAACGAGTCGCATCGGAGCGAGGCGAAACGCGGGGCCCGGATCTGAACTGTCTCGAATTGGAACCAACCGCCCCGACGACCCCCAGTCGAGCACCACTCGGCAGGGCGAGGACGCCGGGGCTCGCGCCGTCAGCCGCCAACGCAACCACCCCGCAACGGCACCCTCAAAACACCAAGGAGAGTGTCTCGTGAGCATGGGCGAAAGTGCCTACGATCGTATCAACGACTACGGCGCCGTCAAGATCGGGCTGGCCTCCCCCTACGACATTCGGAGCTGGTCGTTCGGCGAGGTCAAGAAGCCCGAGACGATCAACTACCGCACGTACCGGCCGGAGAAGGACGGCCTGTTCTGCGAGCGGATCTTCGGCCCCGAGAAGGACTGGGAGTGTGCCTGCGGCAAGTACCGCGGCATGAAGTACAAGGGGATGATCTGCGACCGCTGCGGCGTCAAGGTCACCCACTCCCGCGTCCGTCGCAAGCGGATGGGCCACATCGAGCTGGCCGCGCCGGTCGTCCACATCTGGTTCTTCAAGGCCATGCCGAGCCGGCTCGGCACCTTGCTGGACATGAAGACGACCAGCCTGGAGCGGATCATCTACTTCCAGGACTACGTCGTCGTCGATCCGGGCGACACCCCGTTGAAGGACCGCCAGCTCCTGACCGAGGAGGACTTCCGCAAGGCCCGGGAGACCTACGGCGACACTTTCCAGGCCGACATGGGCGCCGAGGCCGTCCGCAAGCTGCTCATGCGGCTCGACCTGGTCAGCCTCTCCAAGACGCTCCGCCAGGAGCTTCAGGAGACCTCCAGCAAGCAGAAGCTCAAGGACCTGACCAAGCGGCTCAAGGTCGTCGAGGCCCTGCGCGACAGCGACAATCGGCCCGAGTGGATGGTCCTGGAGTGCATCCCGGTCATCCCGCCGGACCTCCGCCCGCTCGTGCTGCTGGACAGCGGCAACTTCGCCACCAGCGACCTGAACGACCTGTACCGCCGGATCATCAACCGCAACAACCGGCTCAAGAAGCTCGTCGATCTGAACGCGCCCGAGGTCATCATCCGCAACGAGAAGCGGATGCTGCAGCAGGCCGTCGATGCGCTCTTCGACAACAATCGCTGCAAGCGGCCGGTGCTCGGCTCCTCGAACCGCCCCTTGAAGTCGCTCACCGACATGATCAAGGGCAAGCAGGGCCGCTTCCGCGAGAACCTGCTGGGCAAGCGCGTCGATTACTCGGCGCGTTCGGTGATCGTCGTCGGCCCGGACCTGAAGCTGCACCAGTGCGGGTTGCCGAAGAAGATCGCGCTGGAATTGTTCCAGCCGTTCATCATCCGTCGGCTCAAGGAGCTGGGGCACGCCGACACGATCAAGTCGGCCAAGAAGATGCTGGAGCGCCGCTCCGAGGAGGTCTGGGACATCCTCGAAGAGGTCATCAAGAACCACCCGGTCTTGCTCAACCGGGCCCCGACCTTGCACCGGATCGGCATCCAGGCGTTCGAGCCAGTGCTCGTCGAGGGCAACGCGATCCGGATTCACCCGCTGGTCTGCCGCGGCTTCAACGCCGACTTCGACGGCGACCAGATGGCGGTCCACCTGCCGCTGTCGATCGAGGCGCAGGTCGAGGCCAGCACGCTGATGATGTCCACCAACAACATCTTCAGCCCGGCCAACGGCAGCCCGATCATCAGCCCGACGCAAGACATCGTCATGGGGAGCTACTACCTGACGGTGCACCGCCCCGGCGAGTACGGTGAATACAAGAAGGACGACCAGGGTCGCGAGACGGGCGTCTACTCGAGCCCGAATGAGGTCTTCCTCGCGTTCAGCCAGCGCAAGGTCGGCGTCCACGCGCAGATCCGGCTGCGGCTGCCGGCGCACAAGCGGCTCAAGGGCGAGGGCGAGAAGGAGTTCACCCCGGGGATGGTCATCAGCACGACCGTCGGCCGGGTGATCTTCAACGACATCCTCCAGGCGAAGATGCCGTTCTACAACATGGCCCTGGGCCAGAAGCCGCTCCAGGCGATCATCGCCGACTGCTACCAGCTCCTCGGCCGTCGCGAGACGATCAAGCTGCTCGACGACATGAAGGACCTGGGCTTCCGCGAGTCCACCCGCTCGGGCCTCTCCTTCGCCACCGACGACCTCAAGACGCCGGCCTCCAAGGATGCGATCCTGGCCGACGCTGAGAAGGAAGTCCTCAAGGCGATGCGCAACTACCAGCGCGGGGCGATCACCGACCAGGAGCGGTACAACAAGGTCCTCGACGCCTGGACCCACGCCCGCGAGCAGATCACCTCCAAGATGATGGAGGAGCTCAAGAACGACTTCCGCGATGGCCAGGTGTACCTCAACCCGATCTTCCTGATGGCGGACTCCGGCGCCCGTGGCGGCGTCGAGCAGATCCGCCAGCTCGCCGGCATGCGTGGGCTGATGGCCAAGCCCTCGGGCAAGATCATCGAGACGCCCATCAAGGCCAACTTCCGCGAAGGCTTGAGCGTGCTGGAGTACTTCTCCTCCACGCACGGGGCCCGCAAGGGCCTGGCCGACACGGCACTCAAGACGGCCGACTCCGGCTACCTGACCCGCAAGCTCGCCGACGTGGCCCAGAACGTCGTCATCACGATGCTCGACTGCGGCACCACGCAGGGGGTCACCAAGGGCGTCATCTACCGCGGCGAGAAGGTCGAGGTCAGCCTCAGCCAGATGGTCCGCGGCCGGGTCAGCCGGGTCAACGTGGTCAACCCGATCACCGACGAGGTGATCGTCCGCGAGAACGAGATGATCACGCTCTCCGCGGCGCGGAAGCTCGAGGACATGCAGATCGAGAAGATCCAGGTCCGCAGCCCGATGACCTGCGAGGCGTCGCTGGGCGTCTGCCAGCTCTGCTACGGCATGGACCTGGCGACCGGTCAGATCGTCGAGCAGGGGATGGCCGTGGGGATCATCGCGGCGCAGTCGATCGGCGAGCCGGGCACGCAGCTCACGATGCGGACCTTCCACATCGGCGGCGTCGCCACCCGCTTGACCGAGGAGAAGGACGTCAAGGCCAAGCGCGACGGCAAGGCCAAGCTCGTCGGCATCAATGTCGTGGTCAACGACGAGGGGCATCGGATCGCCCTCTCGCGCAACGGCGAGATCCAGATCCTCGACCCGAAGGGCCGCGAGCTGGAGAAGTACGACGTGCCCGACGGCTCGGTCCTCAAGGTTGAGGATGGCCAGCCGATCACGCGCGGCACCGTGCTCTGCGAGTGGGACCCGCACAACGTGCCGATCCTGACCGAGGTCGGCGGCCGGGTCCGGTTCGAGGACATCGTCGAGAACGAGACGATGAAGGTCGAGATCGACCCCTCCGGCCACATCCGCCGCACGATCATCGAGCACAAGGGCGACCTGCACCCGCAGGTCATCATCGAGGACGCCGAGGGTAAGATCCTCGACTTCTACTACATCCCCGAGCGGGCCGGCATCGAGGTCGAGGAAGGCCAGCAGGTCTCGGCCGGCACCCTGCTCGCCAAGACGCCCCGCGAGGTTGGCGGCACGCAGGACATCACCGGCGGCCTGCCGCGGGTGACCGAGCTGTTCGAGGCTCGGCGACCCAAGGAGCCGGCGGTCATCGCCGAGATCGACGGCCGCGTCGAGCTGGCCGAGGAGAAGAAGCGGGGCAAGCGCACGATCATCGTCCGCAACGAGAGCGGCATCGAGCGTGAGCACCAGGTCCCCCACGGTCGGTATCTCCGCGTGCACGGCGGCGACCGCGTCAAGGCCGGCGATCCACTCATCGAGGGGCCGCTCGTGCCGCACGACATCCTCCGGATCTCGGGCGAGGAGGCCGTCCAGCGGTACTTGCTCCGCGAGATCCAGAACGTCTATCGCAGCCAGCGCGTCGAGATCGACGACAAGCACCTGGAGATCATCATCGCCCAGATGCTCCGCAAGGTGCGCGTCGATTCGGTCGGCGACACGGGGCTCCTGCCGGGCGCGGTCATGGACAAGTTCGAGTTCCGCCGCGTCAACACGGAGCTGATGAACTGCGTGAAGATCAAGGACCCGGGCGAGACCGACTTCCGCCAGGGCGACATCGTTCCTCGCGACCACTTCGAGGCGGAGAACCTGCGGGTCGATTCGTCCGGCGGCAAGAAGGCGGAGTGGTCGCGTCCGAAGCCGGCCAGTGCCAGTACGGTCTTGCTGGGGATCACCAAGGCCGCCGTGCAGTCCGACAGCTTCATCTCGGCGGCGAGCTTCCAGGAGACGACGAAGGTGCTCACCGAGGCCGCCTTGGCGGGCAAGGTGGACTTCCTCGTCGGCCTCAAGGAGAACGTCATCCTCGGCCACCTCGTGCCCGCCGGCACCGGCTTCAAGATGCACCAGGACGCCGAGGTCCGGATCAAGCCCGAGGCCCTCGAAGCCCTCGCCGAGAAGGGCCCCGGCTACGCTCGCTACCCCCGCGACCGTGAGGAGGCAACCGCCGGCTGAGGCCGAGGAAGCCTGATCGGCTGTTGAGATTGATGACCGACCGGCCCGCCTCCTCGACCCCGCGTCGAGGTCGGCGGGCCGGTCGTGTTATGATGACCCGGGCACCCGAACCGCATCGACGCCGGAGGAGGCCGCGATGTCCTCGACTGCCATCCGCATCGGACCCGCCGACCACGGCCGACCGATGACCCTGCAAGAGTTCCTCGATGCCGAGGAAGAAGAGGGATTCCGCTACGAGCTGGCGCGGGGAGTCCTCGAGGTGACGGAAGTCCCGGACGAACCGCACGGCGATCTGGAGTGGTTCCTGGTTGGTCGGCTTCGCGATTACGACCGCGACCATCCCCGCCTGATCCGCCGCGTTGCAGCGGGGGGGACGGTCCGGTTCTGGCTGCCCGGTCTCGTCTCGGGTCGGAACCCGGACATCGCCGTCATCCTCCGCAATGCCCCGAGGGACTACCGAAACCGCCGACTCCCCGTGCTGGCGATCGAGATCGTCTCGCCCGGCAAGGAGGCCCACGAGAGGGATTACGTGACGAAGCGTGAAGAGTACCTGGCTTATGGCCTGCTGGAATACTGGATCGTGGATCCGATCGAACACCGCGTCACGCTCCTGACGCGACGGGGCGACGTCTGGGACGAGCGGGTCCTCCAGGGTGAGCAGGCCGTCGAGGGGCTGGTCTTGCCGGGCTTCGTCGTGCGATTGCCGGAGTTGTGGGCGGCGGTCGTGACGGATGAGGACGGCGAGGCAACCTCGTAACTTCCTGGGCCTTGCTCACTTTCTCCACGCCAACTCATCCCCAGGATCGACGCCCCGATGCCCCGAACCGCCGCCGACACCCGCCAGCGTCGGCTGATCGCCCTGAACGCCCGGCTCCGCGACTGTCGGCTCTGCCACCTTGGGGGCTTCCTCGACGAGCGCGAGTCGGTGCCGATTGCACGCGACCCCGAGCCGGATGCCCCCCTGCCCCGCATCCTCCTGATCGGCCAGGCTCCGGGCTTGAGGGCGACGATCACCGATCGGCCGTTCGCCGGGGTCTCGGGCGAAAAGCTTCGCGACTGGTTCGAGCGCGGCGGCATCCCCCGGGCCGACTTCTGGCGTAAGATCCACTTCGCGGCCGTCACCCGCTGCTACCCCGGTCGGCTCCACGGCGCCCGGGGCGACCGCGTCCCCTCGACCGAGGAGCAGGCGCTCTGCCGGCCCTGGCAGGAGCAATTGTTTGGAATGCTCAAGCCGGAGATCGTCCTGTTGATCGGCCTGCTGGCGATCCGGACCTACCTCGGTCCCGTGGCGTCGCTCTCGGCGGTCGTCGGCACGGCGGAGGTGCGCGACGGCGTCCGCTACCTGCCCTTGCCGCATCCCTCGGGTGTCAGTCGATGGCTGAACATTTCAGAGAATGCTGCGGCCGTCAATCGAGCGACGGCGATCTTGCGGGGATGGGTGGAGGAGCTGGGAATCTAGCCGATGTCACGCCAGGTTCCCCGGTGATTCGGTCCTCAGATGACGACGACGCGACCGGGCCGGTCTTCCTGGGGCTCCTCGATCCGGATCGTGCGGTCGAGGAAGGCGCCGATGGTCGCGGCGTTGGTGCGGAGATGCTCCGTGACCTCGGCGACGGTATAGACGCTGCCGCCGTCTGCCAGGGCGAGGGGCAGGAGGATCTGGTCGGCGGAGTGGGCATCGACGACTCCTTGGGCGTCGAGGAAGCCGAGCAGTTGCTCGGCAGCCTCGTCGGCCACGCGCTCGGCGGGCTTGCCTCGGGCCCCGAGGCCGACGAAGGTGGCTGTTGTCGGGCCGTGCTCGGTGGTGGCGTCGAACTCGGCGGTGAGCCGGATCGCGGCCCCGGCGCCGCGGCCGTTCCATTCTGCGAGAGCGATCTCGGGGGCGAAGCCCCGAGGCTGGAGCCGGGCAAGGGCCTGGTCGCGCATCCGCTCGGCGACGGCGTGCCGTTGCAGGTTCAGGACGCCCGACGTGCCGACGATCCGCCGCAAAGGGCCTCGGGTCGTCAACGTGATCGGCCGGGGCTTCGCCGGCTCGATCCAGGCTTCGAGCCGGCCGCCGCCAATCGGGAAGAAGCCGGCGGCAGGCATCGCCAGGCCGACGGGCAGGCCGAGCATCGCCCAGTAGGCTCGCCAGGTCGCTTCAAGGAACGGATAAGACGGCGCCTTTTCGTTGAACGTGCCGCCGGTGAGCACCAACCGGACCGGTCCCTCGGCCCGCAACGCGATCGGCAGTTGGAGCGTGTGGAGGACGAGGGCCGTGGCGCCGGCGGTGCCGATGTCGAGCGTCATGTCGCGCGGGGTGTAGGGGACGGGGCGGAAGACCAGCTCCCGCGAGCCGACGTTGGCTCCCGAGACGGTCCCGCCGCAGAGCGCCGCGGCCGACTCGACGGCCGTGAGATGCTGCGGTCTCAGGCCTGGCTTGTCGCGGTTGGCGCGGATCTTGGTGATCCGGAACGGCCGGCCGGTCAGCAGCGAGAGCGACAAGGCGGTGCGGAGGATTTGACCGCCGCCCTCGCCCCGCGAGCCGTCGAGCGTGACCATGCCCGTCGATTCCGCCACGTCGTCACCTCGGAATGCATATCTGAACAGGTCGGGGAGACTGGGCCGCCGACGGGTCCGTCGCTCCGCAAGATGCGGGCCAGCGGCCGCATGCCGCTCGTGTTGCACCCAGCGCTTGTGAGCCGGGATCGGGCGATCATCCCACGGCGAGGCCGAGGCGGACAGACCATCCATGGCGGAGACTTTCTTTCCTTTAGGGTCGATGGTCAGCAGGCGACTGGGATTCCTCAAGCCGGCCGGATCGCGGGCAGATCGTCCTGACGTCTCGACGACCATCGACCATCCTCAAGGTTCCAGACTCTCGGTGCCCGTCGCCGGTTCGGCGGGCCGGGTCAGCTCGGCCGGGTCAATGGGCACGAGCGACGGAGGGGACTCTGCGGACTCACGGCCCTCGGGTGCGGATGGCGGGGCCATGTCGCTGTCCACCCGGGAGGCGCGGAGCAAGACGAGGTTCTGCAAGGTTCGGTCGCTATTGCCGTCAAACCTCTGGAAAAGCAGGTCGCCGAGGCTACCGGGCCGCTCGGGCCGTACGCCGAGCACGGCGACCTGTCCCGGCTGGAGGTCGATCGTGGCGGCCAGCTCGCGGAACGATTCTTCCTTCTGCCCGCTGGTCATCCGGAATTCCTGCGGCGCCGGCAGACCCGCTGTCGGGATCGCGCCAAAGCCGGGCATGACCGGACCGTGGTGCAATTCGGGCACGATCCGGATCGCCACGCCGTTGGAGTCATCATAAGTGGGAACCACGCGGAGGAAGCCCCGGGCATCCTGGTACGACTTGCCCTTGACCGAGCCGTCGGGCTGGCTCAGGAGCAGTGTCAGGCTGGGACGCGCGGGGGCCTGACTGGCTTCGAGCAGCGCGGGCGTGCCGCTCGGGTTGACGATGACCTGGCTCTGAGGCTGGTGGGGCGGCCTGGCCACGAGCAGCTCATGGAGTTCCGGTGGCAGGTCGCCGGTGATCTTGCCGTAGCGCAGGCCGTTGACCTGCAAGGCCCGCCGCAAGTCCGGCTCGACGACCTGCTCATCGGCCGACTGCCAGACGACCTCGTTGAACACCGGGTCGCCTTGCGGCCGGCTGAGGAAGATGACGTCCAGCCGGTAGCGTTTCGGCGTGATCAGCCGACCGCCCTGGCCGATCGACGCGAGCCCGTCGCCTTCCCTCAAGGCCGACTGGGTCAGCGAGCAGCCGACCAGGGCTGTCGCGACGACGACCGGGACCAGCACCAGCACTGCTCGCCTGGCGTTCATCGGGCGGAATCCTTTCCGCGTCGAGGGGACCCGAAGGGCAGAGGGAGGGACCGTGCGCGCACCGCAAGAAACGGTGCCGACGATGTCCGCGGGACTCTAGGGCAAGTCCGCCCGCCTGTCAACCGCAGTCGCTCCCAACGGCCTTTGTCGCGTTGACGGCCCGCGGCCCCCGGCCCTACGATGGCCCGGCGCCTGTCGTTGGGGAGGGTCCAGTAACGCGATGTCGATGTCCCGCCTGCCGTCCTACCAGACGATCGCTGAGCCGATGCCGCCCCCGCCCCCCTTGCGGCTGGCCTGGTTCTACGACATGGACGCCTGTCGCGGACCGACGGGAGTCACCCGACACGCCCTGGCGCAGCTCGAACGGCTCGCCCGACGCGATGGCGATGACGTCCGCCTGACGCTCGTCTCCGGCCGGATCGCGGAGCCCGACGGCCTCGCGACCTGGGAGCGATTCGACAACCGCCGACGCCGCGAGCTGCCCTTGCGGACCCGTGACGCCCTGCGACTCTGGCGGCTTCTGCCCTGGCCGCCGCTGGAACTCTGGACCGGCCGCCTCGACTGGGTCTATTGCCCGGCCGAGTTCTTCGTGCCAACCTACAAAAGCCGCCTCGCCGTCACCAGCCACGATATCCTCCAGGATCTCACCTACGGCGGCCCCCGGCGCCGCGCCTTGCTCGATCGCGTCTTCGGCCGGGCCGACCTCGTGCTCTCCGTTTCCCGGTTCAACACCGACCGACTCCTCGATGCCTTCCCCTCCTGCCGCGACAAGGTTGCCATCGTGCCTAACGGCGCCGACGACCTCTTTTTTCAGGCCCCGACCGAGTCCGAGCGCCGCGGCGTTCGCTCGAATCTTGGCCTGCCGGCCGCCTTGCCGTACCTGCTTTCCGTCGCCAACTTCCAGCCACGGAAGAACCTCGCCCGTTTGATCCGCGCCGCCGGCCGGTTGCCCGAAGTGGCGTCGGGCGAACTGGCGATCGTGTTGATCGGCGACGGCTCGGAAGATCAGGCCCGTCCGATCCGCGAGGCGATCGCGACACTCGGCGGTCGCGCCGTCGTACGGCTGCCCGGCTATCGCCAGGGACCAACCTTGCGTGCCGCGTATGCCGAGGCGACGGCCCTGGTCTTCCCCTCAACCTGCGAGAGCTTCGGGATTCCAGCCGTCGAGGCGATGGCGCAGGGGTGTCCCGTCGCCCTGGCAAAGACAACCGCCTTGCCCGAGGTCGGCGGCCCGAGCGGATGGTACTTCGACCCCGAAGACGAGGAGGCCCTCACCGCCACCCTCCGCGAGATTCTCGACCGAGCTGACGAGCGCGCCCGACGCGTCGCCCTCGGACGCTTGATCGCCGAGGCTCTCCGCTGGGACCGCTCTCACGAACACCTGATGACGGCCCTCCGTTCGCGAGCCGGAACGGGTCGTCCCGTCGCATGGTAGGATTGCCCATGAGCGCCACGTTTCCCACTCAGGACGAAGCCGACGCCCCGCCCGGCCCCGCCCTCTCCGGCTGGCGGCCCGCCTTCCTTGCCGAGCTGGACCACGTCGCCGCCCGCGATCGATGGGGCCTGGCGTTGATGACCGTCGGCTGGGTTCACCTGGCCGCTTTCCTGATCTGCCACGCCATTTATCACAAGGACATCCGTAGCGATCTGCGTCATCCTGGCCTCTGGGTCCTCGAAGTGGGCGCCTTGCTCGTCGTCTTTCGTCTGTTCTCCGGTCCCGGCTGGTGGCGGGCCTCGCCCGCCGCGGCCTTGCTGGTGCGGATCTGGGGGACGTTCCTGATCCTCACCTTCAACGTCGCCACCTTCAATAACCTGACCGGCTGGGAACTCGACTGGTTCAAGCCCGTCTGGACCACCCTCAGCACCTTCGGCTTTGCCACCCTCGCCTGGCTGATCGACCTGCGTTTTCTCATCGTTGCCGTGCAGATGTATTTCACAGGTCTCTTGATGATCCGATTTCCGCACCAGAATTACTGGATCTACGGCGTCTCCTGGTGGGTGGCGCTCCAGGTCATCGGCTTCACGCTGGAGCGACGACGGCGGCGACTGGCCCGGAATTGACGGACCATGGGCCGCGTTGAGAGCGAATCCTTCGAGTTGGCCCGATAAAAGTGTCAACAACCACGCCCACGATACCCGGCGGCTTCGCTGGTTCCGCCCAACGAACGGTTTGCCTTTTCGAGCGATCGGTGGGCGGAGCCCACGATGGAGGACCAACGGATCACTTGTGTTGTGTCATTGATTCCGATCTTCCGAGGAACTCCAGGCAGCGCTCGACGATTCGACCGGCGGCGTGGCCGTCGCCGTAGGGGTTGTGGCGGCGGGTGGCTGGGGTCCATTCTCGGACGCCGGCTTTGTGCCCGCAGCCCCGGGACCGGGGGCCGAAGACGGACCCCCGCCGCCCGCCCGACCCGCCCAGAGTGGCTGTCATCCTAACAGGAGCCCGAAAGCCGACGCGACGTGTGCGGTCCAACGCGACGCGAGGTTCCTCATCATGGCCTGTTTCCCGGCGGGGCCACTGGACATACCGGATCGCCTGGAAGGCTTTGCTTTGGGAAGTCGGGGTGGCTGGGGTCGTCCGCGACCCCGGTCGAGGCGCCGGCCGCTGGGGTCGCGGACGACCCCAGCCACCCACTGCCGGGGAGGCTCAAACTTTCGAGTTGGTGTAGGGCGCGAAGGTGGACGAGTCCGGCGTCCGTGATCCGCGTCGCGATGAGCGAGAGACTGGTCAATCCGGTCAGCGGTGCGAGGGCCGCCAGACCGGCGTCGCTGATCGACGTCAGGGAGAGGTTCAATTGCTGGAGGTTCGGACAGCAGCGGGCGATCCTGGGCAGGGACGTGTCCGAGAGGCCGGCCCGGGTCAGGGAGAGTTCGGCGAGGGCGGGGAGTTCGGGGAACCGGGACAGGCCTGCGTCGGTGATTCCCGGCGCATTCAGGTCGAGTACCCTCAATCCGATGAAGGGGGCGAGGAGCGGGATGAATGCGTCTTCGGCGAGGCTCTGCAGGCTCAATTCCAAGACTTCGCGGCGATGCGCGTCAATCACGGGCTCCTCGGCGCCCAGGGACAGGTCGTCACGGACCAGGCGATCGAGGATCCGGGCCGCCTCGCCCTCGGTCAGCGGCGCCGATTCGAGGCCCAGGAGGGGCCTCCATTCGTCGCGATCTTCACCCAGGCCCTAGTCCTCGAAGACACGCTCGATGTTCGCCACCCAGCCGCGGCGGACGGTGTCCGGGCCACCCGCGGATGACACGGGCGGGGCCTTGATCTGGGTGCCGCTGGCTTTGCCAGTGCCAGGATGGAGCCGAGTACAGGCAAAGCCAGTGGCCCCCGACGACAGTGCCATCCGGCGTAGGAGTGGGGATGCTTCCCTGCACACACTTGACGTGATCCGTCCCTCAAGTTATCATGAGGCTTGACTGGTCTCATCATGAGCGTGAGACCGATCGGTCGTGAAGGCCCTCTTCTCCTGGCTGGCTTGCCGGGCGAGGAGGGCCTTTTTTGTTTGCCACGGTTGGGGAGTTGCGGAGGAGTTACGATGAGCATGGATCGACGGAGAGGCTGGCTGCTTGCTTTCGGGGCGTCGATGCTGGCCTCGGCGGTCGCGTTCGGCAGCGACTTCGAATGGCAGGTGGTGGTGAACAACGGCGTCGTCGTCCCGGGTGACAGCCAGAACCGGAAATTCAACAGCTACAATCAGCCGTCGCTGAACGTCCACCGACTGGTCGTGTTCCGCGCACGGAGCAAGGGCGGGCAGATGGGAGAACCCGCTCACGGAGTCTTCACCCGCGACATGGCCCAGGGGACGCCGGTGATCACGATCTTCGACCGAAACACCTTCGTACCGGAGCCGAACAATCTGGATTCGAAGTTCACCGAGCCGCCGTCGTTCCCGCGCATCGACATGTGGTCGCGCACCGTGGCCTCTCGCGGGAATCACCCGCCCGTCTGGCGTTACCTCATCGCCCCGGACAGCGAGACCCGCGCCGGCACCACGGGCATCTACACCAATCCCTACGGGGCGCCGCCCTACGGGGACCTGATCACCGGCGAGAGCAACCTCGGAGAGGTGCCCGATTTCTCCTTCTTCGCGGTCCCCGGAACCAATGGGATCAAGTTCGACGTCTTCCCCGGCGCGCCGGCGGTGACCGATTACGCCACCATCGTGTTCAAGGGGAACTACACGGAGGGACTCGAAAGCCGGACGGGCGTCTATTACCGCAACCTGCAGAACGCCCCCGCCGGCGGCACGGCGCCCGCGGTCTTGATCGCCGACACCAGCGAGACCGCCATTCCCGGGACGCGCACGGTGTTTGGTTCGACGGCGCCGCCCAGCGCCGTCGGCCGCTGGGCCGTGTTCGCCGGCTTCGATAACGAGGACAACCCGACCAGGGGCGGCATCTACCTGGCGCCACTCGGTGGGCCGAGGCCGCCGCTCCTGACGCTGGTCGGCATCGGCGACCGGGTGCCCGGCGAGAGGCATGGGGCCGTCTTCAACAAGATCGGCGAGGGCCTCTCCTTCGACGGGCGCTTCGTCGCCTTCTGGGGCGCCTGGGGGGACGAGACCAGGACCCTGACCCTGCAGTGCCCCGAGGAGGGAAACCAGGACCGCATCGAATTCTGCGAAGATACGTACCCCAATGGGTTCACGGTGCAGGTCCCGGTGCACCAGGGGATCTTCGTCCATGACCTCCAGACCTCGCAGACGCGGGCGGTGGCGAAGGCGCCCGACGACTTCGACGACTTCCTCTACTGGAACTTCTCGGGTCTCGTCCCCGGCACGGGTGAAGCGGACGACACCGGGGAGCCGGCTCGCTGGCGCTCCGCCGCGTTCGTGGCGGTGTCGGGATTGGTTGATGGGAAACCGGGCGATGCCACCTTCCACGTCGCCTTCAAGGCCAGAAAGGGCGAGGTCAAGGGCGGGGCGTATGTGAACCCGATTGACGGCCTCTACCTCCGCAAAGGGCCGGGCCAGTCTCGGAGCGCGGTCCTGGTCCAGACCGGCATGGACGGCACCCTGATCGATCCCGATGCGATTGATCCCGACACGGGGACGTCGCTGCCGGTGACGGAGATGGGCATCGAGCGCGACGGGTTCCGCGGCAACTCGATCGCGGTCAACGTCAGCATGGGGACCGAGGAAGCCGGCTGGGCGGGGATCTACCTGACGGTGGTCCCGGAATAACTACCGTCGGATCGGGTCCCGTGTGGAGACCGCCCACCGTCCGATGAAGTGGTTCAAGGACGGTGGGCGGTCTCGAACCACCCCTTTCAAGGCGTCATGATTCCGCCGTGGCGTGGGCGCCGGGTGGCCGGAGCCCGGGGCGCGCAGCGACCGGGCCGCGGGTGGCACTGGTGGATCATAAGTGCTAATGTCTGGGTGCCACTGACGGCTTGCCCCAATACTGTCCGGGATTCTGGGGTAAATGGCGGCTATGGAGAAGGGGTAGCATCGACAGCTGACTCTGTGTCAGGTTCCAGTTGGCCTTGCCTCATTCGCCCGGACCCCGCATCTACCCCAGGTCGCCCGGCCGAGTCGTCCGTCGCCCACCGATCGGGCGCGGACGGGTGGAGCGGGGGGACATAGGAAGACCTCCAGCTTACTCAGAATCCCGGACAGTATTGGGGCAAGCCGCCAGTGCCACCCCGCGGTCGAAGACTCGCCTGGCCCCGACCACCCGTCCACCACCCGTTGACGAGGGAGAGATCTCCTGAAACAATCGATTTGAGGAGACCAGAGGCGGCGGGATGGCCCCCGGCGAAATCGCGACCGTCTCCGTGCTCAACCGAGGAGAGGTCCGCCATGACACGCCTCATTCCGATCGCTTCGCTGATCCTCGTTCTGGCCCCTTCGGCTTCGGGCCAGGAGGTCGAGCCGAAGTCCGATCTGGAGCGCCTCCAGGGGACCTGGATCTACGTCCGCACCGAGGGTAGCGTCCATCCCCTTGGTTGCGCATTCCAGGGAAACAAGGTCAAGACAGGGATTCTCGGCGGAGACTGGCCGAAGGAATGGGCGACCGTGAAGCTGAACCCGAAGAAAACTTCAAAAAGTATTGATATTTATTATAAATCGAATATTGGAAGTATGGGTATCTACAAGCTGGAGGGAAACACGCTCACAACCCGCTTCGCCGATCGACGGTGGGAGCGTCCTACCAAATTCGAGGGCCCGCCGGGGATGACGACGTACTGCTGGAAGCGTGTGTCGAGCAAGGCGGCCGATTATCCGTGACCTGATGCCGACGCGTCTTCGCGGACTCGACGCGGTCGATCGGCCAGCGGACTCCCAGGGTCTGCCGCATTCCGCGCTGCTCAGTGCCCGGAATCAAGGAACGCCAGGCAGCGCTCGACGATCCGGGCGGCGGCGTGGCCGTCGCCGTAGGGGTTGTGGCGGTGGGTCATGCGGGCGTAGGCGGCGGGGTCGGTCAGGAGGGTCGTGGCGGAGCGGACGATGGTCGGGCGGTCGGTGCCGACGAGCTGGACGGTACCGGCGGAGACGGCCTCGGGGCGCTCGGTCGTCTCGCGGAGGACGAGAACGGGCTTGCCCAGGCTGGGGGCTTCTTCCTGCACACCGCCGGAGTCGGTGAGGATCAGGGTGCTGACGTCCATCAGCTCGACGAACTGGGGGTAGGCCAGGGGCTCGATCAGGTGGACGTTTCCGGCGGACAGGCGGGGGTCGTCGCGGTTGCCGAGGACGCGGCGGACGGGGGTGGTGACGTTGGGGTTGGGGTGGACGGGGTAGACGAACGGGATGTCGGGGAAGGCACCGGCGAGGTCGGCGATGGCTTCGCAGACGGATTCGAACGGGGCGCCGAAGTTCTCGCGGCGGTGGGCGGTGATGAGGACGAGGCGGGAGCCGCGATCGAGCCAATGGGGGCGGGGGCGGTCGGGCTGGGCCTTGAGGCGTTCGAGGGTCAGGAAGAGGGCATCGATGCCGGTGTTGCCGGTGACGAGGACGGAGTCGGGTGCGACGCCTTCGCGGAGGAGGTTGTCGCGGGCCCAGGTCGTGGGGGCGAAGTGGAGGGCGGCGAGGCGGGCGGTCAGGACGCGGTTGGCCTCCTCGGGCCAGGGGGCGTCGAGGTTCCAGGTGCGCAGGCCGGCCTCGACGTGGCCGACGGGGATGCGGTGGTAGAAGGCGGCGAGGGCGGCGCAGAAGACGGTGGTGGTGTCGCCTTGAACCAGGACGAGGTCGGGCTGGAGGCCCTTGTAGAAGGCGTCGAGCGCCTCGACGGCGCGGGCGGTGAGGCCGGCGAGGGTCTGGCCGGGCTGCATCAGGTTGAGGTCGGTGTCGGGCTGGATGCCGAAGACGCCGAGGACCTGGTCGAGCATCTGGCGGTGCTGGCCGGTCGAGCAGACATGCGAGCGCACGCCGGGCGTCTCGGCCAGCTTCAAGGCCACGGGCGCCAGCTTCACGGCCTCAGGGCGAGTACCGATGACGGTTGCGATCGTCTTCATGGAATCGGGGGCAAGGGCTCGGATGGGGTCGGGGTCGGTCGTTGCGTGCAAGAACGGGGCCAACCGAACGGGGGGAATGGGCTCAATCGCGGTCGTTGGGGTCGTCGGCTTCCAGGCCGTTCCAGAGGTCGGCGACCCGGCCGGCGAAGCCGGGGAGGGCTTCGCTGAGGAGGATTTGATCGTCGCGGAAGGTGCGTTCCTCCCAGGAGGGGCCGCCTTGGTTGTCGCGACAGATCAGGACCGTGACGAGTCGCTGGAACCGATCGACGATCCAGTATTCGCGGATGCCGCGGGTCAGGTATTCCTGGCGATTCTCGACGCAGTCGCGGTCGTGCGACCGCTGGCCGGGGGAAAGCACCTCGACGACGAGGCCGGGGATCTGACGGCCGCGGTCGTTGCGGTGCGCGTCGGGGAAGATGACGGCGAGGTCGGGGTTGCGGTCGGAGTTCCACTCGGGGATCAGCAGGCGGACGTCGCTGCCGTGGCCGATCCGGCGGATCAGGCCGGGGCGCTGGCGGCGGTAGTCGCTGAATTCTTCATGGGTGTTGTGGACGACCTGGCCGTGGTCGTCGCTGGGCGTCTCGGTGACTTCAAGGACTCCCCGCGCCAGTTCGTAGCGGTAGCCCGGTTGTTCCTCGGCCTCGCGGAAGTCTTCGAGGGACATGCGGCGGCCGTGGTCGGCGGGGCCGATGCGGATGTGGGTGGTGGACATGAGACGTCCCTTCCCTTTGAAAGCAGCGGCTAGGCATCCAACGACTTGTGCGGCTCGGTATGCCAGGCGTTTCCGCACCAGAAGCACTGCTGGGCTTTCGGCGTCCGGAGGACGCGGCGGCATCTGGGGCAACGGTTGATGGAGAGGGTGCGCCAGTGCTGATTCAGGATGCGAAGGCAGATCCGGCGCTCGAACGCTTGCCTCCCGATCTTCAAGGCTTTGCGAGCCACCTGGGATTCATGGTGTCGGCCCCACCGGCTGCGGTATTCGGATGCCATCTGGGGGGTTTGTTGCTCCAGCGTCCGGGCTTTCTCCTCGAAGAAGATGGCTCGCAGGCCCTCGGCTTCCGGTTTCGTGACGAGGTTCCCATGCCATCGAAGGACGTAAGCCGTCAGCGCCTCCCGTTCTTCCTTGTCGAAGCCCCGCCACCGGCCGAAGTAACGGGTGATCCATCCACCGAGCGCGGCCAAGAGCAACTGGGGTACGGTGAATGAGATCGCGCCCACGACGAGGAGAGCCGGGTCCGAAGGAGACAAGGGTTTCCAGAGCGACCAGGCGAGGTAGAGGGGCATGATCAGGATGAGTACATTCTTCGGATATGACCAGCACAAGATCATATATAAAATCAAAGCACCGAAGCCCCAGATCAGGAACCCTGTGAGGAAGTGATGGGGCTGATCTCGGCGGGAAAGCCTGTGATAAAGGCCGAAGGCCAGCACGTTGGCCATCGGGAGGACGCCGACGTCGAAGCCCTGGGCGGCGAACGAGAAGACCGAACGACCTCGGACCGGGTGAAGCAACCGCATCCAGGCGAAGTCGAGGGCGAGGAGGACCACGAGGAAGGCCAGAGTGGCGATCTTGAAGCGGGGTCGCATCGTTCGTTCCACCCCCGAGGTCAGGCGATCTGGGCCACGTCCTGCCAATGCGCCGGGAGATGGGGACACTGGGCGGCCTGGCGATCGTCGAGGGGCTCCATCGCCAGGGTCGTAAATCGAATCCAACCCTGGCAGGCGGGGCAGCGGCCGGCGAAGCCGGTGCCTTGCCACCAGGAGGTCACCAAGGGCTTGTCAATCGCTTCGGGATCGCCGTGGAGTTCGAGCTTGAAGTCGATCCATTCCATCCGGTGATCGCAGCCGGGATGGGGACATTGCGGATCGTCGTAGTGGACGTGCGGCGACGCCAGGGCGCGGAGACCACCTTCGCGATGGAAGCGGTCGAGTTCGCGGAGTTCGGCGGGGGAGAGGGTCGAGGGCTTGCTCATGGGTGGCCCCGCGACGGGAAGGAACGGTGGTGCGGAGAGGTCGTGGGGAGGGGAGAAAATGAGCCCGTCCCCTGGGGAATTATACCAGGGGGCGGGTCTCGGGGTCGGGGGTCAGATGCGCTTCTTTTCGAGCTGCATGTTCAACGCAAGGCCGCGGATCTCGTTGGTGAGGACGTCGAAGCTGGCGGGGGTGCCGGCTTCGAGGGTGTTCTCGCCCTTGACCATGCTCTCGTAAATCTTGGTGCGGCCCTCGACGTCGTCGGACTTGACGGTGAGGAGTTCCTGGAGGATGTAGGCGGCGCCGTAGGCTTCCAAAGCCCAGACTTCCATCTCGCCGAAGCGCTGGCCGCCGAAGCGGGCCTTGCCGCCGAGGGGTTGCTGGGTGATGAGGGAGTAGGGGCCGGTGGCGCGGGCGTGGATCTTGTCGTCAACCAGGTGGTGAAGCTTGAGCATGTAGATGTAGCCAACCGTCACGCGCTGGTCGAACGGGTCGCCGGTGCGGCCGTCGTAGAGGCGGGCCTTGCCGTTGAAGGGGAGGCCGGCGTCCTTGAGGCACTGGTGGATCGTTTCCTCGTCGGCGCCGTCGAAGACGGGGCAGACGGCCTGGAAGCCGAGCTTGGCGGCGGCCCAGCCGAGGTGGGTCTCGAGGATCTGGCCGACGTTCATCCGGCTGGGGACGCCGAGGGGGTTGAGCAGGATCTCGATGGAGGTGCCGTCTTCGAGGAACGGCATGTCCTCCTCGGGGAGGATCTTGGCGATAACCCCCTTGTTGCCGTGGCGGCCGGCCATCTTGTCACCGACGGAGATGACCCGCTTGGTGGCGATGTAGACCTTGACCATCTGGAGGACGCCGCTCGGCAGCTCGTCGCCGCGCTTGAGGCTATTG
This sequence comes from uncultured Planctomycetales bacterium, assembly GCA_963752755.1. Taxonomy (GTDB): domain Bacteria; phylum Planctomycetota; class Planctomycetia; order Isosphaerales; family Isosphaeraceae; genus CAVVZJ01. The sequence continues at coordinate 767,736 of CAVVZJ010000003.1, read as the reverse complement.
AGCTTGCGGTCGCGCTCGTCGCGGAGGGCCTCGATGCGGGGCAGGTACTGGCGGACGACCTTTTGGGCCTCGGCCTTCGTGTCGTTGGAGCGGAGGTCGAGCTTTTCGAGCTTGAAGGTCTCGCTCTCCTCGGCGAGCTTGACCGCCTCCTTCTCGCGACCGAAGGGCTTGCCGGTCTCGGGGTGGGTGATCGGTCCGCCGACGATCTCTTCGAGGGCCTTGATCATCTGCTTGTATTCGTCGGCGATGCGCTGGCTCTCGGCGGCCTCGATGTCCTTGAGCTCCTTCTCGAAGGCCTTGCGTTCCTCCTCGGAAAGGCTCATGCGGCGGCTGAACCGCTGGGTGTTGATGACGATGCCCTCGACGCCCGAGGGCACGTCAAGGCTGTCGTTCTTGACGTCCTCGCCGGCGCGGCCGAAGATCGCGTGGAGCAGCTTTTCCTCGGGGGTCAGCTCGCTCTTGGACTTCGGCGCCACCTTTCCCACGAGGATGTCGCCGGGCTTGACGTAGGTGCCGATTCGCACGACACCGTTCTCATCAAGGTTGCGCAGGGCCTTCTCGGAGACGTTGGGGATGTCGCGGGTGAACTCCTCGCGACCGAGCTTCGTCTCGCGAATCTCGATCTCGAACTCCTCGATGTGCAGCGAGGTATAGACATCCTCCTTGACGAGCTTCTCGCTCAGGATGATCGCGTCTTCGAAGTTGTAGCCGTCCCAGGCCATGAACCCGACGAGCACGTTGCGACCTAGGGCCAGCTCGCCGAGGAAGGTGGCGGCGCCATCGGCGATGATGTCGCCCTTCTTGACCTTCTGGCCGAGCTGGACGATCGGCTTCTGGTTCAGGCAGGTGCGCTCGTTCAGGCCCACATACTTGCGAAGCTTGTAGATGTGGGTGTGGTCGATGATGACCCGCGAGCTATCGACGTAGGTGACGGTGCCCTCTTGCTGGGTCTTGACGACCATGCCGCTGTTGCCGGCGACGGCCTTCTCCATGCCCGTGGCCACCAAGGGCGGCTCGGTCACGAGCAAGGGCACGGCCTGGCGCTGCATGTTCGAGCCCATGAGGGCGCGGTTGGCGTCGTCGTGCTCCAGGAAGGGGATCAGGCCCGCCGAGACGCCGACCATCTGCTTGGGCGAGATGTCGATATACTGGATCTGATCGACGGGTGCGGTGACGAAGTCCGTCTGGTAGCGGGCCGTCAGGGTTGGGCCTTTGAGGGTGCCATCGGCGTTGCGAAAGGCGTCGGCGGGGGCGACGTAGTATTCGGCCTCCTCGTCGGCCCGCATCATGGTGACCTCGTCGGTCGGCTTGTGGTTCTCGACTTTGCGGTACGGGGTGACGAGGAAGCCGTACTCATCGACGCCGCCATAGACGCCGAGCGAGCTGATGAGGCCGATGTTGGTTCCTTCGGGGGTCTCGATCGGGCAGATGCGGCCGTAGTGGGAGATGTGGACGTCGCGGACCTCGAAGCCGGCACGCTTGCGGTTCAGGCCGCCGGGGCCGAGGGCGGAGAGACGTCGCTCATGGGTGAGCTGGGCGAGCGGGTTGGTCTGGTCCACGACCTGAGAGAGTTCGCCGCGGCCGAAGAAGTATTCGATGGCGGCGCTGATGCTCTTGGGATTGATCAAGGAGCGCGGGGTCATGTCCTCGGCGTCCTTGAGGCTCATGCGCTCCTGGACGGTCCGGCGGAGCTTGAGGAAGCCCTTCCGCAGCTCGTCGGCGGCCAGCTCGTCGATGGTCCGCAGGCGGCGGTTGCCGAGGTGGTCGATGTCGTCGATGTGGCCGCGGCCCTTGCGGAGGTTGAGGATGTAGCGGATCGCGTTGACGTAGTCGATCGGCTCCAGGGTCATCCGGTCTTCGGGGACGTCCTGGTTGAACTTCCGGTTGATCCGGAAGCGGCCGACGCGGCCGAGGCGATAGCGGTTGGTGTCGAAGAACTTCTCGTTGAACAGCTCGCGGGCCTTCTCCAACTGCGGCGGGTTGCCGGGACGGAGGCGCTGGTAGATCCGCAAGAGGGCGCTTTCGTGATCCGTCGTCGGGTCGGCCTGGAGCGACTGGAGGATCAAGGGGTCGCGCGACTCCTTGAGGACGAGCACCTCGCCGACGTCGGCATCGGCCAGGATCTGGGCCATCGTCTTGGCGATCGTGGCGCCGCTCTCGACGAGGACCTCGCCGGTGTTCGGGTCCACGACGTCGCCGCAGGCGACCCTGCCCTCCAGCTTCTCGGCCGCCTTGGGTGAACCGGTCGGGACCAACTCGGTCTCGTAGAAGGCCTGGAGGATGGCCTCGTCGGTTGAGAACTCGGGACTCATGGCGCGGAGGAGCGTCATGGCGGAGAACTTGCCGGACTGGTCAATCCGGACGTCGAGCGTATCCTTCTTGGTGACTTGCAGCTCGATCCAGCTACCGCGTTCGGGGATGATCCGGCAGGCGTGCATCCGCTTGTCGCCGGCCTCGATCTCGACGACGAAATCGACGCCCGGCGAGCGGTGGAGCTGGCTGACGACGACGCGCTCGGCGCCGTTGATGATGAACTCGCCGCCGCCAATCATGATCGGCATATCGCCGAGATAGACCGACTCCTCGATGGCGGCCTCGCCCTTGTTCAGGCGGAGCCAGACGTGCAAGGGGCGGCCGAAGGTCAGGCGAAGCTGGCGGCACTCGTCGGGCTCGTAGCGGGGCTTGCCCAGCTCGTACTTGATGTACTCCAGCTTGAGGGTCTTGTCGTAGCTCTCGACGGGGAAGATTTCGCGGAAGACGCCTTCGAGGCCCTCGTCGGCGCGGCTTTCGGCGGGCTCGACGTCGGCCTGGAGGAATCGCGCGTAGCTCTCGGTCTGGATCTCGGTGAGGTCGGGGACCGGCCACTCATCCGTGATCCGGCCGAAGTTGCGGGGCGGCAGGGGGGCGATCCGACGCACGGTTCTCGAGATCGGGCTGGGGCTGGGCATGCTGTCGCGCTCCTCGGACGGAGGGAAAAGCCGCGGGTCGATTCCGGCGTGGGCGAGGAAGGGGCAGTGAGGACGCGCGGCCTTGCGGGCCGGTCGGTCTGGCGTATCAGGTCAAGGCGGCCGCGTCCGGCGCGCCGAAACACCCCGGCGTGTTGTTCCCGGCGGCGGGGAGCCGTCGGGGTGTCGCGCCGGGGCGAGAGGGTTCCTGGGGATGGGTCGGATAGCCGGTTGAGCGGAGAGCCGCGATCATGGACGTTTGTCCTGGATGACTGATTTTAGGGCCGAGGTCAACCCGGCCCCCGCGACTCCGGCACGACGGCGATGGCGGCGCTCCGGCCCGCCCCTGGGGGAGCCGGCCGGAGGCGTCGCGTCGGCTGAGGCTTTTGGGCTCGCCGCGATCACTTGATCGAGACGGTCGCGCCGGCGTCTTCCAGCTCCTTCTTGAGCTTCTTGGCGTCGTCCTCGGAGATGCCCTGCTTGATCGGCTTGGGAGCGCCGTCGACCAAGTCCTTGGCTTCCTTCAGCCCGAGCTGGGTGGCGGCGCGGACCACCTTGATGACGTTGATCTTCTGGGCGCCGGCGGCTTCGAGCACGACGTCGAACTCGGTTTTCGCCGGGGCCTCCTCGGCCGCCTGGCCGGCGGGGGCCATCGCCATGGCCACGGGGGCGGCGGCGGCCTTGATGCCGTACTCTTCCTCCAGGTAGTCGCCCAGGCTCTTGGCCTCCAGAACCGTCAGCTTGACGATCTGGTCGCCCAGGGTCTTGATGTTCTCGGCGAAGGTGGTGGTCCCGTCGGTGGCCATGACTCGTTCGATCCTTTCGCTGTGGGCGGGGCTCTGGAACGCCCCGGGCCCGTCGGATGGATGGTAGTTGGAGAAAGTTGGTGCGTCGGCCGCACCCTCTTGCCGTATCAAGCAACCGGAATTTTCAACATGGGACTGCGCAACGCCCGGCCGGCCAGAGCGGGCGGGAGATCGATCACCGCCGCGTCACGACTCGGCCGGCGCCGCGGGCTCACCGCCCTCAGCTTCGCCCGCGCCTTCGCCTTCCTTCTCGGCGATCGCCTTGAGTTGGCCGAGCAGGCCGGACGCCGGGGCGTTGGCCAGGCTGACGACTCGCTGGACCGGGGCCAGGGCCAGGCCGGCCACGCGGGCGATCAGGGCCTCCCGGCTGGGCAGCTTGGTGATATCCTCGACCTGGGCCGGGCCGATGATCGTGCCCTCGACGGCCCCGCCCTTGATCTCGGGCTTCTTCAGCTTGTTGACGCGGTCGGAGACCTCCTTGGCCAGCTCGGCGATCCCTTCGCCGCCCCAGATCGCGACGCTCGGGCCGCTGAGGAACTGGCTCAGGCCCTCCAGCCCCATGTCGGTGAAGACCTTGCGGGCCAGGGTATTCTTCAACGACCGGACCTGGATGTTCTTCTTGCGGAGGTCCAGGCGGAACTGGTTCTCCGAGGTGGCGTCCAGGCCCTTGAGATCCAGGATCAAGACCGACTGCGTCCCGTCCAGGTCGGTCCTGAGCTGGCCCATCATCATTTCTTTAACGTATTTACTCATTGCTTGTCGCAGGCCGTCGGTCTCGGCGGGCAGTGATCTTGGCTTGGCTTCGCTTTACTGCCGACTGCCGACTGCCGACTGCCGACTCCCCCCTTTGTCAGGCCAGGACCGGGATGCCCGGGCTCATCGTGGCCGAGATGGTGATCGACTTGATGTACGTGCCCTTGGACGCCGTCGGCTTGATGGTGCGCAGGTGGTTGAGGAATGCCTGGATGTTCTCGACCAGCTGCTCGTCCTCGAAGCTCAGCTTGCCGACGGCCGCCGCGACGTTGCCGCCCTTGTCGTTGCGGAACTCGATCTTGCCGGCCTTGAACTCCTTGACGCCGTTGGCGATGTCGGTGGTGACGGTGCCCGAGCGGGGCGAGGGCATCAGGCCGCGGGGGCCGAGGATGCGGCCGAGCGGGCCGACGACGCCCATCATGTCGGGGGTCGCCAGGGCCACGTCGAAGTCCATCGTGCCGCTCTTGATCTGCTGGGCCAGGTCGTCGCCTCCGACGATGTCGGCGCCGGCGGCCTTGGCCTTCTCGGCGTTCTCGCCCTGGGCGAAGACGGCCACCCGCACGCTCTTGCCGATGCCGTGCGGCAGTCCGACGCTGCCGCGCACGTTCTGGTCGCTCTGGCGGGGGTCGATGCCCAGGTTGGTCGAGACCTCGACCGACTGGTTGAATTTCGTCGTGGCGAACTGCTTGAGCTGGCGGACCGCATCCGGCAAGGGCACCGGATCGGTCACTTTCCACCGGTCTTGCAGCGCCCGGTAGCGCTTCGATCGTCGTCGCAAGGTTCGCTCCCGTCACTTCGGGACTCGGGAACTGCCGCCATTTGTCCGACCCGTGGGTTTGCCGGCGGGCGGTCGCACCGGCCTGGGTCCTCAGTCTTCGCCGGGAGTAGGCGCGGGGGGAATCGAACCCGCCACCGTGCCCTTATAAGGGGCCTGCTCGGACCACTGAGCTACGCGCCCTCGGTTGGGTTCGTGCTCGGGCATATCAAGAATCGCCCCCTTCCCCGGATGGCTTTCATCACTTGACCTCGATGCCCGCGCTGCGGGCAGTGCCGGCGATGATCTTCACGGCGTGATCGAGGTCGCGGGCATTCAGGTCGTTGAACTTGGTCTCGGCGATCTTGCGGACCTGGTCCATCGTAACGCTGCCGACCTTGGTCTTGTTCGGTTCGGCCGAGCCGGAGGCGACCCCGGCAGCCTGCTTGAGCAACACGGCGGCCGGCGGGCTTTTGGTGATGAACTCGAACGACCGGTCGTTGTAGATCGTGATCTCGACGGGGATGATCGTCCCCCGCATCTCCTTGGTCCGGTCGTTGAACTGGGTCACGAACTGACCGATGTTCACGCCATGCTGACCCAGCGCCGGCCCGACCGGCGGCGCGGGCGTCGCCTGCCCGCCAGGGCACTGGAGCTTGACCTTCGCCGTCATCACCTTCGCCATCATCCGCCTCCGGATTGCGGATGTGGATTGTGGATTGCGGATGGGAAGAGGCCGGAACGATCAGCTTCCAGGCCTTCCCACCCCCAATCCGCAATCCACAATCCGCAATGGTTAGATTCGTTCCACCTGCCAGTATTCCAGATCCACCGGCGTCGGCCGGTTGAAGATGATCAGCATGACCTTGACCAGACCGCGCTGTTCGATGACCTCCTCGACGGTGCCCTCGAAGTTCTCGAATGGGCCGTCCTTGATCTTGACGCGGTCGCCGCGCTCGACGTCGATCTTGACCTTGGGAGCCTCGTCCTTGACGGCCTCCTCCTCCTGGTGGAGCATCTTGCGGACCTCGTCGTCGGTCATCGGCGAGGGCTGGCCGTGGGCGCCGACGAAGTCGCCGACGCCGGGCGTCTCGCGGACGACGAACCAGGTCTTCTCGTTCAGCTCCATCTCGACCATGATGTAACCGGGATAGCTCTTGCGCTCGACGACCCGTTTCTTGTTGTTGCGGATCTCGGTAATCTTCTCCGTCGGCACGACGATCCGGCCGAAGAATCGCTCCAGGCCCTGGATTTTGACCCGGCGTTCCAGGGCATCGCGGATCGTATCCTCGCGGCTGCTCTGGACCTTCAGCACGTACCAGACGAGTGTCGGCGGCGGCTCGTCGTCGTCGAGGACAGCCGCGGGTTCCGGCTCAGGCTCGGGCTGCTGGGTGGCCGCCGGCTCGGGATCGGGGCGGGGCTCCGGCTTCTCTTCGCCGTCGGTCGCCGGAAGGGCGCCGTCGGGCGTCTGTTCCTCGACCTCGAAGAGGTTGGAGGCGCCCAGCGAGGTCTCCGGCGTGGTCGCGTCGGGTTCCTGGCCCTGGGAGTGGGCTGGTGCCGGTTCGCGGTTCTCGTCGTGCGGGTCAGTCATCGGAGCCACGCGGTGGGTTGGGAGGCCGCAGTTCGCGAAAATCAAAGGAGGCCGGGGGACTTCCCCGGCCGGGGTCGGAAGCGGTCCGACGGGTCGTTCCGGCCCCGGTCGGTCAGATCGGGACCGGAGTTTGTTGCCGGGCTAGCCTTCGGCGGGTGTCATCCCTTCGAAGCGGAGCACGCCGATCAAGCGGAGCAGGCCCGACCAGACCATGTCCACGCCGAAGAGATACACCGAGAGCACCACGACGGTCGCCAGCACCACGACGGTCGCCCGGTAGAGGTCTTCCCGGCTTGTCCACGAGACCTTGTTCATCTCGGCCTCGGTGGCGACCAGAAAGTCCACGAACGGCGGGTACTGGACGAGTCGCCAGACCATCCAGCCGAGAACCAAGCCGAGCGCGGCCGGCACCCCGATGGCGATCTGCGGTTTGCTATCGACGAGCTGATAGGTGTAGAGCGCGTAGAGGCCGGCGGCGACCAGAAGGCCGAGGCCGACGCCCGTCCAGAGCCGGGCTTGGCGGCCCTGCATCGGCTTGTAGGTGTCGGCCCGCAGGAAATTGGCCAGGAAGGCGCCGAACTGGCTCCTCCGCCCGCCTTTCGAGCTGGCCGGTTTGGCCGTGGGCTTGCTGGTGGTCGCCGGCGCTTCGTCTCGAACTTTACCCATGTCACGCGTTCCAGGTTCGCCGGCCGGCCCGTCGCGGGATGCCGGGGCTCCGAGCACCTCGGCGTTCCCCGGCCCGGGGTTGTCGGTCTGGTCCGAAGAGAGCACGAGCGGAGGGAATCGAACCCCCAACCTGCGGTTTTGGAGACCGCTGCTCTACCAATTGAGCTACGCTCGTCCTTGTGAAAAGAATAGGACCGGGCGGCGCGGGCCGCTCGCCCGGTGTCTCGAACCGATTTCGCGATTCACTTCTTGCGGGATTCCTTGTGCGGGGTGTGCTTCCGCTCCCGCTTGCAGTATTTCTTCAGCTCCAGGCGGTCGGCGCCTCGCGTTTCCTTCTGGGTCCGGTAATTCCGGTCCCCGCACGAGGTGCATTCCAGCCAGACGTATTCACGCATCACTCACCCCCCTCGGGATTGTGGTTATCGGGTTTCGGAATGCGGATCGAATCCCTCTCTGTCCTCGAATCCGCAATCCGAAATTCCCAATCCCGGATTACTGGAGGATCTTGGTCACGACGCCGGCGCCGACGGTCTTGCCACCCTCACGGATGGCGAACCGGAGGTTCTGCTCCATGGCGATCGGCGTGAGCAGCTCGACGGTCATCTTGATGTTGTCGCCAGGCATGCACATCTCGGCCTCGGTGCCGTCCTCGGAGAGGAGGTTGAGCACGGTGCCGGTGACGTCGGTGGTCCGGAAGTAGAACTGGGGGCGGTAGTTCTTGAAGAACGGGGTATGCCGGCCGCCCTCTTCCTTGGAGAGCACGTACACCTCGCACTCGAACTTGGTGTGCGGGGTGATCGAGCCCGGCTTGCAGATGACCTGCCCACGCTCCAGCTCGTTTTTCTCGACGCCGCGGAGGAGAATGCCGACGTTGTCGCCGGCCAGGCCCTCGTCGAGCGTCTTCTGGAACATCTCGACGCCGGTGACGACCGAGTTCTTGTTGTGGGCGAAGCCGACGATCTCGACCGGGTCGCCAACCTTGACCTTGCCGCGCTCGATCCGGCCGGTGCCGACGGTGCCGCGGCCCTTGATCGAGAAGACGTCCTCGATCGGCATCAGGAACGGCTTGTCCACCTCCCGCTGGGGCTCGGGGATGTAGCTATCCATGGCCGCGACCAGATCGAGGACCTTCTGGGCCTCGGGACCGCTCGGGTTCTCCAGAGCCGGACGGGCGCTGCCGCGGATGATCGGGATCTCGTCGCCAGGGAAGCCGTAGTGCTTCAGCAGGTCGCGCAACTCGATCTCGACGAGTTCCAGGAGTTCCTCGTCATCGACCAGGTCCACCTTGTTCATGAACACGACCAGGGCCGGCACGCCGACCTGGCGGGCCAGCAGGATGTGCTCGCGGGTCTGCGGCATGGGGCCGTCGGCGGCCGAGACCACGAGGATCGCACCGTCCATCTGGGCGGCGCCGGTGATCATGTTCTTGATGTAGTCGGCGTGGCCCGGGCAATCGATGTGGGCGTAGTGGCGGGTCTCGCTCTCGTACTCGACGTGCGAGACGGCGATGGTGACGGTCTTGGTCGCGTCACGCACGGTGCCGCCCTTGGCGATGTCGGCGTACGACTTGGTCTTGGCCTGCCCCTTGGCGGCCAGGACCGCCAGCAGCGCGGCCGTCAGGGTCGTCTTGCCGTGGTCAATGTGCCCGATGGTGCCCACGTTGACGTGGGGTTTGGTCCGGGTGAAGGTTTCCTTGGCCATCGTTACTCCTGTCAGCGCCTCTCTGGGCAAGGGGGAGTTGGCGGGGCGGGCACCCGACCCGGCCGCCCGACCCGCATCCACGCAGGCTTCCCGGGCGGCTGCCCCCGGCGGGGCCGTCGGTCGATCGGGCCGCCGGGACCCACGGGTTCGTCGTCACTTGGGATGAGGTCGATCGCGATCGAGGGCTCGGCTCGCAAGCGACGGGGCTCCCTGTCGTCCGGCTTCGCCGCATCGAACTCGGAATTCCGGGTCGGCCTGGGGCCGTCCGATCCGAGAGCTGCCGGTGGGATTCGAACCCACGACCTCGTCCTTACCAAGGACGCGCTCTACCGACTGAGCCACGGCAGCCTAGCTTCTGGGTCTCTCTGGTTCCGCTCCGCAATGCTCCGGAGGTTGCTCTTGGCTAGGGGATGTTGAGTCACGCTCTCGCTCACCACGATTCCGACCCTGTCGCCCCGAGAGCGGGTGATGGGAATCGAACCCACACAGCCTGCTTGGAAGGCAGGTACTCTACCATTGAGTTACACCCGCAATCATGCCGCAACAGGCATGTGGCCTGGGGCCATCGGGGGCGAACCGATCGGAGCGGCCGGGGATGGATCTCGTTGGGGTTTGCGTCCGTTTGCTAAGCTGACTCTCCGGCTAGGTGATTCGAGCTGGGTTGGAGGTGGGTGGAGCAGGATTCGAACCTGCGAAGGCAGTGCCACCAGATTTACAGTCTGGCCCCTTTAACCACTCGGGCATCCACCCGCTTCGCCAGGGGCCTGAGCCCCGCATCGACCTGGCGTGGTTCGGGCAGAGCTGGCGGTGAGAGTCGAACTCACAACCCTCGGTTTACAAAACCGATGCTCTGCCATTGAGCTACGCCAGCGCTCCAGAGCAAAGACCGTGAAATTCCTTACTATATCGCGAGTTCCCGAGGTTGCAAGGGATTTCCCGCCCCATTTCCAAAAACTCGCTACCACGGCCGAGGCGTCGAACCCGACGGCCGAGCGCGGTTGTTTGTCCTGTCCGAAGGCGCGGGGAGGGATTCGGAAAACGGGCAAGGAGTATCCTACTACGACGGAACTCCCGAAGGCAAGGGGCCGCGTCGGAAAAATTGCCCGCGGGCTCCAAACGATCGGACGCAGGTGGGGATATCGGGGTTCGCGCCGGGGTGGTGCTCAGCGGCCGGCTTCGGGGAGGAGGTCGCGGAGCGGCAGGGCGAAGCCGGGGAGGACATCGCCGCCGTCGAGGGTGGCGTCGGCGTCGAGTCGGGTCGAGCGGTTGGGGGCGGTATGGACGCGGACGGTCCGGGTCCTCGGGTCCACCAGCCAGACGAGCCGGGTGCCGGCGTCGAAGTATTCGCGGAGCTTGCGGTCGATCTCGCGCTTGCGGTTCCCCTTGCTGACGACTTCCACGGCGAGGTCGGGGGCGATGGCTGGGATCGGCTGTTTGGGACGCTTGCCGCCGGGCAGGCTGGCCCAGGCGAAGAAGGCGACGTCGGGGATGCGGACCAGGCCGGCCGCGATCCAGACGGTGCCGTCGGGGCCGGTCACGATGCCGAGTTTGTGCCGGCGGACGAAGGTCAACAGGAAGTAGCCGAGGAGCATGGCGACTTCCGATTCCCCGAAGCCCATGACCTTCTCCACCAGAGTCCCCTCGACGAGTTCGTAGAGCCGGTCCTCGCGATCCAGGATGTCGATGAGGTCGTTTTCGGTGACGGTGCCGGGCGGGGGATGGACCCGGACGCGCGAGGGCGCGATGTCGCCGAGCCGCTTGAGGAGATCGGCGACGGTCTCGGCCGGTTGTGGTGGAGCGGAAACCACGGACATCGGGGACTTCCCTGCGGAAAAAGGACCAACGGGTGCCCGGCCGGGCACCCGTTGGAGGGTTTGGAAAGTTGGGCAATCCCAATCCGATCAGAGCATCGGCAGTTCCAGCTTCTGCTCGCTGGCGAACTTGCGGAGCTTGTCCAGGGCCCGCGACTCGATCTGGCGGACGCGCTCCTTGGTGATGCCCAGCTCGCGGCCGAGCTGTTCAAGGGTCTGCTCGGCGGCGCCGCCGAGGCCGTTGCGGCTGACGATGATCCGGCGTTCGCGGTCGTCGAGCTTGCCGAGCATGCCGCGGACGGCCTCCTGCATGCGCTTCAGGGCGCTCTCGTACTCGTGCTCGTCGGTCCGGTTGTCGGCGGCGGCCTCGAACATCTCCTCGTGACCGGTGACGAAGCGGTCGCGGCGGTAGTTCTCCTCGGGGATCGTGCGGGCGAAGTTCTTCATGATCGCCCAGGACGCATACGTGGAGAACTTGTTGCCGCGGCTGTAGTCGAACTTCTCGACGGCGCGGATGAGGCTCATGTTGCCGTCGGAGACCAGCTCGAAGAAGTTGTTCGAGGGGCCGACGTGCCGCTTGGCGATCGAGACGACCAGCCGGAGGTTGGCCCGGATGATCTGGTTCTTGACGGCCAGGGCTTCTTCCTGGAGTCGTTCGATCTCGTCGAGGTCGGTCGCCTTGGCCCGGGTCGGGTCGAGCCGATCGCGGATCTTGGCGGCCTGGTATTTCAGGAAGTTCATCTTGCGGAAGAGGTGGCCTTCCTGCTCGCGGGTCAAGAGCGGAACTTCGTACAGGCTGGCCAGATACGGGGGCAGACCCTTGGGCGCCTTGGCGCGGCGGGGCGACTTGCCCTCGGCGATCACCGGCATCGGGCCGAGGATCTCGATGTGCTGGGCGTCGTCGTCGAAGCTGGGGTGGTGCATGTACTCGAGCTTCTGCTCGAGGATGCGACGGGCGCGCATCTCGTTGATGACGCGATAAACGCTCGAGCGCGTCCGGCCGAACTGGCTGGCCAGGTTCTCGGCGGTGACGCCCATCCGGGAGAGCCGGTAGATCTTGGCCTTGGCGTCGTCGTCCAGCGGGGCGTTCGACGGCGGGAAGATCGGCCGGTCGGGATGCTCGCGGTCGTAGGTCTTCAACGTGGTGCGGATGGTCTCGGGGGAACGTTCCATCTTGCGTGCAATCCTCCGCGCGATCTCCGCCAGGCGTCCCTGGCCTCCGACCGACGCCATGCGACGGGCGCGCGCGGACGATCTCGTCCCGCTCCTCGTCCGTCAAATGTCGAAACCGGCTCCCGCGATCGACTTGCTCGCGGTGGTCGTCCACGAAACGCTTCAGGCTGCTTTCGAGAAACCCGACCTTGGGCTTGCCCTCGATCAGGAAACGGCGGGCGACCAGCCCCTGTCGCCGCCAGCGATTGACCGTTCTGGTCGAGATATTGTAACGTCGGCTGACTTCCTCGACGGTCAGCACCGGCTCGGAGACGTCCTCGACGGGCTGGCTGACCGTCGCCGCCAGGTCGCGGAGGAAGAGTCCCAGATCGTGCCGTACGTCCTCACCGGCCAGCACCAGCAACGACGTCGAGTCGGGCCGGTAGCCGGTGATCCGGAAGCAGAGAAATTCAAAGGGATAACGTCGATCCGGGTCGATCTCGCCGAGCAGGCCCTCGGCGCGGTTGAGCAACTCCAGCCGCCGCTGCCGGCCAGCAACGCGCGCCTGTTGGTCCTTCAACTGTTTGAGGGCCGGATGGCGGTACATGCTGGTGCTCATCGCCGAGGTCCTCCCGACCGGACCCACTCCGGTCAAGAGACAATGTTCCTGTTATCTGGACAATCGAAAACGCCCGTCTCGCCCGACCGACGTCCTGAATAATTCAACGACCTCGATCATTTCTCCCCGAGGGAATTCGTGGTCTTGCGGCCGTTATTCCGCGGTCGTCCAGTCGGCCCTTTAGACGCCTGAGGGCTTGACCGGGTTCAACCCCCACTGTACGCAATCCGAATACCCGAGGGTCGGCAAAAATCGCGCGACCTGAGCGAAATTTCAGGTCCTGGTCCGGTCTCGCTCCGCCCGACGCTCCGAAACCGATCCTCCTCTGATCGGCGGGGGACCCGATCTCTCCCCAATCTCTTCGCTCCCAATACGATTCCGGCCAGCTCGCGTGACGACTCCAACGCCGTTGACGGCCCAACGGGTCAGGACTAGGGTGTTGAGAAGGGCCCAGCCGGACCGACCTCGAGGACGCGCCTTGCATCAGCTCCGTGCTCTGCGACAACAGAAATCTGGTCTCGTCGGGCGCATGCGGCCGTCCTTCTAGGAAGAAAACGCCCTCATCCCTGGCAGAAAGTGCAAGCAAACGGCCGACGGGGCGGAAAAAAATCGACGCGGTCGCTTGGAGGGATCCATGAGAACAATCAAGGTGGCCGGGATGATTGGGCTGCTTGTCGGACTGACGCTTGCAGAAACAGCACCCGCGGCCGTTGAGGAGGGGGCGGTCACACTCCGGGAGTCGGCCCCGATCGGTCGGGCGACGCGCGTTGCTGTCACGCTCGCGGCTGAGGGCACGCGACCGGACTACGAGGCGAAGGGCAAGCCGTTGCCCTTCAAGGTCGAGACGCACCTCGACTTCCTCGAACGGGTCGCGGCGAGCGGGTCCGGGTGGCGCGGTGCGCAAGGTGGTGCGGAGGGTCGAGCGGGCTACCGCCGAGATCGACTTCTTCCGCGGCGAAGGGCAGTCGATGAGCGTGAAGGTCCGTCCCGAGGTGACGCTTCTGATCGCCGAGCGTCGGCCGGAAGGCGTGGTCACGGTCAGCGCCGGTGGACCCTTACTACGGTCGGAGCTGGACCTCCTGCAGAGCCCCGGCGACCCGCTTGTGCTGGCGGCCTTGTTACCGACGAAGCCGGTCTCGGTTGGCGACACCTGGGCCGTCGGCCCCGAGGTGGCCCGAGTGCTTAGCGAGTACGAGGCCCTGGCATCGCAGACGTTGAAGGCCAAGCTGGCCCGGCTCGACGAGGCCGAGGCCCGGATCACGCTCTCCGGCGAGGTCCGCGGCGCAGTTCGGGGTGGGGAGGGGACGATCCGGTTCGACGGCCAGCCTCGTCTTCGACCGCAAGGCCGACCTGATCCGCCGCCTGGACCTGAAGCGGGACGAGTCGCGGAAGAAGGGTTACGTCGAGTCGGCGATCGAGGCCAAGAGCACGTTGACGGTGGATCGGACGCCGATCGAGGCCCCGGCCGAGCTTTCCGACGACGCGTTGAAAGACCTGCCGCTGGAGGTCGAGCCGCACCGCGAATTGCTCCTCTACGCACCGTCGGGCGGGCAGTACCGCATCCTGCACGACCGTCTCTGGCACATCGCCTTCGAGGACACCCGCCGCGTCGTCCTGAAGCGGATCGACGCCGGCGAGCCGGTCGCTCAGTGCGACCTGGCCCTCGCCCCCAATGCCGGCCGCGGTCGCCACCAGGATCTCGGCCAGTTCCGCGACGACATCCGTCGCAGCCTCGGCAAGAACTTCGACGCCGATCATCGGCGCGGGCGAGGTCGGCGGGGCGGAGGGGGGCGGCTTCCGCTACAAGGTGGCGGTCGAAGGACCCGAGCAGGAGGAGGGCGATGTCCCGCTCTGGTATTATTATCTGATCGCCGGCCCCGAGGGCGACCAGCTCTACGCTGTCTTCACGCTGACCCGGGCCCTGGAGACGCGCTTCGGCGACCAGGATCTGAGGATGGTCGGCTCTCTGGAGTGGAAGGCTCCAGCCGGGAACGACAGCCGCTGAGCCTGGTTCGCAACGCTGGCCCTCAAACCAAGCTTCAACCGCAACGATTCGCAGAGGGAGGCCCGCTGATGCCCGCTCCTGCACGATCACGAGGACCCCGCCCGATCGGCCGATGGACCTGGAGCCTGACCGGGATCGGCCTGACCTGGGCGGTCCTGGCCACGGCCCAGGTCGCGATGGCCCAGCAGGTGCCGCCGGCACCATCCCCTCTGCCCTTCCGTCCCCGCCCCACCGCAGAGCCCGCGCAGGCTCCAGCCACCGATCCCTTCACGGCCCCGGCGCCGGCCGCCGACACCGCGACGCCCCGTCCCGGCACCGAGCCCGCCCAGGCCCCGGCGCGGGACCTGACGACTCGCTACCTTCTGGTCGAGACCTACTCCGCCCGCGACGGTGAGGCCGACCGCGGCCTGACCCAGTATCAGGTCGCCTTTCGCGAGACCGTCACCGAATCTCGCGACCAGGCTCAGGGGGCACCCACCAGCCAGGTCACCGTCCGTCAGGCCCGGTTCACCGAGCGGCCGGTCGAGGTTGGCCCTGGCGACGACCGAATGGTCTCGGTCCTGGTCCGCCGCTACGAGGCCGCCCGGGTCGATCCGAACCCCTGGGCGAAGGCGGGCACCGCGCCTTTGATGGCCGACCTGACCGTCTGGTTCGAGTCCTTGCCCGGCAGCGCGCCCACGCATCCTCTCGTTGACCCCTGCGCGGTCGATCCTGGAGCAGGAATATCAGTTCGCGAAGGGCAACCCGATGGTCTCCGACCTCTCCTACCTGCTGCCCGAGTTCCCCGTACAGCTCTATGACGTCTGGCCCCTCGATCGTCGTGGGCTCTCGGCGTTGCTCACCGAGCCGGTCGCCCAGGCCAACGTGCGGGCCAAACTTGCCGATGTCCGGCCCGCGGAGGCCGGCACCGGCGGCGAGCAGGTCGCCATCATCGACCTCAGCGGCCAGGTCGTCACGCGGCAAGGACCGACACAGCTCAACGCCCAGGTCGAGTTCACGTTCACCCCCGCCCCGTCGGCCGGCGCGGCCGCCGCGGCGCCGGTCGCGGCCGACGCCCCGGTCGATGGCCACGGCGGCATCAGCAAGGTCCGACTGGCCCAGGTGACGACCGTGCCCCGCCAGGGTGCCGAAGGACCACTCGGGGGCTCGACCCGTCGCGAGTTGATCCTCCAGCGCCGCTGGCCCGGCGACGGGCCAGCCCTCGATCAACCCGCGACCCCTCCCCAGCCCACGCCCGAGAACTCCTGGCTGACCTACGTGGATCTGGAGGGCCGCTTCTCCGTCCGCTACCCGCAGGAATACTCGCACGATTATGAGGTTGGACTCCATAACCTGGTGGCCCTTCGCAAGATGGCCGGCCCCGCCGCCGAACGCCCGGACTCGCTCGTGCTGGCCTTCTTCGACGACCAGCAGCCCCGGGCCGACACCGTCTTCCCCGGCTTCTTCGAGAAGCATCGCCAGTACGGCTTTGAGGTCCGCTCCACCCAGCCGATCACCTTGCCCGCCGCTCAGTGGCCCGGCATGGAGGTCCGCCGTGTCGAGGCTGCCCTGACGCCCAATCCAAACGCTGCCGCCACCAACCCCGCCGCCGGTCAGCTCCCCCAGCGGCTCCACTTCGACGGCTACCTCCTGCTCTTCGGCCGCAACGCCGCCCTGACCGCCGAGGCCGTCACTGCCCAGGACCGCGCCGCCACTTTCCGCGACGAGGTTGAGGCCATCCTCAAAACCTTCCGGCTCGGCAACCTCGGCCCCGCGAAACCCTGAGAGTCACCGAACAGTTGACTTCATTCTTGTATAAGCTTTGGGCATGCGGGGCTTTTGGGTGAGGCGACTCCCAAAACCCCGCGGCCGGTCACCCGTCGACCCGGACGATCCGTCCCGCTCAGGACCGGATCGCCACGGCCACCTCAGCGGCGAGCCGGGCGTTGGCGACGATCAAGGCGCGGTTGGCCGCCAGGCTCCGGCCGCCGGTGGCGCGGCGGACGGCGTCGAGCAGGAAAGGCGTGATCGCCTTGCCCGAGAGGCCGCGGGCCCGGCCTCGGCCAGGGCGGAGGCGAGGGCCGTTTCCATCTGATCGGCCGCGACCGCCACCTCGGCCGCGACCGGCTGCGCCAGCACGACCGCGCCGGGAAGCCCCAGGGAGCCGGTGCGAACGGACGACCGCCGCCGCCTCGGCCGGCGTCTCGACCCGCCATTCGAGCGACTGGCCGCTGGTGACGGTCGTGAACGCGGGGAAGTCGGCCGTGCGGTAGCCGAGCACCGGCACGCCGCGGGTCTCCAGCGCTTCGAGCGTCGCCGGGATGTCGAGGATCGACTTGACCCCGGAGCAGACCACGAGCCGGCCGTCGGCGCGGGCCAGCTCGTCGAGGTCGGCCGAGACGTCGAAGCTCTGCGAGCGCCGCCCGGTGGACCCCGCCCAGCCCGCCGGTCGCCATCACGCCCAGGCCGGCCCGGCGGGCGAGCAAGAGCGTGGCCGAGACGGTCGTCGCCGCGTCGAGGCCCCGGGCGAGGACCGGCGCCAGGTCGCGACGGCCCGCCTTGACGAACGGACCCGGACCGGCGAGGCGTTCGAGTTCCTCGCCGTCTCAGGCCGATCCGGACCCGACCGCCCAGCACGGCGATCGTCGCCGGAACCGCCCCGGCCCCGCGCACCGCCGACTCGGCGACGCGGGCCGTCTCCAGGTTCTCCGGCCGAGGGCAGGCCGTGGGCGATCAGGGTCGATTCCAGGGCCACCACCGCATGCCCGGCCGTCCAGGGCCTCCGCCACCTCGGGCGCCACGATCGAACCCAGCGCAACGATGTCGTCCATGCGTTCAGGTTCCCTCGCATCAATTGCCGTGGCCGAGAAAACATGAGGATTTTGAAACTTCGAACGGTGCGCGCGGTACCTTCCGCCCCGACCGAACGTATATAATACGAGGCCGCATGCCCACGTCGAGCACGTCGCCCCGAGGAATCATGCGAGTTATCTTGGATGTCCTGCAAGGCCCGCGGAAGGGCCGGTCGTATGTCTTTGACCGCCACGATACGTTCATCGTGGGCCGTTCGCGGTTCGTCCATTGCTCGATGCCGGAAGACCCGGCGCTCTCGCGCGATCACTTCCTCATCGAGATCAACCCCCCGCGCTGCGAGCTGAGGGACCTGGGCAGCACCAACGGCACGTTCGTCAACGATCGGCAGGTGCAGCGGGCCCGCCTGGGCACGGGCGACCGGATCGCGGCCGGTCAGAGCATCTTCCTCGTCCGGGTCGAAGGGCTTGCCCGGCTCGCGAGACTCGGGCCTCGCCTGGACCGCACGCCGGGCCGGGCGTGGGTCTGGCGGACAAGGAGACGTCCGAGGCGGCCGTGATGACCGGCCTGACGATCGCCTGCGCCAGTTGCGGCAACCCGGCCCCGGCCGGCATCGACGTGGCCGCCGGCACCGACCCCGACATGCGTCGCGACACGATCCACTGGCTCTGCGACCGCTGCCGCGCCGAGGTCGACCTGACCCCCCAGCCCGTGCCCCACTACACCACCCTCCGCGAGCTGGGCCGCGGCGCGATGGGCGTTGTGTACCTCGCTCAGCACAACTCGACCGGCCGTAAGGTCGCCCTGAAGCTGATCGCGCCCGAGACGGCCGCCACCCGCTCGGCCATCGATCGCTTCCTCCGCGAGATGTCGGTCGTCAGCCAGTTGAAGCACCCCAACATCGTCGAGTTCTACGAGCAGGGGACGACCCGCGGCCAGTTCTGGTTCGCGATGGAGTACATCGCCGGAAGCAACCTGGAGGCCCTGGCCCAGGCCGACCCGGGGACCTACCCGATCAACCAGGCTTGCCGGATGGCGTACCAGGTGCTCAAGGGACTCGAACACGCCCACGCCCGCGGCTTCGTCCATCGCGACATCAAGCCCGAGAACATCCTGATCGGCCGCGGCGACGCCGGCCTCGTCGCCAAGATCTCCGACTTCGGCCTGGCCAAGAGCTTCCGCTCGATCGGCCTCTCCGGCCTGACCTTCTCCGGCGAGATGCGCGGGACGATCCCGTTCATGCCGCCCGAGCAGATGCTCGACTTCAAGAAGGTCCTCCCCTCCGGCGACCTCTACGCCACCGCCGCGACGCTCTATTTCCTGATCACGGGCCAGTACATCTACGACGAGGTCAGCGAGGGCGGCGACCTGATCCGCACGCTCCTGGAAGAGCCCCCCGTGCCGATCCGCGACCGCCGCCCCGACGTCTCCGCCCGCCCTGGCCGCCGTCTTCGACCGCTGCCTCGCCCGCGAGCCCGAGGAACGCTACCCCAACGCCACCGAGATGCGACGGGCCTTGAGGCCGTTCTGCTAACCAGGCGATCCGCGGAGGGCGCAAGGACGCGGCCGCGACGAACCGGCCAGGGGCATGGAGCCTTCGGCACCTGATCTCACCTCGTTGGCTCCTGGCGGGGGGAACGGATAATCGCTGTCACGGGGCGGGAAGATCCTCACGGACCGGGCTGGTTCCCCGTAGAGGTGGCTGCCGCGGAGGTGGCTTCCGGTCGCTGAGGCCGATTAAGCGCAACGAACATCTCCTCCCGACGATCGGCCGCCTTCCGGGTGAAGAAGACGTAGGCAGCAAGCACGAGGGCAACGGCCGCCGTCAGTCGATCGAGGAACTCGCCGAGGATCTCGACCCAGTCAAGGGCGCTCATCGCTTTGCGGCTGGGGTGCTCGGGACTGTTGTTGTCGGGGGCCTTGAGGCGGTCGTCATCACGATGCTCAGGGGGCTTCGCGGGCGGCTCCGGCGGGGGAGGATTCTGGAAGGTAATGTTGTTAGTGAGATCACCGCGAGAGTTGGGCGAAGTGGCGGGTGCGGGATCGGGACGTTGCGGCATATGGGCGATGACCGACTTCAAGTCAGTGAGTCCGGTCAGGATCGCCTGGGCGAGCGTCGGGTTCTCGGACGGTGCCGGGATGTTGTTGTTGATGATCGTGGGCGGCGGGGCGGGGACGGCCGATGAGCCGGCGGCTCCCGAATCTGGCGGCTGCGGACCCGCCTCGAAATGGTCGATCAGCGCCTTGCGGAGGTCGCCGGCCTTGTCGAGCTTCTCGGGGTCGGGCTCGAAGCCGGCTGCCTGGGCGTATGACTGGCCCTCCTTCGCCCCCAGTTCCTTGGCGCGGGCCGCGTCCAGCTTCGTGGCCAGGTTCAGGGCGTCGGTCCCGCCCTCCTTGAGCAGGTAGGAGTTGAAGGCGACGGGGAACGTCTCGTCGGTGTCGAGTGTCGCCAGGTCGATCGTGGGGAGCAGGCCGTCGGCGTCAGGCTCGGCCGAGACGTCGAAATGCTGGAGGAACCCGCCCTTGCCGTACAGTTCGGGCTGGGTCGCCCGGATGATCAGGTCGCGGAGGACCCGCCCGCGCATCGACTCGCAGTAAAACTCGCCGCCGTAGGGCAAGATCCGGATCGTGTCGTAGGTCGAGATCGGCCCGGCGGGAATCACGTCGTCGATCCGGACCGTACCGCTGTTGAAGATCACGAACCGCGGCAAGACCGCTGCGTTCTGGTGTTTCATTTCCTCGCGGATCGCCTGGGCGAGAAGCGAGGTGAGCCCCGTTCGCCCGGAGCGGACGCTTTCATCTCGGCCATCCAGGCTGTGGGCGATCTGGCCGATGGGCCGGAGCGGGTCCTTGCCCTGATACTTCCGCCGGAAGTCTTCCAGGCCCCGCGAAACCAGGCTTCGGCAACGGCGTCGGTCGCCGGGTCCTTGTCGATCGAGTTGGTGATCGGCCTTTGTTCGGAGTCGATCCGGACGAGCTGGGCCGGGGTCTCCGGCTGGTCGGGGTCGTAGCGGAAGTGGAGGTGGTGGACGAAGACGGTGCGCGCGTTCGCGTCCGCCTTGAAGATCGGCGGGAGGTCCCGCCCGTCCATCCTGATCCGGAAGTTGTTGGCGTGCTCGTGCCCGCCGAGAATCAGGTCGATGCCGGGTTCCCTGGCCAGTGCCTCGTCGGGCACCTTGTAGGGATCGCCCTGCTCCTGGGGGTCCCATTGCAGGTTCAGGTGAGTCAGGGCGATGATCACGTCGGCTTTCTGCTGCTTGAGCTTCGCGACCATCTCCCGCGCCGCGACCAGCGGGGGGCGGAATTCGGCATAGACCTTCGCCTGGTCCGCCGGCTTGTCACTCTCGGGAAAGACGCGGCTCGTCGCGCTCGCCGCGTCCTGCTTCTTGACGGCGCCGGGATGAAACGTCACGCCGAAGAGGCCGACGCGGAGCGGCTCCGACCGGCCCTTGACCGCGATCTGGTGGACCTTCGTCGCCACGATCTTCGGCTTGGCATACTCGGGCAGGCCTCGGATCGTGACGTTGCTGGCGATCCAGCGGAAGTCCGATTCCGCGATGGCGCGTCGGATCGGGTCGCCGGTGGGGTAGTCGAACTCGTGGTTGCCGAGCGCCGCGTAGTCGAGCCCCATCGCGTTGAGAGTCCAGACCATCTGTCGCCCGTTCAACGGCCCGTCGCCGACCACCGCCGAGCCGAGGGCCGAGGGACTGAGGAAGTCACCGCACATCACGGTCAGGACGTGTCCTGGATTCTTCCGCTCCATCTCCTTGCGGAGCGTCGCGACCCGCGCAGCCCGGCCACGACGCCGCCGTTCAGCGGGGTGATCTCGTACACGTCATTGAGTTGCAGGATGGTGAGCTCGACCGATTCTTCCTTCGCTAGGGCGCCGCTGACGAGGACAATCACCAGCGCCATGCCGGGCCCGAGGCGCGGCCGTGCTTGACGGATCATCGGGATGCGTCTCCTGGCGGGAGGCCCCCCGGGCCATCGATAAGCGGCAACGCTGCCGCGTGGCCGGGGACGATCTCCCTTACATTAACCTGGCGAAAATGTGCAAAGCCAGAACTTCTCCGGCTTTTTCCGGCCAAAGCTGCTCCGATAGCTCAGCGACACTCTCCGAGGCGATCCGGGAAGGTCCGGGCCCACCCCGGACCGGGCCTCTGCGGACCGGCGCGAGCGATCCGACCGGACGGCGGGGATGGCTTTGTTTAACTGCAATCAGAATCTCGGAACGATGCCGGAACGCCCTGGCGACGCGGTCGCGACGCGCCCGGGACGTCGGCGAGAGGAAGAGAGGACGCTTTTTATCAGGGTGAACTTCAGATTGTAATTTTATTTGAGGCGAAGACTTGCGAAAAGATTTTGCCCAGTTTGAAGTTCGTTCGGCACTGAGAACGCGCCGCGTTGTCGCGATGCCTCGCCAGGACGCAGGGACGGGATGCCAGCCGGATTGCCAGGGAGTCGCAGTTAATTATAGCACGAAATTGGGGCGATGGCGGGGGGCTTTTCATGGGCAGGCCGAACCCGAGGTGTTCTTGCGAGGTGGTCCGAGAGGCCGTGGCCGGCTTTCCGGCGAGCCGCTCAGGGCTCCGCCGGACGACCGTCGGGCGGCACCACGACCCGCACCGCGCCGGGGATGATTTCGAGGGTGACGGGCGTGCGGCCGATGATCTCGCCGTCGGCCTGGACCGGGAGCGGGCGCCGGGAGTCGATCCGGACGGACTGCCCGGCCGTACGGTAGCGGACGCTCGGCTCGTCGCGGTGCCGGCCGCGGAGAAAGTTCCAGGCGAGCCGGGTGTAGTCGAGCAAGGTATGGGGACGGAAGATGCAGACGCTCGCCCGGCCGTCGTCGGGCCGGATATCTGGTCCCCAGCGGAAGGGCGGCTGGCCGAGCGTGCCGCTGTTGGCCACGAGCACCTGACTCGCCCGGTGTTGCTCGCGACGGCCGTCCACGCGGATCGTGAACCGCCGAGGACGGAAGCCCAGAAGTTGCGTGAAGGCCGTCCAGAGATAAGCCAGCCGTCCGAACCGCTTCTTGTGCTCCGTCCGCGTTCCCCGGATCATCAAGGCGTCGAGGCCGACGCCGACCTGAGTGAAGAAGTAGCGATCGCCAACCTTCAGGGCATCGAGGGCCGTCGTGGCGTGCGGGCCGGCGAGTAACGCGACGGCCTCCTCCAGCGCCAGCGGCAGTCCCAGCTCACGGGCCAGGACATTGCCCGTGCCCATCGGCAGGATTCCGAGCCTCGCCCCGGTCCCGACCAGTCCGCCAGCCACGGCCGAGACCGTGCCGTCGCCACCGGCCGCCACGACGACGTCGCACCCACGACCGGCCGCCTCACGGGCGAGGCGAGCCAGATCCTCCGCGCCGCTGGTCTGGTGAACGTCGCAGGTGCCGTCATCGCAGGCGAAGTGTCGCTCCAGCGCGACATGCACCTCCCCGGCCCGGTAACTCCCCGCCGAGGGGTTGAGAATCACGAACAGTCGCGACGCACGCGACACCGGCGCGATCGGCATGGCTGGCTCGCTCGGGAGACGGGACCCTGGGGGTCGCGCAGGGAAGATCCACCACAAAGGCGTAAAGGAAACGGAAATTGCACGAAGGGAAGAACCCGGCCCACGTCCTCGTGCCCTGGTGCGGAACTCAAGCGGTCGCGAACATCCCTGTAGCAACTACCGCGCCGTACCCAGGACCGAGCGCACATCCCGGACGACCACCTCCGGCTTGAGGAATTCCAGGCTGTAAATCTCCCTCTGCCGCCCCTGCGGATCGACGAGAAAGACTCGTGACGGGTGATCCAGCACTCCTTGATCGCTCACGCGGGCCCACATGTCCCAGGCGTCGAGCACCGAGCGGACCTCCTCCGGCTGGCCGGTCAGGAAATGCCAGGCCGCCAGATCGGCGCCGTAGAGGAACGCATACGACCGGAGCACGTTGGGCCGGTCCCGCTCCGGATCGAGCGTGATCGAGGCGAACTCGATGCGGTCTCCCCAGAGCCCGGCCTCCTTCAACGCCCCCTGCAATCGCGCGAGCTGACTGGTCGTCGCCGGACAGGTGCCGCTGCAGGTCGTGTAGAGGAAGCTAACGAGCACTGCTTTGCCCCTCCGGTCGGCCAGGCAAAACGGCTTCCCCTCCTGGTCGATCAGTTCGACCGCCGGCGCCGGTCCGATGTCGGCGAGGTATCCGTCGCCGGCTCGCGCTGCGGGCACGCTCAGGAGCAGGACCAAAAACAGCCAACAGAAAGCCGTCTTCATGGCGTGAACCCTCCTCATTCTGCGGAACCCGCCATTCCTCAGGGCGGTCCTCGATCTGGGGTCCGGTGGACAACCCGCCTTCGCCTCCACTCTACCAGGGTCCCCGGTTCCGGAACACGCCCCGACCGCCACCGCCACCGAGGGGATCGTTGGCGGTCCCGCGCGCGCGACCGGATCGATATTCATTTCGCCATGCCGCGTAGAATTGACTTTTCACGGAGGGTGGTCCCTGCCTATACTCGTACCGCGTTGGATAACGAAAGAGTCCGCGACGCTGATCCCCATGGAATCTTCCTTCGCCTGTCTCTCTCGCCATCCCACCGGCTGGGCCGCCCGAGTCGGCCCCACCTTATCAGACCCGCAGAGCGATCGCCGGGTCGTGGCCCCCTCCAGGAGTGAGACGGTGGGCAAGAAGCTTTATGTTGGGAATCTCACGTATCAGGTCACCAGCTCTGACCTCGAAGAACTCTTCTCCGAGTTCGGCACGGTGCAGAGCGCCCAGGTCATCGAAGATCGCGACACGGGCCGCAGCAAGGGCTTCGGCTTCGTGGAGATGGACACCGACGCCGAGGCTCAGGCCGCCATCCAGGGCCTGCATGACCAGGAGCACAACGGCCGTCGTTTGACGGTCAACGAGGCCAAGCCCCGCGAGTCGCGCCGGGTGGCGGCGGTGGCGGTGGTGGCGGTCGCGGCGGCGTGGTGGCGGCGGCTACGGCGGCCGTTATTGACCGACACCCGGCGATCGGAGGCCGCAGAGTCCTTCCGCTCCGCGGCCTCGCCGGTCCCTCGCCTTGACCGGGGACGATGCTGTGGATGGCAAATACCGTCATGTCCTGGTCTCGACCAGGCCGCTCTGCCCCATCTGCAAGAAGGCCGTCTATTCTCGCGGGGGCATCCATCCGCAATGTGCCATGATCCAGTCCGAGCCTCCCCGAGCCAAGAAGCCCGCCCCCTCCGAACCGTTCGCGGCATTCTGAAGATCCCGGCAACCCCGCGACCTCGGGACCGAAACTCCCGTCGGAGCCTTCGGGGTCCTGACTTCACCCGACGCCTCCCTCACGCGGAGCGGCCGGCCCGCTCCGATCGGACCGGCCCGCCCCGCCTTGAAGTGACTGAGTCCAATCAGTTGATCAGCATGTCATGACCCCGGGCCGGCCCCGTCGGAAACTTCGACAGGTCCACCTCGAACTTCTCATCGACGTGCATGCCCTTCTCGTCGATCCGGATGAGCTTGACCCAGAACTTCGGTGTGCTCGCGGTCGAGCGTCGAGAGCAGAGATGTTCGATACGTACATCCGTTTCCCGTCGCTCGTCGTGTGCATCATGTTGGGTTGCTGGCCGACCTGAATCGTGCTGAAGAGCTTGGGGTGCTCGGGGTCGGTGACGTCCCACTGCTGGAGGTAGTCGGCGCCGAAGCAGGAGACGAAGAGGTACCTGTCATCGGGGCTCTGGCGAAGGTCGGCCGGAAGCGGGCCGGTCTCGGCAACCTTGGAGAAGGCGTAGGTGCCGTCGCCGCGGTTGCGGAAAAGCCAGAGCGAGTTGTCGAGGGCGCAGTTGGTGAAACCGTAGTCGTTGCCCTCGGTCAATGACCAACGCACCTCCAGGGGCGCCAGGCCCGCGTGGCCGACCTGGAGCGGCTTGCGCTCCTTGAAGTCCCAGACGACCATCTCGTCGCCGAAGTCTTTCATGTTCATCTCGGCGAGAGGATGCTTGTAGTTGCGCAAAGGGGTGAAGCTACTGCTGACCATCCGGTTCAGGCCCGGCTTCACGGCGACGTCGTAGCCATAAGGCGCCCCATCGGGCTGTTCGATCCGACGGATGAACTTGCCGTCATTGGTGAACTCGGCCAGGCCGGCGGGCAGGCCGCCGTTGGCGGAGCCGAGGAAACTGAGGAGCATCCGGCCGGGCAGGGCGTAGTAGGTGTGCGGACCGGAGAGGCCGGTCTGCTCCGGGATGTCCTCGAGGACCTTCTCGATCCGGGGCCGGGCCGGGTCGGTGGCGACGTCGAGAATCCAGATCCGGCTGGAGAACAGGCCGCCCGCCCAGATTCGCGAGCGGTCGTCGGTGTAGCCCCAGTGATGCGTTTCGTTGCCCTTCGTGCCGAGGTCCAGAGTGTGGATGACCTCCGAGTACGTCGGGCTTTCTGGGTCCGTGTCGATCACGGCCATGAAGTCGTTGTCCTGGGCATCGGCATCCACACAGAACAGATACAGGTACTTCTCGTGCCGGTCCAGCCGCTTCACGAACGGCGAGAGGCACGTCTCGCCCAGGGCCAATGCTGGCAGCACCACCAGGGCCAGGGCGGTCAGGCGGAGCAGACTCCGGCGCTTCTTCATCGCAATCCTCCTCGGGCATCCGTCACGATTCGTCATTCTCGGCGGGCGGGTTCAGGTCGGTGGCGATCTCGCTGAGCCAGCGACGGAGCTTCTCGGCGTCGGCGCCGCGGAGGACGGTGGCCTTCTCGGTCTCGAAGAAGACCTCGATCTCCATGCCGGTATCGCGGATCTCTGTGGCCCGATCGAGATTCAAGTAGGTCGAGCCGATCTTGACGAGGCTCATCATGCGGCTCCCGATTTCCAGGCGGTTCCCGATCTCCGTTACGGCAACTCCGAATGTACCAAAATGTCAGGGGCGACGGCACGCCCGGCCGTGATCGAGAGGATCGGGAATCGCTTTATCGTTTGAGGCCTTTACCCTTCACCCGTCCCCCGATCGCCCCCGCCGCTGCATGGCAGATGTGGACGACCGGCTCGTGACCCTGGCGACGGGCAAAGCCCGATCGGACCGCCTCCGCGAAGTCACCGGCCCGATCGGCGGTGACGAGGTTGACCGTGCAGCCCGCCCAGCCCGCTCCCGAGAGCTTGCCGCCGAGGAAGCCCGGCGCCTCCTCAGCCGAGGCGATCAAGGCGTCGAGCGCGGGCGAGCTGTTGGCGAAATCGTCGCGACTGGAGACGTGCGAGGCGGTCATCAAGCGGCCGAATTCCTCGATCCGACCCGACCTCAGCGCCACGTTCCCCGCGGCCACGCGGGCATTCTCGGTCAGGACATGCCGTGCCCGTCGCCGGCCGACTGTGTCGAGCCGTTCCCAGTGCTCGCTCAACTCGTCCAGCGAAACCTCCCGCAGCGTCCGCACCGTCCCATCCCCTTTCAAGGCCCGGAAGTACGCCACGACCCGCTCGCATTCCTCGCGACGCCGGTTGTACAACCCATCGGCCAGCCGCCGCGACGTCTTCGAGTCGCACACCACGATCGCCGGCGCCGGCGTGCCGAGCGGCACCCGCTCGAAGGCCAACGTCGCGCAATCGAGGCACAAGGCATGGTCGGTCCGACCGAACAGCACCGAGAACTGATCCAGCAACCCCGCCCCGACGCCGACAAACCGGTTCTCCGACTGTCGGAGCTGTTGCGCCAGCTCCATCAAGGCCCCATCCTCCGCCGGCACCCCCCTTCCCTCGCCCACCACGCCCAATGCCAGCAATCCCGCCGCCACCGCCGCCTGGAGACTCGCCGAGCTGGAGAGCCCTGCGCCCAGGGGCACGTCCCCCGCAATCGCCATCTCGAACCCAGCCCGCGCCGGTCCGAGCCAGTCCTGTAGTGCCTTCACCACTCCCCGGATGTAGTTCGCCCAGTGCCCCGCCTCGACCGGCTCAATCCGTTCCAGGTCGAAGACGTCTTCCCCCGCCAGGTCCACGGCCCGGACGCCGGCCTTTCGCCCTTCCAACGCCCGCACGACGACCACCGTCCCCCGGTCGATCGCTGCCGCGGTGACGAGCCCGCCGTTGTAATCCGTGTGGTTGCCCAGCAGCTCGACCCGCCCCGGCGCGTGGCCGATGAAGCTGGGCGCGTGGCCGAAGGTGGCGTGAAAGGACGCGGTCGCCCTGGCTTGAGAGTCGGTCGGCATGAGGCAGTTCTCGACGGGGCGGCGGCGAGGAGGCACCACGGGCGGTCCTTCCCGGAGACGGCCGGGGGCGGCTGTCCGTCCGACCGAGAAGCTCAACTTCGACGGTCTTCCGGGATCGCTCCTACACTTCGACCTCGGCTCCGAGGCCGGCGAGGGTGTCGGGTGCGACGTGCAGCTCGCCAGCGATGGCATCGAGTTGTTGCTGGACGTCGTAGAGGCTCGCAGGACGGCGGGGCGGTTGGCTGAGGAGGCAGGAGGCGACAAGCTGATTCAACGAAGCGGGAACCTTCGGATTCAAGGCCGAGGGGGTGGAGATCTTCTCCAGCTCCCCCTCGCTCCGTTTGCCGACGTTGGCCGACTGGCCCGTCAGGCACTGGTAGAGCGTGGCGCCAAAGTTGTAGATGTCGGTCTTTTCGGTGAGGGCATTGTCCTTGATCTGCTCGGGGGCCATGTACTGCTTCGAGCCGATCGGCTTCGAACGGTTTGCGACCAGGGAGAGCCCGTAGCCGAGCACCCGGACCCGGCCGCCGGGCGTGAGCATCACGTGGGAAGGCTTGAGGTCGCCGTGAAGGATCTTGCGGCGGTGCATCTGCGACAGTGCCGCCGCCACCTCTCGGAAGATCGCAACCCACTGGCCGACGCTGACGTTCTTCAACTGATCGAGGGAATGGCCCTCGACGTACTCCATCAGCAGCTCGGCCCCGGTCGTGCGAAGCCACGAGGTTTTCAGGCGGAAGTCGTGATACTTCACCAGTGCGGGGTGGTTGAGCTTCGGTGAGGCCTCGAACGTGGCCCGGGCTCGGGCGATCGCGTCGTCGTCCTCGGGGCCTTCGCGCTCGAAGACCTTCAACACATAGCGACGCCCGAAGTTGCCGGAGTCGCTGATGAGCAGGACGTTGCCGGGGGCTCCGTCGTCGAGGACGGACTCCTCGCGGTACTTCATCCGCGCCAACTTGGGCGCCTCGTCGTCGGTCTTTTTGGCCATCGTCGGACCCGGTCGAGAGGGGGGGAATCGAACTGGTGGTTCAGGGCTTGTCCGAGCCCGGCGCCGCGTCCGGGGTGTCGGTCTTCGATTCATCGGGGCGATCCGTCGGGGATTTCGCGTCTTCCCCGGTCTTTGCGTCTTCCCGAGCTTTTGCTTCAGCCTCGGCCTTGGCCCTGGCCTGCTTGGCCTTCTCGGCCTTCTCGAAGGGGATGATCTTCAACGAGGTGGAGTTGATGCAGAACCGGAGGCCGGTGGGTGGGGGGCCGTCGTTGAAGACGTGGCCGAGGTGGGCGTCGCAGCGCGCGCAGTTGACTTCGATCCGGAGCGTGCCGTCGCTGTAGTCGGGTGCGGAGGTGAGCCGGCCTTGTTTCATCGGTCGCCAGAAGCTCGGCCAGCCGGTGCCCGAGTTGAACTTGTGTTCCGAGCTGAACAGCTCGGCCCCGCAGCAGACGCAGGTGAAGACCCCTTTCCAGTGGCCTCGCGCATATCGGCCCGACCAGGCCGGCTCGGTCGCCTTGAGACGGGTGACGAAATACTGCGCCCGGGTGAGCTGCCGCATCCACTCCGCGTCCGACTTGACGACCTTTCCGACCGGCTCCGCCCCCGACTCGCCGGCCGACTCCGCCGGCCCTTCGACCGGGGCCTGGCCGGGCTCGGCCGTCGCGGTGTTGGTCTCGTGGTCCCTCGGAGGTCTCGGACGCTGCCCCGGCTCGCTCGCCCGACCCAGTTCCCATCCGACCAGGGCCGCGATTGCCGTTAAAGTCACAAGCTTCCGATACGTCGCGCTCGATGCCATGGGCAGGGCCTCCCCCTCGTTTTGAGGCACTCGGTGCAACGGCCCGCCCCCCCGGACGAATCCGTCGCATCATGGCGCATTGTAAGCCCTGACACCGCCCTGGCAAGCGGCTGACCGGAAGTCCCCGAATCGCAACGATCCCGGATTTGCGTCGTGGGCTCCGCCCACCGATCTCCCACGAAGGCCGGATCGCCACCGCCGTTTTCTCAAAATGAGGAGGCGTCTCCCTTCCTCGACAGAGAATCCCAAAGAAAAGGTGATCATCGCGGCCCCGGAATCAGACAATACAGTGGCACGATCGCGCTGGCGGTCCGCGCCGGCGCCGAACCATACTCCGTGCGGCTCTTTCTCAATCCGGTCCCGACGGCGTCACGGACGGTAGCCCCTCGCAGCGCGTCCCCGGCGCCGAACGAACTTCAAGATGGAGAAGATCGCCGCTCAACTCGGGTTCAGTAAAGAACTTGCGAAACGGGCGTTCGTGGCCGCAGGTGCGTCCCCTGCGCGTCCTGGAGTCGTCCCGAACGCGTCGCCGCCGCATCCCGCCGGGGGGCGCAAACGGGTCGATGGCCGACCCGACCCATTCCGGGCCGCTCGACCATCGACCATTCAACCTCGACCATTCTCCTCGCGTACCCGGCCCTCCCGTCAGGCGACGGCCACCGCGCCGGCCGCCTTCTTGAGGGCCTCGGCCTTGTCGGTGCGCTCCCAGGTGAAGTCGGGGTCGTTGCGACCGAAGTGGCCGCCGGAGGCGGTCTTGCGGAAGATCGGCCGGCGGAGGTCCAGGTGCTTGATGATGCCCGAGGGCGTCAGCGGGAAGTGCTCGCGGATCAGCTCGGCGATCCGGGCGTCGGGGATCGAGCCGGTGCCGAAGGTGTCCACATGGACGCTGACCGGCTCGGAGACGCCGATGGCGTAGGCGAGCTGGACCTCGCAGCGATCGGCCAGCCCGGCGGCGACGACGTTCTTGGCGACGTAGCGGCCCATGTAGGCGGCCGAGCGATCGACCTTGGTCGGGTCCTTGCCGCTGAAGGCGCCGCCGCCGTGGCGGCCCATGCCGCCGTAGGTATCGACGATGATCTTCCGACCCGTCAGGCCGGCATCGCCGCAGGGGCCGCCGACGACGAAGCGGCCGGTCGGGTTGATGTAGAACTTCGTCTCGCCGTCGAGCATGTCCTTCGGCAGGACCGGCAGGATCACCTGGTCCTTGATGAACCGGCGGATCTCCTCGATCGGAGATGTCGGCCGTCTGGGTCGAGACGACCACGGCGTCGATCCGCACGGGGCGGCCGTCCTCGTACTCGACTCGTGACCTGGCTCTTGCTGTCCGGCCGGAGCCAGTTGACCTCGCCCTTCTGCCGGGCCTCGGTCAGGCGATGGAGGATGCGGTGGGAGAGGGCGATCGGCATGGGCATCAGCTCGGGCGTCTCGTTCGAGGCGTAGCCGAACATGAGCCCCTGGTCGCCGGCGCCGATGTCCTTACCCTTCTCGCTGTCCTCGTTGACGCCCATCGCGATGTCGGGCGACTGCTTGCCCAGGGCGACCATCACGCCGCAGGTCTCGGCGTCGAAGCCCATGTCGCTGGAGGTGTAGCCGATCTCGCGGACGATCTGCCGGATGACCGACGGGTAATCGACGACCGCCTTCGTCGTGATCTCGCCGGCGACGACGACCAGGCCGGTCGTCAGCAAGGTCTCGCAGGCGACGCGGGCGTAGGGGTCCTGGGCGAAGATGGCATCGAGGATGCCGTCAGAGATCTGATCGGCCATCTTGTCGGGATGGCCCATCGAGACGCTCTCGCTCGTGAATAAATAGCGGTTGCCTTGCGACACGGCGCTGGCTCTCCTTCGACCTCGGCGGGTTGCGGCATCACCTTGACGCGGCCCGGCCCTTCGGGGTCAGCCTGTCTTTTTCGGGACGAGCGGACGGTCCCCCGTCCGCGGACCTTTCCCCCGGCTCTTCCCTCCCGGGGCCGTTTCGGGAGACGAGTTTAGCAGTCCTGCGGGTCGGATGTAAAGCTGCACTCGACCACGCGTCGATGCGAGGCCACATCCCGCGTTGCGGGATCACGCCTCGACCCGCCCCGGCGGCGCCGGCTCGTCCTCGGGCGGGGAGATTCGGATGCACGAGCAGGTCGTACAGCAGAATGCCCCCGACGCCCCCGGCCAGCGGCCCGACGATCGGGACCCAGAAGTACCAGTCGTGCGACCGGAAAACCGCCGGCCCCCAGCCCAGCAACGACGCCGCCAGCCTCGGCCCGAGGTCGCGGGCCGGGTTGATCGCGTAACCCGTCAAGCCGCCGAGCGAGAGCCCGATGGCGAAGACGAGCAGGCCGTTGAGCAAGGGCTCGAAGTAGCCCCGGAAGTGGACGTTGCGCCGGTCCGACAACGCCCGCACCCCGACCAGCAGCACGGCCGTCCCGAGGAACTCGCTGAAGACGTTCCGCCAGGTCGTTCCGAACGCCGGGAAGGTCGCGAAGACCCCCGCCCCACCGACCGCCTCTCCGGCGAGCTTGCCGTCGATCAGGACGCCCCGCGTGATCCCCTCGGCCACCTCGAACGCCGCGAAGGCGTCCGCGTAATCGACATAGACCAGGCAGGCCCCGAGAACGCCCCCGCCACCTGGGCCGTCCAGTACGGCAAGAGCCGACTCCACGGGAAGTCGCCCCGCACGGCGAGGGCCAGGGTCACGGCCGGGTTGATGTGGCCGCCGCTGAGCCGACCGCTCAGATAGACGGCCAGGGCAACCGCCAGTCCCCAGCCGGTCGTGATCACGATCCAGTCGGCCTGCTTGTGCAGCAGGACGACCGAGCCGACCACGCCGTCGCCCAGCAGGATGAGCAACGCCGTGCCGAGAAACTCGCCGATCAGGGCCGACCGCAAGGGAGGAGGATCCATGGGGGCGTAGAATAACAGGCCGCCCCGCGGTTGCAAGAGTGGGCCGCCGGACGATCGCTCAGGAGTCGGACCGCTTCTGGGCGTCCCGGTCGCGGCGATACCAGCTCCAGAGGAGGCGGTGGAACGAGTAGTCCATCAAGGCCTGCGAACTCGGGAAGGTGACGGCCTCCGATGCGTCGCCCTCCAGCAAGGCGCGGGTCGGGTGGGTGACGTAAGCCTGGCTGGCGTGCTCCGCAGAGGTCGGTGAGGAAGAGGAGGAAGTTCTCGGAGGCGGTGGCCTGTTTGCGGTCGCCGAGGTAGGCGTAGTTCATGGCATCCTCGGCGACCCGCAAGGCGATCCGGGGATCGCGGCGGACGACGATCAGCTCGCCGACCGGCTCGCGGGAGACACGCATCGACCGCTCGCGGCGGGCGAGCCGAGAGGGACGATGGAGCAAGGCGTTCAGGCCGGTGCTCACGGCTTGCACCCACGACGGCGGGGCGATCACCCTCAGTTCGTCCGCCTGCTCGATCCGGCCGGCGCTGACCAGCTCGATGGCATCCCAGGGAACCCAGTGGATCGGCTCGCCACGGAGGCCGCGGACGCGGAGGCCGTTCGGCAGGCAGGCGACGTCGTGGACGTTGCGGGGCGGGTAGAGCACGGGCAGGAGGTCGGCCCGCCAGGCCTCGGCGGCAACCCCCAGGTCATAGAGAGCCGTCGAGGATCTCACGGACCTCGCCCTCGGCCAGCGGATGCGGCCAGACGCCGGGGGCGCGGGCGACCCACTGCATCACGTCGGTCGGGTGCAGGCCGGTCACGCCGCAGATCAGGTCGCGCACGGCCTGGGGGTCTTCGGGCTCGTCGAAGATGACCAGTCGGTAGGTGTTATCGGCCCTGGGCATCGGCCCGCCTCATCGGCCCGTGTGTCGTGGAGCAGCCCCCTTGCGACTATCGTAGCAAGGGGGCCGGTGGCACGAGAAGACGGCGGTGCTTGCGGACAGAGCCGTCAGCCCACGGGGATGTAGCTGCCGTCGCGCTGGTAGTACGTCACCGCGAGGGTGGCGGCCGGCAGGTTCTCCAGACCGGCGATGCTGCCGCGGACGATGATCGGCCCGTAGTTGATCCGCCCGGCGGCGATCGTGCTGCCGGGGCCGACGATCAGATCGCCCTGGATGATCGCGCCTGGCTACCTCCGGGGCCGGTCCCCTTGGCACCCTGGACGAACGGGCCGATGTCGCGTCCGGTAAGGATTGAGGCCCCGTTGGCGAGCACCAGGCTCTGGCCGGTCGAGAGGAAGTCCAGGTCGCGGCCAACGAGGATGCCGGGGCCGCCGTTGAGGTACAGCGTGCTGTACACGTCGAGCGTGGCGAGGTCGCCGCCGACGGCGATCGAGGCGCCGGGCAAGATGTTGTAGAAGGCGATCCGATCGACGTTCGACTGCGGCCCGCTGGTCGCCATGACCGTCAGGCTGCCCGAGAGGGTGGCCGTCTTGTAGCCGAGGATCTGGCCGATGTGGCCGTTGACGACGTTGACGTTGCGAACGTGCAGCACGCTGTCCTGCAAAGCCGTGCCGGTGCCGAAATTGTGGGCGTTGTTCCGGGTGATCGAGGGCGGCTCGGGGTCGATCGTCAGGATGCTATCGACGTTGGTGCCGTAGAGATACAGATCCACCTGGCCGCCCGGCGCTGCCTTGGCGCGGACGGTGCCGCCGCCGGTGACGTGGGCGACATACAGTTCGCCGTCGGTATCGACCATCACGGCCGCCCGGCCGCCGTTGCCGATGCCTGTCTGGACATAGTTGCGGGCGAAGGTGGGCAGGCCCTCCTGGGTCAACTTGTGACCATTGTCCGGCAGAACGATCTTCCGCTGTGCCGCCGAAGGGAGATTGACCGCGCGAATCGAAGCGATCGACATCAGGGCACGCGACTCCAAGCGCCCCGCCCTCGTGCCCCAGCGACGGCCGGAACGCCGACTCCCGTCTCTTGTGCCGTCCGAACATCCTTGCTCCCTCCCTCTCCGGGCCCATTCCCGCCGGGACGCATCCCCAACCGTGCCATTTCCCCGCCTGGCGTGTTATCCCCAATCGGCACGCCAGACCCCCGCCCGCGGGCCAATCGGGGCGGGTCGGTCGCGGGGGGGTCGGCCTGTTGCGGTGGTGACGGTGGCGCGGGTAGTCCATGACCCAGGGCGAGGCCGGATCAGGGCGGCTCAGCTCGTGATCCCCTTGGTCAGGTGCATGAAGGCGGTTTCGAGGTTGATCTCGTCTTCCTTGAAGGTGGTCAGCTCGAAGCCGTTGTCGATCAGGAGCTTGGCGAGCGAGCCGTAGCGGTGGACGCCTTCGTGGAGCCGGACGATGAGCGTGCCGTTGCGGTCCTCGACGCTCGGCGACCTCGGGCTGGGATTCCAGCAGGGTGGCGGCCTCGGACGGGCGGTCGGTGACGAGGACGTTGAGCACGACCTCGGCGCGGACCTGCTTCATCACCTCGACGACGTCGCCGTTGACGATCAACTGGCCTTGCTCGATGATGCCGATCTTGTTGCAGATGTCGGCCAGCTCGGGCAGGATGTGGCTGGAGACGAGGATCGTCTTGCCCATCGTGCGCAGCTCCTTGAGCAAGGCCCGCATCTCGATCCGGGCCCGCGGGTCGAG
Source organism: uncultured Planctomycetales bacterium (assembly GCA_963752755.1). Lineage (GTDB taxonomy): Bacteria > Planctomycetota > Planctomycetia > Isosphaerales > Isosphaeraceae > CAVVZJ01. Next base: position 732,685 of record CAVVZJ010000003.1, on the reverse strand, counting down.
GCCGCTGGCGGGCTCGTCGAGCAGGAGGACCTGCGGGTTGTGCAGGAGCGTGCGGGCCAGGCCGAGACGCTGGGTCATGCCGCGGGAGAGGCTGGTCACGCAGCGCGTCGCGCTTGTAGGTCAGGTCCACCAGCTCCAGCACCTCGTCGCAGATCTTCCGGCGGGCTGCACCCTTGATCCGGTAGGCCGAGGCGAAGAATTCGAGGTATTCGATGACCTTCATGTCGTCGTATACCCCGAAGAAGTCGGGCATGTAGCCGACCAGGCGGCGGATTTCCTTGGCCCCGTTGTAGATCGAGTGGCCGCAGACGTACGCCTCGCCGTAGGAGGGGTTGAGCAAGGTGGCGAGAATCCGCATCGTTGTGGTCTTGCCGGCGCCGTTGGGGCCGATGAAGCCGTAAACATCGCCCTCGTTGAGGGTGAGGTTCAGCTCCTTGAGGGCGTAGAGCTGGCCATACATCTTGGTCAGCCGCACGGTCTCGATCATGGGGGACGCCTCACTTGGGCTGGCTGGACGGACGCCACGGCCCGGCGGTCTGCGGTCGGGCCGGGCCGCGGCGACTCCGGGTCATTCCGGCTTCTTCTTGGCCTTGTAAATCATGCTGCCGACGAAGAACAGGGCGACGACCGCCGTGATCCCGATGTCGACCGGGTCGCCCTCGGACAGACCCCGGATCAGGTTGGCGATACCACGGCCGCGGGCGGCGATCAGGAGCGACATTGGCAGCGATCTCCGTCAACGGGCTGGGGTTTGGGGAACTCACAAACACACGAGACGACGGCAATCCGGTCGTCCGTCCGGTCCCGTTGAGATCGGCAGGACGGGGCCGGGAGGATCATTCTCGACGGGTCGGGCTGGTTCGCGTCGCCGCCTCGCGGCCGAGCGGCAGGATCACGCGGAGCAAGGTGGTCTGGTGAATCTCCGGGGTCGGCGGGGGCGTCTTTCAGTTCCATCGACGCGGCCGGGGCGTCCACCTCGGCGACGAGGATCGGACGGCGAAGCTCGGAGACCTGGGCGGTCAGGTCGAGCGTGCGGAAGGCCAGGTTCGGGTGGATCGCGCCTCGGGAGCCCATCCCCTCGTGGAACATCGCCGAGCGAATCACGTCGGCTCGCACGCCGGCCGCCCGCTCGGCCTCGACGGACCCTGGCTCGGTGGACTGCATCCGACGGCGCTCCAGCGACTGGGCGAGCCGGCCCAGGTAGCTGGACATCGCCTCGGTCCGGGTCGGGTCCACCCGGGCGATCCCCTGGGGGCGGATCGTGCCGAGGTCGTAGAGGTTGCGGCCGTAGTAGAGCTGGACGTTCTTCAAGGGGACGTCCAGCAGGTTGCGGATCGAGCCGGCCACGCGGTCGCCGCTCGTCGGTGCGAGGTCGGCCTGGAGCACCGGGGTGCGGGCCGTGCCGGTCCAGCGGCCGGTGAAGCTCTTGGTGCTCCAGATCGGGATGCGGACGCCCGCCAGGGCTTCCGGCTCGCCTGCCGGCTCGTAGCGGTAACCTACGTTGCCGAACGCGATCCGCCCGGTGCCGCCCAGGACTGGCTCGGGCGGGGCGAACCAGCTCAGGGTCGTCGTGGTCACGTCCGACGCCTGGCTTTCGGGGTCGAGGTCGGGGCCGTGCGGGTGGATCGCCAGGCCGTAGTCGTGGTTCTCCGGGCTGAAGATGGTCAGCCAGGTCGTGCCTCGGAACTGGCCGGTCGTCTGGTCGAAGTCGAGAAGATCGACCTTGTTGACCCGGAGGTCGTCCCCCTTGATCGCGTGGGCGCCGACATAGGCGAGGATGCTCACCGTCACGACGATCAAGGGGAAGGTGATCCAGGTCAGCTCCATCCGCTTGACGACCCGCTTGAGGAAGAGGTAGTCGAGCGGTCCGATCAGCACGATATAGACGAACACGAAGAAGGCGACCCAGCCGAACGGCACGATCCGGACGCCGGGGAAGGATTCGAGTGTCCGGTGCAGCACGGCCGCCAGCTCGGGCGCGGCGGCCTGGATGATCGCGCCGCCGGAGAAGGCGAGTCCCGTTTCCGCCTCGACGCTCCGACCGCGGAGGTCGAGCACCCGGTCCCAGAAGAGCCGCTTGTCCGGCCAGTCGGCGAACGGCTTGCCGGCCACGTCGAGGCCGACGAGGGTGACCCGGCCCAGTCCGTACGGCCCGCGGACGACCAGCGGGGTCGTGGTCGCCGTCGCGAGCAGGACCGCCCCGCGTTCCTGCCAGCCTTCGAGTCGCATGACGTTGATCGGCGAGCCGAGCCGGTTCGGGGGGTTGCCTGCGAACGACTCGATGCTCGACACGTCCGTCAAGACGACAGGGCCGGTCGGCTCGGCCGGCAGCATCGAGCCGAGTAACTCCCTGGCTCTCCTGCCAGTTGGAGCCGAGCGTCACGACGAGATGCCCGCCCTGGGCGACCCACTCGCGGAGCACCCGGTCGGCCCCGTCGCGGAGCCGGTCCATCGCGTCGCGGTTGCCCGTCTCGATCACGATCGAGCCGATGCCGTCGAAGCCGTACCAGACGCCCGGCCAGCGGTTGAGCGTGGCGATGACCAGCTCCGGCGTGCGTCGGCGCGTTGCGGAACCTCGGCAGCTCGACCACCTCGCGCAAGCCGCTCGCTGTGCCGGCTTCGAGGAGGAGCTGGGTGGACGGCTCCATTGGCTCTGGTGTCGACAAGCCGTGGCCGGGCCGTGCCGACCGGCCGGCCCTTCCTCGTCGAGCATGCGGACCGTGACCTCGGCCGACGCGCGTTCCCGGCCGGACGGATCGCGGCGAACGTGCGGACTTCGCGGGCCTGGAGGAAGGCCGGGAACCGGATCGCCGTGGGCGTACCGTCGTCGTCGGGCGCGGTGATCTCGATCTGGCCCCGGAACGGCGAGCGGCCGCCCTGCAGGTCGATCCAGACCGGCGTCCAGGTGCCGACCTTGTAGCGTCCCTGGATCGAGTCGGTGAAGCCGATCCGCACGTTCTCGACGGTCGGCCGTTCCGGGTCCGTCCTCTGCGCCCGGGCGGCCGGGGCCGCGCCCGACCAGCAGACCGGCCAGGGCGCGGCGGTCAGGGCGATCGTGGCGAGTGGGGACCGGGGGCGGGCTCTCGCTCGCATGGGACCTCTCAGCGGCCGGCATCGGGTCGGGTCGGATCAAGGGGCGGGTCAGGGTTTTTCGGACGGGTCGCAGGCGCAGGGGACCTGGCCGCAACCGGGGCAGGCCCGGCCGTATTTCTCCCAGACGGCGGCTTCCAGGTCGATCCCCCGGAGGTTGGCCAAGGTGGCGAGCCAGGCCAGGACGTCGGCCATCTCCCGGGCCAGCTCCTCCCGGGTGCCCGATCGCAGGGCCGTCGCCAGCTCGCCGAACTCCTCGGCCAGCCAGAGGAACGTCGCCGCGTCGCCGCGGGCGGCGTCCTTGGTGCCGTAGGTCTCCCGGATCTGACGCTGGAGGGCGCCGAGGGTCAGGCCATCCGGGGGAATCTCACTCATGGAGACGGATCACAATCTTAATGCCATCGTCGCTCGACTGCCAATCCCCCGGCGCAGGGAACCAGCGGGGACTGTTCTTGTCCTTTACGACGCCGGGACGGCTTTCTTGTGCGGTGGTTCTCCGGGAAGTTCTCGGAATCGTTACATGCGTTGGGTCAATGAACCAGTGTGATGTCGGGTTCGTTTCGTCTCGCCGTGCCTGGCCGTTGGGTTCGTTTCGAAAATTACCCAGATTACCGTCGGGTTCGTTTCGCGGCCGAGTCGAGAAAGGAGGAGCGGGATTCACCACCAATTTAGAAAGGATGCGAAGGCTGGGCAAGAGGAACCTCGTTATCCAAACGCCGTTGTTTTTGTGATCGGCTGTCACGGATAAATTTCTGTGCGTGCTTCGCCGAATCTTTGCGTGCCCTGCGAGCGGCGGCAGCCGTGGTAGGTTGCTCAGGCGATCCACCATTCTTAGCCCTGGTGCGGGTGGGCGGAGGTTCCGAGTGCCCGACAATGGCACTCGGGAACAATAAACGCACTCTAATATAGCCCATGAGATGCGGCCCCGATTGGCGGACGGTCAAGGAGAGGGGCCGCCTTGACCGTCCGGGCCCTCCCTGCTAGAACACGGGCCGCCACTCTGCGCCCTCTCCATGCGACTGGCCTGGTCCGGGTTCCTGCGAACCGAAACGAGGCGATCCCCTGGAGGGCGACGCGTCGTGAGCCGATTCACTCGCCTGCGACGCTGGCCCTGGCCGCTCGGCCTGGTGGGCATGCTCGCCCTGGTGGCGTTGACGGAGGGCTGGCTCCGTCGGCACGAGCGCGACTTCACGACGGTCTGGGCGGTGGCCTGGGCTCACAGCGGGCGGTCGGTCGCCCGCGAGGCGCCGGGGGCGGAGGTGCTCTGCTTCGGCGACAGCCTGGTGATGCACGGCGTCGCGCCGCGAATCCTGGAACAGCGGCTCGGGCGGCCGGCGCACAACTTCGCGGTCTTCAAGGGGCAAGGCCCGACGGCCTACTTTCTCCTGAAGCGGGCACTCGACGCCGGGTCCCGGCCGGCGGCCGTCTTGATGGATGGGGAGCTGCTCGGCGACGATCCGCTCGCACTGACCCGGCTCTGGCCCGAGCTGGCTGGTTACGGCGAGCTGCTCGACATGGCCTGGACCGCCCGCAAACCGGGCTTCTTGGCGGCCACGGCCGTGAGCAAGGTGCTGCCGTCGTCCCGCTTTCGGTTCGAGCTGCGCGAGGGGTTGATGGCGGCGTTCCGGGGTGAGTTCGCCTCGGCGCGTTGGGGAATTTACCCGCGGGTCCGCAACTGGCAGCACAACCTCGGCGCCCACATCCAGCCGCCCGATTACCCGCCCCCGGCCGAGGTCGTCGCGATGCTGGAGAGGACGAACTTCCTGCCGCGGTCGTGGCTCTGCCACCCGGTCAACTCGGTCTATGTCGAGCGGTTCCTGGCGCTGGCTGGCTCGCGTGGCATCCCGGTCTTCTGGCTCCTGCCGCCGGTGCAGCCGGAGGTCCAGTCGCGTCGCGACCGTGGTGGCCTCGCGGGCGATTACGAACGTTATCTGCGCGACCTGGTGGCGCGTCACGACAACCTCGTCGTGCTCGACGGCTGGCACACTGGTTTCCCGCCGCAGACGATGAGCGACATGACCCACCTGAACCGCAACGGGGCCGCCGCTTTCAGCGAGTTGCTGGGCGATGCCCTCCGCGATCGTCTCGCCTCGACGCCGGATGCCCCGGCCGCCGACCGCTGGGTCGTGCTCCCGCCCTACCGGGCGCCGACGCTCACGGCGGCGATCGAGGATTTGAACCAGACGGCGGAGGGGCTCAGGCAGTCGGCCGCCGAACGGGCGAAGGTCCGCAAGTAGAAAAGACGGCGCGCTGGGCACGGCCTACGGCTTGGTCAGGTGCGTCGGCGACGACTTGACGCACCCTACGAAGAGGGGCGGGGGCGGGGGTCAATCGGCGACGGGGTGGTAGGCCCGGATCGTGCCACTTTTCAATTCAGACATGCGGAGCGTCTCGCGCTGGACGATCATCCGTTCGGCGTCGGTCGCGTCGTCCGGGCCGGTGTTCTGGTGGAGGATGACGAGGACCCGGCCGCCGTCGCGGGATTCCTCGACGATGGCGGTGTGGTGGGGGAAGACGTGCTCGCGGATCTCGATGGTGGCCCGCCCGCGCACGGTCCGCCGCTGGCGTGACTTGAACACGGCGTCGCGGAACTGGAGCACGTCGCCGGGGAGGACGTCCGGGGCCTTCTCGACGAATTCGCCCCAGACGAAATCGCCGTCGGGTTCAAACGGCCGGGAAAGACTCGCGCCGGCGTGCTGGTAAGCCTCGACGGCCAGGCTGGTGCACTGCCCGTCGCCGACCTTCCGGCCCAGTTGATCCTGCGCGAAGCGCAGCACGCGGGCGTTCAGCGGGGGAACGGGATCATGGGCGCGGGGGAGTGCCGTGATCGTCAGGACCAGGCTGAGAGAGTGGATGACGAGGGCCATTGGGAAGGTTCACCACGGGACAGGTCGAGTGTTGCCGGGTGGTCACGAGCGCAAGGATGAGCAGGATGAGGGTCAAGATCACGATCAAGAACTCACCCCGCTTCGAAGGCATCGCCAGGTAGATCAAGGTGAAGAGGAGGAGGATCGGCCCGATGAAGAAGATCGGGGCCAGGAGTTCGGGCAGGGAACCGGCCATCCCCCAGGCATCCCAGGCCCGCCCTCCGATTCGGAGGCCACCTTGCCGCTGCCGGACGACCCAGGCGATCCCGCCGAAATCGAGGGCGAAGAGCGCGGTCATCGCGATCCAGACGCGCAACGTCAATCGGCTGCGTGGAGGGCTCATGGCGAGACAGGATACCGAACCGAATTCTCTTCTTTGTGAAATCTTCGTATCCTTTGTGCCTTTGCAATGAATCCGACCTCTCCCATTCCCCTCGGCCCCTCGGCTATTTCCCTTCCAGTTCTTCCCGCAACGCCTTGGCCGCGGGGTGCTCCGGGTCGGACTTCAGGATGCCATCGACGATCGTCTTCGCCTCGTCCTTGCGGCCGAGGGCGAGCTGGGCCTTGGCCAGCTTGACGCGGATGTCGTCGGGACGCTTGGCGCGGAGTTCGATGGCGGTCTCGTACTCCTCGATCGCGGATTCATAGTGATCCTGCCCGGCCAGGGCGTCGGCCAGGGTGAGGTGGTACGAGGGGTCATAGACCTGGATGTACAGGCATTCCATCGCCCACTTCTCGGCCTCGGGGTAGTTCTCGGCCTTGAGGTTGTACTCGGCCAGGGTTTGCCGGACGGCCAGGTCGTCGGCGTCGTTGGCGGCGAGCATGGCGAGGTCGTTGAGGAGGGCCTTGCGGTCGCTCTGGCGGAGGTGGACGCGGGCGAGGCCGGCGATCCACTTGGAGTGGTAGGGGTCGTCCTTGCGGGCCAGCTCGTAGAGGCGGGCGGCCTCATCGAGGTTGCCGGCCTTCATCTCCAGCTCGGCCAGGAGATCGACGACGCGTTCGTTGGGCTGCTTCTCGTCGAGCGCGGGGCGAAGGAGGTCGAGGGCCTTGGAGCTGTCACCGACGGTGACGAAGAGGCGGGCGAGGACGTAGCTGGCCAGCGGCTGGTTCGGCTCCAGCTCGAGCGCCTTGTCGGCGAAGGGCCGGGCTTCCTTCAACTGGCGGCGGGCGAAGTGTTCATACGCCATCCGGGCGTTCAACTCAGGGTCGTCGGGCTTCGCCTTGACCTGGCGCTCCAGCTCGGAGAACTTGATCGGTTCTTCATCCGAAACACGTGTTCGGATCGTCTTCACGACGCTGTCGAGGAATTCGAGGTAGCCTTTCTCGAAGTCTTCCTTGGTGACGTGGAAGCAGGTCGGGACGGCCTTGTCGGTCGTCAATCCGCGGCGGTACGCCTCCAGCAGCTTAATCTGGGCATCGGCCCCGAAACGCTTGACCATGTACTGGGCATAAAGCTGCGCCTGGCAGTAGGCGAGCTGGCGTTCCTCGGGCTCCTTGGGACGGATGAAGCCGAGGTTGATCGTGTCGAGGTTCAGCAGCTTGCGCCTGGGGACGCGCTCCAGGAGCATCTTGTTCCAGGGCTGCGGCCGGGGCGTCTCCTCGCTCTCGACGGCGAGGGCCTCGGTGTACCAGTGGGGGATGTTGAACTCGGTCTGCTGCAAGGTGATGACGTGTGTGACCTCGTGGACCATCACCCGCGCCCAGTTGAATGGCTTCTGCGTCGTCTTCGGGCTGGCGAGAGCGACGACCTTGCCCGTGCAGGCGCCGACGGTGGGGATAAACGGCAAGCCGGTGGTCCGGCCGCTGAACCACTGGTGGTTCTGAAGGATCTCGATCCTGGTGAGGCCGGGCGGCTCGTAGCCGAATCGCTTGACCAGACTTTCGTGGTTGGATTCGAGGAATCGTGACAGGTACTTGCCCAGAAGCGCGTCTTGCTTCTCCAGGACGAGCACGCTGTAGTGCTCGCTCTTGATCGGCTTGTAAGCGGCGAGGTGTTCGAGCACCTTGAGCATGTTGAGGGCGCGGACGTTGAACGGGTCGGCCTCGAAGGCCTCGACGAAGAGGTCGTTGGCCTCGTCCTCGCGACCGATCTGCATGTAAAGCATTCCGAGACCGATGCGGGGGTCGGGGTCGGAGGGGTCGGCCTCGATGGAAAGGAGGAAGGCGCGTTCGGCGGGCTGGTACTTGCGGCGGTCGGCCAGGCGCTCGCCGAGCGCGGCGTAGAAGGCCGACGGATGCGGATTGATCGCCCGCGCCGCCGCTTCCGCGGCCGCGGCACCGATCGGATCGACGAGCAGGCGGTACGAGGCGGCCAGCCGGGCGAGGGCGTCCTCATCCTTCGGGTTCTCGGCAACGGCCTTCCGGGCGGCATCAAGGGCGTCGTCGAAGCGCTCGTCGGAGATGTTCAGGTCGGCGAGGAGGATGTGGGCGGGGGCGTAGTGAGGGTTGATCTCCAGGGCGTCCTCGACCCGCTTGCGTCCGGCGGCGAGCTTGTAGCCCTGAAGGTCGGCCTGGCCGAGGGTGACGATCACCTCGGGGGCGTTGGGGTTGATCCGCAGGGCGCGGGTCAACTCCTTCATGGCGGCTCGTTCGTTGTAGCCGGAGAGGAACAGGCGGCCTTCGAGCCAGGGGGCCTGCCAGCAGTTCTTGTCGGCGGCGATGGCGGCCTCGTAGAGGGTGTTGATGACCTCGTTGAGCGTCTCGCTCAGCTCGGGGCCGCGGGCCTTGACGCGGTAATACTTCTCGGCGGCCTGACCGATGAGCAGGAGGGCGTCGGCGTCGCGGGCGACCTCGCGCTGGTGGTCGCCCTGGTAGGCGATGAACCACTCCCAGGCTTTCAACGCCTCGTCCCGCTGCCCTTTCATTTCGAGCAGGCGGGCCTCGACCCAGCGCGCGAGCAGGTGATCGTCCTTCGCTTCGCGGGCTTTCTTGGCGCTGGCGGCGGCCTCGTCCCACTGGCCGCGCGTGAGCTGGAGGTCGGCGAGCCGGGCCAGCAGGTCGGGGTTGGCGGGCTGGGACGCGATCTCCTTGGCGAGCGTGGCGGCGGCCTCGTCGTCGGCGCCCTGACTGGCCTGGCAGTCGGCCAGGCCGAGGGCGTAGCGGGCGCGGGCGGCCGGGTCGGGGTTTTCCAGGGCCTCGAACGCTTTCTGGTAAGCGTCCTGGGCCTCGGCATACTTGCCGGTCTGCCGGAGCGTGCGGGCGTCGTCGAAATCCGCGGCGCGGGCGGACGTCGCCGCGAGCCAAGCGGTCGCCAGAGCGGCGAGCATTCCGGCCCGGGTCTTGATCACCATGCCGACCTCGCTTCCCTTCCCTTGGGGATGTGGTGACTTGGGGATGTATCGGAGAAGCCGCCGGGCGGTGGAGTCCGACCCGGTCGCGGCGTCGCGGTCGTCTCGTCGAGGGGGCCGGAGGCAGTTCGACCCTCCTCGGTTCATCCACCCTTTAACTTTAACGAAGCGTCAGGACGTTCGGCTAGGGCCGTCGGTGGATCGTGAGGATTCTCGGGGGGATGAGGTTGCACCCTGGCAATCTGCACAACCCGCAATCTTGCCGGAGTCCGATACGTCCTCCTGCCGATAATCCTCGATATTGCGCCTCCGCCCGATGCGTGCCCCGGAAGGAGATGATGGGGATACGACCAATCCGGCTGGGAACGCTCGGCCTCGGCCTGGCGATCGTGATGGCCACGTTGCCCGGTCGGGCCCAGGTGGTTTCGCCTTCGGACGCCACGACGGAAGCCGGCCTGCCGCCCTTGCCCGGGGCTTCGACTCCCTCAGGCCCGGCCGAGGCCGCCGCGCCGGCCGGGTCGGGCGCGGTGCCCTCGGCGTCGAACCTCGGCGTCGCTGCTGGGCTCCGCGAGGGCGCCGGCGGCCAGCCGACGACCGTGCAGGAGGAGGCGGAGGCGCCGCCGTTCGAGGGGCCGGGTTGGCTGGACAAGGCCGTCGGACTCGGTGAGAGCCGCGTCCACCTCCATGGCTGGATCCAGAACACCTTCACCGGCAACACCAACGGCACCCCCCCAGCGGGCAGAACTTCGGCCTCTACCCCAACCACCTGGCCAATCAGTGGATGGGCAACCAGTACTACGTCGTCTTCGAGCGTCCGATGGAGCGGGAGGACAAGTTCGACTGGGGCTTCCGGATCGACAACCTTTTCGGCAACGACTGGCAGTTCACCAAGGCTTACGGCGTCTTCGACCGGGCCTTCCCCCCCTTGACCTTCCACGGCTTCGACCTGCCCCAGGCGTACGGAGAGGTTCACCTTCCGATCCTGACCAAGGGCGGCTTCGACGCCAAGTTCGGGCGCTGGTACTCGATCGCCGGCTACGAGTCGGTGATGGCGACCCGGCGGCCGCTCCTGTCGTGGCCCTATCTCTTCACCTATTTTCCGTTCACGCTCTCCGGCCTGATGACCACCTTCCACGCCACCGATCGCCTCAACATCTTCAACGGCGCCTCGCCCGGTGTGGATCGCTGGTTCAATGCGCATTACAAATGGACCTACATCGGTGGTTTGGGCTGGACCTCCGACGACGGCAAGACCACGGCCACGCTCGTCCTTATGACCGGTCCGAACCAGCTTCCCAACTTTCTCAGCGGCAACACCACCTTCGGAACCTACGTCCCCACCAACATCACCCCGCCACCGTTCATGGCCGGCCTGCCGAATCCGGGCTACGCAAACAGCAATCGCACGTACACCCAGAACGTCGTGACGCACCAGTGGACCGACAAGTTCACCCAGGCGATCGAGTTCATCGCCGCCTTCGAGCAGAACACCCCCGGCGCCGGCCCCGATGGCACGTCCCGCGACACCCGCTGGTACGGCGGCGCCAACTGGTTCCTCTACCAGATCACGCCCAAACTCACCGGCGTCTGGCGGACCGAGATCTTCCACGACGGCTCGCCGTTCTTGACCGGCACCTCCGACACGTACTACGAGTTCACCCTCGGCACCCTCTACAAGCCCCGCGACTGGCTCTGGGTCCGCCCCGAGGCCCGTTATGACTGGGCGCAGTACCACGAGCCCTTCAACGACGGCACCCGCAGCAGCCGGTTCACCATCGGGATCGGCATCATCGTACTTTTTTGAAGCCTTTCAAGTGAACGATTCGTCAAGATTTCGTGTGATTTTCCAGATCCATTGTTTCCGTCGCAGCCGGGACTGCCCGGTTTTTTGGCGTCCCTGACTGCCAATTCGACAGCGCCCGGCCGGGGCATTCCCCCAAGGGTTGGCATGTGATTCGGCTCGAAAGGGAACGCGGCCCGGGGTTTAGAGCGGTTGTTGCTGGGATCGGAGGGGCGAGGTTGGCACGGGCGATTGCACCCTTGGTACGGCCTTTGCTTTGAGGAGTCGACGGAGTTTCTCTCCCCTCCGGGTGGCGCGAGCCCTTGGGCTTCGCGGTCCACCCGCCTCGCCTTTTTGCAGGGCTGACGAGCGTCCCGAATGACGGATCGCGACATCAGCCTCCCGCCGGAACGCTCTCCACGCTCGGCGACGTCGTCCACCGGCCTCGACCTTCGCCAAGGGACCCGGAAGACCGAATCCTGAACCGGATCTCCACACGACGCGCCCTCAAGCTTTCACGGTTTCGCGGACAATCGAGGCAACCTCCGCCGCAACCGGTCGGGTGGACGGCCCGGCTTTGCCGGGAGATTGGTTTTCCAGAACCTTTGATGAGCTCATCTGTGATGGATCTTAATCGACTGGCAGTCCTCGCCACGATCGGCCTCTGTCTTCTCGCAGTCCGGCTGGGCCAGCTCTGCGGGCCCGAGCCCGACCTGCGTCGGCTTCAACCGGCCGGTTACGGGTGTCTCAGCAAGGATTTTCGGGAGACTCAGAGCCTCTGCCCGAGCTTTGTGAACCTGGAGACCGGCGATGTGCGGCACTTGCCACTGCCTTCGGGTGAGGGCCTGGATCGGGCCAGCGTGGCCCCCTGGCGCGACGCCCGCGGGAGGTCGCAGGTGGTCGGCGTTTGGTGGAGGCAGCGCGGCCAGGGAATCAACCGGGTGACGGAGGCGTTCGGCCTGGGGCGGTTCACTTTCCCGGACGGAGAGCCGTTGGACCGCCTGCCCACCAACGTGCTGCCGAGCAGTCCGCCTTGCTGGCTGCCGGGCACGAGGGCGCGTCTCGTCTTCGCGGGTTGTGACGGAAGTCTCTACCGGTTCGCCTTCGAGGGCTCAGGCTCTCCACTGGTCGATGGCGCGGCCTGCGACGTGGAGCCGCAACCGCTCCGCTGGCGGGTCGCGGGCGTGGACCCCTCGAAGCTGTTGATCTGCGAGTTGACAAGGCCCTCCGACTCTCGCCTGGCCGCCTCGGGGCTCCTGATGGCCTCGGTCAGTTACCTTCCCCACGACCCTGAGGTGCGAACCTTCCCCCTGCCCCAACTCTGGTGGCTGCGGCTCGACCGCGATGGCCGGGAGGTCATCGCTGCCGGGGTCCTGACTCGCGATGGCCCGGAGAAACGGGCGCCTCAGCTCGCGTCCCGGCCCGACGGCGGGCTAACGCTGGTCTACATGGAGAGGAAGCCGTCGCGGTCGAAATGGACACTCCGCGTCGCGCCCGCGGCGATCGACCCCGCGACGGCCGCGCCGCAACCGCTGTCGGAACCCGGTCCGATCCTGGCCGAGGGCTGTCTCTGGTCGATGCCAGGGATCTCGGCCGACGGGCATTGGATCACCTACCTCCGTCAGCAAGGCCCGTCGAGTCGGAGGATCGTTCGGGCGCCACTTGGTCCGGAGCACTGGGGTCGTGCTGGCGGTGAGCTGGCCGCGGTTTCGCAGACACGAAAGCCAGTCGGCTGGAACCGCTCCGCAAACCGCATCGCCAGGGAACCGTCCCCGGATTCTCAGCCGGCGGTCGAGCGGTTACAGTGAGACGTCCGCCGCCGCTCGCGGCCGAACCGGCGCGACGAGACGGCGGATGAACCAGCCACGATTCGAGAGAGCGATGCAGAGCGCCTCTGCTGTCCCACAAGGCGATGCGGTTCACCGAGAGCGTGATCCGGGGCATGTCGGTCGAGGCCCGGAAGTACGGCGCCGTCAACCTCGCCCAGGGCATGCCCGACTTCCCCGCCCCCCAGGCGTTCAAGGACGCCGCCTGCCGCGCCATCCAGAACGACATCAACCAGTACGCCATCACCTGGGGCGCGAAGAGCCTCCGGGAAGCCCTCGCCGAGCACGCCGGCTGGCACCTGGGCTTGCAGGTCGATCCCGAGACCGAGATCACCGTGACCTGCGGCAGCACCGAGGCGATGCTCGTCGCCCTGCTGGCGACGATCAACCCCGGCGACGAAGTGATTATCTCTGAACCATTTTACGAAAATTATCTTCCGGACCTGATCCTCGCCGGCGCGACGCCTCGACTCGTCACCATCCGTCCGCCCGACTGGCGATTCGCCCCCGACGAGCTGGCCGCCGCCTTCAACGACCGGACCAAGGCGATCATCCTCTGCAATCCCAGCAACCCGACCGGCCACGTCTTCTCCCGCGAGGAGCTGGAGCACGTCGCCTCGCTTTGCCGTCGCTGGGACGTGATCGCGATCACCGACGAAATCTATGAGCACATCGTATACGATGGCCGCCCCCACGTCTGCCTGGCGTCGCTGGACGGCATGCGCGAGCGGACCGTGGTGGTCGGCGGCATGTCCAAGACCTATTCGGTCACCGGCTGGCGGGTCGGCACGATCCTGGGGCCGCCGGCCTTAACGCGGGCGTTCCGCCAGGTCCACGACTTCGTCTCGATCGGTGCCGCCGCCCCGCTCCAGGAGGCTGGGGCGGTCGCCTACCGTCTCCCCCGCTCCTATTACGAGAACCTCGCCGCCGGCTACCAGGCCCGACGCGACCGGCTCTGCAATGCCTTGCTTGATGTCGGTTTCGACCTCCAGATGCCCGAGGGCGCCTACTACGTCATGGCCGACATTGCCGCCTTTGGCGCCACCGACGACGTCGCCTTCGCCCGCTACCTCGTCCGCGACGTCGGCGTCGCCACCGTCCCCGGCTCCAGCTTCTTCCAGAACAAGGCAATGGGGCGGCAATACATCCGATTTTGTTTCTGCAAATCGGACCGGGAAGTCCGCAACGAGCAGGGCGACGTCATCCAACCCGACACGCTCGGCAAGGCGATCCGAAAGCTCCAGACGTTGCGGCCCATCGTTTAGGCGGGTCGGAGTGGCGTCCACGACGTCACTCCGAGGATCGTCCTGGTCGTGGCGAATGGGGAACCCGGCGGTCAGGCCTCCAGCTCGATGGAGCGAGGCCACTGCTCGTAGGCTTCCCAGTACGTCCGCTTCAGGGCGATCTCGTCGTCGTCGGCTGAGGGCTGAACGCGGCCGTTCACGTCGATGGCGCGGGAGACGATGGTGTGCTTGCCCGGGTCGAGACGGCCCAGGTCGATCGAGAAGAAGACCCAGGAATACTTCGAGCGCGGGTCGTGTCGCCAGCACCGCTTCCCGCCAGGGGCCGTCGTCGACCTTGACCTCGACCTTCGCGATCCCCGTGCCGTCGTCCCAGGCTGCGCCGTGGGCCTTGACGGGGACCTTTCCATCGACGGTCGGCTTGCGGGTGACCCGGGCCACGACCGACTTGAGGTTCATGTGGGCCACGGAGGTCTCGATGAACACGACCTCGTCGCCGTGCCGCTCGCCGCGGACGGTGACGTAGTCGCGTCCCATGAAGCGACCCATGTAACGCCGGTCGCGGCACTCGATGCGGGCGAGCCACTTCACGTTCGCGATCCCGTACCAGCCGGGCACGATCAGGCGGAATGGGGCCGCCGTTGCGATGCTCGATCGGCTCGCCGTTGCGCTCGTAGGCCAGCAACGGATCGAGCTTGAGAACGTCCTCCAGCTTCATGCTGCGGCCGAACGGGACCTCGATCGTCAGCTCGCGATCGGTCTTCGGCCGCAGCGTCTCCTTCTGCCGGTCCCTGCCGAGGAACACGACCTCGATCGTTTCCGGCTTGATCCCGCATTCCTTCAGCAAGGGGGCCAGCGGCGTGCCGGTCCATCGGCTGTTGTACACGGCGTTCATGAATCCCTTGGAAGACCCGTTGCCCGAGCACTCCAGAGTCATGAGCACGTCTTTGCGAGGTCGAGCCTTCAACTCCTCCAGCGTGAGCGTCCGCGGGTGCTCGACCAGGCCGCCGATCTCCAGCCGGTGCGTGGCGTGCGTCGAACTCGGGAACCCCGTAATGCTGCACGCTGAAGACCTGGTCCTGGGGCGTCAGCCACTCGTCGAGCGTCTCCCAGTCCAGCCGGTTGGGAGGGGTGCGCGGGGTGTCCAGGAACGGGACCAGTTCCTCGTCGGCCTCCTCGCCGGCGAAGGCGAAGCCCGGCATCGACATCCAGGCCAGGAGGGCCGCCGCGGTGGAGGAACCGGCTTTCAGAGCATCGCGACGAGTGTGCGGGCAAGCATGATCGAACTCCTCAGGAAGTGGCACTCGAGCCGGATGGGCTTCGACGGTGCGATCACTTCGTTGCTTTCCGGTGATCGTCGGGACTCAGGAGACATTCGACGGAGACGCGTTTCGTCGGGTTTGACCGTGATCGTCTGGCTGGATCGCAGTTCTCCGGCGGGATGCACCACGTCCAGGCGGTAATCGCCGGGCGGGACATTGGTCAGGCGGAAGGCCCCGTCCGGGCCGGTCAACTGGAACCAGGGGTGGTCGAACACGAAGACCCACGCCCGCATCGCGCTGTGATAGACGCAACCCGATCCGGTAGGGCTGGTCGATCCCCCCGGCGAAGGGAAACCGCTCTACATGTTCGCCACCGGCGGGCATGTTCACGTTGAAGGGATGCCGCGGATGAGACGCCGCGGACGTTGTGGGTCTGCTGGTCGCTGTTGAGGAACCGGACCCGGTCGCCGGCGCGGATGGCGACGGTTTCGGGCGTGAACTGGAAGTCCTTCTGGTCCACGGTCACGGTGACCGGCTCGCGGGCCGTTTCGTGCCCTTTCAAGCCCGGGTCGCGAGAGGGCCACGACCGCCTCGGCCAGTTCCCCTGTCTTCGCGTTCTTGATGTAGTAGCGGCCGAGACGCCAGGGCCGCCGGGGGTCCTGCTGGTAGCGTACCTGGCCCGTGATGGTTCCTGTGCCCGGTACACGGGCTTCGGTCCCGGTCGCTTGAGGTTCGTCCGCGCGAACGAAACCCGATGCGCAGGTCAACCCGATGGCCAGCCATCGAAGAACGATCTCCGGAGTCAGCCGTTTCCGGACAAATAAATGATTATCAAGCATTGTGCTTTTAGAGAACAATGGATTGTTTTGCGTCAATGGAGAATAAATGGCGGGTCATTGGGACGCACCTGCCTGGGGCGTCGTGTCGATGAGGCTACTCGAAGGGTGGGGCGTCGGGAAGTGGGCAGCGTCCGGCCGGCGAGGGGGACTCGGCGAGGGCCGCGTGGATCTCGGACCAGAGGCCGGGCGAGAGATCGGCGGGTCCCGCCGGCAAGGCCGCGGCCAGGCCTTCCGGCAGTGGGCGGCCCTGGACCCGGGCGAGTGCCGCTCCCACGATGCAAGGCGACCGGCTCATCCCCGCGCTGCAGGCGACCAGGGCGGGGGTTCCCGCCCGGAGCAGATCCTCAACAATCGCGACCGCCAGGCGCAGGAGCCAGCGCGGATTGCCCGGACCGTCGATCAAGGGGAGGCGGCAATAGGCCAGCTCGCGCGGGAGCCGGGCCGGCGGCTCGTCGAGGGCCAGGTCCACCACAGCGACGATGCCCGTCGCGAGCAAGGACGGCACGTCGCGGACGTCGCCGGCGTGCCCGAGCCAGAGCCGGTGTCCCACGATCGGTCGCACGACCAGACGCTCCTGCGCCGTTCAGGTGAGTGGCCGTGGTCAGGTGGGCGGATCACGTGCCTTGGTGGTGGCTCGACGACCGGGGCACGCCCTCCGGGCTTCGCCCCGGCCACCCGCGGCCGTCATTCGTAGTCGCGAATGAAGCGCCGAAATGGTGCGAAGTCGAACTTATAGTCCCCCTCCGCGGCTCGTAGCGAGTAGCCGCCCTCGACGACCCAACCGCGTTCGGGATCTCGGACCCACTCCATCTCCTCCATACGACCCGTTGCGGCGGTCGGGGCCGCGAACTGCCGGAACTGCCGGACCTCGCGGGCGTTGAACAGCCCCGTGCTCGCGAACTCGCCCCGGACGGCCCGGGCCACGGCCGGCAGGTCGTCGGCCGCCGTCAGCCCGACGTAGGTGTACAGGAGCAGGAAGACCGCCCACCGCGGCAACGGAGGCTCCGGGACCTGACGGGCGGCCTCGACGATCCGCTCGAACTCCGTCCAGCGGAAGACGTCCGGGTAGAAATGGGCACTCTGCCAGCCGAGCAATTGCCGGCGCCGGCCGCGGAGAAGTTGCAACCGGTGGACGGTGTCGTCCTCGCCGAAGTCGATGGCCAGCGCGTATCCCTCCGGCAGCGGAATTTGGACCTCGCGGCCTTTCAGCAACTCTTCCACGGCCTCGATGGTCTGCAGGACGTGGGGGCGAACCGGCCAGTGTGGGCCATGGAGTTCGTAGTAATGGGACCAGAACTCACGGCAGCACACGACACGCTTCCACCCGATCCCGTCATCCGGCACGTCTTCGCCCTCCGCCGCCCAACACACAAGCTCAACGGACCGGCTCGCCGAGTGTGACCATGATGTTACCAGAATGCGCGTCGGCGGGCCAGGTCCGCGGGGTGGCCGGGGCAACGGGTTGTCCCGGTCGCGAAGCGACAAGAGGCTGTCGGGCGAGCTTGGATGGGCCCTCGAACGCGACCGGCCCGACCTCTTGCGGCTTCGCCGCCGGGACAACCCGTTGAGGCCGTCCCACAATTCGCTTATGCAGAGGCCTGGACCTCATTTAAGATGCGAAGGTCAAATGGATCCTTGACCAACTCTGAATTGTCGGACGGCCTCAATAGGTTGTCTCGGCCACCCGCAAGGTTAGGTGTCCGGCCCGCCCCTGTCTCCTCCACCGAGCAGCGCGAACGCTCCGAGCGCGATGCGTTCACGAGAACTCCCTCCGACGAACCTGGATGACGCGGCCCAACGACCGGCCTCTCGCTCCGGTCCCTGACTCTCAATACCCCTGCTGGTCGCTCTGCGGCTGCGGGTCGGGGTTCGGGTCCTGCTGGCCGGGTCCTTCCGACTCGGTCGGCGGGGGTGGCGTGGGGTTCTGCGGGGCCTCCTCGGGGCGCTGGGGGGGCGGCTCGGCGGGGGTGGCGTGGGGAGAAGGGTTCGGGTTGGACTCCGGGCCGGGGCCGGTGGAGGACTCGGACGTCGGGATCTCGTCCTCGTCACCCTTCTGGCGGGCCTCGTAAAGCTGCTTGAGCTGGCCGAAGGAGCGCAGGGGGACGCTGCCCGCGATCGCGTCCTGAGAGAGGGGCTTCGGCGTCGGAGGCGTCCGCGGTTTGCGAGGCGGAGGCGCGGCCCTCTCGGGGGCGCCCTGGCCGGCGTCACGGGGACCGCCGCGACCGGGACCGCCGCGACCGGGACCACCGCGGCCGGGGCCACGACCGCGACCGCCGCCACCTTGCTGCATGCGAAGCGGCGGGCCGGGGATGCGGTTGGTTCCGGGGCGGGGCGCCGACGGGAGCCTCGGAACGGGCCTCGCCACCGCCCTGGCCCGGTGCACCCGCACCGGCCGGCTCGCGACGCGGACCACGACCGCGACCGCGACCCTCGCGGGGTGGCGGGCCTTCACCCTCGCCGCCACGACGCCCACGCTCGCTGCGGGGCCGCTCGGTCCCGGGCTGGACCATCGTCAAGGAGACCCGCTTGCGCTCCTGGTCCACGCCCATCACCCAGACGTTCACCACGTCGCCGACGCTCACCACGTCGTGCGGGCTCTTGACGTAACGGTTCGCGAGCTGGCTGATGTGGACGAGGCCGGAGTCCTTCAGGCCGATATCGACGAAGGCGCCGAAGTCGACCACGTTGAGCACAGTCCCCTTCAGCTCCATGCCGGGCTGGAGGTCTTCGAGCTTGAGGACGCCCTGCTTGAAGATCGGCTTGGGCAGGTCTTCGCGGGGGTCGCGGCCGGGCCGGGCGAGGGCGTCGAGGATGTCGCGAAGGGTCGGCTCGCCGACCTCCAGCTCCTTGGCCATCGCGGGCACGTCGACCTCGGCGAGCTTGGCGCTGAGGGCCTCGGCCTGCTCCTTGTCGGCAAGGGCCTGGGTCGAGAAGCCGAGCTTCTCCAGCAGCTTCTCGGCGACCGGATAGCTCTCGGGGTGGACCCAGGTCCGGTCGAGCGGGTGGCCGCCGTCGCGGAGCTTGAGGAAGCCGGCGGCCTGGGTGAAGGTGGCCGGGCCGACCCCCTCGACCTCCTTGATCTGCTCGCGGTTCGTGGAAGGCGCCCTTCTCCTTGCGGAACTCGACGATCCGGCGGGCCGTCAGGCTGTTCAGGCCGGAGACGTGCTGCAAGCAGCGGCACGCTGGCGGTGTTCAGGTCGACGCCGACGAAGTTCACGCAGCTCTCGATGACCGATTCGAGACTCTCCTTGAGCTGCTTCGGGTTGACGTCGTGCTGGTAGAGGCCGACGCCGATGTTCTGCGGCTCGATCTTGACCAGCTCGGCGAGCGGGTCCTGGAGGCGGCGGCCGATGGAGATGGTGCCGCGAAGCTCGGCGTCGAAGTCGGGGAACTCCTCGCGGCCGACCGGGCTGGCCGAATAGACGCTGGCCCCGGCCTCGTTGACGATCACGTAGGCGAGCTGGGCCAGGCGGGCGTCGGACGTGTGGGGCCTGGGGCGGCGGCGGGGGGCCCTTGGGCCGGGAGGGCCGAGGCTGGTCGGACTTCGCCTTGGACAGGCCCGCGCGGGGGTTGCGTCGAGCGGGGTGGCTCCGGCCGGAACCTGCGCGGTGGTCGGCGCCGGCTGTGAGGCGGCGGGCGACTCACCCGCCGGCGGGCTGCCCGGCCTCGGCCTCGGCGACCTCCTGACCGGCGGCGACGGCCTCGGGTGCGGGCTCGGGCGTCGGGGCCTCCCCCTCGGATGCGGGCGCCTGAGCCGATTCGGCGGGAGCTTCGGCCTGCGCGGTCGGGCCTTCGGGCGACGCGGCCTCGGTGGTGGGCTCGGGCGTCTCTGACTCGGGTGTCGGGGGCGTCGGCGCCGACTCGGGCGTGGCACTGGCCTCGGCCCGGTTCTCGGTCGGGCTGGACGGCTCCGAGCGGCTCAGCCTTCGGCGACTCGCCCTCCGTGGAGGCCGGCCTCGCCGGTCGGAGCCGGGGCGGGGGCACGGTGTCGATGGGGGTCAGCTCGCCCTCGGCCGGGGGTGGGCGTCGGCTCGGGCGTGGGGCTTGGCTTCGTCGTCGGGGGCACCGCCAGCGATCGGGGGGATTGGCGGGGTGGAAGCCTCGTCGTCGGGCGCCCCGCCAGTGACGGGCGGCATGGCCTCGGACGACGGTTCGATCCTGGCGTCTCGCCCTCGCGCCTCGGCCTGGCTGGGCGGGCTGGCCTCCGTGGCCCCGTTCGGCTTCCGGCAGCCTCCGCAGCCGGAGGGGCCTCGGCGGCCGAGCTTCCGGGGCCTGCGTCGGAGCCTCGGCCGTGGCTTCGGGCGTGGGCGGCCTGGGTCGGCTCGACTGGCGGCCTCGGCCGTCGGTCGCTGGCTCGCTGGCAGGCTCGGGTGACGGGGTCGGCTCGCTGGCGAGCTCGGCCGTCGGAGGCGGAGTCGGCTCGGCCGCGGCCACGGCCTCGGCCTGGGGCTCGGGAGCGGCTTCCGTTTCCTCGGCGGCGAGCCTCGGTCGTGGGCGGCGGCGGCGCTGGCCCTCGGTGCCGGGGAAGGGGGCGCCGGGGTGGTCGTGGAAGTGGGTGCCCTCGGCGATGATCTCGGCGATCAGTTCCTCGGTCTCGCGGCAGGCGGTGCCGTTGCCGATGGCGACGACGTCGACCTGGTGCTTGCCGACGAGGTCCTTGAGGAACTGCTTGGCCTCGTGGCGGCGGTTCTGGGGCTGGTGCGGGTGGATGATGCCGTATTCGAGGAGGTTGCCGTGAGCGTCGAGCACGGCGACCTTGCAGCCGGTGCGGAAGCCGGGGTCGATCGCCAGGACGGTCTGGCGGGTGATCGGCGGCTGGAGCAGCAGGCTGCGGAGGTTCCGGGCGAAGACATCGACGGCGTGCTTCTCGGCCATCTCGGTCAGGTCGCGGCGGACCTCGCGTTCGAGGCTGGGCAGGAGCAGGCGGTCGAGGGCGTCGAGGGTGGCGGCGGTGAAGAAGTCGCGGTGCGGGTGGTCTTCCAGCGGGAGCTGGCTGAGGATCGCCCGCTCGAGCTCGTGCGCGGGGGACCTCCAGCTTGACCTTGAGGATGTTTTCCTTGTCACCACGGTTGATGGCCAGCACGCGGTGGGGCGGGATGTGGGAGACGGGCTCGGTGTAGCTGAAGTAGTCGCGGTAGTCGAGTCCCTTGCCCTCGGCGACGTTGTCCGCCTTGGTCGTGACGATCTTGCCGAGCTTCCAGACGGCGCGGCGGACGGCGTCGCGGACGTTGGCCAGCTCGCTGATCGACTCGGCGAGGATGTGGCCGACGCCTTCGAGCACCTGCTCGATGTGTCTCCAGCCCCTTCTCGGGGTTGACGAACTCGTTGGCGGCGGTCTGGAGGTCGGTGAGCGTCTCGTCGCGGTTCCAGATCCGCAGGGCGAGGGGTTCGAGGCCCTTGTCGCGGGCGTCGCTGGCCTTGGTCCGCTTCTTGGGCTTGTAGGGCAGGTAGAGGTCTTCGAGCCGCTTCGGGTTGTCGGCGCCGCGGATGGCGGCGGCGAGCTCCTCGGAGAGCTTGCCCTGGGCCTCGATCGCCTTGAGGATCGTCTGCTTGCGCTCGGCCAGCTCGCGCAGGCGCTTGACCCGGTTCTGGATCTCCCGGATGGCCAGCTCGTTGAGTCCGCCGGTCCGCTCCTTGCGGTAGCGGGTGATGAAGGGGACCGTGTTGCCCTCGTCGAGCAACTGGACGACGCTCTCGACCTGGACGCGCCGGATTTGCAAATCCTGCGCGATCCGGCCCAGATCGACCGGGATCGGGGAGTCCATGGGAGAATCCATCGGATCGTTTCAACCCGCTCCCGGCTGTGAGGCTGGGAGAAACGGAGAGGCGACAGCGTTTTGGCGGGGCCGCGTTCGGGACGACCTCCACCCCCAGGCCGGCGCGCCGGAACGGGGCGCAAACCGGCCAGCCGAACAGACAGTCCGGCCAATCTAGTGAATGCACCGACCGCTTGTCAAGGTCCCGCAAGCCCTTCCGCCACGCGGGCCGCCGACTCGGCGGCCTGGGGATTCTGTGCGGAGGGATGGGTCTTCCAGATTCGTCGGGCGTGGACCGCACGCCGTCTTCGATTCCACAGGATGAAAGCGGCGTGCGGCCCACACCCAACGAAAGGAAGACGGCGTGCGACAAAAGCGGCGATCAGCCGGCCTGCGTCGTGCCGCCGTAAAGCGAGAGGACCTCGCCGCTGATGTAGCTGCTATCGCCCTCGGAGGCGAAGAAGACGTAGGCCGGGGCCATCTCCTCGGGCTGGCCGGGTCGGCCCATCGGGACCGACTTGCCGCCATACTCGGCCATGTCCTTGGGGTCGCGGGCCGAGGCGTTCAACGGGGTCCAGATCGGACCGGGGGCGACGCAGTTGACCCGGATCTTGCGGTCCACCAGCATCGACGCCAGCGACTTGGTGAAGGCGTGGATCGCCCCCTTCGTCGCGGCGTAATCGGGCAAGGTGCCGGGACCTTCCATGCCGGCGACGGAGCCCGTGTTGATGATCGAGCCGCCTTCCTTCATGTGCTTGAGGGCGGCGCGGGCCATGTAGAAATAGCCGTAGATGTTGGTGCGGAACGTCTCGTCGAGCGCGTCGTCGGTCACCTCGTCGAGCGACTGTCGCTTGTACATCACCGCCGCGTTGTTGACGAGGATGTCCAGCTTGCCGAGTTCCTGAACCGTCTTCGCGACGGCCTGCTCGCAGAACTTCGAGTCCTTCACGTCGCCCGGGATCAGCACGCACTTGCGGCCTTCCTTGCTCGACGTGGGACCTGGACGTGCTCGGCGTCCTCCTGCTCCTCCGGCCGATAGACGATCGCCACGTCGGCCCCCTCGCGGGCGAAGAGCACGGCGACGGAGGCCCCGATACCGGAGTCGCCGCCGGTGATCAGGGTCGCGAGCCCCCGGAGCTTGCCGGCCGGCTTGTAGTTCTCGCCGACGTGACGGGGCTTGGGGTCCATCTTCGCGTCGAGCCCCGGTCGCTCCTGGGTCTGCGGTGGGAACGGCGGCTTCGGTTCCTGCTGGGGACGGGTCTGGGTCTGAGACATGGTGGATTTTCTCCTGCGATCTGGTCGGAAACACGTCGGGCGTGGGCCGCGCACCATCTTTCTGTGTGAGAAGAAGGTCGGCGCGGCCCACGCCCAACGGAAGGAGCGAGGATCAGCCGTGAGTCTGCTGGCCGCGACCCATGCGGGTCAGGTGGTCGTCGCGGTCCCGCTCGGGGTTGTTCTGGAAGTCCGATGCCTTCTCATCCCGACGCGCCTGCTCCGGCGTGTTCTCGGGCGGCGGGCCGGCCTGACCCGGAGCCTGGGTCCAGGGCTTCTCGGTCCGCTCCTGGTCACCGACCTTCTCCGGGTCGAAGTTGCTCATCGAATCGGCGAGTTCCTGCCCGGAGTATTGATGATCCTTTTTGGGATCGGCCATGATGTGCCTCCCTGGGGGCTTGGCCTCGGGAAAACGATCCGGACCGCCCGGCCACGGTGTTGCCGGGCGTCTTCCAGATCCAAAAGGGGTGCAACTGGCGCGCCCGTCAGCTCTGCGAATCCGCCTTGGGGATGATCGAGATGCCGCCGTTGCGCTCCAGCACGGCGTACTTGATCTGCTCCATCCGTTCGAGCCCCTGCGACTCCCGCGCGGCGGCCAGGACGTCGGACTCGTCGATCCGGGACCACGTCATCACCTCGCGGAGCGGCCGGCCGTCCTCGACGATGACCGTCGGCATCCCCTCCAGCCACCTCTCCAGCCGCGGCGACCGTCGCTTCCAGAGCGAGAGGCCAACATCGATTGCCACGAGGGTCAGGATCACCAGCACGGCCTTCGTCATCGAGAAGTCGTCGCCCAGCAAGGCCTGCTGCGTCGCCTCGCCGACAACGAGCAAGAGCACGAAGTCGAAGTTCGTCATCTCCGAGAGCGTGCGACGCCCTGCGATCCGGAAGATCACCATGAGGATCGCGTACATACTCGCGGCACGCAGGACGGCGTCCACACCTGGCTCCTCGGGTCAATGAAGTCGCAATCAAGGATAGACGAACTGCTCGAATCGGACCGGAGGCCCATCGCCCAGGCCGACCCGTCCCGCGAGCGTGCCCATCGACTCCGGGTGATAGTGGAACTCGACGGCCATCGGCAAGGCGTCGCCGGTCGTGCGGAAGTGGTAATAGACCCCCTCCGGCCCGATCTCGGCGCTGTCGGGGTCGGGAGTGATCCGCTGGATGCGGACGCCTTGCAGGAACCGATGATCGAACTTCAGCCGCATGGGCTCCCCGCGCGTCGAGCCTGGCCAGAGCAAGATGCGCAACCGCGCCGGGCTGTTCTGGCGGGCGAAGCGGTCGTACTCCAGGCCGACCGGCGACCGGGGATCGACGGCATACGTCCGGCTCAATGGCCCGTTGCCGAAAAGTCCCAGCAAGGCCGCCAGCAGGACCAGCAACATCAGCCACCAGCCGTGCGCTGGACCGCCCAGGTCCGACGCTGGAAGTCGTCGTCCCGGGCGATCTCCAGGTCGCCGTAATGGGTCAAGGCCGGCTCGCGGTCGGGCTCGGAGCGGCTCGCGCGTGACGACCGCCGCCCATTGCCATTGCCTCGCGACGACCGCTCAGCCATGTCACTCCCCAGTCCTCACGGTTTCAAGACCACCTTGATGCAGCGGTCCTGCTCATTCTTGAACGTCGCGTACAGGTCCGGCGCGTCTTCCAGCCGGGCGCGATGGGTGATCAAAAACGTCGGGTCGATCTCCCCGCGCTCGATCCGCTCCAGCAGCGGCTTCATGTAGCGGTGGACATGGGTTTGGCCCATGCGCATGGTCAACCCCTTGGCGAACGCCGCGCCCAGCGGAAACTTGTCGAGCAGGCCGCCATAGACCCCCGGGATCGACACCGTGCCCCCTTTGCGGCAGGCGTTGATCGCCTGGCGGAGCGCGTTGGGGCGGTCGGTCGCCATCCAGAGGCTCGCCTTGGCGTAGTCGTAGAGGGCGCCCGGACCGTGGCCGTGCGCCTCCAGCCCGACCGCGTCGATGCAGACGTCCGGCCCTCGCCCGCCGGTCATGTCGCGGAGAGACTCATAGACGCTCGGCTCGTCCTCGTAATTGATCGTCTCGGCGCCGCTGCTGTCGCGGGCGAGTCGGAGCCGCTCGGGGTAATGGTCGATGACGATCACCCGCTCGGCGCCCAGCAAGAACGCGCTCTTGATCGTGAACTGCCCGACTGGCCCCGCGCCCCAGACCGCGACCACGTCGCCCTCGCGGATGTTGCCGTTGTCGGCCGCCTGGTAGCCGGTGGGAAAGATGTCGGTCAGGAACAGGACCTGCTCGTCGGTCAGATCCCCGTTCACCTTGATCGCCCCCACGTCGGCGAACGGCACCCGGACGTACTCCGCCTGACCGCCCGCGTAGCCGCCGAGCATGTGCGAGTAGCCGAACAGGCCCGACGGCGAGTAGCCATAGGCCGTCTCCGCCACCCAGGCGTTCGGGTTCGAGTTGTCGCAGAGCGACCAGAGGTCCTGCTCGCAGAAAAAGCAGTTGCCGCAGGCGATCGTGAACGGCACGACCACCCGATCCCCCTTCTTCAAGCCGCCACACTCCGGCCCCACCTCGACCACCTCCCCCATGAACTCGTGGCCGAGGATGTCGCCCTTCTCCATCGTCGGGATGTAGCCGTCGTAGAGGTGCAGGTCCGACCCGCAGATGGCCGTGGACGTGACCTTCACGATCGCATCCCGCTTGTTGAGGATCGTCGGGTCGGGCACCGTCTCGACCCGCACATCATGCTTGCCATACCAGCAGAGAGCCTTCATGGAGTCCGTGTCCTCTCTTGTTCCGTCCTCGGGTGTGCCGTGTCCGCGCGACACACCCGCCCAGCTCACGCTCTCCGTCGCCTCACACCCGCCCCGACGGCTGCCCTGCGATCGTGGGCACCTCGCCCGTCTCCATCAGCTGCTTGAAGTGCCGGAGCGTCTCGCGGGTGAGGCCCGACGGGCTCATCCCGATCAGCTTCGCCAGGCCGACGCCGACCTGTCCCATCGGCGGGTCGTACTTCTGGTTGAGCCGGACCTCCGTACCCCGGCCCCCCGGCGCCGGGTCGAAGTGGACCGAGCCCGCCACGGCCATCTGGCCGCCGGTCGAGGCCCAGGAAAACATCCGGCCGGGCTCGTCCGTCTGGATCGCCGAATCCCACTCCAGCTTCACGCCCAGGGGCGTGTTCATCACCCAGTGCGAATGGTGGCCGTCACTCGACGTCACCGATTCGATGTAAGGCATGAACTTCGAGAGATTGTTATGATCGCGCCAGAATTTGTACAATTCCGCGGCCGGTCGGTTGATCGTGACCGCCTCCTCGACCCGCACGCCCGCCCGCGCCTCCACGCCGAAGGGCGTCGCGTCCTCCTGATCCTCGCCGAGGGCGGTATCGGCCCCGAGGCCTGGTACAGCGGGCAATGGCCGGTCGCGCCGCGATAGAGCAGCATCCCGCCCAGACCCGCCATCGTCAGGCCGCTGAGCCCCCCGCGCCAGAGCCCGGCTGCGACCAGCATCCCACCGCCCACGTTCGAGGCGAGCCGCTCCGACTCGCCCACATTCACACCGCACCCCACGCCCTCGCCCGACAACTCGCGGGCGGCCTGCTGTCTGGTCCGGATCGTCGCTGCGGAAACCATCGTGCGCTCGTCTCCTCCCGTGGCGATACGGGCTCATGCGTGCCGTCGCCGAAACATGAAACAAGGGCCGATAACCCAAGACGAGAGGTAACTCACGCTCTGGTCATCGGCCATTGACCATCCATCATTTCTCATCGCTTGCTTGCGTTCGCAATTCCGATGCCGGTCCGTCTCAGCCCCGGACGTGTCCGTAGGCCGACTCCCTCAGCGCCTGCGTCGTTTCCCCGGCGATCTCAGGCATCGCGACCGGTTGCTCGGCTTCCGGCTCCGTCTGCGACGTGAACGCCGCGGCCAGCTCGAACAGGCCGAGGCTCAGTAACGCTTGCTTCACCTCGTCCGACTCCTCGGGCAGCATCCACGGCGCCGCGCAGAGCGCCGCGCCGCTCATGGCGTCGAGGGCCAGGTGCGCCCGCATCGGCAGGACCTTCACCAGGCCCAGCTCGTAGCGGGTCAGGAGGCTGTACCCGATCGTGCCCACCGCGGCACCAGTGAGCAGGCGAGTGACGTTCTCGCTCCAGCCCATCGCCCGCGGCAAGGCCAGCATCGTGCCGGCCGTCAGGTAGTCCAGGAAGCCGTGGGCTTTTGTCGGAATCAATTTCAACAACATCAGATCATGCTCCCTTCCCGGACCGTCGGAGCCCCCTCCGTCCGCAACGTCGGTCGCGAACGCCCGCCCCAGAGTTCACCCAGGTCGGGCATCTGTTCGAGCGGGTCGCCCTCCGTCCGGCTCATCGCCCAGGCGGCGCCCGCGAGGGCCAGGGCGGGCAGCATCAGGCCGCTCTGTCGCACCAGGGCCAGGCCCGCCACGGCACCCGCCGTGCCCAGCATGACCTTCGTCCCGGGCGACCAGTTCTCCTGCCAGAGTTCGGCCCGCTCGCCCGGCCGGAGGCTCCCACCCTGCAAGGCCGGGTGGCTGCCCGGAGACTCGTGGACCTCCAGCCGGTCGATCACCTCGCGGACGCCCCGCACGCCCGAGACGACCTCCAGCAACCGGTCCGCCTCCGCCCGCAGGATCGGCCCGCGGAGCGTCACCAGGCCACCCCGGCTGCTCACCTCGATCCCCCTCGGGTGCGACACCCAGCGACCCATCTTCGAGCGCACCCGTTCCACGATCACCCGATCATCGGCGTCGTCGGCCGTCAGGCCCGATCGTGCCTCGGCCAGAGTGCCATACGCCCGGTGCCGGATGTCGCGCACCCCCTCGTCGAACGTGTCGGTCAACTCGTTCAAGGTCCCGCGCAACTGGTTGGCCATCCGCGCTCGCCGGCTGCGTCCCAGTTGCGGGTCGAACAGGTACATCAAGCCGGCGCCCAGGCCGATGTGCTTCAGCATGGTGAACGGATTCCCCATGATTCACCTCCGATTTCACGAGGTCTCTTCATCTCTCGACCGCCGGGCCCTTCCTCCGCGGACCCGCGCAGCCCACGACCCGACCGGCCCGCGAACGCCGTGCCGCGCTTCGTCCCCCCCGTCCCGACGGCTCGACCTCAACCCACCAGCGGCGACTCGCTGTAATGCTCCAGCAGGTCCGCCGGGTCCCGGTAGATCGCCACGCAACCCGCCTCGCGAAGCTCCTCCTCGCGGAAGCCGCCGCAGAGCAGGCCGACCGTCCGCAAACCGATCTTGCCCGCCGCCTCCGCGTCATAAGGCGTGTCGCCCACCGCGACCGCCTCGCTCGCGTCCACGTCGATCAGCTTCCCCATCGCCGCCGCGAAGATGTCCGGGTGCGGCTTCGACTCCGCCACGTCGCTCGACGACGTCTCCGCGTCCGCAACCCCCTCGATCCCCGCCGTCTTCTTGTTGGCTTCGAGGATGTCCTTCTTGCCCGAGGTCGCCAGCACGACCCGCTTGCCATCGGCCTTCACCCGCTCCAGAAGCTCCCGGACCCGCGGGAAACCTTTGACCGTCGGCAAGTATTCCCGCTTGTACAATTCCTTGCGAAAACGATCCAGCTCGTCGCCGAACTCGCCGATCTCCGAATCCGACAGGAAGACCGGCAGGAGCTGGTCCGTCCCCTTGCCGATCTGGTGCCGAATCGCATCAAAAGGCAAATCCTTGCCGAACTTCCGGAACGCCTCCTGCCAGGCCCGCGCGTGCAGGCCGACCGAATCGACGAGCGTCCCGTCCACGTCGAAGATCACGGCGCGGACCATGAGCATGCCCCCCTTGGGAATTCAAGACCGTCCGCCGATCTCCGTGGCAATTCGCGTGCCTACGACGCCCGCGCCGTCCGATCCTCGAACTGCGTCGCCGCGTGCATGATCGCCTCCTCCGTCGCCTCCGACCGCGACAGCTCGGCCGTTAGCCGACCCTCGCAGAGCACGAGAATCCGGTCGCAAACCGCCAGCAGTTCCGGCAGCTCGCTGGAGGTCATCAGGATCGCCATGCCCCCGCCCGCCAGCCGCTTCATCAACGCGTAAATCTCCGCCTTCGCCCCCACGTCGATCCCGCGCGTCGGCTCATCCAGCAAGAGCACCTTCGGGTTCGCCATCAGCCATCGGGCGATGACGCACTTCTGCTGATTTCCCCCCGACAGGCTCGTGATCGCCGCCTCCCCCCCGGCCGTCTTGATCCCGAGCCGTCGCGATCGCCTCGCGCACCGCCTCCTTCTCCGCTCCCGGATGCACCAGCCCCAGCCTCGCCAGTTCGCCGAGATGCACCATCGTCACGTTCTCGCGCACGCTCAATTCCGCGAACAGCCCCAGGTTCTTCCGATCCTCCGTCACCAGCGCCACCCCCGCCTCGATCGCCTCACCCGGCGACCGGAACCGCACCGCCTCCCCTTCCAGCCGAACGCTCCCCGTCGGCGTCAACGGGCTCGCCCCGAAAAGCGCCTCCAGCAACTCCGTCCTCCCCGCCCCCAGCAAGCCCGCCACTCCCACGATCTCTCCCGCCCTCAACTCCAGCCCGATCCCCTTCAACTCCGGCCTCCCGCTGTCCGGCGGACTCGCCAATCCCAGCCCATCCACCTCCATCACCAGCTTCCCCGCCTTCGCCTCGTGATCCAGTTCCAGCGCCGCGATCTCCCGGCCCACCATCCACCTCACCACCTGCTCCGGCGTCGTCTCTTCCCTTGTCGCCGACGCCACGAACCGCCCGTCCCTCAAGACCGTCACCCGATCCGCCAATGTGAACACTTCATTCATCTTGTGCGAGATATACAGGACCGTCACCCCGTCCGACCTCAGGTCCTCGATCACCCGGAACAGCCTCGCCACCTCCGCATCCGACAGCGCCGACGTCGGCTCATCCATCACCACGATCGACGCCCGAAACATCAACGCCTTCGCAATTTCCACCATCTGCTGATCGCCGATCCTCAGGTCCCCCACCCTCGCCCTCGGCCCGATCGGCGCCCCCAGCCTCTCAAACATCCTCCTCGCCTCCGCCTCCATCGCCGCATCATCCAGCAATCCCAACCACCTCCTCTCCCTCCCCAGAAAGATATTCGCCGCCACCGTCAGGTCCGGCACTAGGTTCAACTCCTGATGAATGATCCGGATCCCCTCCTCCTCCGCCTCCCTCGGCCCCCCGAACTGGACCGCCTTCCCCTCGACCCACACCGTCCCCTCATACTCCGTGATCGCCCCCGCCAATATCTTCATCAACGTACTCTTCCCCGCCCCGTTCTCCCCGCAGAGCGCATGCACCTCCCCCGCCACCGCCTCGAACGTCACCCCCTCCAGCGCATGCACCCCCCCGAAGTGCTTCGTGATCCCCTCCATCCTCAACCGGATCGGCCCCGCTCTCATCGCGTCGCCCTCAGCCATCATTGCCCCCGATCCGCCGTGTCCGGACAGTTCACCCCCCCGAGGTTACGCCCCTCCCCTCCCTCCCGACAACCCTCCCGCCACGCCTCCTCCCCGTCGCCCCGCGTCGCCATCTCCTTCCTTTTGAGGCAGCCCCGTCTGCCATGCCCCCGCCTTCCCAGGCATCTCCGACGCCCACCGAGTCTCGGTTAAGCCCCCGCCCCATCCGTCACAACCCCTCTTTTCGCATCCCCCTCAGACAGACGTAAAACTATCAACGGTGAACTCCCCGTCGGATCATCGGATTCCAGTCCGATTTTTCTCGACTTACGTCGAGCCGGCGCTGTAACCTGTGGATTAGAACTTACCGCTGACACCAATCGGATACTCGCCGGCGCGTCCTGATGCGTCCGAGGGCAGGACTCGCCCAGGAGGATGCGTCATCGGTATGGAGCTTCGAAGATCCATGAAGAGACAGCTTACGGCGATCATCAACCGGGAGGGTGATGGGTTCGTCGCCCTCTGTCCCGAACTCGATATCGCGAGCCAGGGAGACACCGTCGAGCTTGCCCGCGAGAACCTCCGCGAGGCGCTGGAACTGTTCTTCGAGGCGGCCCCCCCCGAGGAGGTGCAGCGAAGGTTGAGTGGAGAGGTGTACGTCACTCAACTTGAGGTGCCGATTGGGTAAACTCCGCGTCCTCTCCGGGCAGGAGGTTTGCGACATCCTCAAGGCTCACGGCTTCGTCGAGGTGCGCCGGCGAAGCAGCCACATCGTCATGCAGCGGCAGACCCCCGACGGCACGACGACCGTCCCCGTCCCCGACCACAAGGAGGTGCGCCTCGGCACCCTGCGGTCGATCATCCGGCAGTCGGGGCTCCCTCGAACGGAGTTCGAGGCGTAAACCCCGGCGGGTGGCCCGGACAACTTGTTGTCCGGGCGGCGAAGCCGCAAGCGGCGATGGTGGCGGCTCCGCCTGTTCGTCCGGTCGGGTTGCAACCGGGGCCGCTTGTCGCTTCGCGACCCGGACAACAAGTTGTCCGGGCCACCCGCCGTAAAAGTGTCAACGGTGAACTCCCCTGTCGGATCATCAGATTCCAGTCCGATTTTTTCTCGACTTACGTCGAGCCGGCGCTGTAACGTCTGGATTCGAGTTCACAGCTACCGAGTGGAGTCGCGGCCTAACACGCCGATGTTCGGCTCAGTTCATGGAAGGTGTCCGATGATCGTCCGCCCCGAGAGCCCACAGGACGTTGAGGCCATACGACGCGTCAACACGGAGGCATTCAAGAACCACCCATTCAGCCAACAGACCGAGCACCTCATCGTTGAGGCTCTGCGGGCGGCGGATGCCCTGGACATCTCGTTGGTCGCCGAACTCGACGGGTCCGTGGTCGGTCACATCGCCTTCTCGAAGGCCCAGATCGGCGACAAGGCATCGCGTTGGTATCTGCTCGGCCCAGTGGCGGTCCTGCCTGACTTCCAGGGTCGGGGGATAGGTCGTGCGCTTGTTGAGGCGGGACTCGGTGCGTTGCGCTCGAGGGAGGCCAACGGTTGCGTCTTGGTGGGAGACCCAGCGTTTTACATCCGGTTCGGCTTTGAGCCGGCCCCCGGTGTCATCTGCGCCGGAGTCCCCGACGAGAACGTACTCTGTCTTCGGATCGCCGGGCCGATGCCGATCGGCGAGGTCTCACACCATCCCGCCTTTTCCATCAAACCGGAGCAGGTGCGGTGACGAGGTGATCGGCGCCTAACCCGACGCTACAGCATCACCGGCCCGCCGCGAGGGGCGCCAGCGGTGATTCATTGTTGAGCCTTGCCAGCCACCCGCCGAGCTCTCGTCGTGGCGGGTGGCCGGGGTCGTCTTCGACTCCGGTCCGTCTCCTGACACAAGGACGGGTGGTATGCTACGCCGTCCACTGATATGACCCGTGATCCGCGGGTGGCCCGGACAACTTGTTGTCCGGGCGGCGAAGCCGCAAGCGGCGATGGTGGCGGCTCCGCCTGTTCGTCCGGTCGGGTTGCAACCGGGGCCACCCGCGACAGGAGGCGAGGGGCATGCTGTTTTTGCTGATCTCGATCGCGATCGTGGCCGGTGAGGGCGCAAGGGAACTGGTAGACGACTCGGTCCCGTATCGGGCCTTCGCGCGCGAGTTCGCAGCCGGCAGCTACGAGCAGACCAGCGGGCTGGAATTCGTCAGCAAGCTCCTGATATTCAAAAAAGGTGACGAGTTCCGATTTCAATACAAAATGAAGAGCGACGATGGCGGGTCCTTCGCCGCGGCGGGGCCCGCCCGGTTCGTCGACGACAGGGTTGAGCTCGTCGTGGAGACGCTGAAGCAGTCTGTGGATTACGAGATCGACGGCAGACATTACGCCGTCAATGATGTCGTGAAATGTAGGATTTTCAAACTCAATAACCGTATCTATCTGATCATGGAAAACCAGCTCGCCCGATTCTGCAACGAGGTGAACCTCGGGACGGAGCCGCGGCCGACGACGGAGGGCAGATACTTCTTCCGCGACCTGGGCGATAAGGGCCCCGCGGCGGCGACCCCCGAACTTCCGCCGCACGTCGAGAAGATGATCCTCGTCAAGCCCCTGGTCGGGGCGGTCCTCTCGGTCGAGGGCGGGCGGGTGGGGATCAACCTGGGCGAACGGGATCGGGTTTGGAAGGGCATGTTGTTGTACTGCGAGCCGGATGAGAAGACGAAGAGGGAGCTGTTCGGGGAGCGTAAGGAAGACCCGAAGAAGTATCGCGCACTCCTGAGGGTCGTCGACGTCCGAGACACCTCTTGCGTGGCCGAGATCTACGGGGGGCCACCGAGCAACAAATCGGTCCCCATTCGCCAGGACTACAAGGTTTACAGCAAGATCCCCGATTCTGCCAACAAGGATGCTATTCGCGCATTTTTGTTCCAATAATGTGTTCGTCCGGTGAACCCATTCTTGGGTGGCGGGTGGCCGGGGTCGTCTTCGACTCCGGTCCGTCTCCTGACACAAGGACAGGTGGTATGCTACGCCGTCCACTGATATGACCCGTGATCCGCCGTAATCCTCTCTGCACAAAGACTTTGGGTCGCCGAGAGCGTTTCGGACTTTCGGAAGCCGGAAGCGTTCAGGAGATTCCCTAAAACCCCAGAGAATTGGCCGTTTCTCGATGTCACACCCCTGTCACAGTGGACGGCATAGGGTGGCATGCCCACGTCTTCGTGGGCATGTTGGTGAGGCGATTGGTAAACGGACATGCCCACGAAGACGTGGGCATGCCACCCAGGACAGGGCGTCGAGGTGGAACGGGTGATTGATAGATGGTCCGGACGACTGACCCTCTGGGAGAGGAATGTACATTCGCCTCGTCACAAGCCAGACAGATCCAGACAGCCACGTGGAGGCGGGCGTCTTCCAGTTCGCCTACGCTCTCGCCAAGGGAGGATCGCTCGAAATCTACGAGGAGAGGCACCTCAAGGAGATTCTCGTCTGGTTCGAGAAGAACTTGCCATTACCGGATCGCTCACGCCTGGATGAGCGAGCGATCTTCTGGTTCAAGGGCGGGGCTGACGAGTGTGCCCGAAGGATCTGGGATCTCGCCGGGATCGTCGAGGGGCACGGATTGGCGACGGAGTTAGTGAAGACAACGCGACCGGGTTACGTCGTGTACGAGGATGACTACCAAGTGGCGGCTATCCCCTTCCGCGACACCTTCACAGGCCGGTAACTGCGCAAAGCTTGAATTATGGTCGAGGCTTGCCAGCCACCTGGGCGCCATCATGATATCAGCGTAAGTGTAAGCCCTGGAGCAATGAAAACCGTCTCCGAAACGAGCGTTGAAAAGCCGGACGGTCGGGGTACAAGTCATGGGATTCCTCGGAGAAAATGGGGATCGGAATATGACCGAATTGCCTATCACCTATAGAATCTCTTTGGCGATGATAATACTCGCCGTGTGGTATCCCGTCCCCACGGTTCTCGCCCAGCAGGATCGGTACTCCGAGGTCGTCGCGAGGATCGAGAAGGCGGGGGGAGAGGTCACATCCGATAAACATGGGCCATTCGCCGTCGAATTCGATACGGACAACAAATTCGCCACGG
Source organism: uncultured Planctomycetales bacterium (assembly GCA_963752755.1). GTDB lineage: Bacteria > Planctomycetota > Planctomycetia > Isosphaerales > Isosphaeraceae > CAVVZJ01. Next base: position 698,022 of record CAVVZJ010000003.1, on the reverse strand, counting down.
AGAAGATGTCTCCCGAGAAGCTTGAGGAGGGGCTGTCCGCCCTTGAGGGGCTCGCTGGCATCCAAGACCTCTCGGTGAGTCTCTCCGGTCCGCTCATCACCGACGACTCGCTCAAGCATCTGCGGGCGCTGGCGGGGCTCGCTGAGTTGACCCTCTACGATTCCCGCGTGACCGATGCAGGGCTTGCCCATCTGGCAGGGCTCAAGAACCTGAAGAAGGTTGTCGCTGGAACCTTTTTTTTGGACGAAACTAGCCGCATTTCCGGGTTCGGCTTCCAGAGCTTGCGGGGGTCTAATATATGTGATTTGGACCTCACGGGCGGAATTACCGATGCGGGAATGTCGGCGATCGCTCGCTTGCCCAACCTCCGGATTCTGTGGCTACGGGATGCAGAGGTCACGGATGCCGGGATTTCGAGGCTCCGGAGTGCGGAGCGGTTGCAGTCGCTTTTCCTCTACCGGAATCAGGTCCAAGGCCAAGGGTTCGCCGACCTGGCACGGCTTCCCGATCTCAAGTCGTTGACCATCCTATACGAACCGATCACCAACGCTGGGTTCGAGGGCCTTTGCGACTTACGCATGCTCCGAGAGTTGGTCATCGAAGGTGTCCAGTTCAGCGATGAAGCCTTTAAAGCGATCGAGAATCTGCAAAGCCTGGAGAGATTTGTGCTTGCGGACAATCATGAATTGGGAGACGAGGGTTTGGGCCACCTCGGGGCGCTGACGAAACTGAGTTATCTGGAACTATCGGGTCCACCAATCTCGGACGCCCTCTTGCCGCACCTGTCGCAGCTCAAGAAACTGCAGCATCTCCGCCTGATTGACACCTCGGTCAGCGATGCAGGCGTCCAGGCGCTCAGGAAATCTCTTGAATACTCGATCGTGGTCGAAAAAGTCTTTGTGATGGGCTGTATCAGTGACTAGCAACAATGGAAACTGTGGATTATTATCGAGGCGTGACAGTTTCCCGGACAGGCGTGTCCCACGTCGCGGCCCCTCGCCCCGCTCTCTCATCGCTTTTTCTTGAGAATTGCTCCTTGGCGTCCCGCATAATATGGCCAACCGGGCCCGTGTGCCCGGAGCCGGGCGATGGCTGGCCCGGCGAGGTGGCCGAAGCGACGACGTGACGTGGCAAGCACCAGGAGACGGCGACGATGGCCCTCGGCAATGCCCGACTGCGCGGCGGGTGGCACTGTTGGCCCTTCTTCTGGGTGCCACAGGCGGCTTGCCCGCCAGTGCTCCGGTCCGGTAAAAGACACTGGCGGGCAAGCCGCCAGCGGCACCCGGCACCGTAAGGAGCCCGTGGCATGTTTTCGAAGCGATTCGGCCCGGCACTCTCGGTGTTGGCCCTGGGAACAGCAGTCCCTGCGCAGGAAGCGGGGCCGGGAGGCAGGGCCGCCACGGAAGTGCTCAACGGCATCGGCCTCCTCTCGCGGCAGACCGCCCGAGCGGAACTCGGCCTGAGCCCCAGGCAGATTGACGAGATCCGCAAACTTGGAAAGGATTACGTCGCCACGACGTCGGAGCGATTGCGGCCCTTCGTGGAGCTTCCGCGCGATGAGTACGCCGTGAAGGCCGAGCCCATCTGGCAAGAACTCGCCGCCGACGCGAACAGGCGCCTCGTGGAGATCCTCGACGCCTGGCAATACCAGCGCTACAGGCAGTTCATGCGTCAGCGGAAAGGCTACGCGGCCTTCCTCGACCCCGAGGTGCAGGAGGCGCTGGAGCTCACCGACGAGCAGAAGGCCAGGGTCGTCTCCATTCGCGACCGCTACCGGGACCAGTCGCACCAGATCCTCGCCACCTCCAAAGACGACCGTCAGGCCGCCCTTTCCAGGCTCCGCGAGGCCAGCGAGAAGGCGAACGCCGAGGCCCTGGCGTTGCTCACGGACGACCAGAAGAAGCTCTGGGCCGACCTCGTCGGCCCAGAGTTCCAGGAGCCGGGCGCCGGGGGCGTACCACGCCAGCCCGCGAAACCCTGACCCAATCCCGTTGCGGCGGCGGGTGGTCCGGACCACACAGATTGTCTCCGGGCCGTCCGCCAAGACCGCTCGGGAACCCCCGGGTCCGTCTTCTCCACCGACGGGGCCGCGTCGTAGGTTACCCACGGGCACCCTCCGCGCCCCGACCACCTTGCCGTGCTCTTTGACAATCCGGCCGCCTTGCAAGGCGAACCGAAGACCGCGCCGCGACTCCGGCGCACCCCGCGAATCGAACTGGAAGTCGGCATGAAGTCTTCGATCCGCCGATGTCCCAGATTTCCACAGAGGAAAAACAGGAAAGACGGTAAGAAGAATCTATCTGGATTAAGTCTGCGGCCCTCGACGCCTCGAACGATTCCCTTCCTCCCCCCGTCCGACCTTTCGCGCCTGGGTCAACTCTCGCGATTTCTGAACGAAGCCAACTGCCATTCTGGCAGCCAACGGTTGGGCCCCTCCGTCGCGAAACGAATCGAACGTCGGTCGGACCCGCGGGTCTGGGGAAACTTTCGCGATTTCTGAACGAAGCCAACTGCCATTCTGGCAGTCTTGCGTTCCGGCCGCCGGTCCTGAATACTCAAGGCTTCCCGCCCCGCGACGAGGCCGCGACGGTCCCGGCCGTTTCGAGATTCCCGCGATCGAGGTCTGATTCGATGATGCGTCTCCGACTCGCCCCGACCCTGATCGTCCTGGCACTCACGCTGCCCGCGCTGGGCCAGAACGAGGTCATCCCCCACGCCCAGGACCGGCCGCCGGGACCGCCGAAGTCGCCCGCCGAGGCCGTCGCGGCGATGACCGTGCCGGAGGGGTTCGCCGTCGAGGTCGTCGCCAGCGAGCCGGACCTCGTCAACCCCGTCGCCATGACGATTGACGAAAAAGGCCGCTTCTGGATCACCGAGAGCCTCGAATACCCCCGTCGCCAGCCGGGGCCGGGTCGCGACCGGGTCAAGGTGCTCGAAGACACCGACGGCGACGGGAAGGCCGACCAGTTCACGATCTTCGCCGACGGCCTGAACATCCCCTCCGGCATCGCCGTCGGACACGGCGGCGTCTGGGTCGCGAACTCGCCCGACATCCTCTTCTATCCCGACGCCGACCGCGACGCCAAGCCCGACGGCCCGCCCGAGGTCGTTGTCACCGGCTTCGGCCGCGACGACACCCACGAGTTGCCCAACTCGCTCACCTGGGGCCCCGACGGCTGGCTCTACGGCTGGAACGGCGTCTTCAACCACAGCCGGGTCACGAACCGCAAGGGCGAAACCTTCGACTTCACCTGCGCCATCTTCCGCATCCACCCGAAGACCCGCGACTTCGAACTCTTCTGCCAGGGGACCAGCAACCCCTGGGGCATCGCCATCAACGACACCGGCGACTTCTTCGCCAGCGCCTGCGTGATCGACCACCTCTGGCACCTCGTCGAGTCCGCCTACTACATCCGCCAGGGCGGCCCCTACCCGCCCCACACCTGGCCGATGGGTTCGATCGTCGACCACAAGCACCAGAAGGCCGCCTACTGCGGCATCCACTACTTCGACAGCCCCGCCTATCCCGAAGCCTATCGCAATCGCCTCTACATGGGCAACATTCATGGCAACGGCATCAATGTCGATGTCCTCCAGCCCAACGGCTCGACCTACCGCGCCGAGCCCGCCCCCGACTTCCTCTCCGCCAACGACGCCTGGTTCATGCCCGTCGTCCAGAAGACCGGCCCCGACGGCTGCCTCTATGTCCTCGACTGGTACGACCGCTACCACTGCTACCAGGACGCCAACCGCGACCCCGCCGGCATCGACCGCCTCAAGGGCCGCCTCTACCGCGTCCGCTACCAGCAGACTCCCCGACGGACCGGCTTCGACCTCGCGTCCGAATCCGACGATGCGTTGATCGAACTCCTCGGCAGCCCCAACGTCTACGACCGCGAGACCGCCCGCCGCCTTCTGGTCGAGCGCCTCGCGACCCGGGGCGACCTCTCCGCCCTCGAAACGCTGACCCTGGCCGGCGACGACGCCCCCCGCACGAAGCGTCTCGGCGCCCTCTTCACCTTGCTGAGCATCGAGGCCATGGACCGCGCCTCTGCCCGCATCCCGACGCAGACCATGATCGCCCTGCTCCGCCACCGCGACCCGACCTTCCGCGCCTGGGCCGTCCGCGGCGTCGCCGCGTTGAACGAGCCCGAGCACGACCTCTGGACCAAGCTCCCGCCCCTCGCGACGGACAGGGCCCCCGAGGTCCGCCTCCAGGTCGCCATCGCCGCGCCGAAGTTGACGCGGACCGAGCCGATGACCGTCCTCCTCGACGTCCTGTCCGCCTCCGCCGACGACCCGCTCGTCCCCCACGTCGTCTGGCAGAACCTCCACCCGATGCTCGAGCGCCGCGCCATCGCCTTCGTCGAGCTGGCCCGCGACCGCGACCTCGCGAAGAACGAGGCCCTCGTGGCCCTGATGCCCCGCATCGTCGCCCGCCTCCTCGTCCGCCGCGCCCCCGACCCGACGCCCGTCGCCTCCCTCATCGGCCTCCTGCTCGACGGCCCGCCCGATCAGGTCGCGACGGCCCGGCGCTGCCTGGAATCAGTCGCCGACCGCGTCGAATCCGGCGTGATCCAGGACCGCTGGCTCGCCGCCCTCCGCGACCGCATGGCCCCCGTGCTCGCCAAGGTCGCCGACCGCGACCCCGGCCTCCGCCGCGACGCCCTCCTCCTCGCCGCCTCCTGGGGCGACCCCGCCGGCCTCGACCTCGCCCGCGGCCTCTTCGCCGCCGCCGACGTTCCCGACCCGTCGCGCCTTCGTGCGATCGAGGCCCTCCTCCGCCACGAGCCCGACCAGGCCCTCGCCCTCGCCGACCGCGCCCTCGGCTCCGATGCCTTCTCGCCCGACTTCCTCGCCGCCCTTCTCGACGCCCTCGGCCGCCTCGATCACCCCGATGTCGCCCGCGTCGTGCTTGAACGCTACCCCAACCTGCCGCCCGCCGTCCGCGGTCGAGCCATCGACCTGCTCGCCCAGCGACCGCCCTGGGCCAAGGCCCTGATTGCCGCCGTCGAGGCCAAGACCATTCCCGCCGCCGCCGTCAACGTCAACCAGCTCCGCCGCCTCCAGGCGAGCCAGGATCCGGCGGTCGTGGCGAAGGTGAAGGAACTCTGGGGCACCGTCCGCGAGGGCCGCAACGAGCAGCGCGAGCTGGTCGTCGGACAGATGCTCAACTTCCTGCGCAAGACTCCCGGCGACCCGTTCCGCGGCCAGCAGGTCTTCGCCAAGCTCTGCGCCAGTGTCACAAGATCTATGGCGAAGGCCAGGATGTCGGCCCCGACCTCACCGGCGTCGGCCGCAACGACTTCGTCCAGCTCGTCTCCAACGTCTTCGACCCCAACCTCGTCATCGGCACCGGCTACCAGTCCACCACCGTCGCCACCAAAGACGGCCGCGTCCTCACCGGCCTCGTCGCCGAGGAAGGCCCCGAGCGCCTCGTCCTGAAGGTCCAAGGGGGCAAGGTCGAGACGATCCCTCGTGCAGACATCGAAGAATTGAAAACCAGTGAAGTCTCCTTCATGCCCGAGGACGTCGAGAAGCAGCTCAACCCCCGCGAGATCGCCGACCTCTTCGCCTTCCTCAGCCTCGACAAGCCCCCCTCCGACCCCTCGGCCAGGCGCTTGCCTGGGGCACCCGAGATCCAGGTCCGATCCGGAGGTGGCCGCTAACGGAATGGAAAATTGAGTTTCTAACTTCTATGCTCATCAAAGGGCCGACGCGGCCGGACCTCGGGCTCTCATCCCCGACGGCTCCGGCCGCTCGTAAATCCAGCGATTGCCCCGCTTGCTGGCCGTTGCCGCCGCCCCGGTCATCCTCAAACAGTAAGCCAACCTCTGCGCAAACGCGACCGACCGTCCCGTCGCCTCCGCCAGCTCGATCGTGGTGAACCGCCCCGGCAACGCCGCCGGGACCAGCCTCCAGAGGTCGTCCGCCGTCTCCAGCGGAGTCATCCCGATGACGTCGAGCAAGCTCCGCTCCGCCACCCGATACCCCGGCCATCGCCGCCTCGGCACGCGGATCTCCGCGACCGCCACCTCCAGCACCTCAATCCGCAAACCCTCCCTCGGGAAGACCCGGACCAGGCCCACGAGGTCGTCGAACACGTCCAGCGCCGTGCCCCGCTTCGGGCTCCATCGACTCGACAGGTCCCGCCCGTTCGCCCTCGCCCTTCTCACGATCCGCCGCGCGATCACCACCGGCTTGACCACGTCAATCCGATGCCCCGCCTCCAGCAACCGCGTCAGCTTCCCTCGCAGCGGCCCCAGCGCCCCCGACTGCACCTCGATCAAGGTCCCGTCTGGCCCGACCGCGTCGATCCGGAACCCCCCGACCACGACCTCGCAACGGCCGCCCCGGTCGGCCCCATACCGCTCCTTGAGCTGGCGATGCAGACTCTTCTCCAACGGCCCGGCCTCCAAACCGATCACGCGGCGTCGAACGGGCTGGGTCGGTTTTTACGCTCCCTCCCGGGCCGGTTCGTCGCTGAAAGCCTTAGGCCCACCACGTCGGCCCCGGCCAGGTCGTGGAATCTGGCCAGCCGTCCGGAATCCGTCCTGGGAGGCTACTCATGGCATCTCCGAAGAAGTCCCGTCGCCTGGCCTGGCTGATTCTCGCCCTCCTGCCGCTTCTGACTCTGCCCGCCTGGTCACAGCAGGAGCCTTCCTCCGCACCGAAGCCGGACGACACCCCAGCGACGACCACCACCCTGGACCGCGCCCGCGACGCCGTCGAGCTGCTGGAGGCCCGGATCGCCGTCAAACGGGCCAAGCTGCACGAGCTGGAAGTCCGGCTGGCCCAGGCCCGGCGCAAACTGAAGACCGCCGAGGCGAACCATCAGTTCGAGATGGAACGGGCCCGCGATCGCGTGGAGTGGGCCGAGAAGATGTTCAACGCGAAATACCTCTCCGAGTCCCAACTTCGCGCCGAGCGCCACGCCTTGAAGCGGCTGGAGGCCGCCGAGCAGCGCCGCGACGAACCGAACAAGGAAAAGTGAGCGGCCCGATTTTCCCGGCCCTCCGCTAGCCCTCGATCGGCGGTAGCTCGTTGATCTCGGGGTGCAGAGGCTCAACGCCCAGGTCGCGAATCGTCGCCAGGGCATAGAAGTCCAGCCCCCGAGTCTCGAACGCCCCGGCGGCGCCTTCCAGGCGGTCGAGCATGGCGATCACGCAGGCAACCCGGCCGCCCATTGCCTCGACCGCCTCGACCGCCTTCAAGGCCGAGCCGCCGGTTGTCGCCACGTCCTCGACGATTGCCACCGTCATCCCCGGCCCCACCGGCCCCTCGACGAGTTGTCCGGTGCCGTGGCCCTTCGGTTCCTTGCGGACCAGGAAGCCCTTCAACGCCTTGCCACGCAGCCCGGCCAGGGCCAGCGTGGCGCCGACGATCGGGTCGGCCCCCATCGTCAGTCCGCCGACCGCCTCGACCTCCGGCCGCCCAGCCAGCACGTCGAGCACCCCCGCGGCCAGCAAAGCCGCCCCCTCGGCGGCGAGCGTCACCTTGCGGCCGTCCACGTAGTAGTGCGACGTCCGGCCGCTCGCCAGGGTGAACTGCCCCGTCCACAAGGCCTCGCGCCGCAGTAAATCGATCAGACGCTCCCGATCAGACTCCGTGGCCATCCCGCGACCCTCACCCCTCACCCGGAAACGCATCCGCGATACCTCAGGCCCGACACCATAACAGAGTCGCAAGCCGGCTCCAAGGGGCCGCTCAGCGTCCGACAAAACTTTCAATCTCGATTGGAACTTCAGAATACACTGCCTAGAATGATCCTGGCGAAGCCAACGAACCTCGCGAACGGCACGAGTGGCGGGACCGGACATCGCTTGGAGGAAACCGTTCAAATCGTTCAAAACGGCCGGCTTTCGGTCCAGAAATCCTGCGGATCGAGTCGAAGGTCTAATATTTTTCGAAATTTCTTGAATTGGACTCTTGAAACCGGGGCGCGCTGGCCTATTATCAAATCGTTCAAACCGATCAGCCGCAGACCAAAAGAGCGGCGGAGAGACGTGGGAAACCGGGATCGAGGGTGGTCATGTCGGCGGCACAGGACTCTTCCGCTTCGGAACGACCCTTGTGGAAGACCCGGCAGGTGGCGCGGGCCCTGGGGCTTTCCGTGAGCACGGTGAAGCGCCTGGTGGACGCGGGAGAGATCGAGGCGGCAAGGACCTCGGGGCGACATCGCCTGATCCGACCCGAGGAGGCCCTGCGGTACGCCCGCGAGCAGAAACTGCCGCTGGCGGACGCGGGCTTGTTGCTGGGTCGTGAAACGTCCCGGGGCTCGGGCCACGAGAAGTGGACCGTCGAGAGCCTGGCGGCGATGCTGCGGCGTGGTCGGGCCGAGGAGGCACGGAGTCTGATCCGCGCGGTCTTCCTGGCCGAGGGCGCGGTGACGCTGGCCGATCAGTGGGTCCGACCGGCCATGGAGGCCGTTGGGCACGGCTGGGAGTCCGGTTCGCTCGACGTCTTCCAGGAGCACCGGGCCACGCGGATCGTCGAGTCGGCCTTGACGGAGCTGATCGCCCGGCTTCCGCGTCCGCCGGCGGAGTCGGAGGCGCCGCTGGCGCTGGGGGCTGGCTCGGAGGGCGACCCGTACACGGTGGCCGGCCTGCTCTGCGAGCTGGCCTTGCGGGAACAGGGCTGGGACGTGATGAACCTCGGCGCGAACCTGCCGCTCGCCTCGCTGGCACGGGCCGTGCTGGCGCACCAGCCGCGTCTGGTCTGGATCACGGCCAACCATCTGGCCGACCCGCGCCGCTTTGTCCACGAATATCGCCAGTTTTACACCGCCGCTTCCCGGGCCGGGGCCTCGGTCCTGCTTGGGGGACAGGCGTTGGATTCCCGGCTCCGGGCCGAGCTGATCGCGGCCGGCTTTGGCGAGCGGGTCGCCCATCTCGTCGAGTTCGCCCGCGGCCTCTTGCAGGTCACGGCGAGCCGGCCCAGGGCCACGGAAGGCCGTCCGATCGATCGTCCCGAGTCCGGCAAGAACCCAGAGACCTGACCGGCCCCGACTGGAGCGTTCAGGAAAGGAACTCCCCATGCATACGGCACCGAGCTTCGACGACGTGGACGGTCTGGCAACCCTCGACAGCGACCAGACCCGGCTCCTGGACCCGGACGAGGAACGCGCCTTGCTCCGCGAGCTGGCCGGTTGCAGGGAGAAGCTCTCCGAAGCCCTCCGCGGCATTGCCGGCTTCGAGCCATCCGAAGGCGCCGACGACCCCCAGGCCATGGGCCAGCAGATCGCCGCCTTCTACGCCGGAAATCCCCGGGCTGAGGCCCGACTTGGGGCGATCTACCAGCGCTACAATGAGCTTCGCTGGCGGCTGGCGATGGCCAACATCCGTCTGGTTGCCCACGTCGCCAAGCGGTTCCGCGAGCGGGGCCTGTCGTACTCCGATCTGATGCAGGAAGGCGTCTGCGGCCTGCTCGAAGCGATTGATCGCTTCGACCTGGTCCACGGCACGAAGCTCGCCACGTATGCGACCTGGTGGATTCGCCAGGCGGTTCAACGGGCTGTCGCCGCGGGGGCCTATCCGGTCCGGCTCAGCCCGCGACACCTGCGGCAACTCGCCCAGAACCAGGACGAACTGGAGCAGCCAGGCCGCCCGGCCCACGCCAGGGCCGGGAGTGGTGATCGAGGGCAGCCGACCGCCTCCGTCGAGATGATCCAGCGCATCCATGCCGCGACCCGGCCGACCGTGTCGCTCGACGCTTCACTCGACGGCGACTCCGAGTTCAGCCTGCTCCAGGCGATGAGTGACCCCGAAGGCGACCGGACCGGCGACGTGGACATGGGTGAGACGGTCGGTCGCTTGATGGAGACCCTCCGACCCCGCGAGCAAGAAGTCCTGGCCTTGCGGTTCGGCCTCGGCGGCAAACCGCGACTCTCCTTGAGCCAGGTCGGCAAGGTGATGGCCGTTTCCAAGGAGCGGGTCCGGCAGATCCAGGACCGGGCCCTGGAGAAGCTCCGGGAGATCGCCTCCGAGAACGGCCTGATCGACGCGCTCGCCGTCAGTTCCTGAATCGGGCCTCGAATGCTGAAGCGGGAACGATCTTTGCATGAGTTTGACGATCGTTTGGATCGCGGTGCCTGGTATCCGAGGACTCCCGACTCGTGGAGTCCTCGGTCAACCGGGCTCCGACAACTCATCGACCCGCTGATCCCCTTGGGAGACAATGATGCGACGGAAGTTGACCTGGACCTGGATGACGGCGTCCTTGTTGATCCTCGGTGGCTGCGGTCCGGAGGCCGAGGAGCCGGCCGAGAACGTGGCGACGCCCTCGCAGGCCGCTGAGATTACCAACGAGAACCCGACCTCACCCACCGTGGACGTCCCCGTCACCCCGCTGAACGAGGCCGCCGGCGCGAACACGGAAGCTGCCGGAGCGACACCCGCGGAGACGCCAGCCGCCGCGACGCCCGCGGAGACGCCGGCTGACGAGACGCCCTGACCAAGCTGGGACGTCCCGGCCTCTTGGCTGATCCCCCAAAGCTGGCGACCCGGTCTGGCCGATCCTAACGTCGGGGAACCGACCGAGGGTCGCGTGAGGGCGGGTCGCCGATGGCAGGCCGCAAGCTTCCGGAAACGGTCCGACCGTCGTCGAACGGCGATCCGGTCGGGCCGTTCCTGCATTACCTGATGGCCGAGTGCGGCGTCTCGCCGAACACGCTGGCGGCGTATCGCTCCGACATCATGAAGTTCGTCCGCTGGCGCAAGGCCCATGCGCCCGGCCCGCTGGAGTCGATCGACGTGCCGGAGCTTTCCGGCTTTGTCGGCTACCTCCACGAACGGGGCCTGGCGCCCAGCAGCATCGGTCGGCACCTGGCCAGCCTCTCAACATTCTTCCGCTACCTGATCTTCGAGGGCCGGTTGGTCGAGAACGTCGCCAAGCTTCTCGTGGCGCCGGCGGTCTGGGAACGCTTGCCGACGGTGCTCAGTCCGTCCTCCGTCGAGCGACTGCTCGCCGCTCCAAACTCCGAGACGCTCGTCGGCCGGCGGGATCGCGCCGTGCTGGAAACGCTCTACGCCACCGGCTGCCGGGCCTCGGAGGTCGCCGGTCTTCGTCCTCGCGATCTGGATCTGGAGGCCGGGCTCCTGCGCTGCGTGGGCAAGGGGGACAAGCAGCGCGTCGTGCCGATCGGCTCGCGGGCCGCCGAGGCGCTCCGGGCGTACCTGGAGCGAGGCCGGCTGGCTCTGCTCCGCGGCCGTCCCGACCCGGGCACGGTCTTCGTGACTCGCCGGGCCGGGTCGCTCTCACGTGAGGGGATCTGGCGGATCGTGACCGGCCACGCCCGGGCTCTGGCCCTGGCTGGCCGCGTGAGCCCGCACACCCTCCGCCATAGCTTCGCCACCCACATGCTCGCCGGTGGCGCCGACCTGCGGGTCGTTCAGGAACTGCTCGGCCATGCCTCGATCGCCACGACGCAGATTTACACCCGCGTCGAGATGAGCCGGCTCATCGAGGTCCACCGTTCGTTCCACCCCCGTTCGGCGCGGAATGCTGGCCGTTGAGGGCCGCCAGCCTGGCGGCTGCGCCGGGGAGGATGCTCGGGGGAAACGTTGGGCGGCGGTGCCGGCTCGGGCTCGGGTCGCGAGAGAAGCTTCTGATGGACCATCGGGCGGTAGGCGGTCGGGTCCGTTCCCTTCGGCGCGGCGATGCCGATGCCGGTGCAGGAGGACACGGGGATGATCCGCACGATCCCGCGGTCCTGGTCGCCCACCAGAGCGACGCGGACGTCGCCGATCAAGGCGGTGTCGTTCCAGTGACAGCGGCTGGCGGTGCCGTCGGAGAGGTAGAGCATCACCTCGGGCAAGCCCGAGTCGCGGAGCCCTTCCCAGAGTTGCGTGATCAGATCGGACATGGCAAGGTATGGCCGCTTGCGGGTTCGTTTGTGGTTGTAGTCCGACCGCCGCGTCGGGCCATGTCGGCCGGCCGACCCTTGTGGGCCGGGGACGACGGGTCGGCGACAGTCCCCTGGTAAAGACTCTAGGCCATCTCCGCGGCGGTCGGCCAGCACCGGCCTCCGCGAAAGGTCGGATCGTCCCGCCGACCGGCCGCGATCAGGGCGTTGCGCCGGACGGCACCACACGCCAGAGCACCAGGCCCATGACCACCAGGCCGCCGACCACGATCAGGGCCGTCAGGAGCCAGGCCGAGTACCACGGGGGCTCGAACTCCTGGGCATCAATCGCGCGGCGGGTCCGCTGGTAGTACCAGCCCGACCAGGCGGCCAGGGTCGTCCCGAGGCCGAGCAGGACGATCCCGATCAGGGTGAACTCGCCGCCCGGCCGTCGCCCCTGGGACCGGCCACGGCGCCAGGCTGCTCGGCCGCCAGCTGTCGCAGGAACAGACCCATGCGAGCGACGACGAACCCCAGCCCGATCAAGGCCAGGGCCGTGCGGACCCAGGCCAGGAATGTCCGGACGTTGGCCAGGTGGTCGCGCGTCCGGCTCGAAGGTTCGCCACGGCGTCCTGACGCTGGCGTCCCCGACTCCTCGGCATCCATCGCCCCTGCCCTCCACGACGCTAGAATTGACACCGTGACATCCGATCAGACCCGGATTCGGAGGCACCTTTCGGGCCGTCGTCGACGACGCCGCTGGCAGGCTCCGCCGGCTTTCCCGGGAATCGCGAAAAATCGTGTCGCGGATCGGCGCCGTTCTCGGTCTACTGATCGCCGCGCGAAAGTCCTCCAGTTCGAAACGCTTCTTTCCCTGATATCCCGGGAATGAGTGCCATCGAGAACTCGATCTCTTTTGCGTGCCAACTCCTCGATGGGCGACGCTGAAATCACCCGCGGCCTCAGTGACACCAACCTCGCCCTCCTTGCCCGGTTCCTCTGATGGAGCAGGGTACCATCGACCGATAAACAGCGGCGTGCCTCCGGTTGTTGATACCGTATCGTTTTCCTACAGCGGTCAACCGGATGTCATTCGATCGATTTGTTCGATGGCCCTGATCCTTTCAACTCCAGGAGCCCGACGATGAAGAGCCGCCGCGATCGCCGACGCTTCCGCCCGACCTTCGACGCCCTCTCCCTGCGGCTGGCGCCGGGCGGCCTGACCCCGCTGCCCCGACACGACTTACCTCGACCCGACCGGCCCCAGCGATACGCCTGACTGACCGCTGGCACGAACACGACCGACTACCTCCAGCCGACCGGCCCGACCACCCGTTGCTGAGCGATTTGCTGCCAACGCGACCCAGGCACGAGCCTCTATTATGTGGGCAGGAGATCGCGATCCTGTTCCCCCTGAGCCCCTGGCGCGGATGGGCTCAGAAGCCGGGTCGAACCGGTCTGGTCGGACTGCGGCCGATCCTCGTTTTCAGGCTTGCAATCGCGATTTCACCTCGCGCAGTTCCATCTCGATCTGCTGATCGCCCGGCTGATGCTCCCGCAGTGCCGACAGCACGGCCTCGGCCGTTTCCAGCGTCTGCAAGTCGTCGGGCTTGATCCGGAGGGCCTCGCTCAGGTGAGACCAGGCCCTCTGCTCGTGGGCGGCGCTGACCGGAGAGAGCCTTGCGTTCGGCGGCCTCGTCGGCCAGACCTACCTCGGACCCGGGCGGCGATGTTTTCAAGAGCCACCAGCTCCGTCGCCAGTTCCGGCCGCGTCCAGAGGGGGGCTCGTGCAAGGGTCTGCAACTTGAGCCGCCGGGCCCGATCAAGGTCCTTGCGAGCGTCGTTGAAGCGTCCCTGCGACCTGGATAAGAGGGCGGCAACCCGGCGGCCTCCATCCTGCTCCGACTCTCTCAGAGTCACGGCCTGGACCTGCAACGCCAGGCCCAGACGGTACCGGCCGCGGGCCCGATCCAGGTAGACGTCGGCGACCTTCTGGGGGCTGGGCTCCGGGGTCATCGCCCTCGGCGGCGTGGATGGCCTGGGTGTAGATGTCGCTCGGCCGCCGCGAGTTTTCGGTCCTCGCCTCGACCGCCCCCAGGCCGTGCATGGCGGTGTAGAGTCTGGGCATCGAGGCGCAAGGCCTCCTGGAACGCAGCTCGCGCCTTCGCCCAGTCTTTCGCTTCAGCCAGCCCTGGCCCTGACCGACGAGGCGGATCGCTTGACTCGTTTTTCAGCCCGTTGTGCGTGCCTCTGATTCGGAGGCAACGCGTTTCCCCAGGAGGCGACGCCGAGCGACGATCAGGCCGAGCATCGGCCGCCGCGACCAGGCTGCAGCCGGTGGCGGCGGAGCCAGTGGCGGCCGGCCTCGGGCGCGAGGGGTTGCGGACATGCCAGCGGCGGGCGGGACTCGACGAACCGCCGGAGGTCGTCGGCCAATGCGGCGGCGTCGGGGTAGCGGTCCTCCGGCTCGAAGGCGAGGCAGCGCGCTCACGATCGCGGCCAGGGCGTGGGGCACGTCGGGGTTGAGCGTGCGGATCGACGGCAAGCGGCAAGGCCCGGTGGTCGAGCATCTCCTGCACGGCACGCGGCAGTGGCAGAGAACGGTCGGGGGCCTCGGGCCGCTCGCCGGTCAGCAGCTCGCGGAGGACCAGGCCGAGGGCGAAGAGGTCGGCGGCGGCGCCGACGCTCGGTCCAGCGAGCGGGAGTCGAGGAAGGCGCGGAGCTGCTCGGGGGCCATGTACGGCAAGGTGCCGCCGCTGCGGGCCGCCTCGGCGTGCTCGGCGTCGCTGGGGGCGTGGGCCAGGTTGAAGTCGAGCAGTTGCGGCCCTTCGCGGGCGGTCAGCAGGATGTTGGCCGGCTTGACGTCGCGATGGAAGACGCCGTGGGCGTGGGCGTGGGCCAGGGCCCGCGCGATCGTGGCGCCGATCCAGGCGACGGCCCGGGCGTAGGAGCCGCGCACGGGAAGCCGTGCCCAGCCCTTCGGGCAGCTTGCTGCCGCGCTCGGAGGTTGTCGGCAGCACGGTCGCCAGCAGGCTCCGGGCGTGACGGGGCCGCGACGGCCCGACTCGAGGCGTCGGACGACCTCGTCGAGCGGCAGGCCCGGCCGGTACGGCATGCAGAGCCCGCGCAGGCCGCGGTCGCGGTCGATCGACCAGACGGGCATGATCCGCTCGTGGTCGAGCCGGCCCTGGATCGACGCCTCGAGGTCGCGGCCGTTGTCGAGCGTGAGCTTCAGGGCGACCTGGCGGTGGAATTCGGGCTGTTCGGCGCCGATAGACCCGGCCGGCGCCACCGGTGCCGAGCAGCGCCCGGAGGTGAAACTCGCCGGCGAACCAGTCCCCGACCTCGGGGAAGACCGGCCGGGGCGTCGCGGCGACGGCCAGGCTGAAGTTGCGGTGATACTGGAGCTGCGAGGCCAGCGAGTCGCGCCAGGACGGGTAACGGTCGCAGAAGCTCTCGGGGCTGGGTTGGCTCGCCGCACTCCTCCAGCAGGCAGTATTCCTCATAGACGAGGCTGACGACCCGGTCGCCGTCGATCGCGAAGCTGGGGGAACAGGTCGAGGTACTCGGCGACGGTCGGCTTCTCGCCCGTTCGAAGCGGGCCCGGAGCTCGGCCTTGACCAGGGCGGAGAGCACCGGCAGCGGCTCCTCCCGGCCATGCTCGGCCCAGAAGCGTTCCAGCGGCGGCGCCGCTCCACGCCGGCATTCCTCCTCGAAGGCCCGGACGAACCCGATCGAGCTGTCCCATCGCTCGTCCCTCCGGATCGACCGGTCCGGCGCCCTCGTGGAGCCGAGCCGGCTTACCTGCGGTCTGGGTCATCCGCTCCTCCCCGAACCGGAGGTCCGCCAGGAATCGTGCTGCTCCCGGAGGTTCTTGAGGAACCGCTGCACCTGGCGGACGCTGCCAGCCGGTCTGCGCGGCGATCTCCTCGTTGGTGTAATTCTGCTTGCGCAACTCGATGACCCGGCGTTCCTCGGGCGAGCAGTTCGCGAGCAGCCACTGCTGGGTCTCGCCCTCCTGGGCCCACTGGCTGGGGGTCGGATCGCCGGAGGCCAGGTGGTACGGCTCGTCGCCGACGGTCATCGTCTCCAGCCGACGCTCGCGGTCGATGTCGCGCTTCTGGGTCTGGAACCGGCGGCGCTCGTCGATGAGCTTCTGCTCGGCGGCCTGCCTCAGAAAGCTCATCAGGGCCTGGATCGAGGGGAAGTCGAACCGCCCGCTCTTGGCCGCCAGGCTCTTCCAGACGTCGTTGGCGAAGTCGGCCGAGTCGTAGAGCGAGCGCAGCGGCGACTGTCGATCAAGTTTACGGCGGATCACCCGAAGAACCTTCGGGTAGCACTCGTCAAAGAGGGCCCTCCAGGCCTCCTGATCCCCTTGCTGCGCAGCAAAAGAGCCGGTCGGCATCGGGCCTGGTCGTTTCGCAACTCTGATTCATGGCGACTCACTCCCCGGTGGGATGCCAGGGGGAGGACCGGCCGGCCGCCTACTAAAGCAATCGAGCGGTACGATTCTCCGGACCGCCCAGCCTCCCGCCGACGCGACATTGTATCGTGCCGCCGCGCGGGTGGTAGCGCCATCTTCCTTGAATTTCTGGAATTGTTGGGGCTGTTGACCGCCAGCAACCGCCCCGAATTGAACATCCCTTTACTCAAGCAAACGATAAATGCACCACCGGCCTTGGAAGACGGGGCGGACGGACCCGCTCAGTTCAGGCTCACGGGGCGGGCGGCCCCGACGCGACGGGTCGGGACCAGGCCGGGCAGCAACTCCAGGACCGGGTACGCCTCGGCGGCGATGAGACGTCGGCAGGCGAGGCGGTACAGCGGGCAGGCGGCGTGCTGCTCGTGGACCTGTTCCCGGAACGGCTCGGCCAGCTCCGGCCGGCCGGCGCGGTAGGCGACGAGATAGCGGCCCAGCGGCGAGAAGCCGCGATTGCGACGGCGAGCAACACCGGCTTCAGCGGCCGGCCATCGCCGGAGCTGAGCCTCCGCCTGGCGAATCTCGCCCCGAAGCTCACGACGCAAGCTGCGGACGATCTCCAGGATCCGACGCCGGTAGCGCCGCGTGGCCTGCGACGGCGCGAGGTTCTCCCAGGGGTCGGCCAGAGGCGAGGCCGCCGGCTGCGACGCCACGAACAGTTCCGGGTCCAGCGGCAGCCAGGGATTGGCTCGATGAGCCTCCACCAAGCGCCCGCGCCACGACCTCCCAGAGCCGCGAGTCGGGAGGGCACGCGATGCTGTGGGGTTTGCGGTGCGTAGTAGGCCCGCTCGATCCGGTCCGCCACCTTCTCAATCGCGCGCGGGGTGATGAGCACGATGAACTGGCCCCACTAACAGGATAGACGAGTTGTCGTCGCGTCCTCCTGGAACCGGCACCCCCACCACCTCGTGAGGACGCCGGCCGGAGATCGCTTCCCTTTGGCTGTCATGACCGGAGACCGAGATTCGCGGCGGGTCGCGACACGGCTTTTTCAGATTTTTTTCCTAATTCTCGGACAGGACTCCCGACTCGACCGTATGCAGTGGGTGTGTCGTCACTGATCTCGGGTCACGGGGCAAGCTGGACCCGCGCGGTCGGTTACCTACTAGAATGACCGCCGCCCGCCCCGCCCACGTGGCCGCGCCCAGCCATCCGGCCGGGAACCACTCCCGGCCGGCCGAGCCGATCCGGGAGCCGTCGATGGAACCCAGGGGAAGCCGATGCCCCAGGACTGGATGGCGGTCAAGGCGTCACTCACCCAGCGCATCCGGGCGATTCGCGAGGATCTCTACGGTGAGCACGGCGGCCCCTGCTGGCCGAGGCCCTCCGCCTCCCGTTCCGGACCTGGCACCGCTACGAGACGGGCGTGACCATCCCCGCCGAGGTGATCCTCCAGTTCATCGAGATCACCGAGGCCAACCCCCACTGGCTACTGACCGGCGACGGTCCCCGCTACCTACCGCCGACGGCTAACGACGAGCACGCCGTCTGAACCCGCCCTCTCTACGCGAGGCTGCCCGCCCATGCCGCCACGACCTCCCGAACCCGGTCCGCGCCCTGAGCGGCTCGCCCTGCTGATCGGGCCACTGGTGCTGCTGGTGCTGGTGATCGTCGCCTGCGTCTGGCTCATTCTCGAGTCGCGACCGCGGCCCGTCCCACCCGGGCGTCCCGCGGCGTCCCCAGCCCGAGGCGAACGCTTCCGCCGGCGGCCCGATCCCGGCCGCGAGTCGTACCTCTTACTGCACCTGGAACGTCGAGAACCTCTTCGACGACCGCTGACGACCCCCACTCCCATGACGAGGACGAGGACTGGTTCGGCCGCAACCCCGAGCTGGTCCAGCGGAAGGTCCAGCATCTGGCCGACGCCCTGCTCCGGCTCGATGACGGCCGCGGTCCCGACATCCTGGCCGTCGTCGAGGTCGAGAACCGCCGCGCCGTCGAGTTGCTTCGCGACGCTCTCAACGCCCGACTTCCTACCGAGTTGCGCTATGACGGTCTCGTCCACCACGACAACCTGACCGGCCGACGGATCGAGCCGGCCCTGCTGACTCGCGTACGCCCTGGCCGATCCTCCGCCTCTGTCCCGGAAGCAGCCCTCGGGCCGCAACCGGGCGGACGACCCCCATGACTTCGGTATCCGCCGCATCCTCGAGGCCCACCTGATGGTCGACGGCGCACCCTTGACGGTGCTCGTCAGCCACTGGACCAGCCGCGTCACCGACGCCAGCGACGGCAAGCGATCCGCGTACGCCGACGCCCTCTACGCGGCGGTGCTCGACCTCGACGCCCGCGACCCGGCCGCCGACGTGCTCCTCTCGGGCGACTTCAACGACGGGCCCGACGACCCGGCCGTCGCGTTCCATTTGCACGCGGTCTCCGACCCGAGCCAGGTCCGCGCCTCCAACCCCAGCCCGAAGTTGCTCGACCTCCTGGCTGGTCGCGACCCAGAGGCTCTTCGGTACCTACTTTTACGACCGCCACTGGCAGATTCTTGACCACATCCTCGCCACCCCCGGCCTGCTCGACGCCCACGGCTGGCAGCTCGTTCCCGACACGCTGCGGATCGTCAACGACGATCCCCTGCGTTCCGGCCGCGACCGCCGCCCGTTCCGCTTCGGCGGCCCGAACCAGAAGACTCGCCCGCGGCTTTTCCGACCACTTCGCCGTGACCGTCCGGCTCCGTGTCGCCCCGGTCGGGCCGCTCCAGTGAGGGAGAGGCGCTCATGCCTTCCCGCCCGCTTGACGCCCCGCGGCACCGGGCCGTTAGAGTCCTGACGTTGTCCGGATCGAACGTTCGATAAGGTGGGGAGGCGGCGATCATGGGCCGTGAGCAGACCTTGAGGCGCATCCTCGACGGCGGCATCGTGGCTGTCGTGCGGTCCGAGTCGCCCGAGCAACTGGCCCGGGTGGTGCGGGCTCTGGCCGAGGGCGGGGTCACGGCCGCCGAGATCACCTTCACCGTGCCCGATGCCGTCGAGGTGATCCGCCAGGTTCGCCGCGAGTTGGGCGATGCCATCGTCCTTGGCGCCGGGACTGTGCTCGACTCCGAGACGGCCCGCGCCGCCTTGCTCGCCGGAGCCGAGTACCTCGTCGCCCCCACCGTCAACCTCGACGTGATCCGCCTGGCTCGCCGCTACGATAAGGTGGTGATGCCCGGCGCCTTCACCCCGACCGAGGTTCTGAGTGCCTGGGAAGCGGGGGCCGACGTGGTCAAAATCTTCCCCGCCGATGTTGGCGGTCCCTCTTACCTGAAAGCCCTGCGCGGCCCTTTGCCCCAGGTCCGCGTGATGCCGACCGGTGGCGTAGACCTGACGACCGCCGAATCGTTCCTCAAGGCCGGCGCCTGCTGCCTCGGTGTCGGCTCCGCCCTGGTCGAACCGAAAGCCGTTGCAGCGGGCGACTTCGAACGCCTCCGTTCTCTCGCTGCCCAGTATGCCGCGATCGTCGCCCGCTTCCGGAGCGCCGCGACGGCTTGAACCGGTCTTCGGAACCGAACTGAGCCGCCCAGCCTCGTCTTTCCGAGAGATCCAGGAAAGATGGGGGAACAGCGCAGAATCCCCGGAAGAGGTTCGTGGCGGGGGGCGGGGTGAGGGTGTCTCGCTACAACCGGAATTCTCGGCACGTTCGGTTCAAGCGAACGCGGACCGGGGGTCGATAACGGTGGCAATGGGACCTTCCCGCGCCCGGGGTGGGTGCGTTCGGAAACTGGGGACGGATGCAGGAGACGATCCGGGAACCGGTCGGGTGCGGGTCGCGGGTCCCAGGCACGTCGCCGGGGAGGCGGTCGAGTTGGGATGATCGGGAGTCGGGGTCGGGCCGTCGGCCGCGCGTCGGGGTCCGGGGGACGGCTGATCCCGGAGGGTTGAGGATGCCAAGCGGATCACGGGGGCGACTGGCGGCCGTCGGGCTGGGCATGGCCCTGGCCTGCGTCGTCGTCGCGCCCCGGGAGGCTGCGGGGCAGGAAGCCGGGGCGCCGGGCCAGGCAGGACAAACGCCGGTCAAGACGATCTACTATCAGAGCAAGGCGTTCCGGATTCCGGTGACGATCCTGCCGGAGGTGCGCTCGCTGGTGCGGGAGGTCCGGCTCTGGGTTTCCGACGACCGGGGCTTCCACTGGAAGGAGTTCGGCCAGACCCCGCCGGATCGGCCCGAATTCCCGTTCCGGGCCTCGCGGGACGGCGAGTACTGGTTCGCCCTTCAGACGGTGGACACGCTGGGCAAGATTTACCCGGCCGACGACCGCCAGGCCGAGCCGAGCCTGAAGGTTGTCGTGGACACCGCGCCGCCGACGATCGTGCTGGACGGCCAGGGTCGCCGCGGGGCCCTGGCGGCCGTGCGGTGGGAGGTCCGAGACGAATACCTGCTGAGCCGGTCGTTCCACCTGGAATATCAGGTCGAGGACTCTGGCTCGCTCGAATGGCGTCCGATCTCGTTGAGGGACTCGGACTTGCAACTCGTCGGCTCGTCGCGGGCCGACTTCCGGCTGGTCGGGTCGAAGACCTGGGACGCTGGCACGTCCGACCCGTTGCGGGTCCGGGCGACGGTCCGCGACCGGGCGGGCAACGAGCGACAGGTCGAGATCGACCTGCCCGGCGGCATGGCCTCGGCGCCTCCGGCCGCGACGGTCAATGCTCGCGAGTTCGACGCCCCGCCGCCGGTCTCGCCGATCTCGTCGCGGACGAGTCCCGGCCGGGACGAGTTCGCCGCGGTGGAGGACCCGTTCGCCGGCTTCGGCCCGGCCAGCAGCCAGCCCTCGCCGGATGCCGGCCTGGACCTGGGCGGGGCCCCCGTACCCGAACGTTCGCCCGCGCCGGCGGCGGCCGCGCCGGCCCCGGTGGGCGACCGGGCCTTGCTGGCGGGCAGCCCGAGGTTCCCGCTCCAGTACGCCGTCGAGGACGCCGGCCCGGCCGGCCCGGCAAAGGTCCAGCTCTGGGTCACCCACGACGGCGGCCGGACCTGGTATCCCCAGCCCGAGGACGTGGATCGGGCGACCCCTTACGAGGTCGATGTCGGCGGCGAGGGGACCTATGGCCTCTGGCTGGCCGTTCAAGGGCACTCCGGTCTCGGCGACCCGCCGCCGGCGCCCGGCGACCGGCCGCAGATGTGGGTGGAGGTCGATAGCACGCCGCCCGTGGTGCAGGTCGATCCACCCCGGCCCGGTAACGGCTCGCACGCCGGCAAGGTCCTGATCACCTGGCGCGCCAGCGATCCGCACCTTGGCCCGAGGCCGGTCGTCCTCTCCTATCGCCCGGAAGGGGCTGGCAACGCCGCCTGGGTCCCGATCACCGGCCGGACCGACAACTCCGGCCAGTACATCTGGACGGTCCCGGCCGGCGTGCCGCCGAAGTTCCGGGTGAAGGTGGAGGTGGAGGACACCCTCGGGCACCGGGGGGTCGCCGAGACCGGCCCCGTGCTCGTCGATCGCGCCCGTCCCCGCGGCCGGATCATCGGCCTCGACCCCTCGGCCCGCGCCGGTGCTCCCGACGCCCGGCGCTGAGCCTCTGGGGGGAATTGCAGATTGCGGATGGCGGGATCGCGTCCGGCGAGGTGCCCTCCTCGGATGGCGAAAGCCGCTTTTTTTTGACGCTTCGTCCGTGCCCGGGACGGCCTGGAGACGACGAGGCGACGCGCCGGGGATGCCTGCGGGACGGTCAGAAGACGCCGTGGGGACGCTGCCAATCGCGGCGATGCTCAAATCGCAAGTTCCTGGAACACAAAGGATTGATCGAGGCATTTTGCCTATTGTGAAGTTCGTTCGGCGCCCGGGACGCGCCACGGCGTCGCGGCGACGCGGCGGGATTGGATGAGCGGAAGGTCAGCCGGATTGCCAGAGAGCTAGCGATAATTATAGCACACGAATGGAAGGTTGGCGCGGTTGGCGTGACGCCGTGGGCGGCGGGTCGCCTTCCTGTCAGGCGTGCGGTCCACGCCCGGGGAGAAGGCCTCCTTCCTGTCCGGTCAGTCCAGGTCTCGCGACTCCCGGACTGTGGGCGACCGTTGGGGGGCCGTCGTGGGCGGCTTCGCGGCCGGGGGGTGGGACGGTCGGGCGGCGAGTCGGAGGAGCTGGAGGAGGGCGAAGGCGAGCAGCAGGACGGGAAGCGACCAGGCGACATAGCTCATCCAGGTGAGGCCGAACGCCAGTCCAATGCGGGTCAAGGTGTAGAGGACCGGCAGGAGCAAAAGCAGGCCGCAGCCGAGGGAGGTCATGAACGCCTTGAAGCTGCCCAGCTCGCTGATCTCCTCGTAGTGCAGATCGACCGTCCGGCCGCGACGAAGGCTCCGAGCGACGGCCTCGGAGACCTCCATCGCGCGGGTGGCGTCGAGAAGGTCGGGTGGACGGGAGCGGCCGGCCACGGATTCGGTCAGGACGCGGAGCACGGCCGATTTCGGGTCCCAGGGGGGATCTCGGTGAGGCGCTGATCGCCGGAGGACGACCGCTGGATCAAGCGGGAAGGGCCGAGCAGGTCGGGGTCATGCTCCAGGGTCAAGGAGCCCTCGGCGCCGGAGACGACCCAGCGGGCGGGGGCGTGGGCCAGGGCCGGCCCGACTTCGAGGCGGATCTCGCCGTGGCGACCGAGCGGGCCGCGGATGTGGACGTGGAGGCTGTTCCGGGGTTGTTGATTCGTCGGCGTGCCGGTGGCGTTGACCGCCTCGACCTCGCCGAGCAAGCCACGGAGGGCATCGACGGTCCGCGGCAGGGCGCGGCCGAGGAGGTCGGCGTCGGGCGAGTCGGGGGGGAAGGTTGCCTCGTAGCGGACACCGCGGAAGGCGCCGAGGCGGCCGTCGGCGAGGGCTTTTTCCAGGTCGGCAAAGCCGGGATGGAGCCGGAGCGGCAGGTCGGGCACGACCACGGCGCCGGTCTCCTGGCGGCTCAGGGCGACCTGATAGTAGGGGTCGGCGTTCGGGCCTGGTGGGTGCAAGGCGAGGATCGCCAGCCCTTCGGCGGCGGCGCGTCGGAGCCCCTCGGAACGCAGCTCCGACCAGCCGCCGACGACCACCGCATCGACCCGCGGCGTCGCCAGGGCGGCGTCAAGGTCGGCGGTGCTCCGGATCGCCGGCAGGGCTTTCAGACCCGGGCAGGTGATCGCGACCGTGTGCTCGGGATGCCCGTGGATCGCCTGCGCCCAGGCCAGTTCCTCGGGTCCGTCTCCCAGGATCAGGAAGTTCATCGCCGCATCGTCGTCCCGTGGCCGCTGGCTGGTCATTCCCGTTTCACCGGCTCATTGTAGCATGACCGGCTGGCCTGCCCACGTCCGCGTGGGCCTGGCAAGGACCTGAGCGACGTCTGGCCTGGCCACGAGGACGAGGGCATTGGCCCCTGGGACCGACCGGGGGGTAAGAACCGACCGACCCTGGGGGCTGGGTGGCGGGATTGACCGTCCGGTCGCGGGGGGGCGATAATCGCCGTTGGCCCTGGCCGGGAACTTTCGCGGAGAGGCTCGCGCCCGCGCCGGCTCAAACGTGTCCGACCAAACGACCGGGGGACTCGCGTCGGTGCTCAGGCTCGCCAACTTCGACCCGGTCCCCGACGCCTTCCGGGCGCCTTCCTCGCGATCGGCAACTTCGACGGCGTCCATCGGGGCCATGCGGCCTTGATTCGTTGCCTCCGGTCGATGGCCGGCCGGGTCGGGGCGCCGGCGCTGGCCTTGACGTTCGACCCGTCGCCGGCGGAGGTACTCCGTCCGGAGCAGGCGCCGGTGCCGTTGACGTGGCTTGAGCGCAAGGTCGAGCTGCTGAAGGAGGCCGGGGCCGACGAGGTCGGCGTTTTCCAGACGGGGCGCTGGCTGCTTGGCCTGACGGCTCGCGAGTTCTTCGAGCGGGTGGTGCTGGGGCAGTTCCGAGCGCGGGGGATGGTCGAAGGGCCGACGTTCGGCTTTGGCCGCGACCGCGGCGGCGATGCCCGGCTCCTGGGCGACTGGTGCCGCGAGGCTGGGCTGGCCTTCGCCATCGCCGAGCCGACCGAGCAGGACGGCCAGATCGTGAACTCGACTCGCATCCGGCACGCCCTGGCCGAGGGTCAGGTGGAGGAGGCGAGCCACTTGCTCGGACGGCCGCACCGGCTCGGCGGCCTGGTCGTCCGGGGGGCGGGTCGGGGGGCGGGTCTCGGCTTCCCGACGGCCAACCTGGGCGGCATCGGCGTGCAGGTGCCGGCCGACGGCGTCTATGCCGGTCGCGCAGTCTTCGCGCCGGAAACCAGCCGACCCCCCTGCCCCGCCGCCGTCCATATTGGCGCGAACGCGACCTTCGGGGCGAGGGAACGGACCGTCGAGGCCCATCTGATCGGGTTCGCGGGCGACCTCTACAACCGTCCCCTCAGCCTGGACCTGATCGCGTATCTCCGGCCAACCCGCAAGTTTTCCGGCGTCGAGGACCTGCTCGCCCAGATCCGGGCCGACGTCGATCAGGCGCGGCGGCGGGCGGGTGGAGGTTGACGGACTGGTCCCGAGTCTTGTCCGGAGCGGGTTCGAATCGGCAAAGTTGGGGAAATGCGGGCGAAGCGAGGCCGCCCGCGGTCTCCCTGCCGGACGAGGGTCGAGCTTGGCGTGGCGGAAAACTTCGTTGGACAGCTCGGGTATCTGGGGATCGTCCTGGTCCTGGTGCTGGGGGGCCTGGGGCTCCCGGTACCGGAGGAGGCGCCGATCATCCTGGCGGGCGTGCTGGCGCACCGTGGCCGGATGGACCCGTCGCTCGCCTTCGGAGCCAGCTTCCTCGGGGTGATCCTGGGCGATTTCATCGTCTACGGTCTGGGTTTCTGGCACGGCGAGCGGGTCCTCAGCCTTCCCTTGACGCGCAAGTTCCTCACCAAGCCCCGCGAGGCGCAGATCCAGGGGTATTTCCACCGGCACGGGGTCAAGATCCTGATCCTGAGCCGCTTCGCCCCTGGCTTCCGGACGGCCGCCTACCTGACCGCTGGCATCCTCCGACTGCCCCCCCTGAGACTCTTCCTGGCCGACCTCATCGCCGTGACCCTGAGCACGTCCTTGATGTTCGCCGCCGGATACTTCTTCACGCGCTGGATCGAATCGACGCTGGAGGAGATGAAGCGTTACGCGCTGGTGCTCGCGGCCGTGAGCGTGGCCGGAATCCTGCTTTATCGCTACATCCGCGCCCGCGTTCGCGGGGGCCGGCTTGTCGGCCCGCCGGTGCCGATCACCGACGAGGTCCCCCTGCCGCCCGACGACCTCCAGGCCGAGGCCGCCGGCTCCGGCCAGTCGGCCCCGACCACTCCGCCCGAAACCGCCCCGACCCAGCCCGCCGAGAGTCCGCGACGGTCGCCGGCACGGTCGTCCTCGGCGTCCCCCGATTAGCCGGCCCTGGACCGGAAAAGGGGCTCGCGGTCGGGTTTATCAGCCGTTTTCGGGAATCGCGGAAGGCTCGTGGATCGCCACAGCCGAGAGACTGGAGAAAAAGTTTTGGTTAACCAAAAAACTGAATTGCGTTTCCTGTCCTCATTTTGTAGAGTCCACCTGAATGGGAATTTACGGAGCCGAATCGCGTGTTGGGAGAGTCCGCATACCGGGCGGGAGGAAACGATGGATGGGGTTCGGAGGAGGGGCTTCACGCTGATCGAGCTGCTGGTGGTGATCGCGATCATCGGGGTCCTGATCGGCTTGCTGATGCCGGCGGTGCAGGCGGCGCGGGAGGCGGCGAGGCGGGCCCAGTGTGTGAACAACCTGAAGCAGCACGGGCTGGCGCTGGCGAATTACGAGTCGGCGGTCGGGACATTTCCGCCGGCTTACGTGGGGGACCCGAGGGCGGTCGGGTCGGCGTACGGGGTGAGCTATCCGGACGGCAACATCAACACGACGCCGGGTTTCGCGTGGGGGGCGTTGATCCTGGGTTACACGGAGCAGGCGCCCTTGTATGCGAGCTTCAACGTGAACCTGCCATGCTGGGCGCCCGACAACACGACGGCGGGCTGGACGAAGCTGGCGGTTCATCTCTGCCCGTCGGCGACGGGGGGTGACGGAGCCTTCTCCCTGCACCGGTACACGAACGGCGACTCGAACAACCCGAACGACGGTGGGCTGTACACGCCGGAGATCCGGCTGGCGCGGAGCCACTACGTCACGAACGCGGGGGTGAACCAGCCCTGGGGACGGCCGACGGCGTACTCGTATGACTTCGACGTGCCGGAGCCGATCCCGAACGTGGGTCAGCACGTCATCAACGGGCCGTTCTACCGGAACTCGCACACGAGAGTGGCGGACGTGACGGACGGGCTCTCGAACACGGTCTTCCTTGGGGAGAAGACGTCGAGGCTCTGCGATGCGACGTGGGTGGGCGTCGTGCCCTTCGCCTGCACGCCGCCGAGGCCGGGCTGGCCGTCGGACCCGAACAGCGGCGGCAACCTCGTCGGGGCGCACAGCGGTCCCGACCTGCACGACCACCCGCAGATCATCATCCACGCGCCGAACAACCCGTTCGGCCACACCGACGAGATGGAGTCCGAGCATCCCGGCGGTGCGAACGTGTTGCTGGGCGACGGCTCGGTGCGGTTCATCAAGGAGACGATTTATCCGTGGACGTGGGTTGGCCTCTCGACCCGGAACGGGGGCGAGGTGCTGAGTATCGAGGACTGATGCAGGATGGCAGGAATTCGGCTGGAGTGGCACGTCCATGAAGACGGGGGCAGGAATTCGGCATTCGAGGTCCTGGCGAACACGACCACGAAGACATGGGCATGCCCCCCGGGAACGTCGGCCGGAGATCGGGCCCAATCGGGAGGGAGGGAGGCCGATGAGCAAGTGCTGGAGAATTGCGGTGGTCGCGGCCTTGCTGGGGGTGGTGGCGTCGGGATGCGGGGGGCCGCCGCAATTGGGGCCGGATCGGGAGGCGTTCCGGACGGTGGACGCGATGTTCACGGCGGTCTCGCTGCGGGAGGTGCCGCCCCTGGAGCGTTGTGAGGCGAAACTGAAAGCGTTAAATGAGGCGGGAAAACTCCCCGGTTCCGCCTACAATGCGCTGGAATCCATCGCGGAGGAGGCGAAGGGCGGGCATTGGGAATCGGCCCAGGGACGCCTCCGCGAGTTCATGCGAGGCCAGCGCCGATGAGTGAAACCGGGACGTCGCCCGATCCGAACGCCGCCGAACGGGGGCACTGGGACCATCATCTCGCGGACGAGGTGGACGCCGCCTACCTCTACCGCGAGCTGGCCGGGACGGAGAAGGACCCGAAGCGTCGGCGTCTCTTCGAGAGGCTGGCGGACGTCGAGGCGCGGCATGTGGATCGCTGGGAGGCGCTCTTCGCCGAGCATGGCCGGCCGGTGCCGGGTCGGGTGCCGTCGCGGAAGGCGCGGCTGACGGCCTGGGTGGCGAAGACGTTCGGGACGGGGACGGTCCTGCCGATGATCCTGGCCGAGGAAGGGCGGGAGGTCCAGGCGTATCTGAGGCTGGCGAAGGGGTCGGCCGAGGCGACCACGCGTGAGGCGGCCTCGGAGATCGCGGCGGAGAGCGCCGAGCATGCGCGGGAGCTGGCGGGGGTGCTCGGACGGGGGGCGGAGCCATGGCACTCGGGAGCGACGGGAGGGTACCTGAGGAGCATCGTTTACGGGTTCAACGACGGCCTGACGGCGAATTTCGGGCTGGTGGCCGGGGTGCTGGGTGCGGGGGTCCAGCCGCATCACCTGATCATCACCGGCCTGGCGGGCCTGGTGGCCGATGCCCTCTCGATGGGCTCCAGCGGCTATCTCGCGGCCAAGAGCGAGGCGGAGGTCCACGCGCACGAGATCGAGATGGAGCGCGAGGAGATCCGGCTCATGCCCGAGCTGGAGGAGGAAGAACTCGCCTTGATCTACGAGGCCAAGGGGATGAGCCCCGAACAGGCCCGCTCCACGGCGAAGACCCTGATGGAAGACCCGGTCCAGGCGCTCGAAACCAAGGTGGCCGAGGAGTTGCAGATTGGGAGCACGGACGTCACGCCGTTGAAAGACGGGCTCGTGACCGGGATCGCCACGGCGATCGGGGCGTTCATCCCGATCCTGCCGTTCCTGATCCTGCCGCTGGCTCCGGCGCTTGGGGTCTCCTTGACGATCAGCATGCTGGCGCACTTCGGCGTCGGCGCGGCGCGGAGCGTCTTCACGGGTCGGGGGATCTGGGCGAGCGGACGGGATATGTTCCTCGTGGGATTGGGGGTGGCGGCGGTCGGGTACTTCATCGGGGAGGCGCTGAACCGGATGTTCGGAGGGTTGTGACGGCGGCGCGCCGCTTGTCCGGTGGTCGGGCGGCGGGTAGGCTCGGGCCGTTCCGGACGTCCCCGAAGCGAGGTCCACGACCATGCGACGCGCTCTGTTGCTCTCGACGCCCGCCCTCGGCCTGATCGCCGTTGCCGCATCGCTCGCCGCTCCCCGCGAAGGCGAGCCGATCCCGACCCGCATGCTGGCCGACATCAACTGGATGGATTACAAGGATGTGGTGCCGTCCAAATGTGATACCGTGCTGCTGCCGACAGGCACGATGGAGCCGCACGGCGTCATCAACAACGGGGCCGACATCACGGCGCCGTTGGCGATGGCGAAGGCGATCGCGGGCGAGGTCAACGCGATGATCGCGCCGGCGATCCCGTATGGCGTGACCGGGAGCATGGACGCCTTTCCCGGCTCGTTCTCGATCTCGGAGGAGGCGTACCGGGCCTATGTCGGCGACGTGCTCCGCGGGCTGGCGAAGACGGGGTTCCAGAACCTGATCATCCTCAACGGCCACGGTGGCCCGCAGACGGCGATCCTCAACGAGGTGGCGCGGCAGGTGGGACAGGAGAAGAAGGTGCGCACGCTGGTCATCAACTGGTGGTCGTATGCTTCGGATGTCACGCTCGACGTCTTCGGCGAGGACGGCGGGCATGCCGGCTGGAACGAGACAGCGTACGTCCAGGCGATCGACCGCCGGCTGGTCCATCCCGACAAGTATTCGGATGATCTCGCGACACCGAATCCAGGGCCTGGCACCTATTCGGCCTACCCGTCGCCGTCCTCGATCGGGCTCTACAAACCGGGCGAGGGCTTCCCGAAGTTCGACCAGGCGAAGGCGGACGAGTACTTCCGGAAGGTCAACGCCAAGGTGGCGAAGCTGATCGTCACGATCCGGCGCAAGTGGGACGCGGCGGGGCTCTGAACGGCCGCGGTGGGTTCGGGCAACAGGGCGGAGCCGCGGCGCCTGGTCGGGTGGCCGCGGGGACGGGGAATCGGTATCATCCTCAAAGGGAACCGGTCTGGCCGAGCGTCGGGCCGGGCGGTCGCCGATTGCGACGGAGGACGACGATGCCCCTGATCGCCTGCCTGCTCACGAGGAACGAGGAAGGCTCGATCGCGCGGGCGGTCCACTCCGTGCGTGCGGTCGCCGACCGGGTGATCGTGGCCGACACGGGCTCGACCGATCGGACCGCGGAGGTTGCCTCCGGGGCGGGGGCGGAGGTCGTCCCGGTCGCCTGGGACGACGACTTCGCGGCCGGTCGCAACACAGCCCTCGATCGGGTCGGCGAGGGCTGGGTCCTCTGGCTCAACGCCGACGAGGAGTTGATGCCCGAGAGCGCCCCGCTCGTGCGGCCTTGCGTGGACGACGCCGGGGCCGACGTCTTCGGGTTCACCGTCTTGATCCGCGAGCGATGGCAGGAGGACCGGCCGGACCTCTGGGTCGAGACGGCCGATCTCCGCCTCTTCCGCAACCGGCCGGACGTGCGCTACGTCGGCCGGCTCCACCCGACCCTGCGGCCTGGAACAGCCGGGGCCGAGGGGACAAAACGACCGGCCGTGCAGACGACACCGATCGTGGTCGTGCGGCACGCTTACCAGTCGACGCTCGATGCGTCGAAGCTGCGCTGGGCCGCGCGGTTGCTGGAGCGGGAGCTGAGCGACCGGCCGGGTCAGCTTGGCTTCTTGATTGAATATGGGTTTACCCTTGCGAGACTGGGCGATCCCCGCGCCGGCGAGGTGCTGGCCGAGGCGACCGAGGCTGTCGCGGCCGAACGCGAGGCGCCCGCGGCCCCGAATGCCAGCGTGCAGGTGTTGCTGGAAGCTCTCCTTCAGATGCCGCCCGAGCAGCTGCGCGGTCCGCTCTCGCGGGAGGACGCCACGGCCCTGGCCTTGCGGTGGTTTCC
Source organism: uncultured Planctomycetales bacterium (assembly GCA_963752755.1). Classification (GTDB taxonomy): domain Bacteria; phylum Planctomycetota; class Planctomycetia; order Isosphaerales; family Isosphaeraceae; genus CAVVZJ01. The sequence goes on along the minus strand of CAVVZJ010000003.1, from coordinate 667,608 downwards.
GAACAGCCCGCCGATCCTCTGGGCGTTGGCCGAGCAGGCGTTCCGTGAGCGGGAGATCGGGCGCCGCGAGGCTGCTGGAACAACTCGTCCAGCTCGGTCGGAGCCGCGGCTACGACCATTCGCGGCCGTTCGACCCGACCATCGTCGGCCGCCATGCGATCGACAACCTCGGCAAGTGCTACGTTGTGCTCGGTGATCTCGACCGCGCCCAGGCTTGCTTCACCGAATTGCTCGACGACCCCGATGCCCGCTCCGAGGCGGAGAAGGGTCTTGCGCTGGTCCGCGAGCGTCGCGGCCAGGCGGGGCCGTCCCGCCCCGATTCCCCAGGTTGAACCAGCCGCCGATGGACTTCCCTCCGATCGCCCGCGTCCGCCAGAGCTTCGACCACCAGCCCGAGGTTGCCGACGTGCCTCGCGCCATCGCGGAGGCGATCCGCGCCAGCCGGATCGCGGAGCGCGTGAGACCGGGCGGTTCGGTGGCCCTCACCGTGGGGAGCCGGGGAATTGCCGGGATTGCCCGGATTGCCCGGGCGGTGGTCGAGGCGTTGAAGGGGCTGGGGCTGGAGCCGTTCGTCGTGGCCGCGATGGGCAGCCACGGCGGCGGCACGGAGGCAGGGCAGCGGGCCTTGCTCGCCGAGTTCGGGGTCACCGAGGAGGCCGTCGGTTGCCCGTTGCGGTCGGAGATGGAGACGGTCGTGCTCGGCACCAACGGGTTCGGATTGCCGATTCACTTCGATCAGAATGCGTTTGGGGCCGACGGGATCGTCTTGCTGAACCGTGTCAAGCCGCACACGTCGTTCACGGGGCGATATGAGAGCGGTTTGCTCAAGATGTTGACGATCGGCCTGGGCAAGCGTGAGGGCGCAGCTCAGGTGCACAAGCTGGGCTTGCCGGGTTTGCGGCAACTCTTGCCGGAGGTCGGGGGGTTCTTGCTGGAGAGGACGCCCGTGGCCCTGGGCGTCGCCCTGCTCGAGAACGCACGCGAGCGGACGGCGCGGGTCGTGGCGGTCGAACCGGAAGCGTTGCTCGAAGTGGAGCCGCGGTTGCTCGACGAGGCGCGATCGCTCATGGGGCGATTGCCTTTTGATCAGATCGACGTGTTGATCGTAGGCGAGCTGGGCAAGAACTACAGCGGCACGGGGCTCGATCCGAACGTGATCGGCCGGCAGCGGGTGGAGACGATGCCGGACCTGCCGCGGCCGGTCGTGACGCGGCTGGCCGTGCTGGACGTGGCGCCCGAGTCGCGCGGCAATGCGGTGGGCGTCGGCCTGGCCGATCTGACGACCGAGCGACTCGTCCGCCAGATCGACCCCGAGCCGATCCGCGTGAACTGCCTGACCAGCAACTTCCTCACCCGCGCCCGCGTGCCGCTGGCCATGCCCACCGACCGCGACCTGCTCGCCGCTTGCCTCGATACATGCTGGCGTGTGGACTGGTCCGAGACCCGGATGGTCTTGATCCCGAACACGCTGGAGCTGGAAACCCTCTGGGTCACGCCGCCGCTGGCGGCCGAGGTCGAGGCGGATTCGACTCTGCGGTTCGAGTCCGACTTCGGTCCCGTCCCGCTCGATGGCGCGGGGAGGATCGAGCAGGAGAGGCTTTTCCCGGAGAGCGTGCAGGGGAGACGCCTGATGGTTCCTCATCCACGAACCCGCTGATGCTTTCCGATTCGAGCCCGACTCCTGTGGGACAGCCGCCCCCGGCGGTCCGGACCGGACGACAGCCGGGGCGGCTGTCCCACAATTCCCAACCGGACAACATCAGCGGGTTCGTGTATCAGAAATAGCGAATTTGTCCATGATTGATGGTCAAACATTGAGCAAAAGTGAACCTGCCATGATCCGAGACGACTGCCCGACGATCCGCGCCGTCGCGTTCGACCTGGACGGCCTGATGTTCGACACCGAGGCTCTGTTTTTCCGTGTCGCGGGCGAGATGCTGGCGGCGCGGGGCAAGGAGTTCACGAAGGCGATGATGGCCGCGATGATCGGGCGGCAGGCGGCGCTGGCGTATCCGGCGTTGAAGGTGCTCGCCGGTCTGGAGGAGTCGGCCGACGAGCTGCTGGCCGAGGCGCGGCAGCGGTTCTTCGCGGAGATCGACACGGCGATCCACCCCACGCCTGGCCTGTTTGCGCTTGCTGGACCACCTCGGGCGGTCGGGGCTGCCGCTGGCGGTGGCCACGTCGTCGCGGCGGGCCTATGCCGAGCGGCTGCTGAAAGGTCATGGATTATGGGAGCGCTTCGCCTTCCTGCTCGGCGCGGAGGACGTCCGTTACAGCAAGCCCGACCCGGAGATTTACCGCACGGCGGCCAGTCGGTTCGGGGTCGAGCCGGGAGCGATGCTAGTGCTGGAGGACAGCGCGGCGGGGGTGGCCGCAGCGCGGGCGGCGGGGGCGTACGTCGTCGCGATCCCGCACGACCACAGCCCGGCCGAAGGGCTCGGCTCGGCCCACCGGATCAGCCCGAGGCTGGATGACCCGGCGGTGCTCGGGCTGCTCGACGCGCCGGGTCGCCGTCGCGTCATGTCCACGTGAGCAGTTCGACGATCGAGATGGGGCCGACGAACGGCAGCGGATCGCGATTCATCCGGATCTCGACGAGGGTCGTCGTATCGGGGTAAAAGAACCGCAGCTCGGTCTGCTGGAAGACGTCGGTCATGTCAATGACGGCGTCATAGGGTCCCGGGTTCGCCTGCAGGTTGCCTTCGGGGTCGAACTTCTCCGACCCGAAGCCGTGGTATCCGACGAGGTTGGTGCTCCCGGCCCTCGCGACGATGCGCATGGCGAGATTGGTGAGACGGCTGGTCTCCAGCTTCGACAGATTCACGTGAAAGCATCGATAGCTTTCATCTCGCGAATAGGGATGGACGTCGAGGTCGAACTCCTCGACCATCGCGTACCCGGATGGTTCCGTGGGCTTCCAGAGCTCGACGTAATAGTCGGGGATCGGGTCTTCGCGTTCGTCGACCATCCGGACGATAAACTGCTGCCAGGCGTCGGTGCCCGCCGACGCGCGATTCTCGTCCGTGACCGTGCGGTACTGCTCGCGGACGGCGTCGTACTGCTCGCGGCTCTCGACCTGGAGGGCCCGGGCCACCAGGTTCAGGGCCTGCGAGGTCGGCTCGGAAAGGATGGTGCTGTGGTTCTGGTTCGCGAGCAGGGCGAAGGGCGTCCGCTCGTTCTTCCAGTCATTGAACTGGATCCGGCTTTGCCCCTCGGGACGAGCGGGATCGCGGGTCAGATCAATGGTGATCCTTCGCGTGTTGAAGCCGGCGCCGGCCCAGCGAACAACGCCGTCGGAGCCCTGGCCCTCGGAGATGGTGCGGATGAGTGAGCCGTAGTTGTCGAGTCCGATCAGGATGAAAGGATACGGCGTGTTCACGTCCGGGCCGTAGACGGGCGTCTCGGCGAGCAGGTCCTTCTCGGCGAGATCCCACTGGAAGCGGCTGCCGAGCTCAAGGGCCCGGAGGATCTCCGTGCCGGCCTCCCAGAAGTCGGGACCCCACTCCCGGTTTCCCTTGAAGACCCCGCCGATCCAGCTCTGACCCTTGTGAGCCAGGGGGCTGCCGTAGGTTGCGGGCGCCAGGCCGATCAGCCGCTTGATCCGTCTGCGTCGGCCGGCATAGGTTGTCAGCCAGGAGCGGATCACGAGCATCCCGGTGGAGTGGACAATCACATCGAACTGCTGATCGTTGTCCAACCCCACCTGGTCGCGAAGCGCGCGATCGAAGCCCTCGGCGATGTCCTTGATGGTGATCTCATTGCTGAGCGTCACATACTTGGCCAGGTGGATCGTCTTGGGATCGTGGCCCTGATCACTCAGGTAATCATACCACTTGCGGAAGCTCTCGGGATTGTCGCTATAACCGTGCAGGAGGACGATCGGGTTCTTTCTGGACTCGCTCGGCATCGGACTCCCTTTCGAACAGGGGGGAACATTGCACTTCCCCTGTTTTACCGGGGCAACGTGGCTGATCAAGGCGATTCCGGGGAGCCTGGTTTCCGAGAGATCCGCGCGGGGGGTGGGGGAGTCTGGCCGGGGGGTTCATGATGTTGTCGAGCCGGCGGGCGACCATCCGCGCCCAGAGCTTCGAGCCGAGCGGGGAGAAGTGGTTGTCGTTGATGTGAGCATTGAATAAAAGGCATTCGCTCCGCGACGCCGAGGGGTTCTCGCGGAGCAGGCGGAGGTGCTCGTCGAGGAAGGTTTCGAAGGGGTTCAGATACGACGACGGGCTGCCGGGGTAGCGATTGGAGATCCGGCCGGGGTAGATGCCGTCGCGGCGGATGCCGATGATCTGGCGATCGACGGGCACGACGACGAGCAGGTAGGGGACCTGCCTCGAGCGGCACCACTGGAGGATCTCGCCGATCCAGAAGGTGGCCTCGTCCCAGTTATTGCCGCCGCCTTCCATCACGGCGTCGCCGTCGCCGAAGTCGTTGGGGCAGACGCTGATGACCACGAAATGGGGTTGGAAGCGGTCGCCGAAGGCGAGCAACGAGTGATAATATTGCTCGGGGGCGTATCCGATGTGGCCCGTGTTCACGAGCGAGACGTCACGGCCCCAGAGGTTTTCCAGCTCGCGTTCGAGGTCCACGGGCGGGGTGTGGTCATCGCCGTTGAACATGCCTTGCATGAACGAGTCGCCGAGGACGATGCCGCGGATACTGGCCTCGGGGTCGGGCTCGGGTCCGCGGAGTCCCCAGGAATTCGTGGTCTGGCGCGAGGGGTCGTCCACGATCGCGCCGGCGGCGACGGCGGCGGTGCGGACCTCGGGCGTGTCGGGCACGAGAAAGAGGCCGAAGGGGCCATCGATGAGCGTGACTTGCCGGAGCCAGACGGACTTGGTGTTGGGCCGGAGCCTGTACGATCGGCCGTGCTCGTCGGCCTCAAAGACCTTCGAGGAAAGGAGGAAGCCGTTGTCGGCCCGGCCGATCCCGATGAGACAATGCTCGGGGTCCATGCCGGCCACGTCGAACATCCGGCGCATCTCGGGGGAGGTCTTGTGGTAGAAACGCGTCAAGGAGGCCATCGTGTCGCGGCGGGTCTGGGCGCGGCGGACCTTGCGGAGCTGATCGATCTCCTCGCGAGACGGGCCCAGGCCCGTCAGGCGTCGCCAGGCTTCCTGGCGCGCTGCGCTCGGTCCACTCGATCGCGAGGGTCCGCGCCCTCGGCGTCAGTCCGACCGACGCGACCACGATGGCGACCGTGACCAGCGCGATCGCCCACTTGAACCGGCGGTCAAGTCGTCGCGAACGCTCCAGAAACGGGAAGAGGACCTGATGCGTTTCGGGCGGACGGCGGAACAACGTCGGGAAGTGGGTGCGTCGTCGCATCGGGGATCTCGTCGATGGTCGATCGTCAAGGAACAATGGTCGATGGTCAAAATAAGGACCAGTGACTAGGGCGACTCCAGCCGGAGCCCTGCGAGGAGGCTGGATCGTGCGACGACGGTGACCGAGCTGAGCGACATCGCCAGCGCGGCCACGAGGGGGCCGTACATGCCGAAGAGGCCGAAGGCGGCGACGGGGATGCCGACGACGTTGTAGATGACGGCCCAGAAGAGGTTCTGCCGGATGGCGCGGAGGGTGGCGCGGCCGAGCCGAAGGGCGCGGGGCACGGCGCGGAGGTCGCCGGTGGCGATCACGACGTCGGCCGAAGCCTTGGCCAGATCGGTGCCGGTGCCGAGGGCGATGCCGACGTCGGCCGAGGCCAGGGCGGGAGCGTCGTTGAGTCCATCGCCGACCATCGCGACCCGACCGCGGGAATGGGCCTTCAGCTCGCCGATCTTCGCGGCCTTGGCGTCGGGCAGGACGCCCGCGAAGACTTGCTCCGGGTCGATACCGACCTCAGCGGCTACGGCGCGGGCGGTGGCGGGCTGGTCGCCGGTCAGGAGGACGACCTCGGCGCCGCGCTCGCGAAGCTCGGCGACGGCTTCGCGGGCGTGAGCCTTGGGCGTGTCGGCCACCGCGAGGGCGCCGGCGGCGCGGCCGTCGGCGGCGATGCGGAGCACGGTCTTCGCCTCGGATTCCCAGCGGTTGGCCGCTTCGTCCAGAGGTGAGACATCCACGCCCGACTCGGACAGGAACCGCGACGAGCCGACGAGCACGATGGAGCCATCGATCGTCGCCATCACGCCTTGCCCGCGCACCGCCCGGAAGCCTTGGGCCTTCGGCAAGTCGTCCCCCCCTGCTCCACCACCGCTCGGGCCAGGGGGTGCTCGCTGCCCGACTCGGCCGAAGCGGCCAGTTTCAGAACGCGGTCATTGTTCCAGCCTGGGACGGCGAAGACGTCGGTGACGCGGGGCCGGCCCTCGGTGACGGTGCCGGTCTTGTCGAGCACGACGGTCGTGATCCGGTCCATCCGCTCGAAGGCCGACGCCTCCCGGACCAGCAAGCCCGCCCGTGCGCCGCGGCCGGTGGCCACGGCCACGGCCATCGGCGTGGCCAGGCCGAGCGCGCAAGGACAGGCGATGATGAGCACGGCCGCCGCGTTCAGGACGCCCGCCGACCAGCTTCCGCCAAGCACGCCCCAGCCGAGCAAGGTCAGCAGGGCGACCGCCAGCACGGCCGGCACGAAGTAGGCGGCCATCGTGTCGGCCAGGCGCTGGATGCCGGCCTTGGACCCCTGGGCCTCGCGGACGAGTCGCACGATCCCTTCCAGCGCGCTCTCGCGGCCGAGCCGCTGGGCCTCGATGAGCAAGGAGCCGTCGCCGTTCATGGTGGCGCCGGTGACGCGGTCGCCCGGCTCCTTGTCGGCGGGGATCGGCTCGCCGGTGAGCATCGACTCATCGACGCTCGATGATCCCTCGATCACCGTGCCATCGACCGGAATCGCCTCGCCGGGCCGGACGCGGACGCGGTCGCCGCGCCGGACCTCGGCCAGCGGCACGGCCTGCTCGCGGCCATCGCGGACGATGCGGGCTGTCTTCGGCGCCAGGTCGAGCAACCGCTCGATCGCCGCGCCGGCCACGCCTCGCGAGCGGGCCTCCAGGTACTTGCCGAGCGTGATGAGGGTCAGGATGATGCCGGCATCCATGAAGAAGTGGGAAAGATGCCCGTGGGAAGACCCGGCTAAGAGATCGTAAAGACTGTAGGCAAAGGCCGTCGAGCTGCCGAGGGCGATCAGGGTGTCCATGTTGGACGAGGCTTGCTTCAAGCGCTGCCAGGCGCCGAGGTAGAACGGGGCGCCGAGGTAGAGCTGGAGCGGCGTCGCGAGCACGAGCATGGCCCAGCCGATCCAGGCCGCATGGCCGAAGAGAGCCGGGATCAGCATCGGACCGAGGCCGAGGATCGCCAGCGGGACTGTCAAGGCGATGCCGACGATCAGCCGGTTCCGCCAGAAGGCGACGTGCTCGGCACGCTCGTTCCGCAAGGACTCGGCCCCTTGCATGGGGTCGTACTCGGCTCGTCTCGCCGAGTAGCCGGCGCGGGCGACGACTTCGGCGAGCTGTTCCTCGCGGATCGTCTGGGGATCGACCAGAAGGCTCGCCCGCTCGGTCGCCAGGTTGACGCGGGCCTCTTTCACGCCTGGCACGGTCCCCAGGGCCGACTCGACCCGCGCCACGCAGCTAGCGCAGTGCATCCCGCCGATGGCGAGATTCCACTCCTCGGGGCCGCTGACGGTCGGGGTTTCGGCGCGGGGCCGTCGTCTTCGCGGTGGGGGGGCCGATCGTGACCGGGTTGGTGGGAGGGGAAGGAGCGGGGATCTCGACGGGGCGGCTTGCGACCCGGTGGGCTCGATAGCCGGCCGCGTCCACGGCACGGACCAGGTCGTCTTCCGCGACTTGACTGGGTTCGACCACGACCTCGGCGCTCCGGCCTTCCAGATCGACCCCCGCCGTCACGACGCCCGGAACGCCCGTCAAGGCGGTCTGGACCCGCCCGACGCAACTCGCGCAGTGCATACCCTCGACGGCCAGCTTCCAGGTCTCGGTCGCGGCCGGTGCCGGTACGTTGTAGCCGGCCTCCTCGATGGCGGCCTTGAGTCGGTCGCGGTCCACCGACGACCCGGGCTCCAGAACGATCTCGGCTCGTCCCGCCTCCAGATTGACGCGGGCCTCCTTCACGCCCGGCACGTCCTCCAGGGCGTGTCGGACCGAGCCGACGCAGTGGTTGCAGGTCATCCCCGCAACGGGCAGTTCGACGGTCTCGGGTGCGACGGACATGCAGACCTCCTCCCAGACACCGGGGCTCAACCCCCTTTCCCATTGTTCGCTTTGCCGAGGGATGGGACCAGCCCCCGGTGGGGGTTACGCAAAAACCGTGCGAGCCGCGACCGGCGGTCAGTCGAGGCGCGAGTCACGGGAAGGGCATCAGGGTTGCACGACGAGGAAGGAGACCCGGATCGCGCCTGAAGAATGGGCGACGAGGAAACGCGGAGGGGGCTCTGGACGCTTTCCTGGGTGCAAGCCTCGTGTCCTTGGTGCCCCGATGGTGAATCTCCTCTCCCGACTGTCCCTCGGCTTGCGAATCGCCCCCTCGGTTTTTAAGTTAAGGTGGCGTTGATTCCGCAACAGACCCGGAGGGGCCGCCCGTCCATGCTTTACATCGGGACCGACGAGGGGATTTACCGCTGGTTCAGCGGGGCGAACTGGCCGATCTTCCACAGCCTTCAAGACCGCGGGATCGTGGGTCTGGCCTCGCCAGGTGGCGGGGTGATCGGGGTGCTCGACGGCGTGGGTCGGGTGCTGGAGACGACCAACAACGGGGTGGACTGGTCTGAGATCCCGACGCCCGACGGCGCGGGTCGGCCGACGACGCTGGTGGTGGCCGGTGCGGCGTCGCATCTCGTCCTGGCGACGGCCCGGCCGCTGGCCCTGTATCACCGACCGATCGGGCTTCCGGTCGAGGCCGAGGAGACGATCCCCGGCCCGCTCGCCTTCGCCCGACGCTGGGCCCCTGGTCTCTTCGGCGGCCGACCGACTCCGGCCGGCGGCGCGGCGACCGCGACGGCCACGGCATCGCCTGAGTCGCGATCGTTGCACGGCTGGGAGGCGCTGGGCGTGCCGGTCGTGCAACCGGGCGATGTGATGCCCGAGATCCGGGCGTTGGTGGCGGGTCCGGCGGGTACCCCCTGGTTCGCGGCGGTCGCCGGGGCGGGCTTGTGGAAGAGTGAAGACATGGGCGCGAATTGGTCGCGCTGCGAGGGTCTTCCCGCCGAGGTCTTCGCGATCCGGCGCCGACGACGCCCGCCGGCCTGGTCGTTGCGGGGACGGAGGACGGCGTCTGGATCAGCAATGACTCAGGTGCGACCTGGACCGACCGCAGCGCCGGTCTGGAGAAGGCCCGTCGGGTCCGTGCGATCGAGGCCAAGCCAGGCGACCCCAAGATCCTCCTCGCCGGCGCCGCGCCGACACGTCCCGAGGCCGGTGGCACGGTCGCCACCCGCAAGGGCTTGACGCAGTTCGCCCTCTACGAGTCGAAGGACGGCGGCCAGACCTGGAAGCACGTCCCCCGCGGCTTCCCCGAACTCCTCGAATACGACCAGATCGCCGACATTCGCTACGACCCATCCGACACGGATTGCGCCGTCGTCGCCCTGGCCTCCGGCGAACTCTGGAACACCCGCACCGACGGCCTCTGGTGGGAGCCCCTGGCCCGGCAGATCAAGACGGCGCGGGTCCTGTGCGCGGTGCCATGAGGCGGACCAGGGATCGCGAACGAACATGGAAGCCGGGGCGGATGCGTCGTGGACGCACCGAATCGATGGGTGGTACGCCGCCGGGCCGGGTGGCATGGCCACGTCCTCGTGGCCATGTTCAGACGCGTGAGGCGTCAACTGCGAAAAGTGACGGATTTCATGGATTTGAGTTCGTCTGCGTGTCGCCTGTCACCCGATTCGGGCGGCCGGGGCCAGGTGGAGCGCCGCGGAACGTGCCCCGGTGCGGGCCTGCGGCTCCGGGGCCGTGCTCGGTCCCGTCCCTTCGCCGCGATGATGAGAATCGCCCGGAATACCCGCCGGTTCGCGGTGCCATTTCACCACCCGAGAGGTTGAGGGCGTCGGCACCTCCGCGTTCGGCGTCCGCGCCCACAAAACCGGCTCTTTGGCAATTCGGCCCTCGGAAGTGTTCGCCTCGCGTACCGCGTGGGACTCTCAACACAAGCACCCGAACAACGCAAAGCTCCTCCATTCGCCATTGCCTGCGTTTTTTGTCTATCTCCCGTGCCCTCCGTATCCTCTGTGGTGGATCATCCCTCCGCCGACGAAACGAACCCGAGCGTTAAACTGGGCAATTTTCGAAACGAACCCAACACCCTCCGACCGCCTTACAAAACGAACCCGACGTCACACCGGGCAAATCGCAGCGACCTTGACGCCTTGACGAAACGAACTCGGGTCGTGACGAAACGAACCCAAGCCTTCGTCCGCCCTGCTTCGACAGGTGGCAGGGCGACGGCGTCGTGGCTCTGTTTAGGCACGGCTCGATGGCACCAGAAATGCCTCGGGCTTCCGCCGCTCAACCCTGCTGTCCGACACCCCCGAAATCGCCCCGAGACCAGACGCGATGGGACTGTCTCGTTATGTTAATGCGATTAAGAACCTTGACGATGTTCTGGTCGAGCTGGTGTGGAGGTTGCACGAGGAGCACGTCTCGACGAGCGAACCTTCCTGGGAATTGCCCGCGAGCGTCTCGGGACTGGTCATCGAATGGCCGACAGCCTACAACTGGGGGCCGACGGTCCTCTGGATGCGGCATCTCCTGACCGCATTGCGCCAGGTCGTCCGGGTGGAGCGGACCGCCATCGCCCAGGAGCCGGGCGCGGAAGGGATCGTTGTGACCCGCTTCTCGTATCAGGGCAAAGTGCATCGCGTCGTCATCGACTTCTCGGATTACATGGACCGGATTTGCGAGCCGGTGCTCGGCGAGGCGACCTGTTACTTCAAGATGCAATTCCGGCGGGACGGCTATGGCGACGCCAGGATCATCCCGGGAGGCTATCCCGTCGCCTCGCCGTATTCGTATCGATTTCTTTCGAGGCTCCGGCGGAATGCTGAGCGCGAACCAAAGCTTTATAATATTTATGGCCGATTCGGGCTCACCTTTGCTGCGGAGGTGCGTCAAAAGGCGATGGATCTGCTGTCGGAGTGCCCGACCTTGGCTATGTGGGGGGGACGCGGTATGTCCGGAACAGCCGGTATCTGCGGGACATGGCACGGACGAAGATCGGGATCGACCTCCCCGGGAACGGCGACTTCTGTTTCCGCCTGATCGACTATCTCTCCATCGGCGTCTGCGTCATCGGCCCGAAGCCTCGCACGGAGTTTCCGGTCCCGCTGGTCGATGGTGAACATATTGTTTATTGCAAACCAGATCTGTCCGATCTCGTCCCCCTCTGCCGCCGCTATCTCGCCGACGATCGGGAACGGACCCGGATTGCCCGGAACGCGCGCGACTACTTCGACCGATACCTGCACCGCGACCAGCTGGCACGCTATTATTTACATCGGTTCTTCGAGGCCGTGAGATAGACGGCGTGCTTTGTTGGGGCTTGGAATCTTCTCCATCGCGGAACGGTTTTCTCGAGTACCCGACCGATGACCACTCCCCTGCCCACTCTCGCCGACGTCTTCCTCGCCCGACGGGCGATCGCGCCGCATCTGAGGCCGACGCCTGTGGTGGAATCGGCGGTCCTGGGAGAGGTGCTGGGGTGTCGGGCGGTGCTCAAGTGTGAGAACCTGAACCCAACGGGGGCGTTCAAGGTGCGCGGAGGGGTCAACCTGATCGCGTCACTGGAGGAGGAAGAGCGGGCCCGGGGGGTCGTGGCGGCGTCGACAGGCAATCATGCGCAGTCGGTGGCGTTCGCGGCGAGGATCTTCCGGGCACCGGCGACGATCTTCATGCCGGAGGTGGCCAACCCGAGGAAGGTCGCCGCCACGAGGGCGCTGGGGGCGGAGGTCGTGCAGGTCGGTCGGGACTTCGACGAGGCCAGGGCGGCTTGCGAGGAGCACGCGGGGCGGGAGGGAGTGCGGTATGTCCACTCGATCGAGCCGTTGCTGGTGACGGGGGTAGCGACGGCGGCGCTGGAGTTGCTCGAAGCGATGCCGGAGCTGGAGGTGTTGCTCGTGCCGATGGGCGGCGGGAGCGGGGCGATCGGGGCGGGGGTGGTGGCTCGCGCGGTGAACCCGGCGATCCGGGTCATCGCGGTGCAGGCGGAGGGGGCACCGGCGGTCTATCGGTCGTGGAAGGAACGGCGGAGGGTCACGACGGACGCAGTCGCCACCTTCGCCGAGGGGCTGGCCACGAGAGAGCCGTTTGACCTGACCCTGGAATGGCTGCCGCACTTCGTCGATGAGGTATTGACCGTCAACGACGACGAACTGGCCGAGTCGATCCGCTGCATCTTCCAGACGACGCACCAGGTCGCCGAGGGAGCGGGGGCGGCGGCTGTCGCGGCGGCGGCGAAGCGGCGGGGGGAACTGGCGGGGAAACGGGTCGGCTTGATGCTCAGTGGGGGGAACCTGGCGCCGGAGCCATTGCGTCGCATCCTGGGTGGAGGTTCGGGTTGATCGCCCGCCGAATGAGGGGCCCGCCGTCGGGGAATGGCCCGGTTGCGGTGGCCGGGTTAGCGTGTTAGGTTTGCGTGGCGAACTGGGTGGTTTCGGTCAAGGCGAGGTGTGAGCGAAAGTGGAGGGGCCAGTTATGGGCCGGGCAAAAACCGCGTACCGGGCTTCGAGTCGCTGGAAGGTCGCGTGGTGATGAGCCGGGCGGCGGTGCCGGTCGTGGGGGCGCTGGGGGATAGCTATACCGACGAGTACCGGTTCTACCCGCCGGACCGGTCGCAGGCGAGGAACTGGGTGGAGATGCTGGCGGCGACGCGGAAGGTGCGGTTCGGGCCGCTCCGCGCTGGCGGTTGGGGCGAGCCAAGGAACGGAGGCTTCGCGTTCAACTGGGCACGTTCGGAGGCGGGATCGTCGGACGTGGTCGGGTCACAACTCCCCGGACTGGTGCAGCAGGTGGCGACGGGTCGCATCGACTACGCCTGGCTCTTTTTCGGGGGTGACGACTTCCTCCACTATGCCGAGCGGCTGGCACTTTCGGGGGGTGCGGCGTCGCCGGAGCAAGTCGGGGCCGAGGTGGCCGGGCTCACGGCGAGATCCGCGAGCAACTTCGACCAGGCCGTCGTGTCGCTCCTGGCGGCCAATCCTCAGGTCCGGCTGGTCGTGGCGACCGTGCCGGACCTCACCAGCCTCCCACTGGCCCGCCAGTTCGCGAACCTGCCCGGTGCCAACGTCCTGGCCCGGATCATCGAACAGGGTTTGCAAGCTTACGACCAGCATATCCGCGACGTGGCGGCCCGGAGCGACCGCATCGCCCTGGCGGATCTGGCCCAGTTGAACGCGACGATCACAAACTCGGGGGCGGCCGCGGTCCCGTTCGATGGCACGACACTCGACCTGGTTAACCCGGGCGACGGCTACCAGCACCTCTACCTCGCCGATGGCCTTCACGTCGGCACGATCGGTCAGGGTCTGATCGCCGATGCGTTCATCGAGGCGATCGACAACCAGTTCGGTGCGCGGGTCGCGCCGCTGGCTCCGGGGCAGATCGTCCATTACGCCCGGGCGGTCGCCGCCCATGCCTCGCGCCGTTGAGGACGCCATGAGCACCGAGGGACCGACCTCCTCTGACTGGCCCGAGACCAGCGACCTGCCGATCATCCAACTGGAGGACGAGGGATTCCTCGGGGCTGATGAGCCGCGCACCGTGCTCATCACCGGCGCCTCGGGCAACATCGGGAAGAAGCTGCACCGCGCCTGGCGGGAGATCTATGACTTGATCCTGATCGACCGCCAACCCGACCCGGACGATCCCGACCTGATCGTCGCCGACCTGGCCGAGTGGGACGAGTCGTGGGTCGAGCTGTTCGACGAGGCCGACGTCGTCATCCACCTCGCCGCAAACCCGAACCAGCCGGCGCCCTGGGAAGACCTGATCGGCCCGAACCTCGACGCCCTGGCCAACGTCTTCCACGCCGCGTCGGTGTCGGGTGTTGATCGCCTGATCTTCGCCAGCTCGAACCACGCCATGGGCGGCTATCGCGACCGGCCCGAAACCCCGATCACGACCGCGCTGACCCCCCTGCCCGACTCGCCCTACGGCGCCGCGAAGCTCTGGGGCGAGCGGCTCGGAATCAGCCTGGCACGGGCCTCCGGCCTGAGCTTCGTGGGGCTGCGGATCGGCTGGGTCCAGCCGGGGGAGAACCGGCCGGGGACCCTGCCGGACGACTGGTCGCGCGGACTCTGGCTCTCGAACGCCGACGCCATCGGCCTGTTCACCCGCGCCGTCGAGGCGCCGATGGAGCCGGGCGAGGCCCTGATCGTCAACGGCATGTCACGCAACCGCGGCACCCGCTGGAGCCTGGCCGAGGCCCAGGGTCGACTTGGGTTCGTGCCGAAGGACGATGCGTGGGCGGGTGTCGAGGAATAGGCCGGTTCGAGGACGAAGAACGCCATGAGCACGCGACTGCGCATGTCCGCGATCCTGCCAGTGGCGCTCGCCACGGCCACGGTCGCCCGAAGTCGTTGCCCAGGCGCCGGCCTCGACCTTGCGGTTTGAGGTGCGGCTGGCGCCGGGCTTCACAACGGGCCCCGTCTCCGGTCGCTTGCTCGTCGTACTCGACCCCCGCGGGCGTCGCGGTCGCGAGCCGCGTTTCGCGATCGGCCGGACCGGGATGAATGCCCCGCCGCTGCTCGGCCGCGACGTTGAAGGCCTCGCTCCCGGCGAATCGGCCGCGCTCGACGACCGCTCGGCCCTCTTCCCGATCTCCAGTCTCGACCACCTTCCGCCCGGTGAGTACCTCGCGCAAGCCATCCTGCACCGCAACTCCGATCTCAACCTCGTCAACGCCCCCGGCGACCTCTCCAGCGTGCCCGTCCCCGTCCGCCTCGATCCGTCCCGCGGCGGGACCGTCCGGCTGGAATTGACCCGCCGCGAGCCCGACGAGCGATTGCCCGACGATTCCGAATCGGTCCGTTACCTCAAGATCCGCTCGCGACTCCTCAGCGATTTTTACGGCCGGCCGATCTTCCTCCGAGCTGCGTTGATCCTCCCTCGCGGCTTCGATCGCGAGGCCGACCGGCGTTATCCGCTGCGCGTCCAGATTGGCGGCTACGGCTCGCGGTTCACCGACATCCCGCCCGTCGAGGTCGAGGGTTCCGAATTCCGACGCCTCTGGCTGGCCGACGACACGCCCCGCTTCCTCCTGCTGAAGCTCGACGGCGCCGGTCCGCTCGGCGATCCGTATCAGGTGAACTCGGCCAATCATGGTCCGTATGGCGATGCGATCACACAAGAATTGATTCCGTACGTCGAATCCACCTTTCGCGGGATCGGCGAGGGCCGCGCCCGCGTGCTCGACGGCGGATCGACGGGCGGCTGGGTCGCGTTGGCGTTGCAGGTCTTCTATCCCGACTTCTTCAACGGCGCCTGGGCGTCGTGCCCGGACAGCGTCGATTTCCGGTCGTTCCAGCTCGTGAATATCTACGAAGACGCCAACGCCTACGTCAACGCCCACGGCTTCGAGCGGCCGGCGGCGCGGGAGGTCTCGGGCGACGTGAAGTACACGATGCGGCACGAGTGCCAGCTCGAAAACGTGCTCGGCCGGGGCGATTCCTGGGCGTTATCGGGCGGCCAGTGGGGGGCCTGGAACGCGACGTATGGCCCGCGCGGGGACGACGGCCGGCCGGTCCCGCTTTGGGACCCGAAATCGGGCGCGATCAGTCGGGAGGTGGCCGAGCACTGGAAGAAGTATGATCTCCGGCTGATCCTCGAACGCGACTGGCCCACCCTCGCCCTCAGGCTCCGGGGCAAGCTGCACATCTGGGTCGGCGAGGCCGACGACTATTTCCTCAACAACGCCGTCCATCGTCTCGACGCCTTCCTCCAGCGGGCCGAACCGCCGTTTGAAGGCTCGATCGTGTACGAGCCGGGCGCCGGGCATTGCTGGTCGGGGATCTCCGAACGGGAGATGATGCGTCAGATGACCGAGGCGACCGGCGGGCGGCCGTGACCAATTGTGTTGATGTAGTAAATTTAAAATATCTTATAATTTGGCAGAGCAACCAAACGACATGCGATGGCCCCGTATGCGGTTCACGGTCCGTCGGATGATGATCGCCATCGCGATCATCGGTGTCGTCACGGCTCTGGAGGCGACAAGGCAGCGCCGTGAATTCTTCCGAAGCCGCGCTCGCGATCACGCGGGAGAACTTCAAGGCATCGCCGATGAGAGCGCTCCCTGGATCGCCACGTACTGGGAGCGCTACTGGTATCCAAAATCCGGCGAGCCACGGAAAACGCCCAAGCCTTCGGCGGTCGAACGGCAAGCCTACGAGGAGAACCGAAAGCGGCGGATCGCCTATCACGAGGCGCTGTATTGGAAGTACCAATCCGCGGCGAGTCGCCCCTGGCTCCCGGTTGAGTCCGATCCCCCGGCGCCTCCGGAGCCATGAGGGAACCCGAACCGGCACGGTTCCCGAGGGCCTCTCTGCTCTGGGTGGAACGCGATCCCATCGGCAAGACCACAGGACTTCCTCCGGCTCACGAGGGGTTCGGCGCGGGCTTTGCGATGGGGACGGGCAGTCGTGCCTGTAACCCGGAGGTCCCGCCGATGTCGTCGCTGTCCGTCGCGCCGCCCGACTGGCTGCAAACGCTCTCTCAGGTCTTCATTTGGCTGTCGATCGCCTGCGCCGTCGTGGTCTTGATCGACATCCTCGCCGGCCGCTGGCAGCCGATGTGGGTCATGGACGTTGTCTGGCCGATCACGGCGCTTTACTTCGGACCGTTCGGCCTCTGGGCCTACTGGGTCATGGGACGCCCGAAGGCGATCGCTCATGCCAGGAAACAGGAAGAAGGTGGCGGAGACGACGGGGGTGGGCACGGACACCACGGGCCGGAGAAGCCGTTCTGGCAGACCTGCTTCGTCGCCACGAGCCACTGCGGCGCCGGTTGCACCCTGGGCGACACGATCGGCGAAACGGCGATTTTTCTGATTGGCTTCGTCTGGTTCGGCTCGAAGCTGTTGACGGCTTATGCCGTCGATTTCGCGCTGGCGTATCTGTTTGGCGTCGCCTTCCAGTTCTTCACGATCGCCCCGATGCGCAACCTCGGCATCAAGGATGGCCTCTGGGCGGCGGTTAAGGCCGACACGATCTCGCTCGTCGCCTTCGAGGTGGGCATGTTCGGGTTCATGGCCTTGAACCGGCTCGTCTTCTTCGACCATCCGCCGGAACCGAATACGTACACTTACTGGTTCCTGATGCAACTGGCGATGATCGTCGGCTTCGCGACGAGTTACCCGGCGAACTGGTGGCTGGTGAAGTCTGGGATCAAGGAGAAGATGTAATTTCCTGGGAGTGGGACGGTTCAACGGCCTCGGTCAACGTGCAAGCGGTTGGAGTGGAGGTGTCCGAGCCAGACGACGGCGCCTCAGGCGGAAGTGGCAGCAAGGCGAGGGACGTCAGATCCGCCGGAGGCTGAGCGACAGCTCGTGGTTCATGCGAGGAGCGCAGCGACGGGCGAGGCCTCGGCGAGTCGATAGGGCCGACCGAGGGCGTCGCGGATCTCGGTGTCCGGGCGGAGGCCGAGGCAGTGGTAGAGGGTGGCGGCGAACTGGGCCGGGGAGACCGGGTCGGTGGCGGGGTAGGCGCCGATCCGATCGGAGGAGCCGTGGACGATCCCGCCGCGGAGGCCGCCGCCGGAGAGCATCAAGGAGAAGCAATGGCCGTAGTGGTCACGGCCGGCGTCGCCGTTGATCCGGGGGGAACGGCCGAACTCGCCGGTCCAGACGACGAGCGTCTCGTCGAGTCGGCCGCGGGCGGAGAGGTCGTCGAGGAGGGCGGAGGAGGCGAGGTCGAGCGGGGGCAGGTTCTTGTCGCGGAGCATCGGGAAATTGGGTGTGGCTCCGACGTGGTGGCCGTGGGTGTCCCAGGCGGCGACGGCGACCTTGTCGATCACGCCGTTGTTGTTGAACGCCTCAGGCTCGGTGCGGTCGGGCCAGTAAATCGTGATCATCGGCACGCCGGCCTCGGCGAGTCGGCGGGCGAGCAGGAGGCTCTGGCCGAAGGCGTTGAGGCCGTATCGCTCGCGGGTGCGGGGGTCCTCGCGGTCGAGGCGGAAGGCGTCGGTGAAGGCACGGTCGGCGAAGAGGCCGAAGGCGCGGCGGTAGAGGGCGTCGGCGGCCTCGGAGGCGCGAGGGTCGGCGAAGGGGGTGTTTGACTCGATCGACTGGCGGAGGCCGCGGCGGGCGTCGAGGCGGTCGAGGTTCAGCCTGGGGTCGAGCCGCAGTTCGGGTGGGGAGAAGTCATACGTGGCGGGCGGGGCGGCGATGCGGAAGGGGTCGAGCGCCTGGCCGAGGAAGCCGCCGTCCTGGCCGGGGACGACGTTGGTGCTCGTGGAGATCTTCCAGGGCAAGGAAACATAAGGCGGGATCGAGCCCTTCGGCGGTCGGCGGTCGGCGAGGACCGAGCCGAAGGTGGGGAAGTCGTCGGGCGTCGGGCCAACCTCGCCGAGGGCGCGGGGGCGTCGGCCGGTCATCATCGTGTGGGAGGCGGAGCCGTGGGAGGGGTCGCCGTGGGTCATCGAGCGGACGATCGCCAGCCGGTCCGCGCGTTGGGCGAGGAGCGGGAGATGCTCGGTGATGGCGATGCCGGGAACGTTCGTCGGGATCGGCCGGAACTCGCCGCGGATGCCGTCGGGGGCGTCGGGCTTGAGGTCCCAGATGTCGAGGTGGCTAGGGCCGCCGAAGAGGTAGATCAGGATGCAGGACCGGGCGCGACCGAAGCCGTGGAGAATGCGATCGGACGCCGCGTCGGCGGCCGGTGTCGGCCGGGTCAGGCTGCCGAAGAGGGCACTGCCGAGACCGACCTGGAGCCAGCGGCGACGGGTCAGACCGGCCCGGAGGTCGGTTGGCAGCGGTCGTAGCCAGAGCATGGACGCCTCCCCTGACATGCGGCCGTCCGGGCCAATGCGGCCCGGCCTCCGCCGCAAGAGTCGAACCCGGCGGTCTGGATCAGACCTGATTGTGGATCAAGGCCACCGGTCTTGCAAGCGGGAGGGAGTCAGAGGGGGTTGCTGGCGGTCAGCGGAATCGAGGCTCTCGGCGATCGGGATGCCACGACCGTCACGTCATCCGGGATTCCACGGATTGCCGACTCAAACGACCCGCTCCAGTGCAACCGGCTGAGCGCGAACGCGGGAGCGGCCGTGAGGGGCGGCGGGACGCGTGGGGCGGGACGGCAACGGCGCCCGGCTGGAGCGGCGGCGATGGCGCCAGCGTTGCAGGGCACGGCGGACCTGCTCGGCTCCGATCGCGACCGCCACCAGGTTCAGCGGGGAGGCGAGGAAGTTGGAGACGACCGCAGCCAGTTCGGACACCTCCGTCGTGTTCTCGGGGAAGGCCTCGCCTTGGTTCGCGTCGCGGCTTTCGATCGGTGGTCTCGTGTCGCGAGTCAGGTGGAGGACATCGGCTGTCAAGCCGTTGCCCAAGAACCAGGCCAGAGTCTCGATCAGGCCGGGATCGGTGAGCGCCTCCGGCACGGGTGCGAGCGCGGGCAAGGTGTCTCCGGGCAGGATAGCGCCGTCAGTTCGCAAACCCGTGGCGGCCTCGAGATCGGGGAAGCCTGACTCGCCCGGCCCTCCAGGCTTGGAGAACTGCGGCGACGTTTCGAGACCGTTGGCGAGGAGCCTGGGGAGATGGGCGCCGGGTCGATCGACTGGCCGGGACTGAACGCGAGGTTCGCCGCCAGGGCCACGGCGCCTGGTCCGAACTCCGGACCGACGGTCCGAACCGAGTCGGCGCCAGGGACCGGCCGACCGACCGGCTGGCCGCCGAATGCGAGGAAAAGGCCCGCTGGCCCTTTCGGGACCGATGCCGTGAAGGACGGACTCGGCGTCGAGGACGCTTCAAGGGGCGAATTCGCTCCGGTACTTGAGCCCGACGGCGACGAGCCCGTCTTGCCGACGCTCGTACCGGAGGTCGGGACTGAGGGAGTCGGGCTCGTCGTTCCCGGGGATGGTCCGGGCATCGAGGAGGGAGGCGCCGGGTTCGGTGAAGGCGAAGGCAGCCCGCCCTCGGTGGGCGAAGGCATCGAAACTGCCGTCGGCCCGCTGGGGACAATCAGACGGAGCCCCAGGGCTGGGCCCTGGCCCACGCCGTTCTGGAGCAGGTGCTCCAGGGAGTTGCCATTGCTGGAGAGCTTCCAGCTCAGGTGGACCGGTGTCGCACCGTCGGCCGAGAAGCGGAGGACCTGGTCGCCGACCTTGAGCGAGACCGGGAGGTACCGCGAGTCTTCGAGGTGGAAGGACGACGTGATGGCTCCCGTTTTCGGATCGAGGTAGCTGACCGTCAGGGAACCGCCGTTCAGATCGACCTGGAGGGAGTACAGGGCGTCATAAAGGTTGACGAACCGATAGGAGATCGACTCACCTGGAGTGAGGTCCACTTCACGGGAGAGGCCGGTCAGGGTCGCGGAGGGGAAGATGGTGCCGAGGTCATTTGCGGTGTGGGAGGGGCGGTTGCCGACCGTGAACTGACCGAGGACGTCCTGGGGCTGGCCGGGCGCCCGCGGAGCGCGGCCGGCCAGGTCGGTCAGTCCGGCGTTTGCGGGCAGACGAACGGTGTAATGTCCGGCCGGCAGGCGGTCGAGGAACAGCAAGGAGAGGCGGGCCTGCGACTCGTCATAGCGGACCGCCGCGATCGGCCACGAACGCCCGAGGTCGTCCACCACTTCGAGCCCGTGGCTGACCAGGTTCTCCAGCTCCGAGCCCTGGCTCGGCAGTTGCAGAGACCCGGAGAACTGGAGGTGGAAACCGGTCGGGGTCGGGTCCTGGCTGTTGGCGCGATCGAGGCCGAAGTCGAGCACCTGCGTGGGTCGGGAGATCGGATCAGCGACGAACTGGAGCGTGAAGGCGCCGCCAGCCTTCGACGCCGGGTTGCCGGCAATGCCGTTGGCGGGATCGTAGCCGCCGGGCTGTCCGGGGAGGTTGCCGGTGGAGGAGACGCCCAAGTAGTACGTTCCGGGTTTCAGGCCGGCAAACAGGTAGGGATCGAGCGGGAAGTCGGGCCGCCCGAAGTCGGCCGTGGAGAGGACCTGGCCGTTGGGATCGAAGAGCGTCAGAGCGGCGTCGAGGGGACTGCCGTTGCGCTGGGCATCGACCTCAGCACCGAGTCGCCAATCGCCCCCGGCCGGGAGCGTGAACCGGTAAAGGGCCACCGCCGACGGGTCCGCCGCCAGGTCTAGCTGGCCCACGACCGCGCCGAGATTCGGGCCAAGCGTGCCCAGGTCAATCGCGTCGGCGAGACGCACGCCTGGCTTTACGACGGCGAAGGCGCTCAACACGCGGTCGCTGCCGTCGCTGTTGAGCATGGAGAAGTCGTCACCTGAGAGGGCCGAGGCCCCGGAGAGAACGATCCGGTACGTCCCCATCCCTAGAGTCGAGGGGAGCGTCAGGACCAGGCGGGTCCGGCTGGCGTCGAGGTCCGCGGTCACGCCCGTGCTGAGGTCGAGGCGGGTCGTCGAGCCGTCCGGAGCAACCTGCTCCAAATAGACATCATTAAAGCCGAGCGAGAAGGGGTCGATGGGCCGATCGAACGCGACGGAGACCGTCGTTGGTCCCTGGGTCAACTCCATTCCCGGCGCCGGGTCGGTGCCGACGGCCGTGAGGAACGGGCTGAGTTCCCCGGTCGAGGCGTTGCTGCTGAGGTCCAGGCCGGTACCGCCGCCGAGGAGGTCGGGCGAGTCGAGTCCAGGGTCGAAGGGGTTCGGGCCGAGGAGCGAGTCTCCCAGGGTCGAGAGCGCCAGGCGTGCCTCGAGCCGCTCCCCACGCGGACGGCAGCGGCCGAGGCGATCCCGTCGTTTGCGATCGGTGCGGTTCATGGCTGTCCTTCCAGTCTCCGGGATCCGGGTCGCCTCCGTGTCCGGGCGCAAGCCCCGCCTCCATCGGCTCCAGCTCTGCAAGAACCCTAGGTCGCAGTCTCGGTATGTCGCCCAGAATCGACACGACCGGTTCCCCTGGGATCACATTAGGCCGAACCGGTCTCGATCCGGGGACGGAGGGCCGAGGGGAGCGAGCCGGTCCGCTTGCGGATCAACTTACGCGGGGCGATCGGTCGGCGGCAGAGCCGCGGCCGGTTGGCCCCACGAGCGTTTTGCGTGGTCCGACCGGCGCGGCAGGGGGCAGACTCAGGCTTACAGGTTCTGCAGGGCACTGTCGAGGACACGCAGGGACGCGGTGTCGCGGCTGGGTTGTGACAGACTGGGCAGGAAGGAGCCGGCGTCGAGGGTGAAGCCGATCAGGCCCGTAGTGGGATCGGCCGGAGTGCCGAATGCTGCCATCGCGACGGCGTTCCAACCGCCGCTGGTCGGGGAAGGACCAACCGGCAGCGAGCCGACCGTGAACTTATCCGCCACGCCGGAAAGATTCCCGATGGAGACGAGCTGCGCGTCATCCGAGCCGTCCTGATTGTTGCCGTGGCCCTTGTGACGACCGTGGTCTTGGGAACGACCGTGGCTCGACGGGTCAACTGAGTCAGACGAGGAGCCGAAACCCTGGTCAAACGTCCAGGAAACCGTAGTGTTGGGTGGGGCAAACGGGGCCATCGTGCCGCCACCGAAGTTGATCTGGAGACCGTAGGCCCCGGCGCTGGTAGCACCGCCGCTGGCCGCCATGGCCCGAATGTAGAACGCATCGCCTGGCGAGACTGACGGGACAGTGTAGCTGACCGTGGAGCCGTAGGTGTTGGGAGCCGCGGCGATGACGATGCCTTGCATGGAGCCGTTGTAGAGCACGAACCGCGGGCTCAGTGAGCTGAGACCGGTGGACTGCATCGTGATGGTCATCGACCCGGTGGTCGTGGTGGGAGTGACGACGTGAAACCAGTCGTAGTCGCTGGTGTTCGAGATGTCGAGGTTGGGGATCGAGGCCCGGCCATTGGCGTCGAGCAGGTTGCTGATCTCGGACGCGGTGGTGATAGTTCTGGTTGCCCGCCGCCGTGTCGAAGGCGTCCTGCTTGCGGGGTCCGTAGACTGACTGGATGCCAGCCGTGTCGTCGCTGGTCAGCAGGGTCTTGGTGGCATTGTAATTGGGGTACATGTCCGCCGTGGTGACCGCCGAGTGGTCCATGCCCAGGGCATGGCCGAACTCGTGAATGGCGACGGTCGAGATGTCGTAGCCGGTACTTCCCCAAAGGCTATCGCTATTGAAGATGATGTCGCCAGCCATGCTGCCGCCATTGATCGGCGGGGGCAAGTACGCCATCGCCAGCGTGTCGGAGGCCAGGGGCATGCCGCCGATCCGGATGTCGCCGAAGTGGCTGTCGCCCTGCTGATAGTTGCCTCGCCCCGTAGGGCTCGCCGTCGTCGCTCACCTCGACGAGGTTGATGTTGGCGACCTGCTCCCAGGTGGCCGCGGCCTTGCGGAACTGGTCCTGCCAGGTCTGGGTCGAGATGCCGCTGCTGGGCCATCGCCGCATTCAGGGTGCTGGAGACCCCGCCGATGCTGGTGCCGTCGGGGACGAAGCTGAAGGTGATCCGCTCGGGGTGAACCCACTCTCCCCCGTTCGTGGCAAAGAGGAGGAAGCGGCTCTCCAGACCCTCGACGGCCGGTCGCGTGTTTCGGCGGGGGAGGGGAGAGTCGGCACGTCGTTGCATGGGGCGGAACATGGAAGCCTCCTGTTGCAGAGCCCGGGTGTTTGGCGGCCACCAGACGACGCGGCCACCGCGACGCTGCCCGACAGGCCCCGGAGGCCGGTGGGCATGCGGCAATATATCGCGGCGACCGGAGGCAATGCTCCGGTGATGTTCATTTTAAACTGATTTGTTGAAAAATTACAACATGACGTGATTCGCTGCTGCGACGATCAGGTACCGGGCCGCCCAGCGCCGTAACTCCCCGGGCTGCGGCGGGCCGCTGGCCAGGGGTTGCCTCCTCGCGAACCGGTGTCACCGCTCTGATGCCAGCCTAGGCCACTGGCGAGGCCTGTCAAATTGAGCCGGATGGGATTGATGGGAGCCGGAAATGATGGCGTCGGCGCGCCTTGTGCAGGAATCGGCCGGAACAGGGTGGGTCGCCATGGCGAAGGACGCCGCTACCCGAGCCACTCCGCCGGTTGGGCCCCGAAATTGGAGGGATCTTCGCGGGCCGCTGCCGGCCCGAGGGCGGGCTGCCGACCGTGTCGCGGAGTAGGGACGACCGGCCGATCGGAGCCCGGAGCCGATCTCTGTGAGGCACCTGACCATTTCCCTGGCACCCGCGACGCGGGCGCGTCAGAATATGAAACTTCCAGAAGCTCGACGATCGAGCTGGGGCCTTGGATCGGGTCGGTTGCGAGCCGCCCCGGGGACGAGGCGACCGGGTCTTCCCGGGGAAGGCAGACACGTCGTCGAGTCTGTCGGCATGGAGGGGTTCGGGAGTGAAGGGGGCTGGGCCGATCCGGATATTCCATTGCGGCGGTCTCGAAACTGACGGGCGTGAGCTGCCATGCCCTGCGGGTCTGGGAACGTCGCTATGGTTTCCCGGTGCCACGGCGCTCGCCGTCGGGCCATCGTCGCTATGGAGCAGACCAGGTCGAGCAGCTCCGCCAGATCGCCCAGTTGCTCCAGGCCGGGCACGCGATTGGCGACCTGATGGCCGATCTCCAGGCTGGCCGGCTCGCGGCCCCGTCGGTGGGGCCTCCGTCGCCGGAGCCGACCCGGCGCGCCGCCTCGAGGCGGAGGTCGTGGGAGACCGCTGGTCGACTTGCTCGGGCAGGGCGCCATGTCGCGAGGCCGAGCGGCTCTATCAGCGACTGGTCGAAGGGCTCTCCGCCCCGCGAGCGGATCGATCGGGTGATCGAGCCGGCCCTGATCGAGACGGGCGAACGCTGGTTCCGCGGCCAGTTCGACATCGGCCAGGAGCGTGCCGCGACCGGCTTCCTCCGCCGCAAGCTTGGCACGATGATCGACGAGGCCCAGCACGTCCAACTCCCAGCCGACCCGCACCGCCCTGATCGGTGCCGTGCAGGGCGAGCGGCACGAGGGCGGCGTGCTGATCATCGCCCTGCTGCTGGAGCTGGCCGGCTGGCGGTCGCTGTACCTCGGCACCGACCTGCCGACGCGGGAGTTTCAGAAGGCGATCGATCGCTGGCGGCCCGACGCCGTGGGTGTCTCGTTCGTGCTCTCGCGGAACATCACCAAGCGGTTTGCCGAACTTTCGCAGCTCAGCGGGGCGCCAGTCTTCGTCGGCGGGCGGAGCATCCTGAACTACCGGAGCCTGGCCCGTCGGCACGGCCTGATCCCCCTGCCCGGCCCCGGCAGCCAGGCGGTCGCTCCGGCTGATCGCCGAGGTCGAGTCCGGCATGCTCGGGTCCGGACGAGTTCAAGACGCTCGGACCCGACTTGAAGGTTGGTTCCTGGGTCCGATGTCCCCGTCCTTCCGGATACGCAACGACGGCGCCCCCCAGCTTGGAGGACGCCGCCGATTTGTTCGAGAGAGCCCGGGACGTGACCACTCTCTCCGAGGAGCCCGGGCGTGGCCACCGGAATCCGGGGTCTCGCCCCAGGACCGGCGGCAGCCCGGCTTACCACTGCGGGGCGGCCTTCACCGGGACCTGCGGGGCGGCCTTGATCGGAGCAACCGGCGCCTGCTTCGTGGGCAGGACCGGGGGGCACTGCTTGGCCGGAGCAACCGGCATCTGCTTGGCCGGGCGCAGGGCATCTGCTTGGCCGGAGCAACCGGCATCTGCTTGGCCGGGCGCAGGGCATCTGCTTGGCCGGAGCAACCGGCATCTGCTTGGCCGGGCGCAGGGCATCTGCTTGGCCGGAGCAACCGGCATCTGCTTGGCCGGGCGCAGGGCATCTGCTTGGCCGGAGCGACCGGCATCTGCTTGGCCGGGCGCAGGGCATCTGCTTGGCCGGAGCAACCGGCATCTGCTTGGCCGGGCGCAGGGCATCTGCTTGGCCGGTGCAACCGGCATCTGCTTGGCCGGGCGCAGGGCATCTGCTTGGCCGGAGCGACCGGGCATCTGCTTGGCCGGGCGCAGGGCATCTGCTTGGCCGGGGCAACCGGCGGGCACTTCGAGGGCACCATCTTGCCGGGCACCTGCGGCGCGGCCCACTGCCCCGACGGGTACCCGTCGGAGTGGCCGCCAAGCCCCGAGCGCCAGCAGCATGAGCGCTTGGTTGATCATCGCGAAATCCTCGAGCAAAAAGTGAGGTGAATCAATCGACGTCTCGATCGCTGGGCAGCCAGGCCGATCCCTCGGTCCGTGACGCCGTCCGGCCCTTGATCCTCAAAGTCAAGACCCGGCCGACCCGCCGTCCGTGGACCGCCCCGGTGGTCGAGACTCCAGCCCCGACCCCGCGGCCGGGGGGAACCACCCTGTCCCCCACCCGCTACGGGGACCCTTGCCAGTCCGGGCCTCGGGAAGGCCACGGCGCAAACTCCGGATCGGATGGCTCCGACCCACTCCCCTCGCTTTGGGGTGGCCACGCCTATTCATCGGCACAGACCGCCCGGCTTTGAGTCGAGCCGGCAAAATCGAGAAAATACCGCCTCGGCGGACTCTAGGGGGTTTGACGAACTCCCGAAGTCTGGACAAGAAGTCGATCCCGGTTTTGGTCCATGCCCACCGCCTCACTTGCCGAACCATGATGGGCATACACGCAATTGAGGGGTCTTCCGGGGTCCGGGTTATTCTGGCAACCTCGGGGAATTGCGGTGGGCGACATTTCACGTCTTCGGGAGGCATCATGCGTAAGGGCAACAGGCGAGGAGGGCTGACGGCCTGTGCGGTCCTCGCCCTGATCGTCGCGTGCGGCGGCACGCGCCGGGGCGGCCGAGCGGGTCCAGCCGGTCCCGCTGGGCGGCTCGATCGCGGGACAGCAGGGCGAGAAGTACTTCGGGGTGTACGTCCCCACGCGCTTCGGCGGCAACCTGACGGTCAAGGCCAGCGCGGGGCGGGTCGAGGCGATCACCGGGCCGGACGGCCGACCGCGGCTCAACGGCGAGGACGTCGGCAACGATGCGCACGGCTGGTACACCTTCCGGATCCTCGACGCCGAGGGGCCCTACACCGTCACGACGGAGTTCGTGCAGGTCGGGCAGGCGGCGCGGATGCCCTGGAACTTCTACTACTGGCCGACGAAGTCGGACGCGATCCACGAGCCCTGGGACGGCACCGGCGACGGCCGGGCCAACACCCAGGCCTGGGCCGACGACGAGCAGGCCGTGCCGGTCGGCATGCCGGTGGCGCCCGGTCAGGACATCGTCCGCGCCGGGCCCGACGGCATCCTTCAGACGATCCCGTCGCCCCGGGGACACCATGACCTGGTTCCCCAACCTTTATGACGACCTGTCCTTCCGCGGGGCCGACGGCGCCTCGTACTCCACTCCCGGCGCCGATGCTCAAGTACGACCAGCTCTTCGGCGCCGGCGCCCGGATCTGGGAGGCCTCGGCCACCCAGAACCACGACATCAGCCGCTGGCCGGGCCACTGCCTCGGCGGCGCGGTCGCCTCGATCGTGCTCAACGAGCCGATCCCGGCCCCGGGCTCCGGCCTCACCCAGGACGAGTTGAAGGCCCTCTGGGCCGAGCTGGGCGAGAACCACCTGAACCACCAGATCGGCGACAACGTCAACAACATCCCCGCCGGGCCGCCGCGGCCGGGCTGGGACCCGACCGACAGCTTCGTGCCCCGGTTCCACTGCCATGCTGGAGACCCACATCCGCGGCCGTCACCAGGCGTTGCTGGCCAACCTCCGCGCCTTCCCGCCCAACGGCACGGCCGCACGAGGTCTGGAACCACGGCGTCGGCAAGTACGTCGCCACGCTACCACGCTGTACCCGGGACGCGGCGAGCGCTCGGTCCGGGTCGAGCTGGAGCTGACCGGCAACACCGGCTCGAACCTCAACAACAGCGACAACAAGCCGCGGATCAACACCTACGAGTACATCGTGGTGTACGGCCTCAACGGCATGGTCGATGAGACCCAGCCGCAGCTCAGCGACTGGATGCGCGTCGGCGGCCAGGCGATGTACGCGCCTCTGAACGTCATGGAGGTCACGGCCAGCCGCTGGCAGGGTCACAACCCGCATATCACCGAGGCGAACGTGAAGGCGATCGACATGGCCAACGGCGGCGGCGGCAGCTTCGGCCGGTTCGCCGGCCGGGCCCCGACGTTCCGGCCCGTGGGCAATGGCGACGCCGGCCGCGCCGGCCTTCGCCAACGGCGGCGGCGGACTCTTCGGCTATCGGCGGTGGTCCCGGGTCCCGGCAGTCCCGGTGTCCTCCCGACGGTGGCCGTCGCGGCTTCCTCGTTCGCATGTTCGGCCGCTGATCGCCGCCGCTCCGGCCGTCATGGCCGACTTCGCTCCCGCTCCGCCCCCCGACCGGCACGCCCCCGGCGCGTCGGTTCGGAGGGTGGTCGGCATTGCCGGACATTCAGCTCGCCCTTCGGCAGGTAAAGCGGCTCTGTGCTTGCCAGGTTTTCGGCATCAGCAATTCCGGCACGGTCGTTCAAGTTCATCGGGGCGAGGAGACGATCAATAAGGCAGACGGCCGGCCGTTCCGGCCCCCTTCCGCGGGAACCGGACCGAGTTGGCCCGCAGAATCGACGGAACCGAGACAAGTCGATCGCCACCGAGAAGAAACCCCGTCCCGAGGCCGTCGCGGGAGGGAGGGCGATTAACCATGAATGCGAGCCACGGAGTCCTCAACGAGCCGGCCACGGCCCGACCTTGCGGCCCCGAACAATTGCGCCGGTCTTGATCCAGGTGCCGACCCTGACCCCGAACCGTTCGCGACCGCACGTCCGCGTGCGGCCGGCGCGGCTCCGACCGCGGCCGGAGGCGTCGCGCCGCGTCGTCGCCGCCGGCTTCGACGCGAGATCCGGGTGGCGGGCTCGGCGCTTCTATTCAGCATGCCGATGGCCTGGATGCTGCTGAGCCTCTGGGGTCCCCAGCCCGATCCGACGCCGCCTCCGTCGCCTCGCGCTGGCGACCGCCACCGTCGCGGCGGCCGTCGCCGGACGCCCCGGACCCCTCCCGTCACCGGACCCGCGGCCCCATCGCCGACGCGGCCCTGGGTCTCGATCTCGCTGGAGCCGGTGCCGACCGGCCTGCCCGACTGGATCGAAGGGCCGGTGGTCCAGCCCGCCGGTTACCTGCTTCCGGATCCGAACACGGAGGAGTCGGCCCATGCGGGAGGTTGACCAGGCCCTGGCCCGCGCCTATGGCGACGCCTCACGCCCCCCGGGACGCGGCGTCCGTCCGCCCTGCCGGCGCCGGCCTCCCGTAGCGAGCCCGCCCGTCCGGCCTGGCCCCCGGCGCCGCACTTCCCTGTCGAGCCTCACGACCCTGGCCGCACCTGGGCCATCGACGAGTCGCCTCCGCCCTGCTCGACTGGCCGGAGACCGTCCGCGCCCTCGAACGGGCCCACGGCGAGCGATTCGAGACGCTGGCCGAGCACCTGATCGCGGTCCGCGACCGACAGCAGGTCAAGGTCCTTCTGTTCACGAGCTGCCACCGCGCCGAGGGCCGGACGACGCTCGTCCTGACGCTCGCCCGTGCCCTGGCCCGACGACCCGGCCGAACCTTGCTCGTCGATGCCGACCTGTCCGGTCCGATGCTCGCCCGCCAGTTCGGCCTGCGTCCCGAGGTGGGACTGGACGACGTGATCGAGTCGGGCCTGCCGCTGGCTGATGCCCTGATCGACGCCCCCGACGACCACCTCACGGTCCTGCCGCTCCGCGCCGCGGTCGCCCGTCCCCGCGACTTCCTGGCCTGTCCCGCCTGGTCGTGCCTGATGGCCCGTCTGCGACGCGAGTTCGACCTGGTCCTGCTCGACGGCAGCCCCTTGTTCACCGGCCTGAGCGCCGCTGTCCTGCACCGCTCGGTCGATGCCGCCGTCCTCGTCCACAACCGCAGTCTGACCGGCGAGCGTGCCCTGCTCCGGGCCCGCGAGGTCCTCGACGCGGGCGGCGTGCCCCTGCTGGGTCTGGCGGAAACCTTTGTCTGATCCGGAATCGCCCGGAAGACGGTCTTTGGGAGCGGATCGGTGGGCGGAGCCGGAGCCCACCCGACGCACGCTCCGAGATCCGGGCGGCGCCGCAGGATTCCGGCGATCCGGAGTGGTGGATTCCGATGTATGAGAACCACTTCGGGCTCCGGACGCGGCCCTTCGTCGAGACGATCGACCCGGCGGCCTATGTGCCCTTGCCGGGCCACGAGTCGGCACTTCGGCGATTGCGGTACGGGCTGGAGCAGGGTCGCGGGCCGGTCCTGGCCTTCGGTCCGCCCGGGGCGGGTAAGACGTTGCTGGCGAAGCGACTGGCCGGCGCTCTTCGGCGGCCGGTCGGTCCACCTGGCCTTCCCGGCGATGCCGGCCTCGGAGTTCCTGGCGTATCTGGCCGAGGAGCTGGACGCCCCGGCCGGCGGCGGGACCGGGCCTGGCCGGCTCGGTCCGTCGAGCTCCGCGCGGCTCTCAGCGGCGCCGCGAAGCGTGGGGAACGCTGGCTGGTCGTCGTGGACGAGGCCCACCTGATCGACGACCCCGCGACGTTCGAGACCCTGCGCCTCCTGCTCAACTTCACCAGCGACGGCACGCCCGACCTGGCCCTGGCCCTGGTCGGCGGTCCGGAGATCCTGCTCCGGATGCCCGACTCGCTCGCCGATCGCCTGGCGGCTCGCGGCGCTCATCGGTCCGCTCAGCCTGAAGCGAGTCGGCCATTTACGTCGCCGGTCGCCTGGCCCACGCCGGGGCGTCTCGCTCCCCTGTTCGACCCCCCTGACCCTGTCGGCCCTTCACCGCCTGGCCGACGGTCTTCCCCGCCGTCTCAACCGTCTGGCCGACCTCGCTCTCCTGATCGCCTTCGCCCGCGAGCGACCCCGACCCGACGTCGAGACCGTCACCCTCGCCGCCGGTGAGCTGACCCCGGACGGACTGGCGGCCTGAGCGATCGGCCCCGACAGGATTGCGGATTGCGGGATCTCGGCCGAATGGGGTGGTCGAGATCGCCGTGAGTCCGAACGGTTCCGGGTGTTTTTTTTGACCAGGCGAAGGCGACGGAAACGGAGTGAGGACGCGGGTACGACGCCCTGGGGACGCGTTCGGGACGGGATGAAGACGCCCGGAGGACGCTCTCGATCGCCGCGAGCTTCAAATTGCAAACCGGGAGACCATCTGCTGTTAGGGGCGGCATCTTGCCTATTTTGAAGTTCGTTCGGCGCCGGGGACGCCACGGGACGTCGCGGCGTCTCGCCGGCAGGCAGGGGTTGGATGTCAACCGGATTGCCAGAGAGCTTGAGTTAAATATAGCACACGATCGCCCGTGTGGCCACGCCAGGGATGACGGTGGGAAGCGATCCGTCGAAGGACCTGAAGGGCGAGCGGCACGCGCCCTTTGAGGAAGAAGGGAGCCCAGCCGGCATTGGACGGACCGACCTTCTCGGACACCCTCGGTGATCAGGGCGATCGGTCAGAGCGGGAGAGCTGGTCCATCCCATCGCGGTAGTTGGGCGCGGAGCGGAGGGGTTCGAGGTCGGGGTCCTGGGACGCGGTGGCGGCGGGGAAGCCGAGGTTGAGGGCGCGTTTGAGGAGGTCGAAGGCTCGGGGGAGGAGGCGGTCGTCGTGGGTCGTCCGGGAGAGGACGGCCAGGGCGCAGGCGGCGTTGTAGAGGTTCAAGGGGGTGGAGGTGAGACTGAGGGCATCGACGTCAGCGACGGCGGCGGGGTCGGCGAGGTGGGCGCGGAGCAAGGCACGGAGGCGAAGGGCGTCGGTGAGATTCGGGGAGGAGGCGAGGGCGCGGTCGGCCAGATCGAGGGCGGCCCGGGAGTCGGCAGAGCGGACGACGTGGGCGCGACCGAGCAGGGCGCGAGCGTTGGAGGGGTCGAGTGTCAGGGCACGGAGGAAGTCTGCGTCGGCGCGGGCCGGGTCCTGGCTCAGGAGGAAGAAGCCGCGGGCGACGAGCAGGCGGACGTCGTCGGGATGGTGGGCGAGGGCCGGCGTGGAACTCGTCGGATCGGCCTCGCCGCGCCGGCCGAGTCGGGCGAGGGCCTCGGCGCGGGCGGCCAGCACGGCCGGGTCGTGGACGAACCAGCGTGGGGGCCTCGTCGAGGACGGCTTGAGGACGCGGTCGAGGTCACGGAGGGCGAGCGCCGGGTCGTCCATTTCGAGGGCGACGAGGGCGCGGTTGACGCGGGCCTCGGCGAACTCGGGGTTGATCTCCAGGGCCCGGTCGTAGCAGTGTCGGGCCGCCTGCGAGCCGGCCGTCCTGAGCGAGAGCGAGGCCGCGATTGACGTACGGCCAGGGGAAGGTCGGGGGCGAGCAAGGTGCAGGAGGCGAAGTCGGCGGCGGCCTCGGCGAAGCGGCCCTGGTCGTAGTGGCAGAGGCCCAGGGCGAACCAGGCCCAGAAGCGTCGGCTGTCCAGGGTCACGGCGTGGTCGAGGTGAATCTCGGCGGTGTCGAGCCGGCGCTTCGGTGGCGAGGTTGGTGCCGAGCAGATACTCGTCGCGAGACGACTCCGGGGGGGTCGCCCTGGCCCGCTGCTCGTCGTCCTGGGCGCGGTCGGCCAGGCCGAGCGGGCGTTCGAGCTGGGCCCGTTGCTGGAAGAGGGCGACCGACGGCCGCGGGTCAATCCGCTCGGCGCGGTCGAGCCAGCGTCAGACGCCTCGACCAGCACGGGACGACGGCGGACCTCGGGCAGATCCTTCGCCATGATGGCACGGGCGCGGGAATGCAGCAGGATCAGCTCGGAAACCTCCTCGCGAAGGGCGCGCTGCTCGGTGGGGGCGAGGCGGCGGAGGGCGGCACTTTCGAGGAAGCGATCGGGGTCGGCGGCGCCGTAGGCGGTCAGCTCCGCGCTCGGCCAGGGCGAGTCCGCGTTCGAGGTGCTGGCCGATCGGGCCGCTGTGGGTGTACAGGAGGATCTGGCACTCGCGGAAGGCCGTCCTCGAACTGCTCGCGACGGAGGATCGCCGAGGCGACCTCGAAGCGGTCGGCCACCACCCAGGCCAGGCCGCCGAAGCCGACGAGCAAGGCGGCGGCGACCGAGCCGATCGTGGTCGCGCTGCGGACCTCGGGATGGCGGCGGATCCACTTGGCGGCGATCTCGGTGAGGCTCGGCTCGGGGGCGTGGGCCAGGGGCAGGTCGTCGAGGAACCGGCGGAGGTCGTCGGCGAGGTCGCCGGCGCGCTGATAGCGGCGTTCGGGGTCGGGGTCGAGGCACTTCTTGAGGATCGCGTCGAGGCTGTGCGGGACCGCCGGGTTCGACGTGCGGACCGAGGGGGGCCGGCGACGACGCTCGGTGATCATCTTGCGGAGCGTCTCGGGCAGCGTCAGGCTGGGGTCGGGGTCGGCGAACGGGTGATGGCCGGCGACCATCTCGAAGAGGATCAGGCCGAGCGCGTAGAGGTCGGAGCGCTGATCGACGGCCTCGGGCGGGGTCGTGCCCTGGGCGTCGAAGGCGTCGAGGTGCTCGGGGGCCATGTAAGGTAAGGTGCCTCCGAGCATGGCGCGGGAGGCGTCGCCGGGTCCGAGCAGGTCGGCCGAGAGGTTGAAGTCCAGGAGCATGGGGGTGCCGTCGGCGGCGATCAGGACATTCGACGGCTTGAGGTCGCGGTGCAGAATGCCGCGAGCATGGGCGTGTTCGAGCGCCTCGGCGAGCCGGGCCGCGATCCAGACAGCAGCCTGGACGTAGGTATGCGAGCGGAAGAAGTCGCGTGCGGGCTGGGCATCCTGATCCGGGTCGTCGGCTGAGGGCCGGCGGCTCGGGGGAATGGAGCCGGGAGGCGACCCCGATCGGGGCCCTGAGGCCGGACCCAGGTCCGACCGGTCAGGCGGGCGAGGTAGCCGGCCCATCGCGAACGGACCCGCGAGGGCGTGCCCAGGCCGCGGGTCACGGCGGCGCCGCGGGCCTGCGAGGCCGGGCCGCTGCAGGAGCCGACCGGCCGGGCGGTCAGTCCCCGCGATCGGAGCGAGCCGGGCCGCGACGGCCGGCGCCCGCCGACCTCGTCAAGGGCCTCCACCAGGCTGGCGCCGGTGGTGTGCGAGGGGAGGTGCGCGCCGGTCGTTTCGAGGACCTGGGCCAGATTGGCCCCGCCGAGGTAGGGCATGCACATCAGGCGGAGGCCGGTGGCCGGGTCATCGTGGACCGAGTGGATCGGCACGATGTGGGCGTGCTGGAGCCGGGCGAGCGATTGCGGCTCGGCGCCGAGGGCCCGTGAGACCTTCAAGGCGACCGGTCGGTCGGCCAGATCCACCTGTTCGGCCAGGTAGACCCGGGCGAAGGCGCCGCGACCCAGCTCCGAGACCAGGCGGAAGCCCGCGAGGATCGCTCCGGGCCGGGGGAAGACCAGGGGCAGGCGGCTGGTCGTTCCCTCGCGGGTAGCATCGTTGAGCGAGGGCGGTCGGTCGGCTGGCCTGGGCGGCCGGCTGTCGAGCGACGAGCCGTGGATGTTCAGGTCGAAGGCGAAGGACGGCCGGCTGTCGTGCCGGTTGACGGGCGTGGTACCCGATTCCTTCAGTCGCCAGGTGGGGTCCGGGTCGTCGATCGGGGATTCGGGCTCCCAGCGACGCTGGCCGTCGGCGGGGTCCCAGGCGTCGATGAGGTCGCCGGTGGTCTCGCTGCGGTCGTGGCCGATCGCTTCCGACATGACGGCGTCTGCCTCCGCTCCCAGGGACCTGGACCACGGCTCGGGAAAGCGTCGCCGTCGGCCCTTCGCTGTGGATCGCGTTGGCCCGCGTGCCTCTTCGCCCATCGGCCGTCTTCGGCCCGGAGTTGGCCGCGATCGCCCCTCGATTCGTCTTTAAATCACATAGGTCACGCTCAAGGTGGCGTCCATTGGGGGTGTCAGGGCGCCGGAAAAAACCGACGGGGTGACGTCCATGCAGCGATTCGTGTTCTAGGGTTAACCGACGGAGTTCGCGAGGCCGGCCTGCCACCGAGGCCAATTGGGCCGCGACGGCCGGTCGGGCCGGTCGGGAGCCGAGCCGGCGCTGCGGCGGTACGCGGTCGCGGAAGCCGGGGAGAGCGGGCGCGAGTTCCGAGCCCTGAGTCGAGGTGGACTCATCCATGATGATGAACGGATCAGGTTCGAAGAGCGCGCGGCTGGGGGTGGTCGAGCTGGTGACCAAGGCCGGTGACCGGCCCGACGACGACCTGGACGAGCTGTTCACCGAGCTGAAGCAGGAGTTCTCAGCGCCTCTGGGCCTGTACGATCGCCGTCTGCGCACGTGGCGACGGCGGGTCGGGGCCCCGGCCTCGGCGTTCCCGGACCCGGAAGCCCTGCGCCTGGACCCGCATCGGGCGTTGGTGGTCCGTCCCCGGGATGGCCTGGGCGGGGGTCCGACCTGGCTGATCCTGCCGGTGGCGATCTCCGGTGGTCGGGACCTGCTGGCCCTGGCCGGATTCGTCCCCGCGACGGCCGGCGTCCCGGCGATCGCGGCCTTCCACGACGGCGTGAGCTGGGGGCCGTCCTGCCCGGAGCCGGCACTGCGAGCCTGGGGGCAGTCGGTGGCCGATCGGCTCCGGGCCGAGTTCAACAGCCGGCTCGCCCGCGAGCCGGCGCACGGCCAGATCCTTGAGCCGTCCGTCCCCGACCGCCTGATTCGCCGCCTGCGGGTCTCGGACGCTCCCGACCGGTTCCAGCGGCTGGCGGCCGCCGCCGTGCGCGAGGCGCTCGATGTCGAGGTCGTCGCGTGGATTCCCGCCACGCGCCGCGAGCCGGTCGTCGTCGCGGGTGAACTGGGCGGTTTCGAGCCCGACGACTTTCGCGCCCTCGTGCCGGAGCCAGGCAGTGGGTCGGTCTGGATCTCCAACCGGGCCGACCGCCCGCCGCCGGACCCGATCCGCCGGATCGCCGGAGCCGCTGCGGACAGCGAGTCGCCGGTCGGCTGGCTCGTGGCCGTCAACCCGCTCGATGACCGGCCGTTCGTCGCGGAGGTCGAGCTGCTCCAGACGGTCGCCAGCCTGGTGGCCAACCAGCGGGCCAACGCCCGGCTCTACGGCGAGCTGAAGGAGCTGCTCTTCGGCGTCATCCGCTCGCTATCGGCCGCCATCGACGCCAAGGACCCCTACACCTCGGGCCACTCCGAGCGCGTGGCCCGGATTGCCGTGCGGCTCGGTGAGGAACTGGGTCTGGCGCACCAGGAGCGCAGCGATTTGTACCTGATGGGCCTCCTCCATGACATCGGCAAGATTGGCATCGAGGACGAGGTCTTGAAGAAGCCCGGCAAGCTCTCGCCCGAGGAGTACCGCAAGATCCAGGGCCATGTGCGGATTGGCGTGCGCATCCTCTCCGACCTGAAGAAGCTCCACCACCTGCTTCCGGGCGTCGCGGCCCACCACGAGCACCTGGACGGCTCGGGTTACCCGGCCGGTCTTGCCGGCGAGCAGATCCCGCTGTCGGCCCGCATCCTCGCCGTGGCCGATGCGTTCGACGCCATGTCCAGCAGCCGACCCTACCGACGACGGATGTCCCCCAGCGAGATCAACGACGTTTTCCGGAGCGGCTCCGGTATCCAGTGGGACTCCAACGTTGTGGAGGCCCTCTTCGCCTGCCGGCCCGACATCGAGCGCATCCGTCAGAAGGGCCTGGGCGAGAGCGTCCTCCGCGCGGTGGACGGCGCGATGGAGCGCTGACGGGGCGGACGCCGGCCCCAGGCTCGGCGCTCGTCGGCCGGGTCGCGGTTGGGGCGACCCGGCGGAAGATCCACGATTCCGGCGACTACTCGTCCGGAATTGGCCGGGAGCGGTCGTTGCCGAAGAGGATCCGGGTTTGCGGGTGCTCGGAGAGCCACTCGGACCAGGTCATTCTGGTGGCCTGGCGGTCGGCCGGTAGCTCGGTGCCCTTCCGCTCGCCGTTGACGCAGACCAGGGCCGAATCGGCCGGCAGCCAGAGGCTTCTGGTCGGGCGGTCGTACAACAAGGGTTTCTGCTCGCTGCTGTAGCCGGTTGTGCCGAAGGTGAACGCGCGGCCGTCGAGCATTCGCTTGCAGACCAGGAGGCGGTCGTGGCCGCGATCGTAAACGACGACGATGGGGGTCTCGCCGTCCTGGTCGTTGGCCATCTCGATCTTGGCGAGGAGTTCCTTGGGATAAGCCCGGGGTCCGGCGGCGAGCGCGACGCCGAAGACCTCCTGGCGGCTTCGCAGGCGCTGACCGCGCTCGGAGGACGGGGTCTCCAGGATCGGGTAATCGATGCCCGGGATCGAGTCGCGGCCGAACCCGCCGCTGAGGCCCTGGACCGGGAAATCGGCGTCGGTCACGTCGTAGAACTCGGGGCCATCGTCCCCGCCGACCGAGGCCCAGAGCTGCTTGCGGCCGTCCTTCTCGGAGTGGAAGACGGCTGGGCGGTCGTTGTAGGTTCGTCGGTAATGCAGGCCGATGTAGCCGACCGGCGCCGAGTCCTCGGCCTCCTGGAGCCTGGCCTGGTACTCCTGGAACTCGTCCCAGAGGCGCTGGCCAATCGCGATCCAGAGGACACCGACGACGAACACCAGGAAAACCGCGGCGGTCAGGAACCGACGCAGGTGGTGGGACTCGGGAGTCGCGGCGGGTGATTCGGGAGTACTCATGGTTTTTACGCTTCAGGGCGTGGGTTTGCGGTTAAGAGGTTCACGCGCACCTTCGCGTCACTTTGATGGATCGTCAGGCGGGCATCGGCGGGGAGGTCGCGATGGTGGGAGACGGTGCCGTCGGACCAGTAAACGGTGAGCCGCTGGATCGTCCTGGCGTCGCCGAGTCCGAAGTGGAGCGTCACGTCGGAGGCGGCTAGCAGGCTACCGCCGCGCCGGGCGACGTTGACCCGGACCCGCCCGCCGGCCTCGACCTCGACGCGGGCTCCGAGGGCCTCGCGATTGGGCGGCCGGCCGACCAGGCGGAGGTTGATGGCGTGGCCGGCCCGCCGACCTTCGTTGATCAGGACGCGCAAGGGACCGTCCATGGTCGTCATGACCAGGTCGAGGTCGCCGTCGCTGTCCAGGTCGCCGACGGCCACCGCCCGCCCCGAGCGGAGCGCGGCGAGGTCGGGTCCCCAGGACTCGGTGACCGGCTCGAAGCGGCCATCGCCCTGGTTCCTCAGGAACAAAGGGGGCTGGTCGTAGTCGGCGTCGGGGACTCCGGGATAGACGTGGCCGTTGGCCTGGAAGAGGTCGGGCCAGCCGTCGTCGTCGAAGTCGGCCAGGGCCAGGCCCCAGCCGACGAACCGCAACGTGTTGACCTCGACGGTGGAGACGCTGGAGATGTCCTCGAAGACCCGGTCGCTGGCGGAGCGGTAGAGCCGGGTCCCCTCGTGACGGAAGTTGCTGAAGGCCAGGTCGAGGCGGCCGTCGCCATCGACGTCGGCCACGTCGACGCCCATGCTCCCCTCGGGACGACCCAGGCCGTCGACCGCGACACCGGCTTCCATCCCTGCCTCGCGGAATCGGCCGCCTCCGAGTCCCCAGAAGAGTTCGTTGGGTTGGGTGTCGTTGGTCACGAACAGGTCGAGCGTGCCGTCGCCATCGAGGTCGGACAGCAGCGCCCCCATCCCCTTGCGGTCGGGGCGCTCCAGGCCGGCCGGACCGGTGATTTCCTCGAACGTCCCGTCCCCCTGGTTGCGCCAGAGCCGATCGCGCTGGCCGGGCAGCGCCGACGGTCCGGCGAAGACGGGATGGCCGGGCAGATACTCGATCGGAGGCGGGGCGTGAATCGGGTCGATCGCCAGGTAATTCGCCACGTACAGGTCGGGCCAGCCGTCGCCATCGACGTCGCCCCAGGTGGCCGAGGAACCCCACTCGGCCTCGCGGATGTCGAGGCCGGCGGCGGCGGTCACGTCGCGGAAGGTGCCGTCGCCCTGATTCTGCCAGAGACGATCGGGACCCTGGTGCAGGACCAGGAGGTCGGCGTCGCCGTCGGCGTCGTAGTCGGCCACCGCCACCCCCTGCGCCCAGCCGGTATAGGTGATCCCCGAGCGCTCCGAGACGTCCGACCAGCGGCCCGGGCCGTCGTTGCGGAACAGCCAGGGACCCCCGGCGCAGCGGACCGCCCCGTCTCGGACCACGCTGCCCGGGGCGACGAACAGGTCGAGGTCGCCGTCGCCTTCGAAGTCGAGCAAGGCCACGCCGACGCCCAGGGCCTCGAGCGCGGAACGCTTCTCCGGACTGCCGAGGCGTGTGACCACGGCCAGGCCGAAGTCGCCGGCCCGATCGACGAACCAGGGACCCGAGCCGGGCTTGACCGTTGCCGGTTCGGCCCGGGTCCTGGGGTCGTCCGTCTGCGGGCCGCACCCGTCGCCAAGGGCCAGCGCCAGCGCGGCCCCCAGGATGGCAGCGACCCGCCGGTCCAGTTGACGACGATCGGGCGGCGGGCTCGGGATCGGCATCGGTCAAGCCCGTGTCATTTCCGCGTTTTCTTGGCGGGGAGTTCCGGGCCGTATTCCCGGTGAATGATGTCCATGCGTTCGGTTTCGGCCTTCTTGAACTCCTCCGAGCCGGGAGGAGGGCCCGCGGGAGCCGAGTCCCCGCAACCGAGGGGTGCCAGGGCGAACGCCACCAGGAGCGGCCCCACGTACCGCCTGCCACGGTCCATCGACTTCGTCATGGAATGTCTTCCTCGTGATCATTTTGGATTCTGGGGGGGGATGTCCGGGACCGGCCGGTCGGCGCCGATGAGTGGACCAGCCGGCCCGGGCACGTCGGGGCGATCAGTAGGCGTCGGCCGAGATGACCTCGCTGCCGGCGCGGGTGCTCAGCCCCATCCAGATCATCTGGGAGACCGTCTCCTTGAACGCCTTGACGCTGCCGTCGGCCATCACGGCGTTGGCCACGCCCGGGTGGTACGACGAGGCGGGTTTCATGATGTACCACCAGGAGACGTTATCCATCGTGCAGCAGGTCTGGTTGGGCGTGCGGATCGTGTTGAACCAGTTGCGCCACATGCTGCCCTCGACCCAGCTATAGCCCTTGTACCGCCAGCCGCCGCTCCAGGGGATCGGGCCGGCCTGCCAGTTGATGGCCTGGCAGGCTGCCGTCGCCTGCGGCACGGTGGAGCTGGCGGTCAGGCCCCGGACTTCGTAGCAGTCGGAGACGCGCGTCCGCGGCTTGCCGGAAACCAGCGGGCCGTTGGCCACCTCGGCGTTGAGCAGCGTGTTGCTCGTACCGTCG
Source organism: uncultured Planctomycetales bacterium (assembly GCA_963752755.1). Lineage (GTDB taxonomy): Bacteria > Planctomycetota > Planctomycetia > Isosphaerales > Isosphaeraceae > CAVVZJ01. The sequence continues at coordinate 627,492 of CAVVZJ010000003.1, read as the reverse complement.
AGGATCGAGGCGAGGCTGTAGTTCGCCCGCACGAACGGCCGCAAGGAGCCGTCATCGTCGTAGGATCGGCCAAACAGGCCGTCCCACTGGCGGGCATACGGCCACCACGTCCCGGAGTTCCAGGCGTAGTTGGTGGCGTAGAAGTTGTAGCCGTCGTTGGCGTAGTCGATGTTGATCTCCGACGGGCAGATGTAGGTGCTGACCCGGGTCCGGCCGACGGTCAAGGTCGCCACGTTGGTCCAGATCCAGCGGTCGCCCAGGTTGAAGTTCAGCGCGTTGTAGATCTGGACCTGCTCGACAAACGGCAGGATGGCGATCTGAGGCGACATGCCGCCGGGCATCTCGCCCATGGGCAACATGTTCCAGGAGTCGTGATAGTTGTGCACGGCCAGGCCGAGCTGCTTCATGTTGTTGGTGCACTGGGCACGCCGGGCGGCCTCGCGGGCCGCCTGCACCGCCGGCAGGAGCAGGGCGATCAAGACACCGATGATCGCGATGACAACCAGTAACTCAATCAGGGTGAAGCCGCGAATCGTACGGGCTCGCATGGGGGGATCCTCATGAGTGAAGGGAAGGATGCGAGGCGGACGCCACTCGGAAACCCGATCGCGGACGGCGATCGGCCGAGCTGGGATCCCAGGTCCTCCGTAATGAGATTGGAACCGACAGACTTGCAGATGATGCCGACGGAAAGACGAAGATCAGACCGTCGCTGCATCGAGACAGGCGAGAGCCAGAGCCCGGAAAGTTCCCGAGCGAAAACCCTCGTCCGCCGGGCCCAACCCCGGCGGTGGAGCACCGATCAGGACCCGGGGAGGAATCGTTCCCGGATCGTCCCGGCCGGCCAGTGTCCTTAATGCACGCACACAGAGTTGATTCATGCGAACATCAGACCTTCAGGCTTGGCTCAGGAGTGGTTCTATATCACGCGATATGCCATGTCAAACAAATTCCGAGCCGGCTTGCCTCTTGGAAATCCTGATCCTTCCGGCGTCGCCGATCTCGGGTGGGGAAACCGAATTCATTCGGAAATCCGATGAAGCTGTGATATCTGGATTTGGGTCAAGAAGGTGGCCCTGCCAGCCGGAGCCGTGACAGGGGTCGAAATTCCCGGGCTGGACCGTCGCAATCTCGGCTCGTCGGGTGAAGGGGCGCAGGGTCGCGCGTCGCCGGAACGGACGGCGACGGCGCCAGGGCCTCGCGGGAGCAGGTCACCGTCAGAGCTTTTTCAAGGTGCTCAACTTCTGCGGCACCTGCTCGATCAGGTGAGCGCGGGCGTCTTCATAAAGAATGCGCTCGACCTCCGGGTCGCGGCTGGTGCTGACGCCGATGTAGCCGGAGGTGAAGGCGTTCATCCGGGGCGAGGGAACGCGGGTCCGCGCGGCGATCCGGGTCTGCCAGAGGATCGTCGGGTCGGGCGGACGGGTCAGCGCCAGGTGGACCTCGATGCGGGTCGTGCGGTGGAGAGACTGGAAGTAGTTCGGGCCGAGCGATTCCTCGATGATCGTCGTCAGACGGAACGGTGCGTGGTCGTCCCAGAGGTCGCGCAGGGGGGAGTCGTCGGGCTGGGGCAGGTAGCCGCGAATCCGGAACGCCCCGGCGAGCAGGGGGAACAGGCTGCGGGCCCGGGTTTCCGCGGTGTCGGCCTCGTTCAGGAACGACCCCTGAACCGGTTCGAAAAGCACGCCCCGCGCGGCGACCAACCGGCCGGTCAGGTCGCGGGCCGCGTCGCGGATCGCCAGGCGCGGGGGTCGGCCACCTGGCTGGCGGTGCGGTACGACCGCTCGCAGAGGTCCACCACGCGGGGGGCGTCGGGCGTCGGGTCGTCGGCAAGGGAGCGGGCCACGATCAGGTCGGCCTCGGCCGATCGGATCAAGGATTCGCGACGATCCTGCTCGGCTCGTTGCGCGATTGCCGCACGGCGATGCTCCCAGTCCGCCCGTCGCCCCGGGCTGACCAGGCCGGATCGCCCGGCCAGGGCGAGCGCGGCATCGAGGCGGTCGCGGGCGCGATCCCACTGGCCGAGCCGCTCGTCCTCGTCGGCCGCGGCGACCAGCGCCGCCAGCGTCCGCTCGCGATCAGCCCGGACCCGGGCCCGGACCAGCAAGTACGTGCCGCCGACGGCCATTACCGTCAGCGCCGCCACGATCGCCACCCACGCCCAGCCGGCGCCGCGACGCCTCATCGTCCGGGGACGGGTGAAGAACGGCACCTCCACGAGCGTCAGGCACTCCGCGCAGCGCACCTGCCGGACCTGAGAACGCTCCGGCAAGCGGATCGGCGTGCCGCACTCGGGGCAGGCAAAGACCGTACGCCTGGACTCTGCGGAACTCGTGGGCAAGTCTCTATCCCCACGCGAGAACCCGGCCGATCGTCCCGTCCTCCCGTCCGCATTCCCCACGGCGGGCCATCTCGCCGGGGCGACGCCCTCAGCCGACGGGACCCTCTCTATTCTAACGATCCGCCCTCCAAATTGTTCGAAACTTGTCGGATCGAGACGACAGGAGCGCCTGGCCCGACACATCGCAAACGCCGATCGTGCCCGAGGTCCAGGGCGCGAAGCATCACCAGAATCCGTGGTCCGATGGCGTGAGGTCGGACAGCCGCCCCGACTGTCCTCCCCTTCCCGTCCGAGACCGCCGGGGGCGATGGCCTCACCGGATCGAGGATTCGGGCGAAACGTCGACGCACCGCCGGTTTGGAGCCCTTGCCCCTCGTCGTGCCCGGGTGTTACATTTGTCGTTGGCGGTCGGAGTGCCCGCGATCCGAGGAACGAGGCCCATGGACCTGGAAGCAACAACCGAGGGGATCGCAACGGCCGAGGCGTGGATCGGTCCGGCGACAAGCCCGACGCGGCGGCGGCGGTTCCGGTTTCGGCTGCGACTGGGGGAGGTGGTCGGCTGGGTCGCGGCGGCGGCCCTGGCGTCCTGGGCGGTGCGGGACCCGTACCTGAGCGGGCCGCTCAAAATGCCGGACGCCGGGCCCTTGCTGGGCGTCGCCCTGGTGCCGGTTGCCGTGGTGATGGCGATGGCGTTGCTTCGGCGGGTCGATCGGGGCTGGCGCGGGTCGGCGACGAAGCTGACTCCGCTCGGCGTGGCCTGGAGGTTCGTGGCGGTCATCTGGCTGGGGCTGTTCGTCATTCAGGAGGGGGGCTTGCTCCGCGACCCGCCCTACGTCGCGAGGCCGAGCCGTCAGTTCTGGTGGCGCGAGCTGGACGGTCGGCTCGTTCCCTTCTGCGCCTTGATGGGACTGGTGGGCCTGGTCGTGGGACTGGCTCCCGCGCCCTCGCGTCGGCCGGGACGGCGTCGCGTCGGCTGGCTCCAGCCGACCCTGATGATTGCCTTCGCCGGCGCGGCGGGGCTGGCCATGCTGGGCTTCTACGATAACGGGATCTCGTCCCTGATCCTGATCGCCGTGGAGGGCGTCGCCCTGGCGCAGCGGCCAACGGCCGACCTCTCCCGGCCGTTGATGCCGGCGCGAGCGGTCGCGTCGCTGCTGCCCTGGTCGCTCGCGGCGGCCTCGTGCGTGGCGTCTGGCGCCTGGATCTTCCGCGACCTGCGGCGGGGGAGTCTCGCGACCGAGCCGGTTCCGCATCGGCCGCATCGCGTCGCCCGCGTCGTGACGCTGCTCCTGACCCTCGGCTCGTCCTTCTGGCTGATCCGGGTGACGCTGCCGTCGTTCAGCCCGCCGTTCGCCGAGGCGGTGCCGCAACTCTTTCGACCCCGCGAGTGGTTCGTTCTGCTGTCCGGCCTGGCGATGCTCGCCGCCGGACTCTCGGCCCGTGCCGCGGCGCCGGCGCCGCCGGTCGCGCCGCCCCGACGCTCCCCCGTCGCGCGGGTTGTCCGCTGGGCGGGGACGATCCTCTTCGCCCTGATCCTGCTCGACATCCTCTCCCTCGCCGGCTCCGCGATCCTCCATCGCCTCGACCCGAACCGGGACCTGGTGGATGTCCTCTTCTTCCACTGGCAATCGCATTACTGGTCGCTTGTGTGGCGGTTCGACCCCGCGATGTCCCCGAGTGTGTCGGACCTCGTCGCCTACGCCCTGAACGCCGAGCGCTGGCCGATGCTGGTCTTGCTTGCCTGGCTGTCCGTCGGCCTGTTCTCCCTGGCCTTCCTCCGCGACCGCGACCGGCCCGCCGCCCTCGACGCCGTCGGTTCCGACCGCACCACCGCCCTCCGCTTCCTGGGCGGCTGGGTGTCCTTGACCGCCTGGCTGCTCGCCGCCCTGCTGACGCTCGGCTTCGCCGGTCTGGTCTTCCCCTACCTCGCCCTGCACGCGATGGCCTTCTGATCCCGAGCCTCCTTGCCATGATCAGCGTCCGCATCCCGATCGTGTGCTATAATTGACGTTGGTTCTCCGGGCCTCCGGTTCGTGGGAAAGCCGCCGTTACCTGGCGACGCGCCGCGACGCCGCACCCCGCCCCGGGCGCCGAACGAACTTCAAAATAGGTAACATTGCTTCTTTAATGCTTACCAATTCTCAAGTTACAATGTCCAATCGGAATCATCTCCAGGCGTCCCCTCGTCGTCCTCGCACCGTCTCGCAGGCGTCCTCAGCGCATCCCCGGCACGTCTCCGAGGCGTTCCCGCTCTGCCTTGTTCCCTGGAGACCGTCAAAGAAAGCGGTTCTGGCCGTCCATCTCGGGAGCCTTCCGAACACGAGAACGGGTCCAGATTCCGCAATCCGCTCGACCGGCGCCTCGTTCGCGTGTTCACTCGGGACCTCGGGGGATCGGCCGGCGTCCGGGCCCGATCGCAGGTGGGAGGGAAGGAGGTCGTTCGGGTGACGACTGATCAGCTCGTCTTCTCGGCGCTGGCGGGTCTGTTGACCGGCGTGCTCGGCGCCATTCTCGGCACGGGCGGCGGGGTGTTCCTCGTCCCCTTGCTCGTGCTCGGCCTGGATCAGCCGATGCGGGTGGCGGTGGCGACGAGCCTGATGGCGGTCGCGGCCACGTCGAGCGCCGTGGCGAGTGTCAATGTCGAGCGGGGCACGGCCAACATGCGGCTCGGGATGGTGCTGGAGGTCGCCACGACCCTCGGCGCCCTGGCCGGCGGCCTGACCGCCTACCTGCTGGTGCCCCGCGCGCTGGAAGGGATCTTCGCCGTCGTCCTGCTCCCGACGGCCGTTTTGATGTGGCGAGGACGCACCGGCCATGGCCCGTCGTCGGGGATCGAGGCCCGCCCCGCCCGGCCCGATGCCGCCGACTCCCCGCCCGACCCGACCCTCGGCACGCTCGGCGATCGCTACTTCGACGAGGCGGAGGGGATCGAGGTGGCCTACCGCGTTGAGCGACTTGGTGCCGGCATGGGCATCGCGTTTCTCGCCGGCAACCTCTCGGGGATGCTCGGCATCGGCGGCGGGGTCTTCAAGGTGCCGGCGTTGCACCTCGTCTGCGGCGTGCCGATCAAGGCCGCAGCGGCGACCTCCAACTTCATGATCGGCGTCACGGCCGCCGCCAGCGCCTTCCTTTATTACGGTCATGGCGACGTTCGCCCGACCCTCACCGCCGGCACCGTCCTCGGCGTGCTCGCCGGCTCGGCCCTCGGCTCGATCCTCAATCGACGCCTCCGCGGCCGGATCGTCCGCCGCCTCTTCGCCGCCTTGCTGATGCTCGTGGCCGCCTGGATGCTGGTTCGGGCCTTGACGGGAGGGCGTTGACCGATGGCCAAAGCCGAAGATGTCCGCCTCGACCACTGGGTCCACCGCACCTTGCTCGCCGGCATGGTCCTCAGCGGGACTCTCCTGGCGCTCGGCCTGTCGATCAACCTCGCGACCGGCTCCCGCGGCCGTCAGGGTCCGCCATCGTCACCCGTCGTTCTGCTCCGCTCCGCGCTCCACGGTGACGGCGTGGCCCTGATCGACCTCGGCCTGATGGCCCTGATCGGCACGCCGGTTATTCGCGTGGGCGTGCTCGCCCTCGGCTGGCTCCTCCGCCGTGACCTCCGCCTCGCGGCCGTCGCGGCGGCCGTCCTCGCGTTGCTCGGGCTCGGGATCGCGCTGGGGGTTGGGTAGTGATTTCGTGGGGTGGGCCCGGCCCCGGCCTGGGGTCGTCCGGGTGGCCGCCGGTTGCCACGGCCAACGTGTCTCGCCCAGTTTCTGAGATCGCTTCGCCCCGTCTTTCAAGGCCGGTTTCAACGCAATTCCGCTTTGGCAACAATCCCGAAGAATGGTACGCTGATTGCAGATTTCAGTCACCCTTTTCCATTCATGCACACGTCCCCCGTCTCGGGCCGGTGAACCAGGCGTTGAGGCGGGACCGTCCCCGATCACTTCGAGGCCGACGTGCGTCGCCCGCGGCGGGGCCGTCTCGTACAATTCTCAGGCCCCTCCGATTCCGTGGCCGTGCGTCCCCCAACCTTGGCCGACCCGCGCGATGCGACGGGGCGACCGCCCGCACCCACCTCGGAGCCTGCGCATGGAGATCCGCGACGCCATCGCCACGGGCTCGGTGCTCCTCGACCTCAAGGCCGACGACCTCCGCGCCGCGCTTGAGCGGACCCTCGACATCCTGATCGGCCAGGGCCAGCTCTCGCCCGCTCTGCGTGAGGAGGTGATGCGGGCCCTGCTCTCGCGGGAGATCGTTGGCAACACGGCGATCGGGCTATCCGTGGCCGTGCCGCACGCCCACCTCGACGCCCTCAGCAAGCCGATCATCGCGTTCATCCGACTCGCCCGCCCGCTCCACCTTGGCGCTCCCGATGGCTTGCCGACGCGCTTCCTCTTCGTCCTGCTCGGCCCGAAGTCGCAGGCGGCCGGACACCTTCAGACGTTGATGAAGATCGCCCGGTTGATGTCCGACGCCGAGTTCCGCGACGACGCCCGACGCGCCCGGAGTCGCGAGGAATTGCTGGCCGCCGTGGACCGCTTCGTCGAGCGGACCACCCCCGAACTCATCCACGACGAGTCCCCGGCCGGCGACCTCGTCTTCACCGGCAAGTTCGCCGGCGGCCTCGTCCGCGACCTGAAGCGCCGGCTGGCCCACTACCGCGACGACTGGCTGGACGGTCTGCACCCCAAGAGCATCTCCTCGATCCTCTTCATGTTCTTCGCCTGCATGGCCCCCGCCGTCGCCTTCGGCGGCCTGATGGCCGTGATGACGGGCAACCAGATCGGCGTTGTCGAGATGCTGGCCGCCACCGCCGCCTGCGGGGTCGTCTATGCCCTCGTCTCCGGCCAGCCCTTGACGATCCTCGCCGGCACGGGTCCGATCCTGATCTTCACCGGCATGCTCTATGACCTCACCACCCGCACCCTCGGCCTGCCGCCGTCGGCCTTTTTGTCGGTCTATGCCTGGGTCGGCCTCTGGAGCGCCCTTTACCTGCTGCTCCTCGCCGTCTGCGACGGCAGCGTGCTGATCCGCTACCTGACCCGCTTCACCGACGAGATCTTCGCGGCCCTGATCGCGATGGTGTTCATCTACGAGGCGGTCAAGGACCTCGTCCACATTTTCACCGACCAGGAAGTTGGCTACGACTCGGCCTTGCTCTCGCTCTTGCTGGCCGTCGGCACCTACAACCTCGCGATGGGCCTCGCCCGCTTCCGACGCAGCCGCTACCTCCGCCCCTGGTGCCGCGAGTTCCTCGCCGACTTCGGCCCGACGATCGCGCTGGGCGTCATGACCCTCGTCGCCGTCTGGGTCAACCGCCTCAAGCCCGGCGAGATCACGCTCACCCGCCTGCTCGTCCCTGACACCTTCGGCACGACGTCCCCCCGCCCCTGGCTGGTCAACCCCTTCGCCGCGCCGGTCTGGCTCTGGTTCGCCGCCGCCGGCCCGGCCTTGCTGGTGACGGTCCTGATCTTTCTCGAACAGAACATCGCCACCCGCCTCGTCTCCGCCCCCGAGAACAAGCTCAAGAAGGGCAGCGGCTACCACCTCAACGGCCTGGTCCTCGGCCTGTTGATCGGGACCTGCTCGCTGTTCGGCCTGCCCTGGCTGGTCGCCTCGGTGATCATCTCCTTGAACCACCTCCGCAGCCTCGCCACCGTCGAGGAGTCCGTTTCCGCCACCGGTGAGGTCCGCGAGCGGGTCGTCCACGTCCGCGAGAACCGGGTCACGCCCCTGGCGATTCATTTGTTGATTGGGATGACTCTGCTGCTCTTGCCCTACCTCCGCCTCGTGCCGATGTCGGTCCTCTTTGGCCTCTTCCTTTACATGGGCGTGGCCTCATTGACCGGCAACAACTTCTATGAACGTTTGAAGCTCTGGGTGATGGACCCCGCCCTCTACCCGAGCATCCACTACATCCGCCGCGTCCCCTTCTGGACCGTTCACAAGTACACCTTCTTGCAACTGGTCTGCCTCGCGGTCCTCTGGGGTGTGAAGTCGAGCCCGCTGGGCATCCTCTTCCCGCTGTTCGTGGCCCTTCTCGTCCCCGTCCGCCTCCTGGCCGAGCGGTTCTTCGCCCACCGCCACCTCGCCTCCCTCGACGCCGAGGAGGAACCCGACGACGACTCCGAGCCCCCTCCCGAGATCGCCACCCCGACCGGCGCGGAGGCGATCGTGTGACGAGCGATCCGACGAGGGATCGCGGTTCTTGAGGACGGGAACCCGCCGACCAGACTACCCCCCATCATTCCGCGGCCAGGAGTTCCTCCCAGGTGGCGACCTCCAGCAGCCTCAGGGCCAGCCGCTCGATCCTCTCCAGGTCGTCGAACGCCTCGATCGTCGCCTTCACCTGCGGTGATGGAGGGCCGAACTGTTCCATGCCGATTTTGAGAAGCAGTTTCCGCTCTCCCAGAGACACACCCTCGGCCCGTCCTTCGGCCCGTCCCTCAGCCCGTCCCTTGGCCTCGCCTTCTTCGAGAATCGCCTGGTAGGTCACGGATTCTTTCAAGTGTCGGACTCCTTGCAGAGGTTTCCTCGCGAATTCCTTCTCGTAACGCAGGCCCATCAGGATCAGGAACCCCGTCCAGAAGACACCGGCCTCCTCCTCCGTCGCCTCCGCGTTCACCCGGTCCTCGATCCGCTGGACGACCTCGGGCAAGGCGTCGCGTTCGACGTCCGCCAGCGGGGCCAGGGGGAGCGTGCCGAGTCCGCCGGCGAGGATCTCCTCGACCGGCTTCTCCCAGACGCGGATGACGCGATGGTGGAACTCATGATAGACCCGTCCCCCCGGCAAGCTCTGGCGGAAGACGCCCGTCAATTCCGGCCCGTCGGCCGCCGGCCGGAGCAGGATGAGCACGCTCTGGACCGGCAGGTTGTGATGGTGGTTCAGCAGGACATTATACAGTTGCAGCCGACGCGCCAGGTCCAGGTCGCGGCCGGTCTGGAACTCGAAGTGCGCCAGCCAGGGGTCCTCCCGGCCGACCCGCAGGACGTGGTCCGCCGAGGCCGAGAGCGTGGAGAGGTCCACGTTCAGCAGCTCGGCCGGCCCCGGCTCCAGGCCCGCTTAGACGAGCCAGTCGCCGGGAGGGCGCTCGAAGAGGTGCTTGGTGGTCACGTCGAACGGCTTGGGCATCGGCGCCGGCCTCCTTTCGCCTCAAGGAGATACCGCCTCTCCGGTCCCCGGTGCAAGGCGGATCAAGGACCCCGGGCTGATGCGGTCCCAGCGCTCGACCCGACCCGACGGCCATTCCACGTCCACGCGCTCGACCCGCTCACTTTCCCTCAAGCCCACATGGACCTCCCTCGCCGACGCCGACAGGTAGCTCCTGCCGCCGTCGATCGTGCGAACGACGACCCGATCCCCGACCGTCGCCCGCACCGTCGCCCCGACGGCCAGGCGACCTTCCGGCACGATCGTCACCCCGCACCCTTCGGAGACGTTCCGCAGCACGGCGGCCGGGGCATCGAGAGCGTTGATGACCGCGTCGGGGCGGCCGTCGCCATCGAGGTCGCCGACGGCCACGCCACGGCCCAGGATCGGCCGGTCGAACCAGGGGCCGGCCGTCGCGGATGCATCCACGAGTCGCCCGCTGTCATTCCTCAGCAACAGGGGCCGCATCGCGAACGGCACGCCCAGGCGGGCGCGGTCGAGGACGTGGCCATTCGCCTGAAGCAGGTCGAGGTCGCCGTCGGCATCAAAGTCGTCGAGAACGAGGCCGAAACCGAGAACGTTGCGGGTGGTCGCCGTCAATCCGAGCGCGGAGGACTGGTCGGCGAACAGGCCGCCTCCGAGGTTGCGGAAGCCGACCGTCGCGCGGCCGAAGAAGTTGGTGACGAGCAGGTCCGGCCGGCCGTCGCCGTCCACGTCGCCCCGCGACACGCCCATGCCCGCCAGCGCCTCGCCAGCGCCGTCGAAGGCGACCCCCGTTGCCTCGCTGACCTCCTCAAACCGCAACTCTCCCCGGTTCGCGAACAGCCAGCACGCCGACCCATCGTTGGATACGAAAATGTCGAGCTTGCCGTCGCCCGTCAAATCCGCCACCAGCACCCCCAGGCCGCGACCGCCCTGCCGGTCGATGCCCGACGCAGCGGAGACATCCGTGAGCGTGCCGCCGTCGTTGCGGTAGAGCCGGTCCCGCTGCGAGGGGAAGACCTCGGGGCCGCAGTAGTCGCGACGCCCGTCCGGCGCGGCACAGAAGGGGGCGGTTCCGAGGTCGTAATCGACGTAGTTGCTAACATAAAGATCCAGGTCGCCGTCACCGTCCAGGTCGGCGAACGCGGCCGCCGTGCTCCAGCGGTCGGACACCAGGCCCAACCGCTCCGTCACGTCCTCGAACCGGCCGCCGCCGTGGTTGTGGTAGAGCCGCTGACCGCGCCAGCCGGTGACGAACAGGTCGTCGCGGCCGTCGCCATCATAGTCACCCACGGCGGCGCCCATCGCGTTGCTCGGTCCCGGGGCGTCGGCGCGGTTGGTTATGTCCTCGAACGTCCAGTCGCCGCGATTGCGATAGAGCCGGCAAGGCGGGTCGTTCCGGCCGGGTCCGGGTTGGATTGGGCCGCCGTTGCAGAAGTAAATATCAAGGCGACCATCTCCGTCCGCGTCGATCAACGCGACGCCCCCGCCCATGATCTCGGGGAGGTCGTGCTTGCCTCGCGAGCCGTTGTCGAAGCGGAAGCGAACGCCGGACGCCTCCGCCACGTCGCGGAAGACCGGCGTCCCGGCCGCAAGGACCACTGTCCCGGCCGCCATCGCGACCGCCGTGCCGACAAGGCTTTGCACCAGCCTGCTTCTCAATAGTCCGTCGCGCTGAGAACCTCGCCCCCTTGCACCGTCCCCAGCGCCCGCCAGGTGAAGCCGTTGATAGTGCTCCTGATGAACCGCACCCCGCCGTCGCCGAAGAGGGCATTGACGCCGCCGGGGTGGTAGCTGCGGGCGGTGATCGCGGCGTAGGTCGGGCCGCCCTGGGAGATCAGGCGGGTTTCCAGGTTCAGGTCTTCCTGGGTCATCGGGTCGAGGATCGCCTTGTTCGGCGGCCAGGCGGTCGTGATCGCCGTCTCGTGGACGTTCCCATCGGCCCAGAAGGTGTGCGACTTGCCTGCGGAGCAACTCAGATACTCCGGCGCCACGGTGAACGGGCTGGCATTGGGAGGCGGGACAACGATTGGGTTGTTGATATTGGCGAGCTGCGTGCTGCAACGCCTCAGGGGCTGATAGACTTTCACGTCCGCGGCGAGCAGGGTGTTGCTTGTGCCGTCGGTGAAATCAGCGATCCGGCGGCTGCGGTTTGGACCGAAGGCGCCTCGGTTCTCGGGTAGGTTGAACCCGTTCCAGACGAACCAGTCGCCTTCGCTGAACCCGTAGCTCGTCACGCTCGCGGTGGCCGTCAACCCGGTGAACGGTGGGAAGGGCGTCCGCTGGTTGTTGTTCGGGTCGCTCGGGCAGACGAAGATCGACACCGCCATGCCGACGACCGTCGTATTCATGGCGGAGAGGTGGCTGTACTGGAAGTTCAAGGCATTGAAGGCCACGCCTTGCTCCATGAACGGCAAGATCCGGCAATGGACGCTGAAGCCGTTAGCCCATCGTACCGTGTTGCCCGCTCCGTCGAGCACGTTCGAAGGGGGGAAGGCGCCGGCGATTGACTCATAGTTATGAAGACCGAGACCGATCTGCTTGAGGTTATTCGTGCATTGCGCCCGCCTGGCCGCCTCGCGGGCCGCCTGGACCGCCGGCAGGAGCAGGGCGATTAGGACGCCGATGATGGCGATGACCACCAGGAGCTCGATCAGCGTGAATCCCCTCGCCAACCGCCTCATACTTGGCATCGAGATCGCCTCCCCGCGAGGGTCCGCACCAACGGGAGCACCGAGAACGTGGTGCATCCTCCCGCCAGCATCGTCAAAGGGTGTAGGAGAAGCCCGACGTTTGCCCAAATCATTTTCTACACCGTCGAAGTTTGTCACGGAACGCAATTGTCGTCAAGGTTCTCGCGTGCGGAGTCGGCATCTTGAGGGCGTCAGGCCCTCGGATCGTTACGATCGGAGCGTCTTTGGCCATGCGTCCTGGGAAGTCGATGTCGGCTCGAGATCCAGAGGTTTTGTGATCGATGGTGAAACCGCCGGGCGCGGCACCAGGCCGTCGTCCCGATCCTGCTGGAAGGGGCGACGGCCTGGATTGAGGAGGAATCCGAGGGATTCAGGCCAGGGCACGGCGACGGATGGACAGAGCGAGTCCCGTCGAGCCGAGCAGCATCAGGGTGAGCGAGGTCGGCTCGGGGACGGCCGCGAAGGTGCCGCTCCAGGCCAGGCCGTAGGTCGTCTGGTTGGGGCTGTTGACCACGTCGAAGACCGAGCCGGTCCACTTCACGCGGAGCAGGTAGTCGCCGGTCTGCGCGAGCGTGATGTAGAAGTGCTCCGAGTTGTTGTAAAGGCTTTGCGAGGCGGCGACGAGGGTGCCGGCGACGCCGTTGACGACCGTCCAGAGTTCGAGGTCGAGGTTGTCGTAGCTGTTGTCAAAGGCGGTGTTGGTATTGTCGAAGCTGCGATCGCGGAACCAGTCGAGGGTGGCGGTGAAGGTGGTGCCGCCGAGCAGGGGCTTGGTGAAGTAGTAATCGTTGTTGACGCCCTCATGGACGAGGCCGTAGTCCCAGCCGACCTGGGCCACCGCGCCCAGGTTGCCGGAGCCGGTGCCGGCGACGTCCTTGGTGCCGCTGAGCAACTGGTCGTAGGCCTTGTTCAGGTCCATCCGGCCGGTGCCGACGCGGTTGTCGAGTCCCTGGGTGGTGATGATGGCGCCGCTGGAGTCGGTGTGCTGGCCGTTGTCCCAGCCGGTGGTCTTGTCGGCCGAGTTCATCAGGACGGCCTTGATGACGCGGGCGTCGCGGGCATTGGGGTCGCTGGCGAGGTTGGCGTAGGCGGCGTCGTCGAGCAGGGCCACGCCGCCGGCGACCGTGGGAGCGGCGAAGCTGGTGCCGGCGATGGTGCTGCTGTAGTAGTCGGGACCTCCGAGCGGGCCACTGGGTGAGCCGGAGAGCGTGGACCCGTTGCCACCAGTCTGGCCACCGTAGTAGGCGGCGACGATGTTGGTGCCGGGGGCGGCGATGTCCACGACCTGGCGGGCGCCGCCGATCGTGCCGTTGACCGGGTCCTTGTAGTCATTAGGGCCGCCGCTGCTGAAGCTGGCGACCTGACTGAAGTTGCCCGCGCCGGCGTAGGCGTCGAGGGCCGCGACCGAGAGGTTGTTGTAGGCCGCCGCCGGGCCGCCGACCTTGTTGGGACCAGCCCCGGAATTGCCGGCCGAGGCGACGAAGAGGGTGTTGGGGTTCTGGTAGGCGAGGCCATCGAGACCGACGTCGACGTAAGAGGTGCCGTTGGCATCATCCGTGCCGCCGCCTCCGAAGCTGCTGTTGATCACGTCGGCGGTCCGGCCGTTCGGGCCGATGCCGTTGGCAAAGGCGCGGCGGTAGGAGTCGAAGAAGTCGGTGTAGTAGAAGGTGAAGTTGAGCGCGTAGGCGGAGCCGTTCCAGTTCGACGCCACGGCCCCGGAGTAGAGGGCGGCGCCATCAGCGATGCCCCTCTGATACTCGCCCTGGGCGGCGGCCGGACCGCCAAGTTGGCCACCCATCACCGAGCCGACCCAGGTGGCGTGGCGGTCCACCTGGCCGGCCGCGTTGCCGCTGGGACCGACCGGGATCTGCTGGACCCGACCGAGCGTCTCGTGACCCGACCAGACGTAGCCGGCCTCGATATTGGCCATCACCGCATTGCCGCCGTGCAAGCCGGCGTTGTAGAAACGGTCGGCACCGAGGAGATTGTTGACGTTAATCGGGTTGTTCAGTGTGACGGGCCGCTGGACGCTGCCGTCACCGACCTGGTCGGTGACATACATATTCTCGAAGCTGCCTACGAGCCCAGGGGCCGTGACCATCCAGGAGGAACGGGCGTTCGGGTCGCTCGGATCGATCGGGGCGATGGTGCCGGACTTATCCTGCGCGTGAGCCCGGGACCAGCTCGTGTCGGCCAGAATCACGACCCCGAGCAGGGCCGCGAACAGGGCCGGATGCCGCAAAGACGCAATTCTCATAATTTGTTGATCACTCCTGGTGGTGCGTGCACGATCGGACGCGTCGTCGTGGACGAATCCGTCGTCGGAGTAGCCGGTCAATAACACGCCGAATCACTCGCCGTGGTTGTCGATGAGAGAAACGGATGAGGAGGCGAGCAGGAGAGTGAATCTCCGTTGACCCGACGAATGGACGCAGTATGCACCCAGCGCAGACGTCGATGCAACGAGATTCCCAGAAAACAACGTCGCCGCGTGCTTTCGCCGCCGGGGTTTCCCTGTTCCTCAATGCACGTTGGCCCCTTACTGGGCAAGTGGTTGGGCGCAATTTTCAAGAAGGAAAGGATTTGCGTCGCCGGTCTGGTGGCTCGTCGGAGGCCGGTCAAGCGAGGGCGACCGGAAGCTGACGTTGCTTTTTGACATCATGACCGCTTGTCGCCTTGCGACACCAGTGAGGCGCGCGACGAGAGCGGGGGCGGGCTGTTGAGGCCTGCTCTCCCGCTCCTGGAGGATGGCGATCGGCTCAGAACTCGCGGTCGGTGATCAGACCGGGGGCCGGGGTGGGATACTTGCCGTTGTCGGCCAGTTGCAGGGGTGCGGGGGATTCGAACGTGAGTTGATCGACAGTCGGGGCGAACTCGTGTTCACAGTTGAGCATCTGCTCGAAGGTGATAACCTGGCCGGTGTGAGCGGCCATGCGGCCCATGGCGGTGACCAGGCTGGCCTCGGCGCCGCGCTTGACCTCGTTGTAGCAGCGGTCGTTGCGGATGGCGTCGATGAGGTGATTCCACTCGAGCTGGTACGGGTTGGGCTCCTTGCCGCGGAACCGCCAGGCGAGATCGGAGCTGTCGAAATTTTGACCCTTGTAGATCCGGCAACGGGCGGGGGTGTGGGAGGCGGTCGAGATGACGGCCGAGCCCTTGGTGCCGTGGGCGTAGCTGGCGAACTCGGAGTCGCAGCCGGCGATGTTGCGACCTTCGAGGAAGAGCTTGGTGCCGTCCGCGAAGGTGTACTCGACGGAGTACTCGTCGAAGTTCTGGTCGATCTTGTCCTCGCGGTAGCAGCGGGCGCCGGAGGCCTTGGCTCGGACCGGCCAGGCGTCCTTCATCCAGCAGCACTCGTCGATGTTGTGAATGAGGAAGTCGCTGTAGCAGCCGCCGGAGGCCCAGAGGAAGCTGTGGAATCGCTTGATCTGGTACAACAGTTCGCTGATGTCGTCCGGCTTGGGACCGGAGAAGGCGGAGCCGACAGGGCCGGTCTGGCGGTAGGCGCGGAGCAACAGGATCTCGCCGATCTGGCCATCCTTGATGCGGTCGTAGAGCTGGCCGCGGGCCTCGCAGTGGCGGCACATCAGGCCGACGGCGACCTTGAGGTTCTTCTCACGGGCCTTCTCGGCGAGGGCGAGCATCTTGCGGGTGGAGGGGCCGTCGACGGCGATCGGCTTCTCCATGAACGTGTTGATGCCCTTGTCGATGGCGTAGGTGAAGTGGACCCAGCGGAAGGCGGGCGGGGTAGTCAGCAGGACGACGTCGCCGGGCTTGAGGCAGTCCATGGCCTTCTGGTAGCCGTCGAAGCCGATGAACTTGCGGTCGTCGCAGACGTCCTTCATCTGCTCGGCGAAGTCTTTCTGGAGGTTGTCGTAGCTGGCCTTGAGGCGGTCCTCGAAGACGTCGGCCATGGCGACGAGCTTGATCGGGGGGCCGTCCTTGACCGACAAGGCGTTCGCCGCGGCGCCGGTGCCGCGACCTCCGCAGCCGACCAGGGCGATCTGGATCGTGTTGTCCTCGCCGGCGTGGACGTTCGGGATCGTCACGCCCGTCAGGGCCGAGGCGGCGGCGACCCGGCCGGTCGTCTTCATGAAATCGCGACGCGACGGGGCGTTCTTCGGGTCGGTCATGGACGCTCTCTCCTGCGGCAAGAGTCGAGTGGGACGCGATCCGGCAGGTCGTCTGCGAATGCGGGCGGGGCGGGATCGGGTCGGATCGGGGGTGGGAGTGTGGGGTTCGCGAACCGGTCGGCGGGTCATCCCGCGGCATCGCTGGTCGCGAATCGGTCATCCTTCATCCTAACGGGTCGGAGGGAGAGTGCAAGCACCCGGGCGGCGAAACCCCAGGGTCGGCACTGCGTTCCCTTCGGATTCTCGCTTGACAATCCATGCAGCAGGCTCCAGCCTAAGAGTGTGCCGCGTATCCGGGCCTGACAACGGTCCCGCTCCCCCCAGGCCGCCGTCTCGATTGGAAAGGAAGGAAGGTCCGTCATGCGTCTGAAGTCGCGCGGCCAGAAGGGCTTCACGCTGATCGAGTTGCTGGTGGTGATCGCGATCATCGGCTTGCTGATCGGGCTGCTGCTGCCGGCCGTGCAGGCGGCGCGGGAGTCGGCGAGGCGGGCCAAGTGCGTCAACAACCTCAAGCAGATGGGCCTGGCGCTGCACAACTACGAGGATGCGCATAGCGTCTTCCCACCGGGGTACGTCTCGAACTGGATTCCGCTCGATCGGGACGTGCCGCCGCCACGGCTCAACGTGGTGCCACCGCTGTTCCTCAGTACGGATACCGGGTCGGGTTTCGGCTGGGCATCGATGATGCTGCCGCAGGTTGAGCAGTCGCCCTTGTTCAACGCGATCAACTTCGACATCAATATCGAGTATGAGCCGAACGCCACGGCGCGGATGCAGGTGCTTGACATGCACATCTGCCCGACCGACGTGCCGCCGCGTTCGTGGTCGGCCTACGCCCGGAACCCGCAGACCGGAGATCCGCTCTTCCCGATCTGCGAGGTCGTCTCGGGCAATTATGTGGCGATGTTCGGTGTGAGCGAGCCGGGCGTCGATGGCGAGGGGATGTTCTTCCGGAACGGCCGGATCAGCCCCAAGGACGTGACCGACGGCCTGAGCAACACGCTGGCGATCGGCGAGCGGTCGCACCGGCTGGGCGGCTCGACCTGGGTGGGGGCCGTGACCAAGGCGGTCCTCGTCCCGCCCGGCGGCCTGGGTCGGTTCCGGCCCGAAAACGCCTCGGGGATGGTCCTCGGCCACGCCGGCGAAGGGTCGACCCCCGGCGACCCCCAGGGCGACACCAACCAGTATTACAGTTTGCACACCGGCGGCGGCGTGAATTTCGCCTTCGTGGATGGGCACGTGACGTTCATCAAGAATACGATCAACTACAAAGTCTACCGCGCCCTCTCGACCCGGGCCGGCAACGAGGTGATCCCCGGCGAGTATTGAGCCGAGCCGCTCGTCCCGGCATGATGAACGGTCGATGGACCGACCACATCGCGGCGAAGGATCAGGCCGCGTTCGCTTCCTCCGCAGGCCTCCACAACGGGAGTTTGCCCTGATGCCCACCCCCGCCCGTCTCCGACTCGCCCCCCTGCTCGCGGCCCTTGCCTTGCTGACCGGCTGCGGCGAGGAGGAAGCCGAGCGTGAGGAGGTGGTGCCTCTCGACAAGCTTCCCCCGGCGGCACTCAAGGCGGCCCGGGAGAAGCTGCCGGATATCCGGTTCAAGGATGCCTGGAAGACGACGGCCGACGACGGCCGCGAGGCATTCGAGGTCCGCGGCCAGAACGAGCGCGGCAAGACCCGCGACGTCAAGGTTACGGCCGACGGCCAGGTGCTGGAAGTCGATTGATCGACTGCCAGGACATACAAGCGGCATGAAAAATGCTCCGCTGGCCGACCCGCCACCGGGAGGTTCCGTTCCCGGGGAGGCGGTTCGAGGGCGAGCCGGGAATGTTTCCTGATCGCGAGCGACCGCACCGGATTCCCGGGCGCGGTGGGCGTGCCTGGTCATTGGAATTGATTTGAGGAGTTTTCTATGAGAGTCTGGCCGGGTCGGCCGTACCCGCTCGGGGCGACCTGGGACGGCGCCGGGGTCAACTTCGCCCTGTTCTCCGAGAATGCCACCAAGGTCGAGCTTTGCCTGTTCGACGGGCCCGATGCGAAGCAGGAATCGCGGCGCATTGATTTGCGCGATCACACGGACCAGGTCTGGCATAGCTACCTGCCCGACGTCCTGCCGGGTCAGCTCTACGGCTACCGAGTTGATGGTCCCCATGAGCCGGCCAACGGGCACCGGTTCAACCCGAGCAAGCTCCTGCTCGATCCGTACGCCAAGCTCATCGGCCGCGAGCTGACGTGGGACGACTCGCTCTTCGGCTATCCGGTCGGCACCGACGACCTCCAGATCGACGAGCGCGACAGTGCCCCGTTCGCGCCGTTGGCCCGGGTCGTGGACCACTCGTTCACCTGGGGCGACGACCGGCCGCCGCGCACTCCGTGGCACAAGACGTTGATCTACGAGGCGCACGTCAAGGGGCTGACGATGCGGCATCCTGACGTCCCCGAGCCACTCCGCGGGACGTACCTGGGTCTCGCCAGCGATCCGGTCATCCAGCACCTTCGCGAACTGGGCGTCACGGCGATCGAACTCTTGCCGGTCCATCAGCACGTCGATGACCGCTTCCTCGTCGAGAAGGGGCTCGTCAATTACTGGGGTTACAATTCGCTGGCGTTCTTCTCCCCCGACGACCGCTACGCCGCGCACGGCAATACGCTGGACGCCGTGCAGCAGTTCAAGACGATGGTGCGCTCGCTTCACGCCGAAGGGATCGAGGTGATCCTCGACGTGGTTTACAACCACACGGCCGAGGGCAACCAGATGGGCCCGACGCTCTCGTGGCGAGGGATCGATAACGCGTCGTATTACATGCTCTCGCCCGAGGACCGCCGCTACTACATGGACTTCACCGGCTGTGGCAACGTGCCCAACATGAGCCATCCCCGGCTCTTGCAGCTCATCATGGACAGTCTGCGGTACTGGGTCACGGAGATGCACGTCGATGGCTTCCGGTTCGACCTGGCGAGCACCCTGGCCCGCGAGCTGTACGAGGTCAACCGCCTGGGGGCCTTCTTCGACATTATCCACCAGGACCCGGTGCTCTCGCAGGTCAAGCTGATCGCCGAGCCCTGGGACGTTGGCCCCGGCGGTTACATGGTCGGCAACTTCCCGGTCGGCTGGAGTGAGTGGAACGGCCAGTACCGCGACAGCGTCCGCAGCTTCTGGAAGGGGGACGGCGGCCTCACCAACGAGTTCGCTACCCGACTGGCCGGCAGCAGCGATCTTTACCAGGACGACGGCCGGCGGCCGTACGCCAGCATCAATTTCATCACCTGCCACGACGGCTTCACGCTCAACGACCTCGTCTCGTACAACGAGAAACACAACGAGGCCAACAAGGAAGGCAACCGCGACGGCCACAACGACAACCGGAGCTGGAACGGCGGCGTCGAGGGTCCCACCGACGACCCCGCCATCAACGCCCTCCGCGACCGTCAGAAGCGGAACTTCATGGCCACCCTCCTGCTCTCCCAGGGTGTGCCCATGATGCTCGGCGGCGACGAGCTGAGTCACTCCCAGGTCGGCAACAACAACGCCTACTGCCAGGACAACGAACTGACCTGGCTCGACTGGAACCTCGACGACGCCGAGCATCGCTTTCTGGAGTTTACCAAGAAAGTCAGCCGGATCTGGCGGAGCCAGCCGGTCCTCCAGCGCCGGAAGTTCTTCAAGGGGCGTCCGATCCGCGGCAAGGATGTCAAGGACATCTCCTGGCTCGATCCGAATGGCGGCGAGATGGCTGATGAAGCGTGGGAGGCCGGCTACGTCAAGTGCCTCGGCATGCGTCTCGCGGGCGACATGATCGGCGACATGGACGAGCGCGGGCAGCCGGTCATCGGCGAGACGCTGCTCTTGCTCTACAACGCCCACTGGGAGCCGATCCCGTTCGTCTTGCCCGAGCACCCGCCCGAGAAGTACTGGGAAGCCATCCTCGACACCGCCTCGCCGGACGCCGAGCCGACCTATCTCGAACAGGACCAGAAGTACGACCTCCAGGCTCGCAGCCTCGTCGTGCTCCGGCTCCGGCCCCGTCGCGAGGAGGCCGGCGGCGAGCTTTCCGCGCAGCAGACCGAGCAGATCCTGGAAGGCCGCTTGCAGCCATCCACTTCGGTGGGCACGATGCACTCGTCGCGGTTGAATAAACTGACGTCGTGAGCCAGAAGTCCGGATGATGGTCAATGGTCCATGGCCGAGGGTCCATGGCCGAGGGTCGATGATGGATCGGGGGCAAGTCGCCGGACCGGTCGATCATCGACCCTCGTTCATCGCTCATCATTCGATGGCTCCGGCCGGGCTCACTCTGCACCTCGGAGTAGCGAGAAGCCCAGATCAACCCCCTGGCCGCCGCCGGTCTGGCGGCAGGAGACGGCAATCAGGTTGCGGCCGGGGCGGAAGAGGGCCTTCTGGGATTCACTCAGGGGGATGTCCTGATACGATGTGACATAGCCCCGGGCGCGGAGCAGGCGCTCGCCGTTGACGAAGATCTCGACATCCTCATCATGGAAGAGGCGGAGTGTCAGGGCGTCGTCGGGGCCGAGGGCGGGTAGCTCGATGGCATTGCGGAGCCAGATCCGCGGCGACTCCCAGCGGGTCTTCACGGCGATGGCCGGGGTGCCGGGCGTGCCGAAGCCGGCAGGGCCGGACTTCCACGCCTGGACGTCGAAATCGGGGTTCTTCCAGTCGCCGACCGGCTCGCTGGTGGTGTACGACCACGTCGGCGCGCCGTCGCCCGCCTCGCCGGTCGGCAGCACCGCGACCCGACGCGAGGCGGCTGTCTCGACGGCCGCCGGGGCCTTCGGATCGACGCCCAGGTCCTCGGGCAAGGCGTCCTCGGTTTTGAGGTAGAGCGTCGGGTCGAACGGGAAGGCGCCGGTGTCGGACCCGAAGATCGCCAGGCCGTTGGCCGAGCCGCCGTCGTCGGGAGCGGAGAGGCGGAGGATCAAGGGGTGGCCGGCGGAGATGTCGGCCTGCGCGGTGTTGGGCAAGGGGTGGCCGGTCTCGATGAAGTAGCCGAAGCTGCCGTGATCGACCTGCTTCAGGTGCGAGAGCACGCCCCGCGCATCGGCCGGGTCGTCGGCCAGGGCGATCCCGGCCACGCGGCGGCCGTTGACCGTGATGAGCATGCTCGAAGGAAACTTGCGCGTGTCGGTCTGTGGATAGTCCTGCGGATTGACCCGCTCGGACCAATCGACGTTCTCCCGGCCCGCCCGCGCGGCGGCTTCCAGGTGGAGGTGGAATTCCGTTGGCTTCGCCTTCGCGACGTCCCGGGGCACCTTCAGCTTGTAGACGAACGAGCCCTCCCCCTGCCCCGCGACCTTCCCCTCGGGTGTCGCCAGTCCGCCCGACCACCGTGCCGAGGCGAACTCGCCGGGCGCGAACCGGAGGGCGACGGTGTGGTCGTCGATCCGCTCGACCCGCGGCGCGGGGGCCTCGGGCTTGACCACGACGTTGACCAGGTTCGCCGCGATCTTCCGCCCGACCGGGTCCTGGAGCACCAGGCAGACGGCTCCCACGAACGGCTCGTGAATCCGGAACGCAATCCGCTTCTGCTTCGTGACCCCGTACCGCTCCCAATCGACCGGCCGCTCGCGCGGCTCGGTGGCGATCGTCTCGCCGTCGGCGTTGACGCCCGTGACCCACCACTTCAAGGTCGGGGCGTCGTCGCGCTCCGAGTAGTGACTGACGAACAGCTCGACCGGGATCAAGTCGCCTTCCTTCACCACGATCGCTGGCGGGCCGTCGTAGCCGACGAAGTCAGCCCCCTGAAGGTCGGCGACGGTCATGCCAGGCAGAAACGCCTCGTAGCCGAACTTCTTGGGCTTGCGGTCGTAGTCGGCGAAGCCGTTGTGCTCCCACTCGATGTCGGTCAACTCGGTGTAGATGTAGCCTTGAATCTTGTCGTGCTTGCGCAGGAGGGTGGTGAGGTCGCGGAAGCCCCACGAGATATCGCGGTCGCCGCCACCTGCGGAGACGGCGCCGTACTCGCTGTTGATGAGCGGGGCTGTGTTCATCTGCTCACCGGGGCAATAGTTGAAAGTGCTGCCCGGATGCGACTTCTCGACGACCTCGTCGATGTGCTCGGCCGCCGCCTCATGGTTGTCGATGTAGAAGTGCCACGAGTTCAGGTCGGTGCCAGCGACGTGGTCGTAATTACAGGGCGAGTTGTCCTCGACGAGTCGGGTCGGATCAAGCTCGCGGATCAAGGCGACCATGTCCTTGACCCACTTCTGGGTGTCCTCATCCTGTTTGTATTGCGGGTGGCCGAGGCCCCAGGTCTCGTTGAAGGCGACCCAGGCGAAGATGGAGGGGTGGTTGCGGTCGCGGGCGACGGCCTCCCGCATCGTCTTTTCCCACGCCTTACGGGCCTTTTCATTCTGGCGCCAGGTGTTGGGCATATCTTCCATGATGAGCATGCCCAGCTTGTCGGCCCAGTAGAGCCGCCGGGGCTCGTCGGGCTTGATGTGGATGCGGAGGAAGTTGGTCCCCATCGACTTCGCAAGCTCGATGTCCTTCTTCAAGAAGTCGTCGCTTGGTGCCGTGTAGATCCCTTTCGGATTGAACGACTGATCGAGGGCGCCCTGCAGATAGATCGGCTCGCCGTTCAGGAGGACGCGCTCGAAGTCCTCGCCGGGAAGCTTGCCGCGGGCGATCGTGCGGAGGCCGAAGTAGGTCTTCACCGAGTCGATGACCTTGCCGTCGGCATCCTTCAGTTCGAGCGTGATGTCGTAGAGGTGGGGGGAGTCGGGCGTCCAGAGCTTCGGCTGATGGACGGGGGCCGTGATCGTCGCCTTGCCGCCCTGGTGAATTTCGGCGGCGATTCCCGAGTTAATCGTGGTGACCGCGAGGGGTTCCAGCTCAGCCGAGGCGGGCTTGACGGCCGCGTCCTCGGAGTGCATTGAGACGGAAGCGGCCTTCGTAGCCGTATCCCTCGACACGACCTCGATGGAAACTCGCGCAGGGTCAATCTCCGTCTTGATGGTCAAGCGGTCGATGTACGCCACCGGCCTCGCCTCCAGCCAGACCGTCTGCCAGATCCCCGAGGTCGGCGTGTACCAGCCGACCTGCTTGCCCGTCGGCAAGCTCGGGTCGGTCGGGTCGAAGGCGCGGACGACGAGGACGTTGTCGGCGTCGCGCTTCAACGCCTCGGTGATATCCGCCTCGAAGGGGGTATAGCCGCCTTCGTGGGAAACGACCTTCTGGCCATTCACCCAGACGTCCGCCTGCCAATCGATGGCGCCGAAGCGGAGCCAGACGTGTTGGTCCTTCGGGAAGTCGTCGGGGACGCGGAAGGTCCGCCGATACCAGCCGATCTTCGAATTCCCGCTGGTGTCGTGGACGCCCGAAAGCTCGCTCTCCCAGCCGAAGGGCACGACGATGGAGCGGTCGAAGCCCGCGGCCTCGGGGTCGAACCACTTTGCGTCCCGGCCGGCGTCGTCGGGATCGAAGCGGAATTGCCAGGTGCCATTGAGGTTGGCCCAGTGCTCGCGGACGGCCAGGGGGTCGGGATGCTCGGGACGGGGGATCGCGTCGGCGGGTGCGGCGGTCGGGGAGACAGCGGCGAGGGCCCATCCGAGGACGAGCCAGCCGCCCGCGCGGAGGGTCGGGCGAGTCATGGGTGCGGATCTCCGAATCGTGGCGTCACGGCGAGAGCGGGGCGATCGTCCACCGAGACTGCCCCCAGGCCACAAAACCTACCACAGCCCAACGCACGTCGCGAGGGTCGGGCGACGCCTGGGGTTGGACGGTTCGTCCCGAGTCGAGCCGCCACCGATCGGCCGCCCCGGGCGACTGCCATTCTGGCAGGTGGGTTCGATTCGAAATCGGCAAACGCGAAC
The DNA here is from genome assembly GCA_963752755.1 of uncultured Planctomycetales bacterium. GTDB lineage: Bacteria > Planctomycetota > Planctomycetia > Isosphaerales > Isosphaeraceae > CAVVZJ01. Next base: position 603,369 of record CAVVZJ010000003.1, on the reverse strand, counting down.
CAGGTTCTCGGGATCGCGTCGTGGGCGTGGCAAGAGAGGCTGTTGGGGTGGTTTTTTTGCTCCGATCGGCAGGGTTTCGGCTCCGCGGGACCAGATCGTTGACGGGGAGTCGATGGTTGAATCGCGCAAGCCACCACGTTCGAGAGACCGTGTGTCTGGTCCGAAGGGTAGGACGGTTCGTGCTCGAGGACACTCCAGGGACGCCCCTGGGGACGTTTCGGAGCATTCCATAACAGATTGTCCTGCAAAGAAGATCGGGTAGCAAATTGCCCATTGTGAAGTTCGTTCGGCGCCTGGAGATGCCGGCCACGACGGCGCGTCTCGACGGGATGCGAGTTCCGGAATGCCGAACACTCGCCGGCGCGCGCCGGAGCGTTGGAGGTTGTCTGGCAAGCTAGCAGCGTGAGAATACCGTGGTGCTGTCATCGGCGTGACCGATTTGCGAGAGGTCCGGGAGAGCTCCGGCCGTTGCGGGATCGTGGGCGCGGACCGCGATCGCCGACGCCTCGAAGTTATCTTCCGAATTCGGGGCGGCGATTATCGCCCTTTGCTGGCAGTTTTCTGAATTCTCGCGGTGTTCTCCTCCGGCCGACTCTCGAACTGCTCGACGGTCCGGGCTCGGACCCGCTTCTTGGACACGAACCGACCGGACGACAGCCGGGGGCGGCTGTCCCACCAGGCCAAACCGGACAGCAGCAGCGGGCCCGCTGCTCAGGGCCCCGACCGTCGCGACCGATATCGTTCGGTGAGGTCATCGGATAAAATGAAGAAGCCCCCAACCGGCGATCGACGCTGGGCCGTTCGGGAGGGAATTCCGGTGATCGCGACCACCGAGCCCGCCATGCCTGCCAGCCCGCGCCCAATCACCGCAAGCGTCTCCTGATCCTCTCGGCCTCCGCCGGTGCCGGGCACCTCAGCGCCGCGAGGGCCATCGAGCGCGCCTGCGGCGAGTCGGCCTGCGACTGGGATGTCAGCCATTTCGACATCCTCGAATACACCAATCCGATGTTCCGCACCCTGTATTCGAAGATGTACCTCGACATGGTCAACAAGATGCCCGAGGTGCTCGGCTGGCTGTATGACCAGTTCGACAAGCCGTGGAAGAGCCGGAGACGCAAGCTCGCCTTCGACAAGCTGAACGTCGGGCCGTTCGTCAAGCTGCTGGAGAGCTATCAGCCCGACGTGACCGTCTGCACCCATTCGCTGCCCGCCGAGATCATCTCCTGGCTCAAGGCCCGCAAGCGCAAGCAGTTGACCACCCGGCAGGCGATCGTGATCACCGACTTCGACGTCCATGCCCTCTGGCTCTGCGACCACTACGAGCATTACTTCGTGGCGTTGGAGGAAACCCGCGTCCACCTGGAGGAACTCGGCGTCCCGGCCGGCAAGATCTCCGTCTCCGGCATCCCGATTGACCCGGAGTTCGCCCGACCGCTCGACAAGCAGCAGGCCCGCCGCAAGCATGACCTCGACCCGAACCGGACGACAATCCTGGTCTCGGCCGGCGGCTTCGGGGTCGGCCGGGTCGAGACGGTCCTCTCCCTGCTCCTCCGGCTCCAGCACCCGGCGCAGGTGATCGCCGTCTGCGGCCGGAACGCCGAGCTGAAGGCCCAGCTCGACCGCTTGGCGTCGCAGCAGGCGCGGCATCCCCGCGTGAGCCTGAAGGTGATCGGTTACACATCGGCCATGCACGAGTACATGGCCGCCAGCGACCTGATCGTCGGCAAGCCCGGCGGCCTGACGACCAGCGAGGCCCTCGCTCGCGGCCTGGTCTTCGTCGTCGTCAACCCAATCCCCGGCCAGGAGGAGCGCAACAGCGACCACCTGCTGGAGAACGGCGTCGCGATCCGTTGCAACAACCTGCCCACGCTCACTTACAAGATCGACCGCCTGCTCGACGACCCCGCCCGCCTCGCCGCCATGCAGGACCGCACCCGCCTGCTCGCCAAGCCCCGCGCGGCGTTCGACGTCGTCGAAACCCTGATGAACATGACCGAGACGCCGGCGCCGGTGTGAGGGGGGTCCGAGGAGCGTTGCCATCGCGAAGTTGCGGTCTTCGCGATGGCGTGGAGTCGGACCGTTGAGGCTCAGGACCGGGACGACCTCGCCAAGCGGAGCTCAGTCTGGGACCGGCGTCGACGTGGCACCGGGCTCCAGCCGGGAGGAGCGGGGCGGGATCACACTGGCCCGGTAGGCATGATACGCCTGCATCGCCTCGCGTGACCTCCGGGCGGCCTCCACAGCCATCCGCGACGATGTGGAATCCAAATCCCTCTCGAAGTCCACCATTTTCCAGGCTTCTTCACCCATATGCGACATCATGGGAGCGTGTTTGTCGATTGTGTTGATGACCTCGTCGGAGATCTGCCGCGTTCCGCTGATCCCCTGAAGCCAACCGGCCAGATCGTCGAGGTGGTCTGCGTAGAGCTCGCTGGAGCAGGCGAAGGTCGCGAGGATCATCGTGGTCGAGGCCTCGATGTCGTGCTTCTCGATCGGGGCCGCATCTGCCGACTCAGCATTCGCCAGCTCCCTGAGCGCCGTGGAAAGCTCGCGTGCCTTGCTCTGGAAGACGAGATACCGCTCCTGGGATTCACCTCGGACATCTTCGGAGTTGAGGACCTTCGAGGATACGCCGATCAGCATGCGGCTATGGTCGATGGACGATAGCGCCAGCTTGTGAACCCCGCTGGACCTCTCGCTCTTCGGCGAGAGCCTCCAGATGGCCAGGAGGTTCTCGGCGTCCAGGAGCATGCCGAGGGTATGGGCACCGAGCACGAGCGGGCCGGAGTAGCCCCGCCCGGCGAGGGTGAATCGCCTTCTGGCATCCTCCATCGCGGCGGTCTGCTTCTGGAGTTCTTGGTTTTCCCGCTTCAAGGAGGCGATCTGAAGCGTGTCGCTGATCGCTTGCGTTTGGGCCAGGGCGATTTGGCTCCGAGCCTGGTCGAGTTGATCGTTTGCCTTGGTAAACTGATCGTCGAGGAGATGATGCTGCTTTTGCAGGTCGGCCAGGTGCGCCTCCATCGCGGCGGTCTGCTTCTGGAGTTCTTGGTTTTCCCGCTTCAAGGAGGCGATCTGAAGCGTGTCGCTGATCGCTTGCGTTTGGGCCAGGGCGATTTGGCTCCGAGCCTGGTCGAGTTGATCGTTTGCCTTGGTAAACTGATCGTCGAGGAGATGATGCTGCTTTTGCAGGTCGGCCAGGTGCGCCTCCTGCTGGGCAACGGAAACCTGGGCCTCCTGGAGTCTCAACTTCAATTTGCCGTTCACGGCGAGAGTGTCGGAGTACCAATAGGCGGACGAGATGGCGACAGCGAACATCGCGATCGCGAGTACGACCGCGGCGACGACCGGAGCCGCCCTCGACCGGCCGACGCCGGGTGGCGTAGGTTTGAGGGGTGTTGCTTGCGACATCACGGCAGACCTTGGCCAGGTCGGTAAACTCGGGGTCATTCGCGAATCGGGCGTATAGTTTCTGGGCCTCTTTCGAGTCGGGGCCGTACCTGGCGATGAGATCCGAGTATCGGATCAGGGCATCGGCGATGTTGTCGGGGGAGGAGACGTCAGCCTCAGACGCCTCCCCGAATCTGTGCGGCTCGGCGGCCATCGAATGTACTCTGGGTCTTGGGGCTGGTGGCCCGCGGACCGGGTCTTCCGGACCGCGAACCCACCAAGCCGGATCGGTTTTCGTTCCGTGGGGTCCTGCGATACGGAAGGAAGGCGTTGAGATTCGACAATTGCGTTGGGTCCCGTCAGGCGCGACGATCGGGCCGGGGGCCCGTGCGTCAGAAACCGACACCGAGGTTGGGGGGGTACCCCGATCGGGGCGCCTCCCCGAGGAGGTGAGGATCGCCGCGAGGGTAACGATGCAGACGGGATCACGCCGTCCTGGCGCACCACCAAACGGTCTGCACGATCCACGCCCCGGTCCCACGAGCCGGTTCAGGCCAATCTATAGAACGCTCGCGGGGGTTTGAGATGACACTCTTCACGCGGTCTTCACGGAATCTTCACAATTCGTGAATCCCATTGCGGAGTGTTCGGAGTCTGGCGAGCAAGCGCAAATGCCTCTGGGCCAAGGCATTAGGCGAGACCTTGAGGATTCTGGCGACCTCGGTCCAGGATAGGCCCCGTTGGTATCGCAGTTCCAGGAGGTCGTTTTCCTTCGGCGTCAGAGAACGGGTTACCTCGGCTAGCCAGAGGCGGTCGGTCGCCGACTTGTCTTCCCGTTCCGCCAGCTGAGCTGGCAGCGGCGTCGCGGCCTGTCGGTGCGCTTGACGCAGGACATTGACCATGTGCTGGCGGCCGATCGCCTTGAACCAGGCGATCAATTCTCGGGAGGTACGTCCACGAAACGAGTCCCGATGCTCCAGGGCCTTGACGAGGATGTCCTGGAGGAAGTCCTGGTAGGTGATCAGCCGCCCGCAAGGCCGGTGGATGGGCGCAAAACCCGTTCCAGGACCTGCGCGGCGAGCAGGTTCTGGAGCAAGGGATCAAATTCGATGGATGGGCTGGGGGAGACGCTCATAAGGCCGGTTCCCTGCACACTTCGGGGACCGTCGGCTCCCCTGCTATCGACTATACTCCCTGGCATACGCATCGAGCAAATCCAGCGCCGCCTGGATTTTATCGCGTCCTCGATCGCAGCACGATTCGAGACGCTCCAGGGTCCGGAACTGGTCACCCCGGCCGGTGTGGGAAGCGGAGAGTTTCCCGTTCTTCATCACCGCGAAGAGATCCCTACGCTCTGTTTTCGACGGATGGTCGGGCGACCAATCAATCTTGGCTCGGATCATCGCGAGATCTTGCCGGAAGCGCTGATGGCTTTGGTCCTTTTGCGTCTTCATTCCCGACAGGCAGGCGGCGTACGCGATCAGCCCGAAGGCCACTGCCGTGAGCATCGCGAGGACGGGCTGCCAGTTTTGCACGGGCCGCCCCTGGTACGCCTGACTGATATACCAATAGAACGGAAATAGGATGGATGGCACGATGAGGATCAAGCAGACGATCACGCAGAGTCTCGCGTGGGGCTCAACGTCCTCGATCTTGATCGCGGCGCCGATCAGCGAGGTGATGGATTGCGCCAGGAACTCGAAGAAGTCTCCCACTGTCTTCTGGCGGGGAGGGGCGGGTGTCGGATCCGGCGATTGCGAGCTCACCGGCTCCCCTGGCGGTTGATCGCCTTGAGGTCGAGCATCCGGCTGTTGTTCGCTCCGGGGTTGCTGATCGCCCTGGCCGTCTCCGTCGGGCGTAGAGTTCGGCGTGTTTCGCTCGCCTTCGATGTCGTTTGCGTCCATCGATGAACTCGAACACTGGGGAGGAGTGGAGAGGGGCCCTCGAACGGGAGTCGAGAGGGGATCGAAATGAGGGGAATTTGACCTCCTCTGGATCTTGGAGACATTCTAAAGCGGTAAGTCTTGTCATGCAAGAAAAAGCTGGATGGTTTCGAATTGAGAAGTTGTAGGTTGGACCTGGGCGTGACCGATGGGGCGATCGGGGGGCGCGGCCGAGTGGGCGTGCGCGGTTGCTCGGAGGAGGATGGGTCCGCGGGAAGAACCCGCCGGGCCATGGGCCTGCGGGGGGCGATTCTGTAGAGGGGCGGTCGGCCGTTCAGATCAGGCCCTCGGTACACTGGTGGATCAGCCAGGTATCGACATCCGAGAGCATCGGGCTGCTGAGCCGGTGGGCGCAGGGGTAGGACTGGAAGGCGACCTTCAGGCCGCCGGCGCGGAGCACGGAGACGTCGCGGCGGGCGCGGGCGATCGGGGCGCGGCCGTTCCACTCGCCGTGGACGACCAGGACGCGCAGGTCGCGGCACGACTTCAGGCGTCCAAGCGGGGCGAAGCCGGTCCCGCCTGAGGCGGGCAGCCAGCCGTTGACGGCGACCACGCCGGCGAACCGCTCGGGATAGCTCAGGCCCAGCCGATACGCCACCGCCGCACCCTCGCCCACGCCGACCAGAAAGATCCGCTCGGAATGCACGTGCAAGGAACGCCGCAGCTCGCGGATCGAGGCGAAGACGCCGTCCTCGAGCCGGTCGGTGGCGTCGGGGGCGTCACCCCGCAGCGACCGTCTCACGACCTCGGCGGACGGCTCTCTCGGGCGGAAGGTATCCGCTGGCAAGCGGTCGGGCCGGGCAAACGACGGCCCCCAGCCGAAGCCGGCCGGCGTGCCGCGACGGGTCAGCGCCTCCGGCCCGCGCAGGCTCAGGCCGATGTAGTTGCGCCAGCTCATCGCCGGCATCGAGGCGAGCATCTGGTGCTCGTCGCCACCCCGGCCATGCAGCAGGACCAGCAGCGGATAGGCGTAGTTCGGCTCGTACCGCTGCGGGATGAATCGCGCCTCGGCCAGCGCCGCCGACCCGCTCGTCGCCTCGAACGGGGGGGTGATTCGACGGTCGCCATTCATGCGTGGTGGCTCCTCGGGTGCTTGTCCTGGTGGCGATGCGGGCTGGCGGCTCGCGCGGCGGAGGAAACCGGGGTGGGTCCGATCCAGTGATCCACGACCCACCCCGTGACTCAGCCAAAGCATAGCCACGAATTACCCGACCATCAATAAATTGCCCAGTCTCCTGGCGCTTTTTCTCAAGTTTCTGCGGATCAAGGCCGAACGACGGCGCAGGTTGATGGTGACCGGAGCGATCAGGCTGGCTTTCCGGAGCTGGACTGGCGGCTCTGGAGAGCGGCTCGCATCGACAAGATACGCAAGGCGGGGGAAATATTCGGGTTTTGCTGGCCAGCCGGTTCGCGATAGATTCGCAGTCTCTGCTGATTCTGTTCAAGGCGTTGCTGAAGCAGCAGTTGCATGCGTGCTCGTCGCGCCTCCAGGGCGGCGAGCCGCCGCAGGCGGGCGGCCTGACGGGCGTCCGTGACGGCGGTGGGATTCGTCGTGGGGGTCTGCGACGATCCTTGAGGCTGGGGATTGGAGGGTGTTGGGGTGGTTGGCGTGCTCGGGGTGAGCACAGTCACGACGGGTGTCGAGTCAACGGTGCTGCCGACGCCCTGGAGCCCGACGGCCGTCGAGAGCAGGGTGTTGTTATCGAGTCTCGACTCGTCGAGGGCGTGGTCGGGGTTGACCACGGCGACGATCCGCCCCTGGGCGATGGCGGACGAGAGGCCCGCGGGCACACCGGCCGGGAGCTTGATCGTCTGGACGATATCCTGGGTATAGCCAGCCTGGAGGCCGGGCACCTGGGCATCGCCGAGGGCGAGCGTGGGGGCGCTCTGGTCATTGCCCTGGATCAGCAGGAAGCGGACCTTGAACGGGCCGGCGGCGGTGGGGCCGTCGTTCTGGACCTTGGCGGTGACGGTGAAGGTCTCGCCCCAGGCGACGGCCGTCGGGTTCTGGATCGAGGTGACCGCCAGGTCGGGAAGCTGGGCGGTCGGGGTGGTGGAGGCCTTCGGGGTGATCTGAAGGCTGGCCTGGTCGATCCCCTGGCCTTGGAGCTGGACCGGCGAGACGACCGGATTGGCCACCTCGTCGCTGTCGGGCACGAGGGTGATCACGAAGTTCGAGAGGTTCGCCAGGGTCGAGGGCGGCTCGCTCGGCAGGGTGATGTCCTGCTCGGCGGTGACCGACTGGTGGCCGGAGATGGCCGGCATGGCGACCGTGCCGATCGAGTAGCCGTCCGGACCGAAGGGGTTCGTATTGGCGGGCGCGAGCATGATCCGGGCGTTCGTCGGCGGCGCGTTGCCCTGGCCGTTGTTGAGGACGGTCGCCTTGACGTGCAGGGTGCCGCCCCACTGCAGCGCCTGGGGCGTCACACTGAGGCCGGCGGCCCTGAGGTCGGAGGGTTGCCGCGGCGTGATGGTCACCATCGAGGTGTCCATCCCCTGGAAGCCGCGATTGACGTTGTTCGACTCGTCGGACTCGGCGATGTCGTTGTTCGCATCGACGTTCAACAGCAGGTAGTACGACGGCGACTGGGCCAGGTTGGCCACCGGGACCTGCGGGGTCGTCAACTCCCGCTCGAACTGGAAGGTCTGGCCCGGGTTGAGCCCGGCCGGCACCTGGATCGACCCGATCTTGACCGCCCCCTGGCTCAGCTTCATCGAGGGCGAGGCATACACGTCGATCAGGAACGGCTTGGTTGTGGCGGCCGTCCCCTGGTTCATCACGCCGATCTGCGCGTTGAACGTCTGGTCCCAGTCGAGGTTCGACTGGGCCATGAAGCGGACCGCGACGAGGTCGGGCAGGCCGGCCGCGGTGGTGGTCGCCGTGGCGCTCGTGTTGGCGAGCGTGGCGGTATTGTTGGTGGACGTGCCGGTCAGGGCATCGCTGATCGAGGTGGCGACGCTCGTCGGATCGCTGCTGATGTTGGTGCCGGTGGTGGTCGTCTCGGCCGAGCCGAGACCGATCCCTGAGCCGACCGTGCTGAGGCTCAGGAGCTGCCGGCCTTCGAGGGATTCGAACTTCAGGATGATTGGGCCACGTCCCCAGGCGCGTTGGCGCCCGGCGGCTCGTCGGTCATGGGACGGCATGGCGTCTTCTCCTCCTTGAGAAGTGGCGCATCAAGGGCGACTCACGGCGAGCGGACTCGGCCGCTCAATCGGGTCAGGGCGCGCCAGCACTCGGCAACCCGTCCTTGGGGTCTGGCGGAACAATAACGCGGCCCGCCCGCCCGGTCAAGACCGACTCTCGACGCCTCGCCCGCGATCAGGTCGCGCCCCGGAGGGCGACGCCCCGCGTCGACGATTCCTCCGGCTGCTCGACCCGGAGCGACCGCGCGACGACCTCGATCAGGGCCTCTTCCCCGATCAGGCTGAACCGGAACGGAGCGGCGCCCGTTCGTCGGCCGTCCTCGCCGACCGGCTCACGGACCACGTGGGCCCCGTGGACGAAGCCGACCACATCGAGTCCCGAGGCGCTGACCACCCCCTCGAAGCAAAACCGATGCTCCCGACCGTCGCGGACCTCGATCACCAGCCGGCTACCGTCGCGACGGACCGACTCGACCCAGCCGCCCCGGAAGCCGCTTCGCGCCAGGACGGTCCGGATCGTCCTGGCTGTCCGCAGAAGAAGTGCCCGCTCCATGGATGTTGCCCTCCGTGGCCCTGCCCAGAACTCGATCGGCGATTCCCCGGCCGGCACCCTCCTCATTGAGGGAACTCCGGGCCGATCGGCTTTGATGTGTCGGGCGATGGATTGGCGGTAACCATACCTGATCGAGTCACAGTCCGTCAATCCACCCCTGAAACCCGGAAGTTCTGGCGTTTTGAGACGGCCTCAGATCAGCAGGTCGCCCAGCCCCGCCAGGCCGATCGGCTCACGGCTGGCGAACGGTTCGGCATGGTGGACCCCGGCCAGGTGGCCCCAGAACCGTGTCCGGTCGAAGACCGAGTCGATCATCCCGGGGCGTTCCGTCGGCTGGTTGTCCACCAGTTGCGACCGGTAGCAACCGAGGGCCGCGCGCTTGGCCTCGGCCTGGTCGCTGATATCCACCACGAAGCTTGGCCGCTCGGCGATCCGCAGGTGAACGCTGAAGTAATAGAGGATGCGCGACGGGTGGAACGGTGCGCCCGGGATGTCCGACTTCGAGAGCTTGCTCCAGAACCGCGCGTCCTCGACCAGCTTCGTCGCCGCGGTGTGGTCGGGGTGGGCGTCTTCCCAGAACGGGGCGAACAGGAGCCGAGGGCGGACCCGACGGAAGACGGCCGCCAGGGCGCGGCGGTGTTCGAGGGTCGGTTCGAGGCTGCGGTTGGGCAGGCCGAGGTTCTCCCGCCAGGGATCGCCCAGCAAGCGGTTCGCCGCGGCGGTCTCGGTGGCGCGAATCTCGGGCGAACCGAGCGGCGTGGGCTCGCCGCTAGTCAGGTCGAGCAGGCCGACCTTCCAGCCTTGTCCGATCAGGCGGAGGATCGTCCCCCCCATGCCCAGCTCGGCATCGTCGGGGTGCGGGGCGATCACGAGGGCATCGAGCATCGTCCTGGATTTCCTCCGGGTCCAGACTCCATTGTCTCTTCCCCGGCCCCGCGCTGCCAGACCGGCTCAGAGGGCGGCACCGCACTGGTCGCAGAACCGGGCCTGCTCGTCGTTGAGCGCCTGGCAAGACCGGCAGCGGATCTTGATCTCGGGAGCCGGCTCCGGCTCGCGACGGCCGCCCAGGGCGTCGCCGATCGTCTCACGGACCGTGGACATCTCGGAGAACGCGGCGTCGTTGAGCCGGCCCGACATCCGCGCCCAGGGCTCCAGCTCCCGACCGGCCCGCTCCGGGTCGAGCAGCATCCCCGCCCCGAAGGCCCCCTGCGCCCCGATCCTCATGACCACCCCGCCGATCATCAACAGGATGATTCCCCCGAAGGCTCGCAGGCCCATCGATCGGGTGTGTTCTGCGAAGTGGTGGAAGTCGCCGAAGTGGGCCAGGCCGGAGACGAACGTCGAGAGGAACATCAGGAGGCCGACGATCGACAGGGCCATGCCTACATAATAGACCGTCTTGCGGCCTGGCGGGATCTGTCCCGGGCTGGGCAGGGGAGACTTCATCCGTCGCGACTCCGGGAGGTTCGGGGGTTCGATCGGTTGCAGCCAGGGAGACCGCTCACGGGTGTCTTCGCCGCGACCAGGCGATTCTTGCCGGCTCGGCCGAGTTGACGCGGCCTCCACCGCCCGCCTACGATCATCGCGAGATCGCCCTTCGCATGCCAGGACCCGTTTCATGCCGACCCGACTCACCTTGCTCCTGCTCACGGCTCTCGCCGGCTGCGGGTTGCCGACCCCCTCGGAGGAGCTGCGAGTCGCCGCCGCCAGCGACCTCCAGGCGGCGATGCCCGCCATCGAGGAACAGTTCCACCGCGAGACCGGCTGGGCCCTGCGGGTCACGTTCGGCTCGTCCGGTCACCTCGCCCAGCAGCTCGAACAGGGAGCCGCCCTTCGACATCTTCCTCTCTGCCAACCGCGGGTTTGTCGATGACCTCGTGGAGAAAGAGGTCATCACGGTCGTCTCGGAGCGGAACTACGCCCGCGGCTCGCTCGTACTGGCCGTGAACCGGGCCTCGGGCGTCGAGGTCGCCTCGATCGACGACCTCCGCCGGCCCGAGATCAAGCGGGTCGCGATCGCCAACCCCGAGACGGCTCCCTACGGCCGCGCGGCGAAGCAGGCTCTCGAACGGGCCGGGCTCTGGGATGAGCTGAAACCGAAGGTCGTGCAGGCTGAATCGGTTCGCCAGGCGCTCCAGTTCGTACAGACCGGCAACGCCGAGGCCGGGCTCGTCGGCAAGGCGATCGCCGACGTCCCCGAGGTCCGCACCGTGACCGTGGACGACGCCCTCTACGCCCCCTTGATCCAGGCCCTCGGCATCCTGTCCGCGGCGAAATCTCAGCCGAAGGCCGCCGCCTTCTCCGAGTTCCTCCTCTCCGACGCCGGCCAGGCCATCCTCGCCCGGTACGGGTTCCGACCGCCCCCGAGTCCCGAACCCGCCGCCGACCAACCGTCCCCTCCCGCCCGAGACGAGACCCCATCATGCTCAGCGCCCGCAACCAGCTCCCGGCGACCGTCAAGTCGGTCAAGCTCGGCAACGTGATGGCCGAGGTTGTTATGGACGTCAACGGCGTCGAGGTCGTCGCGGCGATTACCCGCGGCTCGGCCGAGACCTTGAATCTCCAGGCGGGCGACCAGGTCAAGGCGGTCATCAAGGCGACCGAGGTCCTTGTCGATAAGTCGTGATCCGATGTCCCGACCCCGCCCCCCCCGCGACAATCCGACGAACCGACCCTCCCTGCGGCCCCGGGTGAAGGTCTGGCTCGAAGCCGACGACGGCAGCGGCTTCGGCAGCGGCTTCGTCGCCATCCTCCAGGCCGTCGAACGCGCCGGCTCGATCAAGCAGGCCGCCGACGACCTCGGCCGCAGCTACCGCCACATCTGGAATCGTATCAAGGGCGCCGAACGCTCGCTCGGCCTGACGCTCGTCGAGACCCAGGTCGGCGGTCAGGGCACCCAGCGCAGCACGCTCACCGAGCCCGCGCGCCGACTTGTCGCCGACTTCCTCGCCATCCGCTCGCGGATGATCGAGATCATGGAACGCGAGTCCGCCGCGCGGTTCGGCTGATCGACCGGCCCTCGGCCCCGACACCGCTTCCCGGATCACCCGGAGCGGTGCCCTCGGTGCGCTCGACGCATCGAAGGCACGCCATTCGCAATGGATTCCCCTGGCCCCCCCGCCGTTTCCGGAATGGTCGCCGAAGACGTCCATGCATTCATGCCCTGTTTTTCTGGGAGGTTCGGTCATGGCAGATCGCGATGGGAATCGTCGGCAAGATGAGGACGATCGGGAACGGCCGAACGCGCCCTCCGGAACGGATCCGGTCGCGATCACGACGACCGATCCGGTCGTGACCGAGAGCCAGGCGTCCTGGAGGCGGCAACCCGCCGAGACCCTGGTCGTGGATGCCTCCGAGGAGGTGCCGGCCTACGCGGTCGCCCCGTCCTGGGGGGAACCGGTCCGCGTGGAGCGTCGGCCGAAGCGTCGGCCCGACGACGAACGTCGGAATCGCCGCGAGCCGCCGAGGCGCCGTCGCGGCGAGCACGAGGAGGAAGACGACGACTCCGACCGCGAGGAGTCGTCGTCCTGGTCCAGCCACGGCGGCATGATCCTGGGTCTGGTCCTGGGTCTGGTCCTCGGCCTCGGTGGCGCCTGGGCCTACATGCACTTCTACGGCTCGAAGTCCGAGGATTCGCAGGACGGTAAGAACTCGCAAAACCAGAGCGCATCGAGCGGCGACTCGGGCCAGTCTTCGCAGTCTTCGCAGTCTCAGGGCCAGTCCCGGCAAAGCGACCAGGCGGCCGCGACCCCCGGCTTCGGCGCAGCCGACGATCTCCAGTCGGTCCAGAAGCAGCTCGCCACGCTCAACGAACGGATCGACCGCCTCCGCCAGCGTCTCGACCGCATGAAGACGCCCGAGAATGCGCCGCCGCCCGGCCTTCAGACACTCCAGATCAAGGTCGGCGAGCTTTCCCGCGAGGTCGATGACGTCTCCTACCTCCCCGAGCGGGTTCGCCGCCTGGAGAATCAGCTCTCCGACGTGGCCGAGAAGGTCCGTCAGGCGAGCGACCAGGGCGGCTCGGGCCTGACCGGCCCCGACCCGGCGAGCGAGACCGTATCGGCGCGACCCTTGATGCCGACCCCCTCGCCAACAACGCGCTGAGCCCAGCGGCTGGGAACCGTCCGCAAACCGCCACCCTCCATCGGCCATCGGAACGCGGGGCGTCTGCACCCCCGCGTTCCGATGGCCGATCGCGCTGGGGTCGTGTAGACTGGAGTACAGTCAGCACGGCCCTTTCCTGCCAGGGTTCGCGGTATCGTTCCGGGGGGATCGGTGACAAATGCCTCGCGAAGTGGCTGGCTGGGAACGTGCAGGACGGGAGCGATCCGCGATGGCCGGACAGACGAAGCGGCGACACGGCCGGACCCTGGAGCCATTCCTCCAGCGTCCGGACCTCGATGAGTCGCCCGTGCTGGAGTTCCTCGACGGCCGGGTTATGAGGAATGCCGTGCCGGACAAGAAACACGGCTTGCACACCATGCAGAAGTTTCGGCACGCGACCGATCCTGGCAGTCCACGGGGCTGGTTCCTCGACCCGGATTCCCGCGCGATCGACGTGGATCGTCCCGTCCGGCTGCCCGAGCGACGGGCTGACAACGGCGTGCTCGAAGGCGAGCCTGACCCGCCCGGCTTTCGCCCGCTGGTTGCCGAGGTCTTCGGCGGGCTGACCCTCCGCAACCCCGCCGGAGGCCCCGACGCCCCATGAGCCAGGCTGCCGCCAGAAACGCCGACGCCGGCCAACCGGACGAGGATGGCAAGCTCCGACTCTCGTTCGAGGGCGGCACCTTGCTCGTCGCCGGCTTGCCCGAGGCCGACTCACGAGGCATCCCCGGCCTCAAGCACGACCCGCGGTCCGGCCTCTATCGCGCCGAGGCGATCTGGTATCGGAATATCATCCAGCATTTGCTCGATCACAAGGTCCCGTTCGAAGACAGGGCCCGCACCTACGGCAAGACCCCCTGGCCGATCCGGATCGACAAGCCCGCCTTCCCGCATCAGACCGAGGGCCTGGCGGCCTGGAACCAGGCCGGCAAGCGCGGAGTGGTCGTCCTCCCGACCGGCACCGGCAAGACTCACCTCGCCAACCTCTGCATCCAGGCCGCCGAGCGGCCGACGCTGATCGTCACGCCCACGATCGACCTGATGAACCAGTGGTACGACGAGTTGTTGATGTGCTTCGGCGTCGAGGTTGGTCTCCTCGGCGGCGGCTACTACGAGCTCAAGCCCTTGACGGTAACGACCTACGACTCCGCCTACATCAACATGGAGCGGCTAGGCGACCGGTTCGGCCTGATCGTCTTCGACGAGTGTCACCACCTTCCCGGCCCCACCTACGGCCTCGCCGCCACCTGCGCCCTCGCCCCGTTCCGGCTCGGCCTGACCGCCACCCCCGAGCGTGCCGACAATGCCCACGAGAAGCTGGATCAGCTCATCGGCCCGATTGTCTATCGCCGCGAGATCACCCAGCTCCGCGGCCGGTTCCTGGCCGATTACCGGGTCGAGACCTTGTATGTGAACCTGACGGAAGAAGAACGGTTCCGCTACGAGTCCAGCCGCGAGGTCTATCGCAACTTCCTCCGCGACATGGGCATCGACATGCGTCAGCCGAACGCCTGGGGCCAGTTCCTCTTCCACGCTCACCGCTCCGCCGAGGGCAAGCAAGCCTTCCTCGCCTACCGCGAGCAGCGCGCCCTGGCCCTCGCCGCCCCGGCGAAGCTCAACCTGCTCGCCCGGTTGCTCGACATGCACAACGGCGACCGCGTCCTGATCTTCACCCACGACAACGCGACCGTTTATAAGATTGCGCGTCAATTCCTCATCCCCGTCATCACGCACCAGACCAAGACCAAGGAGCGCCGCGAGATCCTCCTGAGGTTCAACTCGGGTGAGTACCCGATCGTGGCGACCTCGCGGGTGTTGAACGAAGGCGTGAACGTGCCCGAGGCGAACGTGGCGGTGATCCTCTCGGGTTCGGGATCGGTCCGGGAGCACGTGCAGCGGCTTGGCCGGATCTTGCGGAAAAAAGGGGACAAGGAGGCGACGCTCTACGAGGTCGTTACTCGCGGCACGGTCGAGGAGTTCACCTCCAACCGCCGCCGCCAGCACAGCGCCTACGGCGGCGATTGAGGGGAGGATGATTCGCAGTGACCTGGTTGACCCAGCTCCAGTTGCTTGGTGACGTCTTCCTGGCCATGCTGCTCGGCGGCGCGGTGGGCGTGGAGCGCCACCTGGCGGAGAAGCCGGCCGGTTTGCGGACGCACATGCTCGTCGCGGGCGCCTCGGCCCTGATCGTCGGGATGGGCCAGGCGCTGGTTTTCCGCTTCGCCCCGCTCGCAGAGGGTGAGGCGTTTCAGGTCCGCGCCGACCCGCTCCGGCTGGTCGAGGCGGTCGTGACCGGTCTGAGCTTCCTTGGCGCCGGTACGATCTTCCGGGCCGGCGAGGGGGGCACGGTCAAGGGGCTCACCACCGCCGCCTCGATCCTGATCTCCGGCGGCCTCGGGATCGCGGTGGCCTTGCGGCAATACCTCGTCGCCGTGGGGGTGGCGGCGCTGACGTTGATCGTGCTCCGAGGCATCTGGCCGTTCGAAGCCTGGCTGGATCGTACCGACCCGGCCGAGGAGCGTACCGGCCCTTGAGGGCCGATCAGACCCGCCTCAGCCCGAACACCTTCGCATAGACGTCCAGCTTCTCCCCGATCGAGAGCCGGCGCTTGCCCAGGCCGTTGTGGTGGAGGACGAGCATCGTGGTGTCGTCGTCGGCCGGCAAGCCGCCGCGATGTCGGGCGATGGCGTTCAGCAGCGACGGTCCGAACCGCGATGGATCGGTCGGGTCGAGGCCGCGGGCGAGCCCGAGCAAGCCCTCCTCGCCGAGCATCTTGCCCGACCCGTCGCCCGACTCGACCAACGCGTCGGTGTAGAGCACAATCACGTCGCCCTTGCCGAGCGGCACGGAGAACTGGTCGTAGGCCGTCTCATCGTCAAGGCCCAGCGGCAGGTTGACGAGGTCGGAAATTCCCGCCAGGTCGGACGTCAGCACGACCCACGACCGCTCCCGAGCCCGGTACCAGAGCGGCCGCGGGTGGCCGGCGTTGCAGAGGGTCAACCGCCGCTTCGTCGCCAGGTAGGTGGCGACCACCGCCGTCGCGAACCGGCTCAGCTCCCCCAGCGCGGTGAACTGTCGGTTCAGGTCGCGGACCAGCCGCGTCGGGTCCTTGCGGTTGATGTTCTTCCGCATCATCACCCGCAAGGACGCCGCCAGCTCGCCCACCGACGCCCCGTGCCCCGAGACGTCCGCCACGATCGCCCGCGTGATGACCCCGCCGCCGCAGAGCGAGACGTAATGCACGTCACCCCCCTGCTCCGAGCCCGCGAACGGCAGGCTATAGACCCACGCCTCCAGCCCCGGCGTCGCTACCCGACTCTCGACGGCCGTATTGCCCCCCCAGATCTCCATGCAACGCAGCGAGAGCAGACATCTCGACGACTCCGGTGCCGCCATCGCGTTCATCGTCCCAACCCTCACGACCCGTCGCATCCGACTCCGGGTCAATTATTGTCGATCGCGGGGGTGCCGGCAAACGGAACGACGACGACGCCCCCGATCCCGCTCGATTTGCGTTACAATAGTTCAGGAGCGCGGCCGGATCGCGCCGACCCGACCGGAGATGACCGACCGATGCTGACCGGCAACCTCGTCCTGGTGAAGACCGCCAAGAACCGGGTCATCCCCCGGTATCTGAGCCGCGAGAGCGTCCAGTGGCTCGAACTGGCCGAGAGCCTGCTGATGATCTTCCGCGAGGGAATCGGCCTGACCCGCGGCGAGATCCAGTCGGAGGTCGACGACCTGATCGGCGAAGGGGTCGCCACGCTCGCGCCCCGCGGACTCGCCAAGGTGCTGGAAGACCGCGCCGAGTTCGAGGTTGTGGCCGACGTGCCGCCCGAGACCCTCCGCGAGAAGGTCTTCAGCGCCGCCGCCGCCCACCGTCGCGACCTCCGCGCCGCCGGCCACCGTGCCCCCTTTCGTCGGGATGTCGTGCTCCAGCAGGTTGCTGACGAGTTGCAGGTCGAGCCCGCGCAGGTCGCCACGTCCCTCTTCGCCGACCTCAAGGACGAGAACCGCATGCTCAAGTTCGACGACCTGGGCGCCCGCGCCTTGATCGACCGCTACAACGTCGCGCTCGCCCAGGCCGTGCTCCTGCGCTCGGTGCTGGTCAAGGCCGAGGTTCGCAGCGAGAAGCCGGCGCGGTACCGGCAGTTGTTCCGCTGGCTGAAGTTCCACCGGCTGCTCTACCGCGTCGAAGGGACGATGAAGGCGGGATACACCTTCCACATCGACGGCCCCTTGAGCCTCTTCAGCTCGACGACGAAGTACGGCCTCCAGATGGCCCTCTTCCTGCCCGCGCTGTTGCTCTGCAACGACTTCCGCCTGGATGCCGAATTGCGCTGGGGCACGAAGCGCGAGCCGCGCTGGTTCCACCTCGAATCGGGCGACGGCCTGGTTTCCCACTACGACGACGCCGGCCAGTACGTCCCCGCCGAGATCGCCGCGTTCCTCGACCGCTTCCGCCAGGTCGCGCCGGCCTGGGAGGTCAGCGAGTCGCCCGAGGTGGTCGATCTGGGCCGCGAGGCGGTCTGGGTGCCGGATTACCGGTTCGTCCACAAGGCGACGGGCACGGACGTGCTTGTCGAGATCCTCGGCTTCTGGAAGCGCTCGGCCGTCGAGCGCCTCCTCCGCCTCCTCCCGAAGCACGGCCCGCCCCGCTACCTCCTCGCGATCTCCGACCGCCTCAAGGTGGACGACGAGTCGCTCGGCGAGCTTTCCGGACCCGTCCTCCGCTTCAAGGAGATCCCCAATGCCTCCGAGATGGCCGGCCTGCTCGACCGGTTCCTGACCGACGCTTCCGGCCCGCAGGCGAGCCTCCTCAAGCCTTGATTGCGTCCTCGCAAATCCGCGAGGAACCTGTCTCATACACGAACCCGCGGATGTTGTCCGGTTGGGACTTGTGGGACAGCCGCCCCCGGCTGTCCGGAACGGATGACAGCCGCCCCCGGCTGTCCCACCGGAGTCGGGCTCGAATCGGATCGCATCCGCGGGTTCGTGTCTCAGACCAGGGGCTCGCCCCGGAGCCGGGCAATCTCGTAGGCGTCCTTGTCGCCCCGGCCGGAGAGGCAGATCACCAGCACCTTGCCCCGACCGAACCGCGGTGCCTCCTTCAACGCCTGGGCCACCGCGTGGCTCGACTCCAACGCGGGCAAGATGCCCTCGCAACGGGCGAGGGTGTAATACGCATCGAGCGCTTCTTGATCGGTGATCGACTCGTAGCGGACCCGCCCCGTATCCTTCCAGTAGCTGTGCTCGGGGCCGACTCCCGGATAATCCAGGCCGGCCGAAATCGAGTGGACGTCGTCGGTCTGGCCGTCCTCGTCCTGAAGGACGTAGCTGAAGCTGCCGTGCAGGACCCCCGGCCGGCCCTTCGAGAGACTGGCCGCGTGCTCGCCCTTGGTCGGCCCGCGACCGCCCGCCTCGGCGCCGATCAGCTCGATCGAGGCGTCGCCGACGAGCGGAGAGAACATCCCCGCCGCGTTCGAGCCACCGCCGACGCAGGCCACCACCGCATCCGGCAACCGCCCCAGCCGTTCGAGGCACTGCGCCCGCGTCTCGCGGCCGATCACCGACTGGAAATCCCGCACGATCATCGGAAACGGGTGCGGGCCGACGACGCTGCCGATCGTGTAATGCGTCGTTTTCGACGACCCCATCCAGTCCCGCATCGCCTCGTTGGTGGCGTCGCGTAAGGTCCGCGAGCCCGTCGTCACCGGCACGACGTCGGCGCCCATCGTCTTCATGTTGAAGACGTTGAGCTTCTGGCGCCGGATGTCCTCCTCGCCCATGTAGACCGTGCATTCCAGGCCGGTCAACGCGCAGGCGGTCGCCGTGGCGACACCGTGCTGCCCGGCGCCGGTCTCGGCGATGACGCGGGTCTTGCCCATCCTCTGCGCGATGAGCACCTGACCGATCGCGTTATTGATCTTGTGGGCGCCGGTGTGGTTGAGGTCCTCACGCTTGATATAAATGTCGGCCCCGCCAGCACGCTCCGTCAACCGTTTGGCGAAGTAGAGCGCCGAGGGCCGGCCGACGTAGTTCTTTAAATAATCCTCCATCTCCGCCCGGAACCCCGGGTCGTTCCTGAACCGCTCATACGCCTCCGCGAGCTGGTTCAGGGCGTCCATCAAGGTCTCGGGCACGAACCGCCCCCCGAATGTCCCGAATCGGCCAAGGGCATCGGGGAACGGGGTCGCGGCAACCGGCGTGGCGGCGGTCTCGGGCATGACGGTGCGAGCCTCGGGGCGGGATCTCGGGCGGGCTTTGTCCAGAGTCTCCATTGTCCCGCCCGCCCGCCGCGATGGTCAAGTCCAGCGGCGTCTCAGGATCGAACGGGGCGATGTCGCGAGCCACGCCCTCGCCGTCGGGTCGGATGCATGGAGCCCGCGTCGGTGATGGCCCTGTGTTGCTTCGTAGCAACATCCCGTCAACCGTGCGTGAAAATTCATGATAGGACGATTGAATCCATCCCGGGTTGGCATTATCGTCCTCTGGAGTCCTGACAGCGTCGCCGGTTGGCTTGGCGCGGTTGGTCAGACCTCCTCCCGATCATCCACGGATCAGACCTCGGAGCTTGCCCGCATGCGCATCCCCATTGCGGTCGCTTGCGTTCTCGCCGTCATCCCCGGCTTCGCGACCTCCTCAGCACGGGCCGACTTCACACCAGGCGATTTCTACGGGTCCTACAACCTGGAAGTCCAGCCGGCCAACACCAACAACATCGCCCATTACAGTAACACCGGCTCCTACATCGATGCCTTCTCCGTGCCCGGACCGAGCGGGGCCGACACCCGCGGTCTGGCCTACGGCCCCGATGGCCTGCTCTATGCCGTGCAGAACCGCAATTCCGACGGCCTGGCCGTGCTGGCGTTCAGCAGCACCGGCGCCGTGCAGCAGACCTACACCGTCGGTGATGCCACCGGCCACATCGGCAATGGCATTTACCTCGGCAAGATCGCCTTCGACAACGCCGGCCACTTTTTCGTCGGCACCAACACGGGCCTGCTGGAGTTCAACACCGGCAACACCACCTCCGGCACCCAGATCTTCAGCGGCCAGTCCGTCAACGACGTCCGCGCTCTGGGCAACGGCGACTTGCTGATCATCACCGGCTACCACCTCTATGAGATCAACGGCAGCGGCTCGGTGGTCCGCGACATTACGCCGACCGGGACGGGCCTCCGCTTCGTGGACCTGCGCGGGCTCGAATACGACCCGGCCACCAACGCCATCTACGTCTCGATGCTCGGCTATACCGGCGCCTTCAACGAGGTGATGAAGCTCGACTTCAACACCGGCACCCTCCTGGGCGACACCACCTACAGCGATCCCGACGACCTCTTCCTTACCCCCGACAACCGCCTGATCATCGGCAGCCGCTACCTCCCGCCCGGGATCTTCGACACGAGCCTGACCTCCCTCGGCCAGTTCAGCAATACCGCCGGCGCCCGCCTCTTCGTCACCGAGATCGCGTCCCAGTCGTTCGCCGTGCCCGAGCCGGGCTCCCTCGCGCTGCTGGCGACCGGCGCCGCCGGCCTCCTGCTCGTCGCCGCCCGACGCCGGTCGGCCAAACGTCCCGACCGCCAACGATCCTGAGCCTCACGCGCCGATGGGTTCGGGTCGTTGGCGCGGACAGGCGGACCATCGACCTTCCCGTTGACCATCGACCATGCCGGTAACACCGGGCCGTCATCGCCCTGTTGTGGCCCACCGCCGTACCACGTCGTAGGTTCCCCACAACCCCTGCGCCACCGGGCCTGGTTCCTTGGCAATGCGGCTCCCGAGACCTCAAGAAGACGTCACGGCGTGAAAGCGTCCAGATCGCCGAACGAACTTCACACTGTAGGGATTCGCCCGCGTTCGACGAGACAGATCAAGGACTTGCGTCTCACAACTTTGGATGGCAAAGCGCGTCCCTGGCGCGTCCTCTGGGCATCCGAGGAGCGTCGCTGGCGCAGTCCCCGCGGCGTGACTCGGCGTCGCGGGGGGCGGTGGCATGTGACGGTCGGGTTCACCATAAGGGTACCAAGGACACGAAGGTCGCACCAGGGAAGTGGTTCCTTCGCATGGTGCAACCTCATGACTTCAGGCAACTTGTGGCGAGGCGGCTTTCCGGCTCAATTCGCCCGCGGGTTCAAACGGGGCGAGCCGGGCAAGGGCGGCAGGGAGGCGGTCGTTTCGGCATCGACCGGGGGAGCGACCCTGGCGGCGGCCTGGCGGACGTCGGGGGAGGGGTCGGACACCGCCATCTCGCTCAGGCGATCGCGAGCCTGGGCGCTGTCCCGACCGGCCAGCGCCTCGACGGCCCGGGCGCGGACGTCGGCGTCGGCATCACGCGAGAGGAAGAGAAGCCAGACGACCGGGTCGAGATCGGTCCGGGCGAGGACCATGGCGACGGCCGAGATCCGCATCCGGGTCTGGGGATGGACGACCATCTTGCCCAGGCCGATCTGGTCGGAAGCCAGTCCGCGGGCCTTCAACGCCTGCTCGGCCGCCGCGGTCACGGCGGCCGAGGAGTCCCAGAGCCGCGGCAGGAGCGATTCCTCGTCGAGCAAGGCCCGCCGCTGCGCGAAGCCGCTCACGACCGCCAGCCGGACCTCCGGGCTCGGGTCTTCCAGGTAGGCGACCGCCGGCTGCGCCTCGGTGTCGATCGGCAAGGCTGCCAGTGCCGACACCGCCGCGGCCCGGACGGCCGGCTCGCGGTCCCCCAACACGCGCACGACCTCGCGGTGCAGGCCCTCCTTCCACGACGCCAGCCGGTCCAGCTCGACCGTGAAATCGCAGCCCGGCGACCAGACCCAGAGCGCGGGCATCTCGTTCAAGGCGGCGATCCGCACGCCGGCGTCCGGATCGGCCAGCGCCAGGGTGAAAACCTCGTGCGATGGCGCCAGCAGGCCGAGCCAGTCGGCCGGGGCCGGCTCGATCGTGTAGCGGTCGAGTACCCGGGCCAGCGCCGAGACCGCCGAGGCGCGGCCATACGCCGAGAACTTCGGCAGGCCGGCGCGGATTCCCATCACCACCCCCTGCCACGCGGCTCCCTCCGACTCCGGAATCGGGCGGGCCTCGGTGCCCTCGGGGCTCGCCACCCGGTTGACCAGCACGGCCAGGGCCATGCCGTCGCCCTGCTTCAAGCCAGCGGCCAGCTCCGCGAGCGGGGCGTTCGGGCCGATCGCCCCGGCTCGATGCGCCTCGGCGGCCTGACCCGCGGCCGGGACCTTCCCCGAGCCCGTGCCCCCGAACTTCCAAGCCAGTCCCGCCGCCAGTCCCAGGCATCCCAGCGCCCCGGCGGTGACCCAGATCCCGATCCGTCGTCGCTCCGGCATGGCCGCCTCCGTGCAAAGCCGTGGTCGAAGCCCCAGAAAACCCAATCTCGGGCCGGATCTTACGGATTCCCTCGAGTTCGGCAAGTTCAATTCCGAGAGCCCGACCGTCCTGGTGAGAGCTTTCTCTAATTCCCCCAGGTTCGCAACAACCCCGAAAACTGCCTCGATCGACGGAAGGGCGACAGCCCGGAGCGATTCCAACCGATGAATAAGGTGAAATGCCCCGCCCGGTCCCTTGGCGAACGACCCGGGGCGATTGACATAAAGATTTATGCCAGAGGGAGTTCTCATGGAACCCCGCAAGACGTCCCGGTGGGCCTCGGGGGTGCTCCTGGCCATCGGCCTGCTGGCCCCGGCCAGTCCGACCGCGGCGCGGGCCGGGTCGCGGCACTTCGAGCCGGCCGAGGTTGTGCCGATGGCCCAGCTTGCCCCCCAGCACCGCGAGGCTGTGGCCGACCTGATCCGCGACCCGACCGTGCATCGCCAGGGCAAGCCCGAGACGTTTCCGTGTAACCCCAAGGTCTATCTCAGCCTCGTCAACGAGCCAGTGCTGACCCTGGCCCTCTGGCGCGACCTGAGCCCGACGCCCGCTCAGCTCCAGCAGGTCAGCGCGAACCGGTTCGTCGGTTCCGACGGCTCGGGGACATCGGCCACCTGGGAGTATCTGCTACGCTCGCCGAGGCTTCACGTGATGCTCTGTCAACTCGACTACACCACCCCACGCGGCAACGCCCGGCTCACCGGCCGGATCTTGCTGGTCGTGCGCTCCAACTTCTTCCGCGAGGTCAACGGCGAGTTCTGGGTCCAGCACCACGTCGAGGCGTTCGTGAAGGTGGACTCTCGCGGCTGGAAGGCGGTGGCGGCGACCGTTCGCCCCTTGATCGAGCGCATCCTGGAAGACCAGGTGCAGGAGGCAGGGCTGTTTGTCTCCTTGATGGGCCGCCTCGTCGAGATGTACCCCGACTGGGCTCGCGAGGTCGCCGCCCGCAACCCCGGCGTCCGGGCCGACGCACGCGACGCCTTCCGCGAGCTCGTCCAGCAGACCCGCCGCCCCGGCGCGTACACCGGCCGGCCCGTCGTGGCCGACGCCTCCGACCCGAAGGCCACCCCCGAGACCCAGAGACGCTAGACCGCGCGGGGGCTCGATCCTCGATGTAGAATTCTTGTTCTTCTCGTGAGCCACGGCACCAGGGAAACTCGGTGATCGCCGGACTCTCCCAGGCCCTCACAGCCTCATTTCGCCGCCGACGCCGACCCACATCGAGGAGGACCGCCATGCGCACCCTGGCCTTGATCGCCTTCGCCGCGCTGGGGACTTTCGCCCCTCCTGTTTTCAAGACGGTCGATGCCGCCCCGGCCGATCGACCGCCGAACGTCGTCTTGATTCTCATCGACAACGTGGGCTACGGTGACCTTGGCTGCTACGGGAATGCCGAGGTCATCACTCCCCGGATCGACCGCCTGGCCGGCGAGGGTGTCCGCTGCACGGCCTTCTACACGGCCTCGCCCTCCTGCTCCCCTTCACGGGCCGCCCTGCTGACGGGCCGGTATCCGCCCCGGAACGGACTGGAGCACCAGCTCACCCCCGCGGAGAACATCGGCGAGGGCCTCTCGGTCAACGAGCGCCTGCTCCCGGCCCTGCTCAAGCCGGCCGGCTACGCGACGGCCTGCTTCGGCAAGTGGAACATCGGCTTCAAGCCGGGCACAAGGCCCACGGAGCGCGGCTTCGACGAGTTCCTTGGGCATGCCTCGGGCAACATGGACTACTACACCCACGTTTACAGCGGCCGGCTCGACCTCTATCGCGGCAACGAGCCCGCCGCCGCCAGCGGCTACAGCACGGACCTCTTCGCTGACGCCGCCTGCGACTTTATCCGCCGCCACGTCGACGGCCCCTTCCTCTGCTACGTCCCCTTCAACGCCGCCCACTTCCCGAGTGCGAGGAACAAGGCCCCCGGCCAGCCGAACATCTGGCAGGCCCCGCCTGGTGCCCTCGCCCGCTACGGCCTCCGGCCCGACGAGCCCGACCCGAAGAAGCGCTATCGCGCCGTGCTGACCGCCCTGGACGACGGGATCGGCCGCATCCTCGACCAGATCGACGCGTCCGGCTTGCGGGACGAGACGCTCGTCATCCTCATGTCCGACAACGGCGCCTTCATGCTCCCCGGCCGCGGCCTCGAAGTGGCCTCGAACGCCCCATTCCGTGACGGGGGCGTCACGTTGTTCGAGGGTGGCATCCGCGTGCCCTGCGTCGTTCGATGGCCCGGCCGGATCGCCCCCGGCTCAACCTGCGACGAGCCCTTGATCTCTCTCGACCTTTTCGCCCTCGCCCTGTCCGCTGCCGGAGTCACGCCGCCGGCCGACCTCACCCTCGACGGTCGCGACCCGACCGCGGCCCTGGCCGGCCAGGGGCCCTCTCCCCATGACGCCCTCTTCTTCACCTGGCGGGGCGAGGCCGCCGTCCGCAAGGGCCGATTCAAGCTGCACCGCCCCGCCAACTCCGAGACCTGGGCCCTTTACGACCTCGTCGCCGACCCGGGCGAGACCCGCGACCTCGCTGCCGACCGCTCCGAGGTCGTCTCCGGGCTGGCCCGCGCCTTCGACCGCTGGGCGGCCGAGGTCAATCCGCCGTGATCCCGACCGCTCGACCCATTCGTCGAATCTTTTGCGATTGGGCCTCCCACCCCCCGCGCGATTCCGCGAGACGGTTTTCTCGAGGCCGTCGGCCTTCGATCGGTCCCTGCCGCCGGATCGCCCGGATCGGTTGCCATCGGGCGGCTAGAGATGTCCAATCCGAGACGCTGGATTCTGAGCAGAGATACCTTGGGAGATTGCGACTTCAACCCTCCCCGCCTCGAGATGGACACCACGCCCGGCCCCTGGCAGTTGGCCGGCGCGGGCAGTAAGATCGGGACTCCCCGCACCGTCCGGGTGCGGGTCATTTCTTGCAGCACAACCGGGAAGGCGAGGCCCGTCATGGCAAGCAATCGAATCACGCGTCGTGGATTTGTGGGGACAGTGGGAGCCACGGCCGGCGCGGCGGCCTGGCTGGGAGCGCGGGCGTCGGAGGCCCGCGCGATCCAGCGGGCCAACGACCGCATCCGGCTCGGCCTGATCGGTGCCGGTAGCCGCGGGAATCAACTCCTCTCCGAATTCCTCAAGCGGGATGAATTCGTCTTCACCGCCGTTGCCGACGTGGACGACCACCACGCTGGCGAGACCGCCGATCGCATCGCCAAGGCCAAGGGTGGCGACCGTCCGAGGACGATGCGCGACTACCGCGCCCTGCTCGACGGCGACCTCGTCGATGCCGTCGTGATCGCCACCCCCGACCACTGGCACGCCCACCCGACCATCCAGGCCTGTCAGGCCGGCAAGGATGTCTACGTCGAGAAGCCTTTAGCCCACAACGTCGCCGAAGGCCAGGCGATGATCCGGGCCGCGAAGAAGCACCACCGACTCGTCTCCGTCGGCACCCAGCAGCGCTCCAGCGAGAACTTCCAGAAGGCCGTCGAGACGGTGCAGTCGGGCAAGCTCGGCGATGTCTTCTGGGTCCAGACCTGGAACTTCGAGAACATCAGCCCCGTCGGCATGGGTCCGGCCGAGCAGACGGCACCGCCGGATTCACGTCGATTATGACCGCTGGCTCGGCCCGGCGCCGGAGCGGCCGTTCGACCGCAACCACTTCCACCTCCTCTTCCGCTGGTACTTCGACTACGCCGGCGGCATGATGAGCGACTGGGGCGTCCACCTCAACGACATCGTCCTCTGGGCCCTGGACAAGAAGGGGCCCGAAGACCGTCGCCACCAGCGGCGGCATTCTCACCACCGACGACGACCGCGACACGCCCGACACGCTCCAGGTCGTCTATACGTTCGACGACGGCTCGATCCTGACCTACTCGATGCGCAAGGGCAACGGCCTGAAGTTCCTCGGCCGCGACTACGGCATCCTCTTCTGCGGCACCGACGGCAGCCTCGTCCTCGACCGCCGCGGCCACGAGGTCATCCCCGATCAGGTCGTCCTGCCCTACGGCATCAAGCAGGCCAAGGGCGACCGCCCCGTCCGCAAGATCGACCTCGGAGCCTTCGTCGTTCGACGCCCGGGACGACGGCCTGCCCGACCACGTCGCCGACTTCCTCGCCTGCCTCCGCGACCGCGACCGCCATCCCAACGCGGGCATCGAGACGATCCACCGCTCGACCAACACCACCCACCTCGGCAACATCGCCTACAAGCTCGGCCGCACCCTCACCTGGGACGTCGCCACCGAGACCTTCCCCGGCGACGACGAGGCGAACAAGTTGCTCTCGCGGGAGTACCGTAAGGGGTACGAGCTTCCCGAGGTCGGCGGATGAGCCGCAACCTCGGCCTGCTCCTGCGGCTGGTCGGCCCCTTGATCGAGATCGTCGCCCTGATGGCCTACCTGCAAAACCGCGGCCGGGACGTCCGCATTCTGGGGGTCCCGGTCGAGACGCTCTGCTTCGTCGGAATCGGCCTGGGCCTCTGCCTCGTGATCGCCGGCCTGGGCCTCTCCTACCGACGTCCCCGACCGCGGAAGCGGCCGTCGTTCGACCTCGATCTGGGAATGGAGGAAGAAAAGAACTAGAAGTTCTGCAAATGTCGCACGATGAGCATAAATAAAATAAAATCCGGTTCTCAGCCATCCGCGACATTGGCGGCTCCGCGTTGCCCTCTTGTTCCCGATTCTCTCTCCTTTGCGGAGTGCTTCCGATGAGACGGTCGGCCCTCTCGGCCTTGCTGACGTCCTGCCTTGTCCTGCTCCCCGCCTGCGGCGGGCCTGGAGCCAGCGACCGCTCCGCACCGGCCGCGGGAACGCTGTCGAAGGCCGGCAAGGGGACGATCGGCGTCTCCGTCCTCACCCTCACGAACCCCTTCTTCAAGGTGATCGCCGACACGATCACCGAGGAGGCCCGCCAGCGCGGCTACGACGTGCTCATCACCAGCGGCGAGTTCGACGTGGCCAGGCAGCAGAACCAGGTCAAGGACTTCCTCGTCAAGCGGGTCGCGGCGATCGTGCTCTGCCCGTGCGACTCCCGCTCGATCGGCCCGGTGATCCGCGAGGCCGACGCCGCCGGCATCCCCGTCTTCACCGCCGACATCGCCTGCCTCGACCCTGACGCCCCGGTCGTCTCCCACATCGCCACCGACAACTACGGCGGCGGCAAGCAGGCCGCCGACGGGATGATCGAGGCCCTCGGCTGACGACGGCGGCGAGGTCGCGATCCTCGACTTCAAGCAGGCCGAGTCGTGCCTGCTTCGGGTCCAGGGGTTCAAGGAAGTCATCGAGAAGCACAACGAAGGCCGGACCATCCGGCCGGGTCGAGATCGTCGCCGAGCTACCCGGCGACGGCAAGAAGGACCAAGGGTACAAGTGCGCCGAGGACGCCCTCCAGGCCCATCCCGACCTCGCCGGCATCTTCGCCATCAACGACCCCTCCGCCCTCGGCGCCCGTGCCGCCCTGGAGAAGGCGGGCAAGGCGGACGAGGTGGTCAATCATCGGCTACGACGGCCAGCCCGAAGGTCTCCGCGCCATCGCCGAGGGGAAGATCTACGCCGACCCGATCCAGTTCCCCGACAAGATCGGCCACCTGACCGTCGCCACCATCGACCGCTACTTCGCCGGCGAGGACGTGCCCAAGGAGCAATTGATCCCCACCTCCCTCTACCGCCGCGAGGACGCCCTCCAGGCCGTCTCCGAACTCATGACTGACGGCCCTCCGCTGCTGGAGATGCGGGGCATCGCCAGGGCTTTCCCCGGCGTTCAGGCCCTCGAAGGCGTGGACCTGACCCTGCGAGGCGGCGAGGTCCTCGCCCTTCTCGGCGAGAACGGCGCCGGCAAGAGCACCCTCATGAAGATCCTCGGCGGCGCCCTGCTTCCAGACGCCGGCACGATCCGGATCTCCGGCCAGGACGCCGCGATCCGCGACCCGATCGACGCCCGACGAGCCGGGGTCGCCCTGATCTACCAGGAGTTCAACCTCATCCCCGCCCTCTCCGCCCGCGAGAACATCTTCCTCGGCCGCGAACAGACCCGCACCGGCTTCCTCCGCCGCGGCGACGAGCGGACGCGAGCCAGGCAACTTTTCGAGCGGATCGGGATCGCCGTGGACCCGGAGGTCCCTTGCGGGCGGCTCTCGGTGGCGCAGCAACAGGCCGTCGAGATCGCGAAGGCGTTGGCCCTCGACGCCCGCATCCTCGTCATGGACGAGCCGAGCGCCACCCTCACGCCCCAGGAGGTCGAGGCCCTTTTCCGCGTGATCCGCGACCTGACGCGGCAAGGGCTCGGGGTCATCTACATCAGCCATCGCCTGGAGGAGGTCTTCCAGATCGCCGACCGGGCGATGGTCCTCCGCGACGGCCGCCACGTCGCCACCCGGCCGCGGGCCGAGCTGTCGCGGTCGCAACTGATCGAGTGGATGGTCGGCCGGCCGCTCACCGAGGAGTACCCGAAACGGTCGGTCGCGATCGGCGAGCCGAGACTGGTCGTCGAGGGATTGAGCCGCGGGGACAAGGTCCAGGACGTCTCGTTCGCGGTCCGTCGAGGCGAGATCGTCGCTCTGGCGGGGCTGGTCGGCTCGGGACGGACGGAGACCGTCCGCCTCCTCTTCGGCGCCGATCGGCCCGATGCCGGTCGGATCGCGATCGACGGCCGCCCCCTGCGGATTCGCCATCCTCGCGACGCCATCCGAGCCGGCCTTGGCCTCTTGACCGAGGATCGCAAGGCGCAGGGGCTCGTCCTCAGCGAGCCGGTCCTGCACAATTTCGCCTTGCCGAGCCTTCCCGAGCCTGGCAACGGCGGGGTTCCTCCGTCGTCGCCAGGAGCG
This sequence comes from uncultured Planctomycetales bacterium, assembly GCA_963752755.1. GTDB lineage: Bacteria > Planctomycetota > Planctomycetia > Isosphaerales > Isosphaeraceae > CAVVZJ01. Next base: position 574,065 of record CAVVZJ010000003.1, on the reverse strand, counting down.
CGACGGCGTTCGACCGCTACGCCGGTCCGTTGCGGATCAAGCTCCCCAATCCAGGCGTCAAGGCCCGCGTCCTCTCGGGTGGCAACCAGCAGAAGGTCGTCCTCGCCAAGTGGCTCCAGACGCGGGCCGAGGTCTTGATCTTCGACGAGCCGACGCGCGGGATCGACGTCGGCGCCCGTTGCGAGATCTACCGCCTGATGAACGACCTGGCGGCGCAAGGGAAGGCGATCCTGATGGTCAGCAGCGAGTTGCCGGAAGTCCTCGGGATGGCCGACCGCATCCTCGTCATGTCGCGGGGCCGGATCGCGGGCGAGATCCGTGACGTCGCCTCGGCCACGCAGGAATCGATTCTTCGAGCTGGCGATCCACTGAACCTCGAACCTGGGAGCCCGACCGTCCGATGGCGATCGCGAAGCCGCAAGCGAGTCCGCTGCCCTTGATCCTCTCCGATTACGGCATGGTCCTCGTGCTCCTGCTGCTCTGCGCCCTGTTCAGCGCGCTGACCCTGGCCGAACAGCACCCGACCGGCGCCGCCGCGGCGCGTCAGGTGGCCGCGGCGATCGCCTCCCGGTCAGGGCGAGTCGGCTCGCGCCGTGATCGTCGTCGGCGAGGGTGATGAGAACAGCCCCTTCGCCGACGCCTTGAAACGCGAACTGGAGCGCCGCGGCGTCGCCGTGGCCGCGACGGTCGCCGGCCGCCCGCCCGAGGCCCGCCGCGCCCTCGCCCGGCTCGCCGCTCGGGGCGAGCACGATCGACGCCTTCGCCTGCGACGAGGTCACGGCCCGCTGGTCGATCTACGAGAGCCTGGCCGGACAATACTCCGTCGCTCGCCTCGGCCCGCGTCTTCCGGCCGGAGAGCTACCGCTGGCCCAACTTCCTGAAAGCCGACAACCTGCTGAACATCACCAACCAGATCGCCGTCATCGCGATCATCGCCATCGGGATGACGATGGTCATCCTCACCGGCGGCATCGACCTCTCGGTCGGCAGCCTGCTGGCCCTTTCGGCCGTGGTGACGGCCCGCTTGATCCGCGACGCGGCCGGCGCCGAGTCGGCCACGACCGTCGGGATGGTCGTCTGGCGCCCTGGGCGGCATGCTCGCCTGTGCTGCATCTGGGGCCTTCTCGGGCCTGATGGTCACGCTCTTCCGCATCCCGCCGTTCATCGTCACGCTGGCGATGATGCTCGTCGCGAGCGGTCTGGCGTACATCCTGGCCGGGGGGCAGTCGATCAACCAGGTCCCCGACTCGTTCATCTGGCTGGGACGCGGCGACGACCTGCTCGCGGTGCCGAACGCGGTCGTGCTGATGCTCGGGCTGTATGCGGTCGCTCACGTCGTGATGAGCCGCACGGTTCTCGGGCGCTACATTTACGCCGTCGGCGGCAATGCCGAGGCGGCGCGGCTCTCGGGCGTGCCGGTCCGGCGGGTCCTGGTCCTCGTCTATACGCTGAGCGGGGCGCTTGGCCGGGCTGGGGGGCGTCGTGATGGCCTCGCAACTTCGGAGTGGGGCGCCGACGTATGGGCAAATGTACGAGCTTTACATCATCGCCGCGGTGGTCGTCGGGGGGACGTCCCTCTCCGGCGGCGAGGGGAAGGTCCTTGGCACGCTCATCGGGGCCTTGATCATTGCGGTGATCCAGAATGGCATGAATCTTTCGAACGTCGAGAGCTACACGCAAAAGATCGTGCTCGGACTGGTCATCCTGGGGGCCGTGTTGCTGGACAGGCTGAGACGTCCGAGGGAGGTTTGAAGCGAACCTCTCGCCGGGGTCGAGAGGAGGCGGTGGCCTCGCTGTCCCTGACGACCGTGCAAGCCTCCGCCCTGATCGATTATAATGGTTTCCGAACGCTTCCACTTCCTCCGCCGGAGCCCGCCCATGTCTGACGCTCCTCTGGCCGACCTGGACGACTGGGAATCCGCCCATACCAAGGACTCAACCCGCGACGGCTTCCGCGACTACCGCGGCGACGTGCGGCCGGGCGTTGTCGAGTTCTACCGGCTCAACCACGCCAATCAGACGCTCGCCTTCGTCCTGGAAAAGAAGCAGGAATATACCGCGAAGTCGAAGCACGTCATGGGCATCTGGGAGGCGATGGAGTTCCTCAACACCCTGGTCGATGACAGCGACCCGGACACCGAACTCTCGCAGATCGAGCACCTCATGCAGTGCTCCGAGGCAATCCGGGCCGACGGACACCCGCGCTGGATGATCCTGACGGGTCTGATCCACGACCTCGGCAAGGTTCTCTGCCTCTTCGGCGAGCCGCAATGGGCCGTCGTCGGCGACACCTTCCCCGTCGGCTGCCGCTACTCCGAGAAGGTCGTCTTTCCTGAGTTCTTCGCCGAGAACCCCGACAGCCGGGTCCTCGAGTATCAGACGCCTTGCGGAGTCTACGCCGAGGGCTGTGGCCTCGGCAACGTCCATCTTTCCTGGGGACACGACGAATATCTCTACCAGGTCGTCAAGGACTACCTCCCGCCCGAAGGGCTGGCGATGATCCGCTACCACTCCTTCTACGCGGCCCATCGCGAGGGGGCGTACACCCACCTCATGAATGCGGAGGATCGTCGCTTGATGGAGTGGGTCCGGAAGTTCAACCCCTATGACCTCTACTCGAAAGGCCACGACCGCCCGGATGTGACCGCGCTGACTCCGTACTATCAGGATCTGATCGCCGAATTCTTCCCCCCGGCGATCGCCTGGTGAGACCACGTCGGGAGTTCGGGAGCGGCGGTCGGCCTCACCTCAGCCGTCGAGCCGCTCCAGCACGCCCCGAACGATGCGCCGGAGCTTCCCCTCGGCCTCGCGGGCGACGGCGAGAATCTGCTCGATCTTGACCGGTTCGAGGGCGTCCGGAAGGCAGCGGTCGGTGATGATCGAGAATCCGAGAACTCGCAGGCCGGCATGCACGGCGACCAGGACCTCAGGGACCGTGGACATGCCCACCACGTCGGCCCCGATCCCGCGGAGGAAGCGGTACTCGGCCCGGGTCTCCAGGTTCGGACCCGTCACCGCCACATAGACGCCAGGGTGGGCGACGAGGTTTTGCTCCAGCGCGACCTGCCGGGCCAGGGCCTGAAGCGAGCGGTCGTAGGGCTCGATCAGGTCCGGAAAGCGGACGCCCAGCCGTTCATCATTGGGGCCGATCAGGGGGTTGACACCAAGAAGGTTGATGTGGTCCTCGATCACGACAAGATCGCCTCGGTCGTGCAGCGGGTTCAGACCGCCGGCGGCGTTCGAGACGATCAGGATCGAGCAGCCGAGTTCCTTCAGGACGCGGATCGGGAACGTTACCTGCGCGGCGGTGTAACCCTCGTAGAGATGGAAGCGACCCTCCATCGCCACGACGCGCTGACTGGCCAGCGATCCGCAGACGAGCTGCCCCTTGTGACTCTCGACGGTCGAGCGGGGGAAATGAGGAATTTCCGGGTAGGGGATTGTCGCCTCGGCCTGGATCTCCTCGGCCAGAGCCCCGAGGCCGGTGCCGAGGATGATCCCGACACGGGCCGGCCCCGCCCATCGCGAGCGGACCGCCTGGGTGGCCTCGTGGACGTGGTCCCAGTGATGATAGAGCACGGCGAGCGGTCCCCCGGATCGGAGTGGGCGGAGAGGGATCGAGACTGGCCGGGCAAGCCGAACCTGCCGGGTTCGGGACGAAGCCCATCGCGGTAGGGCTCAGGCTCCCGCGAGCCGGGAACGATCCGGACTCAATAGCGGCTCACGAGCCGGGCGAACCGGGGGTCGCGTCGCAGGGGTTTGAGGTCGGAGTCGCGGGCCAGGTTTTCGTAGTCGTCGTAACCGAGTTGCAGGGCGCGCTCCAGGGCGGCGAAGGCCGGGGTGATCATCCCAAGCATGGCGTAAGTACATGCCAGGTTGTACCAGGGGATCGGCTTCTCGGGCTGGAGTCGGACCAGACGGCGATCGAGCTGCAAGGCGCGGGCGTACTCGCCGCGCGCGGCCAAGTTGTTGCCGTGAACGCGCAAGGCGGCGACGTTATACGGGTCGCGCTCCAGTACCTTGCCGAAGAATTCCAGCTCGAAGTCGCGCTGGCTCTGCGCGGAGCCGCCGCGTCGATGTCTCGGGCACCCGACCGTCACCGGGGCGGTCGTCGGGTCGTCGATCCTCGGCGGGCATGGCGAAGACTTCCCCCTCACCAACGGCTTCCGGGCAGGGGGGCCACCCCCCTGCCCCGCACGCCGTTCGGGCTCGGTTAGCCTCGATCTTCCACTAGGTGATTGTATCCGGTGAGGCGTCTTCTTCCCAGCCAGGCGCGACAGAATTCTTTCGGGCTGGGAGGTCTGGTCTGTTCAGACCAGCCAGCCCGGCGCGGGCCTCGATCAAGATGGCTCAGATGTCGTCGAGATCCTCGTCTTCCTCCTCATCCAGGTCATCGAGGTCGTCATCATCATCGTCGTCGAAATCCTCATCTTCGTCGATGTCGATGTCGTCAATGTCCTCGTCATCGAGATCCTCGTCCTCCTCGTCGTCGAAGTCCTCCTCGTCGTCGAGATCTTCCTCGTCGTCGAATTCGTCCTCCTCGTCCTCCTCGTCGTCGAATTCCTCCTCATTGTCGAGGTCATCGTCGCCGAGGTCGGCTTCTTCTTCCTCATCGGGATGCCGGTCGATCAAGGGAGGCGACGGCCGGTCCTCAACCACCGAGGTGGCGGTGAGTGCAGGATCTTCCAGAATGGCGAGCAACGGCTCCAGGCGGTCCCACATCAGCTCTGTCCTCTTGCGTTGGTCCGGGGAGGCGCCGGGGCGCCGGACCCCTGGATTCGGCCGGCTCGCCCGGCCGGCGGGGGACATCCCCGGCGGGGGCAGAGCCATACAGGTAGTCTCGTGGCAAAGGATTGTCAAGCCGTGAGTTCGTTCGCAACGGAGTGTTCGGTGATGGCAACGGCCGCGGCTCGGAAACTCGCCCCTCAGGCGACACGGACAACCTGGCCGGAGGCCGCCGAGCGACCGATCGCCTCGAGCAACCGGACGGTGTCGAGCGCCTGTTCGGCGGGGCAGCAGGGAGCCTGGGAGCCGCTCAAGGCGGCGAGGAAGTCGGCATCGATGCTGGTCGCCGGTGCGTCCGGGGATGATCTCCTGGCGGGGCTGGCCGGCGGCCTCGAGCGTGAGGGAGCGGTCGGTGGCGCGGAGTAAACCATGTTCCCCGAAAAAGTTAAGTTCGAATCGGTGTTCGGGTGAAACGCCGCAAATGGCCAGGGTGGCCGGGGTGCCGTCGGCCAGCCGGAGCGCGGCGGCGGTCGACGACGTCCAGGCCCGGCTCGCGGCGGTTCTGGATGGCGGCGACCTCGGCGGCGGCCCGGCCGGTGGTCCAGAGCAGGGCGTCGAGCAGGTGGTCGCCCTCGTCGGCCAGGATGCCGGTGCCGCCAGCCTTCGGGGCGAACCGCCAGGAGTCTTCCGGATCGTTGTGCGAGCCCAGCCAGGGCGAGGCCAGGGCCGCCGTGACCATCCGCAAGGCGCCGATTGCACCCGACGCCAGGCGACGACGGGCCTCGACCAGGCCCGGCATCAGCCGGTACTGGTGGCCCACGGCAACAATCCGATCGCGCGCCGCGCGAGGTTGACGATGTCGTTGGCCTCCTGCGCGTTGGTCGAGAGCGGCTTCTCGACAAACACGTGACAGCCGGCCTGCAAGGCGTCCATCGCCAGCCGGTAGTGGGCCCGATGGGGAGCGAAGACCGCCAGCACATCCAGGTCGCCGCGGGCCAGCAATTCTCGGTGATCGGTGTAGGCCGGCGTCGCTTGCCCCGACGCGTCGGCCGGGATCGAGCGGGCCAGGGCCTCGGCGGTGGTGTGATCTGGGTCGGCGCAGCCGACCACGCGGACCGCGTCGAAGGCGATCAAGCGGCCCGTGTGGATTCTCGCGGCGCGGCCGCAGCCGGCAATCCCGATACGCAACACGGTCCCCCCTCCCCGCCGTTTCGGACGCGGCGTCCTGGCCTCCAACACGACCCCCTCGGCCGTTGCCTCATCCCAGCAACCGAGCGGCCGCCCGTCAAGAGGATACCTGACGCGTCAAGCCCCCAATCTCAAGTTCCCGGACCGATTTGTGACCAGGGCCGCTCCGAGCGACTTCCGGCACGGGATGAGCGACCGCCGCATCACCGACTTGGTCATCGACGCGACCGATCGAAGGCGCCCTGAGCGGCCGGCTACGCGGCCTTGCCCGCGGCCGCGCGGGGGCTCTCGGCCGGCTTCTCCGATTCGGGTTTCGCCTTGGCCGCGGCGGCGTCGTTGTCGTTATAGAAGACTTCACAGAGCCGGCCCAGCAGTTTGCCAGCGGCCGTCGTGGCGGCGGAGACGTCACCCTTCTCGACGCGAAGCGGCAGGTCATTGAGGAAAAAGGCGAAGATCAGGCGGCGGCCGCTGGCGGTTTCCATGTAACCGGCCAGGGCCTTGCTGGTCAGCACGGTCTTGCCTGTCAGGCCGTCGTGGACGTAATACGTCCCGGTCTTGGCCCGGACATGCCCCCGCGCCGGGCTCTCGGGCGGAACCGACTCGGCCAGGGTGCCGTCGCGTCCGAGGATCGGCAAGGCGGCCTCATACGCGGCGAAGTCGGGCCGGGCCGCCATCGCCTTCAAGAGCGCCACGGTCGCCCTCGGCGTCACCAGGTCCGACCGGCTGCCGCCCGCGCCGCCACCGAAGGAGATCGCTTCCACATCGACGCCCAGCCCTTTGAGGATTGTGCCTTCTCGACACAGGCCCTCCTCCAGCGTGCGCTGACCGTGGTGGGCGGCGATCAGCAGGGGGAGCGTGCTGGCGTGGAGGTTCTGGCTGACTTTCAGGATCACGCGGAGATATTCGCGGAATGGCGGCGAGGTGTACTGCGCCACCTTGGACCAGCCGGCGACCTGCTCGCGAGGGGGCAAGGCTGTCGTGTCGTTGGCGGCCAGTGGCGAGGCGGGCACGTCCACCCCGCGTCGCCGGAGGCACTCGATGAACAGCGCCCGGGCAAACGAGGCCGGGTCCGGCACCTCGTAGATGTGGAATGAGGGACCCGAAGCGGTTGGGATCTGACCGCGAACGGTGAACTGTCGCGGGCCGACTGACTCGACCGTCACGAACTTCGACCCGTCCGCCGCGACCGTCTCGACCCGCGCGTCGAAGCTGACAAAGGCCGTCTCCGGCACGATCTTGACCGTCGCCGGCTCGCCGGCCCTGGCACCTGGAGTCACGACGATGTCGATCACGTTGTCGTTGACCACGATCGGCGTGACCCGTCGCGGGCCGCTGCCACTGCTCTCGGCCGGGTCGAACAGCCGGTCATCGACGACCACCGCGCCCGTGATCGCCTTGACGCCCGAGGCCGCGACTTCGCGGGCCAGGTGATCGAGGCCGGCGAGCGGGTCGGCCTGGACGATCGTGCTCCGGGACATCGGGCCGGCGTAGGAGTGGTCGTTGTCCACGAACAGGAGCGAGCCGTCGGTCCCGGTCCGGCCGCCGAGACTCGGGTCGCCCTGGGCTACCAGCACGAGCCGACCGTTCAGCCGGCCGCTGGCCTTGTCGAGCTGGCCATCGTGGACGACGGGTGTCACGAACCGGTAGTCGGCCCCGAGATCGAGGAGCGCAGCGGCCGTCGTGTAAAGCTTGGTGACTGAGGCCGGGCAGAAGAGCTGGTCCGGATTGCGCTGATAGACGACCTGGCCGTTCTGAGCATCGACGACCAGCATGCCCCAGTGCCCGTTCTGATAGCCGGGCGTGTTCAGGACGGCCTCTACCCGCGACTCCAGCCCCCGAACGTTCGCCGGCGCCGGGACCGGGTTTCCGGCTGGGGCGGGTTCCTGTCCGGCCGCGGTCGCGGTGGGAAACGCCAGCCCTGCGGCTAGCAGCAGCGTTCCGATCGACATGCTCATCCTCGCGATCTCCGGATCGTTTGACGGCGTTGGGCGCTCCTTCCGGGCGAACTATCTTATCCCGGAACGCACGGCGAGTCATCTTTGTGTGAGGCGGTCGGCGACGGTGACGGTCGGGCAAAGCCGACGGGCCCGAGTCCCACCCCGATGCCGGGGCAGGACTCGGGCCCGTCGAAGGGTCCGAGCGATCGAGCGGGGCGGCTCGGGGCCGGGCCGCGGGCTGCTTCAGGGCTCCTCGTTCTTCTTCTGCGCGATCAGGCGCTTGACCCGCTCGACCAGCAGGGCGCCGTCGAAGGGTTTCTTGAAGGCGTCGTTGAAACCGAGGCCGTATACCTCGTCGCCGGGCTCGTCGCTGGTCAGGGCGAGGAGGATGGTATTGGCGTGGTCGGCACTCTTGCGGAGATTCTGGGCAATCTGACCGGCTTCGATGCGACCGAGGGCCATATCGATGATGATGCAATCGGGGTGGAAGCTCTCGGCACGGATGCCGGCCTCGAAGCCGCTGGCGGCGACCTCGATGCGGAAGTCGTCGGATTCGCGCAGATGCTCCTTCAGGGCGACCTGGAGGGGGGCGTCGGCGCCAACGACGAGGACTTTATGGTACACCTCGGCTTCCAGCTCGCCGAGCGGCATGCCGTGCTCCTTGAGGAAGCGCAGCAGGTGCTCGCGGGGGATCCGGCGATCCTGAGAGCCGGGGATGCGATATCCACGCAAGCGGCCCGAGTCGAACCACTTGCTCACGGTCCGGGGCGCGACCTTGCAGATCTTCGCGACCTGGCCCGTGGTGAACACTTTCTTCATAACGAGGACTCCACTCGCAAACGTTTCGGCGCGAGACCTCGGGGGTCTCCTGACCCCTCCGGTGGTGGTTCCGCGGTCGGCCGACGCCTGGTCTTGGCCGGTGCCGCGGAGCCCGCGGTCGCCGTCCGAACCTGCCTCCGACGCGGTGTCTCGACGCGGTCCCCATTCCCTGTTTCTGTCCGACACCTCACACCCGCCCCGACCCATTCGCTCCGATCCAGGGACCGGGCGGCCGGCTTCGCGGCGGGTCGAGTCGCGGGGGACGCCCCGCCGTCCGCGCCGTCGGCTCGCAAAACGATTGACCCGGGGGGTCGCCCGTCCTGCGACGCTGCGTAGCGGACCTGACCGTCAAGACTATTTTTCGATCGGCGCGGCGTGGGACTTTAGGAGGGGTCAGGGATGGCCACGCCGCCCGTCGCGATCGACGGGCGGCGGAGGGAGGTGACGGGGCGGCCGATTGCGAGGAAAATGGCGTGAAATGTCGGTGAGAGCGGTTCCCGTGCCCAGGGGACGAGCCACCCGGAGGAAACCGGCGGATTCCCGCGCCGGGCGGCTTGAATGAGCGGGATTTATGCTTTCTAAGGAATCCAGCCCGGAAGTTGGACACCCCGATCGACCTCGCCCCGACAGGGTCTTCCACGATCGCGGAAGGGCCGCCTGCGAGGGATTCTGACGGCCGCGCTCTCAGCGTTTCTCCGACCGGTCGCGTCGGAAGAATCGGAAAAGTCGCCAGCGGGCACGATCGTCGTCGGTCGAGGTTCGCTTGACGTCCTTGTCTTTCTTGCCGTCGAGCGACTCGCCCGCAAGTTGGGCCTTCTCGTAGGAGTCGCTGGGGGCTGGCACGGCATCGATGACCAGCGGCCCCGGGAGGTTCCGCTGGCGCTCGGCAGCCTCGAGGATGGCCACGATCTCCGGGTACGACGCCCCCAGGTTGGCCGCCTCGCGGATCACCTCGCCGAGGGCCAGGGTCGAGGAGACCTTCGACCCGCCCGGGTCGAGCGTGTCGGCGGCGATCCGGGCGATCTGGACACGCTCGTCGTCGAGGCTGGCGTTGATCAGCACCGAGCCCGCTCCGCCCAGCACGACCGGCGGCAACAGCCTCTGATCGTGCGCCGAAGATGACGATCTCGGCGCGTCGGGTGTTCGAGACGTGGATCATCGGCGGGCCGTCGCAATCGACGAGGTACAGGGTGAACGGGTCCTCGGTCCGATGGCGACGGGCCACCGCGATCTGGTAGGCCATCGCCTCGCCGTCGTCCTCGTCGGTCTCCGGGCAGCGGCGGCTCGTGGAGCACGCGGATCCGGCCCAGGGCGAAGTCGTCCTCGTCGAGTGTCCGCAAGGCGTTGAAGGCGCCGTAGCGGACCTCCTTGTCGGGGTGGCTCATCAGGTCGCGGAGCCGCGCGATCGAGCCGGACTGGTCGGTGGCGGCCAGGGCGGCATAGGCGAAAGCCCGGAACTTGGGCCGAGTCACCGCGGCGTCGGCCAGGACCTCGGCGCCCGCGTCGTTGTTCAGGTAGGCCAGCGCCTCGGCCGCGAAGAACCGGACGTTGGCATCCGGGCTGGCCAGACCGGTCTTGAGGATCTCCGCGGCGTTCGGGCCAATACCTTCGAGCTTCAACGCCGCGCGGCCGGACGTCTCCGGGTCGAGCAACTCCCGGCCCCACGCCGCCAGCCGCTGCTGCCGAAGCTCCGGGGTGTCCGCGATCGGCAAGAACTTCAGCACGTCGAAGTAGCGGGGCTGGTTCTGGTGGTAGGTCCGGGGCACCTTCAACGTCAGGTACTCGTCGGTCTTGGCCTCGGCCATGCCCTTCTGGTTCACGCCGTCGAGGTAGTAGAACCGCGTCGCGATCGCCGACTCGATCATGCCGGCCGTGCGGACCCCCTTGCGGTTCGGCTTGAGGACGAGCGTGTAGGGCAGGTCATTCTTGGCCCGCGCCCCACCCAGGACGCGACCAGCACGGGGATCATCGGGCTTGGCGGCCGAGCCCGGCAGGACCGGACCGACGGCCGTGGCCAGGATCTTGCCTTCCAGCACCTTGCCGTCGGCGACCGCCACCAGCGCCAGTTCGGTCCGCATCAGCTTGCCGCCGGCCAGGCTGGTCGTCGTGCTGCCCGGTGGCAGCTCCACCTCGACGTCGAAGATATCCTGCTTGGTGATGCCAACCGGGATCGTTCCCCGGACGACCACCAGCGAGGTCGCCTTGTTGGCCAGGATCTGCTCGGCCTGCGGCACCTGAGCTTGCCGCATCTTGTTCAGAAGTTTTGTCCGGTACATCGACGGCCCGGGGTCGCTGCCGGTGTTGTCCAGGCCGATGACCAGGCCGACCCCCTCAACCCGGATGTTCGATGCCATCTTGAGGTTGGCCAGGTCGCCGATCGTCTCGCTGACCTTCAGCGGCGGCTCCTTCTTGCCCAGCAGGGACTTGCCACCACCGGCCCCCAGCAGGCGCCAGCGCCGCCGCGGACGTCCCCAGCGCGAGGACCCGCCTCCGGTTCGTTCGCCACATCAGCCGAGCCTCCCTGCCGTTCGGTCCGGGGCCGGGACGAAGTGACGGCCCCGCGGACCCCGGCCCAAGATTGGAGGAGCCGGGGCCGACCATACCGCGACGTGTCGCGTTCCGCTCCGCCCGCGTCCTTGCGGACGCACCAACCCCACCAGAGGACCGGGATTCCGGACCTTCCTGGGCGACGTTGGTGGCCGGACTCTAGGAATTCCTCCAGATCCGGTCAAGCCCGTTTCGACGACCGCCGACAACCCTCCGCCGACGCCCCTGGTCACCCAGCCCCGGCGCCGATCTTGAATCGATCCGGGTCAATCCTTCAGCTCGACGAGGAAATGATTCTCCTTGTCCGCCTCCACGGTGTAGCGCAGGGGCGAGCTTTCCGGGTTGGTGTACTTCGAGGGGACGCTGGGCTTGGGGAGGATGTAAGCGATCTCGCCGTTTGGTCCCGGCTTGTTCAACTGGTTGAGGTCTTCCGTGCGGGCCTCGATCGTCATGATGTGCTGACCGAGGATGGCCCCGTCCTCGGTGTCGAAGGTGGTCAGGGCGAACGAGCCGTCCTCGCCAAGCATGCTGGTGGCTACCTGGCCGGTCTCTCCACCCTTCCCAAGGACGGGTGTGAAGATGACCGACCCCTTGTTGACGGGCTTGCCCTTGTAGGTGACGACTCCGGAGACCTTGGCCAGAGAGGGCCGGGTCGTGTCACTGCCCCCGCAGCCGGCCACGGAAAGGGCCGAAACGATCGCCACCACGATCCAACCTGGGGCATGTTGTCTCATCGATGAATTCCCGCTCGAAGATTCCAGGGTGATCAGCTTGAGAGAGACCCGGGCTTCAGTGTCTCCCGGGGCCGGGCCTCCCGGCCCTCGTCGGTCGGAGCCCCGGCCCGCGAGGACGGGGACGGCAGGTTGTAAGGCGGCGTGTTCAGAATCGCCTCGAAGTGGCGCACGAGCTCCGGGTGAGTCGTCCGGTATTTCTCCAGCAGAGGCTGGACCTGCTCGTGAATCGCCTGGTTGCGACGCTCGCGCATTTCCTCCACCTCGATCTTGATAAAGTCATCGAAGGCGGAGGAGACGCGCTTGTGAAACTCGGGGTGGACGTTCGGGCCGTCGGGCTTGCGGGCCGCGACCTCTGCCTTCAAGGGGTCGATCGTGGCCCGCAGTTGCTTGCCGGTTCGTGCCTCCCAGCGCCGGATCGACTCGCGGAAGTGGTCCAGTTCCTCCGACTCCTCGATCCCCGGCCGCTTTTCGTCGCCGGCCAGGTAGCGAGGGTAAGACCCCTCGCCTTCATCCGAGAGTTGAGCCTCGACCCGATCCAGGATCGCGACCAGGTCCTCGCTCGACCGGTACGACAGCGGCAAATAGCGCGTTCCGGCCTCGTTGACCGCATCCGAGATCCCCCCTTGAAGGGCCTGGGTCGCGGCCGGGTCGGCGGCGAGGACCGGGTCGGGACCGCCGGCCGACTCGGACGATTCCCGGGCGCAGCCAGCCACGGCCAGTGCCGCGGCGAGGAAGCCAGCGAGCCGGCGGGCGATCCTCCCCGATCCTCGAGCGAGACCCGGCGCGGCGTCGTGGCCGCGTCGGGGTGTGAGATCAGTAGGCATCGGCGGAGATGACCTCGCCCTGATTGCGGGTGCTGAGATACCGGTACACGTTCCGGTTGATTGACTCCTTGATGGCCGTGACCCGGCCGTCAGTGAAGAGGAACTGGACGATCCCGGGGTGCTGGCTCTTGAAGCCGAATCCGACGCGCCAGTTGCGGCTGTCGTAGCGGCTGTTGGCGTCGGCGTTGTGCTGGGTGACCTTGTAATTGAGCGGGATGGCGCTGCCGGCCGTGGTGCCGTTGGGGTTCGGCCAGGTGAACCAGTCGCACGACTCGAAGAGCGACTCGCCGACGGCGAACGTGTTGCTCGTGCCGTCGGTGAAGTCGCGCAGCGAGGTCGTGTAGCCGTCGCGGGCGAGGATGCCCGTGAAGGTGTTCAGCTCGCCGAAGCCGTTGTTGCGCGAGTAGGGCAGGGTCTGGAACGGCCAGTAGGTGGCGTCGTCGGGATGGTTGTCGCCGAAATTAGCGAAATAGTTGAGCTTGGGGCCGGAGTTCAGGCCGGTGTTGCTGGCGAAGTTCCAGCCCACGCCGCTATCGACCCGGGCGTACACCGAGAAGGTGGGGGACGGGTCGCTCGGGCACATCAGCACGGCGAGCGGCGTCATCAAGGCGGTGTGGTTGGCCTTCGCGCCCGTGTTGCCGCTGGTCACGCCCGGGATGTCGCCGTTGACCGGCAACGAGAAGTTGATGGCGTTGTGCACCGGCGACTGTTCGAGCTGGGGCAGGACCATCGCGATCCAGCTATGCAGCTGCGGCCTCGCCGGCCGCGCCCCCGTCCAGGAGGAACTGTCCTGCGTGGCCAGATCGACGCCGGAAACGAGCCGAAGATGTCGTGGTAGTTATGCAGCGCGATACCGAGCTGCTTCATGTTGTTGCTGCACTGCGACCGCCTCGCCGCCTCGCGGGCCGCCTGCACGGCCGGTAAAAGCAGCGCAATCAAGACTCCGATGATGGCGATGACCACCAGCAATTCGATCAGCGTGAAGGCCGATCTCTGCGCGGACGCTGAGCCGTCTTCCGGATGAGAGCATGGGCGCACCTGCTTCTTTCCGAATGGAATTGGTGGACGATACCGAGCGGGAGCAATGGGGACGACGCAACCTGCACCGATCGACGATCGGGTGCCGGTTCGTGTCGTGATCTTACTAAGCACGACCCGGGCTCATCATGAACCGTGCTTCATCCTGAAGTCAAGAGAATTTCATAGCGAGTAGCTTAAAAAATAATAAAGATGTGATCAATAACAATCTAGTGCAGCCGAACCAGTCAGGTCACGCCGAAGAAAATGGCACGGCCCCGTCCCGTCGCCGGAGCGAGGCGACCCCGCGTTCGGCGGTCGCGAATCGGGTCGGCGTGGACGCCCGACGCCATCGGAGAGGACGGCGATCGGGTGCGAAAACCGTGTTGGCCGCGGGCATACCGTTGCCGCCCTCGGGCCGTTCAGGGGGCGTTCCACCGGGCTTTCGCCCGGCGTCGCCAGGGCTTGCGCCGCTGATCGGGAAGCAGACAGCCGAGGAACCGTTTGCAGCCCGGACAGAGGACCGTCTTGCCCCGATCATCCTCAGAGAGCTGGAATGCAAATTCGCAATCCGGGCAGGCGACCTGATGAAAGCCGATCAGGATCTCCGGGGAAGGCGCCACGCTTTGAAGGCCGCGACACGCCGGACAGCACTCCGACCCCTGCTCCCGGTCGCGTTCCATCGGCCCTTCGTAGCCACAGAAGTGGCAGGTGGAGGCCCGCTCCGTCCCGCGCTCCGCTCTCGGCGAGGTGACCCACGCCATGATCCAATCGTCGTCTTCGAACCGACGTCCGCACGACGGACAGGCCCGGCCCGGCTCCGGAAGCACCTTCCCGCAGGATTGGCAGGCCATCGACGACGTCATGGTGGTCCCTCGAGCCTGGCTCTACGACGATTGTAGGAGAAAGGGGCTTCCGGGTTCAACCCCAGCCTCGCGTCTGAGGCTCGGGGGCCACCGGCATGGGGCGTCGTCGAGACGATCAGGACCGACCGCTCTGGCCGGGCCGGGTGGAGTCCACGGGATCGCGATCGTCGTCGGACCGGCCCAGGCCGGCCGTCTCTCGAAGCGCCCTCAGATCATCGGTCATTTTCACGAGCCGATGGATCAAGGCGGCGAGCGACGGTGCCAGGATCACGAGCCCCAGCGAGTGGGCGATCCCGTCCCGAGGCAGGATCAGCGCCACGCCGATCGGGATGCCGAGCACGGCGAACCGATCGAGAACGTCGCGGCGACGGGGCGCGGGCCTCGATCGGATCGCGGCAACCATCGATCGGGGCGCGGGGTCGTCGGCGACCGGCAGGCGATCGGCCGTCCGCCAGCTGCCGTCGCCTTCCCGACGAACGGGCGTGTCGGGGGCGATGCGTCCTTTCTGCAGCAATCGCTGGATCTCGGGCGTCGGAACGGGACCCAGCTCGAAGCCGTTGACCTGATAAAACCAGCCGGACATGGCGTGCCCTCCCGGCAACCATAGGATATGGCAGACGGTTATGGCCGATCCTGGCTCACGTTCCCCATCGGCCCGACGATTCAGAATGGAGGAAGCGGTGGCAGCCCGTCGGTTCCGTTACCTTGTCCTGTTCAAGCCCTATGATGTGCTCACTCAGTTCACCGATGCCGCCGGCCGGGCGACGCTCAAGGACTTCGTGCCGTTCTCGCGCGTCTATCCGGTTGGCCGGCTCGACCGCGACAGCGAGGGTCTGCTCCTGCTGACCGACGACGGCCGCCTCTCCCTGCGGCTTGCGGACCCACGGTTCGGCCAGGCGAAAGTCTATCTCGCCCAGGTCGAGCGTGTGCCCGGACCCGAGGCTCTCGACGCCCTCCGCCGTGGCGTCTTGCTGAAGGATGGCCCGACCCTCCCCGCCGGCGCCGAGCTTTTGACCGACGAGCCCGCGTTGCCACCTCGACCGGTTCCGATCCGCTTTCGCAAGAACGTCCCGACGGCCTGGCTCCGGCTGACCCTCCGCGAAGGCCGCAACCGCCAGGTCCGCCGCATGACCGCGGCGGTTGGCCACCCCACCCTGCGACTTGTCCGCGTCGCCGTCGGCCCGATCACCCTGGGCGACCTCTCCCCCGGCCAGTGGCGCGACCTCACGCCCGAGGAACGCACCGCGCTCGGACTTCGTAAATCGGGGTGAATTCCGACCATGCAGAAAGCCGTGGGTTCTTCCCGGAAACCGCAATCCCGACGGGTCGGCCATTGCGTCCCGCACGGGTGTGGGGTTTTACTGGTAAGCAAGGGATCAACGCCCACCCGCACGTCTGCGGGGGGTTCCGGGTCCGCGGAGGGGGTGAGGCGACTCATGCGCGGTACGCGTCGGCAATTCCTGGCAACGGGCGTCCTGACGCCCCCTTTGGTGATCGGCGCGGCGCGTCCGCCGGCCCTCCAGCGGGCCGACGACGGCGACGCGGGGGACCTGCCTCCGCCCCGCTACAGCCTCGCCATGAACCTCGAATTGATGTTCCCCCGCGAGATGCCCTACGACCGCCGGATCGCCGCCGTCGCCGCCTGCGGCTCCCAGCATTTCGGCTTCTGGGGCTACCAGGGCAAGGACCTCGATGCCATGCTCGCGGCCCAGCACCAGCATGGCCTGCGCTGCGTCAGCATCACCGGCGCCCCGAAGACCGGCTGGTCGTCCGGCCTGACCAAGACCGGCGAGGAGGCCGCCTTCCTCGACGACTTCGAGGCCGCCTGCGAGGTCGCTCGCCGCTTCGGCGCCGAGAACCTGATCACGTTCGTCGGTCGCCTCCAGCCCGACATCCCGTGGGAAACCCAGCGCTCCCAGATCATCGCCGGCTTGAAGAAGGCGGGTCCGATCGCCGAGAAGTACGGCGTCACTCTGACGCTCGAACCGCTCAACCGTGTCGAGTCGCCCCAGATGACGATGCTCACGGCCCGCGAGGCGTTTACCTTCGCCGCCGAGACCGGCCATCCCCGCGTGAAGGTCGATTTTGATATCTACCACCGTCAGCTCGGCGAAGGAAACGTCTCCCCCTTGCTCGAAGAAGGGCTGAAGGCCGGTCATATCCACTTCGTCGAGGTCGGCGCCGTGCCGGGTCGCAAGGAGCCGGGCACCGGCGACCTCGATTACGCTTACCTCTTCCAGCGCCTCCGCCAGCTCGGCTACGCCGGCGCCATTGGCATGGAGCACGGCACGACCCGCACGCCGCAATACGCCTGGGAGACCGTCCGTCGCCTGGCCGGTCTCGCCTGAGTCGGGTTGCCCCGGGTCTTCTCCGACGTTAGAATCCCCCCTTGATCAAGGATGACCCGCCCGGACGGTTCGGTCTCATTCTGAACGGACCGGGCCCCTCGACTCCCGAGCAATCGGCTCGCGGGGTCCGATCAGTGGGCGGCCTCTCAGGGATGCGTTGTCCGCCCACAAGCCGACGGTTCCCCCTCTCCCTCGCATGACGACCCGCCTTGACAAGCTCGTCGCCGAGCGGTTCGGCCTCTCCCGACGCGCCGCCCAGGAGGCGGTCCTCAATGGCCGCATCGACCTCGCCGGTTCACGCTGCGATGAGCCCGGCCGCCTGGTCGAGCCCGACGCCGCGGTCGAGTTCTTCCCCAACCGTCCCAAGGCCCGACGCGTCGTCAAGGTGGGGCTGACGGTTCTCCACCAGGACCCCCACATCCTGATCGTGGACAAGCCCGCCGGACTGCTCACCCTCCCCACCGCCGCCCACGAGGACGACACCCTCATCCACCGCGCCGAGCGCTACCTCGCCCTCCGGCACGGCGGACGTCCCCAGGTCGGCGTGATCCACCGCCTCGACAAGGAGACCTCCGGCGCCCTCGCCTTGGCCCGGTCGCCCGAGGCGTTGCGGGCCTTCCAGCCGCTCTTCAAGGCCCACGCTGTCGAGCGGCAGTACCTCGCGGTCGTCGAGGGCAGCTTGCGTCGCGAGTTGGGGACGGTGGACCTGCCCCTCGTCGATCGCGGCGAGCGTCGCCGCGCCGTGGCTCGCGAGCCGGGTGAGGGCGTCCACGCCGTGACTCATTACCGCGTCGTTGAGCGATTCGGACCGGTCGCGACCCTGCTCGCCTGCTGGCTCGAAACCGGCCGCACGCACCAGATCCGCCTGCATCTCGCCGCGATCGGACACCCCGTCGTCGGCGACCCGCTCTACCGTTCCCCCGAGCTCCGCCGTTCCAAGGCCCAATTCCGCCGCCAGGCCCTCCACGCCCAGACGCTCGGCTTCCGCCACCCCCTCACCGGCCGCGACGTCCGCGTCGAGGCCCCCCTGCCCTCCGACCTCGCCGCCTTCCTCAACGACCTCCGCAATCGCTTCGGTCTCCCCGGCGCCGGCGGATGAACGCCTCCAACCTCCAGCCGCTGGCGCGGAATCTGCCCTAAAGTCTGTGTTGTTGCCGGGAATCCCCCTTCCAGGCAAATGATCGAGCAAGGAGGCTCACGGGCACAACAGCTTTCTGGCTCATCCATCGGAAGTCTGGCCCGATGACGGGCTTCCCAGGTCGCGGACCCGGAGGCGACGGAATGATTGCAACGGCCCTGCTCGGGATCTTGCTGGTGCTTCAGGCCGACCCGTCCGACGCCACCCCCACCGCGGCGCAGGCCGACTCCGCCACGGGTGCCGCCCTGGCCGAGTACAACGGCTTGAACGAGCGTGCGGCGATGACCTCGCACGATCAGTGGCGGCTGGCGATCTGGTGCGAGCAGCACGGCCTGGAGGCTGAGGCCCGGCTCCACTTCGCCAACGTCGTGCAGCTCGACCCCAAACGCGACTCCGCCTGGAAACGGCTCGGCTACAAGAAATATAAAGGCCGCTGGATGCTCGACGAGCAGATCGCCGAGGCCAGGGAGCAGGAGAAGGCCGACGCCCGCTGGGCCTCCGAGTTCAAGGCGATCCACCGCCACATCCACGGCGGCCCCCGTCGCGACGAGGCCGAGGCCGCCCTCGCCCGGATCGTCGATCCCCGCGCCGTGCCTTCCCTCTACCGCGAGTTCGCCGACCGGAGCCCCGCCGATCAACGGATCTTGATCCAGGTCCTCGGCCAGGTCCGCGGCCCGGTGGCCTCGAAAACCCTGGCCAGCCTCTCGATCTACGGCGTCAGTGCCGACGTCCGCCGGATGGCCACCGAGACGCTCCGCGGCCGGGAGCCGGTCGAGTTCGTCGAGTTCCTGGTCGCCTTGATGCCGAAGCTGCTCAAGTACGAGGTCCGACCCGTCGCCGGTCCCGGCTCGCCGGGCATCCTGTTCGTCGAGGGGGATCGCTTCAACGTCCGGCGCTTCTACGCCCCGCCCCCGCCGCCGAACGTCGGCTACCGTCCCGGCGACATCATCACCTACGACAACACCGGCTCCCCCTTGATCTTCCGTCAGGGGCCCACCATCGCCTCGTTCCAGCACCCCTTGAAAATCGGCGGGATCACGACGAACGTTCAGGATTCCGACGTGGTCGAGTATGTCATCTCGCCCCGCCAGATCGCCGCCGAGGCTCTCAAAGGGGTCGCCTCCGCCTCAATGCAGCTCCGCAACGACGTCGTCCGGATCGAGTCGATGAACCAGGCCCGCGAGCAATTCAAGGGACACATCGCCCGGGTCCTCAAGGACGCGACCGGCCAGGCCCTCGGCGAGGACGTTGAGCCCTGGCGCGACTGGCTCGCCTCGCTGACCGGTACCAGTCGGCCCGAGCGCGAGGAGCAACCCAAGCCGACTTTCAACGAGGTCGTCCCCCTGGCCTACAAGCCCTACTACGGACCCGCCTTCAACCAGGTCCTGTTCCTCCGCCAGCCCGTTCCCGACCACTGACCGGAGTTGAGCCGCTGATCGGGTCCCGATCAGACCGACCCTTCCCTCCATGTTCCGGATCATCCGTCCGACCGGTGGAGATCCAGGCTCCCTTGAGCCTGGATCTTCCGACCGTTCGATCCAGGATCAAGAAACCGCGCCACGCCCCGGCCTCCGTTCGTTGGCGATTGTGTTGACCTGTTCACGGCTCGTAGGGGACCAGCGGCGGGAACAGCTCGTCGTCCCCGGAGAAGAACTGGAGGCCCCTCAGGACGACGATCCCGCTCGGCCCAGCGCGGAACTGGAACCGCCAGCCCCGGCCCTTCGTCTCCGGCAGGTTCACCGTATCGTCCACTGACTTCAACGCCGCCTCCGCGACCTCCCGGAACCCTTCCCCAGAATCCCTCACGAGCACCCGAACGGCCTCGGCTGCGTGGTAGATTCCGCTGTGCTGCGAGTGGACCGCCAGTCGCGTCAACGTCACCTCATCGGGAAAGGTGACGTCCACCGACACCCAGCCGTCCGTCGCCTTCGCGGACTGCCACATCGTCCCCGAGTCGAACGTCACTTCTCCGGTCTTCTTGCTCGCCCCGATCCGCCCTTGCACGATGTTGCCGACCTTCGACCCGAACTCCTCGCCCGAGTCGGTCGTTACCGTCACTCCGTCCGGCTGACCCGGAATCGTCATCGGCCCGAGGGTGACGAGTCCGGCCATCGTGTACCCCTTCGGGACGTCCTGCTCCGGATCGAACCGCAGCTTCGGGAAGGCCCGCCGGTTCAGGGCCAGCCCGCGGATGTCCTCCGGGATCATCCCGCCGGGGGTCCGGCTCGGCGTGAATCCGTTTGTGTGGTGATTCGGATTGTAGGACATGATGGAATTATTGCTTTTCATGTCATACAGATATGCGTCCACATGCGGCAGGCCGAACGCGTGCCCGAGTTCGTGCTGCAGGGTGGACTGGAAGTTGGGCGACCGATCCAGGGAGAACGACGACAGCACGACGATCCCGCCGCCGGTGCCATACCCCCCGTTGAGCGGCCTCCCGCCGCCGACCGGGAAGTGGTCCTCCGGGTTCATCAGCACGACGAGCAGGATGTACGGGGCGTTGTACCGGTTGACCTCCAGCCCCGCGAGCAACTCGCTCACGACCTGCGGCGCCGCCATTTCCGGTTGCTCCCGGTAGAACGACAGCGGCCGTTCGGCCCGATACACCCGCGCCTTCCCGCCCTCGATCGCGAACGTGTCCCGGTTCCCGAGCAACTCCCGATACCGCGCCCGCGACCACTCCAGGTGCCTCCAGAGCCTCCGGTCCTGGTCCGCCGTCGGCGTCCTCTCGCCCTTCGGCACGAAGAAGACCCGGAGGACCCGCACCTCCCTCGGCGGCACCACCTCCTGGCCCCAAGCCGCGCCGTCGAGGAGCACGACGGCCGCGAACGTCCAGACGAACGTCGAGCGGTTCGACATGACCAACCCCATCCCGGAAACTCTCCCGCGCCGCCGAACCGCCCCGGCTTTGAGGCTCGGCCCGCCGAGAAGCAGCCTCACCATGTTACCATAATGGGACGCGGGTGAACGGGCCTCGGGGGCCCAGGCCGCGATTCCGGGGCAAGCTCGCGGCAGGATCCTGCCTCGTGCCTGGCCTCGGCCACCCGCACGTCGAAATTGATTGACTTATCCCGGTCGATCACTTAAGGTCGCTCATGTGATAAGTCGATCTTCCGCCTTCGGTCCCCTCGGGCTGCCAGGCCCCGATGATGTCGCTTTCTGGCAAGCCTCCGTGGCGTTTTGCCACCCGGGGTTCCATCGGGGTTGCGTTACGATCCCGGACGAGCCCATGCTGGCGATGGCACCCGGGTGATCCGAGGTCACTGTCCGGTCGGGCAAACCGGACCTTGCAGAATGCGACGTCACCCCGCCCGAGGTCGGAGAATCGGCCAGGGGAACGTCAACGGAGTCGTACCAGGAGCGTCGCCAGATGCCGTCCTCCCAAGAACAGAGTCAACACCAAGGCCGTTCGGAGAGCGTGACGGCCGACCCTCAGCCGACAGGGACCGGCGACCGGAGCGAGCCGCTTCCTCCCCGGGACCCCGAGGGCCGCATCCAGCCGAATCTCCTGATCATCGGCGCCATGAAGGCCTCGACGACGCTCCTCTACCAGCTCCTCATGCAGCATCCCAGGGTCTGGTTCCCCGAGACCAAGGAGCCGCACTTCTTCAGCAAGCCCACCGACGACGACCCGCTCGCCTGGGAAGCCTATCTCGAACTCTTCCGACCTTGCCCGGCCGGCAAGACCCTGGTCGGCGAGGCCTCGACCACCTACACCCGGGACCCGCACTGCGGCCCGGTCCCGCAACGGATCCACGCCCGCCTGGGTCGGCCGAAGCTCGTCTACATCCTTCGCGATCCGCTCAAGCGGATCGAGAGCCACTACAAGCACTGTGTTTCCATCGGCCTCTACCGACCCGACGAGACACTGGGCGACGTGATCGACCGGGATCCGGTCATCATCGACTCCACCCTTTACGCCCACCAGCTCGCCGCCTATCGCCGCGAATTCGGCGACGATGCCGTTCATGTGCTGATCGCCGAAGAGCTGTACGCCGACCATCCCCGGGTCCTGGCCGACCTGGCACGCTATCTGGAGATCGAGGAGACACCCGCGTGGCGAGAGCCGCTGTCGGAGGTCAACTCCGCCAGGCAACTCCGAACGGTCGCGACGCTGGGAACGCTGGCCAGGCGTTACCCCGGCCTGTCCCGCATCGTGCAGCGCCTGCCCGGTCCGATTAACCAGTTCGCGAAGCGGGCCGCCCTCTCCGTCGCGCCGCCGGCCCCCACCGCTCCGCCCATCCCGGAGCGGGCCCTGGAGCGAGCCCTGGAGCTGATCGCCGAGGACCTGAAGGAGTTGAGGGCCTGGCTCGGCCCGCGGCTCGACTCCTGGCCAACCATCCGTCGCCTGGAGAGATAAGCCACCCTGCGAATTCTCCAGCGTTCGTTGGAACTGACCCTCGTGCGTCCGTCAGGGAGAATCGCGTCCGGCTCAGGGGCCAAGTCGGTGCCCAGCGTCTGGACGGACGGAGGGCCGGGGTCAACGGAAGCACCGCGGAACGTGCCCCGCTGGCGGAAGCCGCGGTTCCCGGGGCACTCCTTCGGCTGGGCCTCGGCCACCCCGACCGATCCTCCCATCAACCCCCCGCCTGAAACGGCCAGATCCAGGGGATCAGGGTCGTCGAGAGGGCCCACATCATCAGGTTCAGGGGGATGCCGACCCGGAAGTAATCACTGAAACGATACCCGCCGGGGCCATAGACCATCAGGTTCGTCTGGTAGCCGATCGGCGTCGAGAAGCTGGCGGAGGCGGCCATCATGATCGCCGTGGCGAACGGCAGGAACGACACGCCCAGACGCAGGCTCGTGGCCAGCGCGATCGGATAGACCAAAACGGCGGCGGCGTTGTTGGTGATCAGCTCGGTGAAGAACATCGTCACGCCATAGACAACCGCCAGCGAGACCCAGGGGTGACCGCCGGCCAGCGAGATCAGGCCACCCGCGATCGCCTTGGCGGCGCCGGTCGTCTCCAACGCGCTGCCCAGACCGAACGAGGCCGCGATCACGAGCAAGACCTGCCAGTCCACGCTCCGGCGAGCCTCGCGACTGGCGCAGCAGCGGGTCAGGATCATCAAGCCGGCGCCGAGAAGCGACGCCTTGAGCATGCTGAGCCAGTTCAGCGCCGCCAGCGTCACGACCAGAGCCAGGATCACCAGCGCCACCCACGCCCGTTCGTGGCGCGGCGGGCTCGATTGCTCCAGCGGGCTGACGAGGAGGAAGTCCCGGGCGTTGCGTTGATGCTCGACGAACGACGGGTGCGCCTCGACCAGCAGTGTGTCGCCGGCCCGGAGCACGATGTCGCCGATCTTCTTCTTGATCCGCTCGCCGTCGCGGGCCACGGCGATCACGGCGGCGTTGTACGTGTTGCGGAACCGCGCCTCGCGGATCGAGCGGCCGACCATCGGGTTGCTCGGCGCGACCACCGCCTCGATCAGGCAGCGGTCGCGTCGCGGTGATTCCAGCTTGAAGACCTGGTCCGTCGCCGGCTCCAACCCCCGGAACTTCTGGAGGTCCACCACCGACTCGACCACCCCAGCGAACACCAGGCGGTCGCCGGCCCGGAGCGTGTCCGAGGGCTCGGGCGCCGGCAGGATCGTGCCGTCGCGGTCGATCTCCACGAGGAACATCCCTGGCAGGTGTCGCAAACCCGCCTGCTCGATCGTCTGACCGGCCAGCGGGCTGCCCGACCGCACCAGCATCTCCACCGTGTATTGCCGCGGGTCGCCGAGCTGGCTCATCGCCGAGGCCCGATCCGGCAAGAGCCAGCGGCTGAACAGCAAGACATACGTCACACCCAGCAGCGCACTCGGTACGCCGACCCAGGCAATCTCGAACATCTCCAGGCCGCGCTGACCGGGCGTCTTCAGGAGCAGGCCGTGCACGACCAGATTCGTGCTCGTGCCGATCAGGGTGCAGGTCCCGCCGAGGATCGCCGCGTAGCTTAGCGGGATCATCAGCTTCGACGCCGGAAAGCGGTTGAGCTTCGCCCAGTCGCTGACCGCCGGAATCATCATCGCCACCACCGGCGTATTATTCAGGAAGGCGCTCATGCCAATGACCGGCGCCATCATCCGCGACTGGGCCCCCACGAGCGTCTTCGGCCTCCCGAAGAGTCGCTGAACCAGCCAGGCGACCCCGCCCGTGTCCCGCAGGCCGGTCACGACGACGTACATCGCCCCGACTGTGACCATCCCCTCGTTGGCCATCCCCCCCAGCGCCTCGGTCGGCGTGATGATCCCGAGCAGGAGCAGCAGCGTCACCCCGCCAACCAGGATCACGTCCGGCGAGACCCGCGTCAGGGCCAGCAATCCGACCAGCACCCCGACCAGGCCCACCGTGAACCACGCCGGGCCGCTCATGATCGACGTCAGCGTTTCCCAGCCCATCGGAGCGACGCCCCTTCCCCATCCCCTGCCTCCCCCGGACCGGTTCCATTCCGCTCGGAACGAACTCCCGCGAACTGGAATCTTCCTCGGGGAAGTCGGAATTCCTGCCTCCGGAGTCGACGAATCTTCTCTATTCTGACTAAGAAAGTCAAGAT
The DNA here is from genome assembly GCA_963752755.1 of uncultured Planctomycetales bacterium. Taxonomy (GTDB): domain Bacteria; phylum Planctomycetota; class Planctomycetia; order Isosphaerales; family Isosphaeraceae; genus CAVVZJ01. The sequence continues at coordinate 549,378 of CAVVZJ010000003.1, read as the reverse complement.
TGCCTCGGGCGACCCGTCGGCCGCGGGTGTGTGGGGCGTTCGCGCGTCCCTTGCCGGGAGGTGGCGCCCGGATTCCCAGAGAAAGGGCGATAACGGGAGTCCGATTTTTCGAAGATAACGAGACGGGTTCGCAGGCCGACCTCGATGGAGCCGACGCGAATGCCGTCGCGCTCCTTCTCAATTCGGCGATCAGGCCGCTCGACGCGGGCGAAGTCCGCTCCCCGTCGCGCCGACCACGCGATGCGACGGCCGGCGCGTCTCCTGGCGCCGAACGAACTTCAAGATGGGTAATTTTGAGACGTAACTTCCTCAAGGAAAACCCGATACGGTTGGTGGCTTTGCGGCGTAAAGCGCGTCCCTCCGGCGTCTCCCGGGCGTCCGGGGCGCGTTCCCAGGGCGCCCAAGAAGCGTCGCGGGGACGCCTCTCGACTTCAGAGAACAGGTCATCCGGGCGATCGCGAATCAGCGATGCCGGGGGCGTTCGAAGATCAGTTCGTAAGTCGAGGGCACGGCCGCCGGGATCGGGACGAAGATCTGGACCAGCCGCCACCCCTGGCGGGCCTGGTCCTCGATGATCCGGCGGTACGCCTCGGGGCTCGGCTCCCCGCGGCGGAACTCGACCGGGCACGAGATGAAGGCGTACTCGTACATGGCAGGCCGCCGGCTCGGGGAGGACCGGGTTCGGAGTCAAGAGAGGAACAGGTCATCCGGCGCACCTTCCGAGAGAGGGCGGTCGCTGGGCTCGCGGACGGGGTAATCGGTGACGTCATCGGGACCTTCGATATCGAGCCCGCGCACCGGCTGGCGGAGGGCGCGGGGCTCGTACTGAAGGAGGCCGTGGCGGTCGGCGCAGGGAAGGCAAAGACGGAGGTCGCCGCGGCCGAGGTGGATCTCGCCGTCGGCGATCCGGTGGTAATGGTCCTCGCCGGGAGCCATCATGTAACAGAACATCTTCTCGCTACCCACTTTGAGTCGAACGTGCCAGCCCGGCTCGCGGACGAACAGGCGCGGCACGACCGCGTCGCGCAGCTCCTGTTCGGCGGGCAGGCCGAGGTCGTCGGCGCGGGACGAGGAGGCAGAACGGCGGTCGGATCGGGGTCCTTGGCTCATCGGGGGGCTCTCCCAGGCTCGGTCCGGGGCCCGCGACCGGCCGGGCCTCGCGACGACGACGCCCGGGTCGGGTCTGGCCCCTCAGCCGATTCTAGCGCCGACGACGACCCGAGGCCACGTCCGAGCCCGACCCGGGCCAGCCACGTGGTCGGCACAAACGCCAGGTTGCCCGCCGCCATCGCCAGGGAGAACTCGGTCAGGCCCATCGACGTCGCAATCCCGAGGTGCATCAAGACCGCCCCCGCCAGCATCCAGGACCGCCAGGCGCGGAACCAGATCAAAATCGGATAGACGATCTCCAGGAAGACGGTCGCGTGGGTGGCAAGCTGGAGCAAGGTCGGGTAGTCGGCCAGGAACGACTGATCGAACGTGCGGAACTCGCTGTTGCCCAGCAACATGCCGATCGCCGAGCCGTCCCACCAGGGTGTCCCCTGAAGCTTCGCCAGGCCCGCCGACGCGTAGATCAAGCACAAATGAAGCTGGACCAGCCGCAGGCCCAGGTTCGCCGCCACGCTCGGCGCCGGACGCGACGATCCGCCCCGCCGCCTCGCGATCAGTTGGTCGATGGAGAGCGCCCGGCCGCTGGCTCCGCAAGCGGCCAGGTAGAGCAGCCAGGTGGCCACGATGTTGTCGAACCCGAAGAGCATCACCGGCACGCGGCGGTTCGTCGAGACGACGAACGCCCAGGCCAGCACCGCCGTCACCCGACTCCCGAGGCCGATCGTGAACAGGACCAGAACTACCAGTCCCGCCGCAAAGACCGGCAAAATCCCGCCTTCCGGCAACCAAAGCCAGAGCGACCACGCCCCCGGCGGCAGGAAGGAACGCACGACCGCCGGGTCGGCCCAGCCGTCCGGCCCGAGCCAGGCTCGCAGATCGACGCCCAGCCAGGCGAAGTCCCAGAGCAGGAGCAGGCCGACGACGACTCGGAGCCAGCCCAGCGGCGTCGGGTCGGCGGCCTGGAAGAAGAAGCTGTCCCAGGCTCGCACGAACGCCGGCCGGCGGTCCGTCCCCTGGGAATCCGGATTCGCGGTTGTGGTCACTGGCCGTCGCACGGGTAGTCTCCGATCCGTTCGGGCACGGTGTAGAACCGCTCGTCGTCCACGTCCGGCAAGGACACGATGCCCTCCTGCCGCATCCGGATCAGGTCGGGAACGAGGTGCTGCTGGACCCGCAACGTCACTCCGGTACAGCCCGGATTCTCCGCGCAGAGGTGCCGGGCATACGACGCCCCCCATCGGCTCTCCTGGCGGCCTCGCAGGTCGGCCTGGGCCATCCGGAACTCGTTGAACAGGTGATTCGCCAGTGCAAGCTGCCTTTGATACCGCAACCTCGGCCGGACCGAGCGATCCGGAATCCGGATCGATTTCGTCGGCCGACCCTCGCCGAACCGCAATTCGGCCGTCACCACGGGCGTCGGCGGCGGCGCCGGAGCGTAGTAGCGGTGGACGTGCCCCTGGTCGATCAGTTCCACGTATCCCTGGAACGCCCGCGCGAACTCCTGCTCGACCGGCGACGCCGGTGCCCCCGCCAGCGCCACCGCCAGCATCGCCATCAGGTGAAAGCCCAGCACGACGGAAACCACCGCCCGCCACGCCCAGGGCCAGGCCGCCCCGTCCGACGACATCCGTTGCTCCTTCATCGCAGCACCTCCCCTCACGCGGTCCCATCCCGGGCCCTTCCGATCGCAGTCATTTGGCCCAAATTTTGCAAACGGTTGGTCCTACAAAACTATCACAAATTCCCCGAATACGCCGTTTCCGCTATTTTGACAAAACTTCTTGCTCCGTCGTCGCCGGCATCTTAGAATTTGCGATACGTGGGCAGAGAGTAGCGATCACGGCGACATGGGGGAGGGGTTGTTCGGGACGATGGCTCCGGGAGACCAGAGCGGAGGCCAGGAATGGCCCGCCGTCGGATGCAGAGGGTCGGTGAGTTGCCGACAGTCTGACCACCAGTTGAACTCACACCTTGGGAGGGTCTGAGATGCAGGGAACGATCGTGATGCTGATGGCGCTCAGCGGCCTGGGTTGCCATCACAAGAGCTGCAACGACTGCTACGCCGGGGCGGCCTGCTACGGCGCCCCCTACATGGGCGGCTGCTACAGTGCCTGCTACGACGTGGGTTACGTCGCTTCCGCACCCGGCTGCTACGCTTCGGCCTGCTACGGCGGCGGCTGGTATGACAGCTACTACGGTGGTGGCTGCTACGGTGGCGGCTGCTACGGTGGCGGCTGCTACGGTGGTGGCTGCTACGGTGGTGGCGGTCACAAGCACGGCGGCCTGTTCGGTTGCTTCAAGCGACGTCGTTGCAACGTCTGCAACCCGTGCGCCCGGTCGCCGGCTGCTACGGTGGTGGCTGCTACGGCGGCGGTTGCTATGGCGGCTGGTACGCCACGCCGACCTTCGGCAGTTACACGCCGGCCTACGCGATGGGTGGCCCGATCATCAGCTCGCAGATGCCAACGATGCAGTCGTGGTCGGCCCCGCAAGTGCCGAGCAAGACCCTGATGGCACCGAGCAAGCAGGGCTGGGCGGCGCTCAGGTTCCGAGCAAGCAGGGCTGGGGCGCACCCCAGTCCCAGATGATGAGCGGCCCGGCCGCCGCGCCAGCGACCACCGAGCCTTCGGTGACGACCGAACCCGATATGACCACCCCGCCGGCCGAGCCAACCCCGGCCTCCACTCCGCCGCCGGTCGAGGAGACGGTCCCGCCGCCGGCCCCGGCTCCCGGCGATCTGAACACCCCGCCGCCGCCGGTCACCGCGCCCGCGCCGGCGCCTGGCTTCTGACCTGTTTGGTCACTGACCTCGTCCTTCGCGGCCCGCCGGACTCTCCGGCGGGCCGTCGCCGTTTGTCGGGGGCGACCGGGCGGCAAACTGTCGTGACGGCAGTGTATCGGGCGAGCCGAACCGGGTTTGCCTCCCCCGGCGGCTTTGCCCTATAATCGGTCGCCGAGGCCCCCAACGCGGCCCGATCCGAGGGGCCGTCGCCGGACCCCGAGGGAGCGGGCCGGCTCGACAACGCTTCACGGAGATCAGCGCCCGATGCAAGGTACCGACCCGGCGACCGCGTCGCCCCTGCCGGCCGAGGCGGTCGATCTGCCCTCGCCCCCAGCCGACCCCTGGGCTCGCCGCGACTGGTTGATCCGCCTGCTGAGTGAGCCCCTGGCCCGCATGCTCGGCATCTATCACATCCCCGATAACCTCGAACTGTCGGTGGTCATCCCCGTCTATAACGAGGTCCACACCCTCCACCTGCTCGTCGATCAGGTGCGCGCCGTGCCGATCCGCAAGCAGATCATCCTCGTGGATGATTGCTCCCGGGACGGGACTCGCGAGATGCTCCACCAGTGGCAGGCCAGCCAGCCCGACCTGACGATCCTCTTCCACGAGATCAACCAGGGCAAAGGGGCGGCCTTGCGGACCGGCTTCGCCCACGCCCGCGGCGACATCGTGATCGTCCAGGACGCCGACCTTGAGTACAACCCGGCCGAGTATCCCCAGCTCATCCAGCCGATCGTCGAGGGCCGCGCCGATGTCGTGTACGGCTCCCGGTTCATCGGCGAGTCGCACCGGGTCCTCTACTACTGGCACTCGCTGGCGAACAAGTTTCTGACGCATCTGTCGAACATGTTCACCAACCTGAACCTGACCGACATGGAGGTCTGCTACAAGGTCTTCCACCGCGAGGTCATCCAGGGCATCCTGCCGAAGCTCAAGAGCAACCGGTTCGGCTTCGAACCGGAGGTGACGGCCAAGGTGGCCCGGTTCCGTATGCCTGAGGTTCCCGGCCGCAACCCGGCCCGGAAATGCCGGATCTACGAGATGCCGGTCAGCTACAACGGCCGGAGCTACGAGGAAGGCAAGAAGATCGGCTGGAAGGACGGCGTCCAGGCCCTCTGGTGCATCGTCCGCTATGGCCTGGCCGACTGACCCTGGCACCGCATTTGCCCCGAGGGTCCTCCCGAATCGGCCGCCGCCGCGACACGGTGTCACGGGGACGCCGTGCGGCGAACGTTCCGCGGTCGTGGAAGGAGAGATAGCGATGAAGACCTGGTTGAGCAAACTGTTGCGCGTTAGCCCGTTGATGTTCGGGGCCCTGGCCTTCGCGGCGGGCTGCGAGAACAACGGCGTCGATAATGAGGGCACCCTGCCGCCGCCCGGTCCGACGCCGGGAACCGCGGCCGATGTGGACGTTGACACCCCGGCGCCCGCCGAGGGTCCGGCCGAGCGGGCCGGCGAGCGAATCGACGCCGCCGCTGATGAGGCGGGCGAGAATCTCCGCGAAGGCGCCGCCGAGACCGGCAACGCGATCCGTGAAGGCTCCCGCGAGGCCGGCGCCAACCTCCGCGAAGGGGCCGCCGAGACCCGCGAGGCCGTCGGTGAGGCCGCCAACCGCGTCGAGGAGGCCGTCGATCCCCAGGAGGCCACCGGCGAGAAGCCGGGCGACGAGCCCCAGTAACGCTCGGCGAATCCTCCGGCGCGGGTCGGTCTCCATCGGCCCGCGCCGTTCAAACGTCCCCTTCGCTCACATCGCGAATCTCCAGCTGACCGCCGAAATGCCGCTCGGCCAGGGAGTGAGCCACGAGTGTCCGGTGACAGGTCCGGGCCTCCTCGCAGGCGCAGAGGATCGCCACGACCTCGCTCGGTCGCCGCACGATCGCCGCCAGCCGCTCCAGGCCACGATGCACCGGCCAGCCGCCCGAGAGGTCGGCCAGGTGCGACCGCAGCACAGCCATCGCCAGGTCGTGCCGCTGCGGGTTGCCCAGCTCGACCAGCCACTCGTACGCGATCTCCGCGTCCGCCAGGAGTCGTGCGATCCCCGCCGGCCCGGCCTGCAGGTTCCACGGCTTCGGGCCGTAGCGATGACCGGGATCGAGATTCGAGGCACACGGGCTGTGCCGCACATCGACCAGCCGCGTGATGCCCCTGGCCCGAAGCGTCTCGACCAGCCTCGCGGCCCGCAAAGGCGCCGGCCAGAAGCCCGAGCCGACCGTCCAGAGTCGCATCGTCACCTCCTCGGCCGACCGTCGGGAACTGGCCACGAGCCGCCCCATTCATTACGATCGAAGCTCTTGGCCCGGTCAATCCTGGCCCGCCCCCGCGCCGATCTGCCCTGGAGGAACTCCCATGCCGCGCCCGTTCCGATCGGTCTGCCTCCTGGCCGCCTTCTGGCTCCTGCTGGTCCTGATCGCCCCGACCCGGGCGCAGGAGAAGACCCCACCGCCCCAGGACGACGATCGAGCCGAATCGAAGACCCAGGAGAAGTCGAAGGCCGAGCGACGTCGCCCAGACCGTTCCCAGGACGGCCGCCAGACCTACAAGGGCCGGCCGATCGCCGACGTGATGAGCTACCTGGGCGCCAACTGGCTCTTCCGTCCCGAGCGGGAGCTTGAGGAGCAGCCCGAGAAGATGCTCGACAGCCTCGGGATCAAGCCCGGCATGACCGTCGCCGACGTCGGCGCCGGGGCCGGCTACCAGAGCCTCCGGCTGGCGCGTCGCGTCGGGCCCGAGGGGGTCGTGCTGGCGACCGACGTCCAGCCCGAGATGCTCCGCCTGCTCCGGTTCAACGCCCAGCGTGCGGGGGTCAAGAACATCAAGCCGATCCTCTGTACCCAGACCGATACTCAGCTCCCCGAGGGCCAGGTCGACCTGATCCTCCTGGTGGATGTTTATCACGAGGTCACCGACCCCGAAACCGCCTTGAAAGGCTGGCGTGCGGCCCTCAAGCCCGGCGGCCGGCTTGTCCTCGTCGAGTTCCGCGCCGAGGACCCGACCGTCCCGATCAAGCCCGATCACAAGATGACCGTCGATCAGGTCCGCAAGGAGATCGAGCCCCAGGGCTACCAGTTCAAGGAACTCCACGACTTCCTGCCCTGGCAGCACATCCTCATCTTCCAGAAGCCTGCCGACGCCCCGGAGAAGGGCAAGGACGCCGATCCGGCCCGGGCCGAGGCGAGCGACGGCAAGCCGTCGCGCTGAGCCGACGCCGCGGCGATCGTCCACCGAACTGCCGGACAACGATAAAACGAGGAGTGGATCGCGATGCTTGCAAGTCTGGCCTGCACTGCCGCGTTGATCTTCGGAGCCCTGCCGACGGCGAAGGCCCGGGTCGAGCCCGGCGGATCGGCCGAGGTGGCCATCCCCGCGGCCGGGCGGTCGCGGACGCTCTCGGTGCTCATCGCGATCGACCACCCCTCGGCCCTCAAGCCAGGCGTCCCGATCGTTGCGACGGTCGAACTCGGCGAAGCCCGGCTGACCAAGACCCTGCACCTCGGCGACCCGGACGTCGCCTGGACCCTCCGCCAGGCCAGGGGCGTTGGCGGCAAGGTCACGCTCCGTGCCGATGCCGCACAACCGCCGAGCCCTCGCCTTCACGGTCCGGCTTGCCGACCTCGGCGACGACGAACCGGACGGCGTCGCCTTCGAGGCCGAGCCGAACGACGCAATCGAGTCCGCCCAGACGATTACCCTCGGCCAGACGATCTACGGACTTGCCGACGATCGCCCCTACCTGCCCCTTGGCGACGCTCCCACCGAGGCGGAGAAGACCGCCGGCCGGGACTGGTACCGCTTCGACAATGACGGCGACCGGCCCGCCCTTGGCTTCTTCGGGATCGAGTTCGTCGATCGCGACGTGCCGCCGGACGTCCGCCTCTACCAACTCAAGGACGGCCAGCCGGTCGAGTACACCCAGGGGATCGACCCGCAGAGTCTCCAGCGCGAGCGACCGCCGCGTCCCGGAGCGAACAAGTTCACGACTCGCGTGCTGACGAAAGGGACCTATTACGTTCTCGTCGATGCCTGCCATCCCGATTATCAGCTCCGCACGCGACTCTACCCCGTCCCGCCTTATCTCGGCGATAACGACCACGCCCGAGGCCGTCGCCGAGGCGGCTCGCGCGGCGGTCCGGACGGCGATGGACTTCCAGCTCGCCGCCGGCGATAGCTGGCACGCCAACACCCCGAGACAGGGCCACCCGCTCGACCGCGTCGCCAACCCACACCACGAGACCTCGACCTGTGTCGCCTGCCACCCGACGCACTTCACCACCCAGTCGGCGATGGAGGCGGTTCGCAACGGCTACAAGGTCGAGCAACCGTTCGGCCTGAAGTTCCTCACCGAGCGGCTTTACAATAACCCGGTCCCTTTCTACGGTCACGAAGGGGCCGTCTGGGCCCGCATGATCCCGGCGCCGGCGAACGTGCTCGGCCGGCTCTCGACGATCACGATGGATTACGAGGACCTCGTCGCCGGCCAGCCGCGGAACAACCTGCATACGTCGATCGCCGAGTTCCTCAAGCTCTACTACGACGGCCGCGACCAGCTCCCCGCCGACGAGTCGAACGGCAACAACCCCGTCAGCCGCTACAAGGTCGCCACCGACTCCTGGCGGCAGCTCGACGCGATCTACCGACGGACCCGCGACGATCGCTACAAGCAGACCCGCGACCTCGTCGCGCGCCTCCTGCCGACCGGCGAGCCGTCCAACACCCGCGACCTCGCGGCGCAGACGATCGGCCTCTGCTGGATCGACCGGGACAAGCATGCCGACAAGATCGAGGCGAACGTCGATCGTCTGATCGAACTCCAGCGAGCCTGACGGCCACTGGTCGGTCAAGTTCGACCCCAACTTCGCGATCACCGAGATGCAGACCGGCGAGTCGCTTTTCGCCCTCGCGATGGCGGGCCTGAAGGCCGACCATCCCGCGGTGAAGAAGGGCGTGGTCGCGCTCTTGAAGTCGCAGGACGAGTTCGGTGGCTGGCTGGACATCAATCCCTATGAGCAATTCCGCACCCCTTTCCGCGAGACCCAGTGGTCCTTGATGGCCTTTGCGAAGCTCTACCCCGGCCCCGGTTCGGACGGCTGGAATGGCCCGCTCGGTCCCCAGCCGGAGACGCTGCGGACCGACTCGCCTTCGCATCTCATCCGCGACCTCGAACGGATCTGGGATCGCGCCCGACAACGGCCTGATGGCCCAGGTCATCGCCCAGCTTGGGCACGACGCGCCGCTCGTCCGGCTGGCGGCCTGCGAGACGCTTGGCCCGCGTCGGCGACCGGACGGCGCTGGCGTCGCTGGTCGCCCGGCTGGGCGACGAGAGCAAGGTCGTCCGACGCGCCGCAGCCGAGGCGGTGCGATCGGTCGGCAACCGGCTCGAAGCCGACAAGGTCCCGAGCGAGACCCACGATCAGGTCCACCTGGTCGCGGCGATCGAGGCGGCCCTGGGTTCGCCCGACGTCCTGACCCGCCGCGGCGCCACCCGCGTCTTCGCCGCCCACTTCCGCGACCTCTCGCAGGAGATCGGCCTGGCCGATGCGCTGCTCGCCCGGCTCGACGATCCCGACCCGGTCGTGCAGATGCAGGCGATCAAGGGGCTCTGGCGCTGGTGGTACTGGCGGGATGACTCCGCCTTGCGGAACGCCATCGAGGACCGCCTCATCGCCGAGCTCGCCGAGCCGACGCACCCGTGGGTCCGTCGCAACCTTACGGAGGCGCTTTACATCCTCGGTGATGAGAATATCCGCTACCTTTACAACCACTGGCTCCCCTCGCTCGCCGATCAAGGCCGACCGCGAACGGGCCGCGGCGGCGCATCGCGGCGACGGTCAACCGGATCGGCCGCAAGTATGTGGACGTCCTGGCTCATGGCAACGCCCTCCAGCGCGAGGGGGTCCTGCGGGCACTCTCGGAGTTCCACGAGCGGCCGGCGGTCGTCGAGGGTCGGGTCGGCAACGACACCGAGCCGACGCTCTTCTATGACGATGCCTTGCCGGAGGTCAGCCACGCCTTGATCGGTCAGTTGACCGACCCGGACCCGACGATCCGTCGCCTGGCCCTCCAGGCGCTCATCACCTTGCGTGGTTTCCGCGACGCTGCCCTCGCCCGCTCCGTGCTCGCCCGTCGGGGAGATGAGGACGAGACCGTCCGCGAGTGGGCCGGCACGATGGCCGGCAAGTTCCCCGTCGCGACGAGGAAGGGGCAGGCCGACCCGGCGTTGATGGATGTCGTGGACGACCTGGCCGGGAGTCCCTTGCCCAAGGCGCGGGTCGCGGCCTTGACGGTGCTGGGAAGCTGGGGGCCGGTTCCGGGGTCGGACCGTTCCGGCATTCTTCGACGGGGGCTCGACGACGGGTCGGGCTCCGTGCGGGCGGCGGCTTTCGAGGCGCTGGAGGCGTTCCCTGGGTTGCGGGAGGAGGACGACATCCAGTCGAAGATCGCCGGCGCGATGGCCGATCCTGACGTGGCCGCCCGGATCGCGGCGGTCAAGCTGGCGCTGGATCATCGCGGTCTGGTCTCCGATCCGTTCGCTCCGCAAGGCCCTGGAGGACGAGACGCCCGCCCACCGCGCGGCCTTGCTGGAGGCGATCGCGAAGTCGAAGGCGTATGCCTCCGACCTTCGCCTGATCGGCGTCGTGACCGGGGCTTTGCTCGACGCCGACCGCGGCGTCCGCGAACGGGCGATGCAGGTGATCCAGGGGCATCCGGATCTGGTGAACAACCCGGCCGTGGAGGAGTCGCTGCGCGAGCTGACGGAGTCGGACAACGCCCGACAGAAGGAGATCGCGTCGGCCCTGTTGAGGTCGCGGGGGCGCTCCAGCGGTTCGGGCGTGGCGGCCGACGTGCTCGATCTGCCTTACTTCCGTGAGAAGGTCTTGCCCATCTTCAACACGATGGCCGAGGACGGCCAGAACTGCGTCGGCTGCCACCGGTCGCACACGATCCTCAAGATGGTCGGCCCGGCCGAGGACGATACCTGGACCCCCGAGCGCGTGCGGGCCAACTACCGCGCGACGCTCCGGGTGGTCAACCTGACGAGCCCGGCCGACAGCCTGATCCTCGGCAAACCGACCTGGGAAGCGGCCGAGGAGGCCGAGGCCCAGAAAGACCCGACCAGGAAGGCCCACGCCGGTGGCGTTCGGTTCGAGAAAGGGTCGCCCGAATATCAGACGATCCTCGACTGGATCAACGGCGCCCGTCTCAAGCCCGACCGCGGCCGGAGCCGGGGCGCTGAGCGGTCGAGTTTCGCTGAGCCGGTTGGGTCAGCAACCCGCAACGATCTCAGCTTGTCGGCGGCGGGTCCTCCGGCCTACGCTGGAGGACCCCTCGCCGTTCCGCCTCCCAACGATCCGAAAGGCCCGCCCGCATGGCGTCCCTCGCCGACGACCTGGAGTTTGCCAAGTCCCTCGCCAAGGAAGTCGCCGAGCTGGCCCGGTCGCGGGCAACCTCGATCGCGGCGAAGGAGAAGGCCAATGAGAGCTTCGTCACCGACCTGGACCTGGATCTCGAACGCCTGATCCGCGATCGTCTCGCCGCCGCCTTCCCCGACGATGCTCTGACCGGCGAGGAGTACGCCGCCGCGGGCGGCCAAGGTCCGCGGCGCTGGTGCATCGACCCGATCGACGGCACCGGCAACCTCGTCCACGGCCTGCCCCTCTGGGCGGTGAGCATCGGCCTGCTCGACGCCGGCGTCCCCGTGCTCGGCGTGATTGCCATCCCCCCGCTTGGGGAACTCTTCTGGGCCACCCGAGGCGGTGGCGCCTGGTGCGACGGCCGCCCGATCGAGGCTCACGAGGCGGACACCTTCCATAGCCACGACAACGTCGGGGTCGCTACCAACGCCCTGCGATCCCTCGACTTGCGGACGGTCCCCGGTCGCATCCGGGACCTCGGCTCGGCCTGCACGGAGCTGGCGTTTGTCTCCTGCGGACGTCTCCGCGCAGCGATCTTCCAGGGTGAGCAGGCCCACGACCTCGCCGCCGGTGCCGTGATCGCGAGCGAGGCTGGTTGCCGGTTCGGCCCGATCGACGGCCCGGTGCTCAGCCCGTCCGAGTTCGTGGCCAAGACCCCCGTCCGCGTCCCCACCATCATCGCCCCGCCCCAGCGCTTCGAGCGGCTCCGGGCGGACGTGCGATGCTGGGGGCGTTGACGGGGGGACGCTCCGGAACGGATTTTCGGTCGTTTCGTAAGTCCTTGTCTGGATGGCAATTTCCCGGCCTTGCCGTTACATTGTGAAGTTCGTTCGTCGGGGGGCGTCGGGGTGGGGAGGATACCCGAGGACCTCACGCAGAGGCGCCAGGGCGCAGAGGAAGAGCGCGGAGAAGTGAGGCGTGGGAGTGGGCGTCCGGGGGCCTGGTTGAGAGACCGAGGGAGACACCGGGGACGCGCACAATCGGGCCAGATGTCAAATCGCAAATTTGTTACCACGTCAGGATTTAGGAAGAAAAGTTACCCATTTTGAAGTTCGTTCCGCGCCGGGGGACGCACCCCACGTCGCATCGCCGGGGCATCCCTCATGGGGACGGGGCGGAGTCGTCGATGGGCGCGGGGGACGCTCGCTGTCGCCGTTCGAAGACTCGGGGCGTGCCACCCGGAAACGACACTCTTCCGGGCGACCCGGCATGAAGCGGCGCGTCGCCGTCACGCTCAGGGGATGGTGCGGAGACGGTTCGGAGACGGCGGGGGGACGCTGCGGAGCGGACTCGGGGGCGAATCGCAAGTCCTTGCCCTGCCGACGATTCTTGGGCCTCGTCGTTCCATTTTGAAGTTCGTTCGGCGCCGGGAACGTTCGCTCTCATCGGTGGGGCGTTTGCCGCAAGCCGGCTTGCGGAAACTGGGAGCAAACGGCGTGCGGCCCAGACCCTCCAGGAGGGCTGAACGCGGGGGCGGGTCATTCACGCATTGTCAAAGAACCGTGAGCCGGGACGGGTGGGCCGTCGCGGCGCGGCCGTGAAGGGCTGAAGTTATCTTCTGAATTCTCGGCACGGATTATCCCCCTTTTTCGGGAATCTGGTCCGGAATCGCGGGGCCAGGGGAGCGGGCAGCTACCAGTTTCCGGGCCAGTAGACAATGATCCCGACACCGGAGAAGATTCCGGCCGTGATCCAGTAAACGCCGAGAACACGCCCGAGTCGGTCGATCCAGCTCGGCTCCGGACGGCAACGACGACCGACGACGAGGGTTAGCCAACTCGTGAGAACACCCATACCGACGAGCGGAATGGACATGAGGAAAAACTCCAGGGAGCCGAGGACCTGGAACAGTTCCAAGACAAATTCTTTGAAGAACTCGATCGGTCTGGGGCCATAATTGGGCGCAAACAGGATGGTGAGCCCGATGATTGCCATCAAGATGACCATTAGGAACGTGATCGTCGCCATCAGACAGGCGATCAGCCCCGGCTGTCGGGTCAGGTGGCGACGCGGAGGCCGGGGACTTCGCAGGCGGAGACCGACGAGCGTTGCGGACCACGTCGCGGCGCAGGGGACCAGCAGGAGCAGGGCCACCAGCAGGAGTTCCAGAGTCGCTTTGGGGGACGGCAGTTCGTTCGCGAGTCCCTCGCCAAGGGCCTCCATCCACTCCGTGCGTCCCCAGGCGAGGCCAAGCCCGGTGGCAGCGATCAGGGCGACGGCGTCGAGGAGCGTGAACCGGCGTCTCGGCGTTATCATGGCGGGGAGGCTCCGACCGGAACCGGAAGGGTCCGGACGCGGATTGTCACCCAAGAGAAGCGTTGAGTGCAACGAACCGATGCAGCGCACGATTGCCAGCTTGCCTGAGTCCGTCCGCGAGCTTTGCCTGGTCCGGCTGGGCCTGGTCGTGAAACGCTGGACGGCCTGGCCGTATGCCCGTCGCCTGGGAAGGGCGATCGAACGGGCGGCCGTCGTGGCGAAGCAGAACGATGCGGGCTTGCTCCACGCGGAGCCGTTCGCGATGGGGCGGGGCCATTTCGGCGTGCTCCAGTACTGGCGGAGCTTCGACGACCTCGACGCCTGGTCGCACCGGCCGCCGCATGTGGAGTGGTGGCGGGAGGCGGTCGATCGGATGCGTCGCAAGGAGGATTTCGGGGTCTATCACGAGGCGTTCCTCGTGGCGAGGGAGAACGTCGAGTCGATTTACCTGAACTGCCCGGCGATCGGGTTGGGGGCGTTCGGCGTGATGGGGGAGCCGGTCGGGACATTGACCACCAGCCGGGACCGGCTGGGGAGGCGGACGGGGTCAGGTTGAAGGCTGTGCGGGAACGCGGGGCGCGGTATTCTTCGGGGGAGGTCGGGGATTCGGGGCCAGTCCCTTTGCGAAGCGGGCCCCTCAACCGACCTCAAACCAGAAGGGGAACGCGGTGGGACACTGGGGCGTCAAGAGCTACGAAAACGACGAGACGCACAACGCGCTCGACGCCGCCTTCGAGCGGGTCCACGGGCGGACGTATGAGGAATTGATGGACGACCGGAACCCGTTGACTCCCGAACAGGTTCAGCAGAAGCTCGCGAACGCGGAGACGCTGGCCGCGGCGTTGGAGGAACTGGAAGACGAGTTCGGCGCCGACCTCGCAGCCTGGGACGAGGTCGAGCGGCTGGCGTTCGTCGGGGTCGTGGTCCACCACGCGGAGCTAGGCGTGCCGATCCCGGAGGATCGGCGGGAACGGGCGCTGGCGTGGCTGGAGGCGGAGGAAATCGACTGGGACGAGGCCACGAAGCGGCGCTTGCGTCGGGAGCGGGAGATCGCGACCTTGAGGAAGGCGGCGACGGGATGAGGCGGAGGACCCACGCGACAATCGGGGGGCTGATGGTCGCGCTGATCGTCTGCGCGATGGGTTTGGCGGTGCTGCGGTTTGCCGATGAGGAGCTGGCCGCGGTCGTCCGGTTTGTCTCGCTGCTGGTCTTCGGAGTGGGGCTGTTCCGGGTCGTCCACGGTTCGGAGGAGGGACGGGCCTTCTGGAGAGGGTTCCTGCTGATGGGCGGCGGCTATGCGCTCTTGACGCTCGATGCCGGCTTGCCCAGGACATTCCTGGACGCGCTGCCGACGACCCGCGCCCTCGACGCAATCCGCCCGCTCGTGCTCGGTCCGGCAGGGATGGAGCGTTCGGAGAGTACGCGGATCGCGTTTGAGCAGGGGATTGATCTGGGACCCTGGATTGATCCGACCGCCTTCCGCGAGGTCGGTCACGTCCTGTTCGCCCTGGTCTTCGGCGGCCTCGGCGGTTGGTCGAGCCGGAAGGTCTGGATGATCGGGAGAGGCTCATGCCCGAACGACGACGACTGAACTTCGCCAGCGTTGGGGAGATCGTGCCCGACGTGGAGCACCTGCTCTCGGGGCATGTCACCGTCGGGCGCTGGTCGCTGGGGATGATCTGCAACCACCTGGCCTTGACCATCCGGGACTCGGTCGAGGGGTTCCCGTTTCAAATGCCGTGGATCTTCCGTCGGACGGTCGGGCCGCTCAGTTATCGCTGGCTGGATCGCCGGGGTCGGTTGCCGGCGGGGGTTCGGGCGCCGAAGCCATTGCTGCCGAGCCAGAATCTCGACGCCAGGGCCGAGCTTGCGAGCTTGCGCAACGCGCTCACCCTCTTCCGCGATCGCGAGCCGCTGACCGAGCATCCCGTCTTCGGCCGGTTCGATCGCGCGAAGTGGACCCGAATCCATTGCCTCCATGCCGCTCATCACCTGAGCTTCGCCGTGCCGAACGGGAACGGGGGTTGAGTCCCGGGTGTGGAAAATGCAAGTTCGCATGGAAGATGGGACTTCCTGGAATCCGAATGTCGAATTAAGATTGAACAGGTGCACCAAAGATCGGGCCGACGGGAGACGAGCCCAATGAAGGAGAGGCTCCGGCGGGTTGCCTGGCTCGGATTGGCGGGTTCGATCGCGCTGGGGGGCGGCCTTGCGTCGCAGGGCGCGGAGGCGTCGCCACCCTCGTTCGTCAACGACGTGGTGCCGGTGTTGACGCGGCTGGGTTGCAACACCGGGAGCTGTCACGGCAAGCTCGCCGGTCAGAACGGGTTCAAGCTGAGCCTGCGGGGGTATGCCCCAGAGCAGGATTACCTGGCGATCACCCGCGAGGCGCGGGGGCGTCGTCTGACCAAAAGCCGCCCGGGCGCGAGCCTGCTCCTGGCGAAGCCCTTGCTGCGCGTGCCCCACAAGGGGGGTAAGCGGCTCGCTGCCGACTCGCCCGCGTACCGGACGCTTCTCGCCTGGATCGCCGCCGGGGCGCCGGGGCCGACGGGTCAGGAACCGAGGGTGACGGCCCTGAGCATCGAGCCGGCGGGGAAGACGTACCGGCCGGGGGAATCGCGGAGCCTGAGGGTGCGGGCGACGTATTCGGACGGTACGGTCCGCGACGTGACGGCGCTGGCCCTGTTCCAGTCGAATGAGGAAGGGCTGGCGCGGGCTGATGAAGCGGGGAACGTGACGGCCTTGCGACCCGGTGCGACGGCCGTGATGGCCTCCTTCGCAGGTGTGGTCGCGGCGCATGGGATCACGACGCCGTATGGACAGGAAATTGATGCGGAGGTCTATGGGAGCCGCGTCAATTTTGTGGACGATCATGTGATGGCTCGACTCCGCGAGGTCCGGCTGAAGCCCTCGCCGGCTTGCGATGATGTGACGTTCCTCCGCCGCGTGTCGCTTGACCTGACGGGTACCTTGCCGGCGCCGGAGGAGGCCGAGGCGTTCGCCAGCGATCCCGACCCGGACAAGCGGGCGAGGCTGGTGGACCGCCTGCTGGAGAGCCCGGCCTATGTCGATTACTGGGCCTTGACGTGGGGCGAGCTGTTCCAGAACCGGCTGGAACGCGACGGAGACCGTCGCGGGCTCAAGGGGGTGCGCGGGTTCGCGCGCTGGATTCGTACGCAGGTCGCGGAGAACCGGCCGTGGGATGAGGTCGTCCGCGCTGTCTTGACCGTGCGCGGGCCGCTGAGCCTGGCGCCGGAAGGGGGCTATTATCTCGTCAACCGGCGGCCGGAGGACCTGGCGGAAGCGGCGTCACAGGCGTTTCTGGGCACGCGGATTTTGTGTGCGAAGTGTCACAATCACCCGCTGGAGCGGTTCACGCAGGACGATTACTACGGCCTAGCCGCCTTCTTCAGCCGCGTGCGGCTCGACGGCAAGCCGACCGACCTGGGGCCGGCGGTCGATACGGGGTTCCCGAGACAGCGTCGTCGCGGAGCGGCGACGGATGCGGACAAGGTCGGCATCACCCAGCCGCGGACCGGCCAGTTCCTCCCGCCGCGGCCGCTCGATCGGAGCGAGCTGGTGCTCGAAGACGGTCAGGACCCGCGCGTGGTTCTGGCGGCCTGGATGACGTCGGCCGACAACCGGCTGTTCGCCCGCGCGATCGTCAACCGGGTCTGGAAGAAGTGCTTCGCCGTTGGCCTGATCGAGCCGGTGGACGACCTCCGTGCCACGAACCCGGCCACGAATGAGCCGCTGCTCGAAGCCCTCTGCGACGATTTGATCGCCCACGAGTTCGACCTCAAGCACCTGCTGCGGACGCTGCTCGTCTCGCGGACGTATTCGCTCGACTCCGGGCCATTGCCGACGAATGCTCAGGACCGCAAGTTCTTCTCCCACTATTACCCTCGCCGCCTCCCGGCCGAAGTGCTGGCCGATGCCCTGACCCGCGCGACGGGCATCCCCGACCGCTTTACCGGCTATGCCGAAGGGCTGCGGGCCGTGCAGCTGCCCGATCCGAAGGTGCCGAGCTACCTGCTCGACACCTTCGGCCGACCCGAGCGGATCACTCCTTGTGCCTGCGAACGGAGGGTGGAAGTCACGATGCCCCAGGTGCTCCACCTGATGAACGGCAACGACCTCAACCGCCGCCTCGACGCCCCCGGTAGTCGGCTCCGTTCGTTGCTCGACGCGGGCGAATCGGACCGCGCGATCGCCGAACAGCTCTTCCTCGCCACGCTCTCCCGCCGTCCGACCGAGGAGCAATGGCGGGTCGTCGAGAGCACGCTGGCCACCAGCGGTGACCGGGCGGTTGTCTTCCGGGACCTGCTCTGGGCGCTCGTGAATGCGAAGGAATTTCTCTTCAATCATTGACGTGATTCCCTGAGGTGGAGGGAGGGTCCTCGTGAGCGTGACGATCCGCGAGACGACATCGGGCGCCGTGCTGGCGGAGGGAGAGCCGGGCGAATCCGCCTTGAAGTTCGAGGGGAACTGGTACTTCGCTCCCGACGCCGTGAAGGCGGAGCATCTGCAAGTCACCAAGCGGACTTATACTTGCCCCTACAAAGGGGAATGCCACTGGGTCGATTTCGTGGCGGAAGGCCGGGTGGTTCCGGATGTGGCGTGGGTCTATCCCGACCCCAAACCGGGCCACGAAACTATCAAAGGGCGGTTCGGCTTCTATGCCGGGTCACGCGGATCGACTCGTGAGGAATGATCGGTCAACGAGGATCGAACGAGAAAGGGAATCGCCATGCTTCGTCTCCCGCTCGGCCTGAAGCGTCGTCGCTGCGATGGCCTGACACGACGCGACTTTCTCCAGGTCGGCGGCCTGGGGGCGTTGGGATTGCCGGCGTTGCTTCGTGCGGAGGCGAGGGCGGAGGGGACCGTGGCGGAGCCGTCGGCGCGGTCGGTGATCCTCGTGTTCCTCGGGGGCGGGCTTTCCCATCATGACAGCTTCGACCCGAAGCCGGAGGCGCCTGAGGAGGTGCGGGGGCGGTATGGGGCGGTCGCGACGCGGGTGCCGGGAGTTCGGTTCGGGGAGCACCTGCCGTTGCTGGCGGCGAGCAATGACAGGTTCAGCCTGGTCCGATCGGGCTCCCACGGCAACGACCATCACGAGACGGCGACGAACTGGGTCCTCTCGGGGAAGTTCGGCTCGCCGTTCGGCGATTACCCGGCGATCGGAGCGGTCGTGTCACATGAGCTGGGGTATCGGGGGCCGTTGCCGCCGTACTTCGCGGTGCCGAGGAACCCGTCGTTCACCTGGGAACTGGGCCAGAGTGCGTTTCTCGGCGGGCGCCACGAGTCGTTCAAGACGGGCGATCCGAACGACCCGAATTTCCAGGTGCAGGACCTCACGATCCCCGACGCCGTGAAGGGCAGCACCGCGCGGAGGCAGCAGCTCCGGCAGGCGGTCGATGAGCTGGCGAGGCAGGTCGAGTCGGACGACCAGTTGCGGACGATGGATGAGTTCTACGGCCGGGCGCTCGACATGGTGCTCTCGCCTGAAGCCCGCCGCGCCTTCAACATTGGCCGAGAGGACCCGCGGCTCCGCGACCGCTACGGACGCAACACGACCGGCCAGTCTTGCCTGCTGGCCCGCCGCTTGGTGGAGGCCGGCGTGCGGTTCGTTACCGTCAACAGCGGTGGCTGGGATCATCACGCGAAGATCTTCGAGAGCCTTGACCGCCGCCTCCCCGAGCTGGATTTGGCGCTCTCCGCATTGATCGAGGATCTCGACTCCCGCGGCCTGCTCGAGTCGACGCTCGTCGTCGCCTTCGGCGAGTTCGGCCGCTCGCCGAAGGTCAACAAGGACGTCGGCCGCGACCACTGGGGCCACGTCGCCAGCCTCGTCTGGGCCGGCGGCGGGGTGGAGCCGGGCCGGGTCGTCGGCCGGAGCGACGAACAGGGGGGCTTCGTCACCGAGCGGCCGGTGCGACCGGCCGACGTCGCCGCCACGATCTACCGGGCCGTCGGCGTTGATGCTTCACGGCACCTCGTCACCCCCGAAAATCGGCCGGTGACGATCCTCGACGAGGGTGAGCCAGTGGCAGAATTGTTCGCATGATGGCTCCTTCAACATTCATGGATGAGATTGCGATGTCCTTGCACACGAGCGGTATCCTGATCCACGCCGACCACCCCGACGACCCCGTCGGCCTGCCGGGGGAGCTGGGCTTCGCCGGCGCCGAGGAGGCGGACGCGGGCTCGGTCTCGTTCGACGAGGCGCCCTCCGTGTCGATCCTCGACGAGTTCGACGACAGCCTGGGGGCCTCGCTCGCGACCGTCGATGGCGGGACCTCCCTCCGGGGCCCGATGCTCAACGCCGACGATGGGGCCCTCGCCCGGCACTCCGGGGCGGGTGACGTCGTGACGGTGATGCTGGAAGGGGCGTCGGGTACCTCCGGCTTCGAACTTTACCGCGGCGGCCGGCTGTGGCGACGCCGGCGGGAACAGGCCGGGCAGGTCCTCCACGACCAGGGCGAGCACCCCGCCGAGGAGCGGGAAGGCCGTCGCGCCGGGAAGGATCGCGAGGGGCTCGTCCTCGATCTCCCGGGGCGCCTGGCCCTGCCGATCGGCCGGCTCGACGAGCCCGAATCCACGCGCTACCGGCTCCCTTGAGGGCCCGACCACCGATGCTCCGAACCCCCCTGATGATCCTCGCCGTTCTGGCGACATCCGGTCGAGCCGACGAACCCATCGTCAGCTACGCCCGCGACGTCACACCGTTCCTCGACGAGTATTGCCTCGCCTGTCACGACGACGGCTTCGCCACATCGGACCTGGCGCTGCACAGCGTCGAGGCGATGCTCAAGGGCGGCCGGCGGGGTGCGGCTGTGGTGCCGGGTCAGTCGGCGGAGAGCCTGGTGATCCAGTACCTCAAGGGGCAGAAACAGCCGCAGATGCCGCCGGAGACGTCGGTCCCGCTCGATCGGATCGCCGTGCTCGAACGATGGATCGACCAGGGAGCGAAGGCCGACGCCGCCGAGCTGGCCGAGGTGGCCGCCAGGCGGAAGGAGGCGCGACAGGCCGCCGAGCAGGAAGCGGCCTTGCTCGTGGGGGATGCGCGACCGCCGGTGACGTCGCTCGCCTTTTCGGCTGACGGGAAGACGCTGGCCGTGGCCGGTGATCGCGAGGTGCTTCTCGTCGATCCCGCCGACGGCCAGACCGTGCGCCGCCTCGCCGGATTTCCCGATCAGGTGACGGCCGTCGCTTTCAGCCCCGACGGCGCCCACCTCGCTGGATCTGGCGGCGCACCCGGCCGTCAGGGCGAAGTGCGGATCTGGGAAACCACGTCCTGGGGCGAGATCCGCGTGCTCCGGGGTCATGCCGATACCGTGCTCGCGATGGCCTGGCGGCCCGGTCCGGACCAGATCGCAACGGCCAGCCTGGACAAGCTCATTCATGTTTGGGACTGGCGATCTGGCACGATTGTCCGCACGATCAAGAGCCACGCCGACATCGTGCACGCCCTCGCCTACAGTCCCGACGGTTCCCGCCTCGCCTCCGGCTCGGCCGACAAGACCGCCAAGCTGTACGATGCCGAGAATGGCCTCCAGACCGCCGGCCTCTCAACGCACAACAACGCCGTGCTCCAGGTGGCGTTCAGCCCCGACGGAACACGTCTCGCGACCGCCTCCGCCGACCGGAACATCGCCCTCTGGAAGCTCGACAACCTCATCAACCCCGAGCGCGCATTCGGCCACACCGGACCCGTCTATGCCCTCGCCTGGCGCCCCGATTCGTCCTCGATCTGGGCCGGCGCGGGGGGGCGGCCGTCCTTGCTCTCCTATGTCAAGGAGAACGGCCATCGGGCCGTGACCATCGACGAGAAGACGTTGCCGCAGGACTGGGTCTATGCCGTCGCGATCGCGCCGGACAATGCCTCGGTGGCGGTGGGAGGCTGGGAGGGGTCGGTCACGATTTATGATCTCAAAGATGGGAAAGTGATTCGGACATTCATCCCGGGGGATGAATGAGTAATTCTGAGATGATCGATGGGGGTCGGCGATGATCGTGGTCTTGATGGGTGTGTCAGGGTCGGGCAAGACAACCGTGGGCCGCGTGCTGGCGGAGAGCCTGGGCTGGCGGTTCCTCGATGCCGACGACTACCACCCGCCGGAGAACGTCGCCAAGATGCACGCGGGCATCCCCTTGACCGATGCCGACCGCCGACCCTGGCTCGCGGCGCTGGAGAGGCTCATCGAGGAGGCTCGCGAGCGCGGGGAGAGCCTGGTGCTCGCCTGCTCGGCCCTCAAGCATGAGTATCGCGACTACCTCCGCGACGGGGCCAAGGACGTGGTCTATGTCTATCTCGAAGGGTCGGAAGCCTTGATTGCGGAACGCCTCGCCCGCCGCACGGGCCACTTCATGGACCCGCACCTGTTGCACAGCCAGTTCGCGACCCTGGAGCCCCCCGCGCAGGCGGTCCGCGTGGACATCACCCCGCCGCCCGACCAGATCGCGGCGGAAATACGCAGAAAGTTGAACCTTGATGCGTCCCCTTGACGACCGACGTCGGCGCGGCTTGCTGGTTGTTCTCGTCCTGCTCGCCACCCCCCTGCCCCGCGTCGCCGCGCAGCTCACGCCGCCGACGCTCCACGCCTGGAGGCCGCTCGGGGCCGCGGCGGGCGAGCGGCTCACGCTGGAGATTCGCGGGGCCGAACTCGAAGGCGCCGGGGCGATCCGGTTCGACGATCCACGCGTCGGCGTGGATGGGATCGAGGCGACGAAGGATCGGATCAAGGCCGCGGTCTCGCTACCGGCCGACCTGCCGCCCGGTCCCCTGGGCTTCCGGGTCGTCACGCCGCGAGGGATCTCGGAGCCGGGGCGACTGCTCGTCGGGCCGTCCTTGACGGCTCTCACCGAGGTCGAGCCGAACAACAGCTTCCGCAAGCCGCAGGCGATCGCCACGCCGGCGGCGGTGGAAGGCGAGATCAAGGATGGAAATGATGTGGACGTCTTCGCGGTTGATCTGGAGCCCGGTCAGACCTTCGTGGCGGAGGTCGTGGCGGAGAGGGCGGGGTCGGGACTGGATGCGTTGGTGACGATCTTCTCGGAGGACGGACGCGAGCTTGCCGCGAATGATGACCTGTTCGGACATGATGCGGCCTGCTGGATCGTCGCCCGGAGGCGGGGTCGGTATCTGGTGCAATTACAGGACGCCAATGGCCGCAACCGCGATGGCAAGGTCGAGTCAGCCACGGAGCGGCCTTATCGCCTGATCGTGGGTGAGTTGCCGCTGGCCGTCTCGGCGTTTCCGGCGGGGGCAAGGCGGGGCACGACCACGGATGTGAGCCTTCTCGGCGTCAACCTGAGCGAAGACGTCGTCCCCTGGTCGATCGGCGCACAAGCCGCGATCGGTGACGTGCGGTTGCCCGTGGCGGGGGCGGGGGCCTTGACGGTCCGGGTCGGCGACCGGCCGGAATTTGTCGAGTCGGGGCCGGAGCCGGCGGCCGACCCGCTGAGGGCGGCGGTCGTCGTCGTGCCGGCGGCGATCAACGGGCGACTGGGGGACGACCCGGGCGGCGACGTGGATTGCTTCCGGCTCGTGTCCGAAGAGGGTCATGAGGGCGAATATGAGATCACGACCCTGGCGTCGCGGATCGGCTCGCCCGCCGACCCGGTTCTGTCGGTCGTCGATCCGCGGGGCGAGTCTCTGGCAACCGACGACAACGCCCTCGGCCGCGACGCCCGGCTCATCAAGCGGATCGACGGTGATGGAGTACTCCTCGCGGTTCGCGACACCTTCGGCCGGGGTGGGCGACGGTTCGTCTATCGGGTCGAGGTTGAGCCGGCGCCGCCGAGGCTGCTGGTGACGGCCGACCTGGGGGCGCGGACCTTACCGCGTCGGGGTTCGCTGGCGGTGCCGTTGACGATCGAGCGTCGCGGGTTTGATGAGCCGGTGACGATCCTTGCTGGCCCCTTGCCGGAGGGGATCACGGCCTCGCCCGTGACCATCCCGGCGAAGGGCCGAGGCGGGGTGCTCGTGCTCTCGGCGAGGGAGGAGGCGCCGGTTGGCCCCTGGACGTTGCGGCTGGTGGCGCGGGATGTCGCGGTGGCGGTGGAGTTCGCGACGAAGGAACGGTGGTCGTCGCGGCTGGGGCCGAAGGAGGCGACGATCGAGGGGGCCTTGCCGACGCTGGCCATCGCCGAGCCGGGGGTTCTGGGCGTGTCGATCGTGCCGGACGAGGTGGTCGTGATGCCGGGCGGACAGGCGGCGGTGAAGCTCCGGCTCGATTGGCGAGGGGGTGCTGGCGGCCCGGGGCTCAAGGTCAAGTTGCTGGCGGGCGATGGTGGGCTGGACGGGTTCGAGCCAGTCCAGGAGCAAGCCGTCCCGGCGGACGTGGGTGAGGTCACTTTCACGCTGAAGGCCCGGTCAAACGTCACCCCGCGACGGCTCGCGCTCTCGGCCCGCGTCTGGTTCGAGGGCGGGGCCGAGTTACTCGGAGTCGATGCGAGGCCGGCGGCCCTGGTGGTGCCGGAGAAACCCTGAGGGGCGGCCGGCCGAACCGTCGCGATGCCACTGCGCGGCGTTCCCGTCGAGACTGGTGTGATCCGCGGCTCCGGCCAGGAGCGGCAACCGGCGCCGGGATTCCGCTGGGGACGGGCCACGCGATCGTCCGATTCGAGCCACGACGCGACACACACGAAACCAGGAAACGGGCGAGGCGTCCCGGGGGAGAGCGATGGCGCAGGGGAAGACGAAGTGGACCGGAGGCGGCATCGGAGGGAGTGGAACCCGAGCCTGGAACGGTTCGAGGCGAGGGAACTTCTATCGGGCCTGGGCGCTCTGCTGACGAAGATCATCATGCAGCGTCAGGCCGCCGAGCCGGCGCCGATCGTGCGGACGCAGATTGTCGATCCGATTCCTCAACGGGCGCCGATTGTGCTGGCCGCCGGGTTCAACGGGACGTATCAGGTCGGCCCGGGAAGCTCGGCCGGGGAGGCGTCGCAGATCCTCGTCCACGGACAGGGAGGTTCGAGCGGCTTGGTGCAAGGTGAGATGCTCGTGAGGATCTCGGCACCAACCGACGCGAGGACCCCGGCCACGGGTGTCCTCACGATCTCGGACAACAACCGCGGCGGCGGCTCGGTCCTCGGCCTCGACCTGACGGCCGATCCCGGCTCGGTCGATCGGTTTGGCCGGCCGACGCGGTTCGCCTTCGTCGCGAAGGACACCCTCAGCAGCGGCACGTTCGCCGACGCCGGGGGCGAGGGCACCTTGCAGATTCTCTACGGTCCGTCCCGAGGCCGGGGATTGCTCCAGGGATCGGCGAGGGTTGTCCTGCGCGGGCAACTCGAAGCCGCCGGCGCAACCAACGCGATGACCCGCTTCCGGATCCACTACTGATCGGCCTTCGGAGCGAGCGGGGCCTCGCCGAGCAGGAAGGCCAGGGCCCGCGTCTCCGGCCGGCTCTCCAGGCGCAATCTTCACGGCCATCGTCAGCGGTACGGAAAGCAGCATGCCGGGCGGGCCGAACACCCAGCCCCAGAAGACTAGCGAGAGCAACACGACCAGCGGTGAGAGGTCGAGCCCGCGTCCCATCCATCGCGGTTCGACGACGTAGCCGAACAGCAGGTTCACGACCAGATAGCCCATCACAACCAGGCCCGCCGTGGCCGGCCCCCGATCCAGCAAGGCCACCACGACCACTGGCACCGCCGCCAGGATCGGGCCGATATTCGGCACGAAGTTCAAGGCGAAGGCCAGCAGACCCCAGAGCCCCGGGTAACGCACTCGCAGAGCCAGCAGCCAGCACGTGACCAGTACGCCGGTCAGCAAGCTGACCCACGTCTTGATCGCCATGTAACCGCGCACGCCTGCCACGATCCGGCGGAACTCGTCGAGGAGCCCTTCCCCGCCCCCCGGCAGAGTGTGAGCCTTCGACGGAAAGACGGCCGCCTCGGCGAGCAGGAAGACCGTCGTGACCAGGATGAGGAAGCCGTTGGCAAAGAACGAGGCCAGACCCGAGGCCAGGACCCGCATCAGCCCGACCAGAGCCTCCGGTCCGAGGTATCGCGACCGCGCCTGATCCGAGGGTTCGAGGCCCAGGGGTTTGAGCCGCTCCAGCCAGCTGGCCTTGAGCTGATCGAGGCGATTGGCGTAATCCGGAATCCGCCCGAGGAAGTCGGAGAGCGAGACACCGACCGCTGCGATCACCGCCAGGCCGACGATCATCACCGCCGCCGTCACGAGCAGATAGGCGATGATCGTCGGCACGCCCAGTCTCTGCAAGGCCCCCAGCGCCGGGGCGAGCAGGATGGCCAGGAAGATGGAGAATAAGAGCGGAACGAGGATCGTATCCGCGGCCCGCAGACCGGCGATCACGACGCACAGGGCCGCCGCGATGATCAGGCCGCGCGCGGCCGGGGAGAAGTCATCGTCGCCGGTCGGATGGTGAGGGTCGGTCATCGGATCATTCCCCTGGCCGCTCGGTTGTGAGCACGCGGATACCGGGCTGCGGGCAAGTTGACAGGGGTCGCGGACGAACCCGCGACAGGCCGCGTGGTGCGTTCCGTGTTGCTTTCACGACTTCTGCGCACGCTGCTTCATCGCCTGGCGCAGAACCTCGGCGGGACTCAGGGTGGGCGTCTGGGGGACGGGCTCGGTCGTGGACGGCGACGGCGACTGGGGTGGGGTCGTCCGGGGTGGGCGGTCGTGAACGGGTGGGGGTGGTGGCGGAAGCGGCGGCTCCGGTCGCGCGGCGGCCGGAGGTTGCTCGACGGCAGGCCGGGGCTTGGCGCTCGGAGCCGGTGCGGGTGCCGGGGCGTTCGTGACGGCCGCCGGAGCCAGAGGACGGGCCGGCGGCAGCGGAGCCAGAGGACGGGCTGGCGGCAGCGGAGCCGGCGGTCGGATGGCGGGCGGGCCGGAGACTTCGACCGAGGAGCGCAGGATGGCCACCGGCTCGTGGAGGTCGGAGAGGTCGGATTCGAGGTCGGAGCGGTAGGAGAGGACCCAGCCGCGGAGCGTGCGGCGCCAGACCTCGCGCACGGCCTGGGGTCCGACCTCGCGGGTCGAGATCGAGCGACCGGCGGAGAGGGCCAGACCAACCAGGCCGTGCAGCAGGATGTAGGCGAGGATGGTCAGGGCGACCATCATCCCCAGGATCTCGAAGCCGCCCTGGATGCGATTGACCGCGAGGTTTCCGAGCAGGACGTAGAGGGCGTAAGCGGCCAGCGCCATCGGGATCAAGGCGCCGACGACGCTCGCGGCCCAGGTGACGATGCCGCGACGGCCGGAGCGTGCGGCAGTGAGGGCGTCGAAACGGCCTTCGATCTCGCGGGCGACCTCGGCGAGCAGCCGGGAGCCGGTGGCACTCGTGGTGATCGACGACCAGCGGCCGACCGGCAGTCCGGCGGCGAAGCAGGCGTCCTGAAGCTTGCGGGACTCGGTCCGCAAGAGGTCGTCGGCAACCTCCGCCTGGCCGGCGGCAAGGAGGGCTTCCAGGTCGGTTGTGCCGTCGGGACCGCCGAGCAGCCGGATTCGACGGATCAAGCGAGGTAGGCCGTAGGTGGCGAAGTCGAAGATGGCCAGCCAGAGGCGGAGGGGACCGAAGAATCGCTGGTGGCGGCGGATCGTCGCCAGGGGTTTCAGCTCGTTCTCGACGGCGTCGAGGCGGTCGTCGAGGGTGTGGGTGAGCTTCTCGGCGGCGGCGGAGGCGCGGGAGTCGGCGGCGGAGGCGAAGGCGTCGAGACGCTCGGGAAGCTCGGGCGGAGCGAGGCGGTCCACGACGGCGGCGAGGTTCTCGACGACGCGGCAACGCTGCTGTCGGAGCATCCGGGCGATGTCGCCTTCCTGAAGCTCGTGCTCGATGTAGGCGCGGAGGGTGACGAACTCGTCGAGGATGCCGGGGACGGAGGGGCTCAAGGTGCCGTCGGCATGGGGAACGTGGCGGACGGCGTGGATTGGCAGGACGGGGATGTTGGCGTGGCCCAGTTCGGCGAAGCGTCGGCGGACCTCGTCGGCGGCCTTCTGGAGTTCGGAGGCAGGGACGAGGTCGGCCTTGTTCATGACGGCGAGGCAGGCGCTGAAGCGTTGTTCCTCGCGGATCACCGACCAGGCCCGTTCCTCCCAGTATTTCTCGGGGCTGAAGACGTAGATCACCAGGCCCGCGGCCTTGAGCAAGGCTTTCGTGGCGGCGCGGTTCTCGGTGGCGAAGGTGTCGAGGTCGGGGGTATCGACGATGACCTTGTGACGCAGTTCGGATCGTTCGTGGGCCACGAAGGTCGCCTGCGACGCCAGCTCGGGAGGGAGGCCGCCGACGGGGACGTCGCGATGGTGATAGACGCGGGTCTGCATCGTGCAAGGTCGCTGCTCGGCGGCCTCGGCGATCCGGCCCCCGGCCAGGGCGTTGATGAGTGTGCTCTTGCCCGAGCCGGTGCAGCCGGCCAGGGCGATCGTAAGCACGGAATCGCCCTGGCCGAGCAGTTGAGCGGCGACGCGATCGCCGGCGCGGTGGAGGTGGGCGCGGTCGTCAGGACGGATGACCAGGGCACGAGGGTGGTCGGCACGTTCGAGGAGCCGTCGGAGGGCGGATTCGATCTGGGCGTGGGCGCGGACGACGTCGTCGTTCATCGGACTCCTTCTCCAACCCGGGCCAGGGCCGAGCGGACCGCGTCGAGGTCGCGGCGGGCCGCGCTCAGCTCCTCGGGTCGGACGGAGCCCTCGAAGAGGGCACGGACGGGGGCGACCATCTGGGCGTCGATGATCTCGCGGAAGGCGGCGAACTGGTCCTGTTTGAGGCGCTGGCGTTCGGTGTCGAGGTATTTTTCCAGGCCGAATTCGAGGATCAGGCGCTGCACCGGGGCGACCAGGGGGCCGATCACGGCGTCGGTCCAGTCGAGGCCGTGAGAGGCGACGATCAGGCCGGTCGTGCCGACGTCGAGGGAGACCTTGATGCCCCGCAGGGTGTTCAGGAGGCGGGGGTTCTTCTGGATGATCTCGTAGAGAACCTGGGCCCGCGTCGGCGGTGAGGTCGGTCCATCCGGGCGCGGTAGTCCTGGTAGGCGGAGCCCAGCTCGCCGAGGAATTGACCGTAAAACGCCTGGCTGTCGAGCTGGCGAGCGATCTGGCCCCAGGCGGGATGCCCGGCGCGGTCGGCCATCACCTGGGCCTCGGCCTTGAGCGTGCTGTACCACTGCTCGAAGGCATTGATGACGGCTTCCTCCTCCGGCAGCTTCTTCGGTTCGGTCTTCGGCTTGCCGAAGGCGCGGCGGGCGAGGTCGAGGGCCGTGCCGATGACGAGACGCGAGATCGCCTTGATTCCGCGGCTCAGGGCCGAGATATACGGCCCGATTCCGGGGATCTCCAGCAGGTCCATCAGCTTGACGAGCGTCTGGTTGAAATCGACGTACTTCTCGCCGTCGAGGTAATCGGCGCGATAGCGTTCGAAGAACTGGTAGCGGGTCGTCCGCGTCGACGATCGACGCCCAGTGCTCGGAGACGGAGACCTCGGCCCGCAAGGGGGCGAGGAGGTCGTCGAGGCGGCGGTCGAGGAAGTGCATGGCGCCTTGAAGCGCCTTGACCTTCAAGTCGGCGCCGTGCGGACCACGTCGTCGGCCACGGCCTTCCGCAAGGCGTCGGCCTCGGGGACTGGCGAGCAGGGCGGCGAGGCGGTCGTCCTCGCCTTCGCGGAAGACGTGGGGCAGTGGGTGGATGCGGTCGGCCGGCACGCGGCGGGCCTCGGGGCCGTCGCCACCGATCTTGAAGCGGATGTCTTCGAGCAGGGCGCTGCCGTCTTCGAGCTTGTTGGCCACGACCCGCAGCGGCACGCCCGATTCGACGATCATGGCGCGGAGCAGGGCGCCGCGGTGGTCGGCGTAGTTCTCCTTGGTGACGGCCATCACGACAAGGTCGGCCAGCGCGATCGTGTCGAGCACGGCCGACATGTAGGTCATGGCCTCCTCGGTCGAGAAGTCGGGGATGTCCCAGAAGACGGCCTCGTCGGTGGCGGGGTCGGCGAGGACGGGGCCGGGCAGGCGGGCGGGGTCGTTGATCGCCAGCGCGGGGCGGTAGCCGACGGCGTGAAGCTCGTGGTCGTCCTGGCGGGGCGGGTGGCGGTCGTGGTAACGGGCGTAACCGGCGAAGCGGGAGGGGAAGGCATCGAGGAAGTGGTCGCCGAGGGCAAGTGGTCGGTAGCCCTCGGGGTGCTGGCTGAACCGGGCGCGGTAGCTCATGCCGGCGGCGGGGCGGCCGAGCAGGACGTTCAGGACGGTCGATTTGCCGCTGTTGGTGCCGCCGAACATCGCGACGTGGGCCGGGTCGGCCGCCACCCAGCCCGGCTCCAGCGCGGGCCGGAGCCGCATCCGGACGATCCCGAGGGCGTAGCGGACCAGGGGAACGCGGATCGCATCGTCGCCGGTGGCCCGGGAGCGATCCTCCATCGCCATCGCTTGTTCGAGGATTGTTGCCAGTCGCTCGCAGGCGGTCGCCGCCGCCGTCATGGCCATCGTCGTCGGCATGGGCCCCTCGCGTGCCGCTCCGCTCGGCTTCGACCCGATCCGATTCCCGGGCCCGGGCTCGCGATCCGCATCGCCGTCCCCCCTATGGGAATGGTCGCGACGGGGGGCCGTCAAGCCCACCGCGGCGGTTTGGCGGAAGTCGGCGATGCGCGGAGGGGTCCAACCTGGTAGTTCGGGCGCCGGACCGCAATATTGGGTCAATCGGGATCGAACCCTGGGGAGAGTGCGTGATGCCGCTCGTGCCATCGAGCTACGAGACGCTCTCGGCCATGATCACGCCGGCCATCTTCCTGACGGCCAACGGCTCACTCATCATCTCGACGTCGAACCGGATGTCGCGGATCGTGGACCGCATCCGCGCCCTCAACGACCTGGGCGACCGGCTCGACCGGGGCGACGACGCGCTCGATTATCCGACCGAGCGCCTGGAGCACGTCGGGATCATGCTCGACCGTCTGGGCTGGCGCGGCGAGCGCATCCGGCATGCCTTGATGAGGCTCTACCTGGCCTTTGGCGCGTTCGTGGGGACGAGCCTGTCGCTGGCCCTGGATGTCCTGGCGGGAAACCGGCTGGCGGCCTTGCCGACGGGACTGGCGGTCACCGGGGTCACGTTGATGCTGGGAGCGTGCGTGAATCTGGTCCGTGAGGCCATGGAGGCGCTGCGGGGAAACCGGGTCGAGGTGGAGTTTTTCCGTGACCTCCGCGCGGCGAAGGGCCGACGGCCCTCGTCGGCTCCCGGGCGATGGTCCGGGGCCGGGGCCGTCGGCCGGGCCGGGGTCGTGACCCCTTGGCCTCAGTTTGCGATGACCGTCTGCGGCGTGTTGATGATCGCGACCAGGGCGCCGCTTTTGTAGTAGCGAACCTGGTTGAGCTTCAGGCTTGTGACCCGGTTCGACTGCCAGCCGGCGCCCGACTTCGACACGCTCAGGGACGGATTGTAGCCGTCGAGAGACGCCAGCGACGAGCCGACGCTCACGACCAGTTGCCCTCCCTGGCCGAACTTGAACCAGGTCGTCGATTGGCCGCCGGTGACCTGGTATTGCAGGGTCCCGCCGGAGAGACTCATCCGCTGTGTCCAGGCGATCGTCTCGCCCGGCGTGCTGCACTGGGCAGTCTCCTGCGTGTTCTGGCCGACCGCCGACGTGCCCGACCAGGCCCGCAGTTGCAAGCCGCCGACGAGGAACGGGTCATCGCGGTAATTCAGGTTGAACGACATGAACATTTGAGAGTTGTCGCCGACGGGGCTCATCGTCGTGGTGAGCTGAGGTCCAGCCTCGTCGGCGCTCGGCGTGCCGAGGACGAGGACCCAGTCCTCCTCGATCCGGTCGACGCCTGCCGGGGCCTGGGCTGCCGCCGGCTCGTTGGTCGTCAGGGGCAGAAGGGCCGCGAGGGCCAGGGCGAATCGTGCGCGACGCGGGAACATGGTCGCTCCTTTCCGATTCCGACGGTCAGGTTCATTGCGAGAGGTACAGGCGGATGATTCCGCCAGAGGTCCAGCTTCGGCTCATCCAGTCGGAGGGGAAATTGCTGGGGTCCGTCTCCGGGATGGCTGTCGGGTCCGTGACGGTCGCCGGCTGGATGATCACATACTTGTTACTGCCCTGGAAGTTGACGTCGAGGATGCGGACCCCAGCGAATTCGATGGCTCGATACCAGGCATTGTTGCCGTTGCCGCCCGTCTGGTCGTAGATCGGGATGGTGACGGCCTTGCCGATGATGCTGGTCAGGTCGTCCTTGATGCCGGCGCTGATGCCGGGATTGCCGCCGAAGGTGTGGTACGGCGTGGGCGGGCTACTCGAGGTATCCGTGTTGTCGAGCAGCTCACCGCTGGGGAACTCGGTCTGCATCTGGATGGACGTGATCCCATAGCGAATCTGGCTGCCGAGTGTCGAGGTCGAGTTGTTGTTGACCCCAATCTTGACCGTGCCCCAGTTGCCGGGGTTGCCGGTCTTCACGGGGTAGAGCCGCGACTCCTTGAAGCCATCCGAGCCGTAGCTGACGTTGCCGGAGACGGGGTCGTAGCTGTATTCGTCCGTGGTCTGCCCGTTGACCATCGCTTCATAGGTCGTCTTGTCGAGGACGATCGGCAGCAGGCTGGGCGTGCCCTTGGTGGTGTCGTAGCCGGCAACGGGCACGTTCTGCACCGTGGCCCGGCTGATCCCCTGCACGCGTCTCGGACCCGCGCCGAAGATCCGCCCGAAGAGGGCAGGGATCGCGCTCCGGGTGGCGAGCACTTGCACCGTGTTGAAGTCGGCGCTGCGGCTGGAATCGGTGATGAACTGGCCGTAGTCGGAGTCGCCTGGCTGGGCGTAGGGATTGATGTAACCGACGGTTACATCGCCGCTGCCGATCGTCGGCGTCTGGCCGAGCACGGCGTTGGACTGGCCGCGTGCGATCGCCGCGGTCTGCGCGTTGGCGATCAGGTCGGTCATGATCGCCGTGCCCATCAGGCGGGACGGTGCGGCCAGTTGCAGCGCTCCGGCCAGGGAGCCGGCGTCGCTGGAGGTCCGGATGTGAGCCCGGCCGGCGCCGAGAAGGCCCGTATCGACCGTCAGTCCCACGCCGCCGACCAGCACCGGCATCAAGGCGCCGGTCAAGACCAGGATCTTCCCCCGCCGCCCGCGGACCGCGGGCGCGAGAGGATTCGAAATGCGCATCGTCGGGTCCTCCCTCGTCTCGAACGGAACCGGCCTCAGTACCGCTCGGCGCTCATCGCGGCTCGCGCCGTCACGGTGGCAGACTGGCTGATGAACCGCGGCGTCGGAAGCCAGGCTACCTGGGAGTAATTTACGCGTAAGGTGACGTCGATCTCGGTTCCCGCGGACAGCGACGTCGAGTTCCAGTTCGACGGCGTGACGTACGCTCCGGCAGTCCCGGGATCGGACGACGCGGTCGTCAGCGTGCTGAAGCGGATTCCCGAGCCGGCCAGGACCTCGTCGATCCGGGCCTTGACCGTGTCGCTCGTCGCGTTCGGAATCACCGCGGTGCGGCAGGCCTCACGCGCCGCCACGCTCAGAAGCTGCTGCACCATGCCCAGGCGTGACGTCTCGATCTGTCCGAGGACCAGCGCGATGAAGACCGGCAAGACGGCCGCCATCTCCACGGCCGCCGCCCCCGACCGACGCGGCCCCGTGTTCCTCGTTCGTAAGAGCATCTCGCGACCTCCCGACTTCCGATGGTCTGGACTGACCCAGCTGGCTCGCGAGGCCGGTCCCTCGCGGCCTCCTGCGCAACCTTACGTCACGTTTGGCCCCTCACCCTCGCAAGATGTTGCCTGGACGCTACAGGCGGCAACGCCCGACTGCTTGCATCAACCCTCCTCAACCGCGATCATGGCGCCCACTGGCCCTCGAACCCGTTCGACCCGTTTCCCGAACCCGGAGCGGCTGCCCATGCTCCCCGCGATCCTGGCCCTGGCGGTCATCCTGCTGTCGCAGGCAGAGCCGATCCGCCTCCACCCCGACAACCCCCACGACTTCCTCTTTCGCGGCCGGCCCACCCTCCTGCTCACCTCCGGCGAACACTACGGCGCCGTGCTCAACCTCGACTTCGACCACGCCCCCTATCTCGACGAGCTCCAGCGCCGACGCTTCAACCTCACCCGCACCTTCTCCGGCACCTACCGCGAGGTCCCTGGCTCCTTCAAGATCCGCGACAACACCCTTGCCCCCCGAGCCGGACGCTATCAGTCACCCTGGATGAAGACCGGCGAGAAGTACGATCTCGACCACTTCGATCCCGCCTACTTCGAGCGGCTCCGTTCGTTCGTGAAGGAAGCGGGCCAGCGCGGCATCGTCGTCGAGCTGGTCCTCTTCTGCCCGTTCTACAACCAGGATCTCTGGGACGTGAACCCGATGAACGCGCGGAACAATGTCAACGACATCGGTAACGTCCCACGCGAGGAGGTCTACACCCTCAAGCATCCCGACTTGCTCAAGCGTCAGCTTGCGTTCGTCGATCGTGTCGTCAAGGAATCGAACGAATTCGATAACATTTACTTCGAGATCTGTAACGAGCCCTACTTCGGCGGTGTGACCCTCGACTGGCAAGCCCGCGTCGCGTCGCGGATCGTCGCCGCCGAGAAGAACCTTCCCCACAAACACCTGATCGCGCAAAATATCGCCAATGACAAGGCGAGGATCGAGAATCCCAACCCCGTCGTCTCGATCTTCAACTTCCACTACGCCACCCCGCCCGTGACGGTCGGCTTGAATTACGCATTGAACAAGCCCATCGCCGACGACGAGACGGGCTTCCGCGGCACCGGCGACCGAGCCTATCGGACCGAGGCCTGGGAATTCTTCCTCGCGGGCGGCTCCGTCTACAGCCACCTCGATTACTCGTTCACGCCCGAGCATGAGGACGGCACCGCCAGGGTCGAAGCCCCCACGCCCGGCGGCGGTGGGCCGACCTTGCGGAGTCAGCTCGCCTTCCTGAAGAAGTGGCTGGAGCGGTTCGAGTTCACTCGGATGAAGCCAAGCGACGCGATCACGATCGATCGCGGCATGGTCGGCGACGCCCGCGTCTGGTGCCTGGCCGAGCCGGGCCGGCAATACGGCGCCTACCTCCGCGGTGGCCGGGACGTGTTCCTCAAGCTCGACCTACCCGACGGCACGTATGCCTACGGTCTCATCGATCCTCGCGACGGTCATTCCCTGGGCGGCGGGAGCCTGCTCGTCCACGGCGCCGGGGCCACCCTCGAACTCCCCTCGTTCGCCGAGGACATCGCCCTGGCGATCCGCCGCGTCGAGGGGCCCGGGGACAAGCCCTGAAAGACAGGGACCGGGTGGCCGGACTCACTTCCGTGAGGCCGACCACCT
This sequence comes from uncultured Planctomycetales bacterium, assembly GCA_963752755.1. Lineage (GTDB taxonomy): Bacteria > Planctomycetota > Planctomycetia > Isosphaerales > Isosphaeraceae > CAVVZJ01. The sequence goes on along the minus strand of CAVVZJ010000003.1, from coordinate 514,534 downwards.
GGCTCCGAATCGTCAGGCTCTCATCGCCCGCCCTTGACCGGCAGCTCCGACCCGAGTGTGTCGCCGTTGGCCTTGAAGCCGCCGCCGTCCACGTCCACGAAGATCGGGTTGGAGACGGCCACGGGAAGGTCGTTGGCGTGGTCGGGGCCCATGACCGGGCCGAGCTTCGACTGCTCGCCGATCGCCGCGACGATCACGTGCGCGTCGCCGTCGAGGTCGATCGGGATCTCCTGGTCGAACTTCACCACCCCGCCCGAGAAGCGGGCCGCCGACTTCTCCCGCGTGAAGTTCAGGCCCTCGGCCGGCCGGCCGTTGAGGAAGACCTGGACGCGGTCGATGTCGAACCAGTTCGGGCACTGGACCCGGACCTGCAAGCGTCGCCTTGCCGCCGGGCGCGTCGAGGTCGTCGCCGGGGCCGGCCTCCTCGGCCGGAGCCGTCCTGGCCGGCGCGGAGCGAGACTTCCAGGAAGGGGCCGTTGGTCATGACGACGTGGCCCCGCTCGGCGGCGTGGACCATGTCGAGCGTCGGGATCTCGGCCGGGTCGTCGGTCGGGCTCTTGAGGTAGTTCCGCAGGAAGCCCGAGCCGTGGAAGTTGTAGTGGGCGTCGGTGTTCACCACGCCGGGGATGCGGTGCCCCTGGTTGAGGAGCTGGAGCCAGTTGACGATCGTGTTGTTGTTCGGTCCTGCCGTTCGGACTGGCTCGTCGGCTTGCCGAAGATCTCCTGCGGCGGGTGGACCTCGATGACGTCCATCCGGCCGACCATGCCGGCGAAGCCCTTGTCGGGCTAGCCGTCGCCGTCGCGGTCGAAGAACATCCAGCCGATGTCGGGGTGGTTGACCTGCACGAGCTTCTCGCTGCCGCCGTCCCAGAAGGCGAGCCGCTCGATCTGGATCTCGGGGTCGTCGTCGGGCGTCGGGGCGCCGCCGTCCTGCTCGTGCTGGCGCATGACGAGCGGGAAGGCGTTCTGGTGGTTCAGCGGCAGGGGCTTGCCGGTCAGCTCCATGCCGACTGCAAGTGGCCATCCAGGCCTCGACGCCCAGGCGCCGGAGGTGCGGGATCGTAGGTCGAGATCCGGTTGTGCTCGGTGCAGGGGGCGAACTCGATGTGCTCGCAGAGCAGGTTCAGCACCCGGCCGAGCTGGCTCGACGTGTTGTCGCCCGAGGGGCTGGAGTGGCTGTGGAAGTCGGCGCTGACCCAGCCGTCGGTCTGCACGGATCGGTCGAGCTTCGCCTCGAGCTTCGCCTCGCCGCCGCGCTCGACGTCGATTCGCGTGAACACGGCGTCGTATTCCGGCCCGTAGCTGATGATCACGTCATACTTGCCCGGTGCGAGGATCTGCCGGAAGCGGCCGTCGTGGCTGTAATACACGTTCTTGACGCCGTGCTCGCCGCTCGTCGGGCCCGAAGTCGGGCGACTCGGTCCCCTCCCGGCCGAGGAACTGCACCTTGCACGGGATCGGCCTGCCCTCCCCGTCCGTGATCTGCGCCGACGACCCGGCCCGGCTCGGGCAGCTCGACGCTGAGGTTCTCCGGCGCCGTCCGGAGCGATCGTCGTCTCCTTCGAGCCCCGACCGAGGGCCGACACGGTCAGCTTCGCCGCCTTCTCCGGCGCGGCGAGCGTGAGGACCCCGCGACCGCTCGGTGCGTCCCCAGGCGACCGGCTTGCCGTCGCCTTCGAGGACGACGTCGGCATCGCCCACCGGCTGCCCCGCGGAGTCCTTCACCGTGAGTCGCACGTCCCGCCGCTTGCGACCCGCGACCTGGTCGGCGACGCGGCGGACGTCGAACAGGTTCGCCCCGGGGATCACGCGGCGCTCCAGCTCATACGACTTGCCCGGCTCCAGCCGGATCGCGACCTTGCCGTCGCGGTCCTGGTAGCGGAGCATCGACCGCCGCGCGTCGGAACTGCCCTTGATCGCGTGGTCCTCGGCGACCACGCCGTAAGCCTGGCCGAACCACTTGTCATAGGCCCAGAACAGGTCCGCCACGCCATCCGGCGACTTGTCGAAGCTGGTGTCCGCCCGGATCGAATCGACGAGATCGACGCTCACCGGCTTCTTGCCCGGGTTGCGGTAGGTGGTCGTCACCTTCACGAACGGCGCAGCCGTCTTCGAGGGTGTATGTCAGGGTCGATGTCCGGCGTCTCCTCCCGCGGCTCGGCGACGAGCCGGAGCGTGATCCGCCGCGCCCGGACGAAGGCCCGCTCCAGGTCGCCCACCTCGTACAACTTCGGGCGCCTCGACCTCGATCCCGCCGAACTTCCATTCGCGGAGCTGGGCGCCGGGGTAATACGCCGAGAGCTGGTCGCTCTGGCGGTCGCGACGGGTCAGGTCGATCAGGCAGCCGCCGACCTCGCGGACGGTCATGTTGGCGTTCCGCCCGCGCCGCGGGATGGCGACGACGGCGAGGATCTGGTCGTTGGCCAGCACGAAATCGCCGTAGATTGCGTCGGCCTCCTTGCCGGAGGGGGCGTAGCGGTCCCAGGTCTGGGGCGAGAGCGACACCAGTTCGGTCGCCTCCGCCGCGCCGGCGAGCACGGCCAGCAGCAGGGCGGCCGCAAGGATCGGGGGGTTCTTGGTGCGTCGCATCGGGGGACGTTTCTCCTTCATCGGGGTGGGGGAACCTTCGCCGGTTGTCGGCCGGATTGGACGGATCAGGTCGCCCCGAATCGATGGCCACTCCGTCCCGTCGGGGCGTTTCCTGGCTGGCTCCTTAATAACCCGACCGCCCGCGCCGTTCCAACGAAACTTCCATGAAGCTCGCAATGGCCCGTGCTCTGGCGGAGAATCCCCGTCGGCGGAGGCTCGGGCCGGCCGATCTCCGGGGGTGTCCCTCCTCGCCCTGCCGACGATAATGGGCCGAGGGGCCGCGTCATCGCGGCGTGTCACCGCGGCCGTCCTGGCCCGACTTGCCCGACCGATCCGACCTTTTCCGTGGACGTGGTGCCATGCTCTTGCGGCTGTTCCTGCTGCTGACGCTCCTGCCGGTGGCCGAACTGATGGTGATGCTGGCGGTCCACCGCGCCATCGCCGAGCGCTGGGGCAACGGCACCGGCCTCTTGATCACGCTCGGCACGATCGTTTTGACCGGCCTGGCCGGCGCCTTCCTGGCCCGTCGCCAGGGACTCCGCGCGCTTCGGGCCCTGCAAGAGACCCTCGCTCGCGGCGAGTCACCCGGTCCGGCCCTCATCGACGCCGCGTTCGTGGTCGCCGGCGGCGCCTTGCTGCTGACGCCCGGCTACCTCACCGACCTGCTTGGCCTCTCCCTCCTGATTCCCTGGACCCGTCGCCTCTACCGTCTCGCCCTGCTCCGCTGGTTCCGCGCCAAGCTCGCCCGCGGCGAGGCGGCCTTCCTCGCCGAGACTTCCCCGCCGCCGGGTGTGGACTTCCGCGAATCGCCCGACGACGTCGTCATCGACGTCACTCCCCACGACGATGCTCGACCGGATTGAGTCCGCAACCGGGACTTGCAAACCGCCTCACGGGACGCACCCGAGCCAGTCGCGTTTCCGGATTCGTGCGAATTCTCCTCTCCTCAATAGCAGAGAATTCTGTTAGAGAGACGCGCGTCCGTTCCAACCTTCAGTCCCGATCGACGCCCCGAGGACTCCCTAGATCGCCAGGACGGACAGCCTTTAAGTGTACGTTTGTTGCTATTCCTGGATGCCTGGACCACGTTCTGCGTGGCCTGGTGAATCTGTAGCGGTTTCTGAACGAAGCCAACTGCCATTCTGGCAGCCGACCGTCTCCGTTCTCCACCCTTGTCAGGGGCCTCTGTGGGGAATTCGACCTCCCGCTGTCTCTTGAACTCCCCTTGGCCCCACGTCCGCCGCGACTATAATTCTGCTTTCAACCCGTCTGTTTCGAAACCGAAACCTGGGCAAGTCGGGTCACTGACGCGGAGGATACGACCCCATCTCATGTGGACCTTCGCCTGGCGAAACCTGCTGACCCGCCCCCTGCGGACGACGCTGGCCCTGGTCGGCCTGTCGATCCCGATCCTGGGCGTGCTCGGGCTGATGAGCCTCTCCGGCGGCCTCCGGAGCCTCGTCGGCGACACCCTGAGCCAGATCCAGGGGGTCGTCGTCCTCAAGGAGAACGCGTTGAGCCCGGTCCTGAGCGACCTGCCCTCCTCGCTCGGCCCGGAGATCCGCGCCTTGCCGGGTGTGACCGCCGTGGCGGCCGAGCTCTGGGTGATCCCACCGAACATCGAGGGCCGCGTCGCCGTCGGCGAGGTGGTCAAGGGGGCGGTCGGATCGCTCTTCAACAACTCCCGCGATGCCCAGAATCGACGGATTCAGAGCCTCCTCGACCAGCCGATCCTTCAGGGACAGGAGATCGCCACTCACCAGAACCTCAAGAGCGCCATCTTCCCCCGCGCCCTCAAGGAAGGCCGCTTCCTCCAGCCCGGCGACGAGGGCACCAACCGGATCGTCGTCTCCACCAAGATCGCCCGCGACTTCGGCGACGAGGACGGCAACCCCAAGCAGATCGGCGACACCCTCCGCATCGGCGACGAGCCATTCGAGATCATCGGCCTCTACGACACCGGCTCGATCCTGCTCGACGTCATCATCATCATGGACCTCGGCACCCTCCGCCGGATCTCCCAGATCCCCACCGACCTCGTCTCCACCTTCTACGTCGAGGCCGCCGACCCCGCCGCCAACGACGCCCTCACCGCCCGCATCGAGCAGACCTTCAAAGGCGTGGACGCCCGCAGCCCTAATGAGATCATGGCCAACTTTGGCTCGTTGATGAATCAGCTCGATCTCTTCCTGATGGCCACGGTGATGCTGGCCCTGATCGTGGGCGTCGTCGGGATCATTAACACGATGCTCATGAGCACAACCGAGCGGTTCGCCGAGTTCGGCGTCCTGCGGACCAACGGCTGGTCGCGCGCGAACGTGCTGGCACTCGTCTCGACTGAGAGCGCCTACCTCGGCCTGCTCTCCGGCGTGGTCGGCTTCGTGCTGGCGGTCCTGTTCACGACGGTGGCCAACCAGTTCATCGCCACGTCCGGCCTGAGCCTTTCGATCACCGCCTGGGACGCCGCCAAGGGGCTCGGCCTCTCCGTGGCGATGGGTGTGCTCGGCGGCCTCTACCCGGCGTGGAAAGCTTCTCGCCTCGTTCCGATGGCCGCCATCCGGCTCGGGGCCCACTAGCAGGAACACGTTTGGCCCGCGCTCGGCACGAACCTGACACGGTGATCCTTCTGCCCACGGTCCCGGTCCCTCCGCCCCCTGTTCTCGCTGCCCCCCCGAGGTAGTCGCTGATATGATTGAGGTGCTCGACGTCCGCAAGACCTTCCGCAGCGGCGACCGCGATGTCGAGGCGTTGCGCGGGGTGAGTTGCCGGATCACCAAGGGGCGGTGCGCCTTCATCGTCGGCCCGTCCGGCTCGGGCAAGAGCACCCTGCTCTACCTGCTCGGCGCCCTCGATCGCCCCACCACCGGCTCGATCCGCGTCGAGGGCCGCGACCTGACCGCGATGTCCGAGACCGAGCAAAACGCCTACCGACGCGACGAAGTCGGTTTCATCTTCCAGTCGTTCAACCTGATCGGCAACCTCACGGCCGTCGAGAATGTCCTGATCCCGTTCCTACCTCGCGGGATCACGACCGAGCAGCGCGAGAAGGCCGTCGGGCTGCTCGAGGACGTCGGCCTCGGCCACCGCCTCGACCACCGCCCCCGCCAGCTCTCCGGCGGCGAACAACAGCGCGTCGCGATCGCCCGCGCCCTGATCAAGGACCCCGTCCTCCTCCTCGCCGACGAGCCCACCGGCGAGCTCGACAGCCGCACCGGCGACGAGATTTACCGCATCCTCCGTGACCTCCAGGCCCGCCGCCAGACCACCCTCGTCGTCGTCACCCACGACCGCCGCTTCATCACCCCCGACGACCTCGTCCTCGAAATCGAGGACGGCCACCTCCTCTCCGACGGCCAGCTCGAGACCAGCGAACGCCTCGCGGGGTCCGCCAGCCTTGGGGAACATCGCGATTAAGCAAAAACGCCGGATCGTGTGCTATACTTTGTCTGAGCATGGGAGGCCGAGCGTGCCTCCGAGAATGTCCGACTTCACCGCCTCGCTCGGCACAAGGCGTTCCCGGCGCTGGGTCGCCAGGCTTTTCAAGTCGCCGACCTGGCGCATCCGCAAGTGCAGTTGGTCGGACTACGAAATCACCGCTCCCTTCGCCGAGTTGGTCATCGAGGCCGAATCTCCGATCCTCCTGCATGGCCCTGTGGACGACATCGAGGCCAACGTCGATCGAATCCTGGCTCCGCTTCGAGCCGCAGGGATCGCGTACGAGGCGGAGTGCTACGAAGACTGCGGGGAATTGCTGCGGGAGTGGCGCTGGCAACCGTCTTGATTCGCCTCCACGATCTTTGATAATTCGGTCGGGTTTGGAATCGCCACCACGGGGACGCCACCTATGTTCGTGCGATTCGTCGTCGGGGCGGACGATGAGAATGAAGCCTGGCTGACAGGCGTCATCACCTCGGCTCGGCTTCTCCGCGATGAGGGCTCGCTCTTTTCCTATGAGAGCGAGTTACTTGAGGAGGTTTTCGACTGGTTCAACGAGCACCTGCCCTGCCCGCCATTCGACCAGAAACTCAAGTCGGGGGAATGGACTCTGGATACGGTCAGTTGGTTTCGCGCCGACGCCGGAGAGCCGCTTCGGAGGATCTGGGATATCGTCGCGATTCTGAGAGCGCATGGCGTTCCGGTCCGTCTTGCCACGACGGAGAAACCGGGCAAGATCGTCTATTCGGACGCTTATCAGGTCGTCACCCAGACCCCGTACTGGGCCTGATTGGGCCGCGGTCCGATTCGACAGGATGCGAGGTCTCCGTCACCCTTCTCCGATCCGCAACACGATCTTGCCGAACCCCGCGTTCGACTCCATCCGCTCCTGTGCCGCGTGGACCTCATCCAGCGGATAAACCCGATCGACGACCGGCCGGACCAAACCGCGTTCCAGCCAGGGGACGACCGAGGCGGCGAATCGCTGGGTCGCGGCGATCTTCTCCTCCAACGGCCGGGCGCGGAGCGTGGTGCCGACGACGGTGAGCCGTTTTTGCATCAAGGCCCGCAGATCGACCTGGGCCTTCGAGCCGGCGAGCAGGCCGACCAGCACGTAACGCCCCCGCCTGGCCAATGCCGCGACGTTCGCCTCCCACATCGGCCCGCCGAGGTGATCGATCAGGACGTGGACCCCCGCGCCGCCCGTTCGCTCGCGGACGACCGCGACGAAGTCCTCCCGGCTGGTGTCGATGCCGACGTCCAGCCCGAGCGCAGGCGGCCTCTTGCAGCTTCGCGGCGGTCCGTGAGGTGCCGAAGACGGTGCAGCCCATCGCATGCGCGATCTGCACCGACGCCGATCCGACCCCGCCGCCGACGGCGTGGATCAAGGCCCGTTCGCCGGGACGGAGCCGCCCCTGCGTCTCCAGGGCGTCATGGGCGGTGAGGAAGACCTCGGGCACGGCCGCCGCCTGCACGAAATCAAGGTTCTCCGGGATGCGGACGGCCAGCCGCTCCTGCGTCACGACGAACTCGGCCAGACCCCCCGCCGCCGACGATCCCGAAGACGCGGTCGCCAACCTGAAGGGGTCCGATGCAGTCGGGACCGAGCGATTCGACCAGGCCCGCGTACTCCAGGCCGAGCCAGTCGGCGGGGGCACCGCCGGCGCGGGGTAGTGGCCGCGGGCCTGCATCAGATCCGCCCGGTTGACCGCCGCGGCCCGGACACGGACGCGGATCTGATCCCCCCTTGGCTCCGGCGTCGCGACCTCGCGGACAGAGACGGTTCCCGGCTGGTCGGTGACGACGGCTTTCATGGTTGGTTCGTCCTCAACGGAGGGAATCCATCATCGCGACGGCCTGGAGGATCGCCTTGATGTAGCCGAAGCCGAAGGCGAAGGCCTGGAGACCTCCGGAATCGTCTCGGTGGCGGGGCATGTGATCGGGCATGAGCATGTGCTCGTAACCGACCTCGTGCAGCGTCAAGGCGACTTGGAGCATGTCCATGTCCCCCTCGTCGGGGTAAACCTCGAGGAAGTCGTCGCGACGGCCGCGGATATTGCGGAAGTGGATGTTGAAGATTTTCTTGCGCTCACCAAAGTATCGGATGATGCCGTGGATTTCACGCGCCGGGTCCTGGAGCATCTCCGCGGTGGTGCCCAGGCAGAGGTTCAGGCCGTGATACGGGCTCTCCCGGATCGAGACGAACCGCTTCAAGCCGTCCGGCGTCCCCAGCACGCGAGCGATCCCCTGGAAACCTTCCAGGGGGACGCCGGGGTCGTGCGGATGGCAGGCGGCGCGGACGCGGTACTCGTCGCAGACCGGGATGATCCGGTCGAGGAAGTAAGTGATCCGCTCCCAGGCCAGGTCCTCCGGGACCTTCCCGGCCCTCGTCAGGGGCGGGTCCTGGCGGGCGTCCTTGAGGCGCCAGGCGCTGTAGCGCGAGCCGCCGCGGCCTGGGACCGATCGGGTCCGCAGCACGCCCAGCAGGCTCATGTTGTACTTGAAAGCCGGGATGCCGACCTCGGCGCAGGCGGCGATCATCTTCTGGATGTGTTCGATGTCGCGGTCGCGTTCCGGCCCCTGGGCGAGCATGATGGCCCCACGACGCTCCCGGTCGATGTGCGACGAGCTCAGGAACGGCAAGGCGACCATGTCCAGAGAGATGTTGTGTCGCTCGCAGAGGTCGCGGGTCTTCGCGAGGTCCTCGGCCGTCCAGTAGCCCCGCGCAGGTCGAACTCAGGATAGCCGCAGATATGATCAACTCCATTCCTCTTGAAGTATTGCAGCATCTCCGGCGTCGTCGGCCCGCGTTGCGTGCCGACGTGCATCGTGACCGGGCGTGGCGGGGCCTTCGGGGCAGGTTCATCCTCGCGGGCGGTCGCCCGACCCGAGTGGACCGTCGCCAATGTTCCCGCGGCCGTCAAGAACCTCCGTCGGTCCATCGGAACCCCCCTTTGTTGTCGGTTGCGGCATACAGAACTCGGGTCGCCCGCGACCCTTTCCGTCATTCAGCCGACATGCTACGTGAGCGACTTCGTGAGATACCAATCGAGGAGGTCATCCACCGTCTGAATCCGTTTCAACTGATCGTCGGGAATGCGGATACCGAGCTCCTCCTCCAGCTCCATGACCAGCTCCATCAGATCCAGCGAGTCGGCTCCGAGCTGCTGGGAGATCGACCCGGCCCAGCTCGATTGGTCGAGGAACGCGTTGGCTCGCCTTCGGTTTTCGGACGCGATCGCACCGGTGTCGAGGACGGGGATAACCCCACCGCGGGGCAAGAACCAGAGCAGGTGTCCGCATCGCGGGCAAGGGGCGTCGCCGGGCGGGATCGACGGCTCGATTGCGATCTCCGACCGGCAGACCGGGCAGCAGTTGGGCTCACCTTCGGGCGTTCTCGATGCGATCGGGGAAGGCACGACGGGCCTCCGGGCGATTGGCGGTACGCGGATCGCCGATTATCGCGCGGGGCCCGGCCGTCGGCAAGCGGACGGTCCGCGTGCGAGTCGGCGGGCTACTGTCACACGCGGGCCGGGAGAGGGTTTGCAAGCAAAATTCGATCACTTGATGAGCCGCGTGGGCTCAGTGGAGAGGGCGGGCTGCGAGAGGTAGTCGCTCGTCAGCTCGACGCGGAGCTGGATGTCGCCCTTCTCCTTCGCCTTGGCCTTGAGGTGCCAGCGGACGGTGTCGCCAGGGTCGAGGCGGTCGATCGGCTGGAAGATGACGGTCTGGCCGTCGGCCTTGGCCTCGGTTGGACCCTCGACGCCGACGAACTCGTAGTTCTCGGGTAGCTTGCACGTGACCTGGACGTAGGTGTCCTCGCCGGTGCCCTGGTTGACGATCGTGATCGTGTACGTCTCGGTCTGACCGACCTGGATCGGGTCGTGCTCATCGACGGCCGCCAGCAGGAGGGCCGGCAGGGTGAGTTCCGGGACTGGTCCTGGCTGTCGCCGTCCGAGCGGCCTTGGTTCGACGAGGGCGTGACGGACTCGGGGTGTTCCGCGACGGCGGCCTGTCCCGAGTTGTTCCCCTTCGGTATCTCCCGCTGGGCCAGCGAGTCGCGGGAAGCGGCGAGCCCGACGGCCACGGGGATGGCGAGGGCCATCAGGAGCGCGGCCAGCGATCGTTGCCGCATGATGATTCCTCCAATAAGAAGTCCGGTTGACGACGCCGGACCCCGCCGAGCGACCTGGGGCCGCCGGATGTTCAAACCTGGGCGGGATGGGCGGGGGCGTCGGATGCAGAGGCCGCGAGGGACCTCGACCGCGACGGCACGGGGCCTGGCCCACGGTCCGTCGGTTGCCGGTTAGCGCCGCATCCTGCGTGCCGACGGCCGCCGGGTTGTTGGATAAAGAATTAGTGTGTGAATATTTTTACAATATGAGCTTGGGTGCCTATGCCGTCGCGACCGTGATGGCCCTGCCTTGTCGCCCCGGCCGGGTTTCAGAGGCGGATGAAGATGTTCTCGCGTTCCAGGTGGCGCACGAACAGATAGGTGATCGCGAAGAAGACTCCGAACCCGGCCAGGACGTAGCCGAGCGGCGCATCCTTCGGGACATAGGGCTTCACGGCGCCCGCGACCAGGCCATGCAGCGCGTAGGCTATCAGTGCGTTGCGGCCGAAGGTGCGGAAGACGCCGATCCGCAAAGGGGTGAGGTCGCAGGCGACGACGAAGAGGGCATAGACCGCCAGCGAGAAGCCGGCGGAGAAGGTCAAGTACGAGACGCTGCCGGCCCGCTGACTCATCGTCCAGAGGTCCGGGGGGCGCGTCGGCGTCACGAAGGGGGGATCGATCAGCCACGATGGCGGATTCGTCGGCGCGGTGAGGAAGGCCCCGGTGCAGGCGAGGGCGTAACCGACGACCATCAGGACAACCGACCAGCCGACCAGTCGAGCGAGGGCTCGTCGCGGGCCGAGTTCGGCCACGGCGTCGTAGGCGAGCGAGCCGACGAGCAAGGGGATTGTCCACGTCAGAAAGCCCAGCGGGCCGCCGTCGATTCCGGGACGGTTCCAGACCCAATCATAATAGAAGGCTTTCGAGAGGATGACGTGCAGGATCGCGGAACCAATCAGAAACGCGACGCGCTTGCCAGCCGAAGCACCGATCACGGGCAGGACCCAGAGCGAGGTGAGGCCGATGTGGACCAGGGTCTGGAAGAGGTTGCGCTGAAAGGCATCCGACAGCAAACCCCAGAAGCCGAGTCGCTTCAGGTCGTCCCAGGTCGTGAACTCGCCGTCGAGGTGGTAGAGGACGAAGCCGAGAAGGATCAGGCCGAGGCAGCGGGCGACGACGTGACGGTAGGCCGCCCCGGCGCCGGCGCTCCGCGATCGCCTCAGGATCGAGAGGCGGTAGCCGAGGCCGACCGCCAGGAAGAACTGGGGCATGATCGTGTCGGCATAGCTGCAATAGGTATTATGGTGCTTCAGGATCGCCGGAATCACGACGAATCCGCCGAGGAAGTTGACCAGGAACATGCCGGCCACGGTGTAGCCGCGGAACTGGTCGAGCGAGGCGATTCGCGAGGGGGCGGCGGTCGGCTCGACGGGAGTCAAGGTGCCCCGGACGGCGGTGGCCGGGGCGGGTCGGTGGGCGAGGTTGGCGTCCATCGGGCCTTTCGGGTTGGGCGGGCGTCAGCGGCCGCGGTTCCAGTAAATCTTGACGTTGTGGGTGGCGCGGCCGCCAGCGATGACGTCGGGCTGGCCGTCGGCATCGAGATCGGCGGCGAGGGCATCCTCGCAGGCCATGCCGCCGTCGTCGAGGATATGGCGGGTCACGGAGAAGGGGCGGCCGGAGGCGGCGGGGCCGAAGTCATAGACGCGGATGCCCGGCCCGCGCGGAGTGACGCCGGCGGGGTTCGGGTCGCGCTGGCCGATGATCAGCTCATCGTCGCCGTCGGCGTCGAGGTCGGCGCACCAGACGGCATGGCCCCAGGTCAGGGGCTCGTCAATCACGAACCGCTCGAAGGTCCGGCGACCGCCCTCCCCCTCGCCGGTCGGCCAGTAGACGACGACCTGGTTGCCGTGCCAGGGCTCGATGGTGGCGATGAAGCGGCTACCGGCCTTGAGGCGGCCGTCCTTGATCTCGCTGGCCCCCTTGCTGGGGGACGACGCCTGGTTGCCCGTGCCGAGCTTGGTCGTGTTGTACTGTCCCTCGGAATCGCGGTCGATCAGGAAGACGCCTTCCCAGGCGGCGGCCAGGACCTCGGCGCGGCCGTCGCCGTCGAACTCGACGGGCCAGAGGTTGTGGACGGTGTGCAAGCTGTCGGTCGCCACCTCGGAGGGCCAGTCGGGCGTGGTCGGGTCGTCGGGGATCGAGTAGACGAGCAGGTTGATCCCCGGTCCCTCGCCCCAGTCGGGACCGCGGGTGCCGCGTCCCTGGAGGGGGGCGACGAGGAGCTGCTTCTGGCCAGTGCCGCGGACGTCGGCCCAGCGGATGCGGTGGATCATCGGCTCGTTGAAGTGGATCGGGTGGAGCTGCCAGCGCCCCTCGGCGTCGCGGCCGATCCACTGGAGGGTGGCGGCCTTCTCGGTGTCGGGCGGGTGCCAGCCGGCGCCGACGGCGAAGTCGATCCGGCCGTCGCCGTCGATGTCGTGGGGCTGGATGCAGACGTTGTCGCGGGCGGTCTGGCCGCGCAGGATGTCGTGCCTGGACCAGTCGGGATTGCGGTACCAGACGACGGCGTCCTCGCTCAGGGCGACGACGTCGAGCTTGCCGTCGCCGTCCACGTCGGCCACGGTCACGGCGTAGCAGACGTTGCCGACGTGCGGGTCGATCTCCTGGGCCTCGAACTGGGGGAAGTCGGCGGCCGGGGTGGACGTCGGGAGCAGGCAGGCCAGCAGGGCGGTCAGGAGTCGGAGTCGGGGCATGGCGGCTACTCGGTCGCAAGGAGTCGGTTGGTCATGAGATCCGGGCCGGCACGGCCGGGGGACGTGGGAGGCGGTCGGGTTCCCAGGGTCAGGATTGCGAACGCTCCTCGATCCACGATGTCGGCCGAGCCTCGGCGACTCCCAGGATGTCTGACCCGGCGGCCACTTGCCAGAGAAAAACCCACCCCGTCTGGCGCGGGGGCCGGGCGGGGCAAGGATCGGACGGTGAGCGGACCGGGATCAATGGTGGTCGTGGCCCTGCTTGGCAGCCTCGCGGCAGACTTTCTCGCACTTGCGGCAGCTCTCCTGGCACTTCTTGACGATCTCGCTGGCGTTCTTGTGCTTCTCGCAGGCCTCGGCGCAGGCGGCGCAGGCCTCGGCATTGGCTTCGTGAGCAAAACGGGCCAGGGGGCTGTGGCGAGCCATCATCGAGGCCGAGAGGACGCAGAAGGCCTGGCAGTCCATGGCCAGGTTATGGACCTCGGCGTGCGACGCAACGTCGCCGTCCTTGTTGCAGATGGCTTCCATGCAGTGGTGAGCGGTCTCGTTGCAGGTCTTGGCGCACTCGGCCATGACGGAGAGGTGCTCGTCATGGGCACCGTGGCCGTGGTGGTCTTGCTGGGCGGCGATGGCGCGTCCCTCGGCGAGGGTCAAGGCGGCGGTCCCGAGGCCCAGGGCTCCGATCATTTCACGTCGATTCATCTTGGTCTCCATTCGAGATTTGTCGATTTGCTTTGCTCGAATGCACTCCGCGGGGCGGGCAGCGGAGGCAGGAGACATCGCGTGCAAACGCGGCGCCGGCTCAACGGGTCAGAGGTCCCAGACGCGGGCGCCGTCGAGGAAGCAGGAGACGACGCCGTCCTCGCTGACCTTGAGGACAGGGCCGTAGAGGCTGGCGACGAGCGCGGCGGTGGTCCGGGCACCCTCGGCGAGCAGGAGGCTGGGCAGCTCGCTGGCGGCGTCCTGGCGGAGGATCGCGCCGAAGGCGAGCAGGCGGCCGGCGTGGTCGGTGACCAGGGCGCCGTCGAGGCTGGCGAGGGCTTCGAGGACGGACGGGTCGAGGTCGGTGGCGTTGCGACCGCGGGCGAGGTAGTGCAGGGCGCGACGGGCCAGCGGGTCGCGGGGGGCCAGCTCGGGGGGGGGGCCGGGGGCGGGCTCGTCGGTCAGGCAGGTCGTGGCGGGCGATCAGGCGGCCGACGGCGAGCAAGGGTGGTCCACCACGACGAACAGGCCGCCGCGACGCGCCTCGGCCATGTTCAGGGCGGCCTGGAAGAGGATGCGGGCGAGCGCGGGATTGCCGACGGCGCGTCGCCAGACGGCGAACTTGGCGACCGGGTCGAGGATTCGCCAGCGGCCGTGGGCGAAGGCGAAGACCTGCGTGCCCTCGGCGAAGAGCTTGATCTCCTGGTTCGGGCTCAGGACCAGGCAGACGTGGCCGCCGACGCTGGTGGCCCGGGCGTGGGGCTCGTAGGCGCGGGCGCAGGGGACGACCGGCGAGCCGTCGATGGCGGACTCCGAGGCCCAGCGGGCGACGTCGATGATCTCGGCGAGCCGGCCGGCGCGATCGACGAGGAAGAGGGTGCGGTGGCCGTCGCAGAGGCGGTGGATGCTCTTGAGGGCGGTCAGCTCGACGCCGTAGGGCAAGGCGTCGGGCGGGCTGGGACGGGTCGGGTGGCGGGCGTCGTCGGTCGGGGCCGACGAGCAGGGCGCCGGTGGAGACGCGGTGGTTCTCGTAGGTCGAGAGGGCGGCGGTCCGCAAGGTCAGGATCGTGGCGGCGATCCGGCTGGGTCGCAGGCCGGGCGGGGCATAGACGTCGGGCTCGACGAAGGCGGCGACGTAGTGGTCTTCCGAGCCGCCGCGGTAAAGTTCCAGGCGGGAGGCGTTGGAGACCTGGAAGGCGTGGTGGTACCGCATGCTCTGGACCGACCCGATGGCGCGGACCATCCGGAGGTCGGAGGCGGAGAGCGGGCGGCCGTCGCGGTGGGCGAGGCGGTAGCGGGTGCCGAAAAGCTCGACGAGCCTCGCGGCCTCGTCGTCGGGGCCGGGCTCGGTCGGCAGGCGGAAGTTGGGGCCGCTGAACCGCGAGGTCGGGCTCGGGGCGCGGGGTCGATCGGCTCGAAGCTGGCCTGGGGGAAGAAGCTCTGGAGGTCGCGGCGGAAGATGCCGACGAACAGCTCGGCGACCGCCTGGGCGTCGCGGAGCCCCTGCGGAGCGGTGGATAGGTGAGGTGGGGACAGCGTCGGCCCCTCAATCCTGGCTCGCATCGCGACCCCCTCCGTGAGCGGCCCCGGCCGCACCTCCTGCGGCGCGACATCGATGGCCGATCATACCCGGGCGACCGGCGTGGGGGAAGCACGGTTCCCTGTGTGAGCAAGGCCAAACAATTAATTCGACTTGCGACTGCCGTCGGGTCGTCTTGCCCGATCGGGGCCGAGCGGGCATGATACGGCCCTGGTCGGGGTGACCGGACGGGTTCGGCATCGGGGGATGAGCAGGAGGCGGCCATGAGCACGGGACGTGGGTGTGGCGGCGGACGAACTGGCGGGCGTCGAGGACCGCGAGGCGTTGCTCCGGCTGGTCCCGGGCTTCGCGTGGGTCCACACGATCGACCTGGGCGACGGCGTGTTCACCCCCGGGCGCTGGGGACCGCCGCCGGAGTTCCTGGTCCGGGCGTTCGATGCGATCGACTTCCGAGGCAAGAAGGTGCTGGACATCGGCTGCTGGGACGGCCTCTGGTCGTTCGAGGCGGAGCGGCGGGGGGCGGCGGAGGTGGTCGCCACGGACTACGTCGTGCACCGGCACCACCGCGAACAGCCGACCTTCCGGCTGGCGGGCAAGCTGCTGGGCTCGCGGGCGCGGTACGTGCCGGACCTGTCGGTCTATGACGTCGAGCGGCTGGGCCTCCGGGACTTCGATGTCGTCCTCTTTTGCGGGGTGTATTACCACCTGAAGCACCCGCTGCTGGCTCTGGGGAGGCTGCGGAAGGTGTTGCGGGAGGGGGGATTGATCCTGGTCGAGGGGGAGACGATCCCGTCGGCCGAGAACACGGCGGCGTTCTACTACCACGAGGAATACAAGCGGGACGTCTCGAACTGGTGGGTGCCCACGATCCGGACCTTGCGGGAGTGGGTGCAGTGCTCGTTCTTCCGGGTGCGCTCGGAGTTCGCCCCCGACGGCCCGGCGCCGAGTCGGCACGCGATCGTGGCCGAGGCGGTGCGGGCGGCGGACCCGAATTATGCGTTCCCGGACGAGGAGCTGGCGGAGTTTGATTTGAATGATTATTAACCACGAATGAATAATTTTAAAAAGATAGTTTCCGGGAATCGGCCGTCGGGTCGGAAACTCCAGAGGTCAAAGGGTTTCCGGCCCGACGGAAGTCGGGCTGGCGGCGCCTGGCGAGGCCGGTGGAATCCCGGGTGTTTTGATTCGGGACTGTGAATCTGATTACTTCGCGTTCGAAGCTGGCGATTGCTCGATCAGTCGGAGATCTCGCGGGCGAGGGCGATCACGGTCGGGTCGTTCTTGAGGGTGGCGATCGGTGTGGAGCGGCCGAGGTCGTTGTGGAACCAGGTGGCGACCTTGAAGGTGCGGGCCTCGAGGGAGGCGAGGATCGTCAGCGCGATGTCGGAGCGGCCGCGGCCGGTGGCGAGCTGGCCGAGCCAGTAGGTGCGGGCGCCGGAGTCGAGGGGGCGGCCGAGGGCGACCTGATAGACGGCGTTGAGCCAGGAGGCGTCGGTGCCGCCGCTACGGTTGTAGAACTCGCTGGAGGCGAGGATGATCTGGTGGATCACAGAGTCGGCGCCGCCGGCGGCGGCGATCACGTTGGACCACTGGATCACGACGGGGATGGTCTTGAGGTCGGCGATCGTGGCGGTCCAGCCGAGGTCGGACTTCATCCAGCCGGCGACCTTGGTCCGGATCGCCTCGGGTGAGTAGATGATCGCGTGGGCGACCGTGAGGCGGTCGGAGGCGGCGAGCTGGCCGAGCCAGTAAGTGCGGGCGCCGGGGTCGAGGGAGCGGTCGAGGAAGGTTTGATAAAGCGCGTTGAGCCAGGAGGTGTTGGTGCCGCCGTGGGCCTGGTAGAATTCGTCGGTGGAGACGATCTGGGCGTGGATAAGGTCGGAAGGCTCGGAGACGCCGATGGTCGGGTTGGACGTGACGGAGACGGGGGGCGGAGTCGTGGTCGTGGTGGGCGGGGCGGTGGAGCCGACGGCGGCGGCGGCATCGACGATCCCGCCGGAGGCGATCAGGCCCCGGAGGGTCGGCATCGGTTTGGCGGTCGCGACGACCTGGTGGACGATCTGCTCGGCGTTCCAGGTCGGATGCATGCCGGCGACGAGCGAGGCGACGCCGGTGACGAACGGCGTGGACATCGACGTGCCGGAGTAGCTGACCAGGCCGCCGCCGGGTAGGTCGCTGAGGATGCTCACCCCGGGCGCGGCGATGTCCACGGTGTTCGGGCCGTAGTTGGAGAAGCTGGCCAGGCGGCCGAACGCATCGACGGCCGCCACGCTGATCAGGT
Organism: uncultured Planctomycetales bacterium; assembly: GCA_963752755.1. GTDB lineage: Bacteria > Planctomycetota > Planctomycetia > Isosphaerales > Isosphaeraceae > CAVVZJ01. The sequence goes on along the minus strand of CAVVZJ010000003.1, from coordinate 497,120 downwards.
TGCCCAGGCGGTCGAGCGCGGGATAGCTGGGCTTGGTGTCGTTGTTGGCCGACTCGTTGCCGGCGGCCGTGACGAAGACGACGCCGTGGCTGTCGGCGTAGCTGATGGCGTCGTTGAGCGATTGCGAGTAGTCGATGCCGCCCCAGCTCGCGTTGATGATCCTGGCGCCGTGGTTGACGGCGTAGTAGATCGCCTGGACGGCGTCGGCGACGTTGCCGCTGCCGTCGGGTCCGATGAACTTCAGGGGCATGATCCTGGCGTTCCAGTTCACCCCGGCGACGCCGTAGTGGTCGTTGGCGTTGGCGGCGATGAGGCCGGCGACGTGGGTGCCGTGCTGGGCGTAGTCGGCGAGGTTGTTGTTGTGGTCGCGGAAGTTCCAGCCGAAGACGTCATCGACGTAGCCGTCGTGGCTGTCGTCCACGCCGGGCTGGCCGGTGGCCTCGGCGGTGTTGACCCAGAGGCGGCCGGAGAAGTCGGGGTTGGTGAGGTCGAGCCCGCTGTCGATGACGGCGATGATCGTGCTGGAACTGCCCTGGGTCGTCTGCCAGGCGTTCAAGGCGTTGATGTCGACTCCGGTGCCGGCGTTGTACAGGCCCCACTGCTGGTTGAAGCCCGGATCGTTGGGCGGGATGGAGTCCACGTGGATCACGCCGTTCGGCTCGACGTAGCGGACGGCGGGGTCGTTCTGCATCCAGGTCTCGACGCGAGCCACGTTCACCCCCGCGCCGGGCTGAATCCAGACCGGGCCGTCGGGGAACTTCTGGAGGACCTGCCCCTGGAACCGCTGGACGGTGGCGGCGACGGTGCCGGCGTTCGTGCCGGGGGCGAAGCCGATGAGCAGACCGTTGCCCACATCGCTGCTGAGGAGGGAGCGGATTTCGAGCGATTCGACCCGCAATGCGAGCCGCTTGCGACGCCTCGGGCGTGCCATGGATGCCTCGTCGAAGATGCGGATTCAAGGAGAAGTCGCGTTCCGGATGTGCCGGGGGAGGAACGGGCGGCGCTACCGGCCGTCGGATGGTGTTCCGGGAAACCTGCTGCTCGCCGGATGGTTCGGGTTCGCGGTCGGGTCGTCCGTGGCGATCGGCCATCTTGGGCTTCTTCGACAAGGATATCTCAACGGTCCCGGTCCGGCCACGCGTTTGGAGCGAATTTCGCGCCAAGGGTGTGTGTTGTGACGCTTTCTCCGGGGCGATTGGCCGGTCCATGGACGTCTCCGGGACGCGCCGGGGACGATTCCGGGACGGCTTCAAGACGGGGAGGGGACGCCTGGGGCGTTCCGGGAGCGGCTTTGGAAATGGTTGCCAGTGGGGAAGTTGCGTCGCAGCTTTGTCTATTTTGAAGTTCGTTCGGCGCGGGGTGATCGGGAGGGGGCGGGGCGTCGGCGGGGTCGGTTGGCTGGACGTCCTGGGGGCCAGGCTCCTGTCCGCGCGGGCCTGTCGGAGGCGGCTCGGAAGGGAGACAGGCCGATGGGGACGAGGAGCGGGCCGCCCCGCCCACGACGGGGACGTGGGCCGGGGCTGGGTTGGGAGCCGGCTCCGCGAGGGCGGGTGAGGCCGATGGCGGGGCGTCGGACTCGGTCAAGCGTTCGGCCTCGCGGCGGGTGCGGAAGAAGCCGTTGAGGGCGCGGTGGAGGCTGAGGGCGTGGGAGGCCTCGTAGCGGCGGGCGAGCTGGGCCTCGGGGCTGGCGTCGAAGGTGCGGGCGCGGTCGCAGGCGGCTTCGAGGGCGGGGATCTCGACGCGGGTCCAGAGGTCGTGGCGGAGTTCGCGGAGGCGTTGCTGCTCGTCGCGGACGAAGGCGAGCAAATCGAGCCGGGCCTCGCGGCGGGAACCGAGGAGGCGGCGGACCTCGGCCTTGCGGGCATCGACGTCGAGGCCGGTCGTGTCCTTCTCGAAGAAGGCGTCCACGGCGTTCGGGTCGGCCGCAGGCTGGGCGGCGAGCAGCAGGCGGTAGAGGCGGCCGACCCGCGGGTCGTGAGGCGGGATGCGGGCCGGGTCGAGGCCGAGCAGGCGGAGGGCGCGGAAGAGGTCGTCCTGGGACCAGTAGCCGCCGTGGACTTCCAGGTCGGCGGCCAGCTCGTCCCAGCGGGCGAATAGCCAGTCGCAGCCGAAGGCCGAGCGCGTGAGCCGGGCGTGGGCCTTCGCCGGCCGGTCTTCCAGGCGGGAACCGACGCGACGGGCCCAGGCTCGTCGCTTCCGGAGCCAGTCCCGCTCCGCGGCGGCGACGGATTCGTCCAAAGCGACGATCTCCCGTTCCCGGCAGCGATCGAGCCGCACCGACTCGGCCGCGGCGAAGGCCACGAGCCACTGCTCGGCCTCGTTCGCCGGCTGGAACGACCGTTCCCAGGCCGCCATCCGCGCGGAAATGGCCTGGCGCTCGGAGGGTCCCGGCGGCTCGACGACCCGGCATCGCAGGCCATGCTTGACCGCGTTGGCCCGGCTCCTGGCCTTGCCGGCGGCGGTCTTCGGCCCGGTGGCCTGGCCCGGCAGTTTGAGGCCGATCCGGGCGAGTGCCTCGGGGCTCAAGGGGTCGATCGGCGGGGGCGTCGGGGAATCCTGCGGGCTGGGTGGCGGGTTCATCGTCGGGGGCCCTCATCGTCAAGGGATGGCAGGAACGAAGGTTGTCGCGGACCCGGGCGCGGCGGACAGCGACGCGCCAATCAACTTCACTATCGAAGTTTGGGGGAGAGACAATCGTAGTTTCTCGGATTTTTTCTCCAGGGAGCGACGTGGACCGGTTTCCGCTCCAAGCTGACCCGAGGCCAGGCGCCGTTGGACCGACTTCCCCGGGAGGGGTCAACCGCGTCACCCGGCGCTGTTTCGCCAAAGCAACGCTAGCTGCGTGTGGACTCGCGAGCAAGCATTTTTTGGTGGCCTGCTTGCGGAAATGACTTCACGTAACCATTCCGCCGATTGCGGCCATCACCGGATTCGGCTGAACGATTACGATTTGTGTTGATGTCGGCAAAAAATGGAATCTAGAAATCCTGGGTGGGTGGGCACGTCGAGTCATATCGGCGCGCATTCGCCTTCGCGATTGCTTCCTGGAGGGATGTTGGGGGCTCCTTCCGGCCGGCCCGCGGCGGGTCTTCGCCCGGCCTATCCTTTTCATCTTGCCAGCGCATGGGTATCAGCACGCCCAAGAGATGCAAGGTTGAGCGGATTCTTGTGAAAGTCGTGGGGAATGGCACGTTGGTTGCCTGATGGGCCACCGCCTTTGACCCGTCGGAGGAGGCGACGGGAGGCCCCCGCTGGCCGCGGGAGGAACCGAACGGCCTCGTGCGAGGGGGCCGAATCCCCATCATCAGCGACACCACGTAGAGGAGATAGCGACGTCTTCCGGCGTCCCGGCGTCGGAATGCGGAGAAGCTGTCGCACAAGCCAACGGCCTGGACGTGCCAGGCCGGCCTAGCCGGCCCGCGCCGTGTTGGGACGGGAGGGGTGCGTTCGTCACGTGAAGACGTGTCTCGGGTTCCCGGCTCGACCGGGCCAGAGCACTGTCGCCGTGCCGCGTGCGGCCCTGGAGTCCGTCGGTCGGTCGTGCTCCGGCCGATGGGAGGTGTTCTCTGTGCGACTCGACCTCACCGAAGCAGGGCAACCCATCGCATCTTCACTTCAAAAGGAGAGACTCACGATGAATCTGACGAGCTTATGGAGCCGTCGCGATCGCATGGCGCACCGTCGCCGTCCCCGTCAGTTCAACCCGGCATGCCAGCCCTATCTGGAGGGCCTGGAAGAGCGCGTCGTGCTCTCCCACGGCGCCCCCGGCGCGGAGGTGGCGGCGGCGTCGCAGAACCTGCTGAATCTCACGGGCCTGAACGTTTCGAACCTGGCGGTCTCGGCGGCCAACCAGCTCACTGGAACGCTCAACCTGGCTGGCCAGGTGCTCGGGCAGAATTTCAATCTGAACAACATCCCCTTCTCGGTCAATTTGACCAGCACGGGCCAGACCAGCGATGGGTGCCCGATCCTCCACCTCAGCCTCCAGATCCCGGACCTCAACCTCCTGGGCCTGCACGTCCAGCTTGATAATTGCAACAACGGGCCGGTGACGGTGGACGTCACCGCGATCCCGTCGACCCAGACCGGCGGCGGCCTGCTCGGCGACCTGCTCTGCTCGGTGAGCAACCTCCTGAACAGCAACGGCGGGCTGCTGAACCTGGGGAGTCAAACCGGTGACGTCACGAGCGCCCTGACGGATGTGCTCAACGGCGTCGTCGGCAACCTGCTGGGGAGTGGCGGTGGCGGCGGCGGCGGTGGTGGTGGTGGTGGTGGTGGTGGCAGCCAGGCCGCGAATACCGCCGACCTCGTGAACTTGCATCTCGACGGGCTCCATCTCAATGTCCTCGGGCTGGACGTTCAGACCAGCGCGATTTGCCTCGACGTGTACGCGCAGCAAGGCGGCGGCTTGCTGGGGAATCTGCTGTACAACGTCGATCATCTGCTCTCCAGTCCGGGCAACCACGGCAACGCCCTCACGGCGAAGGCCAACCAGATCGTCTCGACCATCAACAGCCTCAATGTGTGAACCGATATCCGGCACGAGCGGATTCCGACGAAGGGGGGGCGCAAAAGCGTCCCCCCTTCGTCGTTTGCGTTTCGACGCGCCGAGAACGGGGCCTATACCCAGGCGTCAATTGTTTGACAACCGATCAACGGCAACGTGGATGAGCCATGAAGGTTGCTTGGATTTTTCTTGACCGTGAGTTGGTTCTCCCATAGAAGATACGTTGGGATATTTCGTGCAACGTCGAGACGCGGTTGCAACGACCGCCGACGATCCCAGGTGCCACTCTTTCTCTTCCTCTTATACTATGAGGCCATCGATGCGTGCGCGGCGAGGTTTCACATTGATCGAGTTGCTGGTGGTTATTGCGATCATCGGGGTTCTGATCGCGTTGCTGCTGCCGGCGGTGCAGGCAGCGCGGGAGGCGGCGAGACGGGCGCAGTGCGTTAACAATCTGAAGCAGCTTGGCCTGGCCTGTCACAATTACGTGGACAAAAATACAACCTTCCCGACGCAGGTTGGGGGGTTGCCGAACTGGTTCGGGAACTCGGACTATCGGACGAGCTGGATGGTGCAGATTCTGCCCGAGATGGAGCAGACCCCGATGTTCAACGCGTACAACTTCGCGGCGGACCGGGCGGCGTATTCGTGGAACAACACGACGGTGATGTCCATCAACATCAAGTCGTATTCCTGCCCGAGCTATAGCGGCCCGATGCTCCAGCAGGGCCAGTCGGACTGGAACGGCTATGCCGGCGCGATCGGCGCGGCGATGAAGCTCTGGTGGATCGCCGGGACCTGCTACAAGGGGAACCTGGGCGACAACGCGACCTCGGTCTATCCCGGCGCGGCGAACGTCCTCGGCGACCTGAGCGGTGGCCAGCCGACGGTGCGCGGATCTTCTGGCGGGCGACGATGGCTGTGAAGCTCGCCAGCATCACCGACGGCACCAGCAACACGATGCTCGCCGGTGAGGCGCTGCCGAACACGTGCAAGTGGAACGCCTGGTCGGAGAGCAACTCGTCGGTGGCCGTGACGTCGATCCCGATGAACCAGCGGACCAACCTCGACCCGAACCAGTGGTCGTACTGCTACGGCTTCAAGAGCCAGCACCCCGGGGGCGTGAACTTCGCGTTCTGCGACGGCTCGGTGAAGTTCATCAAGCAGTCGATCCACCCGTTCATCTACCGGGCTCTGAGCACCCGTGCCGGCAACGAGGTCATCAGCGCCGACTCGTACCAGTGAGCCGGGGGTGCGGCTGGCGTGCGTGTTGATTCTCGGCTCGGTGGCCGTTCGCTTCGGCGAGGCTGCCGAGCCTTTTTCCCTGATGGAAGCTTGACCTTTGCGGAGTTTGCTTGCGATGTCCAAGGGCCTGCTGCGCCTGGTTGTCGGTCTCTCGATCTTGCCCCTGGCCCTGGCCGTGTTGTGGGGCTGTAGTTCGGACCCGGAACTGCCGGAGACCTTCCCGGTCACGGGCAAGGTGATGTATCAGGGTCAGCCGCTGACGAAGGGGACGATCACGTTCCTCTCGGACGAGGGGCAGTCGTCGACCGGTGAGATCCAGCCGGACGGAACCTACACGCTCTCGACGTTCGAGTCGGGCGACGGTGCGGTAGAGGGCCACCACCGGGTCAAGATCGTCGCTGACACGGCCGACCCGACCCTGATGCCGGGTTCCTCGCCCGGTTATCAGAAACCCAAGGACCTGATCCCGAAGAAGTACGCGGACATCCAGACTTCCGGCCTGGAGGCGGTGGTGGAGAAGGACGGCAAGCCGATCGATTTCACGCTCCAGTAAGGATCGTCCGGCAGGGGTGACGGCCGCGGGTCGGACCATCCCGACTGCCGAGCGACCGGTTTTCTGATTTTTTCTCAAGCCGGATGGCCGGCGATCGGCTATACTTCCCTCAACGCCAGGCCGGGCCCCTTGTTGCCCGGCGTCGGTTTGCAGCGTGATTTTGGACCTTGCCGCACTTCAAGCGGCTGCGACTCGACACGATTCCCCGACTCCAAAGGGGGCGTTTGGCGGTCGTCTGTCCTGTTGTTACGCACCCGTGCCCGGCCCTCGGGATTGCGGATTCCGGATCGCGGACCCTCGGATTACGACAGAGTCGGAATCCAGGACGCTTTCGGGGAGCCGCCATTCGGGGGGCCGGGCCTGGTTTTTTCGCGGGGATGGTCGATGATTGACGATCGATGGCGAATGGTGGAGTGAGGGGATGGAGGAGGCGGCTCGCGGGGCGTCGACGGGGACGGGATGGGGCGTGGTGGTCCTGGTGGTCGCGCTGGGGCCGGCGCTGGCGGCGGTGGGGGGAGTGAGGGGATTCGTCACGCAGGACGGGCCGGCGCATGTTTATAATGCGGAGGTCTTGCGGGCGTCCTTGACGACGGAATCGCCGTTCCGGGACGTGTACGAGGTGCGATGGGAGCCGCTGCCGAACTGGGCGGGGCACCTGACGTTGATGGGGCTCTTGAGCGTCCTGCCGGCGGGCGTGGCGGATCGGGCGATGATGGCGCTGACGCTGGTCGGGTTCGCGGGGTCGGTCGTCTGGCTGAGGTGGAGGGTGGCGGGGGGACGGGGTCTGGCGGCTTCGGCCTTGCTGGCGGCCTTGCTGGGGATGAACCTGACGTGGCTGTTCGGGTTCGCCAGTTTCTTGCTGGGGTCGGCGCTGTATGCGTTGACGCTGGGTGTCTGGTGGTCGGGTCGGGAACGGCTCGGGCTGGCGCGGGTGGCGGGACTGGGTGCGTTGCTGGTGCTGGGGTATTTCTGCCATCCGATCAGCCTGGGCCTGACGTGCCTGGGCCTGCTGGTGCTGGCGGTGGCCTCGCCGGGAGAGCGGGTCGGGAGGCGGCTGGCCTGGACGTTGGCGAGCTTCGCGCCGCTGGTGCCGCTGGGGCTGGTCTATCGGAACCTGATGCGGTCGGGGGGGGCGATCTGGCCGGTCTGGGAAAACCTGAAGGATGCCAGGTCGCTGGCGTCGTGGCGGGAACAACTGGGCTGGGTCGATCCGCTGACGCTCGGGAGCAAGTCGGCCTTGCCGTTCGTGCCGACGCGATCGGCGGCGTTCGCGCTGCTGAACCCGATGCTTTGGGTCGGGCTGGCCGTGCTGGCGCTGGTGGCGTCGGGTGTGTTGGGGAGTTCGGAGAGGGAGCGGCCCTCGACGTTGAACGAGCGGCGGGGGTGGGCCTTGCTGGCGGCCTTGCTGCTGGTGGGCGGGCTGGGGTCGCCGGATACACTGGGGCCGACACACGGGTTTTACCTGGCGCAGCGGGTCTTCTTGCTGGGACTGGTGGCGGTCGTGCCGCTGTTCGATCCGTCGGGCTCGCGCTGGCTGGCCCGGCTGGGAACGATGGCACTGGGAGTGGCGGTGGCGGTGCAGAGTGGGTTCGTCTGGGATTACGCGCTGGAGTCGAACCGGAAGGTGGAGGAGTTCCTGCGGGTCAAGCCGCATGTGGGGCGGGGATTGAAGCTGGGGGCCTTGCTGATCGACCTGCGGGGTGAGTATCGGGTCAACCCGCTATTGCATCTGGATACGATGCTGGGATTGGGGACGGGCAACATCGTCTGGAGCAACTACGAGACGGCCTTCTACTACTTCCCGGTGCAGGTGCGGCCGGGGGTGCCGCACCCGCCGGTACTGGCGTTCGAGGCGGTGTCGATCCGGGATGACCCGACGGACGCCGATCTGCGAGCGGACTTGTGGGAACGGTTGCTGGCGGAGCACCACGGCGAGATCGATGTGCTGGTGGTCCGTGGTCGCGACGAGCGGCTCGACGCGATCACCGGGCGCTGGTATCAGCTGGACTTCGACGACCCGGACGGGCCGATGCGGGTCTGGAAGCGGCGGCCGGAGCGAGCGAACCAGCGGCCGTCGGCGACGTAGAAATCGTGATAGCGGAAACCTGGGGCGCGGGATGGTTGCGGTCACGCTCGATCAAAGGGGCGGGAAAGACTATAGTAGAAGGATGACCGAGCAGGGATGCGGTGCATTCGGCTGCCGCCCGGAGTCGGGCGGGAGGCCGGGGAATCCCCCCCAGTGGTGTTCGAGGGAGACGCGATCGTGAGCAGCATTTTCGGCAACACGAAGACCGGCAACCCGGCGTTCCGGGCGGCCTCCGGAACGATCTTTGACGACTGGGCCCACGCCGATCGGCGGGTCTCGACGATGACCGTGGCGGGCACGGCCTACAAGGCGCTGGCCTTGCTCGTCGTGCTGACGATCTGCGCCGCGATCTCGTGGTCGCAGGTGGAGAACGGCACGATCAGCCGCGGTCTGCTGGTGGGCTCGATGATTGTCGGCATGGTCGTCGCGCTGGCGACGATTTTTCGGCCGACCTGGGCGCCGTACACGTCGCCCCTGTATGCCGCCGCCGAGGGGTTCTTCCTCGGGGCGATCTCAAACATCTTCGAGAAGATGTATGGTCAAGGGATCGCGTTCCAGGCGGTCGGGCTGACGTTCGCGACGTTGTTCGTGATGCTGGTGCTCTACAGCACGCGGACGATCCGGGTGACGGATCAGCTCACCCGGATCATCGTCGGGGCGACGGGGGCGGTGGCCCTGGTGTACATCGTGAGCATGCTGCTGAACATGTTTGGCATGCATGTGCCGTACATCCATTCGTCCGGGCCGATCGGGATCGGGTTCAGCGTGTTCGTGGTCGGGCTGGCGGCGTTCAACCTGCTGCTCGATTTTGACTTCATCGAGACGCAGTCGCGCCGCGGGGCACCGAAGTCGATGGAGTGGTACGGCGCGTTTGGGCTGATGGTCACCTTGATCTGGCTGTACCTGGAGATCCTCCGGCTGCTGGCGAAGTTGCAGTCGAATCGGGATTGAGGCGGAATTGTTTGAACCGGGAGGGCGTGAGTCGCACGCCGTCTTTTCTCCGATCCCATGTCGGGAGGAAGACGGCGTGCGGCCCACGCCCGACTTTTGTAGGGTCTGGCGGTGCTCAACGTCCTGCAACTGATCCCGACGCTCGACCGCTCGGGGGCCGAGAAGCAGATGGTGCTGCTGGCGACGGACCTGCCGCGGGAGCGGTTCCGCGTCGAGGTGGCGGCCCTGACGCGGCTCGGACCGCTGGAAGGCGAGCTGAAGCGGGCGGGCGTGCCGGTGACACTCATCGGCAAGCGATGGAAGGTCGATCCGTTTGCGCTCGGGCGGCTGACGCGGTGGATGAAAGCCAGGAAGTTCGATGTGGTGCAAACCTGGATCTTCGCGGCGGACGTCTATGGTCGGATCGCGGCGCACCGGGCGGGGGTGCCGGTGGTGGTGACGGCGGAGATGGCCGTCGATCTCTGGAAAGGGCGGAGGCAACTGGCGATCGACCGGTTCCTCGCGAGGTGGACCGACCGCGTGGTCGGCAACTCGCAGGCGGTGGCCGACTTCTACCGGTCGGCGGGCATCCCGGAGGCGAAGCTGGCGGTGATCCCGTCGGGGATCGGCGCCGAGGAGCCGCCGGCGATCGACGCGGCGGCGGTCCGTCGCGAGCTGGGCACGGCGGCGGATGCCCCCCTGCTCTTCTTCGCGGGGCGACTGGCCGAGCAGAAGCGGGTGGATGACCTGCTCAAGGCGCTCGACCTGATGCAGCACATCGAGCCGGGGGTCGTGACCTGGATCGCGGGGGATGGGCCGTTGCGCGGCCGGCTCGAAGACCTGGCCCGCTCGTTCGAGCTGCTGGGAAGCGGGCGGGTCCGGTTCCTGGGTCATCGGGAGGACGTGCCACGTTTGCTGGCGGCGGCGGACGTTCTGGTCTTGCCGAGCCTGTACGAAGGCTTGCCGAACGTGGTACTGGAGGCGATGCGGTTCCGCAAACCGGTGGTGGCGACCGCGGCGCCGGGGACGACGGAAGTGGTCGCCGACGGCGTCAGCGGTTTGCTCGTTCCGCCACGCAGCCCGAAGGAGCTGGCGCGGGCCTTGCGCCGGCTGGTGCGCGAGCCGGAGTTGCGGCGACAGCTCGGGGAAGCGGGTCGGGCGCGGGTCGAGGTGGAGTTCCGATCGGCGACGATGGTTGATCGGTTCGCGACTCTCTACGAGCAGCTCGCCAGGCAGAAGGGGCTGGCGGTCTGATCGGGAATGCCGGAGGACCCCCCCCTGGGGTCTGCTGGAATCCTGTCGTGTGGCTCGCGCGTGTCCGATTAGCGTATTTGTGTGAGTGGATGATCGCGGAGCCACCGGCAAGAAACCTGCGCTACCAGGGGAGAAGCTCCTCGGCAAAGGGTGGGACGGGCCTTCTCGCAGACCCGGAATCTGGCCCAATCGGGCGCGTGTCAACCGTCCGGACCGGCGTGGAGGGCCGGGACGAACCAGTGGTAGATGGCGGGGACGACCAGCAAGGTCAGGAGTGTCGAGCTGATCAGGCCGCCGATGACGACCGTGGCGAGGGGGCGCTGGACCTCGGCACCGGCGCTGGTGGCCAGGGCCATCGGCAGGAAGCCGAGGCTGGCGACGAGGGCGGTGGTGAGGACCGGACGGAGCCGGACCTTGCCAGCCTCGAGGGCCGCGTCGTTCGGGCTCGCGCCCCCTTCGCGGATGTGCTCGGCATAGCTGACGAGGACCAGGCCGTTGAGCACGGCCACGCCGAAGAGGGCGATGAACCCGACCCCGGCCGAGATCGAGAACGGCATTCCGCGCACGGCCAATGCGAAGATGCCGCCGATGGCCGCCATCGGCACGGCGAGGTAGATCAGGGCGGCGAGCCGGGCGGAGTTGAAGGTGGAGTAGAGCAGGATGAAGATGAGTCCCAGGGCCAGGGGCACCACGATCGCGAGCCGTCGCGAGGCGGAGACCAGGTTCTCGAACTGGCCGCCCCAGTGGAGCGAGTAGCCGGGGGGCAGGTCCACCTCGGCGGCGATGCGACGCTGCGCCTCGGCGACGAAGCTGGCGACGTCGCGGCCGCGGACGTTGCACTCGATCAGGTGACGGCGGCGGATCTTCTGACGGAAGATCTGGAGCGGCCCCTGCTCGATGCTCAGGACGGCCAGTTGTTCCAGCGGAATCTGACGGCCTTGCGCGTCGGAGACCTTGATCCGTCGCAGGGTTTCCAGGTCGCGCCGGACGTCGGTCGGGAAGCGGACCTGCAAGGCAAACCGCTTCTGTCCCTCGAAGACCTGGCCGACGATCTTGCCGCCGATGGCGGCCACGGCATCGAGGACGTCGGAGGCGTTGACGCCGTAGCGGGCGATCGCGTCGCGGTCCACATCCACCTTCAGGACGGGTAGGCCGGCGATCTGCTGCGCCTTGGCCTCGGCGGCGCCGGGGATCGTCTGGAGGACGGCGACGATCTCGTCGCCCTTGCGCCTGAGCATCTGCAGATCATCGCCGTAGAGGCTGAGGCCCAGGTCCGAGCGCACGCCAGCGACGAGTTCCTGCACGCGAAGCTCGATCGGCTGCGAGTAGCTGAAGATGTTGCCGGGGACGACGGCGTTGAGCAGCTCATCGAAGGCGACGACGAGCTTGTCCTTGGGGTTGAACAGGTTCCGCTCGTCGAACTCGGCGAAGATCGCCTCGGCGCGGCGACGGAGAACGGCGGGGTCCTGGCCCGGGTGGACCTTCTGCATGACGCGCATCAGGTTCGCGGGGCTGTCGAGGGTGGTCCACTCCTCCTGAGGGTGGAGCATGACGATGATGTCGCTGATCTCGACGCCCATCGGGTCGGTGGCGATCTCGGCGCGGCCGGTGCGGGAGACGGCGGTCTCGACCTCGGGGAAGGCCATCAAGACCTGTTCAATCCGGGTTGTGTCCTTGATGGACTTTTCCAGGGCCACGCTCGGCAGCCGCCAGGCTTGCAAGGCGACGGCGCCCTCGTCGAGCTTGGGCATGAACTCGGCACCGAGCCCGCTGGCAACCCAGAGGCTCGCGGCGAAGATGGCGACGGTGGTGAGGAGGGTCAGCACCGGTTGTCGCAGGACGCGCCGGAGGATCGGCTCGTAAGCCGCCCCGGCCCAGCGGACCAGGAAGACCTCCTTCTCCTGCACGGGTCCGCCCAGGAGAAGGGCCGTCAGGGCGAGGCCGAGCAGAAGGGAAGGCATCACGAGCAGGAGGATCAACTCCTCGGTCGGCAGTTGCTCGCGCAGGAGCGCGTAAACCTCCAGCGGTCGGGCGAGGCTCGCAGCGGACACGCCGAGGTTCCCGAGGGTCAGGCCGAGCGGCAGCCCGATCGCGACGACGGCGATGCCCAACGACGTGAACACACGATGCCGGCGGCACCAGGAGATCCAGGGCGGGGTCGGGTCCTGCGGACGTCGCAGGGCGAGCGACGCCAGCACGGGCATCAGGGTGAGTGAGAGGACCATCGAGCCGGCCAAAGCGAAGATGACGGTCAGGGCCATCGGGCGGAACAACTTGCCTTCCATGCCGGTCAAGGCGAGGATCGGCAAATAAACAATGGTGATGATCAGCTCGCCGAACATGGTCGGCTTGCGGACCTCGATGGCGGCGTCGCGGACGACGTCGAGCGGTGGGCGTTGCTCGTCCTCGGGCGGTCCGTGGCCGGAGAGCCGGCGCACGCAGTTCTCGATCATGATGACGGAGCTATCGACGACCAGGCCGAAGTCGATGGCGCCGAGGCTCATGAGGCTGCCGGCGATTCCCCAGTAAACCATGTTGTCCAGGGCGAAGAACATCGCCAGCGGGATCGCGACCGCGACGACCAGGCCGGCCCGGAGGTTGCCGAGAAGCAGGAAGAGGATGACGATGACAAGCAGTCCGCCTTCGGAGAGGTTTTTGAGGACGGTCAGGATCGTGCGGCGGACGAGGTCGGTGCGGTCGTAGAAGGTCTCGATCGTCACGCCGGGCGGCAGGGTCGGCTTGATCCGCTGGATCTCGGCCTTGACGCGGTCGGCGACGACGCGGGCGTTCTCGCCCATGAGCATCATGCAGATGCCGGTGACGGCCTCGCCGCGGCCGTCGCGGGTGACGGCGCCCTGGCGGATCATCGGGGCAAAGCGGACCTCGGCCACGTCGCGGACGTGGATCGGTGTGCCGTCTTCCCGGTTCGCGAGGACGATCTTGCCCACGTCGTCGAGCGACTTGATCAGCCCCTCGCCGCGGACGATCCGCTGTTCGTCGTAGTGGACGATGTAGCCGCCGCCCTCGTTCGAGTTGTTGCGCCGGAGGGCCTCAAAGACCTGGTCCATCGCGATGCCGTAGTTGAGCAGGCGCTCGGGATCGACCTGGACCTCATAGGTCTTGAGGGCGCCGCCGAACGTGTTGACCTCGACGAGGCCGGGCACGGTCTTGAGCTGGTAAGCGACGTACCAGTCGAGGATCGTGCGCAGCTCCATCAAGGAGTAGCCTTCGCCGCGGACCTCGAACTGGTAGATCTCTCCGAGGCCGGTCGAGATCGGGGCCATCTCGGGGGTGCCGTAGCCGGGGGGGATGGCGTCTCGGGCCTGCGAGAGGCGTTCCAGGATCAAGGCGCGGGCCCAGTAGATGTCGGTCCCTTCCTCGAAGATGACCGTGACGGCCGAGAGCCCGAACCGCGACGTGGACCGGATCTCCTCGACGCGAGGCAGGCCGCTCATGGCGGTCTCGACGGGGAAGGTGATGTACTGTTCGACCTCCAGCGGCCCAAGCGCGGGGGCGTTGGTCAGGACCTGGACCTGGATGTTTGTCAGGTCGGGCACCGCGTCGATCGGCAGTCGCTGGACGGCGTAGAGCCCCGAGCCGACCAGGATCGCGGAGAAGACGAGGACGAGGAAGCGATTGTGAAGGGAGAATTCAATGATCTTGTTGAGCATGGGGCCGGGCCTTTCCAGGGGGAGCGGGCGAGGATTCGGTGGGCACACGAGCGGGTGGCGGTGGCGTTGACCCCCGAAACGCGCGTAGTGGTGGTGTCCTCCTTCCGCCAGCTCGCCGCGCTTCAACTCGGCCTTCAGAGCGAACGCACCCCGGACCGCGACCGGCTCGCCGGCACGCAACCCCTCAGCGACCTCGACGAGGTCGGCCCCCTCGCGTCCCACGGTGATATCCCGACGGACGAATTCGCGCGGCGCTTTCTGTACGAAGACGAAGGTGTCGCCCTCGTCGGTCTGAACGGCCGACTTCGGGACCTGGACGACCGACGCGGCCGTGCCGACGGGCAACTCGACCTCGACGAAGAGGCCCGGCTTGAGGAGTCGATCGGGGTTGTCGGCGACGGCCATCATGCGGACCGTGCGAGTTTTCGGGTCCACGACGTCGCCGGTGTAAAAGACCTTCGCCTCGAAGGTCCGCTCGGGGTAGGAGGCGGATCGGAAGCGGACCGTGCGGCCGTTCAGGGCCGTCAGGCCGGCGAGGTCCTTCTCGTAGATGTCGGCCTGGACCCAGACGGAAGCCAGGTCGGCGAGGTCGAAGAGCTTCGTCTGCGGGCCGACACGCTCCTCGACGACGATGTCCTTGACGAGAATCGTGCCGTCGAAGGGCGCGGTGATGGCGTAGTGGGCGACCTCCTCCCCTTCACCGAGCGGGTCCATGCGGGCGACGTCGTCCTCGCCGTAACCGAGGATGTAGAGCGACGAACGGCTGGTGCCCTCAGCGACCTGGGCCTGTTCGAGCGACTGCCTGGCCTGGATCAACTCCTGCTCGGTGGTGAACCGGGCCTGCTCCTTGAGGGCGTTGAAGGTGGCCTGGGCGGCCTCGTAATCGGCCTTGGCCTTCTCGAATTCGCGCTGGCTGATGCTGCCTCGCTGGGCGAGCGACTGCGAGCGATCGAACTCGGAGCGGGTCTGAAAGAGCCGGGCGTAGGCGGAGACCAGTTCCTCGCGGTAGGTTCCCATCGGCTTGTCGCGGAACCGTTCGGCGATCTCCTGGGGTGAGATGGCCTCGTCCAGAGCCTTGATCAAGGCTTGCGTGTTCTCGGCAATCGTCTGCTTCCAGCCGAGGTTGACCTTGGCGATCCGGACGTCCAGCCGGTCTTGCACGAGGGCGAGCTTGGCCTGGCCGACTTCCTTGCTGTCGATCATGGCGAGGACATCGCCATCCTGAACGCGGTCGCCGTAGCCCACCTGGACCTGGTGGACGGTCCCCTCGACGAGGGAATAGATGTGGCCGAGGCGGTCCTCGTTGGGAGCGACCTTGCCGGTGACCCACTTCGTGAGGGTCAGGTCGCCGCGACGAGCCGGCTCGACCGCGATCCCGGCGCTCTCCTGCTTGGCTGGGGACATCGGCACGACACCCTCGACATGTTCTCCTTCATGGGGCTCGTGGTCCTCATGCGCCTCCTCCGCGGCGTGCCCTTCCGCGGCGAGGGCCGGTCGGCCGCGGACGAGCGACATGGCCCAGGCGCCAAGGCCCGCGGCCCCGATCAGGCTGGCAACGAACAGCGCGATACGGATCGGTCGAGTCATGATCGGATCTCCGGAATTCCCCTGGATCGAGTGGCAAGGCAACGCTGGGAATTCCGGATTCAGAACAGGAAGGACTGGCGCCGGGTGCGGACGGCGCGGCCGGTCGGCTGGGTGTGGAGCGGATTAAAGGCTGGCCGAAATCGCTCGACGAGTCGGAACGGACGGGGTAACAGGCCGGCGGTGCTGGATGAGTCCAGGCCCGAAGCGTTGAGAACTGAGGGCATCCGGGCATCGACGCCGTTTGTCGCTCCCTGACAGATGCAGCCGTGGGACGCGTCGTGGTCGTGGCTGGCCGGGCCGGGGTGGGGCGAGGACATGGTGTGGCGCGACTGGCAGGTCCCGGCGCAGGGGCCGGCCGACTCGACCCGACAGAGGATCGGGTCGGCCAGCAGCAAGGCCACGACGGCGACGACCATTGCCGATCGCAATCCATTCACTCCCAAAAACGACGCTCGTCCCTGGATTCCATGCTAGCCTTGATCCTTCGCGGCGGTCAATTCGCGTCGCCCCGCCCGAGGCCGGTGCAAATCCGGAGAAGGTTCGTCGGGCCAGCGGTCGTTCTCGACGTCGTCAAACCGCGGCTCAGTCTCGACCGGCGGTCCCTTGCCGAAGAGCAGGTAGAGCACCGGCAGGGCGAGCATCGTCAGGAGGGTGTCGCAGGCCATGCCGAAGACGACGACCGTGGCCAGCGGACGCTGGACCTCGGCGCCGACGCCGGTCGAGAGCATCATCGGCACGAACCCCAGCGCCGCGACGGTGCCGGTCATCAGCACCGGCCGGAGCCGGGCCAGCCGGGCCTGCTCGATCGCCTCGCGCTTGGGCACGCCGTGGGCCATGCGGTCGCGGATGTAGCTGACCAGCACCAGCCCTTCGAGCATCGACGCCCCCACCAAGGCCACGAACCCGACGCCCGCCGAGATCGTGAACGGCATGCCCAGCAGCCAGAGACCGAGCACGCCGCCGACGCGGGCGAACAGCACGCCGCTGAAGATCATCAGGGCGTCGCGCAACGAGCGGAACGTCAGGTAGAGCAGGCTCAGGATCAGGCCCAGGGCCAGCGGGACGACCAGCATCAGCCGCCGCTCGGCGCGGATCAGGTTCTCGAACTGGCCGCCCCAGCGGATCAGGTAGCCGGGGGGCAGGTCCACCTCGCGGTCGATCCGTTGCTGCGCCTCCTCGACGAACGAGCCGATGTCGCGGCCCCGGACGTTCGCCTGGACGATGATCCGCCGCTCGCCCCACTCGCGCTGGATCGTCGAGGGGCCCTCGACCGTCTCCAGCTGCGCGAGCCGGGTCAGCGGCAGCCGCTCGCCGGTGGCCGTCGGGATCAGGATGCGGGCCAGGGCCTCGGGGTCGTCGCGGTAGTCGATCGGCAGGCGGACCGCCAGCGGGAACCGGCGGTCGGGCTCCAGCACCTCGCCGACCTTCAGCCCGCCGGCCGCCTTGACGGCGTCGAGCACCTGGCGGGACGAGACGCCGTGGCGGGCCAGCGCCTGGCGGTCGACCACGACGCGGAGCACCGGCAGGCCCGTGACCTGCTCGGTCGTCACGTCCGCGGCGCCGGGGATCTGCTTGACCACCGCCTCGATCTCGGCCGCCTTCGCCTTGAGCACCTCCAGGTCGGGGCCGAAGAGCTTGATGCCCAGGTCGGCCCGGATGCCGGCGACCATCTCGTTGATCCGCATCTCGATCGGCTGGGTGTAGACGGCCCGCATGCCGGGCAGCGTCTCGGTCACCTCGGCCATCTCCGCGACCAGTTCCTCCTGGGTCTTCGCCTTCGTCCAGCGCTCGCGGGGCGTGAGGTTGACGAAGACGTCGGTGACCTCGAAGCCCATCGGGTCGGTGGCGACCTCGGCGGTGCCGGTCCGGCTCCAGATCGCCTCGATCTCGTCGGGGAACCGCTTCTTGAGGATCGCCTCGATCCGCGTGCCGTAGCGGAGCGACTCCTCCAGGCTGACGCCCGCCAGGCGGACCGTGTTGATGACGATCGAGCCCTCGTTGAGCCGGGGGACGAACTCCGAGCCGAGGCTCAGGCCCAGGATCGTCGTGGCGACCGTGATCGAGCCGACGAGGATCAAGGTCGCGATCGGATTGTTCAGCCCCCAGCGGAGCAAGGGCTGGAAGAGCCGGTGGGCCAGCGCGGTCGACGATCGTCTCCTTCTCGCGACATCCGCCGGGACAGGCCGAGCGAGGCCAGCACCGGCATCAAGCGTCAGCGACAGCACCATCGAGCCGCCAGGGCGAAGACGACCGTCAGCGCCATCGGCCGGAACAGCTTCCCCTCGACCCCCTGAAGGTGAGGATCGGCAGATAGACGATCATGATGATCAGCTCGCCGAACATCGTCGGCTTGCGGACCTCGACGGCCGCGTCGCGGATGATCGCCAGCTTGGTCCGGCCCGAGCGGTCGTGCGCCAGGCGGCGGACGCAGTTCTCGACCATGACGACCGAGCTGTCGACGACCAGGCCGAAGTCGATGGCGCCGAGGCTCATCAGGCTGCCGGCGATGCCGACCTTCTGCATCATCGTCACGGCGAAGAGCATCGAGAGCGGGATCGCGCTGGCGACGATCAGGCCGGCCCGGAGGTTCCCGAGGAAGGCGAACAGCACGGCGATGACCAGGACCGCCCCCTCGAACAGGTTCTTCTCGACGGTGTGCAGGACGTGGTCGACCAGGTCGGTCCGCCGGTAGACGACGTCGATCGACACGCCGGGCGGCAGGGTCTTCTTGACGTCGGCCATCGCCGCGTCGAGGGCCATCGTGACCTCGCGGGAGTTCTCGCCCATCCGCATGAAGGCCAGGCCGAGGACGACCTCGCCCTGGCCGTTGGCGGTGATGCCGCCGCGGCGGATCACGTGGCCGATGCCGACCTCGGCCACGTCCTTGACCCGGATCGGCACGCCGTCCTGGGCCGCGACGACGACGTCGGCGATCTCCTCGACCGTGGTGGTCCGGCCGACGCCCTGGACCAGGCTCGACTCGCCGGCGCGGACGACGTAGCCGCCGCCGACGTTCTGGTTGTTCTCGCGGAGGGCGCGGACCACGTCGTCGAGCGTCAGCCCGTACTTGGCCAGCTTCGCCGGGTCGGCCCGCACCTCGAACTGCTTGGCCAGGCCGCCCCAGGCGTTGACCTCGGCCACGCCCGGCACGCGGCGCAGTCGGGGCCGGATCACCCAGTCCTGCAGGGTCCGCAGCTCGGTCAGGCCGTACTCGGGGTTCGTGCTGGTGAGCAGGTAGTGGTAGACCTCGCCCAGGCCGGTGGCCACCGGCCCCATCGTCGGCCGGGCGATCCCCTCGGGCAGCTCGACCTCGGCCAGCCGCTCGTTGATCTGCTGGCGGGCGAAGTAGATGTCGGTGTCGTCGTCGAAGATCAGCACGACCTGCGAGAGGCCGAACTTCGAGACCGAGCGGACCTCCTCCAGCCCCTTCAGGCCGCCCATCGCGTACTCGACGGGGAAGGTGATCAGCCGCTCGACCTCCTCGGGCGACAGCTCGGGGGCGTTCGTGTTGACCTGGACCTGGACCGGCGTCGTGTCGGGGAAGGCGTCCAGCGGCAGTTCCAGCGCGGAGCGGACGCCCACGCCGACGAGCAGGCCCGCCAGCAGCAGGACGACGAACCGGTTCTTCAGGCTGAACTCGATCAGCGCGTTGAGCATGAGACGGAGCCTCCTGCGGCGTCGGGTTCCTCACTCGCAGCACCCGGCGCCGATGGCGCCCTTCATGATCTCGGTCTTGAGCAGGAACGACCCGGTGGTGACCACCTTCTGGCCCGGCTTCAGGCCCCAGGCGACCTCGACCACGTCGTCGCGGTCGGTGGCCGGGTCACGACCCGCTGCGGGCGATAGACGCCTTCGCCCTGCGGGAGGAAGACCACGTCGGCCCGTCCTTGTGCTGGACGGCCGTCCGTGGGACGAGGACGGCGTCGTGCTCGTCGCCGACCTGGATCCGGGCCTGGCCGAACTGGTTGGCCCGGAGCTGGCCGCCGGGTGTTGTCCAGCTCGGCCCGGACGCGGGTGGTGCGGGTCGTCGGGTCGACCTCGGTGCCGACCCAGGTCACCTTGCCGGTCGAAGGCCGTCGCCGTCGCCGCCCGAGACGGTGAACCGGACCGGCTGGCCGGCCGCGACCGGGCGATGTCGGCCTCGTAGACGTCGATCCAGAGCCACATCCGCGCGGTGTCGGCGACGGCGAAGAGCAGGCTGGTCGGCTGGACCGCCTCGCCCTGGACGGCGTGGCGGCGGACCACCGTGCCGCCGATCGGGGCGGCGATCGTCAAGCAGACTGGTCGTGTCGCGCTCGGCGGCGATCCGGCCGATCTCGGCGTCGGAGAAGCCGAGGTTGCGGAGCTTCTGCTCGGCGTCCATCGCGTGGGCCCGGGCCTGGTTCAGGGCGGTCAGATCCTCCAGCGCGTTCTTCGAGGCCACCGAGCCGCTCTCGGCCAGCTTGGCGGTCCGCTCGTAGGTGACCTCCGCCAGCTCGGCGGCGTCGCGAGCCGCGAGGTACCGGCTCTTGGCGGCGCTGACCTCGGCCGAATCGACCACCGCCAGCACGTCGCCCGCCTGGACCGCCTGGCCGAGGTCGGCACGGACCTCGCGGAGGAAGCCGTGAACGCGGGGGCTGATCTCGGCGTAGCGGTTGGCGTCGTAGGCCGTCTCGGCGTTGGCCGCGAGGTGGTGGGCGTGCCGCTCCTCGTGGGCCGGAGGCCGTCGTGATCCCGACCTCCCCGGCGAGCGAGCCGGAGGCCAGCCGGACGATCGGCAAGCGGCTGGCGGCAGACCTTCGCGGCGTCGGTCTTGTGGGCCTTGGGGTCGGCAAGGCACTCGGCGCAGAGGGCTTCGGGCGTGTTGTGCGTGGCGCACCAGCCGTCGTCGGGCACGTCGATCGCGGCGGCCGGCCCGTTGCCGCACCGGAAGCAGAAGTACTCGGGCAAGCCGTGCTCCTCGCACATCTTGAGGTGGTATTTCTTGTTCCACCTCCGGGTGGCAGAGCGTGCAGATGTCCTCCGGGATGCCGCCGTGCTCGTTGCAGAGCATCAGGCTCGATTGCCAGTTCCTCATGGCAGAGGGTGCAGAACTTCTCCGGAACGCCGTGCTCCTGGCAGTCAAGTCCGATGTCTTCCGCGGTCGATCGGACGCCTGCGAAGTGGGCCCAGGTGGGCAGCCAGGCGGGTCGAGCGGTGGCTATGCTCAGGCCGATGAGGGCCGAACCGGCCAGGGCCGCCAGCGTCAAGATGAGGATGCGCCTCATTGGGACGGTTCCTGCGACTCGGGTTTCTGGGAAGGATTCCCGCCGCCGCGCAGGACGGAGCCCGCGGGTCGGACACGGCGACGGAACGCGATGGGCAGGAGGACCCGGAATGGGTCGAGGCCACGGCGCATCGGTCGCGCGCAGCGCCGCGAGGAGCCGGGAAGGCCGCGCGGTTCAGCAGCGGAAGTTCTGGAGGAAGGCGCGGACGGTTCGCTCATCGCCGAGACTGGCGAGCCCGGCGGGCGAGCCGTCGCAGGTGAGGTGGGCGAGGAGCGGAGCGGTGGTCGCGATGGCGTCGGCGATCAGGATGGGTTGGACGAAGAGGTCGGGATTCGCCAGGCGGATCGGATCGGCCTGAACGGCGCCCTGGCAGATGCAGTTGTCGCTGTCATCCGGGCAGTGGGCCGGAACGGAGTCATGGCCAGTTGCCGCGTGACGATGCGCCCCCGAGTCCACCACTTCCGCACCGCAAACGAATGGGCAGAGGGTGATCAGTCCGATCAGGAAGATTGTGGCGAGCCGGGTCACGTTGGTACGCTCTCGTCCATCGACTTGCATTCTTCCAGTGTAACGCCCTGCGGCGCCGGCGTGTAGCTCAAATACGCTCTCCACGCGATCGGCGAAGGCTTCGCCCATGAGGTCCGCTCGTTTGTTGATCGGGCGTCTCGCCGCGATCTCTGAGAGGCTATCCGGTAATCCTCAGAGTTTGTAAACTCTTACCAAGTCAGGAGGTCCGCGAGTTACACCAACGATGGAGCACACCCCGATGCGAAAGCCCTATCCCTCCGACCTCACCGACGAGCAGTGGCAGATCATCGAGCCGCTGATCCCCGTCAGCCGCGTGGGACGACCCCGGGAGGTCGAGATCCGGGAGGTGCTCAACGCCATCTTCTACCTCAACCGCAGCGGCTGCCAGTGGGACATGCTGCCCCATGACCTGCCGGCCCGGAGCACCGTCCACGACTACTTCCAGCAGTGGCGGGCCGACGGCACCTGGCAGCGGATCAACGATGCCCTGCGACAAGAGGTGCGTCAGGCCGCCGGGCGTGATCCGAACCCGAGTGCCGGGAGCATCGACAGCCAGACCGTCAAGGGGACGGAGATCGGGGGCGTGCGGGGGTACGACGGCGGCCAGAAGATCCGGGGGACGAAGCGTCACATCATCGTGGACACGTTGGGTTTGCTGCTGGTCGTGATGGTCACGGCGGCCTCGGCCGACGACGGCACGGCGGCCCCGGAGGTCTTGGGCCGACTGACCACCGAGCACCGCACTCGGTTGGCGAAGTTGTGGGCCGACCAGAAGTACCACAATCATGCGCTGGAGTCCTGGTTGAAGAAGACGGGAGCCGGCTACGTGATTGAGGTGGTGGAGCGACCTGTCGGTGCGCAGGGGTTCGTGCTGTTGCACCGTCGCTGGGTGGTGGAGCGGAGCTTCGCCTGGCTGGGGCGGTATCGCCGACACAGCCGGGACTACGAAAGGTCGCCCGAATCGAGCGCGGCAATGATCCAGGTCAGTTCGATTCATCGAATGCTTAGAATTTTGAAACCTGATCAAACGAAGAAGCCGGTTCCCTTCAAGTATCCCAGGGAAAAACGGAAATCAATTACCGGATAGCCTCTGAAGCCAGAATGCCGACCCGAGGCGATCACGGAGCGAGGAAGCGGCTCCCCTCCTGAGCATCGCTCTTGACCCGTGGACGGTTTACCAGAAGCGCCCAGACTACTTGACGTGCAAACTCGATCTTCGGTATGGTTTTCGCTATCGCTGCCGGAACAGCGAAGCCGATTTCCTCCGCGGTTTCTCGATGAACCATTGAGAAATTCGCAATTCATTAGCTCAGTTGTCACTGCTCAGGACGGCAGTCGTTTACGACCGTGCAGTCTGCGGGTTGAATGGGAGACGTGCCCCGCAGAATGCGTCCAGGGAATTCGGAAAATAACCTGAACGCCAGAACTTGAGCCTTGTGTGAGGCGGGCGCAGCCAGCGCGGTTGAGGGACCGGATCGTCCCAGGGCTGTCTCGTGAAACGGCCCGTCGGAAGGCGAAACCGATGCCCCAGTGGGGGCCCGTGTCGCCCTGCGCGTGTTGTGTGCAGCGGCCCAAGCCTCATGGCGACTTCGCGTCGGCACGCGAAGTAGGTCGCGTCGATGCGCAGTCGTGGGCAGTCCGAAGGATCTGGAACGGAAGGAGACAATCGTGAGTCGTGAGAACCAGTCCGAGGAATTCCGGTACAAGGTGGTCCGGAATCCGGAGGAGCAGTATTCGATCTGGCCGGCCGACCGAGAGCCCCCACCCGGCTGGTCCGAGGTGGGCAAAACCGGACCGAAGGCGGAGTGCCTAGCCTACATCGACGAGGTCTGGACCGACATGAGGCCGCGCAGCCTCCGTGAGTCAATGGAATCGAGCGTTTGATTCTATGAACCAGCGATCGTCCGAGCAGACGACACCCGATTCATCAACCGTGATTGATGTAATGCGGGGTTGGGTGTCCCGGCAACCCGAAAACGACCTGTTCACCTTCCTCGACGACACCGACGCGGAAGGTGCCGGGGCGGCTCACCTGTCTTACGGTCAGCTTGACCGGCGTGCGCGAGCCCTTGCGGCTCGGCTTCAGGCGATGGGGCTGGCCGGCGAGCGTGCGCTGTTGATTTACCCGCCGGGGCTGGAGTTTGTCGAGGGGTTTCTCGGCTGCCTGTACGCCGGGGTAGTCGCCGTGCCGGCCGCGCCGGGACGGGCCAGCCGCGCGATGTCGCGGCTGCGGGGAATTGCGGCCGACGCCCGGCCGAGCGTGGTTCTGACGACGAGCGCCAAGCGATCCGAGCCCAGCGACTGGTTGGCCCAGGTTCCGGAGCTGTCGGCCTTGCCGGTACTGGGCGGGGCGGAGGTTGCCGACGAGCAGGCTGACGACTGGCGGCCGCCGGAATTGGAGCGCGAGAACCTGGCGTTCCTCCAGTACACATCGGGTTCCACGGCCGAGCCGAAGGGAGTCATGATCTCCCATGGTAATCTATTGCACAATTCGGCAATAATTCAAGAGTTATTCGGAACGGACTCCGAAAGTCGGGGTGTCTTCTGGCTGCCGTGGTATCACGACATGGGTCTGATCGGCGGCGTGCTCCAGACGCTCTACTGCGGCGGGCAGAGCACCTTGATGGCCCCGTCGGCCTTTCTCCAGCGACCGCTGCGTTGGCTGGAGACGATCTCGCGGACCGGCGCGATCATTAGCGGTGGGCCGAATTTCGCGTTCGATCTCTGCGCCCGCAAGGCAACGCCCGAGCGAATTGCGGGGCTGGACCTGAGCCGCTGGCGGGTCGCCTTCAACGGCGCCGAGCCGGTCCGTGCCGAGACGATCGACCACTTCACCGAGGCCTTCGCCCCCTGCGGCTTCCGCCGCGAGGCGTTCCTGCCCTGCTACGGGATGGCGGAGACGACCTTGCTCGTCACGGGCGGGCCGTGGCAGGCGCCGCCGGTCGTCGTCGCGGTCGGCGCGTCGATGCGGGAGCAGAATCGCATAGAAATCGGCCATGGTGAAAAAGAACCAACGAAATGGCTCGTCGGCTGTGGCCGGGTCGCCGGGGGGCTGGAGGTGATCGTTGTTGATCCGGAGAGCGGGGAGCGACGTCCCGAGGGGCACGTCGGCGAGATCTGGGTGGCGGGGCCGAGTGTGGCGCGGGGCTACTGGGGATGTCCCGAGGCGACCGAGCGGACCTTCGGCGCCCGCACGGCCGACGGTTCGGGACCGTACCTGCGCACCGGCGATCTGGGAGCCTTCCACAAGGGCGAACTGCTGGTGACCGGGCGGCTCAAGGACCTGATCCTCATTCGGGGACGCAACGTCTATCCGCAGGATATAGAGAGGACGGTTCAGCAGTGCCACGCCGACCTGATCGTGGAGGGCGGGGCGGCGTTCGCCGTGGAGGTCGAGGGCGCGGAACGCCTGGTTGTGGTGCAGGAGGTGGATCGAAAGGTCGATCGCGAGCAGGCGGACGCGTTGATCGGGGCCATTCGCCAGGCTGTCGCCGAGGAGCAGGAACTGGATGTTCACGCCGTTTGCCTGATCCGGATGCTGAGCCTGCCGAAGACGTCCAGCGGCAAGGTCCGTCGGCAGGCCTGCCGTGAGGCATTCCTGGCCGGGACGCTCAAGGTGGTGGCGCAGTCGGTCCTCGATTTCGAGGGTGGGTCGTCCGGGGTTGCCGGAGCGATCGAGGACGGCGAACGAGCCGGGCGGAGCGAGCTTGAGATTCGACACTGGATCACCGCGCGATTGGCGGTGCTGCTCCGGGTCAGTCCAGCCGAGATCGACACCCAGCGGGAGTTCGCCGCGTTCGGGATGGGCTCGCTCCAGGCGGCCCGGCTGGCGGGTGAGCTGGAGGAGTGGCTTGGGAGGCCGCTGGCGCCGACGCTCGCCTATGAATACCCCACCATCGCGTCGCTGGCTCGCCACCTCGCGGGCACGACCGAGGCGGAGGCCGGAGCCGGGTCACGAGTCGTCGGGCCCGAGCCGCCCGACGAGCCGATCGCGGTCATCGGGATCGGCTGTCGGTTTCCCGGGGCCGACGGACCGGAAGCTTACTGGAGTCTGCTCTGCGACGGCCTGGAGACCGTGGGCGAGGTGCCCGCGGATCGCTGGAGCGACGACGGCGAGGAACGGCCCTTGGCGAACCTCCGGGGCTCACGGTGGGGTGGATTCCTGGAGGGGGTCGATCGGTTCGACGCGGATTTCTTCGGCATCTCGGCCGGGAGGCCTCGCGGATCGACCCGCAGCATCGGCTCCTGCTGGAAACCGCCTGGGAGGCGCTCGAGGATGCGGGGCAGGCGCCGGAACGTCTGGCGGGAGGGCCGGTGGGCGTCTTCGTCGGGATCTCGACGAACGACTACGGGCGGCTGCACCTGGGTCGGGAGGTTTCGGGTGATGTTCATGCCTTGACAGGGAATGCGGCGAGCCTGGCGGCGAACCGGCTATCGTACCTGTTCGACTTCCGGGGGCCGAGCCTGGCGGTGGATACGGCCTGCTCGTCGTCGCTGGTGGCGGTCGAGCTGGCTTGCCGGGCCTTGCGGTCGGGCGAGGCGACGCTGGCGCTGGCGGGTGGTGTGAACCTGATCCTCTCGTCGGAGATCGCGGCCAATTTCGCCCGCGCGGGCTTCCTCGCATCGGACGGCCGTTGCAAGACATTTGACGCGCGAGCGGATGGGTACGTGCGGGGCGAGGGGGCGGGCGTCGTCGTGCTCAAGCGGCTCTCAGCGGCGCGGGCCGACGGCGACGCGATCTATGCGGTGATCCGGGGTGGGGCGGTCAACCAGGACGGGCGGACCAACGGCCTGACCGCGCCGAGCCGGCAAGCTCAGGAGGCGGTGCTCCGCGAGGCGTACCGGCGGGCGGGGGTGGCACCGGGAGTCGTGCAGTACGTCGAGGCGCACGGCACCGGTACGGCGCTCGGCGACCCGATCGAGGCGAAGGCGCTGGGCCACGTCGTCGGCGCGGGTCGGCCGGCGGAACGGCCGTGCCTGATCGGCTCGGCCAAGACGAACATCGGCCACCTGGAGGCCGCGGCGGGGATCGCCGGCCTGATCAAGGTCTGTCTGGCGCTCCGACACCGCCGGATTCCACCGAGCCTGCACTTTCATGAGCCAAGCCCGCAGATCCCGTTCGACGACCTGCGGCTCCAGGTCGCGGCCGAGGCGATCGCGTGGCCGACGGCCGACGGCCCGGCGCTGGCCGGTGTCAGCTCATTCGGGTTTGGCGGGAGCAATGCGCATCTTGTGCTGGAGGGCGTCGAGCCGGTGTCGGTCGAATCCACGTCCGGGGACGAGCTGGTCGAGACGTCGAGGCTCTTGCCACTCTCGGCACGAGGTTCGTCGGCGCTGGCGGCGCTGACCCGCAAGGTGCGCGACCGGCTGGCCGAAGGGGCATCGGGCGTCGATCTGTGGGATGTCGCGTATTCGGCCGGCGTGCGACGTGGCCACCACGACCACCGTCTGTCCGTGCGGTCGCGGACGCGTTCGGAGGCGGTCGCCGGTCTGGATGCCTTCCTCCGGGGGGAACCCCACCCGGGCCTGGCCACTGGCCAGCGACCCGCGGGCGGACGACCGCGGCTGGCGTTCGTCTTCTCCGGTCAGGGAGGGACGTGGTGGGGCATGGGTCGCGACCTGCTCGCGACGGAACCCGTCTTTCGCGACGTCCTGGAGACGTGTGACCGGCTCGTCGCCGAACAGGCTGGCTGGTCGCCGCTGGCCGAGTTGCTGGCCGACGAGGCGACCTCGCGACTGGCGGAGCCCGAGGTCGTGCAACCGGTCCTGCTCGCGCTTCAGGTCGCGCTGGCGGCACTCTGGAGGCACTGGGGAATCGTGCCGGATGTGGTCGTCGGTCACAGCCTCGGCGAGATCGCCGCGGCTCAGGTGACCGGGGCGATCGATCTGGCCGACGCGGTGCGGATCGCTGTGCAACGCGGTCGGCGGACGCAGCGGATCAAGGGTCGGGGGGAAACGGCGGCTGTCGGGCTGTCGGCCGGGGAGGCCAGGCGTCGGCTGGCCGATCTTGGCGACCGGCTCGCGATCGCCGCGATCAATGGGCCGGAGGCGACGACGATCTCGGGCGACCTGGACACGGTCCAGGCGTTCGTCGAGCGGTTGCAAGCGGAGGGCGTCTTCGCCCGCATGCTGGGCGTCGGCTGCGCCTTCCACGGTCCGCAGATGGAGCCGCTCCGCCTTGAGCTGGAGGCGGCCCTGGCCGGTCTCCGGTCTCGACCGCCAGCCGTGCCGTTGATCTCGACCGTCACCGGCCGGGCCGTCGGAGGCCAGGAACTCGACGCCGCCTACTGGGGCCGGAACCTGCGGCAGCCAGTCCGATTCCTGGAGGCGGTCGAGCGTCTGTTCGCGGATGAAGGTTGCGGGATCTTCCTCGAAATCGGGCCGCATCCGATCCACTCGCGGGAGATCTCGAGGATCGCGAAGGCGCGAGGCAAGTCGTGCGTCGCCCTGGGCACGCTCCGCCGAGGTGCCGAGGCTCGCGACGTGATGCTTGACTCGCTGGGAAGTCTCTATGTGTCGGGATTTCCGGTCGCGTGGGAGAATCTGACTCCGGCGGGTCGGTTCGTCAAGTTGCCGTCGTATCCTTGGGAGCGTCGGCGGCACTGGCTGGAGCCGGTCAACGGCGATCGCGTCTCTGAAAGGATCCAGGCTCGGGAACTGGTCCGCTCCGAGGTGGGGAGCAATGGGGACGGACACGACCGGGACCGCCCCGAGAACGGCCATGGTCCGGCAGGCGTTGCGATCGAGCACGCACACGGTGCCGGACCGGCTCGCGGCATCGGCGAACGGTGAGGCGTCGGACGAGGCTCCGATCTACGAGCTGCGATGGCCCGTCCAGGAGCGGGAGTCGTCCAGGCCGTCGGAAGCCGCGGGCCGCTGGCTGATCCTCGACGACGCCTCGGGGCTCGGTCGTGGGTTGGAGTCGCGACTGAACGCACGCGGAGGCTCGTGCGAGCGAATCGTCCTTGCGGGAACCGATGAGCCGGGGACGCACGCGGTCGATCCGGCCGACGCGGAAGGATTCCGGCGCTTGCTGGCGGACGGAGGACCTTGGCGGGGGGTGATCCACCTCTGGGGACTGACCGATGCCGACCCGTCGACTGCGACCCTGGCCGACCTGGAGCGGTCGCAGGTACGCGGTTGCGGCAGCGTGCTGAGACTGGTGCAGACCCTCGCGGGTCTCGATGGGACGACGCCACGAATCTGGATCGCGACGCGGGGAGCGCAGGCCATCGACGCCGATCGTCCGGTGACAGCCCCGCTCCAGGCGACGCTCTGGGGGATGGGGCGGTCGATTGCCCTGGAGCATCCGGAAATCTGGGGCGGACTGATTGACCTGGACCCCACCTCCCGGAACGATGAGGTCGCGGCGCTTCTGGACGAGGTCCTCGGCACGGACGGCGAGGATCAGGTCGCCTTCCGCGACGGCCAACGACACGTCGCTCGCCTGGGGCGTCGGGAGATGCCAGACGTGGCAACTCGGCCGCTGATTCTGCGTCCCGAGGGGACGTACCTCGTGACGGGCGGCCTGGGAGAGCTTGGTCTGAGGACCGCGCGCTGGCTGGCCAAGCAAGGGGCGAGGCGGCTGGTGCTAGTCGGGAGGCGCGAGCTGCCCGGTCGCGAGACGTGGGACCACCTGCCTGGTATGCACCCGTCGCGTGGCGTCATCGAGGCGATCGAGCGGCTGGAGCGGCTCGGGGCCACGGTGGTGGTGGCCTCCGCAGACGTGGCGGACCCGGGAGCGGTCGCGACGCTCTTCGACCAGTTGCGGCGGACGCTGCCGCCGATCCGGGGAATTGTGCACGCGGCGGGCGTCGTCGGGCCGCGGTCCACCCGTGAGGCGGACCTGGAGGCATTTCTTACGACCTTGCGGCCGAAGGTCGCCGGAACGTGGCTCCTGCGGCGGGCGGCTCGGGACTGGCCGCTCGACTTCTTCGTCGGATTTTCCTCGTTGGCCTCGCTGCTGGGAGCGAAGGGGTTGGCGTATGCCGCTGCGAATGCGTTCCTGGACGCTTGCGCCCACGACGCGAGTGGACGCGTGCCGGAGTTCTTGAGTGTCAACTGGGGCCCCTGGGAAGCGGGTGGCCTGGCGGCCTTGGATGATCTCGCGCGAACGCATCGGCTCCTGGGCCTCGCGCCGCTACGAACCGAATCTGCACTGGGAGCGCTCGAATACCTGCTCGGTTCGGGGGCATACCAGGCCACCGTGGCCGATGTGGACTGGTCCGCGTTGCGGGCATTGCGGAGCCGGGAGGGTCGGGGACGCTTGCTCGAGGACCTTGCCGAGCCGTCCGATCCGGAAGCGGAGACGATCGGCGGGGGTCGGCTGGCCTGGCTCACTCTGTCGCCGGAACGGAGGCGAGACTGGCTCATCGGGTTCCTCCGAGAACGGTCGCCGAGGCGCTGGAGCAGGCGCCGGGGCAGATCGACGTGGATCGCTCGCTGATCGACCAGGGGGTGGATTCGCTGACGGCCATCGAGATCAAGTGGGGTGTCGAGGAAGGACTCGGCCTGGCGCTGCCGATGACGAGCCTGTCGGACGGCCCGAGCCTCATCCAGCTTGCCGACCGGGCCCTGGCGATCCTCGAAGGCCCGGCATCCGCGCCGACGGCCGTGCTCGCCCCGGCTTGCGAGGAGGAGGGCCCCGACTTCCCGCTCGCCCACGGCCAGCGCGCCCTCTGGCTGGCGCACCAGCTCGATCCCCGGAACGCGGCCGACAACATCGTCGGCGCCGCCAGGGTTCAGGCCGAGGTCGATCTCGATGCCTTGCGACGCGCCTGCGCAGCGGCTGCGTCGAGGCCCAGGCTTGCCTGCGGACGGTCTTCCCCAAGGTCGGCGGCCGGCCGGTCCAGCGCGTGCTCGATCAGGCCGAGGTCGCCTTCCGGGTCGAGGAGGCCGGATCGTGGAGCGACGCCGAGCTGACCTCCCGGCTGGAGGAGGAAGCTCACCAGCCGTTCGATCTGGAGCGTGGACCGCTTTTTCGCATCGTCGTCTTCCGCCGGTCGGATCGGGATCTCGCGATCCTGGTGGGCATTCACCACATCGTCAGCGATTTCTGGTCGATCTCGGTCATTCTTCGCGATCTGAGCCGGCTTTACGAGGTTGAGCGGGATGCCCGCGCCTACGAGCCGTCCGCGTCCGAGCTGCGGTACTCCGATTTCGTGCGCTGGCAAGCCGAAATGCTGGCCGGGCCGGAAGGGGAGCGGCACTGGGATTACTGGCGGCAGGCGCTCTGCCGGCCGGCTCCCGGTGCTGGCGTTGCCAACGGATCGTCCCCGCCCGAGCCTGCCGACAGCTCGCGGGTGCGGTGCAGAACCTTCACCTCGACCCCGCCTTGACGCCTCGGCTCCGGGCGCTGGGCGAGGCTCACGGGGACGACCCTGTTCGTGACCCTGATGGCCGCGTTCCAGGTCCTGCTGCACCGCCAGAGCGGCCAGGATGACATCATCGTCGGCTCGCCGGCGGCCGGGCGGAGCGGATCGGGCCTGGCGGGCCTGGTCGGCTATTTCGCCAATCCATTGCCGCTACGGGCCGACTTCGCGGGCGGGCCGACCTTCTCCGGACTTCTCGATCAGGTCCGCAAGGCGGTTGTCAGCGGCCTGGAGCACCAGGATTTCCCGTTCACCCTGATGGTCGAGCGGCTAGCCCAGGGCCGGGCACCCGGCGTTTCGCCGATCTTCCAGGTTATGTTCATTCTCCAGAAGGATCAACTGCTGGGCGACGGCGGCCTCGCCCCGTTCGCGTTGCGCGAGTCGGGGGCGAGAATCCTCCTGGCCGGCATGCCGGTCGAATCGCTTCCTCTCGACTGGAGGCTGGCGCAGTTCGACCTGACGATGACGGTCGTGGCCGCCGAGGACGGCACATTGGCCGCGTCGCTCTCGTACCGGACGGACCTGTTCGATGCTTCGACGATCGAACGGATGCTCGATCACTACCGCACGCTTCTCGAGGCGGTTGCCGACGACCCGAATCGTCCGGTCGCCGCTCTGCCGATGCTCACCGACGCCGAGCGTCGGCAATCGCTTGCCGACTGGAATGCGACGGGCGAAACGTATCCGCTCCGCCGACCTCGCCCATCGTCTGTTTGAATCCCAGGCGGCACGGACGCCCGACGCGATCGCGGTGTCGTTCGAGGACCGATCGCTGACGCTACCGCGAGCTCGATGAGCGGTCGAACCGGCTGGCTCACCACCTGCAATCGTTGGGCGTGGGGCCGGAAGTGCTGGTGGGTCTGTGCGTCGAGCGGTCGCCGGAGATGGTGGTTGGCCTGCTGGGAGTGCTGAAGGCTGGCGGTGCCTATGTCCCGCTCGACCCGACCTACCCGGCCGATCGGATCGCGTTCATGCTCCGGATTCTCGCGTGAGCGTGTTGCTCACCCAGCGGCACCTGCGCGACGTGATCGCCGGCCGGGGATGTGCCGGTCGTCTGCCTGGATGAGGAGATGGCGATTCGTGACGGATTCGGGCGGTCCGGGCCACCCGATGTCGCGGAGGGCGCGAATCTGGTTTACGTCATCTACACCTCCGGCTCGACCGGCCGGCCGAAGGGAGTCATGGTTCCTCATGACGCCCTGGCAAATTTCCTGCGGGCGATGCGTCAGACCCTCGGAATCCAGGCTCGGGACACGCTTCTGGCCGTGACGACCCTCAGCTTCGACATTGCCGCGTTGGAGTTGCTCCTGCCGCTGACCGTCGGTGCCCGCGTGGCGATCGCGACGCCGGGAGACGGCGGCCGATGGGGTGGGTTGGCGCGGCTTGCTGGAGGAATCGGGGTCGACGCTGATGCAGGCGACGCCAGCGACCTGGCGACTGCTGCTGGAGTCGGGGTGGTCGGGTTGTGTGGGTTTGACGATGCTCTGCGGCGGCGAGGCCCTTGCCGCGTGAGCTGGCCGGGCGACTGCTGGAGAAGGGTGAGCGGCTCTGGAACCTCTACGGCCCGACCGAGACGACCGTCTGGTCCGCGGCGACCGAGGTTGTGCCGGGCGACGGACCGGTGACGATCGGGCGGCCGATCGCCAACACGCAGGCTTATGTGCTCGATCGGCAGCTCCGGCCGGTTCCGGTGGGTGTAGTCGGCGAGCTGTACCTGGGCGGTACGGGACTGGCCCGCGGCTACCTCGATCGCCCGAGCTTGACGGCCGAGCGGTTCGTGCCCGATCCGTTCGGCCCGCCGGGCGGTCGGCTCTACCGGACCGGCGACCTGGCGCGGTGGCGATCCGACGGCACGCTGGAGTGCCTGGGCCGGGTGGATCATCAGGTGAAGATTCGTGGCCACCGTGTCGAGCTGGGCGAGGTCGAGGCGGCGCTGGCGGAGCATCCGGCAGTGCGACGGTCGGCGGCCTCGGCGGTACCGGACGCCAGCGGCGAGTTCCGGCTTGTGGCCTACGTCGTGCCCGAGGTAGGGCGAGATCGACCCGGCCGAGTTGAGGGCGTGGCTCAAGGGGCGATTGCCGGACTACCTGGTTCCCTCGGCGATTGTGTCGCTTGAGTCCCTGCCGCTGACGCCCAACGGCAAGGTGGACCGCAAGGCCCTGCCCGATCCCGACCCGGCATTGGCGAGCGAGACGGGCCGACCCGTACGTCGGCCCCAGTACAGCGACCGAGCAAGAGATCGCCGCGATCTGGGCCGGGGTGCTGGGCCTGGATCGGGTAGGGATTCACGACACCTTCTTCGATCTTGGAGGCCACTCGCTGCTGGCGGCGCGGCTGCTGGCCGAGTTCCGCGAGCGGTTCGGCCGGGACCTGGAATTGAAAGACCTGTTCCAGGCCCCGACCGTCGCCGCGCCTGGCCGCGGCTTATCGACGAGTCTCGGGGGACGGAGGCCGGGCCGATCGAGGAAGCCCTGGAGCCGGAGGCGTCGCGACGCGAGGGGCCGGTGCCGGCCTCTTCGCCCCAGCGGCGGATCTGGTTCCTCCAGCAGATGGAGCCGGAAAGCCCGGCGTACAACATCACCGCCGCCGTCCGGCTGCGGGGCGAGGTGGACCTCCCCGCGATGGTCCGGGCGCTCAACGAGGTCGTCCGCCGCCACGAGGCGCTGCGGACCACCTTCGCCGTCGCCGATGGCCAGCCGGTTCAGGTGATCGCCGAGCGTTTGACCCTCGACCTGCCGTTGACGGACCTGTCCAGCCTGCCGAAGTCGCGCCGCGAGACCGAGGTCGCCGCCCGGCTCCGCGAGGAGGCCGCGCGGCCGTTCGACCTGGCACGCGGCCCGCTGATCCGTGCGGAGTTGCTGCGGCTAGGGCACGCCGAGCACGTCGCGGTGTTGAACCTGCACCACATCATCGCCGACGGCCTCTCGATCGGCGTGCTGATCCAGGAGCTTTCGACACTCTACGCGGCATTTCAGCCGGGGTCTGCCGTCGCCGCTGCCGGAGTTGCCGATCCAGTATGCCGACTTCAGCCTCTGGCAACAGGAATGGCTCCGCGGCGAGGCGCTCCGCGGCCAGCTCGACTACTGGCGAGCCAAGCTCGACGGCGTGCCGTTCTCGAACTGCCCACCGACCGGCCGCGGCCGGCGTTTCCGAGCCGACGGGCCGGTTCGCGATGGCTGACCTTGCCGTCGCCGCTGGTTCGAGAAGCTCCGCGAGCTGGGGCGGGCCGAGGGGGCCTCCCCGTTCATGACCCTGCTGGCGGCCTTCCAGGCCCTGCTTCAACGCTACTCCGGGCAGGACGACGTCGCCGTCGGCGACGCCGATCGCCGGCCGGCCCCGGCCGGAGTTCGAGGCCTTGATCGGCCTGTTCGTCAACTCGCTGGTCCTCCGCACCGACCTGTCGGGCCAACCCAGCTTCCGCGAGCTGCTCGGCCGCGTCCGCCAGACCGCGATGGAGGCGTACGCCCATCAGGACTTGCCGTTCGATCAACTGGTCGGCGCTCTCCAGCTCGAGCGCGACGTGAGCCACTCGCCGCTCTTCCAGGTGATGTTCTCCTACCAGGAAAACCCGCTCCGCGAGCTGCGGACACCCGGCCTCGCGATCGGCATGCTGGAGATCGACAGCGTCGCGGCGAAGTTTGATCTGACCCTCTTCGCGACCGAGACCGACCACGGCCTGCGGCTCAAGCTGGAATACGATGCCGACCTGTTCGACGCCGCGACGATCGACCGGATGCTCGGCCACTATCGCCGGCTCCTCGAAGGGGCCGTCGCCGACCCCGACCGGCCTGTCACCATGCTGCCGATGCTGGCCGAGCCGGAGCGGCGGAAGCTGTCTGCGCGAGTGGAACGCCACCCCCACCGAGCTCGCGAGCCACGAACCGGCCCACCGGCTGTTCGAGCAGCAGGCGGAGCGGACGCCCGACGCGATCGCGGTGACCTTCGAGGACCAGTCGCTGAGCTACCGCGAGTTGGACGCGCGCTCGAACCGGCTGGCACACCACCTGCGATCGCTTGGGCGTCGGTCCGGAGGTGCTGGTCGGGCTTGTGCCTCGAGCGGTCGCCCGAGATGGTCGTCGGGCTGCTGGGCATCCTCAAGGCCGGCGGCGCCTACGTCCCGCTCGACCCCGGGTATCCGGCCGACCGGCTGGCCTTCATGCTGGCCGACTCCGGGGCGGCGGTCCTGCTGACCCGCGAGGCGTTGCGCGAGCGCCTCCCCGCCCACGAGGCCGCGGTCGTCCGCTTCGACACCGACGCCGAGGCGATCCAGCGTCAACCGGACACCCGCCCCGAGGGCGGCGCCGGGCCGGACCACCTCGCCTACGTCATCTACACGTCCGGCTCGACCGGCCAGCCCAAGGGGGCGATGATCGTCCACCGAGGCCTCACGAACTACCTGAGCTGGGCCGTGCGGGCCTACGAGGCCGACGCCGGCCAGGGGGCACCGGTCCACTCGTCGTTCTCGTTCGACCTGACGGTGACGAGCCTGTTCGCCCCTCTGCTGGCCGGTCGGCGGGTGGACCTGCTCCCCGAAGACCGCGGGGTCGAGGCGCTGGCCGAGGCCCTCCGGCGAACGGGGCGACTACAGCCTGGTCAAGCTCACCCCGGCCCACCTTCAGCTCCTCGGCCAGCAGCTCGCCCCGCACGAGGCCGCCGGGCGGACCCGGGCCTTCATCGTCGGCGGCGAAGCGACTGACCGAGGAGCACCTCGCCTTCTGGCAGCGAACAGCGCCCGAGACGCGCGATCGTCAACGAGTACGGCCCGACGGAAACGGTCGTCGGCTGCTGCGTCCACAGCGTCACGCCGGACGAACCGGGCGCCGGCGCCGTGCCCGATCGGCCGGCCGATCGCCAACACGCGGCTTTACGTGCTTGACGGCCAGATGCAGCCGACGCCCATTGGCGTCCCCGGCGAGCTGTTCATCGGCGGCGTGGGCGTCGCCCGCGGCTACCTGCGAATCGCCCGAGCCTGACGGCCGAGCGGTTCGTCCCCGACCCGTTCGGCCCGCCCGGGTCGTCGGCTGTACCGCACCGGCGACCGCGCCCGTTGGCGGGCCGACGGGACGCTGGAGTACCTGGGCCGGCGCGACGATCAGGTGAAGATCCGCGGCTACCGGGTCGAGCTGGGCGAGGTCGAGGCGGCGCTGCGCGCGTCATCCGGGCGTGCGCGAGGCGGCGGTGATCGCCCGGGAGGACAGGCCCGGCGATCGACGGCTCGTCGGCTACGTCGTACGCCGAGCCGGGTGCAGCGGTCGAGGCCGAGGCGCTCCGGCGCGACCTGGCCGGGACGCTTGCCCGAGTTCATGGTGCCGTCGGCCATCGTGGTGCTGGAGGCGCATGCCGCTGACGCCCAACGGCAAGGTGGACCGCAAGGCCTTGCCGGCGCCGGCGGGGGCGGTCGGGGGCGGCTCCGACGCACCGAGCGGCCCGGTCGAGGAGAAGCTGGCCCGGGTCGTCGCCGGAGGTGCTGAACCGGCCTGCGGTCGGCGTCCGCGAGAACCTGTTCGAGCTGGGGATCGACTCGATCCTCGTCATCCAGATCATCGCGCGGGCCCGGCAGGCCGGGCTCCGCCTGAAGCCGGGTCAGGTCTTCCGACATCAGACGATCGCCGAGCTGGCCCGGGTGGCCGAGCGCGGTCGAGACGATCGAGGCCGAGCAAGGGCCGGTGGTCGGACCGGTCCCGCTGACGCCGATCCAGCACTGGTTCTTCGAGCAGGACCAGCCCGAGCCGCAGCACGAGAACCAGTCGTTGTTGCTGGAAGTTTCTCCGACGCCCGACCCCGACCGGCTTCGACGGGCCCTGGCGCATCTGATCCGCGCACCACGACGCCTTGCGGCTTCGCTTCCGGCGCACCGGGTCGGGCTGGACCCAGCACGCCGAGGCCGCCGACGATACCGACGTGCCGTTCCGCGTGATCGACCTGTCGGCCTTGCCGGAGACGGAACGGGCCCCGGCCATCGAGGCGGAGGCATCGCGGCTCCAGGCGAGTCTCGATCTGGAGCATGGACCGTTGCTGCGGGTTGCGCTCTTCGACCTCGGGCCCGGACGATCGGCGCGGCTCTTCTGGACGGTCCACCATCTCGCGATCGACGGCGTCTCCTGGCGCATCCTGCTGGAAGACCTGGGGACGCTCCTGGCGCAGATCGAGCGGGGCGAGGAGCCGGCCTTGCCGCCCAGGACCACTTCGATTCCGCCAGTGGGCCGAGTTGCTGACGCGACACGCCCGTTCCTCAACCCTGCGGGCCGAGGCGGAGTACTGGCTTGCCGAGGGACGCTCGACTGGCGTGCCCTTGCCGGTCGATCACGGTGAGAATCGCGACCCGGGCTCGGTGGCCGAGTCGGACGAGGTGACGGTCTTCCTCGACGAGGCGTCCACGAGTGCGCTGCTGCAGGAGGTCCCGCGCGCCTTCCATTCTCAGATCAATGACGCCTTGCTGGCCGCGCTGGCGCTGGCGGTCTCGGGCTGGACGGGTCGGCCCGAGGTGCTGATCGACCTGGAGGGCCACGGCCGCGAGGAGATCGCCGACGGGGTGGACCTCTCGCGGACCGTCGGCTGGTTCACCACGATCTTCCCGGTTCACCTGGAACTGCCCGCGGGTCGCGATCCGGGCCAGACGCTACAGGCGGTGAAGGAGCAATGGCGCCAGGTCCCCGGTCGTGGCATCGGCTACGGAATGCTGCGGTATTTGAGCGAGGACCTGTCGATCGTCGAACGCCTCCGAACGTCGCCCGGGGCAGAGATCGCTTTCAACTACCTGGGGCAGATTGACCAGGTCTTGCCCGGGTCATTTATATTCCAGCCGGCCCGTGAGTCGGCTGGACCGGCGCGGGCGCCGATCGAACCGTCGGGCACACTTGCTGGACGTGCTCGGCCTCGTCGCGGGCGGGAGGCTCCGACTGGACTGGCGGTTCCATCCTGGCGTGCATCGTCGGGAAACGATCGCGGCGCTTGCCGACGCCTTCCTCGATGCTCTGCGGTCGTTCGTGGAACTGGCTCGATCGCCGGAGGTCCGCGGTTACACTCCTTCCGACTTTCCCCTGGCCGGACTCGACCAGAGCGACGCTCGACCGCATGTTCGCGGGCGAGCGGGAGATCGAGGACATCTACCCCCTCTCGCCGACGCAGGAGGGGATGCTGTTCCACGCCGCCTACTGCGCCGGACTCCGGGGTTTACGTCCAGCAGTGGACCGGCACACTCCGCGGCGTTCTCGACGCCCCGGCCTTCGAGGCTGCCTGGCAGCAGGTCGTCGCGCGGCACCCGGTCTTGCGCACCTCGTTCCACTGGGCCGACCCGGACCGACCGGTACAGGTGGTCCATCGCCAGGTCGAGACGCCGCTGGAGCGGCTCGACTGGCGCGACGTTCCGGGCGAGGAGCAGGAGGCCCGGCTCGCCGCGTTCCTGAAGGCCGACCGCGAGCGCGGGTTCGTGGCTTCGTGGGCCCCGCTGGCGCGCCTGGCTCTGATCCGGCTGGGCGAGGACGTCCAGCGCCTGGTGCTCACGTATCATCACACAATCCTCGACGGCTGGTGCATGCCGATCCTTTTCTCGGAGGCTCTGGCCCTGTACGAGTCGGGCCGACAGGGTCGTGAGATTGCCCTGCCGGCACCGCGGCCGTATCGCGACTACATCGCCTGGCTCCAGGGTCAGGACGCCGCGCGTTCGGAATCCTACTGGCGTGAGACGCTCCGCGGCTTCCGGGCGCCAACGTCGCTCGGGATTGATCGCTCCGAATCCCTGGCCGACGGCCGGGCCGAGTCTCGTGGCGAGCGGTTCATGCGGCTCTCGGCCGCGACGACGGCCGCCCTGCAATCGCTGGCGAGAACGCATCAGTTGACCCTGAACACGCTCGTCCAGGGCGCCTGGGCCTTGCTCCTGGGTCGCTATAGCGGCCAGGACGACGTGGTTTTTGGCGTCACGGTCTCGGGTCGGCCAGCCGAGCTGCCAGGTGCCGAGACGATGGTCGGGCTGTTCATCAACACGCTGCCGTCGCGGGTGCGGGTGGACGAGGAAGCCGCCTTGCTACCCTGGCTGGATACGATCCAGGCCAGCCAGGTGGCGATGCGCGAGCACGAGCCAACCCCGCTGCTCGCCGTGCAGGGGTGGAGCGAGTTGCCGCGCGGTCGGCCCTTGTTCGAGAGCCTCGTCGTCTTCGAGAACTATCCGGTCGATGCCGCACTGGCCGAGCGGGCGGGGAGCCTCGGGATCGAGTCGAGTCGCATCCTGGAGCGGACCAACTTCCCCTTGACCCTCATGGTCGCTCCGGGCGCCGAGCTGACGCTCCGGGCCGACTTCGACGCATCCCGATTTGATTCCGAGTCGATCGAGCGGATGCTCGGGCACCTCCGGAATCTGCTGGAGGCGATCGCCGACGATCCCGACCGGCGCCTCGCCGACCTGCCGATGCTCTCCGACGCCGAGCAGGAGCAACTACTCCGATTGGCTGGCCAGGGGGCGTCGCCCCTCGTGGATGGCGATGTGGTCAACCTGGACGACCTCTCCGATGAGGAGCTGGACCTGCTCCTCGAACGACTCGGTGACGACACAGGATCTGAACGCCATGAGTGACGCCCTCGTCAAGCGGCCCGGCGTCTCGGCCAGAGAGAAGCGTGCGCTGGCCGAGCGCCTCCTGCGGGAGAAGAAGGAACGATTCCTCAAGACCTCGATGCCGGTCCACCGGCAGTTCGCCTCCCAGGTGGCACGGACGCCCGACGCGATCGCGGTGTCGTTCGAGGGCCAGTCGCTGAGCTACCGCGAGCTGGATGAACGCTCGAACCAGGTGGCACAGCACCTGCGATCGCTGGGTGTCGGTCCGGAGGTGCTGGTCGGTCTGTGCGTCGAGCGGTCAGCCGAGATGGTGGTCGGACTGCTGGGAGTGCTGAAGGCCGGCGGTGCCTATGTGCCGCTCGATCCAGCCTACCCCGCCGAGCGGATCGGTCTCATGATCGAGGATTCGCGGACGCCGGTGCTGCTCTCACAGCGTCCCTTGCTCGATCGTCTTCACGAACACGACGCCACGGTCGTCTGCCTCGATGCCGATGATCTCGCCAGCCAGCCGCGGACCGATCCCGAGGTCGGAGCTGGAACGGACCAGTTGGCCTACGTCATCTACACCTCCGGCTCGACCGGCCGGCCGAAGGGAGTCATGGTTTCTCATGACGCCCTGGCAAATTTCCTGCGGGCGATGCGTCAGACCCTCGGAATCCAGGCTCGGGACACGCTTCTGGCCGTGACGACCCTCAGCTTCGACATTGCCGCGTTGGAGTTGCTCCTGCCGCTGACCGTCGGTGCCCGCGTGGCGATCGCGACGCGGGAGACGGCGGCCGATGGGGTGGAGTTGGCGCGGTTGCTGGAGGAATCGGGGTCGACGCTGATGCAGGCGACGCCAGCGACGTGGCGACTGCTGCTGGAGTCGGGGTGGTCGGGTTGTGTGGGTTTGACGATGCTCTGCGGCGGCGAGCCCTTGCCGCGTGAGCTGGCCGGCCGACTGCTGGAGAAGGGTGAGCGGCTCTGGAATCTCTACGGCCCGACCGAAACGACCGTCTGGGCCACCGCCGCGGAGGTCACGCTCAGTGATGGGCCGGTGACGATCGGGCGGCCGATCCCGGGCTGGAAGGCGTTTGTCCTCGATGCGCGGCGGCGTCCTGTGCCGGTGGGTGTAGTCGGG
Organism: uncultured Planctomycetales bacterium; assembly: GCA_963752755.1. Classification (GTDB taxonomy): domain Bacteria; phylum Planctomycetota; class Planctomycetia; order Isosphaerales; family Isosphaeraceae; genus CAVVZJ01. Next base: position 456,474 of record CAVVZJ010000003.1, on the reverse strand, counting down.
GAGCTGTACCTGGGCGGTACGGGACTGGCCCGCGGCTACCTCGATCGCCCGAGCTTGACGGCTGAGCGGTTCGTGCCCGATCCGTTCGGCGTGCCGGGCGGTCGTCTCTACCGGACCGGCGACCTGGCGCGGTGGCGATCCGACGGCACGCTGGAGTGCCTGGGCCGGGTGGATCATCAGGTGAAGATTCGTGGCCACCGTGTCGAGTTGGGGGAGGTGGAGGCGGCGCTGGCGGAGCATCCGGCGGTGCGACGGTCGGCGGCCTCGGCGGTACCGGACGCCAGCGGCGAGTTCCGGCTCGTGGCCTACGTCCTCCCGGAGCCGGGGGAAGACGTCGTCGCGGAGCGGTTACGGGCGTTCTTGCAGAAGAGGTTGCCCGACTACCTGGTGCCGTCGATCTTCGTCCCGTTGACGGCCCTGCCGCTGACACCCAACGGCAAGGTGGACCGTAAAGCACTTCCGGCCCCCGAGGATGTCGGAGTCGAGACGGGTCGGCCTCACGTCGCGCCGAGGACGCCAACCGAGGAGGTGGTCGCGAACTTCTGGGGCAACGTGCTGGGGCGGGAACGGGTCGGCGCCCATGACGACTTCTTCGAACTGGGCGGCCATTCGCTGCTGGCAACGCGGGTCGTCTCGCGATTGCGGGACACCTTCGGAGTGGAGATCCCGCTGAGCGTCCTGTTCGAGACGCCAACGGTCGCCGGGCTGGCGCGTCGCGTCGAGGAGGCCCGCCGGGTGGGCCGGGATCGCGCGGTGCCTCCGATCCTGCTGGTTCCTCGAGGTGGGGAGCTGCCGCTCTCCTCCGCCCAGCAAGCCCTCTGGTTCCTCGAACAGCTCGCGCCCGGGCGGCCGACCTTCAACGTGACTGCCTCGGTCCGGATCGACGGGCCGCTCGATCTGGACGCCCTCACGCGGAGCTTCGCCGAGATCCTCCGGCGTCATGAGATCCTGCGGACCAAGTTCGCCACGGTGGATGGCCGCCCGGTCCAGGTCATCATGCCGGCCGAAGCGATGCCCCTGCCGCTGGAGATCCACGACCTTCGCGACCTGCCCGACGAACGCCGGATGGCTGAGGCCCGTCGCCTGGGGATCGAGGCGTCTCGACGACCGTTCGACCTGGCCCGCGGCCCCTTGATCCAAGCCCGCCTGCTCCGTCTGGGCGAATCCGAGAACGCTGTCGTCCTGGGAATGCACCATATCATTACCGATGGATGGTCGTTCGGAGTCGCCACCCGTGAGCTGTCGGCCCTGTACGTCGCCTTCCGCGATGGCCAGCCGTCGCCTCTGCCGGAGCTGCCGGTTCAGTACGCCGACTACGCGGTCTGGCAGCGCGAGCGCACTGAAGGGCGAGGTTCGCAACGAGCTGGTCAATTACTGGCGACGCCAGCTCACCGGCGTCCCCGACCTGGAGCTGCCGACCGATCACCCGCGCCCAGCCGTCCGGACCGTCAACGGCGCGGTCCGCGGATTTGCGTTGCCGGACGACCTCGTCCGGGAAATCCAGGCTCTCAGCCGTCACGAGGGCACCACGCTGTTCATGACGCTCCTGGCGGCCCTTCAGGTCCTCCTGCAACGCTACAGCGGCCAGGACGATATCGTCGTCGGCTCGCCGATCGCCAACCGGGGCCAGTCAGAGACCGAGGGACTGATCGGCTACTTCGTGAACATGCTGGCGCTCCGGACGGACCTCTCGGGCGACCCGAACTTCCGTGACGTCCTCCGACGGGTCCGCGACGTGTCTCTCGGTGCCTTCGAGCATCAGGAGTTGCCCTTGGAGGACGTCGTCGAGGCGGTCCAGCCCCCTCGCGACCCGAGCCGGACGCCGCTCTTCCAGGTGATGTTCGTCCTCCAGAACAATGCGCCCGTGGACCTCGGCGGCGAGGGTCTCACCCTCTCCGGCTTCGATCTGGGCGAGGAATCGAGCACGGCGAAGTTCGACCTGACCCTCGCGCTGAGCGAGACGCCCGAAGGCTTGGCCGGCGCATTCGAGTTCAGCACCGACCTCTTCGACGTGGCGACGATCGACCGGATGGCGGGCCACTTCGAAACGCTCTTGCGGAACGTCGTGAGCGACCCGGACCGACCGGTTTCCGTATTGCCGATTCTGCCGGACGACGAGCATCATCGCCTCCTCGAGGAGTGGTGCGGACCCCGCGTCGAGCGCCCGGCCGACCTCCGCGTCCACCGGCTCGTCGAGGCTCAGGCCGGGCGGACGCCCGACGCGATCGCCGTCGTGAGCGGCGACCGATCGTTGACTTACCGGGAACTTGACACGCAGGCCAACCAACTCGCGCATTATCTCAGAGAACGCGGGGTCGGCCCCGACGTGGTCGTCGGCCTCGGCCTCGACCGCTCACCCGAGCTGGCCGTCGGCCTGCTGGGCATCCTCAAGGCCGGCGGGGCCTTCCTGCCGCTCGACCCCGACTACCCCCGGGACCGACTCGCTCACATGCTCGAAGACGCGGCGGTCCCCATCCTGCTGACCCGGGAGCGCCTCCGCGACCACTGGCCCCCCGGCGCCTTCGAGACGATCACCCTCGATGCGGACTGGAACGCGGTCGCTTGTCGTCCCGGGTCGAGCCCCGATGCGGTCGTGAGCCCCGAGAATGCGGCTTACCTGATCTACACGTCGGGATCGACGGGCCAGCCACGCGGAGTGATTGTCACCCATAGGGGCATGGTTAATCATCATCTTGAGGTCATCGATCTCTATGGCCTCGCGCCGGGCGAGCGGATGTTGCAATTCTCTGCCCTCGGGTTCGACAGCGCCATCGAGGAGATCTTTCCGCCCTGGATCGTGGGCGCCACGGTGGTCTTCCGGGTCGAGGAACTGCTCGACCCGCTCCGGTTCACGCGCTGGATCGGTGAGCAACAGATCCATGTCCTTGACCTGCCGACGGCCTACTGGCACGAGTGGATCAACGGTCTGGCCGGCTCCGGCGTGGCGCTGCCGGAGGCGCTCCGGTTCGTCGCCGTGGGCGGCGAGAAGGCGGCATCGGCGGTTCTCGACCGGTGGCACGAACTTGCGGCGGGTCGGGTCCGCTGGATGAACACCTATGGACCGACCGAGACAACCATCGTTGTCGCCTGGTACGAGTCGCCTCCGTCGGTGGCAGAAAACGAACGCGCCGGCGAGGTGCCCATCGGCCGGCCGATCGCGAACACACGTCTTTACGTTCTTGATGGTCAGATGCAGCCGACACCCATTGGCGTCCCGGGCGAGCTCTTCGTGGGCGGCGAAGGCGTCGCCCGCGGCTACCGGAATCGCCCGAGCCTGACGGCCGAGCGGTTCGTGCCCGACCCGTTCGGCGTGTCGGGCAGTCGGCTGTACCGGACGGGCGACCGCGTGCGTTGGCGAGCGGACGGGACGCTGGAGTACCTGGGCCGGTGCGACGCTCAGGTGAAGATCCGCGGCTACCGGGTCGAGCCGGGGGAGGTCGAGGCGGCGCTGCGGCGTCATCCGGCCGTGCGTGAGTCGGCAGTGATCGCCCGTGAGGACAGGCCCGGCGATCGACGGCTCGTCGGCTACGTCGTACCCGACCCGAGGCGGCCGGGGTTGTTGCCGTCGGAGCTGCACCGATTCCTCAGGGATAAGTTGCCCCGGCCCTCGGTGCCGTCGGCGATCGTTTTGCTGGACGCGATGCCGATGACGCCCGCCGGCAAGGTGGACCGCAGGGCGTTGCCGGCGCCCCGGCTGGACCGAGCGGAGGGAGGAGAGAAGGTCGTCCGACCGAGGGACGGCATCGAGGCTCGCCTGGTGGCGATCTGGGAGGAGATCCTGGAGACACAGCCGGTCGGGGTCACCGACGATTTCTTCGAGCGGGGCGGTCACTCGCTCCTGGCGGTGCGGCTCATGGCCCGGATCGAGGAGCGGTTCGGACGACGCTTGCCGCTGGCGGCCCTCTTCCGCGGGGGAACGATCGAGTCATTGGCCGAGATCCTCCGCGAAGCCGAACCCGAGGCGCCGGGGTCGCCGCTCGTCGCGATCCGGCCGGGCGGTTCCGGGCGGCCAATCTTCTGGGTGCATCCGGTCGGCGGCAGCGTGCTCGGATATCGCGAGTTGGCGATGACCCTGAACCCCGATCGGCCCGTCTTCGGGCTTCAGGCAGTTGGCCTGGATGGGCAGACGGAGCCAGATTCGCGACTGGAGGCGATGGCCGCCCGCTACGTCGAGACGCTCCGCTCCGTCCAGCACGACGGCCCTTACCTGCTGGGTGGCTGGTCGCTCGGCGGTGCGGTCGCCTTCGAGATGGCACAGCAACTGGTCCGTGCGGGCGAGCCGGTCGCCGCGCTGGTCCTGATCGACAGCCCGGCACCTCGACCCGATGGCCGTCCGCCAATGGAGGAGCCGGCTCTCCTGGCCGCCTTCGCGGCCGACCTGGCCCGGGGACTCGGGCTGTCGTGGGAGGGCCGATCGGCGTCGGAGGGGCTCGCGACGTTCGCCGAGGTGGCGCGGATCGCCCCCAGCCTGGACCCCGATTACCTGCACCTGCACTACCGGACCTTCCGGGCCAACGTCCTCGCCCGCGCCGGCTACGAGCCGCGGCCGTATCTGGGACGTTTGCTCCTTGTCCGGGCGGGTGACCCCGCGGAAACTCTGTCCGACCCGACGCTCGGCTGGGGCGCGCTGGCGCTCGGGGGTGTGACGACTCACGTCATCCCGGGGGACCACTACAGCGTCCTGCGGTCGCCCGCAGTGGCCCGGCTGGGCGCGTGGATCGAGTCGCAGATCGGGGACGATCGTTAAGTCAACCGCACGGAGGAATCGAACGACATGAGTTTGCTCCGCGACTTGCTGAAGCCTTCCCGGGGCGTGCTCGCTCTGGCCGTCTTCGCCGGCATGGCCGCCGGGACGAGCGGGGTCGGCCTGATCGCGCTGCGCAGGCGGAGCTGGCCCGTGAGGGGGTGCCGTCCCGGGCCCTGGCCTGGTCGTTCGCGGGGCTCTGTCTGGTCGCGGCGCTGGCCCGGGTGCTGGCTCAGTCGGCGATGATCCGGCTGGGTCAAGGGGCGGTGACAGCCCTGGCGCTGCGGCTCTGCCGGAAGATCCTCAGGCTTCCACTGGAACGGTTCGAGGCGCTCGATCCGGCCGCCTTGACGGCCGTGCTGACCGAGGATGTCATCATCGTCGCCAACGCCCTGGCCGGCTTCCCCTTGATCGCAATCAACGGGCCGATCGTGGCGGCTTGTCTGGCCTATGCTGGTTGGCTCTCCCCCCCTGCCCTGCTGCTCGGCCTGGGCGTGGCGGTGCCGTCGGTGGTCGGCTACGTCGTGCTGGCGAACCGAGCGATGCGGCACCTGAGGGCGGCGCGGGGCGAGCAGGTCACGCTGGTCGGGCACTTCCGCTCCTTGATCGACGGCTTCCGCGAGCTGAAGCTTCACCGGGGCCGTCGCGACGCCTTCCTCGCCGACGCCCTCGCGCCGGCGGCCGCAGCGGTCCGCGACCGTACGGTTGCGGGCCTGACCTTCTATGCGGCGGCGGCCGGCTGGGCGCAGATTGCGTCGTTCGGGTTCATGGGGGCCTTGCTGTTCGTCCTGCCCGTCCTGGTCGGACTCGATCGGGCGACGCTGGCCGGGGTGGTCCTGGTCGTGCTGTTCCTGATGCCGTCGCTCGACGTGCTGCTGACCTGGGCCCCCGTCCTCGGCCGCGCCCGTGCCTCGCTCGGGAGAATCGAGACGCTCGTTCCCTCGCTCGAAACCGGACTGGCCGAGCCCGACGCGACAGAGCTGGTCTCCCTGGCGACTCTCGCCGGGTCGATCGAGCTGGAGGGCGTGACCTTCGCCTACCGACGCGAGGCCGACGTCGGTGGCTTCGTCCTCGGCCCGATCGACCTGACCCTCCGGCCGGGCGAGTTGGTCTTCCTCGTCGGCGGCAACGGTAGCGGCAAGACCACCCTCGTCAAGCTGCTCTCCGGGCTGTATGTCCCGAAAAGCGGTGTGATCCGCCTCGAGGGCCGGCCGGTCGCCGACGAGGATCGGGAGGCATACCGCCAGCTCTTCACGGTCGTCTTCGCGGACGGGCACCTCTTCCCGACGCTCCACGGTCTCGACCCCGACGTGGCCGCGACCTGGGCCGGGCCGTATCTTGCCCAGCTCGGGCTGGACGGCCGGGTCGCGATCCGCGACGGGGCCTTCTCGACCGTTGAGCTGTCCGTCGGGCAGCGGCGACGTCTGGCCTTGATCTCGGCCTGTCTGGAGAACCGGCCCGTCTGTGTCCTCGACGAGTGGGCCGCCCACCAGGACCCTGGCTCGCGTCGGGTCTTCTATCACGAGCTGCTGCCCGAGCTCAAGGCCCGGGGCAAGGCGTTGCTCGTCATCAGCCACGACGAGGACTACTTCGAGGCCGCCGACCGCGTCATCCGGCTCGACGGCGGCCTGATCCGCGAGGCGGACGGCGTCGCCGTGGGGGGTGGACCCCCTGGATTTGCCGGGGGTTGACCGTCCGAGCCGCTTCTCCACCCGACTGATGCGAGAACCGAGAGCCCAATCACCATGAAACGACTCCTGATGTTCCTGGTGCTCCTCTGGGGCGGGGGCGCCGCGGGTTACTGGTACTGGAACGACGCCCGGGCAACCCCCGTCGTCTTTCGCACCGCCTCCGTCGAGCGGGGCGACCTCCGGTTGACCATCGAGGCCAACGGCACGATCGAGCCGATCGAGGTCGTGGACGTCGGGGCGCAGGTGGCCGGACAGATCAAGAGCTTCGGCGCGGACCCGAGCGATCCGGAGAAGGCGATCAGCTACCGCTCGCCCGTGGAAGAAGGGACGGTGCTGGCCCACCTTGATGAATCGCTGTTCAAGGCCCGCGTCAACCAGGCTCGCGCCCAGCTCGACCGGGCTCGAGCCGATGTCCAACAATCCGAGGCGCGGGAGCGTCAAGCCCGTCGGACTTTGGAGCGATCCAGCCAGCTCCGCGCTCGCGGCAGTATGATCTCGGTCCAGGAGTACGAGACCGCCGAGTCTGAGTTCGAGGCCGCCCAGGCGAACCTCGCCGTCGCCCGGAGTGCTGTGGCGATCTCCGAGGCCAACCTGGAGGAGGCCGAGGTCAACCTCGGCTACACCACGATCCGCTCGCCCGTTTCGGGCGTCATCCTCGATCGCCGCGTGAATCTCGGCCAGACGGTCGTTGCGAGCCTCAGCGCGCCGAGTCTCTTCCTGATTGCCAGGGACCTTTCCCGGCTGGAGATCTGGGCGTCGGTCAACGAGGCCGACATCGGCGCCATTCACCCGGGCCAGCCGGTCCAGTGCTCGGTCGCCGCCTTTCCCGACGAGACGTTCGCGGGTCAGGTCGCGCAGATCCGCCTGAACGCCAGCATGGCCCACAACGTCGTGACTTACACCGTCGTGATCGACGTGGACAACACCCAGGGCAAGCTCCTGCCCTACCTGACGGCGCGGGTCCGTTTCGAGGTGGACCGTCGCTCGGACGTGCTGCTCGTGCCCAACGCGGCCCTTCGCTTCCGCCCCAGCCCGCAGCACATCGCGCGGGGAACGTTCCTGCCGCGACCCGCCGAGGGGGATGAGGCGAAGCGGCGCGGGACGCTCTGGGTTCGCGCCGGCGTGTCCCTGCGGCCGGTCGCCGTGCGGGTTGGCCCGACGGACGGTCTGCGGACCGAGGTCGAGGGCGAGGCCGTGAGCGAGGGCCTGGAGGTTGTCGTCGGCTACCAGCTCCGTAACGACGCCGACAGCACCTCGCCGTTCTTGCCCCAGTTCGACAAGGACAAGCCGAAGCGATAAGAGGGAGGCTCGGCGTTGGAGACGATTCTTCTCGACGAGATTCGCAAGGAATACCGGCGCGGCCGGGTCCGGATTCCGGTGTTGCGGGGTGTCTCGTTGGCCATTGGTCGCGGTGAGATGGTCGCCTTGATGGGTGCCTCCGGCTCGGGCAAGACGACCCTGGTCAACCTCATCGGCGGCCTCGACCGGCCGACGTCCGGCCGCTACTGGCTCGACGGTGTGGAGGTGGACCGGCTCCCCGAGGAATCCCGCGCCTTGCTGAGGAACCGGAAGGTCGGCTTCGTCTTCCAGAACTTCAATCTCCTGGCCCGCCAGTCGGCGCTCGAGAACGTGATGATGCCGCTCTCGTATGCCTCGCCCGGCCTGCCGGCCCGCGAGTCTCGCGAGCGGGCGCGGGCCTTGCTGGAGCGGGTCGGGCTGGGCGACCGGCTCGACCACGAGCCGTCGCAGCTCTCCGGCGGCGAGCAGCAGCGCGTGGCGATCGCGCGGGCCCTGGTCAACCGCTGCGAACTCCTGATCGCCGACGAGCCGACCGGCAACCTCGACACCCAGACCGGCGAGGAGATCCTTGATCTCTTTCGCCGACTCAACCGCGAGGACCGCCTGACGATCCTCCTCGTGACCCACGACCCCAACGTCGCCGCCCACGCTGACCGCCTTGTCCGGATTCGCGACGGCCTCGTGGTCGAAGACGATCGTCCCAGCGCACAGGCGGCTCGTCCGACCCAGCCGAGGCCGTCACCCCGCCCCTGGAATCGCGACCGTCGCGGCGGCTCCGACCCCATCGCGGCTTGCGATCGCTCGTTGGCACGGCGACGACGGCGTTGCGCTGCCTCGGTCGCAACGCCATGCGGTCGGCTCTCACCACGCTCGGCATCGTCATCGGCGTGGCGGCCCTGATCGCGATTGCCGAGATTGGCCAGGGATCGGCCCGCGCCATCCGGGCCATGCTCACCGAGACGGGCGTGGACAACATCCTGGTCCAGTCGGGCGCCGCCTCGCGAAATGGCGTCAGCCTCGGTCGCGGCAGCAACAAGACGCTCAGGCCCGAGGACGCCGAGGCGATCCTCCGTGAGTGCCCGTCGGTCGCCAACCTGGCCCCCATCGTGTACGGCCGCGGCCAGGCCGTTCACGGCAACCGAAACTGGAACCCGATGTACCTCTACGGCACGACGCCCGGCTTCCTGCGGGTCCGCGACTGGCAAGAGATGGCCGAGGGTGAGCCGTTCACCGATCGCGACATCCGCGACGTGGCCCTGGTCTGCCTGCTCGGCCGGACTGTGGCGCGCGAGCTGTTCGGGGACGAGTCGCCGGTTGGCCAGGAGGTGGATGTCAACGGCGTGCCGCTGCGGGTCCTCGGCGTCCTGGCTGCCAAGGGGGCCAATATCATCGGCGAGGACCAGGACGACATTCTCCTGGCTCCCTGGACGACCGTCCGCTACCGGGTCAGTGGCGGGGCAAGTCGGCTGGCTGCGCAGGCGGCCGAGGATGTCCCGAGCCTGGCCATGCTGGTCGACTCCCTGGCCCGTCGCTATCCCCGCGGCTCGACCTCCCTCTACCCCGCCAGCTCGCCGGTCCGGGAGGCCGCCACGCCGAAGCTGGAGCGGTCCTCGAGTGTCGATTCGATCCTCGTCCGGTCGCGCTCGACCGCGGAGATCCCGGCCGCGATGGGGCAGATCCGCGATCTGCTGCGCGAGCGTCATGGGATCGGCCCCGGCGATGAGGACGACTTCGCCGTCCGCGACTTCACCGAGGTCCTCCGCGCCGTGCAGGCGACGATCCGGGTCGTCACGGGGCTCCTGGTCTGCGTCGCCTTGATCTCCCTGGTGGTTGGCGGGGTCGGAATCATGAATATCATGCTCGTCTCCGTGACGGAGCGCTACCGCGAGATCGGCCTGCGGCGGGCGGTCGGGGCCACGCCGGACGACATCCTCCGGCAGTTCCTGGTCGAGGCCATCGTGCTCTGTCTGCTCGGCGGCGCCGCGGGCATCCTGGCCGGCCAGGGGGCGTCGCTGCTGGTCCGGACGCTCGCCGGCTGGCCGACCGAGCCGTCGCCGCTGGCGGTCCTGACCTCGGTCTCCGTCTCGGTGACGGTGGGAATCATCTTCGGCTATTACCCCGCCTGGAAGGCCGCTCGACTCAGTCCGATCGACGCCTTGAGATTTGAGTGAGCGATTCCGGTCAGGGGGCTGCCGCCTGGGTTCGGAGCCTTCGTCGCGGATCTGGAGCCGGCAGGGCGGACCCTCGATGACCAGGGCGGCGGCGTATCCCGGCTCGATCGTCAGGTCTTGCAGGGTCCATCGCGACGCCTCGCCCGGCCGACCGGCGACGGCGAGCAGGGCGGGCGGTTCTTCCGGGGCGATCGAGACGTCGAATTGATCCAGCGGGAGGCTCAATCCCTCCCCGATCGCCTTGAGGAAGGCTTCCTTTCGGGTCCATCCCCGGAAGAACGCGCCGGCCCGCTCGGGCGGGGGAAGGGCGTCGAAGACCGACCGCTCGCGGGTGGAGAAGAAGCGAGCGACGATCTGTTCCAGGTCGGGGATCGGGCGGATCGCCTCCAGGTCGACCCCGACTTGCTGATCGTGCGTGAGGGCCAGAAGGGCCCGCCCGTCCGAATGAGCCAGGTTGAACCGAGGGACTGGCCGCTCGTCGTCGACCACCAGGTCAGGCTTGCCATGAGGCCCGTAGCGGAAGACCAGGCGCTCGGGGTGCTCGTCCCGGTAAAGGCCGAGGATCCGTCGGAGCAGTCCCCGGCCGGTGACGAACCGATCGCGGATGGGGCCGGCGCGGAGCCGGTCGGCCCGTCCCGCTCGTCGGCCGAGAGGAGGCTGGCAAGCAGGTGACGCTGATCGTCGGGCCGGTCCAGCACGAGGCGCCAGACGTGGACCTCGTCCGGTCCGAGGACCGGACGAGGCCCCTCCCCTTCCCAGCTCTCCGTGCACGGGGTTGTCATCGCGGGATCGTCTCCTCTGGCACGGGCCGGTTGTGGATGGGAAGGTGTGGTGTTGGCGGACGGACTTCTGCCGGCACGATCCGGGCCAACCTGGTGAGGCGGCGGCCATCGCGTGAGCTGGGTGGACCGCGACGGCCGACCTGGCCGCTCCGTTGGGTCGCTCCAGGACGCCTTCGCGACGCGCCCGGGACGCCTCCCGAACGCGTCGGGGACGTCGGGGGAACGCGCGAGAGGTGGAGACGGGGCGTGTCGTAACTCCCTGGTGTGTTATGGGAAAAGGGGGCTTGCTTGCCTATTGTGAAGTTCGTTCGGCGCTCGGAGACGCCGGGCGAGGCGACGCTCCCAGGCGGCACGGATTCGGATGGTCGCGGAGCGTGGCGAGTCCGAACCCCGGTGGGTGGGGGACCGCGAAGGCAACCGACCGAGGCGATCCGGTCGGACACCGGGCGACGTCGTCGCGACGTGGCCGGGACGTCTTCGCAACGCGCCGGGGACGCCAGGGGGACGCGCGAACCTGAGGAATCGGGCGTGTCGCAAGTCCCTGGTAGGGCGAGGGAAAAGAGGGCTTGCTTTCCTATTGTGAAGTTCGTTCGGCGCCCGGGGACGCGTTGGGGGACGTCGTACGATGGCTGTCGATCCGAATTGTCAAGGAGCAGGTCGAGGTCTTCGTCGACTGAGCCTGGCTCAGCGAGTCTCTCGATGGCCTAGGCATTACGCAGTTGGCGTCAGCCGGAGTCGGCCAAATCTCGGGTGAACGGGCTAACCGCGTAACTCCTATGGCAGTCATTTTCCGAATTCCTGGTCGGGATTATCACCTTTTCTCCTGATTTTTTCGGTGAGGGGGTGAGCGGTAATCGAGGCCATTCTGGATCAGTCGGGCGACTGGAGATGGCGGAGGTGGGCTTGCCAGGAGGTTCGTCGAGCCTCTGGAGGATGTCGTCGGCGTCGAGGCGCATGCCGGTGGCGGCTTCAAGGGTGTGCTCGATCTGGTCGGCCGGCTCGTTCCAGGGGGGATTGGCTGGAGGAAGCCGGTGGTCTCCTGGCCGCCGGTGAGGACGCGACGGCCGTCGGGGGTGAAGGTGACGAACCCGACCTGGCCCTCGTGACGGAGGCCGGGGCCGATCGGATTGCCGGTGGCGGTGTCCCATCCTCGAACCCGCGGATACGGTCCGATTCGAGCCCGACTCCAGGGGGACAGCCGCCTCCGGCGGGCTCGACCGGATGACAGCCGGGGGCGGCTGTCCCACACCAGGCCAGATCGGACCGCATCCACGGGCTCGTGGATGAGAGAACCCGGCCATCCGATCGAGCGGATCGCTTCCGGGAGGACGTCGGCGACGATGACCAGGCCCCGCGCCCTGGGGGGTCGAACGAGGAGCCGGGGGATCAGGGGGCGAACGCCGCGTCCCAATCGAGGAGTTGATCGGCCGAGGCGAAGGCGATCTCACGGCGGTCGTGACAGCTCCGCCAGAGCGCGGCGGAGAGTTGATAGGTGACGCGGGTGAACCGGGGGTTGGGGTAGAGGCCCGTCATCAGGCGGTCGCGGTCCTGTTCGCCGAGCCATCGTGTCGCGGTCGTGAGGACGTGCTCATAGGAGCTGGCGGCCGGGTCGCACGGCTGGGGCTTGCCGTTGAGGTGGAGGTGCTTCCGGCCTTCGAGGTAGGAGACGTCGATCGTGAACGGGGAGCCGTCGCCGATCCCCTGGATGACGCGTCGCTTGGACCACTCGGCGCCGCGCTTGAAGTCGGTCAGCCCCGCGACCGACATGCTGCCGAAGGTGGCCCGGTAGCGGCAACGGCCATCGACCGGGTACGGGTACGCCTCTGGGTTTGGCGGTTTGTAGGGGTCGGAGTTGCCCTCCAGCCGGAGGCCCTCGCCGAGTGCCGCGGCCACGCTCCCGCGGACCCTGGCGAGCAGGTAGAGGACAAAGGCGAGGCAATGGACCGTCTCCTGGTACTGGATCGGGACCATCCGCTTGCGGTTGCGCGGGTTGGCCGGGTCCTCGCGGTCCTTGGAGCGCTGGAGGGAGATCGCGGTGATGTGGAGGTCGCGGAAGCTGGTGAGGAAGTCGAGGATGCGGGCGGTCAGGGGGTCGAAAAGCTCGGGGAAGTCGTAGAGCATGATCGCCTTCGAGGCGTCGACGGCGGCGACGACCTGGCGGCAGTGCTCGGGATGCTCGGCGCGGCCATCGGCTTCTCGTTGAGGATCGGCGGTGGCACGGGTCGGGCGAGCAGCCGGTCTTCGCGGCGATGCTCGGGGTGAACGGCGAGGTGGAATAGCTCGGCATCGAGCCGGTAGAACTCGTGCTCGTCGGGAATGCGGACCAGGCGGCTCAGGTCCACGTCGTCGGGCGGGGGCCCGGGTCATAGACGTAAGTCGTCAGGCCGCGGGCGAGGGCCACGTCGAGGAACTTGCGGCCGATGTAACCCCAGGCCCCGGCGATGGCGATGGACCGCGGGAAGCAGGCCGTCGGATGCGGTCATGAGGCGGCTCCGAGGATCGCGGCGCCGTCGTCCGTGCCGCAGAGGACGAACGCGGCGTGATCGGCCAGTTCGGGATAGCGGCGGACGTAATCCTCGCGGACCCGGCCGACCGTCCGCTCGGCCAGGTCGGGCCGGACGAGGGCCACGCAGCAGCCGCGGAAGCCGGCGCCGCTGAACCGGGTCCCATAGACGCCCTCGGATTTCGCGAGAGCCTGATAAAGGTCGATCAGGGGGGGACTGCCGCACTCGTACTGGAGGATCGAACTCTCGCCCGAGGCGGTCATCAGGGCCCCGAATTCCGTGAGGTCTGCGGCTTGCCAGGCGCGGACGCCGCGATGGACCCGATCGACCTCGGAGAAGAAGTGGGCGGCGCGTCGGGCGGGGGCGCCGTGGAGGAGAGGTCGAAACGAAGCGTATTCGTCGGCGAGGACGTTGCCGAGCACGGGCTCGTCGCTTCCCCGTCCGGCGGCGGTCAGCAGCGTCCGCGCGGCCTCGGCACACTCGGCGACGCGGCGGTTGTAATCGGTCCGGACGAGCGATTGTCTCAGGCCAGAGAAGGCGAGCAAGACCGTGAACGGCGGCAAGGCCGGCGGCGCGGGGATCAGCTCGTGATCGGCGGTGGCGCAATCGACCCTCAGGAGCTGCCCCCGTCGGGAAAGGAGGATGGCCGACTGGTCGAGGATGCCGATGCGAAGGCCGAGGTAGCCGTTCTCGATCTGGAGGTCCAGCGCGATGTTCTCGACGGGCGAGACGCGCAGGCCGTTCGCCGTCCTCGAACGCCAGCAGGTAGGCGACCCCGACCGCCGCCGACGAGCTGACGCCGCCGCCGTGAAGGTTGCCCGAGATGACGCCGACGAGGCCCGTGCTCAGGACGTGGCGACGCTGCAAGGCCAGGGCGGCGCCGCGGGGGTAGTTGCCCCAGTCGTCCTCGCGACGGCCGGGGACGTCGTCGAGCGGGAACACCACCTCACCGGGGAAGTCGAGGCTGCCGAGCCGGACCTGGCGCGAGCCGGACGGGGCGAAGGCCAGGAGGACGTTCCGGTCGAGGGCCATCGCCGTGACCGGGCCGCGCTGGTGGTCGATGTGGGCACCCAGGGGGCAGATCCGATAGGGGGACCGCGCGACGTGGACCTGATCCGCCGCGACGCCGAAGCGCCGGACGACCTCGCGGCGGAGCGTCTCGACCCGTGAGGCCAGGTCGGTCATCGCACGGTCTCCCCGGGCTCCCCGAGCGGAGCCGGCACGAGCCGCGGCGCGAGCCCGTGGATGACGAACACGGAGAGGACATAGACCGAGCCGGCGATCACGAACATGGTCAGGTAGCTGCCGGTCAGGTCCTTGATCCGGCCGGAGGCGGCCTGCATGAGGATGCCGCCAATAGCCCCGGCCGTGCCGCCGATGCCGATGACGGAACCGACCGCCCGCCGCGGGAACATGTCGGAGGCGAGCGTGTACAGGTTCGCCGAGAACCCCTGATGCGCCGCCGCGGCCAGGCCGATCAGCAGCACGGCGGTCCACATCGACGAGACGAGCGGCGCCATCGCGACCGGCACGACGCAGAGGGCGCAGACCAGCAGGGCGGTCTTCCGCGCCGCGTTCGCCGACCAGCCGCGCCGCAGGAGCCACGACGAGAGCCAGCCCCCGGCGACCGAGCCGATGTCGGCCAGCAGGTAGATCGTGATCAAGGGGGGGCCGATCGTCTTGAGGTCGGCCCCGAAGCGGTCGGCAAGGAACTTGGCCGACCAGAAGAGGTAGAACCACCAGATCGGGTCGGTGAGGAACTTGCCGGCCGCGACGGCCCAGGTCTGCCGGTGGGGCAGCAGCCGGAGCCAGGGGATCGCGGAGTCGGGCTCGGCGCCGTCGGCCTGAATCCAGGCGAGCTCCGCTGGCGAGACGCGCGGGTGCTGCTCGGGTCGGCGGTAGAGGGGGAGCCAGAAGGCGACCCAGACCAGGCCGACGAGCCCGGTGGCGAGGAAGGCGGCCTGCCAGCCAAACCGGATCGCCAGGAAGGGCACGACCAGCGGGGCCACCACCGCGCCGACGTTCGAGCCGGCGTTGAACAGGCCGGTCGCGAAGGCCCGCTCGCGGCGTGGGAACCACTCCGCGGTCGTCTTCACCGCGGCCGGGAAGTTCCCCGCCTCGCCCAGTCCCAGGACGAAGCGGGCCAGGCCGAACCCGAACGGCGACCGCGCCAGCGCGTGACCCGCCGCGGCCAGCGACCAGGCCACCAGCGCGGCAGCATACCCGAGCCGGGTGCCGACCCGGTCGATGAACCGACCGAGCACGAGGAAGCCGATGGCGTAGGCCAGGGAGAAGGCCGCATTGATGTCGCCGTACTGGGTGTTGGTCCAGCCGATGGTTTGCTGGAGGTCGGGAGCCAGGACGCCCAAAACGCCGCGATCCACGTAGTTGATGGTGGTGGCGAAGAAGAGCAAGGCGCAGATGACCCAGCGATAGCCGCCCCGCGGCGGCTTCGGGGCCTGCGTTGGCGAGGCCGTCGCGACGGGCGCGACGGCCGGGTTCTCGTTTCGGTGATCGGTGGTGCCCTGTGGGAGCATGGGTCGAGATCCTCGCGCGGTCCGGTCCCGAGCGTACCGAGGAGGCGGTCTCGGGGAAAGAGCCGGCCTCAGCGAGGCGCGGAGTGCTCGGTCTTCCAGTCGGCATAGCGATCGAGCACGGCCGTGCCCCAGTGACCGTACCAGGCGTAGCCGGCGCGCCGTTCCTGTTCAATCTCGGCGAGCGAATTCTTTTTCACGCCGTCGCGACCGCAGAAGAAGGGTCGGTTGGTATCGAGGTCGTAGAAGCGGGCCCAAATTGGGGGCGCATCGGGGTCGGAAACGATCTTCTTGTCGCCGCTGGTCCGGACCTCGCGGATGCCGTGGAGCTTTGACGCCTCGAACCAGGCCGCGCCGGCGTCCACGGCGCGGATCACGTCGGGACTGGGATTCTCCAGGCTCATGAGCAGGCGGAGGATTCGAGCGCTCTCGGAACCGCTGAGCGACGCCAGCTCAAACGAGCGAGCCCCGCGGGGCTCCAGTGTCTGCTCGTCATGCTGGGCGCACCAGACGGTCAGGCGGCCGTGGGTCGTCACCTGGCACTTGAGGATGCAGGCGATCCCGGCGTCGAACGCCTGACGCGACGCCGCGCGTCGGGCTGGCATCAACGAAGGCGAAGTCGTGCGAGTCGGCCACGTCGCGCAAGAGTTCCAGGAGGTTGACCATCGTGTTGTCGTTGAACGTGATGTAACGGGCATAGCCCTTGCCCGGCGGGTACGACTGGGGGAAGCCCCCGTTCGGGTACGGGGCGTCGAGGATGTGGTCGAGGGCCTTGAGCACCGCGTCGCGGTACTCGGTCCGGCCGGTGGCGTTGAACGCACGGGCCAGGAAGCGGACCTCGCCGACGGTCGCGCCGTTGTCGAACGTCCCGGCCTTGAGGCGGCGATCGCCCTCGTAAGGCTGCGCGGAGGTGTCGAAGTTCTTGGGCCAATCCCCCCGCTCCGACTGGTGCGAGAGGAGATTGGCCGCAAGCCGCGCGGCCTCGTCGCCGCGATACCAGGCCGCATCCCTGGAGGCATAGCGTTGCCAGGGGAAGCCCGCCGCCCGGGCGTCGGGAGCGATCCAGCCAACGAGGGCGATCATCGACAGGATCGGCCGAAGGACGGGGACGGGACGGAGTCGGGACAACGTCATTTCGGGCTCCCTTGGCGGAGAACGTTGCGCAGCGGACAATCGTCGAGGCTCCGGATCGCCTCGGCGACGATGCCGGCCGTCAGCCGTTCGCCGGCCGCGGTCGTGTGGGTATGGTCGTTGCCGAAATACTGCTCCTTGACGTGCTCAGGCCCGGCGGCCTCGTACTGCCGGGCGACCAGCTCGTTGAGGTCGATGAACCGGGCACCGGCTTGCTCCGCTGCCTGGGCGGCCCAACGGCCGTAATCACCCGAGGCGCGGGCGACCCGGCCATCCTTCCAGATGTTTCGCGGGACCGGCGAGAGGACGATCGGCGTTGCCCCTTTCTCCCTGGCATCGGCGACATACTTCCGGATGTACCAGCCGTAGGTATGGACGGTCTCCGTCTTGCCGGTCGCCTGGTTCGTCACCACACGGGTCTCGTCGCCGTTGCCCTTGAGCGAGGCCCGCGCCCGGCCGCGGTCGAGCGGTCCGCCGTCGTTGTGGCCGAACTGGATCAGCACGAAGTCACCGGGTTCCAGGTCGTCCCGGACGCGTTCCCAGAGCCCCTCGGTGAGGTACGTCCGGCTGCTGCGACCACCGAGGGCGCGGTTCTCGACCTGAATCCGGGACGGGTCGAAGAGGTTCACGAACGGGTCGCCCCAGCCTTGCTGTCCTCGCGTCCGGTTGCGGACGGTCGAGTCACCGATCAGGTCGAGGTGAGGCCGGCGCTTGCCCGGATGGTCGGACGAGGCGGAGTCAGGGGCCGCTCGCTCCGGGGTCCGGATTCGGGGCCTTGGTGGCGCGACCATGCCGTCGCCCAGGTAGAAGCCGGGCTGGGTCGGCTGGTTGTAGCCGACGTTCTGCCAGGCGACGCTCAGGCGATACTGGGGGTCGTGCATCAGGGTGGGGAGGCGGTGCTCGGTCGGGATCGTGGTGGTGTAGATCCGCAGCTCGCGGTTGTCGGCCGATCGCCAGAGGACCTCCTCGCGCCAGTCGCCGAGGATGTCGGCGCAGAGGCAGGGGGTGGCCTTGGTGCCGTTGTTCGAGGCGCAATCCTCGGCCGAGAGTAGCGGCGCTCGATGGCGGCGTTCCAGTCCCACTTCGTGACGGTGTGCGGTCGAGCAGCTCGCGGAGCAGGTCGCCGTCCCACCAGACGCCGAAGTTGCACGACGGGGCCTGCGATCGGAGATGGTCGCCTCCGTGGACGTCCCAGAGTCCTGGAAAGGCCGGTGCCTGAGGCCCACATCTCGTAGCCGCGTGGCGGGGGTCGATGTCGAGGGCGACGCCGCGGCCGACGTCGGGCGAAGGCTTGCTCCAGATCAAGCGCCCCGGTCCGGGCGTCGCGGAGCTCGGCGCCGTGGGGATGGCCGCGGCCTTCTCGTGGATGTCGAAGACTTCCAGGCCGGGGCGGTCGGGGTCGATGTCGGCGAGGTGCAGGGCGTCGCCGTGGCCGAGGCCGGTGGAGTAGAAGCTCCCTGCCGTCGTCGTCGATGCAGCACGCGCCGTAGACGATCTCGTCGCGGCCGTCGCCGTCCACGTCGCCGACGCTCAGGTTGTGGTTGCCCTGGCCGCCGTAGGCCGCGTGGCCGGGTTGACCGTCGTCGCTGTCGAAGATCCAGCGCTGGGTGCAGCTTGCCGTCTCGCCAGTCCCAGGCGGCGAGGACGGTCCGCGTGTAGTAGCCGCGGCACATGACGCAGGCTCGGGCGCTCGCCGTCGAGGTAGGCCACGCGGCCAGGAAGCGGTCGACGCGGTTGCCGTAGTCGTCGCCCCAGTCGGCCACGCCGACCGCGGCGGGGAGGTAGTCGGTCGTGGCGAGGGCCGGCCCGGTGCGGCCGTCGAAGACGGTGAGGTACTCGGGCCCTTCGAGGACGTTGCCCGATTCCTGGCGATGGTCGGCCTCGGGGTCGCCGATGCACGGCGCCGGCCGTCGACCGTCCCGTCGGCCGTCTTGCAGGCGACCTCGGCCCTGCCGTCGCCGTCGAGGTCATAGACCAGGAACTGCGTGTAATGGGCCCCTTCGCGGATGTTCCGGCCGAGGTTGATCCGCCAGAGGAAGCGTGCCGTCGAGCCGGTAGGCCTCCAGGATCGGCGCGCCGGTCGAGCCCGCGCTGGGAGTTGTCGCGCCGCGGTGCTCTCCTGTGCAGGACGATCTCATATTCGCCGTCGCCGTCGAGGTCGCCGACGGAGGCGTCGTTGGGGGTGTAGCCGGGAGGGGTCTGGAGCGGGATCGACAGGTACGGCTTCGCATGTGCCGGCCGGCAGCGTGAACGGCGGCGTCCGATGCCTCCTCGCGGCCGTCGACCACGGCCGGATGTTGTAGGAGTGGGCCGAGCCGGGGTCCGCCCCGCGGTCCACGAAGCTCGTGCGACCGGCGATCGGCTCCGCGTTGAGCCTCCGGGCGGCTCGACCCCGGCGGTCGAGCGATAGAGGTTGAAGGCGATGTCGTCCGGGTCGTTGGCGAGCAGTCGCCAGGAGACGAACACTCCGCCGTCGGTGGTGCGCACGGCGACGACGCCACGGCCAAGTCGCTCCATCAGGCGGGGTGGGGGCGCCCCCTGGTCCCAGGCCAGTGCCGCGGGGGGCGCTGAGGCGCTCGGAAATAATGAGCCGAACGGCACACTGACTGCTCCTTCGTGAATCGGAGAGTGAGCCCCGGGACCGAAGGAGCACAGGCCATGAAACCGCTCGTCAGCGATGCCCTCTGGGAACGCCTCCAACCGCTGCTGCCGCCCCCGCCCCCACGCCGCTTCCGCTTCCCCGGCCGCAAGCCCCTGGATTACCGCAAGATCCTCACCGGCATCCTCTTCGTGCTCAAGACCGGCATCGCCTGGGACGACCTGCCCGCCGAGTGGGGCTGCGGCTGCGGCAAGACCTGTAGTCACTACCTGCGACTCTGGCACCAGGCGGGCGTCTGGCTCAAGTTGCACGCCGTGTTGCTGGCCGAACTCAACGGCGCCGACCAGATCGACTGGGAGCGGGCGCTGATCGACGCCTCCTTTGCCGAGGCTCCCGAAGGGGGCGAGGACACGGGCCCAAATCCCACCGACCGCGGCAGATCGGGCAGCAAGCACCACGTGATGACCGATGCGCACGGTATCCCCTTGTCCGCGACCGTGACCGCGGCCAACGTCAACGAGGTCACGCAAGTCTTCGCGGTCCTGGACGACATGCCGCCGGTCGGCGGCAAGCCCGGGCCGAAGCGGCAGAAGCCCGAGCGCCTGCAAGGCGACCGCGGCTATGACTCCGAACCGGTGCGGCAGGAGTTGCGCCGGCGGGGGATCACCCCGATCCTGGCCGCCCGCAACACCGAGCACGGGAGCGGGCTGGGGGTCTTCCGCTGGTTCGTGGAGCGGACCATCTCCTGGCTGCATTCGTTCGGCCGCCTGCGGCGCCGTCTGGATCGGCTCACGGAGCTTCAGGAGGCGTTCCTCCATCTGGCCTGTGCCCTGATCTGTTTGAGGTTCCTGGGACCATAACCTCATTTTTTCCGAGCGCTCTAAGATCCCGAGCAGGGCTGCCAGCGATGCGAGCGCTCGTCTCATCGTTCCTCCTGAGTTCCGAATGGCCTGGGTCCGCGATGCCGCTCAGTACGAGTCGGCGCTGAGCACCTCGCCGCCGCTGCGCGTTCCGAGCGACCACCAGGTCGTCTCGGCGACGCTGTCCTTGATGAATCGAACGCTGCCGTCGCCCATCAGGCAGTTAACGCCGCCCGGGTGCTGGCTCTGGGCGTTCGAGTAGGTTGCGTTGTCGGGCCAGGCCGACTGCGACGAGCGGCAGGCGCTCCACGGGTGCATCTTCGAGTTCGGCGTGACGACCGTGTTGAACAGCGTGATCCCGACGGCCCCCAACTCCCAGAAGGACCCGCGCGCGCCGTGGATCTTCGAGTTTTTGAACCAGGCACCGTCGCACCGCGGGAACATCGTGCCCGTAATATAAGCGAGCGAGGTCGGGTTGCGGAAGTCGAGCGCCTGGTCCTTGCCGTTGCCGACGACGTTCTCCACCATGTTGCCGCGCCAGCCGTTGTTCGCCGTGCCAATTCCGAGGTTGCTGGTCAGCGCCTCGGAGAAAGCAATCGTGTTCGACGTGCCGTCGGTCGCGTCCCGCACGCCGTAGCTCCGGAAGTCGGTGAACAGGCCGGTGCTGCCCGGGACCGGCTGGCCCGAGCGGATCGAGTTGAGAAGCGTCGTCGTTCCCTGGCAGGCGTAGTAATTGCTGTCGCACGGCTGACCGGCGTACGGGTCCGACAGGCAGAGGAACGTCGCGACCTTCGCCGCGGTGACCGTCGCGATCATCGTGGCGCCGGGCTGGCTGGTGTCGTTGGTGCCCACCATGAAGTTGCAGGCGTTGTAGATCGCCCCCTGTTCGAGAGCACCGAGCAGCAGCGCGTGGGCGCTCCAGTTGTCCCAGTTGACCACGGTCGGCGGGCCGTAACGCGAGACGCCCAGGGGGAAGACGTCGTGGGTCGAGTGATAGTTGTGCAGCGCGATGCCAATCTGCTTCAGGTTATTCGTGCCCTGCGGGCGGCCTCGCGGACCACTTACACGGCGGGCAGCAGCAGGGCGATCAAAACATCAATGATCGCGATGAATACCAGTGCCTCGATCAGCGTGAAACCGGGACGACGTCGTTCTCGTATGACTCGTACCCCTGTCGTTTCGAGTCGATGGAGAGAAGGGACATTCGACATCACGGGGACGGACCCCGGCGCGAACCCCGAACGGGCCACCCGGGGGACTTCACGATCCAGGGGGGAACCCAACCGCGTTTGAAACCAGTCAACTCGACCGAAGGCGAAGGGAATCAAGGACGTTTCGATGCGGACTCGCGAACTTCGAAACTCGTCAAGCTCGATCGGAAGGGAAGGGAGATCAGGAACGATTCGCACCGGCACCGGCACCGGCACCGGCACCGGCCGGCCTGGCCTTGGGCGCGAGGCCGGTCTTCATCGCAATCAAACGCTGTCGTTCGGGACGGGCCTTGTAGTAGGCGTCGAGCGGGAAGCAGCCGGAGACCATCCCCTGCCGCGGGGCGGTCGTACACTCGCTGAACGTCCGGCAGACCTTCTTGCGGGCCATCGGACGGCCCGCCAGCACGTCGGCCGGGAGATCCGGATAGGAGAGGACCATCCGGCCCAGGCCGACGAAGTCGGCCCCACCGTCACGCACGACGCGCTGGGCGACGTTCGGCAGCCAGTCCTGGAGGTACGTGTAGCCGGAACCGACGATCGTCAGCCCCGGGTGAAGAGCCTTCAGCCGCGCCGCGGCCGTGACCTGCCGGGCGACGCCGACCAGTGGGTCCTCGGGCGGCAGATAGCCGTCCGATGGCGGGAAGACGGCCGGCCGCAGGACGTGCGGGTTGTAGTAGGGGCTGCCTGCGGTCGTGCAGAGCAGGTCAATCCCCAGCGATTCGAGTCGTTCGAGGAACGCCGAGGTCTCGGCCAGATCGACGCCCAGACCGGTGCCGTCGCCACCGAAGGCGAACCGGTAGGGTCCGGCAGACGTTGGCCGCCCGGTGCCGTCGGGACCGGGGCGGAAGGGCATCAGGTCGAAGACGCTGACGCGTACCCCGATTTCCAGTCCCGGCGCCTCGGCGCGGATGCCGGCGACCACCTCGCGGAGGAACCGTGTGCGGTTCTCCAGTGAGCCGCCGTAACGGCCCGGACGGTCGTAGGCGGAGAGGAACTCGTGCCCGAGGTAGCCGTGACAGTGCTTCACATCCACGAACGCGAAGCCAGCCTGGCGGGCCATCCGGGCTGCCGACACGAAGTCGTCGACGAGCCGGGCGATGCCGTCGTCGTCGATCACCGGGCGGTCGTCGTGGACACCCACGATCGGGTCGAGCTGCGGGTGGCGGTAGGCGATGACCGGCCGGGAACGCCGGTGGTCGTCCGGCCGTGAGAACCGGCCGGAGTGGGTGAGCTGGAGCCCGACCAGGAGGTCGTCGGTCTTGCCGAACCGCTCGCGGTGGGTCTTCACCATCAGCTCGCGGAGTGCGGCGATCTCGGAGAGGTTGCGATCGTTGATGAGCAGTTGATGGGGGTTCGCGCGGCCGTCGTGCCGGACGGCCACGGCCTCGCCGCCCCAGATCAGCTTGGCCCCGCTCAGGCCGAAGTTCTGCCAGCGGCGCCGGGTCAGCTCGGTCGGCCGGCCGTCGGCCGTGCCGTCCCAGCCCTCCATCGGCAGGATGGCGAACCGGTTGCCGATCGTGCCGGCGGGCCGGTCGAAGGGCTGGGCCAGCGGCGCATCGGGGCCGACCTGCATCTCGTCGTCAACTGGCAGATTGATCCCGAGCATGGCGGCGTGTTGCCGCAGGTCGTCCGGGGTCTTGAGTGAGGAGATCCGTCGTACGCTCATGGCCCATCCTCCCCGACGACGCCGAGGCGTCGTCCGATGTCGCGCAGGACGTCGCGGTCACTCTCGGGCCGCGACGGGCTCCGGGGATGCGTGCGGTCGGTGGCGATCCAGCCACGCAGCCGGAGAAACAGGGCCGCCGCGTGCTTGTAGGCCGGCACCGGTGGTCGGAATGCGAAGAAGCCGAGGTACTGGAGCAGGTCGTTCAGCTCGTAGAAGGCCGGGTCCCCTCGGCCCAGAGGGCATCCCGTCGGGCGAACAGGTCGGGGGCGAAGGTGCTCAGGCCGAGCAGGTAGTCGCTCCCGTACATGACCATATCAATCGCCAGGTCGTTGCCGGTGAAGACGCGGAAGTCGGGCCGGAGCCGGTCGCGCTCGATCAGTCGATGCCACTCCGGTTCACGGTGGAGCGAGGAGTGCTTGGCCCCGAGGCAGGCGCGGACGCCCATCAGGCCGCGGAAGACCTCCAGCGAGTAGATCCGGCCGAACGGGGCGAAGGCCTTGTCCAGCTCGAACCCGACGAACCGGTCACAGTGCCGGCCCAACTCGGCGTAGGCCTCGACGAGGGCATCGTCCTCGAGCGACGTCAGGCCGTACGACTGGAAGACAACGGGGATGCCACCGTGCTTGGCGACCGCTTCCATCGGCCGCAGGTAGGCATCGCGGTCGAACGGGCTGCCTGGTTCGTCCGAAACGAAGGCGCCGGCGAAGAAGGGGCCACCGGCGAGGGCGTCGCGGGTCCGCCGCAGGACCTCGATGCGGAGTTCCTCATCGAGCAGGTTGACGTACCCGGTGTCCATGTTCACGGCCGGGGTCAGGCCAGCCTGGGCGGTCCGCAGGAGGTGGGCGACGAAGGCCGCCCAGTCCACGCCCCCGTCCACTTCGAACGGCAGCAGGATGGCGGAAGCCCCCGTGATCTGGCGTCGGGGGCGCAGCAGACCGATCGGGTCGAGGGCGAGATTCGACATCAAAAGCGTGCCTCATCGCCGGGATAGGGAGTGTCAAGAAGTATGGCGACGCGTCGGGTCGTCTGTCTTCGCAGTTCGGGCAATCCGATTTGGCAGCTCAGGCAATCGGCTGGCGGCGGTCCCGCGCACGCCAGCGGCTCGGGGAGTCGCCGGTCTGTCGTTTGAAGGCGCGGTAGAAGCTGGAGAGGTCTTCGAAGCCGCTCTCGAAGGCGATCGCGATGATGCTACGATCGGTTTCGCGAAGCAGGCGACAGGCGTAATCGATGCGGAGTGCGGTCAGGTGGTCGGCCCAGCTCGAACCGGTGACCTGGCGGAAAAGCTGGGTGAAGCGCCGACGGCTCATGCCGAGGCCGTTGGCCACGGAGTCGAGGTCGGCCGGCTCGAAGAACCGCTGGCGAAGCTCGGAGACGTAGCGCTCGACCGCCTGTCGGAGTCCCGGCGTGGTTGGGTCGAGGTGCCCCGAAGGGCCGCGCGCGAGCGTCGCGCTGGTCCGCGCGAGAAAGGCGAGGAGCTGGAGGGTCAGGCCGAGCAATGCGCTGATGCTGCCTGGCCGCTCGAACGACTGTTCGAACAGCAAGCGGCGCAGGTCCGATCGCAACTGCGTGGCGGCCAGACCGCTCAGAGGCTGGCGACCAGCCGGAAGGTGATCGATCAGGGTCGGCTCCTGTCGCCAGACCCGGGGTGCCACGCAGAGGCCGTACAGCGAGAGCGGTGTGTCCGGGACGTCCTCGATCCGATGTTCCCTGCCCACGGGCACGACCACCACGTCGCCGGCTGCACACGGGTCGTTTGTCCCTTCGATGAGGAACCGGCCGGCGCCATGAAGGACGTAGAAGATTTCGAGAAAGTCATGCCGCGACGATGCCATGCGGAAGCCGGGTCCGTGATGACTCTCCAGGGCGAAGACTCCGAAATCGGGCAGCCGGACCTCGACGGGGTCCCGCCGCAACCGCTCGCCTCGGTCCGACCCGTGCGGCTCACTCATCGGAGACGGCCCCTGGTCGCAGGCCGGAGTCTTGCCCCGAGTCAATGGCCCTGGCAGGATGAGTCCGGACCCGTAGGAAAGTGGAGGAATCGATGAATCCCTGGCGAACCACCGGACTGCTCGCGTCGCTGATGGCTGGATTTGTTTGGTCTGCGCCCGCTCCTGCGGCCGTGCCAGACGAGCCGAGGCCCAATGTCGTGTTCCTCTACACCGATGACCAGGCCCGCTGGGCCCTGGGAGCGTACGGCAACGCGGAGATCCGGACGCCGAATCTCGACCGGCTCGCCCGACAGGGGGCTCTCTTCCGCAACGCCTTCACCACCACGCCAGTCTGCTCGCCCTCCCGCGCGGCGATGTTCGCAAGCCGGTATCCGACCCAGCTCGGCATCGACGACTGGATCAACCCGAACACCGAGCCCGACCTCGGCGTCGCCCCCGCCACGATCGGCTGGCCCGAGCTGCTCAAGGCCAACGGCTATGCCACTGCCTTGTTCGGCAAGTGGCACCTCGGCACCCGCGACGAGTTCCACCCGACCCGCCAGGGCTACGACCGCTTCTTTGGATTTCGCGACGGCGGCAATCGCCCGATCGACCCACGCCTCGAAGTGGAGGGGCAGGTCCGCCAGCTGGAAGGCTCGCTGCCCGACCTGCTCGTCGATCAAGGCCTCGCCTTTGTCGAATCGAACCGCGATCGCCCGTTCCTGCTCTCGGTCCACTTCCGCGCCCCGCACGCTCCTTATGCTCCCGTTCCGGAGATCGACTCGGCCCCGTACCGTGATCTCGACCCGAGCATCCCCGAGTTTCCCGGACTCCAGCGTGAGCGTGTGAAAAAGCTCACACGCGAGTATTACGCCAGCATCAGCTCGGTGGACCGCAACATCGGCCGCCTGCTGGAGAAGCTCGACGCCCTTGGCCTGTCGAAGAAGACGATCGTCATCTTCACGAGCGATCATGGCTACATGATCGGGCACCACGGCCTCTGGCACAAGGGGAACGCCACCTGGCTGGTGGAGGGCCAGCAGGGGCGTCGGCCTAACATGTTCGAGGAAGCGATTCGCGTTCCTTTGATCGTCCGCTGGCCGGGCATGATCGAGCCGGGTCGACAGCTCGACCGAGTCGTCGTGAATATCGACCTCTTCCCGACGATCCTCGACCTCGTTGGTCTGGGCGTTCCCGAGAACCTCGGGATCGCGGGCCAGAGTGTAGCCCCGTTGCTCGTTGGCGAGCAACCCGACGCGCCCCCTGCGGCGGATGCGGCATACTTCGGCCAGTACAACATGCATCACGGCGATGTCGCCCGGATGCGGATGATCCGCACACCCGCCTGGAAGCTCGTCCGCCACTTCGAGCCCGAGGGGGTCGATGAACTTTACCACCTCGCCGAGGACCCCGGCGAGACGCGCAACCTCGCCGCCTCAGCCGAGCACCGGAATCAGTTCGAGGCCCTCGATGGCCGCCTTCGCGACTGGATGACCTCGATCGGCGACCCGCTCGTGACCGAGGAGCCCGGAAAATGAATCGGGCGGCGCCTTTGGGGCGCCGCCCGGGAGGATAGAAGACGACGGGCTGATCCGGGGGCTCATTAATAGGCGTCGGCGCTGATGACCTCGTTACCCTGGGTGGAGGAGAGGCCGCGGAAGATGTAGGGGTTGATCGAGTTCTTGATGAACTTGACGCTGCCGTCGCCCATGCCGGTATTGACGCCGCCGGGGTGACGGCTGCGGGGGGCGAGCATGACACCCGTAATTTGGGTCGCCGGCGCGCAGGGTGGATTGTTGTTACCCGGATAGACGCAGTACCCCTGGCTCTGCATCAGGTCGGGCAGCGAGGAGTTGGGTGTGAGCATGCCGGTGAACGAGGCGCCGTAGGCCCACCAGGAGAAGCCGCGGAGATCGTAACCCGCGCTGTACTGGCCGCCCGTGCCGGAGCCGACGATCAGCTCGGAGGTCAGGAAGGTGTTGCTGGTGCCGTCGGTGAACGACGAGAACTTCATCGTGCCCTTGACGACTCCCTGGAGGCCACCGCTGGCGATGTCCGGCAGGGGCGAGCCGATGTCTCCGAAGGGGGAACCGAGGAACGGGTAGGTGATGCCGCCGATGGTGACCGGCCCCTGCTCCACGTTCGTGTTGCCGAAATTGACGATGTAGTTCTGCGAGGTCACGTTGTAGCGGTTGCCATTGATCGTCTGGCCGATGCCGGTCACGGAACGGTTGTTCCCATCGCTCGGGCAGAGCAGGGCGCTGACGTGGGTGGAGGAGACGGTGATGTTGCAGATGCCGGCGTATCGGAAATTGCTGTCGGCGGCGCCGCCGATAACGTTGTTCCCCGAGAAGTTCCAGGCGTTGTAAAGCTGGTTCTGCTCGATGTCGGGCAGGACGAACAAGATCCAGGTGCCCCAGCAGCAGCCCTTCATGCCGGGTGGCAGGCTGTTGGTCCGGTCGTGGTAGTTGTGCATCGCCAGACCGATCTGCTTGAGGTTGTTGGTGCACTGGGCGCGTCGGGCGGCCTCGCGGGCGGCCTGCACCGCCGGCAAGAGCAAGGCGATCAGGACGCCGATGATCGCGATGACCACCAGCAGCTCGATCAGGGTGAAACCTTTACGGATCTTCATGTCTACAGTATCTCCAAATGAATAAAGAGAAAGAAAGAAGCGGGGGCGTTACCGGGGGACCGGCCGCGGCCCGCGTGGGGGCGGGGTTACTTCTTGAGTTCGAAGTTGAAGGTGTTGTCGCCACCGGCCTTGACGTCGGCCGAGAGGGTGCTGGCGACGTTGTAATCGGCGGGGATGAGATCCTTGGGCAGGTTGGCCCCCGAGCCCGGGGTGGCGTCGGAGCTCATCTCGGTGGAGGGCGAACTGATGGAGACTCGATACTTGCCGGGGACCAGACCGTTCTCGGCGCTGATCGCGTAGGAGCCGTCCTCGATCGGGGAACCACCCGAGGTCGGTTTCTCCATGGCCGGATCGTCGGGGAAGAACTGGATGGTTCCTTGCTTCAGGGGCTCGCCATTGAGAGTGATCTTGCCTGAGACAGACTGGCGAGGCAGTCCGTCGCCACCGCCGCAACCAGCGACCAAGAGGACCACTCCGACGAGGGAATAGAAACGGACTGCGTACACGAGCAGGCTCCATACACATCAGGAGAAGGACGTGTCAGCCACACCGGAACTTCCGGGCCTGGCTCACGGTCATCGAATGATCGAATCGGGTAGCAGATGGCTCAGGGGGGAGGCCAACGCGAACGGAAGAGAGGGCTGCAGCAGCCGAGTGGCTGGCACATAAGAGCGCCAGTTTAGAGTAACTTGAACGAGGGGTTGCGCCAACAACCTTCTGTCGGCACAGACGCTTTTTTTGCCTCGGATAGCTCACGGTCTCGGGGAGGGTTGTTACCCACCGGGATTGTTGTCGTAATTCATCCAACAATGCGCCATCGGAGCCATTTCGATCCGGGCCCTTGAAGAATCGGGCGCCGGCTGCGAAAAGATTGCCGGGACGAACACGCGGCCCGAAATCGGCCGCAAGGTCCAATTTTGGGGGAGACTCCGTCATGCCGCTTCTGTTTGCCGTGTCGTCGACTGTGCTGATCCTGATCGGCGTCGGCGTGGTCGCGCTGTTGCTGATCGTTTTCTTCATCGCGGTGTACAATAACCTCGTGGCTCTCCGAAACCGCTACAAGAATGCCTTCAGCCAGATCGATGTGCAATTGAAGCGCCGTTACGACCTGATTCCGAATCTGGTGGAAGTGGCCAAGGGGTACATGAGCCACGAGCGCGAGACACTTGAAGCTGTCATCCAGGCACGCAACGCAGCCTACAATGCCGAGCAGCGGGCAACGTCCAACCCGGGCGATCCGGCCGCCATGCAGAGCTTGGGCGCCGCCGAGGGCCAGCTCAACGGCGCTCTCGGCCGCTTGCTGGCCATCTCCGAGGCGTACCCGGACCTCAAGGCCAACCAGAACATGCTCGCCTTGCAGGAGGAATTGACCTCGACCGAGAACAAGGTCGCCTTCGCTCGCCAGGCGTTCAACGACGCCGTGATGACTTACAACACGGCGCGGGAAACGTTCCCCAACGTGATTGTCACCGGCATGACCGGGTTCGCCCCGGCCCAACTGTTCGAGATCGAGTCGCCCAAGGAGCGGGAGGCGCCGCGGGTGTCGTTTTCGTGAGCCGGATCAATCCAGCAGAGGACACGGGGAGAAGCCGGGAGATTCCTCGAATGGCGATAAGTTCATCGAGTCTCCTCGGTTTTTGACCCTGTGCCCTCTGTGGTGAATCGCTTCTGCACCCGAGTCCCTGCCAGCCCGCAATCGGGGAAGGTTCGCTCATGGCCATGGATTTCTTCGAGCACCAGGAAGTGGCCCGGAAGAAGACGGGACTGCTCGTCGTCTACTTCGTGCTCGCGGTGGTCCTGATTATTGCGTCGGTCTATGGGGCCTTCGCGATGGCGTTCCTCTACGGCCGTTCGCACGACCGGACGCCGGGTGGGCAGGAGTTCCAGATCGAGCGGTTGTGGGACTGGCCGCTTTTCGCTGCGGTCTCGCTGGGCACGCTGGCGCTGGTCGGCGGTGGCAGCGCGTACCGGGTGGCGTCGCTCTCGGGAGGCGGTCACAGCGTGGCCGAGATCCTGGGCGGTCGGCCCATCGATCCGGATACGAGCGATCCCGATGAGCGCCGGCTCCTGAACGTCGTGGAGGAAATGGCGATCGCGTCGGGGACGCCGGTGCCGCCCGTCTATCTGCTGGATCACGAGGAAGGCATCAACGCCTTCGCCGCCGGCTACACACCGAGTGATGCCGTGATCGGTGTCACGCGAGGAACCGTGAAGAACCTCTCACGCGACGAATTGCAAGGCGTGATCGCTCACGAGTTCAGTCATATTCTTAACGGCGACATGAAGCTGAATATTCGGCTTATGGGTATTCTTTATGGAATCCTGCTCATCAGCATCATTGGCTGGATTCTGTTTCGGAGCACGATGTACCAGTCGAACCGAAGCCGCAATGACGACAAGAAAGGTGGCAATCCGCTTCCACTGCTCGGTCTTGCCTTGTATGTCATCGGTTATGTGGGGGTCATCTTTGGCCGCTTGATCAAGGCGGCGGTGTCGCGGCAGCGGGAGTACCTGGCCGACGCCTCGGCTGTGCAATTCACGCGGAATCCGGAAGGGATCGCCGGGGCCTTGAAGAAGATCGGGGCCCTGGCGGAAGGTTCCCGGGTCAAGGATCCCGAGGCGGAGGAGGCCAGCCACATGTTCTTCGGCGAGGCGCTGGGGCTCTCGGCGGCCAACCCGATGGCGACCCACCCGCCCCTGGTCGAGCGCATCCAGAGGATCGAGCCCTCGTTCGACGGTGACTTCTCCGAGGTTTCCCTGGAGCCGCCCTTGCATGAGAAGATCGGGGCGGCGACGGGTTCGCAGGGGCCTCGGAGTCGCGCCGGTCGGCCCGGCGCGATGCCGTTCAATCCGGTCGAGTCGATCACCCGGATCGGTACGCTTGGTCCCCAGAACCTCGCCTACGCGGCGGCCTTGCTGGACGCAATCCCGGCGCCCGTGCAGGCCCAGGCCCGCGAGCCGTTCGGGGCGTGTGCTCTGGTGTACGCGCTGCTGCTTGATGAGTCGGTCGAGATCCGCAATCAGCAGCTTCAGCGCCTCTCCCAGCACGCCGCCCCGGAGGTCTTCCGGGAGCTGCAACGGATCTTGCCGAGCCTGAATGGTCTCGAAGCCGAGGCGCGATGGCCGCTGGTCGAGCTGGCAGTGCCGGCGCTGCGGAGGCTCTCTCCTGCCCAGTTCCGCACCTTCGTGGAAAACATCCGGCAGCTTATGGAGGCCGACCAGCGTATCAGTCTTTTTGAATATGCGCTGCGTCGCATGCTGCTTCGTCACCTCGGACCGCAGTTTGGCTGGGGTGAGCGGCCGACCGTGCAGCACACGACGATCGGCCCGCTGGTCGAGCCGACCACGGTCTTGCTCTCGGCTCTGGCCCAGGTGGGCGCGAACGACCCGGCCGAGCAGGCACGAGCCTACCGGCAGGGCGTCCTGGCCCTCCACTGGCCGGCGGAGCTTCCTGGCCTACTGCCGCCAGAGCGGTCGGACCTCAAGGCCGTCGATGCGGCCCTGAAGGTCCTCGCCAACGCCTCGCCCCGCTTGAAGAAGAACCTCCTTGAAGGCTGCGCCACCACGATCGGGGCCGACGGCCAGATCACCCTCGAAGAGAGTGAGCTGCTCCGCGCCGTCGCCGACTCGCTCGACTGCCCGATGCCGCCGCTGCTGGCCGGTGCGGGCAGTCCGGTGGCCTCGGCGTGAATGGGGGAGGCGGGTTCGCCAGTGGTGGAGACAGACGCGTTGGCCTCGGAGGTCTCCGGCTCACCTCGGCCCCAGCTTCGGCCAGTCGATCGCGATGCCCTGCGACCGCAAGGCCGCCTGGAACTCCTTGAGCCGGGTGGGTGTGTTCCGGACGGCGCGGGGCGTGAGCTTCCTGTCGAGACAGAAGGCCGCCAGGGCGCCGGCGGCCTCGCCGATCGCCCATTCGACGGGGTGGAGCCGGTAGCAACCGTTGGTGATGTGAGTCACCCCGAGGTTCTTGCAGGCGGGCAGGAGGTTCTCGACTCTCACGGGGATCAACGACCCGAGCGGGATCTGAAATGGTAATGAACTGACATCAATATAGTTATCGCCACCAGTGCTGGGATGAAGGTCGATCCGGTAGCTGCCGATGCCGACGGAGTCGTCGAAGTGCTCGGCCTCAACGTCCTCGCGGCCCAGCTTCTTGCGACGGGCCTCGGTACCGACGTGATCCTCGACGACGGTGAACTCGGCCCGGATGCGCCGAGACTCGCGGATATAAGGATGCTTGGCCAGACCGTCGTCGGTGCCGACGAGGTCGGGCCGCAGCCGCAATCCCGGCCAGCCGGTGCCGCCGTCGGGTCGGGGGCATTCGGTCTGGAGCCAGTAGAGTAACGAGAGGCTCAATTGCTTCGCTCGTGCCAGGTGCTTCTTCGCCTCGGCCGGATTGAGACCGACGAGGTTGCCCAGCAGGTAGTCGTTCTGGGGCCAGTTGACCAGCGAGATCGCGCCGGGGTAGGTGCCGGGCTGGAAGGTCCTCGGATCGGCGATCCGCCGATAGACCCAGAGGCCAGCGCCGGCGCCGCGAGGGTCGAAGCCGCGGGTGGTCGGTTCGAGGGTGATGGGGTGGGTGTAGGTCAGGTCGAGCAGCTTGCCGGCCCAGGGGGGGGTCAGCTTCGGGACGAAATCGCGCCAGAAGGCGTATTCGTCGGGCTTGTCGATCGTGTGATCCTCGCCCTCGCGGTACTCCATCGCGAAGCAGGCGGTGATCGCCTGGTGGTCGTCGGGCCGGGCCTGCTCGGGGGCGTGGGGCTCGCCGGTCTCGGAACGGGACTCGAAGCCGGTGACGAACTCGACGCCCGCTAGCGGCAAGACGTCGCCCAACTCGGTGGCGTCGAGGACGTAGGAGGCGACGAGGTTCCTCTCATCGCCGGAAGGGAGGTGGCGGACGGTGACGGCGTGGACTTGGTCGCCCTCAATCTCGGCCCTCGTCGGCTCATGTTCGAGGAGGACGGTGAGCCGTCCTCCCGACGCATACGGCGCGAGCATGGCGTTAAGCACTGCCAAGGCGACGCGGGGTTCGTGGCAGAGCCGGGAGACGCCGCCGAGGCCGGGATTGAGAGTACGGTCGGCGCGGGCGTCGGCGGTGAGGGGGTAGTGGCGTCGGTAGTAGTCGCGGATGCCCCGTCGGAGGGCGAAATACGAGGCATTGGCGCCGAACTGCTCGATCCAGGGATGCTCGTCGGGGGGCACGGCCTGGCTGGTGAGCTGGCCGCCGATCCAGTCGGTCGGCTCGGTGAGGGCAACCGTGTTGCCCGCACGCAACGCCGCCAACGCCGCCGCGCAGCCGCCCAGGCCACCACCGATGATCGCCACATCGGCCGCGATCCCGCGAACTTTCAGCGACTGCCACGCGGCTCGGGCCTGCGGCACACGCTGGCTCGCAGCAAGCATCGTGGCGAGGCCGGCGGCGGAGCCCTGGAGGAAGCGGCGGCGTTGCATAATTGAACCTATGGTTAGCAAGGGTCGATCTGGTAAAGTAACGATCCGCGACAAACGGGCGGGGCGTGCCTCGATCGTCGGAAGCGGGCGCGAGAGTGGTGGAACTGGCAGACACGCAGGATTTAGGTTCCTGTGCCGCAAGGCGTGAGGGTTCGAGTCCCTCCTCTCGCATTACCAATGCGGGCGTTTCTACGTTATCGGATCGCCCGGCCATGTCCAGCGATGTCCCGGCCGCCGGAGGCGATCGCCACCGGGCCAAGTGGGAGGCCTTCTGGCTCTCACTGCTCATGCCCGGGGCTGGGCAACTCTGGTTGGGGCGGTGGACGGGCCTGGCCTACCTCGGGGCGGTGGGCGTCTTGGCGTCGCGGCCGGAGATGGCTCCGGGTTGGGTCTGGGGCGCGGCCGGGGTCGCGCTGACCTTGTTGAGCGCGGAGCGGGCGAAGCGGCGGCTGGAGGTCGAGCGGGGAGAGCGGTCGGGGCGTCGATCCGAATCGCGTGTGATCGACCGCGACGCCCCTGGCCGGGGAATCGACCTGACCATCGAGGTTGCCCTCGACCGGCCGTTGGCGGAGGTCTGGGTGCGGATGGCCGACCTCGCGGAGTTCGTCACGATCGACCCGTTCCATAGCCGGATCATCGTGATGGATGAGCCGTTGCGGCCGGGCGCGACCCTGGCCATCGAGCACCGGGCGTTCGGATGGCGGTTCTTCCGGTTCGGACGCTTGCTCTGGTGGCGGGAAGGGGTCGGATATGCCTTCAGCGACCTGTCGCCGCGGGGGAGGAGCGGGTTCTTCCCCCATGTGTTCACGTTTGCGGCTGATGAGCAGAGCGACGGGCGGAGCCGGCTGGTGGTGCGGGTCCGCGGCCTCTGGACGTCGCGACGCTGGCCGCGATGGGTGGGGCGTGGCTGGTTCCGCTACGTGGCGCACGAGCACGCCAGGTTGCTCCGCAAGACGCTCGGCTGAGGCGATTGGTGGACATGGGTGTTTGGATCGGGCAGACTGGGCGAGACGATTGCTGATGCTTTCCGGGCCTCCCCCCCGAGGTTGCCGATGTCCGACGCGCCGACGCCCGAGCCTCCTCCGCGACCGATCGGGGCGGGCTCGCGACAAGCCTCCTGTCTTCGTTGCGGGCAGCGACTGGGACTCGAACGACGTCCTGATCAGGGTCATCCGACTTGCCCGCGCTGCGGCTTGCCCTACGACCCCGCGCGACCGGAGACGTACCGGGTGGACTTGGCGGACCGGGTGGCCCTCGCGCTTGGCGTGCCGCCCGGGGAAGGCCAACCGGGGCCGGATCGGGTCGGCTGGGAGCGCCCAGCCTGGCAGTTCAACCTGGCGAGCCTGATGCTGGCGATCGCGTTTGGGGCGATCACGTTTGCCTTGATCCGGGCGACCGGCGCGACGATGGGCGCGGCCTTGTTCTTCGGCGTGCCGTTCGCGGTGGGCGGCCTGATCGGCTACACCTCGCGGGCGACGATCTGGCTGAAGGTGGGGCTGGGGATTGTTGCCGTCTCGGGTCTGGTCTTTATGCTGATTTCCGTGAACCTCTCGGGCCTCTTCTGCGGGATGACGCTGGCCCTGATCTTCCTCGGCCCGGCGATGGCGGGGATTGTGGTCGGGGCGCTGGCGCGGGTGCTCTACGCGGCGATGACGCGCGGCCGTCGCCGCTTCGTCGTATTGACGGTCTTCCTCGGCCTTCCCTACGGAATCGCGGGCCTGGAGCACCGGTGGCCGATGGGGCTGGTTGTCGCCGAGGTCCGCACGACCGCCGTGTTCGATGCGCCGGCCGCTCGGGCCTGGAACGCGATCCTCTTCTACGAGGAGGTCCGCCACGCGCCGCCGTTCTTGCTGACGCTCGCCCTGCCCCGGCCCGTGCGCACGGAGGGCCGTAAGGACGCCGTTGGCGCCGAGCAGAAGTGTATCTATCAACGGGGTTACATCCTCAAGCGGATCACCCGACGCGAGCCGCCGCGGTTGCTGGCCTTCGACGTCGTCGAGCAGCACCTTCACTTCGAGCACGACGTCGAGCTTCGCGACGGTCGCTTCGTCATCGAGCCGCTCGGGCCGGACCGCTGCCGCGTCGTCCTGACGACCCGCTACCGTCGCCTGCTCCGGCCGGCCTGGCTCTGGGAGCGGATGGAGCGCACGATCATCCACACGCTGCATGAG
Organism: uncultured Planctomycetales bacterium; assembly: GCA_963752755.1. Classification (GTDB taxonomy): domain Bacteria; phylum Planctomycetota; class Planctomycetia; order Isosphaerales; family Isosphaeraceae; genus CAVVZJ01. The sequence goes on along the minus strand of CAVVZJ010000003.1, from coordinate 421,100 downwards.
TATGTCCTGGAAGGGATGCGGCGGCATGCCGTCTCGGCGAAGGGTCGCTGAGGCGGTCGGCCCTTGCGACAGAACCGGGTCGGGCTATAGTGTGCGGTTTGCCAGCTTGAAGGCGATTCCGAAGCGAGTGCCGAGTTGAGTCGGCGGATCGAGTGAGACGGGAGACGAGGCGATGAGCACGCGGAAGCTGCGGGTGGGCATGGTCGGTGGCGGCGGGCCGGCGAACTTCTTCGGCGCCCCGCATCGCCGGGCGATCCTCATGGACAACTCCGCCGAGCTGACCGCCGGCGCCCTCCGGAGCCAGCCCGACGAGGCGAAGGCCGCGGCCGCCGAGCTGTTCTTCACCCGCGGTTACGGCTCGTGGCAGGAGATGATCCAGGCCGAATCGAAGCTCGGCGAGGACCAGAGGATCGACTACGTCACGATCGTCACCCCCAACGACGCCCACTTCGGACCGGCCGAGGCCGCCGCGAAGCGCCGGCATCGGCGTCCTCTGCGAGAAGCCGCTGACGACCACCCTCGACGAGGCCCAGCAGCTCCAGCGAGGCCTGTCAAGCAGCACAAGACGCCATTCGTCGTCGCCTACACCTACACCGGCTTCCCGATGGTGATGCTGGCCAGGACGATGGTCGCCGACGGCAAGGTCGGCGAGGTCCGCAAGGTCGAGGCGTGGTATCCGCAAGGGTGGCTGGCGACGAAGCTCGAAGAATCGGGCCAGAAGCAGGCGAGCTGGCGGGTCGATCCGAAGAAGTCGGGCGCCTCGGGCTGCGGCGGCGACATCGGCACGCATGCCTATGAGTTCGTCCGCTTCGTCGCCGGCAAGGGGGCGACGAGGGTGCAGGCCCGGCTCAAGGCGTTCGTCCCCGGCCGCGCCCTCGACGACGACTTCAGCGTCTTCGCCGAGCTGGAAGGCGGGGCGATCGCGACGATCACGGCCAGCCAGGTCACGATCGGTGCCCAGAACGACAACGGATTCCGGATCATCGGCACGAAGGGCACGCTCGAATGGTCGATCACGGATCATAACGTTCTCAAACACTTCCAGGGCGGCGAGCCGGTCCACCTGTATCGGCTGGGGGCGGAATACGGGTATTTCCCCGAGTCGATCAAGCCGTACATCCGGGTCCCGTCCGGCCACCCCGAGGGCTTCCACGAGGCGCTGGCGAACCTCCACCGCACCCTCGAATGGCAGATCCGGGGCAACCGGGGCGAGTCGTGCCCGAAGCCGTTCGAGCATCCGGGGATCGTCGATGGCGTGGCGGGCATGGCGTTCATCGAGGCTTGCGTGAAGAGTTCGGATCAGGGGGGTGCGTCGGTCGAGGTCGCGAAGGTCGGGTAGGCCCGGCGGACGATTCTCCGGGCGTGCTCCCCGCGCCCGACCCTGGAGACCCCGGCCATGGCGCTCGAACTCGCGGATCACGTCTTCCGAATCCTCGAGAACCAGCAGGCCCTCTTCGACTTCCTCGGCGAGCACCGCTGGGGCTACGCCATGGAAGACGGCCTGCTGACGCTCACCTCCGCCGCCGACGGCCGCATCCTCGCCGACTGCCCCGCCCAGGTCCTCGGCAGCCAGAGCGACGCGGATGGTTCGTGGCTCTGGGCCTGGGCCAACGAGCAGAGCCAGATCCCGAAAAACCTGCTGCGGGCGGTCGAATCGGTCCGCTCGCAGGCCGAGGCCGAGGGAAACGCCCTCTTCACCGCATCCGAGCCGATCGAACCGGAGGAGGACGACGACCTGTTCGGCCCGAGGCTGGCGATCGTGGCGGCGGGGGCGGCGAATCTGTACACCTATTACGCCTGCGGGTACGATGGCGGCTGTCTCTTCGTCGGGATCGAGTCGCCGCCGCCGGGGGTCCGCACGGTCGGCGACGCCACGCGAGCGGTCCACGCACTCCAGATGGGCCTCTCCGCCCTCGACTTCGACCACCGCCGCGCCGCCCTGGCCTACCTTGGTGAACCGATCGTCCGACGCGGGGACACCCTGATCTGGACCCTTGGTCCCGAAGCGGTCGCCTTGACCTTCGACGACCGCGACCGGATCGCCCGGATCGAGACGACCCAGGCCCCGAAACCGCGACCGTGACCCTGGCTTGACATGAAAGACCCTCTCGTCCGCTTCAGCGTGGCGATCGGCGGCGAGTTGCTCCAGAAGTTCGACCGCTACCGCGAGCAGCACCAGTACCCCAACCGCAGCGAGGCCGTCCGCGGCCTGATGCGCGCCGCGCTCGTGGAGGATGTCGTCGCCCGGGACGACAGCGAGTCGATGGGCGTCTTGACCCTCATCTACAACCACCACGCTGGCCGCGTCGCCGAGCGCCTGACCGAGCTCCAACACGAGCATGTCGCCCGCGTGGTGACGACCACCCATGTGCATCTCGACGCCCACCGCTGCCTGGAGGTCATCCTCCTGCGTGGTACGACCCGCGAGGTCCGCGAACTGGCCGACGGCCTGATCGGCACCAAAGGGGTCGAGACCGGCCGCCTCGTGCTCGCCTCCACCGAGCCGATCCCCGATCGGCACGGCCACGACCATCATCATCACGAGCACGAGCACGACCACCCGTGACCGTCCGCGGACGGTTCTTGCCCCGGCTTTCTTTTGCCGGCCGAGGACGCGCCGATGGTGCGGGGATGCCCCTGCGACGCTCTGGAGACGCGGGGAGGACGCTCTCAGGACGCCAGGAGGACGCCGCAGGGACGCGCAGGTTCTCCAGGATTCCAGGACGTAAACCCTTTATTATCAAGGAATTGAGAGGTTGTCTTTCCTATTTTGAAGTTCGTTCGGCGCTGGGGCGCATCGCTGGTGTCGCCACGCCAGGGGGGAAATGAGGGGGCAGGTCAAGGACCGGATTGTCAAGGAGCTAGGGTTAATTATAGCACATGATTGGTGGGTCCGACGGCTCAACGCTTTTTCTGGGCCTCGCCGATCATGGGTACGAAGGCGACCGGGGCGACGGTGCGACGTTCGAGCGAGCCGTCGGGCCGTCGGGTGATGACGATCAACTGCTGGACCTTCCCCTCCTCGCCGACCGGGATGACCAGCCGGCCGCCGATAGCGAGCTGGGTTATCAAGGGAGGCGGGACCTCGGACGGCGCGGCGGCGACAAGGATCAGGTCGAACGGGGCGTGCTCGGGCCAGCCGCGATAGCCGTCGCCTTGACGGACGGTCACGTTCTGGTATCCGAGGGCTTTCAGCCGCTTGCGGGCGGAGTCGGCCAGCTCGCGGTGGATCTCGATGCTGAAGACCTCGCCGACCAGATCGGCTAGGATGGCGGCCTGGTAGCCGGAGCCGGTGCCGACGTCGAGCGCCCGCGTGTCGGGTTTCGGCTCGGCAAGCTGGGTCATCAAGGCAACCACCGAGGGTTGGGAAATCGTCTGCCCGTGGCCGATCTCCCAGGGCCGGTCGAAATAGGCGAAGTTCTTCAAGGCCGGCGGCACGAAGCGATGGCGGGGCACCCGGTCCAGGGCGCGGAGGACTCGTGGGTCGGTCACTTCCGGGTTGCGCTTGCGGATCTCCGCGACCATCGCGGAACGTCGGCGGGCCTGGATGGCTTCTTCGCCCGGAGCGTTCGACCGGCGAGGCTCGTTAAGGTTCGTGCCCTCCTGCGCGTGGCAGCCTGACGCCGCCAGGCTGAAACCGAGGCCCATCCCCACGATGAGGGCCAGCCAGGGGAGGGGCATTCTTCGCGGGTTTTTCATAGGATCATCTCCGCTTGGAATCGCGTCACGGGGAACGGATTGAGGTTCCAAGTCATGTTCTGTTCAGGGTTTCCGGATCGACCCCGGATCGGCCGGGGTCGCGCGAGGAAGTTCGGAGACGGGTTTTCTCGGGCCGGGGCCTTGTCTGCAACCGGGCATTTCCGTATAGTACCAGTGCGCCGTGGAGCAGCGGTTAGCTCGCCAGGCTCATAACCTGGAGGTCGCAGGTTCGATTCCTGCCGGCGCAATTCTAAAACAGGCTGGGCTTGGCATTTACGCCGAGCCCGGCCTGTTGTCGTTTTTGACGGTCAGGGGAACGTTTCAGCCCATCTCCGGCCCCGAGCTGGCCCAGAGCCAGCCCGGACGTTCGGGGACGCGCTCCCCGAGGGACATGCGTAGCAAGGTCCGCTGGACGGTCAGGCCGCGGGAGGCGGCGACCGACTCCGCGACCGTGTGGCCGATCGGGATGTCGAGGAAGATCGGCTGACCGGCGAGCCGGTCGAAGGCGCCGTGGAGCAGGTCGGGACCGGCCCCGGAATCGGGAACGGCGATGCAAGGGCCGACCTGGGAGGCCAGGCGGCCGGGTCGGTGGAAGATGAACCCGGCGATGCAGCCGTCGCGGTTCACGACCCGGCACGAGCCGGGGAATTCCGACCCGAGCCGGCGGAGGAGTTTGGCGCGATCGGTGCCGGTGGCGTCGCGATCGAGGGCGAGCCACGAGGATTCCTGGTCGGGTCGCGGCGGTTCCCCCCCCTGCCCCGCGGCGACGGCGACGGGCGTGCCGCGGTGCCGGGCCAACTCGTTGTCGGCGACGAAGCCGAGGGACTCGTAGAGCGGTCGGCCGAGGGGGGTGGCATCGAGGCGGATCGAGCGGGCGCCCTGGGTTTCGAGGAAGGCCAGGGCGTGGGTCATCAGGGAACGACCGATGCCGCGGCCCCGGAGGTCGGCCTGGACGAGCATCATGGCGATCCAGGCGACCGGGCCGAGGAGGCAGGTGGTGACGGTCCCGACCGGTCGGCCGTCGAGTTCGGCGACGAAGCAGCCGTCGGGCTGGAGTTCGAGGAATCGGGACCAGTCGGCGGCCCCCTGGTTCCATCCGGCCTGTTCGGAGAGGCGGAGGCCGTCGGGGAGATCGGCGGCGGTCATCGGTCGGATGCGGACCATGAGTCAAGGGGCTCCGCGACCTGGAAGGCTCGAACGCTCAACGCGACGACGCGACTTCACCGAGTGACCGGCGGGCGAGGGCGAGGATCTCGTCCTCGGCGATCTGCTCCGGTGGCACGGCGGAGCGGCCGGCGCGAAGGCCGGTGACGGCGCCGTCGCGGATCAGGTGGAACTGGCCGGCTTCCTGGCCGGGGAGTCGCGAGGCGATATCGACGCGGCATTCACTGAGCATCGGTTTCATCTTGGCAATCGCGGTGTCCTGGGTGATCTTGCCGACGAACCAGGCGCGGACATTGTCGCGACCCTTGTAGTCGAAGTCGCCGGGGCTCTGGGTGGCGAGCATCAGTCCGAGGCCGGCGGAGCGGGCACGCTTCAGGAGGCTCTCCATCGGCTCCTTGGTCGGGCGGCTTGCGCGTGGCGGGAAGGTACTGGTCGGCCTCGTCAAAGAGGGCGACCGCTTGGAGGTGCTTCGCGGGGGCTCGGCTGGCCCAGCGCATCAACTCGACGAGGAGCTGCGAGACCCAGAACTGGACGTCCTGCGCGTCGCCGAGGAACTTCGTGCTCACGACGCTCAACCGGGTCTTGCCGGGCGTGGCGTACCGGCCGAGTCCCAGTAACGCTTCCGCCTCCAGCGCCTCGCCCTCGGCGTCGAGCAGGCTGCCGCGGCTCAGGCGGAGGGTTTCGAGGTCCATGACGAGCCTGGAGAAGAGACGGGTATCCAGCTTGCCGATGACGTTGACGAGGGACGGGTCCTGCTCGTCGATGAACTCGATGAGCGCGGGCAGGGTGACAGTCTTCTCCGGCTCAAGCTGGGCGAGCAGGTCGATGGCGTGGGCGAGGATCGCCTGGCGGGCGACGTCGGTGGTGCGATGCGAGTAGTTCATCATGCCGCCGAGCGCCGCGGCGGCGTAGCGCGCGGACTGGCTCCGCTCGAACGATCCGAGACCCCCGAGCCCCGCCGGCGCCACCGCGATCGCCAACGGGCGGCCCGTCGGGTTGCCCGGCGTGAAGACGGCGACGTCCAGGCGTTCGCGGAGTTGCTCCCTCCGCGCTTCCAGGGCCTGCGTCAGGACCCGCCTTCGGCCATGACTCCGGCCGGGCGTAGCCGCCGAGGTCCCCCTTGCGATCGACCAGGATTGCCGGCACCCCGCGGAGCAAGAGCTGTTCGACGAGGTTCAGCGCCACGGTTGTCTTGCCGCTACCCGTGCCGCCGAGGAACGCCGCGTGGCGGGTCAGCTCGTCGGCCGTCACCTCGACGGGAGCGGCGGCGCGGTCGCTGCTCGTGCCGACGAGCATCGGACCGGTTTCGCGAGGGTGGCGGCGTGATCGACGCGGGGACGTCGGGTTCCGGGGAACCGTTCTCCTCGACGCTGGAAGCCGGCTTCTCCGGCGAGAACGGGCTTCTCGCGTCTTCTCCTGGTCGGGTTGGAGCAAACGGCCCGCAGGTGGTCGAGATCGAGGATCGTGCGCAGGGACTTCCGGTTGCTCAAGGGGCGGGACTGCTTGAGCCAGTCGCCGAAGGCCGGGTTGCTCTCCTGTTCCTGGCGGAACTTCCTCATGGCGGCCATCGCCCGCCAGTCCGAGTCCTCGACGACGACGCGACGGCCGCCGTCAGTGATGAGCTTGCCGAGCTTCTGGGAGATCGTCGTATTGGGGTTGCTCGGGAACTTCGTCGATCGGACGAGAACCGGCGTGTTCTCCCCCGCCCGCTCGACGACCTCATCAACCTTCTTGCCCAGGTGCCCACCCTTCGCGGAGCCGTTGCAGACGCCGACGAGGAGTCGCTCGACCGGTGTTGTCGGCGGCATGGATCTCGACCGGGATCATCCACGACCCGTCCGCGGCCTCGACCTCGAACCAGTGGCCGGTTTCCAGCTCGTCGGAGCAAGACCGGATCGCCTCGGCCACCAGCGCCGCGAGCCTCGCATCCTGGAAAGGGATCTCGGCGCGGGCGGTGGAGAAGAAGTCGTTCCAGGCTTGTTCGAGCTTTTCGAGTTGAGAGTGCGATTCGAGGAGTTGTTATCGGAACGTCGGGGACGTCTCCGGTTTCCGAGACGATCTCCCCGGCCGCAACGCACCGTTCCCGAAACTGGTGGCATTGCCCGAGGACGTCCCGCGTGCGCATTCCGGCGAGCTTCGGGACGAAATTCGATGGGAAGGGATAAGTCGGCTCCTCTGGGCTGGAACGAGGCGTCGAGAGATTCGTAGAGATATTCGAGTCTTCGGGCGATGATCTGGGTGATCTCATCCTGCTCGCGGCTGCCCTTGAGCCGGATGGGCTTCGGATCGTTCTCGATGCGATCGACAAGCGGCCTCGTCAAATTTTCTCGTAAGCTGATGTAATAATCTTCCAGGCAGGAGATGACGACAACCGACGTCGGAATCCGGCTGATCAGGTCGCAGAGCGTGGCGACGGCGCGGCGGAACCGTCCCTGGGGGTCTTCGAGGTTGTAGATATCTTCAAGCTGATCGACGCAGAGGATCAATGGGACCGATTCGAGGGCGGCCATCAGCTCGCCGAGGCGCTGGATGAGCCACTGGGGGGCGTCGTCGTAGAGGCGGGGGGTGGTGCCTCCGAGGAGCTTGCGGTCGTGGGCGGAGAGCCCTTCGCAGCGGAGGTACTTGAGGACGCGCCCCTTGATGCGGGGGTCGTCGGTCTGGAGGTAGAGGAGGACGCGGATCAGGTCGATGTCGGTGTCGTTGAATCGGTCGTCGAGGGAAATGGCGTCGGCCAGCGCGTCGATGAGAGAGGCGAGGGTTTCGGGGTCGAGGTCGCCGTTGCGGAGGTGGTCGAGCTGATCGGGCGGGACGGCGCCAGAGCACTCGGCGACGGCGTTGGAGAGGCGCATCAGGCCGGAGGTTTCGCCGGTCGGCTCGTGGTAGGGCTGGTCGAGGGAGTCGATGAGATTGTTCAGGACGTAGCGGCCGTAGTGGCTGGTGGAGGAGGTCATCTGCATGTAGCCGCAGTAGCCCCGGCCGCCGGAGTGAGTCCAGTTGCGGAAGGCCCGCATCAGGTGGGTCTTGCCGCTGCCGGCCTCGCCCTGGAGCAGCAGGATGCGTCCGGAGGACGACGGCGAGGGGGCGTTGGCGCGGTTGACCAGGCGCTGGAAGGTGGAGCGGGCCTCCTCGTGGATCGACTCGACGTCGAACGGGTCGTCCTTCCAGATGTCGTTGCGGTAGGCGACGGCGTGGAAGATTTCCGGATGTTCATGCGAACAGAAGGCGGCGACGCGGGGATCGCCGGTCGGTCGACGGACGGGCGGTTGGGCGGTCGTGGACATGGGCGGTCCCCCTGGGAATCCGTTAGACGAGGATGAAATGGAAGGTGGCGTCGAGGTAGCGAACCTCGGAGCGTCGGACGTCCTCGGGGTCCATCGCCTCGACAAGGTCGGCGCGGCTGAGGTTGAGCCGTCGGGCGTTGTTGGCCTCGGCGAGCCGGCGCTTGAATTCTTCCTCGCTCATGTTCGCGAAGTTTGGGTCTTGCTGGAGGGCACGCCAGACGTGGGCGATGAAGACCTTGTTGGCGCCAAACCGGCCGGTCGGGCTGGTGCGGGCGGCCTCCTGAACGCGGCGGGCGAAGGTGTCGGGATCGAGCGGTGGGACGGCGGTTGGCGTCGGCGCCGGAGCGGGCGGGGGGGTTAACGTCGGTGGCGGGGCGACGGCCGTCGGCTCGGGAGTTGGCGTCGGAGCCGGTGCCGGAGTGCTGGCAGGACCGCCGACCCACTGGCGGATGGCGGCCTGGCGGAGTTCGTTGGCGTCGGAACGGCGGGCGCCGAAGTCGCGGGCGAGAAGCTTCGCGGCGCCTTTCTTGGGGTCGTCCTCGCGGCCGTTGCCGAGGGCGCGGTTGATGAGTGCGGTCTGGACAGCCTTTGCGGAAAACTTCTTGGAGGAGTCGATTCCGAGAAGCTTCCAGGCCAGGGCATCGGCGTTGAACTTCCCGGAGGGATCGAGGTCGGCGAGCTGGCAGGTCAGGGACTCGACGGCTTGCGGGAAATCGGGGAATTCGCTCAGGGGCAGTCCGAAACGGGCCTTGAGCAAGGCGGCCTTCAGGCCGGTATCCCGACCAAAGCGCTTGGCCTCCTCGCCGGTCGGCGTGGGCAGGCCGAGGGCGAGCGCGGGCAAGGCGTTCTTCTTGAGCTGAGCCCAGGTCGTCTTGGGCGGTAACGTTTCGAGTCCCAGGGTTTCGAGGATGCGACGGCGGCCGTCGGCGGTGAGCGCGTTCCAGTTGAACTTGCCCTTGCGATGGCGTTCGATCAGGCCCGAGGAAATCAGGGCTTCAAGCGTGCGGTCGAGCTGCTCGGTCTGTTCGGCGCCGGCCCAGCGGTGCTGGAGGAGTGGTTCGAGATCCTTGCGGATCTGATCATCCTTGGCCCCCTTGTCACCGGCAACGAGCAGTCGCGCAGGACGAGGATGCCGATCGGTGAGAGTTCAGGCTGGACGGACATCGGTTTCTCCGCTGCTCGGAACGCGGCGGTCGGCGACCGCGGCTTGAATCGTGTCCAGAACGTCTTCAAGGCGTTCCACGACGTCGTCGGCCAGGAACCGCAGGACCCAGAAACCCAGGCGCTGGAGGTGGAAGTCCTTGCGGCGGTCGCGACGGTAGGCGTCGTGGTCTTGAAAGTGGTAATAACCGTCGATCTCGACGGCGATTCGTAACGATCGGGCCAGGAAATCGACCTCCAGGGGTCGGGAGGAGCCGGAGGGGTTGTCCAGACTCGCATTCAGGGCGAAGAGGCCCACAGTCTGAGGCAAGGATTCCAGGCGATCGAACAGGAACCGCTCGGCGGCGCTGCGGGCGCGGTCGTCCGGAGCGGAGTGATCGGCCATGTCGCAGGCGGAGGCGGCCTCGCGGAGTCGATCGACGAGTCCGGCGGAGGCGCCGTCGTTGGCGAGGCGGCGGATCGTCGCGGCGAGGCGGGTGGGTGGCTCGGCCTGTTCACCCGCGAGTTGGCGGCCGATGCCGTTGCTATCGAGGGGTTCGAGGATGATGATCCCTTCGCGGAGGATGGCCTTGGCGCGGGAGTCTGGGGCGCAATTGAGGTAGGAATCCAGGTCGGCTCGCTCGACCAGCAGGATCAATGGCAGACGTGGCTCGGCCGCGGCCAGATCGGTCAAGGAACGGGCGGCCGAGGCGATCCAGGCCGGAGCATCGGGTGTCTCGGGGGGTTGGGATGCCAGCACGACCGGACCGTTGGCCGGTGCGATGAGATCCGTCATCGCGGCGACGATCGATGCCCAGGAGGCCGGACCATCGGGACCTGGCCACGCCTCGATCAGCCGATCGGCGAGGTTCGCAGCCACGGGCGAGGTTTCGATCGGCAATCGCTCCAGCAGGGGATGGCATGCGAGGGCGGCGCCGTCGAACGTCGCGGGCAGGGTGGCGGCGAGGAATTCACGAAGCTCGAAAGCGGTCTTCCGGGCGATCCTGGGACCGAGTTCCGCGGCTGGCTGCCCGATCCGGCGGGCGAGCCAGGCGACGGCGTCCCGGTGGAGATCTCGCTCGTCTGCCAGACGCCTCACCCAGCCTCGGGCCATCGTCTCGACGCGGTCATCCTGTACGGAAACGACCGTCATTCCCCTCGCTTCTGCCCAGCGACGGGCTTCCCCCATCCCGAGTCCGACCGGCCCGGCCAGCACCGAGACGGTCGGCAGGCCGGACGCTCGCCGCTGCTCGTGGCGATCGAGCGTGTCCGACGGGTCTACAACGGCCGAGGGATTCATGGGACGGACGCCTCTCGCGACCACCCTCCCTGGGACCTTGGTGTTCTTGGTTCTGATCCGCGCCGACATCCACGATAGCATATCACTTAAGAGCCGGCGGCGAAACCTTTCCGCGTGCCGGGACGGCAAGCGACGGGGATCAGGCCCTGGGGAACTTCCAGATTTCCAGGGCGTTCGTGCCTAGCAGACGCTCACGGTCGTCGGGCGTGTAGAAATCGAGGACTTGATCGACGAATTCCAGTTCCTTCTCCATCGGCAGTTCCCAGCGCGGGCGGGGGTAGCCGGTGCCCCAGATGAGGCGATGGCCGCCGAACTCCTCGTACACGGCGCGAAAGTAGGGGATCGTGTCGCGATAGGGATAGCGCTTCGTCAGGGAAAGCTCGTAGGGTTCCGAGGCGCTGATCCAGACCTGGGGATACCGTTTCAAGGCGAACATCTTGCGGAACTCGGGCCAGGGATCGCGCTGGCGGAGGTCGGGCTTGCCGAGGTGGTCGATCACGATCTTGACGCCCGGGAATCGCGCGGCCATCTCGCCCAGCATCGGCATTTGATGGGGCAGGATGTAGAAGTTGAAGACCGCGCCCAGCCGCTCGGCCTCGCGCCAGAGGGGGTCCAGATCCCGGGAGTTCAGCCAGGTAGAGTTGGGGTGGTAGATTGGGCTGAATCGCATTCCCTGGAAGTGGTGCTCGTTGACCCAGTAGCGGAGGCGATCGGCGGCGCGAGGGTCTTCGGGTTCGATCAGACCGTGCGCAACGAAGCGGTCGGGGAATCGCTCCCGGCAGGAGGCGATGTAGGAATTGTCCCAGCCGTAGTAGCGGGGGTTGATCAGGACGCCATAGGTGATGTTGTAGTCGCGCATCTGCGCGATCTGATTCTCGATCGGCGCGGGGGCGGCTGGCTTGAGGTCGGGAGACTCGGGGTGGCCGAATGGGAAGCGCGGGTCGAGCGTCCAGACTTCGACATGCGTGTCGATCAGAAGTCGCCTGCGTTTTGGGAGCAAGCTCGACCCGGCCGCGGCAAGGAACTGACGGCGGTCGATCGGCGGCTCGGGGAGCGGAGGGGGCATGCGCGGCGTTCTCCGGAGTGGGCGGTGAGGGAAGCTCACTCGTCGTCCCAGGGGAAGGCCAGGGTCGGCGGGTTGGCGTAGCGCTTCATCGAGAGGACCAATCTGGCCCCGGCGCCGGGGGCGAGGCGGACGGTCAGGTGGGGGCCGTCGGCGGGGAGAGAGCGGCCGTCGATCGAGACGCCGGTGAAGCGGTGCTCGGCGTAACCGCCGGCCTGGAGGATGACGGTCCGGGGCTCGGACTGGTTGATGTTCACGAGCTGGAGCGTCGCGGCGTCGGCCGACATGCCCTCGACCAGCGCGGCGACGTCGGCCGGAAGGCCGGCGCGGCGGGCGATCGGGATCGAAGTAGCGGAGTCGGACGTGGAGCAACGAGCCGCGATGGCCGGGGTGGACGCCGCCGAGCATCAGCTGGATCAGAGTGGCCGACGGTCGCGGGGTTGATACTCCATCGGGTCGTCGGCGAGCCGGGTGTCGGGGGTGGTCGGGTCGGTACGCATCGCCTTGACCTTGCGGCGGATCGTGGCGAAGTCGTCGCGGAGGACGTGCTCGGGGTAGTCGGGGTTCGTGGCCTTCGAGGTAGGCGAGCCAGCGGATCGGAGCCGACCCGGTCGCGGTCGTCGGGGCGCATCGACAAGGAGGTAGATCTCGCGGACGCCCGGGTTGTATTTTTGCGGGGTGTAGTCGTACCAGCCCTCGTCGCCGTGCATGTGGGGGTAGAGGGTTCGGCCATCGACGACCTTCTTGTGGGAATTGACGGCGTCGATCTGGCGGCGCCAGACGTCGAGGTAGCGGTCGTCGCCGGTCAGGAGGTAGGCGTTGGCGAAGCCGACGAGGCCGAGGTAGTGCATGTTGCGGTGGACGACCCGGCCGGTTGCTGGGATCGAGCACCGAGAAGCCCCAGCCGTAAACGCCGCCGTACCACTTGCCGCCGGCCTCGCCGCCGATCGTGCCGTCGAGGCCGATGTTGGTGGGGATGATGCCGTCGTTGGCGACATGCGCGGTCGCGCCAGGCGTCCACGTATTCGAGGAGCCAGTCGCGGTACTTCGGGTCGTGCGTGAGCATGTAGGCGTTGACGGCGAGTGAGGTGGCGCAGAGGTTCTGGGGGTGGTCGCCGACGATGTCGTTGTAGTCCTTGAAGTGCTCGAGCATCTGCTCGTAACTGCTCTCGCCGTGCAAGGGGCGGAAGCGGTTCTCGACCTCGATCGGGTCGCCCGGCCCAGTCGAGGGCGGTGGCCTTGCGGAGCAGCGGGCCGCGGCTGCCGTTGAAGAGGCTGCGGATGATCTTGTACCTTGGGGTCGTAGTTCGGTGCGCCGGGGTCCTCGCCGTTGTAGAAGCCGGCATAGCGGATGACGCGGCGGCGGAGCCGCAGGTCGTTCGGGTCTGAGAGGCCCAGGAGGTTGAAGACGGAGAGCCCTTCCCCGTTGTGGACCCAGTCGAACATCACGGGGAATTCCTTGTAATACATGCCATCACGAGCGAACTCGACGTCGGTCGTCCGCGCCAGGGTGTACTGGCGGAGGTGGCCCTCCCAGGCTTTCTTGGTGAGGCGAAGGATCTGGTCGGAGGCGCCGAGGGCGTGGAGGATGCGGCCAGTCGTTGACGTTCTCGATGGCGTCGTCGGGCCCGTCGTCGCCGCCCCAGCGCTCGACGCATTAGCAGGTAGCCCTGGTCGTCGAAATACTGCTGGAAGAATTCTTCACAGGCTCGCGTGTTGGCGACCAGCAGCTGGCGTTCCATCAAGGCCCATGCCGGGGGTGGCATCGGTTTGTCGATCGGGATCACGTCGCCGCGGGAAGTGGGGCCGGTCGCGATCAGGAGCAGGACGACGCCAAGGACGCGGGCACGATCGGTCATGGTTTCGCTCCCCGCGGTGGGACTTGCCAGCATCGGGCCAACAAGTCTCCCGCAACGGCGAACATAGCCGCGTCGAGGCGACGGTGCAAGGAACCGGTGGGGCGAGCGGAGGGCGGCTCCGGATCAGGCAAGCAGCTCAGGAAGGGGGCGGCCGGCGGAGAGCTTGATGGGCCGGGTGGTCGCCGGGTCGATGTTCTCGTGGGCTGGGTCGAGGCCGAGGGCGGCGAGGATGGTCGCGTGGATCTCCTCGATGGCGATCGGACGGATGGGATCATCGAGGCCGGCGGGGTCGGTCTTGCCGACCGCGAGGCCGCCGCGGAGTCCGCCGCCAGAGAGGACGAGGCTGTAGCCGTTGGTCCAGTGGTCGCGACCGCCGGCCAGGTTAACCTTGGGCGTCCGGCCGAACTCGCCGCCGCAGATGACGACCGTGCGGTCGGTCAGACCGCGGCGCTGGAGGTCGTCGATCAGGGCGGAAAAGGCGGGGTCGAGCTGGGCGACGAGGCGGCGGTGGATCTCGTGGTTGTTGACGTGGGAATCCCAGCCGCCGAGCGTGACCTCGACGCAGCGCACGCCGACCTCGATGAGCCGACGGGCGGCGAGGCAGCCGCGGCCGAAGGGGGAATCGCCGTACTCCGCACGGACGGAGGTGGGCTCTTCGGAGACGTCGAAAGCGCGGAGTTGCTCGGAGGTCATCATCGTCCGGGCGCGGGCGAAGGTTTCGCGGTGGAGGGTTGCCGCGACGCGCTGGCGACGGCCGCGGGCGAAGGCGTTCTCGACGACGTCGAGATCGGCGAGGCGGGCGGCGTCGCGGTTCGCGGGGGCGGAGGCGGTGACGTCGGGCAGACGGCCGTTCGGGTCGCCGACCTGGAAGGCGTCGTACTCGCCGCCGAGGAAGCCGCCGCGGCTGGGCCACTGGCCGGGGAGGATCGAGACGTGGCGGGGGATGTCGGTCCGGCCGACGGGAAGCTCGTGGCAGCAGATGGCGCCGATCGAGGGGTGGACGATCGTCGGATCGGGGCGATAGCCGGTCTTCATGAGGTAGGTGCCGCGCTCGTGGTCGCCTTCCTTGCTGACGATCGAGCGGAGCAAGGCGACGGAATTCATGCGGTCGGCCAGGCGCTCGAAGCCTTCGGCGAGCTTGAGGTGAGGGACGGTAGTCGGGCGGGCCGGGTGCCGGCGGCGATCCGGGAGTCGGGGTGAGGATCGAACGTCTCAAGCTGGCTGGGTCCGCCCTGGAGCCAGAGGAAGATCACCGAACGCGCCGGCTCGCGAGAACGCTCGGCCTGGTCGGCGAGGAGGCGGCTGATGGGGGTGAGCCAGCCGAGGCCGGCGAGCTTGAGGAAGCCGCGGCGGTGGAGCGTTGGGTGGTCGATCGGGGCGAACATAAGGGGCCTCGACGGGAGGGAGTCGTGGGTGTTCGGTCGGGTGCTCCGGGGCACCGATCGGGGGTATCGAGAGACGAAGGTGCTCCCGGATCGCTCCACAAGTGGGCGATGTCGCTCAGTGGTTCCAGGAGAATTCGGTGGAATTGAGCAAGGTCCAGAAAAGGTCGGTCAGACGTTCCTTGCGCGGATCACCTTTCAAACCCGCCAGCCGTTCGGTGAAGTGGGAGGACTCGGCGGGGGAGGGACGGCGGGTCAGGACGGCGAGGTAAGCGATCTCGACGGCGTGGGGATCGTCGGGGGCCATGGAGGCGATGAGGGAAGAGGACTGGAAGAGCCCCTCGGCGGTCTTCTCGCGGACGAGATCGCCGTTCATCAAGAGGAGGCGCTGGGGGATCGTGCCGCTACGGGCCTCGAACTCGTCCTCGCCGGTGTCGCCGTAGCGGCGGACGAAGTCGTTGCGCTGGCCGTAGGCGACGAGGCGCGAAATCCAGACGGAATCGGCGTCGAGCGTGGTCAGCGAGGCAGACTGGATCACGGAGCCGGCCACCTGCTCGGGACGGAGGCGGGTCATCGGGAAGGCGGCCCAGGCGGCCTCGCGGGCGAAGGGGTCGGCGGCGTCGGATTCGGAGGCGCTGTCGAGGCGGAAGGGAGTCGTGGTGGCGATCACGCGGATCAGGCGGTGGAGGTCGTGGCCGTGAGTGGCGAAGTCGGCGGCGAGGAGGTCGAGGGCGGGGGGAGATCGTCGGCGCCGGGAAGGTCGTCGATCGGCTCGAGGAGGGGCGTGCCGAAAAGGAGGGCCCAGACGCGGTTGACCGTGGCGCGGGCGAAATGGGGGTTGTCGGGGCTCGTAACCCAGGCGGCGAGCTGCTGGCGAGGCGTGCCCGAGTCGGGTTGAAGCTCGGGCAGGAAGGGCACGCGGGGCGCGACATCAACGGGTTTGTTCGTCAGTCGGTCGAGCGGGTGGTAGGCGAGCTCGCCGTCGCGGACGCCGCGGAGGTCGGAGTGGACGCCGCCGAAGAAGGCGGCGAGGCCGCGGAAGTCGGCCTGCTTCCAGGGCTGGAACGGGTGGTCGTGGCAGCGGGCACAATCCAGCCGGACGCCGAGGAAGGCGCGGGAGACGCGGGCGGCGAGGCGTTCGGGGTCGGGAAGATCCATCTCCGGGTCGAAGGTGACGGAGATGAAGTTGGTCGCCGGGTGGTCGGTCCAGAGGCCGGAGTCGGCGATCAGGTCGCGGACGATGGCGTCATAGGGGCGGTTAGCCTGGAAGGCGTCAGCGAGCCAGGTGGTGAAGCGTCGGCGGCGGAAGACGGCGAAGGGTCCGTCCTCGGTGCCGACAAAGGCGCGGGCGAACCGCTCGGCGAGGTAGTCGGCGGTCCGGCGGTCGCGGAGGAGGTCGTCGAGCCAGCGGGCGAGGCGACGGTCGGCCGGTCGCGACTCGAAGCGGCGGATCTCTTCGAGCGACGGGATCGCGCCGGTGAGAGCAAGGTTGAGGCGACGCATCACCGCCAGCTGCGGAGCCGGCGGGGCGGGGGTCAGACCTTGCTCGGTCCAGATCTGGCGGAAGGCGGCATCGACCCGGACGACGGCCGGGCGAAGTTGAGCCGCAGTCGGTGTCTCGGGTCCTTTCCGCCGCGACGCGGCGGGTCCCGGTCGGCCGAGGAGGACCGAACCCAAGGTCAGGGCACTCCCCAGGACCACGATTGCGAAGAAAGCGTCTCGCCTGCCCATCTTGCCGACCCTCTCACCAAACGGGCGTCCACGTCAAGATACCTCGCTGTCGGGAACCCGGTTTCGTGAAACCTGCGGAGCTGGCGCGTGTATTCTCGGGCATGAGAAACGTCACGGCGTCGATCCCGTTTGTCGAGTTGCCCCCTGCGTGGGCCGAGCCCGCGCTGGCACCCCGGCCCCGCTGGTACACGCCGCGGGGTCTGGCCTCCCGGGTCGGGCGCGGGGTTGCCGCGTCATCCGAATGGGTCTTCGGCGCCATCGCTCTGATCTTGGGCCTGTCGGTCCTGGCGGCCTTGCCGCTCTTGCAGTTCCTGAGCCTGGGCTACCTGCTGGAGTCTTCGGCTCGGGTGGCGAGGACGGGGAGATTGCGAGACGGCCTGATCGGGGTCCGGCGTTCGGCGCGGATCGGCGGTCTGGCGGCGGGGATCGGATTGGCCACGCTTCCGGCGTGGCTGGTGGGATCGCTGGCGCAGTCGGCCGAGCTGATTGACCCAGGGGGGGCCGGGGCGCGGGGTTGGCGGATCGCGCTCGGGGTGGTGACCGTCTTGACGATGCTCCATGTCGGCCTGGCCTGCGCTCAGGGGGGACGCCTTCGGCACTTCCTCTGGCCGGTCGGGCACCCATTCTGGCTGGTCCGGAGATGGCGAGGTGGCGGCCTCTATGCGGAGTCGCGCGACGCCTTGTGGGAATTCGTCACGGCTTTGAGATTGCCACATTACTTCCGGGTCGGGCTGGTGGGCTACCTGGGGACGCTCGCCTGGCTGGTGCCGCCGGCCTTGCTCATCGCGGCGGGTGGGCGGTGGCCGATCCTGGGGTTCGTGGGGGCATTTTGGCTGGCCCTGGTCGTGCCGTTCCTGCCGTTCTTGCAGGTCCGCTACGCCGTCGAGGGGAGGGCGTCGGCTCTGTTCGCGCCGAGGGCGGTGCGGGAGCGGTATCGTCGGGCCCCGTGGGCGTTCGCCTTCGCCTTGCTGGTGCTGCTCGTGGCTTCGATTCCCTTGTATCTGCTGAAGATCGAGATCATCCCGAGGGGGGCGGCCTGGCTGCCGAGCCTGGTTTTCATCACGTTCCTGGCCCCGGCGCGGCTTCTCGTGGGCTGGGCTTATGCCCGTGCGGGACGTCGCGACCGTCCCCGGCACTGGTTGCTGCGCGTCCCGGGGCGACTGGCGATCTTGCCGGCCACCGCGCTCTACGTCCTCGTCGTCTTCTTCGCCCAGTACACTTCCTGGAGCGGGACCGCCAGTCTGTTCGAGCAACACGCTTTCTTGTTGCCGGTGCCGTTCATGGGGCTCAAGTGAGAGACCTCGATGGGCCCCAGGCCGCCGGTTGCCGCTCGAAGGGCCGACCGCTATCGTGGAAACCGTCGGGATCCACGAACCGGGGACGACCATGCCGAGCCCACCACTCCGCATCCGCTGGCGATGCGGCCTGATTCTGATTCTCGGCCTGGTCGGCTCGCTCCGCGCGGCGGATGACCCGGCGGGTCGGCTGCCAACCCCGGTCGAGATGGCGGCCGCGCGAGAGGATCTCTGGGCGGAAGCATCGTTGAAGCAGCCAGGCGGACCAAGTTACGAGTTCTTCCGGGACCTCCTTCCACCGCTCCGCTACGTCAATGCCGACTTCCGCGTCTATCCGGTCGTTCTGTCGGCGCCGGGAGCCGCGGTCAAGGCGCGCTGGGTGGGCGATGGGAGCGCCGTGAACGCCCGTGCCCAGGAGCGGCCAATGTGGCGCGAGGTCGGAACGCCGATTCATTTCCTCGTCGGCGAGCCGGGGGCCGACTTCGGGGATGACCCGGCCCAGCTCGACGGTCCGCGACTCGCCGAGGGATTCTTGCCGATCGTGCAGATTGGCTACCGTCGTGGGGCCGTGACCTACGAGCAGGAGGCGTTCGTGCCCGCCGATGGGAAGCTGGCCGAGGCCGGGGCCGTCTTCGTCCGCTTCTCCGTGCGAGGTGGGTTGGGAACCGTCCGGGCACAACTCGACCCTGACCTCGTCATCCGGCCAGGTGCCGGAACGCTCACCAATGTCCGCGACCGGACGATCCTCCTCCATGACGACCACTGGACCTGGGACGAGGAGGAGCATGCACTCCAGGCGAAGCTGAAGCCGGGTGAGGGGGCCGTCTTGCTCGTGCCGACGGGGTCGTTGATCCAGCCCGCCTCGCCTCCGAATGCCGCCCATTACGACAAGCATCGGCAAACCTGCGTCGATGCCTGGAAGGCGATCGTGAATCGGGGGATGAACCTGGAGATTCCCGAGCCGATCGTGCAGGACGCCTGGCGATCGCTGGTCGTCGGCCAGTTCCTGATCGTGTCGGGCGACCGGATGAATTACAGTGTCGGTAACGCCTATGATCACCTCTACGAGGCCGAGTGCGGCGACGCGGCGCGGTCGCTCCTGCTCTTTGGCCACGAAGGCACGGCGCGGGGCATGGTCGGGCCGCTGCTGGATTTCTACCGAAAGGCGACGCAGGTCCACGTCGCCGGCCACAAGCTCCAGCTCGTGGCCCATTACTACGGATCACGCGCGATGCCGCAGGCAGTCCGGGACTGGGAACCGGCCTGGGGTCCGGTCGTGGACTTCCTCCTCAAGAATCGCGAGGTCGGCAACGGCCTGATGCCGCCCGACAACTACGCGGGCGACATCGCCCAGCCGGTTTACGCCCTCGCCTCCAACGCCAACTGCTGGCGCGGCCTGCTCGCGATGGCCGCCGTCCTCGACGACCTTGGCCGACACGACCGCGCCCGCACCTTGACTGAGGAGGCCGCGTCGTACCGCCGTGCGATCCTCCGGGCCGTCGAGCAGAGCCTGCAACGCGACGCCGACCCACCATTCATACCCAACGCGCTCTTCGGTGTCGAGCAGGCTTACGACGTGACCACGGCATCCCGCGTGGGCAGCTATTACGACCTGATGGCCCCTTACATCCTCGGCTCGGGCGTATTCGGGCCGGGCTCAGAGCGGGAGACGTGGATGATCGAATACCTGCGCCGGCATGGGGGCCTGGCGATGGGGATGATCCGATCGGAGCCGCACCAGGGGCTGTTCGACGGCGAGCCGGGGGTCAACGTCCTGTACGGGCTCCGTTACATGCTCCCGTTGCTCCGTCGCGACGATGTCGGCCACGCGCAGGCCGGTTTCTACGGTCAGCTCGCGCAGGGTATGACGCGGGGGACGTTCGTCGGCGGCGAGGGCTCGCGGTTCTTCCACGGCGACCGCTGGGGACGCTCCTTCTACCTGCCGCCGAACAGCGCCAGCAACGCCATGTTCCTCATTACGCTCCGGTATCTGTTGATTCAAGACTGGGACCTCGACGACGACGCCCGGCCGGAGACACTGCGTTTGCTCTATGGCGCCCCGTCGCGCTGGCTGGAGGACGGCCAGGTCGTGGCGGCGGAGCGGGCGCCGACGCCGTTCGGGCTGGTCTCGTTCCGGGCCGAGTCGCACCTGGCCCGCGATGAGGTGATGCTGACGGTCGAGCCGCCGACGCGGCGGCCCAGGTCACTCCTCGTCCGCCTTCCACTGCCGGAAGGGCGAACGGTCCTCTCGGCGCGGGTTGGAAACGTGGAGCTACCGGTCGGTCCCGACGGCGCGATTGACCTGACGGCACGCGAGGGGATCGTCCGGGTACTCATCCACGTCTCGAAGCCGGTCCGGTCGAACTGACGGCCCTTGCGACTCACACGAGGTGGTCGCGGGCTCACGGCTCGCCTGCCGGGCGTCGATCCTCGGAGGGACGGACGCGGTCAGCCTTCGCAGCCTCGCGACGGGAGTGGAGGAATCTCAGCCAGCGGTCCAGGCCCTTGCCGGTCTTCGTCGAAACCTCGAAGACCTCCATGCCGGGGCGCACGGCCTGGATGTTGCCGATCGCGGCGTCGCGGTCAAACTCGACGGCTGGGGCGAGGTCGGTCTTAGTGATGAGGGCGACGTCGGCGGTGTTGAAGATCGTGGGATACTTCAACGGCTTGTCCTCACCCTCGGTGACGGAGAAGAGGACGAGCCGGAGGTCTTCGCCCAGATCGAACGTGGCAGGGCAGACGAGGTTGCCAACGTTCTCGACGAACAGGATGTCGAGTCCGTTCCACCCCGCCTCTTCGAGCGCCGAGGCGACCATCTCCGCCTCCAGGTGGCAGACGGTCCCGGTCGTGATCTGTCGGGCCGGTGCTCCGCTCCGGGCGAGCCGACGGGCGTCGTTGTCCGTCGCGAGGTCGCCGACGAGGGCGGCGACGCGATGGCGGCCGTGCAGCGCCCCGAGCACCCGCTCCAGGAACGCCGTCTTGCCGGCCCCGGGGCTGGAGACGAGACTGACGACATAGGTGCCCGCCTCGCGGAAGCGGGCCCGTAGGTCGCGGGCGGCCTGGTCGTTCCGCTTCAAGATGCGTTGCCGGACTTCCACCAGTCGCGGTTGATTGCTCATCCATCGATCTCCAGCGCGACGACCTCCAGCTCGCGTCCCCCGACGACCCGGGCCGCCGGGTCGCCGCAGGCTGGGCAACGCAGATCTTGCACCGAGGGCAAGGTCTGCTCGACCTGGCAGGTCGGGCAGGACAGCACGATGGGGGTCTCCTCGACCACCAACTCCGCCTCCGCGGCGGGCGTCCCCTCGCGGGCCAACTGGAAGGCCGAGACCAGCGCCTCGCGGACGACGCCCGAGAGCGGGCCAAGCTTCAGGTGGATGGCGATGATGCGGCCTTCGTGCCGCGGGGCCTCTTCGGCGACGAGGTCCAAGATACTCAGGGCAATGGATAGTTCGTGCATCTGGATCTTGGAAACGGGTCGTGGAGGGTGGCTCTCACACCGATCGATGCTCAGGGGTCAACAGATCCGCGGCAATTGCTCGCCAGAGAGCAGGGCGACGACCCGCTCCCCGCCGACACGTGACCGGAGAATCACCAGGGCGGGATGGTCGGCCACGACCGTGCCGATGATCGCGGCGTTGCGGCCGAGTGGATGGGCTTGCATCGAGGCCAGGACGCGGTCGGCGTCCTCCGGGGGTACGACGGCGATCAGCTTCCCCTCATTGGCGACGTAGAGCGGATCGAGCCCCAGCAACTCGCAAGCGCCGCGGACCTCGGGGCGGAGCGGGATCGCCGACTCGTCCAGCTCGACGCCGACCCGCGAGGCGTCGGCCAACTCGTTGAGGGCGCTTGCCAGGCCGCCGCGTGTCGGGTCGCGCAGGCAGCGGGTGGAGGGGCAGGTTTCGAGGATCGTCCTGGCGAGGCCGGTCAATGGAGCCGTGTCACTCTCGAGGACCGTCTCGAACTCAATGCCCTCGCGCAGGGACAGGATCGCGATTCCGTGGTCGCCGAGCGTGCCGGAGACAAGGATGCGGTCGCCGGCTCGGGCGGCGTGGATCGAGAGGGAGCGTCCCGGCGGCACCAGGCCGATGCCGGCGGTGGTGATGAAGACGCCGTCGCCCTTGCCGTGATCGACGACCTTGGTGTCGCCGGTCACCAGGCTCACGCCGGCCTCGTCGCAGGCCCGCCGCATCGACGTGACGATCCGGCGCAGATCGTCGATCGGCAAGCCTTCCTCCAGGATGAAGGCGGCGGACAGAAAGAGTGGCCGGGCGCCGCCGACGGCCAGATCGTTGACCGTGCCGTGAACGGCCAAGCGGCCGATGTCGCCGCCGGGGAAGAAGAGGGGACGGACGACGAAGGCATCGGTCGTGAACGCGAGACGTGGGGCGTTGGCGACGAGGTCGCCGGGGAGTGAAACGGTTGCCTGGTCCTCCAGCGCCTCGAGCACATCGTTCCCGAACGCGGGTAGGAACAGGCGCTGGATCAGGTCGGCTGTCAACTGGCCGCCGCCGCCATGGCCAAGTACGATCTGGTCGTACCGCGACTGCGGCAACGGGCAGGTGCCGAGTGGATTGGCGGGCGGTGCGGCGTCCTCCATCGGCGATCTCCCGGGTCAGACTTCGAGCGTTTGCGGATTGCGGGCCGGGCCGGGTTCCAGGTGCCGGCCGCAGGCGAAGTAGGCGGCGCATGCGCCCTCGGAGGAAACCATCGTGGCGCCCAGGGGCGTTTGCGGCGTGCACTGGCGGCCGAAGGCGGGGCAGTCGTGCGGCTTCTTCAGGCCCCGGAGAATCTGTCCGCTGATGCAGAGGGGCGACTCCCGCGTCGCGATGCTCGTCCACCTCGAAGAGACGTTCGGCGTCAAGCCGGCGGTAATCCTCGCGGAGCCGGAAGCCGCTCGACGGGAATCCGGCCGACGCCGCGCCAGGCGCGGTCGCAGACCTCGAAGACATCGTCGATCAAGCGACGCGACGTCGGGTTGCCCTCGGCGCGCACGGCTCGGGCATACTGGTTCTCGACCTCGGCGCGACCCGCTTCGAGCTGGCGGACGGTCCGCAGGACGCCATCGAGCAGGTCCAGCGGCTCGAAGCCGGTGACGACGATCGGGACACGATGGCGCCGGACGATCGGCTCGTAATCGGCGGTGCCCATCACGGTGCAGACGTGACCCGGCCCGAGGAACCCTTGTACGCGGTTGTCTGGTGATTGAAGGATGCGCCTCCAGCATCGGCGGCACGAGGACGTGCGAGACCAGGACGCTGAAGTTGTCCAGCCGACGCTTCCTCGCCAACCAGACGGCCATGGCGTTGGGCGGAGCGGTCGTCTCGAAGCCGATGGCGAAGAAAACGACCCGGCGGTCGGGTCGCGAGGTCGCGAGGTTGACAGCGTCGAGCGGGGAGTACACGATCCGGACATCGGCGCCCTGCGACTTGAGTTGCAGCAAGTCGCCGCGCGAGCCGGGGACGCGGAGCATGTCGCCGAAGGAGCAGAAGGTGACATCCGGCCGCGATGCGATCGCGTGGGCGCGGTCGATCATCTCCAGCGAGGTGACGCAGACTGGGCAACCGGGGCCATGCACCAGCTCGACGTCGGGCGGCAGGATCCGGTCGAGGCCGTACTTGACGATGGTGTGGGTCTGGCCGCCGCAGACCTCCATGATGGTCCAGGGACGAGTCACGGTCTGAGCGATCGCGTGAGCGAGTTGCTTCGCCGATTGACCGTCGCGGTACTCATCGAGGTATTTCATGGCGGCGGCTCCTCCAGCTCGTCGAGCTGGTTCATCTGCTCCAGAAACGCGAAGATCCGGCCCGCCTCCTGTTCGTCGATGAGTGAGAGGGCAAATCCGACATGCACGAGGACGTAGTCCCCGGCCGCGCCTCCGGCACATGAGCCAGGCAGACGCGCCGGCTGATGCCGCCGAACTCGACCTTGCCCATGAGAACATCGTCTTCGCAGTCGGTCTCGACCACCTTGCCCGGGATGCCGAGGCACATGGCGGCTCCTCCTCCTCGATTCCCGGTCAGCCCTGGCGGGCCGCCGCGATGGCCAGTTGACCCAGGCTCAAACCGCCGTCTCCGGGCGGCACCTTCTGGTGACGGTACACCCGGAAACCCTCGCCCGACAAGCCGGGCGTTCGTCTCGCTGGCGAGCAGCACATTGAGAAAAACGCCGCCGCTGAGGACCACCGTTCCCAATCCGCTCGACCGCCGCAGCCGTCCGCAGACCTCGGCGATCAGCTCGACCAGCGTCGTGTGGAACCGCCGGGCAATGACCTCCGCGCCGATCCCCCTCCGCCGATCCGCCGCGATTTCCCGGATCAAAGGGCGTGTATCGACGACCATCGGCTCTTCCGCTGTCTCATCCACGACGGCCGGGCCAACCTCGAACGGATAAGTCCCTTCCGGCGCCACCCCTGCGGCCAGCCATTCCAGCTCCATCGCCGCCTGTCCCTCGTAAGCTGACGCGGTCCCGCACGCCAGCCAGGGCCGCGACGGCGTCGAAGAGACGCCCAACGCTCGACGTGGGCGGGCTGTTCAGCTGCCGTTCCAGCATCTTCACGACGATCGGAATCTCCGCCTGCGAGAAATGTGCCGTCGCGGTCGCGAGATCGACGCCGGCATCCCGGAGGTGGGCCAATGCCATCCGCCAGGGCTCGCGGATGGCCCGCTCGCCGCCTGGTAGTCCGACGTAACGGAGGTGCGCCGCCCGTCGGAACCGCCGGTAATCGCCGACGAGGAACTCGCCCCCCCAGACCGCTCCGTCGGTCCCGAAGCCAGTGCCATCGAAGGTGACCCCGATGACCGGCTCGATCAGGCCGTGCTCGGCCATGCCACTCGCCAGATGAGCATGGTGGTGCTGCGACGGCGAGAAGCTCGATGCCCTCGCGCGACGCGACTTCCCGGGCGTAGCGGGTCGTGGCGTAGTCGGGGTGGAGGTCGTGGACCACGCATTCGGGGCACGATGGCGAAGAGTTGCCGGTAGAGAGTCACGTCCCGCTCGAAGGCCCGATACGCTTCGAAGTGGTCGAGGTCGCCCAGGTGGTGGCTGAGGAATGCCTGACGTTCCCGGCCCAGGGCAAACGTGACCTTGAGCTGACCACCGACCGCCAGGGTCGGCCTCGGGCAGTCGATCGGCAGCACGACCGGAAGCGGCGCGTAGCCTCGGGAACGCCTCAAGGGCTGCTCGACGCCCGCGATAACCCGCGTTACGGAGTCGTCGCAACGGACATGGATCGCGCGGTCGTGGGTCAGGAACAGGTCGGCGATGCCGGCCAGTCGCTCGAACGCGTCGTCCTGGTAGACGATCGGCTCGTCGGTCCGGTTGCCGCTCGTCATGACCAGCGACTGGCCCTGGACCGACCGCAGCAGGAGGTGATGCAAGGGGGTGTACGGCAGCATCACACCCAGCCATGGGTTCCGCGGGGCGACCTCCTCACAAACCGACCCTGGTTGCCGCTTCTTCAGGAGCACGATCGGAGCCTGTGGCGACGCCAGCAAGGCCCGCTCCGTTGGCCCAACCTCACCCAGTGTCATCGCGGCCTCGACGCCCGCCACCATCACCGCGAACGGCTTCTCCTCGCGCCCTTTGCGGCGTCGCAACTCGGCGACCGCCGCGCGGTCGGCCGCATTGCAGGTCAGGTGATAGCCGCCCAGACCCTTCAAGGCTCCGATCTGGCCACGGCGGAGGGCGTCGGCGAAGAAGGCGAGCGGGTCCGGGGTCGGGAGGGGCTGGCCGTTGGCGTCGAAGATCCGGAGGCGCGGGCCGCAGGCGGGGCAGGCGGTCGGCTGCGCGTGGAACCGGCGGTTGGTCGGGTCGTCGTACTCGGCCTGGCAGGCGTCGCACATCGCGAACGGGGCCATCGTTGTCCGCGAGCGATCGTAAGGGGCGCCCTGGACGATCGTCAGGCGCGGCCCGCATTCGGTGCAGTTCAGGAACGGGTATCGGTAGCGTCGGTCGGCCGGGTCGAACAGTTCCGCGAGGCAGGCCGGACAGGTGGCCACGTCGGGCGCGATGAAGACCGGGCTGTCCCTGTCGGCCTGACTCGCCTCGATCCGGAATTGATGATCGCCCAACGGCGGCCGTTCCTCCCAGGACAGCGAGACGATCCGGGCCAGCGGCGGCGGCTGGGCTTCGAGATCGGCCAGGAAGCGTTCCAGCAAGGACAGCTCGCCCTCGACCTCGATCAAGACCCGCCCCGTCTCGTTCCGGACGAAGCCGCCGAGTTGGTGCGACGTGGCGAGGTGGTACACGAAGGGCCGGAATCCGACCCCCTGAACCAGACCGCGGACCACGATCGCCCGGCGCTCCATCATTCGAAGATTCCTGTCGGGTGCGTCGAGTCTTCGACGACGCACCCATTCGCGGGCCGGTTGGTGCGTCGTCGAAGACTCGACGCACCCTACAAACTACAAACAAAGACCTTCTCGTACATCCTCTCAGGATACCGGCCTGCCCGGCGTGCCGACCTTCTCAAGGTACGTCGAAGCGGCCCGGTCGGTTCTCTCCGGCTGAACCGTTCCGGTCACGAAGTGTCTGGCTCTGAGGCGGAAGACCCGACGACGCCGCGGGTCCGTTCCGCTAGAATGGTGTCTTCCGAACCCAAACGGTCTGCACCCCGCAAGCGTTAGGCAGAGAAGGACGTTGCCGAGTGCGTAACGAGTCAACCCAGGGCAAGCCCTACAAAGAGACGCTGAACCTCCCCGCCACCCAGTTCGCGATGAAGGCGAACCTGACCGCGCGTGAGCCCCAGATTCAGGCCCGCTGGCGTGAGGAGGACCTTTACCGCAAGATCCGCGAGTCCCGCGCCGGCCGGGAACGCCGCGCCCTTCACGATGGCCCGCCCTACGCCAATGGCGACATCCACATGGGCCACCTGCTCAACAAGGTGCTCAAGGACGTTGTCGTCCGCTCGTTGACCATGCGCGGCTTTGATTCGCCTTACGTTCCCGGCTGGGACTGCCACGGCTTGCCGATCGAGCACAAGGTCATGAAGGACCTCGGCTCGAAGGCCGCCGGCCTCTCCGCCGCCGAGATCCGGGAAAAGTGTCGCGTCGAGGCGCTCAAGTGGGTGAACGTCCAACGCGACCAGTTCCGCCGCCTCGGCATCGAGGGCGACTGGGACGACCCGTACCTGACGCTCAAGCCCGGTTACGAGGCCAGTATTCTCGACGTCCTGGCCGACCTCGTCGCCGACGGCTACGTCTATCGCCAGCTCAAGCCGATCCACTGGTGCATGACCGACCGCACCGCCCTCGCCGAAGCCGAGCTGGAATACAGCGACGAGACCTCGCCGAGCATCTACGTCAACTTCCCGATGCTCTCCGGCGTGCCCGAGGGCTGGGGTGACGGCCCCTGGCACGCCATGATCTGGACCACCACCCCCTGGACCCTCCCCGCCAACGTCGCCATCGCCGCCCACCCCGACGTTATCTATGCCGGCGTCCGCTATACCGACCCCGATTCCGGCGCGACCGTCCACACGATCCTCGCCGCCGACCTGGTCGAGCGTGTGATGGGCCTCCGGAAAGTGGTCGACTTCGCCGAGGTCGGCCGCATCCCGGGCCGCGAGCTGGAGCACGCGCAGTATCGCCACGTCTTCCTCGACCGGACCGGGCCGATCGTCCTGGCCGAGTACGTCACCGTCGAGGACGGCACCGGCCTCGTCCACACCGCCCCCGGCCACGGCACCGAGGACTACCGCTCGGGCCAGAAGTACGTCCTCCCCACGATCAGCCCCGTCGATGCCGCCGGCCGCTTCAACGATGAGGCCCCCGAGTTCGTCCGCGGCGAGAAGGTCTTCCAGGCCAACCCGAAGATCATCGACCGGCTCCGCGAGGTCGGAGCCCTCTACCACCACTTCAACTTCTCCCACAGCTACCCTCACTGCTGGCGCTGCAAGAACCCCGTGATCTTCCGCGCCACGGCCCAGTGGTTCGTCGGCGTCGATCATTCCGACCTCCGCGGCCGGACCTTGAAGGTCATCCGTGACGATGTCCGCTGGCTTCCCTCCTGGGGACAGGCCCGGATCGAGGCGATGGTCGCCAACCGCCCCGACTGGTGCATCAGCCGCCAGCGCCACTGGGGCGTCCCGATCCCGGCGTTCGCCTGTACGAACTGCGACGAGAAGCTCCTGACCGCCGACTCCGTCAGCCACGTTCGCGACCTCTTCCGCCGCGAAGGGGCCGACGCCTGGTATACCAAGGACGTCACCGAATTGCTCCCCTCCGGCGCGAGGTGCCCCGGCTGCGGCGGCAACTCGTTCGAGAAGACGCACGACATCCTTGACGTCTGGTTCGAGTCCGGCTCCAGCCATCGCGCCGTGCTCTCGCAGAATTTCGAGCTGGGCTACCCCGCTTTCATGTATCTAGAAGGCTCCGATCAGCACCGCGGCTGGTTCATGTCGTCGATCCTCACCGGCGTCGGCGCCAGCGGACGTGCGCCGTTCGATACGGTGCTCACGCACGGCTTCGTCGTCGATGAGCAGGGCCGCAAGATGTCGAAGTCGCTCGGCAACGTCATTCCTGCCGTCGGAACCACCGAGCAATACGGCGCCGACGTCCTGCGCCTCTACGTGGCCAGCCTCGACTACGCCGACGATGTTCGCATGAGCGTCCGCGGCATCAAGGAGGCTTCCGAGGCGTATCGGAAAATCCGCAATACCTTCCGCTATCTGCTCGGCAACCTCGAAGATTACGCCCATTTCGACCCGTCCACCGTCGATCCCACCACGCTCCACGAGATCGACCGCTGGGCCCTCGGCCAGCTCAACAAGCTAATCCGCGACGTGACGACCGCTTACGAGCGCTTCGAGTTCTACCGCGTCTATCAGCGGATCTACCACTTCTGCGCCGTGGATCTCTCCAGCTTCTACCTCGACGTTCTCAAGGACCGCCTCTACGCCGAGCTTCCCGACGGTCCCGACCGCCGCGCCGCCCAGTTCGTCCTCGCCCGCCTCCACGACGCCCTCACCCGCCTCGTCGCCCCAATCCTGCCTCACACCGCCGAGGAACTCTGGACCTTCCTCCCCGACCGCGGCGACAAGCCGGAGAGCGTCCACCTGGCCGAGTTCCCGGCGGCCGACGGCGCCGTGGACGATGCCATGCGAGATGCCCGATGGGAGCGATACCGCGCGTTACGAGATCTCGCCCTCGCGGAGCTCGAAACCTTGCGTAAGGAAAAAGGTGATCGGCAGTAGCCAGGAGGCCGTTGTCCGGTTCTCGGTCGATCCAGACACGGTGTCGAGCCTGGACCCATACCTTCTCGCAACGATCTGCATCGTCTCAGGAGTCGAGTTCCGCTCCGGCGAGGATGCGGGCTATCCGCCCAAGGTCAAGGCCGCACGATCCTCTTACGGCAAATGCGAACGATGCTGGAACCTCCGCCCATCCGTCGGCCAGGACCCGGAGCACCCGACTCTCTGCGAACGTTGCGCGCGGGTTGTGAAAGCCCTGGCGAATCAATAGGGGTTGCTGGTCTGGTTCCAACCCGAGAATGATCCGGTCGCGTCCCCCTCCAGAGTTCTGGGATAATCATGATGGCCACCGTGGCGCAGGAGCATGAGACCCCGGCGGCGTTGATATTCGATCGTCGCCATCGGATCACGGTCGCGGAGTGTCACCGCACGGCCGAGGCGGGGGGCTTCGGCCCGGAGGGGTTGGTACTGCTGGAGGGCTTCCTCGTCGAGGGGATGAGCAAGAATCCGCCCCACCTATGCCACGGAACATCACCTGAAGTGGCTGCTCGATGCCGCCGCGGGTGTGCCGGTCTTCTGGATCTTGGAGTTTCGGCGTTGCGTCCTGGAGGTCCACACCGACCCGGCCCCGGAAGGCTATCGGACCCTCAGATCGCTCGGTCCCGATGAAGTTTTTTCCCTCGTACTCGACGGCCGCGAGATCACCCGCTTTGCTGTCCGCGACATCTTACCCTGAAGCGACGACCATGACCGACGCCCCCCGAAGGCCCCCGATCCAGGAACCGCCCATCCGCCTGGCCGTTTGTGTCTCCGGCGGCGGAACGACCTTGCAGAACCTCCTCGACCGCATCGGCGAGGGTGAGCTGCGGGCGCGGATCGTGCCGCGTGATCGCCAGCCGGCCGGGCATCGCGGCGATCGCGAAGGCCGAGCGGGCTGGATTGCCGACCGTCGTGGTCGAGCGACGGGGCAAGCCGGTCGAGGCGTTCAGCCGCGAGGTCTTCGAGTCGGTTCGCTCGGCGGCGGCGGACCTGGTCGTCCTTGGCGGCTTCCTCGCCTTGCTACGCATCCCGGACGACTACGCCGATCGGGTCCTCAACGTCCACCCTGCGCTGATCCCGGCCTTTTGCGGCCTGGGCTTCCACGGTGAGGCGGTCCACCGGGCCGCGATCGCAGCCGGGGTGAAGGTCTCCGGCTGCACGGTCCACTTTGCCGACCAGACCTACGATACCGGTCCGATCATCCTCCAGCGTCCGGTGCCGGTCTTCGACGACGATACGCCCGAGGGCCTCGCTGCGCGCGTCTTTGCGGCCGAGTGCGAGGCCCTGCCCGAGGCAATCCGCCTCTACGCCGAGGGCCGGCTGGAGATCGATGGACGGCGGGTGCGCGTCCATCCCGAACCGCCGAAGGCTCGGCGTGGCTGACGGCGTCTCAGCGTCCCATCAACGACTCCGAGAATCGCCAGAGCGAAACCCACCAGGGCATCAAGGCCATTCCCGCCGCGGAGGTGGCCACCAGCACCGCGATGAGCCGCCAGCGGAACTTCCGGCCGTAGCGGTCCATCACGCGAACCTCCGACTCCAGCCGCGCCGAGAGCCGCTCCAGGCGGTCGAGACGCTCGACCATCAGTTCCAGGACTGCATAGGGGTCGGGCTTCGACGGCGTTGGCGTCTCGGCTACCGGGTCGCGGCGGAGTCCCGGGGACGGTGCCGGCTGGGGCGTATTGGGGTCGCGGGGCCGGACGAGGACGCTATCCCACTGCCGGCGCCTCACCTCGCGCTCCAGGCGGTCGAGACGCTCGGCCTCGTACTCGGCGGACTGGCTGCTGGGCATGATGCGGATGCTCCCATTCGTTCCCTGGGCGGTTTGCCCTTCCGGCGGCTTGGATTGCGGCCTCGGCGTCGAGGGCCGTTCCTGGTCCGGCGCTTGACCCGCGCCGACAGGTGCCTCCCTACCAACTCTTGATTGCTCAGCCGAGCGGAGCCTGGCGAACCACGACCAAGGCCGGACGAGGGTCCTCGAAGACGGGCGGCAACCTGTCTCCAACGCTAATGTAGGACATTATTAGGGGACTGTCGCGACGCCCGCCGGTTTCGCCATTGGCCCGAGGTCGAGCGCCGCGGCGGCGATCTCGAAGAACCTCGCCTGTCCACGGTCGGACAGGGTGGGATGGATGCGGTCCCGATCGCAAAGATCGGAGATCGGCGTGTGCTGCGGAAAGGGTAAGCCCGACGGAACAATGCTTGTGAAGCAACTCCACTCAAATCGTGGTCGATTCGTCGGGTGCACCGAGTAGCCACCATTCCAGGCTGGGCGCTCCAGTAGGATCGGCGGAAGTCGGACGGATTCCTCCGGCAATGGCAATCGTTCCAGGCGAGTCCGTTTCACAGAGGCTTTCGCTGGTTGATCCGCTCGAGGGCGTCCACCTCCTCTTTCCAGTAACGGGGAAGGTGTCCCCAGGGGTTGGGTCCGGTGCCGTCGGTGACGTAGAGATAGCCGATGCCCTTGAGTACCGCTTGCCGAACGGCTTCTTTCATTTGCTCCGGTGTTTCCAGAGCGTAGGGAATCGCGGCAATTCGGGAAGCCTGATATCGGCCCGCCCAGGAGGGGAGCGCGAAGTCGTTGAATCCCTGCTGGTTCTCGAACAGGATGGCGACGTCGGTGGCCGGCTTCTCCAGGTACGGCTCGGCGCAGACGATCCCGGGGTTCGTGATGATGAGGGAGTCCGGCCTCTTTGCCTTCACCAGGGCGCGCATGGAGGCGTAGAGGTCAGCATGCTGGGCCTCGCTGGGCTGGGCATCGAAGAAGATACCGCCAATTTCGGGATAGAACTGGAGCCACTTCTCGACGTCCGCCTCGATCTGCTGGCGGGGACGCTTGGCGTAGTCGGTGTTCACGTAGCCGAGTGTCGTGACCCCGGCGGCCTTCGCCCGGCGGATCACCTCGGCGTAGTCGGGGTTCGCCGACGGACCGGGTCCTGTCGCCGGGTTGACAACCGCGACGATCGGGATTCGCGAGCCGGCCTCAATCAACTGGTTCCAATCCTCCAAGCCTTCGCCGCCCGGGTAAAAGTACGCGGGGACCAGAGCTCTCAGGGGGGCCGAGAGGGCCGGGACCGACGTGATCTGGCTCGGAGCCTTGATCGACGGGTCCGGGTCGTGGTCCTTCGATGGAACGTCCGTCTGGCCCGCTGGCTCCGTCGTGGTTTCGATGGCTGGCGGGGTGGGTACAAGCAGCCTGGATCCGATGACAACACCCAGCGCGCAGACCGCAAGGGCTCCGAACACAAGGCCAAGAATCTGCGGGCTCCATTCGCCAACCGGGAGGCCCCATCGTTCCTTCGGAGGCGGCACGGTCGATTCTTTCGTGACGCCCGGGCCGCTGATCGGAGGTGTGTCGCGCTGGAGATTGGACCGCACGCCCGAGGATTTGAGTGGTGGCGCGGAACTGCCCGACGAGCGAGGAGTCGTCACGGTTTCCGACCCACCCTTCGACCGGGACGGTCCCACCCCGCCACCGCAGATCGGGCATCGGGATTGCTTGCCCGGTTGCCAGGCCGAGGACCAGAAGACTTCCCCGCAGTTACAGGGTGCCGACGTCATCGTTACCTTGACCGTTTCCAGGGGGGGGACGGCCAAGCTTATCCCGCAGGAGGGGCAGTTGACGGTTCGCCCAGCAAGGCGATCCCTCACCCAGAAGTCGCTCCCACAGGAACAACGCATCGCGATCATAGACGACCTCCCCAGCGACCTCATGCGGTACGATCTCAACGAGCGCCCATCTCAATCATCTTATCGTAAAATCGCCGGAAGCCTATCAAGTGTTGAAGCTCGCACCCGGACGGAATGGGTCACACCGGGAACCAGCCGGGGCGGTGCTCGGGAATGGGTGCGGCATGGTAAAATGAGCAAGGCCGGTTCAGGCAGGACTGAGCTTCCTCGAAGGAGGGGGGCGGGTTTGATCGATGGCAGTTGATCCGAAGGCTTCGCAGTTCTGGCAGGCCGCGATGGAGAGCGGCCTGATGGACGCCGCCGGCCTCGGCGCGTGCCTGGAGGCAATCGACCCGGAGAAGCGCACGCCCGAGGCGATCGATCGTCGTCTCGCCCGCCAGGCGGTCGTCACCGGGAGGCTGACACCGTGGCAGGCCCGACAACTGCAACTCGGTCGCTGGAAGGCGATGAAGATCGGCAAGTATGTCTTGCTCGATGCAATCGGACAGGGGGGGATGGGTCTGGTCTATCTGGCACAGGACACGCGGCTG
Source organism: uncultured Planctomycetales bacterium (assembly GCA_963752755.1). Taxonomy (GTDB): domain Bacteria; phylum Planctomycetota; class Planctomycetia; order Isosphaerales; family Isosphaeraceae; genus CAVVZJ01. The sequence continues at coordinate 387,736 of CAVVZJ010000003.1, read as the reverse complement.
GGCCGTCAGGTGGCGATGAAGGTCCTGTCTCGCCAGCGCAGTCAAGATCCCCGGGCTCTGGCGCGGTTCGATCGTGAGGCGAAAATTGCCGGCCGGCTTCAGGACGAGCATCTGATCCGGGTCTATGACGAAGGTGAGGCGTTCGGTTTTCGCTACCTCGTCATGGAGTACATCAACGGCCGCAGCGCCGCTCAACTCGTCGATGAGCATGGGCCCTTGCCGGCCATGGTGGTGGCGGAACTGATCCGTCAGGTGGCCCTGGGCCTGGGGTCGCTGCATGGCCAGGGCCTACTGCACCGCGACGTGACGCCCCCCAACATCCTGGTCAGTCGCGGCGGGATCGCCAAGTTGACCGACCTTGGGCTCGCCGTGGACCCGAGTAACTCCAGCATGCTCACACTCGACGGCGCTACTCTCGGCACCTTCGACTATCTCTCACCCGAGCAAGCACGGAACTCCCGCGGCATTGACCCCCGGAGCGATCTTTATTCTCTGGGATGCAGCGCCTACCACCTGCTCTCCGGCCGGGTGCCGTTCCCCGCCCCAACCTTACCCGAAAAACTAATCGCCCACCGGATCTCGGAGGTCCAGCCGCTCACCGACCTGGTGCCGTCCTGCCCTCCCGGGCTCGATTCGGTGGTGCGTCGGATGATGCGGAAGTCGCCTGGCGAGCGGTACGCCCGGGCCTCCGACGTCGTCTCGGCGCTCGAACCCTTCGCCTCGGGACAGGTTCCCCTGGGCCGGATCGTGGCCATGGGAGCGGATGCCCAGGCGAGGTCGCAGGCCACCACGGTGGCCGGAGGGGCCTATCCGGCGGAATGGTTCGAGTCCGAATCTGAGGTCGATATCGACGGTGACGCGGCCGGACGATCCTCGGGTCGGGATTCTCAGGATGTCTTCTTGAGGATGGATCTTGAGCCGGAGTTCCCGGCGCCCGCAGATGATCTGCTCGACCTCCCCCCGATAGTCAAGAAGTGGCGACCCGCCTCCTGGTTGATCGCCGTGGTGGCATTGACCCTGCTCGTGACGGTCTTGGCCCTGACACTGGCGATTCTCCTCCGCTGAAACTGCGCTGGCCGATGGAGGGTCGCCTCCCGTCGTCGATTCTCGCGTCGGAACGCTCGGCACGAGCGTCCGTGCTTCCGGGACTGCAGGATCAACCGGCTTCGAGCAACCTCTGCACGTTCCGGTCGCGGATCATCTCGGAATGCTCGGGAATCAGTAGCGACTCCTTCAGCTTCAAGACCGCCGACTCGAAGATGAACAGCGGGGCGAACGAGCCAAAGAGAATGGGTCTTGCGCCGATCACCGGGATGAGGGACTCCAGGCCCCCGACCCCTTCGAGCATCGCGATCTCAACCCAGACCCGGCCCGTCGCCGTGAGCCGTTCGAGACGCTCACCGCGGAGGTTGCCGAGGGCATTGAGCAGGACGAGGCGGAGCTTTGGCAGCCGGGGGACGAGGTCGAAGAGAGGCGAGGGGTCAGGCGTCGGGACCCTGACGAGCGGGTGCTGGGTCCGCTCATCCTCCATCTTCCAGGCGATCTGGACGATCAGGCCGCGTTCGGTGGCCAGTTCGAGTAGGGTCGCGAAGAGGGGGTCGGCGAGGGTATAACCGTGGTAGCTGGGGAAGAGGCGGATGCCCGGCATGTGGTGGTCTTCGTGGCAGCGGCGGAGGTCCTCGCGCCAGTCAGGGAGGGCCGGGTTGACCGTGCCGAACGGCACGAGCAGGCCGTCGCCGTGGCGGCGGCAGTTCTCGGCGAGTCGGGTATTTACCGCGGCGACGTCGCGGTGAAGCAAGGCGTCGAAGCTGCCAGCCCACGCCTTCGTCACCCCGCCGTCACGGAGGAGTCGGGCGAGGGACTCGGGACGGTCGTGGGGGAGGCGGCGGAAGGGCCAGAGATCAAGAGAAATGTTGACATCGATCATGCCTGGATTCCCTTCGCGCGGAGGATCGGCGCGAGCATGCGGCGGAGGTTGTCGGCGAGGATTACGCGGCGGTCCTCGCCGCTGATCTCGGCGCCGAGGACCTTTGCGAGTTGCGAGGCGTAGCTCCGGCCCGAGGCATCGCTGCCGTAGATCACGCGGCGGGCTCCCAGCTCGCGGATGGCCATCTCGGCGAAGCCAGCCGAGGGGTCGGAGCCGGCGAGATCGACCGAGACATTGCGATGTGCCCGCACGGCGCGGATGCCGACCTCCCAGTTGCCGCCGCCGGTGTGGCCGCAGATCAAGGGGACGTCGGGGAACCGGCGCGGCCAGCTCGGCGAGGTCCATCGGGGTCGATTCGCCAGGCAGGTTGCCGCCGACCTTCATCCAGGTATGCTGGAAGATCGCCGCTTTCAACTCGCCGGCGCGGCGGATGATCGGGTCAATCTTGGGGTCGTTGCAGCGGGCCGCGACCCAGAGCTTGATGCCTACCATCGGGCCGTTCGCGATGCAGCGCTCCATCTCGGCGAGGCTGGCCTCGACGTGGTTCGGGCTGACGTAGGTGAATCCGAAGGCGCGGTCGTGCCAATGAGCGAGGGCGTCGAGGACCTCGTCATTCTGGCGGCGGAGGTCGTCGGGGGAAGGGTTGTAATCAAAGTGGGTGCCCATGAAGACGATGAGCCGCTCGATACCGAATCGGTCGGCGAATTCGAGGAGTCGGGCCATCTTCTCGGCGGGCGTGCGGCCGGGGAGGCCGGCGAAGTGGTTGTGGAGGTCCCAGATTCTCATTTCTGGATCTCCAGGAGGAAGGCGAGCAGGTCGGCCATCTCTTGCGGCTTGAGCTTGTCTTCGAGACCCTCGGGCATCAACGACTTGCCCGTCGAGGCGATCGCTTCCACCTCGCGACGGAGGATCGTCTCCGACTCACCCTCGGCCCGCTTGAGGGTCAGGCTGGTGGCCGTCTCCGACGCGATCAGGCCGGTCGCGACGCGACCGTCCTTCAACTCGACGACATATTCGAGGAAGTCGGGGGCGACCTCGCGGTTAGGGTCGAGGATGTGGAGCAGGATCTCGTCCGGTCCGCGGCGCTGGACGGAAGCCAGGTTCGGGCCGACGGAGTGCCCCTTCTCGCCGAGCTTGTGGCAGGTCAGGCACTCCCGTTCGAAAACCGCCCGGCCACGTTCGGCGAGGGCGGAGAGAGTGAGAGCTTCTTGATAGCGGGCGATGACCTCGCGACGCGGGCCGGGCACTTCGGCGCCGAGGAGGGAGCGGGCGCGGTCGCGGATGGCCGGGTTGCGGCTCTCCAGGAGCAGGCCACGGCGCGCCGTGGGGATCTGGCCGGGGGGCACCTGGCCGGAGGCGACGGCGTCGAGCAAGGCCCCTTGCCAGATCGGGCGGCCTAGGAGGATCTGGAGGATGTCGGCCTTGAGGGCGGGTCGATAGGCCCGGTAGTTCGTGAGCAGGAGCTTGGCGACCTCCGGCTCTGCGTGCGTGGCCAGGGCCCGCGCGGCGGCTTGCTGGATTTCCTGGGGTTGTGTCGGCTCCAGTCGCGGCGCGATCCATTCCTTTGCCTCGGCGAACGGTCGGTCAGCGAGCAGGGCGAGTGCGTCGGACACGGCCTCGACGGAGGCAACCGGGTTCGCCACGTCGCGACGAGCCGATTCGAGGATGTCTTCCAGGAACCTGTGGGCCTGTTCATTTCCTGACGCTTCCTCGGAAACCGCGGTGAGCCCTGATTTGCTCCGGCCTAGACCTTCGGCCAGGGTGAGGACAACCTTCCGCGCCAGGGCGCCGCCGTTCCCGTCGGTCTTCGGCACCTTCGCCAGCGTCGCCAGGGTCGCGACCGCTTCCTGGATCTTCCCCCGGGCACCGACCTGGAAGGCGAGGGAGCGGAGCAAGGCGAGGGCTCCGGGTCGGTCGAGAAACGGGCGGTCGGCGCGGTCGAGCAAGGTCTGGAGGAGGGTGAGGGGGTCGCGATACGCGGAGCTGAGAACTGCGGTGCGAATGAACAAGTCGTCGGCGTCGCGGAGGGCGATCGCCGCGAGGCGGAAGTCGGCGGACGGGTCGGTGACCTCGCCGAGCGTGAAGGCGAGCTGGAAGCGGACGCGGGCGTCGTCCTCGCTCCCGGCGAGCTTGAGGACACGGTCGAGTAATGCCGGTGAGCGTGGAAGTCTCGGCTCGGCGAGGCGGACGGCGTGCTCGCGGACGGTGGCGGAGGTGTCGTTCAGAGCGTGGAGCAAGTCGCCATCGGTGAGCTTGTCGAGGCCGTCAAGGGACCAAAGGGTGTGCAGTCGAGCGAGAGGCTGGTCGCTCTCATCGAGGAGCCGCCGGAGCGGGGCGACGGCGGAATCGTCCTGGCGCTCGAAGATCAGCCGGTGGGCGGTGTCACGGTGCCAGGCGTTGGGGTGTTCCAGGAGGGCGACCAGCTCGGTGGTTAGGGCCTGGCTGAGTCGGGGGGTGGGGCGTCGCTCGAAATCGGGGGGCTCGAGGCGGTAGATGCGGCCGCGGTCGGTGCCGCTGCGGAGGTCGAGGCGGCTCAGGATGTCGTCGGGAATCGACCAGGGGTGCTCGATCGTCTCGCGGTACATATCCAGAATGTGGAGAGTACCGTCGGGGGCGTTGACGAAGTTGACGGGGCGGAACCAGGTATCGGTGGAGGCGAGGAACTCGACTCCATCGGGCTCGGCGCGGCGGGCGCGGAAGGTGACGCCGTCGGGCTCGACGGCGAAGCGGATGATGAGGTTGTTCGCGACCTCGCCGAGGAAGAGGTTGCCGCGGAAGGAATCGGGGTAGGCGTCGCCGCGATAGACGGTCACGCCGCTGGAGGAGGTGAGGAAGCCAGCCCCGACCAGCTCGCTTTGCGGATACGCCTTTCCGATCGCCGCCCAGCGTCGTGCGCGAACCTCGCGCCAGGGCTCGGGGGGGCTGATCCGATAGACGGGAATCGTGTCGCCGGATTCGGCGGCGTCGTGGAGAACGGGAGGGGCGGGCAGGAGCGGGTTGCGTTCGAGGTAGTGGGACGGCAGGACGACGTGCTCGGCGGGGTTGCGGATGTTACAGAGGAAGCGGTTGCCGTGGTCGTCGAAGGTGTTGCCGAAGCGGGCGCCGCCGGAGATCGCCTGGAGGGATTTCGTGCGGGGGTCGAAGCGGAAGTCGCGGCGGAGGACGTTGACGGGTTTGGCGTCGGGCTGGTCGGCGGGGACGACCAGGCCGCCGTTGCCGGAAGCAGCACCGTAGATCTGGTGGTCGAGGCCCCAGGTCAGGTTGTTCATCACGGCCTGAACATTGAACTTGCGGAATCCCGTGAAGACCTTCTGGCGCACGTCGGCCTCGCCGTCGCCGTCGGTGTCCTTGAAGTACCAAAGATCAGGTGTGGCGCCGACGAAGACGCCTCCCTTCCAAACGGCGATGCCGGTCGGCCACGACAACTTCTCGGCGAAGAGGTGGCCCTCGTCGAAGTGGCCGTCGCCGTCGCGGTCGATCAGGAGGCGGACGCGGCCGAGGGGCGGGTCGAGGGTATTCTCGGTGAACGGCTTGTCGTTCTTCGGGTCCGTGTAAGGGTAGTCGGACATCTCGACGACGTAAAGCTGTCCATCCTCGTCGTAGGCCGCGGCGACGGGGTCCATCACCAGCGGTTCGGCGGCGAGCAGTTCGAGGTGGAAGCCGTCGCGGATTTTGAAGGTTGCGAGTGCCTCGGTGGTCGACTTCGGCGGGAAACTGGGGAAGGACTCGTCGGAGGGCGGCTCGTCGCCAGACGTGACCGGCAGGATGACGAGCAGGGCGAAGGTCAGGGCTTGGATGCCAGTTCTCATGGTAGCTGCTTCGGATTCGGACGCGCCGAAGTGCGTCTTCGGAATTCGGGAAACCGACAACGCCGCGCGAGGGTTGCCTGGGCGGCCGCGTCGCATCCGGCCGCAACGCGATGGTACGGCAAGGCGACGGCGCCGACCAGTCCGCCCCGCTCAAATCGAAGCTGTCGGGGCCGTCCGCGCGACCGGCGGAGGCTTGTGAGCGTGGCCGTCGGCGGTACACTGGAATTCTCCAGAAAAATGAGGAGGGGTACAGAACCAGATCGGGACGCTGCGGATGCCGTCCCGGGTTGGATTGGAATGCCGTCGCAACTGCGAGGAATCTTCGTGACGAGCCAGAGACGTCGAAAGAAGCCCGTTCATCGCGAATCTGAGCCAGTCTCGGAGCCCAGGGAGAAGGGACGTACACCCTGGCGTTCCGTCGGCGCGGCGGTGCTCCTCGTCGTTCTCCTGTCGATCGCCCTGGCTTACGGGTCGGGGGTATTTCGCCGTCCACTGTCGGACGCCCCGGCCTCCGACGTCGACGAGGGACCGCAAGTTGCGTCCAGCAAGCCGCCGCACCAGGCGCCAGGGGGCATGGTCTGGATTCCCGGTGGGACGTTCTGGATGGGTGGGAACGACGAGGCGATGGTTGATGCGCAGCCGGCACATCTCGTCACCCTCGATGGATTCTGGATGGATCGAACCGAGGTCACGAACGCGCAGTTCGCGAAGTTCGTCGAGGCGACGGGTTATCTCACCGTGGCTGAGCGGCCGTTAGACCCGAAAGACTTCCCCGGCGTCCCGCTGGACAAGCTCAAGCCGGGGTCCCTCGTGTTCACGCCGCCGGACCACGACGTCCCGCTCGACAATCACCTGCAATGGTGGGAATACGTCCCCGGCGCTTGCTGGAAGCATCCCGAGGGGCCGGACAGCACGATCGCGGGCAAGGAGAATCATCCAGTCGTGCAGGTCTGCTGGGAAGATGCGATGGCTTATGCGAGGTGGGCCGGCAAGCGGCTGCCGACGGAGGCCGAGTGGGAATTTGCGGCACGCGGCGGTCTCGACCGCAATCGTTTCGTCTGGGGAGACGACCTGACGCCCGGCGGGAAATGGATGGTCAACAACTGGCAGGGACAGTTCCCCGCCGAGAATACCGAGGTGGACGGCTTCCGGAGGACGGCGCCCGTCGGCAAGTTCCCACCCAACGGGTTCGGTCTCTGCGACATGGCGGGCAACGTCTGGGAGTGGTGCGCCGACTGGTATCAACCCGATTACTACCTCGCCAGTCCCCGCTTCAACCCGAAGGGGCCGAGCACAAGCTTCGATCCGCTGGAGCCCGGCATCCCGAAACGCGTGCAGCGCGGGGGGTCGTATCTGTGCAGCGACCTCTACTGCGTTCGCTACCTGCCCGGCGCTCGCGGCAAGGGGGAACCGCTCAGCGCGGCATCGCATGTCGGCTTCCGCTGCGTGAAAGATCCAGTCCCGTGAGCGGGGCGGAGAACGGCAAACCGGAAAACGACCCAGGAGGTTGTCCGATGAGGCTACGATTGATCCTGGCCTTGCTCGTCCCGCTGGTCACGGCAACGGTTCGCGCCGAGTCGTTGCCGAACGTCGTCCTGATCTTCGCCGATGACCTCGCGTATGCCGATCTCAGTTGTTACGGCGCGAAGGGCTATTCGACTCCAACCCTCGACCGGATGGCTCGCGAAGGGGTGAAGTTCACCGACTTCTACGCGGCGCAGGCCGTCTGCTCGGCGTCGCGGGCCGCCTTGCTGACGGGTTGTTACTCCAACCGAGTTGGCATCCTCGGCGCTCTGGGGCCCGCCTCCAAGATCGGGATCAATGAGAAAGAGACGACGCTCGCTGAGGTCCTCAAATCCCGAGGTTATGCCACGGCGGTTTACGGCAAATGGCATCTTGGCCATGCCCCCAAATTCCTCCCCACCCGCCACGGCTTCGACGACTACTTCGGCCTGCCGTACTCCAACGACATGTGGCCGAAGCATCCGACCAACAACTCGTTCCCCGACCTGCCGTTGATCGAGGGCGAACGCATCGTCGAATACAACCCCGATCAGCGGAACCTCACGACCTGGTACACCGAGCGGTCGGTCCGGTTCATCGAAAAGAACAAGGATCGGCCGTTCTTCCTGTATGTTCCTCACAACATGCCGCATGTCCCCTTGCACGTCTCCGACAAGTTCGCCGGCAAAACCGAGCGTGGCCTTTTCGGGGACGTGATCGAGGAGATCGACTGGTCCGTCGACCAGATTCTCGACAGCTTGAAGCGGAACGGCCTTGAGGAGAAGACGCTGGTGATCTTCACCTCCGATAACGGCCCCTGGCTCTCGTACGGCGACCACGCCGGCTCCGCCGAACCGCTCCGCGAGGGCAAAGGGACCACCTTCGACGGCGGCCAGCGCGAGCCTTGCCTCATGCGATGGCCTGGCAAGATCCCGGCGGGCACCGTCTGCCGCGAGCCGGCCATGACCATCGACATCCTGCCCACGATCGCCCACCTCGCCGGCGCTACGGTCCCCGAAGGCATCGACGGCAAGGACATCTGGCCCCTGATCTCCGGCCAGCTCGGCGCGAAGTCGCCTCATGAGGCGTTGCTGTTCTACTGGGGTCGCGAGCTTCAGGCGATCCGGAGCGGCCGCTGGAAGCTGCACTTCCCGCACGAGTATCGGAGCCTCAAGGGCGAACCCGGATCGGGTGGCTTGCCCGGTCCTTACATCCAGCGCAAGATCGGCCCCGAATTGTTCGACCTCGAAGCTGACCCGGGCGAGTCGAAGGACGTCGCGAGCGAGCATCCGGATCTCGTCCGCCGCCTCGAATCGCTCGCGGAGCAGGCCCGCGCCGACTTGGGCGACTCGGCCACCAAGCAACCGGGTTCGGGCGTCCGCCCTCCGGGTCGGCTCTGATCCTCCTTCACTCTGCATAACCACGAACATTGGCCCCCTTCAAGGAGTGTTCCATGACTGACCCGTCCTCCAATTCGCGACGCTCGTTCCTCCGGACGATCGCCGCCGGTTCCGTCGCCACCGTGCCCCTCGGGGGTAATGTCTTCGCTTTGGAGCCGAGGGCCGAGCCGGCGCCGCCAGCGGGACCGAATGACCGCGTGCGGATCGCCACGATCGGCATGGGGATCATCGGCTTCATCGACACCGAGACCGCGCTCAAGGTTCCGGGCGTCGAGTTGGTCGCCGCCTCGGACCTGTACGAGGGGCGGCGGACCCACGCCAAGGAGGTTTTTGGCGATCGGATCTCGACGCACATCGATTACCGTGAAATCCTCGACCGCGACGACGTTGATGCCGTCTTGATCTGCGTGCCAGACCATTGGCATGCGAAGATGTCGATCGACGCCATGAAGGCCGGCAAGGCCGTCTATTGCGAGAAGCCGATGGTCCGCGTCGTCGATGAGGGACATGGCGTCGTCGAAACCCAGAGGGAGACGAAGGCCGTCTTCCAGGTGGGTAGCCAGTACGCCAGCTCGGTCCTGTACGACAAGGTCAAGGAACTGGTCCAGCAAGGAGCAATCGGCAGGGTCAATTCGATCGAGGCCCGCTACAATCGCAACTCCCCCATCGGCGCCTGGCAATACTCGATCCCGACCGACGCCTCGCCCGAGACGATCGCCTGGGACCGTTTCCTCGGAAACGCCCCCAAGCAAGAGTTCGACCCCGTCCGCTTCTTCCGCTGGCGGAACTACTGGGATTACGGTACGGCCGTCGCGGGCGACCTGTTCGTCCACCTGCTCACCGGCATTCACCACGTCTCCGGCTCACTCGGCCCGAATCAGATCGCCGGGATGGGTGGTCTGCGGTACTGGAAAGACGGTCGTGATGTCTATGACATCATCATGGGACTGCTGAATTACCCCGAGACCGACGCTCATCCGTCCTTCACCCTCTCCCTCCAGACGAACTTCGAGGACGGCGGCGGCGGTGACACGATGTTCCGCTTCGTCGGCGATGAGGGGGTCATTAGCGTGAGCTTTACGGAGTTGAACCTGCGCCGCGTTGGCATCCAGCAGCCAACACCCCAGCAGGTTTTGAAAGGGTACAACTCCGTCCGGACCTTCTCCGAGGCCGAGCAGAAGCGCTTCGCCGAGAAGTACCTCGGTGAACACCGGAACGTCCCGAAGGCATCCAATAGTGCTGACTTCGTGGAAAAGTTTGTGGTGCCGCGCGGCTACGACGAGCGGCTCGACCATTTCAAGAACTTCTTCGCCTCGGTCCGCGAGGGCAAGCCAGTCTATGAGGACGCTGTCTTCGGCCTCCGCGCCGCAGCCCCGGCCTTGCTGTGCAACGAGAGTTATCGCCAGGGCGGCGTGATCCACTGGGATCCGGTCGCGATGAAGGTCGTCTCGAAATAATCGGACGAGTCCGGGAGGGCCAGGGAAATCGCCGCCCTCCCGGCCCACCGAGCGTCCTCCTTCCCCCTGCTCTCGCCCGGCCCTGGAGGATCGAGCCCGTGACCTGGTGGATCGCCGGAATCGCCGCGGTCGTCGCCGTCGCGCTGGTCTGGGCCTACAACCGGCTCGTCGGACTGAGCAAGCGGGCGGATGCAGCCTGGAGCGATATCGACGTTCAGCTCAAGAGACGCTGGGATCTCGTGCCGGCCTTGGTCGAGACGGTCAAGGGCTACACACATCACGAGTCGGACACGCTTCAGAGAGTGACCACGGCGCGGTCGGAGGCCGAGCATTCTGGTTCGGTGGCGCGTCGTGGTGAGAACGAGCGCGGGCTGTCGCGGGCGGTCGTGGAGGTCTTCGCGCTGGCCGAGGTCTATCCCGACTTGAAGGCCAGCGCGAACTACCTCGACCTGCACAAGAATCTCGTCGCCATCGAGGACAACGTCCAGTATGCCCGACGATACTACAACGCCGTAGTCCGCGATCTGAACACGTTGATCGCCAGCTTCCCCACGATGCTCGTCGCCCGACCGCTCGGCTTCCACGAGCGCGACTACTTCCAGCTCGACGAGGCCGAGCGTGCCACGCCGAAGGTGCAGCTCTGAGCCTGCGACCGATCCACGAGGCCCCCCATGAATCGACGTCGCTTCCTCGCCGTGCTACTCCCGATCCTCCTCACCATCGCCGGCTCGGGACGAGCGCAGGACATCGAGTACTGGACGATCACCCGGTTCGAGACGCAACTGGAGATCGAGCCGGATGCCGGCGTGGAGGTGACGGAGACGATCGACGCCGTCTTTCGTAGCCCGAAACATGGGATTTATCGCGAGATCCCGATCCGATACGACGTCGGCCTTCATCAATATGCCTTGCGTTTCCGTTTGCTCAACGTTGACGACGGCGACGGGCATGCGTTGACGAAGGAAGTCACCTACCAGGACAATCGCGTCCGAATCCGGATCGGCGACGCCGACAAGACCCTGACCGGACGGCAGACCTACCGCATCCACTACCGCGTCGATCGTGCGGTCCTGTGGGAAGGCGAGCACGCCGTCCTGCGATGGAACGCCACCGGGACGGAGTGGCGTGTGCCGATCGAGAAGGCCGTCGTGGTCGTAACGCTTCCGAAGCCGCTGCCCGAGAATCAGATCGACGCCGACGCCTGGACCGGCCCCTTCGGCGACCGTGGTAAGGACTTCTCGATGACCCGTCCCGACGACCGAACGGTCCGCTTCGAGACTGGTCCGTTTCGGCCTTCCGACGGGATCACGGTAGACGTGGCCATGCCCGCCGAAACGGTTGCGGAACCCGGTTTCCTGACCCGGCTCGGCTGGTGGCTGGGTGACAACTTCGTTTATGCGATTTTCCCCGCGAGCCTGGCGCTTTGCCTCGGGTACTGGTATTCGCGGGGCCGCGACGAGCCGGGGATGGGCAGCATCGTTGTACAGTACGAGGCACCCGACGGCATGGATCCGGCCGAGGTCGGTACCTTGATCGACGAACGTGTCGACATGCGGGACATCTCCGCCACGATCATCGACCTGGCCGTGCGCGGCTTCATCCGGATCGAGGAGGAGAAGTCGGGTATCTGGATCTTCACCGGCAATGACTACCGTTTCACCCGCCTCCGCGACGGCGACGGCCTCAAGCCGCACGAGTTGAAGATTGTTGAAAAGCTGTTCGACGCGGGCGATTCCGTCTTGCTGTCGTCGCTCCGCACGAAGTTTTACGGCGTGATCCCGAAGGTCCGGCGCGACCTCTACCAGGGCCTGACTCACCAGGGCTACTTCGACGGCAACCCGGACTCGGTCCGGACCGGATTCCTGGTTCTCGGCGCGATCCTGCTCGTCGTCGCATTGGCGGTTGCGCTTCTGATCCAGCGGGTCTGGATTGGGCGGGTCTTCGTCGTCCCGGCGGCGATCACGGGTGTGCTGTCGTTCGTGGCAATCGTCTTCACGAGCCGCGTGATGCCGCGCAAGACGCGGAAAGGGCGGATCGCCTGGGAGCGGGTCAGCGGACTCGAGGAATACATCCGGCGGGCCGAGGTGGAAGACCTCCGCGAGCAGGAGAAGCGAAACATCTTCGAGCGATTGCTGCCTTATGCGATCGCCTTCAATCTCGCCGATCGCTGGGCGAAGTCCTTCGAGGGACTGTACCGCGAGCCTCCCGACTGGTATCGTCCGGCCGACGGCGGGGCGTTCTCAACCTACCTGCTCGCCTCGTCGATCAACCGTTCGGTGAGCGCGATGAACGCGTCGTTGCCGAGCCAGCCGCGATCGAGCGGGAGTTCCGGGGGCTGGTCGAGCGGCGGTTTCAGTGGTGGCTCGTCGGGAGGCGGATTTGGGGGTGGTGGAGGAGGATCATGGTAAGCTCACCGCGGATCGAGTCGGTCGAGGTCTGTCCATTGACAGGTGCCACGGTGGACGGCGGCTGGCCCCAGGGCCACGAGCCGCAGGAAAACCTGCATACACTGGTCATTGTTCGCACCGATGATTCAAAGCTCGTCGGACTCGGCAGTTGCTACACGTCGGGCAAGCTGGTCGCTGGAGCGCTGGAATTACTCTGGCCCCTGCTGCGGGGAGAGTCGGCCGTCGAACCGGAGCGAGTCTCGGAGAAGCTGAGGCAGTCCACCTTCTGGCAAGGGCGCGGCGGCTCGGTCGAGCACGCCATCAGCGGGCTCGACATCGCTCTCTGGGACCTCATGGGCCACGCCTGCGGCCAGCCGGTAGCGCGGTTGCTGGGAGGAACATATCGGCGGGCAATCAAGCCTTATGGGTCCATTCTTTTTGATGAGCCGGAGCCGCTTCGCCGGACGCTGGAGAGTGTCGTCGAGCGCGGGTTTCGGGCGATCAAGCTGGGCTGGCGGCCGTTCGGGCGTCGTGACCGGAAGTTCGACGAGTTGCTGATTCAGACGGCCCGGCAAGCGGTGGGCGACGGGATCGAGTTGATGGTTGATGCGGGCGGCAGCGAGCAGTTTTGGCCGCACGGCACGAACTGGGCGCGGAACACGGCGTCGATGCTCGCGAATTACGGCGTCGTCTGGTTCGAGGAGCCGCTGCCGCCGGACGACCTCGACGGCTACACCGAACTGACCCGCGTCTCGCCCGTGCCGATCGCGGGCGGCGAGGTGCTCACCAGGCGTCAAGCGTTCCAGCCCTGGATCGAGCGGCACGCGGTGGATATCCTCCAGCCGGACTGCACCAAGAACGGCGGCCTCTCCGAGTCGCGACGGATCGCCTGGTCGGCCTTCGACCACAATGTCCAGGTCGTGCCCCACGGCTGGAACACCGCGATCGGGCTCGCCGCCGATCTCCAGTTCGTTGCGGCGATTCCGGTCGCCCACTACGTCGAATACCTGACCCCTTGTGCCTACATCGACGACTTGACCGCCGAGCCTTTCCGGCTCGACGCCGACGGCCTCGTGCCGATTCCCGAGGCCCCTGGCCTGGGCGTCGCGATCGACCCCGACAAGCTCAAACGCTTCTCCCCGGACCGGATCACCTTCCGCTGAGCGGACTCTCGCCCGTGCCGCCCGAGCCGGATATAACCGGGGCGTGGACCCCTTTGGGAGACGGAGATCATGATGAACCTTGCTGCCTTCCCTCGCATCGCAATCCGTGGCGCACTCCTCGTGGCGCTGGCCGCGTCGCTCGCGGTCGCCGACGACCCCGCCGACCTGCCGAAAGCCAGCCTCGATGGCACGGGTCCCGGCTGGCGCGTGCTGGGCGAGAGCGACTTCGCCCGGGTCAACTGCGATCCCGAGACCTGGACCTGGAAAGATGGCGTCCTCCACTGCACCGGCCGACCAGTGGGCGTCCTCCGCACGGCGAAGAAGTACACGAATTTTGAGCTGGTCGCCCGATGGAAGCACCTGCGCTCGGGGGGCAACTCGGGCATCTTCGTCTGGGCTCCCGAGGAGGCGCTGGAGGGCATCAAGCCCAATAGCTTGCCTAGGGGTGGGATCGAGGTGCAAATCCTCGACCACGGATTCCGCGAGCAATACGAGAAGAATTCGGGCAAGAAGGGCGACTGGTTCACGACGAATGGCGACGTCTTTGCCGTCGGTACGTCGAAGATGAAGCCCTTCCCGCCCGTCTCGCCCGACGGCTCCCGTAGCTTCCCACGCAAGGAACTGAGCAAGGGTGTTGGCGAGTGGAATCATTATTACATTCGCGCCCTCAACGGGGAGATTCGCCTCTGGGTCAACGGCGAGGAGGTTTCCGGCGGAAGCGACTGCAACCCGCATTCCGGCTACCTCTGTCTTGAATCCGAGGGGGCGCCAATCGAGTTCAAGGATTTGCGCATTCGCGAGCTGCCGTGAGGACGGCCGATGATCAATGGTCGATGGTCCACACGAAAATCCGATGATCGATTGCCGATCGACCCTCCGACGTGCGGCAAGCCATCTCATCCTGGAGTCACAACGATGTCGCGAAAACTCGCCCTGCCTGCCTGTCTGCTGACTCTCCTGGGCTTCGCCCCGATCGCCCTCGCGGCCGACGAGCCGCCGAAAGCTCCCGCGTTCCAGGCCGGATTCGCCGAGCGGGACATCACGCCGGAGATCGGCATGGAGGCCCCGGGTGGCTACGGCAAGTCGTACCACCGCGCGGTCCATGACCCCTGCAAGGTCCGCGCGGCGGTCTTCGATGACGGGAAGACCCGCGTCGCCCTCGTCGGCATCGACGCCCTGGGCATCCGTCGCGAGACGGTGCAGAAGGTTCGCCAGACTGTCGAGGAACGCACGGGCATCCCGGCCGGTTCCATCCTGATCGGGGCGTCGCACTCGCACTCTTCGGGTCCGATCGTCTGGATCATGCCGGGCGAGTACGATCACGCGAGCCCACTCGTGCAGGATCTCGCGTACAAGCAATCCACCTGCGTCGATCCGAAGTACCTGGCAACCGTCGAGAAAGCTCTCATTGACGCGCTCTGCGAGGCGAACGACCGCCGAGTCCCGGCGCGGGCGGGGGTCGGATCGGGTATGGAGGAGACGGTCGCCTACAACCGGCGTTTCCTCATGCGTGACGGACGGAGTGTGACCCACCCCGGCCTGGGCAACCCCGACATCGTCGAGCCGGCCGGGCCGGTTGATCCGGAGGTCGGCGTCGTCGGCGCCTGGAGCGCGGAGGAGCCGGACAAATTGCTCGGCTGCGTCGTCAACTTTGCCTGCCACGCCACTACCAGCCCCGGCGGAATCTCGGCGAATTATATTTACTATCTTGAGAAGGTGATCCAGGGCTACTACGGCAAGGACGCCGTCGTCGTCTTCGTGGCCGGCGCCTCGGGCGACATCACCCAGGTCGATAACCAGAGCCCCTATCAGTATCCGAGCGGCGACCGCTGGGCGCAGCTCGTCGGCGGCAAGGTCGGGGCGGAGGCCCTGAAGGTGTTGCTGACGATGGAGCGGGGCGAGCTGGTCCCGCTCGCCTCGAAGAGCAAGACGTGGGAAATCCCGCGACGGGTGCCCGATCCGCACAAAGTGAAGGAACGCCTGGATCTGGTGCAGCAGGACCGCGCGAAGGTGGACCCGGCTGAGTGGACGTTCGCCAAGGAAACGGTCATGCTCGACGCCTTGCTGAAGGAGCATCCGACGGCGACCGTCGAGGTCCAGGCAGTGCAGGTCGGCCCGGCGGTCTTTGTGTCCGACCCGGCGGAATACTTCTGCCGCTACGGGCTGGAGATCAAGGAGGGTAGCGGGTTCCCCTACACCTTCCCGGTCTCGCTGGCAAACGGCTGCGTCGGCTATGTCCCGACCGAGGACGCCTTTGGCCCACAGGGCGGCGGTTACGAGACGCGGCTGACAAGTTACAGCAACCTCGAAGTGACCGCCGGCACCCAGATGCGCGACGCGGGCATCGAGCTGGCCCGCCAGCTCAAGCCGGGGCCGGTTCCCGAGGCGCTGCGGCGGAAGCCGTTCACCGGCCGGATCTGGCCTTACGGCGACGTGCGACCCGAGGTGAAGTGATCTCTGGAGGAACGGACCATGAATCGCCGCTCGTGGCTCCAGTCGGGCCTCGCCGCCGCCCTGGCGGCGCGGCCCGCCCAGGCCCGTTTCGGGCAGCCGATCGCGGATGTGTTCGAGCGACTCGACCGCGCCGCCGACGAGCCGGTGCTCGCGGTCAACGGTCTCGAAGCGTCGGTGACGATTGCGTCGATGGAATTGCTCCGCAACGGTCGCAACTTCCTCGTTCGGGTTCGCACGAAGAGCGGCGATGAAGGGCTTGCCGTCCCGAACGCGATGCACCTGATCCATACGTACCCGATCTTCGTCAACCGCGTCGCCCCGGCGTTCGTCGGTCAGGATGCACGACGACTGGAAGACCTGCTCTGGGAACTGTACCGACACGGCGACAATTACAAGTACCAGGGGCTCGCGCTCTGGGTCTGCGTGGCGGCGGCCGAATTCGCCGTGCTCGACCTGCTCGGCAAGCTCACCGGCAAAGCGATCGGCGACCTGCTCGGAGGCGTGAAGCGTCGCGAGATCCCGGTCTATCGGGCCAGCGGCCGGCGCGGCAACATGCCCGAGGAGGAGATTGAATACCTCAAGCAACTCGTCGCTGAGACCGGGGCGAAGGCTCTCAAATTCCGCCTCGGCGGCCGGATGAGCAAGAACGCCGACTCGCTGCCTGGCCGATCCGAGCGGCTCATCCCGCTGGTCCGCGAGACGTTCGGCCCCGAGATGACCCTCTACGCCGACGCCAACAGTTCTTACGACGCGCCCCATGCCATTGCGATCGGCCGCTTGATGGAGGAGCACGACTACGGCTTCTTCGAGGAGCCCTGCCGCTTTGATGATCTCGCGGCAACCCAGGCGGTCGCGGAGGCCCTGCGTATCCCGATCGCGGGAGGCGAGCAGGAGTCGAGCACGTTTGGCTTCCGAAGGATGATCGCCCTGGGTGCGGTGCAGGTCGTCCAGCCGGACCTTCACTATCACGGCGGCTTCATCCGCTCGTTGCGCGTGGCCCGGATGGCCGATGCGGCGGGTCTGGTCTGCACGCCGCACATGTCGGGTTCTGGCCTCGGCTTCCTCGACGCGGCGCACTTCGTCTCATGCCTCCCCAACCCCGCTCGTTTCCACGAATTCAAGGGTGATCCTGACATCCCGGTCCACAGCGACACCTCGTCGCTGAAGTGCGAGGACGGGACGATCCTCGTCCCCTCGGGTCCCGGGTTCGGGATCGAGATCGACCCGGCGTTTGTCCGCGAGGCGAAGCCCGTCGTGGCGATCTGAAAGGAACGCTCGCCGGGCGCTGGCAGAACGCCGCCGTTTCTGAAACGAGGAAGGCGGCGTGTAGCACTCACCGGTCGAGGATGGTTGACGACGTCAGGCCGAGTTGGCCCGACCGCCGTGGGGATTCGTGGCATTGGGTGGGGCGGGATTACCGCCGCCGACCTCGATGATTGGCTTCATCTCGGCACCGAGCAACCGGCGGATCGCAACCTCATACCCCAGTTCGGCCGATGTCTCGAGGATGCGGCGGGCCGGTCGCGGGCCGAGGTGCTGGCAAAGGTCGAGGATCTCATGTTCCAGAGCCGAGGCCGGCTCGGCCGACTGGCGCGGGTCCTCGTCCAGGCGGTCATCGGCCAGATAGTCCAGCGAGAGACCAAGAGCCTGGGCAAGCCGGAAGGCGTACGCCAGGCTCGGGTTGGACTTGCCTGCAAGAATCCGTGAGACTTCCGAATCACTGATTCCCGACAGCCGGGCGAGCTTCTGCTGGTTTAAACCCTTGAGCAACATCGCTTTGTAGAGTTTTTCGGCGTATCGCATACTTGACAGTATACGACCTCTTTCCCGAATGTGAATGGGAAAATCCGGAAAATGCAAGTCCCGCCGGATGAGCTTCGCCTGAGGCTCGAAATCGGGCCATCTGGGCGTTCGCGGGATCAGACCGCGCGGCGGACGACGTGGCGGGTGAGCTGGACGAGGATCGAGCGGGCGGGGTTCTCGGGGAGGGCATCGAGACGGTTTCGGGCGGTGACGGCGAAATCTTCGGCGCGGGACCAGGCGTAGGCGAGCGCGCCGCTTTCCTCCAGGGCGGGACGGATCAAGCCACGGTGCTCGGGGTGGGCGTGGGCGAGCAGTGAACGGAGCCGCGCGGCCTCGGCGGTCGGCGCGGTGGCGAGGAGGCGGATCACGGGCAAGGTCAGCTTTTGCTTCTCCAGATCGGTGCCGAGGGTCTTGCCGGCGGCCTTCTCGTCGCCCCAGAGGTCGAGCACGTCGTCGGCGATCTGGAAGGCGACGCCGAGGTCGCGGCCATACTCCTCCAGCGCCTCGACGGTCGCCGACGGCGCACCAGCGTAGTGGGCGCCGAGGCGGCAGGCGACGGCGGTCAGCTCGGCGGTCTTGCCGCGGATGATCTCAAAGTAGGTCGATTCGTCGAGGTCCAGGTCGCCGCGGTGAGCGACCTGCATCATCTCGCCTTCGCAGACGAGATTCGTCGCCCGGCCGATCCAGCGGCAGGCAAGCGTCGAATCGGCCGTGGCGGCGAGGTAGTAGGCGTGACTGAACAGGTAGTCGCCCAGGAGGACGGCCGGCTCGTTACCCCAGCCGGCGTTGACCGTGGCGGCGTGGCGGCGGACGGCCGACTCGTCGAGCACGTCGTCGTGGACGAGCGTCGCGGTGTGGATCATCTCCACGACGGCCGCCAGGACTGGGTGCATCGAGCGGATACCGCCGCAGGCCTGGGCCGTCAGCAGCAGCAGCGCGGGGCGGAGACGCTTGCCGCCGAAGGCGGCGGCGTGGTCCACCAGGCGTTGCACATACGGGTGCCGGCTCCCCAACTCGGCGGCGAAGATGCCGCTCGACCTCGGCCAGCTCGGCGGCGATTGGGGTGTAGACCGAGGCCAGCCGACGGCGGGTCTCTTCAGGGCTCAAGAGCGTGGACGTACTCATCATTCCGCTCCGGTCAATCCCGGCCGACGCGCCCGGCGGGGGGTACTCAGGCGTCGGCCCCGGCTCCTTGGGGTGTGCGGTCGTCGTCGCGGTGGTAATGGCCGCTCCTGCCGCCGGACTTCTCCTCCAGCCGGACCCGATCGATCGTCATCCCTCGATCGACCGCCTTGCACATGTCGTAGATCGTCAAGGCCGCGACGGATACCGCGGTCAGAGCTTCCATCTCAACGCCCGTCCGGCCGGTTGTCCGTACCGCGGACTCGACCCGCACGGCGTCTTCGCCCTCGGCGGCGAAGCTCAGCTCCACGGCGTCGAGCCCGAGCGGGTGGCAGAGGGGAATCAACTCCCCGGTCCGCTTCGCCGCCAGGATGCCCGCCAGTCGGGCTACCTCGAAGACGTCGCCCTTGGCCAACTTGCGGTCCCGGATCAAAGTCAAGGTCTCCGGCCGCATCCGGACCAGGGCCGACGCCCGAGCGAGCCGCGCGGTGACGGCCTTGCCCGAGACGTCCACCATCCGGCTGGCCCCGTGCTCGTCGAAGTGTGTCAGCTCGGCCATCGGACCGATTTCCCGTGAAGTTCAATTCATTCTGAAAGTATTGTATAGAGTCGGCCAGGGGGCATCAATTCGATTGCGGTTTTTTTCGAGGCAAGCGGTGCCAGAGGCCCGAGAGCCAGACGCCCTGGCGGGACCGGATGGCCACGGGCGGAGTCCGCACGAGTTCGCGGATCTCGGGTTTCCAGTAAGCCTTGCGACGATAGACAACGACCCATTCGGCCGATCCTGCAGCCTGCTCATCCTGCAAGATGACCGGCAATTGGGCCATCGCGGGGGTCGTGGCGACGACTCCCTGGCCGGGGGCGAGCGTGGGCGCCAGGGCGGCCGGGTCGTCGGGTCGGGCGAGGCGGGAGAGCTGGTCGAGAAGGACCGGATCGACGGCGTCGCCCCAGAAGGTCAGCTCCAGTCCGAGCCGCTCGGCGCCGGGAAGGCCGCCGACGAGGAGGTTGTAGTAGCTCAGGCCGAACGGGTGGATCGTCACGACGCCATACCCTTGCGCCAGTGCGAGCGCGATCAAGCCGCCCCGGAGCCAGGACCGACCCTTCGCTCCTTCCCAGAGTGCCGCGAACCCGCGGCCGACCAGGATCGCCCAGAGCGGGAAGGCGGGCAGGAAGAGACGTTCGCCGTCGTAAGCGGCCACGCGCGTGCTGAACAGGAGGAGCCAGCCGAGGATCGTCCCGGCCAGGAGCCGCACAAACGGATCCTGCCGGCCCCGGAAAGCCCCGAATGCGCCCAGGGCCAGCAGGCCGACGGGCACGGTCACCGCGAAGTAGAGCCAGGGGTAATGCCAGGGGATATCGACATCCTGGGAAATGGTCCCGAAATACTGCACGAGGATCGGCGTCCGCTCGACGGAACGACCGACGAACTGCGTCAGCCTCGGCCCGGTCTCGTACCAGAGCCAGGGCCAGCCGGCGAAGAACGTCGCCAAGCCGACCATTCCCCAGGCCGACATCGCCGGGAATGCCTTCCGCCAGGGAAGTCGCGACAAGGCCCAGGCCGCGACCGCCGGCGCCAGCAGCCAGCCATGGATCTTCGTCAGCAAGACGAGGCCCCAGGCCAGACCCGCCAGCGCCATCCGACTGACCGGCCTCGGCGATTCCACGGCCCGCGCCGCGGTCAGCAGGCCGAACGTCCAGAAGAGGGCGACGAACGTGTCGAGCGCACCCAAGTGGGCGTGGGCAAACGCCCTCGGCATCAGCGGCAAGGCGAGGCCCGCCGCGAACGCCGCCGCGCGGCCGTAGCGCCGCCCCGCCTCGACGGCGACGATCCCCACCAGGATCGCGAAGCAGCAGGCCGGAGCCGCCCGTCCGGCCCGGACGTAGAGCCCGACCGGGTCCTTGCCCCGCACGATCAATTCCATCGGCTCGCCCATCATTGAGGCGAGGCCGAGGAGCCAGCGCCCCAGGGGGGGATGCTCGGCGTTGTCGGCGAAGACGAGGCGGACAGTCGCAGGCTCGAAGAACCCGAGCCCGCGGGTCAGGAGGGTCTTCACGTACTTCCGCCCCGGCGCCACGTCGAGCGGCTCATCGACGGTCAGGCCCGGGTCGCCAAGCGTCAGAAGCACCGACAACCCCGCGAGCGTGGCGAGGGCGAGGGCGATCCGGGGGACGGTCCAGGCCGGGGCGGTTGGCGGGGCGTGAGTCATCAATCTGGGATTGCGGTTGATGGAATCGAAGATTGGGACGGTTCCTGGGCCGGCTTCTGGTTCTCCTGGGCGTCGTGAGAGAGCCGCTTTTTTTAACTGTATCGGATGCTCGGGACGGCGTGGGGACGGCCAGGCGACGCATCGGGGACGCCCGAAAATCGACGGGAGGACGGTGCGGGGACGCTGCTCATTGCCGCGGGTGGCGCATCCTAACGGTTGTAATTATAGGAAGTTACG
Organism: uncultured Planctomycetales bacterium; assembly: GCA_963752755.1. Taxonomy (GTDB): domain Bacteria; phylum Planctomycetota; class Planctomycetia; order Isosphaerales; family Isosphaeraceae; genus CAVVZJ01. The sequence goes on along the minus strand of CAVVZJ010000003.1, from coordinate 366,267 downwards.
AGAAGATTTTACCTATTGTGAAGTTCGTTCGGCGCCCGAGACTGCGCCGCGACGTCGCGTCGCCTTGCCAGCAGACCAGGGGGTGGGTCACGACCGGATTGCCAAGGAGCTAGCGTTAATTATAGCACACGATTGGGGCCGGAGCGTGGGTTGCTTCGAGGCTGGGTGGAAGCGTGATAGGCCGGATCGGCGGTCAGAGCCGGAGGTCGTTCTCGTCGCGTGAGGCTGCCGGGCGGTCGAGGTGAAGGTCGAGGTCGGACGACGGCTCGGTCGGATCGGGGACGCCGAGGTCGAGGTCGAGATCCTGATTGGAGAGGGGGCGGTCCTTCGAGGCGCGGAGGGTGGCTGTCGCGGTGCCGATGCAGGCGATCATCAGGGCCGCGAAGAGGGCGAGGGTGCCGAGGAGCATCCACCACTCGACCGGCCGGTCGGGTGGCCAGGAAGACCGCGCCCCGCCGCTCATGACGGCCCAGAGGGCGAACGGTCCGCCGAGGGTCATCACCGTCAGCAGGCCAAAGAGGATCAAGGGCAGTCGCGACGGTGGCCGGGCCATCTCCGTGGTGTCCCCTTAAATCTGGCAATCCGCAAGGTCAATGGTGTCCCCGGACGGCGGCGCGGGCGACGCGGCGTTCCTCGCACTGCGCCTGGAGGGTCTTGCGGGTCGCCTCCAGCTCGGCCAGGATCGCCTCGCCGGCGGTGGCGGCGGAGACCTGGTGGGCTTCAGAGTCGCTGCGCCACTTCACCTCGATCGTGCCGTCCTTCAGGCCGCGCTCGCCGATCACGACCCGCAAGGGAATTCCGATCAGGTCGGCATCCTTGAATTTGAAGCCGGGCCGGGCGTCGCGGTCGTCCACCAGGACGTCGTAACCGGCCTCCGCGAGCTGGGTTTCGAGCGAGTCCGTCACTTCCATCACCGCCTCGTTGGTGACCTGGAGCGGCACGAGGAGGACCTGGTAGGGGCCAGCGGGAGCGGCCAGACGATGCCGTTGGCGTCGTGGCCCGACTCGATCGCGGCGGCGAGGATGCGGTTCACGCCGATGCCGTAGCATCCCATGATGAGCGGGTGGGCTTGCCCCTTGTCGTCGAGGAAGTTGGCGCCCATCGCCTGGGAATACTTGGTGCCGAGCTTGAAGACGTGGCCGACCTCGATGCCCTGGTGGACGGTCATCGACGAGCCGCATCGCGGGCAGGGATCGGCCTCCTCGGCGTTGCGGAGGTCGCCGACCTGCTCCAGCGAGAAATCGCGGCCGGGCACGACGCCCGTGAGGTGCACGTCCTCCTCGTTGCCGCCGACGACCACCGTGGTCATCTCGGCCACGGAGCGATCGACGATCAACGGAATCTTGATGTCCACCGGTCCGAGGAAGCCCATCGGGGCCCCGGTGGCCTTCGCGATCTGCTCGGGGGTGGCCGGTTCGAGCGTGGTGGCGCCGAAGGCGCGGCGGACCTTCGCCACGTTCGCCTCGTGATCGCCGCGGATCAAGGCGGCGACGGGCTTGCCGTCCGCAAGGAAGACGAGGAGCTTGCCGGTTTGCGACTCATCGACCTTGAGGAAGTCGCAAACCTCCTGGATGGTGCGTCGTCCGGGGGTCGCGACGGCCTGCGGCGGCGGCACTGGATCGGCCGAGGTCTCCCACCAGTGCTTCGCCGGCCTGGCGGGCGGCTTCGATTCGCCAAGAGGGGCGGAGTCTTTCACGCGGTCGCCGATCTCGGCTCGCTCGCGATTGGCGGCGTAACCGCACTTCGGGCACTGGATGACTGAGTCCTCGCCGATGTCGGAGGGGATCATGAACTCGTGGGAACTCTCGCCCCCGATCGGCCCGCTCTCGGCCTCGACGGCGACATAGGGCAGTCCGCAGCGGTCGAGGATCCGGGAATAGGCTTCGTACATGGCCTCATACGCCGCGTTGAGTTGCTCCATGCTGGCGCCGAAGCTGTAGGCATCCTTCATCAGGAACTCGCGGGTCCGGATGATGCCGAAGCGGGGGCGGGGCTCGTCGCGGAACTTGGTCTGGATCTGGTAGAGCGTGATCGGGAGTTGCTTGTACGACTTGACCAGGTCGCGGGCGATGTCGGTCACCACTTCCTCGTGCGTGGGGCCGAGGACGTAGTCGTGGCCGCCGCCGAGCTTGAGCTGCATGAGGATGCCACCCATGTTGCCGAATCGGCCCGACTCCTCCCAGAGCTCGACCGGGTGGATCGCCGGCATGAGCAGTTCGAGCGCCCCGGCGTGGTCCATCTCCTCGCGGATGATCTGCACCGCCTTCTTCAACACGCGAAAGCCGAGCGGCATGTAGGTGTAGGCGCCCGCTCCGAGCTGACGGATCAAGCCCGCCCGGAGCATCAACACATGGCTGGGCGCCACGGCGTCGGCGGGCATTTCCTTCAGGGTCGGGATCAGGGCTTGCGACCAGCGCACAGGGGACTCCTTCGAAGCAGGAGGCAGATTAGGGAGGAGACGGTCGGCCGAAGGCCGGGCCGTCGTTGCGAAGCATCATAACACAGGGACACGGCCCCGCTGAACTCAGTCCCCCGCCGATCTTCCGAGGTTCGCCCTGGCTGCTGCTTTCGACACGAACCTCGACCGCCGGCCGGCGGCGGGGCATCACGTCCGCGACATTCGGTGCGACGGGAACCGCGGGGGCAGGCTCGAGGGAAATGGCGCGAATTACGGCGTCGGTGTTGACGAACTTTGCAGGTAACAGGATGGCCCGGCGTGCGCCTGGTTCCGCTCCGATTCGGGTGGGGCGGAATCGGCCCGTGGGAGTTCGGTTCGCTGAGGAGGAGAGCGATCGTGTTATGCTGCGAAGCGAAGGTCGGGGACCCCGGCCGCAGGGAGGTGCAGAGGTGTTGCCTTTTGAAGCTCATCGCCCGCGCGGGGATCGTCGGCCACGTCGCCGGTCGGCCCTCCCCGCCCTCGAATCGCTCGAGGCGCGGAGAGTTCTGAGTTACAGTTCGCTGGGCTACTCGCCCCCGGACCTGACCGTGGTCGGCGAGGCCCCGCCGGTAGCGGCCTACGGCGGTCCGATCACGGTCAGCGTGGATGTCGCCAACCTCGGCCACAGCTCGTTGACCGAACCCCTGGCCCTCGAACCGGGCGCGACCAGCGAGGCCGATGCCGCGCCCTCGGTCGTCGGGGTGTACGTCTCGCCGAATCCTCGTCATCTGACCGCCTCGGCGATCCGGATTGGCGAGATCAGCGTGCCGTCGGTCGCGCAAAACAGCGTCGTGGAGCTGTCGGGGACGTTCGCCCTGCCCGCCACTCCTCCCCGGGGCTTCCCGCCCAACGGCCGGAATCTCTACGTTTACTTCCGTGCCGACGACCGGAAGCAGACGATCGACTTCAACCGGACCAACAACATCTCGCGTGCTCCCGAGCCGGTCCAGCTCGCCGCTCCCCTGCCCCAGCTTGAGGCCATCGCCATTCAGGTGCCTCCGGTGATGCAGCCGGGCGATATCATCCAGCCCTCGTTCAAGATCGCCAACTACGGCACGACGGTGGTGAGCCCGCAAGGGCCGGTGGTCGTCCAGCTCGTTGCCTCGACCGATACGCAGTACGGCCCGACCGACGTCATCCTGGCGACCTACACAATCCCGGATATCCTGCCCCTCTCGACCGTGCCCACGAACGGCCCGACCGTGCTGGGCGATGTGAACCTGGACACCCCCCCGAACGTGGTCACGGTCGTCGGCGACCCGGTGCAGCTCCCGACCGGCCCGGCGGTGTACAACCTCGGCCTGGTGGTCGATCCTCTGAACCAGATCCACGAGATCAGCGAGATTGCGGCCGCGCCCAGCACGTCGTTGCAACTGGTCCAGCGCGTCGGTCCGCCGATCCCGAACCTGCCCCCTGCCACCCAGACCGGCAGCGCCGCCCCGGCGCTGAACTCGTTCCCCACGCCAGCGTTCGGCCTGATCAATTCGGTCTATCAGCCTGCCGACACGCTCGCCTTGCTCAACCCTTCGACGACCACCACCGTCACGACCCAGGACCTGACATCCCTCCGCGCCAGTCGCGCCGCGATGCTCGCCCAGATCCGAGCCAATCGTTCCACGTCGGCGATCGCGAGCCTCACGTCCGGCAGCTCCCGGTTCCCGGGATTACCGCCGACGTTCGGCTGAGACTGTCGAGTCGCCGCGAGGGCAGAGGACCGAGGGCCAACGGTCGGTTGCAGGAGCGTTCCTGTCCTCTGCCCTTCCGGCGCATTCTGCGTGGGGATTGCTCATCACGGAGCTTGAATGGTCGGTCGATGCGCCGCGCTCCCTTGACCCCGGCGGCGGGCCGTCCCTACAATCTCCGACCATGACTCGCCGCTATGTGAACCAGCTCGCCAACAGCGAATCCATCGACGAGGTCTTCCTCGTCGCCGATAAACAGCTCCGCGCCAACCGCCAGGGCAACCTCTACCTGCACCTGGAATTGCGCGACAAGACCGGCAGCGTCGGCGCCCGGCTCTGGAACGCCAGCGAGGCCCTCGCCAACCGCTTCGAGCCGGGCGATTACCTGCACGCCCGCGGCAAGGTCCAGGTCTTCCAGGGCGCCTTGCAGATCATCCTTTCGAACATCGAGGTTGCCGATCCCTCCCGGATCGACCCCGTCGAGTTCCTCCCCCGAAGCGCCCGCGACGCCAGCAAGCTCCTGGCCCGACTCCGCGAGATCCTGATGGGGATGGGCAACCCCCACCTCCGTGCTCTCGCCGAGTGCTTCCTGATCGACGACACCTTCGTCTCGAGGTTCACCCGCGCCCGGCCGGGATCAAGAATCACCACGCCTACCAGGCCGGCTTGCTGGAGCACGTCGTCACGATGCTGGAGGTCGCCGTCCGGATCGCCGACCTCTACGGCGAGATCGATCGCGACCTGCTGCTGACCGGGATCTTCCTCCACGACGTCGGCAAGATCGAGGAACTGAGCTATGACCGCGCCTTCGGCTACACCGACGAGGGGCAGCTCCTCGGCCACCTCGTCATGGGCGTCTGCCTCGTCCGCGACAAAGCCCGCCTGACCGCCGACCTGACCGGCGAGCCCTTCCCCGACGAGCTGCGACTGCGCGTCGAGCACATGATCGTCAGCCACCATGGCTCTCACGAGTTTGGCAGCCCCAAGCTGCCGATGACCCCCGAGGCCATCGCGCTCCACTACCTCGATAACCTCGACGCCAAGATCCACACCTTCACCCGCGAGATCCGCGACGATCCGGCCCGCGATTCCCACTGGACTCCCTTCAACCCGAACCTTGGCCGTCGCCTGTTCAAGGGGGCGCCTGAGGGGTTGAACGGGGTTGCGGACGAGTCGGAGTCGGACTGACCCCGTGGAACAAAGCCTCATATCGCAACGCCCCGCCCTGTGCCCACGGGCGATAGGCGTTGGCGAAGTCGATCCGGTCGCCGAGGCTGGGGTGGGTCGAGCGCCAGAGCTGATAGAAGAGGCCGGGGCGGGGGTAGCCGAGGTTCTGGCGCTGGAGTTCCACGAAGGCAGTCGCGGCGGCGCGGTTGTCGCGGGTGATCTCCAGGGCGAAGCGATCGGCCTCGTGTTCGAGGTGGCGGCTGAAGGCGAAGCCGAGGGGCGTCAACGCCAGGTTGGCGACGTGGGCGAGGAGCAGAATTAACGGCAAGGAGGCCACGTCGGAGAGACGGTCGAAGCCGAAGCGGCTCGACCAGCGTTGGAGAATCCTGGGTCCGGCGACGTGGACAAATCCCAGACCCACGAAGACGAGGAGGGTCGTCAAGGTCAGGCCCAGGACGACGTGATGGAGCACGTAATGGCCCATCTCGTGACCCATCACGGCAAGCAGCTCGTTGTCGTCGAGCCGATCGACGATTGTGTCCCAGAGGACGATCCGTTTGGTGTTGAGGAAGCCGGTGACGTAGGCGTTGACGGTGTTCGTCTGGCGGCTCTTGTCCACCTCGAAGACCCGGGCGCCGTCGATCCCGGCGCGGTGGGCGAGGTCGAGAATCCTGGCTTCGAGGTCGCGGTCGCGCATCCGGCCGAAGTCGTTGAAGAGGGGGTCGATCCAGATCGGCTTGATGGTTGCTAGGAAGAGAAGGAAGGGAAGCACGCCGATTCCCGTCAGAACCCACCAGCGCCGGGGGAAGCGGTTCATCAGGCCATAAACGAGGGTGAGCACCGGCACGGCCAGCAGGAGCAGGACCGCGGTGGCCTTCAGCTCCTCGCTCGCCCACAAGCCGAGCGACTCGTGTGAGAGACCGTAAGCGTGGGGGCGGACATAACTCCGGTAGAATGCCCAGGGCAGGCCGATCAGATCGCTCACCACGAAGTAGAGCGTGACGAACAGGGGCACCGCCAGAATCCAGCGCCGGGCGAACCGGCGGGTCCGCGTGCGCAGGCGGGCCGAGAATCCCGAGAGCAACCAGGCCGCCGGCACGAACAGGGCCCAGGCCTGTCCGAAGGCCCAGACGAGGTGGCCGCTCTCGTGGAAGGTGATCGCCTCGGGCGTCGGGTCGGGGACGGGGACGAGGCGGTCGTCGGCCGACGACTCCACCACGTCCGCCATCGTCGTCGGCTCGGCCGCAGGCGACGGGACCGGGATGAGCAGAATTGCGAGAAGCAAGGCATGACGGACGATCGAGGCGGAACGCTTCATCGCGGGCTCATTCGATGACGTGTGTCGACGAGTCCCCCGCGGCGGGAGGGGGCGTGGAGGAAGGCGGCTGCGGGGAGGTTGGCGGCTGAGGCGGCTGGAAGGCGTAGCCGGTCATCGAATCCTCTTCGGGAGGGAGCCGTTGCCAGAGGGCCACGATGCCGAAGAGCGCGAGGAAGAAGGCCATCCAGCCGCCGACGGCCGCCCAGAAGACCAGGTTGTAGCGGCTGGCGAGGGAGCCCGTGTCGCCTTCCTTCAGGAGACTTTCCTGGCGGCCCATCTCGGCGTTGAGGCGGTCGATGGTGTGCTCGTCCTCGCGGAGCGTTTCCTCGGCCTTGCTCGACTTCTCCCGGAGCGCCACGAGTTCCTTGGTGGAACTGTCGAGCTTGGAACGCAGAGCGCTGGTGTGGTCGTGGAGCGCCAGCTTCTCGGTTTCGAGCTGGGCGATCTTGTCTTGCAGGCCGATGACCTGCTGCATGGCGTCGGTGTAGTCTTCGCGGAACGACTCGGGCGTGGCGTCGAGCTTGACCTGCTGGAGGATGGCATCGAGCGCCCGCTCCTTGGCCGAGACGCTGACCCCGCGGACAGCCTCGTCGAGCTTGGTGGCGGCTTCCTGCTGGGCGTGGGCGAGGGAATGGAGGTCGTCCTGCTGCTGGCGGAGGCTGTTGCCCAGGGTATAGACCCAGAGCAAGAGCGAGACACCCAGGGCGCCGACGAGAACGCCGAGCAGGCTGAAAACGGCAGCCGTCTGGGACCGATCGACGGCGGCGGCGGGTGCGTGGTGGGGTCGGCTGAGCATGGCGATCAACTCGGCCTCCAGTCGGGGGGAAAGGCCGCTCCCGCCGCCATCGGCGTTGGGCAAGCCTTCCAGGTCGTTGACCAGCCGGGCCAGGGCCTGTCGCTCGTTCCGATCGGCGGTCACGAAGAACCCGCGAACCTGCTGCATCTGGCCGTTCTTCCACTGGAAGAAGCCGCGGGTCTGCCGGATCGGATCGACGACGTAGGCCACCTGGAGGAGCTGGGCGAAGAAGTGATGATGGATGAACAGGTCGTGGCTCGACAGGAAGACGCCGAAATCGGGGTGAGTGTGATACCAGCCGACGATATCCAGGTCGGGGAACTTCTGATCCCGCTCGCGGCTGATCTCTTCCCAGGATTCGTGGGTGTAGGTGAAGCTGGCCTCGGTGTTCTCGTAGTGCTTGGCGGCGAGCGCCTCGGTGATCAGGACGAACGGCTCGCCGGTCTCCTCGTCGGTGCATTCCTTGCCGAGCAGGATGCCGCCCAGCTCAACGGACGTATCCTCCAGGGCGTGGCGCTCGATGGCGTCGGCCGGTTTGCGTTCGAGAAAGATGGGCAGGTCGTCCGGGCCGGGCGTCTCGTACGCAATGCACGTCTTGCGACGGTCGCGATCGGGCCGACGCAATCGGACCGGCTCGCGAAAGGTCATCTCGCCGAAGACGATGTCGTCGCCGGTGCTCAAGGCCGCTCGCCTCCCATTGGCCGGGCGAGCCGGGCCGACTCCTCCCGTAATCGTTCGACGAACGCCGCATGCTCCGGCGCGGCCAGGCCTTGCTGGACGACCGCGATCACACGGGCCATGTCGCCTTGGATCAAGGCTTCCGGGTCGAGCCAGAGGCCGGGGAAGACCTCGCTCCGGTAATGGCCCTCCGGCGTGACGGTGAGCGGATCGTAGCGGCCTTCGCGGAGGACGAACCAGTCAACCACGCCATCGCGGGTCCGCCAGATGACATATTCGCGGACTCCACTGCGGCGGTAGACGTTCAGCTTCTGGTGGAGATCATAGCTAACGCTGCTGGACGCCACCTCGACGACCAGTTCCGGCGCTCCCTCAATGTAATCATCGTTACTGATCCGGGCCTGGCCACCGTGATCGGGGCTAACGATGAGGAAGGCGTCGGGCTGCGGCATGTTGTCCAGGTCGAGGCGGATCGAGCCGTTGTCACCGCCCTCGGTTCCCGGGGTCGCCGCACTGTAGGTCCCCAGCCAGGTGATGGCGGAGAAATGGGGCTGTCCGTGGTGCCTGTGGGAAACGGGCGAAGGCATGTAAACGACTCCCTCGATCAGTTCGGCCTTCTTGACGTGCGGCATCGCAACGTAGCGGCGTTCGAACTCGGGGCGCGTCAATCGGTCGCCGTTCTCCAGGGGCGGGACGTCGGGGGTCGGAGGTGAGCTGGGTCGTGCCTGGCTGGCTCGTCGGGTGCCGGTCGCCATGGGGGAACCTCCTTCGCTTCGCCTCGCCTCGACTTCAATCGACCCGACGGACGGCGTTGCGGTCGTTGGCCAGCAGGAAGAAGCCGGTGCCCTCGGCGCCGTCGATCCGCACTATATCGTAAGGCGGGATGCCCAGGGCCGCCAGCGGACGGTCGGCCAGGGCCGTCCCTTCCGGGACCGAATGGACGATCTCGGGCTGCGCGGATTCCTGACAAGTCGGGCAGACGGCCTCGCCCTGGGCGACCTTCGTCCGCGGGCGGAAGACCTCGCTGTGCCAGCCGCAACGGGGACAGCGCAGGGCCGTCACCAGGTCGCGGTCGAGGGCCAGGCTCAACGGGCCGGGCAAGGAGGCCCGAGCGGCGTCCAACAGGGCGGAGAGCGGGTCGCCGTGACCGAGGGGAAGCGGCTGAGGCTCGGGGTAGTGCTCGTGACTGAGGCAGTCGTCGCGGCGGGGGAGCTGCGTGGTGTAGAACTGGTTGCCGACGCCATTGAAGACGAACGCCGAGCCGGCCTGGACGGGCAGGCCGTGGATCAACTTCATCGCCTCCTGGACTTCCAGGGCCGCCATCATCGAGGCGATCGTCGGCGCGGTGGGCACCTTGCCTTCGAGGATGTCCTCGCGGCGCAGTAGCGGGCAACTGTAGCGCCGGTTGAGCAACTCGTAGTCGCGACGGGTCATCGCACATTCATAACAGGCCGAGTCGGGCGGCACGAAAACCTTGACGACTCCCTGGATCTCCTGAATCCCGGCATCGACCCAGGGTGTGCCAGCCTTCCAGCACTGGCGGTTGACCCAGAGCCGGGCCTCGCGGTTGTCGAGGCAGCCGATGACGACATCAACCTCGCGGAAGAGTCCGAGGCCGACGTCGGTGATCACGTCGCCCCACATCGGGATGACGGCGATTTCCGGGTTGATCTCGCGGGCACGACGCGCCGCGACCTCGGCCTTCGGCTGGCCGGCGTCCTCGGCCCGGAACAGGACCGATCGCGAAAGGTTCGACGGCTCGACCTGATCGAGGTCGATCACGTAAGTCGTGCCGACGCCCAGCAGGGCCAGATTTTTCAAGACCTCGTTGCCCAGCGCCCCCGCGCCGACGACCAGGACCCGCGCCGCGGCGAGCTTTTCCTGCCGCCACCAGGGGATCAGGCGCAGGCGGCCGTAGCGGTCGGACTCATCGATGATCAGGTCGGGCGCATCGTCGCGGGGTTCGGACATCGGCGTTTCCTGCGGGGACGATCGGGTCGTGCGCGGCGGGACGGCCGGGACCGGATCGCGCGACGCTCCACGTCCTGCGACGGAAGGGGGCGGGCCGTCGCCGGGCACGGGTTAGTCGATGAACAGAATATCCTCCCGCGGCTCGGGGCGTCGTGGGGCCTCGGGGCGGGGGCGGAGATCAATCTCCATGTCGAGGATGCAGATCCCCTCGGGCTCGACCCGACGGCCGGGCTCGGCCTCGATAATCTCGAAGCCGGGGTCGTCGTCGGCCAGCTTTGAGGCGGGCTCGCCCGCGTCGTCGACTCGGTCCTGGCGGTGGGCTTCGGTTCGGAATTGACCCGGCCGAGGGCCACGCGCTTGTCGCGGAGGGGACGGGCGTCGATCGGGAAGGTGAAAGTGGTCTGGTTGGCGGCCCAGAGGGCGGCGTCGCGGTTGTAGGGGCTGCGGATGTCGTAGTTGTGGTAGCGAGCCATGTCCCAGAGCATGACGCAGAGGGCGTCCAGGTGCAGGCTGGGAACCCAGTGCGTGCCGTAGCCGCCGAGGCAGACCAGGCCGATCTCGGAGATGTTCGGGTGGTAGATCGGCGAGAGCCAGCGGAGCTCGGGCATCGTCCGGGGGTACGATGAGCCGAGCTTGATCTCGACCTCGTGACGCTCGCGGACCTTCACCTTGCCGCTTTCGCGCGAGAGGCTCCGTCCCAGGAACTCGATCAGGTAGCGCTGGGCGGGCTTGCCAGTGCTGCGGTAGCGGAGGATGGAGCTTTCGGCGGCGAGCTGTTCCATCGCGGCTGCGTCGGAGCGGAGCCGGCGGGTCTGGGGCGATTCGTAGGAATTCCAGGCGTTCATGATGGGTCAACACCGGAGGCTAGGGGAATCGGATTGGCCGCTGGTCGAAGACTCGGGCGATGGCTGCGACACTGAGGTCGCAACCCGCCCACGACCGTCTCGGTCCGCGCCCAAACCCTTCAACCGGCCACGACTTCCGGATAGACGATCAGGTGGTCGCCGTTCTGGACCCCGGCTTCGACGAGCGTCTGGTGCTCCAGGAGCCGACGGCCGCCTTCCTTGTGGTCCAGCGAGTAACTCATCGGCTGGCCGTCGGGGCTGGTCGTCGGAAGGTTCATCTTGGTGATGATATTGGGCAAGATCCGGCTGACCGGCACGCTGAAGGCGATGACCGCCTTGACCGATTTGGCCCCGGTCTGGTCCAGAAAGGACACCTGGATCCCGGTCGGGTCCGCGCTTCCGCCGTACGACATGGTCTGGATACCTCCTATCCAGGCGTTCGCCCGCCACCGCCGTTTATTTGACCACCACTCCGAGTTTTCTCGCCGCCGAGCAGACCATATCTCGACTTCAAGGATACCCGCCCGACAGCCCGGACGGAACAGGCAACGCCGCGAATCGGCGATCCGAACGCTCTCGGACCGATCATGGAGGGACCGCCCTTCCCTTCAGGCTCGCCATCGCCTGCTCGACCCGGCCAGCGCCGCCAGGCCGCCCAGAGCCAGGAGGACCAGTGACGACGGCTCGGGGACGATCGGCGAGACCGGATCGAGGCGGAACCCGCGGACCCGGCCGTTGAGGGTCCCGTAGCCGACGATCTGGCCGTCGTCGTTGATCCCAGTGGCGGCCGAGAGGGTCCAGCCCAGCGACGGGTCGATCAGGTCGTTGAGGTTGAGCATCCCGGTCGTGGGCGTCCAGACGAAGGCGCGGGAGCCCAGGCCGGTCAGCTTCAACTCGCCGACGACGTGGCCGCCGTCGCCGATCGCCAGGCCGTAGCTCGATCCGTCGAGGTCTCCCCGCTGCAGGTCCACCATCAGGCCGCCTTCATAGAGAAACGCATGGGTGAAGCCGCTCAACGAGGCCGAGTAGCCCGTTACCTGACCGTCGTCGCTGATCGCCGTGGCGGTGCTCGAGCCATTGGCGACGAGTGCCCCCAGATCCTCCCGGGTCACGGCCCCGGTCGTGCGGTCCAGACTGAACCGCGCGGCGTGGCTGACGACCAAGTCGCCGATCTGGACGTCGGACTGCCCGACCACGACATTGCCGCTGTTGAGGCCGAGGCCCTGGCTCTGACCTTGCTCGTAGAGGGCGCCGAGGTCGGTGATCTGGCCGCCCGAGGACCAGAGCACCGCGCGGGTCAGCCCGTTGGCATTGATCGACGTGCCAGCCACCGAGCCGTCGTCGGCGATGGCGTTGGCCACGCTGTACTGGTGCGCGGGGTCGAGCACACCGAGATCGATGGGGTTCTGGCCACCGGGCTCCGTCCGGTAGGCATGCGTGTAGGACGCCTGGCCGATCTGGATTCGGCTCTGCCCCGCGACCTGGCCGGCGTCATTGATGCCGGCGGCCTGGCTGGTGTTGCCGCCGTCAAGGGTGCCGATATCGACCAGGGGATGCCCCACGCCGGCCCAGTAGAAGCCGTGAAGATTACCGCCGCTGGTGTCGGCCTCGCCGGCCACCTGGCCCTGATCATTGATGGCGTACGCCCGGCTCAGGCTGCCGCCGTTGAGTGTCCCCACGGGCGTCACATGATACGCAAAGTCCCCCCGTGCCGGACCTCCCACGAGGCCCAGGAGCATCAGGAACAGGGACAACCCGCGTCGTGTCGAGCACGTCATCGGATCGTTGTCCTCCGGTGATGCGTGGATGCATCGCATCGACGCATTTTATCGGATGACGGCGACGGATTCAAGAGGGGGTGTCATCGGTTGTGGCGTGGTGGCCACTCCAGGTGGGCGCCGAGCCAGTCGGCCAGTCCGGCGAGAACCTGTTCGCGGCCGAGGTCGCTGAACGGTTCGTGGACGGCCTCGGGGTCGAGCTGGAGGGTCTTGTCCGGGCTGGCCAGCCGATCAAAGAGTTCCAGGGCGGCGCGGTGGTCCACGATCGGGTCGGAGCCGCTGAGGATCAGAAGCACGGGCAGGCGGATCTCGCCGGCCCGCGCGGCGACGAGCGGCCCACCCTCGATCATGCCGAAGAATAAAGGAGCGCTGACCCGACTGTGCCGCAGCTCGTCGGCGAGGCGGCGATCGTTGTACGCCGGGTCGCGCGAGAGCATCTCGCTCGCCAGCTCGCCACCGAGGGTCAGGCTCGGGGCGACCATCCACAAGATCCGACCCAGGAAAAGTTTGTGCCGGGGCACGTCCACGGCGAGCCGGAGCGACGGGTTGGACAGGACGAGTCCGTCGGCCCGCCCCGGTTCGTCGAGCACGTAGCGGAGGGCGACCTGGCCGCCGTTGGAGTGGCCGAGCAGGAAGACGGGGCGATCGGGGCGGTGATCTCGCGTCCAATCGACGACGGCGTGGAGGTCGCCGACGAGATCCTCGTAGCGGCGGACGACGCCCCGTCGGCCGGGGCTCCGGCCGTGGCCTCGGAAGTCGAAGGCGACGACGTCCACCAGGCCGGGACGGGCGGTGAGCCCGTCGGCGACGTGTTCGTAGCAGCCGCCGTGCTCGCCCAGGCCGTGGGCCACGACGAGCACCCCGCGGGCCTCGGTGCCCGGCCAGCATCGGGCGTGCAAGGGCGTGCCGTCGGTCGAGGGGATGACGTGCTCCTCGGTCGAGCGGTGCGCGGCGGTCATCGGCTCGCCTCTCCGGCGGGCCGTCGCCAGGCCCAGGTCCAGTGGCGGTCGGAGCTCATCGCGACCGAAGCGGTCGGCAGGCCGAGTTTGCGGACGATCGTCCGGACCTCCTCCAGCGTCAGGGCCGCGTGCAGCGACGCGGCGAAGAGGGCCTGTGAGGCCGGGGCCTCGCGGCCGACGTAGGTCTCGACGAACCGCTCCAGGTCGTGCCGCGACTCGGGCCGGGCCAGGTCGCGGATGAACAAGGTGCCCCCCGGGGCGACGCAGCGGGCCATCTGGACCAGCGCCCGCTCGGGCTCGGGGATGTGATGGACGATCGTGTTCGAGACGACCGCCTCGAAGGCGCCGTCGGGCCAGGGCAGCGCCTTGGCATCGACGCGGGCCAGGCGGACCCGTTCGGAGACGCCCGCCTCCAGGACGTTCCGCGCCGCCAGTCTGAGCATCGACTGAGCCAGGTCGATGCCCAGCACCCGCGCGTTCGCATCGCGCTGGCACAGCGCGATCGGAATCCGGGCCGGACCGGTGCCGACGTCGAGGATCGCGCTGCCGCGGCAAGGGCCGTGAACCGCCAGGAACTCGCCCACGAATCGGTCGTTGACCTCGGAGTGGTCCATCGCGTCGTAGTCGCGGGCCTCCTCGGCGGTGTCCATCGCCTCGGGTTCCAGCACGCGGGTGAGGTCGGACATCGCGGGTTACCTCGCTCGGTGGGGCGTTCGGCCGGGGTCCGGCATTGGGCGGAACAATGACCCATACGGAAAACTCACTGTATCGTACCCGAATCCGCCGGCCGCGCCTCCGCCGCACGTCGCCGGAGCAACCGGCGGGCGATGAGCCAGGTCGCCGCCAGCACGACGAACCAAACTGGAAGCCAGGGCACGACCGACACCAGCGCCAGGACGATCCCCTCGCCGAACCGGACGAGCTGTTCGACCGACGCCTGGAAGCGGTGCCCGATCCGGGTGCCGAAGGTCGGGGCCTGGACGGGGGTGTAGCCGAGCCGCTCCTGCAGGTTGATCGTCACGGTCGTCAGGCTGGTCAGGTTGGCCAGCAATCGCAGCCGCCCCTGGAGCCGCTCGATCTCCTCGCGGACCCGCGAGAGTTCCCGTTCCACATCGAGGATGTCTTTCAGCTTGCCGGTCGTTTCCTCCAGGTGCTTGATGAGTCGCTGCTCCTCGACGGTCTTGTTCTTGATCCGGGCCTCCAGGTCGTAAAACTCCTCGGTCACGTCCTGCGAGTCGGTCTGCCGGTGGTTGAGTTCCCCCAGGGTCACCACCCCCTCGACGAAGCTGTCGAACTTCTCGACCGGTATCCGCACCTTCCAGCGACCGTGGCGCTGGACGCCTGGCGTTCCCCCCAGGTCCGACTCGGCGACGTAACCGCCGAATTGTTCGACGAGTCGGACAACCTGCTCGGCGGCCGCGGCAAAGTCCTCGACGACCAGGTCGACGTCGGCCGTATAGACGATCTTCCTCGGCACGTCGGGCGGAATCGCCGCCGCAACTCCGGCGACCGCCCGGTCCTCGGCCGCCGGCATTCCTTCCATGCCCGACATCATCCCCATCATGCCTGACATCGCCTCGCCGCCCGCAGGCGGTGAGGCGGGCACCATCGGACTCGCCCCTGGTGCCTCATTGGGCGTCATCGCCGCCCTCGGAGCCGCTTCGGAGCCGCAGCCGACGCAGATTGTCAAGACCGCCAGTCCCGCCAGCCAACCGCCTCGCGATCGCCTCATGGTGCCCGTCCCCCGCCTTGCGACCTGTTCGACATCCGGAGTGGTTGAGCGCCCGCGCTAGTGATACGTCCATCGAGCCCCACCTGTTAGCGAGACGCTTCACCTTCGGGACGTCCCCGGGACGTTCCGGAGACGCCGCGCCGACGCGTCTGGGACGCTCCAGAGACGCGCCTCGACGTTCCAATGGTCATGCCGTAAGTTCTGGCAAGAGGGGAAGTTGGTGGTCCCAAACTTCCCATTTTGAAGTTCGTTCGGCGCTGCCGACGCCTGAGCGCGTCACCTCCAGGTTCGACGCCTGAGCGCGTCGCTGCGTTCTGGGAATCGCCGCCAAATTGTCAAAGAGACCGGGCGAGTTGTGGGCTCGCGGCAGTCAACCTATTCTCGAAATTCCGACGCCGGGTTATCGCTTTATTTTGGAATTCGGGTCTGCGACGGGTGACAGCCGGAAGAGGGGGGACTGGGACCTCGAGGACACGGAGCCAGGCTCCGTCTTCCGGCCTGGCATCCCGTTCCCGGATCGCCTCGGCGTCCGCGGACTTCCTCTTGATCGGACGGGATCGGCCTGGCCCTGGCCACCCGTCCGTGCCGCGGTCGCGACGGCTGCGCGTCGCTTTCTCTCTGGATGACCCACGGCAACCGATCGGAGTTGAGGCCGATTTCCCCCGGGTCGGGGCACGGACACCTAGCCCTGAACCGTCGTCGCTCAGAAGTAGTCTTCGACCCAGGAGAGATCCTGGGCCAGGAATCGTTCGACGACGGCGGGTGCGAAGAGGATGCGAAAACCCATGTACAGCGACGCGTCCCAGAGTGTCTCGTCGGCGAAGAACCACTCCCACCGCTTGCTGATCTCCCAGCGGTCCCCGACCGGGTGGGTATCGGCCGTGAACCGGGGCGGGTCCGCGCGGTAGTCGCAGGACAGGGGCCACTCGGGCACGGCCTCCATCGTCGCCCGCATTCCCTCTTCGGTGGCCTCCACGGCGACGACCCGGGCAAGGGAGAATACGCCGTCCTCGATATAGACGCCGACTCGCCCCAGCTTGTGATGCAGAGCGGCCCGTCTGTCGTTCCGACTCACGGTCCCTCCCCAACCGCCGGTCAACAAGGAGTCGGCGAGGCTCCACCCTCCCCGCTCAGTCGCCGACTTCGCCGGTCAGCATGGCGCGCTTGACCTCGGAGATGGCCTGGGTGACCTTGATGTCGCGGGGGCAGGCGCTGGTGCAATTGAAGACGGTCCGGCAGCGCCAGACGCCCTCGACGTCGTTGAGGATTTCGAGGCGGTCGGCGGCGGCGCGGTCGCGGCTGTCGAAGATGAAGCGGTGGGCGTTGACGATCGCGGCGGGGCCGACGTACTTGCGATCGCCCCAGAAGGGGGGGCAGGCGGTCGTGCAGCAGGCGCAGAGGATGCAACGGGTCGTGTCGTCGTAGCGGGCTCGCTCCTCGGGGGACTGGAGGCGCTCCTGGGTCGGGGGCGGGTCGTTGTTGACGAGGAAGGGCATGACGGACTTGTAGTGGTCGAAGAACGGCTTCATGTCCACGATCAGATCCTTGATGACCGAGAGGCCGAGGATCGGCTCGACGGTGATCGTGTCAGTGGGCAGGTTCTTGACCAGGATCTTGCAGGCGAGGCTGTTGACGCCGTTGATCCGCATGGCGTCGGAGCCGCAGACGCCGTGGGCGCAGCTGCGGCGCAGGCCGAGCGAGTCGTCGTGCAGCCACTTGACGTACTGGATCACGTCGAGCACGCGGTCATGCGGCTCGGCCTCGATCGCGTACTCCTCCCAGTGGGGGGTATCGTCGATCTCGGGGTTGTAGCGCTTGATCCGGACGGTGAGTTTGCGAGTCTGTCCGTTGGTGTTGGCCATCGTGCGTTCCGCCGTCAGCGTTCCAGTCGGGAGAGGCCACCCTCGTGGGTTCGGTCAGGAGGCGACTTCCGAGGGGGTCTCGGTGTAGATGAATTCGATGAGTTCCTGCTCGTCCTCGTCGAGGCACTTTATCTTGTTTCTTGGCGAACTTGCGCGCCTTTTGCGAGAGACTCTTTCGCCTTGGGAGTTACGCAGTTGGCGACGTCAGGAGGAGTAGGCCCGACTTCAGTCGGGCCAGAAACTCTTGAATTGATTGGGTTTCCGGCCCGACTGAAGTCGGGCCTACTTCTTCCCGCATCGGAGAAACCTCAGACGAAGGGGCCAACTGCGTCACTCCTATGCCTTTTAATATTTACGAATTTCCAGTGGATACTTCGGCGTCTTCTGGCCGTCCTTCTCGACGTAAACGATGTCCACGTCCTTGTAATCGACGCGGGCGCCGTCGCCGTCCTTGTAGACGAGCGAGTGCTTGAAGAAGCGTTCGTCGTCGCGGTTGGGGAAGTCCTCGCGGGAGTGGGCGCCGCGGCTTTCCTGGCGGGCGAGGGCGGCGGCGACGGTCGCCTCGGCGGTGTCGAGGAGGTTGCCGAGTTCGAGGATTTCGAGCAGGCCGGTGTTGAAGACGGAGCCCTTGTCCTGGACGCCGAGGGTGGCGTATTGCTCCTTGAGCCAACGGATCTCGTCGCGGGCCTTGGTGAGCGTCTCCTCGGTGCGATAGACGCCGCAGTTGTCCATCATGGTCCGCTGCATCTGGTCGCGGAGCTTGATCCAGGGATACTTGTGGGGCCGGGAGAGGAGGCCCTCAACCTCAGCCTTCGCGGCGGCCTCGGGGTTGGGCGGGAGGGGCTTGAACTCGTTTTCGAGGGCGAAGCGGGCGAGGTCGCGGCCGGAGCGGCGGCCGTAGACGACGAGATCGACGAGGCTGTTGGTGCCGAGGCGGTTGGCGCCGTGGACGCTGACGCAGGCGGTCTCGCCGGCGGCCCAGAGGCCGGGGACGGCATTGCCGGAGGCGTCGCGGATGACGCGGCCGGCGACGTCGGTGGGGAGGCCGCCCATGGCGTAGTGGGCGGTCGGCTGGATCGGCATCGGTTCCTTGATCGGATCGACGCCGAGGTAGGTGCGGGCGAACTCGATGATGTCGGGCAGGCGGCTCTCGACCCAGGCGCTATCGACCTTCTGGCCGGTCGGGCTGGTGCCGAACTTGTTGATCGTGTCGGCGCGGATGTCGAGGAAGACGTAGTCCTTGCCGCCGATGCCGCGGCCGGCGCGGACCTCCTGGTAGATCGAGCGGGAGCAGACGTCGCGGCTGGCGAGGTCCTTGAGGTTGGGGGCGTAGCGCTCCATGAAGCGTTCGCCCTTGTCGTTGAGCATGATGCCGCCGTCGCCGCGGCAGGCTTCGGAGAGCAGGATGCCGAGGCGGTAGATGCCGGTCGGGTGGAACTGGAAGAACTCCATGTCCTCCATCGGCAGGCCGTGGCGGTAGGCGATCGACGGGCCGTCGCCGGTGAGGGCGTAGGCGTTCGAGGAGACCTTGAACATCCGGCCGAAGCCGCCGGTGGCGAGCAAGACGGCCTTGGCGTGGAAGACGTGGAGCTGACCGGTGGCGATCTCGATGGCCACGATCCCGCGGCACTCGCCCTCGACCATGATGAGGTCCAGCATGTGGAACTCATCGAAGAACGTCACGCCCTGCTTGATGCACTGCTGGTAGAGCGTCTGGAGGATCATGTGCCCGGTGCGGTCGGCCGAGTGGCAGGCGCGCATCACGGGGATGCGGGGCCGGGCGTTGGGCGTGCCGGCGGGGGCGGCGGGGTCGTAAGCGGGGTTGGGCTTGGTGTGGCCGCCGAAGCGGCGCTGGGAGATCCGGCCGTCGGCGGTCCGGTCGAAGGGGAGGCCCATGTGTTCGAGGTCGTAGATGCACTCCACGGCCTCCTTGCAGAGGATCTCGGCGGCGGTCTGATCGACGAGGAAGTCGCCGCCCTTGATCGTGTCGTAGGCGTGGTTCTCCCACGAGTCTTCTTCGAGGTTCGCCAGCGCGGCGGCGATGCCACCCTGGGCGGCTCCGGTGTGGGAGCGGGTCGGGTAGAGCTTGCTGACGACCGCCGTGCCGGCCCGCTTGCTGGCCTCCAGGGCGGCCATCAGGCCCGCGCCGCCGGCGCCGACGATGATGCAGTCGAAACGATGGTAATTATTCATGTCTAGCGTGCCATCACGGACGGGCGGGCGGGGGCGCCAGGGTTGGTCGCGTTCGTCGGCCAGGGGGATGGCGGACTGCTCCTTGCGAAGCTCCGGGTTGGCCTCGTAGAAGCGCTTGAGGTATTCCTTGTCGGGCTGGAACATCAGGATCGCATACGAGCCGATCCCGATGATGCCGACGGTGACGATCCAGATGAGGGTGACGACGACCTTGCGCGTACCGGGCCGGACGACGTACTCCCAGAGGACCTGCCGGAGGCCGTTGAAGCCGTGGAGGACGGCCAGGTTGATCATCGTCAGGTCCCAGAGCCGCCAGAGGACGCCCGTCTTCGGGTTGGCCCAGCGGTTGGTGACGAAGGCGTAGTTGATGACCTCGACGTTGTTGATGATGTGCGTGATCGTCAGGTGGCCGAGCGCCAGGAAGACCAGCAGCAGGCCGGAGATCCGCATGAAGTACCACCACCAGAGCTCGAAGCCACCGGCGGGCTTGACGCGGCGGGATGCCATCGCGGACGGTTCCTCTCAAGGTTCAAGCCAATCGGGGCCGGGCCGACCGGGCCTCAGCGGGCCGCAGCCTCGATCTCGGGCGGGAAGTTCCAGAACTCGGGCTGCTGCGTCAGCGGCACGAACACGAAGAACGAGACGACCAGCATGATGACCAGAAAGACGATCATCACCCACTGGAACATCTGCTTGTGATACTTCGCCGAGCCGGGCCAGAGGTCTACCAAGGCGACGCGGACGCCGTTGACGGCGTGGAAGACGACGCAGGCGATCAGGCCCAGCTCGCCGAGCCGGAATGCCCAGCGCAGGGGCCAGTAATAGATCGGCTGACCCCGGGCATCGACCATCCAGGGGAAGCGGCCGCCGTAGAGGCTCAGCGTATGGTCATACAGGCCGGGATAGGCGACGACGAAGAACGTGTCGAGGATGTGGATGATCAGGAAGACGAGGATTCCCAGGCCGGTGATCCGATGGAAGAACCACGACCACTGGCCAATGCCACCGCCGTAGCGGAGCCCCTCGCCGAGCCGGGTCCAGAGGCCCGGCCGATAAACGTGCGGCTTGCGAAGCGTTTGCGACATTGCTGAAGTCGATCTCGGGGCGTGCGAGTCGGGCGGGCCTGCCACGGTCGCCGGACGACCCCGGTCAGCGACCGCGCTTCTCCTGCGTTCGGCTCTCGACGTGGCCCTTCCCTATTTCATAATAGGGCCACGAGACAAGGCTCTTTGTAGAGACCCGGGCGCGGCGGGTCAAGAGGCGTGCGTCGAAAGCCGGCCTGGGGACGCCGCCGGGAACCGCTCGCGGAGGGCGGGTCGCGACCGACTTTTTCTTTGGACAACGCCCGAGCTTGCTGGTCCAATCAGACTCGGTTCCGGCCCGATCGTGGGAAATCCCGGGACCGTCGGCGATTTCGGTCCGCGACGTGGGCGGACGGGAGGGTGTGCATGGCAACGGTTGAGCCGGTGGCGACCTCGTCGACGAGCGACAGGCCGGGGATCACCGCGAGCTTTGAGATCTACGAGCGCCACGACCGAGGCGGACCTCAGCACCCTCCAGCAGATGGGATTCAACCGGGTCATCCTCGACCGGCTCAATCTGGCCGAGCCGGCCGATGCGATGGGCCTGGAGGTCGTGCTGGCGTGCTTCTGGGACCGGGCGACGACGTGGAGCGAGGTGGCCTTTGTCCTCCAGGTCGCCGCGTCACTCAGTCGCCCGCCCTCGATCAACATGATGGACGAGCCGAACGACAACGGTCTCGATAGCCATGCACCGGACGTCTATCGTCGGCTCCGGCGCCTGATCCGGGAGGCCGGCTCGGACGTGTCGCTCTCGCTGACCATCTATGGCCCGAAGCCTGGCTGGCCGCCGAGCTGGTCGTGGATGTTCCTGGACTACCTCGACGCGATCGACCTCTTGCGGATCGACCCCTACCCCTATGTTGCCCAGAAGCCCCTGGATCTGGTCTCGGAATGGATCGAGCGGTCGGCGACGTTGTCGCGGCACGTTGGCCGGGATTTGCCGCTGACGGTCGTTCTGCAAACCTGGTCCGACGGCCGCGGCTTGCCGCCGATCGCGGCGATCCGGGTGATGGCCTACGTCGCCTTGCTCTCGGGTGTGCAGGCCCTCTCCTTCTTCGACTACAACCCAGTTGTCTGGAACGCCGAGCCGGGTTTCACCGATGGCTTCGCGGCCTTGATGCAGGAGCTGACGACCCTGGCACAGGAATTCGCCGGGGCGCGGGTCGTGGGTTTGCTCGGTGGTGACGGGTTCTTCCAGGCGGAGGCCGAACGAGCAGGCGAGTTCACCCAGTTCACGATCAACACAAGGGACGGGCCCAACGGCCGATTCGCTCCCTGGCAGATCGTCCGGGAGCCGGGCCGTTGCCGGCGACCGCTGGCGGAGCCGCACCCGCCGTCGAGCCCGCTGGCCAGGCTTCAGGCGTTGCGGCGTCGAGCAGCGACGCCACGCGATTGATTGCGCGGTCATTGAGGCGCTATGATAGCGTCTCGTACTTCGATAAGCCGCCTTCCGAGGTACGTCCCGCCGGCCGCGGGTGGTCTTCCGGCCGGGATCGCTCACGATGCCCCACCCGTCCGCAGACCGGAACCTGCTGCTGTCCTTGCTGGTCGTCGAGCGGAACCTGATCGCCGCCGATGTCCTGATCGACGCGCTGCGCGCCTGGGTCCGCGATGAGTCGAAGCCGTTCGGGCAGGTCCTGGTGGAGCAAGGAGCGATCAGCCGGGAAGTCCACGAACTGCTGGCTCGGGACGTCGAGCGGCAGCTTGGTAAGCTGCCGGGGCTGAACGGTCCAGGCGCCGCGTCGGGTGGCACCCCCTCAGGCACCGAGACGATCGAGGGGACGGAGGTTCGGCAGGGCATGGCCGAGACGATCACGATCTCGTCGGCCTCGGTCGGCGACTCGTTGCCGACACTCACACAGTCGGCGACTGTCCCTGGTGGGGTGACGGGACGGGTCGTGGGTGAGCCTGGCCCGCCGGGGCGCCGTTACCGGATCGTCCGGCCGCTGGCCAAGGGGGGGCTCGGGGAGGTTTTTGTCGGCTACGATGAGGAGTTGCACCGGGATGTCGCCCTGAAGTTGATCCAGCCGAGGCTCGCCAACGATGAGAAGAGCCGCGGCGCGGTTTCTCGTCGAGGCCGAGGTGACGGCCGCCCTGGAGCATCCCGGGATCGTGCCCGTGCACGGGCTCGGGCTCTTTCCTGACGGCCGGCCTTTTTATGCGATGCGATTGATCGAGGGTGAGCCGTTCAAGAAGGCCATCCAGCGATTCCACCTGCGCCGGGGCCGTCCCCGCGCGGTCAACGCTCGCTCGCTCCCCTTCCGCGAGCTACTCCGGCGGTTTCTCACCGTCTGTGACATCATCGCTTATGCCCATAGCCGGGGCGTGATCCACCGTGATCTGAAGCCGTCGAATGTCCTGCTGGGTAGCTACGGTGAGACGCTGGTCGTCGACTGGGGTCTGGCCAAGCCGTTCACCACGGACTCGGTGGCGTCCGACACGGATGAGTCGACCCCGAGCCCGGGAGGGGTCGGCGCGATCGATCCCCACAACGAGACCCGCGACGGCACGACGATCGGCACGCCCCAGTTCATGAGTCCCGAGCAGGCGGCCGGGAAGATCGACAAGCTCGGTCCGGCCACCGACGTTTATAGCCTGGGCGCCACGTTTTACTTCCTCCTGACCGGCCGGGCGCCGTTCGATGGCAGTCAGGTTGACGATGTGCTCGAGGCCGTGAAGGCTGGGCAGTTCCCGGCGCCCCGTTCGGTCCGCCGGAGCGTGCCCCCGGCGCTCGAAGCGGTCTGCCAGAAGGCGATGGCGACGGATCCCGCCGCCCGCTACGAATCGCCTAGCGAACTTGCCTCGGATGTTGAGCACTGGATGGCGGATGAGCCGGTCTCGATCTACCGCGAGCCGCTCTCGATCCGCCTGACCCGCTGGGGACGTCGTCACCGCTCGGTGGCCGTCGGCGTCGGCGTCCTGCTCCTGACCGCCGTGGTCGGTCTGACCGTCGGGAACATCCTGCTCAACGGCGCCAACAAGCGGACCGAGGCTCATCGCCTCCGCGCCGAGGACGCCGCCCGGGTGCTGGCCCGGCAGCTTTACATCAACCGAATCAATCTGGCCCAGCGCGAGGCGCTCGACAGCAACGTCACCGAGGCCGAGCGCCTGCTCGGACTCTGCCCGGTCGCTCTGCGAGGCTGGGAGTGGGCGCACGTCCGCCGCCTCTGCCACCTGGAACGCGCGACCTTCACCGGACATAGCGCGTGCGTCAATGCCGTCGCCGTCAGTCCCGACGGCCGGACGATCGTCTCCGGCGCCGGCCAGCCCTTCTACGATGCGAAGTCAACCGATCAAGCCGAGCTGATCGTCTGGGACGCCGCGACCCGGCGCGTCCTTCGAAGGATCACGGGCATCCGCGGCAGTGTTCGTGCGATCGCCTTCAGCCCGGATGGCTCCCGGATCGCCGTCGGCAGCGGCTACTACGGACTTGACCCTCCGACCGAGGGCCGACTGACCATCTGGGAAACCCGCACGGGCCGCCTCCTGCTCGATCGCCCCGAGCCCCATCTGAACGTGCTCGACATCGCCTTCAGTCCCGACGGGCGGATCGTCGCCGCCGCCAGCGGCCTCTACAGCGGGGACTACGCCGAGGGCCGGTTGAAGCTCTGGGACGTTGAAGGCGGGGAACTGGCGTTCGACCATGTGATCGGCGTCGGCGCGGTCAATGCCCTGGCCTTCCGCCCCGACGGTCGCCAGATCGCGGTCGCCGGCTCCGGGATGGTCGAACTCTGGGACGCCATCAAGCACGAGCGAATCGAGACCCTGCGCGGCCATACGAGCTGGGTCTATGCCGTGGCCTTCAGCCCTGACGGCTGCCGGCTGGCCACCGGCGGCTGGGACAAGACCGTTCGCCTCTGGAATCTCGCCACCGGCGAGGTGCAGAACCGCATCGAGGCCCACAAGGGCCATGTCCAGGCACTCGCCTTCAGTCCGGACGGCCAGAACCTCGTCTCCACGGGCGATGATGGCAGCATCCAGGTCTGGGACCCGGCCGATGGTCGGTTGCTCCGCACGCTTCGCGGCCATGCCAACCTCGCCACCGGTGTTCGCGACCTGGCCTTTTCTCCCTCCGGCACCTGGCTCGCCTCGGCCGGCGGCGACGGCACCGTCAAGCTCTGGGACCTTGACGCCGAGGAGCCGATCACCCGACGGGACCACGAGGGCTGGGTCACCAGCCTCGCCTTCCGCGCCGCAGGCCCCCCTGCTGGTCAGTGGCTCCGGCGACAACACGATCGCGTTGCGCAACCCCGAGAACGGTCGCTGGGTCCAGACCCTCGCCGGGCACAAGGGCTGGGTCTTGGCCGTCGCGCTTCAGCCCGGCGGCCGGCTGCTCGCCTCGGGTGACACCTACGGCAAGCTCCGGTTCTGGGACACCCAGGATGGCCGCCTGCTCGGGATGCTCAACGCCCACCGCCTGAGCCTCTCCAGCCTCGCCTTCCGCCCCGACGGCCGCCGCCTTGTCTCGTCCTCCAGCCCGACCCTGACCGGTCAGACCGGCGGCGAACTGATCCTCTGGGATTCGACCGTCACCCCGCCCCGGCCGATCTGGCGACACGCTCTCCCCCGGGTGCATGAGGCCACGTTCAGCCCTGACGGCAAACTTCTGGCCGTGGCTTGCGGTGATCAGACCACGGCCAGTGTCGGTGGCTGCGATGTCCTGATCCTCGACGCCCGCAATGGTCGCGTGATCCATCGGCTTCGACGTCATCGCGACGAGGTTCTGACCGTCACTTTCCACCCCGATGGTCGCCTGCTCGCCTCGGCCGGCAAGGACCGCGTCATCCGACTCTGGGACGTCGCCACCGGCCACCTCGTCCAAACGCTCGAAGGCCACATGGAGGAAGTCCACGGCCTCGCCTTCAGTCCCGACGGCCACCGCCTCGCCTCGGCCGGCTTCGACAAACTGGTCAAGCTCTGGAACGTCGCCACCGGCGAGGAACTGCTCAGCCTCCGCGGCCACGACAACGGCATCGTCGCCCTGGCCTTCAGCCCGGACGGCCACCACCTCGTCTCCGGCTCCGCCGACCGGAGTCTCCGCATCTGGAGCGATTGAGCCCGACTCAAGCGGATCGCTCCTCGAAGCGACTGCCCCGGCGGCTCGCTGGTGTCACTCGACCGCCCAACGCCGATCCACCCCCGCGTCGTACCAGATGCGGCGAGGCGCCGGGCCTCGACTGGTCCTGGTGAGAGGAGGGACAAGCCTCGTGGGCTATCGCATCCTTGCGGATCTGATTGTGGCCTTGCACGCAGGCTGGGTTGGATTCGTGGTGTTTGGCCAATTAGCCATCCTGATCGGTCTGGCACTGGACGGCGATGGGCGCGGAGCTTCGCCCTGAGGATGACGCATCTGGCGATGATCGCCTATGTCGTTCTCGAATCGTGGCTGGGGGTTCCATGCCCATTGACCTTGTGGGAAAACGAGTTGCGGCGGCTCGCAGGGGAGTCGGACTACCCGGGCGACTTCATCGGCTACTGGGCACATCGGCTGATCTTCTTCCGTGCCGAGCCCTGGGTGTTTACGCTGGTCTATACGCTGTTCGGGCTGGTGGTCCTGGCGACGTTCGTGCTCGCCCCGCCGCGCTGGCCCGGAGGCGGGAAGGACCAGCCATGAGCGCAGACGATGCCCCGCCCTTCCCTTTCGACTTCGGAGAGGCCGAGCGGCGCTGTGCCGACGCCCTGATCGAGCTGGCGCTCGCCGAAGACCTCGGCGAGGGCGGTGACGTGACCTCCCTGGCCACGATTCCCCCCGAAGCCCTCGGCCTGGGTGACTTCGTCGCCCGAGCCCCGGGGGTCGTCTGTGGCCTGCCCGTCGTGGCCTTGATCGCCGAG
Source organism: uncultured Planctomycetales bacterium (assembly GCA_963752755.1). Classification (GTDB taxonomy): domain Bacteria; phylum Planctomycetota; class Planctomycetia; order Isosphaerales; family Isosphaeraceae; genus CAVVZJ01. The sequence continues at coordinate 339,935 of CAVVZJ010000003.1, read as the reverse complement.
CGGTTCGGTCTGGACGCCGGCTCGTTGCGACTCGCTCTCGAAGACGGTGAGCGGGTCGAGCGCGGGACGCGGATCGCCAGCATCTCCGGTCCGTTGCGGTCGATCCTGGCGATCGAGCGCACGGCGTTGAACTTCCTCCAGCGCCTCAGCGGTGTGGCCAGCATGACCGCCCACTTCGTGGCGGCGGTCGCCTGGAACCCCGCCGTCGTGCTCGACACCCGCAAGACCACGCCTGGCTGGCGTGGCCTGGAGAAATACGCCGTTCGGCGCGGCGGTGGTCGGAACCATCGGATCGGCCTTTACGACGGCGTTCTCATCAAGGACAACCACCTTGCCGCCATGGCTTCCCGCGGCGAGGCGGACCCGATCGCCCAGGCCATCGCCTCGGCGCGTTCGCAGGCCCCGCCGGGGACGCCCATTGAGATCGAAGTCGATTCGCTCGGTCAGCTCGAACGCGCCCTCGCTTGCGGCCCGGAGATCATCCTGCTTGACAATTTCGGCCTGGAATCCCTCGCTGCCGCGGTCCGCCTCCGTGACGAGCGGGCGCGTGCGATCGCGCTGGAGGCTTCCGGAGGAGTGAACCTCCAGACCGTCGCCGCGATCGCCCGGACCGGTGTGGACCGGATCAGCGTCGGTGCCCTCACCCACTCTGCCCCGTCCCTCGACATCGCCCTCGAAATCGAGCAAACCGCGATGCCTTCCACCTCGAGCCCGGGCGGCCCACCTTCAGGAAGCCGGCTGAAGGCGGGCCCTCCACGTCCATCCAAAGGATCGCCCGATCACCCAAAGGGATAGGAGTGACGCAGTGGGCCCTTTCGCCCGAGCTTTGGCCGATGCCGAAAGGAGTAGGCCCGACTTCAGTCGGGCCAGAATTCCAAGGAGTCCAAGAACTTTCGGCCCGACTGAAGTCGGGCCTACTCCTGGTACTCATGCCAACGGCGTAACTCCTAATACTACTCCGTTACGTCGTACAACTTATTGCAAGACAATGGTTTACGGCATCGCTCGAATGATCGATTCTTGGCAATTGCGTCCATGTAACCCGACGCAAATCAAGAGAGGTCAGAGAGTTGCGGAATCCGATGTCACGCATCAATGCAAATCCGGCAGGAGATCGTAACGGAGTAGTACTAAGAGCGCTCGGAAAAAATGAGGTTATGGTCCCAGGAACCTCAAACAGATCAGGGCACAGGCCAGATGGAGGAACGCCTCCTGAAGCTCCGTGAGCCGATCCAGACGGCGCCGCAGGCGGCCGAACGAATGCAGCCAGGAGATGGTCCGCTCCACGAACCAGCGGAAGACCCCCAGCCCGCTCCCGTGCTCGGTGTTGCGGGCGGCCAGGATCGGGGTGATCCCCCGCCGGCGCAACTCCTGCCGCACCGGTTCGGAGTCATAGCCGCGGTCGCCTTGCAGGCGCTCGGGCTTCTGCCGCTTCGGCCCGGGCTTGCCGCCGACCGGCGGCATGTCGTCCAGGACCGCGAAGACTTGCGTGACCTCGTTGACGTTGGCCGCGGTCACGGTCGCGGACAAGGGGATACCGTGCGCATCGGTCATCACGTGGTGCTTGCTGCCCGATCTGCCGCGGTCGGTGGGATTTGGGCCCGTGTCCTCGCCCCCTTCGGGAGCCTCGGCAAAGGAGGCGTCGATCAGCGCCCGCTCCCAGTCGATCTGGTCGGCGCCGTTGAGTTCGGCCAGCAACACGGCGTGCAACTTGAGCCAGACGCCCGCCTGGTGCCAGAGTCGCAGGTAGTGACTACAGGTCTTGCCGCAGCCGCAGCCCCACTCGGCGGGCAGGTCGTCCCAGGCGATGCCGGTCTTGAGCACGAAGAGGATGCCGGTGAGGATCTTGCGGTAATCCAGGGGCTTGCGGCCGGGGAAGCGGAAGCGGCGTGGGGGCGGGGGCGGCAGCAGCGGTTGGAGGCGTTCCCAGAGGGCATCGCTGACGAGCGGTTTCATGGCCTGTGCTCCTTCGGTCCCGGGGCTCACTCTCCGATTCACGAAGGAGCAGTCAGTGTGCCGTTCGGCTCATTATTTCCGAGCGCTCTAAGGGACTGTCGGCGTGAACATCGGCCTCTTGCAACGGCTGCGCGACGCGGGCGGAGTGCCCGTCCCGCTGGCCGATCTCGACGACGACCCCGCCGCCTTGGCCCGAGACCTGGAGGCGCTCGAAGCCTTCGGCTTCGCGCTGAAACGTGGGCCGGACGCCTGCGTGGCATACCGAGGCCCGGCCGAGCGACTTTGCCCCGATCAGATCGAGTGGGAACTGGGCACGTCGCGGATCGGACGCCGGATCGCGGTCTGGAGTCGCCTGGGGAGTACCAACGATCTCGCCGCCCTGGCCGCGGTCTCGCGGGCCAATGACGGTCTGGTCGTGATGGCCGAGGAACAGACCGCGGGCCGGGGCCGTCGGGGCCGGTCGTGGTCGTCGGCGCCGCGGTCGGGACTCTTGATGTCGGTCCTGATCTTCCCGCCGGAGTCGCTGGCCGACGTGGGTTGGCTCACGGCGCTGGGAGCCGTGGCGGTCGCCGAGCTGGTCGAGCAGGTGACGGGCCATTCCGCCCGGATCAAGTGGCCCAACGATGTTCGTGTGGATGGCCGGAAGCTCGCCGGCATCCTGGTCGAGCGAGGTCGGGGCACGGTCATCGGCCTCGGCCTGAACGTCAACACGGTGACCGACGATCTGCCGGACGAGCTGCGCAGATCGGCCACGTCACTCCAGGCTCTGACCGGCACGCGGCATGACCGCTCTGAGCTGACGCGCGGCCTCCTCCGCGGCCTGGACCGCCACTATGGTCTGGCCCTTGAAGCGGGCGCCGTGGCCCTCAACACCGCCTGGCAATCGCGTCTGGAGCCCCTCGGCCGTTTCGTCCGCCTGGAAACGCGCGCCGAATCCGTCTCCGGCCGCCTGGTTGCCGCCGACCTCACCGCCGGCCTGACGATCGAGGACGACGACGGCGGGCTCCGGCAGGTCGCGCACGCCGAGGTCACGTCGTTCGACGCCGAGGAGCCAGCCACCGGCGCCGGGGTTTGACAGGCGGTCGATCCGGGCCTAGGGTCCAGGCGGGTAGTCGGTCGATCGTCAGGATCGGCCGCTGGCCCGGCTCGGCAGCCGCGAGGGCGGTCCGAAGTCGCGAGCCCAACGCCTTGGGGAGGGGCGTTGGACCGAGGGCGGGGGGCGGGTCGCTGGGAGCGATCCGAGGGGACCCTCGCCCTCTTTTTTTCGTCACTCCGAAACGCGTGCCTGGCGGCCCTTGTGGCGTTGACTCAGGGCCACATGCCCAGGCTCGGACGCCCACGATGGTGCGCCAGGGTCTTGGAACGACGTCCCGCCGCCATTACACTCACAGGTTAGGTTGCCCCACCGTTGCATCGGTGCGGGCCCGATCCCTTTCGCGCCGCCCGCCGACCAGGCGGGGAATTGGCCGAAGGGCCCCGCCGGTGAGCCTGCCCACCGCGTCGATCGGATCGACGGAGCTACTCCATGACCAACCCCCAGCGACCGAGTCCGGTCCGCGGACATCCTCCTTCTTCGGTCCGAGCCAGGGTGTTCGCCCTGGCGGCGCTTTCCCTTCTTCTGCCTGCCAGCCCTACCCCGTCGGCCCCCGCCCTCGTCCCCGCCCGCCACGGAGTCAGCCCCATGCTTGAGCCTCACACGGCCTCCCTGCTTGTCGATTACTTTGACACCTTCTTGCGGGATCAGGACATCGAGAGCTTCCGCCGGAGCGTCCGGTCACGGTATACCGAGGGCACCCTGGCACGGCTGGCCCAGTCGGGTGGCACCAAGGCGCGGCGGGCGGCCGTGCTGGCGCTTGGACTTGTCGGCGGCTTCGCGGTCAATGGGGTTGTGGCGGCCCGGCTCCGCGATCCCGATCCGGTGGTACGCGACCTCGCCCACAACGCCCTCTGGGCCATCTGGTTCCGCGCCGATAGCCCGGAGAACAACGCTCAGCTCGAACAGGTGCGCGATCTGATCAACCGCGAGCATCTCCGCGAGGCGGTGGACCTGGGGACCCGCTTGATCGAACGTGCCCCCGACTTCGCCGAGGCTTATAATCAGCGTGCCATTGCCCTGTTCTTCCTCGACCGCTTCGCGGAGAGCGCTGCGGATTGTCGCCGCGCCCTTCGCCGCAACCCTTACCACATCGGTGCCCTGGCCGGCCTCGGCAAGTGTTACATCGAGCTCGGCCGCCGCGAGGATGCTCTCGCGACCTTTCGTCGAGCCCTCCAGATCCAGCCCTACGATGCCGGTCTTCGCCAGACGATCGCCGCCATTGAGGCTGCTGGCGATTGAGCAAAACGCCGTGAGTGAATCCGAGTGCTTATCGCAAACCCTTTAGTTTTTGAAGTTGCGTCGCCATCATTTTTGATTGCGGGACAAAAATAAGGACGGCTTACTCGTTCTGATGGGGGCGGGCTTCAGCGTTCCAGAGAGGACGTTCGGAGGCGATGCGTCGAACGATTGCTCGAGCTGCTCGGAAAGGTTGGGCTTCCTGTCCGGCGGGTAATGCCGGGTGTGTCCCGCGGAGAGAACGAGGGTCGATGCAAAATGCGATCGTTGCGGATCGCCGGACGTTGCCGGTTCGGCTCGGCGAATACAATCCTCGACGGCGGGTGGCCCCGGCCCGTGTCACTGACCGAGCATTCCCCCCCAGGCGCGCGATCAGCAAGACACGGACCGGGGCCACCCGCCGTCGAGAATTCCTCCAACCCACCAGCGATGAGGAGGCCAGGTCCATCTTTTCCGGCCCTCGAATCATCGCTCCAGGACCCTCCCTGCGATCCGGAGCACAAGGCTACGTGGGGGAGCCGGCCGGGAGATCCGGTCGATTTGCGACGGTCGCGCCGGCCCGGCCGGTGGCCCCGCCCCGTGCGGTCCGTCAAGCCATCCCCCCCAGGTGCTTGACGAACAAGTGCACGGGCCGGGGCGACCGGCCGGAAGGCATTCTGCGCGACGGAGACGGCCGGTGGCCCCACCCCGTGTCGCCCGCGGGGCGTTCCCCCCCAGGTGCCCGGTGGGCGTTGCACGGAGCGGGGCCGCCGGCCGTCGTTGTGCAGCACGTGTGGAAACAGGTGATCCGCAACCTCGGAAGTTCCCGGGCCGGTGGCCCCGCCCCGTGAGTCGGTCCGCGCTTTCCCCCCCAGGCGCGCGTCCCTCCCACGGGTCGGGGCCACCGGCCCCGGAGTCCTCAAGGTTCCTTACCTCGCGAGAGTACCGCGACGGCCGGTGGCCCCGCCCCGTGTCGCTTGCCCTGCTTTCCCCCCCAGGCGCAGGACAGGCGGCACGAGACGGGGCCACCGGCCGTCGAACGGGTCTGCTCTGAATTCCGATCCACGATCCGGACGGCTGGCGGCCCCGCCCCGTGTTGCCGCCCGACGCGCTTTCCCCCCCAGGCGCACGGCGGACGTCGCACGGGTCGGGGCAGCCAGTCGTCCGGATCGCAGAATCGAGCATCAAAACTCCTACGGATTCTCGGCCCTGGCCTGCCGGTCCGATCCGGCCTGGCCCTGTTGCAAGACTTCGTCGACGTTTTGGGTTCGACTTGACCGGACGCGTCTCTCGTCGGCCCGGCGGGCCGGGCCCGCGAATCGACCCAGCGCTTTCCCCCCCAGGAACGCCGAGCCAGTCCACGGGCCCGGGCCGCCGGGCCGCCCCGAGGAGCGGCCCGGGAGCCGTGGCCCCCAGGAGCGGTTCACACAGGCCAAGCCCTCGTGATGAGCTTCGCAATTTCGATGTACACAGGAATCCCCACGGTCACGTTGTAGGAGAAGGTCAGGCCGAGTGAGGCCGCCAGGGGCAGCGTTGGGCTTGCCTCCGGAATGGCCAGCCGTTGCACGGCCGGCACCGCGATATACGACGCCGCCGCGCAGAGCACGGAAAACAGGGCATAAGTGCCCATCAGGAAGTGAACCCCGGTCACATGCGAGAAGGTGTGGGCCACCAGGATGCCCAGGGTCGCGAACACGTTCGGCGCCAGCACGCCGAAGGCGATGAAGCCCCAGCCGGCGGTTTTCAGGTCCATCAGCTTCCGTGAGGCGGTCATGCCCATCTCCAGCAGGAAGAGGCAGAGGACTCCCTGGAAGAGCGTGACGAAGAAGCTGTCGTCGGCCCGAGTGACCTCCGGTCCTTGCAGCCCGCTGATGTAGCCGACCGCAATCCCGCCGAAGAGAAGGTAGAGGCCGGGGTTGAGGAAGACCTCGTGGAGCAGTTGGGGGCTCAGGAATCCCTTGGGCTTCCGGGTCGGGGCCTCATTCTCATCGTGCTCCATCCGCTCCAGCGAAAGCTCCGCCTCATCCTGGACCGGGTCATGGCCGTGGTGCTCGCCATGGCCGTGAGCGACGTCCATCATCGCCAGGGGAGGCTTGGCCTTTGGGTTGTAGCCCGCCTCGTCGGGCATGTTGCCGAGAGGGTCCATCCCCTGGTGCCGGAGTCGGGAAATCAGGTAAAGCGCCACGAGGCAGCCGGGGATTTCCATGACGGCCAGCATCACGGGCATGTAGGCGTCGGCTTTCATGTTAATCGCCGCCAGCACGCCCAGGCAGGTCACGAACGTGCCCGCCGAGTCGGAGCCGTAATAGCCGGCGACCGTCGCCTTGTCAACACGCCTCATCCGGGTCATGACGCTCAGCAGGAGGTAGGCCATCACGCCGATGACGAAGTTGGTCACGAAGCCAACGCCCATGAACCCGACGACCGAGCCAAGTACCGACGGATCGAGCCGCGAGAGTTCCTCGCCGCCGTGCCAGCCGATCGCGATCAGCAGGTAGATCGTCAGTCCCTGGTAGATCACATAAGGAAACTCGAACTTCACCCGGAGGATCGGCACGAGGAATCCCATGTAGAAGAACAGTAGCAGGGGCTTGAACAGGTTATGCGTGAAGTTGTGCCAGAACTCGCCCACGATTGAACGGTGCGGCGTGGGGGGTTCGATCTCCAGGCGGGGGCTGACCAGTTCGTCCTGCACGATGATTCGAGTACCAGGCTTCAGTGTGGCCAGAGCGTGGGTTTGGCCCTCCGGGCCGGCAACCTGGGCGTCCTCGTCCAGATGCACTGTCAAAGAATCATGAGAGCCGTTTGGCTCCACCACAACGCGCCTGCCCGCTGGATCAACTTCCTTGATCGTGGCATGGATTTCACCCGCCGAGGTGCGAGAAATCCCCAACGATGCGAGGAGAAGGAGAGCGATCGCGACGGGGGGGGAGAGTCGACGCATTCGCATAGCTTGAGGTCCTTGGGTGATCAGCAAAGCACACTGGACACCGGGCGGGCGTGGATCGACCGACCCGGCTTACGAGAGGCCGTTCTCTCGCTTGGATTCACAGCCGTCTTCGGCTGCTCTTGCTGCGGGCGGGGCAGGGGCTAGAGCCTGTCTGGAGAGGTTTTCAGATCTCCACACAATCAGCTCAGCACAAGCCGATCGCAAGCCAGCGAACGACTCGAAACCATCCGGGGGAAGCGGTCGGACTCTGCCCGCGCTCGTCGCATGGCGGACGTTCTAGCGGAGCCCGTTCGATCCGGAGGCTTGAGGCGCTCGTGGGGTAGGGGCTCAGCAGCGTAGGCAGGTTGATCGCATCTCGACCAGCGCGGTGTCAGGATGACGGCGCAAAGAAGCGACCGGGCGGCAGGTAGCGGCCCGGTCGAAGCTGGCCAGATCGATCAAGGCGCCGGAGTTGGGTGAGGAGTCCTTGAACTCCTCTTCACCCGGCTCAGTCTGTTCAGCGACCGAGCATTCCTCGTGGGGAACCTCGTGAGCGGGGTCCCCGTGGGCACGCCGAACCGTCGGCAGGAGGTGGAAGGCGATGGGGGCGGGCAGGCCGGGCAGCAGTTCGGCACTTGAGAGTGCGATCGAATGCGGCCCAGAACCGGGCAACGTAGCGATCGACCAGAGGATGGCGAACAGGAAAGCCATCGGGGGGAGTTTCCGCTCCGGTTCCGACCCGTCTGAAGATGATCTCCCGAATCTTAGCGTCCGCAACGGCCCGGGACAAGGCTCGAATCCTTTTTTTCCGCCTTGCCCGTCCGGCCCTGGACAGACTGCTATCATGACAATCGTAACAACGAGCACCTAGCCGACACGAGGGCTCATGATTCCGCTGCCCATTGACGCGTTGTTGCCGGGCGTGATCGACGCTCTGCGCATCGCGCGCACCGCGGTTCTGGTGGCTCCGCCGGGGGCGGGGAAGACGACACGGGTACCGCCGGCCTTGCTGGATTCGGGTTTGCTGGACCCCTCGCGGCCGGCGGTCGTGATGCTCCAGCCGCGTCGAGTCGCCGCGCGGGCCGCCGCGTCGCGGATCGCGGAGGAACGTGGCTGGGCGGTGGGGGCCGAGGTTGGCTATCAGGTTCGCTTCGACCGCCGTGTTGGTCCCACGACGCGGCTGCGCGTTCTCACGGAGGGCGTCTTGACCCGCCAACTCCTCGCGGACCCGTTTCTTGAGGGCGTCGGCGCCGTCGTACTCGACGAGTTCCACGAACGGGGCCTGCACTCCGACCTCGCCCTGGCCTTGCTTCGGGAGATTAAAGAGTCCGTTCGCGATGAGCTTATCATTGTTGTTATGTCAGCAACGCTCGATGCTGGTCCGGTCGCCCGGTTTCTTGGCGATTGCCCTGTGCTGCATGCCGAGGGGCGGACGTTTCCCATCGCGATCGAATACCTCCCACCGCCCGACGCGCGCACTCCCCTGCCCGATCGGCTCGCCCACGCCGTTGGCCACGCTCTCGCCACCGAGACGCACGGCCCGAGCGGCGATCTGCTCGCTTTCCTGCCTGGCCTGGAGGAGATCCGACGAACCCTCCGCGCCGTCGAGCCGATCGCCCGCCGCGAGGATCTGCTCGTGCTCCCCCTGCACGGCAGCCTTCCCGCCGACGAGCAGGACCGCGCGCTGCGGCCCGCCGGGCGACGTAAGTTGATCCTCTCCACAAACGTGGCCGAGACCTCCTTGACGATCGAGGGGGTTAGCGTGGTCCTCGATACGGGCCTGGCGCGATTCGCCATTCATGACCCGGCGCGTGGCCTCGACCGGCTCGAACTGGGCAAGATCAGCCGGGCCTCCGCCACTCAGCGCGCCGGCCGGGCGGGACGGCTCGGGCCGGGACGCTGTCTGCGGCTCTGGTCCGAACGTGAGGACCGTGGCCGCCCCGACTTCGACGAGCCAGAAATCCGCCGCGCCGACCTGACCTCCACCGTCCTCACGATCCACGCCTGGGGACAGCCCGACCCCGCTTGCTTCGGCTGGTTCGAGCCGCCGCCTCCCGAAGCGTTGGCGGCTGCCGATCGCTTGCTGTCGATGCTCGGCGCTCTGGAGTCAGGCCGGATCACGCCGATGGGCCGCCAGTTGCTCGCCTTGCCCGTTCATCCCCGGCTGGGTCGTCTCCTGATCGAGGCGGCGCGGACGGGTCGGCTCCGCGAGGGGGCCGCGATGGCCGCCTTGCTCGCCGAGAAGGACCTGGTCGCGCGGGGTTCGGAGTTACCCAGGAGCCGCCGACACCCGGGCTCGCTCGGCCGTTCCGACCTGCTCGATCGGCTGGACTTGCTCGACGAGGCCGAGCGCTGCCGGTTCCACGCACCGCGACTGCGGTCGATGGGTATCGATCCCGCTACGGCGCCGCGCATCGCTCAGGCTCGCGATGAGCTTTTTCGGATCGGACGCCGCCTCGATCACCGAGAAGGTTCGACGTTGGCCCTCCCGGCAGACGCCCTCGAATCCGAGGATCTCTTGCTTCGACTCCCCCTGGCCGCCTATCCGGACCGCGTCTGCCGTCGCCGCGCCGGCGACCCGTCCGCAGCCTTGATGGTGGGAGGGCGAGGGGTCCGGCTGGAACCTGAGTCGGTCGTCCGTGAAGCCGACTTGTTCCTCGCCCTCGATCCCCGTGACGATCGCCGACACGCCAACCGCGAGGCCCGCGTCCGGATCGCCAGTGAAATCCGCTTCGACTGGCTGGAAGACGTCTTTCCTGGCTCGATTCGACGCGAGCGTTCGGTCCGGTTCGACGAGTCCCGAGGCCGCGCAGTCGCGACGCAATCCGTTCTCTACCGTGACCTGCCGCTCCGCGAGCAGACCCACGGCGCCGTCGATCCGGTCGAGGCCGCCACGGCACTCACCGCCTCTCTGGCAGACCGGGCTGAGACGTTCCTTCGCGAGGACGAGGCCGCCGCCCGATTCCTCGAACGTCTCGCCTTCCTTCGCCGGGTGCTGCCCGAACGCGACTGGCCTGACTTCGGACCCGACGAGCTGGCCGCCATCGTCGCCGACGCTTCAAGCGGCCGCCGCACCCTGGACGAGATGCGCCGCGTCCCGCTCGTCCCCTTGCTTCTCGGGCGACTGTCCTACACCCAGCGACAGGCCATGGACGAGCAGGCCCCCGAGGCCCTGGTCGTCCCCAGCGGCAGCCGGATTGCGCTCAGCTACGAAGCGAATCGCCCTCCGGTGCTGGCCGTTCGCCTTCAGGAACTCTTCGGATGGTCCGACACGCCCCGTCTCGCCGCCGGTCGGGTCGCGGTGGTCCTGCACCTGCTCGGCCCGAACTTCCGTCCGGTCCAGATCACCGACGATCTGCGGAGCTTCTGGACGACGACCTATCACCAGGTCCGCAAGGATCTCCGCGCCGCTATCCCCGCCACGCCTGGCCCGACGATCCGTTCACGGCCCGTGCCGAGGCGAAGGGGGGTCGTCGGAAGGCTTGAGCCGGCTTTCCCCGGCGATGGGCTTCTTGCCGACGCTCCCCGGGAACTCGATCTCCGCGGCCGGCACGCGGGCGATGGTGGCGTGTCCGACGAACCCGTAGAACCGCTCCCAGCCCTCATCCTTGCGGACCTCCTCGGCCTGCCAGATCCAGCCATCCTGGAGGTAGTCGCGGCGGATCTGGCCGTTGCCGAGCTGCCGGTCGATCGGGAAGTCCTGGAGCGTGACCCACCTGGCCCGTCTCGGGAAGCCACCCGGCAAGGCCACGACCCGGGCCTCGCCCTCGTCTTCGAGGGAGAAGATGGCCCGCCCCTCGCGGACGTCCTCGGCCGTCGCCGGCCGTCCGAGGCTGGGAAACCGCAGGTGCGCCTTCGGGTGGGGGAAGTCATTCTCGCCCGGTGGAGCCTCTGGCGAGAAGTGGGAGCCATAGTGGCGGAGGTACTCCGCACAGGCCGCCACAGCGGCGTCGCGGTGGGCTTCGTCCCCGTAAAGTGGGCACTCCGGCGCTCCCTCCAGGACCGAGAGCTTCCAGGCGATGACGTCGCAGGCGCGGATCGTCACCTCGACCCGAGGATGTTCTCCAGGATTCGGAGTCCGCAAGTTGCCGATGCTGCCCGACAGGCCCGATTTCAACTGGTAACGGACCGCGCCTTCCGTCCCGAGGCTCGCCGTCCCGACCGGCGTCTCGTCCTCCAGGGCCGCGAGCAGGGCCTCGCGGAAGGGCGGCAGACAGACCAGTGGCGACGCGATCGGGTCCTCAAAGGGAAAGACGAGCTGATTCCGCTCGCGAGGGACCAGCGGCAACCAGGGCGAATTCGGGTCGCGGAACATCGACCGGGCGGCCTCCGCGATCGCCGGGTGGTCGGGATAGGTCCAGAGGGGCGCGAGCGCGGCGAACAGGGAATGCACGATCGCCTTCGGCTGGACGTCCTCGACCCAATCAGCGTACTCCTCGAGAGCCTCGCGGTCGCCGGCCCCGACGCGGATCTCGGTGAACCGGGCGAGGAAGGGGCCGTAACTCCGATCGGAGCGGTCCTCCGAACGCTCACGGCACGCCGTCATCAACGCCTTCACGGTCGGCAAGGAGGCGGGTTCATCCCAACGCACGAACATCAAGGCGAGCGAGCAAGCCTGGTTCAGGCCGGAGTCCGAGTTCGTGCCCGCGCTGGATCGGGCCGGTTCGGCACTGCGGCGGGCGAGAAGGTCGGAGACGCTCGGGTCGTGCCGCGATCGGAGCGGCTCCCCCTTCATTGAAGGCGCCGGCCCCGGTCGCCTCGGGAGGACAGCGCCGATCACGACGAGAGGCCGGTCCGCCTCGCTTGGCTGCGTCAGCCCCGCCGCCGCTTCGAGCCAGCGGCGGGACCCGGCCGAATCGTCGCGGAGGGTCCGAGACCAGCGCTCGACCAGCGGGATCTCGCGGTTCTTCTCCCAGAAGGTGCGGATTGCTGCGGCGAGTCGCTGGCGACCCTCGGGCGTCCGTAGCGCGGCCTGGTCGTCGCCATGCTCCAGGAACCGATCGGTTTTGAGGATGCCCCTCAACGCCCCGTAGATCGCGTCGGTGACGGGATGGACGTGCTCCGGACCGCGCCCGCCGGTGACGGACCGCGTCAGCCTCGTGTCGGAGACGAGGGCCTCCAGCAGCGGAGCGACGGCCGCGTCCCCCTCGGCGATCAACTCGTGGACGATCGGGGCGTCGGCCGGATTGGCCGAGCCGGGGACGGAGAACTGCCGGACGTGGATCTGATCGAACGCGCGGATCAAGGCCGCGATCCGATCGGCCCCCCGAGTGGGGATCGGCCCGCGTGGAGGCTCCTGGGCCCGCCGCTCCTGGTCGGCCAGGAGGATGTCAAGCTGACTGTAGGGGCCGAGATACGGGGCCGGAACGGGACCGTCGTACCGCGGCCCGGGGCGCAGAAAGCCCATGGCCTCGGCCCGCGCGTCCACCGCCTGCTGGAACGCCGCGAGCCGTCGGGCGGCGTCGAGCGCGACGACATCATCGCCCCGCTGGTGTGCCGAGAGCAGGCGGTGATAGACGACCCCGCCCCAGCCGTTCGCGAGCGAGACGAACGAGAGGTGGTAATCGGTCAGGTCGGGTCGGGGCGCCTCCGGGGTCCAGACCGTACCGGCGGCGAAGAGGCGTTCGGCCAGGTCGGCCCGACCGAGGCGGAGGAGAATGCCGAGCGTCCGTGGCGATCGGAACGCGGTCGGCGAGCCGCCCTCGTCGAGGAACGGTCCCGGTGAGCCGCCCGGATTTACAAACCCGCTCGCGCCACCGGGCCAGGTCCGACCCGCGGCCTCGTCCGCCTGACGGCCTTTCACCATCGCGTCGGCCATCGCGCGGACGTCCACCTCCACGTCGGCCGCCGGGCCGAGCGCGAACACGGGATAGACGACGCCGTCCCAGCTCACGGCGAACCGACCGTCCAGGCCAGGCCGCTCCGGTAGCACGAACCCTCGGGTCGTGACGAGGCCCGCATCGCCGATCTCGACCTCGCGATACTCGCAATCGCGCGGGTCGGCCATCCCCGACGCGAACAGGTCGTCCGTGGCCCGCACGAGGAACCCCGGGAGCATTGTCTCCGGGGGCGTCCAAGGCTCGCCCTGACGGGGCGGGTTGGGAATCAACCGGCCCTCGAACTTCGGCGTCGGCCGGAATGGACCGGCCCCGGCGCCGATCAGGAGGACCAGTAACCAGGGAAATCGGCGAACGACACGGCTGGTCGGCGACCGCCCGATCGTCAAGGCACGCGGCGTCATCATCCCTCCTCCTCCTTACGGGGACGGTTCACGGTCGCGACGGAAGCATGTCGTGGACGAGGCCGGACCGTTCAAGGCCCTGGCGACGCCGCTTCTCGATCGGCTGGCCGAGCACCAGGGCCGCCGAGAGTCGGGCGTAAATCTCGGGGGAGACGACCACGCGACGGTCCTCCGGCTCCTCCGCCTTCCGCACCGGATCGGGCAGGGACCGGATCAACTGCACGATCGCGCGAGGATCGTAAGCGGCCAGGATCTCGAAGACTCGCGTGTCGTGCGTGGTCTGGACGGAGGGCTGCGTTTCGAAGGCTCCCCTCCGGGCCGCCTCGGCGATCGAGGCCGGCAGGCGGTCGAGGACCGGCGCGGCGATCGCATCGGCCATCGCGCGGTCGTAGCGGGAGACGAGCAAGGCCAGGGTCGCCAGGTTCCTGAGATCGGCGCTCTGGGGTTCCTGGGCGCGGGGCGTGCGGCACGAGGCGGCCCGCCAGAGCCGCTCGGCCAGGTGGTCGGGATCGACGCGCTCGACGGTCGGCAGCAGCACGGCCATCGCAATCGACGCGGGCGGGCTCGACCCGTCGTACCGGTGGTCGCGGGCGGTCGCGAGCAGTCCGGCGAACGCCTCATCGAGCAAGGTCCGGGCCGTGGCCGGGTCGGTCGCGGCCAGGTCGGAGGCGATGAGGCCGAGCCCGTACGGGGCGCGGCCGGGCCGGGCGAACGTGGGCGCATCGGGCCGTTCCGTGCTCCTCGCAAGGAGCTTGCGGGCTCGGGGCAGGTCAGCCCGCCCCATCGCCCGGCCGACGCGGAAGAGCAAGGTCTGCCGGTCGCCGGGATTCGGGCCGGCGGAGCCGAGTTCCGCCAGTCTCTCGGCTTCGGTTGGATCGAACGACGCGACCCGAACGGCCGCCGCGCCCAGGTGGTAACGGACCGAATCCTCGCTCGGCCGGCCCGCCCTCGTCCAGCGCTCCCCCTGGAAGAGAGCCTGCGCAGCCGGCAGGTCGATCACCGCCAGCGACTCGCCGAATGGCGCGGCCTGGTGAAGATAGGTCGCTCTCGGCGACGCCTCGATGACGGCCTGCCCTTCGCGCAGAATCGGAGTGGCCCGATCGAGGTCGCCAAGGTCGAGCCAGCGGTCGGCGATCCGCTGGAAAAGTGTTAGCTTCGTCCCCGCTCCGGTGGCGCGACGGGCCTCGGCGAGGGCGCGGTCGAGCAGTTCGGCCCCACGGTCCAGGGCGTCATCCGGCACGGCGTCGGCCAGGCCAAGGAAGCCCCAGGCCCGCGAGCCGGCGTCGAGATCGGCCTCGATCATGGCAATCCCCGCGCCCGGGTCGTCCTCAAACCGGGCCAGGGCGATCTGATGGAGCACCGCCGACGGATCGCCTGGCACGCGATCCTCCAGCAACCTCAAGGCCCGCTCCGGATCGACCCGCGCCAGCGCCGGCATCACCCGCGAACCTTCCGAGCTGAGGACCCCCAATCGCGCCACGGGCAAGACCGGCGCGATCAGGTCCCTCGCCAGCGCCCGCTCCTCGTCTCGTCCCATCGGCGAGGGCAGCGTCTCCAGCCTCGCGGCAGGCGCCTCAACCTCGCGGGCGAGACGGACCTCGACCGCCTCATCCCCCGCCCGGACGACCGCGCCCCCGAACCGGAATCCGTCCTGCTCCGCGAAGACGAGGGCCGGCCCAGCATAGACCCCAGGCAGGCGGAAACGCCCCGCGTCGTCCGCGGTCGCCTCCGTCCGCGACGGCCCGTCCCCCGACTGGAAGACCAACGCCCCGGCGACCGGCCGACCCTCGCGGTCCACCACGCGACCCGACACGACCCGGATCGTCAGGGCCCGTTGGAGCCTCACCTCAGGCAAGGCCACGACGTCCCCCGGACCCGTCGGCACCCAGGCCGACTTGCCCGGGTGAAAGCCGTCGGCGACGACCTCCGCCTGATACGAGCGTCCCTCTCGGTCCAGCTCCTTCGGCGTCCGGAAGGTCCCGTCCGGCGCGGTCCAGATGCGGGCATTCCCCTCCAGCGTGATCGCCCTCCCGAACCGGTTCGACTGGTTCCCATCCAGCTCGCGATACCGGAGCTTGACCTCGGCTCCCTCGACCGGCACGCCCCCCGGCCCAAGGACCCGGCCCGCGACGGCGACCGTCGCCGTCGGGACAATCGTGACGACGACCGACCCCTCGCCTCCCGCGTTGGCCGTCACCGGCTCGGCGGTCGCGCGGTCGCGGAGCCGGGCCGCGATCGTGACCTGCGCGTTCGGTCCCAGGCCCAATAAGCGGAATTGGCCCTGCTTGTCGGTCGCCGTCATGATCGAACCCGCGATGCCGCCCCGGGGTGTGGCCGTTCTCCATTCCGCCCGCACCGCCGCCCCGGCGACCGGCTGGCCCGCCTCATCGCGGACCAGGCCCCGAAGCGGCGGCGCGGCCCGGAGGACCTCGCGCGGCTCCAGTGCGATCCGGGCTGGCGCGTCGGGCAACGTCAGTTCCTCACCCTGCTGGCCGGGGGCCTGGACATGCGTCGGCGGCGGTCTCAGCAGCCAGAACCGAACCTTGCCCGGCAGGCCGCGGAGCGTGTAACGCCCACGTTCGTCGGTTGTGGCGTAATCGTGGTTCCGACCGCCGATTTGCGTCAGGCTGACCTCGGCGCCGGCCACGGGTTCCTCGGTCCCCCGCTCGCGGACCAGGCCGGTAATCGTCGATGGCCGCCTGAGCGGGACCTCGACAGCGTTCTCCCGACCGGCCTGAATGGTGTAGTTCGATTTGAGTTCGGGCAGGAGATCCGACGCCTCGTCCGGCGGGATCAGGGAGAGCTGCAAGGAGCCGGGGGCGATCTCGGGGATCGTAAAACGCCCCGCGTCGTCCGTCCTCGACGAGCCGTAACCGGCCATCTCGGTTCTTCCCCGGGGATCGACGACGGTGTGGGTCCAGGCCCGGACCCGCCAGCCGCGGGCGAGCTGGGGGTCGGCCTCGATGGGCACCAGCCGGCCGCGGAAGGTCACGACCGGAAGCAGTCGGACCTCCTTCGGCCCCGGTTTCTCCGGGGCGAGCCACCGGGGCTGGATGCCGAATCCCTCGGCGATCACGTCCACGGAGCCGACCTCCTCCGGGCCGAACGAATCGAGCACGGCCACGCCGTCCGGGCCGGTCGTCCGCTCGGTGAGATCGGAGATGGGTTCGGGCAGCGACAACGGCTCCGACTTGATCCGCTGGACGTTCACCTTCGCGCCTGCCAGTGGTGTCCCGTCTGGCGCCTCGACGCGGATCTTCGTCCGGACTGCCGGCCTCAGCACGACCCGGACCGGCTCCTCCGGCCCCGGCAACCCCTCGGCGAACCTCCGCACCGTGACGCGATGGCCATCGGCGGCAACCCAGAGTGTGGGGACGAGCCACTGGTTCGTCGGCGCCAGCCCGGCCGGGCGATCGAACTGGAAACGCCCCCCCTCGCCCGTCTTCCCTCGCGCCACGACCGGCGACGCCCCCCCCTTCGGGCCGGCGAGCACCAGCTCCGCCCCGACGACCGGCGTGCCGTCCTCCGCGACGACCGTCCCCACCAGGGGCGTTGAGGGCGCCTGCATCAGCGCCATTCCGAGGATCACGCCGAAGATCATCCCGCCCTCCTCCATGTCAGATCAACGTCAAGACACCTTCACCAGGAGATCGCCCGGAACCGATATCCCCTCCACCCAGGCTACTGCCAGGCGCGACACCCGTCCAACAAAACGGCCGGCCGAAGGCCAGGCGAGCGGCGCCGATCCCCAGCCCAGCCCAGCCCAGGGACCAGGGGCCCCCCGTTCACGCATCGATCGGCCCGGCACACGCTCACGACGGACGACGACGGCCGGATTGCAGGACCGATGGCAGAGGGAGCGGCGTCGGGTCGCCACCGAACAGGGTGCCACCCTACACCGTTAGGACTGCGCCACGAAACAAACGTAGCAAACCAGGATGACTCCGCTATCCTGTAGCGCATGGCTACCGAACCTGAGATCAAGGCCCGGTTCGAGATGCTCGCTCCCTTCCTCAATGAGCGAACACGGTGGCTCGCCGCCGCCGAGGCCGCCTCGGTCGGGCGCGGTGGCGTCTCCCGGGTCGCCCGCTCCACCGGCATCTCCCGGCGCGCGATCACCTCGGGGCTGGCCGAGTTGCAGGACCCGGACGCCTTGGGAAGCGACCGGATCCGCCGGTCCGGAGGAGGCCGTAAGCGGACCGTGGATACGGATGCGACGCTCCGCGGCGATCTGGAGCGACTCATCGACCCGGTCACGCGCGGCGACCCGGAATCACCCCTGCGGTGGACCTGCAAGAGCATCCGCAAGCTCGCCGAGGAACTGGGGCGGCTGGGGCACGCCACCCGCCATCGCATGGTCGCCGACCTCCTCGGCGCGTCGGGCTACAGCCTCCAGGCCAACCGCAAGGCGATCGAGGGCGGGAGCCACCCGGACCGCAACGCGCAGTTCGAGCACATCAACCGCAAGGTCCGGGCCGCCCTGAAGGCCGGCGAGCCGGTGATCTCGGTGGACGCCCAGAAGCAGAAGCTGGTCGGCGACTTCAAGAAGGCGGGCCGGGAGTGGCGACCCGAGGGTGAGCCGGAGCTGGTCCGCGTCGATGACTTCGTCATCCCCGGGCCGAGCCGAGTGACCCCCGACGGCGTCTCTGACATGGCCCGCAACGCGGGCGGGGTCAACGTGGGGACCGACCACGACACGGCGATGTTCGCCGTGGAGAGCATCCGGCGGTGGTGGTACTCGATGGGTCGGACGCATTACCCCTGGGCCAAGAGGTTACGGAGCACCGCCGACGGCGGCGGGAGCAACGGGTCGCGCGTCCGGCTCTGGAAGCTGGAACTCCAACGCCTGGCCAGCGAGACGGGGTTGCGGATCGCGGTGTACCACTTCCCGCCCGGGACGAGCAAGTGGAACAAGATCGAGCACCGGCTCTTCTCGTTCAGCAGCCAGAACTGGCGCGGCCGGCCGCTGGTGAGCCATGAGGTGGTGGTCAACCTGATCGCGGCGACGACGACCGAGACGGGGTTGGAGCTGAAGTGCGAGTTGGATCGCAACTCGTACCCCTCGGGAGTCAAGGTGTCGAAGGAAGAGATGGAGAGGATCAGGCTGAGGAAGGACAAGTTCCACGGGGAGTGGAATTACACTATCCTCCCTCAACCACCCAAGTGAGACGGTTATTTCGTGGTGCGCCCTTAACCTTTTTCCATGAGCATGCTTGATCTGCTCGGCACGCTCGATCTCAAGGGCCGTCGCGGCCCGGATTTCGGGGGCGCCGATGGCCTGCTCCCGCTTCTTCCGGGGGTACTCCCGGCTCGCCTTGCTCGACCGACTGGATCCGTCGACCACCGCCGAGCCGAGCCGCTCCCACAGCGACGCGCCCGGGCCGGGGACCCCGCGATACTCCCGCATCGCCTGGCGGTAGGCCCGCAGCAGCCCCGCCACGCTGACCGCCGACGCCGGCACCGCGTCGTACGCCAGCTCCCCCTGGCCGTGCAGCCCCAGCGACCCCAGGCCCACCAGCGACCAGGTCGCCTCCAACTCGGCGTGGTCCCCCCGGTGGCTCCGCAGCTTGCGCCGGCCGAAGGTCTGCTGGAAGTGGCGGTAGAACAGCTCCACACCCCAGCGGAGCCGATACAGCTCAACGACCCCCCGGCCCGGCAGCGTCGCCTCGTCGAGCACCGAGGTGAGCCGGGACACCGGGTGCCGGGGGCCCTGCGCCACCACCAGCCGGAGGACCAGCGGCGGCCGGCTTCGGGCCGCCGGCTCGTCGGGCCAGAGGTAGACCAGCCCGTCGCGCTCGCGGGCGTAGCCCAGGGTCGGGCGTGCAGTTGGGCAGGCCGTCGGCGTCCAGCCCGTCGCGCTCGCGGGCGTAGCCCAGGCCCTTGAGCCGCCGGACGTTCGGCGCCGCCGCGCACCAGCAGGTGCCGGCCGCCGCCGCGGATCGCCTCCCAGGTCTGGTAGCCGACGAAGCCGGCGTCGGCGACCACCAGCGCCCCGGCCGGGAGCCCGGCGAGCATCTGCCGGAGGGGGTCCCGCTCGCTGCTGTCGGTCGGCCCGGTCCGCCAGTCCCAGGGCAGCCCGGTGCCGAGGTGGAACGCCGTCGTCAGCCACAGCTACGGGCACTCGGCCTTCTTGCGGCGGGCGGCCTCGGCCACATGATCCTTCGACTTCGACTTCGACTTCGACTTCGACTGCCGCTCCAGCGAGGCCGAGAACCGGCCCTCGTTGGAGGCCGTCCGTGGCAGTTGCAGCCGGCTGCCGTCGACGCCGAAGGCCGCGAAGCCGGCCACCTCGAACCGCTCGGCGAGGTCCACCCGCATCCGGCGGCGCAGGGCGACGACCAGGGCCGCGACCAGCGCCGTGGTCCAGGCCCGCAGCAGCTTGGTGAACGCCTGGTAGGACGCCGCCGTCAGCGCGTCGAGGCCCAGCGATACGAGGGCGATCTGGCGGGCGGCGGCGAAGTGCCCGAGGAGCGTGGCCTCGTCGGACCAGGCCCAGAGCAGCGCCGTGCAGGCCAGGCCGCGCGGGCACCAGGTGCAGGGGCCGCGGAACCGGACGGCGGCGAAGTCGGCCTCGGCGGTGAGCCAGTCGAGGACGACCCGGAGGTCTTGATGGTGGGCGGCCGGTGCGGTAGCACGGGGGTGGTCTCGGTGCGGCATGTCCGACTCCGTCGGGGCGAGCGGCTCCCGGTCCCTGTGTGGCAACAGAGAGGGTGGCCGCAAGCCGGTGCCGCATCAAGACCTTATTGCATACTCCCCGTCCAAGGTTAACGGCGTAGGGTGGCACCCGTGGACTACTAATCTTCATCCGTCAACTTTGCCGCAGTAACGACATCGGTAGATCGTGTAGGACACTGGGGAACCATAGATAGGTCCTCCTCCGTCCAGCCAGGGAACTCCCGTATCGCTGATGATCGGAGAATATTCACCGGTTTCACTCACCCAATCGTGGAAGTCGCCGCTGCAAGCCAAGCAACAGCACTTGTCGTCCAAGACATGGCCGGCGGGGCACAACCGCGATTGGGCCGAGGGACCGGTGGTCATCATCGTGCTGACCCCAAAGGAAGAATTGGTGTCAGAAATTGGTCAGAAATTGGGCCGGGTCGCCCCGGAAATCGCTCCCCGAGGCTCCCACAGATCCGGACGCGTGAGAAATTGATGTCTGAGAAATTGGTGTCAGTTGCTCTGTAGCAAACCCGGACACGTATAACGATCATCAGGTTATGAATGATGGCCCGAAGGATGGTCTCTCGGCACTGATTCCAAGAACACCGTGGGGAAAACTGGTGGGGAAAATTGGCGCCAATTCATATTTATGCATAATTGGCGTCGGTTCATCTTTTTTGCGCCGCTGGCACCAATTATCCTCCTACCAAGAAATTCAAATATGAGGACTCTCAGGAAGGTTTGCAGAGTTCTTCGATCACGGGATGCGGATTTGCCCGAGCCCGGATTCTGAGGCCGGTCGCTCTGTCCAGCGGCATAATGCCAGCCCGAACCGCATCGGCAATGCCTTTGACAACCATCGCCAACTGCTGATTTCTCTCGACCTTCCCGGCAAGTCCCAATTGATTGAGCGACGTACCCACCGCCACGACCAAACCACAGATCAGAAGCGTTGTTGGACTCTTGAACCAAGCGGAAGCCTGACCTGTATTTGTCACCTCGGGGGCACCAGCCCACGCCGTGACAGCTCCAGCACTCGTGACGGCCAACGTGACGGCCCATTGAAGGGCCGTCAAGACCTGAGATCGACGCTCGTACTGACGGGCTTCTTTGTCGAGATCGGCGATGAACTCGGCAGGGACGATTTCATCTGGCATGACGACACCTTGTTCTGTCTTGTACTGAACAAGTTCAGATGGAGCACAATCATCTCACGCCGAGCCATCGATTGCTAGGCAGCTCCACGACTGGGCCGCCTAACGACCCGGTTCAGCGGCCCGCCCAGCGGGTCCGCTGCAACCGATGGTTAGTCCCAATGCCCGTTCGATAACCAGAACTACTGCATCGCGAAAGGCTTTCGTCGGCTGTGGCGGATTCCGATACTCGGGTCGTCTCTTCTTCCCATTCGACCTTTTTCGCTTGATGACCCCAGGATACCCTCGGTTCCGCCGCGGTCGCAGTCGCTGATCACCGACCTCCCGCAGAAGCCGTCGATCCCACGTCTCGGTGTCCACCTGCGGCGACTCGGGCCATGGGCACGGCAGCACCCGCAGGCAGTCGAGGAACGAGAGCCGGTCCGGGTCCGGGCCGGTCCCGACCGCGGCGTCGGGCATCACCCGCCGGACCACGGAGTGCGCCAGCATCAAGCCGTCGCTCTCTGGCACCACCCCCGCGGGCGTCTTGCTCCGGATCGGGATCGCTCGATTACTCAAGGGGGTCTTGATTGCATCGAAGGCGAGGTCCTCCTCCCCGCGTTCGTGGTCGACCAGGGACGCTGCGCACGCTGGCCGGTCGTTCGGATGGATGGATCAGGTCGGTGATCCGCCGGTGGCGTTCGCCGGCACCGGGGCGATTCGGGGCGTCGTGGGTGGACTCGATGACCCGGACCCACAGACCACGAAAGTCCCGGCGGCGGTCGGCGGCCCGCGGGGAGATCTTGGCCCGGTCGGAGCCGTCGGCCAGCCGGCGGAGCGGTCGCAACACGGTGTGGCTCTTGACCCGAGCCAGGAGCTGAGCCCCCCGCCGGACGACGGCGGAGCTCCCCTCCTAGCGGAAGAAGCCGCGATCCCAGATCAACCGCCTACCGGGCCTGAGGTCCTCCAGCAGCGGCCCGACCATCGACGGCTCACCGTGACACCGCGGCGTGATCGTCAGGCCGCAGACGGCGGGCGTGCCCAACTCCCAGAGGGCCAACCATCGGACCTGGGGGAACGCCCCCGCGGCCCGGCCGGTGGTGGGGCGACCGAAGGGGTGCGCGTTCTCCGGGGTATCGGGCCGGTCGAGCGTGGTGCCGTCGAGGCCCATCCGGTGCCCGCCCCGGGCGTCACCTCCCGGGGTCTGGTGGGTGGCCATGGGGCGAGCGGTTTCCAGGAACAGGAACAGGGGCCGCCACGACGCGACGCCGAGTCGGCGGCGGGCCTGGGAAAACGCCGAGGCGGTCGGCTCGGGACGGTCGCGGGTCGGAGGCCGCCGACGCCAGACCTTGGGGATCGAGTCGGCGGCGCACAGGGCCATGGCGAGGACCCGCCCGAGGACGGAATCGGCGGGCAGGCACCGTCGCCGTTCCGACGACCGAGCGGTCCGTGAGAGGATGGCGGCGAGGCGTTGCTCGGGGATCAACGGATCCAAGCCGCGGACGGAGGGCCGCGGGTCCTGGGCAATGTCGTGACCTCCCCGCGGTGCGTGATCCATCAGGGCCTCCTGGAGTTCCGGGGACGGGTAAGCAACCCCAGAATACCAAGGAGGCTCTGAACTGACGGCTAACTACGGGGCATTGGACCTAACCCGGTCTCGATACGTTGCATGATCTGGAAGGCGAGATCGCCTAAAAGGTTCGAGCCCCTCGGGGCGGCCTCATGGCGACGGAGGCCCGGTAGTAGTCCGAGGGCGGGAAAGCCGTCCACATGGCGAAGCGGGCCAGGTAGGCGGATGGTCGGGTCGGGAGGTTCGCGACATGCGAGACGCCGAAACGACGCTGGCCATCATTCACGAGCGCGGCAGGAACGGACTTCACCGGGAGGACGTCTACCGACGGCTCTACAACCCGGACCTCTACCTGAGGGCCTATGGGCGGATCTCACGAAACGCCGGGGCGCTCACCGAGGGGGTCTCGGGGGAGACCGTGGACGGGATGTCCCTGGAGAAGATCGGGACACTCATCGAAGCGATTCGACACGAGCGGTACCGATGGACTCCGGTCCGACGCATCCTCATCCCCAAGGCCAATGGGAAAATGAGGCCGCTCGGCATCCCCACGTGGTCGGACAAGCTGCTGCAAGAGGTCATGCGCTCCCTCCTGGAGGCGTACTACGAGCCGCAGTTCAGCGACCACTCCCACGGCTTCCGGCCGGGGCTGGGCTGTGACACCGCGTTGCAGGACATCTCCCAGCACTGGAAGGGCACGAAGTGGTTCATCGAGGGTGATATCAAAGGGTGTTTCGACAACATCGACCACCAGGTCCTGCTGTCGATCCTCCGCGAGAAGATCCACGACAACCGCTTCCTCAGGCTCGTCGAGAACATGCTCAAGGCGGGATACCTCGAGCAGTGGGAGTACCGGCCCACGCTGAGCGGCACGCCGCAAGGCGGGATCGTCAGCCCCCTGCTCGCCAACATCTACCTGGACCGACTCGACCGGCACGTCGAGACGACGATCTCCCCGACCCACAACCGGGGCGGGAAGAAGCGACTCAACCCGGAGTACGTGCGCCTCTGCAAGAGACGGAGCCTGGCCAAGCGGAAAGAAGACATGGCGACCTATCGGGAACTGGGCCGGACCTTGTCCCAGGGCCGCCGCATCAAGCTGGCGACCTGAGGTAGCCTGGGCAGAGGTCGCTGGCTTACAACGAGAGGCTCTCACACGACCCCACCCGTCCCCGACCTGACCTGACCATGCCCAGTGACGAGCCCGCCCCGTTCCATGACCACTTCCAGGGCCTCACCGACCCCCGGGTCGAGCGGACCCGCAAGCACCCGCTGATCAACATCGCCTTCATCGCCGTCTGCGGCCTCCTGTCCGGGGCCGATTCCTTCGCCGCCATCCACGAGTTCGGCTGCGACCGCCGGGCGTGGTTCGCCCGCTTCCTCGACCTGGCCAACGGCATCCCTTCGGAGGACACCTTCGCCCGGGTGCTGGCCCGGCTCGACCCGGGGGAGTTCCAGAAAGCCCTCCTGGGCTGGATGCAGGCGGTCCAGCGGCTCACCGACGACCGCCTCATCGCCCTCGACGGTAAGACGCTGCGGGGCTCCTACGATCGGCGGGACGGCAAGGCGGCGGTCCACATGGTCTCGGCCTGGGCGGTGGGGAACAAGGTCTCGCTCGCCCAGGTGGTCGTGGACCAGAAGTCCAACGAGATCACGGCGATCCCGGAACTGTTGCGGCTGCTGGAGTTCTCCGGGGCCATCGTGACGCTCGACGCCATGGGATGCCAGAAGGAGATCGCCGGTCAAATCCGTGAGGGCGGCGGCGATTACGTGCTGGCCGTCAAGCGGAACCAGCCGACCCTCCACGAGCGGGTCTGCGAGGCGGTCAACGAGGGCCTGGAGCGGAACGCTCGACCATCGATGAGCATCGGACCGAGGAGACGGGCCACGGTCGCCGTGAGGTCCGCACGTATGCGGTCTTCGCCGCCCCGGAGGCGATCGACCCGGAGGGGGAATGGCCGGGGCTGTGTGCCGTGGGCGTGACGTTCTCGGACCGGACCGATTCCCGGGGCCGGACCAGCCTGGAGGGCCGCTACGACATCCTGAGCCGGCGGCTCTCGGCCCGGGAGTTCGCCGAGGCGGTCCGTGGCCATTGGGGGATCGAGAACAATCTGCACTGGCAGTTGGACGTGAGCTTCGGCGAGGACGCCTCGTCGGGTCCGCCGTGATCATGCCCCGGTGAACTTGAGCGTGATCCGTCGCTTCACACTGGGCCTGCTCAAGCGGGAGACGAGTAGCCGGCGGGGCATCGAGACCAAGCGGCTGAAGTGTGCGGCCAGCGATGAGTACAGGGAGAAAGCCCTGTTCAACACCTGAGATAAGATGCGGTTTCCCTGATCGCATGCCCGTCTGCTCCATCCGGTCCTTGACCAGGTGGCGGCACGCCCCCTCGGCCACCCCGCTACCGATCGGATACCCCGCCGCCAGGTACGCGTCGTACCGCATGTGGTCCCGGTTGTTCGCCAGGTACTCGACCGCCGACTCGACCACCTTCCGCTTCGACCCGCTCCGCTTCCCCCCGTTCAGCCGCCGCCGCAGCCCGGCGATGACATACCCGACCTGTCCCTGGAGCAGGTCCCGCAACCGCTCCTCGACATACTGCTTGGCCCCGTCACTGCCTTCGGTGTGGAAGCAGTGGGCCACCGCCCAGAGCCGCTCCAGGACGTGGAACAGGTCCAGGATGCCGACCGCCTCGGCGAAGTACTCCCGCTGCATCTCCCACAAGGCCCGCTCGCCGTCCAGCAGGCAGATCACCGGGCGGTCGTGCCCCGAGTTGCGGGCCGCCGCCTCGGACTCCATCAGGGCGAAGAGGCTGTCCTTGGCGTGGACCGTCTCGCCGCCGACCTGCCGGGTCATCTCGGCCCAGACGTGCTTGTGTTGAGGCTCCGGGCCGCTCCCCGGCCCGCTCGTCCCGGAGCACCTCATCCAGGATGTCATCCGCCGACCTCACGAACGGCTCGATGGTGTCGACGGCCCCGACGCCGGCCCTCTGCTTCTTGTTGGCCTTCTCTCCCTTGGTGCGGCGGTGATGCGGCTTCGGGCCGTCCTGCGGCGGTCGTCGCAGCGGCACGCCCTTGCCGTCGGCGGTGACGACCAGCAGCGGCCCCTCCTCCTCGGGCGGCGGCCGCGACAGGGCATCCCGGAAGGCCGGGGCGTAGCCGGCCACCGCCCGGCTCATGGGCTCCAACGTCCGAGCCCCCAGCTTCAGGCCCAGGAGCATCTCCAGCGAGCGACCGGCCTCGGCGAACGACTCCTTGAGGCAGAGCCGCGGGCTCCAGTCCTCCAGGACGTAGGAGAAGTCGCCCTCGGGCAGCCCGAGCCGCTCGTCCAGCGGCGTCCGTTCGATCCGCTGGCCCTCTCGGGTGCCATGGACGACCCGGCTGATGGTCAACTCGCCGAAGACCGACACGTAGCGGCGGTCATGCGACTCGGGCAACCGCCGGACCCTGTGCCCGTCGGTAGTCTCGACCTCCGGCCCCTGGTCGCCATCGCCGTGGTGGGCGACGAAGGCCGTCAGCAGGTCGAAGCCCAGGGCGAGCAGGGACCGGATCCGGTCCCGTTCCACGAGGTCGATCCGCTGGCCGTCCTGGCTGGCCCGTCGCACGAGGACCAGGAGGGACTCGAATCGCTGCTGGGCCTTGAGGGTCGCCTGCTCCGGGGTGATGATCATGGCGAGGTCTCCTGGGGCCGAGGCATCGGGGTGTTGCAGCCGATGTTCTGCCTCATGGGGACCTCGTTTTCCACTCCCTGTCGCCGCAACTCCTTGTCCGAGAAGAACTCCAAGGGGAGCGGGCAGCGAGTCACGCCCAGACGATTAGCTCGGGAAGGAAGCTGAATCCAGCGCCCTCCGGTCGCTTCCCGTCGAGAACGTCTGCGGAGACGGTGGCAGCGCCTGCGAGCGGGTAAGACAGCCACGCGAGTCCGATGAGGATGAGCAGGGTCCAGAGGCTCAAGGACGTAGCCGCCTAACGACCCAGCTCAGCGGACCGGCCCGCCGAGAGTGACTGTCATGATACCAGGAACCGCCGCGGCGGGCCGGGTCCGCTGCAGCGCCAGGTTAGGCGGCCTTGGAGAGTGTGGAGCAGAGACCGAGGCACATGATCGCAAACGCCAATGAGATGACCAGGAGCCCACCGACGATCATCCCGGCCGGTGCGAGGTGGAGCGTCACGAGGCACCAGAGGCCCACGCCGACGACGCCGAGGCCGACCCCGAGGCCCGCGAGCTCGCCGACCCGGGCCCGCCACGGCGCCGCGCCCCGGTGCCACGCCAGATGCACCCGCCTGGACAGCACGCCGAAGAGTGCGAGGACCGAGCAGGCGACCGCCGCCAAGCCGATGCCGAGCAGGAGTTCGGCCCGGCCGGAGGCCAGAGTCGGCAAGGCGACTCCGGTCAACGCCAGGAGGAGCAGGCCGCCCGCCACGCTGCCCCACTTCGACAACCAGGCGTCGATCGGGTCTCCATGGAGAGGCAAGCGGGCGAGGCGTTGCAAGGCTGTCATCGGTGGTGCCTCCGCGAAGTGTGATCCGCCGCCTAACCCGAACTCAGCCTCTGAACAGGCGTATTGCAACACGTCCATTTGTCCGTATCATCTCGAACAATTCTGAATCCTACCCATCTCCAACGCAGGCCACAAGGCTTGGCTCGGGATTATACGGACTCCGGCGGGTGGCCGTGGTCCGGCCTCGGTGGGTGGCTGTGGTCCGTCCTCGGACCACGGTCCTTCCCAAATCGCCGTGGTCCGAGGACGGACCACAGCCACCCGCCCGATCGGGTGCCACTGGCGGCTTGCCCGCCAGTGTCTTCATACCGCCCGGAGCACTGGCGGGCAAGCCGCCAGTGGCACCCAGAAACGGCCTCCTACCAGTGCTACCCGCCGGCGGTGTTCTTCGCCGAACGTATCCTGTGCAAGCCGCGTAGGAACAGGTATATGTTCCCGGCGAGCATCAAGACGCAGAGCCCGCCGACAGCCCGTCTGCCCCACGGCAGTGCAAAGTAGTCGATGAGAGCCGCCCCACCAAAGAACGCGGCCGGGAAGACGATTAGCTCGGGAAGGAAGCTGAATCCAGCGCCCTCCGGTCGCTTCCCGTCGAGAACGTCTGCGGAGACGGTGGCAGCGCCTGCGAGCGGGTAAGACAGCCACGCGAGTCCGATGAGGATGAGCAGGGTCCAGAGGCTCAAGGACGTAGCCGCCTAACCTGTTTGTAGACGTCCGAAACGACGTGTTATTCCACGTCCGCCATCACCCGTTAGCGCCGCGGGCGTGGGGCAATTGGCGATCGCCCGAGGCTAACGACATGCTGACGCGATTGCAATAGGCGACTCTCGAAGTTTTTGATGCGGCGGATGGCTGTGCTGGCGTTCCTCCCGATCCCCCATCGCCGCGCGAGCCGGGTCAAAGGCGTGGGGCCGGGGTCGAGTCGTTGCCACAGCGACGGCGTGCCCCGGGCGGGTGGCGCGCTGGGTCGTCGTCACGGGGCGAGACCGGAAAGAATTCCGAAAAAGGGTGATAATCGCCCATCCCCGTTTCGAGAATAAGGAGGAACGGGCGCGTCAACGTCCGCCGCGACCCGCCCCAGGCCGACCCCGATGCGACACCCTTGACGTGGAGGGCCCCCGCCATGACCCCGCAACCGCACGACGACGCGCCCGAGCCGATCGACCCCTTCGACCCCAAGTCCCTCGCCGCCGTCGGCATCCCCACGCCCCCCTTCCTGCGACCCAGGGCCACCGGACCCAAGACCGTCGCCGGCATGGCCCGCAGTCGTGCCAACGCCGTCAAGCATGGACTCCGCTGCCAGCTCGTCGAACCCCCCGACCAGCGCGAAGATCGCCGAACGCGTCGCCGAATGGACCGACGCCTTGAAGCCCGCCGACCCCCTCCAGCGCCGGCTCGTCGCCCGAGCCGCCACCGCCTCCGTCCGACTCGATCGCTGCGTCGAACGCGAGAACCTCGCCCTCGAAGCGAACACCGCCATCGCCGAGCGCACCTTCTTCCGACGCCGCCGCGCCTGGGCCCGCCGCCTCGGCGCCACACTCGCCGACCAGACCGAAAACGCCTACTCCAGGCTCACCGGCTCAACCTTCGGCTGCGACTGGCTGATCGCCCGACTCGACGACCTGGCCCGCGACCTCGCGGTCCCCGGCGGCTACTGGTCGCGGCCGGAATTCTTCCAGGCCCTGCGACTCATCGGCCTCGACCCCCTGCGCATCCCGCCCGGTCATCCCGTCGTCGCCCAGCTTTATCGAGCCAGCCTCGCCGCCGACAAGGCGCCTGATCCGACCGAGGTCGATGCCTTCCTCGGCCTCGACACCAAGGCCCTCGACCCCGACGCCCGCGCCGCCGCGCAACGCCCCCACCTGGGCCCGCGCGAGACGGGTCGACAGACCTTGCTGGCGTTCGTGCGACTCGAGCAGCAACGGCTGCACGAACTGCGCGCAGACTTGTGGGACGAACACGACGCCCCCGCCCTCGAACAGGCCGTCGCCCTGGCCCGCACCTTCGACCCCAGCCCCGACGCCTCCCTGGCCCGCCGCTACGAGTCGGCCAACGCCCTGGAGCTGCACCGCCACCTCGCCGACTTCCACCGCGCCCGTCGCGCAACGCCGCCGCCCGACACGGCGCCAAACGAACGTCAAGATGGGCAAAATTGCGTCGCAAGTCCTCCCTCGGAAGTCGTTTCTGCAAGCGACCCGGGCGCACCCCCGGCGTCCCTGGGGGGTTCCGAGAGCGTCGGGAGAGCGGAATCGGGGCCTCTCGCAGCGGCGCCGGAGTCGACCCGGGCCGGAATCCTGCCGGGAGTACCGCCCACGCCGTCATCGAGAACCCCGCCCAGCGCGGCGAACCGGCCCGGGCACCCCTGACCCGGCGCCCATTCCCGGCCTCCTCGCCTCATGGAGAGCCCCGACCCGGTCGGGGGCCGCTCCCGGTCCCATCGCCGGCTCGGACCGGGCGGGCCGGTCAGTCACCCCTACCATCCCCGCCCGGAAGTCGTTATAAGCAAAGTATTTGCCGGAAAGGTCCGACAACGCCCCGCTGGACGGTCGCCCGCCGATGAACCTGGAACGTGTCCACGAACAGCGCCTGCGGACCCTCGACTACTGGCGAGGACCGGTCACGATCGAGCCCCTGCCGGGCGGGATCACCAACCGCAACTTCCTCGTCCGGGACGACGGGCTCGGCCGCTCGTTCGTGGCCCGGCTCGGCGAGGAGCGGCCCTTGCTCGGGATCGACCGGCGCAACGAGGTCACCTGCCAGCGCGCCGCCTGGGGGCTCGGCGTCGCCCCGGAGGTCGTCCACCAGGAGGAGGGCATCCTCATCAGCGCCTTCCTCGAGGCCCGGACCCTCAACGCCGAGGAGGTCCGCGAACCCGTGCGCCTCGACCGGCTCGCCAAGGTGGTCCGCACCCTGCATGACGGCTGGGACGGCCTGGCGGGGATGACCCTGTATTTTTCCGCCTTCCAGACGGTCCGCACCTACGCCCAGACCGCCCGCGAGTTGGAGGCCCGCTTGCCCGAGGATCTCGACAGACTGCTCGACGACGCCCGAGGGCTCGCCCGACGGATCGCGCCCTTTACCCCCGTGCTCTGCCACAACGACCTGCTGCCGGCGAACCTCCTCGAAGAGACGTCCAGCGGTCGCATCCGGATTGTCGACTGGGAATACGCGGGAGTCGGTCACCCCATGTTCGACCTGGCCAACATCGCCTCCAACAGCGGCCTGTCCGACGAGGCCGAGGAGGCCCTCCTCGCGCCTACCGCGGCGCGGTCTCCCGGCGCGAGCTTGGCGAACTGCGCGTCATGCGGGCCATCTCCTCGCTGCGCGAGGCCCTCTGGTCGGTCATCCAGACCATCGCCTCGGACCTGGACTTCGACTACCACCGCTACGCCCGCGACAACTTCGCCGCCTACCGCGAGGCCCGTCGCCGGCTCGACCGCCAGCTCGCGGACGTGGGAACAGACCAGGGAACGTGATGTGAAGCCTCGATGAAGTTTCCGACGGGATGTCTTGGACGGATCGGGGAAGGAGACTACAATGCTTCTCGCGGTTTTCACCCGGTTTTCGTAAACTTCACAATTCTTTTCAGCCCAGCAGCCTGCCCTTGTCGGGGAATGGCCCCAGCCGCTCAAGCCAGGGCAGACCGCCCCGTCGCCCGCCTGCAATGACCCGAGGAGTCCCTATGAGCACCGCCGACACGGCGACGTCCGCCAACGCGAACGCGAGCCCGGCCCCCGTCTACGACAACAACGGCCAGTACACCCGCACCGGCATCCTTCGCTACGAGAAGGTCTTCGGCGACGGCTACATCAGCACCGGCGGCCACGAGACCACCCTCGACCTCTGCCGGAAACTGGGTGATGCGCTGCGGCCGGGCGTCCGGGTGCTCGACGTCGGCAGCGGCATCGGCGGCGCGGCGTTCTACCTGGCGAGCCAGTACGACGCCAAGGTCACCGGCATCGACCTCGCCCCCGAGATGGATGCCCTCGCCAAGGAACGTGCCCGCCAGGCCGACGGCTCCGACTCCGTCCGCTTCCTCCTGGGCGACGTGCTCACTGAGAACTTCCCCGAGAAGTTCGACGTGGTCTGGAGCCGCGATGCTCTGATGCACGTCCACGACAAGCCGACCCTCTTCCGCCGCCTGTACGACCTCCTCGACAACGACGGCACACTCGTCGTCACCGACTACGCCCGCGGCGAGGGGACCGCCTCGGAGGAGTTCGAGGCGTACATCGCCAAGACCGGCTACCATGTCGTCAGCCCCCTGCGCTACGGCGAGTTGCTGGAGCAGGCCGGCTTCGTTGACGTCGATGTCGAGGACGCCACCCACCGTTTCATCGACATCCTCAAGCGCGAGATGGGACGGCTGGAGTCCGAGCGACAGGACTTCCTCGCCGTCTTCTCCGAGGAAGACCTGAACTACCTTCTGGACCGCTGGGCGATGAAGGTCCGCTTCTGCGAGGCGGGTGACATGAAGTGGGGGATTTACAAGGCGCGCCGGCGCGGTTGATCCCCACCGTCGGGCTCGCCCGGCCCGTTCACGACCGGTTCGTGACGGCCCCGGGCGAGCATTCCCTTCGCGGGGGAGGTGTGAGGGCGAGCGATGGTCGACCGCAAATCGCCGAGGAATCACGTGGCCCGCTGGGTCGTCGAGACCGGCCGCCGTTTCCAGGAAGGGCGCCAGGCCCGCCGCGCCAGCAAGCGTGATCGCGGCCACGCCGGCCTCTCGCGCCCGATCCTCCGCCGACCCGCCCCACCCCCGGGCTGGGTCCGCTGGCTCCTGGCCTGGGGCGTCCACACCTACACCGCCCTCGGCCTCGTCGCCGCCGCGGCCATCGCCGTGTTGATCGTCCGCGGCGACGCCTCCGCCTTCCAGGGCGCCTTCGCCCTGATGATCGTCGCCACGATTGTTGATGCCACCGACGGCACCCTCGCCCGCAAGGTCGGCGTCAAGCAGGTCCTGCCCGGCTTCGACGGCCGCCGCCTCGACGATATCACCGACTTCCTCACCTACACCTTCCTGCCCCTCTTCCTCGTCTGGCGTGCCGGCGTCTTGCCCGAGGGCTGGGAAGGCTGGCTGGTCCTGCCCTTGCTCGCCAGCGCCTACGGCTTCTGCCAGGTCTCCATCAAGACCGACGACGGCTACTTCCTCGGCTTCCCCTCGCTATGGAACGTCGTCGCCTTCTATGTTTATGCCCTCCGCTTTCCCGGCTTCGTTTCCCTGGGCGTCATGGTGGTCCTCGGCCTCCTGACCTTCGTTCCCAGCCGTTACCTCTACCCCTCCTCGAAGCCCAGCCGCCTGAACCGCTGGAGCAACATCCTCGGCGCCATCTGGGGCCTGCTGCTCCTTTACCTCGTCTGGCGGATGCCCGAGCTGACGACACCTTCGGGCGATCAGGTCGTCCGCTGGATCGCCTGGGCCTCGCTCCTCTACCCGATCTACTACCTCGCCGCCTCCTGGGCCGTCACGTTGCGGTTCTGGCTCGCCCGCCGGGTCAGCGCGGGGCTGTGAAGTCCTCGGGCCTCTCCGCCATCCGATCCGGGTCGGGCGAGCCGCGTTTGCGACCGAGAAGACCGACAATCCAATGCGGGGGACCGTCAGGCGAATAGACCGGTAAGCCCAGCCGGGTGCCCGGTGGCTCGTGTCCCAGGAGGCGCGTGGTCAATTGGGGGATCATCCCTCGATCGCGTCGATCGGTCGGTACGGGCCGGAGCGGCTGGGGGAGGCGTTCCGTGATCAACTACATCTCCGGTCTGGTCTTCTTGGTGCTGCTCGCCCTCGGCGGCGGGGTGGTCTGGCTGTTGCTCGGGGCCTTCGGAGTCGTGACCGCCGTGGTGGTCGCGGTCCTCTGGCTTCTGGGCGATCTGACCTTGGCCTCGGCCATCCATCTGGCCGCGCAGTGGGAGCGAGCCGTGGTGTTCCGCCTGGGCAGGTTCCACGCCGTCAAGGGACCAGGACTGTTCCTGATCCTTCCGATGGTGGACCAGTTGCGCAAGATCGACACGCGCGTCACGGCGGTCAACATCCCCAAACAGCAAGTGATCACCTGCGACAATGTGCCCGTGACCATCGATGGTGTCCTGTTCTTCCGGGTCGCCCAGCCCGAAGAAGCGATCATCATGGTCCAGGATTATCGCTATGCCATCTCACAATATGCACAAACCTCGCTTCGGGACGTCATCGGCCAGATGACCCTGGACCAGCTCCTGACGGAGCGCGAGGAGATCGCCGGCCGGATCGAACAGCATGTGATCAAGGACACCAAGGGCTGGGGCCTGGAGGTCACCGGGCTGCGGATTCAAGACATCGATATGCCGGAGGATCTCAAGAAGATGATGTCGCGGCAGGCGTCGGCCGAGCGCGAGAAGCGGGCGACGATCACCAAGGCCGCGGGCGACAAGGAGGCCGCGATCAATCTTTCCGCCGCGGCCACGACGATGTCCCAGAGTCCCGGCGCGATGATGCTCCGCACCTTGCAGACGATCGACGGCCTGGGCCCGACGTCCTCGAATACCGTGGTGCTGGCGCTGCCGATCGAGCTCATGGAGTCGCTGGCCGCCTTCCGGGACTTGCAATCACTGACCAGCCGACGTTGCGAGTCCGCCGCGACCATTTGAATAGGGCCCCTCGCGGATGTTGACCTCAACTCGTCAATCGCTGGACGGCGGAGACGGCCCGGAGGACCGACAGCCCCCCTCACCGCTCCGGTGGCGCGTTCCGCCGGGTCAGGGCGGCCGCCACCCCTTCAACCGCCTCCGCCTCGGCTTTCGGGGCGTTGATCTGACCGACCGCCGCCAGCGCCCCGTTCAGGTCGCCGGCCGCCGCCCGATCCGCGGCCAGCCGTTTCAGGGCCTCGATCTCCTGGCCCCCGTCGTTGATCTTGCGCCGTTTCGATGGCCCCCGGCACGTCGCCGAGCAGGGCCTGGAGGTGAGCGGCCTCGGCCAGAAGCTGGTTAAGCTCGTGGGACGACGACGGCGGATCGATCGGCGCGACCAACTCGGTCGTGTCGATCTGCTTCCGGATGAGCTCCAGGGTCTCCTGGAGGGTCTCGCGGGCGCCCGCCTCATCGCCCGCCTCGCGGCGGGCGCGGGCGACGCTTTCGTAGTTTTTCAGACGCTGGGCGGGGCTCGGACTCATGGTGTGGGCCAGTCGCAGGGCCTCCTCCGCCTTGCCGGCCCTGGCCAGCACCTGGATGGCCCGCTGGAGCGGGAAACCCTGATACTTCACCGCCCTGGTCGCCGCGACGATCTGGATCACCGCGCGGGCCGACTGCCTCGCCCCCTCCCGATCGCCGGCCTCCACCTGTCCCTCGGCGATCGTCGCGAAGGCCTGCGCCTTCTGGAATCTCTGCTCGTCGAGAAACTCGACTCGGGCCGACTCAGCGAGGTGGCCCGGTAGGGTCTCGGCATCGATTGCATTAGCCGTCTTGCGTGCGTCGTTGAACTGGCCCAACCGTGCCTGTGCATCGGCGATGGCGTGGAGATCCTGGTTACGGGTCATCTGTCCACGCCAGGGCCGTTCATCCCGATTCGCATCGACGGCCTGGCGTGCCGCCTCCAGCACGGCGTCGGCCCCCTCGCGGTTGTTTGGGCCGATCGCCTGGACGATGGCGAACAGGGCACCGTGGCGGAGGTTCCTGACGTTCTCGGCGTTCGGATTCTGGAAGAGCGCGGGATCGTCAATCATCCGCAAGGCCCCCAGCAGGTCCCCCGAGAACGCCTGCAACCGGACCAGCGACTGCGGCGCGAAGGTCGAGATGGCTGGGTCCTTCGAGGTCGTGTAGAACTGGCGGGCTCGCCGCAAGGTCTCCTGAATCCCGTCCCGGTCTTCCAGATCAACCTGGATCTTGAGCATGTTGGCATAGAGATCGATCTTACGACTGTCTCGCTCGACCGGCGCCTCGGCGACCTGCAGCAGCCGTCGGAGCGTCCTCAGGGCCTCGTCGCGGAACCCAGCCCCGGCCTGTGCCCTCGCGATCCAGAGCAGGATATGGGGCGAGTAGTAGCTGTCGTCGAAACGAACGGTCTCACCGAGACGGACCGCCTCCTCGAAAAGCGGGCGGGCGGCGTCGCGATCGCCGAGGCGAGACCGGGCCGCCGCGAGCCGGGAGAGGGCGTGTGCTCGACCCTGCACATCCTCGAACATTGTGGCCCCGTGCTGCGCCCGTCGGAACAGATCGTCAATCTTCGCGGTGTCAAGCTTCTCCGGCGAATGCTGGGCGGCGGGCTCCGGCTTCGGGTCCTCGTCCTGCGCGGGCGCTGCAGCCTGCAAGGCGATCAGCAGGGCCGGCGTTAGGAGCAGCGCGGCCGCGAAGGCGACAACGGGGCGTGAGAGGCGCATTGAAGGATCCTCCAGGTTCAGGATGCAGCGAATCCGGACGACGACCGGGCTCTCGGCCATCGCCACGACGGCCCGGCCGGGTCGGCCCCCGTTCGTGGCCAGCGACGCCAGCAGCTCCGCATACGGGCGTGCCCGCCCCGTCCGGGTCACGACCAGGCGGTCGCAGCAGTGCTCCCGCTCCAGGCGGACCCAGCCAGAGACCCACCAGACGACCGGGTGGAAGAAGAGCGCTGACTCGACCAGCCGCTGCCCCAGGTTGACCAGGTTGTCGAGCCGTCGCACGTGGGCCAGTTCGTGCAGCAATGCCATCTCGACCTGCTCGGCGCTCCAACCGGTCAGCGCGGCAGGCGGCAGCAGGATCAAGGGGCGGACCACGCCGATCAGGACCGGCGAGACCAGGCGATCGCAGACGGCCAGGGCCACCGGTCGGACGATTCCCAACAGGTCGGCGAGCCGGCGGGCGCGTGCCGGGAGTTCGCCCTCGATCAGCGGTCGGCCCTGACGGCGAAGTCGCTCCGCTCCGACCAGTCCGGTGGCGAGCAGCGCGAACGTCGCCGGTGCGCCGACGAGCCACAACCACGGCAGCACAGCGGCCGCCGTGTCCGGAAGCCGGCCCCACCGAAGCCCGTCCCCCGGAACGACCGGGTTGAACGGTTCCGTGGTCCTGCGTGGCCAGGAGCGAACCGTCGTCAGCGCCGGGGCCGATGCCTCGGCAGGCCAGGGGATCAGGGCCGAGACCGTGAAGGGCCGCGGAACGTGGCGAGACGGCTCAGGGGCCTTCGTCACCGTCAGGAACACGGCAACCACCACGGGAGCGAGGGTGACCGCCGCCAGACAGGACAAGGCGAACCCATACCGGACTTCCGGGGGGGCCGCCCGCAGTGCCCGGCGCCCCACGGCGGCGACCAGTCCGAGCGCGCCGCCGACCCAGAGGAAATGCAGCATGGTCCGGCCGGTCGTCAACCAGAGCCTGGACTCCATCAACGCGGTGATCGTCATGGTCGTTCGCCTCGCGCCCTGGGCGGTTCGTCCTCCTGCCCGTGGTCCTCCAGAAGCCGGCGGATCTCCTCGCGCTCGCGGGGGCTGATCGCTCCGTCCTCGACGAGTCGGGCCACCAGCCGTTGGGCCGATCCATCAAAGACCCGGTCCACCAGTCGCCGAAGCAGCCCGGCCGTCGTCTGCCGCTGGCTCACCCGCGCCGACCACCGATAGCCGCGTGGCCCCTGGTCGCGATCGACCCAGCCCTTCTGCATCATGATCTTCAGCGTGGTCGCGACGGTCGTCGAGGCGACGGATCGCTCCCGCTTCAGCGCGGAGACGATCTGGCCCAGCTCGGACGGCCCGGCATCCCAGAGGATCTTCAGGATCTCCAGCTCGGCGTCCGTCGGATACTGGCTCGGTGGTCGTGCCATTGGTTTTCGCCCCAGGATTCCCGCGAGTGCGGCGACGGCTCTCATTCTATAGAAATAGAATTCATGGTCCAGATAAAAATCGAGAGACTTCGGGATTTCTGCGGGCATTCGAGATGGCGGCCCCGACTCGCATCCTCGGGCTTGGGAACGAGGCGCGATTCCCTCTGAGCGAGGTGCGAACGGGCATCGACCATGAGGACCGCCGGGGGAGGTCGATGACGTTAACTTTTGGTGGAGTCGGCATCTCCAGGTTCCGACCCACCGGTGCCCTCTGGCGAGTCCAGGCCGTGTCGCAAGGTGACCCGCCGGATCGCAGCCTCCAGAGTCGCGACATCGAGCGGCTTGGTCAGGTGCTCTTCGAAGCCCGCGTCCCGGCTCTGGCTCAAGTCCTCCTGAGAACCATAGCCGCTCATGGCGATCCCCGCCAACGCGCTGGCCTGACCCAGTTCTCGCATCAGTTCCAGGCCGGTGCCGTCGGGCAACTCGATATCGCTGAGGAGCAGATCAAATCCCGACTCGGAGGCCGCGGTCCGGGCCTCGGCCAGGCTGGCAGCCTCGACCACCTCGTGTCCGCGCAGCCGGAGGACTGCGGCCAGGTAGTGGAGCGTGTCCCGGTTGTCCTCGACCAGGAGGATCTTCAGGACCGCGAGGGCGGGCGTGGACTGGGGCGTCGACACTCCGGCCGCCAGCGTCAGCTCGGGTGCGGGAATCGTGGGGAGAACCAAACGAAACGTCGAGCCCCGACCGGGGCCGGGGCTGTCGGCCGTGAGCCGACCGCCGTGAGCCTGGGCGATCGCCCGGCTGATGGCGAGTCCGAGGCCGAGGCCTCCTCTCCGGCCTCGCAGCTCCGACTCCCCTTGCACGAAGGGCTCGAAGATCCGCTCCCGAAGCCCCGGCTCGATCCCGATGCCCGTATCCTGGAACTCGACGACGAGGCTTTCCTGAGCCAGACCGCCCGCGGACGTGGGCGGATTGCTCGTGCGGATGGTCAGCGTCCCGCCGGCCGTCGCGCAGCGGGCTGCGTTGCCAATCAGGTTCCAGCTCACCTGGAGCAGCCGAGCGGGGTCGGCCCGAACGTGGTGCGCGGCGGCCCCAAGGTCAAGCTCCACGGTCAACCCGGCCATTCTCGTCTGTTCCTGGCAGATGGCCACCGCCCGTCGGATCGACTCGTGGGCATCGAGGATCTCCAGTTCGAGCCGGAGATCGCCCCGGCCGATCCGGGCCACATCGAGCAGGTCGTCGATGAGCCGTGCCTCCAGCTCCACGTTGCGCCGGATCATCTCCAAGGTCGACGGGCTCACGACACCCTCACCTTCGACAATTGCCGAAGCGGCCAGGAGAATGGGCGTCAGCGGCGTGCGCAGCTCATGCGAGAGCACCGCCAGGAACCGGTCTTTTGCCCGGCCGGCGGCCTGGGCCGCTTGATACAGACGGGCGTTGTCGGCGGCCAGAGCGGCCCGCCGCGCCAGAGTCTCGGCGGTCACGCGGTCGGCCGGAGCGAGCGGGCGACGGTCAGCCGTCGCTACCAGCGACAGGACGCCTAGGGTCCTTCCTCGCGCGATGAGTGGCAGACACGAGCAGGAGCGGAAGCCTAGCTGTCGGACCAGCGCCAGGGGCTCGGCGTCGAGCGGCGTCCTCGTGAACCACGCATCGTCTCGTAATTCCGAGACCTCGACCCGGCCGCTCCGCAGGCAGAGCATCGATGGCTCCGAACCGCTCGGATCGGGCGGATAGCGGCGGAGAAGCTCGTCCACGAGGGGTTGCCTGGACTGCTCCGCGTGGACTGCCGCCACACGGCGGACCTCCCCGGCCTCGTCGAGAAGGTCGACCACGCACAGATCGGCGAGGTAGGGCACCGCGAGATGGGCCGTCGCCTTCATCGTCTCTGCGACGTCGAGCGAGGAGCCCAGCGCTGCCCCCGCCTCGGCAAGCAGTTCCAGCCGACGCTGCTCGCATCGCGTCCGCTCCAGTAACCGCGCGTTGTTCACCGCCATCGCGACCTGACCGGCAACGGCGGCCAGAAGGTCGAGATCCTCGGCCGCGA
Organism: uncultured Planctomycetales bacterium; assembly: GCA_963752755.1. Taxonomy (GTDB): domain Bacteria; phylum Planctomycetota; class Planctomycetia; order Isosphaerales; family Isosphaeraceae; genus CAVVZJ01. The sequence goes on along the minus strand of CAVVZJ010000003.1, from coordinate 300,836 downwards.
ACCGGGCCTGAGGGTCACTGGTGTCGAGTTGAAGGAGGCCGGCCGGCCGCCGCGTGTGGTCGCGCAGGGGGCGCAGATCAATGAACGGATCCGGGCTTCCTGGACGCTTCGACTGCTGAGAAAGCGCACGTCGGTCGTCACATCCTCGCTGAGAACGGCCTGACCGTCGGCCAGCACGTATTGCAGGATGGCCTGACTCACCTCCGGCCCGGACGGCTCCTCCCGACGAATCCGCACGGCCGCCGGAGCGAGTCGGCCCGCTCCGTCCTCGTCTTCGAGCAGGATGAGACCGCGCTCGGCACCTGGAAAGATCTTCAGCAAGGCGTCCAGGACCTTCTCCAGCACCTCTCCCAGACCCAGTGCTCCGACCAGACTCCGTGAGATCTCCAGCACGGCCGCCAGCTTCTCCTCCGGCCGAACGCCGACCCGGGCCAGTTCGTCGGCCTCAGTGGTTCCCCTCTGGCTCAAAATCGTGGGGGCCGGCGCGGCCCAGGTTTGTAGCACGACATCCGGGTCGGAGAAGACGAGCAGACAGCCCCCGATCTCGATCCGGTCGCCATCGCTCAGAAGGGCCGAACCGCGGACGGGACGTCCGTTGAGAAGGGTCCCGGCGGTACTGTCTAGATCCTCCAGCAGGTAGCGGCCATTGCGGCGGATGATCCGGGCGTGCCGGCGCGAGACGGAGGCGGCGGGCAGGACGATGTCGCATGCCGAGTCGCGTCCCAGCGTGGTCATCGGGCGGCCGAGCCCGAAGCAGCGTGGGGGTTCCACGCCCGCGAGCCACTTCAAGGCGGGCCCATTCGACGGCGTCGAGGACATGATGGCCAATTCTCCCTCACAGTCGCGCGAATGGCAGCGATCGAGAACGCCCGAGATGTGGTACCTGCGATGTCTAACTTCGTCCCCTATCGCGAGTCAGCCAGACCAGTGCTGCGGAACTGACCGGACGGAGGGTCGCCCGGCGGAACGGAGAATCGCCGGGGATTTAAGATGCCATCATGATCTGCTCGATCCAATATTGTCCCCAGCCGGACTGCCCCAGACAAGAGTGGTCGGCGCCGGCTGGTCCGGAACATTCAACAAAACCAGGCGGAAGACTCCAAAAACTCGTTTAATTTTCAAATTATTTTGGATCAAAGCCGCGCATCCGCCGAGGTGGCTGGGCGGTTGTTGAAGTCTTATCGAGGAGGTGTTCGATTGGTGGCGTTGGGTTCGGGATGGGACCATCTCCCGTGCCACTCTGCGGGCGAACGAGCAGGACTCAGCATGGAGGCGGCGGCGCAGGCCGCGAGCGTCGGCGGCTCGACAATCTTCCCCGAGGTCGAGGCCGGTCGCGCCGTCCATCCCGACTTCGCCCCATCGGCAGACCGTGAAGCGGCTTCGTGCTCGGCCTTTGCATCCGCAAGGCCGATGAGGCCCGGGGTGAGACTGTGCTCGGCCACGGCCTTGCGGAGACAAGATTCTGCAAAGCGTGCAACCGAAACACCCACGCATGCAACCGTAAGTTCGGGGGAGTTTCCCGCCGTTGGGGGTGGCCCTTTGTCAGGTCCGATCCCAGCCGAAACCGGAGCTTCACCCTCAGTGTCGCATTCACCGGATTCAGGGTTGGCGACCGAAATCCGAAGGGCTCAATTCCAGCGTTTTCGAGGGCACCCGTTCTCTTGCCCTACCCTTTCTTGCGAGCCGGCGTACGCTTCTTTTTGGTCGCACTGGTGGTCTGATTCGCCTTGGTGGTTTTCGTTGCGGCGGTGGTCCGATTCGCCTTGGCGGTCTTCGTTGCGGCGGACTTCTTCACAGGGGAAGGCTTCGTCGCGGCTGGGGCCTTCTTGACCCTGGGGGCCTTCTTCGTTGAGGTCTTCGAATTTGGCGGGGCGTCGGCTGGGGAGGCGTTGATTTCGATGTCGAAGATCGCGCCTAACTCGGATGACTCGATGGTGGGGGCGCCGCGTTTGGCACGCGTCGGGGTTGTGGGGATCGCCTGTTCGATCAATTCCCGGTGATCCAAGCCTCGGAGTTCGAAGAGCAACTCGGGTGATGAGTCGAGGCGATTTCCGATCCCGTACATCACCGCGGCCAGATGCTTGCACATTCCCGCGTAATCCGGGCAACTGCAACGCATCGCGATCTCTTGCGGCTTCGGGAAAAGCCCCTGAGACCGATCCGTCACGGCCTCCATGACCGCGTTTGAGAGCTTCCCCTGCAACAGCTCGACCAGCGAACCGATCCTGCCCGCGCACCGTTTCTTCACGTCCTGCCAGGCTTTCTGGGGGAGCGCGGCGATGTCGATCTGCACCGTGTAAATCTCCGAACCGCTGACGAGGGCGGTGATCCGCCCCTTCGCAAGCTTCAAATCCACGACCGAACCGTTGCGGACGTAAGTCCGCCCGCGCGGCAGGCGGTTCGCGAAGTCGCTGTAACTCTCCAGGTTCGTGCACCACGCCTTGCCCCAGAAGGTCGAGACGATGGATCGACCCTCGATGACGACCGGGGAGATGGCCTGCCCCTGCTTCACCCGCCTGGCGACCTCCCTCGCGGCTTGAGCACGCCGCTTGGCCACTGGCACGTAAGGCTTGTAGTCGTAACGCCAGCCCATGAGAGCCTCCTCTCCTGTCGTCCTCGTCAGGCGTCGATCGCCTGTGGGAGGTCCAGCCTCACAAATTGTAGCAAAGTATCGTCGTCCATTTCGGTCAACAAGACCTCTCCCGAATCGCTACCACCGATGGCCTCGTCCGCGACCTGGGTCTTCCGCATGATCATCTCGTCGATCCGCTCTTCGACCGTTCCCCGACATATGAACTTGTGGACCAGAACGTTCGCCTTTTGCCCGATCCGGAAGGCGCGGTCGGTCGCCTGGTTCTCGATGGCGGGGTTCCACCAGCGGTCAAAGTGGATCACGTGCGACGCCGACGTCAGGTTCAGCCCTGTGCCGCCGGCTTTCAGCGATAGCACGAAGAAGGGCGGGCCGTCTTCCCTTTGAAAGCGGTCGACGTACTGCTTCCGCTTCGGAACGCTCGTCCCTCCGTGGAGCACCAATCCGGATCGACCGAACAACGTGGCGAGGAACCCGGCCAGCGGTTCGGCGATCTCGCGAAACTGCGTGAAAACGAGCATCTTCTCCTGCCGGGACGCGATCTCCTCGGCGATCTCCGCCAGCCTTTGGAACTTGCCGCTCCGGTCGGCCGCGTAGTCGTTCGAGCCGGTCACCTGCGCCGGATGATTGCAAATTTGTTTGAGCCGCATGAGCTGTGCCAGGACGACGCCGCGGCGTTGAATTCCGTCGGTGGCCTCCAACTGCTCGGCGAGCTCGTCGACCGCCTTCCGGTAGAGCGCCGCCTGGTGCTTACTCAGCGAGCAGAAGGCCTTCACCTCCGTTTTCTCGGGGAGGTCGGAGATTACCCGTTTGTCGGTCTTCAACCGCCGCAGAATATAGGGTCGCACGAGGTTGCGAAGCGGTTCGAAGGAGGGAGCCGGGCCGTCTTGCAACTTCTTGACGAACGAGCTGAATTGCCTGGCCGTGCCCAGCAGACCGGGATTCAAGAAGTCAAAGAGTGACCAGAGATCCGACAGCCGATTCTCGACGGGCGTGCCGGTCATGGCGACCCGGGCGTCGGCGGCCAGTTCCTTCACGGCACGCGTCTGCTTGGTGCCCGAGTTCTTGATCGCCTGGGCCTCGTCAAGGATCGCCAGCCGCCAGCGATGCCGCCTCAGCCAGTCCGTGCGGACGAGCATGCCGTAGGTGGTCACGACCAGGTCGAACGCGTCCACGTCCGCGAGCCCGACCTGGTTTCCCTTCGCATTCGCTTCCGACGGATGGACCACGGCATAGGAGAGGCTTGGCGCGAACTTGCCCAGTTCCGACTTCCAGTTCGCGATCAAGGAAGCTGGCACCACGAGTAAACTCGCGGCCTTCTGCCTGGACGACTCGCGTTTGATGTCCAGCAGCAGCGCGATGACCTGGACCGTCTTGCCAAGGCCCATGTCATCGGCCAGGCAAGCGCCCAGTCCCAGGCGGGCCGCGAAGCGGAGCCAGGAGTAGCCCGACTCCTGATAAGGGCGCAGCTTCGCCTTCAATCCGGGAGGAGCCTTCTCCACTCGGGTCTCTGGCGAGCGCAGACCTTTCAGAACGGAAGCGAGTTCCGGCCCGGCTGTCAGGCCCGTCCACTCCCGGATCGATGCATCGCTCGGCTCCTCCTCCTCCCTGGCGAGGCTCGCTCCGGAGAGCAGGCGCATTCCTTGAAAGAACGAGATCCCTTCGCGGCGGACATCCCGCTCGACACGTTTCCAGTGAGTCAGAGCTTCGTTGAGCTTCTCGCGATCGATCTCGACCCAGTTCCCTTTCAGCGGGATCAGGCCGCCGCTGGACTCGAGCAACTGGTCGATTTCGTCCGGCCCCAGCGTTTCTCCGTCCAGGCTAACACCGACGGAAAAGGCCAGCAGGGATTCGACCCCGATGCCCGCCGAACCCTTCGTATCGATCTTCACGCTCACGCGAGGTCGGGTCGGCCTCTGGGCGTTCCACCAATCGGGCACCCGCACGATCAATCCGCTCGATTCGAACAGCGGGATCGCCTTGAGGAACTCATACGCTTCCCTGGGCGACCACGCGAGAGGGTGATAGATCTCCCCGGAGTCGACGAGCCCGCGCATCAACTCCGAGGATTGGGCGGCCCTCGAAATGGGGAGCAGAAGGGTGAGCATCGCCTCGCGGTTCTGTTCCCCGGCATACTGTTGAAGCGCCCGTCCCAGGGGTTCGTGCTTGACCTTGCCTTGTGGCGTCAAACCGTTCGCGAACGTGGCGAGGAAGGCGAACGGATACTCCGGGTCTCGCTTGTTCTCCGCCAGATGCAACGTCACGCGACCGACGGATCGCCACTGGGGGTTACGCTCTCGGAGATAGCCTTGCGTACCGTCGGGATGGCTCTTGATCTCACTGCGGGCGAGTGAATCCAGCTCACGCCACCAGTTCGCCAGGACGGGTTCCGAGAGGTACTCCCATCCGGTCATCGGCGGCGCCTGGAGCACGGCCCGTTCGAGATCGGCCGAAGGGGGTGGGAGTTCGGGTACGGCCCCACCGGGCTCCGCGATGGCGGCCTGGCAAAGGCTCGTGAGATAAAGCCGCGCGATGGATCGAGCGAACTCGAACGGCGGCGGCAGCGCCGCGTCCATCTCTTCGGTTGCCGAGGAGAGCATCCCGCGAGCCGGGCTCTCCCGGTACGCCTTGAGGAGCCGCTTCGAGGGATTCCGATCCGAGGTTGTCAGCGACGTCTCCCGGACGAGCAGATGGCCCTCCGGCGTGATCGTCAGTTCGTGCATGGTCCGGCCGTTTGCGGCAATTCGACGAATCAGTTAATAATCAAACGATGAATCTGCTCGTCGAAGGCGAGCGACCGGCTCAACCCTTGAAGCGGCTTCGGCACCGCTTCAGGGCCTTCAATGACGAGGTGCTCGTATTCTACGCGCCTCCACAGGCGTTCCACAAACCCGTTGTCCAACGCCTGCCCTCAACCGTCTATGCTCTTGAGGTAGCCCCGGCAGGCTGGGCCAGGGTCGTTGCGGTGGACGAGGCGCTCCGGAGGCTGGTTGCGGTCGCCGACCGCAACCGGGAGCAGGCGAACTCCTTGCACCGCAATGACCCTGGCCGACGCTGTCTGTCGCCGATCCGGGTGAATGGGACGTGACCGGCGGAGTGGCCCACTCCGAAGGACGCGGGATGTGCGGGCTGGAGGAGGTCGCCGGCATCACCGAGCGAGGCAGCCAAAGTCTACGCCACCCCGCACCGACGACGCGGCTCAGCCCGCCACGACAACGCTGCCGTGGACCACGGACCCCTCGACCAGCAGGGCCGAGGCGTGGGCCTCGCCGGCCTCCGAGCGGTATTCCTCGCCCTCACCGACCGCCGGCGCCGGCTCCCAGGCCATCCCCCGCAGCCGCGTCACCAGGGCCTGCACGTCTCCCAGACCGGCCTGCTCGTCCGACTTGCCGACCTCCACGGCCTCCATCACCGCGCCGGTCAGCAGCCGGTCCCAGACCTTGCGGCAGGTCGCCGGCTTGTCGAACAGGTCCAGGGCCACCACCTGCTGGCCCACCGCGACGGCCACCCCGCTGGCCCCCTCGACGTACCCCAACTGCGCCCGGAACTCCTCCAGCCGCGCCTTGTAGTTCTCGTAGGTGTCGGACATTGCCGCCGTCTCGGAGCTTGAGCCCATCGCCGCCATCTGGCGGCTGACCTCCCCCCAGACGGCCATCTGGTCGGAGGTGTGCCCCCGGCCCTCCTTCAACGACTGGGCTACGGAGGACTTCAGGTAGCGCCGCAGCTTGGAGGAGGAGTGGCTGCCGCCGTGGCCGAACTGCCGACTGCGGTACCGCCAGCGGCCCTGCTCGACACAACTGACTGGGATGTTGATCTTGCTCTTCGCAGCGACCAGGACCGAGGTGTTGAGGACCCGGTTCTGCTTGGCCCCGCGTAGCTCCTCGCCTTCGAGGAACAGGACGCGGCTGTCTCCCTTGTTCTCGACGAGCAGGTTGGGCACGGAGCCGCCTTCACTGACCTCCTCGACGGCGACTGAACCGGCGGCGATGGCCTCGTCGGAGAGCAGGTAGTCCACGCTGCCACCGGGTTCGGTGAACAGGGGGAAGACGGACAGCGCCTCGTGGCGGATCGGGTCACCGACGCGGAGTTCGGGCAGCGTGGGCATGACAACCTCCTGTTGCGGGACGGAATGTCCCCATCCCCTGGACACGGCGGGGCGGGTCGAGGTTCGTGGGTTCCGGCTGGTGTGGTCTTGACGAAGGCGCATGGAGCGTTGGTGTATTCGACTCGGACCGGCTGGTTATTGTCCAGAGGGCGGGATTCGGCCCGGTCCTCTGCGTAGCCTCCTCGTGGGCGAGGCTCCGACGCGCCACCGGGTCCGAGAGGTGATGTGCCCCGGCTTGCAGCCGCCTCGTCAGGGCCCTACGATGGTGTCGAATCAGAGAGGGCACCTGAGATGAATCACGTCGATGCCGGGCTCTCGCCAGCGGAGCGGGCGCGGTTGGCCCACAAGGGCCGGCTCCTCTACGGCAAGTTCTGCGGCACTGATGGCCGGGGCATCTGCGCCGAGAGCTTCGCCCTCTACCACATCTGGCGGGGCGAGCCCGAGGTCGCCCGCGACCTGCTCGACTTCCTCGACGCCCGAATCGAGGCCCTGACCGCCGAGGACCCGGAGGGCCGGCTGGCGATGACCCGGGCGCTCGCCGACCGCATCCGGCGGTACCTGGCGGCGGAAGGGGACGGGCCGCCCGCCCCCTCGCAATGGACCGCCATCCTCAAGGCAACGAAGCAGCGGCCATCGGGGGACGCCTGCGAACCCGTCCAATGAATACTGGATCACCATGACTCCACTCGACCGCTCCCGTCGTTCGTTTCTGAAGACCTCCGTCGCGCTGGCGGGGACAACCCCGCTCCTCACCGGTCCACTCCGGGCGCTGTCGGACGAAGCCGACGGGCTGCTCATCGCCTACGTCGGCACCTTCAGTGCTCCGCTCCGCGACGTGTTGCCGACGCAGGTAGACCTGCCTCCTGGCAACGGTCGGGGCATCCACCTTTTGCGGGTCGATCGCGCCACCGGGGCGCTGACGCCCGCCGGCATCCACGAGATGGGGACGAGCCCCAGCCATCTGGCCCTGAATGCCGCCGGGACTCGGCTCTATTCCGCCAACGAGACCGATCGGGTGGGCGCGGACAAGCAAGGTACGGTCAGCGCCTTCGCGATCGACCGGTCCGACGGGCACCTGAGCTTGCTCAACACTGTACCCTCCGGCGGTGCCGGCCCGACTTACCTGAGCGTCCATCCGTCGGGCCGGTTCCTGCTGGTGGCCAACTATTTCGGCGGCTCGGTGGCGGTGGTGCCGATCCGGCCCGACGGTCGCCTGGGAGAGCCCACGGACATCAAGGTGGATGCCGGTGAGATCGGCCCGACCCGGGCGACTCATGCCCCACCGGGTAGCTTCGCCATCAGCGGGCACGATCGGACCCATGCGCACATGATCCAGGCCGATCCGTCAGGGCGCTTCGTTCTGCACGTGGACCTGGGCCTGGACCGCATCTTCATCTGGAGGTTCGACGAACAGAAGGGCGTTCTGACCCCGAATGAGCCGCATGCGGTCACGCTGCCACCCGGGGACGGGCCGCGGCACTTCCATTTCCATCCCAATGGTCGCTGGTTCTACTCCATCCAGGAGGAGGGCTCGACGATCGTCCTGTTCGACTACGATGCCGAGACGGGACGGTTGGCCTCACGGCAGACGATCTCCACGCTGCCGCCCGGGTTCGCCGGCAGCAACTTCTGCTCCGAGATCCTGGTCTCAGCCGACGGGCGATTCGTCTACGCGGGCAACCGGCTCCACGACAGCATCGGCATTTTCTCCGTTGGCCCAGACGGCGCGTTGACGTATGTCGGGGAGGATTGGACGCGGGGGGATTACCCCCGCAGTTTCAACTTCGACCCCACGGGCAGCTTCCTCTACTGCTGCAATCAGCGCGGCGACAACATCGCCGTCTTCCGGGTGGATCGCGAGACCGGGGGCCTCGAATTCACGGGGCTATACGCCGCGGTCGGCAATCCGTCGAGCATCGTCTTCCTCGACCTCACCGACCGCGCCTGAGACCAAGAAGCCACTTTGCCCTGAACGCCGCAGGAGGGGCCATGACCGCCGGACGAAACCGCCAGGTCCGCCTCGCTGCTCGTCCTCGTGGCGAGCCGACGCCGGACGATTTCAAGCTGGTCGAGGCCGAGGTCCCCGAACCTGGCCCCGGCGAGATGTTGCTGCGCACCATCTACCTTTCCCTCGACCCGTACATGCGCGGGCGGATGAACGCCGGACCCTCCTACGCGCCGGCCGTCGAGGTCGGCGCGGTCATGGAGGGCGGGACGGTCTGCGAGGTCGTGGGTTCGAACCTCCCGCAATACCGGCCGGGCGACATCGTGCTCGCGCGAACCGGCTGGCAGGAGTTCTCGCTCTCCGACGGGGACGGGGTGCGGAAGATCGACCCCGCGGCCGGCCCCATCTCGTATGCGCTGGGGGTGCTCGGGATGCCTGGGTTCACCGCCTACACCGGCCTGCTCAACATCGGCCAGCCGAAGCCCGGCGAGACGCTGGTGGTGGCAGCGGCCTCCGGGGCGGTGGGCTCGGTGGTCGGACAGGTGGCCAGGATCAAGGGATGTCGCGTCATCGGCATCGCCGGAGGCGAGCGAAAGTGTCGCTACGTCGAGGACGAACTCCACTTCGACGCCTGCCTCGACCACCACCAGCCCGACCTGTCCGAGCGATTGAAGGCCGCCTGCCCGGACGGGATCGACATCGATTTCGAGAACGTCGGCGGGCCGGTGTTCGACGCGGTGCTCCCACTGCTGAACGACTTCGCCCGCGTGCCGGTCTGCGGCCTGATCGCTCACTACAACGCCACCGACCTGCCCGAAGGGCCGAATCTCGTCCCCTCGATGATGTACCGCATCCTTGTCAAGCGGCTGACCTTCCGGGGGTTTATCGTCCGGGACTTCGCCTCGCAGTTCTCCGACTTCGCGGCCGACATGAGCGGTTGGTTGCGAGAGGGCCGTGTCCAGTACCGGGAGGACATCACGGAGGGCCTGGAGAACGCCCCACGCGCGTTGATCGGGTTGCTCAAGGGAACGAACTTCGGCAAGAAGCTCATCCGGGTCGGCATGGACCCGACGACGCCTGCATGAGGAGTGGCGGCCACGAAGCGGGGCCATCGCCCCCATGGTGGCCTCGCGGCATTCGAGGCTCGATGCCGCCCAACGTGGTCATCCTCCGGGCCGTCGGCCATCGCCGCCTGACAGGCCCGAAGGCCCGAACGGGGAAGGTCCCCATCCCCATCAGCTTGACCGACCCAGCGAAGAACCGGGTGCCCACCTCGGGCAACCGGTCCAACCCGATCAGGTGCTCGACGATGGGAACCTTGGTCTGGAGACCATCGCGATCTTCCCGACATGGAACTCGGTCCCCGGCGCGTCGTGCTCACGGGACGCCTCAGGGCTCAGGTCGTCGCAGACGATCGGGGCGGGCAGGCCCCGGTCGGTAATCATGCCGTCCTCGACCGTGTGACTCAGTTCAATCCGCATCGTCGCACCTCAGATGCGTTCCGGCTCAGCGATCGTCCGCTCGTCGCGAACATCGCCCGTGTTGAGCGTCCCGGCGGGTTCGAAGAGCAGGATGTGGGCCTCGTTGTCGGCGACCGGGCGGTGCTCGACGCCCCGGGGGACGACCAGGAATTCACCCTCCTCCAGCCAGACGTCTTGATCACGGAACTCCAGTCGCAAGCGGCCCCGGACCACCAGGAACATCTCGTCCTCGTGGTCGTGCTTGTGCCAGACGAATTCGCCCAGAAGCTTCACCAGCCGGACGTGCTGGCCGTTCAGTTCGCCGACAACCTTCGGACTCCAGTAGTCTGCGATGCGTCCGAGCTTCTCGGCGAGGTTCACCTTAGTCACGGGAACTTCTCCAACGTGGGTCAGCAGGGGTGACTCAGCCCGAGTCATGCGGGGCCATACCTGATGCGGGGGAATTCGGGCGTTGGGGGCGTCGGAGGCTCGCGAGGGCCCATCGTGACAGTTCGAGGCCCTCCGTGATCAAGACGACGTGCATGGGGCTGCTCATCGGGGAGTTCCAGTCGGACGGCTTGGTGACGCGGGGTGAGCGGCCCTCCGAAGCCGTCCGGCGATGGGACGACAGGCACGATCGCTATGACATCTTGTTGTGTCCGGCGACCAGCTGGATCGCTTTCCCGAGTTCCGTCGGGTCGATCGGCTTGGTCAGATGGGCCCGGAAGCCGGCCTCGCGACATCTCGCGATGTCGGTTGCCATGCCGAAGCCGGTCAACGCGATCCCCGGCAGGGGTTGGAGTCGCCGCATCAAGTCCACGCCGCTGCCATCCGGCAGCCCCACGTCGCTGATCAGCAGGTCAAACGGTCCGGTCGCCGCCGCCTCGATCGCCGACGCGACCGTGCCGGCGGTTGTCACGTCATGCCCGGATCGCTCCAGCGTCCGGCCCAGGATCGCCCGCGTATCCTCGTGGTCCTCGACCAGAAGGATTCGCAGGTGACCACCGACGGGTCGGGACTCGAGGTCGGGCGAGACGCAGGCCTCGTCAGTCGGGGCCTCCGCGTCGCCCAGCAACAGCGAGAAGGTCGAGCCCCAGTCCTGGCCCTCACTGGCCGCCGTCAGCAGCCCACCGTGGGCCTCGACCAGAGCTTTCGAGATCGCCAGCCCCAGACCGAGGCCACCGAAGCGATGGGTGATCGCCGGGTCGCCCTGCTCGAAGGCGTCGAAGATCCGGGGCAGCATGTCGGCCGGGATGCCAATGCCGGTGTCCACCACCTCAACGCGGAGTCGAGAGCCCTCAGCGTCGGCGGTCGTCACGGTAATGCGGCCACACGGGGGGGTGAACTTCACCGCATTCTTCAAGAGGTTCCAGAGCACTTGCTGGAGACGGGCTGGGTCGCCCCGCACACAGTACCGCTCCGCAACGGGTCGAAACGCGAACTCCAGGCCCTTGGCCTCGAGCTCGCGGCGGCAGATACCGATCGCATGCCGGATCAGGTCGTGGACATTGACGAGGCTATTCTCCAGCTTCAGCTTCCCCTCGGCCACCCGGGTCAGGTCCAGTAGGTCGTCGATCAGCCGGGCCTCCAACTCGACGTTGCGGCGGATCATCGCCAGGTCACCCCGGTGGTTTTCCGGGATAGCCGGGTCATCCTCCAGGGCCGAGACCGTCATCAGGACGGGCGTCAGGGGCGTACGAAGTTCGTGGCTGAGGGCCGCGAGGAAGCGGTCCTTCACCCGGCTGGCCGCCTCGGACTCGGCCCGGGCCCGCTGCTCGCGGGCCAGTAACTCCTTCCGCTCATCCTCGGCTTCTTTCCGAAGGGTGATATCCCGCATGACCTTGACGAAGCCCCGCAGTTGAGCACGTTCGTCCCACACGGCGGTCAGCACGCCCGACGCCCAGAATCGCGAACCATCCTTCCGAACGTGCCATCGCTCATCGTCGGCCCGGCCGACCCGCGACGCCGTCTCCATTTCCCACTGCGGCCCACCGGCTTCGATCGCCTCAGGCGGAAAGAGGACCGCGAAGTGTTGTCCGAGGATCTCCTCGTCGCGGTAGCCCAGCAGGCGTTCGGCCCCTTCATTCCAGGTGGAGACCTGGCCCTCCAGGTCGAGCAGGAAGATGGCGTAGTCACAGACGTTTTCCACCATCAGGCGGTAATCTCGCTCACTGACCCGGCGGGCCTCGTCCGCCCGCCGGAACGCCACCACGAGCAGGCAGACCGGGATCGCCGCCAGGAGGAAGAGCGAAACCCGCAGCGCAAGCGCAGAGTCGAAGCCAGGGGATCCCCCGGGATGACGGAAGAAGGCAAGGATCACCAGGCAAGAGACGATGGTGGCCATGAGGCCCTGGGTCATGCCCCCGAACCACGCTCCCACGAGCACGGCGAGCAAGAAGAGCGGATAGACATTCACCCCGATCCAGGGCGACAGACCGAGGTTGATCAGCAAGGCAAGGCCGATGACGAGAACGGTCGCCAGTGATGACCAGACCGGCAGTTGAGCAGGATGTCTCATGCCGTGGCCTCCAACCCGGTTCCCAGCCGGAAGCCCGGCCTGATCGCTAGGTGTTCTCCAGAAGACATAAAGAGCCGATCATCCCCACTGCAATGCGATTCTCGTGCCGGTCGGCCTTCATCGCCCTCATCGGAACCATCAGCCCTCCGAAGCCACTCGGTTCATCCGACCGAGGTCTTCGCCCCGGCTCTGCGACCGGCGGCATCACCCGGAATGGCCCGACAGCCATTGATCTATGTTTCCATGGATTGTGGCGAGCCATGAGCCTGGCACGGAAAAAATGGCGGACGTCGCCGGGAGTCCCGGACAGGACGTGGTGGCCGGGCACAAGGGCCATCCGAAGCCAGTCACGGGCCGAGTCCGGACGACGAACTCAACGGGCCGCATGAGAAGCGGACGGAGATGGGCGAGGAGTCGCGCAGTATCGATGCTCAACCTGCCACGGCCGGATTCAGGGACGCACTTTCTTGATCATCTCGACGGTGGCCCGGTCCACCAGGCCGTTCGCCCCACCGACGTGCGGTCGCGAGGTCGGGAAGAAATGCATCTGGAAGCGCTGGACGGCCTTCGTCGTGGCGTTACCCAACTTTCCATTTTCGTTGCCGAGCGGATAGCCGATGGCCCGGAGGTCCGCCTGTAGCTCGGCGATCGGCTTGCCCTGGGCCAGCACCTCCACAGCCTTGTCGTCGAGCTTCTTAGGGCTCGCCTTGACGCGATCCCGCAGGATCTTGTGGCCGTAGATCTTCCTGGAATCGTCGTCGCCCTCGCGTAGCTTCTCGCCCGGGAAGAGCTGGAAGAAGCCGGAATATACGTCCTGGGGCACAATCCGGGTCGCGTTCGGGACCAGGCCCAGGTTGTTCGCCTCCAGACGGGTCCACTCAAAAGTCGGGCCGGGGTCTTCGGGTCGCTGGTTTCCGAGGATCGTGCCATCGTCGCTGGAGGCGACATCGGAGTGGCCGACGATCCGGTTCCGCTTGATGGTCGGGTTGGCCTTGAGGATTGCCTCCAGCAGGGTGATCAAGGCCGCATACTGAGCGTCCTTGAAAGGCCCCGATGCGTGGACGACCTCGATGCCGATCGAGATCGGGTTGACGCTCATCTTCGTGCCGCCCGAGACGGCTTCGTTGTTCCACTGGCTGGCGCCGGCGTGGGCGGCGGACTGACTCTCCTGCACGTATTTCACAATCTGGCCATCGGTGTCGATCTCGTAGTGCGGCCCGATTCCCGAGTCCATCACGGTGTTCATGGCCGGCCCGATCACTGGCCCGGCCGTGTGGTGGACCACGATCAGGCTCACGACCGAGGAGCCCCGGCTCCGCGAGGCCGCCTTCATCCAGATCGGCTGGAGGCCGACCGTGAGCTTGCCTGCGGCGAGCGTGACGACGCCATCGGTCTTGTCCAATTGCGACACGGAGGTCACGGCGTGCCTGGCCACGGTGATGTCGAAGTCGAGCGAGCGGTACATCCGCTCGGGGGGGTTGGCCCCCTCGGCGAGCGTCGAATCGACGGGCCCGGCGCTGGTGTTGTCCGGTTTGACGCTCATCTTGTAAGTGCCGTCGTCCAGGCTCGTGATGTCGAGGCTGACCTCGCCCCACCGGTTCGCCTCCGCCGACAACTTGCCGCCGGGGACGGCGACTTCCACGGTCGCCGGGTGGACACTCACCGAGTCGTTGGGTCGGAGCCGGTTTTGCAGGGCGATTCCCAATTTGACGGTCATCGTGGGTCTCTTTCTTGCGGGTGGAGAGCGTATCATTTCACTGAATATGTTTTGCGAAAAAATGAGTGTTGAGTGTCAGCCGAATCGGCGCCGCTGGCAAGAAGCCGGGCCGAGTTGGGGGCGGAGCCGCTCAAAGAATCTCATAGTGGAACTCTCCCTGTTCGCCGACGGTGGCATGAACCCGCGCCACCGACTGGCCCTCGGCCATCCGGGTGAGGAAGGTCTGAGAGAGATCCGGGAGCAAGGACCGGGTCAGGATGTGGTCGACATTGCGGGCGCCGCTTTCGACCTCCTTGCAACGGCCGGCGATCGTATCCACCAGAGCATCGCTGTAGGTGAATTCTGCCTTGTGGTTCTCGCGCATACGCCTGGCGAGACGCGACAACTGGAGCCGGATGATGCGACGCATCACATCGTCGGAGATCGGGTAGTACGGCACGGCGATCATCCGGCCCAGCAGGGCCGGCGGGAAGACCTTCAGGAGGTCGGGCCGCAGAGCCTCGGCCAGAGCGGGCGCATCGGGACAGGTGTCCGGATCGGCGCAGAGTGTCATGATGGTCTCGGTACCGACGTTGGAAGTCAGCAGGATGACCGTGTTCTTGAAGTCGATCTCGCGACCCTCGCCGTCCTCAAGCATTCCCTTGTCGAAGACCTGGAAGAAGAGTTCCATCACATCGGGGTGGGCCTTCTCCACCTCGTCGAGCAGCACGACGCTGTACGGTTTGCGCCGGACAGCCTCGGTCAGGACACCACCCTCGCCGTAGCCGATGTAGCCCGGAGGCGAGCCCTTCAGGCCGGAGACGGTGTGAGCCTCTTGATACTCCGACATATTGATTGTGATCAAGTTTCTCTCGCCACCGTAGAGGGTCTCCGCCAGTGCCAGCGCGGTCTCGGTCTTGCCGACGCCGGAAGGGCCGACGAACAGGAAGACACCGATCGGTCGTCTGGGGTCGGTGAGCTGGGCACGCGAGGTCCGGATTCGCTGGCTCACCGCTTCGAGCGCCTGGGGCTGGCCGATGACACGCTCGGCGAGCCGAGGCTCCAGGTTCATCACGGTCCGGATCTCGTCCGTGAGCATCCTGCCCACCGGGATGCCAGTCCAGCCGGCGACGACCTCGGCGATCGCCTGGGCATCGACACAAACTTTCATCAACGGTTGCTCACCCTGGAGGCTTCGCAACTCGGCCTCTTTGGCGTCGAGCTGGGCCTGGAGTTCCTGCTCCTCGTCGGTCAAGGCGGCCAGACCGTTGCCGACAGCTTTGCGGTCGGCGTGAGCCTTTTCGAGAGCGTCGCGGATGTCTCGGATCTTCTCGATGAGCCCGCGCTCCTGGTCCCAACGCGTCTGCAACTGCTCCAGACGGGCCCGGGCGTCGGCCAGAGCCGCCGACTGCTCGGCGATCCGCTCGGAGTGCCGGCCCCCGGTGGCGCTCTCGCGATCGAGGATGCCCAGCTCGACGGTCAGATGATCGATTTCCCGCTGGCAGTCCTCCAGGGCCGGGGGGATGGCATTCTGGCTGATCGCGACGCGGGCGCAGGCCGTATCGAGCAGGCTGACCGACTTGTCCGGAAGCTGCCGGCCGGTGAGATAGCGTGCCGAGAGCTTCACCGACGCCTCGACGGCCTCGTCGAGAATCCGGACGTGGTGGTGTTGCTCCAGAATCCCGGTGATCCCGCGCATCATGATGATCGCGCGATCCTCAGTCGGCTCCTCGACCTTGATGACCTGGAAGCGCCGGGCGAGGGCCGCATCCTTCTCGAAGTATTTCTTGTACTCCGCCCATGTCGTGGCGGCGATGGTTCGTAGCTCGCCGCGGGCCAGGGCCGGCTTGAGCAGGTTGGCCGCGTCCCCTTGGCCGGCCTGACCGCCGGCACCGATCATGGTGTGGGCCTCGTCGATGAACAGGATGACTGGCACGGGCGATGCCTTGACCTCCTCGATTACCCCTTTGAGCCGGCTTTCGAACTCGCCTTTCACCCCGGCGCCGGCCTGGAGCAAGCCGAGGTCGAGCGTGCGGACCTCGATCTCCTTGAGCGTCGGAGGCACATCGCCCTCGGCGACGCGGCGGGCGAACCCCTCGACGACCGCCGTCTTGCCGACACCCGCTTCGCCAGTGAGGATCGGGTTGTTCTGACGACGGCGGATCAGGATATCCACCATCTGCCGGACCTCGGCGTCGCGACCGAGCACCGGGTCGATCTTGCCAGCCCTGGCGCGGGCGGTCAGGTTGATCGTGTACTGGTCGAGGTTCGGCGTCTTCGAGGGCCGACCGCGGCCGGACTCCTCGCCGCGATCCATTCGCGAGACCGCGCCTGGCTCGGTGGCGTGATCGTCTTCCGGCGAGCCGGCGACGATCGCCAACAGATCGGGCTGGAGCGCCTGCGGCTTGATCCTGGCCAGCTCATCGGACGCCTCGCGAGCCTGGCGGCCGAGCGATTCGTCGGTGAGCAAGGCCAGGAGCAGGACGCCGGAGCGGATCTTCTCCATGCCGTACTGGATCGACGCGACCAGCCAGGCCTCACGGACCAGCCGCTCAATCGAGGGCGAGAGCGCAGGCGTCCGCCCGTTGCCGGTCTTGAGCCGGTCGATGGTCCGGGTCAGGTCGCGCACCAGGCGTGACGGGTCCACCTCGAACTGGCGGAAGATTCGCGCGAGGTCGCTCCCCGGCGACTCGGCGAGCTTCAAGAGCCAGTGCTCGACCTCGACGTTGTAGTTCGTCTGCGAGACGCAGAGCCCGGCAGCGGCCTGAAGGGCATCGACGCAGGTCTTGTTCAGCTTCTTGATCAATGATCCCGAATCGAGGCCCATTGTCCACCCTCCATATCCAGGTTTGCTACAGAACCCTAGTTGTTGCACCCTGCAGACGTTTTACGACATTCGTCACTGCTGATGGACCGTGCCCATGACGGATGATTCGACCATCAGCCCAGGTCCATCGGCCCTCAGGCATCAAGCCGACTAATTCCTTGGTCGTCGGGGGTCGAGCAACGGCGATCGGCCGTCGATCGTCTCGGGGATGTAGATCTCGGCGTACTGTCGGCGACGGGTCGTCGTCAGCACCCGTTCTGGCACGATTTCGCGGAACTGGGCGAGCGTCCGAACCCGGTCGGCGCTCGCGAAGCGGCCACCGGGCAGGATTGATTCCAGCACGGCCATCGCGAAGGCGCGGTGGCCCCGGCCCTTCAGGGCCAGGCTCGGCCCCTGCTTCGACGCCACGGCCACGATCACCCCGCGACGTCGGAGGTCCCGGGCCCATTCGCTGATGTCGGTGTCCCAGTGCCCCGCGGCATCGGTATGGACCCCGTCGAGCAACACGAGCACGCGACCGCCTGTCCGCGCGACCTCCTCCAGAGGTTCGGAGATCGCCTCGGCCGGGACGTCCGGCTTCGGCGGGACCTGACGTCCATCGGCGGCGGCCAGACGGACCTCGGAGCCGAAGTTCAGCACATGCGTCTCGATGACAACGACGAGCATGTCGCCCGTTCCAAGGCTGTCATCCGGCAAGGCCGCGAAGGCGTCGATGATCGCTGCGACGCTCGCTGAGCTGCCGAGCAAGGCCACGTCCCCCGACGTCGTCGGCCCATACCGCCTGCCGCCTTGATCGGCAACAAGGTGCTCTCGCAGGAACGGCCCGAGCGACTCGGCGTCGGGGACATTGAAGGCAACCTGGGGGAGCTTAGGCTCGGCGTACTCGGGGGCGATCGTGACGACCTTGAGCCGACCCCCGGCTGGCCTGGCCGCCGGCGCTCGGGAGCGGTCACATCCATGGCTCGCTGTCGAACGATCCCTGCCGCGTTGCGTGCCCGGACCAGGAGCCGGTGCGGACCCGGCGGCAGGTCCACGAGCACGGGAACCGCCGTCACGGCTCGCGACAGGTCGGGGGGACGGACGGTCGGCAACGGTCGCCCGTCCAGCAGAACCTCCAGTGTTTGTATGGGCGAGCGATCGGTCGCGTCGGCCCGGATGCTCAGCGCGATTGGCCCGACGCTAGCGAGGACCGTTTTCGGAAGATTTGCGCCGGCGGCCAGGGGGGGCGCATCGGCCGCGGCGGAAGCCGGCTTCAAGGGGGCAGGTCGGGCGTCCTGCGGCAGTTCGGCCGGGGCTGCCGCGGCGAAGGTCAGGTCCGGCGGCTGACCGGCAAGCACGATCGCGGACGGTTCCGCCGCCCCGGCCAGGACCGGGGGCTCGCGACCGGCTCCGAGGATGGCGTCGATCCGATTGTCGGGACGCCGCTTCGGCTGGCGGAGCTGCGCTCGTAACGGGCCATCTCGACGAAGTCCGTCGCCCTCGGACGGTAGACCGTCGCGTTGTTCAGGTGCCAGCCGAGTAATCGCTCGTCGCCAACGATGGAGGTGTCGTACTCGCCGCGCGGGGTCCAGAAGACCCATTCGCGATCGTCGCCAACGAACAGCGAGAGGGCCGGTCGCTCGCGACGGGTCGTGCCGACCGGCGCAAAAGTGGTCATCGTCGCGCCGAAGTTGATCGCCAGACCCGGCACCTGGCGTCGGACGACGAAGACGATCGGGACATTCGGCGCGGTCGCGTCGAGCCGGCCGAAGAGGGCGTCCAGCGCGGCCGCGCTGGACGGGATCTTCGCCAGGTCCACCGCCATGCCGCCAACGCGGGCCGGATCGATCGCGCCGGGGATCTGGGCGGCCTGGGGGCCGATGCCGAGCAGCGCGACCACATCGCCGACGATCAGACCCGCGGCTTCGCCAAAGCCGCCCGGCTTGACCGCGGCGACTCGCCGCGAACCGTCGGCCTGACGCTCGAACGTCAGCCCCAGGGGCGCCGGCTCGTCGCAGCCTATCAGCGGCCAGAGCCGGACCGTCTGATCGACCGAGCCCGTCGCAAGCCAGCGGCCGTCGGGCGACGGCGCGACCGCATAGACGAAGCCCTCATGGCCGTTCAGGTAGCGCGTGCGCCGACCGGTTGCCAGGTCGTAAATCGCCACCCCTTGCCCGCAGGCAACGGCCAATGTCGGCCTCGGATGGTCCGGCGCCCGACCCGGGATGAACGAGTAGGCGAACCAGCGTCGGTCGATCGCCGGATCAAGCCGCACGTCGAACCCCGCCGCGCCGGCCGGCGCGACAACCCGCAACGTGTACGGGGCCGTTGGTTCGACGCTCCAGCCGTCAAGCGTCCGGACCGGTCCAGTGACATCGGCCGGTGCGAAGTGAGTGGGAAAGCGGTCGCGGAGTCGGAAGCCTTCGAACCGATCGGCCGGCCCGGCTTCGGGGTGCACGCCCGAGTAGGCAACGGCCCGGCCCTCCTCGGCGAACCCGACCTGCCAGACGCTCCGCCCCCGACCCCGGAGGACGATTCGAGGAGCATCCAGATTGCGCCAGTCGCGCACCACGACGGCCTGATCGTCGCCACCGGCGTAGGCCAGGCGGCGGCCGTCGGGGCTGAAGGCGAGCGCCTGGATCAGGTCGGTGGACCGGAGCGGGAAGCCCCGGAAGATCCGGCCCTCGATGTCGCGGACCTCCAGGTGGCAGGCCAGAGAAGGGAGGTCACCGGCCCTGGCGATCCCACGGGCGAGGTGGCTGACAGCCAGCTCGTTCCCCGGCCCGAACGCCAGGGCCTCGACCGACCCATGCCCCGGGTCGGCCCCTTGCGGCGGCCGGACCCAGAAGGGGAAGGCACTTGCCGCGAGATTGGGCGCCTTGAGATCGTAGCGATCGAGCCAGCCGCCCTCGCGGCCGACGACCACGAATCGGCCGTCGGGATTGATCGCCAGCGCATTGATCGCCGAACCGCCCGGTACGCCCCCGACGGGCACCGCCGAGGCCGCCGGTGCCCGCGGCGGGACCGGTGGCTCGGCTCGCAAGCCCCCGAGGTCCCAGACCCGGAGCAGGCCCTGGCTGTCGCCGGTGACGAGCCGACCGCCCGGCTCGAAGCCGAGGGCGCGGACCTGGGCGCCGTGGTGATCGAGTGTGGCGACCACCCGCCGGGCCGTCACGTCCCAGAGCTTGGCCGTGCCGTCGTTGCTTCCGCTGGCCAGCAGGCGACCATCGGGGTGGAACGCCAGGGCGGCGATCGTATCCATGTGGCCGTCGGTCCAGCCTTCGACCGGAGCCCCCTTGACGTAGAGATAGCCGATCAGGTCACCCGTCGGCGCGGCGGGCGAGCCGGGGAAGTGGTACAGCGCGATGGTCCCCCCACGATTCTCAACGCCGTGGCCAGCCAGGGCCAGAATGCGACTCCCCTCGGCGTCGGACGTCGAGAGGGCCAGGGCGTTGATCGCTCCCCGCGAACCCGACCAGATCGCCGGCCGAATCGTCCGGAGCCGTCCGGGCGGATCGGCGGTGAGGTCCCAGACGCAGGCGACCTTGTCGCGACCGGCCGAGATCAGGGTCCGGCCGTTGTCGGCGAAGCTCAACGCCCGGGGGGTCGCGTGGTGGCCACCGGTGTCGAGCGTCAGGATCGGCTCGGTGAACCGGCGGATCTCGGCCTGCCCCCGCGCCGGCTGGCGGCTTAGTAGGACGGCGACGGCCAGGGCGAGGGCCAGGAGGAACGCCCGGGGCTTGCGTGGGTTCGAGGACATGTCCACCTCGAAAGGCTCGGGTCCGCTGGCCGGCTCGGCGTCGTGTGCGGCCTCGTCGTCAGCGGTCCATTCTCGCGCGGTCGGTCACCCGGAGCAAACGGAAAGCAAGTGAGATCGTGACACTGGACACTTGAAACACCGTCACGCCTGACTATCGTGCCGTATTGGAAGATGGGACCCTTGCGCCGGCGCGGACGTTGCCGGTTCGGGCGACAGACGTCGAGGTGGACCCCGGAGAGCGTCATGCCCACTTACCTTCAAGCCGACCGGCTCCTCAAGCTGACGACCCCACTCGGGCCCGACGCGCTCCTACTTCATGGTCTGGATGGCCGCGAGGCCATCTCGGAGCTTTTCCGGTTCACGTTGCTGACCGCCGCCGAGCGGGCCACCACGGTCGCCTTCGACAAGCTCCTCGGCCAGGGCGTCACCGCCGAGCTGGCGCTCGATGGCGGCAAGACCCGATTTTTCCACGGTCTTTGCAGTCGGATCGCCGAGGGCGGTCGCGACCAGACGTTCGCTTACTATACCCTGGAGATCGTGCCCGAGGTCTGGCTCCTGACGCGGAAGGCACAGAGTCGCATCTTTCAGCAGAAAAGCGTCCCAGAGATCCTCAAGGTCGTCTTCACCGGGATGTCGAGCATCATCTACGAGATCCAGGGGACCTTCCCCCCCGCGACTTCTGCGTGCAATACCGCGAAACCGACTTCAACTTCGCCAGCCGCTTGATGGAGGAAGAAGGACTCTATTATTTCTTCAAGCATGACGCGAACGGTCACAAGATGGTCATCGCCAACACCCCGCAATCCCACCCCGACTTGCCCGAGCGATCGACCATCGCGTTCCAACGGCTCGAAAGTGGCGAGCGGCAGCTCGACGAGATCTCCTCCTGGCAGAAGGTCCAGGAGCTACGCTCGGGCAAGGTCACGCTCTGGGACCACTGTTTCGAGCTGCCGCACCAGCACCTCGAAGCCGGGAAGCTCGACTCAGGACAGCGTCGCGGCCGGCACGATCAACCACAAGCTGAAGGTCGCCTCGAACGACAAGCTGGAGCTCTACGACTACCCCGGCGAGTATGCCCAACGGTTCGACGGCATCGACCCCGGCGGCGGCGAGCAAGCCGCCGACCTCCAGAAGATCTTCGAGGACAACAAGCGGACCGCCGAGATCCGGATGCAGGAGGAGACGGCCGCCGGCCTGACGATCCGGGGAAGCGGCTCCTGCCGCTACCTCGTCAGTGGCCATCGGTTCACGCTCTCGGACCACTTCGACGCCGACGGCCCCTACGTCGTGACGAGCGTGCAGCACTCCGCCCGGCTCTCAGGCGAGTACCGCTCCGACCTCGGTGGCGAGGCCACCTACCTGAACTCGTTCACCTGCATTCCCGCCGGCCTGCCCTTCCGTCCCCGTCGCGTCACGCCCCGAGCCCACCGTCCAGGGGACCCAGACCGCCGTGGTCGTCGGCCCGTCCGGCGAGGAGATCTTCACCGACAAGTACGGCCGCGTGAAGGTCCAGTTCCACTGGGACCGCGAGGGCAAGAACGACGCCGAAAGCTCCTGCTGGGTCCGCGTCGGCACCCCCTGGGCCGGCACGAACTGGGGGATGATCCACATCCCCCGGATCGGCCAGGAGGTGGTCGTCGCCTTCGAGGAGGGCGACCCCGACCGGCCGATCATCGTCGGCAGCGTCTACAACGCCGACGAGATGCCGCCCTACACCCTGCCCGACAACAAGACCCAGAGCGGCATCAAGAGCCGCAGCACGCTCAAGGGCACCCCCGACAACTTCAACGAGCTCCGGTTCGAGGACAAGAAGGGCGAGGAGCAGGTCTACTTCCACGCCGAGAAGAACTTCGACCGCGTCGTCGAGAACAACGACACCCTGAAGGTCGGCTTCGACAAGAAGGACAAGGGCGACCAGACCATCGAGATTTTCAACAACCAGACGCATCGCCGTCGGCACCGCCGGTTGCTCCGACGGCAGCCAGACGATCAGCGTCTATCAAGAACCGGACCGAGACGGTCGAGACCGGCAACGAGACCGTCACGATCAAGACCGGCAACCGGACCGTCAACGTCGACACCGGCAACGACACCCACAACATCAAGATGGGCAACCGCGCCGTCACGATCGACATGGGCAACGACACCTTGACGATCAAGATGGGCAACCAGACGACCAAGCTGAACCTTGGCTCCAGCACGACCGAGGCCATGCAGTCGATCGAGCTGAAGGTCGGCCAGAGCTCGATCAAGGTGGACCAGATGGGCGTGACGATCAAGGGCATGATGGTCAAGATCGAGGGCACGGTCCAGACCGAGGTCAAGGGACTCATGACGCAGGTCAACGGCGTCGGCGATGCTGAAGCTGGCGGCGGGATCACGATGATCGGCTGATCCGCGTTCCCTCACACGCTGACCCTGGAGGCCAGGATGATCGCACAGCACGGGAGACACCCATGAGTCGGGCGGGGCCGCACGACTGGCCGCCCGTGGCCGAGACGGTCCGCCGCGCCGGCCTGCCGCCCGAGACGGCCGATCTCGCGGCGGATGCCCCCGACGGCCCGGTCCTGATCGACCGGCTCCGCGAGGCCGCCCTGTTTCCCGAGGCGGTCCGCTACCTCGCCTTCGCCCTGCCGAAGCGACAGGCCGTCTGGTGGGCCTGCCGCTGCGTCCGACAGGGGCCGTTGACCGCGGTGTCCGCCGCGCCGGACCCGGCCAGCGTGGCGCTCGAAGCCGCGGAACAGTGGGCCGCCGACCCCTCCGAGACCAACCGTCGCGCTGCCGGCGCCGCTGGCGAGTCAGCCGGCGCCGGAACGCCCGCCGGCTGCGCCGCGATGGCGGCCTTCTGGAGCGGTGGCAGCCTCGCCCCTGAGGGCTTGCCCGTGGTCCCTCCCGCTGACGATCTGACCGCCCGCGGTGTCACGGGCGCCGTGATGATCGCCGCCGTCGCCATCGAGCCGCAGCACGCCCCCGATCGGTTCCGCAAGTTCCTCGACCTCGGTCTGGCCGTCGCCGCCGGCTCCGACCGCTGGGCCTCCGCGCCAAATCCGGACGCGGTCCCGAAGTCCGGCGAGCCCACGCAACGCGGCGCCAGTTCGCGGTTTCTCGACACCTGGGAATAACTCGGGAGGACCACCATGCCGCAGCCCGCTGCCCGGATCACCGACATGCACGTCTGCCCGATGGTCACGCCCGGTGTACCACCGATCCCTCACGTCGGTGGCCCGATCCTGCCACCGGGAGCCGTCACCGTCCTGATCGGCGGCCTGCCCGCGGCCCGGGTCGGCGACATGGCCGTCTGCGTCGGGCCGCCCGACGTGATCGCGCTGGGTAGCTTCACGGTCCTGATCGGCGGTCAGCCCGCCGCCCGTATGGGTGACATGACCGCCCACGGCGGCACGATCGCCGCCGGCTATCCCACGGTCCTGATCAGCTAGCCAAACGACCTGCAGGAACTCCCCCCATGCCTCCCCTGAACCCCAGTCTGAAGCCCTCCGACGCTCCCGAGGCGGCCCGCCAGGGCATGCGTCAGATCCGGGTCGTCACGCTGGACGCCGGCCAGATCCTGTTCCGGTTCGCCAGCACGAAACGTCACGACGGCACACCCATCCCCAGCGACCGCTGGGCCGCTTCGCCCTGGTGGATGCTGGAACAGGATTACCGACAGATTAACCGCGTTTTCGAGCAGGGGCGACTCGTCCACGGCGAAGACTCGCTGAGCCTCGGCTTCATCGGCCGGTCAGCGGTCGCCGTGCAGCAGAGCTGGAGCCGTGTTGACGTGGTCATCAAGGCCCATGTTCTCAGTGAGATCAATGTCTTCTCGGGACCCGGCCGCACCCAGTACCGCGAGATGGCTCCGAACGGCCTGTTCATCACCCTGCCCGGCTGGCCCGACGTCGAGCAGCTCTTCATCCCGAACATCAGCGACCGCAACGGCCGAACCGCGCTTTTCAGCCGTGCGATTCTGGTCCAGAAGCAGAAGACCATCCAGAGCCAACAGCTCTACTGAGCCAGCGGCCGGGGAGACTGTCGGCCATGGCTGACCCGCGTGGACGAGGTCCGCTCGGCGGCGAGACCAACGCCCCGACGATCGACCCCCAGACCCAGGCACGGAACCGCACCTCCGCGCCCGACGACCGCAAGGCCCCCGCCTTGCCGCCGGACATCTTCGACGTCAGCCGACTGCTCCCCGTCTTCGCCGCCAACGGCTGGACCGTCGGTGAGTCGTTCCTACGATTCTGGATCGCGGGCAAGGCCTGCGTCGCCCGGCTCGATCCGAAGCTCGACAAGGCCACCATCAGCGCCAACACGGACAACGATTGCATCCGGATCTACGTCCTCTCCTGGGACTGGCTGCTCGGCCGAGACCGACAGGGCGGGTTCGCCGAGGCGAAGTCCGCCTTCCGGACTTTCGTGGACGATCGCCTGTTCAACGACGCTGCTTGCCGTCAGATCGTCAAGACCTACGGCGGCCGTCGCGGACCGTTCGGCACGTTCCTCGCCGACGGCCTCGGGCCGGAGAAGTTCCGGGACCGCATCGCCGAGGATCAACTCCAGAACCTGCCCGTCCAGGTGCCTCACGACCTGGCCAGGCTCAACGACCTGGTGGCCGCTCTGGCCGACTTCGGCTATTACGCCATGTACCGGGGCGAGACGATCGCCGCCGACCAGTTTGCCAGCCGCCTGAAGGACCTCCGCCCCCGACTCTCCTCGCTGAATCCAAGCCCTTCCAGCCTCCCGGAGTCGCAGCAAGACACCCCGCTCGTGGAGACGCTCCGGGCTCGGTATCAGGCCCTGATCGTGATCGACGCCGTCGGCGTTTATGCCGGCGACCTCTACGAGTTCAACGGCTGGCAGTACCTCGGCAACTGGGACCTGAAGAATCAGAAGGTCTGGGGCAACCGGGCTTACGCCCTCGATAGCTGGCTATTCGACGGCGTGACCTACGGCGAGAGCGTCAACGTCGAGAACGCGACCTTCCGCCGCTACCGCGACGCGACCGGCCGCGGCGGCGACTTCCTGGCCCTCTCGCCGATCAAGCTCATCGCGGCGAAGCGGTTGATCCCGGTCCCCTGAGCGGCCTCAGACGCCCGCCGCGAAGACGGCCTCCTCGGCGTCGCGCTCGAATTCCCGGCTCTTGAGCCAGGCGTTGCGGCCGAGGCGCGGACGGGCCGGGGCCTTGCGGTCGAGCCGGCAGGCGGGCACCTCGGCGGCGGCCAGGATGAGCTGAACGTCAAAATCGAGTTCCGTGTCCACATATTGCCGTGTGAGCTGCACGAGGACGCGGAAGGCTTCCCCGTCGGGCGAGAAGGCGAGGAAACGTCCGTAGTCGAGCGGGCCGACCCGGAGGCGGAACTGCCCTTGCTCGTCCCAGACCTTCGCCCCGAGCAGCAGGCTTGTCCCCAGGCCGTTGTTGATGCCTCCGGCTCCCAGGCGCGAGCGGTCGTCGGGATCGAGACGGAGCCAGCGACCCTGGAACTGTCGGACCTCGACCGGCATGCCGAAATACTCCGCGAGCAGCCGCTCCAGGCCGACCGCCGGCCTCGGCCGCCTCGCGAAGAAGCCGGCGTAGTAGAGCAGGGCCACGTCGGGGAAGGCGTTCCGGTTCCGGACCGGCTCCAGCCCCAGGCCGATCAGGTCGAAGAGATGCCGGGCGGCCTGGTCGCCCTCGCCACGCTCGTAAGCCAGGAAGGGGCGGTACTTCGCCCAGGCCCGGTAAAAGAGCGAGATCATCCGGTGGTTGAACAGGTCGAAGAAGGCCGCCGTCGTGTGGTCGCCGGCGCGGGCCCGTTCGAGGATCAGCTCGCCGTAGGAGTGCGGCAAGACCCCGAGCGGCCCCGTCAGGCCCAGGAAGGCGACGGTCAGCACGGGGGGCCGGCCTGGCTCACTCTCCGCCCGAAGCTCCCGGAGCTCGCTCGGGGGGAAGGCCAGCGACTGCCACGAGCGGAAGCGGACCACCTCGCGCCCCGCGGGACCGGCCCGGCCGACCGGGACCGCCCCGGGATGGAGCCGTTCGAGCAGGCGGACCGCCTGGAAGAACCCGAACCGGTAAGGCTCGCCGAACAGCTCCTCGTCTAGAGGAGTGGCCGGTCGCCGGCGCGTGGCGGCCATCGCTTCAAGATCCCCTCGCGCTGGCGGGTCCGGGCGACCAGTCGCGTGAATGAGTTGATCGTGGTATAGAGTCCCAGAAACCGCTCCAGCACGCTCGCCAGCAGATAGACGCCGCTGCCGACGTAAAACGACTCGTCGAACGTCAACTCGACCTCCACGCCGAGACAGACCGCGTTGCCGATCCCCCGACCCGTCCGCGCCGCCGTCCGGCGGCTGGAGAGGCCGATGATCCCCTCGATCTGCTGCCGCGAGACCGCGAGATCGGCGAAGTCGTACAGGTGGAGGATCGACCGGAGGGCGTCGAGCCCTTGCTCGTTGTCGGTCAACGAGAGGTGGTTCAACGACAGATGCGAGATGAGGCGCCGCTGGAGCCCGCGGCCCAGCGGCGGCCTCTGCGAGACGGTCGGCTTGCGGACGCATCGCAGGCGCCGACCGGCCCCGGCGCGGCGAGCTGGAAGTCGGACTGCTCGCCGCCGAACGGCAGCTTGGCCGGCAGGTCGCGATTGGTGCAGGTCGCCCGCACGGTCACGGCGTCCGTCGCCGGCCGGGTCGGTCGGAAGCCGGGATCGACGAAGCTCAGGGAAAGCTCGGTCCCCGCGTCGCCCCGCCTCGGCGACGGCCTTCGCGAGGCGATCCAGTACGGCCTCTGCAGGGCGCCGGCCGACGTCTCATGTCGCAAGGCGTAAAAGGGCTCGTATTCGACCGGCTCGTCGAGGTAGCCGCCCGCGGACGTGACCGACCGGATCTCGTAAACCTCGGTGGCGTCGGGCCGGTGGACGTCGGGCACCACGCGGTATTCGGGCCGGCGATGGGTCAGGGAGATCGGCTCGCAGACCTGCTCGAAGAGGTTCGCGACCGGCGTGCAGCCGAGCCGGAAGTTCTCGGCATCGACCGAGACCTCCGAACGCGGCGAGCGGTTGAGGAAGAAGAGCAGGTCCACCGCCTCGCCCCGGAGGGCGCCGCGGGCCCGTTCGAGGCCGGTCAGATCGAAGAAGAGGAACTTTTCGGGGAAGGCGAAGTATTCCTGGAGCAGCCGGTAGCCCGGAAACGACCGCTTCGGATAGGGGAACATCCCCTCGTCGATCTCGAAGCCGACCGGCCGAATCGCCTCTTTCGCCAGCGCGACCGACGGCCCGGCGACGCCGCCGTCGCGGGCCTGGACGACCACCCCGCAGCACTGATTGAGCAAGGCGGCATGGACGGCATGCACCACGGTCGGCTCGCCGTCGAGATAGAACCGCAGGCGGTCGAGGTTCAACGCTTCGAAGCCGACGCCGCCCAGACTCTTGAGCCGAATCTGGATCAGGCCGACGGCCTCCGGCGGCTTGCCGGCGACCGTGACGCGGTCATGCTGGAGCCGGGCCGACTCGACCCCGATCGGCCAGAGCGTCACCGGGTAGGCGGTTCGGAACTGGCAAGGGGACCCTTGCACCGTCCGCGTCAGGACCTCCGTTCCACGGCCGATCGTGTGGCCGCCCGGCAGCTTCGGGCCGCCGTCGGGGGGCGGGAGCATCTGGACGATCGCCATCGACGGCAAGGGGCGGAGGTAGTGCGGGTAAAGGACCCCCAGCAACGCCTCGGCGATCTCGGGATAATCGTCGTCGAGCTTCTTGCGAACCCGCGCCGCGAGGAAGGCGAAGCCTTCCAGGAGGCGCTCGACGTGCGGGTCCTCGCACTTGTCCGATTCGAGCTGGAGCCGGCCGGCCACCTTGGGGTAGCGGCGAGCGAAGTCGGCTCCCAGCTCGCGCAGGTAAACCAGCTCGTTGTTGTAGTAAGCCAGCAGCTCATCATCCATGAGAATCAGGCTTCCTTCACCACGATGGCGTTGGTCGGGATCTGGAGCCGTGAGTCGAAGGAGATGGCCTCCGGGGACGGCTCGACGTCGAGGACCGCGTCGATCCGGAAGCGGAGGCTGCGATCGGTCGGGGAGCCTTCGAGCATCGTCACGGCGACGTGGCTCAGCCGGGGCTCGAACCGGGCGATCGCCTCCTCGATGATCCGACGCAGTTCGCCCTTGTTCTCCAGCAGGCCGAGGTTGGCGTGGGTGAAGTCGGGCAGACCGTACGTCAACAGCGAGTTGCCGAGCTGGGGCGTGTCGTCCGGCGGCTCGACGATCAGTCGGCGGGTGTTCAGAAGCCATTCCAGGTCGCGCTTGACGGCCTCCTTGAGCTGAGCGAGGCCCGTCGATCGCCGGGGCTCCGGCTCGGTGGTCGTCCGCGGCTCGCGGTCGATCAAGCGGTCGAGGACCGAGGCGACCAGATCCTGCTCCGGTCCGGGTCGTGCCATGCACCAGACTCCCGACGCGCCGCGGTTTACCAGGCGAGGCCGACCGGCAAGCGTGGAACGCTCCCGGTCGGCGCGGTCAGGTCGGAGGGGCCGTCGGCCGGCCGCTGTCACTTCGTGACCGCCTTGGACTGGTCGTACGTGCCAGTCCCGGCCTCCTTGGTGGCGCCCTTGTCGTCCTGGGCGAAGTACTTCTGATCGATCTTGGCGAAGTTCAGCGACATCGACTCGACCGGCATGTCGTCCCCGCTGCCACCGGTCTGGTAGCTGGAGATGAGCACGTCGGTCAGGGTGATCTCCAGGTACTTCTCCTGGCCCGTGCCGGTCGGCTTCAGGCAGGTCAGGACCGCCGTGTCGAGGTGCTTGCCGCTGGCGCAGTACTGCATCAGCTTCGGCGAGGCCTTGCACTGGCGGAACGAGAGGCTCAGGTCCTGAAGGTTGGCCTTCGAGACGCCGCCGCCACCGGCGTAGGAGAATCCGCCGGCCTGCGAGACGCCCCAACTGAAGCTGAGGATCTCGATCTGACCCTCGAAGCCCGACTGCGTCGACTCGCCCTTGACGTCGGTGTCCGGACTGAACTTCAAGAAATAGTTAGCAGCCATCGTTCATCCCTCCCATTGGAATCTGACTTGAATCGCCTCATGTCGAACTTGTTTCCCCACACCGCTCTCTTCTACGAGGGGCCGCGCGGGGCGTGACACGAAGTCGCTCGGTTCCGGCTCATTGCGCGGGCGGCGGCAGCTCGGCGACGAGCCGGAGGGAGACGGTCAGCTCGTCGAGCTGGAAGTGGGGCCGCAGGAAGGCGACGGCCTTGTAGCAGCCCGGCTTGCCCGGCACCTCCACCACGTCGATGCGGGCGTCGGCCAGCGGTCGCTTCGCCTTGTCCTCAAGCGAGGCGCCGGCGGCGGTGGTGACGTAGTTGTTGATCCAGCGGTTGAGGAATGTTTCGCATTCGTCGCGGCTCATGAAGCTGCCGATCTTGTCGCGCATCATCGCCTTGAGGTAGTGGGCGATCCGCGAGACGGCCATGATGTATTGCAACTGGGTCGAGAGCCGGGCGTTGGCGTTGGCCGCGTCGGTGTCGTAGAGCTTGGCCTTCTGGCACGACTGGGCGCCGAAGAACGCGGCGAAGTCGGTGTTCTTGCAGTGGACCAGGGGCATGAAGCCGAGGTCCGACAGTTCCTTCTCGCGGCGGTCGGTGATCGCGATCTCGGTCGGGCACTTCAGCGCGACGTCGCCCTCGTCGGTCTTGAAGGTGTGGGTCGGCAGCCCCGCGACCAGGCCGCCACCCTCGACGCCGCGGATCGTGGCGCACCAGCGGTACTTGGCGAACGACTCGGTCAGACGCGTGCGCCATCGCCCAGGCGGCGTTGCCCCAGAGGTACTTGGAGTGATCGGTGCCGTCCACGTCCTCCTCGAAGTTGAACGCCTCGACCGGCTGGGTGGCCTGCGCCGTAGGGCAGCCGCATCAGGATGTGCGGCAGGCAGAGTCCGACGTAGCGGGCGTCGTCCGAGTCGCGGAACGAACGCCACTTGGCGTAGTCGCTCGTGCTGAAGATCTTCGCCAGGTCGCGGGGGTTGCCCAGCTCGGTGTAGCTCTCCAGGCCGAACAGGTCGGGCGAGGAGGCTGCGATGAACGGCGCATGCGCCGCGGCGGCGACGTTGGAGATCTTCTCCAGGAGGGCGAGGTCCTGCGGGTGCTTGCCGAACTCGTAGTCGCCGATCAGGGCGCCGAACGGGTCGCCGCCGAAGGTGCCGAACTCCTCCTCGTAAACCTTCTTGAACAGGGCGCTCTGGTCGAACTCGGGGGCCCGTTCCATGTCCCGGAGCAGATCCTTCTTCGAGACGTTCAGGACCCGGATCTTCATCATGGTCCCCGTCTCGGACTGTTGCACCAGGTAGTGCAATCCCCGCCAGGACGCTTCCAGCTTCTGGAATTCGGAATGGTGCATGATGGCGTTGAGCTGCGTGGAGATCAGGCGGTCGATCTGGGCGACCCGGGCGTTGATCATGGCCGTGGTGTCCTTGGACACCTTCATCTCACCGGCCATGACCTGATCGACGAACTCGCCGATGAGGTCGCGAGCGAACGCTCGTTGCTCCTGGTCACGACCGAGCCGGCCCTCGGCGATGATCTTGTCGAGGAGGCTGACCTCCTGGGCCGGGGTCTCGGTCGGGGACTGGGTCTGGGCTTCGGCGGCGGCCTTGGGTTCTTCAGCCGTGCTCATCGTTTCAATCCTCCGGGGTCTCGGCGCCACCACGGCCAGTCTCGGTGCTGAGCTTCTTCAAGGCGTCGGTATTGGTGACGACGTCCTGCAGCAGCTCTTCCAGCTTGTCGTTGCCGTCCATCTTGCTCGCCAGGTCGGTCAGGCGATTGCGGGCTTCGAGCAGCTTCTTCAGGGGCTCGACCTGCTTGACGACCTGCTCGGGCTCGAAGTCGTCCATGCTCTCGAACCGCAGCTCGACGTTGAGGTTCGAGCCGTCGCCCTGGAGGGTATTCTCGACCGGGAAGGCGAGCCGAGGCTTTGTCCCGGCCAGGACCTTGTTGAAGTTGTCGCGGTCGATCTCGACGAACTTGCGATCCTTGAGCTTCGGGAGTGGCTCGTCGGGCTTGCCGGAGAGATCGGCCAGGACGCCGACGACGAGCGGCAGCTCCTTCATCTGGATTGCGCCGCCGACCTCAACGTCGTATGTCAGGTGCACACGCGGCGTTCGAATCCGGCTCAGCTTCTGTTGGGTGCTCTCGGCCATGGGTTATCCTTCGCGTGAGGCCTCGTCTGGGTGGATCGCTTCTGCATCTCTACGAAACTGCTCTGATAACTAAAATCAGGCGGTTAGTCAGGTGTGTCAATCAAAAAAAGGCATGCGAAGTAGTGAGCGTGGCTCAGCGAGTATCCGACTCGGGTCTCATCGCGTTTGCCGACGTCCAGCCGGATCGCTGGAGGGGCCATCGGCCACGCCCGAGGGACGACGGTCCAAGACGGCCAGCGGGTCTCTCCGGGACCGCGCGGGTCGTTTCCGATAAGCCGGATCGGGCCCGGCCCCAAA
Organism: uncultured Planctomycetales bacterium; assembly: GCA_963752755.1. Lineage (GTDB taxonomy): Bacteria > Planctomycetota > Planctomycetia > Isosphaerales > Isosphaeraceae > CAVVZJ01. The sequence continues at coordinate 268,514 of CAVVZJ010000003.1, read as the reverse complement.
CTTGGGTATGACTCAACTGGGAATCTGATTGACATTCAGTGTGGTGCGGATAAACTTCGGTAAAGATTCGCTAACTCAGCGAGTCTACCTAATCATGGCTTGCGATACGATCCGCATCTTAAACTGGCGGGTGAGAGCCTGGACGGATCGTCGGCGATTGGTGCGAGGACGCACCGCACGCGGAGCAAACGGGCCCGTCAAGCCTCCGTACCGAGCGGAAGCCGCTTGGTCGGTGCGGGGACTCCCCCGGAGGGCTGGTCCGAACGCTCGGCGTTGAACCGTGAGGCAACACCCTCGGCCCGCCCCGACGCCGGAAGGTCAGTGATGAGAAGCGCAGACGCTCTTGGGGAAGGGGCTCGCTCTCGCAAGTCGACGGCTTCGCGGACCCAGCGCAGGAGGCCGGCTCGGGGCCGGCTCGGGGCGGTCGTCGAGTGCCTGGAGGACCGGCTCCTGCTCTCGATCACCGACCCCGTGCCGATCGCGATTGCACAGTCGAAAGTCGACGGCACGACCCTCAGCATTCCGGTGCCGGTGGACGTCGCGGCCCAGAGCACCGTGATCGTCGCCCTGGCGCTCGACCCGTCGAGTACCACGGTCACGGCCTCCGACACCGCCGGTAACACCTACACGGCCGACCTCGACGTCACGAACGGCTCGGGCACCTCGGGCGTCCGCACCCTGATCTTCTCGGCGCCGGTGATGAACCCCCTGCTCGGTCAGCAGAGCGGCTCGGTCGCGATCACGATCGACTTCGGGGCAGCCGTCACAGCCAAGGCGGTCTCGGCATTCTCGGTACCCGGCCTCCTGACGACGTCCACGGCGGCCGACCAGTCCGCGACGGCGACTGGCACGAACCAGACGATCAGCATCGGACCAACCCCCGCCACCTCGCAGCCGGAAGAACTGCTCGTGGCCGCGGCGGGGGTCGAGGATGCGGGCGTCTCGCTCACTCCGGGTGGCGGCTTCACCTCCTTGAACGCGGCCGACACCACGGGGGGAACGTCCGGCTCGAACATCGGAGTCGCGCCAGCCTACCGGATCGTAGGCCCGGCACAAGCCTATTCCTTTAATGGGACGCTGGCCTCGTCCGCGAGCTGGGCGGCCGGTCTGGTGACCTACCGCGCCGCGCCCGACACCACCCCGCCGACCATCACGACCTCGTCCAGCCCCCTGAGCTATCAGGAGGGAGCCCCGGCCACGCCGATCGACGGCTCGCTGAGTCTCCAGGACCCGGACAACGGCCTTCTCAACTCGGCGCAGGTCGCCATCACCTCGGGCTTCGTCCAGGGTGAGGACGTCCTCGGGTTCAACGATCAGAACGGGATCAGCGGCACCCGGAATGCCGCGGGCGACGTGCTGACCCTGACCGGCGTTGCGACGATCGCCCAGTATCAGGCGGCGCATGCGGTCGGTGACGTACCTCAACTCGAGCCTCGCGCCCAGCACTTCGCCGCGAACGATCGCGTTCACCGCGACCGACTTCGGCGGGACCGCACCCCGGCCACGCGCTCGATCAACGTCAACGCCGTGAACACCCCGCCGACACTCACGCTTCCCGGCACCCAGTCGGTGTCGGTCAACCAGACGCTCACGATCAACGGGATCTCGGTGAGCGATGTGGATGCGGGTCCGGCCGACATCCAGGTGACTTTGAGCGTCTCCGGTGGCACGCTCGACGTGACCCCCGGCGTCTCCGGTGGCCTCACCTCGGGCCAGATCAGCGGTCGCGGTACCGGCACGGTGACACTGACCGGCCCCCTAGCGGCGATCGACGCAACCCTCTCTGGAGGAGTCACTTACCGCAACGGCGTCGGCCTACGCAACGGCGGAAACGACCCCCTGACGGTCACGGCCAACGACCTGGGGAACACCGGCTCGGGCGGACCGCAAACGACCTCGGCAATGGTGCCGATCACGGTCCTCTCGCAGGTGGACCTGGCGACCGCGATGACCCTCGGCGGCCAGCCGTACGTCGGCCAGGACCTCACCTACATCGTGACCCTGACAAACCGCGGGGTCAGCGACGCCACCGCGGCCCGCGTGACCGACACGCTACCCACCGGCGTCACGGTCAAGTCGTTCACGACGAGCCAGGGGACCGCGACCCTCGACGTCAGCGGTCAGATCCTCTTCGACGCCGGGACCGTCGTCGCCGGGACCGGCACGGCGACCTTGACGATCGTCGTGACACCGACCTTGGCAGCCTCGAACCAGACGATTACCAACACGGCCACCGCCAGCAGCGGCAGCCAGTCCGACGCGGACCCGACCAACGACACGTCATCGCTCAGCCAGTTCATCGGCGAAGCGGCCGATCTCGGGGTGACGATCGATGCGAGTCCGACCACGATCCTCGTCGGCCAGGAAGTGACCTACACCGTGGGCGTGACGAACTTCGGGCCCAACCAGTCCACCGGCGCAACCTTGACCGTGGACCTCACGCCGGGCGTCCTCTTCAACGCCGGTTCGTCCAGCCCGGGGTTCGTCTACGACTCGGCCAACAACCGCGTGACGCTCGCCTTGCCAGACATCGTCGCTGGGACGTCGCGGACCTTCTCGGTCGTGGTCCAGGCGACGCCAGCGTCGGGCAGCTCCCTGTCGGCCACCGCGACCGTGGCCCAGGGAAACGAGAAGGACCTCATCACCGGCAACAACACTGCAACGACCTCGTCGAGCACCACCCCGTCGATCGACCTGGGCGTGACGATCGCCGACGATCCCGACCCGGTCTTCGTCGGCCAGGACCTGACCTATACCGTCGTCGTCCGCAATACCGGCCAGAGCGACGCTCTCGGCGTCGTCCTGACCGACACGCTGCCCGCCAACGTCAGCTTCCAGTCGGTGACCGTGCCGCAGACGGCCACCGTGACGACGGCCAACAACAGCCAGGTCGTCGTCAGCCTCGGCAGCCTGGCGTCGGGAGGCTCGGCGACGATCACGATCGTCGTGAGGCCAACCACCGCACAGCCCGGTGGTTCCATCTTCACCAATACCGCCGTCGTGGCTCACGACCCGAGTCAGACTGACCCGCAGCCGGCCAACGACCAGGCCACCCAGCAGACGACGGTCAACCCCCTCGTCCACATCACGATCAGCACCCAGGCGCTCGACCCGAACACCCTCGCGCCCGTCTCAACCGTGCTCGTCCGCGGTCAGTTGCTCTACCAGGTCACGGTCCACAACGCCGGTCCGAGTCCGGCAACCGGCGTGGTCGTCACGAGCCTGCTGCCGGCCGGCGTCAGCGTCGTCAGTACCTCGACCACCCCGACGGGCCTGCCCACGGTGGTCAATCAGTCGTCGGTCGTCATGAATGTCGGCACGCTCGGCGTGAACCAGTCCGCCACGCTCCAGTACGTTGTCGTCGTGAATCCGACGGCCCAGACCTCCGGACGCTTCCTCAACAGCACGGCCAGCGTTTCCAGCACCGAGACCGACGAGTCACTTCAGAACACCCAGACCGCAACACCATTGAGCATCCGGGCGCTCGACGTCGGCGCCTTCCGGATCGAGTTCCCGAGCTACGCCGTCGACGAGCTGGTCAACACAGGCAAGCTCGACGTGATCATCCAGCGCGTCGGGGGAACCGAGGGTCCCCAACTCGACCCGTCCGACCCAAACCGGCTCCAGACCCAGGGGACCGTCTCCGTCCACGTCGCCACGGCCGACGGCACAGCCCTCGCCGGTCTCAATTACAAGGCGATCTCCACCGACCTGACCTTCGCCGTCGGCCAGTCGCAGGCCACGGTCACGATCCCGATCTTCGATGACCTGATCATCCGCCGCGATGCACTCGGCAACCTGATCAACCGCCTCTTCACGCTCACGCTCAGCAACCCGACCGACGGCTCGGCCCTGCTGGAGAACGTCAGCCCAACCTCGGACGTCACCATCAATGAGGGCGACTCCCTGGTCGTCCGCCAGGCCGGAGACGGGACGCGGTTGAAGGACCAGACCGACCCGACGAGCACCCCCTTGCCGGCGCCCGGCACGCTCCGCTACGCGATCACGGTCGCGAACAACACGCCGAACCTGGCCGGCGTTCTCGATACGATCGGGTTCAACGTGACGGGATCGACCCTGGTCACGATCACGCCCGGCTCCGCCCTACCGATCCTGACGGAGGCGGTGCAAATCGACGGCAACCAGCAACCCGGCTTCGCCGGCACGCCGGTCGTCAACCTGAGCGGCGGCGGAAAGCTGACCGACGGCCTCGTCATCGACGCGGCGGCCGGCGGTAGCATCGTGCAAGGTCTGGCGATCACCGGCTTCAACAGCGCCGGGCTGCGCGTCCTCGGCGCCGGGAACGTCATCCGCGGCAACTTCTTCGGGCTCGACCCCCTCGGCATTCCGGCCGGCAACGGCGTCGGCGTCCTGATCGTGGGCGGCACGGGCAACACGATCGGCGGTGTGATGACCGGCGACCGCAACGTCATCTCCGCGAATCTCGGCGACGGCCTGCGGCTCGAATCGGCCTCAAACAACGCGATCCGCGGCAACTTCCTCGGCACCGACCGCTTCGGCACGATCGCCGCGACCTTACCTTCCGCCTTCGGCAACGGCGGCGCGGGCGTGCAGATCGTCGGGGCTTCGGACAACAACGTCATCGGCGCCGCGTTGGGGCCGGTCGGCGACCCGAGCACAACCACCGCCGCCGGCAACGTGATCGCCAACAACGGCGGCGCCGGTGTCGGCTACCGGCCCGACCCGCTCAACTCCACCCTCTTCGGCGTCGGCAACGCGGTCCGGCTCAACTCGATCGACCTCAACGCCGGCGACGGGATCGGCTTCGACACGGCCGACGGCCAGAGCGTGCCGGCGGTTCCGACTCTCACGGGCGCCTCGTCCGCCTCGGGCAAGACCTCTGTCCAGGGCCGGCTCGTCGGTCGTCCCGGCGTGATCTACCGGATCGACATCTACGCCAGCCCCGACGCGGACCCGACCGGCTCGCAGACCGGTGAGGGCCGCTTGTACGTCGGCACCTTTGTCGTGACGACCCTCGCCGACGGCACCACCACCTTCTCCGGCAGCTTCAACGCGACCGTCACAGCCGGCTGGATCGCCACCGCAACCGCCACGGCCGAGGACGTGCCGACCACCTCCCCCTTCTCGCTCATCCAGAGCATCACCGCCGGCCTGGTCGTCACCAACACCCAGGACACCGGCGCCGGCTCCTTGCACGACGTCCTCCAGCTGGCCAACCAGACCAAGGGCGTGGCGCTCGTCACCTTCGCGATTCCGACGGAAGACCCCTTCTACGACCCGACCCGTCACGTCTTCATCATCCACGTCGTGACCCCGTTGCCCCACCTGACGAACACGTTCGGGATCATCGTGGACGCCACCACGCAGGCCACCTTCCTCCTGCCGGCCGAGCGCAACCCCGACGGCCCTGAGGTCGTGGTGGACGGCTCGCAAGCCGGAGCCCCCGACGGCTTCGTGCTCGACGCCAACGGCAACACGATCAAGGACCTGACCATCCAGCACTTCAGCGGCGCCGGCGTGCGCGTGGCCGGGACGTCGAGCGGAAACCTTTTGACACAGCTTTATGTCGGCGTCGGCAGCGACGGCACGGGCGACGAGGGGAACGGCGGGCCAGGCATCGCGATCGAGGGCGGGTCCAGCAACACGATCGGCGGGTCGGCCGCGTCGGGAGACCAAACGATCCTCGGCGGCAACGGCGGCGCGGGGGTGCAGATCGGGGTCGTGGGCGGTTCCGACACGCCCCAAGGGAACACGATCGCCGGGGCCTTCATCGGGGTCGGCCTCGACGGCAAGACGCCGATCGCCAACGACGGCGGCGGCGTCCTGATCGTGGGCGGACTCGACAACACGGTCGGCGGCACGTCCGCGGGCGCGGGGAACGTGATCGCGGGGAACACCGGCGATGGCCTTTCCGTGCAGAACGGTGCGAACAATCTGATCGTCGGCAACCGGATCGGCCTGGCGTCCGACGGTCAAACGGCCGCGCCCAATTCGGGCAGCGGCGTGCGGATCGAGGGGGGCTCCGGAAACCTGGTCGGCGGGACGACCACGGCCGCCGGCAACACGATCGCCGGCAACGCCGGCGCGGGCGTCACCCTGACGAGCCTCACGACGGCCAACGTCCTCGCGGGCAACCGGATCGGCACCGATCTCGCCGGCCTCGCCGCGGTTCCCAACTCCGGTGCGGGCGTGCAGATCGACGGCGGCGCCAGTGCGAACACGATCGGCGGTGTCGCCTCCGGCGCCGGCAACACGATCGCCGGCAACGCCGGCGCGGGCCTCCTGCTCACCGGCGGCGCGACCGGCAACGCGGTGCTCGGAGACCTCATCGGCCTGGGCGCCAGCGGCCTGGAACTGGGCAACGCGATCGGCGTCCTGATCGACGGCGCCTCGAACAACACGGTCGGCGGCGCGGCGGCGTCCGCGTGGAACGTCATCTCGGGCAACACCGGGCCGGGCGTGCAACTGGCCCGCAATGCCTCGGCCAACGTGGTGGCCGGCAACACCATCGGTCTCGACCCGACCGGCACGTTGCGACGGGGCAACCTGGGCGGCGGCGTCGTGATCATGCAGGCCACGGCCAACACGATCGGCGGCACGACGCCCGGCCTCGGCAACGTGATCGCGGCAAACGTCGGCGACGGCGTGGCCCTGATCGACGCGACGAACAACACGGTCGCCGGCAACCTCGTCGGCGGCGACCGCCAGGGGCAGACGATCACCGATCCCCCCGACCCGACCACACCGGGACGTGGCCGGCAGGTCAACGCCGTCTCGATCACCGGCGCCTCGACCGGCAACACGATCGGCGGTACGTCCGCTTCCGCCCAGAACGTGCTGGCCGATGGCACCGGCGCCGGCGTCCTGATCGCCGGCGCCGGGGCGACCAGCAACCTCATCCTCGGAAACCTGATCGGCCAGGGCGAGAACAGCGGCTCCGCCTCCGGCAATGACGGTGACGGCGTCCTGATCGATGGCGCCTCGGGCAACACGGTCGGCGGCACGTCGGGCAACACAATCCTCGCCAACGGCGGCTCGGGCGTCGAGCTGGCCAATGGCGCCTCGTTGAACCTGATCGCCGCCAACACGATCGGCCGCAACGGCCGCAACGGCGTGCAGGTCGCCGGGCCGGACAACACGATCACCGGGAACCTGATCGGCACGACGGCCGACAATGGCAACCGCGGCAACATCCAGGCCGGGATCTCGGTCCAGGACGCCTCCGGCACCTTAATCCAGCAGAACACGATCGCCTTCAACGGCGAGGCCGGCGTCAAGGTCGCGGGCGCCGGGGCTTCGGCGACGCAGATCCTCAGAAACCAGATCGGCACCAACCCCGCAGCGACGCTCCCCCAGCCGAACGCCGGTCCGGGTATCTGGCTGGTGAGTGTGCCCGGAGCGACGATCGACGGCAACATCCTCTCCGGCAACCGCGACGAGGGCGTCCGGCTGGAAGTGCGCCACAGGAACCTTGCTCACGAGCAACCTCATCGGCACCGACCGCGCCGGCTCGTCGCGGATTCCCAACGGCGGCGCCGGCGTCTTGCTGATCGGTGCGTCGGACACGACGATCGGCGGCACAACCAGCCCCCTCGGCAACACGATCTCGGGCAACAAGGGCGCGGGCGTGGAGGTCGCCTCCTCGAGCGCGCGGACGACCCTCCAGGGCAACCGGATCGGCACCAATGCCGGCATCTCGGGCCTGCTCGGCAACGAGGGCGCCGGCGTCTGGATTCACGACACCTCGGGCGGTGCGACTGTCGGCGGCACCACCACCGGGGCCGGCAACACGATCGGCGGCAATGCCTTCGGCCTGCTCATCCAGAACGCCTCGAACATCCAGGTGACGGGCAACCTGATCGGTCTCGGCGGCGCCAGCGGTGACGTCGGCCTGGGGAACACCGGCGACGGCATCCACATCGAGGACGACCCCGCCTCGACGTCGCCCGACTGGTCCGGATTGACGATCGTCGGCAACACGGTCTCGGCCAACCAGAAGTCAGGGATTGTGGCGATCGGCGGACCCGGCGCGACCCTGAGCATCGTCGGCAACCGGGTCGGCACCAACCAGTCCGGCAACGCGGGCCGTGGCAATGCCGAGGACGGCGTTCAGCTCCGCGGCGTCAGCGATGTGAGCCTCACCGGCAACACCGTTTCGGCCAACGCCGCTCATGGCCTCGACCTGATCGCCACCGATCGCGTCATGGTGACTCAGAACATCATCGGCACCAACACCGACCACTCCCTCGTCCTTGGCAATGGTCAGGATGGCGTGCTCGTCGATTCGGCGACGGCAGCCACGATCACCGCCAACACCGTCGCGGCCAACCGCGGCATCGGCATCGCCCTGAAGACCACCACCGGCTCAACGATCCACGACAACGACGTTTCGGGAAATGGCACCGGGATCGCCCTGACGTCCGCCGCGACTGGCAACCGCCTGACGTCCAACCGGGTCGGTACGGTCGCCGCCGGGCCGCTCGGGGCTGTGCAAGGAGATGGCATCCAGGTCGTCGGTTCCCATCAGAACACGATCGGCGGCGCGACGACCGCCGACCGCAACCTGATCGCCGGCAACCAGGGGAACGGCATCTCCCTGGTCGGGCGCCTCGTTGAACCTGATCGCCGGCAACTTCGTCGGGGTCAACGCGAACCTCGCCGCCAGCCGCAACAACGGCGTGGGAGTCCGGGTCGAGGGCGGCTCCGGCAACACGATCGGCGGTCCAACCGAGGACTTCCGCAACGTGATCGCCGGCAATGCGGGCGATGGCGTGGCGCTGGTCGGCGGGACCAGCAACAACCAGGTCCTTCGCAACCTGATCGGCGTGGTGCCGTCCGGCGGCCACTTCGTCCGGCGGGGAAACCTCCAGAATGGCGTCCTGATTGACGGGTCGTCGAGGAACCTCGTAAGCGGCAACCGCATCGGCGGCAATTCGGGTGACGGCGTGGCGATCGTCAACACCGCTGCAACAACCAGCGCCATGCTCAACACCGGCGCGACGGGCAACTTCATCCAGGCCAACTGGATCGGGATCGACCCGACCGATCCCTCGGGCGGCAACCTCGGCAACGTCGGCAGCGGCGTCTCGATCACCGACGCCCGCGGCAACACGATCGGCGGCTTCCTCGCGAGCGACGGCAACCAGATCGCCGACAACGACCGGTCGGGCGTCCTGATCCTGGAGACGAATCCGACGCCCCGGACCGGCCCGGCCCCAGGCCCGATCAACAACCTCGTCGCCAACAACCAGATCGGAATCATCCTCAACGCGGCGATGGTCGATCCGTCGCAGGGCAACAAGGGTGACGGCGTGGCCGTGCTCGACTCGACCAGCAACGTCATCCGGGCCAACGCGATCTTCGGCAACAACAACGGCGTGTTCGTGAACCTGCACAACGCCATCGCCAACGGGGTGGCCTTCGCGGGCGGCAACCGGGTCATCGACAATCAGATCGGCCTGTCCGACGGCTCGGCTCGGCTCGACCTTGGAAACCGCTCCAACGGCGTGGGGATCATTGATGCGAAGCAGACGGTGGTGATTGGAAATGTGATCGGCCTGAACCTGGCCGCCGGCGTGCTGGTGTCTGCGTCCGCCCCCGGCCTCTCCAGCAACACGACGATCACCGCGAACACGATCGGGACGGACACGCGCCAGCAAATCATGCGGGGCAACGGCGGGCCCGGAATCGAGCTGGAGCGGGCCTCGAACACCCAGATCGGTGGGGACGGTGGCAACCTGATCGCCGGCAACGGCTCCCACGGGATCCTGATCGCCAACGCGACGACCGGCACGCGCGTCGAGGGCAACCGGATCGGCCTGGATCAGCTCGACAACAGCCTGGCGGGCGTCTTCATCACGAGTTCGCCCGGCAACACGATCGGCGGCACCGGCGCGGCCCGGAACGTGATCACGGGCAACCACCAGGGCGGCGTGGTCGTCGTCGCCTCGCCCGGCGTCCAGGTGGTCAACAACGTCATCGGCCGTCTCAACGATCGCTCCGGACATCCCGTCGATCCCAAGGCGAACCCGGGCAACCTCGGCGATGGCCTGCTCGTACTCAACGCCAGCGGGGGAAACCCGGTCCGGGTCGCCGACAACGTGATCGCCGGCAACTCGGGCAACGGCCTGTCGGTTTCGAACTCGGTCGGCGTGCAAACGACAGGCAACACGATCGTGCTCAACGGCAGCTCCGGCGTCGTTGTCTCGGGCGGCCACGAGAACACGGTCGAGCGGAACGCCATCGGCACCGACCTCCCGAGCGGCACGACGTCCCTCGGGAATCTCGGCGACGGCATCGTCCTGTTCAACTCGGCCACCGTCCGCGTGACCGGCAACTTCATCGCCGCCAACCTCGGCCACGGCGTGCGGATTGACCACTCCCCGGCCGCCAATGGCCAGATTCCCGACGACGGTAGCCGGTTGCAAGGCAACTTCATTGGCATCGACCCGAACGCGACCGCGACGGCGATCGGCAACGCCCTGAACGGCGTCTTCATCAACAACGCTCGCGGTGTCCTGGTGGGGGTTGACCCGGCCTCGACGTCGGCCGGCGGCGGCAACACGATCGCCGAGAACCGCGCCGACGGCATCAGCCGCGACGGACGCACCGGCCCTGTCGATCGCCGGGAACCGGCTCTTCGGCAACGGCGAGGATGGCGTCCGGCTCTCCGGCCAGACGACCACGGTCGTCGGCGGGAGCGTCGAGGCGCCTCCGGAACCGGATCACGCACAACAGCTCGGTGGGCATCGAGGTGACGGGCCGCTCCGTGGTCGCGATCATCCAGGGCAACTTCGTCGGTCTCGACCCCGACTACCGCGATCCCCGGGGCACGGGCACCCTGAACAACGCCGCCGGCATCTTCCTGAACGACACGGCGGGCGTCCTGATCGGCGGCCTGACCGCTCGCCCCGGCACCGGCGTCGGCAACGTGATCTCGGGAAACGAGGGTCCGGGCATCCAGATCGCCGGGGTCGCCAACCCGTCCGACGCCGGCAACCTCGTCCTGGGCAACATCCTCGGACTCGATCCGACCGGTCTGCAGGCCGTTGCCCTCACCGGAAACGCGGCGGAATCACGCTCCGGGATCAGCGTGATCGACTCCGCGGGCAACCTGATCGGCGGCCCCTGGCCCGGCGCCGGCAACGTGATCTCGGGTCACGACTTCGCCGGGATCTCGATCTTCGGCAACAACGCCGTGCGCAACGTGATCCAGGGCAACACGATCGGCGGCACGATCCTGGGTACGCCGTTGACGGTCGTGCCCCAGGCCACTTCCAACCCGTCGCAGTTCCAGGATGTCGGTGTGCTGATCAACGCGATTGGCGGCAATGTGATCGGCGGCCCGATCGCCGCCGCCTCCAACACCCTCATCGGCAACCTGGCGGGCGTCGAGCTGGTCGGGATCGACCCACTGAGCCTGACCACCGCCAACTACCAGGGCAACACGGTCCAGGGCAACCTCGTGGCCGGCAACGCCACCGGCCTTTACCTCAACGCCACGACCGGCCATCTCCTGCTCTCGAACCGGGTCATCCAGAACTCGACGATCGGCATCTCGATCGTGCGTCCCAACTCGCAGCGCAACATCGTTCAGGGTAACACGATCGCCGACACCGGCACGCCGAACACCTCGGGTACCGGGCTCTACATCGAGCAGGCCCAGTTCAACACGATCGGCCTGACGCCCCGCACTGGCGGCCAGCGTTCGCCGGCAGCCGCGGGTCTGGGCAACCTCTTCGTCGGTAACGGCAGCGTCGATCTCTACATGTTCAACGGAGCGACGGGCAACTCGGTGCGGGGCAACACCTTCCAGGGCCGGACGTCCGCCTACGGCATCCTCCTGTACAACTCGCCCAACAACCTCAACGACGTGATCCTGCCGGGCCAGGGCCCCGATGCGAACCGCCTGCCGCCCTTCGGGCGCGGGCCGACGATCGCCAACTTCCGCAACTTCAACAGCGCGATCGACGCGGGCCAGCCCGGCACGGGCCGGCAACGCCAGGCTCGGACGCTCATCGCGCAGTCGGCAACGCCCCACGGCCCCGCCGGTCGCTTCCGCTCCGGCCGCCTCGGCTGACGCACCGCCCCGGGATTCTCAAACCCGCGACGCCCGCGCCGGCATGCCGATCGTGTGCTATAATTAACGCTAGCCCGGATTTCTCACCAGGGGAATGGAATCGGGCTGCCTCCCGTGTCATAGGTTGATCTACCACAACCACCTACGACACCCAGAGAAGGCAGCCCGATGGCGACAGAGTGTAACGCATCCTACCTCGACTTTCCCATGCTCGGCCCCCGTCAAGTCCTCGCCGACTTCGACGGCGGCGACATCTCCTCCGACGGCGGCGCGCTGCTACTCCGCGAGACCGAGCGACTCACCGAGATCGTCCGCCAGTTCGCCGCCTGTTTCACCGACCACCGCAACCCCGACCTCATCGAACACACCGTCGAGGAGCTGGTCGCCCAGCGGGTCTACGCCCTGGCCCTGGGCTACGAGGACCTCAACGACCACGACGACCTCCGCCGCGACCCCTTGCTCGCCACCGTCGTCGGCAAGCCCGACCCCACGGGCAAGACCCGACAACGGAAGCGCGACCGTGGCAAGGCGCTGGCCGGCAAGAGCACCCTCAACCGCCTCGAACTGACCCCCGCCGGCGCCGGCAAGGACAGCCGCTACAAGAAGGTCGTCTGCCGCACCCACGACGTCGAACGCCTCTTCGTCACGCTCTTCCTCCAGGCCCACTCCCGGCCGCCGGAGCGGATCGTCCTGGACCTCGACGCCACCGACGACCCGATCCACGGCCACCAACTCGGCCGCTTCTTCCACGGCTACTACAAGAACTTCTGCTATCTCCCGCTCTACATCTTCTGCGGCGATCACCTCCTCTGCGCCCGCCTGCGGCCGGCGGATATCGACGCCGCGGCCGGGTCGGTCAAGCACCTCAAGCGGATCGTGGCGCAGGTCCGTGAGGCCTGGCCGGAGGTGAAGATCGTGATCCGCGGCGACAGCGGGTTCTGCCGCGAACCGATCATGAGTTGGTGTGAAGCCAACGGCGTGGACTACGTGCTCGGGCTGGCGCAGAACACCCGGCTGAAGGCGATGATCGCCACCGAACAGGAGCAGGCTCGTGTCGAGTTCGAGCGGACGAAGGAGGCCGCGCGGGTGTTCACCGATCTCCAGTACCGGACGCTCGACAGTTGGAGCCGCGAGCGCCGGGTGGTGGCCAAGGCGGAGCACCTGGCCAAGGGGGCCAACCCGCGGTTCGTGGTCACGTCGCTGACGGCCGAAGGTCGCGCGGCGAAGCCTTTATATGAGGAGGACTACTGCGGCCGGGGCGAGATGGAGAACCGGATCAAGGAGCAGCAACTGCACCTGTTCGCCGACCGGACCAGCACTACGACGATGCGAGGCAACCAGGTCCGGCTGTTCTTCTCGTCGATCGCCTACGTGCTGCTGGAGGCGTTGCGGCGGCTGGGACTGGCGGGTACGGAGTTGGCCTGTGCGCAGTGCCAGACGATCCGGTTGAAGTTGTTGAAGATCGGCGCCCTGGTGCGGGTGACGGTCCGGAAGGTGTGGGTGAAGCTGTCGAGCGGATGTCCGTACGCCGACGTGTTCCGTCGGGTGCATGCGAACCTGGCAAGGCTACGGCCCCCGCTGAGATGCTGACCTGAAGAAAGGTCCAGAACGACGTGGGGAAGGGGGCCTCGGCGACGAGGCCCGGCGATCGAGGTGCGTCCCGGCTCGGTCACCGGAGCCTGGATCGACGGCGGGCCGGGTGTCCGGCCAGGCCCAGACGGGAGAGAGGAAGCACGAGAGGGGCATCGGAGCCTGGCCGGACGATCATCAGGGTGACGAAGGGGCCGGATGACTCGGCGAAACGGCCCCGAGACAGGATGGTGAGAAATGCGGGCTAGCTCCCTGGCAATCCGGTTCGCAATCCACCCGGCGATGCCGGACCCGACGCCGCGACGCTCCATCGCGTTCCGGACGCCGAGCGAACTTCAAGATGGGCAATTCTGCCATCTAACTTCCTGATAGTTCAGCATTTACGCTCTCAAATTCGCCCTGGCCGACAGCGTCCTCTTGGTGTCCTCACGCCGTCTCGGAGGCGTCCCGGACGCGTCGCCTCGGCGTTCCCAAGTCGTCCCGACCGCCCGCGAACCGTCAAAAAAAGCTGCCTCTACCATCCGAGCGGGTCGCTCATCGGCTCCGATTCCCCAATTCCCCGAGCGTCGTTCACTGGCCGATGACGGGAGGAATCTGGCGTCGCACCGAGCGGCCGAACCGCCAGTTGAGCAGGGCGACCGCCTCGACGTCGAACGGCCGCGGGCCACTGACAGGTGTGACCAGACCCCCGGTCAGCACGCCTCGGCCGAAGAGGACGAAATTCACGCCATAAGTCAGGTTCACGATGTCCGGTGCGCCATAGATGTCGGTCACGCTGTAGGGATTGCGGTGATTGATCGGATCGTTGATGTGGACCTCGAAGGTCGGCACGATCGCCGTGATCAGCTGATCGAAGTCGTCGCTGCGATAGGCGTAGTAGCCGAGTCCGATGTCGTTGTACCAGTAGGTCGGGAGCCGGAAGTTGCTCGGCGCGGCGAAGGCGGTGAAGCCGTGGAGGTAGAACCGACCCAGGGTGAAGTAATAGCCGAGGAACGGTTGGAGCTCGGTGGAGTTCGTCGGCAAGAGGTACGGAGCGCCGGCGAACTGGCTCGGAGCGGTCTGCGGTGTGATGGCGAATCCGGCTGTGAGAAGGTGCCCAGCCTGCGGATCGTACCAGAGCATGTGCTTCATGAAGATCGAGAGGTTACCCAGCGAGGTGTACTGGCCCCCGACCGGCAGTCCACCGGTGACGCCCGGACGGCTCCCGGCGCTGATCGTGTCCAGCGGCAGGCGCAGTCCGACCGAGCCTCGGCCGTCATTGAAAGTCTTCTCGAAGCCGAAGATTTCCCGCCAGATGTTCACCCCGCTGATCGGCGCCTCGAAGTGGTTGTTGAGAGTCTTGTTGACGTTGTAGAAATAGTTGAAATTGAAGAAGACGCGATCCTGGGGAAAGGGCGACTGGTTCTCGGTGATCTTCAGGCCACGGACCGACGGCGTGATCGACGAACGGGCGACGTTCGGCAAACCGGGCGGGATCGGTCCGGGCGGGTTGACCGGCGGGATCGGCGGCGGCTGGGGGAGGTTGAGATTCTGTCGGATCGAGGCAAACGGGCTCAGATCGCCCAGCATCGCGATCGCGCCTCCCGAGGCGCTCTCGACGCCACCCAGGCCGGTCGGAAGCCCGCCACCGGCCGCCGCCGCGGCTGCCGCGCCGGCCCCCGCCCCGGTGGGCGTCGTGAACGGCGTGCCACCCGTCGTGGGACCATAGGGGCCGGTGCCGAGCGGGCTGGTGATCCCCGGGCCGACCGCACTGCTGATCTCGGCGAACGAACCGGTGGCCGTCGCCCCCGGATACGGCAACGGTGCTTGAGCCGAGGGCAACGGCGGCAACATGGTCGTCCCGACTGGCGCCGGCTCGAACGGCCCGTTCTGGGCTCGAACGGTGGCCCCAACGATCAGGAAGCCAACCACTATCAATCCCGCCAGGAAGCGACCACGCATCAGAACGCCCTCCCTCACCCTGCGAAATACCCCTAAACGCCTCGTCCGTTGCCTCGTTCCAGGTTCCGCAGATTCTCCACTCCCGGTCCGACGACGCGGCCTCGTCCTCATTTATCGATTGAAACGATTCGGAAACATGAATCAGCCTGAGAGAATCTCCCGAAAAACCCGAATATGCGCGTGAAGGCTATCGCCAGACCCGGAACCTCGACTGTGGAATGCACGAGGGTTCGGTCCGTATAACAGTAAGCAGGAGTGTTAGCAGAGAAGGCTCAACGCTTGCTCATCCCGAAAGCCCGGTGACGCCATGATCCCGCGACCCGACGACGATGCCGAGCTGGTCCGGATGCCGACAGAGCTCTTCGGCCAGGGTCCCGGTACCTCGCCGACGGACCGGTCGGCGAGGCGTGTCAGCCCGACCCCCACGCCGTCGAGTGGCGAGGTGCCGCTCGACCAACTCGGGGGTGACCCCGAACCCGGCCAGGTGCTCTTCGGCAAGTACGTCGTCGAGGGCAAGCTCGGTCAGGGTGGCATGGGCTCGGTCTGGCTCGTCTGGCACCAGACCCTCGGCACCCAGCGCGCCTTAAAAATGATCCTCTCGGGGATCGCCATCGACCGGCAGATCAGTAAGCGGTTCCTCCGCGAGGCGCGGGTGATGGCGGCGTTCTCGAATCACCCGAACGCCGTCCAGGTCCACGACGCCCTGATCGCGGCCGACGCGGCGTTCATCGACATGGAATACCTCCCCGGCACGAGCATCGACCGGCTCATCCAACCGGGTGTGCCGATGCCGCTGGACTGGGTGTCCCGAATCCTCGTGCAACTCTGCGATGTCCTCCAGACGGCCCACGACCAGGGGATCGTGCACCGCGACCTCTCGCCGTCCAACCTGATGTTGCTCGACGGTTGCCCGCCGGGCCAGGAGCACCTGAAGGTGCTCGATTTCGGCATCGCCAAGATCCTGCACGACCAGGGCCAGGGTCAGGGACCGAGTGAAGGCACCGAAGTGCTGACGGCCGCCTACAGCTTCCTCGGCAAGCCGGCGTACGCCAGTCCGGAGCAGGTTGAAGGGCTGGAGATCGACGGTCGAAGCGACCTGTACACCGTCGGCGTGATGCTCTTCGAGTTCCTGACGGGCTACCGTCCTTTCTACGGGTCGAAAATCAAGCTCTTGCACGACCACTGCCAGCTCGCGCCGCCGACGTTCGCCGAGGTCAATCCCCAGGTTGCCATTCCCCCGCAGATCGAGGCCGTCGTCCGTCGGATTCTCAGCAAGGAATCCGCCGACCGACCGCCGACCGCGCGTGCCCTGGCCGCCGAGTTCCTGGAGGCGGTCGTCACAGCGATGGACGGGATCGACCCCATCGCCCCTTTCTCTGCGGCACCCGGATCGGGCGCTGGCCGATCAGACTCCACGACTCAACTCCTGGCCTCTGTCGATCTTTCGACCGAGAACCATGCGCCGTCACAGGCCTCCGCGCGGACTCCAGCCGCCAGGGTCGCGCCGACCTGGAACGTCGCGAAGGCGAACGCGTCGCCGACCCAACGGGCGGTCCGGGTGGCCCTGGGTCCAACGACAGGCGGCGGCCAGACGACGGAGGAAGCGGCCCGCACGACCGGGCAGATCGAATCGCGGAATGTGACCGGGCATGGTCCCTTGCTGGTCGCGAGCGTGCTGGGGCTCGCCTTTCTCGCGACCGGCGCGTTGGGTTGGAAGGTCTGGATCGACCAGGAGCCGACGAGCACCTTGACAGCTCCGGCTGATCCACCACCCTCGCCCCATCCTCCACCGCGGCCGGCTCAGCCGACGGAAGCCGTCCGCAGGCAGCTCGACGCCTGGAGGCTCGCTGGTTTCGAGCCCGCGCCGGGTGACGAACCGACCAGGGACGGCTGGCCGTCGGCCCTGGTCCGGATCGGCGGCTGCGACCGGGGCGATTGCCTGCGTTTCGTCCGAGACGCGAGCGGATTCTACCTGCCCGAGGGGTACGAGGCCGTGAGCGGTTCCGGCCGGGCCGGGGATGGCTGGCCGAAGGTCGTCCGCCGCCTAGCCGATGGAATCGAGTTCGTCCGCATCCCCGGCGGGGAGTTTTTGATGGGTGAGGCAGAAGGTGGCTGGTCGGACGGCCGGGCCCGGCCGGCTTTCCGGGCCCAGATCTCGGGCCATTACCTCCAGCGCTGCGAGGTCACGAACGCCGAGTTGGCCCGTTACCTGGAGGAGATCGGCGGCAAGTCGGCTCCCGATCTTGATGGCTGGCGCCGTTCCCTGGTCGAAATCGAGCAGGTGGCCGGCGCCGAGGAGGCCGGACGACATCCCGCTCGCAGCGTCCCCTGGCGTTTGGCCGACACCTTCGCGCGGGCCCACAACGCGACCTTGCCGAGTGAAGCCCAGTGGGAATTCGACGCCCGATCGGGCGGCAAGCCGTACGCAGTCGTCTGGGGCAACGAGCAGGGAGCCTTGCCCGCCGACCAGCTTGCAAACATCAATTCCGTGGGCGGTCTCGATCACCGGTTCGTCAGCGTGCCGGCCGACCGCCCCTACGCCAGGGACGAGACGCTCCAGGGTATTTGGAACATGGCCGGCAACGTCCGCGAGTGGTGCCGTGACCTCTATGAAGATTCCTATCAATCGCGTCATGACGGCGAGATCGACGCCGTGCAGGACCGGAAGGACCAGACCGTCGCCCACGTGATCCGAGGCGCCTCGTACCTGGCACCGTCCGAAGAGCGTTACACGACCTTCCGGTTACCGCGGCCGACGATCCAGAACCCTGCGCAGGAGGACCCGCCGGCCGACGTTGGCTTCCGGCTCGTTCTCCAAGCCCCCGACCCCGCACCTCCCCCGTCGATCGTGGACTGAGTCGCGACGGCCATCGCATTGAGCCGCGCCGCCGACCGTTCTGGAGTCAATCGCCATGCGAAGTGTTCCGCGCGTCGCGACCGGACTCGTCCTGGTCGTGCTCCTCTTCGGGACGGATCGAGCGTCGGCCCAGGCAACCGGCCCAGGCGATCGGCCGCCAGCAACCTGGGCGGTGGTTGTTGGCGTACAGCGCTACGCGGACCCGGCGATCCCGGAGAGTCCCGGCGCGATCCGTGAGGCGCGTGACCTGGCCACCTGGCTCGAGGCGGAGATCGGCCGCGACCATGTCCGCTTGCTGCACGACGGCGGCGACCGCCGCCCCGGCGCGGGAAGGGGACCGCTGGAGCCATCGGCGGCGAACCTCCGCTGGGCGACCGGTCCCGGGCTCGACCGGGCTCGGAAGGGCGACCTCGTGGTGATCGCCTTCGCCGGACAGGCCGCCGCGACCGGAGTTCGCGAGGTCCTGCTGCCGATCGACGCCCGCGCCAGCGACCTCGCCCGCAGCGGCTGGACACCCGAAGCGGCCCTCGACGACCTGTCCGGTCGTCGCGGCTGCCGGGTCGTTTGCTGGCTCGATACCTCCTTGCATGGTCGGACGTTGCCCGTGTCCGGCTCGAAGGCCGAGCCAGGTTCAGCCGACCGCCTGCTCGACCGCTTGACGCGATGGCCGGGCACCTCGGCCTGGCTTGCCGCCGTCGGCAAACCCGCCGCCGCCGACCCGAGCGGTCCTAGCCCGTTTGCCCGCTCCTTGAGGAAAGGCCTGGAAGTCGCCTCCGAGGAGCCTGCTCGGGGCCCTCGCCGCCTTGCAGGCCGACCCCACGCTCCGCGACCAGGGGTTCCGCTCGAAGGGGGGAGTTCCCCCCTGGCTGGCCTTGCGACCCTCGGCCCTGCTCCGGGCCCGATTTGAGCCGTCGCTCTTGGTGCAGCGCGGACATACCGCCGAGGTCAACGCGGTCGCCCTGGCGGCCGATGGCGACTTGCTCGTCAGCGCCTCGGCCGATTCCACGGTGCGGCTCTGGCGCGTCGGTGACGGGAACCGCGAGCTTCTGGGCGTGCTCCCCGAGCACCTGATCGGGGTCAACGCCTTGGCCCTTGGCGTGGACGGCCGCTTCCTTGCCTCGGGCGACGGCGCGGGTCGGGTCCGCAGCTACGACATCAGCAACGGCCGGCCGATCCTGCCCGACGTGGCGCCGCCGCACGTCCGGGCGTTGCGCGACCTGCTGGCGGGTCCCGGCGGCGAACTCTTCCTGAGCCGCGACGACGACGGCCGGGTTGTCCGCTGGCGTGTCGAGGGAATCCGGCTCCGGCCCGTCGTCCTGGCCGATGACGGCGCCCGCGCGATCGCCGCGGCCCCGCGCGGCAAGCTGGCGACCCCCCTGGCTGTCGCCCTCTCGGATGGCAAGATCGCCTTGCATGCCGCGACCGGGAAGGCCGGACCGATCGCGACCGTCGAGGGGCCGGGGGGATCGGCATTGGTGCTCAGCCTCGACGCCGACGGCCGGCTCGCGGCTGGCGACGAGAAGGGCCGCCTCCTGCTCCGTGACCTGACCCGGCCCGAACGACCCGCGATCGCCCGCTGGTCGCTCGATTCCGGCCCCGTCCATACCTTGTCGACTGGCCCCGACGGCCGGCTCGCGATCGGCGCCGGTGACAGCCTCTGGCTCGTCCGGCCGGGGGCCGACGCTCCGGTCATGCTGCCCGACGTCGTCGAGGAGATCCGCCAGGCCGCCTTTTCGGCCGACGGCCGATGGCTCGCCGCCTGCACGGCTTTTGGCACCCTCCATCTCTGGGACCTGACCGATCCGGCTCCTCCTCGCGCCCGCCTGCCGGTGGCGGACGCCGGCGCGGCTGCCCCGGCAGTCGTTTGCCTGGCGTTCGCGGCCGATGGCCGTCGGCTGGCTCTGGGCGAGGCCGACGGCGGCCTGCGCACGATCGACCTGCCGGCGGTCGTCGCCCGACCGCGGATCGAGCCGTCGCGCGGCCAGGTGGCCCGGCTCGACGCCTGGGGCGAGGACCCCGCATCCCGGTTCCTCCTGCTGATCGACAAGGATGGCCGCGCCTGCCAGTGGGACCTGAAAGAAGGTCGCGGACCGCACTCGCTCGATGGCCACTGGGCCGATGGCGCCTTCCTGCCGCCCGACGGCCGGAGGCTCGCGATGGTCCGACACGCCGACGAGGGCGGCGACGTCGTCCTGATCGATCGTGACCGGGGCACGGTCGTTGACAGCCGGAACTTCGCCCGTCCGCCGGCCGCGAACGGCGGCCGTTCTTTCCTCGAATTCGACCGCGTGGCCGTCTCGCCTGATGGACGCTGGATCGCCGCGGCGCCAAAGGGGGGACGGGACGAGCGGCTCTGTCTCTGGCCGGCAACCGGCGGCGCGCCCGAGGTGCTCGCCGGGCATGCCGGGTCGATCAACGACCTCGGATTCGCGACCGTCGGGGATTCTTCCCGTCTCGTGACCGCCTGCGACGACGGCGCCTTGCGTCTCTGGCGGATCGGTGAGGATGGGGCCAAAGACCGTCCCTTGGTCGTGCGACTGCCGACCCGCGCTGGCGATCCACCGTTCCGGGCCGCGACGGCGGCGCAGCTCGACCCGACCGGGGCTCCTCGGCTCCTCGTGACGTACAGCGTCGCGGGCGGACCGGCAGCAATCTTCCTCTGGACCTGGTCCGACAGCGAGGATCAAAGGAGGTTCCGTCCCGTCCCGACCCGCCTGGGCGAACTGAGCGGTCGGGCGCATGCGGTGACATTCGCCCGCGACGGCCGGTTCGCCGTGGTCGCGGGCGACGATCGCCGAATCCGTGCCTGGGAGCTTCCGTCCGGAGCCGCCCCGCGCGAGTCCCGCATCGTGCTACCCGGCAACCGTGCCCACCACGACGAGCAGGTCAACGCCCTCGTGTCGCTGGCGGGCGGGCCAATCGTCGCCAGCGGCAGCGACGACGCGAGCATCCGGCTCTGGAGGCTCGGCGAGGGCGAACCGAACGGTGGCGGTCCCTTGATCGGCACCCTGGTCGCCGCGAGCGACGCGTCCGGCGGCGACGGGGATTGGGTCGCGTTCACACCCGACGGACACTTCGATGGCTCCCAGCAAGGCGAGCAGGTCGTCCGGTTCGTCGTCGATCGCCGGGTCCGTCCCCTGGAACAGTACACCGAGGCCCTCTACACCTTTGGCCTGACCGACGGCCTCCGCGCCGGCCAACGCCCCGACCCCGTCGCATTGCCCGAGGCGCCGGCGATCGCCATCGACCCGCCCGCGGAGCCCGAGACCGAACGGCGGACGGTCCGCCTCCGGATCAGGCTCGCCGACCCGAAAGCCCTCGACCTCTCCGCGCTGCGACTCTATCAGAACGGTGTGCCGGTGAAGTCCGGCGAGGGTGATTTCGAGTCGGTCGATCGAGAGACGGGCACCGTGGAGGCCGAGGTCCAGCTTCGCTCTGGCTCGAACCGCTTCTATGCGATGGCGGGCCAGGTCAAGAATGAGGGCGTTGATGCGCGGTCTGGCGACGTGGAGCTGAAGTTCCTCGGCTTCGACAGCCCCGGCCGGACCCACGTGGTCGCCCTCGGAGTCAGCGATTATGTCCGCTATGCACTCCGGTATGCGCACCGCGACGCGCAGACTCTCGGCGCGTTCCTTCATGAGCAGACGATCAACGGGACGGCCAGCGAGAACCAGCCCGGCGAGCTGGTCGTCTTGACGGATCGCGACGTGACCCGCCGGGCGGTCGAGGAGGCCTTCACCAGGGTCCGCCAGGCGGCGAAGGGACGGCCGGAAGATACGGTGGTCGTCTTCCTCGCCGGCCACACCGACATCTTGGAGGGTGCCGCGGGCGAGCGGTTCAGTCTCTTGC
This sequence comes from uncultured Planctomycetales bacterium, assembly GCA_963752755.1. Classification (GTDB taxonomy): domain Bacteria; phylum Planctomycetota; class Planctomycetia; order Isosphaerales; family Isosphaeraceae; genus CAVVZJ01. The sequence continues at coordinate 246,216 of CAVVZJ010000003.1, read as the reverse complement.
TGCACGACTTTCCATTCCCCGACGACGCGCCTTTATTCGTCGGCTTGCGGGGCGTCGGGATCGCGGGCGGGGTGAAGCCAGCGGAGTTCCCGCGCGAGTCGTACCTGCCGTTCGTGGCGATCTACCGCGAATTACCCCACATCGACGCCCTTCAGCGCCTGATCATTGTCGACGCCTGTCAGGCCGAGACGGTGCTGGATGATCGCGGCGTGCAAGCGGTGCGGAAGGCGCTCGAAACCGGCTCTCGGAAGCCTCGCAGCGCCTACTTCCTCGCAGCTCGCTTCGGTGAGCCAGCGGGCGAAGACCCGGTCTTGAAGCACGGCCTTCTCACCTACGTCCTGCTCTGGGGCCTGGGAGCGCCGGGCCTGGAAGCGCCACGAGGGCCGAACCCACCTGGCGGAGCGGTGAGCCCAATGCCGATCGCAACGACGACCAGGTCATCACCACAGCCGAGCTTCGGCGGTTCGTCGATCGCCACCTCTCCGAGCTGAACACGCGGCTTCCCGAACTGGCCCAGCGTGCCGGCCAGCCCCTGCCGAACCGCAAGGGACGCGAAAAAGTGACGCACCAGGAGGCCGATGCGACTTTCCCGATCCTCAGCCTATCCGAGTCCGATGCTCGAGCCCGGCGCGGGCCAATCCAGGCAGGCTCAGCGCCGGAGCATCCAGAAAAGGCCGAGGGTCCAGAGAACCAGGAGGCCGACCAGGCCGCCCCAGCCAAGCCAGGGGAGGCGGGCGGCGATGAACAGCCAGACCGCCAGGCAAGGCAGGCCGCCGACCAGGCCGACGCCCAACGCGGCCAGGTTGTAACGGTGGTCGGCTCGGGTCGCCTCGTCGGTCCAGTCGGCGACGACGTGGTCGGCGATGATCCGGCTCCGGCTGCCGCGGAAGAGACCAGGCGCAAAGGCACGCTCGCGACGGTCGGCACCGTCGGCCACGAAGTAGCAGCCGCGAAAGAGAACCGGCTCGGCCTCCTTGTGGGTGGAAAAGGCCGACTCGAGGATCGCGCGGAGCCGTCGGCGGTAGCGGCGGAACTCGGCATCAAGCGTGTAAAGTCCGGCGTTGCCGCGGTGGTCGGTCGGATCACCCGCCAGGAGGTTCAAGGTCCAGACGCGGAGCCAGCCCGACTGCCAGACCAGGCCGCGCTGGATCAGGTCGCCGCTGAACTCATGCGTGGCCGGCACCGCGAAGCCGACCCGCTGGTCGAGCATCTGCGGCGAGACCTGCGCGGCCAGCCGGGCGGCGAACTGGTCGAAGCCGGGGACCGTTTGCATCCCGCCGAAGACGGCGAAGACCGGACACTGCACGCCGAGGATGCGGTGCAATACCAGGAGGTCCTCGCGGATGGCCGCCGCCTCGCGGACCGACTCGGGACGCGCGCACCAGGGCATCGGCAGCAACACGATCACCCCGCGCACGACCGAGCAATCGGGCTGCAAGGCCAGCAGGCGACGGGCCAGGGATTCGAGCCGGACGCCGGCCAGCGGATCACTGATGGCCCCGAGGTGACAGGCGCCGGCGCAGCTCAGGAGGACGCCATCCGAGGTCGCGTACGCATGGATCGGCGCCGAACCGGTTGGCCCCTGGGCGAAGACCTGCACGCCGGACGATTCGACCAGGGCGCTCGCGTCTTCCTCGCCGGGGGCCAGGATCAGGTAATAGCGCTGGGCAGCGGCGTCGATCTTCGCCTGATCGAGCCGGACGCGGATCTCGTCCCAGGCCGCATCCAGAACGGGGAAGCCGCCATCCTCGGCCTCGATGCCGCTGGCTCCGCCGGCCTGGCGGAACTGCACGAAGACGGCTACGGCCGAGCCGAGCGTGCCCATCAAGAAGGCGAACATCCAGATCCAGTAACCCCGCCGGAACAACTCCGGCAGAGCCGAGGCGGGGAACTTCGCCGGCGGGTCACGCTTCGGCAAGACGAAGAGGAAGACGACCCCGAGCACCACGACACCCAGCATGAGGAACAGCCAGCGATGCTTCGCCAGCCGCTTCTTCAAGGCGGCCGGCGCCAGCAAGGTGCCGACGAACATCAGCACGGCCGCCCCAATGGCCGCCCCCCACTGCCAGATCTGCACGCTCAGACCGCCCATGCCTGCCTCGGGTGTCTTCTTGAGAAGCGAGAATGCGTAATCACCGAGAATTCGCTCAACGATCGGTTAGAACCAGTGCATCGCGAGCAGAAAGCCGCCGAGCGTGCCCAGCGCCGTGATGGAGACGAGGACGCTGGCGGCCAGGAGTCGGGCCGGGCCGGGTAACGGCCCCAACTCGCTGAGGTCGTGCGCCGCGGTCGTCTGGCAGGAAGCGGTCCGGGTGCTGGCTGCTGCCGGCCAGGCGGGCGTAAGTCCGCTCGATCCAGCGCCGAAGCTCCGGCGGGCTGAAGGCGAGCTTCCCCTGGAACCCCAGGGCCACGCAGAGGAAGAAGACCTCCAGAGGATCGGTGTCGGCGAGTCGTTCAGCCTCGGCGGCCTTCTCGTAAAACTTCTCGCCGCCGACGTTCTCGCGGAAATATTCCCATTCCAGAATATGGTTGCGCCACTCGTCGGCGTGCGACCAGGGGGAGTTGATCAGGACATCGTCGGCCCAGTAGACCAGGGCATAGCGGGTCAAGGCGAAGTTGGCGGCGGTATCACGGGCGGTGCCGGCCTTCTGGTCGGCCTCGGCGAACAGGCCGAGCAGATCCGCCTTGACCGCTTCGAGCGGCGGGTGCTCGCCCTGCTCGGCCGCGCGCCGAAGCTCCAGAATGGAGCGGAAGATCGGGTCCACGATCTGGGCGAAGGCGTCATTCATCGGGTCGCGCTCAGATGACGAAGAGAGCGAACTGGAGGTGAGCCTCCCGCTGCCGGCCCTGGAGCGCGACGGCGAGGGTGCGGTCGCCCCGGAAGCTCGCATGCGTCAGGTTCAGCCGCAAGGCCATCGTCTGGGTATCGACCACGTCGCGCCAGAAGACCTGGTCGCGCTCGACCTGGAAATAGACGACCCCCACCGCCGCCGGCAAGGCGCGGGGCGGCCGGGTCACGGGGTTGAGCTTCAGCCCCTTGACGCGCTGGCGGAAGTAGGCTTCGACCTGCGCGCCGCTGCCCACCTTCATGTCAAGCGAATCGAGCAAGGCCTGGCACTCCTGGTCGGTCAGTTCGGTCTCGACGCCGAGGAAGAGCGAGCGGTTGTTGTCGAGCCAGGCCGGTTCCAGGCTGACCTGAAGCCGCTCGCCGGCGCGCTCGAAGTAGCGCTTCTCGAAGGCGGACGGGCCGATCGTCTCGAGGCCGAGCTGGATGTACTGGATGACCGTCTGGAAGCACTCGCCGAGGCTTTCGTGGTTGTACTGCGCCAGGTTCGGCGGCCTTCGCTCCTCACGGAAGATGGCGAGCTGGCCGACGATCCGGCAAAGCTCCTGGTAGATGGTCAGGGGAGGCAGGCCGCGGATGTAGGCGATCGATTCGAGGTATGAGAAGGCGCCGTTGAGCACCCAGAGCTTGAGCATCCGCTCGGCGTCTCCGGGGACCTGGCTCTCGAACGAGATGCTTCGTCCTACGGCCTGCGCCGCCATCTGCTCGATCCGGGCCCCGATCTGGTGCAGGAGCGACTGGATCGACCGCCAGAGCGGCGGCCAGGCGCTGGTGGCCAGAAGTGGCGGGACATAGGAGAGATCGAGCTGCGGCGGAGCCTCCAGTTGCGCCGAGCGCTCGATCCGGGCCAGAGGCAGGACCTCGTAACCGGTGTGGTCCTGGGTCGAGAGCAGCAAGCGGCAGCGGGTCCGGCGGAGCTGGATCGGCTGTTCATCGCCGCCGGTGTTCTCGTCGGCGACCTCGATCGTCTCGATCGAGTAGCGGGGTCCGTCGGCGGTCGGGTGCTCCTCGACTTGGCCGCGGCCCGGCTGGAGTGAGGGGACAGCGAGGAAGACCGTGACCTGGCCCTCGGGGCGGTTCAGGGCGTCGCGCAGCTCGATCGGATCGGCGGCGGCGTCTTCGGGGATCGAGAGTTTCGTGCCGTCCTTGAAGCGGGCCTCGCACGAACGCACGGCAAACATGTAATTCGGGATGGCGTCGCGATCGAGGTCGATGGCACGGAGGCCCCAGTCGAACGGGTGGAACCAGTCCTCCGAGAGCTTCGCAAGGGCTCGGGCGTGCCGTTCGGCCACCTGGAAATGGTGGGGATTGAGGAACATCCCCTCGTACCAATGGACCTGCCGACTCGTCATTCCGCCCGTCCCCCGGCCCGTCGTTTCAGGCGGCCTTCGGCCGTTCGCCCCATTACGGGAAGCCATGGCCCTCGCGGGCCTGCAAAACCTCCTGGAATGCAGCATAGCCAGACAGGTCGCCGCCCGAAAGCCCTTGGCCAAACGGAAATTTCAGACAATCTTGAGAATCTTTCATGCGACTTTATCCCGGTCTCACAGTAAGATGAGGGAAGGGTATCGACTCGCATGAATCATGAGTCCAGCCCGGGGAAAAGGCCCGATTCGTGATGACGGTATGGGCCGAGGAGCGGTCCTCCGCATGGATCGGTCACCGGGCCGACCGGACTCGATCCGAATGCCAGGAGTTCCGGTGATGGCGAAGGCCTCGACCTTGCCCGGTCCGTCGAGCCCGCTGGCGGGCCGCTTCGGATCGCTTGGGAAGCCCGAACAGTCGCGACTGATCCTCACCGCCACGGCGGGCGTCGTCTGCGCGACCTTGTGCCTCTGGCTGATCGTGGTCCGTCTGCTCGCTCCCCCGAGCTATTCGGGGCCGGTGGCGGCCGTGTTGCTGAGATTGCCCCGGTCGGTGCCCTTGCCGGTCACGTCGCAGGTCGAGGATCTCCGCCTTCTCGGTCGCTCGCAGGCCACGGCGACGGCCACGGGGTCGGGCCTCTCCCGGATTCGTAGCGAGTTGGGAGACTTCCTGGCGCGTCGCGATGGCCGGCCGGTCCTGGTCTATCTCTCGGCTGTCGGCGGCACCTGGACCGAAGGAGCGACCAGGTGGTCACGACTCTTCGCCACTGGCGATGCGCTGGATGGGGGTCTCTCCCAGGTCCCGCTCGAAGAGGTGATCGGATATCTCAAGGAGCAGTCCCGTCTCGGTCCGATCCTGCTGGTGCTCGACGCCGGTCAGGTCGATAGCGACCGCGAGCTGGGCCTCTACGGCTTCGATCCCCGGGACCTGCTCAAGGACCCCGGCAGCCAGCTCAGCGTGCTTCTGGCCTGCGCTCCGGGGCAACGGAGCTGGGTCGCCGAGGGCCGGAGCGGATCGGTCTTCGCCCACTACCTGGCCGAGGTCCTCGACGAGACCGCCCGCGGCTACGGGCTCATTACCGCTGGCGAAATCCTCGCCCACGTCCGGCCAAGGGTCGCCCGCTGGGTGGCCGAGTACCGCGGCGGGGCGGTCCAGACGCCGATCCTGCTGGGTGACCCCGGACTTCGACTCCGCCTGCCGCCACCTCGTGGAAGGACCGAGTCCCCCGCCCCAGACGAGAAGGCCCAGAAGAACCTGCGTGCCAGGCTGGAGGACGAATGGAACGCCCGCTCGCGGCTTGCCGAGTCGGACCCACGGCCCTATCGTCACGCCCCGCTCGACTGGCGGCGTTACCAGGTTGGCCTGATCCATGCCGAGAGCCTGGCCCGCTCCGGCGCGTTCTCCGCGGCCATCCGGAGACCTGGAAGAGGTCGCCCAGATCCGCGGCCAGATCGAGGCCGACCGCAACGGCCTGACGCTGGAGAATCCCTGGTCGCTCGCTCTGGCCAGGCGTCTTGACGAGGTCGCCGATCCACCCACCGACCCAACCGACTTCGCCGCCCCACTCGACCGGTCGCCTACCGTTCCGCCTGCCAAGCTCTCCGAGCCCCCGGCCAAGGCCGAGCCCAAGGTCGCGAAACCGGCCGACCCGCAACCCGAAACCCAACCAGGACCCCGTCTCCAATCCCGACACCGCACCCAAGTCCGGTCCCACGATGGCCGCGCCCGCGGCGACGCCCATCATCGCGACGGTTGCAGCAACGCCTTATGTCGAGAACCTGCTCCTGGCCCGTTATGCCGAGTTCGTTGCCCGTGGCGGCGAGTCGGAGTCGGTCCGCCCGGCGCGGCTCCGGTTGATCGAGGAGGCCATCAAGGTTCGCACGATCGCCGAGCAAGCCGCCGGCCTCGACGATCGCGCGGTGGCCTGGGTCCGCCCGCTGGTCGATCAAGCCGATACGCTACGTCGCCAGGCCGAGGACCGCCTCTTCGCCACCAACGCCAGCGCCTTCGACACGGAACCGCCCTGTACCAGGCTGCTCGATGAAGCGAGGAAGCTCTATGAACAGGCGCGTGACCTGGGCCACGCCCGCATCGAGGCTCTCGACCTCGTCGAGCGCCTGGAAGATGAACTCCCCTACTACGGCGACTGGCTGGCCTGCCGCCGTTCGGCGATCACCGCTGGCTCCACGGCTCGCTCCCCCTTCGAGGAGATCCTCACCCGGACCATCGCGATCGCTAATCTCGCCCATTCCCCCGTCCCAACTGACGCCAATCGCGATCAGGTCAAGGACGATCTGATCGCCTTGACTCTCGACCTTCAATCCCGCGTCAATCTGCTGGCCAACTCGGCTCGCGATGCGGCCCGTGCTCTGATCGAGTCGGGCGACTGGCAGGAACTGGATGCGATTCTCCGACTGCCGGGCATCGCCGTCAAGGACCGCATGGCACTGCTTGACCGACTCGCCAGTGGGGAACTTTCACCCTCGCTGACGCTGAGCGACGTGCCCGACGACACGAACGAGCCACCGGCCCGCGACCGGGCGTTTTGGGCCAAGGCGGTCGATCTGGCGCGGGTCGAGATCGCTCTGCTGACGATCGCCGGCCAGGACACGGAGAGCTTGACGCCCTGGATCGATGCGGCGGAGCTAGCCGCCACGGGCGACCGCAACGACGAGGCGCTGGAGAAGCTGGCCCTCTTCGCCGGCAAGGCGAGACAGGTTCGTGAGGCGATGGTGCAGGAGGTCGTCGGGCTACCGCTCCGGATCGACCCCGACGGACCCAACGCGGTTCAGGTCCGCGCCGCCGGCCGCGCTGCGAGGGTGATGCCGCTGCTGGCCCTCCAGCAATTGCCAGCGGACTCCGATCCCGTCCAACTCACCGAGAACCTCGACCGCCGAGACCTGACCATCTGGCACGCGCGTCGGCTCTGCGAGGACTTCGCCCTCCGCCAGGCTCGCCAGGTGCTCACCTCCGGCCGCGGTGGTTTGCAGAGAACGTCGATCCGCCTGAAGCCCGGCGAGGGATACTGGGAGGTGGACGCGCTGCAACAGGCGTATGCATCGGCCTCCATCGATGTCGAGATCGTCGCAGATGAGCGCCAGGTCCGTTTCAAGCCGGCGGGCAAGCTCCCGGAGGGTGAGGCCGTGGCCTTCGACGGTCACGGGTCCGGCGACTCCGCGCCCCCAATGCTCAAGCGGGTCCCGGGCAATGCCGCGCCCGGCTCCCTCCTGCCCGTCAACGCTCCCGAACCGGTTGCCTTCGCCTTCGAACGGAGCTCACCCCAGCCGGTCGCCTTCTTCCGCGGCCGAGCCTTCACCCCCCGGCTCGCCCTGAAAAAACTGGATGATGTCAACCTGGTGGACGTCTCGATTCGCGAACGCACGACCACCGCTCGGATCGGCGGCCGGAAGGTCACCTGGGTCGATCAGTTCGAGAAGCACCCCAACGAGGGCTACTTGCACCCGGTCAATTCCTTGGTTTACAAGATCCGTCTCAGCAGCGAGAGTGAACAACCGCTCATGCTCTATGTCACCTATGGCTTCGACGACGTGCCCGACGAAGAACCCAAGGTCGCCGTGTTGACCCTCCCGCCCCACCAGGTCGACGAGACGATCGTTGGCGAAGTGCTGCCCGACGACCTGGAACTCGACAAGCCCCGGACCATGTCGGTCCGCGTCACCGAGGGCGATCCGCAGGGGCGGAAGCTGTCCGAGGATCTGAACGTGGCCTTCCAGAAAATTGAGCCGAAGGAGATCCAGGACATCAAGGTTAATCCCGCCTTTGATCGCGGCGTGGTCTACCTCGATGTCCAGCGATCCTCACTCGACCGGATCACGGGGCCGGTCCTGATCTATGTGATGGTCGAGCCGTTCAACCTGGTCCGACAGTTGAACGACCCGTATCCCTACATCTTACCCGGGCGATTCGTCCGCTACGCCTACCAGATGAGTCCCGCCATCGAGGACGTTGAGTTCACCTTCGAGGTGGACGAGATCGAGGTTTGCAAGAAGAAGTACCAGATCAATCCGAAGAAGAAGCCGCCGCCCCAGCCCGCGGCAGGAGCCGGGGTCGGGTTGGCGGCCGGCAATTGAGCCGGCCCCGGCGGAGAACGGCTCACGAACCCGGCGCGTGCATCGCATCCACGGCCCGTAGCAGGACTCGGCCGACGAGCAGTTCCTCACCCGGCTCGATGTGCGCCTGGCCCTTGATCTGCACGAACGTGCCGTTGCGGCTGTTGAGGTCTTCAAGCCAGAACCGCTCGCCGTCGCGACGGATCTGGGCGTGCGTGCCGCTGGCGATGCCGTCGTTCGTGAGGGCGATATCGACCGGGCGGCCCGGCCTCGTCTCGCGGCCGAGGATCGTCACGTCCGGCTTGGTGATCGGGTAACGCAGTCCGGGACCGCCGTCCGGCCGGAGGAACTGGAGGAAGGCGACCGGCTGGAGGTCCTGGCTCCAGAAGATCTCCCCATCCTCGGTGACGCGCTCCTCGACCGGCGGCTCCGGCTCGGCGCGGTAGAACTCCACGACGCGAGCGCCGACGCGGAACCGCATTCCGTCCTCCAGCTCGACGGACCGGGACAGCTTCCGGTAAACGCCATTGATCGCACCCAGGTCTTCAACCCGGAGCTTCGGGCCCTCGACGCTGATCCGCACATGCCGGGTGGCCAGGCTGCTCAGTTCGGGGAACTTCGTCGCCTTGTCCGACGGACGGCCAACCTTCACGCCACTGGCGCCGATGGTCGTCCAGGCGTGCCAGACACCCTCGCGGTCGCGGATCTGGAGCGTCATCAGGCTCGTCGGAATCTTGAAGCGGGCGACGTCGGCCCCGATGGCCACGGTCCGCTGATCGTCGTCGTCATCGGCGACGTGCGGCGGAGCGGGCGCCGAGGGCGGAACAGGCGTGGTCGGCGGTGGTTGTGGCCCAAACGGCGGCGCGTCGGTGGGCATAGAGCCGAAGGCTTGCGGCGGTGGCCAGGAATAACCCGGGGCAGCCGGGATCGGTGATGGAGCCGCGGGGGGAGGAGCATACGGCGGCATCTGGGGATAACCGCCCGCTGGCGACACGCCGCCCGGAGCCGGGCTCGGGATCGACTGGCCGCCAAGCTTCGTGATCAACCACCGTCGGAACCTGCCGGACCCGACGCTCTGCGGTGGCTCGGGCTGGGGCTGTGGTGAAGGTTGCGGTGGATAATAGGAGCCCGGGTGCGGTGACTGCGGAACCGGAGTCGTCGGCGGCGGGGGCTGTTGTGGCGGCGGGGCCGGGCGACTCGCCTGCGGTGGTTTCTGCTGTGGGGGCTTCGGTCGACGCTTCGGCGCAGGGACAGGCCGGGGAGGTGCCGGTCGATCCGCCTCAAGCTCCGGCTCGGGCCGCCGCGCTGGCGTGTTGGGAGGCAGGTTCGGCTCGTCGACCCGTCGCGGGGCCGGAACGGGCATCGTCGGTGCTCCGAACCGGGGTGGCGGAATCGTGACGAATGCGTCCAATTCCTCACCGCAAGATGGGCAGGTCCGGCTTGCCTCCGGCACCGTCGCACTGCAATACGGACAGACTTGCGTCATCTCTCCCTCCGACCCGGCCGACGTCGCCCCGGCCAGAGGCGGTCCCCGAGCGGTCGATTACGAATTCATTGGATGAGGGGACAGCTAAAATCACTATAACGCCATGGCCTGGTAGATCAAAACGAGTTTGGATCGTCCAGTGGCGGTTTTTGCTTTCCTTTTGCGGTGACCGTCGCATAATCAACTTCAGAGTACCCCGATGCCGGACCACATGAGGATGGGGCGAAACCCGGAGGCGTGGCGATGTCAGCCAGGCAATTGCTGGACATGGGCCAACTAACCGAGGCCATCGAGCAGCAGCTCGGGGTGGTCAAGGCCCACCCGGCCGACCAGGCCGCGCGGACCTTCCTCTTTGAGATGCTCTGTTTCGCTGGCGAGCTGGAGCGCGCCGGCCGTCAGCTCGACGCCCTGGCCCAGCTTCTCAAAGACGATCCCCAGGCACAGGTTGGGGTCGCCCTCTACCGCCGATTGCTCGACTCCGAGCAGCAGCGCCGCCGGGTCTTCGCTGAGGGTCTCCACCCCCGATTCTTACTGGAGCCGCCCGCCGCTGTGACTCGGCACCTGGAAGCTCTCAACCTGATCCGACAGGACCGCGCCGACGAGGCCCGAGCCCTCCTCGACCAGGCCGAGACCGACCGACCCCCGCTCGCTGGCCAGCTCGGTGAGACGCCGTTCGACGACTTCCGTGACGCCGACGACCTGCTCGGACCGGTCCTGGAGGTCCACGCTTTGGCCGGCTATGCCTGGGTGCCCTGGTCGCAGGTTCAGTTCCTGGAAGTCCGTCCGCCGCGATCACTCCGCGACCTCTTCTGGGTGCCAGCCAGGCTCGCCTCCTTCGATGGCCAGCTCGGCGAGGTCCACCTGCCGGCTCTTTACCCCGGCTCCCAGGCCCATCCCGACCCCGCCGCACGGCTCGGCCGTCTGACCGACTGGATCGCGGCAGACGCCGGGATCACCCGCGGCGCCGGCCTGAAAACCTTTCTCGTCGGTGAGGAAGTCCGCACGATCTTCGAACTGTCCGATGTCCGCTTCGTCCCGCCAGCCGAACTGTCGGCCGGCGTTGCCCGGGAGACCGCGCTCTAGTCATGGCCAGCCCACGCAACCTCGACCTGGAGCCCCTGCTTGAGCCGATCCCGGGCGACAACCCGGCCGGCCGACCGCTCCAGTACGAGCCCGAGTACGATCAGATTCGCGAGGCCCGACGCTCCGAGGACGATTCCCTCGATCAAGGCGACTGGAAGCGCGGCCTGAAGTCAGCCGACTGGGACCTCGTCGTTAAACTCTGCACAGATTGCCTCTCCACGAAGTCCAAGGACTTTCAGGTCGCCGCCTGGCTGACCGAGGCGCTTCTCCACCGGCACGGTTTCGCCGGCCTCCGCGACGGCCTGGCCTTGCTCCACGGCCTCCAGGAACACTTCTGGGAGTCTTACTTTCCCGAGATCGACGACGGCGATCTCGAATCACGGCACGGGCCATTTCTGTTCCTCAATGACAAGGTCAAGGGCGTGCCGTTCCTGATCCGTGGCCTGCCGCTGACCCAGGGCTTCGAAGACCGGAGTTTCGGCTACTTTGACTACCTCCAATCCCGCGAGACCGACAACCTCATCAAGATGAACCCGGAGAGCGAGAAGAAGCTTCTCGCCGCCGGCCGGCTCACCGCCAAGATGTTCGACGACGTCGTCGCGCAGACCCCCAAGGCCTTTTACGCCGCGCTCGTCGCCGACCTGAAGGAGGCGCAAGCCGCCTTTCAGGCGTTCGACATCGACACCGACCGGCGATTTGGCCGGGACACACCCAGCCTGCTCGAAATCGGCAAGGCGATCGAAGAGGTCCTCCGCCTGCTCGAGCCGATCCTCAACGCCAAGCGCCAGGCCGAGCCCGATCCGGAACCCGAGCCCGAACGCGATCCAGTCGCGACTTCAACCGACGACGCGATCGAGGAGCAGAACGCCGATTCCTCCGATGACGCCCCGACGGCCGACATCGTGATCGCGTCCAATGGCTTGGTCGTCCCCCGTCGTCGGCTCCGGATCGGCACCCCCCAGGAGGGTGAGGCCCCCGACTTCGGCCGCGTCTTGATCGAGTTCCGCGATCAGGCCCAGTCGCTCGCCGAAGCCGGCGCGAAGCTCAACGAGAACCGCCAGAGATACGCCGAACTGCTCAACGAACTCCAGCAACTCGACGAGGAATACGAGCAACTCTCACAGGTGGTCAGCCGCGACCGCGAGGTATACCAGTTACTCGCCTGCTTGCTCAAGCGACCAGGTCTGGTCTGACAGCCGCTCGGAATTCGAGTCCCTCGGGACTGGAGCGTTTCCCATACACGAACCTGCCGATGCTGTCCGGTTTCCGCCCGTGTGCGACAGCCGGGAGCGGCTGTCCGCCGACGCCTTGATCCCGACAGCATCAGCGGGTTTATAAAGCCGAGGCTCCTTGCTGATCTCCACTGCATGATCGCCCCACGGCCACCAAACAACCTTACAAAACATAACTCATCTGACGAAATTCGGCATAACACCTCAACACCAGGGACATAAGCAGGCCACCGAAGAGTCCGCACGGGTCACGAGAACGACGATCATCTCCCCGCGCTACTTGATGACGGCGTGGTACACCACCCATGGCGTCTTGGTCGTGTCGATCATGAATTCCCAGCCCTCGACCAGTACCTTGTACACGCCGTTGGTGCCCGGCAGCGGCACCAGGGCCTTCTTGAGGATCTGCTGCTCCGCGACCTGGAGGCCCGAGGCGAGTGAACTCATCGGGAAGTCCACCTGGCTCTGTCGCAGCCAGACTTTCGATTCGTTCGTCTCGTGAATCACCTGACCTTTTCTCACCCGAAGGTCGTTCCACGGTCCGCGTTTGGCCTCCTCACCCATGTGCTTGGTGGCCGGGCCGATCGGCTGGCCGGAGCCCTTCTCGATCTTGGCCGCGTTGCGGGTCAGGCTAAACTCGCGCTGACCTACCCGCAGCCGGAGCGACTCGGGCACGGACGTGCCGGGGATCGGAGGACCTTCCGCAAGGACCTCGAAGTCCAGTTGGCTCGCATCCGAGGCCAGGTTCTCGGTCAGTCCGGCGAGCACGGCGCGAGTGGCGCGGGCCTCCATCCGGGCGAGCAGGCTGGTGCAGAGCCTGGCGACACCGCCGGCCGCCAGTTTTACCAGAACGGGCGCGATGAGTGGGGCGATCACCAAGTCGATCACCCAGTTCGCGGCTTCGAGGGCTTCGCGGTCGATCGTTCCGAGAATGGCCACCACCTGACCGTCCACGGTGGTCAGCACGTCGTAGATGGTCTGCGGCACTCCATAGGGAGACCGGCCCGGCGGTAGGGAGGGGTCGTTCGGATCGGCGACCCACACCACGCCGCTCCCTCCAAGCCACCCGCTGGACCGGTCCAGGGTGGGGCGGCCGTACTGGACGAGCCAATCATGACTCACGCTCCCCCGATGCCCGGCAACGGTCCCCATGCCGACCTGTCGCAGGGTTGGTGTCTCAACCAGCACCGGCTTGAATGATCCACCCCCCTTGCACAGCGTACTCCAATCCCGCTCCCACGGGGTGGCCGCGTCGTTGAAGTCCATGTCGGCGAACACCATCAGCATCTCGGGCGTCAACCCTCCGGCGCTGTAGACGGACCCGGGAATCGCCGGTCGCGGGGGTGACGCGTCGCTCATCGTGGGCTGGGGAGGGGCGATCGGCCCCACGTCCGTTTTTAAGAACTTCGGCATCTGACGGCTGATCAGCAGGAATCCTCGCTTCAGGTCGTACAGCACGTTCGAATTCTCGGCCATGATCGTTCTCCCAGAGAGGTTCTGTTTCCGGCAGACGCTCATCAAGACCAAGGGGCTATACGAGTCTAATGGTGGTCGGTGACCACGGACGACGTGAGTGTCATTCGAATTTTTTGACTCTACCGGATTGTCGGTTCGCCCTTTCGGTAACCCATCAGCGAGGTGGACGCCCTGAGGTGGTCAAGCCCTACCTTGGCCTGGAGGTCGCGGGGTCCCGCCATTTCAGCTTGGCGTCAAGAGGTTCAAAAGTGGCCCCTGCCGCCCAGATCGGCGCCGGCGATGGCTGAACATCGAGCAGAACGCGATCTCGGAGACCACAGATTCCTCCCTCGCCCTGACAGCTTCGTCCGGTTTGTCGCTATCATGGACCGAGGAGGCGGCCATGATCTCGATCCAGGCGACTCTCCTCCGGCTCTACGTGAATTCCGATGACCGCTGGGAAAGGACTCCGCTCTACGAGGCGGTCGTCCGGAAAGCCCGTACGTTGGGCCTGGCCGGGGCCTCTGTCTTCCCCGTGGAGTTGGGCTACGGCGGCCATCACCGACTGCACGATGCGTCCAGCGAGTACACCTTTGTGGGCAGCCCGGTGATCATCGAGATCGTCGATGTCGCGGAACGGGTCGACGCCCTTCTGACCGAGATCCGGCCGATGGTGGGGGAAGGACTTGCCACGACGAAACCAGTCCAGATCGTGCATCAGGTCCACGCCACCGGCTCAAGCCACGATCGGAGGTAGTCTCATGGAACTCGCGGGCGACGCCAAGCGGGTCAGCGTCTACATCGGCAGTTCCGACACCTGGCACGGGGTCAACCTCGCCGCGGCCATCGTGGAGCGATGCCGGAAGCTGGGGATCGCGGGAGCGACCGCCTCGAAGGGCCTCCTCGGCTTCGGAAAGAACTCCCGTGTTCATCGAGCCCACCTGTTCGGCCTCTCCGAGGACCTGCCGGAGCGGGTGGAGATCATCGATCGTGCCGAGCCGATCGCGACGCTGCTGCCCGTGCTGGAGACGATGGTCACGAATGGTCTGATCGTCGTGGAAGACGTCCACGTGCTTCGTAACGAGCATCGCCGGTGAGCGGATCGCTGACCGAGGAGCGGTCGGGAAGCGGGGGAACTGGCGTCGTCGTGACAGCGGCACCTGGAGTCGGAAGAGACGACGCGGTCACTCTCGACTTGAGCGGCCTTCCTGCGGGCGAATCCGCCGCGACACCCGGGAAGGTGGTGGATCGGGGAAACCTGTATTTGCCCGTGGGACGACCCTTCAGCCGACCGATTGTGGACAGCGATTCTTGTAAATCGAGCAGCCAAGATCGGCGCCCGATTTTTCGGTGTAACGATCTGATGCTGTTGGGTTTAGAATGGGCGATGAGGGACTCGAACCCCCGACAGCCCGCGTGTAAGGCGGGTGCTCTACCAACTGAGCTAATCGCCCGACCTGGACGGCTTATTCTAGTCTCTCACCGACCGGCGGACAATCGGCCGATCGGACGGGGGCCTCGGCCTGTTCGAGAGCGAGATGGTTGGCGTACAGCCTGCGCGTCCAGAGGCCGAGGCTCCAGTCCACGAAACGGGGGAACAGGCGGTTGAACAGTAGGAGCGACCGGCCGCCGAACGAGTAGGTCGCCTCGTTGCGGCCACGGGACAAGGCGCGGAGGATCCGGCGGGCGACCTCGTCGGCCGTCATCGTGCGGCGGTCGGCAACCTTGTAGATCGCGGTATCGACCAGCAGGTGACGCTCGAAGTCAGTGCGAGTGAAGCCCGGGTTGACCAGCAGGACGTGAATGCCGTCCCGTCGCCACTCGGCCCGGATCGAGTCGACGAAGCCGGCCACGGCGTGCTTGCTCGCCGAGTATTCCGAGCGACCCGGCAGGCCCCGACGCGCCACGATCGAGCCGAGAACGACCATCGCCGGGTCCTTCCCCTGCCGCAGGAGGGGATAGAGGCCCCGGGCCGTCTCGGCCAGAGCGAAGAAGTTGACCTCGAAGATCTGGCGGAGCACCGACGGGTCGTGGCTCAGGAACCGCCCGTAGGCGCCGACGCCCGCGCTCTGAACCGCGAGATCGAGGGCCCCGTCGAATTGCTCTCCAGCGGCTTCCAGCAACCGTGCGCGGTCGTCCTCACGCGTCAGGTCGGCGGCGATCGGGACCACGCGACCCGTCGCGATCCCTTCCGATTCGAGCCGGGCGACCAGGCCCCGAGCCGCTCCGTCGACCGACCCGTGACGAGGACGCGGGCGCCGGTCCGAGCCAGTTGCTCGGCGAGGGCATATCCCAGTCCTGAGGAGGCCCCGGTCACCAGGCAGCGGGCGTCGTCGAAGCGGCGTGGCATCGGAAGAGGCTCTCAACTTCGGGGCGAGGGAGGGGTCATCTGGCCGGCGACAATGACGGCCTCCGCGTCGGTCGGGACATGGCCCGAGCCCGAGAACGGCGGCGGATTCATCATACACCAAAGACCCCGCCCCCCTCAGCGGACCACGCCTTCCTCCTCGTAAGCACCGCTGATCTGCGTGGTGGCTCCCTCCAGCTCATCGCGACCGCGCCAGCCGACGCGGGTGCTGCCCGATCGGCGACCGGTCGGCTCACTGATGACGACGCGGGAAGGTGGCTGGCGGACGGTCACGATCGGCTTGGCCTGCGCCGAGCCCTCGGCGACGACCGTGCCGCCGGCCACACGGGTCGGTACCTCGCAGACCTCGCCGTAGGAGTAGGCCACCGGGGCCGAGACCGGCGCGGGGGGGCCTCGCAGACCGGAATCGCGTTGCCGTAGTAGTAATTGTGCGTGCAGCCGGCCGCCGCGACCAGGCCGGCGAGTGCGAGACAGGCGAAGACTCCGGGCGTGTCGCATGGCGGTCCTCCTCGGCCAGCCCGAAGGCCCGACACGCCTGGGGGACGTGGCGGGGCTGGCGCGATGCGGGCGAACGGGCAAGGGAAGCGGTCGTTCCGGGATGCGCGGCCGGGTGTGGGAATCGTCGAGGGCCGGGGGCACCAAGGTCGGCGCAGGCGACCTGACAGGGCCCTCGGTCGGCGAACTCTACTCGAAACCGGTCGGACCTCCAACCGCAAATTCCTCGCAACCCGCCTCGTCGATCATCGACCGCACCGGGAACGCCGCTTCAGCCGATCGTACGATTTCTCAGGTCCCGCCGCAATCCCTCGCGGGCGACAGCCACGCTCTCGCTGAGTCGGCGCTGGAGCAGCTTGGTAATCTGATCGGATTCAGTCCGGCGAGTTCCTCGGGCTGGATTGCCGGGCCGTAGTGGACGCGGACCGGGTGCGGCCTGGGGAAGGCCCGGCTCCTCGGCCATGCCTCGTATGTCCCCGCTAGCCCCGCTGGCACGATCGGCACCCGTCCCCGCTCGGCCAGGGCCGACACGCCCGGCTTGAGCGGAGCGAGCTCGGCCGTCGCGGCTCCGCGTCCCCTCGGGAAAGAACGTGACGATCTTGCCGTCTCGCAGCCGCCGGAGCGTCTCCTTCAATCCCGACGCCCCCATCCCCTCCCGCTGGATCGGGAAACCCGCCGACCGACCGGATGAAGGGGCCGATGCACCGGCTTGAACAATGTCGAGCGGGCCACATAGTTGAGCGGCCTCGGCAGCAACACCCCGAGCACGAAGACATCCAGATGGCTCAGATGATTGCAGATGAGCAGCACCCCGCCCGACGCCGGAATGTTCTCCCTCCCCGTCGCCCGGATGCCACCGTAGACCGAGACGACTTGCGAGATCACCTTCTGCACCAGCCGATACCAGAGCAGCATCGGCCAGGAGCGATCGCGATGGGCCGAGCCGCCGCGTCGAGCCCGGGGTTTCGCCGGTTCGACCTCGGGAACGGTCGGGGATGGGGCGTCAGTGTCGGAGGGCATCGTGGGGCGACTTGGGAGTTCGGTGGAGCGTTCTTGATGAGATCCAATCGGCGGACGTTCGGTGTTCGTCGGGGCAGTCGCACCTCAAGAACCTTCTTGCGACCCCTTCAGGAAACCTTCTCGCGCCGCTTCCGCCCGCGCCTCGACCTGGGCGGCCCGGTTCGCGTCCTCGGCATTGAGGGCGACGGCGACGAGCCGCCGGCCGCCGGGCTCCCAGGCGACACAGTAGCCGGCGAAGTAACCGGGCGGTCGGGGCGTCTCCCCGCTCTCGCGAGGCAACCAGGGTAACGGCCCGTCATCCCGGACGGCCTGCTCGACAAGGTCCAGCACCAAGTGCACGTCCAGGCCCGTTGTATCGACGACCAGGGCGTCCGGAGCCGGTCGCATCGGGCCGACGGAGCGGTCGGCGTCGCGGGCGTCGCGCTCGATCTGCTCGCGGAGCACCTCGGCCGGGTCGGGGGCGAGGCCGCGGGTGATCATCTCGGCATAGCGACGCTCCGCTCGGGACTCGGGGCTGGCCGTCAGGTAGAACTTGCGGCGAGCCTCCGGGAAGACAACCGTCCCCTGGTCGCGTCCATCGCTCACCGTATCATTCTCCGCGGCGAAGTACCGCTGCCAGTCCACGAGCTGCGCCCGGACCCCGGGGCAGACCGCCACCCGACTCGACGCCTGCGCCACCTGGGGCGTCCGGATCAAGTCCGTGATGTCCTCGCCGTTCATGAGGATCCGGCCGGGCGGCAGGGCCACGTCGAGACGTCCGGCGAGCCCAGTCAGCGCGATGGCGCAATCCAGGTCGATTTTCTCCCTCAATGCGGCCAGCGCGACGGCGCGGTACATGGCTCCCGGTATCGAGCAATCGCCAGCCCAGCCGCTCGGCCAGTTGTCTGGCCACGGTGCTCTTTCCCGCCCCCGCGGGACCGTCGATGGTCACCACCTGCCGCATGTCGCCGCCCACTCCTCACGATTCGGGGACTCGTGAACCGTGCCTGACCTGTTTTTGGGAGTGTATCGCCCCGAGCCCCTTCCGGCCAAGGGGCGCGAGCCGCGAGCCGGCGATTGTCGATTCTCCGCACGACCGAGCCAGTCCTCCCCGGTCGGGCTGGGTCTGCCCACGACCGAGCGGTTATGATGGACCCGCCGCGCCCGGCTGGACGGGTGCGGATGTCTCGACGAAGTCGCGAGTCGGCGGGCCCATGAATCCGGTCAAGACCCTGAGAGAGTGGCTCCGTCGCCAACGTCGCTGGCAGGAGTTCCAGGAACTTCGGCGCGAGGGCTGGCGCGACGCCCGCCGTCGCCGCCAGGTTCAGCCGAAGATCCTCGACACGCCTCCGGTCCGCACCGCGAAAGCCGGGCCGGTCGAGGTCCGCATGCTGACCTGGCGACGCGACTGGATCAACGCGATCTGGGCCCTCAAGAGCTACTACCACTTCGCCGGGGTCGATTACCCCCTGTTCCTCCACGACGGCGGCCTCGCCCCTGGACAGGGCGAGCGGCTCCTGCAACACTTCCCCGACGCCACCTTCCTCCCCCGCGAGGAGTCCGACGCCCGCGTCGCAGCCCTCTTCGACGCCCGCGGCCTCTCCCGCTGCCGCGAGTACCGCCTGCTCAACCCGAGCACCCGCAAGCTCTTCGACTTCTTCGCCTTCTCCGACGCCGAGACGATCCTTTCGATCGACTCCGACATCGTCTTCTTCCGCCGCCCCGACCTCCTGACCGTCCCCCCCGGCGGCTACCCCCGGAACCTCTACAACGAGGACCGCGCCTTCTGGTACAGCATGGAGCTGGACGAGCTGGAATCCGCCTTCGGCGTCCGCCCCCCCGAACGCATCAACAGCGGCCTTTCCGTCGTCCGCCGCGAATCGATCGACTTCGCCTCCATCGATGCCTGGCTCGCCCACCCCAAACTCTTCGCCAACCGCTGGGTCACCGAGCAGACCCTCCACGCCCTCTGCTCCACCGTCTTCGGCGTCTCCTTCCTCCCCCCCGAATACCGCATCGACACCGAGCCCGGCCTCTCCCCCGCCTACATCTGCAAGCACTACCCCGGCTTCTTCCGCCCCTTGCTCTACCAGGAAGGCATGACCCACCTCCTCCAGACCGGCTTCCTCGACGCCCTTCGCTCCGGGTCCACCGCGTCCCTTCCCGTCTCCAGCAAGTCTTTGTAGGGTGCGCCCTGTCTTCGACGACGCACCCTCCGCGAACCATTCTCCTTCCGCCTCGGCGGTGCGTCGTCGAAGACGCAACGCACCCTACTCACGCGACTACCGAGGGCGGTCCCCCTTGGGCTTCTCCTCGCGATCACGTCGCAGCCCTCGAAGTTCTTCCAGGATCTGGTCAAACTTCGATTCGAGTCGATCCATCCGGCGATCGAGCTGCTCGATCGCCTCGGGGCCGGGGCCGGGACCGGGAACTCGGCCGATGCGGGCCACGCGGGGGAGATTGAGCTCGATGTCGTAACGGCGCGGAGGCACCCCGGTCCCCTCTCTCGGCGCATCGGGCGGACGCGGCGGCTCGGGGGCAAGGCCGACGGCGGGCCGTCGCGGCGGGTGCGGCGGACGCGGCGGCTCGGGCGGTCGGGGAGCCTCCGGAGCGTCGGCCTCCGGCCGGGCTCCGCGCGGGTTCACGAAGACTCGGACCCGCCCGAGCAGCTCCGGACCTTCCTCACGATGCAGGATGATAACTTCACGCTTCTTTTGCATCTCTTCATGGAGCCGTCCCATCCGCTCGTGCAGGGCGCGCATCCGTTCTTCCATCTGCTTGTGGAACTCGCCCACGCGGCTGTGGAGACTGTCCTGCGCCTCGCCGAGCCGCTTGCGGGCCTCGTCGAGGTGCCTCTCGGCGTCCGCCTTCGCGTCGCCCCCGGCGTTCTCCAGGGCCTCCTGGGCTTCCCGGAGTCCTTGCTGCGCCTTCCGGAGTTGCTCGGCCGCCTCTTTCAACTCGGCCTGCAACCGCTCCTGCTCGGCGCGCATCTGGTGCTGGAATTGCTCCTGGAACTCGCGCATCCGGGCCTGGATTTCCTCCTGGACGCCGCGCATCTGACGCTCGACGTCGCGCTGAATGTCGCGTTCCGGCTGCTCTGCCTCGGGACGGTCCCCACGCTCCTCCCGTTCCGGTCGTCTTTCGCCGCGATCGCCATCGCGCGGCCGGTCCCGGTCCTGCTCCCGTTCCCGACGCACCCGGACCTCGAGCCGCGCCCGATCCCCGTCGCCCTCGCGGGGCTTCGGGTCGTCCTGCGCCGGCGACCAGGCCGGCAAGGCGATCAGGCCCAGCAGACCGGCCGTCAACAGGGCCGATCGCGGTGGCCTTCCGTCGCCGCGATTCTTCAGGATCATCGTCAACCTCCTCTCCAGTGAACGTCCCTCGCCGCCGATGCCCAACGCAGGCGCCGGCGCCCGGAACTCCGACACAAAGGCACAGACTTCCACCAGCGCCTCGGCGTATCGCCGCCGACCGCCGGGCAAGGCCCAGACGACCCAGGCGTCGCACGCCAGCTCGGCCTCGGCCTCCAGCCGCGACCGGACGAATCGATACAGCGGGTTCCACCACCAGACCCAGCCCAGCACCAACGCCAGCCGGCTGACCCACGGGTCGCCCCGTCTCAGATGAGCCAGCTCATGAGCCAGCACACCCCGCCAGTGCTCGCGGTCGAGCCTCGCCAACAGCTCCGTCGGCACGATCAGGCGCGTCCGACCCGCGCACCAGAGCCAGGGCGTCCCCGTTCCCGGCAAGGCCAGGAGCCCCGGCGCCCTCACCCCCAACCGACCGGCGATCGCGTCCAGCTCGCTCCTCAGCCAGGCCGGCGCCTCTTGCCTGTCTCGCGTGATCGTTCGACCAAATCGGACCACCCGCCCGACCTGCCGGGCCGCCGTCACCAGGGCCCCGAACGCCCAGAGTCCGAGCAACCCGCCTGCCAGCGTCTCCCGATCCAGTGACCAATCCGGAGCGGTCGGCAAGGCCGGGTGGTCGACCGGCTCCGTCGCGACTGGCGTCTCTTCGATGCGCCGCCCATCGTCGTTCCCGGCGAACGGGGACGCCTCACCCGCCGCCACGGCCTCACCCGTTGCATTCTCGGGGCTCTCCGACCCCGTCGCGTCGCGAGAGAAGGTGACGACGAATTCCTCGGGGATGAGATCTTGGCGGTACGACTCGTCCCGAGTCACCCCCCTGCCCTGCGGCTCGTTCGCCAACACCTCCCCCGGCTCAGACCCCTTGATGTCACCGACCGCCGTGGACGCCCGCGCTCGCTCCCCGGGACGCTCGCCGGGCACCGGCAACGGCAAGGGCAACCGAACCACCGGCGGCGTCGCTAGCTTCACGAGCACGACCAGCCAGAGTGCGTGCCGGGCCGACGGCCCGAGGCGGCCGAAGCGGATCACCAGGACCGCCAGGATCGCCAACAACGAGGCCGCCAGCGTCGTCTCCGCCATCCAGCCGAGCATCGGTACCCCCGTCTCGTCTCGAACACGCGATGGGCCGGACCCGTCGCCGATCGTCACGCACTCCCGGATTCGCCGTCACCCTCCAGCCGGTCGAGCAACCGACGGAACCGCGCGATCTCCTCGGGCGTGAACCGGTGCCCCTGCACCAACGCCAGCACCAAGGGCGCCGACGCCCCCTCGCAAAGCTCGTCCGCCAGCGTCTTGAGGTGGTCCTGCAGCATCTCCTCCCGTGATCCCGACGCCCGGAAGACGTGCGCCGGGCCGCTCGTGTCGCTCGCCACCCAACCCTTCGCCTGGAGCCTCTGCAGGAGCGTTTGCACCGTCGTATACGCCCACTTCCGCCCCCGACCGCTCAGCACGGCATTCACCTGCCGGACCGTGCCCGGACCCTCATCCCAGAGCGCCTTGAGCACCTCCCGCTCCGCCTCGCTCAACGCTCCCCGCGCCGGCTTCTTGCCCACCGTTCGAATCCCCCTCGCACTTCGTCGGGCCCCCTGGCTTCGGTCTCCTACGTTGTGTCGGAGGCATCCTACGACATCCTGTAGGAGGATGTCAAGAACCAACCAGTCGCACGATGTCGGGATTCGAGAACGCGGTGAGGGTGGCCACGGAAGGCGAGTGGCAATGACCCTCAACACCCAGGAACCACGACGCCGGAACGCCGCAAAGACCACGCTTCCAGGCCTTTCCAACCGGTCTCGGGTACGGTTTCTGCGGGCTGGCTCGGATCGGGGGCCGGGGAATCGTCCGAAAAGGTGTTCCCTCGACGGTAGATTCGTCGCTCAATACTCTGTTGTGGTGACTCTCGCCAGAAGCCGCGACCCGCCCGAACTCTGCCGCCGAAGCCGAACCAGCCCGGGGACTTCTCGACGGAGCGTCCCTTTGCTGTTAGAATGTATGAGATTCGTTTAACCTTGCCGCGTGTTCCCACTCGCGGCCGGGACGTCACGACCCGAGGAGTGGCCGCATCGTGAGTCGGACGATTGGATTGCGACGACGCCTCATTGCCTTGGCCCTGGGCGTCCTGACCACCTCAGCCTTCGCCGACGACACGGCGAAGCCCGGAGCCGAGGTCCGGGCCCGCGATGAGCGAGCCTTCCATGAGGAGGTCGTGCCGATCCTGAATCGGTACTGCCTCAAGTGCCACGGTGCCGAGAAGCCCAAGGGCAAGGTCAACCTCGCCGCCTTTCCGGATCTCGACGCGGTCCTTCGCGACCGCAAGACCTGGGACAAGGTCGTCGAGAACGTTGAGGCCGGGATCATGCCGCCCGAGGGCGACCTACCGACCGACGCCGAGGTCGGGCGCCTCGTTGGCTGGGTCCAGGCCGCCTTCTCCCAGGCCGGCTGCGAGATCGCTAACCCGGGCCGGGTCACGATCCGTCGCCTGAACCGGACCGAGTACAACAACACCATCCGCGACCTGCTCGCCGTCGATTTCCGCCCCGCCGACGACTTCCCGCTCGACGATGTCGGCTACGGCTTCGACAACATCGGCGACGTTCTGACCCTGCCGCCGCTCCTGATGGAGAAATACCTCAACGCCGCCGAGCAGATCGCCACCAAGGCAATCGTCGTCCCCCGGCCCAACCTCGGAGCCTCCCGACCTCGTCCCGGCCGCGACCTCGAAGGCGGCGAGCCCCGCGGCGATTCAGCCCGCATCCTCACGTCGAACGGTGAGATGGCAGCGGACTTCGAGCTGCCCGAATCCGGCGAGTATCGCCTCCGCGTCCGTGCCTTCGGCGATCAGGCCGGGAATGAGCCGGTCAAGATGGCCCTGCGGCTCGACGGCAACGACCTCCAGACCTTCGACGTCCGCGCCTCCGAGGGTCACGCCCGCACCTTCGAGGTCCTCATCCACGCCGACGTTGGCCGGCACCGCGTTTCCGTCGCCTTCCTCAACGACTTCTTCAACCCCGACGCCGACGACCCCGACCAGCGCGACCGCAACCTGATCGTCGAGAAGCTCGACGTCGTCGGTCCTGCCGGTCCGCCACTCTGGCCGATCGCCGACCTCGGCGCCCGCGAACTCGACGGCGGCAACCGTCGTCGCGGTGTCCGCTCGCTCCCCTCCTCCGGCGAGATCAAGGGGTCCATCGACTTCCCCGCCGACGGCCCTTACCGCCTCTTCATCCGCGCCTACGGCGACCAGGCCGGCCCCGAGCCGGTGAAGATGGCGGTTCGGATTGACGGCCAGGACGCCGCGACGGTCGATGTCCCCGCCACCCAGGGCGAGCCCGGAACGTATGAGGTCCTCGTCAAGACGTCGCAGGGCCGGCACACCGTCGCCCTCGCCTTCCTCAACGACTACTACAAGCCCGAAGCCGAGGACCCCAACCTCCGCGGCGACCGCAACCTCTACGTCCTGGGTCTCGAAATCCTCGGCCAGACCGCTGGCAACTTGCCCGAATCTCACCGCCGGCTCATCACCCGCAACCCTGCGAAGGACGACGAATGGCGCGACTGCGCCCGCGCGATCCTCCAACCGTTCCTGAGCCGCGCCTACCGCCGTCCCGTCCGCGACGACGACGTGGACCGCCTCGCCCGGCTGGTCGAGATGGCCCGCGACGACGGCGAGCCCTTCGAGCGCGGCGTGCAACTGGCGGTGATGGCCGTACTGGTTAACCCGAACTTCCTCTACCGCGTCGAGCTGGATCGTCGCTGGGGGTCCGACAACAAGGACGCCGGTCCCGTCCGCCCCTTGAACGACTGGGAGCTGGCGAGCCGCCTCTCCTATTTCCTCTGGTCAAGCATGCCGGACGAGGAGCTATTCGACCTCGCCCGACAGAAGAAGCTTCAGGATGAGGCCGTTCTGGAGGCCCAGGTCCGTCGGATGCTCCGGGACCCGAAGGCCCGCGCCCTCGTCGCCAACTTCGCCGGCCAGTGGCTCACCCTCCGGAACCTCGACAACGCCAGCCCCGACCCCCGCCGCTTCCGCGGCTTCGACCGCAAGCTCCTCGCCGACATGAAGCGCGAGACGGAATTGTTCTTCGAATCGATCAAGGACGAGGACCGGAGCATCCTCGACTTCCTCGACGCCGATTACACGTTCCTCAACGAGCCGCTCGCCGGGCACTACGGCATCGAGGACGTCAAGGGGGACGAGTTCCGCCGAGTCTCCTTGCCGCCGGAGAGCCACCGCGGCGGTGTCCTGACGCAGGCCAGCATCCTCACGCTCACCTCGAACCCGACGCGGACCTCGCCCGTCAAGCGGGGCAAATGGATTCTCGAACAGGTCCTCGGCACTCCACCACCCCCGCCACCGCCCGACGTGCCGGAGTTGAAGGAAGGTCGCGAGCTGAAGGGCACCCTCCGGCAACGGATGGAGCAACACCGCGAGAACCCAAGCTGCGCCGTCTGCCACAACAAGCTCGACCCGCTCGGCTTCGGCTTCGAGAACTTCGACGGCGTCGGCCGCTGGCGGACCGAGGAACGCGGTGAGCCGATCGACGCCTCCGGCACCTTGCCCGGCGGCGAGTCGTTCGCCGGGGTCGAGGACCTGAAAGCCTTCCTCAAGGCCCAGCGACAGCCCCAGTTCACCCGCGCCCTGGCCGAGAAGATGCTGACGTATGCCCTCGGCCGTGGCCTCGAATATTATGACGCCTGCGCCGTGGACACGATCGCGGAGCGGGTGGCCGCCGACGGCCACAGGTTCTCGCGCCTGGTCGTCGAGATCGTCAACAGCGACCCGTTCCGCAAGCGGACGCGCGAAGAAGGGAATAAGCCATGAGCACGTCGCACCGAATCAACCGCCGGACCGTCCTCCGTGGCCTGGGCACGTCCCTCGCCCTGCCCTGGCTCGACGCCATGCACCCCTTCCGCCCGCTGGCGAGGGCGGGCACCGTCGAGAAGGCCATGCCGAAGCGAATGGCGTTCTTCTACGTGCCCAACGGCGTCCGCATGGAGAGCTGGACCCCTGAGAAGGTCGGCGCCGACTTCGAGTTGCCCGACTCCCTCAAGCCGCTCGAATCGTTCAAGGATGACCTGCTCG
Organism: uncultured Planctomycetales bacterium; assembly: GCA_963752755.1. Classification (GTDB taxonomy): domain Bacteria; phylum Planctomycetota; class Planctomycetia; order Isosphaerales; family Isosphaeraceae; genus CAVVZJ01. Next base: position 220,370 of record CAVVZJ010000003.1, on the reverse strand, counting down.
TCCTGACCGGCTTGACCCAGGACAACGCCTTCGCCCACGGCGACGGCCCTGGCGACCACGCCCGCGCCCTGGCCTGCTTCCTCACCGGCACCCACCCCCGCAAGACCGACGGCGCCAACATCAAGGCCGGCGTCTCCGTCGATCAGCTCGCCGCCCAGAAGCTCGGCCACCTCACCCGCCTGCCCTCCCTCGAACTCGGCATCGACCCCAGTGCGCAGGCCGGCAACTGCGACTCGGGCTATAGCTGTGCCTACTCCTCCAACATCAGCTGGAGCAGCGCCACCACGCCCGTCGCCAAGGAGATCAATCCCCGCCTCGCCTTCGATCGCCTCTTCGGCAACGGCCAGTCCGGTGAGATGTCCACCACCCGCGGCCTCCGCGACGAGTACCGCTCCAGCATCCTCGACTTCGTCGCCGACGACGCCCGCCGCCTCCACGACCGCCTCGGCACCCACGACCGCCGCAAACTGGACGAGTACCTCACCAGCGTCCGCGAGATCGAGCGCCGGATCGCCAAGGCGAGCGAGCCGGTGGACGTCCCCGACGGCGCCGAGCGGCCTACCGGCGTCCCGAAGGACTACCCCGAGCACGTCGCTCTGATGATGGACCTGATCGCCCTCTCCTTCCAGGCCGACGTGACCCGGATCGCCACCTTCGTCTTCGCCAACGAAGGTAGCAACCGCAGCTACCGCTTCCTCGACGTTCCCGAAGGGCACCACGAGCTTTCCCACCACGGCGGCAACAAGGAGAAGCTCTCCAAGATCGCCCGGATCAACCTCTTCCACATCGAGCAGTTCGCCCGCCTGATCGGCCTTCTCAAGGCGATCCCTGAGGGTGAGGGGAACGTCCTCGACCACTCCATGCTCGTCTACGGCTCCGGCATCGGCGACGGCAACCGCCACAACCATGACGACCTGCCCGTCCTGCTCGTGGGCCACGGCCACGGCACCATCAAGCCCGGCCGGCACGCCCGATATCCCCGCGGCACCCCCCTGAACAACCTCTACCTCTCCCTCCTCGACCGCGCCGGCTGCTCCGTGGAAGCCCTCGGTGACAGCAAGGGTCGGCTGGAGGGGCTGGAAAGCTGAGTAGAGCGAATCCGACGACCGATGGTCCCGGGTCGATGTTTGGAAGTTCGACCCGGAACCATCGGTCGTCGTCCGTGCTACGGATCTCGCTCCTCTTGACGCCAACCCGTGGCATCAATCCGCTTTAACTCGCCGTCGATGTCGTCCCCCTCGTAAAAGGAGAGCCAGCCCCGCAGGCGACGGGTGGCGCCGGGTGGGCAGTCGGGGAACCGGGGATCGGCGTGGAGGCAGGGCACGGGAGCATTCCCCCAGGCGCGGTGGATCGGTTCCCAGCCGGTAATGATCCAGCGACGGCCGTCCTCCGAGCGGCAGGCGACATAGGGCGGGCGGAAGACCTTGTTGTCATTCGTCTGGGCGGTGAAGCCCCTGGCCCCCTTGAGCATTACGCAGTTCTGAACGCGGAGGTCGCTGAGCGGCTTGTCGGTCCCGTTCCGGAGCCACATGGACATCCGGACCGCGTCGCGGCCCGGTGTCGCCTCGGCTCCGAAGCCGATGCCGTTGGGCAAGGTCCGCTGGTATTCGAGAGAGCCATCGGGTCGAACAGTCCACTCGATCGGCTTGAGCTCGATCCCCTGCTTCGACCAGATCGTCGGAACATGAGTGTGGGCGAGGTAGGTCAGGCCCAGGTTCGACCAGATCGCTTCGGGCAGGTCGACGACGACGTAGCTGGAGTCGTCCCAGGGCGTGAAGACACTGAACTTCGTATCCCGCTGTGGATCGACCGCGCCTTCGAGGAAGCCGATCCGGGGATGACGTCCGCCGGGATAGGGCAACAGGAGCAACGGCGCGTCGTCGGGCCGCTCGGGTTTCGTCTCGGGCCGGATGGCGAAGCGCTCGAGCGCGTCGTCGATCGCCTCGCGACTCAGGCCCGTGGCGGCCCGGATCTCGTCGGGGGCGAAGTGGTGATACCAGACCATGTTCTGGAGCCACGACTTCAGCTCGGCATCATCGCGGGGAGGGCGGCCGGGGTCCTCGGCGAGGGCGAGGGCAAGGGTCACGAGCAGGAGCCGAGGAGCGGTGGTCGAAAGCATCGGGCGGGCGTCCGCGTCGGGTCAGGCGATGGGTCCGTCGAGGTCGCGATCGGAGACCGCGCCAGCCTTCGGGGGCGATGGCATCACCTCTGCGAAGCGCTTCGACGCACCCCCTCAAGACGGGAGTGTCCCTCCCTGATCCCGACAGCGCAAAAGCTTAGCGGACCAGAGCCGGCCAGGCAATCGCCTCGCCGTTCCGATCCGCTTGGTGCGGCGTTCCCCGTGAAACGGAGCCTACCGGCAGGGCTGTCGGGAATCTCCCCCGTCGGTCAAGGATCGCCCAGGCCGGTTCCGCTACGGATGATTCTCTTCGAATCCGGGCAGCGCGAGCGCCGGCGGGAGGCCCGCGCCGGCCGGCTGGGGATCGGGAGGAACGATCTCGGGTGGGTCGAGCGGCTGGGGTTCGATCGACGTCGATGCTGGCGAGGCCACCCGGGCGGCCACGGGCGCCGCCTGAGGCACCGCGGAAAGCTGGCGGTAGGCGATCGCAGCGGTCTGGCGGACCTTCTGCTTCTTGTCGTAGACGGACGATCGATAAACGTACGTCGCGGCCTGGGGATCGCCGATCGCACCGAGCGCCCAGGCGGCGGCCTGGCGGACGTCAGAGTCCTCGTCGAATTTGAGGCGATCGACCAGGGCCGGAATCGCGCGGGGGTCGCCGAGTCGGCCGAGGATCCGGGAGGCGTCCTCGCGGCTGTCGTCATGATCGCTGGAAAGTCGGGCGATCTGTTCGCCGACGGGGTCCACCACGATTGTCTGGGGAGGAGGCGGCGGCTGGTAAGGCTGCGGCTGCTGGACGATGACCGTCGGCGGCGGCTGCACGTAAACCGGGGGCTCCTGCACGATCACCGGCGGTGGCGGCGGCACCGGGTTCCCCAGGAAGAAGCTGAAGAACGGGGCTCCGACGGCCACCATCGGGGCCGGTCGGACAAATACGTCGCGCTCCACGATCACCGGCCGCCGGAATCCCCTTGGTGGCGCGGGGATGTAGCCGCCGGCCAGCCGCTCCACTTCGACGCGCCGGCCGAACATCGCTCCGCCCGGCCGCCGGATCTCGACCTCACGACCGCCATAGCCCGGCCCGCGACGCACCTCAACCTTCCGGTCAAACGTCGCCCCCCCCGGTCGCTGGATCTGGATCTCACGACCGGCTTGGCCCGGTCCACGCTCCACGCGCACATCCCGCTCGAAGGTCGCCCCCCCCGGACCCTGGATCCGCACATCGCGCTCGATGGCCCCCGGCTGGCGCTGCACCTGAACCTGGCGATCGAAGACACCGCCCGGCCGCTCCACCCGGGTTTCGCGGCGAATGCCGTTGGGACCGCGACGGGCCTCGACGTGGCGCTCGACCGCCCGGCCCCGCGGGCCCACGACCCGGGTGTCGGACCTGACCGCCTGCGCTCTGGCCGGCGACGTCGTCGCGACCAGACAGGCGGCCACGGCCGCGACCGTGCCCCTGCTCCACCACGTCTTCATGGCTTCCATTCCTTGCGCGTCACCGAGGATCCGGCTTCCCCCGGCCCGCGACGCGACCAGGTCGGAGGGCCGAGATTCTCCGGCGAGCCCCCCGTTTTGTGAAGGGCAATCCGCGCTCGCTTCCGAACCACCCGATTCTGCCACATCCCCACACTCCGGCGTCTCACCCGGGAGGATCGTCGATCGCGAGCCGCCTCCCCCCAACTCTCGGTTCAATCTCACCACGCCTGAGCTCGATGACTCGCCAAAACTTCAAACTCTGTGCTATAATTGACACTGGCTTCCCGACGGTCCGCTGACTCTCCAGAACCTCTGTCACCCCTGGATCGCCTGAGACGCGCGATGCGTTCCGACGCCGAACGAACTTCAAAATAGGTAGTTCTCCGCCCTAAATTCTTTTTGGAAAACAACCTGAAAGATGGCGTCCACCGTGGCTCGGAGCGTCCCCTGACCATCCTTTCGACGTCCCGGCTGCGTCGTCATCGCGTCGCCTGGGCGTTCCTGCAATGTACCCGCTCGCCAAAAATCAGTCAAAGAAAGCGGCTCCCGCTCGGCAGTCGGAGAGGCCTCCCCAGAGTTCACGTCCCGATCGTCGGAGGCCGTTGCCGAAACGATTCTCAAGTTTTTGAAAAGAATCTTAATCCTAAGTTTGAGAGGGGTCGTTTCCTTAAAATGGTGTTGACGGGAACCTTCTCAGCATGGTGTATTAGGCTTGAGTTCGATCCACCTCGATGGCCTGGATCACCCCCTACCAGGCCGACATTCTTCAAAGAATTCCTCGATGTTGAGGAGTCTCCACATGCTCAGCGACGTGCCACGGTCACTGATCCACTCGTGCGAGATCGGCCCAAAAACAGGGGAGGATCTCGCTGACGCGGGCCTCGGACTCTGCTGCCACCAGTGCCAGGCATCGCTGGACTTCTGCCAGCCCTCATCGCAACAACCCGACGAATTGCTCGGGATTTGCCAGGACTGTGGAGCGTGGCATTATGTGGCGTATCTGGCGGAGCAAGCCGGAATTCTGATCGCCTTTTTACCCGTCCAGACGCTACAGCCTGCGGCCCACAAGCCCTGCATCGGAGTGGTCGGCGACAATCCCGTCGAAAGGACGCCGCAATCGCAAGTGTGGCCCGCCTGAAAACGGGATCAGCGTCGCTTCCCCTTCCCCTTTTTCTTACCCTTGTCCTTCCGCTGGCCCTTCTTGCCCCGCACCTGCGATCCTTCCCGCTCCGACGGAGCGGTGAGCCGGAAGTTTGGAACGCTGGGTCGCCGCGAACGGCCGCGTGGGCGAGTCTTCGACGGCGGCAGGTGCGCCTCGGGGTGGTCGAGCGGGATCAGGTCCAGCTCCCGGCGGTCCACATCGACCCGCGCCACGACAACTTCCAGTCGGTCGCCCAGCCGGTAGCGCCGACCGGACTGACGACCGACGAGCGTGTGAGTGCCTTCCTCCAGGTAGTAGAAGTCGTCGGCCAGGCTGGTCACGTGCAGCAGGCCGTCGATCGGTAGCTCGACGAATTGGCAAAACAGACCATAGTCCTCGACGCCGATGATCAATGCGTGGAAGCTCTCGCCGATCCGACCTTCCAGGTGAGTCAGGAGCTTGATTTTGATCAGCTCCCGTTCGGCGACCTCAGCCCGCTTCTCGGTTCGGGTGCAGTGTTCTCCCAGCACGGCCAGCTCGTCGGGGTCGGATTTCGGCTTTTTGCCGGCCAGGATCGCGGTGACCTGGCGGTGGACCTGGAGGTCGGGATAGCGGCGGATCGGTGAGGTGAAGTGGCAGTAATCCAGGCTGGCGAGGGCGTAGTGGCCCTCGTGCTCGGGGGTGTAGGTTGCCTGCTTGAGACTCCGAAGAAGGCCATAATGGATCGCGTAGCGTTCGGGCTTGTCGTCCGACTCCTTGAGCACCCGCTGAAGCTCGAAGCGGCTCCGGAAATCCTCGATCGGGTAGCCGAGGCTCCGCGCGAAGTCGGCGAACTGGCGGAGCTTGGCGGGCTCGGGGTCGGCGTGGGCGCGCCGGAGGAAGCCGACCTTGCGGGCCGTCAGGAACTCCGCCACTGCCTCGTTCGCCGCCAGCATGAATTCCTCGATGACCTGGTGACTCTCATCGTCGGCAGCCAGGTGAGCCCCGACGACCTCCCCCTTCTCACCCAGCTCCACCTCCACCTCGGGCATCACCAGTTCCAGGGCCCCCCGCTCGAATCGACGACGCCGAAGGATCATGGCCAGTTCGAGCATCTCGACGAGCAAGTCACGCACTTCCGTCGTGATCCCCTCGACTTGATGTGCATCGGGATGCTTCATGACGTCAAACGCCTGCTCGTAGCTGAACCGTCTGTCCACTCGGATCGCCGAACGAGCAAACTCGACGTCAGTCCGGCGCCCTTCGGCGTCGAACTGCATGAGGACGCTCATCGTGTAACGAGTCTTGTTCTCCTGCAAGCTGGCCAGGCTGTTCGAGATCACTTCGGGGAGCATCGGGATGACGCGATCGGGCAGATAGACGCTCGTGCCGCGCTTGCGAGCTTCCTTGTCGAGCAAGGTGCCAGCGCGGACGAAGTGGGCGACGTCGGCGATGTGGACGCCCAGGTTCCAGAAGCCGCGGTCGTCGCGGGCGAGGCTGATGGCGTCGTCGAAGTCGCGGGCGGTGGCGGGGTCGATGGTGACGGTCAAGGTCTCGCGGAGGTCTCGGCGGTGGCCCACCGCATTCTCGTCGAAGTCTCGGGACTGCTCGCGGGCGTCCTGAAGGATCGACTCGTCGAAGTGATCGGGGATGTTGAAGGCGCGGATGACGGTCAGGGTATCGACACCCGGCTGTCCCTTGGGCCCAAGGACCTCGGTAAGCACGGCTTCGCCCCGGCGCAGCGGCGTGGGGAAACGGACCATCTCGATGGCGACCTTGTCGCCCGGCCTGGCTCCCTTGGCCCCCGGGTCGCCGACGGAGATCGGGTCGTGGAAGGTCGTGCCATCGACCTTCACGAAGCCGTCGCCGGCATCCTCGAAGTAGGTGCCGACGAAGTTGCCCGCGGCCCGGCTGAGGATGCGGACGATCTGCCCTTCCTTGTTGAACCCCTTCTTGTGCGAGCGCCGGATGATCTTCACCGCGACCTCGTCGCCCGTCGAGGCGTCTCCGGCCGACTCGGCGGAGATGTAGAGATCGTTCGAGCGATCGCCGTGGGCGCCCTGAGGGCGGACGAAACCGAACCCCTTCGACGTGCGTCGGAAGGTGCCGACGACCGTGGACTTGCCGGTCACCGCGCTCGGCAGGCGCAGGGTCTTGTCCTTGCCGACGTCGAGCCGGCCCTCGCGTACGAGGGCCTTGACCGTCCGCCGCAGCTCGGCATATTCCGGGTGCTCGATGCCGAGGCGACGGGCGATCGCCTTGAGGGTGATCGGCTCGTAATCGGGCCGGGCCACCAGGCCGAGCACCTTGTCTGCGTAGTCGTCCATCGTCTTGGATCTCCCGGGTCCGCCCGAACCCGGTTCTATTGTGCAGGATGGATGCCGGTGAGGCACCCTCCGGCGGGAGGAAATCGCGACGGGTCCGGCGGGCGGTTCCCCCTGGTCATTGGTCGTAAAGTTTGCACAATATCCCGGATGCTCCAGGTCTGAGACTTGCTTGGACCCTCCGGAGCCAGACGGTCGCCGAATGCGTCGCCCCGGGCAGGACCGTCGAGCCACCTCGCGAGGACACGGAAAGAACGGACGCGAGGCGAGTCAAGGGGCGGGGAGGCCGCCGAGGAGCATGCCGCTGCACGCCCTCCGCTGGTTCGTCAGCCGATACCCCGGTCGGATCGTGCTTGCCTGGCTCGCCCTGGCGGCCCTGGGCATCGCGGGCGAGCTGGCTGGCTGGCTCCCGAACCTCACGCGGCTGGCCGCCGAGGGTCAGGCCCGCCTCTTGCCCGAGGACGCCGAGAGCGTCCAGGCCGCCCGCTTGATCCACGACGTCTGGCCCGAACAGTGGTACGAGGCGCTGGCGGTCGCGGTCCTGCACCGCCCCGACGGACTGACCGATGCCGATGCCCGCTACGCCGAAACCCTGTCCCGTCGCATCCGGTCGTCGGAGGACCGACCCACGCCGATCCTCCGCGTCCTCGGCCCCGGCTCGCAGCGCGAGATCGCCGAGCGACTGGTCAGCCCCGACCGCACGACCCGACTCGTGCTCGTGCCGATGTCCACCTCGTTCGTCGCCCCGATCACGCACGAGACGGTCACCTGGCTCCGGGCCCTGACCGACGGCCCCGCTGCGGCCCTGCCGGCGCCCGAGGGACTGGAGGTCGCCTGGTCGGGCGACGCGGTGATCGGCAAGTCGTACATGGGCGATGTGCAGACCTCGCTCGACCGCGCGGCGATCATCACGGTCTTCCTCCTCCTGGGCGTCCTGCTGGCCGTGTATCGGTCGTTCCTGCTGGCGATGGCCCCGCTGATGACAATCGGCGTCGGTCTGATCCTCTCGCGGCTCGTCCTGGGAATCATGGCCCAGGCCGGCTGGGAGGTCTCACCCCTAGTCGAGTTGTTCCTGGTGGTGATCCTCTTCGGTTGCGGCACCGACTTCTGCCTCTTGATCTCCTGGCGGTTCGGCGAGCACTGGAACTCCGCCAACCCGGCCGCCGCAATGCGGACGGCCCTGCGGCACGCCACCGAGCCCTTGCTCACGAGCGCGGGCACGGTCATCGTCGGCCTCCTGTTGATGGGAACGACGCGCTTCAAGCTCTTTTCGAGTACCGGGCCGAGCGTGGCCCTCGGCCTGGCGATCACCCTCGTCGCCTGCCTGACGCTGACCCCGGCCCTGCTCGTTCTGCTGGCGAGGTATCGACCGAAGGCGTTTCGCGGCCTGACGCGGCCCCCGTCGGGAGTCTGGGACGAGGTCGGGCGTCTCGTCCTCCGCCGGCCGGTCGTCGCCTGGTTGGGGACGATCGCCCTGATGCTCCCCCCGACGATCCTCGGCTTCAGCGCCGACTTCGTGCAGGACCTCTTCACCGAGATGCCGGCGGATACCCCTTCGGTCAAGTCCTTTCGGCTGATCGCCGCCAAGTTCGGACCCGGCTCGGTCGCGCCCTTGACGCTGGTCGTCCGCTCCGACACCGACCTGAGCGACTCCGAGGGACTGGCATTGATCGACGACCTGAGCGGCCTGCTCCGTCGGATGCGGCGCTTGAGCGAGATCCGCTCCGCCACGCAGCCGCTCGGCAGCCCCGAGCCGCTCCAGCCGGCGCGGTTGGCCTCGCGACTCGAAGAGGTGAACAAGGGGTTCACGCGGATGATCGCGGGCGCCCAGCGACTCCACCATGGTCTGATCGAGGGTGCGGCCAAGCTCCGTACGGCGCTTCAGCTCAAGGAGCTGACGGGCGTCGATCTGATGGGCTCGGCGAAGGAGTCCCGCGAGTCGCTGCTCAAGGGTCTCACGCAGGCCAGCGGCGCCATGCTCGGCCTGAGCCGGGCGCCCTCGACGGCCGACGCCCCGCCCACTTCGACCGGCGATGCCCCCCCGAAGGACCCCCGCGAGGTCATGCTCGATCAGCTCTCCCAGGCCGCCGACGGCGCCGAGCAGATCGCCCAGGGGGCTCGTCGCGCCCAGGACGTCGTCAGCGAGATCCTCCGCGACCCCGTCGGCCGACGGGCACTCGACCGCCTGCTCATCACCCGCGAGACCGTCCGCGAACATCCCGAGTTGAGGCGGAGCTTCGCCGCCTACCTCTCCAGCGACGGCCACCTCGCCCGCTTCGATCTCACGCAGTCCGACCGGATCTTCTCCACCGAGGCGTTGCAGCAGGTCCGCGCCCTGCGGGACCGGGTCCACAACTTCCTCGAAGAGCAGGATGAGGTTCCCATCCAGGGCATCGCGATCACCGGGGCCAACGCCGAATCGGCCGACGTCTGGACCTTGACCCGCCGGGACCAGTATCAGACCTGGGTAGTGGTCCCCCTCGGCGTCTTCCTCATCCTGCTTCTCACCCTCCGCGACCCCTGGGCCTGCGCGAATCTGGTGCTGACAATGGTGCTCACCTACGCCTTTGCACTGGGAGTGACCCACCTGGTCTTCGTCACCTGGCTCGGTGCCGAGGGACTGGACTGGAAGGTGCCGTTGTTTCTCTTTGTGCTGCTGGTGGCGGTGGGGGTCGATTACAATATCTTCCTGATGACCCGGCTCCAGCAGGAGGCCCGCGCTCTCGGCCTGAAGGCCGGGATCAACCGGGCCGTGGCCCAGACCGGCGGCCTGATCAGCTCGGCCGCGGCGATCACGGCGGCGAGTTTCGCCTCGTTCCTGTTCAGCCCGCTCGCCTCCCTCCAACAACTCGGCTTCGCCCTGGTCGTGGGGATCACGATCGATGCCTTGCTCGTCCGACCAGTGCTGGTGCCCTGCGGGCACTGGCTCCTGCACCGTCGGACCGAGCGCCGACGGACCCTGAGCGTCGTTCGCGCCCAGCGAAGCGAACTGGCCCGCGTGCCCGATTGATCGACGGTGAACCACCTTGTCGCGGGAGGCGACTGATGCCGACCCTGTCGCTCCGTTCGATCGGGATGAGCTACCTGATCGAGGGTCTGGACGCTTCCGAGCTGGATGTCGGCCAGTTCCTTGATGGTCTGGGCGCCGCCTACGGTCCGGCCGTCGGTCCGATGGGAGATCCGGAGGGACCGTCCGAGGTTGCGCTGATCCTCGATCGGAAGGCTGCGGACTGGTCCGCTCTGCTCGATCGGATCGCGGAGCTGATCCACGGCCAGGGGTTCGGCTATGTCTCCTGGTCCGAGGCCCCCCTGGCTCGCGACGTCCGCGCCACCTTGCACTTCCATCGGTAGCACGCGTACCCGAACCGATTCGATCACGGCCGACTCGAAGGCAAGCCCAGCAGTCCGCGTTTCGCGTGAAACGCCGGAGCGCAGCCCGTCCCCGTAATCTCCGGAATCTGGTGGACAAACGTGTCCTTACCGCTTACACTTGAACAGTATCGATGGCTCCCTGAACCCCGTTCCGGAGCAGAGGCCATGACCGCTTCCCCCGCCTTTCCCGTGACGACCGGGTGGATCGAGAGCAGCGCGGCCGGGAGTGGGCCGGTCGTCGGTGTGAAGACGACACGGATCTACTGCCGGCCGATCTGCCGCCCAGGTCGGATGCCCAGGCCGGAAAACTGCATCCCGTTCGTCAACGTGGCTGCGGCTCGAGTCGCCGGCTACCGGGCCTGCAAGCTTTGTGTGCCGGATGATCCGGTTCCCCCAGAGCGTTTGCGACGCGCGACGACCATCGAGACCGTCCTCTACGGCTCCGGTCCGACCCCGCTCGGCACCGCCTTCGCCGCGACGACCGGGCGCGGGCTCTGTGCCCTGTTCTTCCTCTCCAGGGCCGAAGCGAACGGGACGGCCCTCGATCGGCTCTCGGGAATGTTCCCGTCCGGGCAACTCGTCGAGGATGCCGACGCCGTGGTCTCCTGCATGACTTCTCTGGCCGACTGGCTCGACGGCGGGCCAGCGCCGACCCCGCCCGCGCTCGACCTGCGAGGGACGGCCTTCCAGCTCGCGGTCTGGGAGGCCTTGCGATTGATCCCGAGCGGCTCGACCTGCACCTACGGCGCGTTGGCCCGTCGGATCGGCCGGGCATCGGCCTCACGGGCGGTGGGTGCGGCCTGTGGGGCCAACCCGGTGGCGGTGTTCGTGCCGTGCCACCGAGTGGTTGGGTCGGATGGAAGGCTGGTCAACTACCGCTGGGGCCTCGAACGGAAACGGGCCCTGCTCGACCGCGAGGCCGGCAGGCCCCTGCCCCACCTCAGTCGTTGACCCGACCCAGATACTCGCCGGTCCGGGTATCGACCTTCACCGTGATTCCTTCATCCAGGTGCTCGGGGACCTGAATGACGTGGCCGGTGGCGAGTGTGGCTGGCTTGGTTCGACCGGTGGCCGAGTTGCCGCGAACACCGGGCGAAGTCTCGACGATCGGCAAGGCGACCGTGTCGGGGATCTCGATCCCGATCACCTCGTCATTGACCAGAAGGGCCTCGACGCCCTCCATGTTCTCGGTCATGAAGGGGGCCTGATCGTCGAGGTCCTCGCTGGGCAGGCTGAACTGGTTGAAGTCGGTCGAGTCCATGAAGTGGAAGCCGTCGGGATCGCGGTAGAGGAACTGAACCGGCCGCCGCTCGAAGCTCGACTCGGCCAGGGTGTCCGTGCCCCGGTAGGTCTTCTCGACGCGGTTGCGCGTCTTGAGATTGCGGGCCTTGACCTTGTAAAGTGTCGACGCACCGCGGGCCGAGGGGGTCTGAACCTGGATCTGCTCGATGATGTGCGCGGAGCCGTCGATCTCGACGACCATCCGCTTCTTGAAGTCTTTGGCAGGGACCACGGCGGCGGAATCCTCGAATCGAAGGGCCGGTCAGGGAGGCTCGGCGCGTTTGGAACGTGCCGCGTGGACCCCATCCTAGCGAGGTCGGCCAGTGCTGGCAAACCGAGTCGCTCCCGGCGGTTGACAAGCGTGATGCGGGCCGGTTAGCCTCACCAGACCGGTTTCCTACCCGTCGGCCCTGCGGTCACATCCATGCCCGAGTCCCGCCCGATTGACGTGGATGATCCGCTGGAGGATTGCCAGCGCATTCTCGATTACCGCTTTCGAGAACCGGCCCGACTCCGCGAGGCCCTCACTCATGCTTCGGGGGCCGACCATCGGCTCGTCTCCAACGAGCGCCTCGAATTCCTCGGCGATGCGATCCTTGGAGCGGTCGTCTGTGAGCGGCTGTATCACGAGTTTCCCGACTACCTGGAAGGGGCCTTGACGCGGATCAAGTCGATCGTCGTCTCGCGGCGGACCTGTGCCAAGGTTTCGCAGGCGCTCGCCATCGACCGGTTTCTGGTGCTGGGCAAGGGGATGGGCTCGCCGCAGCAGACGCCCGACTCGGTGCTCTCGGACGTCTTCGAGAGTCTCGTCGGCGCGATCTTCGTCGACGGCGGCATCGACGCCGCTCGGCGATTCATCCTGACCCACATGGGTCCCGAGATCGACGCCGCCGCGGCCGATCAAGGGGGGCAGAACTACAAGAGCTTGCTCCAGCAATCGGCCCAGCGGCAGTACGGTGAGACGCCGACCTACCTCTTGCTTGACGAGAAGGGGCCTGACCACTCGAAGTGCTTCAAGGTCGCCGCCCAGATTGGCCCGCGTCGCTACGCGGCGGCCTGGGGGCCGAACAAGAAAGACGCCGAGCAGCGTGCCGCCCGAAACGCCCTCTGCCAGATTGCGGGCGACCCTCCCCCCTTCCTCGCCGATTGAGCGGAGAACGAGGGCCCGCCGTTCGTCGTTCCTTCCGCCCGACGGCGCGGGTCTTGCGGGGCGATCGTTCGCAGCGTAAGATCCCCGGCGGTGGGGCGTTCGGCCTCAACTGCCGCGCCGATGTCGTCGTTTCCCCATGGCCTCGATCGCGGAGGTCGCCGTGAGCGGCTCGCTGGTCGCCGACCTGGGGCTCGGCCCTGGGGTCTGGCTTTTCCTCACATTCCTGACTTGCCAGGTCCTGTACTTCAAGTTCGGTCGGCTCTGGAGCATCCGCAACGTGGACCTGCTCCTGCTGTTCGCACCGGCGCCAGGCTTGCTGCGCCTGGTCGGTAGCGACGGGGGGCAGCCGTGGTGGGCGTTCGTCTGGCTCTTCCTCGGATCGGCCCTCTGGCTTGTCCGCTGCCTGATCGATCTAGGCCTGACGCGCCGACCGATCCTGGAGCCGAACCTCAACTGGGGCGGCCTCGCCTGCTTGCTGTTCGGGATGCTCGGCTTGCTGCTGGTGGAGACGGTGAACCTTGCGGAGTTCAAGGGAACCGCCCGCAACCCGGCCGACCCACACGCCGACTCACAGGCCCGACCGCCCGAGCCGCGGGTGGGAGCCTCCGCTCACGAACGAACCGTGCACCGCGTCCTGAGCCAGGCGGCGCCGCCTCCGGGCCTCCTCAAACGAGTGCTCGCCGTGATGGCCCACATCGGGATCGTGCTGGGTCTGATGGGGATTGGCTGGCGCCACTTCGAGCGGCCGATGCTCGGACTCGGGATGGCGGCGTGTTACCTGATCTTGCCCTACACCCGGATTGCGGTCGTGGACACCGGCCAGCTCGTGCCCGCGGCACTGATCGTCGGCGCAGTACTCGCCTATCGCCGACCGGCCGGGGCCGGAGCCCTGATCGGCCTGGCCGCGGGCTGGATGCCGGCGACACTCGGCCTGATCCCGCTCTGGGCCGGCTTCTTCTGGGGTCGCGGTACCACGCGGTTCCTGTCCGTGGCCCTGGCCGTCGTGGTCATCGGTGGAGCGCTGGCCTGGTGGGTCGGCCCGCTGGCCGACTGGTCGCGGGCGATCGGCGCGGAGCCTGTCGGAGGCAGGTCTGACGACGCGTGTGGAGTCTCCCCGCGCCGGCAGCTTCTGGACGGGCGTCGAGCCGGTCTATCGGCTTCCGGTTCTGATCGCCTACATCGCATTTGTCGCCTTCGCGACGTTCTGGCCGGCACAGAAGAACTTGGCCCAGCTCATCGCGCTTTCCGCGGCGCTTTTGGTCGCCGATCAATTCTGGTATCTCGACGAGGGCGGCACGCTGGTGCTCCTGTATCTCCCCTTGATCCTGCTGATGATCTTCCGCCCGAATCTCTCGACGAAGCGTGCGCCCCCCAATCCCCCGCCAAGGCAGGCGGTCGCGGCACTGATTCCCGCCCGCTGAATCGCCCCTGGCCCGCTTAGCGAGCATCCCTTGCCGTGCTGGAACCGGCCCGCGACAATCGAGGCTCACGCGAACGCGTCGAATCGTGGAACCAACATCCCCTGGTGTTCTGGCGGAGCCGTCTGATGCAGCTGACGTACGAATACATCGCCAAGCGAATCGATCACTCGCTCCTGGGGCCAACACTGACCGACACCGATCTCGAAGCCGGCTGTCGACTCGCGGCGGCCTACGGGGTCGCGAGCGTCTGCATCAAGCCCTACGCGGTCAAGCTGGCGCGCCGGGTCCTGATGGGAACCGAGGTGAAGGTCGGCACCACGATCGGCTTCCCTCACGGCGGACATGCGACGGCGGTGAAGGTCTTCGAGTCCGAGCGGGCGATCGACGATGGCGCGGTCGAGCTGGACATGGTCATTAACATCGGTCAGGCGCTCGGCGGCCACTGGGCAGCCATTCAAGACGACATCGCCGCCGTGGTCGAGACGGCTCACCCCCGAAACGCGATCGTCAAGGTGATCTTCGAGAACTGCTATCTGAGCCAGTCCGAGATCGTCCGCCTTTGCAAGATCTGCGGCGAGGTGAAGGCGGATTACGTGAAGACCTCCACCGGCTATGGCACCGGCGGCGCCACGATCGACGACCTCAAGCTGATGCGCGACGCCGCGCCCCCCTCCGTCAAACTCAAGGCCGCTGGCGGCATCCGGAACCTCGACGCCGCGATTGCTGTCGCTCAGATCGGTTGCGACCGGATCGGCGCCAGCAAGACCGCCGAGATCCTCGACACGCTCAAGGACCGGCTCGCGGCGGGCCCGTCCGAGATCCGGAGCGGGACCGTTCCACGTGGAACGCCAGACCCGTCGGGTTACTGACTCGAGGGCGGCGGCGAAAGGAATTCGAGTCGGGGCGACCAGATTCGAACTGGTGACCTCCTGCTCCCAAGGCAGGCGCGCTAACCAGACTGCGCTACGCCCCGTGCGGAGAGAAACAGCCCGACTATCGTAAGCTGGGCTGGAGACGTCGGTCAAGGCCGACCGCCATGCGAAGGGCCTCGACCGCGCCCGGTCTCCCGTTCCCGGATGCGCGAGGGCCATCGGAGGTTCACGCGAAAGGTCGGAGCCTTGGCGTGGTCGAACTGACCGCCATGTTCGTGAACAACTCGGGCCAGCAGGGCGAGAGCCAGCGTTCCTGTCGCGTCGTCGGGACATCTCCCGGCCGGACTGGAAGCGTGGTAAGGGGCCGATTCGACCCAGTCCAGGGCCAGCTCTCCCCCCCCTTCCCGCCAGCGAATCACGATCCGCGTGTCCTCCGGCGCTGCGGCGAGGCGCCAATCGACCAGGACATCGAGAGCCCTCGTGAGCTGCATGGGGTCCATCCAGCCCCTCGCCGCTCGCGAGGGAGGATGCGTTTCGAGGATGATCCCCCGGGTCGCGAGTCGCTGAGCCCAGGAAGTCGAGCCGTCTTCGACGATGAGGTCCAGAGCCGAGCGCCATGCGATCCAGCCGCATCGGGCGGCAAATCGTCTGAACAAGGTCGATGAGCCGCAAGGTCTCCCGATAGCCCTCCTCGACGACCGACCAGCGAGGATCACGGTTCAGCGGACCGTCGGTCTGGCTCAGGTAGAGGCAGAGCTGGAAGCTGTTGAGCCGGTTCCGGACCGCGTGGCAGTACTCGCCGAAGACACGGTAAAGCTCGACGATCCGATCCGGGTCGGAGACGATCTGCCACAACGGGACCTCTCCGAGCGGCCCTGGGGACCAGTATTCATTCAGGAGCGATTCCTCGGAGGTGATGGCGCAGCTCTCGGTTGGCGTCATAAGGGGCGGGCCCGTGGCGTGCTCGATTCTTGGTCGGACGAAAGACCCAGCTAATGGCAATCGCGGTGCCGACAACGAGCCACCGGCCTCGGTTCGAGGCAAGTGGACGAGCGGGCGGGGTTTAGCCTGTTAGGGCCAGCGAAGCGGGTCGGCGGAGACTGACTCCCTGGCTTCTCAAGGACTCCGATCGCTCTCCAATTGGGAAGTCAAGTCGCACCGACAGAGCGGAGAGCGTCCGGTGGCCTCAGCGGCCGGCCACCGGACCTGACAGGCGGATCAGCCGTGGAAAAGGCCGGTGATCCGCTCGAATTCTTCCTGGCTGTTGAACTCGATAACGATTTGACCGCGCTCCTTGTTGCGGGTCCGGATCAGGACCGGGGTACCGAACCGTTCGCGGAGGCGTCCCTCGATCTCGACGAGGTGCGGCGCTTTCTCCGAGGCGTCGGAATGGCCCGGGTCCTTGCGAACGCGGGTCCGTGCCGGGGTCGGCTCGCCGCTGGCGACGAGCGCCTCGGTCTGGCGGACGGTGAGGCTTTCCTCGATCACCCGCCGACAGGCGCCGATCTGCTGGTCGGCGTCCGGCAAGCCAAGCAAGGCGCGGGCGTGCCCCTGGGTGATCTTTTTGTCGCGCACGGCCTGCTGCACTTCCTCCGGCAGATCGAGCAGGCGGATCAGGTTCGAAATGGTCGAACGGTCGAGCCCGAGGCGACCGGCGAGTTCTTCCTGGGTGCCGCCGAACCGGTCAAGGTAGGTCTTGAATGCAGCCGCCTTCTCGATGGCGTTGAGATCCTCGCGCTGGAGATTCTCGACCATCGCCAGTTCGCTGACGTGCTGGTCGTCGAGTTCAAGGACGCGGGCTGGGATCTCGTGGAGATGGGCCTCGATCGCGGCGCGGAGTCGTCGCTCCCCGGCGATGAGCTGGTACCGCTCGCCGAAGGGCCGGACGATCACCGGCTGGAGCATACCGTGCTGGCGGAGCGAGTCGGCCAGGGCGGCGATCTCGGCCGGCTCGAAGGCGCGGCGGGGCTGGAACGGATTGGCGTCGATCTGATCAACGCCGATGTGGAGGAGCTCGGCCTGTTCGAGCGAGCTGGGCTCGAAGCCGCCTTCTTCGGTACCGAGGAGGGCGGAGAGGCCGCGGCCGAGGCGGCGTTGCTTATTGGTCACACTCACGGTCGATGACCTCCAGGACGAGTTCGGCGTAGGCGCGGGCCCCCCGGGCCCGCGGGGCGTAGTCGAGGACACTCCGGCCGTGGCTGGGCGCCTCGCTGATGTGCACGTTGCGCGGGATCATGGTGTCGAAGACGGTTTCGGCGAAATACTCGCGGACCTCGGCCGCGACCTCGTTGGCCAGTTCCAGAACCGGGTCGTACATCGTCAGCACGATCCCGCCGATCTCCAGCCTCGGGTTATCGCGGCCCTTGGCCTGTCGGGCCAGCTCGATGATCTGCGACAGACCCTCCATGGCGAAGTATTCGCACTGGATCGGGACATAAACTTCGTTCGAGGCCCCCAGAGCCGCCCGGGTCAACTGGCCGAGCGACGGCGGGCAGTCGAGGAAGATGTAGTCGAAATGGCTCAACTCGCCGTGGAGCTGCTGGCGAAGCTGGCTGGCACGCTGGCGGTTGGAGGCCGAGAGGGCGTCCGCATCGGCCAGGCTCTGCGAACCCGGCAGCACCGCCAGCCCGGGGTGCCCCGCCTCAGCCACAGATTCGACCAGAGGCCGCCCCGCAAGCAACGGATGCCTGGGCGCCGGCTCCAGGCCAAGACCGCTCGTGGCGTTGCACTGGGGATCGATATCAACGACCAGGGCGGATCGCCCCGCGCGAGCCAGGCCCGCGGCGAGGTTGATGGCGGTCGTGGTCTTGCCGACCCCGCCCTTCTGGTTCGCGACGCTGATGATCTTCGCCACGTCCGCGACTCCTCCATGGCCGCAACATCGAGGGCCGCGGCGTTCGCGAGGTGGCCGGGCGCAGTCGGTCCGATCCGGGTCGGCCTCGGCGTCCCTGCCCGCCGCCTCGTCCACGTCAGCTGCTCCCCGTCGGGGCGGCCGGATGGTAGCGACGGGGGGATCGGCTGTAAAGGCCGGTCGAAAGGAGCCTACGCCTTCACACCCAGCCGCCGGGCTTCGTCCTCGAGCGCGTCGCTGTAAGTGACCGGGTAAGAGGCCTCACCGTCCAGCGAACGGAGCGGATCGGGGACCGACTCACGTTGACGCCGGCAATGCTGGCGGACATTCTCAAGTGTCGGTAGCGGTTCTGCGAGACGACCGCCCTGCACGATCGGGACCAGCAGTGGCTCTCCCTCGCTCGACTCGTCGGCCCGCGTGACGTGATCCCCGGCGAACCTCCCCTGCCCGTCCCGACGCCGCCAGACCTGCTTGGCCAGCGGATACGTCTTCTTGCCGGGGCTCAGCTTGATCCGACCGACGCCCTCCACCGCGACCAGTTTGTAAACCATCGAGAGCGCCGGGGCGTCTCGGCTGGTGATCAACTCGGTGCCAACCCCGAAGGCATCGATCGGAGCCCCCTGCCCGACCAGCTCGGCGATCCGGCCCTCATCGAGGTCGCCGCTGGTGAAAATCCGAGTTTCGCGGCGGTTGTGGGCGTCGAGGATCGACCGGGCCTCCCGCGAGAGGGCCAGCAGGTCGCCGGAGTCGAGTCGAACGGCGCGGACCGGCGGCTCGATGGCGGCGGCCTGGCGGACTCCTTCGGCCGTGTCGTAGGTGTCCACGAGCAAGGTCGTCGCCTCGGGGAACGTCCCGACGAATGTGGCGAACGCCCCGGCTTCGTTCGGAAACGTCTGAACCCAGGAATGCGCCATCGTGCCGAACACCGGAATGCCAAGTCGTTGAGCCGCCTCCACCTGGCTCGTCCCGTCGAAGCCAGCCAGATACGCGGCCCGCGCCGCGAGGAAGCTGGCGAAGGGTCCATGACCCCGCCGGGCTCCAAACTCGAACAGAGACCGCCCCTCCGCCGCCGCCACGATCCGGGCCGCCTTCGAGGCGACCAGCGTGGGATAACCGAGCGAAGCCAGCAGGTACGTCTCGACCCACTGCGCCTGTGGCAGCGGTGCCTCGATCCTCAACAAGGTTTCTCCCGGGAACACGACCGAACCCTCCGGGATGGCCCAGAGGTCGCCGGTGAAGCGGAGGTCCGTGAGGGTGTCGAACCAGGCGGGATCCACCCGGGAGAACGCGGGCAAATGCCGGAGGTATTCCACCTGCTCAGCGGAGAAAGCCAGTCGGAGGAGGTCGCCCACGGCCTGTTCCAGACCGGCAAAGATGAGATAGGAGCGGTTGGGCGGCAGGCGGCGGACGAACAGTTCGAACGTCGCGGTGGTCCGGTCGAGCCCTGCGGCGGCGTAGCCAGCCATCATCGTGAGCTGGTAAAGGTCCGTCAACGTGCCGAGCGCGTCGGGATCGGGCCAGAGATTCACGGGAGGCACCGGGGTTGACATGAGATTGGGAGCCGTCAGGGTGCGGGAAGGGAGAGGACCATCGGTCGGAACGCCGAGATCGAGGTAGGTCCGAAGTCCGGGAGGTAGGCCGCCGACGGGTCGTGGTCCAGGAGCGTCGGCGGGCTCAGCCAGGTCGGGAACGTGGCGGCCGTTCGCCAGTGCTCGCGACGCAGCGCCTCCGCGCTTTCGGCGTCGGCGGGCGGTGGCTCCAATCCCCGATCATGCAGGCTGGCCACCCGCGGCCCGCCGGGTTGGAACAGCGCGGCGAAGTCCGCGACGCGCTGGAGGGCGATCCCGCGAGGCAACCGGAGGGAAAGGTAGAACGTCACGGGTGGTCGCGCCAGCACGCGCAGGGCCATCGGTCGGGACTCCGGAGGCATCGTCTCCAGACTCGCGGCCAGGCTCTCCACGGCCAGCCGGACCGAGTCTGTCGGTGCGACAAGGCCACGCAAGGGCCGGGGACGGCCAGGAGGAAGCGCATCGGTGGCGAAGGCGACGATCACGGCGAGCCCGAGCGCGATTCCGCGTGCGCGAGTCGGGCGACATCCGTCGTTCGTGAGCGTGAGATCGCCTCCACTCAGTCCGACAACCAGACCTCCCAGGATCGGCCAGCTCAGGGCCAGCAAGGGGAGCCAGAGTCGCGCGTACGGATGATAGAACGGTGTCAGGACCGCGAAGACAATCCAGCCGACACCCAGGAGCCGGGCCATCGCGCGGTCGTCCCGGAGCAGGCAGGGTGCGCAGACCAGAGTCAGCCACCAGCTCAGGCTCCCCGAAGCCCCGAACGCGAGGCTTCCCAGCACCAGGATGAGACCGGATTGGACCAGCCGCCTCGACCCATTCTCACCCGTTCGCGATCCCGTTGCCGCGAGCCAGCCCCCGACCCCCGCGAGTAACCAGGCCCACAGGCCCCACTGGAACGGGCCGAAGGCGTCGCCGGACAGGGCCGTCTGCTCGGCAAGCTGCGTCCGCCAGTAGCGCGGCCAGGAGGCCAGGCTTCCGAGATAGCTCCGGTGATGCTCCAGGAGCCCGCGATAGCTGCCGTGGGCCTCGACGAACCGAAACCAGGGCCAGTAGACGAGCCCGGCGATCATGGCCCCGATCGCGCCGAATCCGAAGAGTCGGGCCGCCTCGCCGAGTCGGGACGACCGCTTCCTTGCGACCTGGAGCACCGCCGCCAGGGCCACGATGCCTCCCGCAAGGAAGCCATTGTATTTCACGTTCTGGGCCAGACCCACCATCAGGCCCAGAGCGATCGCTCGAAGCAATCCGGGTCGCGCCAGGAAGGCCCCACCGAGGCCCAGTGCGGCGAGCAGTGTGAGGGCGAAGGTGGCGTCGGTCAGTGCCATCCGGGAGAAGGCGACATGTGGTCCTGACAGGGCCGCGAACGCGGCCGAGGCCGCACCGGCCCCGGGACCGAAGGCCCGACGACCGATCACGCCAGCCAGCGAGATCGTCGCCAGGCCGGCGAGCTGGGAGACGAAGATGGCGGCCGTGTCGCTCACGCCGAGAAACAAGTCGGCGATCCCGACCAGCGCCGGATAGCCGCCCGGGGCGAACGGAATCACGATCGGGTTCATCCCGACGAGTCCACGCGATGAGGTGAACCAGAGACCCGCCATCGCGTAGATGCCCTCGTCGTAATGGACCAGACCAAGACGTCCGGTCTGCCAGAACCGGAAGACGGCTCCAACCACGCTAAGCGCGGCGATCAGGACCGTTTCGCGACGGAGACTCGGGCCGGGGGCAGGGGGCTTCATGGTCCGACGATTCTATCCCGATCCCTGCCGCTGCTCACAGGGTTTCCCGTGGAACACGGACCGGCCGTGCCGTTGACGGCGCCGCGATCGGGCGCGTATCGTTCCAGGGAAGCCCCGATCATTTCCAGCACGAGGCCCGCCGCTCATGGTCATGCTGTTCACCGACCCGAGGATGCTCGACCACGTCCCGGGTCGTGGGCACCCGGACCGTCCCGAACGATTGGAGGCGGTGCTCAGACACCTGAAACGGACGGGCCTGATGTTCACCTGCCCGTCGGGCAAAGTGCGACCGGCCACGGACGAGGAGTTGCGACGAGTCCATTCGGCCGCGTATCTCGATCGGGTCCGGTCTTATGCCGACCGCGGCGGCGGTCACATCGAGGCCGACACCTGGCTCTCGTCCGGCTCCGACCTGGCCGCTCGCCTGGCCGCCGGGGCGGCGATCGAGGCGGTTTCCGCCGTCGTCGGGGGTGAGACGGCTCGGGCTTTCTGCGCCGTGCGGCCGCCCGGACACCATGCGCGGCCGTCCGACGCCATGGGCTTCTGCCTCTACGGAAATGTCGCGGTCGCCGCGATGGACGCCGTCACCCGCCTCGGTGTGAACCGGGTCCTCGTGGTCGATTTCGACGTCCACCACGGCAACGGAACCCAGGAGGTCTTCTACGCCGATCCGCGAGTCGCCTTCTTCTCGATCCATCGCTATCCGTTCTATCCCGGCTCGGGCGCGGCCGATGAGACCGGCACTGGGCCAGGGCTGGGTTTCACGCGAAATGTTCCGGTCCACTACGGCACCTCCCAGCAGGACTACCGTGGCCTCTTTCGTCGGGCTCTGGAACGGATCGCGGATCATGCCCGTCCCGACTTGATCCTCATCAGCGCCGGCTTCGACGCGCATGCCGAGGACCCGGTCGGCGACCTGGGGCTGGAGGTCGAGGACTTCGAGCGTCTGACGCGCGACGTCGTCGAGATCGCCGAGGTCCACACCGGGGGTCGGATCGTGAGCGTGATGGAAGGCGGCTACAACACGTCGATCCTCGCTGGCTGCGTCGAGGCCCATCTGCTGGCACTCGGGGCAGAACTCGACCCCACCCATTGACGTCCAGCCCTGGCTCGCCCACCGGTCTGTGAGATTCCCGAGAGGTTCCGAGATGTCCGAGCCGTCTGAGTCACGACGCCGCGGTCGGCTTCCGTTCGCGGCGAAGATCGTCGTCGCCATGATCCTCGGCCTGGCAGCCGGCCTCTTCTGGGGTGAACAGGCGGCCCCTTTGAAGACCCTCGGCACGGTGATCCTCGACCTGATCAAGGCCCTGGCCGGTCCGTTGCTCCTCTTCGCGATCCTCGACGCCTTCCTCCGGACCGACGTCCGCGCCCGAAGCGGCGGTCTGATGGTGGGAATCTCACTGACCAACGCCACCATCGCCATCCTGATCGGCCTGACGATCTCGAATGTCCTCCAACCCGGCCGCGCCGCTGCGGACCGACGAAACCGAGGCGTTCATCAAGGCCCGTGCCGACTACGGGACCATGACCCGAGCCCTGGGACCCGAGGGCCGCAGGATCGACTTCTTCCAGGATCTGATCCGGCTGATCCCCACGTCGGTCGTCCGGCCATTCCTCGACAACGCCATCCTCTCGATCGTCCTGATCGCCGTACTTGCGGGAGCGGCACTGAGACGGGTCAAGTCGTTGCAGATGGCGGCCGGGCAGGGGGGGTATCGCGTCATCGAGGACTTCGTCGCGACCGGCTATCAGGCGATCGAGGTCATGCTTGCCTGGGTCATCCAGCTCGTTCCGCTGGCGGTCTTCGGTGTCGTGGCGTCCACCTCGGGCAAATACGGCTGGCTCCGTTTCGGGGCCTGGCGGTCTATCTGGCGGTCGGGATCGCAGGCCTGGCCTTGCAGGTCCTGATCGTCTATCAGACCTGGCTCCGCATCGTGGCCCGGATGCCGCTCGGACGCTTCTGGTCCGGGGCACGCGAGGCCTTGATCTACGCGATGGGAACCGGCAGCAGCCTGGCCACCCTGCCCGTGACACTTCGCAGCCTGGACCGGATGGGCGTCTCACCCCAGTCCTCCCGAATGGCGGCCTGCGTCGGCACGAACCTCAACAACGACGGCATCCTGCTCTACGAGGCGATGGCCGTGCTCTTCGTCGCTCAGGCCTGCGGGCTGCAACTGACGATCGGCGAGCAGGTCGTCGCGGCGATCTCTTGTGCGATCGCCGGGATCGGGATCTCGGGTATCCCGGAGGCCGGCCTGATCTCGCTCCTGATCGTCTTGAAGACCGTCAAGCAGATCCCCGACGAGCTGGTGGCGGCCGTGGTGCCGCTCCTGCTGACCGTGGACTGGGTCCTCGGCCGATGCCGCGCGATGACCAACGTTACCAGCGACATGCTCGTCGCCGTCCTCCTCGACCACTTCGAACCCGGCCGGGCCGCGGTCGGGCAGGGGGGTAAGGCTCGAGCCGGTCGGAGCCCCCGACGCGGTGACTTCGTGGCGTGAAGAATGACCCCGACGGGATTCGAACCCGTGTTCCGACCTTGAAAGGGTCGTGTCCTAGACCTGGCTAGACGACGGGGCCATGACCCAAACAATGTACGCTCCGGCACCTTCCCGGGTCAAGGGAGACGCCGGTGGAGACGCCTGAACGACTGGCGACTTGCGGCCGGACGCCCCGGCTGTTAGCCTCAGACCCCACCAGACGAAACCCGGGAGGCCCCGATGTTCCGCATCCTCATGCTGACCGGCGACGCCGGCGAGGCGCAGGAGATCTACTATGCCAGGTACCGCCTCGAAGAGGAGGGCTGGGAGGTCTTGATCGCTGCGCCGAGAAGCGAGCGTTCCTCTCGGTTGTCCACGACTTCGAGCCGGGCTTCGACACCTACACCGAGAAGCCGGGCTATCGGGTCAACGCCGATCTCGGACTTGATCAGGTGGATGCCAGCCAGTTCGACGCGCTGGTCCTGCCCGGAGGCCGGGCGCCGGAGTATCTGCGGAACAAGCCGAAGGCCGTCGCAATCGTCCGACACTTTGTCGAGACGGGCAAGCCGATCGCGGCCAACTGCCACGGTCCGCTCCTCGTCATGGCCGCTGGCGGTGCCCGGGGCAAGACAATGACCTGCTATCCCGACCTCGAACCCGATGTCCGAGCCGCTGGCGCCGAGTTCGTCAATCGCGAGGTCGTCGTCGATGGAACACTCGTCACGGTCCGTGGCTGGCCCGACAACGGCCCCTGGATGCGGGAGTTCGTCCGCCTCCTGCGATCCCGGCAGGAGACCCACTGAGAGAGGCGCGGGGTCGCCGCCGACTTCTCGCCATACGGACAGAGAACCTACTCGCACCTGGCGAGCGTGCTCGGGACGACCACGGTCATCGGCCGTGGCGCGGTCTTCAGAGGAGAGCGGGGATCGATCGGTCCCGTCGAAGACGGGAAGTGAACCGGAAGATCAGGAGAGGCCGGCCTCCGGAGCGACCGAGGGAGCCTCCTCGCTCCGGCGAGCCTGACTCTGGATCGCCTCGTACACTTCGCGGCGATGGACCGAGACGTCCTTCGGGGCATCGATGCCCAGTCGGACCTTGTCACCCCGGATCTCCACCACGGTGACCGTGATGTGATCGTTGATAATGATGCTTTCGTTCTTCTTCCGCGAGAGAACCAGCATCGGAACTCCTTCCTGGAACCGTACGTCCGCGTGGACCCACGGGGAGTCCGCGACGTGGACTCACGTCTCGGTTCCAGGGTTCCGAAGGTGCGCGGTCAAGCGTCGGTAATCCAGTTTAACTGTAACGCCACGACGGGGCGGGTCAAGCACCGTCATCATTTTTTACAACATCGCCCCGGCCGCTGCGCGACCACGAAGGCTTCGTCTTGCGGTCGCTCCACTTCGGGCGATGAACCCGGACCGGAAGAGGCTGACCAGCCAGAGAAAGCGGCTGGCAGAAGGCGCGGGGAGCGCGTGGGAGGAGAGGCAAGGCAGGTGGGTCAGTCGAGTTCGGAGGAATAGCGACGGTAGAGATTGCCGAGGCCGAGGTCGTAGATCTCGGCCTCGATATCCTCGGGGGTGGCGGGGTGGATGGTGACTCGAAGCTCCTCGATGAGCAATTCGAGGAACTTGGCGCGGGCACGCTGGAGGGTCTTCCGGAAGGCTTCGGGACTGATCCGGGTGCCGGTCTGATCCAGGAGTTCCTGGGCCAGTTCCTCGATCGGAGCGTCGGGACGGCCGACACGCAGGTGGAGCACGGTGGCGTAGCGGTTCTTGGGCGTAGAGGCCTCATAGGTTTCCAGACGCGACCAGACGCGCCGGATGATCGTCTCGCGCCAGACCTGGTCGTAATCGTGATCGGGGGCGGAGGGATCGAGGAGGTCGCCGGGGGGCAGGGGCTGGAGCTTGCGTCCACGGAAGTGATCGACGATCAGGCGGTGGAGCACGGTCCGCAGGTAGTCCCGGAAACGACCCTTGTTGTGGTCCGCCCCGGCGAGCTTGTGCGTGAGGAGCTTGGTCCAGAATTCCTGGAAGACCTCGTCGGCGAGGTGACGGTCCCGGAGCTTCAGCCGCAGGTAGCGCTCGACGGCATCGTGATAGCGGCCGATCAGCTCGCGCATGGCGGCCTGACCCGCTGGCCCGGGAGAGTGGGCGTTGCGGATCACGGTCCAGCTCGTCTCGAGGGTGGTTAAGCGGTCGTCCGGCGTCGGATCAACCGTCTTCTCGGTGGAGTCCATGCTCGGCTCGATCTGAATTCGGCGAGGCCCGTCGTGGCATGACCCGCGCGAGACGACCTGCCCTGGTTCCACGTGGAACGCGGCCGACCGCACACAGCCCTCATCGCCATCTTCATCTGACTCCAGCTAGTCGAGGCTGTCAAGTGACGACCGAGAAGGACCGGCCTCCAGCTCGATCGCAGAGCGGACCGACCTAGGTTGACCCAGATCGCAACCTTGGGGATCATTGCATGCGGCTCTCTTTCCAAATGGACGCTTCCCCTCCGCATCCGCGACGCGGTGACAATGCGCGGGTCGCTCGGCCGCGGTCGTCTCCCTTCGAGTCCTCAGCGATGGCCAAGATTCTCCTGATCGACGACTCCCCGGACATCCGGGCCCTGGTCCGCATTCTGCTGGAGCAGGGAGGGCACGAGGTCGTCGAAGCCGAGGAGGGCCGGCAGGGGCTGGAACTGGCAAGGCGCGAGCAGCCCGACCTGGTGCTGACAGACCTGGCACTCCCGGGCCTCTCCGGCTGGGACATCGCGCGGATGCTCAAGTCCAACCCGCAGACCGGCGCAACACCCGTCATTGCCCTGACCGCTCACGCGATGCGCGGCGACCGGGAGCGGGCTCTGGCGATCGGCTGCGACGGCTTCATCGTCAAGCCGATCGACGATGAGCGATTCGAGCCCACCATCCGCTCGTTCCTGGGTGAGACGGCCGGAGCCGCACCGCGACCCGTCCCCGCTCCGACTCGCCCCGAGCCGAGGCCAGCGCCCACACCCACCCCCGTCCGTCCAGTCCCCCCCGGGCCGGAAGATCCTGGTCGTGGATGATAACCCAGGCGTCCTCGACCTGCTGCAACATTATCTGGAGTCCGACGGGTTTGCGGTGGTCACGGCGGCCGACGGTCCGTCAGCGATCGAGCGGATCGCGGAGGAATCACCCGAGCTGGTCGTGCTCGACGTGATGTTGCCGGGCATGGACGGTTACGAGATCACCGCTCGGATCAAGGAAGTGGAAGACGGGCCGTTCCTGCCCGTTGTGCTCGTCACGGCCGGTCCGCTCGATCGGGAACGCGGCCTGGAGGTCGGGCGCCGACGACTTCCTGGGCAAGCCAATCGACCGGACTGAGCTTCAGGTCCGGGTCCGCAGCCTCCTTCGGCTCCGCGACGCGGTCGAGGAGGCTCGCCGACAGGCCGAGACCCTGCGGAAGCTCGACCAGAGCAAGCAGCGGTTCGTCGCCGCGGTCGTCCACGACCTCCGCACCCCGCTCAACGCCATGGGCCTGACCCTGGAAACTCTCCGCATGGTCCCGCCCAGGTCCCGACGAGCTTCTCGACGACCTGGACCTCCTCGGGCAAAATATCCGCCAGATGGACGAACTGCTGACCTCGCTTCTCGAATACGCCCGCGCCGTCACCGGCGAGCAGCCGCTCAACCTCGCCCCGTTCGACCCGCGTCGGCTCGCCGAGGACGTCGGCGACAGCCTCGCGGCGACCGCCGCCCACCGCGGTCTCACCCTGGTCGTGCGTGCCGAGGAGGACGCCCCTGAGGCGGTACTCTCCGATTACTCGAAGTGCCGCCAGGTGCTGTTCAACCTCGTCTCCAATGCCTTGAAGTACACCGAGCGCGGGTCGGTCGAGGTGGTCGTCCGCGGCGACGGCCCGGAGCGCTGGGCTGTCGCCGTGTCGGATACCGGCGTCGGCATCGCGCCGGAGGATCTGGACCGGATCTTCGAGGAGTTCGAGCAAGCCCGTATCGGTCGCCCGAGCGACGCGCCCGGCACCGGCCTCGGACTTGCAATCTCGCGGCACCTGACAACGCGGCTCAGTGGCTGGCTGAAGGTCGAGAGTGAGGTCGGACGCGGCAGCACCTTCACGGTGAACTGGCCCGTCCAGATCGAGGAAGACGCGACCGTGGACGATCCCGCCGCCTCCTCCTGACGCAACACGCCCACCCAGCCGGAAACGCCCGCCTTCGACGACAACCACCCAAGAGAACCTGACGCATCATGTCCTGGCTGAGCAAGAGTCTCCGCAACAAGCTGATCGCCGGCTCGCTGCTGGCCGTGCTGGCCCTGATCCTGCTACCGATCCTCTACGCCTGGTCGGCCCAGGCTCAGGACGAGACCTTCCGCGACGTGGCTCATACCAACCAGGTCCTCACGCTCTGCCAGGCAGATACTGGCCGACCTGCGAGCCACCCAGCTCGTCAGAAGTGGGTGCGGCGGCCACCGGCGATCCGCAGTTGAACCAAGGGGTCCAGGAGCAGGGCGCCCGTTTGATGGAGCGGCTCGACGAGCTCAGGCGACTGGTCCGGCGATAACCCGACTCCAATCCGATCGGGCCGTCGAACTCTCCCGGGAAGTTCGAAGACTGGCTCAACCAGGCCCGGGTGCGTCCGTCCAGCCAGCCCGCCGATAATGCCACCCTTCGCGGACTGATCCGCGGCGAGCACGGCACGGTCAATCTCGCCGAGGTCATGGGCCACATCCGCGACTTCATGGCCGTCGAGGAGGAACTGCTGACCAGCCGCACCCAGGCGAACGCCGCGTCGCGGCAACGAAACATGGCGATCGTCCTGATCGGCAGCGGCGTGGCGATCTTCACGTTCGTCGCCCTGTCGTTCTGGCTCACCCGCTCGATCGTCGATCCGATCCGGGAGCTGACCGCCGCCACGGAGCGGATCCAGGAGGGCGACCTGCGGGTCCGCGTCCGAGCCCGGGGCGACGACGAGCTGGGGCAGCTCGGCCACGGCTTCAACTCCATGGCCGCCTCGCTCCAGCGGAACTCCCGCGACCTGGCGAATCGGGATGTCCAGGCCGGCGTCCTCCAGGTCGCTCAGGTCCTCGCCGCGTCGAATGATCTGCCGCACCTTGCTCGACAAGGCCCTCGAGCAGGTGATGGAGGCCACGCACTGTCCGGCCGGTGCGATCTGGGTCCGCTCGCCGGAGGACGAGATGCTCCGCGCCCTCGTTTCGATCGGCACTGGAGCAGGCGTGACCGACCAGGCCGTCCACCCCGGGGAGGGCATCCTCGGCCGCGTCGCCCAGACCCGGATCGCCTACTACGCTCCGGCCGAAAGCGATGAGGCCCCTCTCACGATCCACCACTGGATCGGCCAGCGTCGGCCCGCCGAACTCGCCTACATCCCCTTGACGGCCGGCCCTGACCTCGTCGGCGTGCTCACCCTCGCCTCCACCGAGTCGCTCGACGACCGCGCCAAGAACCTCCTGAGGATCGTCTCCGGCCATCTCGGCGCCGCCATCCGCGACGCCCTCTCGCACCAGACCCTCCGCCGCCAGGCCGTCGAGCTCAAGGCGACCAACGACCGCCTGGCCGATCAGCAGGCCGAGATCGAGCGGCAGAACCGCGAGCTGAGGGTCGCCTCCCAGCTCAAGAGCGAGTTCCTCGCGAACATGAGCCACGAGCTCCGCACCCCCTTGACGATCATCCTCGGCTTCACCAACACCGTGCTCCGAGGCGCTCAGGGACCGCTCTCCGACGCCCAGGCCGACAGCCTCCGGCGCGTCTATGACAACGCCAAGCACCTGCTCGGTCTGATCAACGACATCCTCGACCTCTCGAAGATCGAGGCCGGCCAGATGGAGATCGAGCCCGAGCCTTTCGAGCTCGCCCCCGACGCTCGACGTCATCGCCGACAACTTCCGCCCGATGGCCACGTCCCGCGGCCTGAACCTCCGCCTCGAGAAGTCGCCCGACCTCCCCGCGCGGATCGTCTCCGACGAGACGCGACTCCGCCAGGTCGTGACCAATCTCGTCTCCAACGCCGTCAAGTTCACCGAGCGCGGCGAGGTCGCGATCCTCACCCGACGCGAGGGTCCCGGCCACCCTGGCCATCGAGGTCCGCGACACCGGCCCGGGCATCTCCGAAGAGGACTTGCCCAAGATCTTCGACGAGTTCCGCCAGCTCGACGGCGCCACCACCCGCAAGGCAGGTGGCACCGGCCTCGGACTCTCGATCGTCAAGAAGCTGGTCGAGCTGATGGGCGGTACACTCGATGTTCACAGCCGACTGGGGCAGGGGAGCAGCTTCCTCGTGCGCTTGCCGATCGAGCTGGAGCCGGCCGCGAGCCCGCCGACGCACGTCGAGGCCCCCCAACCGGACGATTCCTCGATCCGCCCAGACGACTCCCGCCCCGACCGTGCCCGCCTCGTGCTCGCGATCGACGACGACGACGACTTCCTCACCCTCCTCCGCGCCGCCTTCCACAACACCCCCTTCGCCCTCCGCTGCGCCTCGACCGGCCAGGAGGGGCTGAACCTGGCGCGGCAGCTCCACCCCGATGCGATCACCCTCGACGTCATGATGCCCGAAATGGACGGCTGGCGGGTGCTCGCCGAGCTGAAGTCGGACGCCAGCACGGCCGACATCCCCGTGATTCTCCTGAGCGTCCTCCAGCGCCGCGGCCTCGGCCTGATGCTCGGAGCCTCCGACTATCTGACCAAGCCCATCGACCGCAACCGCCTGATCCGGGCCCTCCGTCAGCTCGCCCCGACGCGCACTCAAGCCGGTGGCTCGATCCTCGTCGTGGACGACGACCCCGACATCCGCCGGATGCTCGACGTCGAACTCCGCTCCCAGGGCTACTCCGAGGTCGCCACCGCCGCCGACGGCATCGAAGGACTCCGTCAGGCCCTCGCGTTGAATCCCGACCTCGTGATCCTCGACCTGATGATGCCCCACATGGACGGCTTCGAGATGGCCGCCCGCCTCCAGGAGGACGAGTCCACCCGCGGCATCCCGATCATCGTCCTCACCGCCAAGGACCTTACCACCACCGACATGGCCCGCCTCGACGGTCAGATCGAGCAGATCATCCAGAAGGGCGCCCTGAACGTCGACGCCCTGATCGACCGCCTCGTCTCGATCCTGCGTGACCTCGGCGTCACACCGGTCTGAGCGGCTCCGGCCCGGTCGATTCACCCACGAACCGCACCGAGCCTCACCGACCAGGCGGGTCGTTGGAACGCGCGGGCCTTCCAGCAGACAAGCCCCCGCCATCAGAGAAGGCCGGCTCCAGGGCGGACATTCCACGGACAATGTGCTATAATTAACACCAGCTCCTTGGCAATCCGGAAGCGATCTCAACCCGGACATGGCACGTCCGCATCGCGACGCACCGACGCGCCGCGGGCGCCGAACGAACTTCAAAATAGGTAAGAAAGCCAATCGAAAGTTTGACCTCGCAGGAAGTTGCGATGGGGACTCCAACACGGTTCAGCGCGTCCCCTGGGCGTCCTCCCATCGTCCCAGCAGCGTTCCGGGCGCGTCTCCGGGGCGTTCCGGCTCCGTCGTGAATCCTCACAAGCGGGCCAAGAAGGCGGTTTGAATCGTCCCCCCGATCGAGCCTCAGACCAGGTGATACAGCAGGATGCCGGCCGCGACTGCCACGTTCAGCGAGTCGGCCCCCGGCCTCATCGGGATGGTGAGGCGACGATCCGAGCGCACGACCCAATCGGGCGCCAACCCCGCCGACTCGCTCCCGACGACGAGTGCCAGGCGGTCGGGACGATCGAAGTCGGCAAACCGCTCGGCATCGGGATCGGTCACGGCGGCGGCGAGGGTCACGCCATGTTTCACGCGAAACGTCGCGATCACGGCTTCCAGGTCATCCAAGGCGAGGACCGGCAGCGTCAAGGCGGTCCCCATCGAGACGCGCAGGACGCGACGGGAGAGCGGGTCCGGGCAACGACCCCCGGTGACCAGGGCGGCGATACCGAAGACGTCTCCCAGCCGGATCAAGGCCCCAAGGTTCTCGGGGTTGTCGAGCCTCGGGCAGAGCAGGAGGGTCAGCCGGCGGCCCGCCCCCGCCACGATCGCATCGAGGTCCGGCCAGGGCCGACGGACGCCGCACGCCAGGGCCCCTTGATGGAAGTTGAACCCGACCAGCCCATCGATCCGGTCTTGCGGCACGACGTAATGGGTCAACTCCGCCGGCAACCTCTCGGCGATCCGTCCAGCCTGTCGATCGGTGGTCAGCACCGACGCGGTGGGGAAGGGGCTCGCGAGCAGCCGCTCGACGAGCTTCTCTCCCTCGACCACGAACTGGCCGCTCCGGCGCGTCGCGTTCGTCGCCTTGAGGTGACGATACATGGCAATCCGCGGGTCGTCGAGATCGTCGATCGGGATGCGCGGCATCGACAGCTCCGAGCCGAGGCAGCGAGTCTCTTCACGTCCGGCGGCGTTGCCCGGGCCGATTGTAACACGACGTGCCGGCAGACCTCGCGGGATCGGACACCGGTCCCGGGAGAGCCGGCCTCATTGACCGTTCGGAATCTGGATGCTCAACCAGAAATCCGGTCACGGTGCCAGGATTCTGTCGGGGACGTGCGATGAAAGCATCACGGTCCGGTTCCGGCAACGCGGCTCGAATCCCACGCAGCGTCCGCACTTGCGCCAGATCGGGCCATTCCTGACGGCGAGCCGAGAAGGAGCTGGCGTATGACTTGCTAAGAAGATGGAAGAGGGAATCCATGCGGTCCCTGTTCGCGGTCCGGAGCCTCCCAATGCTGTCCACGATACTTCTCCTCTGCCTGACCGTCGACCCGCAGACCAGCCGGCCGACGTCCGAGGAGATGTACGCCTACGAACAGGCGCGGGCCAGGGCCGGCCGGGACGCGACGGCCCACGTCCGCCTCGCCCTCTGGTGCGAGCAGCACGGACTCTCCTCCCGCCGTCTGGAGCATCTGGCCCTGGCCCTGATGGCCGACCCGGGCAACGCCGCCGCCCGCGGCCTGATGGGCCTGGTCCGCGATGCCAACGCCTGGCGCAAGCCCGAGCAGGTCGCCCAGCGCATGAAGTCCGATGCCGAGGGCGCCGCCCTGGCCGAGTACAACGCCCGACGCGACAGGACCCCGATGACCGCCGACGCCCAGTGGGACCTGGCCCTCTGGTGCGAGCAGCACGGCTTGAAGCCCGAGGCGACCGCCCACCTGATGGCCGTCGTGCGGCTCGACCCGTCGCGGGAGTCGGCGTGGAAGCGGCTCGGTTGCCGGGAATTCAAGGGACGCTGGCTGAACGAGGAGCAGATCCAGGCCGTCATCGCCGAGTCCGAGGCCCAGGAGAAGGCCGACCGTCACTGGAGGCCACACCTGGCCCGGCTCCGGGACGACCTCCGCAATCCCCGCAAGCGGGCCCAGGCCGAGACGGACCTGGCAGCCTTGACCGACCCGCGGGCGGTCCCCTCGGTCTGGAAGGTCTTCGCCCTTGGCGGAGCCGACGAGCAGCGTCGCGCCTCGCAGATCCTCGCCCAGATCGACGGCCCGGCCGCCTCGAAGGCCCTGGCGACGATCGCCGTCTTCGCCCGCTCCGACGAGGCCCGTCGCGCCGCCGCCGAGAGCCTCCCCTGGCGCGATCCTCGCGAGTTCATGAGCCTGCTCATCCAGCACGTCCGCAAGAAGATCGACTACGAGGTCAAGCACGTCGCCGGCCCCGGCTCGCCGGGCGAGTTGTTCGTCGCGGGCGAGAAGCTCAACCTCCACCGCGTCTACTCCTCGCCGAACCCGGCCGACATCGCCCGGCCGGGCGACTTCCTGCTAGGTTACGACGCGCTGGGGCGCCCGATTGCCGGGCGAGTCGTCGGCTTTAACGACCAGACGCTGCTCCCCAATCGCGACGCGCTCGGCTGGAATGGCCCCGATCTGAGCGGACTCCCCGAGTTCCTCGCGAATTCCCCGCTCGGCGCGACGGGGCAGCAGGCCGCCCAGCAAGCCGTCGCGAGCCTGAGGTCCGGCGTCGCGCAAGAACGTCAGCGGGTTCCCACGGCTGCGAACGAAGGCGCCTGGGATGGCAACTCACTACTATGTACCGGTACGTCCCATCATCGCCGCGGTCCCGGTCGGTGCGATGGCCCAGGAGGCCCAACGGGCCGCGGCTTCCTCCGAGCAGCGTCTCCAAACCGACATCGCCGCCCTCGACCGCATGAACGGCGAGATCAGCCGGATCAACGAGCGCGCCACTCCCGATCCTCAAAACCGTCTCCGGCCAGGATTTCGGCGACGACCAGGAAGCCTGGGCTCGCTGGTGGACCGACTATCAAGGCTATGCCTACAAGGGAAGCTCCACTGCTCCCACGACGGTCGAGCAGGTCATCCCGCCCGCCTACCAACCCGCCACCGAGCCGATCCAGCTTGAGATCGGGCCGCCCGTCGGACTACGCCAGGCTGGTCACTCTTGCTTCGCGTCGGGGACCCCCGTCCGCACCCGCCAGGGCCCGAAGCCGATCGAGTCGATCCAGGTCGGCGACCAGGTCCTCTCCCAGGACGTCACCCGCGGCACCCTGAGCTTCGAGCCGGTCATCTCTGTTTACCACAACCCGCCCGACCACTCCTTGCGGATCGGCCTCGAAGGCAACGACGAGGCGATCGTCGCCACCCCGATCCACCGCTTCTGGAAGGCCGGCAAGGGCTGGACGATGGTCCGCGACCTCAAGCCCGGCGACAAGATCCGGACCGCCGGCGGCCTCGCCCGTGTCGCCTCGGTCGAGCCCGACGTGATCCAGCCCGTCTTCAACCTGGAGGTCGCCCGTGGTCGCAGCTTCTTCGTGGGCCGTGCCGGTCTGCTCGTCCACGACAACAGCTTGATCGAGACGGTGGACGAACCTTTCGACGCCGCACCCACACTGGCCGCCTCGTCGCGAGGACGGCGCTAACCCGCAACACTCGGAGTTCGACAGTCGCCTCGGCACGCGAACCAAACGCCCGGGAGTGCCCACCATGCTTTCCTCCTTGCTGATCTGCTTCGGTCTCCTCGCCGCCGGTCCGGAACGTCCGACCGCCGACGAGTGGAAAGCCTATACCCAGGCCCGTACGGAAGCCGGCCGGGATTCCGAGGCGCATGTCCGCCTGGCGCTCTGGTGCGAGCAGCACGGGCTCACCTCCCGACGCCTGGAACACCTCGCCCTGGCCCTGATGGCCGACCCGGCCAACACGACCGCCCGCGGCCTGATGGGCCTGATCCGCGACGCCAACACCTGGCGCAAGCCCGAGCAGGTCGCCGAGCGCTGGCAGGCCGACGCCGACCGCGCCGCCACCCTGGCCGAGTACAACGCCCGACGCGCCAAGACGCCGATGACGGCCCACGAGCAATTCCAGCTGGCCGCCTGGTGCGAGCAGCAGGACTTGATGCCCGAGGCGATCGCCCACTTCTCCGCGGTCGTGCGGCTGGATCCCTCGAACGCGGAGGCCTGGCGAAGGCTGGGCTGCAAGAAGCACAAGGGGCGCTGGATGACCCCCGAGCAAGTCAAGGCTTCCGTCGCCGAGGCCGAGGCTCAGGCGAAGGCCGATCGGACCTGGGGGCCGAAGCTCTCCCTGCTCAAGGCCTGCCTCCGCTCACCCGATCCCGAGCGACGCGACCGCGCCGAGCGGGAACTGGTCGAGGTCATCGACCCACGAGCCGTCCCCGCCGTCTGGAAGGTCTTCGTCGCCGGCAAGGACTCCGACCCGGCGCGAGCCGCCCAGATCCTCGCCCAGATCGACGCCCGCGCCGCTTCCAAGGCCCTCGCCGCCCTGTCCGTCTACGCTTCCCAGCCCGAGGCCCGCCGCATGGCTGGCGAGAGCCTTGTCTGGCGTGACCCGAGGGAGTTCCTCGAACTTCTGATCCTCCAGATTCACAAGCCCCTGCGGTATGAGGTCCGCCCCCTCAACGGACCGGGCTCCCAAGGCGAACTGTTCGTTGAGGGGTTGAGGTACAACCTCAAGCGAACCTACTCGGTCCCGAAACTGCCGAACTCGACCACCAGCGTTTTCGATGCCTCCAGTGTCGATCCCAGGAACCGCACTGCCATCCTGCGGGCCCAGATGCGCCGCATGGCCGGCCCGATGCCCACACCCGGCGAGGTTGCCGTCGTGGCCGGGTTGCAGCAGGCCGCGGCCAACCCGGCCACGGCCCTCGCGAACCTCGGGAACGTAGCCAATGGGGGAACCAACCTCGCGGGTCTCGACTCCTTCAGTCTCCGGGCCAACCAGGCCAACCTCGTCCAGGCTTACCACGACGAGATGTTCCTCGAACGAGCCGAAGCGATCGTCGCCCGGAACATCAACGAGGTTCGCAAGAGTGTCGCTTCCGCGGCGCAACAGCTTGAGCACGACGTGGCCCAGGTCGAGGCCACCAACACGGCCTATCGCCAGCTCAACGGACGGGTCCTGCCGCTGCTTCAAACCGTCACCGGCCAGGACCTCGGCGAGGACCCGGAAGCCTGGGAGCGCTGGTGGACAGATCAACAGGGCTACGCCTATCAATTCTCCTCCACCAAGCCGACCTTCGTGCAGAACATCCCCGCCTATCAGCCGGAGCTGATCGGCTTGCATCACTCCTGCTTCGCCGCCGGCACATCCGTGCGGACAATCGACGGCACGAAACCGATCGAGTCAATTCAGGTCGGCGACCTCGTGCTGTCCCAGGACGTGAACAACGGCTCGCTCAGCTTCGAGCCGGTCGTTGCCGTCTTCCACAATGCACCCAACGAGACCTTCCGGGTTCGCTTCGCGGACCAATCGGTCGTCGCCACCGGCATCCACCGCTTCTGGAAGGCTGGCCAGGGCTGGACAATGACCCGCGACCTCAAACCCGGCGACACGATCCGGACCGTCGGCGGTCTGGCTCGCGTCGATTCGGTCGAGACGGAACGCGTCCAGCCGGTCTTCAATCTGGAAGTCACCGATTCCCACAGCTTCTTCGTGGGCGGCGCGGGCTACCTGGTCCACGACAACAGCCTGATCGAGACCGTGGACCAACCTTTCGACGCCTCACCCACGCTCGCACTGTCCCCGAAGGAGCATCCGTGAGTCTCCAGCGCCGTCGAGGCTCCGGCCAGCCCATGCCAGACCGCCTACTCCGTCGAACCGAGCCGGACCGGGATCTCCTGTTTCCGCCCTTTGCGAATCACCGTGACCTTGGCGGTCTCGCCCGGCTGGTGGGCCTCGACGGCGCTGAGCAGATCGTCCACGCTCCGCACCTGATGGCCGTCAATCGCCACGATCAGGTCGGCCGATTCGGGGTCGGGACGGGTCCGGTAGAACCGGCCGAACCGCTCGACCACCACCTGGATTGGGCGGAGCCCGGCCCGGTCGGCCGGACCGCCTTTCTCCAGGTCAATGATGTAGAGTCCGTGCTCGGTGCTGAATACCTCGGTGATCCCCAGGTCGGCCCGGATCACCCGACCATGCTCGATCAGCGGCTTGAGGATGCGTTTGATGCCGTTGATCGGCACGGCAAAGCCGATGCCGGCCGACTGCCCGACCTGGCTGAGAATGGCCGTCGTGATGCCGATGACCTCCCCGCGCGTATTCAGCAAAGGGCCGCCGGAGTTGCCTGGGTTGATCGCGGCGTCGGTCTGGATGATCCCCTTGATGATCCGGCCGTTCTTGGCCCGCATCGACCGATCGAGACTGCTGATGATCCCGGTCGTGAGCGTCCGCTCCAGGCCGAACGGATTGCCCAAGGCAAGCACCTTCTGGCCGACGAGCAGCGCGGCCGAGTCACCGAGGGGCAGGGGGGTGAGCAGGTCGGCCGGGACGTTGATCCGGACCACGGCGACATCGTTGTTCGGGTCAGCGCCGACGATCTTCGCCTCGTGGGTCGAGCCGTCGAAGAGTGTCACCTGGAGCGCCTGGCCGTCGGCGACGACGTGATAATTTGTGAGGATATGCCCCTCTCTGTCGAGCACGAAGCCCGAGCCGGTGCTGCTGCTCACGTCTTCACTGAACAGACCCATACCGAGGGCCGCGGCGGTAATGTTCACCACACCGCGGTTGTCTTCTTGATAGACGTGGATGTTGATCTGCTCGTCCGCCTCCGAACGTGCGAAGACCTCGGGCGGGATCGGCGGTGGTTCCGGGGGTGCGGGCCGGGCCTCGGTCGGATTCGCCGGCGCCGGCGCATTCGCCGGGACACCCCGTCCACCGAGCCAGAGCATCACCAGGGCTAGCGTGATCAAGGCTGTCAGCACATGAGAGAACATGGTCTTCATCGGTCGATCGCCCCCGCCACTGACCGGCCGGTCCGGCCTGGTCCGCATCCCGGCAGGCAGACAGCGCGGCCCTCGTTTGAGGACAGTCCACCCGTTCATTCTATCAAGCCGACCACCCGCGAGCACGCCGGGTCGCGTTGGCGGCCGGCAAACCTCGCCCAGCTTGACGGGTTGACCGCCGATCGACAGAAGACTATGATCCGGGCCGCTGGATGCGATCCAACCCCCTTTTGAGGATGCCAGGAGGGCTCCACCTCGTGTCCCATCTGATCTTCTGACCCCCCACAACTTCGCGATTGCCGCCTCACGGCTTCGGCCGGCTTGCGG
The DNA here is from genome assembly GCA_963752755.1 of uncultured Planctomycetales bacterium. Classification (GTDB taxonomy): domain Bacteria; phylum Planctomycetota; class Planctomycetia; order Isosphaerales; family Isosphaeraceae; genus CAVVZJ01. The sequence continues at coordinate 182,054 of CAVVZJ010000003.1, read as the reverse complement.
GCCGGAATACCCGGATCTCCGTGACACTTGGGACACCTTCCGTTTACTCCGCCGAATCCTCCAGCCACCCCGCTCCCGTCCGGTCGCGGGCCGTGTCCTGGTGCGCCCTCGACGTCTGCGGCGCAGTTCCAGCCCTGGCCGGTACGCCTTGCGGGCGACGCGTGACTTCTGAGTCGGCAACGTCACCCGGATAGTCGAGATCATCCGTCATGATGACCCTACGGATCGTCGGCTCGCTCCTTGCGGTGCTGGTGTGTCAGACGCCGGCTCTGGCCGCGGCGCGGTTGACGCCCCTCGCGACGACGCGATCCGCCAGCACGCCGAACTGGAAGACCAGTCTTCGCTCGACGCCGCTCAACCAGTTGCGGGCTTCGCGAAGTGTCTTACCCAAGGCGCAGACGGCCACGGCCGCCAGTCCCGCGGCGTCTCTGACCTATCTGTATCCGATCGACCGTTTCCAGGCGCTTCGGGCCAAGAACCCCACGGCCTTCGATCGCCGATTCCCCAACGTCGGCCGCATCCTCGCCCGCGATCAGCAGCTGCGGGCTCGCAACGACGCAGGGGGTCAAGACGCTCAACGGTCTGATGGCCAACACGCCCTTGAATCGTTACCTGCAATGGCGGCGGAGCCTGGATCCGGCACGGTTCGATCAGTATCATCCCGTGCTCGGTCCGATCCTCCAGGAAGACCGGCGCATTCGCCGACGACCAACCCGACCCCCGAGCCGGGCGAGACGAACCCGCCGCCGGTGCCACCCGTTACACCTCCCGTGACGCCACCGGTGACGCCCCCCATCACGCCCCCTCCCCTTGGCGGTGGCGGTGACAACCCGCCCCCGGCGGTCCCCGAGCCCGCGGGCATGCTGCTGTTGGCGATCGGTCTGGGTGTGGTCGTCTGACCTACCGCAAGCGTCTCCAACAACCCGCGACTCAGGTCTTCTGAATCCCTCTCAGGCTGCCACCGACGAAGTCAGACGGTCCCGCCCTCCAGCCCCAAGGAGGGCGGGGCCGCATCGCGCGCTGGACTCCGCCGAGGTAGGCCGGCACAATGGGTCCGGTTCCGCCTGCCGGGTTCGGGGGCGTCTCCCGCAGGCTCGCCCCAACACCCGAATCGCTTCCCGAGAGGAGTTCGCCACGATGCTGCCACGCCAACCGGCGCGCCGGGGATGGCCCAGGGCCCGTGTCGTCCGGGCCTTGACGTTCGCCCTTGTCGGGCTTGTCCCGGGCTGGGCCTCCGCCCAGGTGAGCCCCGAGGAGTCGGCCAGGAAGCTCAAGCCAGCCCCCGGCCTGACCGTCTCCCTCTGGGCCGCCGAGCCGATGGTCGTCAACCCGACCACGCTCGACATCGACTCCCGGGGACGCGTCTGGGTGACCGAGGGCCTCAACTACCGCCTCACCCGCGGCGGCAACCGCCAGTTCCAGCGCATCGCCGACGCCGACAAGATCAAGATCCTCGAAGACACCGACGGCGACGGCAAGGCCGACTCGATGAAGGTCTTCGCCGACAAGATCTTCCCCGTCCCCATGGGCATCGCCGTCGAGGAGTTCTGGTCGAAGGACGGCCAGTACCAGGGCTGCAAGGTGTACGTCGGCAACAGCCCCGACCTGCTCGTCCTCGAAGACACCGACGGCGACGACGTGGCCGACAAGCGTTACCCGCTGCTCACGGGCTTCGGCGGCGTCGATTCCGATCACGGCGTCCACGGCCCGGTCCTGGGCCTCGACGGCAAGCTCTACTTCACCCACGGCGACGGCTGCTGCTCCGTCCAGCCCGACAGGAGCGAGCACACCGAGAACTTCAACGTCGTCGATCGCTCCGGCCGCCACGTCTGGTCCGACCAGCTCGCCAACACCCTCCGCGTCAACCGCGACGGCACCCAGTTCGAGATCATCGCCGACCGCCAGCGCAACAATTACGAGACCTGCCTGAACTCCTTCGGCAACCAGTTCACCTCCGACAACGACGACGACGGCAACCGCGGCAGCCGCGTCATCTGGGTCATGGACGGCGGCAACTACGGCTACCGCACCCCCGGCTCCCCCCGCCACTGGGGCGAGGACGTGCCCGGCATCGTCCCCAAGCTCGTCGGCACCGGCAACGGCTCCCCCTGCGGCGTGATGGTCTATGAGGGCGGACTTGCTTCCCGAAGGAATACTTCGGCGCCGTGCTCGAAGCCGAGGCCGGCCCCCGCGTCATCAACTACTTCCCCCTGAAGCGGGAAGGGGCCGCCTTCCGCACCGAACACAAGATCATGCTTTCGAGCGATGATCCCTGGTTCCGCCCCGTCGATGTCTGCGCCGCGCCGGACGGCTCCCTCCTCGTCGCCGACTGGTACGACGCCGGCGTCGGCGGCCACGCCTTCCGCGACCAGACGACCGGCCGGATCTACCGGATCACGCCCGAGGGGAAGGAGGTTCCGGCCGGTCCGATACGACTTCGCGACCATCGAAGGACTGATCGAGGGCCCTCGAGTCGCCGAACATCGCCGCCCGCGACGTCGCCCGGCGTCTGCTGATCGAGCGCGGGGAGACGGAGGCGATCGTCACGGCCCTGATGAAGCTCTACACCCTCGGCGAGCCCACCGCCCAGGCCCGCGCCCTCTGGGTCCTGGCCGACGTCTCGGGGCCCGAAGTGGTCGCATCGGCCCTGAAGGATGGCGACCCCCGCATCCGCGAGCAGGTCGTCCGCATCCTCGGCCGCGACTGCCGCGAGAACGGCCACGTCGAGTACACGAAGCCCGAGGCCAAGCAGTCCCCCGGCCGCCGCCGCCCATCTCGACGCACTGCTCGCGATGGCCGACGACCCCGACGCCGGCGTCCGCCGCGAGCTGATCCTGGCCCTCCGCAACCTGCCGACCGAGAAGGTCGGCGACGCCCTCCGCATGCTCGCCGCCTCCTGGGACGGCCGCGACCGCTGGTATCTCGAAGCCCTCGGCCTGGCCCTCCGACACCGCGAGCCCGAATACATCAAATCTCTCTTTGATGGCAACCTCTACGGCGATCTCGGCCTGCCCGCCTCCGGCTCCGCCGTCGTCGCCACGCCCCCGTACTTCCCCGTCGATCGCAACGAGGCTTACCTCGCAACTGGCGAGGAACTTCCCCCCGCCAACGCCCTCAGCAAGACCCTCGGCCTCGCCTGGGAGCTGCACCGGGTCGAGGCGTTGCCCCTGATCGTCAAGCTGATGCCCTCCCTCCGATCGGCCGACCTCCAGCAAGCCGCCGATGACGTGATCCTCCACGTCGAGGACCCCGCCGGCGCCCCGATCCTCGCCGCGATGGCGTCGGATGCGAAGGACCCGCTCCGTCGCCGGCAGGCTCTCGCCAGCCTCGCCCGCAAGCTCGATGGCGACTGGCGATCCGCCGCCGGCAACCCTCAGGTCGTCGCCGCCATCGAAGGCGCCTTGAAGGAGCCCGGCACCCGGATCGAGGGGCTTCAACTCGCCGGCGCCACCCGCGACCGCCGCTTTGCCGACACCATCCACCAGTACGCCTCCCAGGCCGACGCCCCGCCCGAGGTCCGCGTCGCCGCGATCGAGTCCCTGGCCCGTGTTCGTGCTCCTGGCACCGCGGAAATGGTCGAGAAGCTGATCGACGAGGCGAAGTCTCGGAACCAGTCCAGCCCCGCCGCCGAGGCCGCCGTCCGCGTTCTCCCGCAACTCGGCAACGCCCGCGACCGCCTCGCCGCCATCTTCCAGGATGACGCCGTGCCCCTCGGCCTCCGCCGCGAGGCCCTCCGCGGCTTCGCCGTGCTCGGCGACGGCGGCCCGCAGCTTCTCGCGATGGCCCGCGAAAAAACACTCCCCGAGGCCCTGAAGACCGAGGCCGCCACCGTCCTCCGCGCCCACCCCGACCGCCGCGTCCGCGACCAGGCCCAGGAAGTCTTCCCCATCACCACGGCTTCCGGCCAGCCCTTGCCCCCCTTCGGCGAATTGATCCGACGCGACGGCGACCCCGACCGCGGCCGCGCCGTCTTCTATCGTGAAGGCAACAACGCCTGCGGCGCCTGCCACCGCGTCCAGGGCCGCGGCCAGTGGATCGGCCCCGACCTCTCCACGATCGGCACCAAGTACGGCAAGGACCAGCTCCTCCGCTCGATCCTCAACCCCAGCGAGGCCATCTCCTACAACTTCCACTCCGTCGTCCTCGCCCTCTCCGACGGCCGCGTCCTCACCGGCCTGCCCGTCGAGGACACCAATTCCCGCCTCATCCTCAAGCTCGCCGACGGCCAGCGCGTCTCCGTCGTTCCCTCGGAAGTCGAGGACCGCCGCCTCAGCGACGTCTCCCTGATGCCCGAAGGCCTCGCCGCCAATTTGAGCGAGCAGGACCTCGTCGATCTCCTCGCCTTCCTGAGCACGCTCCGCCAGCCCGTCAGCATCGTCGGCCTCGCCCACGCCGCTGGCCCGCTGTCCGACTCGGCGTCAAAGCCGGCGATCGCCCCCAACGAACCTCTCAACCCGGCAAGGCCCGTCGCCATCGCCGGCGGTGGATCGGCGACCTGGCGCCGCGTGACGGCCGACGCCGAGGGTCGGATCGACCTGACCACCTTGCTCGGCGCCGATCCATCGAAAGCCGCCTATCTTCTCATCCCGGTACACACCTCGCGTGCGCTGTCGGCGAGGCTGGTGATCCAGACGAAGGCCGACGCAGTAGCCTGGCTCAACAGCACGGCCGTGAAGCTCTCAGGCTCCGATGACGGAGAAACCCAGGTCGCCCGCGTCGACCTTCCCAAAGGCGACAGCCGCCTTCTGATCCGCCTGCCGGGTGGGTCCGAGGCCGTTCTCGTGGCGACGTTCGTCGCCCCCGAGGCGCTGGAGTTCAGCCCCGCCGAAGCCCCGCGGGCGGCGACACGCTGAATCCGAATTCGGCCGACCCGGACCCGGTCCGATCGCCCGCGAGTGGCCCTCGCGGGCGATCTTCCGAAGTGTCAAGGTAAGGGTGCCACGGCATCGGCCAGTTCACCTGCCGCGACCTTGGGGTCCACCTCGGCCCAGGCCACGCTTCGGCGCCCCCGGTGGTCGATTCCCGTCAGCCGGACGATGAGCGGCCCGTCATCGGACGCGAACCCTGGCAACGGGATCGTTTTCGATTCGACCCGCTGGGCCGGGTTCAGTTGATCACGGCCCCCCAGTGCCACGCGCAAGGCCTCACCCGAGAGCCAACCAACGGAAGACGCCCGCCGGCTCGGATCGGCCGCCGGTACGAGCGGCTCCCAGCCGAGGGTCGAAAGCTGGACGGGGATGCCGTCGTGCTGCCTGGCCTCAACTCGGAGGCCCACCGAACCGTCCGCGAGTGTCTCCAGTTGTGCCGCGAGTTCGAACCGCGGCAAGTCGTCGGGAAGTCGCACGGCCGTGACCAGGATCTCCGCTTCCGGTGGTGCGCTCACCTCGATCGCAACCTGGCCTGTCGGTGACGCCCCGACGATGACGTGATGACTCGTCGTCCCCTCGGCCTTCCAGACCTCCGCCTTCCCGCCTGGTCTCACGAAGGCCGTCCTCGGTCCGATGGCGGGCCATTCCCGTTCCGATCCTTCGGTGTTCACATCCCGTTTCGGCGCAATCGGATCAAGGAAGAGGGAGACCGACCAATCCCGATAAAGCTCGGCAAATGAGCAACCGGTGGTCCGTTCCAGGTTCTCAACACCCCTCAGGGGCGAACGGACCAGCGCCGGCAGTAAGCCCGGTCCGAACTGGTCTGCACACCAGCGGAGGAAGAGGTACGTGCTGCCGCGGTTTCCGTGGCTCCGGAAGAGGTCGTCCTCGTAATAGTCCTCGACAAGCAAGCGATACCTCTCGGGGGCCGCCAGGAAGGCGCGGACGCGATAATCAAGATTCTTGCGCGAAAATCCGTGCAGATCTTCAACCAGATGGGCGAGCCCCTCGTCGAGCCAGCCCTCCTCGTCGTGCTCACCGGCAAACCCACCGGGGTGGTCCGCGACCTTACGGCAGAAGGTGACGGCGTGTGTATATTCGTGGGCCAGCAGTGTCCGCAGGTAAGGTCCGGCCCCGAGCCGGGCGCTCAGGTACATCAGATCGGCTCGATTGCCGAAGGGTGCCGGCAGGCGAGGGTCGAAGTCGGCTCCGCGGACAAACCCATCGACGCCCCGCGTCCCTCCCGCGAGTCGGGCCAATCTTCCGGTCACCAGCACGGTGAATCGGCCGTCACCATCAACGTCCCTCGCCATCCCGAAGAGTCGCGAGGCCGTCGGTAAGATGTGGCCGTCAAACGTGCCGACGATATCCCGCAGGGTCAGCGGACCGACTTTCCACAAGTCTTGCTCATCGACATAAACCTGCACCCACTTACCCACGGCGCGAAGTCGCCCACGGACCCGGCGATAGTTGCTGGCGCTGGCTGGGTCGCCCTCACGGGCGAGGATCGAAAACAGACGCTCGGACGGCGGCATCCCCGTCGCCGGTTGCGGGATCGGGTCCGGTACCTGCGCCGGTTCCGGGATGGCGGGCTTCCGATGCTCCTGGAGTCCCCGGGCCACGCTCGGCATCCGGCCTCCCTTTCGAGCCAGGCCGGCCTCCAGCCGGACGGGGAACGGTCCCTTCGATCGCGACATCGCAGAGACCACGACGAGCACCTTGGAACTCGACCGGGGTGTGGGCACCTCGAATCGAGCCTTTCCAGCCTCCACGCCGACAGCCACTACCCCACCGATTGGCCAGGCGGCCTTAGGAACTGGCCTCTCCTCCGAGCGACCTGAACCCGACCTCGCGGCAACGGATAGGGCGGCGATGACCAGTCCAAGGACGATCGCGATCCCCTCCAGCTTACATCTCGCCGAAGTCCGCTTCATTGAAATCATCAACCTGCCGTGAATGATTTGTCATGCAAAGAAATCGAGCCGATGACCGCTTCCTGGGAGGTTGGCCCCATTTCAGTCCGATCGGAATCCCATAGATTCCTCGAGTTTCCGGCCCATCTGAGGTCAGCCCCACGGCTCCCGGGATCCGGTCAGGGATTGGCCGAAAGAGCCAACGGCGTCGCTTCTAACACATTGTACCGCAGTCAAATAACTGGCTTATAATAAAATCTAATCATAGCCATATTTTCGGAATTTTTTTTGTGAACTTGCCTGGATAGTCAAGAGCCCAGAAATCGCTCGCTGAGCACCAGCGTTTCCCGTTCAGCACCCAGCGATCGATTGCGGTCAGTCGGTCCATCATCGGGTCGTTGACTCGGTTGTTGCGAAAGCGATCTGCGCTGGCATGGAGATGGGCGATCCCGTCCGTCCGGAGAGCTTGCGGATCGCGAGGAGGAGTCACCAGGATCGCCAGGCCAGATCCCGAACGGCATGCTTGCCTGGAAACAGCACTAGACAACCGATCGGCCCCGGACATTCGGAGGCTTCAAAGGATTCTCCGGAAACGTCGGATCCCCCAGACTCCCTGGTATCGATCCCTGCGGCGCGTTCAACCGTCCCCGGCTGTCAGGCTTCCCATGGTGGGTGGCGTCGCCGGAATCATAGCGATTGTGGCAATCGCGCACGTTCGATCAATTCTGCGCCACAGGCAGTCCGATATACGGGGTAAGTTCGACGGGGAAAGTCAATGTGGTACATCCCTTGTGGGATCTCCGCATGAGGGCCTTGACCATGGATATCCAAGTTGTCCCGCTCGGCCAGGCTTTGCGCATGGCCGGCGCCTGCTTGATGCTGCACGAGGTCTTGCTCGGGTGGCATCCCGGCCCGGCGAGGGCCGACGATCGGCTCGCGATATCATCGGGGCTCCCTGGCGGCGCCGTCGCCGGGGCTGAGCCCGCGCCGGAAGGAGAACGAGCCGCCCTGGGTGCGCTCGGATTCCCCACCGCCGCTCCGCGCCAGCAGACGGATGCGGAAGTGCTGTATCAGGGGACACCGGTCCCCGGCGCCAGGATTACCCTGAACGTGGACGTGGCCGAGGCAGCGGGTTCGACCTGCCGATGGAGGCAGATCGAGGGACCAACCGTCGCCATCGAGGATCCGACGAGGCCGCAAATCCAGTTGACGGTTCCGAAGGGAATGCCGCGGCTGGTCTTTCTCGTCACGGTCAAGGATACCCACGGCGAGCGGTCCGCCCGGGTGGTCGTTCCGATCGCGGCGGAGACCGGCCCCGAGGCGACGGGCCGACCCAGGGCCGATGCGGGGGATGATCAGATCGGGCTGGTCGGCCACCGGATCACCCTGAACGGCTCACGAAGCACGCCGGCCAACCCGAAAGTGAACTACCGCTGGGTCCAGACCGCCGGCCCGAAGGTCGCGGACCCATCCCAGCAGAACGCCTACTTCTCCTTCACGCCAACCCAGTCGGGTGTCCACCGATTCCTGTTGCTCATCTCGGCCGAGAACGTCATCTCCGAACCGGACGAGGTGGAAGTGATCGTCGGGGAACTGGCGCACGATCTGGATTCCCGCTCGTCGGCGCTCGGCAGCTTGAGCCCACTCGATCCTCTCGGGCAAGTGATCCATCTGACGGGAAGCCTCTCGGGGCCGATCATCGCCGAGCGGGTCGCTGATGTCTTCGACGCGATCGCGGATCGGACCGATCTCTACTCGACCTTCGGCAGCCTCAGTTCCGAGGCGATGCGGCGACTCGATGCGGTCATCCCTCAGGATCCGCAGTCTCGCCTGCTCTGGTCGCAGGGCGTGTTCCTGCCCCTCACCCAGCAGACGGCGGCTGAGATGCTGCCGTTGGGCCTGGACCTGCGATTGCCCGGGAGTCAGCAGCAAGCACTGACACCGGCCCAGAAGGAAAAACTCCAGAAGCTATTTCGAATCTATGCCAAGATGTTCAGGTCGCGGTCCCAGGCCCGCTGAGCTGCGATCGGCTCGGCACCATGTCCCCGAAGGTTTGATATCATGGACGATAAGAAGCCATTCTCCTGCCGGTGGTCACTGGCGGCGGTCGTGATGATGGGCCTCGCCGCCCAGGGCCAATCGAGCCGAGGACAGACCCCAACGGCCGCGACGAACCGGCGCCCGGCCGCGGTCGCGGCTCAGCCTCCCGGAGTCATCCGGCCCCGGAACGCCCCGGTCATCCGAGCGCCGAGACTGGACCCCGCGGTCCAGCGGGCCAGCTCCGATTACGGCGGTTATCCCACTCCCCAGCAGCAGTTCGCGCCTCCGACCCCGCAGATGGTCCCCCAGTCGCTCCCACCCGCTCCCCAGCCGGTGGCGCCCCAGATGATGATCTCGCAGTCGGTGGTCCCAGCCCCGATGTTCAACGCCCAGGCCCTCGTCCCGGCGTTCAACGCCCAGGCCACGCCGATGGTGACGCAGATGGTCCCCGTGCAGGCGTACAGCGTCGCTGCCCAACCAGCCCAGGCGGTCACGGGTAATTTCTTCCTGCCCTCCACCGCCTCGGCGGCTCCGCCGATGCAAGCCTTCGGGACCATCGGCATGAGCCCCCAGCCGATGACCGCACTGGCCGCCGTGCCCGTTCAGGCCCAGGCGATGGCGGCCGTGCCCATGCAGTCGCAGGCGATGGTTGCCGTGCCGGTCCAGGCCCAGGCAACCGCCCCCGCGACGGCCAACGCTTTCGCCATGACCAACCAGACCGTCTCGGTGCCAACCACGCGGTCCTCCAGCCGAGTCCGGGTCCGCGGGCCAGGACCCATCGCGTCGGGTCTGGCGCGATTCGGCGAGCGATTGACCGCACTCGGTCGGATCCGAATCGAGACCCTTCAGGAGACGGAACTCGCGGCTCAGGCGGTCCAGCCCACGGGCGGCATCGCCACGATCCAGACGACGGGAACGGTCCCGATGATCCCCCCGCAAGTCCCCGCTCAAGGAGTCCCGCCGCGGCCACCGTGCCCGCCGCCCTGTGCCCAGCCTCCCTGCACCCAGCCACCCTGTCCCACCCCCTCACCTCAGGGTGGTTCTGAGCAGCGCCACAACCACTAAGGATGACACGCCTTCGGAATGATCCAGGTCAAGACTTAACGGCCGGGACCCAGAGGTTGGGTCCCGGCCGTTGACGATCTCGGGAGGGAAAGGACGGGCCCCTCGGGGGGGTTCGCGCGGCGCAGACTCGTGACTTAATCCATCGAACAATCTAAGCATAGAAGTTACGCAGTTGGTCCTTTTGCGGATGCCTGAGTCAGTAGGGCCGGAGTCCCCTTGGATTCTTGAAGTTCCGGCCCGACTGAAGTCGGACCTACTGACTCAGGGGATGCCAACGGCGTAACTCCTAACAAGCAGCACACGCGGATCAAATTCAGAAATCTCCGGGAAGCCGAGGAGTTTCTGTCCAGCGTGGCGGAAACGCTTGCCCCGGGAGGGCGACGGCTTACTTGGCTGGCGGCGGAGGGGACAGGGAATTGGAGAGGTTCCGGATCTCCGTCTTAAGATCCGCGAGTTGCGACTCGACATTCCCGAGCCGACTATCCAGGGACTGCATCGTCGCCGCCGCACCCTGCGCCTGGATCAACGCCTGGCCCTGATTACCGGCCTGACCTGAGGGCACGGACTGGCCGCCGAATTGATTGAGCGGGGGGAACCCGTTCGAGGAAGTCGGCGCGGTTGCCGGAGCTGTGGTGGTCGTCTGGATGACAACCCGGAGCGGCTGCGGGAACTGGACGGAGACCGCTCCGCCGCCGAGATTCGTCGGCGGATTATTCCCGATGTTCAACCCGCCGTTATTGCCTCCCAGAATGAGGGGCAAGATCTGGCGAATGAGGCCAGCCACCAACTCGGGGGGGATGCCCTGGGCGCTGACCCCCTGAGCCCCGACCAGTTGCTGACCCGAGCCGTTCTGCTGCACTGAACCGTTCATGACCGGCACCAAGGCATACGATTGCATGGTCGCGGGAACGACCGACTGCGACATCATCGGGACCAGAGACTGGCCTTGCACCAGCATCTGCCCTCCCCCGACGAACGGGGTCGCCAGACCGAAGCTCTGGGTTCCGTTCATCACGACCATGCCACGATGATGGCAGAAACCGCCGGCGTGCACCCCGACAGGTAGCAGGCCGATGGACACTAGACCCAGACCGATCGCGACGATCAAGGGTGACCGACTGCCGAAGAGCTTCATCGTTTCGATCCTTTCTCGGGAGAACATGGAGCCGCCTGAGATCCCCCGTCGAGATCACCCGTCCCGGATAAACCATCCAGAGACGGTCCGGCAAGGTCAACGGCCAGCCGGAATAGCCTCGCCAATGATACCCCATCCTACGCGGTTTATCAAGAATCCGCCACGACCTCCCCGCAATTCTTTTGCAAAACCACCATATTCCCACGTGGCCTCCGCTGATGCTTTGGTGGCTCCCACACGCCAGAATCCGAGTGATGAGGATTGGGAAAAGCACAACCCTTCGATCAGGATCTTCGAATTCTCCTGAAATGGCTGCTTGACGAAGATCCAATGCCGAGAGAAGATGCAGAAGCCTGGCAATTTGCTCCAAATAAGAATCTGGAGCAACCTCCGATCTTTTGGTGGCCTCGGCTTCTGTTCTGGAACGCCGGGGCTCCCCAGGCGTGCCGCTCAGGTGCGGCAATGAGTGGCGCGGGCCATGCCCCGTCGCTCACTCTTCCTTGTCTTGAAGGTCTGACGGGCAACCCGGGAGGCGAACATGGCCAAAGCATCGAAGTCAGGTGGTTCTCCTTCGAGAATTGAGGAACTGGGAGAATCGGGGACGACGACCGGTGGAGGCGAGGGGATACCGCTGGAGCAATTCGACCCGGAGGGCGTGCAGGCCCAGGCCGTCCCGCTAGCTCAGGCTCAGGCGATCCCGGAGATCTACTCCCGGTTCGACGAGCGTCACTACGAGGCTCAGAGGACTCTCATCGACGAGTTCATGTCCCCACCGGTCCGGCTGAACGAGGCAGGGGCCCTCTCGGCTCAGTCGCTTTCCACTCCCTCGGGCGAGTCGTCGCGAATCGTCGGTTGTGGCCTGGGTGAAAAGCTGATCGACGGACGGCACACCGGACAGGCCGCCATCGTGATCTATGTGACCAAAAAAGTCCCCGATCGGAGCATGCCGTCCGGGGCTGTCATCCCGTCCGAGATCAATGGCGTGCTGACCGATGTGATCGAAGCGGGCCCGTTCGTGACGCATGCTGGCTTCCAGTTGCGTGAACGCCCTGCGCGTTGCGGTGCGTCGGTGGGTGAAGGGATCGAGACGGGCACGATCGCGGCACTCGTCCAGCTCGATAACGGCAAGCTCGCCCTCATCAGCAACAACCACGTCCTGGCGGCGGTGAATCGGGCAAAGGTTGGTGATCCGGTCATCCAGCCCGGGCTGGCGGACTCGAACAATCCCGGCAACATGATCGCCCGGCTGGAGCGGTTTCTGACGATCGATCTGACAGGGGGGACCAACATGGTCGATGCGGCCGCGGCTCACACGAGCTTCGCCAACGTCTCTCCAAGCCACCACACCTTCACGATCAACCCGATGCCGGTCGAGCCCCGGGAGAAGCAGGCGGTCCGCAAGGAGGGCCGGACCACCGGCCTGACCGTCGGGCAGATCCAGCATGTGAACGTGACCACCAAGGTCGGATACGACCTGAACGGGGATGGCTTCTCCGACGTCGAGGCCGTGTTCACGGGCCAGGTAATGATCACGGCGTCGGATGGTCGCCCGTTCAGCAAGGCGGGTGACTCCGGCTCGTTGATTGTGGATTTCAGCTCGTTCCAGCCCACCGCGCTGCTCGTCGCGGGCGACGGGTCGAATACGATCGCCACCCCGATCACCCAGGTGATCCAGCAACTGAAGATCCTCCGCTTCATCGCGCAGGTCGAGCAGTGATCCGGCCCGTCCGTCCGCATGCCTGACCGGCCGATGCAACGACCGCTCGCGGCGTTCGGGACCCGGCGATTCGCCGCGACAAACGCTGTCAGGAATCCGAGCCGCCGGGTCCGGGCACGCGCCGGACCCGGCCTTGCGAACGGCCTCGAAATCTTCCGCCCGATCGGCGAGACACGCTATCTTTATCCAGCCGCGGAGGCTTGCGACGGTCTGGGAACGCATCGGCGACGCATCCGGGACGCCCCCGGAACGGCGCGGAGACGCCATGGGGACGCTTCCGATCGCATCCGATGGCCTGGCGTAACTTATTAACAGCATGGCTTTTAGAAGAGACGTTTTGCCTATTTTGAAGTTCGTTCGGTGCCTGCGACGCGCCTCGGTGACGCGACGTCGCGCCTGGATCGAGGAGGATGCTGTCCACCAATTTGCCAGCGAGACAGTGTTAATTATAGCACACAAAAACCGGAAAATGGCGCGGTGCCTGAGGTCGCGAGAAAGGTCGGAGGCCGGCATCGGTCGTCCGCCCACTCCCCGGAAAGTGTCGATATTTCAGGGCCTCCTGCTCATCGCCACCGCACTTGGCACGGTTTAGGGTGGCCTGCCCACGTCCTCGTGGGCCTGTTAGGCCCGGTGGTGGGCCGCAGCCGCGTCGCCTGCCCACGAGGACGTGGGCAGGCCACCCAAGTCGCGACAGGATAAGCGATTCCGCCAAGACATCAGGCGGCGGCGGTGGCGATGAGCGAGGAGTCTCATATTTCAGGAGTCTTCACGAGCCGGACCGGGTAAGCTGGGGCGAATCGATGAGGGTTTCCCGGACCTCGGCGGGCCGGAGTCGCGGAGTGACTTCGGAATGCGTCCGAGGACTTGAGGGACTTCACGGTCCGTGGAGAAGTCGGAGCTACCGCCGACGGAGACCTCGTGCGATCCCCCGGAGACCCCGTCCGATCCCCCCGCGGCCCCGCTTTGCGTCGATCGCCTCGCCATCCGAATCGGAGAAACGATCGCCCATGGCTTCCCTCGCTTCACGACGCGGCGTCACCTACCTGATCGCGGCCTGTGGTCTCGCCGCGGGCCTGGCCGCCCAGCAGATCCCGACCGAGGACGCTCAATCCCGCTGGCGGCAACACGACATCCGGCGCCCCAAGCCGACGGTGGTCGAGCCGGCCGAGGGCACGGTCGCGGCGAAGCCGCCGGAGGACGCGACCGTGCTGTTCGACGGCAAGGGTCTGGAAGCGTGGCAGTCCTCCTCCGGCGGTCCCGCGCGGTGGAGGGTCGCCGACGGCGCCATGGAGACGGTGCCGGGTGCCGGAGCGATCGAGACGAAGGAGAAGTTTGGCGACATCCAGCTCCACGTCGAGTGGGCGACGCCGAACCCGCCCCACGGAACCGGCCAGGACCGAGGCAACAGCGGCGTCTTCCTGATGGGCCAGTTCGAGATCCAGGTGCTGGACTCCTTCCAGGCCAACACCTACGCGGACGGCATGGCCGGGGCGATCTATGGCCAGTATCCTCCCCTGTCCAATGCCTCGCGACCGCCGGGCCAGTGGCAGGCTTACGACATCGCCTTCCGTCGCCCCCGATTCGACGGCTCCGGAAAACTCCGGGAGCCGGCGCGAATCACTGTCTTCCACAACGGCATCCTCGTGCAGAACAACGAGGAGCCGTTCGGGCCAACCTCCTGGTTGAAGTGGCTGCCGTACACCGACCAAGGCGACCGCGGGCCGATCGCCCTTCAAGACCACCGCCACCCCGTGCGCTACCGCAACATCTGGGTCCGCGAGTTGCCCGATCGCCCCGCGCCCACGGCGGAGGTCCTCGCTCGACCGAAGGTGATCACGCTCCCGACGGAGTTGCTGGATCGGTACGCAGGCGCATACCTGATGGGCGAGAATCGCAACGCGAGCCGCGTCCTCATCGCCCGGGAAGGGGGGCACCTGACCGTCACGTTCCCCTTCCGACCCCAGGCGCTGGCGATCGAGCCGATCTCCGAGACCCAGTTCGACATGCCGTTTACTTACGGACGCTTCACCTTCCGGTCGGATGACCAGGGACAGGTGACCGGGGTCCACTTCCGGATCGGCGACGGCGAGCGCGACCTGAAGCGTGCCGGGCCGTGAGCCCTCCGGGCCGGGAGGGTCCTGGAGGTTCTGGGGAGGCTCCGGGCCCTGACGGGATGCGAGCGCGACGTCGTGGCGTTGCGGGCGAAGTCCGGCCTGGTTGTCAGGGAAGTGTCTGACTTTCCATCGCGACGGACCGGGCGCTTGTCTCGATCGCCGACGCCCGGTCGCGGTCTCGCGAGGCCCGATCCTCCAGGCCGAGACGGGCCTCGGCGCTCGCGCGGTTCCGGTAGCAAGCGGGGGAGTCGGGCGCCAGGGCCACGCAGACCTCAAAATCGGCCAGGGCTTCGGCGTCGCGGCCGAGTTTCAGGTTGCAAACGCCATGCTGGAATCGAGGGCCGAGCGCTTCGGGGTGCGTTTCGATCGCCCGGTCGAACGACCGGACCGCCTCTTCCAGATCGCCGGCTCGCAGGAGCCAGATGCCGAGGAGGTGAGCTTCCCAGGCCGTCCGGGGCGACCAACCCTCGATCGCCCGCCGCGCCTCCTCCGGTTTGCCGGCCAGGGTCAGGATTTCGTGGGCGAGGATGGGATCGGAACCGAACCGGCGCTCCAGCCCCGCGAGTCGGTGGCGGGCCGCGTCCTGTCCCGATCCGACGTCCGGCGACGACCGGCCCGCCGGAAGCTCCGCGGCGACGACCGCGAGCGCCCGGAGGTCGTCCTGGAGCTGTTCGCGGGCCTCCGGTTGCAGCGCCCGTGGTCCCTCCGGGTCGAGCAGACTCATCCCGAGTTCCTGAACGTCGCGGAGGCTGGTCTCCAGCGCCCGGGCCACGTCCGGGGTTGGCGATTCGGCACCGTACTGGAAGCGGAGCCGTTCGGCGACCTGATGGACCGCGCTGGCTTCCCGGACCACGCGGGCTTGCTTCTGGAAGTCGGAGAACCTGGCTCTCAGGATGCGGACGCGGGGGACCATCGACTCGACGATGCGAAGTTCATCGAGCCGGGCCAGGCCAGCCTTCAACCGGCGCTCCGCCTCGTCGAAGGAACCCCGATCGAGGAAGACCCGCGCCGCGTTCAGCGCCGAATCCGCCTCGGAGATCCGGAGGCCGACCCCGGACGCCCCGATCAGTCCGCCGGCCAGCAGGACCAGGGCGGCCACGCTGGAGAGGACCGGGCGGCGCCAGGAGGTCCGCGCTCGCCCTCTCCGACGCGAGGAAGCGGCCAGGTAGGCCCGGAGATCCTCCGCGAGCTGGCCGGCGCTGGCGTAGCGGTCGTCCGGCCGATAGGCCAGCAGGCGGGCGACGATCGACGCCAGGGCGGGCGGGACACCCGCCTTCTTGAGCCGACGCCCCCAGCGGCCTTCCATGCCCGAAGGAAAATCGCCGACGAGCGCCTCGAAGAGCGTGACGCCCAGGGAATACAGATCCACCCGACCATCGAGCGGGACGGAAACCGGCAGGTCCGACTGGGCAGCGACGACCGCGACCCGCTGTTCGGGGGCCATGTAGGCGACCGTTCCTCCGATCGGCGCAGCCGGGACGTCCTCGGACGCGACCGACCGTCGAGCGAGGTGGAAGTCCAGGAGCATGGGCACACCGTCGGAGCCGATCAGGAGGTTGCCAGGCTTGACGTCGAGGTGGATCAGGTCGCGGCCGTGGGCGTGGTGGAGGGCGTCGGCCAGACAGGCGCCGATCCAGGCGATCGCTTCGGGATAGCTGGCGTGTTCGAGGAACGTGCGAGCCGTGCTCCGGGACGGCACGTCGAGCGGCGCCTCGGCGCGGGCCTGATCGAGCGCAGCGAGCAAGGCCCGGCCCGACCGTCGCCGGGGCGGCGTGGCGGCCAGCATGGCCAGGAGTCGCTGGAGCGTGGCCCCACCGAGGTACGGCATGCAGAGGACACTCACGCCCGGGTCGGGGAGATCCTGGGCCCAGAGCAACGGCACGATGTGGGCATGCTGGAGTCGGGCGAGGGCGAGGTGCTCGCCGCCGTCGCGAGCGGAGACCTTGAGGACGACCGGCCGGTCGCCCAGGGCCGGCTGGGTTGCGAGAAAGATCTCACCGCGCGCGCCCCGGCCCAGCACAGCATGAAGGTGGAAGTCGCCGAGCGCCTGGCCCGGGACCGGTCGCGAGCACGAGGCCGCGATCGGAGCGTCCTGATACTCCATCTCCCGGAGGCGGGCCAGCTCCCGCGCCCAGTAGGGAAACCGCAGGATGAAGTCGTCGGTCGCCGCGATCGAGCCGTCCTCGCGACGGAGCCGCATCTCCTCAATGACCACCCAGAGCGCAGCGGCGGGCTGTTCGAGCAGGGCCGGGTAGCGGTAGAGCATGTCCTCGGCCGAGAGGCACTCGCCTCGACCCCAGGCCTCGGCCATCTCGGCGGCCACCCGCGCGGCGACCTCGAACAGAGGCAGGCGTCCCGGCCCAGGGGCCGTCGGACCGCCGAGCGGCGGTTCCGAATCGGCCACGAGGGTCCGGTCATCGAACTCGGAGGACTCGGCGTCGTCGCAAACGGAATCGTCGAGCCGGAGTCCTCGATTGACGTTCGCCACGATCAGAAGCCCTCCAGGGGCATGCCGGGAACCCAGACATGGCCGTCGCCGACCTCAACAACCGGCGTGGCTCGACTGGCCTGCCGACGCGCGACCTCGGCCAGGGCCAGGGTGGCTCCCGCTCCGATCAGCAAGAGGGCGGTGGCGTTGCGGGTGAGGAATCCCGCCAGGGCGTCGCCCACCTCCTCGGCTTCCTCCACGCAGTCCTGGATGGCCCGATCGATCGCGTCGGCCCGGAAGGGAAGGACCTCGGCGAGGAACTCGGTCCCGGGCAGGGTTGGCGACGGGGCATTGGCGGCGGGCGGTGCGGCCGTCGGAGCGTCGGGCTGGCCCTGGCCGGGTCCGAGCTGGGAGGAGTCTGGAGCCAGGGCGATCCGGTCGGGCGCCTCGTTCTCGGGCGGTTCGGCCTGGTTGGGCAATGCGGCAGATTGCAGCCAGGGGAAGCGGATCGGCAAGGAGACGGTCGAGCCGGCCATCGCCGCCAGTCCCGCCAGCATCGACCCGGCGTTCACCGTGTTGGCGGCTCCGGTGGCCTGCGAGCCGGCGTCGCGCCCAGGAAGGATCGCCTGGACGATCGAGCGGACCACCGCGGCGGCCGTCGCCGAGGCAGAACTGGCCGACGGCCCGTCAACGCTCCGACGATCGGCGACCGGGGCCGAGGGCGAGGCCGAAGTGGCTTGACCATTCGACGAGGCCGAATTCGTCGAGGGACCCTGCGGCGGACCTGGATTGACACTCACCGCCGACGAGGCCGTGCCCGTGGCGCCAGACGAGGGGCTGGAGCCGGAGGATGAACCGGCGGAGGACGAATCGGCGGTCACCGGGCCACCCCCCTGGTCCGTGGAGTTGCCCTGACGCCCGGAGGGTGAGGCCGTCCCGGCGCTAGGGCTCTCGACCGGGCTGCTGGAGCGACCGGTCGGCTTGCCGGAATCCTTGGCCGGTTGGCTCGTCTGGTCCTTGCCCTTGGCCTTCGACGCATTCGCGTTCGCCGCTGGCGTTGAGGACTGGGGCGAGGTCTGAGGCTCGGAGGGCGTCGCCGACTTCGTGGTGACGACGGGCTGACCGGCGGCCGACGATGCCTCCGCGGCCACGGCACCCTTGCCCTTCGCCTGTCCCCGACCCGCATCCTGGCTCCCCGAGGTGGCGACGAGACCCGGGGCACTGCTCTTGCCGGGGGCACCTTGCGAGTTGCCCTTGGAACCGCTCGGGCCGCCCGACGGACCATCGGGCTTGGACGGTCCCTCCGACTTGGGACCCTGCGCCTTGCCCGGTCCCCCACCCGGGTCGCCCGCCGGATCGGCCGGACCGGGCGCCGGTTTCGGGGTCGGTTTCGGGGTCGGATCGGACGACCGACCGGGGCCGCCCTTCGACGCCGCCGGAGCCGGCGACGTGCTTGCCGGGTCCGAGGGTCCAGCGGACTTGGGACCTTTCGCCTGCTGGGGTCCGGATGGATCAGGCGCGGGAGACGTGACCGGCTTGCCGTGTTGATTGTCTGAGGGTCCGGGCTGGGTCGCGGCCGGACCGGCTGGCGTGGAAGGCTTACCGTGGGAGGAGTCCGCCGCCTTGCCGGGGTTCGGATCGGACGTCGAGACGCCTGGATCTTGGCTCGGACTGGCCGGAGCCGGCTTCGGGTCGACCTGGGACTTCCCGGCAGCGACATCGTTCGGTGATTTGGGACCGTGGTCGGAGGCCGACGACCCGTTCGGGGTCTCGGAGGGCGCGTTGCCCTGGCCGTGATCCTGAGGACCAGGAGCCTGGATCGCGGCGGCCGGCCCGGGATGGTGCGCGGCGGAGAGTAAGGTGCGGGTTTCGAGCCCTTCCAGGGTGGCGCGACGGCGGGACTTCCGCCGCCGGGTCCGGGGCGATGCATGCGGAGACGCAGACATGCCAATCTCCTCCGACGGTGTGTGACGGTCAGGTGCTCAGCGAGGGGAGATTCCGACGGAGGTGGGCCGTTGGATCGCGACTTCCCAGGACACGCGACGCACCGTCCATCCCCGTCGAAAATGATCGGCATCTCGGCATGCAATTGAGGTGCCCGCGACGATCGGAATCTCCGAATAACCGGGAACGATTCCGCCAGAGAATGCGGAGGATCGGCGAAGGGTCCCAAATCGTTCCGATAGGCCAGGGATGGAGGTCCTTCCTTGGTGAAGTGGAAGGGCTGACATCCTTCCATCCCGGGCGGAATCTGCTCTAATACAACCCGGCGCAGCCACTGGTCACGGGAAGCCGGAGGGACGCCCGAACCGGAGCCCATGACGATGCCATGGATCGCCCTCCTACCCGTTTTGCTTGGGCTGGCTGACGAACCGCAGACGCCACACCCTCCCAATATTATCATTCTTTTCAGCGATGACCTGGGCTACGGCGACCTTGGTTGCTACGGCCACCCCACGATCCGCACGCCGAACCTCGACCGGATGGCACGCGAAGGTCAGCGCTGGACGAGCTTCTACGTGGCGGCGAGTGTTTGCACGCCCAGCCGTGCGGGATTGATGACGGGGCGCCTTCCGATCCGCTCGGGAATGTGCAGCGCGCGCAATCGCGTGCTCTTTCCGGACTCGGCGGGCGGCCTGCCGGCTTCGGAGGTCACGATCGCTGAGGGATTGAAAACAGTCGGATACGACACCCTTTGCATTGGCAAGTGGCATCTGGGCCATCGGCCGGAGTCCCTTCCGACGCGACACGGGTTCGACCATTACTTCGGCATCCCTTACAGCAACGACATGGACCGGGCCGACGACGCGCCGCGGGGGCGGATCGCGCTCCTCGAACCGAAGGTCGAGTATTTCCGGGTGCCCTTGATGCGAGACGAGGAAGTTGTCGAGCGACCCGCCGATCAGACGACGTTGACCCGGCGCTACACGGAGGAGGCGATCCGGTTCGCCGAGTCGCACCGCGAGCGGCCGTTCTTCCTGTACCTGGCCTACTCCTTCCCGCATGTGCCGCTGTTCCGATCGGAACCGTTCGTCGGCCGCAGCGAGCGGGGGACGTATGGCGACGTGGTGGAGGAGATCGACGCGAGCGTCGGGCAGTTGCTTGACGCTCTGAAGCGCCTCGGCCTCGACGAGCGAACCATCGTCTTCTTCACCAGCGACAACGGCCCCTGGCTGATCTTCGACACCCACGGCGGCTCGGCCGGTCTCCTGCGCGACGGCAAGGGGAGCACCTGGGAAGGTGGGATGCGCGAGCCGTTTCTCGTCCGCTGGCCAGGCAAGGTGCCAGCGGGTGAGACGGTGTACGACCTCGGAAGCACGCTCGACCTCCTGCCAACCTGCCTCTCCCTGGCTGGCGGCGAGGTGCCGAAGGACCGCATCCTCGACGGCTTCGACCTGAGCGACGCCCTGCTCGGGAGCGGGCACAGTCCGCGCCAGGTGATGTTCTACTACCGGGGCACCGAGCTTTACGCGATCCGTTATGGCTCGTACAAAGCTCACTTCCTGACCCAGCCCGCCTACGGACAGGACATGACGATCACCCGACATGATCCGCCATTACTCTATCACCTCGGTCATGATCCGTCCGAGCGGTTCGACGTCGCCGCCGAGCATCCCGAGGTGATCGCGGAGATCCGGAAGCTGGCCGAAGGACATCGCCGGTCAGTGGAACCGGTGGCCAACCAGCTCGACACGAGGACGGCGGGACGTTGAGGCCCGCGGCGCGGTCGACCGCTCCGAGATACCTCGGAGTCCTTGGATTGGCTATCGTTACACGTTGGTTGGATTGGTCGTCATCCCTCCGTTCCCGACCGGACCTCTCTGATGACCCCACTCGCGCTGGTCGCCCTGCTCGTTGCCGCCTCGGCCCCGGCGCAGATGCAGTTTCCGCCAGGATTCACCGTCCACCGAGTCGCCGAGGGGATCACCGGGGCGACCGCGATGGAGATCGCCCCGGACGGCGGCATCTTCCTCTGCGAGCAGACCGGCACGCTCCGCGTCTTCCGCGACGGTCAGCTCAAGCCCGAGCCGGTCCTCACGCTCAAGGTCGATAGCTACTGGGAACGGGGGCTCATCGGGATCGCCATTGATCCCCAGTTTGAGAAGAATCATTATCTCTACGTCTGCTACGTCACACCCGACCCGTACCCACATCACCGGATCAGCCGGTTCACCCTCGACGGCGACGTTGCCCAGCCCGGCAGCGAGTTCGTGCTTCTGGAAGGGGACGACCAGCGCAACCTCGGCGGTTCCTACCCCGCCGGCCACCAGGGTGGCGCGCTGCATTTCGGCAAGGATGGCAAGCTGTACGCCACGATGGGCGAACAGACGACCGGCGCCCGGCGCAGCGGCTCGACATGCTACTGGGCAAGGTCCTGCGCCTGAACCCGGACGGCTCCATGCCCGACGACAACCCGTTTCTCGACAAAACCCGCGGCAAGTACCGCGGGATCTGGGCATTGGGGTGCCGCAATCCGTTCTCCTTCGCCGTGCAGCCCGAGACGGGCCGAATCTTCCTCAACGACGTCGGCGGGGTCCGCGAGGAGATCAACGAAGGCTTCCCCGGCGCCAACTACGGCTGGCCGGTCGTCGAGCACGGGCCGACAGCCGACCCGCGTTTCCGGGGGCCGATCCATCACTATCCGACCAGCTCGATCACAGGCGGGACGTTCTGCCCCAGGGCGGCCGTCGCGGGAGGATTCCCCGAAAAGTACCGAGGGAAATATTTCTTCATGGATTTCATGAAGGGATGGATTCACGTCCTTGATCCGGAGAGGCCGTCGCATGTGGACGAGTTCGCCAGCAAGGTGCCGAGGGCGGTGGACCTCAGGTTCGCGAAGGAGGGGTCGCTGTACCTGCTCACTCGGAACATGTGGGTGAAGGACAAGGATTTCAAGCCGGGGACCGGGGCCTTGTGGCAGATCCGCTACGACCCGACCGCCGTGGTCGCCAGGCCGGTGAAGAAGCCCGTAAGCGTGGCATCACCATCCCCGATCCTGCCGGATGGCGGGACGTACACGGGGCCGATCACCGTCCGGTTGGAATTCGGCGGGCGGGGTGCGGAGATCCGCTACACGACAGACGGTTCCGAGCCTTCCCGCGAGGCGAAGCTTTATGAGCATCCCTTCCGAGTGACGGAAGACTCGGTCGTCAAGGCCCGCGATTCCGGGATGGCAAGCCGGTCGGACGCCAGCAGGAGGCGACCTATCGCATCCAGGGCCGGCGACCGTATGGGATGGCGGTGCGACCGACGTTGCGGGGCTTGAAGATCGGCGATGATCCGAACGACCTGCCGGCGCGGCTCTCGGAAACGGGCCTGTTCCGTTCCCTGGCGGAACTGACGCCGGGGTCGGGTCTCGTGCCGTATGACGTGAACAGCCCGCTCTGGTCGGACGGCGCTCGCAAACGGCGCTGGATCGCCTTGCCGGGCGGTGAGCGGATCGGGTTCCGGCCGGAGGGGGAATGGACCTTCCCGGCGGGGACCGTTCTGGTCAAGCACTTCGATCTGCCGGTGGACGAGAAGGACACGAAGGCGGTTCGCCGACTGGAAACGCGGATGCTCTATGCGGACGGTCGCGGCGGGGGCTACGGTGCCACCTATCGTTGGCGATCCGATGGGAGTGAGGCGGACCTCGTCCCCGCGGAGGGCGCGACGGAAGTGATTCACGTCCAGACGGAATCCGGCGAGCGGTCGCAGTCGTGGACCTACCCGGCTCGCGAGGATTGCCTCAAGTGCCACACGGAAGCCGCGGGGTTTGTGCTCGGCCCGAAGACGCGACAGATCAACCGGGAGTTCCACTACGGAGAAGGCGGCCCGACCGACAACCAACTGAGGACGTGGAATTCTCTCGGGATGTTTCAGCCAACGATCGTCGAGGCCCAGATCCCGCGATTCGAGCGGCTGGTCCCGATCGACGATACCTCGGCATCGCTGGATCTGCGCGTCCGCTCTTACCTCGATGCGAACTGCGCCAACTGCCACCGTCCCGGCGCCAACATCCCGGCGGCCTTCGATGCGAGGTTCGGGACGCTGGAGAAGGATCGGGGCATCATCGACGCGCAGACGCGGAGCGACAGTCTCGGGATCAACGAACCGCGGGTCGTCGCACCGGGGGACCTGGGGCGGTCGATGCTCTATCAACGAATGATCGTGGCCGAACGCTTCGTGATGCCGCCCCTGGCGCGGAGTCGGGTGGACGAGGCGGCGGTCGCGGCGATTGCCGAGTGGATCAAGGGGATGGAGGCATCCGCGCCAACCTCTGCAAAAGAATGATCATGCGGCGGAGTCAGCCAGAGCCTTGAGCCAGACGGCGACGGCCACGGCGCCGGGATCGACGTGGCCGAGGGCACGCTCGCCGAGGTAGCTGGCACGACCCTTGGTGGGGATCAACGAGGCGGTGCCGTTGGCCGCCTTCTCGGCCGCGCTGGCAGAAGCAGCGAGGGCGGCGGACGGGGACTGTCCCGCGTCGATCGCGGCGGAGAAGGCGGAAGCGGCGGGGACGAGGGCGTCGAGCATGGTGCGATCGCCGACGTGGGCGCCGCCGAGTTCGGAGATGGCGTCGCAACCGGCGCGGAAGGCGGCGGACCAGGCGCGGGGGTCGGAGGGATCGGAGGAGCGGAGGGCGTTGGCGGCGCGGAGGAGCATCACGGCGTTGAGGGGGCCGGAGGTGCCGCCGAGTCGGCGCTGGAGGATCAGGCCGACCTCGTGGAGGGTGGCGGGCCCGTCGTCGAGCGGGAGCGTGGGGATCGCGTCGCGGATCGCCTCGGCGCCGCGGGTGAGGCTGATGCCAAGGTCGCCGTCGCCGACGGCCTGGTCCAGCTCCGTGAGGCGGGGCTCGGCGGCGATCAACGCGGAGGAAACGGCCTGGAGGGCGGCGCGGAGGCGTCGGCCGAGAACCGACTGAGGCTCGCGGGCGGGCGGGGCAGGGGGGGCGGGGCGGACGACTTGGCGAGGGTCCGGGCACCGGAGCGAGGGCGGGACGCGGCGTTCGGCCAGGCGGGGGCCTCGGTCGGGGCATCGAGCCAGGCGAGGCGGCGGTCATCGACGCGGAGCACGGAGAGGGAGACGCCGGCCATTTCGAGGGATGTCAGGAAGGTGCCACAGAGCACGCGATCGACCGACAGGCCGCGACCTTCGAGGTCGGTAATGGCGCGGCGGGCGACGATCGCCAGCTCCATCGTGGGCGTGCCGCCGAGGTTATTGACGAGGAGGACCACCCGCTCGCCGCGGGCCAGGCGGAGGTCATCGGTAATCGGCGCGAGGAGTTGATCGACGAGGGCGTCGGCCGGCTCGATCGTGGTCCGGCGAACGCCCGGCTCGCCGTGGATGCCGAGACCCAGCTCGATCTCGTTGTCTCCGAGGGTGAAGCCGGGACGACCGGCGGCGGGGACCGTGCAGGGAGTCAGGGCGACACCCATCGTGCGAACCGCATCGGCCGCGGCTCGGGCGGCGTCGGCCACCTCGGGCAAGGACAGTCCCGACTCAGCCGCGGCGCCGGCGACCTTGTGGACGAAAACTGTACCGGCGATCCCGCGTCGTCCGGCATTGGCGACAGAGCCGGCAAGCGCCACGTCGTCCGCCACGATCACCGTCTCGACCGCGATCCCCTCGGCCCGCGCCCGCTCGGCGGCGAGGCCGAAGTTGAGGCGGTCGCCGGTGTAATTCTTGACGATCAGGAGGACGCCCGCGGTCCGGCGACGGCGCGGAGGGCGTCGAAGACGGCGTCGGTGCTGGGGGAGGTGAAGACATCGCCTGCGACGGCGGCGGTGAGCATGCCGCGGCCGACGTAGCCGGCATGGGCGGGCTCGTGGCCGCTGCCGCCGCCCGAGATCAGGGCGACGGGGCGATCGGCGCTTCGGGCCAGTCGGAGCGCAGGAGGACCGTGTGACCGGCGAGCCGCACCAGACCCGGAAAGGTGGCGGCGAGCCCCTCGACCATCTCCTCGACGACATCGGCGGGGCGGTTGATGAGCTTCTTCATGGTGGGATTCCCTTTCGTGTGCGCGATCAACCCAGGACCGAGACCGTGACGCGTCGGCGGTGCGGCTCGGTGCGGTGCTCGTAGAGGAAGACCCCTTGCCAGGTGCCCAGGTCGCAGCGCCCGGAGGCGACGGGGATCGTGAGGCTCGACTGCGTCAGGATCGTGCGGACGTGGGCCGGCATATCGTCCGGGCCTTCGGTCGTGTGGCGGAAGAGGGGGTCGCCGTCGGGGGCAAGCTGGGCGAAGAAGCGTTCGAGGTCGCTCCGAACGCTCGGGTCGGCGTTCTCACAAAGGATCAAGGACGCGCTCGTGTGGTGGAGAAAGATCGAGCAGAGTCCGCGCTCGATGCCCGAGGCGCTCACGATGCTCTCGATCTGGTCGGTGATCTCGAAGGTGCCCCGGCCACGGGAATTGAGGATCAGGCTTTCCTGGTGGAACATGCTTGCTTCCTGGTGCTGGCGCGGTGGTTCGTTGGTTGCGGACCATTCCCTACGATCATCGCTCGGCGACGATCGTGACGCCACCGGGCAGGAGTGTCGCGAGCCGCCTCAATCGACGATGACGGTCGGCCGGTGCCCGGCGAGGGAGGGAATCGCCTCGATGTCGCGGCGGAGGGAGCGACGGTTCCAGAAGTGATCGGCGCTGGCGCGGACCGTCACGCGACCGTCGTTGACGCGGACCTCCAGCGAGCGAAGGTGGCGGCCGCCAACCTCGCGAACCTGGAACTCGATCCGGCGCTTGAGAGCGGCCTCGGAGGCCGGGTCGGAGTCGGGAGTGATCGGGTCTCGGGAACGAGCGGACCCGGCCGGACGGGTCGAGACGGCGGGTCGAGGTCGCGGCGCCAAGAGGCCGAAGAGTCCACGACGGCGCATCGGCGGTCGGAGGTCTACAAGTTCCTTCGCGTCGCGGCTGGCTCGCGAGCGACTGGCCGAATCGGGCAAAGGCGCGAGCGGCTGCAAGGCGGGGTCGAGAGGGTCGTCGGGGATCGTTTCGAGCGGGATCGCTTGCGGACCTTCGAGCGGCGGGGCGAGCGGAACACCGGGTCGCAGACGCGGCGACAGAACGGGCGCCTCGGCGGAAGGGATCAGGATCTCCTCCCGCGGGCCCGGCAGGCTGGTATCAAGTCGCGGGCCGCCGAGCGCCGGGAGCGGGATGCCGGCCGGTTCGAGACGTGGGAGCGTGGGTCGCACGCTGGGCGGTCGCGGGGTGAGCAGGCGAGGACGTCCGACCAAAGGCCGGGGAGTTAGGGCTGTCGGGACATCCGGGGGAGGCGACGACTCAGGCGTGCCGCCCGGCAGTTGCGGCGGCTGGAGCGGAGGGACTGACTCCTGGGCCGGGGCGCCGGTGACGCCGGTGAGGATCAAAGCTGTGGTCCACATGGCCCGGAATCGTCTCATGGAATCACCTCGACTGGCGTGAATCGATCTCCTCGGCGTCGGGAAACCCATTCGGAAGGATCGGCAAGGCGGCGGGTGGCTCGTTGGCCGATTGTGCGGAACTGGTGACGACCGGCAGGGTTTCGACGGGCTTTGCGGCGGGCTACGATCGGGCGGGTCGGATGGAAGTTGTCGGGGAGAGGGGGGCGTTCATGCAGATCGCGAGCCGGGTGGCGGTGGTGACGGGGGCGTCGAGTGGGATTGGGGCGGAGATCGCGCGTCAGCTCGGGGCGAGCGGCGTGCGGGTTGGCCTGACAGCCAGGCGGATCGACCCGATGGAGGAGCTGGCCGAGGAGATCCGGTCGCGAGGCGGGACGGCGGCCGTCGCGGTGGCGGATGCGGCGGAGATCGAGGCGACCCGGGCAGCGATCCGGCGACTCGCCGGTCAGCTCGGGCCGGTGGACCTCCTGATCGCGAACGCGGGGGTCGGGGTACCGTTGACGGTCGAGGAGTTCTCGGCCGAGGCGATGGCGTGGATGGTGCGAGTGAACCTGGTGGGTGCCGTGGCGGCGATCGAGGCGGTCTTGCCGTCGATGCTCGAACGCGGCAACGGGCAACTGGTCGGGATCAGCAGCCTGGCCGGCTTCCGCGGCCTGCCGGGGGTGGCCGGCTACAGCGCGACGAAGGCGGGGCTGACGACCTTCCTCGAAGGCTTGCGGATCGAGCTGAAGGGCCGCGGGATCGGCGTGACGACGGTGCATCCCGGTTACGTCGCAACGCCCATGATCGCGGGGGGTGGTCGGAAGCCCTTCGTGATGGAGCCTGAGCAGGCCGCGCGGATCATCCTTCGGGGGATCGCGGCGCGTCGTCGGGAGGTCAACTTCCCCGGGCCGATGGTCGCGCTGGCACGGCTCGGACGCTGGCTGCCGGCAGCCTGGTATGAGCTTTTGATTCGACGGGCGATGCGAGAATCGTGAGGCAACGCCCGGCAAAGCTCATTCCTCGCGCGGGAGGATCGACTATCCTGGGGAGGTTGCTTCTTCGGGCTCTCTGCGAGGCGTCGAGGTCATGCGGGACGATCACGATCCGGACGGCCCGCCCCGCGTCGCTGGCGTGACCGAGGCAGGCGACCCGGTGGAAGCCACTCCGGCTCCGGACGGATCGCCCATCAGCCGGGCCTTCGGGGCGCTCATGCTGGGGATGCTCGCGGGTGCAATCGGTGCCGGGATCGATATGGGTCTGACGGTGGCGCTGGGGCAGCGGTTCTTCGTGATCCCACTCCTGATCGGGATGGGGGTGGGCTGGGGAGTTCGGCTCGGAGCGCGGGGACAGGGCGGGTGGACCTACCAGGTGGCGGCGGTTGTGCTGGGCTACCTCGCGATGGTGGCGGGCCATCTGCCGCTCTTGCCGGTGGCGTTGCGGGGCGAGTTCGGCTGGCCGGGGGAAGTGTTGCTGCTGCTGGTCATGCCG
The DNA here is from genome assembly GCA_963752755.1 of uncultured Planctomycetales bacterium. Taxonomy (GTDB): domain Bacteria; phylum Planctomycetota; class Planctomycetia; order Isosphaerales; family Isosphaeraceae; genus CAVVZJ01. The sequence goes on along the minus strand of CAVVZJ010000003.1, from coordinate 153,948 downwards.
ATTTACCAGGACGTCAACAGCATCGCGGGCCTGGCGATGATCCTGCTGGGGCTCTTTCAGGCCTGGCGGCTCAACCGCTGTCCGCCGGAGCCGACCCGGCCGGCGGCCCTGACGATCGGTGGCGAAGGAGCCGGGGAGGCGCCGACGGATGCGTGACGCGGTCGTCTGCCGGAACTGCCGGAACCTGATCTTCGATGGCGAGCTGAGCTGCTCGCGTTGCGGGCGATTCCTGCACGCCGATCGACTCAAGGAGCTGGTCGCTCAGGCCGACCGGGCCGAGCGCTCGGGAGACCGGCGCTGGCCCTGGCATCGTGGCGCGAGGCGATCGGGTTCCTCCCCGAATCGGCGCGGCAGTACGACCAGATCCGGTCCCGGATCGAGGCGATCAACGGCGGATCGACCGATCCCGGCCCCGCCACGCCGCGAGTCGGCCCGGCGACATCGGGAACGGGTGGCAAGGGGATGTCGAGCGCAGGGGCCGGCGCGGCGGCCGGCCTGACGGGGATGGCCCTGCTGCTCTGGAAATTCAAGTTCGTGGCGCTGCTGGTGCTCACAAAGGCCAAGTTTTTGTTGATGGGCCTGACCAAGTCGAGCACGTTCTTCTCGATGTTCGCGATGATCGGCGTGTACGCATTGGCGTTTGGCTGGTCGTTCGCAGTGGGGTTAGTTCTGTCGATCTATGTGCATGAAATGGGCCACGTCGCGGCCCTGATGCGGTACGGGATCAAGGCGTCGGCACCGCTATTCATCCCGTTCGTGGGTGCGATGGTCCGTGCGCAGCAGTCGTTCATCGACCCGAGGCAGGATGCGCGCTCGGCCTGGCCGGACCGCTCTGGGGTCTCGGCGCGGCGGCGTTTTGCCTGGCGGTGTACCAGGCGACCGGCTGGGCGGTCTGGGGGGCGGTCGCCTGGGTCGGGGCGCAGCTCAACCTGTTCAACCTCATGCCGATCTGGATGCTCGACGGCAACCGGGCCTTTCACGCCCTGAGCCGCAACCAACGATGGATGGCGACGGTCGCGCTGGCCCTGGCCTGGACGGTCGCTGGCTCGAACGCACACGCCACAGGGGGCGTGATCTTCCTCGTCATGCTCGTGGCGGCCTATCAGTCGTGGTCTGGCAAGCCTGCCAGGGAGCCGGACCACGGCGCCCTGGCGCTGTATGTTTTCCTCGTTGCCGCCTTGACGGGGATCACGATGCTGCCGCTTCCCCTGCTGGCCGGACGCTGAAGTCACGCCGCTTTCCAGCCGAGGCGACGCGCTCGAAGTAGTCTTTCAGCGCGGGGATGCAGACCTCCAGGCTGTATTTCTCCTCGACGCGAACCCGCGCCGCCTGGCCCAGGAAGCGGAATGCGGCGGGGTCGTCGAGCACGCGGAGGGCGGTGTCCGCGAGGCGGTCCACATCGAAAAGCGGTTCGATCAGGCCGTGTACGCCGGGCTCGATCACCTCGCGGACCGGCGGCACGTCGGAGGCAAGCACGGTGCAGCCGCAGGACATCGCGTTGAGCAACGACCAGGAGAGCACAAAGGGCACGGTCAGATAAAGGTGGAGGTCACTGATCGCGAGCAGCTCCGAAAGTCGTTCCGGCTCGATATGGCCGAGGAAGAGGAAGCGGGACGGATCGGGCTCCACCCGCTCCAGAACCCAGGTGCGGAAGCTCTGGCCGCCGGTGTGCAGGGCATCCCAGCCGTAATACACCTGCTCGCTGCCGGCGACCACGAACAGGACGTCGGGCCGCTCACGGGCGATCCGGGCGGCAACCCGGACGAACAGGTCGAAGCCGCGGACCGACTCCAGGCCGCGGGCCACGAAGGTCACGATCCGCGTCCCTTCGGGGATCGTCCGGTCGCCGATCCGTCGCGGCAAGGGGCGGGGACGGTAGAAGTCGGTGTCGATTCCATCGAAGTGGACCTCGATCCGGGAACGGTAGCGCTCGGGGAAGGTACTACGCTGCCATTCGGTCGCCGAGTATCCGGCATCGGCGTTGTTCAGCGCGGCGAGCACCGGGGCGTTGATGCAGCGGGGGAAGAACGGCGCAACCTCGGAGGCCGGAGGTAGATCCACGCGGTATGAGATGTCGGAATGGCTCTTTGCGAAATAATATTCGCAGTAATTGACAATGGGGCAATCGAGAAGATCCGGGAGGAAGACACTCGGCGCACCGCGGCCGCCGTGGGCCACGACGAGGTCAGGGCGAAGTTCGGGGAGGGCGCGGACGCTGTCGGCCACGGCGTGGCAGAGGCCGAGGAACTTGCCGTAGATCTGCGGCCAGGGAGTCGGCGCATGGTCGCGATCCTCGGACGGCACCCGGATCGGGTAAATCTCCAGGCGTTCGAGCATCTCCGCCGACGGCGTTGGGCAGGTCGAGAGCGATTCGACGAGGAACGTGCATCGCCAGCCATGCGCTCGGTTCAATTCCAGCGCCAGCCGGCCGAACTGCGCAGGGAACGCCTGATGGATGAAGAGGACGTGCATCGGATTGAAGCCGTTCGTGGGTTGAAGCAGATTCCCCTGGGTCGATGGTTGATGGTCGTCTCCGGCAGCCGCACACGCCAGACCCTCGCGGTGCGGGATTCGGCAGCCGGGATCGTGAGGAGGAGCACGCCGTTCGGAAACTCGGCCGTCGCCTTCGTGGGTTTGGCGACCGGGGATGTGATCAGACGCGGTCGAAGCGACTCAAGCAATCGAGGCCGCGAACGAATGGCTTGTGGTCCAACATCGAGCGGCCACCGGCTTTACCGTGGGCCGCCCCGGCGGTAGGATGCGGCTCGCGCGTCGTTCGGTCGCGGGCCGTGCCGAGGCCGGTCCCGGGCCCGATCGTGCCCCGAGCGCACCGACTTTGGAGACGACAGCCCATGTCCAGTGATCCCAAACCCGGCGGTTCCGCACCGTCTGCCAGCGCCTTCCCCCACCGGGGCATCAAGATCTTCACCTACCCGAAGATCATCTTCATCTGGCCGACGCTCGTCGCCGCGATCATCTCGGCGATCATCATGGCTTCGGCGGGCAACAACACCCAGGACCCGCGGCAGACCGTCGTGAACGAGACAGCAGCGTCGCAGGACGCCCGGGCGGAGGTCGGTCCGGCCGGGGCCGAAGGCAACGCCGCCTCGGAGGAGGCGACCCCGCCACGCATCCCGCGGCGGTTCACCTCGCCGCAGAACGTCGCCGGCATGATCTTCCTGGTCGTCTTCCTGCTGAACCTGATCATCATGTCGGTGGACTTCCCGAGGTTCACCATCATCGCGCTGTTTCTGACCGCCGCGGTGGTCGTCCTCGGGTTCCTGTACCTGAACGTCTATTTCGACCTTGCTGCACCCGCTCGCCGAGGCCCTGGAGAGCATCTACGCGGTCGCCAACGTCTCCTTCTATGCCTGGGTCGCGACGATCATCATGATCAACTTCGGGATCATCTGGGTCACGCGCTACCTGGACTACTGGGTCATCATGCCCAACGAGATCCTGCACAACCATGGCCCGTTCAGCGACCTGGAGCGGTTCCCCACGTTCAACCTGAAGTTCGACAAGGAGATCCCCGACATCCTCGAATACGCCCTGCTCGGCGCGGGGCGGTTGATCCTGCACGTCGCCAACGAGCGCCGGGCGATCGTGCTCGACAACGTGCTCTGGATCGACTCGAAGGAGAACGAGCTGAAGAAGATCATGAGCCGGCTGGACGTCCGCGTCACGACCGACCAGGAGGCGGGCGAGCCGTCCTGATCCGGCAGGCCAGACCGAACCGAGCGCGGGTCGCGACCCTCCGTCACGACGCCCTGGACTCCTGGTTTTCAGGCCGCCGGGGGCATGCGACCGTGCATGGCCGACCGCGAGGCCAGCGGCGCGAAGCTCGGCCAGGATCGGGCCATGCAGGGCCGCCTCGATGTCGCGGAGGCGGCGGGCGATGTAGGCGCCGTCGAGCACGCGGTGATCGTAGATCAGCTTGACGCAGACGCGGCCCTCGTCGTCGATCGGGCCGAAGGTCAAGGTCGTCGTCAGAGGCGAGATCGGGTGGAACTGCTCGGCGCCGAGCGAGCCGTAGGTCGAAAGGCCGAACGTCCCGAACCGCTTCGCCCGCTTCCAGCCGGAGACGCTCAGCGTCATCCACCAGAGGAACCGGCGGACGAACGTCGGCGCCGCGCCGATCCGGAGTTCCTGGCGGAAGAAGCCGACTTTCTCCAGGTCGGTATGCTTGTAGAAGTTCAGCGCCTCTTGCAGCTCGGCCAGCGACTGATGCTCCGGAGCCCGGAAGAGGCCGACGAAGATCCCCTCCTCGCCGCGGTACTGCCGCTCCAGAGCCAGGGCACAGACGCTCTGCGGGTGCTCGTACAGCCGCGTCGTCGGGAACGTGAGCAACGCCCTTCGCAACGGCGGATTCTCGGCGGCGACCAGGCCATACGCCTTCATGAAGAGCAGGACCCAGCTCGGTCGGGCCGGGTGGGCGGCGCGGGCCTCGAACAGGGGGCCGACGTCGATCGTCCGGCCGACCGGCACCGTCGGCACCCGGCGCGCGAAGTGGACCAGGTCGAGGATGAACCGCCTCGGGCCGCTGAGCGGCAGCGTACGCCCCTTCGGCTCGTGCATCCCGGCAACCTCGTGGAGACGTGGCGAAACCCCGCGAGCCCGGACCGAGCAGCCCGGCCGGTTCGGTTCGCCTACGGACGTGGATTCTGGAGGCATCGGCCAGGCTCGGGTGGTCACCTTAACCCAAATCGCCGGGCGGGGAAGGCGGGCCGGACCGTGCGGACGGCCGGGGTTCCCGAAACCGCGGACGGTCGCCATAATGGGACGCTCGGCCAACGTTGCGACGCATCCCCGGACTCCCCGATGCCCGAGCCTCCCCAGATCCACGTCCATCTGCTCCCGAGCTTGATTCCCGACGGGGGCCTTGCAGGGCGGCGTGGCGGTCGTCGTGGACGTGCTCCGGGCGACGACCGTGATGGTCCACGCCCTCGCCTCGGGCTGCGAGGCCGTCATCCCCTGCCTGGAGATCGACGAGGCCCGCCGGATCGCGGTCGGATTCTGCCGGCGGGAACCGCCTTGCTCGGCGGCGAACGGGCGGGACTTGCCGATCGAGGGGTTCGACCTCGGCAACTCCCCCGGCGATTACACGGCCGCGGCCTGCCGGGGCAAGACGCTGGTGATGACCACCACCAACGGCACGCGCAGCGATCCTGGCCTGCCGGGAAGCCGAACGCGTCCTGATCGCGGCGTTCTCCAACGCCGTCGCGACGGTCAAGGCGGCCGATCCGACGCGAAGGGCCGCCGCACGTCCACATCGTCTGCGCCGGGACCGACGGCCGGGTCAGCTTCGAGGATACGCTGCTCGCCGGGCTGCTGGTCGCCTCGTTCCAGGCGTATGATGCCGAGCCGGGGAACGACAGCGCGGAGATGGCCCGACGCTGCTGGTTCGACGCCCGCTTCGGGACCGGCAAGCCCCAGCCGCTCGACGCGATTCTCGCGATGGGTCGGGGCGGCCGCCGCGTCCGCGAGATCGGGCTCGCGGCCGACATCACCGAGGCCGCCCGCACGGACCGCTTTCCGCTCGTGGCCGAGCTGGAGACGCGATCCGACGCGGATCGTCGCCGTGTCTGGATTGTCTCACGGCGTGACTTCCACACCCTGTCGAAGACCGAGTGAACCGCAATGGGGTGGGCCAGGCCAAGGTCATGCCCCGGAAAAGGTGACGAAGCGATGGACATGGAAAAGCTGGTCTCGCTCTGCAAGCGACGCGGGTTCATCTTCCCGTCGAGCGAGATCTACGGCGGCATCAACGGCTTCTGGGACTACGGCCCGCTCGGCGTCGAGCTGAAGCGGAACATCAAGGAAGCCTGGTGGCAGGACAACGTCAGCCATCACGACGACACCTCCACCCCGAGGGTGCCCGTCGGCCTTCCAGATGACCGGCCTCGATTGCTCGATCATCATGAACCCGAAGGTCTGGGAGGCGTCCGGACACGTCGGCGGGTTCAGCGACCCGATGGTCGATTGCCGGGAGACCAAGGAGCGTTATCGGGCCGACCAGCTCTATGTCTTCCTCTTCGACCTCGGTCGCCGCGAGCGAAGGAGGGCCAGCCGCCCGAGTTGCTCGTCGCCCTGGCCGGCGGTCACTGCCGAGGACGCGCGCCGAGCCTCGAAGATCGCCTCTCCCGGATGGCGAACAAGGGGACCGCTCCCCGCCAGGCGGAAGGAGTTGCCCGAGCCGACCGTCGCACTCTTACCGCGCTGGACGACCGGACGGTCTGGACCAGCGTCTTCGGCCCGTCCGCAACCCAGCCCGGCACGCTCGACCGAGCCCCGCCAGTTCAACCTGATGTTCGAGACGAACGTCGGCGCCGTCGCCGACGATTCGAGCAAGGCCTACCTCCGCCCCGAGACCGCCCAGGGCATCTTCGCCAACTTCAAGAACGTGCTCGACACCTCCCGCGTGAAGCTGCCGTTCGGGATCGCCCAGGTCGGCAAGAGCTTCCGCAACGAGATCACGCCGCGGAACTTCATCTTCCGCTCGCGCGAGTTCGAGCAGATGGAGATCGAGTTCTTCTGCCACCCCGACGAGTCGGAAGCCTGGTACGCCTACTGGCGGAAGACGCGGTTCGACTGGTACGTCCAGCCACGGCCTCCAGAGCGACCGGCTCCGCCTCCGCGACCACGACCCGGACGAGCTCGCCTTCTACTCCCGCGCCACGGCCGACATCGAGTACGCCTTCCCGTTCGGCGTCAGCGAGCTGGAGGGGATCGCGCACCGGTCCGACTACGACCTCCAGCAGCACATGAAGCACAGCGGCAAGGACCTCAGCTACTTCGACGAGGAGTCGAAGCAGCGGTTCGTCCCCCACGTCATCGAGCCCTCCGCCGGCGCCGATCGGGCGACTCTGGCGTTTCTCTGCGAGGCGTACAACGAGGACCAGATGGGCGGCGAGTCGCGGACCGTCCTCAAGTTCCACCCCCGCCTGGCCCCGATCAAGGCGGCCGTCTTCCCGCTGGTCAAGAAGGATGGCATGCCCGAAAAGGCCGAGGCGATCTACCGGGAGCTGAAGCGGCATTATAACGTGTTCTACGATGAGAAGGGGGCGATCGGTCGGCGCTACCGCCGGCAGGACGAGGCGGGCACCCCCTTCTGCCTGACCGTGGACGGCCAGACCCGCGACGACGACACCGTGACGATCCGCGATCGCGACAGCGGCCAGCAATGGCGCGTCCCCGCCGCCGGGGCGGCGCAGACCTTGCGAGACCTGATCGAGGGCCATGCCCGACCCCCGGTTCCGAATGATCCCAAAGTTCGATGGAGGTCGATGGCGCGGACCATCGGATCCTCCATCCCGGCAATTCTCCGCCGTGGCCCCTTGGCAAGGCCGGGGCGAACCGCCATCATCGAGGCTTCGCCAACCCTCGGACCGGACCCATTGCCCATTTGCCACCATGAAACCATGCATCAGTCAGGTGACGACGCTCACGAGCCGTTCGAGACGGACGTGGAGGCGTACGCGCGGGCGGGCTGGCCGGCGGTCGAACTCTGGCTGACGAAGCTGGAGCAGCACCTGGAGTCGCACCCCTTGGCCGAGGTCAAGTCCTTGCTCGACGGCCACGGGCTCCAGCGCGGCGGGGGCCTCGGCGCAAGGAGGGCTTGCTCCTGAGCTGCCGGCCAGGAAAGGCAGGCCCACTGGGACCACTTCCGGCGTCGCCTGGAGATCCTGGCCGAGCTGGGGGCCTCGACGCTCGTGATCGTGCCCGACTTCACCCGCGAGCCGGGCGAGGGTGAGCTGGGCCAGGCGATCGCCTCCTTGACGGAGGCGGCGGCCCTGGCAAGTCCGCATGGGGTCCGGCTGGCCCTGGAGTTTCCCAGGTCCGCCCGCTTCTGCGCCAGCCTGGACACGGCGGTGGCCCTGGTCGCCCAGTGCGAGGCGGACAACCTGGGCGTCTGCCTGGACGTCTTCCATTACTACACCGGCCCGAGCAAGTTCGAGGACCTCGCCTATCTCTCGCCGCGAGAACCTCGCCTGGGTCCAGCTCTCCGACCTGACCGGCACGCCGCGCGAGCTGGCCGGCGATGCCGACCGCATCCTCCCCGGCGATGGCGATTTCCAGCTCGGCCCGATCCTCGACCACCTGGCCCGGATCGGCTACGACGGTTATGTCTCGGTCGAGGTGATGAACCCGAACCTCTGGACGATCCCGGCCGACCGCGTCGCCGACATCGCCTTGCGGGCGACCCGTCGCACCCTGGGCGATCGACGGCCGGAGCCGTCGACCGGACCTTCACCGTCGGGAGGGTCGTGATCGTGTCGGTGGCGGCCCTGAATTCCCCGTCGGCCATCTACCGCGAGGAGCAGAACTTCGCCTGGTGGATCTACGCGCTGCTGGCGGTCGTCGTGCTGGTCTGCGGCCTGGGCCTGTACGTCGTCCGCGAGACTCAGCCCGTCGTGCCCGCGGTCGGCCCGCGGCTGGCGCCTGGAGCTTTCCTGGCTGCTGGTCGCGGGCCTGTTCCTGCCGCCGAGCGGCGGTGGCGGTGGTGCTTGCACATGACGACCGTGGTCACGCCGTCGGAGTGCTGCGTCTGGTACGGCTGGCTGCCGCTCAATCGCCGCGCGATCGCGCTGGAGCAGATCCGACGCGTCGAGATCGTCAGCTACCGGGCGATCCCCGACCATGGCTTCTGGGGCTCCCACCTGACCCGCGATGGCGAGCGTGTCCTGACCGCCCGCGGCGACCGTGCCGTGCGGCTCCACCTCATCGACGGCTCCCGCGTCCTGATCGGCACGCAGCGACCGGAGGAGCTGGCCGGGCGTCCTGGAGCGGGAGCGACGGCCGGTCGGTTGATCGGCCGAGTCGGCCGGCCGTTCCCCCGGCGTTGATCGGGCCGTTAGCGATCGGGCCGGTCGAACCCCTCCGTCCCGAACCCGGTGCCGCGCCATGGTCCTCTCGCATCGGCCGATTCGACGCGACTTCCTTCTCGGACTGATTCCTCGCAGCGATCTGTTTTCCTCCCGATCCGCGAGGCGGCCCCCTCGGCGACTTCCCCGTGGACCTGACCGGATACGACCCGGCCTGTGGGATCGGCATCGGTCGTGCCGGCGACCAACTCCGGATCGACTGGCCGATGGACGACGGCGAGCGGGGTCGCTCGTCCTCGACCTCGCCCCCGATCGCCCCTTGATCGCCGAGATGGGTCTGGTCCGGCGCCAACGGCCGGCCGCATGTCGATTCCGCGAACGTCGATCCGGTGACCTTCGTCACCGTCGGCACCCGCGACAGCCGCCGTCGGGCCGGCCGCCCGGGATGAGCCCGTTCAACGTCTTCTTCGATTCGCCCGCCAAACGGCCGCACCAGACCCATCGAGCCCGGCTTGGCAGCCGCGTCCGCAACCGTCGAGAGCCGCGGGCCGGCGCGTGACCGTCCGTTTCGGCGGCCTGGAGGCCGGTCCGTTCGCCGGCGCGCTGGAACTGACCGTTCTATGCCGGGTCGCGGCTCGCTCATGTCGAGGCTGTCGTCAGCACGAAAGGGCCGACGACCGCGTTCCTCTACGACGCGGGCCTCGTCGCGGCAGCCGCCGCGCCGGAGATCGCCTTGCCTGGTACGACACTCGAGGGGCACCTGCGGATCGTGCCCGCCCAGGTCGACGACCGCGGACCGGCCGGTCGCCGTCCGCCACCGGACGATCGGGCGGAGTCGGAGCCAGCGGCTCGGTGGCGTGCTTCCCGCCGCCGCACCAGTTCTTCTCCCCGCGCGACCTGACCGACAACCTCAGACCGCCTGGTACGGCTCGCGGGCACCGCGGACTCGACGACCGCTGTGGGGTTCGGCATCCGCCAGTCCGAGACGGGCGGCGGCGCGTTCGTCCCCTGGTTCAACGCCCCGCCAGGCACCGAGCAGCGCCTGGGCGTCTTCTACCTCGCCGGCCGCGGTCCCGCCGAGGACGCCCTCCGCGAGACCCTCCGCTACACCCACGGCGACCGCTTCCCCGACCTGCCCGGCTACCACACCTTCACCAGCCACTGGCACATGGCCATCGCCGTCGCCGCGATGCAGGAGCAGGCCCGCGGCGGCGAGCGGACCGACGCCCGACTTCGTGAAGATGTTCAAGGACATGAACGTCGAGATGGTCCACCTCGCCGAGTTCCACGGCGACGGCCACCCCCGCGACCCCGGCCCGCTCCGCCTCCCCGAGCTGGAGGCGATGTTCGCCGAGTGCCGGCGCCTCTCCGACGACAAGCTCTTGCTCCTGCCCGGCGAGGAGGCCAACGTCCACCTCGGCCTCCCCCAGCCCGGCAAGCACCCCGGCCACTGGCTCTACCTCTTCCCGAAGCCCGTTTACTGGATCATGCAACGCTCCGAGGGCGAGCCGTTCGTCGCGGACGACCCGAAGTACGGCCGCCTCTACCGCGTCGGCGACCGCGCCGAGATGCTCGACCTGCTGGAGCGTGAGCACGGCCTCGCCTGGACCGCCCACCCGCGGATCAAGGCGTCGAGCTGGACCCCCGACATCTTCCGCCAGGAAGACTTCTTCCTCTCCGACGCCTGGCTCGGCGCCGCCTGGAAGGCCATGCCCGCCGACCTCTCCCACGACCGCCTCGGCGAGCGCGCCCTCGACCTGCTCGACGACATGGCCAACTGGGGTGCGAAGAAGTATCGTGCTCGGCGAGGTCGATGTCTTCAAGCTCGACCGCACGCACGAGCTTTACGGCCACATGAACATCAATTATCTCAAGCTCGACCGCGTCCCCCGCTTCGGCGAGAGCTGGCAGCCGATCCTCGACGCCCTCCGCGCCGGCCGCTTCTTCGTGACCACCGGCGAGATCCTGATCCGCGACTTCCGCGTCGGCGGCCGGTCAAGCGGCGAAACGCTCCGACCGGAGCCGGACGCGACGCCCGAGCTTCGCCTGGACCTCGCCTGGACGTTCCCGCTGAAGTTCGTCGAGGTCATCTCCGGCGACGGTTCGAAGGTGTACCACCAGCGGATCGACCTGTCCGACACGGGCCCCTTCGGTGAGCGCACCCTGACCCTCCGCCCCGAGCTTTCCGGCCGCAAGTGGGTCCGCGTGGAAGCCTGGGACGTCGCCGCGAACGGCGCCTTCACCGAGCCCGTCTGGCTCGAACCGGCCACGGACGGCGGGAATTGACACCGATTCTCGCCGAGGCAACATCCCTCACCGATCGCTATCAACGCAGCGTTGATTATCCGCAAACGATCTTGCATGCTGGATTGATCTTGGTTTAATATCCTCCGGTTCGTAAGTACGCTTACCTTTTTGAGCCGTGGCGTCATCCCTGCGTCCATGGGGATCGAACGCCCGGCTCGAAGTCCACAAGGCCCGGGGGACGACGATGGAGACGCAGGTCTGGCACAAGGTTGAGGACAAGCAAGGGGCCGTCCTGGCCCTGATCGGCGACACCCTCTACCGATTCGGCTTCAGCGGCAAGAACGCCCGGCAGGAAGCGGCCGAGGCGGTCTCGACGCTGGCGGGGGGACAGGACCCGGCCGGCATCAAGGCCAGCGAGTCGAAGGCCGTTCCGGTGGCCGCGATCCAGCGGGTCGAGGTCTCGCACGACCGCGACACCGTCCGGGTCCAGGCCCCTCAAGGGGACAAGACCGAGAAGGTCGAGTTCACCGTCCAGAGCGGCGACGACGCCGTCGCCATCGCCCGCACCATCCTGGCCCAAACCTCGATCGATCCCCAGGAACGTAGCGAGGACATCAGCGTCTTCGAGGCGTTGCTCGGCCCCGTGATTCTGGGCGTGATCGCCGGCGTGATCTTGGCCCTGATCTACACCACGGCCAACGGCCTCGAAAGCGGCGAGGACATCAACCCCAACAAAGGCAGTCTGCGAGGCCGCGGCCTGAAGCGTCTGGCCGTCTTCGTCGCCGGCCTGCTCGGCACGAAGGGCACGATCGCCGTCGGCGCGATCCTCGGGATCGGCCTCGTCGCCTGGGCCGTCCGCCTGATCGTCAAGCGTCCCCAGCGCCTGGCCTGGGGTGCCCCGAGGGCCTGACCGGCTCGTTTCCCTGGCATCGCGGTTGCCCCGGGTCCCTGTGCAGAAACACCCGGAACAACCCACGCCGAAGGAAGGAGGCGATCGATGGCCCAGGAAATCAGCCCCAACAGGGTCAACGACGAGCAGAATCGCCGCGCCGATCAGATCGAGTCCCGGCTCCGCAAGCACGGCATCGGCGAGGACGAGGCCGAGAAGCAGGCCCTCGCCGAGGCCGTCGCCGAGAAGCCCGGCAGCGGTGGCGGCGGCGGCAACGCTGGCGGCGAGCCCAAGAAGGATTCCAGCCACGTCGGCTCGAAGCGGCTCGGCAGCGACAGCAACGCCCACAAGTAAGGCATCGAACCGGCGACCCGGTCCCGGACCGTCGCCATCCCAGGGACGGCGTCCCCTCCCCCCGAGGACGCCGTCCTCTTTTCGGCCGTCGGGCGCGACTCGCAACGGCGTCCCTGAGCGGTTAGAATGGGTTCCGCGTCGCCCGCCCGCGCCCTGGCGGCCGGTCATGGCGACTCCCCGTTTTCCGAAGCAGCCACGCCCCGGCCCTCCCGCCCCCTGGGAACGATCTCCCCGACCGCCGGGAAGGCCGCTCCCGCTCGATTCACGCCGTCCGCGAGGGAAGATTGATGAGACGTTCCTTGACCGCGTCCCGGCTCGGGCTCCTCTTCGCCCTGTTGCTCCTCCCCGCCGCCCTGGCCCAAACCGCCGCGGCCGACGCGCCCCGTCGCCTGGAGCTGGAGAAGGGCGACCGCATCATCATCCTCGGCAACACCCTGGCCGAGCGGATGCAGCACTTCCCCCACTTCGAGGTGCTGCTCCAGAGCCGCTTCCCCGACAAGGAACTGATCCTCCACAACCTCGGCTGGTCCGCCGACGAACTCACCATCCGCCCCCGCTCCAAGGACTTCCAGGAACACGGCCACACCCTCCACGACGAAAAGCCCGACGTCATCCTCGCCGCCTTCGGCTTCAACGAGTCCTTCAAAGGCCCGAAGGGCCTCGACCAGTTCAAGGCCGACCTCGCGAAGTTCATCACCGAGACGACCTCGACGAAGTACAACGGCGAATCCCCTCCGACGCTCGTCCTCCTCTCCCCGATCGCCCACGAAGACCTCGACAACCCCCACCTCCCCAACGGCCAGGCCAACAACGCCAACCTCCAGTCTTTACACCGACGCCATGGCCGAGGTCGCGAAGAACCACGACATTCTCTTCGTCGATCTGTTCACACCCACACAAAAGCTCTACGCCTCCGAGTCCGCCCCGCTCACGATCAATGGCGTCCACCTCAACGACCTCGGCTACCGCAAGCTCGCCCCCGTCCTCGATGAGGCCCTCTTCGGCCCCCGTCCCCAAAACCTCAAGGCCGACCTGCCGAAGCTGCTCGCCGCCGTCCAGGAAAAAGACAAGCAATTCTGGTACGACTACCGCGCCATCAACGGCTACTACATCTATGGCGGCCGCAAGGAGCCCTTCGGCGTCGTGAACTTCCCCGCCGAGTTCGCCCGCCTCCGCAAGATGGTCCAGAACCGCGAAGCAGCGCGTCTGGTCCATCGCCCGCGGCGAGTCCGTGCCCGAGACGATCGACGACAGCAACGCCGGCCCCTTCGTCGAGATCAAGACCAACGTCGCCAGGCCCTCGCCCATCCTCAGCCCCGAGGAGGAGCAGAAGACGTTCACGCTCCCCGAGGGTTATGAAATCAACCTCTTCGCCTCCGAAGTCGAATTCCCCGACCTGAAGAAGCCCGTCGCGATGACCTTCGACGCGAAGGGCCGCCTCTGGGTCACGACCATGCCGTCTTACCCGATGTACCTCCCCGGCAAGGCGCCCGACGACAAGGTCCTGATCTTCGAGGACTCCGACGACGACGGCCAGGCCGACAGGCAGACCGTCTTCGCCGACCGCCTCCACATCCCCGGCGGCCTCGACCTCGGCGACGGCGGCGCCTACGTCGCCCAGCAGCCTGGCCTGATGTTCCTCAAGGACACCGACGGCGACGACAAGGCCGACGTCCGCGAGCGCATCCTCCACGGCTTCGACACCGCCGACTCCCACCACGCCCTCAGCGCCTTCACCTGGGACCCCGCCGGCGGCCTCTACTTCCAGGAAGGCACATTCCATCATACCTCGGTTGAGACGCCGTATGGCCCCGTCCGCGACCACGACGCCGCCGTCTTCCGCTTCGAGCCGCGGACCTGGAAGTTCGACGTCTTCGTCTCCTACCCGTTCGCCAACCCCTGGGGCCACTACGTCGATCGCTGGGGCCAGAACTTCGTCGCCGACGCCTCCCCCGGCGCCAACTACTACGGCACCGCCTTCTCCGGCCAGGTCGATTACCCCGACAAGCACGGCGCCATGAAGCAGTTCCTCGTCAAGCAGTGGCGTCCCACCTGCGGCTGCGAGATCGTCGCCAGCCGCCACTTCCCCGACGACACCCAGGGCGACTACCTCCTCAACAACACCATTGGCTTCCAGGGCATCCTCCGCTACCGCATGCACGAAGAAGGCTCCGGCTTCGCCGCCGACCCCGTCGAGCCGCTCCTCCGCTCGTCCGACCCCAGCTTCCGCCCCGTCGATCTGGAGTTCGGCCCCGACGGCTCCCTCTACGTCGTGGACTGGTACAACCCCCTGATCGGCCACATGCAGCACAACCTCCGCGACCCCAACCGCGACGTCCGCCACGGCCGCATCTGGCGGATCACCGCCAAGGGCCGTCCCCTGGTCGCCGAAGCGAAGATCGCTGACGCCAGCATCCCCGAACTTGCTCGACCTCCTCAAGACCTACGAGGACCGCACCCGCGAACGCGCCCGCCGCGAACTCCGCACCCGAGACGAGAAGGCCGTCCTCTCCGCGGCTTCGTCCTGGCTCGCCAAGCAGAGCCCGACCGATCCCGACTACTGGCACCACGCCCTCGAAATCCTCTGGCTCCACCAGAACCTCGACGTCGTCAACAACGACCTCCTCCAGACCGTCCTCACCGGCCCCGAGCCCAAGGCCCGCGCCGCCGCCACCCGCGTCCTCTGCTACTGGCGCGATCGCGTCCCGAATCCCCTGGAACGCCTCCGCGAGCGGATCAACGACGACCACCCCCGCGTCCGCCTCGAAGCCCTCCGCGCCCTGCAGCTTCTTCCGCGGCGAGGACGCCTCCAAGGCCCAGGAGATCGCCCTGGAGTCCTTGCTCTACCCGCAGGATTACTACCTCGAATACACGCTGAACGAGACGAACAAGACCCTCGACCGTCGCATCAAGGAATCGGGCCATTGACCAGCCCGCATCCGTCTTCGTAGGGTGCGTCTCCGGATGAACCCGCTTCCGTCTCGTTTCCCCAGGGTGCGTCCGGAGACGCACCCACCCGACCAAGCTTTATTCGAGGGACCGAGCCGCGGAGTTTGGCGATCATTTGGTACAGGGTGCCGACCATGGCCGGACCTCTGGCAGCCTGCAATGCCTTGTCCTTGCTTGCGGTCGCGGCGTTGCTTTTCGCCTTCCTCCTCCGTCGCTCGGGCCTGCATGGCTCCATCGTGGCGTCTGTCGTTGCAATCCAGGTCGTCCTAATCGGTCTCATCGCACCGCTTTCGGCACCTCTCGCGGGCTTCTTTAGCTTTGCTTCGGGGACCTGTGCCTACGCGGCCTTGGTCGTTCGCCGGACTTCCCATCGTTGGGCGATACTGGCCGTCGCTCATGTGCTGCTCATCGTCCCGTGCTTCCAGGCCTCTCCGATCGTGGCTATCGTCTTCGGTGGCGGCTTGGCGACGCTCACGGGACTGTTCCTCACGGTCGGCGCTTCGACAGGTCCAGTCCGGACGCCCAACCTCACCGCAACCGACTCAGCCCGTCCCGATTGCCATGCCGATTAGTCTGCCCGGCTTGTCAGCTCCAAGGACCAACCCGCGATGATCCGACGCCGCTCCGTGACCGCCTCCCTCGCCCTCCTCGCCCTCGCCTCCCTCCCCCCGACGACCCTCCCGGCCGCTACGTCCCAGGCCCAGGAGAGCACCTACGTCCGCCTCCTCAAGAGTGGCCGACTCCCCGAGGACCGCCAGGGCACCGTCCTCGACTTCGTCGGCAAGCGCGGCTCGCCCGCCGACCTCGCCTACGTCTTCCACCGCGCCCTGGAGCCGGAAGGCTTCACGCCGAAAGTCCGCCTCCAGGCCCTCAACGCCCTCGCCGATGCCGCCCTCACCCGGAAGGCCCATCCCGACGGCGACCTGTCCGACCTCTCCCAACTGATCCAGCCCTCTTCCACCAAGCTCGACGAGCCCACCCGCCTCGCCGCGATCCGCCTTGCTGGTCTCTGGCACCTGGAGTCCGCCGCCCCCGCCTTGACCACTCTCGCCCAGGACCCGAAGGCCACCCGATCCCTTCGCGCCGCGGCCCTCGACGCCCTCGCCACCCTCGGCGGCTCCGAGCGTCGCGACGCGATCGCCAAGTTGGCCGCCCCCGGCCAATCCTGGGAGATCCGCGCCGCCGCCTCCGCCGCCCTCGCCCGGATCGACCCCGAAGCCGCCCTCAAGCCCGCCGTCGCCGCGATCGCCGACGCCGAGCCCGGCCGCGACCTCGTCCCCTTGCTCGCCGCGTTCCTCAACCGCCAGGGCGGCGCCGACAAGCTCGCCGCCGCCCTCTCCGAATCCCACCTCTCCCCCGACTCCGCCAAGCTCGCCCTCCGCGCCCTCTACGCCCTCGGCCGCACCGACGCTTCCCTCGTCGCCGAGCTGAGCAAAGCCGCCGGCCTCGACGCCGACGTCAAAGCCCCGACCGAGTCCGAGCTGAAAGCCCTCCTCGCCGAGATCGCCGAGAAAGGCGACCCCGTCCGCGGCGAGGACGTCTTCCGACGCCCCGACCTGAGCTGTTCCCGCTGCCACGCCCTCGCCGGCGCCGGTGGCGGCGTCGGCCCCGACCTCAGCGCCGTCGGCTCCAGCTCCCCGCCCGACTACCTGATCCACTCCGTCCTCCTGCCCGATCAGGCCATCAAGGAGCAGTTCCAGACCCTCGTCGTCCTCACCACCGACGGCCAGATCTATCAAGGCATCGTTGCCGACCGCGACAACCAGCGCCTCATCCTCAAGGAAGCCACCGGCGACCTCCGCACCATCCCCGCCTCCGCGATCGAGGAGAGCCGCGAGGGCGGCTCCCTCATGCCCAAGGGGCTCGCCAACCTGATGACCCACCAGGAATTTGTCGATCTGATCCGCTTCCTCTCCGAACTCGGCAAGCCCGGCCCCTTCGCCATCCGCACCACCCCCACCATCCAGCGCTGGCGTGTCCTCCAGGATTCCGACCCCTCTCTAACCCCCTCCCAGCTCCCCGACCCTTCCTCCGACGCCTGGGTTCCCGTCTTCGCCCGAGTCTCCGGCTCCCTCCCCCTCTCCGACGCGGTCGCCCTCTCCGGCAGCCCCGTCGTCTTCCTTCTGGGTGAGGTCGATGTCTCCGTCCCCGGCCGCGTCGAGTTCCGCCTCGACGACCCCGAGGGCGTCACCGCCTACCTCAACGGCGAGCCCGTCTCCGCCGAGGGCACCACCTTCGCCCGCAACTTCGCCCAGGGCCGCCATACCTTGACCCTCCGTATCGACACGGACGCGCCGCAAGTCACCCGACGTGAAGGTCGAGGTGACTCGCCCGCAAGGGCGCCACCACCCAATTCGCCGTCGTCGGCGGTCGTTGAATTCTTCTCTGTCGCACGGCGAGACCACACGCCGTCTTCCAAGGATTCGAAGACGGCGTGCTGCTCACGCCCGACCGGATTCCGCGCCTGCGTCCCGATCTTGTGCTATAATTGACACTAGCTCCTTGGCGATCCGGTCTGCCTCCCCGCCCCCTTCCCCGTCCCGGCGCCGCGACCTCCCGCGCGTCCCCGGCGTCGAACGAACTTCACAATGGGTAAAATTGCCTCCTAAATATCCTGCTTCCCAAGAATTTGTAGTGGGCCTTTCTCCGCCAGGCAGAGCGTCCCTTGAGCGTCTCAAGGCCGTCTCTCCAGCGTCCCCGGCGCGTCTCCGTTCGGCGTCGCCCGCACGTCCCCGCTCCAGACCGGGTGTTCCAGGACAGTCAAAAAAAGCGTTTCTCCTCCGCCCCCGCGTTCTCCCCGTTCCGATCTGATCCCGATTCCGCGATCTCAGGGCCCCAAGCCCTTTCTTGACCCGCCGCCCCTGCCGCGCGATGATCGACCCTCCCGCTTCCAAAGAGCCGAACGAGGGAACCCGCCATGTGCCCCACCTTCCGACCGTTCGCCCTGCTCGCCCTCCTCTCCGTCGGAACGACCGCCGCCCGCGCCGAGGACCCCTGGGTCGTCTTCGAGGGCAAGGACGGCCCCGGCCGTGGCAAGAATGTGGTCCTGATCGCGGCCGATGATGAGTACCGTTCCGAGGAACTGATCCCGCAGCTTGCCAAGATCCTCGCCTTCCGTCACGGCTTCCGCTGCACGGTCCTCTTCGCGATCGACCCGAATGACGGCACGATCAACCCCGGCCAGAAGGACAACATCCCCGGTCTGGAGAAGCTCGATCAGGCCGACCTGCTCGTCCTCTTCGCCCGCTTCCGCGAGTTGCCGGATGAGCAGATGAAGCACCTGATCGACTACGTGGAGTCCAGCCGCCCGATCGTCGCCCTGCGAACCTCAACCCACGCCTTCAATTACTCCCGTAAGGACAGCCCCTACGCCAAGTACACCTGGACCAGCAACGACCCCAAGGGCGGCTTCGGCCGGCTCGTCCTCGGAGAGACCTGGGTGAACCACCACGGGCACCACAACGTCGAGAGCACCCGCGGCCTGCCCGCCGAGGGGATGGAGGATCACCCGATCCTCCGCGGCGTGACCGAGATCTGGGGACCCTCGGACGTCTATGCCATCACCACCCTCTCCGGCGACAGCCGGCCGCTCGTCATGGGCCAGGTCCTCAAGGGGATGAAGCCGACCGACGAGCCCAACCCGAACAAATCGCTCATGCCGATCGCCTGGATCAAGAGCTACGAGGGGAATCCGGCCGGAAGGCCCGCGTCTTCGTCACGACGATGGGCCACGCCGGCGACTTCACCAACGAAGGCGTCCGCCGCATGCTGGTCAACGCCTGCTACTGGGCGCTCGGCCTGGAGGACCAGATCCCCGCCAGCAGAGCAACGTCGACCTCGTCGGCGACTACCAACCCAGCCCGATCGGCGTCGGCAGCCACAAGAAGGGATCAAGCCGTCCGACCTGGCAAGGCCGGAAGGTTGATGGAGTCTAAAGGGATCTCCGGCTTTGGTCGCATTTCGTTGGGTGCGTCCCGTCTTCGACGACGCACCACTCCGCCAGCCGTTGGGTGCGTCGTCGAAGACGGGACGCACCCAACAAGAACCTTCTCCGACGCCCATTGAGCCGGGTCGCTCGGCAGCGATCAGTTCAGCGAAGGGTCATTCGGCACGTCGGGCACGTCGAGCAGGTCCAGCAGGCTGCGCGGAGCTGGGACGACGTCCCAGAGGGTTTCCGGATCGGTGCCGAAGAGGTGGGCCTCGATGGCAGGAGTCGATTGCCAGGACTCCTCGGACATCTCGCGTTCGAGCTGGCCGGGTCCCCAGCCGGCGTAGTTGGCGACGATCAGGGAAGGCTCGGTCTTCTGGCGGAGGATCTCGCGGACCTTCTCGGCCTCGATCGTGCTATAAATCCCGGGCAGAATCTCCTGATCAGCCATCGGTTGGTTGGCGTGGATGATCATGAGGGGGCCGGGGACGGGGCCGCCGAGGTAGATCGGCTTCTCCCAGTCGAGCGGCTGCTCGAAGACCTGCTCGGCGATGTCCGCCACCGACGCCTCGATCGGCCGGTTGATGACGACCCCGGCCGCCCCCTTGGCCGTGTGCTCAAACATCAAGACCACGGAGCGGAAGAAGTTCGGGTCGAGCAGTTCGGGGGATGCCAGCAGCAGGTGGCCCTTCAGCGATTTCATGGCGCGATCCCGGTTCTTGTCCCGTCGTCATCTCGTGCAAACCCCGAGCCGGGCCGGGGGCACTGGGTCGTCAGGTTGCGTCCGTGATTCTCTCCCCCGATGGTAACGGCTCGGGGCTGTTCGGCAAGCGGTTCCCGACGCCGGGAATCCGATGTTCACGCTCCGTCGCCCGGGTGGACGGCCGCTATAATGGGAGGTCGGCCCCGTCGCCGGGACGGGGACTCGCGAGGCACGCGGTCCGAGGGATGATCGATGGGTGCCAACGCGGCCGAGCTTCTGGCGGATTATCCGGTCGTGATCGAGGTCCCGGTCTGGTGGGGTGACCAGGACGCATTCGGGCACGTCAACAACACGGTCTTCTTCCGCTGGTTCGAGTCGGCCCGGATCGCCTACACGGGCCAGCTCGGCCTGGCCGAACTCTACCGGACCCGCCGGATCGGACCAATCCTGGCCGCCGTCGGGTGCAACTTTCGCCGCCAGGTGAAGTATCCCGACACCGTCCACGTCGGTGCCCGGATCGACCGGATCGGCCGCACCAGCCTGACCATGGCCCATGCCGTCGCCAGCCAGGCCCATGCCGCTATCGCGGGCGACGGCACCTCCACGATCGTCGTCTTCGACTACGACGCCAACGCCCCCCATCCCATCCCCGACGACCTCCGCGCGGGCGATCGAAACGATCGAGGGCCGGACTCTGGCCTGACCAGGAGCGATTCCGCCATGAGCCGTCGTCACAAATCGCGTGCTCAGGACGTAAGATAAAGGGAGTATTTCTGCATTCCGCATTCGCCCTTCCCCGAACCATCAAGCTTTGTGAAACAAGGTAGGTGGGCAAAGCGTGGTCAACAGCAAACGATGGCGGGTTTGAGGAGGTCTTCAGGCATGTTCGGATGGCTATTCGGGAAGAAGAAGCCGGACGGGCCGAAACCGCCGAGCGCCCCGAAGTTCCGCCGGATCAATCTGGCCAAGCGGTTCATGATCGTGGCCGAGACCGGTCAGGGCAGCATGTCGAAGGTCTACCGGGCCGTCGACAACAAGACCGGCCGCACGTCTGCCTGAAGGTGCAGGATGCCGCCAAGTCGGCCGCCGCCTCGGCGCGGTCGTCGGGCCACGGTCGCCTGCTGGAAGGCGAGATCGGGCAGAAGATCCATCACCCGAACGTCGTGAAGACATTCGACTTCGGCAACTCGACCAAGGGCGAGCACTTCATCGTCATGGAGTTCATCGACGGCGTGAGCCTGAACTTCGTGCGGGAGTCGCGCGGCCTGAAGCTCGATGAGAAGCTGGAGTTACTCGCCCAGGCCGCCGAGGCCCTCGCGGCCGTCCACGCCGCGGGCTTCATTCACCGGGACTTTGGGCCGAAGAACCTCCTCGTCAACCGCGATGACCAGATCAAGCTGATCGACTTCGGCCTGGCCGTGCCCAACACCGCCGCGTTCCGCCGTCCCGGCAACCGGACCGGCACGCTGAACTACATGGCCCCCGAGCTGGTCCGCCGCGAGCCGACCGACGAGCGGATCGACATCTTCTCTTTCGGCGTCACGGCCTTCGAGTTCCTCACCGGCCGCCTGCCTTACGACATCCGCACGAGCGATCCGATGGCCGTGATGCGTTCGCGGATCAACGGCAGCCCAATGAAGCTCGAAGACGTCGCCCCCCACCTCCCCCGCGAACTCTGCGGGATCATCAACAAGACCCTGGCCAAGCGCCCCGCCGACCGCTGGCCGAAGATGTCCACCTTGCCCGACGCCCTCCGCGAGCTGCCCGTTGCCAGTCGTTGAGAGGAAAAACGGAGCTCACGCCCTGCGGGTCGCCCGGATGACGCGAGGATGATTGGCCGCGTCGCGAATCGTCGGGGCCAGCTCCAGTGCGGCCTGGGCGGCGACCAGGTTGCGGACGGGGCCCTCCTGGGCCGTACCGATCTCCAGGATCAGATGGCCGCCGGGCTTCAGATGGGACGGGGCCTCCGTGATGATCCGGGAGACGATCGCCAGGCCGTCGGGCCCGCCGTCGAGAGCGAGGTGGGGCTCGTGGTCGCGGACGCCGGGCTCCAGGGCGGCGATGTCCTCGTGTGGGGATGTACGGCGGATTCGACGAGAATCGCGTCGAAGGGCGGTTCCTCGGCCACGGGCTCGTAAAGGTCGCCCTGGCGGAACTCGACCCGCGGGGCGAGGCCGAGCCGCTCGGCGTTGGATCGGGCCACGGCCAGCGCCTCGGGGCTGCGGTCGGTCGCGACGAAGCGGGCGGTCGGGTGCTGGCTGACGCAAGCCAGAGCGATCGCCCCCGAGCCGGTGCCGATGTCGAGGGCACGGGGCGACTCGCGGCCCTTTGAACAGCATCAGGAACTCGACGACGACCGTCTCCGTGTCCGGCCGCGGGATCAAGACGGCCGGCGAGACGGCGAGGCTCAGCGAGTAGAACTCCTTGCGGCCGACGAGGTAGGCCACCGGCGTCCCCTCGGCACGTCGCCGGACCAGCTCGCGATAGGCTGTCCGTTCGCGCTCGCCGACGGGGTCCTCGAAGTGCGTGTAGAGCTGCACGCGCGGCCAGTTGAGAACCTGGGCGAGCAAGACCTCGGCGTCGAGCCGCGGGCTCTCGGCCCCTTTGCGGCGGAGGAAGTCGGTCGTCCAGTTCAGGAGTCGGCCGACGGTCCAGCGCTCCTCGTCCTCCGACGGCGGCGGCGAGGGCGTCGTCGGCACAGGGGCCGTCCAGGGATGGCCGGGGAGGGAACGGCGTGGAGCGTCGGATTCGTTCGGTCGCATGGGGCGAGTCTCACCGCGTCTGGCGAGGGGCAACGCAATCCGGACTGTCAAACGGTCTCGACCTCGCCGAGCTGTTCCTTGCGGTCGTGCTCGATGAGGGCCTCGGTCAAGGGGTCGAGGTCGCCGAGCACGACCCGGTCGAGGTTGTAGAGGGTCAGGCCGATCCGGTGGTCGGTCACGCGGTTCTGCGGGAAGTTGTAGGTCCGGATGCGCTGGGAGCGGTCGCCGGAGCCGATGAGGGTCCGCCGCAGCTCGGAACGTTCGGAGCGGGCCTGGTCCTGCAAGGCGGTCAAACAGACGGCTGCGGAGCAATCGCATGGCCTTGGCGCGGTTCTTGTGCTGGCTCCGCTCGTCGCGGCAGATGACGACGACGCCGGTCGGAAGGTGCGTGAGACGGACGGCGCTTTCGGTCTTGTTCTGGTGCTGGCCGCCGGGGCCGCCGGCGCGCATCACGTCCGTCTCGGATGTCCTCGGGGCGGATGTCGATCTCGACCTCCTCGGGCTCGGCCAGCACGGCGACAGTCGCCAGGGAGGTGTGGATGCGGCCCTGGGTCTCGGTCGCGGGCACGCGCTGGACGCGGTGGCCGCCGCTCTCGAACTGGAGGTGGCGGAAGGCCCCGTCGCCGTTGATGCTGAAGCTGGCTTCCTTGAAGCCGCCCAGCTCGGTCGGGACCAGCTCCAGGACCTCGAACGCCCAGCCTTTCGCCTCGGCGTAGCGGCGGTACATCTCGACCAGGTCGCGGGCGAAGAGGGCCGCCTCGTCGCCGCCGGTCCCGGCGCGGACTTCCATGATGAGGCCGGGTCGATCAACGCCGGATTCGCGGTCGTAGATCAGGTCGCGGAGGGACTCGGCCGCTTCCTCACGTTGCGATTCGAGGGCTTCGCGCTCGGCCTCGGCGTAGGCCCGGAGTTCCTCGTCAGCTTCGGTCTCGATCAGTTTGCGGGCCTCAGCGATCTGGCGGCCGAGATCGAGGTAGCGACCGTAAGGCAGGGCAACCTTGGCGAGCGTCCCCCGCTCCTTCGCCAGAGAGGCGACGCGGGCCGGGTCGGTGGCGACATCCGGGTCGGACAGGGCCGACTCGACCTCGCGGAACCGCTGGTAATCGGCCTGGAGTCGCTCGAACATGGTGGCCTAATGCACAGAGCCGAGGAGTGAAGGGACGCGCCGCACGAAAGCGAGCTGAGTGCCTCGCCCGGGAACCGGCCGGTCGCCTCTCGCGACCCCAACGGGACTCCCGTACGCGACACTCAGCTTCTTCAGGACAGACGCTAGGCCTGGGCGGTTTCTTCGGTGGTGGCCTTCTTGCGGGCCTTGCCGTAAGTGCCCTGGAACTTGCGGTTGAACTTATCGACGCGGCCGGCCGCGTCCACGAACTTGACCGTGCCGGTGTAGAACGGGTGGCACTTCGAGCAGACCTCGACGACGATCTTCGGTCGTGTGCTTCGGGTCTGGAACGTGTTGCCGCAACCGCAGGTCACGGTACATTCCTGGTACTTCGGATGAATGTCGTCCTTCATCGCTCGATCCCTTCTTGACGGCTATGAGTTGACCTCGCGGCCCCGGCTGGGGACGAAAGGGGCGATTGTACCATCCGACGACCCATTCTACGAGGGCGCGGAGCGTTCGGATCACGCGCTGTCCGAGATTCTCGGAAAAGTCGCCCACAACCGCCTTCCGGCCGTCCCGGTCACTCGCTCGAACCGGCGGCCGAGGGCTGGCCCTGAAAGAGGTCCTGGATGTACGCGTCCACCTGCTCGTAGGTGAACTGGTTATCGACGTCGTCGAGAGTAAACCGCTTGATTTCCTGGCCATCGGGGCCATACACGAAGACGGCCGGGATCGCGTTGATCTTGAGGTGGTTGTAGCCCTCGGCGATGTCCTCGTTCATGAGGTAGTTGGCGAAGACGGCCTTTTTCTCAAGGAGGAACGCGCGGGCGGCCTCGACGTCCTTGGTTTCGAGGGGGTCGTCCAGCGAGAGGGAGACGACGTTGAGCCCCTGGTCGCCATACTTGTGGTGCAGTTCGACGAGGTGGGGGAAGTTTTCCTTGCAGGGCGGACAGTAGGTCGCCCAGGCATCGACGATGGAGTACTTGGTCCCCTTGGGCGGATGGGCGAGGCGGTCGCGGAACGCGTCCCACTTGACGGGAACAAGGGTCGCCTCGGCCGTCTTCTCCGCGTCGCCGGCGGGCTCGACCACGGTTGCCAGATCCACGGGCTCGACCTTCGCCGTGGCTGGCTCGGACGGGGCGGCGTGAGTGACGGCGGTTGCGGGGGTTTGGGGTGCGGTGGGAGCCTCGGGGGCGATCACGCCGGTGGGGGTCGGGAAGAGGTTCGTCGTGTTTGGGATCGTCTCGCCCGAGCAGCCGGTTCCGAGGGTGGCGAGCAGGCCGAGGCCGAGTGGGCGGACGAGGGCGAAGGGGTTCACAGGTCGGTTCCTCCGGCGGCAGGGTCGAGACAAATGAACCCGCCCGCCGCCGAGGGATGGATCGGCAGCGGGCAAGCTGTTGGGAGAGCCACGAGGGTCTGTCCGGTCCGGTCAGTAAGGGCAGGGCAGCATGAAGCCGCCCGCGGGCGTCGTAGGCCGGATCAGCGGTTGTACTGGATCCCGCAGCCGAACGGCTTGGTCTCTTTGACCTCGATCTGCTTGCCGGCGAGCAGGGCATCGACAGCGTCGCGGAGATACTGGTGCTTGACGCGGGCCTCGTTCTGGCTGTCGTCCATCGAGCCCATGTAGCGGATCTCGCGGTCCTTGTCGAGGACGAAGAACTGCGGGGTGTTGGTGGCGCCGTAGGAACGGCCGATGTCCTGCGACTTGTCGTAGCCGTAGACGTAGTTGAACTTCTTGTCCTTGGAGGCCCGCTCCTTGATGGCGGCCAGGTCGTCGGTCTTGGCGGTGCCCCGGCCGGTGGTGGCGATGCCGACGACCTTGACGCCCTTACCCTTGTAGTCGGCGACGAAGTCGTGGATCCGGTCTTCGTAGGCGAGGACGACGGGGCAGTGATTGGCCAGGAAGACGACGACGACCACGTCGTCCTTGAGGTCGCCGAGGTTCAGGCTGGTGGTTTCGCCATTCGGGGCGAGGGCCTCGATGCCGGAGATGTCGGGGGCCTTCTGGCCGATGTCCACCTTCTTGTTGAACTCGCCGGCAAGGGCGGGCGCGGTGAACAGGGCGAGGGCGAAGAGGCTGAGGACCAACTTGCGCATCGGTGCAACTCCTTGACGGGTCATACGGTCCTGGGCGGGCCTGGCGGCCCGCCACTCACGATCGGGTCTATCCCTGACAGGTCCCCCCATCCCCCAGGACCCGTTACGGGTATTCCAGGCCGTCAGGCGCGTTCGAGCGTTGGAGGAATCCAATCGCCCACAGCGGAATCAGCGATCATTCTGCGGGTCTCGGACCGATTTTCTCGGAAAACTCCTCAAGATCGGCCTTACCCGCGTCACAGATTATCGTCACGGCTCCCTGGGAGTCAACCGCCCTACGCCCCGGTCTGGCCCGGGCGGCGGCGTCCTGCCACCCGGCCAGGGACGACCCGTCGCGTCTCAGACCCGGCCCGCGGACCAGAGGGCGGCGTTGGCCAGGAGCCGGCGGACGGACGGGTGGAAGAGTACGGGGAAGGCGTCATCGGCCTGGCGGAGGTACACGACGCGGCCACGGTCCGACCGTCCACGCCAGACCGCTGCGAAGCGTCTCGCCGGTGCCCCAGGTGGACTGGAGGATCACGGCTTCCGGCTCGGGCACGGCGAACGGCTCGCAGAACATGCTACCGCGCGGGATCGTGAACGGGGCCACGTCGCGAGCGATCGGATGAGTCGGCGTGGCGATGGTGACATGCTCCTGGCGAGCGTCCTCGCGCCAGGCGCCGGGCTCGCAGGGCATCCCCATCAGCTCCCGGAACGGCCGGCTGGCGTAGGAGCCGTAGAGCGCCACGAAGCCGAGCTTGCCGGCCCGGACCCGTTCGACGATCGCTCGAGAACGATCGTCGGGCAGGTCGTCGTGGCGAAGCCGACCCCACCAGATCAGGACGTCGGTGGCCGCGAGCGCCGCGTCGGTCAGTCCGGCCGACGACTCCTCCAGCCGGCCACGCTCGACGCGGAAGTCAACCTGCTGGCCGAGGATTTCCGCGAGGGCCCCGTCGATGTCCTGGGGATAGATCGAGCGGGGCGCCGTCCCTTCGCACCAGGCCCGCACGCGGACCGGGTTGGCTTGCCGGGGGCGCGCCAGGACCGGCGCCGGTTGCCCGGATAAGCCCAGGAGGGCGGCACCCAGGCCGACGCCCCGGCGGAGCAAGGTTCGACGGTGGAGATGTGTCGGCTCGTCGGTGGGGAGGATGGGCATGGCGGGATTGCGGGCTCGGTGGGTGCGGATCGCTTCGGCAGGCGGGACCGGCTGGGACACCGGCAGTTCTCCCATGCTAAAGCGGGGCCAAGCCTTGAATCAAGGGGGTATCGCCTCCCCCTCGATGTTCAGCGAAGCCGAAACGCCCGGGGTAGAAGCTCGTCGAGCCGGAAGACCCCGGCCCGATCGACGGCCACCGGCGTCTCCGGCGCGGCGAACTCGGCGAGCACTTGCCGGCAGGCTCCGCAGGGCATTCGCAGGCCCGACTCGACCGCTTCCGGGGCATCGACGCAGGCCACGGCGATCGCCTCGAAGTCACGCGACCCCGACGCGACCGCCGTGAACGCCGCCACCCGCTCGGCGCAGATGGTCAGACCGAAGGAGGCATTCTCCACGTTGGCTCCGACGAAGACCCGCCCTCCCGCCAGGATCGCCGCGCCGACGTGGAACCGCGAGTACGGGCAGTACGCGCCACGGCTCGCCTGACGGGCGGCTTCGAGAAGTTGCTCAAGGGTCGGAGTCATGGCACGGAACTCGCGGAACGGGCTGCGATTGAGACCGGCCGGCGGTCAGGTCGGTCTGAATCGCGCCGAGGGACCTCACTGATTGAAACGGCTGTTTTCGATGTTGTCACCGGGTGCGTGGTCCACGAAGGCCCAGGAGACTTCCTTGATGGCGAGCTTGATGAACGTCGATCGGAAGTTGTTCACACTCTCGCCCGATTCGAGGGGGACGTGGCCGACGACGGGCCAGGCGGTCGTGCGCTCACCCTCGTAGAGAACGTTCTCCTCCTTGGGCTGGTCGGTGATCTCGCGGCCCTTATCGTCCTTGGGATGGGCCAGCTCGACGGCCCGGATGTGGACGGTCGAGTGACCTTCCAGGAGCCCGGGACTGGACGGGTCCTGAATCCGGAAGTCGCGGATCTCCAGGAAGATGACCACGTCGGCGTCGAACGCCTTGGCGGCCTCGGCTGGGTTGGTCCAGGTCGGCTTGCTCTCGGCCCAGTCGGCGACCTTCTCGGGATCGACCACGCGGATCTTCTTGACGTTTTCCCGGAGGATCTTCGTCAGCTCGGTGGCCATGTCGCGGTCGAGCGTCAGGAACTCGCCAGCGATACCGGGGACCGAGGTGGAGAGGATGACGACTTTCTTGCCCTTGAGCGACGGACAAGGCGCCGCGATCGATGGCGAGAAGGGTTGGAGGAAGTACATCGCCTGTCGCGGGTCGCAACCGGCCAGCGCGCCGAGGGCGACGACCCCCGCGAGCAGGCAGATCGGAAGCTTGGGGGCGCGACGCGTCCTTGCGAGCGGCCGAGGGGTCATCCTAAACCCTCCCCAGGTAAAGTTTCAGAGACCAGGCCGCCAGGCCGAGGGCCACGGTGGCCACCGCCAAGACAATCAACGGCCCGTCCAGCGTTCGTGAGCCGAGGGTCCGGCCGGTCGCCGTGGCGAACACCAGCCAGGGGATCAGCAACGCCCCGAGCGGACCGAGCAGGCAACCGGCGGGGTTGGCCTGCCAGGACCGGTCGAGCCGCCCCCGCACCGCCCAGGCCAGCGCCGTGGTCATCCCGCAGGCGGGACAGGGCCGACCCGTCCGGAGCCGGAACGCGCACGGTCTCAGACCGAGCTGAGTGTGGGTGCCGAAGCCCCTCGGATCGGGTTCGAGGCAGCCCACGATCGCCAGCAAGGCTGCCAGGGCCACCGCCAGCGCGGCTGCCACCAGGCGACCGGCCCGTCCCAGCCGAGGCTCGGCGATTCGCGACACGCCCGTTCGAACCCGGTTGCTTTCGTCCCGACGACAGCCCGTCCCGCGATCGGACACGGTCCCCGGCCGTCGATGTTGAGGTGTGGCCTGAAGCTACCCCAGACCCACGATCCGGACAAGAGCAAATCGTCGAGGTCCACCAGCCCAGCGGCGACCGCTCGGGATCGTCCCGGAACCGCAAGGCGTCATCCGGAACGGGAGTTGCCGACCGTCTCGACGTTCTTCCCCCGGTCGGCATTCATCGCTTTCTTTATCTTTTGCATGCGGGCTGGAATGCCGTGGGAACGCTCGAGCGACGCGCCGAAGACGCACTCAGGACGCCTGCCGGACGGCTTGAGGACGACGGGGGGACGCTTCCCGGCACGACAGAGGCCAGGCTGCAAACCATTGGAAACTCAATAGTTAAAAACCAATTTTACCTATCTTGAAGTTCGTTCGGCGTTCGGGACACTTCGGACGTCGCTCTGCCTCACCAGGGAGTCCGCGTTCGGATCTCTGCCAGATTGCCAAAGAGCCAAAGCTAACTATAGCACGCGATGAGGACGTCGGCGCCGGTCATTTCTGGGTCGTGACGAACCGAGGGTGCGGTGGCGGGGAACGATGGGCGACGAGGCGGCGTGTTCTGGAGGGCTGTTCAGAGGCGGTCGACCCACGCCTCGGCCTCGTCCATCGCCTGGTTCATGCGACGCTCGACCTCGCGTCGGCAATCCTCGATGACGTCCCGGTCGGCGTCCGTCGGCACGACGACGGGCCTCGGGGTGACGCAGGCCGCGGCGGTGAACGGCCGGGGCACGGCGAACCGGTCCCAGCTCTTCGCCCGCCAGGGCCGGGCGAAGGCCATCCCCGCGCCGACGATCGGAAGTCCTGTCCGGCTCGCCAGATAGGCGAGACCCTGATGGACGTGCCGTCGCGGTCCCTTGGGGCCGTCGGGCGTGACGCAGAGGTGTCCCCGATCGACGCGGTGCGTCATCTCGCGCAGGGCCCGCGCTCCGCCCCGGGTCGTCGAGCCTCGGACGACCCCGAAGCCGAGCCGGCGGACGATCTGCGTGATGAGTTCGCCGTCGCGGTGGTCGCTGATCAGGATCTGCATCTCCGGCCAGGCCCAGTAATACGCCGGGAAGAGCATGACCTCGTGGAAGAAGGCGTAGATGTAACGGGTTCCCAGCCGGCGGGCGACAGCGGGGTTGGCATCGGGGTCGTCGTAACGGAAGTGAAAGTCAAGCGTTCCGACGAGCCGGCGGACCGTCCAGGCGCCCGATGCTCCCGCGGCCCGGATGGCGCGCGGATGTCGGATCTTCATCTGGGTTAGCCCTCCTTGGCTATGCTCCCAAAGTAAGGTGCTGGAGGCAGTCGAGCATCCTAGATAATCTGTGTTCCCTCTACCAGCCGACTCCAGAGAATGGTCTTGATCTTCGCAAAACGCGAAGTAGAATGGTTTTGATCTGTCCCAGAGATATCGATGCATGTGATCTCCAGGAAGAAGCTGCGTGAATACTGGACAACGCATCCGGAGTTGGAAGGACCACTTCGCGCTTGGATTGAGGTCGCCGAGCATGCTGAGTGGCGACGATTCCACGATGTACGGGCCAGTATCAAGGAAGCAGATCAGGTCGGTAAGTTCACCGTCTTCAATATCCTTGGAAACTGCTATCGATTGGTATGCGTCATCCACTACAACCGGGGCAAGGTCTACGTCCGTCATGTTCTGTCTCATGCCGAATATGATAGAGGACTCTGGAAGCGAGATTGAGAGAGAAGGTTGAATGATGGCAAGGCGGTCTTCGAAGGCAGACGAGCATGGCGTAGAAGAGCGCTACCTCAACTTGATTCGGACATTTCCACTTCGTCCGATTCGCACCGACACTGAGTTGGATCGCGCTATTGCGGTCATCGACTCATTGATTGATCGAGATGATCTCGACTTGGGAGAAGAAGACTATTTGGACGTGCTGGGAGATCTGGTTCATAAGTACGAGTCCGAGCATGATCCAATCGCAGCGGTTCCCGACCCGGACATGGTTCGATTCCTTCTCGAATCGAACGGCATGTCTCAATCGGAATTGACCCAACGGAGTGGGATTGCGGAGTCAACGATCTCGGAAATCCTCGCGGGAAAGCGGAAGCTGAGCCGTCGTCACATTGCGACACTTTCGAAGGTCTTCCGCGTGAGCCCTGCGATCTTCTTCCCTGAGGCGTTTGAGATGACACCTGTTCGAGCCGCGGGGATCCTCAGTCGTCACACTGACCTCAAAATCTCCCAAGACTTCCTGACCTCTCTTGCAAGTGCCTTAGCGGCAAACCCGGATCGTGGATGCTGGCGGGCTCTACAAGAACTGGTTGCTGGCAATGCTCCTGGGACACCACTGGAGATGATGGCGGATCTTCTCAACATTTGGGGTGACAGGAGTGATTGTTATTCTCCTGAATCGTTCCACTTGGCAGGATCGGACATTCAACGTATCGCCGAAGCATTCGCCGTGGAGAACGACTGCTGGAAGTTGTTCCGTGAGATGGTCGAAGAGACGATCCCGGACATGAAGGCGATCCAGCGAGAGATCGCTGAGGAAAACTAAAAGATCCTGTTACGCCCTCCAGCTCTCCCCGGTCCACTCGCCGGTGAAGACCTCCGTGGCCGGGCCGGTCATGAAGACGTCGGAGCAGTCGTCGGGCCATTCGAGTTCGAGATCGCCGCCGGGGAGGTGGGCCAGCAGTTGGCGGGCGGTCCGGCCAGTGAGCACGCCAGCAACGCAGACGGCGCAGGCGCCGGTGCCGCAGGCGAGGGTGATGCCCGAGCCGCGTTCCCAGGTGCCGCATGCGGACCTCGGAGGGGCCGAGGACCTCGACGAAGTGGACGTTGACGCGCTTCGGGAAGGTCGGGTGCCGCTCCAGGACCGGGCCGAGCGACTCGACCGGGAAACTGGCGACGTCCTCGACGTAGGCGACGACGTGCGGGTTGCCCATCGAGACGGCCGTCAGCGCGAGGTGCAAGCCCCCGACCTCGACGGGCACGTCCACCGGCGGGTCGCCGGGCAAGGTGGTCGGAATCTCGGCGGCACGGAGGATCGGGCCGCCCATCGCGACGCGGACCCGGCGGGCCCGGCCGTCGGCGACTTCCAGGTCGAGCGTCAGGACGCCACGGCCGGTCTCGACCGTGACGCGGGGTCGGGGGGCGATGCCGTGGTCGTGGATGTACTTGGCCACGCAGCGCACGCCGTTGCCGCACATCTCGGCCTCGGAGCCGTCGGCGTTGAACATCCGCATCCGGGCGTCGGCCCGTTCGGAGGGGCCGATCAGGATCAGGCCGTCGGAGCCGACGCCAAAGTGCCGGTCGCTGATCCGCGGTCGCCAGGGCCGACGGGTCGGCCGGCGCGGGCTGGTCGAAGAGGTTGACATAGACGTAGTCGTTGCCCAGGCCGTGCATCTTTGTAAACTTCATTGCGTCCGTTCTCCCGAGCCAATCCGGTCGCGTTCCAGCATGGATCAAGCGGGCGAGGTTGGCAAGTCGTCCTCGCGGGATCGTAGCCGGGGTGACGTCCGATTTGCTAAGATCGGCGGGGAACGGCCCGAAGTCCTGACCGCCCGAATCGCCTCGCCTTGTGGAGTCCGCGCATGCTGGGTATGCCCAACCCGACGCCTTACGACATCAATTTCCGCCTGCTGGGCATTCCTGTGCGCGTCTCGCCCTGGTTCTGGTTGGGCATGGTGATGGTCGGGCCGCACGAGCCGCGGGAGGCGATCCTGTTCATCCCGTGCGCGCTTCCTCTCGATCCTGGTGCACGAGTTCGGGCACGGGCTGTCGGCGAAGGCGTTTGGCTACCGGCCCGAGATCGCCCTGTTCGCCCTGGGCGGCCTGTGCGCCTCGGAAGCCGAGCGGCAGACCCCGCTCCAGCGATTCCTGATCCTCGATCGCCGGGCCGGGCATCCAGTTCCTCTTCCTGATCCTGATCATGCTCAGCGGCGGTGCGCTTGCTGGGAGTCACCTGGCGGGCCAATCTGCTCCTGGGTCAGTGGTATCTCGGGATCGAGTCGAACGACATGGTCGGCATGACTGACCTGCTCCGCTCCGGGATCGTGGGCGACTCGCCGCGTGGGCAGATCTACCAGTATCTCTTCATGATCAACTGGCTCTGGCCGCTGCTGAACCTGCTCCCCGTCTGGCCGCTCGACGGCGGCCAGATGACCCACGTGGTCTTGACCAAGGCCAACCGCCGCCACGGGGCCCGCTGGACGCACATCATCGGCATGGCCTGCGCCGGCCTGCTGGCCTTCTACGTGCTGAGCCAGATCAAGGGGCAGGAGGGTGAGGGTGGTTACCTGACCGTCCTCTTCTTCGCGTGGTTCGCCCTGATGAATTACCAGATGCTCCAGATTCACCACCAGCGCTACCTCGATCACGGCTACGACGACGAGGCCGACTGGTGGAGGCGATGAGCGGCGGGTCCGGCCCGGGTCCGGAGGAATCCCATCCCCTGCGGCTCACGGATCGGCTGCGGGGCTGGGTGGGCCGACTGACGATCCGTCTCGCTCCCGGGGACTTCGAGATCGCCTGTCGGCCGGGTGTCGCCGGCCCAGGTTCGCGGCGCGGTGCCCGCGTCCAAGGTGGGCGTGATCCGGGAGTTCTTCGAGCGCGACCTCCGGCCGTCTGGACCGGTGGTGATCCGGGGTTCCTGGGGCTCGGGACGCTCGCTCCGGCTCCGATTCGCCGGCCCGATCGACCCGGCGGCCAGGCAGCAGGCGCGCAACTTCCTGTTCGATCTCCTGCGCTGAGGCCGCGACGGCGGCCCCTTTCTTTCGGCCGCCGGATGCGCCACAATTCACTACTCCGAACGCGCCGACAGCGGGCCAGGACGGCCGGTCGGGTGCGTTGACCCGAACACATCGAACAATCGACAGATAGATTCTCCATGGCAAAAGCGAGATCGAAGAACCGGCCGGTCTCGGAGCCGGCCGGATGCGTCGCGGCGGCAAGAGTCAGGGGCGAGCAGCCCGGTCGCGGACGGCCAGGCGCGAGCCGGCCGAGCGGCGAGCTGATGCCGCTGCTGCCGTTGCGGGCCGAGGTGGTCTTTCCGCAGACGGTCGTGCCCGCTGATCGTCGGCCGGCCGGCGGGGATCCGGCTGCTCGACGAGGTCGGCGTCGGCGGCCCGCTCGGCCTGATCACCCAGGTCCGGCCCGAGACGGACGAGCCCGCAGAGGGCGACCTGCATGATGTCCTCTGCGTCGGCACCGTCCTGAAGATGCTCAAGTTCCCCGACGGCTCGACGCGCGTCGTCGTCCAGGGGCTCTACCGCGCTCGGCTGATCGAGCTGGCCCAGACCGAGCCGTTCCTCGTCGGACGGGTGGTGCCGCTGGAGGAGGCCGAGGAACAGGGCGTCGAGATCGACGCCCTGATGCACCACATCAACAGCCTGTTCGACCGGATGGTCGAGCAGAGCAACGGCCAGTTGCCCGAGGAGCTTCAGGTCGCCGTGATGAACACGCGCGAGCCCGGCGCCCTGGCCGACCTGCTGCTCTCCAGCCTTCCGTTCCCGATCGACGAGAAGCAGCAGGCCCTCGCCGAGCTGGACGTGAAGGCCCGCCTGGAGATGCTCGGCCCCTTGCTCGCCCGGCAACTGGCCGTGATGGAGCTGGCGGGCAAGATCCAGGCCCAGGTCGGCAACGAGCTTTCGCGAGCCCAGCGCGAGCATTTCCTCCGCGAGCAGCTCAAGGCGATCCAGGCCGAGCTGGGCGAGGCCGAGGGCGAGAACCCCGAGCTGGAGGAACTCTGGAAGCGGATCGAGGACGCCAAGCCGACCGAGGAGGTCCTCCACGAAGGCCGCCGCGAGCTGGAGCGACTCGCCGGCATGCACCCCAGCTCGGCCGAGTACTCGATCGTCCGCACCTATCTCGACTGGATGGCCTCCCTGCCCTGGTCGAAATCGAGTACCGACCGCCTCGATCTCAGACGGGCCAGGAAGGTCCTCGACGCCGACCACTACGACCTCGAAAAGATCAAGGAACGCATTCTCGAATACCTGGCTGTCCGCAAGCTGAAGAAGGACATGAAGGGGCCGATCCTCTGCTTCGTCGGCCCGCCCGGAACCGGCAAGACCAGCCTCGGACGGAGTATCGCCCATGCGTTGGGCCGCGAGTTCGTCCGCGATGAGCCTGGGCGGCGTCCACGACGAGGCCGAGATCCGCGGCCATCGACGGACCTACGTCGCCGCCATGCCCGGTCGCGTCATCCAGGGCATCCGCAAGGCCGGCACGAACAACCCGGTCTTCATGCTCGACGAGGTGGACAAGCTCGGCGCCGACTTCCGGGGCGATCCCGCCGCCGCCCTGCTCGAAGTGCTCGACCCCGAGCAGAACGCGCACCTTCCGCGACCACTACCTCGACCTGGACTTCGACCTCTCCCGGGTCATGTTCATCGCCACGGCCAACATGCTGGAGACGATCCCGCCGCCCTTGCTCGACCGCATGGAAGTGCTCGAATTACCGGGCTACAGCGAGGAGGAAAAGATCCAGATCTCCCAGAAATACATCATCCCCAAGCAACTCGAAGCCCACGGCCTGGCCAGCCGGAACGTCACGATCCAGGACGACGCGATCCGACGGGTGATCGCCGATTACACCCGCGAGGCCGGCCTGCGCAACCTCGAACGCGAGATCGCCTCGATCTGCCGCAAGATCGCCCGCCGGTTCGCCGAGGGCTCGCGAAAGGCGACGCGGGTCGGTGCTGCCGACGTGCCGAAGTACCTCGGCCCCGCCAAGTTCTACCGCGAGGTCGCCGACCGGACCGGCTCGCCGGGCGTCGCCACCGGCCTGGCCTGGACGCCCACCGGTGGCGAGATCCTGTTCATCGAGGCGACCGGCGTGCCCGGCAAGGGCTCGTTGACCCTCACCGGCCTGCTCGGCGAGTCGATGCGCGAGAGCGCCCAGGCGGCTCTGAGCTTCCTCCGGACCCGCGCCAAGCCACTCGGACTCGACGCCGTCGCGCGTGAGCAAGACGGACGTCCACATTCACGTCCCGGCCGGCGCGGTGCCGAAGGACGGCCCCTCGGCGGGCGTCGCGATCGCGGCGGCCCTGATGAGTCTCTTCCGGCGCGAGCCGATCCGCCCGGATCTGGCGATGACCGGCGAGGTCACGCTCACCGGCCGCGTCTTGCCCGTGGGCGGCGTCCGCGAGAAGATTCTGGCGGCGCGGCGAGCGGGCATCCGCACAGTCCTGATCCCGCACCACAACGAGAAGGACCTCGTCGAGCTGCCGCGCGAGGTCAAGACGGATGTGACCTTCCACGTCGTCGAGACGCTCGACGACGTGGTCCCCCACCTCTTCGGAGGCCGTCCCGCCACCGTCGCCCGCCGCGAACGCCGGCAGGTCGTGAACCTGGAGCCGCCGCACAAGCAGTGACGAGACTCCTGAGCCTCGATCAGGCCGATTCCGGTTCCGCTCGGGAGCCCCGCGTCAGGAGTTCGCGAAGCCGGGCGGGATCGACCGGCTTGACCAGGTGGAAGTCGAAGCCGGCGTCACGAGTCCGGGCCAGGTCCTCGGCGCTGCCGTAGCCGGTCACGGCGACGACCAGCCGCGGCCGGATCTCGGGCTCGACGCTCCGCAGGTAGTCGGCGACCTGGCAGCCGTCGAGGTCGGGCAGACCGAGATCGAGCAGGAGCACTTCGGGCCGGAACTCGCGGACCTTCGCGATTCCCTCGGCGCCGGTATGGGCCACCTCCACCCGATGACGCATCCGGCCGAGTAGGCGGGCGAGGCTGTGGGCGGAGTCCTCGATATCGTCCACGACGAGCACCTTCCGCGACAGGACCGGGATGGGATCGGTCCGCACCATCTCGACCAGCGCCGTCTCGGGCAACGTCAAGGCGGGAAGGATCACCACGAATTCGCTCCCCCGACCCGGCCCTTCGCTGGAGGCCATCACCCGGCCGCCGTGCATCTCGACGAGCGAGCGCACCAGGGCCAAGCCGATGCCGAGACCGCCCTGCGTCCGCGCCAGGGAGTCGTCGGCCTGGGTGAAGAGATTGAAGACCAGGGGCAGGAGTTCCGGGGCGATGCCGATGCCGTTGTCACGGACACGGAGTACCGCCTCGTTCGCTTCGCGGGACACATTGATCGCGATCGAGCCCCCTTCGGGCGTGTACTTCACGGCGTTGCTCAGGAGATTCCAGACGATCTGCTCCAGGCGGGTCGGATCGGCTTCCACATGGATCTCGGTTTCCGGCAGGCCGACCGTCAGCGCCAGCCGTCGCGACTGGGCGGTCGGGGTGATGACGCGGAGCGCCTGGCGCAACGACTCCGAGAGGGCCACCCGCTCCTTCTTCAGGGCGAACCTGCCGTGATTGATCCGCGAGAGGTCGAGCAGGTCGTCCACCATCCGCCTCAGGTTGCGGAGCTGCCGCGCCATGACGCTTGCCGACTCGGCGAGGGCCTCGCCGGTGAGCGAAGCGGTGCGGAGGGATTCGATCTCGTTGGAGATCGCCGAGAGCGGGTTGCGCAGCTCGTGGGAGAGCATCGCCAGGAACTGGTTCTTGTGCCGATCGGCCTCGGCCAGGGACTCGGCGCGTCGCTCCAGCTCCCGCTCCAGACGGCGGCGCTCGGTCACGTCGCGGAAGATCAAGACCACCCCGCGAAGCGGGGCGCCGTGCTCGGAAATCGGGGCCGCCGCATCGTCGATCGGTCGCTCGCGACCGTCGCGGGAAATCAGCAGGGTATGGTTCGCCAGGCCGACGACCTGCCCCTCACGGAGCACCTTCTCCACCGGGTTCTCGACGACCGCTCGCGTCTGCTCGTTGATGATGTGGAAGACCTCATGCAAAGGCTGCCCCTGCGCCTCGTGCTGGGTCCAGCCGGTGAGCCTCTCGGCCACCGGATTGAGGATCGTGACCCGCCCCTGGGGGTCGGTGGCGATCACGGCGTCGCCGAGGCTGCGGAGCGTGACACGAAGCCACTCACGCTGCTCGTGCAATTCCCGCTCGCTACGTATCCGGCGGGCGATCTCGGACGACAGCTCCGCAATCTTCTGATTGAGAGCGAGGAAGGGGGACACCGCCTTCTGCCGCGGCGTGAGTCGGAGCAGGATCACGGCCGGCTCCCCGTCGGCAGCTGGGTGTAACAAGCCGCCCTCGACCCGGCAG
Organism: uncultured Planctomycetales bacterium; assembly: GCA_963752755.1. Lineage (GTDB taxonomy): Bacteria > Planctomycetota > Planctomycetia > Isosphaerales > Isosphaeraceae > CAVVZJ01. The sequence goes on along the minus strand of CAVVZJ010000003.1, from coordinate 116,059 downwards.
ACATCCTCGCACGTCGCCCTCGCTGCGGAACGTAAGCTTCCCGGGGATCAGGCTCCGGCTCCGGCCAGCCAGTCGAAGAAATTCGTCCAGCCGATCGTCAGGGTCCGTGACGATCTCACGCAGTTGGTGGCCGACCAGTTGCGGACGCGACGTTCCCAGAGTCCGCATGAGTGCGTTATTGCCGTACAGCACCCGTCCATCCGCCGACACAATAAGCGTCGGCTCGGGTAGGGCCTCAGCGAACTCCTGGTAGGGAACGAGCGTCACGATCGGCGATCAACCCCCGTAGTATTCCCGGCCGGCGGCGGCCTCCGACTCTTCCGTTGGCTTCAGGTAAACCACGACCCGACAACCCGCATCCCCCTTCGCGATGGTTTCCTCAAGCGACACCTTGGCATACCCGAGGTTTTCCGCCGCGATGACCCCGAATACGTTCGACGTCATCATGCACATCGACGGGCGGCCAATCACCTTCTCAGCGAACGGACAGGCCCGGTTACCCAGGACAATCTTCTCATCGTTCTGTTCGATGATGAAGAAGTCGCCCCGAATCCGACGCTTCAGGTCCACCAGGACGTCGGAGACCTGCTCTCGCGACAAACCCTCAACCTGAAGCGCCGAGCAATACGCCTCACCGATGGCCTCGCCGATCCGCTGGCCAACAACGCTGATGAACCCGGAGGCTTCCTCCAACCCAACGACGTCCTGAAGCGTTCCCGATAACTCCCGAATCAAGGACCGTAGGAAGACATCCCGCTCCAGGGGGACATCAAGCTGCGAGATAACCACGGAATCGCCTTCATCACCAAGGGTTGCGTCTGCCACGGTGATCCTCCTTCCACCGCGAACCGACCCTGAAACGCTCGCCGATGCGACCGTGATCGGTTGGAACGGACGGTGGGCACCGAACCAAATCAAGAAGTTGCTGCAATTACCAGGCCAGTCCGCTGGCAAAGGCAACGCCGCTCTCACGCATGCGCGGTAACATCGATCTGGGCCTTGATGTCGGGTCGGTTCTCCTCGATGGCATTATCCAAAGTTACCTGAGCCTATCCGGGCGGCTGGCCGGTCGGATATGCTGCCGGACCACAGGCGTCGGCGAACCGGCCGGCGCCCGAGTTCGCAGACCTTCACGGCCGGCCTCGACGATGGCGCAGGACCCATTGCAGTTACTGTGCGTGGAACCCCGCTTCCCGGGCCGACTGGGAAGCGTCGCCGACTGGCTCGTCCGTTGCCGAGGCTATCGCATCTGGTTCTTCTTCCACAAGGCCGACCCGCCCGAGCGTTGGCCGGAGTCGGTTGGCCGGGGCCTGGAGCCGATCGCCTTCAACGTTGGGGGCGTCGCCCGGGAGATGTCGGTCTCGTGGACGCGAAACCTGGAGCGCGGGCTCTGCTATGCCTATGGCGCCTGGGAGGTCATCGAGGCCCACCGCCCGCGTCCTCTGGATATCGTGCTCGGCCACTCCGCCGGGCTCGGCTCGACCCTCTTCGTCCCGGTCACTTACCCACGCATCCCCATCGTCAACCTCTTCCATGCCTATCTTCACCCCCATCACAACGATCTGGCCGATGAGGACGCCGCCCAGCTACCCCCTGAATATGTCCAGTGGCGACGTTCAGCCAACGCCATGGATCTGCTCGACCTGGAGAATGGCGTCACGCCCTGGACCGGTTCCGTCTGGCAACGCGACCTGTACCCCTCCGAGTACCGCGACGACCTCGCCGTGATCGGCCTCGGCGTGGACACCCGCCGATTCGCGTCGCGACGCGAGCGCCCCCGCGAGCTGGCCGGTCGCGCGATCGGCCCCGAGACGCGGGTCGTGACGTTCATCAGCCAGGTGCCCGATCGCCTTCGCGGGTTCGATCGGTTCCTGAGCCTGGCCAACCGCCTGATGGCCGAGCGTCGTGACGTCGTCTGCGTGGTCGTGGGCGACGGGCCGGTCCGACGGATGGTGGACCTCCGCCACTACAACCAGTCCTACGCCGACCTCCTGCTCGCCCAGTCGCCACCGATCGACCCCGATCGCTTCTGGAGGCTCGGCACGGTGGCGCCAGCGGTCGTGGCCGACGTCCTGGCCGCCAGCGATCTGCACATTCATCCGAGCCGCTCCTATCCGGTCGCGCGGTCGCTGCTGGAGGCGATGTCGGCCGGGGTGGTCGTCCTCGCCTGGGACACCGAGCCGGTCCGCGAGTTCCTCGAACCGGGTCGAACGGGCCTGCTCGTCCCGCCCGACGACCCTGACCAGGCCCTCCGTACCGCGCTGGCCGTGCTCGACAACCCCGCTGACCATCGGCCCCTCGGCCTGGCCGCCGCGGAGGTTGTCCGGGAGCAGCACGCTCAGGACGTGACGCTCCCCCGACTCGCGACCCTCTTCGATCGGCTCGCCGCCTCCGCCTCGTCCTGATCGGTCCGCCCCGCGGCGCACGGCTGCGACCGCGATGACCCCGGAATCTATCGACTCCGTGGGACGCTGGTACGGGGATTTCACCAGGACGACCGAGGAGGAGGTCCGCAATCGCTTCGAACGTGGGGCCAGGACCCGTCTCCCACCCCGATCCGCATGCGATGAGGAGCCAACGCGATGACCAACCTGAGCCGAGAGGATTGGACCCGCGACCTGCTCGTCCAGACGATCCGACGAGCTGCGCATCCACTGACCGGCGCGGTCCAGGATTACGACCCGCTGATGGAACGGATCGGCGAGGCCCGGTTCGTGCTCCTCGGCGAGGCGTCGCACGGCACCCACGAGTTCTATCGCGAGCGCGCCCGGATCACCCGACGCCTGATCCTTGAGAAAGGCTTCCACGCCGTGGCCGTCGAGGCCGACTGGCCCGACGCCGACCGCGTCAACCGCCACGTCCGCGGGCGGAGCGAGGACGCCGAGGCCATCGAAGCCCTCGCCGGCTTCCGACGGTTCCCGGCCTGGATGTGGCGCAACGCCGACGTGCTAGACTTCGTCGGCTGGCTCCGCGAACACAACGACGCCATCGACCGACCCGAGCGACGCGTCGGCTTCTACGGGCTGGATCTTTACAGCCTCCACGCCTCGATGGCCGCCGTGATCGCCTATCTCGACAAGGTCGATCCCGAGGCCGCCGGCCGCGCTCGCGAGCGCTACGCCTGCTTCGATCTCCATGGCGACGACGAGCAGGCTTATGGCTTCGCTGCCTCGATCGGCCTGGGCCAGTCGTGCGAGAACGAGGTCGTCACCCAGCTCGTCGAGCTTCAGCGCGCTGCCATCGAATATGCCCTGCGCGACGGCCGGATCGCCGAGGACGACTTCTTCGACGCCGAGCAAAACGCCCGGGTCGTCCGCGACGCCGAGCAGTACTACCGCACGATGTACCGCGGTGAGGTCGCCTCCTGGAATCTCCGCGACCGCCACATGGTCGAGACGCTGGACGCCCTGGTCGCTCACCTCAGCCGCAACACGGCGCCGGTGAAAGTCGTCGTCTGGGCTCACAACTCCCACCTCGGCGACGCCCGCGCCACCCAGATGGCCGACCGCGGCGAGTGGAACCTGGGCCAGCTTGTCCGCGAGCGTTACGGCGATGAGGCCGTCCTCGTCGGCTTCACCACTCACGACGGCACGGTCACGGCGGCCTCGAACTGGGATGCGCCGGCCGAGCGGAAGCGGGTCCGGCCCTCACGGCCCGATAGCTACGAGTCCCTCCTGCACGAGACCGGCCTGGAACGGTTTTTCCTCCCCTTGCGCGGCGGTCCGGTCGCCGAGGCTCTCCGACAACCCCGCCTGGAGCGGGCCATCGGTGTGATCTACCGGCCCGAGACCGAGCGTGCCAGCCACTACTTCCCCGCCCGACTCGCCGAGCAGTTCGATGCCGTGATCCACATCGACCGGACCCGCGCCGTCGAGCCACTGGAACGGACGTCCGACTGGGTCGCCGGCGAGGTCTCGGAAACTTACCCCTCAGGCGTCTGAACGCCGACCCTGGGCTTTCTTCCTGTCCGCCGTGACCACCGCCTTCTCGGGACTTCGCGATGGACGACTGGAACTTCCTCGATCCTCCCGGCTCGGAGGTGATTACCCTCGTCCGTATCCTCCAGGGTCGAGCCCCCTTGCTGCTGGTCACCCACGACGAGGACGACGGCTCCTGGCAGTTCCTCGACGGCGAGCATGTCTTCGAGAGTGACGCGGCGATCGTGAGTCTCGGTGCGCTGGTCCTTGCCGATCCGAGCCTCCACGAACTGGCCGACCTGCCGGTCGGCTGGTTCGCCTGGCGATCCGGCCCCGATCAGCCCTGGCAACGGGAAGCGGGCGAGTCGCCCGCTTCCCTGGACGCCCCAACGCCCTGATTTCTCACCAGACGGACAAACGGCCGCGATCCGTGCGTTCTTGCCAGAATGCCTACCCCGGAATCATGGGTGTTTGCCAGGAAACCCCCACCCCTGCGGGGAAGCTTCCGCGACGAACGAGCCGTGGACTTCGCTCGCAAATCGCCAGATGACGACAGGGCGGTGGTGGCCAGCTTTTAATTTGGTGAGAACGCGGCCGTCCTACGTTCCCCGGGTTCTTGGAGGCTTGCCTCCGCGGGCTCGTTGAAAGCCTGGGGGTAAACCCGGCGGATTTCCTCATCCAGTAGCCTACGAAGACACTCTCCGACTGCCTCTTCCTCGGGCGTGGAGGCCTGCCAGCCAAGATACAGTTTGCAGAGGAGGTGCAGTGAGGCAGACTTGGGGGGAATGCTCATTTTGGCACCAAAGACCTTCCTAAATAAAGACAACACATCCTGATCCCGTCCATTTCAGGATAGGCACTCACGCCGAGAAAATCAATGACCCCATCCATGAATCTTCAATGGGAGATCATCCACGGCGCAAAGCCTCCCTCCTCCTGAGCAGGCAAGACGGCTTCCATTCGCGACGGACCGGAGCAGGAAGATCAAATCATGGGCCACTTTCCGAGAGCCTCCATTGAAGGTGGTCGAGGAGGATGGGATCATGGAGACTCCGTACCCGCGTCAAATCCTCGGAACAGGTCAGGCGCGTTCGCGGGGTACCCGGGTAAGCATCATGAGCACGAGCGCTGATCACGAAGGGAACGCGATCCCTCCGCGCCGGGACGTACGCCTCGCACTCGCTGAGCGGCTGCGTACGATCCGATTGGAATTGTTCGGGGTTCACGGCGGGCCGTTACTGGCCCGATCCCTCGGTCTGCCGTATCGGAACTGGATCGACTACGAGTCGGGTGCGGCGCTGCCCGGGACCGTCCTCCTCCGATTCATCGAGGCGACGGCCGTCGAGCCGCACTGGCTCCTGACAGGCGAGGGGCCGATGTATCGGGAGGATCAGAGGTCCGAATCCGATGGAGAGAGCGTGTGAGCCGCTGCGCCCGACTCGACGGCGATCGGCGTGTCTTTTCCCCTGGCGTGTGACCTGGGGGAACCGCAGCGGCACCGCCGCGATCACGAGGGCGACGAGGCGCGGAACGGGCCATCCCGAGGGTCCATCCGGGGACACGCTCCCGTTTGGCGATCCTGGCCGGAGGGGGCAAGTGGCCCAACGGGAGAAGATCGACCGAGGTGTGGGACGCCCGTGGGTTCGGTCGTCGGGGTCAGGGTAAGACCCGATGGCCGATGGCCGTGTTGAGTCGGAGCATGCTGAGGCGGTGGCGGACCAGGGTGTCTCGATACTGGCGCACGATGTCGTTGTAGGCTCGCTGGGCGTTGAGCCAGGCGATGGCGTCGATCTCGCCCAGGGTGAACCGCTTCCGGGCCGAGTCGCGGACGAGGCGGGCATCGGGCAAGAGGTCCCTCTCGACGTCCTCGACGGCCCGTCGCGTCAGGCGGTATTCTCGCTCGGCCTTGCGAACCTCGGCGAGGACCCGTTGTTCCTGGGCGGCCAGCTCGGTCTGCACCTGCGAGACGTTGATCCGGGCACGTCGAATGAGCCCCTGGTTGCGGTTGTAGACCGGCAAGGGGACCGTTGCGCCCATCGCCCAGGAGGTGACGCCACCTTCCCAGGTGTAGGGCTGGTAGAGCAGGTACACATCCTGGAACCGGTTGGCCCGGGCCAGCCGCACGTCGGCCTCGGCGCGGGCGACTCCGAGCCGGAAGGCGGTGAGGTCGGGCCGACATTGCAAGGCGATCGCAGTCAGTACGGCGATCGGGGGTGCCGGTGGGGCCTGGTCCCGGATCGTCCCGCGAAGTTGCAGCATCTCGGCCTGAGGCATTGGCAGGTTCAGCAACAGGCCGAGATTCCGCTTGGCGTCGAGAAACGACTCCTCGGCGTCCCGCAGCCCGATCCGGGCGGCGTGAAGCTGGCCGCGGACCTGCAGGAAATCGGCCTCGGCGATCGCCTGCTGTTCCAGTTGCACCCGCGTCGTCGCCGCGATCTCTTGAAGCCCCTCGACGCTCGCCCTGGCAAACCGGACCGTCTCCCGCTGACCCAGAACGGCGACGTAAGCCGCACCCAGGTTGTCCATCTCGACCCGCACCGCATCCTGAAACTGCGCCTCCAGGACCCGCTCGGCTCGTCGGGCGACCTCCTGCCGCGCTCGACGCTTGTGGTTCAGGTCGAGAGGATGGTTGACGTTCAGGTCGTATTCGGACGTGATGTTGCTAGCCGCGCTGGGTCCGGCCGTTCGACCCGCGCCCCCGTAGGGGATGCGCTGAGCGTCGAAGAAGAGGAGTGGGTTGGCCCGGAGACCGGCGGTGAGGATGTCGGCCTGGGCCTTCGGAATCTCGTGGAAACGGGCGCTCAGGTCCAGGTTGGCCTGGATGAGACGTTCGATGGCCTGGTCCAGGGTCAGGCCGTCGGGTGGCCCTTCAGGCTCCGCGTCCGCGGGCAAGTCCAGAGGGCCATAAGCTGGCGACTCCAGAAAGGGCAGGGGGGGCGGCAAGGCCAGGCCACGGCTCGGAGCGATCCGGAACCCGCCTCCCGGCCTCGTGACGGCACTCGGCACCCGGGGGAAGGCCGGTCCCGGGCGACCGCCCAGCAAGGGCTCGCCCGTCCCGGGCACTCCCTCAAAAATCAAGCCGCCGGCGCCGGGGGAGCGTCCCAGACTGGTGACCCCCGCCTCGATTCCGCCGGGGCCGCCGATGATCGTCGGCAGGAGTTCCTCCTCCTGGGCCCCGGCCTCGCGGGTCCACGTGCCCGCCAGCACCAGGCCCATCACGAGGCACCCCAGGACGATCCGTCGCGTCATCCGCTCCCCTCCGCCCTCGACCCGCATTCCCGACAACATGGGGAGAATCGGTCATCCCGGCAGTGATCTTGGCGATTTCTCGGAGGCGACCAGGTGAGGATTCTTCCCGGACGAAGCCGATCGCCCAGTTGAAACGCTCGATCCGGAAATCTGAACGGTATCAGAGACTCCTCGCTGATCTCCACCGCCGACTCGGTGATTCTGGGTGGCCTGCCCACGTCCTCGTGGGCAGGTTGAGCGGGCTCGACACTCCCGAAGCCGGACATGCCCACGAGGACGTGGGCAGGCCACCCAACTTCCTGGGCACCTTCCACTTTGGTGAACTTCAGGGGCTTGCGTGGTGGAGATCAGCGCGGAGTCTCCGATCTCAGGTTTTATTGAAATCTCCAGAAACCTCCTCATTAGGCTTCGCGTGAGATTGGCCAGAGGCGGGTCCATTTTCCACCTCCTGCGGGGCGGGAATGCGTTCTCCCAACGGTCCGAGTTGCAAGCGGTCTCTCAGCCAGTCGGACGTAAACCGCCTCAGCTTCTCAGCGAGGAACATGCCGAGGCCCGGCAACACCCGCTACCAGAGCGACGCCGGCGCCCGTGCCGACCGCTTCCTGACCGGCACCACGAGCATCGGCGGTCAGGGTTCGACGAACCAATTCAGCGGCCCATTCCCCTGGGAAAGTGGGGGCGACAAGCCGGCCAGCATCACCGCCGACAGCCGCCCTGGCGGCCGGAATGGGGTCTTCTGCGACGGCACGGTCTGCTTCCTCAAGGACTCCATCAACGCCCGCACCTGGTCGGCCATCGTGGGCTCGGAAAGCCCGTCAGACCGGAAAGCAAGCCGGCGCCACGCCTCGACGACCACGAGGCGCAACGCGAGCGACGCCCCCTGTCGGCCCGTTCTCATTCTGAAAAGGGAAGGGAGTCTGGGCCTTCGGTATCTGCCGCCGGGAGGGCGGCTCCAGGGCGGCGGACCGCCGACCCGCGGGCCGCGGGTGGTCGTGGGAGAGCGTTCCCGGTGGGGGACGAGTCCCTCGATCACCGGGAACGACTTCAAGTGCAACCAACATCCGCGCGGCCACCCGAGGTTGATCCTGCGTCCGGCCATCCCAAGGCTGACGCCGCCCGGTCAGCGGCGCTTGCGCGGCTTGTGATCGTCCTCCTCAACGTCATCGCGGATCATGTCAAAGAAGTCTTCGTCGGAGGCGGCGGGAGTGGAGGGCTTGGGCGCCGAGGGCCGCGGCTTTTCGACCTCGTCGTGGGACGGAGGGGACTCGGGCGCGGACGATTGAGAACCGCGGCGGGTGACCGGGGCGGTGGGGACCTGGGGCATGGGGCCGCGGTAGGGGGACTCGTCGTTGCTCAGGCCGGCCAGCTCCATCAAGGAGCGGTGGCGGGGGGCTTCGGAAAGCTCCTCTTCGAGGATCAGGTTGGCGTCGATCAGCGACGAGGGAGCGACCGGGTCGTAGTCGATCGTGTAGTAGTGGCCGGCGACGCCCAACTCGTCGTCGGGCATCAGACCGTGCTCGCTGCTGATCTTCTGGCCGTTGACCGTGGTGCCGTTGGTGCTGTTCAGGTCGCGGACGTGCCAGACGCCCTTGATGTAGCGAAGCTGGCAGTGCTTGCCCGAGACGTTCTCGAAATCGAGCCGGATGTCGCACGTCGGCCGGCGACCCAGGACCAGCTCGGTCTTCTTCAAGGGGATAGGATCGCCACCCCCGAGCGGCTTCATGATGCCCAGGGGTCTCGTATTGGTCATCATGGCGGCTACCTCCGCGCTCGACCGGGAAGGAGAGGAGTCGGTTGCGGGACAAGAGAATTCGATCAGATCATTCCACGCTAGCAATCGCTCCCCGGATCGACAAGCGCAGACCGACCCTCGCGAGATAGCGTTTACCTGATAATTCCTACGATCGAGCCGGCCGGTCGTGACAGGGAATGCGTCGATTCCTCGATCGCTCGATCGGATTCCCCCACGACCGCCCCCGGCGTCCGACGCTGGCGGTCGGCGGTCGGCTCGGATAGCCTCGTGGTCGGTCCCGGCCAGAGCACCACCCGGAAGGTCTCCGATGGTGCCTCAGCCAGCCAGGGGTGGATGAACCCAAAGGGAGCGGAGCCATGACGATGCGCGTGGACGATCGGACGTCCTTGACTCGACGTGAGGCCCTGGTGGCGGGTCTGACCGCGGTCGGGGCCCTGACCCTCGGCCGGACGGGCCGCGGCGACGAGGAGCCCGCATCCGGTCCTTATGGGCCGTTCAAGATGGGACTCCAGAGCTACTCGCTCCGCGGCTTTCCGCTCGACGACGCCCTGGCCAAGACCCACGACCTCGGCCTGCACTACTGGGAGTCGTTCTCCGCTCACATCCCGCCCGACCCGTCGAAGGTCGCCGAGCACAAGAAGCAGGCCGCCGAGAGCGGTGTGAGCGTGATCGGCTTCGGAGTGGTTCACTTCGGCAAGGATCACGACGCCAACCGCCGCACCTTCGAGTTCGGCAAGGCTCTGGGCATCGACTACCTCTCCGCCGACCCCGACCCCGACGCCTTCGACAGCCTCGACAAACTCGTCGAGGAATTCGGCATCGCCATCGGCATCCACAACCACGGCCCCGGCCATCGCTTCGCGAAGATCGCGGCGATCCAGGACGCCATCAAGAACCATCACAAGCTCATCGGCTGCTGCATCGACACCGGCCACTTCCTCCGCTCGATGGAAGACCCCGTCGAGGCCGTCGAGGCGTTCGACGACCGGATCTACGGCGTTCACCTCAAGGACGTCAAGAACGCCACCGAGTTCACCGTCCTCGGCGAGGGCGACCTCCGCACGGCCGATCTCCTGAAGGCCCTGGCCAGGCGCCAGTACAAGTATTGCCTCGCCCTCGAATACGAGGAGCATCCCCAGGCCCCGATGGATGAGATCCGCGCCTGCCTCGCCGCTGCCCGCAAGGCCGCGCCCAAGGGCTGATCCCGCTCCCGGAGGGGGTGGGCAGCACGCCGACGGCTCCTCGCGAACGGGCAAGAGGTCGTCCCGCTCACCCCCGATCCGATCGCTCGATCTCGTTACCGATCCGGCTCTCCGCGAGAGAGACTGTCCGGGGTGATCGCACTCCGCCAGCGTCACCGAAATTCCAGACACGGAACAAGATCGGCCCATCCTGGTAGCGGGCCTTCTTGATGATGAACCTCCGGCTTCCAAGTCAGCGCGATTATCCGTTTCCGACCTCCCCCCGCCGCTCCAGCCGCTTGTAGTGGATCAGCGAATAGACGATCGGAACCACGACGATCACCACCAACACCCCCATCGAAACCAGCGGCCAGCCTGCCAGGGCCAGCACGCCACCGAGCAGCCCGCCGGCCACCCAGAGCCAGGCCGCCAGGCGGTGGGTGTCATTCCAGACCCGCTCACTCGCGAGCGTCCAGGGCACGCGGATGCCGACCCAGAAGTTGCACCGGACTTTTCCCAGGACGTTGCCTAGCATCGCGAAGAACAGGAACATTCCACCCACGAGGACCCGGTCCATCGGGAAGTGCCAGCCCAGACCAGCCAACAAGGTCAGGGCATGGATGTAGCCGACGAGCACCGTGAGCAGGATCATCAACCAGAGATACGTCGAGCGAAAGGTCGTCACCTCGAAGTGTTTCGGTGAGAGCCACGGCAAGATCGCGAACATCCCGATCAGGAGCGCCATGAGTCCCGGGCAAAGGAACAACGCCCACGACTTGGCCCCATAGCCGTCGATCTCGCCCCGGATGTTCCAGTGGATCGGAACCTGCTCCGGCATGCTCGGATACAGGACGACCGACGCCAGCGCCGCCAGCGCGGTCAAACCGATCGCCACCCACCAGCCGTATCGCCGGATCATGATTCCGCCCCCTCCCCCCGTGCTTGCCCATTCGCCCCGAACAGGTCCATGATCCGCGCCAGGACATCCTGCACGACCGTCGTGTTCAGGGAGTAATAGATCCTCGTCCCCTCGCGACGGCTCCGGATCAACTCCGCCTCCTGCAAGACCGCGAAGTGATGCGAGACCGTCGGCCGGCTCATGTCGAACTGCCCCGCGAGTTCCCCGGCGGTCTTCTCCCCGCCGGAGAGCAGCCTCAGGATCTCGCGTCGCGACGGGTCCGACAGGGCTTTGAAGACCTCGTTCATCCATCCCCCTTCCCGGACTTCGCGGCCCTTGGCCCGTGATTCGATCGGCGTCGAAATTATCGGAGCGATGCTGGACCGGTCAAGTGGGCCTGAGGTTTCCCACAGAACCCGCGAATCGGGGGTTGCCATCACGACCAGCCCAGGAATGGGACGTCGACTTCATCGCTCCGGGAGCTTCCACGAATTTCTTCGGAGATATGCAGCCAAGCCGCCTACTCTCCGCGAAGGAGGATGGTTACGAAACGAACCCGACGCCCCCGAAATCTTTGTCTCAGAGCGATTAACGGCAAGGATTGGAACGCCTTGTTCGCTGCCCCATCCCGGGAGTGAACGCGAGACGGAACAGCGGCCTCGACAGCTCCAGGTTCTTGCTCCCGGCAACCGAACGGGTATCCTGATTCCCACATCCTCTCCCGCTGGCTGCCGTGGCACTTCTTCTCACCCTGGAGCCTGCCTCCCATGACACGAAGACGTTGGCTCGCCCTCCTCGCGACCGCCTTGCTCGTCTCCCTTTCCGGGCCGCTCGGCGACCCGTCCCGGGCGCAGGAGGCTGCCCGAAAGGAAGCGCCCACGAAGGAGGCTCAGGCCAAGGAGAAGGACCCGATCGCCCGGATCAAGGCGGAGGGCACCGAGCGTTCCCAGGTGATGAAGACGTTGAGCTACCTCTCCGACGTGATCGGTCCCCGCTTGACGAACTCCCCCCAGATGCGCCGGGCCAACGCCTGGACCCGCGACACGATGGCCGGCTGGGGTCTGGAGAACGCTCACCTCGAACCCTGGGGACCGTTCGGTCGCGGTTGGAGCCTCCAGCGGTTCAGCCTTCAGGTGGTCGAGCCCCAGGGCATCCCAATCATCGCCTTGCCCAAGGCTTGGTCGCCGGGGATCGAGGGCCGCCACACCGGCGAGGTCGTCCTCTTCGACGCCAAGAAGGAGGAGGATCTGGAGAAATACCGGGGCAAGCTGAAAGGGGCGATTGTCCTGATCGGCGGGATCAAGGACCTCAAGGCCTGGTTCGACTCACCCGGCTCCCGTCTCACGGACACGCGGCTCCTCGACATGGCCAATGCGCCCGAGCCTCAGCCGCGCGGCGGTCGCCGGTTCGGTCGAATGCGGCCGGGCGCGAATGGTCCGAACCCATTTGCCTTCCTGGAGAAGCGAGAGCAGTTTTTGATCGACGAGGGCGCTGTGACCGTGCTGGAGCCAAGCTTCCGCGGCGACGGCGGCACCCTGTTCGTCCAGAGTGCCCGAGTCCCCTCCCGACCCGACCATCGGGTGTCGCCCTGGGAGAAGGACGTTCCCAAGATCCTGCCCCAGATTGTGGTTGCCCCGGAGCACTTCAACCGCCTGGTCCGGATGCTCGAAGCAGGCGAGAAGGTGAAGGCGGCCGTCGAGATGGAGGTCACGTTCCATGGCGACGATTTGATGGGCTACAACACCATCGCCGAGATACCGGGCACCGACCTGAAGGACGAGATTGTCATGCTCGGCGCCCACATGGACTCCTGGCACGGTGGCACTGGCGCCACGGACAACGGCGCCGGCGTGTCTGTTTGCATGGAAGCAGTTCGGATTCTCAAGACACTCGACCTCAAACCGCGGCGGACGATCCGCGTGGCCCTCTGGAGCGGCGAGGAGCAAGGACTTCTCGGCTCGCGGGCCTATGTCAAGGAACACTTCGGCAGCTTCGCCGACGATGGACCGAGTTCCCCAGCCGACGCCCTCGCCGCCCTGTTCGGCGGCGGCCGACCCGGCCGGGTCCTGGAGACGACGCCCGAGTACGAAAAGTTCTCCGGCTACTTCAACCTCGATAACGGTACCGGCAAGGTCCGCGGCGTGTACATGGAGGGCAACGAGGCCATGCGGCCGATCTTCCGCGACTGGCTGGCCCCCTTCCGGGAGCTGGGCGCCACGACGCTCACCCCCTCACCGACGTTCGGCACCGACCACATGTCGTTCGACGCCATCGGCTTGCCCGGCTTCCAGTTCATCCAGGACCCGATCGAGTACGACACCCGGACTCACCACTCCAACATGGACGTCTTCGACCGCATCCAGGCCGACGACATGAAGCAGGCGTCCGTCATCATGGCCACCTTCCTCCATCAGGCTGCCAACCGGGAGGAGAAACTTCCCCGCAAGCCCCGGCCCGGCCTCCAGAAACCCGCTCAGCCCCAGGCCGCTGCTGCGGGTGGCGGCCGCTGACAGCTCCGACAAAGTCCCGGCGTCGTCGCTCCGCCCGCCGCGACGCCGGGCTTCCGGCGGTCGATTTGATCGGACGTCGATCAACGGCCATCACGACTGCGCCAGGTCAATCCACTTGGGCCCCGACGGCGGGGACGTGAACGCGGGGAGCCGGGCGACGAGGTCATCCGGGTCGTCGGAGACGAGGAGCCTCTGCAGGTGCTCGGGGCGGACAAAGCGCTCGACGACGGCGTGGTCGAGCAAGCCCAGCAGCGGGTCAAAATAACCGCTCACGTTGAGCAGGCCGATTGGCTTGCCATGCAAGCCCAGCACCGCCCAGGTGAGGATCTCGAAGAACTCTTCGAACGTGCCAACGCCGCCCGGCATCGCCAGGAAGGCCGTTGCCCTCTGCGCCATCAACGCCTTGCGTTCATGCATCCCGGGCACGACGATCAACTCGGTGCAACCCTCGTGGGCCAGTTCCTTGAGGGTCAAAGGCTCCGGTATCACCCCGACGACGCGTCCCCCGGCGGCGAGGGTCGCATCGGCCAGGGCCCCCATCAGGCCGATCCGTCCGCCGCCATAGACCAGACCCAGACCGTGCGCGGCCAGGGCCAACCCGACTCGTCGCGCGGCGTTCTCGTATTCGGGACGGGCCCCGCGCTGGGAGCCGCAGAAGACGCAGAGATGAGGGCGTTCGGGCATGAGAACCTTTCAACGACGGACGCCATCGAGCTTCGTCTCGGTGGTCGCTCTCAGGATGGTGACATAATAGGCGGCCTGGAACAAGATCACGTAAGCGACCGCCACGGTGATCCCCAGTCCGATCGCGCCGCCCGCTCGTTCCCAGGACCGCCAGGCCAGCATCCCCGCCGCGAAGCCTCCTGAGGCGCCGCCGAGTAAGACCACCAGAGCGTGCATCAGGAAGAAGATCGAGAGCGGGTTGACCCGCTCGACCCGTTGGGATGGCAAGCCGAGCAAGGCGTTCATCTTCGTGACCTCGAAGATCAGGCCGATCCGCGACCGGATCAGGATCAGGCTCACGAAGGCCCCGATGATGGCCAGCGCGGCGGCCGTCACCGGCAGACACCAGTACTGGATGGCCGCCAGCGGGATGATCGGCACGACGTCCCTCGGCGCTCCGAGCAAGGCCGTCGAGGCTCCGAACAGAAGCGAGGCGACAAACAGGAAGATCCCGACGGACCGGTTGCGATCACTGATCAGCTCGTGGATCGTCCGCGAGATGTGCAGGTAGCGGACCTCCGCCGCCAGCGGCTCGTGGGTCGCCGGCTTCCAGCCTGTGGCCACCTCCTCGCCGGCCATCTCGATCTGGGCCAGCCGTCGGTCGATCGACTCCTCGCCGGTCGGGTCGAGGCTGATCCCATCGACGTGCTCGCGGACCTTGCCGTCAATGGTGGGCTGACTGACGGGAGGTTCCACGATCGGACCGGTTGACGCTTTCGACTCGTTCATTTCTACGCCTCCAAATACCATCTCGGGTCTTCGCACCCCGGAGATTGCCGGCTATCATGACGCCTGGAGCAACTTCTCTTGAGTGGAGTGTATGACGGCCGTCCCAACCACTCCGCTCATTTCTCAAAAAGACGGGGACGGCCCCACGGCAGGCATTCCGCGGGAAATGGTTCCCGGACCGTGGCCGGGGAAACCGACCTGCGTCGGGCGGCCACCGGGCTTTTCCGGATCTTGGCGACAGGGGGCGGAGTCTTCTCGTGACAACCGATCAGTTCCAGACCGTGGCGCGTGTGGGCGAGATTCCCGAGGGGGAAGGCCGGGTCTTCGAGGTCGAGGACCGGATGATCGCCGTCTTCCTCGACCAGGGACATTACTACGCCATCGACGACGCCTGTCCCCACCAGGGAGCCCCCTTGAGCGACGGCGTCGTCTTTGACAAGTCCGTCACCTGCACCTGGCACGGCTGGCGGTTCAGTCTCGAAGACGGCCGCCACCTGGAAGGCACCCGCTGCCGTGTCAGCACCTATCCCGTTCGGGTCGAAGGAGACGAGATCCAGGTCTCCGTCGTTTGATCCGCGACGATTGACGGCCTCTTCCTGGAAGAGTGGAGACAACTCCTCATGCGTGCTGCCTACATCGAGTCCCTCGGGCCGCCGGAGAACATCCGCGTGGGGGACCTGCCGACTCCGGAGCCGGGGGCATGCGAGGTGCTCGTCCGGGTGAAGGCGTCGGCCGTGAATCCGATCGACCTTTACATCCGCTCGGGCGCGGTGAACATGCCCTTGAGCTTTCCCTATGTGATTGGCTGTGACCTGGCGGGCACGGTGGAGAAGGTTGGACAGGGCGTGACGGGGCTGAAGGTCGGCGATCGCGTCTGGGGATCGAATCAAGGCTTGCTCGGACGTCAGGGGACCACGGCTGAGTTTGCAGTCGTGGCCGAGGAGTGGCTCTACCCGACGCCCGAGAGGCTCTCGGACGCCGAGGCCGCCTCGATGGCGCTCGTCGGGATCACGGCGCATCTCGGCCTGTTCGAGTGCGGTCGAGCCACCGGCGGTGACGTGGTGTATGTCTCTGGCGGAAGCGGCGGGGTCGGCTCGATGGTCGTCCAGATGGCGAAGGCCGCGGGCACTCGCGTTGCGACCACGGCGGGAACCGACGAGCACCTCGAACTCTGCCGCCAGCTCGGCGCCGACCTGGCCCTGAACTACCGGACCGACGATGTCCCGGCCCGGCTCCGCGAGTTCTCCGAGGAAGGCATCGATGTCTGGTACGAGACCCAGCGCGAGCCCGACCTTGAGACGGCCATCCCCTTGCTTCGCAAGCGCGGACGGATGATCGTGATGGCTGGCCGGACCGCCAAGCCGACCCTGCCTCTTGGCTCGTTCTACCCGCGCAACTGCTCGCTCCACGGCTTCGCGATGTTCAACGCCACGCCGGCCGAACAGCGAAAGTGTGCGGAAGCGATCATCAAGTGGGTCGATGCGGGCAAGCTCCGACCTCTCGTCGGCCAGACCTTCCCCCTTGATCGCGCCGCGGACGCCCACAGGTTCCTCGAAGAAAGTTCCCTCGGCAACACAAGCAAGGTCGGCGGCAAGGTCGTCATCACGATTCCCTGAGCATTAGGCCGTCGCCACAATCCTTGGTCGCTAGAAGGCTGGAAGATTACCGACGTTGAGGAATGTGTCAGGCATGCCCGACACATTCCTCAACGTCAGTGGTTTTCGGATGAACCGTGACTAATGATCGGTAGCCGACTCGTCCGGGCGAACTCCGGCGTCGATCCAGCGGGCGAGGGCCTCGGCTTCCGGCGCCTCGCGATCGATCCGGAGCATCGGGGAGGCATCGAGCAAGCGATAGGCCTGACTCGGCCAGTCAGCCTGGAAACTCTCGGCGGTCCGAGCGATCCAGAGTGGGGCCGGAGCCGCCAGTGCAGCGGCGGCCTTGAGACCGCCGAACTGGAGGACGCCCGGGAGATCGAGGCCGGACGGAACCTCACCCTTCCCGTCGCCGTAGTCGAAGCCGTCGAGGTCGGCGACTGTCCTTGCGAGCCCTACCAGCATCGGCCGGGCCAGCAAAACCAGCGGCCCCGTTTCCCCGAGTCCGACCAGGCTGACCTCCCGCACATCCGGCCGCGACCGGGCCCAGGCGAGCACGGTCGCCAGGTCCTGCATCCGATCGGCTGCCAGCGACTTGTTGTAGGTCTGGTAATGGACCGTCTCGGGGCCGATGCTGGGCCGGCTCGTCGGGGTCCATCGACTCGCCCACCAGCAGGGGGTCGAACCCGACAACGCTCTGACCCCGGTCGAGTAGCGCCTGAACGAGCGGGATCGGCCGGCCAGCCGCGTCCGCCAGGCCGGCCTTACCGCGGGGGTGCATGAGGACGGTCAAGCGTCCCGACGCCGCGGCCGGGGTCAGACGCACCACCGGGATCTGCTCACCAGGCTCCTTGCGACCGACCAGGCCATGAACGATCGTCAATCGGTTCTGGTCCGCGTGCCGCACATCGACGCTCACCAGTTCGGCTGGCGGGGGATTCGTCAGTCCGACTCGGACGCCGAGGCTGGTTGCCAGGAAGTCGCGATCGGCCTGCCAGCGAGCGGCATCAGTGCCCGGGGCGAGGGCGTCGAGCTGACCGGAGAGGGTTGCGATCAGGTCCTCTTCGAGCTGCGCGGGGGTCTTGCGATCGGAAGGGGCGGGATGGTCGTCGTTGAAGGTCCAGAGATCTTCGGGCTTTTCCGGAGTCTGCTCGCCCTCCCGGGTGGCCTCGGGGTCGTCGATCCCCAGGAGCCAGTAGGCCATAAACGCATAGACGGCGTTGCGGCTCGTCTGGTTGTAGTTATGAGGGAACGTGAAGACGTCGGCACTCACGCGTTCGGGAACGCCGACGAGATCATAGACGCCCCGGATGGCCGGCAGGACCTTGGATGGTCGTGTTGACCGTCCAGTCCCCGGTGGCGCCGACGAGCTTCAGGGGCCTCGGAGCGGTGAGAGCGGCGAACTCGACGTTGTCGGTCCCGTGCCGCAGGCCGGCGGCGTTCTCGCAAACGCAGCCGCCCTGGAAGCCTTCGGAGACCATGACGACCGGCGCGGCGACCTTCACGCGATCGTCGAGCGCCGTGAGGAGGAACGTCTGGGTCCCGCCGCCCGATTCGCCGGTGCAGCCGATCCGGGCAGGATCGACGTCGGGAAGGGACGTGAGGAAATCGAGGGCCCGAATGCTGTCCCAGGTCTGGAGCGCGGCGAGGCTGTAGCCCCAGCGATTGAGCCGCGGATTCAGGAAGGCGTGGCCGAAGGGCTTGCTGTCGTTGTAGCCGACCATGTCATACATGAACACGACACAACCGAGCTTCGCCCAGCGGATGCAGCGCATCTGGACTTCCGGGTTGACACGACCGTCTTCCCAGTGGCCATGTGGGCAAAGGAGACCGGGGAGACGGCCGGTCTTGCCAACGGGCCGGTAGAGGTTGCCCGAGAGTGTGAACCCGGGGAGTGTTTCGAGGACGACCTTCTCGATCGTGTAGCCGTCCCGCTCGAGTTTGCCGTAAATCTTGGGGGCGAGCGGCGTCCGCGTCGGCGTCGGCCAGAGGCCCAGAGAGACGAGCAACTGCTCGCGGACGGCCCGCGCCGGTCGCGCCAGGCCTGGGTGGTCGCCGGGGCCCGAAACCCGGCGCCCTCACGGTTTGTGCGGACGTGCGACCGCCTCGGGTCCTCTGGCGGAGCGGCCGAGTCCAGACGACCGCGCGTCAGGTCGAGTGCAGACGCGAGGTTCGCTTGGGGATCGAGCGTCAGCGCGATCAGTGGCGGGACGGGAGACGGCCGTTCTTCCCCCTTCTTCGCCTCCTCCTCATCTCCCTTTGGCGATTCGCTGACGTGGATCGTCACCGCTGAATCCGCTGCGAGATTGATCGTGCCGATCGGTCGCCAGGAGGGACGGGGCTCGTCGCCCTGGATTTCCAGCTTCAAGGCAACCTTTTGCCCCTCGGACTTCGCTGACCAATGTTGACGTGCAGGAGCCCACACGAAAATCGTGTATTGGCCCGACTCGGATACCGGAGCGCCGCGCTCGAGTCTCGGAAAATCACTGGCCATGAACAGCAAGGGCGCTTTCGCGTCGCTGGCGTCGGCCGGGCCGATCGGGGTGGCGAGGAGCAGGACCGCCGAAGAGAGAGCAAGGCGAGTGCATATCATCGTGCAAACCTCTCAGGAAAGCGGATATCCGTACGGGAGATGGCATTGGACCCTTGAGCACCGTTCCCGTGGATGGTAAGAGTGGAACGCGCGGAAAGCGAGGAGTAAAGCCCCGGTCGCCGATCCGGCTTCTCCCTGCTCGATCCTCCCGGAGACTCGAGAATGTTTGCCGTGTCGAAGAATCCGGGCGGTCGCTGCCCGGCTTTGATCGTGGCGACGACCCTCACGGTTCTGTCCGCCTCGACGCTCCCGCTCCGTTCGGATGACACGGACCTCCGGCCCGACTACCAGCCCGTCGCCTACGCGATCCGGGGGGCGAAGGTCTTCGTCAATGCCGAGTCCACGATCGACGAGGGCACGGTCGTCATCCGTCACGGGGTAATCGAGTCGGTCGGATCGGCCGACGAGGTCGCCATCCCCGCCGACGCCGAGGTGATCGATGGCAAGGGCCTGGTCGTCTATCCCGGGTTCATCGACCTCTACCACGTCGTCGGCGCGCCGAAATCGCGCGAGCGTTCCGAGACTGGGCCCGGCCGCAAGATTCCCTATGGCGAGTTCGCCCTGCCGCGGACCCCGACCGATAACCGCAACGGTTTGACCCCCGAGTACGAGGTCGCTACCGACATCGACCTCGCCGCGGACCTGATTGCGCAGCGCCGCCAACTCGGCTTCACCGACCTCCTCGCCGCCCCCGGCGGCGCGATCGCGACCGGGCAGAGCGCCCTGGTGAGCCTGAGTGGCCTGCCACGTCGGGAGATTCTGGTCAAGTCGCCGGTGGCCCTTCATATCAGCGTGCGTCCCCCCTTCGATCCGCCTCCCCCGCCGGGACCGGACGAAGATCCCGTCACCGTTCGCCGGCGCTTCCAGAATACGACGATCGAATACCCGATGTCGCTGATGGGCGCCGTCGCCCACTTGCGCCAGGCTATGCTCGATGCCGAATATGATAACGAATCCTGGCGATTCTACGAGCGATCTGGCGGAGCCCATCCCGCCCGCGACCCGGCGTTGAAGGCCCTGCACGCCGCCCGGACCAAGGCCATCCCGACCTGGTGGGAGGCCAACTCCCGAGACGAGATCCTCCGGGCCCTCGACCTCGCCTCCGAGTTCGGTACGTCGGCGGTCATCGTGGGTGGCCGGGAGGCCGACCGGGTGGCCGACGAGTTAAAGTCGCGTAACGCTCCGGTCGTTCTCCGCGTCGATTTCCCCGAGGAGCCGAAGGTCCCCGACGAGGCGGAGTATCGCAAGAAGAAGGCCGACGATCGACTCGACCCGCTCCGCGTCCTCGTCAATCGCAAGGAGAAGTGGGAAGAGCGCGTCACAGTGGCCGGCAAGCTCGCCGAGGCCGGATTGCCGTTCGCCTTCTCCTCGGAGGGACTGGAGAAGGCAGACAAGTTCCACGAACAGGTCCGCAAGGCCATCAGCCACGGCCTGCCCGCCGAGCGAGCCGTTGATGCTCTCACCCGACAGGCCGCCGAGATCGCCGGACTCGGCAGTCGCCTGGGGACAATCGAACCTCGCAAGCTCGGGCATGTCGTCGTCCTCACTGCCGACTACGGCGACCCGAAGGCGAAGGTTCGTTACGTGTTTGCCGACGGATTGAAGTTCGACTACGAAAAGCAGATCAAGGAGGCCGCGAAGAAGAAGCCGAGGGACGGAGACGACGACAAGGAAAAAGCCGAGGCGGTGAAGACCTCGGCCGAGGAACCCCCGGCCGTGCAGCCTGATTCGACCGAGAAGTCTGGCACAATTTCGGAGTCAAAGCCCACAGCGCCAGACTCCCCCCGAGAGCCGGGCGACAAACCGAAAACCGCAGACATTCCGGAGCGGCCGACGTCGAAGCCCTACCTGGAGGACCAGCCGCCGGACACGCCATTCGTAGACGTGGCTAGCGAGTTGGAGGAGGACCGCGAGCCTTCCATCCAGACCGGCGGTAATGTTTACATCAAGGATGCCACGCTCCTGACCGTCGGCCCTGCCGGCAACATCCCGCGGGGATCGATTCTGGTCCGCGACGGCAAGATCGCCGCGATCGGGACCGATCTGGAGGCTCCCGAGGGTGTGACGGTCATCGAGGCAACCGGCTTGGTCGCGATGCCCGGGATCATCGATACACATTCGCACATGGCGATTTCTGGTGGTGTTAACGAGATGAGCCTCTCGATTGTGCCCGAGGTCCGTGTCCGTGATGTCGTGGACGGCGACGACCCCACGATCTTCCGCGCCCTCGCCGGTGGCACGACCACCGCTCGATTGCTGCACGGTTCGGCCGACGCCATCGGCGGTCAGGATGTGATCATCAAGCTCAAGCATGGTCAGGCGGGCCGCGACCTGATCCTTCGCGACGGGAGCCGGCCGCAGGGCGTGAAGTTTGCCCTCGGTGAGAATGTAACCCGACGTCGCGACCGTTTCCCGAACACCCGGATGGGCGTCGAGGCCACCATCGAGCGGGCCTTCCTCGAAGGGCGAGCCTATGCCGAGGCGAGGCAGGAACACGAGGAGGCCGTCGCCCGCGGCGAGAAGGTCCCACCCTTGCGTCGCGACTTGCGGCTCGAAGCTCTGGCTCGCATCCTCGACGGCTCGATCAAGATTCACTGTCACTGTTACCGGAGTGATGAAATCTTGATGCTGCTGCGTCTCGCCGAGCGATTTGGCATTCGCGTGCAGTCGCTCCAGCACGTGCTGGAGGGGTACAAGGTCGCCGCCGAGATTGCGATGCATGGCGCCAGCGCCTCGACCTTCTCCGACTGGTGGGCCTACAAGGTCGAGGCCTTCGATGCGATTCCATTCAACGCCGCATTGCTCACGGAGGCCGGGGCTCAGGTCTGCATCAAGAGCGATAGCGACGAACTGGTCCGCCATCTGTATCTCGAGGCCGCCAAGATGATCAAGTATGGCGGCGTATCCGAGCAGCAGGCCCTGGCGATGATCACCCTCAATCCAGCTCGCGAACTTGGTCTGGAACACCGGCTCGGCTCGCTGGAGGTTGGCAAGGATGCCGACATCGCTTTGTTCAACGCCCATCCGTTCGACAGCTTCGCCCGCTGCCAGCTTGCCCTGATCGACGGCGAGGTCTGGTTCCAGAGACGGGAGCCCGAGAGTCGGCTCGATACGAGGAAGGATGACGGCCGATTGCCGACATCGCCGGCCGAGGTCCGTGACCGTGTACTGGAGGTCACCGCGAGGCCGGACGGGGTTTATGCGATCGTCGGCGCCACGCTGCACACAGTCAGTGGTCCCGAGATCCGAGGAGGGACACTCGTCATCGCCGACGGACACATCGCGGCGATCGGCGGAGCAGAGACGGAGGTCCCCGAGAATGCGCTGACAATTGATGCGCACGGCCTTGACGTCTGGCCGGGCATGGTCGATGCCGGCAGCTTGCTTGGTCTCTTCGAGATCGGTAGCCTTCCGGAGACGCAGGACTTCGCCGACTCCGCGCCGTTCCAGCCCGAGCTGCGCGTGAGCACGGCGTTGCACCCCGATAGCACCGTCATTCCCGTGACGCGAGCCAACGGTATCCTCGCTGCCTACGTCCAGCCGACCGGCGGCACGATCTCCGGCCAGGGTTGCCTTGTCGATCTCGCCGGCTGGGTCCCTCGCGAGATGGTTCGTGTGGATCGCGTGGCGCTGAACGTCAACATCCCGACCTACAATCCCCCCAGCCCCGACGGCTCCCGCTCCCGTTTCGGCGGCCGCAATCCAAACGAACGCCGTGACCAACGCCTCGATGAGATTCAGAAGCAGTTTCGGCTGGCGATTCAATATCACCGCTTGCTCCAGGCCGCTCGCGAAGGAAAAGTGCCGGAGCCGACCCCCGATCCGCGTCTCGAAGCCCTCATTCCCTACGCCCGCGGTGAGAAGCCGGTTGTCTTCCGGGCCGAGCGTGATCGGGAAATCCTTGATGCGCTCGATGATCGCCCGGGAGCTGAAGCTGAAGGCGATCATCAGCGGCGGCGCGGAGGCGTGGAAAGTGGCGAATGCCCTCAAAGAAGCGAACGTCCCTGTCATCATCTCCGGCTCGCTACGCCTGCCTCTGGAGGCAACAGATCCGTATGATGCCCCGTTTGCCAATGCCGCGAAGCTGCACGTGGCCGGGGTTCGCCTCGCGATCCGTTCGATCGGTCAGGGGCCGGACCAGGCGACCTCGGCGCGGAACCTTCCCTACGAGGCGGCGACCGCCGTCGCCTTCGGTTTGCCCGAGGATGAGGCGATCAAGGCAGTCACCCTCTATCCGGCCCAGCTCCTCGGGGCCGGCGACGAGCTCGGCTCGCTCGACATCGGCAAGCGGGCCAACGTCGTGATCACCGCCGGCCACCTGCTCCGGGCGACGACGACGATCAAGGCGTTTTTTATTAGTGGCAAGCCGTTGACGCCCGAGAGCAAGCATACCCTGCTTTACGACCGTTATCGTCAACGGCTCCGCGAGGTCAGTTCCGGCCATGCCCCGCTCGGACTCGATCGGGAGAACCCGAAGCTCGCCCGACCAACCGCGCCCACCCCGGCTCCGGCCCCGGAAAACGTCGGTTCGGACATCAAGAATTGACTGGCTGAATGTTTGTCGAAATAGTGAGCCATGCTGGCTGAACCATGGCGATCGCGTGCTTCTCTGATCTGATCTCCTCCATCAAGGCAGCCTGTCCTTGATCCGTGTGAGCGCCAAAGCGATCGAATTGAGACGGGTTTCCGTCGTGTCGGCGCGGGACATAAAAACGATGGGATGGGTGGTACCCATCAGGATGCCGCCGAACCGGCAGTCGGCGGTGTACATGATCGCCTTGACGGTCAAGTTGGCCGAGGTGAGGTCCGGGAAGATCATCGCGTCCGCGGCGCCGACCACCGGCCCCTCGACCCGCTTCTTACCGGCCGATCGGGCGTTGTAGGCGAGGTCGAAGGAGAGCGGGCCCTGGACGACACAGCCGGGGAATTCGCCAGTATCGGCGCGTCGCTGGACTTCCGCAGCGTCATAGGTTTCAGGCATCGACGGATGAACCGACTCGCTCGCTGTCATCATCGCGATCCGCGGCTCGAACAGGCCGAGCGTACGGGCGAGTTCCAGCGTATTCCGCAGGATGCCGATCTTCGACTCCAGCCGTGGCCGGATCATGATGCCGGTATCGGACATCAAGAACCGCCGATGATCGCGCGGAATCTCCATCAAGACGACCTGGCAGATCACCCGGCCCGATCGCAGGCCAATCTCGGGCCGGAGAATGGCGTGCAGGAGGTCGGGCGTCGCGATTCGGCCCTTCATCATCGCCGCCGCGTGTCCCTCGCGGCAGAGGGCGACCGCCGTTGCGGCGGGGTCGTCCGTGTCGTGAATCGTGAAGCCCGTCAGGTCAATGCCGTTCGCGACGGCCACCTCACGGATTTTGGCTTCGGTGCCCGTCAAGTTAGGAGCGATCCAGCCGCGATCAGCCGCGATCCGGAGCGCCTCCAGGACGGTCAGTTCGTCGCCGCCAACGGCGACGACCGGCACGTTCTCACCCCGAGCATCGGCTTCGCGTCGCAGGCGATCGAAGTCGGGCAGAACGTCCTTCGGATCGTCGAAGTCAGACGAGAACATGCGGTGCTTCCCCGGGTCGGGGCCTGTCTCGACGGTACGGCCTCATCAGCCCACGCCGGGCCAGTGTGGCGATCGCTTTTCCAGGAACGCCGCGATCCCTTCCCGGGCTTCGGGGCGGGTCGCGGCCTCGGTCATGAAAGCGGTGGCCTGCTCGTAGGCCGAGCGTTCGTCCAGCCCGAGCCCTTGGTAAAAGGCGGCTTTGCCCCCGGCGATGACCGCCGGACTGGAGACGAGGATGGCGCCGACGAGTTCCTCGATCGCTCGGTCCAACTGCTCGTCCGGGACCACGTGATTGACAAGGCCGACCTCGCAGGCTCGCTGTGCCGGGATCGGTAACCCCGTCAGCAGCATCTCCAGTGCAGCCTTCGCGGGGACGACCCGCACGAGGGGCACCATCGGCGTGCCACAGAAGAGTCCGATCTTGACACCGGGCGTGCTGAACGTCGCGCTCGTCGCCGCGACAGCCAGATCGCAGGCCGCGACGAGCTGACAGCCGGCCGCCACGGCGTGCCCCTGGACCCGGGCAATTACCGGCTGCGGTATCGTCCGGAGCTTGAGCATCCATCGCGAGCAGGCTTCGAAAAGGGAGCCGGCCACGTCTTCGTCAAGGTGCGCCAGCTCATTGAGGTCGTGGCCCGAGCAGAAGACTGGCCCCTCGGCGGCGATCAGAACGACTCGTGCGGTCGGATCGGCGGCGATCCGGTCCATCGCCGCGTCGAGCTTTAGGATCAACCCCAGTGAGAGGGAATTGCGGCTCTGCGGCCGGTCGAGAACCAGGCGAACAACTCCGTCGGCTTGTTCGCAACGGAGGCCGTAGGAATCGGGAGAGGTTCGACTCACGGGGGTCCTCTGTGACTGACCAATGGACCGGGTGGAGAGAGGCCAGCGTGCCTCCCCCCTTGGTGATCCACCGGCTCACGATCGGGTCAAGGACTTATAGCGAATCCGGTGCGGCTGATCCGCCTCGATTCCGAGGCGTTCCCGTCGCTGATCCTCATAGGTCTGGAAGTTACCCTCGCACCAGACGACGCGGCTGTCTCCTTCGAAGGCGAGGATATGGGTGGCAATCCTGTCGAGGAACCAGCGGTCGTGGCTGATGACCACCGCGCAACCGGCAAAGTCGATCAGGGCCTCTTCGAGGGCGCGGAGGGTATCCACGTCGAGGTCATTCGTCGGCTCGTCGAGCAGGAGGAGATTGCCACCGCTCTTGAGCAGCTTGGCGAGATGGACGCGGTTGCGCTCGCCACCGGAAAGCTTGCCGACCTTCTTCTCCTGATCCGGCCCTCGGAAGTTGAACCAGGAGACATAGGCCCGCGAGGGGACCTTCCGCTTGCCGAGGGCAACCTGATCCAGACCGCCGCTGATCTCCTGAAAGACCGTGTTCTCGGGCTGAAGTGACTCGCGTGACTGATCCACGTAGGAAACCACCACGCTCTCGCCAATGCGGAGCTCACCTGAGTCCGGCTTCTCCTGGCCGACAATCATTTTGAAGAGCGTTGTCTTACCGGCACCGTTGGGACCGATCACGCCGACGATCCCGCCGGGGGGCAGTCGGAAGTTCAGCCCTTCGAAGAGGACCCGATCGCCGAAGCCCTTCGCGACATCGTTCGCCTCGACGACAAGCGTTCCCAGGTGGGGGCCGGGCGGGATCTGGATGGTGACCGCCTCGTCACGACGGTCCGCCTGCTCCGCGGCGAGTTGTTCATAGCGCTGGAGCCGGGCCTTGTTCTTGGCCACCCTCGCTCGAGGCGCCATCCGGACCCATTCCAACTCGCGTTCGAGGGTCTTCTGGCGGGCCGATTCCTGCTTCTCCTCCAGTTCGAGCCGCGACTTCTTCTGGTTCAACCAAGACGAATAATTCCCCTCCCAGGGAATGCCGCGGCCGCGGTCGAGTTCGAGGATCCAGCCGGCGACGTTGTCGAGGAAGTAGCGGTCGTGGGTCACGGCGACGACGGTGCCGGGATACTCGTGCAGGTGCCGCTCTAGCCAGGCGACGCTCTCGGCGTCGAGGTGGTTCGTGGGCTCATCGAGCAGCAGGATATCGGGCCGTTCCAGCAGAAGCTTGCAGAGGGCGACCCGACGCCGCTCGCCGCCAGAGAGCGTCGAGACGTCGGCCTCACCCGGTGGCAGCCGCATGGCGTCCATGGCGATCTCGAGCTGGCGATCCAGCTCCCAGCCATTACCGGCCTCGATGGCATCCTGAATGTCGGCCTGCTCCTCCAGCAAGCGATCCATCGCGTCGGCATCGGGCCCTTCGCCGAGTCGCGTGCTGATTTCGTTGAAGCGTTCCAGCCGCGCTCTCATCGGGGCCACGGCCTCCTCAACATTCCCGCGTACGTCCTTCGATGGATCGAGGCTGGGTTCCTGTGGCAAATAGCCAATGGAGACCCCGGCAGCCGGTCGGGCCGTACCGACAAAGTCGGTATCCCAGCCCGCCATGATGCGTAAGAGGGAGCTCTTGCCCGCCCCGTTACCGCCGAGTACACCGATCTTCGCCCCGGGATAGAAGGCCAGCCAGATGTTGCCGAGGACTTCCTTCTTGCCGTAAACCTTCGTCAGGTTTTCGATTGTGAAGATATATTGCGTGGCCATGATGTCAACCTGGGGGCATCTCGGAGAATTCCCCGACGCTCGGGGGCGGATTTGCACACTCTTCCATTAAACTGGATCAAGCCGGCCACCGGCTAGTCGGCTTCTTCCCATTCCCAGTCACTCCCCTTCAACGACTCGGTTTACCCACCTTCGTCGAGTTCAACGTTCTCGACAAGTCTCTGCAAGCAGCCGCGTGAAAACTGGAGAGCCCTCGTCGGTTCCGTTGAAAGGTCCCACCTCGGCCGCTATACTATGACTTTCCTCAATACGCGGAGTCCCAGTCTCTCCGAGTGACTTCCCCTTTCCATCGATGCAGGCGGCGTAGCTCAGGTGGTCAGAGCAGCGGATTCATAACCCGCAGGTCACAGGTTCGAGTCCTGTCGCCGCTACTTCCGACAACAGCCGACACTGACCGCCCCGAAGCGTCAAACCCCGACACTGGCAAGGGGTTACGATTCATCGGCGGCGGGTTTTGTGTTTCCGTGCTTCCGTCAGCATGCGTCAGAATCCGGCCCGATCCGTCCCCTCCGTATGGGGCAAATGTGGGGCAAAGGGATCTCCGATGGGTTGTCCATCCGTTCCGGTGGCGGCCTTCGGCTCCCGGTCGGGGGCCTCGGGGCGTAGGGTCGGCAAGGCGGCCGTGGCGCCGGCCAGGTCGTGCATCCGGGGGCGGGTGTAACGGCCGGTCAACTCCAAGGTCGAGTGCCGCATCATCCGTTGCACGACGCGGGGCGACACCCCGGCGGCGTCGGCCAGGGTGGCAAGCTGGCAGCGGAGGGAGTGGAAGTCGAAGACCAGCCCCGAGGCGTCCCGGTAGGGGATGCCGGCGGCGGCCAGGTCGGCGCGGAGCATCGCGGCCCCCTTGTCGGGCAGCGGGAAGACGGGGGCCTCGGGGGGCAGGCGGCCAGGAACGGGGCCAGGTCGTCGGCCAGGTCGGCGGGAAGCGGTAGGGTGGCGGCCTGGCCGTTCTTCGCGTAGGCGGCCGTCAGTGTCACCGTGGGATCGTCCCCGAGGGCGAACGAGGCGGGGGTGATGCTCGCCAGCTCCGGAATAGCGAAGCCCCGAGGCGACGGCCAGGCGGTAGCAGAGGGCGCGGGCCGGGCCGGTCATCGGTCGGTAGGGGGCTCCCCGGTGGGCGGCGTCGATCAGCCGGCGCAGCTCGTCAACCGCCAGCGTCCGGCGATCGTGGCGGCGGTCCTCATTGGCGTTGAACCCGGACACCCCCCGCAAGGCGTCCTCTGGCCGTCCGGCCGGCGGCGTGGCACCATCGGGAGAACGACCGGATCGCCCGCCCGGTGATGGTTGCAGGCTCGCCAACGATCGGCCGGCGGATCGGAGCGCGGCCAGGGCGGCTTGCACACGGTCCGGGGTCAGGTCCGACAACCGGGCGTCGGCCAGGCGATCGGGACAAGGCGGCGTCCGCCTTCACCCGGTCGGCTTTCCGGGCTTTCTTCGGGGCGCTCGATGTCCGCCAGCCTGGCACCGCACGACGAGGGCGGCCACCCGGCGGGCGCGGTCGGCTCAGACGCGGCATGCTTGGCCGTGTTCCCCTTGGCGATCAGGTCGGCCCGACAATCGGCCAGGTGTTCGGCCAGCGGTCGGGCCTCGTGGCGGCGGTAGGCCGTCGGCCTTGGGGTCGATCAGACCGGCCCGGGTTCGGGCGGCGTGCGTTTCCGCCTCTCGGGCCATTTCCTCGGTCGCGCGGCGGTCGGGGCATCCCTTCCGCTCCACCCGGCGGCCGTCGGCATCAACGAATCGGTAATACCAGTTTTTCCCACGTTTTCGGAAGTCGGCCATCGTCATTCCCCCTCGGAGCCTTTCAGGGTCATCCCCAGCGCCTCACAGACCTTGTCGAAGCTCTTGAGCGACAGCATGCGTTCGCCGGTCAGGAACCGTTGCAGGATCGACACATCGACGCCGGATCGCTTGCCGACCGCGTAGGCGGTCAGGCCGCGGCGGGCGATCTCCGCCCGCAAGACCTCGGAAGGGGCGTCCGCGCTCGGGCCTCGGGTTGCGGCTCGGTCTTGGGCTTGGCTTTCTTGGCCATCGGTTCATCCCCGAAGAAAGCCCCCCGGCACCTTGCCGGCCGGGGGGCGTCGGACAGTCAGCACAACAGGCCGCGGCACAACCGATCCTCCGCCTCTCGTTCTTCGGCCAGCCGATCGAGGTAGCCATGATAGGCGGGGTCGTCGGCGTCCGCCTCGTCGCCGATCGGGTCATCGTCGCGGGTCTGCTCGTCCCACCACTCGGCTTCCTCCGCCGTGTAGGGCGAGACCGGATCGGCCTCGGGGCCGAGTTCCCAGCGGTCGGCGTCCGTCCACGCGGGCCAGGGCGAGGGGTCGAGTTGATCGGGGCCGGGGCGAGGGTAAGATTCAACATGGCGATGGCTCCTTGTTAGCCGTTGCCACCGGGCCGGGGCGAGTACCAGTCGCTTCCGGCCCATTCTCTTTCGAGGTTGCCGCTCAACCTCTCTGCCCCTCATTCTATGCGTATTCGCATAGTATGTCAATGGGCACTGAACAGATTTTTTCGTTTTTCGTCCGCTAGTTCTTCGATCCCTCCGCCCGAATGGTGAGCCCTTCCGATGCGGCTTCGCAGTCGTGGGCAGCGGCCGACAGGGCTTCTATCATCCGCTCCCGGTCGAAGCGATCAACAGTCGATTCCCGGCGTCGGGTCATCGAGCGCCGGACCCCAATGCCAGCGGGCAAGCTCTTCGCAGGTGAACAGTCAGCGGGGCGGGGTTGGCCGGCCAGGATTTCGCCCCACCAGCGGGCCAGGTCCACCCCGGCGCCGGCGCCTCGGGACCGGCGGCGGCCTCCGACCAATCCTTGAACGGCGCCGGCGGGCGGACGCGGACCGCCCGGGGCCGGTAGGCTTCCCAGAGCGCGGCGGCCTTGTCCCCGGCGGCGTCGGCGTCGAGGGCGATGAACCAGGGCCAGGCCGGCAGCAAGGCCCCGAGGATCGCGGGCGTCGGTCGGCCGCAGTCGGCCGGCGCTTGCCCAGCGTCACGGCGGCGGCCAGCTCCCCCAGGGCTTGGCCGAGGAAGAGGCGTTCAAACTCCCCCTCCGCGATGACCAGCGGCCGGCCGGGTCGGACCGCCTCGGGGCCGGGATAGAGGCGTCGGGCGGTCCCGGAAGGCTTCGACGTACTTCGGCGGTCGCCTTTCCTTCGGGAACCGGGCGCGCCAGGCGTCGGGCGGGCGGACCTTGACCAGCGTCCAGCCGGCCGCCGAGTCGTACCAGGGGATGACCACCCCCGGCGGGTTCCAGGGCACCCCCTCGGCCCGGGGCGTCCACCCGAGGCGGGCGGCCCGGATCGTCTCGGGGCGGAGCAACCGGCGGCCGGTCAGGTACGCCAGGGCCGCGGCCCCCTCGGGGCGCCACAGCCGGTCCTCGGCCTCGGCCACCAGCGCCGCGGCGGCCTCGGGCGCCATCCCCTTCGGGCCGACGTCGGCCGGGGCCGGGCCTCGGGGCGCGGGGCCGGGCGGGGCGTCGGCCGGGCCTTGCCCGAGGGCGCCGGGCTGCCGGTCAGGTAGGCCTTCGCCTCGGGGTAGGTCATCGTCGGGTTGAGGCGTCGGATGAAGTCGATGGCGTCCCCGCGGGCCTCGCATGCCCAGCATTTGAAGTGTTCGCCGTCGGGGGCCAGTGTCAGGCTCGGGTTGTGGTCGTCGTGGAATGGGCAGAGCCAGCGCGGGCGTCGGCCGTGTGCCGGCGACCCGCATTCCCGGGTGATAACGTCAGCCAGCGGAGGCAGGATCGGCCGGGTCGGGGTCCGCCCGTCGCCCTCATGGTGAAGTCCATCGGGGCACCTCACCAAAGCCGGTCGGGGTCGAGCCCCGAAGGGGACGAAGGGTCCGAAGAATCCCGGTCAGGGCCACCGGAACCGGGCGGGTTCTTCGTCGTCGAAGGGGACGAAGGGTCCGAAGAATCCCGGTCAGGGCCACCGGAACCGGGCGGGTTCTTCGTCGTCGAAGGGGACGAAGGGTCCGAAGAATCCCGGTCCCCTGGATCGGATTCTTCGGGGCCTCCGACGGCCCGAAGGCGAAGAAACCCCAACCCGTCCGGTTCCCCGAGGGCGGTCCCTTCGGACCCTTCGGACTCTTCCGAGTCACCGTCGGACCCTTCGGCGCGGGCCGCTTCCGCGGCCTTGCGGGCGGCCTCGACGGCGGCCTCGGAAGGCGGCCAGGGTCCATCGGGCAGGGTGAAAAACCACACGGCGTCATCCTTGCCCACCTTCCGGGACTTCCCCCCGAGGCGGCCGTTCAAGACCGTCACGCGCCACCACTTCACATCGGTCATGATGAACTTGTGGGACTGGCGGCCGATGGCAGCGTTGCCCTCGATCGCGCAGAGGATCGAGCCGACCGGCCCGTCCTTGAGCCGCTCGCGGAGCCATTCGGCGGCCTTATCGGGGTCCGAGCCGGCGGCCGGCTTGCGACGGGCATCGGCCCCGAGGGCTTCGTCGGCCGTGATGTCCGTAGTGCCATCCCAGATGAGCCGGGAGAGCTGGTTGCCCAGCCGTTGCCGATCCTCGGCCCCGAGATGATCCATCCCGTTCAGGAGGAAGGCCCGTTCATCCTCGGGGAGCGGTTCCAGGTGGAACGACAGCCCCGAGGGCCGGGGGCCGATGTTGAACTTGATGGGCAGGAACAGCCGGCGGTCGGCGTCGTCGGGGGCCGGGACCACCAGGAAGGCGGCGCGGGCCGCGTTGACGTAGGCGGCCGATCCGCCGACTCGCTGCGCGGCCTTGCGGGTCTGATCCTTGCTCAGATGCTTGACCATCACTACCAGAACGGAACGGGCGGCGGCCAGCTCCGCCATCGGGTCCAGAACGGCCCGCAACTCCGCCTCCCGGTTGTCGTCGATGCCGGCCCGGCCGACGTATCCGCCGACCGGGTCGATGACCACCAACCGGACGGACGGCCGGCGTTTCAACTCGCGCTCCATACGGTCGAGATGGGCCAGGGTGAACGGCCCCGGGCGGCCGTCTTTCATCTCGACGCCATCGACGCGATAGACCCGGCCGAGGTCCGCCCCGGCGGCCATGAGCCGGGGCACGACGGTATCGGCGAAATCGTCCTCACACGAGATGAGCAGCACGTCGGCGGGGGAAGGCGCGTTGTAGGCTTGGCCGAGGCAGGTCCAGCCCTGGGAAACGGACGCGGCCAGGTGGAGGGTGAGCGTCGATTTGCCGTTGCCTCCCTCACCGGCCAGGATGACCAGCTTCCCGAGGGGCAGGAATCCCGGGACAAGCCAGCGGATCGGCTGGGGGCGGATGTCGGCCAGGCAGGTTGTCGCCAAGCCTTCCCCGACGTCGGCCGGTTCGTCCGACTCGGGCAATGGCCCCTCGACGGATGCAGCGGCCACCGCCGCGGCGATCTCCGCGGCGTCGGGCCGGCCGGCCAGGAAGTCGGCCGAGGCGCGTTGCCGATCTTCCAGGGCCAGGCCGTTGAGGGAGCGAAGGATGGGGCCGAAGGGTTCGGGAACCTCGTTCAGCTCGCCGTCGAAGCTCTGGCCCAACAGCAGGCGGCCATAGAGGGCGGCGGTCCGGGCGCCGATCATCAGTCACCCCCTTCCGGCTCGCGGCGTCGGATGGCCGATTCGAGCTGGCGGACCAGCTCGCGGGCCGAGACGATCGACAGGCGGAGGCAAGGGCCGGGCGTCTCCGCCCGGCCGTCCCATTCCACGATCGTCAGGTGGATTTCGGCCGTACCGATTTCCGCCCCGTCGCATCGTCGAGGTCATCGACGCTCAGTCGAGCGATCGGAACCCTCTCGGCCGGGGGACGGCAGGGGGAAATCAGGATGTCACGATCGCGAGTCATCGGGCGCCGCCCCCTTCGGCCCATCGGCGGACCGTCCCGGGGGACCATCGCGGCATCCGGCCGACGTGGAGGGTCGGCTTCGGCAGCTTGCCGGCGGAGCGCATCCGTTCGACCACGCGACGGCTACAATTCAGGTAGGCGGCCAGGTCGCGGATCGACCAAAGCTGATCGGCTGGGGCGCTCGGGGGCCGTGTTGGGCGGAAGGAGAGGCATCGAGACTCGGCGGCTTCTCCGCCCCTTGGGGCGCGGCCTCGGTTTCACCCGAGGTTCGGGTGGACGGACGGCGATCATCCGGGTACATAAAGCGTACCTCCCTTGATTCAGTTCAGGGTGAGGACCAGCGGGCGGTCGGGGGAGCTTTCCACGGCAAATCCCCGATCGCTCGCCTCTTTATTTCTTGACGGCAGCTTCATCCTCATCGGGAACGGCCTGCCCGGTTCGCGGGACGTGGCCACTCATTGCATCCAAGACGCGATCAAGACAGAACATGACCCGACGCCCGGTATGGATGCTGGGGATGCGTCCAGTGCCGCGCCCAGTCCATCACCGTCTCGTAACGCTCGTCGATTCTCTCGGCCAACTCGCGTCCAGTGAGCCAGATCGGCGGCATGATGGGCCTCCAATTCACGGTCTGAATCGAACACGAAGCCACTCTATCACGGGTCGTTCGGTGAGGAGCGGACGTCGGGTTGGGGTATGGGAAGGTGGGGTCAGCTTGGGGAGAGAATGCGATACCTGCGTCCTGCTTGGCCCGCCATGTGAATGACTCGAAGCCAGTGAGCCGTGGATTGGCGTACTCTATCGAGGATGTTCCGGGCGTCGCCGTGCCCGCTTTTTCGCACCAGTAGCGACTTGGTCAAGCCAAGCGATCCCGCTTCATTCAACGCGGAGATCACGTTGTATTGAGGTACGGTCAGCGGCGGTTGAGCCTCCCCGAGAACAATCGGCGGCTCATGGATGCCGACCAACACCACAGGGGATTCTCTGTACGCTGCCGAAGGGAGACGAGCTTGATCCTCGGAGTGTCGTTCTCCGGCTCTTCGATGCGCCGAGTCAGGACGCGAGGAAGGTCGAAGCCCCAAGAGATGAGGAGACCAACCGCCCCGCCGATCGGTGAATTCTCCGCAGGGTGCCGAACCCATCATCATAAACCCAACGATCGTCTCTCAGGTGATAGAGACGAACCGGCACGGGGCCTGGCTTCTGCCACGGAGGTTCGCATTCGTCAAAGTCAATCTCGCTTGATGACCCGTCGTTCCACGTCACCAAGATGGGCGTCTTGCCATCGGGAATCCTCCATGTCTTGCGCGTCCCGTTCCTGTCGAATGCGAGATTTTGGCTCCTAGCTTCAGGCCCGAGTCCACGCTGAGAACTCGTCAGCCGACCTTAGCCAAACTCTGAAATGGGGCGGTCTTAGTCTCGGACTACCCAGGCGATCGTCCTCCCGATCCTTGAATGGAAGTTTAGGTATCACCGCGAGACAGACCTATGAATGGCGCAGCGCGGCCTACCACTTGAAAGGCTTGAGCTTTTCTTACAGTTTTCAGTATCTGTGCAAAGTGGTTCGCCCCTCCAAATTTCAGGAGAGGCGACAACGCGGACTTGTGCGGACACCCGGGGTCAGGCGCGAACGAATCGACCGTCCCCGAGGCGCGGGCCTGGCCGAGAGAGGCGAGGGTGTCAAGCAGCTCGGCCACGCGCTCGGTTCGGCGAAGGAAGGTCCGGGCGAGTTGGGCGGGGGTCAGGCCGGAGGGATGGGCGGAGAGGGCGGAGCGGACGGCGTGGACCTGGTCGGGGAGCGACTTCGGCCAGGGGGCTTTCTTGGCGGGCCTGGCGGCGACTTCCTGCGCCTCGGGTTCTCTCGGGCGTGATGGAGAGGGTGGCCTGGGTCGCGGCCTTGTGTCCCCTCGGGGTGCCTGGAACTCGGGGCGGAGCCAGCGGACGATGCCCCGGGCCTCGTCGGCGGCGCGTTCGGGTTCAGCTCCACGAGGCGGCGCGAGGATCTCCTCGTCGGTCAGGTCGTGGGGCCAGCCGTAGGCGTCGAAGACGGCGGAGTCGAGGTCGTCGTGGAGTTGCTTGAGGACCGACACAAGCCCTTGCTCGTGGATGGTCTTCTCCTTGTCCGTCAACGGCTCGCCCGAGCGGAGCTTGTAGAGGACGTTGTACATGGCGGTGATCGTGAGCATCGGATGGAGAGCTTGCCGGCTCTTGCGGTGGGAGTCCAGCTTTTCGGCAAGACCGGTGATGCGTTGCCGTTGCGCTTCATTACAGGCGGGAAATGGGAAGGGATCGAAGCAAACTGAATTGTTATATCTGGGGTCGTTTCCAACCCCGAGGCGGCCTCCTGCCTTCAGTGACCATAGCATGTGGATGCGGCTCGAAAGCACCCCGAGGACAGAGGGATCGTCGAACCATGATTCCGATGATCGTACTTTCGATCACCGTGTTTCCCGGCAGGAAGGTAAAGACCCGATGCGAAGCGGTGCGGCACGTCACGATGTATCGAGTCAGGCCAGCTGCGGCCTTGCGAAGACCGGTCCGTTGTTCACCGAAAAGCCACCACTTCTCCCGATAGCCAGTCGCGGCTATTCTGATCGCGCTCGGGCTTCACGCGGTCGAGAAGCCGTTGGATATGCGCTCGGGGGCCGACGCCTGCGCTCTGGTCGGCGTCAGTCCGTAGAAGTCGATGACGTGGCGATTCTCGGGCCGTTGGTTGAGTCTCCTTGCCGACCAGATATGGTTTCACCGGGGCGTCGGGTCGGATGAGGGCATCCGCCTGCATCGAGAACGAAACCCCTGGCCGATGAGCGTCACGCCCATGAAGGCAGGCCTGATTCGCTCGTAAGCGGCACGGCCCTGACACGTCGGCCCCGATCGTCAGATCGGCATTGATGATCCCTTGGCTCGTTCAGCGAACTTCGACCTCGCCAGCGTCATCATCGCCTTCTCGACTCGGTCTATCTTGCTGAAGCACGACCATCGCGCACTTCCGGCTGTCTCCAACAGTCATCGAGACGCGAACGGCGGCCCCATCAACGGTATCGACCCAAGGGTGATCCGGAATGGCGAAAGACGAGAGACAGGCCGTCCTTCGATCAGCCGTTCGAACGACCTTCCGGTTGAACGTCTGCGTGATGACTGTTCGTGGTGATGAGGCCGAAATGGCGGGATGTGCCCTCTCGCGCCAGCTCCGCGGCATGCTTCCACCAGTACATCACGAAGTCCACCGTCTCCGGGACTTCGGGCCATGGCGTCGCGAAGGGCTTCCACGTAGCCATCACCGAGGGCGGCCGCATTCGCTTGTTCCCGATGAACGGCGGGTTCCCCACCACGTAATCCGCCTTCGGCCACTCCGCCTTCGCTCGGGTTGACGTAGCGAACGACCGGCACGCGGGCCGACTCGTCGGGCACGTCCTCTCCCGGTGACGGGATGCGGCTTCATCGTCCGGCCGTCCCACCGGGTCACGGGCTGGCCGTTCTCATCGTGGACGGGCTCGATGCGGTCGTAGGCCAGCACGGCGTCCCGGCACTCGATGTTGTGGATAGGCCTGGATGATCGGCTCGGCGGGCATCCGGTCGCCGAAGGTGCGGAAGTGCCACTGGAGATAGCCGATCCAGAGCACGAGGTCGGCGATGGCGGCGGCGCGGGGGTTGATCTCGATGCCGCGGAACTGGTGCGGATCGACCGTCAGGCCGAAGCCCTCGAAGGCCGCCTGGCGTCTCGCCGAAGCCGCGGAGCGCGTCCCAGACCTCGCCCTCGAGCCGCTTCATGTGTTCGAGGGTGACGTACAGGAAGTTCCCCGTCCCGCATGCCGGGTCGAGGACGGTCGTGTCGCACAGCCTGCGGAGGAAGTCCCGGACCTCATCCCGGGCCTCGGAGAGCTCCCCCTCGTTGGCCAGGGTCACGGCGGCGGCCTGGACGTTCGTCCCACTCCTCGCGCAGCGGCTCGATGATCGTCGGCATCACCAGCCGCTCGACGTAGGCCCGGGGCGTGTAGTGGGCCCCGAGCTTGTGCCGCTCGATCGGGTCAAGGGCGCCGCTCCAGCAGCGTCCCGAAGATGGCCGGCTCCACGTCCCGCCATTGCCGCTCCCCGGCGTCGATCAGCAAGCGCCAGTTGCTCCTCGGTCAGCGGCAGCGCCTCGGCGCCCTCGAACAGCCCGCCGTTGAAGCGCAGGACGTTGCGCGCGGAGGATCGGCGAGAACCCGCCCGTCTTCATCGTCTCCCAGAGCGACCGGACCATCTCGGGGAAGAGGCTGGCCTGCCGCTCGTGAGGCTCCGGAGCAAGTCGGTGAAGCCATCGCGTCGGGCAGCAACCCCACGTCCTCGGCGAAGAACGTGAACAGGCAGCGCATCAGGAAGTGGGCCACCGCCTCGGGCTCGTGCCCCGATTGCTCCAGCGACTTCGCCAGCTCCGCCAGCCGGGCGGCCACGTCCCGCGTCACCCTGCGCCTCGACGGCTCGGGTCGAGGGCCAGGGGGTCCGTCCAGACCAGCCGAAGCCGCTCGCGGATCCCCGCGTCGGCCAGGTCGCGGAGCTTGATCCGGTGGGAGCAGGGCGTCGGGGAAGGGGATGTAGGTCCGCCCCTGGCGGGTGAAGTCGGCGTAAAGCTCGATGGTGTGCCCCACGTCCACGACGACGAGGAACGGCGGGTTCGGCTCCGAGGCGGGCAGGGCGCGGACGTACTGCTCGGCCTGGCCCCTGGCGGCCAGCATCGCCTCATCCCAACCGGCCGTCCCCCGAACGGCGGTCCCCCGTCGCGGTCCGCTTCGGGAGCGCCAGCGTCCGTCGCGCGGCGTCGGGCCGGTCGCTGCCTTGCTTGGCTTCGAGGACGAAGCCACCCGCGCTTGTAGAGGTCGATCCGGCCGGTGACTGGTCGAGCCGTCGGGGTTGCGGAAGGTGACGGCACGCTCGAAGACGTAGGCGTTTTCCGCGTCGTCGGGGCGGGTCGGGTCGGGTCGGGGCACTCCGAGGACGTCGCAAAGCTCGGT
The DNA here is from genome assembly GCA_963752755.1 of uncultured Planctomycetales bacterium. Classification (GTDB taxonomy): domain Bacteria; phylum Planctomycetota; class Planctomycetia; order Isosphaerales; family Isosphaeraceae; genus CAVVZJ01. The sequence continues at coordinate 77,939 of CAVVZJ010000003.1, read as the reverse complement.
GAGGAAGAGGGCGTAGTTCGCCCGCTCCGCCGCGCCGGACGCCTCCCAGCGGGAGAGGAAGTCATCCAGGGCCGGGTTTTCGCCGTTCGGGGTCGAGGGAGCCTCGGGCTTCGGGGCTTCGCCGCTCATCCGGTCCGCCTCATCATCGGGGGGTGTCGGGAGGGAGCCTCCGAGCGTACGGGACGGTCGGGCAGAGTGCAAGCAATCAAAGGGATCGGGTGAGGTCCGATCGGGGCGTTTCTCGGGCGTTCCGGGCGCGTAATCTCGCCGAAAATCAAGTCGCTCGGGGGAGATCCCTCCCATCTTCCGCAACTCCAAGTCGGGGCCTCGATTCCGGGGGAGGTCCTGCACTGGAAGAAGCGGGGCACACGGCGAAGGCGTCGCATAAAGTCGGGCGAGGGCGGCGGGTCATGGGTTGGGAGTCTCGGGGCGGGGCCGGCCTCGGGGTTAGGTGGCTCGGGCCACGGTCGGGGCCAGGAAGCATCCCGGGGACGTCATCGGCCTTTCGGCTCTTGTCGGTCCCTGGCGGGCGTGTTCGGGCACTGGCGGCCTCGGGGGGCTCGGGATAAAATGACGTCGAGGCCCGTCACGGCGTCGGGCCATCGAGTCTCCATCCCTCGGGACGCGCTCCACCATGCCCGGACCGACGACGGAATCCCTGGCCGAGCGATTCGACGTGCTGGCGGGGGATGCTTCCGCACTGAGATCCGAAGTCGCGGTCCTCAAGGCGGGCCTCGACACGATCGCGGCCGAGGTCGGGCAACTCCGGGGCGACGTCCGGGGGCTCCGGGAAGACTTCGCGGCCTTCCGGTCGGAGGTCCGAACGCTCATCGGCGTGGTGCGGTGGGTCGGCGGGGCGATCGGCGCGACTCTCCTCGTGGCGACTTTCTCGGCAGCCTGGTGGGCTGGCCGCATCGACGCGGAGGTTCGTGCCGTCGCCTCGGATGTCCGCGCCGTCTCCGAGGAAGTCCGCGCCCTCCGGGCGTCGGCTCCCGCGCCCGGGCCGAACAAGTCCCCTCCCGGCCGGACATGGCATCCGAGGGCGGGTAAGCTCCGCTTGCCCTCGGTAGCGGGACGATCCGGCTCGGGGTTTCGTTGCTCCTACCGTTGCTCTCACCGGGGGCCGGTCCCACAACCCATCCCGCCAGGGGCTCAGCCGAGGTGCGCCGCGAAGAGGTCCCCGATCCGCGCCTTCCAGCCTCCGAGGATGCGGTCGAGCCGTCGGCTTTCCTCCAGGCACTGGCGTCGGCTCCACTCCGCCCGTTCGGCCTTCCAGGCGGCCTTGGCTTGCTCGACGGCCGCCAGGAACGGGGTGAAGGCGGGATGACCGGCGCGTCCGGCTTGCATCCAGCGGAAGACCGTCGAGCGTCCGACGGCCGCGGCCCGGGTCGCGTCCTCAAAGCTGAGTTCCGCCCTCACTCCCGCGACGATGGCCAGGGCCGCGGCGGGGGTGTAGCGAGGCGGCCGGCCACCGTTCTTTTTGCTTCTCGTGGGCATGGGCCTACCTGTTGCCGGCCGGTTCTTTCCTGTTCAGCGGAGCGGTCGGTTCCGTAGCAATCTGTAGCCGGGCCAGTTGGGAAAACCCTATCACCACGCGCCGAAGAAAGTGTGCCCAACACCGCGAGTGGTCCCCGTTCCGTCTGTGCTGATCGCTGTCGCCGAAGGACCCGAACCCGCTCCACTCGGGTCCTTCCGGCGGATCATCTCGGGAAGAGTGCTCGGGAATCTCTGCGCCCGTCGAGAGACTTGCTTGCCCCCACCGCTCGCCCGGGTCGGGTCATCGGTCGCCGGACGTTCCAGACTGCGGCCAGGGTCCTTCGCCGAGTCGCGTTCGATCAGCCTGAACGGGAGCCGATTGCGATACCCATCTGAATTGTCCCTCGTCTCATCGACCGCCGGTTGGGATCGGGGCGGCGGCCTTGACCATCGCCACGATACCGGCCCGGACCGCCTCGGGCAGCTCGGGCCAGGCGGCCACAACGGCGGCCAGTTCGGGGAACATGCTACAAGCGTCGTGGGGCAAATGTGGGGCAACCGAGCCAGGCGCTTGGCACAACTCTTTAGGGGCACGTTCTTTGCGGAAATCGGGTGGCGGATTCATAACCCGCAGGTCACAGGTTCGAGTCCTGTCGCCGCTACTTTTCGTAATCCCTGCCGAACGCATGATTTAGCCTACCCGTCTCGCTGGGGGCGGGGGGTTGTCTCGGTACAGCGAGGACGGCCATCGAACGAGGTTCGTACCAGGATCCTCAACGCCGCCGTCGTCCTCTTGGGTCAGCACGGCGACATGACACGGCAAGCCGAACAGTTAGAGGCCCTAACTTTATGAAGCCGGATGGCTGAAAACTCGGCGTCCGGACTCATTTTGTCCGATGCCTCTTAGAGTGCAGGCGTGAGACTGTCTATCAGCACGCCTGCAAAGTCGAGGAATAGCTCGCCGCCGAGCCCGACGCCGACGCGGTGGCCGAGCTCCGCGAGGAGATTCGCCGGCTCCGCGAGGAGGTTGCCGGGCTCGTGAATCAGACGAGCGGGCCTGGGTATCAGGCGACCGCGTCGGCCGGGTCAGGAAGCACGCCGACCGCCTCGAAGACCTCGATGACGTGGGCAGCAGCCGAAGCTTCGAGCGGTCGCAAAGGTTTCGGCAACATTGATTTGAGGAATCCTCGGTGCCGGCAGGCGACGTCGAGGCAGGCGTGCATCGGGCCGAAGCCCATGGCGCGGCCGAGGCGGGTGAACTGGGACTGAAGCCGGAAGGCCCGCTCGGCGTCGTCGGCGCGGGCGGCTTCCCAGATCGCGACGGCCAGCTCGGGCAAGGCGTTGGAGAGAGCCGAGACGAAGCCGTCGGCGCCGAGGTCGGTGGAGGGGCCGATGAGGTCGGAGCCATAAAGGTAGGTGAAGTCCTGCGAACGCCGCTCCTGGGGTGTCCAGTCGAGGGAGCGGTTGAGGGCGGAGGTCACGTCCTTGCAACCGACAATCCGCGGGTGTTCGGCCAGTCGCCGGAGGGCGTCGAAGGGAAGCTGGTTACAGACCCAGGGGGCATTGTAGATGACCAGGGGGCGGGACAGGTTGTCGGCCAGCGTCCGGAAGTAGTCGGCGACCTCGGCCGGTGTCATCGGCTGATACCAGGGGGGGAGGGCGGCGTAGTAATCGTAGGGGAGGTCGTCGAAGAGCCTGGCATGGTTCAAGGTGCGTCTGGTGCCCATGTCGGAGACGTTCAGGACGAGCGGCACCTTGCCGGAGGCGACGCGGGCGGCCGTCTCCGCCACCCGGCGCTGGGAGTCGTCGGGCAGGAGGTCGAAGCGGGCCGTGGTGCCAAGGACCCAGAGGCCATGGACGCCGGCGCCGAGGTGGTTCTCGACGAGCCGGACGAGACTATCCACGTCGATCGACTCGTCGGGCATCAAGGGGGTGGGCAAGGGGGGGACGATGCCGTGCAGTCGGGGCAGTTCCATGGGTTCACCTCGGGAGGGTTGCCGACGGTTGGTTCGGGGGCGTGAGGGGCGGCTGTGTTGCGCTTCGGGTGGTCGAACGGTATGGATTGTAGGCGATCCCCCTGTTTCGCAAAAGCGGCTGCTGGCTGGTCCGCGTCGTCGCGACCGGCCCGCGGGTCCGCGATTCTGAGGGGAAACCTTGATGCCGGCGTGGTCGGTTGACCGATCCCCAATGGCGACGAGGTCCGTTGGCGTGTCGGCGAGCGCCGTCGGCGGGCTCATGAAGGTCCCGATTCGGCCAGCCGGCGACAGCGGCTCGCAGCCGTCCGGAGACAGTCGCCGGCCGCCGCATTGTCCGACGCGCCGGCCTGGTACGGAGAAGGAGATCCGAATGGCCACCGCTCGACTTCGCGTCTTCCCTCGCCCCGAGGAAGAGCCGCGTGGGAAGAAGTCTTCCCCCTCGATCCCGATCCGCCTGATCGACCTCTATCCGCTGCTTGCTCAGGCGTATCGGGATAATTACGTCTGGCTGCGTGACCTGGAAGAAGATGAACTTTTGGTCAGTTCCGATCTTTTCGAGATCGTCCGTGCGTTCACCGACTGCCGGCCGTCGGCCTGAGCCGCTTCGATGCCGGCGGAGGGGGCTTGTCCGGCGGGGTCGGTGTTCCTACCCTAGAAGCTAGGCGTCACCCCCGAATTCCCGGACCGCCAGACCCCTTTCCACCATGAACCCACCGACCCAAGAGAATGCGTTCACCATCGAGCGCCACGGCGACATCCAGGTGATCGTCGTATCGCCGGCGCTGGAGTCGATGGACCCGAGCCTGGTGGAAGGGGCCTCGACCTTGCTCCTGGAGCCGATTCGGTCCCGGGAGAACCCTCAGATCCTCTTCGACCTCGGGCAGATCCCTTACTTCGGCTCGGCCTTCCTGGCCTTGATGCTGCGCTGCTGGAAGCACGTCGCGTCGAAGGGGGGCATGATGGTCCTGACCAGCGTCTCGCCGTCGGCCCGCGACTTGCTACGGATGACCGCCCTGGACACCGTCTGGCCGATCTACAACACGCGACGCGAGGGCCTGGAGGCACTGCTGTCGGATTGAGGGCCGTTGCCGACCGGCGCCGGATTCGCGGGCAGAAGGCGAGCGGGAAATGTTGACAGGCCCCCGAGTCCATTCGATGATGAAGGGGCCGCGGCGGAAATGCCTGTCGGCGTCTGGAAGAGCCCGCCGGAGCCACCATGGGTATCTATGACCGCGAGTATTACCGCGATGATGAGGGCGGCGCGGGCTGGTTCTCGGGCGTCGCCCCGGCCACGCGCTCGTTCATCGCGATCCACGTCGCTTTGTTCCTGGCCGGCGTCCTCGCGACGGGTCGTGAGGGTGCCCCCTCGTTCTACACCTATCTCATCGCTAATAGCGCGGCGATCTTCCAGAATTTCCAGATCTACCTGCTCCTGACCGCCCCCTTCGCCCCGGCGCCGAACAACCTGCTAGCGATCGTCTTCGAGATGCTGATCCTCTACTGGGTCGGCCGGGAGATGGAGTCGATCTACGGCAGCCGGGAGTTCGCCTGGACTTACGTGACGGCGGGTGTGCTGAGCACGCTGGCCTGGGCGATTTTCGACTACTTCGGGCCCGGGGACGGTCAGGGGTTCTATCTAGGCCCGGGCGGGGCGATCGCGGCGATCCTGGTGCTTTTTACGCTGTATTACCCGAACCGCGAGGTGCTGCTGTTCTTCGTCCTGCCAGTGAAGATGTGGGTCTTGCTGATCGTCTTCCTCGGCTTCGACGTCATCAGCCTGCTCAATCAGCTCCACGCCGCCGGTCAGGGCCAGGCAGCGGGTGGAAACACGTTCTACTTTGCCCATCTCGCGGGGGCGGCGTACGGCTGGGCCTACAAGTCGCTCGATCTCCGCTGGTCGCGACTCTTGAACTTCCGCTGGCTGAGCCGGCCCCGGTTCCGCGTGGTGATGCCGGAGTCTCGCGACCGTGTCCGTCGGGGGCGTCCCGATTCGTTCGGCGGACCGAAGCCGAGCAGCGGCAGCTTCGTCCCCGAGGAGCAGCTGGACGATCGCGTCGATGAGATCTTGGCGAAGATTGCCCGCGAAGGCCGGTCGTCCTTGACCGAGGAAGAACAGCGCATCCTCCAGGAAGCCAGCCGACGGGCGCGGAATCGCCGGAGCGAGAGGTTCTCCTGACGATGTCCTCACCGCCACCCCTCGACTCGCCGATCTCGGTCCGCGACGCGCGGCCTGACGATCTGGACGTGATCGTCGCCTTCAACGCCGCCCTGGCCAACGAGACGGAGAGCAAGGCGCTCGACCTTTCCGTCTTGCGGACGGGCATCCGCCGCGCTCTCGAAGACCCCGATCGGCTCCGCTACTGGGTCGCGGAATCCGCGGGTTGGGTCGTTGGTCAGTCGGCGATCACTCGGGAATGGAGCGACTGGAGAAACGGCTGGCTCTGGTGGCTCCAGAGTGTCTTCGTGCATCCCGAGCACCGCGGTCAGGGCGTCTTCCGGGTCCTCTATTCCCGGATTCAGGAGGAGGCGCGGTCAGACCCCGACGTGATCGGCTTGCGGCTTTACGTCGAGCAGGCCAACGAGCTGGCTCAACAGACCTATCAGAGCCTCGGGATGCGACCGGGCGGATATCTGGTCTTCGAGGCACTCTGGAACGAGCGGTTCAGCCGTTCTCCTGGCTGAGCCGGCACCACTGCTCTAGCCGATCGAGCGCAGACCCCGAGTCGATCGCGCCGGCGGCGTGGCCGACCCCTTCGCGGAGCGTGGCCGCTCGACCGGCGGTCCAGAGAGCGGCTGCCGCGTTGGCGAGGACGACGTGGCGGATCGGCCCCGGATGGCCTTCGAGAAGGCGTCGGACCCGCAAGGCACCGTCGGCGGCATCTGCGATCCTCAGGCTCTCGGCGGGCTCGGTTGGAAGGCCGAAATCGTCGGGCGTCCAGGTGAGTCGCCGGATCGTGCCACGATCGACGAGGCGGACGTTCGTCGGTCCGGCGAGCGTGACCTCGTCCAGACCGTCTGAGCCGGTCACGACCGCCGCCCTCTCGACGCCGAGCGTGGCCAGGGCCGAGGCGACCAGGTCAGCCTGAGTCTCGCCCGCGACGCCGACAAGCTGGAATTCCGGTCGTGCGGGGTTGGCGAGCGGGCCGACGAGGTTGAACAGCGTCCGGAACGGCAAGCGCTTCCGCGCCGCAGCGGCGTGGCGCAAGGCCGGGTGGAACTTCGGGGCGAAGAGGAAAGTGATGCCGAGTTCTTCGAGGCAGCGGAGGAGGACGTCCGGCCTGGCTTCGATCGCGACGCCCAGCGTGCCTAGCACCTCGGCGCTGCCGCAACGGCCCGAGGCCGAGCGGTTCCCATGCTTGGCGACCGGGACACTGCAGGCCGCCACGACGATCGCGGCGGCCGTCGAGACGTTGACCGTGCTGGCGCCGTCGCCCCCAGTGCCGCAGGTGTCGATCACGGGACGGATGGACGGGGCGACGTCCAGGGTCGTCATCTGCTCGCGGACCGCCGAGACGGCGCCGGCCAGCTCGTCGGCGGTCTCACCCCGGATGCGAAGTGCCGTCAGGAATGCGGCGATCTCGGACTCGGCCGCTTCGCCGGTCATGATCTCGCGCACAGCGTCCGACGACTCATCGACCGTCAGGTGACGGCCGGCGGTCAACGTCGCGAGGGCCAGGATCAAGGGGCGGTCGGGCAAGGTCGGGTCCGCTCAGGTTTCGAGGATCTCGGCGGCCTTCTTCTCGGCGGTCTCGTTGACCTTGCCCTCGTACTTCTTGGTGAGGTCCTGAATCTCCTCCTTGGCCTTGGCGTTGTCGTCCTCGGTGAGGACTTTGTCGGCCATCTCCTGGTCTGCCTGCTTGTTGGCGTCGCGACGGATGTTGCGAATGGCGACGCGGGCCTCCTCGGCCAGCTCCTTGACGCGACCCTCCAGCTTCTTGCGCTGCTCGACGGAGAGGCTGGGGACGTTGATCCGGACGACTTTGTTATCCGATACCGGGTTGAGGCCCAGGTTGCTGGCCTGGATGGCCTTCATGATGTCGCCGATGGCGGTCTGGTCGAACGGCTGGATCAGGATCTGCTGCGGCTCGGGCGTACTGAGCCGGGCCATCTGCTTCAACGGGGTTGGCGAGCCGTAATACTCGACACGGATCGAGTCCACCAGGCCGGTGTTGGCCCGCCCGGTCCGCACCCCTTTGAGCTGGTCACCCAGCAAGGCGACGGATTTCTCCATCCGCTCCTCGGCCTCCAGCACGATCTCTTCGATGCTCATGGTCGCCTCCGGCGGGGGACAGTAGACAGTCGGCGGTAGGCAGTCGGCGGCTGCGAGTTAGATCGATCAGCAGGCTAACAGTCCGGGAGCGATGGAATCAAGGGGCGAGCCAGTGGCGCCCGGAGACCAGTTCCTGAAAGCCATGCTAGCATGCCGCGGTCAGGTTCAACTCGATGGCTCTGGCTTACCGCGGATCAGATAAGCGATCTGACTTTCTAGCTGCCCCCGGGCGTTCCGTTGCACGAAGTCCGACCAAGACATCCGTCGCCGGGGCGGGGTGAGGAGCTTGTCGCGATCATCGCCCCACCACCAGAGCAGTTCGACCGAGGAGACGGCGAAAACCGAGAGGAAAAAGCTCACGAAGCGGACCGGCAAGAATCGGCCTGGCCCCTCCCTTGGGCCGTCGATGGAGCCGCATCCACAGGCTCCACTGGTGACGAAATAGTGCGGGAAGTCACCGCGGAGTGAGAGCCGAGCGTCGGAAGGTTCAGGAAGCGGGAACGCTGGAGGCATGGGGAGGATCAGGACGTCGGTGCCGGCATTGTCCATAAGACGGACCGTCAATTCGACGTTCGTGCACATGGTCCATGCAACCCGGCGGAGGGTTGGCTCGGAGTCAGACGAGGTTCGCCGGCCTCGGTCGGGGGATGTTGGCGACCCAGGTGCCGATCGGTTCGCCGGCGATCGCACGCTCGATGTTGCCTTCCTTCTTGAAGTTGAAGACGAGGATCGGGAGGCGGTTGTCGAGGCACATTCCGATGGCGGTCATGTCCATGACCTTCAGTTCTTCGCGGAGGACCTGGTCGTAGTTGAGGTGGTCGTAGCGGACGGCGTGGGGGTTCTTCTCGGGGTCGGCGGAGAAGACGCCATCAACGCGGGTGGCCTTCATCAGGACTTCGACGCCGAGTTCCTTGCCGCGGAGGGCGGCGGCGGTGTCGGTGGTGACGAAGGGGCTGCCGGTGCCGGTGGCGAGGATGATCACGCGGCCGCGGGAGAGGTGGTTCAGGGCTCGGCGGCGGATGAAGGGCTCGGCGACTTCCTCCATGCGGATGGTCGTCATCAGGCGGGTCTCGCAGCCTTCGTGCTCTAAGGCGTCCTGAAGGGCGAGGCCGTTGATGACAGTGGCGGTCATGCCCATGTAGTGGGCGGTGGCTTCCTTGATGAGATCCTGTCCACGGGAGAGGGTGGAACCGCGGACGATGTTGCCGCCGCCGACCACAATGGCGAGCTGGACGCCGCAAGCGGCCACGCGGGCCGCCTGGCGGGCGATCCGGCTGATCTCCTCGATGCTCAGGCCGCCCTCACCGGGTCGGCAGAAACTCTCGCCGGAGAGCTTGAGTAAGACCCGGCGGAAGACCGGCGGGCCGGGCAGTGGGGCGGCGTCCATGGGCTCGGCTCCTGGTGAGGAGTCGGCCCGGGACGCCAAGGGGCAATCGCACCCAGCGTCCGGGCCGGCAGGAAACAATATCACGTTTCGATTCGTTTTGGTCGCGTCCGCTCGGGCTCAGGACTGGGTCGCCTCGCCAGCCTCGGCCGCCTCACCAACGACGTAGCGGACGAACCGGACGACGTCGATGTCCTTGCCGACGGCAGCAACCACGTCCTTGACCTTCTTCGACGGGTCCTTGGCGAAGTCCTGCTCCAGCAGGACCATCTCCGCGAACCACTTGTTGACCATGCCCTCGACGATCTTCTCGCGGATGTTCTCGGGCTTGCCGGCCTGTTGGGTCTCGACCAGGGTCTGGAAGATCCGACGCTGCTCCTCGACCGACGCGGACGGGACGTCCTCCCGGTTCACGCCGAGGGGGCGGGCGGCGACGATGTGCAGGGCGATGTCCTTGGCGAGCTGCTGAAACTCCAGGGACGAGGCGGTCGCCTCATCCTTGCAGTCGATCTGCACCAGGGCGCCACTCTTGGCGTCGTGGTGGACGTAAGAATCGACCCGGCCCGCGCCCCCGACCATCAGGCGAGCGGCGCGAGGCAGGGCGACGTTCTCGCCGGTCCGGGCGTTCAGCTCGGTGAGGACGTCCTTGATCGTCTTGGACGGGTCCTGGGTGGCCTTCTGGTCGAGCAACGGGGTGTCGGTACCAGCCTTCAGGACGTGCTCGGCCATCTCGCGAGCGGCCTGGCGGAAGGCGTCGTTGCGGGCCACGAAGTCGGTCTCGCAGTCCAACTCGACGATCGCGCCAGCCTTGCTGTCCTCGGCCAGGACGACCTCGACGCGGCCGGCGTTGGTGGCGCGGCCGGCGCGGCCGGCGGCCTTGATGACGCCGCGTTCCTTGGCGAGGGTCTCGGCCTTCTTCGGGTCGCCCTCGGCCTCCTGGAGCAGGGCCTTGCATTCCATCAGGCCCAGCCCGGTGCGCTTACGGAACTCGTTGACGGCCTGTGCCGTGATCGCGGCCATGGGAGCATCTCCTCGATTCGCTTCGCGTCGCGACGCTGTGCGACGTTGTTTTGATGAAGACGACGCGGGTCTGGCAACCCCCGTCGTCGTGGCCTCCATGGTGGTCGTTGCCCGGCCGCCGGCTGGTCGGACCGGTACTCCCGTCTCGAAGGGGCTGTCAGGACGATCGCCGGTCGGTCGACGTCAAGAGGGCCCCGAACCTTAGAGATCCGGGCACGAGGAACGGTTCAGCCGAACGCCCCGATTCATCGGCTCACTCCGGCACGGCCGAGAGCCGGCGTGCCGGAGTGGGAACGCGTTGCGTGGCGTCACTCGGAGCCGGCGGACGGGGGCACGTCGGTCTCACCGCGGGAGCCGGGTTGGGCCTGGTCGGGAGCGGCGGGGGCGATGGTGGGGACGTCGGGCTCGACGGGCGCCGGGTTCTCGTTGATGCCGGCCTGGGGCTCGGTGCCCAGTGGAGCGACGTCGGCCTGCTGCTTGTTGGTGTCGCCACCCTCGGGGCCGTGCTCGACCGTGCCGCCCGGCTCGGGTGTCGGCGCGAGGACGGGGTTGCCACCGCCGGTCCGCGCGGCCATGCCGCGGGAGCTGCCGACGCCGGGCTGTCCGCCCCGGCCGACCGGCCCGCCGCCACCACGGCGGTCACCGCCCCGGTCGCGATCGCCACGGCCACCAGCCGCCTCGCCCTCGGGCCGGGCCGGCTCGACGGGGGCGGCCGCCTTGCCCTCGATGATGGAGTCGATGAGCCGCTTCATGATCAGCTCGATCGAGCGCATGCTGTCGTCGTTGCCCGGGATCGGCAGATCCACGACGTCCGGGTCGCAGTCCGTGTCCATCAAGGAGACGACCTTGATGCCCAGCTTGCGGGCCTCCTTGACGGCGATCTTCTCGCGGTGCGGGTCGATGACGAAGAGGGCCTCGGGCAGGCGGGTCATGTGCCGGATGCCTTCGAGGTTGCGCTGGATCTTCCGGCGCTCGCGGCTGAGCGTGGAGATCATCTTCTTGGAGTAGCTGAGGGCCTGCTCGCTGTCGAGGATCGTCTCCAGCTCGGAGAGCCGCTCCAGCCGGCTGCGGATCGTGCGGAAGTTGGTCAGGGTGCCACCCAGCCAGCGCTCGGTGACGTAGGGCATGCCGCCGCGCTGGCATTCCTCGACGATGATGTCGGCGGCCTGGCGCTTCGTGCCGACGAAGAGGATCAGGCCGTTGTTGGCCGCGACGCGATGGAAATATTTGGAGGCCCGCAGCAAGCCGCGGACCGTCTCCTTCAAGTCGATGATGTGAATCAGGTTCCGCTTGCCGTAAATGTACGGCTTCATCTTCGGGTTCCATCGGCTGGCCCGATGGCCGAAGTGCACGCCGGCATCAATGAGGTCCTTCACCGCGAGTGCCAAGGTCAACCCCCTTGAGGACGTTCTCGTCTGATTTCATTCCCGGCCGCTGCTCCCCGCGCGTTGGGCGCAGGGCGACCGTGCTTGAGATTGCGGATCGGTGGCGGGAAGACCCAGCATAACCCCCGTGCGGTCGGGCGTCAAACCCCCCGGAACGAACTTCCCGAGGGCGGCGGTTTCGCCCGAGGGAGGACCATTCCGGGGGGTTAAGGACGTCGGGTATCGGGTGCAAATCCTGCCCGACTCAGAAGAACCGATCGTTGTCTCGGACTCAACCGGCCGCGGCCTCGACCGGGAGCGTCGCCGGTCGGGACTTCCAGGAGAAAAGCTGGCGAAGGTTGGGAAGCTGGGTAAACCGGCTATCCACACAACGATGGAAGGTTCGGCCGAAGGCCAGCGAAGCGAGCGTCGCGGCCGGCACCATCACAAGGAGTCGGAACCATGGGCCGGGGACGGCGACCGCATCGAGGGCGGAGAGGACCAGAGCACAGATGGGCAGATGGGTAAGGTAGATGCTGTAGGAGTAGCGGCCGAACGTCCTGAGCGGGCTGAGCCAGCGTTGCGAGGCGAGCCAGCCGTCGCAGGGCCTCAGGCCGATCAGAAGCAGGCCGAGCGTGCCCGCGCCGATGGTGGTGGTGAGCCCTTGCAGGAGGGCGACCGCCAGGATGCCGAGGATCGCCAGCTCGATCCCGCGACGAGCCAGCGCGGTGCCGGGGTAGTTGAGCCGCCAGTAGACCGCCAGGCCGATCGCAAACTCATGCCAGAGTTCCGGGAACGTTCCGGTCAACCGGTGCGAGGCGCCGATGTCCCAGGCGAGGGCGGCGAACACCAGGATCGCGCCGGTCGCCACGGCGAGCGACTCGAAATAACGGTGCCGGAAGTTCAGTAGCAGCAGAAAGCAGATCAGGTAGAACTGCTCCTGGTAGCAGAGCGACCAGCCAACCCGCGAGTAGATCAGGGTGTCGTGCCCGAGGACGTGGGGACGCCAGGTCTCGCTGAGGGTGAAGTTGCCCAGCCATTGCAGGCCATTCAGCTCGCGAGGCCCGTACAACTCCAGGGTCAGGCCGTTGCGGTGCCAGTGTTCGAGGCCGAGGGCATCGAGGACGAGGACCGTGAGGACATAGACGCCCAGAGCGGCCCAGTAGGGCGGGTAGATCCTCCAGCAGCGACGCGCCAGAAACTCCCAGGGCGAACGATCCTGGCGGCGGAACCGGTCGATGCTGGCCGCGACGCAGTAGCCGCTGACCACGAAGAACAACGGCGCCCCGAGGTTCCAGCACAAGGGCCGGAGCATCCACTCCAGGGCCTGCCGCTCGAAGCCCGTCGTTTCGGAAAGCCAACGTTGGACCGCGATCGCGGCATGTTCGAGCACGACCAGGATGCAGAAGATCCCGCGCCAGTAATCCAGGGACTGGTAGCGGTCGGAAGGATTCGTTGCGTGTGCCATGACGACATCAAACCCCGTTGTATCGACACGCCTCGCGACCGGGGCATCCTCGGCCTCGTTGCGCAGGGCGAACAGCCGCCCGTGGCCGCATTGCTGGCGGTCCGGGTGTTCAGACGGACGAAGAACGACCCTCCTCCGGAGACGACGGGAGGAGGGGGGCCGACGGGCCGGGAAGCGAAGCTCCTGGCTCAGTCGCGGACGTGACGAAGGAGGCCACACATCGGACGGCTGGCGTCAAGGGGACTTGACGCCAGCAGGATCGTGGCGACTCTCAGTATGTAGGGCACGATCGGCTGGAGTGATCTGAGGTTGGGATGTTGGGAAAGTCGGTGATGGCTCCCCTTCCGGACTGGACTGAGAGTCGCGGTCGCGCCTCCATTTCCATTCAGCGACAAACCCCGCGATCCTGTCCCGACGATTTACCAGACTGCCGATACGACCGGAGACCGCGATCGGAAGCGGGTCGCCGGTATCATCCGAGACGCGATCGGGGGCCTGGGGAGCGACCGGTCGGCGATCGGATCAAGGGTCCAGCGCGAGCCGATGACCATCGCAGACGGGCCAGTCGCGAGCCTCAAGGGGCCACCCGGTCGAGGTGCCAGCGGACGATGTTGAGGTGGTCGGTGTGGAGGGGTCGGATCAGGCCGAGGAGTCGACTCGGGGCGGGCACGGCGCGGTTGTGGACGCCCGGGTAAGGGGCCTCCCGACCGAAGCCGCTCGGTCCTGGGGCCCAGAAGTGCTCGACGCGGACGGCGGCCGAGGTGGCTCCGAGGCGGCCGAAGATCAAGGGATGCTGGGTTCCGATCGGGTCTAGCAAGCGTGAGCCGGCGCACGGCCCGGCCGGTCCTGTTGACCAGCAACCGAGAGGCGGCCGCGACCACGACGGCCCCCGAACTCTGACCGATCAAGTGCAGGTTCGCTGGGTCGATCCCGAGCCGGAGCAGAGCCGCTCCCAGGGCGTAACCCTGGACGACGGCGTGCTCGTCGTTGACCTTCGGCCGCAGGCTCCGGATCGTGGCGCTGTTCCAGTCCCAGCTCAGCACGTTGACCGAGGGTCCGAACCGCTCACCGATCGCGTCTGCGTAGCACTCGCCGATGGTGCAACGGAGCAAGGCGCGCCATCGGGTTCAAACCATGCGCCACGACCACCGTCGGCTGGCTTGGATTGATCGGCGACCGGCGACCGGCGCCGGGCGTCAGGTTGACCAGATCCCCGCGGGCGGGATCACGACCCCAGGCGAAAAGCCTCGGATCGTCTCCACGCGAGAAGCGGGCGTTCGCTAGCACCGCCAGCGCACACAAGAACGTCCGACCAAGGTGCTGCATCGGAGGGTGCCGGATCTACGGGAGAGTGTCTCGGAAAGCGATTTCCAGAAACTCTACCATTCAAATCGGCACCTGGACGGCCCGGACGGTCGTCTTGCTTGTGGACCACCAAGTGATTGTCGGGCTGGCTCCGCCCATCGATCTCTTTATGAGGATTGGAGATCGGTGGACGGAGCCCACCCTATGATTCCGGATCAGGGGCGATTACCCGCGGCGACGCGAGCTGGCTCGGACGAACCGACGTGAATGGCCGGTCCGGCTTGGCGGCTCAGGTAGACGTCGAAGACGACGTTCGTCGATTGGGTGGAACCGGGCTGAGGTCCCGGAGCCTCGATCCCGCCGTAGATGTAGCCGACGTGGGACCGGCTGCCGTCCGGGAACATCTCCAGTTTCAGGATGCCGCGACCGTCGATCTGGCCGTTCTGGACGAGAGCCGGGTCGGCAAGGAAGCGGGCCTCGGCCCCGAGGTAACGGCGGCCGGGGATCGGCTGGGGCGCGAGGTATTCATGGTAAGCCGGCTGGTCGCCGGGACCGTGGGCGACTGTCGCGATGTGATTGATCCAGGGCAAGCCGTCGTCGTGGTTGACCACGACGGCATGCGGGTTGACGTAGTGCGCACTGATGCCGCCGAAGAAGGTCACGTACATCGTACGGCTCTTGCTGTCGTACATCGGGATCGTGGCGCAGTCGTACAGGTTCATCTTCTGGCGGAAGCTTGTGACGGGAACCGCCGAACTGTTGTCGTCGATGACAACGGGGTTGGGATAGCCGGCGAGCTTGCCCGGGGGGAAGACTCCGCCGAAGGCGGTGATCCTGGCGGCGCCCGTTGCCGGGTCGATCACCGGTATGATGTTCAGGTCGCGGCGATGGAAGGGGTGTTCGATCTGGTCCGACGAGGTGACCTCGCCGTAGGCCAGGATCTTGAGGGTCTTGTCATCGAGGGTGAAGATCCGGACCGCCTCGGTGTAGGTTTGCGAGAACGGACCGCCGCCGAATCCGACGTACTGGCCCTGGAAGTTGTGGCCGAAGACGAGGTAGAAGCGGTCGCCCAGCTTCTCCAGGCCACCGCCGGTCACGATGAAGCGGTCATCAGTGGACTGCTTGATCAGGTTCGCGACGCGATCGGGATTCGGGTCCGGATCCTTGATGGCCGCGACCAAGTCGCTGACGACGAAGGTGGTCAGCGTGTTGAAGGTCTTCAGCTCACCCGTCTTGGTAGCATAGCCGTAGCCGCCGATGAGGTACCAGCGGTCGGTGGCGGGATCGTAGTACGGCTGCGAGTTGGTCGTCC
Organism: uncultured Planctomycetales bacterium; assembly: GCA_963752755.1. GTDB lineage: Bacteria > Planctomycetota > Planctomycetia > Isosphaerales > Isosphaeraceae > CAVVZJ01. The sequence continues at coordinate 62,364 of CAVVZJ010000003.1, read as the reverse complement.
GCAAGGGGTCGCCTAGCTCGGGAGGGAGCTTGTTCGTGTCGAATGACCAGGATTGCCCGGTCCGGGGATCGACGACGAACAGGTCGGGGTTGAACGTCTTGGCGGGGAAGTTCGACGTCGGGACGCCCGGGCCAAAGGAGTGCAGCCCCACGTTTCGCCCGCCGATGATAAGCCATTCACCCGTCTTGGTCCGGATGATCGCCTCGGACTGGAGCTTCGGCGGCCCGCTCCCGTCGGGATACTTCTTTTCCTGGTAACTGAGCGTGAAGGGGAGCCCCTGGGGTTCGGACGCCAGCGGCTGGATGCTTGGCGCGAGGCCGGCCTCCTGAGCCGAAACCGGCGAGGGGCCGGGAACCGTCAAGGCCAGTGCCAGCCAGGCCACAGACGGGGCGACGATGCGAAGGTGTCGTTTCATAAGTCAGTGCTCCGATCAACGATGGCTGCGATCCGTCTGGGTCGTCCAAGGTCAGGCCATCTGGGTCTGGCGGCCGGTCTGGCCTTGCTTGGCCGTGTACGCGATGAAGTTGAGGACCGTCTGGGTCTTGTTAGGGGAAAGGTCGCGCGTGACGGGCATGAAGTCTGGGTCGTCGAATGGGAGCTGCATCATCTGGGTAAGAATTCCCTGTCCCGGCGGGTTGTTCGGCGGCATGTTGGCGTAGAAGAGGAACGTGTCCTCGACGGTCAGGTCGATCTTCTCCCGCATGGCCGGGTAGAGCTTCATGTACGGTACGAAGATCGGCTGGATCTCGTTCCAGGTCGGGGTGTCGAGAACCGGGTAGGAGGCGTAGAGATGGACGGAGACCTGAATCTCCTGCTCCGGGTCGTCGAATGTCCCGAGGGCCGGATCGTCGGGGGTGGATCCTGTCGGTGACTCGGGCGTGAGCTGGAAGATGTACTGCATCCCGTCGAGCTGGGCACTTCGGCTGCCAGGGTCCGCCTTGGCCTCCAGGCAGACCGCGGCCCGGCCCTGGTCATCGCTCGTCGCGACCGTGATCGCCAGCGCCTGGCTCGGGGGAAGCCCCTTGTTCTGATCGGTGTAGCCCGGCGACGACGGCGCCATGGTGGGTGTCGATTCAGCGCCGAACGCGATACCCGCCTTCGGCTTACCCCATTGCGTCACGTAAGCCCAGGTCTCCTGTCTCGTGTAATCCACGCCCTGCCAGCTCGGAGTATCGGGAGCCATGCGGAAGACGCGGTTGTCCACGGCGAAGGCCAGGCCGTCCAGCCGCTCGGCCATCACGACCGGCTTTCCCTGGGTGATCTGTGAGGCGACCAGCAGGAGCGGCTGGCTCGACAGCAGGCTGGCCTGCTCGGCCGTCAAGGGCACCTCGACGATCCCGGCTGTAGCGGCGCGGGCCATCTGGGAGTAATCGACCTCGCCGACGACCTGTTGCGTCCCATCCTTGGCAAGAACCACCGCCTGGAGCGAACCGATCGGCCAGGAAGGGCCGGCGACCGATGCCAAGGGGATCGAGTTGCCGAGGTCGATGACCAGGACGCGACGCGTCTCATCGAGGGAGAACGGACCGCCGTTGAAGGCGGGGTCGTTCCAGGGCGTGGTAATCTGACCGGTCTTCGCGTCCGTCGGCTGGTGACGGGGGCGGAGCCACCGGCGGTTGGGGCATCGCAGCGGCTCACTCGCCTTGCCCGGCCCGAGTGTGCCCGTGATGCGACCGATCCGGAAGTTCGGGTTGATGGAGTCGTCAACGAACGCATCCAGAACGAACTTCAACGAGACCAGAAGCGATTCGTCGGCCACCGTGTCGCAGACGGCCCGGAGCTGATCGACCACGGCCGAGCCCGAGTTGGCTGGCCAGCCGCCGACTGGCACCTTCAAGACACTCTGAAACGAGGCGCTCATGAACGTGTCGCCACCGTAGCCGATCCAGCTCACAGTCGGCATCACGTTGGTCCACAGGCCGTTGAGGCCCGTCGGGGTCATCTCGCCGGCGATCACCCCTCCGGAAGGTAGACCGATCCGGACCTGGAGCCCGAAGATCGTCGAGACGCCTTGCTGGTCGGTGTCGAGGTCCACCATCCGGGCGGTGCTCGATCGGTGGCCGAGCCAACCCCGGCGCCGATCAGCGGATCGCCCGAGACGGCTTCGATCAACCGACCGGACTGGTCGCGGACCGCTGTCACCTGGCAGCCCTTGAGCTGGAAGGCGTGGGTTCCGTTCGGGTTCCACCAGGGTGACGGCTCGGTGACTTCGGGACGATAATGGTTCGGGTCGTTGTTGACCGTCGAGACGTCGCAGAAGAACTGACCCGCAAAGTGAATCCGCGGCACGTCGAGATAACTCATCCACTACCCTCCTCTCGTCTTTGACCTGTTCTGGCGACTTCTGGAGAACGCGGCTGAGGACGCCTTTCCGACGGCGAGCCACCGCCACATCGCGTCCCCGGGTTCGGAACGGGCGCAGCACGAACCAGCTCCGTGCCGAAGCCCGGGGTGGGGGAGAATCGTTGTGAACGGACGCCGCCTCGAAGCGGCAACCCTGGCCTCGCTCGAAAAGGCGAGGTCGGCAATAACTCTTATCTGGCACACTTCCCTTTGTCGAGAAAATAATACAGAACCCGCCAAATTTGGTCGAGTTGGGCGAGACGTTGGGACTTCGCTCCGCGAACCGGCGAATTCGGGCCAGAGTGCCGAGCCTCGCGCCCTGGTGAAATCTTAAAACTAGGGTCCCTGATGGAATGGAAGCGATCCTGTTGATCGGAATTTCCGGCTCGGGAAAGACCACGTTCTACCGCCGGCGCTTTTTCTCAACGCATGTACGGATCAGCCTGGATCTGGTCCGCACCCGGCGTCGCGAGCGTTTGCTCGTCGAGGCGTGTCTGGCGGGTGGGCAGTGGTTCGTCATCGACAACACAAATGTCCGTTTCGTGGAGCGGGCCGCCTTCCTTGCGGTCTGCCGCCCCGCCCGTTTTCGCGTGATCGGCTACGAATTCGAGCCAGACCTGGCGGGAGCGATCGCGAGGAATCGACTGCGAGCCGGTCGTGCCCGCGTGCCAGACAAGGCCGTCCGGGCGATGTACCGCCGGCTCGAGCCCCCCATGCGGTCGGAAGGATTCGACGCCTTGTACCACGTCCGTCTGCTCGGTCCCGAACAGTATGAGGTCGTCGAATGGGACGGGCTCGGTCAGGCCTTGCTCGCACCGGGTTGACCGGGATCGGGGAGTCAGACAATCAGCACCGGGTTGCGCGACTCGCGCAGAATCCCCAGCACCCGTTGATACCGCTCCGAGCGCCGATCCTGAGGACTGCTCAGGACGATCAGGCGGTCGGATTCGTTGGCGAACTCGGTGACGACCGGGACGGTCTCGCCGGCGCGGACGAGGACCCGGCAGCCCAGGCCCGACTCGGCGGCCTGCTTCTGGAGCGCGGCGATCAGGCCGGCGTGCTCGTGGGCGAGTAAGTCGTCAAGCAACTCAGGTTCCAGGGTCTCCGCCTCGACGGTCTGGGCCAGGAGTCGCTCGGCGCGCTGCGCGGCTCGTTCGTCGGCGACGATCAGAAGGTCCAGGTTACCACGGTCCCCGAGCAGGGCGAGGGCCCAGCCTGCGGCGGCGGGTTCCTCCGTCGTGGGCTCAGCCAGCGGCAGGAGCAGATCGCGGAGGCAGGATTTCGGGTCGTCCTTGGGTTCGCGGACGACCAGCAATGGGGCTTTTGTCCTACTCATAAGCATGTCGAGGTTTGTGCCGATACTCTCGCGACCAAGCTCAGTGAGGTCTTCCAGATAAGGGGCGCAGACGACGATCAGGCCGCAAGCCTGGGCGCGAGCCACCTCAAGGATCTGCTCGTACGATCGACCCGCCGCTCGCGAGAGGGCCACGCCACGGCCGAGGTCGGCGAAGGACTTCGACTGCTCGACGAGATAGCGCTCGCGATCCTCGTCCCGTGGACCTTCGTAGGCGTAGGTCAAATGGACTCCGACGTCGAGGCGCCGGGCCAGCGCCGTAGTCAGTCCGACAGCCGTCGGGTCCTGGTTCGAGCCGTCAATCGCCAGCAGGATCGTCCCGATCGAGGGTCGGGAAAGCTCGACTTTGCTTGCCTTCAGCGCGGCCTGGAAGGTGACGAGGTTCTCGTTGAGGTCGTCAAGATTGTCGGTGCCTGCCATCGACATCGGGTCGTCTCCTCGGGTTCCGCTGCGCCGTCGGGAAGGATGCGTGTCGAGTCGCTCAGCCGGCCCGCGACGGCGACGGCAAAGTCGGGAAGAGGCCGAACTCCCGGAAGATCAAGAGGTACACGATCACCAGGACGATCTGGAAGATCGTGACCACGCCGCCGACGCGGAGGTATTCGCCCCAGCCGATCCTGATGTGACGCTCTTTCTCCAAGGCGTGCAAGGCGATCACGCTCGCGATGCTGCCAACGGGCGTTGGGTTGCCGCCGAGGTTGCAGGCGGCGATCAGGCCCCACCAGAGCGGCTCCGCGGCGAGCCCGCGGGCGATCATCGACTTGACCACGGGGATCAAGGTCGCCGCGACCGGGATGTTGTCCACGATCCCGCTCAGGATGAAGGCGAAGGGTACGATCACGAGGGCGGCCTTCATCGCGTTGTCGCCGGAGAGCTTCACGATCTGCGAGGCGAGCACGTCGAGCAGGCCCGTCTCCCGGACGGTCCCGACGATCACGAAGAGGCCGACGAAGAACATGATGACGGGCCACTTCACCTTCTTGATCGCCTCCTCCGGGTCGAACCCCGAGAAGAGCAAGGCCGCCGTTCCTCCGGCGATCGCGATGAAGTCGAGGCCGACGCCGAGATTCTGCGCGGTGGCGAACCCGAGAATCGTCAGGCCGAGGATGATCGCGGTCCGGTAGAACAAGGAGCGGTCTTTCACGAGTGCCCACTCGTTGAACTCCGCCACTCGCTCCGCCCTCTGCTCCGCCGGCAAGCCGCCGGCCAGCTCACGACGGTAGACGAACCGGATCACCAGAAAGGCCACGACTGCCGAGAGCAAGGCCAGCGGCAGCGAGACGATCAGGAAGTGGACATAAGGAATGCGCGCGCTCGTGCCGATCATCAAGGTCGGGATGCCCGAGGCGAACGTCATCAAGGCCCCCGAGTTGGCCCCGATCGCGACGCCGAGGATGTACGGGCGGGGGTCGTCGTCGAACGCCTTGGTGATGAGCAGCACCAGCGACGTCATGATGAGGACACCCGGAGCGATCGTGAGGAACGTCACGAAGGCGATCGTCGCCGTCATGATTGCCGGCAAGAGTCGGTTCGGATGCCCGCCCGAGAGCTTCAGGAGCTTCACGGCGAGGAAGTGAAACAGGCCGGAATGGCTCGCGATCTCGACCAGGATGCTGGTCCCCACGATCACGCCCAGGACCCCCAGGTCGTGCTGGAGGAACTCGTGGACCTCCTCGAACGGCCGATCGCCGTACGGGGTGTGGTAGATGTGCAGGACCATCGCCGCCGCGACGGCCAGCACGGCGCCCATCAAGGCCGCCACGCTCTTGTGGAGCTTCTCGAAGGCGATCAGGACGAACGTCCCCAACATGATCAGGCCCACGACCACCATCGGCAGGACCGGCTTCGCCGACTCCGCAACCTCGCGCCGAGGCCGGCCCCGTCGCCCCCTCGGCGCCGACGAGCAACAGCGCGAGCCAGGCCATGCCGACGATCATGATCCGGGACTTCATCAACACCTCCTGATCGCCGTTGGCGACGGCGGAAAACGCGAAACGCCCTCCCTCGGCCATTCGCGATCGCGTCCCACCGTCCGGAGCTTCAACCGCCGATGATGATGGAGAACTTGACCCGGCTGGTCAACCCAGCGGCGATCACGTGGGGACATCCTCGACAGGCGGCAAGACACCACCCGGTCGAGAAATCTCGATCCAATCACGGGTCGGTATGCAATTCGCTCGCCCGACTCACCGAGGGCCGGGCGCCGGAACCCGGCCAGTCCGCCGCGGGAACAGAGCCTGGAGGCCCGAGCCACCATGTCACCCGAGACCGCCCTGACCGTCTCCATCGCGCATGACCCGAAAGCTATCCAGAAGGCGATCCGCCAGGCACTCGACCCGATCCCGCTCGAAGATTTCCGGGACAAGCTCGTCGCGATCCACCCGAACGACACGACGGCGACGCCCGACGACAAGACCGCTTGCACCCCGCCCGAGGCCCTCCGCGCCACGATCCAGCAGATCAAGAACCTGCACCCGAAGTCGATCGTCGTCACCGGCGGCTCGGGCGATAAGCAGACCGCGGAAGTGTTCAAGGTCATGGGCTATCCCGAGGTGATCGAGTCCGAAGGGGTCGAGTGGCACGACCACAACCAGGCGCCGTTCGTGCCGGTGCAATTGCCGTTCGGACCGCAGCGAGTCATCATGGTCAACGAGCGGGTCCTGACCTACGAGAAGATCGTCTCGCTGGCCCAGCTCAAGGTCCACTCCACGGCGACCGTCACCATGGCGATCAAGAACATCGCCATGAGCTTCCCCGCCGCCGACTTTTACGGCCACCCGCGTGTCAGTCAGAAGAAGCACCCGCACAATATCCTTCAGGACAAGCACGCGTTTCTCGTCGGCATGCTGATGCGGTTCCCGATCGACCTGGGCATCGTCCTCGGGCAGCCCGCGATGGTGGGCAACGGCCCCGTCGGCGGCAAGGCGGTGAATACCGGGCTCGCGCTGGCGGGTCGGAACGCCGTGGCGCTCGACTCCGTCGGCGCGTTCCTGCTCGGTTTCGAGACACTGGGCGTGCAATATCTTCGCCAGGCCGAGCAACTCGGTCTCGGAGCGACGTACATGCCGACCGGCCAGGAGGGCGAGGGAGGCCGGCTCAAGATCGAAGGGGTGCCGGTCAAGGAGGCGGTGAGGATCTTCCGGAAGGCGGTGTACGGGGAAGCGTTCTGAACGCACCGACACACGGCCTCCGATCCTCCGGGCATCCGGCGGAGAGGAAGGGAACCCCTTTGTCAAGGGCCTCCGAACCTGGCAGAATAGCGGGGTCACGGCCCGCGCTGGCCCGCCCCGTTCTTTCCCGCCTCCGGAGGCCCACCCGATGCAGAAACCCCGTTCCAATCGTCGGACGTTCCTGATGCACTCGGCTGCGACCGTCGCCGCCACGACCGCGGCGCTGGAGATCGCGTCGAATGCCTATGCCGGCGGCAGCGACGTGATCAAGGTCGGCCTGGTCGGCTGCGGCGGCCGGGGCACCGGCGCCGCCGAGCAGGACCTCACGGCCGACTCCAACACCCGGCTCGTCGCCATGGCCGACGCCTTCAAGGACCGGCTGGAGTCGAGCCTCTCGATCCTCAAGTCCTCGCCCGTCGCCGACCGCGTGGACGTGCCCGAGGATCGCCGGTTCGTCGGCTTCGACGCCTACAAGCACGTCATCGACGAGGTCGACCTCGTCATCCTCGCCACGCCGCCTGGCTTCCGGCCGATCCACTTCGACTACGTCGTCGAGAAGGGCAAGAACGCCTTCATCGAGAAGCCGATGGCCGTCGATGCGCCGGGCCTTCGACAGTTCCTCGACGCGGCGAAGAAGTCGAAGGAGAAGGGACTTTCGATCGTCAACGGCTTCTGCTGGCGCTATCACAACCCCCGCCGCGAGACGATGAAGCGCGTCTTCGACGGCGAGATCGGCGACGTCGTCGCGATCGAGACGACCTACAACTCGCAAGGCGTCTGGGAGCCCCGCAAGTCCCGCGAGGAGTGCGACTCGGAGATGGAGTACCAGATGCGCAACTGGTACTACTACGACTGGCTCAGCGGCGACCACATCGTCGAGCAGGCCGTCCACGGCATCGACACGATGGCCTGGACGCTCGGCGACAAGCCCCCGCTTCGCTGCTGGGCTGTCGGCGGCCGGCAGGCCGCGAACCGACCCGAAGTACGGCAACATCTGGGACCACTTCTCGGTCGTTTACGAGTACCCTGACGACGTCCGCGGCTACCACCACTGCCGCCACTGGCCCAACACGCCACCGCAGGTCAAGGACTACATCCTCGGCGCCAAGGGCATGGCCGACGTCTTCGGCAACCGGATCAGCGGCGCGAACAAGTGGCGCTACCGCGGTCCGAACAACAACATGTACCAGACCGAGCACGACGAGATGTACGCCGCGCTCCGGTCCGGAAAGCCAAGTCAACAACGCCGAGGAGGCCGCCCACACCACCTTGCTCGCGATCATGGGCCGCATGGCCGCCTACACCGGCGAGATCATCTCCTGGGAAGAGGCGCTGAACTCCGAGATGAAACTCGTTCCCTCCGAGTTCGCCTGGGCCGACGCCCCAGAGCGTCCCGTGCCGGTTCCGGGCGTCACGAAGTTCGTCTGAGCCGCCAGGTTGCGGCCATCACCAGCCGTTTGACCATCGGACCGTGCCGACCTCTCCTGGTCGGCGCGGTCTTTTACTTCCGAGAAGAATCCGCCACCGAAGCGTCGTGGCACCGTTGAAATCGGCGTCCGTCGAATTACCATCATGTCGTGCGTCGCTTCCCAAACACCCTCAAGGAGCGGACCATGACACGTCCCTCAATCCTCGGCCGGTTCGTCCCGCTCATCGTGTTGCTCGGTGCCTGGCCGTGGCCCTCCCTGGCAGCGGAAGACGGCTGGGTCGAGTTGATCCCGAGCAACCTCAACGCCTGGCAATCGCCTCACGATCGCTGGGAGTTCGTCCAGGCGGTTCACCTCCGCACCGAGAATCCCCGCCTTTTCGAGGCAGAGACCGGCTCCTGGCGAGATCCTCTACAACGGCCCAAGCGGACGCTCGCGCAACCTTGTCACCAACGACAAGTTCGGCGACGTCGAGCTTCACGTCGAGTTCACCGTGCCAAAGGGCTCGAATTCCGGCGTGAAGCTTCACGGTCATTACGAGATCCAGATTGCTGATAGCTGGGGCCACGACAAACCGACGGCGAGCGACTGCGGCGGCATCTATCCCCGGGCCGAGTTGCTCCCGAAGTATCATCATATCGACGACGGCTATCCCCCCAGGGTCAACGCCACCAAGACGCCGGGCGAGTGGCAAACCCTCGACATCGCTTCCAGGCCCCCGGTTCGACACCGAGGGGAAGAAGACCGCCAATGCCCGCTTTGCCCGCGTGGTGCTCAACGGCCAGCTTCTGCACGAGAATCAGGAGTTGACCTACCCGACCGGGCACGCCTGGCACAACCGCGAGGTCGCCAGCGGTCCAATCCTCCTCCAGGGCGACCACGGTCCCGTCGCCTTCCGCAATATCCGCGTCCGACCGCTCCTGGCGGCGGCGAGTCAGGACCAACCCAAGTCCGAGACGCCCAAGGACATCAACAAGTCGTTCCAGAATCCGAACGTCGAGGATTACATCAAGCGACTTCGAGAGCGAGTCGCGCGAAGTATACGCCAGGCGGAAGGAGATCGTGAAGGCGATGGGGCTCGAACCCGGGATGTCGGTGGCCGACATTGGTGCGGGCACGGGCTTCTTCACCCGACTCTTCGCCGAGGCGGTCGGTCCGAAGGGGAAGGTGTATGCCGTGGACATCGCCAAACCCTTTCTCGAACACATCGCCCGCGAGGCCAGGAAGCAGGGCCTGGAGAATATCCAGACCATCCAGGGGACGCAGGAATCGACGAACCTGCCGCCGGACTCCGTCGATGTCGTCTTCTTCGCCGATGTCTATCACCACCTCGAAGACCACCAGGCCGTGCTGGCCACGATCCACAAGGCCCTCAGGCCGGGCGGGCGGATCTTCCTCGTCGAGTTCGACCGTCGCGAGGGCCAGAGCAAGCCATTCATCCTCGAGCACATCCGGGCTGATCAGCAGACCTTCGTCAAGGAGATCGAGTCAGCCGGCTTCCGCCGCGTCCCGATCGAGGACGCCCCGGAGCTGGAGGAGAATTTCATGGCCATGTTTCGCCGGATCGATCGGTAAGAGAAGCCGTCGAATCGGCCGTCAGCAGAAAAGTGCTGCTGAGAGGAACCAACCCGGATGGACAACTTGAGCCTCGCAGCCCGAGCCTACTCCGGTTGTTCAAGCTTTGAGTTGTCTCGGGTCTGCCTGCCGACTTCGAGACGCTCCAGTTCGCTGGGCGGCGGCCATCCGGCCGCGATCGAGCGGAGACCGTGTGCTCGGCCCACCGTTTTCTGGAAAGGAAATCGGTGGGCCGAACCGATTCCGAAGATGTTACTTCTCGTCCAGCGTGCTCTCCGGCTGGTGGACCCAGAACGGGCTTCCCCAGGCGATCTCGCCGTCTTCCTGCATCACGCGGACATAGTACCAGCTCAAGCCAGCCGGGCGCTTTTCCTCGTCCGTCCACTCGAACGACACCATCGGGGTCGTTGTGCGGCTCCGTCGAATAGACGTACATAAAGTCTTTAATAATATCCACCCTGGCGATCGGCCGGGTACCGTGGGCCATGACCTTCAGGCGGACCGGGCCGTCGGCCGCGAACTCGTCGCCCATCAGGTGCTCGCCGATGCGGACATCGAGCAGGATGTTGTCGGTCGCGGCGTAGCAATGACGCTTCGAGAAGGCGTCGAAGATCGCCTCGCGGCTCCGATCCTCGGTGATCGCGATGGCGAAGCTGATGTGGGTGGAGATATGATCGCTGGACGACTGGAAGCTGAGTCGATACTGCATCGCCAGGGCATTCCAGACCATGCCGAGCGGCCGGAAGCCGCCGATCGCCTCGCCCGGCCGGCGGGCCACGCGGGGGGCGCCGAGGTGCTCGTAGGAGTTGCGGTGCCCCTGGAAGATCTCGACGAACGGCTCGACCTTCGGGTCATTGTCGCGCCAGTCGGTGCCCATGCCGGTACCGGAGGTGTGCGAGGCGCAGATGCCCCCCAGCTCGCGGAGGTAAGCGTAGAACATCTTGGTATCGTTGTCGCTGACGCCCCGCTCGTCCACCAGCCGGGGCAGGGTCCGCATGCCTCGGCGCGGGAACATGGCATTCCGGTGGCCATGCGGGTAGGAGACGCTGCGCTCGTAACAGAACATGGGGACGAACGCGGGCGGGTTGTGGTATAGGTCGGTCGTCTTCTGGACGAGCCACCAGGTGTATTCCTTGCTGCCGCCGTTGTCGTGGTCGCCGTTACCGATCCAGTCGAGCCGGCCGGTGTCGATCGCGTAGCGCCAGAAGTCTTCGAGCGAGCCGTCGCTGCCGCCGTCCTGCGAGATCTCGGAATGGCGGTGGAACTCGCCGCGGGCGAGCTGATAGGTCTTGCCGCCGGCCTGGATGCGATAGGAGCGCATCCGGGCGACGTCCTCGGCCTCGTTAGGGTGGACCGGGGCCGTCGGTGGCTCGGCGACGACCGGGGCCAGTTTGGCTCCGCTGACCGACTCAGTCCGGACCGGCAAGGCCGCGACCTGGAGGTCGTTATCGACCACACCCTCCGGCGTCCCCGAATGCGTGTAGTAACGTCGCCGCAGCTCTGGCGTGAACTCGACCTCATTGCGGAGACGCCGATCGCTGCTGTAGAAGACCAGCGGTGTGCCCCCCTTGGGGAACGCGATCGCCGGGCGGTTGTCGAGCAGGCCGTCGCTTCGAGGCAGGAGCATCGGAGGCTCCCACGATTCGCCGGCCAGGGACGTGGCGTATTCGAGCCAGACGCCCCCGACGACCATCACCGCGTTGTTGCCCCAGACTGCCTCCTGGCGATGGCGGAAGAGGAGCCAGATCCGACCCGTCGGATCGCACGCCAGGCGCGGATAGCTATTCATTCGACGTAAGCCCTCGCTCACGTCGGCCACGGGGTCCGGCGCTTCGAGCACGCGGTCGCCGTCCAGGCAACGGACCCGCACGGCGCTGGCTCGATACAGGCTCGACCCCTGACCTTCCACCAGGTTCTCCGCGTCCTTGCCCCAGTTCTCGGTCCGTTCCTCGAAGGCGACCCAGACCCGGCCCTTCGGGTCCACCGCGATCGAGGGGCGATATTCGCACTTCGAGGAGTCGGCGACGGCGACTGTCCTCGACACCGACGGCGGTCTCCTTCAAAGGGGCGGTCCAGAGCCTCACGTCGTAGTTGCCGGATTCATAGGAGTCGAAGGCCACATGCAGGGCATCCTTGCCGATCGCGAGGGCGGGGAACCACTCGTTCGCCGCGGTCTTCGCGACCGCGTGCGACCGATCCGGGTCGTCGATCGGGCCGACGAAGATGTCGGCCTGTCCGTTGCGCCAGGCCTGCCAGGCCATCCAGACGCCGTGCTCGGAGTCGGACGCCAGCACGACGTCCGCGTCGGAGCCGGGGTCGGTCGTCAGGCGGACGCGCGTCGGACCAGGACCGCGCCTTCGGGTCGTAGCGGCGGCTGAACAGGTCCCAGTTCCCCTCGCGCTGCTCCGACCAGGCGACGACGACCTTGCCGTCGCGATCGATGCGACCGAAGGCCGCCAGACGTCGAGGCCGGCATCGGTGACCTCGATCGCTTCGCCTGGCTTGCCGTCGGCGAAGCGGAGCAGGCGGATCTGGTCGCCGCCGCCCTTGGGGACGAAGGCGGCGAAGTTCTTCGGACGCTCGTCGAAGGCGCGGAGGGCGTCCGGGCCGCGATGTTCGTGCGAGACATAGACGACCCAGACCGCCCCTATCGGAGTCTGCTACGGCGACGGGGAAGTCGTCCTCGGCGGGGCCTTCGACAAGCGGCACGACCGTCGGCACGCGACGCGCCTCGACCCGGCCTCCGAGGTAACGCCGGGGTGCGCCGTCGGCCAAGTCGGAGAGCTTGAACGAAATGGGACCCTTCGGCGTCTCGACCGTCATCGTGGCGTCCAGCGGAGCCTTGACCGAGACGAGGACGCCGTTCGGCGTGACCGTCGGCCCCGCAGTACCCGGGCCGGTCGCCTTCGCCGCGGCTTTCCGGCGAGGGCCGTTGCGAATCAGGCGGCTTTGCGCCGCCAGGCCTCGGGACCCGTGACGAGGTCGCCCTCACGGAACCGCCAGCCTTCGAGTCCCACCACCTCGCCGCGATCCAGCTTCACCTGGCCATTCCAGGGCGTGGGCTGTTCATCGCCCAGCCCCAGCATCAGTCGGACCGAGAAGACTCTCCGGGTCGAGCGGCTTCGGAGGGGCCGGGGCAGCGTTCTGCGGCTCCGCCCAGACGGCCGAGAATCCGATCCAGGCGAGCATCGACAGGCCAGCGACAGACGAGGCGGCGGGTCCGCATGACGGTGCTCCTTAATTTGCGAATGTTGAGAGGTTGCCTTGCGAATGTGGCGATCAATCGTCCGCAGCCGACGACTCGCCGACCACCGATACCGGCACGCCTTCCGGGGCCACGAAGCCCGCGGGGCTGCCATACTTCATCCTGGGAATGCGACTGCGGACGGTCTCCAGCGCCGTCACGAGCCAGGAAGCTCCGGACCGCTCCAGCCGGTAGGTCTGACGCTCGTTGTGGTCAGGATAGACCGACTCGACCGTGATCCGGCAGGCATCCGGGCCGTCGGGCTCGGGGGCGAAGAGCGCGTGGCTCTTCCGGGCGGAGGTGGCCCGCTTCAGCGCAGTGGCAAACTCGCAAGCGGCCTCGCTCGGTCGCCTCGCGATCAAATCGGGCCCGGAGCGGTTCGCCAAAGGCGGCGAGATAACCCGAGACGTCGCCCTCGCGAGCGCGGTCGAGCAACTGGCGGAGGTGCGATTCGGCCCCTGAGTAAGGCTCATCGGACCCGGAAGCCGGTTCATCGGCCGGTTCGCCGGCGACGCGATCGGGCGGCGTGGCCTCGCGACGGAGTCCCGACCAGAGGAGCAGGCCCATCGCGATCGCCGTCAAGAAACCCGCGACCAGTCGTTTCATCGCCACCTCACCTCCCCAACGTTCCGGACGATTCCGGGCCGGTCGCGGTCGAGCCCTCCTCGCTGAAGAGGCTGACGTCGAGTTCGCGACCCGGCGCGACGACCACCTTGCGGCCGAATCGCGGGAGCAACTCGGCGAGGGCTTCGAGGTAGAGGCGATTCGTCGTCGCGTCGAGGTCCTTCCGCGACTCGGCGAGGACCTTCTCGAATCGTTCGGCCTCGCCGCGTGCCACCGCGACAAGTCGGTCGTGCTGCCCCTGGGCCGTGTTGGCGATCTCGCGGGCCATTCCCTCGGCCTCGGCGAGGTTGCGGTCGCGGTACTCCTCGGCCGAAGTCACGACCTGTCTCGCATCGCTCCGGGCCCGTGTCGCATCGGCGAACGCCTCCGCGACCGGCGACCGGCGGCGCGACCCGACCGAGACGGACCGCGACGACCGAGACGCCCAGCCCTTGCCGGTTCGCCTCCTCCTGAACGAGTTGCCGGACCCGCTCCGCCATTTCCGCCCGGCCGGTCGTCAGGACGGTGTCGATCCCCCGCTCGACCAGGGCTCGCGTCAAGGACGACTCGGCCAGTAAGGTCAACGCCCCCTCGGCCGACGTGGCGGCGAAGAGGAACCGAGCGGGCTCCCGCACACGGTACTGGACGATCGCCTGCACGGTCACGAGGTTGAGGTCGCCAGTGAGGAAGTCGTCCGACTCGGGATTCGGGGCTCGGGTCAACGGTGCGGCTTCGAGCCCCTGGGCTCCGACGGTGAGCGTCCGCGTCTGTCCGGTCTTGAGCCGGTCGATCCACCCGAGTCCCCAGGGCAGGCCCCAGTGCAGTCCCGGCTGGAGCGGCTCGGAGCGGACGGCCCCGAAGCGACGCTCGATGCCCAGCTCGTCCTGCTGCACGACGGCGATCCCGGTCGCCAGATAGGCGAGGAAGGCCGCGACCAGGATCAACGCAAGCCATCGCATCATCGCGTCTCCCCGCCTGGATGGGAAGCCGCGGACGTGGTCGTCGCACCGGTCGTCGAGGCTGTGGAACGAGGGCCGCGGCCCATCGAACCCGGCTCGGGTAGCCCCTGGGTGAGCAGGTGCAGGAAGGGGCTGTCGGCCGAGAGGATGAGGGTCGTTCGCTGGTCGAGCGCGACGCGGTAGGTGTCGAGGGTCTTGAGGAACTGGTAGAACGACGGGTCGGCGGCGTGAGCCGCGTTGGCGATCCGCGTGGCCGCGGCCTCGCCCTCACCGAGCGTGCGGGCCGCCTCCGATTCGGCGTCGGCGAGGAGCCGGGCGCGCTGAAGATCGGCGTCGCTCCGGATGATCCGGGCCTCCTTCTCCCCCTCGGCCCGCGTCGTGGCGGCGACCTTCCGGCGCTCGCTACGAATCTGTTCGAAGACCGACGAGCGGACCTCCTCCGGATAATTCAGCCGCTTGAGGCGACAATCCACCACGGCAACTCCGTATTGCTCGCCCGCCTGCCGGCGAAGGTCTCCCGTGACGTCGTCCATCAAGGCCCCCAGGGCCGACGAATCGCCGACCTGGACAAGCTGCGCCAGGTCCTTCCCCCCGATCTTGGACGCCAGCACCGAGGCCGCCATGTCCTCCAACCGGGCGGAGGCATCCGGGATTGTGCGGACCGAACGGAGGAACCGCTCGACGTCGTCGAGCTTCCAGGCGACGAACCAGGCGACCTCCAGGTTCTTCTTGTCCCGAGTGAGCATTTCTCGCGGCGGTGGGGCGTGCAGTTGCAGGCGGCGATCGAACCCGCGGCGACTCTGATGCGGCCACTTGAAATGCAGACCCGGTTCCGCGATCAGGCGTACCGGCCGGCCGAACTCGGTGATATAGACCTGCTCGGTCTGGTCCACCATCACCACGCAACGCGCCGCGGCGATGAGGGGCACGACCCCGGCGAACGCCGCGACGACCAGGAACCAGCGTCGTCGGCTCGTCCTCGGCGGTGGAGCAATCGGTTCATGCATGATGATTCGTGATCCTCAATCTTCCGGCTCATCGGGCAGAGCCGAGGCGGGTGGATAGGGGGTCGAGACGGGGGCGAGCCCGAAGCGTTCTGGATTGGCAAGCCAGAGGTGGCGACGACCGGAGGCTCGCGGGTCGAGCAAGACCTTGGGGCGATCGGCGAGTGCCGTCGCGAGAGTCTCGGAGAGTAGCCGGAAGCGGGTCAACTCCGGCTGCGTGGCCTGGGCTGACTGCCGGGCGAGGAACGCCGCGCTCTGCCCTTCCTGACTGGTTCGGAGCCCGTACGATCGCTCCGAGGCGCGGTCGCGGATCTCCTGGGCCTCGGCCGCCGACGTGAAGGCCCGCTGGCCGGCATACGCCTCGGCGTCGTTGCGGAACCGCTCGGCGTCAGAGAGCGAGGCGGAGACGTCGCGATAGGCCGGCACCACCTCGCGCGGAGGGTGGGCGTCGATGATCCGGACCCGCTCGACGGCGACGTGTAAGCCTTCTTCGGCTAGCCTCCGGTCGAGCGTGTGGCCGAGGGCCGTCTCGATGTCGGACCGGTCCGCAACCAGGATCTCATCCAGCGTTCGCGACCCGACCACCTCGCGGAATGCCGCCTCGGCGGCTCCGGCCACTCCGGCATCCAGGTCGGCGACGCCAAAGACCCGATCAAGAACGCCGTCCTCCGTATCGCGGTACTCGGCGACGCCCGAAAGCTCGACGAGGTTCTCGTCGCCCGTGAAGAAGAGTGCCGACTCGTCGCGAGCGGCGCCGTGGGTCGTCCCCCAGGCGATCGGACCGGCGGGTGATGTCGCCCGTCCGGAGACCCCGATGCGGGCGGCGCGAACGAGTCCCGGCTCCGCCTTCGTCACCGACTCGATCGGCGACGGCCAGCGCCAGTGCAGGCCCGGTCGTAGCAGAGGCGGGACGTGCCGCCCGAATCGCCGGAGAACGCCCACCTGCTCGGGGCCGATCACCGTGAGGCCCGAGCCGAGGTAGGTCGCGATCGCCAGCAAGCCGAACCCGGCCGTCAAGGCCCGGCGATGATGCGACGCCCAGTGGAGTACCTCCGAGGGACGGCATCGTCGGCAGGCCGCCGCGAATCGTCCAGCGGTTGCGAAGACGGGCCAGTCCCGACTGCGCTCGAAGCCAAGCAGTCGCATCGCGTTCAGGAGCACCAGCAGCGAGCCGATTTGGTGGAAGATCGCCGCGGCGACCGGCCCGAGCACACGCAATGCCGCGAGGATCGACGGCCAGCGCTGTTGAGTCCGAACGCGAAGATCAGGATGTTTTGCCGGATGATCGCGACCGTCCGCCGCGCCAGTCGGATCGCCCCCGGGAGCGGTTCGAGCGGGTCGCCCATCAGGACGATACTCCCGGCCTCGGCCGCGATGTCGGTTCCGACGCCCCCGAGCGCCAGGCCGACATCCGCCATCGCCAGGGCCGGAGCGTCGTTGATCCCGTCGCCGACCATCGCGACGACCCGGCCCTCGTGCTGCCGGCGGTGAACCCACTCCGCCTTGTCGGCCGGCGTCAGTTCGGCCTCGACCTGCTTGACGTGGACCTTCTTCCCAACCGCCCGCGCCACGGCCGGCCGGTCGCCGGTCAGGATCGTAATGTCTTTGATATCGAGATGTTTCAGGTCATGGATCACGTCGTGCGCCTCGCGTCGGACGCGATCCCGGGCCCCAATCGCCCCGGCGACCTGCCCATCGACCGCGACCAGCAAGGCTGTCTGACCCGATTCGTCGTACTGCCGCAACGCCTCCTCGACCTCGGCCGGGATCGGTACGTCCCGCTCCCGGAAGAGGCGAAGGTTACCCACGAGGACGGTCGGCTGCCGGTCCTCGATCGTCAACGTAGCCACGATCCCCGCGCCGGGCTGTGCCTGGAACGACTCGACGGCCGGCAAGGAGAGGCCCGCGGACCTCGCCTCCGCGACCAGCAGTCGGGCCAGCGGATGCTCGCTCGATTGCTCAGCGGCGGCGGCGAGCCGGAGCAGTTCGGAATCCGACCAGGGCGCCAGCGCGATTTGGTCGCCGATCTCGGGACGTCCTTCGGTGAGCGTGCCGGTCTTGTCGAACGCCAGCGCATCGACCCTCGCCAGCCGCTCCAGGGCGACGCCCCCTTTGACCAGCACGCCGCGACGGGCCAGGCGGGCCGTCGCCGCGAGCACCGCGGCCGGGGTCGCCAGCACGAGGCGCAGGGGCAGGCGACCACGAGCACTGCCAGAGCAGGCATGATGTCGATGATCGGCCGGCTGCCACCGCGCGACCAGCCCCAGAGGCCAGTTGCGTTGGTGACGAGGAAGACGGTCGTCGCCGCCACGAGGACGGCGGGCAGGAAGAGGCGGGCGTAACGGTCGGCCGCGCGTTCGAGGGGGGCCTTGTTGCGCTGGGCGTCGGCCAGCAACCGGATGACCTGGCCCATCGTCGTCTCGGCCCCGACCCGCTCGACGCGAACCTCCAGCTGGCCAAGTTGATTGATCGTGCCGGTATAGACCGGGTCGCCAGCCCCCTTGTCCACCGGCATCGACTCGCCGGTCAGGATCGCCTGCTCAACGGCGGAACGGCCCGCGAGCACCGCACCATCGGCCGCGATCCGTTCGCCGGGGCGGACGAGCAGGACATCACCAACCGCGAGTGCATCCGCGGCGATCTCCACCGGCCGACCATCCCGGAGCACGGTCGCCGTCCGCGGGCGAAACTCCAGCAGCTTCTGGATGGCCCTCTGCGCCCGTTCGAAGGTGAACGCCTCCAGGCATTCCCCGAAGAGGGCGATAAAGACGACCTCGGCCGCCACGAAGTATTCGCCCAGCAGGCCCGCCGCGACGCAAGCGATCGCCAGGGCGATATCGGCCCCGATCCGCCCCTCCAGCAGGGCCGCGATTGCCAGATAGACCACCCGACCGCCGCCGATCACCGCCGCCAGCAGCGAGAGCGACACGCCGAACGGCCGCCGCAGTTCCTCCATCCCCAGCAAGGCCAGCAAGAGGTCGGCACCTAACAGGAGGCCGACGATCGCCGTCGTGGCGATCAACGCCCGCCGCTCGGCCTCGTGGTCGTGGCGATGGTGTGCATCGTGGTGATGGGTGTGGTCGTGGTCGGCCTCGTGGATGTGGCCGAGCCCCATCTCCTCCGGTCGATACTCGCGGTGCAAGGAGACACTCCGGGTATTGGGAGGCGGGTCAGGTGTGAAAACCCGACTGGATTCTGGGTGGTCGATGGATCATGGTCGATGGTCAATCGAAAGCCTTTCGTCGCGATCGACCATCGACCGTCCGTCATCGACCATCAACGTGGCCGCGTCGTTACTTCCTGAAGGTGATCCACATGGGCGAGGCCCAGGCCAGATTCTTGTCCTCCTGCTCGACTCGGACGTAATAGTAGTGCGACTCACCGGGTCGGGCGTCGTCGTCGGTGTAGCGGAGCTTGACCTGCTTCTGGCCGGGTTCGGTGGTGAAGACGTACTTGTTGTCGCGGATCACATGAACTTTAATGACGGGCGTGGTACCCTGGACGGCGATCTCCAGGGTCGGGGCCTGATCGGTGTCGAAGGTGTCTCCCATCAGGTGTTCACCCGAACGGACATCGAGAATGATGTTATCGGTCGCGGCGTAGCTGTGGCGCGCCTTGAAGGCATCGATGATCGCCTGGCGGGAGTTCTCCTCCGCCAGGACGATGGCGTAGCTCCAGTGGGTGCTGACGTGGTCGCTGGAGCTCTGAAAGCCGAGCTTGTAGCCTTTGCCGAGGGCATTCCAGATGAAGCCGGCAGGCTGGTAGCCACCGATCTGAGTTTCGGCGGTCGGTGACGCGGGGAGCGCCGAAGTGCTCGTAGTTGTGGCGGTGCCCCTGGTAGATCTCGACCACCGGCTCGACCTCGGGGTCATTGTCGCGCCAGTCGGTCCCCATGTTGGTACCGCTGGTATGGGAGGCGCAGATGCCGCCGAAGTGTTTGAGGTAAGCGTAGAGGTTCTTGGTGTCGGGCGTGCCCTCCTCGGGCGTGCCCTTCAGGTCGCCGAACGGGAGGGGACGGATGCCGCGTCGGGGGAACATCACGTTGCGGTGGCCGTTCGGATAGACGGCGCTCCGCTCGTAGGTCATGGCGGCCACGAAGCGGGGTGCGTTCATGTAAAGGTCGGTCTGCTTCTGGATCAGCCACCACATGTACTCGTACCCGAACCCGTTGTGGTGGTCGCCGTCGCCCATCCAGTCGTGGTCGACGGCGTCGAGCGCGTAGCGCCACATGTCCTCGTACAGGCCGTCCTGGTCGCGGTGCGAGGTGAACTCGGAGTGCCGGTGGAACTCGCCGCGGAGCAAGCGGAGGCTCCGGCCGCCGGACTCGATCCGATAGGTACGGATGCGGGCCTTGTCGCCTTCCTCATTCTTGTGGACGTCGGGTAGCCTCGCCTCGGGACTGGGCTCGGCGGCGACGAGTTCGGGGGCGGCGATCTCGCTGGAGTCGGGGGCGAGCAGGGTGGCGTAGAGGTCATCCTGGTCGCGAGTGTTGGTGTTTCGCCGATAGTCGGTGCTGTGGATCGCGAGCAGGCCCTCGCCGAAGGGGACGAGGGCCGGGCGGTTGTCGATGATGTTCGACGTGGCGGCCATGTGTCGCGGGGCCGACCAACCGCGGCCGTCGTGGTGCATGGCGAAGCTGTCCCAGGCCTCGCCGCCGCCGCCGGGAAGCGGATGGTGGCGGAAGAGGAGCCAGAGGCCCCCCTGGCCGTCGATGGCGACGCGCGGCACGCTCTTGCTCCGCTCGGATTCTCGCCGGCTACCCGTGAACGCCTTCTCCAGCGAGCCGGGGGCCTGCTTGATCGAACCGTCGGTGTCCACGCACTTCAGCTTGACCGTCCGGTTCAGGTAGAGCGGGAAGCCGCCCTGATCGACCGGCACGCGCTGGGGACCCTCGTTGGCGTAGTCCTTGCCCCATTGCTCGTCGCCCTCTTCGTAGGCGATCCAGACGCGGTCCTGGCCATCGATCGCGAGGTTGGCCCGGGCCTCGAAGCGGGCGGAGGAGGCGATATCGAGGTCCCTGCTCTGGCCGCTCGAAGGGTCGTGGACATGAAGCTTGACGTCATATTGACCACGATCATAAGTGTCATACGTCACATAAACCCGGCCCTTCGAGTCGATCGCCAGGCAGGGACTCCAGTCGTTGGCCTGGCTCCGAGAGATCGCGGTGGGGTTCGCGAGCTTGCCCCCTTCGTCCAGCATGGCAAGCATGACGTCAAAATTGGCTTCGCTGTCGCCATCACGCCAGGACTGCCAGGCGAGCCAGGTCTGGCCAGACTTCGGATCGGTGGCAAGGGAGACGTTGAAGTCAGACCCTCTGGCGTCGGTCAACCGCATGACGTCGGACCATCGGCCCTTGCCGTCATCTTCCGAAGGGGAGAAGCGGCGGGCGTAGAGATCCCAGTTGTCATCGACGCGTTGGGCCCAGGCGACGAGGACGTTCCCCTTGCCGTCCACGCTGAGGGCCGGCCGCCAGACGTCGAGTCCGGCCTCGGTGACGGCGACTGGGGACCCGCCAGTTCTGTCCATCGTGGCGGCGGAGGACGATCCGGTCGCCGTTTTTGGTGGGGACGAGGATCTTGTCGAAGTCCTCGGGCTTGACCTCCTCGGTGAGGCGGTGCCGTTCCGGCTTGTATTCGGTGGAGACGAGCCAGATGGTGCCATCGGGACCACGGGCGGCGGCGGGGTAGTCGTCCTCGGTGGGTGCTCCGGTCAGGCGAACGGCCGGGTCGATGCGGGTGACGGTGACGCGGTCGTCGAGGAAGCTGGCCGGATCACCGCGCTGGAGGTCGGCGATCGCGAAGCGAAACTCGCCCTGGCCGGTCTTGATGGTGACAGTGGCATCATTGGGGATATCGAGCGTGGCGCGGAGGATCGTCGGGGCGACGGGCGAGTCGGCCTGATCCGTCTGTTGCTTCTTCTTGGCTTGTTGCTTCTTCTTGGCGGCGGCCTTTTTCTTGGCGGCGGCCTTCTTCTTGGCTTGTTGCTTCTTCTTCGCGGCGGCCTTCTTCTTGGCCGGCTCGCGGCGGCTCTTGATCTGGAACCGGTTATCCTCGGAGCGAGCGCCGGGGCCGGAGTCGACGACGTCGAGGTTGAGGACCCGACCGCTCGAAACCTCGATGTTCCCATCCCAGGCGGTCGGCTCCTCGTCCTCGAGCCCGAAGGCGATCTCCAGGCCGACGACCCGCGGCGGCATCGGGATCGGCGTGTCGGCGCGGGGACCGGAAGCGTTGTCGGGAGCCTGGGCCAGAGCGAGGAGTTCCTCGTCGTGGGCGGGGCCGGTCAGAACGGCCACCGCGGCGGTGGTCAGGCTCGCGGCCAGGACCGTCACGATCATGAGAGCTCGCGTGCGCGTCATGGGGACCTCCCGGGGGTTCGAGCGATCGAGGAGCCTCGCCATGCTGTCGGAAGGGGGAGGGGATCAGGTTGGATTATGCCCGAACGACGCGAGAAACAACCCTGGAGGTGGAGAATGGAACGGTCCGACGTCGCGCACCAAGTCGCATTGACCGTCGCGACCGAACGCGGGGAAGATCGGGGGCCACGGAAAAGATGAACCAGCGTCGGTCGGCGGGTGTCCGCCTCCGGGGCAGGATGAGCGGGTTCCAACGGACGAAGATGAGGTGCTCCGGTGAGGTTTGACCCCAGCGAGGAAGGAGACTCCGCGACGGCAGATCGGCGGCGGCCAGGCGGGCGCTGCTGTTCTCCGAGATGGGACCGACCCTGCGACTGGCTGGGCCGGTGGTGCTGGCCGAACTGGGCTGGATGGCGATGGGGGTGGTCGATCTGGTGATGGTCGGCCGGCTCGGACCGGAGGCGATTGGGGCGGTCGGTATCGGCAACATCCTCTTCTTCACGGTCACGGTCTTCGGCCTCGGCTTGCTGCTGGGACTCGACACGCTCGTCTCCCAGGCGTTCGGGGCGGGTCGGGTGGGGGAGTGTCATCGCTGGCTGGTTCAGGCTTGCTACCTCGCCCTGGTCATGGCTGCCGGCCTTGATGGTCGTCCTGTTCGGGATCATGCCGCATCTCGGGGCCTGGGGGCTGACGCCGAATGTCCTCCGCGTGGCCTTGCCCTACACCAGGACCCTGGCCTGGAGCACATTGCCGCTCTTCCTCTACTTCGCCCTGAGGCGGTATCTCCAGGCGATGAGCCTGGTCCGGGTAGCGACGGTGACACTCTTGCTGGCGAACGTGGTCAACGTGGTCGGCAACTGGGCCTTGATCGATGGCCGGCTCGGGTGCCCCGCGCTGGGGGTGGAGGGCTCGGGCTGGTCCACCCTCCTCTCGCGATTGGTGATGGCGGTGGCGCTGGGCGTGTATGCCGTCGGCTACTCGATCCGGCACCGGACGGGCTTGCTGGCGACGTCGCTCCGGCCCGAGCTGTCCAGGCTGCGACGGCTTGTCGCACTGGGTTTGCCGGCGGCCTGCCAGATGCTTCTGGAAGTGGGCGTCTTCGGAGTAGCGGCGGTGCTGGCCGGTCGGCTCGGAGCGACGTCGCTGGCAGCGCATGAGGTGGTCTTGCATGCGTCGAGTGTCACGTTCATGGTCCCGCTGGGGGTCTCCTCGGCCGGCTCGGTACGGGTCGGACAGGCGCTCGGACGCGGGGATCGGGCCGCGGCGGCGCGGGCGGGCTGGGCAGCACTCGGGATCGGGGCGGCCTTCATGACGGGGGCCGGCCTGAGTTTTTTGATGGTCCCAAGGCCGATCCTGAGCGTCTTCACGACCGATGAGCCGGTGATCCGCGATGGCCCTGCCATTGCTGGCCGCCGCGGCGATGTTTCAGCTCTTTGACGGGCTCCAGGTCGTCGCCTCAGGTGCTCTGCGAGGGGCGGGAGACACGCGGACCTCGATGCTCGTGAACCTCGCCGCCCACTGGGGGATCGGCCTTCCGATCGGCTATGTCCTGGGTCTGAACTTCGGCTGGGGTGTCTTCGGGATCTGGGTCGGGCTCGCGATCGGACTCGTCTGCGCCGGAATCTTCCTCGTGATCGGCTGGGCCCGGGTGGTGGCTCGCCTGAGAGCGCGAGGAGACGAAGCGAGCCGAGGAGCGGGTCGAGGAATCGGACTGTGTTTATTCCTGATTCGGCGGCGAGGCCGGAGGAGATGGCTGCCGCGTCGGCGACGGAGCTTGATCCCGCGGCCGGTGGCCCAAAGGCGAAGGCGTTCGAGCCGGCGCTCGCCCTTAAGGAAGTAGAGGGAGTCGAGCGAGGCGTAGTGGTCGGCGAAGCGGCGGTCTCGGCTCGGCTTCCCAGCCCGGCTCGGGGATGGACGAGGCCGAGGCGGACCATCTGCTGGAGCAACGCATCGGCGATCCGCTTGTGCCCCTGGATCGAGGGGTGGACGTGATCGACGAGCCAGTCGTTGCCGAGGATGCCCCCTTCGCTGAGCGCGGCGAAGAGAGGGGGCAGGTCCACGACGGGCGTACCCGTCGCGCGGCCGACGTCGAGGATCGACCTGGTTCATCGGGCTCGAGGATGCGCAGGGGCAGACGTCGAGGTCCCGGGCCCGCTCGAACTCGGCGCGGGCCTCCGTGAAACGGCGGAGTTGCTGGAGGCACTTCGCCAGGGTGTAATGGAGGCCGGCGTGCTGGTCGTCGATGGCGAGGGCGCGGCGGAGCAGGGCGACCGAGCGGAGCAGGTCGTCGTCGTAGGAGTCGCGGGCCTCATCCCAGAGTTCGTTCGAAGCGTCGGCGCTCCTCGGCGGTCAGGCCGGGGCGGTGCTCGGACTTGAAGGGCGGCGTGTCGAGGTTATAGACCGGGTTGACCAGGATCACCGGCACGCCCGCGCACTGGCGCAAGCTCGATCATGCGTCGAAGATTGAATTCGAAGTGGGCGATCACGCCTTCGCGCCAGCGATCGTCACGGTGGTACGACCGCAGGCCGCCGCGGTAGTCGAGGATCGTGTCCACCTCCTTGGGGAGCACGGGGCGAGTCGCGGCGTCGGGGTCCGGCTCCTGGTCGGCGAGTCGCAGGACGGCCTCACGGGCGAGGACGAACGTCCGCAGCCGGGAGAGCCATTCGAGCGGAAGGCGGACCGCGGCCGGCGTTCGCTTGATGGCGGCGTAGGTGCGGTCTTCGAGGAACTCGTTGTGCCCGGTGCAGAGGATGAACAGGTCGGGCTTGTGCTGGAGTAACTCCTCGACGATCGGAGCGAGCCGGTAGCTGGCGTAGGAGACGCCGCCGCAGTTGACGACCTCCCAGCTACGGGACGGGTCGGCGGCCTGGAGGGACAGTTCGAGCCAGGTCGTGAATGAGGTCTCGATCGAGAAGGGACGGCCCTGGACGGTCGAGCCGCCGAGGCAGAAGATCCGGAACTCGCGCGGCGACTTGACGGCCGCAAACGAGTCGGGCTGGAAGAAGAGCCGTCGCGAGGGGGCGATCTCGAAGCGGGTCCGGGTCGGGTCGAGGACGAACAGCGGCCGGGTGGCGCTGAAGCCGACGAATGGGTCCTCGTGCAGGTTCGGCCGGCCCCAGTCGAGCCAGCGAAAGGCCAGCTCGCAGGCCAGCAACGGCAGGAGCCCGACCAGCACCGCGGCCAGCCGGAAAGCCAGGACCCGCCAGCGTCGCCGGGTCGTGATCGGCAGGGGAACCGTCGCCATGATCGCCACTCACCTCGACGCGGGCGGACTCAGGACGCGGCCTCGACCAGCTCCTTCACCGTCTGCTCCAGCAGCGTCCGGCCGCCGAATTCCATCCCGAGGGAGCGAATCTTGCCCGTCTCGATCTGGTTCTTGGGAGACGTCGGCCCGCCCCGGATCGTGGCGTCGGAGCCGGAAAGCTGCCGGGCGAGCGTGGCCACCTCGAAGTCGGAGATATACTGATCGTAGCAATTGAACGCCTCGCCCTTGATCCGATCGTCCGGGGCGTCGAGCAGGAGCCCGACGGCGCGGGCGACGTCGGCAGCGTGGACCTCCTTGCCGCCGCGCCGGCACTCGACCGTCCTCGCCGCGGACGACCCGGCGGACGAGGTCGAACCACTTGCTCTCGCCTGCGCGGGTGGGCGAGGCCGTAGATGCCGGTCGGCCGCAGCGGAGCAGATCGGATATCCCTGGCCGCGGCCGAAGCTGCTGACGAACGCCTCGATCGCGGCCTTGTGGGCGCCGTAGTGGCTGAGCGGCCAGAGCGGGTGGGCCTCGTCGAGCGGGCGGTCGTCGAGAATGACCTCGTGGACGGCGCAGGTCGAGATGAAGACGAACCGGCCGACCCCGGCGGCGCGGGCGGCCTCGATCAGGCGGAGGGTGCCGACGACGTTCGCCTCGACGAAGTCGATCAGGTCCCCCTCGGCGCCCGG
This sequence comes from uncultured Planctomycetales bacterium, assembly GCA_963752755.1. Classification (GTDB taxonomy): domain Bacteria; phylum Planctomycetota; class Planctomycetia; order Isosphaerales; family Isosphaeraceae; genus CAVVZJ01. Next base: position 36,396 of record CAVVZJ010000003.1, on the reverse strand, counting down.
AAGCCGGCGCCGGGACGGTCGAGCGCGGCGTGGACGACGGCGTCGCAGCCGCGGACCAGCTCGCGCATCGAGTCGGGCTGGCGGAGGCCGCCCTCGATCCATTCGATCTGCGGGGAGTACGCATCGAGTCCGGAGCGGTCGCTGGAGGGGCGGGTCCAGCAGCGGAGGCGGTCGCCGCGGCCGGCGAGGTGGGCGATCAGGTAGCGGCCGAGGAAGCCGGTGCCGCCGGTCAGGCCGATGTTCATGGAGAGCCCCGGGTCAGGATTCAGGCCAGGAATCGCGATGATATCATTTCCAAAATTCAAACCATGTACAGACTACCGAGATCAGGCGACGCGGCCCCGGGCCGGATGGCCCGGGGACCGCGGAGCGCGGGTCACTTTGGCTGAGCGCCCTTGGGGATGGCGATCTTCGGGACCGCGCCGGCCGGGGCCGCGGCGGCGGAGGGGGTGACGCCGAGAAGCTCGACGTCGAAGATCAGCACGGAGTTCGGGCCGATCACGCTGCCGGGCGGGTTCTCGCCGTAGGCGAGGTCGGGCGGAACGAACAGGCGGGCCTTGCCGCCGACCTTCATGAGCTGCAGGCCCTCGGTCCAGCCGGGGATGACCCGGTTGAGCGGGAACTCGATCGGCTCGTTGCGCTTGTAGGAGCTGTCGAACTCGGTGCCGTTGAGCAGGGTGCCGCGGTAGTGGACCTTCACGACGTCGGTCGGCTTGGGCGCGGGGCCGGTGCCTTCCTGGACGATCTGGTACTGGAGGCCGCTCTGGGTCGACTTCACGCCGGGCTTGGTCTTGTTCTGGGCGAGGAAGGCCGTCGCCTTGCTTCTGGTTCGCCGTCGGCCTCGGCCTTGGCCTTGGCGGTCTGCTGGGCGATGAAAGCGTCTCGGAAGGCGGTCATCACCTTCTCGATCTCGGCTTCCGAGAGCTTCGGCTCGGCGCCGGCGATGCCGTCACGCAGGCCCTTGGTGACCTCTTCGGCGTCCAGTTCGAGCCCTTGCTCCTTGATGTTCTGGCCGAAGCCGAGGCCGATGGCGTAGCTGGCCTTGCCTTTGAGGTCGGAGATCGGGGCCGCGGTGGCGGGCTTCGCGGCGGCGCCGGCCTTGGGCTGGGGCTGGGTCGGGGCCTGCTTGGCGTCCTGGGCGATCACCAGGGCCGTGCCGGCGATCAGTCCGAGGCCAATCGCGACGGCGAACTTCGAGAACTTCATCCCATCTCCTTGTGGTGCTCGGCGAGAAGGCGCCGTGGCCGCACGACGGGCCATCGGCGCGGATTCAACATTCTATTGTAACGATTCTGACGGTTTGACCCAGACCAGTCGGCGGCGGTTTGCGGCGACCGCCCGAGCGTGCGACAATGGCCGGCCGATCGAGGCAAGATCCCCGCGAAACGAACGAAAACCCTCGGAGCTGCTCGCGTGAGACGCCCGACTCGATTTCTCCCGATCCTCCTTCTGGCCCTCCTGGCACGATCGACCCCGGCGAGGATGTGGGTCCGAGGCGGGCGGATGTGGTGGTTTACGGTGGCACGGCCGGCGGGGTGATCGCCGCCGTAGCCGCGGCGCGGGAAGGGCGGTCGGTCCTGCTGATCGAGCCGGGGCGGCACGTCGGCGGCATGGTCTCCGGCGGTCTCGGGGCCACGGATACCGGCAACCGGCGAGCCATCGGGGGCTACTCGCGTGAGTTCTTCGTGAGAGTCAAGGACTTTTACGTCAAGACCTACGGCAATGGTTCGGAGCAGGTCGGCGATTGCTCCGACGGCTTCCGTTTCGAGCCGCACGTCGCCGAGGCGACCTTCCGGGCGATGCTGGAGGAGGCCGGTGTCGAGGTCGTGCATGGCATCCGGATCGCGGGAGTTCAGAAGGCCGGGGCGCGGATCGTGGCCTTGCGGACGGCCGGCGGCGGGGTCTTCGCCGCGGGCGTCTTCATCGACGCCTCTTACGAGGGCGACCTGCTGGCGAAGGCCGGCGTCTCGTACATGGTCGGCCGGGAGGGTCGTGAGCAGTACGGCGAAAGCCTGGCGGGCGTCCAGGCCCGGAGCCCGTCGCACCAGTGGCCGGTGGCCGTCTCCGCCTTCGATGAGAACGGCCAGCGCCTGCCGTTCGTCCAGGCCGGTCGGATCGAGCCGGTGGGGACGGGTGACCGCAAGGTCCAGGCGTACAACTTCCGCCTCTGCATGACCGACCGCGCCGACAACCGCGTCCCCTTCCCGGAGCCGACGGGCTACGACCCGTCGCGCTTGAGTTGCTCGCCCGCTACCTCGCGAAGCGGCCCGACCTGACCATGCGACAACTCATGAACCCCGTCCGCATTCCGAACGCCAAGACCGACACCAACAACAACGGCCCCTTCTCGACCGACCACATCGGCGCGAGCTGGGACTACCCCGAGGCCGACCCGGAAACTCGCGGAACGCATCCGGGCCGACCATGTCGCTTATGTGCAAGGGTTCTTCTACTTCCTCGCGAATGACCCGCGCGTCCCTGCAAAGTTGCACGACGAGATGAGCCGCTGGGGACTGGCGAAGGACGAGTTCACGGACACCGGCCAGTGGCCGCATCAGCTTTATGTCCGCGAGGCGCGAAGGATGGTCGGCGCGTATGTGATGACCGAGAAGGACATCATGGAGGATCGCCTCAAGGCCGATTCGGTCGGCCTCGGGTCGTACAACACCGACTCGCACCACGTCCAGCGCGTGCCTACAGCTAACGGCCACGTGCTCAATGAGGGCGATTTCCAGGTCGGCGTGGCGCCTTATGCGATACCGTACCGGAGCCTCGTTCCGAAGGCGACGGAATGTGAAAACCTGCTCGTGCCCGTCTGCATGTCGGCCTCGCACGTCGCCTACGGCACGATCCGCATGGAGCCGGTTTACATGATCCTCGGTCAGGCATGCGGGGTGGCGGCGGCCCTGGCGATCGAGGGGAAGTCGGCGGTGCAGGCGGTGCCGGTCGATCGCTTGACGGCGAAGCTGAAGGCGCAGAAAGCCGTGCTCTCGCCGCAAGGGATTGGGGGTCGGGAACCGGCGCGGAGAATTGCAACGGAGACGCTGGAAGGGATCGTGGTCGATGACCTGGATGCGTCGAAGACCGGCGACTGGGCCCACTCGACCGCCATCGGGCCGTTCGTCGGGATCGGGTACAGCCACGATGCCAACGAGGGCAAGGGGACCCGTCGCCTCCGGTTCACGCCCAGCCTGCCGGAAGCCGGTCGCTACGAGGTCCGCCTCTACGCAACGCCGAACCCGAACCGGGCGACGAATGTTCCCGTCGTGATCCATTCGGCCGAGGGTGAGCAGACGATCCGGGTCGATCAGCGCCAGCCGGAACCCGGAGGCGTTCCGATCCGGCTGGGGGTTTTCCGGTTCGCGGCGGGGCAGGGGGGTTGGGTCGAGATCCGGAACGAGGGGACCGACGGCCACGTCGTCGCCGATGCGGTGCAGTTCGTCCCGGTCCGTTGAGGGGGAAGAACGATGCGATTGAGAATGCAGTTCGGGGTCGTCGCGGCGTTGATGACGGGTCTGGTCGCCGCTGGGGTCGAGGCGGCAAGGGGTCAGGAGTCGAGACGCCCGAACGTCATCCTGATCATGAGCGACGACCAGGGCTATGGCGATCTTGGCAGTCACGGCAACCCGGTGATCCGGACGCCGAACCTGGACCGGTTCGCGAAGCAGGGGGTCGAGATTCGGACCTTCTACGTCTGCCCCGTCTGCGCCCCGACCAGGGCGAGTCTGATGACGGGTCGTTACAACTACCGGACCCGCGTGACCGACACCTACATCGGGCGGGCCTTGATGGACCCGGATGAGGTCACGCTGGCCGAGATGCTGGGCTCGGCCGGCTACCGGACGGGGATCTTCGGCAAGTGGCATCTGGGGGATAATGCACCCTTGAGGCCGAACGACCAGGGATTTCAGGAGTCGCTGGTGCTCCGCGGCGGCGGTCTGGGTCAGCCGTCGGACTCGCCGAGGCAGGCGGGTTCGCGATACACCGACCCGGTCCTCCTGCACAACGGCCGCGAGCTGAAGACCAAAGGCTATTGCTCTGACCTCTTCACGCAGGCCGCGATCCGGTTCATCCAGGCCGATCGCGACCGGCCGTTCTTCGTCTATCTGCCGTTCAATGCTCCGCATACGCCGCTGGAGGTGCCGGAGTATTACCGGGCGATGTACGCGGGGAAGGACCTCTCGACCTCCGCCTTCCCGGAGGTCGGGCGGCCGATCGAGGGGAAGATCGACCCCGAGGCGACGGCGCGGGTGTACGGGATGGAGACGAACATCGACGACAACGTCGGCCGCTTGCTCGCGAGGCTGGGCGAGCTGGGGCTGGCCGAGAACACGATCGTGATCTTCCTCACGGACAACGGGCCGCAGCAGCCACGTTACAACGCGGGCTTGCGGGGGCGCAAGGGGACCGTCTACGAGGGCGGCATCCGTGTGCCGTTCTTCGTCCGCTGGCCGGGGCATTTCGAGGCGGGTCGCCAGCTCGACGTGGCCGCGGCGCACATCGACATCGCGCCGACCTTGCTCGAAGCCTGCGGCGTGGCGAAGCCGGAGGGCGTGACGTTCGACGGCCGGAGCCTGCTGCCGTTGCTGGAGGGGAAGGCGTCGAGCTTGCCCGAGCGGACGCTGTTCTTCCAGTGGCATCGGGGCTATGTGCCGGAGCTCTTCCGCTGCTTCGCGGCCCGGGATGCCCGCTGGAAGCTGCTCCAGCCCCAGGGGACCGGCGAAGGGCCGGGACCGAAGGACCCGCGATTCGAATTGTACGACCTGAAGGCCGATCCGTACGAGCAGCACGACCTGGCGAAGGAGAAGCCGGAGGTCGTCGAGCGACTGAAGGCGGCTTACGAGACCTGGTTTCGGGACGTCTGCGCGACGCGCGGTTTCGACGCCCCGCGCATCCTGCTCGGCTCGGAGCGGGAGAACCCGACCTTGCTCACCCGACAGGACTGGCGTGGGGAGCAGGCGAGCTGGGGGCCGAAGGGTCTCGGGCACTGGGATGTGGAGGTCGCGAGGACGGGGGATTACCGGGTGACCTTGCTGTTCGACCCGCCGGGAAGGGAGGCGACGGTGAGGCTGGCGGTCGGCGGGGTTGCGAAGGAGGCGAAGGTCGGGGCGGACGAGAGCCGGCACTCGTTCGAGGGCGTGAAGCCGAAGCTCGGCCCGAGTCGGCTCGAAGCCTCGATCACGCGGGGCGCGGGCGGGGAGCGGGCAGGAGTGCAGTACGTCGAGATCGAGCGGCATTAAGGGTCCGGGATCGGGGAGGTCAGCGACGCGGCGCCGCGGCGAGGTCACCACGGAGGGCGTCGAGCGAGGCATGCCAGAATCGCTCCTCCCCGTCAAGTCCGTGGACCTCGGCGAACGCGGCGAGGCGTTCGTAGCGCCGGGCCGGGTCGAGCCGGCAGGCCCACCAGACTTTCATCGCGCATTCGGGGCAAAAGGCCAACGGGCGCGAGTCGGCCTCGGCCCGGTGGTTGCTGCCGTTCATGCCGCATTCAAAGGCGGTGCAGTGCCAGATGCCGAGCATGTGGCCGGTCTCGTGGACGGCCGTCTTGAGGGTCCGCCGCAGGCAGGTCGGGTATTCGGTGGCGGGGTCGCCGTTGCGGTAGAGGGACCAGACGCCGACGCGGTCGGAGAGCGATGCCTGGCCATAGACGAAGTTCCAGCCCTGGCCCGGCCAGAGGTCGGAGGTGGTCAGGGCGAGCACGGCGACGGCGTCGCGGGGGCGTCGGGAGCGGAGCAGGTCGAGGACGAAGCTGGTCAGGATCTGGCGGTCGCCCCACTCGGGATGGACCCGACGGGCCCGGGCGGGGACGACGTCCAGGCCGATCGTCCGCAGGGTTTTCACCGGCAGGCCGTAGAAGCGGCCGAGGAGCTCAGCAGTGGCGTCGAGGAGTCGGGCCTCGGCGGGGTTGAAACGGCCGAGCGGCTGGAGGTAGAGGGTGGTCCGTTCGGTCGTGGGGCGGTTCGGGTTGGTGGCGAGGTATTCGTCAAAGGTCTGGCCGGGCTCGGGGTGGGTGTCGAGCCACTCGCCAGGCTGGGGAGGGGTCTTGCGGCGATGCAGGGGAGCGATCCGACCTCCGGCCTCACGGATCGAGCGCAAGGGGTCTTCCTCGCTCCCGCCGACGCCGAGGAACGCCAGACTCAGCAGGAGCGGGACGAGGAGCCAGCCGGAACGCGTCAGACCGTCGAGCATGCAAGACACCTCCCGGGGAACCATACGCGCCGATGCGGGTCGAGACAACCGGCAAACCGGCCGGAAACTCAGTCGTGTCGGAGCGAGGTGATCGGGTCCACCCGGGCCGCGCGGTGGGCGGGATAGACGGCGGCGAGCGTGGTGATCAAGGCGGCCAGGGCGGGCACGCCGAGTGTCAACCAGGGTGGGAAGACGAAGAGGGAAGCGTCGATCGGGCGCGGAGTCTGCGCTTCCATGATCGAGCGGGCGACGGCGTCGCCGGGGAACGAGGCGAACCAGCCGAGCAGGAGTCCGAGGCCGCCGCCGAGCAGCCCGAGGAAGAGACCTTCGACGAGGAAGATGGCCCGGATCTGACCGTCGCGGGCGCCCAGGGCCTTCATCACGCCGATCTCGTGGGTCCGCTCGAGCACGCTCATGATCATCGTGTTCGTGATCCCGATGGCCGCCACGGACAGGGCGACCACGGCGATGAACGACGTGGCCAGGGTGATCAGCAGGACGTTCAGGCGGATGGTATCGATGAGTTGGGTGAGCGAGTACTGCGAGAGGCCACGGGCCTCGACCTGATCGACGACCGCCCGGACGTTCGCCTCGCGATCGACGATCAGCCGGAGCTGATCGAAGCCGGCCTCGGCGTGCCTTGGCGAGCGGAGGTAGAAGGCGGCCAGGGCCGGTGTGGGAACCAGGACGTCCGCCTGCCGCGTCCACCAGGTGCCGAGTGGGTTGGGGTCGTCGTTCTCGTCCCGGGAGGGGTCGCGGACGACGCCGACGATGGTGAACTGCTCGGAGAACCGAGGGGCGTCGTCTTCCTCGATGGCGGGCTTTTGCAGGGCCTGCGCGAGCAGCTTGGAGAACGCCTCACGCTCGTCGGTGGGCAGCGGCAGCAGCCGGATCAGCGGAGCGAGCCGTCGAAAGCCACGCCGGAGGGCACGGGACTGCTCCGGGCTGAAGGGGTCGTCGCCGAAGCTCAGCAGGCGGAACAGAGACATCGGTCCGGGCACCGCGGTGCCGTACTCCACGCGGAGTGAGCGACCGAGTAGGCTACGGACGTCGGCCTCATCGGTCAGTCCCCAGCGGTACAGCAACAGCTCGTGGATGATCGCCGCGCGGCTGTCGCCAGCGGAGAAGGGGCGGCCGGCGACGATCCGGACGCCGTAGTCGTCGTCGGGATCGACGGACGCGACCTGCACGTCTCGGGCTCCGTTCACGCCGTCCAGCGTGGCCGTGCCGGGCAGGTGGACCTGGGGTGTGACGCGCTCGACGTGGTCGATCCGACGCAGCTCGACCAGACTCGCCGGAGTGAGTTTCGCCCGAGCCCGGCTGACGTGCCGCTGACCCCAGCGCTTGACCAGGGCCTCGCGGAGTCGCTCGCGCTTGTCGTCGCTCATCGAACCCTCGACCCGACGCTCAGGCTCGGGGACGTCGTCGGTGACGGTCTGATAGAGCGGCGAGACGCTGACCGTCCGCAAGGCGCGGGTGTCGCGGAAGAGGCCAACGATCGCCTGGTCCACGCCCCGTCCGACCGAGAGGCTGACGACCAGCGTGAAGGTGCCGATCGTCACGCCGAGCAGGGTCAAGGCGGTGCGGGCCTTCTGCTGACCGAGGGCGGAGAAGGCGAGGCCGAGGAGGTCGCCAGTTCGCATCAGCCAACCTCCGCGGCGGAGGGGGCGACCCGACCGTCCTTGAGGCGGATGACCCGGTCGGAGGCGACCCGGGCCAGATCGTCGTCGTGGGTGACGAGGATCAAGGTCGTGCCCTCGCGGGCGACGTGGGCGAGCAGCAGGTCGAGCACGTCGCGGGCGGTCTCCGAGTCGAGATTGCCGGTCGGCTCGTCGGCCAGCAGGACCGCCGGGCGGTTGACCATCGCCCGCGCGATCGCGACCCGCTGGCGCTCGCCACCGGAGAGCTGGTTCGGTCGATGCTCCAGCCGGTCGCCGAGGCCCACCGCCTCCAGCGCCCGATGGGCGGCTTCGCGCCGCTCCGAACGCGGGCGGCCGGCGAAGACCATCGGGAGTTCGACGTTCTCCAGGGCCGATCGCGAACCGATGAGGTTGTACGCCTGGAAGATCATGCCCACCGTCACCAGTCGGAACCGCGCCAGGGCCTCGGGGCGCAGGGCGTGCAGGTCGGAACCCGCGACATGGACCTGGCCGGAGGAGGGGCGGTCGAGACCACCGAGCAGGTTCAGCAGGGTGGACTTGCCCGAGCCCGACTTGCCCAGCAAGGCGACCCGCTCGCCGCGGAGGATTGCCAGGTTCACGCCCCGCAAAGCGCGGACCGGCGCGGAGGTGGAATCGTAGGTCCGCGTCAATCCCTCGGCGCGGACGATGAGGTCCGTGTCGGGGTCCTCCCTGGCAAGTGGGGCGTCGCTGGTGGACATCGCGAGGGCCGGGACGGGACGGGGGCGGGCCGCACCGTTCCAGAAGACCACGACCGAAGGGCCGAAACAAGCCCAGTCCCGGGCGGCTCGGGTCGTCGGCTGCGGGCGACTTCCGCTACATTGGAAGTTGGCCGGGAGCCTCCCACCCGGCGCGAACCCGTCCGTGAAGGAGCGCCTCCGATGCCCCGGATTGTAACCGGACGACTCTTTGATGATCCCGAGGAGCCGGGGAACCCTCCCCCGCACCGGCGGCCGACGCGCCGCTGGCCGAGCGGATGCGGCCGAGGAGCCTGGAGGAGTTCGTCGGCCAGGAGCACCTGATCGGGCCGGGGCGGGTCCTCCGGAGGATGATCGAGGGGGGCGGGCGTCTGCCATCGCTGATCCTCTGGGGCGGACCAGGCACGGGCAAGACGACCCTCGCCCGACTGCTCGCGGGGCGGGACGGCTCGCGGTTCGTGCCGCTCTCGGCGGTGCTCTCGGGGGTGAAGGAGCTGCGGGAGGCGATCGAGCAGGCCCGGCGGGAGCGGTCGCGAGGCCAGCGGACGGTCCTGTTCGTCGATGAGATCCACCGGTTCAACAAGGCCCAGCAGGACGCCTTGCTGCCGGCCGTCGAGGAGGGGACCGTCACGCTGGTCGGGGCGACGACGGAGAACCCGTCGTTCGAGGTCAACGCCGCCTTGCTCTCGCGGTCGCGGGTCCTGACGCTCCAGCCGCTCGGCGAGGAGGCGGTGGCCACGATCCTCCGGAGGGCGCTGGCCGACCCCGACCGCGGGCTGGCCGGAGAGCGGCCGGTGTTGTCGGACGCGCTGCTCGCCCGGCTGGCGAAGGCCGCGTCGGGGGATGCGCGGGTGGCCCTGTCGGCCCTGGAGGCGGCGGTGCTGGCGACCTCGGCCGATGCGGAGGGCCTGCGCCGGGTCGAGGAACCAATGCTCGCCGAGGCGATGGGACGGGCACGGTTCGGGTACGACAAGGGGGGCGAGGAGCATTACAACCTCGCATCAGCACTGATCAAATCGTTGCGGAACTCCGACGCCGACGCCGCCCTCTACTGGCTGGCCCGGCTGGTCGAGGGCGGGGCCGACCCGGTGTTCATCGCGAGGCGGCTCTGCATCCTGGCGTCCGAGGACATCGGCCTGGCGGACCCGAGGGCGATGGAGCAGGCCGCGGCGGCGGCCGAGATTACCCGGCTGATCGGGCTGCCGGAGGCGATCTATCCGCTGTCGCAGGCGACGTTGTACCTGGCCCGGGCACCGAAGTCGAACGCCGTGAAACGGGCCTATTTCGCCGCCGCCGAGGATGCCGCCGCCTCGGCCAGGGAGCCGGTGCCATTGCACCTGAGGAACGCGGTCACGCCCTTGATGAAGGGGCAAGGGTACGGGGAAGGATACCGTTATGTTCATGACGACCCGGGGGCAAGAGAGCAGATGGCGTGCCGACCGGGAGGATTGGAGGGGAGGAAGTATTTCGATCCGGAGGGAATCGGGACGTGACACACAAATAGAAAAAATTCAATGCATTTAGATTTGTAGGGCGCGTCGAAGTCTTCGACGATGCACCCTACGAGGTGCCGGAGAACAGGGGTGTGATCGGGCGGCCGTCGCAGAGGCGGAGGGGGCGGTTGAGGCGGTCGCGGAGTTCGGAGGCGGGGTCGAGGCCGAGGGCGTGGTAGATGGTGGCGGCGAAGTCGGCGGGGCGGTAGGGGAGGCTGGCGGGGTAGGCGCCGATCCGGTCGGAGGCGCCGATCGTCTGGCCGCCGACGACCCCGGCGCCGGCGAAGGCGGCGGAGAAGCAGCGGGACCAGTGGTCGCGGCCGTCGGGCGTGTTGTTGTTGCCGGTGCTGGCGCCGATCCGGGGGGTGCGGCCGAACTCGCCGGCGACGACGACGAGGGTCTCGTCGAGCAGGCCGAGGGCGGCGAGGTCGTCGAGCAGGGCGGAAACGCCGCGGTCGGTGGGCGGAAGGAGGCGATTCTTGAGGGACTTGAAGTTGGCGGAGTGGGTGTCCCAGGTCTGGACGCGGCCCATGTTGACCTGGACGATCGGCACGCCGGCCTGGACGAGCCGTCGGGCCAGCAGGAGCGACTGGCCGAAGGCGTGGCGGCCGTAGCGGTCGCGGGTCTTGGGGTCCTCGGCGTCGATGTCGAACGCGCCGGCGACCTTGCCCGAGAGGAGGAGGTTATAGGCGCGATCGCGCTGCTCGGTGAACGAATCCTTCGCGGAGCTGGACGCGGCGGCGCCAGTGGCTCGCGCTGGGCGGAGAGTTCTGTCGAGGAGGGAGCGGCGGCAGGCGAGCCGTTCGACGCTGAAGCCGTCGGGGAGGGCGAGGTTCTCGACGCGGAAGTCGGGGCGGTTGGGGTCTTGCTTGATCTGCCAGGGGTCGTGCCGCGGGCCGAGGAAGCCGGCGTGCTGGCCGGGCCAGGTCAAGCGGGCCTTCCATCAGGAAGGTGGGGAGCATGACGCCCGAGGGAACGCCATCGGCGCGGGGGCGGAGGTATTCGAGGGCGCGCGGCGTAGCAGGGGTAGTCGTCGCGGGAGGCGATCTTGTCGAAGAAGGCGCCGGGCTGAGCGTGGCCGGTGAGGACCTGGTGAGTGGCGTTGAGGTGGTTGGTGTGCTCGTGGGAGAGCGAGCGGACGATCGCGAGCTTATCGGCCCGGGCGGCGAGGCCGGGCAGGTGCTCGCAGATCCGGACGCCGGGGGCGGCGGTGTCGATCGGGTGGAACTCGCCGCGGATGCCCTCGGGGGCGTCGGGCTTCATGTCGAAGGAGTCGAGGTGGCCGAGGCCGCCGGTGAGGAAGACCAGGATCATCGACCGCGCCCGGCCGGCGCCGGTGGGAGCGTCGCTGGGTCCGGCCAGGGAGCGACCAGCCAGGAGGCCGGCGGTCCCCAGGCCGAGGAAGCCGGAGAAACCGACCTGCAAGAACTCGCGGCGGAGGACGCCGTAGGGGTGGCGGTGGTCGCTGGGCCTCATCACATCACCTGACGCTTCCGGTCGGGATCGGGCGTCGCAAACGGGAAGGACGCCGATGTTAAACCTTTCTTCAAGGATAACGTCCGAGAGGATTTCGGACAAGTGACGCGACGGTTTGGCCAGGACGCTGGCCGGGTGCTGGGTGCGCTGCCCAGGCCCGCGTGGGGAGGACTTCGCGGCTCGCGGGGAACCGGCATGCCCACTTTGGAGGCGTCCAAGAACGACTTCGGAGTTTCGGCTCCCGTGGGACAGCCGCCCCCGGCTGTCGGCTGTCGAGACAGCCGGGGGCGGCGGTCCCACACGAAGTGGTTCTGGGATGGCCCCTTTGGACGTGGGCCAGGGGACCCGGTAGGGACGGACCGGGAGCGGGGCGGCTTGAGGGGCCGGGGGTACGATTGAATACAAGCTTATGTCTCGACCGTCCTCAGCCGGGGTTTGGGACGGTCTCGGGGTCGGGGGATGGGGTCGAAATGGGCGGGGGTAGCGGGGGGACGGGCGGGGCGTCGGGTTCGTTTTCGAAGGTGGAGAGGAACGGGGAGGGAGCGACGGGGGCGGAGGGCTCGCGCGTCCCAGGGGTCGGAGGGACCGGGGAGGTGGTCGGGGGTGCGGCGGGTCGCGGTGGCTCCGGGAGGCCCGGGGCGGGTTGATGATCGAGAGTCGCGGGTTGAGGGGTGGAGGGGGCGGCGACGGAGGGGGGAGGAGGAGAGACGATGTCGGTCGGCACGGGGGGCGCCGCGGTTTGGGTTGGTTCGGCGGGGGAGGGAGGGGCGGCGTCGGAGCGGGAGCGGAGGGAGGCGAGTTCGGAGAGGGCGCGGCGGCGGGAGCGTTCGTTGTCGAGGAGGTAGCGGTGGAGGCGGACGTATTCGGGGGAGGGGTCGAAGAGGTCGCGATCGGGAGCGGAGGCGCGGTCAGGGGCGTCGCGGTGGGTCCAGAGGTGGTCGCCGCGGAGGTCGTACTCGGAGAATTGCTCATCGAGCAGGGCGCGGAGGGTGGCGAGGGCGGCGTCGGGGGCGGGGAGCCAGCCGCGGACGCGGTCGGCGGGGGCCTGGGTGTGGAGCTTGCGGATCACGGATTCGGGGTCGCGGAGGAACTGGAGGGCGAGGATCGCCTTCCAGAGTTCGAACTGCCAGGAAGGGCTGTGCGCGTTCGGGGTGCGGTCGAGACCGAGCAGGCGGAGAGCCCGTTGGGCGGAGGCGTCGTCGAGGAAACCGAGGTGGTCGAGGGTGGCGCGGAGGTCGTCCCAGGCGTCGGCGAGGAAGTCGCATCCTTCGGTGAAGCCGCGGAGCTGGCGAACGGCCTCGGCGGGCTCGTCGTCGAGCAGGGCGGCGAGATGGGCAACGCGGTCGTCGCGCTGGCGGTCCCAGCGGTCGTGGGCGGCGAGGGAGCGGTCGGCGGTGTGGGTCAGCTCGGCGCGGGCGAGGCGAATCCAGCGGACGGTGGCCAGGGCGGCCTGCTGGACGAGGCGTTGCTCGAACTCGTCGCGGGGTTTCAGCTTCTTCTCGAAGACGGATAGCTCGGCCTCGACTTCCTGGCGAAGCTCGTCGGGTAGGACCGTTCCCTGGCCGGTCAGGCCGTGCTTGAGGGCGTTGCGTCGGCTCGCCTTCTTGCCCTCGGTCGTGACCGGGCCGCGGCTTCTGGAGCCATTGATCCGCGCGGCCTCGCGCTGCTTCTCGGTGATCGGCATGGATGCTACCTCATCCGTCGGGGTTGATCGCTTCGTAAGAGGGCATCCTGATCTTCTGAATTCCGGGGGAGAATTATCGGGTTTTCTGGAGAAACTTTGCCGGAAGCGGGTTCTCGCCGAGGCGCGGAGTCGGGAGAAGGCGGCGTGGTGAAGGCGATTCCCGCATCTCCCCATCTCACCGCAAGCCGCGCTTTTTGCCCATTTTTCCGGCATGACCCTTGCAAAGGAGTTGGGCTGACGTTATCCCTGGCGACTCCGCCCGTTTGCGGTGGCCGGGAATTCCGGGACCTACACCCAGGTGAAAAGCACATACGATGAAGAAGCCACTTGCTGGAATCGCGCTGGTTGTCGTGCTGGGGTTCGGGGTTGGGGAGCGCGGCGCAGGCGGTCGTGCCGCCGGGGATCTCGTACCTCGGGGCGGAGGCGATGTACGACCCGCCGACACCGCCGGGGATGACGACGGGCTGGTCGTCGCAGGCGGTGGTGATGTCGATGCCGTCGTCATCGCAACCGGGCCAGGTCTTCCCCTACAGCTACTACGCGGCCTTCCCAGGGCCGGCGCGGGAGTACGTGCCTTATGGGAACAACGACCTCTTCGGCTTCGGCGGGCAGGCGTACGGGCATCCGTATGACCGGTGGTCGTGGTCGTACCTGTCGGGCTATCCGAACACGCTGGCGCGGTATTATTATCCGCCGGTGAGGTGAGAAACGGGCGGCTGGGGATCGTCTGCGAGACCCTGGCGAGACGGCTCAGGGACCGGGGGCTCGAAGACGAGAACCCCTGCCACCCTGCGGCCTTTACCGATACCAAATGAGGTAAACCGCGAATCCGCCGAGTAGCGGACTCGCCGCCAGCAAACCCCAGACGATCGGCTGGCTCCATTCGGGCAGATTACGGTAGGAGTCCATCAGCCAGCGGCCGAATAGACTGGGCGCAGCGACAACTGCCTTGGCCGCTCCCCCGGCTCCGCTCCCGAACCGGCGGCTCATCGCGGCGAACTCGGCCCGGAGTTCGGCACGGGCGCGGGTGCGGCGCTCTGCTCTCTCTTCGCTTCTTCCTCGGTCTCGTGGTCATGCGTGGCCCACGATTCCATCACTTCGATTGACGGGTCTCGGTATCGAGACTTGCGGCCGACGCTGGCACCGAATTGCGAGGCGTCAGCCGCCATCGCCTGCCCTTGCTGGGTGGCCTTGATGAGCCGGTCGATACGACGGTCGGCGTAGTGGTTGGCGACGACGAGGATCGCCCAGATGATCGCGAAGAACCAGCCAACGAACGTGATCATCAGGAGGAAGTTAAAGATAGCCTGGAATATCTTACCGCAGAGCAAGAGGGCGAGTGGCGGGAAGAACTGGGCGATGACGTAAAGCATGGCGCACAACTCCTATCTGGTTGGTTCCTTGCGGAACCACCAAGCTTAGGCGTGTGCGTGCTGGCGGGCAAGGATTTTCTCGGGCTTAATCCTTATGCCCTTATGCGACCCTTCCGCGATCCTACACCTGGGAAGGATAGCAGATCAACCTAGGCTCACTGGCACAGTCACTTTCTGGAACGGACGCCGGGAACGGGTCGGGGTCGGATTCTCTCGGGAGGGTCGTTCGGCTATGCTGGATTGATCCATTGCCAGCGGCCAGGGGGGTCTACGCCATGAGCGACCCGACAGATTTCCGCGAGCCGAATGACGGTTCGGGCACCGATCCGGGCGGCGCGTTTGCGATCGAGGTGTCGGCGCGGGTGAAGAACCTGCCGCCGTACCTGTTCGGGAAGATCAATGATTTGAAGTCTCAGATGCGCCGGGATGGCGCGGACGTGATCGACCTGGGCATGGGCAACCCGACGGACCCGCCGCCGGAGTGGGTCGTCGACAAGCTCTGCGAGGCGGCGCGGGAGACGAAGAACCACCGGTACAGCGTGGCCACGGGGATCTACAACCTGCGGCAGGAGGTGGCGAAGAAGTACGCGTCGCGGTTCGGGGTGACACTCGACCCGGATCAGGAGATCGTCGCCACGATCGGGTCGAAGGAGGGGTTCAGCCACATGTGCCTGGCCCTGCTCGGTCCGGGCGACACGGCGCTGGTGCCGGCGCCGACGTTCCCGATCCATGTGCATTCAATCGCACTGGCCAATGCGAACACGATCGCGATCGACGTGCGCGACCCGCAGCAGTTGCTCGCGGACGTGGCGTCGATGTGCCAGCGGCTGTATCCGAGACCGAAGGTGCTCGTGCTGAACTTCCCGCACAACCCGACGGCGACGGTCGTCGAGCCGGCCTTCTTCGACGAGGTGGTGGCGCTGGCGCGTCGCTTCCAGTTCCTGGTGATCCACGACTTCGCGTATGGCGACATCGGGTTCGACGGTTATGAGCCGCCGAGCTTCCTGGCGGCCAAGGGTGCGAAGGAGGTGGGCTGCGAGTTCACCACGATGTCGAAGGGGTACAACATGGCCGGCTGGCGGGTCGGCTTCGCGGCGGGCAACCGGGATGCGTTGCGGGCGTTGAAGGCGATCAAGGGATACTATGATTACGGGTTGTTCCAGGCGGTGCAGATCGCGGCGATCGTGGCGATCCGGCACGGTGAGGAGGCGCGTCGGGCGCAGGTGGCGGAATATGAGCACCGGCGGGACGTGCTGGTCGAGGGATTGCGGCGGGTGGGGTGGGAGGTCGAGCCGCCAAAGGCGGGGATGTTCGTCTGGGCGGCGATCCCGGAGCCGTGGCGGTCGCGGATGGACTCGGTCGAGTTCGCGATGAAGCTGCTGAGGGACGCGGAGGTGGCGGTGAGCCCGGGTCGGGGGTTCGGCGACCTGGGCGAGGGGCATCTGCGGCTGGCGCTGGTGGAGAACGAGCAGCGGCTCCGGCAGGCGGCGCGGCAGATCGGACGGTGTTTGAAGGCGGAGAAGGCGGGGGCGTAGGTGGGCGGAGGCTGCCCTCCCAAAGCGGTGGATTACTGGCCGGGGACGGTGAGGGGCTGGCCGTTGTGCTCGGGTCCGAGCTGAAGGAGGAACGGGGCGGCGGCACGGCTCCAGGTGTCGGGTGTGGGGTAGCTGGAAGCCGAGTCGCCGAAGCAGGAGCGGAGCATCGCGGTGTCGATGACGCCGGGGTTGAGCGGGACGGCGGCGAGGCCGGTGGGGAGTTCCTCGGCGAGGGCGCGGGTCAGGCCCTCGATGGCCCACTTCGAGGCGCAATAGGGGGCGACCTCGGCGGCGACGGAGCGGCCCCAGTAGGAGCTGAGGTTGACGATCACGCCCGAACCGCGGTCGATCATCGCGGGGGCGAAGTGGCGAATCACGTTGGCGACGCCCAGGATGTTGACCCGGACGACCTGCTCAAGCTGGTCGGCGGGCACGTCCCAGAGGGGGGCGTTGGGGTTGATGACGGCGGCGTTGTTGACCAGCAGGTCGGGCGGTCCGAGCCGTTCGAGGAGGCGGCGGGACCAGGAGGCGACCTGGTCGTCGTCGGCCACGTCCACGCGGGCGAAGTCGTGCGGGCCGCCGGGAAGCGTCGCGAGCGACTCCAGGTCGTCGATCGAGCGGCCGCAGCCGGCGACGCGGTGTCCCATCTCGGCGAACCGTCTGGCCAGGGCGCGGCCGAGCCCGCGGGTGACGCCGGTGAGGAGGATCAGGCGGGGGGCGTTCGGGGATGGGGATGGGTTCGGCATGGGTCGGGGCTCCGATCGGGGCGTTCGCTTCGGGCGGTCTGACGGACCAACGTAACCGCAAGAGCCGGCGTGATGGAATACGGCCGATGGGCGCGATAAGGTGGGCAGGAGTGGTCCGGGCCGGTCGGGGAACTTGAGTGAGAATTCCATGATGTCGGCATGCTTGCGGAACCTGGTGGCGGGGATCTCCGGGATGTTCGTCGCGGCGTTCGCCGGCCTGGCGACGGCCGGCGAGACGACGGGACTGGAGGTGGCGGACGGCTTCGCGGTCACGGAGTATTCGGGTCCGGAGCTGGCGAACGACATCATCCGGATGACGGTGGACCCGAAGGGCCGGATCGTCGTCTCGGGGCGCGGTTACATTCGCATCCTTGCGGACGATGATGGCGACGGCCGGGCTGATCGGGCGATCCCGTTTGCCGACGAGCCGAAAGACGGCGCGATGGGCCTGCTCTGGGAAGGCGACACGCTCACCTTCACGGGTGGCGGCGGGTTGCGACGGCTGCGCGACGCCGATGGGGACGACCGGGCGGACGGGCCGTCGGAGTTGATCCGCAAGGTGAAGACGGGCGGTGAGCACGATGCGCACCAGATCCGTCGCGGGCCGGACGGGTGGCTGTACCTGATCTGCGGCAACTTCACCGGGATCGATGGCTCGTGGGCGAGCCTGGCCAGCTCGCCGATCCGGGAGCCGGTGGCGGGCTGCCTGATCCGGTTCAAGCCGGATTCCACCGGATCGGAGATCGTGGCGGACGGGTTCCGGAATGCCTACGATTTCGACTTCAACGAGAATGGCGAGGTTTTCACGTATGACTCGGACAACGAGCGGTGCGTGTCCTTGCCGTGGTACGAGCCGACGCGGTTTTACCAGGTGATTCCGGGGGACATCACGGCTGGCGGGCGCCGCAGGTGATGGAGACGTGCCGGTTGCCGCCGGACTTGCCAGACGTGGTCGCGCCGCTGGCGACATTGGGGAGGGGATCGCCGACGGGGGTGGTCTGCTACCGGCAGACGCAGTTCCCGGAGGAATACCGGGGCGGGTTCTTCGCGCTCGACTGGACCTTCGGGCGGGTGATGTTCGTGAAGTTGACGCCGCGCGGATCGACGTACCGGGCGGAGGTACGGCCGTTCCTGAGGGCGGTGGGGGACGAGGGGTTCGCGCCGTCGGATGCGGTCGTGCATCCGGAGACGGGCGACCTGTTCGTGGCAATCGGCGGGCGGGGGACGCGGGGGGCGGTGTATCGGGTGCGGTATGTCGGCGGGGACGGGTCGCGGAAGCTGCCAGTGAGGAGGCGGTCGCTCGACTTCGATCGGGACTGGTTGACGCGGGCGGTCGACGGTGACGACCGGGACCGGTTGGGAGCGCTGGTGAACATCCGACGGTATCGCGATCGGTTCGAAGCTGAGGATGTCGCGCGGGTGGTCGAGAGCCACTGGCAAGGGCGGGATCTCGGGCTGAGGCGGGCGTCGGCGGCCTTGATCGCGACGCTGGGGCCGGAGGCGCGGGGCGTGCTGGAGTCGAAGGCGGCCGAGCCGAGGGCGAGGACGACGCTGGCACTCGGGATCGTGGGGGACGAGCCGGCGCGGGCGGTCGGCCTGGTGGAGTCGGTGTTGAGGGACGAGGAGGGGGACGGGGAAACGCGGCTGGCGGCGGTCCGTGTTGTGGAGCTGGCCCTCGGCGGGATCGGGGAGAAGCGGTGGAAGGGGGACGTCTGGGAAGGGTACAGCCCGCGCGAGCGAGAGAGGCTGGACGGGCAAACAACGAAAAACTTGCTCACATTAATGCGCAACCTGGTGTTACGAACGTCGCGAGGGGCCGTCGATCGGGAGGCGACACGGACGCTGGCGATGCTGGAGGATGGGGACGGGGCGGCCTTGCGGTCGGTGGTCGGGCGGCTGGGGGAGGGGTCGGACCCGCGGGACGATCTGCACCACCTGATCGTGGCCTCGCGATTGAGGGGGTCGCGGACGGCGGAGGTCCGGAAGGCGATCGCGCGGGGCTTGCTGGTCGTGCAACGCAAGTTGCGAGCGAGGCGGGCCCGGATCGATCGGAACTGGCCGTTGCGGGTGGCAGAGCTGGCGGGGCATCTGGTGGAGAGGGACCCGAAGTTGAACGAGGCGCTGATTGCGGACCCGGAGTTCGGCGACCCGGAGCATGTCGTGTTCGTCGGGACGGCGGGTTTCGATCGGCGTCGGGCGGCGGAGCGGTTCCTGGAGCGGGCGGAGGGGGACGAGGGGTTCGCGTGGTCGCCGGCCTTGATCACGTTGCTGGGGGAGTTGCCCGAGGAGCGGGCGTTCCCGGTGCTCCGGCAGCTCTGGGGGCCGAGCGACCGGAACGAGGCGATCCTGCCGATCCTGGCGAGGCATCCGGAGGCGGAGGACCGGGCGCGGTTCGTCGCGGGGCTGGCGACCTTGCCGGCGGATCGCGTCGGTGTGGCCCTGGCAGCCCTCGAAACGCTACCGGCGGAGGACCCGGAGGAGCTGGTGAACCTGGTCCGCCTGCTGGCGAGGCTGCGGGACCTACCGAGGAGCGAGGCGCTCCGGGAGAAGGTCGCCGGGCGATTGCGACGGCTGACCGGGGCGGAACTGGCGGGGGTGGAGGCGAAGGACTGGGTCGAATGGCTGGCCGGGGCGCGGCCGGAGCTGGCGGAGAGGGTGAGGAATCCGGATGGGGTCGACCTGGCGGCGTGGGCGCAGCGGCGGGAGCGGATCGGCTGGGAGGGGGGCGACCCGGAGCGGGGCGAGGCGGTTTTCGGCAAGGCGTCGTGCGCGTCGTGCCACTCGGGGGGGACGGGTGTCGGGCCGGACTTGCGGGGGGTCGGCGGGCGGTTCGGGAGGAATGACCTGCTGGCGGCAATCCTCCAGCCGAGCCGGGAAGTGCCGGAGCGGTATCGGTCCACGCTCGTCGCCACGCAGGACGGGCAAGTTTATCAGGGAGTGATTATTTATGAAGCGGCCGACGGGATCATCCTCCAGACGGGGGCGGCCTCGACGGTGCGGATTGGGGCGGACGCGATCGCGGAGCAGCGGGCGTCGGACGTCTCGCTGATGCCAGCGGGCCTGCTGGATGGCCTGTCGGATGCGGAGGTCGCGGACCTCTTCGCGTATTTGAAGGGGTTGGGGAGGACCGACGCCTTGCCCGGCGCGGCCGATCCGGTTAAGTGAGTGCGATGGGGTGTGCGTCGCACGCCGTTTTGCCTCGTGTTTTGAGACCACAAGGATCGACCGACCATGAGACGCCTGATTTGCTGGAGCCTCCTGCTGGTCGCCGGGACCCTGCCTCTCCTCGCCTCACGAACGCCGGCCTCGGCGCAGGAGTCGGGCTATCCGACGCTCGGGACGATCGAGCGGCTGGACCCGAGGTTTGATGCGATCGTCCCGAAGGACGCGCGGGTGGAGCGGATCGCGGAGGGGTTTGACTGGGCGGAGGGGCCGGTCTGGGTCAATGAGGACGGCGGCTACCTGCTCTTCTCGGATATCCCGCCGAATACGGTCAATCGCTGGGACGAGAAGCATGGCATCCGGATCTTCCTGCGTCCGAGCGGTTACACCGGCAAGACGCCTCGCGGTGGCGAGCCGGGGTCGAACGGCCTGATGCTCGACCCGAAGGGGCGGCTCGTTTTGATGCAGCACGGCGACCGTCGCGTGGCGCGCTGGGAAGGGGTGACGTTCGTGCCGCTGGCGGAGCGGTTCGAGGGCCAGCGGTTCAATAGCCCGAACGATGGGACGTTCGACTCGAAGGGGAATCTCTACTTCACCGACCCGCCGTACGGGCTGGAAAAGAACATCGACGACCCGGCCAAGGAGCTGTCGTTCCAGGGGGTCTATCGGCTCACGCCGGACGGCAAGCTGACCTTGCTGACGAAGGCGATGAGCCGGCCGAACGGGATCGCGCTGTCGCCGGACGAGAAGACGCTGTATGTCGCGAATTCGGACCCCGAGCGGGCCATCTGGATGGCGTTTCCGCTGAAGGAGGACGGGACGCTGGGCCAGGGGCGAGTCTTCTTCGATGCGACGAAGTGGGTCGGCGAGGAGAAGAAGGGGTTGCCGGATGGGATGAAGGTGGACCAGGCGGGCAACCTGTTCGCGACCGGGCCGGGTGGGGTCCACGTCTTCGCCCCCGACGGCACGCATCTCGGCACCTTCGCCACGGGCGAGGCGACCGCGAATTGCGGGTTCGGCGAGGATGGATCGACGCTGTTCATCACCGCGGATATGTATGTGGGCCGGGTGAAGCTGAAGACGAAGGGGAAGGGATTCGGGGAGTGAGCGGGGCGAGAACCTCGGAGGGCGTGCGGCTCACGCCCTCCGAGGATGCGGAACGAGGGCGTTTCAGGGCGCCTCGGGATGATCCCCGCGGGGGCGGAGGTGCCAGGACTCGTCGAAGAAGTCGGCGTCGGCGATGCGGCCGGGGTGGCGGGAATCGGGGGGGGTGCGGAGGTCGATCACGGCCCAATCGGGGAGCTTGGGGACCTGGCGGGCATTGTTCAGGTAGTCATATTCGCGGAAGGTGAAGGAGCTGTTGAGGACGACGTACCTGTCGGGGTTCAAGGGGTTCGGGGCGATCAGGATGAGGGCGTGATCGTCGGCGGGAAAGGACGAGTCGCCGGCCTGGATGGCGTCGGTTTGCCAGCGGATCGGGAGCTGGTCGGCGATCCGCTTGAGGACGGCGTTGCTCTGGGGGTCGCCCCAGAGGACGAGGTGCGAGGAAGCGATCTCGGCATCGGTGAGGGCGGTGTCGTCGATCACGCGGGCCTGGCCGCGGAAGTGGCGGCGCCAGTGCTCGATGGCGCGCGTCAGCTCGGAATCGACCCAGGCGCCGACCTTCGGGTGGGCGGGCGTGCCGGTCGGGCGGACGAAGACGAAGGCGTCCATGAAGGCGTCGTCGATCGGCCCCTGTAGGCCGTGGCGCTTGCGGGGGCCGTCGGCGGGCGGGGGTCCGACCTTCCATGCGTCGCCGTCGCGGTGGAACGAGACGCGCCAGGAGCGGTCGGAGGCGGGGCCGGGGACCCAGAGGTCGGAGCCGTCGTCGTCGGGCTGGGGGCTGCTGATCGAAACCTTCGCCTCGCCGTCGGGGTCCAGGGGGCACCAGCCGGCGGGGAAGTCGATCGTGAGGGCGGCGACGTTCTCGGCGACGATCGCGACGAGGTGATCACTCATGATCCGGGCCGCGACCCGGGACGGTTCCCAGTGCTGATCGAGGGCGTCGATGGTGAGCCAGTTCATCCGGTTGTAGCGGAGGGTGTAGGTGGCGAAGCTGATCCGGTCGGGGAATCGCAGCCGGCCCCGTTCGGCGATGCTGTCGAGCCGGCGGGCGACCTCGGCGGCGGCGTCGGGGTGGTAGGCGTGCCTGGTGCCAGGGCCGAGGATGTGGGTGAGGCGGTCGCCGTGCCTCTCCATCGCCGCGGCCATCACGTCGGCGGCCTGCTTCTGGTTGTCGAGGGCGCCGCTGTAGGCGACGGTGGGGCACTGGCGGAGATTGACGACCCAGTCGGGGCAGTCGTAGAGCTGCCAGAGTTTCCTCTCGTACCAGGTCGGTTTGAGTGTTTCCTTCTGGAAGACTTCGAGGAACAGGGGGGTCTCGGAAAACCCGGCGCCGGGGTTGGCGGCGAACCAGCGGGAGGCGTCGTGGACGGCGAACTGCCAGCCGGCAGCGCCGCCCATGGAGAAGCCGCGAACAGAGATACGATCGTCGTCGATCCGGTAGTGTCGCGGTCGGAGTCCATCGCCTCGTAAACATCCGTCTCACCAGCGAACTTGAAGGCGTTGGAGTAACGACCGTAAGGGTGGAGGACGATCGTGTCGCGGGGGGTGAACGTGCCGGGGTTGTGCGATCGGTCGTGGAGGAAGTTGACTTCGCTGAGCGTCTCGCCGCGGCCGTGGAACCAGATGTCAAGGCGATAGTGGGCCGGACCTGGTGGAATTGATCGGGGACGACGAGGCCGTAGGGCTGGACGGACCGTCGATCCGGGAGCGATAGCCGCGGACGACCAGCCCTGTCTGGGTGTCCAGGGAGCTTCTCCTTTTAACAGCTGATCGGCCCGCTCGGTGGCCCTCGGCGAGAGGGCACGGGCCTTGCCGATCTCGGCGGGGGCGAGATTCGCCGTAGGTGAGGGCGTCGTGGACGGCCTTGTCGAAGATCTCGACGTCGGGCCGGAGGGCCTCGGCCGGGGAGCCTCCGACATGCTCAGGGGTCGAGCTTGCGCGGAGGGAGGCGAGACCTTGCTCCTAGCTCGGGCGGTCGGCCTCGGGGACCGCGATGCCTGCCCTGGGGATGCGGCGGACCTGGTCGGCGCGGTTGTCGGAGGGGCCGTCGGCCTGGGCGAGCGGGGTCAGGGCGAGGGCGAGCAGGAAGGCGAGGAAGGGTAGCATCGTCTGGGATTCCTCCGGCGAGTCGGCGACCGAGGAAGGATCGAAAGGGAGGCCGGGAACGGGATGATAACCGAGCGATCGGAGGAGTTCGAGTGGGCGGATCGGAAGTCCCGGACAATCCGCTCCGGGAGAGAGGGAGCCCGATGAGAAACCACGAAAGACAAGCACAACAACATTTAATCGTTTTCAGGAACGGGACCGGAGCCTGTCGATTCGGGCGTGAGATCGTCTAACATGGGGCCGACGGAGTTGGACCCTCAAGGTGCTTCCCCGACGGGAGGACGCGATGTCACACGAGACAAGCCATCCGATCCCCTGCAACGCCGCGAGTTTCTGGGGCGGGTCGGCCGCGGCGCGGCCTGTGCGGCGGCTGGCCACGACGGGGAGAATTCGATCCGCGAGCCGCAGGACCGCGAGCGAATCAAGGTGGCGGCGATCGTCACCGAGTTCACCTCCCGGAGCCATGCTCACGTCATCATCGAGAACTTCCTCGGCCGTACCTCTTCAACGGCCAGGTTATCGACCCGACGAGGACTTCGAGATCGTGTCGCTCTACCTCGACCAGTCCCCCCGCCGCGACATGGGCCGGGCGGTGGCCAAGGAGGCCGCCGATCCCGATCTTCCCGACGATCGGCGAATCGCTCGACGCTCGGCGGCGACCGGCTGGCCGCCGACGCCGTCCTGGCTATCGGCGAGCACGGCGATTATCCGGTCAACGAGAAAGGCCAGCGCGAGTACCCGAGGAAGCGGTTCTTCGACGCGATCGTCGAGGTCTTCCGGAAGAGCGGCAAGACGGTGCCGGTGTTCAACGACAAGCACCTGTCCTACCGCTGGGACTGGGCCAAGGAGATGTACGACACGTCCAAGCAGATGGGCTTCGGCCTGATGGCGAGCAGCTCGGTCCCCCTGGCCCAGCGACAGGCCGCCGCTGGAGATCCCGCCGGGAACGACGATCACCGAGGCGGTCTCGATCCACGGTGGCGGCGTGGAGTCGTACGATTTCCACGGCCTCGAAGTGCTCCAGGCGATGGTCGAGTCGCGCAAGGGCGGCGAGAAGGGCGTGAAGTCGGTGCAGTTCCTCAAGGGCGAGGAGCTCTGGAACGCCGCCGAGCAAGGCGCCGGTCCCCGAGCCTGGCCGCCGCGGCGCTGGCGACCGAACTCGGGCCCGACAAGCCGCCAGCCCTGGAACTGCGAAGCAGCCTTCGTTCCGGGGCCAGGCTCTGCACGTGCATCCTGCTGACCTATCGCGACGGCCTGAAGGGCACCATGCTCCGCGCCGGCGTGGAGCGGCACGCACTGGTACTTCGCCTGCAAGGCCGGCGGGCCAGGAAAAACCGCTGGCCACGAGTTTTTACGTCGGCCCCTGGGACAATCGCAACCTGTTCAAGGCCCTCTCCCACGCGATCCAGTGGCACTTCCAGCACGGCCACCCGCCGTACCCGCTCGAACGCACCCTCCTGACCACCGGCGTCCTCGACGCCGCGATGGACTCCCGACACGCCGGCGGCCAGGTGGTCGAGACTCCTCAACTCGCGATCGCCTATGAGCTGCTCGATTACCGCGCCGTTCCGCGAGATGGGAGCCTCCTGGAAGTCGTCCCCGAGGGCACGCCGGAACCCCGAGGACTCGACCCGACTGGAAGAAATCAGTTGAACCGTTGATGAGAACGTGGGACAGGGGGAAGGTGGAAGACTGTCTGATCCCTCCACCCTCCAGCCCCCCCGGGCTTGAGGAGCGACGGGACGGCGAGGCCCAGCTCCGTTCCCGCGGCGACCGGACAGGCCCACGACTCTTCGCACGGCGGCAACCGCTGGATGCGATCTTCGAGCCGAGGAGCGTGGCGGTCGTTGGGGCTTCGGAGCAGCCGGGGACCCGGGCGGACGCTCCTCTGGAACCTCCTGAGCAGCCCGTTCGGGGGCACGGTCTATCCCGTCAACCCGAACCGCCCGAACTGCTCGGGGTGCGGGCGTACCGGGACGTCGGCGAGCTGCCCGGGCCCCGACCTCGCCGTGATCGCCACGCCGGCGCCGACGGTGCCGGAGATCGTCGGCCGGTGTGCCGAGTCGCGGCGTGAGGGGGCGATCGTCATCTCGGCCGGCTTCAAGGAGATCGGACCCGGAGCGCCGAGCTGAGCGTCGGGTTTTCGAAGCCGCGAGGCGGGGACGGATGCGGGTCATCGGCCGACCGGCCTGGGCATGATGAACCCGCTTAACGGGCTCAACGCCACGTTCGCCGGCGCCATGGCACGGCCAGGCAATGTGGGCTTGGTCAGCCAGAGCGGCGCGTTGCTCACCGCCATCCTCGATCAGGTCGCCCCAGTTCACATCGAGCATCGACCCGATCGAGACGAACCGGCTGAAACCGACGTTCGCCCGCAGGCTCCAGTCGAGGATGGCCGTGAGCAACGCCCCG
Organism: uncultured Planctomycetales bacterium; assembly: GCA_963752755.1. Lineage (GTDB taxonomy): Bacteria > Planctomycetota > Planctomycetia > Isosphaerales > Isosphaeraceae > CAVVZJ01. The sequence continues at coordinate 10,739 of CAVVZJ010000003.1, read as the reverse complement.
CTCTGGCTCACCAGGCCCACGTTCCCTGGCCGTGCCATGCGCCGGCGAACGTGGCGTTGAGCCCGTTCAAGGGGTTCATCACCCCCAGGCAGTTGGGCCCGATGACCCGCATCCGGCCCCGCCTCGCCTCCTCCAGAACCCGACGCTCCAGCTCCACCCCTTCCGGACCGATCTCCTTGAAACCGGCCGAAATGACGATCGCCCCCCTCACCCCGACCTCGGCGCACTTGCCCACGATCCCCGGCACCGTCGTCGCTGGCGTGGCGATCACGGCCAGGTCGGGAACCTCGGGCAGCTCGCCCACATCCCGGTACGCCCGCACCCCCAGCACGTTCGAGCGGTTCGGATTGACCGGATAGACCGTGCCCCCGAACGGGCTGCTCAGCAGGTTCCACAGCAGCGTCCTCCCGACGCTCCCCACCTTCTCCGAAGCCCCGACGACGGCCACGCTCCTCGGCTCGAAGATCGCATCCAGCGGTTGCCTCCTCTGGCCCGCAAGACGTCATGGGCCTGCCCCGTCGCCGCGGGAATGGGTCCGGTATTCGCCATCCCGTCGCTCCTTCTTCAAAGCCCGTGGGGGCTGGAGGGTGGAGGGTCGAGACGGCCCGATCCCTCCACCTTACTTCCCCGTGATCCTCACGTTCCATCAACGGTTCAATTGGTTTCTTCCAGTCGGGTCAAGCCCTCTGGCTCCGGCGTCCCCTCGGGCACGATTTTCCAGGACGCTCCCATCTCGCGGAAGGCCCGGTAATCCACCGGCTCATACGCGATCGCGAGCTGCGGCGTCTCCACCACCTTGCCGTCCGCGAGCCGCGAGTCCATCGCCGCGTCGAGGACGCCGGTCGTCAGGAGTGTCCGCTCCACCGGGTACGGCGGATGCCCGTGCTGGAAGTGCCACTGGATCGCGTGCGAGAGTGCCTTGAACAGATTCCGATTATCCCACGGACCCACATAAAAACTCGTCGCCAGCGGCTTTTCCTGCCCGGCGGCCTGGCACGCGAAATACCAGTGCGTCCCGCTCGACCCGGCGCGGAGCACGGTCCCCTTCAGGCCGTCGCGATACTTCAGCAAGATCACGTGCGGTGCCTGGCCCCGGAACGATGGCTGCTTCAGCAGCTCCCGGAGCGGTGGCTTGTCCGACCCCAGCTCGGTCGCCAGCGCCGCGTCGGCCAGACTCGGCGACCAGGCCCCCTGCTCCGCCGCGTTCCACACTTCGTCGCCCTTGAGGAACTGCACCGACTCGACACCCTTCTCTCCGCCCTTCCGCGACTCCACCATCGCCTGGAGCACTTCGAGCCCGTGGAAATCGTACGACTCCACCCCGCCACCGTGGATCGAGATCGCCTCGGTGAGCGTCGTTCCCGGCGGGATCTCCAGCGGCGGCCTGCGCTCCGCCAGCGGCACCGAGCTGCTCGCCATCAGGCCGAAGCCCATCTGCTTGGACGTGTCGTACATCGCCTTCGCCCAGTCCCAGCGATACGACAGGTGCTTGTCGTTGAACACCGGCGCCGTCTTCCCACTCTTCCGGAAGACTTCCACGATCGCGTCGAAGAACCGCTTCCTCGGGTACTCGCGCTGCCCTTTCTCGTTCACCGGATAATCGCCGTGCTCGCCGATCGCCAGCACGGCGTCGGCGGCCAGCCGGTCGCCGCCGAGCGTCAGCGCCTCGCCGATCGTCGGGAAGATCGGGATCGCGGCCTCCTTCGCCACCGCCCGCCCCATGTCGCGCCTCGGAGTCTGGTCGAGGTACAGCGACACGATCTCGAAGTCCTTCGTCGGGTCGATCACCTTGCCATTGAACAGATAAGGCCCGAGGAAGTTCTCGATGATGACGTGCGCATGACTGCGATACGTGAACTCGGTGACGATCGCCGCCACCTTGATCCGTGCACGTTCCTGCGGCACGCCGATCGCCTTTCCCGTCGCGGCCAGCCACGCCGTCGCCGGCCGCCCCGCGGCCGACTCGCCCCAGAAACTCGCGGCGTTGCAGGTGATCGGATGGCTTCTTCTCGTGCGACATCACGTCCTCCCGTCGGGGATACACCGTGGGACCCAACTCCGCGGCCCCATGTTAGACGATCTCACGCCGAATCGACACGCTCCGGTCCCGTTCCTGAAAACGATTAAATGTTGTTGTGCTTGTCTTTCGTGGTTTCTCATCGGGCTCCCTCTCTCCCGGAGCGGATTGTCCGGGACTTCCGATCCGCCCACTCGAACTCCTCCGATCGCTCGGTTATCATCCCGTTCCCGGCCTCCCTTTCCGATCCTTCCTCGGTCGCCGACTCGCCGGAGGAATCCCAGACGATGCGCCCCTTCCTCGCCTTCCTGCTCGCCCTCGCCCTGACCCCGCTCGCCCAGGCCGACGGCCCCTCCGACAACCGCGCCGACCAGGTCCGCCGCATCCCCAGGGCAGGCATCGCGGTCCCCGAGGCCGACCGCGCCGAGCTGGAGCAAGGTCTCGCCTCCCTCCGCGCCAAGCTCGACCGCCTGAGCATGTCGGAGGCTCCCCAGGCCGAGGCCCTCCGGCCCGACGTCGAGATCTTCGACAAGGCCGTCCACGACGCCCTCACCTACGGCGAATTCTTCGCCCCCGCCGAGATCGGCAAGGCCCGTGCCCTTCTCGCCGAGGGCCACCGAGCGCGCCGATCAGCTCCTCGCCGGCTCCGCCCCCTGGACCACGCAGACAGGGCTGGTCGTCCGCGGCTATCGTCCCGAGATCGACGGCTCGGTCCAGCCCTACGGCCTGGTCGTCCCCGACTCCTACTCCACCGAGGGTCCGGCCGCACTACCGGCTCGACATCTGGTTCCACGGCCGCGGCGAGACGCTCAGCGAGGTCAACTTCCTCCACGACCGGATCGCACAGCCCCGGCACCTTCACCCCCGGCGACACGATCGTGCTCCACCCCTACGGTCGCTACTGCAACGCCTTCAAGTTCGCTGGCGAGATCGGACGTTTCGAGGCGCTGGACTCCGTCCGCGACCGCTACCGGATCGACGACGACCGCATCGCCGTCCGCGGCTTCTCGATGGGCGGCGCCGCCGCCTGGCACTTCGCCGTCCACTACGCCGACCGCTGGTTCGCCGCCAACCCCGGCGCCGGGTTCTCCGAGACCCCCCTGTTCCTCGACGTCTTCCAGAAGGAAACGCTCGAGCCGACCTGGTACGAGAGGAAGCTCTGGCACCTCTACGACTGCACCGACTGGGCCGTCAACCTCCGCCAGTGCCCCACCGTCGCCTACAGCGGCGACCTCGACAACCAGAAGCAGGCCGCCGACGTGATGGCCGAGGCGATGCGAGAGGCACGGCGATCCGCCTCACCCACATCATCGGCCCGGGCACCAGGCACGCCTACCACCCCGACGCCGCCGCCGAGGTCGCCCGCCGGCTCGACAGCATCGCCGAACGCGGCCGGCTGCGATTCCCCGACCGGATCAGCTTCGCCACCTACACGCTCCGCTACAACCGGATGAACTGGCTCACCATCGACGCCCTCGATCGAGCACTGGGAACCGCGCCCGGGTCGCGGCCCGGATCATGAGTGATCACCTCGTCGCGATCGTCGCCGAGAACGTCGCCGCCCTGACGATCGACTTCCCCGCCGGCTGGTGCCCCCTGGACCCCGACGGCGAGGCGAAGGTTTCGATCAGCAGCCCCCAGCCCGACGACGACGGCTCCGACCTCTGGGTCCCCGGCCCGCCTCCGACCGCTCCTGGCGCGTCTCGTTCCACCGCGACGGCGACGCCTGGAAGGTCGGACCCGCCGCCCGCCGACGGCCCCCGCAAGCGGCACGGCCTACAGGGGCCGATCGACGACGCCTTCATGGACGCCTTCGTCTTCGTCCGGCCGACCGGCAAGCCCGCCCACCCGAAGGTCGGCGCCTGGGTCGATGCCGAGCTGACGCCGCGCCATCGAGCACTGGCGCCGCCACTTCCGCGGCGAGGCCCGCGTGAACGACGACACCGCCCTCACCGATGCCGAGATCGCCTCCGCGAACCTCGTCCTCTGGGGCGACCCCCAGAGCAACGCCGTCCTCAAGCGGATCGCCGACCAGCTGCCGATCCGCTGGCAAGCCGACGCCATCCAGGCCGGCGACTCAGTCCTTTCCCGCCGACGATCACGCCCCCATCCTGATCTCCCCGAACCCGCTTGAACCCCGACAGGTACGTCGTCCTCAACAGCTCCTTCACCTTCCGCGAATATGACTACCTGAACAATGCCCGCCAGGTCCCCAAGCTCCCCGACTGGGCCGTGATCGACCTCCGCACCCCCCCCGATTCCCGCCACCCCGGCCGCATCGCCGACGCCGACTTCTTCGACGAGTCCTGGCACCTCCGCCCCCGCGGGGATCATCCCGAGGCGCCCTGAAACGCCCTCGTTCCGCATCCTCGGAGGGCGTGAGCCGCACGCCCTCCGAGGTTCTCGCCCCGCTCACTCCCCGAATCCCTTCCCCTTCGTCTTCAGCTTCACCCGGCCCACATACATATCCGCGGTGATGAACAGCGTCGATCCATCCTCGCCGAACCCGCAATTCGCGGTCGCCTCGCCCGTGGCGAAGGTGCCGAGATGCGTGCCGTCGGGGGCGAAGACGTGGACCCCACCCGGCCCGGTCGCGAACAGGTTGCCCGCCTGGTCCACCTTCATCCCATCCGGCAACCCCTTCTTCTCCGCGCCGACCCACTTCGTCGCATCGAAGAAGACTCGCCCCTGGCCCAGCGTCCCGTCCTCCTTCAGCGGAAACGCCATCCAGATGGCCCGCTCGGGGTCCGAATTCGCGACATACAGCGTCTTCTCGTCCGGCGACAGCGCGATCCCGTTCGGCCGGCTCATCGCCTTCGTCAGCAAGGTCAGCTTGCCGTCCGGCGTGAGCCGATAGACCCCCTGGAACGACAGCTCCTTGGCCGGGTCGTCGATGTTCTTTTCCAGCCCGTACGGCGGGTCGGTGAAGTAGAGATTCCCCTTCGAGTCGAACGTCCCATCGTTCGGGCTATTGAACCGCTGGCCCTCGAACCGCTCCGCCAGCGGCACGAACGTCACCCCTTCCCAGTGCGCCACGCGACGGTCGCCGTGCTGCATCAAAACGAGCCGCCCCTTCGGGTCGAGCATCAGGCCGTTCGACCCCGGCTCGCCACCGCGAGGCGTCTTGCCGGTGTAACCGCTCGGACGCAGGAAGATCCGGATGCCATGCTTCTCGTCCCAGCGATTGACCGTATTCGGCGGGATATCCGAGAAGAGCAGGTAGCCGCCGTCCTCATTGACCCAGACCGGCCCCTCCGCCCAGTCAAACCCCTCCGCGATCCGCTCCACCCGCGCGTCCTTCGGGACGATCGCATCAAACCTCGGGTCCAGCCGCTCGATCGTCCCGAGCGTCGGATAGCCCGACTCCTGCGCCGAGGCCGGCGTTCGTGAGGCGAGGAGAGGCAGGGTCCCGGCGACCAGCAGGAGGCTCCAGCAAATCAGGCGTCTCATGGTCGGTCGATCCTTGTGGTCTCAAAACACGAGGCAAAACGGCGTGCGACGCACACCCCATCGCACTCACTTAACCGGATCGGCCGCGCCGGGCAAGGCGTCGGTCCTCCCCAACCCCTTCAAATACGCGAAGAGGTCCGCGACCTCCGCATCCGACAGGCCATCCAGCAGGCCCGCTGGCATCAGCGAGACGTCCGACGCCCGCTGCTCCGCGATCGCGTCCGCCCCAATCCGCACCGTCGAGGCCGCCCCCGTCTGGAGGATGATCCCGTCGGCCGCTTCATAAATAATCACTCCCTGATAAACTTGCCCGTCCTGCGTGGCGACGAGCGTGGACCGATACCGCTCCGGCACTTCCCGGCTCGGCTGGAGGATTGCCGCCAGCAGGTCATTCCTCCCGAACCGCCCGCCGACCCCCCGCAAGTCCGGCCCGACACCCGTCCCCCCCGAGTGGCACGATGCGCACGACGCCTTGCCGAAAACCGCCTCGCCCCGCTCCGGGTCGCCCCCCTCCCAGCCGATCCGCTCCCGCCGCTGCGCCCACGCCGCCAGGTCGACCCCATCCGGATTCCTCACCCTCTCCGCCAGCTCCGGCCGCGCCCCGGCCAGCCATTCGACCCAGTCCTTCGCCTCCACCCCCGCCAGTTCCGCCCCGGTCAGCCGTCGCAATCGCCCGGCGACCTTCTCCCGGAGCGCCTCGCTCCTCGGTAGGTCCCGCAGCCTCGCCAGCAGGCGGACCAGGTTCACCAGCTCCTCCGGGTCCTCCGCCGGTAGCGTTTCGAGGGCTGCCAGGGCCACACCGACGCGATCCGCCGGCAAGGTCGCCAGCCCCGCGACGAACCGCGCCCGGTCCTCCGCCTCCGGATGCCTCGCCAGGATCGGCAGGATCGCCTCGTTCCGGTCGCTCGGCCCCCAGAGCTGCCGGAGCACCGGGAACGCCCGCTCCTCGGGCAACTCCCCCAGCAACGTGATCAAGGCCGGCGACCACGCGAACCCCTCGTCCCCCTCCGCCCGCTCCAGGAACCGCTCCGCCGCCCGACGCCGATCGAAACCCGCCGTCCCGACGAACACGACATGCTCCGGGTCGCCGAACTCCGGGTCCGCAATCAGCGCCTCGTTCAACTTCGGGTCCCTCTCCACCAGATGCCCCGCCAGCTCTGCCACCCGCAACGGCCAGTTCCGATCGATCCGGGCCCGCCTCGCTCGCAACTTGCGTTGCACGACCAGCAAGCCCCGCGCGATCGCCTTCCGGACCTCCGCCGTCCGCGACCCCCTCAATCGCGAGGCCACGATCAGGTGGTGCAGATCGTCCCGCGGGTCCGACCCCTCCCCCAGCCGCCCGACCACCGACCGCAAGGCCGCCCCGTCCCCATCCTCCAGCATCGCCAGCGTCCGTGTCGCCTCCCGATCGACGGCCCCTCGCGACGTTCGTAACACCAGGTTGCGCATTAATGTGAGCAAGTTTTTCGTTGTTTGCCCGTCCAGCCTCTCTCGCTCGCGCGGGCTGTACCCTTCCCAGACGTCCCCCTTCCACCGCTTCTCCCCGATCCCGCCGAGGGCCAGCTCCACAACACGGACCGCCGCCAGCCGCGTTTCCCCGTCCCCCTCCTCGTCCCTCAACACCGACTCCACCAGGCCGACCGCCCGCGCCGGCTCGTCCCCCACGATCCCGAGTGCCAGCGTCGTCCTCGCCCTCGGCTCGGCCGCCTTCGACTCCAGCACGCCCCGCGCCTCCGGCCCCAGCGTCGCGATCAAGGCCGCCGACGCCCGCCTCAGCCCGAGATCCCGCCCTTGCCAGTGGCTCTCGACCACCCGCGCGACATCCTCAGCTTCGAACCGATCGCGATACCGTCGGATGTTCACCAGCGCCTCCCAACCGGTCCCGGTCGTCACCGTCGACCGCCCGCGTCAACCAGTCCCGATCGAAGTCGAGCGACCGCCTCCTCACTGGCAGCTTCCGCGACCCGTCCCCGCCGACATACCGCACCCGATACACCGCCCCCCGCGTCCCCCGCCCGCCGATTGCCACGAACAGGTCGCCCGTCTCCGGATGCACGACCGCATCCGACGGCGCGAACCCCTCGTCCCCCACCGCCCTCAGGAACGGCCGTACCTCCGCCCGGTACGTCGATCCGCGCGGCGTCAACTTCACGAACATCACCCTCCCGAACGTCCAGTCGAGCGCCAAGAACCCGCCCCGGTATTCCTCCGGGACCGCGAATGCCGGTAGCAGACCACCCCCGTCGGCGATCCCCTCCCAGCGTCGCCAGCGGCGCGACCACGTCCGGCCAGTCCGGCGGCAACCGGCCCGTCTCCATCACCTGCGGCGCCCGCCAGCCTGATGTCCCCCCGGATCACCTGGTAAAACCGCGTCGGCTCGTACCACGGCAAGGACACGCAGCGCTCGTTGTCCGAGTCATACGTGAAAACCTCGCCATTCTCGTTGAAATCGAAATCGTAGGCATTCCGGAACCCGTCCGCCACGATCTCCGATCCGGGGAATCCGGCCCGAACCGGATGAGGCAGCCCGCCACCGGCTCCCGGATCGGCGAGCTGGCCAGGCTCGCCCACGATTCATCGACCCCGGTGAAGTTGCCGCAGATCAGGTATAGCGACCCGTCCGCCCCGCGACGGATCTGGTCCATCGTGCTCACCGCCCGTCTTCACCTTGCGGACGACTCCGACGGCCCGTCCGCCGGTCGTCCCCATCGGTGTTGCGCAGCCGACGCACCCGCCCCCCCGTGAAGGGGAGCGTGTCGCCTTTCCAGAGCAGGCCCATTGTGCCGTCTTTCGGCTCGTCGGCAAACGGGACCGCCCGATCAGCCCGGCCTCGCCATCATCGTCCGCAAGGATGCCAATGTAACCGCCCCGAGACGACGATCCGGCCCTTCGGGTCGACCGTCATCCGGATGATGTCGTTCGCCACCTCCAGACCCGAATCTCCGTGACCGCGAACCCTCCGCCACCTCCAGCCCCGTCGTCTCGCCGGCCGTCGCCAGGCCGGCGAACGCCGCGACGAACATCCCGGAGATCCCCGCCACCAGGTTCCGCAAGCATGCCGACATCATGGAATTCTCACTCAAGTTCCCCGACCGGCCCGGACCACTCCTGCCCACCTTATCTCGCCCATCGGCCGTATTCCATCACGCCGGCTCTTGCGGTTACGTTGGTCCGTCAGACCGCCCGAAGCGAACGCCCCGATCGGAGCCCCAACCCATGCTGAACCCATCCCCATCCCCGAACGCCCCCCGCCTGATCCTCCTCACCGGCGTCACCCGCGGGCTCGGCCGTGCCCTGGCCAGACGGTTCGCCGAGATGGGACACCGCGTCGCCGGCTGCGGCCCGCTCGATCGACGACCTGCAGTCGCTCGCGACGCTTCCCGGCGGCCCGCACGACTTCGCCCGCGTGGACGTGGCCGACGACGACCAGGTCGCCTCCTGGTCCCGCCGCCTCCTCGAACGGCTCGGACCGCCCGACCTGCTGGTCAACAACGCCGTTCATCAACCCCAACGCCCCCCTCTGGGACGTGCCCGCCGACCAGCTTGAGCAGGTCGTCCGGGTCAACATCCTGGGCGTCGCCAACGTGATTCGCCACTTCGCCCCCGCGATGATCGACCGCGGTTCGGGCGTGATCGTCAACCTCAGCTCCTACTGGGGCCGCTCCGTCGCCGCCGAGGTCGCCCCCGACTGCGGTTTCGAAGTGGGCCATCGAGGGCCTGACCCTCGCCCTCGCCGAGGAACTCCCCACCGGCCTCGCCGCCGTCCCGCTCAACCCCGGCGTCATCGACACCGCGATGCTCCGCTCCTGCTTCGGCGACTCGGCTTCCAGCTACCCCACACCCGACACCTGGAGCCGTGCCGCCGCCCCGTTCCTCCTTCAGCTCGGACCCGAGCACAACGGCCAGCCCCTCACCGTCCCCGGCCAGTAATCCACCGCTTTGGGAGGGCAGCCTCCGCCCACCTACGCCCCCGCCTTCTCGGACTTCAGGCAGCGACCGATCTGCCGGGACGCCTGGCGGAGCCGATGCTCGTTCTCGACCACCGCCAGCCGCAGATACCCTCCCCCAGCCTCGCCGAACCCGCGCCCCGGGCTGACGGCGACCTCGGCCTCTTCCAGCAGCTTCATCGCGAAGTCGATCGAGCCCAGCTGCTCCGCCACGGCTCCGGAATCTGGGCCCAGACGAACATCCCCGCCTTCGGAGGCTCGACGTTCCAGCCCAGCCGGCTCAGGCCCTCGACCAGCACGTCCCGCCGCGACTGGTATTCGGCCACCTGCGCCGCCGCGCCTCCTCGCCATGCCGCAAGGCCACGATCGCCGCGATCTGCACCGCCTGGAACAGCCCGTAGTCGTAATACCCCTTGATCGTCTTGAGGCCCGCAACGCATCTCGCGGTTGCCGGCCGCGAACCCGACCCGCCAGCCGGCCATGTTGTACCCCTTCGACATCGTGGTGAACTCGCAGCCGACGTCCATCGCCCCCTTCGCCGCCAGGAAGCTCGGCGGCTCGTAGCCGTCGAAGCCGATGTCGCCGTACGCGAAGTCGTGAATCACGAAGAACCCGAACCGCTTGGCCAGCGCCACCACCTCGTCGAAGAAGGCCGGCTCGACGACCGTCGCGGTCGGGTTGTGGGGGAAGTTCAGGATCAGCACCTTCGGCCGGGGCAGCCTCTGGCAGGTCCGGGCGACGTTCGCGAGGAACATCTGCGGGTCGCGCACGTCCAGCGTGATCACGTTGGCGTCGGCCAGGGCGACGGCGTGCACATGGATCGGGAAGGTCGGCGCCGGCGACCAGGGCCGTGTCGCCCGGCCCCAGCAGGGCCAGGCACATGTGGCTGAACCCCTCCTTCGACCCGATCGTCGCGACGATCTCCTGGTCGGGGTCGAGCGTCACGCCGAACCGCGACTCGTACCGCTTCGCGACCTCGCGCCGCAGGTTGTAGACCCCCGTGGCCACGCTGTAGCGGTGGTTCCTCGGGTCCTGCACCGCCTCGCACAGCTTGTCGATGATCCACTGCTCGGGCGGGTCGGTCGGGTTGCCCATGCCCAGGTCGATCACGTCGATCGCCGGCCCGGCGCTTCCGATACTTCAGCTCGTTGATCTTGCCGAACAGGTACGGCGGCAGGTTCCGCACCCGCGACGCCACCGGGATCCCAAACGCGCCGCCCGGATCGGTGCCCGAACCGTCATTCGGCTCGCGGAAATCTGTCGGGTCGCTCATGGCGTAGACCCCCCTGGCCGCTGGCAATGGATCAATCCAGCATAGCCGAACG
>CAVVZJ010000002.1:0-167714 GCA_963752755.1 uncultured Planctomycetales bacterium | reverse complement strand
TGTCCTGAGTCAGAAATCCGCCAATTAACCTTGCGCCCCGTCCAGTTTCCTTGTATGATCCTCGAAGGGAGACATATGATGAAAAAAGGTGGACGCCCCAAGGCCGAACTGGTCCTCACCGACGACGAGCGGCAGACCTTGGAAACCTGGGCCGCGCGGCCCAAGAGCACCCAGCGGCTCGCCACCCGGGCCCGAATCATCCTGGCTTGTGCTCAGGGACTCGACAACAAGGACGTCGCCGCTCGGCTCGGCGTCCATGTCATCACCGTGGGTAAGTGGCGAAGGCGTTTCCTCGAACTGCGTCTGGATGGCCTCGCCGACGGACCCCGACCCGACGCCCCTCGAAAGATCACCGACGCGATGGTCGAGCAGGTCGTCACCCAGACCCTGGAGACCAAGCCCAGGGCCGCCACCCAATGGAGCACCCGCGGCATGGCCCGCAAGCTGGGGATGTCTCAGACCGCCATCGCCCGGATCTGGAAGGCCTTCGAGTTGAAGCCTCACAAGAGCGAGACCTTCAAGCTTTCCACCGATCCGTTCTTCGTCGAGAAGGTCCGCGAAATCGTTGGGCTGTCCATGAGCCCGCCGGAGAACGCCATCGTGCTGTCGGTCGACGAGAAGAGTCAGGTCCAGGCATTGGACCGCACCCAGCCCTTGCTGCCGATGAAGCCGGGACAGGCCGAGCGTCGAACCCCTGACTACGTCCGCAACGGCACAACCTCGCTGTTCGCGGCGCTGAATGTGGCCACGGGGGCGGTGATCGGCAAGTGCTATCGCCGCCACCGCCAGCAGGAGTTCCTCAAGTTCCTCAAGGAGATCGATGCTCAGGTCGAGCGCGAGCCTGGCGTGGAGATCCACATCATTCTGGACAACTACGGCACGCATAAGACGGCGGCGGTGAAGCGGTGGTTGGCTCGGCATCCGGAGTATCACCTGCATTTCACACCGACGAGCGGATCGTGGCTGAACCAGGTGGAGCGGTTCTTCGCCGAGATCACCGAGAAGCAGATCCGACGCGGAGTCTTCCGGAGCGTGGCGGCTTTGGAGAAGGCGATCCTGGAGTATCTGGCCACGCATAACGAGAATCCCCGACCGTTCGTGTGGACGGCCAACGCGGATCTGATTCTGGAACGGGTCAAGAAGGTTTGTGAGCGAACTTCTGACTCAGGACACTAGGGGAAGCTCAGCGCGAACGGGTACGGGCTGATGCCCGAGCCGACGTCCCCCAGCCGGGCGACGGCCAGCTCCCGCGTCCGATTGCGGAGGTGCAGCCGGTCGAGCCGGAACCCGGCGGCGACGACCTCGTCGGCGATGCCGAGCTGGCGGTAGAACTCGAGGGTCCGGGCCTGGACGGCCATCGCACGGGAGGCCAGCCCCGGGCCGGGGTTCTTGTCGATCAGGCGGGACGGGGTCCCGGCCCTCGCCAGCCAGAGGGCGAGGATCAGACCGGTCGGCCCGGCGCCGACGATCAGGACCTGCGGTCGGCTCACGGCCATCGTCCTCAGGGTGTCGCGTGGGGCATCGGTGGGCGATCTGCGGTTACCGGGTCGCTGACCGCTGATTTCTCGCGTCGGACGCCCCTCATCGGGTAAAACTCCGTCCATGAGCGGAGCCACGCCGTCCTATGACGAACTGCGCACTGACCCGACAGCAAGCCCGCCTCATCCGGGAGCTGGAGGCGAAGCGCGCTCGGTTGCAGGCCGAGACCGACCGCCTCAAGGCCGAACTGGAGGAGGCCCGCCGGGCCGGCAAGCGTCAGGCCGCCCCCTTCTCGAAGGGGCCGCCCAAGGTCCGACGCAAGCGACCGGGGCGCAAGCCCGGTCATCCGCCTGCCCATCGGGCGGCTCCGTCACCGGGGCAGGTCTCCCGCATCGTCGAAGTCCCCCTGCCCGAGGATTGCCCCGGCTGCCGGGCTCCGCTGGACGATGCCCCGGTCACCATCCACGACCAGTTTCCGATCGACCTCCCCGAGCCCGAACCGGTCGTCGTCCGCTTCCGGGTCCCGGTCGCCCGCTGCCCGCGGTGCCGACGCCGCATCCAGGGCCGCCACCCCGGGCAGACCTCCGACGCCCTCGCCGCCGCCGCCGGGCCACTGGGCCCCCGGTTGCTGGCCTTCGCCGCCGACCTGAAGCATCGGCTCGGCGTCCCGTACCGCAAGGTCGCACGGGCGCTCGAGACCCTCGGTGGCGTGGCCGTCGCCCCCTCGACGCTGGTCCGCAGCGGCCACCGCCTGCGGCGGCGGGCCCGGCCCAGCTACCGGCGGCTGATCGAGGCGGCCCGATGCCGCCCGGTGCAGCACGCCGACGAGACGGGCTGGAAGATCGGGGGCCATCCGGCCTGGCTGTGGGACTTCGCCGACCGCCACGCCACGATCTGCCTGATCCGCCGCAGCCGGGGGCACGAGGTGGCCGAGGAGGTGCTGGGCGAGGACGACCGGGGCGTGCTGGTCAGCGACTGCTTCCCGGCCTATGACCCGCTGCCGTACCGCAAGAGCAAGTGTGCGGCCCACCTGCTGCGGCGGTGCTCGGAATTGGCCCGCTCGAAGGTGCGGGGGGCGGTGCGATTCCCCAGCCGGGTAGCGGCGCTGCTGCGCAAGGCCCTGGACCTGCTGCGGCGGCGGGGCCGGATCGGCGCCCATGGGGACGCCGTGGCCCGGGGCCGGCTGCATGCGGCCTGGCGCCGGTTGCTGGCCGGTCGGTACAGCGACCCGGACAATGCCCGGCTGGCCCGGCTGCTGCGCAAGCACCGGGACTCGGTACTGCGGTTCCTCGACCACGACGAGGTGGACGGGACGAACCTGCTGGCCGAGCGGGAGATCCGCCCGGCGGTGGTGGTGCGGAAGCTCTCGGCGGGGAACCGGACGGAGCCGGGTGCGGAGACGCATGCGGTCCTGATGAGCGTCCTGCGGACGTTGGGCCGCCAGGGCCGGGACATCCTCGGGACGCTGGCGGAGTTGCTGCGCCGTGGCGCCGGTCATCGCCTGGCGTTCGACCACATCGCCTCGGCATGAACCCGGATAAGGGCATCGCTCAACAGATTCGCATCGAGTCGCCTACGGCGACCCGCTAAACCGGTATAGCTTCGGATCATAATTCTACTGTCTAGGCCGCTCGTGCGGACTGATCCTCAATAGTGCCATTTGATTACGTGCTTTGTAATGGTAGAGCCGTGCCGACTCGTTCCGCTCCAGCCGGCGCGTTCTCTCGCGCGCGACCCGACTCGGCGCGTCGCAACCGCTGGCCCGGTGCAGGATCAGCGCCAGCCCTAGCCGCACCTGCGGCACGGTCCGCGCCGGGACCGCCTTTTTTCCCCCGACGCCCCTCCACCACGAGGAACCACGTCGCGATCAGGGACAGCGTCATGTGGTGGTGCCACCCGCGCCAGTTCCGCACCTGATATTCCCCCAACCCCGCCTCGCTCTGGGACCGCTTCAGGCCCTCCTCGATCCGGTGCTCCGCCTTGGCCACCCGGGCGAACTCCACCAGCGGCGTACCGGCCGCGGAGTGGGAAAGGTGGTAGTCGTGCTTGAGCACACCGCCGTCCCTGTACCGCACGACCACCAGCGTCTCCTCGAACCCGACGACCCGCCGGGCGACCTTCGACTCGACCCGCCGGGCGACGCTCTCGACCTCCAGGGGGCCTTTCTCGCCGTCCCGAACCCTGAGCTTCGTCCAGGCCTCCACCGGCATCGCCGCGCACCAGGTCTGCACCCGACGGAATGGGGCCTTGGGCCGGCGACCGTGACCGCCATACGGCGGCGGCGGTTCCTCCAGGTCGCGGACGGACGTGTGCGAGGGCACGGCCAGCAGGTAACACTCCCCATCGCAGGCCAACCGCTTGCGGAACCATGCGGGCCGGCCCATCTCGTCGTCGCTGGCGACCCAGCCGTGCGGCAGCACCCCGCCGCGCCGCGGAAGCATCTCCAGGGCCAATTCGTGCCGCGTCCGGGACTTGACGCCCTTGGGGACGCCGGCCTTCTGGCGGCGCTTCCGGTCCTGGGCCCACTCGCGGGGCAAGTAGAGCCGGAAGTCGACCAGGGCCTGCTCGTCGTCGCTGACGTAGCCGAGGAAGACGCCGACCTGGCCGTTGTCGACCTTGCCGAGCCGGCCGCACCACTGCCGCTGCACGCCGACCGAGGCGGCCCCCTTCTTGGGGAAGGCCGAGGGGTCGAACACGAGCACGGCGTCGGGCCGGCCGATCGCGCCGGCGACCTGGCGGGTCAGTGCTCCGATCAGCGGGTCATGGTTCCCGTCCACTTCGCCGACGAACCGCTGGATCGTCTGGCGGTCGAGGTCGTAGCGAGAGGCGATCGCCTCGGCGTTCTTGCGCTCGACGTCGGACAGCAGGCCGGCGAGGTAGGTCCGGGAGTGCGTCCGACTCTCCGGACTGGGGAGCGAGGCGACCAACGGTTGGGCGAAGGACTCCAGCCGGCTCATGACCCCGCGGAAGAGGGTGGGAGGGACCTGGCAGTCAGCGAGGAGTTGTTCCTTACGGCGTTGGTATCGGGGCTCCATCTCAGGTGCCTCCTTCCATCGAGTGATGTCCTTTGGAAGGTACTAGTACAAAAAGCCTTGCGACCGTTCAAGCGACTTCAGACAGTAGAAATAACAACGAACAGCATTAACCCTTAGAGCGGTTTCTCATTGAGTGTGCCGCTTGATCCGAGGGCTCGATATCCGCTATGGGCGAACCACCCCCGGATGTCGGCGAGCCGGACGGCCCGCAGGGCGTCGCCCATCGCCCCGATCAGCTCATCGACGGTCCGCGCCGCCGCCGAACGCAGCCAGGCCTTGAGCTTGCTGAACAGCCGCTCGATCGGGTTGAGGTCCGGGCTGTAGGCGGGCAGGTAGCGCACCTCGGCCCCGGCCGCCTCGATCAGCCGCCGCCACCTCGGCCGTCTTGTGGCAGGCCAGGTTGTCCATCACCACGATGTCGCCGGGCCGCAGCGCCGGCACCAGGCACTCGCCGACGTAGGCCTCGAAGCAGGCCGAGTCGGTCGCCCCGTCGAAGGCCAGGCACGCCGGCTCCGGCACGCCGCCGAGCCGCACGGCGGCCGTCAGCGTGACGACCTTCCAGTGGCCGTGCGGCACCGGGCCGTCGACCCGCACGCCGCTGGGGGCGCGGCCGTGCGTGCGGTCCATCGCCGTGCTCGCCCCGCGTCTCGTCGACGAAGACCAGCCGCGAGGGGTCGATGCCGGCGAACTCCTCCCGCCAGGCCGCCCGCTCGGCCTTCAGCTCCGGGCGGTCCTGCTCGGCCGCCCGCCGCGACTTTTTTTTCGCGAGATGCCCAGGCGGTACCAGGGCCCGGTGCACCGCCGACGGGCAGCAGGCGACGCCGGCGGCGCGGGCCAGCTCCTCCAGCGTGGCGTCGTCGTCGGCCCGGACCGCCTCGCGGAGCCGCTCGGCGGCCTCGGCGTCGAAGGCCGGCGCCCGGCCGCCGCCGTGCGGCTTGGGGGCGATCGAGCCGGTCTCGCGCCGCTGCCGCAGCAGCTTGCGGATCCAGGCGACGCTGACGGAGAAGCGGGCGGCGATCTGCTCGCGGGTGCCGTCGCCGGCGTCGCAGGCGGCGACGACCCGCTCCCGCAGGTCGGTCGAGTAGGCTCTCATCCCTCGGGCCCTCCATAGCCTCCAAGGGATAATCCTGTCAACCGCTACAGTCAACAGGAAATCGCTCTAACCAAGCGTGGTCCGAGGCTGAAGCCGCGTGATTGGTGAGAGAAAACGAGACTGTAGCAACAAAGTAGTCGCGACCCCGCCCTGTCGCGTGTAAACCGTCCTTCTGGCGAGGATCTCGTCAGGAGGGACCGGTTATGGATCGGCCAGGCGACTCTGTCCCGGACGCCACCGAGGGGATCACCCGGGTCGAGGACCTGCCTACCCCGCGAGTCGAACGCCGCAGCCGCGACTTCCGCAGCCGCAAGTGCCCCCGCTGCGGCCGATCGGCCCCGCGCTGCAACCAAGGGCAGCGGACCCTCCATGATCTCGGCGACACCCGGACCGGCCGGCCGATCGACATCGTGGTCACCTACTCCAAGCATCGCTGCCCCGACTGCCGCCGGTGCTTCAACGCCGACCTGGCCGACCTGGCCCTGCCCCAATGCCACTACACCCATCGGGTGCAGCCGACGGCTGTCCGTCTGGTCGTCGAGGACGGCCTGCCGTATCGGTCGGCGAGTTGGCACCGCTGGCGCGATCACCGCGTCTTCGTCCCCCACGCCACGATCCAGAACTGGGTCGAGGCCGGGGGGAAAAGGCGGCCCGCCGCATCGAGGCCGACTCCCTCGCCCGCGGCCTTGAGAGCTCCAGCGGCGACATCGCCGTCGATGAGCTGTACGACGGCCCGTTCTGCGTTTTGTCGCTGGTCGATAACCGGACCTTCACACGGCTGATGTACCGGGTCCTGGAGAAGGACCCGACCCGGGATGACATCCGCGCCTTGCTCCGCGACTTCAAGGCCCACTGCGATGCTCGTGGCCTGACGACCCGAGGCGTCACCACCGACGGCTCGAACCTCGATCCGGCTCCCTTGGCGGCGGTCTTCCCCAGTGTGCCCCATCAGGTCTGTCGGTTCCCCGTCCTCAAAGAGATCACCAAGGCCGTGCGGCACGCGTTGGCGAAGCTCCGCAAGGAGATGCAGGCCCGGCTGCCCAAGCGACCACGGGGTCGTCCCAAGAAGGACCAATCCCGGGAGGTGCGACGAGCCAAACGCCAGGAGCAACGGATCGACGACCTCTTCGAGCACCGACACCTGTTCGTCCGGAAGAAGCTCACGGCCGCCGAGGGGCGGAGGTTGCGGCGGATCACACGAGGCCTGACCCAACTGCGAACCCTGCGGTCGATCCTGGACGAGGTCTACCGCTTGTTCGACCGCCGCTGCCGAGCGGCTACGGCCTTGGCCCGCCTGGCGAAGCTGCGGGCGCGAGTGCGACGCTTCAAGCGGATCGGCCGGGCCCGGGAGAAGCTGTACACGCCGAACCTGGAGAAGGCGCTGACGTACCTGGACGACACGCTGTTGCCGGGGACGAGCAACGCGGTGGAGCGGGGCAACCGCCGCTACCGCAAAGCCCAGCGGAGCGTCTACTCGGTACGGACGGCGGAGCCCATCCGGCAGCGAATGGCCTTGGACATGCACCGGGAGCAGCGGGCCGAGGGCCGGTCACGGACCACGAAAGCCCTGCATCAAGCCCGTGCGGGACCGTGAAGATCATCTACTTTGCTGCTACAGTCTCGAGAAAACTCGAAATCTCCCAGGGTTTGCGGCACATTGGATCAACGTACACCGATCCCCTGGCCCAACCCCGAGGAGATTTCGAGTGAAGCCGATTCCCCACCGCCACCACGCCGCCGGCAAGCGCCAAAGCCGCCGACGACTCGACCGGCCCGTCACCGCACCTTCGCCCGACCCGGTCTGCTCCGCCTCGAAGATCCACTCCGAGGTCGCCACCAAGACCCGGGCCATCGCCTGCGGCGGCATCGGCGCCATCCCGTTGCGCGTGCCGCAAGCTCGGCCTGGCCGAGGCCATCGACCATCGGCTCCACCTGCTCACGTTCCACTTCCCCTGCCACGAGTCGGACCAGGTCCTGAACTTCGCCTACAACGCCCTGGGCCACGGGACCTGCCGCGACGACATCGAGCTGCGACGCGACGACATCGTCTTCCTCGATGCCCTCGACGCCGACCGGATCCCCGACCCCACCACCGCCGGCGACTTCGGCCGCCGCTTCCCCCCGACGACGTCGAGACCCTCCAGGACGTCTTCGATCAGACCCGGGTCAAGGTCGGGAAACAGTTGCCGTCGCCCTTCTTCGACGCGGCCGTCATCGACGCCGACGGCTCGCTCGTCGCCACCGCCGCCGGCGGCAAGCCGGGCGTCGATATCGCCCACGACGGCACCTGGGGTTATCACCCGTTGATCGTTTCCCGGGCCAACACCGGGGAGGTGCTCAGCCTCGTCAACCGGCCCTCGCACGAGGGCGCCGCCGAACAGATCGACCTGGCGATCCGGCCCGGCCGCGGCGCCGGCTTCCGCACGAGCTACCTCCGCGGCGACACTGACTTCACCCCGACCAGGCCACGCGACGCCTGGGACGCCGAGGCCGTGACCTTCCTCTTCGGCATCGACGCCATGCCCCACCTCAAGGCGATGGCCGAGGACCGGCTCGCGTCGGACTGGGCTGAGCTGCAACGGCGGCCGCAGTACACGGCCCAGGGGAAGCCCCGGAAGCGCCCCGAGAAAATCCCGGACCGGAGCGTCCGCGAGCGTGGGTTCCAGACGTTGACCCGGGTCCGTGAGGACGTGGCCGAGGTCGCGTACCGACCGACGGCCTGCCGGCGGGCGTACCGGCTGATCCGCGTCCGCCAGACGATCCGGGTCGAGGCGAGTCAGAGGCGGCGGTTCGACGAGATCCGTTACCGGTTCTCCTGAACCCACGACCGCAAGGGCCCGCCGCGGGCGCGGGTCTTCAAGGCGAACGATCGCTGCGACCAGGAGAACCGGATCGCGTCATTGCAGGGGGGCGTGCACGCGTTGCGAGCGACGGTGGACAACCTGGTGAGCAACGGGGCGGACCTGGTGATGACGGCGCTGGCGTGGAACCTGAAGGCGTGGTTCGCGTTGGCGGTGCCGGAGCACCCGCAGACCCAGGAAGTTCATCGCGAGCAGAAGCGAGGTCGGTTGCGGATGGAGTTCAAGCGGTTCGTGAACGCGATCATCCTGATGCCCTGCCAAATCGTCCGCGGTGGCCGCCGAGTGCCGTATCGGCTGTTGTCGTGGAACGAGTGGCCAGGAGTGTTCCTGGGGGTGGTTGATGCCCTGCGGTGGTGAAGTCCAGTGAGAACGAAGCCGGGATCGGGATGTCCCGGTCAACCGAGGCGCCCAGAGCCGCGAGGGAGAAGAGCGAGGGGAAGATGACAGGAATCAGGTTGTGAAGTGACGGGGCGGCGGTGCCCCATGGTTCGTCGTCCGTAGGTTTGGAAGTGGTAAGCCAACCTGACTCGACGGCCAAAACCTCGCTTGTTTAAGCAGTAGTTTCCCGGAATAGCTGTACTCGAACTGAACGGCTGTTATGTATTGAGCGAGGCGTCTCCTGAGCGGCACCTGCCGGGTGGTCACCATCCCATCGGGCACCGCACCAGGAGAGACCTCATGACGCACGCTATCCCGCTCTGGCCGATCTGGCAATCGCGGCTCTTCTCCTTCGCCTGGGTGTTCCCCCGGCCTGGCTTCCGACGCTTCGCCGAGTGGATCACCGCCCACGGCCAGCGCGCATAACTGTAGGGGCTGGGCGGTCTGGCGCGATGGAGCACCGCTCGATCTCCTTGATCCGATCGTCGTCAGCGGGTTGCCGCATGCCTCGGTCCGGCGCGGAACTCGGCACCGACCGATCCAAGGACGACCTCCATGGCCCAGCTCGTTGATGTCGGTTCCATCGGCTCGTATTTCGAATCGCTCAGCGACCCCCGGCACACGCGCAACCGCAAGCACCTCCTGGTCGATATCGCGGTCATCGCCGTCGGCGGCATCATCTGCGGGTGCGATGGCCCGACCGCCATCCACCGCTGGGCCAAGCATCGTACCGCGTGGTTGGCTCAGCACCTCGCCTTGGCCAACGGCATCCCCTCGCGCGACTGCATCCGGCGGCTGCTCGTGGCACTGAAGCCCGAGGCCTTCCAACGCTGTTTCCCGGCCTGGATCAGTGACGCGATTTCGACCGACGCCGACCACCCCGAGCGTCTCGTCGCCATCGACGGCAAGACCTGTCGCCGGTCGCACGACACGGCCAAGGACCTCGGCGCGCTGCACATCGTCAGCGCCTGGGCCAGCGAGGAGGGGATCGCCCTGGGCCAGGTCGCGACCGACGCGAAGTCCAACGAAATCACGGCCATCCCGCAGCGCCTGGGGCAGATCGAGTTGGCCGGCACGCTCATCACCGTGGATGCCATGGGTTGTCAGAAGGAGATCGTCGAGCAGGTCGTCACCGGTGGAGGCGACGGCGTCATCGCCGTCAAGGACAACCAGCCGAAGCTCCTGGCCACGATCCAAACCTTCTTCCTCGATCACCTGGAACGCGACCTGGAAGACCTCCGCTACCGGTACCATGAGACGCTCGACGAGGGACACGGCCGCATCGACGAACGTTCGTATTATCTCGCGAAGGTGCCGCATGAGTTCGGGCCGGCGAAGGACTGGCCGTGGGTGAAGGCGATCGGCTACTCGGTGCGGATCACACGTCATGCCGACGGCACGGAGTCCGACGAGGTGCGGAATTCCCTGTGCCCTCGCTATCTCGGCGGCAAGCGGTTCGGCGAAGCGGTTCGCGGCCATTGGGGCATCGAGTCGATGCACTGGGTGCTGGACGTGAACTTTCGCGAGGACGACAGTCGCACCCGCGAGCGGACCCTGGGCAACAACCTGAGCTGGCTCCGGCGTTTCGCCGTGACCCTCCTGAAGCGTCATCCCACAAAGGACAGCCTGCGCGGCAAAATGATCTCTTGCAGTCTCGACACCGACTTCCTCACCGAAGTTCTGTCATTACAGCGTATTTGATGTGCGCTGGCCCTGGATCACCGCCCTGGCGATCAACCCCGAAGAGCACACCATCACCCAGTCGGTCACCGCCATCGAGCGGATCGCCGACTGGAAGGCCCTGGAACGCTTCGCCGAGTCCGGCACCTGGCGGACGGGCTGGGTGACCACCGCCCTGACTCGCCTGATCGAGGAGGCTCCCGGGCGGCTCTGGCACGGCGACCATGTCTGGGCCGTCGATGACACCAAGGTCCACCGCTCGGACGCCCCCGTCTGGGGCACCTGCACCTTCCACGAAGACACCGCTCGCTGCCCCAGGGCCAGCGCGCACTTTTATGACGATTTAGCAAACTCTGCGGTCTTGCGCCGCTCGTCGGACCGGGTCTACCGACCACCGGGTCGTGAACCCGACCCGGGGGTCGGAGGTCGGCGATGGCGAGCCCCCGCAGCAGGCGGGACGAGATCGGGGAGTCCTTCTCCGCCCTGGAGGACCCACGCTCCCCCCGCAACCGGCGGCACCCCCGGCCCGGCGTCCTGGTCCTCGCCGTCCTGGCGGTCCTCGCCGGCGCCGCCGGGCCCACCGCCATCGCCCGCTGGGCCGAGGGCCAGGCCGAACTCCTCACCGGCCGGCTCGACCGGCCCCACGGCATCCCCGGCCAGGACGTCGTCCGTCGCGTCCTGATGCGGCTCAAGCCCGGGGCCGTCGCGGCCGCCTTCCACGCCTGGATCGCCCGCCTCCGCGACGAGGCCATCGCCGAGACGGGCGTCGATCGCCCGGTCATCGCCCTCGACGGCCAGACGGCCCGCCGCAGCCACGACGCGAAGAACGACCGCGGCGTCCTGCACGTCGTCACCGCCTGGGCCGGCGAGTCCGGGTTGGCCCGGGGACAGGAGGTCGGTGCCGAGAAGTCCCACGAGATCACCGCGATCCCCGAGCGGCGGAAGAGCAGCGACGTCCGGGCCGGCATCGTCACGAGCGACGCCATGGGGGCCCAGAAGGCGATCGCCGCGGCGGTCATCGGCGGCCAGGCCGACTCCGTCCTGGCCCTGAAGCGGAATCCCGAGTCGTTGCCCGCGGCGGTCATCGAGCCCATCGACGAGCGACTCGACGACGCCATCGGGACGGCCCAGGAACTCACGACGACCGATCGCGGTCCCGGCCGCCAGGAACAGCGGACCTCCCTGCCGCTGCCGGTTCCCGAGGGCCGGCCGGGTCCGGCCGAATGGAAGCGGCGGAAGTCGGTCGGCGTGGTGACGTCGCGGCGGCGGGCGGGCGGGGAGCAGAGCCTCGCGGTCCGCTACGATCTCAGCCGCCTGCCGGTGGACTTGGACCGGTTCGCCCGGGCGGTGCGCGGCCCCTGGTCGGTGGAGAACGCGGGCCACTGGACCCTCGAGGTGACGTTCCGCGAGGACGAATCGCGGATCCGCGAGCGGGGGCTCGGGGCGAACATCCCCTGGCTCGACCGCTTCACCCTCTCGATCCTCAAGCCACACCCCGACCGTCGCATGAGCCTCGTCAGGAAGCGCCGAAGCTGCGGATGGAGCGAGGGGTTCCTCATGGATGTCATTACCGCATTAGCATGTTAGTGTGCGCCAGCCCTGCTGCAAGGCCGTGATGCTCATGCTGCACCCGGGAGCTGGCTGGGGAGCTTGCTTCGGATCTGAACGACCTGCCCGCGCTCAAGCTCTTGATGACGTCGCTCTTGGCCCCATCTCATGAACGCTTCCCAGTCCCCATTGACCTCGATACACCGCAGCAACAAGACCGCTTCCGCCCGCTCCTCGATCCCCCTCTTCCCGCTGTGATCCAGACGCTCGCCGACCACGTACCGCGCCGCCCCCTCCACCACTCGACACTTCTCGCCGATCCCGACAGGGCTTGGGGGTCGTAAGGGGCCTTGACGCCAGGAGATAGAGCCTGCGTGCTGGAGGGTGACTACCCGAATCCCACCGGAGCACGCAGGCCATGGAGACCATCGGCCCCCACGTCCGCACCATACCCGTCCGCTGCGCCCCCCGCAAAGCCCCGTGCCCGAACTGCGGCAAGCCCGGGCGGCGCAAGGCGATCCACCACCGCCTGGTCCGCACCATCGCCTACAAGCAGGTCGTCTTCCTCGACGTCACCTACGGCGAGTACCGGGCCCGCTGCTCCTGCTCCAGGACCTTCCGCACCACGCCGCCGGATGTCGAGCCCAAGGCCCTCTACGACAACAAGGTCCGGCGGGCCGTCATCGACCGCATCCTCGACGACGGCATGAGCGTCGAGCGGGTCATCGCCTCGATGAGCCGGGACTTCCTGCCTGGACCTCTCCGACGGCTTCGTCTACGACTGCCTCCACCGGGAGGCCCGGCGTCTGGACATGGCCGAGCACCGCCGCTGGGTCCTGGAGCGCTTCAGCGGCACGCTCTGCGTCGATGAACTCCACCTGGGCCGGCATACGCTGCTGCTGGCCACCGACCCGCTCCAGGACCTCCCCGTGGCCTTCGCCCTGGTCAGCCGCAACGACCGGGGCCACATGCGGCGGTTCCTGAAGAACCTCAAGACGTGGGGGCTGGTGCCCGAGGTGGTCGTCACCGACGGCTCGAACCTCTACCCGGACGCTGCTCGCCGAGTTGTGGCCGGACGCCCGCCACCAACTGTGCGTCTTCCATGTCCTGAAGGAACTCCATAGCCATGTCCTGGATGCCGTGCGGCGGCTGCGTCGGGGGCTGTCCCGGCGGGGCAACCGGGGCCGCAAGCGGAAGCGGGGCCGCCCGTCCAAGGCCCGAGCCAGGCGGCGTGGCCTGACGAACAAGGAGAAGTCGGCCTTCGTCTGCAAGCATCGCCACCTGATCGTCAAGCGTCGGGATCGGATGGACGCCCGGCAGCGGGCCGACCTGGCCACGATGCTCAGCTACCTGCCCGAGTTGAAGATCCTGCGGGACTTCGTCGACCGCCTGGGGATGCTCTTCGAGGAGGGGCAGAGCGAGGCGCTGGCCTGGGGCCGGCATGCGGCGTTGCTGCGGAGCGGGGCGTTCCTGGCGGTGCCCGAGTTGGCGGCAGCGATCGGGATGCTGACGCCCGAGAAGTTCGCCAAGATGATCGCCTTCCTGAAGAGCCCGGCGTGCCGGCGGGTGCGGACGAACAACCATGTGGAGCGGGTCAACCGCACGCTGCGTCACCAGGAGAAGGCCCGGTACAAGTGGCGGGGACGGCGGACGACGGTGCGTTTCCTGGTCCTGCTGATGGATCGGTACTGGAAGCGGGAGCGGGCCCTTCGCAGGCGTTGGCCAAGCGACTCCGATGTCGGACGGGAACCAGCCGATCCGATGCCGGTTTCCAGGCATCGGGCCGCATGACTGGGGACGTGAGCAGTCGGGATCAGCGAGAAGTGTCCACCACTCCCGTGGCGATCACCAGGTCCGCCTTTTGCAACCGCCCGTAGTCCATCAGCTTCATCCGATCCTCCAGGTAGGCGAGCACCTTCTTCAGCACCCGCCGTTTCGCCTTCGTCCCCGGGCCGCGCCGGCTCACGCCCCCCAGTTCCTGCTTCAACCGTCGCAGTAACGCCCGCACATGCCCCTTGTAGAGCAACGCCTCCAACTCCTCGACCCAGCACGTCCGCTCCACGCTGCCCTCGCGATGGAACAGCCGACCCACCTCCCAGAGCTTCTCCTGCGCATGCCGCACGTCCAGCGTCAGGATCGCACCCCGGAACAGCCGCCGGAGCCGACGCTCCAAACACGTCTCGCCGTCGATGAGGATCGGGACCGTCCTGGCGGTCCCGGGCGGAAAGCCGCGCCGTGTCGCCTGCGCGCCCACTCCGGGGGCGCCGTGCCCAGGAACATCGCCCCCAGGTCGCTGGCGACCCGGAAGCTGACCCGGGTGGCCCACCGGCCGAACCAGCCGATGATCAACGGGCTGAAGCCGTCGCCGGTCAGGCCCAGCGCCACGTCCAGGGGATGGATGCCCGGCCCGCCGCCGTGCCGCGGCACGAGGAAGGCGCGGAGGTAGGTGACCGGCCCGCAACCGGTCTTGAGCGTCCGAGCGGCGGCGGGGTCGGCGACGGGATAGCCGCGCGCCTCCCAGTCGGCCAGATCGAGCCGGTCGTGGCGCGCGCGGAGGAAGAGCTGGATCAGCAGGCATCCCAGCGACCGCAGCAGCGCCAGGAGGGCCGTCTCAAAGTCGAGGAACGACGCGGGTGCCGAGTCCTCGACGCAGTAGGCGATGATCTCGTCAAGCCGCCGGCGGATCTGCCGCGGCAACTCGTCGACCGCCGGTGGACAGGCCACGTCGGGCGGATTACTTTGAGGGGCGCTCATGGGGACCGACTCCGGACCGTTCCCGTTTGGGACTTGTGCAGCGGTCAGGATAAGTCCCCTAAGAGCGTCTAACAAAACCTCCAGCGTTGCCGGTCTTCGGCATGCCGATCGCTCGTTGTCTCCTCGATCCGAGTGACCGGGAGATTTCGACCATGGCCAAGCCCATCCTGCCCGATGAACTCTGGGAAGTCGTCGGCCCGCTCTTACCGCCGCTGCCGCCGCCGAGCCCCAAGGGGGGACGCCCCCCCGTCGGCAATCGCGAGGCCTTGACCGGGATTCTCTTCGTGCTGAAGACCGGCATCCCCTGGGAGGACCTGCCGTGTGAGATGGGCTGCGGCTCGGGGATGACCTGCTGGCGACGCCTGCGCGACTGGCAGGCCGACGGCACCTGGGACCGGATCTACCGGGTCCTGCTGGCCCGGCTCCGCGGGGCCGACAAGATCGATGGGTCGCGGGCGCTGATCGATAGCTCCTCGGTCCGCGCGGCCTACGGCGGCGGGGCCACTGGCCCCAGCCCCGTGGATCGGGGCAAGCCGGGCAGCAAGCACCACGTCCTGACCGACGCCTCGGGCATCCCCATGGCCGTGAGCGGGACGGCCGCCAACCGCAACGACATCTCCGAATTCGCGCCGCTGTTCCGCAAGATCCCGGCGGTGGCGGGCAAGGTCGGCCGCCCGCGGAAGCGTCCCGACGCCCTGCAGGGGGACCTGGCCTACGACTCGGAGCCACACCGTCAGGGGCTGCGGGAATTGGGGATCGAGCCGATCTTGCCGGAGAAGGGTATCGATGACGAATCGGGTCTGGGAGAGACGCGGTGGCCAGTAGAGCGGACGCTGGCCTGGGTCCACCAGAACCGTCGGCTGCGCGTCCGCTACGAGAAACGGCCGGATATCCATCAGGCGTTCCTGACCTTAGCCTGCATCAAGATCTGTGCGAGTGCGCTATTCTCTGGGTTTTGTTAGACGCTCTTATTCTGCCTCGACGGGGCGTTGTTGCACGAAGATGGTCGGTGACCGAACCGACCATCTTCGTGCAACAACGCCTCGCACCGGCTCACTGCGAAGCCGTCAGGTTCCGGATAACCCGCCCTTCGCCGACGAACGAAATGCCCTGCGTGCGAGCCGTGCCAATCATGACCGCCTCGACAACCGGCGGGTTGACTGGCTCCTCGGCCACCCAGTCCACCAGGAAGTTTGCCCCGAAGCCTCCTGCGGCATCGTTCTCGGCGACGAAGAACTCCGTCGAGGCCATCGGCGCCAGACGGATCGGCGCCTGAGATGCTCGCGGACGAGCTTTCCGCCCGAGTCGTAGTACCTCACCGAACCGACCGCGATCGGCCGTTCCGGGTCGGTGTTCCGGACGCTCAATGTCGCGGCCAGGGGGAACGGCCTCGGCTCGTTACTACTATAGACATGCGAATAGACCGGCACATAGATCAACTGACCCGCGACGGGGTTCAGCGTCTTCCACGCCTCCGCATCGATCGGGGAAACACCGTCCCCCGTCCCACTCTTCGGCGCGGACGTCCCGGCCGGCTGTCCGTTCGAGCAGGAAAACCCCAGAGCCAGCAGCATCCCGGCAATCAAAACTGCGAGCCACTTGTCTCATGCAGCCGTCTCGATGAGACTCGGGATGATTCTTCCACATTGGACCTTCTCGGGGCTTTGCCTACTCCTGGTCGAAAAACTTCAACGCCATCGCCCCGTGGGTCGCCGCCCCGCCCGCCCTCAAGGCCGCCGCTAGGAACGACGTCTCGACGACCTCCTCGCGCGACGCCCCGGCGGTCTTTGCCGCCTTCGCATGGGCCTCGATGCAGTAGGGGCATTGCGTCGTACAGGCCACCGCCAGGGCGATCAATTCCCTGTACTTCTTCGGAATCGCGCCGTCCGCGCGACCGACGATGTTGTTGAGCTCCAACCACGCCTCGAAATCCTTCGGCGCAAGCTGACGCATCTCCTTGAACTTCTTGAGGTCGGCCGCGTCGTGGTAATGGTCGGGCATGGTTGTGGATTCCTTGTCGAACTCTGCCATCGAGAATTCCCCGATCAATCGTAGCAATTCGAAGACTTCGAATGACTCTCGTAATCCTGCCTCGGATTCACGCCGTCGGGCACTCCGATCGAAGAGACGAAGCCACCTCGGCCGTCCCATCGATACTCGAATCCCCCGTGATAGGACGTCGGCGAGGCGAGGCTCGCCTCTGCGAGAGTGCAGGGATACCGTCCATGACGCGAATGCCAGTCCGCGATCTTCGCGATCAGGTCATTGCCCATCGAATGCAGCGTCCCATCGCACGGACTCGACATTGTATTCAAAAAGCCGCAGCAGGTCAGAAGCAAAAGCCATCAAGACCGCCAGGATGGCAAGTCCGGCCATTATACCATCTTCAGATTGAGTTGGAGTCGCGAACTGATCCACGCCGTATCCGCTCGAAGACATCGGAAAACCCCCCTACTTCCCCAGGACCGCCTGGAACCGAGCCGTCGAGCTCGGCACGTCGAGCAACTCGAGGGCCAGCATCTTCTCCCGCCGGGCTGGGTCGATGGCGAACGTGACGGCATGTCGTCCCGATGCCAGGTCCAGATCGATCGTCCGAGATGCCTCGATACGTTGTCCATCGACCCAGACGGTCAATCCCTCGGCCGAATTGAGACCGAGACGGAAGGGACCGCCAGTCGAGACGTCGATCGAAAAACGGACCCACTTCCGCGCCGGCGAACCGTCGCGATCGGGCACGGTCGGCACCTCAGTCAGTGGCAAGGCCCCGGCGACATTGCTGTAAGCCGGCGACCACGACAGGCCCGCACCGTCCGGCGACGCGATCGCTGCATCGAAGCCAATTCGCTTGAGCACATACGCCGATTCAGGCGTCGCCGGCAACACCTCCCAGCGCCGAACCAGCCGTCTCGGCCCGACGGCGTACGGCCCCGGCTTGCCCAACTCTGAGAGAAACCGCACGAGGTCGAGGAACTCGCCGCGGGTCAAGGTGTCGGTGAGCCCCTGCGGCATCAAGGATTGGCCCGGATTCTCCTTTTCAATCGAGCCCGCCGCCAGCCGGATCTCCCGGCCATCGGCATCGCGAAGGACGACCTCATCAGCCGTCCGGAGCAGGACGATCCCGGACAGCACCCGACCGTCGTCGGTGGCGACGACGACCGAGTGATACCCCTCCTTGACCGCCCTGTTCGGCTGGAGCAGCGAGTCGATCAGGTAATCCACGGGGGCACTCGCACCGATCGATTCCAGCCCTGGGCCGACTTGGCCTCCCGCGCCGGCGATGGCGTGGCAGTTGAGGCATTGCAACTCCGAGCGTCGGAAGATCGCCTCGCCGCGTGCTGGATCGCCCAGCCGGGAGACGTCGGCGACGAGCAACGCCTGCTCCTCGGGCGAGGGCAGGGGGGGCGCGGCATCGAGGCTGCCAGCTTTCGTCAAGGCATCGATCAAGCCCTGTTCCGGTCGTCCCGAACCCTTCGCCACACGGAGGCCAACCTTGGCCACATCTCGCGGCAAGCTCTGATCGGACAGCGCTTCACGCAACGCCTCCGGTCCGCCGCGTCGGGAGGCGAACGCCGCGAAGACCGGCGCCACGTCGTCGCCGGGCTGGGTCTTCGCCAGCAGGCCGACCGCCCTCCGCGCCGCGGCCTTCGGATCGAGCTCCGCCAGGCCGACAACCGCGGCCCTTCGGACCGCAGATGAGCCATCCGACTCCGCCAGATCGTTGAGCGCCTTCACGCTCTCCGGCCCTCCCAGGTCCGCCAGCGCCGTCGACAGCCGCAACCCGGACCGTCTCCACCTCGGAATTGTCCTCCGCTCGCTTGCGGACCTTTTCCCGCAGTCGATTGAGCTTCCAGGCGCCGACCGCCCGCAATCCGGCAATGCGCCGGGCCTCGTTCGCCTTGTCGTCGAGGGCATCGCTCAAGGTCGCCGCCACCGGCTCCGATACGGGCGGGCTTGAGCCCCCGTGTCGCTGAGGCATCCGCGAGTGCCCGCAAGGCGGCGGCCTGCGACTGCGCCACCTGTCGACTTCGACGGCCGCAGCCACCTGCTCGGGCGTCCCGAGAGCCCCAATCAGCCGGAAGACGTCCGTCAACCGCTCATCCCCAATTTGCTTCCTCGTGACCGCCTGGAGCAACGGCTCGACCACCTCCGGCGAGCCCGCTGCCTGAAGCGCAAACGTGAGCTTACGCGGATCGCCCAAGTCGAGCTTCCCATCCTGCAAGGCCGGCAACCACGCCGCTTGTAACTCGCGGCAGGTCAGCCACAGACCATAATCTAGGAACTTGTCGATCGGCCGATCCAGCGCCCTCAATGCGATCTCCAGCGCCCTCGGCTCCGAGAACTGCCCCAAGGCCCGAACCGCCTCCAGTCGGACCCTCGGATGCTCGTCCTCCACCCGCTCGGCCAGCATAGCCAGTGGGTCGCGACTCCCGAGCCGTCCTTTCCAGAACGTCAGAACCCTCACCGCCGCCGCCCGCGCCCTCGGCTCGGGCGAATGGAGCAAGGTGGCCAGCAGGTCCGGCTCGGGGATGTCAAGCGATTGATACACCCACAACGCTTCCAGTCGTTGATGCTCGACATCCACATCCGACGGGTCCAGCTTCGCCACCCAATCCGCAAGCGACGGTAAGACAACCTCTGCCTCACGCTCTTTCAAGATCCGTTTGGCGAAGTGCCGCGTCCACCCTTCGGACGCCTTGAGTTCATTTAGCAATTCTGGAATGCTCGCATCCACGAGTTTCGGCTTCTCGACCAGTGGTCGCCCCCGGGCCGTCAACCGCCAGATCCGACCGTGGGTGTGGTCGCGCCTCGGATCGCGGAAATCGACCTCACCGTGCTGGATGATTGGGTTGTACCAGTCGGCAATGTAGATTGCGCCATCGGGGCCGAGCTTCACATCGACTGGCCGGAAGGCGGGAAACCGGGTTGAGATCAACGGTGTCAGCTCGCGAGAAGCGAAGCCCGAGCCGTCATCGGAGAGAGCGAACCGGCAGACGCGATTGGCTCGGAAGTCGTGGGTGACGAGGACCCCTTGCATATCGTCGGGCATGTGACGACCCGAGATCACCTCCAGGCCACAATACTTGGGGCTCCCGGGATTCAAGCCGGCCACAATCCGCGCCGCTCCGGGAGTCCAGGCATAGCTGGCACCCGGGATCATGAAGTTGATCCCTTCGCCACCGGCGCCATCGGTAGCAAAGTGCTGCCCCCAGCGGTCGATCTCGTGACCCCAGGGGTTGATTAACCCACGGGTGAATACCTCCAACCTGCGTGATTCCGGGCGGAACCACCAGATCCCCCCGCCGCCGAGTCGTCGCGGACCCCAGGGCGTCTCGACATTCGAGTGAATATAAGTGGATTGATTGAAGTAAAGCAGGCCGTCGTTGCCCCAGCGAAAGGTGTGGATGATGTGGTGCGTATCCTCGGTGCCGAAGCCGGAGAGGATGACCTTCCGTGTGTCGGCCTTGTTGTCACCGTCGGTATCCTCGAAGAAAAGCATCTCCGTGCTGTTGGCGACGTACGCTCCGCCATCGCCTGGCTCGACCCCCGTCGGAATCAAGAGGCCGTCGGCGAAGACGGTCGTCCTGTCGGCCTGGCCGTCGCCGTCGGAATCCTCAAGGACGAGGATCTTGTCGTTCGCCTTCTGACCTGGCTTGATCTGCGGATAGACCTCGCTCGAGGCGACCCAGAGTCGCCCCCGCGCATCGAAATTGATCTGGATCGGCTTGTCGATTCCGCGCGAGGCGATGCCATCCTCGCCGGCCGGCAACGGCGTCAACTCGGACGCGAACAGGCTGACCTCGAATCCGTCGGCGATCTCGAACGATCGTCGCTCGATCTCGGGGGCCGTGTCGGGTACCCGCGCGTCCCTCTGAGCCAGGGCGACCGCGGGAGCAACCAGCAGGAGCAGGGTGGTGATGATGTGGCGCATGGGCCTTATTGTGGTGGCTCGGCGACGGCCGGTCAATTCATTGCACCCACCGGCGCGCAGGGTTAAGGTTCACTCCCGGGACTCCCGCTCGGCGCCAGAGTCCCGGACCGAATATCCAGGGCAGGGTCCTCCGGGAGTTTCCCATGGCAAGGAACATCCTGATCGCCGTCTCGCTCACCGCAATCGCCGCTCTCGGTCTCTCACGGTCGAACGCCGAGGAGGAGGACCGGGATCAGGGAAAGGTCTTCGTCGGCTATCTGTTCGGCCAGAACCGCGACATCGATTTCCACCTTTACACCCACCTCTGCCACGCCTTCCTCGTTGCGGATGAGAACGGCCAGGTCCAAACGCGCCGGAACGTTCCGAGTCGCGAACTGACCGAGGCGGCCCACAAAGCGGGTGTGAAGGTTCTCATCTCACTCGGTGGCTGGGGCTGGGACCGACAATTCGCCTCGATCGTCTCGAAGCCGGAGGCGGAGGACCGTTACGTGAAGGCCGTGCTCGACATCGTCGATACGTCCGACTATGACGGCGTCGACCTCGACTGGGAATACCCCGATACCGAGGCGGAACTCGTCGGCTTCGAACGTCTCACCCGCCGGCTCCGCAAGGGAATCGACGCCATCGGCGAGCGGAAAGGCCGATCGATGGTCCTGACGATGGCCGCATCCGCCAATCCCGGCACCCTCAAGT
Organism: uncultured Planctomycetales bacterium; assembly: GCA_963752755.1. GTDB lineage: Bacteria > Planctomycetota > Planctomycetia > Isosphaerales > Isosphaeraceae > CAVVZJ01. The sequence goes on along the minus strand of CAVVZJ010000002.1, from coordinate 146,264 downwards.
GGCTCGCCAAGGATTTCCTGATGGAAAATATGGACTGGGTCAACGTGATGACCTACGACATGGCCGGCGACTGGACCCCGTACGCCGGCCACCATTCCCCCCTCTTCGCCTCCTCGAAGCAGCCCGGCGGCGCTCGGCGCTCCACCGAGATGACGATGACCTATCTCGTCGAGGAACGCGGCCTGCCACCAAATCGACTGGCGGTCGGCATCCCCCTCTACGGCCGTGGCTTCCCCGTCTCCAAGCCGTATGCCTCCACCAAGGATGTCCCCAGGACCCGCCTTCCCCAGGGCAACTACGCCAACCTCCACCGGCTCCTCCACGACCAGGGCTGGACCCGGATCTGGGATGATGAGACCAAGAACCCCTGGCTCCTCGCGCCCGACCATTCCGCCGTGATCGGCTACGACGACGCCGAATCCGTCGCCCTCAAGACTGAGTGGGCGATGAAGCTCGGCTTCCGCGGCGTCTTCTTCTGGCAAGTCCACGCCGATCGTCTCCCCGACGGCTCCCACCCCCTCCAGGAAGCCTCCCGGAAGGCGTGGGAGGAGGGTGTGAATGCAGCCAGGTCCGATCCCAAGGAGGCGCCAGGCCGTTGAGTCCCGGCCCGTCACCGCGAATACCGGCCCGTCAGCCGACCCTCGGCGAGAACGTGCCCGTTCAAGGCCCCGAGCAACTGCTCCCGGATCGTCTCCGGACCAAGTTGGTCGAGCCGAGTATCAATCGCGTAGAGCCGGAAGACGTAGTGATGCATTCCACCTGGCGGACAAGGGCCGCCATAGCCGTTCTTGTGGAAGTCGTTTCGACCTTGCGTCGCGGTTTCCTCGCTCGAACCGATGTGGATCCGTTCCCCGGCCACGACTCCTCCCGGAAGTCCAGCCGCATCAGGCGGCAAGTTAAACAGGACCCAGTGAGAAAACGCACCCCCCAGCGCGTCCGGATCGTCAACGATCAAGGCCAGTGACCGCGCCGACCCGGGCACGCTCGACCAGTTGAGCGGGGGCGAACTGTTCCGTCCGTCGCAGGTGTGGGCCGTCGGGATGGCCCCGCCCTCCTCAAAGGCCGGGCTTTCCATCCGGATCGTCGCCCGCTCCGGCGACCCGGGCAAGATCGCCTCCGTCGGCGGGCCGCCGCCACACGAGGCGAGCCAAGGCAGCAGGGTCAGGAGCGTTACCGAGGCTCGACGCATGGAGTCCTCCCGCCTTTTTCCGCTCACGGACCGAGCACGGGACCGACGTCGTACCTTCATCATAAGGGAATCTCATACGGACCCGAAATGAAATCTGCGCTCCCGAGTAAGGAGGCACTCTGAAGCCAGGGCTCAGCCGTCTTGAAGAGCGCAGGTTTCAAGTCCGATCCGTATCAGAGGGCCTCGGAACTCCGCGAGAGCCCCGGGGACTTGCCGTCCCGCGATGCAGCCTCTATGCTCGCCAATCCGGGGATGTGAAGCGAGTGGACCGCACTTCCGCCCGGCCGATGTTCGAATTGAGAAACCCCCATGCCTTTGAAGGTAATCGGAGCCGGCCTGGGACGGACCGGGACACTCTCGCTCAAGGTCGCCCTGGAGGAACTCGGCTTCACGAAGTGCTACCACATGACCGAGGTCTTCGCACACCCCAATCACGTCGCCGTCTGGGACGCCGCCGGCCGCGGTGAGCCCGTCGATTGGGAAACGCTCTTCCAAGGTTATCAGGCCACCGTCGATTGGCCGGCTTGCAACTTCTACCGCGAACTCCTGAGCCGCGTCCCCAACGCCCGGGTCATCCTCACCGTCCGCGACCCCGACCGCTGGTACACCAGCGCCCTCCAGACTATCTACCAGGTTCGCCGGACCTTTCCCCGCTGGCATCCCCGGTTGCGACGTTTCGTCCGCATGACCGATCGCCTCATCTGGGACGGGGTCTTCGACGGCCGCTTCGAAGACAAAGCCCACGCCCTCACGGTCTTCCAGCGCCACATCGACGAGGTCCGCCGCACCGTCCCGCCCGACAAGCTCCTCGTGTATGAGGTCAAGGAAGGCTGGGAACCGCTCTGCAGGTTCCTCGGTGTGCCCGTCCCGGAAGGAAAACCGTTCCCTCATCTCAACGACACTGAGGAGTTTCAGGCTCGCTTTCGTCGGATGAACCGGATCATGAAGGCCGTCACCTTCACCACCGCCGGCGCCCTGGCGCTGATCGTCGTCGGTCTGGCGTTCTGGGCCTTCCGGTAGGGCATGGGCCGCTCGCCATCCCCGCTTCCTCAACAAACCAGGAGGGCCGTACCTTTGAACCGTTCTATCCTCCTTGCCGTCGCCTGTCTCGCCGTCGCCACGTCGCCCGCCCTGGCTCAGGAGGAAGAGGCAAAGCGTCCTAACTTCCTGGTCATCCTCGCCGATGACATGGGCTTCTCCGACGCCGCCTGCTACGGTGGTGACATCGAAACCCCCAACCTCGACCGCCTCGCCGCCGGTGGCCTCCGGTTCACCTCCTTTTACAATACCGCTCGCTGCTGGCCGACGCGCTCGTGCGTCTTGACCGGCTACTACGCCCAGCAGATCCGCATGGACCCGCCTCAGGGCCGGCTCCCGAAGTGGACGCGAGTCCTCCCTCACTACCTCAAACCGCTCGGATACCGCTGCTATCACTCCGGCAAGTGGCACCTCAACGGCGCCCCGCTCGCCGTCGCTGACGGCGGCTTCGATCATTCCTACAAGCTGGATGACCACAACCGTCACTTTGCCCCCAAACAGCACTCCGAGGACGACCGACCGCTTCCCCCCGTCCAGCCAGGGAGTGGCTACTACACCACCACCGCCATCGCCGACCACGCCATCCGTTGCCTCCAGGAGCACGCTCGGGAACACGCCGACGAGCCGTTCTTCGAATACCTCGCCTTCACCTGCCCCCACTTCCCGATCCAGGCTCCTCCCGAGGACATCGCCCGCTACCGCGACCGCTTCCTCTCCGGCTGGGACGCCACCCGCGAGCGTCGCTGGAAGCGATTGCGGGACATGGGACTCATCGATGGCAACCTCTCCGATCGCGACCCGATCACCATTCCCTCGTGGAATCTCCCCGAAGCCGAACTGCAGCAGCGCATCGGACCCGCCGAGGTCGGCCACGCCATCGCCTGGTCGGATCTGACCGACGAGCAGAAGCGCTTTCAAGCCACCAAGATGGCAATCCACGCTGCGATGATCGATCGGATGGACCGCGAGATCGGCCGCGTCCTGGAGCAACTGGAGTCGATGGGCCAGATCGACAACACCGTCATCCTCTTCGCCTCCGACAATGGCGCCAGTGCCGAGCAGATCATCCGCGGTGACGGCCACGATCCCTCCGCGCCCCCCGGCTCGGCGCAGACCTTCCTCAGCCTCGGCCCCGGCTGGTCCACCGCCGCCAACACTCCGTTCCGCCTTCACAAGTCCTGGGTTCATGAAGGGGGCATCTCCACCCCCTTGATCGTCCACTGGCCCCGCGGGATCAAGGCTCGGGGCGAACTCCGCCACGACGTCGGCCACGTCATTGACATTGTCCCGACCCTCCTCGAACTCTCCGGCGCCCACCCCGAACCCAACTGGCAGGGAGTCACCGCTCCGCCGCTACCTGGACTCAGCCTCGTCCCCGCCTTCAGCGGCGACGGCCAGATCCATCACGATTTCCTCTTCTTCCACCACATCGGCAACCGCGCTCTCCGCATGGACGACTGGAAGATCGTCTCCGCCCGCGAGTTCGGCGACGACTGGGAACTCTACAACCTCGCCGACGACCGTTGCGAGACGGTCAACCTCGCCGCCAAGCAACCCGATCGCGTCCGCCGGATGGCCGCCCGCTGGAGTGAGCTCGAGGACCGCTTCCGTGAACAGGCTGGGGTCGATCCGAGGGCCGCGGAGAAAGCCAAGAAAAAGGCGTCGTCCCGCTGAGGACCCGTCGCGTTCGCGGCCCGATCGGACGGGTTCCCGGCCCCTTGGCCCGACCGATCGGTCCGACTGAGACCGTCAAGGCGACGTGGAGCACGGCATAAACGATCGCGAAATCGAGCAGGATCGCCGCGAGCGCGAGGAGTCGGAAGGTCCATCGCAACGTCCGCGAACGGTGAGCCAGCGGCAGGCCGACAACCACCAATCCTCCCAACGCGGCGAGTGCCTCGGGTCGGTGATCGAAAAGCCAGCGCGCCGACCAGAAGAGTCGCCCCGGCCAGCCCCGGAACTGGCTCGCCTGGGCCAGTCCGCCCGGCAAGACCGGCGCTCCAGATCCGGGGAACCAGCTCCGTGAGCATTAGAAGTCCCAGCAGCAAGGCCAGTCCGAGCGTGATCGGAGCCAACGAGAACCGTCCCCGTCGGCGTTGTCGCGGCAGGGCATCGAGCAGGGCTTTCGTGCGAGCGTCGTTTCTCATCAGGTCGCAGCCAGTCGAGCGGCCTGGAGGGTGTTCTGGAGGAGCATCGCCACGGTCATCTTGCCGACCCCGCCCGGGACCGGGGTGATCCAGGAGGCGACCTCGGAGACGCTCGGGAAATGCACGTCGCCGCAGAGCGTGCCGTCGTCGCGACGGTGAATGCCCACGTCGATCACCATGGCGCCCGGCTTCACCCAGTCGGCCGTGACTTTCTCGGCTTGCCCCATCGCCACGACCAGAAGGTCGGCCTCGCGGGCCACCGTGATCGGGTCCTTCGTCGCGGTGTGAGCGACCGTCACGGTCGCATCCCCGCCTGGCCCCTTTTGCATGAGCAGCAAGGCCATCGGCTTGCCCACGATGTTCGACCGGCCGAGGATCACGGCCCGGGCGCCCCGGGTTGCGAGGCCGGAACGAATTAGCATCGCCTGGACTCCCAGCGGCGTGCAGGGCACAAACCGCGGCCGGCCGATCGCGAGCAGGCCGACGTTTTCCGGGTGGAACCCGTCCACGTCCTTCCGGGGGTCGATCGCCGCGATGACCCGTTCCTCGCGGATCTGGCGGGGCAGGGGGAGCTGGACGAGAATTCCGTGGACGGCCGGGGCTGCGTTCCACTCGGCAATGACGCGCAGCAACTCCGCCTCGGTCGTCTCGTCGGGGAGCTTCTTGAGAAAGCTCGTCATGCCCGCCGCCTTGCAGGCGTTGCGCTTGTTGCGGACATAGACCTCGCTTGCCGCGTTCTCGCCGATGAGCGCGACGGCCAGACCTGGGGTCAGGCCACGCTCGGCCTTCAACTGGCCCACGTCCCGGGCCACCTCCTCGCGGATCGACTCGGAGAGGACCTTGCCATCCAGGATGCGGGCTGACACCGTGGCCGTCTCCCTTCGCAACGCGGCTTTTTTCGGAATGAACCTCGAAGGCCCCTGTCCCCTCGGAGTGAGGGACGGCCGCGTCTATGATAGCCTGGGACGCGTTCCGATGTCGAAGCCGGAGGACCTCGTGAGGATGACCGAACCGGAGACGACCGACGACGAGGCCGGGCCGACCTTGCTGGAACTGCCGGGGCGTTCGATTGTCGGGCAAGTCGCGTGGCTGGCGGCGCCGGTGCTGGTCGAACAGGCGATGCTCTATCTCGTCGGGCTCTCCGACACCCTGCTGACGGGTCGGTTTCTCGCTGTCTCGGACCTGGCGGCGGTGACGGTCAGCTCCTATCTCCTCTGGGTGATCGGCAGCGCCTTGATGATCGTCTCGGCGGGTGCGACGGCCCTCATTGCCCGCATGATCGGCTCGGGCGACCGCGAGGAAGCGGCGCGGGTCTGCCAGCAGGCCATCGGGCTGGCCTGGGTCGTGGGCGGACTGCTCCTGATCTTCGGCGAATCCCTGGCGCCCGCCATCGTCGGCGTCATGAACTTGACCGGCCCGACCGCCGCCGCCGCTGCGGCTTACCTGCGGATCGTGCTGGCGGTCCTGCCGCTCCAGGCGAGCCTGACGGTCGGCGTCGCCTGTCTCCGCGGAGCGGGCGACACGAGAACCGGCATGTGGGTGATGGCGGCCGTCAACCTCATCAATATCACCCTGAGCTGGCTCGCGGTGGCCGGGGCACTGGACCTGCCCTCGATGGGTCTCGACGGCGTCGCGCTTGGCACGGCGGTGGGCCAGGGAGTCGGGGGCTTGCTGGTCTTGCGAGCGCTGGCCCGGGGCCGGGCCGGCCTTCTCTTGCGGCTGGCGGGAACCTGGCCGGTCTGGGGTCTCTGCCGCCGCTTGCTGCGGATCAGCTTGCCGGCGGCCGGAGAGAGCCTTACCAACGGCCTCTGCCAGCTCTGGTTCCTCAGCCTCATCAACCTCCTCGGCCGGACGGCGACCGCAGCCCACGGCGTCGCGATCCGCTGTGAGGCGATCGCCTTCCTTACAATCGCCGCCTTCTCCGTGGCCGCCAGTACCCTGACCGGCCAGTACCTCGGCGCCCAGCGTCCCGACCTCGCCCGCCGGGCCGCCTGGAGCGCCTGGGGCCTGGGGACTGTCGTGCTCGGTGCCCTTGGCTCCGTCCTTTTCCTCCTGGCCGGACCGATGTTTGCCCTCTTTCTTGGTCGCGATCAGATGGGCGTGGCTGCGCTCGGGGTACCGGTTTTGCAAGTCGTCGCGTTCGCCATGCCCGCCTTCGCCACGATCACCGTCCTCAGCGGCGCCCTCCGCGGCGCGGGTGACACCCGCTGGCCGATGGTCACCGTCTTCCTTGGCTATCTCCTCGTCCGCCTCCCCTTGACCTACTGGTTCACCTTTCCTCCTTCCAGCGGTGGCCTGGGCTGGGGCCTCCTCGGCGCCTGGATCGCGATGTTCATCGACCTCTACGTCCGGGCCATCCTCGTTGGTGCCCGGTTTTTGGAAGGGGGCTGGACGTCGATCCGGGTCTGAAGGCAAGCTGCGCAACGCCGCCCCGGCTCGGAGAACCGCCGGGGCGGCGGCACGACAGGACCCGTGATGCTGACGAAGTGCCGAGATCTGGGCAGTCTGGGTGGTTTTTGCCGGGGCTGGCATCCTCGTTTGGCATTGTCCTTGCTTTGGGGGATAGACAGAAGCAAAGAGGCGAGGGACATTCACGATGCGTTACTTGCTCCACCAGCCTCCCGCAAGGGAGGCCGCGCAGGAGCCCTGGCCCGTGATCGTCTTCCTGCACGGGGCAAGCGAGACGGGTGACAACCTGGATTGGGTGAAGCGTCACGGTCCGCCGAAGCTTGTGCAGGAACGGCCCGAATTCCCCTTCCTCGTCGTGGCGCCTCAGAGCACCTTCGGCGGCTGGGACCCGCGGGCACTCGACCAGATTCTCGATCAGGTCCTGGCATCACAACCTGCCGACGAGCAGCGCGTCTATTTAACCGGCATCAGCATCGGGGGATTCGGCACCTGGGCCTGGGGAGCGGCGCGTCCCGAACGGTTCGCCGCCCTGGCACCCATCTGCGGCGGTGGCGACCCCGCCACGGCAATCCGGCTCAAGGACATGCCTATCTGGGCCTTCCACGGTGCGCTCGACCGGATCGTCCCCCCAATCTACACCGAGGTCATGGTCGAAGCCCTCCGCAAGATCGGCTCCGACGTGCGTTACACGCTCTACCCCGACGCGGACCACGACGCTTGGACCCAGACATACGAGAATCACGAATTGTATGAATGGTTTCTCCAGCACCGACGCCCCACAACCACTCAGGCTGGCTGATCATTCAGGCTCCCAAGGAGCGAGCTTCAAGATGACCACGAACCGCCGCTCGCGCTCTCGGTAGGTTTTCGAAGGCCGGGGGAGCACCGCGGACTCATCGAAATGGCCGCGGACGAGGGCGTGGTCAAGGCGCCTTCATCCAGGAGTCGCGATACCGAGGCCGCGGGTAGCCTACCCGCGGCCCTCGAGCCAGGACGAAACCGAAGGATCAGCCTTTTTCGAGGCTCTGGAAGTGCGGCGTGACACGGCTGGCGTTCGGCGTGATGTCGGCTTCCACCTTGCCGCTGGCCCAGGCGAGGCCGCCGAGAACGAGACCCTGGTACAACGGGTTGGTCCAAACGTCCTCCCGGTGTCCCATGGAGGTGTAGAAGACGCGGCCGTCGCTGTACTTCTTGGCCCAGGTCTGGGGGAAATCGGGACGTTGGTAGTCAGCGCCTTGCATGCCCTGGGTGTTGTGCTTGATGATGACGTGGAGGTCGTCCGTCTGGCACTTCTGGGAGTACCACTCGTCCTTGATCTTGAACGTCTTCGGGAACTCGCCAGCGCCGGGGAAGTGCGGGTCGGTGACGGTCAACTCGGCCTCCTGCTGAAGACCGTGGCCGTTGAAGTGGCCGCCGATCATCTGGATGTAAGGATCGTCGCATTCCTCGCCGGGGGCCTTTCGGTGCTTGCCGAAGGTATCGGTGGCGCTATGGACGCCGACGAAGCCGGCCTTGCCGGAGCGGATACGGTCGAAAAAGGCTTTGAGGCCGTCCGCAGAGATCGGCGGCTGCTTGTCGGTGCCAGGGGTAGTCAGGTCGCCGGTTGTGTAGAAGACAAAGGCATCCCACTGGCCGATCTTGTCGGGGTCGAACAGGCGGCCGTCCTTGGAGCAGGTGACCTCGAAGCCGTGCTGGCGGCCGAGGTCTTGAAGGAGCTTCTCGGCGTGACCGAGTTGATCGCCGTCGCGGGCGATGGCCGGATGCTGGAAGCCGGAACTCTTCGTGAAAAAGAGAACCTTCTTCGTCGGGCCCTCGGCCCGGAGTTGGTTCGCGACGGCCGGTCCGAGCAAGGCGGCGCCCGTGGCGAGCAGCATCTGACGGCGGTTCAGCGACATGGTGCGCGTCTCCCTGGAGGTCATTGCCGCGGGCAGGACGCCACGCGACAAGGGTCGTTGGCAGGACGACGGCCGGGGCGGTGAACCAGCGATACGACCCTCACCTGTCCGCGGCGCGGCCACCTTCTCCCAGCGGGAAGAAGTTGATTTCCTGACCCCCTCTCCCGCCGGGAGAGGGTTGGGGTGAGGGTCCAGCCGAGAGACCTCCGACCAGCGATCGACCTGGGGTGTTGGCCGATGGTCGAGCCTCGGCGGGGAAAAGTCAATGGGCTACGGTCGATCTCGGTGAATGCGAGGCCGCCGCGAAAAAACGGGCGGCCGACGGATTCCCGAACCTGAAACCCGGTGACGCCTTGGGTGACGTGCCAGCCGGATCGGGCCGTTTCCCGCTTGCTCCCCCGCAAGTCGGACGGTAATCTGCCGGCACTCTGGACGTCCCCAGGGTGTCCGACCCCGGCAGACCAGAGGCTCATCCTCGCCTCGGCTGACCTCGCAGAATTCCACGGTTGTTCACCTGAGGGCGGCTCGCAGGCTGGACCCTGCGATGCGATGAAGGAATCACCACGCTGACCGGCCCGGAGGGTCGGGGAGATAGGGATGTCACAACTCTCCGCCGCACCACACGCGAACACGTCTCGATCCGACCGCCAGCAGCTCGACAAGCTCTGCACCTCGATCCGGGGCAAACTCCAGTTCATGGACTACCTGGTCCGCGCCGCCGTCGCCGACGTGGATCGGCTCCAGTCCGAGGAAGACGCTGGCACCCGGATCTTCCTCCGCCAGCTCGTCGAGATGCACGCTCAGAACCTCGCCGTCGAGTGCGAGAACATGCGGCTCATGGGCGATCTTTGCAGCACGCTCGAGTCGGCCGTCGCCTCGCCCGACGCCAGCCCGGCCACCGTCGCTCTCCGCAACGGAGATGCCGCATGAGCCCCCACGAATCTCGCGGCTTCGCCGGTGGTGGCCAGGCCGTTCTCGGTCGCGCCTCGACGCCATCCGGCCACGACCGTCCGGCCACCCACGAGTCGCCTCGCCTCAGCTCGCCCGAGTTGGCACGCGCGCTCTCCGAGGTCAAGGGACAGGCCCAGTTCCTCCTCTACCTCGCCGATCAAATTGAGGACAGCCTCCAGCAACTCGCCACCGAGGCCGACTCCGGCCACGCCGCGTTTCTCTGCAAGGTGCTGGCGATGTACTCCAGCCAGCTCGAAGCCAAGCACCAGGGGCTCGGAGATCGGATCGCCGAGGCGTGCCAGGAAGTCTACGTCACCGTCCGTGAATATGACATGGAGATGGACGACGACTGACGCCCCGACGGAGAACGAGGCGCATCGGAAGACAGAGGGTTTGCGCGATTGCCGCTTGGATGTCGAGATTCTCTCGATGGCGAAACGATGGAGGTCTGTTTTTCTCGGCTGAGAATCTCGACAGTCAAGCGGCAATTGGCTTCGACGGTGAGTGGCCGATCGGCTGGCCTGGCGCTGGTGCGGAAGGTCAAGGCACCCGATATCCCGTTCCTCGTCGCTGCTCTCACGAGGCGAGCCCCAGTCACCATGGCCCCGAAACACAGTGTCTACCAGGCGTTCCGCACCAGCCGGCGACTCAATCCGCGGCGGTCCGGTTGCAGGAGGCGCGGAGGTGTAAGGCCCAATTCCTAGGACTTCGCGTGGCCGTTGATATGGAAATCGACGACCAAGGGGAGGTGGTCGGAGGCGACGTGGGCGACTCGGTTCTTGACGACGCGGACGTGCTTGACCAGAAGCTCGCCGCGGACGAACGCCTTGTCCAGCGAGGCGACCGGCATGTACGCCGGAAACGAGCGATAGCGCGAGGGCGGGGCCGTCGCCTGCTCGAACTCGTGGTGCGAGAAGACGGCCCGAGCAAGCTGGTTACGCCAGTCGTTGAAGTCGCCAGCGATGATTGTCGGGTGGTTCGAGGAGCGGCGGAAAAGGTCATGTTCCAGAACATGGCGGACCTGCCACTGACGTTCGCGCTCGGCCAGGCCGAGGTGCCAGTTGACCAGGTGCAATGGCCCCTCGGGCGTGTCCACCAGGATCATCTGGGCGCCTCGGGGTTTGCGACGACCGAGTCGGAGTGAGATCTGGTGCTTGTCGCGAAAGGGCCAGCGCGAGAGCACGAGGTTGCCGTAGCCACCCGCCTTGAGCTTGACGTTCAACTGGTAGAGGTTCGCCTGAAAGCGAAAGGCCGAGGCGAGGTCGCCGGGCTGGTCGTGGAAGCTGGAGCGCCGGACGTTCCGATCGACCTCTTGGAGGCAGATCAGGTCCGGATTCTCCGACTCGATAACCTCGATGATCCGAGCGATGTCGTAGCGGCGGTCGCGGCCGCCGATGCCTTTGTGGATGTTGTAGCTGAGCAGTCGCATCCTCTCAATTGCCCCGGTGTCCAACCGGGGCCTCCTCCGGGTCCGGAGCCGGTCTGGTCGCGGGCTTGTCAGCCACCTCGCGACCCGCGCCGATGCGTACCAGGAAAACATCCAGACCACTCAGGCCGCAATGGGAAGCCAGTGCCGCGACCTCACTGGCATCCGCCCGGCCCATCGGCGCGTCCAGCACGCCGGTCGGGATCAACGACGTCTCCACCCTCCGATCGCAGGCTCTCTGCACGCCGATCAACGCCAGGGCGTGACAGGCCGCCCGATACACAAACCAGTATCCAACAAGATTCGGCCCCGGGATCGGTGCCAGCAAGACCGAGAGGGGGCAGATGATCAGATTGACCACGAGCCATAACAGGTGATTCCGCCGCCGTCCGGCCAGGTAGTCAAACCAGGCCGCCCGGGACCGTTCCTCACTCATCGACACCGGATGGTGAAGGGAAATCGATCTTGCCTTTCGCAAGCCCCGTAAGAGGGGTTCGTCCGGTCCAATGAACCGCTGGAGCCAGTGCCAGAGCCGCCTGAGAAATCCCCTAGATCCCCCATCTATGTTCGGACCAGTTTTTCTCCAGTATCGGGTCTTTTTTACCAGCCAAGCACGAATCTCCCCGCTTTCTTCAACTCCATGGTCCGCGCATTCTTCGCTGTCGATGGTTTCGGGACCTTCCGAATAGAACACGTGCCGACGCTGGTCGAGTTTCAGGAGAAAGATTTTCACGGCGTCTGAGGCCCTGGATTGAGCGACTGCAAATCGAGCAATGGACTAAATTTACGACGAGCTGCCTGGCTCAAGAACTTGGCGCGAGCAATGCTGGAAGCCTGGTTCGTCGCTCCCCATCCTGATGACCTTGATGAAGGTGGCTCCTATTCTTTATGAAGCAGATTTGATGCCGAGGCCTGATTCCAGGCGTGGGGGCATGATTCCTCAAATCGTCAGTAATGGGCTCCGCGTATCGCCCCTGGGCCGTCTGTGGTATCATAACGGATTGATCCACCGCAGTAGCGGTTGAAATGCCCTTCACCCGCCCGCATCGGGCAGGCCGTTCGGTTCGCCCCTCCGCCGCGGGACTGATCGGGGAGGGCCAGCCAGCAGGACTCCCAGGATGAATCGTTATTTCACCGACGCCGACGACTTCTACGTCAATATGAACCTGAACACCGAGATGGAGCTCCCGTCCTCGCGCGACACGGTCCTGCACTACTTCGAGCAGATGAAGAAGGCGTTTCCCGAGCTGACCAACTTCTACACCCGCGAGAGCGGCGACCTGGTGCTCGAAGGTGACAAGGAGCAGGTCAGCTACCGCTGGCTGGCCATCGAGCCCCGCCGGCTCTGCTCCGGGCACGTCAACCCGGAGACACTCGAGGAGGCGTACCGGCAGCACGAGATGGTCCTCGACCTGGCCCCGCACCTGCTGACGATCAGCGTCCTCGACTGCGAGGCGCTCGACGTGATGTTCGGCTTCGACTTCACCTACAACGGCAACCATGACGAGGTCGTCGCCGAGGCGCTGGGCGTCGGGCCGGGGATGGAGACGTTGCTGGAGACTCCGGATACGCAGGTCATCAACTACGAGCCCTCGATCACGCTGGCGCTCGACCCGGCCTGCCGGCTCCAGTGCCGGCTTTCGATCGAGACCCGGACCAATGCCTACCAGATCCGGACCGGCGAGTTCCCCGAGGAGCAGATCAGCGTCTATTTCACCGTCCGCCAGTACTGGGGCACCACCACCGACCGCTCGTTCGTGGATTCGTTCCGCCGACAGCGGGAGGTCGGAGAAGAGTTGCTGGTCGAGCGGGTCATCCCGCGGGTCGTCCGACCGCTGGCGCAGGTGATCGCGTCGAAGTAGCCGGCAGAGCGTGGATAGCCGGGGCCGCATCCTGGGCCGGCGACCGATCCGGACAACCGGGTCGCAGCCGGCCCGATTTTTTGGTGGAGTGGGAGGCGTCATGACAACGTCCAGGGGCAGGCCCGTCAAACGCCTTGCGGCCCTCGGACTCTCCCTGGTTCTGCTCACCCTACTCATCGTGGGACTCGTACGGGGAACGGTTGATGCGAAGGTTGCCGGGCTCATGATCCTCGGGATGATCGTGGGGGCCTCGTTCGCGCTTCGGGGTGAGCTACCGTCCTCACTCTACACCTCCACCGAATCGCGCTGGGATTTGCTCGGCTTGAAGTTGACCGAGGACAACGATCCACGAAACATCTCGCCCCGGATCTACCTGCCGATCCTTCTGACCCTGATCGCTCTGGGAGCCGCCGCGCTGGCGGTGGCCCTTTCCCGCTAGCGGCTCAACCGGTTCCTTTCGAAGCCAAGAGATTCCGCCATGCCCCGCCTCAGCGCCCTCGCCCGGAACCTGAAAGCCGAGACCGCCTTCACCGTGCTCGCCCTCGCCCGACAGCTCAAGGCGGCGGGCAAGGACGTTGTCGAGCTGGAGATCGGCGACAGCCCCTTCCCGTCGCCGCCGCACGCCAAGGCGGCGGGCATCCTGGCCATCGAGGAGAACCGGACGGGGTACGGTCCCAGCCTCGGATTGCCCGAGTTCCGCGAGGGGGCGGCGCGGTTCGTCCGGGAGGAGTTCGGCATCGAAGCGACGGCGGAGAACGTCGTCGTCGGTTCGGGGGCGAAGCCGTTCGAGCAGTATTTCGCGGAGGCGTTGCTGGAGCCGGGGGACGGGGTCCTGATCTTCAGCCCGCAGTTTCCGACGTACATCCCCAACCTCGACCGCCGCGGCGCCCGGGCCGTGCTGGAACCGCTCCGCGCCGGGGACGGGTTCCGACCGAGGGCGGAGGCGGTGAGGCGGTTTCTGGAGAACGACCCCCAGCCCCGCGCCGTCTTCCTCAACTCGCCCCACAACCCGACCGGTGGCGTCGCGACGCGGGAGGACCTGGAGGCGATCGCCGACGTCGTGAGCGGGACAGACCTGGTCGTCTTCAGCGACGAGCCGTATTGCCACATGGTCTGGCAGGGGCGGCACGAGTCGATCCTGGCCAGGTCGGGGATGATGGAGCACGCGGTGGCGGCGTACACGTTCAGCAAGTCGTACAGCATGAGCGGCTGGCGGATCGGCTTCGCGGTGGCTCATCCGGAGGTCGTCCAGGCCATCGGCAAGCTGATCAACACGGCGGCGTCATGCAGCCCGCCGTTCGTGCAGATCGGGGCCCTGGCGGCCCTGGAGCAGGACCGGACGACGCGGGACGACTACATGGATCGGTTCCGCCGCAAGGTCGAGCGCCTGACGGCCGGCCTGTCGGCGATCGAGGGCTTGAAGGTGCTGCCGCCCGCGGGGACGTTCTACGTCTTCCCCGACGTCCGCGCCGTCTGCAACCGGCTTGGCCTGACCTCCCATGGTCTCGCCCTCTACCTGCTCGAAGCGGCCGACGACCGATTCGGCGTCGCCTGCCTCGGCGGCGAGTGCTTCGGGGAGGCCGGGCACGGGTTCCTCCGCTTCAGTTGCGCCGAGCCGGATGAGCGGATCGAACGGGCGGTCGCCTTCCTTCCGGAGGCGTTTGACCGGAAAGACCGCGTGGCCGGCTTCCTGGCGCGGCATCCGGAATTCGCCCTGGCACAGCCGTACGCCCTGTCCTGACGGCCGGCCGGAAGTCGCGAGACGCTTTATTGTGCCGTTCGCGAAGGCTCGGGACGGCGCGGGAACTCCGAGGCGACGTGCCGGGGACGGTGTCGGGGCGCCCGAAGAACGCTGGGGGGACGCTCCCGATTCTGGGGCATGGCAATTTATAAACTGAGAGATGACAGGAAGTTGGAAGGCAACATTGCCCATTTTGAAGTTCGTTCGGCGCCGGGGCGCCCCGCGGCGTCGAGACGCACCGGTGACCGGAGGATCGTGATCGCAACCGGATTGCCAAGGAGTCCGCGTTAATTATAGCACACAAGCGAGAGGCTGGCACGGGGAGCGTCGCGTCGCTCCCTCGGCCGGGGAACCGACCGCAGGCCCGAGGCCGAGCCGCCTAACTGCTCGCGCTGCGGTAGGAGCGCAGGGCCTTCCGGAAGAACCGGCGGCTGGCCCAGAAGGCGGCGACGGTGGCCGACGAGGGTGAAGCCGATCAGGCCGGGTTCGAGGACCCGGACCATCACGTGCGGCGGGGACGTTGACGACCAGCAGGATCGGCAGGACGAAGGTGAAGAACCAGCCGATCGGCTCGGCCCAGGTGCCGACGAAGATCTCCTTGGGGTAGCGGGCGAGGCTGGAGAAGAGCCACCACATCTCCATCAGGCTCTGGTTGCGGACCATCCAGACCGAGAACGGGGTCAGCGACCAGCATGAAGCTGTAGGCGATCGCCGTCCCGCAGGCGAACAGGACGAGGAAGCCGACGCACCCGTGACCGGGTCGAAGGGCCAGCCCATCCGCAGCAGGGCGAGGACCATCACGCCGGCGCCCATCAGGACGTTCGGGGCGGTGGCCCAGTCGATCCGCCGGCAGGTGATGAGGAACTGCTCGTCGATCGGCTTGAGCAGGAGGAAGTCGAGGTCGCCGGTGCGGACCAGCTCGGCGAACTCGTTGCAGTTTTCGAGGAAGAGCGTCTCGATCAGGCCGTTCAGCGCGAAGAAGCAGCCGACGAAGAAGAGGTATTGCGCCTCGGACCAGCCGGCGACGTACGTCGTCCGGGCGAAGACGGTGCGGTAGAAGGCGAGCAGGATCGCCAGCCAGAGTGACCTCGACGGACACCTTCACCAGGAAGTTGCCGCGGAAGGCCATCTCGCGGGCCAGGGTGTAGCGGCCGAGGGAGCCGAGGAGTCGGGCGTAGCGTCGGAACGTCGTTCATAGGCGGTCAACCTCCGAAGGCGCTGTAGCGCTTCAGGCCCCGCCGGTAGAGCCAGCGGCCAGCAGGACGAAGAAGATGGCCCAGGCCGCTTGCTCGAGCAGGCCGACGACCAGGGCCCAGCCCTGGATCTTGCCCAGGAAGACACGGCCGGGAAATAGGCCATGTACTGGAACGGCAGGAACTTCAGGAGACCCGTCCCAGGGCTGCGGCAGCAGGTCGAGCGGGAGCATGTGGCCGGAGATGAAGAAGTTCAGGGTCATCACGATGTAGAGCAGCGAGGTGACCTCCAGGAACCAGAAGCCGACCATCCCCACGCTGGCCTCGAAGAAGAAGCCGACCAGGAACGCCAGGAGGAGCGAGGCGGCGTAGCCGAGCCAGGTGCAGGCGTCGGTCGGGACGAGGCCGTCGAAGTAGCCCCGGCAGAGGAAGAAGAGGACGGCGTAGGGGAGAGCCGAGGAGATGATGTAGCGTGATCTTGTGGGCGATGCGGTAGGACGACGAGGTAGCCGATCATGTCGATCGGCTGGAGGAGGTATCTCTTGAGCGTCCCCTCGCGGATGTCGCGGGCGATGCCGCCGGCCAGGCCGGGCATGCTGGAGAACATCCGGCTGATGTTCACCAGGAGGAGGTAGGCGATCATCTCGTCGTAGCTGAAGCCGGAGAGGTCTCGCCCTTGTCTGGCCGGATGTCTCCCGGGCGCCGGCGTAGATGGCCTGCCAGAGCAGGATCGTCGTGAGCATCGGCAGGAAGCGGAGGAAGGTGCCGAGGAGGAAGTCGGCGCGGTAGGTCATCCGCTCGACGAGCGAGACGCGGAAGATCTTGCCATACTTCCGCACAGGCCGACGAAGCCGTCCGCGCGGGCGGACCCCGACTGGCGATGACGGCGGATGGCGCTCGCGGGTGTCGTGACGGAGCTCGAGCGGTGGTGGTCATCGAGCGGTGTCATGGGTCAGGCGGCATCCTGGCCGGCCTGGCGCTCCTGGAAGACGCGGGCGATGACCTGCTCCAGCGGCGGGTCCTGCACGCTGATGTCGGCGACGGCGTGGCGGTCGAGGATGCGCCCCGAGGACCTCGGCGACCCGCGAGCGCTCGACCTTCAGATCGGCCTCCGGGCCCTTGCGATGCGCGTGACCTCGCCGAAGCGTTCGAGGTCCGTCGGGGACTCGCCGTCGGCGAACTCGATGCGGACGAGCTTGGTGTGGCCGAAGCGTTCGGAGAGGCCGGAGAGTTCGCCGTCGATAGACGAGCTGGCCGTGGGTGATGACGAGGACGCGGTCGCAGAGGGCCTCGACGTCGCGCATGTAGTGGCTGGTCAGGAGCATGGTCACGCCGCGGCGCGCGTGGTACTCGCGCAGGCATTTCTGGATCGTCACCTGGGCCACGACGTCGAGGCCGATCGTCGGCTCGTCGAGCAGGAGGACCTGGGGCTGGTGGAGCAAGGCGGCGATCAGCTCCATCTTCATCCGCTCGCCGAGGGACAGCTCGCGGACGGCCTGGCGGGTGAGCTTCTCGACGCCGAGCAGCTCGGTCAGCTCGCCGAGGGTCTGGCGGAACTGGTCGTCGGGGATGGAGTAGATCTCCCGGTGGAGCTGGAAGCTGTCGGCGGCGGGCAGGTCCCACCAGAGCTGGTTCTTCTGGCCCATGACGAGGGCGAACTGGCGGCGGAAGGCGTCCTCGCGGTCCCAGGGGACGAAGTCCGAGGACGCGGGCGTCGCCGCTGCGTCGGGTAGATCAGGCCGGAGAGCATCTTGAGGGTGGTCGTCTTGCCGGCGCCGTTGGGGCCGAGGAAGGCGACCATCTCGCCGGGCTCGATCGAGAAGCAGACGTCGTCGACGGCCCGGACCTCGCGGTACTCGCGGCGGTAGAGCCCGCGCAAGGCCCCGAGCAGGCCCTCCCGCTTCTGGAAGACCCGGTAGATCTTGGTCAGACCGTCTCGCCTCGATGATCGGCATCGCTTCCCGCCCGCGTCCCTTCGACGGCCCCACCGCGGGCCGGCATCGTCCATTGTAGCGAGAGAGTCGAGGTTTCCACGATGCCAATGTCGGCGGCCCAAACCGGCGGAGCCGATCGGACCTCGGGGGTCAGGGACCGCGCGCCGACTTCGCTCACGTGGCGTTGTCGGTTCCGTCGGTATTGGCTAAGCTTGATGGGGTGAGGGATTACGTCTCGCCCGGCCTGGCCGGGCAGGAATGCTGGGGGAGGCCGACGCCTTTGAGAACGTGCCCACGTCGCCTCCCGGTCGCGGCCTGGCTGACCGCGGCCTGGTTTGCGCTGGTGGTTCCCGCGGTCGCCTGGGCTCAGGAGACCGGTGCCGACGAAGGCGCGGGGGCGGCCTACGTCGAGCCCTTCCAGAGCTGGTTGGTCCGCAATCTGATCACGCTGGTGATCCTCGGGCTGTCCTTTTACCTGATCGCCCTGGTCGCCTGGATGTTCTTCGAATATCGGCGACGGGTGGCGATCCCGGAGCGCCTGGTGGAGGAGGTGGCGGACCTCCTCACGCAGAAGAAGTACAATGAGGCGTTCGGCCGGCTGACGGCCAGCACGTCGTTCCTGGCCCGCGTGCTGTCGGCCGGTGTCCGACGCCTGCCCGCCGGTCTTCCCGCGGCGCAGCGGGCCATGGAGATGGCCAACGAGGACGTCACGATGGAGATGGAGCACCGCACGACGTACCTCGCCACGGTCGGCACGCTGGGCCCGATGATCGGCCTCCTGGGCACCGTTTACGGCATGATCCTGAGCTTCAGCGTGATCGCCGAGGCGGGCCAGTCGCCGCAGGCGAGCCAGCTTGCAGCCGGGATCTCGACGGCCCTGATCGCGACGCTCGAAGGGATCGGGATCTCGGTCCCGGCGATTGCCTTCTACGCCGTCTTCCGCAACCGGATCGCCCGGCTCTCGCTGGAGGTGGCGATGGCGTCCGAGTCCTTGCTCGACCAGTTCGCTCCCGGCGTCCGTGCGCCGCACCCGCTGGCCGTCGCCGTGGGCAACCCGGCCAGTCCGGGCCGGCCCGCCTTGCCTCCGAACCGGCCGGAGTCCTGAACCGATGCCAGGCCGACGCCGAGCACGTCGCGACGACCGGCTCGATCCGAATCTGACCCCCTTGCTCGACGTGGTCCTCCAGTTGATCACGTTCTTCATGATGCTGATCCACTTCGGCACCCAGGTCGAAGGGGCGGCCCGCGAGATCCGCCTGCCGGTGGCTCCCGCGGCCTTGCCCGGTTCGGACATCGCCCTCGAACGTCTTGTCGTGGCCATCGATGCCCAGGGACGCCTGCTCCTCGATGACGACCGCGCCTTGATCGGTCCCGCGGCCGAGGCGTGGTGGGCTCAGCAGGCGCGGGAGCGTCGCGAACAGCAAAAGGCCCTGGGGGGCCCGGCCGAGGAACTGCCCACGGTGGTCGTCGTCCGGGCAGACCGGGAGGCGTCCTACGGAGCGGTTCGCCGGGCCTTGACCGCGGCGCAGGCGCACGGCTTCGCGCGATTCACCCTGGTCGTCGTGCGGGAGGTCGGGCCATGAGCCGACCCGGTTTGAACCGGCCCCGGCGCAGTGGCGGTCCGGTCGAGGCGGGCGACGTGCCCTTTCCGGTCACGCCGATGCTCGACATGGCCTTTCAACTGCTCGCGTTCTTCATCCTGACCTTCCAGGCCCCCTCAAGCGAGACCCGGATCGACCTCTACCTGCCCGCGGCTCCCGCCGCCTTGCCCCGACGTCCCGGGGCCGAAGCGCCACCGAAACCTCAGGAAGACCTGGGTCTGGAGACCGACCTGATGGTCCTCGCCGAGGCCGATCCGGCGGGCCACCTCCGCCGGCTCGTCCTGGCAGGCACGCCCGTCGTCAATGCGGAGAAGCTGGGCGAGCGGCTCAAGGCGTATGTGGCCCTGGTCCAGGGTCAGCCGGTCCGGGTCCGCCTGCTGGCCGACGACGGCCTCCGCTACGAGGAAGCCGCCCGCTTGATCGGCGCGATGAACCTGGCTGGCGTTGCCTCGATCCGGTTGGCGGCCCCGATCGGGGCAGGGGGAGGACCATGACGCCCTGCCTCCCCTTGCTGGTCGTGGTCCTGTCGGCCTCGACCGACAACACGCGCCTCACGACAACCGACCTGCCGGCCTATCGCAAGGCCCTCGAAGCGTCGGAGCAGGAAGTCAAGCCGGTCCGCTTCCGCGACCTCTGGGATCATCCTGAGTTGTATCAGGGCCATCGCGTCGAGGTCCACGGGGTGGTCGTCCGCCGCTTCGCTCAACCAGCCTTCGGCGCGTTTCCGCCCTTGACCGAGCTGTGGCTCCGGACCCCCGGCGATAACCCGATTTGCCTGGTTTATCCGACCTCCGAGCGTGAGGAACGCTCGACGGCTCGACCCGGTCAATCGGTCGCCTTTACCGGCACGTTTCTGCGTCGCCTCCGTTACGAAGGCGGCGACGGCCCCCGACTGGCCCCCCTGGTCGTTGGTGGGTCGCCGCCCCGGCTCCTCCGGCCTCCAGCGAAGGAGGTGGGTTCGGTCCAGCTCCCGAGCTGGCTTTACTGGACGGCCGGGGTTTCGGTCGTGGCCAGTCTGGCCCTCCTGATGGCCTGGCTTCAGATTCAAGCACGTACGCCGACGAGCCGGCCGCCTCGTGGCGCCACCAACTTCCTGGAAGAAGACGACGCGAACGCGAAAAATGGGGATGGAGCGACCTCCTCCTGATCGAACTCCGTAAAGGAAGAGAGAACGCAAACTTCGGTGCTCTCGCCTCGGAGGGTTGAGGCCATTCCGTCGGAGCTTGCCTGATGCTCGACTTCCCCATTGAGAACCGGGCCCACCTCGCACCGGAGGCGTTCGAGCCGATCGCGTCGGCCCTGGCGAGACAGACATCGATCAAGCAGGCACTCGACTGGCTCCGGAAACTTGAGCCGCCGCGGGCGCCGATCGACCTGGTGACACAGGATGAATACAGTCACGACATCCTCGTGCCGTTTGCCGATGGCCTCTTTCTTGCCTATGACTGCACCTGATTCGGCGTTGTGACGGCGGTCGCCGTCTGGGACCATCGCCCCTTGCCGGGCGAGTTGCTGGAAGCGCGGTTGGAGCGAGGCTGGAGGCCGACACCGACGGCCACGAACGCGGGCGAGGTCGTGCTGGGATATGCGTCCTGTCTCTGGAAGGATTCTGGATGAAACTGGATCATTCGCTCGAAGTCCGACAACCCTCGCAGCGTTCGCCGCTGACGGACCCTCGTTCCTTGTTAAGCTCGGCGACGTTCCACGCGCTCTTGCTCGTCGTGGCGGCCACCCTGGCGGCGGTGGGGGCGTCCTTGCCGCGTTCGGAACATCCCCGGCCGAGAGTGCTGCATGCGGAGATCGGGCCGGTCGATAACCGGGCCCCGGCCGAATCGGGTGGTGGGGCACCGGGGGAGATCGGGGGTGATGCCCTGGCGCCGACGGTCGCCGTTCAGCCCGAGCCGCGGCACGCAACGCAGCCGGACTCGGCCGAGGCCACGGCCGAGGCGATCCTGAGCGAGATCCTGCCCACGGCGCCGCCTGTCGAGTCGGCGCCCGGTGCACTGCCCGGGCCAGCGACAAGCGGCCTGGGCCTGTCAACAGGCCCAGGCGCCGGCGGTGGCGGCGGCTCGGGGGGCGGCTCCGGCGGCGGGATCGGCCGCGGCATCGGGCCGGCCACCGAGTTCTTCGGCGCCCGCGAGCGAGCCGGGTCGTTCGCCTACGTCATCGACTGCTCGGGCAGCATGATCAACGACCGCGCCCTCGACCTGGCCAAGCGCGAGCTGCTTGCCAGCCTCGGCCAGTTGCCGCCGGATGCTCGGTTCGCCGTCGTCTTCTATAACCTGAACCCGAACGTCTTCCCCGACGCCTCTGGCCGTTCCGGCCTGATGCCCGCCACCGCCGCCAACAAGGACCGGGTGCGCACCCGCCTGGCCGCCATCCGACCCGACGGCGGCACCCGGCCCCGCCTGGCCCTGGAAACCTCGCTCGACTTCCACCCCGAGGTCGTCTTCCTCCTCACCGACGGCCAGGAACTGACTTACGACGACGTGAAGATCCTTCGCGATGAGGTCGGCGAATCGCGCGTCCACGCCATCGAGTTTGGCAGTGGCCCGCCTCCAGCCGGCGGCGTGACGCCCCTCCAGGAACTTGCGGCCGACTCCGGCGGCACGTACCGCCATGTCAATGTGCGGTCCTACCGCGCCGGCCGGGAGTCCCCGAACGGAACGGACTGACCTTCGGCCCACAGGCCGGAATGGAACGTCAACACCGACAAAACCGGAGCGTTCCACGACCGTCCTCGCGGCGCCTGACGATGGCGCAGGGGCGGGCCGGATTGCGGCCGGGAAAAGGGCCGAATTCGGCGAAAGTCGGCGGCGAAGTTTGCCGACAATCTGATCTGGTACGCCAGACGGACTCCGAGTAGAAAGAGGCCCACCGCGGTGAACGCGACGCCATCCGTCGATCGGAACGGGCGGGTCATGAGGGCCCGGCCGCACGGGGCCACGGAAGGAGCGAGACCGGTCAGCGCGGGACCGCCCGGCCTGGCCCGGCTCCGGATCTGTCACGACAGGTCCGGCTCCGGTTTCCCCACGCCGGTCGGGAACCGGCCTCCCACGAGGGGGGGCCGGCGGGTCCCCGACACGAGGCCAGCCCAGGGAAGGGCCGGGATCCCACCCCGGCAAGCTCGTCCACCCATCCAGAATCCGCCACTCCTTCTATCGGCAACGCCGCCTCCGCTTCCGGGAACGGCCGGCCGGTCGCCTTCGCGGGCGGCTCGCCGCGCCGGAATCGGTTGCGGGCGCGGCACCTTGCGTCCGATGGCCCGAACCTCGTCCGTGCCCGCCGGCCGTCAACGGCCTTCCGGCGGGCGAGGGCGGATTCGTTGCGTGCGCGCCTTCGAGCCCGGGACCAACTTAGCGTCCGACACCTCGATGACGCCACCTGACGGGACGAACCCGAGGAAAGGAGTCCAAGCGGCATGACCAGCGCCATCCTCGTCCTGACCCTCCTCGTCACGACCGGCGCCGAGGTGGGCGAGAACGATACCCCCCTGATCCTGGACTTCACGGCGACCTGGTGCGGTCCGTGCCAGGCCATGCGGCCGGCCTTGCAGGAATTGCAGCGCAAGGGCTACCCGATCCGCGCCATCGACGTGGACGAGCAACCCGACGTGGCCGCGCGCTACAAGGTCACGGGTTATCCGACGTTCGTGTTCGTCGATCGCCGCGGCCGGGAACTCGGCCGGGTTTCCGGATATCGACCCGCCTCGGATCTGGCGAACCTCTACAAGCAGGCCCAGGCCCGCCTGGACCGCGACCGGCCCGCCGCGACCGTCGCCCAGGCCGACGAGCCGAGCCCCACAACCGTCCGCGCCCAGGGTCCCGGCGAGGAAGCCGAGCCGGAACTCGCCTCCACCGACGAGACCTTCGACCCGTGGGAAACCGTCGTCCGCATCAAGGTTTACAACCATCTCTCCCGCCCCCGTCCCTCGATCGGCTTCGGCTCCGGCACCATCATTCACAGCAACGACGAGGAAGCGATCATCCTCACCTGCGCCCACATCTTCCACATCGAGGAGCTTGCCAGGCCGTTGCCGCCCTCGAAGTTCCCGCTGAAGGTGGTCGTGGACCTCTTCGACGGCCGGCTTCGTCACAGCAATACCCCGAACCGAACGCCCTACGTCTTGACCTCCGAATCGAACATCCCGGCCGAGGTCATCGACTACGACTTCGACGGCGACGTCGGCCTGATCCGGGTCAAAACAGGCGGCCGGTCGTTGCCCTTTTCGAAGGTCGTACCGCCGGGCTGGATGCCTCAGAAGGGTCAGAAGCTCAACACGGTCGGCTGCTCCGAAGGGCGCGACGCCACCGCCTGGACGACCCGCGTCACCAACCCGCTGGTCCGGTTCCAGTCGCAGGCTTACGAGGGGACCGAGTGCTCCCACCCGCCGCTTCAGGGACGTTCCGGCGGCGGCCTCTTCACGATGGACGGCCGCCTGGCTGGCGTCTGCGACTTCAACGACGGCCACTACGGTCATGGTCTGTATGCCTCTCCCCGTACACTCCACCGCTTCCTGAACCGCCACAAGCTTCAGATCTGCTACGCGACCGACGACACGCGATCCCTTTCCGAACGTGAGGCCATCGCCCGCAACGACCGTGGTCGCGAAGCGCTTGACGCCACGAAGATCCGAGCCCAGTCACCGCAGGTCGCCGAGTCCCGAGTCATGCCCATTCCCCCGCCCGAGATGCTGGGCGTCCGCCTGCCCGAGGTGGATCGGGTCGCCAGCCAGGATTCGGAGCAAGAAGCCTCCGAGTCGATCGCGCCGGAGCGTCGCTATCGCTGGAAGGCGGCCCCGGCGTCGGGCATTGACCTGGCGGAACAGGCGACCGCGCCCGCCGCTCCCGAGGCCGCAGGTTCCGAGGGTCCGCGCACGGCCGGTTACGAGATGGATCAAGCCGCGGCCGGCAACGACCTGTTCCTCGCGGCCCCCGACTTCGACAACCCGACCCGCGTCCGATCGCTCCCACCGGTCCGCCATCCCACCACGACCCGAGCCGACGACCACTGGCGAGCCGTCGAGCCCGCGACCATCAGCAGTGGCGCCGTCGATCGACAGCGGAATTGAACGGCTCTCCGGAAACATTCCGGGCCGAGAAACGGAGACTGGCTCCGGTCACCTTGAACCGGAGCCAATCCCCATTTCTCAACCAGAGATACCCGCCCCCAATCGCCTCTGAACCCGGCCCTCACGCGGCGAACAGGGCAACCGGGAAGCCGAGGAAAAAATGCATGCTTCCACCCAAGAAATGACCTAGGGTACTGGAGTCAGGTCGGAACTCTGGAACCCTGGAACCACGCTCATGTTTCTTCGTCGCCGCTCTACCAAGTTCGATGACCGGCGATCGTCACGACGATATTCGGTCGAGAAGATCGAAGCGGAACTCTGCTGGCATGACGGCGAGCAACACCGCACCTGTTCCGCTACGATTCTCAATCTGAGCCTGGGTGGTACCTTGCTCCTAGCCGAGGCCCTTCCGCCCGTGAGTGAGACGGTCTGGTTTCGGCTCCAGGACGAGGAGGTTCCGGAATGGGATGAGGCTGTTGCCCTCCAGGCCCGCCGGGTCGGCTCCGGTGGGTATCTGATCCGCCTGAAGTTCAGCGTCCATTGTCCCTATGACGTCTTCAAGCGGGTGGTCTTCCAGAACGACCTCCGGGGATGTCCCGAGCGGATCGCACCCGATGTCGAGGAATGGGTCTGGCGTTGAGGAACACGCCCGGGTCTCGCCCGAAAGCGATCTCTCCGCTAGGCTGGGGCTCATGACGGCCCGACCCGCCCATGGGTCGGCGGTTCGGAAGTACGAAACTGGGTCCCCGGAGAGACCGCGCCATGAGCCATCCATTGTTCAATCTCGCGGGCCGCGTGGCCCTCGTGACGGGAGGCAGCAAGGGTCTCGGACTGGCGATGGCCCGCGGCTTCGCCGAGGCCGGGGCCGATGTGGTGATCTCCAGCCGCCATGAGGACGAACTCCGCGCCGCCGCCGACAGCATTCGCGACGGCAACGATTGCCGGGTCGCCCATTTCGTCGCCGACCTCACACATCGCGGTCACGCACGGCGACTGGCCGAGGAGGCCCAGGGCACCTTCGGGCACATCGATATCCTCGTCAACAACGCCGGCAGCAATACCCCCCAGCCCATCGACACCCTCCGCGATGAGGACTGGGACCGCCTCCTGGAGCTGAACCTCAGCTCGTGCATGATCCTGACCCGCGCCCTCGTTCCGCCCATGAAGGAGCGCCGATGGGGCCGGATCATCAACATCTCGTCGATCCTCGGCCTCAGCTCGGCCGGCGGTCGGGACATCTATTCGGCCACCAAGAGCGGCCTGATCGGACTGACCCGCGCCAGCGCGATCGACCTGGGGCCGTTCGGGATCACTGTCAACGCGATCGCTCCCGGTCCTTTTTTGACCGACCTGCCTCGCAGCCTGCTCAACGACGCCCAGCAAGCCGAGTTCGCCCGACGCACGGCCCTCGGCCGCTGGGGCGAGACGGCGGAGTTGATCGGCCCGGCCCTCTTGCTGGCGAGCGAGGCCGGGAGTTACATCACGGGCGAGACGCTGGTGGTCGATGGCGGCACGCTCGCCAAGGTCTTCTGATCCACGACGGGATCGGTTGGCCCGCCCGTGGTCCAAAGCCACGTTGACAACCCGGTCGATCGCGGATACCAGACATTCTCGACGGGCCAGCCGACCTTTCCTCCCCGCCTCACGCAAGGATGCGTCATGGAACACGGCTTCCACTTCCGCGAAGGGACCTTCGACGACTGGGTCTTCCGCTCCGTCGTCGAGGACAACGAATACCAGCTCCCCGAACGCTTCGAGCCGGACGACGTCATCCTCGACGTGGGCATGCATATCGGCAGTTTCTGCCATGCCGCCGTCCTCCGCGGCGCGGAGCACGTTTTCGGCTTTGAGGCCGACGAGAGCAATTACGCATGCGCCGCGGCCAACCTCCGACAGCACGGCGCACGGGTCAAGGTCCACCACAACGCGGTCTGGCGCTCCGATCGTGGGCCGACCACGCTCCACTTCCGCCGCTCCAATGACGCCCGGAACACCGGCGGCGGCAACGTCTGGTCCGATGGAACCTTGCCCGTCCAGGCCATCCCCTTCGATGACATTGTCCAACAGGCTACGAACAACGGTCGCAACCGGGTCCGCTACCTGAAGATCGACTGCGAAGGGTCCGAGTTTCCGATCCTCTTCACATCCCGGATGCTCCACCTGATCGACGAGATGACCGGCGAGTATCACGAGTTCGGCGGCGACTTCGACGAGCATTCGATTCCCGAGACCGCCCAGGTCGACGGATTCCGCCGCTACACGATCGTCGAGCTGACCGAGTTCCTCCAGCACTCCGGCTTCGACGTCGAATCGAAGCGTTACGATGCGTCGAACTTCGGGATCTTCCGCGCCCGCCGCATCGCCGCGGCGACCGATCCGGTCCGTTCCGCCTACCGGCGTCCCTGGCTCTGGGAGCGGATGCGGGGGCTGGTCCGGAAATGAGCGTGGTTGGGATGGCGCCGGGCGTTGATCGAGAACGGCCCTGGGGTTAGGATCGGGGTAGGCTCGTCTGATCCATCCTCGGTGGATCATCCTCCGATTCTCCGATGGCCTGGCCATCGGGAACTCCCAACCAGCCCAGGGGAGTTGCCGTGACTCGCCCGAAGACCGCTCGCGTTCGCTGGCTCGTGATCCTGGCCGTTGGTTTGAGCGGGGTCGCGCCCGTTCCCGCGCTGGCCGACCCCGAACGGCGGATCGAAATCACGCCAGCGACGATCGCACTGGAGGGCCGCCGGGCGCGGCAGCAGGTCGCTGTCACCATCCAGGAGGACGACGGAACCGCTCGCGACCTCACGGCCGAGGCCCGATTCCGCTGGGATTCGGAGGGCGTGGCGACGGTCGCGCCCGGGGGTGTCGTGACTCCAACGGCCGACGGCACGACCCGACTTCGCATCGAGGCGGGTGGGTTGACGGCCGAGGTCCCGGTTCAGGTTCGCGACGCGCAGCGGACCCCGCCCGTGAGTTATCGGCTCGACGTCGTCCCGTTGCTGTCGAAGGCCGGTTGCAACATGGGTCCTTGCCACGGCAACCTCAACGGCAAAGGCGGCTTCAAGCTCAGCCTCCGCGGCGACAACCCCGCGGCCGACTACCTGGCCCTGACACGCGATGCGCTCGGCCGTCGGATCGACCCGGCCCGTCCCGATTCCAGCCTCGTGCTCCTGAAGCCAGCCGGCCAGGTCGCGCACGAAGGCGGCCTTCGCTTCGCCGTCGGCTCACCCGAATATCAGACGATGAGGGACTGGATCGCCCAGGGGGCTCGGGATGACGCGGCCGACGCGCCGGGCGTCGTCACCCTGACGGTCCGACCCTCCAATCGCCTGGTCGCGGCCCGGGGGCTGGGCCAGCAGCTTGTCGTCACCGCCACGTTGGCCGATGGGACGCGACGGGACGTCACCCGCCAATCTTCCTACGACCTGAACGACCCCACAATCGCCGCGGTGACGACCGAGGGTCGCGTGCTGGCGAAGGGACCGAGCGAGGTGGCCGTCGCGGTCCGCTACCGTGACGCTCGCGCGACCTGCCGGCTGGCCTTCCTGCACGACCGGCCCGGCTTCGACTGGTCCGGCGGCGAGCCGAAGAACGTGGTTGATGTCCATGTCTTCGCCAAGCTCCGGGCCTTGCGGATCAATCCGTCCGCACTCGCCCCGGACGCCGTCTTCCTGCGACGCGCCTACCTCGATGCCCTGGGCGTCCTCCCCACCGCCGACGAGGCCCGCGCCTTTCTCGACGATCCCGACCCGCACAAGCGCGAGAAGCTGGTCGATCGCCTGCTGGATCGCCCGGAGTTTGCCGATTTCTGGGCCTTGAAGTGGGCGGATCTGCTGAGGAATGAAGAAAAGACAATGGGTTCGAAAGGTGTCTGGGTCTTCCAGCGCTGGCTGCGGGACCAGATCGCCCGCGACGTGCCGATGGACGAGTTCGCCCGTGCCTTGATCGCGGCCCGCGGCTCGACCTGGCGCAACCCGCCCGCGAGCTTCTACCGGAC
Organism: uncultured Planctomycetales bacterium; assembly: GCA_963752755.1. GTDB lineage: Bacteria > Planctomycetota > Planctomycetia > Isosphaerales > Isosphaeraceae > CAVVZJ01. The sequence goes on along the minus strand of CAVVZJ010000002.1, from coordinate 117,822 downwards.
CAATCGCGACCCACAGTCCGCCGCCGAGGCCGTGGGCCAGGTCTTCCTCGGCGTCCGGCTCCAGTGTGCCCGCTGCCACAACCACCCGTTCGATGTCTGGACCCAGGACGATTACTACGGCCTGGCCGCTTACTTCGCCAACCTCGACCGCAAGCTTCTCGACACCAGCCGCCGCGACCGGTTCGACAAGCACGAGATCAACGGCGACGTGATCGTCCACCTCTCCGGCCGTCCTCAGATGGTCCAGCCCCGCTCCGGCGCGATGATGCACCCCAAGCCGCCCGGCGGCCCTGCGCCTGACCTCGGCAGCGACCCGAACGCCCTCGACGACCTGGCCAACTGGATCACTCGCGACAACCCTCAGTTCGCCCGCAACCTGGCCAACCGCGTCTGGTTCCACCTCCTCGGCCGTGGCGTCGTCGAACCCGTGGACGACTTCCGCGACTCCAACCCGCCCTCGAATCCCGCGCTGCTCGACGCCCTGACCGCTGAGTTCGTCCGTGGCGGCCTTCGGCTTCGCCCGCTGGTGGCGCTCGTCGTGAAGTCGAAGACCTACCAGGCCGGTTCCGTCCCGAACCCGACCAACGCCGACGACGAGGCCAACTTTGCCCGCGCCACTGTCAAGCTTCTCCCCGCCGAGGTCCTCCTCGACGCCCTCAGCCAGGTTCTCGACGTCCCCGATGGCTTCCGCAACGCCCCCCGCGATGCCCGCGCCTCGCAGCTTGCCGGGGTTCGCATGGGCGGCGACTTCCTCCAGGTCTTCGGCAAGCCCGATCGTCTCCTGACCTGCGAGTGCGAACGCTCCGAATCGACCTCGCTTGCCCAGGCGTTTCAGCTGATCAACGGCGAGTCGATCCGGGCCAAGCTGGAGGCGAAGGACAACCGGGTCGGCCGCTTGCTGGATGCCGGCTCGTCCGATGAGACGATTCTCGTTGAGCTCTATCTCGCCGCCCTGAACCGCCTCCCCGACGACCGCGAGCGCGCCGCCAGCCTCGACCACATCCGCCGCTCGGAGGACCGCCGACGTGCCTGGGAAGACGTCGCCTGGGCGATCCTCAACAGCAAGGCATTCCTGCTCCGGCATTGAGACGTGCTCAGGGGACGTGCCGCGACGCTCCCGGAACGACGGAAGGACGTCGTGAGGACGGCGGGGACGCTTCCGAACGGTGTCGAATCCCGATTCCAGGTGCGGAAAAGACAGCGACCTGGGAGGCATTTTTACCCATCTTGAAGTTCGTTCGGCGCCGGGGACGCGCCGGAACTCCCGGGCTTGGCGGGCGTCGAACGGGGACGGAGCCTGGCGGAGCGGCCGGGCCTGCCCCACGAGCAAACCGCGTCCGCGACGGGGCCGGGAGGCCGACGCGGCGGGCTTATTCTGACCGTTCGCTGTTTGCAGGGACGAAGCGGGAACGCCTCGGCGACGGCACCGGGACGCCCGTGAGACGACGTGAGGACGCCGGGGGGACGCTCCCGAACGCCCAGGATGGCAGATTGCAAAGGTCGAAATGACAGAAACTTAGAAGGCGATCTTCCCCATTTTGAAGTTCGTTCGGCGCCGGAGACGCGCCGCGGCGTCGCAACGCCCCGCCCGGAAGGGAACGAGGGATGTCAACCGGATTGCCAAGGAGCATGTGTCAATTATAGCACACGGCCGGGTTTCCTGGCTTGGGGAATTCGGTCAAGGGTCCCCTGGCCTGCGCAGGAAGAGAAGCCAGCCGCCGGCGCGGAGGGAGTGGAGATACCAGGGGGCGAGGATGGGCCGGGCGTGGACCTCGTCGATCGGGAGGACCTCGTCGATGAGGAAGCCGGCGGAGCGGACGTCGGCACGCAGTTCGCGCCAGCGGTAGAGGTGGACTTCCATGTTCGGGATGCCGCGGTAGGTCATGCGACGGTCGCCGGCATCGGGACGGCGGAGGGCGAGTCGGGGGAACTGGCGGAGGAGCCAGCGACGGCCCTGGGGGTCGCGGAGGTTGAGCCAGAGGTTGTGGGCGTGCAGGGCCAGGCGACCGCCGGGGCGGAGCAGGCGGAATGACTCGGCCAGGGCGCGGCGGCGGGCGTCGGGACCGCGGATCATGCCGAGGGTGCTGAACATCGAGAGGGCGTAGGTGAACGAGGCGTTGGGCAAGCTGCGGAGGTCGCAGAGGTTGGCCTGGAGGAGGCCGATTGTGAGCCCTTCCTCGATGGCCCGTTCGCCGAGGAGGCGGAGCATGGCGTGAGAGAGATCGACCGCCACGACGGGGAAGCCGGCTCGGGCGAATCGGAGCGAGAGTCGGCCGGTGCCCGAGCCGAGGTCGATCAATGGGCCGGGCTCGACGAATCGGGCGTCGAGGGCGTGGGCGTCGGCGACGAACAGGGGGTGGCCGGCGAAGTAGTCGTCTTCCTCGGCGGCGAGGCGGGGGGTGTGGGCGTATTGCCAGAGGGGAGAATTGATTCCGTGATACCCTCCCGTACCCAATTTCCAGTCTGGGGGACGTTCGTGCATGCCGAGACTTTGCCCTTCTGGCCATTCTCCCGCAGAGGGTATGTTCAGAGGTGCAAACTGAATTGATTAGTTGCAAGGTCGATAGTAACGAGTATTGAGCCATCTTCCTACCGATAATCCTCGATCACGAGCCCAACCAGCGAGGCCGGGGTTGGGAACGAGGAGGTTAGCATTGCCCACCTTGGCGGATAAGCTGTTGCCCATTTGTCTGGCCGCCTCGTGAGGTGTACCTTAAGCCTGTGCCTAGCACCAAGCCTTTAAGGTTTTTCGAACCTTCCTGCAATTATCGGCTTGCAACGGACGATATTAGGTCGTAACGCTTTTCACACTATATATGTGAAGGCCGGGGGGCTCTCACACACCCCCGGCCTCCGGTTGGCCTCCCCCCGTCGGCTAAACGAGAAGAAGGGCCATGCTCGCTTTATCTAACCCGGAAGAATCCCGCAACCCCACCGAAGTGAGGGTGAGCAAGCGAAGCCGTATCGGCCTCGTGTTGCTGGTGCTCGCCTTGACCAGCATCAATGTTCGCTGCGGTTGCGATTTTTCGATCGGCAGAAGATCCGATGCCCCATCTGTGGGACACGAGGCAGACAAGACCGAAAGCCGTCGGGCCAACCTTGGCTCGTCGGAAAAAGCTACAGGTTACCATCGACCCTTCGAACCCTAGAAATGAGGGCAGATTCTACAAAACGGCTCTTGAGGTATCGGGCGAGCCCCCAACGAGAACCCCGTCGAAGGGAGCGTTGACACAGGGGGACAGTCTCCAGGAAGGGGGGACGGGGTTGGACATTGGGGGATGACAGATGACAATTGACAAAGGCGAGAAGGGGGAAGACGGGATCAGAGCGAGGCGGGGTTGTGGCGAAGACGCGGCCGGAGCGGGGGGGGAGTTCAAGATGGTGGATTGTGCCGGATTCCACCTTGGCGGAACCGGAAGCCCAGACCTCCGAAAGAACCGCGCCGTTGGCCAGGTGGTCGCGGACGGGGATGTCCACGCGGCGGGTCTGGCGGGAGGCGTTCAGGGCGACGAGGACGGAGTCGCGGTCGTGTTGGCGGAGGTGGACGTGGACGTCCTTCTGGGCGAAGAGGCTGTCGTAGGAACCGCGGCGGAGGGCGGGGTGGGCGTGGCGGAGGGCGATGAACTTCTGGAAGTGGTGGAGGAGGTCGGTGTCCCAGCGATCGGCTTTCCCAGGGGAAGGCGCGGCGGTTGTCGGGGTCGTGGCGGCCGGAGAGGCCGATCTCGTCGCCGTAGTAGATGGAGGGGGCGCCGGGGTAGGTCATCTGGAAGAGGGTGGCGAGGCGGAGGGCGGACTGATCGCCGCGGGCGAGGGTGAGGAAGCGGGTCATGTCGTGGCTGTCGAGGAGGTTCAGCATCACGGACGTCACGTTCGGGTGATAGAGCTTCAAGAGACCTTGGATGGCGCGGGCGAACCCCTCGGCGCCCAGCTCGCCAGGGGGGTGGAGGACGGTCTTGCGAAGCTCGGACTCATCGACTTCCGACCCGATGAAGAAGGCGATGCAGGCGCGGGTGAACAGGTAGTTCATCACGGCGTCCCACATGTCGCCCTGGAGCCAGCGGCGGGACTCGGCCCAGACCTCGCCGACGATGTAAGCGTCGGGGTTACTCGCCCGGACACGATGGCGGAACTCGCGCCAGAAGTCGTCGTCGTCGATCTCGTTGGCGACATCGAGGCGCCAGCCGTCGATGCCGAAGTCGATCCAGCGTCGGCCGATCCCCCAGAGGAACTCGCGGACGGCCGGGGTCTGGATGTTGAACTTGGGCAAGGCAGGCAGGCCCCACCAGGAGGCATAGCCGGGGGCCCGGTCGGGATCGTAGGCGTAGAGGGGGAACTTGTGGACGGTGAACCAGTCGAGATAGGCGGAGTCCTGGCCGTTTTCGAGGATGTCGTGGAAGGGGAAGAAGCCGCGGCTGGCGTGGTTGAAGACGCCGTCCAGGACAATCCGCATGCCGCGACGGTGGGCCTCGTCGATCAATCGGCGCAGGGCGGCATTCCCGCCGAGCATCGGATCGACCTTCTCATAGTCGTGGGTGTGGTAACGGTGGTTGGAGGCCGACTGGAAGATGGGGGTGAAGTAGACCGCGTTGACGCCCAGATCCTGGAGGTAGTCGAGTCGCTCGACGACGCCGACGAGGTCGCCGCCCTGGTAGCCGTGAATCGTGGGCGTCGAGCCCCACTCGGCCAGGCCGGAAGGCTTGGGCACGGTCAGACTTCGGGCGAATCGGTCGGGGAAGATCTGATAGAAGACGGCGTCGCGGACCCAATCGGGCGTCTGCGGCTCGGACACGAGTCCCTCCGGTCCCAGTTCCCACGGAAGCAAATCGGAAACACCGACGCGGGCGTTGCGCGACGGCGCGGAAGGTCCCACAGTACGCTCTTCGCCGCCGATGCCTCAAGAGGGTCATCGCTCGGCGGTCTTGCAAACGGGAGACCGGAATGGAGGGGAGGGGTTGAGGGCGGAGCAAGGAAGAAGCGGAACGGGGAGTGGGGATCGGAAAGGAGGTAGATGGGCACGGCCTGTTCCACCTATCAGGCCGTGCCCTCCACCTATTACGAAGCGTCGCAGGTGCGCCTCTATCGCCCCTCGATCGCTTCAAAGTTACGCACGTGGTTCTCGGACATCAGCTCCGAAAAAAGTCGGCCCCGGAGGAGCCTCGCCGCGATCCCGGGAGGCTCCGACCGGTCCTTCCCGATGGAGAAGGAACAAGAGCGAAAAGGACCGGACGCGAAATCTTGAAAATTGGGGAGTGGGGCCGGATGGAACCACTCCCCTAGTTATCTAAACTGCGATAACTAACGGCTTTCCTTCGATCCGGGCCTATCGCTGGGATCGAGGTTCCGTCGTGGATTGTGCCGGGGTCGTCGTCCCCGCACATTCTCTTGTACGGCTCGACCCAGGTTTGTTCCGTTGCGGGCGGAATTTTTTTCTGGAGGCCGACTTTGGAACTCGCCACCGACCACGCGGGCGCAAGGGATCCGCTCGGAGCGGCGGGCCTCATTCGAGCCCGCGGATGCTTTCCGATTCGAGCCCGACTCCTGTGGGACAGCCGCCCCCGGCTGTCGGGACCGGACAACAGCCGGGGGCGGCTGTCCCACAAGTCCAAACCAGACAGCATCAGCGGGCTTGGGTATCAGTCGAGGGCCAGGCAAGATTCGGCGGCCAGCCAGAAGACCTGCTCGCGAACGCTCACGTTCTGGTCCCAGTGCCTCGAATCCCACTCCTCCCCGCTGACGTCGTCGCCGCCGTAGAGGATCTGGGCCAGGCTCACGCCGCGGAATCGGGCCACGGCGAAGAGGGCGGCGGCCTCCATCTCGACCACCAGACAGCCCTCCTCGCGACGTCGGCGGACCTTTTCGGCCGTCTCGCGGTAGAGGGCGTCGGTGGTCCATGTCTTGCCCCGAAGGTAGGCACAACCCCGACGCTTCAGGACCGCTTCCACCGCGGCCAGTCCCTCGGCGCTCGGGCTCACCTCGCGGCCGGGCGGGAGATAGTGGTAGGAGGTGCCCTCGTCACGTACGGCCGACGTTGGCACGACGAGATGCCCCAATCCGATCGTGCGGTCGAGGACGCCCGCCCCACCACAGGCGATGAACCGCCGGCAACCCAGCGCGATCGACTCCTCCAGCAAGCCCGCCGCCAGAGGGGCACCGACGCCGGGGTGAAACATCGCGAGCCGCCGTCCTTCGAACTCCATCTGGTAAACGGGGTGACGGCCGATCTCGCTCCGCAGGCAGGCGACCTCGCGAATCTCCGCGCGCTCCAGGAGCCGCTGGAATACCTCCTGGAAGAAGCAGATCACGCAAGGTTCCGGAACCCGGGAGGGCCGGACCGTCAGCCGCGGCTCGATGATGGCCTCCGGGTCCGGGTCGAACTCCAGAATCGGCGGGAGAGGCTCCATGAGAGTCGTGCGCTCGGGTCGGAAATCCGGTTCGGGTCGGGAATCTGGCCTGGATCGATCATGCCGCCCGACGGCGATTGTGGGCCAACAGGAAGTAGATGGGAATCCCCGCCAGGATGCTCAAGAGCGAGTAGAGCGAGACCCACGGGCGCTGGGTGAACGCGGCGCAGGTGAGCAAGCTCGAGACGATCAGGAAGACGGCGGGGGTCAACGGGTACCCGGGGGTACGGAACGGTCGGGGCAGGTCGGGCCGGGTCCATCGCAGGACGTAAATCGAGCTGACCGAGAGCATCGAGAACAGGGCGAGCCCGACGCTCGCATAAACGACGATGCTTTCAAAGGAACCGGTCCACAGGAGCAGCAAGGCCCAGGCAATCTGGAGCACGGTCGCCAGGGTGGGGGTCTGGGTTCGCGGGGAGAGTCGGCCGGCGATCGCTGGGAAATGACCGGCTCGGGCCATGGCGTACGCCACCCGGGGGCCCGTGAGGATGTAGGCACTGAGCGAGGCCAGGAGCGTCAGGCCGACCGCGATTGAGAAGGGGGCGGTCACGGTCTGGCCGAACAACCGCTCCGCCGCCAGCTCGGCGACAGGCGCGACCGCGTCGAACCCCTGCTCGTTGGCGATCCGACGGATCTCCCCGGAGGGCAAGGCCAGCGCATAGACGGCATTCAGGCCCAGGTACAGAACGATCACCCCGGCGGTCCCGGCCAGGATCGCCCGCGGCAGGCTTCGACCGGGGTCGCGGACCTCGCCCGCGATGTACGTCGCCGCATTCCAGCCCGAGTACCCATACGAGATGTAGACCAGCGAGAAGAGCATCGCAGACAGGACGTCGAGCTCGATCGGGGGACGATCCGTCAGGTTGACCCCATTGCGCCTTCCCAAGATCAGCCCCACGATCAGGAACGACACCAGGATGGCGAGCTTGAGAATCGTGACGACCGAATGCGCCCGGCTCCCGTGCCGCGCTCCCGAAGTGTGAATCAGAAAGAAGGCCAGGATCGCCACCGTCGCCAGACCTTGATGCGCGAGTCGGGCCGTCGGCTCGGCGAGGTCAGCCGGAGCGAGCAGATACGAGGCCGAGGCGAACGCCGAGGCCGCGATCGGCGCCGCGAAACCGATCAGGAACGAGACCCATCCCGAGAGGAAGGCCACCAGCGGGCCATACGCCTCGTTCAGGTAGATGTAATCGCCCCCCGAGGCCGGCAGCATCGCCGCCAGCTCGGCCACGGTCAGAGCGCCGCAGAGTGCCACCACGCCGCCCAGCAGCCAGAGGAGCAGCATGAGCTGGTTGCTGCCGACCGACGCGACGGTGTATCCCGACGTGGTCAGGACTCCCACCCCGACCATGCTGGAGATCACCACGTAGGCCGCCATCGCCGTGCCGTAACTCGTCGGGGTGGCCGACGGACCGGCCGCCTCCGGGGTGGCTTCGAGAGTCGGACTTTCGGACATGGTCGGCACCCCGCTGTCAGGTGTTGGAGTCCGGTCTGGTCAAGGTCGGGGAATCGGATCGCGCCGATGGCGGATTCCTGTTCACGGGGCGTCCTGGATCGAGCTGCCTTCGTATTGGTGAGTATTAAGATAAAGGATGCGTTTGGGCTCGTAGTGATTCTCGGCCGAGTAGGGGGGAACGAAGTGATCTCCCAGCAGGTCGTTGCGGATAAAGAAGGCATTGACCCCGCCGATGTTGCAGCCGACGAGGGAGTACCCCTTCCTGGCTCCGAGGTCCGTGAGCGCCTTGAGGCTCGCACCGTTGCCAAATTCTGTCCACCCAAAGGCCTTGGGATCGTAGGGGACCACCCAGGAGATTGTCGGTCCAAAGGAGGCTTCGTACTCGACGATGACCACCCTGGGCTGGTAGTGGGTGATCTGCTCCCAGACGTGGTAATCATTGCGGTCGATGTCGATCGAGAGCAGGTCCGGTTCCTCGGGGACCTTGCCCTGGCGGAAGAGATCCTCGATATTCTCAGCCGTGATGAAGGACTCGAGAATGGTCAGACGACCCTCCGAGATCAGGGTGTCGAACTTCTGCCTGGCTTTCGTGATCGCCTCGGTGTCGGCGTCAATCCACAAGCCATTCCACCCCAGTCGGAGCAGGAGCGAGGTATTGTTCTCCACACCGCTCGACGCGCCGAATTCGATGAACGAGCGATTCGTGGTGCCAATCCTCCGGAAGATCTCGGCGATGATCCCGTCCTCCCCGCTCTGGGAAGACACCTTGAATTCGTAGCGCCCGAGTCGTTTGGGATCGCGGTACCGGGGTAACTCCAGGAGACTCCTGACGTATTGCGCGGAGAGGCCCTTGACCGTTTGGTCGAGCGAGACAGCTTCCTGAATGCGAAGTCGGGCCAAGGGATAATAGAGGCCGCCGATCAGGTGGATCGATCCACCAGTCACCACGAGGACCGCGGAGACGATCAGTAGCAGGACCTGTCGGACTCTGGCTCCCCCTGTCGTCGGTGGCCGGGTCAATGCGAGGCCGAACCCGATCAGTCCCAGAAGCAGAATCACCGCCCCGGTCAGTACGATTGCAGCCAGAGGCATTCCGACCTGGGTCAAGAAGATGCGGAAAGCAGATTGCATGGGATACCCCTTCGTATCGTCCAATCAGAAGTCTGTCCACTTCGGCAAGCTCGACCGCGGGTCTCGACGCTTTGACTCGGGAATCGCGTGGATTTCTATCAAAAATGCTTCTGCGGTTCCGTGAAGTCTCCATGGCAAGAGGCTAGATCCTAACAGAAGAGGAAGCTTCGCGGCGAGACTCCCTCAACGTGGCCAGGATCGGATTGGACCGCGACTGGCCAGGATCGGATTGGACCGCGACGCGGGCGTTTCGCCCTCCCGGGTTAGGAGGCGTCCACGAACCACTTCGGAGTTTCGCTCCTGTATGGGACAGCCGGGGGCGGCTGTCCCACACGAAGTGGTTCTGGGATGGGCCCTTATCGGAGAGAGGGGTCGCGATCGGCTCAGAGTCTCTTCGGGGATGTCCAGGGAGGGAAAGCGGGGGCTGGCCCCTCGAAGACTCGCGGAGCCGGTCCCCGTTTTTCCGACCTGGAATCCCTTTCCCGGATCGCCTCTCAGATCTGGTAGTCGAGCGACCAGGATTGCGGCTCGGAGGGGCGTCGTTCGCGGAGTCGGGGGCTCTCGATCGTGACGGTGGTATACGGCGCGACGCTCCGGGTGATCCAGGCGGAGGAGCCGATCACGGAGCCACGGCCGATGACCGTCTCGCCGCCGAGGATGGTGGCGTTGGCGTAGATGACGACCTCGTCCTCGATGGTGGGGTGGCGCTTGAGGTTGCGGACGATCTGACCGTGCTCATCCCTGGGGAAGCTGAGGGCGCCAAGGGTGACGCCCTGGTAAATCTTGACGCCGTCGCCGATCTGGGTCGTCTCGCCGATGACGACCCCGGTGCCGTGGTCGATGAAGAAGCGGCGGCCGATGGTGGCGCCGGGATGGATGTCGATGCCGGTCTTGCCGTGAGCGTACTCGGCCATCATCCGGGGGATCAGGGGCACGCCCATCCTGTAAAGTTCGTGAGCGATCCGGTGGACGACGATGGCGGAAACACCGGGGTAGCAGAAGATGATCTCGTCGAGCCCCTTCGCGGCCGGGTCGCCGTCGAAAGCGGCCTGAACGTCCTCGGCAAGCTGGTGTCGCAGGCTCGGCAAGGACTCCAGCAGACGCATGGTGTATTGCTGGGCGAGGGCCTGGAAGTCGGTTTCAAGGTCCTGGGTCTTGCAATCATGTTTCAAGGCGCGGGTGATCTGCTGGTTCAGGCGATCGTGGAGCGTGTCAATGATGTCGCCGACGTGGTAGGCGACATTGCCCAGATGCAAGTTCTGGCGTCGACCGTAGCCGGGGAAGGTAATCTCGCGAAGGTCCTTGAGAACCTCGACAACCTCTGCGTAGCTGGGCAAGGGGAAGTGGCCGAGGTGGTGGATGCCGCCGCACTCCTCGTACGTCTCGACGATGTGCGCGGTCAGATCGGGGAGCGATTCCTTGAGTCGGATGTCGGTGGCCATTGTGCCGAAAACCCCTGGCCCGACTGCCGTTTGGGGGAGAAAAAGGTCCGTCGCGGTCGCGATCCGGTCGATTGTAGGGAAGGCCCGGCGGGGGGTCAAACCGCGCCGTGCGGTCGTCGTATCGGTTATGCTGGGTGTCGAGATTGAGCCGGCGAGCCCGGTCGTGTCGGGCGTCGGGACGTCGCGGGAGAGGGTCTTGCTCTGATGGACGGCTGGTTCTGGAAGGTGGTCGGCGCGGGGAGGGTGCTGGCGTTGGCGTGCTGGGTCGGCGGCCTGGCGATCTATGGAGGGCTGGTTCTGCCCATCTTGCACGACCAATTCGGGATTTCGGCAACCGCGCCGGTGACACGACGGGTGACATGGGGGCTGAACGAGATCGGGCTGGTGACGGTCCTTTTCTGGTGGCTGGGCTGGTGGCTGGAGGGTCGTTCGGCAAGGGCTCGCCCGCGTCGCTGGCGGGTCATTGCCCTCGGGCTCTCGACCGCGATCCTCGTCGCCCAGTTCGCCTTGCATGGGGCGCTCGAGCCGCCAGATGGACCTCGGGCGGACTCAATCGGAAGAGTTTTATCCCCTGCACCGGGTCTATCTGATCGCCAGCACCGTGCAATGGCTGGCCAACCTGGGGCTGCTTTTCACCGAGACGAATTCCATGGATCGCGACCTGTCGGCGGAGAGTCCGTCGTCGTGAGGGCGGGTGGTCCGCACCTTGTAAAATATCGTTCGTCCGGCATCTTCCAGCCGGAATCGGACTGGAGAGGAGCCGCGATGACACCTTCTGCATTGAAGCTGCCAGGGACGGACCCGTCGCCGATCTTCGAGCAGTTCCGAGGCAACAACGCCACCGAACTGCTCACCGCGGCGGTGGCGCATTTCACCCTTTTCGGCCGGCTGGCGGAATCGGGACCGGCCCCCTTCGAGGAACTGCGGAAGTGCTCGGACTGGCGGAGCGTCCGGCCGTCGTCCTGATCACGGCGCATCCGGGCGATGGGCCTTCTCGTCCGCGACGGTGAGGGGCGGATCGGCCTCTCGGAACTGGCCCGTGAGCATCTGGTTCCGGGAGGCAAGTTCGATGTCGGCGACTATATCGGCCTGATGGCCGAGAGCCCGGGAGTCCGGGCGATGGTGGAGCGATTGCGGATCAACCAGCCCGCCGGCGCGGAGCCGGACGGCCGTGGGGCGGCGTTCATCTACCGGGAGGGGATCGCTTCCGCGATGGAGGACCAGACGGCAGCCCGACATCTGACGCTCGCCCTGGCGGGTCGGGCAAAGAACGTGGCACCGGCCTTGGCGAAGTCGTATCCGCTCGGGATGGCCCGGCGCCTGCTCGACGTCGGTGGCGGGACGGGAATCTACGCCATTGCCTACCTCCAGGCTCATCCGGAACTCCGCGCCATCGTCTGGGATCGGCCGGAGGTGCTGAAGGTCGCCCACGAGATGGCCCAGACGCACGGCGTTGCCGATCGGCTGGAACTCCAGGCGGGCGATATGTTTGTGGATATGGTCCCACACGGTTGCGACACCGTCTTGCTTTCCAATGTCCTGCACGACTGGGACGTGCCCGCATGTCGAGCCCTCATCGGACGCCTGGCCGACGCCCTGCCGGACGGGGGCCAGCTCTTGATTCATGACGTCTTCCTCGACGACGACCTCGGCGGCCCCTTGCCGGTGGCCCTCTATTCGGCCTCGCTGTTCAGCCTGACCGAGGGGCGAGCCTACAGCGCCGCCGAGTATCGCGACTGGCTCGAAGCGGCCGGGCTGAAACCAGGACCGATCGTGCCAACGCTCGTTCATTGCGGCGTCCTGCCGGCGCGGAAGGTCTGAGCGGGGGGCGGCTGTCGCCGCGATCAGACCAAGAGGTCTGGCCAAGCGGCGTCGGAATCGGTTAAGTTCGGGGACCAGTGCGGGCCTCGGCTCGTTGGAACGCTCCTCGTCCCACCTCAACGCAAGCTGACCCGGTGACCGGGGAAGCGATTTACAGGCACCATGGCTAACGTCAAGGCTTCCGACATCCGCCGGGGCATGGTCGTCACGATGGACGGCAACAACTTCGTCGTCGTCGATTTTGCCCACCGGACCCCCGGCAACCTCCGCGCGTTCGTGCAGGCCAAGCTCAAGAACATGACGAGCGGCAGCACCATCGAGAAGCGGCTCCGCTCCGACGAGCAAATTGAAGTGCCGTTCGTCGAGTCGAAGGAGTTCGAATACCTGTACTCTGCCGGCGATGAGCATGTCTTCATGGACGTCGAGACGTTCGACCAGATCCACTTCGATCAGGAAATGGTTGGCGACTCGATTCCGTACATGCTGCCGAACACGCGCGTGATGGTCAAATACATCGACGCCAAGGCAGTCTCGATCGAGTTGCCGGCCGCCGTCGACCTGACGATCACCGACACCCCGCCGGCCATCAAGGGAGCAACGGCCACGAACCAGTACAAGGAGGCCACGACCGAGACCGGCCTCCGCGTGATGGTGCCGCCGTTCGTCGAGCCAGGGGAGAAGATCCGCATCGATACGCGCTCGGGTGAATACGTCGAGCGCGTCAAGTAACCTGAGGCGCGAGGTTCCGCCGCCCTGGCGGGACCTCGCGACACCGGCCGTCGCGCGGCGCCGGGGCCGCGAGGCGTTGCCAAGGAGGACCGCCCGCCGTCCCGTGCTGGCGATCGAACGAACCGACAGGAGGCTCGCGCCTTGGACGCCGTGACCCGCCTGCTCCGAGACCTGGTGCAAATCCCAAGCGTCAACCCGATGGGCCGACCGATCGAAGGGCCGGGCGTGCTGGAGGCGGGCGTCACCGACTATCTGACGCGCTTCTTCACCGATCTGGGCGTGGCCGTCGATCGCCAGGAGATCGCACCAGGCCGGGTGAACCTGTTGGCTCGATACGACGCCCCTTCGGCCCGGACGACGGTCCTCTTCGATGCGCACCAGGACACCGTGCCGACCGACGGCATGACGATCGACCCGTTCGCCGCGACGATCGAGGGCGATCGGATGTACGGTCGGGGCGCCTGTGACATCAAAGGTGGCCTGGCGGCGATGCTGACGGCTTTCGCCCGCCTGGTTCAGGAGCGGCCGACGGGTTCGGCCTCGGTCGTGATGGCGTGCACGGTGGACGAGGAGTTCACCCACAAGGGCAGTTCCCGGCTGGCCATCGAGCCGGTCGGGGCCGACCTGGCAATCGTGGCCGAACCGACCCAGCTCGACATCGTCAATACCCACAAGGGGGCGGTCCGCTGGAAGATCCGGACCAAGGGCGTCGCCTGCCACAGTTCGACGCCGGAGCGCGGGCAAAACGCGATCTACCGGATGGCGCGGGTCGTGGCGGCGCTGGAGGAGTTCGCTGCGACCTTGAGAACCGGACGGGCCGACCCGCGGCTCGGACCACCGAGCCTGTCCGTCGGTCGGATCGAGGGGGGAACGAGCGTCAACGTCGTCCCCGACTGGTGCGCGGTCGAGATCGACCGGCGGGTGATCCCGGGGGAGGAGGCGTCGGCCTGCCAGGAGCAGGTGGCCGAGTTCCTGCGGGAGAAGCTGGGAGGTCTCGAAACGGTAGAGTTCTTGCCACCGTGGATCAACATGCCGGCCTTGAAGGGGCGTGACCCGGAGCAGGACCCGTGGTTGCCGAAGCTGAAGGAGGCGGTCCAGTCGGTCCGGGGAAGGGTTCCCGAGATCGGTGCCGTGCCCTATGGGACCGATGCCGGACCGCTCGGCGCCACGGGTTTGCCGTGTTTCGTCTTCGGTCCTGGCGACATCGCCCAGGCCCACACCAAGGACGAGTGGGTGGAACTGGACCAGGTGCGGGCGGCGAGTGAGATCTATTTCGCGATGGCGCGGGCACTCGGCTGACACGCCGAGCGACCGGCAAGGAGGACCCGCTCGTCTTGAACTGCAAGGCCGGAGCGCGAAACCGGCGGGTGGTGCGGGCCGATCCGTCTTGATCGTGGTAGAATCAAGCGGCGAAGCGGCCTCGACGTTGCTGGACGTGGCATCGGGTGCCACGAGTTCGTCCGCGAACCCGTGACACCCGGGATGGAGCGATCCGGGCGATGCGCTGTTAGAAGACGTCGAGGATGAAGTGGTTGCCCTGGTAGAACTTCTTCTTGTTCCAGTCGTGGAAGAGTCCGTTGGGGTGGCGCATCCCGAGGTGGCGCTTGCCCCCGTAGAAGTTCCGGTAGTACGGCCCCTGGATCTGCGGCACGATCCGCTGGGCGCGGGGGTACAGGTAGAACTTGTCGTACAGCGGGTTGTACTCGAACCCGTTGCCGGGGACTTGCGGCGGGACGTAGGGCCAGTGCAGATAGTCGGTCCAATCCTGAGCCCGGGCCGAGCGGGGTCCGGCGAAGCCGGACAGGGCGGCCGCCAGGAAGACGGCGCCGATGAGCATACGTCGAGACACGATCCACCTCCGTGCAGTCGTAGAGTCTCCAGACCCAGGCCAGTCTGCCTCACGAACCGGCCGCGCGCCGGGTGGGTGGCCGTTTTTTTTCGAGCCGAGGACGGGTCATGCATGCTGAGTTGAGTCCCGGGAAGAATTGCTCCGCAAGGGTCATGTCGGCGGGACGCCGACGGCGGATCGCGATGGTTGCGGCGGTCCTGCTCGGCATGGGGATCTCGCTGCGAGCCGCGGAACCCGCCCCGGAGGTCGCGCGGCTTCGGAATCACGTGGAGACGCTCGCCTCGCCCGAGTTCGGCGGCCGTCGGGGAGCGGGGGCACGGAAGGCGGCCGAGTACATCGTCGATGCCTTCCGCGAGCTGGGGCTCGAACCGCTCTTTGACGGTGCCTACGAGCAGAAGATCCCCGGCAAGGAGCCGGGCGAGCTGCTGGGGCGGAACGTCGGTGCCATGCTGATCGGGTCCGATCCGGAGCTAAAGGACGAGTGGATCATCCTCTCGGCCCACTACGACCACCTGGGGGTCCGCGGCGGCGTGCTCTACCCGGGCGCCGACGATAACGCCTCGGGCGTGGCGATGATGCTGGAACTGGCCCGCTCGATCGTCGAGTCGGGGCAAAAGCCGCGTCGGAGCCTGATGTTCGTCGGCTTCGACCTCGAAGAGAACGGCCTCTGGGGCTCGCGTCACTTCGCCGAACACCCGCCGATCCCTTTAGAACGCGTTGGCCTGTTCCTCACGTCGGACATGATCGCCCGATCGCTCGGCGGGGTCTGCGACTCTTACGTCTTCGCGATGGGCTCGGAGCACGCCCCCCGACTCCGCGACTGGATCGAGCAGGCGGCCGAGGGCCTCCCGGTGAAGGTCGGGATCGTTGGCAGCGACCTGCTCTTCTTCGACCGGAGCGACTACGGCCCGTTCCGCATCCGGGAGATCCCTTACCTCTTTTTCAGCACCGGCGAGAACCCCCGTTATCATACTCCCCAGGATACTCCGGACACCCTCGATTACCCAAAGTTCGAGTCGATCTGCCGGCTGATCCATCGGGTGGTCGTCCGCGCCGCCGGGGTCGATCGGCTACCCGACTGGGCCGAGGAGGCGGACCATCCGTTTGGCGAGGCTCTGGTCATCCGTGACGTCCTCCGCATGCTGCTCGGTCATCGCGAGATTCTCGGCATGAAGCCGCTCCAGGCCGGCTGGATCGAGGGTCAGACGAAGACACTCGACGCGATCATCAAACGGGGTTCGATCACTCCGGCGGAGCGTCAGAAGATGGTCCGCGGCGCCCAGCTCGTGCTCTATTCGGTCCTCTGATCCGGCATGGGCCGACTCCTCGCCGCCAGGGAAATCCCGCCGGTCCGTTCCGCATCAGTCGCCAGCGGGAACCGCCTTTTTGGACCGTCGCCATCGCGACAGGACGCAGCGAGGATGCGCCCGCGACGTGCCCGGAACGGTTTCCAGACGGCGTGAAGACGCCCAGGGGACGCAGTCGATCGAGCGAAAGGACCAATCGCAAGTTCCAGGGTGACACAAACTTCGAGAGCAACTTTACCCAGATTCAAGTTCGTTCGGCGCCCGGGCGCGCCGCAGCGTCGCCATGGGACCCCAGAATCGGCGGGTTCGAATGACAGCCGGATTGCCAAGGAGCCAGCGTTAAGTTTAGCACACGATCGGGGCGCTGGCGGGGTGAATTCGTTCGGATGCTAACGAGGGGGCTTGATCGGCGGCGGGAGGGGGGGGTCGCTGTTGCCCGGTGGAAGGATCCGGATGCGTAGACCGGGAAGGGCGGGGGGCAGAGGAGGGCGTGGGTCGTCGGGGACGAGCCGGATGATGGGACCGGGGAAGAACTGGAAGGGGGGCGGCTGGGGAATCGGATCAGGAGGGGCGTTTGGAACGATTGGATCGAGACCGAGGCCGGGCTGGGGAGCGTCGGGGTTGCCGAAGCCCGGACCGATCAGGAGGACGGGAGTCGAGCGGCCTTGCTTCAGGTCGTCGAGCCGGCTTGAAAGGATCTGGGGCCAGCCTCCCGAGACGTTAGTCGGTTCGAGCACGGGACCGCGGGCCGTCTCCTCGATCCGGCGTCCGGCGTGGGCGTTCGCCTCGCGGAGGTGGGCGAGGATCGCCTCGGCGCGGGGGAATTCGAGGCGAGCCATCTGGATCTGGGCGCGGAGCCCGAGCAATCGAAGACGTTCGTCGGGCGAGTCGGCGTGGCGCTGGAAGGCGTCGAGGGCGGCCAGGGCCGGCGCGTAATCGGCGGCCGGATCGTCTGTGAGGATGGGAAAATTGGCGAAGACGAGCCGGGTCTCGTCGAGCAGGACACGCTGGTTCGCGGTCAAGACGTGGGAGCCCGCAAGCTCGTCGCCGAGGAGACGTCCGTAACCGGCCAGGCGGCGGAGTCGGGCGAGGGTCGGGTGGCTCTCTTCCAGCTCTCCTGGGGCCGGCAGGCGGGTCGGTCGCAGCGCCGGGCCGCCGGAAGAGGCCTCGGGCGGTCTGGACAGGGAGCCGTCCAGCTCGTGGGTGGTGGCGACCAGCAGGGCTTCGAGCCAGGCGATCCGGGCGTCGTCGTCAGGAGTGAGCAGGCGGAGGGCGATGTCGTGGCGCGGGTCGGACAGGGCGGGAGGGGAAAACTGGCCCTCAATCACGAAGCGGAGGGCCAGCTCCCGGCGCGTCGGGCTCGGCGAAATCGCCAGGGAACCGATGGGGACCATTTCTTGAAGCGGATTGTAGCGCTTCAGCGTCTCGTGGTTCGCGAGCCGGACCCAGACCAGCACGGACGGCGCGCCCGGACCGTCGTGGAGTAGAAGAAATCCTCGCCCTGGCGACTGAGGTCGAAGCCGGGCCAGAGGAGATCCTTGAGGTCCTGGAACGGTTCATGCTGGAGTTCCTGAACCGGCTCGCGATCGCCGCGGTCGAGCCCGACGCGCTCGATTCGGAGCCGCGACGGCTCGGGCTGCCCCGGCGCCGAGAACCCACCCGTTCGCGAGGCCCCGCCGGGCACGGGTCGGGAAGGAACCCGGACGTCAGGCTGATCGGCGATCACGAACAGGGCCTCGCCCTCGGGCGACCAGACCGGGGCGGCGAGTTGATCGAGACCGGGCACCTCGGCCAGTCGGCGAAGCTGACCCGTGGCCATCGCGAGCAGTTCGAGGCCGGCTGGCTGACCGGCGCTGACGAACGCGAGGAGGTCGCCCTCGGGCGCCCAGGACGGTCGTGAGCCGCCCGGCAATTCCCGGACGATCCGGCCATCGGCGACCCCGAGCACCGCCAGGCCACCGGACGGTACCCCGGAGACGGCCAGGAAACGCCCGTCGGCGCTCCAGGAAAGCCCGCAGGCGTCGAGCGATTCGGGTGGCGAGGTCGGCCCGTCGAGCGTCCAGCTCTGGAGCACGCGACGACGATCCGGAGCATCCTGAACAACCACCTCGAAACGCCGCGATTGATCGGGGCCGCTGGCGAGATGGCCGTAGGCGAGCGCCGTGCCGCTGGGCGACCAGGACGGCCGGGAGAGCGGTCCGGCCGACTCGTAGAGGAGAACCGACTCGTCCGTGGCCACACGTGTGGCCCAGAGCCGATAGGACGTCGGGTCAGGCGTGGAATTCGTGCTGGGGTCCTCGTTGCCGAAGAGCCAGTCACTCCAATCCGCGGTCGGGCGAACGGTCAAGGCGTAGGCCAGCCAGCTCCCGTCGGGCGACCAGCCCTGGGCTCGCGCCGACGGAAGGAACGCGAGTAAACCGAGGAGGAAGCCCGTCAAGCCAAGGCGGCGGGGGATGTCTCGCATCGATTTGCATCCTCGCCTAGATGAGCGACCGGATACCCGAGGTCCCGGATCAGAACCGGTCCACCTCCCATTCAGTATAGAGACTCGACTCACCCGAGCCTATCGGCCGCTGGAGTTTCTCCATCGAGCACGGCGCCGATCGAGGGCTTGCTCCGGTGGCTGGGATTCCGGGAAGACAGGTAATCTCGGAAGTCTTTTTTGACCAGGCAAGAAGACCGGTTATGCTTGGGGCAACGGGCGACCGCGGAAGTTGCGGGTCAGCCCGCGATGGGACCTCTTGCGATCAGCACCGGGCGGACCTAGAATATGCGGCTTCTCCGCGGGGAAACCCTCGCCTCCCTCGTCCGCACGACACGGCCCGAGCCGCGGCCTTCGTCTCCATCCGGGATCTCCCATGCGATTCGTCCTGATCGACCGGATCATCGAGCTGCAACCCGGACGGAGCCTGGTTGCCGTGAAGAACCTCTCGCTCGCCGAGGAGTACCTGGCCGACCATTTCCCGGGCTTCCCGGTGATGCCGGGGGTCCTGATGCTGGAGGCGCTGACTCAGGCGGGGGCGTGGCTGATCCGGGACATGGAGGATTTCGCGCACAGCGTGATCGTGCTGAAGACGGCCCGGACGATCAAGTACGGCAGCTTCGTGGAGCCGGGTCGGCAGCTCCAGTTGCGGGTCGAGCTGATCGATCACGGCGAGCGGGAGTCGAGCTTCAAGGGCGAGGGGGTCATCGACGACCAGGTGATGGTCAAGGGTCGGTTCACGCTGACTCGCTACAACCTCCGGGACCGGGAGCCGGGCTTGCACACGTCGGACACCTTGATCGTCGAGCACCTTCGCGACCTGTATGCCACCTTGCGCAAGGGCTCGGTCGGAGCTCGGGCCATGCTTCGCCCGGCGACGTCGCCGGTGAGGGCGGCCTTGCCGGAGGCGTCGTCCTGAGCCCTGGCGGGGCTCGATCGCGGGGGGTATGGTTTTCGCGGCCGGCTCCAGTCGGGGTCCGTCCGCGGCCGATGATGTTGCAAGGTTCGGCGAAAATCATCAAGATAAGCGGGTCGCGCCCGGTGGAGGCCCCGGAAGGGCCGGACCGAAGCGACGCCCACCCTGTACCGCCTGCCCTGTCACGCACACCTGGATGGACCGAATGGTTGTTCGCCCGGCCCGCCGGGATGGTCGGAGCCAAGCCGGGCGCCCTTCACATCCCCGCCTTGGGGAATTCGGCCCCTGTACTTCGAGGATGACATGCCGACGCAAGACGAGATCTTCCAGAAAGTCCAATCCACTCTGGTCGATGCCCTGGGGGTGGATGAGGAGGATGTGACGCCCGACGCCACCCTTCAGAAGGACCTCGGGGCCGAGTCGATCGACCTGCTTGACATCGTCTTCCGCCTGGAGCGGAACTTCGGCATCAAGATCCCCCGGGGCGAACTGTTCCCCGAGAACTTCTCCGACCCGGAGCTGGTGCAGGACGGCAAGTTCACCGAGAAGGGTATCGCCGAGATCCAGGCCCGCATGCCCTACGCGGACCTGAGCGAATTCGCCAAGGACCCGGAACTGGAGAAGCTTTTCGACCTGTACACCGTCGAGACGCTGGTCAAGTATGTCGCCAGCAAGCTGGAGACGAGCAAGGAGACCGCCTGACCCGTCCGCAACGGTCCGCGACGGCCCGGCGTCCTCGGATTGAGGGTCCCGGGCCTTCGCGGATGAGCGAGAAGGCCGGGGCCGGGCCCCAGGGATGTCCCCCAAATGCGCTGGATCTGGATCGACAAGTTCCTCGAGTTCCGTAGCGGCCAGTTCGCACGCGCCGTGAAGAACCTGACGCTCGCCGAGGAGCACCTGCATGACCACCTTCCCGGCTACCCGGTGATGCCGGCCTCGCTTGATCATCGAGGGGCTGGCCCAGACGGGCGGCATCCTCGTGGGCGAGGCGGGCGGGTTTGCCGAGAAAGTGGTGCTGGCGAAGATCCCCCGCGCCGAGTTCTTCGGAGTGGCCTGCGCCGGGGACCAGCTCATCTACGAGGTGACGCTCACCGACCTCCGCCCCGAGGGCGCGGTCGTGTCGGCCAAGGCGTTTCTCGAAGGGGAGGTTCTGGCCGACGCGGAGATTGTCTTCGCCCACCTGGACAACTCCCGGTCGAACCAGATCTTCGGGCCGAAGAACTTCGTGTTCACCCAGCAGTTGCTCGGCGTTCTCGACCTGGCCAAGGCCCAGGAGCGGGCCCGGCAGAAGGAACTGGCCGAGGCCCCCGTCAACGGTCAGCAACCGCACGAGCTACCGCCGACAGGGGCTTGAACGTCCCGGTGTCCGGGCCGTGCGTTGCCGCCACCGGCCCGTTATTTCCGTTCGACTCGACTCCCGCCCGCGCCGGGTGAACATTCCGCAGAGTGGCCCCTCTCATGTCCAGTTCCGAACGCCGCGTGGTCATCACCGGTCTGGGACTCATCAGCCCCCTGGGCATCGGCCCGGAGCCGTACTGGTCCGCGCTGGCCGCGGGGCACGGGGGCGTCCGCAAGATCGAGAGCTTCCCGGTCGAGGGCATGCCCAACAACGTCGCGGCCGAGGTCAGCGGGTTCGACCCCAAGGCGCTGGCGATCCCGAAGCATCGCAAGTCGTTGACCAAGAGCCTCAAGTACATGGCCCGCGACATCCAGCTCGCGGTGGCCGCCGCCGAGATGGCCGTCTCCGACGCTGGGCTGGCCGATGGCGGCGTCGATCCGACCCGATTCGGCGTGGACCTGGGCGCCGGCCTGATCTCCTCGGAACTGGACGAGCTCGCCCCGGCGGTCGATCTCGCCACCCGGCCTGACGGCTCGTTCGACTTCGCCACCTACGGCAGCGAAGGGATCAAGACGATCACGCCGATCTGGCTCCTGAAGTATCTGCCGAACATGCTGGCCTGCCACATCTCGATCCTCTGCGACTGCCAGGGACCGAGCAACTCGATCACCGAGGCCGAGGCCGCCAGCAACATCGCCATCGGCGAAGCCTTCCGGATCATCGCCCGCGGTCGGGCCGACGTGATGATCACCGGCGGGGCCGATTCGAAGATCCACCCCTTGAGCTTCGTCCGGATGGCCTTGCTGGACCAGATGTCGCGCTGGGACGGCGAGCCCGGAGCCTCCTGCCGGCCGTTTGACCGTCGCCGGAGCGGCTGGGTGCCGGGCGAGGGGGCGGGTATCCTGATCCTCGAAGAACGCGAGCACGCCCTCGGCCGCGGAGCCGCGAATCTACGGCGAAATCCTCGGCTTCGGGCTCGGGCTGCGACGCCAACCCCGCCGGCGGGCTCGACCCGCAGGGCCGGGGCACCGAGGTCGCCATCCGGGCCGCCTTGAAGGACGCGGGGCTGGAGCCGTCTCGCGTCGGTCACGTCAACGCCCACGGTTGCGCGGCGGTCGCCACCGACCTGGCCGAAGCGCGGGCCTTCCGGCGGGTCTGGGGCGAGGAAGGCGTACCGGTCGTCAGCCTGAAGGGCTTCTTCGGCAACGTCGGCTCGGGCTGCGGTGCCGTCGAGCTGGTCGGCAGCCTGCTGGGCGTCAACCAGCGGCCTGATCCCCCGGACGCTGCACTGCGACGAGCCCGATCCCGAGCTGGGCCTGGACGTCGTCCGCGGCGGCTCGCGGCCGACCGACAATCCGATCTTCGTGAACACGAACCTGACCCGACACGGCCAGGCCGCCGCTCTGGTCGTGCGGGGCAATCCGACCGTGCCGACCGCCGGCGAGATCGCGGCCGAGGCCAAGACCGACGCCGACATTGTCGCCCACCTGGTCCACAAGGGGTGAGAGAATCCCGATGAATCGCCGAGTCGTCGTGACCGGGATGGGGATGGTCACACCCCTGGGCCGCGACCTGGAGACGCACCTGGAAGGCTCTCCAGGAAGGCCGTAGCGGCGTCGGACCGGATCTCCCTGTTCGACGCCAGCACGTTCCCGACCCAGATCGCCGCGGAGGTCCGCGACTTCCGCCTCGAAGACTACCTCTCCGAGACCAAGCGCTGGGACGACCACAGCCGCAACACCCTCTTCGCCCTGGCCGCCGCCAAGATGGCCCTGGCCGATTCCGCGCTCTCGGATTTCGCGGATCTCGACCGGACCCGGTTCGGCATCTATCTCGGGTCGGGCGAGGGGCAGCACGACTTCTTCCGGTTCGTCAAGCTGCTCCACGCCAGCACCCGCAACGGCAGCCACGTCGATACCGCCTACTTCACCAGCCACGGGGCCCAGGAACTGCACCCGATCCGCGAGGCCGAGCAGGAGCCCGGCACTCCCGCCGGACACCTGGCCAGCCTCTTCGGGGCCCATGGCCCCAACGCCAACTGCCTGACCGCCTGCGCCGCCAGCTCGCAGGCGATCGGCGAGGCCACCGAGTTGATCCGCCGCGGCGACGCCGACGTGATCCTCTCGGGCGGCACCCACAGCATGATCCACCCGTTCGGCGTGACCGGCTTCAACCTCCTGACCGCCCTGTCCACCCGCAACGACGAGCCGACGAAGGCCAGCCGCCCGTTCGACCGCGACCGCGACGGCTTCATCCTCGGCGAAGGGGCGGGCATGGTCCTCCTCGAAGAACTGGAGCACGCCCGACGCCGCGGGGCCCGGATCTACGGCGAGGTCTGCGGCTACGGCTCGACGGCCGACGCCTTCCGCCTGACCGACACCCACGACGAGGGCCGCGGCGCCATCGCCGCGATCAAGGAGGCGCTCGAAGACGCCCGGGTCCGACCCGAGCAGATCGACTACATCAACGCCCACGGCACCAGCACCCAGGTCAACGACTCGATCGAGACCCTCGCCATCAAGCGCGCCCTCGGCGACGCCGCCTACAAGATCCCGGTCTCCAGCACCAAGAGCATGATGGGCCACCTGATCGCCGCCGCCGGCAGCGTCGAGGCGATCATCTGCCTGCTGGCGATCCGCGACGGCGTCATGCCCCCGACGATCAACCTCGAAAACCCCGACCCCGACTGCGACCTCGACTACATCCCCGAAGGCGTCCGACGCGGCCGGGTGGATGTGGCCCTCTCCAACAGCTTCGGGTTCGGCGGTCAGAATATCTCGCTGATCCTCCGCCGGCTCACCGACTGACCGGTCCCGCCAACTCTTCCATCGAAGAAAGCTTCCCGCCTGGCGTGTGTTATGCTAGTGTGACCCCGCAACCCAGGGGAGTTTCCAGCTTCCCGACCGGGGGTGGGGTCGCCTCGGACGCCGGTCGATGTCCGTGGGACGAACACCCTGAGCACGCCTCCGACATCTCCGGAGCCCTGCCCGTGACCCTCGATCTTCCATTCCTCATGAACCTGACGATCGGCCTGATCGGCGGGCTGCGTGGTCTTCTGGTTCTTCGTTCGTGACCAACTACACGCCGGATCGTCGAGAGGATTTTCGAGGAACGCCCGCCGTTCCAGCCGGTCCGTGGCGAGCCCGAGCCAGGGGGCGAGGAGGTCCGCTTCCCGACCGAGCGACGGCCTCGAGCTGGCCGGCACCTACTACGCCACCGACGAGCCCCAGCGCCTCGGCGTCGTCGTCTTTTGCCACGAGTTCCTCGGCGATCGCCACAGCGTCCACCACTATGCCGACCCGCTGCGCGAGCTCGGCTTCGACGTCTTCACCTTCGACTTCCGCAACCACGGCGAGAGCCAGTCCGAGCCCGGCTTCGAGCCGATCCAGTGGGTCTCCGACCGCGACAAACGCGACCTCCACGCGGCCCTCGATTACCTCCGGTCACGTCCCGACGCCGACCCGGCCGGCGTGGCGCTCTTCGGCATCAGCCGGGGCGGCGGCGTGGCCCTCTGCGTCGCGGCCGAGCGGCCGGCGGTCTGGGGCGTGGTGACCGATGGGGCCTTCCCCACCCGCGGCACCATGCTGGCCTACATCCTCCGCTGGGTCGAGATCTACATCCGGACCCCCTGGATTCGCCGGTTGATGCCGATGTTCGTGCTATCGCTTCGTCGCCTGGTCCGGCCCGAATCCGCTCGGAGCTGGCGTCTCCGTCGGCGATTTCCCGGACATCGAACGGGCCGCGGCCCGCATCAGCCCCCGCCCCTGGCTGGCGATCCACGGCGCGCGGGATGCCTACATCGGCCCCCAGATCGCCGCCGAACTCTTCCGTCACGCTCGCGAGCCCAAGGAACTCTGGCTGGTGCCGGAGGCCAAGCACAACCGATGTCGGGAAGTGGCCCCCGAGGAGTACCGACGCCAGGTCGCCGACTTCTTCCTCCGCTTCGCCCCGCGTCGCCGGGTGCGAGCCGGTGCTCGACGACGGCGTGGCGACGTCCTCGGAGGAAGCGCTCTGTCGAAGCCGAGTGCGGACGTCGCCGTCGAGCCGCTGCGCGGCTCGCGCACTGACCGCGACGGCGCTGGTCCTCGCGTTCCGATCGATCGGACACCGGGCCGGATGATGACTCGGCCGCGGTTCCGGCCGGTTCGCTCCCCCGGGGAAGGTTGCGATGCTCTGGATTGTCCGCGATATCGTCGGCAAGCCGCTCATCCACCGCTCGCCGACGACTCGCCCGCGAGTTCCTCCGCCAGACCGAGCGGACCGGCGAGGTCCAGCAGGCCCGCCTGCTGGAACTGGTCGCCCGCAACGCCGACAGCCAGTTCGGCCGCGACCACCATTTCCGCGAGATCCGCAGCCGCGGCCGACTTCCGCCGCCGCGTCCCAGTCCGCGGCTACGAGGGGCATGAGCCCTACATCGCCCGCGTCCGCGAGGGCGACACCTCGGCCCTCTTCGGTCCCGGGACCGAGGTCCTGATGTTCGCCATGACCTCGGGCACCACCGCCAGGCCCAAGACGATCCCCGTCACCCGCGAATCGTTGCGCAACTACAAGGCCGGCTGGACGATCTGGGGCATCCTGGCCTTCGACGCTCACCCCGGCATTTTCGAGCGCGCCCTGCGGCCGATCCTCCAACTCGTCAGCAACTGGCGCGAGCAGTTCACCCCCGCCGGAATCCCCTGCGGCGCCATCACCGGCCTGACCGCCCAGATGCAGAACCCGCTCGTCCGGCAGACCTACTGCATGCCGCCGGCCACCATGCGGATCAAGGACATCGCGGCCAAGTACTACACCGCGCTTGCGGCTCTCCATCCACCGCAAGGTCGGCACCGTGATGGCCGCCAACCCGTCCACCTTGCTGGCGATCGCCCGGCTCGGCGACGTCGAGAAAGAAACGCCTCATCCGCGACCTCGCCGACGGCACCCTCTCCGACAGCTTCGACATCCCGCCCGACGTCCGCCAGGCCCTCCGCCTCCGGACCCGCTGGAAGCGCAAGGAGACGGCGCAGCGGCTGGAGGAGATCGTCAATCGGACCGGCCGGCTCTTGCCGAAGGACTACTGGCCGGACCTGGAGTTCCTCTCCAACTGGACCGGCGGCACGATGTCGGCTTACCTCCGCCACTATCCCGAGGTTTTCGGCGACAAGCCCGTCCGCGACGTCGGCCTGATCGCCTCGGAGGGCCGGATGACCATCCCGATCGAGGACAACACCCCCGGCGGCATCCTCGACATCCGCCACCACTACTTCGAGTTCATCCCCGAGGACCAGGCCGACCGCGACGAGCCCGAGACCGTCGAGGCCGCCGACCTGATCGAGGGCCGCCGCTACTTCATCCTCCCGACGACGGCCGGGAGGTCTTTACCGCTACCAGATTTACGACCTCGTCCGCTGCGTCGGCTTCCACGGCCGGGCGCCGATCCTCGAGTTCCTGAACAAGGGGGCCCACTTCTCCAGCCTGACCGGGGAGAAGCTCTCCGAGTTCCAGGTCGTCGCCGCCGTCAACCAGGCGTCGCGAGCATGCTGGGCCTGCCGCTCTGAAGTCGTACCTCCTACTGCCGACCTGGGGCGAGCCGCCGTTCTACAGCCTGCTCGTCGAGGGTCACGACCTGCCCGACGAGGCCGCGGCCGAACGGCTGGCGCGAGCCGTCGAGGAGCAGTTGCAGACGGCTCAACGTCGAGTACGAGAACAAGCGATCGACCCTCCGACTCGGCCCGATCGTCACACGACGTCTGCCGCCCGGCTCCTGGGCCGAATTCCAGCGCCGGCGGCTCGCGACAGAGCGGGGGAACCGTCGAACAATACAAGCAGCCCTGCCTGATCCCCGACCTCACGGCGATCGAGCAGTTCCGCCTGGTGGACGCCCTCACCGAACCGACCGGTTGAGCGGGCGATGAGCGAAGGGTTTCGGGTTGCGGCGATGGGTCGGATCTGCTAATCCGGGAACCGTTCCTGACAGGTTCTCTCTCCCCAAGGCAAGGAGGAGGGCGGCCGTCCCGAGTTTCCTCGGTCGCGCCGCCGAGCCACGGATGGCCCGCAACACATCCCCCCTATGGATCTGGAACTCCACGACCGCCGGTGGCGATGGCCGCACGGCTGGCGTCGCTCTGGTCCTCATTCTGATGCTCTGCGCGGTTGACCTGGGCTGTGCCCGCTCGCGGAGCAGCCGTCGGCTCGACCTCGGGTCGCTCACCCCGCCGATGATGCTCGGCTCGCGCGTCCGCTCTCAGGACGGCACCCGGCTCCTTCGAGGCGGCCGGCAACGGCCGGGCGCGGCTCCGTCGCAGGTGGCTCAGAACGTCCCGAGAGTTCAGTGGACCGACCCACCCATTGCAGCAACCCCGCGATCCGCTCCGTCGGGACGACCCACGGTTGTGACCCTTCCTCCGCCACCCAGCCTCCCCGCCGGCTCGGGTGCCATCACGACGGCCAGCACCGCGTCGAGTCCTGCCGCAACACAAGGCGTCGCCGCGACGCGCCCGGGACTCCTGGCACGACCTCGTCCGAACCGGCTCCGGCTGACGACCCGATCGCCAAAATCGCCGACCTGGTGGCCGCGGGACGGAGCCAGCTCGAAAAGGTGACGACGTATCAGGTCCTCATGCACCGTCAGGAGCGGGTCGGCAACGAGATTCTCCCCGCGGAGGAGGTCGTTCTCAGTATCCGGCGCGATCCCAAGGCCGTCCGCCTGGAGTGGCGATCGGGAAAGAGTCGCGGTCGCGAGGTCCTCTACTCGACAAAAGAAACCTCCGGCCAGCTTCAGATTTACACGCCGGGCTCGCTCATTCCGAGGATGACCCTCGCGCCCGATAGCCCCCTGGTCCTCCGCAGCAGCCGCCACCCGATCACCGAGGCCGGCTTCGACGGCATCCTCGCGAAACCTGGAGACGTCCCTTCGGCCGCACTCGGGGGCTCAGTCGACCGACTCCCGGATGGCCTATCCCGGGCTCGAAACTCCCGAATGAGATCGGCCGTCCTTGCCACAAAATCGTTGAGAATCGGGAGAACGGCGAAGTCTGGATCGTCTATCTCGATGTTGAGAACGAGCTTCCCGCGATGGTGCATGCGACCGATGCGTCGGGCGAATTGCTGGAACATTACGTCTTCCTCGACCTGAAACTGAATCTCCCTGAACTCGCGCAGGGCGACGCGTTCAACCCGGAGACGCGCTGGGGGCCGTCCGGCTCAGGGCTCTTCTCCCGGATGGCCCGATCGAACCCGAAAGCCAGCGAGCCGACCGCCAATTCGACCCCACGCTGACTGCCAAACTGGCGATCCGTGGCCATCTCCCAGGCGTCCTGGTTTCTGTCAGAACTTGCTTGATGATCACCTAAATACCACGATTGGAAAGGATTGTGTCGAGGATCACGGCTCTGAGTCTTGACCGTTGACGGGATCGGCCCGAGAATTGCAATGCTCCTCTGATCACCGATCAGCGCTCCGCCGTTCGTGGCGTGCAAGGCCGTCGAAAATGACCTCCGAACAGCCTTACAACCTGCTCATCACCGACGACGATCGCTCCGCGCGCGAGACCTCTGCGCGAGGTGTTCGAGCCGGCCGGCTTCCGGACGTTCCTGGCCGAGAGTGGTGAGGAAGCGATCGATATCGTGCAGTCGCAGGACGTCCATCTCGCCCTGATGGACATGTACCTGCCCAGGCTCACCGGCCTGGAGACCGTCGAGATCGTCCGTCAGATCAAGGGGCTGCTGCCCACGATCCTGATGTCGGCCGATCACGACGACTGGCTGCTCCGTCAGGCCCTCTCGGCGAAGGTCTTCTGCGTTCTGGCCAAGCCGGTCAACAAGAACGTGCTGATCTACGTCGTGACGCGAGCGATCGAGAAATACTACGTCGATTGACGCCGGCCAATCGGGCCTCCCCATGACGCTTCCCTTGCGCCGACGTCGGCTGGCCTCGTGGTCGGTCATCCTCCTCGTGTTGACGGGTCGCACCGTCTCCGGCCACGACATCCCGAACGAGCGGGTCGACCGCTCGATCCAGGTTGTGCTGAGCCCGGGACGACTGCGAGTCGACTACGAAGTCAGCCTCTCCGAGTTGACGCTGGCCCAGGATCTCCGGAACCTGCTCGGCCAGGCCCCCGGTGCGGATCGGACCACGCTCTACGATCGTTACGGTCGCGAGACGGCCCCTTTGAACGCACGCGGGTTCCTGGTTTCCGTCGATGGTCGGGACGTCGAGCTATCGGCAAAGGGGTTCGCCCTTTCGGTGGAGGAGCATCCGCGCTACACCTTCCACCTCGAAGCCGAGATCCCGCCGCAAGGTCACCTGAGCCTTCAGGACACGAACTACATCGCCAGTCAGGGAACCAGCCGGCTCGCGGCGCGGGGCGACGGAGTGATGCTTCCGGGCTACGACGGACCCGAGGATGTGGCCGACGTGCCGATCCGTCCCGTCTGGCAACTGACCGACGCCGAGGAGCGACGGACGAAGCGGGTCGAGCTCGACTATGAGACCGCCGCTCTGCCGAAGGCCGTCGGACCCGTCCCAGTGGTGGAGCAACCGCAACCGCGGACGACTCCGACCCGCCCGGCGGCGTCGCGAGCCAGGCCGCCCGCGACCGGGTCGAACAGCCTGAGTCGATTGCTCGACCGGGCCTCGGGAACGTCCGGCCTCTTCCTCTGGCTGCTGTCACTGGGCCTCGGGGCGGCGCATGCCGTGCAGCCTGGACATGGCAAGACTCTGGTGGCCGCCGCAACGCTGGGGGAGCGTGGGTCCTGCCTCCGCGGACTGGCCCTGGCCCTGGTGACGACGCTGACCCACTTCAGTAGCGTCCTGCTCATCGCGGCCTTGATCGGGGTGATGCGGACGACTCGTTACACCGAGATCCACCTGGGTTTGGCGGGACTGGCGGGGTTCGTGATCGCGGCCCTGGGACTCTGGCGCGTGGGCCGGCATCTCGCCGGTTACGGCGAACATGAGGACGGCCCCGATCGGGCGAGCCTCGGAGGACGCGGCGTGCTGAGTCTGGGGCTGGCCGGCGGCATCGTGCCCTGCTGGGATGCGGTCGTGCTGGTCCTGCTCGCGGACCTGGCGGGAAGGCTGGCGCTGGCCGTCTGGCTCTTGACGGATTTAGCCTGGGGATGGCGATTGTGCTGGTGACCGTCGGCCTGGCCGCGGCCAAGATCCGGCGCGTTCTCGACCAGCAGGACGGAGCGAACCTCTGGGAGCGGCGTCTCGGAATCGCGAGCGGGCTGGCCCTGGCCGGAATCGGGGTGTACCTTCTGATGTCCTGATCGACGAGCCTGCGGGCTCGGAGAGAACTCCCCGCTGTGCCGAGAGAACCGAGCCAATCGTGAGCCTCCGCGCCATCGAACTTTTCCACGTCGCCATGCCGCTCAAGAAGCCGATCCGTCACGCTTCTCATGAGCGAACGACCAGCGACAACCTGGTTGTCCGTGCCACGCTCGACACCGGGCATGTTGGCCACGGTGAGGGCGTGCCCCGGCCCTATGTCACGGGCGAGACGATCGAATCAACCTTCGCGACGCTGGCCGACTTCGACGCCGCCCAGCAACTTGGCAAGCCGGCTGACTGGCCCGAGTTCGTCCGACGGCTCGAATCGCTCCACCTGCCTCCGACCGAGGCCGATCCCCGCGGCATGGCTGGCAACGCGGCCCGTTGCGCCCTCGAACTGGCCTTGCTCGATGCGTATGGTCAGCGATTCGGGGAGTCGATCGGCGGTGCGATCCGGCTGGCGGAAGCGGGGCGGGAACACCTCACGGCGTCTCCGAGGAAGGTCCGTTACAGCGGTGCGATCACAGCCGAGTCGGAGCGGAAGGAGCGGATCAGCGCATGGAAGATGCGGATTTACGGCTTCCGGCAGGTCAAGATCAAGGTTGGCGTCGCCGGCCAGGATGATCCGAAGCGTCTCCATCGCCTGCGGCGAATTCTTGGACACGGCATGGACGTCCGCATCGACGCCAACGAAGCCTGGTCGCCCGACGAGTTGCTCGAACGGACCCGGCCGCTCCTGTCCTCCCGGCCGACAGCCCTGGAACAACCGGTGGCCCACGAGCATGTGTCGCAGCTTGCGAGCCTCCGGCCGAGACTCGGCGTTCCGATCATGCTCGATGAGTCGCTCTGCGGCATCCCGGATGCCCTCCGGGCGATCGAGCAGGGAACCGCCGACCTGTTCAACGTCCGACTCTCGAAGTGCGGCGGAATCTTCCCGAGCCTCCGGATCATCGATCTGGCCTACCGGAATGGCCTGGGAGTCCAGCTCGGCTGCCATCCGGGGGAAACGGCGATCCTTTCGGCGGCGGGGCGGCACCTGGCGTCGAACGTACGGGGATCTCCGTTACGTCGAGGGGTCTTACGATCGCCATGTCCTCGCGGCGAACCTGATCGCGGGTGACATCACCTTCGGCTATGGCGGTCAGGCCCCGCCGCTCGATGGCCCGGGCCTGGGCGTGGTGGTCGACCCGGAGGCCCTGGAGCGTCTGACGGTCCATCGACAGGAAGTGTCCTATGACTGAGACGCAAGCCGTGGCCTCCAGCTTCACCGCCTCGGACGGCTACCCGCTGGCGGTTCTGACGTGGCCGACGTCGGGAACGCCACGGGCCCGGGTGGTCATCCTCCACGGGGTTCAGAGCCACGCGGGCTGGTATCACGGTCTGGGACGTCGGCTCGCCGAGGCCGGCTTCGAGGCCCACTTCCCGGACCGTCGCGGTTCGGGGGTCAACCGACGCGAGAGGGGGCATGCACCGTCGGCCCGCCGGCTGATCGACGATCTGGCCGAGTTGCTGACGATGCTCCGGGCCCGCGAGCCATCGGCTCCTCTGGCTCTGGCAGGGATTAGCTGGGGTGGCAAGCTCGCGGTGATCGCGGCGGGATGGTATCCGGATCGCGTCGATACACTGGCGTTGATCTGCCCGGGCCTGCACCCGAGGGTGGGGGTGCGCTTGTCGGAGCGATTGCAGATCGCCGGGGCCTTGCTGACGGGACGGTCGGGCAAGGTGACCTTCCCGATCCCCCTGAACGACCCCGCGCTTTTCACGGCCAGTCCCGCCGGCCAGAAGTTCATTGCTTCGGACCCGCTCGGCCTCCGCGTCGGCACTGCGGGACTGCTTGCGGCGAGCTTCTTCATCGACGGCTGGGTCGCCCGCGTGCCACGGAAGGTCCAACAGCCTTGTCTGCTGATGCTCGCCGGACAGGATCGGATCGTCCACAACGACCGGACCCGCACCTACTTCGATCGGCTCGCCAGCCGCCACAAGGAGACGATTGTCTATCCCGAGGGCCATCATACCCTCGAATTCGAGCCCGACCCCGCACTCTACACCCGCGACCTCGCCGACTGGCTCGGTCGGACACTGGCGGTCTGACCGACCTCCGCTCGGAAGGATGCTTGACCTCACCTCCAGGCTGGCCCGATCATCGAGAAGGAGACAACCCCCAGGAACCCGAACGGAACCCAGGGCAGATGTGTCCAGTCAGGAACGCGGCCAGCTCCGGCCCCAAACCGCGGAGTGAGCATGCCATGGATAAACTAAAGCGAGAGCTCCGGGAAGAAAAGCGGGAGGTCAAGCGTCGGGGCAACAAGCACCGTCGACAGATGCTCAAACGCAGCCTTCGGGAGAACCCGGAAGATGCCCACTGGACGGTCCCCAGCGTGGGCCGGTATCGCTCCGAGAACCTCAACGGAATCGATCGGGATGGGACGCGAAGCTGTTCCGGCACGACGGAAGCATCCGAAGAAGGAAGCTCCCCCGGCCAGGGGGATGGTTCCGGTTGATCGAGGAGGCTTCAAGGGGCGCTGGACATCCGGGAACGGAGAGCGCCCCCGCCTCCGGGAAAGAGGGGGAGGGCGAACAAGTCCTTGGGCGCGGACGTTACACCAGCCCCTGGCGCTGCGGTCGGCGTCATCGTCATGGGAATGGTGGGGAAGGCGGAAGGCACATCGCAGGGCTGCTTGGCGCGAGCCGGCTCAGCCGGCCGCCCTCCACATCGACGATCGGCCCACCATACTGGTTCCCTTCGGCGTCGGAAATGAGGGCCTGAGCCGTACCGTCAGGTTTGACTCCGAAGACCAGGCTGCTGAGCCCGCGGTTGATGGCGAGCCCGGCTTCATTATCGGGCCAGACATAGAGGCCGGTCGCGATCCCGTTATCGCGAGCGAAGAGGTTCAGGTTGGCGGCACCGCTGCTCGACGACGAGAGCGCGGCCCGGAGCTTGCCACCGTCGGTGAATTCGAGGCTCGACGACCGCTCGGTCAAGGCCCGAAGAGCCACCTGATCGCGTCCCAGCTCATCCTGGATCTTCAGGGCCGGCTGGCCGTCCGGGAGAATCCCGAGGGAGGCCCGAACCTGCCCGTGTTGATCCTTCACGACGAAACGCTCGGCCTCGACTTGCCGGGCGGGGCCAATGAGGTTGGTCCCGAAGATCGCCAGCGCCGCCAGGCCGACGAGGGTGAGGACTCCAAGTCGTTTGAGCCACTGGTTTTCTTGTTCCAATCGCTCCACGCGATCGGCCAGGGCTTCAAGTTCTAGCTTTTCCATTTTTCACTCCCATCCGGGGCCACGCTCGCCGCCCAGACTCGCCAGCGACGACACCTCTCTGAGAGAATTCGTCGAGCACCCGAGCTTATTGACCCCGAAACGGTGAGATCCCGGACGCACGCCCTGTAGTGCCCTTCGAAATCCATTTCCGGAGAACGACAGGCCAGACCCCGGAACCTGGACCTCAATCCGGTGATCAAAAAGGTGAAGCAGAACACCTGAGCGATGATTGACGGATACTTATTAAGTTCATGTATTCTAACGAGTGGCCGCGGTGAAGTCCATAGTTTACGATCCCGATCAATGTTGGAACAAAAGCGTTCCCTGGTCGGAAACCGGCTTGAGGTGGATCGGTGGGCGGGGGTCAAGGTCCATCGAGGTCCGCCTGAACCTTCTCGGACTTCCTGGCCTGAAAAGCCGCCTGGATCATCGGGTCAGTGACCTCGGGCGGGAAGCCCTCAACAATGGCGACATCGGGGCCGCGGCGGACGACGGCGTAGGTGGCGCCGCTGGGGGAAGTGGTGCGAAGGTTGTCGGATGCGGGAGCCGCGATGTTGAGGAGGTCGGCGCGGTACTGGGCGAAGGCATGGGCGAATTCGCGGGCGTCGTCCTCGTGGTCCCAGGTCGAGAACCAGACGAGGGCGGACCGGCCTTCGGGACCTTCGAAGACGGCGTACTGGTCGCCATCCCAGCCGGCGGCGGCGGCCTTGCCATTGTGGGAGCGGAGGAGGACGGAGGTCTGGAACTCGCCGAGGACGTTGCGGCCGAGTTCCTTCCAGGCATCGCCCGGGTCGAGGTGGCCGAGATCGATGGCGGTCGGGATGTCGGGTTTTGCGCGGTATTTCTCGGGGTGGAGGACCTGCTCGGTGGAGAGGGGGGGCCGGTGGTAGGCGGCGTCGAGGGCCTTCCAGCCGTCCGCGTTGGTCAGGTCGGCGCAGAAGACCAGGCCGCGGAGGTAGGGAAAGAGCATGGATTCGGAGATGATCGGCGGTGCGCTGCGGAGCGAGGCGCCGCTGGCGAAGCGGAGCATCGGGGCGAGGAAGTTGAAGATGGTGCCCAGTTGCTCGGCGGGCAAGCGGGCGGTTTCGTCGCCGGTCCAGTCGCCGAGCTGGGCGCCCATCATGACGAGGGTCGCCTCGCCTTCGATCAAGGCGGAGAGGGCCAACTCGCGGTCGTCGTCCTGGTCGATCGCATGGAGCATGCGGTCGAGGTCGTAATGCTGGTCAGCCAGGGCGTGGGTCAGCTCGTGGGCGATGACGGTCTGGGTCTCCTCCTTGTCGAAACCCGCCTTGCGACCGAGCAAGGCTTCGATCAAGCCGGGCTGGCGAGCACCGCCGGGTTCGGCGATGAGGTGCATGGTCTTGGTCTTGGGGTCGTAGAAGGCGCCGATCTCCTCGGTGTAAACGTGGAGGATCGTCTCCTTGTAGTTGAGGTCAGCCGGCAACAGTCCAAACGCCTTGAGGGCCAGCTCCTCGGCGCGGAACGCCTCGGGGCTCTGGTCCTCATTGAGTTCCTTGATGAGAACCTCGCGGATCTTGGCGCGTGGAGTGACGTCGCGCTGGACGGCGTGGCGGAAGGGGAGCTTGCGGAGGCCGGGAAGGAGCTTTTCCATCGCCTCCTGGTATCGGATCTCCGCCTCGGTGGTCTTCTCCTCGTCGGCGAGCTTGTCACCCTCGGCCAGCAGTCGCAACCCTTCCTCGCGGACTTCGGCCGGCTCGTCGGCGGCGTGGGGAGAAACGAAAGGAACTCCGAGGAGCAGCGAGGCGACGAGAGCGAGGGAACGCATGAGGGCCTCGGTAAATCGAGGTAGAGGCACGATGGAGCGAAGGAACCGGGTCGTCAGCGGCGCTGACTGAAGCCATAACGGGAGCTTCGGCGGGGTGACGGTGCGGAGACCGAGGCCCGGGGCGGGACGGGCTCGGGTGGGGCGGTGGCATCCGCGGGGACGCCGAGGAGCTCGCGACCGGCGCGGATCAGGGCGTCATCTTCCGAGCGTGGGCCGGTCCGGGCGACGGAATTAACCAGGTGAGCGAGCGCCAGGTCGGCGAGGATTTCCGGGTCGGCGACGCCGCGGCCCCGCGCGTGGACGATCCAGTTACGACGCTCGACGAACGAGACGGCCAGCTCGCGGGCCCGCTTGACGGCCGAGGCGCTGCGCGGGATCGGCTCATTGAGCGGCAGATTGGCCAGACGTCGGATCGCGTCGGCCGACGCGGCGCCCTCGTCCTGGAGCGCCTGTCGGAGGGCTTGCTGGAAATCGGTCCGTTGCTCCTGGTCGCGCTGACGCTGCTCGGCCTTCTTGCCGTCGGCGCGGCGCTCGTCACGCTCGAGGAGCAAGGGTTTGAGGTCGGCCAGGCGTTCGCGGTTGTCGGCGTGGGCCTGGGCCTCGCGCTGGATGTCGGCCCAGACCTCGCGGGGGTCAGCGTCTCCCTCGGGGACGGCCACCGCCGCGACCTGCCCGGCCGGTGCTTCGGGCTCGGCCTCAGGGAGCATGGGACGGTAGAGATCCGCAGTCAAGGCGTTCGGAAGGTCTTCAGGACGAGGGCTGGGCGTATCGACCACGGGACGTTCGGGGAGAGTCGGGGTTACCGATTCCTCGGCGGTGGGGAACACGGCGGCGACCGACTCGACCTCCGGATCGGTGGGCGCGGCGGACTCGCCCGGTTCCTCCTCCGCGACGGTGGCGGGCTCGCTAGTGGCTTGCGGAGGGGCTTGCTGGGGAAACGTCCAGCCGCGCCAGTCGGTCGTCCGGACGCGGAAGGTGAGGATGGCGAAGGCCGCGGCAAGAATCAGGACCGGGGGAATCGAGCGCCGCGATCCGCAAGCGGCGACGCTCGCGGACGACGACCACCGCGCGGGGCGGTGGCGAGTCGGTCGCCCCGGTGCTGGGAGACTTGCGGCTCGGGTCGAGTTCCGGCAGGTCGTTGTCCGCGAGCATGGGGAAGTTCTCTCCACGATCCAGGCCGGTTCGAGACTGACTTCGACGGGCATCTCAGCCGCCGCCGGCTCGGCCGACGCCGGTGCCGCGGACGGTCTGGCTGTGGGGGTCGAGCAGCGCCCCGATCTCGTCCTTCGAGGGCACGCCCTTGTCACGGAGCATGGCCATCGAGGCGTCGTCGAGTCCGAGGAAGCTCTGGACCTGTTCCGCCGACTTGCCCGGCAACTCCAGCGCCACTTCACGGACAACCTTGCCCAGAGCATACGCCTTCTTCGCGATCGCGGCGGCGGCGTCGTAGCCGATCCGGGGGGCGAGGGCGGTGCACATGGCCAGGCTCCACTCGATCAATTCCTGGCAACGCTTCTTGTCGGCCTCGACGCCGCGGATCGCGCCGGAGACCTTCACGTCGTCGGCTGCCTCGATGCAGCGGTCGGCCAGGTGGCTGGCGGCGCCGGCGATCAGGGCGATCGACTGGAGCAGATTGTAGGCGATGACGGGCATCATCACGTTCAGCTCGAAGTTCGAGCCGAGGGCGTTGGCCCAGGCGATCGTGGCGTCGTTACCCACGACCTGGGCGCCGACCATCAAGACGGCCTCCGGGATGACCGGGTTGACCTTGCCCGGCATGATCGAGCTGCCCGGCTGAAGCTCCGGGATCTGGATCTCCCCGACCCCGCAGCGCGGGCCGGAGGCGAGCCAGCGGATGTTGTTGGCAATGTTCGAGAGGCTGACGGCAACCGTCTTCAACGCTCCCGAGACCTCGACGGCGGCGTCGCGGTTGGCCATTGCCTCGAAATGGTTGTCCGCGGCGCGGAACTTCTGGCCGGTCTCCGTGCTGAGCCGATCGGCCATCCGATCCGGGAATTCGGCGTGGGTGTTGATCCCGGTGCCGACAGCCGTGCCGCCGATTGCCAGCTCGCCGAGGGCGTCGCAGGCCCGATCGAGCCGGCTGATGCCGTGGGCGACCTGGCTCGCATAGCCGGAGAACTCCTGCCCGAGCCGGATCGGCACGGCGTCTTGCAGGTGTGTGCGGCCGATTTTCACAACCGCGTCAAGCTGCTTCGCCTTCGCGTCCAGCTTTTGATGGAGGTGTCGGAAGACCGGCAGAAGTTGGGTCTGAATCCCTTCGAGCGCGGCGACGTGGATGGCGGTCGGGATCACGTCGTTGGACGACTGGCCCATATTCACCGCGTCGTTCGGGTGGACCGGGCTCTTGCCGCCGCGCCCCTTGCCGAGGATCTCGTTGGCCCGTCCGGCGACGACCTCGTTGGCGTTCATGTTGGTCGAGGTGCCACTGCCGGTCTGGAAGATGTCGACGACGAACTGGTCGTCAAGCTTCCCTTCGGCCACCTCGGAGGCGGCCTGCACGATTGCATCGCCGCGTTCTCGGTCGAGAAGTCCGAGGTCCCTGTTGACGTGCGCCGCGGCCTTCTTGATGAGCCCCATCGCCCGGATGAACGCCCGCGGCATCCGGAGCGGGCTGATGGCGAAGTTCAGCTCGGCGCGACGGGTCTGGGCCCCGTAGTAGGCGTCGGACGGGACCTCCATCGGACCCATCGAGTCTTTCTCGGTTCGGAAGTTGGCCAAGGTGGTGCTCCCGGGTGGGCCGTCGGGGTGGATTCGGGATTCTCAAGTCGGCCGCGAAGGCGGGGCCGGCATGCACCTATGGTAGTGCCGCGCGGGGTGGTTGGGCAATGGCGAGGATCAGAGGCGACCGAGTTTGGCAACGTCCGAAGAATTTGCCCCCGACACGCCTGGGAGAACGGCGACAGGACATCTCGGCGACGCACGCGGGACGCTCTCACGACGGTTTCGGAACGCGCCGCGGACGCCGCGAAACCCATTATCAGACGGTGCGTAAATCCGCAAGCTCAAGAGGCTTGAACTCGGTGGCCGTTACAGTGTGAAGTTCGTTCGGTGTGGGGGATAAGCCGGCTTCGGGCGTTGCTTCCAGGTTGAGACAGAGTCGGAGAACCAAAGAGGCAAGGGGAAATTTAGCACATGAAGGACGTTGGCGTGGGGAACGGAATCCGACCCGGTCAACGTCGCCAGCAGCGAGGCCGGATGACGTTCCGGGCCAGCCCGAGGGTCTCCATCAGGCGGATCTGGGCGTACGCCAGGTCGAACTCCAGCGCCCGGTGTCCGTGCGAGGCGGAGCGAGGCTCGGCGTGATGGTTGTTGTGCCATCCCTCGCCGAGGACCAGGAGCGAGATCCAGACGTTGTTCCGGCTGTTGTCGGCCGTCTCGTAGTTGCGATAGCCCCAGAGGTGGTTGACCGAGTTGACGATGAACGTCGCGTGCCAGATGGCAACGACGCGCAGGCAACCACCCCAGACCAGCAGCGAGACCCCGAGGCGAGGGCCGCCGACGAGCCCACCTCCGACGCAGAGACCTGCGAATAACAGGAGATTCAGGACGAGAAAATGACGTTCCAAGGCGCGAAGGAACGGGTCCCGCGCCAGGTCCCGCGCGTAGCGCATCCGACTAGCCAGATCGGGCAACTCGGGATGGCCGTAGAAAGTCCAGAGGAAATGGGCCCAGGCCAAGCCCGCCAGGGGCGTGTGAGGGTCGAGCGACCGGTCCGCCTCCTTGTGGTGGTAGCGGTGGTTGCCCACCCAACTGATGGGACCGATCTGCAAGGCCAGGGTGCCACAGAGCGCCAGCCCACGTTCGACGGTGCGGGGCGTTCGAAAGCTCCGGTGCGAGAGCAGCCTGTGGTATCCGAGGTTGATGCCGAGTTGGCCCGTGATGAGGTAAAGGATTGCGAAGGCCACGACCCCCGGTCCGGTGACGCAGAGCGGGGCCGTCGCCGCCAGCAGGTGAATCAAAACGACGGCGGCGAGCGAGGCCCACTTCAAGCCACCGGACCCGGCGTGAGTGGGGAGTCGGTGGCCGCCGCGTGGCGTCGTCGGTTGCATCCGAATCATCCCCAGTGCTCCGCTTTCCGTTTTCGCATGATCGTTTTCCACGGTTGTCGGCTTTATCGGCCAGCCGTCTCGGAGAAGTCGGGGGCCAGGCAGATTCGGGTG
This sequence comes from uncultured Planctomycetales bacterium, assembly GCA_963752755.1. Taxonomy (GTDB): domain Bacteria; phylum Planctomycetota; class Planctomycetia; order Isosphaerales; family Isosphaeraceae; genus CAVVZJ01. The sequence goes on along the minus strand of CAVVZJ010000002.1, from coordinate 78,466 downwards.
GATCACCCTGGCTCAAGCATGCTGGGTGGCGTCCGCGTGAGTGACATTCGCGTCGGACTCGGGGGCTTCGAGCTGACGGGGCCAGGATTCGAGGAGGATGGTGTCGCCGCGGATGGAGAGGAAAGGGCAGGGGGGAGCTTCCATCCAGGTGCCGGTGTTGTAGTAGTGGATGCCGTCATGCTCGGCGACCATCGGGAGGTGGGTGTGGCCGCAGGTGACGTGCTGGCAGCCCCGGCTGCGGGCGTGGTCGATGGCGCGGCGCTCGACGAGCTGGCTGTTGCGCTGCCAGCGCTTGGAGATGCGGCGGACCCAGCGGGCGGCGCGGTGGGGGACGAGCTTCTGGAAGTAGTAGAAGAGGCCGCACGCGATGTTGGTCAAGAAGGCGTGCTGGGTGATGAAGGTGTCGAACTGGTCGCCGTGGAGGATCAGGAGCTGGACCGAGCCGTTATCGTAGATGTATTCATCGAGGATCTCGACGCCGACGATGTGGCTGACGACATCGGCGGGGCCGTCGTGGTTGCCGCGGAGCCAGATGAGGCGGAAGTTGTCGCGGTCGGAGTTGCGGCGGATGACCCTCAGGCAGGCGAAGTGGCGCTTGGAGAGGCGGTTGAAGTTCAGGTCGTCGAAGATGTCGCCGTTGATGATCAGCTCGCGGCTGTTGTCGCAGGCCCATTCGAGGAACTCTTCGAGCAGCTTCGCCTGGCAGACGGGGCTGCCGAGGTGCAGGTCGCTGATGACGATGCAGTCGTAGAGCGGCGCGTCGGTCTCGGCGGGGTGCGGGTTGTCGATCATGGGCGGCGCTCCGGCGGGGCGGGGTCTTCGTCGCTCTTCACGGGATCATCACAAAAACTTGATGCGAGTCGACTTATCTCTGAAAGGGAGTTTACCACACGGGCTGGGTTTCTGTCGCGGTGGACCAGCCGGCATAAAAAGCCATGCCGGGGAAGTCGCGGACGAAGCCGAGGTCGGCCAGCCAGGGGGCGGCGGGGCTGGCGAGGGTCGGGGCGGTGTTGTAGGTCTCGACCTTGAGGACGCGACGGCCGGGTCCGATCAAGGCGGGCAGGAGGGCGAGGGCGGATCGCAGCTCCGGCTCCGAGGCGGAGGCCAGGCCGGTCAGGCGACGGCCGTGGGCCTCGATGATCAGGACGGGACGGCCGGCGAGGAGGACGAGGAAGTTGGAGGCGGAGCGGGTCAGGCGGGCGGTGCCGCCTTCGAGCAGGGGGATGTCGAACGGGGCGCCGGAGCCGTAGAGGTTGGCGGGGTCGAGGCTGGAGAGCAGGAGGAGGGACGGGTCTGGGTCGTCGCCGAGGCGGGCCAATTGCTCGGCGGTCTCGGCGAGGGCGTACTGGATGCCGGAGAGCCCTTCGACGAAGTAGCCGCGTCGCAGCTCGCCCCGAAGCTCGGCGCGGGCGAGGTGGGGGGCGAGGTCGCGCCAGGGGGGCGCCCAGGGATCGAGGGCGACGGTCTCGCGGCTCAGGACGCCGTAGCGACCCAGCAACGCCTCGGCCCAGGCGAGGGCGGAGGCTTCGGGGGCGTCGCTCTCGGGGGATGAGGCGAGGACGGCCCAGCGGGGTTCGGCCCGGATGCGTGGCCGGGCGGCGGAAGGCGCCGAGGCGGGGGCGGCCGTTGCGGACGGAATCGGCGCGGGCGAGGGCCTCCGAGGTGCGTCGGTGCCGGATCGGAGCGGGTCGAGACGGTCAGCGTGGACCAGGCCGCGACGGAGGAGGGCATTCAACGCTTCCCGGACGACCGAGGGGCGGAGGTCCAGGCCGCGGGCGATCTCGTCGACGTAGCAGGCCCCGTCGGCCGGTCCAGATGAGCTCAGGATGCGGGTCTGCGGACTCGTCGGGCGATTCGCCTTCGCGCGGAAGGCCAGGAACGCCGAGGAAGTCGCGGGGCAGGAAGGCGACGCGGGGCGTGCAGCGAACATCGGCAGAGGCACGCCAGGTCCAGCCGGCCGAGGCGAGGGCGTCGTCGAGCCAGGGCGGGCGGAAGCCCTTCACCCGACGCGGGAGGATCTCGGATTGCCACGATTCGAGCGGGGCGGCGAAGCCGTGGAATTGGTCGAGGATCAGGCGGACGGCGGCCATGCCTTCGAGCCGGGTCGCGGGGTGGACGTGCTGGAGGCGGGCGACGAAGTCGGCATACGCCTCGGGGGTGACGGCGACGCTCTCGCGGCGTCGGAGGGCGATCGTGAGTCGGCGGGCTTCCTCCAGGTTGCGGCGCTCGGCCCAGCGGGTGCCTCGTCGTCGGCAGTCGAGGCGGACGAGATCGCCGTCCGCGACGAGCGATTCGAGAAGGGTGCGGGCGTGGGCGGGTTCGAGCGGGTAGCGGGCGGTCAGGTCGTCGAGGCCGACGAGGGCGCGGGTCTGGAGGAAGCGGCGGACGATGGTGGCGATGGATTCATCGGCGTCGTGTGAAGGAGAGAGGAAGGCGGAGGCGTAGAGGGGGCGGTCCTCGACGCTGATCCAGCGGTCGGGCTCGGCGGTGGCGGGGAGGTGGATGAGGGTGGCGCGGCCCTGGGATTCGAGGTTGTGGAGGAAGGCGAGCATGGGTCCGGCAAGCTCGGTGGGGGCGAGGTCGCCGAGGAGGCGGAGCGTCTCGGACATCTCGTCGGCGTGCGGGGTGGCTGGCCGAGGCCGCGAAGGCGGGAATCGACGCGGCGGACGGCGTCGGGATCGAGGAGGTCGGCGGGGGCATCGGGCGAGAGGAGGGGGTCGAGGATGTCTTCATCGACGAGGGGAGAGCGGGGGCGGTCGCCGCGTCGGGGCTCGTCCCATTCGTAGAGGTATTTGAGCGTGAACCGGAAGATCAGCTCGGAGGCGAACGGCGAGGGCGACTCGCCGCGGTGGGTGGCGACGCGGATCGAGCCGGACTGGATGTCGGCGAGGAACGAGCGGAGGCGGGGGAGGTCGAGGTCGTCGTCGAGGCACTCGCGGAAGGTCTCGACGACGATGGGGAAGTCGGGGAAGCGGCGGACGGCCTGGAGGAGGTCGCGGGCGCGGAGGCGCTGGAGCCAGAGAGGGGTCCGCTTCGACGGGTCGGGTCGGGGCATCAGCAGGGCGCGGGCGGCGTTCTGGCGGAAGCGGAGGCCGAAGAGGGCGCTGTCGCCGAGTTCCTCGCGGATCAAGGATTCGGCGAGTTCGGGGGTGAGGCCGGAGAAGAGGTCGGTCGGCGGCTCGTCCATGCCGGGCAGGCGGATCAGGAGGCCGTCGTCGTCGTGGAGGCAGGCGACGTCGATGCCGAATCGGCGTCGCAACCGGGCCTGGAGGGCGAGCTTCAGGGCGTGGTGGAGCTTGGAGCCGAAGGGGGTCAGGACCGCCAGGCCAAGCTCGCCGGAGGGGTCGTGGAAGGTCTCGACGAGGACGGTGCGGTCGTCCGGCACGGCCCCGGCCTGGTGGTGCTGGCGGCGGACGAAGCCGAGCAGGGCGCGGGCGGCGCGGGGGTCCAGGTGGTAGGACGACTGGAGGCGGTCGGGATCGTCGGGACGTTCGGCGATCTCGCGGCAGAGCCGGCCGACGGCCTGGCCGAGCTCGGCGGTGCGGCCGGCACCTTCACCACGCCAGAAGGGCATCAAGGCCGCCCGTCCCTCGGCGGGGGAGACGATCACGCGCTGAGGGTCGATCGACTCGATCTTCCAGGTGGATGTGCCGAGGCGGAAGGTCTCGCCGACGCGGCGTTCGAGGACGAACTCCTCGTCCAGCTCGCCGAGGCGGGGGCCGTCCTCGCTGCCGAGATAGAGGGGATACTGGCCGGTGTCGGGGATCGTGCCGCCGTTGACGAGGGCTTGCTGGGCGGTGCCGGGCAGGCGGGCGAGGTCGTTGTGGACGCGGTCCCAGGCGATCCGGGGTTTCAGGTCGCGGAAGGTGGCGACGCCGAAGCGGCCGGAGACCATCTTCAGGACGCCCTCGAAGGCGGCGGCGGTGAGCTGGCGGTAGGGGTAGGCGCTGCGGACGAGGTCGAAGCAGGTCGGTGACGTTCCAGTCGCTCGACGGCCACGCAGGCGACGACCTGCTGGGCCAGGACGTCGAGGCAGTTCGTGGGCACGCTCAGGAGTTCCACCTGTCCTTCGAGCATCGCGCGGGCGAGGGCGGCGGTTTCGAGGAGATCGGCGTGGGTCTTGGCGAGGAGGCGCCCCTTGCTCGTGCGGCCGACGAGGTGGCCGGCGCGGCCGACGCGCTGGAGGCCGCGGCCGACGCCGCCGGGCGATTCGACCTGGCAGACGAGGTCCACGGCGCCCATGTCGATGCCGAGTTCGAGCGAGGCCGTGGCGACGACGGCCGGCAATTCGCCGCCTTTGAGGGCCTCCTCGGTGGCGCGGCGGGCGTCGAGGCTGAGGCTGCCGTGGTGGGAACGAGCGAGGGGAGGGGAGGGGTCGTCGTCGGCGAGACCGTCGCGGGCGAGGTCGTTGAGCTGGGCGGTGAGACGCTCGGTGACGCGGCGGTTGTTGGCGAAGACGATCGTCGAGCGGTGGGCGCTGGATCAGGTCGAGCAGGCGTTCCTCGATCGCGGGCCAGACGCTCCCGGCCAGGATCGGGCCGTTCGGAGCCGGCGGGGAAAGAGACCTCAAGGTCGAGTTCCTTGCGACGGCCGGCGTCGATGATCGTGACCGGTCGCGGCTCAAATCGAGCCGAACGGCCGCGGCCGGAGACGCGACGCTGACCCCCGAGATAGCGGGCGACTTCTTCGAGGGGGCGCTGCGTGGCGGAGAGGCCGACCCGCACAAACCCACGCGGGCTGAGCGCTTCGAGGCGTTCCAGGAGCAGACTGAGGAACACGCCCCGCTTGTTGGGACAGAGGGCGTGGATCTCATCGACGAGGACGTGGGAGACGGTCTTCAACGTCTCCCGCGCCTTGCTCGTGAGCATCAGGTGGAGGGATTCGGGCGTGGTGATCAGGATGTCCGGCGGGCGTCGGACGAGGCGCTGGCGCTCGGCGGCGGGGGTGTCGCCGGTGCGGACGGCGATGGAGAGCGGTTCGAGGGGCGTGCCCAACACCTCGGAAGTCGCCAGGATCTCGGCGAGCGGACCCTGGAGGTTGCGGGAGACGTCGTTGTTGAGGGCCTTGAGCGGGGAGACATACAGGATGCGGACGCCTCTGGCGGTGCGGGGGTGCCGCCAGAGGTGATCGAGGCAGGCGAGGAAGGCGGCGAGGGTCTTGCCGGAACCGGTCGGGGCAAAGAGGAGCGTGTTCTGACCAGACGCGATCGCGGGCCAGCCGAGGCGCTGGGGGGGCGTGGGGTCGCCGAAGCGATCGCGGAACCAGGACGCGACCGGGAGCAGAAAACGGTCGAGGACGTCGCGGGGCTGGGTTTCCAAAGTGGGTCAACCTCCGCCGCGGTGACGCAGGATCAGCCTGGTGAATTCTCGCAAAGCGGCGCCGTCGGAGGCAACAGTAATCGTGTACGGATGGACGGTTCCTGTCAAATTGTGGATTGCGGAATCCGGTCGGACCCGGTTTCCGGGTCTTCAACGACGGGGAGAGAAGCTCGCTTTCTTTTGCTGGTCAAGAGCCTTCCGGATGAAGCGGGAACGCGCCGGCGACATGTCGGGGACGCCTGCGAATCGCCAGCAGGACGCCGGGGGGACGCTTGCTACTGCGATGGGCAACCGATTGCAAATTCTGGAATAGCAATAATTTGCAAGGGCATCTTACCCATTTTGAAGTTCGTTCGGCATCCGGAAGGCGCTGCAGGCGGCGACGTCTCGTCGGGCGACTGGGTTGGGAGGGCCACCGAATTGCCAAGGAGCTAGCGTCAAGTATAGCACAAAATCAGGATGCGAGTGCGGGGGATTCCGTGGTGGCGGGGGAACACTCAATGTGGCGGAGCCTCCGGACAGGCGAGGGCGAGGGCGGCGGTGGCCCAGGAGGAGGCGGCGATGGAGAGGAACTGGTCGGGGCCGTGGGGGAAGCCGCTCTCGAAGTAGGGTTGGAAGGGCTTGCTGCGGCTGCGGACGTGCCAGGTGCCGTCCGGGAGCTGGTCGGACAGGAGGAAGGCCAGGCCGCGGAGGTAGGAGGGATCGTGGGTGGGCAGGGAGCCGGCCAGGTGGAGGGCGACGAGGGCGGAGCCGGTGGCGTAGGCGTCGCTGGGACGGCCGGGGATCTGGGACCAGCCGCCGTCGGCGTTCTGGTGGTCTTTGAGGTCGGTGACGGCCGAGGCGAGTGTGGGTGAGTCAGACCCGGTGAGATGGAGGCCGAGGAGGCGGAAGACGCGGTCCTCGGTGTCGTGGGCGGCGGTGGAGCGGAGCCAGTCGCGGGTGCGGTCGAGACGGGTGCGGATCTGGGTTTCCTGCTCGGGAGGACCGAACGACTTCAGGGCCCGGAGCGAGACGTAGGAGGTCGTGAAGTCGCTGGCCTCGGAGGGGGGACGGTTGGAGGAGGTGTGCCAGTGGTCGCGGTTGGCGTCGCGACGGAGGAGGTAGGCACTCACGGCGGCGGTGGTGTCGTCGGGGGGATGGTCGAGGAGTTCGAGGGTCCAGAGGGCATACCCGGCGCGGGTGGCGCCGCCGCCCTGGCCTTGACCCTTTGAGGTAGCTGTCGCGGGCGCCTTCGAGGTCGCCGAGGGTGACGTCGCGGGCGGCGTTGAGGCATTCGGGGTCGATCGGGAAACCGCGGTCGCGGGCGAGGGTGAGGGCGAAGCTGGGCATGGCCTGGTTGTGGCAGGTGAAGCAGTCGCGATGGAGCGGGTACTCGACCAGGCTGGCCTGGATCGGCGCAATCGCCCGCTCGACGGCGGATCGAAGCCGGTCGGGGGAGGGGGGGGCCGGCTCGTCGGCCGGGGCGGGGGAGGCGAGCAGGAGGACCGGGAGGAGGGCGGGGAGGATCGACCGGGGGAGCATGAGTCGTCCTTTGGCGAAAGGGTAAATCGCGAGGATGTCAACGGGTGCGAGTGACCTCCGACTCTTCTTCGGGAGGCAGGACGGGGCCGGTCGGGGGCTCGGGGGGCGGCTGGCCGGACTCCTCGCGTTGCCAGGATTCGACCCAGGCGTCCCAGGGGATCGGGGTCCGACCGAAGCGGAGGCGCGAGGTGTCGAGGCTCGGGGCGAGGGACGGCTCGGGCCGGGACGGTTCGCGAAGGGGGAAGGTGCGGGTGGTCTCGGGGTGTCCGGGGAGCCAGGCGAGGAGGCCGGGGGCCACGACGTCGTACTCGGTCGAAGGCGGCGCGAGGGACTGGCGGACCTGCTCGCGGACGAGGTCCACCCCCGCCTTCTTGTACAGGCCGGCGAGTGCGAGGGAAAGGGTGCGGCGGGCGTCGTCGGGCAGATCATCGAGCCAGCCAGGGTCGATCGTGCTGGCAACGAGCCAGCCGGATTGCTCCTCGAAGGCGAGCCGCCAGAGGTCGTCGGGGCGGTCGTCGCGGTGAAAGCGGGCGCGGATGGCGTTGGTGGCCAGCTCGACGGAGTGGACTCCGTATGGTTGTGTCGCGCCAGGTCGCGCTTTGGCGGAGGAAGGCGAGGAACTCGCGGTCGAGGAAGTGGGCGACGGCGTGCTCGATGTGGCGGAGCGATTCCCGCTGCTTGTGCAACTGGCGAACCCGGCCGATCAGGCGGGCCTGCTCGGTGGCGTGGCGGAGTCGGGCGATAGGTCTTCGGCAAGGTGCCCGAGTGAAGGCCGGGCCGGAGCAAGCGGGCGACGGTCTCGCCGTGGTGGCCGACGATCACGGGTCGGAGCGTCTTCGGGCGGTTGGCGGCGTAGAGGCGCCAGTTCTCCTTCAACTCCCAGACGAGGAACCCGAAGACGCCGGGAACGAGCATCTGGAGTATGAACGCGATGCTGTTCGCCTGCGCGGCCCCCATGCCGAGCGGTGGCCCCATCAGCAAAGGGGGCAAGGCCAGCATGAATGGCAAGGTGATCTTGTGAGCGACCGTCACGACTGGGAAATGCTTGATCGGGTTGATCTGGGGCTCGATCAGGAGGTTGATGCAGAAGCGGACGACATAGGTGATCAGGAACCAGGCCAGGCCCAGAACCGGCCTTCAAGGCGAGCGTCCACCGCGTCTCGCCGGAACGGAAGCGGAGCCACTCATCCACGCTGTAAAGCAGGCGGTCGAGGGTTTCGAGAGCGCGGTCGAAGTCGGCCATCACGGCGCGGTAGAGGGACGGCAGGAGGTCGGTCGTGATCCGGATCCAGCCGCGCTGGAACTGGTCGATCAATTCTTCCTCCAGATCGCGGCCGAACCGGGAGTTCAGGAGGGCCGCGGCGACGAGGTACGTCGCGGCGCCGGCGATCAGGAGGGATTCCGGTTCGTATTCCTCGTCGTGGAGAAGAAGGCCGAGCAGGATCGTGAGCCCCAGGGGGGCGAGGACCCAGTGCCAGAAGAGGACGACCGGCCGGCTGAAGACGATGGCTCGCACGATGGGCTGGCGGACCAGCCAGGAGGGCGCGTCGATCAGGAGGACGCGACCGGCCCGAGCGAGGGCCACGAGGGCCCGGATGATCAGGTGGCGGAATCGGGCCAGATGCATGACGGCGAAGAGGAAGGAGCCGAGCAGGAGAACCGAATACAGGTTCACGAAATGGAGGTGGATGCCTGCCTCGTGGCTGGTGGAGCCTGGCTGGCGCCGAGGGTCGCGACGGCGATGGCGTGGTCGTGGATCACCTGGGCGGGCGACTGACGTGGCCGGCGACGAACTTGAGGACCGGTTCGATGAGGTGCTGAAGACCTTCGAGCGTGACGAAGGCGATGCCGAACGGCAGGACGAGAAAGCGGGTGAGGAAGCGGCCGAGCGCGGTGCCGAACGCCAGGGAACTGCCTTTCTGGAGGCTGCGGAGGTAGATCTCGGCGCGACGATAGACGCCTTCGAGAGAGATGCCGAGGCGGTAGTCGGCGCGGAGGAGTCGATCCCCGCGGAGCAGGGCCGGAGGGCTGAGGTCGGGAAGCTTGAGCTGGTTGCGGGAAAGGGCGTCGCGGAGGTCGCCGGCCGAGAGGTAGCCGTAATCGACGACCAGCTTGTCGAGCAATTCCTCGACGATCTTGGCGAAGGCGACGCGCTCCGGCAGGTTCCTCGGCTCGAATTCGGCCCGTTCGAGGGCACGATGGATCAAGGGTCGGAACCGGATGCGGAGCCGTTCCTCGGCGCGATCGACGGCGCGGTGGAGGAGGTGGGCGAGCCGGTCGCGGTCCTCGTCGGTGGCGTGGATGCGGCCGAGGCGGCGGTTGGCGTGGCGGAGGTGCTTGCACTCGGCCACCTCACGCTGGTTGGGCAGGAGGCGCTTGAGCGAACGTCGGCCGAGGGAGAGCGCCCACTCGATCAGGTCGATCGAGTAGATCTCCCGCTCATGATCGAGGCAGACGGCCTGGAGGTCGTAGAGGAGGCGGGCCTCGGCCGGCCAGAGGCCGCGAGCGGCGCGGTCCTGGAGGGCGGGGAGGGAGCGCGTCCAGAGGACACGCTCGGCATCGTCGAATTCGAGGGCGGACTGGAGGCGTCGGGCCAGGGCGTCAAGGGCGTCGCGGGCGGCGGAACGGGCCTGACCGGCGCGGGAAGGGGTGGTGAGGCGGGCGGCCCGCGTGCGGAGGATCACGGCGCGGACGTGGTTGCCGACCTGCGCCGCCCGGTCGGCCCGTGCCATCAGGCTCCGGAACATCCGCTCGGAAACGCGACCCGGAGCCGGCTCGTCGAGGTCGTTCGGTTCGGTCGGCACTATCGGGGATATCAAGGTCGAAGTCGGACTTCCCCCCGACCGGTCGCGGAGCGGGCAAGGCCGCGCCGGGGGGCCGGGTCGCCGCGAGCAGGGCGGGTGCGTCCACGTCCTCGGCGAGAAGGGGGTCGATCCGGTCGAGATCCTCGATCGCGGGGAAGGTGACGGGGAGCAATTCGGGGGCGAAGTGACGGAGTTCGAGGAAAAAGGCGGCGAACTCGATGAAGGTCGAGACGTCGTCCACGGGCGGAAGCAGCCGATGCTCGCGACGGAGGACCCAGCGCGCCTCGTCGAACGCCACCTCGCCGACCCGATGAATCCGCTCGCGGACGACGGACCAGGTCAGCCGCCCCTCGGCGACAGCTCGCCCCAGCGCCTCGTGGATGCGGGCGTGGAAGAGGAGCCGCCAGTAGCCGAGCAGAAGCTCGGCGCGGTCGGTCAGGTCGGGTTCGGGCCTGCGGAGCAGGATCAAGGTGCGGTCCGGATTGCCCGGGCCGGTCAAACCCAGCTCCTCGCGGGTCGCGATTTCGAGGGCCTCGGATTCACGGAGGACCAGCGACTTGCGATGAGGGACGTGCAGGCCGGTCGTCTCGCGGGGGTGCCGGCGACGGATCAGGCGTCGCAGGAGGCGGGCGGAGACAAGGACCGCGTCCGGCTCGACTTGCCGGAGTGCCTCCTGCAACCAAGGGGCCGTCGGCGGCTCCGACCGGGCTTGTTCCATGGGGGCGAAAACCTCGGGAGTCGGAGGGTGAGACCATCGACTGTTATCCTAACGAGATGACGTGGTCTGGACCATTGATGGACCGAGGAAAGCCGGGCATCGCGAACGGGAATGTGGAACCCCGTCGCGCCCGGTTCGACACGAACCAAGGGGAGGAGTCTCATGAGAATCCTCGCCATCAGCGACCTCCACGGCGACCTGGCCTCCGCCGGCGAGGCGATCAGACGGTTTCAGCCCGACTGGCTGCTCTGCTGCGGCGACTGGGGGGACCCGGAGGAGGTGGAGGAGTCGGCGCTGGCCGCGTTCCCGGAACAGTTGCCGACATGGACGACGTTCGGCAACCACGACCCGAGGGAACTCCTGGAACGCCTCCGCAATCGTGATGGCTCGACGGTCTTGATGGGGTCGGGGGAGGTCCGTGAGGCGGGAGGGGTTCGGATCGCGGCGATCGGGGGGATCTGGGCCAAGTCACATCGGAAGCCATTTTATGTGACGGATGAGGATGTGGCCCGGTTTGCGGCGAAGATCGCCGGCACGGGACCGGTGGACGTGCTGCTGACGCACGGCTGCCCGATCGGGATGGCGGATCGGACCCCGTCCGGGAGGCATGGGGGACAGAGGTGCTTCCTCGAAGCGTTCGAGACAATCCGGCCGAGGTGGCATCTGTGCGGGCATCTGCACGTCGCGCAGGAGAAGGCGACGAAGGACGGTCGGGTCGTACTGAATGTGGGAGCCACGCCGCAAGGGGAGGTGGTCCTGATCGAGGCGGACGGGGACCGCCTGCTGGCCAGGCGGGAGCGGTTTCGGTAAGGAGGGGGCTGGACCCTTTCCCCTCGGGGACCGATCGGGCAAGATCGGGGCCGAGCCGGGGTTACGGAAGGGATGGCGAGTCCAGGCGGTCCGGGGGGAGGTCCCAGGGGACTGACTTGATCTCGATCCGGGAAAGAACTCGGAGGAGCCACTCGTGAGAGACCGTGTCATTTCGTCGCCGATCGTGAAGGTCGTTCTGGGTCTCACCATTCCGCTCGTCCTCGCGGCGAGGGTGGGGGCCGGCGAACAGGGGAAGGTGATGATGGAGAAAGTGGAATACCAGGGCTGGCCGAATAACCTCCGGATCACCAATGGCACGGTCGAGCTGATCGTCACGCTTGACGTCGGCCCGAGAATCCTGAGTTACCGGCTGGTCGATGGCAAGAATGTGTTCAAGGAGTACGCGGATCAGCTCGGCAAGTCGGGCGAGGCGGGCTGGATGATCCGGGGCGGACATCGGCTCTGGACGTCGCCGGAGGACCTGACCCGCACGTACGCGCCGGACAACGGCCCCGTCGCCTTCGAGAAGCTGGCCGACGACCTCGTCCGGCTCAAGCCGGCGGCGGACGAGTTCGGCATTCAGAAGGAAATCGACATCAAGCTCGACGCCGAGGGGAGCGGCGTGATGGTTGCCCACCGCATCCGGAACGTCGGTCGGGAGGCGACGGAGCTGGCGCCCTGGGCCTTGACGGTGATGGCACCGGGGGGGGTTGAGATCATCCCGCTGCCGCCGAAGGCGCCGCATCCGGGGAGCGTCAAGGGGGCGAAGTCGGCGGAAGACTTCGGGCCGAATGTCGAGCTGATCCTCTGGCCGTACTTCGACTTCTCCGACGACCGCTGGAGCTTCGGCCGCAAGTACATCACGCTTCATCACAAGGACCGCGGTCCGACGAAGCTCGGGCTGAACCTGTCGATGGGCTGGGCCGGTTATCTGAACGGCTCGACTTTGTTCGTCAAGCGGTTCCCGTACGAGGTCGGCAAGACCTACCCGGATCGCGGGGCGAGTTACGAGACGTTCACGAACGAGGACATGGTCGAGATGGAGAGTCTCGGCCCGCTGGTCCGGCTGGCGCCGGGTGAGGCGACCGTGCATGAGGAGAGCTGGCGGCTGGTGGGAGGTGTCGGGAAACTGGAGACGGAGGAGGAGATTGACCGGGTTTTGATGCCGGAGCGGGTCGGGAAGTGAAGGGAAACGCGAGGGAAGCCCCCGTCGCAGCACGGCGGCGGGGGCATTGACTTTGCGGGAAATGGCCGCGTGCGGTATCCTCTGGCCGCGTGGCGGGGGAGGGAACGGCCCGACGGGAGCGCTCGGGAATGGCGGAGGTCAGCGAGATCGAACTGGACCTGATGGCTGTCGGGGCCCATCCCGATGACGTCGAGATCGCCTGCGGCGGCACCCTGGCGCGACTGGCCCGCAAGGGGTACAGGGTCGGGATCGTGGACCTGACCGACGGCGAGCCGACGCCGCTCTCGCCCGGCCCGGACGTCCGCCTGGAGGAAGCCCGGCGCGCCGGGGAGATCCTGGGAGTCGCCGTCCGCGAGAACCTGAACCTGCCGAACCGGCGGCTGTTCGACGACTTCGAGTCGCGGGTGGCGCTGGCCAAGGTCTTCCGGCGGTATCGGCCGAAGGTGGTGATCGGGTTCGGCGGCAAGACGGTCCTGGCCTCGCCGGACCATGTGCAGGCGATGATGATCACGGATGCGGCCGTCTTTTACAGCCGGCTCTCCAAGTGGGACGAGCACTTCGACGGCCTGCCGGTCCACACGATCAGCAATCAGCTCAGCTTTCCGATCGGCCTGCACGGGATGAACTTGCCGGAGTCGTCGGGAGTGATTGTGGCCGACATCAGCACGACGCTGGACACCAAGCTGGAGGCGATCCGGGCGTATCAGACGCAGTTTCCGGCCTCCAAGGCGCGGGTTTTCCACGCGGTCGAGGCGATGAACCGCTATCACGGCATGACCGCAGGCTTCGAGGCGGGCGAACTGTTTCTGACGTACCGGACCGTCGGCGTGGAGGATCTGATGCACTGGGCCTGCCCGTCTCATGCGCGAAAGTGAACGGTCCCGGCGCCGGTCGGTCACGGAAATCGGTGAATCCGCGTATTGCTTCGTGGCGAGGGTGAGTACACTAGAGAGAGTTTAACCCCGGCCCGATGATCGCCCGCGACTGGCCGACGTTTGCGGGCACGGGGCGTTTCCGAAACAAGAAGGCGGCCGAGGTGGGTTGGTTCGATCAGCTTCGAGACTGGTGGAATCGGCTTCGGGGCCCGGGTGCCGCGAGGCGTCCTCGACCCGTTTCAGCGGAGTCCACAGAGGACTATGTGGAACGCCCGTCGCTCTCGCTCTCGGCTGAGGGAGCCGAGCTGCGCGTGGGAGTCGTCTCAACGACGGGCAACGTCCGCGAGCACAACGAGGACAACTTCTTCGTGCCCGGCCTCGGCCCACTCCGCAACGGCCCGGTGGTGGGCGTGGGGGAGTCGGCGTTGGCCGGCAGCGGACATGGCGGCCACGTCAGCGGCGGCTACGGCACGACCGAGGATTACCCGGCTTCGGGTCCGCCCGGCCTGTTCATCGTGGCCGACGGCATGGGCGGCCAGCTCGCGGGCGAGAAGGCGAGCCAGATGGCCGTCGAATTGATCCCGGTCGAACTGGCCAAGCGACTCCCGAGCAATGGCGATGAAAAGTCCCTCCAGCGGGCGATCCGCGAGGCGGTGGCCCGGGCGAATGAGGAGATCCTGGCGCAGAGCCATCTCCAGACCGAATACGCCAACATGGGCACGACGGTCGTCCTGGCGCTCTTCCGCCGCGGCCGGGCCTACGTCGCCGGCATTGGCGACTCGCGGGTCTATCACCTGCATGGCGGCAAGTTCGAGCAACTGACCCGCGACCACTCCCTGGCCAACGCCCTCGGCGAGGCGGGGACGATCCGCCCGGAGGAGGTCGAGACGCACAAGTTCAAGCATGTGCTCTACCTGTATCTCGGCAGCAAGGACGTCGGCGACGGGCCTGATGAGGTCAAGGTTGTCGAATATCGCCCCGGGGACCAGTTCCTGCTGGCCTCCGACGGCCTGACCGGTGTGGTCAAGGACGACGTGATCGCCGAGGTGATGCGCACCTGCGACGACCCGCAGCGAGCGGCCCAGCAACTGATCAACCGGGCGCTGGAGAACCGCTCGAAGGACAACATCACCTGCGTTGTGGTGAAGGTGGTCTAGCCCGCGCGGGTCGTGCGGGGAAACATTCGGGGACGTCCCGGACTGCCGGAGTTTGAGGGGCTCGGGATGTCGCGGCTGGCCGAGTTCGTGGCCGATATCGTCAAGAGCGGCCTGATGTCCCGCGACGAGCTGGACGCCGCCTGCTCGCGGCTTCCACCGGGGCCGGAGTCGGAGTCTCACGCCCGCCTGGCGCGTGTCCTGATCGGGCAAGGCTCCCTGACCGCCTATCAGGCTAACAAGCTCCTCGCGGGAGCCACCAAGGGGTTTTTCCTCGGCGGCTACCGCATTCTCCGACGCCTGGGGCAGGGGGGGATGGGCAAGGTCTTCCTGGCTGTGCATGAGAAGACCGGCGAGCGGGTGGCATTGAAGGTGCTGCCGCCCAAGAAGGCGCTCCAGGAGGAGCAGGCGCTGGCCCGCTTCCGCCGAGAGACGGACCTCTCGCAGCGTGTCAACCACCCGAACATCGCCCGCACGATCCAGGTCGGTGAGGAGGACGGCGTCCATTACATGGCGCTGGAGTACGTCCCCGGCGATAGCCTTTACAACATCGTCCGGAGCCGACACGGCGGCCCCTTGCGCGTGCCCGACGCCGCTCGATTCTTCCTCAAGGCCATCGACGGCCTGAATGCCGCGCACGCGATCGGGCTCGTGCATCGCGACATCAAGCCATCGAACTTGATGGTCACGCCCGACGGCGACGCCAAGGTTCTCGACCTCGGCCTGGCGAAGGCCCTCGGCGAGGAAAGTCCCCTGACCCGGACCAACGTCGTCCTCGGCACGCTGGACTATGCCAGTCCCGAGCAGCTCTCCGACGCCGCCAAGGCCGACCGCCGCAGTGATCTTTACAGTCTCGGTTGTACGCTTTACTTCGCCCTCTCCGGTCGGCCACCGTTTCCGGGCGGCGATGTGATCAATAAAATCTTCAAACAAAGGATGGAGGACCCCAAACCGCTGGAGAAGGTGGCCGCGGAAGTGCCGTCGGCCTTCGCGGCGATCGTCCGCAAGCTGATGGCCAAGGATCCGGCCGACCGCTACCAGACCGGTGAGGAAGTGCAGGCCGACCTGCGCCGCTGGACCGACCCCAAGCTCCTTCCCGCCATCCTCGGCGCCGAGTCCGCCTCGGCCCGCGACTTCCGACCCCCGCCGCCGCAGCTCTCGGACGAGGATTTGCGCGTTTTCGACGACGTGCCCCGTCGCGGCTCCAGCGCCAACATCCTCCGCGATCTCGGCGACTCGGAGGCCCGTCCCGCTCCTCTCCACAAGCCCCCGCTACCGCCGCGGCCGGCCCTGGTCTTACCGGAGGACGACTTCGAGGATGACCTGCCGCCGCTCCCGAAGTTCGAGCCCGAGGACGACCGCTGGCTGATCCGGATCATCGCGGTCGTCTGTGTGCTCGGCGCGGTGGCGGTACTGCTCCTCGCGCTGTTTCGCTGACGGTCGCGGTCCGCCATTTGCAAACTCCGTGACGTCCCATGACCCGAACGACGGGGTTTTTTCAGGGGGCTGATCCATGGGTTCTGATATCCGAGCCGCGCAGATGGGCGGCGATGCCGCGATTCTGGGCAAGACCCCGAGTGATGAGGTGATCGAGGTCTCACTTCTCCTGACCGCGAGTCGGATGGAGGCGCTGGTGGCCTTGTCGCGGCAGCGCCAGCAGAGCGTCGGGCAGATTCTCCGTGGCCTGATCGACCGGGCGCTGGCGGGGGAGTGCTGAAGTCGGCCTCGGAGCCGAGTCCGGTAGGTCTGCGAGCGTTCCGAGCCGGAACAAGAGCCCGACATCGTCCAGAATCGTCTGGTTCAATCCGCGCATTGGGTAAGCCCCCGACTCAAGACTGCTCGCGAGCACCATCATCAATGGTCGCAAGGAGTGGGCCGCGTCCCGGTTTTGCCCCGCCCCGATCAGATCAACTGACGAATCGGCCGCGTGGTGGGAGGGAGAATCGGGATCGGGCGGTCGGTCCGGTCGGTGATGTAGGCGTGGGGATCGATGCCGAGGTTGTGGTAGATCGTGGCGAGGACGTCCTGGTAATGGATCGGGGAGCTGACGGCGTAGGCGGCCGACTTGTCGGTCGAGCCGATCATCTGGCCGACCCGGAGGCCGCCGCCAGCGAGGAGAACGCTGTTGACGGGGGCCCAGTGGTCGCGGCCGGCGTCCTTGTTGATCTTGGGGGTGCGGCCGAACTCGCCCCAGACGACGACAGTGACGTCCTTGTCGAGCCCGCGCATGGAGATGTCATCGACGAGGGCGGAGATGCCGCGGTCGAAGAGGGGGAGGTGGCGTCGGAGGTGGCTGAAGTTGTGACCGTGGGTGTCCCAGAAGCCGTAGGCAACGGTGACGACCCGGGCGCCGGCCTCGACGAGTCGGCGGGCGGCGAGGAGCTGGTCGTTCCACATCGGGGCGCCGTCGCCAAGGTGCTTCGACGAGCCGAGGCCGTAGCGGTCGCGGATGCGGGGGTCTTCACGCTCGACATCGAGGGCGTTGGCGACCTTGCTGGAGGTGAGTACGTCGAAGGCGCGGTGGTAGAAGGCGTCCATCCCTTCGACGGGGGTGGTCTCGACCTGGCGTCGCCAGCCGTCGAAGGAGTCGAGCAGGGAGCGGCGGTCGTTGAAACGGTCGGGGGTGACGTTCGTCAGGCGCATCAGGTCGAGGTCTTCACCGCTCATGCGGGCCGGACGGGCCGTGGCGCCAAGGCGGCCGGGGCCGGGGGTGTTGTAGGGCTTGTGCTGCATCGTGGGGAAGAGGTCCACGAACGGCGGCACGACCGGATCGACGGGTCCCTGGACCTTCGCGACGACCGAGCCGAAGTGCGGCTTCCCCTCACGCTCGGCAAGGCCCATCGGGAAGCCGGTGAGGGTCTGGAAGCTCGAATGCTCGTCGCGCTGGCCGACCAGGGAGCGGACCACGGCGACCTTGTCCATGACCGTCGCCATGTGCGGCAGCAGCTCGCCGATCTGGATGCCGGGGACGTTCGTGGCGATCGGCTGGAACTCGCCGCGGACCTCGGCGGGGGCGTCGGGCTTGAGGTCGAAGGTGTCCTGGTGGGAGAGGCCGCCGGAGAGGTAGATCATGATGACCGACTTGTGGGACCGGGCAATCCCGGCCGCCTGCTCGGCCTGGAGCAGTTCGGGCAAGGCCAGGCCACCCATGCCGAGAGCGCCGATCTTGAGGAACTGGCGGCGGGAAAACCCGTCGCAATAACGCCGCCCCGACCCGAATAGCGTCAGCATGCTTCCCCTCCTCGCTCGCACCGACTCGCGTTTTAACAGAAGTGTAACATCCGACAGGCTCGCAGGGAAGACGACGGCGCACGGGGCTCCGCACAAGCGGTCGTCGAGCGTCGTACCACCGTCGGAGACGAGCCGCGTGGATCAGGTCATCTCCCCGGAAGGCGAGATTCTTGCTACGATTGACGAGGAGAGTTGCCGGCGCCCCCACGCCAACCGTCACCGACGATCGGCCCACCCCCGAGCCTGCCGCCCGTCGAGCCGAAGCCCGAGACGCCCGCAAGACCGACTGATCGGGACCCACCCCCCCCGACCCCATTCCCGGACGCCCCATGGCCTTCGACCCGAAATTCATCCGAAACTTCTCGATCGTCGCCCATATCGACCACGGCAAGAGCACGCTGGCCGACCAGCTCTTGCTCCAGTCCGGGGCGATCAGCCAGCGCGAGTTCCGCCAGCAGTTGCTTGATGACATGGATCTCGAACGCGAGCGTGGCATCACCATCAAGGCCCGCGCCGTGGCGATCAACTACACGCTCGACGGTCAGACCTATGAGCTGAACCTGATCGATACGCCAGGCCACGTCGATTTCCACTACGAAGTCTCTCGGAGCCTGGCGGCCTGTGAGGGGGCGATCCTGCTGGTCGATGCGACGCAAGGCGTCCAGGCGCAGACGGTGGCCAATGCCTACCTCGCGATTGCGGGCGACCTGGCGATCGTGCCGGCGTTGAACAAGATCGACATGCAGGCGGCCCGGCCCGACGAGATCAAGGAGGAGATCGAGCACACGATCGGCCTGGCGCGTCATGAGGTTCTGTCCGTCAGCGGCAAGACGGGGCAGGGAGTGCCGGAGCTCTTCCGGGCGATCATCGAGCGGGTTCCGCCGCCATCGGGCAGGCTGGAGTCGCCGCTGCGGGCGTTGATCTTCGACTCGAAGTTCGACGACTACCAGGGGGTGATCGTCTATGTCCGGGTGGTCGATGGTGCGATCCGCGTCGGGCAGAAGATCCGCTTGATGGCCGGCGAGACGGAATACGAGGTGACCGGCCTCGGTCGGTTCCGGCCACGCGAGGTGGCGTGCGAGGAGCTTTCGGTCGGTCAGGTCGGCTACGTCATTGCGAACATCAAGAAACTCAGCGACGTTCGGATCGGCGACACGATTACCGACGCCCAGAAGCCCGCGGCCGCCGCCCTTCCGGGCTACGAGGAGCCGAGCCAGGTCGTCTTCTGCGGCCTGTTTCCGGCCACGCACAACCAGTTCGACGACCTCCGCACGGCGCTCCAGAAGCTCTCGCTGAACGACGCCAGCTTCACCTTCGAGCCGGAGACGTCCGAGGCGCTCGGGTTCGGCTTTCGCTGCGGGTTTCTCGGGATGCTCCACATGGAGATCGTCCAGCAGCGGCTGGAGCGCGAGAGCAACCTGGCCCTGGTGCAGACGGCTCCCAACGTCACCTATGAGATCATCACCCGCCAGGGCGAGACCCTGCACATCTCCAACCCGACCCGCATCCCCGACGCCGGCGACATCGAGGAGTTCCGCGAGCCGATCGCTCGGGTGAGCTTCATCCTGCCGTCGGAGAACATCGGCGTCGTGATGCAGCTCTGCGAGGACCGCCGGGGCAACTACATCAAGACGGAGTACATCACCCCGACCCGCGTCATCCTCACCTACGAGCTGCCGCTGGCCGAGATGATCTACGACCTCTACGACAAGCTCAAGAGCGCCACCCGTGGCTACGGCACGATGGATTACGAGGTTCTGGGCTACCGCCCCAACGACCTCGTCCGGCTCGACATCCTCGTGGCCGGCGAGAAGGTCGATGCGCTCTCGGTCGTCGTGCACCGCGACCACGCCTATCGTCGGGGGGCGAAGCTCGTCAAGAAACTTCGTGGCGAGATCGACCGGCACCAGTTCGAGATCGCGATCCAGGCGGCGATCGGCCACAAGGTGATCGCCCGCGAGACGATCTCGGCCTTGCGGAAGAACGTCACCGCCAAGTGCTACGGCGGCGATATCACCCGCAAGCGGAAACTTCTGGAGAAGCAGAAGGAAGGCAAGAAGCGGATGAAGCAGGTCGGCAACGTGGAGATCTCGCAGGACGCGTTCCTCTCGGTGCTCGACAGCAGCGAAGACTGAGGCGCATCGGGCGAGCCCGGCGACGGGCTCTGGGGGTGGTTCAATGGAGCCGGAAGCCAGTCCGATCCAGGCCGAGGAGCCCGAGACGCCGGCGCGGCGACCGAGGTCGGGATTCCGACAGGTCGTGGAGTTCCTGACCCTGCTGGCGATCGGGATCGTCTTCGCCCGCTCGTTCGCAGCCGAGGCGTACATCGTACCGACCGGATCGATGGCGACGACCTTGCTCGGAATGCACCGCGATCTGCTCTGCCCGAACTGTGGTCTGACCTTCCCCTTCGGACTCGACGAGCAAGGGCGTGCGACCGGCCGGGCCATCTGCCCGAACTGCGGGCACGACGAGCTGGAACAGGCCTCTTCCTCCAATGGCGCCGGCGATCGGCTTCTCGTCCAGAAGCATTTCTACGACTTTCGCCCCCCCCGACGCTGGGAGGTGGCCGTCTTCCGCAACCCGGAGGAGCCGACCGAGGCGTTCGTCAAGCGCGTGGTCGGCCTGCCGGGGGAGTCGATCGAGATCCGCCACGGAGACCTCTTCGTCGACGACCAGATCGCTCGCAAGCCGCTGGACGTGCAGCGTGCCATGCGGATTCTCGTCTTCGATAACGATTTCCTGCCCCGTGACGCTGACCGCTTCCCGCGCTGGATTGTCCACCGCGGCGAGAAGCCGAGCGGCTGGAAGGCGGATGGGACGGGCTTCGTTCGCACGCCGGATTCGGACGACGATCCCGACGAGTCGACCGACTGGCTCGAATACCAGCACTGGCAGCCCGAGCGACGTTCACGGGGGCCGGTCCGCGACTTCGTGGCGTACAACGGTTCGGAGGGCGTCGGCGAGAACCGGGTCGAGGACCTGGCGCTCGTGGCGCTCGTGTCCGTCCGTCCGGATTGTCCGGCCGCGCGGCTTCGCCTGGGGTCGTGGTCGGATCGCTTGCGGGTCACGATCCCGGTGGATGGGCGTGGTGAGGCGGAAGTTACGATCAATGGGGAACTTGTGCCGTTGCGCGAGGTGGGAACGGGGTTCCGATCCTCAACCGCCGGGGCCCCGAGGTTCCAGACAATCGAGGCGTCGGTCTTCGACAGGACCTTGACCGTGGCCCTCGACGGCCGCCTCCTGTTCGAGCCGGTGATTCTGAAAGAACCGGTTCATGGACCGATCTCCGCAGCGAATCACCTGGCGCTGGGCGTGGTCGCGGGAAGCGCCGAGGTTCGCGAGTTGCGAGTGTATCGGGACGTGTATTATACGGCCAGCCTGAGCAGTGCCTTGAGACGACCGTTCGCCGTTGGCGAGCCGTACCGCCTTGGGCGTGGCGAGTATTTCGTGCTGGGTGACAACAGCCCGGTCTCGAACGACTCGCGATTCTGGAACGGCAGTCCGGTCGTCCGGGCGGAAGGATTCCTGGGTAAGCCGTTCCTGGTCCACCTGCCGAGCCAGGCGGTGCCGCTGAAGGTCTTCGGTCGGGAAGTGTACTGGATTCCCGATCCGCGCGAGATTCGGTACATTCGATAGATTCGCGTCCTGTTGCCAGACCTGAACCGACCTGCCCGCGACGACCGGGAGGGGACCCATCGCGATGTCTCGGACCCTCGACAAGGAAAAGGCCAAGCACGACAAGGAACAGCCCGCCTCTGAGCGTCGTGCGGCCGAGGCGGCGGCGAGGCGGCGGGAGTCGCCCCGCGAATTTATCGAGCAGATCGTGGTCGCGTTTATCCTGGCGTTCCTCGTACGCGGCTTCGAGGCCGAGGCGTTTGTGATCCCGACCGGCTCGATGGCGCCGACCCTCATGGGTATGCACAAGGAGGTGGCCTGCCCTCATTGCGGCTACACCTTCCCGATCAATGCCTCGGAGGAGTTCGAGCCCCGCGCTGGCGGCTTCCCTCAGGCGATCGTGGCCGGCATTTGCGGCAATTGCCGCGCACCGGTCCGGATCGACGAGGAACCAAGCTTCAACGGCGACCGTATCCTTGTCATGAAGTTCCTCTACGACCTGCCTGTGCTGGGCGGCGGCCAGCCCGACCGCTGGGATGTGGTCGTTTTCCATTACCCCGAGGAACCCGAGACCAACTACATCAAGCGTCTCGTGGGCATGCCCAACGAGGACCTGCGGATCTACTTCGGGGACATCCTGACCCGCCCCCGCGGCTCGACCGAGCCGTTCCGCCTGCGTCGCAAGCCCTTGAGACACCAGGAGGCGATGCAGATGAACGTCTGGGACGACCGGTATCGGCCCAGGCTGCTCGCCGATCAACCTGAATGGCAGCGATGGCGACCGAAAGTCGCCGGCTCCTGGCGGGAACTGGAGCCCGGTCATTACGCGACCGCGGCCGGGGACGAGTGGACCGTCCTCCGCTATCACCACCTCGTCCCTGACTTCGCCCAGTGGGAGGCTCTGCTCAACGGCGACCCGCTACCGTATCCTCCCAAGACCTCGCTCGTCTCCGACTTCTATTCGTACAACACCGGCGAGCCCTTCGCGCGACGGCTCAACGACGGCTTCGCCCCGCAATGGGTCGGCGACCTGACGGTCTCGGCCACCATCGAGTCGAAGTCGAACACCGGCTCGATCCGACTGGAGTTGATCGAGGGCGGCGTGCCGAACACCTGCAAGATCGACCTCGCCACCGGCCAGGCCACCCTCGGTCGCGGCGGCGCCCCGATCGGCGAGCCGGTTACCACGCCGCTGAAGGGCCAAGGCGAGCATGACGTGAAGTTCGCGAACGTCGATGGACGCTTGACGCTCTGGGTCGATGGTCAAACACCGTTCGGGGAGGGTCTGACGTACGAGGACGGCTCGAACAACTTCGACGCCGGTCACCCGATCCCGACATGGGCGGATCTGGAACCCGTCGGGATCGCTGCCAAGGGGGCCGAGGTCACGTTGAGCGACCTTGTTCTCAAGCGGGATATTTACTATACCCTGGACCCAGGCAAGTGGGATTACGAGGGGCTCGGCTTCTTCGGCAGCACGACGCTCTCCGAGCCGTCCGAGTTCGCCAACCTTAAGAACCTCCGCTGGGCCGAGTTCTCGATCCAACCGGGCCATTACATGATGCTCGGCGATAACAGCCCCCGCAGCAAGGACGGCCGCGGCTGGGGCCTCCACGACCGCGAGTGGGACCACGGCAACCGCCAGAGCTGGGAAGTCCCCGAGGCGCTTCTGATCGGCAAGGCCTTCTTCGTGTACTGGCCGCACGGCAAGCCGATGTGGCCCAACATCGCGGTCAACAAGAACACGCGGTTGCCGTTCCGGCCGTATGTCGAGAGGATGAAGTGGATTCGGTAGGGGTTGGTCATGGGCAGGGAGGCGCGTGATGGCCGATGGCCCAGGGAACGTGGCGGGCCGGCATCGCCTTGCCGATCGGATCTGTCCTGACTGATGACCGAGGACCAAGGACGACCGACCGTTGAAGTCAAGGAGGACGCGGCCCATGCCCCTGCTCGAAGTGCGCGAATTGCAGAAGACCTACGGCAAGCGGGCGGTGGTCAATGGGGTGAATTTCGAGGTGGAGGCGGGGGAGATCGTCGGTCTGCTCGGGCCGAACGGGGCGGGCAAGACGACGAGCTTCCGTATGACCATCGGCCTGATCGACGCCGACGGTGGCCGGGTCGTCTTCGACGGCGACGACGTGACCCGCCTGCCGATGTACCAGCGCGCCCGTCGCGGTATGGGCTATCTGGCGCAGGATTCGAGCGTCTTCCGGATGCTCTCCGTCGAGGATAACCTCATGGCCATCCTCCAGACCCGCTCCGGGCTCTCCCGCAAGGAGCGCAGGCGCAGGCAGGAGGAGTTGCTCTCGCAGTTCGGCCTGGCTCACATCCGCAAGACGAAGGCGAACCGGGTCTCCGGCGGCGAGCGTCGGCGGTTGGAGATCGCGCGGAGCCTCGTCACCGAGCCGAAGCTGATCATGCTCGACGAGCCGTTCGCCGGCATTGATCCGAAGACGGTGATGGAGATCCAGGATGCGATCCGAGACCTTGCCGAGAAGCACGGTCTGGGCATCCTCCTGACCGACCACCAGTTCCGTGAGACTCTGGAAGTGACGGATCGCTGCTACCTCATCCGCGAGGGTCGGGTCTTCGCCAGCGGCGACCGGATGGAGGTGTTGAACAACCCGGACGTCCGCCGCTACTACATCGGCGAGCGGTTCGACGTCGGCAGCCTGCTCCAGAACGCGGGCCGTCGCAGCCTGCCGGGTTCCGACGAGCCGGTCCCTCCTGAGGGGGAATCCGAGGCCGGACACCGTGCTCATCCGCCCCATCCCCTCGACACGCCGCGACGCCACAACCCGGCGACGGGCGAGGTCGTGATCGATCCGGTCGATGACCAGCCGGGTGCAGTCTGACGCTCGCCTGGAGCGTTCCTGTCGGGTGGGCGGGCGAAGCCCACCCGACAAGGATCAGACTTGCGTGTTGATCGCCAGAAGCATCAACGTCGTGGCCACGAGGATCACGAGGATCGTGAGGCAGAGCCGGGTGGCGTGGGAGAGGATGCGCGGCCAGGGTTCGTGGCGGGAGGCGGCATAGACGAGGCTGATGACGATCGCCAGCGGCAGGACGTACCAGTAGATCATGCCGCGCCTCCTTCCGGCTGGAGTCGGTCGGTGCGGGCCTTCGAGGCGGCCTCGGCATCCTCATCGGCGAGGGCGGGGCCTTCGAGGGCGTCGAAGATGGCCAGGACGTTGAGCAAGCCGGCGATCACCGTGTAAACCCAGCCGACCTCGATGAGCTTGCCCTTGGCGTGCAAGGCGTTCAGATCGGCCTCGGGCGGCTCGGCGAGGAAGCCGCCGAGGATCGGGCTCATCTCGTAATGCGTGAGCGTGGCCTGGATCAGGCCCGGGCAGGGCGGGCAGGCCGACGAAGAACTGGCAGACGTAGCTGAACCGGAAGTGCTCCGAGTCCTGCGTCGGGCTGGTCCACCGCCAGTAAACGTTCTTCCCCTCGCCCATGGCCAGGCCGACCGAGAACAACCCGAGGATGCAGACCATGTACAGCAAGCCCTTGCCCCGACGTCCCTGGTAGATGTGTCCGAGGCCGGGGATCAGCCAGGCCAGGAACGCGGCCAGGGGCGGGTTCTTCAAGGGGAACGGTGCGGACGACGGGCGGTTGTCCAAGGCGACGGTCCTCCGAGGCGGGTCGAACGGCACTACCGATGATTGTATCGCCTGGGTGGGGGGGACGAACAGGGCATCACGCCGGCTCCATCCGGCTCACCGCGGGCCAGCCGTTCGAGGCGATCCTCGTCGATGATGGGGATGTTGAGCTGTCGGGCCTTGTCCAGTTTGCTCGCCGGGTCGGCGCCGGCGACGAGGTAGGTCGTCGACTTGGAGACGGAGCCAGTCACCTTCCCGCCGGCCCGCTTGATGAGGGCTTCGGCCTCGGGGCGGCTGCGGTTCGGGAGCGTGCCGGTGATGACGAACGTCTGTGCCGCGAGCGGCAAGGAGGCGCGGGCGGTCGGGTCGGGGGCGGCCATCGGGGGAGGCTGGACGCCGACGGCGAGGAGGTCGTCGATCTGGCGCTGGTGTTCGGGGTTCTGGAAGAAGTCGTGGACGCTGCCGGCCACAACCGGGCCGAGGCCCGGGACGGAGGCCAGGTCGTCGAGCGTGGCGGAGCGGACGGCGTCCAGGGTGTGGAACCGCTCGGCGAGGATCTCGGCGACGCGGGTGCCGACGTGGCGGATCGCGAGGCCGGTGAGGAACCGGTCGAGCGATCGCGATCGGGTTGCCTCCAACGCCTGGACCAGGTTCTTCGCCGACTTCTTGCCCATGCGGTCGAGCTTGGCGAGGGTGTCCTCGTCGAGGCGGTAGAGGTCGGCGAGCGTGCGGAGGTGCCCCAGATCGACGAGCTGGTCGATGAGCTTCTCGCCGAGGCCGTCGATGTCCATGGCGTCGCGGCCGGCGAAGTAGCGGACCCACTCCTTGAGCTGGGCGGGGCAGCCGGAGGGGGTGTTCGTGCAGCGGAAATCGACCTCGCCCTCCTGACGCTCGGCGGGGGCGCCGCAGGTCGGGCAGTGGGTCGGGAAGGTGTAGGGGATCTCGTCGCCGGTCCGGGCGTCGGTCTCGACGCGGACGACCTGGGGGATGATCTCGCCGGCCTTCTGGATGACGACGGTGTCGCCGATCCGGACGTCCTTGCGGGCGATCTCGTCGGCGTTGTGGAGGCTGGCGCGCTTGACGGTCGTGCCGGCGAGCTGCACGGGGGTCAACTCGGCGACGGGCGTCAGCTTGCCGGTCTTGCCGACCTGGACCGTGATCCCCTCGATCCGCGTGACGGCCTGCTCGGCCTCGTACTTGTAGGCGACGACCCAGCGCGGGCTCTTGCTCCGGGCGCCGAGGCGCTCGCGTTGACGGAGGTCATCGACCTTGATGACCAGGCCGTCGGTTTGGAAGTCGAGCGTGTTGCGGCGGTCGGCCCAGTTGCGGGCGTGGTCGATGACCTGATCGATCGTGTCATAGACGGCGATGCCGGGGGTGGTCGGGATGCCCCAGATTCTCAGATCGTCGAGGATCTCACTGTAACAATCTCGCTTGAGACCGTCCGAAAGGCCGAGCCCGTGGGCGACGAATCGCAGGCGACGCCGACCGCAGATCCGGGGGTCGAGCTGCTTGAGGGAGCCGGCGGTGGCGTTGCGGGGGTTGGCGAAGGGGGCTTCGTTGGCGTCGCGGCGGAGGTCGTTGAGGCGGACCAGTTCCGTGTTGGTCATGAAGACCTCGCCGCGGACTTCGAGCAGGTCGGGCGGGTCGTCGGCGAGTTTGAGGGGGATGCCGCGGACGGTGCGGAGGTTCTGGGTGATGTCGTCGCCACGGTAGCCGTCGCCGCGGGTCGAGCCGAGGACGAGGTGGCCTTTTTCGTAGCGGAGGGAGACGGCGACGCCGTCCACCTTCAGCTCGACGACGTAGCGGACCTTCTCCCCCTCGGTCAGGCCGCGATGGACGCGGGCGTCCCACTCGCGGACCTCGTCGAAGTTGTACGTGTTATCGATCGAGAGCATCGGGACGGCGTGCTCGACGGTGCGAAACCCTTCGAGCGGCTGGCCGCCGACGCGCTGGGTGGGGCTGTCGGGCGTGATCAGCTCGGGATGCGCGGCCTCGATCGCTTCGAGCTTCTTGAGAAGGAGGTCGAACTCCTTGTCGCTCAGGACGGGGGCCGCCTCGACATAGTAGAGGCGGTTATGCCGATCGATCTCGGCCCGGAGCCGCGCGGCCTCGCGCTGGACGTCCTGCTTCGCCATCGTCCGTCACCCTCGCTTCGTGGTCGGCGCCTCGGTACGGGGTCCGATCTCGTTCAGCGGGCCTGCGACGCCCGCGTGGTCTTCGACGGTGCGAACCAGTGGTCGGTGGCCATCGCGAGCAGACCGAACACGAGCATGGCGACGAACTCGACGGCGAGCCACGTTGGCGCCCGGCGATCGAGCCAGAAGACGAGGGCCGGCAGTCTCGGCTTCTCGCCCGGTTTCGCCTGCTCGGCCGCCTGCCGGACGACCTCCGGCCCGATGTAGTACGCCAGGGCCGTGACGACGAACGACGTGCTCACCAGCATCAGGAGCACGTAAAACGGGTTGGGTCGGGGCTTGCGAGGGTGTTCGGGCATGGAGAAGGATGGTCGAGGAATGTAGGAGTTACGCAGTTGGCGGCGGCAGGAGGAGTAGGCCCGACTTCAGTCGGGACAGAAATTCTTAGACTTCTTGGAGTTCCGGCCCGACTGAAGTCGGGCCTACTCCTTCCAACTCCGTCCAAGGCTCGGGCGAAGGAGCCAACTGCGTAACTCCTAGAATGATGGTCGATGACAAAGGACAGAAGATTTCAGGAACCGGAGACCCACTCCTGGCCGGCGAGCGGGTATTCCGCCAGTTCTTCCGTCGAGAACCAGAGGGCGATCTCGCGCTGGGCGGATTCGGGGCTGTCGCTGCCGTGGACAAGGTTGTTCTGCTTGCTGATGGCGAAATCGCCGCGGATCGTGCCGGGATCGGCCTCGGCGCCGTCGGTCTTGCCCATCATCTTGCGGACGACGGGCACGGCGTCGGGCCCGGAGAGCACGCCGACGACCACCGGACCGCCGGTGATGAACTGGATCAAGCCCTCGAAGAAGGGACGGTCCTTGTGCTCGGCGTAGTGCTTCTCGGCCAGGCCGCGATTGACCCGGAGCAGCTTCAGGGCGTCGATGCGCAGCCCCTTGGCCTCGAAGCGCTGGAGGATCTGACCGACCAGCCGGCGCTGGACGCAGTCGGGCTTGAAGATGATGAGCGTGCGCTGCATGATTCGATCCGTCAACGGGTGGGGGAGAGGGGCCACGTGGCCCGTCCGGGACGGGCCTGATCCCGGGGAAGTCCAAGTTTAGTCGGCCTTTGCGGCCGGTTCAACGTCCGGTCCGACGATCCGCCAGAGGAGCGAGCGGTACGACTTCGGGTGCAATCGCCAGACGCGCACCTGAGGCTCGGCTTCGAGCAGCGAGACGATGACCTGGGGCGTCGTGCCGTGGAAGTTCAGCTCCAGGTCAGTCTTGCTCGGGACGGGCTTCCATCGCGGGTGGGAGTGGAAGATGGCCACGATCACCTCGCCGCGTTCGCGCATGAGGCGGTCGGCCTCGATCAGGTCCTTCGGGTCGGCGGAGAACCGACGCTCGCTTGCGAGCATGTTCCTTAGGGGGAAGATCGAGCGGACCTCCGGCGCCGATCCGCAGAGAATTCCACACGCCTCCAACGGCGCCTCACGCTGGCAATGCGCGACCATGGCCTCGTAGATCGCACCCGGGATCCGCAGGGCTTCCCGGCGATGTCTGGGTTGTTTCGTGGCAGCGGGCTGGCTCATGCGGACCAATTTCCCACGAGTCGCGAATCGGGGTCAAGTCAGGCGACGCGGAGCGTCGCAGGATCGGTCCGGTTGGAAACCTCGGCCCAGAGGTCGAACAGGCTTTGCTCGAAGTCGATCCGGGGCGACCAGCCGGTCTGCTCGACGATCCGGCGAATATCGGCCCGCGAGTCGGCGGGTCCGCGACCGGTTCCGGCCGGGATGACCTGGACCGATCGGCCGCTCAGGCGGATCAGGAGGTCGAGCCCTTCGCCGATGGTTCGCGAGCGGCCCGAGCCGACGTGATAGACCTGGCCCGGCCGCCCGGAACGGGCCACGGCGACGATCGCGGCGGCGGCGTCACGAATATCGACGAAGTCGCGGCGGCCCTCCAGGCCGGCGACGTCGAGCCGGAGCGGGTCGGCTCCCGAACCGGCCAGGCGGGCTGCGAAGCGGCCGAATGCTTGCGAGGCGGGCAGGCGCGGGACCAATCGGGTTGAAGAGGCGGGCGACGACGACTTCGAGCGGCGGCGAGGCGGTGAGCCCGATCCGGGTCGCGGCCCACTTGCTCAGGCCGTAGGCGTCGGCCGGCCGGCAGGGAACATCCTCCCCGATCGGGAGCCGGTCGGCAGGCACCGGACCCAGCTCAGCGGCCGAGCCGACGAGGACCAGCCGCATCGGCTGGCCGAGCGACCGGGCCGCTTCGAGGATCTGGTGCGTCACTCCCGTGTTGATCTGGTAAAGTTGCGGCGGACGTGGTGGGCGGAGTGGCGCCGGCGGCGTGGAGAAGGAACGCGGGTCGGACCGCGTCGAGGGCGGCGGTCAGGGCCGGGGTGTCGAGCAGGTCCACTCGACGGAAGGCGTCGATCGGCCAGCCCGCCGGGAGTCGGCGGCCCAGGGCGACGACGCGGTCGGTCAGTGGCAACGAGTCGGCCAGGGTCGCCAGCAGGTGCCGGCCGAGGAAGCCGGAGCCGCCCGTCACGAGCCAGGTGGGCATCGTCAGCTTCTCCTCGCGACCCGCAACAGGTCGGTCCAGCGATTCAGGTCGGCGACCGCCTGCGCAGCGACCGCCAGGCCGATCAACACGATGGCCCCGAGAATCGCTCGTCGGAAGATTGCCAGCGACGGCAAGCTCGTCCGGACCCGGTATGCAGCCTCGTAACCCCGTTCGAGGCGACCCAGGAGGCCAGGCGGGAGCCGCTTTGTTTTGCCGCTCATTGACCATCCGGACAATCCAGGAACGCTCCGAAGACGCGACGACGACGTGTCCGGGACGCCTCTGTCACGGCGAGGGGGCACGGGAGGACGCTACCATTGGCGCCAGGTCCGTGAACGCTAGTCCTGAAATAGCAACGAATTAACAGGGGAATCTTGCCCATTTTGAAGTTCGTTCGGGCACTGGGGACGCGCTGTGGCGTCGCGTCCTTGCGTCCGGATTGCGGGGTTCGGGGTCCCACGGGATCATGAGGGAGCCAGGGTTAATTATAGCACAAGATTCGAACCGACGAAGGCGGCGCAGGTTCGATTAGTGGTGAGACGGAGCGTGGCATTCCGGCGAACCAATCAGAGTCCGGCAACGGCCGGGGGCATCCCGGCGATGGTTACACCGCGGCCGAGCAGGCGGACGGCCGCCGAGAAGACGGCGTCGGGGTGGAGTTCGGTCATGCAGCGGTGGTGTCCGAGGGGGCAGACGGGCCGCTGGCAGGGGCCGCAGTCGACCTTCTGTTGCAGGTGGATCGGCGGGGGTGATAGGTGCGGGTCCAGGCGATGTGGGTCGGGCCGAAGAGGGTCACGACCGGGACGCCGAAGGCCGCGGCGAAGTGGCGGGGTCCGGAGTCGGTCGTCACCATGCAGGGCCGACCGTCGGACGCACGCCCGGGTCAAGCCGAGGCTCGGGGGTTCGTCGGCCAGGCTCACGACGCCCGGCCGATCGGCCCGGGAGACGATCGCCCGCGCCGCCTGGCGCTCGCCTGGGCCACAGACGACGAGGACCGAGGCTCCGACCTCGTCGGTCAGACGTCGGGCCAGGGTGGCGAACGACTCCGACGGCCACGCCTTCGCCGGACCGAACGCGCCGCCGGTGTTCAGGCAGACGACCGGACCGCCGGTCGGCAGGCCGAGGTGGGACCAGGCGGCGTCGGCGGATCGCTCGTCGTCGTCGGTCGTAAACAACTCCAGTCGCACCGAATCGACGGGGCAGCCGAGGCGACGGACGATCGCCAGGTAAGAATCGACGGCCGGTGACGGCACGCGGCGCCCGGAGGCGTCGCGCGGGGGGAGCAGACGTTCGCTCAGAGAAGCAGGCGGCGACCGCCGAGGTCGTAGCCGATCCGACGACGGGCGCCGCCGAGCCGGGCGATCAGGGCGGAACGGATCGAGTTGGGGAAGAGGATGGCCAGGTCAAACCGCCCGGCGCGAAGCTGCCGGATGACCGGCCAGGAGCGGTAGCGGGCGTCCTTCGAACGGGCGTCGAGGAGGATGCGGTCCGTCGAACCAGGGGGCGCCGTCGAGCGTGGGGGCGACGTTCGGCTTGATGACGACGTTGAATTTGAGCGTCGGGGAAGCCGTGACGCAAGGCCCGGAAGGCCGGGGTGGCCATCACGGTGTCGCCGATCAGGTTCGGGCTGAAGACGGCAATCCGCATCGCGGCTCGGTCCGTTCCGTCGGCCTGGAGCGTTCAGCGGCGAGGTCCAAGCGAGCCCAGGGCCTCGTCGAGGATCGCCTCGCCCTCCTGCACCTCCAGGCCGATCCGCAAGGCGCGGAGCGGACGGGGGCCGAGCGAGGCGGTGCGGAGCTTCACCGAATCCTTCTGGGTCGTCAAGGCCAGGTCGGCTCCGCAGGTGCTCGGCCCATCGCGAAAGGGACTCGACGTCGGACCGGTGGTAAGGGTGATGGTCGGGGAAGGCCCGGAAGCCGACCGGCTCCACGCCCATCCGTTCGAGCGTGCGGCGGAACCCCTCGGGATTGCCGATCCCGCAGAAGGCGGCGACCCGGGCGCCGCGCAGGTCGTCGAGGGACGAGGTTTGCCCCTCGGCGTCGATCAGGTCGCGCGGTCGATGGCGGGCGACGACCCAGCGGAGTGGTCCGGCGTGACGTTCGGCCTCGGTCCGGATCGCCGAGCGGGTGGGCTGGTCCACCAGGTCGGCCCGCGAGAGGACGACCACGTCCGCCCGCCGCAGCGACCGGATCGGCTCGCGGAGCAAGCCCAGCGGGGAAAGAGGCGTCCCAGGCCGAACGGCTCCAGGGCGTCGAGCAGGACGAGGTCCAGGTCGCGCGCCAGCCGCCGATGCTGGAAGCCGTCGTCGAGGACCAGGACTTCCGACTCCAGTTCCTCCACCGCGATCCTCGCCAGGCGGACGCGGTCGGGGTCCTGGAGGTGGGGGACGTCGGGCAGGTTCTGGTCGAGGACGAGCCCCTCGTCGTTGAGCCCCTCGGAATGCCCGTAGCCCCGGCTCAAGAGCGCCACCCGCGGCCCCCGCTCGCGGAACCAGCGGGCAACCCACTCGACCATCGGCGTCTTACCGGTGCCGCCGAGGGTGATGTTGCCCACGGAGACGACCGGCACGTCGGCGCGGGCGACGGTCTTCCAGCCGCGGTCGTAGGCGAGGTTGCGTCCCGTCGTCGCGAGCCGGTAGACGCCCCCGGCGGCGGCGAGGGCTCCGCGCGTCGTCGAGGCCAATGGGCCGCGGGATTCGCCGCGAATCAGGCGGAGAAAGTCGGCTTCATCCACCCCGGCCACTCCCTTAGCCAACTGGCAGGACTCAGTTCGAAGGCGAAAAACTCCGACTCGTTCGGGAGCGACGCGGACTTCATGGCGACGAAAAACGGGCGCAGTACGATAGGCTCGACGGCCTGAGTCCGGCGGAGCTTCCCGCCGGGGCGACCGTGACAGATCGGTCGCCCACTCCAGTTGCCCAATCGACGCGCGGATTCCGTTCCGGGTTCGGATCCGACCGGTTCAGGCCCCCATCGCCTTGGCGATCGCCTTGGCCATCTCCATCGTGCCGACGGCCGTCGGGTCGTCGCGGTGGGGCTTCATGTCGTAGGTGACGTCCTTGCCCTCCGCGATCACCTTGGCGACGGCCTTCTCCAGGCGCTGGGCGGCGTCCTTCTCGCCGAGGTAGTCGAGCATCAGGACGCCCGAGAGGATCAGGGCCGTGGGGTTCATCTTCCACTGGCCCTTGTACTTCGGGGCCGAGCCGTGGGTCGCCTCGAAGACGGCGCCCTTCTCGCCGATGTTGGCGCCGGGGGCGACGCCGAGGCCGCCGATCAGGCCGGCGCCGAGGTCGGAGACGATGTCGCCGTAGAGGTTCGGCAGGACGAGCACGTCGTAGAGTTCGGGCTTCTGGACGAGCTGCATGCACATATTGTCAACGATCCGGTCCTCGAACTCGATGTCGGGGAACTCCTTGGCGACCTCGCGGGCGACGTCCAGGAAGAGGCCGTCGGAGAACTTCAGGATGTTGGCCTTGTGGACCGCCGTGACCTTCTTGCGGCCGTTCTTCCTGGCGTACTCGAAGGCGTAGCGGACGATCCGCTGGGAGCCGGTGATCGAGATCGGCTTGATCGAGATGCCGGAATCGGGGCGGATCTTCTTGCCGTTGAGGCGCTCGATGTGGCCGATCAGCTCGGCCGTCTCGGGCTTGCCTTGCTGGAACTCGATGCCGGCGTAGAGGTCCTCGGTGTTCTCGCGGACGATGACGATGTCCACCTTCGTGCCGGAGAAGTAGGTGCGGACGCCCGGATAGGTCTTGCAGGGGCGGACGCAGGCGTACAGGTCGAGCGCCTGGCGGAGATAGACGTTGACGCTACGGAAGCCGGTGCCGACGGGCGTCGTGATCGGGGCCTTCAGCGCGACGCCGGTGCGGCGGATCGAGTCGAGGACGCTGTCGGGCACGGGGGTGCCGACCCGCTCCATCACATCGACGCCCGCCTCCTGGACGTCCCAGTTGATCTTCACGCCGGTCGCGTCGATGCAGAACCGGGTCGCCTCGGCCAGCTCGGGGCCAACGCCGTCGCCGGTGATGAGAGTCACATCGTGGGCCATGTCAGGTCAAATCTCCCGCCCCGGACCAAAGCAGCGGGCCCGGCGACGTCAGGACACTTCGATCGGGTAGGAAAACTGGTTGCGGCGACCGACTTCGGTCGGATATCGTGGTTTGGCACGACGTGCCAAAACTACCCGACACCACGGCGGGCCGTCAAGCCGCGGCCCGTTCCCGGCCGGTCGCGCCGCAACCGATCGGCCGAGCCACGAGACGCCCCCATGCTCTGCCCACCTCACCCGCCCGCGCCGGTCGTCGAGGACTGGCTCGCCCGACACCGGCATACGGCCAGCTTCCTGCTGCACATGGTCGGAATCCCGATGTCACTGGTCGGTGTTTTGCTGGGGCCGGTGTACCTGGCCTTGCTCTCGTGGAAGATCCTCTTGTTCTCGCTCGGCCTGTTCGTGGGCGGCTACCTCTTCCAGTTCCTCGGCCACGCCGTCGAGGGGAGCGAGCCGGGGGAGATCGCGGCGATCCGGCAATGGCTGGCGCGGGTCGGGGCGAGGCGGCGGGAACGACGGCAGCAGTCACAGGCGCCTCGCTTCGAGGGCTAATGGGGCCTCGTCACGGGAGATCCTCGCCCGGCCGGGTCGGTCGGTTGGCGAGGGAGCCTGCCGCTCCGTCCTCCCAGGCGAGTTGGCCGGTCGCCTCGGCCAGGCGGTGGCGGGTTCCCTCCAGGTCGCTCTGGATCTTGAGGTTATCCGGGTGCTGCTCCGCCAGAATCGCGCGGAGCGACTCGGCTTGACGGAAGGCGGCGGCCGCCTCGGCATACCGGCCGAGGTCGGATTGCATGCTGGCGACCAGGTGGTGGGTGAGGGCCAGATGGCCCAGGGGGTCGTGGCATCCCGCTCGCTCGCCACACAGGAGTTCGGCCTGCGCCTGGCGCGACGGTAGCTCGCCAGGGCCAGAGATGGCCGGCCGAGCCGATCCTGGACCTTGCCCAGCTCCATGAGGGCCTCGAAGAGCCAGTGGCGATAGCGTCCCGGATCGGCGGCCGCGAGGTGTTCCCAGACCTCCACGCAGTCGCGATGGAGCAAGGGGTCGGCCTCGGCGAGGCGGCCGGCGTCGCGAAGGGCCCGAGCCGCGTTCAGGCGACGCTTGGCGACCCTGTGGCGGGCGTCGCGGAGTCGGGCGAGAGTCCGTTCGAGGCTTTCCCGGAGCCGTCGGCGCTCCGCTTCGTCCAGGTTGGGGGCCGACGAGGCGTCGAGCAGCGCATCGCGGGCCTGGATGAACTCGGCGACGGCCTCCTCCTCGCGATGCTCGGCCCGGAGCATCACGCCGAGCAACGTATGAGACTCCACCTTATCGCCGACCAGCGGGTCGGCGGCGTCGAGCGGGCGCGATTCTCGGAGGCGGTCGGCACGCTCCAGCAGGTCGATCGCCGCGAGCAGATGCGGCCAGGCCTCCGCGATCCTGCCTTCCTGATTGTGGACCCTGGCGATCATCCGGGAGATCCAGGCCAGTCCCTGCAGGGCCTCGAGATCGTCGGGGTGGTCGCGGACGTACCGCTCCCAGCCTGCCCGCGAATGGCGCAGGCTGGGAAGCAACCCCGACGGGTCCGTGTGCCCCAGGAGGCTGACCTGGAGCCTGTACCAGCGGATGGCTTCCGGCGCCAGGTCGCGGTCGTTCTCGACCAGGAGGAGCAGATCCTCGAAATCCTTCCGCGCGAGAGCCAGGTCATCCGGTTGCGACGCTTGCCGGGGTGGACCGGTCTCTGCCTCCCGCACGATCCGGATCAGTGAGCGGATGGCGTCCTCGGCCTCGCGGAGCATGATCCAGCGGTTCTCGGCCTGTCGGCGGGCCTCGGCCGAAAGGACCTCGGCCCGCTGCCATTGCCAGAGGACGCCGGCGACGCCCGAGACGACCGCGATCACCAGGACGACCACCAGCGTGGTGAGCCGCGGCCTTCGTCGGGCGCGGCGGAGCAGACGACCCACGGGGCCGATCGGGTGGGCCCGAACCGGCAGGCCGGCGATGGCACGGTGGAGGTCCTCGGCCAGGGTGGCGGAGGTCGGGTAACGATCGGCCGGTTCCCGAGCCATCGCCTTCAGGCAGACGGTCTCCAGGTCGCGGGGCACCCGCTCGTTGAGCGATCGGATCGGCCGGGGATCGTCGTTGAGGAGCTGGTGGATGACCATCGTCGGCGTGCCGCGGAAGGGCGGCTCGCCGGCCAGAGCGTGGTAGAGGACCGTCCCGAGGGCATAAATGTCGCTCCTCGCATCGGCGTGTCGGGACTCCCCGACGGCCTGCTCGGGGCTCATGTACGCGGGTGTCCCCAGCACCTGATGATCAGCCGTCAGGGTCACGTCCGCCTCCAGGCGGCGGGCCAGGCCGAAGTCGGCCAGTCGAGGGCGGCCCTCGGCGTCGATGAGGATGTTCGACGGCTTGACGTCGCGATGGACGACCCCCGCCCGGTGCGCGGCGTCGAGCGCCTCGGCCATGTCCGCGGCCAGCGCGGCCGCCTCAAACGGCGGCAGCGGACCCGTCGCCAGCCGATCGGCCAGGGTCGGGCCATCGACGAACTCGCGAGCGAGGTAGGGCTGCCCCTCGATCTGACTCGCCTCGTACACCGCGACGATCCCCGGATGTCCCACCCGGGCCGCGTCCGTGCCTCGCGGAAGAGCCGCTCCACTTCAATCGTCGTTCCCGACGTCCCCGCATGCGGCAGCTTCACCGCCACGACCCGATCGAGGTCTGCGTCGAACGCCCGGTGAACGACGCCGAACCGGCCGCGGCCCACCTCCTCCAGCAAGGTGAACTTCCCCAGCCTTCGCGGGACCGCCGCTGGCGCAGTCGATCGGGCGGGCGGCCAGTTGGCTGCGGGTCCGTTGCTCTGTGCTGGCGAGTTCCGTTTCCAGGCCGGGACCCGCCAGACTGGGGTATCGGGCCGGATACGCACCCGCCTCGGCCGGATGCCCGACCTTCAGCCGCAACTCCAGATCGACGTGAGCCAGCTCGACGAAGGCTGACCGCCGGATCGGCCCACCTTCCGGCAGATAATCCTCAATCTCCGGCCAGGGATCGCCACGCCAGCAGGCCGCCTCGAACCGCGCCACGATGCGATCCAACAGCTCGCGATCCGAAACGCTCCTCGACATGATCGGCCCCCGGCGACGGCTCAGTCCCAGACCCACGCGCAGGCGCGTCCGCAAGTCGTCCTCGGCCTCCCCGCGGAGCCTCCGCACGGTGCGCTCCGAGCGCCGGAGCCGGTCGGCGATGGCCGCGTCGTCGAGCCCCTGGAGTCCGAGATCGACGACCTCACGGGTGGCTGGTTTCAGGCCGCGGAGCCAGTCGCCGACGGTCTCGGCCATCGCCGCGGCCTCCGCGGGCGTCGGTTCGCGATCGGGCAACGCCAATGCGTCGGCCGGACCGACCTCGCGGCGGGCATCGCGCCGTAGGGTCCGGAAGAACCGCCGACGCTGGCTGCACTTGCGGACCGTCAGCAGGGCCAGCATCGTCCAGGTGGACTCCCAGCCCGCCAGGTCGAACTCACCCCGACCGCAGCGGGCGAAAAAGCTGGCAAAGGCCGATTGCACCACATCCTCACCATCGACCCGCATGCCGGCGCGGTCCTGGAGTCGGCGATAGGCCAGTGTCACGAGCCTTCCGACGAACCGGCAGTGCACCCGCTCCGCCGCCTCGGCGTCGCCGGATCGGAGCCCTTCCATCACGACTTCGAAGGAACCGGTCACGGTCCGCCCCATGGAGAAATCCTCTTCAAAAGAAACGTGCCTGCCCGCATGCGAGGAGCCATTATCGGCCTGTCGCGGTGCCGAAGCAATCACCTGTGACGAAAATCTTCACGCTTCGGAACTTTTCCATGACCAGGGCGGATCTGGATGGCCATTAACCGGATCGGAGGAGTTGCCAACTGGAGACTTCCGGTCGGAATCCGATCACCCATCGGTCATCCCGACCCAACCACCTGACCAACGGAGCCCTTGATGAGAGACAACCGGAGTATGACGCTGGGGTGGCTCGTCGCCATCGCGATGTTCTCAACGCTCGGACTGGACCGGGCGGGGGCGGATCTGATCTCGCTCACTCCCGTCTCCGATCGGAGTCTCGAAAATGGGTATCTTGATCCCGAGACCGCGACGGTCGGGTACGTCCAGCTTTCCCGAAATAGCCTCGGCGCCGTCTACGAGCAGCGATTCGCCCTGGAATTCGACCTCTCGGCGATCCCCGCTGGAGCGACGATTGAGGCCGCGAGCATGAGCCTGAGTCTCGCAAATTTCGAAGACAACTTCGGCAACGGAGTTCCTCTGGAGATTCACGGCTATTCCGGAGATGGGAGCGTCGATACTGCGGATTTCTCCGTTTCCAACCTCATCGACGGGTTCACCCTGCCACGCCCTCAGAGTAGCGTACCGATGACTCGCGACGTAACCTCTTTCCTCCAGCAACTTGTTGACTCCAATCAAAGCTTTGCTGGTCTCATGATCCGGCTGCCGCAGGGAGGTCTGCCGGGCAATTACATCGGCCATCGTCTCGTCTTTTTTTACTCAAGTGAATCTGGCTCGCCTCCCAGGCTGGATGTGAGTTTCACCTCCGCCGTGCCCGAGCCCTCGGCCCTGCTCTCGACGGGCCTGGGCCTGGCGATCCTCGGGGGCGTGGGCCGGCGGCGACGGCAACGGCCGCGTTGAGCCGCACCCAGGTGCCGGTGTGGGTCTTGGTCGGCTCCGGTGAGGAAGAGTCCGTCGGCCGGGAAGTTCGGCCGGGGTCGAGTCCCATTGATGGGGAGGGACGGAGTGTGGAGCGTACCGAATTGCGACCGAAAAAGTTGGACTAGCCTTCGGTCGCAGATTCCCTACAATCCGAGCTGTCCCTTCAAGACGCACATCCGATACGACCGATACTCTTTAACAGGTCGATACGGCGGACTCTCCGGCATGCCCGCGTCATGCGGCATTCCCAGGGGTTCCGTCCGCCCGGATCTTGCAGTCATCGCGGATGGAGGCTGGACCACGCCTCGGCGGGGTCCGGCTGAAGGTCGCGCGGGGCGGCGAGGCGTCGTCGGGTGGGAGCATGGAAGCCCCCACGCCGCCGGACGGGCCGCGGGTCTCCGCTCGAGTCGGGCTCACGCTCGGCCCTGGGCCATGCGGCTTGGTCTTCTCGCCACTGGACATGGCTCCCCACAGTCTAAGGACGGTCTGGCCATGCGATTGACCGCTCACGGGAAACGGCTGGCACTGCTCGCGGCCCTGGCGGGGGCCTGCGCCTCGGGTGCCGGCTGCCGCAGGGTCCCTTACATCGACCAATCCAAGGTTGTCCCTAGCGACCCCGGCGGGCTGGTCGCGCAGGAGGACGCCGAGGTCCGCCAGGCTTCCTTCATGGAGGAAGCCTCGGCACCCGTGCCGATGCCGCGGGTCTCGGACCCGCGGACCACGGACAACCCCGAGCGTCCCGAGATCTGGGGCCTCTCCCTGGAGGAGGCAATCCGCATCGGCCTGGAGAACTCCGAGGTCGTCCGCGTGATCCCGTTCGGTGCCCAGGGTATCCCGGTCGGCGGCTTCGAGCCGCAGTTCCTGGCCGTCGGCGGCGCGGGGTCGGGCACAATCAGCACCCTTGGTGCCGGTAACCTCTCGACGATTTACGATCCGGCGATCCAGGAAACGCGAATCGCCAACGCCCTCGCGAACTTCGACGCCAACTTCTCCACCAACCTGCTCTGGAGCCGCAACGTCACCCCGCTCAACAACGCGATTCAGAGCGGTATCTTCGCCCCCGGCATCAAGTTTCCGCTGGTGCTTTTCCAGGACACCGCTCAGTTCAACGCCTCGTTGCAGAAGCGGATCGCCACGGGCGGTATCGTGGGTGTGACGCACAACGTCCAGTACCAGTTCATCAACAACCCGACCAACGCCTTCCCTTCGGCCTACACCACCAACCTCCAGCTCCAGTTCAACCAGCCCTTGCTCGGCTCGGCGCCGGTGCCCCTGTTCGGGCAGAACCTCGGTCCTGCGGGCGTCGAGGTCAACCGCGCCCCGATCGTCATCGCCCGGCTCAACGCCGACTTCACCGTCTGGGGCTTCAAGGCCCAGATCATGAGCCTGGTCCGGTCGGTCGAGCAACAATACTGGGCCCTCGCCCAGGCGCAGGTGCAATACTGGTCGGCCGAGACGGCCGTTGAGCTGGGTGAACAGATCCTCCGCCGTGAACGGGCCAAGTTCGAGGTCGGGGCCGGCTCGATCCCGAACGTCGCCGAGGCCGAGGAGCAGCTCGAACGGTTCCGCCTCGACTACGTCCAGCGGACGAGCGACCTGATCACCACCGAGCGACAGCTCCGGAACCTCCTCGGCCTGCCACCGGCCGACAACCGCCGGATCGTTCCGACCACGGCGCCGACCGATGCCCGGCTGGAGCCGAACTGGCAGTCGAGCCTCACCCAGATGGTCAACTTCCAGCCCGACATCGTCCAGGGACAGATTCTCGTCCGGGCCTCGGAACTCCGGCTTCTCATCGCTCGCAATGAGTTGCTGCCGGTCTTGAACTTCAACGCTCTCTACCAGTTCAACGGCCTCGGCCACCACCTCGACGAGGCCGAAGCGGTGATGACCGGCAAGACGATCAACGCCATCAACGCCATCGTCCAGGCCCAGCAGCGTGCCGCCGGCCTGAACCCGTCGCCGGCTCCCTACAACAATTTCCAGACGTGGCAACTCGGCCTGACGTTCCAGATGCCCCTGGGCTTCCGCGCCCCGATGGCCGACGTTCGCTTCGCCCAGTATACGCTCTTGCAACAGCGAGCTTACCTCCAGCAGCTCGTCCACCAGACGACCCACCAGCTCGCCCGCTTTTTCCTGGAGGTTGATGCCAACTACAAGCTGTTCAAGACCGCCACCCGCTTGAAGATCGCCGCCTTGCAGCGACTTGAAGCCCAGAAGGCATTCTACGAACAGGGCACGATCACGATCGACCGCTACCTCGACGCCGTCAATCGCTGGGCGAACGCCGTCGCCCTGGAGGCCGAGTATCGCACCAAGTACAACATCTCGATCATCGCCCTGGAAGAAACCAAGGGGACCCTGCTCGCCTACAACAACATCGCCGTGGCCGAAGGCCCCTGGCCAGTCAAGGCGTACGTGCAAGCCCGGGATCAGCAGGCGGCCCACCACCAGCACCCGACCGGCGAGAGTGGCGACTACCACCCGCGTCCGATCAATGGCCCTGGCGTGCCGGACCCTGTACCGCCGATGTCGCCGCCCGATGTCCGTCCTGAGGGCGTGCCTCCGATGCCCCCACCCGGCGGCCCGCTCGGCCCGATGCCCTACCCCGCTCCCCCGACGGCTCCCGCCGGCGAGCCGCCCATCCTCTCGGGTCGTCCGACCCTCGGACCCGGAGCCGAACCGGAAACGAGCGTCCTGCCCGCCGGCCTCTCGTTCCCCCCGGCTCAACCCGAACCGCCGACCGACGCCTCGCCTGACACGCCTGGGGCCCCGATGGAAGTTCCTCTCGAACTGCCCACCGCCGCCCCCACAGAACTACCCAGCTTACCGTCTGCGGTCGGCACGCCGGAACCTCCCAGTGACCCCATGCCTTCCCTCCCCGACTCCAGTTCGCCCTCCCCCGCGCCTGGAGATTCCCTGCCGACACTCCCCCAGCCGAACTGAACTGGCCACTCTCCCCACGCTCGTGCCGGGGGCCGGACGGGTCAACGACCCGACCGGCCCCTCCGGCCCTTTACTCAGCCATCATCCCCACGCATGACCGCCCCTCCTGTCGGCCGCTTCCCCATCCTCTGGTTCGCCCGCGCCTTCCTGCCGCCAACCAAGGACTCAACCAGGACCGATCTTGCCAGACAATTGGAGATAGCGGTTCAGAGGGGTCCGAGAGGCCGCTTGGGCACGCCTCGCTGGGGTCGCAGTCCCTGTTGCGAAGCTCGAGTGGTTTACCCCTGGGTTGCGCACAGTCCCGCGTGCTGGAACCAGCCCACGATGTCCTGGGTGGTCACCCGCCGCAGAGCTTCACCCACGGCGTCAGTAGAGACTGCTCGTCGCCCGCGCCGCGACCTGGCGCAGATCGGTCGTGACCTTCGAATTCATCTCTTCGATCGGCGTGTCGTCCGGGTGGTACGGCGGCAGCGGCCAGACCGCGACCCCCGCACGCGCGATCGCCTCGGCCACCCCGGGCGCCCGGTGGGACTTGAGGTAGTCCAAGACCACAACGATCCCGGCTCGCAGTTCCGGAACCAGGACCTACTCCACATAGATCTGGAATGCGACCGCGTCGGTCGATCCTGAGAACGCCAGCAGTGCCCGCACGCCGTTGAGCCTCAACACGTCGATCACCATCACCGTCTTCCACGAAGCCGGGGCCGAGCGGACCGCTGGTTGGCCACGCGGAGCCCGAGCGTAGGCCTGGGTCATCGCCGTGGTGACCCCCGTCTCGTCCACGGAGTCGAGGCGTTTCAGCTCGATCCGCTGGACCTTCCTCCGGAACGAACGACGTTTCTACTGCACTTCGGGCCGTTGCCGTTCGTCGGCATCCACGGACTCCTTCTTGCGGGTCAAGCCTTTCTGCTGCAAGGCCCGCCACAGGGTCTTCAAGCGGCCGCGGAAGCCGCCGCGCTGGTGCATCGGCTCCTTGGTGGCGTCCGGTTGGTCGCGGTCCAGTGCGAACAACCGTCGCCGGCCATCGGGGCTCAAGGCCGGCTGTGTGCCAGCCTGCCGCCACCGCTGCAAGAGAAGCACGATGAAGGAGCGGCTGACGCGGAAGGTGCGGGCGATCTGGCGTTGAGAGTTCTCGTGATGGTCCACCATGGCGGCGACCCGATCGCGAAGGTCGTCCGATACACGAACCCGCGGAGGCTTTCCGATTCGAGCCCGACTCCTGGGGGGCAGCCGCCCCCGGCGGTCCGGAACGGACGACAGCCGGGGGCGGCTGTCCCACAAGGCCAAACCAGACATCACAAACGGGTTCGTTTATGTATGAGGTCCATCGAGTAGGCGAGTATCGGTGGGCGTCTTCTGCCGATCGAATGATTAGAAGAGACTACTACTCCGTGACCTTCCCGGAACTCGCGATTCGTGCTCGAAAAGTTGAAAACTATTGTTTAATAACAAAATGTTCGAATCAGAATCTGTAAAACTCCTTCCCGGAAAACAGCAATATTCCAGTACTCATGAAATAGAATTGAATAATACTAATTAATCATTTGCGTTACTCATGGCCATAACCGGCGACTCTCGGTACGATGAGCAGCCTCTCGCACCACGGAGGTCGCCATGTCCCGCCGCAAGAAGGATCCGCTCCGCGAACTCACCGGTGCGGAGCGACAAGAACTGCTGCAGCTGAGCCGCTCGCAGGGCGCCTCGGCCGTCGAGGTCGCCCGCGCCCGGATCCTCCTGGCCGTCGCCCGCGGCGACGACTACCAGAGCGCCGCACGCTCGGTCGGACGCCGCTCCGGCGACGCTGTCTCGCACCGTGTCGCACGCTTCAACGCCGAGGGCACAGCGGCCCTGTCCCCACGCCATGGCGGCGGGCGACGGCGAGTCTATGACCCCATCTCACGAGAGCGGTTCCTCCGGGAGGTCCGGCGTGCGCCGACCCCCGAGGCCGACGGCACGGCCACCTGGCCGCTCTCGACCTTGCGGAGGTCGCTCCGGGCGGCGCCCGACGGCCTGCCGAAGGTCGCGACCTCGACGATCTGGCCCGTCGTGCACGAAGCCGGCCCCAGCTACCAACGCAGTCGCACCTGGTGCCCGACCGGATCCGCCATCCGCAAACGCAAGAGCAGCCCGGTGACGGTCACCGACCCCGACGCCGAGTCGAAAAAAGTCGATCGAGGCGGCCTATAGCTCGGGGGAGGCGATGGGCCTGCCGGTGTGGTGCACCGACCAGGCCGGCCCCTTCCAGACGGTGCCGCGCCCCGGCCCGTCCTGGCGTCCCGAGGGCGAGCCGGCCCGTCAGCCGCA
Source organism: uncultured Planctomycetales bacterium (assembly GCA_963752755.1). Classification (GTDB taxonomy): domain Bacteria; phylum Planctomycetota; class Planctomycetia; order Isosphaerales; family Isosphaeraceae; genus CAVVZJ01. The sequence continues at coordinate 34,974 of CAVVZJ010000002.1, read as the reverse complement.
CGAGTCCCTCCGCGAGGGCACGGCCAAGGTGCGGACGCTGTTGCACCCGGCCAGCGGCCAGGTCCGCCTCGAGGGAGCGACGTCGTGCCCCAACACCGTGCTGCACGGTTGGCTGGAGCGGGAGCTGGCCGCCGTGCTGGACGCCATGCCCGCAGCGGCCGACGTCGCGGGCGGAGCCGCGAGGGGTGACTGGGAGCGGTGGCAGGCGGGCCTGACGGTCAAGCCGACGCTCCTGGAGGAGTGGCCGCCATTGCGCAGGCTCCTGGTCCTGGACAACCTCGCCGGGCACAAGACGCCGGAGTTCGTCGGCTGGCTGTTCGCTCACAGCCTCATGCCCTTATACACGCCGGTGGGCGGTTCGTGGCTGAACCTGGCCGAGAGCATCCAGCGGATCCTCAAGCGGCGGGCGCTTGACGGGCAGCATCCGACGACGGTGGCGGAGATCATGGCCTGGTTCGAGGCGGTGGCCCGGCATTGGAACGTGGCCCCTACGCCGTTCGAGTGGGGCAGTCGGCGGGCGGCCCGTCGCCAGCGGCAACGGGAGCGTCGTCACAGCCTTGGCGGTTCCGGGGCCTGCACTCGGACGCCACTCCATCGAGGTCCAGCCTCAGGTTATGGCCATGGGTAACCCAAATGACCCACTAGCCCGATCCTACAGCCTCAAGGGCTTTGGGCTCGTCACAAAATAAGTGTAGCAGAATCGCAGTGTAGTTTTATACGCTATAGCCATGAGGGACGAATCCGAGATCGGGGCACGATTCCAGTTACTCTCTCCGTTCTTGAATGAGCGGACCCGCCGTCTCACCGCCGCTGCGGAGGCGGCGCCGATCGGCCGCGGGGGCATCTCCCTGGTCTCGCGGGCCAGGGGGGTCTCTCGTCGTGCCATTCAGGTGGGATTGGCCCAACTGCGGTCCCCGGAGTCCAGCAACCGCGATCGCATCCGTCGGCCCGGAGGCGGCCGCCACAAGACCGTGGCGCACGATACGACCCTCCGGAGTGACCGGGAACACCTGATCAATCCCGTGACCTGAGGCGACCCGGAGTTCCCCTTGCGGTGGACCTGCAGGAGTGTCCGCAGGTTGACCGAGGAACTCCGGGGCCTGGGGCATGCCACGAGCCACCGCATGGTCGCGGAGTTGCTCCACGAACTCGGCTACAGCCTCCAGGCCAACTGCAAGACCTTCGAGGGCAAGAGTCACCCGGATCGCAACGCACAATTCGAGTACATCAACGCCAAGGTCCAGGCTGCCCTGAAGGCCGGAGAACCGGTCATTTCGGTCGATGCCAAGAAGAAGGAGTTGGACGGGGACTTCAAGAATGCGGGTCAGGAGGGGGCAGCCCGCGGGACAGCCGGAGCCGGTGCGGGTTTATGATTTCGTCATCCCGGAACTCGGCCGCGACACGCCCTACGGGGTCGACGATCTGGCCCGCAATACAGGCTGGGTGAATGTCGAAACGGACCAGGACACGGCCGCCTTTGCCGTCGCCAGTCTCCGCCGCTGATGGGAGTCGATGGGCCATGCGAACTACCCCCGAGCGCGGCGGTTGCTGATTACGGCGAACGGGGGTGGGAGTAATGGCTCTCGGGTGCGGCTCTGGAAGACGGAACTGCAACGGTTGGCGGACGAGACGGGCTTGGAGATCTCGGTCTGCCACTTCCCACCAGGCACGAGCAAGTGGAACAAGATCGAGCACCGCCTCTTCTCCCTCATCAGCCAGAACTGGCGCGGCAAACCGCTGGTGAGCCATGAGACGATCGTCAACCTGATCGCGGCGACAACAACCACGACCGGTTTGAAGGTCGCCTGCGCCCTCGATCGCAATCCCTATCTCTCGGGGATCAAGGTTTCGAAGGAGGAAGATGTAGGAGATCAATCTCCAGCAGAACACATTCCATGGGGAGTAAAATTATAGGCTCATGATGGATTCCGGGGTGGTGGTGGGAATGGGCGCGAAAGAGTGACCCACCTGGGGGCGAAATGGGCGTCTAAAACTGACCCACCGTAGCCGCCTCCGGTACGGTGAACGTCCTGACACGGGACGGCTCACCCGCACGGAGGGTCAAGGACGTGCTTACGGTGGACGATTACGGTGCCATTCGAAGGGCGCGACGCGACGGCAAGTCCATCCGCCAGATCGCCCGCGAGTTCGATCACTCGCGCAACACCGTCCGGAAGGTCCTCAAGCAATCCGGAGCCCGACCCCCTCCCGGCGACCCGCAACCGGCCCGCACCGCTCCTGGACCCGGTCCGGCCGATCATCGACCAGATCCTCCGCGACGACGAGGACGCCCCGCCCAAGCAGCGGCACACCGCCGCGCAGCTGTTCCGCCGCCTCCGCGACGAGCACGGCTACCGCGGCGGCTATGCGCCAGGTCCGACGCTACGTCCGCCAGCACCGCCGCCGGCACCGCGAGACCTTCATCCCCCTGGGCCATCTCCCGGGCCGGCGGCTCGAGGCCGACTTCGGCCACATCCACGTCGACTTCCCCGACGGCCGCCGGCTCGTCCCCTTCCTCGTGACCGCCTGGGCCTACTCCAACGCCCCGTTCGTCCTGGCGCTGCCCTTCGAGCGGACCGAGGCGATCCTCGAGGGGATGGTCGCGGCCTTCGAGTTCTTCGGCGCCGTGCCCAGGGAGGTCTGGTGGGACAACCCCAGGACGGTCGCCACGATGATCCTCCGGGGTCGCCAACGCCAGCTCAACCCCCGCTACGCGGCGCTGGCCAGCCACTACGTCTTCGACCCCTCGGTTCTGCATGCCCGGCCGCGGCAACGAGAAGCCCGACGCCGAGGGGACCGTCAAGGCCGTGCAACGCCGGTTCGCCACGCCCGGTGCCCCGGGTCGCCGACCTCGCGGAACTGAACACGATGCTTCCGCCAACGCTGCGAGGCCGAGCGTCAGCGGGTCGTCCAGTCGCTCTCCGGGCCGTTCGTGATCGGCGACCGCCTCGCCGAGGACCGCGCCGCGGCGGCGCCCCTGCCGCCGCACCGGTTCGACCCCTGCGTGGTCCGCCCCGCGGTCGACGTGGACAAGTATCAGACCGTTGCCTTCGACGGCAACCGCTACAGCGTGCCCCGGCAGTTCGCCTTCGGGACGGTCACGCGTCAAGGGCTACGTCGACCGGGTCGTGATCGTGGCGCGCGGCCAGGCCGTCGCCTCGCACGGGCGTCGCATCGGCAAGCCGGCGATGGTGCTGGAGCCGACGCACTACCTCGCGGCGCTGGGCCGCAAGCCCGGGGCGTTGGACCATGCCCCGGTCTTCCGCGACTGGAAGCTGCCGGCGTGCTTCGCCGCGTTCCGCGCGGAGCTGGAGGCGCACCACGGCGGCGCGGCCGGCTCGCGGCGGTTCGTGCGGGTCCTGCAACTGCTGGGCGAGCACCCCCTGGCACGCGTGACCCGTGCGATCGAAGAATGCGGACACGAGCACGTCTGCAGTGCCGAGGCCGTCATCCAGCGGACCCGGTCGCTCGCCGCGATCGAGGCCGCGACGCGGACGGGCTCGCCGCCGCCGCAGGGCCCGGACCCCGGTCCACGTCCCGCGCCCCGACCTGGGCCGCTTCGACCAGCTCCTGAGCGGCCCCGCGGCCGGGGGCCCCGTCACCGTGTTCTTCACCTGAACCGAACCCCTTCACCGCCGATCGGAAAGGAATCCGCTGATGGCCGATGCCACGACCGAGTTGCTCAAGAGCCCACTTCCGGCAGCTGCGCCTGCCGACGATGGGCCGGGAGTTCGAACGCCTGGCCCGCGATGCCGCCGCGTCCAACCAGACCTTCGCCCAGCTCCTGCTGCGCCTCACCGAGATCGAGCTGGCGGCCCGCGCCGCCAACGCGGTCGCCACGCGGATCAAGAACGCGGAGTTCCCGGTCGAGAAGGACTTCGACACGTACGACTTCAGCGCCCTGCCGAACCTCTCCAAGCCGAAGGTGCTGGAGCTGGCGCGCTGCGAGTGGATCGAACAGAAGTCCAACTGTTGCCTGGTCGGCAGCCACGGGACCGGGAAGACGCACATCGCCATCGGATGGGGCCTGGCCGCGTGTCGGGCGGGCCTGCGGGTGCGGTTCTTCACGGCGGCGGGCCTGGTCAGCCAGCTGGAGACGGAGCAGAAGCAGTACACGCTCGACCGGTTCCTCCGCCAGCTCGACCGGGCGCACCTGCTGATCTGCGACGAGCTGGGCTACGTGACGATGAGCCGGGGCGGGGTCGAGCTGCTGTTCCGGGTGTTCGCCGACCGGTACGAGCGGGGGAGCCTCCTGGTGACGAGCAACCTGCCGTTCAGCGAGTGGGGCCAGGTCTTCCAGGGGGAGCGGATGACCGCGGCGTTGCTGGACCGGCTCTGCCACCACTGCCACATTTTCGAGATGAATGGCGAGAGCTACCGCTTCCGCGAGTCGATGAAGACCAGGAAGGGCCGCAAGGCCGAGTGAGGCATGGCGTGCCGCCCTTGCCCAGGGCGGCGATCTTGAAGACCGAGGTGGGTCAATTCTAGGCGCCCAGGGTGGGTCACTCTTACGCGCCCATTTCCAAGTGGCCCCCTGATGTTGGCCGTAAGTCGTTGCAGGAAAGGCGTTTAATCACCCAGAAGGCAAGAGTCTCCCCCCGAGCCGTAAATCGGGTCCTCAAGGGAAGTTACGACGAGAACGCCGAGCCGCCACCTCGGAATCCATGATGAGCCATTTCCAATTGTCTGCGATCTTGCGGAGCGGGATAACATCCGCTAGGATGATGCTTGCTTCAAGAAACCCGAATTCTGAGCGACTTCGACGATCGTACGCAATTCCACAGCCCACTCTTTCTCGAGGATCAAAACACACGGAATGGGTCCATCCGGCCTACTTATGACCGACGTGGCGGACTCGAATCGATCGGGCGGCTAACTCAGTGGTTAGAGTGCCATCTTCACACGGTGGAAGTCGCAGGTTCGAATCCTGCGCCGCCCATTCTAAGACGAGAAACGACAAGGAGTTGTGACGAGAGTTTGGTGTACCAAATTGGTGTGCCAATAAGTGTACCCAAGTGGGGCCAGTTGAGGTGGCCCCCGAAAACCGGACAGTTCGGGGGCCTGGATTTGTTATGGTCCTTCCCCACGTTTCGCCTGACCGAGCCCGGCCCGATAGACCTCGCCCGGAGTCTGGTAGTCCAGCGATTGGTGGGGACGCTCCTCGTCGTAGAACTGGAAGTAGGCCTCCAGGCCCGACTCCAGCTCCGAAACTCTCTCATAGTCCTTAATGTTAATATCCTCGTATTTCACGCTCCTCCAAAGCCGTTCCACGAACACGTTGTCCAACGCACGCCCCCGACCGTCCCGGCTCACCGCGATCCCGGCCGCCTCCAGCCGGCCAGTGTACTCCCGCGACGTGAACTGCGAGCCCTGATCGGTGTTGAAGATCTCCGGTCGTCCCCGACCCAACGCCTCCTCCAATGCCTCCAGGCAGAACCGCACCTCCCGCGTGTTCGACAGCCGCCACGACAGCACGTACCGACTGTACCAGTCGATCACCGCAGTCAGGTACATAAACCCGTGTCGCAGCGGCACATACGTAATGTCCGAACTCCAGACTTCATCGACGCGGGTTAGCACCCGGTCGCGGAGCAGGTAGGGATAGGCCCGCACGCCGGGCTCGCCCACGGTGGTTCGCGGCTGGGGATGGAGCCCCTCCAGGCCCATCAACCTCATCAGCCGCTGGACACGCTTGCGGTTGACCACTTCGCCGCTCCGCTGGAGGACCGCCGTCCTCCGCCGGCTGCCGTAGAACGGGGTCTTGAGGTACTGCTCGTCGATCCACCGCATCAGGTGCAAGTTCTCCTTTGAGGCAGTCGCGGGCATGAGGTAGAACGTCGAGCGGTTCAGGCCGATCAACTCGCACTGACGAGCGATGCTCACGCCGGGGTCGTCCGGCGTGACGAGCACCCGCTTGGCGTCAACCGAAGCGGGCAACCCTTTTCTTCAACCACTCGACTTCCATGTTCAGCCGGCCGATCCGCTCGTAGAGTTCGGCCTGGATCGCCTGGCTCTCGTCGTGGTCCCGGCGTCGGCCGTCGCGGAAGAGGGCCTCGGCGCCGTCGAGGAGTTGCTTCTTCCACTGGCTGATCTGGACGGGGTGGAGTTGATAGACCTTGGCGAGTTTCGGCGACGGTCCGGGTCTGCTTGGCGGCCTCCAGGGCGACCTTGGCCTTGAAGGCGGCCGAATGGCGTTTGCGTGTACCGGCCATGAGGCACCTCGGGATGAATCAGAGATGTTCGATCAGTATAACATCCCGAGCTGTCCAGGAAATGGGGTCCACCTCAAGTTTCGGGGCAATGGAGCGTTGTTTCTGACTTCATGCTCGAATTGAGCCGGAGGGTTATTCCTTCGAAATATTCGGAGGGCTTTCCTTGCCTCCCTGGCGTGTTTTGAACCGGGAAGGTCCAATCACCCCCCCAACCTCTCCAGCGTTGAATCCTGACGATCCTGTGAGCCGAGGAAAAGGCTGCCGGGATTTCGAGAGTCGGAATTCAGACGGACGAGGGCCGAATCGGGCGAACTTCATCAGAATCTGAAAGACCCGTCCTCCAGCAACAGGAAGGCGGGTCTTTTTCGTTTGGCTCATGATGGATTCCGGGGTGGTGGCCCCCTGATGTTGGCCGTAAGCCGTTGCAGGAAAGGCGTTTAATCACCCAGAAGGCAAGAGGGGATTGTCTCACTCCCCATTCCTTTGGGTTGACAGTTGTTGCGTCAACAGGGTCGGGTCGGCCTGGAGCAGCTCCCAGAAGTCGAACGTCGGCAACTCCAGGCCCAAGGCCCGGTACGGGCAGACGTCCTTGCGGGGGCCCGAACGCAGCGCGTGGCTGTTCCAGTAAAGCCGCTTCAGGTCCAGCATCGCCTGGCTCATCCGCTTGTGTCGTGACTGCTGCATCCGTAGCACGCCGTTGAGGCATTCCACCGCGCTGCTGGCGCGGACCGTCGTCTCCAGCACCGCGGCCACGCGGGCGTAGCTGGCCCGCTCCGGTTCGTCCCGCTCACCTCGCCGAGCGACGGACCACACCGTCGCGATCCGCCGATCCGCCGCCGGCTCAACACGGCCGTGACGCAGCCACCACCGCCAGGCCATCGCCTCGCGCCATGCCGGTCGCGGCTCGGCCGACTCCAGGCGGCGTTGCATACGGTCCAGGAAGGCCAGGCTCCGCGGGTCGGAGAGAAAGTTGCGGACCTTCGACCAGTCCGCACCGGGCAGGTCCACCAGCGCCGCGGCGATCTCGGCTCGGGCGTGCGCCCGGTCGTTGAGCTGGCCATCGGCACGGAATAACCCCAACGCGGCGTCGATCCGGCCCCAGGCCGCTTCCCACCGCTCGACCTGCTCGAAGAGAGTCGTGGCCTTGCGCCAGGCGGCGCGGGCCGTCTGGGCGGTGCCACGGGCGTCGACTCCCTGCCGCTTCCTGGCGGCGACCTGGACATCGGCGTCCTCGGCCTGCTCCCAGGCCGCCTCGGCGCGCCGCCAGTGCCGGCCCAGGACCCGCTTGGCCTGCATCGCGGTGTGGAAGACGTCCAGGCCGTGCCCCAGGCCCGGGGCCGCGGGGTCCCGGCATCGCGCCTCGGCGAGTTGTCCGACCGCCGCGGTGATCCCCCGGGCGGCATCGGAGACGACGAACTCCAGGGCGACGAACGGCTCCAGCTGGTGGCTCCAGGTCTCGGCCGTACGGTCGGCGGCGTTGCGGCAGAAGACGGCCGTCATGCTCGTCGGTTCGATGCCGACCAAAGTCGGCCGCCCCCAAAAAAGACCTCGTCGACGGCCAGGGTCTGGACCCGGCCCTGACAGGCCCCGTCGAGGGCCTTCAGCACCGGCTCGGCCTTGCTGGCCTCCTCGGCGACCCAGCGTGCGATGGTCGAATGGTCGGGGCCGTACTGGGGCTCGATGACCCGGATGAGGTCCTCGATCTGTCGGGTGCTGATGCCCATGGCGAAGGCCGTCACCGCCAGTCGCCGCCGGGTCGCCTCGTCGAGGGCCGCCGGTGGCGAGGTGGGGATGGGACCATCGGCCGGTGTCGCGTCGGGGGCCTGCGGCGGTTGCAAGCGGTGCTCGACCTGGCGGGCGTGCTCGTAGATGGTCTGCCGGCTGCAGCCGACCTCTTCGGCCCGTCGGGAGACGGCGCCGTAGGCCCCGGAGAAGACGGCGGCGGCGTTGCGGACCCAGGTGCGAAGCGATAGCGTGCTCATCGGGGAGGTCCTCTGTGGTGCTGGTGATCTTGCTCGTGAGCCAGTCCACCACGGGGCGGCCTCCCCTTCCACTCAAACTGTCAACCCGGCGAGCCCGATTTCAGTCCCCATTGCGACAAAGCCGGCAAGAGCCTCGCCCCCGAGCCGTAAATCGCGTCCTCAAGGGAAGTTACGACGAGATCGCCGAGCCGCCACCCCGGAATCCATCATGAGCCTCGTCGAATTAGCCCTCGCTCCCTCCCAGTGAAGTCGGGGTGCCCTTGTCGGGGTGAGAGCGTCGCGGTCCGAGTCGATCCTCCACCCGACCGCACCTCTCCCCGGTGCGGCATTCTGCGCCTCGTCCCACACGGGGGCAATGTCCACCATGCCGGACCGCCGACCTGCCCCGAGACTTACGGCGACGGCCATGAGCGTAGGTCGCGCGTCGCGCGACTTACATCAAGGCGTGCCGATGGAACAATTTTGCGAGGCCCCGCCCCCTTGACGACCCCCCGCCCCGGACAACCATGACGGCACCGGGCGTGGCGGACCGGCCGCCCGCCCCGCGACCACCCGGGACGTCGCGGGACGACACCGTGAGCCCCACCCCCAGCCACCCCGGCGCCGACGCGTCCGCCGCCGGCAACACCCTCACCGCCGCCCGCGTCGCCGCCTGGCCCGTCCTCGACCGCCTCCTCCGGCGGCTCCGCCGCGAGGACTTCCTCCGCGGCCACCTCCCGCGCGAGGGCCGCCACGCCCGCGTCCCGACCGCCACCGCCCTGATGATCCTGCTGCAGCACCTTTGGGTCGCCCGCGAGCCCCTCTACGGCGTCGGTGAGTGGGCCGCACGGCACCACCCGACACCGCTGGGGCTCGCCACCGGAGAGCGGCCCGCGCTGAACGACGACCGCGTCGGCCGCGTCCTCGACCGCCTCTTCGAGGCCGACGTCCCCGCGTTCACTCGGGCCGTCGTGGCCCCCGCCGTCCGGGAGTTCGCCGTCGCGCTGGAGGAGCGGCACAACGCCTCCACGACGATCACCGTCCACGGAGACGACGAGGGCGTCGACCGCGAGCGCACGCTGCGGGGTCGGCTCCGCCTGGCCGTCACCCCCGGCCACAACAAGGACCACCGACCCGACCTCAAGCCGCGGCTCGGCCTCCTCACCGTCGCCCGCGACGGGGCCGTGCCCGTGCAGTGGCGGGTCGAGAGCGGCACCGCCACCGACGACCGCTCCCCTCCGGGCCCCTGGGAGCAGCTCTGCCGGCTGAGCGGCCGCCGCGACTTCCTCTCCGTGGCCGACGGCACGCTCGCCACCGCCGCGAACCTGGCCCCCCTCCATCAGCACGGTGGCCGCTTGCTCCCCGTCTTGCCCCGCACCCGCGGTGAGGACGCCGCCTTCCAGGCGGCGGTCCGGGAGGGCCAAGCCCGCTGGCGTACGGTCCCCGAGCGGCGCGACGAGGGCGAGGTCGTCGACCGGTTCGGTGGGCAGGACCCGGAGGCGCCCCCCGCCGAGGGGGACCGGTGGCTCGGGTCCCCCAGCGTCCGCCCGGCCACGCTGGATGCGCTGACGCGGCCCAAGCGGCGGGAGCGGGCCGCGACCACGCTGGCCGCGCTGCGGGCCCAGCTCCCCTCGCCGCGCACGCGGTCCCGCGAGCGGGCCAAGCTGACGCCGGCCGTCGACGCGATCCTCCGCGACGGCCCGGCCGCGGGGCGCGTCGCGGTCACCGTCGAGGAGCGGACCATCGCGACCTACCGCCAGGCGCAGCGTGGCCGCCCGGGCCCGGACACGAAGTCCGTGCGGCACCAGGCGACGCGGTTCGCCCTGTCCTGGCCCCTGGACCACGACCGCCTGGCCGCCGAGGCGTGGTGCGACGGGGTCTTCCCGCTGGTGACCCACGTGACGGCCCTGTCCGCCCTGGAGCGGCTGCTGGGGTCCCAGCCGCCGCCGCGGATCGAGAAGCGGTTCTCGCCGCTGAAGACGGACTTCGTGGTGGCGCCGGTGTTCCGGAAGGCGGTGAGCCGGGTCCCGGCCCTCGTGGGCGTGTACGGCTTCGCCCTGCTGGTGGAGGCGTTGCTGGAGCGCGCGCGGCGCCGTGCGATGGAACGGGAAGAGGTGGAGAGCCTGCCGTTGTACCCCGAAGGCCGAGCCTGCCGCCGCCCGACGGCGCGGCGGGTGCTCGAGCTGTTCGAGGACGTGCAACGCCACGAGCTGAAGGCGCAGGGCCAACCGGCTGGGGTCTTCACCACCGAGCTGACGCGCCTGCATCGCCAGGTCCTCCGCCGGCTGGGCGTGCCCGGGGCCGACAGCAGCTGACTCCCAGCCCCCCCGGTAATTCGGCGATATTCAGAGACTGTAGCAACAAAAGTAGTCGCGACCCCGCCCTGTCGCGTGTAAACCGTCCTTCTGGCGAGGATCTCGTCAGGAGGGACCGGTTATGGATCGGCCAGGCGACTCTGTCCCGGACGCCACCGAGGGGATCACCCGGGTCGAGGACCTGCCTACCCCGCGAGTCGAACGCCGCAGCCGCGACTTCCGCAGCCGCAAGTGCCCCCGCTGCGGCCGATCGGCCCCGCGCTGCAACCAAGGGCAGCGGACCCTCCATGATCTCGGCGACACCCGGACCGGCCGGCCGATCGACATCGTGGTCACCTACTCCAAGCATCGCTGCCCCGACTGCCGCCGGTGCTTCAACGCCGACCTGGCCGACCTGGCCCTGCCCCAATGCCACTACACCCATCGGGTGCAGCCGACGGCTGTCCGTCTGGTCGTCGAGGACGGCCTGCCGTATCGGTCGGCGAGTTGGCACCGCTGGCGCGATCACCGCGTCTTCGTCCCCCACGCCACGATCCAGAACTGGGTCGAGGCCGGGGGAAAAAGGCGGCCCGCCGCATCGAGGCCGACTCCCTCGCCCGCGGCCTTGAGAGCTCCAGCGGCGACATCGCCGTCGATGAGCTGTACGACGGCCCGTTCTGCGTTTTGTCGCTGGTCGATAACCGGACCTTCACACGGCTGATGTACCGGGTCCTGGAGAAGGACCCGACCCGGGATGACATCCGCGCCTTGCTCCGCGACTTCAAGGCCCACTGCGATGCTCGTGGCCTGACGACCCGAGGCGTCACCGCCGACGGCTCGAACCTCGATCCGGCTCCCTTGGCGGCGGTCTTCCCCAGTGTGCCCCATCAGGTCTGTCGGTTCCCCGTCCTCAAAGAGATCACCAAGGCCGTGCGGCACGCGTTGGCGAAGCTCCGCAAGGAGATGCAGGCCCGGCTGCCCAAGCGACCACGGGGTCGTCCCAAGAAGGACCAATCCCGGGAGGTGCGACGAGCCAAACGCCAGGAGCAACGGATCGACGACCTCTTCGAGCACCGACACCTGTTCGTCCGGAAGAAGCTCACGGCCGCCGAGGGGCGGAGGTTGCGGCGGATCACACGAGGCCTGACCCAACTGCGAACCCTGCGGTCGATCCTGGACGAGGTCTACCGCTTGTTCGACCGCCGCTGCCGAGCGGCTACGGCCTTGGCCCGCCTGGCGAAGCTGCGGGCGCGAGTGCGACGCTTCAAGCGGATCGGCCGGGCCCGGGAGAAGCTGTACACGCCGAACCTGGAGAAGGCGCTGACGTACCTGGACGACACGCTGTTGCCGGGGACGAGCAACGCGGTGGAGCGGGGCAACCGCCGCTACCGCAAAGCCCAGCGGAGCGTCTACTCGGTACGGACGGCGGAGCCCATCCGGCAGCGAATGGCCTTGGACATGCACCGGGAGCAGCGGGCCGAGGGCCGGTCACGGACCACGAAAGCCCTGCATCAAGCCCGTGCGGGACCGTGAAGATCATCTACTTTGCTGCTACAGTCTCGATATTCACCGCGAGATGTGCGGAAAGTCGGGAGGAACGTGGCATCCGGTTCCATTTCTCGGCAAGTTAGCCGGACTCGGGCCTGTACCGGGTATTCCTTGACATTCGCTGGATACCCCCTCCCATCACCGGGATCAGGGGCGTCATCCTGGCCCTGCCGCAGTTGCTCATCGCCCTGCTCGGCGGTCTGCTGTCCCTGGGGCTCAGGACAGCATCCGGTACGCCAGCCAGGCGAGGAACAGGCCCGCAACCCCCACGGCGCCGTAGGAGGCGGCCCGCATGATGCGGGCGCCCCGCAACCTCCTCCTCAAGAAGGTCCCTGGCCTCCGTGGGGGGCAGTCGTCGGGGAGCGGCGGTGCTCTGCGCGGGCTATCTCGACGGCCTCCAGCCGTCGAGGAGGTCACCGACAAGGGTCGGTTCCATTTCGTCCATCATGGTGACGATCCAGGATTCGTCCACCCGAGGCGGCCTTGCCCCGAAGTGGACGGCCTTCCCCTGGCCCATCAAAGCCCGGAGCATATTGGGAATCTCGTCCTGGGGCTGGAAGAACGACGTGGCGCCGAACTCGCCCCCAGAGTACGAGACCCCCGAGTGGCTCCGGGGCCAGATGCTCACGACGTTGTATCCCGCCGATCCACCCAGTCGTCCCATGAGGGAATAGACCGATATCACCTCCCATGCCTGATTGTTACCCATCCTCGGGTGCTTGAACTCTCCGAGCTTCATCCGCTCATAGATGTCTGGCGGCAGAATCTCCAGGTTGATCTCCGGGTGGTCTTGCATGACCCCGTTGTGGACCGACTTGTGCGTGGTATCGGTGTAGAGGGTCTGGTTGAGTACGCCCCAGAAGATCGTGGCCTTGCCGGGGCGCTCCCCGCTGTAGGGGCTCAGGTTGTCCGGGTGAGCACGGTTGAGCTTGTCTCGCAGGCTGGGTTCGAGCGCCATGGAATCTCCGATGCGTTTTCGAGGTTGGACGGAATGCTGCATCGGCCTGATGTATTCTGGTCAGGCAACGGTTAATCCGAATGGTGACTCCGAGAGGCCCCGACGCACGCGATGGATAACCCATCACCTCGACCCGGCTGGATCGGCTACCTGCCCAGGCTGATCGCCCTAGCGGTGATCATCGCTTCGAGTGCCTGGATCGTCTGGGCCATCAATGCCCACCTCGGCTGGCCCGCCCGCGTCCTCCACGTCCTCGGGGCGGGCTTCGTCTCCCTCATGGCCGGAGGGCTGGTCGATGTCGAGGCGATCAACGTCTACTCGACGCTTGAAGTGCTCTCGCTGGCGACCGAGGGCCTGATCCTGGGCGGCAGGAACTTCGGCTGGCCAGGGGCGGTGATGGGCATCGTCGTCGGATTCCTCCTGGCTCCACTCGTTGCCATCGCCGCCACGGTACTTGTCGTTGCGCTGGCCTCCCTCGGCTCCTCCACGGGTACGACCTGTGATCAGGCCCCGGTCGAGCCGGCTATCGAAACTCCTGGCCCTGAGCCAGAAGGCACGGAACCGGGGACGACCGACTGAGCGACCAGCCAGTCCTCCTCCAACCACTTCACTTCCGCTTCCAACGCTTCACTACGCCGGTCGAAGGGACCGAGTACCGGTCCCCCGACAGGCGCCAGGTCTGCCAGCCAGCGCCCCTGGTGGTCGGATTCGACGTGACTGGCCCGGGTGATCCGGGGCGTACCCAGGGCATCCAGAGCGATTTCCTCGCCGTAGATGCCTCGAACGCTCCCATTCGCTTCGATGATCAAATTCACGATTACACCTCGCTGGGCTTGGTGGGTCGGATGATCCGACGCCGGGGCCGATCGACCATCAGCCCGTCTACAGCGGATCACGCCTGCCTGACGCACATTCCGGCGTGTCGGAACCAGCCGAGGATGTCTCGGGGCGTGACCTCTCGTAGTCCGTTCCCGATGGCATCGTACAGGTGCTCCTTGGCTCTCGCGCCGACCCGCCGCAGGAACTCCTTGAGCTTCGAGAACATCTCCTCGATCGGGTTGAAGTCCGGGCTATAAGGCGGCAGCGGCAGGACGCTCGCCCCGGCCCGCTCGATCGCCGCGGCCACATCGGGTGACAGATGCGACCACAGGTTGTCGAAGATCACCACGTCCCCGCGATGCAAGGCCGGCACCAGGACCCGCTCCACGGAGGCCAGGAACGTCGGGGCGTTGACGGCCCCCTCGATCGCCAGCGGGGCCCGGACCCCGTCCGGCGCCAGCGCCGCGATCACCGTCACCGACTCCCACGATGCCGGCGCCGACGACTCGACCCGCTCCCCGACCGGGGCCCGGCCGTAGGCGGGCGTCATCGCCGTCGTCACCCCGGTCTCGTCCACGAAGACGAGGCGCCCCGGCTCGATCGGCTCGACCTCCTCGGCGAACTCGCCCCGCTCCGGTTCGACATGGCCAGGCGCACTTTTATGACGATTTGGTAAACTTTGCGGTCTTGCGCCCGCCCGTCTGACCTGGTATACCGTCCACCGTGTCGTGAACGAGACCCGGTGGCCGGAGGTCGGCGATGGCGAGCACCCGCAGCAAGCTGGACGAGATCGTGGAATCCTTCTCCACCCTGGAGGACCCTCGCTCCCACATCAACCGGCGGCATCCGCTGCCCAGCGTCCTGGTCATCGCCGTCCTGGCCGTCCTCGCCGGCGCCGCCGGGCCCACGGCCATCGCCCGCTGGGCCAAGGTCCAAGGAGGAGCTCCTCACCGGCCGGTCCTCGACCTGCCCCACGGCATCCCCGGCAAGGACGTCTTCCGCCGCGTCCTGATGCTGCTCAAGCCCGACGCCTTCGAGGCCGCCTTCAACGCCTGGATCGCCCGCCTCCGCGACGAGGCCATCGGCCGAGACGGGCGTCGATCGCCCGATCATCGCCATCGACGGCAAGACGGCCCGCCGCAGCCACGACGCGAAGAACGACCTCGGCCCCCTGCACGTCGTCACCGCCTGGGCCGGCGAGTACGGGTTGGCCCTGGGCCAGGAGGTCTGCGCCGAGAAGTCCAACGAGATCACCGCGATCCCCGAGCTGCTGAAGAAGATCGACGTCCGGGGCGGCATCGTCACGATCGACGCGATGGGGACCCAGAAGGCGATCGCCGCGGAGGTCATCGGCGGCAAGGCCGACTACGTCCTGGCCCTGAAGCGGAACCACGAGTCGCTGCACGCGGCGGTCATCGAGCACATCGACGAGCGGCTGGAGGGGGACCTCGAGACGGCCCAGGAGCTGACGACGACCGATCGCGGGCACGGCCGCGAGGAGGAGCGGACCTACCTGCAGCTGCCGGCCCCCGAGGGCCTGCCCGGCCGGCGGAGTGGAAGGGGCTGAAGTCGGTCGGCGTGGTGACGTCGCGGCGGCTGGAGGGCGGGGAGCGAGAGCCTCGAGGTCCGCTACTACCTCAGCAGCCTGCCGGTGGACGTGGACCTGTTCGCCCGGGCGGTGCGAGGCCACTGGTCGGTGGAGAACGCGTGCCATTGGACCCTCGACGTGACGTTCCGCGAGGACGACTCGCGGATCCGCGAGCGGGTGCTCGGGGCGAACATCACCTGGCTGTACCGCTTCACCCTCTCGATCCTCAAGCACACCCCGACCGTCGCATGAGCCTCGTCATGAAGCGCCGCGGCTGCGGATGGAGCGACAAGTTCCTCATGGAAGTCATTACCGCATTAACATGTTAGTGTGCGCTGGCCCTGGAGGGAGATGGCCTTTCCGGAGGATGAGTGGATCACTGCTACGAGCATTCGACCTGGCAAGGACCCCTTCCGGCTCCCCGCCGCTTCCTGCGCGTTGCTCCTCGACCGGACTGTTCACCATCGGCGCCACTGATTGTCGGATGACGTTGTGGACCAGGGCGTAGCCCCCATGCAGGATCGACGGCGTGATGCCGCCCCGATTGCTCGGACCACCTGCCCGGAGCCTGGCAAGCCGGGTGGGCCTCGCGGCGCCACCGCCCCTCGCGGGGTGGGTCGGCTCAGCGGCTTTTGGCCGGGGGGCATCGGGCACGATCGGCCACTGGCCCCGCCCCCCATTTACGTCCGGATTGCACGGCCCCCCGTCCCCGCCTTCGTCCGGCATCGAGCCGGCCTGCTCCCCGCAGACTGGTCCAGCCGATATGAGAGTCATTCTCGCCCGACAGGGCAGGAGGACTCCCGATGAAACGCATCCGCCACTCGCCCGAGCAGATCATCCGCAAGCTCCGTGAGGCCGACGCCGAGCTGGCCAAGGGCACCCCCATCCCCGAGGTCTGCAAGGCCCTCGGCATCGCCGAGAACACCTACTACCGCTGGCGCAACCAGTTCGGCGGCATCAAGGCCGACGAGATGAAGCGGCTCAAGGAGCTGGAGAAGGAGAACGCCCGGCTCAAGGCCCTGGTCGCCGACCTGGCCCTGGACAAGGCGATCCTCAAGGAGGCCGCCCGGGGAAACTCCTGAGCCCGACCCGGAGGCGAGAGGCCGTCGCCCGTGCGATGGCCTCTTTCCAGATCTCCGAGCGTCGGGCCTGCCGAGCCCTGGGCGTGCCCCGGTCGAGCCAGCGGTACGTGGGGGCCGAACGAGAACGAGAGGAGGAGTTGTTGTTGCGGATCAGGGCCCTGGCCCGAGAAAACCCCCGCTATGGCTACCGTCGGATCAAGGCCCTGCTGGTGCGGGAGGGGTGGGCGGTCAACCTCAAGCGAGTCCACCGGCTCTGGCGTCGTGAGGGGCTGAAGGTGCCGCAGGTCCAGCGGAAACGCCGTCGCCTGGGGCAGAGCGAGAACGGCTGCGCCCGCCGCCGTGTCCGAGCGTCCGAACCACGTCTGGAGCTACGACTTCATCCACGACCAGACCGCCGACGGGCGGGGCCTGAAGCTGCTGCCGGTGGTCGACGAGTTCACCCGGGAATGCCTGACGATCGAGGTGGAGCGGCACCTGACGGCGAAGGATGTGGTCTCTACCCTGGAATACCTGTTCGAGGTCCGGGGCGAGCCGGAGTTCATCCGCAGCGACAACGGGCCGGAGTTCATCGCCGAGGCGGTGAGGGCCTGGCTGGCCGGTCGTGGGGCGAAGACGCTGTACATCGCCCCG
Source organism: uncultured Planctomycetales bacterium (assembly GCA_963752755.1). Taxonomy (GTDB): domain Bacteria; phylum Planctomycetota; class Planctomycetia; order Isosphaerales; family Isosphaeraceae; genus CAVVZJ01. The sequence goes on along the minus strand of CAVVZJ010000002.1, from coordinate 17,882 downwards.
GGGAGCCCGTGGGAGAACGCCTACAGCGAGACGTTCAACAGCCGGCTGAGGGACGAGCTTCTGGACCGAGAGATGTTCGAGACGCTGAAGGAGGCGAAGGTGATCCTCGAAGATCATCGCCTGGACTACAACCACCGGAGGCCGCACAGCTCGCTGGGGTATCAGACCCCGGCGGAGTTCGCAGCGGCCCAGATCAAGCCGGGGGTCGCTTCGCTCCCCCCGGCCGACGCCGTGCCGATCCCCGACCCCGCACTCTCATAACCCCTGGACCAGAATTCGGGGGCAGGTCAGGGCCGCGACGAGACGCAGCCGGAACGGCGGCGTTACGAGTGCCGCGGCTGCGGCCGACGCTTCGACGACCCGACCGACACGATCTTCGCCGTCTATCACCAGCCGCTGTGGACCTGGGTCTGGATGCTCTAGTTCCGGGGCCTGAACCTCTCGAATGAGCAGATCGGCCGGGAGCTGGACCTCGACCCCGACGACACCCAACGGATGGCCAGCCAGTTGCGAGAAGGAGTCGTGCGACTCAATTCCGATATTTCGCCCCAGATTTGAGACTGTAGCAGCAAAGTAGATGACCTTCACGGTCCCGCACGGGCTTGATGCAGGGCTTTCGTGGTCCGTGACCGGCCCTCGGCCCGCTGCTCCCGGTGCATGTCCAAGGCCATTCGCTGCCGGATGGGCTCCGCCGTCCGTACCGAGTAGACGCTCCGCTGGGCTTTGCGGTAGCGGCGGTTGCCCCGCTCCACCGCGTTGCTCGTCCCCGGCAACAGCGTGTCGTCCAGGTACGTCAGCGCCTTCTCCAGGTTCGGCGTGTACAGCTTCTCCCGGGCCCGGCCGATCCGCTTGAAGCGTCGCACTCGCGCCCGCAGCTTCGCCAGGCGGGCCAAGGCCGTAGCCGCTCGGCAGCGGCGGTCGAACAAGCGGTAGACCTCGTCCAGGATCGACCGCAGGGTTCGCAGTTGGGTCAGGCCTCGTGTGATCCGCCGCAACCTCCGCCCCTCGGCGGCCGTGAGCTTCTTCCGGACGAACAGGTGTCGGTGCTCGAAGAGGTCGTCGATCCGTTGCTCCTGGCGTTTGGCTCGTCGCACCTCCCGGGATTGGTCCTTCTTGGGACGACCCCGTGGTCGCTTGGGCAGCCGGGCCTGCATCTCCTTGCGGAGCTTCGCCAACGCGTGCCGCACGGCCTTGGTGATCTCTTTGAGGACGGGGAACCGACAGACCTGATGGGGCACACTGGGGAAGACCGCCGCCAAGGGAGCCGGATCGAGGTTCGAGCCGTCGGCGGTGACGCCTCGGATCGTCAGGCCACGAGCATCGCAGTGGGCCTTGAAGTCGCGGAGCAAGGCGCGGATGTCATCCCGGGTCGGGTCCTTCTCCAGGACCCGGTACATCAGCCGTGTGAAGGTCCGGTTATCGACCAGCGACAAAACGCAGAACGGGCCGTCGTACAGCTCATCGACGGCGATGTCGCCGCTGGAGCTCTCAAGGCCGCGGGCGAGGGAGTCGGCCTCGATGCGGCGGGCCGCCTTTTTCCCCGGCCTCGACCCAGTTCTGGATCGTGGCGTGGGGGACGAAGACGCGGTGATCGCGCCAGCGGTGCCAACTCGCCGACCGATACGGCAGGCCGTCCTCGACGACCAGACGGACAGCCGTCGGCTGCACCCGATGGGTGTAGTGGCATTGGGGCAGGGCCAGGTCGGCCAGGTCGGCGTTGAAGCACCGGCGGCAGTCGGGGCAGCGATGCTTGGAGTAGGTGACCACGATGTCGATCGGCCGGCCGGTCCGGGTGTCGCCGAGATCATGGAGGGTCCGCTGCCCTTGGTTGCAGCGCGGGGCCGATCGGCCGCAGCGGGGGCACTTGCGGCTGCGGAAGTCGCGGCTGCGGCGTTCGACTCGCGGGGTAGGCAGGTCCTCGACCCGGGTGATCCCCTCGGTGGCGTCCGGGACAGAGTCGCCTGGCCGATCCATAACCGGTCCCTCCTGACGAGATCCTCGCCAGAAGGACGGTTTACACGCGACAGGGCGGGGTCGCGACTACTTTGTTGCTACAGTCTCCCAGATTTTCACATTTTTGTGTATCACTCTTCCGGGGAGTTCGCCCGAGATGACGACGGGGACGGCTTCTGCGAGGTCCACGTCAACACCCTGGAGGGGTTCTGATCGCTGCTGCGGTCGTGGCTGCGGCCGCATCGAGGGATCCTCACAGGAGAAGTTGCCGCTGTACCTCGGCTTCTTCGAGTTCGTGCACAACGCCCGGAGGCGGGGCAAGGCCCTGCTCGACTCGCCGATCGAACTGCTCCTCAAGCCATCCCCCCGAAACATCGGATGAGCGAGGCGATTATGGCCCTGGATGCCTTGAGCCAGAGCGGCCAATGGGACCAATCCTGGCAATAACAACTGCGGCCGACGGGCTGACGCCAGGAATTTCGGCCAGACCCATCGCCCGATATTTCATAACCTCCTCTTGAAGCAGATTCTCGACCCGCTATAATGGATCCGCTGTGTAAAAACAGAAGTTGCTAACGGCACAAGATTTGCAAAATGGGTTGATATTGAGGTCCAACTCTTTCACTGTAAAGAATTGCGGTGAAAATAATCACTACTAAGGATTATCTCTTGCGTCAAGGGACGATCTACCAGCTGGAAGCCGGTAGGTTCTCAAGTCAGCTGAAAGCCCGACCATAGAGGCAGTGGAGAAGACCGTTCTCCATCACGGCCTCAGGTGTCTTGGTCGGCGACCCCTACGAACGACTCTCGGACCAACGCCACCGACGATGCGATAGCCATCCCTAACGTACTGGACATGGTCGCCTGGATGGCGAGGGATTTTAGATTCCAGAGTGAGACATTAAATGCGTTAATAAGCAACAACGATTCATCAATCCTTGCTACTACCACTATAGCCGGAGTGGCGGAATTGGCAGACGCGCTAGCTTGAGGGGCTAGTCCCAATTTATTGGGGTGCAGGTTCAAGTCCTGTCTCCGGCACCTTACAATGAAAGGACTTACGTCGAGAGGCGTGAGTCCTTTCTTTGTGCGCATCCCGCCTTTGGCTGTATTTTGGTAGCAGCCGGGGGGATGTGCGGAGGGTATCGGGCATGGCCTGGACGCAATTCCGCTCGGGCAGCTACCGGATTCTCTTTCGACACGGCGGCAAGCAGCACGCCTTCACCATCGGCGGTGTGAGCCAGGCCGAGGCCGACGCCAAGGCCGCCCACGTCGACTATCTCCTGATGCGGCTCAAGCAGGGCCTCATCGAGCTGCCCGCCGGCGTGGACATCGTCTCGTTCGTCGAGCAGGACGGCCACGCGGCACCCGCTCAGAAGGCCACGGCGAGGCGACAGTCGGCGACCGTTGGTTCGCTCCGGGACGCCTACCTTGCGACGCAGGAGGGGGCCCAGGAGAAAAAGACCCTCTACACACGCGAGCTGCATTTCAAGCATTTCGCCCGCATCCTGGGCGACCGGTTCTCGCTCGCCGAGCTGAACCACGCGGCGCTCCAGCAGTACGTCAACCGCCGCTCCGCCGACGGCGTGAGCCCGACCACAATTCGCACCGAGCTGCGCACGCTCCGTGCGGCCTGGAACTGGGGCCGCCGGGCGGAGCTGGTCTCGGGCGAGTGGGCCGGCCAGGGGCTGGTCTTCCGCAAGACACGCGAGAAGCCGCCGTTTCAGACCCGGGCCGAGATCGAGCGCCAGATCGCAGGCGGCGGCCTCACCGCCGAGCAGCAGAAGGAACTCTGGGAGGCGCTCTACCTCCAGACCGAGGAGATCGAGGAGGTCCTGCACATCATCCGGGCAAATGCCCTGCATCCGTGGATCTACCCGATGGCGGCGACCGCCGCTTACACCGGCGCGAGGCGCTCGGAGCTGATGCGGATGCGAGTCGCGGACGTCGATTTCGCGGCCGGGGTCATCACCGTCCGCGAGAAGAAGCGGGTGAGGGGCCAGACCACGACTCGCCGGGTGCCGCTCGCCTCCGCCCTGGCAGAGCTGCTCCGGGACTACGTCGCGGGCCGAAGCGAGGGGAATTATCTCTTCGGCCACGTCGGCACCGTGGAGCGGAGCAAGAAGCGGAGCCGGACCACCGGGCACAAGGGGATGAAGTCCCGGGCGTCCGGCGGCAAGGCCCGCCTGGAGTCGGTCCGTGACCGCGGGGAGGTGCCGCTCGAGCCGCTTACGGAGAAGGAGGCCCACGATCACCTCAAGCGGTCCCTTGCCGGCACGAGCTGGAAGGTGCTGCGGGGCTGGCACGTGCTGCGGCACTCCTTCATCTCCGCCTGCGCTAGCCGGGGCGTCGACCAGCGGCTCATCCAGACCTGGTGCGGACACATGTCGGCCGAGATGTCGGCCCGTTACACGCACCTCTATCCGAGTGTGCACGCGCACGGCGCTCGATTCGGTGTTCGGTTGAGTTGGCGATGCGAAGGCCGGACTTACGATGGAGCGCCGCCTCTGGAGATGGGGAAAAGACCGGGCCATGTCCACGCGAGCGGCCGACCGGTCGATACTGACTGCTGACCTCGCGGTTCAATGAAGAAGAGTGACAACCGTACAGATAGGCGTGGTGGTGAGAAGCCCCACCTGGCTACATCGGCCGACCACACCGAAGCATTAGGCTCCGCCTGTCGCCCCGCTTGCTCGGGCACAATGCTTTTATGGAAAGTTGTCGAGGAGCGTTTGATTTCTCGTCGTGCAGACGGCCGATGTAGGGAATAGGCAACGGATCCGTCAGCCCGGTCGCTAGGAGGGCAGAGGCCATGTTCCGCGCATTCTGGCGAACCTCGCACGTCCTGATGCTTGTGTGGGTGATTCCTGCCTCTGTGCTTGCGCAGAACTGTATCACCCGCACCACGCTGAAAGACGGGGAATTGACGCCTCCGGGAGGCCCGACTGTACGAGCGTCCTTGCGTGACGGGCAGGGTTTCGTGAGCTTTCCGGCCTCCGTGGCCGACCCTCAAGCTCAGGTTTTCCTCGATCAGGGCCTCGCCCAGTGGCACTCGGGAAATCCAGTCGAGGCCGAGCGATCCTTCCGACAGGTGGCTCGGCTCGATCCGGAGTGCCCCCTCGCGTACTGGGGAATGGCTCTGTCGTGCCTGGATTCCGACGAGTCGAGAGCACTCCGGCTGATACAAACGGCTGTCTACCTCAAAGCCCACCGGCGGGTTCTTTCCCGATGCGAAGCCCGTCACATTGAGGCGCTCGCCGCCTACCTTGACCACGGCCAAAGTGACGATGCGGAACGTCGCCAGGCCCTCGTCGAGGCGTATGATGCGATCCTGGCGGACGATCCCGAGGAGATTGAGGCTGCGGCCATGCTCGCACGCCAGCTCGCGAGCAACCGGCAGGCCGGTCTGCCGGGCGTCAGCGTCTCGGCGACCGACGCGCTTCTGGCCCGAGTGCTCTCGGCCAACCCGAAACACCCGGCTCGATGGACCCGGCTCCGGCTGTGGGAGAACCGGCCCGAAGTTGTGCTGAATGAGGCGATTCGGTGCGGCCCGTCGGCCCCCGCGTCGCCGGCGATGTGGGCCGAGCCCGCCAGGCTGTTTTCGTCGGTGGGTCGATGGAGCGAGGCGATCCGGCTCCGCGAGGCCGCAGAGCGAGCCTATCTCGCTCAGAGCGCCCAGGTGGGAGTGCATCCCGACAGGTACCCCGGTCATGCGGAGAATGCCGAGGCGTGGGTCCGTGATCTCGAGCGAGTGGGCCGGGTTCGGGAGGCGCTCGTTCGCGCCTCGCAGATGCGGGATTTGCCTCGGCATCCTCGCTTCAACATGATCGGCAATCCGGAGAGCTCGGCCAGCCGAGGTCAGCGATTGCTGGTTGAGATTCTGGCTCGATACGATCGATGGGACGAGCTCACGGAGACGCTCAGGAAAGATTCTCAGTCTGGGACCGCAGGTCCGATCGACCAGATCCGCCGGCTTCGTTATCTCGGCCGAGCCCACTTCGCCCAGCGCGACGACGCGAACGGGCGAGCCGTGCTGAGCGAGCTCGAATTGCTCGCCGAGCGGCTGGATGGTGCCGACCAGGCCGCGGCGACTCTGGCCCTTCACGAGCTTGCCGGACGCTCGGCGCTCGCCTCCGGGGAGGTTGACAGGGGCCTTGACTGCCTGAAACAGGCTGACCTGGACCCGATCGACATGGCCCGTGCGCTCGACCAGGCCGGGCGAGTCGATGAGGCCCTGAATGCTCTGACGGAACTGGCTGAGGAGCGCCCGGGCGAGCCTCTGCCTCTGGCCCTGCTGGCCGACCTGCGTCGAAGAACCGGCCGATTGCAGGAGGCGGAACAAACCTTCCTCGACCTGCGCGCCTGTTCCGGCTCGGTCGATCTCGACGCGCCTCCGTTCGCGAGCATCGCCGAGCTGGCCCGAACCCTTGGCTATCCGTCCGACTGGCGGCTGACGTCCGCGAGGCTGGCTTCGGGCGACCCGTTCCCGATCGAGTCGCTCGGCCCCGACCGCTGGACACCCAGCCCCTCGCCGGAAACGACCCTGATCGACGCCCAGGGTCAGGAGCACCACCTCGGCCAGCCCGGCGGCAAGCCGACCATTGTTATCTTCTACCTCGGCGCCGGCTGCCTGCACTGTTCCCAGCAGCTCGCCGCCTTCGGCCCAGAGACCGGGGCGTTTCAGGCGGCCGGCATCGACCTCCTGGGCGTCAGCACCGATGACGCCGAGGCGCTCGCCATCTCCATCGAGAACTACGGGGTCGAGAGTTTTCCCTTCCCCCTGGCCTCCGATAAGCCGCTCGACGCCTTCCGGAAGTTCCGGGCTTACGACGAGTTTCTTGAGACACCCCTGCACGGGACCTTCCTGATCGATGGATCGGGCCGGATCCTCTGGTCCGATACCGGCGACGAGCCGTTCATGGACCCGGAATTCCTGCTCCGAGAGTCGGTCCGCCTCCTCACCCAGAGTTCCTCTGTGACGCCGTCTTCCGAAACCTCACAAGCCTCTTCAAACCCCTAGTCGGGGCTGTTAGGATATTTTCTCTAGGTTGCCCTTTCATCCTCCGGCACCGAACTTGCGATATTGAACAAGGTGTTGACGGCGGGAGACGGGAAGCGTTTCGGCCGATGGCCCGTGATTCGACTCCAGAGCGAATCCATCCAGACACGAAGGCATCTCCCATGATTTGCAGCCATGTTTGTTCCATGCGAGTGTTTCCCAGGGCGTTTGTGGGCGTGATTCTGGCGGCCGGCTTGCTGGCCGTGGTCCCTCGCTCCGAGGCGCAGACCTATGCTCCGGATGCCCGGAGCGAGAATGTCGCCCCTTACTTCGGAGGCATCTTGCCGCCCGGCGGGTATCCCAACTACAGCGGCTATCCTCTGGGGGGATACACACCTTACGGAGTTCAGGGACCAGAGGCCGGCTGGCTCAAGATTCACTGGCACGCCGGTTACGTCGAGTGGATGGATTCGCTCTCCTTCGGCGACGAGCGCGTGTATGGGCCGAGGGCCCTGTCTCATGGGCGGTTCGCGCCTCGGTACTACGAGGTTGGGCGCGGCCCGTGGAACAGTTACGGAGATCCGCGCGTGCAGCCTCCCATCGACATCTGGTATCCGGACGGTCGGCGGCCGGCCTCCCTGGTCGGCGGCCTCTGACGTCGCCCGGTCCCCCAAGAGAGCCCATCACCCAGAACGAGACACCGAAATCGGGAGGTTCGCTCATGTCCGGGCGACGATGGATTGGCAAAGGGATTCTGGCCGTCGTTCTGGGGGCCAGCCTGGTGAACGCTCCCAGGCTTTACGCTCAGGCGAAGGAACCAAGGCCGGAGAATGACGGCAGCGGAGGGATCTTCTCGGCGAAGGACGAGATGGCGCGCTACTACATCCCTCCCGAACAGGAGGCGTCGTACCGGTATCCCGACCCGTACCAGGTTTTGACGCCTCCAGGTTATCACATTGAGGTGTTCGCCAACGAACTCGACTTTCCCTCGGACATCACCTTCGCCGACGATGGCACGTATTACATCGCGGAGAGCGGGTTCCACGGCTACGGAGACGACCCGATCGTCACCCCCGAGCCGCAGATCATCCAGATCCGGCCCGACGGCACGAAGCTCACGGTTTACGAAGATACGGTGCCGCTCGCGAGTATCCGGAACACGAAGAATCCGGAGGACATCCCCGAGGGGATCATCCCGCCGATCACCGGGATCACCTGGCACGACGGCAAGATTTACGTGTCGCACCGGACGAGGATCTCGGTGCTCGACCCGAAGGATGAGAACCCGGAAACCCGGTTCCGCACGATCGTGCGCGGGCTACCGGCCTGGGGCGTTCACGTCAACGCAAAGGTCGTGTTCGACCGGGACGGCAAGATGGTCTTCTTCGTTCCCCCCCAGTCGGACGCGGGGGTCTATGACGAGACACAGGCGATTATTGGGCTCATCGACCAGAAGCTCGATGCCCACGACGTCCCTGGAGAGGACGTGACCCTCTCGGGCGAGAATTTCCACGTGCCTCTGAAAAAAGCCAACGACTACGGCCGGTTCACTCGGACGCCGGACGAGGAGACCGACATCGCGGTCGAGAACCCCATCAGCCACGTGGCCTACGAGCATATCCGCAAGATCTTCGAGCCCGAGAATGGCAAGAATGTCGAGACGGGGGCCTTCTCGCCTCTCTGGACTAAGACCGAGGCCGGGCAGGTCATCAAGGGGCAGACAATCTGCAACGGAGCGTTCTTCCGGTGCGATCCGGACGGGTCGAACCTCGAACGGATCGCCTGGGGGTTCGGGCCGAGCGACGGCTATCGGGTGGATGAGCAAGGCCGGCTCTTCTGCACGCAAACCGGCGCACAGGCGACGAAACCGCGTGCGCCCTGGTTCGATTACGGGTCGGTTTACGAGGTCCAGGCCGGCCCGTGGTACGGCTGGCCCGACTTCTTCAGCGGGTTGCCGATCACCGACCCGAGGTTTCAGAGTCCGGAGGCGAAATCCCGCAAATTCCTGCTCTCTGACGACACGCGCCGCAAGCTCCTGGGCGATCGCGGCCTTCCCCCGCAGCCGATCGCCCGGCTGACGCCCCAGTCGTTCCCTCACGGCATGGTGCTGGGCCGCCCCGAGTTTGGCCTGGGGCCTCACGAGGCTCTGGTGGCCGAGATGGGGCCGCTATCTCCTCTGTTCAAGGGGCCGGTGGGGATCTTCACGGCGTCCATGGCCGAGGAGCGCGTGCGAATTCGGGAGGCCCTGCCGGCGGGCATTCCAGCGGACGTGGATCTGAACTGGCCGGGATTCAAGATTCAGAAGGTGAACCTGGATACCGGCGAGGTCTCGGATTTCGTGGTCAACCGGCTGCCGGGGCCGTCCACCGCCTGGAGAGGGCGCGGTTTGGAACGCCCCATGCAACTGGAGTGGGGACGGGACGGAAACCTGTACATCGTCGATCTCGGGGTCATCACCTCGAAACTGATCGAGGATGGCGAGACGCTCAATGCAAGCGTGCATACCGGCGTGATCTGGAGAGTCCGCCGGTTCCAGCCGCCGATGCCCTCCGGGCCGGTGGTGAAGGGAACCGTGTCGAGCCAGGTTTCCGTCCCCTGACCTGCGGTTTCTCGGCCCTCCGCAGAGTGTGGCGGGCCGACCCGCTCAGCATGAGAGGAACGATGGGGAACGCCAGGACGCATTCGACCGGCCTTCCCGCCAGACCTCAGAAGACAACTTAACCGAGAGGAGCCTCCAAATGAGAGCCCAGCGAGTTCTCACCGCCCTGGCGGCCGTACTCGGGATCGTCAGCCTTGCCGCAGCCCCCCAGGCACCGGGCCGAAATCCCCAGAAGCAGCCGGATACGCAGAACACGAGAGTCGAGGAATTCAACCGCACGGTTGTGGAGAAGGGTGGCAAGATCCTTCCTGGAGACAACCCAGGCACGGTCCAGCAAGGTGCCCGAGGCCGAAACGGTCATGGGCGAACTTTTCCGACCGATGGTGCCGACAGGCGGCTCGGGACCGATCGCGGTGGAAGAGGCGACTTTCACGCTCAACCCTGGCGACATGCTTGAGTTGGAGTGCGCGATCCCCCTGAACGACCTGGGACACGTGGAGTTCGCGGTGGAAGACGAGTCGGTCGTGAGCCTGTTTCCCGCAGGCGTCCGGCACCTCCGGCCCCTGTCGATCGTGGGCGGCCAGCCGAAGGAAGTCATGGGGATGAACCGGATGTCGGCGATCTTCCAGGCTCAGAAGGAGGGGGAAACCATCATCCACCTGAACCTCGGGCTCAAGCAGAAGCAGTACAAGGTGAAGGTCGTGAGGGCCCCGAAGGCATACTGATGTTCCGCGAGGCGGTCAGCGAGGCCGCCTCGCGTTCCTTCCGTTCTCCTGTCATCCCGGAGCAGAGGCAACCATGAAAGGTTCTCGAATCGCCGCACTCGGCTTGCTGGTCGTGCTGACAACCTCGGGGCCGGCCCTCGCCATCGAGCGCCTGGGGACGGTGCGTGAAGGTGGACACCCAGTTCCACAAGATCGTGGTGATGCAGGACGGCAACAAGCGGCACTTTCCCCTGAGGATCAACGAGCAGACCATCTTCGTGCTCCGGAACGGCCAGACGAGGCCGGCGGCGTGGTTCGACATTCGCCAGCTTGAGGGCCAGCGCGTGTTCGCGATCGTCGAGGAGAACCCGGATCACTTCATCACCAAAATCTGGCTCAGGCCGGACCTGCCGCCGAGCCTCGATCCGGTCAATCCTGGCGCGGGCGTTTCAAAACCCCAGGGAAAACCCCAGGGAAAGACCACAGAAACCTCACAGCCGGCACAGGTGCAAGACCAGCCGTGAAGCGACAGCCCAGGCCAGGCCAGAAGAAACGGCCTCGGATGACAGGTGCCTCCGAGGCCGTTTCCCAATCTCGCACAAGACGCATCAAAGCTCTCCGCGCTGACGGGCCTCGACGTTCATGTCCTGCCATTCCTGCATTTGCTGGGCAGTCAGGCCCCGGGCGCGAAGCTCCTCTCGGTTCCTGATCTGCTTCTGGCGGCGGCGGACAATCTCGTCGAAGGTGGCGCCCGGTTCCAGGGGCTGGTTGCTGTTCATGACCAGGTCGTAGAGATCGTGCGGCAGGACGCGGACGACGGTGAAGAGGCCACGTAGGGGGTCATACCAGTTGTGCCGCATACCGCGGACTTCCTTCTTGCTCGCAAGCTTCGCGAGTTCGTCGGGGGTCCACTCCTCCTTGCCCATCCGTATCCGGGGATAGCCGGGAACCTGGAAGCCGGGGTCGGTCTCGGGGTACTTGACGGGCGGCCGAGTGTCGAGGTTGGACTTGAACTCGGCCACGGAGTCGCCAGAGCGGATGCGGGGCCCCATCTGGGCGACCGGATGGTTGAGCATGTGCAGGGCCATGTGACAGTGAAGGACCCAGTCGCCCGCGTCGTAGGCGATGAATTCGATGTCCGCGTCCTGGGCCACGTGGATAATCTGGGTGTTTCGGACGATCCAGGCCGACTCCTCCTGCCGGGCGCCCTCGTGGCCGGTGACCCAGAAGTTCATGCCGTGCATATGGATTGAGTGGGGCGACTGGGGGCTGAAGTTGAAGATTCGGATCCGGATCCGCTCGCCCAGCTTGCACACCAGGGGCGTGGTGTAGGGGGCGGACCGGCCGTTGATGAACTGCCAGTTGTAGCCGCCGATGGTGGGGGTGACGGAATTGTGCTCGATGAACGGGGTGGTAACGGTCGTGTTCGGCCCGAGGGAGATGTTCTGGAACAGGAGGCCGAAGTCGCGGTCGACTGGCGGGTCCCAGGCCGTGGCGGGGTGAATGATCATGAACCCGATGAGACCATTGGCTTCCTGGAGCGGGATGTGAGCGTGATAGAAGAAGGTGCCAGCCTGGTGGACAGGAAACTCGTACACATACGTTGACCCGGGTTCGATCAGGTCCTGGGTGACGCCGGGGACGCCGTCCATGTTGGCGGGAAGCTCGGCGCCGTGCCAGTGGACGGTGGTGGGCTCGGGGAGCTGGTTGTGGACGACGAACCGGACGTGGTCGCCCTGGGTGATCTCGATGTATGGGGCGGGCATGGTGCCGTTCACGCCGTAGAAGTCGATCCACTTGCCGGGCAGGACCTCGCGGCGGACGTGCTGGAGGATGACGTGGAACTCCTTGACGCCGTCGACCAGCTTCCAGGGCATGCGGGGCACGTCGGGCTGGACGAACGGCACGGGTGGGAGGCCCGACGCCCGGAACCCCGGAACGAGCTTGCCCTGATAGGTGGGCCGGCCGACGGGGCCTCCGTACGACGGGTAGTAGCGGTCGAAGACCTTGTAGTGCTCGGGCAGGAAACGCTCACCGTGGGGGTACTTCTCGGCCTCGGCGGCGATGTCGGCGGGGTTCTGGTCGATCGGGACCTGGGCGGCTCGGGCCTCGGGGCCGCCGGGCGGAACCTGGGTGCCGGCGGGCGGCTTGGCGGGTTCCTGGGCCGCCGCGGAGGCGGTGCCGGTGGCCAGCACGGCGGCGGCAGCAGAGCCTTTCCTGAGGAAGTCTCGGCGATTCTCGGGCGAGGACATGGGAATGACCCTCCTGCGATCGTGATTTGGGGAAAGGGAGTCGGAGGTGTGCCGGGGCCGGTCTGGTCGGGTCGACGGGGCCCTCTCGGCTCGGGGTCCGACCGGGTATGCGCGTGACTCTGTTCCGTTTCGACCGGGGCGGCGGCCCCGAGAGAACGCTCTCGGGGCCGTGACCAACGATCACGATCAGGGGCTCAGGAGGAACTGGCCCGGGCTGACGAACTGAGAGGCGGCGGCCGGTGCCGGAATCCCTGTGAGCGGGTGTCCCGGAGGCAGGCCGGACGGTGCCACGGCCGTGGCGCCCGAGTAGAGGAACCCGACGAGCAGGACCTCGTTCATCCGCCAGGTGGCCAGGTGCGAAATGTAGGTCTGGCGGGCCGAGAAGTAGGTTCTCTGGGCGCCCAGCACGATGCCCCAGGTGGTCCGGTCGTCCTCGTAGCTGTCGAGGGCGAGCTCGTAGTTCCGGCGAAGCTCGGGGAGGATGATCTTCTGGTAGCTTTCGACGTACTGGAGGGCGGTCAGGTATGCCTCGTAAACCTGGGCGGCGTCGAGCTGGAGTTGCTGCTGCACGCGCTTGATCTCAGCCTGCTGCCGGAGTACATGCGCGTTCGCCCGGCGGATGTAGCCCTGGTTCCAGTTCCAGATCGGCACGCCCACGAGGTGGACCTGCGCGGTTGTGGTGGGGTGGCCCGCGGAGAAGTTGTATCCCTCCTGGCCGGTGATCTGGATGTTGGGCCAGGCCTGGACACGCTGCCACTTGAGGGTGAGCTGCTCGAACCGGAGGTTGGCGTAGGCGGCCTGCATGGAGGGACTATAGCGGAAGAGGCGATCGAGGGTTGCGTCCCATTCCACTGGCGTGGTGTCGCCCTCGAGTCCTCCGGCGAGCGGAGTGAACGGCATTTGCACACCGATGGACGCCATGAGCTGCTGCCAGACCATGCGGTACTGGTTCTGCATCTTCAGGTAACTGAGCCGCTGCTCTTGCAGGCCGGCGATGTCGTGGTGAATCGTCTGGAGATTGTTGAAGCCCAGGTTGTAGCCTTCGCGGGCGGAGACCAGCATGTCCTCCGAATTCTTCACGAGGTCCTTCTGGACCTCCACCATCGCCTGCAAGGCCAGGGTGTGGAAGTAGTAGCGGCGGACGTCGTTGAGGACTCGATACTCGACGGCCACGGCGTCCCACTGAGAGGCCTTGGTGGCTTCGAGCCAGCGGGCGCGATCGATCCGCTTGCGGCCGGCGGTGGGAATCGTCTGGGTGACGACCATGCTGGGGGTGCCGACGGTGGGGGTAATACCGCTTTGCACGTAGGAGAGCGTGGGGTTGGGCCAGAGGCCGGCCTGGATCGCCATCCCGAACTCGACCTCAACCTGCGCCCGGGCCTGCTTGAGCGGCCCGTTGTACCGGGCGGCGAGCTCCTCGACGGCTTCAAGCGTCAGAGGCTGGCGGGAGTAGGCGTTGGCCTCCGCCTCGGCGGTGGCGTTCATGCTCGGAGGCGCGGAGGGAATTGGCGGAGGGGGGATGAAGAATTCGCCGGCTCCCGGCTGAAGCTCTCGGGCCGAGGATTCGGCCTCGTATGGTCGGCCGACCGGGGGGATGGCCATGAGGTCCCGAGCCTCGGTTTCCGAGCCCGGCGACGCCGACGTGGGCGGCGGCGCGGGGGTTGGCTGGCCTGGAGCCGGCGGAGCGGTTTGCGGCGGCCTCGCGAGCGGGAGGTTGGCGTTATTGTTCCCCACGCCCGTTACGGGCGGGGTTTCCGGAGCGTTGCCTCCCCCGGGTGAGAGTTGGCCCATGCCGCTGGCGACGGCAAGACCCAGAATCCAGACCATCATGGCTATTTACCTCCGTGTCCTCAGCCACCCTGAGATTCGATCATCCTCCGACCAGGGGTGGTCTGTTCCCTACGGTCCTGACAATCTGATCGGTTCATGCATGGACGATAACCAGGAAAACCGGCATTCTCCTCGCGATTGGCCGAAGCCGACAGGCTATGTTCAAAAAAGTCTCAGCAGGCAAGCATGGCCTGGGAGCTCGACCGATGAAACCGTGGCAAGCGAGACGTGCGGCATCCGGTCGCGAGAATTCCCTGATCCGGCTCGGGTGGAAGCCCGACAAAAGAATCCAGAGTGTGGATACCCGGAACATCCATGCGCCGCCGAGGACCGGACCTCGGAACGAGGAGAGGGGCAAGCGATGGAGCGCGAGGATCGGAAGAAAGGGGCGACGAACAGGCGCCGGGCCCCTCGGCTGGAACGGCTGGAGTCTCGGGAGTTGCTCTCGGGCCTGGGTGCCGACCTGTTTCATCACGGTTTGCATCACGGACTCGTGCATGTGCTCCAGACCTCGGGCGGGGGTGGTGGAAGCGGTGGCGGCAGCACCGGATCGGGCGGGTCGAGCCCCTCGGGCGGTGGAGGCTCTGGCGGCGGCGGCAATTCGGGCGGGTCAAGCTCGGGCGGGTCGGGCAGTTCGCAGGTTTCGCAGTTCCAGGTCCCCACGCCGCAGGCGGCGGCGATGGGCCGATACCAGGTGGCGTTCCACGGGTATTACGTGGTCGGGCCTCCGCAGTTCCAGAACCAACAGGCCCGCACGGTGGTCAACGCCAATGCGCCCTCGTGGCAGAAGGGTCATCAACTGTTCCTGAGCTTCAACTATGCGGTGCCGCAGGACGGAAGCTCGGTCAGCCCCGTGACGATCACGATCAAGGGCCCTCATCCGAGTCCAACCGGCGATTCCCTCGTGCTGGACGCGACGATCGAGCCGGCCTCCCAGGGCCAGGTTCTGCCGACCTACATGACCTGGACCGTCAACGGCAGCAAGAGCGGCGGGATCTTCGCGGGAGCGTCGGGCCAGGGCACCGCCGAACTGGTGTACGGACGGGCTCGTGGGGGCGGACGGGCGCAGGTGGGCTCGGCGTCGGTGCTGATCGACGGCCTCGTGGTCCGGCAAAACCTGCCGGGATAACGCATTCCTAAGGGCGAATTTCGATTCCACTGGCAGATCGAAATATCAAGAGCAAGCCGTCGTCCCACGCTCCGGAATGGTGTAGATTTAGGTCGGACAGGGAATTGGCAGAGTCTGGGCTGAGAAGTCCGGCCGCCGACGCCGCAACTGACCTCGACTGCCCATCCGGAGCACACCTCATGAACAGGCGAAACCGATTCCAGCCGGACCTGGGCGAGATCTGCCTGGAAAACCGACTGGTTCTCAGCCGTCCCGGCCTTCCTGGCTTTCCTGGCGTCCCGCCAGCTCATCTTCTGCCTCCATTGCCCCTGAGCGGGGTGCACGTGCCTCACCTGGGCGCGCATCATGTCAACGCGATCATTAGCCAGCAGTTCGCTCAGTTCGAGAGCGCATATTTCTCGGCGGCCGAGAGCGCGCTGGGAGGTGGTCCTCGGGCGGAAGCTCGTCGGGCGGTTCATCCGGCGGAAGCTCGTCGAGTGGCGGGTCGTCGAGTGGCGGGCGTCGAGCGGCTCGTCGATGAGCCTGTCGGACATGACGACCCAGCTTGGGCAGCAACTGCAAGAGGGGGTGGGGTTCGCGATCTCGGAACTGCCTGGCTCTCCCGGTGCGGCTTCATCAGCAGGCGCAGGCGCGGATCAGCGCCATGCTCGACCAGTTGCAGGGGATCAACGAGCAGATCCAGGGTCAGAGTTCCTCGGGCGGCAGTTCCTCGGGCGGCAGTTCGTCGGGTTCGTCAAGCAACCCGATCAATAACCCGTTGCTGACGAACGCCGACGACCTGATCATCGCGACGAGTCACGCCATTCGCCATGACGTGCTGGTTTATGCTGTCAGAGGCGGCAGGCTGGGGAGAGTTTGACGGGCCTCCTTCAAGAGAAAAGAGCCCGGCGAAGGCGCCTCTCCAGGCATCCTTCGCCGGGCCGTTTCGGCGCCGAGAGAGGTCGTCAGGGCTGCTGAGCTCGGGTACGGCTGGCCGGCGATGTAGAAGTTCTGCTCCAGCTCCTTGCCAGCGAACCATTCTCGGCCGCGGGTGTGCTTCTTGTAGGGAATGAAGCCCTTCATCGTGGAGTACCCGGGTGGCCTGGTGCCGGGCGGGAACTCGGGGATCTCCCAGCCCGGAACGGGCTGATACGCCACGGGCACCGCGTTGTAGTAGCTGCCGCCCGGCAGGGCCGGGTAAGGCTTGGCCACATTTGCGGGAGAAACGCCGTCGACGTTATAGTGCAAAGGAGTCAGCCCAGCGCAGGGCTGAAGCGCATAAGGTCCGCAACCGTTAGGGCCGCACGAGTAGTAGCCCGGTGCGTTGGGGCCCCAGTTTTTCCAGAAACGCATGTCGTAGTGGTAGACGATGTCGAGCGCCTTCCAGATGTGTGCATCGGTCGGGTAGGCAAATCCGTAGGGGATCACCCCATAGGGATGATTCGGGTTGCCGGCCCGCGCGGGCGAGCTCGGCACGGCCAGAAGGCCAGTCGCCATCGAGGCGACGGCCAGAAGGCCAGCCATCCTCCTTGTTCCGGTCATCGAAAACTCCTTCCGGCGGCTCCTCCGCCAAGTCTCCAGATCCCTCCGCGACACCCGATACCGCCGCTAGGCCAGCCTCCGGTTAACGATCCTCACCGACGCCGCCGCGCGGAATCCGACCGTTCTCTTCTATCGGCCCGCCGCCATGCCGAGGGACAAGAATCCCAAGAAGCGACACCACCTGGTGGGTGCGGTGGGGTGAGTAGACGGTCGGGACTGTCGTGGGTGCGGTGTCGGTGGCTCCGCCTGGCACAGGGACGGAGGTTGAGCAGCAAGGCCCAACTTATATCGGGCGGCCCAATCATTTGCTCATGCGATGGCAGCCCGGATGGGCAATGGCGATCGGGTAGACTCCCGCCTTGTTCCACAGTTTCGTCAGCATCTCGCTCAGCGAACCGTCCCAGGCCGGCGTGGCACACCACCGCTGAAGTTCGGCCATCGGACGTCGAAACGCCTCCCAGGTGGCGGCATGGTATACGTCCCACACCCGCCGGTGTCGTTCGCGGGTCTTGCGGCTGCGGTCGCGAATCTTCGAGAACCTGTGCAGGAAACACAGGACCACCGTGACCTGGACGAACCATCTCAGGGATGCATTGTGCGTCGCCGCCCAGCCATCAGTATTGACGTATTCTTGGACAGACTCGGATGGGACGTCGCCCGCCTCTGTCTCGAACACGCCGTAGGCTTCCTGGAGACGGAGAACCTTAGCACGAGGCTGCCAACACGCAGCCCCGCTCACCACGTTTACGACGTGGCCCTTCTCGCTGTCCAGTTAGAGTTTTGCGTGCGTGCGTCCTCGTCGAGACTCGCTGCGGCCTGGTTTCACAACCCCCGGAACTCGGTGACGAAGAGTTCAACGGACGTCTCGTCGACCGGGGTCCCGTGAGGGTGCTTC
>CAVVZJ010000001.1:1692500-2715380 GCA_963752755.1 uncultured Planctomycetales bacterium | reverse complement strand
TTCCGGCAAGGCTGCATGAATCCGTTTGGCTGATCCGCTACGCTGGCGGTCCTCGTACTGGAGGACCGCGATGGGCACGAAGAAGCGTGAGCAGCTACCGCCCGATCTGGTGCGTGGGCGGAGTCGGTTTCAGGCGTGGCGGACGCAGCGGAAGCCGGGCGCCCGGATCCCGCTGCCGCTTTGGGCGATGGCCGTCCGGCTGGCCAAGACCCATGGGATCAGTGGCACGTCCGCGGCGCTCGGCCTCGACTACTACAGCTTGAAGAAGCGGGCTGAGGCAGCCGCCGCCCCAACGCAGTCGAGCGGCACTGCCTTCGTCGAACTGCCCCCGCCGGTCCTGGTCGGCAAGCAGTGTCACTTCGAGCTGGACAACGGGGCCGGCGCCACCATGCGCGTGCAACTGGTCGGCTACGACGCGGCCGAGGTCGAGGCGCTGTCGCGCAGCTTCTGGAACGCTCCGTGATGCTCCAGATCACGCCCCAGATGAAGATCCTGGTCGCGGTCGAGCCGGCCGATTTTCGGCGGGGGATCGACGGCCTGGCGCGGCTCTGCCAGGAGACCCTCGAGCACGACCCGTTCGTCGGCGCGGTCTTCGTCTTCCGCAATCGCAAGGCGACGGCGCTGAAGCTGCTCATGTACGATGGCCAGGGGTTCTGGCTTTGCCACAAGCGGCTCTCCCAGGGCCGCTTCCCGTGGTGGCCCTCGGCCGCCGATGCGGAAGGGGGGCGCAGCGCCTGGCCGCGCATCAGCTGGCGGTCTTGCTTTCGGCCGGCAACCCGACGCGAACCGGCGCGGCGGCCGACTGGCGGCCGGTCGGTCCGCTGGCGTGACCCGGTCGTGATGCTCTCTTGCGGAATGGCGGCGGCCTTGCTCCACTGGAGCCCGGATGCGAGGCCACGCCGGTCGCGGGGAATCGGCCGGTGATGCCGGTCCTTTCTGCCGGTAGCCGGGATGCGAAACGCACCGGAGTTCGTCGAAGTGGACAGCACGCGCCTGGAGGAGGTGCTGCGCCGCGTCGAGCAGTCGCTCGACGAGAAGGACGCCGCGCTGGTCCGAGCGGTCTTCGAGTCGTACGCCTATGTGTCCGATCTGGTGGAAGACAAGAATACGTCGATCCGCCGGCTCCGCCAGCTGTTCTTCGGGTCGCGCACGGAGAAGACCGAAGCCGTGGTGGGGCAGAAGGCCAGGAAGCCCGCTGGCGCTTCGCCGGCGGACGCCGTGGCGGAGACCGCCTTGGCTGGCGACGACGGGAACGCTGGCGAAGTGGACGCGGCGGCCTCCAAGGGTCACGGGCGCAACGGCGCCGAGGCTTACCGGGGTGCCAACCGGATCGACGTTCGGCACCCGTCACTCCGCGCGGGCGACGCGTGTCCAGCCTGCGGTCAGGGCACCGTCTACGAGAAGGCTCCGGGCGTGCTGGTGCGGATCACCGGGCAGCCCCCCCTGGCCGCGAAGGTCTACCAGTTGCAAAAGCTGCGCTGCCATCTGTGCGGCCAGATCTTCACCGCGGCGGCGCCCGAGGAGGCCGGCGATCAGAAGTACGAGGCCACGGCCGGGAGCATGATCGGACTGCTGAAATACGGCAGCGGACTCCCGTTCAACCGCCTCGATGGCCTGCAGGGGGATCTGGGCGTCCCGCTGCCGGCCTCGACCCAGTGGGACATCGTCCAGGCGATGGCGGTGAGCCTGGCTCCGGCGTTTGCGGAGTTGATCCGGCAGGCGGCGCAGGGGGAGGTTCTGTACAACGACGACACCACGGTCAAGATCCTGGAGCTGATGGGAGAACGCGCCCGGCAAGAGGCCCTGGCCGGCGCCGCGGGAGACGCCAGCGGCTCCGAGGAGCGCACCGGCCTGTACACCTCGGGCGTGGTTGCGCTGAGCGACGGCCGGAAGGTGGCGCTGTTCTTCAGCGGCCGCCGGCACGCGGGCGAGAATCTGGCCCTGGTCCTCAAGCATCGCGCCGCGCAGTTGCCGCCGCCGATCCAGATGTGCGATGCCCTTTCGCGCAACCTGCCGGGCGAGCTGCAGACGATCCTGGCGAACTGCCTGGCCCATGCCCGGCGGCGGTTCGTCGATGTCTACGATCGCTTTCCCGAGCCGTGCGGCCACCTCCTCGAAACGCTGGCGGTGGTCTATCGCAACGACGCCGCGGCGCGGCAGCGTGGACTCTCGCCCGAGGCCCGTCTGCAGTTTCATCAGGAAGCGAGCGGGCCGACAATGGAGGCGCTGCACGATTGGCTGACGGAGCAACTGGAGGAGAAGCGGGTCGAGCCCAATTCGGCCCTCGGCGACGCGATCGGCTACATGCTCAAACACTGGGAGGAGCTGACGCTGTTCCTGCGTCAGGCCGGTGCTCCGCTGGACAACAACGTGTGCGAGCGGGCCCTGAAGAAGGCGATTTTGCACCGCAAGAACGCGCTGTTCTACAGGACCCAGAACGGCGCGCGTGTCGGCGACCTGTACATGAGCCTGATCTACACCTGCCAGCTGAACCAGGCCAACCCGTTCGACTACCTGACCGAGTTGCAGCGGCACGCCGACGCGGTGGCAAACGATCCTCAGTTCTGGATGCCGTGGAACTACCGCGACGCGCCGGGCTGATCGTTGATGAATCGGGCTGTGCCGGACGAGTCGAGCCGCCATTGCCGAACGTAACGACACGCGGAATCGAGGCCATGCCGAAGCGCCCCTCCAAGCCCAGGAAAGCGGTCCCATCCCGGAAGCCACTCGGCCCTATGGCCACGCTACGCCAGGCGCTGGCCAGGCGAACCAAAGCGGAGCTGGTGGAAGTCCTGGTGGAACTGGCCCAGGCGGACCGGGGGATCCTCCGGCAGCTCACCGCTCGGTTTGAGGTGGCGACGACAGCCGACGAGTTGGTCACCGCGACGCGGCTGGCCATCGCCGACGCGACTGACTTCGATGAGCGCCAGATCAACCGCAACTTCGACTACGACGACGATGCCTACGGCGAGGTGAAGAGGAACCTGGGCCGCCTGATCGATTCGGGCCAACTGCGGCTGGCCATGGAGCTCTCGTTGGAGTTGATGAAGGAAGGAAGCTATCAGGTCGAGATGAGCGACGAAGGCCTGATGACCGGGGACATTGAAGACTGCTTGAACGTGGTCCTCAAGGCTCTCGAAAAGAGCGACCTGCCTGCGGCCGAGGTGATCGCTTGGTGCTCGGCGATGCTCGAGAAGGACCGCGTAGGCTTCATCGCCTGTGAGGCCCTTGAATCGTTGCGAAAGCGCTTCCAGGAGACCGGAGCACGATAGCCGGCCGGCCGGTCAACGCCCGCCAACGGGGAGCGCTGCCTCCCGCTCTCGCCCAGAATTCACCGAAGGCCGCCGAGAATCCTGCCACGCCAGCATCCGATCTCCCAGGCCGTCAGCCGCGGGAATCACTTTTTACACGCCTGCCGGAAGGACACAGAGAAGGCGAGCGAGGTCCTCTTCGATTCGGGCGTAACTCGCCGCCCGCTATGCTGCAACTGACCCGTACAGCCGGGTTTGCTCCTGCTCGATCCGGTACTCCAGGTACTCCCCCCACTGGTCGTTGAGGTACACTGCCCGGACGTGGAGCATCGCCTGGGCACCCTCGACGGTCCATCGCATGCCCGTCTGCTCCATCCGGTCCTTGACCAGGTGGCGGCACGCCCCCTCGGCCACCCCGCTACCGATCGGATACCCCGCCGCCAGGTACGCGTCGTACCGCATGTGGTCCCGGTTGTTCGCCAGGTACTCGACCGCCGACTCGACCACCTTCCGCTTCGACCCGCTCCGCTTCCCCCCGTTCAGCCGCCGCCGCAGCCCGGCGATGACATACCCGACCTGTCCCTGGAGCAGGTCCCGCAACCGCTCCTCGACATACTGCTTGGCCCCGTCACTGCCTTCGGTGTGGAAGCAGTGGGCCACCGCCCAGAGCCGCTCCAGGAC
Organism: uncultured Planctomycetales bacterium; assembly: GCA_963752755.1. Lineage (GTDB taxonomy): Bacteria > Planctomycetota > Planctomycetia > Isosphaerales > Isosphaeraceae > CAVVZJ01. The sequence continues at coordinate 2,711,448 of CAVVZJ010000001.1, read as the reverse complement.
GTGGAACAGGTCCAGGATGCCGACCGCCTCGGCGAAGTACTCCCGCTGCATCTCCCACAAGGCCCGCTCGCCGTCCAGCAGGCAGATCACCGGGCGGTCGTGCCCCGAGTTGCGGGCCGCCGCCTCGGACTCCATCAGGGCGAAGAGGCTGTCCTTGGCGTGGACCGTCTCGCCGCCGACCTGCCGGGTCATCTCGGCCCAGACGTGCTTGTGTTGAGGCTCCGGGCGCTCCCCGGCCCGCTCGTCCCGGAGCACCTCATCCAGGATGTCATCCGCCGACCTCACGAACGGCTCGATGGTGTCGACGGCCCCGACGCCGGCCCTCTGCTTCTTGTTGGCCTTCTCTCCCTTGGTGCGGCGGTGATGCGGCTTCGGGCCGTCCTGCGGCGGTCGTCGCAGCGGCACGCCCTTGCCGTCGGCGGTGACGACCAGCAGCGGCCCCTCCTCCTCGGGCGGCGGCCGCGACAGGGCATCCCGGAAGGCCGGGGCGTAGCCGGCCACCGCCCGGCTCATGGGCTCCAACGTCCGAGCCCCCAGCTTCAGGCCCAGGAGCATCTCCAGCGAGCGACCGGCCTCGGCGAACGACTCCTTGAGGCAGAGCCGCGGGCTCCAGTCCTCCAGGACGTAGGAGAAGTCGCCCTCGGGCAGCCCGAGCCGCTCGTCCAGCGGCGTCCGTTCGATCCGCTGGCCCTCTCGGGTGCCATGGACGACCCGGCTGATGGTCAACTCGCCGAAGACCGACACGTAGCGGCGGTCATGCGACTCGGGCAACCGCCGGACCCTGTGCCCGTCGGTAGTCTCGACCTCCGGCCCCTGGTCGCCATCGCCGTGGTGGGCGACGAAGGCCGTCAGCAGGTCGAAGCCCAGGGCGAGCAGGGACCGGATCCGGTCCCGTTCCACGAGGTCGATCCGCTGGCCGTCCTGGCTGGCCCGCCGCACGAGGTCCAGGAGGGACTCGAATCGCTGCTGGGCCTTGAGGGTCGCCTGCTCCGGGGTGATGATCATGGCGAGGTCTCCTGGGGCCGAGGCATCGGGGTGTTGCAGCCGATGTTCTGCCTCATGGGGACCTCGTTTTCCACTCCCTGTCGCCGCAACTCCTTGTCCGAGAAGAACTCCAAGGGGAGCGGGCAGCGAGTCACGCCCAGACGATTAGCTCGGGAAGGAAGCTGAATCCAGCGCCCTCCGGTCGCTTCCCGTCGAGAACGTCTGCGGAGACGGTGGCAGCGCCTGCGAGCGGGTAAGACAGCCACGCGAGTCCGATGAGGATGAGCAGGGTCCAGAGGCTCAAGGACGTAGCCGCCTAACGACCCAGCTCAGCGGACCGGCCCGCCGAGAGTGACTGTCATTGTACCGGAAGCCGCCGCGGCGGGCCGGGTCCGCTGCAGCGCGAGGTTAGGCGATCTGCAAGAGGGGACTATTGCTCCGACCTTTTGGTCGTGAACGCCAAGAGAAATAGGCAGGCAACATTCTGATCATGTGTACAATTCCTCGCCACAACGTTCACAATACCCCTTTGCGTAGGTTCCACTCGCGTCCAAGTATTCGCAGTATCCGCCCGGGCTGTGATGGATTATCGTTTCCGTAACGCCGCAGCGACGACATTTCTTCTGAAGTTCGCAGGAGTCCGGGGACACGTATTCCCAAGGGGTATCTGATTACCGGGGCCTCGGATCGCCAACGGTTCACCGGCTCCCGACGAGAACTTCAACCACCACGATCGTCAGGACGAGGCCGAACGCCCATCGAACTGCCCTTCGATCCACCCCGCCCTTTGACTTGCCCAGGCCGTAGTGAGGCCCAAGGCCGTTCCAGAGCCACATACCCGCGGCCGCGCAGACCAAGCCGAAGGCGATCAACATCCACCGAGGGCTGCCGTGGCGCAGTAGGTCGCCGGCATCACCCACGCCGCCGAACGAGCCAACGCCCAGGTAGACTCCGTTGGCGATCAGGCAGAACCCGGCGAAGAACTGGAATAGGTAGAACAGGCCGCAGCGGAGCGACCTCGCGACCGCCAGTAGGACGAGGGGGATCGCTGAGCCGAGGGCCGGTCCGCCCCAGATGACCAGCAGGGGATGCCGATCATGCGAGACGTCGGTGCGAGAGATGACCAGGGGATGGAGGATGATCTTGCTGACGGTCTCGCCGCTGGCGCAGGCCATCAGAACGTGACCCAGTTCGTGGACGATCTGCATTCCCAGCCAGCAATAGCCGAAGGTCGAGGCGATCAGCGCGAGTTGGTAGAGGCGGTCCTTCACGACGAAGGGACCGGGGCAATCGGCGCGGCGAGCGGGATGACACGCGCGGGGCCCTGGCGGAGCAGTCCTGCCAGCTCTTGGAGGATGTCGCGACCCTGGCGGCGACAGGTCCGCAGGATGCTCGCCAGCACCGCATGCGTCTCCGCACCCGCTTCGGTCCGGTTCCCCGCCGACAGCTTCCGCGCGATCACGGCGGGCCGCACCTCGCGCTCGGCGAGGTTGTTCGTCGCGTCGACCGCCTCGTGATCGAGGAACCGCAGCAGATGGTCCCGCTGCTTGCGAAGCCGCTTGGCCAACCGCGCGTTGTCCGGGTCGGTGTACGTCCCGGCCAACAGCCGGTCCAACTCGGCGTGGAGGCGGCCCCGCGCCACGGCATACCCGTGCGGGTTCATATCCGGCCGGCGGCGTCTCAGGGCCATCGCCCGCCGGAGTAATGCCGCCACCCGGCGGCTGAACCGGACGGCCCCCCGGGTCTTGGACCGCTCGATCTCGCCACAGGTCTTCAGCAGGTGGGCCAGGCACTTCTGCTTCTCGCAGTTCAGCGGGTCATAGGCCAGGAAGCAATCACTGACCAGCACCCCGCCGAAGTCTTCCCCGAGCACCTCCACGACCACGTCATGCGCCCGACTCGGGCGGATACGGTAGAGCGTCACGCGCTCGTCGGCGAAGACCCACAGCCAGGCCGAGCGGCCGCCGATCTTCCAACCGGTCTCGTCGACATGCTGGACCTCGCTTCGCCGTGCCGCCTCGATCAATCGGTCGTAGCTGGGCTGGGCCAGGCGCCGCAACCGATGGCCGCTACGGACCAGGGCCGCCGAGGCGACGGCCAGCCCGGTGAGGGTCAGCAGGACCGAGGCGCACTTGCGGTACGAGACGCCGAGCCGATGCTTCAGGTCGGCGGCGAACCCGAGCAGGCGCGGCCCATACTGGACGGCGGCGGCCCCCAAGGCGTCAGAAGTCTGCTCGGGGTGTCGGCCTTGGACGCGGCGATAGCAGGCCGGGCAGCGGGCCACCGGGATGCGGAATCGGGTGATGACCGGCTTGGGCTCGGGCAAGTCGATCTGGTACTGGTCATGGACGACGACTGGGGCAGAGCCCAACGGCTTATGGCACTCCGGGCAGTTCGTCGGCAGAGGGACAATGATCGTTCGATCGACCTGCTCGGGCGGAGGGGTGGGCCGGTGGCTCGGCGGGTGTCCCGGCTTGCGCCCCGGCCGTTTGGGGTCGGCCTTGGGCGTGCCCTTGGAGAAGGGAGCGGCTTGCCGCTTGCCCGCCCGCCTTGCGTCTTCCAATTCTTTCTTGAGTCGCTCGACCTCGGCGCGGAGCGATTCGATCATCCCGGCTTGTCGCCGGGTCAGGTCGACCAGTTCCTCGTAGGTCGGCGACGTCCCATCCATGACGGGTGTTTTACACGACCCCGGGTCCGGGATGCTACCGGGAAGCAGTCAGGGACCCGGTAACCTCATACAGCCCAAGCAACCCGAGCAGGCGGTCGATGACCATTGATGCGATTGCCTGAGTCCGGCGTTCTTGCTCGCGGGCCAGAAAAGCAGCCTTGATCAGGTCACCGCCGACTGCGCCGGGGATGACCAGGTTGAAGACGCTGCCGATGAAACCGAGCCGCAGAGCGTCGCGGAAGCGGAACGGGAGTTCCAGGGCTCGCACCAGGAAGAACCACCGCACGAACGTCAGAACCATCGCCGTCAGATAGAACCCCAGGGCTAGCACGAACAGCCATCCATTCGGCCGCTCGTCGAGCACGCGGCGGATCTGGTCGCGATTGCCCCAGACGGCCCAGGCCAGCAGTGCGAAGGCCGCCAGCACGAGCAAGGCATTGACGATCCAGCCGTACCGTCGCGGCCTGGGTGTCGCGTGCGAAGAGTCCGCATCCATCGCTCAGAACACTACCTTGGTCGAGGGGACGCCCTCGGCCCTCGAATCGCGCTCGCAGGCGTCACGAAACGAGCGAGCCAGTCCCTTGAAGATCGCCTCGCTGATGTGGTGTGTGTTCGCGCCGTAGTGCAGCAGGACGTGAAGGTTCATCCTCGCGTTGAAGGCGACGGCCCGCCAGAACTCGGCCACCAACTCGCTGTCGAACATGCCGATCTTTGGGCTCGGCATCGCCGCGTTCCAGGCGAAGAAGGCCCGACCACCCAGATCTACGGCGCACGTTACCAACGTCTCGTCCATCGGCAGGACACAATGCCCGTAGCGCCGGATGCCCGCCTTGTCGCCGAGTGCCTTCTCAATCGCCTGGCCCAGTGCGATCCCGACATCCTCGGTCGAGTGGTGGTCATCGACCTGCACATCGCCCCGGCAGTGGACGGTCAAACCCACGATCGCATGCTTGGCAAACAGTTCGAGCATGTGGTCAAGGAAACCCACGCCCGTACTGACCTCGGCTCGCCCCTGGCCGTCCAAGGACAACTTCAGGCGAATTTCGGTCTCGCGCGTCTTACGCTTGATCTCGGCGCTTCGTTCGGAATGCGGCACGGTGGTCGGCTCATCGGCCTGAAGACAAAGTTACAGCCCGTGGAGTGAATTCCAGAAGACCATAGCAAAAAAGCTCTCGCCTTCCAAACCGGAACCTCCCGGCCAACCCCGCTTACCCGAGTTGTAGCTTTGCATGGCTTCCCTGAGTTTTTTATTTGGGCGTGACTCGCTGCCCGCTCCCCTTGGAGTTCTTCTCGGACAAGGAGTTGCGGCGACAGGGAGTGGAAAACGAGGTCCCCATGAGGCAGAACATCGGCTGCAACACCCCGATGCCTCGGCCCCAGGAGACCTCGCCATGATCATCACCCCGGAGCAGGCGACCCTCAAGGCCCAGCAGCGATTCGAGTCCCTCCTGGACCTCGTGCGGCGGGCCAGCCAGGACGGCCAGCGGATCGACCTCGTGGAACGGGACCGGATCCGGTCCCTGCTCGCCCTGGGCTTCGACCTGCTGACGGCCTTCGTCGCCCACCACGGCGATGGCGACCAGGGGCCGGAGGTCGAGACTACCGACGGGCACAGGGTCCGGCGGTTGCCCGAGTCGCATGACCGCCGCTACGTGTCGGTCTTCGGCGAGTTGACCATCAGCCGGGTCGTCCATGGCACCCGAGAGGGCCAGCGGATCGAACGGACGCCGCTGGACGAGCGGCTCGGGCTGCCCGAGGGCGACTTCTCCTACGTCCTGGAGGACTGGAGCCCGCGGCTCTGCCTCAAGGAGTCGTTCGCCGAGGCCGGTCGCTCGCTGGAGATGCTCCTGGGCCTGAAGCTGGGGGCTCGGACGTTGGAGCCCATGAGCCGGGCGGTGGCCGGCTACGCCCCGGCCTTCCGGGATGCCCTGTCGCGGCCGCCGCCCGAGGAGGAGGGGCCGCTGCTGGTCGTCACCGCCGACGGCAAGGGCGTGCCGCTGCGACGACCGCCGCAGGACGGCCCGAAGCCGCATCACCGCCGCACCAAGGGAGAGAAGGCCAACAAGAAGCAGAGGGCCGGCGTCGGGGCCGTCGACACCATCGAGCCGTTCGTGAGGTCGGCGGATGACATCCTGGATGAGGTGCTCCGGGACGAGCGGGCCGGGGGGCGCCCGGAGCCTCAACACAAGCACGTCTGGGCCGAGATGACCCGGCAGGTCGGCGGCGAGACGGTCCACGCCAAGGACAGCCTCTTCGCCCTGATGGAGTCCGAGGCGGCGGCCCGCAACTCGGGGCACGACCGCCCGGTGATCTGCCTGCTGGACGGCGAGCGGGCCTTGTGGGAGATGCAGCGGGAGTACTTCGCCGAGGCGGTCGGCATCCTGGACCTGTTCCACGTCCTGGAGCGGCTCTGGGCGGTGGCCCACTGCTTCCACACCGAAGGCAGTGACGGGGCCAAGCAGTATGTCGAGGAGCGGTTGCGGGACCTGCTCCAGGGACAGGTCGGGTATGTCATCGCCGGGCTGCGGCGGCGGCTGAACGGGGGGAAGCGGAGCGGGTCGAAGCGGAAGGTGGTCGAGTCGGCGGTCGAGTACCTGGCGAACAACCGGGACCACATGCGGTACGACGCGTACCTGGCGGCGGGGTATCCGATCGGTAGCGGGGTGGCCGAGGGGGCGTGCCGCCACCTGGTCAAGGACCGGATGGAGCAGACGGGCATGCGATGGACCGTCGAGGGTGCCCAGGCGATGCTCCACGTCCGGGCAGTGTACCTCAACGACCAGTGGGGGGAGTACCTGGAGTACCGGATCGAGCAGGAGCAAACCCGGCTGTACGGGTCAGTTGCAGCATAGCGGGCGGCGAGTTACGCCCAATCGAGATCGCGAAGTAGTAACTCTGGGGCCTCCGTTGGTAGAGCCATGCCGTCTTTTCGAGAACAGTAATCCAGAGAGCCCCGTGAGAGAGTCGGAGCCTCACGGGAGGGACGCCCGACGGGATCGGGTGTTTCCTGTTACCTCCGATGCTCACCCTCCTCCGCCGCCGGCTTGACGAGTTCCTGATCCGCCGCCGGCTGCGGATCATGCGCCGCAAGATCCGCGTGCTCGAGACGATGGGGCTGCCCGAGGAGCTGAAGCGGGCAGCGATCAACCGCGTCCACCGCGAGTTCGAGCACAGCCTCGACCGCTTCACCGGCCGCGGCTGAGGCGGGGCGGATCGTGGGAGGATAGGAGGCTTGGCGGAGGGAATCCGACCTCCTGCTCCTGTTTATTACCCCCGTAACTTCCTCCCCAACCCGCATGACCGCCTCCTCGAACCGCCTACCCCTCCGCCACGCCGCCCGCCTCGGTCATCCCTCACCCCGCCTGTCGCGGCTGGACGATCAGAGGCCGTCTTGCGAGATGTCGTCCCGAACCGATGCCGCCGACGAGGACTTCTCCCGGCCCTACGGCGGCGATGTCGCCGTCGGGTTCGGCTCCGGTTTTCGTCCGTTCTGAACCGCTCGTCCCTCGCTCCCGCGTGATCCCCAATCGCACGATCATCGGCAACCGCGGCTCCGGCAAGAGCGTCGCCCTGGAGCGGATGATGCTGGAGGTCGCCGACCGGGCGTCGATCCTGCTCCTCGACTGGCCGGGCACGCTCGCCGACCGGATGGCGGCGCGGATGATCGAGGTCGGGCAGGAGCATCGCCTCGTCGTCGACAAGGCCCTCTGGACCGACCGGATGCCGCGCTGGCCGTTCTGGGCCGAGCCGACGGCGGCCGATTCCCTGCGCCGCGCAATCGAGCAGGAGGCCGCGATCGAGGGGCTGCTGGCTGCCTGCTTCGGCCGCCGCTACCAGAAGGACGGCACGCTGGCGCCGAACACCTACCGAGCCGCCGAGGCGGCGCTCGCCGTGTATCTCGGCATCCCTGCAACGCATCGCCCGCCGCTCGATAGGCTGGCGTGCCTGTTCCGGCCCCGCGACGCCGTCGGAAGCTGGATGCTGCAGGCGACGGCCGATCGTCAGGCCGCGACGTTCTTCCTCGACTCCCGAAAGACGGCGCTGCGCTCGCCCTCGCAGTGGGACTACCTCGTCGGCCCCGGCGGGCGGCTGCTGGAGGTCCTCGCCTCCCCCGCGATCTGGCCGCGCTGCGGCTCTTCGCTCGACTGGCGGGAGCTGATCCGGTCGAAGCGGCACTTCTACCTGGGGATGGAGGGGCTGCCGGCGACCGCGGCGGCGTCGCTGGCCGTGCTGGCCTACGCGCCGGCGATCGAGGCGGTGCGGCGGCTCTTCGAGGAGACGGGCGAATCGCACCCGCTGGTGGTGGTGCTGGAGGAGGCTGGGGCGCTGGGGCTGGTGACGCCGGTGGTGCTGACGGCCATGCAGGCGTACCGCAAGCACGGGGTCTCCGTCTGGGCGGCCTCGCAGACGGTGGAGGACTTCCGCGACGAGGCGACGTTCGAGGCCCTGCTGGCGATGAGCGAGCACCACTGGCACCAGATGGCCTCGGGCGTCGAACGCGCCGCGAGAGACTGCGCCAACCCGACCTACGACCCCGACCGCGTGCTCCACGAGCGGAAGCGGCCAGTCATCAGGGGGCACGCCAGCGTGGCGACGGAGACGGTGCGGCTCGACCGGGAGGGGCGGATCGTGGGCCGGACGCGGGGGCGAGCGTTCCGGCCGCTCATCGGCGTCGAGGTGATCCGCGAGTACGACAACCCGGCGAACCACGAGGCCGAGCTGCGGCGGGCGCTGTCCACGCTGCGCGTCGGCGAACGCATCGTCCGCGAGACCGATGGCACCGTGCGGCGAGAGTCGCTGCCGCTGCCGGAGCAGCCCTTCGGCCCGTTCGCCGACGAGGTCATCACGATCGACGGCCGGACCCGCCCGCTCGGCTGGCACCGGTTGCACGCCGCCTACGACCGCATCCGCTCCTCACCGATTTATCTTCCCCCACCCGTATGGACCCTGCCACCTTCGCCCGCTCCATCCGTGCCGACTCGAACCCCTCCTCCACCAACCGGATCGGCGACACGCGGGATGCTTGGCTCCTGAGGCTCGCCCAGATCGGCCCCCTCTGGGTCGCCGTCCTCCTGCGGATCGGGCTCTTCCGCACCCGCCAGGCGGCCGAGCGGCGGCTGAAGAAGCTCGAGGCCGCCGGGCGGCTCCGCCTCGCCGGCGCCGCCTCGATCGGGGGCGGCAAGCGGTCGCACGTCTGGTGCAACCGCCAGTTCTGGGACCGGCTGCTCCGGCACGAGGTCGATGCCATGCGCGTCTTCTACGCCTACTGGCCGCACGCCTACGCCGTGGCCGGGGCCGACGTCGATCCGAAGTGGCGAGCGGACCTGGAGCTCACGATCGGAGATCCCCGCACGGGCCGGCACTACATGGTGGAGATCGACGAGGACACCGAGCCGCGCGGCCAGGTGCGACGGCGGCTGGCCGGTTACGCCGACTGCCCGCACGCCGTCCTCTTCGTCGCCCCCTCGCCCACGCGGGCGGGGGAGGTCCTCCGCCTGACGGACAACCCCCAAGTCTACGTCACCACGATCGAGGGATGCCTCGCGGACCCCTGGGGAGACCACTGGCGGAACTTCCGCGGGGAGGCCGGGCATGTTGCGAAGCCCGTTGCATAGGATGTTGCCTTTCCTGTTGCGTTGCCTGTTGCCGACGCAACATCCAGTCGGGCGACTACCCAGTCTCCCGCCGTCTCTAGTTCTACTGTAACCGATTCTCCGTGACCTTCGCGGCTCGCCCGCATATCCTGAACCGGCAGGAGGATACGCCCCCCGGACTGGAGGTCTCCCGATGTCGCTCCTGGATCACCCCGAGGCCCAGGCCCTGCTGGGCGACGCCACGGTCACACCCCAATCCGTCCGCGACGGCACCGACCGCCTGACCGCCTTCCTCCAGCGTTACCTCCCGCGGTTCTACCGCCTCGAGCAACGCGCGAATGCCGCCCTGGTCATCCACGGCTTGCTCAGCGGCTTGGAACGCAAGACCTGCGAGCCGATCGCCATCGAGGCCGGCCTGCCCCGCAAGCCGATCCAGTTCTTCGTCGGCTCGGGCAAATGGGATGACGAGGCCGTGATGCGTGAGCTGCGCGACCATGTCCGCGAGGAGCTGGCCGAGCCCGACGGCGTCGTGGTCATCGATCCCAGCGCCTTCCCCAAAAAGGGAACCGAGTCCTGTGGTGTCGCTCGCCAGTGGTGCGGCCGGCTCGGCAAGCTCGACAACGGCCAGGTCGGCGTCTTCCTGGCGTATGCCGCGACGACCGGTTATGCCCCCCTGGACCGACGGCTCTATCTGCCCGAGGACTGGGCCGACGACGAGGAGCGCCGCGCAAGGGCCACGTCCCCCCGGAGGTCGAGTTTCGGGAGAAGTGGCGGATCGCCTTGGAGTTGCTCGACCGGAGCCTGCCGGGGCTGCCCCACGGCTGGATCACCGGCGACGACGAGTTCGGCCGGGCCTCCGCGTTCCGGGCGCAGCTCCGCCAGCGGCACGAGCGGTATGTCCTGGACGTGCCGTGCGACACCACCATCCGCGATCTCCAGCGACGGCGGCCGCCCCGCAAGCACGCCGGCGTGGGCCGCAAGCGTGAGGTGCCGTTCGTGCGGGCCGAGGTCTGGGCGGCGAGCCAGCCGGAGTCGCGGTGGGAGCGGATCACCGTGCGTGACGGCGAGAAGGGCCCGCTGGTCGTCGAGGCCATGACCGTGCGAGTTCGAGCCAAAGAGGAGGGCCGGATCGGTTCGGAGGAGCGGCTGGTGGTGATCCGGCCGGTCGGTGAGTCGCGGCTCGATTATGCGCTGACCAACGCCGGGGCGGAGGTCCCACTGACCGAGTTAGTCCGGGTGCAACGCCAGCGGCACCGGATCGAGGAGCTTTTCGAGGCCGGCAACGGCGAGGCCGGTCTGGATCATTACGAGGTCCGCAGTTGGGTCGGCTGGCACCACCACATGACGCTGTCGCTCTTGGCGTTGTGGTTCTTGTGCCTGGAGCGGCGGCGACTTGGGGGGGAAAACCCCGGCAGTGACCGTGCCCCAGATGCGGCAGATCGTCACGCGGCTGCTCCGGCAGCCGGCCCCGACCCCCGAGGAGATCGCCGAGGTGGTCACGCGGGTGCTGCGGCGAAACGAGGAGACGCGGATCTACCACTGGTACAAGGCCACCGGGAAGTTCCCGCCTCGTCGAACACGATCCGATACGAGCTGATCGCTTGAGATTTCGTTGAAACGGTTACAGTAGAACTAGAAACCCCGTCGGAGGAAGCCCGTCGGGGCATGCCGGTCGCCGGCCGGGTCAGACGTCCCGACTGCCTTGCCCTGGGGACGCAGGATGACGAGGGACGGGCCTGTCCGGATAAGGCCGATCCGCCCGATCTCGAATCTGACAGGGGGGCCAACCTGTGATATAACCGGGGCATGGCACGGAAGCGCAAGGCGACACCACCGGCTCGACATATCGGTGGGGCCGGAGTCCCGGCGACGCTCCTGGCCGATGTCCGCGACCTGATCCTGCAGGGGCGTACGGCCGTCGCCCAGGCGGTCAACTCGGCCCTGGTGCTCCTCTACTGGCAAGTCGGCCACCGGATCCATGCGGAGATCCTCCGCTCGAAGCGGGCCGCGTACGGCGAGGAGATTCTTTCGACGCTGTCGAAAGAATTGACCGCCGAGTTCGGCCGGGGGTACTCCGTCCCGAACCTGTCGCGGATGACCCGGCTCGCCACGGTGTTCCCTGACCGGGAGATCGTCGTCGCGCTGTCGCGCCAGTTGAGCTGGAGCCACTTCCTCGAGATCATCGCCCTGGGCGACGACCTGAAGCGCGAGTTCTACGCCGAGATGTGCCGGCTGGAACGCTGGAGCGTCCGCACGCTCCGAGACAAGATCGGAGGCATGCTCTTCGAGCGGACCGCCCTGTCGAAGCGGCCGGCGGAACTGGCCGAGCGGGAGCTGGCCGCCCTGCGGGACGAGGACCGGCTGACGCCCGACCTGGTGTTTCGCGATCCCTACCTCCTGGACTTCCTCGGGCTGCGGGACACCTACGGCGAGAAGGACCTGGAGGCCGCGATCCTGCGGGAAATGGAGCACTTCCTCTTGGAGCTCGGCGTCGGCTTCACGTTCGTCGCCCGCCAGCAGCGGATCGTGATCGACGGCGAGGACTTCTACCTCGATCTCCTGTTCTATCACCGCAAACTCCGATGTCTCGTGGCCGTGGAACTCAAGCTGGGGCGGTTCCAGGCGGCCGACAAGGGCCAGATGGAACTGTACTTGCGGTGGCTGGAGCGGCACGAGCGGGAGCCGGGGGAGGGGCCGCCGCTGGGGCTGATCCTCTGCGCCGACAAGTCGGACGAGCAGATCGAGCTGCTGCAACTGGACCAGGGCGGCATCCGCGTGGCGTCGTACCTGACGGAATTGCCGCCGCGGCCGCTCCTGCAGGAGAAGCTGCACGAGGCGATCCGGCGGGCACGCGACCGCCTGGACTCCGGGGAGCCGGAAACCTGACTCCGACCGACGAGTCGAAGCGCACTCCGAACCGTCGGAGTTGGTGCACCGGTCTCGTTAAACTTTTCACACCTCGATCCTTGAATCCCTGGACTCTTTTGCCTATGTTGGAGTGTCCGGCCCCGCTCGCGACGGGCGGGCCGCATCCGCCTCCCCGACCGATGATCCGGTCGAGGGCCGTGAGATCAAGTTGATCTCGTCGCCCGCATCCCGCGGTGACGTCCGCCGCCGTCCGTCGTCGCCCCGAACCGGGGGCGGGGGGACGGATGATCGGCAGCGAGTGGATCGGCCGCCGCGTCCGCATCGCGGCCTGGGACGACCTGGAGCCGTGCTTCCGGTCCGCCGCCGGATTCCACGGCCTGCCGGCCGAGCCGGTCGGGACCGTCGTCGCGACCGGCGACTTCGGCGCCGGGCACGAGGAGATCCTGGTGCGCATCGCGGGCCTGTCGCGGCCGTTCGTCTTCGACGCGCACCAGCTCACGCCCTTTCCGGAAGGGGGCGGCCATGCGTGAAGGGCCGATCGTCGTGCCGGGTGGGACGCCGGAGCGCACCGTCCGCCTCGCCCGGCTCTGCAGCCGCTTCCTGGCCGCGGCGATGCTCGAGTCCGGGGACCCGCCGTGGCTGGTCCGGCGTCAGTTCCTGGAGTCGCTCCGGGAGGAAATCCGGCGAGAGCCGTTCGATGCGTATGCCTCCGAGCGGGTCGTCGCCGAATTCCAGCGCGGCGTCGAGGAGGCGGTGGCGAACCGGCATCCGGATCCATGACGCCGCGTCGCTCCGATGCGATGCGACATCCGTGCCGCCCACCGGGCTCCTCACGGCCCGAGCCCGAAATCCTCGCCGGCGCGGAGGTGACGGTCCGTACCCTGCCGAAGCTTGGCGGCGGATCGCCGCTGGGGGACCACGGGATGACGTGTCCGTCCGGGCGGTCCATCGCCTGAACGGACTCGCCCCATCGCCCTTCGGTGGATGTGTCACCGCTTCGGGGCGGGGTCGGACTTCTTGCTCTCCTCACCCTTCGGCTTCGTCCCCTCGGTCTTGGGCTCGGGCTTCGGATGTCCGCCGTTGGCCATGAGACACCTCCTGGTTCGGGGTGGAGTAGGAAGAACCGGCAATAGTCTAACCTCGATTACTCCGAGTTGGAATACTCCACCTCCGACTTTATCGTCCGGCCCGCCACCCACGAGGCGAGGGGCCGGATGGACAAGTCGATCCACACCCGCGAGTACGCGGTCCTGCGGCGGCTCTTGCGCGAGACCCGCGAGCGGGCCGGCGTCACCCAGGTCGAGCTGGCCGCCCGGCTGGGCCAGAGCCAGTCGTTCGTCAGCAAGGTCGAGCTGGGCGAGAGCCGCCTCGACCTGATCCAGCTCCGCGGCATCCTCGCCGCCCTCGGCGCCGGCCTGCCGGAGTTCGTCGAGCGGCTCGAGCGCGAGATCGAGCGGACCGCCTGACCGACGGGCCCATCGCCCGTCCCTTTATCCCCGCCCACCGCGTCGCCGGGCGGTGAGCAGCTGGCGCTGCGGTCGTAGTATTTCTTCAGCGTATCACGCGACGTCGCCAGGAAGACCGCCTCGATCGCCAGGAAGCCGGCATCCGCCCAGCCCAGCGGCAGGACTCCGCCGAGCCGGACCCGGTAGCCGACGTAGGCGACTGCCGTCGCGATGCTCATGTTTGAATAGAATTGGTAGTGCCGGTAGTGGATCTCGATGAGCAGCGCGAACGCCTCGACGTTGCGGCCCAGGGCGCCGAAGTCGAGAGCCGGCGGCCGTAGCCCGGTCAGGCGATGCAGCGAATCGACGACCACCCACCGGACGGCGCTGACGGCCATGCCGGCGGCCATCGAGGCGACGGTCAGGTAGAGGAAGCCGCCGATCGTCGGCGCCCCGGCCGGCGGCGTGGCGAACCAGCCGCGGAGCGTGGCCGAGAAGGGGCTCAGGCCCAGGAGCACCGTCGCCCCCGGCACGAGGTAGGCGACGAGCGGGCCGAAGGTGGCGTTCGAGACGCTCGGCATGACGTGGGGATAGTCTAGCACAGGATCGAGAGGGCCGAAGCCTCCGTCGTGGAAGGCTCGCCGGGATGCCGCCGGATCCCGGCCCGCACTCCAGGGCCCTTCCGGCGGCGGTCCGGAGGTGGAATAATGGCCGTGCCCGGTTGACACGTATCACCGACACACACACGTCCCCGTGGACGTCCGACCTCCGATGGACATCCTCCCCGGCAACGACGTCTGCTCCACCGGCTTCCTCGCCGCCACGTTGATCGGCGTCGGCGGCCTGATGATCCGCGGCCGGCGCGACCTGGAGATGATCGGCCAGCGCATCGCCATCGCCGCCTTCCTGGTGTTCCTCCTCGTCCGGTGGGGCGGCCGGGAGCAACTGCCGAGGATGGGCGACGTCGTCTTCGGCGGCCTTATCGTCGCCGGCCTGGCGCTCGGCGCCTCGTGGATCGTGCTGCCGATCCTGGCGTTCGTGCACGAGCACGCCGTGCGGCGGCCCGCCGCCGAGGCGAGACGGTGGTGCGCCGAGCAGGAGCGGAAGCGTCGCGACGAGGAGGCGCGCCGCGAGGCCGATCGCAGGGCGGCGGAGCAGCGCGCCGCGTGGGAGGCCGCCGCCCCGGAGCGCGAGCGGGCCCGGCTCCGGGCCGACGAGGAGGCGCGGCGGCGGTCGGAGTCGCAGCTGCGACGGACCCGCGCCCGCGCCGCCGCCGAGCGGCAGTACGCCTTCTACACCGCCGGGCTCGGACGCGACTGGTTCCCCCGCGAGGAGTTCGACCGCTATCTCGCCACCTACCTCGGCGACGACCTGCCGCCCGAGGAGGTCGAGAGCCACGGCCGCGAGCTGGTCGCCACCTTCGAGCGGCGGCTGGCCGAGATCCGGCCGAAGAAGGCCGAGCGGACCATCGAGGCCGTCACCCGCTGGTACACGCAGCAGAAGCAGCACATCGAGGCGCTGGACATCGACCCGATCGCCAAACAGACGCTGCTCTCCAACCTGGAGGAGCGGCTGCAGGACGAGATGGACCGCGCGCTGGGGGAGATGAGCCCGTGAAGAGCTTCGCCATCGGCCACGACGCGGAGACCGGCGCCGAGGTGCGCATCCCCCGCGCCGCCTTCCGCACCCACTTCCACCTCATCGGCGGCACCGGCAAGGGCAAGACCACCGCCATCCACACCATGCTCCACCGGATGCTCGCCGACCCCGCCGAGCGGGCCTGCTGGATCCTCGTCGACCGGCTCGGCGGCCTCTCCGAGGAACTCCTGCTCTGGATGGCCTCGAAGTTCTGCCCCGAGCACGTCCGCAGCCGGCTGGTCTACATCGAGCCGTCCAACGAGCAGCACGTCGTCAGCCTCAACCCGCTGCTGTACGAGACCCGCTCGCACGGCTACTACAAGGTCGCCCGCGCCACCGAGATCATCCTCCGCGCCTGGGAGAGCGTGAACATCGAGGCGATGCCCCGGCTGGCGCTGGACCTTCAACGCCTTCTGGGCGGCGGCGCAGCTGGGCCTGACGATCGCCGACTGCGCCCATTTGCTGATGCCCGGCAGCCCCTACCACGAGCCGATCCTCCAGTGCCTGCCCGACGCCCTGAAGTACGAGTGGAAGGAGGTGCTCGGCCAGCGGCACGCCGAGGCGATGCGGCAGCTGGAGTCGTCGCGCAACCGGCTCAAGCCCTACTTCGAGAGCGACATCCTCCGCTGGATGTTCGGCTCGCGCGTCAACCGCCTCGACGCCCTGCGGTTCATGCGCGAGGGCAAAATCGTGCTCCTGAACCTGGCGCCGCAGAACCGGCTCTCCTCGCAGCTCGGCGACGCCATCGGCGGCCTGGTGCTCAACGAGGTGCTCGCGACGGCGCGGTCGCTGCCGCGGATGGTCCGCTACCCGACGTACCTGCTGCTCGACGAGTTCCAGAACTTCGTCGGCCCGGACATCGAGGCGGCGCTGCCGGAGGTCCGCCAGCTCGGCATCCGCCTGATCCTCTCGCACCAGAGCTTCGCACAGCTGGAGCGCGGCGACTACGACCTCACGACGATGATCTTCCAGGCGCAGAGCCGGATGGTCTTCGGCCTGCAGGGCGAGGACGCCGACCTGGTGGCGCAGGAGCTGGCGTCGCTGACCTACGACCCGAAGCGGATCAAGGACGAGATCTACTCCCGGCGGCAGCTCGTCACCGGACACAAGATCATCGAGCTGAAGAGCTCCTCGTTCTCCGAGACGCAGGCCGACAGCTGGAGCCGCACGTTCGGCCAGAACTGGTCGAAGAGCCGGGAGATGGTCTACGACCGCGGCGGCATGCTCAGGCAGGTGCGCGGCGCCGGCGACGGCGAGGCGGAGACGAAGGGCGACGCCGAGGGCGGCGGCCGGCAGCGGATGGAGGGGCACGGCTCGCACGAGGCGACGCTGGCCGAGTACGAGCAGTTCCTCGAGCTGGCCAGCCGGACCTACTATAGCTTCGAGGAGCAGAAGGCCGAGTGGGCGCGCGAGATCCGCCGGCTGCGGCACCGGCGCCACGTTCCTGCGGCTGGTCGACGACCCGAAGCTCTACGCCGTGGACGTGAAGCGGTCGACGCCCGGCCACCTGGCCTGGGACATCGAGCGGATCCACCGCGTGCTGCCGCAGGTCCTTGACGACGTGCAGCGGCTCGTCGAGGAGAACTTCCGCTCGGACGTCTTCGTGGCGCCCGAGACGATCGAACGCGAGATGCGAGAGCGGATCGAGGCGATCGTGCGGCCGACGCTCTCGGTCGGCGCGAGCGACGTCACGCCGCCGCCGCCGGCGTCCTCACCGGCGTCACCGTCCGCACGCCATCACGACAAGGGGTTCGGCTGATCGGCCCACCGCAGCGCGTCGGCAACGTCGCCGCCGCTGCCGTCGACGATGTCCTGCAGCGCCGCCCGCAACACGTCCCGCCGCCCGGGAGCAACGCCGATGAGCTCACGATACCGACGCGCGAACGCCTGCCGCAGCACGGCGTGCGGCCGCGTCTCGGCCTGCACGGCAACCTCCTCGTGTCGCTCCATCGCGCGGAGCGTCCGCGCGGCCAGCAACCGCTCGCGGTGCTGTTCGGCCGACAAATGGCGGGGAAACTCGTCCATGCCGGAATCGTCCCATCGACTCCGGCGTTCGCGCAAGTCGATTCGACGGTCGTTTCGCATCCCGGAGGAAAACGCGCACCAGCCCCTTGACAACCCGGATCGCTCGGTTACAAATTCCGTGTCGCTTCACTCCGGTGAACTGACCAGCCGATGACGACCGCCGCGGACGACGCCCAACGTCGCAGCGCGGTTGCTTGGCCGACATCCCGACCACGGGAACCTTTCATGCCGAGCGCCCCGGAACTTTTCCCGGGTGCCTCGGCATCCTTCTTTTCCGGAGGCGTGGGATGTTCCTGAATACGGACCGCGACGTCGCCATCCTCAAGGCCCTGGTCCGGTACTACGTGCTGAACCGGGCCCAGCTCCAGCGGCTGTTCTTCCCCTCGAAGCAGGGCGACCGGCTGGCGCGCCGGCGGCTGCAGGAGCTGGTCTCCGCACGCTACCTCAACCGCACGCGGGTGCAGGTGCTCGTGCCGGGTACCGGCTCGCCGGCGCCGGCCTACTTCCCGGCGCAAGGGCTGCGAGTTCCTCGCCGACTTCACCGGCGACGAACACTATCGGCTGGCGCCCACGCAGACGCCGCAGCCGAACCACCTGTTCCACTGGCTGGCCGTCAGCGACTTCCACCTGACGCTCGACGCGGCGCTGGCGCGGCAGTGCGACGCCGCCTGCGCCGGCTGGCTCAACGAGTGGGACGTGGCCAACAAGGACGCGGCGGCGCCCGAGAAGAAGTACCGGCTCTACACCCTGCTGTGCGAGGGGCCACGGCTGGTCTGCGCGCCCGACGCCGGCTTTTTGCTGACCAATCGCGGCACCGGCAAGGTGCACTACCTGGAGATCGACCGCGGCACCTCGGGCACCCGCCAGGTGGCCTGCGCCAAGACGCCCGGCTACGCGGCGCTGGCCGAGCGGCTGGGGCACCGCCGCCACTTCCCGGAGGCCGACCTCGACAGCTTCGCGGTCCTCCTGGTCGCGCCCGACGTCCGCCGGCGCGACGCGCTGAAGGAGCAGGTGACGGGCAAGCCGGGCGCGGCCTTCTGGCGGTTTGCGGCGATGCCGGAGTTGACGCCGGAGACGATCCTCACCGAGCCGGTCTGGCACCGCTGCGACGGCCAGCTCGTACCGCTTATCAAGCGGGGAGGTGCCGCGTGAGCCCGTACCACTGGCCGTACCGTGGCCCGTACCGGCAGCCGTACCGCACCGGTGCGCTCCGTTTACTCTGGCGTGTCATCGTAACTCCTTTCCTGCTCCGGCTTGGGGGTGCAAGGGGCGCTCCTCCCTGCGGTCGTCGGCCCCTTGCCCCATCGCCGTCCCCCGGCGTCCGCTCGCAGGCTCGCGGGCCGGGGACGCTCCCTCCGGTCGCGACGCCGATGGGGCAAGGGGCATCCGCCCCCTGCACCCCACCGGGCCCAGCCCGGTCGCCGCTGGCGCGGCGGCAAGCCGGCCCACCCAAATCAGCCCTCTCGTCGATCCTTCCCGTCCGGCCTCCTCGCCGCCCGCCTTCCCTTCGAGGCAGGTTGGCAGCGGCGTTGCGGTGCATCCCCCCGGGGATGCCTCTATATCAGTTCCCCCTTCACCCCATGATCAGGAAGATCGTCAACACGGTCCTGCGCAGGCGGGACAACGCAAGCCGAGAGGTCGGCCGGTACGCCCAGGGCTCGCTGCACGCCCGCATCTCCGAGACGCGGCTGCGCGACGGCACCCTGGAATACTGGATCGACGTCCTCTGGGACTGCGAGGGCCAGGAATGCACGGCGCACGGCCTGCTCCGCAGGTCCGCGCCCGGCCTGCACGTCGACGTGATGCGCGAGTCGCTGTCGTACCTCCGGCAGCTCCCGCGCTGAGCGTCACGCGCCGCCGCCTCGAAGGCGGCGCGGACCGTCCCCTCCGAGGGGGGCCTTTTCTCCGTGCGAGCGCGGGAACTTCTCCCCGTGTCTCGCACCTTTTCGGGCATCCCGGCCGCGTTCGTTCAGGGACGCGCACGGCCGATTGCCGATACATCGTCACCTCGCGCGAGCGAGGGTTTTACCCATTTTCCAACTCTTACCCATGGAGAAAAAATCCAAGCCCAAGGAGCAGCCGGTCCCGGAGTCGAAGGGGCCGCTACGCGTCTTCCGCATCGAGGACGTCTCGGCGTCGGTCTTCGCCCGCGAGCGCAAGCTCCAGGGCTCCGTCGTGACCTTCTACAGCGTGAGCCTCACGCGGTCATACAAGGACAACGATGGTGTACGCAAATACACCAAGAATTTCGACGCCGACGACCTCGGCCAGCTCGTCACCGTGATCCAGCAGGCGAGCGAGTTCATCACCTCCGAGAGATCGGAGCGGGTGGACTGACAGTTATCGCGGAGGCGGCCCTGACCGTCTCCGCCCGTCCGACGAGCTGACGGGGACTCTCTTCCCTGCCTTCCGGCGGTCGCCGCGCCGTCCCCTTGCGTGAAGCGCGCGAACCCGGAAGCCCCCACCTCTCAGGCGGAGCGCCCAGCCTCTCGGGCGTCCTCCGCTTTCCCCCGACTCCTCAACCGTGCGAATCGCACGGCCGGGCTCGCTTGCCAGGAGCTTCCGCCGCGGCGGACTCCTCCTGGCCGCTGCGCCCGCCCGTGCGGGGTCGGCTTCGCCTCCGCTGGCGCGGAGGAATTCCTATTTCTTTCTCTTTTATCTCTATGCGTACCAACGCACTACCCACCATCGCGGTGCTGCCGAAAGCACCCATCAACGGCTCGCCCGTGCCGGGGCTGACGAGCCTGTATCACAAGCCGTGGCGCGGCGACTACGGCGACCCCCGGTATCCCGGCAACTGCTCGGGGGAACTGATCAAGGACATGCTGAGGTACTTCCGTCCCAGGCGCGTGCTGGACCCGATGACCGGCAGCGGCACCTGCGCCGACGTCTGCCGGGAACTCGGACTCGAATGCGTCTCCGGCGACATCCACGACGGCTTCGACGCCGCCGATCCGGCCAGCTACGACGACCTCGGCCGGTTCGATTTTATCTGGCTTCATCCGCCGTACTGGCGGCAGAAGCTCTACGCCGACGACCCGCGCGACCTGTCGCGATGCCCGACGCTGGAGGACTTCCTCGCGAAGTATGTCCGGTTGATCGGTAGCTGCGCCTCGGTGTTGGAGCTGGGCGGCAGGCTGGCGATCCTCATGGGCGACTACGCCGACCGCGAGGCCGGCTTCGTGCCGCTCGTCTACCACACCAAGCGGCTGGCGTTCGCCTGCGGCCTGCGGCAGCACTGCACCGACATCATCCGGTTCTCCCACGGCGCCGGCAGTGCGAAGAAGGCGTACAAGTCTTCATTCATTCCCGGCTTGCACGACACCTGCGTCGTGTTCGAGAAATCGTCTTATCCCATTTCCAATCCTTCATCATGATCGCAGTTTTCCCCGAAGAAATCATCATCGACAGGCTCCAGCGGCACTTCGCCGCGCTGGACCCTCGCTGCATCGACGAACGCGGGCGCGCGTTCCTGGAGGACATCAGGCAGGACTTCGCCGAGCTGTACGAGACGCTCTTCGTCGTCTTCGACAACGAGGGCGGCAAGCCTTTCAGCACCGAGATCCTCACCGACCGCCGGACGGCCGACGACTGTGCCCGCGTCTGCGGTCCGCGGGCCTCGGTCGGCATCCTGCTCATCCCGCGATGACCCTTGTATCCCTTTCCCAATTCCCAACCATGGAACACTGCGAAACGATTGCCGTCCTGCCGTTCTGGAGCGAGGACGCCGAGAATCCGCCGACTCCCGGCGAGCCGGTGCGGCTCTACCGCTGCGCCGGCAACCCCTGCGAGGAGCAGGGTCACGGCCGGGCCTGCGATCCGAGCGGCCTGTACTACGGCTACGACGAGGCCGACGGCGGCAGCGGCCTCAAGCTCTGCGCCCGCCACTTCTACGAGGGCCACGCCCGCCCGGACGCCGCCTGCCGGCTCGTGGACATGACGCTGTCCGAACACGGCGTGGCGATAGCGGCCTTCGAGCGAGAGCGGCGCCGCGATCTCGTCCCTCCACCGGCTCCTGTCGCGGAGTTTTCTCCTCCATCGCCGGCCTTCACGAGGGGGCCGTGGATCGTCTCGGAGTCGCAAAACCCCGGCGTCTATGGCGGCGAGAAGCACTTCGCGGTGCTCTCCCATCCGGAACTCAACACCGGCGCCGTCGTCTGCGACGTGGAGACCATCCCCGACGCGGCCGAGCAGCGCGCCAACGCCGACCTGATCGCCTCCGCCCCCGGGCTGCTCGGGGCGCTGCAGGAGACGCTGCGTGCCCTCGTCGCGCTGTCGCGGCACCCGACCTTCGCCGACGCCGCGCCGGAGTTCAACGCCGGCGGCGTCGGCCACGAGGCGATCGCCCGCGGCCGCGAGGCCATCGCCGAAGCGATCGGCCGTGTGGCCTGACTTCTCTACCTCTTTCCCACTGTTCCTTATGCGCTATCGCATCGACAAACGAGGCACCATCCAGCCGATCGTCCACCGGCTCGTCTCCGGGCACGCCAGCTACCGGATCGCCGTCCGCACCGCGAGGCGTCGGCACGAGCGGACCGGTCTGCCGATGGGCATCGTCACCTGGCACGATGACAAATACGTGGTCATGCCGGCCCGGATGGCCAAGGCATACGAGGCCGAGGACCTCCTCGTGGAGTACCGCTGAACCGATTGACTTCCTCACCCTTCAAGATCATGGATAATTCGTCAACACCACCGGCCCATTCGCCCGCACCCTGGCGTGTCGAGGAGGGCATCTACGTCCTCGACGCACGTGGCCAGCCCGTCGTCCCCTCCGTCCCGTTGCGGCTCAAGCGGAGTGGAGCGGCGCAGGCCAACGCCCGGATCATCGCCGCCGCGCCGGAGCTGCTGGATACGCTGCGCGATGTGTCGGAATACCTGAGCCTGCTGGCCGAAGACAATCCGCACATGGACGGCGCAATCGGCCTGAAAGCCGACGTGGACGCCCTGATCGACAGGGCTGCCCGAGCTAAGCCGGTCGGCCTGACCCGGCCGGCCCTCCCGGTGCGATCAGCACCTTCCCGATCTCTTTCCCCTTTCTCTCTCATGAAAACCGCACACACCCCCGGCCCGTGGGCAGTCGAAGAGAACTTCCTGGTCTCCGCCGAAGCGACGCCCGTCGTCGCGTGGGTGAATGTGAACCCGACGAGGGCATTTCCGCGTAAGCCGGAGAATCGCGAGATCGCCAGGGCCAATGCCCGGATCATCGCCGCCGCCCCCGCGCTGCTCGAAGCCCTGCGCGACGTGAACGACGCGCTGAGCCACTTCTACGAGATCGACCACCTGGCGGCGGGGCAGCACTTCGGCATCGCCCTCAAGGAACGCCTCGAGGAGGCGATCGGCAGGGCGGCCTGAACACCCACCCATTCCTTCTTATTCCCTTCCCAATCTCATCATGACGAACTCATCGACATCACCGGCACCGGCCCACTCGGAAGGCCCCTGGAGCGTTGCCACGCCCGCCAACATGGGCGTGCAGCGGCTCGTCCTCGCGGCCGACGACACCCTGCTCGCCATCGTCGGCGCCTTCCCGGACAGCGACCCGGCCGAGGTGGAGGCCAACGCCAAACTCATGGCGGCCGCGCCCGGTTTGCAGGAAGCCCTGCTGGTCGCCGAGAACACGATCCGCGGGCGGCTGATGCACGTCGACTCCGGGACCGACGAGCAGCAGCAGCTCGACTGGGTCCTGTCGGTTATCCATTCCGCCCTCTCCCATGCCGCCTAACCTGATGGCCATGCGTACCGAAGACCACAACGCCGACGCGATCCGCGACGCCGCCCACGGGCTGCACGGGCGCGGCTACCACCTCGTGCCGTGCGCGTACGGCGGCAAGCGTCCGCTGATCCCGTGGAAGCACGCGGAGTGCTCGCACACGCTGATCGACCGGTGGTTCGACCGCTTCGGCGGGCGGCTCAACATCGCCATCCACGCCGGCCGATCGGGCGTCGTGGGGCTCGACTGCGACCGCGCGGAGGCGGCTTCGTGGGTGGCGCGGCGTTGCCCGCCCTCACCGATGTCCGCCGTCACGCCACGTGGCGGGCGGCACGTCTACTTCCGCGCACCGGCGGTGCCCCCGCCGATCCGGCACAACCTCCTGGGTCTCGGCCTCGACGTGAAGTCCGGCCCCTCGCTATTGCTCGCGAGCCCTTCCTGGAGCCGAAAACACGACCGCCGGTGGCGCTGGACGGGCGAGGTCCCGCCGCCCTCCGAGCTGCCGGAGCTGCCGGCCGGGCTGATTCGCGAGGAGCCCTCACCGGAGCCGAAAACGCCGCCCCGCCCGTCGGAGATTCGGTCCGCCGGGCCGATCCGCGACGTGACGCGGTGGATCATGGGCGTCCCGTCCGTGCAGGGCGAGCACGGGAGTAACGGGTGCTTCAAGGTCGCCTGCCGGCTCGTCGACGCCGGCCTTCCCAGAGAGGAGGCGATGCACTGGCTGCGGGCCTGGAACGCGCGGGTGCCGCGGCCGCCGTGGAGCGAGGGCGAACTGCGCCACAAACTGACCGATGCGTTCAACCGGAGGAGGTGAGATGGACATCCTGAGCGTGGAGGGGGTGTACGGCCCGCTGAGGCACCTGGTGGTGGGCGTCTGGAAGCAGCCGGACGGCACCTACCGGATCATCCTCGACAACCCCAAGGTCGGCAAGTTCGTCGTCATCACCGTCGACGTGTCGAGCATCGTCCGCGAGGCGGTGCTGCTCAACTGAAGGAGGTGGAGCATGGTCACGATCAAGAGCTACGGCGAGGGTACCTGTACATGGTGTCAGAAGGAGAAGGAGGGCGTCGAGGTCGAGACGTCGGATCAATCTTTCAATGGATTTTTCTGTTTCCCGGACCTCAAGCGGATGCTCCGGCTGAAGAGCCAGGCGACGAACGGCAGGTCGGTTGAGTCGCGGTGAGGAGGGACCTCGGGGCAAGGAGGCCCCACAACCATCGGGAGGAGCTGCCCATGACCGTCAAAGAAGCGGCCGAAAGGCTGGAGATCAGCGTCAGTCTGGTCTACGGCCTCTTGACCGCCGGGAGGCTGCGCGGCACGAGGCACGGGCTCGGCCGGGGCACCTGGCGGATCTCGGAGCAGCAGCTGGCCGAGTACCTCGAGGCGGCGGCGGAGGGCGTCCCTGCCGCGCCGCGCCGCCCGCTCAAGCACCTTCAACTCTGAGGCCCGGAGGTCGCCTCGCCGACTGCGAGCCTCGCGGCGTCGCGCAGGTGCTGGCGCTGCTGATTCAGGTGGTTGTAGACGGTGGAGACCATCTTCGTGTCGGCGTGACCCGCGAGCGCCGAGACGGTGGCGATCGGCAGCCCGCGTTCGAGCACCCGGTGATGAAGCTATGGCGGAAGGCGTAGGCGCATACCCTGGGGTCGAGCTTGAGTCGCCGCCGCAGATTGCGGAAGCGGATGCGGACGGCGTTCCGGGTCCACGGCTCGCCCCGGGTGTTGCGGAACAGCGGGCCGTCGGGATGGCGGGTGGCGAGCTCCCTCGTCAGCTCGACCATCGCGGGCGTCAGGTAGATGCACCGCGGCTCGCCGGTGCGGCCGGTGGTCTTGCCCTCGATTTCCCAGTAGCCGTCCCGCACGTCGGCGGCGGTCACGGTGCGGATCTCCACCGGCCGCGCCCGTCTGGCCCAGCGCGAAGAGGAAGGTCCGGAAGGCCTCGTCGGGCACGGCGGCCTCGATGGCCTGCCGTTCCTCGGCGGTGAGCACCTTGTCGCGCCGCCGGATGCGTGGCTTGCGGACGTTCCGGAGCGGGTTCTCCAGCAGGAGGCCCTCGCCGACGCAGTGGTTCAGCGCCCGCTTGACGCAGGAGATGGCCCGATTCCTGGTGGTGGGATTCCACGCCTTGGCGGCCAGCCATCGCGTGACGTGGTTGGGGATGAGGTCGGCCACGCGGAGGGAAGCGTAGCGCCTCCGGTCATGCCGGGCGAAGTCGGTGAGGAAATGCCGGTAGAACCGGTACGTCTCCGGCTTGTTCTCGCGGCTCGACCAGTCGAGGAACTCGTCGAACGCCTCCGCCACCGTCAGCGCGGTGCGGACGAGTTTCTTGCCCTTCTCCAGCTCGCTCAGGGCCTCCCAGGCGAGGGCCTCCCCGTCCTTGCCCTTCGCGAGCTTCTTCTGGCACCGCTTGCCGTCAATCTCGACGTAGCAGTACCACCATCCGGTCTGTTGCCGGAACCACGGCTTCTGCATCGGCGGACCCTCCAGTGTGGGACGAGACACCGGGCGGGCTGAAAGGTCCGTCTCGCGGCCCCTCGGGCGGCTGGCACCCGCCCGGGGGGTCATTCTGATGCAGCGTTTTGATGCACTTCAACGGATGCTTGACTGCGGCTCGGGTTGCAACTCCTTGTCGTTTCGAGCCTTGGTCGAGTGGAGGATAGGGGACTTGAACCCCTGACCTCTTGCATGCCATGCAAGCGCTCTCCCAACTGAGCTAATCCCCCGTAAAGGTGAGATGATCTTAGCGACCAGGAGGAGGTCTGTCAACAAGATGGTCGGAGAGGATGTCGCCGTCTGGTCGTGTACAATCGGAGACACTGGGCGTCTGGGCCGGGTTCGGTTGGCACTGGTTGAGGAGAGGGCGCTGTGGGAGGAGAACGGGATGGTCCGGTCTTGATGCTGACGAATGATGACGGCATCGGCGCGCCGGGATTGGCAGCGCTGGAGAGGGCGGCGGAGGGTTTGGGAATCGTGAAGGTGATTGCACCAGCGGGACCGCAGTCGGGCTGCGGGCATGCGGTGACGACGCACCGCCCCTTGGCCTTCGGCCGGAGGGGACCGGAAGCCTTCGCGGTGGAGGGAACGCCGGCCGACTGCGTCCGGTTGGGCCTGGTTCACCTGGCGAAGGATGGGGATTGGGTGCTCTCCGGGATCAATGCCGGTGGCAACCTTGGGGCCGACGTCTTCCACTCCGGCACGGTGGCCGCCGCCCGGGAGGCCGTCTTGCACGGCAAGCCGGCGGTGGCGGTCTCGCACTACATCATCAAGGGGAGAGTTCTCGATTGGGAAGTCGCAGCCAAACGGACCCGAGCGGTGCTGAAACTGCTCTGGGAACGACCGTGGGAGCCCGGGAGCTTCTGGAACGTGAACCTCCCCCACCTGGAGCCGGGCGAGCCGGAGCCAGAGATCGTTTTCTGCCCGCTGGACCCGTCGCCGTTGCCTTTGACGTATCAGGTGGAAGAGGATGTGGCTACCTATACTGGCGTATATGGGGGCCGGCAGCGATGGCCCGGGTCGGACGTGGACGTCTGCTTCTCGGGACAGGTGGCTGTCACGAGTGTCCGGCTGTTCTAAGCGAAGAACCACGGTGAATTGAGGGCGGTGCCGGGTCGGGACTGGTCCGAAAAGGGTCGTTGGAGGCATAATAACTCGGTGATCATCGGGGCCGCGGGAAAGGGCCCCAGGAATCCTGATCCAGTCGAGTGTCATGCCATGAAAGCGACGCGCAGAACGGTCCTCCTGGCGGCGGGTCTGTTGACGGTCTGGGGTTGCGGGCCACCCGAGGTGGCACCGGCCTTGCCCCCGGGGGTCGAGCCGGTCGAGACCATCCCGGAGGACGAACAGGCCCAGGCCCTGGGCGAGCAAGCGGGCGTCGGCGCCGTGCAGCCGCCGACCCCGCCCACCACGGAACAGCCACTGGCCGAGCCGACCAAGCCGGGCGAGACCAAGACGACCACCGGCGGCGTGAAGTACGAGACGATCAAGTCCGGAACTGGCGAGCAGGCCAAGTCCGGAGAGAAGGTGCAGGTGCACTACGTCGGGAAACTCGCCAGCGGCGAGCAATTTGAGAGCTCGCGGGAGACCGACCGGCCGTTCACCTTCCGGGTCGGAGCGAGCGAGGTGATCCCGGGCTGGGACCAGGGCGTCACGGGCATGAAGGTCGGTGAGGTGCGGCGGCTGACCATCCCGCCGGAACTGGCCTATGGGAAGCTGGGCAGTCCGCCCAAGATTCCGGCCAACGCCACGCTCGTCTTCGACATCGAGTTGCTCGGCATCGAGGAATAACGTTCGCGTCGTCGGGGCGGGTTTCGAGACCGGCCCCGACTGACCCGCCTTGTCGGAAACGCTACGCTCGGGTAAGGTTCGGCTAACCTGGACCCAGGCCGTCGCGGTACGGAGGCCGTCCAGGGAGCGACCTCGGGGAGCACGACCGGCATGGATGCCTTCGACCCAGGTGAACGCCCGGCTTCGCCGCGGGAGGAGGAACCTCCGGCGGACTGATCCCGGTCGGCTGCGCGTCGCCTTGGTCCACGACTGGCTGACCGGCCGTCGTGGCGGCGAGAAGTGTCTCGAAGTGCTCTGCGAGGCGTTTCCGAACGCCACCGTGCATACCTTGATCCACCGGCCGGGTTCCGTCGGGCCGACGATCGAGCGGATGACGATCCGCACCTCGCCGCTCCAGCGGCTTCCGGGCGTCCATCGTCATTACCGCCACCTGCTCCCCTTGATGCCCCTGGCGGCGCGGGCGTGGAAGCCGGGGGAGGTGGACCTGGTCGTCAGCCTGAGTCATTGCGTGGCGAAGTCGGTTCGGGTGCCGGCCGGAGTGCCGCACGTCTGCTACTGCTTCACGCCGATGCGTTACGCCTGGGACGGCCGGTCGCACTACCTCGACGGCTGGTCGGGACGCCCCTTGACCCGGGCCCTGGCCGGCTGGACGCTCGATCGACTCCGTGTCTGGGACCGGGCCGACCGCGGCGCGGGTCTCGCACTTCGTCGCGATCTCCGAGACGGTCCGGCGAGCGGATCGCGCGGTGCTACGGACGCGCGAGCGTCGTGATCCAGCCACCGGTCGATACGGACTTCTACACTCCGGCGGACGTCGCTCGCGAGTCGTTTTATCTCTGCGTCTCGGCCCTGGTGCCGTACAAGCGAATCGACCATGCAGTGAGGGCGTGCAACGAGTTCGGACGTCCCTCGTCGTCATCGGCGAGGGTCCCGACCGTGCCCGGCTGGAGCGGCTGGCGGGGCCGACGGTCCGGTTCCTCGGCTGGCAACCCGACGAGGTCATCCGCGACCACCTGCGGCGTTGCCGGGCCTTGCTCTTCCCGGGAGTCGAGGACTTCGGGATCGTGCCGATCGAGGCCCTGGCCTGCGGAACGCCGGTGCTCGCGCTGGGGCTTGGGGGCGCGGCCGAGACGGTCGATGACGCGGTCGGGCGGCTCTTTCACGACCATACCGTCCGAGGGGCTCCGCGACGCGATCGAACAGTGGGAAGCCGATGGCCGCCCGCACGATCCGGGGCTGGCCCGGCAAAAGGCGGAGGCGCTGGCGGTTCCGGTCTTCCGGAGGCGACTGCTCGGGTTTCTGGCAGAGTCGGTATCGGGTCGTGGCAAGGAGGGACGCGTGCCGGCGCCGCACGTCTCGTGGGATCGGGGTCCGGTCCGGAAGGCGAGGCCGGACGCCAAGACGGTTGAACCGGCCGGTTGACGCCTTTACGATGGGTCCGATCCCGGGGCCGCCGGCGCGTCCCCGACCGCTCCCGATCGCGACCCCAGCCGGCCCGACCACCATGAGCGCCCCCGCCGACCTCGCGTCCCAGGCCACGCCACCCCCTCAGTCCGCGATCCAGGAGCCGCCGACCTCGCTGGGTCACGCCCTCGGTCAGATCGGGCCGGGCCTGATCCTCGCCGGTGCGATTGTCGGAACGGGCGAGCTGATCGCGACGACGAACCTCGGCGCCCGGGTGGGGTTCGCCCTGCTCTGGCTGGTGATCGCCAGTTGCTTCATCAAGGTGTTCGTGCAGATCGAGCTGGGCCGCTTCGCCATCAGCTCGGGCGATGGCACTTTCGCCAGCTTCCGGCGCCTGCCGGGGCCGGGGATCGCTCTGGTCTGGTGGTGCGTGATCATGCTTCTCTTCACTCAGATGCAGATCGGAGCGATGATCGGCGGGATCGCGCGGTCGTTCCAGATGGCCTTGACCGAGTCGGGCGTGACGAGCCCCTGGCTGCTCTCCGAGCGGACGTGGGCGGTGCTGGTGACGGTCGTGACGATCGCGATGCTGGCGACGGGGAGTTACCGGTTGGTCGAGGGGGTCTCGACGTTGCTGGTGGCTGGTTTCACGTTCATGACGATCCTCTGCGTCGCCTTCCTGCCGGCCGAGCATGCGGTCACAGCGAAGGACATCGCGTCGGGCCTGACGTTCCACGTCCCGACCGGGGCCGTCGTGGCGGCCTTCACGATGTTCGGGATCACGGGCGTTGGGGCGAGCGAGTTACTGGCCTATCCGTACTGGTGCATCGAAAAGGGGTACGCGCGGCACGTCGGGCCGCGGGAAGAGACGGAGTCGTGGGCCGAGCGGGCGCGGGGCTGGATGCGGGTTCTGAGGCTGGATGCGTGGGTCAGCATGGTCGTCTATACGATCGCGACCCTGGCCTTCTACCTGCTCGGGGCGTCGGTGTTGAACAAGCGGACGGGAGGGAAAGAGATCCCGGCCGGCGATGTGATCCCGGCGCTGGCGGGGATGTACACGCCGGTGATGGGGGAGCGGCTGGCGACGTGGGTGATCGTCTTCGGGGCGATTTGTGTTCTCTACTCGACTCTCTTCGCCGCCACGGCCGGCAACAGCCGCATCCTCACCGACTTCCTGCGGGTCAACCGCTTCATCGACCCGCATCGGGAAGACCTCCGGAAGAGGTCGATCCAGGTCCTCTGCACGATCCTGCCCATCTTTGGGTTCGTCCTGTTCCTGGGATTCAGCGACCTGGTGATGATGGTCAAGGTCGGCGGGGTGATGCAGGGAGTCTCCTTGCCGTTCATCGCCGGCGCGGCGGTGTACCTCCGCTATCGGCGGACCGACCGTCGGATCACGCCGGGCCTGCTCTGGGACGTGTTCCTCTGGCTCTCGCTGCTCGGGTTGACGGCCGCCGCCCTGTATTCGGTCTGGACCGGATTCGGTGAGCTATCGAACTTGCTCAATGCGAAGGTGTGAGATTGGTGCGAACCACCGGACTCGGGCGTCACGCAAACTTCGCGCAATGTTGCCGGCTGACCGATCGCTTCCGTCACCGCGGGTCTCGACGCGGCGCGCGATTCGCCCTAAAACGGAGTGGTCCTCCCGCGACTGTTCCGCAACGCCTCCGCTCGGCCAACGCGACGGGCCAACTCCAGCCCCAGGACCACGCACGCCGTGATCGCCTTCTTGCTCCGGGCCCGCTACGTCACGTTCGCCGCTGTGATCGGGCTCCTGATCGCCTTGCTGCTGCTCGACCGGCACGTCCAGTACGAGCAGTCCTTGACCGCCTTCTTCCCTGAGGGCGACCCGGCCGTCCGCGATTACCAGCGTGCCTCGGCCGCCTTCGGCAACGACAACGTCATCTTCATCACCTACGATGACCCCGCCTTGCTGACCCCCGACGGCATGGAACGCCTGGCCGAACTGGCCGCGGCCGTGGCGCCGGGAAAGATCCCGGCCGTGACCGACGTGCAGTCGCTCGACCGCATGCCCCTGTTCTGGCAGATCGACGACCGGCTCAGCGACCTGGTCAAGCTCCCCGGGTTCGCCCGTCGGCTGGCCGTCAACGCGATCAAGGGGAGCGTGGCCACGCTCGGCCGGGCAGACAGCCCCTTCACCGTCGGCGGCGCGATCCGCAATGCGGAAGGGGATGCCCTCGCAACGCTCCGGGAAAAGATCACCACTCATCCCTTGCTCGTCGATACGCTTGTCACTCGATCGGGGACGACGACGGCCCTGGTCGTGCGGGTCAAGCCGATGGAGGAGCAGCAGCCGAGGCAGACGATCGCCGCCCTCCGGGCCGCGGCCGACGGCTTCGCGAGCCGTCACGCCCTGGCACAACCGGCTCTGGTCGGGCCGCCGGTCCTGCTCGTCGACGGGTTCAACGCGATCGAGGAGGACGGTCGGAGGCTGGCGATCGCGGGGATGGCGTTGATCGGCCTGGTGACGCTCTCGGTCACGCATAGCCTCTGGTGGGCGATCGTGCCGATGCTGGCCGGCTGGACGGTCTGGCTGGCTGCCGAGGCGGCGATGGCCACGCTCGGCCTGCGGCTCTCGCTCTCAGGCGGACCCTTGGTGGCGCAGATCATCGTGCTGACGATGCCCGCCGCCAGCCACCTGGCGATCCACTTTCGGGACGAGCTTCGTTCGGGGCGGCAACGTCGCGACGCCAGCCGTTTGACGATCGACGCCGTGATGGCGCCAGTGGTCTGGACGGCCGTCACGGGGGCGGTCGGTTATGGGGCCTTGCTGAGTAGCCGCGTCGTTCCGGTCTTCCAGTTCGGGGCGGTGCTGGCGGCCTGCACGCTGGTCGCCTCGTTGCTGACTCTGGCGATCTCGCCGGTCGCCATGCTGCCGCCCTGGCCGATGGAATGGCCGGTCCGTCCGGGCTCGACCTCCCGGCTGGCCTTCGGGATGAACCGGCTGACGCGGCGGGTCGTCGAGCGGCCAGGGGGGCTGGTCCTGGGAGTGGCTGCGGTCGTCGTGCCGGTCGGCGCGGGGATGGTGTGGCTTGACTACGAGTCAAACTACATCAACGCCTTCAAGCCGGGCACGCGGGTCGTGCACGACTACCGTTACACCGAGTCGCGGCTGGGCGGCATCGGCGTCGTCTCGCTGGTAGTGCCGGCGGGCGAACGAATCGACCTCGCGATGCTGGAAGCCCATCGGGGTCTCGCCGAGGGGATTGACGAGCTTCGGCGCGACGGCCGACCGGCCGTCTCCCAGGTCGTCTCGCTGGCGACGGTGCTTGACCCCGAGGGCAAGCTCGCCGCCTTGCCACGCGAGCGGGCCGAGGAGGCGCTCCGGATCAAGCTGGAATTGATCGCAGCCTCGCCGCAAGGAGAACTGCTTCGCGGCTTCTGGTCGCCCCAGGTCGAGGATCGGCCGGAATCGGGCTGGGCGCGGCAGGTGATCCGGATGCCCGAGGCTCAGCCAGCCCTGGAGAAGGCGAAGACGTTCCGCGAGGCGCTCGTCCTGGTCGGCAATATTCCCGCCTTCCGCCAGCCGGTTCGCGAGCCATACGTGACCGGTCTGTCCTACCTCCTGACGCAGACGACGCGGGGGGTGATCGAGTCGTCCTGGGTGACGTTCCTCTGGTCGGCGGCGGGCATCCTTCTCATGCTGACGATCGCCTTCCGAGGCCCGAAGTTGGCGGCGCTGGCCGTCCTGCCGAGTCTGCTGGCGGTGGCTCTGGTGTTGGGCCTCACCGGCTGGATCGGGGTCAAGCTCGACCTGGCAACAGCCCTGGTGGCGAGCGTGGCGCTGGGGCTGTCGGTCGATGACACGTTCCACTGTCTGCTCCAGTTCCGCCGCCACCGGGAGAAGCACGACACCTTCGAGGCGAGTTTGCTGGCGAGCTACAACGTCACTGGACCGGCGGTGCTGCTCTCCAGCCTGGCGGTCGGGCTCGGGTTTGCGGTGCTTCGGTTCAGCGTGTTCGTTCCCTTCTCAAACTTCGGAACGATGGTGGCCATCGCCACGCTCGGAAGTTCCCTGGGCAATCTCGTGCTCTTGCCCGCCTGCCTCTCCCTGGGCCACCGCTGGTCGCACCGCCGCTCCTCGATCCCAACCCCCGCCGAAGCCGCGGCGACGGTTGAAATAGGCGACATTACGGAACCCGAGCCCTGACGGTGATCTCCCTCCTCTAACATCTCAGAGGATGACGCCAGGACGATGATCCAGCAGCCTCGCCAGGGGATCGTCGAACGATGCCACCCCAGTCGAGAGGAAGTTGCCGGGCTCGACGCTGGCGGGGATCGCCAACCAGCCGCGCTCGACGGCGCGGGTCGTGTCGTCCAGCCGCCTCCGCAGCGTTGACGTCGGAGGTGCGGAGCGAGCGGAAGTCAACCTTGCCGAGAAGCGGAATCGGAACGTCCGGGCGGATTCGTCGAACTGGAGCGAGGCCGTGTCGGAGCCTCCCGGGGTCCCGCGCAAGTGCCCTGCGGATGCCGCGTATTGATAGAAACGTGATCGAGCTGCGCGGAGCGCACGGACAAGGGGGTCGCGTCTTACGACACGACCCCTTCTCTTGTCCCGCTGGAAGTACCCCCACGGGGACTCGAACCCCGGTCCCCAGGCTCAGTACCTGGATCTATCACATTTCCGTTGCAGGGCAGACGAGCGGGATTAGTTGGACTGTCACCGTTTGCCGGGCCAGTCGCCGCAAGTTCCTGTGAGAAGAGAGCTTGCTCTACAGGTGGCCAAACGGCCACGAGATTTGCAATGCCTGGCGTCACAAGAAGTTGTGTCAAGCTACCTAGGAATCGGTGACAGTCCAACTAATGCAAGTTGATCCCTGATTCTTCGTGCCGCGTTGATCTGATCTTTCGTGGCACGACGGATTTCCGGCTCGCCGATGGCATGCTCCTGTTTCTTGCGCGGGTAGTCGCGGCTCGATTTGTTCCGCGGGTAGTCGCGGCTCGAATTGTTCCGCCGGCGGTACGGGTCGTTCACCGCCTCTTGTACCAACTCGCTCAGCGACTCCCCGGCCTCGGGTGGGTTCCACTAGAGCGATTTCTTGTTGACTGTAGTGGTTGACGGGATTATCCCTTGGAGGCTAAGTGGTTCATCCGGCAAGTCCCCTGACTCCGGGTACGGCCGCGATGCCGGGGCGGCGTCGCGGCCGGTGTCTCCGGTGCCGGCCCCAGACGAACGGGTGGCGGTGCCAGTTCCAGTAGGCCGTCGCCTCCTCGATCGCCCGGCAGACCTCCTCCCACGTCTCGAACCGACGCCCCTTCAGGGCCAGGCTCCGCAGCCCCTTCCACCAGGGCTCGATCAGGTTCAGGTACGCCGCGTACTTCGGCTGGAACACGAATTCCCAGCGCGGGTGGGCCAACGCGAACAGCAGCACGTCGGTCGCCCGGTGGGCGCTGAGGTTGTCGACGATCGCGTAGACCCGCCCGACCTCCGCCGGCACCCAGGACTCGGCGTGGGCCAGGAAGTCGGCCCAGTTGGCGGCGCTGCGGCTGGGATACGGGCGCGTCAACGCCTCGCCGGTGGCCGGGCGGAAGGCGCCGAAGAGGTATCCCTTGCCGCGCCGCCCGTAGTCGATCTCTTGCTTGGCGCGTCCGGCCGGCCGGCCTCGGCCATCGGCGTCGCCTCGGGGCTCGACGCGGACGAGCTGTCGGCCCGGGAAGCTCTTGGCCGACTCCGGCCCCATCTCGTCGAGGCAGACGACGACCGAGCCCGCCGGCGGGTCCGTGTAGAGCCGCTCGATCGCCCCCTTTTTTCGGCGAAGTCGGGGTCGACCCGCTCGCCGAACCACGTCTCCTGCTTCCGCCAGCGGAGGCCCTCCTCCGTGAGGACCTCGTCGATGCGGCTCCGCTTGATGGCCAGGCCCTTCTGCTCGCTGAGGTAGGCCTGGAGGCGGTCCAGCGTCCAGCAGCCGAACGGCAGGCCGAGGGCCTTGGGGTCGGTCAACGCCGCGGCGACGCCCTCGGCCCGCTGTGCCGCGGTGTAGGTCGGGGGCCGGCCGGCGCGGGGCCGCTCCTGGAGGCCGGCGACCCCCTGGTCGTTGAAGCGGCGGACCCAGGCATAGACCGTGGGGCGTGAGCAGCCCAACTCGGCGGCGATGACGGGCGCGGATCGGCCGTCGGCGGCGGCCCGGACGATGCGGGCGCGCTCGACCAGGCGGACCGGGGCGGTGCGCGAGTGGAGCAGGTCGGCGATGGCCTGCTGTTCCTCGGGGGTCATCGGGCGGAGCGTGACTCGGGCGGCCATGGGGCACCTCCTGGTGATGCCTCCATCCATCTGCAAATCACCTGCCGGATGAACCACTAAGAGCGCTCGGAAAAAATGAGGTTATGGTCCCAGGAACCTCAAACAGATCAGGGCACAGGCCAGATGGAGGAACGCCTCCTGAAGCTCCGTGAGCCGATCCAGACGGCGCCGCAGGCGGCCGAACGAATGCAGCCAGGAGATGGTCCGCTCCACGAACCAGCGGAAGACCCCCAGCCCGCTCCCGTGCTCGGTGTTGCGGGCGGCCAGGATCGGGGTGATCCCCCGCCGGCGCAACTCCTGCCGCACCGGTTCGGAGTCATAGCCGCGGTCGCCTTGCAGGCGCTCGGGCTTCTGCCGCTTCGGCCCGGGCTTGCCGCCGACCGGCGGCATGTCGTCCAGGACCGCGAAGACTTGCGTGACCTCGTTGACGTTGGCCGCGGTCACGGTCGCGGACAAGGGGATACCGTGCGCATCGGTCATCACGTGGTGCTTGCTGCCCGATCTGCCGCGGTCGGTGGGATTTGGGCCCGTGTCCTCGCCCCCTTCGGGAGCCTCGGCAAAGGAGGCGTCGATCAGCGCCCGCTCCCAGTCGATCTGGTCGGCGCCGTTGAGTTCGGCCAGCAACACGGCGTGCAACTTGAGCCAGACGCCCGCCTGGTGCCAGAGTCGCAGGTAGTGACTACAGGTCTTGCCGCAGCCGCAGCCCCACTCGGCGGGCAGGTCGTCCCAGGCGATGCCGGTCTTGAGCACGAAGAGGATGCCGGTGAGGATCTTGCGGTAATCCAGGGGCTTGCGGCCGGGGAAGCGGAAGCGGCGTGGGGGCGGGGGCGGCAGCAGCGGTTGGAGGCGTTCCCAGAGGGCATCGCTGACGAGCGGTTTCATGGCCTGTGCTCCTTCGGTCCCGGGGCTCACTCTCCGATTCACGAAGGAGCAGTCAGTGTGCCGTTCGGCTCATTATTTCCGAGCGCTCTAATACTACTCCGTTACGTCGTACAACTTATTGCAAGACAATGGTTTACGGCATCGCTCGAATGATCGATTCTTGGCAATTGCGTCCATGTAACCCGACGCAAATCAAGAGAGGTCAGAGAGTTGCGGAATCCGATGTCACGCATCAATGCAAATCCGGCAGGAGATCGTAACGGAGTAGTACTAAGGAGGGCCCGAGGGATGAGAGCCTACTCGACCGACCTGCGGGAGCGGGTCGTCGCCGCCTGCGACGCGGGCGACGGCACCCGCGAGCAGATCGCCGCCCGCTTCTCCGTCAGCGTCGCCTGGATCCGCAAGCTGCTGCGGCAGCGGCGGGAGACCGGCTCGATCGCCCCCAAGCCGCGTGGCGGCGGCCGGGCGGCGGCCTTCGATGCCGAGGCCGCCGTGCGGCTCCGCGAGGCGGTCCGGGCCGACGACGACGCCACCCTGGTGGAGCTGGCCCGCGTCGCCGGCGTCTCCTGCTGCCCGTCGGCGGTGCACCGGGCCCTGGTACGCCTGGGCATCTCGCGAAAAAAAAGTCGCGGCGGGCGGCCGAGCAGGACCGCCCGGAGCTGAGGGCCGAGCGGGCGGCCTGGCGGGAGGAGTTCGCCGGCATCGACCCCTCGCGGCTGGTCTTCGTCGACGAGAGCGGGGCGAGCACCGCGATGGACCGAACGCACGGCCGCGCCCCCAGCGGGGTGCGGGTCGACGGCCCGGTGCCGCACGGCCACTGGAAGGTCGTCACGCTCACGGCGGCCGTGCGGCTCGGCGGCGTGCCGGAGCCGGCGTGCCTGGCCTTCGTCGGGGCGACCGACTCGGCCTGCTTCGAGGCCTACGTCGGCGAGTGCCTGGTGCCGGCGCTGAGGCCCGACGACATCGTGGTGATGGACAACCTGTCCTGTCACAAGACGGCCGAGGTGACGCGGCTGATCGAGGCGGCCGGGGCCTCGGCCCGCTACCTGCCCGCCTACAGCCCGGACCTGAACCCGATCGAGACGTGCCAAGCAGACTCCACCTCAAGCGACAGGTGGTGCGGCCCCCCCGGCGCCCGTTACGATCGCTGTCGCCGCGCTGCTTGAGCTGGCTGCGTGGTGCCGAGATCGCTTGACTGAAGCACCCGGAGGGATCACAGGCCCATCACCTCACGACGCACCGCTCCCCCCCGCGCCTGACCACCCCGACGCCGCCGGACCCGCACCCGGGCCCGGGACTGGGGACTCGCCTCCCCGCCGACAGACGGCAACAACTCCGCGACAGGCTCGGCAGGCGGCTCGCCCGACTCCACGAGGCCAGACGCCTCGGGGAGGCCGGCCATGAATGACGCCTTCCAGTCCCCCAAGCTCAAGGTCGGGCCCCTCGACCGTGCGGCCATCGTCTACGTCCGACAATCCACGCCGCAACAAGGGATTGATCATCAGGAGTCGACCGCACGCCAGTACGCCCTGGCCGACCGGGCGGTCGAACTCGGCTGGCCCCGCGGGCAGGGCACGGTCATCGACGACGACCGGGGCCCGAGCGGGCCGTCGGTCGAAGGGCGTCCCGGGTTCCAGCGGCTCCTGGCCGCGGTGGCGCGGGATCACGTCGGGCTGATCCTCGGGCGGGAGACGAGCCGTCGGGCCCGCTCGGGCCGCGATTGGCATCAACTGTTGGAGCGGTGGGCCCGCTTCCGCACGCTGCTGGCCGACGCCGACGGCCTGGACGACCCGACCGACCACAACGACCGCCTCCTGCTCGGCCGGCCCGGGATGATGAGCGAGGCCGAGCTTCCTATCCTCAAAGAACGGCTGTCCCAGGGCAAACTCAACAAGGCCCGCCGCGGCGAGCTGATGGGGATGCCGCCGATCGGCTTCGTCCGGCTCCCCTCGGGGGAGTGGGCGATCGACCCGGACGAGCAGGTCCAGGCGACGGTGCGATTGCTCTTCGATCAGTTCGACCGGGAGACCACCCTTGCTGGCCTGCTCCGCTACCTGGTCGACCCCAAGGTCCTCATCGCGGTCCGGCCGCCATCCGGGGCGAACCGCGGGGAGTTGGAGTGGCGGCGTCCGAACCGGGCGACCTTGCCGAACCTCCTGCACCCCCTGTCGTACGCCGGCGCCTCCCGGTTCGGCCACCGGTCGGTCGACCCGCGGCGGAAGCGGCCGGGCCGGCCGAACACCGGCAAGCTGATCCGCCGGCCGGAGGACGGCCTGGTGCTGATCCGGGGGCGCCTCCCCGCGTCCATCACGTGGGACCGCTTCCGGGCGAATCAGGACCGCCTCGAAGCCAACCGGGCGTGGTGCGACAGCCCGGGGGCGCCGCGGCAGGGCCCGTCGCTGCTGGCCGGGCTGGTCCGGTGCGGGCGGTGCGGGCGGCGGATGATCGTGCGGGACTCGGGGACGAACGGTCGCCACTGCTACAGCGGCACCCGCGGCTCGGCCGACTACGCCGAGCCGCTGTGCCAGTGCCTGTCCGGCCCGGTGGTCGATGGCCTGGTTCGTGAGCAGATCCTGGGGGCGGTCGAGCCGGCGGCGCTGGCGGCGAGCCTGGCGGCGGTGGCCGAGGTCGAACGGGAGCGGGCCGAGCGGTCCCGGCACTGGCAACGGCGCCGGGAACGGGCGTGGTTCGAGGCCGAACGGGCGGCGCGGCAGGACCAGGCGTGCGAGCCGGAGAACCGTCTCGTGGGCCGCGAGCGGGAGCGGCGGTGGGAGGAGGCCTGGAAGGCCCAGCGGCCGGTCGAGGACGACTACGAGCGGTGGCAGCGGTCGGCCCCGGGCCGCCTCTCGCCCGACGACGAGGCGGCGATCCGGACACTGGCTGCGAGCCGGCTGGCTGTCGGTGCGCCGGGACGCCGACGGCCACCCCGTGATCTGGGCCGACGCCTCCGAGCTGCGGCGGCTGCGTGCACTCCACCGGCTGCCGCGAACCTGGGCGAACAGGGGTCGGCTCGCCGAATTGAAGAAGCCGAAGCCATGCCCGGGGCGGTAGAGTGTCGGTGGCCCGGTTCACCCCGAGCCGGGCCACCCCACCGCGCTCTTGGAGGGCATTATGGCTGGAACATTGAGCGTTGCTTTGAGGACTGCAAGAGCTATCTGGGGATGACGCAGTACGAGACGCGGTCGTGGATCGGCTGGCACCATCATATGACGTTGGTGGGCTTGGCCCACCTGTTCGTGACGCTGGTGCAGAGGCGTCTCCAAAAAAAACTCCGGAGCTGACGCTGGACCGGCCGGTGCGGCTGCTGGAGGCGGCGCTGTCGGAGCCGGAGTTGAGGCTGCCGCGGGCGACGGCGCTGGTGGATTACCACGTGCGGCGCAACGAAGTGGCCCGGAGGTCGCACGCCAAGACGTGGCGGGCCAGGCA
This sequence comes from uncultured Planctomycetales bacterium, assembly GCA_963752755.1. Classification (GTDB taxonomy): domain Bacteria; phylum Planctomycetota; class Planctomycetia; order Isosphaerales; family Isosphaeraceae; genus CAVVZJ01. Next base: position 2,672,258 of record CAVVZJ010000001.1, on the reverse strand, counting down.
CCCGGGCGTCAAATTCCTGCGGCTGTAGAACTACGGCCGAGGCGGGCCCACGAAATCTGCATCAGTCGAGCGGAGAATCCGGGCGAAAATGCGTGGTCGATGCCAACGCTACCCGAGAAAGGATTCGCCCGACGAAGAGCCAGGGCCGCCATCCCTGTCGAGAAACTCACCGACAATGAGCCCAGGAGTTCAGCGGAAAACCTGGGGTGGACGTGCCCGGATTGTCGGTGAGTTTCGGGCCGCGAAAATCGGCGGAGAACGGTGCAACGGCTGCTGGATGTGGCGAGCCCGTCCTGGCGGACGATCATTGCCCTGGCCCGTTTCGGCGGCCCGCGCTGCCCGTCGGAGGTGCTCTCGCTGGAATGGCGGCACGTCGATTGGGAGCGGAGCCGGATCACGGTCCCGAGCCCGAAGACCGACCGCTACGACGGCAAGGGGAGCCGGACGATCCCCCTGTTCCCCGAGTTGCGGCCGTTCCTTGAGGAGGCCTTCGAGCTGGCCCTTCCGGGCCAGACGCACGTCGTCGGGGGCGATCACCTGACGAAGGCCCAGGGGCCGAACGGCTGGCGTAATTGCAACCTGCGGACGACGTTCGACAAGCTGGGTAAGCCGGGCTGGCGTGGAACCCTGGCCCCGCCGGTTCCACAACCTGCGATCGAGCCGGGAGACCGAGTTGCTCAAGTCGTTCCCGGTGCACGTCGTCGCCTTCTGGATGGGGCACGACGCCAAGGTGGGTCTGAAGCACTACGCGCAGACGACCGAGGACCACTTCGACCGGGCGGCGGGCGCCGCGAAAAGCGGCGCACAGGTCGGCGCAGAATCCGGCACAGCAGATAGCGGCGGGGAATCGCAGGGAATGGAACGAATCGCCCCAAAGAGCGTCTAACAAAACCCAGAGAATAGCGCACTCGCACAGATCTTGATGCAGGCTAAGGTCGGGAACGCCTGATGGATATCCGGCCGTTTCTCGTAGCGGACGCGCAGCCGACGGTTCTGGTGGACCCAGGCCAGCGTCCGCTCCACGGGCCACCGCGTCTCCCCCAGGCCCGATTCGTCGTCGATGCCCTTCTCCGGCAAGATCGGCTCGATCCCCAATTCCCGCAGCCCCTGCCGGTGTGGCTCCGAGTCGTACGCCAGGTCCCCCTGGAGGGCGTCGGGCCGCTTCCGCGGGCGGCCGACCTTGCCCGACACCGCCGGGATCTTGTGGAACAGCGGCGCGAACTCGGAGATGTCATTACGGTTGGCCGCCGTCCCGCTCACGGCCATGGGGATGCCCGAGGCGTCGGTCAGGACGTGGTGCTTGCTGCCCGGCTTGCCCCGATCCACGGGGCTGGGGCCAGTGGCCCCGCCGCCGTAGGCCGCGCGGACCGAGGAGCTATCGATCAGCGCCCGCGACCCATCGATCTTGTCGGCCCCGCGGAGCCGGGCCAGCAGGACTCGGTGGATCCGGTCCCAGGTGCCGTCGGCCTGCCAGTCGCGCAGGCGTCGCCAGCAGGTCATGCCCGAGCCGCAGCCCATCTCGCACGGCAGGTCCTCCCAGGGGATGCCAGTTTTCAGGACGAAGAGGATGCCCGTCAGGGCGTCGCGGTTGCCGACGGGGGGGCGTCCCCCCTTGGGGCTCGGCGGCGGCCGGGGCGGCAAGAGCGGGCCGACGACTTCCCAGAGTTCGTCAGGCAGGATGGGCTTGGCCATGGTCGAAATCTCCCGGTCACTCGGATCGAGGAGACAACGAGCGATCGGCATGCCGAAGACCGGCAACGCTGGAGGTTTTGTTAGACGCTCTTATCTCGACTTTGTACGTGTCAGTGTGAGTAACAGGCCGCATTCACCAGGCGATCCAGGTGAGTCCTTGGGATTTCCACACGTCCGGGGTCGCTCCTGGATATCCGAATATCCAGCGCGCCCCAGTAATGCCGACGCGCCGCCGCCAGCACATCCGAGAACGTCGCCTCGGCCTTCGGATACCAGGACGCCGTTCGCACCGCGATCGGGAGTTCCTCGTGCAAGGCCCGACCGAAGGTCACGACCAGCGAATACAGGCCGAGCAGGCACGGCGTCTCGCGCTGGATTGCCAGGTCCGACCACTGCCGTTGCGACTCGACCCCGAGGTGCGCACGTGATTCCTCGAAGGTCACCTCGATGTTCCAGCCATAATGCCCTCCAAGAGCGCGGTGGGGTGGCCCGGCTCGGGGTGAACCGGGCCACCGACACTCTACCGCCCCGGGCATGGCTTCGGCTTCTTCAATTCGGCGAGCCGACCCCTGTTCGCCCAGGTTCGCGGCAGCCGGTGGAGTGCACGCAGCCGCCGCAGCTCGGAGGCGTCGGCCCAGATCACGGGGTGGCCGTCGGCGTCCCGGCGCACCGACAGCCAGCCGGCTCGCAGCCAGTGTCCGGATCGCCGCCTCGTCGTCGGGCGAGAGGCGGCCCGGGGCCGACCGCTGCCACCGCTCGTAGTCGTCCTCGACCGGCCGCTGGGCCTTCCAGGCCTCCTCCCACCGCCGCTCCCGCTCGCGGCCCACGAGACGGTTCTCCGGCTCGCACGCCTGGTCCTGCCGCGCCGCCCGTTCGGCCTCGAACCACGCCCGTTCCCGGCGCCGTTGCCAGTGCCGGGACCGCTCGGCCCGCTCCCGTTCGACCTCGGCCACCGCCGCCAGGCTCGCCGCCAGCGCCGCCGGCTCGACCGCCCCCAGGATCTGCTCACGAACCAGGCCATCGACCACCGGGCCGGACAGGCACTGGCACAGCGGCTCGGCGTAGTCGGCCGAGCCGCGGGTGCCGCTGTAGCAGTGGCGACCGTTCGTCCCCGAGTCCCGCACGATCATCCGCCGCCCGCACCGCCCGCACCGGACCAGCCCGGCCAGCAGCGACGGGCCCTGCCGCGGCGCCCCCGGGCTGTCGCACCACGCCCGGTTGGCTTCGAGGCGGTCCTGATTCGCCCGGAAGCGGTCCCACGTGATGGACGCGGGGAGGCGCCCCCCGGATCAGCACCAGGCCGTCCTCCGGCCGGCGGATCAGCTTGCCGGTGTTCGGCCGGCCCGGCCGCTTCCGCCGCGGGTCGACCGACCGGTGGCCGAACCGGGAGGCGCCGGCGTACGACAGGGGGTGCAGGAGGTTCGGCAAGGTCGCCCGGTTCGGACGCCGCCACTCCAACTCCCCGCGGTTCGCCCCGGATGGCGGCCGGACCGCGATGAGGACCTTGGGGTCGACCAGGTAGCGGAGCAGGCCAGCAAGGGTGGTCTCCCGGTCGAACTGATCGAAGAGCAATCGCACCGTCGCCTGGACCTGCTCGTCCGGGTCGATCGCCCACTCCCCCGAGGGGAGCCGGACGAAGCCGATCGGCGGCATCCCCATCAGCTCGCCGCGGCGGGCCTTGTTGAGTTTGCCCTGGGACAGCCGTTCTTTGAGGATAGGAAGCTCGGCCTCGCTCATCATCCCGGGCCGGCCGAGCAGGAGGCGGTCGTTGTGGTCGGTCGGGTCGTCCAGGCCGTCGGCGTCGGCCAGCAGCGTGCGGAAGCGGGCCCACCGCTCCAACAGTTGATGCCAATCGCGGCCCGAGCGGGCCCGACGGCTCGTCTCCCGCCCGAGGATCAGCCCGACGTGATCCCGCGCCACCGCGGCCAGGAGCCGCTGGAACCCGGGACGCCCTTCGACCGACGGCCCGCTCGGGCCCCGGTCGTCGTCGATGACCGTGCCCTGCCCGCGGGGCCAGCCGAGTTCGACCGCCCGGTCGGCCAGGGCGTACTGGCGTGCGGTCGACTCCTGATGATCAATCCCTTGTTGCGGCGTGGATTGTCGGACGTAGACGATGGCCGCACGGTCGAGGGGCCCGACCTTGAGCTTGGGGGACTGGAAGGCGTCATTCATGGCCGGCCTCCCCGAGGCGTCTGGCCTCGTGGAGTCGGGCGAGCCGCCTGCCGAGCCTGTCGCGGAGTTGTTGCCGTCTGTCGGCGGGGAGGCGAGTCCCCAGTCCCGGGCCCGGGTGCGGGTCCGGCGGCGTCGGGGTGGTCAGGCGCGGGGGGAGCGGTGCGTCGTGAGGTGATGGGCCTGTGATCCCTCCGGGTGCTTCAGTCAAGCGATCTCGGCACCACGCAGCCAGCTCAAGCAGCGCGGCGACAGCGATCGTAACGGGCGCCGGGGGGGCCGCACCACCTGTCGCTTGAGGTGGAGTCTGCTTGGCACGTCTCCACCCTCCAGCGCGAGAAGGCCACGAGGAGCATGACCTGGGCCGGCGTCGCCTCGGGCGCATTGCTCACGAAGAACTTCATCGCGTCGGGGTCCAGGACGTCGCGGGCCACGACCAGGTGCAGCGGCTCGCCCGGCAGGCCGTCGCCGCCGACGGGGTGGAACCGCACGTGTTTGACCTCCCAGATCCTCGGCCCCTTGGGCCCGTCCTGGACGCGGTACCGCCGCCAGGGCGGGTCGCGCAGGCGGGGGTCGGCGAGCATCGGGTCCACCCGGCGGGCGGGCCGGCGGCCGCTGGCCAGGCGGGGGACCTTGCGGCCTCGGCCGCGGCGGTGCTTATGGTACGGCCGGTTCCCGACCCGCGGCGGGTTGACCCCGCCCAGGAAGTTCCGCGGCACCTCGCCCACGAACTTCTGAGACCGCACCGTCAGCTCTCGCAGGAACTCGGGCTTGCCGCCGTAGCCCTCGTCGAAGGTCGCCCACGCGAAGTGCAGGCCGTTGCCCTTCGCGCGGTCGTACAGCTCCAGGGCGATCTTCCACTTCGGCCGGTAGCGCATGGCGTCCGGGATGCCCGCCTCGCGGCCGCGGTCGCGGTCGTCGGACCAGGCCGCGGGCCAGAACCGCTCGCCGTCGAGCAGGCAGGGGAAGCCGTCGCGAGCGTAGGCGAGGTGGACGGTGACGATGCAGTTCTCGGTCTTGCCCACGGAGCCGCACCCTTGCCGCTGGACGCCGGGGGGCTGGTTTCCTTTCTTGACGTCGCTGGTCTCGTCGAAGACGGCGATGGAGTTGGGTCCGGCGTGCTCGTCGCGGACGATCTGCTGGAGGCGGTCGGCGCCTCGTCGTGGTCCCAGGCGTGCTGGCTGAGGAACTCCTGGAGGGTCCGCACGGGCACGCCGGCGTTGATGGCGATGGGTTCGACGCTCTTCTCGGGGATGTCCGAGAGCTGGCCGGAGACGTAGACCGGCCGGTGGGCGCGGGTGTCCTTGCGCGGGAAGCAGTGGTCGAACCGCTTGAGGAACTGCCGAAGCCGAGGCTTGATCTTGCGGAGCGGTTGCACGTCCACGCGTGTCCCTCCGTAAATGACGAAGGGCAGCATACTTCCCAGGGCCGCCGCATCAAGATAGCGATCTGACGTAGCTTGGAGGAAGTTCGTCGGCGTACAACGGGGGCTCACCACGAGTGTCATCTCCCGACCCCGATGGACGCGATCATGCCCAGCGACGGACCCGCCGCCTTCCACGACCACTTCCGAGACCTCACCGATCCCCGCGTCGAGCGGACCCGCAAGCACCCCCTGATCAACATCGCCTTCATCGCCGTCTGCGGCGTCCTCTCCGGGGCCGACTCCTTCGCCGCCATCCACGAGTTCGGCATCGACCGCCGGACCTGGCTGGCCCGCGTCCTCGACCTCAGCCCCGGCATCCCCTCCGAGGACACCATCCGCCGCGTCCTGGCCCGGCTCGACCCGGCGGCCTTCGAGAAGGCCCTGTTGGGTTGGATGCAGGCCGTGCAGGAGGTCACCGCCAAGCGGTTGGTCGCCATCGACGGCAAGACCTTGGGGGGCTCCTACAACCGGCAGGACGGCAAGGCGGCGATCCACATGGTCTCGGCCTGGGCGACCGAGAACAAGCTGTCGCTGGGCCAGGTGGTCGTGGACGAGAAGTCCAACGAGATCACGGCGATCCCCGAGTTACTGGGGTTGCTGGAACTCTCCGGAGCGGTGGTGACGATCGACGCCATGGGCTGCCAGAAGGCGATCGCTGCGAAGGTTCGGGAACGCGGCGGCGACGACGTGTTGGCCGTCAAGGAGAACCAGCCGACGCTCTAGGCTCAGGTCCGCGAGGCCATCGACGAGGGCCTGGAGCAGGATGCCGAGCGGATCGATGAGCATCGGACCGACGAGAAGGGGCACGGTCGTCGGGAGGTCCGCACCTCTGCGGTCTTCCCAGCCCCGGAGGGGGTCGATCCGGAGGGCCTGTGGCAGGACCTGTGTGCCGTGGGCGTGACGTTCTCGGAGCCAACGGATTCCCGGGGGCGAACCAGCCTGGAGGGGCGGTACTACATCCTGAGCCGGGGGTTGTCGGCGAAGGAGTTCGCCGAGGCCGTGCGGGGCCATTGGAGTATCGAGAATCAACTGCATTGGCAACTGGATGTGAGCTTCCGGGAGGATGAGTCTCGGGTGCGAACGGGCCACGCGGCGGCGAACGTGAGTGTGATCCGGCGGTTCGCCCTTGGTTTACTGAAGCGTGAGAGCGGGTGCCGACGTGGGATCGGGACCAAGCGGCTGAAGGGTGCCTTGAGTGAGGAGTACCGGGAGAAAGTCCTGTTCAAGACATGAGATAAGATGCCGTTTCCCTGGCATACTTCCGAGGCGGTCGGGGCCTCAAGTCGGCTCAACTTGCGCTGTAGTCCTTCGACCTGACCGACGAGCCGTGGCAGATCATCGAGCCGTTGATCCCTGTCCGCCGGGTGGGACGGCCCCGTGAGGTCGAGCTCCGGGAGGTGCTCAACGCCAGCTTCTACATCAACCATAGCGGCTGCCAGTGGGACATGCTGCCCCATGACCTGCCGGCCCGGAGCACCGTCAACGACTCCTTCACCCAGGGGAAGAATGACGGCACCTGGCAACGGATCAACGATGCCCTGCGACAACAGGGGCGTCAGGCCGCCGGACGTGATCCGAACCCCAGCGCCGGGAGTATCGACAGCCAGATCGTCAAGGGCACGGAGATCGGGGGCGTGCGGGGGTACGACGGCGGTAAGAAGATCCGGGTGACGGCGTCACATCAGCGTGGACACGTTGGGCTTGCTGCTGGTGGTTGATGGTCACGGCGGCCGCGGCCGACGATGGCACGGTCGCCCCCGAGGTCCTGGGCCGACTGACCGCTGAGCCCGGCACGCGGTTGGCGAAGTTGTGGGCCGACCAGCAGGACCACAATCATGTGCTGGAGGCGTGGTTGAAGGAGACGGAGGCCGGCTACGAGATTGAGGTGGTGGCGCGACCCGCCGATGCCAAGGGTTTCGTGCTGCCGCACCGCCGCTGGGTGGTGGAGCGGAGCTTCGCCTGGCTGGGGCGATATCGCCGACACAGCCGGGACTACGAGAGGTCGCCCGGATCGAGCGAGGCGATGATCCCGGTCAGTTCGATTCATCGGATGCTCTGGCTCTTGAAATGTGATCCAGGGAAGAAGCCGGTCTCCTTCAAATATCCCAAGGAAATGGAGACTGTAGCAGCAAAGTAGATGACCTTCACGGTCCCGCACGGGCTTGATGCAGGGCTTTCGTGGTCCGTGACCGGCCCTCGGCCCGCTGCTCCCGGTGCATGTCCAAGGCCATTCGCTGCCGGATGGGCTCCGCCGTCCGTACCGAGTAGACGCTCCGCTGGGCTTTGCGGTAGCGGCGGTTGCCCCGCTCCACCGCGTTGCTCGTCCCCGGCAACAGCGTGTCGTCCAGGTACGTCAGCGCCTTCTCCAGGTTCGGCGTGTACAGCTTCTCCCGGGCCCGGCCGATCCGCTTGAAGCGTCGCACTCGCGCCCGCAGCTTCGCCAGGCGGGCCAAGGCCGTAGCCGCTCGGCAGCGGCGGTCGAACAAGCGGTAGACCTCGTCGAGGATCGACCGCAGGGTTCGCAGTTGGGTCAGGCCTCGTGTGATCCGCCGCAACCTCCGCCCCTCGGCGGCCGTGAGCTTCTTCCGGACGAACAGGTGTCGGTGCTCGAAGAGGTCGTCGATCCGTTGCTCCTGGCGTTTGGCTCGTCGCACCTCCCGGGTTGGTCCTTCTTACACCCCGTGTCGCTTGGGCAGCCGGGCCTGCATCTCCTTGCGGAGCTTCGCCAACGCGTGCCGCACGGCCTTGGTGATCTCTTTGAGGACGGGGAACCGACAGACCTGATGGGGCACACTGGGGAAGACCGCCGCCAAGGGAGCCGGATCGAGGTTCGAGCCGTCGGCGGTGACGCCTCGGATCGTCAGGCCACGAGCATCGCAGTGGGCCTTGAAGTCGCGGAGCAAGGCGCGGATGTCATCCCGGGTCGGGTCCTTCTCCAGGACCCGGTACATCAGCCGTGTGAAGGTCTGGTTATCGACCAGCGACAAAACGCAGAACGGGCCGTCGTACAGCTCATCGACGGCGATGTCGCCGCTGGAGCTCTCAAGGCCGCGGGCGAGGGAGTCGGCCTCGATGCGGCGGGCCGCCTTTTCCCCCCCGGCCTCGACCCAGTTCTGGATCGTGGCGTGGGGGACGAAGACGCGGTGATCGCGCCAGCGGTGCCAACTCGCCGACCGATACGGCAGGCCGTCCTCGACGACCAGACGGACAGCCGTCGGCTGCACCCGATGGGTGTAGTGGCATTGGGGCAGGGCCAGGTCGGCCAGGTCGGCGTTGAAGCACCGGCGGCAGTCGGGGCAGCGATGCTTGGAGTAGGTGACCACGATGTCGATCGGCCGGCCGGTCCGGGTGTCGCCGAGATCATGGAGGGTCCGCTGCCCTTGGTTGCAGCGCGGGGCCGATCGGCCGCAGCGGGGGCACTTGCGGCTGCGGAAGTCGCGGCTGCGGCGTTCGACTCGCGGGGTAGGCAGGTCCTCGACCCGGGTGATCCCCTCGGTGGCGTCCGGGACATAGAGGCTATCCGGTAATTGATTTCCGTTTTTCCCTGGGATACTTGAAGGGAACCGGCTTCTTCGTTTGATCAGGTTTCAAAATTCTAAGCATTCGATGAATCGAACTGACCTGGATCATTGCCGCGCTCGATTCGGGCGACCTTTCGTAGTCCCGGCTGTGTCGGCGATACCGCCCCAGCCAGGCGAAGCTCCGCTCCACCACCCAGCGACGGTGCAACAGCACGAACCCCTGCGCACCGACAGGTCGCTCCACCACCTCAATCACGTAGCCGGCTCCCGTCTTCTTCAACCAGGACTCCAGCGCATGATTGTGGTACTTCTGGTCGGCCCACAACTTCGCCAACCGAGTGCGGTGCTCGGTGGTCAGTCGGCCCAAGACCTCCGGGGCCGCCGTGCCGTCGTCGGCCGAGGCCGCCGTGACCATCACGACCAGCAGCAAACCCAACGTGTCCACGATGATGTGACGCTTCGTCCCCCGGATCTTCTGGCCGCCGTCGTACCCCCGCACGCCCCCGATCTCCGTCCCCTTGACGGTCTGGCTGTCGATGCTCCCGGCACTGGGGTTCGGATCACGCCCGGCGGCCTGACGCACCTCTTGTCGCAGGGCATCGTTGATCCGCTGCCAGGTGCCGTCGGCCCGCCACTGCTGGAAGTAGTCGTGGACGGTGCTCCGGGCCGGCAGGTCATGGGGCAGCATGTCCCACTGGCAGCCGCTGCGGTTGAGGTAGAAGATGGCGTTGAGCACCTCCCGGATCTCGACCTCCCGGGGTCGTCCCACGCGGCTGACGGGGATCAGCGGCTCGATGATCTGCCACTGCTCGTCGGTGAGGTCGGAGGGATAGGGCTTTCGCATCGGGGTGTGCTCCATCGTTGGTGTAACTCGCGGACCTCCTGACTTGGTAAGAGTTTACAAACTCTGAGGATTACCGGATAGCCTCATAGTCGCCTGGCCGATCCATAACCGGTCCCTCCTGACGAGATCCTCGCCAGAAGGACGGTTTACACGCGACAGGGCGGGGTCGCGACTACTTTGTTGCTACAGTCTCAGGAAATGCGAAAAGCAATTACCGGATAGCCTCTGAGCTCGACTTTGTACGTGTCAGTGTGAGTAGCAAGCCGCGTTCCTCAGGCGATCCAGATGAGCCCTGGGAATTTCCACACGGCTGGGGTCACTCCCGGATATCCGGATATCCAGGCTGCTCCAGCAGTGACGGCGAACCGCGGCCAGCACATCGGAGAACGTCGCCGCCGCCTTCGGATACCAGGATGCCGTGCGCAACGCGATCGGTCGCTCCCGATGCAGGGCCCAACCGAGGGCCGCGACCAGCGAGTACAGGCCCAGCAGGCAGGGCGTCTCCCGCGCGACCGCCAGGTCCGACCACTGCCGCTGCGTCTCGATGCCGAGGTGGGCCCGCGACTCCTCAAAGGTCACCTCCAGCGGCCAGCGGAGCACGAATTGCTCCACGATTGCCGCCGCCGCGTCGTTGGGTGCCGTCGAGAACCAGGGGCGGGGTTCGAGCTCCCCCGCGGGTCGCGGCTGATCACCCAGCGGATCGGCAGCGGCTCGAAGCCCGGGTGATACCACCACGCCGTCCCGGTTGCCAACTCCAGGACCCGCTCGGTGCCGCCGTACCACCGCAAGGTCGCGGGCTCCCAAGCCGTCGTCGAGTCGATCAGGACGTCCGCCAGGTTCGGCAACCGTGGCCCGACCTTGGGGGGCCGCCCGATCGTCCCGGCGCGGCGGGCCGGCGGTGGCGCGAACAGTCGGGCGTCGAGCCGCAACGGGGCGATCAGCCGCACGTCGCGACGACGACACTTCAGCCCCAACTCGATGACGCTGTAAGTCCCGTCGCCGACGACCGTCGGGTCCACCCCCAGCGGCCAGCGTCTCAGGCAGGCGATCATCTGGCGGGCCCACACCGCGATCGTCTTGTGCCGGCGACCGAGCCGGGCGCTGACCGCGGGGGTCGGGCTTGGCACGCTCAAGACCGGCAGGGCCCAGGGGCGGGTGGTCCAGGGCGGGGTGAGGACCAGCGACAGGACGATCCAGCGGATGCCGCTGGCGGCCACCGAGCGGGCCTTGCTGGAGGCCAGCGGGTCGCGATAGTGGCCGCGGAGCCGGATGCGTCGGCCCCAACGCCGCTCCAGGGTCTCGTCGATGACGAAGCTCAGCCGGCCGCCGGTGAGGAGGAAGATCTGGACCAGCAGGTGGAGCAGGCGTCGGGCCAGTCGCAGGGGCGACCAGGCGGCGCGGTTCAAGACGTGGTGGTACTTGCTGAAGTCGTTCTCTTGGTCCAATCCGACCTGCCGGAGGGCGGCGGCCACGGTCCGCCGCCCGCGGGCCAAGAGGGTGCCGACGACCAAGGGCAGGACCTTGTCCCAGGTCGGGCCGGAGAATTCGGGGCGAAAGACCTCAAGGAGCGATAGAATCAGATCGGATGGGGGCATGGCCGCGCACTCCGTCGCCGTGATGGTCTGGTGTGTCAAACCCATCGTAGCGAGGGATCACGGCCGTGCCTCCATCTCCCTTATCGTGAGCGAAAAACGTACAAAGTCGAGCTCAGTAGGCGTCGGCGCTGATCACCTCGCCGCCGTTGGACGTGGTCAGACCACGCCAGATGAAGAGGTTGACGCTGTTCTTGAAGAACTTGACGCTGCCGTCGCACATGGCGGCGTTCACACCGCCGGGGTGTCGGCTACGGGCGGCATAATACTTGTCGTTGCCGGTCAGGGGGCTGGCGATGCACTGGAGTGGCGGACCGTTGGTCCAGTTGGTGCACCAGTCATGCACATCGGGCGATGTGCTGTTGGGAGTTGTCTGGCCCATGAAGCCGACGGCATCGCCCCACTGGGTGAAGCCGCGAAGATCGCCGGTCCCCTGGGACATGATCACTTCCGAGGCCGCCAGCGTGTTCGAGGTCCCATCGGTGAGTGTGTTGATGCCGACGATGCTCCGCGTGTTGCGGCCGGGAAAGTAGGTGGAGGCGGGCTGGATGTCGACGTTCGGCGATCCCATGTCATAGAATGGGGCCCCGAGGAAGAGGATCACCTTCGGGGTCGAGTTGGCCGGAAAGTCCATCTGGCCGATATTGGTGTTGCCGAGGTTGACCACGTAATTCCGGAACCGGCACTTGTAAAGCACGTTGTTGACGGTGCGCGAGATGGGGTTATTGGCGTTACCGCCGAGGTCACTCGGGCAGAGGTAGCTGTTGATGACGGTGTTGGCCACTGTCTGGTTCGCGAGGCCGAAGTAGCGGAAATTGCCGTCGGGGCCGACCAGATTATTGCCTGCTGAGTTCCAGGCGTTGAACAGCGGTGTCTGCTCGATGAACGGCAGGATGAAGAGGTTCCAGGTGCCCCAGCAGCAGCCCTTGCGTGCCGGCGGGAAACTGTTCACCTGGTCATGATAGTTGTGCATGGCCAGGCCGATCTGCTTCAGGTTGTTGACGCACTGGGCGCGGCGGGCCGCCTCGCGGGCCGCCTGCACAGCCGGCAAGAGCAGCGCAATCAACACGCCGATGATCGCGATGACCACCAGCAACTCGATCAGGGTGAAGCCGCGACGACGTGACATGGTCCGGGTCTCCAGCAAAGGACGAGAGGGAGAAGAGAACGGACGAACGGTGATCCGGGGTATCTGACGGGCGCCCAGGGAGTCACTTCGAGGTGAGGCTAAAGTCGATCGGCGCACTCTGATCTGACTGGACCGTCGTGGTCAACGATGTGTTGATGTTGTACTTATCGGGGACATTCTGCTTGGCTGGCGGGATGACGAACTCGCCGGGCATCTTGCCCGCCGGGGGCTGGAAGTTCGGATCCTCGATCGAGTTGATCTCCACCTTGTAGCTGCCGGGCACCGGGCCATCCGTTCGCGAGAACGCGTATTTCCCACTCGCGATATCCGTGGAGACGTCGGTGCCCGCCTCGTTCGATGCCGGTGTGAGGCGGATCCTGCCATGGTCCAGCGGCTTGCCGTCGAGCGTGATGCTTCCGGAGACAGCCTGCCGGTTGAGGTTGTCTCCCGAACCGCATCCGGTGGCTGCCAGCAGTAGCACCGCCATGCCGGCCAATCCCCGGGCGTGACGCCCGGCCGAAAACAACGACAGTACAAACATAGATTGCCTCAGCATACCACTCATGGTATCCAACTCTAATCGGGGGTAATGGATTCAGTTTCGAGAAGGGTGTTGTGATTCGGTATAAAATGAGCACCAAACGCAGTCAACAGAAAAATCGGAAACAGATTCGCCCGCAGCAACGGCTGTACTGGCGAATGAAAGCTAATTATTTCAATAATTTTATTTAATTGTTTTAGTATATGCGCAAGCCTATTTGTCATCACGGCCGGCGCTTGACAATCCTGCACCCAAGCCTGTAATGGATTTTGAGCTTGTTCAGCATCCAATCTGCAACGAGAGATGAGCCACCTCAATGAAGCCCGGACAGGCGAGGCGATGGCTGGACTGGTCCTTGGCAAGTGGGGCGGCCGTGTCGCTGGCGGTCGGTCTTCTCTTCCTGGCGCGGGAGCACCACCTCGACGGCGAGTGGTCTCGGGCCCGCTCCGAGATGCAGGCTGGCCGATACGACAGAGCTCGGGTCCGTCTGATTCGCCTGGCCGCTGCGCGGCCGGGTGACGGCGCCGTGGCCTTCGAACTGGGTGTCTGCGAGCGGCGGCTTGGACGCCGAGAGGCGGCACTTGCGGCCTGGTCGCGCGTACCCCGACGGAACGGGAACGAGGGTCTCCGAGCCGCCGTGGCCTCCGCGCAGGTTTTCATCGATCTGGGCCGGTTCGCCGACGCCGAGGAAGCCCTGAAGGATCTGCCCCAGGACGCGCCCCGTTCCGTACCCGAGGCAGCCCTCGCTCAGGAGTTGCTTGCCTATCTGGATCGGTTCGAGGGGAGGAATGACGAGATTCGGACGCATCTGGAGCGGGCCTGGAAACGGGCGAGCGGGCGGACACGACAGCCGGGCTGGGAGCAGGTCTCAGGGACGCTTGCACTACTGAGGCAGTACGCGATTGTGGACTTGGAGCCGATCGCTGCCGAGGAGGTCGCCGCCACGTTGGAGGCGGCTCGCAGGAAGGCGCCGGAGGACGACCGTGTCTGGCTTGGGCTGGCCAATCTGGCGACCCGCGAGGGACGGCTTGACGATGCCGAACGCTGGCTTCGGTCGTGCGAGTCGCGCCGGTTGCGGGATGCCGCGGTCGCTCGGGCCCGGCTGGATTGGGCGATCGCCTCCGGGGATACCGATGCGGCCCGGGCTACCCTGGACAGCCTGCCGGACGACGCCCTCGCCCCCGACCGGGTCCTCGCGATCCAGGCCTGGTTCGCGTCGCGGTGTCGCGACTCCTCGGCGGAACGGCAAGCGCTCGAGCGATTGCTAACGCTCAACCCTGGCCACGCCGAAGCCATGGAGCGTCTGGCTGAGCTCGCCGTGATGGCTGGCGACCCGGCTGCGGCCCGGTCACTCCGGGTGAAGAAGGCCGAGCTGGATGAGATCAGACGGCTCTACAAGCTCCATTATTTTCGCCCAAAGCTGCCCGAACAGGCGCCCCACCTGGCGCGAAGGGCCGAGGCTCTGGGACGCCTCTTCGAGGCCCGGGGCTGGTGGGAGTTGCTCGCTGAGTCGCGACCGGCAGACCGCCAGGCTCGGGACAACCTGATCCGGCTCCGCGATCTCAGCCGCCGGCCCCCCGGCCCGGGGGTGGCGGAACTCCGCGCGTCGCTGGTGCAGGCCGGGAAGACCAAGCCGGGCGGCCCCGCAGTCTGCCCCGAAGTTGGTGTATTGCCGCGATTCCGCGACGACGCCGGGGCGTCGGGCCTACGTTTCACCTATGACAATGGCGCATCCACCGAGCGTCAGCTCCCCGAGACGATGGGGGGCGGGGTCGCCTTGCTCGACTATGACGGCGATGGCTGGCTCGACGTCTATTGCATCCAGGGCGGTCCCCTGCGCCATCCCGAGACGTCCCAGACGGAGGGTGATCGACTCTTTCGTAACCGGGGCGATGGCACGTTCGAGGACGCGACGGACTCGTCCGGCTTGGCGGGCCGTCGCGGGTTCGGCAATGGGGTCGCGGTCGGCGATTATGACAACGATGGCGACCCCGACCTGTTCGTCTCCCGGGTCGGCTCCTATGGCCTCCTGCGCAACCGGGGTAACGGCACGTTCGAGGACGCGACAGCCTCGTCCGGTCTGGGCGGCGACCGCGGCTGGCCAACCTCCGCCGCCTTCGCCGACCTCGATAGCGACGGCGACCTCGACCTCTATGTCTGCCACTACGCCCTCTGGGACGTACAACATCCGAGGCTCTGCCACCATGCGGACGGGTCACTGGCCTATTGCCCGCCGCACATGCTCGAACCGGCCCAGGATCGGCTGTTCCGCAACGATGGGGGCCGGTTCGTGGACGTGACCACGGAGGCAGGTATCGCAGGCAAGTCGGGCCGCGGTCTCGGGGTCGTGGCGGCTGACCTCGATGACGATGGCCGGATTGACCTCTACGTCGCCAACGACGGCACGGCAAACGCCTTCTACCGGAACCTCGGGGGCGGCCAGTTCGAGGAGATCGCTCACGTCGCAGGCGTCGCGGCCAATGCGGAGGGGGGTTATCAGGCGGGCATGGGCGTCGCGTGCGGCGACCTCGACGGCGACGGCCGGATCGACTTGCTCGTGACCAACTTCTACGGCGAGTCCACCACCTGGTTCCGCAACCTGGGGCTCGGCATGTTCGCCGACCAGACCGCCCCGTCGGGGCTCGCCGCACTGAGCCGGCACCTGCTTGGATTTGGGATCGCCCTGCTCGACGCCAACAATGACGGTCACCTGGATATTCTGACCGTCAACGGGCACGTTGACGACTTCCGTCCCGCCTTCCCCTACGCCATGCCCGCCCAGTTGCTCACGGGGGTCGGTGAAGGCCGACTGCTGGATGCCTCCGATCGGTCGGGGGACGTCTTCCGGACCCGACGTCTAGGCCGAGGACTCGCGGCTGGTGACCTCGATCACGACGGCCGGATCGATGCCGTGGCGATCCACCAGAATGGACCACTTGTGTATTTCCACAATGTCACCGAGGGTGGGCACGTCCTGAGGATCATCCTGGAGGGGACGGCCTCGAACCGCGACGCAGTCGGGGCGGTCGTCACGGTCCGCGCCGGGGATCAGTGCCTCGTCGCGGCTCGCTGCGGTGGCGGGAGCTACCAGTCGGCCTCAGAGCCGGCAATCCACCTCGGCCTCGGGCCGGCCGAGCAGGTCGAGTCGGTCGAGGTCACCTGGCCTTCGGGCCGGACCGATCACTTCGAGGGGTTCGTTGTTGACGCCGAGTACCGGATTCGCGAAAGTGATTCAAGTCCTGTTCTCATTCATCAATTCCGCCGTCGCGCCCCGGCACCTTAACCGTTCGGCCGGATTCGCCCTGAGCCATGCGAGGACCAGTTATGCACCGTTCCACGGTGATTCTCGGCGCCTTGGTATTCGCCGGCTGTATGAACTCCGAACACTCCCAGACGGTCGAGGACATCAACCGGCTCGGTGGCCAGGTCGAATACGATGAGAACCAGTCCGGGCATCCAGTCCGCCGGGTGATCTTCGGCAAGGAGTCCCACGTTACCGACGAGGATCTAAGGCTGCTCAAGTCCTTCCCGCGACTTCAGGCCGTGCTCCTAGACGGGGCACCGATTACCGACGCTGGCCTCGAACGCCTGGCGGAGTCGGGCGGGATCACCTGGCTGGAACTGAGCGGCACGAAGATCACCGACGCCGGCCTCGCGAACCTGAAGGATTTGCCTCGCCTCGAAACGCTCAAGCTTAGCGATACCGCGATTACGGACGCCGGTCTGGCGGCGCTACCGGTCCTGCCTCAGCTCAAGGATTTCGACCTGAGCGGCACGCGGATCACCGATGCCGGTCTGGAACACCTCGGCCAGTTCCCCCAACTCCGAACCCTCCGGCTCGATCGAACCCAGATCCAGGGCGTGGGTCTGGCCTCCTTGAAGGCGATCCCCACGCTCCAGACGCTTTCCCTGACTGAGTCAGCCATCACGGATGAAGGGATGGACGGCCTGAGCGAAGTCTCCCAGGTCAAGAGCCTGGCCCTCAATGACACCGACATCACCGATGCGGGCCTGAAGACGTTGCAGAAGCTCTCGGAGCTGAAGTTCATCGCGTTGAACCAGACCCTCGTCACCGATCAGGGAGCCGACGACTTCGCCGGCGCCGTGCCTGGCGTGATCATCCCGGTCCGCCTCAAGCGCTCGGAGGCGACCTCCGAGAAGAACCCGGCGCCCGAGGACTCCGCTCCAGGCCCCGGCGACGCGAACTGACCGCTTCATCCCTCCCTTCGAGGTTCGGCCGAGGCGATCCCGGGGGAGGTGTGGCCTGGCGATCCTCAGACCGGATCGAGGGCGACCACGCGGCCCTCCTCGGCGGACCGGTAAGCGGACCAGAGGACATCCATCGTCCGGAGCGTCTGCCGACCGTCTGTCTCGTGGGGTGTCCCGCGGAGAAGGCCCTGGAGGAAGTGGGCCTGGGTCGCGACGTAGCCGTCGAGATAGACCTGGTCTGCCGGAGGCAGATCCACGGACAGGCTCTCGGTCGGACCTTCGAGCCCGATCTGCTCCAGGGAACCGTCCGGAAGGAGCCGGAGTGTGGCCCGACTTGCCTCGATGACTGTCTCGTTCAAGGCCCAATCCGGCCGGGCAAACAGGGCCGGGGCGCACCAGCTCATGTCCAGGGACCCGAGTGCTCCGGAAGTGAACCGGAGCGTCAGCATCGCCAGATCCTCCCCGGCATGGCCCTCGCCGAAATGGGCCAGCCGCGCGGAGACGTCACTAACCTCGCCGAGTAGGTAGCGGGCCGTGTCGATCAAGTGGGGACCCATCTCGAAGAGGATCAGCCGGGGCATGGTGGCGAAGTAAGGTTGATCGGAGAATCCGCCCGGTCGCAACGCGCGGGTGTCGCGGTGGGCCAGTCGCAGGCAGATCGGGCGGCCGAGTCGGCCCGAGTCCAGAACGCTCCGCATGGTGCGATACCAGGGGCGGAATCGCCAGTTCTCGTGGAACATTAGCCGGACTCCGCCCCGGTCGCACGCCTCGATCATAGCGATCAGGTCATCCCGATCGGGGGCCGCGGGCTTCTGGCAGAGGACGTGGGTGGCGTGTCGAGCGGCGAGTTCGGTCAAGACGCGGTGGGTGTCCGGTCGCGTGCAGATCTCGACGAAATCGGGCTGCTCGCGATCGAGCATCGTGGCGGCATCAGCGTAGGGTCGGGAGCCGGGGGCGAGTGAGGACGCCCAGGCCAGGCGATCGGGACGGGTGTCGCAGACGGCGACCAGCCGACCTTCGGGCTGAAGGCGCCAGGCGGCCAGATGGTGCTGGGCCACGAAGCCGCAGCCGATCAAGGCGCCGCGAAGCAAGGGAGAGGCACTCATCCACGAACCCTGGGAAACGGCGAGACCATCAGACGTCGCCAATCACGGATCAAGACGGACCTGCGGTCTCCGACTTCGCGGCTGGCTTGGCCGGGCCGCTCGCGGGTGTGGCGGTGGCTGGCAGGGACTCCGGGCCGCTGGCGCCGAACTTTGCGTTCGGGAAGAGCTTTTGCAGGGCCGGCAGGATCGACTGGGGCGAGTAGCCCGTCGCCACGAGCTTGCCTTCGCGATCAATCAGGAGTTTTGTCGGCAGGAGGTTGATGCCGAAGCGAAGCTCCAGCTCCGAGGGACCCTCGGTGCCCGCCTTGGCCGCCACGGTTCCCTCGGGCGTCGTCTCCGGGATGGCCGGCAGATCGGTTCCGGGCAGCGCCGTATCGCTCGTCGGACTGCCGGAAGGGGCGACGCTGGCCACGGCGATCTGAGGCCAGGGCTTCGGGTTCTGCGCCAGAAACCGCTCCAGGTCCTTGACCTCGCGATCCACGCTGACGCCGAGGATCTCGAAGTTCTCGGGGCCGAGTCGTTCGCGGAGAGCTTTCAAGAGGGGCATCTCCGCCTGGCAAGGAGCGCACCAGGTGGCCCAGAAGTCAATGAGGACGACCTTGCCCCGGAACTGTTCGAGGTCGATCGTCTGACCGTCGAGCCCGGGGCCGCGGAAGTCCTTCACCGGCTGGCCGACGAGCCCGAGGCGATAGGCGTTGCCCGCCGCGAGGATGGACACCGGATCATCACCGTACCGATCCGCCAGGAGCTGATACATCTTCCGAGCCCGGTCCGGGTAGCCGAGCTGCTCGGCGGCCGGGGCGAACTGGGCGAGAACCTTGGCCGTCTCCGGATGCGGGGGGTCGGCCTCGCCCAGCACGATCGCCGCGGCGCTGAGCAGATCAAACCGCTTCTCACGGTCGGGGAAAAGGCTTTCGTTCCCCGTCGCGAGCAGATCGACCTTGGCGTGGGCCGCCATCGTGGCCAGCGGGCTGTTCGGGAACTTCTCCTGAACCGCGTCAGCGGCGGCAAGGAAGCGGTCGAGGGACCTGGGATCGGCATCCAGGCGCTGCCGGAGGCTGGTGACCCAGGTGGCGGCGGCCCGGTCGCGGAGATCGGGCGAGATCCCCTCGCGTTCGAGGATGGCGGC
This sequence comes from uncultured Planctomycetales bacterium, assembly GCA_963752755.1. Taxonomy (GTDB): domain Bacteria; phylum Planctomycetota; class Planctomycetia; order Isosphaerales; family Isosphaeraceae; genus CAVVZJ01. Next base: position 2,652,900 of record CAVVZJ010000001.1, on the reverse strand, counting down.
GGCGGTCTTGGACGCCGCGTCGGTATACGCCAGCAAGGCGGCGCGGGCCTTCGCGGGGGTTGGCTCGTTGATCTGGGCAAACTGCTGGTCGAGCCGGTCGAGGTGCCTCGCCAGCTCGACGGCCGAGCCCTCAGTCTTCGGCTCGTAAACGCCCCGGGGCGCGACCTCACCGTTGGCCGTCGACCCCGAGGATGGGTCTGTCTCCTCGTGGGAAGGGCCGCAACCGATTGGGCCGACCAGGAGCGTCAGGGCGAGCGGCCCCAGGATCATCACCCGCAACGTCGAGGAACGTCGCAGGGTTTTCCGGCGGATTGCAACTTGGCAGCTCATGAATCTCAAGATCGGTTGGGGCGCGGTTAACGGCGGAAGACCGGGGGGTCGGCTCACGAGCCCGCCCCTCGGGAACGCGGCCGGACTCCGGGCTTGCCCGATGGCCAGCCGGGCGGTACATCTCGACTCTGTCAGTATAACGCCAACCGATCGGAGCCCGCCATGTCCGCCGCGGATCGCGATTCGACCTCGACTCCCGTCCGGATCCTCGCCCTGCACGCCCACCCCGATGACGTCGAGTTCCAGTGTGCCGGCACGCTCGCCCTGCTCGGCGAGAAGGGTTGCCATTTGACGATCGCCACCATGACCCCCGGCGACTGCGGCAGCGCTGAGCATTCGCCCGACGAGATCGCCGCGATCCGGCGTCAGGAGGCCCGCAATGCGGCGGCCCTGATCGGCGCCGACTATGACTGCCTGGAGTTCCGCGACCTGACCATCTTCAACGACGACGACGCCCGACGCCGGATGGTCGAGACCCTCCGTCGTCTCCGCCCTGATCTGATCCTGACCGCCCCGCCCGTCGATTACCTCTGCGACCATGAGGCCACCAGCCTCCTCGTTCGCGATGCCTGCTTCGCCGCCCCCGCCCCTAACTACGCAACCCGCCAGTGGGACCCAGCCCCCCCCTTGCCCCGCATTCCGCATCTCTACTTTGTCGATCCTCTCGAAGGGTACGGCCGCGACGCCGAGCCGATCCTGCCCGACTTTCACGTCGATGTCACCCGCGTCTTCGAGACCAAGCGCGCGATGCTCGCCTGCCACGTCAGCCAGCGCAACTGGTTACTTCGCCAGCACGGCATCGACGAATACCTCGCCAGCCAGGTCCAATGGAGCCGACAGCGCGGTTCCGAGATCGGCGTCGAGCACGCCGAGGGGTTCCGCATCTACAAGGGTCATCCCTATCCCCAGGACAACCGCCTCCTCTCGCTCCTCGGCCAGGACGGTCGCGGTCGGCCCATCGTGGACTGAGGCCGGGGCCCGCTGATGCTGCCGGACTGGAACGAGTCACGTCGATAAAGTCACCGCAAACCGCCTACGATGGTGTCGGGTTTGTTTGGTAGCGCCGACTCGGTCCCTGGGTTCGTTTGGAAAACCACCCAGATTACCGTCGGGTTCGTTTCGTAACGTGGACTCGGACCCTGGGTTCGTTTGGAAGATTACCCAAATTGCCGTTGGGTTCGTTTCGTAGCGGTTCACGGGACTGCTGACATGCGGATTCACCACCAAGTCACAAGGCTGCACAAAAGGGAGAGAATGGAAAAAAGCCAAAATATGGGAGGGGTCGGCAAGATCGTTCGGGGAGCAAACCTCTGCGAGGCGAGCCGGGAAGAGGACGACCGGAAGACGGGGGCTCATACGGAATCGCCTGGATCCGTTCCCTTTGCGGGTGGCACGCCCACGCCGGTCGCGGAATCCGGACGTGCGACCCGCAAGGGTCACTCTTCCAAGCGATCCGGTATCACTCCGAGACTTCGAGGTACCAGTCCCCGGCTGCTGGCTAAGGTTTGCTGGTATCGGACCCGAGACTTTCCCGGCTCGTCTCCGAGGAAATCGAGCGGTGTTCAGTTTGTTTCGCGCAGACCATGCGGTTCGACAGCGACGGGGAGGGTTTCTTGATTGTCAAAGAACCGGAGCAGACAATCCCCCAGTTTAGTTTAGCACGCGAATGGCGGTTCGGCGGTCGAGTGGCCCGGACCAGGCCTGGTCCGGGCCACTCGCGGAGGTGTCACCCGAGCTGTCCTGAAGGTCAGCGGGGAGGACCGGTTGATCCTATTTCCCTGACTTCGGCTTCGCGAACGTGAGGAACCCTTCGCCTTCCCAGGAGTAAGCCACCTTATCGGTCGAGGGAAGCAGGAACGGTTCGGATCGGGCGTACATCACCCAGCTTCCGGTGACGCCCGCAAACTTGCCCGTACACTCGTCCGACACGGGAACGAACTGGGCGATCCAGAGGGCCTGAACGAGGAGCTGGCCGGTCGGAAGGATGTCGAGGATGGTCAGCTCGTAGGTTCCCGCTTCGGTAGCGCCGTGGTCGGTGCGACCGTAGTAGCAGACGAGTTGCTCCCCATTGGCGCCAGTGAACACGAACGGCTCGTCATCGCCGCTGCCGAACGTACCGGTGATCCGGCCGTTGACCAGATCGATGTCGGCCGTGTCGGTCTGGACGTAACCTTCGCCGTAGTGCCGACCGAGGTGGGTTGCCTCACCGACGACCCAGTGGAACCGTGCGGGCTCAAGCGGTAGGGGCAGGCCGTTCGGGCCAACACCCGCCCCCTTGATCTTGAACGGCTTGACGACCTGGGCCGCCGCCGGAGAACACGCCAGAACGAGCAGAGCAACGAGGAGGGCCGAGGGAGACACGATTGCGACGTGTCGAAGTCCGCGAAACATGGAACGACTCCTGGTCCGCAGAGGGGGGAGGCCCATCGTCGCACCGCGCGGACCGAGCGGCGACACGGGCCGATGGTGGCCTGACGAAGACAACTCCGGGGATGCAACGAGGATTCCCCGGGGACGAGCGATCTTCGTGGACCAAATCAACCAAAGCAAAAACGAAAATCGTGTTTTTCGATCAAAACTGATCGTATTGTTGGCGTCCCTACGCTTGGTTGATGGCAACCCTACGCTTGTGAGGCCCTCAGCCTCCTGGCGCAGTCGAGGCTCGACACGCCGCATCGCGATTGGATGGAGAGAATCGTGGCGCCCGGCCCCCCGGCGATGGCCCCGGGCGGATGATGCTGGGCAAGTCCACAGCGGTGGCTTGGCCAACCTCGGTTCCAAACCACGCGCCCTCGACCATCTCCTACCAAATCACCCGGAAGACTTTGACTTGGGTGCCTGGGGTCCCTCTCGACCCCAGCCGAAGCCCTGGCGGCTGGGGTCGAGAACAACCTCAGGCGCCCAGTCTCCAAAGGAAAGCCTTCCGGACGATCCGGTATCAGACGGTGCAGGGTTTAGGCGCGGACGGCCGATTTCCTTCGGCAATACCCCAGGAGAGCGGCCATGCCTGTTGCCAACATGACGAAGCTCGCCGGCTCGGGGACGGCGGAGGTTCCGAAGGCTTGGAGTTCGCTGATAGCGTAGGCATTGTCACCCGCCGTGGCGGAGACTCTCAGATATCGCCTCGACGGGGGTGAAGCCTCGACCGACGTAAGCAGGAGTGGTTTGGTTGCCGGGATTGGTGGGGAAACTGGAATCTGTCGTCAGGATGTCCAATCCTCCCGCGGAGACGCTGACAGGCCCATCTGTGGCGAGGAACGTAAAGAGGTTGGTAAAGGAGAGCCCGTCCGTCGAGTACTGAACGAGGTAGTCATCGTTATTATCAGCATCAATCAACAGGTTTTGAATTCTGTAGAGACCACCCAGGTCGATCGTCAATGAGGTTGACAATCCATTCCAATTGACGTTTCCCGAATCGAGCCATGAGGTATTTCTGGGTGCCAGGTTCCCGTCGATTATCAAGCTGGGGCTGTTCGTGTATGAACCCGAACCCGTGGCTGAGAGCGGGTTGATGAACTGTCCATACACACGCCCCTTCCCCATCCCCAGCACGAGCAGGCCGAGGACCATCGCGATCCGCATGCGCATGATAAACTCCCTTGCTGAGAGGAATTGAACGGCGATCTCTGCCGCCCAAAACACGATTTTGGGTTAAACGGAAGCCTCGCGCCAAGTTTTCAAAGGGCGAGATCCGCTTCGGACACAGCATTACCTGGAGAGGATGCCGGGTCCGAAGCGGACTTGCAAGAGACTCATCGCAGGATTCTTTCTGCTTCAATCTCAAACCAGGGAAATCAATGCCGCGATGTTTCGTCAAATCAACTCGCTGAATCTCACCCACCTGGTGGGATGGGCTCGAGGACTGCCTAGAAAGTGCGGCCATCCCACTGGGGCAAAGCGATCAAGTTCTATTGGGAGGACCACCCTGCCGACGGATCGCGTGGAGGATCTCATCGAGCTTGGAGAGGAATCGCGAGCGATCCGCTTTGGCGAACGCGGCGGGGCCACCCCCGAACTCACCGGACTGGCGGAGCATCTCGAGCAGGGCGCGGGTGGCCAGCGCCTCGCCGATCGCGTCTTCGGTGAAGGCGTGGCCCCGAGGTCCGAGCACGCGGGCCCCCGCCTTCAGGCAGCGGTCGGCCAGGGGGATGTCGGCCGTGATGACGATGTGGCCGGGGCCGGCCCGCTCGGCGATCCAGTCGTCGGCCGCGTCGAAACCACCCTTCACCACGACCAGCTCGATGATCTCATCCGGCGGCACGCGGATCGGGTTGTTGGTGACGACGTAAACCCGGGCGCCGTGGCGTCGGGCGACCTTGTAAACCTCCTCCTTGACCGGGCAGGCGTCGGCATCGATGTGGATGATCATGGACCTTTCACCTCGGAGTGTGGCCCGAGCCCCGGCAGGGTTGTGCAACCGTGGTGCCGCTCGCCGCCTGACCGATGCGGGGCATGGCCACCCCTCGTGGCCACGTCCGCGTTCTGGCGGGTCAAGCCTCGCCTCTCTGGCCCGAGACTGGGTCACGAGGAGGTGGGTGAGCCATCCGTCCGTTCAATGTCGGGTCGGGTGCCGGCATGAGGGGAAACGCTCATCGCCACGAAGACGTGGCTATGCCACCCGTCCAGGAATATGGAGTGCAGGCCATCCCTCTCGAAAAATGAACTGACACCAATTTCCCCGACACCGATTTCCCCCCTCCGCGGACGTCGGAGGTCTTCAGGGAACGGAAGTCCCCCTTGCCGCCGAAGCGGAACCGGACGCGGAACGTCTTCGAGGATGCGTCGAACTGCAGCGAGGCCATGGCGGGGACTCCGGTGTGCCCGCGCAACTGCCCTGCGGATGCCGCGTGGTGATAGAACTGAGATAGATCGGCGGGCGGCGCGTGGAAAAGGGGCCGCATCTTTCGACGCAACCCCTTATCCTGTTTGCAGTACCCCCACGGGGACTCGAACCCCGGTCCCCAGGCTGAGAACCTGGTATCCTAGGCCACTAGACGATGGGGGCGACTATCGGGATCATCTTATCGCGATTGTCTCCGATGTCAAGTATGGGGACGGACTTTTCGAGCAGGGACCACGCTGCGGAAGTCGGGATGGTGAGTCCGATGGTCAGGAGTCTCAGTCGGTGGTGGTCGGGGGAAATCGCGGACCGGATGGGTTGACCGTTCGAGGGGAGAGTGGGCATCATCCGGTGGGCATCCGGTGGTCGCAATGGGGGGGGAAGGCGGGTCCATGCCGGTGGTTGAGGTCGGTGGCCAGCGATTGTATTACGAGGAGCAGGGCGAGGGCGTGCCGCTTGCCTTCCTGAGCGGCCTCGGGGGTGATCATCGCGCCTTTGCGTTGACGCAGAAGCACTTCGCGAAGCGGTTCCGGACACTCACCCTCGACAACCGGGACGTGGGGCGAAGTGATCGGGCGCGGGGGCCGTATGCGACGGCCGACATGGCGGACGACGTGGCCGGCTGGCTTGCGAAGGTCGGGGCTCCATCCGCGGCATCTTGTGGGCCATTCGCTCGGGGGTTTGGTGGCGCAGGAACTGGCCCTGGGATACCCGGAAAGAGTCCGCTCCCTGGTGCTGGCCTCGACACACGCCGGGGCCGACCTCTGGCGGAAGGCGGTCATCGAGTCGTGGGTCCTGATGAGGCGACTGACGGCGCCGGCGGACTTCGCGAGGTTGACCATGCCCTGGCTCCTCGCGCCACCGTTTTTCCGTCGTGAACATCAGGTGGAGGGGCTGGTCCGGTTTGCCGAGCGTAACGAGAACCCCCAGGAACCGGACGCCTTCGCCCGGCAGGCGCAAGCCGCGGGTTCGCACGATGCGCGAGGGCGACTTGGGGAGATCCGGGTGCCGACCTTGGTTCTGGTCGGTGAGCTGGACCTGGTCAATCCGCCACGTGTGGCACGAGAACTGACGGAAGGCTTGCCGGACGCGCGGATGGTGGTCCTGCCGGGTGTCGGCCATCTGCCCCACATCGAAGACAACGTGGCCTTTCGCGAGGCGATCGAGGACCATCTGAACGCGCTCCGGACGGAGCCTTGAGGGTGGCAGACGCGTCGCGTCGCGAACGTCGGGAAGTGAGTGGAATCGGTGTCGGATCGCCCTGCACCAAGCGACCAGGAAGGCGTCGGGCGACCCGTGGCGCTGGCGGGGTCGGCCTTCCGGTTCCGGTTGGTCCTGAACCTCGCGATGCTGGCCATGCTCGGGCTCTCCTGGCCGCTCTGGGTGGGCGAGACGGCCTTCCCTCGCGTGCCATTCGTCGCGACGATCCCGGCCCCGCCGTTATGGGCCTCCTGGGTCTGCTTCGGAGGGCTGATCGCAGCGATGGCGTCAGCGATGGTGGCGATGACCTGGCGGCGAGGAACGCTTGGGGCCGTCGCTCTGCTGGCCGTCCTGGTTGCGGGCGATCAGAACCGGCTTCAACCCTGGGTATATCAGTACCTTGTGACCGCCACGGCGCTGGCTCTCAGTTCGGAGCCATGGGGCTTGCGGCTGTCGCGTTGGTTCCTCATCCTTCTCTATCTTCACTCGGGGCTCTCGAAGCTCGACGTAACCTTCACCCGCGAGCTGGGACCGGCGTTCCTCCAGGCTGGATTGCGGCCCTTCGGGCTCAGACCGGGCGACTGGCCGGAGGTTTGGCGGGACGGGCTGGCAGTGGCGATGCCCTTTGGGGAGTTGCTCGTGGCGTTGGGCCTGGCCTGGCGGGTGACACGACGTCTGGCGCTGGGGGGGGCGGTTGGCTTGCATGTCGGACTGCTCGCGATCCTCGGCCCCTGGGGGCTCGGGCACAGCACGATCGTGCTGGTCTGGAATGTGGCTCTGCTGGTCGAGGACCTGATCCTGTTCGGACCCTGGGCCGAAGGGCCGAGGGAGCCGCTGCGCGACCTCGGGCATTCGATGCCGGCGGTCGCCTGGCTGATCGGGCTGGTGGGGGTGCTTCCTTTCGGGGAGCGCTGGGGATTCTGGGACACCTGGCCGTCGTTTGCCGTGTACGCCAGCCACAACGAGAGGACCGACATCCTGGTCCATCGCGACGACCGCGACTTCTACCCCACTTCGATTCGGAGCCACCTGCAACCGCTGCCGGGCAACCACTGGTTCGTGCTCGATCTGACGGGCTGGAGCCGCTCGCTTCGCAGGGTGCCGGTCTATCCGCAAGGGCGTGTGGGCAACGGCGTGGCGGAGGCCCTGGCCCGGAGTTATCGCACGCCGCATCTGCTGCGTGTCGTGCACCGTGGCCGGGCCGGTCGGTTCACGGGCCATCGGGAACGAGACGTGAGCGTCGGTCTCGACGAGATCCGGCGCTCGGGGCGACCGCTGGCTTCTCAACGCTCATCCCGCAGGCGCGAGGCGGCGGGATCGACGCTGGGGGTTCGGCATGGATCATGCGATGAGAACCGAATCTTCAGCGACGGGTCTTCTGAGCCTGAGGTGATCGACGTCACGGCGACGAGATGAGAGGAGCACGACGGATGGGGTTGCCGAGATCCTGTGGAATCCTGCTTCACCTGACGTCCCTGCCCGGCCGGTTCGGGATCGGCGATCTCGGTCCCGAGTCGGAGAACTTCCTCGATTTCCTCGCCGAGACCGGTCAGCGCTGGTGGCAGATGCTGCCCGTCGGGCCGACGGGACACGGGCATTCGCCGTACCAGTCGCCGTCGTCGTTTGCCGGCAATCCCCTGCTGATCAGCCCAGAACGGCTGGCGATCGAGGGCTACCTGACGCCGAAGGACTGGTCCGACGAGCCGAGTTTCCCGGCAGGGAAGGTGGAGTTCGACGCGGTCTCGGGGGCGAAGAGCCGCCTCCTACGCCGGGCCTTTGCCAATTTCGGCGTCGGAGACGAGCACTTCGCGACCTTCCGTCGCGAGAACGCCACCTGGCTCGACGATTACGCCCTCTTCATGGCCCTGAAGGACGCCCACGACGGCGCCGACCTGGACCGACTGGGAGGCGGACGTCGTCGCCCGGAAGCCGGCGGCGGTCGAGCACTGGCGCGAGAAGCTGGCCGAGGAAGTGCGCTTCTACCAGTTCGAGCAGTATTGCTTCGATCGCCAGTGGATCCACCTGCTGGAACAGCTGCCGCCAGCGCGACATCCACCTGATCGGCGACCTGCCCATCTTCGCCTCGCACGACAGCGCCGACGTCTGGTCCCGTCCCGAGCTATTCCTGCTCGACGAATCCGGCGGCCCGACCCACGTCGCCGGCGTCCCCCCGACTTCTTCAGCGAGACCGGCCAGCTCTGGGGCAACCCCCTCTACCGCTGGCCCGCCCACGCCCAGGAGAATTTCGGCTGGTGGGTCGCCCGCCTGAAGGCCCAGATGGAGCGCTTCGAGCTGGTCCGCCTCGACCACTTCCGCGGCTTCGAGGCCAACTGGGAGGTTCCCGCCGACGCCCCCACCGCCGCCACCGGCCGCTGGGCCCTCGGCCCCGGCGCCGCCTTCCTCGAAGCGGTGCAACAGGCCCTCGGCGGCCTCCCCTTGATCGCCGAGGACCTCGGCGAGATCACCTTCGAGGTCGAGGCCCTCCGCGACCGCTTCGACCTGCCCGGCATGAAGGTCCTCCAGTTCGCCTTCGGCAACGACCCGATGGCCGAGCAGTATCTGCCCTACTCCTACCCCCGCCACTGCATCGTCTATACCGGCACCCACGACAACGACACGACCGTCGGCTGGTTCACCACCTCGGCCGTCGATTCCACCCAAACCCCCGAGGAGGTCGCCGCCGAACGCGCCTTCGTCCGCCGCTTCGTCGGCTCGACCGGCGAGCAGATCCACTGGGACCTCATCCGCGCCGCGTATGCCTCCGTCGGCGACACCGTCATCATCCCGATGCAGGACGTCCTCGGCCTCGGCAGCCAGGCCCGCATGAACATCCCCGGCCGGGCCGAGGGCAACTGGTCCTGGCGCTTCACCCCCGAGCAACTCGACCACAGCGACGCCCGCGCCCGCCTGGCCGACCTCGCCGCCGTCTATGCCCGCTTCAACGGCGAGATCCCCGCCGCCCTCCGCTCGCCAAGGAGGCCGAGGGGGGAGGCGACTTATCTGGGGCGGTAGTCAGGCATGGGTCGATCCGTTCCATGTTGATGTTTTCGTTTTCGCCGCCAGGCCGCGACCGCGGGAGGATCACGCCCAGCAGGGCGAGAGCAGGCACGGTCAGGATCACAAGACTCGCCGCGAGGAGGGCCAGGACAGGATGCGTCTTGAACAGCGACTGCCAGACGAAAAAGGCAGCTCAAAGGAGCAACAAGCCAAGGCCAACGCAAACGCAGGCCATGACGACCATCGCCGCTAGCCAGAAGATGAAGACCTTCAACGCCCGCTGCTCCATCGGAACTCCATGCGGACGAGAACGAAAGGGTTCTCCACTGGTTCGCCTCACCCCGGATTCTACGACTCATCCACCAGCAAGGCCACCGGCGCCGCCCCGAGCACGTCGCCGACGGCCAACGTCGGCCGTCCCTCGACGTCCTCCAACTCGAAAATGGAGTCCGTCAGCAGGTCCCGCCAGCGACGGGGCAGGCCCGGCGCCTCGGGGAAGAGGAGGCGGGTTTCGCCCCAGACGTCGCGGCCGAGGGGGGGCGTGAGGGCGTCCTCGCCCATGAGGGAGCAGACGAGGCGGGGGGCGACGGCGACGACCGTGCGGCCCTCGCGGTAGCGGCCGAAGGCGGCCATATGGGCCTTCAGGTCGCCCTCGGTCTCGATCGGGCGGTAAGTGCCCTGCTCGTAAAGGGACAGGTTGGCGCGGCGGTGGTTGAGGACGGTCCAGATCAGGTAAAGCTTGATCGCGCCGTCCTCGGGCGAGGCGAAGAGGGAGCGGGTCAGGTCGAGGCGGGAGGTGCCGCGGTCCAGTCGCTCGCGGATCTGGCCGAGGATCTGGCGGCGGCGGTCGTAGTCCACGGGACGGCGGTTGTCGGGGTCCACCAGGCTGAGGTCCCAGAGCTCGCAACCCTGGTAGGTGTCGGGCACGCCCGGCGAGGCGAGCTTGAGCAACGTCTGCGCGAGCGAGTGGACGATGCCGACGCGGCCGATCCGGCGCTGGAAGGGGAGGAAGTCGTTGAGGAACGGGCCGGCGTCGGGGCTTTCGAGGACCTCGGCGACGAAGCGGGTCAGGATCTCGCTGTAGGTCGGGTCGGGGTCGGTCCAGGTGGTGTTGCGCTTTGCCTCGCGGGCGGCCTTGAGCATGTATTGCTGGACCCGCTCGGTGAAGCCGGCGGGGACGGCGTCGTCGGGGCCGCCGAAGGGCCAGGCGCCGATGAGGGTCTGGTAGAGGAGGTATTCCTCGCGGGCGTCGGGGGCGGGGGAGCCGTCGAACTCGACCTTCTTGCGGGCATTCCAGCGCGACCAGCGGGCGAGGCGGGTCCGCCATTCGTCGGCCAGCTCGGAGAGGACGTTGATCCGGATGCGGGTGTCCTCGCCGCGCTTGGTGTCGTGGGTGGCGGTGGTGCTCAGGGAGCCGGGCCAGCGGCTCAGGCGCTGGGCGTTCAGGGCGTGGAACGACGAGGGCGAGGTGCCGAACCGGCCGGGGTCGCCGCCGACCTCGTTGAGCGAGGCGAGCTTGATCTGGCGGTAAAAGGCCGTGTCCTCGAGCCCCTTGGCCTGCACGGGGCCGGTCGTCTGCTGGAACTTCAGGACGAACGCCTCGCGCTTCTGGCGGTCCTCGGGGGTGATCCCTTCGGGGTGTTCGAGCAGGAGGGCCTGCTGGAGGAATGCGAAGAGGGAGGCGTCGATCGCGGGGTTGCGACGTCGCGCTCGGGCGACCGCCTGCTCGATGTAGCCGCGGTCGCGGGGCGAGACCGGCTCGCCGGGGCGGATGTAGGTCCGATAGACGGGGAAGCAGGCGATCACCTCGCGGAGAGCGACGCGGAGGTTGTTCAAGGTGAAGTCCCGGCTCCGCCGGTCGCGCTCGGAGACGCGGTTGAGCCGGCGGGCCAGCATGTTGACCTCGCTGGCCATCGAGGCGCGGGTGATCAAGACCTTGGCGTTGTAGAGCACCTCGGCGAACGGCTCGTCGTCGCCGGTGAACTCGGCGTAGGCGGCGTCGATCGCGTCGGAGGCGGCCGGGTCCACGAACAGGCCGTTGAGAGCGTTCAGATATTCGTAGCCGACGGTGCCGTCGATCGGCCAGTCCTCGGGCAAGTCCTCGCCGCGGCTGAGGATCTTCTCGGCGACGACCGGGAACCGACGCGCCAGGGGCGAGGCCGGCTCCGCCTGGGCGACGGCGTGATAGCGGCGGCTGACCTCCTCGGCCACCGCCGGCCAGAGTGGCTCGTCGGCCCCGGATTGCTCGAAGTCGGCGGCGGCAGGCAGATCAGCAGGAGCGATTCCTGGAGCCGTCGGAAGTAGCCGGGCGGATCGGCCAGGCCGTCGGGGTGGTCGATCCGGAGGCCGGTGACGCCGCCGCGGGCGACCCACTGGAAGATCAGGTCGTGGACCTGGTCGAAGACGACCGGGTCCTCGGTGCGGAGGCCGGCCAGGTCGTTGATGTCGAAGAAGCGGCGGTAGTTGATCTCCTCGGCGGCGACCCGCCAGTAGGCCAGGCGATAGACCTGGTCCTCCAGCAACTGGTGGAGCAGGTCGAAGCTCGACGGGTCGCCGGGCGTTGCCGCGGAAGAGCGCCATGTTCTCGTCGAGGAACCGGCAGATCGCCGGGCTCTCCTCGCAGAGCCGGCGAATCCGGCGCTTGATGACCTCCTTCTCGCGGAGCTTCGGCTCGACGAGGTCGGGGTCGCTCGACCGTCCGCGGTCCGGCAGGTTGCGGGCCGAGTCGCGGATGGAGCGGTATTCCATCACGTGCTCGTCGTTGTGGTCGAACCGGCTCTCCAGCACCTCGCCCCGCTGCTCCAGGATCAGGCCATAGGATCGGGCGAGAGCGGGAACTTGTGGTCGTGATAGCGGATGAAGAACTCGCCGCCGTCGCGTTCGAGGACCAGCAGCCCGCGTTCGAGGACCAGGCCGTACTGGTCCTCCAGGATCGGCAGCAGGACGCGGCCTTCCAGCTCCTCCTTGACCGGGTGCCAGTCGATGTCGAAGAACCGTGCCGAGGGGGCCTGCGGGCCGGTCTCCAGCACGTCGATCCAGAACCGGTTGAAGCCGCCGATGCCCATGTGGTTGGGCACGATGTCGAGCACGCGGCCCATCCCGCGCTCTTCCAGGTGGGCGTTGAGCCGGTCGTACTCCGCGTCCGAGCCGATCTCGGGGTTGAGCCGGCCGTGGTCGAAGACGTCGTAGCCGTGGGTGCTGCCGGGTCGGGCGTCGAGGTAGGGCGAGAGGTAGAGGTCGGTGACGCCCAGTTCATCCAGATAGTCCACGATCGCGGAGACGTCCGACAGGCGAAAGCCGGCGTGGAGCTGGAGCCGGTAGGTGGACGACGGCCGCCGCAGGGCGATCGGCATGCCTCGGCTCAGGGCAGCGCGACTCGGCCTCGCGGCGAAGGCGTCGGCGCAGTAGCACTCAGGGTGGAGACAGGTGGTCGTGGGCATCATGCGGCTTCGGCGATGCGGGAGTGGTCGGCACGCGGCCACTCGGGGGCGATCGACGCACCCGGAGACCGCTCGGCCGGCGATCGCTGCCTTCGAGCAAGAACCAGTAGAAATCGTAGCCACCGAGGCTGAGGAAGTACGGCTCCTCGCGGATCGGCGGGAACCGGCGGAGGCCGGTGATCTCGACCGGCACGCAGCCCTCGTAGGCCGACAGGTCCAGCTCCACCGGCTGCGCGTACTCGGAGAGGTTGTTGACGCAGAGCACCGTCTGGCTCTCGGTCTTGCGGATGTAAGGCCAGGACCGACCGGTTCGGCGAGCCGAGGAACTCCAGCGTGCCCCGGCCGAAGGCGGGGTATTGCTTGCGGATGCCGATCAGCCGGCGCATCCAGTTCAGCAGCGACGACGAGTGCCGCTCCTGCGCCTCGACGTTGACCGACCAGTAGCCGTAGACCGGGTCCTGGATGATCGGGGTCGTGAGCTTGTTGTAGTCGGCGCGGGAGAAGCCGGCGTTGCGGTCGAGACTCCACTGCATCGGCGTGCGGACGCCGTCGCGATCGCCGAGATAGATGTTGTCGCCCATGCCGATCTCGTCGCCGTAGTAGATCACCGGGCTGCCGGGCAGGCTCATCAGGAGGCCGTTGAGCAGCTCGATCCGGCCGCGGTGATTGTCGAGCAAGGGGGCGAGCCGGCGGCGGATGCCGACGTTGATCCGCATCTTGGGGTCCTTGGCGTACTCGTGGTACATGTAGTCGCGTTCCTCGTCGGTGACCATCTCGAGCGTCAGCTCGTCGTGGTTGCGGAGGAAGATGCCCCACTGGCAGGTCTCGGGGATGGCGGGTGTTCGGGCCAGGATCTCGATGATCGGCGTGCGGTCCTCCCGCCGCACCGACATGAACAGCCGCGGCATCAAGGGGAAGTGGAAGGCCATGTGGAACTCGTCGCCCTCGCCGAAGTAGGGGCGGACGTCGGTCGGCCACTGGTTGGCCTCGGCCAGGAGGATCTTGCCCGAATACTCGGCGTCGAGCGCCGAGCGAAGCTTGCGGAGGAAGTCGTGCGTCTCGGGCAGGTTCTCGCAGTTGGTCCCGTCGCGCTCGAACAGGTAGGGCACGGCGTCGCAGCGGAAGCCGTCGAGCCCCTTGTCGAGCCAGAACCGCATGATGTTGAGCATCTCCTCCTGGACGAGCGGGTTGTCGTAGTTGAGGTCGGGCTGCTGGCTGTAGAAGCGGTGCCAGTAATACGCCTGGGCCTGGGGGTGCCACGACCAGTTGGAGCGCTCGGTGTCGATGAAGATGATCCGGGCGTCCTGGTATTTCTGGTCGGTGTCGCTCCAGACGTAATAATCGCGCTCGGGCGAGCCCGGCGGGCTCTCGACGGCCCGCTTGAACCAGGCGTGCTGGTCGGAGGTGTGGTTGACGACCAGGTCGGCGATCACCCGCATGCCGCGGCTGGTGGGACTCGTCGAGGAACCGTTCGAGGTCCTCCATCGTGCCGTAGTTGGGGTGGACCTTGCGGTAATCGGCGATGTCGTAGCCGTCGTCGCGCAGGGGCGACTCGTAGAACGGCAAGAGCCAGATGCAATCGACGCCGAGCGCCTGGAGGTAGTCGAGCCGGTTGGTCAGGCCCACGAAGTCGCCGATCCCGTCGTTGATTGCCGTCCTGGAAGGAACGGACGTGGAGCTCGTAAAAGACCGCGTCCTTGTACCAAAGCCCGTCGTCGGCCATGACCGTGCACGACCCCTTTCCCGGGGAACATCCCCCGTTTTGTCCGCGTCAACCCGGCTCGTCCGCCCGGCGTTCTCGAGCAATCGGCGGACCAACGCGAGTTTTTCCGGGCGTTGTGCCCGGAGCCTCCTGAGGATGGTATAACTTTCTTCAAAGGCCGGGACCAGCCCGGATCGCGGCTGAGGGCTGCCTTCCGGGTGCGCCGACGAACCTTTGCCGGAACGGCTCGCCCGCGAGCCCCAGAGCGACGCCCGACCAGTCTCCGCGGGATGCCTCGCGACCTCCGAGGTACCCATGCCGACGATCACCAACATCCTCCCCGGCGAGCCGGAACCGCTCGGACCGACCGTCAAGCCCGACGGCATCAACTTCGCGCTCCACTCGCAGGGGGCGACCCGCGTCGAGCTGCTGCTCTTCGACAACATCGCCGACCGCCAGCCCTCCCAGGTCATCCCGCTCTCGCCCGAGGCCAACCGCACCGGCGACGTCTGGCACATCTTCATCGAGGGCCTGCCCAACAAGACCCTCTACAACTACCGCGTCGACGGCCCCTACACCCCGCCAAGGACGGCTCCCGCTTCAACCCGGTCAAGACCCTGCTCGACCCCTATGCGCCGGCCGTCACCGGCGACTTCGACTGGCAGACCGGCGACGCCCTCGGCTACGACAACGCCAACCCGGACGACCCCGACCGCCACCTCCACCCCAGCGAGGTCAACAACGTCCGAGGCGCCTCGCGCTGCGTCGCCTACCTGAGCGACTTCGACTGGGAGGGCGACCGCCACCCCGACATCCCGATCGAGGAGTCGATCATCTACGAGGTCAACGTCCGCGGCTTCACCCGCCACCACTCCTCCGAGACCGACTTCGAGGGCACCTACCGCGGCTTCATCGAGAAGATCCCGTACCTGAAGGATCTCGGCATCAATGCCGTCGAGCTGATGCCGGTCATGGAGTTCGACCGCTTCGACGGCCCGTTCCGCGACCCGGTCACCCGCGAGCGACTGGCCAACGCCTGGGGCTACAACACCGTCGCCTTCTTCGCCCCGGAGTCGCACTACGCCTACTACGGCAAGCTCGGCTCGCAGATCGACGAGTTCAAGATGCTCGTCCGCGAGCTGCACAAGAACGACATCGAGGTGATCCTCGACGTCGTCTTCAACCACACCCGCGAGGGGAACCACTACGGGCCGACGGTCAGCTTCAAGGGGCTGGACAACACCGATCTGGTACATGCTCGTTCCCGGCCAGCCCCAGTTCTACCGCGACTTCACCGGCTGCGGCAACACGCTCAACTGCAACCACCCGGTCGTCCGGCGGTTCATCCTCGACTGCCTGCGGTACTGGGTCGAGGAGATGCACGTCGATGGGTTCCGCTTCGACCTGGCGGCGGTCTTCGCCATCGACGTGGACGGCCAGCAGAAGGGCAAGACGCCGATCATCCGCGAGATCGAGGAGGACCCGGTCCTCTCGCGGATCAAGCTGATCGCCGAGCCCTGGAGCATCAGCCAGTACCTGCTCGGCTCGTTCTCCGACCGCCGCTGGGCCGAGTGGAACGGCAAGTTCCGCGACACCGTGCGCCGGTTCGTCAAGGGGGACCCCGGCGTCACCGGCGAGCTGGCCAGCCGGATCGCCGGATCGTACGACCTGTTCGTCACCCCCGAGGGCGACCGCTCGCCGTACCACAGCATCAACTTCGTCACCTGCCACGACGGCTTCACCCTCAACGACCTCGTCTCCTACAACCAGAAGCACAACGAGCGCAACGGCGAGAACAACCGCGACGGCACCGACGCCAACTTCTCCTGGAACTGCGGCATCGAGGGGCCGGTCGAGGAGGCGAACCTGCCCGGCGGAGAAGCAAGACGCAGATCGAGGAGCTTCGGCAAACGTCAGATCAAGAACTTCCTGACGATCCTCTTCCTCTCCCAGGGAACCCCGATGCTCCTCTACGGCGACGAGATGCGCCGGACGGCGCGGGGCAACAACAACACCGTCTTCCAGGACAACCAGCTGAACTGGATCAACTGGAAGGAAGCCGAGCGTCACCACGACATCCTCCGGTTCACCCAGCACATCATCGCCTTCCGCAAGCGCCACCAGATCATCCGCCGCTGGCGCTACCTGACCCCGGACGAGTCGGAGACGCCGATCCTCCGCAACATCGTCTGGCACGGCGTCAAGCCGCTCCAGGCCGACTTCTCCGAGACCTCGCGGTTCATCGCCTTCACCCTCGAAGCCTTCGAGACCCGCGAACGTTCCGACGTGCCGATCTACGTCGCCTGCAACGCCTTCTGGGAGCCGATGACCGTCGAGCTGCCCCAGCTCGAAGGCAACAAGCGCTGGTATCGCGTGGTCGACACCTCGCTGCCCGAGGGCGAGGACATCGTCCCCGACGAGCAAGCCTTCTTCCTGGGCGATTCGACCTACGCAGATCCAGCCCCGGAGCGCGGTCGTGCTGATCGCGAAGTGAGCGCGGCATCGGGGGCTCTCAGCGCACGGGGAACCCTGGCAGGGGCTCGGCTCTCGGCTGACCCTCGCGGAGCCGGTAGCCGGAATCGGCCGGGAGGTCGGACCAGCGATCGGTCCGCCCCGACGGCCAGCGGACCTCGACCGAGCGTCGACCCGCTCGGCCCGGCCGAGGCCGAAATGGAGCCGGGGGTCGGACGCCGAGAGGTAGCTGCCGCCGCCGAACCGCCAGGCATGCTGGCGGCGACCGCCGGCCTCCAGGGTCACCACGGCGCCGACGGCGTCGCGGTTCGACGGGCCGCCTTCGAGGCGGAAGGTGGCGAAGTGGCGCGGCTCGGTCTGGTTGTGGAGGTAGGCGAGCGGGCCGATCTGGTCCACGACGACCGCGTCGAGCCGGCCGTCGTTGTCCAGGTCGCCGACGGCCAGACCGCGGCCCACGCGCGGCGACCTGGAACGGCAGGCCCGCCTCGCTCGCTGACGTCGGTCAAGCCGGCCCGCGGCATCGCCGAGGAACAGCTGCGACGGCATGGCATACGGGAAGACGCGGGCTGAGGTCGTTGACGTGGCCGTTGGCGGTGAGCAGGTCGAGCCGGCCGTCGTTGTTCAGCGTCGGCGAAGGCCGACGCCGAAGCCGAGCCGGTAGCGGCTCGGCCCGGCCAGGCCGACCGCGGCCGACTGGTCGGCGAAGAGGCCGGGGCCGAGGTTGGGGTAGAAGGCTCGTCGATTCGCCGTAGAAGTTGGTGACGGCCAGGTCGGGCCGGCCGTCGCCGTCCAGGTCGCCGCAGGCGACGCCCATGCCGGCCTGGTAGCCGCCCGAGGCGTTCGCCGCCACGCCCGACGTCGAGGCCGACCTCCTCGAAGCGGAAGCCGCCGAGGTTGCGGAAGAGGAAGTTGGCCGTCGTGTCGTTGGCGACGAAGAGATCGACGAGGCCGTCGTCGTCCAGGTCCGCCGCGAGCACGCCCAGCCCGCGGCCGTGCGGATCGACGATCCCGGCCTCGCTCGGTCACGTCGACGAACCGGCCGCCGTCGTTGCGGAAGAGGTGATCGGGCAGCGACGGGAACAGGTGCGGCTGACAGGCCGTGTTGGCCTGGCGGTACGGATGCGGGCAGAGCTCGGGGATCTCGGCGTCCCAGGCGAGGTAATGGCAGACGTAGAGGTCGAGGTCGCCGTCGTTGTCGAGGTCGGCGAAGGCGGCCGAGGTCGGCCAGTCGCGGTCGCCGCCGAGGCCAGCACGCCTCGGTGGCGTCCTCGAACGTGCCGTCGCCGCGGTTGCGGTAGAGGGCGTACGCCGCCATCGGGTGACGAACAGGTCCGGGTCGCCGTCGTTGTCGAAGTCGCCGACGGTGACGCCGTGGCCGTAGCCCCGCGCAGCCGCCCAGCCCGGCGTGATCGGTGACGTCCTCGAACGTGCCGTCGCCGCGGTTGCGGAAGAGGCGGTCGCCGTCGTCGCTCTGCGGGTCCGGCTCGCGGGGGGAAAGGGTCCGCCCTGGACGCCGTAGACGTCGAGCCAGCCGTCGCCGTCGAAGTCGAGCAGGGCCACGCCGCCGCCCATCGTCTCGGGGAGCTGGTGGGCGATGGACGAGCCGTTCTGATAGCGGAAGTTGAGCCGGGCCTCAACAGCCATGCTCGTGAAGACGGCCTGCGGGTCAGGCCGGGCCATCGACGTCGAGAGGACGGCCGGGCCGAGCTCCCGGACCCAGGCGCCGTAGCTCGACCCGCGACAGGCTGGACGTCGACTCCGGCCGCCGCAAGGGGGTCGGATCGCTCCCACGTCGCGAGAGCTGGAGCCAGCCCTCCGACTCGAAGGAACGGCCGAGTTGCCCCGCGAGCCGGGACAGTTCGGCGGCTTGCTCGGCGAAGTCGGACCGGGAAAGAAGCTCCAGGTAATGCTCGCGAGCCTGGTTCGCCTGCTCCTTGAGCCGACGGTACTCCTGCGCCTCCTCACGATGCCCTTGCCGCAGAGCGAGCAGGGCGAGCCGATCGAGGGCCTCGATCTGTCCGGGGACCAGGTCGGTCAGGGCCTTCAACGCCTGACGTTCCCGATCGTGGTCGCCGGTCCGGGCGGCGAACCAGGCTTCGAGTTGCAGGACTTTCGCGGGATCAAGAGCGTCGTCGGGCAGAGCTTCGAGGGCGCGGGCGGCCTCGTCGGAGCGGCCGGCGGCGACGGCCCAGTCGAGCCAGGAGCGGACGACAGCCGGGTCGCTGGCCGCCGCTGGAGGCAGCGGCGGACCCAGGACTCGGCCTCGGCGAGCCGGCTGGAACGGATCGCGAGGTTGGCGCAGGGCCAGCCAGACGCGGGCGTCATCGGGGGCCTGGCGGGTGGCCTGCTCCTGCTGCTGCCGGACGGCCTGGACCGGGATCGGCTCGGCGTCGAGCATCGCCAGGTCCTTCAAGACTCGGGCCGGGTCGGGCGAGCTGGCCCAGTCGGCCTGGAGGAAACGCCGGAGTTCATCCAGGCGGACCTCCATGCGAAGCAAGCTCCGATAGAGTCGCAGACCCTCCCGGCCCGTCTTCCCCTCCGCCGCTGGCGAGCGCTCGGAGGGCTGACTCGGCGGGCTCGAACCGGCCGAGAGCCAGGGCCAGTCGACCCCGCCGGAGAGCCGCCTCCCCGGCCAGTGGCGAGTCGTCGGGGATCAGGGACCAGGTCGCCAGTGCCTCGTCCGGGCTGCCCGTCGCCTGCTGGCAATGGCCCAGGAGGAGGTCCAGCTCGCCACGGACCGGGACCCAGGAAGCGAGTCGTTCCAGCCGGATGCGCGCCCGGGCATACAGCCCACGTTCCACTTCCAGGCGTGCCTGATCCAGCTCGGACCAGGACCACCAGAACGCCCCAAGAGCCCCGAGGCCCGCCAGGACGAGCCCCACGAACAGGAGCTTCCACGGCAGCGGCACCCGAGATCGGCGTCGCTTTGCGGTCCGCTTGTCCTGGGGGGGACCGCCGTCAGCGTTCCTAATCGATGTAGAGGAATTCGTTGACATTGATGAGACCAAGGCAGAATTGCGTGAGGCCAGGGCCACTTTCGAGGAATTCATGGGCCAGGCGGAGCTCGTCGGGGTCGGGTCGGCGACCGAGCGTGAGCAGGAACGCCTGCTCGATCCGTCGGGTTGGATCGGAGCCGGCCTCGCGGGCGACGCGTTCGGAGAGTTCCCGGGCGGCTCTCCAGGGCAAGCCGGCTGTTGAGCAGGCTCAGGGCCTGTGGCGCCACCGTGGACACGCTGCCGCCTCGGACAGCTCGCATTGGTATCCGGGCGGTCGAAGACCTCGAAGAACGGAAACCGGAGGTTCCGGCGAACGAAAACGTAGAGGCTCCGCCGATCGCGCGCGGTCGGGTCGGGCGTGACCGGCCAGGCTTTCCCCTTGCTGCTGAGCTTCGTCAGCTCCTCGGGCAGTTCCGGGAAGACGCAAGGGCCGCCGAGGGCCGGGTTCAGCCGGCCCGACGCCGCGAGCAAGGCATCCCGGATCGCCTCACCTTCGAGCCGACGACGGCCCTGATGTCCGACGAGGAGGTTCTCCGGGTCCAGCTCGCGGGCTTCCGGGGAAGCGAGGGACGATTGTTGATACGTCGCGCTCGTGACGATCAAGCGGTGCAACGCCTTGAGGCTCCAGCCCCGGGCGACGAACTCGCAGGCGAGCCAGTCGAGCAACTCGGGGTGCGAGGGCCGCTCGCCCATCGTGCCGAAGTCGCTGGGCGTGGCGACGATCCCGCGGCCGAAGTGGCGCTGCCAGAGCCGGTTGACCATCACCCGGGCGGTCAACGGGTGGTCCGGCCGGGTCAGCCAGCGGGCGAGCGCGGCGCGTCGGCCGGTGGTGTGGGCGGTGGCTTCGATCTCGGGGTCGGAGCCTTCCAGCACCGCGGGGAAGGCTGGTGTCACGACCGGGCCCGGGGAGGAGAAATCGCCGCGGAGGAGCAGATGCGTTGGGGGTGCCTCGGGGCCCGTCTCCCCGAGCACGCGAGCCATCGGCAAGGCGGGCGGCTCCGACGCCCGGAGCCGGGCCAGCCGCTCGATCCAGGCCGAGCGTTCCCCGGCCCGTTCGGGACCGAGCCGCCGGACCAGTTCCGATTCCTCGACCCGAGTGTCGCGGCTCAACGCCTCGAAGACCAGCCCAACTTCCTCGGGACTCCGCTCCTCTTCCGCCTTGGCGAAGGCCGCGGCCGCGGCCGTCTTCAGGTTCGGCGGCAGGCCCGCCGCGAGTTCGTTCCGGACCGGGGCTTCCAGCCGGATCAGGGCTGATTGCGAGGCGGCGACCTCCTGCCGCCAGTCCCGCACGGCACGGGCGTGCTCGGCCTGTTCGGCGGGGGACACGACGGGGAACTGGTCCTCGAAGGTCGCGGGGGTGAAGAAGGCCTGGAGGCGGTAGAAGTCGGCCTGGGAGATCGGGTCATACTTGTGGTCGTGGCAGCGGGCGCAGCCGATCGTCAGGCCGAGGAAGACGAGGCCGGTCGTCTCAGTGATGTCGTTGAGGGCGTTCTGGCGGCGGAGTCCCTGGTCGTTGAGGTCCACCATGTCGGGGTAACAGCGGTGGAAGCCGGTGGCGACGTGGGCCTCGGGGTTGCCTGGCTCCAGCTCGTCGCCGGCCATCTGGAGGCGGACGAACCGGTCGTAGGGCAGGTCGCGGTTCAGGGCCGAGACGACCCAGTCGCGGAACCGCCAGGCGTCGGGACGGGCCTGGTCGAACTCGAAGCCGTCGGAGTCGGCGTAGCGGGCGAGGTCCAGCCAGTGTTGCGCCCGGCGCTCGCCGTAGTGCGGGCTGGCGAGGAGGCGATCGACGAGCTTCTCGTAGGCGTCGGAGTCAGTGTCATCGAGGAAGGCGTGGATCTCCTGGGGCGACGGCGGCAGGCCGGTGAGGTCGAAGGTGAGCCGGCGGAGGAGGGTGGCGCGGTCGGCCTCGGGGCTGGGCTGGAGGCCGAACTCCTCCAGGCCGCGGAGGATGAAGGCATCGATGGGGTTGCGGACCCAGGCCGTTGCCTGGACGACCGGCACGGGCGGTGGCTGCGGCCGGACGAAGGCCCAGTGGACCTCGCCCTCGTCGCCCGCCGCGGCGACGGGCACCGACGCCAGGGCGAGGAACAGGCAACCGGCAGCCATCCCGAGAATCCCGAACCGCAGCCGACGGCTCATATCTTGCGTCTCCAGACCGACGAAGAGCATCAATGGAAGATCGTGACCTTGGGCAAACTCGTTTGCAACTGGGCGACTCCTGCCGCCGTGACGCCGGTGCGGTCGAGGTGGAGGTAGCGAAGCTCGGAGAGCCCGGAGAGTCGGGAAAGCCCGGCGTTCGTGACGGCCGTCCCGGAGAGGTCCAGGTACTCCAGGTGACGGAGTCGACCGAGAGCGGCCAGGCCGTCGTCGGTGACGGCGGTGCCGGGCAAGCGGAGCCAGCGCAATGAGGTCAGACCGGCGAGGGAAGCCAGGCCGGCGTCGCTGACGGCGGTGTACGAGAGGGCGAGTTCTTCCAGGCTGGTCAAGCGGGCCAGGTGGCGCAGGCCGGCGTCGCTGACCGCTGACTCGCGGAGTTCCAGTCGCGTCAGGGCGGGCAGATCGGAGAGGTGGGCGAGGCCGGCGTCGGTGATCGGGGTACCGCTGAGGGAGAGGGCTTCGAGATGGGGCAGGCCGGCGAGCGTGGCCAGGGCGGCGTCGTTGACCGGCTTGCCGCTGAGGTCGATCAGGGTGAGGTCGTGGGCGAACTCGGGGCCGAGCATCTCCCGGAGCCAGTCCACGCTCAACGCCTTCGGGGGCGGAGGGGGACGGCGGAGCGGGTCGGGCTCGTTGTCGAGCAGGGCATGGCCTCCGAGCTTTTGCGTCACCTCGACGGCGTGCCGCTGGCGCCGCGGGCCCTCGGAGGCGAGCCAGGCGAGGACGGCCGCTCCCGCGGTGACGGCCATCGTGACGGTGGTGATCGCGAGGCGTCGGGGACGCTCTGGCGCTCCGGATTGCCGTCGGGACATGGCCGGCTCCCCGAGGGGACGAGCGAAGGGATGAACGAATCCGCCGAGGCTTATTCCAGGATCGACCGGACGACCGTGCCGGAGACGTCGGTGAGGCGCTCCTGGCGGCCGTTGTGGGCGAAGGTGAGCCGGGTGTGGTCGAGGCCGAGGAGATGGAGGATCGTGGCGTGGAGGTCGTGGACGTGGACCCGGTCCACCTCGGCGCGGAGGCCGACGGCGTCGGTCGCGCCGTGGGCGACCCCGCCGCGGACGCCGCCGCCAGCCAGCCAGACGCAGAAGCCGTGGGGGTTGTGGTCGCGTCCCCGACCTTGCTCAGACATCGGCATCCGGCCGAACTCGCCGCCCCAGATGACGAGGGTGTCGTCGAGCAGGCCGCGGGCCTTGAGGTCGGTCAGAAGGCCGGCAACGGGCCGGTCGGTCTTCGCGGCCATCCGGCCGTGATTGGACTCGACGTCCTCGTGAGCGTCCCAGCCGGCGACGTCGCCGGAGTAGAGCTGGACGAACCGGACCCCGCGCTCGACCAGGCGTCGGGCGAGCAGGCAGCGGGTCCCGAAGTCGGCCGTGATGGGGTCGTCGAGGCCGTAGAGGCGGCGGGTGGCGGGGGACTCGCGGGCCAGATCAACGGCCTCGGGGGCGGCGCTCTGCATCCGGTAGGCCAGCTCGTAAGTCTGGATGCGGGCGAGCAGGTCGGGGTCCTCCTCGCGGCCGGTGAGGTGGCGGCGGTTGAGCTGGCCGATCAGGTCGAGGGTCTGGCGCTGATCGCCGGGACGAACGGAGTCGGGCGGCTGGAGGTCGAGGATCGGGTGGGGACCGGGACGGACGACGGTCCCCTGGTAGCTCGCCGGGAGGAAGCCGGCGCCGTAGGCTGGGGGGCCCCCCTTGATGCCGCCGGCGGGGTCGGGCAGGACGACGAAGGCGGGGAGGTCCTGGTTCTCGGTCCCGAGGCCGTAGCCGGCCCAGCTTCCCAGGCTCGGCTTGCCCATCAGGATCGAACCGGTGTTCATCTGATAGACGGCCTGGGGATGGTTGACGCTGTCGGCCCAGCAGGAGCGGATCACGGCTAGGTCGTCGGCTCGGGCGGCCAGGTGGGGGAAGAGATCGGAGATCTCCAGGCCGCTGGCGCCGCAAGGGCGGAAGGTGCGGCGGGTGGGCAGGAGCGGGTTGTGGGCGACCCTGCGGCGGGTGGCGACGGGGCCGAAGCTCTCGGGTAAGGGTTGGCCGCCGAGGCGTTGAAGCTCGGGCTTGGGGTCGAACGTCTCCAGGTGGCTCGGGCCGCCGTGCATGAACAGGTATATCGATCCGCTTCGCCCGGGGCTCGAAGTGGGGCGGCTTCGGCTCCAATGGGTTGACGGCCGGGGTGGCGCGGGCGCGGTCCTGGTGGAGCAGCCAGGCGAGGGCGAGCAGGCCAAATCCGCCGCCGGACTCGCGAAGGAAGGCCCGGCGGGAGGACGGCCAGCCAGGAATCGGATGCCCGGGGTCGCGCAGTCGCATTCCCGCCTCCACTCCAGAAGATGGGGTCGTGATGATGGGAGGGACCTCGGCGATGTTGTTAAAGTACCACAAGTCCCCGCGGCGACACACGTGTTTCCCCCGACAATGGCGACTCCTCCGATGCATGGACGACTCTGGGCCTGGCTGATTGGAACCCTCTGCCTGTTCGGCGTGCTGGCGGTGGCGGCCGTCCTGGGGACGCTCCGGTGGCCGACGGCGGTCGGACTGGGCGTCGGCTGGCTGGTGGGGGTCGGGCTGATCGAGGCGGCGATCCGCAAGGAGCCGGCGGACCGGCCGGAGCCGGCGCGGGATGTCCGGCCGGCGGACGGGCGGGTCGGGGTGGCGGCCCTGGCGGGGGTCCGCCGGGAACCGGCCGACTGGGACCGGCGGTTCGGTCGGCTCACCGGGCTGGAAGGGGACGAGCCGGGCCGTCCGAGGTCGAGGCCGTGGCGGCAGTCGCCGGAGCTGGTCGGGAGGGTTGTGGTCCTCTCCGTCTTCCTGGGGCGGGACGGCCGGGGCTGGAACGATCGGGAGCTGGCCGAGGCCCACCGCAGCCTGGAGCGGGGAGCCGCCTGGATCGAGGGGGAGGCTCGTCGCCACGGAGTAGCTGTAAACATAGACCTGGCTGATACTTACATCGTGGTTGACGACGTCGAGGCGTCCCGGCCGGCGGCGATTGAGTTCGGGCTGGGGGCGGAGGGGGTCGAGCCGTTCGAGCGGGACCGGGAGGTCGATCTGATCGCGGCATCGAGCCGGGCGGTGGCCCGGCTGGGCCTGGGGGTGCATGACCTGGCCGCTCTGATCGGGGCGATCG
Organism: uncultured Planctomycetales bacterium; assembly: GCA_963752755.1. Taxonomy (GTDB): domain Bacteria; phylum Planctomycetota; class Planctomycetia; order Isosphaerales; family Isosphaeraceae; genus CAVVZJ01. Next base: position 2,627,649 of record CAVVZJ010000001.1, on the reverse strand, counting down.
AGCCGAGGGTCGAGGCGGATCGGCGGGCCTGGCTGCTGCATCCACGCAGTGCGGGGCGGTCGTGGGCGGTCTCGGAGGTGGAGCTGGGATTGCCGGGGGTCAACCTGGCGGTCTGCTACGCGCGGGAGAGCGGGTTCTCGGAAATCTTGCAAGAAAAGCCGTATGCGGACCCGGTGTCCGTCGTCCACGAACTGCTGCATCTGTTCGGGGCCACGGACAAGTACGGCGTCCCCTTGAGGAACTTCTCGCCCGGCTCGGTCAGCCGTCGGGACGTGATGCGCCTGGACTTCAACGTCCTGGGCTCCCTGCGAATCGACCCGCTGACGGCCTCCGAGATCGGCTGGCGGAACCCGGCCGCGGCCGGCCCACCGACGAAAAACGCCCGCCGCGGACCTGGATAGGACCGGGGCGGGCGGTATCCTCCACCCGGCTCGACGCGGGGTCGAGCAGGCATCTGGCAGTCTGTCCGACCGTCAATTCGCCTCGACCGACCGTTCGGAACTGGCCAGGGAATTGGCCAGTTCGGCGGCATCCGCGGCGCGTCGGGCGTCGGCGTATTTGGCCAGCGGTGCCGAGTGGCTGCCGTCGCCGTAAACGCCGACGACCGTGTACAGGCCGTTCGCCTCGCCAGTTTCCGCTCGGCGGAAAAGCCCCGAACGGATCAACGAGGCGAGATTCTGCTGCCAGAGCTGGGTCTCAGCCAACTTGATACTCATGGCGGCCCCCTAGCCGTTGGGTTTGGACCTGTCCTTGGCCGGTCGAAGGGATCTGTCCCCCCCTATCCTTCATTCTAAACGCTGAAACGGTCGTGAGTGTTTGGTGGTAGTGGGTTTTTCCGAAAAGTTCTCGGATTCGCTGGACTTCGCCCACCTTCTTACCAGGTTCTTCGATTCTCGGATACTCTCTTTGAGCCCAAGGGGGGAATCCAGGTTCGGACGGTCTCGGTTTTCCGCATGGACGCGGGGCGAAACGGCTGCCCAAAAACTGGGCAAGCGTCCTCGACACAGGCGCGAACCTGATCGGTCTTCCTGTTCCGAGGGTCCCGCCCCTTCGTTCGGGTGCCGGACCCGAAAGACTCGGTTTTTCAGCCTTGCAGAATCCGTGCCATCAGTGTCTCGTAGAGGTGAAATCCTGTGATCGATCATCTGGGCGATTGACTCTTCGGCGCCGCCCCGGGACCGGGACCAACCGGGAGACTCCGGGTCGAGGAGGGGAGAGCCTTGACTTTAACTCCTTGAGGAGTCGGGATTTGGGATTTCTCTCGTGGAGCTTCGAGCGTCGGCGCCGGGCGATTGCGGGCGGCCGGGACGGCGGGTGGGGATCGCGGGTTATCCCGTCCACGACGGCGGGCGAACGGGGGGTGTTGAGTCGGGATGCGCGGTTGCGCCTGCCTGATTCTTCCAATCTTCATGCTCGCTCTGCGGGCATGGGGCTCGTGGAGGGTCTGGCTGCCGCACGACCTGGGATGGCGGGGAGGCGTGGCCATCGGTGGGGCCGGGGACGATGCCCGGATTGGGGCAGGGCGCGTCGAGTTCGTTTTGTTCTGGGATGGCAACGGGAGCGGTGGCACGTTGCCCGGAATCATCCCGAAGCGTCGGAGGCGAGGCCACGCGGGCGCCGGGCTGTTCGTTTTGTAGGGGCGACGGGGTGGGGTTCAGGCCGGCGACCGTGACCGCCGCTTCCGGCTCGGGCCAGTCGGCGACGCAGGGAACCGGGTCTTCCGGAAAGTCTCCAAGGACGGGGTCGCCGTATTCCGGTACGTCGGCTCGATCCTGCTCACGACGCCGACGCGCCAGGTCGGCGAGGGCCTGTCGCCACTGGCACCAGGCGGACGACTCGTAGCGTAGGCTGCGCGCGGCCTCGATCGAGCCATCGGTGAGGGCGCGAAGGGGGGCCTCGTCGCGGTCGGGGCCGTCGATCGATTCAAGAAGGGTGTCGCGACGGCGTTCGAGCCGTTGCCGCTCGGCGGCGATGCGATCGGCCAGGGTCGCCCGCGCCTCGGCGACGTCGGGGAGGAAGGGCGCATGAAGGACCAACGGGTCACGGCACCCATCCGCGCGAAGGTTCCGCCGAGGAAGCCGGCGAACGGGTCGGGGCCGGCGTCGCGGGTGTCGAGGTCGTCTTGCCAGAGGTCGTGGGTACCGTCGCCGAGCCGGTCGGCCCAGAGGGCGAGGGCGGCGAGGACGAGGGAGGCGACCGGCTCGGCCGAGCGGACCGTCGGCAAGCCCGGCAGTCCCAGGAGGCGGGTGGCGCGGAGGGTGGCGGCACGGCTCCAGTTGCCGTGTCGGCTCAGTTGCTCGTCGAGCTGCCGCCACTGTGCAATCAGCCAGTCGCAGCCCTCGGCGGTGGCTTCGAGGCGGAGCTTTGCCAGGTCCGGCTCGGTGTCGAGTTGTCGGGCGTGCCCGAGAACCTCCTCGGCCCGCTTCTGCTCCCATTCCCGTTCCGCCGCCCGGACCCTGGCCGCGACCTGCGCCGTCTCGGCTTCCCGGCAGCGTTGCAGGCGGACATCGGCCAGGGCCGCCCGCTCGACGAGCTTCCGCTCGACCTCGTCGGCGGGGCGGAGGGTGTCGGCGAGTTGCTCGGCCCGTCGTCGGAATTCCTCGTCGAGGTCTTCCGGCAGCACGACCCCGGCGCCGGTCAGGCCGTGCTTCAAGGCGTTCCTCCGGGACCGCTCCTTGCCCTCGGGCGTCCGTGGGCCGCCGCCACGTCGGCGGGATGGCGAGGTGGGTTCGGGCAAGTGCGTGAGGGACATGGCGCTGTCTCCGGGTGCGGCGTCGGGAGGAGGGGGCTCGTCGTCGAGCCGATCTTGAGAGTTATCGGGACTGGGGGCGGAGATTATCGCACGATCCGGAAAGAAAACGGGAACGGGAGGGGGCGGCGGGTGGCATGCGTTGCCGAGATAATTGCCATCCTCCTTGCCAATTCGGATGGAAATGCGGCTCTTTCGCCGTAAGTCGAACGCTCTTTGGAATTTAAAAAAATCGAGATTTGGCGGCGTTTGGGCGCCTCTCGGGTAACTAGTGAAGAGTAAATTGGGAAAATCCGGCATTTGTTGCCAGGCCAAGCTGTCATGAACTAGATTTCTTTCGAGAGCATCGAGGAAGACTTTCTTCTGGAGTCGGGCTCTTGCTGAACCCGTGTCTCGACTAGAGATTTGGACTGGTGCTCTTGAGGAAGGACAGCGTTGTCCTGAACCTCTGGCCGAAAAAGCGAAGAGCCCGGGTCATTCCCGGGCTCTCCGATGTGGCCCAACCGTCTGATCCGATCCCGCTCGCGATTGGCACTCCGACGCGGGGCCGGAAATGGGAGACCACGTGATGAGTTTAGATCATGAGCGAGGCCCTGTCAGGAAGATTTCGGCGAGCAGGCCGACGATTCCGCAGGTCTGGGAAGGCAACCCGCCCTCGTCGGGTTCGCCAAACTTTCCCTTTTCCCCAAGCGGAGTGGTCCAGGTCGGCCGCCTCTCTCCAGAAGTGTTGGTGGTCGCTGCAATCGTTGCGGCCTCCTGCGGCTGGATCCCTTGGTGGTCGATCTGGGTGGCCCTCCTGCTTTCGGCTGGTTTGCTGAAAGTGGTGATCGGACACACGGGCCCAAGTTAGAGCGGATTTCGTTCGGTCGTCGAGGATCACAGCCGGGGGCGGCTGTGCCACAAGAATTGTGAGCCAGCCGCCTCCGGCTGGCCGGCTCTCCACGCATGCGGGAACCGCTCTAAAAGCGCCGACTCAGGGCGATCATGTGACAAACGGAGGTGGGCGGGTCGAGAATCGGCCCGCATCACCACCTGCTGGAAATCCGGGAGACGGTCAAGCGTTTCCTAAAAACGTGATTGGCACTGCTGTGCCGAATTTGGCAAACTACTGCAGGGCCAATCGATCGGTCGTGTAAAGTCGTTTTGAGGCGGTGTGGACCTCAGCATCAAGACCTCGGGGCCCGCGAAGCTATCGTCGCATTCGAGACTCCGGCCTCCCCCAAACGCCGGCTCAACGGCGACCTTGGTTCCAGCACCTGGGGCAGACTTCCACCAGATCAAGCACAAATCCCAAGGGTGTCAAGATCCTTGGCCTACATAATTTATGAGCGATCGAGCAAAATTTACAGAGCTGATGGAAAGATTCCGGGGGGGCGACAGAGCCGCGATCAGCGAGCTCGTCCATCAGTTCGGGAATGAATTACGGATCCTGGTTCGACGTCGATTGCCACGATCGTTGCAATCCCGGTTCGATTCGATGGACTTCGTGCAGGCGGTCTGGAAGAGCTTTCTTGAAGCTGCCGACGAGGGAACGCTCCGGTTTGATAGCCCAGAGCATCTGGAGGCATTTCTAGCGGGAATGGTCGAGAATAAGATCATCCGAGAGTACGATCGTGATCGGACCCGCGAGGAGGCCGTGAGTCGTAGGGCGGAGGACTGGTCCTGGCGGCGCCAGTTCGCCAGCGATCCTGCGGGGGTGACACGGGAACCCTCGCCGAGTCAAGAGTTGGTCGCTCAAGAAGTCTACGAATATCTGACCACTCACCTGTCGGTTCCAGAGGCACGCGTGATCGACCTTCGGGTGCAAGGCCTTACCTTCCAGCAGATCGCCGAGCAGACCGGGATGCATGAGCATGCGGCGCGGCGGATCGTCCTGAAGGCCGCGAAACTCATCGAAGGCATCAATCGGAAATCACGTTGAACTGCCCTTGAATCCGGCTTCCTGGTCAATGCGGGCGGAGCCGTGACCGGGCCGCGCCTTTGGTTTCCAGGGTGCATCGAGTTCCCGACGACTTACCACCACAGATGGTAGGGTGGGTCGAGTCTTCGACGACGCACCGTCTGGGAAATGCCCGGCGTCTTGGTGCGTCTTCGAAGTCGTCTTGGTGCGTCGAAGACGTGACGCACCCGACGGGATGGTTCGGGAATCAAGCGAGGAGGTCGCGGGCGAGGGCGAGGGAGCCGTGGAGGACGACGAGCTCGCCGAGGGAGGCGGGGAGGAGGTCGAAGGTGCCGAGGAAGGGGGGGAAGACGAGGCGGTCGAGGTGGCGGGCGATGGGGGAGAGCCAGAGGTCGGGGGAGGCGAGGGAGACGCCGCCGCCGAGGATCAGGCGGCGGGGGGCGAGGAGGGTGACGGCGTGGGCGAGGGCCTGGGCGAAGGCGGTCGTGGCGCGGTCGAGGACGGAAAGGGCGTCGGGGTCGCCGAGGGCGGCGGCCTGGAAGACGAGGGGGGTGTCGATGAGGTCGGGGCGGCCATCGGCGAGGCGGAGCAGGGGGGATGAGTCGGGAAGGGGGCGGGAGGCGGCGAGGTCGCGGGCCTGGCGGGCGATCGACCAGCCGGAGGCGAGGGATTCGAGGGTGGAGCCGGGGCGGTCGGAAGTGGGGGGCTCGATCCAGAGGTGGCCGATTTCGAGGGCGCCGGAGCCGGAACCGCGGTAGATCCGGCCATCGACGATCAGGCCACCGCCGATGCCGCTGCCGCTGTTGACGTAGAGGACGGGTGAGAAGCCGGCCCCGGCGCCGAAGCGGGCCTCGCCGAGGGCGGCGGTGTCGGCGTCGTTGTGGAGGGCGACCAGGTCGTTGTGGAGGAGGTCGCGGAGCCAGTCGACGAGGGGGAAGTCGGACCAGCCGGGGACGTGGTGGGAGACGGTGACGCGACCACGTTCGGAGTCGACCGGGCCGCCGAAGCCGATGGCCGCGGCATCGATCCGGGAGCGGCCGACGCGGTCGAGCAAGGGGCCAACGGCGGTGGCGATCTGGTCGCGGATGGCCGGGGCGCCGGCGGTCGGGGCGACGTCGAGTCGGGTCAGGGCGAGGATCGTGCCGTCGCCGTGGCCGAGTCCGAGCTGGAGCTTGGTGCCGCCGATCTCGATGCCGAGGAAGGAGGGGTTCGGACACGGGGGCCTCGGGGAATGGGTCGGGAACGGGATGGGAGCTTCCGGATGATAGTGGGTCGGGCGTGAGCGGTGAACAAGGCGGGGACTGGGAGGGAGTGAGGGCTCACCGGGAGTCGGGGACGGGGGGTGGGCCAAGATGGCGGGATCTCCGCGGCGCGGCCGTCCGGTCCGCGTTGCCACGCGGATTCTCGGAACGAATCAGGGCGAGTTCCACTCGGTTACTGGCAGGCAACGAGTTACGCTGTTTCTGGCAGGCAAAAAAAACGAGAAATCTACTCTTTTTCTTGCACTCAGCTGTTCAGACAGTAATCTCGGTGACGACCGTTCAACTTTGTCCGTTCCTCCCCTGAAATACCAATGGCGGACATGCGAGTGAAGGAGATCGCTTTCGGATTGAGGACAAAAGAGGAGAAGAAAACGTGAAAAAGTCAACGAGGCAAAACGCGGCGATGCTCGTGGCGGTGCTGGGCTTGATGTTCGGGGCCGCGGAGCCGACGAGGGCGGAGATCATCGGAACGTCCTCCCTGGTCAACGCCTCCGACCTGAACCAACTGGAAGGCTGGCTGGGAGAAGGGTCGCTGACCCTGACCAAGATCTTCTCGCACACCGCGGGCGACGGGAAGACCGCCACGGACTTTCACACGGCTGTTGACGGCAAGGGGCGGACCTTCGTGGTGATCGAGTTGCTCGCGACGCAGGGGAACACCCATCAGATCATCGGCGGCTATGACCCCCAGAGCTGGAGCAGCAGTGGTAGCTACAACATCACGTCCGCGGACGCCGAGCGAACGGCCTTCCTGTTCAACCTGACGAGTGGGGACATCCAGCGGCAGAAGCTCTCCACGGACCCCAACGGGAATGACGGCAAGTACCAGACGTACGACTCGACCATTCTGGGGCCGACGTTCGGTGGCGGCTACGACCTGTCGGTGGGTTTTTCACTCAACGTCGGAAGGGCGGAAAACTATACTTATGGAACGACGGCTTTCGGGGACGACATCACGGGCTCCCCGTATTCGGGGGGGTTTCATCAGCTCGACCTCGGGACAATGGAGGTATTCACGATCGCCGACGCCGTCGTCCCCGAGCCCTCGACGCTGCTGACCAGCGGCCTCGCCTGCTTGATGGGCCTCGGCTACGCCTGGCGTTGTCGGAGGGCGAAGGCCGCGGCCTGACGACCGGCGTTCGATCGCAAGATGACAAGCCCCGTCGGACCACCACCGTAGGGTCCGGCGGGGCTGTTTCGTGGGGCCTCGACGCTCGGCTCGTGTCGATGGACGGTCCCGCCGGGAAGCCGTCGAGAGAAAACGGGCTCGTCCACGACCCGGAGTTCGGGTGCGTCGTCGCGGATTCGACGTACCCGACCGACAACCCGGCGGGGATGGTTGTGGAGGAGATTCGAGGCGGAGAGAATCTTCCAGGGACGGGTAGAATGGCGGTGGAGCGGGGAGGGCTGGAGCGGGAGGGGTGATGGGAGCGGGCTTGCTCTGGACGATCCTGTTGAATGCGCCGCTGGCGGGGGTCGGCTACTGGGGGGCGCGGTTTGCGTTCCGGCAGGAGCGGGGCTGGCCGAGGATGCTGGCGGCGGCGCTGCTAGCCTGGGCGTGGGAGACGCTCGGGATGCAGGTGCTGGGGGTCGCCGGCGCCTTGCAGCGAGGGCCGTTGCTGGCCTGGGCGTGCGGTGGCCTGCTGCTGGCGGGTCTCTTCCGGCTGGCACGGCCGGAGGCGGGGGAGGCGGTGTCGGCGTCGAAGACCGGAGGGGAAGGCTGGGATGCGCCGGCGACGCTGGCGGTGGGGCTGACGATCTGGGCGTGTCTGACGTTCGGGCTGCCGTCGTTGCTCTTGCCGGTGAAGGTGGTCAGCGACGGGCCGATCTATCACCTGTACTTCGCGGTGCGGTGGTGGAAGGAGGGGGCCTTGAACCTGATCGCGTCGCCGTTCGGGGAGTCGGCGGCGCCGTACTTCCCGGCGAACGGGGACGTGTGGTTCACCTGGCTGTTGGTCGGCTGGGGCGGGGATCGGCTGGCACGGATCGGGCAGGCGCCGTTCCTGCTGCTGGTGGCGGCGACGGCTCTTGGCCTGGCGAGGCGGCTGGGGGTGGGCGCGTCGGCGGCGCTGGTGGCGGTGGCGTGGTTCGTGACGTGCATTCCGTTCGTGCTCTTCTCGTTCGAGCCGAACGTGGACACGATCTTCGTGGCGGGCTACCTGCTGTCCGCCTATTTCCTGCTGCGTTTCGGTCTGGGTGACGACGGGGTCGGCTCGCTGGTGCTGGCGGGCCTGGCGGCGGGTGGGGCGTGGGGGACGAAGCCGACCGGGACGGTGTTCGTGCCGGTACTGCTGGCCGGCGGGGTGCTGCTCGTGCTCCTCCGGAAGGGATCAGGGCGGGCGAAGGTCGGTCAACTGGCGGCGCTGGGGGCGTCGTGCCTGGTGATGACGGGTTTCTGGTTCGGGCGGAACTGGTGGCTGACGGGCAACCCGCTGTATCCGATGCACCTGGAGGTCGCCGATCGGGTGGTGCTACGGGGCTGGTTCCCGACGTCGGCGATGCGGAACAGCCCGTTCTACATCCCGAGGTCGTACTGGTCGGCGATGGTGGATATCGTGGCGATGGTGCTGGACCCGCGTCTGATGCTGGTCTGGCTGGCGGCGGTGGGCGGAGCCTGGGCGATCGGGTCGCGGGAGCGTCTGGCGCTGGATCGCTGGGTCTGGGTCGCCGCGGGGCTGGCGGTGGCGAATGTGGCGCTGTACTGGCTGGTGATCCCGTACCGGACGCAACAGCGATTCATGCTCCAGGGGATCGGGCTGGCGGTCGTGCCGCTGGGGCGGCTCTTCGACCGGGGGCGTGGCTGGCGTTGGCTGGGTCTGGGATTGCTGGTCGTGCATCTGTTCACGGGCCAGGAATGGCCGTTCGGGCAGCGTTTCAGCCTGCACGCGGTCTTGCCGAGCGTGCCGGACGTGCTTCAGGAGTTGCCGACTCCATCGGCGGCGATCAAGCTCGGGATGGAATCGGGGGCCTGGGGAAGCACGACGTCCGAGCGGCTGGTCGTGCTGGTCGTGCTGGCGAGCAAGCTGGCGCTGGGAGCCTGGGCTCTGGGGGCGGCCTGGGCTCTGGGCGCGAGCGGTCCGGACGTCGCGGCCCTGGCGGTTCGCGACGGCGGCGGCTACGACGCTGGCGCTGGTGGCGACGGCGGGGGTCGTGCTGGAGTTCGGGGCCTTCGCGGTTCTGGGCACGCGTCCATCGGAACTGGTCTTCCCGCGGTTCCGGGAGTATTACCCGGCCTGGAATGCCCTGGACGTCGCGACCCGCCGCCACCCCGCGCGGGTCGCCTACGCCGGGACGAATATCCCTTACTACCTCTTTGGCAAGGATTTGCGGAACGATGTCCTGTACGTGAATGTGGACGACCAGCCGGCCTGGCTGATGCACGACTACCATCGCCACGGCCCCCGAACGGGGAGACCCGCGCTCTGGGACACGCCACGGCCGGGCTGGGACCGCATCCATCCCGATCAGCGGGCCTGGCTGGAGAACCTGCGAAGGGCGGGCGTCGATCTGCTGGTCGTGGCGCGGGCGAAGCCGGAGGATGGGCCGTTCAACATCGCGGATTCGCAGCAATTTCCGATCGAACGGGTCTGGGCCGAGGCTCATCCGGAACTCTTTACGCCAGTCCATGGTGTCGTGCCGCCGGACCCGGAGATGAAGATCTACCGGTTCCATCCGGAAAAAAAATCGACGGATTCGGTCTCGGGGCGGCACTAACAAGAGAAAGGGCCCGAGCGGGGCCTTTTCCTCGGGGTTGTTTTGCCGGAGTTTCCCCAAATGCGTTTGACCTTGCGAACCCTCCTGGCCTGGCTCGACGACACGTTGCCCGCGGCGGAGGTCCGCCAGATCGGGCATCAGGTTAACGAGAGCACGTTTGCCCGGGAGCTGGTCGAGCGGATTCATCGCGTCACGCGACAGCGACGATTGACGGTCCCCAACACGGGCACCTCGGAGATGTCCGACCCGAACCTGGTGGCGGAGTACCTGGACAACCTGCTGCCGCCGGAGAAGGTCGGGGAGTACGAGAAGATTTGTCTGAAGTCAGACGTACATCTGGCCGAGGCGGCGAGCGTCCACCAGATCCTCAGCCTGCTGGGGCAGAAGGCGAAGGTGCCGTCGGAGGCCAAGCACCGGATGTACCGCCTGATCAAGGGGCGGGAGGCTGCGCGGCCGGATCGGACTGCGCGTCGCCGCGCCGTGCGTCACGGAGCCGGCGGCGGCCTTGCCGCCGTGGACCCCGCCGGAGCCGCCCCGGCAGTCGTGGGTGGAGCGCTACGGGCCGTCGCTGGCGGTCGTCGGCCTGATCGTGCTGCTGTCGTGGTCCACCTACCTGAGCCTGGCGCCCGAGAAGCTGCCGCCGGCCGAGGGACCTCCAGCGTCCGGGGCGGTCGCGCAGCTCACCCCGGCTCCCGCCGGGGAGGCCAAGAAGGAGGCGGTTGGCCCCCTTGTGCGTGGCCAGCCTGCCGGCCCCGAAGGTGCCAAGGGCGAGGGCGAGCAACCGGGCCTCGCGGCCAAGGCGGCGACGTCCTTGCCGAAGGCGGGCAGGGGCGTGGGCGGTGCCACGGAGCCAGCGGAGGCGATGCCCGCGGAGGCGGTTGGAGCCGAGGGGAAAGGCGCGGCCAATCCGGACGCCGACGCGGCACCGACGGTAAAGGCGGAGCCGCAGCCGGCCGTCTTGCCTCAGGACGCGCTCGGCAAGGTGGCCGGGGGTGACGGGATTCTCCTGATGCGACAGCACGGAGGAGACGCCCTGGGAACGGGCTGCGCAGCAGTCGGCGCTGCGGCCCGACAACCTGCTCATCGGCCTCGACCCGTTCCGCAACCCGATCGAACTGGGGGCCGGCCGGGTCGTGCTGGTCAAGGGGGCGGCGGTCCGGCTCCGGACGCCTCAGGGGGAAGCGGTGGCGAACCTGGAACTGCTGGAAGGTCGCATCGTGTTGCGAGGCACGGCGCCACCGAAGCCGTATGATGTGAGCGTGGGAAACTCCGTGCTCTCGGTCGTGCCGCCCGCCGGGGGCGTCGTGGGTCTCGAACGGATCAATCGGCTGACACCCGGTGCCCCCAAGGCGGCCGATCCGATCGTGATGATCTACGCGGCCGAAGGGGGCGCTGATCTCGCCTCGACGGTCGGCTCGGAGACGCTCCAGACGTCGGAGTCGGTCCGGTTCGCGGCCCAGGGCGGCTTTCAGGAAAAGAAGGCGAGCCCGCCGCCAGCGTGGGTCACCGAGACGAGCCCGCCGGTCGTCGATCAGGAGACCGGCCGGCAGTTCGCTCGCTTCTTCGGTGAGGACCGGCCGCCGCTGACCGGTCTGGTCGAGGCGACCGTCGATCAGCGCCCCGAGATGCGCAAGCTGGCGATCGAGGCGCTGGGGATGATCGGCCAGGTGCCGCTGGTCGTCGGGGCGTTCAACACGCAAGGGGACGAACAGTCGGCTCTGGTTCGCCGCGCGGCGATCGCGGCGATGCGTGAGATCCTCGCCCGAGGTGGCACGCCCGCCCAGCAACTTCACGACGAGCTGGGGATCGCCGGCGGCACGGTGGCCTGGGCCGATCTGGTGGAGAAGCTGCTCGCCGGCTACACCCCGGCCGAGGCCCGGGAGAAGGAAACCCAGGCGAACCTCGTCAAGCTGCTGGAGCACAAGGATGTCGGCGTCCGCGAGCTGGCGATCCTGAACCTCATGGCGATCTCGAACCGGGCGGACGCCTCGGGTATGACCCGGAGAAGCCGACCGAGGGTGAGGGCCTGAAGCACTGGCAGGAACTGCTCGAACGGGGCGAGATCCGTCAGAAGGCCGCCGACGCCCTGAGCCGTGCCTGCCCGCCGACCCACCCGGCTGAGTCGGGGTCCGCCTCCCGCCGCGAACGGGCGGCGGACCCCGCATGGCCGGTCGTGACGCCCTGGAGCGATTCAGGCACGGACCGGTGAGGCACCCGGGAGGAAGTGCGGGCCGGGAGCGGGCGTCGGGCTGCCGGGATGCTGACGGGCCTTGCGGGTCGCCTCGACGAAGGCGTCGGTCAAGGTCGGTCCATCGGCGCGCCAGGCGGAGCCAGCGCGGTGGAGGAAGACGGTGTAGTTGGGCTCCGACGAGCCCCGAGACGCCTCCGTCCGATGCCAGACCAGCCAGCCGTCGCGACGGAGTCGATGAGCGAGCATCTCCCAGAGAAACATGGTGCTGACTCCTGGTGGTGGGGACACCCACAAAAGGGGATCGGGCATGGCCCAGCCCGGCCGCATTGTGGGAGTCTGGTAAAGATTCATCGACCGGAAGGCTTGCCTTCTTCAGAAAACTTGGGGAGAGTTACCCGGATTCTCCGGGAAGATGGTGCGGCCGATCGTCGTCGGAGTGATCGCGAAGCGTCGAAGACCGACTTCGCTCGTGCTGGAAACCCTGGGAAAGTAAGAGGTTCGGCCCGACGGAAGTCAGAACGGCTCTGCCTGGGGTCGCGACTGGGCCGGAAATCCCAACGAAGCAGGAGTCATCCGTTGAGCGAAGATCATCGGGTTTTTCTGGAACTGGCGGAGCGGGCGGCGTTGCGGGCGGGGGAGATTCTGAAGGGGGCGTTCGGGAAGGTCGCGGCTCGGGAGAAGGCGCCGTTCGATCTGGTGACGGACGCGGACGTGGAGAGTCAGCGGGCGGTGGCGGCCTTGATCGCGGAGAGCTTCCCGGACCATACGCTGCTGGCCGAGGAGGAGGGTGTCGTGGCCGACCCGGAGCGGCCGTACCGCTGGGTCGTCGATCCGCTGGATGGGACGGTGAACTTCGCTCACGGCCTGCCGCTCTGGTGCGTCTCGATCGGCCTGGAGCATCGGGGCGAGCTGGTCGTCGGCGCGATCTATGCGCCCTTGCTCGGGCAGATGTTCCTGGCGGCGAAGGGGAAGGGGGCGACGCTCAATGGTGAGTCGATCCGGGTCAGCGGGGTCGATCGGCTGGCGTCGAGCCTGATCGCGACGGGGATGCCGACGGCCTTCGCGATGGACGCTGACCGGCAACTGGCGTGGTTTCGGCGGTTCTCCAGCGGCACGCACTCGGTCCGACGGTCGGGGACGACGGCCTGGAACCTGGCGATGGTCGCGGCGGGAGCCTTCGAGGTCTGCTACGGCTCGGCGATGCACCCGTGGGACGTGGCGGCCGGGGTCCTGCTGATCCGGGAGGCGGGGGGGACGGTCACGGACCTCGACGGCGGGCCTTACGACCTGGATGGGCCGACGATCCTGGCGACGAACGGTCATGTCCACGAGGCGTCAATCCGGGCACTTGCGGAAGCGTGGCCGGAGTCGGGTCCCGGTAGGATTCTGACGGTCGGGCTGTCTGTTCTCGTGACCCGTGACCGGTTGGGATGATGACTACGCCCCGACAGGAACCTTCTCGGACAACCTTTGACGGTCGGGCGGTCTGTTCTCGTGGTCGGCGACCGCCGGGGATGTAAATCGGGCGCCCACTCCCGCACGGGGGCGGCGGTCGGGCCCTGTCTCGCTGCTCTCGCCGGCCGATCGCGAGGGAATGGACCCCTCGCACGTCGTCCGATCTTCTCTGGATCCAACACCTTGGCACGACGCGACGGTTCGTTGCTCGCACTGGTTCTGCTCGTGGCCTTTCTCGCGCGGCCCGGCCCGCGGCGGGCAGGAGGTAGCCGATCGGCCCGCGCCGGCGCCGGCCAGGGCGAGGAGCCGATCTTGCCCGCCCGGAGCGGAGGAGGATCCGGAATCGCTCCCACCGCTCTACTTCTGGCTGAACTCGTCGATTGACCTGAATGGCTTGATGCAGAAGCTCCGCAATCCCGGACGTCGTCCTGCTGGATTGGGCCAAGTACCGGGCCTTGCTGGAGAAGGCCAACGAGGCGGGCGGGGGGGCAATGCGTCGGGGGTGGCGGTCGAGTCGGTGTTGATCCGGGGCCAGGTGGAGGGGGAGCAGGCGAGCCTGGACGTCGAGCTGACGACGCATCTAAGCCTGGCCGGAAGCCAGCGCGTGCCGATTCGGCTTGACGGGCAGGTGCTCACGTCCGTTCGCGAAGGGGGCCGGGAACTCCGGCCGGAATCGGGGCCAGGGGGGGCCTGGTTGGTGGAGCTGGTCGGCCGGGGCGAGCATCGGGTCGTCGCCTCGGTGATCGTGCCGGTCAAATCGACGCCGGATGGCTCGCGGTTCGAGCTGATGATCCCGGAGGCGGCCTCGACCCGGCTGGAATTGCGGACGGCGCCGCCGGTGGCCGAGGCGAAGCTCGACAGCAAGGACAGCGTGGCGGTCGAGCCGATCGAGGGTTCCGAGGGCTCGCTGCTGGCGGCGATCCTGACCCCGAGGCCCAAGCTAGACCTCTCGTGGCGGTCGGCCGCCGGTGCCTTCCAGGAGGGGCCGGCCTTGCTGACGGCACAGGGAGGGATCGCCGTGGATGTGGCGCCGGGGGGCGTGCAGATCCGGGCGACGTATGACCTCCGCTCGGAGCGCGGCACGGCGCGGGACCTGGCGTTCCGGCTCGACCCGGCCGACGAGCTGCTCGCGGTGGAGATGGACGGCCAGCCCTTGCCGGCCGACGCGACCGGCGGCGAGCCGGACGCCCCGATCACGATTTCCTTGCCCGCCCCGATCCGTCCGGGCACGACCCGCAAGCTGGCCATCACGACGCGACGCCCCTTGCCGATGGGTGGGCCGTCGCGGCTGAACCTGCGGGGATTTCCGCTGCTGGATGTGGCCGTGCAGTCGGGCCTGATCGCGGTGGCGCAGAGCGGCGACTTCTGGGTCAGCGGCAACGCCGGACGCGGGCTGCGGCAGGTGGACCCCAGGACGGAACTGCCGCCGAGCCTGCGGGTCCGGCCGTCGAACGTGCTGGCTTACCAGTTCCTCGACCAGCCGTTCGCGCTGGAGTTGCAGGTGGACCCGTCGCCGCCGTGGGTGCGGGTCGAGTCGCGGACGACAGTCTCCCTGACCTCGCGCGGGCGCAGGTGGACTCGCGTTTCGACTATCAGGTGGCGCGCGGTCGGGTCTTCGAGGCGCGGGTGGAGATGCCGGAAGGGCTGGAGCTGGACAGCTTCGGTCCGGATCGCTGGGTCAGCTCGGCGGAGACTCTGCCGCCAGACGCCGGAACGGCGGAGGTCGGGCCACGGGTGGTGGTGCTCCGCTTGACGCCCGAGGCGCGGGAGGGGGCTGGATTTCAGGTCCACCTGGTCGGCCGGCGGATCTTCGAGCCGTCGGGTCGGGTGGAGGTGCCGCTCTTCCGGCCACTGGAGGGCACGCTTCGCGGGGGCCAGGTGGCGGTGGTCGCGGCGCGGGATGTGACGGTCGTGCCGCTGGAGGATGCGCACGTCCGCCGGGCGGGTGACGACGTGCCGGCCGACTGGAGCTGGCCGAAGGAACGTCCGGCGGGCTCACTGCCGCCGATCTGGCTGGATCACGACGGCGAGGCCGCGGCCTTGACCCTCCAGACGCACGTCTATCCGCGAACGGTCCAGCACCGGACGACCCTGGAGGCGCTGGTCGAGAGGCGTCGGCTGGACGTCCGGCAGGAGACCGAGTGCAACGTCCACTTCGGCACGCTCCAGCAGATCGACGTGGCAGTGCCGCAATCGGTCGAGGGGAAGTGGGACGTGGAGAGCGTCGAGGTGACGCGACGCGAGCCGCTGACGCCGGACCCGTCGGGCGACCCGCGCTATCGCCTGATCCTGAGCAGCCCGGTCGGGGACCGGTTCCGGCTCCGGTTCCGGATGCGGGTCGATCTGGGCAACGTGCTGGAGACGGCCAAGCCGGCGCGGCTGGAGGTGCCCGCGATCCGAGTGCTGGAAGGGCAGGCGTCGCCGCCGACGGTGGAGCTGGCGGCCGATTCCGGGATTCACCTGGAGCCGGAAGGGCCGGGCTGGTCGCCGGTGGAGACCGATGAGCCGGGTCCCTCGTCGCGGAGCGGCCCGCCGGTCCGGCTGGTCCGCTCGGGTCCGGGGGCCGGGCAGGGGCCGGCGGCGGTCGTGGCGACCTCGCATGCGCTAGTGGCCTTGCCGAGACTGGTCGCCTCGCGGCTCTGGCTGCGGACCTCGCAGGATGCGGCGGGGGCGGTCCGGGTGGCGGCCTGGTATCGAGTCGAGGAGCACGAGGGGATGATGGCGGTCTGTCTTCCGACCGGCGCCGAGTGGGATCGGGTGCGGGTCGGCGACGCGGTCATCTCCGAGCTGGAGAAGCTGCCGGAGCCGTCGTGCTACCGGTTCCGCTTCCCGCCGCGGCGGACGGCCGGTGCCCGGTGGTGGTGGCGCTGGAGTACCGCCTGCCGCCGTCGCGAGCCCGCGACTCCTGGGGGCTGCCGAGGCTGCTGGGTGGGCGGCCGGGTCCTCCAGACCTTCTGGGAAATCGGCCTGCCGGAGAGCCGGGCGCTGGCGGGGGTGCCGGACGGCTGGGACGACGCGAACGAATGGTTCTGGGACCTGTATGTCTGGAAACGTCGTCCGCGAGTGACGGAGGCGGCGCTGGCGTCGTGGGTCTCGGGTGTGGAGGGGGATGGGGTCTGGCCGGCGCGGGGTGCGGATCACGTTTACCTGTTCAGCCGGCCGGGGGAGCCCCGGACGGTCCGGCCGGCGGTCGTGTCGCGGGCGGTGCTGGTGGCGGGCTTCTCGGGCGGGGCGCTGGCGATGGGCCTGGTCCTGCTGCTGAGCCGGGTTCCCGGCCGCTTGCTCGGGGCGGTCCTGCTGGCGGGGGCCTTGACGGCGTTCGCGGCGTGGCATCCGAGCTTGCTGATGCTCGGTCTGCAATCGGCCTCCTTCGGGATCTTGCTGGCGATCCTGGCGGCGATCACCCAGCGACTGGTGGAGCGTCGCGGCGCACAGTCGGCGATCCTGACCGATTCGGGCGAGCGGGTGACGGCGGGCTCCTCCGTTGCAGGGACGCTCGCCAGGTTCGGAGGTCGGTTCCGACGACTCGACGGTGATCCGGAAGCGGCCGGGCACGACGGTCGAGCATGTGTCGCCCTTGCCGACGCCGGGGACGCCGGGGTCGGGTTCCGTTTCGGCTTCAGGGTCGTCGTCGGACTCGCGGTCCTGAGTCCGGGTCGGCGACGATTCGGAGATTTGTTCGGGATGTGAATGCGGCCGATGCGACATGCGGAACGGGGGAAAGCTCGGGCGGTCGGGCAACTGCTGGCGGCGGCGGTCTCGCTCTCGTGCGCTGCCGGTGCCGGGGGCGGCGCGTCGCGGAGGAGGAGGCGGGCGACGGCCTGCCGGAGATCGTCCGGCTTCGGGCGCCAGCGGCGAAGGCGGTGGGGTTCTTCCCGGAGGGGAGCCAGCTCCGGCTCCTGCCCTTCGGGGAGTTCGAGGAGCTGGTCCGTCACGCCCGCGAAGGGGCCCGCAACCGAGACCAATGGGGTCGAGCCGACCCTGATCCGGGCGACGCCACGAGGTCCGCTGGGAGGACGGGGTCCTGATCGGCCGCTCGGAGCTGGTCATCCAGGGGCCGGAGACGCCGCCCGCGGCCCTGTCGCTGGCCCCCTGGACGCCCGGCGATCGAACCGACCGGGACCCAACTGGAAGTCCGGACGTCGCCCGACGGCCGGATGTCTCTCTGGATCGACCGCGCCGGGCAGTTCACGACGACCGTTTCGTGGACGCTCCGGGCCCGTCGTGGCTCGCAGGGCCGGGCGTTCGACCTCGACTTGCCGGCCGTCGTCCTGAGCCGCCTGCGTCTCGACCTGCCGGACGATCAGGTGCCGGTCGTCTCGACGGGGCTGCGACGCGGGCCGGAGCCGGGGTCGTCGGGTCGGCGCGATCTGGACCTATGACGGGCTCGGCGGGAGCCTCGAGGCTGCGGCTCCGATCGGCGAAGAGCGAGGGTCGGCGGGAGAGCGGCCGTCGGCCTGGGTCCACGGGCCGACGGTCGTGGAGGTTCGGGAGGCCGTCGGCGAGCTGGAAGGCGGACTGGACGGTCGATCTGTCGTCGGAGGCCCCGCGACGGCTCGTTTTCGTGCTGGACCCGGGGCTCCGGCCGGTCGGCGTGACCGGACCGGACGTGACCGGCTTCGCGACCGAAGCGGACGGTGAGGCGACGCGATTGAGCGTGCAGTTTCGGCATCGCGAGCCGAATCGACACGAATTCAGGTCGAGGCGCTGACGCGAGTTCCCGGCTCCGGCCCCTGGGCCGTTCCGGCGGCGCGGCCGGAGAATGCGGCCTGGACGGGGGGTCGGACCGTGCTGCGGGTCGGGCCGGTGCGGGTCGTGGAGTCGTGCCACGAGCGGTCGGCGACCCGGGTCCCGGCGCACGCCGAGGAACGCGGGGGCGACGACTCCGAGACGCTCGTTTTCGAGGCCCGGGCGCCGCGGAGCGTGGCCGAGGTCGTCTTCCGCAAGCCGACCCTGGAGGCGACGGCGGAGGTCCGCGGGATCGTCCACCTTGGGCGGCGGGGGCCTCGGCTGGAGGCGACCTTGACGTGGAAGGTCCTTCATGGGCCGGCCCTGGCCTTGCCGATCGACCTGCCGGCGGGCTGGTTGCCGGATCAGGTGCAGATCCTCGGCCTGGACGAGCCGACCGCCTGGCATGTCGAGTGGCGGGACGACGGCGGCCCGCGCGTGGTCGTGCAGCCGCCGGCTTACCTGGACCTGGCCAATCCGATCCAGGTCGCGGTGACGGCCTCGGCGACCGGCTGGAACGGGCCGTTGGAGGTGCCGCGTGTCCGGCCGGTCGGGGCCCGGGTCTCGGATGAACTGTGGCTGGCGCACGGAGAGTCCGGCGGCGAGATCCGGCCGATCGAGGCGTGGGGCCTGGTCTGGGTGGAACCGTCGATGGTCGCCGTCGAGTCGGGACGCACGGCACCGGGGGCGTCGCCTCCGGCGCCGAGCCTGGCCTGGCGCATGGATCGAGCCGGAAGGACGGCTCCAGATCGAACGCGTGGAGCCGTCCCCGAGGCTGGTCGGGGAATCGTGGATGGTAGCGAGAGTCGATCCGGAACGGCTTCGACTGGACTGGTACGTGGTTCTCTCCGGCGAGCTGCAGGGCCGGCGGTCGATCACGTTGCAGTCAACGGGCCGCTCGAAGTGACGCCCCAGTGGCACGTGCTCGGTGACGAGATCGGCCCGCCCCTGGCCTTCCGGCCGCGGGAAGGAGAAGTCGGCGACGCGGAGCGAACTCGTCGTGGGAACTGGATCTGCCGGCCTCGCCGATCCGGGGCGGCTGGTGCTGCACGCGAGGACGGAACGGCGGTGGTCGGGTCGGGGCAGGCTGCCGTTGCCAGCCTTGCCGACCTGGGAGGCGGGCCGGGGGGCGGCCTTGATCTTCGTGGACCGCTCGCTCCGTCCGATCGCGACCACGGAGGGTTGCTGCGTTCGGATCGCAACGCCCTGAAACGGGCCTTCGCGACGCTCGTTCCGAACCGACCGGCGGGGCGGCGGGCGGCTTCGACGCGTCGGCTGGCGCACGCCTTCGAGTTCGGGGCGTCCTCGGGTCGGCTGGAGCTGCGTACCGAACCGCTCCGGCGGGCCGCTTCGGATGGCGTGATCCTGGAAGCCCGGCTTGCCGGTCCGGCCGTATCGATCGAAAAGGGGCAGCAACGGCTGGTCCTCCAGGTGGTGCCGGGGACCAGCCGCCGGCTGGAGGTTCGCCTGCCGGCGGAAGCGTCGCTGGTGAGGGCGAGCAGCGGCGGGCGGGCGGTGGTGCCGATCTGGGAGGGGGAGGCGCTGGGGTTCGCCTTGCCGATGTCGAGCGCGTCGCGGCCGTTCAGCGAGCTGGTGCTCGAATACGAGGTTGCGGGAGGGGACATTCGGGCGGGGGAAAAGCCCGGATGGCCGCAATTCTCGCTGCCGTGCCTGGCCTTCACCTGGGAAATCCTGCTGCCGCGAACGCGGGAGGTCGTCCGGATCGAGCCGACGATGACGGCGACCGACCCGGCCAAGGGAGCCATCCTCGCGCGTCCGGGACCGTTCTTCGGTCCCTGGCCCGGATTGGGCGATTCGGACGAGGCCCGGCACGTGGCGTCGATCTTGCGCGATCTGCAGGACCGATTCCGCCAGATCGGGGCGACCGACTCGACGCTCGGCGAGTGGCTCACTCGACTCGACGCCGGCCGCTGGCCCCTCGTCATCGACCGCGACCGCGCTGGCGACGGCCGGGATCGGCCCGGGGACCCGGCTGGACCTGGGCAACGGGGCGACTGGTCAGCCCCGACGGCTCGTCGCGACGCTGGCGAGGCTGGGTCTGCGGGCCTTGCCGCTCGGCGACGCGGTCCTGATCACGACGCCGAACGACGCGCCGGCGCCGGGGGTGGTCGTGGCGGCCGGTCGGGAGGCGTGGGTGGAGGTCGGTCGGGCTGGCGGCGGCGCGGGGTTACGATGAGACGGACCGGCTCCAGTCCGTCGCCTACTGGCGTGGGGGCCCGGCCGCCGAGTCGCCCGGGCCGCCTTCCATTGGCGGGAACTCGACGCGGGCTGGCAGGCCGACCGCTGGGTTGCGGCGGGCCGACCGGACGGCTCGGCCGACGTCCGCGTTCTGGACGGTGCGATCGCGTGGTCGCTGGGTGGACGGCGGCGTTGCTGTCGCTCGCTCTCAGTCTGCCGTGCGGTGGCTCGGGCCGCGGGCCCGGGCCGTCGGTCTCGCCGGGTTGATGGGCCTGGGTCTGCTGGCCGTCGGCCTGGGCGTGGGCTGGCTGGCGACGCTCGGCTCGGGCCTGTTCGCTGGCGGCCTTGCGGGAACGGCCTTCGGGCTGGGGGCGGCCTTCCGCCGACGTTCGCGGCGAGACGCGCGACTGCAACGGGCTCCAACCTCGCGGCAACGGGCCGTCGTCGCGGCGACGGGCCTGGTCGTCCTCGTGGCGGTCCTGGTGCTCGACCCGTTCCGGCCGCGGCTGGCCGCCGAGGAGGGCGAGGCTTTGCCCTCGAAGCCGATCCTGGCCGTGCTGCCGTACGAAGGGGAGCCGGACGCCGAGCGGGCGACCCGACAAGGTTATGCTCCTGCTTGCCGACTACGAGCGACTGGAGGCTCTGGGGCGCTGGAAGCCGGTCGAGGCGTCGAGAGGGCCGTGGACGGTCGCGGCGGAGCATGAGGTGCACCGGGTCAGGTGAACGGGAGGCAGAGGTCGTCAGCCTCTACCAGATCCGGACGGGTCCGGGTGTGTCGAGCGACCTGCTCTTGCCGCTGGGCAACGCCCGCGAGCTTCGGGCCTGGCTCCATGGTCGGGAGATTCATCCGAGGATCGTCCCGGGAGCGACCCACGCCGACCTCCGTCTGCCGCCCTCCGATGGTCTGCACCGTCTCCGGATTCAGAGGCAGGCCCCGGTCACGTCCGAGGGTGTGGTGACACTGCCGGTACTGCCCGCGGCGACGGCCGGCCTGAAGGTCACGGCGGTCGGCGGGACGTCGCGGGTGCAGATGCCGGGGGCGTTTGGGCCGCTGGAAATCGGGCCGGAAGGTGTGGCCGGTCGGCTTGGACCGGCGGCGACAATCGAGGTGCGCTGGTTGCATGACGAGGACACGGGGCCGGTTGCCGAGGGGACGGTCGAGGGGTTGTTCCTCTGGGACCTCGAACCGGCCGGGGATCGGGTCCGGGCGAGGCTCACCTACCGGAACCCGGAGGGCACGTCGCGTCTGCGGCTCCAGCTCGAACCGGGGCTGGTGGTGCGATCGGCCTCGTTCGCGGGCTGGTCGGAGGCGCGCTGGTCGGGCACGGAGCGACAGCCGGTCTGGGAGGCTCCGCTCTCGCCGCCACTGGCCGATGGCGGTACGGTCGTGCTCGAATTCTGGCGGCCGGCGGGCTCGACGACCGAGCGGGCGGAGTCGCGGAGCCTGCCGCGGATCATGCCGCTGGGGACGGAGGCGCATTTGGGGATCGTGGCGGTCCGGATGCCGGAATCCTGGTCGGCCCGGTTCGAGCCGGCGGCAATCAGCGACCCGATCCTTGAAGACCTCTTTCTCCGGTCGTGGGGACCGTTCCCGGAGGCGCAGACGGGCCTGATTGGGGCGGTGAGCTGGGCTCGTTCCGATGGGGTCACGGCGCGGTTTGAGCCCGAGAGTCCCCAGCCTGTCATCCAGCCATCAATGCGACTGGAACTGGCGCCGGGGCGAGCCGACTTGCGGGTCGAGGCGCGTTGCGTCGAGAAGTCGGGCCGGTTGCGGGCCTTGCGGGTGCGCTTGCCGAAGGGGCTTCGGGTCCTACGGGTGGAGGCCGACGGTCTGACCTCGTGGAGCGCCTCGAGTCCGGGGGAACTCTGGCTGCATTTCGGGGCGATGGAGGCGACCGAGCGGCAGGTCCGGATCGAGGGCTGGGTGCCTGCGTTGTCGGTCGCGGAGGGCCGGGGCAACGTGACTCAGGAGTTGCCCTTGCCCTGGATTCAGTGGCCGGACGCGGTCGTGAACCCGGGTCCGGTGGCGATCTCGGCTCCGCCGACGGCGCCGTTCCGGGTCGAGGAGACCCGGGGCCTGGTGGCCGTCCGCGCGCCCGGGACCGGACGAGACGGCGGCGGTCCGGGCGCTGTACCGGGTGACCTCGATCGAGCCGGCGGGGCTCATCCGATGGTCCGGTGAGGCGCCGAGGGCCGACGTGACGCTCCGGAGCCACCTGGCGTTTCACCCGGGGGCGGTGGAGTGGGTCGCCCTGGTCCGCTATCAGGTCTCGGGCGGTTCGAGCCGGGCGATCCGGCTGGACCTGCCGGCCGACTGGGCCGAGGTCGTGGACGTCCGGCTCGCCCGTGGCCAGGCCGAGGTCCGTCGCGAGCCGAACGGCCCCCGCGCCATCCTGACGATCACGCCCGGCATCGCCGATCTGGGGTTCCGCCGAGCTCTTGCTCCGCGCTCGACGGCCGTGGAATTCGGACGCCTTGAACTTCCCCGACCTGACCCCGCTCGGCTACGGCCGGGTTAGCGGCGCCTTGCTGGCCTGGGTGAACCTCTCTGGCCGCCTGCTGACTGCGGAGGGCTCGGCCGGGCTTCAGCAGGTGGACCCCGTCGCGCTTCGAGCTGAGCGGCCTGCCGGTGCCGGAGCAGGGCGACCGCAAGGTCTATCAGGTTCTCCGCGACCGCTGGTCGTTGCGGGTCCGGGCGGCCGGCGATCGAGCCGCGGTCGGGCGACGACCGGGAATCGCGGCGGGTCCGGCTGGCAGACGTCGTCTGCAACCTGGCCGATGACGGCTCGGTCGTCGGCCAGGTCTGCTACTACCTGGCCGCCGGCCAGGAGCCGTTCCTCACGTTGCACCTGCCCGACGGGCTCGAACCCCTGGCCGCCACGGTGGACGGCGTGCCTTGGTCGGGCCCTGGCGGCATCCCGAGGGTGACCTCTTGATCCCGCTCGGCGAGGCGACGGCTTCGCGGGTGAGCCTGGTTTGGAGGACCCGGACCGCGGGGGATGCGATCGCCTGGCCCCGACCGGCTGAGGGCGGGTTCCCAACCCTCGCCACCGTCCACGCCCGGCCGGGAATCCGGGTCGTCGGCGACGCCGGGCCGTTCGCGGCGGTGGCCGGGGAAAGCCTGGAAGTCGAGCGGCTCGAACTGATGACGCGCAACCTCCTCGATTCCCTCGGTCAATTCGACCGCAGCTCGCCGCGCGACCGGGCCTCCTTGCTTTCCGGGCTCGTGCAGGCCGAGCTGCAATCGCGATCCGCGACCCGGATGGTCCACGGCAACACGTTGGCGGCACGGAACGGCTCGCGATTACTTGATCGCATCCAGTCGGCCAACGCCTCACGCGAGCGGACGCTCCGCGA
The DNA here is from genome assembly GCA_963752755.1 of uncultured Planctomycetales bacterium. GTDB lineage: Bacteria > Planctomycetota > Planctomycetia > Isosphaerales > Isosphaeraceae > CAVVZJ01. The sequence continues at coordinate 2,604,094 of CAVVZJ010000001.1, read as the reverse complement.
GGCCGGTCTGGAGAGCTATCTCCAGACGGCTCGGGATCGCGTCGGCCTGGAATCGGCCGGAGGAGCGTCGAAGGTACCCGAGCCCGCCGAGATCCTGGCCGACCTGCGAATCCGTCGCCTCGCCAGCCCGAGCTACTTCCAGGGAGTCGCCTCCGAAAGAGCGGGCGATCCGCCCCTGCGATGGACCTCCGCCGGCCGGTCGGAGCCGACGACCGGGCCGGTCCAGTGGGGTGCCGTGCTGGCGGCGTTCCTGGTTCTGCCGGTGGCGTTCGTCGGCCTGTCCTGGAGGCGGCACCCGTTCCGGCTGATGCTCGTGGCTCTCGCCGTCTCGGCCCTGGTCCCGATGCTTGGGTTGGCGCCGACGGCCCTGGTCTTCGCAGTCGGGATGTTCGGGCTGGGTTGCTTCTGGAGAGGCGACGCATGAGCGAGAGCGATCGTCGAGAACGTACCCGGTTCATCCGCGACGAGCCGGTGTTCTGGCTGGTCGCTCTCTACGCGGCTGCATTCCTCGGCTGCTCGGTGATGAGCGACCTGTGGGTATATTTCGAGGGTTCGGCCACGTTCGGGGCGTTTCGCTACTGGTTCCCCATGGGCCTGGCGGTCCAGACTTGGTTCGGTCTGCGAGGCTGGGCGCAACGTGTCCTCGTGGATCATGGCGGTGCAGAGACCTGAATCCGGATGGTCTGACTGTTCGTCGTGTCGGAGCGGAAGGCAGAGCGGGTCGGGATGGTCTCCGGAATGACGACGGGCCGCCGTCGGGGAGACAGCGGCCCGGGGTTGGGAACGTCGTGAGAGCCTGGGGGACAGGTCAGATCAGTTCCTTGATCGGCTGGCCGCCATCGACGACCTTGATGGGGCGGCCGATGGGGGTGGTGTACTGGGTGGTCACGTCGATGCCCATGGCCTTGGCCATCGTGGCGATCAGATCCATGACGCCGACCTCGCGATCGACGATCTCGACGCCGTCCTTGTCGGTCGAGCCGACGTACTGGCCACCCTTAAGGCCGCCACCGCCCATGACGATCGACCAGCTTCGCGGCCAGTGGTCACGACCGCCGTTCTGGTTGATGCGGGGGGTCCGTCCGAACTCGCCCATCCAGACGACCAGGGTATCGTCGAGCAGGCCGCGCTGGGCGAGGTCGGCGACGAGCGAGCCCATCGCCTTGTCGAGTTTCGGGAGGTTGCCGCGCTTGAGGGTGTCGAAGATGTCGTTGTGGTTATCCCAGCCGCCGAGGGAGACCTCGACGAAGGTAACGCCCATCTCGACCAGGCGTCGGGCCATCAGGCAGCCCTGGCCGAAGGAGTCGCGGCCGTAGGCGTCGCGAACGGCGTCGGGCTCCTCGTCGAGTTTGAAGGCGCGGGTGTACTGAGAGTTCATCATCTTGATCGTCTTGGCATAGACGGCCTTGTGGTCGCCAGGACCGATGCCGCGGTGGGTGCTGGTGAAGCCGTCCTCGATCAGGCCGAGCATCCGGAGCCGGCGGCCCATGTTGACGTCCTTGCGGGGACGGAGGTTGGCGATCGGCTGGGTCGGGTTCTGGATGAAGAACGGGGCGTGGCTCATGCCGAGGAAGCCCGCGCTCTCGCCGGGGGTATTGATGGCGATGCAGTGGGGCAGGGGGAAGTCGTCGCCCGCCTTGTAGCCAAGCTCATAGGAGCAGACCGAGCCGAAGCCGGGATGCACGACGGTCGGATTCGGGGCGTAGCCGGTGTGCATCATGTAGGTGCCGCGGTCGTGGTTGCCCTCCTTGGAGTTCAGCGACCGGATGATGCTCAGGTGCTTCATCTGCTGGGCGACGGTGGGCAGGTGCTCGCAGATCTTGACGCCGGGGGCGGAGGTGTCGATCGGCTTGAACTCGCCGCCGTTCTTCTCGCTCTCGGGCTTGAGGTCCCAGGTGTCCATGTGGCTGGGGCCGCCGCCCATCCAGAGGAGGATGCAGCTCTTGTTGTTCTTGCGGAGCGTCGCGCCCTGGGCCTGGAGGGCGCCGACGAACTGCATGGCCGGCAGGGCCAGGCCGGTCGTCGCCAGGTGACCCAGGAAGTGTCGGCGGGACATGCCGCTCGGCGGCGTCAGGCGATCGAACATCGTTCCCATCCCCCTTATAGCCCTTCGGGCCTGTGCGGCCACCCGCGCCGGGCGGCCCGGATCAAGGTTGCATCGGTACGGAGGTCCGTGGTCAGTGGACCAGGATGAACTCGTTGGAGTTGAGCAAGGCCCAGAAGAGGTCTTCGAGCACGTGGATCGTGTCGGGGCTGGACCCGAGGAAGGCCGAGGCCCGCTTCAACTCGGCGGAGCTGGGGTAGCGGCTCAGGGCGGCGACGTACAGGTAATCGACGATGAACCGCAAGGGCGGGACCTTCCGCTGGAGGCGGGCCTGGTCCAGCACATGCTTCAGAAAGCTACCCTCCTGACCGCCGACGGCCTTGGCCATCAGGTCGCCGTTCATCATCATCAGGGCCTGGGGAATCGTCCCCTGGAAGTTCGAGGTCTCGCCGGCCTCATCATTGGCGAAGGTGACGACGAACTGCTTGAGCCAGGTCTGGCGCTGCTGCTCGGGGGCACGACCGGCGACCTTGTGGGCCGAGGTGGCGGTGATGAGCGAGTCAAAGAGTTGCTCGGGCTTCATCGGGCGGACGAGGAAGTGGCTGAACAGGACGTCGTCCTTCTCGTTCTGCTTGGTCATCCGCGACGAGACGTGGTAGGCCCGGCTGGAGGTGATCCAGCGAATCAGGTCCTTGACGTTGTAGTTGTTGGCCCGGAAGTCGTTGGCGAGCTTGGTGAGCAACTCGGGGTGGCTGGGGGGGTTGTGATCACCGAAGTCGTCGATCGGGTGGACGATGCCGCGGCCGTTGAAGTGGCCCCAGAGGCGGTTCACGAACGCGAGGGCGAACTGGTCATTCTCCCGCGCGGTGATCATCTTGCCCAGCTCCTCACGGCGATCGACGTCCATGCCGGGGCTGATCCGGCGGCCGTCGAGGTAGGTCGGCGGCACGACGCCCACGACGGCATTGCGGCGCTCGAAGCGGGCCCAGGCGTCGGTCGGCTCGTCGAACAGCTCGACGTGATCGACGACCGAGGCGCCGCTGGCGTCGGTCTTGCGGACCTGGCGGCTCTTGATGCCGCGGAAGAACGCGTTGATTCCCCAGAAGTCCTGCTGCTTCCAGTCGTTGGAGGGGTGATCGTGGCACTGGGTGCACTGGATCTGCTGGCCGAGGAAGATGCGGGTGGTGAACGAGGTCAGGTTCACCTTCTGGTCGCCCATGTGGGCGAGGGTGAAGTTGACGGCGCCGTCCTCCTTGTTCGACCCTTTGGCGGTGATGATCTCGTAGGCGATCTCGTTCCACGGCCGGTTGGCCGCGAACTGCTTGCGGAGCCACGACGAGAGGGCCTCTCGGTCCACGTCGCGCCCCTGTTCGCGGCGGCCGATCAGGCTGACGGTGAGGAGGTTGCCGAAATACTTGGGATAGTCCGGATCTTCGAGCAGGTACTCGATCAGTTTAGTTCGCTTGCCCTCGCCCTTGTTGTCGAGGAAGGCGCGAGCCTCCTGAACGTTCGGGATGCGTCCCAGGATGTCGAGGTAGGCGCGGCGGAGGAACTCGGCGTCGGTGCACTCCGGCGACGGCTTGATGCCGGCCTCGGCCCAGGCTGCTTCGAGCAGGCTGTTGATGTAGTCGGGCCGGATCGACGAGGGACTGCGGTTGCCTTCCGACGTGGCCGGCTCGTCCGCCCGTGCCGCGACCGTGGCCGCCAGGCCGAACGCCGCGAACCAGACGAGAATTCGGAAGCCCCGGCCGTTCCGTTGCCCTGGAAGACTCAGTCGCATCGTCCCCTCTCCTCCGATTGGACACGGCGGGCCGTCGCGAAAAGCTGGCCCGGACGGGCTTTACAGAATGGTTGCATCCAGATTACGCGATCTCACCCCGCGCCGTCAAAAGAAATCGGCTCGATCCCAAGACGCTATGGGTGGATGTTTGGATTCTGGCAGGAAGGCCAGGAGAGTTTACGACGGGGCCTGCGGCTTGTGACGCGAATCATACACGAACTTGCGGATGCTATCCGATTCGAGCCCGACTCCTGGGGGACAGCCGCCCCCGGCTGGCCCGGACCGGACGACAGCCGGGGGCGGCTGGCCCACCATTCCCAGCCGGACAACGTCAGCGGGTTCGTGTATCAGGCCCCGACTTCATTCTAGAATCGGTTTCGAGGTGCTGACGAAGGGGTCTGGAGTGGCCGTAGCCCTGGCACGACAGGCGTTTATCTCGATAGCGTCGCGTTTCGGAGCGGTCGGAGTCGGGGGCTCAGGGCTGGGTCAGATAAGTGTCGAAAACACGCACCTTGGCGAAGGCGTCCTTGTTCTCGGCGATGAATTGCTGGTGGCGGTCGCTCTTCTGGTAGGTCGCGGCGGCCTCCTTGTTCTCGAAGACCAAGTGCAGGGCGACGTCAAAGTCGCGGACGCTGGGGGGTTCCTCGACGTCCTCGGCGATCGTGCCGATGGAAAAATAAATGGAACCTTTGTGTCCCGAGAGGTACTTGTGGCAGGACGCCACGAAATGTTGCCGGGACGCCTCACTTTGGTCCTTCAAGGTGAAGAAGACCATGTGGGCCAGCCGCGGACCGGCCGCCTCCGGACGCGCCGGGGCCGAGCCCGGAGCCGTGACGGAAAAAATCAGGGCAATAGTCGAGACCAGGGCCAGGGCGATGACGCTTTTCAAGGGAAGTCTCCTCCCTCCCGGGACCAGCCGGCGAACGGATCGCAGGCACGACGATTCCCCGCCATCATGCCCGCAACCGGAGACCGCCGCAACCGCGACGCCCCGAGAATCGACACGGGCCAGTCGTCAGGATTGTGTCCGTTCCCGGGACCGGTCATCATCGCTCTGTCCGCGGAGGATGGAGAGGGTCGCGGAACGTGAAGACCAAGGCAGAAATCGTGAGGAACTGGCTGCCCCGCTACACGGGCCGGCCGCTCGACGCGTTCGGACCGTACATCCTGCTGAGCAACTTCAATCACTACGTGGAGCTTTTCGCCGAACGGTTCGGCGTCGAGGTGCTGGGTCGCGACAAGCCGATGCAGTCCGCGACCGCCGAGGGCCTGACCATCCTCAACTTCGGCATGGGCAGCGCGATGGCGGCAACCGTCATGGACCTGCTCGCGGCCGTCGAGCCCAAGGCGGTGCTGTTCCTGGGCAAATGCGGCGGTCTGAAGAAGACGCGGGTCGGCGACTTCATCCTGCCGATCGCCGCCATCCGGGGCGAGGGCGCCAGCAACGACTACATGCCTCCGGAGATCCCTGCCTTGCCGTCATTCCGGCTCCAGAAAGCCGTCTCGGCCATGATCGTCAAGCATGGCCTCGACTACTGGACCGGCACTGTCTATACCACCAACCGCCGCGTCTGGGAGCACGACGAAAAGTTCAAGGATTATCTGCGCACGATCCGGCCCCTGGGCATCGACATGGAGACGGCCACCATCTTCATCGTCGGGTTCGTCAATCATATCCCGAAAGGGGCCTTGCTGCTGGTCTCCGATAGCCCAATGACGCCTGAGGGGGTCAAGACCTCCCGGAGCGACCACGACGTCACCGAAACCTTCGTCCAGACCCACCTGGCCGTCGGCATCGATTCCTTGATCGAGCTGCGCGACTCCGGAGAGTCGGTCGTGCATCTGAGGTTCGAATAACCCATTGACAGACGGTGAATCGACTCGCATACTCGTACCCGCATCTACCTAGGCGCGCCGTGGTCGGATCTTCAAGGACGGAACACGCCGGCGCTGTCGGGGCCACCCGAACCAAGGTCGAGGGCGACCATGAGCATGTACTTCTTCGACGTGATCCTGAAGGTACGCTTCGAGGGCCGGCCGATGGAGGCCCTGCTGTACAAGGCGGTCCACGCCGAGAGCGAGCACGAAGCTCGCCGTCAACTCCTGAACCGCTACATCAACGACGGCTTCCAGGTGCTCCGCCTGGATCGCGTCGCCGAGCGCAAGGGCGAGGTGGCCGGTGGGTGGCTCGACCTCTGAGCACGCCCGCCGCGTTGCATCTTGACCGCTTTCCGTCCCAACGGGGCGATTCCGCCGACACCGGTCTCCCGCTATCATGGAGGCTGCGCCGGGACCGATCACGCCCCTTCCGGGACCAACGCCCATGATCTGCGTCGCCGTCACCTACCGGATTCGCGCCGGCCACGAGGAGGAAGCGGCCTCGCTCTTCCGTTCCATGATTCCACCGACCCGGTCCGAGCCCGGCTGCCGGTTGTACCTCGTCCATCGCTGCGCCGGACGAGCCCCGCCGGTTCTTCCTCTACGAGCAATACAACGACCAGGCCGCCCTCGACGACCACCGCGCCTCGGCTCACTTCGCCGAGTTCGTCAAAGGCGGCCTGCTCCCGATCGTCGAGTCACGTTCGCCGGAGATTTATGAACTGCTGAGCGAATGACGCCGGATGGCCGCGATCCGGGCTGTGGCCGCTCAGAGCACCAGGGAGAGCCGGCGACGGAAGTCGGTGGCCAGTTCGGAGTCGGCGGGAAGCATCTGGAAAATCGCCAACATGAGCTGCCTGGCCTGCTCGCCGACCCCGCGTCGGTCTCGCTCGACCAGGTCGAGGCAGAGTTCCAGCGCCTCGGGATACCGCTGTTCGGCCGCGAGGGCCTCGGCCAGTCGATACCGGTTCGCGGGGTCGTCCGGGTCGGCGTTCAGGGCGGCGCGGGCCTGGTCCAGGTTGCCGGCCTCCTGGGCGTGGTCATGAATGGTCAACTCGGCCTTGAGCCGCTCGGCCTCGGGTTCGAGGAAGCCGCGACGCTCCAGCTCCGCGATCAGGGCGCGGGAATCGTCCAGGCGCCCCTGGGCCTGGAGCGATCGGGCCAGACCGATGGTGGCCATCGACTCGCGCGGGGCGAGTTCGAGAGCTTCCCGGAACTTCGCCTCGGCGGCCTGGGGGTCGGACTCCAGCAGGCCGTTCGCCTCGGCGATCCGCTGCTCGACCTCGGTGGGCATCAGTCCGTCGAGAAAGCTTCGGAGGAACGCCTCGGACTGCACGCCGACGAACTGGTCCACGATCCGACCGTCGCGCAGGCCGAAGACGGCCGGGATGCCGCGGACCCCGAACGCGCCGGCGATCTCGGGGGCTTGCTCGGTATCCACCTTCGCCAGCAGGAAGCGACCGCCGTACTCCTCGGCGAGCCGCTCCAGCAAGGGGCCGAGCAACCGGCAAGGGCCGCACCAGGCGGCCCAGAAATCGACGACGACCGGGACCTCGCGGGAACGCTCGATGACGTCCCGCTCGAAGTTCGTCGCGTCGGCCTCGATCAGGGAAGGATTCTTGGCGTTCATGAGGACCAGTCTAACCCCAGGACCCGGCCTTCGTGAAGGGAGCGGACGCTCATGAGCGCGACATCGGGGAGGCCGCTCGTGGAGGTCTGCGTCGCGGGCCTGTCCTCGGCGCTCGTCGCCGGTGAGAACGGGGCCGATCGTGTCGAGCTTTGCGAGCACCTCGCCGTGGGGGGCCTGACCCCGAGCGCCGGGGCGATCGCGGTCGCGTGTCGGAGCCTCGACGTGCCGGTTCACGTCCTGATCCGCCCCCGCGGCGGCGACTTCGTTTACCGCGTTCCCGAGTTCGATGCCATGCTTCACGACATCGACGCGGCGCGCGATCGGGGGGCTTCCGGGGTCGTCCTCGGCGTCCTTAACCTCGACGGCTCCCTCGATCGCGACCGGACGGCCCGGCTCGTCGCGGCGGCTCGACCCCTGAGCGTGACCTTCCACCGCGCCTTCGATCTCATCCCCGACCCCGAGCCAACGCTCGACACCCTGATCGAACTCGGCATCGATCGCCTTCTGACCTCCGGCCAGGCCCCAACGGCCCGTGACGGTCTGGCGAAACTTGCGTCCTGGGCCTCCCGGACGCGCGGCCGTCTGACCATCCTCGCCGGTGGCCGTCTGACCGCGAGCGACCTGCCGGTCCTGGCCGGGGCCGGGATCACGGAGTTCCACCTCGGATCGGCCGCCACGAAGGACGGCATGATCGACCCGATGCGAGTCCGCTATCTGCGCGGAATCGCGGGCCGAATCGCCCGGCCCGGCGACGCCCAATAGGGATCGCAGTCTCCAGGTCGGTCCCGGTCAGGCGAACCGACGGAAGTCGCGACCCCCGAGGCCAAGGTGGGGAGTTGCGGTGGCATCCCCCATTTGATTAATCTTAGAGAATTCGGACATCCAGTCTGAGCTTCCTCACCGGGGATGACGATGAGATGCGGCTTCACCCTGATCGAGTTGCTGGTCGTGATTGCCATTATCGGTGTCTTGATCGGCCTGCTGCTGCCCGCGGTGCAGACGGCGAGGGAGGCGGCGCGGAGGGCGCAGTGCTCCAACAACCTCAAGCAGATCGGTCTGGGACTCTCGAACTACGAGACGGCGATCGGAACTTATCCGCCGTCGCTGGTCCTGGCCGGCAGTGGCAACGTGACGCGATGGAATGGTGGCTGGAGTGTTCACGAGCGAGTCTTGCCCTACATGGAGCAGGACAACCTGTTCAACTCGGCAAACTTCCTGCTGAACAAGGAACGGCCGTCGAATTCGACCGTGATCCGGCAGACGGTAGCGGTTTTGGTCTGCCCGAGCGAGGTGAAGCCGCAGCCTTCGGCCCACGATTACGGGATCTCGGGGGTCAGTTCCTACGGTGCCTGTGAGGGCGACTGGTTCGTCTGGGGCGGCTACGCGGGGCCCCAGAACCGCAGTGCCTTTGGACCCAACCGGAGTCGACGTCCCGCCGCGTTCACCGATGGACTGAGCCAGACGATGATGTTCGCCGAGGTGAAGACCTATTCGCCGACCTATATGTGCGACGGCGTTGGGCTCGCGAACATCCAGAACCCGTTGTCCGTCCCCCCGACGAACGCTGACCCGTGGACCGTCGCCCCGGAATACTTCAGCGGAGCCTGCCGCTTCTACGCGCTGCCGCACACTGAATGGTCTGACGGCAGCGTCCACTCTTCGGGGGTCACCACCGCCTGGACCCCGAACCGCGTCATTCTCGGGACCCCGTCATGCAACCTCGACATGGACGTCAACGGGATCAACGAGGAAGACGGCGGCCCGACCTTCGCCGCGATCACTGACCGTAGTTACCACCCGGGCGGCGTTCAGATCCTGCTCGGCGACGGTAGCGTCCGCTTCGTCAAGAGCAGCATCGCCGGGACGACCTGGCGGGCCCTCGGCACGGTGGCCGGCGGCGAGGTGGTCAGCGGCGATTCGTTCTGACTCGAGACGGGCGGGACCGGGCGAGTGCGGGCGTCCGGGGTCCGAAGCTGGCCCTCGCTCCACCACTTGCAGATCCCCGAATCGATCACTACGATGAGGCGACCTGAAAGCCCATGGCACCCGGTCGGTCCGAACCTCAACTCTCATGGTCTTCATGCGATCGCGTCTCCCGCTCCGCCTGGCTCGCCGTCGGATACGCCGCCCGATCGTGGTGGTAGTGATGGCTTGTATCCCCGCGATGGGCCTTCCGTCGTCGGGGTTTTCCACCTCGATCATGCCGGAGACGGATCCCGGACCGGCCGGTCTTCGCTGTCGCTGTGAGGTCGTGTGCAGCGGTGCCTGCTGCTGCGCCCGCAAGGCCAGGACTTCCCCTCGGGCCGACCCCGAGTCGATCGGGAAGAGCGATGAGGACGGGCGCCAACCCTGCCTCCACGCCACCCCCTGCGACGGTGGGGAGGTCCCACAATCGCCGTCGCGGATGACGACTCCAAAGGTGACGTTGATCGACCAGACCAGGATGTGGCACTCGATTGGCGTCGAACCGCTCCTTCCGACCCCTCCCGAAGTTTACCTCGCGCCCGCCTCGTCACCCCCGGACAGGCCCCCGGAACGAAATGGCTGACGTTGCCTTTCCGAGCCGCGCGTTCTCGTAACCATGTGAGCCGATCCCCCCGCGAGCCCACGCAGGCGCCGGTTCGTTGCCATCCTTCGTTCCCGGTCCGTGTCAGCTGATCCTAAGGGAGCATCACGCGCGGCCACCCGATCGGGTGGCCGCCCCGTGATGATCTCGTTCGAGGGGGTTTTCCGATCCATGCGCACACATTACCGAGCCTTCACCCTGATCGAGTTGCTGGTTGTGATCGCGATCATCGGCGTCTTGATCGCGCTCCTCTTGCCAGCCGTCCAGGCCGCCCGCGAGGCGGCGCGGCGGGCGCAGTGCACGAACAACCTCAAGCAGATCGGCATCGCGCTGCACAACTATCATGATGCCGTCGGCTCATTTCCTCCAGGGTTCCTCTCCCGGCCCGGACCCGACGGCGACAACAACGGTCCCGGCTGGGGTTGGGCCGCGCTGAGCCTCGCTCAGCTTGAGAAGGGAACCATCTACAATGCCATCAATTTCGGACTGCCGATCGAGTGGTCCGCCAATTCGACCGCCCGGCAGACCGAGATCCAGACGTTCTTCTGCCCCTCGGACGCCAGGCTGGAACCCCGGTTCACGGTCGTGGACGAGAGCACGAGCAGCGCCGCTCTGGGCGCCCCGATCTGCGTCGTGGCGTCGTCGAACTACGTCGGCTCGTTCGGCAAGGGGGACGTCTCAAGCCTTTATCCCTACAGCCCTGACGACGACCCGCCCGGCCGCGACCATGGCGAGGGCCTGTTTTTCCGGAATCGGGCCGTCCGGATCTCCGCGATCCTCGACGGGACCAGCCAGACCCTCGCCGCGGGCGAGCGCAGTCAGAACCTCTCACGGGCAACCTGGACCGGCGCCATCAGCCATGCGGCGGTGCCAATCACCTTCCTACAAGCCGAGGAAGGGCTTGACCCAGAAGGGGGCGATGCTCTGATCGTCTCGCACACCGGCGAACTCGACGGTCCGAATTCCCGGCCCGCCCACGCTGACCAGTTCTGGGGCACCCACCCCGGCGGCGCCATGTTCCTCTTCGCCGACGGCAGCGTGCGATTCATCAAGGAGAAACGACCCCTGGCGATCTTCCAGGCCCTCGCCACCCGCGCCGGCGGCGAGGTGGTCTCCGCCGACTCCTTTTGAGCCGCGAACAGCTTAGCCGGGGTTCGTTCTTCCCCATCAATTTCAATTGTGCCGGGAGGTGTCAGGGGGTAAAATTCAACAATCATCCAACGTCTGTCGGAGGCCGCACCCATGAACATCGCTTTTTGCTCCGGTCCGTTCCGTCGCCGCGAGTTTCTGCGGGCGGGGTTGCTCGGCCTGGGCGGGTTGGGACTGGCGGATCTGATCGCCGCGCGGACGATCGGGGGCGAGGCAAGGCCGGAACGCGCGGTGATCCTGTTCTGGATGTGGGGCGGGCCGAGTCAACTGGAGACCTACGACCTCAAGCCGGACGCGCCGGCCGAGATCCGCGGCCCGTTCGGGCCGATTCAAACGAGCGTGCCCGGTCTGGACATCTGCGAGCTGTTCCCCCTCCAGGCGAGGCTCGGAGAACGGATCTCCTTGATTCGATCGATCCACCACGAGATGTCGGCCCACAACGACGCCTCGATCGAGCTACTCACGGGCAAGACGCCGCCACGTCCCGACCCGACCTCGACGAACTTCTCCGACCACCCCGACTTCGGCATGGTCGCCAGCCGGGTGATGGGATTGAGGCCGGATGCCTTGCCGCGTTACGTCGGCATTCCGAAGCAGCCGTTCATGACCCGGCCGAACTACCTGGGAGTCTCTCACGCCGCCTTTCCGACCGGCGACCCGTCGGCCCCCGACTTCCGCCCAACCAATCTGACCCTCGCCGCCGGTCTCGACGGCCATCGACTCGACGACCGCCGCGGGCTCCTCGCGCAGTTTGACGACTTCCGTCGCCAGTACGACGCCGCCGGTCCCTCCGAGGACCCGTTCCGCGAGGCGGCCTTCACCATGCTGACCAGCCCGCGTGTCGCCTCGGCGTTCGATCTCTCGCCGGAGGACCCGCGGCTCCGCGATCGCTACGGCCGGCATCTCTGGGGACAGAGCTGCCTGCTGGCCCGTCGGCTGGCCGAGTCGGGCGTCTCGGTCGTCACAATCGACGCCCTCGCTCCGACGCTCAGTGACCGTTACTTTAGCTGGGACGACCACATCAACCCGCAGACCCGCTGGGACATGGGCGATGCGATGCGTTACCGCGCCCCGTTCCTGGACCAGGCCCTTTCGTCCCTGATCGAGGACGTCCACGCCCGGGGTCTCGAACGCGAGATCCTGATCGTCGCGGCGGGCGAGTTCGGCCGGACGCCGCGGCTCGTGCAGTCCTCCGGCCTGATCGGACGCGATCACTGGCCGTCGGCACAGTCGGTCCTCGTCAGCGGCGGTGGCCTGCGGATGGGCCAGGTGGTCGGCTCGACCGACCGCCACGCCGCCTATCCGGCGACCCGCCCCCTCACCCCGAAGGATCTCCTGGCGACGATCTATCGCCACCTCGGCATCGACCCGGGTATGACCTTCCACGACGCCACCGGCCGCCCGGTCCCGATTCTCTCCACGGGCGACCCGATCCGCGAGCTGATCGGATCGGACGGCTCGCGATCGTCTTGAGCTTGTCGACGTGGCCGCGTTACGTTGGAAGCGTGCCCATCACGGGCCAACGCGATCCGTCCTCGTCCGCTGGAGAGTCCTCGATGCCGCGTCTTCGTGTTTTGAGCGTGGGCCAGTGTGGATACGACCACGGTCTGATATCTCGCTACTTTGATCGTGCTTTTGGGGCCGAGGTCTTGCCGTCCGACTCCCACCGCGCGGCGGTCGAGGCGATTCGCAATCAGGGACCGTTCGACCTCGTCCTCGTCAATCGCCTCGGAGACCGTGACGGTGCGCCCGGCGTCGAGCTGATCCGGAGCTTGAAGTCGGACCCGGAGTTGTCGCGGGTCCCGGTGATGCTCGTGAGCAATTACGAATCAGCCCAGGGCGAAGCCGCAGACTCTGGGGGCGTTGCCGGGCTTCGGCAAGGCGGAGCTGGGGACCCGTGACGTCGAGCAGCGCATCCGCGACGCGCTCGGATCGTCCGGCTCCGGAGAGGAGAGCTGACGACGGACCGTGGACGGTTCTTCGGAGTCGAGGTCGGCCGCGTCGCTCGTGCCCTCGGAGTCGGCCCGGAGCCAGGGGCAGCCTTCGGTGTGCTAGGCTCCTGGCAAGGAATCCCGCGGGCGGTCGGGTGCAGGGTCCTGCGTTAAGTTGGCGGTTGCGGTAGAATCCCCTCCCGTTGTGTGGCGGCGTCGCGCCGATGTCGGCGGGGATGCCGGATGACCCGCCGCGGACGGCCCCCATGCCGTCGCGGGTCTCGGCTGGATGCCGATCTTGACCGGACCGCTCGGCCGATGTTGGCCAGTTCCCGCTTCGGCGGGCCAGCTCCGAGACCTAGAGGAGACGACCACGCATGCCGACGACCCAGACCGTCACGTTCCCCGGGCCGGGCTCCCGGGGTGCCGGGTCGCCCGGCGATCCTTGCATCCTGGTCATCTTCGGCGCCTCGGGCGACCTGACCAAGCGCCTGCTGATGCCGGCCCTCTACAACCTCGCCTGCGACGGCCTCTTGCCCGAGCAGTTCGCCGTCGTCGGGATCGCCATGGACGAGTTGACGACGGAGGACTTCCGTGAGCGGATGTCCCGCGACATCCGCTCGTTTAACACCCGCAAGGAACTCGACCCGGCGATCTGGGATCATCTCTGCCAACGCCTCTATTACACCCCAGGCAAGTTCGGGGACGAGCCGGCCTTCGCCCGCCTGCATGAGCTGGTCACGAAACTGGACGCCCAGTATCAGACCGGCGGTAATGTCCTCTTCTACATGGCGACCCCGCCATCGGTCTTCGGCCTGATCTCCGGCAATCTGAAGAAGGCCAGCTTCGGCGATCGACCGGGTTGGAAGCGGATCATCGTCGAGAAGCCGTTCGGCACCGATCTCCCCTCGGCGCAGCGAGCTCAACCGCGAGATCCTCGCCCACTGGGACGAGAGCCAGGTCTTTCGCGTCGATCACTATCTCGGCAAGGAGACGGTGCAGAACGTCCTGGCCTTCCGGTTCGCCAACGAGATGTACGAGCCGCTCTGGAACCGCAAGCACATCGACCACATCCAGTTCACCGTCTCGGAGTCGGTGAGCGTCGAGGGTCGCGGCGGCTACTACGACCGCTCGGGCGTGCTGCGGGACATGATTCAGAATCACATGCTCCAAATGCTGGCGTACGTCTGCATGGAGCCGCCCGCGTCGTTCGCGGCCGACGACATCCGCGACGAGAAGGCCAAGCTGCTCCGGGCCGTGCGGCTTTACAGCCCCGCGGAGGCCCTCGCCAACTCCGTCCGCGGCCAGTACGGCCCCGGCACCAAGGCTGACGGCCAGTCCTGCCCCGCCTACCGGGACGAGCCGGACGTCGATCCGAACTCGAACACCGAGACGTTCGCTGCCGTCCGATTGTTCATCGACAACTGGCGATGGGAAGGCGTGCCGATCTACCTCCGCTCGGGAAAGGCGCTCTGGAAGCGGGGGACCGACGTCGTCGTGCAGTTCAAGAAGGCCCCCGGCTCGACCTTCCGCGGCACGGCCGTGACGAAGATGTCGGCCAATCGCCTGATCTTCCACATCCAGCCCGACCAGGCAATTGAGTCCCTCTTCCAGGCCAAGACCCCCGGTCCCTTGATGCAGCTCCAGCCGGTGAACATGCGATTCAGCTATGGCGAGTCGTTCCGGGCCTCGCGCGGAACGGGCTATGAGGTGATGATCTATAGCTGCATGGTCGGTGACGCCACCCTCTTCTCGCGGACGGACCTGGTGGAGACGGCCTGGCGGATCGCCCAGCCGTTGCTCGATGCCTGGGGTGCGCACTCGTCGCAGGACTTTCCCAACTACGCGGCCGGCTCGTGGGGGCCCCGCGCGGCCTACGACCTGATCGAGCACGACGGCCGTCGCTGGTTCGAGATCGTCAGCCGCGAGACGCTTGAGCGGGTGCCCCTGTTCCGCGACGGCGACCCGCTCTTGCTGAGCCAGGTCAGCATGGCCCTCCGACCCGAGGCGGCCTCGGTCGGCGAGGTGATCATCCGGGAGGGCGAACCGGGCTCGGAGATGTACCTGATCTGCCGGGGCGAGGTGGACGTCCTCGATGCCGGCGGCCACGTCCGGGCCACCTTGCGGGAGGGCGACTGCTTCGGCGAGGTGGCCTTGCTGCTCTCGGAGCCGAGGACGGCGACGGTTCGGGCCAGGACGTCGTGCGACCTGTTCGTGCTGGAGAAGTCCGACTTCGGCCGGATCTTGCGCGAGCACCCGCAGTTCGCCGAGGCGATCACGCAGATCGCCCGCGACCGCTACAACAAGGCCATCGAGGCGGAAGCCTTGACCTCACCGGAGTAATCGCCGACCCGGACGATGGAGAAATGATCCATGATCGATGGATCAGAGTCTTTCGACTCCTGTCGGGTAGGTGCAGCACGCCGTCTTATCTTCCGGACGACGTGCTGACACGCCCGATAAGAGGGGCGGCGAAACGTCGTCCTCCGTCATCGGTCAGGGATCAACGGGCCTCCGGGCCGTGCTGGATCGGTTTCGCCGGACCCTGGCCGTCGGGGTTCGAAAGCGATTGCAACATGGTGGCCATGCCCTCGAAGAGGGCGCCGAGGGTCGAGGCGGCCTCGGCGGGAGCCTCAATCACGACCTTGCCGTCGTCGGCGCGGCGGACCTGGAGGCGGGAGAAGAGCTGACGGACCTCGGCCGTCGTCGGCAGGGTGGAAGATGGGGCCGGCTCCGGCTCGGGTTCCGACACGACGGCCTGTTCGTCGGTCGGGGTGGGCGACGGCTGGCCAGCCGGCTCCGGCTGGTCCTGCGCCTCGTCCGCGGCGTCGAGGAGAGGCTCGAATGGGTCGGAGAGAGAGTCGTCGAGTTCGTCGTCGGTTTCGAGCCATGCGTCGAGTTCAGACCCATCGGGGCTGGGAGCCGTCGCGCTGGCAGCTTGGCCGTCGGAACCGTAGAGGATCTGGACGCGAGAGAGGAAGGAGGAAGATTCCTCGAACTGGACCGTGTCGGAGTCGCCGTCGAAGAGGCCCTTGAAGAAGGCCTGCTTGGAGCCGACGAGGGAGGCGATCCGCGACTCGATGCCGTACTCGCTGACGAGGTTGTAGACGTCGATCGGCTGGTCCTGGCCAAGCCGGTAGATCGCGGCCGATCCGCTGCTCGAGGACGGCCGGGTTCCAGGGCAGCTCCAGGTTGATCACGCAGTTGGCCGCGCGCTGGAGGTTCAGGCCGACGCCGCCGGCGTCGCTGGCGAAGAGGATGCGGAAGTGCGGGTCGTCGTGGAACTCGACGATGTTCTGGGTCCGCCGGCTCTGCTTCTCGGCGCCGGTGAACATGCCGGCGCGGAGGCCGTCGTCGGCGAGAAGGTCGCCAACCGCCCACCGGGCCAGAGCGAGCATCCGTCGCCACTGGCTGAAGACGACGACCTTGCGGCTCTGGTCGAGGACGAGCTGGCGGACGAGCTGCCGGAGTTCCAGGAGCTTCGGGGCGGAGAGCCCGTGGATCACGCTCTCCTCGGGCCGGCAGGACCGGATCGCCGGCCAGACCTCCTCGAACTGGAGCTGGCAGAGGCCGTTGGAGATGATCCGCTGGGTCGTCAGCAGGCTCATCAGGCGGAGGAATTCGGCCTGCGTCAGCGGACGCTTCAGCCGATCGCTGGACGAGCGCGGCGATCGGCTGGTTGAGCGCGTCGTGCTCCCCTTGCTGGGCCTCGGTCATCTCGACGGGCACGCGGGTGTCGGTCCGGGGCGGGAGCTGGTCGAGAACGTCCTGGCGGACGCGGCGGACCATGCAGGGGCGGAGCCGGTCGCGGAGGGTGTCGAGGTGGCGGACGCCGATGATCTCGCGGCGGCCGTCGGCGCGGATGGCGTGGACGGCGTTGCAGCCGCCACTTGGGCTCCATCGCCATGTCGTCGACCCACTCGACGACCGAGGCCAGCTCCTCGACCCGGTTCTCCATCGGCGTGCCGGTCAGGACCAGGCGGTAAGGCGGCGTGAGCCCCTTGACCGAGAGGGCCGTCTTGGTCGCCCAGTTCTTGATCCGCTGCGCCTCGTCGAGCACGACGAGGTCGGGCTCCCAGGCGCGGATGGCGTCGAGGTCGCGGAGCAACTGCTCATAGTTGATGATGAAGAGCCCTTCGGTGTGTGACGTCGTAGATCGCGTGCCGCTCGGACGGCGTGCCCTCGACGATGTGGACGGGCAGGTCGGAGAAGGCGGCCCACTCGCGGGCCCACTGGGGCTTGAGGCTCGCCGGGGCGATGACCAGGCCGCGGCGGACGCGGCCGGTCCGGCCAGAGGACCTCGGCGCAGGCGATCGCCTGCGCCGTCTTGCCCAGGCCCATGTCGTCGGCCAGCAGCAGCCGGCCGCGCGGCCAGGAACCGATCGACGCCCTCGCGCTGGTAGGGATAGAGCGTCCGCTTCAAGCCCTTCAGCGCGGAGCGGACCTCCGCGGAGGAGGGGGCCTGCTGCGCGACATGCCCGAGCCGCTCGCGCTCGGCGTTGAGCAAGGCGCGCAACGCCGGGTCGGGCCAGTCGCCGACGGAGGCGACGGGCAGGAGGGCGAGCAGGTCCTCGACGAGCGGCGAGGCGTTTCGGGGGGATCGTCGGGGTAAGTCTTGCGGAGGACGAACCGGCCAGTTCCGGCGCCGTCGGAACCGCTTGAGGGCGCGGGCACGCCGCTTGGAGCGGTTGCCCTTCAGGACAAGCTCGCCTTGCCAGTGGACGCGATCGAGCCAGTCGCCGGCGCCGGTCAAGGGGCGGATCGGGTCCCAGGACAGCCCGGTCGCGGATCGGCTCGGCGTGGGCTTCCTGTTCCGTTGGGCCTGCCTGAGCAGTCGGGGTCGAGCGTAGATGGTTTCGAGGACGGTGAGGAGGTGCTTGCAGAGGCCGAGCGAGTTCTTGAGGAAGTCGGGGCAGTCGCAGCGGCCTTCGATCGGATCGACGCCGGTGAGGATGCGTGCGGTAGGGGCGGACGCTCCGAGCCCCTTGCGGCGGGTCGCGTAGGGCCCGAGGGCGCGGCGGTCCCTCGGGCCGGGAGACGATCCGCAGCTCGTCGCGACGGGCCGAGTCCAGCCGACGGAGCAGGGCGTCCATGGCCGCGACCCGGGTCGGCCACTCCTCGGGCGGGACGACGTCCATGACGTGAAGGGCCAGGACTCCGGGCGGGATGGTGGGACTCTTGCGACCCACCTGGGCCACGAGAGCCTGGTACGCCTCGGTCGCTTCGGGGGTGGCGGTCGTGTCGATCATGGGGAGCCGGTCGTGTCGGGTTCGCGCCTCGATCCTTCGACCTCGGGCCGGACGGTCGCCAGAGGTCCGGATCTCTTACTGTAATGCGGTGGGGCGACGGGGTCCAACACGATGGCAGCGCGTTCAGGGTCAATCCGTTCGTGAAGCTGGAAGGACAGCCGGGGGGCGGCTGTCCGGCTCCGAGATCACCGCCCCTAAAGGGAAGAACGGATTGGCCCTGGCAGCGCGGTTGTCTGCGAAATGGCCGGCGCGGGTCGGTTCTGGGGTTCAGGAAATGTGGTAAGGGGAATCGCGGAGGGATACGGAGCGGCCGGAGTCGGCGGCTTGCTGGGCCTTGAGGGCCATCTCGGTGATCCGGCAGGCTTCGTGCAGGGTGAGTGGAACAGGCTCCGTGCCGAGGAGCGAGCGGGCGAACCGGGTGAAGAGGTCGGGCTGCGGGGAGGTGGAGAGGGAGCGGGGCGGGTCGTCGGCGGTGGTGAGCATGACCTTGTGCTCGACGAGGGCGGTCTCGACGACGCCGCGGGGACCGGCGATCCGGAGGCGTTCGTCGCCGTGGGTGGGGGCGGATTCGGGGCGGAGGTAGTCGAGCGTGAGCATGGCGACGCCACCGTTGTTCATCCTCAGAACGAAGCCCGCCTGGCTGGCGCAGGCGGGGAAGTCGGGATGGACGTTCGTCCCCTCGTGGCCATGGACCTCGGTGAAGACGTCGCCGAGGATCCAGTGGAGCCAGTCGAGGGCGTGGATGCCGACCCAGGGGGCGATGCCGGGGAAGGTGGCGCGGTCGCGGTAGAAATCGGGGCGGGACGTGCCCCACTTGTACGACTTCTGGCTGAAACTGACCAGGGGTTCACCGACCTGATCCTCGCGGACGGCCTGTCGGACCGCGGCCAGCTCGGGCACGCCGCGCATCGAGTGCATCGGGACGAGGGCAGCCCTGGACTTCTGCGCGGCGTGGAAGAGACCTTCGAGGGTCGGCAGGTCCATCGCGAGCGGCTTCTCGGCCATCACGGGCAAGCCACGTTCGAGACAGAGGCGGGTCCAGGTCGGGATGCGATCGCAGCGGCAGCAGACCTGGACGACGTCGAGGCGCTCGGCATCGAGCATCTTGCGGGCGTCGTCGTAGCGTCGGGTGTCGGGCGATTGGCCGGGGGCGTGGTCGAAGGCGCCGGTGGTCTCCTCCGGGCCCGGCGGCGGCGACGGCGACCAGCTCCAGCACGGGGACGTGCCGCAAGGCGGGGGCGTAGGTCTGCCAGTGTCCGGTCGAGCCGATCAGGCCGAGGCGCATGGTTCTCGTCTCAGGGTGGAGGGGGAAAGGCCCGGGACGTTCCTCAGGAGACGATCTCCCGGATCACCTGGCCCTCGACGAAGGTCAGGCGTTCGTCGCGGCCGAGGTGGGGATAGGTCAGGCGGTTCTGGTCGAGGCCGAGCTGGTGGAGGATCGTGGCGTGGAGGTCGCGGAAGTGGTAGGGGTTGCTCGACGGCCCGGAGGCCGATGGCGTCGGTGGCGCCGACGACCTGGCCGCCGCGGATGCCGCCGCCGGCCATCCACATCGAGAAGCCGAGGTTGTGGTGGTCGCGGCCCCGTGCCCGACTGGGCCTCCGGCGAGCGGCCGAACTCGCCGCCCCAGAGGACCAGCGTGCGGTCGAGCATCCCCCGGCGCTTGAGGTCCTTGAGCAGGCCGGCGACGGGCCGGTCCGTCTCGGCGGCCTTGCGGAGGTGGTTCTCCTCGATGTCGCTGTGGGCGTCCCACTGCATGTCGCCGGGGCCGCCGCCCGAGACGACGCAGACGAACCGGACGCCCTTCTCGACGAGCTTCCGCGCCAGCAGGCAGCGACGGCCGTAGTCGTGGGTCGGCTCGACGCCCACGCCGTAGAGGTCGAGCGTCTCCTGCGACTCGCGGGAGAGGTCGAGGACGTCGGGGGCCTCGGTCTGCATCTTGAAGGCGAGGTCGTAGGCATTGATCCGGGCGGAGAACTCCTCGTCGCCGGGTTCGAGCGTGGCGGCGTTCAGGTGCGGATCAGGTCCAGGGTCTTGCGGCGACGGTCGCGGGAGATGCCGGGCGGCCGGTCGAGGTTCAGGACGGGACGCTCGCCGGGACGGAACATGGTGGGCTGATAGACGGCCGGCAGGAAGCCGTGGGTATACATCGGCTGGCCGGCCTCGAGGGCGCCCTTCGGGTCGGGCATGACGACGTAGGCCGGCAAGGAGTCGCTCTCGGAGCCGAGGCCGTAGAGGATCCAGGAGCCCATGCTGGGGAAGCCGGGCACGATCCGGCCGGTGAACAGCTCGTACTGAGCGGCCGAGTGGACCACCATGTCGCCGTGGCAGGAGCGGATCACGGCGATGTCGTCGATGCAGGAGGCGATCTGGGGGAAGAGGTCGGAGACCTCGATGCCGCTCTCGCCGTACTTCTGGAAGGTGCGGCGGACTCCGAGGAGCTTGGCGTCGCCCTGGATCTGCTGATACTTGACGTCGCCGAACTCCTTGGGGCGTGGTTGCCCTTCGAGCTTGTTCAGGAGCGGCTTCGGGTCGAACGTCTCCAGGTGGCTGGGTCCGCCGGCCATGAAGAGGAAGATCACGGCGTCAGCCCTGGCCGGCATGTGGGGCGGCCTGGGGGCCGAGCGGGTCGTTGGCGCCGGCGCGGGCCTGCTCGCTCTGGAGGATCGAGGCCAGGGCCAGGCCGCCGAAGCCGGCGAAGGCGTCGCGGACGAACTCGCGACGGGTGCGGGTGGGGCGGCTGTGGGGGAGCGGTCGGGGTCGGGTGTTATCGAACATAGAGGAACCCATTGAGGTTGAAGACCGCCAGGGCGAACTCCTCCAGCGGCTGGTCGCGGAGGAATGCGAGCGAGGCGGTCCGTTCGGCCTCGTTGGGGGCCCGGCCCAGGGCGAGCCGGAAGGCCCGGTCCACGGCCCGGACGGGTCGCCGCCCGACTCGCGGCGGAGCCGGTCGGCGAACGAGCGGGCCAGGTCGTTCGAGAGCGAGCCGTTGAGCAAGGTCGAGCGCCTGGGGGGCATGGGTGCTCGACTCGCGACGGGGGCAACTGGTCTGCAAGGCCGGGGCGTCGAACGTCTCCAGGAACGGCAGGCGGAGGTTCCGCTTGGCGAACAGGTACACGGTGCGGCGGTCGTGTTCGCGGCCTCGGGCGTGACCTGCCACTGGGAGGGCTTGTAGAGCAGGTCCACGAGTCCGGGGTCCACCGGCACCATCACGCTCGGGCCGCCGGCCTTGGGGTTCAGACGGCCCGAGACGGCGAGCATGGCGTCGCGGATCTCCTCGGCCGAGAGGCGACGGCGGGGGAACCGCCAGAGGAGGCGGTCCTCCGGGTCGCTCCGGCGGGCCTCGTCCGCGATCGGGGACCGGCCCGACTGGCGATAGGTGGTGCTCAGGACGATCAGTCCGGTGGATCGGCTTGAGTCGCCAGCCGTTGCGGAGGAACTCGGAGGCCAGCCAGTCGAGCAGCTCGGGGTGGCTGGGGCGATCGCCCTTGGTGCCGAAGTCGTTGAGCGTCCTGACCAGGCCCTTGCCGAAGTGGTCGGCCCAGACCCGGTTGACGAGGACGCGGGCCGTCAGCGGGTGATCGGGCGACGCCAGCCAGCGGGCCAGCCGGGTCCGGGGGTCGGGGACGTCGGCCGGCAGCTCGGGCAGGTCGTCCGAAACGAGGACGCTCGGGGGTCGCGGGCCGACCGGCTCGCCCTTGTTCTCCCAGATCCCGCGGCGGAGGACGTGGATCTCGGTCCGCTCGTCGGGGTCGTTCGCGGTCGCGGGGATCGTCGGAGGGGGCGGGGGCATGGTGTCGCCGAGGGCCTCGATCTGCTCGGTGAGTCGCGCTTCTTCTCGGCGTCGTCGGCCTTGCGCATCCGACGCTTCAGCCGGGCGATCTCGTCCTTGATCGTCCGGACCTCGGCCTCCCAGGACTTCACCTCGGACTCGGAGGCGAGGCGGAGGTCGTGCTCCTGGGTCGCGGCGAGGTAAGCCTGGAGGCGGTAATAGTCTTGCTGGCTGATCGGTTCGAGCTTGTGGTTGTGGCAGCGGGCGCAGCCGATCGTCAGGCCGAGGAAGGCGGAGCCGATGATGTCGGTCCGCTCGGTCAGGACCTCGTTGCGGCTCAGGGCGATCTCGGGATTGCCGGCGTTGCGGCGGACGGGGCCGAGCCGGTGGAAGATCGAGGCCGCGAGGCACTCCGGGTCCTCGGGGCCGATCTCGTCGCCGGCGATCTGCTCGGTGAGGAAGCGGTCGAACGGCTTGTCGCGGTTGAGGCTGTCGATGACGTAGTCGCGGAACCGCCAGGAGTCGGGCACGGTCCGGTCGTACTCGTAGCCCTCGGTCTCGGCGAAGCGGACGACGTCGAGCCAGTGCTGCGCCCAGCGCTCGCCGTACTGGGGGCTGTCGAGGAGCCGATCGACGAGCCGCTCGTCGGCGTCGGGCGACGGGTCGTGCTCAAAGGCGGCGATCTCCTCGGGCGTCGGCGGCAGGCCGGTCAGGTCGAAGGTGACGCGGCGAATCCACTCGGCGCGGCTCGCCGGGGGCGCGAGGGTCCATCCTCGCGCTTCCAGCTTCGCCAGGACGAAGGCGTCGATCGGGTTGCGGACGCGATCGGCCTGCTCGACCACCGGCGGCTCCGGCCTGGCGACCGGCTGGAAGGCCCAGTGTTGCCGGGCCTCGGAGAACGTCGCGGGGTTCGACGACCCGCTCGCGACGGCCGGCGCGGGCGCGCCCTGGTTGATCCAGCTCTCGAAGTCGGCGATGGTCGCGTCGTCGAGCCTCGGCTTCTTCGGGGGCATCGCGTAGCCGTCCTCGTGGCGGATCGCCAGGAGGATCAGGCTCTCGCCGGCCTCGCCCGGGACGAGCGCCGGGCCGGAGTCGCCACCCTGGAGCATGGCCGCGCGGGAGTCGAGCCGCAGGCTCCCGCGCAGCTTCTTCGCGTCGGCGGAGTGGCAGCGATAGCACTCCGACGCCAGGACCGGCTCGATCCGCTCGCGGATAGAAGGTCAACCCCTCGGGATCGACGGGATCGCCCTCCCCGGGCGAACCCCCCGGCCGGGCTCAGCCCGAGGACCATCAGGCTCATCACGATCGCGGCGCATGACCTCGTCGGCATGGGTTCGCTCCTCCAAGGGGCTGGAGTCGAGTCGTGGGCCGACCGCTCTGCACAATCAATATTGAACACCCTGCGGGCCGATGATGCCAGTCCGTCTCGCGAACTTCTGGTGGAGGCGATCCTCCTGGACCGGTTCGTGGAGGGGACCGCGAATCCGGCATCGTGTTACCTTTCGAGCCGTGACCCGCTTACAGGCCCTCACAAAATGGGGACTGGCTCCGAGTCTTCGAGGCGCCTGTCCCCATTTTGTGAGGGCCTGTTAGAATGGGCGCCGTCCGGGTTGGGCGGCGAGTGCGCGATGAACTCGCACGGCCGCATTGAGGCGACGCGCAAGGCAGCCCGGGAGTCCCGACATGCGCCCGAGAACCGTTTGCCAATGGCTCGTCGTGTGGTCCCTGACACTCGCCCTCGCCGGTCCGTCGCTTGCAGGTGACGGCAACCGCCTCGCCTACCTCGACGGCGGCCTCAATCCGTACTACCCGGGCCGGGACTTCCCGAAGCTCATCACGCCGCAATGGGTCGGCGAGGAGGGCGTCGAGGCGGTCGTCGTGCTGGCGATCGACGACATGCGGGAAATACGGCGAAATATGAGCAATTTCTCCGGCCGATCCTCGACCGGCTGAAGAAGATCGACGGCCGGGCGCCGGTCAGCATCATGACGTGCCAGGTCGATCCAGACGACCCGCAGTTGCAGACCTGGTTGAAAGAAGGGCTCTCGATCGAGGTCCACACGCTGGCGCACCCGTGCCCGCTCTTGCAGAAGGGCGACTTCGAGGCCGCCAAGAAGACGGTAGACGGCTGCATCGACCTGCTGGCCGAAGATCCCCGGCAGCACGCCCGTCGCCTTCCGGATGCCCTGCTGCGACTCGCTCAACACGCCGAGCCCGCGGTTTTACGCGGAGATCTTCGAACAAGCTCGACGCCCGAGGGAGCCGGTTCCTCACGATCGACTCGTCGGTCTTCAACATCCTCACGCCCGATGACCCCGAGCTGCCCCGCGATCGTCGTGTTCGATCCCGACGGCCGCGAACGATTCCGCAAATATCTGCCGTTCCCGTCGTTCGTCAACACGATCGAGAACTATCCGTATCCCTATGTGATCGGGACGAGTCTGCTGGGAATTCCCCTGCGTCGTGCCGAGCGACTGGGAGGCCGCAGAACCTCCACAAGCCGAACAATCCGAAGACGGTCGAGGATCTGAAGGCGGCGCTCGACGCGGTGGTCGTCAAGCAGGGGGTCTTCAACCTCGTCTTCCACCCGCACGGCTGGATCAAGGCCGAGCAGATCGTCGAGTTGATCGACCACGCGCAGTCGAAGCATGGCGGCAAGGTGAAGTTCCTCACCTTCCGCGAGGCCAACGAACGTCTCGAAAACAACCTGCTCGATGGCACCCCCCTGCGGAACCCCGAGGGCCTGACGATCCGCGAGGTGGACGCGGACGGCGACGGCTCGGTCAACCAGTTCGAATACGCGCGATTCCGGAAGCGGTTGGAGGATGCGGGCCGTCCCGTGCCGGGTTTCCGCGGGCGATCGAACGGCGTGCGCCTGCTCGACGTCAATGATGATGGCTGGATGGACGTCGTGATCGGCAACCCCGACCGCCGCGAGACGCGGGTCTGGGACCCCGAATCGGCGGGCTGGAAGGTGACGGGATTCCCGGCCAATCTGACCGGGACCGGTGCCCACGCCCGGTTCGGCGTCCTCCAGCGTGAGGGGATGGCGTCATTGCTGGTGAGCGACGCGGAGGCCGAGGGCGTCTGGCATTTCGACGGCGGGCGCTGGGTCGAGGATCTCGAAGGGCTCCGGGGCCTTGAGATCGACGGCAAGCCAGTCCGGACCACGGACGTATCGTCATCGGAGTCGATCAGGCGGTCGAAGGTCGACCGGGGGGTCCGGCTCCGCGACCTCGACGGTGACGGGCGCTGCGAGGTGCTCGTTGCCAATCTGGACCAGAGACGCGGTCTTCTCCCGGCCCGAGCGGGGCGGGGGGTGGGAGCGATTGCCGTTCGGATTGTCGCCCGAGGCCCGGTTCGCGGACCTGGATTATCGCCTGGCCGAGGGCGGTGGCGTGACGGTGTTCGGTGCCGACCCCGGGCTCCGGATGATCGACCTGGACGAGGATGGATATGACGACCTCGTGTTCGCGAACGACCACGCCTACGGCATCTACCTCTTTGACTCGATGAAGACCGGCTGGTCCCGTCAAGTAATAGCGGGCCGCAACGACACACGGCTGGCGCGGATGCTGCCGTTCCCTGTCCTCCCGCTCATCACGACGCGACGGGTATAACATCGGGTTCTGGGTCCACTCCCGACATCTCTGGTGGCAGAACGAGGACACTGCGATCAGCCAGACCTCGTCGACCGGCGCTCGTTCGATGAACTGCTGAAGGACGTCGAGCCGGCGCCAAGTCGCCCGAGGCGTCGTTGAAGTCGATCCGCGTCAAGGCGGGGTTCCGGGTGGAACTTGTCGCCTGCGAGCCCCTGGTGACGGACCCGGTCGCGTTCGACTGGTCGGCCGATGGCCGGCTCTGGGTGGTCGAGATGGGGGATTACCCGCTGGGCGAGGATGGAGAGGGCAAGCCGGGCGGTCGGGTCCGCGTGCTGGAGGACACCGATGGTGATGGGAAGTACGACAAATCGACGGTCTTCCTCGATGGCCTGATCTATCCGAATGGGGTGATGTGCTGGCGCGACGGTGTGCTCATTTCGGCGGCGCCGGAGATCCTTTATGCGGAAGACACCGACGGCGATGGGAAGGCGGACAAGAAGGCCGTCCTGTTCACGGGTTTCAAGGAGGCCAACCCGCAGCATCGCGTCAACGGCTTCGTGCTCGGGCTTGATGGCTGGGCGTATGGGGCCGACGGGGACAGCGCGGAGGGGGTGAAGTCGGGGAAGACGGGCGAGGTCGTGGCGTTCCACGGGCGCGACTTCCGCTTCGATCCCGACGCCGGTCGGATCGAGGCGGAGAGCGGTCGGGGTCAGTTCGGCCGGCAGCGCAATGACTGGGGCAACTGGTTCGCGGACAACAACAGTGTCTGGGCGTGGCACGTCGTCCTCGACGATACCGACCTGAGGCGAAACCCGAGCCTGGCCGTGGCTTCGCCGACGCGCGTCCTGGAGACGAACCGGCGGCTTTATCCCGTCAGTCGGACCTTGCCGAGGTTCAACGACTTCAACCAGGCGAACCACGTCACGTCGGGCAACAGCCCGTCTCCGTATCGGGATGAGTTGCTCGGCCCGGGTTCTGAGCGAAATCTGTTCGTGAGCGAGCCGGTTCATAACCTGGTGCATCGGATGGTCCTCAAGCCCGACGGGGCGACCTGGATCGGCGAGCGTGCGGTCGGGGAGGAAGTGTCGGAGTTCCTGGCGTCGAGCGACCACTGGTTCCGCCCGACGCAGATCAAGACCGGACCGGACGGGGCACTTTGGGTCGCAGATATGTACAGATTCGTGATCGAGCATCCCGAATGGATTCCCGACGACTGGGAGGCCCGGCTCGACCTTCGCGCCGGTCACGACATGGGACGCATCTATCGCGTCTTCCCAGTGGGGAGTTCGCCGCGAGCAATCCCGAGGCTGGACAGGCTCGACGGCGCCGGGCTGGTCGCGGCGATGGACAGCCCGAACGGCTGGGTGCGCGACACATGCCAGCGGTTGCTTATTCACAGGGGTGAGAAGGCGGTTGCGCCCGCCTTGGCTCGACTCGTGAAGGAGGCGAAGCACCCGCAGGCTCGCGTGCAGGCGTTGGCGACGCTGGATTGTCTCGGGATGCTTGAAGGAAGTCCGGTGGCGTCCGCACTGGAAGACGGGAATCCGGAGGTCCGACGGTTCGCCGCCGAGCGGGCGGGGAAGCTCGCAAAGGATGCGGACGAGGTCGCCTCCGCGTTGCTCAGGCTGGCGGAGGACCCAGAGGTGAGGGTGCGGTTCGGCGCCGCGCTGGGTCTGGGCGATTGGGATGACCCGCGGGCGGGCGAGGCGCTGGGGCGTCTCCTGGCCCGTGATGGGGATGATCCGTGGTTGCGGACGGCGGCGCTCTCGTCGGCCCGGCCGCAGGCGGCGACGATCGTGAGCGTTCTCTTCGCCGAGCTGGGCACGAAGCCGCCTCGGGCGGCGGTGCTGGAGCCCTTGATGGGAACATTGGTGGCGAACCGCGATCCAAAGGCGATCCGCCGGTTGCTCGATGCGATCGTGACGCCGGGACCGGATCAAAGCTTCGCGGACTGGCAGCTCGCGGCGTGGGCGGCCTTCCGGGCCTCGTTCGAGCGACTGCCGGCGGAGGTCCGCAAGACGATCATCGAACACACGAGTTCCGGGTCGCAGATCGCGGAACTCACTCCGGAAGCGAAGCTGTGGACGGCCATCCTCCAGATCATCGCCGACGAGAAGGCCCCGGTGCATCGTCGGGTGCTGGCGGTCCGGGCCTTGAGATCCGACGAATACTCCGACGAGATCCGCCGGTTGCTCGGCGGCTTGCTCCGTGCCCAGGAATCTCCCGAGGTTCGTGAGGCGGCGGTTGACGCCCTGGCCCGCTCGAAGGATCCGAAGGTCGCCGGGACGTTGCTCGATGGCTGGAAGGGGTACACGCCCGCGCTCCGCGCGACCGTTCTCGACGCGATCGCGAGCCGACCGGCCTGGGCCGCGACCTTGCTTTCCTCGCTGGAGGATACCTGCATCCCGCCTCGTGAGATCGGCCCCACCCAACGGCGACGGCTCCTGGAAAACGCGGACCGCTCGATCCGCGAACGAGCACGCGCCGTCTTCGCGGGCACGGATGCGAACCGTCAGCAGGTGATCGACCGCTACCGAGCCGCGATCGCCGAACAAGCCGGCGACCCGGTCCACGGCGCCGAGGTCTTCAAGAAGACGTGCGCCACCTGCCACCGTCTCCAGAGTGAAGGGGTCGAGGTCGGACCGGATATCGCCTCGCTCACCGACCGGAGCCGCGAGGCGATGCTGGCCTCGATCCTCGACCCGAACCGCTCGGTCGAGCCGACGTTTGCCGAGTACAGCGTCGAGACGGCCGACGGCCGCATCCTGACGGGTCTGATCGCGGCCGAGACGTCGAACAACGTGACCTTGCGGCGGCAGGAGGGCAAGGAAGATGTCCTGCTCCGCTCGGAGATCGCGGCGATGGCGGCATCGGGACGTTCGCTGATGCCCGAGGGGATGGAGAATGACCTGAGCCCGAAGGACGTGGCCGACGTCATCGCCTATGTCTCCGCCAGCGGCCCGCCGCCGAAGCGGCTGGAGGGGAACAAGCCAGAGGTGGTGAAGCCGTTGGAAAACGAGTCGATCGTGCTGAGGGCGTCGCAGGCGGAGATTTATGGGTCGAGCCTGACGATTGAAGCACGCTACGGCAACCTCGGCTACTGGGGCGCCGAGGATGATCGCGCGGCCTGGGAATTCGACGTCGCGACCCCGGGGACGTATGAACTCTGGCTCGACTGGGCCTGCCCGGATGCGAACGCGGGCAATCGGTATGCGATCGTCGTCAACGGCCAGCGGATCGAGGGAAAGGTCGGCGGAACGGGAACCTGGGACAACTACCGGAGGGCGAAGGTTGGGGAGGTGAGGCTGGAGAAGGGGAGAGCACGGCTGGAGGTCTTCGCGGAGGGGAAGATCCGGGGAGGGGCGTTGATGGATCTGAGGGCGATCGAGGTTTCACCACAGCGAGCCCCAAAGGGTACGGAGGATGCAGAGTCACAGGATCGTGGGGCCGGTCGTGGATGTTGCGATTAGAGTCCACCGTCGTCTTCTCGACGGCCTGAGACGGTCTCCGTGCCGTCGGTCGTGAACCGCTTCCCCGTGAGCCGTGTCTTTCTGGCTCAACCCGAAGAATCGTTGAGGAGTGCGCCATGCCTGGCGAATATACCGGTCCGCTGGAGCAGGTCGGCCCCTGCCAGTGGAAGATCCCGAAGAGTTACCGCGAGGACATGCGGGTCGATGGCCTGATCTTCGCGGATGATGTGTTGATCCAGCAGATCAAGAAGGACCAGGGGCCGGAGCAGGTGGCCAACGTTGCGACGTTGCCGGGCATCCAGAAGGCCAGCCTGGCGATGCCGGATATCCACTGGGGTTACGGCTTCTGTATCGGGGGCGTCGCGGCCACCGACCCGGAGGAAGGGGGCGTCATCTCCCCGGGCGGTGTGGGGTACGACATCAACTGCGGCGTTCGCTTGCTGCGGTCGGATCTTCACTGGGACGACGCCAAGGGGAAGATCCGCGACCTGGTCAACCAGCTTTTCCGGGACATCCCGACGGGCGTCGGCCAGAGCGGCGAGTTCAAGTTCGAGAAGCCGAAGCTGGCGAGGTTGATGGAGCAGGGGGCGCGTTACGTCGTGGATCAGGGCTGGGGAGTGCCACGCGACCTCCAGTTCATGGAGGCTGGCGGTGCGCTCGACGGCGCCGACCCGGACCGCGTGAGCGACCGAGCCTACACGCGCGGATACGACCAGTGCGGGACCCTCGGCTCGGGCAACCACTTCCTCGAAGTCCAGGTAGTCGATCGCGTCCATGACGAAGAGGCCGCGGCGGCGATGGGACTGAGTGAGGGGATGTTGACGGTCTTGATCCACTCCGGCTCGCGTGGGCTGGGCTATCAGGTCTGCGACGATCATCTTGCGGCCTTCAAGTCGGCGCCGAAGAAGTACGGCTTCCATCTCCCCGACGCCCAGCTCGCTTGCGCCCCGGTGCGGAGTCCGGAGGGTCAAGCGTACCTCGGGGCGATGCGTTCGGCGGCCAACTTTGCGTTCAGTAATCGCCAGTTGCTCACTCATCAGGCCCGCAAGGTCTTCGAGCGGATCTACGGCGGCCCCTGGGAGAAGCTGGGGCTCGATCTGGTGTATGACGTGGCGCACAACATCGCGAAGTTCGAGGAGCACGACGTCGATTTCGGCGCGAAGAAGCTCGTCTGCGTCCACCGCAAGGGGGCGACTCGGGCTTTTCCGCCGGGTCATGAGGAGATTCCCGAGCCTTATCGAGCGGTCGGCCAGCCGGTGATCATCCCGGGGAGCATGGGGACGGCCTCCTGGGTCCTCGTCGGCCAGCCGGGGAGCATGGCGCAGACGTTCGGGACGACTTGCCACGGAGCGGGTCGGATGATGAGCCGCACAGAGGCCGTGCGACGGGCGGCGGGTCGGCGGATCGACAAGGAACTCGACGCCCTCGGGATCGTTGCACGGGCACGCGGCCACAAGGGGCTGGCCGAGGAACAGCCGGCGGCCTACAAGGACGTCGATCAAGTGGTCGAGGTCGTGCACAAGGCGGGGATCTCGAAGAAGGTTGCTCGGTTGAGGCCGGTCGGGGTCATCAAGGGTTGAGACGAGAGGGCGGCGGATCGACCGCCGTCCTTGCCTCCGCAACGGTTGATCCGTACACTCGACTCCCGGTTGGCCCCGCATCACCGCGAGGGCGGCCGGGGGGCGAGCGATGATGAGGCGTATCGCACAGGTGATCTTCGGTCTGATCCTCGGGGCATTTGCGGGTTCGGCCAGGGCGCAGGAGGAAGCCGATCCCGAGAACGTCCGGCTCGGTGTGGTCGCGGAGTATGCTGCGACTCCCGAGGCGCCGGTGATGGCTCGGCGGATCGAGACCGACCTGACCCACAACTGGGGCTCGGCCCGGCCCGACCCGCGCCTTCCCGCCGGCCCGTTCGCGGCCCGGTGGTCGGGGTCGATCCTCGTGCGAGAGCCGGGCTCGTATCGGTTTTTTGCCCGAACCGATGGACGTGTGGACCTGAGCGTCGCTGGCCGGGCTGTGCCTTTTGGGACCGACGCAAGACCAGAGCCGGAGGCCGTCGAGTTGCCGCCGGGGCTAGTGACGATTGCCGTCGTGTACCGGCATGAGCGGGGACCGGCCCGGTTTGCCCTGGAGTGGTCAGGTCCGGCGTTCGGTCGCGAGCCTTTGCCGGCCTGGGTCCTCTACCATGAGGGGCAAAGCGAACCCGACCGCGATCCGTTCGAGACTGGTCGCCGGCTGGCCGATCGGCTCGGTTGCGCCAACTGTCACACGCTGCTCGACCTCCCCGCTCATCGTGACCTCGGGCCGCCACTGCTCGACGCTGGCAAGGCCATCAATCGGTCGTGGCTGGCGACCTGGTTGACTGACCCGTCGCGATTGCGGCCCGGCTCGCGCATGCCGGGCTTTGGCGAGCACGGATTCGATCCACAGAAGGTCGCCGACGTGCTGGCGTTCCTTGCGGACTTGCCCGGTTCGAAGCCGGCCGAGTCGACTGGCGAGTTGAAGATGGCCCTGAACGTGGCCGACCCGTCGCGGGGACGACTCCTCTTTCGGACGATTGGCTGTCTCGGCTGCCATACGCGAGAGAGCGAGGGGCTCGAATTCCGGTTCGACGAGCGCGCGGCCCCCGACCTCTCGGACCTCGGCCGGAAGCGGTCGGCCTCCT
The DNA here is from genome assembly GCA_963752755.1 of uncultured Planctomycetales bacterium. Lineage (GTDB taxonomy): Bacteria > Planctomycetota > Planctomycetia > Isosphaerales > Isosphaeraceae > CAVVZJ01. The sequence continues at coordinate 2,572,360 of CAVVZJ010000001.1, read as the reverse complement.
GGATCGCGACTTACCTGGCCCGGCCCAACCCCAGGACCCCCGCGCGGCATCGACCCGACCTGCATCTTCGTTCCGATGACGCCGCGCACCTGGCGTCGTATCTCGTGAGCGATCCGCCACCGGAGCCGATCGTACCCGACTTGCCCGAAGGCGATGCCCGCCGTGGTCGCGAGGTGGTCGAGTCGTCTCGCTGTGCCTCGTGCCACGAGATCGCCGCGCTGGAAACCCCGGCCGGCGGACCTCCCGTTGAATGCTGGCTCGGACCCGAAGGCCGGTTGCCTCTCTGCCGGCGGGCGGGCGGCGAACGTCCCCCGTTATGACTTGCCTGACGACCAGCGAAAGGCGCTGCGGTCCTTCGTCGCCGGGTTGCCCGAGCAACCGAGCCCGACGCCTGACTGGACTCTGGCCGAGGATGCGACTGCGGCGCCGGAACTGCTTCGGGTGCCACATCCGCGACGGTCGCGGCGGCGACCGGGCTCGGGCCGCAGATCGCGGCATATCTGGCACGCGACCCACAGCTCGGAGCCTTCAAGGGTCGGCTCACGCCACCCGATCTGACGGCCGTCGGTGACAAGCTGAGACCCGACTATCTGGATCAGGCCATCCGCGGCGCGGCGCCGACGGCGAGGCCGTGGCTGTCGGTGAGGATGCCGGTCTTCGCATTCGAGTCGGGCGAGGCCGAGTCAATCGCGGCGTTTTTGCGTGGACACGACGGGATGTCCGCCGATCCGGGGCACTCGTTCCGAGCCGAGCCCGAGCTCCACCCGGAACTCGCGGCGGCCGAGAAGGCTGCCGGATTGATCGGGCAGCGTGGTTTTGGTTGCGCCTCATGCCACGTCCTGGCAGGCAAGATCCCGCCGGGCGGCGAGCCGGAGACGCTCGGTCCCGATTTGGCGCTGGCCCATCGGCGGATGTCCCGGCGCTACTTCCGGCGCTGGATCGCCGACCCACAGCGGATCATCCCCGGCACCCCCATGCCGCAGTTTCTCCAGCCCGTCGCGACCCAGCCGGGCACGCTCGATCAGCAGCTTGGGGCCATCTGGTCCGTCCTCGGCCGGGAAGACCTGGAGCAACTGGCTTCGTTCGGCACGCGGGAGATCCGACGTCCCTCAGCCGATCGGGCGGAGGTCGTGCGCGACATGGTCCTCGTGCCGGGACAGAATGAGTCGATCCATTACTACCCGCGCGGGCTGGCCATCGGCTTCGCCAACGGGCAGTCCCTCCTCTTTGACACCGACCGCTTGAGCTGGGTGGCCTGGTGGCACCGCGGCTTCCTCTACCGGACGAAGTCGGGCCGGCTCTGGGAATGGCACCCCGAGGGTTCGACGCCTCTGGAACGACAACGATGGCCGCCCGCCCATCCGCTTCGTTGGGCCAAACGGCAAGACGGCTCTGCCGGATGAGGTCCGCGAACGGTTCGGGGGCTTCGTCGAGCTGAAGTTCGACGGGCCGGGCGTGGTGCTCCGATACGACCTGAACGGCCCGGAACGGACCGCCGTTCACGTCACCGAGCGTCTCCGGCCCGCCGACAGTGGGTGGACACGCGAGGTGCAGGTCTCCGGCTTGCCGGAAGGCTGGAGGCCGATCGTCGCGTTCCGCTCGCCCGAAGGACGGGAGAAAGGCGACTCCTTCCGTTGGCAAGCCGGCGATGCCGGTGTCGAACTCCTCGGCTTCCGGCTTGCCGAGAAGGGCGAACCGGCCGGCGTGTCGATGGAACCGGAAGGGATGGGGAACTTTCGTGTGAGGTTGCAACTGCGAGTCACCCCGGCGTTCTGAGGCTCTACCGCGATCGATCGTCTCGGATCGAGACGGGCCGGGGTGGTGAGACCCCGGCCCGCGACGCGGCGACGGAGGTGTGGCGCTCAGTTGTTCGGCCGACGACGGCCGCCGCCGAAGGGCTCGAACGTGAATTCCTTGCCGGTCATCTCCTTCCAGGTCTCCTTCTGCTTGTCGGTCAGCACGGCGAGCGCCTTGGTCTTGGCCCCTTCCCGGATCTCGCGCATTTTCTGGACCATGGCCTCGCGGTCGCCCTGGGCGTCCTGGAAGGCGGAGCGGGTCTGCTCCATGACGCTCTGCTGGATGTCCTCGATTTTCTTCTTCTGCTCGTCGGTCAGTTCCAGCTTCTTGGCGACCTCCTCCTGCTCGAAGGCGGCGAAGCCCATCGCCTGGAGGCTGATCTCCTTGTAGCGCTTCATCTGGTCTTCGTTGAGGATGCCCTTGATCTCCTTCTGGAGCTTCTCGGAGACCTCGCGCATCATCGCCTGCATCTTCTCCTGCCGCTGATCCTGAGGCACGTCCTGGAGCGACTGGAAGGTCTCGCGCATGGACTCGCGCATGTTCTCGCCGAGGTTCTGGACCTTCGTGATCTGTTCCTCAGAGAGCTTCAGCTCCTTCTGGCCGTCGGGCGACATCAGGACACCAAACCCGGCCATGGGTCCCATGCCGCGCATGCCGAACTGAGCCTTCGCCGGGGCGGTGAGGACCGCGGCCAGTCCAAAGGCCAACGCCAGCTTGCCGATCGTCCGCATCGTTCGTTCTCCTCGCGGGGTGGTGGTCAGACCCGGCGCCCTGCTTCGCCGAACGCCAACCGGCCGGGCCGCGACATGCTGGCCAAGGAACCCCCGGGTGACGGACGAGGGACGCGTTAGACGGTGGTCCTGTCCCTTTCAGCGACAATTTCGAGCGCGTCGGACCGAGAAAGTCGATCCGAAGGGAGGGGCTGTCCGCCGACTTCACCACAAGCGAGCAGTGACCGCAAGGGGCGAGCCGCAAGGGCGGACGGCCCAGACGGCCCCGCCCGCGAGGAGCGAGGCCGTCTCACGTCGGCAGCTTCCCGGCGACAAGCTCCTCCTCCCACTCGTCGAGCAACGGCCAATCGACGGCGCAGGTGCCGAAGTCGGCCATGTGGGAGTATTGCTCCAGGCGGCGGATGGTGGCGTCGAGCAGGGCGTCGTCCTTGCGGAAGATCGGGCCGTGGGAAGGAAGCAGCCATTCGGCGTCGCTGGCACGAATACGCTGAAGGCTCTTGATGTAATCGGGCAGGTTCGAGCCGTGGTGCGCGTCGATTACGCCGACGCTGCCGTCGCGGAAGATGTTGTCACCCGAGAAGAGCAACTCACCCATGCGGAAGGCGAGCTGGCCGGCGGTGTGTCCCGGGGTGCTCCAGACCTCCAGACGACGATCTCCGATCTCGATGACGTCGCCCTCATCCACGGTCGAGTCGATCTTGCAAGGCGGCATCGGGATGTGGATATTCTGAGCATCGACGCGGGCATACGTCTGGATCTCGTCGCCTTTCTCCAGCGGCTCGACGCTCCTCGGATGCACCACGATCGGGCACTTGAGCACCTCGCGGGCACGGGCGAGCCCCTGAGCGTGGTCGATGTCGGCGTGGGTGGCCAGGATCATCTTGCAGGCACCGAGGCTGAAGCCCATCCGACGGATCAGCTCCAGCACGTCGGGCAACTCGTCGAGGAAGCCGACGTCGATCAAGGCGAATTCCGAGCCGCCATCGATGAGATAAATGTTCACTCCCAGTCGTCGCCGGGCCTGAACGTTCATCTCGATGACGCCAGGGAAAATGTAGATACGTTCCATGATTAGGCAGGTCGAGTGTAGGCAGTCGGCAGAGAAGAAGCGCACTCTGCATGCCTGGGCCAGGTTTCGCCGGAGGATTCTAGGGCCATCGTAGAATAGTCAAGACGGTCACGATTCGGAAGTTCACCCGCAAACTTTCTCCAACGGCGCCGAAACCGCCGGATTCCCGCGTCCTACGCTTCATCGTCCTCCCAGCCTCCCTCGCCGATGAGCTTGACGAAGCGGCAGGACATCAGCTCCCGCTCGACGGGTTGGCCCTCGACCTTGCGGACAACCAGCAGTGCCTGGCTCTCCTCGGGACCGATCGGCGCGACGAGCCGACCGCCCTCGGCGAGCTGGTCGAAGAGGGCCGGGGGCAGGGCGGGGGCGGCGGCGGTGACGACGATGCGGTCGAAGGGGGCGGCGTCGGGCCAGCCGAGCGAGCCGTCGCCGATCCGGAAATGAATGTTGGTCAGGCCGTAGCGGTCGAGCAAGGAGCGGGACCGGAGGGAAAGCAGGTCGAGACGTTCGATCGTGAAGACCTCGGCAGCCAGAACGGCCAGGATGGCGGTCTGGTAGCCGCTGCCGGTGCCGATCTCCAGCACGCGCTCCCGGCCGGTCAGCTCCAGGGCCTCTGTCATCACGCCGACAATGAAGGGCTGGCTGATCGTCTGGCGGCAGCCGATCGGAACGGCGGTGTCGTCCTCGGCGCGATGGCGCTGCGGAACCGGGACGAACCGCTCGCGGTCGAACTGGGCGATCGCCTTGAGCACGCGGCGGTTGGAGATTCCGCGGGCCTGGACCTGTCGGGCGATCGCGGCGCCGGGGGGTGGTTCAGGCGGGCAGGGCATGGGCGTCCTCGCGGGCGGGCTGGAAGTCCTTGATTTCAAGCTGGACGTCACGGCGGCGGTTCCATTCGTTGATGCTCGGGATGAACGCCAGTGAGCAGACAGCGCCGGGCTGGAGATCCTTGATCCGGCCGGCCATGTTCCAGCCGACGGCCCGCAAGGCCGTATTGCCCTGCGAGAACCGGACCTGAAGATGGTTCTTCTTCTCGCCCATGACCTTCGGCTCACCCACGACGCGAACCTGCTCGGCGACGAGCACCGGCTTGGGGTTGCCCACGCCGTACGGTTCGAGCGACTCGATCGCCTCGACAACGCGAGGCGTCAGCTCGCTGAGGCGAACCTCGGCGTCGATGTGGAGCACCTTGCGCTTCTGCTCGGCGGTGAGGATTTCCCGGCAGTGGGCTTCGAACCGCTCGGCGAACTCGGGGAAGCGTTCGGGGGCGACCTTCAGGCCCGCAGCGGCCTTGTGGCCGCCGAAGGAGGTCAGGCCGTCGGAGCAGGCGGCGAGCGCGGCGTAGAGATCGAAGCCCGGGATCGAGCGGCCGGAGCCCTGCGCGATCGTCTCGCCCAGGGCGACGACGATCGTGGGACGGTGGTACAGATCGACGATCCGGCTGGCGACGATCCCGATCACGCCCGGATGCCAGCCGGCCTGGCCGAGCACGATCGCGCCCCGGTCGCCGAGGCCCCCCTGGGCGTCGATCAATGCGTGGGCCTCGGTGACGATCGAGCGCTCGACTTCCTGGCGACGGCTGTTGCAGTCGTCGAGGGTCTTTGCCAGCTCCATCGCGAGTTCGGCGTCGTCGGTGGTGAGCATCTCGACGGCCATCATGGCGCATTCGAGGCGGCCGGCGGCGTTGATCCGGGGGGCAAGCTTGAAGCCGATCGTGCCCGTGCTGAGCTTGTCGGCGCCGAGGCATCCCGAGACCTGCATCAAGGCCCGCAGGCCAGCGGACGAGTCCTCGGCCAGGCCCCGCAGGCCGTGCTTGACGAAGATCCGGTTCTCATCTTCGAGGGGGACGACGTCGGCAACGGTGGCCAGGGCGACGAGGTTGATCGAGCGGAGCAGGTAGTCGCGGAGATGGGGCGAGGCCCGCTTGCCGTCGCCGAAGCTCTTGCAGATCTGCCAGGCGACCTTGAAGGCCACGCCGGCGCCGCAGAGGTCGGGGAAGGGGTAGGAACCGCCGGGGGCCCGGGGGTGGACGACCGCGTCGGCCTCGGGCCAGTCGGGACCCGGGGTGTGGTGGTCGGTGATGATCAGCTCAACGCCCAGTTCGCGAGCCAGGCGAGCCTCGTTCACGGCCGAGACGCCGCAATCGACCGTGACGATGAGCGAGGCGCCGCGCTCCGTGGCGAGCTTGCGGAGGGCGTCGGGATTGACCCCGTAGCCCTCGTCGATCCGGTGAGGGATGTAATACTCGACGTTCTTCGCCCCGGCCAGTCGGAGGCAGGCCCAGAGCAGGCTTGTGCCGCAAACGCCATCGACGTCGTAGTCGCCGTAGATCGCGACCTTGCGACCCTCGCGGACGGCGCGGACGATCCGGTCGGCAGCCTCGGCCGCGCCGGGCAGGAGCGCGGGGTCATGGAGGCCGTCGCGGCGGACGTCGAGGAAGGCGCGGGCAGAAGCGGCGTCGCTGATCCCCCGGTTCAGCAGCAGGTGAGCCACGATCGCCGGCAAGCCGGACGAGCGGCTCAGGGCCTCCACGCGGTCGCGGTCGAATGGGCGGACGCGCCAGTGGGGGGTCATCCTCGACCTCCGGGGGGTTGGAGAAATGAAGTCATTGGCTTGCAGAGGCGCGGAGGACGCGGAAGAAAAAGTCGGAGAAGCCCTCGGTTCTCCATTATGCCCGATCCCGACCGGCTCAGTACCAGCCCCGTCGCTTGCCCCAGAGCCAGATGCCGATGGCAGAGCCGATCATGAAGGCGCATCCGATCATGAAGATCAAGGTGTGCCACGAGGAGAACCTGGTTAACTCGATGTTGCCGCCGAAGAAGTTCATGCCGAAGAAGCCGACGACGAAGTTCAGGGGCAAGAACATGACCGTGACGATCGTGAGGGTCTTCATGATGTCGTTGGTCCGGTTCGACGTCACCGAGAGATACGTATCAATCGCCCCGGCCACCAGGTCGCGGACGCTCTCGGTCACGTCGTGGAGGCGGCACGAGGCCGTCATACACATCGCGGAAATAAACGCGGTCGCGCTCGCCAACCTGGGGGTAGAGATCGCGGGCGAGCCGATTGGCCACCTCGCGCTGGGGAGCGATCACGCGGTGCATCTGGGAGATGGCCCGCTTGAGCTGAAAGATCTTCTGAAGCGTCCGGGGCGAAGGGCGGTCGAAGACTTCATCCTGAAGCTCATCGACCGCCTCGTCCAGGTGCTCGATGGCCGAGAGGTGGTCGGAGACACCCAGGTCGAGCAGGTGGTAGAGGATGTGGTCGGGACGTCGGCGGAGGCGGTTCTCCGAGTCACGCTCGACGAACTGCTGGACCCGGTCCACCAGGCTCATCGGCTCGGTGTGGTAGGTGACCAGGAAGTTGCGGCCGAGGAAGGCGTCCAGCTCGTGGAGTCGGAGAGTCGTCCGACTCGGGGTCGAAGTCGATGGCGTGGAAGACGAGGTAGAGGTAACGGTCCCAGTCGTCGAGCTTGGGGACGTTCGCCTCGCTGAGGGCGTCCTCGATCGCGAGGGGGTGGAATGCGAAGACCTCGCCGAAGAGGGATTCGACCCAGGCCGAGGATCGGCCGCCGAGGTCCTCGATATCCACCCAGAGCGTGCCGTCGGTGTCGGCCAGCGCTTCGGAGATCCGGTCGATCGGCAGGGCGAGATGGATCTCCCCCGAGGCGGAACGGTAGCAGATCCGCAGGGAAAGGCCGGCTTCGGGGCGTGCGGTCGGCTCCACGGCGAACGACATCGGCGCGGCTCCCTCGGAGAATCGGGACGGGCGGCGTCAGCAGGCCATCATACTCGATCAACCCGGCCGCCTCGCGAGTTCCGCCATTGCGCGGGCGGTCTCCGGGGCCTGGGCCTCGCGGCGGAGGTCGATGTCGAGCGATCCGGAAGGCGCGGGGATCTTCCGTCGCATCGGGCTGTAGGTCTGCTGGAAAAGCCAGTAGATGTTCGGGTCGAGGTAGGGCGTCGCGGGCAAAGGGGACGGGTGGGCCAGGCGGATCAGGTTCGTCCCTGCAGCCACACCAGTCGCCTCGAAGGTGCCGTCGGGACGGATCGGCGCCGAGCGGAGATCGCCAACCGTGCCGTCCACCGGGTAAAACTCGATCCAGCCGCCCGCGATCGGTGATGGCCCCAGGTGGACCCGCCCGCTCACCCGGGCCTTCTCCCGAAGGATCGGCCCGAGTTCCTCCGCAGCCAACCCCGAAACGACCGCGACCACCAGCAGGCCGACGCATCGAGCCTGAACCCACCACGCGAGCGTTCGCCTCTCAACCATCAAAGCGATCCTCGGACCGCCCGCAATCGGGAACGATTGGACGGGGCCAGGTCTCCAGCAGCCAGGGTTCCAGACCGGTCAGGGCGTCGTCGAGAGCCCGGAGGTCGTCCGGCCCGATCGGCTCGGAGCCCGGAATGTCGCCGCTGGCGACGAGCAGGCGACCGCCGCGGCGCCCCAGGGCCGCGTGAGGACCCGGCGGAAGGGTCGAGCAGCCAAAGAATCCCGCCAGCCTGACGCTCGGCAGCGAGGCGACCCACCGGTCCGCGCACGGCGAGCAGGCCCCCCGTCTGGTCGAGGCCGACACGGGCACCCGCCGGCCCGGCGGCCAGGATCGCGCCTCCAGCCTGGGAGTAGCCGAGGGCGTCACCGCAGGTTCCCAGGACCAGGAGCCGGCCGGCTCGCAGGCCACGACCGGCGCCGTCGGCGGCATCGCCCAGTCCGACGACGGTCAGGCCGGTCGCATCCAGGCCCGCCGCCAGCTCGGGACCGGCGCGGCCCTCGATCTCGACCACCGCCTGCCAGGACCCGCGCAGTTCGGCCGCCAGCAAGCGCTGGCCCTCGACGCCGGCCAGCCGCACGAGACGGGCGCCGGCGTCGAGGGCCTGGAGGAGCCGGAGGTTGATCTGCCGGTAATCCCGGATCTCGGGGACCGGCAGGATCGCGTCGGGTCGTGGCCGGGCGGGGCCACCGCCCGGCGCGTCAGCCGCCACCGGCGGCACGGGCGGTCCCCTTCCGGGCGGGCGCCCCTGCTTCTCGGCCTCAGGCAACTCCACCTTCGGGCCTCCGGGGTAAAGCTCCAGTGTTCTTCGGGACGTTCTTGGAGAGGAACGACTTCAACTCCGCGATGTCCTCCGAGACCCGATCGCGGGCACTGGTGACCATCGTTGCCGACCGACTTCGAGTAGGCCAGGGCCGAGGTCGCCAGGGCCCGAACCCGCTGCTCGACGCCGCGGATCATCGCCCTGAGCCTCCCGGGCGGCGGGGTGCTGGGCATTGCTCAGGCCGGAGCCGCGGAGGTCGGAGTCGCCGACGAAAGCCGCGAGCAGGCGAAGCAGCGGGTCGCTCAGGCGGCCGACGATCCGGAGGTTCTGGGTCGGCTGGGCTCTTGGGTACGGGCAACTTCGAGGATCTGCTCGCCGATCGCGACGGCGGCCTGGCCGATCTCGAAGGCGATCAGCTCGTAGTTGAACTGGCGGACCTGCGACGGCACGTTGATCATGCCGAGTGCCCAGGCGGCCCAGGCACGGACCTGCGGCTTCTCCTCCGGATTCGCCAGGATCTTGAAGGGCTCGGCTCGTGAATTCGGCCTCGCCACGCAGCGGATTCGCCGTGGCCATGCGGATCGAGCCCATCGCTTCGAGGGCCCGCCACTTGACCGGCCAGAACGCGTCGGGGTTCTCGGCGAGGAACTGGGAAAGTGCCTGTGAGGCCGGGATCGCCTGGTTGTTGGGATCGAGCGCGCGGCGGCCGTTCTGGGAGATGTTCGTCAGACCGACGGCCGCCAGCAGCTTCACCATCAAGGGCTGGTCGGGGTCCACGAGCTGGGCATCGAGCGTCTTGATGACCTCGGGCGCCTGGCTCCGGCTCAGGACGACCATGAAGAAGGTCCGCGTGTGGAGGTGCCCCTTGAGGAGCTTGGGCGCCTGGGCCAGCAAGGCGTCGATGTAGGTCGCGGCGGAATGGGGCGTTGCGGGCCGTGACCGGCAGGAGCAAGGGGGCGAGCAAGGCGTTGGTCGCCTCCTCCATGACCTTGGCGGCGTTGCCCCGCGACCCGCGCGCATTGGGCTCGGGGTTCGAGCAGGGCCTGGAGGTTGGAGTGCTTGGTCAGCTCGCCGGCGTAATGGGCGACGTACTTGGCGATCAGGTTGCGATCGATCGCCCGCCTGGCCCAGCGACATCGCCTGGAACTGCTTCTCCTCGGTCGAGGTCAGGAACGGCCCGCTCAGCTCGGGAAAGCTGTCCACGTCGATCAGTTCGAGCCGGTTGGGGTCGGCCCAGAGTTCCGGCTCGGGGCGGACGACCTTGGCGTCGGGCTGGTCGCGGTCGTGGCGGGGGCGGCCTTGGCCGGCTCGGCCTTACCCGCGCCTTGACCGCGCGGTTGGCTCCTGGGCGTGCGAGGCCGGGACCGCGCCAGGCCGACCAGCAGGGCCAGCAGCCCGAGGCCGAGCCCACCACGCGGTCTCCTCGGGGCGATGAGGTGAATTCATGGGTTTATCGACCTTCCGGATGAGCCCCCGAGTCTCGGCTCGGGCCGCGGGCCCTGGGACCGCTCGGCGGGACGAGGAGAATAGGAGGCGAAAGGACCGACCCGGGTGCCCTTCGAAGCGAGCGACTCGGCGGAATCGCGAAGGCTCTCGGGCTGACAGGCGCAGATCAAGGGTTCGGGACATTGCCGGTGTGATGGAGAATCGGGAACCCTTCCGGCGGGTTGCGAGCAGCGCGATGCCCCCACGCGACGCACACCGGACGCACCGACAACGGCGGCGGGCGTGGGCGGGACAGGCCCATTTAAACCTTACCCTGCGAAGCACCTTTGTCAAGCCGCCGCGCTTGGAGCCAGTCGGCCATGCCCCGGAATCCGCCGCCGCCATCGCAGGTCCGAGACGTTCGACGAGCGAGGCCCGTTACCGGTTCCCCAAAGACAACGGACCGATTTCGGAGCGACCGTCAAGCTTCGCGGTCGGGTTTCGAGGGCTCCGATTTCTCGGGTTGCTCGGAAAAGCGCCGAGTACGTGGGTCAGCCTCGCGCGGGCGGCGGAATCCCCACTGAGACTGCCAGCACGGCAGTTGAGGTTCGATTCGAAATCGACCCAGATTGTCCGAATTCGCGGTTGAGCCGGAACATGGCCCCAAATAACCAGTACATGCTACCCATATTCTCCATCTTCAAGGAGTCCGGGTGATCGGTCGGTCGATCACGGCTGTTCACTCGGGACGAAGACATTGCCCGGTCGGAGCAAGCCGGCGATGCCGTCGAACTTCCACCCCCGGGCGTCTCGCGGAACCGGAGCACCGGCCCGACGCGGTTCGTCGGGCAGAGCAGGACGGCGCCGTCCTGCCGCCAGGCCTGGAAGTTCTTGTGGATATTGCGGGGCAGGCCGACGACGCCTCCCTTCGGGGCAAGGCTGGAGCGGATGATTGCGGAGGTAATGCTCGGTGCAGAGGCCCCGCACGGCGTCCAGGTCGCCGCGATTGGCCGCGGCCAGCAGAGCGGTATAGGCCCGGACCGCGCCGCGGACGGCGGAGGTCGCCGATGATCTCGACCGCGACTACGACCGCCAGAACCGCCACGACCCGACGGCCACCAGCGCCGGCTTGAGCCAGTCGGGTCGGGGGCGGGAGGCGGCGGCCGATCGGTTTCGGCTCCGGGCTCACTCATGATCGGACCTTCCGTTTCAGGTCGTCCTTGAGGCGATCGACGACGCCCTCGGTCTTCGCCTCGCGGAGAATCTCGTGCAGCACGGTCCGGATCCCGCGGGGTCCCCACTGGCACGCTTGCCGCAGATAAACCTTGGCCCCCTGGCCGAGCACGTAGGAAACGGCCGCCGCCGCCGCGCCCTGGGCGAGACCGATGGCGCCGTAACCCAACGCCGTCAACGGGGCGGCGAGACCGCCGCTGAGGACGGTGATCCCCGCCAGCACCGACTTCATCCCGCCCACCAGCAGATGCCCGGCGACCTTCACCACGCCGACCGCCCCGAGCGCGACGACCATGTCGCGTACGAGCGACGCGGCGGTCTGCCGCGTCAACGGGATGCCGTAAACCCGGCTCAGCGCCACGATCATCGTCACATCGACCGCCAGCCCTCCGGCCAGGTCGGCCACCGGCACGGGGTTCAACGCCACGGCCGCCCCCTTGGCGATCGCGAACTTCCAGATGGCGTCGTCCGCCCGCTCCTCGCGGAGCCGCATCTTGCGGGCGACGATCTCCTGGTGCAGATCACCCGCGTAGAGCAACGTATTCAGGGCGACGATCGCCTTGCCCTCGCGCTCCAGCACTTCGAGGATGCGACGCTTCAAGGGCTCGATGAGGGGTTCGGGACGCTCCCAATCGTCGGTCGTCCGGCCGTCGGGGTGCCGGACGCGGACCTTCACCGGGTCCGGCCTCGCGGCGGTCATCACGACGTCCTCGGGCCGGATCAGCGAGCGGACGCGCTCGTTGGTGATCTTGGCGTAAATCGCGTCGCGGTCGGCGTCGGGGTAGCGGTCGATCTGGTTGAAGACCAGGAGGATCGGCTTGTTCGCCTCGCGGAGCCGTTCCAGGGCCTCGAACTCGACGCGCTGCAGGTCGCCGGAGACGACGAACAGGATCAGGTCCGCATGCCGCGCCACCTCGCGAGCCAGGACCTCGCGGCCTTCGCCGCCGACCTCGTCGATGCCCGGTGTATCGACGAGGACGAGCTTCGCCTGCGTGAACCCCGAGGCGTCGGAGAGTGTGGCCGACTCCCAGGGATGGGCGCCGCGGGCCTGGGTCGTGCCATGAGTGGCCCCGACGGCGAAGACGTCCCGGCCGCCGAGGGCGTTGAGGACCGACGACTTGCCCCGGCTGACCATGCCGAACGCGGCGATCTCGACGGTACCGGCGTCGAGCTTTGCGGCCAGGTCGCGGAGCTGGCCCAGCTCCTCGGCGAGGGCACGCTCCTCGTCGGGATTGAGCTTCAAGCCCTGGATCGTCTGCTCCAGGCTCTCGCGGGCGCGGGCGATCGCGTCGTCGTCGGGGCTGGCGGCCTGGCGATGGAGGGTCGCGATCACCTCGTCGATCGGGGAGGACTCGGGATCGGACATGGGTTTCTCGGAAAATGGCCGATGGTGGATGGTCGAGGGTCGAAGTCCGCATGCAACCATTTTCCCGGTCCGGGCCCCCTCCGAGGGGCATGACGGTTCGATTTCCTCGTCAACGTCGGCAACCCTCGTACTCAACGTCCCGGCCCCGCCGCTTCCTGGGTGTTGCGGAATCGCTTGACGACCCGATCGACTGCCTGGCCGGCGAACTCGCGGAGGAAGTCGGCCCGGCTGTGCAGATCGAACTGGCGGACGAGCGCGGCCTGAAGGCCGCCGTCGCCCCACGACTGGCCGCGCTCGAAGTAGTCGAGGAACGTCAAGCCGGAGATGTGGGTCAGATAGGCCATCGAGGTCGCCTGGATCGCGCCGCCCGCGGCGAAGCCGACGAAGCTGGATTTGAATACGCCCGCGATCAACGACGTGGCGGCCTCGACCAGCCCGAGCTTGAGCAACGTCTGGACCATCTGCCCCGCGATCATCTTGCCGTGCGACGGCGCCAGCTCGACGCCGTAGCATCGCTGCGATCTCCGAGATCATCTGGAACTGCACGGCACCGGTCGCCATCAGGTCGAGCGCCGGGATCGGGTTGGTGAAGACGGTACCGGCGGTGATCCACTGGAACTTCTCCACCACCGCCAGCGCCTTCGCACGACGCTCGCCGGTCAATCGCTCCTGCGCCTCCCGTCCGACGAGGTGGGCTCGGAGCAGCAGGTTGGCGGCGCGGAGGTCGTCACCCTCGGCCTCGACGATCCGCGCGATCCGATCCTCCAGGTCGGCCAGATCGGGCGGCTCGACCTCGATGATGGTCTCGATCGAGCCGTCCGGGTTCTTGACCCGCACGGTCGTCGGCCTTGGCGCCGCGGCCACGGCCACGACCTCATCGGACGGCACGATCCCCCGCAATCGCTCGCGGAGCCGTGACAGGATCGCCTCGCGGTCGGCTTCAGGAAATCGGTCCTTCTTGTTCAGGACGACGATGGCTCGCTTGCCCTGACGAGCGAGGGCCGCGAGCGGGTCGAACTCCGAGCGGGTCAGGTCGTGATCGACGACGAACAGGAGCAAATCGGAGCGGGCGGCGAGGTCGCGCGCCTCGGACTCACGCCAGGCGCCGGCCTCGCCGACCTCGGAGAGGCCGGGCGTGTCGATCAGCTCCAGACGGCCGTCGAGCCCTTCGACGGCGTGCGTATAGGTCGTTCCGTGCCGGGTCGTTCCCATCGTGGCCTCGACGGCGCCGGCAGCCGTGCCGAGCAGGGCATTGATGAGCGACGTCTTGCCCGCCGAACCGGTCCCGAAGACCACGACGCGAAAGGTCCGATCCGCCCGGTCGCTCCGGATGCGGGCCAGCTCGCCTTCGAGTCGGACCCTCGCAGCTTCGTCGCGGACCTGGGCGATCAGCTTTTCCGCCTGCTCCGCCTGAGCCTCCGCGGCGCGGACGACGTCCTCGGGCGCCGGCCTCTCCGGCTCCGTGGGGCGTCCCAATCGCCAGATAACCTCGCGGCGGCGAATGCCGAGGCCGCCGACGCCGCCAGCACGAGGACGACCAGGCCCACGGCCAACGGTCGCGAAAACTCAGCCATCCGGTCGTGGAGTGCGACCAGCGACGCCGCCAGCGAGGCCAGCAGGCCGAGCGCGACGAGAATCAGGACGATGGCCAGGGTTTGCTGCGACGACTTCTTCATCCCGTTCGCCCCGGATTGGTTCAACGGACCCGAGCCTCCATTATGCCAGAACCGGGGCGTCCCCGCTCAGCCGCCGATCGACGATTGCTCCCACGGGATCGGCATGGTCGGCGGTCGTCGATGGCGGTCGCGGCGGACGTCCTTCGGCCGGTCCTTGAAGTACGGTGACGAAGCGGACGAGTTGCTTGACGGCCTCCTCGTACGCCTCGCGACCCTTCTCGGCGGTCGCCAGCTCGGCCTCGCCCAGAACGCCGGTCTCGGAGTAGCTGCTCGTCCATGAGATCAAGGTCGCGGGACCGGCGCCGAAGAGGTCCACCCAGTTGAACGGGCTCTCTTCCTCGTTGAAGCTGATCGTGCCGTTCTTGATGAGGTCCTTGCGGACGTTGTCGCCGTCGAGATAGAGGTAGAGCGACGTCTCCAGCTCGCAGGCGTGGGCGCAGCCGCCGGGGAACCGGCTCTGCCGCCAGCGGGGAAGAAACGCCCTTGTCCACCGTCAGGAGGTTCCACCAGCAAGCGGGGATGCACTCGGCGTCGGTTTCCAGGTTCGTCCGTCGGGCGACGAGGTCCAGGTTCGGCCAGTTCGAGCCGTGGCCGTTGAGGAGGATGATCTTCTTGAAGCCGTGGTAGGCGAGCGACCGGGTGATGTCGAGCACCTGGTGGATGAAGTGCTCGAAGTGGGTGTTGATGGTGCCGGGAAAGTCCATCACGTGACCCGTATAACCGTAGGCCACCACCGGCAGCACCAGCATCGACTCCGGCGTCTGCCTGCCGGCGCCCAGGGCGATGCCGGTCGGGCAGACAAGATCCACGTCGAGCGGCAGGTGCGGGCCGTGCTGCTCGACAGCCCCGCAGGGCACGATGCAGACCTTGCCCAACTCGACGGCGTCGTTGATCTCGGGCCAGGTCAGCTTCTCGTAGCGGTGTTCCTCGCGGGCGCGGCTCATGGCGGGCTCCGTCTGGGAAAACCGGTGGGCTTCGGCCGGTCAGGCCGTCAGATAGGAGCAGTAAAACCGATCCGGGTGGGGCGGGGAAGGGTGGGATGTCGCCGGCCGTGCAACTCGTGGAGGAAACTCGTTGAAAGTCGCGGAAGCTTGGAGTATAACCAAATCAATCGTCCGTCAGTTTCCGCTCTCGCTCTCTCATTCCAACGCCCTCCTCGACTTCCGGGAACCCCCCCGACGCCAGTCCGGCCGACCGCGAGGAGCCGTTCGGCTGTCGGGCCCCGGCGCCGAGACGCGTCGCCGTTCCGTCCCGAGACTGCCCCAACATCCTGGAGTGGATTGGCCCCGGCTCCGCGCACCCAGCCGACCGCCGTTCGGAACGTGCTTTGTCCGGGACCGAATCCCGCGTCGCGACCGGTTCGCCACCCGACCCTCCAGTCGGCATCTTCCCGATCGAGACCCGTGGAACTCCTTTCCAGTCCCGCACCCTCTCATCCCGACAGGCCCGTTCCTCCATCCCATCATGGCCCGACCCACCCGTCGAAGCTCCCAGTCGCGGCGCCCCGCCGACCCGGCCTTGCCCCGGGCCGGACAACGTCCGCGACGCGCAACGGCCCGGCCCGGCCCCTGGAAGCACGGGGCGATCCCGGTCCTGGGACTCGTCGGCGGCATCGGCGCCGGCAAGAGCACTGTGGCCGCCGCCCTGGCCGACCGGGGCGCCCTCGTCCTCGACGCCGACGCCGTGGGTCATGCCCTGCTCGACCAGACCCCGGCCCGCGATGAGGTCGTCGCCCACTTCGGCTCCGGCGTGCTCGACCCCGAAGACCCGCTTCGCAGTCCACCGCAAGGCGCTGGGGGCCGTCGTCTTCGCCCAGCCCGAGAAGCTCCGCGAGCTGGAACGCATCCTCCACCCGAGGATGCGACGCACCTTCGAGAAGGCGATTGCCCGGACCCAGCGCAAGCAGGCCGCGACGCTCATCGTCCTCGACGCCGCCATCCTCTTCGAGGCGGGCTGGAACGACCTCTGCGACCTCGTCGCGTTCGTCGACGCCCCGCGCGAGATCCGCCTGGCGCGGCTCGGAGCCGCCCGAGGCTGGAACGAGGAGCAACTCCGCTCCCGCGAACAGGCCCAGCTCCCGCCGGACCGGAAGCGAGCGCGGGCCGATCTGGTGATCGCCAACTCGGGCGACGACGACCGGCTTCAGGCCGATCTCGACGCCCTCCGGCGACGCCTCCAGGATCGACCCCGCTCCACGCCGCGGCCCCGCTCCAGCCCATCGCCGACTCGCCCCCCCCATAAGCGCTGACTCACCAGTCCCTCAACCGTTTTCCCTGTTCTTGAATTGATCCAACATCGACAACCTCCCGACGTCCGCTACTCCCGCTCTCAACCGGCGGGAATCCCACCCGCCTTTCGGCCCGACGTCGCGCATGCTCTTCGATGGCTGTCCTTCTGAGGAGACCCTTCCGTCATGGCTAATGAACTCCGCCCTCGCCGGGAGCCCCAGGGCACTTCTCGCTCCCGCAAGAGCCAAGTCTCCGATTCCCCCGCCCCGTCCGACGAGCCCGGGATCTCCGCCTCCGCCAACGAGACCAACCACCCCGCCCGCGACGGCAACACCGCCGAGGCGCCGATCGCTCCACCTCCGGTCCAGCGACCGCGAGCCCGGCCCGCTCTCCCGCGCCCGGGCCGACCGCGAGCCCGGCCCGACCCTCCGCGATCGGATGGTCCGCGACCGCGCCCATCGCGAGTCCTACGCCCCCGCCCGCGAGCCAGCCACCAATGGCGACGTCCACGACCACGCGGATCTCGACAGCGGCCCCCTCGCCAGCCGCGTCCAAGCCCCGCAGCACGCGAATTCCAGCGTCGACGGCATCCACGACCACACTCATCCCGCCCTGGACGATCCCCGGCTCGGCTTTCCTGACTACGTCGCCGATATCGAGGACGACGAGGACATCTTCGGCGACGCCGAGATCCACGACCGCTACGAGGACATCAAACGCGGCGAGATCCACCTGACCGAGCTGCAGAAGATGACCATGCCGCAGCTCATCGCCACCGCCAAGAAGGAGGGCGTCGCCGAGTACACCGGCCTGAAGAAGCAAGACCTGATCTTCAAGATCCTCAAGGAGCGGGTCAAGCAGAACGGCCTGATGTACGGCGAGGGGACCCTCGAAGTCCTCCCCGACGGCTTCGGCTTCCTCCGCAGCCCCGACTACAACTACCTCCCTTGCCCGGACGACATCTACGTCTCCCCCAGCCAGATCCGCCGCTTCGGCCTCAAGACCGGCGCCATCGTCGCCGGCCAGATCCGGCCGCCCAAGGAAAACGAGCGCTACTTCGCCCTGCTTCGCGTCGAGGCGATCAACTTCGAGGACCCCGACAAGCTCAGCGAGAAGGTCGGCTTCGACGACCTGACGCCGTTGCATCCCCACCGGCCGCATCCAGCTCGAGACCGCGGCCGACGAGATCAACATGCGCGTCGTCGACCTCGTCACCCCGATCGGCCGGGGCCAGCGCGGCCTGATCGTCGCCCCGCCCCGCACGGGCAAGACGGTCCTGCTCCAGAAGATCGCCAACAGCATCCTCGCGAACCAGCCCGACGCCTACGTCATGGTCCTGCTGATCGACGAGCGTCCGGAGGAAGTCACCGAGATGGAGCGCTCGGTCAAGGGGCCGACGGCCGAGGTCATCAGCTCCACCTTCGACGAGCCCGCCTCGCGGCACATCCAGGTCGCCGAGATGGTCATCGAGAAGGCCAAGCGGATGGTCGAGTACGGCAAGGACGTCGTGATCCTGCTCGACTCGATCACCCGCCTCGCCCGCGCCTACAACACCGAGGCCCCCCACTCCGGCAAGATCCTGACCGGCGGCATCGACGCCTCCGCTCTCCAGAAGCCCAAGCGGTTCTTCGGCGCCGCCCGCAAGATCGAGGAGGCCGGCAGTCTCACGATCCTCGCCACCGCCCTGATCGACACCGGCAGCCGCATGGACGACGTGATCTTCGAGGAGTTCAAGGGCACCGGCAACATGGAGCTGCACCTCGACCGCCGTCTGGTCGATAAGCGCGTCTGGCCGGCCATCGACGTCAACCGCTCCGGCACCCGCCGCGAGGAATACCTCATGGACCAGGAGGAGCTACGCCGGGTCTGGATTCTCCGCCGCGTCCTCAACGACATGAACCCCGTCGAGGCGATGGAGCTGCTCACCGGCCGGATGAAGAAGGCGAAGACCAACGCCGAGTTCCTGATGAGCATGAACCTGTCATGATCGCGAGCCGCCAGCGACGGTCGAGCCTGACGGACCTGGAAGACTCGACCATCGGCGAGGACGGGCCAGGCCGGTTGCGTGCTTTCCCCAGGATTCTCCTCCCCGGTCATCACTGAGGTGGATTGTGGGCCGCGAAGGCCAGGGGCCGAGGCTGCGATGAAGGAGAAATCGCCATCCTGCCTCATCGCCTACGGCAATACCTACAACCCGAGCCTGCTCGTTCTCCGCGAGAAGGGTTACGATCTCTGGATCGAAGAGGGCCAGAACAGCAACCAGTGGTACGCGAGCAAAGGGTCGCAGAGTTTTCTCGCTTATAGCGGTCCGGAGTTGCTCGGGCTGGTGGTTCTCTGGGAAACCCTCGGGGAAAACTGGAATCAGCAAGAGCCGAACGTCCTCGGCGCGTTGCTCGATGAGAGGGAAGACTGAGCACCCATGCCCACGTTTGAAGGCGATTTCTCGACTCCGAGCGGCCGCTTCGCGATCGTCGTCTCGCGGTTCAACGCCCTCGTGACCGAGGCCCTGCTGGCCGGCTGTCGCGATGCGTTCGTCCGTCACGGCGTCTCCGAGGATCGGCTCGACGTGGCCTGGGTGCCCGGCTCCTTCGAGATCCCGGTCGTGGCCCGGCAACTGGCGGAGTCCGGGAAATATGTGGCCGTGGTCTGCCTCGGTTGCGTGATCCGGGGCGAGACGGGGCATTACGACCACGTCGCCGGTCAGGCGGCGGCGGGGGTCTTGCAGGCGTCGGTGGCGACAGGCGTGCCCGCGATCTTCGGCATCCTGACGACCGACACCGTCGAGCAAGCCCTCAACCGGGCCGGTCTGAAGTCGGGCAACAAGGGGGCCGAGGCGGCGCTCGCCGCGATCGAGATGGTCAACCTGCTGGGTCAGCTCCGCGGCGCCGGGTCGCGGAGCTTCGGGTTCCCCGGGGCGAGCTGAGCCCGGACTGTTCAGGGAGGGAATCAACGACCATGTCGTCCACCTTGCTGCCCCAGGTCTTCTGGTTCCGCCTCGCCCTGAACGCCCCGAGGCAAGACGCGATCCCCCGGGCCCGGGGGCGGTTGCTCGACCTCCCCGAGTCGTGCCGCTTGCCCGTGATGACCCCCCTCGAAGGACGCGACCCCTGGGCCGACGTCCGCGTCGCCTGGAACCCGGGCGGCCTCGGCGTCGCCGTCGAGGTTCGCGACAAGCCCGGCCCGATCGCGTTCGACCCGACCCTGCCCGACGCCTCCGACGGCGTTCAGCTCTGGATCGACACCCGCGACACCCGCGACATCCACCGCGCGACGAAGTTCTGCCACCGCTTCTCCGCGGTCCTCAAGCCCGGCCGGGGGGCCGATCTGGCGGTGATCGTCACCCTCAAGCCGATCCATCGCGCGCTCGCCGACCCGCCCAAGGTGAAGGCCGACGCGGTCGTCGCCCGCGCCGAGACGCTCCGCAAAGGATGGCGGATGGAGCTATTCTTCCCGGCCGACGCCCTCCACGGCTTCGACCCCGAGACCAACCGCCGGCTCGGGTTCAACTACCAGGTGAGTGACCCCGACCGCGGCGACCAGTTCCTTGGCGTCGGACGCGACTTCCCCATCGGCGAGGACCCGAGCCTCTGGGCCACCCTGGAGCTTCGCGACGATCCGGCCTGAATCTGAACCGCATGGTGGGCCTCCGCGTAGAGTAGGAGATCCTCCCCCCGGCTCCTGCCGAATCGTCGGGATCACGGGTCCTTGTCGGGTGGGCTCCGCCCACCGATCCCTTGTTTGCCTGTTCCTCTCCCAGCCCTGTCGGATCGAGATGATGAACGAGCCACCCATCGGGCGTGTCCGAAGCCTGAACGAGCCCCCGACCGGAGCGAATCCGGAAACGAAACCGACCGAGCCGGCCCCGGCCCCCGCGCCGGAAGCGGATCCGGGACGCTCGTTGCAAGAACCTCCGGCCGCCCCGTCCCCGACGCCCCCGGCCTCCCGCCCGACGTTCGCCCCGCCGCCGGCCGCCGGCCCCTCGCACCCCGCCCCCGCCCCCGCTCCGCCCCGGCGAGACGCGGACGAGCCGCCCGCCCGGCGTCGCCAGCAGGACATCGACGCCGACCTCGACGTCGCCCTCGACCAGGCGATGGGACGCCGTCGGGGGACCGAGGACGTCAACTTCAAGCGCCAGACCGATGCCGAGATCGACGCCGAGCTGGATGCCATGATGGCCGGCTTCGACCCCGACACCCTCAACGTCTCCTCCCCGCGCCGCACCCGCGCCGAGGACCGCGCCCACGTCCCGAAGCAGGGCGTCGGTCAGGAGGAGCGCCAGGGGCTCCAGAAGGCCAAGGTCGTCGGCATCCGGGGCGAGACGATCTTCCTCGACCTGGGTGCCAAGAGCGAAGGCGTCGTGCCGGCCGACCAGTTCGGGGCCGAGATCCCGAACGTCGGCGACTTCGTCGAGGTCGTCTTCGACCGCTACGACGCCAACGAGGGCTTGCTCATCATGTCCCGCAAGGGCGCGGCGGCGATCGCGACCTGGGAGAACCTTCACCGGGGCATGATCGTCGAGGCCCGGGTCGTCAAGGAGATCAAGGGGGGCATCGAGGTCGAGGTCAACGGCATCCGCGGCTTCATGCCGATCAGCCAGATCGAGCTGGGCCGGGTCGAGAGCGCCGCGGAGTACGTCAACCAGAAGCTCCGCGCCCTCGTCACCGAGGTCAACCAGCGCGAGCGCAACCTGGTCGTCTCCCGTCGCGAGCTGCTGGAGCAGGAGCGGGCCGAGCAGCGCGAGAAGACCTGGGCCGAGCTGGAAGAGGGGCAGGTCCGCGAGGGGGTCGTCCGCTCGGTCAAGCCGTTCGGCGCCTTCGTCGATCTCGGCGGCGTCGATGGCCTCCTGCCCGTCGGCGAGCTGGGCTGGCATCGGGTCAACGACCCCTCCGAGGTCGTCTCGATGGGCCAGACCGTCCAGGTCAAGGTCCTCCGGATCGATCGCGAGAACCAGAAGCTCACGCTCAGCCTCAAGCAACTCCTCGCCAGCCCCTGGGACGACCTCGACGAGCGCGTATGCGACCGGCCAGACCGTCCGCGGCAAGGTGACGAAGCTGATGGACTTCGGCGCCTTCGTCGAGCTGGAACCCGGCATCGAAGGGCTCATCCACATCAGCGAGCTGGGTCCCAAGAAGGTCTTCCGGGTCAAGGACGTCGTCCAGCCGGGCCAGGAAGTTGATGTCCGCATCCTCAAGATCGAGCCCGACTTGAAGCGGATTTCCCTCTCGCTGCGACCCCTCGGCCCGGCCGTCGCCGCCGAATCCGTGGAGGAGGAAGACGAGGACGTTCCCCGCCCGCCCCGTCCCGAGCGCAAGGTGCCCCTCAAGGGCGGCCTCGGCGACGGCGACCCGAACCCGTTCGGTCGCCCTTGAGCCCCGCTCGTTCCCTTCCCGCGCCGACCGCTCACCCGGCGCGGGGTCCTCTTGTCTCGCCTCTCGGACGGCGTCCGACCCACGCCCTCCCGCGAAGTCCAGGGCGCCGGGGCCTCCATCGTGTGCTATAATTAACGCTAGTTCTCTGGCAATCCGGTGGTTCGCGTCCCTGCCTTTTGCAGGACACCGCGTCGCGACGCCTGCAAGCGTATCGGCGCCGAACGAACTTCAAAATGGGTAAAATTCCAGGCTAACGATTTAAGTTGAGACGACTTACGAGGTGGCGTCTGGCTCATTCCGGCGCGTCCCTGCGTCGTCCAGACGCCGTCCGGAGGGCGTCGCCAGCGCGTCTCCTCGGCGTTCCCGCACCGTTCCAGGTGTTCCCTGTAGTCAAAAAAAGCGGCTACTTGGTCGGAGCCGAGTCCAGCGTTTGCGACCGGACCCGACGATGCGGGGCTGGAATGGTGGTAGGCCAGTGCGGTGGGAAGGCGGTCGCGGGACGGGCTCGCGTCGGCAACGTCGAGATGCCTAGGAACCGCTTGACCACGCGAGCCGTCTGCGGATGCCGCAGGGCGGCGCACCGGAGCCGGCAGGTCATCCAGCCGCGAGCCAGGGCGGTCTCCTCGCCGATCCAGGCTGCGAAACCAGGAGCGGCGGGCGGGTTGTCCCGCTCGTAACCGTGGCGGTCGAGCCAGCGACCACCGATCCGGGCAAGGAGGCGACGCTCCCGCGGATTGGTCCGCTCGTACCAATCGCCGGCGCGGCCGGAGCGGACGTGGTTCCAGTGCAGGAGCGTCTTCTGGTCCCAGCGCTGGAAGTTGGCCGGGTCGTTCAGGTCGAGCCCCTGGGCCTTCAGCCGGGCAGCCATCCGTTCGGTCCGGCGCCGGTTCGCTTCCAGGGAATAGTCGGAGGCGACCTGCTCCGATTCCCCCGCTTCGAGGCGAATCCCGAGGTGTTCCGCCAGTTGCTCGACGCCGAGGACCGGCTCGGCGATCAGGTCCTCATAGCGCTGCGTGATCCGACGCGGCTGGCGCGACCAGTAGCGGTCGTTGGCCAGGATCTGGTGGACCATGCCCTGTTGGAGGAACTCGTCGAAGGCGACGCCGCGCTTGTGCAGCATCGAATAAACGACGTCGCGCAGGTCGCGGAAGGCGTAGATCGTCAGGGCCCGGCCTTCCGCCAGGGCGGCGGTGAACGCCGGATGCTCCTCGTGCGACTTCAGCACACGCCAACCGCAGTGGTCGGCCGGGTAGCTCTCCAGCTCCGCGTACTCGTCGCCGGTCAGGTAGCCGAGCCTCCGCCCCCCGAGGTGGCGTTCGACCAGGTGGGCGACGACCTCGTACTGCCAGGTCGAACAGGCCCGGTACATGCCGACGCAGAGCACATCCATCCGTGGACCTCCCAGGTTCGCGGTGGGGGGCCGCCGGGTCTGGGAGAGGCCCGGCGGGACGTCTGATTCTGGTATCGGTCGTGCGGACTGGAGAGGTTGAGCCGAATTCCGGTATTCCTTCGGACTCGCCGGTCTGGACCGCCGCAAGCTCGCGGCAGATGGGGCGTTAGCCTATAATGAATCCCGCCGAAATCGCGGGGTGGCGGAACGGCTCCGTCGGTCGGAGGGACCCAGAACGATGAGCGCGGTGGAGCATTCGGGCGAACTGGAGCGGACCCTCCAGGAGCGCTTCGGACTCGAACAGTTCCGGCCCGGCCAGCGGGGGGTGATCGAGGCGGTGCTCGACCGTCGCGACGTGCTCTGCGTCATGCCGACGGGCGGTGGCAAGAGCCTCTGCTACCAGCTCCCCGCCCTGCGGCTTGAAGGGCCGACGCTGGTCGTCTCCCCCTTGATCGCCTTGATGAAGGACCAGGTCGATTCCCTGGCCGAGCGGGGCATCGCGGCAACGTTCATCAACAGCTCACTCGACCCGGCCGAGCAGCGCGTCCGCTTGATGGAGATCGAGGCGGGGCGGTACGACCTCGTCTATGTCGCCCCCGAGCGCTTCCGCAGCGGGCGGTTCGTCGCGCTGATGACGCGGGTCCATCCGGCCCTGCTGGCGGTGGATGAGGCCCACTGCATCAGCGAGTGGGGCCATGACTTCCGCCCCGACTACGCCCGGCTCGGCCAGGCCCGGCGCGCTCGGCATGCCCCCCTGCATCGCCCTGACCGCCACGGCGACCGACCTCGTCCGCCGCGACATCGCCGACCAGCTCGACCTCCGCGACCCCGCCCTGTTCATCTCCGGCTTCGACCGCCCGAACCTGACCTACCGCGTCGTCGAGGCCCGTCGCGATGCGGAGAAGCTGGCAGCCCTGGCCCAGGTGCTCCGCCGCAATCCCGGCTCCGCCATCATCTACGCTTCGAGTCGCAAGCGTTGCGAGGATGTCGGCCGCTTCCTCGACCGCGACCTCGGCCGCTCGGTCGTGATCTATCATGCCGGCCTCTCCCGCGAGGAGCGGACCGCCGCCCAGGACCGCTTCATGGGCGGCGAGGCCGAGGTCGTCGTGGCCACCAACGCCTTCGGCATGGGCGTGGACAAGCCGGACATCCGCTCGGTCGTCCACTTCAACATGCCCGGCACGATCGAGGCGTATTACCAGGAAGCCGGCCGAGCTGGTCGCGACGGACTGGCGTCGGAGTGCGTCCTGCTCTACTCCTTCGGCGACCGCAAGCTTCAAGAGATCTTCATCGAGAACGAGTATCCGCCCCCGGACGCGGTCTACAAGGTCTATGACTTCCTTCGCGGCCTCGACGCCGACCCGATCGAGCTGACCCAGTCCGAGATCCGCGACCTGATCCGGCTCGACCTGCACGAGTCAGCCGTCGGCACGTCCTTGAAGCTCCTCGAAGGGGGCGGGGCGCTGGAGCGGCTCCGTCCCCGCGAGAACATGGCGATCATCCGGATCAACGCCGAGGCCGACGAGGGCTCCCTCGCCGATCGTGTCGACCCCCGGGCCACGACCCAGCGTGGCATTTTGATGGGTCTGGAGGCGCTCGTCGATCGCCGATTCGGTGAGCCCGTCTATTTCCATCCTGACGAGTTCGCCGCCGCCCTCGGCTACGACCGCGCCACGCTCACCCGGACGCTCCGCACCTTGATCCACGAGGCCGGGCTTCCGATCGACTACGTCCCCCCCTTCCGCGGCAACGCCGTCCGGATCTTCGACCGGTCCCGGCGCCCCCGCGACATCCCGATCGACTTCCAGGCGCTCAAAGCTCGCAAGCAGCAGGAGTACGACAAGCTTGAACGCATGATCGACTATGCCCGAACTCCCCACTGCCGACGTGCCGCGATTCTTGGCTACTTCGGCGATTCCGGGGCCGCGTCCTGTGGTCGCTGCGACAACTGCGAGAGTCACGGTGCCCGGCCCGGCGACTCGGGCGCTCTGGCCATCGACACGCCCGCCGGCCGTGAGATCCTGCTCAAGATCCTCTCCGGTGTGGCCCGGGCCCGCGGCCGCTTTGGCAAGACGGCGGTTGCCCAGATGCTTGTCGGCTCCAGCTCCGAGCGGATGGCGCGCGGGGGGCTGTCGTCCTTGAGCACCTACGGCATCCTCGCCCGGAGCGGGTTCACCCAGCGCGAGGTCAGCGACCTGATCGACGCCCTCACCAGCGCCGGCCTGGTCGAGTCGGTGGAGATCGACCGCTTCAAGCCGGTTGTCCGCCTGAGCGAGCGGGGCGGGTTCTGGGTCCGCGGCAAGGACCTTTCCGTTCCTCACCTCCCCTTGTCCGCGGCGTTGGCCGAGAAGGTTCGCTTCGGCGGGCTCGAAAGGATTGCCGGCCCCGGCCCGTCGGCGCCCGGCCGGAGGGACGAGGAGGGCATCGGAGAGTCCCCGTCGGCCGGAAGTTCGGAGGACCTTGCTGACTCGGAACGTCATCACGATCCCCTCTGGGAACGCCTCCGCGTCCTCCGACTGCGGCTAGCTCGCGAGGCTCGGCTCTCGCCGGCCTACGTCTTCTCGAACGAGACGCTGGATGCCCTTGTTCGCGAGCGGCCGGTCAATCCGTCGGAACTGGCCCGGATCAAGGGAATCGGGCCATCGAAGCTGGAGCGATTCGGGTCAGCCGTGCTCGAAGCCATCCGGGCAGAGCCGTCGACGACGGCTCCCCCGATGCCCGAGGCCCCGACCCAACACTCCGAAAGTGGAGGGTCGGGGCCTGAATCAGGCACCAAGGGTCAGGCACATCAAGTCGGCGATGGACCTGAACTCAACCCGGACCGAGCACCGTCTTTTCCGAGCCTTTCTCCGTCGAAAGCATCCGGGTCTGGGGGGACCTTAAGTCGTGAACTCTCCCCAATCAACTCGATCGGAGGACATTCCGAGCAGGCCGCTGGCGAGCGGCCTGCTCGCAACGGGTCAGCTCCTTCCCGTCTCGTCCCAACCGAGGAGTGGACCTGGCGTCTCCTCGATCGTGGATTTACCGCCGAGGAGGCTGCGGCGATCCGTGGCCTGGAACTGGCCACGATCATCCGCCATGCGACCTCCTGCGCCCGGCAGGGCAGACCGGTTCCCCTGTCGGCCTTCCTGCCGCCCGACGTCCTGGTGCGCTGGGAGGACCTGCTGTCGCGAGGCGAACCGAACGACCCGAGCCTCATCGGTCTGGACCCGGCCCTCTGGGCGCTTCTGGTCGCGTGCCACTCCGGGAGCCGTTGAGGAAGCGGCCCCAACCTCTCCTGGCCGATCGTCTTTGAGGTTCTCGACGAACGAGGTCAGGTCCGGATCTGGTCCCAGCGTGAGGCCGCGAGGCAGCCGAAGGCGATGAGGGGGACCCAGGCGGCCAGCGTGGGGGGGACGACCTTGTTGCTACCGAGATAGGAGCAGATGAACAGACAGAGGTAGAAGATCGCCGAGGTGCCCAGGGCTCGTCCGAGGTTAATGAACATATTTCGGTTATTGCCCGCGAGGACCAGCGGCAGGCTCAGGCAGAGCAGGACCATTGAGAGCAAGGGGCGCAGGTTGCGGGTGTGAAGGCTGACGGCGATGTCCTGGTGCTCGGTGTCGCAACTCGGGTCTTTCAGCGATCGCAGCAGGTCGGGCGTGGAGGCGAACTGATACCAGAGCTTGCTCCGCGTCATCATGGTGAAGGTGAGGTTGGAGCGGAGGAAGAACGTGTCGCCTTCGAGCTTGCGGGCGTCGGTGCGGGGGGGCGGCAGGAGGGTCTGCAGGGCGGAGGCGAGGGGCACGTTGGCACCGGCCGTGGCGAGGGGCAGCCAGGACGGGTCGGGAGAGACCCGGACGAGGATACGGCCGTCGAGCGGGGCATCGGCCGGAGCGAGGCGGGCGCCGCGGACCAGCCAGCCGCCCCGGAGGGGGGAGAGCGGGGCGTTGGCGGGGATGTAGCGACCCTCGGCGCCGAGGTCGTTGGCGCCGCCTTCGTGGATACCGTCGAGCTGGATCAAGGAGCCGAAGCGGCGGCTCGGCAAGGTGGCGCTGAAGTCAGAGATCGCCAGGGCATCGCGGAAGGCGAACTGACCGCCGATGCTGACGTTGTTTACGTCGCGACGGCTGAAGATCTTCAGGCCGCGCTTGCCGTCGTCGTCGGGCGTACGCTGAAGCTCGGCGCCGACGCGGGGGATGATCAG
This sequence comes from uncultured Planctomycetales bacterium, assembly GCA_963752755.1. Classification (GTDB taxonomy): domain Bacteria; phylum Planctomycetota; class Planctomycetia; order Isosphaerales; family Isosphaeraceae; genus CAVVZJ01. The sequence goes on along the minus strand of CAVVZJ010000001.1, from coordinate 2,544,857 downwards.
CTCCTGGTTCGCGATCGCCACGCCACTGACAATCACCGAGGAGACGAGCACTGGTACGATCACGCGATGGGTGCTGATGCCGGCCGCGAGCATGGCCAGCAGCTCGTTGTTCTTCTGCATCCAGGTGACGGTGAAGATCGCCGCCATCATCGTGATCACGCCACAGAGGCGGTCATAAAACAAGGGCACGCGAACGAGATAGTAGCGGCCCATCAAGCGCATCACGCTGACAAACTTATCCTCGATCTTGTAGAATTCGTCGACGTTGTTAAATGCATCGATGACGATGTAGAGTCCGACGAGCGAGCCGAAGCAGATCAGGTACGCTTTGAAGAAGGCCCAGTAGCGCTGGCGGTCGAGAATGCCCATCGTCGCGTCCCCTTAATGCTTGTGCACCGGCGGCAGGCGAAGAAACCGGCGAGGACGCCGAGCACGGCGTCGCCCGCAAAGACGGCCAGGGCGGGGGCGATGCCCTCCTTGCCCATATTCATGGTTGCCAGCACCAGGGGGTAATACGCCACGATGATTGGGACGAAGCAGGTGATGAACGCGCTGAGGAAGTCGCGTTTGGCGAACAGAATGCCCACGGGCGCACCCAGCAGGACGAAGAAGAAGGCGCTGCTGGCGAGGGCCACGCGGAGGTTCTTCTCGGTATCGATCTCGTGGACCTTGCGGGTCCAGTAATTGAAGTCGACGAACGCGACCCGGACCTGAGGCCAGTCCACCTGGTCGATCCGGCCGGCGGCGATCGCCAGGGCCATCATGGCGGCCTGGCGCTTGCGTTCGCGGCGGATCAGGTCGAGGACCTCAAGCTGCTGGGCGGTCAATTCGCCGTCGGTCATCTCCATGACCCGTTTCTCCAGGGCCGCGGGCGGTTTGGGGATCGGGTAACGGAGCATCCGGCGGCCGTTGATCCAGAAGAGGAACGGTTGATCGCTGGTGCCCGAGACCTCGGCATTCTCCAGGGCGACCGTCACCTGCGGCTGGGGACTCTTCAGGTCGAAGGCGATCCGGGCCTTGGAGGCGCGGATGGTCAGGTCGTAGGTGTTCGGCGGCGCGGGGGGCGACTTGGCGCGGTGGCGGAAGATCGGGTCGATGAGCACCTTGCCCTGGACGTCGCGGACCTGGATGAAAAACGGCATGTGCGGATTGTTGATCTCGCCGTCCTTCTTGAGGAAGCGGTAGAGGCTCTCCTCGACGCTGCCGAAGATCATCTGCCGCAGGGCGTTGCTCGCTCGCGGGATGACCTCGGAGCTGAGCAGGAAGAGCACGGCCGAAAGGATCAGTCCGAGTCCCAGGGCGGGCTTGAGGACGGTGAGGCCGCCCAGACCCGCGCTCTTCATGGCGATGATCTCGTTGTCGGCAGCAAGGCGGCCATAGACGACGGTCACGGCGAACAGCAGAGAGACCGGGATCGTGTACGGCAGGCTGCCAGGGACGACGAAGGGCAGGATGCCCACGATCTCCTTCGGCCCGAGGCCCTGGCGCATCGCCTCGGCCATGATCACGAACAGGGTGAAGATGGCCGAGATGGCGGTAAGTGCCATGAGGAAGGACGCCAGGACCTGCCCCATGATGTAGCGCTGAAGGATCCCGAATCGCACGCGAGTAACCCCCAGCTTCCTTGCCAGTGGTGGTCGTCACCGTCCGGACGGGCTGCGGGATCGTCCCCTCAGCCAGAAGTCACCTTGGAATTCGCCTTGCGGGTCGCCGCCGATCGCCTCGCTGTTGGCGTCGTCTTCGCGAGGGCCGACGCCAGCCGTCGCACACCCTCGACCAGACCCGGCTCGGGCGTGACGCCGAAGGTCAGCCGCGCCTGGTTGTTCGGGAACGGTCCCGGGAGCATCGGGTAGGCATACGCGCCGGGGACGTAGAGGACCCCTTCGTCCAGGCAATGGGCGAAGTAGTCGCCATCACGACCGGTATCGACGCCGTCGGGCAGGGTCAGCCAGACGTACAGTCCGCCCTTCGGCCGGGTCCAGGAGACCGCGCCACCGAACGGGTGGAAGTGCTCGTCGAGAGCATCGAGCATGACCTCGGCCTTGCGTCGGTAGGTCTTCGCCAGCAAGGCGACCTGCGGCTCGTAGAGGCCATCGGCGAGGACGCGGTCGAGCACCTGCTGGGCGAAGTGCGGTGAGCCGAAGTCGTGGTTGCCCTTGTGGGCGAGGATCGCAGGCACCAGCGAATCCGGCAAGACGCCGTAGCCGATCCGGAGCCCGGGGCTGAACGTCTTGCTGAAAGTGCGGGCGAGGATGACCGTCTGGCCCTCGTCGTCCTGGCTCCAGACGCTCGGTGGTTCATCGCCCGTGAAGGTCAGGCCGCGATAGGCGGCGTCTTCGAGGATGAAGATGCGGTTCGGCTTCGACCAGCTCCGCGCCACCTCGACCAGGGCCCGTCGTCGGTCAGCCTCGAGGCTCAGGCCGGTCGGGTTGCTGTGCTCGCTGATGGTGTAGATCAGCTTGACGCGGTGGAGCTGGCCCTGAGATTCGAGGTCGGCGAGGGTCGCTTCGAGGGCGTCGATCCGGAGTCCGCCTTCATCGGTCGGGACGCCGAGGATCGTGGCGCCGAGGGACTGGAGGACTCCCATGAAGACGAAGTAGGTCGGCGACTCGACGAGCACGATGTCGCCCGGGTCGAGCAAGACCTCAGCGACGAGGTAGAGCAACTGCTGCGAGCCGGTTGTGACCACCAGGCGATCGTGGAACGGGGCGAACGCCCCGGCCGGCACGCGCTCGTTCTTCTCCAGGAGCTGGATGAGGCGATGGCGGAGGTGGACGTCGCCGCGGGTCGTGCCGTACTGGAGGGCGCGATGGCCTTCGACGTTGTCACCCAGGATGTCGGCGATCGCCCGGGAGGCAGCATTGACGGGCAAGGTGGCGTGATCGACGAAACCCGCGGCCAGCGAGATCAGGTCAGGGGCCGCGAGGGCCCTGGCCATCAGGTCGCTGATCGGGGAATCGCCGGTCCGTCGCGCCGCCGCACTGAGAGGGATCGCTGGAGTCATGGGGAAATGTCGGGAGTTCCGGGGCGAAGGAAGTCGGTTCGGGTAACTGTACAGGCCGCCCGGGTTGTGTCAAGGTCGGCGAGTGGGGGCGTCCGTGTCCTGCCGGGTGAGGCGTTCGGGTTGCGAATCGTCCTTCTCGGCGTTGCGGACCTGCTCGTAATAAGGATCGACAGTGCCCGCCGCGCAACGGTTCAGGAGCGCGGCGGTCGGGTCGCGGTCGTAACGCTCCGGGGCGCGGGGGCGGAGGACGCGGTTGTAGAGGAGAGTCACGGACGCCTTGGGACGCAGGCCGCGGTGTTGCTCGATCTCGCGGAGGATCGCGTCGAGGGGCTGGCCCTGGATGAGGAACCGGTAAATGCCGGTCCAGGCGGGGGTCCGGTCCATGCAACCGTGGCAATGGACGAGGATCGGCCAGGCGTCGGGGTCCTGGGCCAGGGCGAGGGTCTGGTCGAGGAATGCGTCGGCGGCGCGGGGGTCGGAGGGGTTCATCAGATAGCGGAGATTGTGCTTGCGGACGAACCGCAACTCGGCTGGCAGGAGCGGGCTGCGCTGGGGACCATCCTCGTTGAAGAGGTTGATGACGGTGTGGAAGTGGTGGCGACGCTGGGCCACATCGAAGCCGGGAGTGGTTGGCATGGCGCTGATGTAGATCCGGCCGGGGACGATCTCCTTGAGGCGGTCGATCGGCCGGTGATACCAGACGAGCCAGAGTCCTCCCTTGACCACAACTCCCCAGCCGAGGATGGCCGCGAGGGTCCAGGCGAGCCGTCGCCAGGAAGTCGGTTGCGGCGGCAGGGTCAGCAGGAGCAGGAACCCGAACGCGATCATCCCGAGGGCAAACGCCCAGCGGGGCCAGTAGCCGAACGGCTCGACGTCCGGCCACCCGGCGAGCCGGTAGGCGAAGCCGAGCACCGTGACGACCAGCAGTGCGGTCAGTCCCTTCCGGCGGACGGCAACGACCAGCTCGCGCCCTGCTCTGCGGGCGGCGAACGACCAGCCGAGGCACCACGTCGCAAGCAGGACGGCGAGCCCGAGCAGCGCCGCCTTGACGGTTGCGGGAGTTGCGGGGTCGGCGAGGGCGCGGGGGTTCAGGCCGTGCCAGCCGTCGAAGGTAGGCCAGGGGGTTGAGGAATCCCAGGCGCCGGCGACGCCGATCCCGAGGGCGACCGGCCAGAGAGCGTGGCCACGTCCGGCCTTGCGACTCTGAATCCAGCCGATCAAGGCCACGACCGCGACGGCGGCCGAGGCATAAAGACCGATGCGGTCGATCGTGTCGCCGGGCTCGGCCAGGCGGTAGGCAGACGGCGGGCGAGCGCTGAAGGTCGGGCGTGCGACTCCGGGGAACTCGCCGTCGGGTTCGTTTTCGAAAACGGTAAATTCCCAGACGGCCCAGCAGGCTCCGAGGGCGAGAACCACCCAGGGGGCGAGCCTCAGCAATTGGCGGGCCCAGGGTCGCCCGGTCGTATCCGACATCACGCGTCTCCCTTTTGCGTTCTCGTGCGAGCCCGGGGTCTAACCGATGGCGCCCCAGGCCGCAAGGCCAACAGGGGACGCGAGGACGACGGCTCGGGGACGCTCCGGGGAGGCGTCCGGGGCGTGAGAGGGACGCGCTTTGGAGGGCAAAGTGGAGAGTCGCAAACGGTTGTAAAATCAAGAGAAAGAGCCGGGTCGCCGTTACAGTGTGACGTTCGTTCGGCGCAGGGGGACGCCGTCGGCCGATTCATCACCAAGGGACCAGGAACACGAAGGGAGCCAGACAGGAGTCGAGGATTCTTTTTGTGCAACCGTAGCGCCCTGGGTGCCTTTGCGGTGAATCCGTGGTGCGGTGCGGTGCGGTGCGATACGCGGGCGAATCTCGTGGTCTCTCATCGAGGCGGCCGGCACCCTGGCGAGGGAGACGGAGTGGTCTGCTGGAATTATCGGAGGAAAGCCATCAAATTATCCGCCTTTCTCAAGATTCTTGCCGACGGCTTCAGGCGGCCGGGGCGGTCGTCTCGTCCCAGAAGAGGTAATCGAGGCTATTGTCGGGGTAGCGGCGGACCCACTCCTCGATGCGGTCCAGGTTGCGCTGGACGAATGGAGTGGCCTTCGCGGGGTCGGAGGCAGCGCGGGGGATGAAGTCGGCGGGGAGGAATTCCAGTTGGTAGGAGCCGTCGGCGAGCATGACGGAGAAGACGGGCAGGACGGGCGCGCCGGTTCGGGCGGCGAGGGCGACCCAGGTGGTCGTGAACTGGTAGTCGCGGCCGAGTAGACGACCTGGCGCACAGCGTGGGCCGGACCATCGGACGTCGCCAGCGACCTGGACGATCATGCCGGCCTGGAGCATCCGGACGGCTCGTCGGATCGCGCTGCCGCCCTCGTTGGGGCTGAGCTTGCGGGAGATGAACAGCTCACGCTGGCCGAGTGGACCATCGGTCTGGAAGGTCGCGGAGACGAGCTTGGAGATGTGGCGGGGCCGTTCGGTGAACCAGCGCAGGGGGTAGCCATGGCGGACGAGCCAGTGAGCGGGCATCAGGAACGGGCCGAAGTGGTTGAACAGGAGGACGACGCCCTTGCCCGCGGCCAGGGCGGCATCGAGATGCTCGCGGCCGGCGACGTGGAGGACCTGGTCGGCCTGGGCGTTGGAGAGTCCGTCGAGGAGCTTGTCGCGGGCATGCCAGCGGACGTGATTGCCGGCCAGTTGGCGGGCGAGGTGGGGAACATCCCAGCGGCAGCCGAAATGCTCGGCGCCGCGGCGGACGGCCGCGTCGAAGCGGGCCCGAAGCGGCGGGTTCAGGAGGAACTCGGTCTGGCCCAGCGCGGCGACCGCCCGCGTGGCCAGCTTCGGCGGCAGGATGCGGAGAACGGGGAGGATGGCCTGAAGCAAGCGCTTCCGGGTGTTCTGGACGCCGAGTCGCATCAGACGTCCTCCTTCCCGGAGGCCGTCGCGGGCCCACTCAGGCGGCGGGTTAGCCGGTGGGCGGGGTCATCGGGCTCAGACCAGAAGAAGTATTCGTTGCTGTTAGCCGGATCTCGGCAGACGCGGTGCTCGATCTCGTCGATCGCCCGCTGGACCCAGTGGCGGGCCTCACCGTTGGCCGGGGCCTCGGGCGGGACGTGGAAGGCAGGCAGGAACTCCAGCTCATGCGTGCCATCGGGGGCCATCCGACAGAAGACGCTGACCACCGGCGATCGGGTCAAGGCGGCCAGGGCCACCCAGGTGGCCGAGAAATGGTAGGCACGTCCGAGGAAGCGGGCGGGCGCGGTATGCGGGCCAGTCCAGCGGACATCGCTGGCGATCAAGACGCCCATGCCGGCCTTCAGGACCCGACCGGCCCGGAGGATCGAGCCGGCCGATTCGGACGGGTCGGAACGCCGCGAGATGAACAACTTGCGCTGACCGAGCGGGCCGTCGGTCTCGAATTCGCGGCTCAAGAGGCGGGAGATATGATGCGGGCGCTCCATGAATAACCGCAGCGGATAGCCGTGGCGGACAAGCCAGTGGGCGGGCATCAGGTGAGCACCGAAGTGGTTACCCAGGAGGATGACCCCGCGGTTCTCGGCGAGCGCGGCGTCGAGCTGGTCGCGGCCGGCGACGCGAAAGAGCTGGGTGACGGCGTCGTCGCCCCAGCCGTCGAGGAGCTGGTCGCGGGTCCGCCAGCGGATCTGGTTACCGGCCAGCTCGCGGCCGACGGCGGTGACATCCCAGTGGGTGCCGAAGTAGTCGCGCCCGCGCTCGACGGCCTGATCGAAGCGGAGGCGGAGCCCGCGCAGCAATGCGTACTCGGTGCGGCCGATACCCGCCACGAGCCTGGTCGCCGTCCGCGGTGGGAACTTCCGGAGGGCCGGCAGGATCAGCCGTAGCAAGCCCTTGCGGATATTCAGCCCTCGACGATGCATGAGTCACTCCGACGGGCGACGTGGGGACCGTTCGCGGTTGGCGGTTTGCGGGCGAGCGGCCGGCGCGGGGCCGCGGGGCGTTGACGGTTGAGTTTCCATCGACCGGCTTCAAGCCGCGGCGGAACCGCGGTGTCGGGAGACGTAGGCGGCGAGATCGGCCACGCTCTTGAGCCGGGGGACGTCGTCGTCCTCGATCACGACATCAAAGCGATCCTGGACGTTGAGGAAGACGGCGACAAGGTCGAGCGAGTCGATGCCAAGGTCCTCGACCAGGCGCGTCTCGGAGCCGATGAGTCGCTCGGCGGGGACCTTGCCGACCTTGCGGACGATTTCGACCAGCTCGGCCACGAGGGGGTTCTCAGCCATCGGAGGGCCTCCGGAAGATCAATGCGTTATTCGTCCCGCCGAAGCCGAGCGAGACGCTCATCACGGTTTCCAGCCGGGCGGACCGGGCGTGATCGGGGACGTAGTCGAGGTCCAGCTCGGGGTCGGGGCGATAGTGGATCGTGGGTGGGATGACCTGCTCGCGCAGGGTCCGGACCGCCACGGCGGCCTCGATCGCCGAGGCGGCGCCAAGGCTGTGCCCGATCGCCCCTTTGATCGAGCTGACCGGCAGTCGCGGGGCGTGCGTGCCGAAAACGGTCTTGATGGCGCCGGTCTCGATGCGGTCGTTGAGCACGGTGCTCGTGCCGTGGGCGTTGTAGTAGTCGATCTGTTCGGGTCGCAGCTCGGCGCGTCGCAGGGCCTGTTCGATGCAGCGGGCGACCCGGCCGGGCTCGGGGATGGCCATGTGGTGGCCGTCGGAGTTCGACGACCAGCCGACCAGTTCGGCCAAGGGCGTCAGGCCCAGCTTGCGAGCGGAGCGTTCGGTCGCCAGGACGAGCATCCCGGCGCCCTCGGAGAGCACGAAGCCGGCGCGGTCGCGGCTGAAGGGTCGGCTCGCCTGGGCGGGATCGTCGGCGGCGCGGTCTTCGGCTTTGCGGGGAAAGAGGGCTTTCATGGTGGCGAAGCCGTTGACGACCCAGGGGGCGAAGGCACTCTCGGCGGCACCGCAGAGGGCGAGGTCGGCCTCGCCGGAGCGAAGCATCAGCGCCCCCAGGGCGACGGCGTGGCCGCCGGAGGCGCAGGCGTTGGCCGGTGCGAGGCTCGGGCCGTGGAGGTCGAGATGCTCGGCGATCTGGCCGGCGGCCTGGTTGATGATCAGGCCGGGGATCAGGTAAGGGCTCGTCGCCAGGGTCTTGCGGCGTGCGGAGACGGCCAGCTCGGACGCGAGCAGGTCGAGGCCACCGAACGCCGAGCCGACGATCACGGCGACCCGCTCCGGATCGTAATCGGTGCCGGCGAGCCGGGCGTCGGACCAGGCCTGGCGGGCGGAGGCCAGGGCCAGGTGGAGGAACCGCGCCCCCAGTCGCGAGAGGACGGGGTCTTCGGAAGCGGAGCCCGGTCCGAAGTCGGCGACCATTCCGGCGACGTCCTGGAGGAACGCCTCCGGCCGCAGGGACTCCTGGCGACGCAGCCCGGAACGGCCGGCGACGAGTCCTTGCCAGGTCGCATCGAGGTCGCGGCCCAGGCACGTCAAGGCGGAGTGCCCGACCACGACGATTCGCTCCGCCATCCGCGCCTCCTTGCACGAACTCGAGCGCGACCGCACGCGAGGGCCCCGTCGCGGAGACGAGGCCGGCTTCCCCCCTTATCGACGGTCCCATCCGGCGACTTGAGAGATTTCGCCGATTTTTCCGGATCTCTGGTCAAGGGGGCGTCATCGTCGTATCGTGGCCGGAGACGTCGGTCCCCGGAACGGCCCCGTCGGGCCGACCGCGCCGATCTGGATGCGAGACCGAACCCCATGCAGCTCGCCAAGTTCCTCGACCGTCGACGGCTCGGCCAGCGTCGGAATCGTCGCAGACGGCCGGCTCCGCCCGATCGGCGGTCCGGACGCCGCGACGCCTCCCCGGCTCTCCGAACTTTTGTACGACCCCCGGGGGATCGGGTCGCGGAACCTGTCCGAATCCAGCCGTTCGCTCGACGAAGTCCGTCTCTTGCCGCCAATCGACGACCAGGAGGTCTGGGGGGCCGGGGTAACTTACCTGCGGAGCAAGGTGGCGCGGGAGGAGGAGTCGGAGGGGGCGGCGTCCTTCTACGACCAGGTGTACACGGCCGACCGGCCCGAACTGTTCTTCAAGGCCACGCCGAGCCGGGTCGTCGGGCCGGGGGAGGCCATCCGGGTACGGGGTGACTCGCAATGGACGGTCCCCGAGCCGGAGCTGGCTCTGTTGCTGGCGCCCGACCTGCGGATCGTCGGCTACACGGTCGGCAACGACGTCAGCGCCCGCGACATCGAGGGGCGCAATCCTCTCTATCTGCCTCAGGCGAAGGTCTACGACGCTTGCTGTGCGCTCGGTCCGGTTGTGACCTTGGCCGATGTCCTGCCTCCGCGCGAGGAGATTGGCATCCGGCTGGAGATCGAGCGTGCCGGTTCCCTGGCCTTCGAGGGAACGACCTCGTTGGGCCGGATGGCCCGGAAGCTGGAGGAGCTGGTCGGCTGGCTTGGCCGCGACAACACCTTCCCGAACGGGGTCATTCTGCTGACCGGTACGGGGATCGTGCCGCCGGATGACTTCGGGCTCCAGGCGGGTGACCTGGTCCGGATCACGATTGATGGGATTGGTACGCTGGTCAACCCGGTGGTCCGAGGCGCGGCGGATCACAGCGCATGAACCGAGGCCGACCCGGAGGGAGCCGGGCCGGCCTCGGTTGTGGGTTGGCCCTCGGGAGAGGAAGGCCGTCAGGATTTGCGATCAGGACAAGACCGCGACGCGATCAGTCGATCACGCGGGTCGGTTCCTGCTCGGGGACGGGCGAGTGGAGGTACTCGCTGTTCAGCTCGACCTTCGTGCGGACGTCGCCCGGCTTCTTGGCCTTGAGGCGAAGGGACCAGGAGGCCTTGTCCTTCGGACCCAGCTCGTCGATCGGCTGGAAGGTGACGGTCTGGCCGTCGGCCTCGGCCTTGGTGGCGCCGCTGGCACTGACGAACTCGAACTGGTCAGGCAACTGGACCTTGATCCGGACGTTCTGATCGGCGCCGGAGCCCTGGTTGCGGACCACGATGTCGTACTGCTCCTCGTCGCCGACCTTGACCGGATCGGTCTCATCGACCATCTCCAGCAGCAGGGCCGGGAAGGTGATCGTTGCAGTGGTCAGCTCAGCGGTGTCGGTGGCGGCCTTGGCGAGGTCGCCGCCAGCGGCACACGCGCTGGTGGCGTGGGCGACGTGCTTCAGTTCGGCCTTCTGGCTGGTGTTGACGGTGAAGCTGACGGTGCGCTGGCCACCCGGCTCCAGGTCGCCGAACTCCCAGTTCAGGGTCTGGCCGTTCTGCTCGGGGCGGGCCTTGCCGGGGTCGCTCTGGCTGACGCGGAGAACGCGGGCGTTCTCGTCCACCTCGATGCGGAGGCGAGCGTCAGGCGCCGGGGCGTCGCCCTCGTTCTTGACGTGAGCCTGGTAGGTCATCGGCTGGTTGACGAACTGGGCCGACGGGCCTTCGAGGTTCACGGCCAGCTTCGACTGCACGATCTTCGTCGTGACCTCGTTCGAGCGGGCGCTCAGGTCGCCCTCGCCCTCGGCCACGGCGCGGCTGCCGAACTCGCCCGTCTTGGCCGCGTGGACCGCGACGGAGAAGTCCCGGGTGGCGCCCGGCTGGAGGTTGCCGACGTCGAAGGTTAGCTTGTCGTTGTCCTTGTTGGTGGTCAGGCCATCCGGCAGGTCATCGGTCAACTTGACGTTGCGGGCAACGCCACTGCCGGTGTTCTTGACCACGTAACGGATCTCGATCGGCCGGCAGATGTCGGCTTCCTTGGGGGCCGACTTGGAGACCTGGATCTCCGGCTTGGTGAACTTGGTCGCCAGGCAGAGGGCCGGCTCGTAGTGCACCTTGATGCAATTCTTGGCCATGCCTTCCTTGTCGCCCAGGGCCGTGACCTGGATGGTCTTCGACTGGCCGGGCTCGAGGCGGCCGATGTTCCACTCGTTCTGCCCGTTCTTGCCCTGCTTGGGCTCAGGCTTCGACTTCTCGATCGAGAAGCCCTCGCCCGTCTCCTGCCGGATCGCGACATCCTCAAGGACGAGGTTGCGTGTCAGGTTGGTGACGCGAAGGTTGTAATCGAAATTGCGGCCGACGGGCACCTCGGCCGGGGCCATTGCCTCGACCAGCAGGGCGCTGGTGGCGCGGTCGCCGGTCGGATAAATCAGTACCAGCGCATCGCCGTCATTGTTGCGGCGAGCCTGATTGGCGTTCTCACCACGCTGGGCCATCGCGAGCCCGCTCCAGGCGGCGACCGTCAGGGCCATCCCGCCAAGACCGACGAAAAAGAGTCGTTTGAACGGATGCTTCATAAAGTTCTCTCCTCTGGGTAAGTTGTTCGGGACCGGACGCGCGGGCATTCTGCGGAAGATCCGCGAGAAGTTGCACGATTTCGGTCCCGAGGGACCAGATCAGGGACCGGCTCGCACCGGCCCAGCGCAGCCAGGTTCTACCTGGCCGGCTCGTACCGGTCTTTTCGAGCAAAGACGATACCGGGAACGCCAGAGTCGGGATCTTCCGTGCAGAGAATGACCGGCGAGGGGCCTGATTGCCGGAAAATGCCGCGAGTTACAGGATATCTACCTGGAATTCGTGTGCTGGAATGCGTAAATCGGTTCCCGTCAATGAGCAATGCCACCAGGCAAGGTGATGAATCATCGATGAAAAGACCGACGGCCGGTATCCTCGCAGGGAGGAACCGGCCGTCGGTCGTCGATGGATCGATCGCAGTGAGGGAGTCAGGCTCAGGCCTTGGGCTCCTCACCCTCCTTCTTCTCCTCACCACCCGCGTTCTCGTCCTTGGCGGCTTCCGGGGTCTCGGTGGGAGCGGCTGGGGCTGACTCAATCTTGGGTTCACCCGGACCCTCGATCGGCGGGGCGGTCGCCTCGGCACCGGGAACGGGCGTCGCCTCGGCACCGGGAACGGGCGTCGCCTCGGCACCCGGCGCGGCCGGCGCGGTCTCATCACCCGGCATGGCGGCGCCCGGGGTCTCGACGCCTGGGGTGGTCTCGACACCCGGAGCCGGAGCCGGCGGGGTCTCTTCACCCTCGTTGCTGCAGCCGACAAAGGCCAGACCCAGGGTCAGGCCGGGGATCAGCGCCCACTTCTTCAGGAAGGACTTCACCGATGTTTCTCCTCTGAGGATTGACCCGCGCGGCTGGGAGTCGTCCGATTGTTGTGCTCGACCGGCTCCATACCACTCCCGACCCGGACGCCCCCGAGGGCGGCCCGGGTGACCCCGGCCGCTTGGCAGGTCTTGTGCTGGCACTATATCTACGGCAAAGGGGCCTCGCAACGCAAATGAATTAAGCCATTATGGCGTGCGATTTCCCGGCGAATCCGCCCACTTCCCATTGTCGGGGCTGCCGGGAGTCCTCTCCGGCCCGCTCCGCCTCCAGGATGGGACCGCGGTGACGGTAATGTCAATTGTTCCAGCGCGATTGTAACAATCGCCACGATTCTCCGAGGATGGCCGGCGGTTTCGCGCTCGCCGAGCACCAGAATTCTTGGACGATCTCCGTTCGGCAGAACCTTTTTCCAGCAGAGAAGTTGCTGAGAATCATCTCGGAGTTCCGACCGCAGAGAAGCGGGGATCCGAGCGAAGAAACAGGCTTCTGGTCTTGAATTTGCGAGATGAGAAGTTCCACCCACCTGAACTGACAACCTCCCTTCCCAGTTTTGTAGGAGCAACGAGGATGGAGGACCCAGGTCGCTGACGGACTCTCGGGTTCGCCAGGACGCCGGGTAGGGGCTGGCAATTCAACTCGGTATGCCAGGAGGGCGTGCCGGGTCCAATCCGATCGCACGAACAAGGAGGTTCGCGATGGCCGGTGTGAAGAGCCTCGCCCTAGGATGGATCCTACTGGGAGTGTTTGGCTCGGTCGGATTCGCCAGCAGTGCTTCGGGGTCGAGTCGCTATTACACCGATGCTTACCTGAACATGAGCGACACCGGGTACGCCGACGCGGCCAGCCTGACCGCCGGCAACGCCCACCCCTGGTACACCAGCCCGGTTGTCGATCAGTTTTACGGGGGCGAGCCCAACGCCCAGCAGCAGGCCGATTTCGAGCGGACCGTGGCGATCCGCGTCATGGACACTTACCGCAAGAGCGGCCTGGACCTCCAGCTCACGAACAACCCGAACGACCCAGTCCCTCATACCTTGAGCGTCGTCTCCGGCACGTCCAGCCCGCTGAATCCCAGCGCGGTCGGGATCACGAACATTGGCGGCAGCGGGTTCACCTTCATCGACGGGCTGAAGTATGCCAACACCCTGGATCAGCTTGAGTGGGCCGTGGCGCACAACGTCGCCCACGAGCTGATGCACGCCTTCGGCGGCGGCCACCACGACACGACCGGCCAGTACCTCGACGCCGCCGTGACGAACTGGGACACGCTGATCAACCCCAACGCCACCTTCAGCCCCGACGCCGTCGCCGAGCTTCGGACGAAGGACTTCCGCGACCCGAACGGGCTCTATGCCTCCTACTGGGGGAGCTTCGGGAACGAGGAGATCCGCGCCCGTCCGACGGGGATGGCGACGCAGTCAACGGCGCCCACCTGACCACGCTCGCCGCCCCGGTTCCCGAGCCGACGACGCTCGGCCTCTGGGGGTCGGTCGGCCTCGTCGGGTGTGTCCTCCACGCGGTCCGCAAGCGTCGGGCGGCTTGAGGGGAGGTTGGGGCGTCCTTTCTGAAGAATGTGATTCACCTGAGCGTTTGTAGTACCGAGGATTGACAGGGACGCCACGACGTCCGTAAGATCAAATCCGTCGGGTCCCCAACCCAACGTCGCAACGATCGAAGTGACCAGACCGGGGAATCGACGTGCTCCAGGGGAAGCGGGCCGGCCGCTGGCTGCTGGTCCTGACCTATGCCCTGACCACGGCCCTGATCGATGCCGGGCATCGTCACGGGCCGGATGACGCGACCTCGGCCAAGTGCCAGGCCGCTTGCCGGGCTCCCGGTGCGCACCTCTCCGGCCACTCCTCGCCCGACCTCCAGCGCGTCCATCACGATTGCCCGGCCTGCCACGTCCGGAGCCTCCAGATCGCTCCGCCGACGTCGATCCGGCTACTCGCGGCCCCGCGCCGCGAGCTGGCGGCGACGCCCTGGAGCGTGCCCTTCACCACGCCCCTCCAGCGTTCTCACTCCGTCCGCGGTCCTCCTCGGTCCGTCTGAGCCCTTTGCCGGCGACCGTCTCGTCTCCAACGCGAGGCGCAGGGCGCACGGTCCATCGTCGTGCTCAGGCGTTCCCCAAACCGAGAAGACTCGTCGGTTCTCGACCCACGTTGCCCGCTCGAAGGGCGAAGGGTTGGGCGGGGAGCCGAACGTGAGGAGTGAATGGCCATGAGGACGCTTCCCCCGCGCCGACGCGTGGGTTTCACGCTCATCGAATTGCTGGTGGTCATCGCGATCATCGGCGTGCTGATCGCCTTGCTCCTGCCGGCCGTCCAGGCCGCTCGCGAGGCCGCTCGCCGAGCCTCCTGCACCAACAACCTCAAGCAGATCGGCGTGGCGCTGCACAACTACATCGACAGCCACGCTGCTTTCCCACCCGGCTACCTCAGCCTCGTCAACCCGACCGTCACCGATCCCTGCGACCAGGATGCCGAGAATGCCGGCACGATCGACCTCGGGCCTGGCTGGGCCTGGGGTGCCATGATCCTGCCGCAGATGGAGCAGCAGCCGCTCTTCAACTCCATCAACTGCGGCCTCTCGGTCGCCTACGCCGCCAACTACACCAGCAGCACGACCTCCCTGAACTTCTACCTTTGCCCCTCGGACCCCGGTCCGTCGGTCGTGCCGGTGCTTGAAGGACCCGCCCGACCCGAACGATCCGGGCACCTACAGCGGCGCGGCGATCGACGACTACGTCGCCCGCGGCAACTACGTCGGGATGTGGGGACTCGGCGAGATCTGCGCCGGCTCCGGACCGAACGATCGGCCGAACGTCGGCTCGATCGGCGGCCCCTACGGGATCTTCTACCGCAATAGCCGGACGCGGATCGCCGAGATCACCGACGGCACGAGCCAGACGATCGCCGTCGGAGAGCGCAGCCACAACCTCAGCTACGTCACCTGGACGGCGCGTTCGATCGGCGGCTGGCTCGGCAAGACGTCGCTGCTGCAAGGGGGCACCGACTTGTTCAACCCCTCGCCCGAGGAGTGCTGGACACAGGTCCTGGGGCCGGCTGGGCTGGAGGACGGTCTGCGGACACCGAACGACCCGGAAGCCCACGTCGAGGATTACTGGAGCCGGCACCCCGGCGGCGTCAACTTCCTCTTCGCCGATGGCTCGGTTCACTTCCTCAAGAGCAGCATCCATCCGGTCCCGTGGCGGGCGCTGGCGACCCGCAGCGGTGGCGAGGTGATTTCGGCGGATTCTTACTGACCCAAACCAAGACCGTTCGGAGTTCCCCCCCCCGACGGTTTCCCGCCCATTGGGAAGGTCCGGGAGGGAACCGCACGCGAGGAGTGAATGGACGATGAGGACACTTCCAGGGCCGCCATCGTACGGGTTTCACGCTCATCGAACTGCTGGTGGTCATCGCCATCATCGGGCTCCTGATAAGCTTGCTTCTGCCCGCCGTCCAGGCGGCACGCGAGGCGGCCCGACGGGCTCAATGCACGCAACAACCTCAAGCAGATCGGCATCGCGCTGCACAACTACCACGACCTGCACCGGGTCTTCCCGCCCGGCTATTCCAGCCTCTGGAAGCTCGACGGCCCCGACTTCCGCACCGCCGAGGACGACATCGGTCAGGGCTGGGGCTGGGGCAGCATGATCCTGCCTCAGTTGGAGCAGTCGAGCGTCTATAACGCGATCAACTTCAGCCTGACCATGACCTTTCACGACAACGACACGGCGCAGTTAATTCGCTTCACCTCCTACCTCTGCCCATCGGACTTCACCAAGCCGTTGATTCCCGTGCGCAACCAGGCGAATACGCAAACGGTCTATACCGTGGCCTCGGGCAATTACGTGGGCATGTTCGGCACCGGCGAGATCGGCGAAGCGCCCGGTGGCGGCAACGGCCTCTTCTACCGCAACAGCACGCTCAGTTTTCAGAACCTGACCGACGGGTCGAGCCAGACGTTCGCCGTCGGCGAGCGGAGTCACAACCTCAGCTTTGTCACCTGGACCGGCCGGGCCATCGGCGGCTGGCTGTTCAAGACCTCGTCGGTCGAGGGAGGGACCGATACCTTCAACCCGGACCCCGAGGAGTCGTTCACGATGATCCTCGGCCCGGTCGGCCTGGAGGACGGGCTCCGGACGCCGAACAACCCGATCGCCCACGTCGAGGACTACTGGAGCCGCCATCCCGGCGGGGTCAACTTCCTCTACGCGGACGGCTCGGTCCACTTCATTAAGAACTCGATCTCGCCGACCGTCTACCAGGCCATGGCGACCCGTTCGGGACAGGAGGTGGTCGGGGCGGACCAGTATTGAGCCGGTTCTGATTTCCTCGTCGAAGCTCGGGGAAAACGGCTGCGGTCGGTGCTGGCATTCGCGAGGAATCATTGATGAAATGGTTCAGGGCCGGCGCGGGGAGGAACGATCACTCCGCGCCGGCTCGCGAAGCCAGACCGACCCCTCACACTCGACCGTTGACTGAGCCCGCGGATGACACCTCTGACGTTGTTGCTCCTCGCCGCCGTCCTGTTGCTCTCTCCCTGGTTGTTGAGTCCCCGCGCGGAACGGCGACGGCCCGACTTCTACGGCTTGACGCTGGTGCTCTGGTGGCTCAATCGCCTGTATTGCGGGATCTGGCACCGGCTCGACCTGTCGGAGTCGCGAGCCTTGCCCGAGAGCGGCCCGGCCTTGCTGGTGGCGAACCACACCTGCGGCATCGACCACATGCTGCTCCAGGCGATGACGCGGCGGGCACTCGGGTTCATGATCGCCCAGGAGTTTTATGAGTGGCGGCTGCTCCGCCCCTTTTACGACCTTGTCCGCTGCATCCCGGTGAAGCGAGACGGCCGCGACCTCTCCGCAACCCGGGCGGCGATCCGGGCCTTGAGGGAAGGCCGCGTCGTGCCGATCTTCCCGGAGGGCCGGATCTATCCGACCTCGGGCCGCATGCTCGGGGAAGGCAAGCCGGGGGCAGCTTATATCGCGCTGCGGGCCGGCGTGCCGGTCATCCCGGCTTATCTCTGGGGAACGCCGACAACAAATGAGATCGCCGAGTCGATCCTGACGCCCTCGGAGGCCGGGGTGATCTTCGGCCCGCCGATCGACCTGTCCGACCTCCGGCTCGATGGCGAGACCGAGCGGGAGTCGCTCGCAGAGGCGACCCGTCGGATCATGGACGCGATCCAGGCCCTGCAAAGTCGTGTGCAGGGCAACGCGGGGGCCGAGGCTCTAGCCCCTACCCCCGAGACGGAAGCCGTGCCCGCGACCGCTTGAAGGATCCCGGCCTCAGCCGATTCCCCATGTCTCACGAAGTCCTCCGGACCGTCCTGGCCGCCTATCCTGCCGATTGCCGGCCGCTCGCTCCGCCGCAGCCTCTCGGTAATGCCGGAGGTTTCAGCGGGGCGCGACTCTGGCGGTTCGCCGCCGGCCGGGGCACGCTGCTCCTGAGGGCGTGGCCGCCAGGATCGCCGGATCGGACAACGCTGGAGTGCATCCACGGCTGGCTGGGTTCGTTGCGGGACCTGCCGTTCATTCCGTTGCCGATCGCCGACCGCGAAGGCCACACCTTCCAGCATGTCGCAGGTCCGCTCTGGCAGCTTGAGCCCTGGATGCCCGGCGAGGCGGAACCGGACCGCCCGCCGCAACGGGACCGCCTGGGCGCCGGCTTCGTGGGCCTGGGGGCTCTGCATGCGGCGCTGGTCCATCAGGGAGGCGTCGGGCCGAGCGTGGGACTGGCCGCGAGGGCTCACGAGATCACGGCCTGGTTGACCAGCGGCTTCGATGAGCTGGCGGGCCACTTGCGTCGTGCTCCGGCTTCGGCCGAGAGGGAACTGGCCACCCAGTGGTCCCGGCTGGCACGTCGGCTGGCACCCGCCGTGGTCGAGGAACTCCGGCGCGAGGCGAGCCGGCCTGTCCCTGTCCAGCCTTGCTTGCGCGACGCCCGGCCCGAGCACTTCCTGTTTCGCGACGCGACGCTCACGGGCCTGGTGGACTTTGGTGCGATGGCCGTCGAGAGCCCGGCGGCCGACCTGGCGCGGTTGCTCGCCGATTGGGTCGGCGAGGATCGGGCCTTGCGGGGCTCGGCACTGACCGCTTACGAGTCTGTCTTCCCTCTTGGACCCGACACGAGCCGCCTGATCGGCGTCTTCGAGCGTTCGACCTCATTGCTGATCGGAGGCCACTGGGCCCGCTGGCATTACCGGGAGAACCGCACCTTCGACGATCCCCAGGCCGTCCGCAAAGGACTCGTTCGCGGTGTCGACCGGATCATGGGCCTGACCGATGCAGCGGGATGGACTTCGCTCAGGAGTCGTTGATCAGTGGCTGGACGGGGAGTCGGTGAGGAGGCCGCGGGCTTCTTCCTGATTGACCGCGACGCGGCGGATCGCGAGGGCCTGGCCGGAGCGCGGGTCGATCTCGACCAGGGCGCCGCAGAGCCGGGGGTCGCCGGTGGCGACGTCGAAGTGGTGGGGGATGCCGGTGAGCGTGGCGGCGAGGACCCGGTCGAAGCGGCGGCCGATGATCGAGTCGTACGGGCCGGTCATGCCGACGTCGGTCTGGTAGGCGGTCCCGCCGGGGAGGATCTGCTCGTCGGCGGTCGGGACGTGCGTGTGCGTGCCGAGCACGGCCGAGACCCGGCCGTCGAGGTAGCGGCCGAGCAGTTGCTTGTCGCTGGTGGCCTCGGCGTGGATGTCGACGATGATGACCCGGGTCGGCGCCTCCGATCCGTTCGATCACCCGGTCGGCGGCGCGGAACGGGCAGTCGACGGGCTTCATGTAGGTGCGGCCCAGCACGGTGAAGACGGCGACGACCGTGTCCGTCGCGTGCCTGGGCCAGCACCAGCTCGGGGCCGGGGGCGTCGCGGGGGAAGTTGGCGGGCCGGCAGAGGCGGTCGGTCCGTTCGAAGAGCGCGAAGACCTCGTCCTTGCGGTAGACGTGGTCGCCCAGGGTGAAGACGTCGACGCCCGCCTCGACCAGCTCCTCGTAGGTGCCGACGGTCAGGCCCGAGCCGCCCGCGGCGTTCTCGGCGTTGCAGACGACCAGGTCGAGCTCCCAGCGGTGGATCAGCCGCGGCAGGACCTGGCCGACGATCTTGCGGCCGGGCGAGCCGACGACGTCGCCGATGAACAGGATCTTCAGGGGCATGAGCGAGGGTTCCAGGCGGTCCGAGCACGAAGGGATCGCAACAATTCTCGCGCAGAACGCGCCGATCAGCGTGCGTATTCGACGGCCCGCGTCTCGCGGAGGACCGTGACCTTGACCTCGCCGGGGTAGGTCAACTGGTCCTGGATGGCCTGGGCGATGTCGCGGCAGAGCTTGGCGGCGGCGGCGTCGTCGAGCTGGTCGCTGTCGACCATGACGCGGACCTCGCGGCCGGCCTGGATGGCGTAGGCCTGCTCGACGCCGGGGAAGCCGCAGACCAGCCCTTCCAGCTCCTCCAGCCGGCGGACGTACTTCTCCAGGGTCTCGCGACGGGCGCCGGGGCGGCTGGCGCTGATGGCGTCGGCGGCGGCGACGAGGACGGTGTAGGGGTAGTCGACCCGCAGGTCGTCGTGGTGCCCGAGGGCGGCGTGGACGACCTCCTTGCCCTCGCCGAACCGCTTGCAGAGTTCGGCGCCGATGGCGGGGTGGCCGCCTTCCATCTCGTGGTCGGCGGCCTTGCCGATGTCGTGCAGCAGCCCGCAGCGGCGGCCGAGGGCGCCGTCGAGGCCGATCTCCTCGGCGAGCATGCCGGTCAGGTAGGCGACCTCGATCGAGTGCCGCAGGACGTTCTGCGAGTAGCTGGTGCGGAACTTCAGCCGGCCGAGGTAGTCGAGCAGCTTCTCGTGCAAGGCCGGCGACGTTCGCCTCCTGCGCCGCCTGGCGGCCGACCTGGAGGATGTGCTCCTCCATCTCCTCCTGGGTCTCGGCGACGATCTCCTCGATCCGGGTCGGGTGGATGCGGCCGTCCTGGATCAGCTTCTCCAGGGAGAGCTTGGCGATCTCGCGGCGGATGTTGTCGAAGCCGGTGACGATGACGATGCCCGGGCGTGTCGTCGACGATCACGTCGACGCCGGTGGCCTTCTCGAAGGCGCGGATGTTCCGGCCCTCGCGGCCGATGATCCGGCCCTTCATGTCGTCGGTGGGGATGTCGACGGTGCTGGTCGGTGGTCTCGGCGGTGTGCGCGGCGGCGTAGCGCTGGATGCAGGTGGCGAGGATCTCGCGGGCCTTCTGCTGCGACGTCTCCCGGAAGGCTTGCTCGTGCCGCAGGATCCGGCCGCCGACCTCGTGCGCGAGTTCCTCCTCAAGCCTGGCGAAGAGAATCTCGCGGGCCTCCTCGGGCCGAGTAGCCGGCGATCCGGAGCAGGTGTTCGCGCTGCTCGGCCAGGACGTTCTTGAGCTCCAGGTTCTTGCGCTGGACCTCCTCCTGCTGCTCGGCCAGGAAGCGCTGGACGTTCTCGAAGTCGCGTTCCTTCTTGCTGATGAAGTCGAGTTTCTGGTCGAGAGTGTCGGCGCGCTTTTCGAGGCGGGCCTCCTGCTCGCGGAGGCCGCGGCGGGACTCGTCGATCTCGCGGTCGATCTCCTCGCGACGTCGGAGGGCCTCTTCCTTGGCGTGGAGGTCGGCCTCCTTGCGGATGGTCTCGGCCTGGAGCTGGGCGGTCGCGAGGACCTCCTGGGCCTGGGCGCGAGCGGTGCGGAGGCCGAGGCGTGAGAGAGCCTGGAGGACGCCGAAGGCCCCGCCGAGTCCGAGCGCCAGTCCGACGAACAGTCCGACTAAGAGATTGATGGTCTCCGGGTCCACGTCCAGGCCCCACCTTTCTAGGATCTACTCCCGGCCCCGGGCTGTCGCGAGATCGGCGCGAAGGCCGGGCGACGGGGGGAGAGGGAGGGGTCGGGGGCCGACGCCGTCAACGACCCACCAGGACCCGGTGGGGGGCCGCCGGGTGGGAGAACCCGGCGATGGGGAGAAGGGTCGCAGACCAGGTGCGGTCACGGCGCACCCCCGGCGAGGGCCGCCGGGGGTGGCAATGTCTGCGGCCGAGCCCGCCCGGAGGCGGGTCAGCCGACTGGTTCAGATTCCCAAACCATCCCATCCTTCCACGATGCCGCTCGCGAGGCCGCAACCGCTCGGGCCCCGGTCCGGGTCGAGCCGCTCAGCGGCATCGCCAGGACGCCACGAGGGCGCGCGGCGATCCCGAGGTAGGCCAGGAATCCCAGGAGGAGCTCGATCATCAGAGTTGGCCGAATGGTCGCGAGACAGGCCGCGGTGGTGTGTCGTCTCCGGCGGCGGCCCTCCTCAATCCACACGGACAGCGCGCGCCAGCCATGGAGGCGGCTGGCGGTCACGACCCGGGCGGTCGGAAAGGCACACAACCGATGTTCCTATCACAACTTCGGGGCGGAAAAAGAACTCCGCCGGCCAGCCAGCCGGGGCAGAGCCACGATCCCCGCCTATCATTCAGGCGTCCCCGACACGTCTCCGTGATGGGGTCAAATCCCGATCGTACCAGAATCGGAAGGTGGGTCAATCGGCTAACGGGCGGAGGCGGGGTCCGCGGGCACGCAGCTTGCGTTGACGCCCGGGGCTTGCGGGGTTAGGTTGGGGCCCCGCGCGGGGAAGTCGGCCAGGATGGCGGGCGACGGCGCGCGGGGACGAGCCAGGAGGGGCCGCCCGATGCTTGCCACCCGCGTTTCCACCGCCGAGGGGCCGACCGCCGCGAGGCCGTCGCGGCGGTACGCTTTCTTCATCAGCACGACCGGCTGCGTCGGCGACCTGAAGCGGCACCTCGGGTCGGCCGATTATTCTTACGGGTTCGTGCTCAAGGCTGTGACACCCGCGCTCGAGCGGCTGGGGACGTGGCAACTGGTCGCCCGACCCGAGAGCAGCCTGTCGCACCTCGCCTCGCGAGCGGCGGCCGAGGGGCTCCGGCCGATCTACCTCGTCCTGCACCCGCCGCACAACGCCTACTTTACGCCCGACGTGCCCACGGTCCTCTTCCCGTTCTGGGAGTTCCCCCGCATCCCCGATCGGGACTTCGGCTTCGACACACGCCAGAACTGGCGGCGGATGTGTCAGGGGGCCGACCTGATCGTCACGGCCTGCCGCTTCACGGCCGAGGCGTTCCGCGAGAGCGGCGTCACCCGACCCCTCGAGGTTGTGCCGGTGCCGCTGGCGGCGGAGGCATTCGACGTTCCCGCCTGGAACCCGGAGCACTCCTGGTCAATCGTTTGCCGTCACCTCGTGCTGGGAGGCGACGCCACGCCGCCCGTCGCCACGGGAGAAGCGACGGCCCCCCAAGGTCCCCGCGCCGCCTTCTGGAAGCGGGCCCTCCGCGCCGGCTATCGCCGGTACGTCCGCCGCTGGCTCAATGCCCGGACGATCGAGCGGATCAAGCGCGTCCGACGCACGGTCCTGCGGATACCCGACGAGCCCTTGCCATTGCTGCCGAGCACGCCACTGACGCTTTCCGGCCTCGTCTACACGAGCCTGTTCAACCCGAGCGACCGCCGCAAGAACGCCCGGGATATCCTGACCGCGTTCCTCCTCGCCTTTCGTGACCGTCCCGACGTGACCCTCGTGCTCAAGCTGGCCACGAGTGCGAGCCGGGAGTTCCACGACCTGCACGAATTCCGCGCGGTTTACGAAGACCTGGGCCTGACTCACCGCTGCCGGGTCGTGCTGCTGACCGACTTTCTCAGTGACGAGCAGATGGCCAGCCTCTTCCGGTCGACAACCTATTACGTCAACGCCAGTCGAGCCGAGGGGGCCTGCTTGCCCTTGCAACAGGCCCTGGCGGCGGGCCGGCCGTCAATCGCGCCGAGGCACACGGCGATGGCTGACTACCTCGACGATTCGGTGGGCTTCGTCATTGGGGCTCACCCCGAGCCGACGTTCTGGCCCCACGACCCGGAGCAGCGGACCGAGACGTACTGGAACCGCCTGGTCTGGTCCGACCTTCGCGACGCCTTCCTCACGAGTGCCGAGGTGGCGTTCGCGGAACGATCCCGCTACGACGCGATGGCCGCGGCCGCACGGTCGCGGATGGCCGACTTTGCGGCTTGCGAGGTCGTGGCG
This sequence comes from uncultured Planctomycetales bacterium, assembly GCA_963752755.1. GTDB lineage: Bacteria > Planctomycetota > Planctomycetia > Isosphaerales > Isosphaeraceae > CAVVZJ01. The sequence continues at coordinate 2,521,702 of CAVVZJ010000001.1, read as the reverse complement.
GAGGGCTGGAGGCGGGCGCTGGGGCGGCTGGAGGAGCGGGGATCGCAGGTCGCCTGAGACACGAACCCGCTCTGATGGGGTCCGATTCGAGCCCGACTCCTGGGGAACAGCCGCCACCGGCTGGCCCGGCCGGACGACAGCCGGGGGCGGCGGGCCCACCAGGTCAAACCGGGCCGCATCCGCGGGTTCGGGGAGGGGACCGGATCGTCGGGAACCGTCACCTGCTGGAAGGCAGAGTCGGTCCGACTTCTCCTGGCCATGGCAACCGCTCGCGGCGATCCCGTAGGAGAGGGTGGACGAGAAGGCTTTTCCGGCAATGGTCGGGTGGGTGGAGTCCATCCGATCAAGAAACCGGAACACGGCGAGACCTCCTCCCGAGGCGCCTCGGGCTCGATCCCGGTCGGCATCCCGGGCTCTTCCGAACGGGGCGGGAGGCTCCGAACCCAGAGTCGCGACGCGTCGGGAACCGACTCCGGCAGGACGCGGAGGCCGCTTTTTTTTGACCGCAGGCCGACGCTCCGGACGGTGAGGGAACTCCCAGGCGACGCGCTCGCGACGCGTCCGGGACGGGATCAGGACGCCGGGAGGACGCTTTCGTCGGCGACGGGCTCTTGATCGCAATGTCAAGCTTCGTTGAAACTTAGGAAGGTCATTTTACCTATCTTGAAGTTCGTTCGGCGCCCGGGACGCGCGGAGGCGTCGCGTCTCCAGGGCGGGAGTGGGGGTTGGGATTGCAACCGGATTGCCAAGGAGCTAGCGGTAATTATAGCACAGAATCGGGATGCGGGCGCGAATCGGTTCGGGGTCGGGACGAACCGAGGGTGCCCGGGCGGGGAGGTGCTGAGGAGGGAGCATGGCGTTTCGAGAGAGCCGTTCAGCGACGGGCGGACGCCTCCTGGCTCTCGATCTCGGCCATCGTCTGGCGGACGTCGTGGATGTTGTCCTCGACATGTCGGGCGACGAAGGGAGGCAGGTGGACCCAGCGCAGGCTGCTCTCGGGGGTGCCGGGGTCGCACGTCTGGCGGAGGATGCGGGCCAGCTCGACGGTGAAGGTGTAGGCCCCGTCGCGGCCGAGGTGGTTGGGATCGAGGAAGACGGCGGGGTCGTAGTCCTGGCGGCGGCCATCCACGACGACGACGTTCGGATAGCGTTCGACCAGGGCGTGGAGGAACCGGTCCTGCTCGGCGGTGAACCCGCCTCGCTCGCAGGCAGCTTGCAGTTTGGGCAGGATGGGCGGGATGACCCAGTAAACCTTCAGATGACGTTCGGCGGCGAGGTCGAGGAAGCGGCGGAGGAAACCGTTATTGACGGGGTGGCAGACCCAGGCCGGATAGAACTGGAGCCGCCAGTGTTCGAGGTCCAGGGGGAAATGGCGGAGCTTCGGGTTGACCTGCATGATCTGGGCGCCGTCGCACTCGGCCCAGTTGCGGCGGAAGGCGCGGGTCTCGAAGCGTTTTGGGTTCTCCTGGCCGTCGAGCGCGAGCTGGATCGCGTTGCGGAGACCCAGGCGGTTCTGCACGGAGCCGAAGATGCAGCCGAGCGAGACCCGGGCGAAGAGGTCCGAATCCTGCGCGGCCCAGGCGAGTTCCGCGGCTTCGAGGAGGTTGAGGGCGTGCGACCAGTTGTCCAGGTTGTGCCGCGGTCCGAGGCGGAGCAAGGCGGGGGCACATTCGAGGAGGACGGCCTCGGGCTCGGCGCCGGAGTTGAGGGCCCGCCGGAGCAGGAAATAGCTCAGGGGCGTCTGGCTGCCGGCCACCGCGAGGTTGAAGGACCGCATCCCGGCGTTTTGCTCGATGACGCGCGGGATGGTCGAGAGCTTGAGGAGGCTGTCGCCGAAGCCGAGGACCTCGCGGTTCGCCGTCCTGGACCCGACGGCGCCGGCCGTGGCGCGAAAGTCCCAGGCGCCGGGATCGATGTAGTCGGCATCGTGACGCCGGATCATGTATTCCATGAGCCCGACGAGCACGATCATCCCGAGAAACCCTCCCGGGATGAGCCTCGCGGAGACTCGGGACAATTCGCGACTCATCGGGCGTTCCTCGACCTTCACCGGTCTCTTGGATCCGGAGTGCGACGGGCCGCCGCCTTCAGGCCGCCCGTTCCCGGAACGACGGGCTCGTGTCGGCCGACCGACCGCCTGGCGGCATGGCGAGCAGGGCTGCGGCCACGTGGTCCCAGTGATAGAGCCGATCCAGCTCGGTCACCGCGGGCGGTTCCGAGGAGGACGACGCGAAGGTGCGCCAGGCGTCATCCAGCGTGGAGGCGTCGCAGGGATCGAAGAAGGTGATGCCGGGCACCTGGAACTCACGGAGGGCGCTGTTGTAGCTGGTCAGGACAGGCGTGCCGTGCCTCAAGGCATCGAGCACGGGGAAGCCGAAGCCTTCATACAAGGACGGGTAGATCGACCAGCCCGCGGTCTGGTAGAGCCGGCAGAGGTCGGTGTCGGAGACGACGCCGAGGAAACGGACGCGACGCCCCTGGAGCCGTTGATACGCGCGGAGCCGGCGACGGGAGGTCAGCCAGCCGACGCGACCGGCCCACCAGAGCTCGGTATTCTCGGGCAAGGCGGTCGTGTTGCGGAACCAGTCGAGCAGGAAATCGGCATTCTTGCGAGGCTCGACGGTGGAGACGACGAGCCCGACGTTCGGGCGTCGCTGGACCTCGCCAGAGTGCAGGTGACGCTCGACGCAGAGGCTTGGCCCGGAGTGGGCGACGACGATCCGATCCTGGGGGAAGTCGCAGAGCCAGGAGGCGTCGAACTTCGTCGAGTGAGAGACGGAGAGAGCCCTGTCCGACGAGAGCAAGGTCTTCGCGTAGAATCCCTGGAAAAGCTGGCGGGTCTTCTCGGAATGGGTGTCCGGGACGACCTGGGGCGTGAAGTCATGCAGGATGCTCACCTCGAACGGAAACCGGCGCTCCTCGGGTCGCAGGCATCCGAAAATGGCCAGGCTGTTCGCGGGCGGCGTGCCGAGCGTCCGGCGACGGCTGCGCCAGACGCGGCGGCCCCAGCGGCCGAGGTCCTGGTCGGGTGACCAGTCGAGGTCGTCCGGCGGCAGGAGCTCCTCGTCCTGCGAGAAGAAGCGGACGGGTCCGGACTTCGCCAGTGCCAGGGCGATGCGGGCGGTGTAGCGACCGATGCCCGTCAGGTGGCGATCCGAGAGCGGGTTGGCGTCGAGGAAGACCTCGGGCCTCGGGGCGTCACCGGCGTTCATGGAAAGGGGCTCTCCCTGGGTCGAGTCGGGAACGTCTGGCGTTCGGGGTTCAGACCGCCCGGCGTCGGATCGACTTGACGGCCGCGGCGACGCGAGGAAACCGGTTTGCCAGCCGCTGGAGTCGCCGGGCCAGGGCGAGCGTGGTCGGGCCCAGTTCACCGACGCTCGCCAGGCGCTCGCGAAGCTCCTCGATCTGGCGGAGGTACTCGTGAGGCACGAACTCGTCGGTCACGTTGGCCGGAGTGGCGAGCCTGGGGAGGAGGCCGCGGTCCTCGTCGCGGAGGTAGTAGCGGTTCACGCCGTCGAGCGTGGCGAGGCCGTAGCCGGCGTCGAGCAGGATCGGCTCCCAGGCTTCCGAGCCGTTCGCCTCGACGAGCACCGCGCGGGGACGCCAATGACGCCAGTCGGCCCCGGCGAGCACCTCGCGCTCGTGGCTCTCGGCATCGACCTTGAGGAAGTCGATCGACCGGCCGGATTCGACGTACTTCTCGCAGAGGGCCGCGAGAGTCGTCACGGCGACCGGATGCTCTCGCAAGGCCATGCCCTCGGCCCGGAGGTTGGCCGCCTGGGCGGCCGAGAAGGTGGACCAGCCGCTCTCGTCGAGAGCTTCGTGGAAGGTCAGCGTGCCTTCGCGATCGGAGAGGCCGACGTTGAGGTTCACGTCACGCGGGCGCTCGCGACGGAGCCTTTCGAAGCAGGCGGGGTGCGGCTCGACGTTGACCCCGCGCCAGCCTCGGTCGTAGAAATGCTTCGTGACCGAGTGCTGAACCGGGTCATTGGCGCCGACGTCGATGTAGAAGCCCGGTTCCGGGCCGGGGAAGAGGCGATCGAGGAGCACGTCCTCGCGGTTCTGGGCGTACGAGATCATCCGCATGGGCGACGTCCGTCCTCCTTGACGCCCCGTTTCGGGGTCGTCGCCGGGCGCGGTCGTTGACGGGGGACCGTTTGCCCGGACGACCGGCCGGGCCTCTTGGTATCCCCGACGGGCGGATCGGTCAAGGGCAGTCGCGGGAGGTCGGCCCGACGGATTCATCCTCCGAAGTAGGAGCGGTCGCGAGCCTCCCAGTCGGAGTAACCGAGCAGGTCGTACAGCTCGGCGCGGGTCTGCATGCGATCGAGGCAGGCGCGCTGGCTGCCCTGGTCGCGCAGAGCGGTCAAGGTTTCCTCGGCGGCCTTCATCGCGGCGCGGAAGGCGGTGAGCGGGTAAAGGGCGGCGCGGTAGCCGAGGGAGGACAAGTCGGCGAAGTCGAGCAAGGGACCGCGACCGAACTCGGTCATGTTCGCCAGGAGCGGAGCGGACACCTCGCGTGCGAAGCGGGCAAACTCGTCGGTCGATTCGAGAGCTTCGGGGAAGATCATGTCGGCGCCGGCGTCGCGGTACGCCTTCGCGCGGGTCACGGCGGCGTCGAAGCCGTCGACGGATCGGGCGTCGGTCCGTGCGACGATGACGAAGTCGGGATCACGGCGGGCCGAAGCCGCGGCGCGGACCTTGGCGGCCATCGTCTCGATGTCCACCAGCGACTTGCCCGAGAGGTGGCCGCAACGCTTGGGCAAGACCTGGTCTTCCAGGTGCAGCCCCGCCGCGCCGGCCTCCTCGAAAAGGCGGACGGTCCGCGCGGTGTTGATGGCCTCGCCGAAGCCGGTGTCGGCGTCGCAGAGCAAGGGGAGCGCGGTGGCCCTTGCCAGCACGGCGGCCTGCTCGGCGAACTCGGTCAGGGTCAGCAGGCCGATGTCGGGCAAACCGGCCCAGCCGGCCGAGAGTGCCCCGCCGGAGAGATAGACGGCGGGGAAGCCCAGCCGCTCGGCCAAGCGGGCGGTCAGGGCGTTGAAGGCCCCGGGGATCATGATGGGGGCCTGCTCCCAGGCGGCGCGGAGTCGGGCGCCGGGCGTGGACATGGGGTGCCTCGCGTGAGCGGATCGGTTCGTGATGAGATTCCGGCGACCACTCGCGCAGGCTAACGCCGTCACGGACGATCGGTCAACCGGGTGACCCGGCCGCGGACCTCGCTTGAGGTTGACGACCCACGCCGACACGGCTACCGTGCCGCCCGGATCGGGTTTGCCGGTGTGGGGAGGAACAACGGGTCCATGTCATCGAGCCACCCCGAGCCATCACGATCGACCGACGATCGACCGATCGCCTTCCTCGTCAGCACGACGCCTCACGCTGGCGGCATCCGCCATCACCTCGGCGCCGCGGCCTACTCCTATTACTTCGTACTCGAAGCGTTGCGGCCAGTGCTTGAGCGGCTGGGAAGCTGGCGCCTGATCGACCGTCCCGAGAGCCGCCTCGCCTTCGCCGCCGCTCGCGCCGAGGCCGAGGGGTTCCGGCCTGTCCACCTGGCGCTGAATCCGCCACAGGATGCGTTTTTTGCATCGGGCATTCCAAACATTCTCTTTCCTTTCTGGGAGTTCCCCGACATCCCCGACCGGGATTTCGGCTTCGACACCCGCCAGAACTGGGCTCGCGTGTCCGGCCGCGCCGACCTGATTCTGACCGCCTGCCGGTTCACGGCGGAGGCGTTTCGACGGGCCGGGGTGGGTTGTCCGGTCGCAGTCGTCCCGGTGCCGATCCGGCCGGAGACCTTCGCGGTCCCGTTGTGGGAGCCGTCGGGCGCGTGGTCGACGGTCTGCCGGCATGAGGTCTGGGGCGATTCGAGCCGGGCGGTCCTGACGTCCGACCACCACGCCCCGCCGGATTCTTGCTCGACGACGGATCTGGGTTCGCGATCGCGGCTTGGACGACTGGCCCGGCGAGGCTTCCGTTGGCTGGCGCCCCGGCTTGATCCGCAGAGGGTGGCGCAGATTTATCGGTTCAAGCAAGCGATCGCGGGGCAGTCACCCGCGAGGCTCGCCTACCGCGGGGCGCGGTCGGCGTACAACCGCACGCTCCGTCTTGTCCTCAACGAAGAGGCCATCGGCGCGATCACCGCGGCCAAGAACGGGGCTCTGAGCCGGCTGGGGCGAACGACGAACGCCGTGATCGATCCGCTGGTGCCGCCGTCGCCGTTGATGCTCTCGGGCCTGGTGTACACCAGCTTCGCGAATGTGGGCGACCATCGGAAGAACCTGGGCGACCTGCTCGGCGCCTTCCTCCTGGCCTTCCGTGATCGGCCCGACGTGACGCTCGTCCTGAAGCTGGCCAGCAGCCCGCACCGCGAGCATCACGAGATGACCCTTCTGCGCGGGCGTTATCGCGGACTGGGGATCGATCACGCTTGCCGCGTCGTCGTGATCCCCGACTTCCTCGACGACGAACAACTTGCGGGTTTGATGCGGGCGACGACCTACTATGTGAACACTTCTCACGCCGAGGGGGCTTGCCTCCCGCTCCAGCAGGCGCTGGCGGCCGGTCGGCCAGCGATCGCGCCCGACCACACGGCGATGGCCGACTACATGGAAACGGACGTTGGCTTCGTGATCCGTTCGTCCGAGGAGCCGACTCACTGGCCCCACGACCCGGAGGAGCGAATCGCGACGTATCGCTCGCGTCTTGTATGGTCAGATATGTATACGTCGTTCCGCGAGAGTGCGGTGATGGCGGAGGAGAATCGTCATCGGTATCGGGAGCTTGGCGAGGCGGCTCGAGGACGGATGAATCGCCATGCATCGATCGAGCAGGCCGCAAGCGCCTTGCGAGAGGCGCTGCGGTGCATGGCGGAGGCGCTGGCACAGACGGGTTGAAAGCCGTCGGTCACTCGCGGCGGGTGCTTCGCTCGACCACGATGGTCCGAGATTGATCGACGTCCTCCAGGGCGAGGTCCTCGGAACGATCGCGGAACGGCGGCAAGGTGAGCCAGCGATTCGCCCCGGCGGGTCGATCGAGCGCAGGGCGCAATAACGTGGCGAGGTCGGTGCTCAGCACGGCGGCGCCGCGGCGGTGGAGGTGGGTTGTGTCGCGGAAGACTGTCGCGACGTAACCGGCATGGCGTCCATCGACGACGACGAGACGGGCGTAACAGGCCATCAGTCCGCGGACGAACCGCTCGTATTCGGCCTCGATCCCGAGTTTCCGGCGGCGATCCGTCCATTCGGGCGTGGTCGGAGGCAGGAGCCAGAAGACGGTGATCTGTCGAGCGTCGCAGAGATCGAGGAAGCGCCGGAGGTAGTCGGCGTTGGCCCGGTGGGGCGACCAGCGGCCGTGCTCCGGGACGACGCCCTGCGACCAGGTATCGGCCACCGGCCAGGGGACCACGGGCGCGACGTGGCCGCCGTCGTTAACCCGCCAGTTCCGCAGCATCGCGGCGAGATCGTCGGGCAGGGGATTCGGCTCTCCGGCGAGCGTGGTCAGGATCGCGGAGCGAATCCCCTGGCGGTCCTTGACGGTCGGTACGAGACGGCCGAGGAGAATCGAAGTGAACAGATCGGGATCGCGGGCGTGGTAGGCCAGGTCAATCGCCTCGCCAGTCGTGAGCAGTTCGGGCCAGACGAGCGTGTTGAACCGCGGCGCCGCGGCGAGGAGATTCGGGTGAAAATTGACGATCACGGCCTCGGGACGCACGCCAGCCGCGAGGGCGCGCCGGAGCAGAAAATAGGTACTCGGGGCCTGGCCGCCGGGTACCGCGAGGTTGTACGTTTTCCGGTCGAGCCCGCGTTCGACGACGCGCGGCTGGACACCCAGCTTGACCAAGCTGTCACCCAGACAGAGCACGCGAGCCGGTAAGGCTTCCGCCTCCGCCGCCATTCCACAGAAGCGCCAGGCCAGAGCGCGACGCTCGCCGACGTCGAGCCAGTGGCGGGCGACGCCGCATTCGATCGCGGCCACCAGCGCGACCATCCCCAGCAAGCCGAGCGGCCAGGAACCGCGCGGGCGTCGGTCCATCGAGATCCTCCGCTCCCTCGTTTCCGTTCGCCCATGAACGACCGGTGGCTCAGAACTGGAAGTAGATGAACTGGCTGCCACCGAACTCGCCGCCGAGGACGAAGGCATAGAAGAGGATCGTGTAGAAGACCGAGCGCACGTACCAGGGAGTCCGCGCCACGACGTCGAGGTCGCGCGTCATGAACTGCGCCATCTGGTACGCCATCAGCGGCAGGATCAGGACCAGCAAGGGCACCAATACTGCCGACGGCGGGATCGCCGGATGCGAGACGATCGCATCGAGCATCCCGACTGCCTGATCGAGCGACTTCGCCCGGAAGAGGAGCCAGCCGAGGCAGACGAGGTGGAACGTCACGAAGATCCGCAGTGCCGTCCAGCAGGCGGAATCGACACTGTCCTTCGGCCTGATCCGCGACAGCAAGGGCTCGGCCAGGCGGTGCAGGATCAGGATCAGACCCTGGTAGAAGCCCCAGAGCACGAACGTCCACGCGGCGCCGTGCCAGAGGCCGCCGATGACCATCGTGAGCATCAGGTTGCGGTACGTCATCAGCTTCGAGCCACGGACCAGCAGCAACCCGAGGCATGCCGCACCCAGCACGGTCCCGAGCGCGGCCGGCAGCCAGGGAGCGCGGACCAACGTGGCCTGAACCTTGGGATCGCCGCCGAAATAGAGGAAGAGGCCGAACCCGATGCCACCCAGAATCGCCGCCATCAGGACATTGCCGAACCAGACGGCCCGGCCGCCGCGGCTGCCGCCGAGTGGGATGTAGAGGTAATCGCGGAGCCACGTGGAGAGGCTGATGTGCCAACGCTGCCAGAAGTCCTTCGGGCTGGTGGCGAAATAGGGCAAATTGAAGTTCAAGGCCAGCTCGATCCCGAGGCACTTCGCGATCCCGCGGGCGGCATCGGTGTAGCCGGAGAAGTCGCAGTAGATCTGGAAGGCGAAGGCGTAAACGGCAATGAGGGCCTGGCCGCCGTGGATCGTCTGCCACTGGTCGAAGAGAGGGTCAACGAGATGCTTCGCCAGGTTGTCGGCGATCACGACCTTCTTCGTCAATCCCCAGAAGATCAGGTAGGCCCCCTGGTAGAACTGAGGCACGTTGAACCGCCGCTTCTGCTCGATCTGCGGCAGGAGCGTCGTGGGGCGCATGATTGGCCCGGCGACCAGGTGCGGGAAGAACGAGACGAAGGCGGCGAACTGAAGAATGTTCCGCGTCGGCTTGATGTCCTTGCGATACACGTCGATGACGTAGCTCATTGACTGGAACGTGTAGAAGGAGATCCCGATCGGCAAGACGACGTTGAGCTGGCTTAGGGGTACGTTCCATCCCCAGCGGGCCAGGAGCGACTGAAGGCTTTCCGCGAAGAAATCGTAATATTTGAAGTAGCCCAGCATGCCCAGATTCAGGGTCATGCTCAGGGCGACGAACAGCTTGCGTCGTGTCGGGTCCTCGATCCGATCCACGGCCAGGCCGCAACCGTAGTCCATCACGGTCGAGATCACGAGCAGGATGAGGAACCGTGGGTCCCAGCAGCCGTAGAAGTAATAGCTACCGGCGAGCAGGAGGAAGTTCTGCCCGCGGTGCGGCAGGAACCAGTAGATCGTGAAGAAGATGAGAAAGAAGTAGGCGAATTCAAAAGAATTGAAGAGCATGAACACCCCTCCCTGGGGACGGTCGGGCGGGGCCGCATCGTGCGGCCGGGATCGGCCCCGGTCCTGAGGACCGATCCGCGGACGGCCGGCTCGTGGCGCGGCGTCTCCGACAGGACGGAGCCACGACCTCCGCTGGTACGATGCGGTTCTTAATCCAGCGACCGAGAAAGGTCAACCTCAATCGTGGAGTGGTGATCCGAGAAATCGAGAAAAAGACTTAAGTTTGTGAATCCGCTGGACGATCCCGACGGAGGGTTGCGGATTCTTGTCGGGCTATAGCGGAGGATTGCGATGGGGCGATTCGCGCGAGTCCTCCTGATTTGTGGTGTGGCCTCGCTCCTCGCCGTTGGGGTGTGGTCCAGGATTGCTTCACTCGGCCGGTATCCCGAGCTTGATGGCGACGAGGCCTGGCATGCCGTGCAACTGTCAAGGATGATTCAGGGGAAGTCGTTTGAATTCATCACGGCGACGGGGCTGCCATTGAGCTCGTTCCACACGGTGCTCGAGCTTCCGGGCCTGTTGTTCCTGCCGCGTTCGTTGGCGATCCTGCGCATCCCGACCGTGATCACAGGCCTGCTCGCCGTGGCGTTGATGTGTCCGCTCGGCTCACAAATGTTCGGCGCCGATCGGCCCTGATCGCGGCGACGCTGCTGGCCGTGCTGCCGGTGGCGATCATCTACTCGCGAACGGGATATGAGGTCAGCCATGCGCCGCTTTACACGCTGGTCCTGATCTTTTTCGCGTATCGACTCCGGACCCGCTTCGTGGCGGCGCTGCTGCTTTGTGCGTACTTCGTCCATCCGACGAACATCTTTATCCTGCCCGTCCTGCTCGCCCTGGTCGTGGTGAGATCCTTGCAGCAAAGCCAGAGCGGCGAGAGGGCGAGCGGTTGGCGACTGATTCGCTGCGTGTGGCCGATGTGTCTGGTTGTCGTGGCGCTCGGCGTGTTCACCCTGAGTCGCCCGACCGTCAACGGTATGTCGGCCATTTACCATGTCGGTTTGCATTCGCCCCACGATCCGGGGGTCTTTCTCCGACGACTCGGACGGTTCTACCTCGGCCTGGGAAACATCGTTGATTCCGGGATTGAGCTGGCGATGCTGGCAGGCGTCGGCGCCCTCACGGCCATCGCAATGGTGCGACAGTTCCGGCAGCGTCGCTGGGAGCCGCTGGCCTTGATCGGCGGTACGCTCCTCAGCGTGTCGGGGCTGTTCGTGCTCGGCGGCTCGAACATCCTTCAGCCGGGGATGACGCGATACGGGCTTTTCCTCGTCACGCCGGGCGTTCTCAGCCTGGCCTGCGTGGCTGATGCGCTGGTGGTCATTCCCAGGGGGTTTGGCGTGGTGGTTCGCGTTGCGTATGCCGCCGGAGCGCTGGCGCTGGGGTGGGCCATGGCCCTGAGCATGCGGCTCGAGCGGATCACGCCACAGCGGGTCCTGGCGGAAGCTCGGCCGGCGTCCGTCGTGGACCGCGAGGTTTCCGGTCCCTGGTCGCACCCGGCGGAGCGGGTGCTCGCCCTGATCGATGCGGAACGAGTGCGCGAGCGGGCTGGACGGATCACTCGTGGGCAACCAGGGATCGCGGGGAAGGTGCTCGTCTCGGATGGGATGCAGACATCCGTTCTGCAATACCTGGCGCAGGCACGAGACGACCTGGTGGTCGTGGATCTCTTGAAGCTGGATCGCGACCCGGATCATTGGTTTCCGCGGCTGCGGAACCTCGTCGCCAGGGGGGCTTTCGCGGTGGGTGTGAAGGGCGGCTTCCTGGAGATGGCGATGGAGACGGTCTTGCCGCCGAGCCGGCTGGCGCGTCGGACGATTCCGAACGAAGGGAGCCATTGCCTGCTATTCTATCATCTTCGGAGTGATATCTTGCCGATGCAGCCGGTCCCCGGCGATTTCGACGGCGACGGGCAATCCGACCTGGCCTTGCATCAATTCGAGTCGTCGGAGTGGTTGGTCCGACCGACGGCTGGAACAACCGTGAGCGGCCACCTCGGCCCTCCAGGGCAGGGAATTCCGGCGCCGGCGGACTTCGACGGTGATGGTCGCACGGACCTCGCCATTTATCTCCCCGAGGGCTCCGCCTGGCTGATCCAGCAGTCCTCGGAGGGCCTCCGGATTCTTGCCTCGGGCGACGGCTACAGCCTTCCCGTGCCCGGCGACTACGATGGCGACGGCCGCGCGGAGGCCGCGACGTTCGTGACCGTCACAGCCCGCTGGAGTCTTCCGGGTCGTTCTCCCTTCGAGTTTGGCCGCGGTCAGCGATTCGGGGGGACGCCCGTCCCCGTGCCGGCCGACTATGACGGCGATGGCCGGACTGACGTGGCTGTCTTCGAGGTCGGCGACGCATCCTGGTCGATCGAGGCCAGCCGGGAGGGGCGGACCGCTTTTCAGTTCGGGCCACCCAATGCTGTCCCGGTGCCCGGCGATTACGACGGCGACGGCCGCGCCGACCCCGCCGTTTTCGACCCGGCGACCGGCGACTGGTTTCTCCGTTGCAGCTCAGGAGGCAACCTCGCCCGCCAGCTCGGGCCGCCCGGTTCGGTCCCGGTGCCCGGCGATCACGACGGCGACGGCCGCACGGACCTCGTCACCTTTGATCCGACCACCGGCTTGTGGCGTTTGCGGGCCAGTTCCTCGGCGGAGAAGGTCGTTGAGCTTGGTCGCATCCTCGGGTCTGGTCAGGCTTCGAACGGGTTGGGGACGAGGTTGCTTCGCTGAACGGCTTCCGGAAGTGGAAGGCCCGCGCAAGGCGGACTCGCCGGTTCTCGTCGGGCGGACCCGGGCTCAGATCGAGAGAAGTTCAATGGCCTCGTGCGGGCGGGAATCGTTCTCGATCTGGATGAGCCGTTCCCAGAGGCTGCGCATCCGTGACTCGCCGAGGACGGGCTCGGCCAGTCCGCGGAACTTGAGGAAAAGCTGTTCGTCGGTCAACGGGTTCTTGTCGTGGCCTGGCGGGAAGGCGATCTCGCGGACCATCACAGAGCCGTCGTCAAGCGTGACGGTGACGCGGTTGGGAATCCCGGCGGGATAGCCGGCCGTGAGGTCGGGGTCTTCGACCACCTTCGTCCGCGAGACGAGGTCGAGCAGGGCGGGGTCGGAGAGCCGTTCGGGCGTGAACTGGTCGGCGGTGATCGCGCCATCGACGAGGGCGACGGCCGTGCAATAGGGCAGGCTGTGGTCGGCCGTCTCGCGGGTCTTCGGACGCCACTTCTCCGGGTCCTGGCCGATGATCTCGACGGCCGTGCGGAACGTGGCGATCTCGATGGAGCGGATGCGCTTCGGGTCGCCGATCTGAGGCCGAAGCTCGAAAGCCGCGGCGATGGCCGACTGGCTGTGGTACTCGGCCGGCACGAACTTGATCGAGGTCTTCGGCAGCATCCAGTCGCCGGCCTCCGGCCCGCCGAGCTGCGCGAGCGTGAACGGGCCGGAGACCTGCTGCCAGAAGCCCATATCACCCTCGAACAGCGGTGCCGGGCCCGTCATCCCCTCCGCGGCGAGCAGGGCCGCGAAGACGCCATTGCGGGCGGCATGGGCGAAGGCGCACCCCTTCCACATCGAAAGCTCGCCGGCCCGCGTCAGCCGCAGGGCGGCGGAGGTCGTGCCGGCGATCCCGAGCGCATGGACGGTCCGCGCGTGGTCGAGCCCGAGCAGCTTCGACGCCGCCAGGGCCGTCGAGAGGTGGCCGTAGGTGACGTGGTCCCAGCCCCGCTCGCGGATGCTGGCGGCGTCGCAGAGCCGGCACTGGATCTCGTAGGCCACCGCCGCCGCGGTGATCCAGGCCCGGCCGTCGGCCCCGGCCTGCTCGCCGACGGCCATGATCGCCGCCCAGTTGTCGCTCGGGTGGGCGGGCTCCAGGGAGAGGTACGTGTCGTTGCAATCCAGGTAGCGGATGTGGACGCCGTTGGCGAACGCCGCCCAGTCGGCCGTCGAGCGACCGCCGCCGATCAAGGCCGCTCCCGGCTCGCCGCGGACCCGCGACGCCACCCGTCTGGCGATCCCCGGGGCCGGTTCCTGGAGGGCACCCGCGGCGCAGCCGAAGGCGTCGATCAGGCGACGACGTGCCTCGGCCACGACGGCGGTCGGGAGGTCCTCGAAGCGGGTCTTGAGGGCAAATTCGGCGAGCTGGTCGGCCAGGGTCGCGGGCATCGTGGACGTCTCCCAGGGTGACTGGCGGACAATCCTACCGCCCGGGGCCTCCTCCTGGCAAACCCGCCTCGCGTACGACCTCGGACACAGCCCCGCCGACCGGCCGAGCCGCCGGCCCGGCCAGCTCCTGGCGTGTGGCGTCGAGATGCTTCAGGAGGATGCTCTTGACTTCCCGGATCGCGATCGGGTCCTTCTGGACTCCGTGGTCAGACGGCACGACGACCTCGCTCTCCGCCCAATCGACATGGGCGCTGGCGTAGGGGACGATGCCGTCCGTGGTGTTGAAACGGGCCTCGGCCCGGATCGAGCCGATGATCGAGTGATACTTCGTTCCTGGATTGCGCGTCATCTTCAGCATGGCCGCCAGTACGGGCGATTCGGGGTCGAGTGTTTCGATGGATGACGGCAAGTGGCGGAATCGTTTGGGGAACGTATTGTCGTTGTACTTGACGAGTTGATTGAGCAGATCGGTGTAATGGTCCGGCTCGGAGATCAGGCCCGAGCCGACGCGGCCGACGAGGCGACGGGTGTAGTCGGAGCCGCGGTGCGGCGTTGCGAGGAAGACGACGCGACGGACGTAGGGCAGCCAGTCGAAGTGGGCGTAGTGGTCGATCTCGCGGAGGATCGCAGGCGGGCCCTTCGATGTCCTCGAAACGCTTGTAGGTATACATCTGCCAGAACCACTCGTCGCTCCGGACCGTGACGGCGTGGCTCAGGAGTCCGCCCATGCTGTGACCCGAGAAGGACCATGTGGGAGAAGGCGCGGACGGGAGCCGTCGGCGTTGAACTGGGCCCGTGCCTCCTCCAGCGAGTCCCGGAGGCCGGCGGCGGCGATCGGGATCGGCATCCCGGTCGGGTAGAGGTAGAGGAGGAACTGGTAGTTCTGATTGATCTTCGGGTCGCGCAAGAGCTCGTTGAGCATCGGAATCCAGGCCAGTGGACTGGACATCAGGCCGTGGACCATCACGACAGGGATCTTGCCCGGCTCGTAGGGGCGAATCAGCATCAGGCCCGCGCGGTCGGCGACCTGACCGGGTCGGAACAGTCCGGTCCAGCGGAATTTGTTCAGGTCGGTGCGCGACCACATGTAGGCGAGCGGCGTGGTCACGTCGGCCTCGATCAGAGAGCGCGTCCGGTTCGCGGCCGATGGTGCGCTTCTGGATCGGGTCCACGAGGTCGATGGTGCACTCGCGGGCCCCCTCGACGTCGGCATTGCCCGCGTCCCGGAGGGGACGAGTGGGTCGTAGAATGGCCGTGAGTGGAAAGGCCATCTCGGGGGGGTAGAATCGCTCGTTGCCCTGAGCCTTCGGGTCGGTGCGACGCACGGCGATCAGGGGCACGCCCAGGCCGAATCGGCGGCTCCGGCTGGCCAGGCCGGTCACCTCGAAGTCGGAAGCGAGGAGCAGCTCGTGGATGTCCTCGGCCTTCCAGGGGGTCTCCGGCCAGAGGGCGAGCTTCATCACCTGCTCGCTTCCGTGAATCTTCAGCCGAATCTCGCTACCAGGCTTGAGCCCTTCCTTGGTCTTGGCGGCGCGGATGAGCCGGTCGAGCGCGGCGTTGTAGAGGTCGCAGGCCAGTCGATAACGTGGGTCGGCTGGTGACCGGCCCGGCGGCCAGCTCGGGATCGAAGAGGTAGTCGAATGCGTAAGCGACGGTGTCCGTGTAGTGATCGAGCGCCGAGCCGCCGCCCCGGCGATGTCCCTCGGCGCGTCGGCCCTCGATCCAGGAAAGCTCGGCGAGAGCGTAGATCAACTCCGGCTCGGGACCCCGTCGGGCGTATTGTTCGAGAGAGGCCAGGGTCTTCTCGGGGTCGCGGCGGTAGCGACCGTCGAGGTCGAAGCGTGTGAGCGTTTCGAGCGTTCGCTCGCTCGGGCGGTCGAGATCGCCGACGCTCATCTGCCAGGCGAAATGGAGGTGCTCGCCCTTGCTCGGTTGCAGAGCGATCTCGTCACCCAGACCGAGCAGCGCCGCGGCGATCAGCGCGAAGCAGGCAGGTGGCATGGGCGGGTCACTCCCTCGACCCGGAGGATTGGACGGCCGAGTCCTGGCCTCCGCAGGGCAAAATCGGAAGGGTGATCTTACGCTCTCGCCTCGCCCGGTCAAGGCCGGCCGTACCGGGCGATCGGTCTGACCCCGGCCGCCTCAAGACACCAGCCGTCGCTTGATCCGCCTCGCCAGACCATAGCTCCGGCCGATCACGCCCAGCCGATCGATGATCCGGTAGGGCCGGAGTTGCGTCGTCGCGTCCGCGAGCTGATGGGCATACTCGTCGCGCTGGCCAACGATCGTCGCAACGATCTCCGTGATCCGCTCCACCTCGCGGGCCAGTTGATCGCGCTGGTTCGTGAGCAGCTCCGCCAGCCTGGCATGGTCGTCTCGCTCCCGCTCGACCTTCAAGAGCCGTTGCTCGTAGTCGCGGAAGCGGGATTCCCAGTCCTTCCTCGCTCGCTGGTAGAACGTGTCGGCCTCGGCGAACGACTCTCGGGCCTTCGCGAATTCGTCCTTGATGCGCTGGAGTTCCTGCAATGCCGCCTCGGCCCGCTCGCGTTCCAGGCCTGCGATATCCATGACCTGAAAGGCGTGCTCGGGCGTCTCCAGGACGCCGACGGTCGCCTCGTCGCCATGCATGGTTAACCCCCTCAGCTCCAGCCCGTGGAATTCGAGGCGACCCGCAGAAGGCTTGTCCCTCGAGGTAGATCCGGAATTGCAGAACGTCGCCGGATGACTCGTGCCGGAACGGCAACGCGACCAGCCGTCGGCGACCCTGGCCAGGTCGCGAAGGAGATAGTCTTCCAGGTTGATCTCGCCAGCCGTCGGCCGTCACCCGTCGCCACGTCCAGCACGACCCGGGCCCCGATGCCCATCCGTGGCTCGCCGTCGAGGCCCGAGCAGAAACCCGGCGGTATAGAGTCCCGTCGCGAGCCGGACGTACGGGCCCGAAGACGACGAAGCGATTCGCCGCCTCGGGGGTCGCCAGGCGCGGTCCCGCCGGCGGCTCGATTCCCTCGCCGAGAAACCGATGAGGTCCGAATCATGCAAGTTCTTTCGAGGGAGGTCGAGGAATCCCGTCCGCTCGTAAGGCAGGAGGCGGGCGATTCGTGTGCGGAAGGTCGCCCCGGTCGCGATCGCGGCCCGCCTTCTGAGCCACCGCGATGAGGTGCTTGCCCGTAGCTCGCCCTTCGAGTCGCGTGTCGGCCGACTGGCCGAGCATGCTTGCGTCCTCCAGACCCGGCTGGTCGCTCAGGAGATCGAGCAGTCCCTCCTCGCTGTAGTGCTCGACGTGGAACGCATGCTTCCGTCATCGGGTAGCCGAGCTGATGCGGCGCCGAGAGGAACAGTACGCCGCCCGGTCGCAGTGCCCGCCAGAGCGCCGCCACGAAGGCTCCGATCATTGGCCAGGTGCTCGACCGTCTCGTACGAGACGATCAGGTCAAACGTCGCCTCGCCCATCGCGTACGACCCGGCCGAGGCGCAGACATACTCGATGCCCTCGCCCGACCAGAACTCGCGGGCGAACCTGATCGCTTCCTCTGAGCAATCGACCCCGACGACCCGCCGCGCTCCGGTCCCGGTGCCGAGAAGGAACGTGCCGTAGCCGGTGCCGCAAGAGAGGTCGAGCACGTCCATCCCGGGTTCGACGAATCTCGCAGGCGAGCCGATAGCGGATCAGGTGATTGAGAGCGATCCCGGAGTAATCGACGGCGACCTGCCGCTCCCCGCTTTCGAGCCGCGACCAGCCTGCGTCCGTTCTGCCCTCGTCCGGAGTAGACGCCGATGCGTTCCACGATCTCCTCATGCGCCAGGTTCTCGTCGGCCAGACTGGTTGTACGGACTCGGCCAGAGCCCGGAACGCGTCGAATCGAGGGACATAGTGCGTCGAGAAGGGGCACCGAGCTGGCTCTCGCCCGTCAACCCCCTTCGCCTCCTCGATCCGGCGGAGGATCGTGCCCGGCATCGTCGGCGTCGATGAGGTAGTCGAACAGGACGTGATGCAGGTAACGGTCGCGGAGCCTGGGGTTGGGGTGGAACTGTGTCGATTCTTCGAGGAGTCGCTCGAACTCATCGGGACGATGCAGGTCGAGCGTGAGCCCGCGGCCCGCGTAGTGCGGCAGACCGCCGACGATCACCGGCTTGTCGCACGCCAGGGCTTCGAGACCCACGTTCGAGGAGTAAGTGAGCACGGCTTGCGAAACTGCAAAAAGTCGATGGATGCTCACATCGCGAACCACGAGGAATCGGTCGCTCTCCCGACCCACGGGCGCCCCGTCGTGGCCGGGTTCCTCGGATGGAGCTTGTAGACGGCAGACCAATCCTCGGGCATCGCCGAACGGGCGAGATCGACCATCTCGGCGAACGAGGAGAAGGCCCGGAAGCCGTTGATGATATTCGCGTCGTAGGGAATTGATCGACGACGAAGAGGACGCGGCGGCCATCCGCCACGAATTCGCGCAGGACCTCAATCTCGGAATCTGATTCCGTCTGGGCATACTTCGACGCTCCCCGCTGACGCCAGCCTTCGAGATAGCGATCGAGACGTTGCTGCTCATGTGGCGAAAGTTCTGCGTCGCGGACCTCGAGGCCACTCCCGTTCGATCCGGTTCTGACCGGGGAAGAAGTGCATGCCGACGTTGATCGAGAAGCACCTTGCCCGGGACGAAGGCGCTCTCCATCAAGAGCGTCGGGAAGCCGAGCTGGTTCGATTTGGCGGAAAGCATCTTCGAGAGCGGCTCGCTGCCGTGGTTGACGATCACCGCATCGGGGCGACATTCGCGCAGCAGGACCTCGGCCCGGTAAGCGAAGCCGCGGAACCACTGATGGAACATCGAGTCGCGGAAGAGGTAATCCCGAGTGGCTCGGGAAGCCCGTCCGGACGAGGTTGTGATACTGGCAGCCGAGGAAGTCGATGTCGTCGCCGCAGAGGGCGACATACTGGCGTTGGGAGAGTCGAGGGATCGTGCTGAAACCGCCGTCGCTGAGGGCGAGATAGCGGGCGCCGGTTGCGATCAGGTCATCGACGGGAACGAGTTCCTCGCTCGAATAATGGACGAGCGTGACCTCTACTCTCGCGCCGGTCAGTGTGTGCAGGAGCGGGCGGCTCATCTCGAAGCTATCGACGTTACCCATCAGGAAGACCAGCACCTTCACCGCGCACCTCCTCGCGCGAGGGACCGCGGCCGGCTCGCTAGGCCGGGCTCAACCGACCTTCGAGCGTCCGTCCTCACCGACGAGCGAAAGCCCATCGTCGTCCTCGCCTTGCTGCTCGCAAAGCATCTGCTGGAGGACCTCGATCTGCATCTGCAACCGCCCGATCTCGCGGACGAGGCTATCGAGGGTGAGGTTCGTGTCCACGCCCTGGACGTGGGCCTCATGCTTGGCCAGGGCCAGTCCGTGATCTGCGGCGTCGAAACGCGGCAGGATCGCGGTCCGGATCTGATCCTGGACGACGATGGACAACGACCGCGACACCGCGGCCTCGAACTTCCGTCCGAGCGGTCGGCGGATCGGTCCGGTGAGCCGCCAGCAACCCTTTGCCACCGATTTGAGAAAACGCTTCATCGTTCACCTCAACTCAGGACCAGCGACCGGGACGGCGCATTGCCGTCCTTTTGTCGCTTCACCCTCTGCTTCTCCTCGAAGACTCGCTCAATCAACTCCGCATATAAGGAGGCCGCCCGCGGCCATGCATGCTTTCTCGCGACGTACTGATGCGCCGCCCGACCGAGTGACCGACGCTTCTGTTCATCCGTGCGCAAGTCCGCACAGGGCATCCGCCAGTCCGGCGACGCCCTCGTCCTGTCACCCGGACCTTTCGTACGACGGAGTCCGGATAATCGGCAAAGGTGCCCACGTCGTTGACGATCGTGGGGACGCCGTGTCGAAGCAAGTGAAGCAGCGCCCGGACGTTTCGCCGTAGGTTGGGGGCCGGCGGAGGCTGATCCCGATATCGGCCACCGGCAGGAGTGCCTCGAACGCTTCCGCCGGCTGTCGGCCGAGGAACCGCACGCGATCGAGGATCTTGAGGTCGGCCGCCGTGCGACGGGCCTGGCCGTTGGCGTAATCCTGGCCAACGAAGAGGAAGAGCGCTCTGCGATCAGCACGAGCCAGCGTGGCGAACGCCGCGAGGGCTTCCTCGTTCATCTTGCCCTCAGTCAGATAGCCGAAGCTAGCGACGATCAAGGCGTCTTGTGGCAATCCGAATCGCTCGCGGGTCGCTGCGCGCTCTGCGAACGGTACGACGGCTGCTGTCGAGCCATGCGGGATGACCACCGTCTTCTCGGGATACCCGGGATCGATTCGCGCGGCCTGTTCCAGGCACCAGGGCGAGTGCACGATGACCGCCTCAGACCCTTCGAAGATCCGCCGGTTCATGTGCAGTCCGCGACGCGCCAGGGCCTCCTGAAAGCCTCCCGACTCTCGCATCCAGGCATTGATCTGGCTGGAGTATTCCTCATGGCGGTCGGGATAGCAGAATGCCAGTTCCCGGTGGAGGTAGATCAGGGGATCGGGACATTGGTGGGCGTACCAGAACTGGAACCCGGCCAGACAGAAATCGTGGAGGACAACGATCCCGTGGTGCTTTTGCAACTCCTCGTACACGACCCGGTGATAGAACGAGTTGCCCATCTGATACAGGACACCCCGATAGCCGAGCACTCGCGCATGACGCGGGAAGAGTCGAGCGTCGTAACAGGAGAACTCGCCGCCGTTGAGCGACAGCTCGGGGACGTAGCCCGGATCGTGATAAAGATCGATCGTGTACCAATCCGACAGTTCGCGGACGAGCCGAGCCGCGTAGTCGGAAATTCCCGACGCCTTCGGCGGCCACGGCGAGAACATCGCGATTCTTGGCCGCGGCCGTCGTCGCGACGATCGGGATGGAGCCAGTCGGTTCTCCATCGCTCGCCTTGCCACCCTTGCCGTCTCCTCCCACGAGAACCGGCTGGCTTGCTCGATGGCCCGTGTGCGTAGGCTCTCGGCCAGTGACACGTCGTCGAGGATCGCTCCAAGTTTCGCGGCCAGGTCGGCCGGGTCCTCGGCGTTGACCGTCAAGCCACCCTCGCCGACGACCTCGATCTGCGACGAGTTGTTGCCCGCCACCACGGGCACGCCACAGTGCATCGCCTCCAGAATCGGAAGTCCGAATCCCTCGTACAGAGAGGGAAAGGCGAAGGCCGAACATCGCTGATAAAGGATGCGCAGGCTCTCATCCTCGACCGGACCCGTCAGAACGAGGCGATCCGCCACGGCACGGCGCTCGGCGTGCGATCGGATGTCAGCCTCAAACTCGCTCGTCATCTCGCATGTCACCACCAGTTGATGACGCTCGCGCATTTCGAGCGGCAGGAGCCGGTAGGCATTGATCAGACCTCGAAGATTCTTCCGTTCATCGCGACCCGAGAGGCTGAAGACATAGGGGCGGTCAATACCGAGCCGCGTGAGGGTGCTCCTCACCGCGATCGGCAGGGGGAAGCATCGATCGGGCCTGAAGAAGGAGCCATCGCCTGCGGCACTGATCGTGACGACTCGGTCGTGGGGCAGATCAAGCACGCGCAGGCAATCGCGGCGTGTCGCCTCGGAATTGGTCAGTAACAGATCGTAATGACGGAGCTTTTCCAGATGACGATAGAAAGGGCGCGCGTGGCTCGGGTCCTTGAGGTAGCGCTCCGGAAAAAGGAACGGGATCAAGTCGTGAACGACCGCCACGACGGCCGGGCCGTCGAGCGGCCGGGCCGGCGGCGCGTAGAAGGGCGTCTGCTCGAACGGATTGAGGAGCAGCAAGGCATCGAGGCCATCCGGGTTCGTCCGGACCAGGCGGTCGAGCACATGGCCGATGCCAAACTCACCGAGTGCCGGTTCGGGGCGGAGGCTCACGACCTCGACGTTCGGCGCCTCGGGAAACGAATTCACGGGCAGGCCGTTGTGGGCATAGAAAATATAAGCACTGACATCGTCGATCGCGAGCAGGGCCGAAAGAAGATTTTTCGCGTATCGGCCGACGCCTCGCAAGCGGCTATCGGGCGATTGCAGGCCCAGCATATCCACGCCGATCCGCACCGGACTCCCTCCCGGGCCTGACGCCCCTCGGAATCAGACGACTTGCCTTCGTGCCACGTCCTCGGCGGTCCCTCCGCCTTCCGCAACCCGCTCGATCACATCCGCATACAAGGCGGCGATTCGAGGCCAGCCATGTCGCTCTTTCACGTACTGGCATGCCGCTTCGCCAAGCATCCTGCGACGGCAGGGGTTATCGAGCAGTTCCCTCAATGCGGCAACCAACCCCTTCTGCCCCTCTCGCTCCCAGTGGACTCGACGCACGACAGAATCGGGATAGTCAGCGAACGTGCCAGCCTCATTCACGATCGTCGGCGTGCCATGCCTCAGCAGATCGAGCAGCGCACCTGACGTCTCGCCGTGCGTGGGTGGCCTTCGGAGGCTGATCCCCAGGTCCACCGATGCGATCAGGTCGAGATAATCGCTCTCCGGCTGACGTCCCAGGAACCGGATCCGGCCCGCGATTCCCAGTTCCCCGGCGATCCGGCGTGCGGCTCCGTCTTCCCAGTCGGCCCCGGCGAACGCGAGGAAGGCGGCAGGGTGGTCCTCGGCGACTTCCCGGAATGCCACGATCGTCTCTGCATTCATCTTCCCGGTCGCGAGGATGCCGAAGACCCCGACGATCACGCCTTCCACGGGCAGGCCGAACCGCTCCCGGACCTCCCTGCGGCGAGCTTCCGGTATCGATCGCGGTGAAGCTCCATGGGGGATGACCACCGTCTTCGCCGATTGCTTCGGCAACGACCGCCGGACCCGATCCGCGGACCAGGGCGAATGCACGACGACCGCGTTCGCTGCCTCGAAGACGTCGCGATTGACCGCCAGGCCCCGCTTCGCCAGCGCCTCGGCGAACCCGCCGGCCTCCTCCGTCCACGAGCGGAGGTGCGGATCGAACGCCTCGAAGCGATCGGGGTAGTGTTCGGCGATCAGCCGTCGCAGGTTCTGGAAGGGGTCACCGGTCTGCTCATGGGCTCGCCAGAACTGGAAGCCCGAGAGGCAGTAGTCGTGCAGAGTCACTATTCCCGGACGGCGTCGCAGGGCCTCATGGACAAATCCATGATAAGGAGAGTTTCCCATCTGGTAGAGGACGCCCCGGTAGCCGAACACCCGGTCGCGTTGCTCGAAGAAGCGCACGTCGTAGGCGCCGAACTCGCCCGATCGCAGGGCGGGATCCGGAATGTAGCCGGATTCGTGGTAGAGGTCGATCGAGTAGCGGCCTTGCAAGGACCGAGCAAGTCGGCTGGCGTAATCGGCGATGCCCGATCCTTTCGGCGGCCACGGGGAAAAAATCGCGAGCTTGGGACGGGGGACGCGTGCGGATCGGGAAACGGGAAGGAGCCACTTTGAGGGCGCAACCAGCTCATCGATTCGTTGACGGATCGGCCCAGAGGAAGCCTCGATCGCCGTCTCCGGATCGTCCACTTCGTGGATGCGATCCGGAGGAAGTCCGAATATTCCGGCCCAGGTTCGCGAGGCGTTGGGGCTCGTCGTCCACAGGAGGTCGTAACGCCCGAGTCGGTGCCAATCGGCGTGGACTCGGACCGCTGACTCCGGAGCGATCAGGTTTCCCTCACTTCCCCGGACCTGGCCAGGGTCGCCGAGCACGGCCAGCATGGCGAGACGTCGCAAGGGCTTCGCTGGCGGCCGGAAGCCGGCGGAGATCAGGGCGTGAGGGTCGAGGATCAAGAGAGCGTCGAGGCGGTCGGGGTTCGTATCGGCCAGTTCCTGCCAGGGATCATCGACGTTGGACGGGGCCTTCCACGCGAATCGGTCAGCCGGCTCAAGGCCAGGCGGCGGCTCTCCGTAGCCGATCATTGTCCAGGATGGGTCGTGATCAGCCATCGCCGCAATCAGCGCGAAACCCTGGTAGGCCGCAAGGGAAGGTCGCGGGGCGTTCGGCGGAGCCATGGCGTGGATGATGCCGATCCTCACCCGTGTCGGACTCCTTCGGGGTCGGCTCCGTCTGGCCGCAACACCTGGCGGCTCCTGCCGAAATGCGGGCCTCGGAACGCCTCGATCGACGACCGCTCCGATCGTTCCGCAGAGAGCTCGATGACCCGGGTATACGCAGCCGCGACCTTTGCCCAGGTATGCACCTCGTCGATGTAGCGCCGCGATGCCTCGCCCAGCCTCGCCCTTTCTGAAGGGTCGTTCGCGAGTCGGCGAAGGGCGCGGGTCAATCCCGCCGTCCCTGCCGACTCCCAGCACAGCTTGATGACGACGTCATCGGGGTACTCGGCGAACGTCCCCGTGTCATTGACGACACAGGGGACTCCGTGTCGGAGAAGGTGCAGCAGGGCTCCCGAGGTCTCGCCGTTCGTCGGCGGCAGGCGGAGGCTGATGCCCACGTCCACGGCGCCGAGCAACTCCTCGAAGACCTCGGCCGGCTGGCGGCCGAGGATGCGGACCCGCGCTGAGAGCCCCAGTTCGTCGGCGCGGTCGCGGACGGCCGCACCGGTCAAATCTTCGCCCACAAAGACGAGCAACGACTCGGGCCGTGTGCTCGCAATCGTCGCGAATGCTTCCACGGTCTCGACGTTTAGCTTCGCGGGATGCATGATTCCAAAGGTTGCGAAGATCAGAGCCTCGGCTGGGAACCCGTGTCGCTGTCGCACGGCGAGTCGCGTGGCCTCCGCCACCGTTTTCACTTCCGAACCATGCGGGACGACGTGCAGACGATCGGCCCGCTCCGGGTACGTCCGGGCCGCCAGGTCGCAGATCGCAGGAGAGTGGACGACGACGGCTTCGGCGTGCTCGAAAACGCGGCGGTTCAGGTGCAAACCGCGACGGGCACAGGCGTCGCCGATTCCCCCGGACTCGTGCGACCAGTCGTCAAGGCTGGCGAGGATCGATGCGGCCTGTTCGGGGTGCGAATGCTCGACCTCACGTTGGAAATGTTCCCAGTTGCCCAGTGCGTGAAGGGAATACCAGGCGTGGAAGCCCGAGAGGCAAAAGTCGTGGAGAGTGACGATTCCCGGATGGGTCAGCATCGTTTCATAAACAGCACGATGATAATGCGAGTTGCCCATCTGATAGAGGACGGTTCGATAGCCCCGGACGGACGCCTGTCGGCGGAACAGCCGCGCGTCGTAGCAACCAAACTCGCCCGGCCGGAGGGCCAGGTCAGGCAGGAAGCCGGGTTCGTGGTAGAGATCAACGGCGTAGGACCTTGTCAGCTCGCGGACCAGCCTTGCGGAGTAGTCCGAGATCCCGGACCGCCTCGGCGGCCAGGGCGAGAAGACCGCGATCCTCGGCCTCGCCGGGTGACCGGCATCGACACGGGCACTCCGGCCGGGCTTCGATCGCCGTCGGGCCACTCGCTGGAGAGCATCCCGCGCCTTCATGGCACTGGCCTCCCATCGGAACTTGCTTGATTGCACGCGACCCCGCTCACGAAGACGCTCGATGAGTGCCTGGTCAGTCAGGAGCGTTGCGAGCTTCTCGGCGATGTCTGCGCTGTCGGAGGCGTTCGCCAGCAGGCCGGCATCACCGACGACCTCGGGCTGCGACGAGTTGTTGCCCCCCAGCACGACCGCTCCGCAGAGCATCGCCTCCAGGAGCGGCAGACCGAATCCCTCGTACAAGCGAAGGAAAGGCGAAGGCGGCGCAGCGTCGATAGAGGGCCCTGAGGTCCTCGTCGGGTACGCCGCCGGTCAGCACCAGGCGATGCTCGACACCCCGAGAACGCGCCTGAGTCCCGGATCGTCCGCGCCTCCTCCTCCTTGATCGCGAAGGTGATGACGAGCTGATGGGACTCGCGAATCCCCTCGGGGAGCAACGCGAAGGCGTCGATCAGTCCGCGAAGGTTCTTGCGATCGTCCATGCTTCCGAGGCAGAAGACGAACGGCGCCACGATTCCGAGGCGGTCGAGGACGGCTTGGGAAGCGGCCGAGCCTGAACCGTCCGGGTTGGGCGTGAAGAAGGTCGAGTCGCTTGCACCGCTGATGGAGACGACGCGATCGGGGCTCAGGCCGAGCAGGCGTCGAGCGTCGTCTCGGGTGGCCTCCGAGATCGCGAGCAGGATGTCGTAGCGGCGGAGTCGTTCAAGGTTCCGGTAGAAGAATGAAGCCGACGGGGGCCAGGTAAGATAGTGTTCCTGAAAGAGAAACGGGATCAGGTCGTAGAGGATGGTCGCCATGGTCGGACCGGCGAGCGGGCATGCTGGCGGAGCGAAATCGTCGTGAAGCTCGAAGGGGCTGAGGAGCAAGAGCGCGTCGAGACGATCGGGGTCCTTGCGGGTCAATTCGTCGAGGGCCGCGGCGGCGGAGTCTCGATTCGGGAGCGGGCGGACGCGGATGTTGGGCGCGGTCGGGAAACCATCGGTCGGGTGGCCGTGATGAGCGTAGAAGACGTACTCGCTCTCCGCGTCGATCCTCGTCAGTGCCGCCACCAGCTCGAAGGCATAGCGGCCGATCCCCCGGCCGCGGCTCAAGGGCGACTGGATCGCGAGCATGTCGATTCCAATCCGCACGCCTGACCCTCCATGGTTCTTGCGTCCGACCGGGCGACCGTCTTCGTGGAACGGACGCGCCTTGCCAGGTGGGGGAAGAGATTCGTCGGCCGACGACGTCCTCAGGAGATGGCCTGGGGTTGCGCCTCGGCCTGAGCCTCGGCGAGGTAGCGATCGACGATCTCGTCGATCGGTCCGTCGCCGATGATCTGCCCATGCTTCATCCAGAGTCCCCGCGTGCAAAGTTCCCGGAGGGTCACCATATCATGCGAAACGATGACGACGACGTTCGACCGTTCGAGCAGGCTCCGGATCCGACCCTTCGCCTTCTCGACAAACGCCGCATCGCCCGCGTTGAGCGACTCGTCCACGAGCAGGATGTCGGGGTCAATCTCCGTGGCGATGGCGAACGCCAGCCGCGCGTACATGCCGCTGGAGTAGTACTTCAGCGGCAAGTCGGCGAACTCGCGGAGGCCAGTGAAATCGAAAATGCCGTCGATCCGGGATTGCATCTGGCGGCGGCTGAAGCCAAGCATGGCGCCGTTGAGGAAGATATTGTCGGCGCCGGAAAGCTCCATGTTGAAGCCAGCGCCCATCTCGATCAGCGGCGCCACGGAGCCTTGCACGCTCAACGCGCCGGTGCTCGGAGGGTAGATCCGGGCCAGCAGACGCAGCAAGGTGCTCTTGCCCGCGCCGTTGTGGCCAATGATCCCAACGCGTTCGCCCTTCTCGATCCGGAGGTTGATGTCTCGCAAGGCCCAGAACTCGGCCGTCGGCAACGGTCCTTCCCGCCGCAAGAGCAGGTCGAGCACGGCACGCTTGAGCGAGTAGTGTTTGTCGTAGTAGCTCACGAACCGGAGTGCGACGTCGCGGAGCTCGATCGGCGGCGGCGATGGGGGGTCGAGCCGCGACAGCTTCCGCGATGGCGCCTCAGAGGCGGAATACCAGCTTGTCTTCATTGGCCTTGAAAGCGACATAGCCGACTCCCAGGGTCACCGCCGCGATGCCCGCGGCCGCCAGGAACAGGTACGGATCGGGCCATTCGCCGTAGCGGATGAGCGTCTGGAACAGGCGGATGAACGGATACGCCGGATTCAGCCGCAAGAGCCAGAGGTGCTTCTGGAACTGCTCGGGGTAGTAAAGGATCGGCGTCGTGAAGTACCAGGCCTGGAGGAACACGTTGACGAGATGGCTGCAATCGCGATAAAACGTGTTCATGATCGCGATCAAGATGCCCAGGCCGAACGCGAAGACCGTGAACAGGCCGATCACGATCGGCAGAAGCAGCATCGGCGTCGAGAATTTGGCCCCCAGGGGCACCAGCAACACGAACAGCGCTCCCATCGAGAGCGTGAAGGTGATCAGGTTGATGAGCACGCGCGTCAGCGGGAAGACCAGCTTTGGCAGGTAAATCTTCCGAATCAGCCCCTCGTTCATGATGATGCAGAAGGCGCAGTCGTTGAGGCAGCCCGCCAGGAGCGTCCAGGGGACCATCCCCGAGAACAGGTAAATGCAGTATTCCTGCCAGCTTGCCCCTCCTCCGAGGAGGTTGGCGAAGACAACCGTCAGGGTTGCCATCATCAAGATCGGGTTCAACAACGTCCAGAAGAACCCGAGGACTCGACCGCTGGTATTTCACCCGAAGGTCTTGCGCCACGATGTTCGTCACCACCGGCCAGAACCGGCCGAGCTGGTGCACGTCGCTGGCGATCGCGGCGAGCCAGCGTGACGGCGCCGAAGCCGGCCTCGGCGGCGGGAAGAATTCGGCATGGGGGGGCGAGGGGCTGGTCCGTGTGTTCATGGGCCTTAGGATTCGTCCGTGAATGACCCGCGGCGCCGGTCGCCTGAGCGTTCGCTGACCGGCCCCTCTCCGGACGACCGTCCGTGATCGTTCCGGCTCCCGCGCCCGGGGTGCAGTCAGGCCGACCCTCGAGCGGGACGGCATCTTACGCAGCCCGCCCATCCCCGGGAAGGCCACTTTTCCGCATCGTCGGCAAGTCTCCTCAATCGTCCCTGAGCAACGGGTTCAGCGACCGCGAGGCCGCCCGCGTTGCCAGGCGGACGGCCTGATCCGTGCGGAGGTTCTCCAGGTACGACGACTTGAGTGCATTAAGCCAGCGGATCTCTCGACCCTCGTAGCCAATCCGGACGCGCGTCAGCACTGGCCCCGGCGTGGCCAGTGCGCGGGCGATGCCGGCGCCGATCTCCTCGTTACTGTGGATGCAGTTGTACGCCAGGTTCATCCCCCTCGCGATCGCCGCGAAGTCCAGTTCGGCGATCTCGGTGGCGGTCGTCCGTCCGTAGACGGGTTCCTGCAGCATCTGCATGTAGTGATACGCACCGTCGTCCAGCACGAAGAACTTCACCGGCAGGAGCGACCGCGAGGCCGTCGAGGCTTCGAGCCCCGACATCAGGAAGCAGCCGTCGCCGACGACCGCCGCCACCCTGCGATCCAATCGCACCCGCTGAGCCCCGATCGCGGCGGGCACGGCCCATCCCATGCTCTGGTTGTCGGTCGGCGTGAAGAATCGCCTCGGAGCCGGCACGCCGATCCCCTCGGCCGCCCAGTGCACGGAGGCTGTCACATCGACGAATATTAAATCGTTTGCGTGCAGGCAACGCCGGAGTTGCACGTAGAAGAGCATGGGATCGACACCGTGCTTGACCTGGACATGCGTGTTGGCCCGCTCGTCGAGCGCCCGGCCCTGGCGGATCTGCTCCCAGAGCGGAGGGCAGGGGGGGCGGCGGATCGCTGGGGCGTCGGCGAGCAACCGCGTGAGGAAGAGGCCTGAATCGGCGTGGACTTTCACGCAGGTGGGGATGTTCCGACCGAGGTTGGCCGGGTTGGCATCGACATGGATCAGGTCCGGATGCCGGGGGACGGCGTAGTTCGCCGTCGAGACCTCGCTGAACTTGACACCGACAGCCAGAACGAGATCGACGTCCTTGAAGGCCCTTTCCGCGGCGCGGGTTCCATAGGCGCCGTAGCCCCAACCGACAGCCAGCGGGTGGCCGTCGGGGATGGCTCCCTTGCCGCTGACTGACGTTGCCACCGGCGCCTGCAGCATCTCGGCTGCAGCGACGAGCGAGGGGCTCACGTCGAGACAGCCCGACCCGGCGTAGATACCGACCCGACGGCCCCGGTCCGCCAGCAGGCCGATCGCGCGCCGGTAGGCGGCCTCATCGAAGGGCAACGGTGGCGGCGGCGGCGGCGGGCAGTCGTAATCCCAGACCTCGTTAAGGAAGTTGAACGGAATCACGACGCAGGCGGGTCCCGGCTCGCCGCTGGCGGCGATCCGGTGCGCCTGGTAGATCGCTGCGGGGATCTGCCCCTGGTGCGTGACCTCCAGAACCGCCTTGCAGACTGGCCGCAGGATTGCCGCATTCAGCAAGCCGTGGACCTGCCCGATCCTGGCATTTGGCCCGCGCATCACGTCGGTGATGATACCGACGATCGGAACGCTGTCATGCAATGCCTCGCCGATGCCAGTCAAGGCGTTCGTCACGCCCGGGCCGGGCACGACCGCGAAGACTCCGACCCGTCCCGTGACCCGCGCCGAGGCGTCGGCCATTACACTCGCGGAACTCTCGTGGCTGACGAGCAGGTAGGGGAGTCCATGACCCTTCATGGCATCCCAGAACTCGTTGTTCTGGGCGCCCGGCACCCCGAAGACGCAGGGCGTCCCCTCGCAGCAGAGTGCGGCTACTGCCGCCTTCGCACCGTTCAACCGGCCACGGACCCCGGGATGCGGCGGTAAGGCCGGAGTGCTGGGGTTCGGGGGCAGCGGGGCTGATGTCCCGGGCCCCTGCGCCGTGGCTGGTCGCGCGGCTAGCGACGAGGCCCCGAGGGTGCCAAGCACGCCGAGCGCGGTCCTTCGGTTCCAGTTCACCAGGCCTCCTCCTCCGCCCGGGGCGCGCGTCGGACGGCCGCGGGTCGCTATGACACCGGGCCGTTCCCTCCGCGCGACGGTTTCGCCGCCGCGCCCGACCATCGCAGGTATCGGCAGGCCCGGCCGCCCGCCTGCAATTCCAGGCGTCTCGGTCGTGCCGCGAACGCGCCCTACGCGTTCATCAGGATGCCGATCAAGGCCCCGACCGGGATCGCCACGAAGACCACCAGAACCAGCGTGGTCGCTGCGATCTGCTTCATCCCGGGCCGATCGCCTTCGGCGGCCCGGAAGACCTTCTTCAATGCGAGCAACGTGATCCAAAGCAGCAGGTCGTACAGCAAGACGAGCAGACCGGTCAGGGCGTAGAGGAACACCGAGGGCCGCTCGCCGCGGGTCAGGGCTGCCATCGCGGAGAAGTCGGCGGCGACGACCGCGACGAGGATCATCATCAGGCCCAGTGTCAGCCGGGGCATCGACAGCCGCCTTGCCGATCGGATCGGCCGATCCTCCGAGGTTGGGCGTTCAGGGAACGGCCGATCCAGCGGAATCGCTCTCCTTTCCGTCCGATCGGGACTCATCGCGGCCCTCCGGTCATTCGGTCGAGGAGCGCGAGCAACGCCTCGTCGATCGACTCCGGATCGTGCCGCAGCTTTCGAATGCATTCGAGCATGATGGGTCCTTTGTAGCCGATCGCATCGAGCGCCACGACCCAATCGTCCCAGTTGATCGAGCCGACCCCGGGCGGCTCATGGGAATCTTGCCGACCGTTGTTGTCATGGACGTGGGTTGTGCGGAGCCACTTCCCGGCAGCCAGCGTCTCGGAGGCGGTGGAACTGGCAATGTGGGCATGGCCGGTGTCGAGGGCGAGCGCGAGGGCTGGGTGATCGATCTCGTCCACCAGTGCGGCGAGATCGGCCATCTGGCTGCCGGGGTGGACGCCCGGCGGCATGTTCTCCACACAGACGACCAGGCGGGACTCTTCGGCGTGCTCGGCCAGCGCGACCAGGCCCCGGCCCAGGGCATCGCGGCGGGCCGCGGCCTCCCCAGATTCGGAAAGGCCACCCGGGTGGACCACCAGGAACGTGCCCCCGGCGCCGGCGAGCCAGTCGAGGCAGAGGCGGAGGTCATCGACACTGGCCTGGTGGGTTGCTTCATCCAGGCTGCCCAGGTCCACCCGTCGGGCGCGGATCGACTGCCCGCCCCAGGAGCCGTGGACGCTATGGATCGCGAGCCCGCGGTCGGCGACGCGGACCTTCAAGCGGATCGGGTCGGGGTAGTCGGACCAGTCCGGGAGGATCTCGAGGCAGCTTGCCCCGAGTCGCTCCGCGATCGCCAGATCGCCGCTGACGTCGCCCCGAGGGAAGCCGTAAGCGACCATCGTACCAAGGGAACGGGATCTCATACTCATGGTTGACAGCTTCCCCGGACCGGCTCCCGCGGCCACTCCGGCCAGCCGTTGACCCGTGACCCGTGCCGCGTGACTCGCGACCCGCGGCCCATCCCGGTGAAAGCCCTTGCGAGGGGCCGGGCGGCAAGTCATGATAGCGGAAGAACAAACCAAACGGCCAGCCGTTGTACGCCGAAGGCCCCCGTGGGGCTCGAGTGTCCGGGCTTTTCCGGTCGCTTTCGATCGAGGACCGTCCGCGGCGAGTCCGGCGACCCGACTCGCGCCCGAGGATTGATTGGCATGCCGCCCGTCGCCATGGTCGATCCGGCCACGATCGACACTTCCCAGATCCTGTACGACCTGGAGGCCATCCGCCGGGGCAATCCGCAGCGCTTCGAGATGGAGCAACTCACAGCCATCATCCACGTCGATCAGGACGAGAACCTGATCGTCGGCTACAAGGATGTTCGCCACGACGAGTTCTGGGTCCGCGGGCACATGCCTGACTATCCGCTCATGCCGGGCGTCCTGATGTGCGAGGCCGCGGCCCAGCTCTGTAGTTTCTACTGCCACGTCATTGATCTCAACCGGGAAGGCTTCATCGGGTTCGGCGGTATGGAAGACGTGCGATTCCGGGGCCAGGTCCGGCCGGGCGACCGCCTGGTGGTCATGGCCAAGGCCACGCGCATCCATCGTCGCCAGACCATCTTCGAGGCCCAGGGCTTCGTCGATGGCAACATGGTCTTCCACGGCAAGATCATCGGTGTTCCCCTCTCTGCCCGCTCGACCCCCTGAGCCGATGACCGCAGAACCTCGACCCCCGCTCGACGTCTCTCAGGCCCTCCTTGATTTTCCCACCGCGCCCCTCTCCTGGCCCGCCCTGTTCGGCGACGACCGTCCGGTTGAGTTGGAGATTGGTCCCGGTAAGGGGCTCTTTCTCATCAACGCCGCCCGTCGCCGACCGTCGCACCACTTCCTCGGAGTCGAGATCTCCCGCAAGTACGCCCGCAAGGCCGCCGAGCGGGTGGCGAAGAGCGGGTTGTCGAACGTTCGTGTTATCCCTGGCGACGCCCGGCGCCTGCTCCGTGATCTGGTGCCGCCTGCCAGCCTGGCTGCTGTCCACGTGTACTTTCCTGATCCCTGGTGGAAGAAGCGCCACAAGAAACGTCGTGTGTTCACGGATGAGTTCGTCCGCGAGGTCGCCCGCGTGCTCGTGCCCGGTGGCGACTTCTGGATCGCCACCGACGTTGAGGACTACTTCCGCGAGATGGGCTCAATCCTCGACGCTCACCCCGAATTTGCCCCCCTGCCCCCCCCCGAGCCGAATACACCTGAACATGACCTCGATTACCTGACCAACTTCGAGCGCAAGTATCGCATCGAAGGGCGTCCGATCTACCGGGCTCATGTCCGACTCGCCCGAGCAGACGCACCCGACCGCGTCCGCAACGACGACGGATCGTGAATCCACGGATACCCGAAGCCACCGCGATGCCGATGGCGCCCAACGTCCCCAGGGGAGAAGCCGATGTCGAATGGACAGGTCCCGGAGGAATCGCCCGCGAACCTGGATGAGCCCATAGCCCGGAGTCGTCCCGCCTCCGCCCTCGGGAGGCTGCTCCGGCACCTGGCGACACGCTGGGCCACCCCGGGCGCCGGTCGCGTGGCGGTCTGCAGCCCCCTGGTCGGCGTGGTCGCTGGCCTGGGCGCCGTGGCCTTCCTGCTCGCTCTGGACTGGACGTCCCACCACGTCCTCGGCGACCTCATGGGCCTGCGCATCCCGCCGACCGGCGAGGCCAAGGAGGGGCATCCGATGTCCCTCCCGGAATCGTGGTGGCTGATCTTGCTCGTGCCGACGATCGGGGGCCTGATCTCCGGTTTCATTGTCTTCACCTGGGCCCCTGAGGCGGAGGGCCACGGAACCGACGCCTTGGTCAAGGCGTTCCACCGCGGCGGCGGCCTGATCCGGAGCCGGGTTCCCTTGATCAAGGCGGTCGCCTCGGTCATTACGATCGGCACAGGCGGCTCGGCCGGCCAGGAGGGGCCGATTGCGCAGATCGGGGCCGGTTTCGGGTCGTTCCTCGCGAGGATGCTCCGTCTGACCCCGGACGAGCGCCGGCTGCTTGTACTGGCGGGCGCCGCGGGCGGCATTGGCGCCATCTTCCGCGCCCGCTCGGTGGGGCGCTCTTCGGCATCGAAATCCTGTACGCCTCGACGGCCGTCGAACCCGCCGCCTTGCTCCCCTGCCTGGCCAGCTCGATCGTGGCCTACTCGGTCTTTGCCACGATGATCGACCCCAAGCCGATCTTCCTGGTGCCGCAATTGAAATTCCACGGCTTGATGGAGCTGCCCGCGTTCGCGTTGTTGGCCGTGATCTGCTCGGCGGTCGGGTGGCTGTATGTGCGGTTCTTCTACGGCTCCCGCGACTACTTCTTCCACAAGATCGCGATTCCTCGCCACGTCAAACCGGCCCTCGGCGGCCTGATGCTGGGAATCATGGCCCTCTGGCTGCCGCAGTTGATGAGCGGCGGCTACGGCTGGGTGCAGTGGGGGGCGATCGGCATGCCGGCCAGTCTCGCCCAGCCGGGCGAGTCCGTCTTCAAGCCGAACATGATGATGGGCACGCTGCTGATCCTGGCGATGCTCAAGATCGTCTCGACCAGCCTGACGATCAGCTCCGGCGGCAGCGGCGGCGTCTTCGGGCCTTCGGTCTTCATCGGGGGCATGCTCGGCGGGGCGTTCGGAATGTTCCTGGAGCATTACATCCCCTCCCTCGGAACCGACCCGGCCGCATTCGCGATGGTCGGTATGGGCGGCTTCTTCGCCGGGGTTGCAAAGTGCCCCTTGACCTCAATCATCATGGTCTGCGAGATGTGCGGTAACTACAGCCTGCTCGTACCCTTGATGCTCGTCTGCGGCCTGAACATCGCCCTCTCCCGGCGCTGGACGATCTACGAGGAGCAGGTCAACAGCCCGATCGACAGCCCCGCCCACCAGGGGGACTTCGTCATCGACGTGCTCGAACGCCTCCGCGTCGCCCAGGTCCAGGTCCGCACCGAGAGCATCGAGCGCATCCCGGAATCGGCCGACTTCGACGAGATCCTCCGACGGGTCGCCAACTCGACCGAGACGCTCTTTCCCGTCGTCGATCGCGAGGGCCGCCTCTCCGGCATTTTCTCCCTGCGGGACGTTCGCCTCGCCCTGCTGGGGACCCACGTCGGTGCCCTCGTGCTCGCGGCCGACTTCGCGACCCGGCCCGTCCGCACGGTCACCCTCAAGGATGACCTCCATACCGCCCTCAAACGCATGACCGAGTTGAACCTCGACGAGATCCCCGTCGTTGAGCCTGACGACTCCACCCAACTCATCGGCCTTCTCAGCCGCCGCGAGCTGGTCAACACCTACACCTCTCAGATCGAGTCCCTCCGCAAGCCGACCGACAAGCCCAAGCCGGTCTCCGTGGAGGCGTAGGAGACCGTTGATCCTGGTGTCACCCCGCCCGCGAATTGCGAGAGCCGATGCCCGTGGCTGATCCCGCCCCCCTCATCCTGGTCAACGCCGTCGGCCTCACGGGCCGACTCCTCCCCCTGGCAAATCGGCTCCGTACCCTTGCGGAACGGGGCTGGTCGCGTTCGCTGGTCGAGGCTGTGCCGGCCGTCACCTGCACGGCTCAGGCCACCATGCTCACCGGCCTGCCCCCGAGCGGGCACGGGATTGTCGGCAACGGCTGGTACTTTCGCGACACGGGCGAGGTCCGCTTCTGGCAGCAGTCGAACGCCTTGATTCAGGCCGAGCAGCTCTACGTCACCGCCCGCCGCCTTGCCAGCGAACGGGGCCGATCGCTCAAGGTGGCGAAGCTCTTCTGGTGGTTCAACCAGGGGGCCGCCGTCGATCTGAGCGTCACCCCGAAACCCTACTACGGCGCCGACGGCAACAAGGCCTTCGGCATCCACGGCAATCCCCCGGGCCTGACCGAACGCCTGGAGTCCGACCTCGGGCGATTTCCCTTTCCTACCTTCTGGGGACCGACCGCCAGCCTCCCTTGCACGGCCTGGATCGCCCGATGCGCCGCGTGGACCCTGGCGAACGAGCGTCCGGACCTGACACTCGTCTACCTTCCCCACCTCGACTACGACCCCCAGCGATTCGGCCCTTCCGGTTCCGACATGCCCCGCCTCGTCCGCGAGCTGGACGACGCCTGCGCCCCCTTGCTCGACGCGGCCAACCGCGCCGGCGCCCGGGTCTGGATCGTGAGCGAGTACGGCCATTGCGATGTCTCCCGCGCCGTCCTCCCGAACCGACTTCTCCGACGCGCCGGTCTGCTCAACATCCGCCCCGGCCCGTTTGGCGAGGTCTTCGACCCCTTGAGCAGCCGGGCCTTCGCGGTCTGTGACCATCAGCTGGCCCACATCCACGTTGCCGATCCGGCGGACCGGCACCGGGTCCGTGAGCAGCTCGCAAGCGAGCCGGGCGTGGGTCGCGTCCTTGAGGGCGAGGCCCGCGCCGAGGTGGGGCTCGATCACCCGCGATCGGGAGAACTCGTCGCTCTGGCGGAGCCGGACGCCTGGTTCGCCTATCCCTTCTGGCTCGATGATGCCCAGGCTCCCGACTACGCGCGCACAGTGGACATCCATCGCAAGCCCGGCTACGATCCTTGCGAGCTGTTTTTCGACCCCGCCCTCCGCGCCCCGAAGCTCCGCGCGGCGCGTCGGCTGCTCCAGAAGAAGCTGGGCTTTCGGACCCTCTTCGACGTGGTCCCCCTCGACCCTTCCCTCGTCCGCGGCAGCCACGGCCTCCGCGCCGATCAGGAAGCCGACCGTCCGATCCTCGTTGGCGACGGTCCACCCCCATCGTCGGGTCCGGCCCTCGAAATGACCGAGGTTCACCGCCTGGTGCTCGACGCTCTCCTGCCGTCGTCCTGACTCTGGATTCGCGACCGTCACCCTGCCGACCCACCAAGATACGGAGACTCCTCGATGAAGACGCATGCGTCGGTTCGTTTCTTGTACCTCCTGGCACTGGCGCTGGCCACGGGCTGGGCCGCGCGCGAGTTTGCCTTCGCCCGGGAGAGGGCCGAGATGGTCAAGTCCCGGACGGTGACACTCGACCAGCTCAAGATGGACAACTACGAATATGAGGGCGAGCCGGCGGGTGAGATCGGCCTCTACCTCGCTGGCGACACCCCGGCCAGCGAGAAGTTCGTCACCGGCCGCTTCGTCCTGCCACCGGGCAAGAGCCCCCACCCGCCGCATACGCACCTCGAAGAGGAAGTGATGATCATTGAGAGCGGCGAGGGCGAGATCGTCTGCGATGGCGAGACCACCCAGGTCGGCCCGGGGAGTGTGATGTACACGGCGCCACAGGCTCCGCACGGGATCGTCAATACGGGCAAGACACCGATCGTCTTTTACTTCGTCAAGTGGGCCAGTCGCGGGAAGCCCTAGGATCGACACGAGGAGTGGCTCAGTACCCGGAGGAGTTCACCGATCCGAGCGAGCGAAGGGCATTCTTCGCTCGCCCGTCTGGTGATCAGAAATCGGCTGTTGTGACTTACGGGGTGGTGGTCGTGTTCCTGGCTCTTGCGCGGCGGCGGTGGCGGCCTGACCGGCTGTGGTCGTGTTGGGAGTGCGGGGGACATGGTTGGCGCCGATGAGGGGATGATCGGTGGCGCGGACGAGGAGCGGCGGGGTCTGAATCGCGACGAGGCGGTTGCCGACGTAGCGGTAAAACGTGCCGGTGGGCGGTTTGGGCTGGGAGGAGAACCGGAACGTGGGCAGGCTGATGACGCCGTAGCGACGGCCGGGATTGGCCTGTCCGGCGAAGATCAGATCCTTGCCGGCGCTGGGGCGGAAGCGGACGTGGCCTGTGCGACCGATCAGGGCGTCGGCCTGGGGGCCGCCGACCAGGGTGTTGCGACCGAACCAGCCGTGGAGTCGGCTCGGGCCGCCGCCGGCCTGGAGGAGGTTGACGCCGCCTTGCCCGCCGCTGAGAAGGGCCGGGATCGTGACATCGGAGCCGACGGAGATCTGGTCGCTCGCCTTGGCGCCGTAGATCACCAGGCGGTCGATGGCTGTCACGGCCGGCATGTTCGTGTCGACCTGGCCGTTGACCAGGATCTGGTAGTTTGCGCCCGAGTTCGTCGTCTCGACGCGGATCGTGTTGGTTCCGTGGTCGGTCCTTGGCGGCGGGGTGACGATCAGGACGCGGTCGATCACGCGGACCGCGCCGGTGTTGGCGCCGGTGACGTTGATCGTGAAGGTGGCCGGCTGGCTGGTGAGGTTCGGGGTGGGAGCGCCGACGTCGGTGACGCGGTACTGGACGGTATCGTTGCCGAGGTAACCGGGGTTGGGTGTGTAGGTAAAGGTGCCGTTCGCGGCGTCGAAGTTGGTGAGGGTGCCGTGCTGGGGACTCTGGAGCAGCTCATAATTGAGTGTCTGGGTGGTTGAGTTGGGGTTTGCGGTCAGGCCGGCCAGCTGGATGGTCGAGGCCGTGTTGACAATGGCCGTCGCGGTGCCGGGCGCGGCGATCGGCTGGAGATTGACGACGGCGCCGTTGCGGACGGTCAGGGTGATTTGCTGGGTGTCGTAGTTCGCTGGGTCGGTGATGTTGGTGGACCGCCCGTGGTCCGCCTGGTCGCGGACGCCGACCTGGAGGTTGATGACGCCGGTGAAGTTGGCGTTGGGCGTGACGGTGACGACGCCGTTGCTGTCCACGGTGGCGGTGGCGTTCTGGACCTGGGTGAAGGCGCCGTTGGAGGTTCCGCCGTTGACGACGTAGGTCAGGGTGTCCGTCGGCTCGGGGTTGGTGGCGGTGAGCTGGAAGATGGCGGGCTGGCCCGTGGCGACGACGAGGTTGGGCACGGGGTTCAGGAAAGCCGGCTCGTTGACCGGCTGGACCGTCCCGTCCTGGGCGGTCGTTTGGTTGGGAGTGACGTTGACCTGGAAGGTTCGGGTGACTTTCGTGCCGTCGCTCGGGTCGGTGGCCGTAACGGTCACGTTGGAGGTCTCGCCGGCCGTGGCGCCGGTCGTATCAACGTGCAGGACGCCGTTCGGGTTCGTGTTCGAGAGCGTCGATGAGGTGATCAGGACGGGGCTGACCGGCACGGAGTTTTCGCCGGACGAGTTCGCCTGGGTCGCGACCTTCTCCATCTGGGCAAAGGTGGAGGCGCCGGCCACGAGCTGACCGAAGATGGTGTGGTTGTAGTCAAGGTTGCGGGTCGGGCCGTAGGTGACGAAGAACTGGGAGTCGTTGGTGTCGTCGCCAGCGTTGGCCATGGCGAGCTGACCGGAGCCGTCGAAGACGAGCTGCTGGACGAACTCGTCGGGGAAGGGGTAGCCCGGGGCGTTCAGGCTGCCCGTGCCATTGCCGGTCTGGGAGCCGCCCTGGGCGACGAAGCCGGAGACGATCCGGTGGAAGTTCTTGCTGGGCAACTGCGGAGCGCCGCTGGTGCCGGGCACGGTGGGGCTTGTGTAGAAGCCGGTGGAGATGAGCTGCTCGATCTTCGAGACGGTCATCGGGGTCAGGTCACCGAAGAGCTGGAAGGTCAAGGAGCCGATGAAGGCCGGGTCGTTGGGTCCGCTGGAGTCGTGCTTGACGCCGACCGTCCAGAACTTGCCGTTCGCGACGGAGACCTTGACGTCGGGGTTGCTCGACGTAACGGTGAACGTCTGGTTGCCGGTGGCTCCGCCCTGGAGGGGGACCTGGTAGCCCACGGTGGCGGGCGAATTGACCGTGGGGATCGGGGCCAGGGTGGCGAGGAGCTGCCGGCCCTCCAGGTTCTCCACGGTCAACCGGCAGGCCCGGCGCAGAGGCGGGCCCGGGTGGAGGCGTTCGCACGAGTCGCCCGGTCACGATTGCGGTCGAACATCCCTTCTCCTCCCCGACATGGCACGATCCGCGACCTCCCCGGCGCGAGGTCGGAGTTTGGTCGGATTGACGTTACGGTCGTATCGGACTCGCGGGCTTTGCGGCTTGAGACGATCTCCGGGAAAACGACGACGGCGACCGGAGAAGTCTCCCCGGTCGCCGCCGTAACTCATTCCGGCATCAGTCGTTTACAGAATCCAGCCGCCTGTGATCAGGGTTGCTTCTTGCGGATGGTGAACTGGGTGAACAGGACACCGTCCTGAGTCATGACGCCGTAGCCGCCTCCGGGCG
Organism: uncultured Planctomycetales bacterium; assembly: GCA_963752755.1. GTDB lineage: Bacteria > Planctomycetota > Planctomycetia > Isosphaerales > Isosphaeraceae > CAVVZJ01. Next base: position 2,481,927 of record CAVVZJ010000001.1, on the reverse strand, counting down.
CGAGGTACTTCTCGAAGACCTCGAACTCGGGGAGGACGTCCGGATCGAGCAGCTTGCCAAAGTCGGGCGCGTTCGGGTCGTTGGCCGCGGCCTGCTTGAGGGCTTCCTGGAGCTGGCCACCCTTGAACATGCTGTAGGCGGCGCGGGCCTGTTCCTCGGGCTTCTGGTAGGAGAGGGTGCTGGCCTCGGCCGGGTAGAACTGGTTGAGCTGCTGGAACTCGGGGCTGTCGGCCAGTCCGGGGCCGCCGGGTCGGAGAACCTGCTCGAGCAGCGACGGCTCGCTCGAGACGAACAGGGTATCCTTGGCGATCGTGAGGCTGATGGGGCCGGCAATGCCGCTGGTCTGGCTAAACTCAGCGGGGATGTCGAAATCGTAGATCGTGTTGCCCTGGAAGGTGCGCTTCTTGGGTGCGGCGCCGGCCAGGTCGAAGATCTTGTTGAGCGTGGTCTGGAAGGCCTTGGCGTCTTCGAGAGCGACGCCGAGCAGGAGCCGCTGGCTCTTGTCGGTGATCGGCTTCTTGAAGTCGCTGATGATCGTCAGCCGGTCGCCGAGAGGACCGAAGACGTCGCGCTTCAGGTCGAGCCCTTCGCCGTTGGGACCGGCCAGACCCTTGGAGACCTGATCCATGACGCCGGGGGCGAACTGATCGACCAGCTCATTGATGGCGGTCCAAGCGGCGTCGAGGTCCCAGGAGACCGACTGGTAGCTGGCGGCGCCGGCGGGCACCCAGGGCTGGGGCTTGAGGTTCGTGGCCGGCATCTGGAAGATCTTCACCAGGCCGGTCGAGGGGCCGGGGGAGTAGAGGAAGACCTTGCCGACCGAGTCGAAGTTACCGACGCTGAAGGAGAAGCTGCCGCCGAGCGCCTTGAGGCTGTTGAGGCCGAGGATCTGGAGCTGCGCGGCGATCTGCTCGCCGTTGGCGCCGTTCTGGGAGGCGACCTGTGTGCCCAGGGCGATCGCCTGGGAGATGTCGAGAAACCAGAGAACCTGGGAATCCTTGCCGACGCGGGTGAGCACCTCGCCATAGAGTTCGCTGGAGGCGAGCGACTGGTCGCGGCCCTCGGCGTGGGAGATCAGGTCCTTCAGGGCGGGCACGTCGGAGCCGATGAAGAAGGTCGAGCCTTGCTTGGCCCAGATCAGGCCGGTGTCCCGATCCTCGACGTTCGGTCCGCGGATGATATGGAGCTGGGTACCCTGGAAGTCCTCGGTGGCAACCTTGGCGTTACCGGACTTCTCGGCCTCCTCGGTGGCGCGGGTCATCACCTCGGACATCTTCTCGGCGTTCTCGCCGGCATCCGCGGTCAGGAGGATGGAGACGGGCATCTCCTTGTTGTCGCGGGCGACCACGGCGAAGGCGACCTGGCCTTCGGGGAGCTCGAACAGCTCGGGGATCGTGACCCCGACGGCCTGCTTGAGCTGCTGGCTCGGCTGCTCGAGCATCTGAGCGAACCGCTCCTTGAGCGGCTTCATGGCCGGGTCGGCCAGGAGCTGTCCGGCCTGACTTTCGGAGAACGCCTGGCGTAACTTGGCGGCGTTCTCGATCTTGAGAAAGCCGATGGTCGAGGGCGGCAGGGCCCTCTCGACCGGTTCGGCGGCACGGGCCGCGACCGGAGCCAGCACCAGGCCGGCGAGGGCAGACCGCGCAGCACGGCCGACCGCAACGAGATTCGCATCGATAGACTCCTCAACTGCATCCCCTGACGACAAAGAAGACGATCGGACCCCAGCTCCGGACCCCGAAACGTCCCGACGCGGGGGGTGCCGCGTGGGGCATGTCCGGGGGCCTAGCCCGGGATCCTCCCTTGGATTGGAGTCACTTCGCACCACCCGTGCCGTTCTGTCCCCCGGCCGAGGGCGATTCGTCCGATCGGCGTCGGATTCTGTGCCTGGCCTTGCGGCGGCGCATCCCGCATTGCCGGCGGCGAGGCGGGTCGAGGTAGCGGTAGCCGGTGTTCGGGTTGTCCTTGTCGTAGGCGAACGCGTCCCGGTTGCGGAGGAAGTCCTTGACGTAATTGATCGGGATCGCGAAACCCAGGTTGTCCGTTCCCCGGAAGCCCATGTTGGTCACCCCGATGACTTCCCCCTGGAGATTGAACAGCGGCCCGCCCGAATTCCCCGGGTTGATGGCGGCGTCGGTTTGCAGGTAGATCAGGCCCTCGAAGTTCCGGTTCAAGGTGCTGAGGATGCCCTGCGAGACGCTCCGCTCCAGACCCAGGGGGTTGCCCACGGCGAAGACACCGTCCCCGGCGTTCAGGTCGTCGAGGCTACCCAGGTACACCGGCCGGAGTTTCAAATCTTTCTGGGGCGGGATCTTCAAGCAGCGCCAGGTCCACGAACGGGTTCAGACGCCACGATCTCGACATCGTCGATCCGCTTGCGCTCCAGGCCGGCGGCGGACTGCCGGTAGAGCACGACCGCGATCCGGGTCTCGCCTTCGATGACGTGGTTATTCGTGATGGCGTATCCGTCCTCGTTGACGATGAAGCCCGAGCCCAGGCCCGAGGGGGTCTCGACCGAGATCACACCCTCGCCGTACTGGCGTACCAGATCCTTGACCGGCCGGGTCTTCAGTTCGGCCGACTTGTAGAAACCGGAGGGGTCCACGTCGCGAGGAACCGTAATCGCGGGCCGCCGGCGCGGGGGCCTCGTCGGGCTTGCGACGCTCGCTGATCTGGTCGCGGGGAACCTTCAGAACGTCGAAGCCGAGATCGATGAACAGGGCGTTCGGCTTCTCGGCGAGCACCTCGCCGACGACCTGCTGACCATCCTTCAGGACGATGACGCTCCGGCTCGTCGGCCTTCGCGATCATTCCCGTCAGGAGCAAGGCCGATAAGATCAGGACGCTGGGGCACTTCTGGTTCGTCATCACGGCGCAATCCTTTCTCGGCACGGGCTTCACGCGGCCCTCATTGTAGGAACCCCCCCCGCCGCCTTGCAATGAGGCCGGCCCGATTCTCCGACCGACTCCGAGTTCGTTTTGCGCAGCCGCGCCGAGGGACGCAACCGCGACGCCGGCCACGACGCCGTCGCGACGTCGTACGGGGAGCGAGGGGACGCGCTCGTCTCCGGGAATGGAGATTCTGTAAGTGCTTGCCCGGAAAGCGACTTCGGACGCAAGTTTACCCTATTGTGAAGTTCGTTTTGCACTCGGGATGCGCGTTGCCTGGTGGAGTGTTCGGGGATGGGTCGTTCCGACGATCTCAGGGGCGGACGGAGGCTCTCCTTTGAGGCGCAAACGATCCCACCTCCTCATTATCGAAGGGCGGAGAGGGAAATTCTCCTTTTTCCGGAAGATTTCACCACCGAAGCCCAAATTTACTGATCCGGCTTTTCCTCTGCGTTCTCCCCGTATCCCCCGACTGGAAAACTCTTGCCATTCCACGGATCTTTCCAGACCCGGCAGAGCGGTTTCCCGTCCTGGGGAAACCCTCGGCGGACCAGTCGGGGTCGATGCTGTAGGCGCGTCGGCCGTCGTCGGCGACGAATTCGTAAAGGGGGGTGGTGGCGGGGGGTGGGTTGTCGGCGTCGGCGGGAAGGGCGAAGAAGACGGGACCCTGCGAGATGGTGATGAGGTCGTTGCCGGGGCCGGCGAGTCCGCGGTGGCGGTCCGGGGTCTGGCCGACGGAGATGAAGACGAGGCCGGGGGCGAAGCGGTCGGGGGCGAAGAAGGCGATGGGGCGGTCGGCGTCTCGCGGTTGGGAGGAGAACTGGACGGGGATCGCACCTTCGGAGACGTCGCGGATGGCAACGGGGAGGACGAGCCTCGGGTCTTCGAGGTCGAGCCGGTACATGATCTGGTTGTAGTCGTAGCGTGGGGTTTTGACGGGGTTGCCGGAGAAGGTGTTGGCGTAGGTGCCTTCGAAGTAGATCCGGCGGCCGTCGTCCTGACTGAAGTAGGGGTGTTGCTTGGGGTTGTAGAAGGTGTACTTATCGTGGGTGACGACCTTGCGGGCGTAGGCCCAGGGGCCGAGGGGGGTGTCGGCCTCGGCGTACCAGACCTCGCCGAGCAGGGAGGAGTGGCCGCCGGACTGGACGGTGATGAGGACCCAGCGCTGGCGGTAGGGGTTCCAGGCGACGGAGCCGGAATGGGCGGCGACGGGCTGGCCGGTGTCGGCGTCGCGGAGCTGGAGGAGGCCCTCATCGGGTTTCAAGAGGCCGGAATCCACGAGCTTCTTCTGCTCGGCGGGGCCGACGGCGGGCGTGTCGCGTCGCCAGGCGTAGCGGAGGCGGCCGGAGGCGTCACGGTCGAGCCTGGGGTCCTCCAGGCGGCTGCCGGGAAGGAGGCAGGTGTAGGATTCGTACTCGTCGATGTCGAGGAGGGATTCGGGGGTGGCGAGGACGCGGGTCAGGGGGAAGGGGTGGCTGAAGAGGACGTAGTCGGTGGCGTCTTGCTCGTGGAAGAAGGCGTGGCCGTCGGGGCGGGCGGGGGCGTCGAGGGGGTAGGTGTGGACCTTGCGGAACTCGTGGGCGTCGTCGTCCCACTCGACGAAGCCGCGTTCGTAGGTGGTGAGGAACCCCTGGATCTTGGCGTAGGTGGCGAACATCCGTTCGTGGCCGTCGTCGGGGTCGTGGAGGACGGAGAGGCCGCCAATCCAGGTGGGGCCGTCGCCGGGCATCTTGCAGGTCGGTTTGGCGAAACCGTCGGGACCGAGGAAGTAGTCGAGGTTGACGCCGACGGCAGGGTCGAGGCCACCGTCGTCGGGCAAGAGGGAGACGGCGCCGGGGACGTGGAAGTTGCCGAGCGGGTAGGGGGGGCGGTTGGTATCGCCCCAGAACCAGCAGAGCTTGGCGTGGTAGATGGCATTGACGACGCTGTCGGAGCCGAAGACGCGGGCGTTGAGCAAGGGCTTCGCAATCGGCACGTCGCGGCCGGCGAGGACGCTGTCGCGGTAGATGCCGCCGCCGGTGACGCGGTAGAGTCGCTCGGCGATGTTGATGCGATGGATTTTGAATTCGGCGGTGTCGCCTTCCTCCACCTTCAGGGCCTTGCCGCGATAGCCGAAGCCGTCCTTGGGGTACTCGTAGCCGTGGGAGCGGACGTGGAAATAGACGGATTCGCCCATCAGATCGGCGCGACGAGGGCGGCGACGCCGTGGCTGTCGGTGAGGAAGAGCTGGTCGTTGGTCGTCCGCAGCTCGACCAGGGGGACCCCGCGGCCGGTCTGGTCATCGACGACGGTGATCGTGAACGGACGGGGGACGTCGGGCGGGGCGGAGATCGCGAGGGCGAGGAGCAGGGAGAGCATCATGGGCGATGGACCCTTGCGAGTTCCGTCGAAGGCTAGTGCAGGATCCAGGGAGTCGCTGTGAAATCGGAGGGTGGCTGGGGTCTCGTCGCGAGACCCCAGGACGAGAGGCCCCGAACTGGGGTCTCGCGGACGAGACCCCAGCCACCCGGAAGCCTCTTGCACAGGATGTTTGTTGATTCCGCACTAGGAACGGGCACCGAAGTAGAAGCTGACGATGGCGCCGAAGACGTATTCGAGGCCCAGCTCGCTGAGGGGGGTCTTGACCCGGTCGGGGAGCTTGCCGCGGGCGATGGGGAGGAAGGGGTGGACCTGGTTCCAGGCGAGGGCGACGAGGATCAGGGCCGAGATCAAGGTGAGCAGGGCGCGGAGGTCGGAGAAGATGCGGTGGGGACGGGTGCCGCGCCAGGAGGTCGTCCAGTCGATGAGCTTGCGGGAGAGGACGCCGATCAAAAAGCCGGCGACGATCAGCAGGGTGAACGCGGCGGGGCTCTGCGCCGGTCGCCAGGGGGCGCCGTGGCGGATCAAGAGGACGAGGACGGTGGTGAAGCCGGCGACCATCAGGAGTCGGATCGAGCCTCGAGGGAGGAACAGGGGGGGTGGTCCGACCTCGGCGGGCTCGGCCTGGCCGCGTCGGAGGGCGAAGTAGTGGCCGAGGATCAGGAACATCAGGTCGCGGAGGTAGTCGGGTAAGGGGAGGTCAGGGCGGAGTGCGACGAGGCCGCAGGAGGTCCCGAGGATCAGGATCGCCAGGATCGCGCGGACGCTACCGGAGGGCAGGGCGAAGGCGTAGAGCTCGGTCCAGTCCTCGAGACGGGGTCGCTGGGGCGTGTCGGTCGTGGCCATGATGCGTCGTGCTCCTCGGTCTGAGCCGGCGCGGGGGTTCGCCCTGGTGAGGGTCAAGCCGCCGCGGCGCCGGCCCGCGTCGCGCCGCCGTCCGCGTCCGCTGTCGCCGCGGGCTCCCAGGGCGGCCGGCACCTCATTGGAACCGCTCGGCGGGCGCGTTACAACGGATCAGCGTCGGAGGGCCTCGCGAACCGGCCCGCAAAGCCCCTCCGCATGGACATTCGACGCGGGCCCAGGATGATTGGCGATGACCCCACCAGAACGACCGGCGACGTCTCGCCGAACCCTCGCGATGTTGCTCCTGGGCCTCATCGCCCTCGCCTCGCCGGCCCGGTCCGACGAGCCGGCGCGGCCGGGCGGATTCAGCCCGGCGGAGGCCGTGAAGCGAATGACGGTGCCTGAGGGGTTCCATATCGAGATCTTCGCCAGTGAGCCGGAGATCCGGCAGCCGGTGGCGGCCACGTTCGACGAGCGCGGGCGGATGTGGGTGGTCGAGTACCTCCAGTACCCCACGCCGAACGGGCTGAAGCCGGTCTCGGTCGATGTTTATCTGAGGACGGAGTACGACCGCGTCCCCGAGCCGCCACCGCACGGGCCGAAGGGGGTCGATCGGATCAAGATCCTGGAAGACACCGACGGCGACGGCAAGGCGGACAAGGTCAAGACGTTCGTCGAGGGGTTGAACCTCGCCTCGGCGGTGGCGGTCGGGCACGGGGGCGTCTTCATCGCGCAGGCGCCTTACCTGCTGTTCTACCCCGACCGGAACAAGGACGACGTGCCCGACGGCGACCCGGAGGTCCTGCTCAAGGGGTTCGGCTTGCAGGATGCGCATGCGGTCGTCAACTCGATGATGTGGGGGCCGGACGGCTGGCTCTACGGGGCGCAGGGGTCGACCGTGACGGCGAAGATCCGGGGGTACGAGTTCCAGCAAGGGATCTGGCGGTATCACCCGATCACCAAGGAATTCGAGCTGTTCGCCGAAGGGGGCGGCAACACCTGGGGTCTCGACTTCGACCGGCTCGGTCGGGCCTTCGGGAGCAGCAACGGGCATTTCATCGCCTTCCACATGGTGCAGAACGGCTACTACTGGAAGGGGTTCGCCAAGCACGGCCCGTTGCACAACCCGCGCACCTATGGTTATTTCAACAGCATCGACTACACCGGGGCCAAGCAGGGCGGGCACGTCACCCCTGGCGGGATCATCTACAAGGGGGATGCGTACCCCGAGGAGTTCGACGGGGCGTTCCTCGGCGGCAACCTGCTGGCGAACGCGGTTTACTGGCACCTGCTGGAGCCGAAGGGATCGACGGTGCGGGGGCGGTTCGGGGGAACCTTGATTGATGCCCATGATTTCTGGTTCCGGCCGATCGACCTGCTGACGGGTCCGGATGGATGCGTCTATGTCGTCGATTGGTACGACAAGCGGGCCAGCCACCTCGACCCGCGGGACAACTGGGACAAGACGAACGGGCGGATTTATCGGGTGGTGTATGGAGAGCGAAGGAAGGTTGAGCCGTTTGATCTGTCAAAATGGTCGAGTGAGGATCTGATCGCGCTTCGGGATCGCAAGAACGACTGGTGGCCGGACATGGCCCGCCGCATCCTGGCGGAGCGGCGCGACGCCAGCGTCTTGCCGAAGCTGCGGAAGCTCGTCGAGGAGGATCGCGATGAGGAACTGGCGTTGCGCGATCTCTGGGCGCTCGATGTGAGCGGGGGTGTCGATGCCGGATATGCCACCGGGTTGCTCAAGCATCCGGTCGCGGGCGTCCGGCGCTGGGCGATCCGGTTGCTGGGCGATCATTACTGGATGAGTCTGGAGATCCGGGAACGCGCTGCTGGCGGAGTTAAAGGGCGAGGGTGATCCGAACGTTCGGAGCCAGCTTGGCGGCGAGTTGTCAGCGCTGGCCGGCGGGGGATGCCGTGGCGATTTTGGAGGCGCTGACCCGCAACGAGTCGGACGCGACGGACGAGCATATCCCGTTGCAAATCTGGTGGGCGGTCGAGAAGGCGATGAGGGATGATGCAGAGCTGGTGGTGGAGCGGTTCGGTTCGACCGCGATGCAAGCGACGAGGATCGGTCGCGAGGTCTCTGCTGGAGCGGATCGCGAGGGCATTGGCGTCGGACGGGTCGTTCGCGCTGGCGGCGAGCCTGTTCGATCGTTCGCCGGGTGAGGAGCAGACGAAGGCCATCCTGGCGGGGATCGAGAAGGGGCTGGAAGGTCGGGCGCTGGCGGCGGTGCCGGAGTCGTTGCGGCCGATGCTGGAGAAGCGGTGGGAACGGCCGGATCGCGACGTGGAGTTGATCCGGTTCGCGGTGAGGCTGGGGAGCGAGGAGGCGTATCGGGAGGCGTTGCGGATCGCGGGTGATGCGAAGGCGCCGCAGAACCAGAGGACGGCATTGATCGAGCTGATCGGGCAAGTGACGAGGCCGGAGGGGCGGGAGGTCTTGCTGACGATCCTCGGTCGCGATGAGCCGGGTGGGGTCTTGCAGGCAGCGCTCAATGCCCTGGGTTCCTACGGGCAACCGGAGGTCGCCGACGCGATCCTGGCGCGGTATCGCAAAGTTGCCGGGATCGCTCCAGGGTCGGGCGATCGACCGGCTCGTCAGCCGCAAGGACTGGGCGTCGCGGTTGCTCGATGCCATGACGGGGGGACCATTTCCCCGAAGGACCTGACGTCGTCGCAGGCGGCGCAGATCGCCCGACTGGGTGACGAGGAGTTGACATCGAAGCTGACGCGGATCTGGGGGGCCTTGCCGAGCCCGAACTCGGAAGCGAAGCGGCAGCGGATCGCGGAGGTCCGGGGCATCCTGCCGGAGGGCGACAAGGGCGACCCGGCGCGGGGGGCTGGCGGTCTTCAAGCAGACGTGCGCGGGCTGTCATACCCTGTTCGGCGAAGGCGAGAAGATCGGGCCGGATCTGACGGGGATCGAGCGGGGGGACCTCACATTCCTGCTTGAAAGCGTCGTTGATCCGAGTGCCGTGATCCGCAAGGAATATCAGCCGCAGACGGTGGCCACGAAGGACGGGCGGGTGATCAACGGGCTGGTGATCGAGGAGTCGGATCAGGCGGTGACGCTGTTCGATTCGAACCAGCAGAAGACGGTCATCCCGCGCGACGAGATCGAGGAGATGGCGGCGTCGGCGGTGTCGATCATGCCGGAGGAGGTGCTGGACAAGCTGCCGGACAATCAGGTGCGGGACCTCTTCCGCTACTTGCAGAGCAGCGGGCCGCCGAAGTGATTACCACGCTCACGAGCGATGCGAATCCCACGTTTCCAACTTCGGCTCAGGGGACTCATGATCCTCGTCGCGGTCGTCGCCGCGGGAGTGTTCGCGGAGAGGACGAGGCGTCTCTGGCAAGACTTTCGAGCCCGCGCCGACGATCACTCGTGGCAGGCGGGACTCGAATTCGGGAATGCCTATCGATGCAGGAAGGCTGCGGATTATCAACGGTCCAGCGCCGCTTCCTTCGCGAAGCAAGCCGAGGAGGCTCGGGAGCACGGAGGGAAGAACGCCGGGCGGATGGAGCATGTCTCCCAGGATCTCGCGGCGGAAGTCCGAGATCTTGAACAGAAAGCGACTCACTTTCAGCGCCTTGGCGAGGTGCATATGCGGATCAGCCGCGAGTATCGTGAGAGTTGGTTTCAGCCCCCGGATGTCCCACCCGGGATGAAGCCGAAACCGCGAGGGACCTTGTGAAACAAGGCTGAGGAAGGCCCATCGAATCATGAGAGACATCCGCATCGCCGCCGTCCAGTTCGAGCATCGGGATGGCGACAAGTCGGCGAATCTCGATCGCATCCGGGACCTGACCGGCCTGGCCGTCGGGCGCGGGGCGGAGGTCGTTTGTTTCCATGAGTGTGCGATTCCGGGTTATACCTGGCTCCAGACCCTGGACAGGGAAGGCTTGCTCGACGTGGCGGAGCCGGTGCCGGAGGGGCCGTCGGTCGGGAGGCTGGGGGAGATCGCGGGGGAGTTCGATGTGGTGGTGATGGCGGGGCTGGTGGAGAGGGACGGGGTAGGGCGGTGCTACAACACTTATGTGGCGGTCGATCCGAAGGGGCGGGTGAGGCTGCGACATCGGAAGCTGCACCCGTTCGTCAATCCGCACCTGACGCCGGGCGATCGATACACGGTGGAGGAGATCGACGGCGTGAAGTTTGGTTGCTTGATCTGTTATGACAATAACTTGCCGGAGAATGTGCGGGCGACGACGTTGCTGGGGGCGGAGGTGGTCGTGATGCCGCACGTGACGGGGTGCACGCCGTCGAACATGGTGGGGCGGGGGACGGTCGATCGGACGCTCTGGGAGAACCGGGAGCGTGACCCGGCGCGGTTGCGGGCGGAGTTTCAGGGGCCGAAGGGGAGGGGTTGGCTGCTGAGGTGGCTGCCGGCGAGGGCGTGGGAGAACGGGGTGTATGCCGTCTTCAGCAACCCGGTCGGGATCGACGGGGGGACGGTCAAGCCGGGCCTGGCGATGATCCTCGACCCGCACGGCGAGATCCTGTCCGAGAGCGGGACCCTGGGGGATGACGTGGTGGTGGCCTTGCTGACGCCGGAGGCGCTGGAAGGCAGCTCGGGCCGGCGCTACCTGAAGGCGCGTCGGCCCGAGTTGTATGGCAAGCTGGTCGAGCCGAGGCCGCCGGGAGAGGAGGCGGTGACGAAGCCGGGGTGGGCGCTGGCGTTCGAGAACGTGAGGGAGGGTTGATCCGCCGAGGACGCAGGGGGGCCCAATGGCGCGAGGAACCTCATTTCCCCTTCGGGTCGAGATTCTTGGCGAGGTCGTCCTCGGTCACGCTGGCACTCGACGCCGCTCGACGGCACCTCGACCTTGGCGATCCAGAGGATGGCGTTGAGGACGAGCTTGCGGAAGTTCGGGTTGCCCCAGTTCTTGTGGTCGTGGCCGCCGGTGAAGCCGAAACCGCGGCCGCCGTCGGGGCGCTCGACGGCCCAGGCGAGGACCTCGTCGCGGCCCTTGGCCTCGACGATGTGCTTGTAAGGGCCGCGGGGCGAGGAGGACGTGCCCTGGCGGGTCTCGTCGTCGGGCTTGGCGACGAGGATCGGCGTGACGCCCTTCATCTCGGGGCGGAAGCGGATGTTGAAGTACCACTCGTCGCTGATCGCGAACGGCTTGACGCCGCGGGTGATCGGGTGCTCGGGCAGGCTCTCGATCTCGGCCGTCCAGTGCGGGTTGGTCGAGAAGCCGGTCTCGTAGTAGCCGCCGATCCAGTCGAGGAACTTGTCGCCGGGCTTGCCCTTGGGGACCTCGACGGCGTAGTGGAGGCAGGCGAGGCCGACGCCCTGGTCCATCAGCTTCTGGAGCGTCTGCGAGGTGGTCCCCCTGGATCATCGGGTGGCCGCCGCCGCCGTCCATGAAGAAGACGAGGGCCTTGGCGCCGTCGAAGACCGATTCGTCCTTGGGCCAGCCGCCCTTGACGACGACGGGCTCGACGCCGGGTCGCTCGTTGAGGCACTTGGCCAGGAGCATGCAGCCGGCGTTGAACTCGTGGTCGCCGGGGCCGTGGCTGGGGCGGCCGGCGACAGGACGATCTTGGCCTTCTCGGCGGCGGCGGCCGGCGCATCGGCAGGCCGAGCAAGGCCGAGGAGCGGCAGGCCGAGGAGCGTCTTCATCGTGGAGAGGTTCCTCGCGGTGGGCCGGGAGCGGAGATGGTCGATGGCAACTGGTCGATGGGCATGACAGAGGGACGGACACCGATGGCCGATGAGGGTCGAGCCCGTCTCGGCCATCGGTCCGCTGTCATCGCGTGGTCGGGTCAGATCAGCTCGGTGACGCCGGGCTTGGCGACGACGGGCTCGGGCATGGAGCCCCATGTCGAGGTGCTTGGGGAAGGTGTTCGAGCTTGGAGTTCGAGGGCCTGCTCCCAGGTGACGGCCTTGCCGGTGTAGGCCGACATCCGGCCCATGATGGCCGTCAGGGTGCTCTCGGCGACGTGCTTCAGCTCGTTGATCGGCTTGCCCGTCGCGGATGCTGTCGAGCAGGTCGATGTGCTCCTGGACGTACGGGTTGATCTCGTCGCGGACGCGGATGCGGACGGTCGGCGCCGGTCGAAGCGGTATGGCCGGGGGCGAGGTGGCCGCGTGCCCTTGGTGCCGACGATCGTCTCGGAGACGTTGTTCGCGCAGCCGGCGATCTGGCGGGCACATGGCTGCAGACGTGGACGCCGTCGGGGATACTCGTAGTCGACGGCGAAGTGGTCGAAGCTCTTGCCGTACTCGGGCGCGGTGTTGACCTGCTGGCCGCCCATGCCGACGCGCGCGACGGGGTGGTCGCCGAGGGCCCAGTTGGCGACGTCGAGGTTGTGGACGTGCTGCTCGACGATGTGGTCGCCGCAGAGCCAGGTGAAGTGGTACCAGTTGCGGAGCTGGTACTCCATGTCGTTCCAGCCCGGCTGGCGCTTGTGGGCCCAGATGTTGCCCTGGTTCCAGTAGACGCGGGCCGGCGATGACGTCGCCGATCGCGCCGTCGTGGATCGCGCTTCATGCTCTCGATGTAGCCGGCCTGGTGGCGGCGCTGGGTGCCGGCGACGATGCAGAGGTTCTTCTTCTTGGCCTCCTCGGCGGCGGCGAGCACCTTGCGGATGCCGGTGCCGTCGACGGCGACGGGCTTCTCGGTGAAGATGTTCTTGCCGGCCTTGACGACGGCTTCGAGGTGCTGCGGGCGGAAGCCCGGCGGGGTGGCCAGGATCACCAGGTCGCAGCAGTCGATGACCTTCTGGTAGGCGTCGAAGCCGACGAAGCAGCGGTCGTCGGCGACGTCGAACTTCTCCTTGACGACGTCGTTGTTCTTGAGTCGTTCGCGGCAGCCCTTGAGGCGGTCCTCGAAGACGTCGCCGAGGGCGTGGAGCTTGACGTTGTAGGAGGTGCCGGCGGCCTCGCAGATGTTCTCGGCGGCGCCGGTGCCGCGGCCGCCGCAGCCGATCAGGCCGACCTTGATCGTGTCGCTGCCGGCGGCGTGAACGGCCGGCACGAAGCCGAGGCGTGGCGACCGCACCGGCGGCGGCCGAGGTCTTGAGGAAGTCGCGGCGCGCTGGACCCTTTGGGATCGGTCATGGTCGGCGTTCTCCGTGGGCGTTGACGAGGCGGGTCACGGAGGCGCGGAACGCGGTCGGGGACGTTCGAGCGAGCGGCGCGATCGGGCAGGAATCGGCCTGCGTGCGGCCGACTGCCGACTCAGCGTGGTCCCCTTCTCCCTTGACGACCTGCGACTTGCAGGCCCTTGAGGTTCTCCTGCTCCTCGAGGGGGCGGACGACGCGGAAGCCGACGAAGGTGGCGTCGGTGTGCCACCAGATGCTCTGGGGGCGCTGGGGGTCCTGCACGCTCCATTCCGGGTTCGAGCGCCCGGCGCGCGGCGCTGCGGAGCATCGTCGCGGTCGTCGTCCCAGGAGCCGCCGCGGACGACGTAGGAGTATTCCTCGGCGGTGGGCAGCGACGACCGGGCCGAGCGATCGGCTTGTCGTCGGCGAGCTACTTCGTAGATGTCGGCGACGTAGTGGTCGAGGCACCACTCGGCGACGTTGCCGTGCATGTCGTAGAGGCCCCAGGGGTTCGGCTTCTTCTTGCCGACCGGCATCGGCTTCTCGGCGTTCTCGACGTACCAGGCGTAGTCGTCGAGCTTCGTCCGGGTCGTCGCCGAACGAGTAGGCGTGTGGTCGTGCCGGCGCGGCAGGCGTATTCCCACTCGGCCTCGGTGGGCAGGCGGTAGGTCTTGCCGGTCTTGGCGGAGAGCCAGCGGCAGTATTCCATCGCGGCGTGGTGGGTCATGCAGATGGCCGGCTGGTTGTCGTGGCCGAAGCCGAAGGTCATGTCGGCGTAAGGGGGCGTCGGGCGGGTGACGGCGTCGGCGTTCTTCTCGGTCTCGGCCTGCTTGGCGAGGTCGATCCCCTCGCGTTGCTTCTTCTTGATGTCGAGGCTGAAGGCGAACTCGTCGTACTCGTCCCAGGTGACCTCGTGCTTGCCCATCCAGAACGGGCCGATCTGCGACCTGGTGCTGCGGGCCTTCGTCGTCCTGGCGGCCTTCCTCGTCCTCGGGGCTGCCCATGGTGAAGGTGCCGCCGGGGATGGGGACCATCGCGAACGTGTCGCTGGTGCCGGGGATCGTCTCGGCGTAGGGCTTCATCTCGGCGGCCGTCTTCGCCTGCGATGGGTCATCCCCGGCGCGGGCGTCGGCGAGGGCCAGGAACGGCAGGAGGAAGGCGGCGAGGGGCCAGGTTCGGAGGTGCGTGCTGAGGGTCACGTCTGGTATGCTCCGTCGAGGCGGCCGACCCGATGCGGTCTGGGCGGGCGGCCGCGGGACTGCTCCGGGAAATCGATCAGGAGGTTGCGATGCCCTGGCTCTTGCCGGCCGTCGTCGCCGTCTTGCTGGCGACGTGCTCGACCTGGCTCGCCCCGATCGCGACTCGGGCCGGTCCGGAGGCTGAAGGTGGCCCGGACCTCGCACGGTTCGCGTTTCGCGAGCCCCACATGGGCACCGAGTTTCATCTCGTTTTATACTCCAAGGACGCCGCCGCCGCCAGACGCGCCTCCCGGGCGGCCTTCGATCGGGTCGAGGAGATCAACGGCAAGCTCAGCGATTACGACCCCCAGAGTGAGTTGATGCGCCTCTGCGCGAAGGCGGGCGGCGAGCCGGTCGTGGTGAGCGACGACCTCTTCCGGGTCTTGCAGCGGTCGCAGACGCTGGCGGCGAAGACGGGCGGGGCGTTCGACGTGACGATCGGACCCGTCGGCCGACTCTGGCGGCGGGCGCGTCGGCGTCGCGAACGGCCACGGGCGGACTTGCTGGCGGAGGCGCGGGCCCTGGTCGGTTCTCGGAACATCGAGCTGGATCCGGAGAGGCGAACCGTCCGGCTGCTCAAGGCTGGGATGAAGCTCGACCTCGGCGGGATCGCCAAGGGATATGCGGCCGACGAGGCCTTGAAGGCCCTGAGGGACCAGGGAATTCCGCATGCCTTGATGGCCGCTGCGGGGGACATCGCCGCGGGCGATCCGCCGCCGGGAGAGGAGGGCTGGTCGGTGGCGGTTGCACCGCTCAAGGCGATCGCCGGGAAGGGTCCAGCGCCGAGTTGATCCTGAAGAATCGGGCGGTCTCGACGTCGGGAGACGCCGAGCAGTTCGTCGAGATCGACGGCGTTCGCTATTCGCATATCCTCGACCCGCGGACGGGTCTGGGCGTGATCGGCCGCAGCAGCGCGACGGTCGTCGCCGACGATGCGACGACCTCAGACAGCCTGGCGACGGCACTCTCCGTGCTGGGTCCGGAGAAGGGGATGGACCTGATCGAGGCCACTGCCGGCGCATCGGCCTTCTATGTGAGGGCGACGGACCAGGGTTTCCAGGTCGTGACGTCGAGGCGATGGGACTCGATTCCGAAGGTGAATCTTCCTGGAAGCGGGGAAGGGGAGTGAGGTGGAAGGCTCGCTTCCTCGCAAAGTGACCAAGGTGGCAGGAAGATCAAGAGGATTCGTCTGGGAAAGTCCGAGCCCGGTCTTTCCCAGGATTCGGGAGGCTGGCATGGAAGCAATCGTCTGTCCCTCGTGTGGCGGTGGCCTGACAGCGGGGGAAACCTGGGTTTGTGGCGCTTGCGGCGCGTCTTATCGAGCCTTGCGGGGCATCCCGGATCTTCGCAAGGCGGAGGATCACTTCCTCTCGAACGCGGAGGACTGGCAACTGGCCCTCCGGCTCAACGACGACTTCGACCGGCTCGACTTCCGCGGACTCCTCGAACGCTATTACGATGCGCAGCCGGAGATCCCTCCCGATCGGCGTCGTCGACAGAGGGCGCACATCCTCTCGGCGACCGGTCGGGCCGCACAGTGGCTTGAGGCGATTGGTCCTGGCGCCAGGGGTTTGGGGCCGATTCTCGACCTGGGTTGTGGTCCGGGCGGATTCCTGATCGCGGCGGCGAGCCTGGTGGGCGACCGGCCGCTCTGGGGGCTGGACATCGCGATGCGCTGGCTGGTGCTGGCCCGCAAGCGGCTGGATGAGGCGGGACTGGGGCACGTCAGGCTGGTTTGCGGCTGTGGTGAGGCGTTGCCGTTCGCCGATGGAACCTTCGCGGGGATCGTGGCGGGCGACGTCATCGAGCATGTCGCCGACCAGTCGGCCACGCTCGGGGAAGCGTATCGCGTATTGCGGCCAGGGTCGCGGATCGTGCTGGCGACGCCCAATCGCTTCAGCCTGGCGCCGGAGCCGCATGTAGGGGTCTGGGGGGTGGGATTCCTGCCGAGGAGCTGGATGGGCCGGTACGTCCGACTTGTGCGCGGGCTGGACTACCGGGCGATTCGGACGCTCGGTCTGGGGGAGTGGCGGCGATTGCTGGCGGCGACCCCATTCCAACTTGGGTCGATCTCGGCACCGGGTTTGCCGGCAGCGGAACTCGTCCACTTCAGCCGACCCAAGAGGGCGCTGGGGCAGGCTTACAATCAGATCGTCGGAACGACGGTGGGGCAGGCGGTGGGGCGTTGGGTAGGGCCCTTGCTGCACCTCGTCTGCACCCGGGAATGCGGGCCGCTGGAGGCTCCAGCTTTTCATCGGGTGTTCGAGCACACTACGATCGCGGACGATTCCTGATAGAATGATTGGGTACCCGCAGGGATCGCGAGGGGGACGGGTTGGTCGTAGGTTGGCCAGTCTGGTCAGGTTCCTGTGTCCGGATGACGAGTGTCTGGCACGAGTCGGCCGTTCGGCGTCCCGGTGGTAAGCCATGCCAAGAGTTCGAGAGTCGCGATCGTTCGGCTATTCTCTCGCCGTCCTGGCGGTGGTGGCGGCGACGGCGGTCCGCTGGGCGCTGGGCGGCGTGATGGGCAACCGGATGCCATTCATTACCGAATACTTCGCCGTGATCGTCGCGACGTGGTACGGCGGTCTGGGGCCCTCGTTGCTGGCGGCCGCCCTGGGGATGCTGGCGGGCCTGGCCTTGATCCTGCCGCCGTTGGCCGCAAATCTGATGTTCGACCTGACCCGGATCGGCGTCTATCTCGGCGTCTGCTCCCTGACCGTCGCCATGGGCGAGGCGCTGCGAATTCCCCGGCGGCAGCTTGAGCGCGAGGTCTCGGACCGGAAGCGGGCCGAGGAATCGGAGCGTCGGCAAGCGGAGCAACTGAGGACCACGCTGGCGAGTATCGGTGATGCCGTGATCGTCACCGATGCGGGCGGGCTCGTGACGAGCCTGAACTTCATCGCCGAGGACCTGACCGGTTGGACGACGGACGAGGCGGTCGGTCGTCCGCTGGCAGAAGTTTTCCCGATACTCGACGAGCGATCGGGTGAGCCGATGGAGTCGCCGGTGGCGACGGTCCTTCGCGAGGGTCGGGTGGTCCTCCTGAGCAATCACACGATCCTGCGAACCCGCGATGGATCGCTCCGGCCGATCGAGGACAGTGCCGCGCCGATCCGGACGGCCGATGGTCGGGTCCGGGGTGTCGTCTTGATCTTCCGCGACGTCTCTGTGCGCAAACGGAACGAGGCCGCGCTCCGAGAGCAGAACGAGCGGCTCCGGCTCGCGCTCGAGGCGGGTCGCATGGGTACCTGGGACTGGGATCTGACGACGAACCAGGTCGTCTGGTCGGCCAGCCTGGAGGCGATCCATGGATTGCCGGCCGGGGCGTTTCCCGGCACCTTCGAGGCGTATCAGCGCGATATCCACCCCGACGACCTGGCGCGTGTGCTCGGTTCGATCACCCGCGCCGTCGAGCAAGGGATGGATCATCAACTGGAGTACCGCCTGGTCTGGCCCGACGGCAGCATCCACTGGGTCGAGGCCCGTGGCCGGCCGATCACCGATGCCTCGGGGCGGGTCGTGCGCATGCTCGGTCTCTGCATCGACATCACCGATCGCAAGTGGGCCGAGGTCGCCCTCCGCGAGAGCGAGGCGCGGTTCCGCCAGCTTGCCGACGCCATGCCTCAGGTGGTCTGGACGGCGCAGCCCGACGGCAACCTCGATTATTTCAATCGTCGCTGGTATGAACTGACGGGCTCTCCGGAGGGCCTCGTCGGTGACGCGAGCTGGTCGCCGTACCTGCATCCCGAGGATCGCCATCGCTGCCATGAGCGCTGGTACGAATCGGTCCGATCGGGGATGCCCTACGAGATCGAGTACCGCTTCTGGGACCGCGAGCGGGGAGAATATCGCTGGTTTCTCGGCCGCGCCCTGGCCGTCCGCGACGGGACGGGCCAGGTTCTTCGGTGGTATGGCACCGGCACTGACATCGATGACAAGAAGCGAGCCGAGGAAGCCCTCCGCGAGGCCGACCGTCGCAAGAGCGCGTTCCTCGCCACGCTGGCTCACGAGTTGCGCAACCCGCTGGCCCCGATCCGATCCGCCTTGCCCGTCTTGCTCAACCCGGACGGTGATGGTGAGGCCGTCCGGCGCGACGGGGCGATGATCGAGCGCCAGATCCGCAACATCACCCGGTTGGTGGACGACCTGCTCGACATCGCCCGGATCGACAGTGGCAAGATCGAACTCCACCCCGAGGAGACTGACCTGGCCGGGATTGTGCGGAACGCGCGTGGAGACGACACGCCCGTATCTCGACGCGCGAGGCCACCGCCTCGCGGTCGAGCTACCGTCGGAGCCCATACCGATCCGGGCGGACCCGATCCGGATCGAGCAGGTGATCGCCAACCTACTGAACAACGCCGCCAAGTACACCGACCCGGGTGGTCGCATCTGGCTCTGTCTCAGCCGGGAAGCCGGCGCGGCGGTCGTCCGCGTCCGCGACGATGGGATCGGGATGGACGCGGCGATCCTCCCGAGGGTATTCGAACTATTCGTCCAGGCCGAGAGTCGGGACGGCCGGTCGCGGAGCGGCCTGGGCATCGGCTTGAGTTTGGTCCGGAGCCTGGTGGAAATGCACGGCGGCAGTATCGCCGCCCACAGCGAGGGCCACGGTCTGGGCAGCGAGTTTGTGGTCCGGCTGCCGCTCTCGCGGCCGGCGCTGACTCCGGCCCGGCCAACCTGGGACCCATCGGCGTCGAGCAATCAGGCCGCCCTCGCGCGGCACCGCGTCCTTGTGGTGGACGACAACCAGGACGCCGCGGACAGCCTGGCCAGGCTCCTGACGCGGCTGCACCGTCAGGATGTCCGCGTCGCTTATGACGGCCCGGCCGCGATCGAGACGGCCCGGGCGTTCGGCCCCGAGTTGATCCTGCTGGATATCGGCTTGCCTGGCATGGACGGCTACGAGGTGGCTCGACGGATTCGCTCGGAGCCCGAGTTCCAGTCCACCTTGCTCGTCGCCGTGACCGGCTGGGGCCAGGCGGAAGACCGGCGTCGCTCGGCCGAGGCCGGGTTCGATCGCCATCTCGTCAAGCCGGTCGAACCCGATGCCGTCCGCGAACTGCTCGCCGGGGTCGAGGGCGTGGCGTCCTGAGGTCGGGGAGGAAGAGGTCGGTCGCTGAGGCGCAGAGAAAAAGGGGCAAGAGGTTGGAATCCGCCTCAATTATTCTCTGTGACTCTGCGTGAGATTTTCTTATACGCGAATCCGCTGATGGTATCCGATTCGAGCCCGACTCCTGGGGGACAGCCACCCTCGGCGGTCCGGACCGGACGACAGCCGGGGGCGGCTGTCCCACAAGGCCAAACCGGACAGCAGCAGCAGGTTCGTGTATTAGGCCAGGATATCCCGAATCGGCTGCCCGTGGTCGATCTCCAGTCGCTTCTGTCCGGGGACTTCGAGCCGGTGTGAGTCGAGTCCGAGCAGGTGCAGGACGGTGGCGTGGATGTCGGTGACGTAGTGCCGGTTCTCGACCGCGTGGAAGCCGACCGGGTCAGTGGCGCCGTGGGCGAGGCCGCCCTTGATGCCGCCGCCGGCCATCCAGACGGAGAAGCCGTAGGGGTGGTGGTCGCGGCCGTCGTTGTTCTGGCTGCCGGGCGTGCGGCCGAACTCGGTCGCCCAGACGACGAGGGTCTCGTCCAGCAGGCCGCGACGCTTCAGGTCCTTCAGCAAGGCCCCGATCGGCTGATCGACCTGCTTGCAGAGGCGGGAATGACCGGCCTTGAGGTTGCCGTGGGCATCCCAGGCGCCGGCGCCACCGTTGGAGCCGTGGAAGATCTGCACGAACCGCACGCCCCGCTCGACCAGCCGACGCGCCGTCAGGCATTGCTGGCCGAAGGGACGGGTCGCGTCCTGATCCAGACCGTAGAGGGCTCGCGTCTCGGGTGCTTCACCGTCGAAGCGGACGACCTCCGGCACAGCCAGTTGCATCCGGGCGGCCAGTTCGTACGACTTGATGCGCGCACGTAAGGCGGGGTCGTGGGGATACTCGACCGCGGAGAGTTGGTTGAGCTTGCCGAGCAGGTCGAACTCGGCGGCCTGCTCCTCGTGGTAGATATCCTTGCCAGGCGAGGCGAACGGGAGCGGGTTCTTCGGATCGACGTCGAGCATGACGCCGTCGTGCTCGGGGCCGAGGTAGCTGGAACCGTGCGCGGTCATGCCGCCGCAGCAGTCGGCGACGGGCGAGCCGAGGACGACGAACTGGGGCAGGTCGTCGTTGAGCGAGCCGAGGCCGTAGTGGACCCAGGAGCCGATCGTCGGGAAGGCCCCTTCGAGCGAGTGGCGGCCGGTGTGGAACTGGAGCTGGGCGCCGTGGTTGTTGTCGGTCGTCCACATCGAGCGGACTACGGCGATGTCGTCGATGCAGTCGCCGACCTGCGGCCACCAGTCCGAGACCTCGATGCCGCTCTGCCCGCGCTTCCTGTATCCGACCTGCAAGGGGTAGAGCGTCTGCCGGATGTGGCCATTGGCGTCGTTCGGGATCGGGATGCGGACGTTCTTGACGAGCGGGTTCGTCAAGGCGTCCTTGTGGGGTGTCTCGGTGAGGGACTTGCCGCCGTACTTGTTCAGCTCCGGCTTGGGGTCGAAGCTCTCGACGTGGCTCGTGCCGCCGATCATGAATAGCCAGATGACGCTTTTCGCCTTGGGCGCGAAGTGGGGCCGGCCGTCGGGCGGCGACCAGGCGGCGCATCCTGGGCGCGGGCGATGCCGTCGCGGTGGAGCATGGAGCCGAGCACGAGGCCGGTGAAGCCCATGCCGACGTCGGCGAGGAAGGTGCGTCGCGGGATGCGTCCGCAACCGTGGTCGCGTCGGGCGGATTGCATGGTGTCGGGCCTCCGCGTTTCGTCCTAGCGAATCGTCACAAAATCATTATGATTGAACAGCACATGAACCAGATCTTCCCGCGCCCGCTGCTTCGGGTCGGCTGACGGAGGGATGGGGCAGGGGGGGCCGTCGGCGAACGGGGTGAGCCCTTTCGCGTCGGCCAGCCGGACGGATTGTTCGGCGAGGAAGGCGGTGCAGGCATCGCGTTCCTCGTGACCCGGCTCGCGGCCGAGGATGCAGAAAAATGCAGATGTGATAAATTTCACGTTATCCCCGCCAGCCCGCTCGAAGAGCCGACCGGCCAGGTGTCGCGATTCGGCCAGGGCGAGCGAGCTATTCGCCAGCGCGAGCGCCTGCTGGGGAACGACGCTCACATCGCGTCGATAGCAAGCGTTGGTGTTCGCGGCGTCGAAGAGCTTGAGGAAGACCGCCTGCTTTTCGGGGGCGTGCCGGTAGTAGAGGCTCCGGCGTTGGGTTGTCAAAGCTGCGTCCTGGTCCAGCTCGGGGCCACCCATCGACGGGTCGAGGTCGCCCGCGACGAAGAGGAGGTTGTCGCGGACCAGCTCCGATTCCATTCGTCGCGGGTTCATCCGCCAGAGGAAGCGGTTGGCGGGGTCGATCGCGAGATTTGGGTCGTCGGTGGAGGACGAGGAGCGCATCCGGTAGGCGTTGCTGGTGACGATCAGGCGGTGCAGGTGCTTGAGGCTCCAGCCGTGGTCCATCAGCTCGACGGCCAGCCAGTCGAGCAGGTTGGGATGCGTGGGCGGCTTGCCGTTGTTGCCGAGGTCGAAGACGGTCGGCACGAGAGGCTCGCCGAAGTGACGCATCCAGACGTGATTGACGGCCACCCTCGCGGCCGTCGGATTCTCGCGGCTGGTGATCCATCGCGCGAGAGCGAGACGGCGACCGGTACTGGTGGCGGGGTATTCGGGGGCGATCGGCGTGTAGTGGCGGCTGAGTTTGCGGGCTTCCGTCTGGGCCGCGGCGAGTTGTTTGCGCGCGGCCTCGACCTGGGCGCGGGCTTTTTGAGCCGCGTCGCGGGCCTTGGGGTCGCCGGAGGCGGCCTGACGCTCGGCGTCGGCCAGGGCGCGTTTGTTCCGGGCGAGATTGGCCTCGGCCTGGAGGGCCAGGGCGCGACGCTCGGAGCAAGCGGCGAGGATGGTCTGGATCTCGGCACGCTTCGAGTCTGGCGGCTGGGCGAACCTGGCGTCATCGGCCGCGATCCGGGTGTGGATCGAATCCAGATCGGCCTGCGCGGCGGTCCAAGCCTTGAGGGCCGCATCGCGGGCGAGTTCGGCGCGGTCACATTCGGGGCTGTCGGGGGTCGTCTCGATCAGGGCGGCGATGGACGACTCCAGCTCGGATTTCGCCCTGGACAACGCGGCCTCGGCCTGAGCGATCGTCTCGGATCGGATGTAGGGACGAAGTGCGAGGTGGTGCGCCGCAGGGGGTAGCCTGACCGGCGTGATCTCCAACGTGGCGCCGAGGACACCGGGAAGGCCCGGCTCCAGGGGCCGATCCTTCTCTGGCTGCATGTCGTCGCCACGGATGAAAAGATAGGTGGGCGTCTCGGCGTGGGCGTCATAGACGCGGACGAGCCCATCCTTCTTCGAATCGGGCTGGCCGGGGAGGCGGTCGGTGCGGATGTCGTGGGGTTCGAAGAAGGCGCGGAAGCGGTAGTAATCTTCCTGGGCGATCGGGTCGTACTTGTGGTCGTGGCAGCGGGCGCAGGCGAGGGTGATCCCGAGGAAGGCCTTGGCGGTGTGGTCTACCGTGTCTTGAAGCCAGACGTGGCGGTTGAATTTGAACCAGTTGCGAACGAGATAGCCGGTGGCGCGGAGGGTGTCGGGATCGTCGGGGGCGACCTCGTCGGCGGCGAGCATCTCGACGATCATGCGGTCATACCCCTTGTCCTGGTTCAACGCCGCGACGATCCAGTCACGCCATCGCCAGATGTGCGGCTGACTGTGACGGACCTCGGCCTGGTAGCCGTACCAATCGCTGTAACGCCAGATGTCCATCCAGTGACGCCCCCAGCGCTCCCCGTACGACGGCGAGGCGAGCAGGCGCTCGACGGCTTCCTCAAAGGCGTTTTCCGATTGATCCGCGAGGAAGGCCCGCAACTGCTCGGGCGTCGGGGCGAGTCCGGTCAGGTCGAGGGCGACACGTCGCAGGAGCGTTGCTCGATCGGTGTCAGGGGCCGGCGTCAAGCCGCGGCGTTCGTGCTCGGCGGCAAGGAAGGCGTCGATCGGGTTGCGGACCCAGCCCGAATTCGCCACGTCGGGCACGTCGGGACGGACCGGCGGGCGGAAGGCCCAGTGGTCGCGGGGGTCTTTCTGAGGTTCCTCGGTACGAGGCAACGGGGCGCCGGCGTCGATCCAGGCGCGAACCTTGGCGACCTCGTCGTCGGCCAGGGGATCGCCCTCGGGGGGCATGCGGAAGGACTCGTCCGGGTCGGTGATCCGATCGACGAGCAAGCTCTCAATCGCCTTGCCCGGCTCGACGGCCGGGCCGCCGTCGCCGCCCTTGTGGATCGAGGCGGCGGTGTCGAGGCGAAGTCCGGCCTTGCGCTTGAGGGCACCGTGGCAGGCGTAGCAGCGTCGGGCGAGGATCGGCTTGACGTCGCGGAGGTAATCGACGACTTCCCCGCCGTTCGCGGGCGGGTCGGCCCAGGCCGTGAGGGCCAGGGCCAGGGCCAGCGGGGCGAACATGGCATCCTCCAGCGATCAGAAGGCGGGCAACCAACATTTGTTGGATCGTAACCCATGGACGACTTGGGAGCAAGGCGCAGGGGGATCAAGGACGCAGGGCGGGTGGGCGAACGAGGGGATTCATCCCAGAGGCATCGGGAACACCAAAATGTCACGAAGAACGGTGTTCGACAGGCGTGGCCTTTGGACTCTTCCCGGAACGAGTTCGTGTGGGACAGTCGCGCCGGCTGCCCAGGCCGGAGCCAGCCGGAGGGCTGTCCCACATGCCAATCCAGACTCCGAGGTTGTTCTTGGATGTCTCCTGAGTGTCAGCGTTGAGGTGGTTCCACGCTGCCGGAGGCCGGCGTCAGGCCCATGCCCGAGCCCACGTCTCGGCAATCCTTCGGAGGTCGGGATCCTGCGGGCCGGGGCTGGCGAAGTAGTGGCGTTCGAGAGCCTGGATCGATTCGGCCAACTCCCGGCGCTGGGAGTCGCTGAGGCCGGCATTCTGGAGCACGTCGCGGAGGAGGGCCAGGAGGGTGAAGGGCGTGAGTGGCTCCGGGATGTGGAACCGCTCCACGACCACCTTCGCCCCGCGTGGGCGGACTTGCCAGGCGATCAGGGCCAGGAGCACCGACGCGACGACCCCGAGCAGCGTCCAGCCGATCCAGGCCCGGCTCGGCTCGCCGTACGCGCTGTTCGAGATTGACGACCGGCTCGACCTCGGCGAGGTCGGCATCGACGTAGCGCTGGTGGGTCATCTCGTCCAGGTCTACCGTCGCCGTCGCGAACCGGAAGACCTCGGGTGGCTTCGGCAGGCCGTCGTCGGCCTGAAGCGACACCAGCCAGGTGCGCTCGGACAGAACGACATTCTCGGGGCTGTCTGGGTCAAAGCGTTCGATTGAGATCCCCTGGTCGTCGGTCTTGGCAACGTGGAAGCCCTCACTCCGGATATCGAGGAACTGGTCGAGATCGGGCACGAGTCCCTGGGCGGTCGCCTTGACTTCGAGGATCAGCTTGCCGGCGCCGGCCTGGCGTTCGTCGAGGGTCTGGGTGACCTGGAGCTTCTGGAAGGGCCGCGCGGGGGGGGCCGAGGAGGCGTCGATGGGAAGGGTGGGCGACTCGACGGGGAGGATGACGTAGCCGGAGGTGTCGAGGAAGTCGAGGTCGAGCCGGAGCGGGGGGACCTTGTCCACCTTGGGGCTCCGGGCTTTCAGGAGGATGTAGGCATAGGGGGTGTAGCGCCAGCCGTAGGTCGGGGTGGCGCGGGAGTTGACCTTCTCGTCCTGGAAGATCACGGAGAGAACCTCGAATTGTTCCTTGAGAGCCTCGCGGGCGGCTTCCTCGAACTTATCGCGGTAGTTCTCCAGCGGACGGCCGTAGTTGTAGTAGAAGAAGCCGGTGTTGTTCTGGTTCTGGAGGTAGCGGCCGAAACCGCCGGACTCGCGCTCGATCTCGCGGGTGTGGCGAAGGTTGACGAACAGGCCGAAGGGGCGGTCATGGCCGACGACGTCGGGGCCGTCGATGAGGGCATCGAGCTGGATTTCGGTAACGAGGTCCTTGTAGTAGTCGTAGATCTTGCGAGCCTCGCGGGCCTGCTCGTGGTCGCCGACAATCTCGAAGCCGGCCTTGAGGTAGCGGTGCTTGACGGCCGGGTTCAGGCCGCTCATCCGGACGAAGAGGCTGTTGGCGAACTTCGCCAGGTGGCGCTCCGCCGCCTCGCCCGGAAGCGCCTGGATCGCCTCGCGGATCAACTCCGGCTGGCTGGCGACGAGGAGCTTCTTCTCGTCGATGTTGCTCAGGTCACAGGCGCCGAGGCTGGCGTAGAACCACATCTCGAAGGTCTCGGCCGTCTCTTCCTCCAGCTTGAGGTCGGGGACTTTTCTGGCGTAGAGCGTGGCGGCCTGTTGAAAGCGGTCGAGGGCCTCACGGCGGGTCCGGGTGAAGTCGGAGTCGGGGTCGAGTTCCTGGTGATAGTTATTCTGGTCGTGGAGCAGGGCGGCGTCGGCGAGCATCAGGGCCCAGTGGTCAGCGTGTTCCTGACGAGCGCGCTCGATGACGGCGCGG
Source organism: uncultured Planctomycetales bacterium (assembly GCA_963752755.1). Classification (GTDB taxonomy): domain Bacteria; phylum Planctomycetota; class Planctomycetia; order Isosphaerales; family Isosphaeraceae; genus CAVVZJ01. Next base: position 2,455,955 of record CAVVZJ010000001.1, on the reverse strand, counting down.
GCGACCTCATATCCCCGCTCGACCTCGGCGCGGATGTCCTTCTCCTTGCGATTGGTCTTGTTCTTCTCCTGCACGGCTGGCTGTCGCCAGACGCCGTTGAGGTTGGTGGCGCATCTTCTGCGCCAGCGCCGCGAGCGTCTCGGGTTTGAGGTCATCCATCGGTCCGAAGACCGTTTCGATGGCCTCGATTCGATAGACCTCGGCGACACTGTGGCTGGCCGTGAAGGCGTTGGCGAGCAGCGACTCGTCCAGGTCATCACCGATCGGAAGCTTCTTGAGGCGGGTGACCCAGCCGGCCAGCTCCTTGAGGTTGCGCTCCTGCTTCGAACGTGTCAGCGGGATGCTCTCGATGCGGCGTTCGAAGCCGTACATGAACATGTAGGGGTTTGTGTAGTTTCGCTGGGCGTTCGGGTCGTGGTTGCGGGTCCAGACCCGGAGGAACTCCTCGGCCAGCTCGCGGGCCTGATCGGGGTGGGCACCGGCGAGTTGCTCGATGAAGGGGAAGGCGAGGTCTTCCTCACCGACCTTGAGATAAAGCTGTGAGAAGACGGTGGCAAACCGGGGCCGGATGGCCGGGTCGAGGCGACCGAGCCAGGCGTCGCCGGGGCGGGCGTCGAGGATGTCGGCCACGGTGATCGGCCGGGGCATGTTGCGCTGCTGGGCCATCATGTTGGGATTCATCATCCCATCGTTCGTGAAGTACATGTTCCCGAACGGGTCTCGATACATCCGCGGGCCGAGGCTGGTGGACTGATCGAAGCGGTGGGAGAACTCGGCCTCGGAGAGCCAGGCGAGGGCGAGGAGCTGGAGGGATTCGCGCCATGCTTCGGCGCGTTCGGGAGCGGACTTCAAGAGCGCCTCGACGGCGGTCTTCTGAAGCTGGAGGGCCTTGAGGCGACTGTCGGTGTCGAACGGCGAGCGCTGCATGCCCTGGGAGGAGGCGTTGCCGATGGCGGCGATGATCTCCATGCCGCGTCGAGGGCGTTCGGTGAAGCTCTGTTCGAGCCACTGCTGGCCGAGTTCCTCGCGGACCTTGGGAGCCAGCTCGACGGCCCGCTTCAGGGCCTCCTCCTTCTGTTCCTTGTCTACCTCGCCGATGGCCAGGACGGCCTGCGTGATTATCCACGCCTGTTCGAGCTGGGCGGTTTTCTTCTCCTTCTCATAGAGGGCGAGGTGATGACGCGACAGGAGGTTCAGGGCCTCGCGGTCGTTGTCGGCCTCGGCCTTCTCGGTCTCGGGGAGGAACGTGCCAGCCTCGATCGGGCGGTTGGCGGCGATCAGAAGCTTGGCAGCTTGACGTTCCGTGATCGCCGCCTCATCCCCGGGTTTGGCGATCTCGGCCCGGGCTCGGGTGACGAGGTCCTCCACGGTGTTGCCGCGGTCGAGGGTCAGATCGAGGATGCGACCGAGGGCGGCGAGAAGCCTGTCGTCGAGACCGTGCGGGGCGGCCTTCGCGAGAGCGAGGACGTCGGCGTTGGAGAACTCGTTCTTCTCGGCGAACTGCATGAGATTCGGCGGCATGGCCATGCCGGGCGGCATGTTTGGCATGGTCGCGCGCCCGGAGGAACTGGGCAGGGCTTCGAGCAGATGCTGGTAGAGAGCCCTGCCCTCCTCGTCGGGCAATCGTTTGAGAGTCTCCGCCACGGCCGACCAGTCGCCGAGGGTGACGAGCCGCTGGAAGGCCTTCAGCTCGGCGTCGAAGGGATCGACCTTCGGCGTTCCAGGCGGGGGTTCGCCGGCAAAGATGTCGGGGGGAAGCTCGGGTTTTTCCACCGACTTGTCGTTCTGCTCCGCTTCCTCCTCCTCGGGTTTGGACCATGCCTGGAGGATGGCGGAAGGCCGTCGGTCGAATCCGAGCTGGCGGATCTTGTTCAGGTGTTCGGCCTTCTTCGCCGCCTCGGTGTCCTGGGCGCTGGTTGCCGCCGTGGAGGTCGTGGCGGTGGCCTGTGCGGGCGTGACGACCCGGACCGACTCCGTGATCACAACGCCCCTGCTGGTCGGAACCGGCGCACCTTTCGAAATGACGACCTGCCCGCGGGCGGCGGGCTCGGGCGCGACCAGCGAGGACAGAACGGCGACGGCGAGCGTCACGCTGGCAAGGGCAAGGACCCGGCGGCGAACGTGCATGGTGGTGCTTCAACGAGGTGGAGAAAGTTCGATCCATCCTGGGGTGCTCGGGGAGCACCCCACGAAAGACGTCGGGCGTCGCACGATTGCCTGAGGTGGTTCGTCGATCACGACCCGGCGTTGTCGGGCGGCGGGCCGGAACTGGCGCCGCGGGCGTCCTTCTTCTCCTTGCTGTTGCTCGGCTTGCGACCGGGCTTGCGGCCGCGGTTCTTGCACTGGCCGCTCTTGCAGTTCTGGCACTGCTTGGGGATCGCGAGTCCCTGGAGGTCGCCCGGCTCCATGCGGGCGAGTCGGATGGCACTCTCCAGGTCTTCCTCGTGACGTTCCAGGGCCTTCGCGTCGCCCTGATCCTCGGCCTGTTGGGCGAGGAGTCGATAGGTCTGCCGGGCGCCCTCGATCAAGGGTTCCCACTCCGCGCGCGGCAGGCCCTCCAGGCGCATCAGCCAGGTCAGGTAATACTGAGAATTCGCCAAGACCTCGCGGGCATCGGCCAGGAGCTTTGGGTCGGGCGAATTGTCGGAGGAGATCTCATCAACGAGTGTCGTCAGGTCGGCGTTGGCCTCGGGCAGGAGGCGGGCGAGCATCTGGGCCTTCGCCCGTTCGAGGCGGACCCGACGCGACTCGGCCACGCGGTCGGCCGGGAGCATCGTCAGGGCTTGCTCGTAGGTCCGAACCGCCGCGGCGTAGTCCTCGTCGGCCGCCTGGCGCTCGGCCTGGGACAGGACCGTCGACACGTCGTCCAGCCGGAGCCGGTCCTGACCGGGACCGTAGTGGTAGGCTCCGACCAGCACCGGGATCATCAGCCAGCTCAAGAGTGCGAGTGTCCGCATGGCCCCTCCTTTACTCGGGTCGAGAGTCAATGGCGGATTAGATACCTCTATCTCTTGTGAATCCTATCCGATTCGGATTGCCTGCGACACCCGGGAAATCCGCGAGGTACCGGAGAACTCGTCACGCGCAGTCGTCAATGGCACACCCGGCGTCCATCGCGTGCCGGCGAGGTGGAGCAGGAGGGGCAGCAGGGCAAGCACCGAGGCCCCGAGCCCACAGGCGAGCAGGGCGTACTCGCGGCGGGTCAGCTTCTCGAAGGTCCCTTCGCTGGGAATCATGGCCAGTTCGGCCAGGAGGTCGGACGGGAGGTGCTTCTGGTTGCCGTCGTGAAAGTGGCCGCCGAGGCGGGCGGCGACCTGGCGGAGGGTGGATGTGTCCTGGCGGGACATCCGGCCGTCGATGAACGAGCCGGTCTTGGGGTCGCCGACACCAACGACCAGCACGTCGGCCACTGAAGCCGGCAGTTGGGGCATGCCGGTCGCGGGCACGGTGTCGCCGTCGGAGAGCAGCACGATCAAGGTGCTCCGCGGGTTCCACGGTTGCGCCATCTTCGCCGATGCCTCCAGGCCGGCGAAGAGGTCGGTCGTGCCGACGTCGAACGCGTACTGCATCGGAAGGTCGTCGAGGATGTTGCGGATGACTTCCATGTCCTTCGTCGCCTCGACGACCGGCTTGGCACCGTTGTAGAAGGCGACGACCGAGAGCCGGTACTGCTGGATCGGCACCCGCTCGAAGAACGAACCCATCAGGTCGGCGGTGCGCTCGCGGCGGCTGACCTGCTTTTCGGCGTCGGGGCCGGCGTCGCGGAGGTTCATGCTGGGGGAGACGTCGAGGAGGATCAGAAGATTGCGACGCTCCTTCTCGGGCAATTCCTCGGCGGCATAGACCATCGGCGGGAGGTTCAGGAGCGTGACCAGACCCCAGGTCAACGCCGCGGCTGCCGCCACACGGAGCCCCGGAGCCAGGCGAGCCCAGGGCGCGGGTCGCAGGGTCGCTCCGAAGGCGAGCCGCGCCAGTCGCCGGGAGCGTCGGGCGTGCAACGTTTCGGCCAGGGCGACCACGATCGCCGCACCGAGGGCGGCCAGTTCGGCTACCATGGAGTGTACCTCAAGCCGACCAGGGCCGCGCCGCCGGTGAGCCCGAGCAACGAGAGAGCCGCGATGCAGAACGGCCCAAAGTTGTCCATTGTCTCGGCCCCGGACTTCACCAGGCGAGCCTTCTGCATCGCGTCGATCCGCCGGAAGACGGCCTTGAGCCCTTCCGGGTCGCCCGCGGCGAACGCCTCGCCGCCAGTGAGGCTCGTGATGTTGATGATCTGCGCCGGAATCTCCGACTCGGCGGCATGGATCATGTACACGATGATGTTGTTCTTTTTGAGGATCTGCGCCACCTCCTCGTCGTGGCCGCCGGTCAGATCGAAGCTCATGCCGTCGGAGACGAGCACGATCATCCGATCCCCCTCCTCGCGCCGGGCGAGGATCTCCTTGCAGGCGAGCAACGCCTTGCCGATCATCGTGCCGCCGAACCAGTAGGGCACCTTCTCCGGCCGCATGAATGGCGGGGCGCAGCGGATCGCGGTGGTATCGCTCGTGAGCGGGACCCAGTGGAGCACGTTGTTGCCGAAAAAGGTCAGGCCGAAGGCGTCACCTTCGCGGAAGCCGAGGAACTCGTCGATGGCCTTCATCGAGGCGTCATAGCGGGTGCCCTCGCCGAATGGTGAGATCATGCTGCTGGAGATATCGACGCAGAATTCGATGTTTGTCAAGACGCGTTTTGTCTTCGGCTCACTGAGTCGCTGCGGGCCCGCGAGAATCACGATCACGACAGCCAGCAACAATGCCGGCAGGCTCTCCGTCAGGCTCAGCACGAACCGCCAGCCCCGGCCAGGAGTCTGGCGGCCGTGGTCGAACGGCAAGGCGACCCGTCGTCCTTGCCTTCGCCAGACCCAGACGAGCAGGGCGACCGGCCCGACGAGCAACAGGAGGACCCAGGGATGGGCGAATCCGAAGATCAGGCTCATGCGTCCCAACCCGCGGTCGTGGCCGCGGCCTCCTTTTCCAGGGCATCGGCCGGGAGTTCCCGGTACGACTCCAGCAAGGCCGACACATCGACCGACCCGCCCCCATCGGGCCGATGGAGCCAGTCCTCCAGGGCCGTCAGGAGTGGACCGGCCTCGGCGTGCTCCTTCAAGACCCGAATCAGGCCAGCGGGTGCGCGGTCCTCCAGTCCCAGCCGTCGTCGCCAGTAGCCGATCAGCAACCGTTCCAGTTCCGCATGCTGACCGGGTCCGAGCGTGCCCCGTTGCGCCGACTCGACGAGCGGTCGGAGCCGATCGGCCAGAGTCAGCGGCTGAGTTGCGTGCGAATCTTTCGAGATCGTCTTACGACGACCGACGAGCAGGATCGCCGCGAGCCCCGCGATCCAGACGAAGCCCGCCACCCCGATCAGCAGCCGATAGCCCCCGAGGTACGGGGGCTCCTCGATCGTCAGCCGGTTCGGCTCGATCTGCCCCGGCGGCAGAACGGCCCGGATCGTGACCGGGATCGGCGGCAGGTCGTCCGTGCTCGAACCGTCCTGGCGCCGGAGGCACTCCCGCAGGTCATACGCCCCCGGCTCCAGGCCGTAATACTCAAGGTCGTAGCGGAAGTCCGAGCCATGCGGGTAGCTCTCCACGATCCGCACGACCATCGGAGAATCCCGGTCACGCAGGGGGATGGCCTCCAGTTCCGTTCCCGGTAGCACCATTTGGTCGATCCGGGCGGGCATACCGACGGTCGGATCACGCTCATTCTCGGCGAGCAACGGGGCGGTCGCGGCTCAGCGCCGCCAGGGCGACGAGGAGGCCGGGAAGTCGACGAACTCCGCACTGAGAACGGCCCATCGTCAGCGTGCCCCCCGACCCAGCAGGTTGCGTGTGCGGAAGAACTGGCGGACCCGCGAGACGAATGGCTGGTCCGTGTCGATCCGAAGGAAGTCGATCCCGGCCCGCTTGAGTTCCTGTTCGACCATCGCCGGATCGAGCCAGGAGACCCGGTTCCGGAGCACGAACTCGCGGCCGGTCTCTGCCTCCCGGCGCGGACGAATCCGACACCGCGCAGGCCGTCCTCGACCGGATCGCGCAGTTGCAAGACGGCGCAGTCGTGCTGCTGGCCCATTCGCTTGATCGCCGGCAAGGCGCCGGGGTCGTGTAGATCGCTCAAGATGATCACCAGGACCCGCTGCGCCAGACTCGGGATCAACTCGGCGAGGCGGGCGGCGAGGGTTGTCGGCTCGTCGTATCGGTAGGTCCGCAGCTTGTGGAGCCACTGCAAGACCTGGTCCTTCGACAGGCTCGGCCTCACGTGGATTCCCCGGCTGCCAACCCCCAGCAGGCCCACCGGGCTGATCTTGTCGAGGCTCGCGAGGGCCAGACCGCCCGCGAGGAAAAGGGCTGTCTCGTACTTGCTCCGGCCGTGCGAGCTGATGGTCATGGAGGCCGACGTATCCACGAGCAGATAGACCGGCAATCGCTTCGGAGCTTCATACTCCTTGACGTGGATCTTCCGCGTCCGCGCCGTCACTCTCCAGTCGATCGACTTGATCGGGTCGCCGAACTGGTAGAGTCGGGACTGGACGTACTCCAGGCCCGAGCCCAGGAACGGCGAGCGGTCCGTGCCGAAGCTGAGGCTGTCGGCCAGGCGCTTGATTGCCAGGAGGAACTGGCGGGAATCGAGAATCGCATGGCTCTCGATACGTCCTTCCACGGGCTCACCTCACCGCGCCATCGGGAAAAGGTGTCCAGCCGGGACGTGACCGTTCCGCGATGGTGCTCCAAACGGCCCGAGGATCTCGCGGAGCACATCGGGACCAGTCCGGCCGTCGGCCATCGCCTCGTAAGTCAGCCGGATGCGGTGCAGGATCACGTCTTCGGCCAGGGCGAAGAGGTCTTCCGGGACGACGTAATGCCGGCCTTGGATCAAGGCCCGCGCCGGGACGCCTTGACCAGCGCGATCCCCGCCCGCGGGCTCGAACCCAGATCGATCGCCGGGTGTCGGCGGGTTTGATCGACGATCTGGACGACGTGGTCAGTGAACGTCTCCGAGACGAAGACGTCGTGAACCGCCTCCATCGCGCGGACGAGGTCTTCGGTCGTGCCGACGGGCTCCTTCTCCAGCACATCGAACTCGGTCCGTGCCACGGCCCCCTTGTCCTCGCGGCGAATGCCCAGGCCCATGTTCCGCTTGAGGATCTCACGCTCCTCGTCGAGCGTCGGGTAGCCGAGCCGATGGCAGAGCATGAAACGGTCGAGCTGGGCCTCGGGAAGCTCGAACGTGCCGCTCTGCTCGATCGGGTTCTGGGTGGCGATCACGAGGAAGGGCGCCGGGAGTTTGAACGTCTCGTTGCCGATCGTGACCCGTCGTTCTTGCATCGCCTCCAGCAAGGCGCTCTGAACCTTCGGAGCCGCGCGGTTGATCTCATCGGCGAGCAGGAGATTCGTGAAGATCGGTCCCTGGTGGACCCGGAACGTGTTGGTTCGCTGGTCGAGGATCTCCGAGCCGATGATGTCCGATGGCAGCAGGTCCACCGTGAACTGGATCCGGCTGAACCCCAGGTCGATCGATTTTGAGAGCGCCGAGACAAGCAGCGTCTTGGCCAGACCTGGCACGCCCTGGAGCAGCAGGTGGCCGCCGGTGAACAGGGCGATCAGAGTCCGTTCAACGACCTCCTCCTGTCCGACCACGACGGTCCCGACCCGCTCCCGGATCGCCCGGATGAACCGGATCGTCTCGGCCGGGATCGCGCTCGGTTCGCTCGCCGCTCTGGCGTTCTTGGGTGCGCCCGCATTCTTCTTCATGATGGCGTTCCAGGGAGGATCGAGGCGCGTCGCGAGGGGGAGTCCGGGACGGACGAGGGCGAGACCTGATGATCATGCTGATATACACTCCGGGTTGGGTGCCGTGCCAGAAAAATACTCCGAAATTTTTCGGGCACGGTCCCGATATCGGCCCGCGGTGCGATTGCCGGCCCTCGGGCGCTCCGGTTATCTTGGAGGACCCGCCGGATCGGCTGTCCCCGGACTATCTCTCGGAGCGAAGGTGCCACCCATGTCCAGTCTCGCCTGCCTCAACGGTGCGATCCTGCCCCCGGAGGAGGCGCGTGTGCCGATCGACGACCGTGGCTTCCTCTTCGGCGACGCCATCTATGAGGTCTGCCGGATCTATCAAGGGCGTTGCTGGCTTGAAGACGAGCACATGGCCCGACTCCGTCGCAGCCTGAGCGAGATGAGAATCGGTCCGGTCGATCTCGACCGGCTTTACAAGCGGATGCACGAGACCATCTCGCGGAGCGGCATCGAGGAGGGAACCGTTTACATCCAGATCACCCGAGGTGTCGCCCCACGCAAGCACGCCTTCCCCGACCTGGCCGTCGAGCCGACCGAGCTGATCCTCGTCAAGCCCTACGACGACACCGAGACGGCCCGGCTCCGCCAGTCGGGAGTGCCCATCGTGAGCCAACCCGACTGGCGCTGGCGCCGTTGCGACGTCAAGTCGACCAACCTGCTCGGTAACGTCCTGGCGAACCAGGCGGCCCGGGAAGCGGGGGGTTACGAGGCCGTCCTCGTCGAGCCGGATGGCACGGTGACGGAGGCCACGCACTCCTCGCTCCTCTGGGTCCGCGACGGCCGCCTGGAAGCCACGCCCGAAGGGCCCGGCATCCTCCCCGGTACGAGCCGGCAGGCCATGCTCCTTCACGCTCGCGCCGAGGGCATCCCCTTCGCCGAGGCCACCATCTCGCTCGACCAGTTGAAGGCCGCCGACGAGGTCCTCCTGTCCGGCACGACCATCGAAGTGTTGCCGGTCGTCTCGATCGACGGCCAGCCGGTCGCCCAGGGCCAGCCCGGGCCGATCACCCGCCGGCTCCAGCAAGCCTTCCGTCGGGCCGTGGAAAAGTGGCTCGCCCCTGTGCCGGCGTGAGAGGACCGGAACCGTTCCCCTCCGGACCCCGTTCCTCACCGCCGGACCAACCACCCGACCATGACCCAGCCTGTCTCCCCGCCCGAAGACCCCTACGAGGCCCATTTCCATCGCGAGCCGATGCCGGGCGCGGGGATCCTGGTCCTCGCGTTCGATGCCGGCCGCCCGGATCGGGCGGAGGGAATCGCCGAGGATCTGGTGGCCTTGATCCGGGGGCGGAAGCGTCCGGCCGAATGGCGGGTCTTGCCCACGAGCGCCGATGCCGGTCTCGGCCCCACCATCGACGCCGCGGTGAGCGAGGCATCGGCACCTCTGGTTCTGATCACGACGGCCATCGAGCCCTGGTTGCCCGGTCATCTCGACCCGTTGCTCGAAGCGATCGACAAGTGCGACCACGTCGTTGGCCGGCGCCCCGCGTCGGTGGCCGGGCGGCTCGCACGCCGGCTTGACTGGCTGCGCTGGAAGACTCTCTTCGCGGTCCCGTTGCTCGACGTCCACTCGCCTTGCCGGCTTCATCGTCGCGAGGCACTGGCGGCCTTGCCGTTGCAGTCTGAGTCGGAGTTCGTGGACGTGGAGATCCCGGCGAAGGCCACGTTCTTCGGGCACCTGATCGCCGAGGTTCCCGTGCCGCCCCTGGAGACGAGTCCCGATCGGCAGCGCGACCTCTGGCGCTTCGACCTCGCCGAGGTCTTTCGCCATCCGGTCTTCGCCCGCTCGTCTCCGATCTCGCCCCGCGCCGCGGCCGGCTCAGGTCCAGCGGAAGACCCGCAAGGCGAGCCAGAAGGTCCCGACGGCCCAGGCGGCGAGGATCGCCAGGGGCTTGGCGAGCTCGGCTAGACCTTTGCCCTGGAGGATCACCAGGCGGAGACCGTCGCAAAGCTGCGTCAGGGGCAAGACCTGGATCAACGGCTGCATGGCGTCGGGATACCGGCTCGTGGCGAAGAAGACACCCGAGAGCAGCCACATCGGGATCATCACCAGGTTCATCAGACCGCTGACCGTCTCCGTCGTCTTTGCCCGACTCGCGACCAGCAAGCCGATCCCGGCAAACGCCAGGGCCCCGACCACCTCGATCAGCACGAGCGTCCCGAGGTTCCCGCGGATCGGCATTCCAAAGGCGAACACGCCCAGAAGCAGCAGGACGAAGACGTCCGGGATCAGGAAGGTCAATCGCGCCCCCAGGATCGCCCCGAGAAAGTTCTGACGCGGCATCGGCGTCGCCACGAATCGCTTGAGCAATCCCGCGATCCGGAAATTGACCAGCAAGAAGCCGACCCCCCAGAGTCCGCCACCCATCGTGTTCAAGGCGATCAGGCCGGGGATCAGGAAGTCGATGTACCGCGTGCCCGGCACGGTCTTCGTCTGTTCGCTGACCGCGAGCACGTCCTCCCGACCCCGCGCCCGTTGCAAGGCATCATCGACGGCCGCCCGCGCGGCCACGGCCTCGGGTCGGGTCGGGTCGTATCGATATGCCAACGCCTCCGACGTCGAGGCCGACGGCTCGATCAGGAGTGCTTCGTTGCCCGTCCTCAGGTCGTGCAGCGCTTCCTCGGGCTCTCGCTCGACGAACGTGATCCCCGGCCTCCAGGCCGTGCCCGCCCGGACCGACTCCTTCTCCAGCTCCGCCTCGATCGCCTCCGCCCCCGGCCCCTTCACCAGTACGACGCGCACCTTCTGCGGCGCCTGGTTCTTGAAGGCCACGCCCAGCACGATCGCCAGGACTGTCGGGAACCCATAGACCCAGAAGATCCGCGCCGGCTGGCGGTAGAACTCGCGGAGTCGGGTCAGGTACAGTTCGCGAAGCGACGAATAGTGCGACATCGGAGCATCCCTACCAACATCCCAGGGCCGGGACCCGAGCCGGCCCCCGCATCCGTCCAGTATAGGCCGATTGCCCCGTTTCCTCCACGTCAGCCGCTACCGTTCGGGATGCCCCAGGTCGTAAAGATGCCCGTCCTCGGCCCCCAGGATCAATTCGGGCCGGCCGTCGCCGTCGAGGTCGCCGATCGTCGGGCAGGTGGTGTGACCCGCGAGCTTCTGGGTCGTCAACGGTCCCTCGTCGCGGAAGAGGAATTCGCCGGGCTCGGTCGAGACGTTCCTCAGGAGGTTCGCGCTCGTGCTGTTGACGATCAGGTCAAGGTCGCCGTCGCCATCCCAGTCAGCCAGGCAAAACTTGCGGCGACCGCTCGCCCCGGCCTCGCCCACATTCAGCCGGAGCAGGCCGGGTTCGGAATCCTTGATGACCTGCTTGCTGTCGAAGCCGGACGGCCCCTCCGTCCGGAAGATCCGCCGGCCGGGTCGGAGTCCAAGCGTGCCGTCGGCCTGGTGGAACCGCTCGAAGAAGGCGAGGTACCCCTCGGGATCGAGCAGGACGAGGTCGTTCCGGCCATCGTCGTTCAGGTCGATCACGAACGGTGTCGTCCGCCACTGGGTCACGAGTTGGCGGCCCTCGGGCTCCCACCACGTCCACGCCGGCTTCGGCGTCTCGCCCGGCCAGTCCACCGCGATCGGCTTGGCCGGCGCCAGCGCGGGGCTGGTCGCCACGCCGACGTTGCGATACCAGACCACGGTACCCCAGATCGAGTTGACCACGATGTCGAGACGTCCGTCGCCGTCCCAGTCGGCCACGCAAGGCACGGTATAGCCCCACTTCGCCTCGCAAGGCCCCTGGATCGAGCCGCTCGGGCCGGCCTGAATGCGGATCGTCTCCCCACCGGCTTTCAGGCGAACCGGCTCCGCCCAGTGGACCGGGTCGCCGCCGAGGTTGGCGATGAACCCCAGATAGCCGGCCGAGTTGCCGACGATCAGGTCCGTGTCGCCGTCGCCGTCCCAGTCGGCCGCCGAGGGGGTAACAAGTGACCCGAACTTCACGTCGTCGGCCTCCTGACGGAAGTAAGACGGCCGCCGGAACCGCGGCGTACCGTCGATCAACCGGCCGGTGTGCTCGACCAACGCCACCCGCCCGTCCTCGTCGCCAATGACCAGATCCGTGTCGCCGTCGCCGTCCCAGTCGATCGCCACGGGGACGATCATCTGAAGGTCCATGACGATCGGACGTCCCTCGGGATCGAGCACAGCCCGGCCGCGCCGGTATTCGGGCTCGGTGCGGGTGCCGACGTTCTCGAAGTAGGTGAGCCGGTCGAGGAACTCACCGCAGATCAGGTCGAGATCGCCGTCGCCATCGAAGTCGGCAAAGTTCGGCGACGGCCTTCCGTACACGTCGAGGACCCGTCCACCCGCCTCGATCTTCCGTGGCGTCTCGTAGTCGGGTTTTGCATCGCTTCCACGGTTGCGGATGAGGTAGAGATAGGCATGCAGCGGCCCCCGCATCCAGCGGCCGTGGGCGTCGAAGGCGTCGTCCCAGCCATAATCGGTCCAGTCGGCCACGCCCGCGATGAGGTCGAGATCGCCGTCCCCGTCGTAATCGACCTGACGCCACTGGTTCTCCCGCGTCCGACGCCCTTTTTTATGAACATTGCCCGACAAATAGATGGCTCGTGACTCGGCCGTGCCCTTCGTGGCGAGGTCCATGACCTCGCGTCCGGGGACGAGCACGCAGACCTTCCCATCAACATACGAAGGCATCACGTCGTGCCGACCCGGCCCCACCCGCACGCCGGGTCGGAAGACGGGCGACCTCACCCGGCCGTCGGGGTTCTCGAACCGGTAGGTCCCGTTGAACGGCACGTCTGGGCAGACCACCAGGAGGTCGAGGTCGCCGTCGCCATCCGTGTCCATCGGCACCGGCCAGGCCCAGAGGCCGACGCCGAGATCGACGGTCAGGCCCGGCTGGTGATGCTTCAGGCGTGGGATTGCCTCGTCGGCTGGCGAGGGCGCGGAGGAGAGCCACACTGACAGCACGCCGACCGCCCAGACTCTGCGTCCCATCCCGGATTCCTCCCTCGGTTTCGGCGGTTCAATCCGCCGTCGCTTCGAGGTAGCGACTGAGCGTCGCCACGTTTTTCGCGAAGGTCTGCGACTCGATCACGCCCGAGGCCGGCTCGACCTTGTGGGCGGTCATCCGGTGATGCTCGACCCAGGCCCCTCGATCATCGAGAGCGTCGAGGATGGCCCGGGTCTTCGCCTCCAGGTCGGAGGTCAACCGGGGCCGCGACCGCTTCCGCGACCCGGGATCGGTGTCCGTCGGTCCCGACTCCTTCAGCCGGCGATACTCGGCCTCGATCGCATCCAGGTTCGAGCCGACGATGAATCCGTAATGGGTCGGCATGTCGTCAGAATTGTAGGTCAACTGATAGTCTTTTGTGAAATACAAGGGGCGGTTGGTCCGCAACTCGTAGAAGCGAGCCAGCCGGCCGTCGGGGAGCTGCGAGCGTCGAAGGTAGTCCAGGGCGCGCGGGATCGGCTCCAGGTACTTGGCGTCGCCGGTCCGGCGGTAGAGGGCCATCAAGGCCCGCATCACGTTTTGCGACTCGCCCCCGCTGACCGCGGGCGGCTCGAACTTGCGCGACCAGTCCGGCTGCATGTCGCGGTTGTATTGCTGCGCCCACGCCGGCTGGGGATCGGGCATCTGGGCCAGGATGAGGAAGGCCCCCGCCTGACGGGCGCTGGTGAGGAAGGCATCGTCGTCATAGACCTCGTGGGCCAGCAGCATCGTCGCGATCATGTCGGCGACCAGGTTGTCGTTGAGGACGTAACATCCCGTGAAGTCCTTCGGCCAGGTTCGCGACCAGCTCTCCGGGTACGCGGCCGGGATCACCGGGTAATGGTCGGCGCTGGGCGAGACCTCGGGGAAGCGGTCGTAGTTGGCCGACCAGCCGCCGTTGGGATACTGGCTTTGTTGGAGCGACTTCAAGGCATAGGTCGCGGCCTCGTGGATTTCCTTGTCCTGGAAGTCGAACGCCCTGTCGGCCCGAACGAGGAAGCGGGTCGCGGCCTGGGTGGTGTCGTCGTCGAGCGTGGTGACGTTCCCCTTGACCTTGCGGTGCTTCCAGACGTCCCAGCCGCCCGGATCGCGCAGGGCTTTCGACGGGGTCGGGTCGGGAGTCTGTTTCCCATCGGGGCCGACCCGATATCGGATCTTCTCGCGATCCTCCGGGTTGAACTCGATCCGGTAGTCCCATCCTCCGGAGTGGAGCTGGCCGCGGACGAGGGCCATCGCGGTTTCGCGAGCCGCCTCCTTGTAGTAGGGATCACCGGTCGCCTCGAAGGCAACGAGGTAGGCTTCGCCGACGGTGGGCGTTCCCGGCGGTTGGACCCAGTCGGTGCCCGGTGGGGCCTTGCCCTCGCCCTCGCGGATCGCCAGGTCGCCGCTGACGCGATAGACGTAGCCGCCATGATCGGCCACCTTCTCGCGGAAGAAGTTGACGGCCCGGCGGAGCGCCTGGGCGGCTTGCTCGTGAGTCGGACCATCCGCCGCCTGGACGTCTCCACCGGAAGGCCAGGCCAACAGGGCCACCGTCAGGACGTTGCGAGCGATCGCACGAAGTGGGCGGTTCTTCCGCATCGCCGGCACTCCTTCGATTCAGGGGTTATTCGCTTTCGAGAGGAACTGATCCACGTCGTCTCGAAGCTTCTTCAGGGATGCCCCATGCACATACATCATGTGCCCGGCGCGATACTCGGCCGTCGTGAATCGCTCGCGCTGCTTGGGGTCGAGGTTCATGTGGGCGAGCGTGTACTCGGTGGCGAAATACGGGGTCGCCAGGTCGAAAAAGCCGGATGCGACGAAGACGTTCATGAAAGGGTTCTTCGCCAGGGCGTCCCGAAGCTCGGCGCTGGTGTCGGGGAAGCCGTTGCCGTCGGTGCCCCAATCCCAGCGGCCGACGCCTTCGCCGAGGATGTAGTAGGGTCGATCGGTCTCGTACTCCAGTTCCTCGCGGACGTACTGGTTGAACGTCGCCGTGTACGGCGGCCGGATCGCCGACATGCTCGGGTCCGTCTCAATCGTGGCGCCGACAGCCGAGGCGTCGATGCCGACATAGCGGCTGTCGAGCCGGCCGACCGTCCGCTTCCTGTCCCGAAGGAGTTCCTTGCAGAACCGCATGATCGAGATGCGGAGGTTGCTGTTCTCGACGTACTCCGCACTCAAGCCGGTGTAGCGGGCCAATGCATCGACGATCGCCTTTCGCTCGGCGCCTCCGAGACGGTCGCCCCGCTCCAGGGCGCGGGCGTAGTCTCGGGTGGCCCACGTCTCCACTTCTTCGAGGAAGCGCGGGCAATTCCTTGTTCTGGAGGTCGTCCGGCAGCCTCTTGTGATACCAGGCGGTCGCGGCGTAGGTGGGGACGTAGAGCAAGTAAGGCAGGTCGTTCCCCTGGCCGAAGTTCAACGTCTGGAAGTTCAGGACCGACGAGATCAGCACGATCCCGTTCAGCGCGATCCCGCGATCGACCAGGTGCTCGGAGAGTCCCGAGGCCCGCGTCGTGCCGTAGCTCTCGCCGACGAGGTACAGGGGCGACTCCCAGCGCTCGTGGCGAGTCAGGTACAACCGGATGAACTCGCCCACCGAGTCGATGTCGCCGCGGAGTCCGTGGAACTTCCGGTTCAGCTCGGGCTTGGTGGCCCGGCTGTAGCCGGTGCCGACGGGTCGATGAAGACGAGGTCGGTGAAGTCGAGCCAGGTGGCCGCATTGTCCACCAGCCGGAACGGTGGCCGGGCGAACCCGGCGTCGTCGGGCATCACGATCCGCTTCGGACCGAGCGCCCCGAGGTGCAGCCAGACCGACGCCGAGCCGGGGCCACCGTTGAAGCTGAACATCAAGGGACGCTTCGCCTGGTCCGCGACCCCCTTGCGGGTGTAAGCCACGTAGAAGATGTGGGCCTCGGTCGTGCCCGCGTCGTTGCGGATCGGGAGCATGCCAGCCGTGGCGGTGTAGGCGAGCGTCCGTTCGCCGATCTGGATCTCATGCTCGGTGACGACCGGCTCGTCATCGTCACTGCGTCCCGGCTTCTTGCCGTTTTCCTTCTTCGCTTCACCGGCCTTCTCATCCTTCTTCCCGGCCTCGGACCGGTCGGAGACGGGCGGTTGGGCTGGGGAGAAGGACGGGAGCAGGAGGGATACCAGGGTCGCGAGCAGGACGGCCCATCGTCGCATCGTTTCGCCTCGACATGGAAATCCAGGAAGGCCGGGACACCACGGCGACGATCCTACCGGCGTCCTCCCTCGGATTCCAGCATCCAGGCACCATTCACGAGCCGGCTCGCGACCGTTTCCGTCCCCGTCGTCGCCCTTTGGCCGACGTCTCGCCCGCGCCCTCCTCGTCCTCACGGAGGTGGCGGCCGGTCAGGGAGACGAAGACGTCTTCCAGGCTCACCTGTCGCGTCGTGAGCCGGGCGAGGTGATGATGACCCGACTCCAGATCGGTCGATCAGCGCCGGGATCGCCCGGTGCGGCTCGCCGACCGTCAAGGCGTAGCCGTCGTTCTCGAACCGGGAGCCCAGGACCGTCTCCAGGTCGGCGAACGCCTCCGGCGCCGGCCGCTCGCCCTCGCCTTCCAGCGCGAACTCGACGACGTGCTCGCCGCCCAGCCTGGCGATCAGCTCGCGAGGCGAGCCGAGCGCGATCACCTTCCCGTGATCGACGATCGCCACCCGGTCGCAGAGCTTCTCGGCCTCGTCCATGTAGTGCGTCGTCAGGAGGGTGGTGCGCCCTTGCCCTTGCAGCTCGCGGATCAGGTCCCAGAGCTGCCGGCGGGACTGGGGATCGAGGCCGGTCGTCGGCTCGTCGAGGAAGAGCAATTCCGGGTCGCCCACGAGGGCCAGCGCCACCGCCAGTCGCCGCTGCTGACCGCCGGAGAGCGTCTCGACGAAGGCGTTCGCCTTCGGCTCCAGCGCCACCCGACCGAGCACCTCCAGCGGCTCCGGCCCTTGCTTGTAGAAGCTTCGGAAGAGGCGGACGAGTTCCTGCACGGTCGATTTCTCGGGGAACTTCGTCTCCTGCAACGTCACCCCGATCCGCTCGCGGATCGCCGACTCATCGGCTTCCCAGCGCCGACCGAGCACCTCGACCTCGCCCGAGGTGGCCGGCTTGATCCCTTCGAGGATCTCGATGGTCGTGGTCTTGCCCGCCCCGTTCGGACCGAGCAGGCCGAAGCACTCGCCGGTCGCGATCTCCAGGTCGAGCCCCTTGACCGCCTCCACCGGCCCGTCGCGGCCGGGGTAGGTCTTGTGCAGGTCCTTGACGCGGATTGCCAGGTCGCTCATCGTTGGTCTACCTTCCCGCGGTTCCTCCCGTCGCAAGGCGACCATTGTACGCCAGCCGACGCGCCCCGCCCATCCCGCTGGCCGATCGGCCCGAGCCGGACGCGGGAATCGCCGAAGTCGATCGGTTAAGATCGGGAAAGCAGGTCGGACGCGATCGACTCGCGACCCGGATCGTGGAGGTTCCCCGGATGGTCGCTTCTCTCATCCCCGTGCTTCTGCTCACCTTGTCGCGCCGGCCCGGAGGACCCGGAAGGGCTGGATCTCTACCGGGAGAAGATCCATCCGGTGCTCGTCAAGGAATGCTATTCCTGTCATTCCGCCAGGGCGAAGACGATCGAGGCCGGACTCCGCCTCGACACCCGTCGCGGCCTGATCGACGGTGGCGACTCAGGACCGGCGATCGTCCCCGGCAAGCCCGAGTTCAGCCTCTTGATGCGCGTCCTCGAACACTCCAGCGAGGTTGCGATGATGCCTCCCGACCGGAGGCTACCTGATCCCGTCCTCGACGATTTCCGCGTCTGGATCAAACGCGGAGCGCCGGGTCTGCCTGAGGAGAAGGGTGAACCGGACTGTCACATCCGTCGGAATCCCCCGCGACGACATCGCGTCGCGGGGGAGCCCGGTCCACGGCGGGCGAATCAAGACCTATCAGTAAGCGTTAAAAGTCCAGTAGGCTCCGTAACCCGCCAGGCCGATCCAGCGGATTGTCGGGTCGAGCAGGGCCGCACGATGGGCGGGGGAGGCCATCCACTGATTCCCGATGGTGGCGGAGTTCCCCATGGCGCTGTTTTGGAACCGGGCTGGTCCCATCACAAAGTGACCCAGGCCGCGCGCGGCTTGCTGGGCGCTGTTGGCGGCGGCCCAGTTCGCCAGGTTCGGGTCGTAGCCGACCGACGGCAAACCATAGCGGGCGCGGACCGAGTTCAGCCAGTTGGTGAATCCGTAGGGATCGCCCACAGGTTGCTGGACATAAACCGTCGCCTGGGCGGCGCTGCGCCGCCTGGTGCGGGCTGCGCCGGGGCGGTGGGGGTGGTCGCCGTGGGCGCGGCGGCGGGCGGGCCGTCGGCGCGGGCGGTCCGGGCCGAGGGGCCCGAGAGACTCAACAGCGTGGTCAGGGCCATCGTGGCAACCGTGGTGCTCGTCCTGATGGTGCTGGAAAAGGTCAATGCTCTCAACTCCCTGGTCAGGACACGGGCTCGCGTCGCTCCCTGCGACCCGATCCACGCCACGCTGCGCGGTTGTCTGGCCTGTTCTCCAGGCGACCGCGACGAACCGCGGCACCCGTGTCCCGCAGACAGAATGACCATCCTGCGACTGTGCTTGCAAGCCCAATCGAACGACTCAACAGAAAATCCAGATTTTGTGATTCCGTGAGTGAATGAGTCAAATTGAGAGTTGACTGCAATGGCCAGATCGAGCCCTCATGCGAGTCAATCCTTTTGCCTCATCAACGGACCTTGCCCGAGAATGGCCCCGGTTCACGTCAAATGATGCCGACGGACCACCTCCAGAACCTCCTCATGAAGCCGGCCGTTCGAGGCCAGGATGCTCGAACGCCCGAGCGTCAGCGGCTCGCCGCGGCCATCCGTCACGCGGCCACCCGGCCTCCTCGACGAAGAGGCGGCCGGCGGCGAAGTCCCAGGGCGACAGCTCGTATTCGAAGTAGGCGCCGAACATCCCAACGCCCACCATGCAGAGATCCAGCGCCGCGGTCCCGAACCGCCGGATGCCGTGGATGTTCTTGCGGAAGAGGTCGCCGATGGCCGCCAGTGTGGCCTCCATCATCGCGCCGCGGTCGTAGTAGAAGCCGACGCCGACGAGCACCTCGTCGAGCTTCTCGGGCTCGGTGACGCTGCGCCGCCTGACCGTTGAAGAAGGCCCCTTGACCCCGAATGGCGGTGAACCAGTCGTCGCGGAGCGGGTTGATAGATCACCCCGCACTCGCTCCGACCGTCGCGGACGTAGGCCACCGAGACCGCGACGTGCGGGATCTTGTGCGCGAAGTTGTTCGTGCCGTCCAGCGGGTCCACGACCCAGAGGTGCGGCGCATCGGTCGCGGCATGGTGTTCCTCCTCACCGAGCACGGCATGATCGGGAAAGGCCCGCCGGATCACGGCGACGATCGCCCGCTCGGCTTCGAGGTCGGCGTCGGAGACGAGGTTGGCGATGTCCTTCGACCGCATCGTCACCCCCTCGCGGTAGTACCTCGCGAGCACCTCCCCCGCGGCGCGGGCGGCCTCCTCGGCGACGGCGAATTCGGCTGGCTGGCTCATGGACTTCTCCTGATCCGTCCTCTCAACAGTCTCACCGACGCGCTTTACACCCGGATCAAGACCTTCCGCGACCCCGGCCGGGCGGCGGCCTCGAAGGCGTCGTCGGCCCGATCGAGGGAAACTCGGCGCCGATCAAGGAGCGGACGTCGATCCGCCTCTCCCGCAAGGCCGCGATCGCCGCCGGGAACGGGCCGCAGCGTGAGCCGAGTATCTGGACCTCATCGATCACGACCGGAGCCAGGTTGATCTGATACTCGGCGGCCACCGTCGTCTTGAGCACGACCGTCCCGCAAGGCCGGACCAGCCCCAGGGCCGTCGGCAGGCCGCTCGGCGAGCCGGTGGCGTCCACGACCAGGTCGAACGCACGGCCAAGGGACGTGGCCTCGTCGAGGAGCGTCGTGGCGATCCTGTTGCCGGCCAGGGCGAGCTTGTCGCGATGCTTGCCGATGAGCGTGACCCGGGCGCCGGCCTCACGCAGGACCCAGGCGCAGAGGAGGCCGAGCTTGCCATCGCCGAGCACCGCAGCGGCGGTCTCGGGTCCCGATCGCGACCTGCTCCCTGATCCGGAAGGCCGCGGCCAGGGGCTCGATGAAGACCGCCTCGCGGTCGTCGAGCGTATCGGGAACGTCATGCAGGTTCCGCTCCGGCACCGCCACGCGCTCGGCCATCGCGCCGTCGTGCTGAAAGATGCCCAGCACGCTCCGGTTCGGACAATGCTGGGGACGGCCGGCCTGGCAGGTCGGGCAACGGTGACAGGCGTTGTTGATCTCGGCGGTCACGCGACGGCCGTCGGGCGTCTGGCCGACGAACTCGTGTCCCAGCACGCCCCGGTAGCCCATGTAGCCGCGCAGCGAGCTGCAAGTCGGTGTCGCAGATGCCGACCGCCCGGACGGTCAGCAGCACCTCGCCCGGCAAGGGCGCCGGCTCGGGCAGGTCGCGGCGAAGTCGGGCAGCTTGGCCGTCGCAGAAGACTCCTTGCATGGGTGGTCAATCCCTCCAGGTTCGGCCATTTCTTTCGGAGTCGCTGAGAATTCCGGGAAGCTGCGGATCTCGGGGAAAAAGGCGTTGGCGTGGCGAGGCTTCCGTTGTAAACTCTGGCTCCGCGCCTGACCAGATCTCCCCCCGAACCTCCCTGCCGCCCGCCATTTTTTTGGAGCCAGGCAACAAGACGAGCGATCCGGACCTCGTGGTTCGTCCTATTTTCTCATGAACCCACGCCAGGGTGCCGGTTCGCGGAGCGATAGCACCAATTCGGCGTCACGTTTGCAATTGGTGTGGTGTTGTGCCGCCCCTCCGGTCAGCGTGGAAACCCCCCCTCCCGGCCACCGTCTTCCCGCAAGCAAGCAAGGATCCAGAATGACGACGATGACACAAACCCGCGAAGGACCAACGGGTTACATCTGCCTGGGCGCCGCTGATCTGGATCGCTGCGCTCCATGCAGGAGCACTGCTCGCCTTCGTGCCGGGCTACTTCTCGTGGTCGGGGCTGGCCCTCTGCCTGCTCCTCCACTGGCTGACCGGCGGCATCGGCATCTGCATGACCTACCACCGTCTGCTGACCCACCGGAGCTTCGCGACCCGGCCGAAGTGGCTGGAGTACGTCCTCACGGCGATCGGCTGCGCGGCGTCCGAGGGCGGGGCGATTGGCTGGGTCGCTGACCACCGGCGGCCACCACCAGTTCTCCGACCAGGACGGCGACGTCCACAGCCCCGACCGCGGCTTCGGCTGGGCTCACATGTTCTGGTGGATGACCCCGGACATCACCTCACGCCACACGCCCGAGTACCTCCAGAAGTGGGCGCCGATCTCTACCGCGATCCGGTCCACCGCTTCCTGGACAAAATCCACATCGTCTTCCCGATTGCACTCTTCGTCGGCCTGTACCTGGCGGGCGGCATGTCGTGGCTGGTCTGGGGCGGCTTCTTCCGTGCGATCCTGGTCTTGCACACGACCTGGCTGGTCAACTCGGCCACCCACGTCTGGGGCTACCGCACCCACGAGACCCGCGACCACAGTACCAACCTCTGGTGGGTCGCGATCCTGACCTACGGCGAGGGCTGGCACAACAACCACCACGCCTACCAGACCTCGGCCCGTCACGGCATGACCTGGTGGGAGATCGACATGACCTACTGGGCCATCAAGGCGATGTCCTTCGTCGGCCTGGCCCACTCGCTCAAGATGCCGAAGCTCGCCGCCGGTCGGCGCCTCCGCCGCCCCGACGTCCAAGCCTGACCGACTCGGCGACCAGGAGCCCGAATTGGTTGGCGCCACGAACTGAGCGAACCGACCAGGCTCGCCGCGGGTCCAGGCCGGAGGAGGCTTGCATCCTCAAGCCCCCGCGGCGAAGATGATTCTGAATCCGCGGCCCTAGCTCAACGGCAGAGCAGGGGACTCATCGACAATGGTGGCACCGGGGGGCAACCCCCGGCTGCGAACCGGGTGAATTGCGGGGAACCTAAACCGATGACTCGCGAGAGTTCCGGCATGGCAACCCGCAGCCTAGCCTGGTCGGGCAAGGGTGGCCAGGACGGTTCAGAGACTAGCGGGGTGAGTCCCAACAATAACCCCCGCCTTCGAGCGCCCGGCCTCCACCGCTCGCCTCCAAGAAGCGGGCAGGGGAGGGTGAGATAGTCCGAGCCCCGTGGAAACGCGGGGGCCCTCGAATCCCTTGGTTGCAGGTTCGAATCCTGCGGGCCGCATCCCGTCGCCTCGACCCGGTCTCCCCGAGCATCCCGGTTTGACCACGCCGACGACCACGACGCCGACTCCCGTCGCTCGCGAAGCCGCCCCGGCCGTCGGCCGATCGCGACGGGCTTGGCGGCTGGCCATCTCCTGGGTCCTGATCGTCACCCTGAGCCTGCTCCACGGCTGGGCCGCCTGGATGGCCTGCGGGGGCGGGGCCGACCTCGCCAGCGACTGGCCGCTCTGGCAGCATGATCATCCGATCCAGTTCCACAGCATGGTCATCTCCGGCCACTTCCTCCGCCAGTCGGGGACGACGTCCGGTTACGACCCGAGCTTCATGGCTGGCTATCCGAAGACGTTGCTCTTCCCGCCGTCGTCGGCCTTCTACGACGTACTGGGCTTCCTCGGCGGCTCCCGGCATCCAGCGCAGGCGTTCAAGTTCTTCATCTTCGCGGCGGTCGCCGAGCCTGCCCGGGATCATGGCCCTGGCCGGTTGGCTCGGTGGTTGGCGACCGTCGGCGATCGCGGCAAGCGTCATTCTGACCTTGCTTTACACCTGGACCGAGGGCGGCGGCGCGGGCTTCCCGCTGAACTTCGCGCTGTATGGCATGCTCGCCATACTGGCTGGCCGTGCCGGTGGGCCTGGTCGCGACCGCGGCCGCCTGTCGCTTTCTGGTCCTCGGCGGCTTCGGCCGCTGGCTCGCCGCGACCGTCCTGGCCTGGCTGACGTTTCTCCTGCATGCCACCAGTCCGATGGTCGTGGCGCCGGCGGCCTTGCTCGGCTATCTCGCTGCGATCGGGGAAGGGGGGCGGCTGGGCCGTCCCTTGACGATCGGGCGGCATCTGGGGCTCTGGGCCATCCCGCTCCTGGCCGTCCTGCTCAACGCCTTCTGGTGGTGGCCGAGTCTCTGGTACCGCTCGCTGCTCGTGCGGGATTCGGCCCGCGTTCTTCCACCCGGAGCCGGTCTCGCGGCGACTCTTCGAGATCGTCGGCTGGGCTCCGCCGATCCAGGCCGTGCTGCTCGCGCTCCTGATTCCCGGTCTGATCGTGCTGGCCCGACGCGACCGTGTGGCCGCGGCGGCGCTCGGCGGGTTCGCGATGGCCGGCTTCGCCTGGGGCTACCTGGCGGGGGCGTCCCGGAGTCTGGACCTCCTCCAGCCCGGCCGGCACACCTACGCGTTCTTCCTCGCCGCGGCCCTGGCGGGCGGCCTCGCGATCGCCGAGGTTCTGGGCCGGTTGCGGGAGGGTCGCGGCCGGTTGGACCTCTGGCTCATCCTGGGCCTGATCCTCGTCGGCCTGCGCCTCTTCGGTGGCGACCTCGCCGGCTCCGTCCGCTCCCGACTCGGCCTGGAGGGTGGCCGCCCCTTCCTGTCGAGCCGGCCGACGGAGCGCCTCCGCTGGGTTGTCGAGCAGATCCGGGCCGACATGAAACCGGGCGAACGCCTGCTCTACGAGGAGGGTGGGGAAGACCTGCCCGGCGTCCCCGACCCGTTCGACGGCGGACGGTTCAGCGGCCTCCTGCCGACTCTGACCGGCGTCGAGGTCCTCGGCGGCCCGTATCTGAAGGTCACGCTCCTGACCAACTTCACCCAGTTCGGCGCCGGCCGACTCTTCGGAAAGGCGGACTGGGGCGAACGCGAATTCCGGACCTACGCCGCGCTTTACCGGCCATCCGCCATCTGCTGTTGGAGCCCTCGGGCGCTGGCGTTCTGTCGGGCGCATCCGGAGTTGGTCGAGGTCCGCGACGTTCATGCGGTTGAGATCGCCGATGGTCGATGCCCGCACCGGCCGGCCAGTGCGGTATCGGAGCGAGCTGCTCTTCGGACGGATCAAGGGTTACGGCGGCGCCACGATCCAGGGCACGGCCCGGGTGATGGCGGAACCGGGGCGGTTGAGGGTCGCGGACGCAAGGGGCGATGAGCTTGACGGATTGGTGGTGCTCCGTTATCACTCCCTCCCGTACTTGAAGTGCACCCCGCCGATCCGGCTGGAGCCGGTCCGTCGGGCGGACGATCCGGTCCCCTTCATCGGGTTCCGACCGCCCCCGGGCGACTTCACCCTGGAGCTCGACTTTCCACCCTGACGGGACGACCGAGACAGGTCCCGTCGATCGAGAATCGAGGGCACCGTCTCCAAGGAGGGAGCGCCACGTGCCAATGAGCCCCGAGGGGTCACGCCCCAAGCTCGAAATCCACATCCGTCGCGCCGTCTGGTGCACCTGGGCGCTCGTGATGGTTGTCGCCGCCTTCATCTACGCCTGGAAGGCGGCCGACTCCCGAAGTGCCTTCGTGCGCTGGCGTCACCAGGTCCTCGAGATCGGTGACGGCGTCAATATCTGGCATCGCGTACTACTTCCCCAACCCGCCGATCTTGCCGCTGACCTTGTATCCGTTGATGGTCCTGCCGCCGGTCATTGGGGCGCTGGCCTGGTACGCGATCAAGGTCGGGATGACGACCTGGTCGGCCCTCGTCCTGCTGAAGATGGCCCGCGGTCGGGGACGACCGCTCGCCGGCTGGGCCGTCGGCCTCATCCTCTTGCTCTCGCTCCGACCCATCTTGAGCGACTTGCAGCATGGCAACATCAACCTGCTGATCCTCTTTCTGATCGTCGCGAGCCTGCTAGCCTGGCAAAAGGGCCGCGACTACTCCGCCGGCACGCTCCTGGCCCTGGCGATCGCCTACAAGGTCACGCCCGCCCTGTTCCTGCCCTACTACGCCTACAAGCGGAGCTGGAAGGCCGTCGGGGCGACGCTCGTTGGCCTCGTCCTGTTTCTGCTGGTCGTGCCCGGGGCGATCCTCGGTCCTCGGTTCAACTGGCAATGCCTCATGAGCTGGCGCCAGAACATCATCAGCCCGTTCGTCGAGGGGGACGTTATCCCGAGCGTGCAGGAGGTCAACCAGTCGATGCCGGGCGTGGTCACACGCCTGCTGACGCAGCCGAAGACCAACGGCGAGTTTAACAACGGCTACACCGACCATGACCTCAACCTCGTCTCCTGGGACCCCGAGGCGGTCGCAATCGGCATCAAGGTCACGGCGGTCCTCTTCGTGGCCCTGCTCGCCTGGTTCTGCCGGACCCGGACGAGCCGCCGCGACGACCCCCGACTGCTCGGCGAATTCGCCCTGGTCGTGCTCACGATGCTCTTCGTCTCCGAGCGGAGCTGGAAGCATCATTACGTGACCCTGCTCTTGCCTTACACCTACCTCGTCTATCAGATGGTCGCCTGCCCGCTCTCCCCGAAAGTCCGTGCGATCGCTCGGCGTCTTCCTCGGTCTCTCGGCGGTCCTGATGGCCTCGACATCGCAGCGAGATCGGCGACGCACTCGCGGGCGATGGTGGGCACGAGATCGCCCTGTACTTCGGCCTCTTCTTCTGGTCGGGCCTGACCCTCTACGTCGCGACCGCCTGGCGCGTCGTCGTCCACCGGGACGTCCCGCCGCCCTGCGACGAGCCCTCCGCTCCGCCGCTCCGCGGACCTCACCCAGCCCGTCAGTCCATCGCGGCGTCGTCGGATTGAGAGACTCGCCGGAAATGCCCCCCTCCGCCGTCCCTCACCCCGGCCGCGTAATCCTCCGCGCCGGCACGCCGATTTTGTGCTATAATTGTCGTTGGCTCCTTGGCAATCCGGTGGACGTCGGACTTCCCACTCCGTCCCCAGCATCGCCGCTCCGCGACGCGTCGCAGGCGCACGAACGAACTTCAAAATAGGTAATATTGCATCTCAACAGCTAAGGCCTGTTGGATTTGCGATCGAGGTTAAGGCGGCGTCGCCAGCGTCCCTTGGTCGTCTCCGAACCGTTCTGAAGGCGTTCTTGGGGCGTCGCTCATGGGTTCCGTGTTGTTCGAGGCCCCTTCGAACCGTCAAAAAAAGCGTCTCCGCCTGGCGAGCCCCCGCCCGGCCTGTCGGCTCCCGCGGGTCGATTTCGAAGGGTCTCCAGAGAGGATTTCGGGATTCCGCTGAAGTCAAGGATGACCCGGTCCCGATAATCGTTACCATCGCTCGGGTTGGCGTGACCGCATCGGTTTCGCCCGGCGACGTCGCGGGGAAGAGCGACCGACCCGTTCCAGGCGTCGGACGATCGATCCCCCACGCTCGCCGCGCGGGTGGTCCGACCGATCCGAGTCGTGTGCCGATGGCCAAGGAGGGCCTGATGAATCCGACGTTGCGAACACCCGGAGGCGGCTCCCGCTTCACGCCGAGCCCCGAGGCCCTGGAGTCCCGCGAGGTGATGACGGCCGGGGCGGGCAACACGGTCGCCATTTTCCCCGGTCAGGTCACGCAGGCCGGCCAGCCGGCCGAGGTGAGCTTCACCATCAATCCGGCCAACTTCACCTTCAACCGCGGTCGGATCAACCTGGGCATCGACGTGGCCGCGCCCCAGACCTCACAGGTCTTGCCGGCCGTCACCGCGGTTCACAACTCCCTCGGCGGCCGCGTCCAGGCGATGGGCCTCGGCCGGAGCGGCTCGGTCCGCGGCGCGGCCACCCAGGCGATCATCACGCCCCTGGCCTTCCGTGGCCGACAGACCCCGGTCCCGGTGACGTACCAGGTCCAGGTCACCGGCGAGAGCCAGACCACCGGCGCCTTCCTGGCCGGCCTCTTCCTGCCCGGCGACGCCAACGGCGATGGCCAGGTCGGCCAGGACGACCTGAAGGACATCCGCAGCCGCCTGGGCACGATCGCTGGCAACCAGAACTACTCTTTCGACGCCGACTCCAACCGCGACGGCGTCATCTCCCGGACCGACCTCATCCTCGCCCACCGGAACCTCGGCGTGAAGAGCACGATCTCGCCCGTGGTCACGTCCAACCTCGACCCCGCCTCCGACACCGGCGCCGCCGACCGCGTGACCACCCAGCAGGTCGTCCACTTCACCGGCATCGCCTCCAGCGGGGCCACGATCACCTATAGCGAGATCAACCACAAGACGCCCGATGTCACGACCACGGCCACGAGCGACGGCACCTACAGCCTGAATATCCCCCTGGCCGACGGTGCGAACAACTTCCACGTGACCGTTACCGACACGTCCGGCCAGCAGATCTCCGGTACCATCGCCGCGGTCAGTTACTACCCCGTGCTGACCCAGGTTGCTCCCTTGCAGAACCAGTAATGCCCGACCTGGAGTTATCGAACCTCTCCCTGATCTCGCCGGGACTCCAGCGCCTGCCTGGCCTCTGGAGTCCCGATCCGCGCCAGCGCCCAGGCCGCGGCGTCGCCGACTGTCGGGTCGTCGTCTCCCAGCAACCTGGCCAGCGGGGCGACCGCCTCGACGATGCCTCGCTGGCCAAGGATCAGGGCGGCATTCCGCAGGAGCCCCGACCGCTTCGCCCGCGACATCGCCGTGCCCTTGAGGCGTCGGCGGAACGCGACCGGGTCGGCCTCCAGCCATGCGATCAGATCCGGATTCGACCAGCCCGGTCTTGGCGCCAGTTGCGGCTCGCGGCCAGGCGGGGCCTTGCGGTTCCAGGGGCAGACCTCCTGGCAGACGTCGCAGCCGAAGACCCAGCCCTCCAGGCGATCGGCGAATTCCTCGGGGATCGGCCCGCGATGCTCGATCGTCCAGTAGCTGAGGCAACGCCCCGCGTCGAGCTCATACGGCCCGGCGAACGCCTCGGTGGGGCAGGCGTCCAGGCATCGCGTGCAGGTGCCGCAGTGGTCCTTGACGTGCGGCTCGTCGTAGGCAAGTTCGACATCGACGAGCAGGGCACCGAGCACGCTGTAGCTGCCGAGCCGGCGGTCGATGAGCATGGTGTTCTTGCCGATCCAGCCCAGTCCCGCCAGCCGGGCGAAGTCCCGTTCGAGCAGAGGGGCGGTGTCCGCTACGGCCCGTCCCTGGACGCCAGGGACCTCCCCCCGGAGCCACTCCAGCAGCGCTTCGAGCCGTCGCCAGAGGAGTTCGTGATAATCGCCCCCCCTCGCATAACGAGCCACCCGCCCCCGCGTCGGACCGCTCTCCTCGTCCTCCGAATGGCCATAATGGAAGGAGACGACGATCACGGAACGCACGCCCGGCAGCACGGCGTCCGGGTGTGCCTTGGCCGGGGCATGGCGGCGGAGATAATCCATGCCTGCCGCGTGGCCGCGTTCCAGCCAGTCCTGATAGTGCCCGTAGCCCGCCGGCCTCACGGCCGGTGCGACCCCGACCTGATCGAACCCGATACGTCCGGCCTCGGTTTTCAAACGGGAGGTCAAGCGGTTGCGGTCATCTCCGTCAGGCACGTGCGGCAAACGGATTCCCCACTCACGACGCGGCGGTCGTCGGGCAGGACCGCAACCCCGTCGAGTCCTTCACGCCCAGGTTCTCGTAGATCCGACGGGTGGCATCCGACTTGTTCAGCGTGTAGAAGTGGATGCCGCGGACGTTGTTGTCCAGCAGGTCGCGGCATTGCTCAGTCGCCCAGTGCAAACCGACCCGGGCGACCGCCTCCTCGTCGTCGCCGCAACGCTCGATGGCCCGGATCAAGCGCGCCGGGAAGCGGGCTCCCAGCGCAAGCTGGGCCATCGTGTCCATTCCCTTTCGCGAGGCCACCGGCATGATCCCCGCCAGGATCGGCACGGCGATGCCGGCCAGGTCGCAGCGCTCCCGGAAGTCGTAGAAGTCACGATTGTCGAAGAACAGCTGAGTGCAGATGTAATCGGCGCCCGCGTCCACCTTGCGCTTGAGGTTCTCCATCTCCTTGAGCCGGTTCGGGCAGTCCGGGTGCCCCTCCGGAAATCCCGCCACCCCGATGCCGAAGCCGCGCGGGTCAGGGGGGGTCGCTCGCGACCTGATGAAGCCGACGAGCTGATCGGCGTACTGGAAGGCGTCCTGCGACCGGTCGTGGTCACGCTGGTTGCGTGGCGGGTCGCCGCGGAGGGCCAGGATATTCTCGATTCCAGAGCTGGCGTAACGGTCGAGGATCGCCTCCAGCTCGGGACGACTGTGGCAGATGCAGGTCAGGTGCGAGATCGCGGTGAGGTTCGTCTCCCGCTGAATCCGGACTACCAGGTCGTGCGTCAGCTCGCGGGTCGAGCCGCCTGCGCCATACGTCACCGACACGAACGAAGGCTGGAGTTCCTGAAGGCGGGCGATGTTCGCAAACAGCTCCCCGGAAGCCTTCTCCGTCTTGGGTGGGAAGAA
This sequence comes from uncultured Planctomycetales bacterium, assembly GCA_963752755.1. Taxonomy (GTDB): domain Bacteria; phylum Planctomycetota; class Planctomycetia; order Isosphaerales; family Isosphaeraceae; genus CAVVZJ01. Next base: position 2,426,795 of record CAVVZJ010000001.1, on the reverse strand, counting down.
TTCGAAGCTGAAGGTCGTGGCATGCGACTGGAAGATGTCCTGGATGTGCATCGGCGCTCTCGTCTTGGGGGGCTCGGGTCGCGACGGGGACCGCCCACCTTCCCACGCCGATTCTCCCGTAATGTGGCCGCGTGGGGCAAGGGATTTCAACGAACGACGCCCACCCTGGGGCAAAACGTCACCAGACGGCAATCCTCGCACTTCGGCCGCGAAGCCGTACAGACCGAACGGCCATGCAGGATCATCCGGTGGCCGAACGCGATCCAGTCGCAACGCGGCACGGCGGCCTCCAGCTCACCGGCGATCTTCTCGGGGTCGTCCGAGGTCGTCAGTCCCATTCGGCTCGCCAGCCGCTTGACGTGCGTATCCACAACCACGCCCGACGCGATCCCGAACGCCGTGCCCAGCACGACATTCGCCGTCTTCCGGCCCACGCCCGGCAGGGCTGTCAGCGCTTCGACGTCCTGTGGAACCAGGCCGCCGTGCCGCTCGACGAGCGCCGAGGCCATGCCGCGAAGGTTCTTCGCCTTGGCCCGGAAGAAGCCGGTGGCGTGGATCAGTTTCTCCAGATCCTCCGTCTTGGCGTCAGCGAGGGCCATGGCATCCGGGTAGCGGGCGAAGAGGGCCGGAGTTACCTCGTTGACCTTCTTGTCGGTACACTGGGCCGAGAGGATCGTGGCGACCAGCAGCTCGAACGGGTTGCGGAAGTGCAGGGCACACTCCGGCTCCGGAAAGACCTCCGACAGAGCGCGGGCTACCCGGCGGGCCTGCCGCTTGGGATCCGCCTTGGAGGTCGTAGTGGAGGACTTCTTGGGCATGCGAGCCCCTTGAGTTCGGGTGTCGTGCGACCGTCCCGGAGCGTCTGCGGGACCGGGGGTTGTCGGAAGGTAAGGCGCAACTACAATGCGATCAACACCCCTCGGGCCACGAAATTGGTGGTCGAGGATACTGCTTCCGCCCGCCTGCCGCCAAGTCGAACGCGCGGACTCGGCCTGGGCCGACCAGCTTCGATCGCCTCGCGAACACGGACTTGGGTCTGATGCTCGACGCGTGAGCCCCGCCGTGCGGGAATGTCTTATGAATGATGACCTCGACCTCCGCGACTTCGGCGGCGCCACTCGGCTCTTCCCGCTGCCGGGCGTGGTGCTGTTTCCCCATGTCATCCTGCCCCTGCACATCTTCGAGCCCCGCTACCGCCAGATGACCCAGGACGCCCTGTCCGGCGACCGCCTCATCACGATGATCCAGGTCCGTCCGGATGCCGACTGGACCGCACCGGGCGAACCGCCGCTCGAGTCGGTCGGTTGTCTCGGAAGGATCATTCAGCACGAGCGCCTGCCCGACGGTCGCTACAACTTCCTGCTCCTTGGCCGTCGCCGCGTCCGCCTCATTCGCGAGCTTGACGTGCCGACCCTCTACCGACAGGCCGAGGTCGAGCTGCTCGACGACGTCGAGCCGACCGCACCCGTCGAGCCCCGCCGCTCGGAACTGATCGGCCTCTTCCGCGACGCCTCCACCCTCGATCCCGAGATGTCCAGGCTCCTCCGACGCGACCTCTCACCGGGTGCCCTCACCGACCTCATCGCCCACGCTCTCGGTCTGAACCCCGTCCTCAAGCAAGCATTACTCGCCGAGCCGAGCGTCGATCTCCGCCTTGAGGGACTCCTGACGCTGATACGTCAGATTGTCCTGAACATCCCAGCCTCTCCTTCCTCCCGGCCGTTCCCGCCTCCGTTCAGTGACAACTGAGTCCTGCCGTTGGCCCCTTGACGACTCTCAGCCTGCGATCAGGCCCTGGAAGGAAGTAGGGTGGGCGGTCAGCGCGGTTGCTGTGAGGCCCCGTCTCTGCCGCCCCCCTCCGAACCGGGCGTGCGACTTTCACCGCACCCGGCTCTCCGGCGCCCGGAAGTCTCGAAGGGTTCGGCCGCAGGCATGTCGCCCACCTCACCCTCAGGTTCCGGTCCGCCTGACCCCCTTCGCCAGGTGTCCGGCTCTCCCGGACTCGGACTACTACGAGGTCTCCGTCGCCATGGGGCCGCCCTTCCACAGGGCTCTTACCCGTTAGGCGATCTCGCTTTTCACACCATGCAACGTATCGAGACTGGTTTAGGCTGCCCACTCATCCCTTGAACCGGGTTCATCTCCCCGATCGCTGTACCGGGCGGTCGTGCCGACCCTCGGACGCTTGGGGTCGGCACCCGATACACGCCGCCTCCGAGTCAACGTAGCGGCGGGTCCATTGATCAACCGCTGGGGATTGGACTTCAAGCAGTGTAGCCTTAGCCATGCCAGTCGGGGCTTGCCACGCGGTCGCGTTGTTGACTTCAGCTTCCCGTGACTTTGGACTTGGGCCGGCTGCTTCCCCCACTTCGGCCTTTCGGCGTGGTGGTGCCGGTCGCCCCGGACACATCGACCGAGTGCCTCCTCCCACTGAGTGGGCGATTGCATGATATTAAAACGACGCACCGTCCGATAATGGGCGTTATGTTGGGTCCGGCGTCCCGATAGAGACTCGCCGCGAATTCTCGCGCTTGAAGCCTCAGCCGTGCGGGCCGGTGTCTTCGGTCTGGCGAGGAGTCCGATCGTTGCGGAGAGCGTCGCGGTCGTGTGGTCCGTGGTAGATGGTCGGGCGGACGCCTAGTGCGGAGGCGATCCGATCGGCGGCCCGGTTGGACGCGCCGGGTAAGGCGACGCGGGACCGCAGGTCGGCCAGCGACCGCGAGGTGCGGTCTCGCTCGGCGGGGTTGTCGAGCCACTGGAGAGCCCAGGAGGCCAGTTCGGGCGCCGCGTCGCCAGACGTCAGGAACTCGGGCATCAGCTCGGCGTTGGCGAGCAGGTTCACGAGCGTGATGTAACGGGCCTTGATGAACGGCCGGGCGATCCAGAGGTCGAGTGGGCGGACCGTGTAAAGGATCACGGTCGGCAACGCCTCGGCCATCAACTCCAGACTTACCGAGCCGGAGACGGACCAGGCCAGATCGGCTAGCCGGATCAGCTCGGGTGTCTTGCCAACGTGCAACTCCAACCGGTCGAGCTTCAAGCCGGACTCGGCGATCAGGCGGGCGGCCTGCTCGCGGTGCTTCTCGTGCAGACAGGCAACGGCAAACCGCGCGTCCGGCCGTCGTCTGGCGACCTCCGCCGCGGCGCGGAGCATGGCGGGGAAGTTGCGGGTGATCTCCAAGGTCCGCGAACCGGGTAGGATCGCAACGAGCGGGCCGCCGCGGGACCGTTGATCGTCGAGGAAGTCGCGGTCCAGGGGGCGGTCGGCGACCTCATCGAAGAACGGGTGGCCGACGTAATCGGCTTGCGCGACCCCGCGGGTCTGATACCAATCGGGCTCGAACGGCAGGCTGCAGAGGACGTGATCGACGTAGCGCCGCATCTTCTTGACCCGCCAGCCGGCCCAGGCCCAGAGCTGGGGCGGGACGTAGTAAAACACCGGGATGCCCCGGCGCTTCGCCCGCTTGGCGAGGGCCCAGTGGAAACCGGGGTAGTCGATCAGGACGACGGCATCTGGCCGGTGGTCGCGGAAGTAGCGGTTGGCGTCATGGGCGAGCTTGACGAAGGTGCCGAGGTTGCGGAAGACCTGACCGAACCACATCACGGCCAGGTCGGTCAGCGGGTAGAGCCGTTTCGCCCCCGCACGGGCGAGGTGCGTGCCGCCGAACCCGACGAACTCGGCGTCCGGCATCCGTTGCCGCAACGCCCTCACGAGGTTGCCTGCATGGAGGTCGCCGCTCGGCTCGCCGGCGGAGAGGAAGATGCGCATTGGAGGATTACCTTGCATCCATGCTCGGTGGGGAAGGGGGCCTGAACCCCGGTTTGGAAGGCGAATCTAGCACGCGACCCGCTCCCTTGGGAAGACGAGCCGGCACCGAGGACCCAGCCCAGCCACTCCCCGACGCTCCAGAACGCCAGCAAGGCGACCGTCAGGGGCCAGGTCGCCAGGAATCGCTGGCAATGGCGACGCTTGCGGCCGAGGGTCAGGCCGAGTCGCACGAGCTGGACGAGCAGGATGGCCGGCCCAGCCGGGATCGCCAGGAGCCGGAGCAGTGGCGGCTCGGTCGCGGCGCGGAGCCGGCCAAAGGTGAAGCCGAACCGAAGCCGGTCCCGGAGAGCGACGCTCAGTTGATACCGCCTCACGTGCCAGACCACCGCCTCCGTGGCGGCGATCCGCCCGCCGTCCGTCGCAACATGGCTGGCGACCAGGGTTTCGTGGACCTCGGCCTCGTCGTCCAGGCGACGCATCAACCAGTCCCGACGGGCGGCGAAGTTGTTGCCGGCCAGTCGGACGGGTTGCGAGCGACCCATCGGGCGGAGGAAAGGGGCATACTCGCAGAAGAAGACGCCCCAATCGACGGCCGACCCGCCCTCCTCGTGCTCGACGGGCCCCGTCGCGGCCAGGGTCGCCGGGTCGCGGAAGGCGGCGAGCCAGGCGTCGGCCCAGCCGGGAGAGAGCCGGCAGGAGTCCTCGGTGAAGGCGACCAGCGGCGCCCGGGCTTGCTCCAGGCCGAGCCGACGGAGCCGGGGCACCCCTGTGCCATCCTCGGCGACGACCCGGCGAACACACGGCCACCCCCCCTGCCCCGGCTTGTCCCGATCCGCCGCGGCGGCGACGATCACCTCGACCTGCTCGCCCCCGCCGACCGACGCCACACAACGTGCCACCGCCCCGGCCGAATCGGTCGCCACCACGACCACGCTCAGGACCGGCGACGGGCTCATTCCACCCGCTCCAGGCTCCGGCCTGGTCCGAACAGGTAGCCCACCATTTCACCCACCGCCCCGATCGTCAGAAATGTCGCCACTAGCGGCAAACTCGCTGCAAACTTCCCCAGATGCCTCCGCTTCGCCATCACACGACGCGTTACCCTCGCCAGCAGCAAGGCGGGCAAGGCCAGCGAGCCGAAGCCGTAGATCAGACGCCGGGCGGCCGACTGATCGGCCCGTCTCATCCCGGCGAACGACCGGGCGAAGTGAAACCGCTGCGCCAGGAAGTGTCCGAGCCGGAACGTCTTGATGTGCCGCACGACCATCCGGTTCGTCGATCGCAAGGGTACGCCGTCGGCCCGGAGCCGGTCGTTGATCCACGACTCCCACTTCCCTTCGTCCAGCACGCGAGCATGCTTCATCAGGTGAGGACGCCGGTACGCGATGTTGTTCCCCGGCAAGTCGCCGCAAGGCCCCTCGGCGATGGGCCTCATGTAAGTCGTGTACTCGCAGAAGAAGGCAGCCCAGTTGACCAGTCCTCCTTGACCGTTCTCGACTGCGCCGCCGACGGCCCCCCAGTCGCCCTCGCTGTGGGCCTTCAGGACCTGCCCGGCCCAGTCCGGCCCGACCTCGCCGTGATCCTCCAGGATCGCGATGAGCTCCCCGCGCGCTTGCTGAATCCCGCGATACCGAAGCTTCGGGATCGTCGACTTCTCCGCGACCTCGACCAGCACGACGGCCGGCTGATGCCGACGGAGCCGCTCCCGCGTCTCCCCGCCGACGGTCTCGACGACAAGGATTTCCAGCCGATCCCGCTCCGGCTGCGCGTCGAGGGCCCGTAAGGTCGGCTCCAGCAACGCCCAGCCGTTGACCGACGCGATCACGACCGAGAGTTCCGGGTTGGGTTTCGCGAGATCGGTCGGCGACGGCGTGGCGATCATGGGGGCGTCCTTTCCCTCGGGGTGTGGCCTCGCGGATCGTAGCCGCCCGCGGTTTCCCGGGCAAGGCAAGCTGAGACCGACTTCGGAGAACGCTTTTTTTGACCGCTCTCGAAGTCGCGGGATTCACCGAGGACGCCCAGGAGACGCGCCCGGGACGACATCGGGACGCTCCAGGGACGCTGCACCGCCTGTCGATTGCCAGATCGCAACTACTTGCGACGTCGGGAGTTGATCGAGTAATCTTGCCTATTTTGAAGTTCGTTCGGCGCTGGGGACGCACGGCGGTGTCGCCGTGAGCCGGTGCCGGGTGCGGCGGTCAACACGGGGAGAATGGCCACCAGATTGCCAGAGAGCTAACGTTAAGTATAGCACATTGTCGCGGGACTGGAGGCGGCGCGGGTACAGAAGAGGCCGGGCCAGGACGCCGGCTCCAGGGCGCCGGCGGGCGTCGCGGTCGGGATGGCCGACTTGACCTCCTGGCTCCGCTGGCGGCTCATCTCGACGCATCGGGTCCTCGATGTATTCCCAGCTCGGCTCCGTGGGACGGATTCGGTGCGAGGGGCGATCTCCCCTGGCCGGTGAAGACGACTTCAGTTGTCCCAACACAATCAAGCTCTTACAGTTCGGTCCGAGCAACGTCGGCCTGACCGGACGTTACCACCCCGGTACCACCGAATCCGCCCCAGGAGCCTCCCCGGGAATCGAGCGGCGACCGTTGACGGCGGTCGGGCGGTCGTCGTAATCTCCGGGTCCGGGAGAGGACCGCATGAGTTACGAGGTCGAGATCAAGTTCCACGCGCCGGATCACGGGGCGATCGCCCGCAAGCTCGGCGCGCTGGGGGCCGCGGAGGGCGAGACGGTCGATCAGGAAGACATTTATCTCGCCCATCCGGCCCGCGACTTTGCGCAGACCGACGAGGCGCTGCGGCTCCGTCGGATCGGCCGGGAGAACCGGGTCACCTACAAGGGGCCGAAGCTGGGCGGACCGACCAAGACGCGCGAGGAGATCGAGCTTCCCCTGAAAGCGGGCCGCGAGGCGCTGGAGCAGTACAAGAGGCTCTTCGAACGGCTTGGGTTCCGGCCGGTCGCCGCGATCCGAAAGATCCGCCGGCCGTTCCGCCTGGAGCGTGGCGGTCGGACGCTGGAGGTCGTGCTGGACCGGGCCGAGAGGCTGGGGGACTTCGCGGAGGTGGAGGCCGTGGCGGTCGGGTCGGAAGACCTGCCAGGGGCGCAAGCGGCCGTGCTGGAGCTGGCCGGGGTGCTGGGTTTGGAGCACGTGGAGCGACGGTCGTATCTGCGGATGTGGCTCGAAAGCCAGGCGGACTCCGGCAATCCCCCTGGCCCGGCTTGAGCGAATCTGGTAAGAAGCCGACCGACCGACCCGGCCCTCGCCATTTCCCCATCATTTGCTGGGGTCGGTCAACCGATCGCGCATCCGCGTCCAGCCGGGAACCCCGGCGTCCTCACCCGTCACCTCTCGAACCGTTCCCGGAGGTCCGCGATGGATCGCCGCCGCCGTACCGGTTTCCGGCCCTCGATCGACGACCTGGAAGCGCGTCAGGTGATGACCACGCTCTTCACGCCGACGGTGCCCAAACTCCCACAAGGGGTCAGCCTCGCGACGAACCAGCAGAAGCTGACCCGGATCGAGCGATTGCCGTACTTCCTCCAGGCACTCGACCGGAACCGGCCGCTACCGCTGGACCTGGTCACGCAGATCCAGTCCGATCTGACAGCGCTCAAGGGCAAGCTCCACCAGCCGCCATCGGCCCTGCTCGAAGCGTTCAACAAGGAACTCCGTAGCCTGATCTCCGAAGGGTCGGTCCGGGCCACCGACGCCGCCAGGCTCAACGCGATCTTCGGCGAGGTGCTGCTGAAGGCGGGCACGGAGCCCAAAATCGCGGCGAGCCTGCAATCGAGCCTCACCACGCTCACGCAGCTCGACATCAGCGCCGGCGACAAACCGACCTCGCTGGTGGCCAATGACTATGCCACGGTCCTCCAAACGGCCCTTGGCGTCGGCCGCCCCTTGCGGGCCCCGACCGTCCCCCGGCTGGCTCCGGCCGACGACTCCGACCCGAAGAACGACTGGGCCACGGTCGTCCGTCAGCCTCACCTGATCGGCTCCTACGACGCGGGCACGACCGTGACGCTCTACGACACCAACGGCCAGTCCTACGGCTCGGCGGCGGTCAGCCCGAGCGGTCAGTACACCATCGCCGTCGATCACCCCCTGCCGGCCGGCCGCAACACGTTGCTCGTGCAGGCCAATGACAACGAGGGCGCCCTGAGCCTGCCAAGCCGGACGTTCCCACTGAAGATCCTGACGCCGGTTCCCCGCGGCCCCATGGCTCAGGCCCGTTCGTCCGGCGGCTGATCGCCGGGCGCCGGGCCCGGGGCGTCACGAGCAAGCGAGTTTCATTCCGTCTGAGATTTGTCAAGTTTCTGCTTGTGTTCGTGGACTGAGCCCGCCATAGTGTTCGATGGCTCGGAGTGTGCCGTGCGAATCATTGACTTGGGCAGTGGTCGGTACACCCCCCGGGTATGTTTCGTCTGACGACGCAGCGGTCGATGTTCACCTGTAGCGGCGCTCGGACGGGATCGGTATCTAAGGCAGCGACCATGGCGAAGAACATCTACGTGGGGAATCTTCCCTACACCACCACGGGCGATGACCTCGTGGAGCTGTTCCAGGCGTACGGCACCGTGACGAGTGGCCAGGTGATCATCGACAAGTTCAGCGGACGGAGCCGCGGATTCGGCTTCGTCGAGATGGCCAACGATGACGAGGCCCAGAACGCCATTGACGCACTTAACGGCCAGCCCTATGGCGGGCGTCCCCTGACGGTCAACGAGGCGCGGCCACGTGAGGAGCGTGGCGGCGGCGGGGGTGGCGGCGGTCGCGGCGGCTACGGCGGCGGCGGCGGTGGCTACGGCGGCGGCGGTGGGGGCTACGGCACCGGTGGCTACGGTGGCGGCGGTGGTCGTGGCGACAGCGGTGGTTATGGCGGCTACTAGAGCCTGTCGTTCCCCCCGCAATGGCGTGCGGCCCCGTTGGCCGCTCAACATCCGAACCACGAGAGTCGCGAGGAAACCGCTCTCATCCCGACGCCGAGCGTCGCGAGACGAAATCCCGAAAAACGACCCGCCCTCCCGGGAACCGCTCCAGCCAGGATCGCGCTCCGGGCGGGGGTGGGCGTTCTGGTCGTCCTGCAAGTGGTGGGGAATCCTGCCGGGCTCTGGACCGTAGCGCAGACGCGACTCGGCGGAAGCGCCATCCTGCGGAGAACGGACCTGTCCTCAGGGGGTTCTCCGGGTGTCCAAACTTCCGGTCCCCCGAAAACGGTGGGAATCTCACGCCGTTGCCACCCTGGGTTGGCCCCAGCAAGGCGTTCGACTGGGGTTGGCAAGGAGTGAATTGTGTGATAATTTTGGAGACTTGCTTTCAGTCACCCTCACGACCCTCGCACCACGTTCCAGGTGACGGAGAGTGAGGGACGGAACGAGAGCCCATCCAGCTCCCGGCGAACCCCGGAGCGTCGGACAGAACAATATCGTTCAGAGACTGTCAAGGAACATCATCAATCGGGAGGAGATGCGGTTGTGGTGAAGTTACGGGTCCGTTCCGGCGAATCCATCCAGGACGCCGTCCGCCGATTCCGAAAGCTCTGCGAGCGGAGCGGTCTTCGCAAGGAGATGCGGCGCAAGGCTTACTACGAGAAACCCAGCGAGCGTCGGCGCCGTGAGGAATTGAAGCGGCTTCGCAAGGCCCGTCAGGCCGCCCGCGTCTGACCCGAGTGAATCCCGGATGAGCCCCTCATCCGAGAATGCCGCCCAACGAGGGCCGGAACCCCGTCTTGCATTCGGGGTCTCCGGTCCTTGTGGTTTTCGGCGACGGGATGAGCGGCGATCGCGTGAGCCCGCCTGGTTCAGACGTCCAGATCCCGACGCTGGCTCCGCAAGCCCGGATAACGACTGCGAACCGGAGCCACTTCCCGCGCGACGAACGCCTCGACCTGCTCCGGCGACCGGCCGACGAACCGGGACGGCTCCAGGATGGCCCCCAGGTTGACGGTCGCAAAGGCGGGATCTGCCTGGAGCTGGGCAACGAGGTCGTTTTCCCCCCCCTGCTCCACCAGGCGTTGCCGGGCGGCGAGAGAGTGGCGGCGGATGCGCTCGTGGAGTTCCTGGCGGTCGCCACCGGCCTGGACCGCCGCCATCAAGAGGTTCTCGGTCGCCATGAACGGCAGCTCCTCGGCCACATGGCGGGCGACCACTCGTTCGTGAACGACCAGACCGGGGACCACGTTCCGATACAGGTTCAGCAAGGCATCGGCGCCGAGGAACGCCTGGGGCAGGACCAACCGTCGCAAGGCGCTGTCGTCGAGGGTGCGTTCCAGCCACTGGGTCGCGGCCGTCTGGGCCGAGGCGGCCGGCAGGGCCATGACGAACCGGCCGAGGGCGAGCACAATCGCTCCGCCCGCATTGGGTTCCGCTTGTACGCCATCGCCGACGAGCCGATCTGTTCGGACTCGAACGGCTCCTCGATCTCCCGCTCATGGGCGAGCAGTCGCAGGTCGTTGCCGAAGCGATGGGCACTCTCGGCCAGGCCGGCGAGGGCGTTGACGACCTGGGTGTCGATCTTTCGCGTGTACGTCTGGCCGGAAACCGGCAAGGTCTCGTCGAAGCCGAACGCCGCGGCGACGCGGCGGTCCAGATCCTCAACCCTGGCGTGATCGCCGTCGAAGAGGGCCAGGAAGCTGGCCTGGGTGCCGGTCGTCCCCTTGACGCCGAGGAACTTCAGGCCGTCGATCCGGCGCTCGATCTCGTGGAGGTCAAGCACGAGTTCATAACACCAGAGCGTCGCGCGCTTGCCGACAGTGACGAGCTGGGCCGGCTGGAAGTGGGTGTAGCCGAGGCAAGGGAGATCCTTCCAGCGGAGGGCGAAGTCGGCCAGGGCGTCGATGGTCCGGACAAGGCCGTCGCGAACGTGTTGCAGGGCCTCGCGGATCAGGATCAGGTCGGTATTGTCGGTGACGTAACAGCTCGTGGCCCCGAGGTGGATGATCGCGCGGGCGTCGGGCGCGGCGTCGCCGAAGGCATGGACGTGGGCCATCACATCGTGGCGGAGCCGTTTCTCGTAGGCGCGGGCGGCGTCGAAGTCGATCGACTCGACGTTCTCTCGCAGCTCGGCGATCTGGCTTTCAGTGATGTTCAGACCCAGCTCGCGCTCGGCCTCGGCCAGGGCAACCCAGAGGCGTCGCCAGGTGGAGAACTTGCGTTGCGGGGACCAGAGGGCCAGCATCTCCCGGCTGCAATAGCGGCTGGCCAGGGGGCTCTCGAAGGTGTCGCGGACTTCCATCGTGTCTCGATTCGCGTGCAGGGAACGGCCCGGTTGAGGCGCCTGAAGGGAGGATGAACAAGGGTCAACGGTCAAGGACCGAGGGAAGAATTCCCGAGGGATCAGATCCCGCCGAGGACGCGGGCGCGGCCGACGCGGTTGATCGCGAGCATGAAGGCGGCGGTGCGGAGGCTGACCGTCTTGCGCTGGGCCAGGTCGTAAACCTTCTGGAAGGCCTCGACCATCCGCGACTCCTGCTCATTCTGGACCCGTTCGAGGCTCCAGCGGAAATGCTGGAGGTTCTGGACCCACTCGAAATAGCTGACGACCACGCCGCCGGCATTGACGAGGATATCGGGCAGGACCGGGATCCCGCGGCGCTGGAAGACTTCATCGGCGTCGGGCCAGGTGGGGCTGTTGGCGGCCTCGACGATCATCGTCGCTTGCACCGCTTCGGCCAGCTCGGCGTCGAAAACGCCGCCCAGGGCTGCCGGGATCAGGACGTCCACGGGGTTGGTGAGCAGTTGCTCATTCGTGGCGGGCTCGCCGCCCTTGAAACCGACCACCTTGCGGTTGATCCCGACGTGGCGGTCGAGAGCGGCGATGTCGATTCCTTCGCGGTTGAAGATGGCGCCGTAAGCATCGGAGACGGCGATGATCAGGCCGCCGAGTTGGTGGAGGAACCGGGCGGTGTGGCCGCCGACGTTGCCGTAGCCCTGGATGGCGAAGGTCGAGCCGCGGATCTCCCGGTTGAGCTTGGCCAGGGCCTCGCGGGTGACGATCGCCACGCCGAAACCGGTGGCGGCCTCGCGGCCGGCCGAGCCGTGCAGCTCGACCGGTTTGCCGGTCACGACGGCGGGGTGAAAGCCGTGATACTTGGTATATTCGTTCATGATCCAGGCCATGACCTGGGCATCGGTGCCCATGTCGGGGGCCGGGATGTCCTTGTCGGGTCCGATGAAGTCGTGGATCTTTTCGACGAACTTGCGGGTGATCCGTTCCACCTCGCCGCGGGAGAGCTTCGAGGGGTCGCAGTTGATGCCGCCCTTGCCGCCGCCGAACGGCAGGTCCACGACGGCGGTCTTCCAGGTCATCAGGGAGGCGAGCGAGCGGGCCTCGTCCTGATCGACGTGGGGATGATAGCGGAGGCCGCCCTTGAACGGGCCCCGGGCGTTGTCGTGCTGGACGCGGTAGCCGATGAAGTTGCCGATCTGGCCCGAATCCATCTCGATGGCGACCTCGACGCGCAGCTCTCGGTCGGGGACGATCATCAAGGTCCGCATGTTCTCGGTCAGGTCCATCCGGGCGGCGGCCTGATCGAAGAAGTAGTTGGTCGCCTCGAAGGCTTTCATGGGCCGGACGGTCCCCGGTTGACTGGCGAGCCAGTGGCTCTTATCAATGCCTCAAGCCCGATCGTACCGGACCCGGCCGAATGGCCGCAAGGCGCGCCGGCGTCGGCTGAGGGGCCATCCCAGAACCACTTCGTGTGGGACCGCCGCCCCCGGCGGTCGCGACGGCGGGCAGCCGGGGGCGGCGGTCCCACACGGGAGCGAAACTCCGAAGTCGTTCTGGGACGCCTCCTGACCTCCTCGAAACCCGTCTCTCCCCGGCCCCGACCCGAGAATTCGTCATGCGACCCTGGCACCTGGCCGACCTGACGTACCGCCACATCCAGAATGAAACGCCCTTCGAGGTGGCCGTGCTGCCGTGCGGGGCGACCGAGCCCCACAACCTGCACATGCCGTACGCGACCGATACCCTCCAGGTCGAGGTGGTCGCCGATCGGGCCTGCTCGCGGGCCGCCGAGCAAGGCGCCCGGGTCGTCCGGCTGCCCGCCCTGCCCTACGGCACCGAGACGAATCAGGTGCGATTCCCCCTGGCCATGAACCTCAACCCGACGACGATGCTCGCCGTCGTTTCCGACCTGATCGAGTCACTGGCCGCTTCCGGCTTGCGGAAATGCGTCCTGCTCAACGGCCACGGCGGCAACGACTTCAAGTGGATGCTTCGGCAATTGTACGGGAAGACTCCCGTTCACCTGTTCCTCTGCAACTGGTATAAGATGGCTTCGGACCGTCATGCGGCGATCTTCGACGAGCCGGGCGACCATGCCGGCGAGCTGGAGACGAGCATGGGCCTGGCCCACTTCCCCGAGCTGGTCGCCCTCGAAGCCGCCGATCCCGGCGCCCTGGCGAAGACCCGCCTCGAAGCGGTCAACCGGGGCTGGGTCGAGATCACCCGGCCCTGGCACCTGCTCACGACGAACTCCGGCGCCGGCGACCCGCGACCGGCAACGGCCGAAAAGGGCCGCGAGCTGACCGAGATCGTTGTCGATCGCCTGGCCGGCTTCCTCGTCGAACTGGCGGCCTGCTCCATGAACGACCGTTTCCCGTACTGAACTGATGGAGAACACGCCGGAACCATCCTCGCTTCCGGCATAATCCATGAAACCTGTTCCGATCCGACGCGCCGCGACGTTCCTCTTGCTCTCCGAGCTACTGCTCGCCTCGTGCCGACGGGAAGAGACCGCTCCCTCACGCCCGTCGGTCCCGACCATCTCCGAGACATCGAAGCGCGCCGATTCCTCCACGAAGACGGATTCCGAGAGGGCCTTCAAGCTCGTGGGGAAGGTGGCGAGCATCGACCGCTCGTCGGGCGAGGTGGCGATCGCTCATGAGGAGATCCCGGACTACATGCCGGCGATGACGATGAAGTTCAAGCTGGCGGGCCAGCCGGTCCTGGAGGAACTTCAGGTCGGCGACAAGGTGGAAGGGACGCTCCGGGTTGGCGACCGGGGATCGCGACTGACCGACGTCGTGATCACCGAGCTGGCTGAGCCGCCTGCCTTTACGCTCGACACGACAGGCGGCGGTGCCGTGCTCCGGACGCGGCATCCGGTCCTGAAACCCGGCCAGCCCGTGCCTGATTTCGTGGTGACGACGCAGGCGGACCAGGAACTCCGGCTGTCGGACCTCCGGGGGCATGTCGTCGTGTTGACTTTTATCTACACGCGATGTCCGCTGCCGGACTATTGCCCCTTGATGGACAAGAAATTCGCCGAGCTGGCGCGACGTGTCGCCCTGATGCCGGGCCGGGCCGAGCAGGTGCGGCTGCTCTCGGTCAGCTTCGACCCGGAGCACGACACGCCGGACGTCCTGGCGCGACACGCCCGGCTGGTCGGGGCGAAGCCGCCGCTCTGGAGGTTCGCCGTGGCCTCACACGAGGAACTCGCCCGCGTCGCCGAGCCGCTCGGGCTCACCTACGGGCCGACGCGCCAGGAGATCATTCATACGCTCAGCACCGCAATCATCGACCGCCAGGGGCGTCTGGTCGAGCTGGTCACCGGCAACCGCTGGGAAGTGGGCGAACTGATGAACACGATCTCCGATGTCCTCCGCCGCGAACCGGAAACCGACGAGACCGGAAACCCACCTCGCGCGGCAAGTGCGCCGATGTGAACACGGTCTCCGGATTCTCCATCCCGAGTATCTTCCGTTCACCATCGTAGGTCGACCTTTTGCGGTTAATGAACTGAACATCTCCAAGGTCGGCTATTAAAATTGAAAAAAGATGTTGTCAGGCTCCGAGATTGTGATACATTACCCCGAGATAGATGAAACAGTGGGTTACGTGGTCGTGCCGAGGCGTCGGGCGACCCCGGCCGGCCCCCGGCGCGACGGAGCCTGTCGCGTCCAGCCCGACCGGTGAGCACTCGTCACCACCCACGACTCGGTTGGCCCCGAACCCCCTACCCTGGCCGAGCGGCAGTCGGCGCTCCACCCCGACGCGACCGCTCACGCGACGATGGAGGACCGACGATGGCGATGACCAAGACCAGCGTGAGGCCGACGACCGGGACCAAGGCCAGCAAGTCCAAGAGCGTCAAGGAGGCGGATCAGCGGCTCCACCAGGCCCGCCGGGCCTCGACCCTGCTGAAGCACGTCAGCGATCCGACGCGGCTTCAGGTGATCCTGATCCTCTCCGAAGGCGAGCGCCACGTCGGCGCTCTCTGCGATCAACTGGGCCAGAGCCAGCCGGCGGTCAGCCATCACCTGGCGCTGCTCCGTCACGGCGGCATCATCGCCCCGCGACGCCAGGGCAAGAACAACTTCTATAGCCTCACCGACACCGGCGTCGACCTCTCGAAGGTCGTGCGGGGCTTGATCGGAAGCTGAAGCGGTCCGTTTCGCTGAGGTCATTTGGACGACACCGACCCCCCTGCCCCCCCGGGGAGGTCTGGCGTCGTTCTTTTTGGGCCGCGTCTCAAGGCAAGATCCGCTGGCCGACGGCCGTGTTCAGGCCGAGCATGCTCCGACGGTGCCGAGTCACGACGTCGAGGTATTGCTTGACGACTTGGTTATATTCCTGGCGGGCCGTGACAAACGTGATCACGTCAATCGATCCTTCCTCGTACTGACGACGGACGGTCTGGAGTACCTGGGTCGCCGACGGCTGGAGCACCGTCTCGACCCGTCGGACAGCTTCGAGGCTCACCAGGTATTCCTTCTCCGCCTGCTGGACCTCGTTGATCACTTGACGGCTCAGGGCGGCCAGCTCGGTCTCAGTCTGGGTGACGTTGAGCTGTGGCGCGTCGTATACCGCCCTGGTTGCGGTTGTACACCGGCAGCGGCACGGTCACACCCAGGGCCCAAGAGGTGGCGCTCTTGAGGCCGAACGGCGAATTGTCCTGGAAGGTGTACGGCTGGTAGAGGACGTACACGTCGTTGAGGCGGTTGGCCCTGGCGAGCTGGACGTCGGCCTTGGCCCGGCCGACGCCGAGGCGGAAGGCGATCAGGTCGGGTCGGGCGACCAGGGCGATCTGCATGAGCCGCTCGGTCGGCGGCGGGCGGGGCACGTCGTCGCGGAGCGTGCCGCGAAGCTCGATCTGTTCAGCCTGGTCCGGCGCGACGTTCAGCAGCGTGGCCAGGTCGCGACGGGCGCGTCGCAAACCCTCCTCGGCGTCAAGCAGGGCGATCTGAGCGGTTTCGCGCTGGAGTTTCACCCGGTTGTAGGCGGCCGGGGCGATCTTGCCCACGCGCAACTGGGCTTCGAGCGGCTTGAGGACCTGATCGAGTCCCTCCACGCCGGCGCCGGCGTAGCGGACCGCCTGGCGGGCTGCCAGAGTGTTGACGAATACGGTATACAGATTGTCGATCTGGAGTCGGACGGCGTCCTGATACTGGGCTTCCAGCACGCTCCTGGCTCGACGGGCCACGAGGGTCCGGGCCTGCCGCTTGTGGGTGATGTCGAACGGGTAGGAGATGTTCAGGTCATACTGAACCGGGCCGCCGGGTCGGATGTTGGAATAGTTGCCGTAGGGGACGAGCTGGGCGTCGGCGTAGAGGATCGGGTTGGCGCGAAGGCTCGCGGTCAGGATGTCAGCGTCGGCCTGGGGTAGCTCGAAGGCCTGGCTACGGAGCTGGAGGTTTCGCTGCACGAGGTATTCGATGGCCTGGTCGAGGGTGATCCCCTCGGGCGGGCCGATCTCCTCAGCGATGGCTGGGAAGTCGAGTGTGCCGTAGATTGGCGGCGGCTGGACCTGCAAGGGTGTGGGGAGCGTGATGGCGCCGCCCGGGATCGGCGCGGTGCCGGGCTGGCCCGGCGTCGAGAGCGACTGGGGCACGCGTGGCGTCGAAGCGCCGGGCCGCCCACCGACGAAGCCCTGAGGGCCCTGGTCGAGGGTCATCCCTCCAGAGCCGGGGGAATTGCTGAACATGGACTCATTCGCACCGGGAGAGCGGCCCAATGTGGACGCGCCAGGGCCGAGCCTGAAGTTCGAGCCGGGCTCGATGGTTGGGGCCTGGGCCCAGGCGCCGCGATCGGTCCAGAGAAGGGCCAGCACCAGGGTCGCGGCTTGCCCTGTGTGCAGTATGCACCTGTTCATGATCGCGGTTACCCTCCTGGTTCCCCGGACGCCTGGCGATCGGGCTCGACACGCCTCAATCGGCCTTGAGAACGGCGGAATCCTCCGCCTGATCATCGAATCGGATCGGCGCCGATGCCTTCCGCAGCGCGATTCGCCGTCGCGATGGGGCCGATGCCGAGCAACCGGCAGAGGTGGCAGAATCGGCGCGTAGGGTGCCCGTCCGGATGGGCCGGGGTCGATCCGTTCGGCACAATCGTCAAAGGTAGGAGCGATCGCCCCTGGCGGCGATCCGGTCTCCGGCGTCTGCATCCCACGGTTCGGGACATTGCCCACCGGCTGCCGGTGTGGTTAGATGGGCGGGTCGGGCCGGTCGACGGCCCCAACAAGGGATGGTGAGGGAGGATGGCTCATGACGACGAGCGGCCGAAACGGCGTGGGTCCGGTGGTGGGCCTGTCGCGTCGCGAGTTCCTGCGGACCAGTGGCCTCGGCGTGGCGGGCCTGGCCCTGGCCGATGCCAGCCAGGCCGCAACCCGCCCGGCCGACGACCGAGCGGTGATCCTCTTGATGCTTGTCGGCGGACCTAGCCAGCTCGAAACATTCGACCCCAAGCCCGAC
Source organism: uncultured Planctomycetales bacterium (assembly GCA_963752755.1). Lineage (GTDB taxonomy): Bacteria > Planctomycetota > Planctomycetia > Isosphaerales > Isosphaeraceae > CAVVZJ01. The sequence goes on along the minus strand of CAVVZJ010000001.1, from coordinate 2,409,321 downwards.
GCTCCGGCCGAGATCCGCGGGCCGTTCGGCTCGATCGCCACGGCGGTCCCGGGCGTCCGGGTCGGCGAGCACCTGCCGGGCCTGGCGCGTCGGATGGACAAGCTGACGCTGATCCGTTCGCTCCACCACACCGCGGCGCCGATCCACGAAACCGGCCACCAGCTCCTCCAGACCGGCCGGCTCTGCCGTTCCGACCGCGAGTGGCCGCACCTCGGAGCCGTGGTCTCTCGACGGCTTGGCCCGCGAGGCGATATGCCGCCGTTCGTCGTCCTGCCGACGCCGATCGGGAATACCGGAGTGGGCGTCTCTCATGGCCAGGGCGCGGGGTTCCTGGGCGATGAGCACGCTCCGTTCATCGTCGGGTCCGATCCCGCCGCGCCCGGCTTCGATCCCCGGCGGCTCGGCTCCCGGGCGGGTGTCGCCCCCGACGCCTTCGATCTGGCGTCGGAACGGGCTCCGCGCCGCGAGGCTTACGGTCGGACGACCTTCGGTCAGTCTTGCCTGCTCGCTCGCCGGCTGGTCGAGGCCGGCTCGCGGTTCGTGGTCGTGAACATGGCGGAGACCGTTTTTGGACAGCCCACCTGGGACGTCCACGGCCGTTTGCCCTTCAGCACCTTCGACGACTACCGCGCTACGGTCCTGCCCACCTTCGACCGGGCCCTCTCCGCCTTGATCGACGACCTGGAGCACCGGGGACGCCTGGACTCGACGCTCGTGGTCGCCACCGGCGAATTCGGTCGGACACCGAAGCTCAACCCCTCCGGCGGGCGTGACCACTGGCCGGCGGTCTGGAGCGCCGTGCTGGCCGGCGGGGGCCTGGCTGGTGGCCAGGTGGTCGGTGCGAGCGACCGCCACGCCAGCATGCCGGCGGACCAGGCCGTGACACCGGCCGAGCTGGCGGCCACGATCTACCGCGCTCTGGGTCTCGATCCCGCGTCGAGCCTGCCCATCCCCGGCCTGGAGCCGATTGCCTTGATCGACGAGGCCCGGCCGATCGCGGGATTACTGGCGTGAAACGAGGTTCGCCCTTCTCGCGAACGTCGGACGATGCGGGCCGGGCTCACGACACCCGGCCTGCCCGCCCGGCTCCCTCGTCGCGCCATCGCTGGCGACGCTTGGCCAGCATCCGCTCCACGAACGCCTCGTAATCGGTCGTCGAGCGACGACGCTTCGGGTCCCAGCGGATGCCTTTCTCGGCGTTGCAGCGACCGTGCACGATCGCCAGATTGGCGAGGTCGTCGGTACCGCCGCGGCTCCGGGCACGGATGTGCTCCAGAGCGGCGCCCTCTCCGGTCCGGGCGTCGAAGGCGATCGGGCCGTTACAGATCAGGCACTTCCCGACCCAGTCGCCGCCGCGACGCTCGAAGGTCGTGTCGCTCCGCGCCACGCGGGCCAGGCGCTCACCTGCGGTCATCGGCCGGTCCCTCCTGTCATGATCACGATTCGTCCTGGTTCACGCTTTCTCATGCCGAATGACCGGAATCGCTGGCCGTTCCAGGCGGGAGTCGGTCGGGGTTGATCCGCCCGATATGGCTCCGATCCGCACCCGGGTACGACCAGGCCTATCCTAGTCGAGGAACGCACCGCGAACAGAGGTCAGCCATGCTTTTCCCTCTCCACGAAAACGTTGGACTCCATGCTTGCAGGCTGATATCCTGAGCCGTGCCTCGTGACGACGCGGGGGGCAGCACGTGGCCGGGGAACCGGAGATTGCCGGAGGTTTTGAAGGCGAGCAAGGCGTTCTGGACCCGTAGTCGGCCCTCCTTCCTCTGACCTGAGGACTGACCCACGATGACCGATCAGGAACGGAGTGCTTCGACCTGCGCCCCCCGCGTGGTCGTCGGCTCGTCGTCGTGTTTGCTGCGATGGCGGCCATGGCGGTGGCTGGCGTGTCGATCTGGAGTTCGATCGGGGGACTGTCGGGACTCAAGGCCGCATGGCCGGCTCTGGCTCAGGAGCCGTCGAGCCCGAAAAGCCAGGCCGCCGCGAAGCCCCAGAAGCCCGCGTCGCCCGAGGCGGGGACGCCAGGACGTCCGATCGGTGAAGAGGAGCTGGCATTCTGGAGCAAGGTCGCCATCTTCAAGGCGGGACCGGATCGACCCCGGCCGATCGTGGTGATCAAGCGCGGCCGACAGCCGGATTCGGGCGATGAGCTTGGGCTCTACCAGGGATTGCTCGACCGCGAGCTGGTCCGTCAGGGGCTCCTGCTCACCGCCCGCGAGGAACTCGGGGCCCTGACCCGCGACGTGCCGATCGGTGATTCCGATGTGCCTGGCACGCCCGACGTCACCTTCCGCATCGGCTCGCGGTTCCGCAAGAGCTATCCACCCGACCCGGCCGATCCGCCCCGTGGCCGGATCACGATCGTTCAGGGCGAGGGTCCCGACCGCCGCGTGCTCTGGTCGCGCGAGTTTGAATGTGAAATGATCATCGGGCCCCTCTACCCGCAACTCGTCGCGCAGGTGGAAGTCTTCTCGCGCCATGGGTTTCGTCAGGTGCTGGAGGATCTCGGCCTGAAGCGGACCGAGCCGGCACCGTCGCACAAGGGCGAGAGCGAACTGCCCGCCGCAATCCGCGAGCGGCTCGGACGACCGGTCGAGACCGAGCAGTTCGCCGCGATCCGTGCCCTGCATCAAGCGATCCGCGAGAAAGGGGAAGACTCGACCCTGCTGATCGCCCTGGCGGAAGCCTACGCCAACCTCGGGACGCTGGCCGAGAGCCAGTGGACCGCCGACTACCTGGCCTTCCAGGCTCGCGGCCTGCTCTACGCCCAGCGCGCCGTCGTCCGCGACCACGACGCGCCGTCGAGCCTGCGGGGCCAGGCGTACGTGGAGGCGATCGCCGGTCTGTACCGTCAGGCGGTTGGCGATCTCAACGCCGCCGGCCGGGCCGATGGCGGCAAGGGCGCCGACGACCGGGTCGCGCTGGTGCGTGCCTTCACCGCTTCCGACGCCCCCGCGCTGGAGCAACTCGCCCGCGACCACCCCGACGACCCCTGGCCACCGTATTTCCGGTTCCTGACGCTCCTGCGATCGTCCGGCTACTTCTCCACGACGGACCGGAACTGTCGTCACGAGCTGCTCGCCGCCAGCCAGCCGATCCTGGAGCAGGTGCCCGACTGCTACCGGGTGCTCGCAGGTCTGATCCAGATGGAGGGTGTCGCCAGCCTGCACGCCACCACGATGCTCGGCTATACGATCTATCCCCAGAAGCTGCCCGAACGACTGGCCAACGTGCCGGACTTGCCGGCGTCGGTGCTGGAGCCGGCGCCCGACGACGCGGAGCCGGCCGAGGTCGGGTTCCGCCGACGGCTCGCCGCGGCCGCGGCCGACGACACGGCGGACGTGACCTGGGGCGTGCTCGCCCGCCAGCTCCGCGAGATCCGCTTCGCGCAGATCGGATACCGGCTCTATTTCCTCGCCCGCCAGCTCGCCGTGCCGGCCAACGATTTCGCCGACGAGGCCCTGCCGCTGGTGGCCGATCACCCCAACCGCGATTACGTCGCGAGCTTCACCGGCCGGTACAACCAGACCGCCACTCTGAAGTCCCTCGCCAATCTCGACCTGGCCGATCTGCAATGGAAGGCCCGCTCCATCGCCTTCCGGTTCGAGGCGCTCGACCCGCCGACTTTCCAGCGGCTCCACGGCTTGATCTGGTCCCACGTCGTCCTGGGCTCCGTCCCGGGTCAGATCACCTACGCCAGCGGGGTGACCGACTCCGGCCGCGCGGCCGCCGCGCACAACCTGCTGAAGTATCACCCCGGCTCGCCGCTCGGCCGCGGGGCCTTGATCGAGTCCAACTGGGAAGAAGCGAAGCCGAGCGTCGAGGCCTGGGCCAAGGACCACGGCGGCCAGGACACGCTCGTCCTCGCCGAACTGGGCTTCCACGCCCTGAAAGTCGGCGATCTCGACGAGGCCGAACGCTTGATCAAGAAGGCGATGGACCAGTCGCCTGATGGCTGGATCTTCGAGGGCCTGGCCGGTGTGTACATGCAACGCGGCGACGTTGACGGCTACATCGCGGCTGCGACCGAGTTCCTCAAGACCCGGGATCTCGCCCTCGACCATGCTCAGATCACCAGCGACCTCTCCAAGTACCTGATGGCCCGTGGCGAGTATGAGAAGGCACGTCCGTTCGCCGAGATCTCGGCCCAGTCGTGGGCGGCCTGGGCGATGCTCAACGCCGCCCGCTGCGCCGAGGAAATGAAGGACTGGGAAGGTGCCGAACTCTGGATCTCACGAACCGCGGAGCGCTACGCATCCCAGTGGCTCGACTGGTACGCCTGGTGCCTGCGGACCGGTCACGGCGACCGCCGCGCCGCGGCCCGGCTCGTCGAGTCGCAACTCGCGCAGGGGCGTCCGCTCAGGTCGGCCGATGAGCGGGTTCCGGTGGCCGTTGTCCTCCTGAACGACAATCAGGCGGAGCAGGCTCGCAAGATCCTGGCGCCCACCTTCAATCAAAACCATGACACCGTCTTCGGCACGCTCCTGGCCCTGGCCTGCGATCTGGAAGGCAACACCGAGGCCCGCGATGCCGTGATGAAGCAGGTCGCCGAGGAACCGAATCCGAGCGGCCCGGTGACGGCCCAACTCCTCGGAATCCTCGGCTCCTGGCTGGCGAAAGGGGAAGAGTCCCCCCTCGATCTGGATCGGATCGAGAAGCTCCTCAGTGAAGGCAATCCCGACCGCCGGCCGAATACCGCCGTCATCGTCGGACTGTTCCTCAACCGTCACGGCAAGACCGACGCGGCGCTCGCGTATCTGAAGGAGGGCGACGACGATCGCACCTACCTCTGGTTCCGCTTCCTGGCCCGCAACGCCCTCCAGGATCGCGGCATCACCCTCGACCCGATCCCGGCCTCCTGACATCGTGCTCTGGTCGCAAACCTGATCCGACCCCACGAGCGGCCGACCGCAATGCGAAAGGGCGATCGTGGGGTGCCTCGCCTGTTGGCCGAGCGTCTCGAACCCCGATGTTCCCTACGACGATCGGAACCGCTCCAGGAGGTTCGCCGTGATCCGCTGAACCCGCGGGTCGGGTCCCTGGGGCTTGGTGTACACGGCGGGGCGAACGTAGCCAGGAGGCTCGGAGAGGCCGTCGCCCCACCAGATCGTGGCGGCGTTGAAGACGAGGTTGCTCTTCGGTCCAGGGTAGATCGTCGCCGCATACGCCCCCTCGACCCGGCCGTTCGTCGTCGGGCCGCTGGCGACGACCTCCAGACCGGCAATCTCGGCCGGGTCGCCGTGCCACTCCCAGCCCACGAGGCCGGGGATACCGTCGCCTTCCTTCATGCCGGTCCCATCGAAGAGCCAGTGGCCCGGTTTTCGGCAAATCCAGGGGCCACCTCCCGTGACCGGGTACATGTTCCGCGCCCCGATCAGGAGCCCCTCGCTCGGGCCATCCACCTTCAACCGCGCCATGTCGGGGAAACCCTGCGCCGTGTCGTCCACCCCGCCGAAGAGGCCGACGCGGGTGATGATCCGGTTCGGACGGCCGTCGGTCGCCGGCAGCATCGGCACAACCCCGCAGACGGCATTGCCCGAGAGGAACGCCACGTTCACGCCCTTCTCGATCGCTCGCTTGACGTGGTCGTACATCTCCAGGGACCAGTACTCGTCATGCCCGACTGAGAGGAACCCCTTCGCCCGGAGCAAGCCGTCTGGGTCGGCATGAGTGTCACTGTTGGAGATGTAAGTCAGGTCGTATCCGTTCTTCTCCATCCAGTAGGCCAGGGGGAACTCCCAGAGCAGGAACTCTCCCGATCCGACCGACAGCGGCGCATCGAAGATCTGGCAATACTTCCCGTAAGGCCGGTCGAAGCTGACCTTCACGTCCGGTCCCCAGTACCAGACCTTCTCGCCGTCGTCGTAGAGCGAGAACTGGCTGGGCCAGCGGTTGTAGGCGTTCCAGGTGTTGTCGCTGCACTGGAAGAGGAAGTCGGCCTGGCGATCGTCGCGGACGAGAAAAACGACGTAGCTCTGCAAACTTTCCCGCTCGGCCGTGAGCTTGCCGAGATAGACGCCGCTGGTCCAGTCGTTGGGGATCGTCACGTGTTCGCAGGGTTCCCACTGGCATTCCCTCAGCCGCATCTCGCCCACGGGCGGGTCGGGCTGCACCGAGCCCTGGTACGGCCCGAGTCGGAGGACGTGCCGGCCGCCGTGCCCCTGGTAGTAGCCCATCCGATAAACGTCGATCGTGAACGACGATGCCGGATTGGTGCTCACATGAAAGGCGATCGACTCACCCGGCCTCACGCTCGTCTTCGACGCGAACCCCTCGATCCCGGGCGACCGGTACTTCGTCGCCGGATCAACCCGGACGTTCCCGGCCATCCAGTCGCGTGTCCCTGGCTTCTGGTTCTCGTCCCGGATTCGATCGGGTTCCGCGGCGCGGGCGGTTGACGCCCCCAGTGCCGAGGCCAGTCCGGCGGCTGCGGCCGAGCGAAAGAGGTTGCGACGGCTCAGACCCGGTTCATGCGCCACGATGCACCCCCTCGACAACCGTGCAAAACTCGGAAAATCTTCATCCGGATTAGATTTCTGCTCGGCCGCTGCGGTGAATCGACGCTCCCTGTCATCCCCGGATGCGTACCGTGTCCCCGATTCTCCCCGATGCCCCCCGCAAATCAAGCGACTCGACCAGTCTCGCCTGCCTGCCTCCCGCCAGGCCGTCCGCGATCAGGGCCGCCCCTTGCGCCGCATGCTTGACCCAGGCCCCCGGCAACGACTCCAGGGCGACCACCTCTCCCAATGCGTCCAGCACCCCTTCCGCCAGGGCCGCTCTCGCCCCGGAGAGGTAAATCCGCTCGAACGGCGTGATCGCCCTCAACCCCGCGACATACTTGACCAGCGACTCCCGGAACGCCTCCGGTCCGTCGGCCCCCATGTCCTCCCGACCTCCCCGGAAAAGGTCATCCTTCGAGACCGGCGCCAGCCAGCACGCCACCTCCCCATCCCACGCCCCGCCCGACCTCACCCCGACCGGCCCCCGCGTCCCCGCCGCCGCATCGACGAGTTTCCCCCCCGCCACAACCAGGACCGCCGTGAACGCCGAACCCACCTCGACCACGGCAAACGTCGCCACTTCATAGGGCACGCCTTCCCGCCTGACGTGCTGCTCCAGCGCCAGCGCCGCCACGGCGACCTTGTCCGGCGTCCCCAGGTCGATCGTGTTGAGCTTCCGATGCCGGGGGACCGTCGCCAGGTGGATTCCTCCCGGCAGGAAGACCGTCGGAAATCCCGCTTCGATCACCGCCCGGACCCATCCCAGGAACCCCCCGATCCCGACCGGCCGATCCCTCTCGTCCGGCCGGACCAGGGCCATCTCCTGGATGTCCTCCTCCGTGATCGCCTCGCCCCGGACCATCGGCAAGCCGTACCCCGACGGCCCCGCCACCAGGTCGATCGGCCCCCAGGCCCTCAGGATCGCTCCGACCCTTGCCGGGTCGTCCCCCGGCTCCAACCGCTCCTGACAGGCGACCTCTCCATCGACCAGTCCAATCAGGTCGAGGCTGCTGGTCCCGGGATCGGTGCCGACGACGCGAGGCATGCCCTGGCCTTTCGGTTCATCAAAATGGGCCCCGGCCGCAAGATTCCCCGAGGAATCGGAAAAAAGGGTGATAACCGCGGCCCCCGATTCGGAAGATAACGGATGGACGTCCGCGCGTCGCCCCATCCCCCGCGCCGGCCGACGGCTCTTTGACAAGTCGTATTGAGAGATCCGGAATCGCTTTCCGGCCCCCCTTGCCCGGTCCGACTCGCCGGAATAGAGTCATGGTCATGCGAGGAAGCCCCATGAGCGACTCCCGGCCCCTCCCCCGTTTCCGCCTCCGCACCCTCCTGATCGCCGTGGCGGTCGTGGCCCTCGCGTTGGGGATCGGCATGCTGATCGACCGCAAGATCGAATTCGCGCGACGGGTCCGGCTGTACTTCCGACGCTGGCAGGATCACGCCTGCCTGGCTGTCAACTTCCGTGACCAGTAAGACAGATCGTTCGGGAAGGTCCAACTCATCCTGGATCGCTACGCGGCGAATCCCTCCTCCGACCCGGCTGCGCCGCCCGGATGCGCGACCCGCTCGGCTGGTGCCGTCTCATCGAGGCAGATCGGCCTCGATTGCTGGCACAAAGGAAGCGATACGATCGCCTGGCCGCCCACTTCCTCCGGCTCCAGCGGAAGTACGAGCGGGCCTCCCGCTCTCCCTGGCTCCCCGTCGCGCCCGACCCGCCGCAACCCAAGTGATCGGAACTCTCCCATGCGACGGCCGAGACTGACGCTGGGGATGCTCCTGATCGCCGTGGCGGTCGCGGCGCTGGCGTTCGGCGCGTGGACGATGTGGAGGCGCGGGGAGCGATGCCTGGAGTTAGCGGATCACTTTCAGGTGGAGGCCGAAAATCACTTGAAGAGCGCCGAGGTCGCGGAGATCGCGGTCGCCGAATACAGTCAGTTCGACCCCGATAACGACGCCAGAATTCCCGAGCTTCGCGAGGCCTTACCCTGGCGAGGGGCCGGCTCCGAGCCGCTCTCAGGATGGCGGCTCGCTGTCGCTACGTCGCCGATCATCCCTGGCTACCTCTGCCCCGTGAACCCGAATCCCTGAGGACACGACGGGCCATCGAGGGCGAATCTTCGGCCTCCCGAGCCGCGACCTTCCGCCCCGACGCGCCGTGACGAAACGAACCCGACGACACGTTGGAGCCCCTGCGTCGAGTTTGCCGACCCGAACCCGCGTCGCGAAACGAACCCGACGCCCGCGACAAAACGAACCCGAGCGTCGCATCCCCGGCGGTACGAAACGAACCCGACGTCACCCTGGGGCATCCCGGCAAGATTTGCCGCCCCGTCCCGCCCCACCGTCCGCGCTACGAAACGAACCCGATGACACGCCGGGCGATCCTGGCAAGTTTTGCGGCGGGTGGTCCGGGGGACCGAGGGATGATAGCCTGGGTTTCGTCGTCGCCCGACGGAGGGAGCCGGGCGGCGGGCCGGCCCGGTCGGGACGTGGTGGACCGGGACGCTCTCCACGCGCCTCCCTCGGTTCGTCGCCGGGTTGGATCATGATGGATCAAGCGGGTTGGATCGGTCGGGTCGTGCTGATCGGGTTGATGCTGGGGACCGTCGCCGCTCGCGGCCAGGAGGCGGATCGCCCCTCGACGGTTCGACCGCCCGAGGGCGAGGCGGTCCGCGTGCCGATCACGCGAGACACCTGGGTCTCGGCCGTCGGCCGGGAGGCCGACGCCAACCTCGGCGGGGCCAACCGCCTGAAGCTCAAGTCGATCCAGGAGATGACCCTCCTCGACATCGACCCCGCCCCCTTCCGCGGTCGCGTGATCCTCGGCGCCACCCTGCACCTCCGCCACGCCGCCGCGCCGAGGCTCTGGCGGATCACGGTGAGCAGCCTCGGTTCCGATTGGGTGGAAGGCACGTCGCCCAGCTACGCCCCCCAGCCGGGCAGTTCTTCCTTCAACCACGCCAGGAATCCCGAGATCCCCTGGGCCCAGCGCGGCAGCGACCTGACGAGCGTCATCCTTGGCCTCGGCGGCACGACCTGGCGGATGGCCGACACCTTCGCCCCCGACGAAAAGGGTTGGCAGCGCGTGGCCGTCCAGCCGGAGGTCGTCGCCGCCCGGGTCGCCGGGATCAGCCACGGCTTCCTCGTCTTCGACGACACCGGCTCGGAGTGGACTCGCGACGGCGAGAAGTTCGACCTGAGCCTCTTCCCCAACCGCTTCGTCTTCAGCCACGAGTCCGGCCGCGACAAGGCCCCCTACATGACCCTCTTCCTCGGCCCCGAGGACCGCGAAGCCCCCGCCGCTCCCGGCCGTCCGAGCGTCGAACCGGCCACGGCCGACATCCCGGCTGGTGAGGCGATCGTCTCCTGGTCCACCCCCGCCGACCGCGGCCCCGCCGGCCCGCTCGGCTTCTTCGTCGAGGCCGACGGCCAGGCCCTTCCCCGCTACCTGATCCCGATGGCCGGCGAGGCGGGCGGTCGGGTCAGGATGCACCTCCGCGACCTCGACCTCAAGCCCGGCGCCGAGGTCTCGCTGGCGATCCGGGCTGTCGATGGCGCGGGCAACGTCGGCCCGGCGACCAAGAACCGAATCCGCGTCTCCGACCGGGTGCCAAAGCCGTGGCCCGACGGTGGCCCGAAAGCCTTCGACGGTCGTGGCCCGCTCCCGAAACTCGCCGGCTTGGAGGTCGCCGTGATCGACGAACTCGACAAGGTCCACCCGATCGACGGCACCCTCACCCCGCCCCAGGCCGACGGCTACCTCGCCGCCAATCACCTCTGGGACGCCCGGACCCACACCCTCCGCCTTCATGCCGCCCGCAACGAGTTCGTCGCCTTCCAGGTCCTCCTGCTCGGCAACGCCCCCGACGTCCGGCCCTCGATCTCGTTCGACGGTCCCGATGCCGCCAGGATTCCGGCCGAGTTCGGCCGTTATCAGGCCGTCGCCTCGAAGCGTGGCCCCTTGCCCGACCCGATTGTCCCCCTCGATGCCCCCGCCGAAGAAGCCCTGCCCGGCCGGACCCGTACCAGCCTGCACGCCGAGTTGTATATTCCCCACGACGCCCAGGCGGGCGAGCACCGCGGCACCCTCACCCTGACCTCGCGAGGCCAGTCCCTCAAGATCCCCGTTCTCCTGACCGTCTGGGACTTCACCCTCCCCGACTACCTCAGCTTCCTGCCGGACATGAACTGTTACAACCTGCCGGCCAATGACCTCGACTTCTACCGGCTCGCCCACCGTCACCGGACCGTCCTCAACCGCGTACCCTACTACCAGAACGGCCGGATGGGTGACGGGATGGCCCCGGAGTGGGATGGCAAGACGCTCAACTGGTCCGCCTGGGACCGTCGGTTCGCCCCTTTGTTCGATGGCTCCGCCTTCGCCGACCTGCCGCGATGCGGCGTCCCGATCGAGTGCTTCTACCTACCCATGCACGAGAACTGGCCGAGCCCGATCGAGCCCAACTACAACGGCGATTACTGGGCCGACCGGGCCTTCCCGCCGTCGTACCGGGACGCACTGGTCGAGGTCTCGCGGCAGATGTCCGAACACTTCAACGCGAAAGGATGGGACCAGACCCTCTTCCAGTTCTTCCTCAACGGCAAGAACAACTTCAAGCAGAACGGCTGGTCACGCGGGTCGTCCCCCTGGCTGCTCGACGAGCCGGCCAACTTCCAGGATTACTGGGCCCTCCGCTTCTTCGGCGTGGCCTTTCACGAAGGGGTCGACCAGGCCCCCGGCCCCGCGAAGATGGTCTTCCGGGCGGACATCTCCCGTCCCCAGTGGCAGCGCGACGCCTTCGACGGCCTGCTCGATTACAACGTCGTCGGCGGTGCCTTGCGGTCGTATCGCCGGATGGTCATGGATCGCAAGAAGGACAACGGCGAGATCGTCGTCGAGTACGGCTCGGCCAACGCCATCGAGGATTCGAACCTCCAGCCGGTCGGCTGGACGCTCGACGCCTGGTCGCTCGGCACCGACGGCGTCCTGCCCTGGCAAACGGTCGGCAACGCCCGATCCTGGGAGCAGGCCGACACGCTCTCCCTGTTCTACCCCGGCCGTCGTGCGGGTGAAAAGCCGATCCCCTCGGTCCGGCTGAAGGCGTTCCGACGGGGCCAGCAGGACGTCGAATACCTGACGCTCCTGGGCCTGGTCGAGAACCAGCCGCGCTGGGCGGTCGGCCATCAGGTCCGTGAGGCTCTGAAGCTGGCCGGGCGACGACGTGGAACCGGCTTCACCGGCGGGGAAGACGCGGGCGTGATCGACTACGGCCGACTCCGCCCGCAGGACGTCTGGGCCCTTCGCGTCCGCGTCGGCGCCGCCCTCTCCGCCGCCGGGCCGGAACCGAAGCGTCAGCTGGTCGAGCTTCGGACGCCGCATCGCGACCTGTCCCAGCTCCGTCCGGGTTACGCCTCCGTCGGCGAGGTCCCGCCGCCGCCTCGACGGGCGCCCTCGCCCGCAACGTCCGGGTCCTCCAAAAACCTCCGGACCAGCGTGCTCCAGGGCCGCGAGGCCGTCCGCGACGTCTTGCTCGACCCCGAACGCCCCGACCGTCCGCTCGGCGGCCAGCCACGCGATAACGCGATCCGCAAGAGCCAGGATGTGTCGCCCTTCCTCGTCCGCTTCGACCTCGATAAGCTCGGCTTGCCGACCGGCGCCGAGGTCGTGTCGGCCGAGCTGAGCGTCTTCGTCTGGGACCCGAGCAGCCAGGGCCGGACCCGGCTTGCCGCCTTGCCAATGACGACCACCTGGGATGAATCCGCCGCGACCTGGAACCGCCCTGCCGCGGGTCGTCGCTGGACCGGTGGCGAGACGTTCCGCGTCGGGGCCGACACGAGCCAGGCGGTCGGTCAGACCGTCGTCGAGCCCGACAGCGGCTCCGACATCGCCGACCCGCCCGTCGAGTGTCGTCTCGACGTCACGGCCGCTGTCCGCGGCTGGTTCGACGGCCAGCCCAATCACGGCCTGGCGCTGGTTCCGATCCCCGACCGTTCCGTCGATGAGGGACATTTTACGCGGTTCCAGATCTATGCGTCCGATGACGACCGAGCTGCCTACACGCCCCGCTTGACGGTGAAGTTCCAACCGGCCGGCAGCAACGCACGCTGACCGGCCCTCGGCAAAAGGTCTCTATCCATTTTACATTGAAAACCCTAGATTTGAAGTCTGTGATCGCGGAGGACCCGATCGGAGCCGCGCTGCCATGTCAATCCCGGTCGAGATCCTGGCCTGTTATGTCCCCCGCCTGGTCCTGCGGCGGCTGGCCGCCAGCCGCGCCGGAATGGGTCGGCCCGGGGATGGAGTGCGTCTCGGGGGCGGTGCTCTTTTCGGATGTCTCCGGCTTTACCGCCCTCACCGAGCGGCTGGCACGCCAGGGACCGGCCGGCGCCGAGGAGCTTGGCAACCTCCTCAATGCTTACTTCACCCGGCTCATTAACCTGATCTCCGAGCACGGCGGGGACGTGCTCAAGCTCGCGGGCGACGCCCTGGTCGCCCTCTGGCCTGCCTTGTCGCCTGACCAGATCGACGAGGCCGCCCTCCGAGCGGCTCAGTGCGCCTGACCGTCCAGGAGCAACTTGGCCACTACCACGTGGCTGGCGACATCGTTCTGCGATCGAAGATCGGCCTGGGTGTCGGCGACTTGCTGGCCTTGCACGTCGGCGGGGTGCTCGACCGCTGGGAGCTGCTCATCACCGGCGAGCCACTGGCCCAGATGGGCCACGCTGAGAAACTTGCGGGACCGGGCGACGTGATCGCGTCGCCCGAAGTCTGGTCTCGGATCGGCCCGGCCTGCGACGGTCAGCAGATCGATCAAGGGTGTATCCGGCTGGTTGCCATCAATCGGCCCGTCACGCCGCGCCCGACCCTTCGTCCCTGCCGCCCCCGGAGGCCGGCCCGGCGCTACGCGGCTATATCCCCGGGGCGATCCGGGCGCGGCTGGATGCCGGCCAGACGGGCTGGCTCTCGGAGCTTCGACGCGTCACGGTGATGTTCGTCGGCCTGCCCGACTTGAACGCCCTCGGTCCCGAGTCGCTGGAGCAGACGCAGGAGGTCATGCGGGCGATCCAGGCGGCCCTCTATCGGTATGAAGGCAGTATCAACAAGCTGAGCGTGGATGAGAAGGGAGTGACCCTGCTCGCCGCGCTCGGGTTGCCACCGCTCGCGCATGTGGACGACGGCGCTCGGGCCGTCCGGGCCGCGCGGGCGGTCTTGCAGGAACTCCACAATCGAGGTGTCCGCGGCTCGATCGGCCTGACAACTGGCCGGGTGTATTGTGGCGAGGTCGGCTCGCCGTCACGTCGCGAATACTCGCTCTTCGGCGACACGGTCAACCTGGCCGCTCGCTTGATGAAAGCGGCCGAAGTCCACGGCGGCCTGCTCTGTGATGTGGCCACGCAACACGCCGCTTGCGAGCAACTGTGCTTCGAGTCGCTCGACCCGATCCGCGTCAAGGGCAAATCGGAACTGATCCCGATCGCGAGGCCCCTCGGCGATGCCGGAACCACCGCCCCGCGCAAGGCGCAACCGATCATCGGGCGGACGTCGGAACGTCGCCGGCTCGAGGAACTTCTCGAACGGCTCCGTGTGGGCGAAAGCGTGCTGACGGTTGTCGAAGGTGAAGCGGGCATCGGTAAGTCGCGGCTGGTCGCTGAGTGGGTGACGAAGGCGGTCGCGGGGTGCCTCCCGGTCTGGATCGGCTCGGCCGATGCGATCGAGCGATCGACGCCTTACTTCGTCTGGCGAGGCGTGCTGGCCGCCCTGTTCGACCTCGACGTCGACGCCCCGGTCGATCGCCGCCGAGACCGCGTCCTCGAAAGGCTCGGTGACGATCCCGAAGCACGCCGACTCGCCCCGTTGCTCAATCCCCTGCTCGGCCTGGACCTGCCCGAGAACGAGTTCACCGTCGCCATGGTTGGACAGGTCCGGGCCGACAACACGCAAGACCTGATCGTCCGCCTCCTCCAGCATCGCGCCGATCGCGGGCCGATTGTGCTCGTGCTGGAAGACGGCCACTGGTTCGACTCCGCCTCCTGGTCGCTCACGTATCGGGTTGCGCAGCGGGTCCGCCCGATCGCCTTGATGATCATGACACGATCCGTCGGCGACCCGCCCCCGCTGCCGTATCGCCTCTTGCTCGGTCTGCCTGGCGTGTTGCACCTCCGGCTCGACGCGCTTGGGCCGGAGGACGCCGCCACCCTGGCCGCCGCCAGGCTTGGTGTGCCAGAGTTGCCACCTCCGGCCGTCGCCTTCGTCGTGCGTCGTGCCCAGGGCCACCCGTTCTTCACCGAGGAACTGGCCCTGGCCCTTCGCGACAGCGGCTTGCTCGTCATCGAAGCGGGAAAGTGCCGGGTCGCACCGGGCGTCGATTGGGGACGGATTCCGTTTCCGGACAGCATCCAGGGAGTCATCACCGAGCGAATCGACCGGCTCACGCCCTCGCAGCAACTCACGCTCAAGGTGGCGAGCGTCGTGGGCCGGCTATTCGCCTTGAGGATCGTCCGCGACATCTACCCGATCGAGCCGGATCGCCCGCAGCTCGGCTCAATCCTCGACGAGCTGGAGCGCCGCGACCTCACGCGACTCGAAGCCCCGGAGCCGGAACTCGCCTACCTGTTCAAACACGCGATTACCCAGGAAGTCGCTTATGACCTGATCCTTTTCGCCCAGCGCCGGCAGCTTCACCGGGAGGTGGCGTCGTGGTACGAGCGAAGCCGGTCCGACGACGTGGCCACGAATTACCCGCTCCTGGCCTATCACTGGTCGCGTGCTGGCGACGCGTCGCAGGCGATCGGCTACTTCGAGAAAGCCGGCGAGCAGGCGCTCCGAGCGGGGGCTTACCAGGAGGCCATCGACTTCCTCCGCGAAGCCCGCGACCTTGATGACCGCTCGAGTCGTCGGGCCGAGTCCCCGCGAAGGGCTCGCTGGGAGACCCTGCTCGGCGAGGCGTATCTCGCTTTGGGCCGACTGACCGAGAGTCGGGAGCACACGGCCGAGGCGCTTCGACTTCTGGGGCGGCCCCTGCCTGGCTCGCCCCCGATGCTGGTCGCCCACTACGCCCGCGAACTGACCGTGCAGGTGGCCCACCGGGTCCGCTTGCCGGGCGGGGCCATTCACGACAGCGATCAACAGCGGATGGCATCGGGAGCCTTTCATGTCATCAGCAACTTGTGCTATTACAGCCAAGATATGGCTCTCGGCGTTTACGCGGCGTTCCGCTCCTTGAACCTGGCCGAGCGGGCGGGGCCTTCACCGGAACTGGCGCGGAGCTACGCGACGATGTGCGTCGCCGCGGGCCTCATGCCGATGCACCCGCTGGCTCGCGTCTACGACCGCCGGGCCCACGAGACGGCCGACGCCGTTGACGACCCCGTCTCGCGATCCTGGGTCGCCGAGCTGACCGGAATCTACTGGCTGGGCGTCGGCCGGTGGGACCACGCCCGGCCGAACCTCGAACGGGCCGAGGCGATGACCCGCGCCCTGGGCGACTGGCGGCACTGGGAAGAAAGCGTCGGCGAGCTGGGCCGGCTCTGTTACCTGATCGGCGATTTCCCCCGGGCCGAGGCCTGGTTCGCGGAAATGGGCGAGGTCGCCCAGCACGGGGTCACGACCAGGCCAAGGTCTGGAGCCGCCATGGTCGGGCGAAACTGAGCTTCCGGATGGGCCGGGTTGCCGAGGCGGCTGAACTGCTCGAAGGCTCGCCGGCTCTCGATGACCCAACCATCGACCGCGCCGACGCGATCCTCGGGCTCGGTCTGCTCGCCGTCGCCCGCTGGCGGCTCGATCGTCGCGACGCCGCGCGTGAGGCGGCCGTTGCGACGATCGAACGCGCTGGCCGTTCGCGACCTGTTGCCAACTACAGCCTCGAAGGCTATGCCGGCGCGGCCGAGGTCTTCCTCAACCTCTGGGAATGCAGCACGCTCGCTGGACAGACCGACCACGAGGCGCGACGCATGGCCTTGCGGTGTTGCACGGCACTGGAGCGGTTCGCCGCGATTTTCCCGATTGGCTTTCCCCGTTCCTTGCTCTGCCGATCGCGAGCCGACGCGATTGCCGGTCGGTTCGATCGAGCGTGGACGATCGCCATGCGGAGCCTGCGGGCCGCCGAGGAGCTGGGAAGTCCCCTGGATCAGGCTCTCGCCCACGCTGAGCTGGCGCGATCGGGCCGGGAGCCGTCCGAGCACCGGGAACGAGCCCGGGCACTCTTCGAGCACCTCGGCGCCCTCGAGGAACTGGCCCGACTCGAGGAGCCGGGCCGGCTCTTGAGGAGCCGCGTCCGCAATCTCGCTGGAAAATGATCAAAAATATCAACGTTCGTGATATTGATCGGACGCTCCGGCTCGACGGTAAACGGCCGTGGCCCGTTCGCGAAGCTTTGCGTCCCCACCTTGAATCGTGAGCGGACGAGGTGCGAGGAGACCGAGGGCCTCGGGGATGTCGAGCACGCGGAGGACGTTGAGAAGTTGAGGCGAGCCGTCGTCCATGTGGGAGGACGGCGGGTTGATCAGGACGAGGCTCGCGATGTCGGGCTCCACCAGCGCGGCGTAGGCCCCGATCACTCCCGAGGCGCCCTCGCCGGACACGACGATGGGGACGTCCATGCCGTACTTCGAGCGGAGGTGACGGGCCGAGGCGGCGACGTCCCGGACCCGTCCGGAATCGACCGTGCGGCCGAGCAGGACGTGGGCGCGCTCGACGTAGTTCGGCGGGTCCTTCCGCGTCCAGGCCGTCGGCCCAACCCCGCGGGGCTGGAGCAGGAAGGCGGCGTCGCCGTCTTCGAGCTGCTCGCGGAACGGCCCGGCTTCCGGCTCGGTGGAGTCGGACGCCGAGACGATCAGGACGACTCGCTTGACGTCGCCCTCATCCTCCGGCCCGGCGACGTGGCGCAAGGGGACCGCGATCCCGGGCTCCGTCTCGACCCAGGACCCGGAACCGCCGCCGGGCTTCGGCACGGCATGGGCGGGGTCGATCCGATCCGGGAAGTCGTGGAAGGTCACTCGGCGAAGTTCGCCGAGCAGGCCGTCCTTCCAGGCGGCGAACTGACCCTCGGCGGGCAGCTCGACCTGCGCCATCGGGACGAAGGTGCGGTCGATCGTGGAGTTCTTCTGATCGGCGGGGATGTCGGCATCGGTCGGGAAGGCGCGGAGCCGCTCGGGCTCGATGGGGTAGTGACGCTGGCGGCCCAGCTCGGAGGCGATGTCCACCTCACTGTCGGTAATGGGGCTGGGATCGTTCTGGAGATAGGTGTCGAGGAATCGGTAGGCTGCCTCGCGGATGTCGCGGCGGTAGGCGTGGCCACCGATGCTGACGACGGCGTCCACGCGGTCGCCGGCGCCGAAGAGGCTGTAGAGGCGTTCGAGTCGGTTGATGTTCCGCTCGTTGGCATCCATCGGGAAGATGCGGTCCTGGTTGCTGTTGACGTACAGCAATGGGCGGGGCGTGATCAGGCCGGCGATCCGGATCCAGGGCCACTCGAAGGCGTTGTACAGAAACATGCAGTCGCAGTGGCCATTGACGACGCGGTTGTTCACATAAGAGGGCAGATCGGCCATGCCGCTCACGGGTACGGCGACCTTCACGCGGTCGTCGGCCGCGGCGATCCAGTAGGTCGCGGCGCCGCCGCCGCTGATGCCGGTGACGGCAATGCGGTTGGGGTCCACGTCGGGTCGGTGGATGAGGTAGTCGATGCCGCGGATGCCGTTCCAGCACTCAACGCCCGCGGGGGTGTAGCCACGGGAGTGCCACCACCAGCGGCCCTCGCGGTAGGTGCCGTGGTGGACGCCCTCGATCTCGCCGAGTTGGAGCGTATCGACGACCAGGCAGACGTAGCCGTGCCGGGCGAACCAGATGCCGTGCGACTGGTAAGCGGTCTTGTTGCCGTCGCGACCCATGCCCGAGTGGCCGCAGACGTAGAGCACCGCCGGCAGGCGCTTGCCCTCACGATTGGCGCTCGGGCGGTAGAGGTTGGCGGTGACATAGAGGCTGGGGACGCTCTGGTAGTGGAGGTTGACGACGTGATAGCCGAGGCCGTCGACGGTGCCGGTGACGGTCGCCTGGAGGGGCGTCTTCTCGGGCTCGGGCGCGAGGCCGAGCATGTAGAGATACTCGTCCTTGTAGCGGGGGCGGAGACGATTCCAGTCGTCGGCCGACTCGACGCCTTCGAGGAACTTGTCGTGGAGGCGGTTGGCCACGCGGGCCAGGTAAGCCTGGATCATCGCGTCGCCGGGCTGGTCGCGATCGGGTGGCCCGTACTCCTGGCCCGAAGCCGCGCCGACGGCCAGGCATCCGAGAGTCAGGGCGAAGATTGTCAGTCGTCGGACCCGCATCGCCTCACCTCACTTCCGATCGATTCGAGAGGGTATACCGCGCGATACGGCGGGCGGAGGAAGTCCCGCCCGCCGCCGTTTACCTCGGGGTCGGGGTGACGAGGGTCACTCCTCGACGACCTCGATCTTCGAGGCGTTGATGATGTGCTTGCCGCCCTCTTCCTTGACGTCGCCGGTGACCTTGACCTTGGGGCCGTCACCCTTGGGGGCCTGGCAGAAGGTCTTGCCGTGCGCTTCTTGGCCGCGCCTTCCATCACCATGTAGTACTTGACTTCCTTGCCGTCCTCCTTGACCACCACCACGTTCTGGCACTTCTGGGTTTCCTTCAGCGCGAGCTTGGCGCACTGGGCCATCCCCGTGATCGTCTTCTCCTCGGCCGCCTTGACGACCAGGGCGAAACCGGTAAACGCGACGGCGACGGCCAACATCGGGAGCAGCTTCCGCATGGGTGAGTCTCCTCGAACGAGCAATTCGGTCGGGATCAAAAATCGACGAACCGGCGACCCTGATTCCGCAGGGGTCACCCGACCACGAAAGCCCCCAGCCCTCGCGGCCAGCGGCCAATTGAAGCACGTCGGCGCTTGTTTAACAACCATTTTCTGCCCGGAACTCGCTGGCGGCACCGGGGGCTTGCGGTCGGGGTCGGGGCTGTTATGATGCGGGGCCGAACGTCGCCCGCTTGGTCCGGCCCGTGCCGGCGGGGCCGGGGCGGCATGCCAGTCCCCTTTTTTTGCGGAGTCTCACGCGATGGCCGATACCACCATGCTCGTCGGCGAGGCCTTGGTCGGCGAAGGCAACGAGATCGCCCACATCGACCTGATGGCCGGCTCCAAGTCCGGCCCGGTCGGCGCCGCTTTTGCCAACGCCCTGTCCAACCAGTCGGCCGGCCACACGAACCTGCTGGCGGTCCTCACCCCCAACCTGGCCGTCAAGCCGGCCACGGTACTCATCACCAAGGTCACGATCAAGGGGATGAAGCAGGCCGTCCAGATGTTCGGCCCGGCGCAGTACGCCGTCGCGAAGGCGGTGGCTGACAGCGTCGCCGACGGCGTCATCCCGGCCGACAAGACCGAGGAACTGGTCATCGTCTGCGGCGTGTTCATCCACCCAGCCGCCGAGGACGACACCAAGATCTACCAGTTCAACTACGAGGCCACCAAGCAAGCCATCCAGAGCGCCTTCGCCGGCAAGCCGACCGCCGCCGAGGTCACCAGCCAGAAGGAAACGGTGGCCCACCCCTTCTTCGCCAAGAAGTGATCCCGGGTGCCCGTGGCAAGCCCGATCAGTTCCCATCTTTGTAGGGTGCTCGGCGAGCACCAAACCGGAGCCTTGATGATGGTGCTCACCGAGCACCCTACGAAGAATCCATGAAACCCTCGATTCTCCTTCAGCTCGATCCGGACCCCCAGCCCAGCGTCTTCGACGCCGTCGTGGCGATCGACGCCGGCGTGGACCACCTGCTCCGGCACGGGGGTGTCGAACCGGGCAAGGTGCGTGACCTGGTCTATGGGGCGCTCTTCACCCGTGGCCCGGCCGACCTGAACCGCACGGCAATCTTCGTCGGTGGCTCCGACGTGGCCGCGGGCGAGGCGGTTCTCAAGGCGGTTGTCGGCACCTTCTTTGGACCGTTTCGCGTCTCGGTCCTGATGGACGCCAACGGGGCCAACACGACCGCCGCCGCCGCCGTACTCGCGGCCCGCGAGGGGATGGGCAGTTCGCTCGAAGGGGCCTCGACGGCCGTCCTCGGTGCGACCGGCCCGGTTGGCCAGCGGGTGGCCCGGCTGCTCGCCCGCGAGGGGGCGGCGGTTGCCGTCGGCTCGCGACGACTGGACCGGGCCGAGGCGACGTCCGAGGTCATCCGCGCCGCCACCGGCGCCACGGTCCGCCCGTTCAGTACGGCCGATCCCGACGCCCTCGCCGCCGGCCTGGACGGGGCCTCCGTGGTCCTCTCCGCCGGAGCGGCTGGGGCGGTTCTCCTGCCCTCCGCGGTCCGCCAGAAGCTGGCCGACCTGAAGGTGGTCATTGACCTCAACGCCGTTCCTCCCCTGGGAGTCGAGGGCATTGAGGCCACTGACAAGGGGAAGGAACGCGACGGCGTGAAAGCCTGGGGCGCCCTGGGTGTCGGCGGCACCAAGATGAAGATCCACCGCAAGGCCGTACAGGAACTCTTTACGGCCAACGATCGCGTGCTCGACGCCGAGGAAGTCCTCGAACTGGGCAAAAACCTGGCCTGAGATTCCGCCGGATTTTTCGCAGCCAGGTCGGCCCGATCCGCTCGCGGGGACGGTCTGCGCACGCGGCCGGGATGGTGCGGCGACGCATCGGGGACGCTCCCGCCACGCCCCGAAGCTGCCGGGGAGACGCGCCGCGACGCCTGACAGGGCGATTCACAAGTCCTTGCAACACCGCATATTGAATGCGGTAATCGTTACATTGTGAAGTTCGTTCGGCGCCGAGGACGCCGGCGTCGCGAGCGCCTCTCTCGCGTGCAACGGGGAGCTGGGACGCGATCTGTGCAACCACCGGATTACCAAAGAGCTAACTTCAAGTATAGCTCACGAATCGGAATCTGGCTGGGCTGAGGGATCAAAGTCCATCGGCTCGATCTCCGCCAGAGGCGCGGCTATCGTGAGCGATGGAGCCCGACCCAATGCCCACGGGAGTCTGCCATGTCGCCGAACCCGAACGACCCGACACGTCCCGGCCTCACGCGCCGGAGCTTGCTCCGTTCCTCATTGGCCGCCGCCGGGGCCGCCGCCGTGACTGGCAGCGAGTCCGACGCCGCACCGTCTCCGAAGCTCGACGACCGCCGGGCCTCGTCGAAGCGGTTCGACCGGATGAAGAAGTCGATCAACCTCTGGGCCTTCCCCTACCCCGACCGGATGAGCCTCCACGAGTGCTTGCAGCTCGCGAAGTCGGCCGGCTTCGACGGCATCGAGCTGAACTACGACCTCGACAACGACCTCTCCCCCAAGGCGAGCCCCGCGGATCTCCGCGCGATCCGTTCCCTGGCCGACGATATCGGCCTGGCGATCAGCGGCGTCTGCTCGTTCCTCTACTGGCCCTACTCGCTGACCGACAACGACCCCTCTCGCCGCGCCCGCGGCCTGGAGCTGGCGGCCTGATGATCGACGCCGCGGCCGAGCTGGGGACCGACAACCTCCTGGTTGTCCCCGGCGCCGTGCATATCCCCTGGCGGGCGGATCATACCCCCGTCGCCAACGACGTCTGCGACCGCCGCGCTCGTGAGGCCGTCGCGAAGCTGATCCCGAAGGCCGAGTCGAAGGGGGTTTTTCTCAATATTGAGAACATCTTCTTCAATGGCTATCTCATGACTCCGGAGGAGATGAACGCCTTCGTCGATCACTTCGATTCGGATCACGTCCGCGTCCACTTCGACACCGGCAACATCATGCTCTTCCAGTTCCCCGAGCACTGGGTTCCGATTCTGGGTCGTCGGATCAAGAACATCCACTTCAAGGAGTTCACCAAGAAAGGGACCGATCACTCGCTGGAGTCGTTCCGCCCGTTGCTCGACGGCACGACCGACTGGCCGGCGGTGATGGCGGCGCTGGAGGGGGTAGGCTACGAGGGTTATCTGACGTTTGAATACTTCCACCCGTTCCCGCATTATCCGGAAGCCCTGATCTACCAGACCTCGGATGCCCTGGACCGGATCCTGGGAAGGAAAGCGTGAGGGTGCCGTCCGGTAGCCAAGCGGGCGTCGCGGAGGTGACGGCGGCCATCCGTCCTCGACGCCCCGGTGTCCGAGATCGGTGCAACGGGGCGTCAAAGACTCCGCCCCAGGCGACACGAAGGGGCTCCGCGGTCAGGTCACGATCACGAACTCTCCAGGCCGTTCGGCACCATCGGCATCGAGCGGAGCCGCCGGCCGGTGGCGTCGAAGATGGCGTTGCCGACGGCGGGGGCGATGGTGACGATGGGCGTCTCGCCGGCGCCGATCGAGGGGATGTCCTTGCGGTCGAGCAGGACGACCTCGATCGCCGGCATGTCGGTGAACCGGGGGACGCGGTAGCGGGCGAGGCGGGTGTTGAGGATCTTGCCGTCGGCGAAGCGGATCGCCTCGAAGAGGGCGCCGCCGAGGCCCATGACCGTGGCGCCTTCGACCTGGTTGCTGGAGCTGGTCGGGGTTGATGACGGCGCCGCACTCGAAGGCGACGACGGCCCGGAGGACCCGGACCTCGCGGCGTTCGCGATCGACGGCGACCTCGGCGCAGGTGGCGACGAAGCTGCCCTTCTCGGTCCCGCAGGCCAGGCCGACGCCGCGGTCGTCGCCGTTTTTCGAGGCGTCCCCAGCCGAACCGCTCGGCGGCGGCGTCGAGCACGGCGCGGAGGCGGTCGTTGCGGAGGTTCTTGCGGCGGAACTCCAGCGGGTCCATGCCGATCGCGTGGGCGAGCTCGTCCATGACCGACTCGCGGGCGAAGTGGTTCGCGGTGGCGGCGAGGGCGCGGTAGGAACCCTGGCGGAGCGGCGAGTCGGCCTGGTGGACGGCGACTCGCGGCGGGCCGGGACCTCGTAGGGGGTCTCGATCCCGGAGCCGCCGGAGTTGACGTTGTGGAAGTCCCAGGCGCAGAGGGTGCCGTCCTTCTTCGCGCCGGCCGGTCGCCTGGATGAGCCCGGCGGGTCGGAAGTAGGCCCAGGTGAACTCCTCGGGGCGGGTCCAGTCGAGCTTCACCGGCTTCCTCGGCCGCACGGGCGAGCCGGGCGGCCTCGAGGGCGGCCTCGCCGGTGTGCTTGCCGCCGTAGCCGCCGCCGGTGTCGGGCACGATCACGCGGACCTGCTCCGGGCGGAGGTTGAAGGCCCGGACCAGCTCCTCCTTGACGCCGAAGGGGCGCTGGGTGCCGGTCCAGACGGTCAGGCGGTCGCCCTCCCACTCCGCCACGGCGGCCCGGGGCTCGAGCGGGGTGTGGGCGATGTAGGCGATGGTGTAGCGCGCCTCGACCTTCGCGTCGGCGGACCTCCAGGCCGGCCTCGACCGCGCCGTCGCGGGAGAGGATCGAGCCGCTTCGCGGAAGGCGTCGAAGACGTTGGCGTCGGAGAGGGCGACTCGGGCTCCGTCCAGTCGGCGCGGATGGCCTTCAATGCGCGAGACGCGGTGGCCTCGTCGGGGGCGGCGACGCCGACGAAGTCGCCGTCGCGGACGACGACCACGCCGTCCATCGACTCGGCCGGAGGCGGCGTCGAGCTTCGAGCAGCGGGCGCCGAAGGCGGGGGGCGGAGAACCTTGCCGAAGAGCATCCCGGGTCGGGTCTGGTCGGAGGCGTAGCGGTGGCGGCCGGTGACGAGTCGCGGCCGTTGACCTTGGGCAAGGACTGGCCGGCGACGGTCCAGTGGTCGGCGGGGGTGATCGGCTCGTCGTCGTCGATCGCCTCGACGAGCCGCTGGCCCTGGGTCAGTTCGCCATACTTGAGGGACTTCGCCGGAGGGTGCGTGACGGACGACTCCGGCCTCGGCGATGAGCGGCTTCGCCGTCGGTCCCGAGCTGTCGGCGGCCAGGGCGATCAGCTTCCGCGCGCCGCGGCGGCGGCCCGGCGCATCTGGGGGACCATCGTGGGCGTGGTCCGGCTGCCGAAGGTGCCGCGGTCGTAGGGGACGAGGTCGGTGTCGGCCATGACGAGGCGGACCGACTCGGGATCGACGCCGCAGCTCGTCGGCCACGGCCTGGGTGAGTGACGTGCGGGCGTTCTGGCCGACCTCGGCCTTGCCGCTGTAGGCGGTGACGGTGCCGTCCTCGGCGATGTGCAGCCAGGCCCCGATCTCGCGGGGGGTGGACTCCTGCCCGCGTCCCCGACCGCGGCGCTGCTGGGCCGCGGCCGGCGACTCACGGAGCAGGCAGAGGACGAGCAGGCCGCCGCCGAGCGTGCCGAGGAAGCGGCGGCGGTCGATCAGCCAGGGGTCGGAGGCGTGGTCGCGAAGCTCGTAGCGCTCCAGCTCCAGGGCGTCATCCCAGAACGGATCGGTTTTCATCGCGCACCTCCCCGGCGTGCGCCGGCGGCCTGGCGGATCGCGGCGAGGATGCGGGGATAGGTCCCGCAACGGCAGACGTTGCCCCGCATCGCGTCGATGATCGCCTCGTCGGACGGGTCCGCATTCTTTTCGAGCAGGCCGACCCCGGCGACGATCATGCCGGAGGTGCAGTAGGCGCACTGGAAGGCGTCGTGGTCGAGGAAGGCCTGCTGGAGGGGGTGGAGCTGGCCGTCGGGGCCTTCGAGGCCCTCGATGGTGCGGACCGGCCGGTCGCCGATGGCGCCGACGCGGGTCAGGCAGGAGCGGACCGGCTCGTCGCCGACGAGGACGGTGCAGGCCCCGCACTGGCCCTCGCCGCAACCGTACTTGGATCCGGTCAGGTCGAGGTCGTCGCGGAGGACGCTGAGCAAGGTCCGTTCGGGATCGACGGCGACGCGGTGCGCGACGCCGTTGACCGTCAAGGTGAGTGGCTTCCCGGTCATGTCGCCTCCTCGCACGAAGGGGATGGAGACCATGGTCGGAGGATAACCGGTTTTGGCACGGGTGGCGAGAGGTTTGACGGACGTGATGCGAGGCCGGCGAAGAGACCGGGCCGGCGGCGCAGCCGCTCTCTTCGCGGTGCTCGGCGAGCAGCAACCTGTCAATTCGGTCGAAGGTGGCGTTCGCCGAGCACCCCGCGGATACGAAAGGAGTCGGCCCGACGGAAGTCGAACCAACTCCCTCGGCCGGAAGTGGCGTTTGACGGCAATCCGGGATCAGTTGCCGATGCCCAGGAACGAGCCGATCATCGGGGCGTAGTGGACGATCACGCCGGCGAAGACGACGGCGACCATGCTCATCAGCTTGATGAGGATGTTCAGGGACGGGCCGGAGGTGTCCTTGAAGGGGTCGCCGACGGTGTCGCCGACGACGGCGGCCTTGTGGGCGTCGGAGCCCTTGCCGCCGAGGTGGCCGGCCTCGATGTACTTCTTGGCGTTGTCCCAGGCGCCGCCGGCGTTGGCCATGAAGACGGCGACGGCGAAGCCGGACGTGAGGGCGCCGGCGAGCAGGCCCATCAGGCCGCTGACGTTCAGCACCAGGCCGACGGCCACCGGCACCACCACCGCCAGCAAGGCCGGCAAGATCATCTCACGCTGGGCGCCGGCCGTGGCGATGCTGACGCAGCGAGCATAGTCGGCCTTGGCGTTCGGGTCGGTCAGCAGGTTCAGCTCGCGGAACTGCCGGCGGACCTCCTCGACCATCCGGCCGGCGGCGCGGCCGACGGCCTTCATCGTCATGCCGCAGAAGACGAAGACCATCAGGACACCCAGGAAGGCGCCGACGAGCAGCTTCGGGTTCATCAGGTTCACGCTGTAGAACTCCATGAAGTCGGCGAGGCTGGCGTTCTTGACGCGGACGAGCCCGAAGACTTCCTTCTCCGCCTGGACGTCGGGCCGGTAATGCTCGGCGATCTCCTGGTCGGTGGCCGGGCGGGCGATGACGTCGTTCTCCATGACGTAAGGCGCGCCGCTCATCGCCCGGATGTAGGTCGGGAAGAACGTCCCCTCGACCTCCTCCTCGGCGGCGGTTTCGCCCTCGCCCTCGGCCGATGTCTTCTGCACGAACTTGCCGTGTCCCATCGCGACGATCTGTCCGACCGGGAGGTCGGCGTGCTCGGTCACGTAGGTCTGGGATTCGCGCTGGATGCCGATGCGGACCTCCTCGACGAAGGCCGCCAGCAAGGCCAGGGCGGTCAGGGCGGCCGAGCCGATGGCGAAGCCCTTGCCGGTGGCGGCGGTGGTGTTGCCGAGCGAGTCGAGGGCGTCGGTGCGCTCGCGGACGAACGGCTCCTGGTGGGTCATCTCGGCGTTGCCGCCGGCGTTGTCGGCGATCGGGCCGTAGGCGTCGGTGGCGAGGGTGACGCCGAGCGTGGCGAGCATGCCGACGGCGGCGAAGCCGACGCCGTAGAGGCCCAGCGCCGCCGACTGGTGGAAACCGCCGGCCAGGCCGTAGGCGAGGATGGTGCCCAGGCTGACGATCGCGATCGACGCCCAGCAACTGAGCATGCCCTGGGCGATCCCGGCGATGATCGTCGTCGCCGGGCCGGTCTGCGACTGATCGGCGATCCACTTCGTCGGCGAGTATTCGGCGGCCGTGTAGTACTCGGTGAACCAGCCGATGGCGACGCCGGTGAGCAGGCCGACCGCCACGGCGCCGAACATGCCGACGTGACTCACGCCCGCCGGCATCATCAGGAAGCAGACGGCCAGGGCGGCCAGCACGATCAGACCACTTGCTCCCCAGACCCCGCGTCGCAAGGGCCCAGAGCAGGTTCATCTGACTGGCGCCTTCTTCGGTCTTCACGAAATAGATGCTGCCGATCGAGAGCATGATGCCGAGCCCGGCCAGGACCATCGGCGCGGTGACGAGCCGGATCGAGGCGTCGGCGGTGGCGTTGGGCAAGGTCAGGGCCGCCGCGGCGCCGAGGGCGGCGGTGGCGAGGATCGAGCCGCAGTAGCTCTCGTAGAGGTCGGCGCCCATGCCGGCCACGTCGCCGACGTTGTCGCCGACGTTATCGGCGATCATGGCCGGGTTGCGGGGGTCGTCTTCGGGGATGCCGGCCTCGGTCTTGCCGACGAGGTCGGCGCCGACGTCCGCACTCTTGGTGAAGATGCCGCCGCCGACGCGGGCGAAGAGGGCCTGGGTGCTGGCGCCCATGCCGAAGGTGAGCATCACGACCGTGATCTGCTCGATCGTCATGTGGAAGCCGGGGATGGTCGCCGGCAGGAGCCAGTAGAGCAAGAGGAACCAGATGCTGATGTCGAGCAAGCCGAGGCCGACGACCACCAGGCCCATGACCGCCCCGGCGCGGAAGGCGACCTGGAGGCCGCGGTTCAAGGACTCCTTGGCAGCCTGGGCGGTGCGGTTGGAGGCGAGCGTCGCGGTGTTCATTCCGATGAAGCCGCAGAGGCCGCTGAAGAAGCCGCCCGTCAGGAAGGCGAACGGCACCAGGACGTGCTGCTGTTTCAGGCCAAACGCCTGCCAGACCAGCAGCAACACCAGCACGAGGAACGCGATCGCCACCACGACATACTGCCGCTTGAGGTAAGCGAACGCCCCCACGCGGACATAACCGGCGATCTCCTGCATCCGCTCGTCGCCGGGCGACGCCGCCTTGACCTCGGCGTAGAAACGATAGGCGAAGACCAGGGACGTGATGGCCCCGATGGGCGCCAGCCACCACCAGATCGGGATCGACGACATCGCAGCATCTCTCCAGTGGATTGAATCAAAAGGGGGGAAACGACTCCGGCGCCGGGGAGAAGGCACCAGCCGCGGAGCCGGCCAGGGGTCTCCCGACGACTTCCGGCGACGGGTCCCGATCAAGCCAGAGATCGCGCCTCGGACGTCTCACCCCAAGGGAGGAACAGGGACGAAGAGGAAGGGAATCGACCGGCCCGGACCGAGCCGACCATCACGACAGGAGACCCTCGGGCCGTCAGCTCCGCCTTCCGGGTGAGTCCTCCACGAGGCACGCGAGCCGCCGAGCCGGAACCGGACCGCGTCGGTCCGGGGTCGAAGCGTCCCACGCGGGGACGGGTCGATCGCCGGTCGCGTCGATCCCGAAGACAGACAGACACACCATCGCGTTCGCGACCCAGGGGACGCCTCGCCTCGGTCCGACTCCGAAGGTTGGCCGACGGACCCGACCCATCCCGCCAGGCCCGGTACCCCGGGCCGGACCACGGATCGGGACCGCACTCGGGTCCCTACTCTACCTTGCCAGCCTCGCCACGACTAGCGGGCTCTACCCCCCTCGATCGACCGTCCCGACTTCGGATCACGAGCCGGTCGCTGAGGGGACGACCGGGAGGCGAACTCGCCTAGCGCCGCATGCCCCCCCGGAGCAGCCAGGCGGCGGCGATCGCCCAGCCCAACGCCAGGGTGATGGTCCGCCCGGCATCCCAGGCCGGGTCGCGAAACCAGACGCCGACCGCGTGCCGGGTCCATCGGGTGTTGTCGGCCCAGCAACGGCCGACCCACTCGATCATCGGCGTCTTCGGAGTCTCGTAATGGCCATACATTCCTTTCCACCGCGAGGCGCAGATCAAAGCGCTCTCATAGATGATCGGGGCGAGGCCGAGCCCGATGCAGACGACCACCACGGTTCGCAGGCGCGGGCGTCGCGGCCTCGGGTCGTGGAAGATAGCGGCGAGTTGCTTACCCATGTCGGTTCGTGGACCTCACCTACTTCATGAGTGTGGTCGCGATCTGAATCCCCGCGGGGCCGACGAGCACCACGAAGATCCCGGGGAAAATGAACAGGACCAGCGGCAGGATCAGCAGGACCGCCGTCTTCGCGGCCTTCTCCTCAGCCAGTTGCCGACGCTTGACGCGCATGGCGTCAGACTGCACCCGCAAGGCCGTGGCAATGCTTGCTCCAAATCGCTCGGCCTGGATCAGGACGGCGGCCAGCGACCGCACGTCGTCCACACCCGTGCGCTGGCCCAGATCGTGGAGCACGTCCTTGCGAGGCCGACCCATCTGGACCTGAAAGTTGGCGATCGCCAGCTCCTCGCACATCACCGGGCAGGACTCGACCAGCTCCGAGGCCACCCGTCGCATCGCCGCGTCCAGTCCCAGACCGGCTTCCACGCAGACGACCATCAAGTCCAGGGCATCGGGCAGACCGAGAAAAATGGACTCCTTGCGGCGCTTCTGGATGAAACCGAGCACAACCCCCGGCAGGTAGAAGCCCGCGCCGGCACAGGCGGCCATGTACTGGAAGCCCGTCATGGTGAAGCCGTGGCGGGCGTAAATCGACGGCACGGCCACCGCCAGCGCCGCCAGCAGGCAGAAGAACTTGACACCGAGGTAAATCTGGACCGCGTTCTCGCCGCGGAAGCCGGCGTTGAGGAGCTGGAGCCTCAGCTTGCCCAGGTCGGCCTCGCTCCGGGGCTGGAGCGGCCTGGAGAGCGTCGGCGCCGCCTTCGCCACGATCGACTGGAGCCGATCTTGCTTGCGGAGCAAGGGCGTCGGCCCGCGCCGCTCCGTCGAACTGCGCATCAGGCGTTCGAGGCGGTCGTCGGCGGCGGCCTGCTTCTCGGCAAAGACGCTCAGGCCGACCCAGACGATCAGCGCGATCGCCAGGAACGTTCCGAACGGGACCAGGAGCTCGAGATTCATGAGAAGGATCTCACACCTTGATGGATACGATCTTCTTGATCGCGATGGCACCGACCAGTTGGAGGATTGCCGTGCCCACGAGCATCTTCTTGCCGACCTCGGTATTGAACAGCAGACCGATGTAATCCGGGTTCATGGCATAGCAGAAGGCGAGCAGGGCCGGCGGCATGGCCAGCAGCACGGCGCCGGAGACCCGACCCTCGCCGGTCAAGGCCTGCACCTGGCCGAGGATCTGGAACCGCTCGCGGATGAGCCGGCCGATCTTGTCGAGGATCTCCGCCAGGTCGCCGCCGGTCGCCCGCTGGATCACCACGGCGGTCACGAAGAACCGCACGTCCATCGACGGCACCCGGTCGGCCAGCCCGCGCATCGCTTCCTCCAGCGAGATTCCCAGGTTCTGCTCCTCGAAGATCCGACCGAACTCGTGCGCGATCGGTGCGGGCATCTCGTCGGAGACGACCTTCAGGCCCGAGGCCAAGCCGTGACCCGCCCGCAAGGCCCGCGCGACCAGCTCCATCGCGTCGGGCATCTGGGACGTGAACTTCTTGATCCGGTTCTTCCGACGCATCAGCAGCCAGAAGAACGGGAAAGCTCCCAGGCAGAGGCCGCAGACCGGCAGCAACAGGATCGGAAGATGGAAGGCGCCCGCAATGCCCGCAGCCGTGATCGCCAGGCCGGCACAGACGGCGAGGAAATGAGGGAAGGTCAGGCCCACGTCGGCCTGCTCGTAGAGCCGGTTCAAGGCATCGACGCTGAAGAACTGTTCCGCCCACTTCTGCGACTTGCCCAGATCGACGGCCGGCGGCCTCATCAGGGCGCCGGCAACCACGTCGGGCTTTTCCTTGCGGCGACGGCCCGACAACTCGTCCAGTCGCTGCTCGGCCACATTCGCCGACCTGCCCATCACCAGGCCGAGCGCGCCAACCACCGTGATCACGCCCACGCCGAGCAGGATTGGGAGGAGTTCGGGGTCCATGGACAGGCTCCTTTGCTGCAACCCGCCAGGGCCGGGGAGGATCGCCACCGGGAAGAACGCGGATTGCGGTCGTTGGATCGAGGACGTTGCGTGTTTGGGCCGGAACGACGGGTCGGGGACCGGCACCATTCCGGTCGAGGGCCGCCTCATCAATCCCTCAAAAGGGTGCGCTGGCGGAAGAGGTCTGCCGGCAAGGGACAGCCGGCGTATTCGAGACGTTCCATGAACGTGGGTCGGATGCCGGTCGCGATGAACTCACCGAAGGCGCGGCCGTTGGGGTCCACGCCGAGCTGTCGGAATGCAAAGATTTCCTGCATGATGATCGTGTCACCTTCCATGCCGATGACCTCGGTGATGCTCGTCACCTTGCGTGGGCCGCCCTGGAGCCGGCTCGCCTGAATGATCAGGTCCACGGCGGAGGCGAACTGCTGCCGCAAGGCCCGGATCGGCAGCTCCAGGCCGGCCATGCTGATCATCGTTTCGAGACGCGAGAGGGCGTCGCGGGGTGTGTTGGCGTGGACGGTCGTCATCGAGCCTTCGTGGCCGGTGTTCATGGCCTGGATCATGTCGAGCGTCTCGGCGCCGCGGCACTCGCCGATGATGATCCGGTCGGGTCGCATACGCAGGGCGTTCTTCACCAGGTCGGTCGCCGTGATGGCACCGCGGCCCTCGATGTTCGGAGGTCGGGTTTCCAGGCGGACGACGTGGTCCTGCTGGAGCTGGAGTTCGGCGGCGTCTTCGATCGTGATGATCCGGTGATCGTTCTGGATGAAGCTGGAGAGCGTGTTGAGCAAGGTCGTCTTACCGGAGCCGGTGCCGCCGGAGATGATGATGTTGAGCCGAGCCTTCATCGCCGCTTCGAGGAGTGCCAGCATCTCGGGCGTGAACGCCTTGAACCGCAGGAGGTCATCCTTGTTCAAGCGGCTTGGAGCCGAACATGCGGATCGTGACCACCGGACCGTCGAGGGCCAGGGGTGGGATGATCGCGTTGACACGGGAGCCGTTGGGGAGCCGGGCGTCCACCATCGGCGAGGTCTCGTCCACCCGCCGGCCGACGCGCGAGACGATCCGGTCGATGATCTGAAGCAGGTGCTCGTTGTCGCGGAAGATGGACATCCGAGCGGAGGATGCGACCCGCCTTTTCGATGAAGACGTACTTCGGGCCGTTGATCATGATGTCGCCGATCTTGTCGTCCTTGAGCAAGATCTCCAGCGGCCCGAGGCCGAAGGTCTCGTCGAGGATCTCCTCGACGAGCTTCTGCCGCTCGTGGCGGTTGAGCAGCGGGTCCTCGGTGTCGCAGAGGTGCTCGACGACGCCGCGGATCTCGGCCCGCAGCGAGGTCGGGTCCATCTCGCCGACGCGGTTCATGTCGAGCCGGTCGACGAGGCGGTTGTGAATGTGTTTCTTGAGGTTCTCGTACTTGACCGCGGCCGAGTCGGCCTCGGCGGTGATCTCCCTGGCCCGTACCGGCGAGGGCGGCGGCGGCGGAGACGGCGCCAGGGGAGCCTCGGGCTCCTTGGCGATCGGCGTCACCGACGTGGTCGAGTTCCCACCGTTCGGTCGCGGATTCAACGGGCTACGGGCAAGTCCTTTGAACATGCTGTCATTCATGTGATGGTTTTGTCGACTGTCCGTGAGAGCCATTCAACGAGAGCTTAGGACACGAACTGCGGCCGTTGGCCCCGATCTGATCCGACCCGGACCCGGGTCGGTCACCCGGATCACGGGGAGTGCGGCAGGCCGGGAAGCATCGGGAGGGTGGGGGCGTCGGGAAGGCGGGTGTGTTCAGAAGAAGAGGGCGGCGAACTTGCCGATCTTCGAGCGTCCTTGCTATCGACGGGGGCGTCCACGGTCGAGATGACGCGGGCCATATCGCGGAGGCTGCGCAGAGCGTGGCACTTCGGTGCGGCCACGTCGAGCGGGATGCCGCGGGCCCTCGCTGAGGCGAACTCGCGAGACGAGTTCGTGATCTCCCAGGAGATCGGCAGGTTGAGCGTCTCCTCGGCCTTCTTCGAGCTGATCTCGCAGTCGCGGAAGCCGGCGCGGTTGACCACGACCCGGACCCGGTCGATCAGGCCGTCGAACTGGCGGAAGAGCTGGAGCAACCGCCCTGTGTTCCGCAGGCACGTCAGCTCCAGCTGCACGACCAGGATGATCAGGTCGGACATCTCGAAGGCGACGAAGTCCGACGCCTGGAGCCCCTTGCTGGGGTCGATCAGGACGATCCCGAAGGCCGCCTTGAGCAAGGCGATGACTCGCCGCAGGGCCTCGGGATCGATCTTGGCGGCGTCCTCCAGCGCGATCGGTCGGGGCAGGACGTAGAGGCCCGAGCTGTGTCGGGTCAGCGACCGCTTCAAGAGGGTCAGGTCGAGGCGGTCGGCGTTCTGGGCGACTTCAAGAAGGGTGTAGTCGGGGACGATGTCGAGGCAGGCATCGACGGCGCCCAGCAGGAGGTCGAAGTCAGCCAGGGCCACGGAGCAACTCTGCTCGCGGGCGAGCAGGGTTGCCAGGTGGACGGCCACGCTGGTGCAACCGACGCCGCCCGAGGCGCCGACGAAGGAGACGACCCGGCCGCCGAGCCGGGAGGCGCCTTCGTGGGCCGGCCGCACCAGCCGCTCGATCGCGGCCAGCAACTCCTCCGGGTCGGCGGGCAGGGTGAGGAACTCGCGGGCCCCGGCGCGGATGACCCGCAGGATAATGTCGCCGTCGCGCACCCGGCTGGCGGGTAAGATCGCTGCGCCGGGCGCGGCACGGTGCAACTCGGCGATCAGCATGATCGCCTGCTCAGGGTCCGCGTCCAGGTTCACGATCGTCAGATCGGGCATCTGCTCGGCGACCGCCTTGGCGGCGCCGGCGTAGCGAGCGCAGACCTCGGTCAGCCAGACCGCGCCGAGCCCGCTGAGCAGACTCTGCAAGGCCGGCCGCGAGTCGTCCATCGGGTCGATCAGGACTACCCGAATTGCTTCCTTCATGGATCGACACCCCATCCCAAGGAGCCTAACCCCACGATGTGCTTACTCTGCCGACTCGAGGGGCCGGGGCAAGCCGAGGCCAGCCACCGCGTCCACCTCGCCGAAAGCGGGTTCTGAGATTCGGCGGACTCGCTCTGGCGGGGCGAATCCACGGTAGATCAGCGTGTACCTGGGCCGGGGCGGCGGGGGCAGCAGAGGAAGCGGCTCGGGCTCGGGCTCCGGCTCCGGCTCGGGTTTGGCCTCGACCACGACCGGCGGCGGCTCCGGCTTCGGCTCCTCGATCACCTCGGGCTTCTTCCGCTCGACGACCGTGGTGTCGTTGATCGAGCGGAGCGAGAGCGAGAGCGGCCCACGCGAACGCGCGGCCACCAGGTTCTCGACCTGCTCGGGCGTCACCGCCAGGGTCACCGTCCGCACCTGGATCGACTTGTCCTCGGGCCGGCTGGTGACCTGGCCGGCGGCCAGCACCTGGACGTTCTGGAGGATCGTCTCAGCGCCCTGCTCGTCGGGCCGTCGCGGACCGTCGGTCCGGGCCTGGATCACGTCGACGCGGTGGTCGGGTAGGATGAACCCGGAGACGCCCGACTGCTCGTTGACCTCGATCGCCAAAGCCCGCATCCCCGGCGGGATGCGGCCGATGAGGCCCGGCGGCAGGTCCTTGGGCGCCAGCTTCGGCTCGACGACCGCCTCCCCCTCCAGCATCTTGATCTGGACCCAGCGGCCGGCGACCTCGGTCGGCGCGGTGTAGGCGTTCGCGGGCACCTGATCCTTTTTCATCTTCACGACTTTCAGCATGTCCTCCTTGAGGACCTCCTCGACTTTCAGCTCGCGCGAGGCCACCACGACATCCCTCAATTCAGGAGGCGTGTCGCGCTTGGCGATCAGCTTCTGGGCGCCGTACATCGCACCCAGGCCGCTGAGGATCGCCAGTATCAGGGTCATGCCCGTCTTCCCGTTCATTGGCCTTGCCTCTCCGGGTTCGACCCGGTCTTGGTGTCTCGTCCACGCCGGTCGTGCGACGCTTGCTTGTCGTGGGGCGCGTCAAGGCGATTGCTCGGGCGACCTCCGTATCAAAGATGGAACAGCAGGCCGGCCCAGGTGAAGTAGGCGATCGAGCCGACGGCGATCGGGATGCCGTAGGGCAAGAGGCGCATCGTCGACTTGCGGGCGGTGGCCGCCTCGGAGAGCCGGACCGGATCGCGGACTTCGAGGATCTCGCGGCCCAGCTCCTGCATCATCACCCAGTGGCGGAAGAACTGGCCCGAGGCCAGCATCATCGCCAGCGCGATGGCGCCCCCAGCCAGGGCCGTGGCGATGAACGCCCCGAGCGTCAGGGACGGTCCGACCCACGCACCAACCCCCGCCAGCAGCTTCACGTCCCCGGCGCCCATGCCGCCGATCGCGTAGAGCGGCAGAGCAAGACCAGGCCCAGGGCCAGGCCCGACAGCGACTCCAGAGGCGTGACGCCCCCCGGCACCAGGGCAAAGGCCAGGCCCATCAGGGCGAACGGGAACGTCAGCCAGTTCGGCACCTTGAGCTTCCAGCCGTCGATCGCCGCTGCGGCGATCAGCACGGCGCAGACCATCCAGAGGATCCCCGCTTCCGGTGGGTTCCATGTCATTGCTTCGCTCTCCCGCACTGGAGTTTTCCGTGAACGACTCGACCGATCTCACGCCACGCCGCGCATGCGAACGGACCGCTGCGCGGTCCGTTCACCGACCCGGTCGGGCCTGACTCCTCTCAAAGCTCGACTCGCGTCAGGACACCCACGACCGCGTCCGGCTCAACTGCCGCTGGTGCCGCTCATGGAGCTGTTGACGGTGCTGAACGTCGAGCTGACGCTCGAGCCCAGCGAGGTGACGATCGTGATGCAGGCGACGATGATCAGGGCCAGCATCACCGCGTACTCGACGGCCGTCGGGCCGTCTTCACTGGTCAGGAACTGGTGGACTCGGTTCAGGAATGCGGACATCTTCCGACCTCCTCTACGTCTCGAACTTGGCAGTGGGCGAGTTGCCCGACAGACGAGTCGGGGTTTTCCTGTTCGGCGCGGGCGAGGCCCGACGTCAAGACGTCAAGCCCGCCCGCCGATCTGCGAGCCTGGCTCAGCTACCGCTGGCGGTGCCGCTCATGGAGCTGTTGACGGTGCTGAACGTCGAGCTGACGCTCTTGCCCAGCGAGGTGACGATCGTGATGCAGGCGACGATGATCAGGGCCAGCATCACCGCGTACTCGACGGCCGTCGGGCCGTCTTCACTGGTCAGGAACTGGTGGACGCGATTCATGAGCTTCTTCATGGGAACACTCCTCCCCTCGGTAGGCCCGCCCCGTGCGGCGTTGCAAGCCGTTGGCGTTGAGGTGGGCCGAGGAACCCGGAAACCAACCTTGCCCGAAACCACGAGATCGCCGCAGGACCCACCGCGTCGGGAAATCCCTCCATTCCCGGCCGGTCGGGTCCACGATCGCGGACAATGGAACCGTAGGCTACGAATGCGATGGACGTCAAATTTCCTGGGGTCGGATGTCCATTTGCGGCGATTTGAACTCCAAGCTAGGTTCTGATCGTGGGTCTTCGACCGGATCGAGGGGAAACCGCCGGCCCTCTGATCGCAGGTGGAAAGCCCGGAGGAGTCGTTCATCCGGTGTCGGCGCGGGGCGTTGCTAGACGTGGTCACGAATCCGACCTGGCACGATGAGGCGCGTTCGCGGCTGCTCGGACTGGAGGTCCGCCCCGGTTCCTGGAGCGAGCGACCGGGCGGTCGGCCGCGGGTCGAGGCGACCGCGCTCGCGGCCCTGGCGCTGATGGCCGGAGGCAATCGGTCGGCGGAGTCCGACGCCGACGACGCGGCCCATCGCGCCGCGGACTGGCTGGCCGCGGTCCAGCATCCCGAGGGTTCCCTGGCCGATAGCCCGGAGTCGGACGGGCCGGGCTGGGTCACGCCGTTGGCCGTCTGGCTCTGGACCGCGCTGGGGACGCATCCGGGGCCTTGCGGGCGGGCGACCGACTGGCTTTTGCGGCGTCGCGGGCTGGCTCTGAAGCTCCCGCCGGATGAGCGGGCGGCGATCGGTCACGACCCGACGATTCCGGGCTGGCCCTGGGTCGCGGGCACGTCGGCGTGGGTCGAGCCGACGGCGATGGCCGTGCTCGCCTTGCGTGGCCTGGGACTCGGCGACGGGGGCCGGGTCCGCGACGGCCAGCGCTTGATCCGGGATCGGGTCCTGGCCGCGGGCGGCTGGAACTACGGCAACACCACCGTCTTCGGCCACGACCTCGTCCCCCACCCCCAGCCGACCGCGCTGGCCTTGCTGGCCCTGCGCGGCGAGGCCGGCGAGGCCGAGCCACTCGTCTGCCGGTCGCTCGCCTACCTCGACAGGGCTGTGGCCGCGACGCGTGCCCCCCTCTCCCTCGGCTGGGGCCTGCTGGCTCTGCGGGCCTGGGGACGGCGGCCCGCCGGGTCCGCATCGTGGCTCGTGGCGTCCTTCGAGGCCGCCCGCCGGCACCCCGCGCCGGCTCGCCGGCTCGCCTTGCTCCTGCTGGCCCAGGGCGACCGTTCGCTCGGCTGGATCGGGCTCGAAGATCCAGGGCGGTCGCGAGGAACGTAACTCGGGAATTCTCGCTCGCTGAGGCTTTCGATGAACCGTCGCAAACGCACCGCCGATCTCGCCGATCCGTCCGAACCAAGCCGGCTCGATCGCCGACGCTTCCTGGCCCTGGCAGGCGCGGGGGGAGTGGCGGCGGGCCTGGCCGGGGCGGCTGGATGGCGATGGGCGACGAGAACGGCCAGCGGGCCGAGGTCTTCGTCGGTCGCGTCGCGGCGTATGAGCCGATCGCGGGTCTGATCGACGCGTTGCGTCGCGGGCTGGAGGCGGTCGGTGTCGGACGATCGTGGGCGCGGGGGCAGTCGATCCTGCTCAAGCCGAACCTGGTCGAGCCCGACCCGCGACGGCCGCACGTCAACACGCACCCGGCTCTGGTGCGGGCCGTGGCCGAGGTCTTCCGGCGCTGGGAGGCGCGGGAGGTGCTGGTGGCCGAGGGGCCGGGGCACCTGAGAGATAGCGACTACGTGCTCGAACAGTCGGGCCTCGGGCCGATCCTCGACGACGATGACCTGCCGTTCTTCGATCTGAACGAGGACGACCTGTTCGACGTGCCGAACCGGCTTGGCCTGGCTCGCTGGCGAAGGTTGACCTTGCCGGGGCTGTTGAAACGGGTCGATCGGGTGGTCTCGCTTCCGAAGCTGAAGACGCACCACTGGGTCGGGGCGACGCTGGCCCTGAAGAACCTCTTCGGGTTGATGCCGGGCGCGGTGTATGGCTGGCCCAAGAACGTGTTGCACATCCAGGGGATCGCGCCCTCGATCCTCGACATCGCGGCGACCGTGAGGCCGGACCTGGCGATCGTCGATGGGATCGTCGGCATGGAGGGCGACGGCCCGATCCTGGGCACGCCGGTCGCCTCGGGGGTCGTCGTGGTGGGGACGAACCTGCCGGCCGTGGATGCGACGGCCGCGCGGTTGATGGGCCTGGTCCCCGAGCGGATGGGCTACCTGAAGGCGGCTTCCGGCCGCCTCGGGCCGATCGCCGAGCGACACATCCAGCAGCGGGGCGAGCCGCTCCAGGCTGCGAGCCGGGCGTTCGCGCTGCCGCCCAACCCGACCCTCGCGTCCCTGGGCGGGGCGTGAGGGGGCGGGCTCGCGGCTGGCCGGGATGCGGGAGGATATGTTCACGATCAGGGCACGAAGATTGCACGAAGGAAGAAAGACGTTCGAATTTCCTTGTGCGGACTTCGTGCCCTTCGGGAGTGGCTTTCCTGGGGGGTGCGGCCGGGGCACCCCAGAGGGTCAGTCGCTGTACGGCTCGGCGGCGGCGGCGGCCTCGATGGTCGGGGCGCCGGAGGGGGGTTCGAACTTGGGAACGGTCGGCTCGGTGCTGGCCGTCGTGGCGGTGGGGCGGTGGGCGGGCAGGTTGGTGGAGGCGGGGGCATCGAAGTCGTCTTCGATGCCGCGCAGGCCCTTCTTGAACTCGACGATGCCCTTGCCCAGCGAGCGGCCGACCTCCGGCAAGCGCTTGCCGAAGAGAAGGACCGCCACCAGCATCACGACGAGCATCTCCCCAGGTCCAAGGCTGGGAAACATCTCGCCACTCCTCTCATCTCGGTGGGTTGTTCAGTTCGGTCAAGGAGCGAAACAGGGTTCGTGGGAAACGGTCCAGGCGACTCACTGGCCGGTGGCCGTGGTGGTTGGCTTCGACTCGGTGGCGGCTGGCTCGGGCCGGGGGGCGGGGGTGGGGGCGTTGGACGCCTGCTCGATCTCCTCCTCGATCCCGGAGACGCCCTTCTTGAACTCGGTGACGCTGCGGCCGAGCGAGCGCATGACGCCCGGCAGACGGTTGCCGAAGATCAAGAGGGCCACAAAGCCGACGATCAGCAACTCGGGGCCGTGGAGGCTGGGGAAGAAGGCGAGCGGAAGCATCGGCGGTCTCCTTCGCTTCGGGTCGGTTCGGGGTCAACGCGGTCAGTTCGGGTTCAGGGGGTCGAGTGAATGGAATCCTGGATCGTCATGCGGGCCAGGACCCAGACCAAGAGGCAGACGACCATCGTGACGAAGAGCAGGAAATACCAGCGATCGCCGAAGACGCGTCCCCAGAAGCCGCGTCGGGCAGGCCGCTCGGAGGTCGCGGCGGCGGTTGCCGGGGACGATGACGCCGGGGTCGGCGCGACGGGTCGTGGTCTCAGGGCAGGTTGGGAATGATCGACCCAGGGGCGCAGGAGTCGGATCAAGGGGTGTCGCCAGAGCCCTTTCTTCCAGACGAAGATCGCGACCGCCGCGGCCACAACGATCAATTTCCAGAGACCGGCGAAGAGTCCGAAGAAGGCCCAGGGCAGGCTCATGGCCATGAGGTTCCGCTCCCCGTTGGGATGGTTCCGCGCGCGTCGCTCGATCCGCCTGACACGCGAGGCGGTCGGCCACGGGCGGGGTCCAGGTGGTCACGGTCCGGGGACGATCCGGAAGATGGCCGGAAGCGGGCGGGCAGAGCACGGGAGGGAGGAACCTCGACGGAAGGGCCGACAGCTCGGCACCGACCGAGGCCAGGCGTCTCGACAGGGACGACGCGGGGCGGGCTTGACTCTTTCATCGTAACGTCCCCGCAGGGCCTGTCAAACCATTTCCGGCCGGGGTTCGGGTCGGCGGCCACGTCAAGCGGGTCGGGGATCGGACGTGCCCACGGTCGATGCGCGGTCCGGCTGCCGTGGGGAGCGGGCGTTTTCCGGGCGGTGCTTCTCGGGGCGAGGGTGCGGTCATTGGTTTCGCGAGGTCGGCCCCTCGCCTTGAGGGCGGGCGGGGAGTTGAGAACCGGGTTGCGCGGCGTTCGCGACGCCCTCGCGACGATGCGGGGACGCCTCCAGGGCGACTCCGGGAGGGGTGGGGGACGCCGGGGGCTCGGAAGAGGCGCCGTCGCAAATTGATTCAGGGCAAAAAATTACAGAACTGGCTTTCCCATCTTGACGTTCGTTCGGCGCCGGGGCGTCGTCGGCGGGGGCGTCGGGCGCGGGGGGGGCGGTGGCGCGGCGGGAGCGGTGGAAGTCGGCGAGGTGGCGGTGAAGCTCCAGGGCGTTGGCCGACTCGTAGCGGCGGGCCAGGGACGCCGCGGGGCTGGCGTCGAAGGTGCGGGCCAGGCGGCAGGCGTGCTTCGAGGGCGGGGACGTCGTGCTCGTTCCAGAGGGCGGCGCGGAGGTCGCGGAGACGCTGCTGCTCGGTCCGGACGAAGGCGAGCAGGCGGCGGCGGGCCGACTCGCGGTCGCCGAGGGCCAGACGCTGCGCGGCGGCGCGGTCGGCCGGTTCGAGGGTCTTCGTGTCGAGGTTCAGGAACGCCTCGACTTCGTCGGGGTTGGGGGCGCGGTCGGCGGCGAGGTGGTCGCGGTAGAGCCGGGCGACGACGGGTTGACCGGGCGGAATGCGGTCGTAGTCGAAGCCGAGCAGGAGCAGGCAGCGGAGGAACTCGGCGCGGGACCAGTAGCCGCCGGGCATCTCCAGATCGGCGGCGAGGTCGTCGAAGCGGGCGATCAGCCAGTCGCAACCGAAGGCGGAGGAGGTGAGCAGGGCGTAGGCGCGGCGGGGGTCGGCCTGGAGCTTCTGGCCGGTCCGACGGGCCCAGGCGCGGCGGCGTCGGAAGAATGCCCGCTCGGCGGCAGCGGTGTTCTCCTCCAGGGCGAGGTTCTCGCGTTCGACGCAGCGATCGAGCCGGACGGAGGCGGTGGCGGCGCGGGCGACGAGCCAGCGCTGGACGGCGTCGGCGGGTTTCATGGCGTCGGTCCATTCGGCGACGCGTTCGGCGATCTTCTGGCGCTGATCGGGCGGCTCGACGACCTGGCAACGGAGACCATGCTTGACGGCATTGACCCGGCTGCGAGCCTTGCCGGCGACGGTCTTCGGTCCGGTGGCGCGGGGACCGGGCGGGGTCAGGCCGAGCGAGGCGAGGACCTTGGGGTCGAGCGGGTCGATGGGCTGGGGCGCGGCGTCGTCGGGAGTCGGCGTCATGGGTGGGGCCCTCGGCGTCAAGGGGTGGCGATCGGCGTCGGTTTGTCGGGCATGCGGGCGCGGCGGACGGCGGCGAGCCCGATTCATCTCCTATCTTCGAAAAACCGGCCGGGGATTATCGCGCTTTTCCGGAGACTGTCGCCTGCTTCCCGG
Source organism: uncultured Planctomycetales bacterium (assembly GCA_963752755.1). Taxonomy (GTDB): domain Bacteria; phylum Planctomycetota; class Planctomycetia; order Isosphaerales; family Isosphaeraceae; genus CAVVZJ01. The sequence goes on along the minus strand of CAVVZJ010000001.1, from coordinate 2,367,692 downwards.
GTTGAGGCGGTTCGGTCGTGCCTTTTCTGCCTTGTGGGACAGCCGCCCTCGGCTGTCGGCCTCCCGATCCGGACAGCCGAGGGCGGCTGTCCCACAACCGGGCCGATTCTCGGCGACAATCGGAGAGACAGGCGGGTGGCCTTGCGACAGTCTGCTTTCCCGGATGATTTCGGGATCTGGCCGCCGAGCGGGCCGACGGGGCCTGTGCTGGTGTTCAGGATGTGGCGGGTGGGGTGGGGACCGTCCTGGCGTTCCCACCCCACCCCGCGGTTGGATCAATGACCGGTGGTCGCTGCGGTGTGTCAGAACATCACGCCGCCGAGAGTCGGCACGGCGCCGAAGCCTCCGTCGGTGTACGGTCCGAGGCTGGTGCTGAAGGTCCCCGACATGTTCCCGAAGGGCACGGTGGCAAACGACGTGGTGCCGAAGCCGGAGAACGGCGTGGCGCCGAAGCCCGCGGTGCCAAACGGCGTGGCGCCGAAGCCCGTGGTGGCAAACGGCGTGGCGCCGAAACCTGCGTTGGGCATGGCCGCGTAGGCGAACGGCAAGACGCCCAGAGTGGCCCCCGGGACCGCGGTGGTGGCGGCCAGGCTGGTGTTGCCGAAGGGCCAGCCCGCCGTGGCCGTGTTCATCCCGCTCCCGACCCCGCCGAAGCCAAGGCCGTAGCCGGTCGAGGCGCCGAAGATCGAGTTGGCGTAGGGCGAGAGGCCCAGATTGAGGGTGGCGTTGGTGCCGAAGGTCGAGCCACCGACGCCGGGGGTCAGGGAGCCCAACCCGCCGAACGCGGCGGCCGGGGCGAACGAAGAGGCGGCGAGGCTCGGGAAGCCGCCGAACCCGATCATGGCCGGGACATCCCGACGGTCCAGAGATTCCAGGGAAAGGGCTGCGCGTCTGGACTTGCGGTGAGAAACGCTCATGGTGATGCACCTCGATATGGGAAGCTTCCGGGAGGAAGCATGGAGTCAAGAAATCGCAAATGCTGTCATAAGCCTTTTTTGGACTGGCTGATTTCGAAGGGAAGCACTTGGCGTGCCAACCGTTGATCCCAGCGGCGGGCCGCAGTCCATTTCTGTGGGTTCCAGAGATTTTTTCTGAATCGGATTGTTCTGGACGTCCGATCATGATCTATTAGCGGTGCTCTGCACAGATGTCCCCTAGTTCCGAGAAGCCCGGTCGCCGCGTGGGTGGCTGATATCTCGGGAGCAGACATGATCTGAGGAGGGATCGACGATGGCCGTTTCCCCGATTCCGGCGGGTTATCATTCGGTGACGCCGTACCTGATCATCAAGGGGGCCGCGCAGGCTCTCGACTTCTACAAGCGGGCCTTCGGCGCGGAGGAGATTTTCCGGATGGACGGCCCCGACGGCCGGGTCGGGCATGCCGAGATCCGGGTCGGCGACTCGCCGGTCATGCTGACGGACGAGCACCCCGAGTTCCAGCACGTCGGCCCCGAGACGCGCGGGGGAACGACGGTGAGCCTCTTGATCTATGTCGAGGATGTCGATGCGCGGTACCGCCGGGCGATCGAGGCGGGGGCCAAGGAGTTGCGACCGTTGCAGGACCAGTTCTACGGCGACCGCTCGGGAACCCTGGTGGACCCGTTCGGCCACATCTGGACGATCGCGACGCATGTTGAAGATGTCTCGCACGAGGAAATGAATCGTCGGATGGAAGCGATGATGAAGGGGGGCATGACGGATTGCGAGGCGGCCTGAGCGTCGGTCGGGGTTGCGGACGGTTCCGGTCAGCCGTGACCGGGCCGCCCGCGAACCCGGAGTAGTTCCGGGATCAGACCTCGGAATCCGCGGGATTCCTGCCGGCCGTCGAAGGGCCGATCACCGTGCGAAGACGCCGCAGGGTCCGCGATTCGGGCCATCGAATCTCAGACCTTGTTCGTGTGAGGAATTTCAGATTTCTCTTGAGGGACGTATGGGGTCTTGCTATTGTCGCGATCGGCGGTCTGTCCCGGCGGCCGACAAGGATGACCTCAATCGTCCGACATGTCGGCATAAGCCGGTTCTGGTCGATCGCTGAATTCCTCAAATCGGCCGGGTCCGCGGATCGCTCTGGTTCGGCGGGCTTCTGTTGCCTCATTTCCCGTCGGCAACGGGGCTCCTTCACTGCCATCGGATTCTCAGCGCGTCAATCCTTCATTGATCGCCTTTGAACAGGTGCCTCCCGGGGACACTCTGACAGCAGGGTGGCACGGGTGACCGGTCTTGCTCGAACCGCGTCGGGTCGACTGTCCCAGGCCTGGACAGGGACGGCCCAGGGTCGGCGTCCGTTGGAGGTTCGCGGGCGGTCATTCGCTGAGAAGCTCTCCTCGCGGGCGATCCTCCTCACCCCGATACGCAAGAAATGAGGGCTACGGATCATCATGCAATACTCACACTGCTCTGATCGTTTGCTCGTTGCGATCGTGCTGGCGGTCGCGTTATCCGGTTGTGGAGAGGTTGATGAATTGCCTCGTCAGGAGGTCTCGGGCACGGTGACCCTGGACGGCAAGCCTCTGGAGCAGGGGGTCATCCAGTTCCAGCCGACGACCCCCGAGCAGGCGACGGCGGCGGGGGCCACCATCGAGGCGGGCGCGTATTCGATCGCGCGGAGCGAGGGGCCGGTGCCGGGAAAGTACAAGGTGACGATCTTCTCCAGCGCGGACGATGCGCCCGAAGAGGAGATGCCGGGCGGCCTGTCCCCTCTCCGGACGGAGCGGATTCCCCCCGAGTACAACCTGAACTCCACGTTGACCGCCGACGTGACGGAAGAGGGGCCCAACACGTTCAAGTTCGAGCTGAAGTCGAAGTGAAGTGAGATGAGATGAGGGAGGGAAGCCAGGGGCGTGGTCCCCTGCCCCGGATCGGTTGGGTCGCGGGTCTCGATGCGTTCGGTCTCCATTGCTGAGGAGTTTCCTTCCATGAGGTCTTCACGACGCGGATTTACCCTGATCGAGCTGCTGGTCGTGATCGCCATCATCGGCGTCTTGATTGCGTTGCTCTTGCCGGCGGTGCAGGCGGCGCGCGAGGCGGCCCGTCGCGCCCAGTGCACGAACAACCTCAAGCAAATTGGCCTGGCGATGCACAATTATCACGACCTGAACAACACCTTGCCGCCCGGCTTCAAGGGGTGCTGCTACGGGACGTGGCTGGTGTCGATCCTGGCGAATATCGAGCAGCTACCGCTGTACAATTCCTGGAACTCCTACGGCAACGACGCCGGCGGGTTCGGCGGCGCGCTGGATGGTCCGCTCCGCTACGGCGGCCAGGCGAACGTCACGGTCACGTCCACGCGGGTCAGCCGCCTACTACTGCCCGAGCGACGGCAACAACCAGAGCCTGACGGGCATCGGCCGGACGATGAACGGCGTGAAGTACAGCATCACGTCCCAGAACTACGTCGTGAACTTCGGCAACCTGACGCAGACGCAGCCGTCGATCTACATGGGCTACGCCTTCGGCGGCGCTCCGTTCACCGACATCGGCTCACCGGACAGCATCTTCTCGGGGCTTTACACCTCGGTGGCCAACACGGAGAAGAGGACCTACGGCTTCCAGGTCTTCACCGACGGCACGAGCAATACCATGCTGGCCTCCGAGCTGCGCGTGCCCCAGGGCTACGACCTGCGCGGGTTCTCGTGGTGGGGCCTCGGCTCCTGCTACACCGCCTGGCAGACGCCCAACAGCAGCCTGCCGGATATCGTGGTCAACGCGAGCTATTGCAAGTATCCCCTGGGGAACAATCCCCCTTGCCAGGTGGCGACCTCGGCCCTGCCGATGATGCTGGCGGCGCGGAGTTTCCATCCCGGCGGGGTGAACGTGACGTTCGGTGACGGCAGCGTGCGGTTCATCAAGAACTCGGTCAACGTCTTCATCTGGCGAGCCCTCTCGACGACCCACGGCAACGAGGTCATCAGCGCCGACGCCTACTGAGCGGGTGGCTGACGGTGGCCGGGGCCCCCCGCGGAGAGCGACCACCATCGGCGAACACGATCACGGACCGTGACGGTCAAGGTGGACGTGGTCGCCTCGACCTCGGTAAGATCGGCGAGCATGCAGATCCTCGATGCCCTGAAATATCTTCAGCAGACGCCCTTGCCGACCATCCTGGTCGTCGCGGGCATCGTCTTTCTCCTGCTCGCCTTGGCGGGGGGGATTACCGGGCAGATCACCATCCCCCGGGAACGGCAGAAATGGTCGGCCGTGATCGGCGGAGTCCTCCTCGTCGTGGGAATCCTGATCCAGGTCATCCCGGGGCTTCCCGCGGCTCGGCCCGAACCCGTCGCGGCTCGGCCGCCAGCGGTCCCGGAGCGGCCGGCACCCGCCGCGGGTCGAGAACCACCCACCCCGGAGCGTCCTGCGCCCGGCGTGGAGCGACCGCCGATCGCCAGGGCTGGTCCAACGGCCCGGGAGGCGGACGAGGACGAGTCGGCCGAGACGACATTACCCCGTCCGCCCCGGACTCCCCCCGAGGACCTGGCTACACAGATCTATCGATTGCAGGAGAAGGGGAATCAACACCTGCAGCAGGGGGAACTCGCCAAGGCCTCCGAGGACTTTTCCGACGCCAGCAGACTGCTCGACGAGGCGTATGAGCAGAGCCCCAATGACTTGAATATCCTGATGGGACGCGGCTACTTGATGAAGGACTGGGCGCAGGTCTGCCTTTCGATGTCCGAAAAGCTCTCGGACGAGGGCCAGAGAAGCAGGTATGTCAAGCTCGCCCGGGACTATCTCAGCGATTCCGAGGCCGCGTTCCAGAAGATCCTGAAGCACCGGGCTGGCGATTCGGTCCTTGCCAGCGCCCGAAACGGCTTGGGGAGCGTCTCTATCGTCCGGAGCCTGCTGGATCTCGCGGGCGAGGATCGGGACCAGGCCATGAGAAATGTGCTCATCGCCGAGAAGTGGATCAACGCGGCCCTGGAAACAGCGCCGGACTATGATGTGGCTCGAAGGGACCTGGAGAGGGCACATCGGCTGAAGGCCGTCATCCTGGAGTCCGCCGGTCGCAGAGAGGAGGAGCCGTAATCGGGACGCGGGCTGCGAATATGTTCGATGACCGATGATGGAGTAAAAGGCCCATCATCGGTCATTCGACGTAGGAGTTACGCAGTTGGTCTTGTAGGGCGTGTGCAGCACGCCGTCTTCCCGAGAAATTCGGGAAGACGGCGTGCTGCACACGCCCTACAGGAGGCCACTCTCGTCGAACTGCGTAACTCCTATCGACGGTCCGAGATGTGGGATCGGGAGCCGCGGGGCTCATGCCGCGGTACCGGAGCCGAGAAGGGTCTCCTCGCCCCGGATGAAGCGGTCGGTGATGGCGTAGGTGTGGCCGCGGGGGTTCTCGGGGAGGTCGAACATCATGTCGAGCATCAGGCTTTCCATGATCGAGCGGAGGGCGCGGGCGCCGGTGCCGCGGGCCTTGGCGCGGCGGGCGATCTCGTGGAGGGCGTCGGCGGTGAATTCGAGGCGGGCGCCGTCGAGGTGGAAGAGGACCTGGTATTGCTTGGTCAGGGCGTCCTTGGGCTCGGTCAGGATGCGGGCGAGGTCGGTCTCGGAGAGCTGATTCAGGGAGGTGATGACGGGGAGGCGGCCGATCAGCTCGGGGATCATGCCGAAGCGTTCGAGGTCCTCGGGCGTGACCTGTGCCATCACGGCGTTGCGGCGGGCTTCCTTGTCCTCGTGCTGGGCGTGGCCGAAGCCGATCATCTTGTGGCCGAGCCGCTTGGCGATGATCTCTTCGAGGCCGACGAAGGTGCCGCCGCAGATGAAGAGGATGTTGGTGGTATCGACCTGGAGGTATTGCTGCTCGGGGTGCTTGCGGCCGCCCTGGGGGGGGACGTTGGCGACGGTGCCTTCGAGGAGCTTCAAGAGGGCCTGCTGGACCCCTTCGCCGGAGACGTCGCGGGTGATCGAGACGTTCTGGGTGGTCTTGCCGATCTTGTCGATCTCGTCGATGTAGATGATTCCGCGCTCGGCGGCGGCGATGTCGTAGTCGGCCGCCATGACGAGCTTGAGGATCAGGTTCTCGACGTCCTCGCCGACGTAGCCGGCCTCGGTGAGGGTGGTGGCGTCGCCGATGGCGAAGGGGACGTGGAGGCGTCTGGCGAGGGTCTGGGCGAGGGCGGTCTTGCCGCAGCCGGTCGGGCCGATCAGCAGGACGTTGCTCTTGGCGACCTCGACGTCTTGAAGGTCGGGGTCCTCGATCGGGCCGCCCATGATCCGCTTGTAGTGGTTGACGACGGCGACGGCCAGGGTGCGCTTGACCCGGTCCTGGCCGATGATGTAGTCGTCGAGGTGGCGGACGAGCTCGCGGGGGGTGGGGAGGCGGTCGAGCGGGGCGGCCTTCTCGCGGTACTTATCGAAGATCTCGTCGCAAGCCTCGACGCAGGACGCGCAGATGTAGGCGGGGCCGGGCCGGATGCCTTGCTGGGCGAGGGCCTTGCCCTCGACCATCGGGCCGGCGGCCTGGGTGTTGCGGCCGCAGAAGTCGCAGAAGGTGGGGGGCGGGGTCGGACCGCCGCCGCCGGGATGGTTCGGATTCTGGCCTGCCGACAAGGTCGTCTCTCCCGCTCGTTGCCTGGGCGCGACGGATCCCCAACGACGGGGTGTGCCGCCAGGTTCCAGCATAAGGGGCGGGTCGCGGATCGGCAATCCGAACCGGGGAGCGCCGGTGCGGTTGCGGGGGACGGGCCGCTGGCGGCTGTCCCCGGTTGGCGTCAGGATTTGGCAAGCTGCTCGGCGCGGCAGGCGCAGGCGAGTTGGTGCATCCGGCGCTGGACGACGGCGTGGCGGACGAACCGGTGCCAGATGAAGGCGAGGTCGAAGTTCAAGGCGGCCAGCCACCAGAGGTAGAGGAAGGCCCCGCCGCTGAGGAAGACGGGCCAGACCGACTCGGGCAGGCCGTCGTGCGAGATGATCCGGGAACCGACGATCCCGAAGACGGCCGCCCCGCCGAGGCTGATCAAGGGGAGCATGCCCGAGTCCGGGAAGGATCGCGAGAGCCAGGCCACGCCAATGCCGATTAGCACGGCGAGGACGAGGATGAACATCGTCGGCGAGATCCCGAGGGCGACGGCGATACGGTCGCCGAGCAGTCCGCGGAGGGTTCGGGTGGGGATGGTGGCGTATCCCACCAGCGAGGCCGCGAAGAGTCCGACGGCGAGCAAGCGCCAGTAAAGCTCACGATTGAGCCGGGGGATGCGGCCGAGGATCGTCAGGCCGGCGAGCAGGGTCGCGATGCCGATCACGTCGCGGGCCACAATCAGGGTGGAGGGCGTCGGAACCTGGAGGCAGGCGAGGGTTCCCTTGAAGAGCAGATAGACTCCCACGAGCAGGAGAGCGACCGACATGAGGTAGGGCAGGACGTAGCTGCTCAGGCGGGCCAGAAGCAGCGAGGGGGGCGGCTGGCGGTAGTCGACCTCCTCGGCGGTCGCGGGGCGGAGCATGGGCGGTTCGACGACCGTCTGGATGAAATGGCCGAAGACGTGGGGGTCGCGCGAGTAGTCGATATGCGCTTTGCCGGGGAAGTGGTAGCGGGTGAAGCCGAAGTCGTGCTGCTCGCCATCGAACTCGAAGACCTCGTGCCAGCCGTTCTGGCCCATCCAGTCGCGGGTGGCGGAAAGGTCGAAGCCGATGGGGTCGCCGTAGTCGTAGTAGTTGCGCCACTTGATGCGATCGGCGGACGACTCGGGTCGCCAGTGGGGGATCTTCAGGGAGTCGAACAGTTCGGGCCACAGGAGAACATGCTTGTTCAGGGGCGATCCGATGGTCATGAAGCCGCGGACCTGCTCGGCCCAGGGCGCGGCGCGCCCGGGGGTCGGCGAAGGCGGTGAGCAGACCCAGGAACGCCACGACGGTGCCCTCGCTGTGGGCAACGATGTAGATCTCCGCCTCGGGGTCGGCGTCGTGGATCGAGCCCATGAGCTTGAGGAAGCGATTGATCAGTTCGGTGCGGTAGTCCTCGAACTCGGTGACGATCTGGACATCGCCGAGGTAGTCGGTGAGCAGGTCCTTCAGATTGATCTTGAACAGGCCGGTATATTCGCCGATCTTGCCGAGGCGATCGGCGACGTTGACCGTCTGGATCAGCTCATCGATGGCGCGGATGATCACGCGGTAATCGTGGCCGCAGCAGATTTGCGGGTGCTCGCCGTAGAGCATCCGGAGCTTCTCGACGAGCGTGCGGGCCCAGGCGCGGGCGTCTTCGAGGACGAACCCATCCTTGGCGGGCTTGCGGGGAATGTCGGCCCAGTAGACCTCGGCGAAACCGAGGTAATCGGGCAGGCCCGGATCGGGCGGGCAGCGGAGGAAGAGGACGCCCGACTCGGCCACGGCCTTCGAGTGGAACCGCCCGAGCGGCAAGGCGGCGGGCTGGTCGCAGTAGCGGCAGAAGCGGTAGGCGACCGACTGGACCGTCTCGTAGTTGAACTGGTCGCCGATGCCGTGGACCGCAACGATCACCTTCTTGCGGACCTTCGGCTCGGTCTTGGAGAGTTCGGGCAGCGGACTGCTCTGGACGGCGAGCGGTCTCTCGACAACGCTCATCGGATACCCTCCCGGCTTCGACGGGCGGCTCGGGGCCGGTCCGCGTCGCCGCGACAGGTTCTGCTCCGATTTCCGGCCTGTTCTCTTTTACGCGAGGAAAAGCAATCGTTCCGCAGTTTTTTTCAGCAAATGTTCGCGATCCTCGGGTGTAAGGAAGTCGAGTCGGTCGCGGATCAGGGCAATACTGTCGTCATACTTGTGCGCGACGATCTGGAACGGACAGTCGCTTTCCCACAGGCAATGATCCGCCCCGTAAGCCTGCACGACGCGGCGGATCAAGGGGGCGAGGTCGAGGTAAGGTGGCTGTTTGGCGCCGAGGGCGTAAAAGGCACCGACCTTGACGAAGAGGTTCTTGTGTTTGGCCAGATTACAAAGGGCGTCGACGTCCTCGTCGTGGATGCGTCCATCGGCTCCGATGCGTCCAAGGTGATCGATGAGGACGGCGGTCTGGGGGAACGCCCCGCACATGCGATCGACCTCGGGGAAGCCGTCGGGGTCGATCAGGCAGCTCAAGGCCATCCGGGCCTCGGCCGCGGCGGCGAACATGGCCTTGTAGCCCTCGGGTTCGAGCCATCGTGCCGGCGGGAGCTTGCTGTATTTCGGCTGGATGCGGAAGGCGCGGACCCCTTTGGGGCGGAGGTCCTTCATCGCATTCGCCGGGTCGGGGCCGAGCGGATCGACGATTGCGGTACCGACGAAGCGGTCGGGGTAGAGCTTGATCATGTCGAGCATGTACGAATTATCGAATTCGTAGAAGCTCATCTGGATCAGGTTGACCCGCCCGACGCCGCTGGGCCGGCAGTGCCGGAGCAGCTCCTCCGCGGTGAAGGAGCGGGGCTGCATGTCGGTGACGGCGAAGCCCTCCGCGAGCGGGTAGTGGGCGACGTCGGGGGTCCAGATGTGGGAGTGGGCGTCGATGTAGGGTTCGAGGGGCATATGTCTGCTTTGAGCCTCCTTGGCCCGATGCTAACGGACGGTCGCCCCGGAAGCTACGGGGTTGTTCCCCGGCCGGGCGACCGCCCGAGAGTTCGAACCGCATCAGGGCCAAGCCGTCGCTCCGTCGTCGGCGCCCGAGTTCCGAGTTGAGGCTGCGGGCAACGCCCCGGAGCACCCCGTCAACCACCGGACGACCTATCACGGACCGTCGAAGGCGTCCTCTCGACGGGGCCGGCCAGGATCGGCGAGCCGGTCTTTCCGATTCTGGTGCAGCTGGCAGTCCGCCACCAGCTCACGGATGGAAGACCACCCGTGCCACGCGCCGCGGCGATCCGGGTGGTCCGGCATCAGTCCGTGCCGCGGGTCGCCGCGTCGAACTCGTCCTTGTCCAGCTTGCCATCCCCGGAGCGGTCGGCGCGGCCGAAGTCGAAGCCGGGGATCGCGGCCGCCTCGCGCTGCGAGAGCGCCCCGCTCTTGTCGGCGTCCGCCTCCTCGAACGTCGGCGTCGCGAATCCCTCGGTCCGCCTGCTGTACTCCTCCTTCCCGATCTCTCCTTCCTCCGTGCGGTCGGCGCGGCCGAAGTCGAGGCCGGGGATCGCGGCCGCCTCGCGCTGCGAGAGCGCCCCGCTCTTGTCGGCATCCGCCTCCTCGAACTTCGGCGCCGAGGGGACGTGTCCCGGGATGCCGATGCCGCCGGGCGTGAGGATGATCGGGCCGCCGCCGGTGAAGGCGGCGGAGTAGACGGTCTCGACCTCCGAGGTCTCCGTCGGTCTGAGGGCGTAGAGGTTGTAGTGGACGGAGCCATGCCCGTCGGTGGTGACCGGCGTGCGATTCTTGACCACGCGGCGGCCGGGGCCGCGGATGTCGAAGTCGTCCCAGGCGGATTCCTCGGCATAGAAGACGGTCGCGCGGCTGCAGTCCTGCTTCCCCGCGAAGCCCGCGATGCTCATCATCACGCGTGGGGTGTTCTTCGCGGGGTTGTTGCCGGTCGCGAAGGCGGCGCTGTCGTTGGACGTCCAGTCGTTCACGGTGTTCTGGTGGATGTCGAAGTCGGCCGTCCTCGCGTAGATGATGTCGAAGAGCTCCCGATCCGAGGTGTTCTGGACCTGCGTCGTGACGATCACGCTCGGATAGGCTTTCCGGAAGATGAACAGGAAGGTCAATTGCAGCCGACCGTCGGTCGTCCGGACGACCACCTCGTAGAGGCATTCCTGGTCGTCGTCGCGGAGGGACCGGGCGGAAATGGGCTCGAACCCGTTGGCCTTCGGAGGCGGCCATCCCACCTCGGGCTGCCACCAGGCGGTTGTGTCCACGACCTTGCCTTCCTCGCGGTACTTGTACGAGATCTTCCAGCCTTCGCCCCAGAAGAAGATCGCGAGCGATTCGTGCTGGGGGCCGGGCGGGAACTGGAAGCCGGCCCATTTGTTCCCGTTCTCCTTCCCGACGCCGAAGCCGCCCCCCTGATTGATCCCCACGACGAGGTGTTGCCCCCGGCAGATGACGCCGGGGATCTCCGTGGGCGGCGAGTCGGCTGCGGCCCTCGGATGGAGACAGGAGACGCTCAGCAAGCCGACGAAAGTCAGGCCGACGATTCGCCCCGTCATGGTCCACTCCCCTTGCATGGGCAGCAAGTGCTGGGAACTAAGAAGTGAGTCTCTAGCTACAGCTACCGATCGTAGTATCGATTGTCCAGTTAAATTTTTCGTAACTATGATTTTTTTGGGCGCATTGCCATAACATTCAAGGATCATCCCCCGCATGACGCCGATGTCCGGCGCACGCGTGCAGCCGGGGCGCCCGGACCACGCAGTCGGGCGGCCCGGGTGGGCGGGTGGCATACCCACGAAGACGTGGGCATGTGCGCCGCCTGATCGACGTCCCACATGCCCACGAAGACGTGGGCATGCCACCCGGAAAGGTTCCGGAGTGAAGGACTGATTGAGGCTGACGCGGTTCGTGGCGGGCCGGGGTGATCAGATCGCCTGGCTTACGCGAGCATCTCGGGGACGACCTCGCCGGTGGGGACGAGCGTGAGAGGGCGATTCTGCCGGTCGTGAACCTCGGTGCGGGGGTCGATGCCGAGGAGGTGGTAAATCGTGGCGAGGAGGTCCTTGGGGGAGACGGGGCGTTCGAGGGGGTCGGAGGCGATGCGGTCGGACTTGCCGACGACCTGGCCGCGGGAAATGCCGCCGCCGGCGAAGAGGGCGGAGTAGCAGCGGGACCAGTGGTCGCGGCCGCCGTCGCGGTTGGGGGTGATCTTGGGAGTGCGGCCGTGCTCGCTGAGGCAGACGACGAGGGTCTCGTCGAGGAGGCCGCGGCGGTCGAGGTCGATGAGGAGGCCGGAGAGGGTGCGGTCGAGACCGGGGAGGAGCTCGTCCTTCATGCGGGGGTAGTGGTCCCAGTGGGTGTCCCAGCCGGTGCCGGCAAGGCCGTACTCGTCCCAGAAGACGGTGACGAAGCGGCCGCCGGCCTCGACGAGTCGGCGGGCGGTGAGGGCGGCCTGGCCGAGCAAGGTCATGCCGTAGAGGTCGCGGGTGGAGTCGGGCTCGGCGCCGAGGTCGAAGGCGTGGCGGAGGCGGTCGGAGTGGAGGAGGGCGTAAGCCTGGGCGCGATTGCGGACGACGCCGTCGCGCTGGGCGTTGCGGTCGAGGAGGGGGCGGGTCTGCTCGAACTGTTCGAGGAGGGAGCGGCGGCGGTCGAGACGGTCGAGGGTCAGGCCGGAGGGCATGTCGGTGACGGAGGAGAGCTGGAAGCGGCTGGCGGAGGTGACGCCGCGGTAGGGTTCGAGGTCGTCCCAGACTTTTTCGACGAGAGTTTTGTGGGCAGTCTTCGTCCCCTCGCCGACGAACTCGGTCGAGACGGGGTCATACGTCGGGCCGAGGTAGCCGCCGTAGGGGCCGGCGCGGGCGACCTCGCCGACGCGCTGGGAGTGAGCAGGCCCAGGGGAGGAAGAGGTTGCGGGGAACGTCAGGGATGGCGGCGGGGTCGCGGCGCTCGTCGAGGTAATCGACAACCGAGCCGATGTAGGGCCAGTGGCGGGGGTCGCGGGGGTTCAACTCCATCGCCAGCTCGATCTGGGGGATGCCGGTGGTGGCGAAGGCGACGCCGTGGATCGGGTACGGGTGGGTGATCGAGCGGACGACCGTGACCTTGTCCATCAATGGCGCCAGCAAGGGGAGGCGCTCGCAGACGTTCAGGCCGGGCACGCTGGTCGGGATCACGCCGAACTCGCCCTTGATCTCGGTGGGGGCGTCGGGCTTGGGATCGAAGGTTTCGAGCTGGCTGGGGGCGCCGTAGAGGTAGATGAAGATGCAGGACTTCGCCTGGCCAAACCGGGGGAGGCCGGACGTTGTGGACTCGGCCCGCGCCAGGGACATGGACCCCTCGCTCAGACCGAGGCCGAAGAGGCTGATGGCGCCGGCGTGGAGCAGGTCGCGGCGTGTCAGACCGTCGCAGAGCCGCTTCGGCCCGCCGAGGATGCGGAGCATGGATCACCTCCCGAGGGGGGGCAGATGGAAGCCGCCCATGTTGTCAGAGTACCTGACATCCAAGGTTTGTTCAACAAGAAAGGGTGGTTTGGATGACGGTCGATCGGTTTTTCACTTGGAGCTTTTCCCGGGTCTGAAGACATGCCCATGCGGACGTGGGCATGACACACGACCACTGGAGGCAGCGAGGACGCCGAGGTGGGACAAAGGAAAACGAAGCAGGGCTCGGCGGGGGGATGTCCCGACGAGCCCTTTCGGAGAGAGCGGAGTCCGCGGAAAGCCGTCGTCAGCGGACCCTGGCCTGGAACTGGACCAGTCCCTGGGCGCCGGGGGCGAGGTCGCCGGGGAGGTCCCAGCGAAGCTCGGTGGAGCCGGCGAGGTTGGGGGCGGCGGTGAAGACGGTGCCGGGGGGACCCTGGGCGCTGCCGGCGACGTATTCGAGGCGGGGCAGGAGGCTGTCCACGACGGAGACGGTGTGGATCGGCACGTTGCCCATGTTGCGGAAGCGGATCGTGAAGGTGACGACGTCGCCGGGCTCGGCCTCGGACTTGTCGAGTTGCTTGACAACGGCCAGGCCGGGACGGTTAGGGGGCACCTCGACGCCGACCGTCTCGTTCGGCTTCCACGACATGACGTTCTGGTTCGCGCCGGCGATGATGCCGCTCACGACGGCTGATTCGGCGGTCTTGATGCCCAGAGGCGGCACGTTGCGCTGCTGGCCGACGGCCTTGATGCGAAGCTCGCTGACCTGGGGGCCGCGAGTTTCGAAGTGGCCGTGGACGCGGAGGGGCTGGTTGAAGCCGGCGAGGACGCGGAGTTCGGTGTAGGCGACGGTGCCGGCGCGGGTCTCCATCTCGGAGGCGCGGGCGCGGTGGCGGCCGATCTGGGCGGCGAGGTTCTGGGTCATCTTGCGGGAGGACCGGCGAGCCTGCTCCAGCTCGGGACGGGCCAGGGTCTCGTGGCCGGCGAGCAGCTCGACGGTCCGATTCTGATTGGGTCCGACCGAGGCGCGGACGGCGGCGAAGCGGGGGGCGTAGAGGCAGACGGTGTTGGTCGGCAGGAGGCGAGGGCGGAGGTCGGTGGCGAAGCGGACGATCGCGTCCTTCGGGTCGATGCCCCGGAGGTTGCCATCACCGGCGAAGGCGGCCGCGTTGCCGTGGTCGCCGCCGTCGCAGAGGAACTCGTCGCGGGGCAGCCAGGGGCGGCCGGGCGGGGGCGGCGTGCCGACGCAAGGACCACAGGCGACCGGGCAATGGCCATTAACCGGCCCGGCGAACGGACAGGCGACTGCCGGGATCGGGCAGAACGGTTCGCCCGCCAGCTCCTCGGGCACGGGCATCCGTCCCCCGAGGCGGACGATCGCCATCGGGCGTCCCAGCGCGGCGGCCACGCGGAGCGGCTCCTCGGCCGGGCTCAGGCCAACGACCGGGATCTCGTCCTTGGGCAGGTGGATCGGCAGGGCCTGGTCGGGGTCTTCGAGATAGACGACGAGGGTGACCAGGCGCCCGCCGCGGATCACGTCCTCGAAGTCATCCGGGGTGAACTGGACGCGGATCGGGTACTTCGCCGGGTCGATGCTGTCGGGGCGGTGGAGGTGGCCGACGACCTCGATCACGGGGAAGAGCTCGGCGCCGGGCAGGTCGGGGATGTTGGAAACCTTGAGGCGATATCCGACGCCGACGCGCATGCCGAAGGTGGCCAGGCCGTGTCCGTCGCCGATCGGGACGGGCTCCGGCGGCGGGCCGAGGACCTCGACGGTCACGCCGGCCGGCCCCTGGAAGCGGACGACCTGCACGTCCGGCGGCAAGAGCGGTACGCCCGCGATGACCGGGGCCTCCCCCGGTCCGGGCATGGGCGCCAGCTCGGCGGGGCCGACGATCGCCGTGCCGGCCGGAGGCGTTTCCAGCTGGATCGGTGTCGGGACCGTGGGTGCGGGCGGGGCGGGCATCGGGGCGTCGGGGACCTGGGCGGAGGCGAGAGTCCCCGTCGCGAGCCACGCGGCCAGGGCGAGGACCCGGGCCGGTCGGCCGCGCGGGGGGCGGGCGGGGGCGTCGGTCGGACTCATATCGTTGATCCCTCGTTCGGGGTTCAAAACACCCGGTCGAGCGGAGGGGCCGTCGGGCCGGGGGACGGGTCGGGGAGTCGAGAGCGGTCAAGGTCCTGTCGTCTTGTAGGGTGCGTCAAGTCTTCGACGACGCACCCTTTTGAGAATCGCCCACGTTCAGCACGAAGCTCGTGGTGCGTCGTCGCGGGCTTGACGCACCCTACCAAATGATGTCCGGCGACGGCGAACGCCCCGGGGGATCGCGGTCAGGGTCGCGTCCCGACGGGGCGTGGTCGTCGAGCGGGCTGTGTTGGACCGGGGCGAACTCAGGTCCGCCCCGGTGACACCGGGCCGTTCAGACACCGTCCGCGAACCTGGCCTCAGTACCCCGGCGCGGGCAGGCCCGACGGCGGAGGCAGCTCGCCCAGGCCGGGCGCCGGAGCGTCCACGGGCGGAGCCAGTTCACCCAGACCTGGGGCGACCGGTTCGGTTTCGGGGACGGCCGGCGGG
This sequence comes from uncultured Planctomycetales bacterium, assembly GCA_963752755.1. Classification (GTDB taxonomy): domain Bacteria; phylum Planctomycetota; class Planctomycetia; order Isosphaerales; family Isosphaeraceae; genus CAVVZJ01. The sequence goes on along the minus strand of CAVVZJ010000001.1, from coordinate 2,352,173 downwards.
GTGGCCGGCACGGGCTCGGACGGCTCGGGCGGGACCGGAGAGACCGGGGCCGGGGCCGGCGGCTCCGGGGCCGGAGCGGCATCGACCGGGCCGCTCGGCAGGGTCGAGCTGGGCGGCGGGGCCGGGGCAAACGGCGCGGCGTCGGGTGCGACCGGGCCAGGCATGATCATGCCGCCGGGAGCCATCATCATCGGCGAACCGACGGCGTTCATCACCGGGCCGACCGGCATCGTGTTGATGACCGTGCCGCCGACACCGGTGGGCATCTCCAGGTCGATGCCGCCGAGGCGGACGATCAGGAGAATGGTCCCGCGCTTGTCGGCTTCGAGGATCGGGTCGATGCCGGGCTCCAGTCGGGTCGAGACCAGGGTCTCGACTCCGGCGATGGCCAGTTCCTGGAACTTCGGGTCGGGCAGGTAGATGACCTTGGTCACGAAGTTCCCGGCCTTGACCTGATCGAAGTCCTCGCGGGTGAACTGGACCGGGATCGGGTTGTGGGTCAGGTAGGCGTCGGTGGCCGGGGTGGACGGAGCGACCTCGATCGTCGGGTAGAGGACGAGGCCCGGGTCGTCCGGGATATCACTGAGCTTCAGGCGATAAATGTATCCCTGAGCGAAGTTGTAGCGGGCGGGCACGGCGAGTTGCGCCGGCAGGTAGATGCGGTCGCCATTGCCGGCGGCCGTCTGCCAGCCGATCTTCATGCCGGGCGGATCGACGAAGAAGAGCTGACTGCGGACATTGGGGAACCGCCGACCGCCGCCGCCGCCGTTGGCTCCCGTCGCACCCATGCCACCGCCGGGGCAGGTCGCGCCGCCGGCGCAGCCGGGATGTCCAAAGGCACAACCGCCCGGCGCCGCCATGCCGGGTCCGCCGACCATTCCGCCGGCAGGCGGCGGGCCGTTCATGACGGCATGGTGGCGAAGAAACCTCAAGCCGCCGGCGTGCGGCTTACCGATCCCCGAGGTGGCGGTCGCCGCCGCCAAGAGCAGCACCCCGATCGCGTTCATATGACGCCTCCTGCGACAGCCCCCTCGACCCAGGCCCACCCGTGCTTGCAAGAGCCCAAAAGGCGGGGCGGGGGCCGACCGGGGAGGACACTCCGTCCTGAAATAGAGAGCCGAGATCCGTTAGGCCGGACCGAACCGAATAGGAACCCGCGCGGCCCGAAGGCCGCGGGGGTGCGTCGCGAGTCGGCGGGCAGGTCGTCCGGGACGCGCGGCGCGCTCGAGTCGGAAGCGGATTCCGCCGAGCGACCCCGCCTTGCGGCTCGCGATACCTAGCGATATGATCGGTGAACCCATCCCGACCCTTGAGGAAATGCGTTACCACCCCATCATGCCCACGAACCGGACCCTCCCCCTGCTGGTCGTCGCCGCGGCCTTGCCGCTCTGGGCCTGGGCCCAGTCGCCCGGCCAGGCCCCTGCCCCCGGTAACCCGGCGCCTTCGCCGCTCGTCCCTGGTGGCAAGAAGGCCGAGCCACCGTCGACGCCCGCCGAGCAGGTGATCGACGAGGCGGCCAAGAAGCTCCGGGCCACGGAGTCGCTGGCCGCGGATGTCACGATGGATGCGGACATCCTCAACCAGAAGTTCCGGGTCGTCGGCCAGTACCTCAAGGGTCCGAGCTTCCGGATCTTGCTGCGACTGGACGTCGAGGGCCTGGGCGACGTGACCGGCACGATCCAGCAGGTCAGCGACGGCGCCACGCTCTGGGAGGTCAATCAGATCCTCGAATCGCGGAGCCTCCGCAAGATCGCGCTCCAGCCGCTCCTGGCGGTGCTCCAGAAGCCCGAGGTGGACGCCGAGGTTCGCGATCAACTCCTCATGCAGATTGGTTTCGCCGGTCCTCATGCCTTGCTTGAAGGTCTGCGCAAGACGATGGCCTTCGACCAGATCGAGGAGGGCACGCTTGAGGGCCAGACCGTCTGGATCATCCGGGGCGCCTGGAAGGATCGTGCGGCCCTGGGCCTCCCCGGGGCGCCGAACGTACCCGCCGATGCGCCGGCTCAGTCGATTGTCGGGGCCGCGGCGTTTCTGCCGCCTTACGTCCCTGGCTCGGTCGAGCTCTGGCTGGGTAAGGAGGATGGCTGGCCCCACAAGCTGATCCTCAAGGGCCATATTCCCTCGATCCTCCGCGACGATCGTATCCTCGGACCCGACGGCCGTCCGGTCGGCCGCAAGGCGATGAACCGCAAGGAGCGGCCGACCGAGATCCTGTTGCTTTACAAGAAGAAGGACAAGACGGTCGAGGACACGGATTTCCTGTTCACGCCGCCGCCGGGCGTGGACGTGCAGGACGACACCGATCGGGCCGTCACCGCGCTGGAGGCCCAGCTTGCCCAGATCGCCGCCAGCAAGCGGAACGCCGCCGCGGGTGGCGAAGGTGAGGGCGAACTGCTCGATCAGCCGATCACGGCGCCCCGTCCCGAGGGCGAGACCGTCCCCAGTTCGCCCGCCCCGCCGCCGCCCCCACCCGCCGTCTCGCCGGAAACCTTCCGGTCGTCGGCATCGCCGAAGTAAGGCAAAGCGGCTCCGAGTTCCGATCGTCGCCGGATCGCGTGCAAGGTGCCGTGGATCGGTTGGCCTTGCTCGTCGATCGACTCGACGGGCGTGGCCTGGGCCGCCAGACCGTGGCGTTCGAGGGCCGCCGGGAGTGTCTCGGTCGCGACCCGGTACGGGCCCGCGACCAAAGCCAGACCGCCGGGAGCGAGCAGGCGAGCGATCAGGTTCGCGACCAGGGGCACCAGCCGCGACTCGTAGAGCACGTCAGCCCCGAGGATCATGGGGAACGGCTCGTCGGGCAAGGCACGCCAGTCGAGAAGGCGGGTCGTGTAGCGGTCGGGGTCGAAGCCGTTTTCCGAGGCGCTCCGGGCGATGAACCGGAGGGGAGCGGCGTCGTAGTCGGTGAAGGTGACGTCCAGGCCCGCTGCCAGGCCCGCCAGCCCGGCCAGGCCGAGTCCGCAACCGATCTCCAGCGCCTGCGTGCCCGGGGGCCACGATCGACGGGCCACGGCATCGGCCAGCAGGTAGGCACCGGGCCAGAGATAGGCCCAGTAGGGCATGTAGTCGTCGCGACGGTTCTGGTCGAGAACCTGGGGATCGTTGAGCAGGCGGTCCGGGTCGAGCGGCCGGACGAGCCGGAGGGAACGGCCGCCGGGGGAAAGTTCGGTGATCGTCACTGGGCCGTCGTAGCGCGTCTGGGTGAACAAAGGCGGAGAGGCTCCTGGGGGAACGGCTTCGGGTTGGCCTTCGAGAGTAATCGTCGACGCGCGGGAGAGGGAAGAGCGTCTCTCGCCGGGGCACGGAGGGGAGACGTTCAGGAATGCTCGCGGTTGGATGCCCAGGGAAGGAAGTTTCCCGGCCTCGGTGGCTTCGATGATCCCGCTTGCCGGGAACGGTCGGGAGTCCGTATCCTAAGGGCTGCGTCGTGTTGAACGCTTGTCGGACCGCAACGAACCCGCCCGCCTCGAACGACAACAAGGAGCGCCACCGGTGATGCGATCTCCGCTCGCCCGGACGACTCTGGCTTTCGTGGTCCTGATTCCTGTCGGCCTGGCCCTGGTTGGCCCGAGGTCGTCGCCGGCCGAGGATGAGCCGGGGCCGACAGAGCCGCACCGCTCGCCAATCGCCCTGGCCGTGTCGCCCGACGGCTCGCGACTGCTCACGGCCAACCAGACCGCCGGCACGGTCGCGCTGGTCGATCCGGAGTCAGGCCGGGTGCTCGACGAGGTGGCGACCGGCGAACGGCCGGCGGGCATCGCCTTCGGGCCGGACGGTCAGAGGGCCGCGGTCGCGCACTGGTCTGGGTATGACCTGGCCGTGCTGGACGTGGGGCCGGAGCAACTGCGGGTCGTCGGCCGGGTGGAAGTCGGACCGGAGCCCCGCGGGGTCGCGATCGGGAAGGACGGCAAGACAGCTTATGTCGCCGTGGGCGTGGCAAATGAGGTCGTGCGGGTCGATCTCGACGACCGGAAGGTCACGGGTCGGCTGGAGGTCGACCGCGAGCCGAGGAGTGTGGCCCTTTCGCCCGATGGGTCGAAGCTGCTGGTGAGCAATGCCCGCGGCGGAACGCTCTCCGTGATCGACGTGGCCGGCTGGTCGGTCGAGCGGAGCATGCCGGTCAACGGCGCCAATCTGCGGCAGGTGGCGACTGGGCCGGAGGGGACGTGGGGCTACGTCGCGAACATGCACAACCGCGGCTTCGCCACCACGAAGAACAACATCGACAAGGGTTGGGTCCTCGGCCAGCGAATCACGCGGGTACCGCTGGACGGCTCCGACGCCTATCAGACACTCTCGCTCGATCCCCAGGGCCAGGCCGCGGCCGATGCGCACGGCGTCGCGGTCAGTGCCGATGGCAAGTACCTGGCCGTCAGCCTGGGCGGGACACATGAATTGATGATCTTCCGGACCGACCGCGACCGGCTCCCCTGGCGGTCCGACGGCTCCCGCGACCTGATCGCGCCGGAGCTGCTCCGTGAAGATGGCCGGTTTCGCCGGGTCGCGCTCGGCGGTCGGCCGACCGAGCTGGCCTTCGCGCCGGACGGGCGGACGCTCTACGTGGCGAACTACCTGGCCGATGCAGTGCAGGTCGTCGATGCCGAGGAGGGCCGGCTCATCCGCACGATCGCCGCTGGGCAGCCCTGAGGAGATCAGCCTGGCGCGTCGCGGCGAGGCGCCTCTTTCACGACGCCACGAAGTCGTTCAACCAGTGGTATAGCTGCAATACCTGCCACAGCGACGGCCACACCAACGGCCTCGACTTCGACACGATGAACGACGGCTGGCACGACTACAGCACCGCCCATACCCGCAGCCGTAAGAAGGTGCCAAGCCTCCGCCGTGTCACTCAGTCCGGCCCCTGGACCTGGCACGGCTGGCAGGAAAGCCTCGATGACGCGATGGTCGAGTCGTTCACCAAGAGCATGCAGGGGTCGAACCCTGACCCGGAGGACGTCCGCGCCCTGGTCGCCTACCTCGGGACGCTCGATTACCCGGCCAACCCCTATCGCGAGGTCGACGGCAGCCTGACCGAATCGGCCCGTCGCGGTGAGGAGGTCTTCCGATCGTCGAAGGCCGCCTGCGCCGCCTGCCACGGCGGCCCGGAGTTCACCGACGGCAAGATCCACAAGGTCGGTCTGGAGGAGTCGGGCGACATTTACAAGGGTTATAACCCCCCTTCCCTCCGCGGTCTCTACGACAAGGACCCGTATCTCCACGACGGCCGCGCCCCAACCATCCGCGAGGCGCTGACCGAATGGCACAACCCCGAGGAGGTCACCGGCCTGGGCGGCCTGAGTGAGCAGGAGCTGGATGACCTGATCGCATACCTGAAGAGTCTTTGAGCCTCCGAGATGAGGGTCGATCGACCTTCGGCGATCGACCATACCGGGGTCAATCCCCCGCCGGCGCGGGGACGGGGCGGGGCCGGCGCGGCGCAGACGGGGCAAGGTGGCGTCGAGGAGGCGCCAGGCGAGAGCGTCGAGAATGAGCACGAGGGTGGCGTCCTGGCCTGACTCGACGAGAGCCGTCATCGCCAGGGCGCGGCGGGCGCGGCGGGCGGCGTCGCGCTCGATCGGGAGAGCGGCGAGGGGGAGGGCGACGGCGAACGGGAAGGCGAGCATCGCGCCGTCCATCAAGGGGGGAACATCGAGGAGGAACCCGGTCAGGGCCGTCGCGATCAGCCACCGGGGGGCCAGGCGGGCGAACTGGGCGAGCCCGTCGCGCACATCCAGCGGCAACGGCGGGTCGCGCCGGGCGTGCTGCAGGGCGTGGCCGGTCTCGAAGGCGGCGACGGCCAGCATGGCGAGCGATTGGCCCTCGAAGGCCGCCGGTGAAAGCCGGATCGAGCGGGTGTTCGGGTCATAGTAATCGACGAACGGCCCCCGCGCGGACTCGACGGCGACGTCGTCCAGCCCGGTCGCCTGAAGGATCTCGACGGCCGCCTCGCCCCCCGTGGTCCGGAGTTTCGACACCTGGCTCACCCCGAGGGCGAGGGCCGCGTCGACCCGCCGGCGCGCCCAGAAGGCCAGGCCCAGGCCCACGGCGAAGAACACCAGGGGCACCGGATGGATCGAAAAGAGCCGGTTCAGCCAGACGAGGAAGGTGTCCATCCATCAAGCTCCCGCGTGTCGGACGCTCCCGGGATCGACCAGGGGGGACGTCGGAGCCGCTGCTGCCAGCGGGCGAGCCGACGTTCTAACCGGGCCCGGCACGCCTCCGGGCTCGGACCGGCCTGGAGCAGCGTCAGGACCGGGTCGCCAGCCCGCAAGGGAGTGCCCGGCCGGGGGATGTCGGCGAAGCGTGGCCAGCGCCCATTCTCCGCGAACGGCCGCCAGCCTTCCAGCGCCGGGGCGCGACCGGGGACCGGGGCGTACACCACGACCTTCCCGAACGCGGCCGGTCGCCCGGCTGGCCCAGGCGGTGGCGGAGCGGTGGCTCCGGGCTCGAAGAGGCGGCGGTGCTCGTCGATCAGCGAGCGGCCGGTGGTCCACTCCAGAACCTCCGCCGAGGCCGGATAGCGCGGGTTGATCTCGACCGGCCAGGCCCGATCGTCGTGCCAGACCAGGTCGACGCCGAACAGGCCCCGGAGTCGGAATGCCCCGGCCAGGACGCGCCCGAGCGTCGCAATCTGGGACCTTCCTTCCCCATCGAACCGGATCGGCCCAATGCTCCCCCGGTACGTGAACGGCGCCCCCGGTCGGCCGAGCCACTGGGCCGTCACGCCGATCAAATCGACCGCGCCACCGTCGCGGCCGAGGAACAGGGCGGAATGGCTCGGTCCGGGAATCCGGCGCTGGTAATAGACGGGCTCCGAGGCTGGGAGGGCGTCCGGCGTCCAGGGGCGAATCTCCCGGCCGCCGGCCGAGGCGAGGGGCTTGACCAGCCACGAGCCGTCCCGGGGAACCGTCCCGGGGTCGCGGCGGGCCTCGACATACGCAAAGCCCGAGTCCCGCAGGACTTCCGCCAGCGCGAACGGGTCGCGAACGGCGCGGAGGACCTCGCCGGAGACGCCCCATAGGGGGCGCCGTGAGGCGAGGAGGTCGATCAGCTCGGGGTGGTTCTCCAGCGAGCCGGTGTAAAACCAGGGAGCCGGCGGCGCCTCCTCGGCGGCGTCGACCAGGCCAGCGGGATAGGACGATGGCGGGATCGCGACGGCCGGGCCGAGGGCGGCGAGGTCGCGGTCGGCGAAAAGGTCGATCCCGATCGGACGGAGCCCCGCCCGTCGGGCCGAGGCCGCCGCAGAACGGACGCTGGCTCCCAGGATCATGACCTGCATCAGCCCACTTCCCTGATGACCGCCGGTCGCGGCCGCCGCGGCCTCAAGACCGCACCGTCTCGACGACCACGAGCGTTGCCTCCTCGTCCGAGGGGCCGATCCGGGTCTGGAGCCGCCAGACCTTGCGGAAACCGGTCATCGGCGGTTTGTCGAAGTCGGCCATTTCGCCGCGGAGGCGGGTCTGCTGCTCGTCGGTCAGGCCCTCGACCTGGATGCGACCGGCCCAGGCGACGAGGCAGTCCTTGACCGTCGGTGCCTCGATCTGATGGACCTGGGTCCGGCCCTGGTGGACGGTGACGATCGTGACCAGCATGACAGTTCCCCGACAAGCGTGGTTCGTGAAGACGCGGCAGACATCCTCCCGGCAACAACCCGCCCTGGCAAGCCCCGTGCCGCCCGTTCGACTCACGCGCCGGCATCTTGTCGCCTGGCCGCGCGACGGAGTAGTCTGGAGAGATTACCGGGGTCTCACCGACTTGCGGGACAGGGTCGGTTGCGGCCCGGACGGTCGATGCTCGCGATGGTCGATGGTCGATTCAGAAGGAAGTCGGGGGAGACCGGACCGACCGCCGATCGGGTGTCATCGCCATGCGGGGCGCAGCGCAGCAGGGATTATCAACACGTAAGGATGGGCAATCGATGCGTGATACGTCGAGTCGGAGGAATGGACTCGTCCTGGCGTGGGGCCTCGGCCTGGTCGCCGTCGCCGGGGTCCGGGCGGACGAGCCGCAACTGGCCGATTATTACGGCTTTCGGCCGCTCGAAATCTACAAGCTCGACGACCGCATCACCGGCCTCTTGATCCGCGATCTCGACGGCGACAAGACCGACGACATCGCCGTGATCAACAACGCCCGCTCCCGGATCGACCTGCTGTTGAGCACCGCCGGGCGCAACGAGGACGAGTCGCCGCTGAAGACCGAGGCGAACCTCGTCCCGAGCAGCCGGCGCATGCGGCTCAAGACGATCCCGGTCAACAAGGAGATTGTCAGCCTCCAGGCGGGCGACTTCAACGCCGACGGCAAGATTGACCTCGTCTACTACGGCACTCCGGCGGAGGTCATCATCCTCCACGGTCAGGGCGACGGCCGGTTCGGCGAGCCGAGGCGGATCACGACCGGCGAGGCGGTCGAGAGCAGCACCTCGCTGGCCGTCGGCGACCTGAACCGGGACGGCAAGCAAGACCTCGTGCTCGTGGCGGCGAATGAGCTGGTGACAATTCTTCAGCTCGAAAATGGCCGGATGAGCGAGCCGGAGCGCCTACCGCACACGGCGGCCCGGCCCAGCATCCTCAAGGCGGTCGATCTCGATGGCGACGGCGGCGACGACATCTGCTTGCTCGACGGCGGCTCCGACGACCCGATCCGGGTCCGGTTCTCGGTGGAAGGCGGCCGGCTCGGTCCGGAGCAGCGGTTCCACATCGAGATGCCGCGAGCGATCGCCTACGCCCCACTCGACAAGGAGCCGGGCGCGGAACTGCTGGCGATCGAGTCGCAATCGGGACGCGCCAAGGTCTTCACCCTGAGCGAGACCGAGGAGGACGAGTCGGGCCGCCGCGGTCGCCTGATCTTCTTCCCCTTGCCGACCGGCGACGCGCGGGGACGTGCGCTGGCCCTCGGCGACCTCGACGGCGACAAGAAAGCGGACGTCGTCGTGACCGACCCGGCCAACGCGCAGTTCCTCGTCTACCTCCAGGGACCGACGGGCCTGGTCCGTGGCCAGACCTATCCGAACCTCGCGGGTGGCCGGGTCGTGGCGGTGGCCGACCTCGACGGCGACGGCTCCGGCGAGGTGGTCGTCCTCTCCGAGCAGGAGAAGCAGATCGGCCGCGCCCAGTTCCGCGACGGCCGACTGACCTTCCCCGCCCCCTTGCCGATCAGCGGCGACCCGGTGGCGATGGATGTGGCCGACCTCGACGGCGACAAAAGGCCCGAGGTGCTCTACGTCACCCAGAATGAGGGCAAGTCCGGCAGCTACGTCCTCCGGGGGCTGAAGCGGGAGCCGTCGGGCACGTTCATTCCGTACCGATGGGGGCAGTCCGACTCGGTGAATCTCGAAGGGCTCAACGGCAACCCGCCCGCGATGCGGGTGCTCGACGTGAACCGCGACGGCCTGACCGACGTGCTGGTCTTCAAGCCCTTCGGCTCGCCGCTCCTGCTGCTCGGCCGCCCGGGAGGCGAGCCGCCGGCACCCATCGGTGGCAGCCTGGGTCCGCTCGTCGGAGCCTCGGCCGCCGGGATCAGCATGACGGCCCCCGGCGAGGCGGCCTTGCTGGTGGCCCAGAACACGTTCGCCCGCTCAATCGTCCTGAACAAGGACGGTCAGTGGGAGGTCAAGGACCAGTTCAACGCCGGTCGCGGCTCTGCCCAGGTCATCGGTGCCGCGGCACTCGACACCAACGGCGACGGTCAAAAGGAGGTCGTCCTGCTGGACAAGGGGAGCAAGTCGTTGATCTTCCTCGACGAGCGCGAAGGTGTCTATCGGCCCGGGGGCACGCTCTCGGTCGGCACGTTCGACTTCGTCGGCACCGACGTCGCCGACCTCGACGGCGACGGCCGCGACGACCTCCTGCTGGCCGGGACCGACAAGTTCGGCGTCGTGCTCACCGGCCGCAAAGGCCAGCGCCTCAAGCAGATCGCCAGCTACGAGACGTCCCGCAAGGACGCCCTCCTGGGTGACCTGATCGCGGGCGACGTCAACGGCGACGGCCGGACCGACCTCGTGATCACCGACGTGGGCGAACACGCCCTCGAACTCGTCGCCTTCGACGGTCGTAATGAACTGACGAGGGCCCTGGCCTTCAAGATCTTCGAGAAGAAGTCGTTCCGCGACCGTGACAGCCTCGTCGAGCCCCGCGACCTCGGCCTCGGGGACGTGGACGGCGACGGCCGGACCGACATTGTCCTGATCGTCCACAACCGCGTGCTCGTGTACCGACAGGACCCGGGCACCGGCTCAGGGGCCGGAGAAGCCGACTGAGCAGTGAACCGGCAACGCGACAGGGCACCCGAGGAGATCGTCGATCCTCATCGAATCGAATCCTGGAGTATGACGGGCTCGGGTCACGGCCCGGTGGATTCCGAGCGTTGGTCTCCGGGCGAGCCCGGCCCGTCAAGCGGAGAATCGTCGATGCCTTCGCGCCCGGAGACCACGGACCGTTTCCCCAACGACCCGCCACGACCCGTCCGGGGTCACGGCGGGCTCTTGCCGCCGCTGTTGCTGCTCGTGCTGGCCAGCGGCGTGCTGCTCTACCGGATCAGTGTTCGTGACTGGCACTGGGGCCCCGGCCGAGACTCGAAGGCCGAGACGCCGGTGCCGACCGCGTCGGTCAACAAGAGCCCCGTCGCGTCGGCGAAACCGGCCGAACCCAGGGCAGATTCCGCCCCGAAGCTGGCCGACGCCAGCGAGGAGACGGTTTCGGATGTCGTTCGCCGTTCGCTCGAAGGGGTCGATCGGTCGCTGCAGGGGCAGGAGGCCCGCAACGAGATCGAGCAGGAGGCCGATCGCATCCGGGCCGAGCGAGAGGAACTGGAGAAGCTCAAGGAGAAGGAAGGCGAGCGGCTCGCCCAGGCCCCACCCCGGCCCCGGTCGCTCCCACAACGGCGATTGCGACCCGGCCGACGTCGCCCGTCTCCAGCGCGAGATGGAGGCGGCGCAGCTCGCGATGATCGACCAAATGCGACAGCTGGACGCGGCCCAGCAGGCCATGATGGACCGTTCGCGCCGCGAGCGGGCCGAGCGTTTCGAGGCCCAGCGGCGTCGTCAAGGGGCCCGGCGACCCCGGCCTTCGAACGCCCCGCCCCGGGTTCCCGCCGGGGTTCGGTCCCGGTGGCGACGACTTCGTGAACCGCCAGTTCGAGCAGTTCGTCCGCGAGCAGGAGGCGTTCCTCCGACGCTTCGAGCAGGAGATGGAGGCGCGGGTTGCCCGGTGGGATGGGGCCGGGCCGTCCGTTCGGGCCACCAGGGACCTTCCCCGCATTGCCGGGACCGTTCGGCCCACCGCCGGGCTGGGATCGGCTGACCTTCGGGGCACCGAACTTCCCGGCGGGAGGGCGCTGAGCGGTCGCCAGACCGACGTCGGGGAAGACCGTCACTCGGTCGGTTTCGGCAAGCTCAGGCTCCTCCCTTCGGCGCCGGGTCGCCGCGGCGCGTCCCGAACGTGTAGGGCTCCGCGCCTGCGCTCCGACTATGTGCTATAATTAATCCTGGCTCCTTGGCAAATCGGTTGACCTCCGGCTCCCCCGCTCCTGAGCTGGCCTCGCGACGCTACAGCGCGTCCTGGACGCCGAACGAACTTCAAAATAGGTAAAACGTCTCTCTAAACCCAGGGGTAGCTGAAATTTGCGATTGGGATTCTGATGCGGTCGCAAGCGTCCCTTCGGCGTCTTCATGGCGTCCGGGACGCGTCGCCGGCCCGTCGTCCAGGCGCTCCAGTGCCGTTCGAGACCCCGGCGGGTCGTCAAAAAAAGCGGTCGCTGGACAGGGAAACGAGGAGCCTCCGTGGTGCCGGCTCCGCCTTCGCGGCCCGCCGCTCCGACAGAATGGTCCCGGTCTTTGCCGGGTAGACTCCGACCTCGGATCTGGAATCACCGCAAGAAGATCGGTGGAGGGAGTTCCTGGCAAGGACCCGGGATGCTGGTGATTCGGTATCACTCCTCGACGACGAGATCGACGGCGGCGAAATGCTCGTGGTCGCTCTGGGTATTACGGGTCTCGACCGCGGACGAGATAGACGCCGGGAGTGTCGATCCGCAAGCGGGTCCGCGCTCCGGCCTTGCCGCCGGGTCGGAAGTCCATGTCGAAGGCGGTTTCGAGGATGGGGCCGTCTCCGGCGTCGAGCAGGGGGAGTTCCTTCTGGCCGACCGTCTCGATCCGGGTGACGTAGAAGTGGACCACCACGTCGTTGAGTGTCTTGTGCGGGTAGACGTTCACCAGCATGTACTGGATCTTGATTAGGTCGCCGACTCGCACCCGGAGCACGGGACGCTCGTTCTTGCCGGAGGGTGGCGGGGTCTGGTCGACGAAAGCGGTCTTCTGGTCCGCGGGACCGACCACGTCGAGCGTGATCTTGGCGTGCTCGGCGCGGGAGTTCGGCAGTCCAACGAGGAAGAGTGGTAAGATTAGGAAGGCGAGTGTCGAGGCATGACCACGGCTCATCGTGCGGCCTCACGGTCGGGGAGGGGGGCCAGGGTGGGTTCGGATCGCTCTCGATCGTAACGGATTGCGGGTGTCGTCGGCCAGACCGTGAGCCCGGGCCAGGGGTTCCGGAACCGTTGCGAGCGGCGCCTGCCCGGGTCGGTTTACCTCCGTGTCCCACTTCAGAACCGGTCTTCCCGTCGGAAGGAGTGTTGGTCGATGCGATCACGCTCATTCACTTCGCGGCTGCTGGCGACGGTTTCGGTCGTGTCTCTCGCCGGCCTGTTGCTGCTCGCCTGGCCCGGACGGTCCCATGGTCAGCGAACGAGGATCTACGTCGGCGGCAATCCGGGCTACTACCGAACATCCGCCTACCCGGCGATGACCACCATGGCACGGGGGGCCGGTTTCAGCTACGTCGCCGGTTACGCCCGGCCGGGCCTTGCGATTTACAACGGCTCGGTCTCCGGGCTGGGGTACGGCTACGGCGGCTATTACGGTTACAACGCCGTGCCGGGCGGCCTGGGTGCGGCGGGCTGGGTTCGGCCGCCAGGAATGTATGGATACCCGGGCTCGGGATTCGGTCCTCCGGCCTATGGCGACCCGTACGGTTATCCGCTCGGCTCGGGGTTCATGCCGTCGTATGGTGGGTATGGCTATCCCGGTTTCGGGATCGGGATCGGGACCGCGTCGCCGTTCTACGGGTATGGATATCGCGGGTTCTACCCATGGTGACGACGAACCCGTCGAGGAAACGCTGCCCAGGACGGCCGCCCGCCCGGGCGTGTGCTAGCTTTGATCGGTTTCTACCCCCATCGCGGGGGTCGTCTGCGGACCGAGCAAGGAGGGGCTCAGGTATGTTTCCCCGACTCCGGACATTGCGAATCCTGACAATCGCCGTCGATGGCCTTCGTGGCGCTTGCCGGCCTGCCAGGGGGCCGGGTTCTTCCGTCAGCGATCGCGCGGCGATGAAGCCGGCGCCGGCGGTTGTGCCCTATTCGGCGTATCGACCGGCCTACGCGCCGGTCCGCCGCGCGAGACCCTCTTCCTGGGCGGCTACGCCGGATACAACTACAATCGGGCTGTCCCCCGCGGCTATGTGCCCGACCTCGCACGGTGTCGAGGTCTGGGGTTCGCCGGTCTCGCACCACGAGGCCGGCAACCGATGGTGGAAGCGCTGAGTACGACGGGGGAGGACGCGCGTCTCGTGTTGAGGTCCCCCGCCTTGAGCCGGAACCAGAACCTCCCGAGCCCAACGGTCGCGGAGCGTGTGCTGCAAGGCCCGTTCGTGGCCCTGGTCGGCCTTGATCGCGTCGGGCTGCTGGCCGGCTGGGTCCCGCATTACTGGACCTGGCCCTGGTGGCCCGACCTCGACGCCTACGCCACCATCGCCCAGGGCTGGAGCCGCGGTATCCGGCCGTATCGGGACGTGGTCATCTTCAACTTTCCCGGGCAGATCGAACTGTTCTGGCTGCTGGGTCACGCCTTCGGCTGGGCGAGGACGGCGCCGATCTATGTCTTCGACACCGTCCTTCTTGCTGACGCTCGGAGGGTTCCTGCTCGTCTGGAGTCGCCGGACGTTCGGGTGGACGCTGCCGGGCTGGATCGGCTTTGCCGCCGTCCTGTCTTACTACATCGGGCAAGATTACGCCACGGTCGCTCAGCGCGACTGGCAGGCGCCTTTGCTCGCGGTGCTGGGACTTCTGGGGCTTCAGTCCTGGCCCTCGCGAGGCTGGCGGATCGGCTCGGGAGTGCTCTTCGGCCTGGCGTTCGCGATCCGACCGCATGTCGTCCTGTTCGTGCCGGCGGCGGTCCTGGCGATTGCCGGCGAGGCGCCGGCGGGGTCGAGCCGATGGAGATGGGTCTCTGCGGAGAGGGGCGGAGTGGTTGGGGGCGATGGGGGTCGCGATCCTGCTGGCGTTCCTGCCGCTACTGGTCGGGGGCCTGATCGTCGATTTTCTGGAGGGCGTCCGCAAGGCGAGCTATGCGAGCAGCTACAACCAGACCTCCGGGAGCAGTGTCATCGCGGCGACTCGGAAGTCAGCTCGGGCTGGCCCGCCTGGAGAGGTCGTTCGCTTCGTCGTCAGAATTCTGGTTGCATGTCTCGCGATGGAGCTTTCTCCTCGACTGCTTGGCCTGGGACTGCTGGCCGTCCGCGGGGAGACTCCGGAGCGACAGCGGGCGCGGGTCTGGCTGGTCGGTCTGGCGGCGGCCTTGCTGTATGCCCCGCTGCACCCGAAGCCCCACGCTCTACCTCGCCCACCCGCGGAATCTCTTCGGGTGCGTTGTCCTGGCGTTTCTGCCGCGGCGGTCCTTGCTCGATCGGCTGGCGGGGCGACCGGCGATCCGGCTCGTGTCCGCGGTGGTCCTGCTCGTCATCGCCGTGCCCGGCCCGCCGATCCACTGGGACCCATTGGCGAGCCTTCAGGCCCTCTCCGACGCTTTCCCAACCCGGCCCGCCGGAACACGCGCCACCTGGGGTGCTCGGACACTTCGCGCCGCTGGATGGACGCTCGCCCTATCGCTGGTCCGACTACCGGCTGGCGCTCCAGTACTCTTCGGCAGACGACGACGCCCGGAACGTCCCTGGCGAACCTGCTCCGCAACGTCCCCTTCCCCGCCTTCAACGGGCCGCTCGGTCGGACCTCGCCGTTGCCGGCCGAGTCCGGGGTGATCTGGCTCTGGTCGGTCGAGCCGGAGATGGAGCCGGAGCTTCGCCCGCGCCATCGACGGAGGCCCCGTCCGGCACGGTCGCCGTCTGGGACCCAGAAAACACGACCTTCGATGCCAGGCTCCGGCTCGACCGGATCGCGCCGGTCCTGCGACGCTCTTACCGGCCTGAGGCGCGCTTCGGGACGATCGAGATCTGGCGGAAGCGATGAAAAAGCCGCGATCGCCAGGCTTACCCGAGTTCCCGGAACGCCCTTCGGAACGCCAGCGCCGCCACCAACCCGGCGGCGAGGACGACCCCGAGCAGGATCAAGCCGGCACCCGCCAGACGGCTCTCGACGCCCATGTGCAACAGACCCCAGACGTAGATCGCAACCGGGTCGTGACCCGGAGCGCGGACGAAATACGAGGTCGGCAGCTCGCCGATCGCCAGGGCGAAGGCCAGCAACCCGGCGGCGAGGATCGCTCCAGCGGGTGCAAGGCAGTCCCGACCCGCCACGCCTGCCCCGACCGGGCCGTAGCCCTCCATCGCCGCGGCGTCAAGGTATTCGCGGGGGATCGTCCGCAAGGCCGGCCAGAGGACCAGCAAGCGCAAACGGCAGCGTCCGGAGGACGTAGCCCATCACCATCAAGGCGGGTGTCCGGTTGAGGAACCGGGCGACCAGGGCGAGCGACGGCGGCGAGCGGTCCCGGCAAGTCCTCCGCCCGAATACGCCAGCTTCAACGCCAGACCCGCGATCGGACCCGGCACCGCCAGCAGAAGGGCCACGACCGCGGCCGTCAGCCAACGCCACGGGCCGGGTCGGAGCGACTTCCACGCCAGCGACCAGGCCAGCACGACCGCCAGCGTCGCCCCCAGGGCCGCCCAGAGCAAGGTGCCGACGAGCAGCGTACGGTCCAGCTGCCTCCGACGGATCGACCAGATCCACCCACGCCGCCGCGAGTGTCCCCCGCGAGACCCTCCGCCGACCACGACGCGCCCAAGGCCCGGCCGCAAGCCCGGTCCAACTCGACCCTGCCCTCCAGACGAGGCCGTAAACCGGCAGACCCAGCACACCGCCGAGGAAGCACCAGCACGCCAGGCCGAGCGGCACCCGCCAGCCTCCCAGCGGCCACGATCCGCGCCTGCCGGCCGCAACCGAATCACACGGACGGGGTCCATCCTCGCGAGGGCCCGGATCGCCACGAGCAGGAGGATCACCAGCAAGATAATTGTGGCAGCGTCGCGCGGACGGCGACCGAGCCCTGCCCGAGCCCGAGCTGCGAGAGCGTGTAAGCCTCCTCGGCGAACGTCCGCAGCGGGATCAGGTCCGTGACAGTCATGTCCCCCGCCGTGAGCACCGCGACCGCCAGCGCGGCACCGGCGATCGTGCCGATCGAACGCCGGAGCGTGACCGACCACGACCACCCGCCAGCCCGGCCGTTCCAGCCAGGCCGATTCCTCCAACTCCGCCTCCACCCCCCGCAATCCCAGACCGAGCAGCGAGCACGACCCACGGCAAGGCGACCATCGCATGCACGAACGCCCCGCCGAAGAGCCCCGTCAGGATCGGCCCCGATCCGATCGCCTGCTCACGCCCGAGGTTGCCGAACGAGCCGAGCCAGGCGAGGGCATACAAGGGCGTCGGGATGAACAGTCCGATCAGCAGGGCACGACGGAGAAGCACGTCGGCCCGCGAGATCGGTACGGAAGAGCAGGAAGGCCAGGGCCAGTCCCGCCGGCAAGGCCAGGCATTCCGTCGCGGCGACGAGCTTGATCGACTCCCAGGCCAGCGCGAGCGGTCGCGTCGCCTCGGCCGGAACACGCCCCCTCGGCCTCACCGATGGCCCGGAGGATGACGACCATCGTCGGCCAGCCGACGGCCGCCATCAAGGCCAGCCCCAGCACGAAGCTCCAGGCCCGGCCCGCGAGGTTCATCCACGAAGGCCCGCCTGTCGCATCAAGGCCGCGGTCGCGTCGTACGCCTCCCGGACCCAGTCGCCGATCCGATCCGGCTCGGGCGAATACTCCAGCTCGATCGAGATAGTGCCGCTGTCCACCCCGAGGTCGCGGATCGCTTCGAGATACGGCGCGAACTCGACCACCCCGCGGCCGGGCGGAAGGTCGCCGTGGACCTTGCCATCGCAGTCGGAGATATGCACATGAGCTACCAGGTCCCTTGAGCTGCTGCAACGTGCTGGCGTCCTGATTGGCGAGGACCATGTGGGAGATGTCGATGTTCGCCTTGACCGCCGGATGGCCAACATCGTCAAGGAATCGCGCCATCTTGGGGACGTCATTGAGCAGGGACTGATGGAACGGCTCCATCTCCATCGCGATCCCGACGCCCAGTTCCGCCGCATATTCGCCGAGCGTCCGCAGGTTCTTGACGCCCGCCGCCCACTGCTCCGCGGGTGGGATCACCTCCCGCTGCCAGACGTACTCCCCGAGGACGAGCAGCACATTCTTCGCGCCGAAGGTGCGAGCCATGTCCAGGTAAGACTGGACACGATTGACATGGAACCGCTGGACGCTCGGGTTGAAGTCCACCAGGCCGAGGGCCACGCACGCCACGCTCACGATTGGCAGTTTGGCGCGCTCGCACTCGTTCTTGACGAGCTTGATCTCCATGTCGCTCGCATCGAGCGGGTCGAGGAAGATGTCGATCGTGTCGAAACCGATCTCCCGGGTCATCCAGATACCATAGGCCGTCTCCTTGCCGGCCTGCGCCCATGCGGAATTGATGAGGCCCAGTTTCATGTCGGTATTCCAGGCAAAAGGAGAATCGAGAGGGAATCCCAAGGTGGGGCGTCTCGACTCATCCTAGCCCCGAGGCCGCGTGGTCGGAAGGGGCCAGATTGGCCCGGCCGTGCCGTTACTCGGCCCGGAACCAGCGTCGGAACTCATCGTCCGGCAGGCCCCTTGCGATGGCCCGGCCGATCCGCGCCGCGGCCAGCACGGGGCTGACCGCCGTCATGGAGACAGACATAAAACGTCAGACCCGCCGCGAATCCACGCTCGGACGCGAGGGCGACGATCGCCAGCGCGGTCAGGCTCAGGAGGACGACGTGGGGCTCGCACGCCTTGTACGCCGGCCAGGTGAGAGCACGAATGCCTCGACGCGGCCAAGGCTCGGGCGGTTGGGGTCGCCCACCCGATCCGCCGACGACCCGGTAGGCCGCAGATCTCGGCCTTCAACCGCTGGAAAAGGCCTTGTAGCGGCAATCGTTCTGGAGGCTCAGGAAGTGCCAGCCGACCGCGACGACGAACCCGGCGATCGTCCAGCCGACCTGGCCGTTCCGGACGGCCAGGGCGAAGCCGAGGGCGAAGCCGAGGGAAAGGGTGGACGCGTGGTGCATCAGGTAATCGAAATAGACGCCGCTGAGGCAGGCTGTCCCCCTCCAGCGCACAACTGTCCGTCCACGTGGTCGAGCCAGTAGGCCAGTTGTGCCAGGAGCACACCCGCCACGAAGCCGGTGCGATATCCCGTCGCGATTGCGACCGATGCGGACAGGTTCGCGAGCAAGGCCAGAAGCGTGACCTGGTTGGCCGAGACGTCCGAGGCGGACTGCGAGCCACGTCCCATAAACCGCCGTCGGCCGGACGACCCGTCGAGCAAACCCGTTTCCAATCTCGAGCGTGCGGTCTGCCCCGCCGCCTCCCCCGATCGGGTCCGGGAACCCTTGAAGACGCGGCCCCGAAGTTCGGCGAGGGTCGGCTGCTGTTTCATGACAGGAAGTCCACACACGACAGGATCGTGGAAATCAGAGTTTGTAGATCTGATAGTTGCGGGCGACGCCATCGGGATCGACGATTCTCTCGGCATAGATCGGAGCCTGACGGCGCAGCCAGTCGGCGAGGAGTCGCAAGAGGGCCGGGTCGAACTCGACGGCGTCGTCGGGAATCGGCGGGCAGAGCAGGAGGTGGGTGAAACCCTGATCGTGCAGATGATCGAGGATCTGGCGATCGGATTCACCGCGGGTTCCGAGTCGGGTACGTCGGCGGTGGGCCAGTTCCATCGTGTAAGGTCGCGGGATGTAGAAGCCGCGGTGGTCCTGGCCGATGAGCCGGGCGCTGGCGGGAAGATTGCGGTCGATCCAGCGGCCGACGTGCCAGGTCGGTTCCCGACGGTCCAGGTACTCCGCCTCCGACTCGCGGCCGAGCAGGACATCCACGCCACTTCGCATCCTCGCCAGCGCCAGGGCCGACTCCGCGAGCAGGAGCAAGAGGACGACACCAACCAGCCACTCCCCGGCACGTCCTCTCCGCGACCAGCGGCAAGCCAGCCAGGCTACCATCACCGAGAACGGGCCGAGTGCCGCCAGGAGAAACCGCATGCTCTGGCGTTGCGTCAGGCAGACGACGAGGAAGCCGTAGGCCACGAGAGCAGGAACGATATGGCTCCGCCGCGGACGGAGGAAGAGGAGTCCCGGGAGGATCATCAGGAAGAGGGGGCCAAACTGGTGGGCCAGGCTGTCGAACCGGTCCGGCTGGAGGGTCAACGGCCCAAGGGCGGTCAGCAGGTTCCAGGGCGTCGGCGGCAGGGGCCGCTTGATCGGATCGAGGACGACGTCGAGGCCCGTCCCGAAGACGTCGCGGAAGAATGGAAAGACGGGATTGTTTGTATGGTAATAACATCGCAGAGGCCAGACGCCTCCGACCAGCATCAGGGCGATGCCATAGGACGTCAGCCATCCCGCCGCGGTCCTGAGCTGATCGCGAAGACGGCCCGGATCGGTCCCGGCCTCGGCGATCTTGGAACGCACACCTCCAAAACAGCAAGGCCGACAGCAGCGCGGCCCAGACCAGGGCCGGGTATTTCACTCCAACCGCCAGGCCGGCGGCGACTCCGGCGAGCGCCGCGCTGCCGTTCGTCGGCCGAATGTGCCAGCGTCGCCAGGCCAGGAGGGCGAAGTTGCAGGTGGCGGCCAGGGCGACGTCATTCAAGGGTGCGGCCATCCCGTTCGAGATCGCCGGCACGCCCAGGGCGACCGCTGCCGCCCAGCGTGCCCGCGGTCCCAGCGCCGGCCGCGCCAGTGCGGTCACGCTCAAGGCTAGCAAGACCCCGAAGAGCCACTGAACCATGCGGCACGCGACCGGTCCGCGGAATGCCAGGGCCACGGCATAAAGCAATTCGGTGAGGAGCGGGTAGACCGTCTCGTGGAGGTCGGGATCGTAGGTGACGGCGTGATTCAGGAGGAAGACCTTGGGAACCTGGAGATGGTAGCAGAGGGCGTCGCCGTCCGTGGGAGGGATGAAGGAGACGAGAAGCGTTCCGAGGAGGATGATCCCAAGCGCGAGGTCGAAAATGAGGTCGAGCCACTTCCTCTGGCCGAGCGATTGGGGTGGGTGCCAACCCGAGAACCCGAGCCGGTCGGTTCGCCATTCGAAGGCGATCACGATCGACCCGAGGGCGAGCACGACCGTCAACCCAACCCGCGTCAGCAAGCCGGCGAGGCCGAGGCCGAGGGTGGCCAGGCTCAGGGTTCCGAGTCCAAGAGCGAGGGTGACAGCGATGGACTCGGTCTCATCTTCCGGCAATGGGGCGAAGCGGCGGGCGAGGGCACGTCCCACGGCGATCGACCAGAGGGCCAGGAAGAGGAGGAAGGCCAGGTCGAGCATGACCGCATTCACTCCGTCGGTGAGGCGACCGGGCCGTCTTGCCGGATGATCGCGACGAGACCGCGCGGCGTCATCCCCTGCGACTTGAGCCAGGCCAGCATCGTCGCCAGCATCCCGACCAGGAGGATGAGCAGCCGCGCGGACCATTCCGAGAGCGGAGAGCCGACCCGCAACGCCAGGTGCGATGCCAGAAGAGCCGAGAGCCCGAAACCGGCGAGCGTCAGCGCGAGGCTTCCAAGGTGCCTGGCCCAGTCGCGCACTCCACAAGACACGAAAAACGCCGAGGCGTCGGCAAGCAGAAAGACGGCGGCATAGCCGACCGTCATCCCACACGCGACACCCACGATCCCGGCCCGCCAGGCTCCGAACAGGCCGGCGGGGGCGACGACGGCCAGGCCGAGGAGCGTTGCGGCAAGGAGCCGGTAAGGGCGTCCAATCGCGATCAGAACCTGTCGCGCCGGCCAGGCCAGGCCGAGAAGGACCACGCCCGGTAGGAGCGGGCGGAGGGCGGGCAGACCCTCGGTGTAGCGGGGCAGGAGCCAGCCGAGCGTCGCCGGGCCAAACACGTAGGCGATCGCTCCACCCGCGGCCAGCACCGGCGCGAGGAACTCGGTGGCGCGAGCGGCCTGGCGAACGACCGCGTCGGGATCACCCGTGCGACCGAGGGAGGTCTGGAAGTAGGTGTAGAGGACGAGCACCACCCGACCGGCCAGGTCGAGGCTCCAACTCGTGCCCAGCAACGCCACCGAGTAGAGCCCCGCAGCGCGGGCGCCGTCGGGCAGGATGCCCAGGATCAAGCCGCGATCCATCCCGACGATGGCGCCGAACGCCGCCGTGTTCGCCAGGATCGGCAGACCGACCCGCATCAGCCGGCTGACCGTCTTCAGGTCCCAGGCCCAGGAGAAGGCCGACGGGTCGTGGACGTCGAAGATAAACGATCTTCGTCGCCAGGATGACGCCGACGGCGGCCAGCAGGCCCCAGAAGCCCGCGACGATCAGACCGATCCCGATGACCGGCGTCGAGATCAAAGCCTCCAGAAGATCGACGCGCGTTGTCAGCACAAACTGCCGACGCGCCCGCAACACCGCGATCAAGAAACTCTCCTGGCGTCTGAGCAATGCCAGGCCAGCGACAATGATCAGGCCCCAAGTCCACTCGGCTGCCAGCGGGTCGGCGGCTCGCGATCCGGCGCGGATCAGCGACCAGCCGACCAGGGCGATCGCGTAAACGAGGCACGTCAGGGTATTGGTCGTATGGGCGACGTTCGCGACATGGCGGGCTTCCGACTCGCGGCCCTGGCGCCGGAGCACGGCGATTTCCTGCACGGCTCCGAGGCCCACGCCGAGGCTCGATCGGTTCGTGTTGTCGAGGAAGAGGCGCAGGCCCGTATAGACGCCGAGGCGGGCGGGGTCGAGCCACCACCGCAGCGCCAGGGCCGTGAACGTGCCGAGCAGTCGCTCAACCTGGCCGCCCAGGGAGACGATCAGGCTGTCGCCCACGACCCGACGGCCCTCGGCCGAGGAGCCGGGGGGAGGACGGCGGGCGATTGGCGTTACCGAGGACACAGCTCGGCCACGCAAAACTGGGAAGTGGCGCCATCGGGAACGACCGGGATCGGTCCCGACTCGGCCAGCGGGATGCCCCGGTCGCGATACCAGGCGGCGGTGTCGTAGCCGAAGCGGTTGTAGCTGACGTCGGTATCCTCGTTGTGAGCCACCCAGTGCCGCGCGACGCGTCGGATCTCCTGGCGAATTCGCTCGGCGATCGGCGGCGGATTGTGGAGGATCACGGCCGACGTGAAAACGAGGTCAAAGGACCGATCGGGGAACGGGAGCCGGTCGCCGGAGCCGAGCACGAGGCTCACACCGTCGAGGCCGTCGAGGAAGTTGCGGGCGAAGGCGAGCTGTGACGGGCTGAAGTCGAGTCCGACAAGCGGACCGTCCAGCCTTGGTCGCAAGGCCCGGAGCTGCTTGCCGTAGCCACAGCCGACCTCGAGGACGGAGTCGGGACGGTAGGCGGCGATCCGCTCGGCCAGCCAGAGGGAGCGAATGGTCCGGGCGGCCTGGTCCTCCTGCTCGCGGAAGTAATCGAGACCTCCGCGGAGAGTCCAGTAGTCGCGCGGCGAGCGGTAAAGCCACCGGCGCTTCAGGGACGGCCAGCGACCGGTCGTCCGACGGAGGACCTTGTGGCCGAAGTAGCGTGGCCCTCTCGTCGTGAGGGCCTGCCAGGCCCGGATGGGAAGCGGCGGGGGCGGGACTTCGCGAGGTTCCACCTGGCGACTCCGGGTTGCGACACGGTCGGGGGGCCGACACGGCGGCCGGACTGGCGAGGCGCGGGGGAGTATACGGGTCCGGCCCCGGACGGTCAAGGCGGGAACCTTGGCTCGAAGGACGTCCCTTGACGGACCGGGCGTTCGGCGTTTTGATCGGGCGGGCGAGCGGTTTTCCGGTCGAATTGCAGCACGGGGACAGTCGCCTATAATGAGAGTAGGTCGTGTGTCCGGCCCGTCGACGTGGCCGGCTTCGCCGCCAGGAATTGTCTCCACTCGGGCTGACCCGGGAGGGCTCTCGGTATGGGTGTGAGTTCCGGACGTTCGCGCGTCGCCGACCTCGCGTTCCAGGTCTTCGGACGCGCTCTGCACCCCGAATGGTTCGCCGTCCGGGAGCATCTCCGCGTCCGGCAGTCGAGCTGGGAGGCCGACATCCGCCTGGTGGAGGGCGGCCACGCGATCGCCTGGTCGTGCGGACCGTTCCGGCTCTGCGAGGTGCTGACGGGACAGGAGCTGAGCTTGCCGGAGCCCGGCCTGCTCTTTCTCTCGCCGATCCGGCAAGAGCGGTCCACCCGGCTGCGGCCGGATCACCAGGTGGATTATCAGACCTGCTTTTCGGCCGAGCGATGCGCCCCGGAGGTCTTCGCCCATCTGAGCGAGGAACTGGCGCTGGAGCCGACCCGCGGGGCGCTCTTCCATCGGTTCGCCAGGACCAATCGGATGGCCCCGGCTCCGCTCAGTCAGATCCGCTTCGAGACACGTGTCGGCGGGCTCTCGGTCCAGACGATCCACACCTTCCCCGAAGACCGGGCCATCGTCCGGACCCAGTCGCTCTTTGAGATCCGACCGGCGGTGAGTATGCCTTGAGCGGTCCCCGACGTCGGGAAGTTCGGATGGCCGGGAGTTGCGCCGTCACGAGCCGAAACGGGGTCAAGTCCCCGATGCCGCCAGCCGATCACCGGAAGGAGAAGGAGTCGAGCACGACGACGAGGTCCGTTGCGCCTCGGCGCCGATCAATTCTCGTGCGAGCCGGGCAGGATCGTGAGCGTTCGCCGAATTCCAGGGGCTCCGGTGTTTCGATGAAACCCAAGAACCGACGTGGCTCGCGCACCTTCCGGCCCGAGCCCGAGGTCTGCGAGGGTCGTCTGCTCCTCAGTGGGGTCAACGCGCTGTCGCATCCACGAGTGCCCTTGAATGCGCACCCTCTGTTCATGTTCGGCTTCACGCATCCGATCCGGCCCAACACGCCGGTCTTGCCGTTCGCAGCCACGTCCGATGTGGCGACGTTCATCGACCCGAGCGTGCGGGTCTTCGACGGGCGTCGGATCACGATCGGGCCGCAGTCCTATCTTGCCCCGTACGGCACCCTCGACGCCCGCAGCGGCCTGATGAAGATCGGCCGGCTCACGACGATCCAGGACAACGCGTCGCTGATCGCCAACCCCAACCAGCAACCGGGAACGCCCGGCATCATTATCGGCGACACGGTGGTCATCGGCTTCGGAGCAACCATCCGCGGCCCGAGCGTCATCGGCGGCTACGACCAGGACGCCGCGGCGACCTACGTCGGTCCGAACGCGGTGATCGACGGTGCCAACCTGGCCCCGGGGGCCTACGTTTCGGCGCTCGCCTACGTCGGTCCGGGCGTCACGGTTCCTGCGGGGATCAAGGTGCTGCCGGGCGCCGCCGTGACCACTCAGGCCGAGGCCACGAACCCCGCGCTCGGGAAGGTCGCCGGCGTGACGAGCAGCGACGTGGCGAGCGTTCAGACGTTGATCCAGGAAGGGGTCTTGCTCGCCTCGGGATATTCCTCGCTCTACCAGGGGAACAAGGCCACGGGAGCGTCATCCGGCACGACCAATGCGAATATCTTCAACGGCGATCTCTCCCAGGTCCTCGGCGTTAGTCCGGAGCCGGGCAAGACCTTCGTGAGCTTTGAGCCGGCCCAGACTGCCCCGAAATTCCCGAGTCCCCGGGGTTTGCTGGTGCCGTCGAGCCTGCCTTCGTTCCGGGCCCGCGTGATCGGCGGCGTCGTCTTCGGCCAGCGTGCGGCGGACGTTGCTCATAGCCTCGGCCACAGCGACTCGATCCGGGGCGATGTGGGCCAGCCCATCACCATTGGCTCGATCGCCAGCCTCGGCGACTTCGTGACCATCCACGCCCCGAAGGGCGGGAAGCTCACCATCGGCCAGAACTTCAACGCCGAGGCTCACTCGGTGATCCTCGGCGGTTCGAAGGCCACGATCGGCGACAACGTTGTGGTCGGCCTGGGCGCGGTCCTGGATAACGCAACGGTCGGGTCGGGCTCGACGATCGGCGCGGGTTCGTACCTACGAAACGTGACGATCCCGGCGGGGATGGTGATCCCGCCGGGGACGTTCCTGATCGGTCCTGCGAGCTGATCGCGGAGCGGATCGAGAGGAGTCGGCCCGACGGAAGTCCGACCGACTCACGGTTTCCGTTTCGACGGAAGATCGACTCAGGCCGAGCCCGGATGCTCCCAGGGCTGGCGGTAGGGACGACGGAGCATCGCGGCAGCCTCGGTATCGCCGACGATCTCCTGGCGGGATGGGTCCCAGGTGATCTTGCGGCCGACGCGGATGGCGATGTTCGCCAGGTGGCAGACCGAGGCGGAGCGGTGGCCGATGGCGACGTCGCAGATTGGCTTCTCGCGGCTCTTGATGCAGTCGAACCAGTTGCCGTAGTGGTCGTTGCTCACGTAGAGATGAACGTCGTCCTTCGTGAGCGGTTCCTTGACGATCGAGGACGGGTTCGAGGTCGAGCTTGCCTCGGGTGACGGAGATTGTGCCGTCCGTGCCCTCGAAGGTGACGCCGATGGGGAGGTCCGTCGGTCCCCTGCTCGCAGAGGACCTCGACGCCGTCGTCGTAGGTGAAGCTCACGCGGCTGGTCTGGGGCACCTCGTACCAGTGCTCTGGGTGGAAGGTGGCGGTGCCATCGATCCTGGAAGGGCCGGAGTCGTCGCGGTTGAGGGCCCACTGAGTGATGTCGAGGTGGTGGGCGCCGAAGTTGGTCATCTGGCCGCCGGAGTAATCCCAGAAGAAGCGGAAAAGGTAGTGGACGTGCTTCGGGTTATACGGCTTCTCCGGGGCGGGGCCCAGCCAGAAGTTGTAATCCAGCTCGGGCGGCGGAGTGGTATCGGCGACGGCGGGACCGTCGAAATTGACGCTCAGGCAGGCCGACGAGGACGCGGCGAACCTTGCCGATTCGGCCACTGCGGACCAACTCACAGGCGAGGCGGAACTTCTCGTCGGAACGCTGTTGGCTGCCGGTCTGGACGACCCGGTTGTGCTTCCGCGCCGCCTCGACCATCGCCTGGCCTTCGGCGATCGTCAATGAGAGAGGTTTCTCGCAATAGACATCCTTGCCAGCGGCGCAAGCATCGACCATGATCCGGGCGTGCCAGTGGTCGGGCACGGTGACGACGACGGCGTCGATGTCCTTGTCATCGAGCAAGGCGCGGTAGTCGCGGAAGGTCTTGATGTCGTGGCCGGTGCCCTTCTCGGCCATTGTCCTGGCCTTGGCGAGTACGTCCCGATCGACGTCGCAGAGGGCGACGGTCGGCTTCATCATGCCTTCGAGGTTCTGGGTGCCACGGTTCCGAACGCCAATGTGGCCGAGTCGGATGACGTTCGCTCGGCGGCTCGGCGCCTCGGCCGAGAGCCGAGGCGGGGAGAATCGCCGGCCAGGCGGAGGCCAGGGCGACGGCCGAGGTACCTCGGAGGAAGTCGCGACGATTGGGACGATGGTCGGACGGGTTCATGGAGCCGTTCCTCCGCTGTGGAGTCAATCGAGGGGGAGAAGCCAGATGTTCCGATACTGGACCGGGTCACCGTGGTCTTGCAGGTGAATCGGGCCGGGCTGGCAAGGGTCGCCCCCGAGGCCGGCGCGGGTGTTATCCACGGGGATCGGCTGCTGGTCGTGGATCAAGACGCCGTTCTGACGGACCGAGATCCTTGCGGGCTTGACCTTCTGGCCATTCTCGCAGAAGGGGGCCCAGAATTCGATGTCGTACGATTGCCAGACGGTCGGCGCCTTGCAGGCGTTGACCCGGGGAGGGGCGACCTCGTAGATGGCGCCGCAGTCGTTCGACTGGGACTTCAGGCCGTAGCTGTCGAGCACCTGAACCTCATAACGACCCTGGAGATAGACGCCGCTGTTGCCTCGGGCCTGGCCCTTGGCATCGGGCTTGTAGGGCACGCGGAACTCGACGTGGAGTTTGAAGTGCCCGCCGAAGGTCTGCTTCGTCTTGAGCCCACCACCTGCGACCTGCATGGCGCCGCCTTCGGTGAGCTTCCAGGGAGCGGAGCCCTGACCGGAGACCGGGACCCAGGCGTCGAGGTTCTTGCCGTCAAAAAGGACGAGGGCGCCGTCTGGCGGCGGCATGGGCGGGACGTCGTGCCGGTCCTCGGGCTTCGCGAGATCGAGGCCGCGGATGTCTTCGTATTGACCGGGTGCCTGGCTTGCGAGCAGGATGACCAGGACGACTGCGGACAGGGGGTGGGCGGTCCACCTCTGGCGGTCAAGCTTCATGGCGACTGACTCCGAGCCGTGGACGCGAGGCGAGGTTTCTGGCATGGGGGTCGGTAGCGCCGGCTGGCCACCATCGTGGCGGGCGCGACCGCGGCGGTCAACACCCCGGCTGCCCGTTGGGTCGACACCGGGAGAACCGGCATGAGAGGCATAGTCGTCGCCTGGAGAGCCTGCGGGGAAAAAACCGGGACAGGGGACGTGCGGCGAGGAGGAAGCCGTCCGATAGCTAATGGGGACGGCCCCACGGTGGTCGTCGTGACCGGCGAGGGACGGAGCAGATGCTGTTCAGATGTCAGTCAAAGTGTCCGAGGGATCGGTCGGGGCGCGACCTTGCGGGCGGAAAAATCCGACGTGACGATAAAAAAATCGCCGCCCGTCCCGACGTCCTAAGTAGCGATCCGGTCGGGCGCCGGCGATGCCACGATGGCGACATTCGGAGGCGGTGCAGCGGCCGGTGGGAAGAAAAGCATTGCGAGTCCGGACGTGGAAGGTAATTTCGTGTTCCATCGCGCCGGGCCGGGCTTTGCCCCGGACCCGGAGGCCCTCAGGAGCCTTCCAAAGATGCCTCAGACGATCGATCTGGACCGCGCTCGCGGTTGTTTCCTGGGGATGGCGGTGGGGGATGCCCTCGGGGCGCCGCTGGAGGGTTTGAGCTCGCAGCAGATCCGCAGCCACTACGGCCAGGTCAGCGACTTCGTCGACGGTGTCCGCGCCTGGAAGAAGAAGCCGTATCGCTGGCGGCTGCCGGGCCTCTACTCCGACGACACGCAGCAGGCCCTGGTTCTGGCCGAGTGTCTGCTCCGGTTCCGCCGGATTGACCCGGATTGGCTGGCGAAGACCTACCTCGCCCTGGCGAACCCGAAAGGCCCGTACCTGGGCGCCCACCGGGGGCTTGGACGGAGCTTTCGCCTGGTCCTCAGCGCCCTGGAAAATGGAGCATCGCCACGCGACACGGGCACGACCACCGCGGGTATCGGCGCCGCCATGAGGATCGCCCCGCTCGGCCTCTACTACGCGGCACCCGACGAGGACGTGGTCGGTGCGGTGCTCGACGCCAGCCTGATGACCCACCGCGACATCCGCAGCCTTGCCGGCGCCGTGGCGGTCGCCTGCACCGTTCGACGACTGGCCCGGGGTGAGCCCCGCGAACCCAGTCTGATCTTCAAGCTGGCCGCCGACGTCGCCCGCGCCGAGCACCGAATCGGCTCGGAATCGACCCGCGCGAGCGTGGTCATCGGCGCCCATCGCCACGCCATGTCGGTCGCAATCGCCGGGATCGAGCCGATGCTCGAATGGCCCCGCGAGCAGGTCCTCTCAGCTTTGGTCGAGCAGGCCAACCGCCACGGCGCCGAGCCCTATTGCCGACGCCCTACCCAGGGTTTCCCGCCCGCCTTGATTCCGACCTGCCTCTACCTCTTCTTCACCACCGACACGTTCGAGGAAGCTCTGGTCGACGTGATCAATCTGGGCGGCGACGCTGACACCGCCGGCGCGATCCTCGGGGCTCTAGCTGGAGCCTACTATGGCGAGTCGCGTCTCCCAGAGCGCTGGTGTCAGAGCCTTCATAATCATGACGGGATTGCCCTCCGGGCCGAGGCTTTGGCCCGCCGGGGGACCACCGGCGCGACGCCGATTCCCGACCTGCTGGCGACTGAGCGGAAGCTCAGCGAGTCCGAGGCGGCTCGTCGCGACGAGTCGATGGCGCAGCGGCAAGGGCTTGGGGGCGGTGACCTGGGGGCGAACCGTCGATTCTGAGTGTTCGGGGCGGTCCGATCCGACCGCCCTTCGTCCCTTCGCCCGACCGACGTTTGCCGGATATGAGCTGGCCGCGACAAGTCGCGGGCCCTTTCGCTGGCCGGTGATGTCGGCTAAACTGAATGAGGAGGGCGTTGGGACGCGGGGCGGGTTGCAAACGTGCCTGGAGGCGAGCGTCTGCTCGCTTCTCGGGGCATGTCCGGGGACACCGTGAGATGGCTCGAATCGACCGGAATCGTATCGCTCGCTGGCTCGGTCAGGCCGAAGGATACCTGATGCTGGACCTGCCGGAGCATGCGCTGGCGGTCATCCAGTCGCGGGCCGACTGGACGCCCTTGCGGTTCGAGGCGTCGTTCCTGGCGGGCGAGGCCATGCGGTCGCTCGGCGCTACCGGGAAGCCTTGCGATTGCTGGAGCAGGCGGCCGCCTTGAGGCCGGGAGACATCGGGGTCGCGATCAGTCTGGGCTGGTGCTACAAACGGACCCATCGGCTGGCCCAGGCGATCGACGCCCTGGAGCGAGCTGGTCAGGGGCATCCCGAGGAGCCGCTGCTGCACTACAACCTGGCCTGTTACTGGAGCCTGGCCGGCAACCCGGCGAAGTCGCTCGACGCGTTGACGACCGCCCTGGACCTCGACCCGGATCTTCGCCGCCTGATCGACGGAGAGGGCGACTTCGACAGTCTCCGCGAGCACCCCGAGTTTGCCCGCTTGATCTCGGGCAAGGCTCCCCAGACCTGAGCGGAGCTGAGCCTCAACGGCGGGTTGTCGTTGCCGGGGCGGAGGCGGTCTGGATGGCCAGCGGGTGGCCGAGCAGGGCTTTCCACTGCTGTCGTTGCTCGGGCGTGAGGGTCGCCAGCACTTGCTGGGCGAGGGGACGCTCGTCCGGCGGACCGCCGCTCGCGGGATGCTGTCGGGGATCGAAGTGGGCCACAGCCTGGCTCAACGCCTGCCGCTGTTCGGCTGAGAGGCCCAGCCGGGTCGCCAGCCAGGGGCGGGTAATCACCGCCGAGGGGCCTTCCCACTGGAGGTCAACCTGGAAGAGACGGGCTCGCTGCTCGTCATTGAGCTGGGTCTCAAGCCAACGTTGCTGGGCCTCGTCAATCGAGCGGCGAGCGGTGATGGCCTCGGCGTCGGGCAAGCCCTTCAGGGAGGCGGCACGGTTGTAGAGGTCGCGGATCGCCCGGCGGGTGGAGAGAACCTGCTCGGTCGAGAGCTTCAGGTCGTTCTGGATATCGGGGCGGGAGAGGAGCAGGATCGGGGCCGTGCGAACGCCGAGACGGCTGTCGGGCAGCACCCATTCCTCGGCCGTCTCGGCGGCGAGAAACCCCGTCCCGAGCATGACCACGGCCAGGGCGAGGGGAACCCGGGAGAGCGTCGGTCCTTGACGCATCAATCGCTCCCTGAACAAGTTCGGACGAAAGGCCACGGCCCTCGGTCGGGCTGTGGGGCAGACAGGTACGGCTCTTATACGCGACCGAGGCTGGGTCGGGAAGTCCAAGCTGACTCCCGACGCAACCCCGGCGGTTCGAGTCGTCGGCCCGGCGGATGTCGGCTCAGCCGCCAGGTGAGAGACGGTCAGTTCCCGGTGCCTCCAGCCGCGTTCCCACGACCGCCACGGCCACCGTTGTTGTTGTTATTGTTGCCGCCGCCGAACCGGCCGCCGCCTGGGCCCTGGTCGGTGTTCTCGACGAGCTTCTTGAGGTCAATGATCGCGCCGAGCATCTTGTTGAAGCGGGAACGCTGGGCGGGGGCGAGGATCTTACCGATGGCAGATTCGGCCTCTTTGCGGAGCTTCTGCTCCTCGCTCATCGCTTCCTTCATCCGCTCCTGCATGGCCTGGGCCTCGGGGCTGTTCGGGTCGAAGCCGCGGCGGCCCTGGCGGTTGTTGCCCTGATTGTTATTGTTGGCCTGGTTATTGTTGTTGCCCTGGTTGTTGTTGCTGGCGTTGGCGTTGCCCTGGTTGTTGTTGCTGGCGTTGGCGTTGCCCTGGTTGTTGTTGCTGGCGTTGGCGTTGCCCTGACCATTGTTGGTGGCCTGACCCTGGCCGGCATTGCGCTGACCGTTGGTCTGGCTGGCATTGGCCTGCTGGCCAGGACCGCCACCGGGGCCACCGGGACCTCCGCCGGGGCCACCAGGACCTCCGCCGAAGGGAGGACGCATACCCTGCATTCGTGTCTGCATCATTTCCCGCTGGCGATCGCCCATCAACTGGATCACCTGCTGGACCTGCTGATACTGTTCGTCACTGAGCATCAGGGACTGGGCGACCAGGGGCTCGGCGACGGCGAGCGGACCGACGATCTGAAGTCGGATCTGCTTCAGGCGGCTGATCTGAGCCTTGGTGAGCACCTTGGAGGCCGCCACCTCGCTCTGCTGGTCGATCAATTCCCGGGCCTGGCGCATCTGCTGGAACATGGCTGGGTTGAAACCGCCCCGGCCACCGCGACCACCACCGCCATTGTTATTGTTGTTGTTACCGTTATTCCGCATCGACTGGAACAGCTCGCGCTGCTTTTGACGGCTCTGGTCCTGGATCGACGCCAGTTTATCCTTCTGCTCAGGCTTGAGCTTGATCTCCGCCTGGAGGGCGGGCGAGCGATCGAGCAGGTCGAGCATGGCGCCGAGGCCGCCATCGTTGTTATTGTTGTTCCCACCACCAGGACCGCCGCGGCCACCCCGTCCACCGCCACCGCCACCGCGACCGCCGAGGCCGCCCGGGATGTTCGAGACCTGCTGACGGAGTCGGTTGAGCTGGAACTCGGGGTCGCTCCAGAAGCCACGATTGCCGGGGCCGTTTTGACCCTGGCGGTTGGCCTGTCCCTGGTTCGGCGTGTTGGATTGATGCTCTTGCTGAACTGAGCCGCGGGCGCCAGTCGCGGAAGCGAGGGCGATCGCCACGCCGAGGGTGAGGGGGAACAGACGGTTCGGTTTCGGCGTCAACATGGGCACCTCCAGGGGAAATCAGGGCGATCGATCCGTGAAGAAGGGAGGGCCGCTGGGGTGAACCGGAGCGCGCGGCCTTTGTCCTAAGGTAGCGGCACGCTGCGACGGATCGTCCCAACTTCTTCTCAGATCCTAACCTCGAGGAGACGTGACGGGAAGGAAGTAACCGTGCCCCGCGTGATGGCGGGTCCAAATCTCCTGCGAATGCCTGGGGTGCCCGCTCCGAAATCGCGACGCCGCGTTCTCAGCCAACCGGATGCCAGAGCCAGACTCCCAGCGCCGCGGCCGAGGCGACGGCGGCCAGGCCAACGAAGGCGCGGTAGGCTGCGAAGCGACGCCGCAAAGCACGACGCCCATTCTCGCCGCCATCGACGGGCAAGGTCGCGGAGGACCAGCGCTCGACCGCACCCACGGCGGCTCGGCCGACGAGATACACGAGCAAGAGCACGAGGAAGCCAAAACCCTGCTCCAGCCACGATCGCCAGGGGACCGGCGGTAGTTTCGGCAGCCAGGCCGAGGGGGTGGTGAGCGGCCGGTCGGACTGGAAGACGACGAGTTGCGTGGCCCGAGCGGTCCGGTCGTGGCCGTCGCTGACGTGGAGCGTCAAGGCGACCGGCTTCGGCGTGCCGGCCCGGGGCGTGCCGTGGATCTGGGCCGTTTCGGGGTCGAATTGCAAGCCCTTGGGTAATTCCCCAAAGACCGACCAGCGTAGCGGTCCCGATCCGCCCGAAGCCGAGAGAGCCAGGGCGTAGGGGCGCCCGGCGATCGCCTCGGGAAGCGTTTCGGGCGTGAGGATCGCCAGCGGGATCGACTCCGACTCCCCCGCCTCGCTGGCCGGTCGGGCGAGGTCGGCGGCCTTGGGGATCAGGGCCATGATGACGAGGGACATCAGGAGGATGAACAGCAAGGCCCCGGTCAACTTGGTGACCACGACGGCGACGAACGAGTCCTCGCCCGAGCCGCCGAACTCCGGGCCGAAATGCGAACCGCGTCGTGAACGCCTCATGATCCCGCGGCCTCCCTGCCCTGCCCCGGCCCGGCCCGTCGCGTGGGGCGACGGCCGCCTTGCGGTCCTTCTTCCACTTGTCGGCCGTCGCCGGACAGGGCATCAACCAAAGTCGCCGCCGGACGGTTGCAACGGTCGCCATCGTGTCGCACCATGAGGGCCGATTCGGACGCGAGAACTCGATCGGAGAGATTCCCGACCAACGTGGTGGGGGACGGCCACCCGGCTGTCCTCGGCGGTGACAGCCGGGGGCGGCTGTCCTGCACGAACGAACTGGTTCTTCGATCAGCCCTTTCAGAGCCTCGGGGAGCGACCCGGCATGCGAACCCGCGACACGTCCCGCCGCGATTTCCTCAAGACAACGGCCCTCGGTCTGGCCGGCGCGAGCCTTGGCTCCGGGCTCGTCCGTTCCCAGGAACCGGGCGACCGCCCGCCGCGTCCCGAGGGGGTGACGGTGATCAACCCCCGAGGACGGGTTCCCGTCGGCCTGATCATCGACGACTCGACCTGTCTGGTGAATCTTGCCCATTTTTGCATCCCGCAGTTCGCCGAGGTCTTCCCCGACCGTTACCGGCAGCCCTGGCGCGAATTGCCGCGGGAGATCCCGGATGCGTTCGTCCAGAAGTTCGGTGAGTGGTGCCGCGAGCAGGGGGTCAAGGGAAAGTACAGCATCGTGCCCTATCCAGCCTGCGTCGGCTGGGTCGATCGCGAGATGCCGGGATGGAGCCGCAAGCAACTGGAGCAGAGCCTGGAACTGGTCCGGACCTTGATGGTGCCCAACTGGGACATCCATCCCGAGATGGTCACCCACACCTGGGCCATCAACACGAAGACTGGCCGTCCTTATCCCGAGCGTTCCGAAGACTTCATGGAGAACTGGGGCTTCAGCGCCAACCGCTCGGCCGACTTCCTCGCCGACTACCTCAGTTACGCCCTTCGCGTCCTCAAGAATGCCGGCCTGCCCTGCGAAGGGGTCACCACGCCCGGCGGATTCGGGACGCGGGCCTTGCCGCAGCTTGCGCAGGGGACGCTGGAATCGGTCCGCGATGTGTACGGCGCCGAGATTCCGCATTACTTCCGCCACCTCTTCACGGATGAGCGGAGCGTCGCCCCGCGGGTTGAGTATGCCTCGGGGCTCGACGGCCCCGACCCGCGTTGTGTCGTCTCGATCATCGGCTGCACGGGCGACTGGTTCGGCGGCTGGGACGGATTGGAACGCGGGTCGGTCGATCGGTTCATCGCTGAGGACCTGGAAGGCGGCCGGATGCCCGAGGTCATCGCTCGCGGTGAGCCGGCGATCATGGTGGGTCACTGGCCGGGGTTTTACTTCAACGGCGAGGAGGTCGGGTTCAACATCCTGAAGGAGATCGTCCGGCGCCTCAACGCCCGCTACGACAACCTGATCTGGATGAAGCTGGCCGAGGTCTCCCGCTACTGGGCCGCCCTCGAGCTGACCCGGATCGAGACGGGGCCGAAGGGAGTGCTCTTGCGGGCGCCGTTTGCCTGCCCGGCGTTTACCGTCCGGCTGGCGGATCGACAGGTGGCACCGATGCGCCTGATTGTGGGACGCGAGGCCCAACCGCTCCGGGAGGTCCCTGGCCTCTTGCGGCTGGAGCCGGGGACGTGGACGAGGGAGGGCCGGGACGTGGTGGCGTGCTTCGATCTGCCGAAGGGGGGATCGGCGCTGGAGTGAAGGGAGGGGGATGGTGAATCGGGAGCCCATCATCCCCCGGTCCAACGACGCTCCTGAGACGCCACCGCGACGTCCCGGAGGCGCCGGGGGGACGCTTCGAGCGACGCGAACGCGCGTTTTGCAAGTCCTGTCAAGGCTTCGACTTCCCGGCGGTCGTCGTTACATTTTGAAGTTCGTTCGGTTGCTGGGGCGCGGTCCGGCGTCGCGTCGTCGGGTCTGGGAACCGGATTGCCAAGGAGCATGGATGCGAGCTGTCGGCCTCGCGACGGTGCAGGAGGTCCATGCCCTTATCTTCCGAAATGGGGCGTGGGATTATCACCCTTTCCGGGCGGACTTTCGGTTTTCTTTCGGGCCGCGTTTCGGGCCGTCGGCGCGTGGCTGGGATGCGAACCCGAGACGGCCACTTGCCGACTCAGGTGGGGTTGGCGGGAACAGTCAGGGCTTCCAGCCGCGAGGCGGTGACGCCATCTCGCAACCCCTTGCACTGCGGCAGCCAGGGCTTGATGCGGCAGATCGGGGGATCGCCGTTCATGTCGGCCGACGTGACGTGGATGCGGACGAACAGGTCGGCGGAGGCGCTCAGGCCGTCGGAATCGACGACGAGCACCGAGACGCGGCGGGTGAGTACCTGGCCGACCTGGGCGCCGGCGAGGTTGAAGCGGAAGGCGGTCGTCTCGGCGGAGGGGCTGAGGGGGACGCCGTCGCCGCTCCAGACGATCTTCGGGTGGGGCGCCACGGGCCCCGGGACGAGGGACGCCGCGACGGGGGAGAGCACCGTCTCGAAGGGGGGGCGGAGGTCCTTCGTGTGCAGGGTGTAGTTGCGCGTCACCGAGGCCGAGCCCTCCTCCACTGCGATGTCGGTGGGCCCGGTGATCGAGACTTCCGGCGTGCGCGGGATCACATCGAAGACCCCACCCGCGACCACGGCGCCGGGGAAGACCTCCAGGCGTTCATAGAAGGCGACCACCTTCTTCCCGCCGGGGATCAGGATCTCCTGCGGGATCAGCGCCGGGACGCCGCCACCGGCCCCGGAACCGGCGTCGGGAGCGTCGCGGGTCGCGACGATGATCCGCTCGATGAGGAAGACGATGCCGAGCGGCGGCAGCACGATCAGGAACAGGCCGGTCAGGAAGTTCAGCCAGCCCGCATCGACCTCGAGGTTGCGCGAGGAGTCCGAATGGGGCTCGCCGCCCTTGCGCCTTGAGGGTGTCGGTGATCGTGAGCACGAAATCGACGTCGGGCCAGGGGCGCTCATCGAACCCGTTGATCCGCGTCAAAATCTTGTCCGGGGGCACGAAATCCACGGAGAAGCCCGTCAGGTGGATCGGGCCACCGGGGTTGGGCGTGCCATCGCCATTCAGCCGCTTCGGCGTCTTGTCGAAGTTCTCGAAGGCCTGACGGCGGATCAGGGCCGAGTTGATGAAGAACGCGAGGGTCTCGCCGGAGTCGATGACGTTGATCCTCTCCAGCCCGCGGTTGCGGGCCTGATTGTCCTGGTCATTGACGAACGGGCGGAGCCAGATGCCGACGCGCTGGCTATTGCTGATGCATTTGGTCCGCACGTCCGCATTCGATCCGAGCGCCTGGCGGATGGCGGACACAAGGGCCGTTTCCTGGTCGCTCGCCAGGCAAATCGCGAGCTGGAGGGCCAGGTCGGGTGTGGAGACCAGCGGCGGGGGCGGCGGGGGCGGCGGGGGGTCGTCGGGGAACGGGTCCCCGTCATCGTCCTTGCGGCGGAGGGATCGCATCGAAGCCACGATCGGCTCCTGAGACGAGATGCTTCCGCGTAGGCGGACGAACGGCCGGGACGGGTTGGTGATCGAGGCCCCCTCGGGGATGCTGTACCGTGCGGCTTCGGGATCGCTGTTCATCGCGGCTCTCCTCGGCGTGATTCGACGACCTGCGGATCTGGCTCTTGCCCGACCACCTCGACACAACAGCTCCGGCGCGTGCCGGAACCGCTGGTGGCTACTGAAAAGTCTATGGGTGCGTTGACTTATTGGCAATGCAGTGACTTCAAAATTATTGATCCGACAGATTTCATGAGAGATTGGATGTCGGCCATTGGCGTGGTGGCGTGCGGTCGTGGGTGCGCGGCAGGGTCGCTCGTGCGGTTGTGTCGCCTCCGCGACCCGCCCGAGCGGATCTCACTGGGCGAGTTTCCGCGGGCGAGGCTTGTGTCGGTCGCCCGGATCGGATCGAATCGCGAGGGGCGACGGCCCGCGGGAGTCGAGCGGACGGGGTCGTCCAGACCTCGCACACGCAGTCGAATCGGCACGAGGGACACCAGGGAGACGCGAGCACCATGACGACGCGATCGGCGATGGCGAGGACGACGGGCCTGGTCCTCGGGGCCTTGTTGCTGGCGGGGCCGGGCTCGGTTCGGGCGGGGGAGGCGGAGGATGGGCGTTTCGAGGTCGAGTCGAACCTGAAGGCCGGGGCGGCGAAGGTGGACATCACGCCGCCCGAGGGAACGGCGGTGACGGGGCATCCGAGGCCGACGTCGGGGGTACGCGACCCGATCCGGGCCGGGGTCCTGCTGCTGGATGACGGCAAGACGAAGGCGGCGATCGCGACGTTTGACCTCATCAATGCGAGCGGCGAGCTGGTGAGGCGGGTCCGGGAGGTGATCGCGAGGGAGACGGGGACGCCGGAGGAGAACATCCTGGTGGCGGCGTCGCACAACCACTCGACGGCGGATTTCACGAAGGAGAAGGACTGGGCAAACGCGGTGATTCAGAAGGTCGGCGCGGCGGCGTCGGAGGCGGCGTCGGAGATGAGGCCGGTGAGCGTCGGTTACGGGGTGGACCAGATCGGGTTCGGGATCAACCGGCGGAAGGTGTACAACGGCCGGGCAGTCGTCCGGCTCAATCCCGACGGGCCGAACGACCCGAGGGTGAAGGTGCTCCGGTTCGACGACGGGCGGTCGTTGACGCCGGTGGCGGTCCTGATGCACGCGGTCTGCCACCCGTGCTTCTTCACCTGGGGCGACAACGCCTCACCCCCCTACCCCACCGGATATCCGAAGATGAGCGCCGATTTCCCGGGCGAGGCGCAGACGTTTGTCGAGAAGGTCTATGACGGCGAGACAAACACGCTGTTCCTCCAGGGTTGCGCCGGCGACATCCGGCCGAACCTGCCGGGCGATCCGTACCGCTGCGCCGACGAGTCGGACATCCAGTGGGCGGGTCGGGACCTGGGCGGGGCGGTGGTCCGGGCCCTGGCGAAGTCGTTGATCCGGGAGGAGCGGTCGAAGCGGCCGAAGGTGTACAAGGTGCGGTGTGCGTCGGAGCGGGTGACGCTGCCGGGCAAGGACGGGCCGGTGGAGGCGGAGTTGATGGCGTTGAAGGTCGGGCCGTACCTGTTCCTGACGATGCCGGGCGAGCCGATGGTGGAGTACGGCTTCAAGCTGGAGAAGGCGATCTCGGACCGGGCGATCCCGATCATCGTCGGCTACGCCAACGGCGGGATCGGCTACATCGCGACGGCCGACGCCCACAAGGTCGGCGGTTACGAGCCGACTCAGTCGCCGCTCTTGCCCGAGGCCGAGGAGGCGCTCTTGCTGGGTCTGAACCGGCTGGCGGACCAGGTGATCGGGGATGTCTTCGAGACGTTCTCGAAGCACCCGGCGGGGTCGAAGCTGAGGACGGAGAAGCCGAGGGAGAGCGCGGGCGGGTCGAAGTGATCGGGAGTCGGGCGGGTCGGCCTGGCCTGTTCGGGGGCCGGCCCGCCCGAGGAAGGGCCGTTCAAGGAGTCGCGGCCTCGGCTCGCGCGAGGACGGCGGGGCGGTCGAACGGCTCGGCGCGGAGGTCGGGGACGCTGTTGTCGTGAACCAAAGCGCCCTGCTTGCCGACGAAGAAACTGCGGCCGACCGCGACGTCGAGGTTGAAGACCGGTTGAACCGGGCCGGGTTCGACAGCGGCGACGGAGCGGAGGCCGTCGAGGGTCCGGAGCGTGTCGCCGGGCTTCAGGTCGCGGGCCATGACCCAACCGTGGCCGGCCTTCCAGAAGCGGTGGAAGGCGCTGGCGACGATGGTTTGGTCGTCGAGGTGGACGCGGAACGTCTCGGCCGGCGGGTTGTGGTGGGTGACGAGAACGGGCTGGTAGCTCAGGGCGACCGAGGTCGTGTCCTGGCAGAGCACGAGGTCGCCGACCTGGAGGTGCTCGATGGGGCGGAGGCCCTTCTGAGTGTGGACCGGGGTACCGGCGGCAAAGCAGCTCATGCGCGTGTAGTTGAGGACCATGCTCGGCGTATCGACCACGGCGACCGGGACCGGGCGGGGGACGTAGGCGAGTGGGACGTCCACGACGAAGCTCCGGGGCGTGGTGCTCGATGGGGTTCGCAGCGTGTACCCGAGCTGGTCGTAATACCAGCGCATCCAGGGTTCAGGCTCGGCAGGCAGGTCCAGGCCGGAGACGGCGCGAAGGACGCCCAGCGACCGGTTGTTGACCTCGCGGATCGGCGTGTTGTGGGCCTCGATGGCGGCGACATCGGATTCCAGTTGTTGCTCGGCGACCGCGGCCGCGCGTTGAGCCTGCAAGACCATCTGACCGTAAGGGATCTGTACGTCGCGTTGCACGAACTGCGTGATCCCGTAGCCGATCCGGTCCGGCGTGGTGTGCTCCCGCTTGGTGGTGCGAGCGACCTCGGCCGCAAACCCGGAGGTGTTCAGGCCATTCGAGAAAGTCTCGTTGAGGAGCGGACCCGCCGCCCCGAGGGCCGGGTTGCTCGTGAACGCATCCAGGTTGGCTCTGGCGATCTCGCCGCCACCCATCTGGCGTAGGATCTGGTCGGCCGGGATGCGACCGGTCGAAGTCGAGT
Organism: uncultured Planctomycetales bacterium; assembly: GCA_963752755.1. Classification (GTDB taxonomy): domain Bacteria; phylum Planctomycetota; class Planctomycetia; order Isosphaerales; family Isosphaeraceae; genus CAVVZJ01. The sequence continues at coordinate 2,312,447 of CAVVZJ010000001.1, read as the reverse complement.
AGCCACCCAGCCGATGAAGGATGGGGAGGCCGTTCTGGTCGTAGGTGATTCCCTGGAAGGGGATCTGGGCGAGGTTGGGGAATCCAGGCGGGCGGTAGAGGCGATGGACGTTCGCCTGCTGGTTCTTGAGGGTAAGCCGTCCGGTGGAGCCGGGGCCGTTGACGGGCTGGACCTCGTACTCGATCGGCTCGCGGAGCTGGGCGATGAGCAGGTCGGCGAACTCGCGGGGGTCGCGGCGTCGGAGGACCTCGGCGGCCTGGCGGCGGGCCTCGTCAGACCTGCTGAAGACGGCCAGGGCGGCCAGGGCGCGGGAGGCGTCGCGGCAGTCGATCTGGCCGAGGACCTGGACGGCTCGGAGGTGATCGGGGTGTCGGTCGGCGACGAAGAGTCTCCAGACCGAGGGGACGAGCGCGGGTCGGTGACGGCGGCGAGCTGTTGCGCGGCCTCGTCGCGCTTGCGAACGTCGGGGAGCTGATCCTTCCACTTCGCGAGGAGCGGCTTCCAGTGGCGGTCGGCTTCGTCCTGGGCCTTGCGATCGGCCTTCTCGGCGGCGAGCTGGTCGCCAGTTGCCCAGCGGCCCTCAATCTTCTTGTAGCCGAGGCGTCGCCAGGCGGCGTCGCGTTTCGGGTCGAGACCGACAACGGCGGCGTAGTGGCGCGGGCCTGGTCGGCGAGGGCATGACTGCGGCACCATTCGGCGAGGTCCCACTGAGCTTCGGCCGTTGAAGCCGCGTCGGCGCGACGGTGGTCGTACTCGGCGAGCGTCGCGGCGAGCAGCGGGTCTTCCGAGGCCCTCTCCACCACCGCCCTGGGCTTGACCCAGCGGTCCTCGCCATCGCGGACCAGGCCCATCAGGCCGCGGGCGGCGGCGTGCTGGGGATTGGCGAGCACGGCCAGGGCGAGGTGCTGGAGCCGCTGGGCGCTGAGGCCGTGCTGCTCGCACCAGAGGGCCAGGCGCACGTGAGCATCGGCATCGCGACCGGCCTCGACGCGGGCGGTGCGGTAGGCGGCGAGATCGGCGGAGGATGGGGGATCGCCAGCACGAACGGGGTCCGAGATGGCCAGTAAGAGGAAGCCGCAGGAGAGGGTGAGACGCATCGGGGGGTCCTCACGTCTGGCTGGGGTGCAATACGCTTCCGATCAGGGCCACTTCCGGAATCGTCCTCGCGCAGGTCTCAACGTGTCGTGTCCGGCTCGCTGGCCTGGGCGATCGCGGCGGGACGATCGAAGGGCTCGGCGCGGAGGTCGGGGACGCTGTTGTCATGGACGAGCAGGCCGGAATGGCCGACGAAGAAGGTGCGGCCGCCGGCCACATCCAGGTTGAAGACGGGGATCGTCCGGCCGGGGGAAGCGCCGTTGACGGTGGTCCGGCCGTCGAGGGTTCGGATCATGTCACCGGGCTTCAGATCACGGGCCATCACCCAGCCGCGGCCGGCATGCCAGAAGCGGTGGAAGGTGCTGGCGACGATCGTGTCGCCGGCGACCGCCACGTTGAGGGTCGCGCTGGGCGGGTTGTGGTGCAAGGCCAGCACAGGTTCGTACCTGAGGGCGCCGGTGGTCGTGTCCTGGGAGAGCACGAGGTCGCCGACCTCGATCTTCTCGATCGGCCTGAGGCCGGTGAGCGTGTGGACGGGCGTGCCGGCACCGAAGCAACTGACGCGCTGGTAGCTCAAAAGTGTGTCGGCGATCCCGATCGGGACCGAGCGAGGGACGTAGCCCAGCGGAACCTGCTCGACGACGGTTGCCTTCAAGGATGAGTGACCGCGCTGGGGGTGGTACGCATAGCCGAGTTGATCAACGTACCAACCGATCCAGGCTTCGCGATCGGTTCCGAAATCGAGACCGGTGACATCGCGCAGGATGCTGGTGGCTCGTTCGTTGACGAACCGGATCGGGGTATTGTACGCCTCGATCCGCGTGACATCGGACTCCAGCTGCCCCTCGGCCACGGTCGCCGCCTTCTCGGCCTCGGCCATCATCCGGCCGATCGGAAGGACCAGTTGAGGTTGCAAGACCACGTTCATCGCGGAGTTGGCATTAAGCGGTAAAGGTTGGGTATTGGACCGCTGCAACTCGGTGAGGTAGGCCGCCGCCACGCCATCGCCCGCCGCCGCACGCCAGGTGAGCTGGGAGGCGCGGAGGTAGAATTCGAGTCCGCTCAGATTTGGCGATTGCTGAGCCGAGGCGGTGAGCTGGCCGGAGAGGAACTGCAGTCCGAGCCGGGCCTCGGGCGCGGCCACTCCGGCGGCGAGTTGGGCGAGGCTCGCCGCGCCGGCCTGCGACTGTGCCGGCGTCGGCCAGGGCATCGTACTCCAACGCAGGTAGTCTCCGGCGCGGAACCAGCCGGTCGAGAAGGCGGGTCCGAGGGGGCGGCAGACGAGCGGGAGGCCAAACGCATCGAAGCCAAGGAACTGTTCATTGCCCTGGAGGAAGGCGCCGGCGGCGGGCTGTAGAGGCGCTTGAGGTTGAACCGCTGACCCTCGACGAGCAGGACGCCCGGTGAGCCGGGGCCGCCGACGGGCTTGACCTCGTAGCGAATCGTCTTGCGGATCCAGGCGATGAGCAGGTCGGCGAACTCGCGGGGATCGCGTCGGCGGAGGGACTCGGCCGCCCGACGGCGGACTTCCTCGGAGGGACTCATCATCGCCAGTGCGGTCAGGGCGCGGGAGGCGTCGCGGGAATCGATCTGGCCGAGAACCTGGACGCAAACGAGTTGACCCGTGGCACCACCGCGGCCGAAGACCTGGACCATCATGGGAACGGCACGCGGGTCGGTGATGGCGCCGAGGCTCGCCTCCGCGTCGGCACGCCGACGGTCGTCGGAGAGCTGGTCCTTCCACTTGCTGAGGAGGGGTTTCCAGTGGCGGTTTGCCTTCTCCTGGGCGGCTTTCTCGGCCCTGGCGGCGGCGAGCTGGGCGTCGGTCTGCCATCGGCCATCGACCTTCTTGCAGCCGAGGCGTCGCCAGGCGGCGTCGCGTTTCGGGTCGAGGCGGACGACGGCGCCATAGTGGGCGCGGGCCTGGTCGGGAAGGCCGTTCTGATTGCACCATTCGGCGAGGTCCCACTGGTCGTCGGCGGAATCGGCGGCGACGGAGCGTCGGCGCTGATACGCGGCGAGGGTGGCGGCGAGGCGGGGGTCGGCCTGGACGCGGGCGGCGACCTGGCCGGGCCTGCGCCACTGGCCGTCGAGGTCGCGAACCAGGCCCATCAGGCCGCGGGCGGCGGCGTGCTGGGGATTGGCGAGCACGGCCAGGGCGAGGTGCTGGAGCCGCTCGGCGCTGAGGCCGTGCTGCTCGCACCAGAGGGCCAGTCGCACGTGGGCGTCGGCATCGCGACCGGCCTCGGCGCGGGCGGCGCGGTAGGCGGCGAGATCGGGGGTGGAGGGTGCGTCCTCGGGGGCGGGCGGCAAGGCGAGAGCCAGGCCGGCACAGGCGACCATCAGGCTCGTGCTGAGCATCGTCGGGGTCCTTTCGCCGAATTCGCCTCCTGCGTCGTCCGCGACGGAAGCCGCGGGGAAGGGCCGTCGTTCGCGCAGGCGTTCGACCAGAAGCCGCTCAACTTCACGATTCTTCAATGCAAGCGTGGTGCCAGCCCTCCGAAAGCGCTCGGGCGTTCTTGACGCAAGTCTCAGAATGACCAGGAAGATCCAGTCCGGGAGGTTTTTCGGAGTTGGGGACGTCTGGCCCCGGCTCGGGGGTGAGAGCAACAGAGGACTGGCGTGGAGCAAGATTTCTGTCGCGACCCAGCCTTTCAGCGTAGGCCCGGAGGGTCGCCTTTCGCAAGCCGGTGCAGGCCGGGGAGGGATCGCAAGATGAGCACGGAACGACCGGAGCCGCAGGGAGCGACGGCCGCCGAGAGCAAGCTGACGTTGCTGGAGCGTCGGGAGATCGAGGCGCGGATCGTGGGTCCCTTGATCCGGGCCGTGCGGGAGGAACTGGGAGAGGAGAAGACGCTGGCGCTGGTCCGCCGGGTGATCTCGGGTCTGGCGCGGGAGTCGGGGGCGGAGCTGGCGCGGGCCTTCGGGGAGGCGAGTCTGGGAGCGTTTGCCCGTTGCCTGGACCGCTGGCAGGAGGGCGGGGCGCTGGAGGTCGAGGTGCTGGAGCAATCGGACGATCGACTCGACTTCAACGTCACGCGCTGTCGATTCGCCGAGCTGTACCGGGCGCTCGGGCTGGAGGACCTGGGGGCGAGCCTGTCATGTCAGAGGGACTTCGCCTTGATCGAGGGGTTCAACCCGGATGTGGAGCTGACGAGGACGCAGACGATCATGGAAGGGGCTCCCTTCTGCGACTTCCGGTTCCGGAAGAACGCGTCGCGATCACCACAGAGGGAGGAGGGGACGCCCGGGCAAGAATAAAGCGGATCGATCTCCTGGACCTGGTTTTCCCTTTTGGTGAACCGATTTTTCCCCGTGGCGTTCGGAGAGTCGCTCAAGAGTCGGGCGCGGGTTGGTCGATGCTGAGGGTGATGGAGATGCGGGTCGGGTCGAAAACGCGGAATCGACCGGCTCGCGTTCGCAACGGCCCGGAGGATGGGGGCGGCCCATGTCGTCGTCGAGCGATCGTGAAGTTGCCGGAAAGAGGACGGGTCGCCGGCCTCCGGGGCTGGCCTATCTCGCTACGCTGGCGATCCTCGGCCTGGCGCTGGGGTTCCCGGTCGTCTTGATGGTGTTTGACCCGACATTGATGTTCGAGCGAGGCTGGGAGCAGTACGTCGGCACGAGCATCTACTTCTGGGCCTTGCTGACGCTCGGTCGCGAGCTTCTCTGGCTCTGGCGCAACGAACGGGCCTTCGCCTCGGCGCCGGCCTGGCTCGATGAGCCGGAGGCGATCCCCGAGATCAGACCATCGGCTCTTGCCGACGCGGCTCCGCCAGCTCTCGGCGCACGCGTCGGGCTCGGTGCCGGCGGTGCAGCTGATGGAGCTGAACCGGGAAGGCTCCGGGCTCGACCAGGAGCACGCGGCGGGGCGGTTCACGCTGACGCAGTACATCCTCTACCTCCTGCCGGTGATCGGCTTCATCGGCACGGTCGAGGGCATCAGCAAGGCGTTGATGAACATCAGCAAGGTCTTGCCGATGGTGAAGGATCTCGACGGGTTCCTGAGCAACCTGACGGGCGTGACCTCGGCCTTGCAGATCGCGTTCGACAGCACGTTGCTCGCGCTGTTTCTGAGCGCCGCGCTGATGCTGGTGCAGACGCTGGTACATCGGCGGAGCGAGGACCTGCTGGCCCGGGTGGATGGCTGGATCGTCGAGCATGTCCTGCCGCGACTGGGCACGATCGGCGCGAGTCCGACGGAGGCGCTGGCGGCCGAGCTGGATCGCCCTGACCTCGGAGATCGCGGCACAGTCGGTCGCGGACCTCGCAGGCGCTGGAGACCTGGCGCGACGGCTCGGCGAGGGCCTGGGGGTCCACGTCGATCGCTTCGGCGCCGCGATCGACCGCTTGCCGCCGGCCCTGGCGGCGATGGAGCGCGGGGCGGCGCGATCGGCCGGTTGGGCGACGAGCTGGCGGAACTTGCCGGCGCCGGCGAAGCCTCGCGGAAGTCGGCGGCGACACTCTGCGCGGATCGAGGCAGCGCTGGCCAGCTCCGCGGCTCACGACGAGCAGCTCGAGGCGATCCGTCGCGGCGTCGATCGCACCGGCGCGGCCATCGAGGCGCTCTCCGGCCAGTGGGCCGCGGCCTTCGAGAAGTCGAGCCGGACGACCCAGGACCAGCTCGCCCGGACACTCGGCAGCCTCAAGGACGCGCTCGACCTGCTCAATGTCAGCATGGAACAGGGCAACGCGCTGTATCGCAGCATCGTCAAGAAGATGTTCGACAAGGAGAAAGGCCCTGACATCAAGGCGGCCTGATACGCGAACCCGCTGATGCTATCCGATGCGAGCCCGACTCCTGGGGGACAGCCGCTCCCGGCTGTCCCGACCGGACGACAGCCGGTGGCGGCAGTCTCCGGCTACGGATTCGGAGACAGTTTCGAGGGCTCATGGTCTTTCGGCTTGACCGCGTTGTCCTCCACGAGTTTCTGGGCCTTTCCCATGTAGAGAAGGGACTTGCCGAATTCGTCGTTCGCGGCGTAGGCGCGGGCGAGGATCAGGAGGCTCTCGGCGTCCTTCCAGCCGGTCAGTTCGCAAGCCCGAGTGGCCAGCTCGACGGCTTTCCGGCCATCCCGATAGTTCAGATTGGGGCAAGAGGCCCTGATCGAGGCCAACTCGCGGTAAGCCGACGCTCCGTCTGGGTTGAGCCGGATGGCCTCGGTGAATTTGGCGATCGCCGTGTCGTACTCCCCCTTGCGCGACCAGGCACGGCCTCGTTCGACGAGAGCGGCGAACTCCCTGTCAACGTCCAACTCCTCGCCAACCGGGATGTCTGGCTGCTGGGCGAGGACGGGACTCGATGTGAGGATCAGGAGGAACACCAGCACGACGCGACCGGGTGTCAAGGGGCTCTTGTCGGTCATGGGCGTCACCTCCAGCCATTCGTAGGGAATATCGATACGATGGTTGAATGTGGCCCTGCCCGTCGGACCGGTCAATCGAAAACGTCGTTGATTCCCTGGATGTGAACTTCGAGTCGGACGAGGTGATCGACTCGCTAGCCTTCCTCGTGACCCGGGCCTGCTACCTGGTCATCAAGCTTTCTGCTGGGCGTCGGCTGTGCCGTCGGTTTCGTCTTGCACTGGCTCTTGCCGGAGGTCGATCTCGGCACGGCCATCCTGATCGGACTGGTGGCGACCGGCCTGGCGATTCACGACTTCGGCAGGCTGACGTCGATGCTTGGGGGCTACGAAGAGGACGAGGGCGAAGAGCGATCCATTACCTATGACACCATCGAGCCCTCACGAAGCCGAAGGCGGCGACGCAAGAAGTCCTCAGCCTCCATCCCGCGTGAATTGCGCCTGGGATACGCATCGGCAATGAAGTCTCCGCCCCCGCGAACGGATCGCCGCGAGGCCATCCTCGGCGCGACGATCGAGCGGTCACGCCCTCAGGCCGGTTCCAGGACGGCCAGCGTGGTCCCGACGACCAGATCCTTGACCCGCTCGCGGTACTCCCGCATGTGCGGTGCCTCCAGATGACGCTTCAGGTGTTCGAGGCTCGCCCACCTTTCGACGACCGTGACGACGTCCGGCCTGGCTGAGAGCTGGGCCGCGAGGCCGGTGGGCAGGTCGACGGCCGGGCCGTAGTCGAGGCAGCCTTCCTCAGCCTGAACCAGGGGCACGACCTTGCGGAACTCGGCCAGAAAGGCGTCGCGACGGCCGGCTTGAACCTCGACGGTGGCGATGACGTGGATCATGATGGTGGGCTCGGCCTCGTGGTCCGTGAAGCTCGGGACGATCTGGGCCTCCAGGATACACGCCGGCCTCTGGCGTCGCATCCCGACCGCCCCGCGTCGATTGCTGGCACTCCCGTGGTCGGTCTCGCAACCCGATGATTGAGCGGACCGGATGGTCGGGGGATTCATCACTGGGGAGGCCGGCCGGGAGCGGTCCTGAGCCCGGCTTCGGATCAACCGCGGGCCGCTCACACCCGCTCCAGCCTGGGGAGTTGAGATTCCCAGCGCCGACGATGCGAGGAGGCGGCCCAGCTTCTCCGGCGTGGCCGTCGATCTCAGGTGCTAGCCGCCGACCGCGATCCGGGACGTTCCGGATCAGCGTCAGCCCTCTTGGGGGCGAGCCCCGCTCCCCGCCGGGACCGCGAAGCTGAGATGGTGGGCGCAATGGATCAATTGCAGCCGGTCCCATTCCGCCCTGGTCAAGGGTCCGAAGATGCGGTGGGGAATCGCGGGGCCGGCCGAGGCCCGGTAATGGGCGATCGCCTGTCGCAGCCCCTCCGCCTCGGCGTGGTCATCGAGCGACTCGGGGGGCATGAGATCGGCCGGGCCGGGCAGGCCCTCGGGGAGCAGGCCGGATTCCAGCACCTGCCGCTTCTGCTCCTCGGGGACCCACTGGGAGGGATCGGACGGCGTCGAGGCGGGCAAGTCCACCACCCGGCGCATCACGGTTGCCAGGTGGCAGCAGATCTGGGCCAGCGACCAGCGGCCGACCGTGGTGTGGCCTTGCAGGAGTCGCTCGACGTCCGGCATGACCTCGTCGAGGTCCGCAAAGCGCAAAGTCCGTCGTGCAGGGGTCATCAGATCGCCCTCCTCGGCATTGGTGTTCAGGCCGCCATCCTACCGTCGACGGCCGTCCTCTGGCGATCCCTCCGGACCGGGCGTTCGGGCGCCGCGTGTGTCGCCGTCCTCAGCCGCGGTCCGTCGTTGCTCGACGCCGGTTGCCGGCATGACGGTTGCGGCGCGGCTGGCGGCCGAGCGTCCGCCGCTGGTCCTGCTCCTTCCGATCGTTGAAAGTCGAGACCTCGATGCCCGACTCGGATGCTCCGCCGACCACGTCGTCGCCCGCCGCGTCACGCCTGGGAGAACGCAACCCGGCCCGTCCGCTGGCACGAGACCCGATCCCGGCCCGGCTCGTCGTCCTGCTCGGGCGCTGACGGCCTTCTCGCCCCTGGCGATCGACATGTACCTGCCGGCCTTCCCCCAGATTCAGCGGGCCCTGGCCGCGCCGCCCGGTAGCCTCCAGTTGACCCTCGCGCTATTCCTCGCCGGCCTGGCGCTCGGGCAGTTCGTCATCGGCCCGATCAGCGACCGCACCGGCCGTCGGCCGCCGCTTCTCGCCGGTTGCGCGGCGTTCGCCGCCGCCGCGATCCTCTGCACGCTCGCCTCGACGGTTGCGTGGTTGATGGCCGCTCGTTTCCTGATGGGCTTCGCCGGGGCGGCCGGCCTGGTCGTCTCCCGCGCGGTGGTCCGCGACCTCTGTGATGAGATCCGGTCGGCCGGGGTGTACTCGTTGATGATGATGGTGACGGGTGTGGCACCTGTCGTGGCGCCGCTGCTCGGTGGCCAGATCCTCGCGGTTGGACACTGGCACGCGGTCTTCTGGGTGCTGTCAGGCGTCGGCCTGGCGTGCGGGCTGGCGGTCGTGTTCACGCTGGCCGAGTCGCTCCCACTGGACCGCCGGGCGAAACAACCGGGCGCCACCGTCCTCCGCCGGGGTGGGAGCATCCTCGCCGATCCTCGGTTCTTCGGCTACGCCGCGGCGATCGGGTTCTCCTCCGGTTCCCTGTTCGCGTACATCTCCGGGGCGCCGACGGTGTTCATGGGCCTCTACCGAGTCTCACCCCAGGCGTTCAGTGTCGATTTCTCTGGCAACGCGATCGGGCTGTTCCTGGCCGCCCAGCTCAATCGCCTCCTGCTGCGCCGCTTCGGCCCGCACCGCATCCTCAACGCCTCCACCGCCTTCGCGGCCGTCGCGGGCATGCTCCTGTGGATCGAGGCGTGGACCGGGCTCGGCGGCTTTGGTCTCTTCTACGGGACGCTCTTTGCCTGCGTCGCCACGCTGGGCCTGATCTTCCCGAACGCCACGGCGGCGGCCATGGCGCCCTTCGGCCAGGAGGCCGGGGCGGCGTCCGCCGTGCTCGGCCTGTTCCAGTACGCCGGCGGGGCGGCGTCGGGAGCGGCCGTCGGCCTGCTGCACGACGGCACCGCCGTGCCGATGTCCGGCGCGGTTGCGGTGTGCGAGATCGGAGCCTGGCTGGTGGTCCTGGAGAGCGAGCGGAAGCGGAGCCGAGGTCGTTGGCGTCTCCTCCAACTGGTGAACGTTGCGCCGGACGCCCCGAGGGGTACCGACGGTCAAGACCGTCCGCTGGCCGATGGCCTTCCGCTTAACGAGAGAGCTCCTCTCAGGAACCGCTCCGTCGAAGGAGGCACCGATCAACCGAGTTCCGGTCGAGGGGAGCCCGACTTCCTCGCTCAACCGATTGCAAGGGCCGGCTTCCGGCGTTATACCGGGAATTGTCGGCGCGGTGACGTCAGGGAGCTGTCCGTGCGACCCGTCGGGGGGAAGCCGGGGGGCGTTCTCGGGGCCGCGCGGAGCAGGCCGGGAAGGGAACGCAACCATGCGAGCGCCGATCACACGAAGGATCTTCCTCGGGGCGGCCTCCGCCGCCGGGTTCCTCACGGGGACGACACGGGCCAGGGCGGGGGAAGGGACCACGCCGGCCTTGCTGGGCGGGTCGCCGGTCCGCAAGGAGCGGTTCCCCGGCTGGCCGATCATCACGGAGGAGGATGTTCAGGCGTGGGTCGACGTGCTCCGATCAGGCGTCTGGAACCGCTTGAGCGGGAAGCAGGCGCTGCAGTTCGAGAAGGAATGGTCGGAGCGGACGGGGAGCAAGCACGCGCTGGCGACGTCGAGCGGAACGACGGCGCTGTTCACGTCGCTCAATGCCCTCGGAGTCGGGCCGGGCGACGAGGTGATCGTGCCGCCTTATACGTTCGTGGCGACGATCAACGTGGTCTTGCTTCAGCATGCGTTGCCGGTGTTCGTCGATACCGACCCGGAGACGTTCCAGATCGACGCGAGCAAGATCGAGCCGGCGATCACGGAAAGGACGACCTGCCTCCTGCCGGTCCACATCGGTGGTTCGCCGGCGGACCTCGACACGATCCTGGAGATCGGACGGCGTCGCAAGCTCCCGGTTCTGGAGGATGCCTGCCAGGCTCACCTGGCGGAGTGGCGGGGGAAGAAAGTCGGCACGCTCGGCGACCTGGGTTGCTTCAGCTTCCAGGCGTCGAAGAACCTCAATAGTGGCGAAGGCGGCGCCATCCTCACGCAGAGCGACCACCTCATCGAGCAATGCCGCAGCTTCCACAACAACGGTCGCGCGGCGCCGGGCGAACCGGGTTTGTTCGCCCGCAACGGCTGCAACCTGCGGCTCACCGAGTTTCAAGGGACGCTGCTGCTCCGACAGCTCACGAGGCTCGAAGCCCAGTCGCAGATCCGCGAGGAGAACGCGGCGTATCTCACGCTCGATGCTCAAGGAGATTCCGGGGATCTCGCCCGCGAAAGTTTATGACGGCTGCACGCGGAACGCCTATCACCTTTATATGATGCGCTATGACAAGGATACCTTCGGCGGCCTGCCGCGTTCGACCTTCCTCAAGGCCCTCTCGGCGGAGGGAATTCCCTGCTCGGGCGGGTATTCGCCGTTGAACCGGGAGCCGTTCCTCGAAAACACCTTAAACTCGCGGTCGTATCGCGCCGTGTTTTCGCCCGAGCGGCTGGCGGAGAGCCTGGAGCGGATGCGGAACTGCCCGGTCAACGACAAGCTCTGCCAGGAAGGGGTCTGGTTCACCCAGACGATGCTGCTGGGCTCGCGTCGGGACATGGATCAGATCGCCGAGGCGATCCGCAAGATCCGGGCGAGCGCAGGGAGTCTGGCGAAGGCATGACCCGCAGGGAGGTTCTGCCGGGGACGTTCAGCGCGTCTCCGGCCGGCGTTGCTCGACGACCGCCGGGAGGCCGTGGGCGGGGCGGAGGGTCATCGTGGGGAGGGGACGGACGACGGTGTCGGCGGGCATGACGACGCGGAAGCGTCGGGCGATCGTGGCGAGCAGGAGGACGGCCTCCATCATCGCGAAGTGATTGCCAATGCAGAGTCGCGGGCCGCCGCCGAAGGGGAAGTAGGCGTAGCGGTGGAGGCGCCTGGAAAGGCCGTCGGACCAGCGTTCGGGGCGGAACGAGTCGGGCTCGTCGAACCAGCGGGGGTCGCGGTGGATGACCCACTGGGGAAGCCAGAGGGTCATCCCTTTCGGCACCGAGTAGCCGCCGATCTCGGTCGGCTCGGCGGCCTCGCGGCCGAGGAGCCAGGCGGTTGGGTAGAGGCGGAGGGTCTCGGTGACGACGTGCTCGGCGTACTTCAAGCGGGGCAGGTCCTCGACCGTCGGCGGGCGGTCGCCGAGAACGTCGTCCAGCTCGGCGTGGAGTCGAGCCTCGGCGTCGGGGTGGAGGGCGAGCAGGTACCAGACCCAGGCGAGGGTGTTGGCGGTCGTCTCGTGACCGGCCATGAAGAGGGTGACGACCTCGTCGCGGAGCTGGCGGTCGGTCATGCCGGTGCCGTCGCCCTCGATGTCGGCGGCGTGCAGGAGTCGGGAGAGCAGGTCGCCGCGGTCCTCGCCGGTGCGGCGACGCTCGGCGATGATTCGGAAGAGGATCGACTCGACGAGGCCCATCGCGCGCTGGAAGCGGCGGTTCGACGGAGTTGGAACCCACATCGGCAGCTTGACCAGGCGGTTGACCCGGTCGGTGAAGTTCGCCAGCAGGGTCTCCATCGCGAGGGCGACGCCCTCGGCTTCGCCGGCGATGTCGGCGTCGAAGAGAGTCTTGGCGACGATCTCGAGCGTCAGGCCCATCATGTCGGCCTGGAGGTCGCGACGCTGGCCGTGAGACCAGGACCTGAGCATCCGCTCGGCGTACTCGACCATCACCGGGGCGTAGCCGTGGACGCGGTCGCGTTGGAAGGCGGGCTGGGAGAGCCGGCGCTGGCGTCGCCAGAAGTCTCCCTCGCTGGTGAGCAGGCCGAGGCCGAGGCTGGGTCGGGCGGAGCGGAGGGCGAAGTGCTTGAGCATGATCCGGTTCTGGGTGACCAGCACCTCTTCGACCAGATCGGGATGGTTCAAGGCCCAGATCGAAACGGGACCGAGGCGGACGGCGAAGATGTCGCCGTACTGGCGGGCGTTGCGGGTGAGGAAGTCGAGGCGGTCGGCGCGGAACTCGGCGACATGGCCCCAGAGCCAGTGACCCTTCGGACCAGGAGGGCGGCCGGGTCGGGCCGGCCACGTGGTGGGGGACGGGGTCGAAGTCGTGGTGGCGGTCATCGCGGCGCTCTCCCTCCCGCCCTCGGGGCAACTCTCCGGACTCGGCGTTGAATCATATCCGGCGGTCGAGAGGCGATCGTAGGGCAATCCGCACAAGGCTTCCCAACGGAGCCGGGCCGCGCTACGATCGACGTCGGCAACGAAACGGGCGTCAATCGCGACCGATCTGCGCAACGGAGAGTGGGCCGGCATGACGGGTCTTCTGGAACGCGTGGATGAAGCTGGCACCTCGCCTTCGGGCGAACGGCGTGGAGGTCGAGACGGTCACCGATCGCCTGGAGGCTGGAGAGACGACCGGCGGAGTCAGCCTCGCGACTCGGTCTCGATCCGGCGGACATCGTCGCGGCGCTCGCCTCCCTCGGCCTCGGTCCCGAGGGCTCGGAGGGGCCGGAGTTGGTCCAGGTTCGACCGTCGCGGCCGGGACTGACGGGGACTCTCACCGAAGTCAACCTCGCGTCGCTCCTGCCGGGTTCCGATCGAAAAGGCCGCCTCGCCCTGGCGGCGGGATTGCTCCAGATCCTCGACTTCTGGGACCCGAGCCACCACGCCGCGCAGGAGGCCGACGACCTCGGGCGAGCCGCGTTCTCGGCCTACTGGCACGGCATCGCACACCGTCGCGAGCCGGACCCGGGCAACGCCTCCTACTGGTTCCGCCGCGTCGGCCGCCACGCCATCTTCCCCGTTCTCGCCCGAGGAGGCGTCACGCCCTGCTCAACGAGGAGGGCCGGCCCGAGGTCGTCGGCCGACTGACCCAGGGCGGCTCCTGGGACCCGTTCGCCTTCATCGCGTACTGCTCGATGGCCGCGGCGAACCCCCGCGAAGGACGGCTGGCCCGACGGCTTCAGAGGCTCGAAATGGCACTCCTGCTCACGGCGACCTGGGAAGGGTTGACCGACTGAGAGCCACGGAGCGGCTCCCGGGAACCGCGTCGGGTTCTTCGTGAGCACCAGCTTCTCACCAACGGCCGACCTGGTGCTCATGAAGTCTCCAGGCAACTCGTGCGGCTTGAACACCTGGGCGGAACGAGGGTCCGCCGATCCTCGCCATCCCTCAAGATTCGCACAATCGGCCTCCGCACCCCGGCCGACCCAGACCGACCGGGCCATCCTGCGTGTTTTCGCTCGCAGAGGCGGCGACCGTGCTACATTCAATCGTGCGGGGCACTCGAGTCAGCCGCGCCGGAATCGAGCGTGGGTGACGGGTGCATCCGCCGAAGAGTCGGGGTACGTTGCGAACGGGACCAGGATTCGGCCATCATTTCGCCACACGGAGGTCAAGCATCATGAGAGAATGGAATCATGGCGAAGAAATATTCGCGCCAGCGCACAAGAATCTCGGCGCCTTGCCGCCTGGAAGACCGACGCCTTCTGAGCGGGCCGTCGGCGACGTGGATCGGGCAGGACGGACAGGATTATGTGGGTCCTTATCCGGGCCAGGTGCCCGACGGAGTGCAGGATGTCCGCATCGGCCTGGCGAACCTGCCCGCCGATCGGATGATCGTCTCGGCTGAGCTGGATGGATTCGGCGGCGGGCAATGGGTCTATCAAGGACCGTATGGACCCTGGAGCGCGGCGCTCGTGCGGGCGACCGGGGCCACCACGGGCGACCTCTACATCGAGCCTGACCGCGCCGAGACAGGTCGGCCGTTCAACCTCATCCTGAACTTCGACGACGGCTCGCAAGGCCGATCTCTGGTTCGACGGCGGCACGGCCGACCCGAACCTGCGGATGCCGATCGGCCGCCTTGAAAGCGCAGTGGCTCGGCCAGGACGGGCACGACCTGACCGGCCCGGATCTGAACGTCGGGCCGGACGGCATCCAGGACGTCCACCTCGCCCTCACGCAGCTCGCCGTCAACAGCGACGATCACCAAGGTGCTGATCACCGGTTCCGACGGCGTGAGCTGGCAGTCGGGCCTGAACCCGCAGGGCGAGGACAACGCCGAGCTGGTCCGCGATCCGTCCGACCCGTCGAAGGCCGACCTCTACCTGAACCCGGACCGCAACCTCGCGGGCCAGACGCTTGACCGTGCAGGTCGTCTATGCGACGGGCAAGACGGACATCAGCACGGTCGTGGCGGGTGCCACCGACCCCGGCCTCCGCATGCCGCCGCCCGCGTTGCCTCCGGTCCTGAGAACGGGCCTCTCCGCACGCTGGATCGGGCAGGACGCGGCGGTGCCGGTCGGGGAGCGGTCAGGTTCAGCTCGCATCGACAGGGCTCCCGCAAGGCCGATCGGTCGTCGGCGCAACTCTGAGCGATCCGACGCACGATTCGTGGGTCTACCGAGCGGCCGGACAGACGGCGGCGACCTACTATTCCGACCCCTATGCCGGCCCCTTGTCGTTCCAAACGACGGGCGGCGGGACAGCCAGGCTGAGCTTCCCGCCAGGTCGGGATGAAACGGGGTCCTCGCTCACATTGCGGCGTCCAGTTCGATGATGGCTCGATGGCCGTCGCCACCTTCGACGGCGGCGCGGCCGATCCAGGGCGACTGACTCCTGGCCCCGCGAGCACGTCGATCACGGCTCATCCCGGCGATGACCTGAACGACCTGGCGAACCGCTTCGGGACCGTCCTGCTCTCGCCCGGTATCTATTCACTCGATCAACCCTTGATCCTGAATCGGCCGGTCACGATCCGGGCGCCCCAGGGCGGAGCCACGCTGCTCTTTCACCAGGCGACCGGCCAGCCGGCCTGGACCGCGGCCATCAAGATCCAGAGCGGCAACACCACGCTCGACGGCTTCGCGGTCCGGTTTGACGGGCCCGTCCGCTGGCGGACGGACGTCGATTACGGCCCCGCGGTGATCGGGACGACAGACAATCTCGACCAGGGTCCGAATACCCTGAAAGCCGACATCGCCTTGACGAACCTGGACCTTCAGTCGTCGCCACCCTCCAGCGCAGGGAGAGGAGGCCCCTCGCCTGATCCGGGTCGCGAGCGCCACGAACGGGAAGATCGTGGGGAACACGCTCCGGGGTGGCACGACCGAGTTCCTCCACGGTCCCTGGACGATCACCGGCAATACCTACCTCGGGACGGTCGCGGGAACCTGGGCCTGGGAGGTGTTCGCCGGGCACTACACGCATGATCTTGTGCTCAAGGATAACGTCATTGCGCCGGCGGCCGACGCGGGAAGGACCTGGCGGTTCCTCGTGCTCACGGGGACCGGCGATGGCGACCTCGTCGCGGGTAACGCCATCCAGGGCATCGGCCCGCGTGATGGAGATACGACGAATGTTAATGCGTCGGAGGTCATCCTCAACGAGTCGTATGCGCTGCATTTCGAGGGCCGGCCCACGGCGATCAGCGATGGCGGTCGCATCCTGCAAATTCCCAACCCGCAAGGTGATCCGGCTGGCAGCGGCGATGTCGTGGCGATCCTCGACGGTCCCGATGCCGGCCAGTGGCGGCGGATTGCCCAGGTGCTGAGCCCGACGACGTACCTGATGGCTGACCCCTTGCCGGCCGGTGATTACTCTATCTCGATCGGAAGCGGGTTTGTCAATCGGAACGTATCAAGATAATTCAATCGACATTCGCGGTGGCTCGACGGCGGCGGGGATGGTGCTGGTGGGCAACCAGTACGGCACGCGGGTGATTGGCAACACGATCCTCGGCGGGGGCGAGGCCATCCGGGTGGCCTCGTTCCCGACGGAGAGCCCGGGGATCTGGGGCTGGTCGCACAACCCGTTCCTCGGTGGCACGATCGCCGGCAATACGATCGAGGACGCCTTGAGGGGGTTGACCGTCACGGTCATGCATGGCCCGGACATCAAGTCGAATCGGGGACGCGTCTATCTCTCCGCCAACGTCCAGGACAACCGGATCACCTGGAGCGACGCCTTCGCCGCCGCACACGGCGGGGCGAACCCACCGCCGGGAATCACCGTCGGCGACCCGGGCTCAATTGATCCGGGGGAACTGGCGATGGCCTTGTCGGGGAACGTGGCCGATACGCCCGCGGGAGGATCGGCGCCGGTCGTCCGCGTCAACGCGGGCGATGTCAACGGCGCGGAGTTGCAAGATAGCAGCCTAACTTTGCCCCGGCTGGTCCCCGGTCTGCCGGCGAGCCTCAGCCTGGCCAACGACACGGGCCCCAGCGCCGGCGATGGGCTCACGAGCGATGGCCGGGTCCGGGTGGGGTCGGCCGATCGAGCGGTGGCGTATGAGTATCGGGTCGGAACGGGCACGACCTATCGATCCGTCAGTGATCCCGGCGGCTTCCTGCCGGCTGGCCTGAAAGAAGGGGCGAACACGGTCTTCGTCCGAGCGATCGACGCCCGGGGACGCCGGGGGCCGGAGCGGTCCTTGACGTTCACCCTCGACACGACACCGCCCATGGCATCGCCACCCGGCCTGAGCCCGTCGAGCGATACGGGGCGGTCGGATCACGACCAGATCACGCAGGCGACTGCCTTGATCTTCCAGGCGACAGGCTCCCCCACGGATCGGGTGGTTCTACTCCGCGACGACAAGCCGGTCGCCAGCGGTCGGCCGGGCATGCTGTTTGATCCGGGGCCGGTGCCCGGTGGCGTGCATCGGTATGCCCTGCGGCGGGTCGATCAGGCGGGCAACGTCTCGGAAAGCCCGGCGGTCAACGTCCTGGTGGACACGACCACGCCCGGGGCCGTGACCTCGCTCGCCGTCTCGGCCGACGGGCATGTCGCCTTCGATCCGACCGAGCCGACGGATGATTACCTCTACCGCGTTGGCTCCGGACCGCTGATCGCGCTCGGCACGATGCGGAACTTCCTTCCGAACGGGCTGAAGACGGGGCCAAACGTCGTGCAGGTTTTCGCCGTCGATCCGGCCGGCAACGTCGGTCCGGCGGCGACCGTGCTGGTCATGCTGCCACCGACGACCCCGGGCGGCGTCTGGCTCGGCCAGGACGGACACGACTTCGTCGGGCCCTACCCGGTGGCCGTGCCCGACGGTGTGCAGGACATCCACATCGCCCTCGGCGGCTTACCGGCGGGCCAGACGATCGTCTTCGCCGACGTCCAAGGGCTTGGCGGCAGCCGCTGGCAGTACGGCGGTCCGTGGGGCAACTGGAAGGCCGCGCTCGTTCAGCCAGCCGGCTCGACGACGGCGGACCTCTATCTCCAGCCCGACCGGGTCGAGACGGGTCGGCCGTTCCAGATCTTGCTGCGATACGGCGATGGCTCGACGAGCGAGTTCTGGGTGACGGGTGGGGTCGCCGATCCCGGCCTTCGCATGACATCGGCGAGCACGGGCGGGTCGGCCGCGACGACGACCGGGGCCGGCCTGACTCCGTCGCCGATCGGACCGGGTCGCAACGATTTCCTGGCCTCGGCCGGTCGCCAACGGTTGCAGGCGTTGCGGTTGCAGCAGGCGCGTCGGGATCGCCTGGCCGCGTTCCATGCCCGCGCGATGTCCCGGCTCATGAGCCGTCGGCATTTCCCCGCGCGACGGTGATCGGCCGGCCGCAAAGCCGTCGGCGCGGGGAGGGCGAAGCTCAGGGTTCGTTGAGGATGCGCTGGGTGATCTCGCGCTCGCAGACCTTGCACCACTTCCAGTGGTCCGAGCCGACATGCTCGTCGAGATGGGCCGTGGCGATGCGGATACTGCGGAACCAGATCTTGCTCTCGGACTCGACGACGCGTTCCAGCTTGGGGCAGCGACTGAAGTGGAGGAGGTTCGTGGTCGCCTTGGCCCGGGGCCGCTTGCCGTCCGGCCCCGGCAGGTGGCCGTGGAAGAGGAAGCCGATGGCTTCCAGACGCGCCTCGGCGAGGTCTTCAGGGGATTCGAGGGTTCGGACCGCGGCCTGCTGATCCTTAATGAGCATATGGTCTTCCCAAGAAAGGACCGAAGTGAGCACGCGCAATCTGTTGTAGGCTCAATGATTACGAGTGCTAGTGTACGAAAAACGGGGGGCCGCCGCAAGGTCAACAGGGGTGAGGCCCCCGCGCCGGCGATCGCGGACATGCCGCGTCGAGTCAGCGACCGCGGGCGTTCTCCCCCGCCGACCTCGTCGGGCAGGGGCAGGACGGCGCCGCGGCGTCGGACTGGTGGGTCAGCAGCTCGGAGAGCTGGAAGGCGTGGTAGGGCTGCGTCGCGGCCGGCTGGCCGTCCTTCGAGGCGTTGGCGATCCAGAGTCGGGTCGAGGCCGTCTCGAAGAGGACGCTGTGCAGATTCGACTTCATGGCGACGGGCCGGTCCATCAGACGGCGGGCCGACTCGGCGTCGAACTGGCCGTGGCCCTCCTTCACGCGGCGGGCCAGCTCCTCGTAGCGGTCGCCGGCCGAGAGGAGCACGGCGTCGGGGACGGCGTGCGGCAGTCTCGGATGCGATTCGCCCAGGCCGACCGTGCCGAAATGGTACCACGTCGCCTCCACGCCCACCGCGCGACCCGTCTCACCGTCGGCGAAGACGTAGTAATACTCGCAGGTCCGGGGATGATCGCGGAAGATGGCGATCGCCTCATCGAGCGATCGGGCCTCCTGGAGGGCCGTCCGCATTAAGACCGCCATCGGCACGCCCGCCCAGTGTCCCAGGCCGCGACCGCCCATCTCTCCCAGAGAGATTTTTTCGGCGTTGATGCCGGTGACGCTTCCGACGAAACCAGCATACGTCACATTGGCGAACGGAATCTGACCCTCCGGCTCAGCGACGACGAGCACGGCGTGCTCCTGGAGTCGCCAGTCGCAGCCGTAGTCGAGGATGCGACCGTGGTAGAGTGTGCCGCCCTTCGTGGCCGAACCGGTCAGGGCGAAGCCCGAGCAGTGGAACAGCTCCGGGATGAAGTTCGCGACCAGGATTTCCTGGTAATCCACTCCCGAGCCGTCGGCAACTCCACGAAGTTCCTCAAAATACCAGTCGGGGATGAATTTCTCCTGGCCCTTTGCGATCGTGGCGATGATCGCCTTGGCGTCAGGCTCCAGGCCGAACCCGCCGATGTTGAGCTTCAGCTCCCGGCTGAACTCCTTCGCCTTCACATCGAACAGGAACCGGACCAGCTCGCGGATGTCCTCCCGGAGCAGGGTGCCTTGCTGGAAGCCCATGGCGTAGGGGGAACCCTTGACGTGGAGAACCTTGTAACCGCTGACCTCTTCGAGGAACCCATCGCCGCAACGGGCGATCGTCCTCGTCCCGGCACGGGCCGTCAGGGTGACGAGAGTCAAGAAGACGACGGCCAGGGCGAACCGAGTCAACGGGCGGACCATACGCCAGGCTCCTGCTCAGGGGAAGTCGAATGGGTCGGCCTCAGGACCTCCCCAGGAACGCGAAGTACACCGCGGCCACGATTAGCGCCATCGATACGATCGTATTCCACCGCGGCACCTCGCGGAAGACGACGAACGCATAAATGAGGAAGACTGCCAGCGTGACGCACTCCTGGCCAACCTTGAGCTGTGTCAGCGAGAAGACCCGCGAGCCGATCCGGTTGGCGGGCACCTGAAAGATGTATTCGAACAGCGCGATGGCCCAGCTTGACAGGATCGCGAACCAGAGGGCCGTCGAGCGGTGCTTCAGATGGCCGTACCAGGCCATTGTCATGAAAGTATTGGAGATCGTGAGCAGGAGAAAGAATTTCCAGACCGTGGACATGGCCGTTGGAATGCGCCTCCCAAGCGCCGTCATTCCCACTCGATCGTCCCGGGCGGCTTGCTGGTGACGTCGTACACGACGCGGTTGACCCCCTTGACCGTGTTGATGATCCGCGTCGAGGCGCGAGCCAGGACCTCGTGGGGGAGGCGCGACCAGTCGGCGGTCATGAAGTCATCGGTCTCGACGGCCCGCAGCGCGACGGCGTTCTCGTAAGTGCGGAAGTCGCCCATCACGCCGACTGACTGGACGGGCAGGAGCACGGCGAACGCCTGGCCGATCGACCGTTCGAGGCCGGCGATCCGCAATTCTTCGAGGAAGATGGTATCGGCCTGGCGGAGCACGTCGAGCTTCTCGCGCGTGACCGCCCCGAGGCAGCGGACGGCCAGGCCGGGGCCGGGGAACGGGTGTCGCCAGACCATCGTGTCGGGCAGACCAAGCTCCAGGCCGAGCGTGCGGACCTCGTCCTTGAACAGGTCGCGAAGCGGCTCGATCAGCTCGAAGCCCAGCTCGGCGGGCAGGCCGCCGACGTTGTGGTGGTGCTTGATCGTGGCGGCCGGGGCGTCGGCCGAGCCGCCGCTCTCGATCACATCGGGGTAAAGCGTTCCCTGCGCGAGGAAGCGAGCG
Source organism: uncultured Planctomycetales bacterium (assembly GCA_963752755.1). Lineage (GTDB taxonomy): Bacteria > Planctomycetota > Planctomycetia > Isosphaerales > Isosphaeraceae > CAVVZJ01. Next base: position 2,291,538 of record CAVVZJ010000001.1, on the reverse strand, counting down.
CCCGGGATCGAGCGGGCTTCGTCCTGGAAGACGTCGATGAACGTGTGGCCGATCCGGACCCGTTTCTCCTGCGGGTCGGATACGCCTTCGAGGGCATCGAGGAAGCGGTCGGTGGCATCGACGACCCGCAGGTCAGCCTCGGAGTGCAGGCCGAACGCCTCGACGACCGACTCGCGCTCGCCGGTCCGTAGCAGGCCGTTATCGACGAAGATGCAGACCAGTCGTGGACCGAGGGCCCGCGCCAGCAAGGCCGCCGTGACGGAGGAATCGACGCCACCCGAGACGCCGCAGACGACGCGATCCTCCGGTCCGACCCGGTCCCGGACCGCGGCCACGGCGCGGTCGAGGAACGCCTCCATCGTCCAGCTTCCGCGACTGCCGCAGACGCGGTCGAGGAAGTTTCCAAGGAGCGTGGGACCCTGCGGCGTGTGCGAGACCTCGGGGTGGAACTGGAGCCCATAGACCGGCCGCTCGCGATGGCGGACGGCCGCCGCGGGGCAGGTCTCCGTCGCGGCCAGGGCGACGAAGTCCTCACCCACGGAATGCACCTGGTCGCCGTGGCTCATCCAGACGGTCGTGTGGACGGGGACGCCCAGGAACATCGGGTCTTCCGTCGCGATCACGCGGCAGTCGGCCCGGCCGTACTCCCGGGCTGGCGACGGCTCGACCCGACCGCCGAGGGCGTTGCAGACCAGTTGCATGCCGTAGCAGATGCCGAGGATCGGCACGCCCAGCTCGAACAGGCCCGGGTCGCACTTCGGCGCCCCCGCCGCATAGACGCTCGACGGCCCGCCCGAGAAGATCAAGGCGAGCGGGTCCAGCTCGCGGACCCGCTCGGCCGGCAGGTCGTGGCGGACGATCCGCGCGAAGGCATGCCGTTCGCGGACACGACGCGCAATGAGCTGGACATATTGCGAACCGAAGTCGAAGACCAGGACAGGGCGATCGGGGGTCACGCCGGACCTCTGCTTGTCTCGGGCCAGGAAAAGAACGGGGATGGGAACGGAAACAAGACATCAGGAAGATCGGGACGAACCGCGACCCGCGGGCGTTTCACCGGAGACCTCCTCGGGCCAGGGCTCCTTGGGGATGACCCGGCCGCTCTCGACATCGTGGAAGGTGACGGAGAGGCTTTCCAGGTCCGCGAGGGCAAAGGTCCGCGAGGTCCGGACGACGGGCGCCGAGATGATCGAGCCGGGGTTGACCACCAGGCCGCGTTCACAACGATACCACATTGGCTGATGCGTATGACCGACGATCAGGAGGTCGGCCCGCAACTCGTCGAGCCAGTGGCGAAGGACGGGCGGCGGGAAGTCGCGTCGCGTGAGGTATTCCATGTCGTCGCGCGGCGAGCCGTGGACGACCACGCCGACCCGACCACCCAGCTCGAAGGCGAGGTCGAACGGCAAGCCGGCCAGGTATTCCAGCGTTGTGGCCGAGGGCGGCCCGCCGCCAAACTCGTCGGGCACGCCAGGGCCGCGCTCGAGGGCCCAGCGGTCGTGATTACCCCGGACGGACGGGATGGAACGCTCCTGGAGGAACGCGACGGCCCGGTCGGGGAACGGTCCGTAGCCGACAACATCCCCGGCGCAGACGATCGCGTCGGCCCCGAGGACGGTCAGATGCGACCAGGCCAGTTCCAGGGCGAGCGGGTCGGCATGGATGTCGGAAATCAGGCCGAGCTTGGACATGGATCGGGATGATTGAGGGAAGAGGATCGAGAACGGACAGGAAACAACGCCGGAGACAGAGCGAAGTTTCTTCGGAGTCCTTGGCTTCCTGCTGGCGTTCGGCCGCCCCCGGTTGTCCTGGCCGGCGGCTGGCCCACACGAGCGTGCTCCAGGTTGGACCCTAGGTGCTCGCCGGTCGGGGCGGAGGGACGGCGGGCGTGCTCGCCTGGCCCAGCTCGGCGGAGCGGCGAGAGGCGGCCTCGACCGCGTCCATCAAGGCGGCCCGGAGGGCGCCGCGTTCGAGGGCGTGGAGGCCGGCGATCGTGGTGCCGCCGGGACTGGTCACCTGATCCTTGAGCACGCCGGGATGCAGGCCCGTTTCCAGAACCATCCGGGCGGCGCCGAGGACCGTCTGGGCCGCCAATGCGGTCGCGATCTCGCGAGGCAGGCCGACGCGAACCCCGCCATCCGAGAGAGCCTCGATCATGGCATAAACGAAGGCCGGCCCGCTGCCCGAGAGCCCGGTCACGGCGTCCAGCAGCGATTCCGGCACGCGGAAGGCGCGGCCGACGGAGTCCAGGCAAGCCTGGACGACCCGCTCGTCGGACTCGCTGGCGTTCGGGCCGAGGCAGTATCCCGCCGCCCCTTCGCCGACCAGAGCCGGCGTGTTCGGCATGACCCGGACCAGCCGGCAGGAGGAACCGAGCCCGTCGGCGCAGCGTCCGGAGCGTGATCCCGGCGGCGATCGAGATGACCAGGTGATCCGGACGTCAACTCCGGACGGAGTTCGTGGAGAACCCGCCCCATGCTCTGCGGCTTGACCGCCAGCACGAGCACGTCGAACGCCGGGCCACCTCGCCGTTCGAGTCCAGGCAGCAGACACCCGCCTCGCGGGCGATGGCCTCACGCGCCTCGGTCGACCGGGTCGCTCGCCGCGATCCGATCCGGCCCGGCGCGACCCGAACGGATCAGGCCCCGGATCAAGGCCGTCGCCATCTTGCCCGCGCCGATGAAGCCCCAGCTCAGGGACTCCGGGGCCTGCCCGGCTGTCGTACCCGCTCCGTTCGCCACGCCGCATCCTCCGAGAACCGCCAGGGGGCCCGAAGGCGAAACCTGTTCACCTCGAGTATTCTAACGCCTCGCCGCCCCGGCGTCGCCCCCGCCGTGGGAACCGGAGGCAAGCTGGCCTTGAATCCCGACCCCGGTTTTGGATAATCGTAGTTCTTTTCCGAGGTTCACCCCCCGTGGGGCCGGTCGTTTGGAGAGTGTGTCGTGGGCGTACCGAAACGGCGAAAGTCGAAATCAGCGAAGGGCATGCGGAGGAGCCACGACGCCTTGACGGCCCCGGCCCTGAACGTCTGCCCGCAATGCAAGCAGGCCATCCCGCCTCACAAGGTCTGCGAGCTGGTGACCGAGTGCGGCAACGTCCAGCGCAGCAAGCCGCACAACCCGATGGCCGTCGAGAAGAAGGCCTGAGACCGCTCAACGCGGGAACGACGCCGCAAAGCCGGAGACGTGGGACCTGGGTTGAAGGAGTTCTTTCGATGGGCAAGCACTGCGAAGTCAGCGGTAAGAAGACGTCATTCGGCAATCACAAGACCTACCGCGGCAAGGCCAAGTACCTCGGCGGCGTTGGCAAGAAGATCACCGGCATCAGCCGCCGGAAGTTCGAGCCCAACCTCCAGCGCATCCACGTCTGGCTGCCCAACGGCACCACCCGCTGGGTCCGCGTCGCGACCTCCGTCATCCGCTCCGGCGTCTTGACCCTGGAGGTGGACGGCAAGATGCAGACGTTCCCCTTGATCAAGGCGTCGAAGGGCAGCGCCCAGGCCCGGCAAGAGCTGAAGAACCTCTTCCCGATCTGAGCGAACCGGGCTCGCCTCGAACGCCGCTGGGTCCTCGTTCTCCACGTCCTGCTCGCAAAACCTCATGTGAGCGGGGCGTCGTCGCTTGCGCGCTTATCGAAACGACGGACCGCGCCACCATCCAGCCTTCTCTGTCCCGGAGTAGGTGCTGAGTAGGTGACACGGCCCGTCGGCGCGGCGGACGAAAAAACCCCACCCGGCGTACCATACAAGACGCCGGGCGGGGCCATCTTAGCCTACCGTCCCCCCAACATGAGAGGGTCGGTTCGATCGCTCTTCATACCGTTCAACGGCCAATGTTGTCAATGAGCCGGTGAGAGAAATCGGGCGCATTCCCGGAAATCGGGACGAGATGTCCAGATCCGGCGAATCCTCCGCATCGGACGCCGTACCTCTCGGTCTCGCCGCTCCGAGGCTCTCCAGAATGCCTCGCTCCGACCTCCGCTGCCTCCTCGCCTGGAGGTTCCTGGTTCGTCACAACCACGAAATGCCGTCCGCCGACTGTCTGATCGTGTGCTATAATTAACACTAGCCTCCTGACGATCCAATGACCCCCGGCTCTCCTCGTCCTGGCAAGGCGTCGCGGCGGCGCGGCGCGTCCTGGGCGCCGAACGAACTTCAAAATGGGCAATTTTCCCTGATAAAGATTGGTGGCTAAAGTATTTACGATCGGGATGCGGCGAGGATGGGGAGCGTCCCTCCGACGTTCTCACGCCGTCTTGTCGGCATCCCGGTGGCGTCGCCGGCGCGTTGCCTGGTCGATCCCGGAGCGTGGCGGTCTCTTGTGGCGATAAAAAAAGCGGTTCTTCTGGCGTGGCCAGGGTCCCCGGGCGGCGGTTCGCAAGGCCGGGTCCGGGCCGTCTCTTGATCATCCCGTCAAGCCGCTCAGCTCTGCTGAAGCTGGTTGATCTTGTTATAGAGGGTCTTGAGGCTGATGCCCAGCTCGCGGCTGGCGGCGGGCTTGTTGCCGTTGTGCTTCTCCAGAACGATCTGGATGTATTTCATCTCGATGTCGCGAAGGCTGGGGCTCCCCTCGGCCGGGATGACGAAGTGGGGGCCGCCCACGGCCGAGGACGCCCCGGTGCTGGCGCCTGGGGTCGAACCGGGACGGCGGGCGGGGGGCGATGACGGCAGGTGCTCCGGGCGGATCGGGCCGCCGCCCGACATGATCGTGGCGCGCTCGATGGCGTTGGCCAGCTCGCGGATATTGCCCGGCCAGTCGTGGGCGACGAGGGCTTCGAGGAACTCGGGCGTCAGGGTATCGTCGCCTCGCTTCGGGGCATATCGGCGGAGCAGATGCCGGGCCAGCAACGGGACATCGGCCCGTCGCTCGCGAAGCGGAGGCAACGCGATCTCGAAGGCGTTGAGTCGGTAGAAGAGGTCCTCGCGAAACGTGTCGTCGGCGACCATCGAACGGAGGTCGCGGTTGGTGGCGCAGAGCACCCGCACATCGACCCGGAACGGGTCATTCTCGCCGACGCGGCGGATCTCGCCGGATTCGAGGAACCGGAGCAGCTTGACCTGGACGCTCTTGTCCAGCTCGCCCACCTCGTCGAGAAACAGGGTGCCGCCGTTGGCGACCTCGAAGAGTCCCTTGCGGTTGGTATCGGCGCCGGTGAAGGCCCCTTTACGGTGGCCGAACAACTCGCTCTCAACGAGGTTCTCGGGCAAGGCGCCGCAGTTGACCGGCACGAACGGTCCGCCGGCGCGTCGGCTGCGATCGTGGAGGTTGCGGGCGATCAGCTCCTTGCCGGTGCCGGTCTCGCCGAGGATCATCACGGTGGCGTCGGTGGGAGCGACGGTGTCAATCAGACGCTTGATGCCCTGCATGGCGGCGGTGTCGCCGACGAGCGTCGGAGTGCCCTCAGCGGCCTTGAGGCGGGTCTCCAGGGCGGCGGCCTTGTTGGTCAGGTCGCGACGCTCGGCGATCCGGGCGAGGATGACTTCCAGCTCGGCCCACTTGCAGGGCTTCGTCAGGTAGTCGAAGGCCCCAAGCCGGAGGGCCTGCACCGCCGTATCGACCGACGCCTGGCCGGTCAGGATGACGACCTGCGTCTCGGGGCTGAGCTGGCGGATCTGGGCGAGGACCTCGATGCCGGTCAGGCCGGGCATCTTCAGGTCGAGCAAGGCCGCGTCGAACGGCCCGCCGCGCTCCAGAGCCTTCAACGCCGCGGCGCCGTCGGGGCAGACGGTGACCTCGTGACCCATCCGGGGCAGTTCCATCTGCATGAGGTCGCGGAGGTGGGCCTCGTCATCAGCGAAGAGAATGCGGAGACCGCCGGCTTGCATCTTGTCCATGACCAATCGTCCCTTCCGTGAGAGCCGAGCCGTCGCGTTCTTCGAGGGGCCGCGGTCCGGCGCCGGGCGACCCCTCCGGGGCGGCCCGACACCGGCACGACTGGGTCGGCAAACCTTTACTTCTTCTCCGCCTTCAGGACGAAGAGATGCTGCATCATGTCGTCGGGCTTGAAGTCCTCGGGCGACCGACCTTCCTGATAGTCGTAGATCAGGCGGACGGTGTCGCCATCCTTCGCGATCAAGCCCGTAGCCCGGGCCCCCACGGCGTCTTGCATGACGGCCTTGGTGATCTCCATCTTGATTTTCGTGGGCTTGTTCCCCTCGCCCGGCGTGATCTCGTAGCGGATGACGAACTCCTCGTCGCCGCCGTCGCTCAGCAGGCTGATTGCGTCCTTGGCGATGCGGACCTTGCCGGTGAGGTGGTCCTTGGGGATCTCCTCATCGCCCTTCTTGCCCGACTGGTAGGTGTAGGTGCCCAGAAACTTCTCCGCCGCCTGGTCATCGACCGCGCGGGCCGGGCCATTCCGGAAGAGCCGTGTGTAGTAGGCGTGGAGGAACGCCCTGGAGGCCTGGTCCTGGTCGTCGGCGCGGGCTTGCGGGGGAGCCTGCGCGAGCACGAGCGCCAGGCCGATTCCGATTCCGAACCCGATCGTGATGGTCGTCCGCATGGAGTTTCTTCCCTCGGGTCGCGTTCCGAAACCTGTCACGGGCGGAAGCCGGGGGTCAAACCTGACCCCCGGCGGCGAGGATACCAGAACCGGCCTCAAGGGTCACTTCGGAGGCTCGGTGCCCTGGGGGATTCGCTTCAGGACAAACGAATTCTGCTTCGTGCCCGCTGCGGTCTTGAAGGTGGTGGGCACGACGCCTCCCTCGACGGCGTAGATCAGCCGGACGGTGTCCCCGTCGAGTGCGATGAGCCCGGTGGCATGCCGGCCGCGGTCGCCATGAGGACCGCCGGAGACGGTCATCGCCAGCTTCCAGGGCTTCGTGTCGGTCTCGATATTGAACTTGGCAATGTAGAGTTCCTTCCCGTCCTTGTCGGTCGAGGCGATGATATCCGGCGTGATCCGGACCTTCGTCCCTTCGATTTCCTCACGGGGGACGGGCTGGCCGCCGTCCTCGCCGGAAACGATCGTGTAAGTGCCCAGCAGGGCCTCGGGCGTGGGGTCACCCTCGTCGTCGTCGGCCCGGAGGCCGGTGGGGGCGACAAGAGCGAGGGCCAGACCGAGGCCCAGCGTCATGGCGATGCGCGTACGCATGGTGTTCTCCTTCCATTCAGTGGGCGGAAACGGCTGTGGGGCCGTGCCCCGAACCTTCATGCGTACAAATGCGGTGCCGCCCATGATTCGTTCCCTCGCTCACGCCCGCGACGTGGCCGCTTCGGCGGCCGAAGACGCCACGGCCAGGCCCTCGGGGGCCCGCATCGGCAACCGCACGGCGAACCGCGAGCCCTGGTTTTCGCCCGGGCTCGTCGCCTCGATCTCGCCGCCATGCTGGCTGACGATCCGGTGCGTGATCGAGAGCCCGAGGCCGGTCCCCTTCCCCACCTTGCGGCGGGTGAAGAATGGCTCGAAGATGTTCTCCAGCACGTCGGCCGCCATGCCGCAGCCGTCGTCGTCGAAGACCAGCTCGGCCATCCCGCCGGTCTGGTGGACGTCGATCCGGAGCGTTCCACCTGGTTCCATGCTGTCCAGCGCGTTGACGACGAGGTTCAGCACGACCTGCTTGATCTCCTGCGGATCGACGTGCGCGAAGACCGCCTCGCGCGGGTGGAACGCGATCTGTTTTTGGCGATACTTGCCCATGTGCTGCACCATCTCGACGACACCGTGGACCAGCTCGCCGAGGTCGGTCCGCTGGCGCTGGATCTCGCCGCAACGGCTGAAGTCGAGCAGTTTCTCGGTGATCCGCTTGCAGCGGAACGCTTCCTCCTGGATCATTCGCAGGTAGTTGCCGACGACCTTGGCGTCGGCGGCGGGGCTGCCGTGGCCGTGGCCGCTCACCTGCGACGCCGCATCCATCAAGGTTCTCAAGCGGCTCTCCAGCGCCTCGGAGCAGAAGGCGATCGAGGCGAGCGGGTTGTTGATCTCGTGCGCCACGCCGGCGGCGAGGAAGCCGACACCCGCCAGCCGCTCGGAGCGCACGAGCTGCCGGCTCCGCTCGTGGACCTGGCGTTCGAGGTCCGCATACATGGCGCTGAGCTGCGCCGTCATGTCGTTGAACGCCTCGGCCAGGGCCTGCATCTCGTCGCCGCTTTCCAGGCGGATCTTGTAGTCGAACGATCCCCGCGCCACCCGTCGCACGCCGCGGTGCAGGAGCCGGACGGGGTACAGAACCCAGCGATGAAAGAGCGCCGTGAGGCCGCAGAGCATCGCCAGCACCGCCAGTGCCGAGACCCAGACAATGACCCGGCTCGACTCGTAGTGCCCCTTGGAAAGCGTGAGCACCGAGAAGAAGTCGCGATGCAAGATGTCGGGCAAGCTCATGACCCGCTTGTTCAGACGGTCGATCCGTGTCCGGAGTGCCTCCGGGCCGGAACCGAGTTCATCATCGCTCGCCATCTCGGGGTGGCGGGTGAGGAACTGGGGCGTGCCCGGCAGGATCGGCTCGACGGACTCGCCTGGCGTCAACTCGGCGAGGATCGCCGTCAGATCGTGGTCGATCAGCCAGGCCAGCGACAGTTCCTCGCGGAAGTCGGACCGGTTGCCGCGGCTGGTGTTGGCGCGGAGCTGTTCGCAATACTGGCTCAAGGCCAGCCGGGCGTCACCGATCTGCCGCTTCAACTCCTCGCGGCCCTCCTCCGACTCATCCCGGGGGGCGTCAATGTGGACGACGGTTTGCAGCAGACGCGTCGAGGCGCCCAGCTCGCGGAGCTGGTCGGTGAGCGTGAGGTTGCTGGTGTGGAAGGCGTGCAGGCCGAAGATCGAGCCGCCCATCAAGGTCAGCATCATGACCAGGACGAGGCTCAACCCGACGAACAGCTTGACGCGGATGGGCCACTGAGGCATGGCCTCGACCTCCCTGTCGCGCGGCGTGTGGAGTCGCAAATGGAGTGTTCCAGCCCGGTTCCGGCGTGGCTTCCATGCGCCGGTCGGGGACGGGACGGCGACTCTACCACAACCCCCGAAATCGACAAAGCCGATCCGCGCGGAATTCCTCAAGTCCCGATTCCCGAAGGCCGAAGCTCCAGAGTCCCGGATGCAGCCACGGCTTCCGCGAGGAACGTGCCGGTCGCTTCGATCGGCTTGTCCGCCGGCAGGCTTGCCCATTACGATGGCGCCCCACGACGTGGTGTGGTCCACGGACTTGGGGGCAAGCCGATTAATGTTCATTAATGCGAATGATTCGGGAACCGGGCGTCGATTGGCCTGGACGTTCGCCGTGGTCGCCCTGGCCGGGTCCTGGGCGGAGCTCCTGACATCGCGGCGGCCGGATCAGTTCGCGAACTTCGATTACATCAACTGGGAGCCTGGGCTCAACCTGACCGCCGCCGAGGTCATTCTCCGCGGCGGCCTCCTCTATCGTGACTTCTCCATCCCCTACGGCGCCCTGCCGACCTACCTGCACACCGCGATGGCCGCGGCCCTCGGGAACACTGTCACGACCTACCTGCTCTACCAGCTCGCGGCCAGCCTGACCTTCCTGGCCCTGATCTTCTGGCTACTGATACGGCACGTCCGATTCCGGACGGCCCTGCCCCTGGTCGTGTTCGGCCTGATCCCGCTGACCCTGGTGCCAGGCGGGTTGCTCACCGGCGCGGAGAATACCTACACGACCCTGGAGCGAGTCGCGTTCGCCGCGATCCTCCTCGCCTGGTCGCCAGCCACGCGCCGTGGATTCGCTCGCTCGGTCGTTCTCGGGCTCTTGCTGGGAACGTGCCAGTGGATCAAGTTCGGCTCGGGCCTGTTTCTCTGGGCGCCGATGCTGGCTCTCGACCTGCTCGCCTGGCTCGCGGTGCCGGGCCATCGTGTTGAGAGCCTGCGACGGCTCGGGGCGATCGTCGCCACGCTGGCGGGCCTCGCCCTGGTCGAAACGTCGCGGATCGTCTGGTCGCTGGCCGTGCTGCCGCGACCGATCGCGCTGGACGTGATCTGGCCGTCGTACGCCCTCCGACATTATCAAGCCGTCCACTCGTGGCGATTCCCGGTCTGGTCGGGGCTCCGCTACTTCGTCGCCCAGCAACTTTTCGCGTCGGTCGCGCTAATCGCCAGCCTCGTCGCCCTGGCCGTTCTAACCGGTCGGCTGCTTCGAAGTGTCGCCTCCAGAAACCGGGAGTCGGCCGAGGCCGCTCTCGACGAGTTCCCGCTCATGCTCCCGTTGCTCTTTTTTCTCGGGGGGGCCGCTTACTTTTTCCAGCACAATTTTATTTTCATCAAGTACTACTGGTGCCTCGCCGTCGCCGCTGCATGCACCATCGACCGGCTCGGGTGCCCCGCTCGCTGTCTGATCCTGGCGACTCCCCTGCCAACCTGCTGGATTCTGCTCAAGCTCGCCCTGGCCGGAATGCCGACCGGCGTGGTGGAGCACTCCTTGCCGAACGGTCAGGTCCTTTACCTCTCGGCGTCGGACCTGGAGAAGCTGGAGGGCCTGCGGGAAGCCCTGGGACTGTCCACCGAGGGTGGACGGGGTTGGGATCAGGAGCGACCTGTGATCCTCTTCCCTTATTCGTCCGGCTTCCACGTCTTTTTCAAGGTCCCGCCGGCCACACGTTACGCCTTTTACATCCCCGCCTACGTCCGCGACTATGACGAGGCGGCTATCCTCGATGGCCTGCGACGTTCGCGGGGGATGGTGATCTTCTGGGACGACCCGGCGGAGGTCTTCAGCCCGAGGATCGTAGACGAGATCGGCCGGCTCACCCGGGAGACGTTCCGGCTCGAAGGCGGAATCCGTGTGATCCGGCTGGGCGTGCCTTCGTCGAGATCGGGGAAGGCAATCGACGATCCCGGACCAACGTCCCCGAATCGCCGGGCCGACGTCGGGCGACGGCACCGCGACGGCGGTAGATCCGGTAGAGCATCGAGCGGGTCAGGTATTCGTAGTCCTCGAAGCAACGAGCGAACCGCGGTTCCCGCGCGAGGTAGTCCAGGTAACCGAACCCGGCCAGATCGGGCGTGGGCGGGTCGTCGTGGACCAGAAGCAAGACCGGTCGCGACCGCTCGAAGTCAGCGACCACCTCGTCGACGAACCGCCGCTCCGGGCCGCTCATCACCTCAGGGGCATGATAGCGCCCCGGCGACCACGAATGCGGGTCGTAGAAGGCCGCGATTTGCCAGAGCATCGGGTGTCGCATGCTCCAGGTCGCGCCGGCTTGCTGGATGAGCGGGAAGGACGTGTGAACCCAACAGGACAGCACGAGAACCCCCTCGCCCCTTCCCGCATACAACCTCACCAGCCGGGCGGCTTCGCGGTCGGGACGGAGCCGGGAAGACCAGTCCAGGATCGAGAGCGCCGAGGCCAGCACGATCACGACAGCGAAGCCCGCCAAGCCGGCCCGTCGCCGGTCTTCAGACTGATCGCCGAGCCAGAGTGCCCCCGAACCGATCAGCAAGGCCAAGGACGTGGCCTCGGCCGGAAACCAGTGATACAGCCAGCCCTTGCCAGTCAGGTACACGACCGCCGTCAGGCCAACGGTCAGAGAGCCAAATACCCCCGCCCAGCCCGGCGACCATCGACGCCCCAGAAACCATGACACCCCCACCGCCGGGATCACCAGCAGGAGCCGCCATGAACTGCTCAAAAGCACCGTCCCCGTCGGCCGATGATGCGGATAAAGCGGCGCAAAGCGGACCGCCAGGCGGAAATACTCCGGCGTCCACCCGACGACTGCGACCGCGTAGGACAGGAGCACCACCAGCAAGGCCCAGGCCTGTGGCCTCCACCAGACAGCCCGTCCACAACGCCAGGCCAGAAACCCCTCGACCAGCACGACCGGAACCAGAAACTGCGGTTTCAACGCAAAGCCGAGTCCGCCCAGCATCCCGGACACCAGCGCCCACCCTGTCCCGATCCGCTCCCCCCGCGCCACGGCGGCTGCCCCCTGCGCGTAGGGCAAGGTCATAATCATCAGCAAATGCTCGCGCTGCCCGAAGGCGCCCCCCACCTGGACCAGCAAGAGGAAGGCCCAGGCCACGAGACTACTTTTCCGGATCGCCTCGGGCTGGCCGCGGCTCAGCCGCCAGCTCATCGCCAGCGAGACACCGATCATTCCGAAGTCCACCGCCTGGAACGCCGACAAGCCGTCCCGTCCGACGATCCGCGCCCCCGCCACGACCGCCATGTCGAGCCAGACAATCAGGGGCGGGTTGGTATCGACGAGGTCCACGTACAGCCGATCGCCGTCGAGAACGCGTCCTGCCACATAAACATACCAGGAAGCATCCCCGTTTGGTTCCAGGACCACCGCCTGAGCGAGCCCGAATCCCGCCACGATCGCGAGCAAGAGTGCCATTGGCAGCCAGTCACCGACGCGTTGAGCCGCCCGCGTTGGCATCAAAAGTCCTCGCCGGAGTTGATCGGGCCAGGTACGCTCCACGACCTTGACGGAACCCTAGGACACGCGAGGCTCCTCGTGTCGGGCCAGGTCGACCGCGTGTTTTCCGGCCATCATTGCCTGCAACATAGGCAGGCGGCGAGCAACGGGCCGTCGGTCTGGACCCAGTCACTTTTTCCCCATCTGGAAGCGATTTCGAGAGTTAGTCCACCATCGTGCCGTCCCGCTCGGGGACCTTGGCACGAGGCTTTCAAAGGCAGATCCACCGGGACGGGCCACCGGTCCGCTCCCGCCGCCTCTCCCGACCCGCAGGCGCGTCGGCCAACGGGTCGCGCCCGTCCCGGGAGAACCGGACACGGCCGCGGCGACTCCCCCTGGAATCGACGGAGAACCATGAATTCTGCTCCCAGGAAACACGGCTTCCTGATCGATATGGACGGCGTGCTCTACCGCGGTAGCGACCTAATCCCCGGCGCCGATAACTTCATCGATCGGCTCCGACGGTCCGACATCCCGTTCCGCCTCCTGACGAACAACAGCCAGCGGACCCGTCGCGACGTGGTCGCGAAGCTGGCGCGGATGGGCATTGATATCGAGGAAGAGCACGTCTTCACCAGCGCCATGGCCACGGCCCGGTTCCTCGCCCAGCGGAAGCCAGGCGGAACGGCCTTCGTCATCGGTGAGGGCGGCCTGCTCACCGCGCTGGATCAAAACGGCTACGCCGTCGTCGATCACGCCCCCGACTACGTCGTTGTCGGCGAGGGGCGCACCTTTAACCTCGAACTGGTCGAGGCCGCCGTGCGGATGGTCCACGGAGGCGCCCGCCTGATCGCTACGAACCTCGATCCGAACTGCCCCACCCAGCACGGCCTCCGCCCCGGCTGCGGGGCGATGGTGGCGATGCTGGAGATCGCGACGGGGGTCAAGGCGTTCAGCGTCGGCAAACCAAGCCCGGTGATGATGCGAGCCGCCCGCAAGGAACTCGGGCTGAGCACCGACGAGACCACCATGATCGGCGACACGATGGAGACCGACATCCTCGGCGGCGTCCAGCTCGGTTTCCACACGGTCCTCGTCCTCAGTGGCGGCACACGTCGGGAGGACCTGCAACATTTCGCGTACGGGCCGGATGTCGTCGTGGAGTCGCTGGCCGACTTCGCGGAGATGGTCGAGGATGCGGGCTGGCAAGGCGCCCGGCTCTTCGACGGTGACTTCCGCAACAAGCGCCGCGGACAGCCCCTGGAAGTTTCACGTTCGGGCTGATCCGCTTCATCCCGATTGGCGAAACGCGACGAGCCCGCCGACCCTTTCGGATCGGCGGGCTCGCTCGGTTTTCTCGCGGTTGTTCCCGAGCTTCCGATCAATGGCGGAAGAGGAATTCCTTGGTGTTGATGAGCACCCAGCCCAGGTCCTCGACGGCCTGGCGGCGGTCCTTGGCCTCGGAGAGGTGCTTGACGGCGGCGCTCATCTCGGTGGCGTTGGGCTCGCGGGAGAGAGCGATCATGTAAAGTTCGCGGGTGATCGCCTCGGGCGACTTGTCGCTCTTGGCGAGTTCGGCCATCCGGCCCTTGTCGTCGCGGAGCTTGTTGTTGACCGTGGCGCCGCCGATGAGCTGGAGGGCCTGGCTCAGGTTCGAATCGCTCTCACGCTCACACTCGCAGGCCAGCTCGCGGGCGGGTCGGCCGAACGTCTTGAGGAAGGGGTCCTCCATCTTGCCGTCGGGAATCTGCGTGGCGCGGTAGCCCTCGGGCAGGTTGGGGAACTTCGTCTGGGATGCCGTGACGGTCGAGATCGCGTCGAGTAGGACCTCGGCCGGCAGAAGCTTGGTGTAGGCGTGGGAGAAGTACAGAGTGTCGTCGGCGTTGAACTGGTTCGGCCGGGCACTGAGCTGGTAGGTCCGGCTGGTCAGGATCGTGCGGACGAGGTGGCGGAGGTCATAGCCGCTCTTGGCGAAGTCGGCGGCGAGGCCGTCGATCAGCTCGTCGTTGCAGGCGGGATTGGAGTCGCGGAAATCGTCCACCGGCTCGACGATCCCGCGGCCAACAACGTGGTACCAGATCCGGTTGACCAGACTCTTGGCGAAGAACGGGTTCTCCGGCGAGGTGAGCCACTTCGCCAGGCGTGCACGGCGAGCCGGAGCGTCGTTGGCATCCTCATAGACCGGGCCGCCGAGCGACTTGGGCTTCATCACTTGGCCGGTCCGTGGCTGGCGGACGTCGCCCGCGTCGGCCGCGAAGACGATCTCCTCGTCCGGCAAGACGCCCTTCTTCTGGCGGACGCGGGAGAAGAAGGCCGCGAAGCCGTAGTAATCATCCTGCGTCCAGCGCTCGAACGGGTGGTTGTGACACTTGGCGCACTGAATCCTCACGCCGAGGAAAAGCTGTGCCGTGGTCTCAACCGAGTCTTCCGGGTTGCGGCTGATTCGGTAGTAATTGGCAGCCGGGTTCTTGAAGGTCGACCCCTCGGCCGTGAGCAGCTCGCGGACGAACTGGTCCATCGGCTTGTTCTGCTGGAGGCTTTCCTTGATCCAGCGATTGAAGACGTAAGCCCCCTTTGGTTGGATCAGGCGGCTATTGGAGCGGAGCACGTCCGCGAGCTTGAGCGTCCAGTAATCGTTGAACTCCGGACGAGCGAGCAGGGCATCGACGAGCTTCGTCCGCTTGTCGGGGTCCTGATCGTCGAGGAACGCCTTCGTCTCCTCGGGTGTGGGCAGCAGGCCGAGCGTGTCGAGATAGACGCGGCGGACGAATTCGTCGTCGTTGCAGACCTCCGAAGGAGCGATCCGCATCAGGTTCAACTTGGCGAAGACCGCCTTGTCCACCAGGCTGTCTTGTGGGACCTCGGCGACCTGGAAGCCGGGGACCTCGACGAGGTGAGTCAGGCGGACGTTGGCGACCAGATCGAGATAGTGGGCGATCACCGCGACCTCGCCACGCTGCTTGAACGCGACGAAACCATCGACATCAACCGTGGCGATCTCGGTGTTCGAGCTGTCGTAGTAGCAGATCGGGGTCACATCGCGCTTCGAGCCATCGGCGTGGGTGACGATCGCGACGATCTGCTGGCTCTGGGCCGGGGCGTTCAGGACGCGGTTGCCGGGCAGCAGCTCAAGCTTGACGGCGGGCGAGACCTTCGGGTCGTCCTTGGCGCCCTCGGCGATCCAGTCGTGGAGGAACTCGTAGGTCTTGGTGCCTCGGGAGAGCCGCAGGCCGCCCTCGTGGGCGATCTCGCCGAGCGGCTTGCGGAGGATCATGCTGGTGTCGGCATTGAACGTGTTGATCCGACGGCCGCCGGCCTCGCGGCTGAGCGTCTCGTAGTCCTGGTCGGGCAGGTAACCGCGGAGGCTGAGACGGAATCCGCCCTTGCCGGTGGGTGTGCCGTGGCAGGCGCCCATGTTGCAGCCGGCCTGGCTGAAGGCGGGGATCACGTCATGGCGGAAACTCACGGGCGTGGGCTCGCCCATCTGGGAGACGGTGACGGTCGTCTGCGCCTCGATGCTGCCACCGCGGGCGACAATCGTGGCCTGGCCGTCGGCGACCGGCACCACGCGACCTTTGGGCGTGACGGCGGCGATCTCGGGGTTGAGGCTCGACCAGCTCAGGGCGTGGGTCAGGTCGCGGACCGTGCCGTCGGGATAGGCCGCGGTGACGATGAGCTGAGCCGTGGCTCGGCGCCCGACCACAGCCGGGTTGGCCGGTTCAACCGCCACGGAGGCGGGCTGGCCGATCAGGTCGGCGGCCGGGGTCGGAGCCGCGGCGTCGTCGGCACGGATGGCCGTCAGGTTGCCGAATCCGATGGCGGCGACGACGGCCAGGGCCAGGCTCGTCCCGGCCACGCGGCGATGGGTCCGCGTCAGGGTCATAATTGATCCTCCCTCACAGGCCTAGACCAGTAGCGGTGGGGCGTTTGGCGTCGGACGGTTCCAGCCTCGCGGTCGGGTCGGACCGAGGCGGGCTCGGGGTTGGTTGTCCGTCGCGGCGTGTCGCGCCGGGGCTGGGCTGCGTCGCCCAAGAGCAGGCGGCCGGCGGCCCAACGACGCGGCTCGGTTCTTCCTCACTTGTCAACCATACCTCAGGTCGGAGGGGCCGTTCAACCAAAATTTAAACAATCCGGCCGATTGGTGCGGATCGCGGGCCGATCGGGTCAGCGTCCACGATGGCCGTTCGCTCCACCGGACATTGCCCTTGTCGGGTCCGGGGGCCGGGTTAAGATGGGAGGACCATTTCACTTCGTCGCGAGAATCGGCTCGTCCTGTCGTCCTGCCCACGATTTCCCATCATGACCGACCGAGACGGCCCTTGCGGCGTTCGCGGTGTGGTAAACTGGTTGCGAAGCGGAGGCGCCGCGACGGGAGCGGCCGGCGCTGGTTCTCGGCGTCGTGTCCGATCCCGCAGGCCCGGGCGTCCCTGGTGGATCGGGGGCGTGGGTTCCGTATAATTTCCAGGAGGGAACGGGCATGTCCAGTGATGCGAGGGCTCAGGTTTGGCGATGGATCGGGGTCGGACTGGTTGCGGGCCTGACCCTGGGTTGGGCCTTCGGGAACGGTCGGGCGCCGGTGGCGAAGGCCCAGGCGACGGCTGGACCCGTGCCCCCCAGGGAGGCCGCCGGCACGATCGCCTTCACCGCCATCTCGCCCGACTCGGGCCAGTTGCTCTACATCCTCGACACCCGGTCCCAGGCGTTTGCCGTGTACAAGGTCGATCCGCGTGACCCCAAAGGGGTCGTGAAGCTGGAGGCAGCCCGTCAGTTTCGCTGGGATTTGAAGATGGCCGAGTACAACAACCAGGCGCCCGAGGTGGCCACCATCGAGGCCATGGTCAGCGGCTCGGCCCCCGTTCGGAAGTAGGATGTTCGATCGTCTTCGAGGGCAAAAACCCTGGACGCCCCCCCTAGTCGAATGCTGGCGCGGTGCCGCGGTACGGTCCCCTTCCCCTGAACCGCCCCCTGTTGACCTGACTGCAAAATCGACGGCCCCCGGGCCGATCCGTCCCCGACCGCGGAGGAGCACTCGTCCATGGCCCAATTTTACTCCCTCGAACAGGCCGCCCGCGTCCTCGGCATGAGCCCTGACGAACTCAAGGCGAAGGTCCAGGCCCGCGAGGTCCGCGCCATGCAAGACGCCGGCAACTGGCAGTTCCGCGTCGCCGACATCGACGAGCTGGCCCGCCGCCGCGGCATGGGCAGCGACCCCGACCTCTCGCTCTCCGACCTCGACCTGGAGGTCCCCCAGAGCGGTGCCTCGGACAGCGGCGCCGAGATCGATCTGTCCGAGTTCCAGCTCGGCGTCGCCACCCCCGATATCGCCGCACCCTCCGCCGAGCTGCGGTCCGGCGACCAGGACGTCCCCGTTGATGACACCTCCGTGCCGCCCGAGCTGACCGGCTCCAGCTCCACGATCATCGGCATGAAGCCGGCCGGCAAGCAGCCGAGCGACTCCGACGTCAAGCTCGTGCCTGAAGACGCCACCCCCCGGCGCCAGCGACTCCGACGTCCGCCTGGCGACCCCCAGCGGCATCCGGCCCAGCGACTCCGACGTGACGCTCGTCTCCGACGACAGCGACGAGATGTCCGAGACCGGCGGCGACGACCCCGGCGCCACCACCCTCGCCAAGAGCCCAATGCTCGGCTCGTCCGCCGAGGTTGAGGCGGTCGGCCCCGGCGACAGCGACAGCGATTTTGAGCTGACACCCTCCAGCGTTATCGACGCGCTTCAGCCCGATTCCGGCAGCGACTTCGAGCTGACCGCGCTCGACCAGAGCGACGAGTTTGACGCCGCACCCGACACCCGGGCCCAGGCCCCCAAACGCGGACCGAGCGACTCGGACGTTACCGGTGTCGAACCTTCGGCCTCCGGTGTCAACCTCGGCCGTCCCAGCGATTCGGGCATCAATCTCGCGGCCGGCGACTTCGATCTCTCGTCGGCCGACTCGATCGAGCTGTCCCCCCTCGACGATGAGGACGAGAAGCCGAAGCCCGCCGCCAAGCCGGCGCCCAAGCCGGCCCCCGCCAAACCCAAGGTCGATCCCGGCGCCACCGCCCTGCCCGTCCGCGACTCGGGCGAGAAGGACATCTTCGAGGACACCGACTTCGAGGTCGATGCCCTCGATTCCGGCGGCGACGACCGGACCGTCCAGCTCGAAGCCACCAGCGACTTCGATCTCGACGAGAACGACGACAGCGCCTCCGAGGTCTTCGCCATCGACGAGGAGAACGTCGATGACAGCGCCGCCACCGCGCTCGGGGCCGCGCCCGCCCTGGCGGAAGACGTCTTCGGCGAGGGCATCTCCGACGAGACCGAGGCTGCGGCCGAGGGTGGCTGGGGCGATGTCGGCGGTGAGGAACCCGCCGCGGCCGTCGGTGCCGCCGCCGCGGTCGCCGAGCCCGCCACCCCCGCCGCTGGGCCCGCCCCCGCGGCCGGCCGTCGCGGCACTCCCGACCTGCTCCGTGAGGCCCAGGGGCCCGAGTGGAGCACGCCCTGGGTCGTCGCGCTCGGCTTCGCCGCCGCCCTGATGCTCCTGCTGGCGTTCGTCGGACACGACCTGCTGACCAACCTCTACGAGTTCCAGGGCGAAGGGACTTCCTCCGGGCTCGTCAAGGCCATCGCCGGCTTGATGGGCGGTGGTTGATTAAGATGAGGAGTGACGCCATCCGACCCTTCACCTGGCACTCCGACCGCGGCCCGCAGCCGTGAGGCCGAATTTCGTCGGACCGGATCTCAAAGACTTCCGAGAGTTCCGGTCCGACGGAAGTTTGTCCGATTCGCCCGATGGCGGTCACGGCGTCACCTCGGATTCTGTTCCGAATGGAGTCGGAACCCATGCCAAATACCTCCCGGATGACAGCCACCCGAGGTGCTGCGATCGCACTGGCCGTGGTGTTGGGCACGGTCTCGGGTTGCGCCTGGGTGCCCCGGGGACGGATTGACGACTGCCGCCAGCGTGCCCAGGTACTCCAGACCGAGAACCAGCAGTTGCGCGACGTGCTCGTCCGGGTCCGCCAGGATAACAAGGATCTCGCCCAGCGCTCGCTCGACGACAGCCGGCGCCTCCGTGCCCAGGATGAAGCCATCCGCCGCTACGAGCGGAGCATCGCCGACTACCAGGACGAGCGCGATCAACTCCACGCCCTCCTCGACCAGATCCGCGGCCAGGTCCGTACCGCCGCCCTCGCACCGCCGACAACCGCCATGATCGGCCGTCTGGAAGCGTTCGTCCGCGATCACCCCGATGGCCGTTTGGAACCGTCCCGCGGCACCCTCCTGCTCCGCGCCGGGGCCCTCTTCGCCCCCAACCGCGACACCTTGACCGCCGAAGGTGAGGCCCTGCTCGATGCCCTCGCCGATGCCCTCGGAGGTCCCGGAACGCCCGGCCTTGCCCTCCGGGTCGCCGGCACAGCCGCCGAGTCAGCCAACGTGGTCTCCAGCGACGCCGACGTTCGCCTCGCCTCCACGAACCCCCAGTCGCCACCGACCGTTGGTGGTGCCTCGATGATCGACGGCCTGGAGCGTGCCCGTCGCATCCGCGACCACCTGGCCGATCGACTCGGGATCGATCCGTCCCTGGTCGCCGTCTCCGCCGGTGGCACCACCACGCTCGACAACCCCGAGCCGACTCCCGCGACCGCGGCTGCCTCCTGGGTCGCGATCCAGGTCCGACGCCGGCTTGCGGACCCAACGGCCGCCGCAAGCCCTTGATGGGATCGCGATGGCCTGCGCACGGGCTCTCCAGCCCGGCCCATGGACGCGGATTCCCCGAGCGGGACTTGACTCCTGTCGGGGGTCCTCCCAAGAATCAGGGTTACGCGGGTAAAATCCCGGAGTGACTTTCCTTTGATCTGATCGAAGCTTCCCAACAGGAGCGACACGCGATGTTGCAAACGATCGTCGCACTCTGCGGCGCCTGGCAGCG
The DNA here is from genome assembly GCA_963752755.1 of uncultured Planctomycetales bacterium. Taxonomy (GTDB): domain Bacteria; phylum Planctomycetota; class Planctomycetia; order Isosphaerales; family Isosphaeraceae; genus CAVVZJ01. Next base: position 2,271,305 of record CAVVZJ010000001.1, on the reverse strand, counting down.
GCCGGCGCCGCCCCGACCGAGACGGCGGCCCGCGTCCAGGGCGACTATATCGAGGCTCGCACGGCCGACGTCTATACCGGCCCGTGCTTCTCCAACTCTGAGATCTTCCTGACCGGCCACCAGGCCGTTCTGGCCTGGAAGGTCACCGAAGGCGCCTGGGACGGGGTCGATCTGAGCGGCCTGGCCGTGGCGGCGGCCGTCCGCGGGACCACGACCTTCTCCAAGGACGACCCGTCGAAGGCCGAAGCCGTCTTGATCGTCGAGAAGACCGCCAGCCCCGCCCAGCGAGCGGCCCTGATTGCGATGGCCAAGGCCCTCGGCGGCGAGCGGTTCCAGCACGTCGTCGGCGTCAAGACCGCTTCGGTCCACGTCTTCGTCGAGGATCACGCCGCCGCCAGCGCCGATGACACCCACGCTGCCCACGGCTCGATGCCCACCGCCCCGCAGGGCATGCTGACCGTCCCCGGCCTGGCCGAGATCAACACCCGTCCGCTCGACGAGGGTGACCACCTCTGCGGCAACGAGGTCGTCGAGTATCAGCCCCTCTCCCGCGGCGTCGAGGCTCAGCCCGCCTACACCCTGGCCCACGCCTTCAAGGGCGCCGGCCTCGGCACCAACTGGAACGACCCGAACTGCCGCAGCAGCTTCGTCGGCCACTTCCGCTATTGATTTGATCGATCGCCCCCACCGGGATGGGTCGATGTCTGATGGTCCATGGTCGAGGTGTTGTTGCCCGACGTGGACCATCGGATACCGACCGACCATTCGTCATCGATCCTTCCCTTCCCCGCCGGAGCCTTCCCGAAGGCCTGCGTCGGGGTTAAACTTACATGGTCTCCCCGACCAAAGAGGGGAGCCACCGTCGGCCAGCGCGGCCCGGACTTGTCCGGGCGTCCGACGGCGGGCCGCCGCGTCGGTTTGCGGCTTCGTGGACCCGTTTGCCAGAATTCCACTGATCCCGCCAGCGCGATACGACAGACCAGGAACCTACTGACCATGCCCATGCAACGCCTTCTGCTGGTCGCCTTGCTCGGCCTCACTCCGCTGACCGCCAGGGCCCAGGACTACAAGGTCGCTCCTCTGAAGGAAGCGCCGCCCGATGCCCTGAACGCCGACATCAAAGGCGCCCTGACCGACTCCGGCTTCCGCGTCACCAAGGACGGCAAGCCGTTCGTGGATGTCTGGCTCCGCAAGGCCGTCCCCACCGAGCAGGCGCCGGGAGGCCCGAAAGGAGCGATCCTCTTCCCCTTCCTCAAGGAAGGCGAATTGCTCGGCGCGGCCCGGTATCACGAGGAGGGTTACGACTACCGGGATCAGGCGATCGTGCCCGGTCTGTACACCCTCCGCTATGGCCTCCAGCCGATCAACGGCGACCACCTCGGCGTGAGCCCTTACCGGGATTTCGGCCTGCTCGTGCCCGCCAAGCAGGACGAGAAGGTCGCCGACCTGGACGAGAAGGTTCTCGAACGCAAGAGCGCCGACGCCGCCGGCACGAACCACCCCGCCGTGCTGATGATGGTCCGCACGCCGGACGGCACCCAGCCCCCCGCCATCAGCCACGACGACCAGAACGACCTCTGGGGCGCCGTGCTCCCCTTGTCCGTCAAGGCCGGGGAAGCCGAGGCCAAGCCCGTTCCCATCCAGTTGATCGTCGTCGGCGCCGCCGCCGTCTGACCCCGTCCCGACCCGATCGGATGGCCCGGCCGAGGTCCGGGGAGAAACGCCGCACGCTTCCGCTTCCGAGATGCGGCCTCCTCGGTCCTCCGCCCTGGGCCGCTTGAGACCCGGTTTCCGGGCACGAATCGTCCTGTCCTGGTTGAGCCCTGTCGATGCCCCTGCCGCTGCTGGTCGCGATCATCCTGGCCTTCGGCTTTGGCGAGCGGTCAGGTTTCCGTCCGTTGCCGGATCGGGAGGCGAGGCATCATTTCTACGCGCTCGCTCTGGGTCTCCTGCTGGTCGGCGTCGTATCCTGGGTTCTCGGGGCCTGGATGACCCGTCAGGCCAGCGGCCGGACCCGCCCGAAGTCGGCGCTGCGACGCGGCCTGCACTGGGCCTCACGCGGCGTGGACCTCCTGGCGCTCGCCGTCTTCGGCTGGGCCATCTACTGGCTCGAATGGCCGCGGCTGGTGGCCTGGAACCTCGGGCTTCGTCGGATGCTCCTGCTCGACGAGGCCGCGACGCTCCTGCCGTTCTTCGTCGCCCAGGGGCTCGCCTGGTGGGGTCTGTATGCGGCTGAGCGGGCCTTGCGGCCGTCGGTCGCTGGCCTGCGGCTCGGCCGCTACCTGGTGCTCAAGGCCCGTCAGTCGCTGGGGACGGTCCTGCCGATGGCCTTGATCTACGGACTCGGCCGCGACCTCCTGAGGCGTTACTGGCCGAGCTTCGAAGATGACCTGCGGGTTCAGCTCGCCTGCATCGCCGTGATGGGGGCGTTGGTTCTGATCCTCTCGCCGGCGTTCGTCCGCCTTTCCTGGCCTGCCCGCTCGCTGCCTCGCGGACCGCTCCGCGACCGGCTCGAACGCCTGGCCCGACGGTTCCGGTTCCGCTACACCGACTTGCTGGTCTGGGACACCGGCGGCGTCGTGGTCAACGCGGGCGTCACGGGTGCCTTGCCCTGGTTCCGCTACGTCCTGATCTCCGACGCCATGATCGAGCGTCTTGAGCCCGAGCAGATCGAGGCCGTCTTCGGCCATGAGATCGGACACGTCGCCCACCGCCACTTCTATTACTTCGGCCTTTTCTTCCTCGGGAGCATGGGCGTCGGCACCTTGATCGATCTGGCCGTGAACGCCGGCCTCGGCCCGCGGAGCTGGACGGCCGGTCTGATCGGCAACCCGACGGCGCTGGAGATCGCCCAGTGGACTGCGGCCCTGACCGGCCTGGGCCTCTACTTCTTTCTCGTCTTCGGCTTCCTCTCCCGCCGCTTCGAGCGCCAGGCCGACGTCTTCGGCTGCCGCGTCGTCTCCTGCGGCCGACCCGACTGCCCGCCCCACGACGACCCTAACGCCTCGCCGTTAACCGTCTCCCCCCCGCCGACCCCTGCCCCGAGGGTATCCGGATCTTCGCCGACGCCCTGGCCGACGTCGCCGATCTCAACGGTATCGCCCCCCGCTCCCGTTCCTGGCGACACGGCAGCATCGCTCGCCGGATCTCCTTCCTCCACACGCTCTCCGGACGCCCCGATGCCGTTCGCCGCTTCCAGCGCAGCCTGGTCCGCCTCCGCCTGACGCTCGGCCTCGTTCTGCTCCTCGTCTCCGGTCTGGCCCTCTGGCTCTGGAGCCTGGCCCGCCCAATCTTGTAGGGTGGGCTCTGCCCACCGATCCTCTTGTGGCGTTGATAGATCGGTGGGCGGAGCCCACTACGAAGATCCCTCCGTCGTCTTCGGGTCGGGGGAAACGTCCGTCGGCGTTCGCTGCTCGTGCTCGCGGGCCTGGATCAACTCCTGCATCATCTCCATCTGGATCTTCTGGATCTCCAGCAGGCGTTGCCACTGGTGGGTCAGGAGCAGGTCGATCTTGGCGTGCAAAGCGCGGATCTCCAGCTCGGCTTTGAGGTTGATGCGGTAGTCGTTCTCACTGCGGAGGCGGTCCTTGGCCTCCTGGCGGTTCTGACTCATCATGATGATCGGAGCCTGGATCGCGGCCAGACAGGAAAGCACGAGGTTCAACAGGATGTAGGGAAACGGGTCAAACGGCCGACTCAGAAGGGCCGAGGTGTTTAGCGCGATCCAGGCGAGCATCACGCCACCGAACAGGAGGATGAATCCCCAGCTTCCGCCGAACTCGGCGATCTGGTCTGACGCCCGCTCGCCCAGGGTGAGCTGGCGCTCGAAGGCGGCATTCACGTCGCGGCTGACCGTCTCCTGTTCCTCAAGGCTGCGGACAACCTCCGACTCCAGATCCGTCAAGGCCCCGCGCTCCTCGGCCAGCACGTCCTCGACGTGCTGAGCGCGGAAGCGGTTGAGGTCGTCGAGGCAGATGAAACCGTCAGGGTTCCAGTCGGGCCGGGCCTTGCGAATCGTGCGGGCAATTGGGTCGCGAACGAGCCGGCCAGGCATCAGCTCCTCGGTGGGAAAGGCGTGACCGCAGATCTGGCATTTGCCCGAAGCTCCGGCGGGCGGGGTGGTGGTCCGGCTCAAGGGGTGAGTCCTCCGGGAAGGCGGGACCGTATGGAGAGCCGGGACGACTCTCCCCGGCTCGCCTCCGACGCCCATTCGAACATCATCGGCCGGCCAAGAAGTCTGGCATTGCCTTTTTTCCGGACCTGGCCAAGAATGCCGCTCGCCGACGGGGCCTGAGGCATGACGCGGGCGGCCCCGTTCGGCTCGACGAGCCCGTTGAACCTGAGGCCGGCAAGCAAGGAGGCAAGTGCCGATGGTGCGCTGGTTCGTGGACCGTTCCGCCCAGCGGGGCATCCCCGCAGTGAGCCTGAGGCGACTGCTCCCGGAGGCGACCTTCGCCGGCGTTTCCGACCTCGTCGTCTCGGGTTGCTCGACCGACACCCGACGGCTCGACCCCGGCCAGGTCTTCATCGCCCTCCGCGGCCGTCGGCTCGACGGCCACGACTTCGTCGGCCTCGCGCTGGAACGCGGCGCGGCCGCCGTGGTCGTTGAGCGACCCTCGGCGGAGGCCGGCCGACTGCAAGTCATCGTGCCCGACGCCCGCCGGGCCTATGCCCGGATCAGCCAGGCGCTGGCCGGCGACCCGAGCGAGGCTCTCACGGTCATCGGGATCGCCGGCACGACCGGCAAGACGGCCACCGCACTCTGGCTCCGAGCGATCCTCCAGGCCCACGGTCGCCGCGTTGGGCTGATCGGTGCCTCGGGCTGGTCCGACGGTGTCGTCTCGTACCCCGCCCGGCCCGTCGAGCCCGACTCGGGCGAACTGGCCGAGATGCTCGGCCGGATGGTCGAGCGCCGTTGCGAGACCGCCGTGGTTGCCTTCTCGGACGCCATGCTCCAGCGTCACGACGCCGACGCACTGGCCCTCTCCGGCGCCCTGACCACCGGCGTTCACGCGCCCGACCTCGTTGCCCCCGCGGCCTTCACCGCCCGGCAAGCCCAGGCGCGGCTCTTCCGTCGCGTGCGGCCCGGCGGGATCGCCGTCGTCCGCAACGACGACCCGGACGCCGAGTTGCTCGGCGCCGTGAACCTGGAAGCCCGTCGCGTCGCCTACGCCCTGGAAGGCCCGGCCGATGTCTCCGCCGCCCGGGCATGCCTCGACGAAGCCGGAACGCGTTTTCTCATCACGGGTTTCGACAAGGAAACGCCGGTTCGGCTTCGCCTGATCGGCCGTCGCAACCTGGCCTCGGCGCTCGCCGCGTCGGCGATGGCTCAGGCTCTCGGCATCGGGGCCGAGACGGTCGCCAGCGGACTCGAATCGGTCGCCGTCCTGCCCGGTCGGATGGAACCGCTCAACACCCCCGCGCCGGGATCTCCTGCCGTCGGGACCTGGCTCGCAATGCCCATGAGCTGGCCGAGGCTCTGGCCATGCTCCGCGAGGCGGGCGCCCGTCGGGTCGTCTGCGTCGTCGCGGCCGAGGGCCCGGACGACCCGTCCTACCTCCACACCCTGGGCCACGCAGCCGAGTCTGGAGCGGATGCCGTGGTGGCGACCCTCGCCGACTCGTTTCGGGGCGACCCCGACGCCGTCCTCGACGATCTTCTGGCCGGCTTTCGCCGCCCTGGCCGCGTCCTGGTCGAAACCGACCTCCGCCGTGCCTTTGACCTGGCCGTCACCCTGGCCCGTCCCGGTGACGCCCTGCTCCTGGCCGGTCCCGCCTCCCCCCGGGCCTTCCTGGCCCCGACCCGACGTGAAGCCGACCGATCGCCAGACTCCCTTCGACGCTCCGCATGATTCCTTCGACCCACCATGGGAACTCATCATCCAGACGTGGTCCCCTGCCTGATGACAGGAATCCACACTCACTCCTCTCGATAGCGTGTTGAGGCGTTCCTGACCTACACTCCCGATTGGAGACCGCGAGCCGCGCTGCGCCGCCGTGGAACCAATCATGGAGTCGAGCGGGAGTGCTTCCATGGCACGACTCAGTACATCGGAACCCGGTCCGTTGCCGGACCAGGATCCGGGTCGCATCGAGATCAATCGTGAGTCGGGGTGGTGGTCGGAGCCGCTTTCGAGCCTGACCACGCAGGGCTCACCACCGATCGTTGGCCCAGATTCCGAGCGGAACGGGCCCGCAACCTTCCTGACCGATCCGGCGCTGCTGGAGGTCCTGGAGCGTTCTCACCGCGACCTTCGCCACGCCTACGACGCCACGATTGAGGGCTGGTCGCGGGCTCTGGAGCTGCGCGACAAGGAGACCCAGGGCCACAGCCAGCGCGTCACGACCCTGACCATGCTTCTGGCCCGCGAGATGGGCGTCGCCGAGGAGCGGATCGAGCACATCCGCCGGGGGGCCTTGCTCCACGACATCGGCAAGATGGGCATCCCCGACAGCATCCTCCTGAAGCCCGGCCCGCTCACGGTCGAGGAGTGGGCCATCATGGAGATGCACCCGACCTACGCCTTGCAAATGCTCTGGCCGATCACGTTCTTGCGGCCGGCCCTGGAAATCCCGTATTGCCACCATGAGCGCTGGGACGGCAGCGGCTACCCCCAGGGTCTCCGTGGTGAGGCGATCCCGCTCGCCGCTCGGATCTTCGCCGCCGTGGACATCTGGGACGCCCTGAGCCACGATCGCCCCTACCGACCCGCCTGGCCCCAGGATCGGATTCTGGAGCACATCCGCGGCCTGGCGGGAACCCACCTCGATCCCGCGGTCGTCGAGGTCTTTCTGCGATGGCTGGAGTTCGAGGCGTCCCTGCCCGCGCCCACCCCGGTCAAACCGGCCACTTCACGGCTGCTCTTGCCGTCCGCTCTCCCGCAAGCCTCCGATCTCAGGTCCGAGCCCCGGACCCGTCCTGAGCCGGCCCTGCCGTGGCTGGATCGAAACGGATCTCCGCCCCCCCTGAAGATTCTTGTTGCCGAGGACGACCCCGATGTTGCCGACCTTCTGCGGGCTCTGCTCGAGGAGGCCGGGCATGCGGTCGTCGTCGCGACCGACGGCCTGGTGGCCTGGGAGCACATCCAGAAGGCGCACGTTCCCCTCGTGCTCACCGACTGGACCATGCCCGGCCTGGAAGGTCCCGAGCTCTGCCGACGGATTCGTCGACTGGAAGGGCGTCCCTACACCTACGTCATGCTCCTGACCGCCCGGACCAGCTCGCCCGAGCGGATCGAGGGCCTTCGCGCCGGGGCCGACGACTTCCTCATCAAGCCGCTCGACCGCCATGAGCTGATCGCCCGCGTCGAGATCGCCCGCCGGATCCTCACGATGCAGGCCGACATCCTCGCCCGCACCGACCAGGCCGAGCGGCTTGCATCCGAGTTGCAATTCCAGAACGAGCGACTCAGCGAGCTGGCCTGGACCGACGGCCTGACCGGTCTCTGCAACCGCCGACGCTTCCTCGAAGCCCTGGAAGCCGGCCTCTCGCTCTCGGCCCGACGCGGCCTGCCGCTCTCGGTCGCCTTGCTCGACGTCGATCACTTCAAGAACTACAACGACGACTTCGGCCACCAGGCCGGCGACGAGGTCCTCCGACAGCTCGCCACGATCCTGCGCAACGCGGTCCGTGCCCACGACCTCGTCGGTCGCTACGGCGGCGAGGAGTTCCTGATCCTTCTGCCCGACACCGATCAGACCGCCGCCGTCGTCCTCGCCGATCGCCTTCGCCTGGCGATCGACTCCCATACCTGGCCGCTGCGCCACGTGACCGCCAGCCTCGGCGTCTCCACCGCCTCCCTTTCGACCCGCGACGCCTCCCGGCTCGTCCACAACGCCGACGAGGCCCTCTATCGCTCCAAGCGCCGCGGACGCAATCGCGTCACCCACCACGATGACCCCTTCATCGCCGCGTCGCCCGACCCGTATCCGGTCCTCTGATCCGGGATCGTCCCGGTGGTCGGTCCGAAACGGACCCGAACGGCGCGAACCATCCCCGATCCGTCGGACCTTTCCGGCGTCCGACCCGATCCCGCATGGGTCCGACTTCCCGTCGAATTCGACCGGCAGCCCCCCCCTCGACAGGGTCTGGCTTTCGCCTTAAGCTCGACTCGTGCCATCTCACGCGACTCGGAGCGCGAGTCGCCCTCGCCACGTGGCGAGGTTGGGGCCGCTGGCCCAGCTTGTTCCCGTGCGCGACTCGGTTTCTCCGGAGGCGCTCCCGTGTTCCGCTGGCGGACATCCCGGAAACGACCGGCCCGTCGCTGGGGCAGCGCCATCGCGATCGTTCTGGTGGGCACCCTGCTCACGTTCTCGATCGTGCCGCTGCCCGAATGGTGGCCCAGCTCCGGTACGGGCCAGGATTCGGACGCGGTGACCGAGCGACCGACCTCCGCCAAGGTGACCGAGAAGCCGCGCCGGGCCGACCTCGTCGTCTGGTCCATCGACGGTAACCGCGAGGGGATCGCCCTGGCCCTGAACGCCCTGCGCAATTCCCCGAACCGGACCATCGACCTCTGGGACGCGGACGGGAAACTCAGCGATCTGTACTCCATCGTCCGCGACCTGATCGATGAGAAATACCGCCCGGAGATGCCCTCGTTCACCCTGCGGATCTCCGAGCCTGCAACGGGCGCGACGCTCCGCAATCAGACAATCCGGTTCGCGTTCGCCAGGCCCAACAGCCTCACCGCGGCCTGGAGGCCCCTGTACGAGAGCGTGGCCGCGGGAGAGCCCCTGGCTGCACTCAAGTCCCGGTACGGGGGCGCTTCCGGTGGCTGGATCGGCGGGTCGGACCAGTGGGGCGAGCCAGACCTCTCACCCCCTGATCCCGACTGGCTGGCGAACCTCTCCTGGAAGGACGACCTCCTCAACGACCTCAAGCAATTCTCCCAAAGCCCCGTCGTCCTCCTCGGTCCCGATTCGAGCGACGAGGTTCCGGCCCTCTGGTTTCTCCTCGCAATCCTGACTCGCGATCATCCCGACGCCGCTCTGCCTCCGATGATCTGCACCGACGCGACCTGGCCGGTCCTGGGTCAGCTCTCCACGGTTTCTTGTCAGCAAGGCGCCCCGGCCCCCGACGGCCCGGCCTCGCGGGTCCTGACCTCCTGGGTCTCCACCCTCGGCCGCGCCCTCGGGTTCTCCGCCGACAAGGAGCATTTCCGCTTCGCCAGCGCGGACAAGAAGCGGGACATGGATGCGGTGACCTGCATCTGCCGCGAGATCGCCGGTTATTTCATCCAGTACGCCCGCCCCGACGACCGGCTCGTCGCAGACATCCACCGCGAGCTGGTGGACGTGCGCGGTTACCGCCGGATCGCGATCCTCTATCGCGACAGTCTCGAACCGAGGTCCGGGGCCCACTCCCCCGAACTGGCCCGCCGCCTCTACGGTCCTGCGCTGAGCGATCTCTTCCGCAACAAGAACGAAGCGAGTTCCCGAGCAATCTACCTCGATTCGCCGTTCCCCAAGGCTCCCGCGCGCGAGGACGACCCGATCACCTACCCGCGCCGGTTCGCCGACTGGGAAGGCCAGGCCCGCGACGTGCTCGGCCCCATCCTCCGCTTCTTCGAACGCGAGGAGGTCGAGGCCGTCGGCGTTTTCGGCAACGCCGCCGACGAGAAGTCATCCATCCTCAAGTTCGTCCACCAGAGGCTGCCGGCGGTGCAGATCTTCACCTCGGAGCCCGACTGGCGGCTCGAATCGCCCGATCCGCCGACCGTTCTGACCACTGGCCACGCTGATCACGCCACCTCGAACGCCAGTGACTTCTCGGGCTATCCCCTGAACGGCCTGATGGTCTTCTCCGGCCCGATCCCTCCCATCGCGTTTATCCGCAACGGCTTCCAGGACCTCAACGAGGTCGCCCTCGTGACCGGGCAGGGTCAGCCCTTCCTTCCCAGCATCTTCACTTACTACACGTCGAACGTCGTCCGTCACCTGATCGAGCTCCCCCTCGATCGGTCGAGCTACCAGGCCCTGAAAGCGACCACCCGCCGCCAGGAGACCATCCACAACGCCCTGGTCAAGCTCCTCCGTGAGTCCCCCACCATCCGGGATCGTCTCCAGATCGCCCCGGCTCGATCCTCCTTCGGCCAGGAGCGCGGGGTGCTCATGCTCCTTTCCGACGGCCGTCTCCATTCCATCACCGAGCCCCGATGGGCCGAGGGCATGTGGGTGACCGGCCTGATCCCCGTGGCCCTCGTCCTCGGTTTCTACTGGTTCCTCCGGAGCCCCACCCCCACGCGTCGCGAGCCGAAGGCGCACGCCGAGACCCTCTGGGCCTGGTTCTTTCAGGACCGGACCCGCAACCCGACCACTCCCGCGAACGACCCGGGGGCTCGCGAGGCCGACCAGGAAGACACCCCCAACTCGACCACCCCGCCGCCTCCCCGTCCCGACGTCGCCGGAGTGCAGGACCAGCCGGAATCGCCCCGGGACGATACCTCCACCTTCGGAAGCCTTCTGGCAGGTCGTCGGCGCATCACGATCGCCGTCTTCCTGGTTCTGCTGATCCTGCCCAGCGTGACCACCGGCATCGACATCCACTTGCTCGCCAATCAGGTGAGCCCGAGCATCATCCCCGACGCCCACAGCATCTTGCCCTCTCTGTACCTCTTTCTGCTGATCACCGTGCTGGCCCTCTGGCAACCCGAGGCGTTCCTCCGCGAGATCAGCGGACCGGGCCGCTCCCGGCTCGCCGCCAATCAGGAAGGCGACGACCCGACCTGGGGACTGCGTTGCTTCGACCTCTCCGAGGAGAACCTCGTCGCCGAGGAATCGTTCGATCAAAGCTTCCTCGCATGGAGACGGCACGACGTCATCGCCCACCTCTGGCCCGGCCGCAACGTCACCACCGACTCCCTCGGCCTGGCGATCATCCTGACCCTCATCGACGCCGTCGCCGGCTATCCCTTGCCGTTCGGTTTCACGAAGTTTCTGGTCATGATCTACGAGGCGATGACCCTCTGGGCCGTGATCACCTCGTCGCTGATCTTCCGCGACATGGCGCGAGCCGTCCACCGCCTCCCCCGAATCTTCGAGGCGGACCCGGAGTCATCCGATCGCCATCTCAGCCTGATGGACCCCGAGGCCGTCCGTCGGCTCGGCACGATCTTCATTGGCGTCGTCGCCAATGGTCTGCTGATCTACACGCTCCTGCTGATCTCCCGCCTCCCCTGGCTCGGCTTCCCCCGTTGGCGCTGGGACGTCGTCGTCCTGGGCTGGGACATCCCCCTCGGACTGATCCTCTTCGCCGTGTCCCTCTTCATCATCCTTGGCTACTGGTATTACTGTTTCCGCACTTTCCAGAGGCTGATCCAGCGCATCAAGGACGCCAAGCTTCGTCAGCTCACCACGAAGCGCAAGAACCGGCCCGTGATCGAACCTCGCGTGGCCCTGGCGAGCCCCGAGTCCGTCCCCGTCCCGCCGTCCCCCGCTCCGGAGCCGACCTCGCCCAGGCTTTCCCCGCCCGTGCCGGCACGCAAGGAAACGGAGACCGGTGAGGAGCTGGAGAAACGGCGACGGGAGATCCTGTCCATCCCCGAGAACCCCTGGAGTCCCGGCGGCGCCTGGAAGGCCCGCGTCGCCCTGCTCGTCGCCGCCCTGACACCGACGATCTCGGCAATCTTCGGACCCTGGTCGAGTGTCATCGTCAACACGCTCCGCACCTGGTTCGGTTCCTGATCCGGCCCTGCCTCTGGCAAGTTTTTCAGAATGGGTGAATTCCGGGGCCGCTCGTTCCGATATTCTGGATGGAGGTTGGACGAACCTCGCCGTTCGCTCTGCGCGCCGACTCCAGAATCCCTCCGATTCCGCCGACTGGGTCAACCCGGGCGATTTCCAAACGAACGGTCATGACTCTCGGAAGAGTTGCCCAACCCCATGAAAATGGGTTATACAGGCAACCTACAAGCGTCAAACCAAACGTTCCGAGATGGCTCGACCGTGCCGTCTGGTCAACATGGGTAGATTTCTGAACGAAGCCAACTGCCATTCTGGCAGCCCCCCCGACGTTGGCCTGAGCAATGAGGCCGACTTTGACGATCTCCCAAACGAACTGCCCTTGCGCCGACCTGCCACCAGGGACCGTTCCCCGAGGAAGCCAGCGACCCCAACGCCAGGATGGGCGGCTGCGACAAAACGAACTCCGCATCCTCATCCCCGAGAGACTCCGCCATGAGTGAGACGCGCGCCGAGATTCTGGAACGGTTCCGCCGCAAGGTCGCCGAGGGTCGGCCGATCCTCGGAGGTGGGGCCGGCACGGGCCTGAGCGCTCGATGCGCCGAGGTTGGCGGGATCGACCTGATCATCATCTACAATTCGGGACGCTACCGCATGGCTGGTCGCGGCAGCCTGGCCGGCCTGATGCCCTATGGCGACGCCAACGCGATCGTCATGGAGATGGCCCGCGAGGTCTTGCCGGTCGTCGAGAAGACCCCGGTGCTGGCAGGTGTTTGCGGCACCGACCCGTTTCGGGTCATGAAGCGGTTCCTGGCCGAGATCCAGGAAGCGGGATTCGCCGGCGTGCAGAACTTCCCCACCGTCGGCCTGATCGACGGCCGGTTCCGTCAGGGGCTCGAAGAGACCGGCATGGGTTTCGACAAGGAAGTTGCCATGATTGCCCAGGCCCGGGAAATGGAACTCCTGACCTGCCCCTACGTCCACGACGAGGAGGAGGCCCGCGCCATGGCCCGCGCCGGGGCCGACATCCTCGTGCCCCACGTCGGCCTGACCACCAAGGGGCTCATCGGCGCCGCAACCGCCTACAGCCTGGAGGAGGCCGCCGAGCGCGTCCAGTCCATGGCCGACGCCGCCAGGGCGATCCGGCCCGATCTGCTCGTCCTCTGCCACGGTGGGCCGATCGCCGAGCCGGACGACGTGGCCGAGGTCCTCCGCCGAACCAGCGGCATCGCCGGCTTCTTCGGCGCCAGCAGCATCGAGCGTCTCCCCACCGAGCCCGCGATCATCAATCAGGTCCGCACCTTCGCGGACCTGCGGCTCAACCTGGACTGAGGGGAACCGATGTGTCGCCACGGGCGGCTCCTCTCGTGAATGGTCCCGGACCGGCTCAGCCCAGGCCCGTCGTCGGCGGCCCGGTCGCCTCGGGGTCCGGCTGGACGAGGCCCGACGGCAGGGCGCCCGGATCGGCGGGGTCGTCGTCGGAGTTCGAGGCGTCGTCCCCCTCATCCTCGAATTCCTCCCACCACTCGATGTCGTCGTGGTCCAGTGTCCCTTCGAGGCGGTCGGCCTCGTCGGCGTCGGTCGCCTCGGCGTCGTGAGGCTCCTCGATCTGGACGATCAAGGTGGCCCGGCCGTCGGGCAGCGACGCGGGGAGCTGGAGGGTCACGGAGCGATCGGGCGGGATCACGATCTCGGTTCGGTAGCGTCGCACGAAGACGGACTCACGAAGGGAAACAGGCAGGGTCGTCGGCCGTTGGTGGATTGTCGCGGTCAGGTCAAGTTCGCGAGTCGCCCGCATCGTTCCCGCTGGGTCGCTTCCGATGCGCCGGTCGCCGCCTGTCCGGGACACAAGGGCGCATGGGACAACACCGGCCGCGATCGACCCTCACGAGGCGGGGCCGGCGGAGCCGGCTTCGGGCGAAGAGCCACGGACGAGCGTTTGCGTCCGCCCTTCCTGCACGACAACCCCATGCTGGTTAATCAGGCTCCGCCGCCAGGTGACGACCCCGCGACGGCCACGAGCCTTCGGTTCGAGAGCCTCGACGCGGGTCAGGACGTGGACCGTGTCGCCGAAGCCTATCGGCTCCAGGAACCGCCAGTCAAGGATGGCGAGGAAGGCCAGCGTCGCGATTCTGGGCGCCTGGCTTCCCAACCCGCTGACGATCGCCAGCCCGAGCAGGCCGTGCGCGACCGGCTTGCCGAACGGTCCGTCGCGGGCGGCCTCGTGGTCCATGTGCAGCGGATTGAAGTCGCCCGAGAGTCCGGCGAAAGCCACCACGTCGGCCTCGGTGACCGTGCGACGGGGGCTTTCCCACTCATCGCCCACCGCCAGTTCGGCGAAATTAAGGGTGGAGATTTCGTGTCGGGCCACGTGCGGGCTCCTCAATGGCAGTCGCTCGAGCCCGCCGGACCTCGGCGCCAGAAAACCGGCGGAACTCGGGAAAAATGGGAGTCTGTAAAGGACTTGGGTACGAATTGTGCAAGCTGGCTGCCAAAGCGTCAAGCTACGGTTTCCTCGCTGGCTTCCGGTTTGACGCTTGCTCTGGAGCCGGAACCGGGAAACAATTAGCGGGACACGATCTCTTTGCCCCCGACGCTGGGGGCGACGTTTGGTCGTGTCCAGATTCGCGACGTCCATGCCGGACGGCCGCGAGGAGAATCGCTCATGAACCGTCACTGCAAGATCCTGATTGCCGACGACGAGAAGCCCGTCGCCCAGGGGCTCCAAGGTCAGCTCGAGACGCTGGGCTACGACGTGGTGGCTGTCGTGGATGACGGCCAGCGCGCCATCGAAGTTTGTCGGCGGACTCTCCCTGACGTCGTCTTGATGGACGTCGAGATGCCCGGCCTGGACGGGATCTCGGCCGCCCACCAGATCGCCCGCGACCCGGGAACTCCGGTCATTATCCTGACGGCCCACGGTCATCCCAACCTGGTCGAGCAGGCCGTCCAGGAGGGCGTCATCCAGTACCTGCTCAAGCCGGTCACCACCGCCAGTCTTCACGCCGCGATCCAGACGTCCGTGGCGTCCTCACGCGAGATGCGTAATCTCCGCGAAAGCGTCGAGAGTCTGGAAACCACCCTCCGCGAGCGTAAACTCATCGAGCGGGCCAAGGGTATTCTCATGACCCGCCGCAACATGAGCGAACCGGAGGCGTTCCGCTTCCTCCAGCGGCAGAGCCAGGACCGCCGGATGCCGATGGCCAAGCTCGCCGAGTCGATCGTGCAGGCCGATGAACTGCTGGAAGGCGCCTCCGCGCCGGCGTCGCCTGCCACCGCGGGCCGCCCCACGCCCCCACCCGCCGCCGGGCCCATCCCGGTCTCCCGGTACAACCAGTCTCGCTCCTCCGAGGAACACATTTGACAGAGCCCAGGCCCCCGAGATAGGCTGTTGTTCAATCTCCCGGCCGGATCGCCACCAAGACCCGCAATCAGGCCGGGAGGTGCCTCTCGATTTCGGCTCAGTCACGGAGGGCGACGGTGCCCCAGAAGCGGCCTGGATCGGCCAATTGCAACCGTTGTTGCGCACCTCCTGGGGGACCTGACATGGCGACGATGGATCACGCCCACTCGGACCCTGCTTCCTGGCCGACGCGGCCCCCACTCCAACCGGCTCCCGGGACGCCGATCCGCTCCCTGGCCGAACGCCTTGAAGGTTATATCGAGCAACGCGCCTGCGGCCGGATTCGCGACTTGCACGTCATCTGCCACGGTTCGCGGATCATCCTCGAAGGCCGCTCGCGAACCTACCACGCTAAGCAACTGGCGCAGGAAGCCGTCCTCGACCTGACTGATGGTCAGGTGGACCTGACCAATCATATCATGGTCTGTTGATGACCTGAATTGACGGCCGGTGCCTCGTCTCGATCGCCGGGGCCAGGGCCAGGAGACGAACATGGAAGCCCGTCCCGATCCGGCCTCCGCGAACTCGCGGCGACCGTCGCGCTCGCCGCTCGCTCCATCGGAGCTTGGCCCGGTCTTGTCCTGCCTGACCCGTGAGCTGGACGGTCCCCTCGCCGCCCTACGATCGAGCCTCGACGCCCTCGCCGCCGACCCAGTCGTCGCCAGTCGTGAGGAGTTGCGTGTTCAACTCTCTCTGATGCGCGACCTTGGCCAGGGTCTCTCCAGCTTGAACCGCGATTACTTCGACTTCGCCGCCGTGACCGAGGGCGTGCTGGCCCCCCGACCCCGGCCGACCCGGCTGGCCGACCTCCTCTCACCGATCGATCGGCAATTCCGGCCGGCGGCCGTGCGGCAAGGAGTGGGCTGGGAATGCCGGCTCGACGGCCCGGACGCGGTGGTCGCCACGGACCAGGCCTGGTGCCGCCGCCTGATCCGTGGACTGGTCTCCAACGCCCTGCGGTTCACGCCCTCCGGCGGACGGGTTGGCTTGATCGCAGCGAGTCAGGACCGCTCCGGATGGGTCCTGACCGTGCGCGACACCGGCCCGGGGCTGCCACCCGGGTTGTCGTTGCCTGAGGTTGCTCCGTTCCGCCGAGCCCGGGAGAACTTCGAGCGGTCTGACGGCGAGGCCGAGGGCAACAAACTCGGCTTGCCTCTCGTCCTGGCCCTGGTGGCCCGGCTCGGCGGGCATGCCTCTTTCGCCAGCAAGGCTGGCCAGGGAACCTGTGTCGAGATCCACTTTTCCGACTCGCCGGAGCCGATCCGCTGATCATGGACGATCGGATGAAGGATCGACGGCGAGCCGGACCGTCGTGCCGTCGCTGGGCCGGGAGCGGAGCGCCAGGGTGCCGCGGTGTCGCCGCCAGATGCCATTGGCAATCGAGAGGCCGACGCCCAGGTGGCCTGACTTGGTGGTGAAGAACGGCTCGACGGCCCGCTCCTGAACCCCGGGGCCCATGCCGACGCCATTATCGCAGATCTCCAGGACGACCCAGCCACGCTCGTCGGTCGTCGTCGAGACGCGGATCGTGCCGCCGGGTGGTCGAAGCGCCTCACGAGCGTTGGTAATCAGGTGCCCGATCATTTCCTTGAGCCGGGACGAATGGCCCTTGAAGGTCGGCACCGACTTCAACGACGTGGTCCAGATCACTCCGCGATAGCCTGGGGCACGCTCGGCCTCGACCACCTCGGCGGTTAGTTTGTCGAGCGCAACCGGCGTATCGCCGACGGCAGTGATGGGGCGGGTGTAGTCAATCAGCCGACGGGCGACCGCTGAGGCGTCGACCGCGCTCCTGATGATGTGGTCGGCCACGGTGGCCGGGTCCATCGGCGTGTCTGAGCCGGCCATCAACTTGAGGATCTCGGCGTTGCTTACGACGGCGCTGAAGGCGTTGATGACATGATGTCCCACGGCGGAGGAGAGATGACCCAGATCCGTCTGCCGCTCTCGCGGCTCGAACCCCTCGTCTTGAGACATGGCGGGTGATCCAACCGAGCCTGGAGTTTGATGAATTATGAAGACGAACGCCTCGGGCCCCATCAATCTTCCATCAAAGTCTCGGTTCCTGCAAGGAACACGGGATCTTTGAATGAACTCAGACTGCGATAGGACCACGCTGGAACGTTGTCCGGGCCGGCATGAAGCCTTGGTTAGTGCAACCCGGTCTGGTCGCGGACGGGGACTCGGACCTGGACCGGAGTCGGGGTGGGAGTCACTTCGAACGAATGATCCGAGCCTCGATCCAGTCGGCCGAGTCCTGCACGTCACCCCGATCGCCAAACTCGACGACGAGCACGAGAAACTGCGAACCCGTCAGGTCCACGTCCACCGCGATCGGCTCGTTCCGGCGAGTCATCACGGGTGATGTGAACGCTTCCTTCCGATCAACCAGGACGCGGAAGACGACGCTCGCTTGATCGCCGGCACGGTCATCGAGACCCACGAGGGCCTGGAACCGCGCATCTCCAGGTTCGATGGCGTAGGCCAGCAGGGTCCGCGGTAGCATGCCCAGGCCGCGGTCGTAGGGGCGGCCGGTGAGTGCGAGGTGCTGGCCGTCCCAGGTGGCATCGCGGCCGAAGGCCCCGGGGTGACGGTCGAGGTAGGGGATGAAGATGGACCGGGCGGGCGAGCGCTCGGACAGGTACGTCACCGAGGCGCCGAGGACGTGGACGCGGGAGAGTTGCTTCAGCGGCAGATGAATCGTCGGCCCGAGCCGGGTCTCGGCCGCGAGTTGGCCCTGCTCGATCCGGCAGGAGGACACGCCGACCCGGGAGCCGTCGGCCAGACCCAGTTCGAGGAAGGCCGATTCCGGCTTCGGGTAGGCGATCAGTGCCGGGTCGAACCCGACCGCCACGACTCCCGAGCGGTCAAGCTCCTCACGGCCCCGGCCGGAGTCGAAGGCAACGGTCTTGGAGTCGAGCCCGAGGAAGGTGCCGGTGAGACGATCGCCGTTGACGTGCCAGATTACCTCGCCCTCGCGAGGCTCCCGACGTATCTTGCCGAGCAATACTTCCAAGGCCCCCGGCTCCTGCGGTGGGGCCAAGATCAAGGCGAGAACCCGGTCAAGCGAGACCGAGACGGCCATGTCGCCCAGCACGTAGGGCAAGGCTTCGACTTTGATCTGATCCGAGCTGTTGACCAGCGCCCGTAGGCGGTCGCCGTCGGGCAAGACGAGCAGGCTCCCCTCGGGCGGATACGGCGGCGCGGCGCCTGGCGGCTCAGCTTCACGAGCTTGGAAAGTTCGATGGTGAGCTGCTCGTCGCCGTCGCCAACGAGCACCACCTGACCCTGGCCACCTTCCAGTCGAAGCTCCCGGATGCGGCCGACGGTCGTCGTGCCATCCGACCGGAGGGCCTCGAAGACCGGGTCGGAGGGGACAACGGCGCCGGGTTCGTCTGGCTCGTCAGCGCGGGTCGAGAAGGCGAGGAGGGACGCAATCAGGCCGAGGGAGAGGATCAGTCTGCGTCGCGGTCGGGACATCGCGGAGTCAACTCCGGCAGGGTTCTGGGGACAGGGAGCGTCCCGGGAGGCCAAGGAACAGAGGGTCGGGGGCACGACCCGAGGGGCCGACCCCCGACCCTTCCAGGATTCTCTTCGCGAGCGTGGGCTCAACGCTGGAAGATCGGCAGGAAGTTGTTGGGAGTCTGGAGGATGATCAGGGACATGGAGGTGCCGTAATCGTTGCCGATCGAGTCGGACCAGTAGCCCTCGCCGGACTGCTTGTTGACCAGCTCGTTGCGGATGGCGGGATACCACTCACCCCAGTCGTTGCCACCGCGGATCCAGAAGGCCTGGATGGCGTAGTAGTGGCCGTAGAAGTAGTGGCTGTAGCGCGGGCCGATCTTGATCTCGGGGACGAACTGCTTGAGATACTCGACCCCCTTCTCGATCTCGTCCCCCTCATAGAGCCCGGCGCTCATCAACGCCACCACACCCGCCGCCGAGCGGGGGAAGGCGCTGCCGCCTCCCTGGAGCATGTACTTGAAGCCGCCGTCGGGATTCTGCGCCTGCTTGACGTAGCGGATGCAGGCCTCGACGGTGTCCTTCGGGACATAAATCCCAGCGTTGCGGGCGGCGCGAAGGGCATTGATCTGGCAGATGGTGACGGAGAGGTCGGCGTCGTTTCGGACGGGCTGGTAGCGCCAGCCTCCTTCACCGTTCTGGGTATCGACGATCAGGCGAACGGCCTTTTCCAGCTTCTCGCGGATCTCGGCCCGGTGGGTCATGCCGTAGGCTTCGGCCAGGAAGAGGGTGCCGAAACCGTGCGAGTACATCGGCCCGTGGGTCGCGGCGTTGGGAACGCTGACGAAGCCCGAGGGACTGGTGTTGTCCATGACATACTGGAGGGCCTTGTCGATGTGGGCTCCGTAGGGACCGCGGCCGGGGGTCGAGCCGGAGGCCATGAAGGCCAGGCCGGCGAGGCTGGTCACGGCCACATTGCCGCGATAGGCGCCGGTGCCATACGAGCCGTCGGCGTTCTGCTGGCTCGCGAGCCATTCGAGGCCGCGATGGATCGCCTGGTCCGTCTCGGGCGTGACCAGCTCCGCAGCGCCCTCGGGGACGTCTCCGTTACGCGGCTCGACGAAGCCGCCGGGGGCGACAGGCTTCTGTCCCTCCTGGGCCAGGGCGGCGAGGGTGGGAATCACGGTCAGGCCGATCGTCAGCAGGAGGCGGATCGGCCTGCGATCATCGAGGAGTCGCATGGGGTCACCTCTCGCGGCTCAGACTTTTCTTGCTGATGGACAGATAGTAGCGGTCGATGAGCGTCTTGCGGGCGGGTAGGGCTTCTTCCTTGAAGACGTTCATCATCTCGCTGCGAAGTTCGGGCGGGAGGTGGCCCCACTCGTCCTTGTTCTGGGTGAGGACGCTCTTGGCGTCGGGCCGCTGGGGCTTCATCGGGCCGACGCCCGCGCCGGTGTTGTTTGGCTGCTGACCGGGTTGCTGACCCGGCTGCTGGCCCGCCTGGCGGATCTCGCGGGGACGTCCACGACCGCGGCCGCCTTGCTGCTGGGCCTGCTTGATCATTTGCTTGAGTTCCTCGACGATCTGCTGCTGCTCCTCCCGGGTCTTCTCGCCAGTGTCCTTCTCACCAAGCTTCTTCTCGACGTCGTCCATCTTCTTGATCGCCTGGGCGAGCGGGCCGGAAGCTTGCTGTGGCGGCTGATCCTTCTTCTTGATGCGGCCGAGGATCTGTTCCAGACGCTCGTCCAGCTTCTCTTGCTTCGGGTCGAATTTCTTCGCGGCGACATCCTCCGGTTCACCAGGCGCCGGCTCGTTACCTGCTTCGCCCGGTTTGGGAGCGGCAGGGCGGCCTGCGGTGTCGGGTGTGTCGGACGTCTCTCCGATCCCCTGAAGCAGCTTGTCGAGGGCCTCGTCTTCGACCTTGGCCTCGGACTTCTTCTCAGCTTTCGATCCGTCGCTGACCTTGGCGTCGGACTTCTTCTCATTGGACTTCTTCTCGTCCGCCTTGGCGTTCTCCTCGGGTCCGGACTTGGGCCCGACGACCTCTTCGAGCAGGCGGTCGAGGGCGTCGTCCTTGGTTGGTTCCTGGGCCACGGCGGACGAAGCCCAGGCGAGGCCGAGAGCGGCGAGCATGGCGGCGGCAAACCGGGCGAGTCGTGTCGGGAACATGGTCATTCCTCCCCATCGTCGCGCCGGGGCCGGGTGAGGTCGCGGGCCAGGTCGGCGACGTTGCGCTGTTCGTCCTGGAGTTTGGCGAGTTCGTCTTCCAGCTCCTCGGGCAGGTCATTCTTCCGCTCGCGGACCAGGTCGATTTCGTCGGTCCGTTCGTTGATCTCTTCCTGAAGAATGCGGAGCATCTTCAACTGGGCGACGGTCGGGATGCCATCGCCGCCGCCTTGCGGGCCGCCTTGCTGTTGACCACCCTGCTGCTGGCCGCCTTGCTGACCGCCCTGGTTCGGATCGGGTTTGAGGGCCTCGAGGAGCTGTTCGAAGCGACGTGAGGCGAGGCGCATGCCGCGCAGGGTATCGTCGCCGGGGTCGGCGGTTCGGAGGCGTTTGGAGGCGTCAGTCATGGCGTCGGCGGCCTGCTTGAGGGTACGGGAATAGACCGGGGCGGCGTCGAGGCGATCGACGAGGTCGCTCGTCTCGTCGCGGACGGCCTCCTCGGCGCGGCCGAGGCCAACAACGGATTTCTTCTGAGGCAGGGTCAGACCGTTGTCGGCGCGGGACTTGTCGTAGCCTTCGACCTCGGTGACGAGGTTGGACTGGCGCTTGCCGAGGTTGGCGAGGTCGTCGCGAATCCGGGAGAGTTGCTCCATGGCGAGCTGTTCCTCGGCATCGCGGCGGGCGTCCTCGATCTGGTCCTGGACGTCTTCGAGATCGGCGAGGGCCTGGTCTTGCTGGTCCATGGCCTCGTCGGGGTCGGCCTCCTGCTGTTGCTGCGACGCCTTGCTCATGCGGCTGGCGGCACGGGAGCCGGGGCGTTGGGCATCGACGGCGAGCTTGCGGAGCCGTTCGAGCTGACGCTTCAGCTCCTCCTCGATCTGCTTCTGCTCCTTGGCGAGCTTTTCCAGTTCTTCCTTACGCTGTTGCTCGTCGGGGATTTTCTTGGCCTCCTCCGTCTTTAGCCGGTTCATCGCCTGCTGGCGGCGGAGGTTCTGCATTTGCTGCTCGGCCTCCTTGAGGGCCTGGACGAGACGGCGGAGATCGTTCTCGCGACGGCTTTCGAGCGAATCGACGAGCTTCTTCAGATCGCGCTCGATCTGCTTCTGGGCGTCCTGGGCGCGGCCGGTCTGGTTCTGGGCGAGTTGCTGACCCGCCTGCTCGGCCTTGGCGGCGGTATCGCGCTTGCGGCTCTGGGCGGCGGCATCCTTCATGGCCTGGGCGGAGATCGGGTCTTCGGGCTCGGTCCGGCCGGCCATGTCGTCGAGCTTGTTCTCAAATTGCTTCAGCTCCTCGGCGAGCTTCTTCTGGCGCTCGCCGAGGTTCTCGGTGGCGGCCTTCTGCTCGGGCGGGAGCTGGTCGAGGGTCTTGCCGTCGAGGGCGTTCTTCTCGATTTCCTCGTTGGTCGACTTCATCGTCTCGCGCTGCTCTTTGAGGAGGCCCTTGGCCTCGTTGAGCACGCCGCGCATCGTTTCGAATTCGTTGAGGTTGTCGAGCATCTGCTGAAGCTCGTCGGCGATCGCCTTCTGCTCCTTCTCGGCGAGGGCCAGTTCCTGACCGGCCTTCGTCGGCTCGTCCTCCGGCTTACGGGCGTCGGGCTGCTGACCCTCCTTCGACGCCTCGCCGCCCTGCGGCGGCTGCGGTTGCTCGCCCGCTGGAGACTTGGACTGTTCCCCAGCCTGCGACTTCGCTTGTTCCCCGGCCTGCGACTTCGCTTGTTCCCCGGCCTGCGACTTCGCTTGTTCCCCGGCCTGCGACTTCGCTTTCTCGCCTTCCTGAGAAGGAGCCTGATCGTCCTGACGGTTCTGGGTCTCCTCGGCCTTCGGCTGGTCGGCCTGGTTCGCGGGCTTCTCGCCGTTGGGGGACTGATCGAGGGCCTTGTTGGCCCGGTCGAGCCCTTGCTCGGCAGGGACGAGGTGGTCGTCGCGGATGCGGTCGAGGCCGGCGAGGAGCTGCTGCATCTGGTCGCGGGCCTCGGCGTTGTCGATCTTGAGGTTCTGCTGGTCACGAAGGTAGCGCTCGACCTTCTCGTGGAGGCCCTCGGCGGGGTCGTTGACGCGGCCAGTGACCTGGCGCTGGACGGCCTCGGCGTTGCGGACCTCCTCGCGGTCCTCGGGGTTCAGACGGTCCACCTGGCGGAGCGTGCGCTTGGCTTCCTCGACGGGGGTGATGGCCTGCTTCTCCATGTTGAGCGTGCGGGCGATCTCCTCGCGGATCTGACGGCGCTGGTCTTCGAGCTGCTCGGCGATCTTCTCGGGTTCGAGGATGCGGAGCTGCAGCTCGCGACTCTTGCCGAGCTTTGGGCCGCGGATCGTGTCGAGGTCGGTGGCGGCGGCGTGGAACGTGATGACGGAGCCGGGCTTGAGGTCGAGCTTCAGGTCCGGAGCGGCGAGGTTCCAGTCGAACTGGACCTGGCGCTTGCGGGTCGGCCGGGTGCCCTCGTCATTATTGGCAACCCAGAGGACCAGGGGGTCGCGCTGGACCGGCTCGGAGCCGCCGTAGGCGACGCTGTATTCGACCCAGACCTTACCGAGCCCGAAGTCGTCCTGAGCGTCGATGACGACGGGGACCACGGCATTGGCCGTGACGTCGCGGTTGCCGGGTGGCTCCTCGACGACGACCTGGGGCACATTGTCGGGGATGGCGTGGAGGTTGAATCGGACGAGGTGCCGCTGCTGGCTGCGGAAGCCTTCGGTGTCGCGGAGGTCGAAACCGAACGAGCCCGGAGCCTCGACGGTGAAGTTGGCGACGATCCGCTTGCCACCGTCGCGGAGGATGACGGCGGGCGTCTCGGGCATCGCGTCAGGCTTGGCGGTGCCGACGGCCGGCTTCTCGCTATCCTCGGGACGGACCCAGGGGGCGGAGCCGAGAAGGTTGATCGCAGCCTCGGCGAGCGGCTTGTTGACTCGGGCCTCCAGCTCGACCTTCGTGCCGACGACGACGCGCTCGATGTCAAACTCGGAGCCAGGGAGATCCTTGCCGCCGCCGGGCTCGACCGTGCTCCGCGGTTCGCGGGTGTATTCGGGCGGTGTGAGCTTGATCCGAGCGAATGTCAACGCCGGGGGCGGAACCGCCACCACGGAACGCCACTCGGTGATGTCGTCACCAGCCGCGACCCGGTAGCGGAAGGATCGCGTGACCTCGGCGATCCGGTCCGCGAAGCGCGGCTGGCCCTCGCCGCGGGCGTCCTTGGCGAGCAGGGTGCCGAGGCGACGGGTGAGAGTCTCGCCGTTGTCGAAGGCATACGTCACGTCGCCGCTCGCGGGCAGGGCCTCACCCTCGGCAACGCCGACTTCCAGGCGGAAGGATTCCCCCTGGGCGACCTTCTGGCCGTCGCGATTCGGGTCGAGAACCACGAGATGCGTCTGCTTGGGCCACTGGGCCGAGCCGAAGGGGGCGATCAGGCGTTCGAGGGCCAGCCGGCAGGTCTCGGGTGCGGTGACCAGGAGAGCGAGGCCGAGAGCGACCGGCACGGCGGCTGTTGCCATCGCCTTGCGGGCGGGTCGGGGATCGACCACCTCGCGGAAGTCGATCGCCTCGACTTCCACGAGTGTCCGGCGGATGGTCTCCTCGCGGAGCTGGGTCGATCCGTGGATGTCCTCGTGGATCTCGGGCCGAACCTTCATCGCGAGGAACTGGACCGTCGTGGCCAGCCGGTCCTGCAGGCCGGGCCAGCGGTCCTCGATCCGGAGGGCGATGTCCAGGTCGCGGAAGCGGATCACGAGCGGCGCGATGACGTAGCGGGCCAGGAGCCAGCCGGTCAGGCCGATCACGGCGAGAAGCAGGCCGAGGCGTACCTCGCGGGTGAGGTGGAAGAGCCAGTCGGCCAGACCGGCGGTGAGAATGGCCAGGACCAGTCCGGCGACCACCCAGCTCGAACCGTGCAAGGCCAGGAGCCTTCGCACCTGTCCCCGCAGCGCCGCGATTCGCTTCTCCAACGGGCCACGCATCGTCTCGCCTCCCACCCGTTTCCAGGCCGCGAAATGTGGGGCGTGTGAGTCACGCCGTCGAAATGCCAACGATCGAAGGGGCGGCGTGTTCTACACGCCCGGCGTCAGAAATTGCGAGACCAGCACAATCTGAATTATACCATCTGCTTGCGTTTTCGGAGCACCCATTCCAGGGCGATCAGGCCCAGGAAGAGAGCGTAAACCGGCCAGGTGTTCCAGAGGGCGATAGGTGGGTCGGTATCGAGGGGCACCTTCTGGGGTGGGGGCAGAAGCTCCAGCAAGGTCTTCTCGTCGCCGTCGCTGGAGGCGGTTGTCGTTGTCGCCGACGGACCTCCTTCAAGTCCGGGACTCGCCGCGGGAGGGATCGGGCCGGGCCGGGGCCGGGCCGAGTCGGACGGCTCGATGTGCTTGGCCGCCTCGTCCCAGCGGTAGAACTGACCGCCGGACTGCTTGGCGGCGGCGGCGAGGTCCTCGCGGTCCATCTCGACGCGGACGAGCTCGCCGGCCGGCGGGTCGATCTGGAAGTCCGTCGTCGGTAGGTCGCCCTTCAAGGCAGGCGGCGGCAGCAGTCGAACCTGATACTTGCCCTCGGCCAATGGCGGCATGGCGCCCTCAAAGAGATTCTTCGACCGCGAGCCTGGCGCGGGTCGGAGCACCACCTTGCGAGCCGCTTGGCCCTCGCGCTGGACTTCCACAGTGACCGCACGCACGTCCTGCGCCAGCGCCGGATTCGGGAAGCGGACGGTCACGCCCACCGGCTGCCCGCGTCGGTAGCGCCGGCGGTCGGTGACGACCTCGGCTTGCTTCTGCCCCAGGAGCTTCGAGCGGGCCATGAACCGGATCAACTGAACCCAGTAGCGGCCGAAAAACCGATCGCCGATGCGCTGTCGCCAGCGCCAGGTGTCGTCGATGGCGCTGAAGATCACCTTGCCCGAGCCGGCGTAATGGTAGAGCAGGATCGGTAGGCGTCCCTCGGGGCCGACCTTTTCCGGGTGCTCCGCCAGCACGACCGCAGCCGGTTGCTTTCGAGGAGCCTCGAAGTACCAGTTCGACGGCGGCAAGCCTTCCCAGATTTGCAGGCTCGTCGCCTCGTCCTCGCCCAGGCGGAAGACCGGGTGGCCGCGTCCTTCGGCCGTCAACATCGGCTTGAACGAATCGACCGGCGCCCCCGTAGCCGACGGATCCCGGGCCCCGGCGAGCTGGATCGGAAGCAAGGGCTCCAGCGGCGTCCCCTTGTAAGCCAGCGGGTTGAAGAGCTGCCCCGCCACCAGGATCAGGCCGCCGCCCTTCTCAGTCACGAAGTCGGACAGATCCTTTAACTGTAGCGAGTTGAGGTAGCCGCCCGGTTCGACGTCGCCAAGAATCACGACATCATAATTGTACAGCCCCCCTTCCCCTTCCTTGGCAGGCGGGAAGCCGAAGAGGGCGGAGCGGTCCTGTTCGGCGTAAAGGTCGTCGGCCGACTGGAGCACAACGCCTAGGTCGATCGTGTCATCCCGTTCTAGGTACGTCTTGAGATAGCGGAACTCCCACCGCGGCTCCCCTTCGACGAGCAAGACCTTCAGCTTCTCGTCGCGCACATCAACCACTCGCTCGATCCGGTTGTTATCTTCCTGAATCTCGCGCGGCTGCGGCTCAACTTCGAGAACGTAGGTGATCTGCCCTGTCTCGGTCGGCTTGTGCGGGATCTCGACTTTCTGCGGCTGGCCGTCGGGCGGGATCGGGACGCGGACGGTGTTGACCGTCTCCAGATCCTTTGGGTCGCTCGACCCCTTGCGGCGCTGCTTCAGGTGGACATTGACCTGCGGCCCGCCGGCTGACGGTGTCGCCTGGCCGTCGTCCTTCGGAGCGACGAAGCCCCGGGCAATGAGCCGGGCCTCGAAACGGACGACGTCGTTGACAAAGACGACCTCATCGACCTGGAGGTCGGTCAGTTCCAGGTCGCGGTGCCGGCCGGACGTCGCCCAGGCCGATTGTGAAGAGGGGCACGCCCTCCTTGCGGGCGAAGTCGGCGGCCTCGGAGAGCCGGGGGCCGTCGGTGGTCCGGCCGTCGGTCAAAATGAGGATGGCCGTTGGGGGCACCCCGCGCATCTCATCGAGCACCTGCCGCACTCCCTCGCCCAGCCGCGATTGCGTGCCCGTCGGCTCCAGCTTCTTCAACGCGGCCAGGGCCTTGTCCAGCTCCTCCGGCTTGTTCACCTCCGCCACGGGCACCGCCGCCTCGGAGACACGGAAGAACTTCACCTTCTGCTGCTCGGCCAGCTCGTGGGCAAGCCGGGCGTCATCCTTCAAGAGCCAGCCCAGGCCGACCGCGAAGCGCGTCGCCTTCTCCCGGCCGGCGAGCTTGGCGAGGTTCGACGCCTGGGCCTGCACCTTCGGATCGTCATACTGATCGACGACCTGGCCGCTGGACGAGTCATCGGCGAGGATCACGAACGTCGGCAATCCCGTGCGCTCGACCGAAAGCACCGCCTCGGAGAGCAAGAACATTGCTAGCAGGACCAGCACGATGCGCATGGTCGCCAGCAAGCCCTTGTACCAGCCCGCGACGACTCCCTCGCGCCGGTAGAGCCAGACGATCAGGGCGATGCTCCCGCCCAGCACCAGCAGGAAGGCCCATTGCGACCACCCTTGCTCGTACCGGATCTTCGGCGTCAGTGCCTCGCCCGGTCGCGCCGGCTCGACCCAGGCGCTGGCGAGCCAGCCGGCGATGGTGTCCTCGATCGCCTCCATCGGGTGGAACGTCGCCGAGGTCGTCGCGCGAGTGGATGAGCCCTGCCACCAGCCTTGTCGATGACCGTAGCGAACGAGGGCCGCGGTCGCGAGTACCGCCAGGACGAGGAGCGTTCCCCCCAGCACGGCCAGCGGCCCGCTCGGACGGAAGTGGCGTTCGGGGTCGTTGACGGAACTCACAGCGGCAACCTTCCTGCTTCTCGGTCTGGAATCGCCACACACTATAGAATCAGCGTCCCGCGGCCTGATGATGTCCGAACTTCCAGGCCAGCACCGACTCGACCAGCAAGAATATCAGCAATCCCCAGAGCAACGGTCGGTGGAACTCGCCCCGCTGGCCAACGCTTGCGGCGTTCTTTTGGAGCGGCCTCCAGTCGCTATCGTAGTCGAACTGCCAGCCCGGCAAGGCCGCGTGGAGGGTGGCCAGATCGATCTTCGCCGGGTCGCTCTCAGCCGGCAGCGTGTTGGCCGCGAACCGGCTCGTCTGGCCGAGCGGAGCGCCGATCTCGACGCGGTAGGTGCCCGAGCGGGCCGTGTCGCCGAACCGGAACCGGCTCACGTCGCCGTCGAGCGTCAGCTTGGTCTTGGCACGATGGACGTCTGACTCCTTGACGGCCTCATCCCGGTCAGGCCAGACGACCGCCACCTCGGCCCCCGCCGCCGAGGGCGGCAACGTCAGGTCGAGCGGCTGGCCGACGGAGACGTTGCGATCCTCCGAGCGCCCCGAGGCCGCCAGCAGGACGATCTTCTCCATCACTGGCGGGTAACTCTGGTGGATCGGCCAGTCGGTCCAGTCGCGATCGGCCGACGTCCCGACCAGCACGACTCGTCCCCGGTGCCTTCTCGCCTCGACGATCAAGGGGTCGCGACCTACGCCGAGCGCCACCCGGGCTCCCGAGTCCCGGGCAGGTTCGAGCTTGTGGTAGCGGAACGTCTTCACATTCGTGAGGCTCGATGTCACTGGGTCCGGCTGGCCGGCGAACTCGGCGATGATCGGGTGCTTGTAGTCGAGCGGGTCGAACAGGTACGGGTTCTCACGACGTTGGGGGTCACCGACGATTCCTCCGATCGCCGCGGGCAGGAGTCCCTTGCCGTCTCGTAAAGAAGGCGGTTGTAGCTCTCCGGCATGACCTGATCGCCGGTGAAGACGACCAGGCCCCCTCCTTGGCGGAGGTAGGCGTCAAGCATCGTGGCCTCGTCGCGGCTGACCTGGGCGACGTTGCAGAGCACGACGGCGTCGAAGACGGCGAGGTCGGTCCGCGAGAGCTGCGAGTCGAAAATGACCTTGGTCTGGATCGGCGCGGCCTGGCCCGGCGACTCGGTCTCGGGGCTGATCGCCGTATCGAGAAAAGCCGTCTCCGACTCGAACAATCCGCCCTTCGGGTCGCCATCGACGAGCAGGACGTTGACCGACTCCCGCACCGGCACGATTCGGCGGCGCCGGTTGTCCAGTTCGAGCGGGTCGTTGTCCAGGCGGACCTCGACGGCATACTCGCCGGGGGCGCCGAAGGCATGGCGGAAGTCGAGTTCGTAATCTTCGTCAGCCTTCAGAGGCGGGACTTCCTGCTCCTCGCCTGTGATGATCCGACCATCGACGAGCAACCGCGCCCGCCCCCCTCGTAGGGGGCTCCGAACGCCTTGACCGTGGCCTTCACCGCCACCGTCGCATTGGTCGTGACGATCGCCGGCTGCACCGCCAACGCGACGACCGCCCGGTTCTCCGCCTCGGCGGTCCCGAGGTCGATCACGAGCGAGCGGGCACGCTTGGCGTCGATCCGTTCGAGGGCTCGGGTCAGCCGCTCGTCGGCCTGGGGACGGCCGGGCGCCCAGCTCGCCTTCTGCAAGTCAGTGACGACCACGACCTCCTTGCGGGGGATATCGCTCGCCTCCAGCACTTCATCCAGGATGCGGAACGTGTTGACCAGATCGACGCCGCCGTGTGGCAGCGTCAAATCATCAATCTCCTTGAGCACCGCCTCCTTGCTAAACGCCGGCGCCCCGACCACCGCCCGCGGCGGGTCGGCCATCAGCACGACGCTGAACGCATCGCCCGGTCGGGCGTCCTTGACCAGCCGACGCCCCAGCTCCTTGGCCTGCTCGAACCGGGTGGTATCGGCGACCGCGTAATCCATGCTCATCGAGCCGTCGAGCACGATCGCCCAGTGCCGACGTCCGCCGAGCATGTCGAGTCCCCCGAGTGCCTCCATCGCCGGCTTGGCCATCGCGAGGGCGAGCAGGAGGATGATCAGTGTTCGGACCGCCAGCAGGAGCCACTGTTCGATCTTCACCCGCTTCTGGTTCTTGCGGATCGCGGCCATCAGGAACCGCATCGCCGCCCATGGCATCTCCCGGAACTTGCGACGGTTCAGGAGGTGGATGATGATCGGCACCGAGGCCCCGGCCATCCCCCAGAGCATCCAGGGATTGACGAAGGCGGCGAACAGGAGCGGGAGCGGGGGAGACAAGTGCATCATCCCTTAGTTATAGAACTCGTCATCGGTTCTCACTTCACCCGCACCATCCGCGCCGCCAGGAAGCTCGAAAGCGCCAGGTCCAGCTCCTGGTCGGTCCGCAGCAGCAGATAATCGATATTGCCGACCTGGCAGCCCTTCCGCATTTCGTCGCAGAACGCCTTCACTTCCGCCTGATAGGCCCGTCGCAGGCTGGCGGGCTCGGCGAGAATGTCACCGAGGCCTTCGAGTCCCTTGAACAGGGTCGTCTGACGGAAAGGGAAATCCAGCTCGGCCGGGTCGAGGATGTGGAAGACGATGACGTCGTGGCGTCGGTGGTGGAAGTGACGCAGGCCCGCGAGGATGCGGGACGGCTCGTCGAACAGGTCGGACAGCACGACGACCACGCCGCGCTTGCGGAACCGTTCGGCCAGGTCGTTGAAGATCGCCCCGACGTCCGACTTCTGCCGGGCGGGCGAGACGTCCATCAACGTGAACAGCTCTTTCAGGTGCGACGGCTGGCCGCTCGGGCGGAGGTAGCGATCGACCTTCTCGTCGAAGGTGGCCAGGCCCACCGAGTCCTGCTGCTGCAACACGAGGTAGGCCAGGGCCGCGGCGATGAACTTGGCATACTGGAGCTTGGTCACGTTGCCTTCGGAGGCGTACCCCATGCTCTCGGAGGTGTCGAGCAGGAGGTACGTCAGGAGGTTCGTCTCCTCCTCGTACTGCTTGAGGTAGTACTTATCGGTCTTGGACCAGACCTTCCAATCGACGTGGCGGATATCGTCCCCGGGCACGTATTCCCGGTGCTGGGCAAACTCCACCGAGAAGCCGTGGTAGGGGCTGCGATGCAGACCGGCGACGTAGCCCTCGACCACCATCCGGGCCTGGAGGTCGAGACCTTCGAGGCTAGCCAGCGTTCGCGGGTCTAAATACTTGATGGACTCGTCCACTCTGGCCGGCCTCGCTGGGGTTGACGGGGACGTGCTTGAGCAAGCGCTCGAGGATGTCGTCGGCCTTCAGGCCCTCGGCCTCGGCGTTGAAGTTGGTGACGAGCCGGTGTCGCAGCACCGGCAGGGCGACGGCCTGGATGTCCTCGACGCCGGCCGCGGTCTTGCCGTGCAAGGCGGCGCGGGCCTTGGCCGCGAGCATCAGGAACTGGCTGGCCCGCGGGCCGGCGCCCCAGCTCACGTAATCGCGGATGAACTCCGGCACGTCGGCCTTCGTCCGCCGCGTCGTGCGGGCCAGGCGGACGGCGTACTCGCCGGCATAAGGCGCCGCGGGAATTCGGCGGACGATCTCCTGGAACTCCAGGATGTCGGCGCCCGAGAAGACCTTCGAGACGGCTGGCTTGAGGTTCGAGGTCGTCACCTCGACGATCTTGACCTCTTCCTCCTCGCTCGGGTAATCGACGAGAATATTGAGCATGAAGCGGTCGAGCTGGGCCTCAGGCAACGGATAGGTGCCCTCCTGCTCGATCGGGTTCTGCGTCGCGAGCACGAAGAACGGGTCAGGCAGGCGGTGCCGCTCGCCGCCGACGGTGACCTGCCGCTCCTGCATCGCCTCCAGCAAGGCCGCCTGGGTCTTGGGCGGGGTCCGGTTGACCTCGTCAGCCAGCACGATATTGGCGAAGATCGGGCCGCGGAGGAACTTGAACTGGCGGATGCCCGTGGCCTTGTCCTCCTGGATCACCTCGGTGCCGGTGATGTCCGAGGGCATCAGGTCGGGCGTGAACTGGACCCGGTTGAAGCTCAGGTTCAGCGCATCGGCCAGGGTGTGGATCATCAATGTCTTCGCCAGACCCGGTACGCCGACCAGCAGACAGTGGCCCCGGGCGAAGATGGCGATCAGCAACTCTTCCAGGACGTTCTCCTGGCCGACGATCACCTTGCTGATCTCGGTCCTCAGGCCGCGATAGGCCTCGCGGAGCCGCTCGACGGCGGCGATGTCGTCGCGTTTCAGGCCCTCGCCCTTGGCCACATTTTCCATGTCGTCGCTCACGCGGTGCTCTCCCTCTGCTCAGGTCTCGGCGGCGGAAACTGGCCTCGCCCGGGGCCGCGATGGTTGCAACCTCACGGCCGAAGGATTCTGACAGTGAGCCTTCGTCCTGTCATCGACCATGGGGCTGATCCAGGAACACGTTCGTGTGGGACCGCCGCCCCCGGCGGTACCCACAGAGAATCCAAACTTCGAAGGGCTTCTGGGCTGTCTCCGGGGTCATGGGCCATCGATTGTCAGCCATCTTCGCGTCCAGCCTACCGACGCCCCGTCGCGCCGTCCACGGGTTCTCCTAAGGCACTCGGTCGGCCACTGAGCCGGTCGGCGCACCGAGAGCCCAGAGCCGGCCCTGCGTGGCGACCAAGGCTGATTGCGCATCGATGCGGACAGCCAGGCGTCGGACGGTCGTGGGAAACATCAACCGCTGGACCGGAGTGCCGTCTTCGCGGCGGCAGAAGAGGATCGGCAAGGTGTCGAATGGACCTTCCAATGACCGCGACGGGCTCGGATACGCCATGATGCAGCGCTCGCTCAAGACCAGCGCCCAGCCGGCGCGCGGACCGATCAAGGAGTGCCACCAGAGGCGGTGTCCATCCTCCAGGTCGTAGGCCGAGAGGGTGGGGGGCGAGTCGTGGACAAACGAGGCATTGGCCACATAGACCCGCCGGCCGTCGATCGCGAACGCTTCGGGCCACTCGCTCAGGTCGCCCAGGCCGAGCGGCTGCTCCCAGAGCGCCACGCCGGCGTTGGGGTCGATCCGGACGAGCGTATCGCCGCCGAAGAGGACGAGCAATCGGCCCGAGTCGGTCAGGAGCCGGGGCGCCACGGCGCGCGGCAAGGCCGAGTCGTCACCATACGACCAGACCTCCACGCCTCGCTCCAGGTCGAACAGGGCGACCGTCTTCGGGTCGAGCACCAGCACGACGTGGTCGTCATCGATCGGCAAGGGATCACGAGCCCAGGGTTCGACCGTCTCGCCGCGGGGGAAGTCGCCCCGGAGGCGGCCGGTCTCGGTGTCGAGCACGACGACGTTGTGTGTCTCGCCCGCCTCCAGCACCACACGTGTCGGCGTGACCAGCACATTCGGGTTGATTCCGCCCGTGCCGGGGGCATACGACCAGTCGAGCTGACCGGTCTCGGCGTCCAGGGCCATCAATTCGCGATCACCACGGAGGAAGACTAGCCTCGGACCGATCAGGTGAAAGCCGTGCAACCGGCCCGTCGGCTGGCCGGCGGGCGCCGGGTTGTCGTCGTGGAGGTCGGGTTTAGCGAACGGGTTGAGCGTCTGTCGCTTGCCCAGCGGGTCCGCCGGGTCAAACTCCCACCGGGATTTGCCGCCGTCGAGACCCAGGGCCACCAGCCGCGTGGCAGTTGCCGCCAGAACGCGGTCGCCCAGGTAGCCGGCCCAGACCGGGTCGCCACCGAGATCCGCCGCCCAGGAGGACTCGCCGGTGGACGGGTCCACGGGCTTGATCGCGCTGCCTTCGACCATGAAGATCCTGCCCGTCGCGCGACGATGGCGGCAGGCCCTCCGCTTCCAGGGGACGGACCTCCGTATCGAGCCGACGCGCCCAGCGCCGGACGAGCGGCACCGGCAGGCTCGGCTCCGGCCGACCACCACCCAGGCTGACATATTCCGGTCGCGCCAGCCGCTGACCGGCGAGCGTACCGACCGTTCCCTCGATCCCAAACGGCTTCAGATCCACGTCGGCATAGCGCGACTGCGCCCGGGCGAACAGGTCGCGTGCCGGGCCGAGGTAGCCCTGGGCCTCGTACGACTCGGCCAGGCCCCAGAGCGCCCGCGCCCGCAACGTTTCCTCGGGTGCGATCGCCAGCAGACGCTTGTACGCAGACGCCGCCTCCATCGGCTCCTTCAGCGACTCACTGAGTCGCCCCAGGGCCAGCAGGGCCTCTGGCGCGACCTCAGCCACCGGGTAGCTCCGCCCGACCTCCCGCAGCAGTTTCGCGTTCTTCTGCTCCCGGCCACGCGTCAGCAGATCCTTCGCGGCCTGGTCATACGTCGCGTAGATGTCCCGCCCGTTCTCCTCGATCAGAGCCGAGAGCCGGTCGGTGATCAGCAGGTCGGCGCGGACCGTCCGTCGCTCGTCCGCGGCCACAGTCAAGTGCGCGATCCACTCGCGTGTCAGTAAGTCTTGAAGGTTCTCGACCGCCTTGCCCGGCTCCCCGGAATCCGACTCGGCAGCAGCAAGGGCCAGCCTTGCGAGAAGCCGCTCGCGGTCGGTTCGGGCCGTCTCGACGGCCTCGCCGAGCCGTGCCAGGGCCGTTGTCCAGTCCTTCGCACCGGCTGCCGAGGTGCCCAGTCGCATCAAGAGACGATGCTGTCGTCCGATCGCCACCTCGGCCAGCGGTCGTCCATCCACCAGGTCCGACGGCGACGCGAGCCGGGCGGCTTCCCCCAGGCTGGCCAGTGCCAGATCGTCCTGGCCAGTCGTCTCGGCGAGTCGGGCGAGCTGGTAACGGTAGGACGCCTTCTCTGGCTCGGTCTTCACGAGCTGCTCGTAGCGCTCGATCAGACGGGTATTCTGGCAATAGACCGCCAGCTCGTCACGGCCGGCGACCACAAGGAAGCCGTCCCCGACGGCCAGGTTGCCACCCAGCTTGTTGAACGCCTGCGAGAGCGGGATTGTCTCGTGGACGTTACCGCCGGTCGCCTGGTCGAGCACGTGGATCTCGGTCTTGTTCGGCCAGTAGATCTTGTCGCCGGCCAGCAGGCCGCGGCCGTAGCCCTCGAACTTGCCGACCTCGGGCCAGGTCCGCAGCAAGGCACCGCTCTGTAAGTCGAAGGTGAAGACGTGGTCGCCCGTGGCGTAGAGCTTGCCGTCGGCGCAACCGAGCAAGTGGGCGATCTCCGGGATCGGCTTGCTCTTCCAGGCAAGCTGGCCGGTCGCGGCGTCAAAAGCGAAGATCTCGGGGGCGTCGGCCGGCGCGACGATCACCAGACCATCGCTGACGACCGCCGGGTTCAGGTCGCGTTTCGGCTCTGGGGTTCCAAAGTTCGGGCCGTTGAGGTCGCGGGTCGGATAGGTCGCCAGCCAGCGGACATCACCGGTGTCGGCGTCGAGCGCCGCCACGGAGCCCATGTTCGTCTGGTAATAGACCGTCTGGCCATCGAGCGACAGCAACCGGTGGCCGATCTCCGCGCCGAGTTGCTGGTTGCGCATCATGTCGAAGGCCGAGGAGGCGTTGCCCAGGTACTTGACCCAGACGGTCTCCTTCGTCTCGGCATCAAGGCAGGCCACATAGACCCACGTCTCGGTCGCCGCCTCGGTCAAGGCGACATAGACGTGGCGGGCGTCGGCGACAGGTGTGCCCTCGAACGCCGGCAGGAAATGCTCCCCGGCGCCGCCGCGACGGGCCGGCAGCTCGATCTCGCTGGCCGCCTTGATCCACTTCAGCTTGCCCTCGACCTCGCGATTATTCTCCAGCGCGACGAGGACGCCGCCGCTGCCATGGCTCGTTCCGGCCGAGTCGAGCCGGACATAGATCCGGTCGCCAAAGGCCGTGAGTGTGTAGTGCGGGGGCGACCCGCCGCCCCGCGCCGAGTGCGGTGCGCCGCCGCTGGGGACCTTCGACTTCCAGACCAGCAGTTGCTTGCGACGCGCCGCTTCATCAAGCGACCCGTCAGGACGCACGTCCAGCCGGAAGGCGCAGATCTCGGTGTCGTCGCAGAGGATCACCTGGTCGCCGAGGATGATCGGGTAATACGCCAGATCGCGGTCGCCGGAGCCGATGTCGAGCCGGCCGAACCCGCCGCGGACCCGGGCGGCATTGGGCATCGAGGGGTTGCCGTTCGGGTCGTCGAGACGGAGTTTCCACTGGAAGTCGCCAATCTCGACCACCCGGGGAGCCACCCGCGAGCGACTCGGAGCGCCGGCGAAGGTGGGCCAGCGGCCGTCGTTCTCAGGCGGGGGAGCAAGCCGGTCCTCGTCCAGCGCCGTCCTCAAGACCTCGGCGAGCGTGCCATCACGGCCGGCAAGGTGGCCCTGGGCCTCCGGATATCTGGCCCGGAACATCTGCAGTCGCCGAATGGTTCGTATCGACCTCGCCCATCGCCGTCCGGCAGAGCAGCTTCTTGGCCGCGACCCGCGCCAGATCGACGTTCGGATCGGGGTGGATCAGGCCCGTGGCGTCCGGCTCGCGATCGGGCACGAGCAGCCGGTAAGCCGACATCGCCTCGCCGTAGCGGCCTTGCTGGAAGGCCAGATCACCGAGCAGGTCGGCCGCCTCGTCACCCCATGAGCTGCAAAACATCTCATCGACGACCTGTCGGAGCTTCGACCGGTCGCGTTCCTGCGATCCCTCGCGGTAAAGCCGCTCGGCCTGAGCATCGACCCGCCGACGGTAGAGCGCCGCGCCTCCGGGGGCAGGGAGGCCAGCCGACGCTGGCAGTGCCGGCGGGCATCAACGTAAAGCAGCGACCCACCCTCCGGGTCCGCCGCTGGGTCGTTCTTGGGCACCAGAGCGACCGTCTCGCCGTATTCCTTGATGACCTTCTCGTAAAGGTCGATCGCCTCCGACCACTGGCCGTCGCGGACATGGTTGGCCGCGTTTCGCAGCAGGGTTTCGGCCGTATAACTGGCGTCCGGGTGGAAGCTCGACGACGCCCGTCCCCCACCGGCTCCCAGCCCGACCGCCGGCACGAACTGCGCCGCCAGCCTTGCCTGCCAGCAACCCAGGACCACCGCTGCCAGGCCCAACCCCCATGCCCACACGGCGCGACGACTTACGGGCTTGACCGTCATGTGCCACCCTCCCTGCGCGATGACCGCCATCTCTGGCTTCACGTGCCGGGTCCCTGGATGCTTGCTCGCCTAGCCCTTCCCCGCACAGGTTAGGTCGCAACCCTCACTCTATCAGTAGACCGCGACTTGTAAAATGAGGATTATCGCGATTCCCGATTTTGGCCATCGCTGCATGCAATACTCATTGTTCGCTCTGCAGCGGTCGAAAGCAACAGCCTCGTGTTGGGGAAGGGCGACGTTTCTAGGTTCCCGGGCTGGGCAAATGCAATGCCATGATGAATTTTCCGCGAATTCCCTTTCCAAATCAAGGCGAGTCCGCAAGCAAAGCTGATAAGGCTGCCAGGCAAGCGGGCACCTTGCCTGAGAAGTCGGCAAGCGGACTGGCGTTCATCCGGACACTCAGGCCGATGGCTGGACTCGCGTTCCGACAAAAAAGATCAGCATCCCGATTCCCGCGATCAACAAGGACTGGCCCAGGCTCACCTGTTCGAAGACCTCGGCCGCGATTCCCAGCGGCAGGATGATCAGGCCAAGCAGTTGCAGCGAGCGGCCGAGGGCGTAGCGATTGTTCATGGCGCGTGGACACCCTCGGCCGTTCTCGGCTGGCCCGCCCGGATCACTTGCGGACCTGCTCCGGCTTGAGCACGATCTCGCCCAGGTCGGTCGTCTGGCCCGGTTTGACCTCGACCGCCAGGCCCTTCGAGCCGCCGGGGGTGACGTAACCTGACTTGCGCTGCCAGACGATCAGGTTCTGCGTACCGGCCGGGACACCCTGGATCTCGAACGAACCGTCCTCGTCGGTGACGGCAAAGAAGGGGTGGTTGAAGACCATGATATTGCCCTTCATCCAGGGGTGGATATCACAGGCGAGGTTGATCGGACGCCGCTCGGGCTGAAGCTTGCGGGTGGCCGAGCCGTTCGGTCCGAGCGCGAAGTTGGCATTATTGACGAAGCCAGTGTAGTGCACGTTGTGCCCGACGGGATCACTCGACTTGAAGACGAACTGCTGGTCCGACATACCCGCGACGCTATACGGCAGGAACTCACAGTTCTTCTGATCGATCTCGATGGTTGGGTGCTGCGTCACCAGCGCCTTCTCGGCCTCAGGGTTCTGGCCCTTGGGGCTCGGAAGGTAGGCGAAGGCGTTGGAGATGCCCCGGGTCTTCGCATCGACGACGAGGTCGCGTTCGTAAAGATCGACCTTGCCACAGACCTGCGGGTCCTTCTGCTTGTTCTGGGTGATCAACTCCGGCTTCGGAATCTCGGCGCCGCCCCAGATCAGGCGTCCCTTGATCGTTCCGAAGCCGGCCTGAGGGGTCGCTGACGGTGCGGGAGCCGGTTCGGGGGCCGTGGGGTTCGCGGTGGCCCGGTTCTGCGGGGCAACGGCCAGACCGAAGGCCACGACGGCTGCCAGGGCCGCGCCGGCGACGCCGGCCCGCGCGAGGAGGGATGTTGCTGCGCTTCATCAAAGGAGGGACCTTTCTCAAAGCTCGGGGTGAACGCAAACGGCAGGCGACACGGGGTTTCCCCACCTCGGAGGGCGGGACCGCATCGCGACCATTCTAGCAATCCCGACCCCTTCGGGGAAACCGCCCTGCCCCGTCCGGACTCGCTCAGTCTCCCCGGTACACCACCTCACCGTCGATGATCGTCGCCCTCACCTGCGCCCCGAGCAATTGCTCCGGCTCAACCCGGAAGAGGTCGCGATCCACCACCGTGACGTCCGTTCGCTTGCCAAACTTCAACATCCCCAGCCGCTCCTCCTCGAACGCCGCCAGGGCCGCTCCGCTGGTGAATCCCCGAAGCGCCTCCTCCCTCGTCATTTTCTGATCCGGATGCCAGCCCCCAGGCGGCTGCCCCTCGGCGTCCTGCCTTGTGATCGCGGCATACAGCCCCCAGAACGGGCTCGGCACCTCGACCGGGAAGTCGCTCCCGAACGCCAACGTCACACCCGCGTCCAGGAACCACCGCCAGGCATACGCCCCCTGCACCCGCTCCGAATCCGAGCCGAGCCGGGCGTCGGCCCACCTCTTGTCGGTGCTGGCATGCGATGGTTGCATCGAGGCAATAATACTCAGACTCGCGAACCGTGGCACGTCCTCTTTGCGGATCACTTGCGCATGCTCAATCCGCAACCGCGGGTCCTTGGTCCCCGGCACCGCCTGAATCGCAGCCTCATACGCATCAAGGACCAGCGCGTTTCCCTTGTCGCCGATCGCGTGCGTGCAGACCTGCCAGCCGTGCCGCAAGGCCGCCTCGGTCGTCTTGCGGAGCACGTCTTGATCGATCAGTTGCAGCCCGACGTTATGCGGGTCGTCGTCATACGGCTCGAACATCAAGGCCCCTCGCGAGCCCATCGCACCGTCGATGAACAGCTTGATCGCCCGCAGTTCGAACCGCCTCCCCGGCTTCCTCGGGATCGGCTTCGAGCTGACGAACTCCACCTCCTTCCCCTCCGTCGGATGGGCCATCCCGTAAACGCGCAGTTTGAGCTTGCCATCCTGATCGAGTTGCCGGAAGACCTCTGCCTCGCGGGGTCCGACCCCCGCGTCATGAACTCCCGTCAAGCCGACCTTCAGACACGCCTCCTGCGCCGCCAGAATCCTCCGTGCCATCTCCTCCTTCGATGGTCCGGGGACCACCCGTCCCACCAGGGTCATCGCCCCATCGACGAAGACGCCCGTCGGGTGCTCCTTCTCATCCCTAAGAATCTGCCCATCCTCCGGCGCCTTCGTCTCTTTCGTGATCCCCGCCCTGCGCAACGCTTCCGAGTTCGCCCAGGCCGCGTGCCCATCGACCCGCCTCAGCCAGACCGGCCGATCGGGCGCGACCTTGTCCAGTACCGCCGCCGTCGGGAACTCCATCCCGGCCCAGAGCGACTGATCCCAGTTGCGTCCCAAAATCCAGACATCGCCTGGCCTCTCTGCCAGTCGCTCCTTGACCCGCTCGGCCACCGCCTCCGGGCTCGTGATTCCCCGAAGGTCCAGCTCATCGACTGTCGCCCCAAGCGACGTAATGTGCCCGTGCGCGTCGATCAGCCCCGGCACCGCGAAGCTTCCTTCGCCTCCTTCCACGACCTCCGTTCTCTTCCCCTGGTACTTCCCGACCTCTCTCCTCCGTCCCGACCGCCACGATCTCCCCGCCCCGCGACGCCAGGGCCTCCGCCCACGGCTTGTCTGGGTCCCCCGTCCAGATCCGACTGACCTTGAGGATGAGGTCCGCCGGGCCCGAGTTCTGCGGTGTCAAGACCCGACCCGCGAGCCTGTCTTGATATTTCCCCATCGCGATCACCGGCACGCCATTGACGAACAGATACGCCAACCCCGGCGCATACCGTGTCGGGTCATCGAACGTCGCCACATCCCGGAACGTCTCCGGGTCGAACACGGCAAGGTCCGCGTAATTCCCCACGCCAATCGTGCCCCGATCGGGCAATCCCAGGATCTCGGCCGGCAGGCCGGTCGCGTCTCGGATCGCCTCTTCAAGCGTGATGACTTTCTCCTCGAGCGCATATCGAATCTTCCGCGGGAAGGTGCCGTAGGCCCGCGGGTGCGGCTTGTCCTGGCCGTTTGGAACGTGCGCCGAGCCATCCGAGGCGGTCGCGACGTACGGCTTC
This sequence comes from uncultured Planctomycetales bacterium, assembly GCA_963752755.1. Taxonomy (GTDB): domain Bacteria; phylum Planctomycetota; class Planctomycetia; order Isosphaerales; family Isosphaeraceae; genus CAVVZJ01. Next base: position 2,231,086 of record CAVVZJ010000001.1, on the reverse strand, counting down.
CGCATCACGAACCGGACGTCATCCTCGCTCATCCCGAAGCTCACGGCCGACGCCCCTCCGTGGCTCTGGATATCGAGGACGACGTCCAGCGGGGTCGTCCCCTCGCGCCGGGCGATCTCGGCGAGGCTCAGGCCGACCCGGTCGAGCTTCGGCGGATACCGGCTGATCCGGACCGACTCGCCCCCGTCGCGCGACTCCAGCCCCTTCAGGATCTCCAACCGCAACCGACGCCCCTGCACCGGGTCCGCGGCGATCCGGATGAAGTCGGCAGTCGTGCCGCGCATGGCCCAGTCGGGCACGACCATCGCCCCGAGCGACGTGCTCGACGCCACATACGGATACTGATCCGCCGTCACCGTCTGCCCCGCCGCCCTCGCCGCCTCGATCCTCGCGCACGCCTCCTCCACCTTCCCCCAGTTCGCCTTCCCCGACGCCTTCAAGTGCGAGATATGCACCGGGGCCCCCGACTCCCTCCCGATCGCGATGGCCTCGTCGATCGCTTCGAGCAAGGTGTTCCCCTCGCCCCGGATGTGGCTCGCGTAGATCCCCCCGTGCTTCGCCACCACCTTCGCCAGGGCGATCAACTCCGCCGTGTCCGCGTAACGGCTCGGGATATAGATGAGCCCCGACGACAACCCCCAGGCCCCCGCCTCCATCTCCCGCGCGACGATCGCGGCCATCTTCTTCAGCTCGGCCGGGTTCGCCCTCACGTCGGCCGTCCCCATGACGGCGCGCCGCAGGCTCCCCTGCGGGATCAGGTGGATGATGTTCGTGCCGGCGCCGTGTTCCCGGATCGTGCGGAAGTACCGCGCCGCATCGACCGGCCCGCCGCCGCAGTTGCCGGTGACGACCGTTGTGACCCCTTGCTTCAGGTAGTTCAGGTTCGACTTCGTCTCCGGCCTGACGATCGGCCCATCCGAATGCGAGTGCAGATCGATGAACCCCGGCGCCACGACGAGGCCAGTCGCATCGATCACCCTCGCCCCCGGCGCGGCCTCCACATCGCCGACGGCGACGATCCGGTCTCCCTTGACCGCGACGTCGGCCCTCCTGCCCGGTGCCCCAGTCCCGTCGATGACCAGGCCGCCCCTGAGCACGTAATCCGCTTCGATTGGCTCGCCGGCCAGTCCCGGTACGGGGATCAACGCCACCAGCACCAGCCCGACGAACCACCAAGGCCGTTTTCGCACGATCACACCTCCGCCTTCGGGATCTCGCCGCTGGTCAGGTCTCGATGAAGATCCACGAGATGCTCCCAGAGCTCGTTGAGCGTTTCGCCCTGGGTCCGGTAGGCAGGGAAATCCTGGAGATAACCGATCCAGTACCCCTCATCTAGCCAGATAACAATCTTGGTGAGTTGCATATCAGCGACCGACTATTCCACAGAACTGCGAGATGTGAGACATGAGATCTCCACCAATCGGATCGAATCGGTTGACCGGGGGTCCGTCCCCCTTACGATCAATTCCTACGGCGAAGTTCCTGCAGGATGCTCACGGCTGTCGACTTCGTACGGGCCTCCGCTGGTAGGTCCTTCCAGAACGCTTCGAGATCGATTTCTCCTCGATCATACTGCTCGGACCGCGTCTCGATAAGTTTGGCATCGGAATCACGGCGAGCCCAGCGATCGAGCAGACCAAGCAACTGCCGCTCTTCGACACCAGCGATTGCCACCCTTCGCGCACCTTCCCCGCGGGGAGAGAAGCTATTCAAGATGATGTTATGGTGGCCCTCAAGGACGCTCGGATCATCTTCCCAGACTCGGGTATCCTCCAAGCAGATATCCCGCACGACACCGCTCGCGTCCCGGAAGCGAAGGCCCTGACTACCGCCATCGTCAAAGGACATACCAGCGACGATGGTGATCGGTTCAACCACAGCCTCCAGTGCGCCGCGATGTGGATGGTTCCTCGACCAGACCGTCCAGGCGGTCAGGATCGCAGCCGAAAGTCCGCATACGAGAACAACCCAGCGACGTTGCCTCATACCTTAACGCCTTACCATTTCTCCGTCGCGACGGGAATTCCGAGTAGCCGGATCACACCTCCGGCGTCACCCCCAGCACGATCTCGAACCGTGCCCCCAGCTCGCCGATCTTCGAGTCGGCGATCGGGTCGAAGGCGATCGTCACCGCGTCGCGGGCCTTCGGGTCGCGGAGGCTGCGGTAGATGCCGTCGCGGTCGTTGCGGGACTCGCCCTTGACGTAGCACTGGGTCGTCAGCAGTTCCTTGTCGCCCTTGCGGATCTTGAAGTGGATGTGGGGGGTGCGGCCGGGGTAGGGGACGGGCTTGATCGTGCGGAAGTAGTAGTCGCCGCTGGAGCCGGTCAGGAAGCGGCCGAAGCCCTGGAAGTGCTCGTCGTGCTTGTCGCGGTTGGGGTCCTTGGTGTGGATGTAGGAGCCGTTGTGGTCCACCTGCCAGATCTCGACGAGGGCGTTGCGGACGGGGTTCCCGTTGGCGTCGAGGATGCGGCCGGTCAGGTGGGTGATCTCGCCCACGGCGGGGGTGATCGTGTCGTTGACGATCAGGAGGTCGTTGTCGGTGTCCAGCGGCAGCCTGTCCGGGTAGAACGGCCCCTCGGTCTGCGACGGGGTCCGGACCAGTTCCTCGGCAAAGAGCCCGCGGCTGGTGAAGGCCGCCGCTCCGAACGCGATGGCACCCAGGAAACCACGGCGGTTCGGACGAGCATGAGAATCACGCATCGGAAGACTCCCCCTCGGACGGACGGACCTCGGGCCAACTTCCGGGCCAACGTGACCCGGCGCCGCGACGCGACCCGTCCATCATAATCGATCAGCGTGAAAACCACCGCCTTTGTGCCCGGGCACCTCTCAAATTCGAAAGTCTGGGCTATATTAGGAATTGGCTCCTTGACAATTCGGATAATCCTCCCGTGCGCCCTGTCCGTCCCTCGGGTGATGGCTTTTTTCCCGCCCGCTCCCCTCTCGCCGGACATGCTTTGGACATTGGACCGGGACGAACAACCGGCACGGAACCCCACGCCACGATCGGAGGGACGACGCATGGAGCGTTCGATGCGACGGCTGGTCCTGGCGCTGACCGCAACCGCCGGACTCGCGGCATCACCGGCTGGGGCTCACGAGCCCCGGCAGACTTATGGGGTCCCCGACCGGCACGGGGTCAATCCGACCCGCTGTCCGGTCCCCTATCCATCCGTCTATTACGGCGGCTACATCGGCGTTCCCGCTTACGGAGCCTTCTCCGATCGCGGAGGTCCGACGCCTAGTTACGCCGGCTCGCTCGGCTACCTCCACGCCCCTGCCTGGTATCGACCCGGTCCCGGCGGTCGCCGGATCGGTCCGCTCCGCTACGCTCTGCATGGCTACTCGGGCGTTCTCTTGCCCTGGTGATCCGCAGCGTCCTTGATCGCCGAACGAACGTCACACTGTAACGACGACGGCCGGAAATCTGTTCAGCAGCAAGAGGTTGTGGCTCCCCCGGGAGCGGGGTATCGAGCGTCCCCGAGGCGTCCTCGTCGCGTCGCCGACGCGTCCCCCACAGCGTCGGGGACGCGTCGGCGAGCCATCTTCCATCGACTCCAGACTTGCGGATCTGGAGCTCGTCCGGCGTACTCCGAGCACGCCAGCCGATCCCGCAATCCGTCATTCCTCTGTCAGTCCTTCTCGAAGAATGGGAAGAGCTTCCTCAACTCCTCCTTCGACGGCTGCGAGCCGTACTCGCAGATCTCGAACGCCTCGGCATACTTGACGTCCTCGGCCTTCTCTGGCACCCAGTTCCTCGACCAGCTTGTCGCGGAAGCGGCGGGCCGGGGAGGCGAATCGGGGACCGAAGCGGCCCTTCATCCAGTCGAAGCGGGCCTCCTTGTCCTGGGGGACCTCGTCCAGGTAGCCGGCCAGCCAGGGGTTCCACTCGTAGAACTGCGACTCCAGCGCATCGACGCAGCGGAACTTCTTCTCGATGACATCGTCGATCGGCACGACCACATCGGCCACGAACGGGTTCGGCTTCTGGAAGCCGTCCTCCAGGTACATGAAGACCGGGTTCTTCCGCAAGGCGGGCACGTCGGGGCAGAAGTTGGGCACGATCACCATGAAGGCGGCATCCTGCACGAGGATGCCGGTGTAACGGTGGTCGGGGTGGTAGTCGTTGGGACGGGGCGTCAGCACCAGATCGGCCTTCCACTCGCGGATCAGGCGGGTGATCTCCTTGCGGTTCTCCAGCGTCGGCAGCAACTCGCCGTCGTGGTTGTCGAGCACCTGGGCCTCGATGCCCAGGATCTCGGCGCAACGCTTCACCTCGGCCGTCCGCCGGCGGGCGAGCGGGCCGCCGGAGATCTCCTGGTGGCCGATGTCGCCGTTGGTGACGGCCACGAACTTGACCTTATGGCCAAGTTTCGCCCAGCGGGCCGCACTACCGGCGGCCTTCAGCTCGCAGTCATCGGGATGGGCGCCAAAGACGATGATGTGGAGCGTGCCGTCGGGCTCGACCGCCGAGGCCCTTGGGGCGAGGGCCATGATAAGAACCAGGGCCGCCAGTGCGGACGTTCGGAAGGCAAATCGCATGGATGGATCTCCGAAGTGGGGTCGGACGCGAAACGTCCCCCCTTTTAGCCGAGAGAAGGGTCCGGGTCGATCGAATAGCCACCCGGAGTTGACGAAAGTTCGGGTCGGAGGTGGAATTCACGCTCATGGACAACCAGACCGCGCAACTGGTCCTTTATGCCATCACGGCCGTCGGTTTCGCCATCTGGCTCGCCGGCCTGGCGTTCCTGGTGGCGAGCGCCCGTGCCGACCGCCCGGAGCCCACCGAGCCGGCCGACCGCTTCATCCTGGAGCCCGAGGCCGCCTCGATCCGGACCGGCTGGGTCAGCGGAGGCACCGAGGTTCCGGGGAGTGCAGCGGAGCTGTCGAAGCGCCTGACCGATGCGCTCGTGCAACCGCTGAAGACCGGGTTCCAGGTCAAGATTCGGGAACGCACGGAAAGCTGCGTCGGCTACGAGATCGTGGGGATCGGCCCGGTCGGCGTCGGCGTCCACCGGCCACGCCGTGGAACGGTCCTCTTCAAGCCGATCACCGCCGAACGGACCTGGGTCGCCTACCACGTGGAGGGCCTTGGAGGTCGCTGGATGCTCGCCGTGGCTGGACTCTTCCAGGTCCTCGGACTGGCTGCCCTCATTGGCGGGGTCTGGGCCTGCCAGGCGTACCTCTTGCCCAACCCGATCCGGCGCCTTCAGGTTGTCCAGATGGTTCAGGCTGCGCATCTACTCTGGCCACCGTTCCTCTTCATCGGACTCTACCGGACGCGGAACCGGATGATCCGGCGGGGGTTTGACACCTTGATCGGCAACCTCCCTTACTTGTGATCCCAAGCCCGCGACCGCCCGGCTTGCCGAGGTGTCCGGGACCGCCGTAGAATCAACACCATGCGTCGCCCCCTCCGCCAAACCGCGTCCGCGGCCCTTGCGACCGCGTCCCTGTTGCTGGGAGTTGCCGCCGGTCGCACCGCGGCTCAGGGGCCTCGCGACGGACCGACCGAACGCCTGGAAACCAACCAGGGGCGGACTCTTGCGGGCCGACTCGTCGGCTCGGCGTCGGGCTTCGTCTTCGTCCCCGACGGCGAAGGATCGCCGATCCCGCTGGAAAAGGCCCGGGCGATCACGTTTGAAGGTCCCTCGCCGGACCCGGCCCTTGGCATCCCACCCTTCCGCGTGGTGCTCGGTCCCGACGGCCAGCTCTCCGGGCGGCTCCTGGCCCTGGACGAGCAAACCATCCGGCTGACCGAGGGGCCTGGTGGCCAGCCGTTGACCATCGCACGCGCCGGCGCCCACGCGGTCCTCCAGCGGCCGGGCGAGGCGCAGGTCTTCCGCGACGGTTTCGAGAAGCTTGACGAGTCGCGATGGCCTATCCAGCTCGGCATGCCGGAACTGGTCGTCGAACCGCGACTGGTCGGCATGCGGAGTCTCCGCCTGCCGGTCGGCGGCTCGGCCCTCACCGCCACCCTGGCCGAGCCGGTTGGCTCGGGTCGGCTGGAGGTCGCCTTCCACGACAATGGCGAGGTTGTGCCCGGCCAGCGCTGGTTCGTCGACCTGACCTTCCAGACCCGCGTCGCTGGCCAGGCCACCGTCCGCGCCGTGCTCGGCTGGTCCGACGAGACCCTCGCCGTCGAGTCGCCCAACGGCCCCCGCCTGGCCGTCCAGCGCCTGATCCGCAAGGCGGGCTGGCACCGCCTGACGGTCCGCTTCGGACCCGAGGAGACCGAGCTGACGGTCGATGGCGACGAACTGGCCCACGGGCCGAGCCTGGGCGGTCCCCTGACCGAGATCCGCCTGGCGACCGAGACGGTTGACCGCGCCGAGGAACCGCGTGGCCTGGCCGCCTACCTCGACGACCTGAGCCTGAGCCGCTTCGCCGAGCCGGTCGGCGGGCTGGAGGTCGAGCCCCGGCTCGACGAGATCCGGCTCGTCGTCCGGCGACCAGCTCTTCGGTCACGTCGGCTCGGCCGACGCCGAGCGCGTCGAGGCCGAGGTCGATGGCCGGATGGTCGACCTGCCCTGGTCCGACGTCGCCGGCCTGGTCTTTCGCCGGATGCCCGCCCGTTCCGAGCCAATCGTCGGGTGAATGGGTCCGCCTGGTCTGGTCCGCCGGACCCGGCGACGACCTCGGCGACCTCGACCGCATCGAGGGCGCACTGACGGCCCTCAGTGACGGGTCCCTGTCGCTTCAAGTTCCCTACATCGGCCCGCTGACGGTCCCACGCGACCGCCTCCGCTGGTTGGAGCCCCTCGGCCGGGCCCGCCGGATCGTCATCGACCCGAATGCCCACCACCTTGGCGACCGCGTCTCCGCCGACCTCGACCCGCCCCAGCCCGAGCCCGCCCCGCTGCGTCATCGCGTTCGACCTGGCCGAGCCGCCCGGCGGTCCGTCGTCCTTGGCCCTCGACGTCGTGCAGGTCATCGGCGAGGTCGGCAACCCCGACTATTCGGAGCAAGTCCGGCAAGGTCACTTGCGTACGCATATTTTCCTCAACGACAAGCCCCTTGACGACCTGAACCCGTTCATCAGCACGCCCAACGAGGCCCCCGAGCGCGTCGCGCGTGCCGATCCCCGCCGGACTGCTCCGGGCCGGCCGCAACGTCGTCCGCTTCGAGCAGAACGGCACGGCCGAGGAGCCCTCGAAGCGCGACAACCTCGGACTGCTCGGCCTGGCGATCGAGATGCCGATTGGCTCCCCCCCCGGTGCCCCCCAGCCGTGAAGATCCTGACTCGCAGCCTGGTTCGTCACGCCCACGCCATCGCGCGCGAGGCCGGGGCACGGGTCGTCTTGCTCTACGCCGACGTGGTCGAGGAGGACGCCGACCTGGCATCGTTGATCCAGGACGTCGATTTCCGCGTCATCCTCGTCTCCCGACGCGACGGCTTCCGCCCTCCGACCGGCTGGGACGACCTCTGCGCCGTCGTCAGCGTGCCCGACATCCCGATGACCCGCGCCGGGCAGGTCAAGATCGCGACCTTGGTTGCCACCGTCGAGGGTCTGGTCCAGGCGGGCGACCGGGTCGTCTGGCTGACCGGCATCCAGGGCTCGAACGCGCTGGACACGATCCTCGTGCTCGACCTCGGCGCCGAGATCGAGATGTTCTCGGTGGCCGCCGCCGAGCCCTTGCCGGCCGACATCCGCCCGGCCGTCTTCGAGCGCGTGCTCACCCTGGCCGGAGAGCTGGGCTTGGAAGGACGCGAAGGACGGCCCGTGGGCACCTTGTTCGTCGTGGGCGATTCGGAAGCGGTCCTCGCGCAGAGCCGCCAGCTCGTCATCAACCCCTTCCACGGCTACCCCGAGGACGAGCGCAACGTGCTCGATCCCCGCCTGGAAGAAACGATCAAGGAGTTCTCCGCGATCGATGGCGCCTTCCTGATCCGCGGCGACGGCGTGATCCTCAGCGCCGCGCGCTACCTGATCCCCCAGGAGAAGCCGGTCGAGCCGCTGCCGCCTGGCCTCGGCGCCCGCCACGAGGCCGCCGCCGGGATCACGGCGACGACCCGGGCCGTCGCCCTCTGCATCTCGGAGTCCACCGGCACCGTCTCGATCTTCCGCGGCGGCCGGCTCGTCACCGACATCCAGAAGCCTCGCAGCCGCACCCCCGGCGACCTCTGAACCGAGGCCGCGCTTGCCCGTGACGCCTCCCGTGACCAAGATAACCCCATGTCGGACGACGATCGCTCCGGCCCCTCGAATACGCCACCACACCGCGAAAGGTCCCGGACCCTGATGACTGGTGCCCAGAAGATCGTCCTGCTCGCCCTCGGCTTCCTCGCCGCCTTCCTGATCCTCGCCCAGCTCGCCCTCGGCCAGCTCATCTACCAGCGGGAAGACCGACCTGCGTCACAGCCCACCAACACACCGGTTACATGACGGTCGCCGTCTCGCTCGCCTACATCCTCCTCTCGCTCTGGTTTGCTCTGATCGCGCCGACACGTTCGAAGCCGTGAGGATGGCTTGTTATGCAATAAGTTGAAAGCGTAAATATTGATTTGCTCTCGCGGGTTCAATCGAGCCGGACCAGCGGGACGACCTCCCCCGTCGCCGTGAAGAGCCCGATGAGGAAACGGGCACTGGTCTGGTGGCCGAGAAAGGCGCGGATAGCGGGCCGGGTCAGGCTCCGGTAGAAGACGAGGCCGTCGCGGCCCGGCCCCCAACCCAGCCGCGCCGCGAAGGCCACGCCCGGCGGACAGGTTCGCGACCGCTCCGAGACCGTCAAGACCCGCCAGAAGGCCGCCCGACGGTTGTGGACTGGGTCCCAGGAGACGACCAGCGGCAGCCAGCAACGCCGTCCCGGTTTCGCCTGTCGGAGCTGCAATGCCCCGCCCTCGACCGTCAGCGAGCCGCGCTCGGTCGGGTAGTCCACGCAGGGCAAGCCGATCGGCCAGACCCGCGCCGAACCACCGGCATGGTTCAGGCTCAGGCCCCGCCGTTCGGGGATCGGGGCCGTCATCACGCCCGACGCCAGCTCGACCCGCATCCCGGCCTCCGACCCCGGCCCCTGCACCTCGTCGGCGATCAGGGCGAGCTGGCTTTGCCGGAGCAAGGCGGCCGTCCGGACGACGCGGGCGTCACCGACACGGAACGTCCATTCCAGCAGGTCCACCTGCGGCCCAGTCGTGCAGGTGCGCATCCGCGACCGACCGATCGAAGCGCTGGCCACGCCAGGGTCCCACGACGGCCCGAGCCAGCGGCCACCCCGGCCGTTCAACTCCAGCCGGCAGACGTTGGGGTGGTCGAGATGGTCAATCGCCAGCAAGTTCCCGCCCGGATCGGCCGGCCCCGCGACTCCCGAACGGAAGACCGCCAGCGGTCCCCGCTCCGCCGCGAAGGAGGGCGGAGGCGCGGAGGTCCGACGGCTCCGGCTCCCTTTCCGACTCGCCGTCAGCCGGCCGGCCGCGAGCTCCAGCTCCGGATCGGCCAGCCGATCGGCCCAGAACCGCAGGAGATCGGCCCGCTCGGGCTCACCTTGCTCCGGTCCGAAAACCAACGAACTATCTCCCCGGAGGAACGCTACCGCAACCTTCGCCAACCCTTCAACCCGCGCATCTAGCTCAGCTGGCCAGTCCTCCTCACGCGCCCGCCAGGCCGCCGCCAGTTGCCTCAGGATGACCCACCCGATTTCGGGACCGAGCCGGCGAGGAATTCCCTGTCCGTCCAATTCCCTTCCGAGCCAGCTCTGGAGCGGTCCCGCGTCGCCCCGCGCGACCCAGGCCCCCGCCGCCCGCTCCAGCCGGGCCAGCACGCGGTCTTCGTTTATCGCTTCCTCCACACGCACCCCCAGCCGGTTTCCGGCCATCTGCTTGTGTCTCTAGCGGTTCTGCACGCTCTTTCAGCAATCGACCGGGTCTTTCGATCGGACCGGTCGGTCCACCGTCGATTTCCCCAAAAAAATGACGCCTTGACAGTCCGACGCCAACTGCAAAAAAGAACAAGACTTACACAAAGTGCCCATGGGACTGCAACGTCTCCGTGCACGATTTCGGAATCACAATCCGCCTCTGGCACTGCCTTTGCCTTGAGTGCTTCTGTCTGGCGATCGGAGGATGTCGGTGAGTCGAGAAGATATCCCACCAGACGCCGCCCGATCCAACGGAGGATCTGGAGAAGCAGCCACCCCACCTGGCGACGGCAGGCCCGGACCACCGGGCCTTCCTACCGCCAAGGGGCGAGCGGGTAGCCTCGCACGACCCCCCCGCTCGCCCCCTCTCACACAAGCCGCCGGCCTCGCCAACCACTGAGGCCCGGCCCCAACTGAGCCGGCCGGGAAGAGTCGTCCTGAGGCGATCATGGGAGAGGTGATCGACCGAGGGAAGACTCGCACCGGCCGGCTTATTTTCTTTGCGACCGTAGCCTTGACCACGGTGATTCCCCCTGGACTTTCAACCGCGACCCGCTGGCTGTTCGACCCCGGCGCGGCTAGGATGGGCCCACGATGAGCCTGGCCTGGTCGGGCCGGGGTGGTCCTGTTCATCTCCCCGAGGCGTCGCGGAGCCCCCTCATGTTCCAGCCCCCTTACCGCGCCGCGGTCATCGGCCGGACCGGCCGGGGAGACTACGGTCACGGCCTTGACGTCGCCTTGCTCGAACAGCCGAAGTTGACGGTCGTCGCTGTCGCCGATGAGGACAGCAAGGGACGGGCCGCCGCGGCGAAGCGGTTGGGGGTCGAGAATACGTATGCGGACTATCGCACGATGCTCGACCGCGAGAAGCCGCAGTTCGTCGCGGTCGCTCCGCGCTGGATCGACATCCACCGGGAGATGATCGTCGCGTGCGCCGAGCGGGGAATTCATGTCTTTTGCGAGAAGCCGCTGGCTCCCACCCTGGCGGATTGCGATGCGATCGCTGACGCCTGCGAACGGTCCCACACCAAGCTGGCGGTCGCTTTCCAGACCCGCTACAGCAAGCGCTTTGAACAGGTGAAGAAGCTCATCGCCGACGGCGTCCTCGGCGAGGTCCTCGAAATCCGCGGCCGGGGCAAGGAGGACCGGAGGGGCGGTGGCGAGGACCTGTTCGTGCTCGGGTCGCACATCATGGACCTCTTCCGTGGCCTCCTCGGGGAGGCATCCTGGTGCTTCGCCCGGGTCAGCGAGGCGGGCAAGCCGGTCGGGCCGGAGCAGGTGAGACAGGGCAACGAGGGGCTTGGCCTGCTTGCGGGCGATCGGATCGACGCCATGTACGGTTTCGAAGGCACGCCCGTCGTGGCGTACTTCGCCAGCTCGCGTCCCGCGGAGCCAGGCCGGCGGTTCGGCATCCAGATCCTCGGCTCGAAGGGGCGGATCGACCTCAGTACCGGCGGTCGTCCGCCCGCCTTCCTCCTGGCTGACCCAACCTGGAGCACGGCCGGAGGCGGCCAGTGGGTCGAGATCCGGGCCGCCGGGCCCGGTCAGCCGGAGACCGAGCCGAGGAACGACCTGGTCGCGACGAACCGGGAAATCGTGCGCGACCTGATCGCGGCCGTCGAGGAGGACCGACAGCCGAAGGTCGGCGTGCGTGACGGCTGCGCCGTGACGGAGATGATTCTGGCGACCTACGCCTCGCAGGCCCAGGGAGGACCCGTGCCCTTGCCGCTGACCGACCGCTCCCGGCACCCGCTGGCGAAGCTCGGGGCCGGGTCGGCTGGGGGGCGGTAATCGGAATCCCGGTTGATCTGCGGCCCGGTCGACGGAGGTCAGGCGGCCCCGACCCCCGCCTCCTCCGATTCGGGGAAGAGCGGCAACGGCTCTTCGTCCCGATGCTGTCGGGGACGTCGCCCCTCGATGACGTCGATCTTCCGTCTCAGCCGGGCGCTGACGCTGGCATGCGCGGCCTGGCTCTGGAGGGCGTGGTAGAGCTTCGGACCGAGCAACGGTCCGTACTTCGCAACGTAGAGTTCCCGCTTCCTCAACATGGCCTTCTCCTTCCCGTTCTTGCTGGCTTCCAGGAGGTGCCTTTTTTACGTCGTTGGAGACCGCAAAGTTCGCCCCGTGATGAGTCATAAACTGGGAATTGTGAAGGAGGTTACCCCGATTCCGGTGGTCTCGCCTCAGCACTCGGGGGCGACCGTGGAATGACTCGGTTGGGCTACGGTCCGTGCCTTCTCGGGAAGGTCGGGAGCCAGGACACTTCATGGCCCTGGAATCGACAGAATCGGTCTTTCCGATAGTAGAGCGGCACTGATTTTCGATTTTTTTCTCTTGACGCGGCGGGGTTGGCCCGAGTTTAGTATTCGGAACCTCAATACCGCGCTCCGGCAATATCAGCATCAACGATTGCTTGGGTGGGGTTTCTCGCCGTCGTGTGCGGACGGCCTTCCAAAACGGCAACGTGGACAGGGGATCGGGGCCGCCGGCGACCGCCGGCCGGTCAGGGAAGTGGACCCGGGATTGGACCCACGGGAGTTCGGCGCTCCGATGCAGCTCGAGGCCCTCAAGATCTTCTGTGATGTGGTGCGCTCGGCGAGCTTCTCCAAGGGAGCAGTCGAGAACGACATCTCGCAGTCGTCGGCCAGCCAGGCCGTCCACCAGCTGGAGCTGCGGCTGGGGGTCAAGTTGATCGACCGCTCGAAGCGCCCCCTGGTGCCGACCGAGCACGGCAAGGTCTTTTACGAAGGGGTCAAGGACCTGATCGGGCGTTACTACGAACTGGAGACGCGGGTCAAGGCCCTTTCCGACGACCAGAACGTCGTCGGCACGGTGACGGTGGCGGCGATCTACTCGGTCGGTCTGGCTCACATGAGCCGCTACATCGACCAGTTCCAGCAGTCGTATCCCGGGGCGAAGGTCCGCCTGGAATACCTGCATCCGACGAATGTGGTCGAGGCGGTTCGGGAGGGCGAGGCCGAGCTGGGCCTGGTCTCGTTCCCGAGGAAGTGGGCCGACCTGACCGTGATTCCCTGGCGCGAGGAGGCGATGGTCGTCGCCGCGCCCCCTTCGCACCGCTTCGCTGCGCTGGACACCATCGAGATTGGACAGCTCGACGGCGAGCCGTTCGTGGCCTTCGAGGGGGAGCTGGCGATCCGGCGGGCCATTGACCGCTTCCTGCGCAAGCATGGCGTGCAGGTCGAAGTCGCACTCGAATTCGATAATATTGAGAACATCAAACGCGCCGTCGAGGACCGAGCCGGGGTCGCGATCTTGCCTGAGCCGACGCTCCGGCGCGAGATCCGGGCCGGGACCCTGGCGGCGGTGCCGTTTCGCGACCGCCGCCTGACCCGGCCGATCGCCTTGATTCACCGGGGCAGCGGCCAGCTTGGCGTGACCGCCTCCCGATTCCTCGAGCTGCTGACGCACGCCGAGGACGAGCCGGAACCCGCCGCCGTGGCGGCTGGTCCCGCCGCCAATGCCCCCTGAGCCGGGCCGGGCCCGACTCAGACGACCGGGGCGGTCGCGGAGGCGGCCCCGGCAACGTTCCAGAAAGCGCGAACTCAGGAGCCGACGTAAGGGTCGCAAGGATGCGGCCGAGCCGGAAAGGGAACGACCATGAGCACCGACTATCCCGCACCCCAGGGCCTCTACGACCCGAGCCACGAGCACGATAGCTGCGGCGTCGGCTTCCTGGTTGACCTGAAAGGGCGGAAATCGCACAAGATCGTCCGCGACGCCCTCACCGCCCTCATCAATCTCGACCATCGCGGCGCCTGCGGCTGCGAGGTCAACACGGGCGATGGCGCGGGCGTCCTCGTCCAGATACCCCACGAATTCCTGAAGGCCCGCTGCAAGCCGCTGGGGGTCGCCCTGCCGGAGCCGGGAATGTACGGCGTCGGGGCGTTCTTCGCCTCGCCGCTGGTGAGCCAGCAAGGCATCGGCATGCGGATCTTCGAGCAGATCGTCGCGGAGGAAGGGCAGACCTTCCTCGGCTGGCGCCCGTTGAAGACCGACAACGCCGACCTCGGCGAGAGCGCCCGACGCGTCGAGCCGGCGATGTTCCACGCCTTCATTGGGTCGAGCTACGACGACCCCGACCGCTTCGAGCGCAAGCTGTTCGTCATCCGCAAGCGGTTCGAGACGGCGATGGAGCTTTCCGGCCTGGAGAACCACAAGTACTTCTATTTCTCCAGTCTCTCCTGCCGCACGCTTGTCTATAAGGGGATGCTCACACCGTCCCAGCTCGGTTCCTACTTCGCCGACGACCTGGCTGACCCGGCCCTGGAAAGCGCGCTGGCGATCTACCACTCCCGGTTCAGCACCAACACCTTCCCGAGCTGGGAGCTGGCCCACCCCTACCGAATGGTTGCCCACAACGGCGAGATCAACACCTTGCGCGGCAACATCAACTGGATGCGTGCCCGCGAGGCACTCTTCGAGTCGGACCTGTACGAGCCTGGGGACGTCCCCAAGCTGCTGCCGATCATCCGCGAGGGGCTTTCCGACACCGCTTGCCTGGACAACGCCGTCGAACTGCTCGTCAAGTCGGGTTTCGGCCTGGCGCGGACGATGATGATGCTGGTGCCCGAAGCCTGGGATAATCATGAGACGATGTCCCAGGTGAAGAAAGATTTTTATGCCTACCACTCCTGTCTGATGGAGCCCTGGGACGGCCCGGCCTCGATCGCGTTCACCGACGGCAAGTCGATCGGCGCGATCCTCGACCGCAACGGTCTGCGACCCAGCCGCTACTGCGTCACCAGGGACGGCCTGGTCATCATGGCGAGCGAGACGGGCGTGCTCGACACCCCGCCGGCCGACATCGTCAAGAAGGGCCGCCTGGAACCGGGCAAGATGTTCCTGGTGGACATGGAGCAAGGGCGGATCGTTGATGATGAGGAGTTGAAGCACGCTCTCGCGACCGAGCGGCCTTACGGCCAGTGGCTCCGCGAGAACATGGTCGGTCTGGCCGACCTGCCCCCGGCGCCGCACGTTCCCGGCCCGGACCACAACACCTTGCTGCACCGCCAGATGGCTTTCGGCTACACGCTCGAAGATCTCAAGTACATCCTCGGCCCGATGGGCAGCGAGGGTGCCGAGGCGATCGGGTCGATGGGGACCGACACACCGCTGGCGGTGCTCTCCGAACGGCCGCAGCCGTTGTTCAACTACTTCAAGCAGTTGTTCGCCCAGGTGACGAATCCGCCCCTGGATGCGATCCGCGAGGAGCTGGTCACTTCGGTCCAGACGGGCATCGGCGGCGAGGGCAACCTGTTGATGCCGACGCCCGAGAGCACCGGCAGATCGCCGTCGAGATCCCGATCCTCGACAACGACGAGATGGCCCGCCTCAAGCAACTCGAAGGCTGGCGCGGCTTCAAGTCGCACACCGTCTCGATGCTCTTCCCCGCGACGGAAGGGGCCGAGGGGATGGAGCGTCGGCTGGAGGAGATCTTCCGCGAGGCCGTGGCCGCGATCCGGGCCGGGGCGAGCCTGATCATCCTCAGCCATCGCGACGTCAACGCCGAGCTGGCGCCGATCCCGTCGCTGCTGGCCTGCTCGGGCTTGCACCACCACCTCGTCCGCGAGGGTTTGCGGACGCGAGCCGGTCTGATCGTCGAGTGCGGCGACGCCCGGGAGGTTCACCACTTCGCCCTCCTGCTCGGCTACGGCGCCGGGTCGATCAACCCGTATGTCGCCTTCGAGACGCTGGATGACATGATCCAGCAGAACATCATCAAGCCGGGTATCGACCACCACGAGGCGGTGAAGAAGTACGGCAAGGCGATCAAGAAGGGGGTCGTGAAGGTGATGTCCAAGATGGGCATCAGCACGATCCAGAGCTACAGAGGTGCCCAGATCTTCGAGGCGATCGGCCTGAACTCGAAGTTCGTGAACAAGTACTTCGACAAGACCGCCTCGCGGATCGAGGGCGTCGGCCTGACCGAGATCGCCGAGGAGACCCTCTTCCATCACCGACGGGCCTTCACGCCGCGGGAGGTTGGGCCGCACATCCTCGAAGAGGGCGGACAGTATCAGTGGCGCCGGGATGGCGAGTACCACCTGTTCAATCCGGAGACCGTCTTCCGGCTCCAGCACGCCACGAAGTCGGGCCGGTTCGAGATCTTCAAGTCGTACACGAAGCGGGTGGACGACCAGAACGAGCGGCTCTGCACGCTCCGCGGCCTGATGGAGTTCAAGTTCGGCGAGCGGCAGCCCGTGCCGATCGAGGAGGTGGAGCCGGTCGCGTCGATCGTGAAGCGGTTCGCCACCGGCGCCATGAGCTACGGCTCGATCTCGGCCGAGGCCCACGAGACGCTGGCCATCGCGATGAACCGCCTCGGCGGCAAGAGCAATACCGGAGAGGGCGGCGAGGACCCGGAGCGTTTCAAGCCCCTTCCCAACGGCGACAGCCGGCGCTCGGCGATCAAGCAGGTGGCCTCGGGGCGGTTCGGAGTCACGAGCGAATACCTGGTCAATTCCGATGAGATTCAGATCAAGATGGCCCAAGGGGCAAAGCCTGGTGAGGGCGGCCAGTTGCCCGGTCACAAGGTCTGGCCCTGGATCGCCAAGGTCCGCTACTCGACGCCGGGGGTCGGCCTGATCTCGCCGCCGCCGCACCACGACATCTACTCGATCGAGGATCTCGCCCAGCTCATCTACGACCTGAAGAACGCCAACCCGCGAGCCCGGATCTCGGTGAAGCTGGTGGCCGAGGTGGGCGTCGGCACGGTGGCGGCGGGCGTGGCCAAGGCGCACTCCGACGTCGTCCTGATCTCGGGCCACGACGGCGGCACCGGCGCCAGCCCGCAGACGTCGATCAAGCATGCCGGCATCCCCTGGGAGCTGGGCCTGGCCGAGACGCAGCAGACGCTCGTCCTGAACAAGCTCCGCGACCGGATCGTCGTCCAGACGGATGGACAGATGAAGACCGGCCGCGACGTCGTGATCGCGGCGTTGCTCGGGGCCGAGGAGTACGGCTTCGCGACGGCGCCGCTGGTCGTGATGGGCTGCATCCTGATGCGGGTCTGCCACCTGGATACCTGCCCGGTCGGCATCGCCACGCAGAACCCGAAGCTCCGGGAGAAGTTCGCGGGGCAGGCCGAGCATGTGGTCAACTTCTTCAAATTCATCGCCGAAGAGGTCCGCGAGCTGATGGCTCAGCTCGGCTTCCGCACGATGGACGAGATGATCGGTCGCAGCGACCTGCTGGACATCAAGAAGGCGATCGACCACTACAAGGCCCGCGGGCTCGACTACTCCAAGATCTTCTACCGGCCCGGAATTGCCGGGTGTGCCCGTCCGTCGGGTCAACGAGCAGGACCACGGGATCGACCAGTCGCTCGACGTGACGACGCTCGTACCCTACTGCCAGGTGGCCGTCGAGCGGGGTGAGGCGGTGGAGGGCGAGTTCCCGATCCGCAACGTCAACCGGACCGTCGGCACGATCCTCGGTTCCGAGGTGACTCGCAAGTACGGCGGGGCCGGGTTGCCGGACGACACGATCCGCCTGAAGTTTACCGGCTCGGCCGGGCAGAGCTTCGGGGCGTTCGTGCCGCGGGGCCTGAGCCTGACGCTGGAGGGCGATGCCAACGACTACGTCGGCAAGGGGCTCTCGGGCGGCAAGCTGGTGGTCTTCCCGGACAAGTCGGCTCCGTTCGTGGCCGAGGAGAACATCCTGATCGGCAACGTCGCCCTCTACGGCGCCACCGGCGGCCGGGCGTTCTTCCGCGGCAAGGCGGGCGAGCGGTTCTGCGTGCGGAACTCGGGAGCCCTGGCGGTGGTCGAAGGCGTTGGCGATCATGGATGTGAATACATGACGGGCGGGGTCGCCGTGGTCATCGGCCCGACCGGGCGCAACTTCGCCGCGGGGATGAGCGGCGGCACGGCATACGTCTTCGACGAGCATGGGGAATTCCCCCGCAACTGCAACCTGGAGATGGTGGACCTGGAGCCGTTTGCCGAGCCGGATGATGTCGATCTGGTCCGCGACCTCCTGATCCAGCATGCCGGCTACACCGGCAGCGCCGTCGCCGCCCGCATCCTGGGCGACTGGGACTGGGCCGCCACGAAGTTTGTCAAGGTCATGCCGATCGACTACCGCCGGGTGCTGCTAGAACAGAGGCACGCCGCTGAGAGTCAGAAGGCCGAGATTGCGTTGGAGGTGAGCGGTGGGTAAGCCGACCGGGTTTCTGGAGTTTCATCGGGCCAAGCCCAAGGCGCGGCCCGTCGAGGAGCGATTGCACGACTACAAGGAGGTGTACAACCCCTTGCCGGTCGTGACCCTGCGCGAGCAAGGGTCGCGGTGCATGGACTGCGGCGTCCCGTTCTGTCATCAGGGTTGCCCGCTGGGGAACCTGATTCCGGACTGGAATGATCTGGTCTATCGCGACCAGTGGCGGGCGGCAGTCGAGCGGTTGCATGCCACGAACAACTTCCCGGAGTTCACCGGCACGCTCTGCCCGGCGCCCTGCGAGGCGTCGTGCGTGCTGGGGATCAACGACGACCCGGTGACGATCAAGTCGATCGAGGTGGCGATCATCGACCGGGCCTGGGACGAGGGCTGGGTCGTGCCCGAGCCGCCGAAGCTGAAGACGGGCAAGAAGGTGGCCGTCGTCGGGTCGGGTCCGGCGGGACTGGCCGCGGCCCAGCAGCTCGCGAGGGCGGGGCATGACGTGACCGTCTTCGAGCGGGCCGACCGGATCGGCGGGCTCCTGCGGTACGGCATCCCCGATTTCAAGATGGAGAAATGGCGGCTCGACCGACGGCTTGCCCAGATGGAGCAAGAGGGGGTCGTCTTCCAGGCCGGCGTGAACATCGGCGCGGACCTGCCGGCCTCGCAGCTTCTGGAGGAGTTCGACGCCGTCTGCCTGGCCGGCGGTTCCACCGCGGCCCGCGACCTGCCGATCCCGGGGCGGGAGCTGAAGGGCATCCACTTTGCGATGGACTTCCTCCCCCTCCAGAACAAACGGGTGGCCGGCGTCGCCGTGACCGACGATCCCGACTTTCATGCCAAGGATAAGCACGTCGTCATCATCGGCGGCGGTGACACCGGAGCCGACTGTCTGGGGACGGTGCACCGGCATGGTTGCAAGAGCGTGCATCAGTTCGAGATCGTCCCCCGGCCGCCGGATGAGCGGGCGCCGCACAACCCGTGGCCGCAGTGGTGGAACACGTTCAAGGTCTCCAGCGCCCATGAGGAGGGTGGGGTCCGCGAGTATGCCATCAGCACGAAGCGGTTCGTCGGCGAAGAGGGGCATGTGACGGCCCTGGAGACGGTTCGCGTGCAGATGAAGCCGGTGGACGGACGCATGCAGTTCGTCGAGATGCCAGGCACGGCGAAGACGTACCAGGCGGATCTTGTCCTCCTGGCGATGGGCTTCGTCGGGCCGGAGAAGCGGGGAATGCTGGAGCAACTGGGCGTCGAGCTGGACCGCCTGGGGAACGTCAAGACCGACGACGAACGCCGGACGAGCGTCGAGAAGGTGTTCGCCGCGGGCGACATGGCGCGCGGTCAAAGTCTGATCGTCTGGGCGATCGCCGAGGGTCGGCATGCCGCCCATGCCATCGACAAATACCTGATGGGCCAGTCCGATCTGCCCCGGCCCCTGGAGCATGGCAACCTCGCGCGGCCCTTTGCCTGAGACGGGTTGACTCGCGATCACCGACATGGACCTCGAACGGCTCGGCCGGAATCTCGGATCGGTCCGCGAACGGATCGCCTCGGCTGCCCGTCGGGCCGGGCGGGAGCCGGGCGGGGTCCGGCTGGTGGCGGTGACGAAGAAGAACCCGGTGGCGATGATCCGGCCCCTGGTCGCGCTCGGTCAGAGCGACCTGGGAGAGAACTACCCGCAGGAACTCTGGCGGAAGTCGGAGGAACTGTCGGCCCTGGCGGTGAGCTGGCATCTGATCGGGCACCTCCAGGGGAACAAGGCGAAGCGGACCTACCCCATGGTCCGCATGGTTCACGCGGTCGATTCGCTGAAGCTGCTGAGGACGCTCGACGACCTGGCGGCCGAACAGGACGATCCGGCGGCCGTCTGCCTGCAGGTGAACTGCTCGGGCGAGGAGGCCAAGCACGGCTGGTCGCCGGAGGCGATCCTGGCCGATGCGGAGGCGATCGCGGCGTGTCGGAACGTGCCGGTGGTCGGTTTGATGACGATGGCGGCGCTGGGGACGGACGCCGAAGGGGCGAGGCCGGCGTTCGTGAGGTTGAGGGAGGTCCGGGACGAATTGCGGAAGCGTTCGGGATTGGACTTGAACGAGCTGTCGATGGGGATGTCCAATGACTTCGAGGTCGCCATCGAGGAAGGGGCGACCTGGGTGAGGGTGGGGTCGGCGCTCTTCGAGGGAGTCGAGCCATGATCAAGGTCTCCGAACATGCCGAAGGGTCGATCCTTCCGGTCTGGGCGAAGCCGGGGGCGAAGAAGAACGCGATCGTGGACGAGCACGACGGGGCCTTGCGGGTCAGCGTGACGGCGCCTCCGGAGGGGGGCAAGGCGAATGAGGCGATCGTCGAGGCGCTGGCCGAGGGGCTCAGCCTGAGGCGGTCGCAGATCGTCCTGATCGCGGGAGCCGGGGCCCGGGCGAAGCGGTTCCTCGTCCGCGAGATCGGACCCGACGACCTGCTGGCGAGGATCGACGCGGCCTTGACGCCGACGATGTTCGACTCGATCGACCCGGAGGTTTGAGGCGCGGAATGGCTGAAGCATGGTTGATTAATGATGGTCCAGGATTGATGGTGGAAACGGACGAATTGACTGATGACCGAAATGAATGAAATGAAGCCAGACCCCGAAGCGATGGCAGTCACCCCCCTGCCCCGGAAGCCGGAGGCGAAGGTGAGGGTGCCGGGGTCGAAGAGCCTGACCAACCGGGCGTTGATCGTGGCGGCCCTGGCGGAGGGATCGAGCACGCTGGAGCGGGCGCTCGACAGCGAAGATACCCGCGTGATGGTCGATGCGTTGCGGCGGCTCGGCTTCGGCGTGGAACATGACCCGGCTGCGGCGACGATCCGGGTCGAGGGGCGGGGGGGACGCGTCCCGGCGGGCGGGGCGGAGTTGTTCGTGGCGAACTCGGGGACGAGCCTGCGGTTCCTCACCGCGCTCGTGTCGCTGGGAACGGGGACGTATCGGCTCGACGGCACGCCGCGGATGCGGCAGAGGCCGGTGGGCGACCTGCTGAGGGCCTTGAACCGCCTCGGTGCCGACGCGCAGGAGCGAGACCGGGAACGACTGCCCGCCGGTGGTGGTGAGGGCGGACGGGCTCGACGGCGGCTTCGCCGAGGTGCGGGGCGACATGTCGAGCCAGTTCCTCAGCGGCCTGCTGATGGCCTTGCCGTACGCGAAGGGGACGACGACGATCGAGGTGCAGGGGAAACTTGTCTCGCAGCCTTACATCACGATGACGCTGGCGGTGATGGAGGCGTTCGGCAAGCCGATTTCGAACAAGAAGTTCCGGCAGTTCAATGTCGAGCCGGGGCGTTATCGGGGGCGGAAGTACGCGGTCGAGCCAGACGCCTCGGCGGCGAGCTACTTCTTCGCGGCGGCGGCAATCACGGGGGGGACGGTCACGGTCGAGGGCCTGGGCACGAGCAGCGTCCAGGGGGACATGGGGTTCGTGGACGTCCTGGAGCACATGGGCTGCCAGGTCGAGCGGTCGCGAAGGGCGACGACCGTCAAGGGCGGTCCGCTGCGTGGCGTCGATGTGGATATGAATGCGATCAGCGACACGGTGATGACGCTGGCGGTGGTCGCGGTCTTCGCCGAGGGGATCACACGCATCCGCAACGTGGGGCATATCCGGCACAAGGAGACGGATCGGCTGGCGGCCCTGGCGACGGAGCTGAGGAAGCTGGGGGCGACCGTCGAGGAGCAGCCGGACGGTTTGATCCTGTTTCCGCCGGAGCGGATTCAGCCGGCGCGGATCGCGACGTATGACGATCATCGGATGGCGATGTCGTTTGCGCTCGTGGGGTTGAAGGCCGAGGGGATCGTGATCGAGGACCCGGGTTGCGTGGCGAAGACGTATCCGGGGTTCTGGGAAGACCTGGCGAAGTTGCGGGGTGCGTGAGTTTCGAGTGGGACGAATCGAGGAGCGAGCATGCCGATCCACCTCTTGCCGACCGACCGGGAAGGCCGAGCCCGACTGAACCGCCGCGAGTTCCTCGCGAGACTGGCCGCCGGGGGGGCGGCCCTGGCGCTGGGGAGGCGGGCCACCGGCGACGACCGGGGGCCGGCCTGGTTCGCGCTGGTGTCGGACACGCACATCGCGGCGGACCCGAAGCAGGTCGCCCGCGGGCAGGTGATGGCGGAGAACCTGAAGGCGGTCGTGGCGGATCTCCTCGGGCTGGCCCGGTCGGAGGGGAATCCGGAGGGGGTCTTCGTGGATGGCGACCTGGCGTTCAACCACGGGGAGCCGGGCGATTACCGGACATTCCTCGACCTGATCGCCCCGCTCCGTGAGGCCGGGATGCCGGTCCACCTGGCGCTGGGGAACCACGACGACCGCGAGCATTTCCGCGACGCGATCGGCGACGGGGTCGCGGAGGAAGCGGCGGTGGTGGATAAGCATGTGAGTGTGGTGACGGCGACGGGCTTGCGGTTCGTGGTGCTCGACTCACTGGATCGGGTGAACGTCACGCCGGGGAGGCTGGGCGAGCGGCAGGTAGAATGGCTGGCGGCGCGGCTGGACGAGGACCGGAAGACGCCGACGGTGGTCTTCTTGCACCACAACCTCCGCCTGCCGTCGAACGGTCACGCCGCCGGGGCCTTGATCGACACGGGGGCATTCCTGGAAGCGATCCGGACGTGGCGTCAGGTCCAGGCCATCGTCTATGGGCATACGCACGTCTGGACGCAGTCGCGGTTGGACGGCGGGCCGATGGTGGTGAACCTGCCGGCCGTCGGCTACCCGTTCGCGGCGGATCAGCCGATCGGATGGGTTGTGCTGCGGCCGGGGGACGGGGGCGCGGAGCTGGAGCTGCGATGCGTCGGGGGCGAGAGGGCGAAGGATCGGGAGCGGGTGAGGCTGGGGTGGGGGTGAGAGGACCGATGACCAAGGGAAGATGACAGAAGCCCGCGCGCGGACGGACGGCCCGGGGAGGGAAGCAGCGCGGTCATCAGTCAGGGATGGATCAAGCATGATTCTTCCTGGTGCGAGCCTGGTGTGCCTGGTACCTTTGCGATGAGAGGCGATCCGGGAAGGTGGCAGGTCGGGAGAAGGGGGACAGGCACCTCGAAGACTCGGAGCCAGTCCCCCTTCTCCCGGCCCCCCTGGCCCGACCGAGGCCAGAAAACGGGGGCCAGAAAACGGGGACAGGCACCTCGAAGACTCGGAGCCAGTCCCCGTTTTCTGGTCAGTTCAACCCTTCCCGAATAGCCTCTGCATACGGCTTCCGTACTCCCGGAGGGCTGGGGCAGGTCCACAACCGAGACGCGACCGACGCGGCGATGGCGGCTGACGATGCTCGGCCTGATGGTGGCCGTGGCCGTGGTGGGGCTGATCCTCGGGACGGTGAGCCGGGCCTGGCGGCAGGTCGAGCAGGAGCGGGCCATCGCGAGGGAGCAAGTGCTCATGGCGAGCGCCCTTATTAGCCGCTTACAGAAAACATACCGATATGCGGGCAAACTTCAGCGGCAGGTCGCGGCCCGGCCGGGGCTGGAGGCACGGGTCCAGGCGTTGAACACCGAGAATGAAGGGCTTCGGCGCGAGATCGAGGAATTGCGGAAAGCCCGGGAAGACGCGGAGTCGGGGCGATGAGCGTGTGAATTCCCGGGAATCCGGCTTTCGCGATCCTGGAGGGCTGGACCATGTCCACGAACGAGGCCAGGCCGAGGCGGCGGCTGACGATCCTGGGGCTGATGGTGGTTGTGGCGCTGGCCGGGGCGGCCCTGGGGGTGACGAGCCTGGTCTGGCGGTTGATCGAGCGGGAGCGGGCGTTGGCGAGGTTTCAGGCGGAGAGGGTGGCGCGGGCCACGCAGACGGCTGTGTATCTTCAGCAGACGGCCGAGTATCTCCAGAGGAAGCTGAAAGTGCAGGAGATCGCGGCCGAGGAGCAGGCCAAATCGGAGCGTCTCGCGAGAGAGGATGAGGTCGCACGGCTCCGGGCCGAGATCGAGACGTTACGGCGCGAGGTCGAGGCGCTGCGGAAGGATCACGGAGAGGCCGGGCCGGGGCGTTGAGGGAGGCGGGGAGGGCGGGGAGGAAAAATAGGAGAGTGTTCATAAGATTGTTGTCGATCGGGTGGAGCGAGTCACCGATGATGAATCAACACGGTTGAAGGTGGCGGGCGGAGCCCACCCGACGAATTGGAAACCGGCGCGGTCGGGGAGCAGGGACGGGTCGCGGGGGCGGCCCGAAGGTGTGTTCATAAGGACAGAAATCCCCCTCGACGGTCGGCTTCAGGTCGCCGGAGGGGCTGGGGACGGAAGCCTCGGAGGGGCGTCGAGGAGACGCCACGGCGCGGGCTGGGCGACGGGAGCGGTTTCGTTTGGCGCGGAGGGGGTTGGGAGGTCGTCCGGGGGAGGGGCGCTGGGCGCTGGTCGATGGTCAATGGCGGACGGAGGAGGGGCGATGGGAGAGGTCTGAGAGTCTGTTCCAAAAGGGGCGTCGGCTGTAGTTTGGGGGGATGGAACGCAAAGCCTACCCCAGCGACCTGACCGACGCCCAGTGGCGCCTCCTCGCTTCCCTGATCCCCGAGGCCAAGCCCGGCGGCAGGCCCCGCAAGTACGAGATGCGCGAGGTCATCAATGGCCTGCTCTACCTCAACCGCGAGGGCTGTTCCTGGCGGGCGTTGCCCCACGACCTGCCCCACTGGAAGACCTGCTACAACTTCTTCCGCCGGTTCGAGGCCGACGGCACCTGGGACGCCCTGGTCGCCGCGTTGCGGGGGGAGGTGCGGACGAAGCTCGGGCGCACGCCGACGCCCAGCGGCGCCTGCATCGATAGCCAGTCGGCCAAGACGGCGCACGGCGGGGCCGAGGTCGGCGTCGATGGCGGCAAGATGGTGCGGGGCCGCAAGCGACATATCGTCACCGACACGCTGGGGTTGCTGCTGATCGTCGTGGTCACCGCGGCGAACCTCGACGACGGGGCGACGGCGCCGCGGCTGCTGGCCGGTCTGCCCGCCGTGATGTTCCCCCGGCTGGCCGTGGTGTGGGCGGACCGGAAGTACCGCAACTCCCGGCTCGACGCCTGGCTGTCGGGCCAGGACCGGCTCCGCGTGGAGGTGAGCTCGAAGCCCGAGGGCGAGCGGGGGTTCAAGCCGCTGAAGGTGCGGTGGGTGGTCGAGCAGACCTTCGGCTGCCTGCTGCGGTGGCGGCGGCTGGTGCGGGACTTCGAGCGGCTGCCGGAGACGAGCGCGGCGATGGTCAAGCTCAGCTCGATCCATCGGATGGTCCGCCGTGCCCGGCCGCCGCGATGGCGGAAGAAATTCCGCTACAAGCGGCCGCCCAAAGCGGCCGCTTGAGTCTTTTGGAACAGTCTCTGAGTGGCAGGTAAAGTTTGCGGGGGCGGTTCGTGGTTCGGGGTCGTGGAGGCCGGTTCGGGAATGGAGGGGGGCGGAGGGGTGACGGGGAGGGGTTGGGGGCTGGGGTCGGGGTCGGGGAGGCGGAGGTGGTCGGGGGCGTTGCGGCGGAGGAGGGCGAGGGAGGCGAGGGCGCGGCGTTGCATGCGGTCGGCCTCGACGAGGTAGCGGTGGAGGCGGGCGTATTCGGGGCCGGGGTCGAAGAGGGAGCGGTCAGGGGATTCGGAGCGTTCGGGGGCGTCGAGCTGGTTCCAGAGGTGGTCGCCCTCGGCGGCGAGCTCGGCGTGATGCTGGGCGGCGAGGGAGGCGAGGAGGGAGCGGGCGGCGACGGGGTCGGGGAGCCAGCGGGCGAGGCGGTCGGGGGTGGCCTCGGTGTGGAGGAGCCGGCGGACGGCCTCGGGGTGGTGGGGGAAGCGGAGGGCGAGGATCGCTTTCCAGATGGCGAAGTCGGCCGGAGCGGAGTGGGCGCCGGGGGGTTTGGCCAGGCCGAGGAGGCGGAGGGCACGGCGGGCCTGGGAGTCGTCCCAGAAGCCGTGGCGGTCGAGGGCGTCGGCCAGTTCGGACCAGGCGTCGCCGAGCCAGTCGCAGCCGTCGGCGAAGCGGCGGAGGAGGCGGACGGCCTCGGCGGGCTCGTCGTCGAGGCGGGCGACGAGGGCGGCGAGGCGATCGTCGCGCTCGGCGTCCCAGGCGGCGAGGGCGCGGCGGGAACGGTCGGCGGTGTGCTTCAGCTCGGCGGAGAGCAGGCGGACCTTGCGAACGGAGGCGAGGGCAGCCTGCTCGACGAGGCGCTTCTCGTAGTCATTGCGGGGGCGGAACTGCTTTTCGAAGATGGCCAGCTCGGCGAGGACCTCCGCCTCCATGTCGGGCGGGAGGACGCGGCCGGAGCCGGTGAAGCCGTGCTTGAGAGCGTTGCGACGGCTGCGGAGGCGGCCGGCGGCCGGCGCTTCGGGGTTCGGACTCGATTCGACCGGGGGTGAGGAGGGAGTCATCGGGAGGGACCTCAAGGGGGGTTCATCAGTGATGCTGGAATGAAGGGTGGGTTTCGCCCCAGTATTCGCAATTCAGGACGTGGTGATTGGTGAGCGGAGTCCAACCGACCAGGGGGACGGCCCTTGCCAGGCGCGGAGGGGCTATCGTTACTATCTGAATTTGGGGCGTCGGCTATCGCACGATCTGGGGTTTTTTCTGAAGGAAGCGTGGAGGCGAGGTCATGCCGGAGTACGAGCCGCCCGTGGGTCGCTTGCTGAGATTCGGTGGTGCCAACTTCTTGAGGAGGGAAAGTTGGCCGGATTATCGGGAGAAGCTGGGGCTGGGGCCGGAGCATGTCGGCGAGCTGATCCGGATGGCGACGGACCCGGAGCTGTACGAGAGTGAGGAGGACGACGAGGGCGGGAACCGGTACGAAGCCACCATCCACGCGCGGAGGGCGCTGGGGCAGCTGGGAGCAGTGGAGGCGGTGGGGCCGTTGCTGAGGGCGATGGAGAAATACGGGGAGCTGGACGACTACTGGACGGAGGAGATACCGGAGATCCTCGCGAGTATCGGTCCGGCGGCGATCCCGGAACTGGTGGAGGTGCTGAACGACCCGGGTCGGGAGTTGTGGACGCGGGTGGCCTGCGCGAGTGGGCTGGGAGAGATTGCCGAGAAACACCCGGAGCAGCGGGAGCGTTGCGTCTCGGCCCTGGCCAACTGCCTGGAGCAGCGGCGCGGCGCCAAGGACGAGGAGATCATCAACGGCGATGTGGTCGCGAAGCTCCTCGACCTGAAGGCCGTCGAGGCGGCCGGGGCGATGGAGCGGGCGTTCGACGCGGGGGTGGTGGATGCGTCGGTCGCGGGCGACTGGCCGGTCGTCCGCTTCGAGCTGGGATTGGGTCCGAAGCCGGAGGGGCACCGGAGACGGTCAGAGATCCTGCAACTGTCGCGCGACTGGGGTTTCGGAAATCCCGCAAGACGGCCGGACCCGGCGAAGGAGAAGAAGAAGCGCAAGGCCCAGGAGAAGGCGCGGAAGAAGAATCGCAAGAAGCGCTGAGGTGTGGGGACGGCGGGCGGGGTCGGTCCCATCATGCCGCGGGATGGTCGCCCACGCGGAGGGTGGGGTTGATCGGATCGCCGCGTTGGGGGCTGGGGCAGGGCCGCGGTCGCCCGGAAGAGGGTCGCCGGCCCGGACGGCGCGAACCTGGGCCGACGCCGGGCCGTCCGGCTGTTAGCGGGGGCGCTTGACGTTCGTACGGGCCGCGGGATAGAGTCGTTCGAGGCCCGGCGCCGCGGCCCCGACAACGAAGGCAAACCGACCGCCGCCGGAGAGTTTACGGCCACCGGGTCGTCATCCCCTTTGACAAAGAATTAAACCACAGATGCTCAAAAGGTCTCACACCTGCGGCGAGTTGACCGCCGCGAACGAGGGTCAGGTTGTCGTCCTGAATGGCTGGGTGGACACCCGTCGCGACCACGGCGGCCTGATCTTCATCGATCTGCGGGACCGCTACGGCTTGACCCAGGTGGTCTTCGAGCCGGAGGCGGGCGAGGCGTTGATGGCCGCGGCCAAGGAGCTGCGCAGCGAGTTCGTCGTCGGGGTCCAGGGGACGGTGGCGCCTCGGCTGGAGGGCAAGGTCAATCCGAAGCTCAAGACGGGGGCCATCGAGGTCCGCGCGGCGGAGCTGGAAGTCCTCAACCGCTGCGTCACGCCGCCGTTCGAGATCACGGCGAGCGCGCCCGGCGAGCCGAACGAGGAGCTGAGGCTGACGCATCGCTACCTCGACCTGAGGCGGCCGGCGATGCAGCAGGTCTTCCTGCTGCGGCACCGGATGGCGCAGGTGATGCGCAACACGATGGCGGGCCTGGGCTTCGTGGAGGTCGAGACGCCCATGCTCGGGCGGAGCACGCCGGAAGGGGCCCGCGACTTCCTGGTGCCGAGCCGAGTCCACGCGGGGCACTTCTACGCCCTGCCGCAGTCGCCGCAGTTGTACAAGCAGATTCTCATGGTTTCGGGCTATGATCGGTATTTCCAGATCGCCCGTTGCTTCCGGGACGAGGACTTGCGGGCCAACCGGCAGCCGGAGTTTACCCAGCTCGACCTGGAGATGTCGTTCGTCGAGTTCGAGGACGTGCTCGACACGATGGAAGTGCTGGTGGCGGCGATCGCGAAGGAATTCACGGGTGAAGAATTGAGGCTGCCATTGCCGCGTGTCGATTACCGCGAGGCGATGGAGCGGTTCGGCAACGACCGGCCGGACTACCGGTTCGGCGTGGAGCTGAAAGACCTGGCGGACGTGGCGAGGAAGACCGAGTTCAAGGTGTTGCAGCAGGCGCTCGAAAACGGCGGGCGGGTCCGCGGGATCTGTGCGCCGGGCGGGGGCGAGAAGTACAGCCGTCGCGACCTGGACGAGATGACCGAGTCGCTCAAGGATTTCGGGGCGAAGGGGCTCGTCTGGCTGAAGGTCGAGGCGGAGGCGTTCACAGGGCCGACGGCGCGGTTCTTCCCGGCGGAATTGCAGGCGGAATTGCGGCAGCGGTTCGAAGCCAGGGCGGGCGACCTGATCCTGATCGTGGCCGACACGCAGCAGGTCACGAGCCAGGCGCTCTCGTTTCTGCGGACGAAGCTGGGCGCGGAGCTGAGGCTGTACGACCCGAAGACGTTCCATTACTCGTGGATGGTGCGATTCCCGCTGCTGGCCTGGGACGCGGAGGAAGGGCGGTTCGTGGCGGAGCATCACCCGTTCACGATGCCCTTGCCGGAGGATCTGCCGTTGCTCGACTCCGACCCGGCCAAGGTGCGGGCGCAGGCATACGACCTGGTCATCAACGGCGAGGAGGCGGCGGGCGGCACGATCCGGTGTCACGACCCGGCGATCCAGTCGAAGATCTTCGCCCTGCTGGGTCTGACGCCGGAGCAGGCCGAGGAGAAGTTCGGCTTTCTCCTGAACGCCCTCCGCTTCGGGGCGCCGCCGCATGGGGGGATTGCGTTCGGGTTCGACCGACTGGTGATGCTCTACGCCGGCCTGACGAACATCCGCGACTGCATCGCCTTCCCCAAGACGGCCAAGGGTGCTGATCTGATGACCGGCGCTCCGGGCACCGTGGACGCCCGGCAGCTTCGCGAGCTGCACATCCGGTCGACAGAGATGGAATGAGGTCGTGCCTCCGCCCGGCTGGAGACGTCGATCAAGTGAACCAGACCGAGTACACGACGACGCCGATGAGGAAGACCAGCAGGGCGGGGAGGGCCCATTTGTTCCAGAGTTCTTTCATGTCAGACCGTGCCTCTTGCGGCGGGGCCGCCTGAAGTTTCGGGCGTCGCGGAGTGCGAGTCCCGATCAAGATGGTACGCCGACGAGCGGCGGTCTGACAGAAAAATCTTTAAATTTTTAAAATTCAATCCGCTTTTCCAAGCAATGGCATCGGTCCTGCCTGGCCCTCGCGAAGCGGGCCCGATCTTGTGTGGGCGGGCGGAACCGGCACGGGTTTTGCGGTCCGGTTGCCGAGATGAACGTGTCGGCCAATTTGGGAGGCGGCCATGTCTTATGGGGATGGGCGTTCGCGCGGATTCCGCATTTCAGGGCGCTGGATTGTGGCGATCCTGATCGCCCTGAGCGGGGTCGTGACGTATTTCTTCCAGCGGGATACGAACCCGACGACGGGCGAGGTGCAGCACGTCGCCTTGTCGCAGTCGCAGGAGATCCAGCTTGGACTTCAGGCGGCGCCCGAGATGGCGGCGAAGATGGGCGGGGTGATCGACCCATCGGAGAGCCCGGACGCGAGGATGGTGCAGGAGGTGGGGCGCCGGCTGGTCGAGAACAGCGACGCCAAGGAGAGTCCGTACTACGGCCATTACGAGTTCCACTTGCTGGATGACACGAAGACGATCAACGCCTTCGCCTTGCCGGGCGGGCAGATCTTCATCACCGAGGCGCTTTACCGCAAGCTCCAGAACGAGGCGCAGCTCGCGGGGGTGCTGGGTCATGAAATGGGACATGTGATCAACCGTCATGCGGCCGAGCAGATGGCCAAGAGCCAGCTCGGAACCTCGCTGACGGGTGCGGTGGCCGTTGGCGCCAGCGACCCGGACCACCCCGGCCGGGGCCGGATGGCGGCGGCCGCGGCGG
This sequence comes from uncultured Planctomycetales bacterium, assembly GCA_963752755.1. Classification (GTDB taxonomy): domain Bacteria; phylum Planctomycetota; class Planctomycetia; order Isosphaerales; family Isosphaeraceae; genus CAVVZJ01. The sequence continues at coordinate 2,200,600 of CAVVZJ010000001.1, read as the reverse complement.
CGATGGCGAACCAGATGTTGCAGCTCAAGTACAGCCGTACGGACGAGTCTGAGTCGGACACTTACGGCCTGCGCTTCATGGTCCAGGCGGGGTACGACCCGGAGGAAATGCTCGGCGTGATGAAGATCCTCAAGGCGTCGTCAGGCGGGGGTGGGGGGCCGGAGTTCCTCCAGACGCACCCGTTGCCGGAGACCCGTCTCGAACAGATCGCCGAGATCCTGAAGAGCGATTACCCGGACCGTTCCGGACTGACCAAGGGCCAGCCGCTCAATGGTGGTCGTTCGGAGGCGGAGTATCAGTAAGAGGCCCTCACAAAATGGGGACAGGCACCTCGAAGACTCGGAGCCAGCCCCCATTTTGTGAGGGCTTGTAAGGTCGCGACGCGACCTGGGGACTCGCAGGGAGGCACACCACGAAAACGGCCCGGCGGGACGGGGCCGCCCGAGGCGAGTCGGGCCGGCGGCCGTCGGGCCGGGCTGGGGTGTTGAAAACGGGGGCGCTCACCAGTCGATGTTCATGCCGCCGAGTGGGCCGAGGTTCAGGTACATGCCGCCGTTGCCGATGCCGTACGGGCCATAGCCGTAGCCGCCATAGCCGGCGTAACCCCCATAGCCGCCGCCATACGGGTAACCGCCGCCATACGATGGGTAACCGCCTCCATACGGAGCACCGCCCCAGCCGGGACTGTAGCCGGGAGCGCCGTAGTTGCCATAGGCGGCGGGACCGTAGCCACCGAAGGGAGCGCCGCCGGGAAGGCCGCCGTAGCCGGCGTAGGGCCGGCCGGCGAAGAAGGGGGGGGCTCCCCTGTCCTCGTAGGCGTCTTCCCAGTCGTCGCGAACCTCTTCGCGGTAGTCCTCCCAGTCGTCGTAAACGTCATCCCAGTCGTCGAAGGCGACGGCCTGGGCCGCGATCGGCGACCGAGGCAGCAGCACCTGCGCCCGGGCCGTCGCCGGGGCGTACGACAGGGCGACGAGACCGAGGACGACCGGTGCCAGAGGGAGGGTCAGTCGGCGCGTCATCTGTCGTTCTCCTTCTTCTGGAGGAATCTTTCCTGTTCACATGAAAGCTCGAAGGCTCATGCCACGTCAACAGGGTCGCAAAGGGGATGCCATCCGGGCGCGGGGTCGTGGTCGGCTTGCCGGGGGCCAGCTTTCGCGGGCAAGATGGGCGGGGGAAGATCCGGGATGGGAAGGAGGACGGGGCCGATGGGTGGACTGGGGACCGGACTGGTCGGCGGCGGGGCGTCGCGATCGTCGCGAGCGTGCTGATCGTGCTCTCGTGGCGACGTCGCGAGGCGCTCCGGGAGGTGATCCGGGGCCTGAGGGCGCTGGACGAGGGGCGGCACGCGAGGCCGATCCAGGGATGGTTCGTGGGCACGACCGGCCGACTCTTCGATGTCTTCAACGAGGTCGCGTCGGCCCTGGCCGGGCAGATGGATCGGCTGCAAGGCGATCGGCAGTTGCTCCGAGCAGTGCTCCAGGGGATGTCCGAGGGGGTTGTCGCCGTCGATGCCCGTCGCCGCTTGCTCTTTGCAAACGACGCGGCGGACCGCCTCTTCGAGCTGGGACCGGAGGCGGTGGGCCGGCTGGTCGCCGAGCGAATCCGGAGCCCGCAGGTGCAGCAGGCGATCGAGATGACCCTGCTGAGCCTGGAGCCCTACCTCACCGAGATCACGATCCCGGCCCCAGCCGACCGGATGCGCGGGCCGACGCTGCAACTGGAGGTCCACGGCACGCCGTTGCCCGGCGTGCCGGCTCCGGGGGCGGTGCTCGTCTTCCATGACGTGACGGACCTGCGTCGCCTCGAACGGATGCGTCAGGACTTCGTCGCCAATGCGTCCCACGAGCTGAAGACCCCGCTTGCGTCGATCAAAGCGTATGCGGAAACACTCATTGATGGCGCCTTGCATGACGAGTCGGTCAACCTGCACTTCCTCCGCCAGATCGACGAGCAGGCGGACCGGCTCCATCGCCTGATCCTCGACCTGCTGAGCCTGGCCCGGTTGGAGTCGGGTCAGGACTTTTTTCAGCATGTCGCCGCTGATCCTGGCGCCGGTGGTGACGCGTGTCGCGGAATTCCACGAGGGCCGCGCCCAGGCCCGTCAACTGGAGTTGGTGCTGGAGCTGGACGGTCTGCGCGAGGAGGTCCAGATCCACGCCGACGAGGAGGCCGTCCGCCAGATCCTTGACAACCTGATCGACAACGCAATCAAGTACACGCCGGAAGGCGGCCGGGTGGCGGTGGTCTGCCACGCGGAGGAGCGGGCCGTCGAGATCGCGGTTCGCGACACGGGCATCGGCATTCCCCGCGACGACCTGCCTCGGGTCTTCGAGCGGTTCTACCGGGTGGACAAGGCGCGGAGCCGCGAGCTGGGCGGGACCGGCCTGGGGCTGTCGATCGTCAAGCACCTGGTGCAGTCGCTCGGCGGCCAGGTGACGGTCGAGAGCCGGCCGGGAGCGGGCAGCACGTTCACGGTCCGGTTGCCGAGGTTCCGGCCGTCGTCGCGAACCACGCCGCCCGCGCCGGCCCGATCTTCACAAAATCGCTGAGCCTGCGCGGACTCGACACAAAATCTTCACAGTTCAGTGGTAAACTGGCTTCCGGGCCGAGTATCCTGACGGCCCCATGCCGCTTGTCGCGCTGCCTGCCCGGCCTCCTGACCCCTTCCCCGTTGATCCCGACCGAGCTGACGGCGGCAGTGCCCGACGAACCGGCCCGACCACTTTTCCCGGACGTTTCGAGAGACTTTCCATGACCGTGACCCCCAAGTCCATCCTCCGGACCCCTCTCCTGGCCCCTGGCCTGATCCTCTCGGCCTTGCTGGCCGTGGCGGCCACCGGCTGCGGCGGCTCCGGCGCACCGGGAGGTGGCTCGGCGCGTGGCAAGGTTGTCGTCGATGGCTCCAGCACAGTTTTCCGGATCAGCCGCCAGGCGCAGCTCGCCTACAGCAAGGAGGAGCCGGACGTCACGGTCAACGTCGGCAACCACGGCACCGGCGGCGGCTTCGGTCGCTACCTCCAGGGCGAGGTGGACATCATCGACGCCTCGCGCGATGCCAAGCCCGAGGAGGAGTCGCAGGCGAAGGAAAAGGGCTTCGAGTGGACCCGGTTCGTCGTCGGGTACGACGGCATCACGGTCGTGGTCAACCCGAAGAACCAGGCGATCAACACCTTGACCGTCGATCAGCTCCGGAAGCTGTACGCATCGGATAGCAAGGTGCAGACCTGGAAGGAACTGGACCCCGCCTGGCCCGCCGAGAAGATCGTCCTCTACGCGCCGGATACTGACTCGGGAACCTATGAGTTCTTCGTCGAGGAGGTCATCGGCAAGGAGGACATCAACAAGGGGAACCGTCCGGACGTTCAGCCGAGCCCGGATGACAACGTGCTCGTTCGGGGTGTCTCGGGGGACGCGAACGGCATCGGTTACTTCGGCTACGCCTACTACGCCGCCAACCAGGACAAGCTCAAGGCCGTCGCGATCCAGAACGGCGCCGACGGCGAGCCGGTCAAGCCGACGCTGGAGACGGTCCTGGCGGGTGATTACAAGCCGCTGTCCCGACCGCTCTACATCTTCGTCAAAAACGAGTCGTTGAAGCGGCCGGAAGTGGCCGGCTTCGTGCGGTATTACCTGGACCACGTCGCCCCACTCGCCGAGCAGGCGGGCTACGTGCCGCCGACGGAGGCGGACCGCCAGGCGAACGCCGCGGCGCTCGACGCTCGGCTCGGCGGCTCGGCCCCCACGCAGCCAGCGTCGCCGCCATCGGCCGAGGCGGCGGAATGATCGGACTGGACGAGCCCCGAAGGATGCCCGCCTTGAGCACCCTCGCGAGCCAGGCCGTTGAGCGTGTCCCCGGACTCTGGTCGCCGCACAAGCGGCTCCGGAAGCTGGAGGGCGGTGCGGTTTTCGTCTTCCTCGTCGCCTGCGCCCTGGTGACGGTCTTCACGACACTCGGCATCGTCGTGATCCTCGGCACCGAGACGGTCCGCTTCTTCCGCGTGGCCGAGATCGGCGTGGTGCAGTTCCTCACGGGCACCAACGTCAATCCGCCGTATTTCGGCATCCTGCCCCTGGTCTGGGGGACGTTCCTGGTCGCCTTCGGGTCGTCGCTGATCGCCTTGCCGGTCGGCCTCCTGAGCGCGATTTATCTGAGCGAGTACGCCCCGCGGAAGCTGCGCGGCTGGCTCAAGCCGACGCTGGAACTGCTCGCGGGCATCCCGACGATCGTTTATGGCTTCCTCGCCTTGCAGCTTGTGACGCCCCTGCTGCGCGGGTTGTTTCAGCCGCTCGGCCTGACCGTGCAGATGTTCAATGCCTTGAGCGCCTGCATCGTGGTGGGAGTCATGATCATCCCGATGGTCTCCTCGCTCAGCGAGGACGTGCTCTCGGCGGTGCCGCAGGGGTTGCGGGAAGCGGCGTATGGCCTGGGGGCGACGAAGTTCGAGGTCTCGACGCGCGTGGTCTTGCCGGCGGCGCTCTCGGGGGTGATGGCGTCGTTCATCCTGGCGATCAGCCGGGCGGTGGGGGAGACGATGGCCGTCGTGCTGGCGGCCGGCACGGTGCCGAACATCACGCTCAACCCCCTGGTGCCGATCGAGACGATGACGGCTTACATCGTCGCGGTCGTCGGTGGCCAGGAGGCGCCGGGGTCGGCGAAGTCGCTCTCGCTCTTTGCGGTGGCGATGGTGCTGTTCATCATCACGCTTTCGATGAACATCGTCTCGCGCGTCGTGCTGGGGCGGTTCCGAGAGGTATACCACTGATGGCCAGCCTCCCCGCCGCGACGACCCGGCCGCGATACGAGCCGCACTTGACCCGCCGCAAGGTCGCCGGGCCGCTCTTCGCCGCGGCCTGCGTGCTGGCAACGCTCAGTGGCGTGGTTGTGCTCTCGGTCCTGCTCGGCTCGGTCCTCACCTCGGCCCTGGGTCAGGAGGCGGGCCGACCCTGGTACGACCTGGCGGACAACGTCCGCGACCTCGCCGCCTTGATGCGTTCTCTCATCGTGCAGACCCCGGGCATGGATGCCGCCACGACGGGTTTCCGCGTGGGGGTCATCAGCAGTCTCTGGCTGCTCGGGTTCGTGGCCCTGATCGCGGTTCCGGTCGGCGTCGGAGCGGCGATCTTCCTGGAGGAGTACGCGCCGGAGGGACGGTTCAAGACCTTGATCCAGACGAACATCGCCAACCTCGCGGGCGTGCCGTCGATCGTCTATGGCATCCTCGGGCTGACACTCTTCGTCCGCGCCTTCGGCCTCGATTCGCTGGCGCTGGGGTACACGGTCTGGGCGGGTGCGTTGACGCTCAGCCTGCTGGTCCTGCCGGTCATCATCATCGCGTCGCAGGAAGCCTTGCGGGCGGTGCCGCGATCGCTGCGGCATGCGTCGCTGGCGCTGGGGGCGTCGCGGTGGCAGACGATCCGGGATCACGTCCTGCCGTCGGCCTTGCCGGGTATCATGACCGGCGTGATTCTGGCCCTCTCGCGGGCGATCGGTGAGACGGCGCCCGTGTTGATGGTCACGCAGGCGACCTCGATCCTCCGACCCCCCCGCGGGCCGTCCGACGAGTACGTGCCCCTTCCCCTGGAGATCTACAATTACGCCAAGGACCCCGAGCCCGCCTTCCAGACCCTCGCCGCCGGCGGCATCCTCCTGCTGTTGATTCTCCTGCTCTCGATGAACGCCGTCGCGATCCTGATCCGCAACCGCTACAGCCGTCTGCCCCGAGCCTGAGTGAGTCGAGAACCGCGACGGGCCGGTCGATCCGGTCCCCCGACCGCCGGACATGCCATGAACCACCCGACCCCCACTTCCCCCGTCGCCAGCGAGCCGAACGCCGGCGCCGCCGCGGACCACACGGCACGCGAAACCCGCACCTCGCCCGTCCTGGTGACCCGCGGGGTCGCTGCCTGGTACGGCTCGTCCCTGGCCCTCAGCGACATCAACATCGAGATCCCCCGCAACAAGATCACCGCCCTGATCGGTCCATCCGGCTGCGGCAAGAGCACGCTCCTGCGGTGCTTCAACCGGATGAACGACCTGATCGCCGGCTTTCGCATGGAGGGCGAGATCCGGTTCGACGATCAGACGATCAGTACGCCCGACGTCGATGCCGTCTCCCTGCGTCGCCGGATCGGCATGGTCTTCCAGCGGCCCGAACCCGTTCCCCAAGAGCATCTATCAGAACGTCGCCTGGGGTGCCCGGATCAACGGCTACCGGGGTGATCTCGACGAGCTGGTCGAGACCTCGCTCCGCCGCGCCGCGCTCTGGGATGAGGTCAAGAGCAAGCTCAAGCAGTTCCGGCCTGGAACTCTCCGGCGGCCAGCAGCAACGGCTCTGCATCGCCCGGACGCTCGCCGTCCAGCCCGAGGTGATCCTCATGGACGAACCCTGCTCGTCGCTGGATCCGATATCGACCCGCAACGTCGAGGATCTGATGGATGAGCTGAAGAATGATTACACGATCGTCATCGTGACGCACAACATGCAGCAGGCCCGCCGCGCCAGCGACTTCACCGCGTGCATGATGCTCGACGAGGCCGCCAGTCGGGAGGGGCACCGTACCGGGATCGTCGCCGAGTTCAGCCCGACTGAACTGCTCTTCACCAATCCCAAGGACCCGAGGACCGAGGCCTACATCACCGGCCGGATCGGCTGACCCCGATCCCCACCGGCGCTCGACCAAGGATGGCGAACCCGAGTCGCCCGGCAAAGCCGGTTCTCCCTGGACCCCCGAGTCATGGCCAAGCCCAAGATCCTGATCATCGAAGACGAGCGACTCCCTGGTCGAGCCGCTGGCGTACAACCTCCGACGCGAGGGCTACGACGTGCTGACCTCCCACGACGGCCAGGACGGACTCCGCCAGGCGCAGCTGAAGCTGCCCGACCTGATCGTCCTCGACCTGATGCTGCCGGTAAAGAGCGGCCTGGAGATTGCCCGCGAGCTGCGGGCCGCGCCGGCGACCCGCGAGCATCCCGATCATCATGGTCACGGCCAAGGCGGAGGAGGCGGACCAGCTCGTCGGCTTCGCCGTCGGCGCCGACGACTACGTGACGAAGCCCTACAGCCCGAAGGTGCTCATCGAGCGGATCAAGCGGCAGCTCCGCCACCATCAGGAGCGCGAGGAGCCGTCGCGCGGCGACGTCATCGAGTGCCAGGGGGTCGTCATCGACCGGCACCGCCACCGCGCCTTGCTGCACAATGCGGAGCTTCCCGCTGACGCCGACGGAGTTCCGCCTGCTGGAGACCCTGCTCCGTCAGGCCGGTCGGGCGTTCACTCGCCATGAATTGATGGATTCGGCCATCGGCGAGGACGCCGTGGTGCTGGAGCGCACCATCGACGTCCACGTCAAGAGCCTCCGCAAGAAGCTCGGCGAGGGCGCCGACCTCATCGAGACCGTTCGCGGCGTCGGCTACCGCTTCCGCGAGCCGAGGCTGGTCGAGTCGTGACCCGCGGGTTCGGGCCCTCCTGGGGCGGCGGAGTCGGGCGTCGCCATCGGGCCCCGAGCCGGGTGGCGGATCGCGGCGCAACTCCGCCCGAACCACGGGGATCTGGCGCGGGGCTTCGATCCCCAGCCGGACCTGGCCGCCTTCCAGGCGGACGACGGTCACGCAGATATCGTCGCCGATGTAGAGCTTCTCCATCAGCTTCCGTGTCAAGACGAGCATCGGGTTCGTCCCTTGGCTTGCCCAATGCGGGCCTGGGCGGCCTCGACGTACCGCCACGCTCCGCACCGCCGCCCCGCGCCGGGACCCTCTCCCGAGGCGTCCCATGACGTCCCGGCCGCGCGGCCCTGTCATGTTCAGCCTAGATCACATTTCGAGCCCAAGGGGCAGCGGACTCGCGGAAAGCCCGGACCGCGGCCTGTTGGATTTTTCCCGACCGACAAGGGATAATGGCGGGCAACGCCCGGCGGGGCTGGCCCGCCGGCCTGGCACGATCGGCTCTCGCGAGGGAATGATGTCCCACTGCGCCGTCATCATCATCGGTTCGGGCTCGGCCGGGCTGACCGCCGCGCTGTACGCCGCTCGTGCCAACCTGGCCCCGCTGGTCTTCGAGGGCAAGGAACCGGGCGGTCAGCTCACGCTGACGACCTCGGTGGACAACTTCCCCGGCTTCCCCGAAGGCATTCAGGGTCCCGGAGCTGATGGAGCTGATGCGCCGGCAGGCCCAGCGTTTCGGTGCCGACACCCGCTGGGAGACCGTCTTCGAGGCGGACCTGAGGCCGCCGCCCGTTCAAGGTCAAGACCACCGACGACCCGAGCGGTGACCCCGGCAGCGGCACGGTCCGCGAGTACACCGCCGACGCCCTGATCGTCGCCACCGGTGCCTCGGCTCGCTGGCTCGGCAACGAAGGCCCGTTCCGCGGCGAAGGCGTGAGCACCTGCGCCACCTGCGACGGCGCCCTCTACCGCGACAAGCCGATCGCCGTCGTCGGCGGCGGCGACTCGGCCGTCGAGGAGGCGACCTTCCTGACCCGATTCGCCTCCAAGGTCACGTTCATCCACCGGCGCGACGCCCTCCGCGCCTCGAAGATCATGCAGGATCGCGTCTTCGCCAACAAAAAGATCGACTACGCCTGGAACAGCGAGGTCGCCGAGGTCCAGGGCACGACCGAGCCGGCCCGGCAGCTCACCGGCGTCCCGCTGAAGGACACGCGGACCGGCGAGCGCCGCGAATTGAAGATCGACGGCCTGTTCCTCGCGATCGGCCACGTCCCGAACACCAAGATCTTCGAGGGTCAGCTCGCCTTGACCCAGGCCGGCTACCTCCTGACCCGCACCGCCATGGCCTGGGCCAACCACGACGCGCCGGCAGGCCTGTCGATCGACGCCTTTCCCAACTACGGCTCGGCGACCACGGTTGAGGGCGTCTTCGCCTGCGGCGACGTCGTGGACACCCATTACCGCCAGGCGATTACCGCCGCCGGCTCGGGCTGCGCCGCCGCCATGGACTGCGAGAAGTGGCTCGAAGCTCAGGAATGCCACGGGTAGGATGAGGGTGTCGGTCAGGTTGCCGCTGGTCGGGCCATCGTCGCATCCGGGCCGGTGCCCCTTTCCGGCCGATCCGAGCGAAACGCGATGCTTGCTCTGAACATTCGCGCCGGTTTCGTCTAGAATACTCTTGCCCGAACGCAAGATCGATCCCCGCCCCACCGACCACGTCCGAGCGGCGAACGACGGGGCGACCTCAGGAAAGACGCACGATGGAGAATCGACCGTCCCAGGAATCCCCGCGCAAGCCCGAAGGCTCGCGACGGCCCAACGGCTCGGCCAGTGCCGCCCACGCCCCCGTGGCTCTGGCTGTTCCTGATCGCCGTCGCCGGTCTGATCATCTACTCGCTCCAGCCCCCCAAGGGCGAGGTCAGCTACAACTGGTTCCTGGAGCAGGTCGAGAAGGACAACGTCAAGAGCGTTCAGATCACCGGCACGGAGGTCCGCGGCGAACTGCGCGGCCCCGACCGTCTACGACACGTCGGAGATCAAGGCCGAGCGGACCCCGATCACCACCTTTCGCACCAATTTTCCCTCCGAATATCAGATCCAGCCGGTTCTCGACAACCTGATGAGTTACCGGGTTGAGAAGTCGAAGCGCCAGCCAGTCCGCGTCGAGGTCAACCCGCCGCAGGGCTCGAATGGCCTGCTGCTGATCACCTTCCTGCTCCCCTCGCTGCTGGTCATCGGCCTGATCTACTTCATGATGCAACGCGCCCGCGACCAGTTCGACGGCGGCATCCTCGGTAGCTTCGTCAAGAGCCCCGCCAAGCGGCACGACAAGTCGAAGCAGCGCACCACCTTCGAGGAAGTCGCCGGCCTGGAGCACGCCAAGAGCGAACTGGAGGAGATCGTCGATTTCCTCAAGAACCCCGAGAAGTTCCAGCGCCTCGGCGGCCGCATCCCCAAGGGCGTTCTGCTCAACGGCCCGCCGGGAACGGGCAAGACCTTGCTCGCCCGCGCCGTGGCCGGCGAGGCGGGCGTGCCCTTCTTCTCGATCAGCGGCTCGGAGTTCATCCAGATGTTCGTCGGCGTCGGCGCCAGCCGCGTCCGCGACATGTTCAAGACCGCCAAGGAAAACAGCCCCTGCATTCTCTTCATCGACGAGATCGACGCCGTCGGCCGCGTCCGCGGCGCCGGGCTCGGCGGCGGCCATGACGAGCGCGAGCAGACGCTCAACCAGATCCTCACCGAGATGGACGGCTTTACCCCGAGTGAGACCGTCATCGTCCTCGCCGCCACCAACCGCCCCGACGTGCTCGACCCCGCCCTGCTCCGCCCTGGCCGGTTCGACCGCCACGTCACCGTCGATCTGCCGACGAAGAAGGGCCGCCTGGAAATCCTCAAGGTCCACACCCGCAAGATCCCCCTCTCGCCCGACGTCGATCTGGCCGACATCGCCCGCGGCACCGCCGGCATGAGCGGCGCCGACCTCGCGAACCTCGTCAACGAGGCCGCCTTGCTCGCCACTCGCGAGGACAAGGACTACGTCACCAACACCGACTTCGACGCCGCCCGCGACAAGCTCCTCATGGGCGCCAAGCGCGAGGAGATCATGTCCGAGAAGGAGAAGCGGGCGACCGCCTACCACGAGATCGGCCACACCCTGGTCGCCTGGTACATCGCCGAGGCCGACCCCGTCCACAAGGTTACGATCATTCCGCGCGGTCGGGCCTTGGGCGTCACCCAGATGCTCCCGATGGAGGAGCGCGTCAGCTACTACGAGCGCGACATCCGCGGTCGCCTGGCCGTGCTCCTTGGCGGTCGCGCCGCCGAGCGCCTCGTCTTCGACGACCTCTCGGCGGGCGTCGCCGACGACCTCAAGAAGGCGACCGGCCTGGCCCGGATGATGGTGACCCAGTGCGGCATGAGCGACCGCGTCGGGCCGGTCTATCTCCGCGAGTCGGAGGAACACCCCTTCCTCGGCCGCGAGATCGCCGATCGCCGCGACCACTCCGAGCACACCGCCCAGGTCATCGACGAGGAGGTTGGCCGCATTCTCCGCGAGGAAGACGACCGCGCCTTCCACATCCTCGAAGAACACCGCGACGAGCTCGAACGTCTCGCCGACTCCCTGCTCGAACGCGAGGTCCTTTCCGTCCACGAGATCGAGGACCTCATCGGCAAGCGCCCCGTCGGCGGGACCTCGGCCTCCGACGACGAGGTCATCGCCTCGATCAACGAGCCGGATCGCAAATCGACTCCCTGAACCCGGTCGCCCCGCCCTTCGTAAGAAGGCGTGCGAGCCGGTGTCCCCGACCGAGGCGGCCGGCGACGCCCTCGGGGAGTCCGCCCTTTGATGGCCTCGTCCCCTCCGGCGCCTTCCGCTTCCAGTTCACGTTGCGTCAGTTGATGCTGCTGGTCTTCTTCAGCGCCATCCTGACCGCCGCCGCCTTGCCGCTCTGCCGCGGTCCGATCGGGCAGCGTCTGATTTACTTTGCCGTCGAGTTGCTGTTCGTCCCGGCCTTCCTCGGCCATTCCGTCCGGTTCCTCTGCCGGAAGAGCCCCCGCAATGCCTGGGTCGCGGCCCTCCTCGTCAATATCCCGCTCGTTCGCCCTGTGCGGCCTTCTGCTCCTGACTCACCCTGGGCGCCTTTCTGGAAGCCGGCCTCTTCTTCGCCTTCCCCTCGTTCCTCCTGTCGGCTCTGGCCGCTTTCCTCGCCGTCGTCCTTCTCCGCGCGCGACCTCCCCCGCCGCTGCCCCTCCTGCGATCGCCGCGCCCTGACCCGCACCCGCAAGGCGACCACCCCGCTCCCCGGCGGCCTCTTCCCCTCTCACCATTGTCTGGCCTGCGGCCGACGGTTCCTCCAGTGGTATCAAGGGCCATTGGAGCCGGTCGGGCCGTCGGAGGGTGGCCTGTAAGTCGGTTCGCAGCCGACCCGAACGCCAGGGGCTTGCCAACTCTATCGCGACCGGCGATTATGGGGAACGCTTTACCCCGAATCTTTTCGGAGTCGCGTGTCAACCCATCTCGGGAGCCCGAGCCGTGGCCACCTCCTCGATCCGCTGGCAGCTCTCCATGAGCCAGATGATGAAGCTGGTCGTCTTCGCGGCGGCAGCCTCGGTGGTCCTGGTTCCGATGACCACGCTGGTCGATTTGGGGATCGGAACCTGGGTGTCGGTGGCGGTCTTCGGGTTCGTGGCCGTTCCGCTGACCTGGGCGATCCTCTCCCGACTGCTGCTCCGGCCGGGGGTATTCAAGGACTGGTTCTTCATGACCATGCTGGCGGTCTCGGTCGGGGGTTGCTTCGCAGTCGCGAACTACATCCTCGCGATCCACTTCCTGCCGGTCCTGATCCGCCTTCGAATGGAGGAAATTGTCCGTAAAAGCATGCTCATTGACATGGTGATGCTGTGCGGAATCGACATCCTGCTCGCCTTCGGCCTCGTCTTCCTGTTCAGACGGGTTGTGCCCGCACGCTGTCCGTCCTGCCGGCAACGGAGCCTACTTGGGCATGGCCGAGCCGCTCGGTATCCGGGCGAGCGTTGGCGACGACTCCGGGCTCATTGCATCCTCTGCCACACCGACTTCTCACGACGCCCCGCCTCCTGGGAACCGATCGCGTTGCGAGAAACCATCGCCTCCCATTGACGCCTGGAAGCCTTCCCTCGCGGGACGCTACACTGGTCTGATCCCCAAGCCAAGGCAGACCGCTACCGCGAGGCCCCCTTTGAGTCAACCGCAACGCGTTCTCGTGACCGGCGGCGCCGGGTTCATCGGCTCGCACCTGGTCGAGGCTTTGATCGGCGAGGGCTACCGCGTCCGCGTGGCCGACAACCTGAGCACCGGCCACCGCGCCAACCTCGCCCACCTCGGCGATACCTTCGAGTTCCTTGAGGGCAACCTCGCCGATTTCGACGCCTGCCGATGCGCCGTCGAGGGCGCCGACTTCGTGATCCATCAAGCGGCGATCCCAAGCGTCCCCCGCTCGGTCAGCGAGCCGCTCGAATCGCACGCCAGCGGCCCCACCGCGACCCTCAACCTCCTCGAAGCCGCCCGGCAGGCCGGCGCCCGTCGCTTCCTCTTCGCGGCGTCCAGCAGTGCCTACGGCAACACCGAGGAACTCCCCAAGCATGAAGGGATGCTCCCCCAGCCCCTCAGCCCCTACGCCGCCGGAAAGCTGGCTGGAGAATACTATGTTCGCGTCTATGCGCAGACGATGGGCCTCGATGGCGTGAGCCTTCGCTACTTCAACATCTTCGGACCCCGACAGGACCCCTCCAGCCCTTACAGTGGCGTGATCTCACTCTTTGCCCGCTGGATGCTCGACGGTCAGCGTCCCAAAGTCCTTGGAGATGGCCTCCAGACCCGCGACTTCACCTACGTCGCTAACGTCGTGAAGGCCAACCTCCTCGCCCTCCGCTCCGAGCGACCCCTGAATGGTGAGGTCTTCAACGTCGGCACCGGGCAGCGGATTAGCCTTCTTGACCTTGTCAACGCGATCAACGCCGCGCTCGGCACCGACCTCGCTCCCGAGTTCGGACCGCTTCGCTCGGGCGACGTCCGCGACTCGCTCGCCAGCCTCGATCGCATCCAGGCGGCGCTCGGCTACCAGCCCACCGTCGCATTCGCGGAAGGTCTGCGACGGACCCTTGACTGGATGAAGCAAGGCCGATCATGACCCCAACGGAACCCGCCGCTGTCCTCAACCGGATCGAGTCGCGAACGGCCCGTATCGGCGTGATCGGGCTTGGCTACGTCGGGCTGCCCCTCGTCGAGCTGTTCGCGGGCGCGGGCTTCACCGTCGTTGGCTTCGACATTGACCCTCGCAAGGTCGAGCAACTCCAGGCCGGCCAGAGCTACATCGGCCACATCCGCTCCGAACGGATCGCCGCGCTCCAGCACGGCGGTCGCTTCGCCGCCACGACCGATTTCGATCGCCTGGCCGACGTCGCCGCGATCTTGATCTGCGTCCCGACGCCCCTCGGCGAATATCGCGAGCCCGACCTCTCCGCCGTCGTCAATACCGGCCGCGCCATCGCGGACCGCCTCCAATCCGGCCAGCTCGTCGTCCTCGAAAGCACGACCTACCCCGGCACGACCCGCGACGTCCTCCGCCCCGTGCTGGAGTCGTCCGGCCTGACCGCCGGCCGCGACTTCTTCCTCGCCTACAGCCCCGAGCGCGAGGACCCCGGCCGTCCCGAGCACTCCGCCGGCAAGATCCCGAAGGTCGTCGGCGGTTATGACGACCTGAGCACCCGACTCGCCATCGCCCTCTATTCGGCCGTCGTGCCCCAGGTCGTGCCAGTCTCCTCGTGCGAGGTGGCCGAGGCGTGCAAGATTCTGGAAAACACGTATCGCGCCGTGAATATTGCCCTGGTCAACGAGCTGAAGCTCGTCTATGAACGCATGGGCATCAACGTCTGGGAAGTGATCGAGGCCGCGAAGACGAAGCCGTTCGGCTTCCAGGCGTTCTACCCCGGTCCTGGCCTCGGCGGCCACTGCATCCCGATCGACCCGTTCTATCTGACCTGGGCCGCCCGCCGGTTCGGGGTCAACACGCGCTTCATCGAGCTAGCTGGCGAGATCAACACGTCCATGCCGGCCCATGTGGTCGCCCGCGTCGCTGACGCCCTCAACGAACGCCGCAAGCCCCTCAAGGGCAGCCGCGTCCTCGTCCTCGGCGCCGCCTACAAGAAGGATGTGGACGACCCCCGCGAGTCCCCCGCCTTCGAATTGCTCGAACGACTCCAGGCCGCGGGATCGGTCGTGTCCTACCACGATCCCCACATCCCGACCCTGCCCCGGATGCGCCACCACGAGATCCAGCTCGACAGCGTCGCGCTGAGCCCGGAGACGCTGGCGGAGCAAGATTGTGTGCTGATTTGCACCGATCATTCCACTTATGACTGGCTCTGGATCGTCGCCCACTCGTCGCTCGTCGTCGATACCCGCAACGCCACCCGCGACGTGACCGAGGGCCGCGACCGGATCGTGCTCGCCTAGGGCGTGCGGCACACGCCCTACGAGCAGACCCCAGCCAGGTCGCGCAGCGAGGCCTGGGCCACCGGGCTCGGGCAGGACCAGACGAGGAAGAAGAGCGCCTGCCGCGCCCAGCGCTGAGCCGGCTCGGATCGGAGGAATCCGGTCCCCTTGCGGGCCGTGAGATAGGCTTGCGTGCAACGCAGGACCAGCGCGTTCGCCCGACGCCGGATCTCGCCCGGAGCCGTCGCGCCATCTCGGCCCGAGGCGGCGGCGAGCAGGTCGTCGGCCAGGCTCGACCACGACGAGGCCAGCGCCTCGAACGGCTCGATCGGGTCGTCGCGCTTGAGCGTCTCGTGCCCCAGAGCCATCAGGGCCGCGCGGGCCTGGCCCATGGCGAGGGCCGAGGTCTCCAGGCCACCCGTGCTGGCGGCGCCGGGGGAGGACATCACGTCGGGCATCGGGCCGGCCAGCAGGTCGGCCGACGACACCGCGACGTTCTCGCAGCGGACCTCCGCCGTGCACGACGCTTGCAAGGCCGCCAGCGCGAACGGTTCCTGAACGGAGACGCCGGGTCGATCCATCGGCAACACAAGGAGCATCTGCCGGCCATCGTCCAACACGGCGCCGGTCACGATCAGATCGGCCCGCACGGCCCCTGTCACCCACGGCATCACGCCGTCGAGTCGGTACGCCCCGCCTTGCTCGCGAGCGACCAGGGCGGCCGAGCCGTGGCGACGCGAGGTGGTCAACTGGGAGATCCCGACCGTCGCGAACGCCCTCCCCTGACCGATCGCCCGGAGCCAGTCGGCGATCGGCCCGCGATCGGCGGCGGGCAGGAGGCGGCGGATCGCGGCGTCGTGCTGGGTCAGGACGAACGCCGCCGTCAGGCTTCCCTCGGCGGCGCGGGCGTAGCGGCGGATCAAGGTCGGACGATCGCAGCCCAGACCGCCGAACGCCGCCGGCAAGGTCCAGCGGTTGGCCCCGCCCTCCATGACCGTCTGCCAGAGGGGTTCCGACCACTCGCCCGCCTCATCGACCGTGCCATCCCTGGCGGACAATCCGGCGACCAGGTCGGTCAGAGGTTCGGCCGGTTCGGGCCAGTCGGGGATCGGGGGAGTGGGATCGGGCATCATCGGAAGCGCCGCCGGGGGATTCTGGGAGAAGCTTGGGGCTGTCGCGACGAACATCCGGGCAAGGGCGGTTCGTCCGCAGGTTGGATTCCCGCCCGCAAGATCGGAGCCGTTGGCGCGACGGTTGCTCCAGTAACCGGGAGGTGACGGAGCCATCCCAACAATTCTACCGCGTCGCCCGGGGAAAAGCGTCCCCCGGCCGGAGCGGGATCGACCGCCTGGCTGTCTCCTCTGTCCTTCGCGAACCGAAACGGGAACCGCATCATGCCCCCGCCTTATTGCTACGAACATCCGCGCCCGTCGGTCACGGTGGACCTCGTCGTCTTCAGCCTCGTGGGCGAGGAACTCCGCGTCTTGATGATCCGCCGCAAGCACGACCCGTTCGCAGGTCACTGGGCGATTCCCGGCGGCTTCCTCGACCTGGACGAACCGGCCGCCGAGGCCGCGCTCCGCGAGCTTCGCGAAGAGACCGGCCTGGAGCGGGTCGCGCACCTGGCGCCGATCGGCTTCTTCGCGGCCGTCGATCGCGACCCCCGGGGACGGGTCATCAGCCTGGCCCATGCCGGCGTCGTCCGCTGGCCGGCGCCCGCCGTCCAGGGGGCCGACGACGCCGCCGAGGCGCGGTGGATCGCCCCCCGACAGATCGATGCTTTCGCCTTCGACCACAAGGAGATCCTTGCCAATGCCCTGCACTGGCTGATCTTCCAGGTCCAGACCGGGCCGGTTGGCCTCACCCTGCTGCCCGAGGAGTTCACCCTCGGCGACGTCAAGCGGCTCTACCAGGCCATCGGCGGCACGCCCCAGGCGGCCACCGCCTGGCGGAAGCGCATGGAGAAATCCGGGGAGATTGGCGCGGTGGTCGGGGCGCGGGGGAAATATCGGGGGAAGAAAGATCACGAGATGGCGTTAATGAACACCGATTAGATCCAATGCGGGAGTGATTTGGCGGAATCCGGGATGCACTGCGTCCTCGGTCGACCCGCCGCTCGCTCCTCAATTCCCCGTCAAATCCGCCTCGCAGAGGATCTCGAACCCCTTGTCCCGGAGCGTCGAACCCGCTTGCTCGATGTTATCGACGTGAAGCGCCACGGCGGATCGTCCGTGGGGGTGGACGATCAACGGATAGGCGTAGTGGATGTTGATCTCGGCCTGAAGCAAGCCCGAGCAGAGTTCGACGAGCGACTGCGGGCCGGCCGGCAGGTCGGCGACCAGCAGTTCGTTCTCGGCGTAGGCCAGCTCCGATAGCTCCAGGATCTCGCGGCCCTGCTCACAATGGCTGAGGATTAATCGGAGGATGCAGCAGTCGGCCGAATCCGCGATCGAGAGGCCGACGATCTTGACCTTCGACCCCTGAAAGGCGCGGACCACCTCGGCAAGCTGCCCAACCCGGTTCTCCAGGAAGACCGAGTACTGGGTGACCGAAGGCCAGCTTCGCCCTTCGAGTGTTTCGAACTCCAGCTCGCTGCCACCGCCCTCACCCAAGCTCATGGCGCGCTCCGGTCACTTCCGATTGCGAAGTCGGTTTTGACTATCCACACCAGTCTATCGCCCCCTGCCTCGGCCGGTCAATGCCCGGCGCCATCGGGACGGGGCGGTTGCCAGGTCTGATCCCCGACCCGCGGAGGCATTCCGGTTTGGCCTGGTAGGGCCAGCCGCCCCCGGCTGTCGTCTGGTCGGGCCAGCCGGGGCGGCCGGCCCCCAGGAGTCGGGCTCGAATCGGACCGCATCCGCGGGCTCGTGGATGCGGTTGAGCGCGGGGACCCTCACCCGACCGGGACGCGGCCCTACTCTCGCGGCGGTCGAAGGTTGGGGTGAGCGTCCGTCTCGGGTTTCCGCGGCCGTTGCGATCGTCCTGGCCGCCGCGATCGCTACCATTTCCTCAATTCCTGGAATGGCCTCTGATGAGGTCCTGTCGCCTCCTGGTCCTTGACCGTCGTGGATCGAACCGATCGAGCGGCCGATCCCCCTGGCGAGGCTCGGATTGGCCTCGATCTGTGCCAGGTCTCTCCCGAAGGAACCACTGGGATCGCTCGGAGCGGGAGAACGCGGCGTCATGATTGGACAGGAGACGCGGTTTGCAACGAGTGAATGGCGCGTTCGAATGCTGTGGCGACCCTTGTCCGCCCGGCGGTGGCGCGGATAAACTGGGGAGGTTGCGGTCCTGGCAGCAAACGGGGATGAGACGCGAGCGATGCCGGGTGAACGACGGCGATGGCATGTGTGGGGACGGGTCCAGGGGGTCGGCTTCCGGGCGACGACCCGGCGGTTGGCCGGGGCGTTCGACGTGCGCGGCTACGTCCGGAACCTGCCGGACGGCAGCGTCGAGGTGGTGGCCGAGGGTGAGCCGTGCGAGCTGGACCGGTTCGAGGAGGCGCTTTTCCGAGAATTTCGTCCGAACATTCAGGACGTCGCCGTCGAACAGGCAACAACCGACCACGCGCTGCCGGACGGGTTCGCGATCCGTTACTAGGCGGAGTCCCGTTGCCGGGCCGAAGGCGCCTGTTTCGTCGCCCTCTTTTCTCATCCCAATCCGACCCGAGCGCCCCACGTCCATGAAAACCTTCAGCATCGCGACGTCCACGGCCAAGGAGGCGATCCGCCAGCCGGCCTTCTGGGTCATCTCGTTCATCGCGGCGTTTCTGCTGGTGGTGACGATCTTCGTGCCGTACTTCACGTTCAACGAAGACATCAAGATGTACAAGGACACCGGGCTGGCGACGATCTCGTTCTTCAGCCTGATCCTCGCCTTGCTGACGGCCAGCTCGACGGTGGCCGACGAGATCGAGGGCAAGACGGCGGTGACGATGCTCTCCAAGCCGTTGAACCGCCGACAGTTCATCCTGGGCAAGTACCTGGGGATCATGCTGGGCGTGCTGGCGATGTTCGTCATCCTCGGAATCGTCTTCGCCTGGGGCGTTTACTACAAGACGGGCTACGATTTGCGCGAGGCGGCCGGCACGTCGGAGGATCTGGCCAAGAAGAGCATGCACGTCCTTCAGATCGTCCCCGGTCTGGCCCTGGGCTTCTTCGAGGTCTCGGTGCTGGCGGCGATCAGCGTGGCGATCTCGACGCGCTTGCCGATGCTGGCCAACCTCGTGGTGGTCATCTCGATCTTCTTCCTCGGGCACCTGACGCCGGTGCTGGTGGAGGCGACGAGCCAGCCGGGCGGCCAGAGCAACGAGCTGATCGCGTTCATGGCCCGACTTTTCGCCTGGGCCCTGCCCTCGCTGGAGTTCTTCAACGCCGGCCCGGCGATCTCGACCGGGGCGGTGATTCCCTGGGTGGCCTACGTCTTGCCGGCACTGGGTTACTGCGTGTTGTATAGTGGAGCGGCCTTGCTCTTTGCCTTTCTGCTGTTCGAGAACCGCGACGTGGCCTGACAGGTCCCGATATCGGGTTTGTGCAGGAAGGCGGGCGGGTCGATCGGTTGGCTTTTGGTTCCCGCGGATCGAGGGAGCGCAGCGGAGGGCGATCGGGACGGTCGTGCGGGCGATCCGGTCGCCCGCGGCCAGGAGCACGGACCGGATCGCTACGCCCGCGGGTCGTCCCCCAACCCAGGGCGGGTTGAGGGACGTCCGGGTTTGGGCTCTGCTGCGAGACCTCACGCATGCAATCGGCTGCACTCCGACGTGTCAAGACGTTGCTCCGGGCCCGCTCAGGTTCGCCCCTGGCGATTCATGCGCTGGGGGGGCTCGAAGCGATCCTGGGGATCGGCCTGATCATGGTGGCCGGGCTCTTGCTCGGGCTGTTTGAGTCGCGGGGGGTGACCTTCATCCCCTACGATCAGCTCGCCCGGATCGAGAGCGCGGGCCATTCGGCCTGGATCCGGGACCGACTGCCCATGTCTGCGGCGGGAGGTCCGGGCGCCGGCCAGGCCGTCCGGCCCGACCTGAAACTGCCGAACACCGGACTTTATCCGCTAGTCGTGACCAGCCAGCTCAGCCCCAATCCACTGCGACGCGTCGGGGCCACGGTGCTGGGCACTCTGGTCAACCGGTTCCGGCCGATCCAGACCGACTTCGGGGCGCTCCAGTCGCTTTTGATCTTCGGGCTCCTGCTGCTGCTGGGAATCTCCTACCTCGGCCGTTACCGACGGGTTCTGGCCGCCGCGTCCACCAGCCGGGCGACGCGGAGCCTTCGCAACCAGATTCACCGCCAGATGTACCGACTGGGCCACTCGGCCTTGCCGAATGAGGGTTCCGGGCCGGTCCTGAACCTCTTCAGCCGCGATGTGAACGAGGTTCGCGACGGCCTGATCGCCAACCTGGAGACGACCTTCCGGGTGCCCTTGCTGGCCGTTGGCTTGCTGGTCATTGCGGTCTTCCTGTCGCCGATTTTGTCGGTCTTCCTGCTCTCGCTGGGTGGGATCGTCTGGTTTCTCTCGATCCCGCTGGCCCGCGCCGGAAGGTCGAGGCCGACGCCGCGGCGCGGGAGTCGGCGGTGTACCTGCTCCTGCTGCACGAGGACCTCTCGATGATCCGGACCGTCCGGGTCTTCGGCATGGAAGGGGTCGACAAGCAGCGTTTCGAGCAGCATCTGGACCACTACCAGACGGCTGACGAGCGTCGGATTCGGGTGGAGGGCCGCCGCAATCCGACGACCTTGCTGATGGCCGGCGCAGCCGCTTTCCTGGCGGCGGGCCTGCTGGGCTACAACGTCATGAGCGGCCGGCTCGGACTGGCCGCCTCGATCACGCTCGTCGGGGTCCTGATCGCGCTCTATCGTCCGCTGATCCAGTGGCTGACTCGCCGTCGTCTGCTCGTCCAGGCCACTCGTGCCGCCGAGGCGATTGAGGATTTTCTGGACCGCCGTCCCGAGCTGCAGATGGGTGTCAACGCCCAGTTCCTGCGACCGCTGCATGAGCGGATCAGCTTCGAGAACGTCACGCTCGAAAGTCCCACCGGCCGGCCCTTGCTCCAGGGCTTCTCCGCCGAGATCGCCTCCGGGAGCCGCACGGCCATCATGGGGCTCGATGAGGAGGCCAAGCATGCCCTCGTCTGCATGGTTCCCCGCCTGATCGACCCGAAGGTCGGCCGCGTCCGGATCGACGGCACCGACCTCCGCGAGGTCACGCTCGAATCGCTCCGCGCCCAGGTCGCCCTGCTGCTTCGGGCGGATTACGTCTTCAGCGACTCGGTGCTCAACAACATCGGTCTCGGCGACGACTCCTACACGTTGCCCCGGATCATCGAGGCCGCCAAGATCGCCCACGCCCACCACTTCATCCAGGACCTTCCCAAGGGCTACGAGACCGTCATCGGCCCCCTCGGCCACCCGCTCTCCGCCGACGAGGAATATCGGATCGCCTTCGCGCGGGCCTATTTGCACGACCCGTCGATCGTCATCATCGAGGAGCCGATCACCCCTCTGGAAGACGAGGTCAAGCCCTTGATTGACGACACGATCGACCGCCTCGCCCCCGAGCGGACCTTGATCTTCCTGCCCCACCGGCTCTCGACGATCCGCAAGTGTGACCAGGTCCTCGTCCTGCACAACGGCCGGGTCGAGGTGATGGGTCCGCCCCGCGAGGTCCACGGCCAGAGCAAGCTCTACCGGCACCTCCAGTACATGGAGTTCAACCAGTTCGCCACCGGTGAGATCGAGGCGGGCCAGATGGGACCTTTGTGAGTCCGGAGACGCCCGGAGGGTGCTCACGGAGCACCCTTGTTGTGGCGTCCCACGTCGCCCCGAGATCCTGGCGATTCTGGATCAGGCCCAGTCATCCACGGCGGGCATGACGATCAGCTCGGGCACGGTGGCGCGGGGGTTCAGCTCCGCCAGGAACCGGACGGCCTGGGCGACATCCTCCGGCTGGAGGATCACGGCGAGCCGCTCGGGGGCGAGAGGGGTCGGCGCGGTTCTCCAGGATCGGGGTTTCCACCTCGCCCGGGTAGATCACTGACGACCGAATCCCGTTGAGCCGCTCCTCGCGACCGAGGGTCAAGCCCATGCCGGTCTGACCGAACTTCGAGGCGGTGTAACCGATCCCGCCCAGGACGCTCGCCCGCTTGCCCGAGACGGAGCTGATCTGGACCACCAGGCCGCGCTTCCGCTCCCGCATCGCGGGCACGACGAAATGGACCAGATTGAACGCGCCGGTCAGGTTCGTCGCGATCATCCGGTCCCAGTCGGCCGGGTCGAGGGTTTCGAAGCTCCGATTTGGAACGTTGATGCCGGCGTTGCAGATGAGGACGTCGATCGACCCGAACGCCCGAAGGACCCGCCCGACCATCGCCCCGACGGCCGGGCGGTCGGCCACGTCGCACGGCTCGACCAGGGCGGTTTCGCCTGGCTGCCGAGTCCGGCCCGGGTCTCGTCGAGCTTGGCCTGGTTGCGGCCGACGAGGGCGACGCGCATCCCCAGATCGACGGCAAGGGTCTTCGCGATCGCCCGTCCCATGCCGCTGCCGGCGCCGGTCACGAGGGCGGTCTTGAACTCAGTTCCCACGGGGGTCCTCCTTCCCGGGTGCCGCGGACGCGACCCGGCCCCGACACCCGGCCCGTCGCCTTGAGCGGCGGGTTCGGGGATCGGGGTGGTCGGCCGATTGGTCGAGACGATTGGCCCGCCATTCTAGCGGCGGGCCGCGGCCCTTGCCATGAGTCGGAGACTCCGCCTCGCCCGGAAGGCCGCCGCGGGGCCGATGGGCGGGACGGTCGCCACCGAGGCGGGCGACGGGTTGGGAACGCCTTGCGGGTCGATCCCGCCGGATCGGGATGACCCGGGTCGCGATCGCCTGGCCGCTCCAGCGGCTGGCCAACGTCCCGGGCGCGCCGGCAACGCCGCTCCCGCTGCGTCCCGGAGGGCGGCGATCCGCGCAAGCCGGGCCGCCCGGACCGCCATCACCTTCGCCCAGGCCGGCGACGGACTGGCCAGCTGGCTCGGTCCCCAGACCCGCCACGACAGGGGCGACGTTTGCGGCGCGGTCGACGAAGTCAGCCGGATCGGCGTCGGTCGCCTGAGTTGCCGGCGTCGTCGAGGAATCCGACGCCGCGGGCGGGCTGGCCGGGGTGTTGGGTGTTTGCGGAGCGGCGGGCTGGCGGGCGGGTTCGGCGCGGGTTGCGGCTTGGGAGTCGAGACGCGGCTTCGGGGCGGGCTTGGGGGTGGAGGACGGTGCCTTCGAGACCGGGTCGGACTGGGACTGGGCGGGTGTTCCGGTCGAACCGGAGGAGGCGGGCGGGGTCGTGGGTGTGTCGGCCGGGGGCGCGGGGTCGGACGAAACGGGCGGGCGTGGCGGGTTGCGACGGCGGATGGACCGTCCCGCCCGGCGGACCGGGTGGCGCGGGACTCGGAAGAACCCGAGCTCGTCGGGGCGTTCGGGATCAGCGCGGCGGAGCGGGCGACATCGAGGCGATCGAACGTCAGGCCGGTGGCCGGGTCCTGGACCGGGTCGGAACCGGCCTTCAGCCAGCCTTCGAGGTCGGAGACGGAGGGGAGCTGACCGAACCGAGATTCGTAGATCTGTTGCAGGAGCAGGATCGACCCAGTGACCAGCGGCGCGGCGAAGCTGGTGCCCTCGACATGGGCGTAACCCCCGTTGTCCGACGGGGCCAGCAAGCCCGAGCCCGGCGCGGCGAGGTCGGTGGCCGAGGCTCCCCCTTGCGACCCGCCGAGGCGCTGGGCGTCGCTGACCAGGTGGTTCTGCTGGTCGGTCGCCGTGACGCTGATCGTCGCCGGGAGCACGGCGAGGTAGCCCATGCCCTGCGTGTGGCCGTCGAAGCTATTGCCCGAGGCGGCCACCACCGGAATATTCAGGTTTCTCAACGTGTCGATCAACGACCGGATGCGCGAATCCACCGCTCGAGAGCGCGAACGGGTCGGACGTGTAGTTGCCGCCGTCGGACAGGGAGATGTTCACCACGCTGATATTCAGCTCGGAGTGGTGATCGACGACCCACTGGAGCGCGTCGCCGATCAGGTCGAAGCTCCCCTTGTTGTCGTTGCCGAAGACGCGCAGGGGGACGATGTCGGCCCCCGGGGCGACGCCCGAGGCGCCCGGGGCGTCGGAGGCGATCAGGCCCGCGACCATCGTGCCGTGCGACCAGGTCTCGGCCAGTGGGTTCGCATCGTTCATCGCGAAGTCATAGCCGCCCTCGACTTTCTGACCGGGTCCGAACTGGCCGCCGAGCGCGGGATGGGTGTAGTCCGCGCCGGTGTCGATCGTGGCGGCGGCCAGGCCGGAACCGTCCACGCCATACTTGACCCGCACGGCCGCCGAGCCAATCAGGTTGTCAAAGGAGGCATTGACCATCCCCGGGTCGGGTCCCGCCGACTGGGCCGGGACGGGCTTCGACGGTTCGGAGAGCGACAGGAGCTTCCGCTCTTCCAGCACTTCGACGCGAAACCGGTGGTGACGCCTGGGACGCCGGGCGGCTCGGGACCAGGTCATGGAGGCGAACTCCGAAGACGGTGTGCCAGGCCATTGGCAGTCACCGCCCCGCAAAACGAGGTGAGCGCCCCCCGTCCATGGCGCGATCGGGGCCCTGGGGACCGATCATCGGACCCGGCTTGCCGGTCGCGGAGGGCGGGCCCGCACCATCAGGCCCGCTGGTTCGAGGCGCAGTCGATGCAAAGAAGGGGGGACCGGGGCCGGGTTGCCAGGGAGCCTGGCGTGACCCCGGTTGCGGACCGCCCCGACGTCCGCTCAGCCACCAGCCGCACGGGCCCTCGGGGGGCCGGAGCGTGGCCGGTCGAGCCTGGCGATCGCCGAGGCGCTTCGGAATGCATCCTGCCGGTTTTGCCGGGCACGCGGCCCGACAGAGGGAGGACGCGGCTCCTCCGGAGCCCACGTCCCGGGCGGCGACCGGCGAGGGTCGCACGCCCGCGGAGTGCCCGTCCGGTCGCCTTGTCGAGACGGCCGGAACGGCTATAGTGAGGCACCCCACCGACCGGCCTGCGTTTGGGGCACAGGTCGAGGTGCCCCTTGTATCGGCCGGCTTTCCAAGGAAGGTTGCTCGAAAGATGGAAATCGTCGCGGTGATCCCCGCCCGATACGCTTCGACCCGCCTGCCCGGCAAACCCCTCCTTTCCGACACGGGTCGCCCCTTGATCCAGCACGTCGTCGAGGCCGCGCAGCCGCGCGAGGCGGCTCGACCGCGTGATCGTCGCGACCGACGACCCGCGGATCGCCGACGCCGTCCGCCGCTTCGGCGGCGAGTGCGCCTTGACCCGACGCCGACCACCCGAGCGGCACCGACCGCGTCGCCGAGGTCGCCGCCGCCCTGCCCGACGCCCGGATCATCGTCAACCTCCAGGGCGACGAGCCCGAGATTTCCCCCGAGGCGCTCGACCGGGTGGTCTCCTTGCTCGACGCCGACCCCGACGCCCCGATGGCCACCCTCGGCACGCCGATCCGCGACGAGTCGGTCTATCGCGACCCCGCCTGCGTGAAGGTCGTCCCCAGCCGTTCGGGCCGCGCTCTCTACTTCTCCCGGAGCCCGATCCCCTGCCACCGCGACGGCCTCCCCGCCGCCGGCTCGACTCTCGGCCACCTCCATCTCGGCCTCTACGCCTACCGCCGCGACTTCCTTCTCCGGCTGGCCGCGCTTGCCCCCCTCGCCGCTCGAAACGTCCGAGAAGCTGGAGCAGCTCCGCGTGCTCGAAGCCGGCTATCCCATCGCCATCGGCGTGATCGACGAGCCGAGCATCGGCATCGACACGCCCGACGACTACCGCCGCTTCGTCGCCCGCTGGCGGGCCGCCCACCCCGGCGCGGCCAAGATCCCGGCGTGATGGACGCCCTCGGACGACCCTCAACCCAGCCCTCTCCCGCCGATCGTCTTACCGGGAACACGACGCGGGCCGTCTGGTCCTTCGTCGCCCTCGGGATCGTCCTCCGATGGGCCCGCTACGCCCTGAACTCGCCGCTCTGGTGGAACGAGGCGTTCGTCGCGGTCAACCTCCTCAAACGCGGTTACGCCGACTTTCTCCGGCCGCTCGATTACGGCCAGGTCTGCCCGGTCGCCTTCCTCGGGGTCGAGAAGGCCGTCACCGACGCCTTCGGGTTCACCGAGGCGACGCTCCGGCTCTATCCCCTGCTCTGTTCCGTCGCGAGTCTGATCCTCTTCGCCCACGTCGCCGGCCGGTTCGCGACGGGGTCGGCCCGCTGGCTGGCGGTGGCGGTGCTGGCAGTCGCCTATCATCCGATCCGGCTGGGCTCGGAGGTGAAGCCGTATGCCTCGGACCTGCTGGCCTCGCTCCTGCTCACGGCGCTCGCCCTCGAATGGCTGGCGGACCGGTCGCGAACATGCTGGCTCGGTGGGCTGGTCCTGGCCGGACCCTTCGCCGTGGTGCTGTCGCACCCGGCGGCGTTCGTCGTCGGCGGCGTGACACTCGGGCTGGCGCCGGCGGTCTGGCGGTCGGGACGCTGGGAAGCGCGGCTCGCACTGGCCGGCTTCGGGCTCGCCTCGCTTCGCCACCTTCCTGGCCCTCTATGCCCTCTCGACCGGAGCCCAGAGCGCCGCGACCTTGCCCGCCATGCGGGCGTACTGGTCGGAGGCGTTCCCGCCGCTCGATCGGCCCTGGCAGCTGGCCCGGCTGGCTGGTCGCCACCCATACCGGCCGGTTCCTCGCCTACCCCTGCGGCGGCGACGCCGGGGCGAGCCTCGTGTCTCTGCTCCTCGCGGTCGCGGGGATCGTGGCGACCTGGCGGGCGGGCCAGCACTCCCGGCTGGCGGTCCTGCTGGTCGCCGTTCGGGCTTGACGTTCCTGGCCGCGCGCTCCGACGTCATCCCTACGGCGGTCATCCCCGGATCGCCCAGCATCTGGCCCCGGCGATCTGCCTCCTGATCGGGCAGGGAGCGGCGTCGTGCTCGATCGCATTGCCGACCGGAGCGGGACGCCATCGAGGCGCGGCGACTCGCCACCCTGTCCCTGCTGGCCATCGGATTCTCCGCTCGGGCTCGATGCGGCGACGGCCTTATCGCACCGAGGTCGAGCGTGACGCCCGCGACTTCGCCCGACGCTTCTGGCCGGAGCAGGCCGCGAGCGGCCGACCTGCTCGGCCTGCGATGGGACCTCGGCCTCGCTCCCTGGGAGTCACCCGACCTCGACACCGCACTCTTCCTCTGCAACCAAAGGATCTACGTCCCCTTCCCGTTCCGGCCGCCGACCCGATCCGACGTCGCAAACCCACCGGCCGCTCCGCTGCGTCCTCTACCATTCGCCCCGCGACGAAGGGCCGGACCTCGCGGCCTGGCTTGACGCCATGCAGGCCCATTACCGGCTCACGGGCCGCTCGGAGTGGACCCTCCCCGACCGCGCGCCGGGGTGACCGTCTTCGCGTTCCAACCGATCGAGCCCGCCCCTGTTGTGGCCCCTCGTGAGGCGTTACAATCCCTTCGGCAGCCACGAACGGACGAACCGGAGGAGCCCGGCCATGCCCGAAGGTGAGATCGACCTCCAGGCCCTCGTCGAGGGGAAAGACGGGATCAGCGTCCTCCGAGGCAGCGGCAACTGCCGGGGCTGGAACAACATCCAGTACAAGGCGGGCCTCAGCCGGCAGAACGTCGGCTCTTCCAGGCTCTCGATGAACGTGGCGACCGTGCCGCCCGGCGGTGTGGCCTATGCTCATATCCACGTCGGATTCGAGCTGATGCTCTACATCCTCCAGGGCCGCGTCCGCCACGCCTACGGTCCCGGCCTGCGCAAGACCGTGGACAACCAGGCCGGCGACTTCCTCTTCATCGAGCCCGGTGTGCCCCACGAGGTTTATAACCTCTCCGAGACCGAGCCCGTCGTCGCCGTCGTCGCCCGCTCCGACGCCGACGAGTGGCAAAACATCGTCCCCTACGACCCCGCGACCGACCCCGAGGTCTCCGACCGTTGAGTCGGAGCCGCCCGGGAAGACGATCCCGCGAACGGTTGTCTGGTTGTGTTCCTGATGAGTCGTCCCGATTCCAGTCCAGCGTCCCGGAGGCCGCCATGCCCCGCAAGTGGCTCGAAACGCTCGAACCGGAGGCGAGGGCGAAGGCCGAGGGGCTGATCGCTCAACTCCGCGAGCTGGGGGCCTCGCAGCCGGAGACCTGGGCGCGGCGGGAGTGGCGGGAGGGGCTGCCGCAATTGAGCCGGCTCCTGCTCCTGCGGCATCTCTGGGAAGAGGCGATCGACGCCTGGCGCGACTCGACCCTCTGGATCGAGAACCTCGCCGAGGATGCCCGCAAAGGGGACCCCGGACCGTTCGCCGAGGCGGGTGAGTCACTGCTCCGCCTGCTCCGCAACGGGGCCGACCCGGCCGACATCGCCGCGCTCGCCCGGTTCGTGGCCTACGAGTCAGTCTTCAGCGTGGTCCATTGCCTGGACGAGGGCTACGACCCCGAACACGAGGGCCAGCTCCCTGGCTGGGCCCTGGTCGAGCGCGATCCGCTCGGCCACGTCACCAGCCGTCGCCTCAGCCGCCTCCACGTGGACCTGCCCGCTCTGGACCCCGGCGAGCGCTCAGCCGGGGACGAGTCGCCGGAAGGCGGCGACTGGTAGCGCGGAAAGGGCGCGTCAGAGGATCACGCCCGCCGAGCGTGCCAGGATCATCGCCGAAAGCTCGCCGAAGAGGACCAGGGTCATCCCGATGTAGAGGATGCCCGTGGCCGATTGGGTCGAGCGGATCGCCACCGTCTTCCACGCCAGCACGGCCGCCAGGCCCGGTCCGGCCACCCCCATCCCCCAACGCATCGCGAGGAAGAGCGGTGTCAAGGCCCCGGGGTCCGCGGTCGTCCCGCTTTGCAGCCAGATCCCCAGGCCGACCGCCGCCAGGAGCGAACGGATCACCAGCGCCGCCCCCATGCAGGCCACGAACCGCCGCAACGGGGCCATCGACATGGCCGGAGCCGTCAGGTAGTAGTGGCCCAGGAGCATCGCCGTGAGTGTCGATCCCAGCAAGAACGCCGAGGCGAGCCGACCCGCCACATTCAAACCGATCAACCAGGACGCTCCCCCTCGCGAGAAGCTCGCCAGCAGCCCGGCCGCGATCAGGGCGAGTGCCGTCGTGACCGGGATCGCGACCCGCGGCAGGCCCAGCCCCCAGCCGATCGAGCCGATGTAAGCCAGCAAGGCCGCCACCGCGATCGTCCCGACGACGGCCTTCCCCGAGCCCGACCAGCCGGCATCGACGCCAGCCAGCACGAGAAGGCAGAGTGCCACCACGCAATGCGTCCGGAAAAACCCCAGCGGAATCGATCGCCAGGGCGCAACGAGCAGCAAGGCGGCCAGACCGCCCGCCTGTCGGATCGCGAAGTCAGCCAGCATCGGCGGGCTCATGGGCATCTCGGCCGCGAGCGTGTTGAGGGGTGACGCAGGAGACGCCACTGAAGAAGTTCGGCCAACCGCACAACCGACCGACCCAGGGCGACCGCGGTTCCTGGCGACGCGCTGCGCCATCAGTCCCGGGAGGCGTGGATCAAGGAAAGGAACTCGGCCCGCGTGGCGGGACGCTCGCGGAAGAGGCCGAGCATCGCGCTGGTGACGAACGTGCTTCCCGGCTTGCGGACGCCTCGCATCGTCATGCAACTGTGCGTCGCCTCGATCACCACCCCCACGCCCCGGGCGTCCAGTTCCGACATCAGCAAGCCGGCCAGGTCCTGCGTCAAGCGCTCCTGCAACTGCGGCCGGTGGGCCAGCGTATCCACGACTCTCGGGATCTTCGAGAGGCCGACGACCCGCCCATTCGGCAGATACGCGACGTGGGCCTTGCCCGTGAAAGGCAAGAGGTGGTGCTCGCAGAAGCTGGCGAAGGCGATGTCTCGGACGACGACCATCTCGTCGTAGTCCTGAGTGAACGTCTTCGTCAGGTGAATGCCCGGGTCCTGATGGAGTCCCCGGAACATCTCCGCGTACATCCGCGCGACCCGGTCGGGCGTCTCGACCAGCCCCTCGCGGTCGGGGTCTTCCCCCACGGCCAGGAGGATCTCCCGCACCGCCTTGCGAATCCGGTCGTGATCCACGGGCGCCGGCGGCGAGATCGGCTCGTCGTCGATATCCAGCGTCGGAAAAGTCGCGAACGAAAGTCGCGCGGACGGAGAGTTTTCGCCGTGGTCCATCTCGGAAGTCTCAGACATTACGGAAGTTAAGTCGGGCGGCTGGACGATCGCAGACCGGGGGATTGTAGGCCAGTCCGTTCACGAAATCAAGCGAGCGATCCATGACGGCCCGGCGGTCGGACTCGCAACCCTCGCCCTGGCCGCGACCCAGGTGTCAAGCCCCTCTCTGTGTGCTATTGTTAACACGAGCTCTTTGACAAGCCGGTTCCTGTTCTGACGTCCCGTCACCTCCGGCGACGCGGTGACGCCACGGCGCCTCTCCATGCCGAACGAACTTCAAAATGGGTAAAATTTGTTCTGAAATCCATTGATACCAGAGGATTTTTGACGCTGTAACCGATGTGATTCGGAGCGTCCCCAGGGCGTTTCGTAGACGTCCCGGACGCGTTCCCGGCGCGTCGTTGGTGCGTTTTCGCTCCCTTTTCCGGCCCGCTCTGCGAGTCAAAGAAAGCCATTCGTGGTGCCTGGCTGGAGCGCCCCGAAGCCTTTCGGAACGGGGCGTCCAAGGGTTTGCGGGACCGTTTCAGCCCGCCTTCCGGCGAGGCCACGAGCCTCGCCGAAGGAACGACCCGAGAATCGGCTGGGATGCGGCGGCGTCAACGATCGCGTATCATCATCCCGGCGCCCGCAACCGCGAGGCGACCGTCGCGATGAACTCGACGGAGGAGTCTCGCCGTGAGCATCCTGGTAATCAACGCCGGTTCCAGTAGTCTGAAGTTCGGACTCTTCGACGACGAAGCCCGCGAGGAGCTAGCCTCGGGGATCGTGGACTGGACGGACCCGGTGCGCGGGGCCGAGATCGCGGTCAAGACTGCCGAGGGGAGCGAGCGGCATTCGCCGTACGGAACGTCCGACCACCGCTCGGCGGCCGCGCTGGCGATCCGGACCCTCTTCGAGGCTGAGGACCCGGCCCTCGGGCGGTTAACCGACATCCGGGCGGTCGGCCATCGAGTCGTCCACGGCGGCGCGGTGTTTCGATCGAGTGTGTCGATTGATCGGGAGGTGAAGGCCGAGCTGAAAACGCTGGCCGAGCTGGCCCCCTTGCACAACCCACCCGCCCTCGAAGCGATCGCCTCGGCCGAGGAGGCGCTGTCGGGCCTGACCCACGTCGCGGTCTTCGACACGGCGTATTACGCCGGGATCGCGTCGGAGCGGGCGATCTATCCCCTGCCTTACGAATGGTTTACCGATTGGGGCATCCGGAAGTTCGGCTTTCACGGCATCAGCCACGCCTACGTGGCCGGCCGGGCCGCCGAGATGCTCGGACGCGACCCGGAAGACTTCCGGGTGGTGAGCTGCCACCTGGGCAACGGCTGCTCCGCCACCGCCTCGCGAGGCGGCGCCGCGGTCGAGACGACGATGGGCTACACGCCGATGGATGGCCTGATGATGGGCACCCGCTGCGGCTCCGTCGATCCGGGCATCCTGCTCCATGTCCTTCGCAAGAAAGGACTTTCGGCGGACGACCTGGACGACGTCCTGAACCATCGCTCCGGACTGCTCGGGATCGCGGGGCTGTCGTCCGATTATCGGGCCGTCCAGTCGGCGGCCGAGAAGGGGGACGAGCGTGGCCGGCTCGCCCTGGCGATGTTCGCCACCCGGGTCCGCGGTGCGATCGGTTCCCTGGCCGTCGCGCTCGGCGGGCTGGACGCCCTGGTCTTCACCGCCGGGATCGGCGAGCACGTCCCCGCGCTCCGGCAGGAGGTCTGCCGCGGTCTGGAGTGCCTGGGCCTTCGGATCGACCCGGCCCGCAATGCCGGGGCGACACCCGACGCCGACCTCTCGGCCGGGGATTCGCCGGGGCGTGTCCTCACGATCAAGACCCGCGAAGACCTGATGATCGCGCGGGAAGCCCGAAGGGTGGCTTTCGGATCTTGACCCGGATCGCTCGACTTCGCAAGGCGGGCTCCCCCCACCGATCCCTTGATGTCCTGCGGCCGTGGATTTCCCGATCACCGACCTGATGGACGAGGACGCCTGCTACGCCAAGCTGGTCGGGTGGCTGCACCCCGACGGGTTCGCCTGCCCGCGGTGCCATGAGGGCGACCGCATGGCCGTCCACCGCCGCAGGCGCCCCCCGGTCCTGGACTACCGCTGCGGCCACTGCGGGCGGGTGTTCAATGCCTTCACGGACACGGCCCTCCACGGGGTCAAGCGGGGGCCCGTCGCGATGCTCCTGATCGTTCGCGGGATCGCCCAGGGGGTCCCCACCGCTCAACTCGCCCGTGAGCTGGAGTGCGACCGCTCGGAGTTGTTGAACTTGAGGCATCGGCTCCAGGACCTGGCCTTCCTGAACCGCGACCGGATGCCGCCGGATGACGAGGTCCTGGAGGCCGACGAGGCCTACCAGAACGCGGGGGAAAAAAGGTGTCCCGCACCTCGACCCGGAAGATCCGCCGCGTCGGCGGGCGAACAAGGCCCGCGGCCACGGCACGTGGGAGAACGAGAGAAGAGCGATGGGATGGGGCCCATGACGAGGTGCGACCCGAAGTTCAGGCGGGATCGGGATGGCTCAGGCCAGTCGTTCCTCGACCTTCGGCAGGAGCCGGGCGAAGTCGAGGCCGCTGGGGCAGGCCCGGCGGGCGGCGTCGAGATCGGCGTCGCGCCAGTCGCGCTCGGAGGCGGCCAGCTCGGCGTAGAGGCGGCGGGCCTCGGAGCGGTAGCCGTG
The DNA here is from genome assembly GCA_963752755.1 of uncultured Planctomycetales bacterium. Taxonomy (GTDB): domain Bacteria; phylum Planctomycetota; class Planctomycetia; order Isosphaerales; family Isosphaeraceae; genus CAVVZJ01. The sequence continues at coordinate 2,167,858 of CAVVZJ010000001.1, read as the reverse complement.
GTGGTCGTGGTAGGTGAGGAAGCGGGTCAGGTCGCCGAGCCGGGCGGACGTGCCGGCGGCGGCGGCGCAGCGACCGTCGCAATCGGCGCAGAGGGTGGGGCCGGCGGCGAGGGCGGCATCGCGGAGCTGGCGGATGTCGGCTTCCTTGAGGGGGCCGTTCTCGGCGAACTTGCGGGCGGCGGCGGCGTTCTCGCGGATCTGGTCGGTGTTGCGCATCGAGACGCAGGCCGTGGCGATCCGCTCGTCCGACCAGATGGCGGTCAGCAGCCCCTGGTAGAGCGAGAGCCCGCGATCCTTGAGGGTCGGGACGCGGCGGGCCGTCTCGGCGAGCGTATCGCCCCGGCCGGTGATCGGGTCGAACTGCCCCTGGCCGGCGACCTGCTTCATCGAGATCAGGCCGATTCCCTTGGCGTGGCAGGCGTCGATCGCCTTGTTCAGGGGGGCGTCCTTGTCGAGCCAGGGGGTGAACTGGAGCATGATCGCGTCGATGAACCCGCCCTCGGCCGCCGCCTGGAGGATGCGGGGACGCTCGGCGTGGTGGCTGGAGAAGCCGAAGAACTTCACCTTGCCCGCCTTCTTCAACTGCTCGACCACCCGCGCCAGCTCGGGGCTCTTGGGCCAGGTGAGCCCTTGCTCGACGCCGTGGTCGCCGAGGGCGTGGATGAAGAAGAGGTCGATGTAGTCGGTCCCCAGCGCCGCGAGCCGCTGATCGACGAGCGTCGAGCAGTTCCTTGGGGTCCTGGCGGGGCACGTCCTTGGTGACGAGGAAGATTTCCTTGCGGATCTCCGGCATCTGCTGGAACCATCGCTTGAACGACGGCTCGGAGCCGTACGACTTGGCGGCGTCGTAGTAACGGACTCCGCTGGCGTAGGCGAATCGGAGCAGGCGGTCGAGTCCCGGGGCGCGCCAGGTGCCCTGAGTGAGGATCGTCACATCGACGCCCGTCTTGCCGAGCTTACGCTTCGGGAGAACCCTGGCGTCGCCCTCGCGGCTCCTGGGCCGGCGTCGTCGCTCCGGTGCTGAGCGTGGCGGCGACGGTGGCCGCGGCGGCTCCGGTCTGAAGGAATGCGCGACGATTCACGGCTCCGGCTGATTCTCGACCCTGCATCGGTCCGGCCTCCTCGGGCTCGTTTGCCTCTGGGATATCCATGCCGTTCTTCAACAGAGATTCAACCAAAACCTCCCCGCCGACCGCAAGCCACGATCGCGGGCGATCCACCGCGGGCGAACGCGGGCTCCGGAGGAAATGTCCAGGTTCGGGGGCGTGGAACCCTCCCCATCGAGGGCCACCGGATGCGGGCCTGTCGGGGGCCGTGCATTGCATCCAAAAGTAAGAAGGCAAGACGTGCGAATCGTTCCTCGATCGGACGACGACCGGGGAAGATCGGTCCGGCGACCGATCCGGATCAGGCCTCGACGGCCAGGGCGGCCTCGGCGACGGCGAAGGGCCGGTCCAGACTGACGATCTCCTCGCGCTGGATCGGGACCTCGCCCGGAGCCTCGATCCCGATTCGGACCTGGTTCCGGTCGATCTTGACGACCGTGACCACGATGTTGCCGTTGATGACGATCTTCTCGTTCAGCTTGCGGCTCAGGACCAGCATGGCGGGCCTCCGTGTCGGATGTTTTCCCTTCTTCGGAACCGGGTCGCGTCTGGTGCGACCACGACGCTGCCGGAGTAATGCAGGAGCCGTGCCGAGAGCTCCAGAGAATTCGACGGTTTTCCACAAGTCGCAACTGAACCATGGGATAATGCGATTCAAGTTTCGTCGGGGACGGACCGAGTGCCGGGTAATTTGTACAGACGTGGGAGCAAGCTTCTCATCGGTCGCCGTGGGGCTCGGCGCGATGGGAAGCCGGCGCTCATCTCGGAGCCGCCGCGGCCGATGGCCTGGGCCGGTGGGCGACCGGGGGATTGGCAAACCTGCGACGAGCGGGTTACGATCCAGGGAGATTCGGCCCGGAAAGGGTGGCGGGACGGTCCCGCCACGAGGGGTCAGAACCGGTTGCGAAAGGGTGGGTGCGTGATGCGCATCGGAATCGGGCATGACACCCATCGGCTGGTCGAGGGCCGTCCGCTGATCCTCGGTGGCGTGCCGATCCCCCACCACCGCGGCCTCGAGGGCCATTCGGATGCGGACGTGGTCTTCCACGCCGTCGCCGACGCCTTGCTCGGCGCCGCGGCGATGGGCGACATCGGCGAGCTCTTCCCCGACACCGACCCGAAGTGGCAGGACCTCGACAGCGGCTTGCTCCTCTCCGACGTCGTTCTGCGGGTCGTCGAGGCGGGCTATCGGACGGTCAACTGCGACCTGATCATCCACGCCCAGGACCCCAGGCTGACGCCGTACAAGGCGTCGATCCGCGAGGGGGTCGCCCGCCGGCTTGAACTGCCGCTGGAGGCCGTCAACGTCAAGGCGAAGACCGGCGAGCACGTCGGTCCGATCGGCAGGGGCGAGGCGATAGCCTGCGAGGCGGTCGTCCTGCTCGAGACCGTGGCGGCGTCCGAGCCCTTGATGTGAGGTCCGGGCTCGCTCCGACCGGGTCGGGCTCCCTGGTCCCTTCCCTTCCCCTTTCCCGCACACGAGACCCGTCAAACGCCCATGGCCCTCCGCGTTTACAACACCCTCTCGCAGACCAAGGAACCGTTCCAGACTGTGCAGCCCGGCAAGGTGGGCCTGTACGTCTGCGGACCGACGGTCTACTCGTTCAGCCACATCGGGCACATGGTCGGGCCGGTGATCTTCGACACGATCAAGAAGTACCTGGTCTATTCGGGGTACGACGTCACCTGGGTCGTGAACATCACGGACGTGGACGACAAGCTCATCAACCGCGTCCGCGAGCAGGGGGCCACGACCGTCGACATGGCCGCGCGGGTCAAACAACTGGCCGAGACGGTCACGGCCGATTACCTCGGCTGTCTCGACGCCCTGGGTGTCGATGGCATCGACCGGATGCCCCGCGCCACCGAGCACATCGACGACATCATCCAGATCACCCGGGGCCTGATCGACAAGGGGTTCGCCTATCCCTCGCAGGGGGACGTCTATTTCGACGTGACCCGGTCGCGCGACTACGGCAAACTCAGCCACCGAGACCCCGAGGAACTCCAGGCCGGCGCCGGATCGAGCCGACGGCCCTGAAGAAGCATCCCGGCGACTTCGCCCTCTGGAAAGGCTCCAAGCCCGGAGAACCGGCCTGGGAAAGCCCGTGGGGACCCGGTCGGCCCGGCTGGCACATCGAGTGCTCCGCCATGAGCATGAAGCTCCTCGGCGAACACTTCGACATCCACGGCGGCGGCCTCGACCTCGTCTTCCCCCATCATGAAAACGAGGTCGCCCAGTCCGAATCGTACACCGGCAAGCCGTTCGCGACCTACTGGCTCCACAACGGTCTCCTGACCAAGGGCGGCCGGAAGATCAGCAAGTCCGACCCGGACACGGTCGTCGAGATGCGCGAGCTTCTCGACCGCCACGAACCCGATACGATCCGCGCCCTGCTGCTCTCCAGTCACTACCGACGACCGATCGATTACAGCAACGAGCGTCTCGACGAGATCGCCCGCGGCCTTCAGTCCTTTCGCAACCTCTTCGATCGCGTCGAGCGGATCTGCGGTCAGCGATTCTATGACCTGCACACCTCCGAACGACGAGAGGACGCGGCGGTCGCCGGGGCGCCCGAGGAAGTGCTGGAGCACCGTCGGCGATTCCTGGAGGCGATGGACGACGACTTCAACACAGGCGGAGCACTGGGTGAGCTGTTCGAGATCACCCGCGTCCTGAACCGCGTTGCCGACTCGGAGAAGCTGGAATCGCCCGATCATGAGGCGTCGAAGGTCGCGAGCTTCCGAGAAGGCATCGTCGCCCTCAAGGAGCTGGCACAGATCCTCGGCCTTTTCCGTCGCCCGCCCCTCCATGACCAGGGCGGGGCGTCGCGGGACGAGCTGACAGCCCCTTTGCTCGACCTGCTGGTGCAACTCCGTACACGACTTCGGAAGGAGAAAAACTTCGCCCTGGCCGATGAGATTCGTAACCGGCTCGGCGAGCTGGGCGTCGTGCTGGAGGATCGGCCCGACGGAACGGGCTGGAAGATCGAGGCGAAGTGAGGTCAGGTCCCCCGGAAGTCGCGGGGCCGGTCTCCTCCAGGGAGGGACGGACGATGGCGGCGATTGCACCGGGGACTTGCGCCGAGGGCCAGGGAGCACCCGCACCCGTCCGGGTGCTCGGGATCGACCCGGGCCTCAAGGTGACCGGCTATGCCGTGGTCGAGCCGGCGGGCCGCGGGGCTCGGGTCGTCGAGGCGGGCGTGATTCGGGCCGGACGGGTCGGGTCCGACCTGGCGTCGCGGCTGGAGACGCTCCACGACGGCGTCGTCGAACTTCTGGAAGCCTTCCCGCCCGCGGCCCTGGCGCTGGAGCAGGTCCACAGCCACCCCAAGTTTCCGAGGACCGCGATCCTGATGGCCCACGCCCGGGGTGTCATCATGCTGGCGGCCCGACAGCGGGGCGTGACGGTCACCGGTTATGCCGCGTCACGGATCAAGAAGACCCTGACCGGCGCCGGCCGGGCCTCGAAGGTGCAGATGCAGCACGCCATCCGGACCGAACTCGGCCTGGACCGCCTCCCCGAGCCGCACGACGTCGCCGACGCCTGCGCCGTGGCCCTCTGCCACCTGCAGACGGCGAGGAATGCGAGGCTGGGGCGTTAGCCATCCCGATCTCGGCGATGGGCCTCCAGAGATAGGAGTGACGCAGTTGGCATCACCAGGCGGAGTAGGCCCGACTTCAGTCGGGCAGCAGGAAATTTCTGGCTTTCCTGGACTTCCGGCCCGACGGAAGTCGGACCTACGGCTTCCGGCATCGGCCAACGCTCGGGCGAAAGGGCCAACGGCGTCACTCCGACAGAGAGTCTGATATGCGTCTTAATACTTATCTGTTGGTCGTCATGCTGGCGGTCATCGGAATCCTCGCCATTCGCGTCCTCATCGATAAGGAAGACCCGAAGCTTCCCGTCGATGAGGGTCAGTTCGACGTGATGTTCTATCGGAATGGCCGGCCCGTAAAGACGGGCCAGCTTTCACCGAAATCCGCGGCCACGGGCGCCCTTCAGTCCCTCCTCAAGTCGAGGAACGGCATGTGGAAGCGCAGCCTCGTCTCCTACGCCCCGAATCTTTATCTCAGAGCCCCGGACTTCACCATCAATATCGGGAGGTCCAGGGTCATTGTTAATTTCCAAATTCGTCCTGGGAGGTACAGGCAGGTGGTGGCCCCTTTGGCTGAAGAGGAGTATGGGCAAATCAGAAAAATTCTCTCGGTTAATCTGGTCGAAGAGCCTAGCCTCCGCGACCGTGAGAGCCCCTGAACCCGGCAGAGGTGGGACCACATCCATCCCCGGTTTTGTGCTATAATTGTCACTGGTTCCTTGGCGATCCGTCCGCCGATCGTCTCGCTCGAACGCGACCCGACCAGGCGACGCGTCGTCTCGCCCTGGTGCCGAACGAACTTCAAAATGGGCGATATTTCGTCGTAAATCCTTCGGAAATTGGGATTTCGTATTTGAAATCCGATCGAATTCCGAGCGTCCTGGCCACGTCCCGACGCCGTCTCGGCGGCGTCCCGGGCGCGTCGCTCGGGCGTCCCGATGACCGTGCGAGCGGTGGCGTACGTCATAAATAGCAGATGCGTCCTCCGGCTGATGTCTCGATCGAGGCGGTTCCCAACGCCCGCCCCGGGGTGTCTTCGCCCCTCCCCGGCAGGTCGCTCAACGTTGAAGACAGCACCATTTCCCCGGAGAGTCCCGACGATGCGATCGACCATCTCCCGAATCTTCGCCGCAACCCTCCTGGCCTTCCTGACCCTCGTCACGGCCCGGGCGAAGGAGGAGGCGTGGCGTCACGACAACGCCTCGGATTTCAAGAAGGCCGAGAAGGATCGTCTGATCGTGTCCGACTCCGGCACGGTCCGCCTGGCCCATGCGATCGGGAAGGTCGGGGAGATCGAGGCGGATCGGGTCTGGGCTCTGGCGCGGTCGAAGGACGGCACGCTCTACGCTGCGACTGGCGACGAGGGCCGCGTCTTCCACCGCAAGGGGGACGGAGCCTGGAAGCTCGAACTTGACGCCGAGGATACGCAGGCGCTCAGCCTCGCGGCCACGCCCGATGGCCGGGTCTTCGTCGGCACGGGATCGAGCGGCCAGGTCATCGAGCTGACCAACCCGGATCACCCGTCGAGCCGGCCGGGGCCGGAGGTCCGCTATGTCTGGGCTCTGGCGGCGGGGCCGAATGGCATGCTCTACGCGGCGACCGGGCCGACCGGCCAGCTCTGGAAGCGACCGGCCGCAGGCGGCGACTGGAAGCTTGTTCTCGATAGCCCTCAGAAGCACCTCCTCTGCGTCGCGGTTGGAACGGACGGGGCCGTCTACGCGGGAAGTGACGGCGAGGGCCTGATCTATCGGATCGGAGCGAGTGGCGAGGCCACGGTCCTTTACGATGCGCCGCAGGACGAGGTCCACACCCTGGTCATCGGCCCGGATGGGGTCCTCCACGCGGGCACCGCGGAGGGAGCGCCGAGCGCAACCGGCAGTTCGTCACGCGGAAGCACGACCGGGGCGATCGAGAGGGGCCAACTCCCCGGCCGGGCTCTCGCGGCGTCGAGGCCGATCCGACGGGTCTCGCGGCTGATACAGGACCGACCGCGTCACGCGGACTCGGGGCCGGGTGGCACGGCCCGACCGAAGTCGGCTTCCCCGGGCGAGAACGCGGTTTATCGGATCGAGCCCGACGGCGCCGCTCGCGAGATCTTCCGGTCCCGGGTCTTGATCTACGCCCTGGTCTGGCAGGGCGACCGCTTGCTGATCGGAACCGGCCCCAAGGGGGGACTCTACGAGGTCCGCGATCAGGGGCGCGAGTCCGCCGAGGTGGCGCAGGTCGATCACGGTCAGATCCTGGCGCTGCTGGCTCTTCCCGGGGGAGACGTGTTGCTGGGCGTGGGCGATCCGGGGGGTGTGTTGAGACTCGAATCGGGGCATGCCGGCTCGGGGAGCCTGACCTCAGACGTGCTCGACGCCAAGCTGATCAGCCGGTTTGGGTCGCTCCACTGGCGAGCCGATCGGCCGTCGGGGACGTCGGTCGAGGTCCGCCTGAGGACGGGCAACGTCGGCCGGCCGGATGAGACGTGGTCGGACTGGTCCGAGCCGCTCACGGACCCGGACGCCTCACTCGCGAAGGTGCCGCCGGGCCGATTCGCCCAGTATCGCGTCATCCTGGCGACGGAGGAACCCGCGGAGTCGCCCGAGCTGAAGGCGGTGACGCTCTATTACCGCACGCGGAACCTCCCGCCCGAGATCGCCCGGATCAGCGTCCCCGACCTGACCTCGGCCGACGGCGCCGTGCGGAAGACGAAGCTGGACCTGAAGTGGGATGCTTCCGACCCGAACGACGACGATCTCACCTATTCCCTGGCGATCCACAAGGAAGGCTGGCCCGACTGGGTCGAGCTGGGCGGGGCGGCTCCCTTGACAGACAAGAACTTTTCCTGGGACACGACGGCGGTGCCGGGTGGCGTGTATCGGCTCCGCGTCGCGGCGAGCGATCGCCCCTCGAACCCGCCGCAGGAAGCCCGGACGAGCACCTTGAGCAGCGAGCCGTTCGTCGTCGATCACCAGGCGCCGACCGTGGCGCTGGAGTTTGAGGAGCCGACGATGCGTGTTCAGCTCCGCGATGACCAGACGCGACTGGTGAAGGCGGAGTACGCCCTTGACAGCGGCGAGTGGGTCCCGGTTTTTCCCGAGGATGGCCTGTTCGACAGCCGTCGCGAGACGCTGGCCATCCGTCTGCCCGCGTTGAAGCCCGGGCGCATATCCTGATGGTCCGGGCCACCGACGCCGCCGGCAATGTGGGCTCGGGCGACACGGTCCTGCAACGGCCTTGAGGATTCGCAGGCGTGGTCTTGTCCGCCAGGAACGGCCCCGGCGCCGACACCACCGTGAGAGCGCCGGGGCCATCGGTTCGTCAACGGGTGCCCTGGTCTCAAGCGGTGAGGGCTCAGCGATTCGGGAGGGTTTCCGGGATGGCCCAGTCAATCAGCAGGGCCTGGAGCGTGGGGATGTCCACCGGCTTGACCAGATGGTGGTCGATCCCCGCCTCTCGGGTCCGTCGGCGGTCTTCGTCCTGGCCGTAGCCGGTCATGGCGACGATGAGCATGTTGCGGTGCTCGGCCTGCTGACGGAGCCAGCGGGCGACGTCGTAGCCATCCATCCGCGGAAGCCCGATGTCCAGCAGCAGGACCTCCGGCCGATGTTGCTGGACGGCCTCGATTGCCTCCGGACCGTCGTGGGCGAGCACCGGCTCGTGACCCCAGTGTCGCAGCAGGATGCTCAGACTCTCCGCCGAATGGATGTTGTCGTCCACGACCACGACGCGGAGCGAGCGCCGGGGCCGCGGGTCGGAGGGCTGACCATCGGCGACGGCCACGGAGGCAGTCTCGGACGACGGGATGCGGACGGTGAAGACACTCCCCCGGCCGATGCCCTCGCTCCACGCCTCGACCCGGCCGTCGTGCAGCTCGACGAGGCTGCGAACGAGCGTCAGGCCGATGCCGAGGCCGCCCTGGGTTCGGTCGAGTGAGCGGTCATCCTGGGTGAAGAGGTCAAAGACACGGGGCAAGAGGCCGGAGTCGATCCCCACACCGTCGTCGATCACGCGGACGACGGCCTGTTGACCCTCACGTCCGGCCTCCACGCGGATGTGTCCGCCGGGCTCGGTGTACTTGACGGCGTTGTTCAGCAGGTTGGCGAGAACCTGGTCGATCCGGGTCGGATCGGCCTCGATCGGCAAGGGCTGCTCGCGAACCTCGACGTCCAGCGCGATGGCGCGGGCCGAGGCGGCCGGCCGGATCGCCTCGGCGGCCCGACGGACCACCGAGGCGAGGTCGATCGGCTGCTTGCGGAGCCGGATCTTGCCGCGACTGAACCGCGAGACATCCAGCAGGTCGTCCACCAGCCGGGCCATGTGCTGGACCTGCAGTTCGATCATCTCGCGGCGCGCTCGATGCTGTTCGGATCGACCCCGCCAAGCCTCAGGATCTGCACCGCGTTCATCACTGGAGCCAGCGGGTTGCGCAGCTCGTGGGCGAGCATGGCGAGGAACTCGTTCTTCTGGCGGTCGGCCTCGGCCAGATCCTCGGCGTGGCGCCTCAGTTCCACTTCCATGTAGCGGCGTTCGGTGTTGTCGCGGAGGATCTTGGCGAAGCCGCGACGACGCCCCGACTCATCCGAGAGCGGCATGGTGACGCCCGAGGCCCAGTAGCGTGACCCGTCGCGACGGAGCTGCCAGCGCTCGTTGTCAGCCTTGCCGCGTCCGGCGGCCTCGTTCAGCTCGGCGGCGGGCACGCCGGCCGCCACGTCCTCGGGCGTGAAAAGCAACGCGAAATGGCGGCCGACGACCTCCGAACCGCGGTAGCCCGTCAATCGCTCGGCGCCGGAGTTCCAGGCTTCGATGTGGCCTTCGGGGTCGAGCATGAGGATGCCGTATTCCTTCACACCCTCGATGACCAGGCGAAACCGCTCCTCGCTCTCGCGAAGGGCCTGCTCCGAACGTCGGCGTTCCGTGACGTCGCGGAGTGTGGCCAGCAGGCCGGGCTGTCCCGCCCATTCCGCCTCGACGATCCGCATCTCGGCGTGGCGGACCTCGCTGCCCGGCCGCGGGATGTCGATCTCGGTGGTCTCACCGGCGACGACCGGGATGCCGAACGTCTGGCCGAGCAGCTCCTCGGCTGGCCGGCCCAGCAATTCCTCGGCCGCCGGGTTGACGTAACAGATCGAACCATCCTCGCACAGGACCACCACGCCATCGGCGCTTCGTTCGACCAGGAGGCGGAAGCCCGCCTCATTCTCGGGAGCGTCGTCCGGTCGATCCTTCGGACCGGCGCGGGGGGCGAGACTTCCGTCGCTCATGGCTGGTGCGGCCGGGGCCCCTGCGGCCCCAGCCCCTCGTCCGTGAAAAGCTCGTTGAGGCGGTCCAGCTCGCCGCTCGCCACGTGAGTGAAGTTGCCCGAGAGGATGCCGAAGATGTTGCGGAAGGGCGGGCCGATGTGGAGCCCTTCATGGTCGATCGTGAACTCGCGGATGTCCTTGTCGTGCTTGGAGCCGCGCATCTTCAACACGGCCAGGCCCCGGCGCATCTGGCCGTTGATCTCGACGTAGCGGAGGAGAATGATCGAATCGGTGGTGGTGGAGATATGCGTCTCGGTTGTCGAGGTCCCGCCCAGGAGCGACGAGGTGGTGGCCGTGAACAGGCCGGGGAGCTCCTGGTGCTTGATGAACGACGAGAGCCCGATGACGAACTCGCGAAAGCTCTTGACCGTGCTGGTGCGCTCCAGGGCCGAAAGGCTGTCCACGGCGACGCGATTGGGACGGAACGTCTCGATCTCGGCTTTCATCCGGATCAGATGGTCCTCCAGGGCCATCGCCTCGGGATAGGTGCAGACGACCCGGAGCCGACCCTCGGCTTCCAGCCGAGGGAAGTCGAAGCCCCAGCCGTGGGCGTTGCGGAAGAGTTGCTTGCGGCTCTCTTCGAAGGCAAACAGCAGGCAGCGCTCGCCGGTATCGGCCCCGACTCCGAGGTATTCGGTGGTGATGAGCGTCTTGCCCGTGCCGGTTGGCCCGCTGATCAGGATGATCGAGTCGCGGAAGAAGCCGCCGCCACACATGACGTCCAGCTCGGCATTCCCCGAGCTGATGCGAGCCTCCGACGACTTCTGCTTCAACTGCAAGGCCGAGAGGGGGATCACGACGATCCCCGCGCCCGAGACGATCGTGAATGGCCACTCGCCCTTCTGGTGCGTTGTGCCCCGGAACTTCAGAATCTCGACGGTGCGTCGGCGGAGTTCCTCCGAGAGCGTGTTGCGGAAGATGATCACGTTGTCGGAGACGAACTCCTCGACCTCGTAGCGGGCGACCGAACCTTGTTCGTCGGTGCGCTCGGCGGTGATGATGGTGGTGACATCCAACTCCTTCAACGCGGAAGCCACCCGGAAAAGCTCATGGCGGACGGCCGCGGCGTCGCCGAGCTGAGTGAAGATGCCGCCGATCGAGTCGATGGCGACCCGCCGGGCGCCGACGCGCTCGATGGCGTGGCGAATCCGGGCCAGGAGTGCTTCGAGGTCGAACTCTCCGGCGATGATCCAGGGCTCGCCGGGCCGGGGCGAGGCATCGACGAACGCCCAGCGCCCCTGGGCTTCCCAGTCCGCCACATCCCACCCGAATCCGGCGACGTTGCGTCGGATGTCGGAGGCCGGCTCCTCGAACGTGACGAAGACGCCCGACTGGTCGGCCTGCGAGATCCCCGCGGCCAGGAACTGCGCTGCGAAGACGGTCTTCGCGCTGCCGGCCGTTCCCGAGACCAGTGTTGTCCGACCGGCTGGCAGACCGCCGTCGGCAATCAGGTCGAACCCACTGATCTCGGTCGGGAGCTTGACGATAACGTTCCCAGCACTCAAGATTTGGTCCCTTCTTGGCTCGATCACGGGTGGTGATGCCTGGCCTCAGGGTGACGACGGGCTCCGTCCGGGAGCCTGTTTCTTCAGGTCGAGCCCGAGGAGCACGCGCTCCGTGTCCGAAAGGTCGCCGATGATCCGCCGGATCGGCGGTGGCAGTTCCTTGATCACCGTGGGTGTGGCCAGGATCTTTTCATCCTCAGCAAGCTGAGGGCGTTCCAGCACGTCGATGACAATCATCTGGTACTCACCGTCCAGCTCTTCCTCGCAGATCCGGCGGAGGTTCTCGATCGCCGCCCGTGAGCGGGGGGTCTGGCCAGTCACATAGAGCTTGATCACGGTTTCGTTCATCCTGTCGCCTTTCGTCCCTGGTCCTGGGCTGGCCCATCGTTGGAGGGAGCCTCTCCGCGAGTCGTCGTCAGGGATCGATAATACGACACCAGGTAACCCATCAATTCAAGCACGAGCAGCCGGCTCTCATCGACGAGAACCTTGGCGAACTGGGCGTTCTTCCCGGCGCTCTGCCGCCGCAAGGCTGTGCCGTGAATCTCGATGACGTCTCGAGGACCGGCCTGATTTCGGCCCATCTGGGCGGCCAGGGCACGGAGACGGGTAGAGATCTCGACCTGGTGCACGACGCGATAGGATCGCTGCTGAATCATCAGGTCCAGTAGAGCCTCGTACTCGACAACAACCTCGCAAAACAGCTCCGTGTCCGCCTGGCGAAGCAACCGCTCCGGTCCCACCCGGGCCACGATCGAGGCGTCGTCGAATTGCTGGAGGGCCCGCGCCTCGCACTCCAGTTGAGCAATCCGGGATTCGGAGGAGAGCCGCGCCGCCTCGGCTTCGGCCATGCGGTCGCGCAAGGTACGAGTCGCGGTCACGTCGGAAACGACCAGCAGGACTCCGTCGTCGATCGGATCGGCCTGGAGGCGATACCAGATCCCTTGATATTCCCATTCCCGGACTTGCCTCCGGACCGTTCGAATCGCAGCCTGGTGTGGCCAGTCCCGGGGCTTGATGCCCTGTCCGCTGGTCAGCGCCGTGAGGTTCTGACCGACGATCATCCCGGCGGGATGGCCGAGCAACTCGCACAGGGCTCGATTGCAGCGGACGATCTGGCCCATCGGATCCAGCACGGCGATCGCGTCCCCGAACTTGTCGAGGAGGGATTGCCACGATGGGCGATCATCAAGCAGCTTTTGTGCCAAGGCTTGCTGGCGCAGTATTTGGCCCAGCGCCGCCATCAGGGAAGTCGACCCGATCGGTGGGGCGATCGCCGCATCACAACGATTGCTCGTGGCTTCCTGGCCCGTGTCCGAGGGAAGGCCGAGGACCGGCGCGGCTGAGGTGGCGGCGCCGAGCTTCAGGCGACGATAAACGTCAGCACCGCTCAGGTCCCGAAGGCTCTCCGCCAGCAGGATCAAGTCCGGCCGGCTGGCAGCCAGACGCAGGGTTTCCTCTCCGGTTGTGGCGACCTCGACCGCGAAGCCCGCTTCGCTCAGAAGTCGGTCCAGGAGTTCCTTTTCGGTTCTCTCGCGGCTGGTGGCAAGAAGAGCGCGCGGACCCTCCAGCATACAAGCGATCACCTGATTAACGAGGCAGACGCGTCCTGAGCGTCCAGGCTAGGGGGCGGAAGTCGGGAATCGACCAGCAGAGTTCGACCACGTCTTTACGGGGAAGGCGGGCCGAGATCGCGGTCTTGCGATGATTTGATACAATTCTATATGCCAGGTGCATCGGGGTGAAGTCCCCAATGCCGTTCTGGCTCGTTGCTCCGCTCGGTGCGACGGCCAGACTCCCCGGATCAATGGCTGCTCGCCGCGGTGACCGGCTGGGGGCGAGTCTGGTTACGGGCCCAGACGAGCGTGACGATCAGAGCCAGGCCGAGGCCCACGAGGTCGGCCAGACCGTCGTCCCAATCGGCGTCGCGACCGACGAACTCGGTCATTTGCCCCAGTTCGGTCAGGACGGCCAGGCAGAGTCCGGCACCGAAGACCGCCAGGGCACGCCCGCGACCGAGGCGGCCGGCATGCATCCAGAGGTATCCGAAGCCGGCGAACATCGTGGCGTGGATAATCTTGTCGAGGTGGGGGACGTGGAAGTGAAAGCCCCGCGTCTCATCAACCGGCATGTGCCGGTTGGGAAGCCAGCAGGCGAGGAGAATCAGCAACGTCCAGCCCCAGGCCAGGACCGTGGCCAGACCCGTTCGGCGCGGCATGTGAGGTGTCTTCCCCGGTTGGTGCTACAGGCGGCGGGTCACCCCGCACGAGACCCGCGCTGGAGTATTGTCGCGACCTGGCTCGCGGGAGCCAACCCATCTTTGAGGCCGGTGCTTCCAGTCAACCGCCGAGCCCAGTTGCGGTTCCGGCCTGCTGATTCACCGACCGGACTTGCTGGCGGGGCGACCCAGACGCCAAGATGAAGCGTAGCAAAGCCGGTATCACCCGCCAACAACCGATCCGTACCCTGAGAATTCCGACCGTGGCGACTGCCCCGACGACGACCGAGACGCCCCAGACCCCAGCCTGCCGCCGGCCCGAGCTTCTGGCCCCGGCCGGTGATCGTACCTGTCTCCTCGCGGCCGTCGAGAATGGGGCGGACGCCATCTATTTCGGACTCCAGACTCACAACGCCCGGGCACGGGCCGCGAACTTCCAGCTCGACGAGTTGCCGGAGGTCATGGGCTCGCTCCATCAACGGGGGGTCCGCGGATACGTCACGCTCAATACGCTGGTCTTCCCGGGCGAGTTGGAGGGCGTCGAGACCCTGGTCCGTCGGGTCGCCGCGGCTGGGGTGGACGCCTTGATTGTGCAGGATCTCGGACTCTGCCGCTTGATCCGGGCCATCACGCCCGACCTGGAGATCCACGCCTCCACACAGATGTCGATCACGAGCGTCGAGGGAGTTCGGCTCGCTCGCGAGCTGGGATGCTCCCGCGTGATTCTGGCCCGCGAACTGTCGGTCCGGGAGATCGCCGCGATCCGGGCGGAAACGGACCTGCCGGTCGAGGTGTTCGTCCACGGGGCGCTCTGCGTGGCGTACTCGGGCCAGTGTCTCACCAGCGAGGCCCTCGGCGGTCGGTCGGCCAACCGGGGCGAGTGTGCTCAGGCGTGCCGCTTGCCGTATGAGATCCTCTGCGACGGCCAGGCCGTCGACCTGGGCGCGATCCAGTACCTCCTGAGCCCGCAAGACCTGGCCGCCTTCGACCTCGTGCCGAAGCTGGTTGAGCTGGGGGTGGCAAGCCTGAAGATCGAGGGGCGGCTGAAGACACCGGAGTACGTCGCCAGCATCACCCGGAATTACCGACGCGCCCTCGACGCTGCCTGCTCCGGCCAGCCGCTCGCTTTCAGCCGCCGCGAAGTGCAGGACATGGAGATGTCCTTCTCGCGGGGGTTTAGCCATGGCTTCCTCGACGGCAACAACCACAAGGTTCTCGTCCGCGGCGACTACGCCAAGAAGCGCGGGGTCTTCCTCGGCCGAGTAACGTCGGTCTCCGGCTCGCGCATCCGGCTTGACCTCGCCGCGCCGATCAAGCCGGGCGACGGCGTCGTCTTCGACGGCGATGAGTCGGCGGGCGTCCCCGAGCAAGGCGGTCGGGTCTATGAGGTCAGACGAGTCGGTCGCGGTCGTCGTGACGCCCAGGAAGCCGGCGGCCTCTCGGCCGGTCCTGCAGAGCTGGCCTTCGGTCATCGCGATCTCGACCTGCGCCGGCTAGCCGTCGGCCAGCGGCTCTGGAAGACCGACGACCCCGAGCTGTCGCGACGCCTCCGCGCCACGTTCACCGGCAAGGCTCATCGCCTCGTCGGTCTCGACGTGTCGGCGCGGGCCGTCGTGGGCGAGCCGCTGGCCGTGGAGGCTCGCACCGCCACCGGATTCGCGGCCCAGGTTGAGTCGGCCAGGCCGCTGGACGTTGCCGCGAACCATCCCGCGACCGTCGAGGATCTGCGTTCTCAGTTTGACCGCTTGGGCGGTACGGTCTATCAGCTTCAAAACCTCGAGGCAACGATCGCGGATGGTCCCCTCGTGCCCCGAAGTCTCCTGAATACCCTCCGCCGCGAGCTGGTCGACCGGCTCGACGCTCTCGCTGAAACGGTCCCGCCCCGGGCCATCGCCGAGGATCGTGTCCTGCCCGTCCTGCGGGCCTCGCTCTGGGCGGGCTCGGAACGCGACGGGGACGCGACCTCCGAGCCGTCCCCGACCCTCTCGGCTCTCTGCCGTACGACCGAGCAGGCCGAGACCGCCCTCGCGGTTGGCGTCCGGACGGTTTACCTCGATTACCAGGACATCAAGCGTTATCAGGAGTCCCTGGCTGCCCTCAAACGTCAGGTCCCCGACGCCACCGTCTTCCTCGCCACTCCTCGCATCCAGAAGCCCGGCGAGGCGCCGATCTTCCGCTACCTGGCGAAGCAAGGGGCCGATGGCCTGCTCGTCCGCAATGCCGGCGGTCTCTTTTTCTGCGCCGAGCGGTCGATTCCGTTCGTCGCCGACTTCTCCCTGAACGCGACCAACGAGCTGGCCGTCGAGCTTCTGAAGGCCCGCGGTGCCCTCCGCGTCGCGGCCTCTTACGACCTCAGCTTCGATCAGCTCGATGACCTCCTGGCCGCCGTGCCGCCGCGCTGGGTGGAGGTGGTTATCCACCAGCAAATGCCGATGTTCCACATGGAGCACTGCGTCTTCTGTGCCTTCCTCTCGCCGGGGACCGACAAGACGAACTGCGGCCGGCCCTGTGACGAGCATGAGGTCCGGCTCAAGGATCGGGTGGGGATGGAGCACCCGTTGAAGGCGGACGTCGGGTGTCGGAACACCCTGTTTAACGCCGTTCCCCAGACGGCTGCCGAGTATCTGCCGCGGATCCTCGACCGGGGTGTGCGGCATCTGCGGGTCGAGTTCCTCGACGACACGCCGGCGGCCGTCGCGAGGACGCTCGGGCTCTACGGGGATGCGGTCGCGGGACGGCGGGAGTCGAGAACGCTCTGGAGGGAGCTGAAGGCGACGAATCGTTATGGCGTCACCCGGGGGCAGCTGGCCATCCTCGATTGAGGTCCAGGGAATGATCCTCGCGACCCGATCGGGGGCGCAGGAGACGTCCATGAAACGGCTCGGCGACCGGATGGGGACGCCCGATCGGGCCGAGAGTGGCTTTCGCTAACTCATTTGCTTGCAGCAGGTTTTAGGGGGCAACCCCTCCATTTTGAAGTTCGTTCGGCGCCCGGAGACGCGCGGTGGGCGGGCGTATCGTGGACGCTTTGTGAGTGGCGAATTGTCAAAGAGACGTCCTGCCACGGGGGAGGACGAGAAGGAGAAGATGCGCGAAGGAGCCAGGGAAGAACGCGGAGAGGATGTTCGCGGTCCTGGCGAGAGATTTGGAATTCTCCTTCAATTGCGCGGACGACGGTCGCGGATCAGCCACCTGATCTTCGGATTTTGGGCGGCGGGTGATCACCCTTTTTCCGGGACCGGAGGATTTTCTGATCCGGAAGAGTCAGGAGGGATGGGCGATCGAGCGAGCCGTCGGGGAAGGATCAGCAAGACGAGGACGAGGGCAAGACTGGACAGGGAGAGGTAGCCGCCGACGCGGAAGGACAGGGGGTCGTAGGTGTAAACGAGATGGTGCGTGCCGGCTAGGACGGCTGCGCCACGCATGAGGTGGTTGGCCCGAAGGATCGGGGCAGCCTGGCCGTCGATCGTGAGGGACCAGCCGGGGGCATGGACGTCGGCGAGGAGGACGATGCCAGGGGCCTGGAGGCGGGCCTCGATCTCGACGCGCTGGGGATCATGGCGGCGGATCGTGACGGTCTCGGCAGGATCGGGTGGCGTCCGGGGCAGGTAGCGGCGGAGGGAGCGGGGGTCGTTGGTCTCGATCCAGGCGAAGCGACGGGGATCATAGACGGGACGGCCGGGGTCGGACCAGAGTGGGTCGTCGGCGTAGAGGATCTGACCGATCAACTGGCCCAGCTCGTCCTCGGAGCGGGAAGCGAGCGGTGCGAGGAGGCGGGCCTGGTGGACGACCCAGGCGCGGGGGAAGGCGGCGCGGTTGCGGAGGAGTTGCCAGTCGTGGTCGCGAATCCAGGCCGCGAACTTGTTGGCCGAGTCGGGTCCCGCGAGGGCGGAAGGCTGCGGGGCGATGACCTCCGTGTCGGGCAAGAACGACGCGAAACCGCGTGCGGAGTCCTGCCAGCCGGCGGGGTCGAAGGGGAGGATGAAGTAGCGAGTGCCCCAGAGGTCGAAGCCACGGCGGGCGTAGTACCGAATCAATTGACGGTCGCGAGCACCTTGCAAGGGAGCACGACGGATGTCGAGGGGGAGGTCGAAGCTGGCGAAGAAGAGGTCGTAGTCTCGTCGTGAGAGCGTACCGGGCGTGAGGGTGTAGGCGAGTCCCGGAGCGAGGCCGAACTTGGGCTTGAGGGTATCGCGTTCCCAGCGGGTGGCCTGGAGGTGGAGATCGGTCGCCGGGTGCTGGAAGAGGCCAGGGGGATACCAGGGAGTCATCCGATAGATGCGGAAGGGGCCCGGCGAAGGCTCGCGACGTTCGGCCTCGGCGATCTGCCTCGCGATTGCTGGCTCGCGGTCGAAGAGGTCCTGGGGCACGGTAATCGGCAGGGAGGCGTTGGCGACGGCGAGGTCGGCCGTGAGAACGATCAGAGCCGAGGGTCCGGCCCAGCGTCGTCCCTGGCCCGCGGCTCGCAAGATGGCCAGGGCGCACGCCAGCACGATCGAGCCGTGGAGCAACGCACGCTGGAGGTCGGCGGTGGCGCCGCGGGCATTGAAGGCGGTCGCGGGGTCGTTCCCGCCGGCCGCATGGAGGAGTCGGACGATCGGCTCGTGGAGGACGGTCACGAAAGTCCAGGTCAGGACCGAAACCGCCAGGAATCCCCCCGGCGACCGACTGCCCTGCCCGGCTCGCCATCGGTCCCAGCCGACACCGGCCAGGGCGGAAAGGGCCAGCGTGGTGAAGATGAGGAGCTTGCCGGGGTAGCGAAAGAGCCGGAAGCCGGGGAGGACCGTCGTCAGGAGCCAGTACGGGCTGCCGAACCCGTCAGCCACGCCGCCGTCGGTCCGGGGCGGCTCGTAGATGGAGGGCTCATGGGCTCCGAGCACCGTTGAGACGCCCGGGATCGCGCGGGCCCACCAGACCGGACTGCCGAACTCCCCCAGAGCTCCCAGCAAGCTCGCCGCGGCGATCGCCGTCATCCCGGCCCGCCAGGGCGGCCCCCCTCGCCAGCCGGCGCCGCGGAGGGCCAGGACCAGGGTGAGGCCCCCCAGATACAGCGAGGGGACCCAGGGCTTGGCAAGGTGCCGCGGGGGAACCAGATGAATCCACGACCGTTGAGCCTGCCGGTGCGACCCGAAGAAACCCGGCCAGGCCCACTCGACCGCCCGGTAGGGTTCCAGGCTGAAGGCGTAGAGGTCGCCAGCGGACGAGCCCGTCGCACGGTCACTCCGTCCGACGAACTCCATCACTGGCAAGAACTGCGCGGCCCCGATCCCGAGGGCGAGGAGCAAGCTCCCGGCGAGTGCCCGGAGCGTGTCGGTCAGTTGACGGACCTCCGGCTGGCTGCGACACCGCGACCAGAACCAGGCTGCGAGAAGCCCCCAGACGCCGAGCAAAAGGGCCTGATACGTCCCGTTCGACGGCCACTCGTCTCCGATCGAATCCGGCCCACGAGCGGCCTTGATCAGCCAGGCGCCCGGCAGCACGAGGACCAGCCAGGCAAGACTCGCCAGCACGATCCCGACGGCCAGTCGTCTGGCCGGGATCTGAGCGATCCGTCGGACGATCGGCTCTCCAAGGGACAGACTGAGGGCGTAAAGCCCGCCGCCGAGCAGAACGAGGTACGCCGACTCGGGATCGCCTCCCAGCATCGGCAGCACCAGGAAGACGGCCAGCTCGACCCAGGCCCGTCGCCGCTTCCGACGGACCAGTCGATCGACGGCCCGGAAGGCCAGCGGCGCCAGGCGGCGCCGACGAGGAAGATGACGTTGGCGTACTGGGCGAGCACCGGCGCCCCGAAGGCGTAGGCGAGCGATCCGAGGCAGGAGCCCGTCCCGCTCACACCCCACGAACGCAGCAAAATCCTCATGGCCGCGAAGGCGAGCAGGACATGCGCGATCACGTAGAGTCGGGCCCCCCAGGCGTAGGGCAGCGCATAGAGGATCTTGCCCGGATAGAGCACCGCCGCGACGGGGTTGCCCAGCAGGGGCATGCCGCCGTTCTCCTCCGGTTCCCAGAGGGGCCAGCGGCCGGCCTCCCATTCTTGCTGAACCCGCTGATAGAGCGGATAGTAAAAGTCGCCCGCGTCGCGGTAGGAGAACTGCTCGTCGCGCAGCAGGACCGGGGCGAAGCAGGCGAGCGTCAGGCTGACGACACAGCCGGCCACCAGCAACATCGCCAGGGCGAGCCGCGAGAGGGGAGAGTTCACGATCGTCAGGACCCCGGACTCACGAACCCTTCGACGGTTCCTTGTCCCCGGACGACTCGCCCGATTTCTCCGGCTTCGGCGCCGGGATCGTGAGCCAGCCGCGCGCGGAGGTGGCTTCGAGCCCTTCGAGGGTAAAGGCGGCGGAACGGGTCTGGAGGTCGTCGTCGGCGAGGTGGCCGAGAATGCGGAACGGGCCGGACCAGGCCGACGGGAGCGAGCCGGTCAGCTTTAACGCCAGGTTCCGCGTGTTGCCGCCGCCTCGCGATCGGCGGCCCCGACCGCCGCGGCCGGACGGCTGGGAGCCTGCGGAGGCTTCCGCCTGCTCGGCCTTGACCCCCTCAGGGAGCCCTTCGATAGTCAGGAGCACATTGCCCTCGAAGCCGTTCTCCAACGCGATCGTGACGGGAATCTCCAGCGCCTTGTCGGGATTGAGGGTGAAGTGGTCGGACGCGACGGAGAGCCGATAATCCGGCTCGGGCCGGATCGCATCGAGGCGGTACACGAAGCGGGGGCCGCCGCGGCCGTTGAGGTCGCGGACGAGGATGCGGTAGTCGCCGTCGGCGGGGGCGGTGAAGAGGAGCTCGACGTCGCGGCTGTCGCGGCCGGTGTCGTCGGCCTCGGTGACGACCTTGCCGTTGGCGTCGAGAACACGGAGGATCGGGTCGAGCGGGAAGCCGAGCGAGCGGGACGCGACGCGGAAGAGGCGTTTCTCGTCCTTGCGAGCGGTGAAGCGGTACACGTCAGCGTCCCCCTTGGGCTCGATCCGGCCGGTGAGGGAGACGGGAAGATCGATCGCCTGGGGCGAATCGGCGGGATTCGGCTCGCGTTCGAGGACGGCGGGATAGGGCACGAGGGGGACCTCGGCCGAGTTCGCCAGGGCGGGGTGGGCCAGAACGGCCACGTCATCGGAGCGTCGCTCCTGCTGGACGGGCAGGGAGCGAGCCTCCTCAGGAACGTTCCATCCGACCACCTCGACGGCGCCGGGATCGTCGCGCGGGACGGCCAAGGGCGCGGGGTAATCGACGAAGCCGCCGGTCGTCAGGGTGAGCCGATAAATGAAGTCGTCACTGCCAGCGAAGCGAATCGAGCTGTTGGGTGTGGCCGGGAACGCGAAGGTGCGGACCACATAAGTGCCGTCGCTGGGGGCCGTGAAGGCGAGCTGGGGATCGAAACCGTGGTCGTCATCGACGTGGGCCAGCACGAACCCCTTGGGCGTGGCGACCTGAAGCAAGGCGTCCATCGGCGAGCCGAGGACGCGGTTGCCGAGCAGGGAGGCGACGAGCGTCTGGCCGGCTTTGAGTTCGACAGCAAAGCCGTCCACGTCGCCCGACTTCGCGAGGCGGCCGTTGATCGTGACGGCGGGCGAATCGATGGCCTGAGCCTTGGCGGGGTCATCGTTGGGCTCGACCTCGACGAGTTCGGATACGGTTCCGACCACGAACGGCCGGAGGGCGCTGGCGCCTTCGTCGTTGTAGAGGCGAATCCAGGCGACGCCGGGCGGGGCATCGGGGGCGACCTGGATGGAGAGCTGGCCCTTGTCGGCCGAAGGCTCGACCGAGACGCCTCGTCCCTCGACCCAGACCGTCGGGGGCCAGGGGTCAAACGACCCCTCGGCTTTCACCACGATGGTCTGGCCGCGCTGGCCGCCGGACGGAAAGAGATGATCGAGCTTCGGCTCCTTGGCCGGGGCGAGGGCGACCGGGACAAGAAGGGCGAGGGCCAGGAGGGAGGGCGTTGTTCGCATGGGGAGAGCCGTGCCTCAGGAGAGCGGATCGCCCGGATCGCGGATCATCGCAGGGTGGTCTCCGCCCACCGTTCCCCGATCCGGAGGGGACGGTGGGCGGAGACCACTCGACATCAAGATCGGGCCATCAGCCCAGAAGCTCGCTGATCGGCGTCGGGTTGCTGACCAGCGGGACGGGGCGGCCGTTGGGGGCGTGGTAGATCTTGGCGGGGTCGATGCCGAGCTTGGTATAGACGGTGGCGGCGAAGTTCTCCGGGGAGAGGATGCGTTCGGTGGCGGAGAAGCCGCGGGCGTCGGTGGCGCCGACGACCTGGCCGCCGGGGGTGCCGCAGCCGGCGAAGAGGACGGACATGGCGTTGGCCCAGTGGTCGCGGCCGCCTCGGCTGTTGATCTTGGGCGTGCGGCCGAACTCGCCGAGGGCGATGACGAGAGTCGTTTCCAGCAGGCCGCGGGCTTCGAGATCCTCGATCAGGGCGGCGATGGTGGACTCGAACCTGGGAAGCCGCTTATCGAGAGAGTTGAAGATCTTCTCGTGGTGGTCCCAGCCCCCTTCATAAAGCGTGACGAACGGCACGCCGGCCTCGACCAGTCGCCGGGCGAGCAACGCACGCTGGCCGAAGGCGTTGCGGCCGTAGGCTTCGCGGACCTTCTCGGGCTCGCGATGGATGTCGAAGGCGGCCTGGGCCTCGGTGGAGGAGACGAGGTCGTAGCCTTGCTCGTAATACTCGTCCAGGGCCACGACCGGGTCGCCGGCCTTCTCGTCCTCGAAGCGGCGGAGGTGGTCGATCTGGGCGCGAAGGTCCTTGCGGGAGTCGTAGCGGTCGAGATCGAGGCCGCGGGGCGGGACGACGTCGCGGACGCGGAAGTTGTCGCGGCTGGGGTCATCGGGGACGACGAACGGGGCGTACTTGGCGCCGAGGAAGTTCGGGCCGCCGGAGCGGGACATCGACGGCATCGAGAAATAGGCGGGCAGGCCGTCCTTCGCCCCGCGCTCGTAGGCCGTGACCGAGCCGAGGCTGGGGTGGAAGCTGACGAAGGCGCCGCAGGCGACTGGAATGCGGGTCGGGGCGCCGGTCATCATGTAGTGATTGCCGGCGCCGTGGTTGCCCTGGTCGTGGCGGATCGAGCGGACGATGGCGAGCTTGTCGGCGATCGACGCCAGGCGGCTCATGTGCTTCGAGAAGTGAACGCCGGGGATCTTGGTGGCGATCGGGTCGTAGTCGCCGCGGATCTCCTTGGGGGCGTCGGGTTTGGGGTCGAACGTCTCGTAGTGGCTGGGGCCGCCGTCCATCCAGATCAGGATGCAGCTCGTCGGCCGCTGGGGGACCCCTTGCATGGCGGCCTGGCCGCGGAGTCGCAGAGCGTCGATCAGGCCACCGCCGATCAAGGCGCCGAGGCCGAGGCGGAGGCAGTCACGGCGGGTGACGGATTCGCAGTTTCGGTAAACGCTCATCGGTTCAACCCCTCTCTGGACGGCAGACCCCGCATCGCGGCGGGGGAGGTCGTCGATTGCGACTCGGAGGCGCTCGAGTCCTTGAACACGAATTCGGGCGTATTGATGAGAGCCCACAGCAGATCTTCGACCGCGTGGCGGCGGTCGTCGCCGGCATCGGCCAGAACACCGATGGCGAACTCGCGCTCGGCGTCGGTCGGATAACGGCAATAGGTGAGCAAATACAGTTCCTCGACGATCTGTTCGGCCGGCTGATCGCTCTTGGCAAGTTCAGCGGCGCGGCCGTCGTCGGTGGTGATCTTGTCGTGGAGCCTCGGGGCGTTCATCAGGTGGAGGGCCTGGACGACCGAGGTATCGGGCACGCGCTCGCAAGGCGGGTCCTGGTTCGGGTCGGGGCGGCCGAAGGCGTCGAGGAAGAGGGAATTGGTGCGGACGGTCCAGAGCGCGTCGGCGCGGGTGCCGGGCGGGGCGGCGTCATAGGACTCGGGCACCCCGGTCACGTCGCAGATGGCGTCGAGCAAGGTCTCGGCGCGGAGGCGGGTGCGGTAGTGGCGGGAGTCGTTGCGGGTGTCGGAGACGTTCCGCTCGTTCGGCGTCGTGGAGAGTCCGTACACGTAGGAGGTCATGATCGTGCGGATCAGGTATTTCAGGTCGAAGTCATGGCGCCGAAAGTCCTCGGCGAGGGCATCGAGCAAGGGGCCATTGGACGGCGGGTTAGTGGCGCGGAGGTCGTCCACTGGTTCGACGATGCCGTGGCCCATCAGGTCGGCCCAGACGCGATTGACGATGACGCGGGCGAAGTAGGGGTTCTCCGGCGAGGTCATCCATTCGGCGAGGCTGTCGCGGATGTCGGCGTCGGGACCATCGGGCTCGGTGGCCTGGCCGAAGAGGGGCCTCGGCGGCAGGACCTCGCCGGTCAAGGGGTGCTTCACCTCGCCGCTCCGGGCCGTGAAGAGGATCTCCTCGCTGCCGGAGATGGGGGGGGAGATGCCGGTCCCCTTGCGACCGATCCTGGAGAAGTAGGCGGCAAAACTGTAGAAGTCGTCCTGGCCCCAGACCTCGAAGGGGTGATGGTGGCACTGGGCGCATTCGAGCCGGATGCCGAGGAAGAGCTGGCTCATCATTGTGGCCGCCTCGGCAGGTTCGCGGCGATCGCGGAAGACGACGGCCGGGCCGTCGCGGAACGTGCTGCCGCGAGCCGTCACGATCGCGCGGGCGAACTCGTCGTAAGGCATGTTCTGGCGGAAGGCGTCGCGAATCCAGGCGTCGAGGTTCATGACGGCCTTGATCCCGACCCGGTAGGGGTTGGGACGGAGCAGGTCGGTCCACTTGTTCGCCCAGTGGTCGGCGTACTCGGGACGCTGGAGGAGCTGGTCGATGAGCTGGTTGCGCTTCTCGGCGGACCTGTCGGCGAGGAAGGCGCGGGTTTCCTCGGGCGTTGGCAGGCGGCCGATGACGTCGAGGTAGGCGCGGCGGAGGAAGGTGGTGTCGCCGGCGGGCTCGGAGGGGGAGAGGCCGAGCTTGCGGAGCTTGTTCCAGACGTGCTCGTCGATGAAGTTGTGGCGGGGGAGGTCCTCGTACAACTTCGCCGCAACCTCGCCGGGGAGCGGGATCACGACATCGGCGGTGGAAAAGTTCCCCTCGAAGCGGGCGGTGATCGCGGCTTCACCGGGCAAGCTGCCGGCGCGGATCAGACCATCTACGTTGACCGCGACGACGGCGCTATCGTTCGACTGGAAGGCGGCCAGATGGGTGACGTCGCGGGTCGTGCCGTCCGAGTAATGGGCGGTGACGAGAACCTGCTGCTCCTCGCCGGGGGCCATGCTGCGCTCGGTCGGGGCGATGGCGATGCCTTCGAGTTCGGGGGCGTTGGCCGGGTCGCGGGGCATCCCCTGTTCGATCCAGAGGCGGAGGTCCTCGTAGGGACCTTCGCCGGGCACGAGCCGGGGACCGCCGCCGTGGGGCATCCGGGCGGAGCCTTTGACGAGGATCAGGCTCCGTTCGGGGTCGGCGCGGAAGATTCGGCGGCCGAGGGCATCGCGGGTAAGGGCGAGGTAATCGGTGTTCGGGTCGAAACCAAGCAGGGAGAGCTGGAAACCGTTCTGGCCGCGGGCCTTGCCGTGGCAGGGGCCGGAGTTGCAGCCGGCTCGGGCGAGGATCGGCATGATGTCGCGTTCGAAGTGGACCTGGGCCGGCTGGCCGGCACCCTCGACCCGCACCTTCAGCAGTCGCCGCCTGATCGCCGAGCCGGGCCTCGACCACGCCATCGCCATCGCCGCGGGGGGTGAGGACACCCCGCTCATCGACGGCCACGACCTCGGGCGTCTCCGAATGGAAGGTGACTTCCCGGGTCAGGTCCACCCGCTTCGCCCCGATCCTTCCCGAGACGATCAGGCGCTGGCGGGCTCGCGGGCCGCTCAGGACGACCTGGGCCGGGCGTGATGGCCAGTTCGCTCGGCGCGGGCTCGGCGGCGCTGGCGGTGACCGCGACCGTTCCGGTCGCGGCGGGCAGGAGGGCCAGGACGAAGAAGAGGGTCTTCAGTCTCATGGCGGGACCTTCCGGCGGGGCGTTGTGGAATTCGGGGCGGGACGGCCGGGAGCTTCAAAACCCCGGCCGCGAGCAGACATCGGCGGACTCAAACTCTCCTAGTTTAATCGAACGTCGAACAAGAGTCCAACAGGAATCCGAGGGATTGTCCAGAGTCTTCCCCAACTTTCGAGGCGTTTCGCGACGGCCAGGCGTGATTGACAGAATAGGGACGGACGATAGAATCTTCAACTCATGAACCGGTGCGCGCGGACGGGCGTCGCGGCCCGCCGCGGATCGGGGCGGAAGGCGTGCCGAGCGGTCGAACCGAGGGAGCGCGAGATGGTCCGAACCGGCCGAGTCCTCTGGGTTTGCGTTGGACTAATGGCCGGACTCGCGACGGCGGCCCCGTGCCGGTCGCAGGAGGTCGCCCCGCAGGAGGCCGCGCCGCCCGCAGTGCAGGCGAAGCCGTCGAAGGACGCCCGCCAGGACGTCGGGCGGGTCGGTCGGGGAAGCTTGCTGCAACTGGTCAAGCAGGCCAACCCGATGCTCTGGCCGCTGGTGGTCTGCTCGGTCGTGACGCTAGGCTTCGCGCTGGAACGCGGGTTCGCCTTGCGGCGGGGGCGGGTCATCCCGAAGGACTTCGTCAGTCGCTTCCTCGACCGGCTCTCCAGCGGCAAGCTCGACCGCGACCGGGCGGCGGAACTCTGCCGGTCGAACGACAGCGCGGTTTCCCGGATCTTCGGCCACGCCGTACGCTACTGGGGCCAGCCGGCCTCCACGATTCGGCAGGCACTGGACCACGACGCGGCGGTCGAGTTGCTGGAACTGAAGCGGAACGTCCGCATGCTCAACGGCACCGCCACGCTCGCCCCGTTGCTGGGCCTGCTGGGGACGGTCGTCGGCATGATCGAGTCGTTCGACGCCCTCGGCGCCGGCAAAACCGCCGGAGCGGCCAAAAGCGAGGCGCTGGCCCACGGGATCAGCCTGGCCCTGCTGGCGACGGCGTTCGGCCTGGGCATCGCGATCGTCTCGGTCGCCTTCTATTACTATTACCTCCAGCGGATCGACATCCTGGCTCGCGACCTCGACGAGCAGGCTCGGCTGGTGATCGACCTGATCGCCTCCGATGCGAGCCGCGGCGGGGCGATCCTGGCGCGGGGGCCAATGCACGGCCTGGGCGATCCGGGTCGGCTGGAGTCGCGTCCGCTCGGACGGGTCGATCCGTTGTAAGGAAAGGCGCCGACAACACAAGAAATCGGCGGGTCGCACACGCCCAGAACGGCCGGGAGGCCGCGTCGCATGCTTTCGGATCGCCTCAATGCCGAGGAGTTGCCCCACATCAACATGACGCCGATGGTGGACGTCGTGCTCTGCCTGCTGGTCTTCTTCATGGCGGCCACCCGGCTTTATGATTGGGACGAGAACCAGTTTAACGTCCGGGTGCCCGAGGTCTCCGATGCCGCTCCCTTGACCGCCGCACCCGAGGACCTGGAGCTGAGCGATCCTCGCGCCGGGCCAGGTCGCCCTGGGCGAGCGGACCCTGGACCTCGAAGGAATTGACCGACGTCCTGACCGAGGCCCGGATGCGTTACGCCGATCAAGGGGTCCAGATTCGCGGCGACGCGAAGCTCAGCTATCAGGACCTGGCCGACGTGCTGGCCGCCTGCGAGGCCGCAGGGATTCAGAACGTGAGGTTGCCGGTCCGCCCTCGCGAGGACCAGCCCTGAGAGACCAGCCCGTTCCAATCGCGACTTGATGAAGCCCCGCCCCAGGTCCCCCCGGAGCCCCCGATGGAACTCCTCCAGCGACTTCTTCGACACGCTCCTGCACTTCGGTCCCGACAGGGTCAACGAACTCGCCCAGTTCCTGGGACCGTGGCTCTATGCCGTCATCTTCGCGATCATCTTCGCCGAGACCGGGCTGGTGGTGACCCCGTTCCTGCCGGGCGACTCGCTCCTGTTCGCCGTCGGCGCCGTGGCGGCGACGCCGGGCTCGCCGATCAACCTGACCCTGATGGCCGGCCTCCTCGTCGTCGCGGCCGTGCTGGGCGACGCCGTGAACTACGCGGCCGGCTACTGGATCGGCCCGAAGGTCTTCAACCGGGAAGACTCGATCCTACTGAACCGCAAGCACCTGATCCGCGCCCAGGAATTCTACGACAAGCACGGCGGCAAGACGATCATCCTGGCTCGGTTCGTGCCGATCGTGCGGACGTTCGCCCCGTTCGTGGCGGGGATCGGCCGGATGAAGTTACCGCTGGTTCGCGGCGTTCAACATCGCGGGCGGCACGGTCTGGATCTTGATGTTCCTGCTGGCGGGCTACGCCTTCGGCTCGAACAAGTTCGTGCAGAGGCAGTTCCACCTGGTCATCGGCGCGATCATCCTGATCTCGGTCCTGCCGGCACTCTGGGAAGTCGTCCGGGCGCCGGCGCCGCGGCCAAGGGGGAGTCGGTGCTTCTGGAAGCGACGACCCTGGGCGAGGACCCGATGCAGCCCTGATACACGAACCTGCTGATGTTGTCCGGTTTGGACTTGTGGGACCGCCGCCCCCGGCTATCGTCCGGTCCGGACCGCCGGGGGCGGCGGTCCCCCAGGAGTCGGGCTCGAATCGGACAGCATCCGCGGGTTCGTGGATGAGACATCGACGGATCATTCCCCACAGAGGACGCGAAGGTCCCTCCCAAGCTCCCCTCTGCTTTGTGTCACCTTCGCGTCCCTGATGTCTTTGTGGGGCATCCGGCCTGCCGATCTTCCCCCGGCTTTTGCTCATTTCTCGCTCTTCGGCCCGAGTGCCTTTTCCAGCACGTCGAGAGTCTCGTCGTTCAGCTCACCGCCGAGCAAGGCGGTGAGCTGGAGGCCAACGAGGGCCTCGCTCGGGCTCTTCTGGTCGTGGATCAAGCGGAGATAGGGCTCGGCGCCGATGAGAACCGCCCGCGGCTTGCCGTGGACGGTGAGCACGTAGCGGACGTCGGGCTTCTCCAGCTCGCGGAGGATGCCGGGCAGGCTCTGGTGAAGTTCCCGACTCCCGATGATCCGGACCGCGGATTCGGCCGGTTTCTCTGGCATGGGTCGGCGCCCCCTCGTAATCGGAGAGCAAGTCGTAGGACGATCGCCCGGTGCTGGCCCTGCCGAGGCACCGGGACCGCCAAGGTTCGACGGTCGTACGATCGGGGCGAAGAAAAAGACGAGACATCAAGAAGACGCCAGCCCTCGGGTCAGAAGAGACCCCAAGATCGAGGTCCAGCGGCTCCGCCCCGGGCCAGGCCCGGGGCAGAAAAGATTCGGCGTCGCAACGTGTTAAGCAATTGGACCTTGAATGTTTAAAGAGGTTCCAACTGGCCGGGCGACGAAGGACATTCTACCGCAAACCCCCCGAGATTCAAGGGCCGTCATGCGTGGTCGAGGCGGCCGGGACGTGGCCGAAAGCCGGCTCATTGAGGCCCAGGGCGTCGCGGAGGGCCGGCGGGACCCGGCCGGCGGCGTCCCACTCCCGGAGCCTGTAGTAATCGGCGATCATCGCGTCGAGCCTGGACCGGGGAAGTCCGTCGTCGTTGAGGAGACGATCGGGGAGGGTATCCTCGGCGCATGTCCAGCCCTCACGCTGGTTGACGAGCTTGCGGGCGTTGACGACCCGGCGGGCGACCTGGCGAAGTTCCTCGGCCGAGACGTCCCAGCCGGTCACGGCGGTGAGCATCTCGGCGGACTCGACGAAGAGGTCGGAGAAGACACCACGGAGGAACTTGCAGAGGATCAGGCTGTCAATCAAGGCAGCACGGTCCTCGGTGGCGATCGCCAGCGGGCGCCGAACCGGGTCCGCCACGACGGCGGTCGGCCTGGGCGGAGAAGTCGGCCTCGTAGGCGCCGGAGCGGTTGTGGTCGGCCCCGCGAGTGCCGACGGACAGGCCGAGGGCCATGGTCTGGAGGGCGCGGGGGTCGTAGCCGGGGAGTTCGAGCCCCTTGACGTGCATGGCCAGCGACGGAGCCTCACCCCCGATCGCTCGGCCGCGCGCCGGCTCCCCTCGGCGAGCCAGGCGCCGATCCCCTCGCGACGGGCAATCGCCCCGATGGCCTCGACGACCGCCTCGCCGTCGCCGAACCGTAAGGGGCGGCCGCTCGGAAGGCGAGCGTCGATCCATCCGCGATCCGCGCAATCCATGGCGAAGGCGATCGTGCCGCCGGTGGAGATGGTATCGAGCCCCACCTCGTCGCAGGACGCTGCGGCGCTGAGGACGGCGGCGGGCTCGTCCACGCCGCAGAGCGGGCCGAGGGCGAAGAGCGACTCGTACTCCAGCCGGACCCCCCCCTGCCCTTTCTCGCGGGCATAGACGTGCTCGCAACCGATCGTGCAGGCGGCACAGGAGTTGCGCGCCACACGACGCGCCGGGGCAAGGTCGGCGGCGGCCAGGTTCTCGGCGCCGTCGAAGCTTCCCGAGGCGAAGTTCCGGGTCGGCAAGGCGGCGAAGCGGTTGAAGACGAGCAGGTTCGCCACGGTCCCCAGCTCGCGATACTTCTCCGTCGCCGGGCCGAACGAGCGTTCCGAGAGGGAGCGGGCCAGGGCGACCGTCCGCGACGGGTCGGCCAGCGGCGTGCGGAGGCTTCCTCGCACGGCGACCGCCTTGACCCGCTTCGCCCCGAGCACGGCCCCCAGACCACCGCGGCCGGCATGGCGGCCGTCGTGGCTGATCGTCGCGAATGGGATCAAAGCTTCCCCCGCCGGACCGATTGCGGCCACCTGCCAGTCTGCCCCGTGCCGCGCGCGAAGCCGGGACTCGGCCTCGGAGGCGGGGAGGCCCCAGAGGTCGGCGGCGGATTCCGACGAGACGCGGGTCGTGCCGTCGTCGTCGCCCGAGACGAACAGGGTCACCGGCTCATCCCAGCGCCCGCTGATCACGATCGCATCGACGCCCGCCCGCTTGGCCGCGAGGGCGAAGTGGGACGAGGAGAGGGCATCGCAGAGCCGGCCGGTCAGCGGACTGAGTGCGACGACGGCGAACTTGGCTGAGGTCGTCAAGGGGGTGCCCACCAGCGGGCTCAGCGCGAAGGCGAGCGCGGCGTTGGCGCCGAGCGGGTCGCAACCGGCCGCGGTCTCCTGGGCGACGAGCCACGTGCCCAGCCCGACCCCGCCGACGAACCGGCGCAGCGTCGCCTCGTCGAGAGCGACCAGGCCCGTTCGGCCTGGGCGGGGGTCGATCCGGAGGTAACGGCCGTGGTATCCGAACATCGGGTGCCGGGTGGTGAAGGGAAGGTGGAGGGTCGGGAAACCGTTGAGAACGGTCATCCGCCCACGTCCGCGGAGAGCAGCAGGAGCGCATCGCCGTCAGTCAGGGGGCTCGTCGGGTCGTCTACGAAGCGTTCTCCGTTGAGGCTCAGGCGATAGGCCGGGTGGAGCCTGTCGCCGAGGATGACCGGGCCGTCCAGCGCGGGACATCGGCGAGCCAGATGGCCCAGGGCCTCGCCCACGGACGACGCCGAGACCTCCAGACGCCCGAGCCCCGCCCGGAGTCGGGGGACGCCGAAGAGTTCGAAGGTGATCCTGACGTTCGCCGTGACCATCGCGTGTCGGGCCTCCTCAGGACCACCATCGCTTTCCCCTGATGGAGACGCCAGGGGCCCGCAAGTGGCCATCCAATCGGAAATTCCGCAATCCCATAGGAGTGACGCCGTTGGCGTCTCCGGGCGGAGTAGGCCCGACTTCAGTCGGGCCGGAAGTTTTTGGCTTTTTCTGGACTTCCGGCCCGACTGAAGTCGGACCTACGGCTTACAGCATCGGCCCAATCTCGGCCGAAGGGGCCAACGGCGTCACTCCTATCACAATGAATGGACGGGAACGGATTCCCAAAATCCGAAGTTCCGGACGCCGAAAGCCTCCGAGCCGGGCGCGAAGCCGTCTCAATCGCCAACACGGCGCGAAGCCGAATCTGTTCGAGAGGATCGATGCGCGAATCACTCCGCCGCAGGAATTGTAGAAGGGGAGGGAATCAGACGCGCGGAGATGGCCTTCAAGGCGTCCTCGGCGTCCCGGCCCACCTGCTCCTCGCCGGCCTTGCCGGCCATCTGTTGCAGCTCGGGAACCGTCTCCGGCGAGCCGAGTTCGCCGAGGACGCGGCACGCCTCGACCCGGGTCCGCCCCCCGTCCGAACCCGATTGCGCGACCGCGAGGAGGGCCTGTTCGGCCCTCGGACCCAGCGGTCGGAGGAGCTGGGTGACGAGGCGAACGTCTTCCGGCAGCCGGCTGGTGGCGGCGGCCAGGGTGCAGTCATCGGGTCGCAGGGCGATCAGGGCCTGGAGGGTCTCCCGCCAGTCGTGGAGGTCCTTCTGCTGAAGCCTCGCCGCCAGCGCATCGGCGGTCTGATCGTCGCCCCAGTTGGCCGCAGCCCGCATCAACGATTGCCGCATGAAGATGTCCTGGTCGTCGAACAACGCTTCGAGTGCCCGGGCAACCTCGGCCCGTCGCAACTGGCTTGCCTGGGCCGTCGCAAGTCGCTCCACGGCCTGCTTGCAACGGTTATGGTCCGTCGACTTCAGATCCGCCAGCGCGGCCGCCACCCAACGATCGGCCGTGTTCCGGGCCGCGATCTCCTGCGCCGCGTTGTTAGCCGTTCCCTTGACGATCCCGCTCATGTCATTTTGGGCCAGATCCCGGAGCAAGGGGAGGCTGGCGTCGGTGCCGATCTTGCCGAGCAGGCGGCAGAGGTCGTTGCGCGCCCCCCAGTCCTCCTCCTGCCCGATCAGGGTAACCACAGTCTTCTCCGCGGCCGGACCCAGCGCCATGAGAGCCCCGATCACGAGCCCGCGGTCTGCCTTCAACCAGCGGGCGACGGCCTCGGCCGCTGACTCGTCGGTCGGCTCCAGGCGTGTGACCGCGTCGATGGCCTCCCGGACGGTACGGAGCGACGGGTCGGAGAGCCGGTCGACAAGGAACGATCGCGAGGCCTCGTCGCCCCAGGTGGCAAGGGCGCGGAAGGCGATCGACTGGGTACCGCCGTCCACGTCGCCGGTCAGCGACTCGAGCGCCCGGGCGACCTCGGCCCGGTGCGCCTCGACCGGCGCAACCACGAGCAGACGCTCGGCGGCCTGCCGCCGTCGGCCACCGTCGGGCGACTTCAGATCCAGGAGGATCACCGCCCACTCCTCCTCGTTCGGGTAGCGACGGGCGATCGCCTTGACGGATTCCGCGGCCACCCGACCGATCTCGCCCTCGTCCTTCAGCCGGGCGATCACTTCCAGGGCCGGGACGCTCTCAGCCCCGCCGACGTCCCGGAGCACATGGCACGCCTCACTCCTGGCCCGGGTCTCCGCCCCCTCCTCGACCAGCCGAAGGAGCGGCCGCTCCGCCGCCGTCCCGATCGCCCGCAAGATGCGCGAGGCCCGGCCCGCGTCCGTGGCCAGCCAGGGGACGACCGCCTCCGCGACCGCCTCGCTCGGTTCGAGCCGGCCGAGCGCCTCGAACAGCTCGTCGCGAGCGCCGAACGACTCGTCGTTCAGCCTTTCCACCAGCGGGCCTGCGCTTCGGGCGTCCCCCCAGACCCCCAGGGCCCGCACCGCCTCGCTCCGGAGGCCCCCGTCGGGGTCAGTCAGGAGCCGTTCCAGGGCGCGGGCGACATCCCCGCGCCGTTCTTCGACCGGGGCCGCTTCGTACAGGACCCGGCACGCGTTTCGGACACGGTTGCCATCGCCCGACTTGAGATCCGTCAGCACCCGTGTCAGCTCGCCGTCGTCGATCGCGTTCATCGCGGTGGGAGGCATGACCGGCGGTCGCAGCGCCGAGGTTTGCTCCTCGCCGGTCAGGAGGCGGCAGTTCACCACGATCGGCACGCGGACAGTGACGTTCGGCGTGTTCTCGACGACCTGTGCGATAGTCCAGGGCGACCGGCAGTCCGGCCTTGAAGTCAAAGGTGAGGGTCCCCTCCCCGGTCATCTTCAGCCGCGGCTCCTCGCCGACGATCTCCTGGGTCGTCATCTCATACCGTTTCGAGATCGAGACCGCGTCACCGTCCGCTGTGCTGAGCGAATAGCTGGATTGCTCCTGGGCGGGGTGGGACGTGACCTTGACCTGCGGAGGTGGTGGTGGGGCCGGCATCGGGAGCCTTGAACCGAGCCGCGATCGCGAGCGGCCCGCGAGCCTTGACCCGAGCTGGGAGCGGCCACCCCGCGGCAGGCTCCCCAGGTCGGGCCGGCCGAGCCGGAGCGTGCCCCCCTGCGCCCCGAAACCTGCTGGACCTCGTTCAGGGTGATGGCCTGGCCCTCCTCCCACGAGGGATGCGGGCCGTCGGGCAGCGGCTCGATGACGAGCATCGACAGGTCGCCGAGCAAGGGCAGCGGCGACGCCCCGTTGGCATTCAAGACGCTCCCCTTGCGGTCGATCTTCAACTCGACCTCGCGGTCCCCGCCCGGCGGTCCGCTGATCCCGCCCGGGATCGTGCGGCCGTCCTGGCCCCGCTTCCGCGTCACCAGCCAGCCCCGATGCCCCAGGGTGATCCCCTCGTCGTCAACCGACTTGACCCGGTAGATGCTGCTGCCTTGGAGCGTGACGACGTGGGAACCCGTGTTGATCGAGACATCGACCCGGTAAACGTACGTCTCGCCTGGCTTCCACCCGTAGCTCAGCTCCGGGACCGAGCCTTTCGCCGTGACCGTCGACTTGGAGGGGGACGACTTGGGCGGCCCGTCCCCGCGGGCCACCAACCCGCTGCGCGACTCGGCAACCGCCAGGGCCGCGCCGAGGTCCTCGGCGGGGATGCAGAAGGCCAGACCCTCCTGCCTCGTCGTCTTGAGCGTCACCACGCCGATCACCGTCCCGGTCGCGTCGAGGACGGGGCCCCCCGAGTTACCGGGATTGATCGAGATGCCGAGCTGCAGGAAGTCGCGGCCGTTCAGCCGGGTTTTTGAGCTGACCACCCCGCGGCTGATCGCATTCTCCAGCACCATTTGACCCCCGAGCCCCGGGTTGCCGATGACCGTCACGTCCTCCCCCTTGCGGAACGTGTACCCCCCAGCCACCGTGAGCGGGGGCAGGTCCGTCGCGACCGCCAGGAAAGCCAGGTCCCTCAACGGGTCCTGGTAGATCAGTCGGGCGTTGAGGGGACCCTGACTCGGGCCGTCGGCCGACGGGAAGCGGACCTCCAGGTTCTGGACCGTCTCGCCGTCGATGACGTGAGCGTTCGTGGCGAGGATGTCCGGGCGAACCAGGAATCCCGTCCCCGAACCCCGTCTCCCCTTGATGAGGGCGACCGACGGCTCACATCGGGCGACCAGATCGGCCGTGCTCAGGTCGTGTGCCGGGGGCGTCTCGCTCGCGGCAACGGTCGGTCCGGGAGGATCGTTTGGTCCGGGATCGAGTTTGGGCTCCGCCGGCGCTGCCGGTTGCGCCACGGCTGGCGCCGGTTGCTCGGCCGCCGGCTCGCGGTCTGCAGTCCGGAACATCCAGCCGACCCCGATGAGCAGGAGGAATGTGGCACCCGCTCCCCCGAGTGCCCCGGCGAGGATCAATCGTCGGGGATCGGAAGTGGTGGGGCCGGTCGGGGAGGACTTGTAACGGCTCTGGCGCGGTGGATCGAGGGGTGCTCCTGGAGGGAAAGGGGGTGCTCCTGGAGGGAAAGGTTGCCCTGCCCCCGTTGCGGAAGCCGACGGCGCCGGGCGGGTTGCGCGGGCGGGCCCCCGAGGTCCTTCCACAACA
The DNA here is from genome assembly GCA_963752755.1 of uncultured Planctomycetales bacterium. GTDB lineage: Bacteria > Planctomycetota > Planctomycetia > Isosphaerales > Isosphaeraceae > CAVVZJ01. The sequence goes on along the minus strand of CAVVZJ010000001.1, from coordinate 2,132,537 downwards.
AAGCTGGCGTCGTCCACGAGTTCCGCGGGCCGGTGGGTGGTGGAGGCATCCGGGAGGACGGGGATCATGAACTCATGCCGGCAGATCTTGCAACGCGCTCGCTTCCCCGCCACGCTCGAGGCCATCGTGTATTGCTTGCTGCACCCCGGACACGTGACGTTCATGTCCATTACTGGTGATACCCCAGGTCTCATGACATAGGAGTGACGCCGTGGACCCTCTCGCCCGAGCTTGGGTCGATGCCGGAAGCCGTAGGTCCGACTTCAGTCGGGCCGGAAGTTCAGGAAAGCCAGGAATTTCCGGCCCGACTGAAGTCGGGCCTCCGACTGGTGACGACAACTGCGTCACTCCTTGGACAGAGAAACTCTGTGAATCGAATCGATAGAATACAACCACGAGTAGAATAACCCCCATGCGCGACCCATCTCCACATCCATTTTTTCAAACCAAGCGTTTCGAGATTTCACAAGTCTGCCGTCAGCAGCCATCTTGCCGCCCCAGTCCAATTGCCCTCGCCATCGTACTTCCCCCAACCTTCGCTGTATCCCCTCGTGAAGCGAGGCGTGTCGGAAGGTCGCTCGAAATTCGGTGGCTCGTCAGAACGCCGGGCTGCGTCTCCCTGCCCTCCGCGGTCAGGGGCCTCTGCGCTCCTCCGACCACCAAACGATCCACTCCGACGCCGTGATCGTGTGCTATAATTAACGCTAGCTTCCTGGCAATCCGGTTAGCATCCGGCGCCCCGGTTCCGGTCCTGACTCCGCGGCTTCGCAGCGCGTCCCGGTTGCCGAACGAACTTCACAATGGGCAAAATGGCCACTTCAACTCATTCCGTTTCAAAGATTTGTGGCTTGAGATCTGGCGGCGGTGGGAGCGTCCTCACGTCGTCTCGGAGTCGTCCCGGGCGCGTTGACTGGGCGTTACCAGACCGTTCCGATCGCCTGCAAATAGCAAAACAAAGCGGTTGCGGCCCGTCGGTCCAGGATGCGACGAGCCGGGTCGCGACGCCTGTTCCCCGGCGTCCCCGTACCTTTTCGGAGAAATTCGAAGGGCGCTCGTCCTCCTGACCACTGGGGTTCCGGTCCCCTTGAGAGGCGGGGGCGTCCTCGACGAACCCGATCGCCGCCCGCTTGACGGCTTGTCCGAGATTCTTAGACTGATAGTTACGGCGTGGTGTTTGCGGGGAAGCCTCCCCGCAGTACCGGCGTTTTTTTCGGGAGAAGGAACTCCAGGCTCGAACCCTCCGCGTGGGCGGGACGTAAGCGATGATGAAGGCCCTTGAGGCGATAGAGGACGACCTCGCCCAGCAAACGGACGAGGAACTGCTGACCCGATATCGCGACGAGGGCCGTCCGGAGGACTTCAACGCCCTGGTCCGGCGGTACGAGCGTGAGCTGTACCGATACCTGGCCCGCTATCTCGGCGACAAGTCGCTGGCCGACGACGTGTTCCAGAACACGTTCCTTCAGATCCATCTGAAGCGCGGCCTGTACGAGAGCGGACGCCCGGTGCGGCCCTGGATCTACTCGATTGCCACCCACCAGGCGGTGGACGCCCTCCGCAAGATCGGCCGGCACCCGACGGTCAGCCTCGACCTGCGGTCCTCAAGTAGCGAGTCGGACCCCGGCGCCCTGGTGGACCTGCTCGTCAGTGAGACGCCCGGGCCGCTTGCCAACCTCCAGGGAGAAGAGCGCAAGGACTGGGTTCGTCACGCCATCGAGAAGCTCCCAGACCCCCTGCGCCAGACCCTCATCCTCGCCTATTTTCAGGACCTGAAGTACCGGGAAATCGCGGAAATCCTGAGTATCCCGGTCGGTACGGTCAAATCCCGCCTGCATGCGGCCCTCACCAAGCTCCAGGATCTGGCCAGGGCCGCGAAACACGACGGAAGCGAGTAGTCCGATGAATGCTGATGACCTGCTGGATTATCAACTCGGGCAACTGGACGAGGCCCGTCGTGAGGAAATCGAGCAGGAGATCGCCTCCGACCCTGAGCTGGGCAACCGCTCGGCCCGCCTGGCGCTTTCGCTCGTCTTCCTGCTCGACGACGGCCTCTCGCTCGAACCTCCCCGTGACCTGGCCGAGCGCACGATCACGGCGATCGAGGAGCGCCGGACTCGACCACGAATCCTCGAGTACTCGCCGGTTCGCGTCCCTTTTCGATGGGCCGACGTGGCCGTCGCGGCCGGCATCTTCCTCGCCGGCCTGGCCACGTTGCTCCCCGCCATGCACCGTTCCCGCGCCCAGATGCAGGAGGCGGCCTGCACCTTCAACCTCCAGCAGGTCGGCCTCGGCCTCGCCAACTACGCCAACACCCACGGCTCCTACCCGCAGCCGCCCCGCAGCTACCCGGCGGGCTACTTCGCCCTCCAGCTCATGGAGTCCGGCGCGCTCCGTGACGCCTCTCACCTGACCTGCCCCTCGCGAGGCTGTTCGGCTCAGATCGAAGACCTCCCGAGTCATTCCCGGTTCGTCACCCTGATGACCCGTTCGCCCGAACAATGCCAGCGGATGGTCGGTGACGAGTACGCCTACCACGCCGGCTTCCGCCACGCCGCCGAGCGATTCGGACCGGTCCCCGCTCCCCGGGCCCTGGGCGTCCCTCTGCCGATCCTGGCCGACCAGCCCCCCCGCGACGACTTCCGGATCGTCCTCCCCGGCAACAGCCCCGACCACGGTGGTGGAGGCCAGAACGTCCTGTTCAGCGACCACAGCGTCCGCTGGCTCCGGACCCGCAGCCTGCCCGGCATCGATTCCGACATCTACCTCAACAACGCCCACAAGCCCCGCATGGGCCTGAGCTGGAAGGACGTCTCACTGATCCCGGCCGGGTTCCGCGTCGAGGCCAATTGACGGCCGGCCAGTTTTCAACGCCCCTGCCGCCTCAGTCGGTCGCCGATCAGCAGGGCCAGCATCGACTTGGCATCGTCGATCCGCCCGTCGGCGACCATCCCGATCGCCTCGTCCCAGGCCACGACCACCGGCTCCAGCCGCTCGTCGGCCTGATGCGACGTCGGCCCCGGGGTCAGGTCCATGCATCGATAAAGTGTCATGCGCTCATTCATCACGCCCGGCGAGACCCACCAGTCGCCGAGCCGCTCGATCCGACCAGCGACGTAGCCGGTCTCCTCCTGAAGCTCGCGAGCCGCCGTCTCGTCGGGCGACTCGCCTGGCTCCCGCGTCCCGGCCGGCACCTCCAGCAAGGTCCGGCCGACGGCATACCGGTCGTTCTTCACGAGGCAGACCCGCTCCTCATCGACCATCGCCAGCAAGGCGACAGCCCCCCGGTGCAGCACCACCTCCCGCTCGACGACCGTGCCATCGGCCAGCCGGACCGGCTCGATCGCCAGGTCAATCTTGTGCCCGCGATGGATCACCCGACGCTCGGGGTTGGGCTGGGTCACGGCAGGGAGCTCCGTCGTCGGAAAAGCGAGCGGTGCGCAGGCACGAAAGGGCGAGAGACGGCTCAGCGAGTCGCCGCGGGGGACGAGTCGAGACAGTCCTGCCAATCTCGGGCCAGCCGGTCGAGGGCTTCGACCAGGATCGCCTCCTCGACCGCGAAGCAGATTCTCACGTGCCCCTCGCCCCCCGGCCCGAATGCTGACCCGGGCGCGAGGCCGACACCGGATTCCCTCACGAGCCGCTGACAGAAGGCGAATGAGTCCACCAGCCCCCGGACACGCGGAAAGAGATAAAACGCTCCCGAGGGCACGGCCAGCTCAAACCCGTCCAGGCTGCGGAGCCGCTCGACGGCAACCGCCCGGTTGCGAGCATACCGCTCCTGGATCTCCTTGATGAACGGCTCGCCCTCCTCGATCGCCACGCGAGCCGCCTCCTGCACGATGCCGGGGGCATTGCTGACGACGAACTCCTGCAAGTTCGTCATGACGCGGCCCAGCTCCGGCGGCGCGACGGCGTAACCGAGCCTCCAGCCAGTCATCCGGTACGCCTTCGAGAGACTCTGGACGACGATCAGCCGCGAGCGTGCTTGTGGCAAGGCCAGCGGGCTCGGAGCGACGTGGCGATCGAAGACGATGCGCTCATAGACCGCAGTCGGCCATGAGCCAGAGATTGTGGCGTTCGCAGAAATCGACGAGCCGTCGCCAGTCATCCTCCGTGGCGGTCCAGCCGGTCGGGTTGCCGGGGCTGGCGAGGGCGAGCAGGCGGGTATTGGGCCGGACGGCCGATGCGAGCCGGTCGAAGTCGAGACGGTAGCCGTCGGACTCGAAGGCCAGGGGTACCTCGATCGCCTCGGCGCCCGCGACGCGGATCGCGGCGGCCGTGTTGGGCCAGAGCGGGCTGAGGACCAGGGCCGAGTCGCCGGGGCCGACCGTCGCCTGCACGGCCAGGACGATGGCGTTCATCCCGCTCGACGTGACCACCACCTGCCGCGCCGGATCGACCGCGACGCCATGCAGATCGGCCAGATGAGCGGCGATGGCCTGGCGGGTCTCCAGATAGCCGGCGTTGGGGGTGTAGTAGGTCTTGTTGGCGTCGATGGCGCGCCGGGCGGCGGCCTTGATGTAGTCGGGCGTCGGGCGGGTGTCCTCGCCGACGAAGAGGCGGAGCGTGCCGGGGTGCTCGTCCGCCAGGGCGGCGATGGCCCGGATCTTCGAGGGCGGGACGGCGGCGGCGGGTGCGAGCTTCACGGGCGATCAGTCTCTCGTCCGATCCCGGATCGTCAGCACGGGGCAGGGCGCCTCGCGGACGATCCGCTCGGCCACCGAGCCCAGCAGGACGTGGCCGAGCCCGGTGCGACCGTGGGTTGCGATCACGATCAGGTCGATGGCGTGGTCACGGGCGTAACCGACGATCGCATCGACCGCATCGCCCCAGCGCACGGCAATCTCGACGCTCGAAGGTCGGCCCCAATCCGGTCTGCAAGACCTTCTGGAGCGCCTCGCGCGACTGGGCCTCCGTCTCCTGGTAATACTCGGGCGGGAGGTTCGGCACGAGCATCGGCTCGGGGCCGACGGGGGCCACGATCTCGGGAAGAGCATGGATCAGGTGCAAGGAGGCCCCGAACTTCTCGGCCAGGCCGCAGGCGAAGCGCAAGGCCGCCTCGGCGTGGTGGCTGAAGTCGGTCGGGGCCAGGATGGTGCGGATCTCGACCACGGCGGGCCTCGTTTCGATCCGATCAGAATGGGAGGGGAGGGGACGTCCCCAGGATTCGACTCAGCGGGGCGTCGTCACCTCGCCATGCACCAGGGCGCGGAACCGCTCGCGAAGTTCGCGCGTCACCGGGCCGGGCTTGCCGTCGCCGATCGGCCGGCCGTCGCACTCGACGACGGGGATGACCTCGGCGGCCGTGCCGGTGAGGAAGCACTCGATCGGCGGTGTAAACGTCGTGTCGGTCCATCGCCCGCTCGACGACCTTCAAGCCGGCCTCGCGGGCCAGCTCGATGACGGCCTCGCGGGTGATCCCTTCGAGGATGCCCGAGTCGATCGAAGGCGTGTGCAGCTCGCCCTTGCGGATCACGAAGATGTTGTCGCCGGTACACTCGGCGACCTCGCCCTTGTGGTTGAGCATCAAGGCTTCGAGGCAGCCGGCGTTGGTCGCCTCGATCTTGGCGAGGATGCTGTTGAGGTAGTTCAACGACTTGACCCGCGGGTTCAAGGCGGCCGGGTGGTTCCGCATCGTGCCGGCGGTGACGATCTTCAACCCGTTCTCGTACAGCTCGGGCGGATAGAGCTGGATCGAGTCGGTGATGATGATGACCTGCGGGTCGGTCGTCTTGCGGGGGTCGAGTCCGAGGCTGCCGGCGCCTCGGGTGACGACCAGGCGGATGTAGGCGTCGCGGAGGTTGTTGACGTTCAGCGTGTCGAGGACCGCCTGGACCATGGCCTGACGGCTCATCGGGATGACCAGGTGGATGGCGCGGGCCGAGTCGTAGAGTCGGTCGACGTGCTCCTCCAGGCGGAAGACCCGGCCGCTGTAGGAGCGAATCCCCTCGAACACGCCGTCGCCATAGAGCAGTCCGTGGTCGAAGACGCTGATCTTGGCGTCGGCCTTGTCGTAAAGCTTGCCGCCGATGTAAACCTTGAGGCTCATCCGGGCGTTCCCGAACCAGGTCCTTGGTCACGAGTCATTGGTCATTTGTCGCTGTCCGTCGGTCGTGGTGAGTGACCGATGATTAGTGACTCGTGACGAATGACCAATCCTCGATTCGGCCTTCCGCCAGCCGGACGATCCGGTCGGCCTGCGCGGCGATCGAGGCGTCATGCGTGACCATCATCATAGTGAGGCCCCGCTCGCGGTTCAAGTCGCGGAGGAGTTCCAGCACCGACTGGCCGTTGCCGGCGTCGAGGTTGCCGGTCGGCTCGTCGGCCAGGAGGATCTCGGGATCGCCGGCCAGGGCGCGGGCGATCGCGGCACGTTGCATCTCGCCGCCGGAAAGCTCATTGGGCCGGTGTGTCATCCGATGCTTCAGGCCGACCCGCTCCAGCAACCGCTCGGCCTCGGCCCGGAACTTCCGCCGCCGGGTCAGGTAGGCCGCCGGGCCGAATCGGATCAACATGGGCGTGAGGACGTTCTCCAGCGCCGTCAACTCGGGCAGCAGGTGATAGAACTGGAAGATGAAGCCGAACGTCCGGTTCCGGAGGTGGTCACGCTTGCGCTCGGAGAGGTGGTCGATTCGCCGGCCCTCGACGTGGACCTCGCCCGACTCGGGCGGGTCGAGCAATCCGAGGACGTGCAGCAACGTGCTCTTGCCCGAGCCCGACGCCCCCACGATCGCCACGAACTCCCCACGCTCGGCCTCTACATCGACGCCTCGCAGGACCGGCACTGACACCTTGCCCTTGCGATAGCCCTTGACCAGCCCGACGGCCGACAGATGTGCCGACATCGCTCCCTCCCCACGGATCCGGGATTGCGGAATCAAATCTGATCGAAACCGCAATCGGAATTCCGCCCTTATTCAAATCGCAACGCCTTGACCGGATGGAGCTTCGCCGCCCTCTGCGCCGGCCAGATGCTCGCTCCCACGGCGATCGTCAGGGCGCCGCCGACGATCCAGGCGACGGTGACGGGATCGACGAGCGTCGGGATCTTGTCGAAGTAGTAGATGGCGTCGTCGAAGACCTTGTGGCCGAGGGCGGTGCTGAGCCAGTCCTCGATCTCGTTGATGTACTGGACGAACAGCAGGCCGCCGAGCATGCCGACCCCGCTTCCGACGAGCCCCAGCGAGAGGCCGTAGCCGAGGAAGATGCCGCGGATGCCGGCCGTCGAGGCGCCGAGGGCCTTGAGGATGCCGATGTCGCGAGTCTTCTCCACCACGATCATCGAGAAGATGGCCAGGATGCCGAACCCGGCCACCGCGATGATGAAGAATAGGAGGATGTTCAGGATGCTCTGCTCGACGGCCACGGCCGCCAGCAAGGGTCCCTGCTTCTGCTCCCAGGTCTGCACCCGGAACCGCATCGGCCATTTGTCGAACAGGGCGCCGTTGAGGTCGGCCGCGAGGGCGTCGAGGTCGGTTCCCGGCTTGACCTTGATCTGGATCTGGTTGACCCGGCCGTGGCCCTCGCCGTCGATCATGCCGCAGAGGTACTGCAATCGCTCCAGCGGTACATAGACGAACGACGAGTCATACTCGCTCATGCCGCTCTTGAAGAAGCCAACCGTCGTGAACTCGTCCCTGGCCGGCTGGATGCTCTGGCCCACGCCGGGGAAGGTCAGGATGATCCTGCTGCCCTCGGGGGCGAGGAAGATGTCCTGGCTCGTCCCGGGCTGGTGGTAGGTGGCCAGGGCGTAGCCGAGGATCGCGCCGTGGTTGGGGACCTCGCGGTCCACCTGCTTCTCCAGCAGGGCCACGATCGCCGGGTCCGGCTTGTCGATGCGCTGGATGTCGTTGAGCACTTGCCCGGCGTCCGACCGCTGCCGAAGCCGCTTGCCGACCGCGAAGGAAGGTTTGATTCGATGGCCCGTCTCGTCGAAGAGGAACTCGGCGAAGTCGCCCGTCTTCGACCGCTCCTCGGGACGCACGCCGATGATCTGCACGAGCTTGGTCACGCGCTCCGGGCCGTAGTAGAACGAGAGGATGCCCGGCGTCTCGATCGTCGGCGCCAGGGCCTCGACCTGCCCGTGGCCGATCTCCCGGATCAGGGCCTTGACCTCCTCGACGTTCGCAAAGCCGTCGAAGGACGTGCCCTCGACGACCACGTCAGAGAGTACGCCGTGGAGCCGGTCGCGCATCTTGTCGGCGAACCCGGCCATCACGGCGTTGACGACGATCATCGTCGCCACCCCGAGCATCACGCTGATGACGCTCGCCAGCGCGATGTAACGAGTTCGCAGGTATCGCCAGCAAAGGAGATATTTGTACATGCCTTGCGGACCTCCGTGCCGCCGGAAGGCCAATCGTCGTCGGTCTCGGGCCGTTGTCGTACCATCCCCGGCCAAAGGGGACAACCCCGGTCCCTCCCGGGAGCAACGGCCCGCGCTCTCCCACGACCTTCCCGAACAATCTCCGCCGTTCGTTCCCAGCCTGCGACCGAGTGCTACAGGGTCTCCGGCCTCAGGAGCGGGAAGAGGATGACGTCCCGGATGTTCGAACGGTTCAGCAAGAGCATGCAGAGCCGGTCGATGCCGACGCCCAACCCGCCGGCCGGGGGCATGGCGTGCTTGAGGGCGCGGACAAAATCCTCGTCCATCGTCGCCATCGAGTCCTCGGCCTTCTGACCGGCGAGTTGGCGGCGGAAGAGTTCCTCCTGCAAGAGCGGGTCGTTCAACTCGGTGTAGGCGTTTGCCAGTTCCATGCCGTGTACGAACAGCTCGAATCTCTCCGCGACCGTCGGATCGCTGGCCTTCCGCTTCGTCAAGGGACAGAGCGCCGCCGGGTAGTCGATGACGAAGACCGGGCCGGTCAGGTTGTCCTCGACGAGTGCCTCGAACAGTTCGCCCACGAGGACGTCGTGATCGCGTCCCTGAGTCGGAAGTCCCTGAGCCTCGGCCTTCGTGCGAACGCCTTCCTGGTCGTGGATCACGGCGCCGACGTGCTCGCGGAACAGTTCGGCGTAAGTCTTCCGCGGCCACGGTGGCGTGAAATCGACTTCCGACTCGCCCCAGGGCCGCTTGAGGTTGCCGTCGATCGCCTCGATCGCACCCAGGATGAGCGACTGGGTCAGGTCCATCATCGTGTGGTAATCGCCGTAAGCCTCGTAGGCTTCCAGCATGGTGAACTCGGGGTTGTGCTTGCGGCTGATCCCCTCGTTGCGGAAGACCCGGCCCAGCTCGAAGACCCGTTCCATGCCGCCGACGAGCAACCGCTTCAAATGCAGTTCCAGCGCGATCCGGAGGTACAGGTCCAGCCCGAGCGCATTGTGATGCGTGATGAACGGCCGGGCCGCCGCGCCCCCGGCGATCGCCTGCATCGTCGGCCCCTCGACCTCGACGTAACCCCGATCCGCCAGCACCCGTCGAAAGGCAGCCAGGATCTTCGTGCGGCCGAGGAACGTCTGCATCGACTCGGCATTGCTGAACAGATCCACGTACGCGCTGACGGCTCCGCTGCTCGACGTCGACCAGGCCGTGCCACTTCTCCGGCGGCGGCAGCAGGCTCTTGCCGAGGAACGTCAACTCGCGGGCGAAGACCGTCAACTCGCCCGTCCGGGTGTACTTCAAGGTCCCCGAGACCCCCAGCAGGTCGCCCAGGTCGAGCAGCTGAGCCAGTTTCCAGCCCTGTTCGCCGACCTGCTTCTTGCCGATCATGACCTGGATCTGGCCGGTCCAGTCGCGAACCTGGAGGAAGTGGACGTTCCCCTGCACCCGGCGCAGCACGATCCGCCCGGCGACGCGGACTTCCGGCCCGGCTTCCGTGCTGTCCGACGCCGGCGCTTCAAGCTGGCGGACATCACCGATGGCCCGGTGGTCGTCGAACCGATGGCCCCACGGGTCAAACCCCAGCTCGGCGATCTTCGCGAGTTTCTCCCGGCGGACCGTCTCCAGGTCCTCACGCTTCTCCGGCTGGGGCTCACTCGATGGCGGCTGCGACGGGGTCGGATCGGTTGACATTACCGGGCCTTGGGTGGTATCGGACGTAACTCGTCGTTTCTCGCTAGGTTCCATCCAGCGATCTGCGGGGAACAACCCGAATTCTCCCGAAAGCCTGGACCAGGGTCAACGGCAACCGGTTCACCCCATCGCCCGACAATCCCAGGAGCAAGGCCGTGAAGCCGGTGCCCGTCCCGCCGTCGCTGTTTCTGGTCGAGCTTCGGGTCGCCGACTGGCCCCGCACCCTGGCCTGGTATCGCGACGTGCTCGGACTTCGTCTGGTCTTGCAGGATCAGGACCATGCGTTCGCCTTGCTGGACGCCGGCGAGTTGCCGACTGGCCTTGAAGGCCGACGCCAGCCCGGGACGCCGCGACGGCCTCCGCCTGGTCTTCCAGGTTGCCGACCTCGATGCCGCACGGGCCGCTCTCCTGGCCCGTGGAGAAGCCGTCTCCGAGCCGGTCGAGAACCGGGCGGAGCGGTATCGCGCCGTGAAGCTGACCGACCCCGAGGGGACGCCGATTCGCCTCTTCGCCTGGTCGCTCCCCGAGAGCGATTCCGGTTCAGGAGGCGGGATCGGCCCAGAGTGAACGGGGCCGGGCGAGCTGGTCGCGGAAGTCGGTCACGGCGTCAGACAGGCGACGCATCCGGCCCGGGATGAGGGCTTCGAGCCGGTCGATCCTCAAGCCACCCTGAAGTGGGCGGGCGGCCCCCTGTCCGAGTTCGACCGTGGTACGCGGGACGATCCGTCCTGGGTCGAGCCCGAATCCTTCGGCGAGGTCCCGGGCGAATTCGACCCGGCTCATCACCTCGGGGCCGGCGACGTGGATCAATCCCGAGACGCCGCGCGCTCGGCCAGTTCGACCGCCGCCAGGGCCACGTCGGGTCCGTAGCTGGGGCTCGATCTCTGATCCGAAGGGCTGGGGAGTTCCTTGCCGGCACCCAGGGCGCGGACGAGCTGATAGGCGAAGTTCTTGCCTTGACGCTCGGGACCGAAGACCCAGGACGTCCGCATCGTGAGTTGACCGCTCGCCGAGTTCCGAGGCGAGGGCTTGCTCGGCTTCGAGCTTCGAACGGCCGTACTCGTTGAGCGGGTTCGTCGGCGAGTCCTCGGGGTCGGGACCGTGGCGGCCGTCGAAGACGTAGTCGGTCGAGAAGTAGAGGAACCGGGCTCCGACGTCCGCCGCGGCGCGGGCGAGGTGGAGGGGTTGCTCCCGGTTCTCGCGACGGGCGCGGGCCGGGTCGCGCTCGCAGCCATCGACCCAGGTGAACCCGGCCGGATAAAAGACGACGTCGGGTCGTTGCTCGCGAGACCAGGGCCGCCGACGCCTCCCGGTCCGCGGCATCGAGCTGGATCAGACCCGGATACGGATGCTCGGCGAACGTGCCGATCGCCTCATGACCGCGATCGCTGAGGTGATGCAGCAACCAGCCGCCGATCTGTCCCGAGCCGCCGATGACCAGCGCCCTCATTCTGGTCTTCCCTCCTCGATCAACCGGCCAGGTCATGGAGCCGCCGCAGCAGGTCGCCGGCTTCCTCGGGCGTCAGCGAATCCACGTCCACCCGCCGCAGCTCGTCCAGGATCGGGTCCGGCAACGCGGCGAAGAGGCTTCCCTGAAGCGCCCGGCCGGTCTTGATCCGTCGCGACGGTCCCGCCCCCTCGACCGGAGAGACGGCCTGGGCGTCGGTGGCGTGCTGCTTCTCCAGGTAGGCCAGGATTTCGCGGGCCCGTTCCAGCACGGGAGACGGCACCCCCGCCAGCCTCGCGACGTGTATCCCATAGCTCTGATCCGCCCCGCCCGGGACGATCCGGTGCAGGAAGACGATCTCCCCGCCGCTCTCGCTCACCGCCACGTTCGCGTTGCGGAGTCGCGGCTTCGTCTGCTCCAGATCGACCAGCTCATGATAATGCGTGGCGAAGAGGGTCCGGCAGCCGACGTGGTCGTGCAGATACTCGGTGATCGCCCAGGCGAGGGAGACGCCGTCGAAGGTGCTCGTGCCGCGGCCGATCTCGTCGAGGATGACGAGGCTCCGGGGCGTGGCGTTGTGGAGGATGTTGGCCGTCTCGGTCATCTCGACCATGAACGTGCTCATCCCCCGGCCGAGTTCATCCGTCGCCCCGACCCGGGCAAACAGCCGATCGACGACCCCGATCCTGCGCCCGCTTCGCCGGCACGAAGCCGCCCATCTGGGCGAGGATCGTCAGCAAGGCGACCTGCCGGATATAGGTGCTCTTGCCGGCCATGTTCGGGCCGGTGATGAGCAGGATCAGGCCGTCGTCGGAACCCATCCGGCAGTCGTTCGGCACGAACTCGCCGTGCGGCATGAGCAGGTCGAGGACCGGATGCCGGCCCGACTCGATTTCCAGCGATGGCCTCGGTCGTCATCTCCGGCCGGCAGTATCCCTGACGCGCCGCCAGTTCCGCGAGGCCGCAGAGGACATCGAGCTGAGCCAGCACGCCGCCCGCCTGGATCAGGCGCGGAGCCTCGGCGGCGACGCGGTCGCGGAGGGTCACGAACAGCTCGTATTCGAGCTCCTTGGCGCGATCCTCGGCGCGGAGAACCTTGTCCTCGTATTCCTTCAATTCGGGCGTGATGTAACGCTCGGCGTTCTTGACCGTCTGCTTGCGGACGAAGTCTGTCGGCAACGTCTTGCCGCTCGCCTGGGCGTGGGTGATCTCGATGTAGTAGCCGAAGACCTTGTTGAACCCGACCTTCAGACCGTTGATCCCGGTGCGACGGATCAGGTCGGCCTGAAACCGGGCGATCCATGACTTGCCGCCCCGGGCGATTTCGCGGATCTCGTCGAGCGTCGGATGGTAGCCGTCTCGGATCAGGCCGCCTTCCTTGAGGGCGAGCGGCGGGTCCTCGACGAGGGCTTCCTCGATCGCGGCCCGGATCTCCGGGCAAAGCTCCAGGGCCCCTTCCAGTGCGTTGAGCCGCTTCGACTGCCTCGCCGTGAGACGGGCCTTGATCCGGGGGAGGATCGCCAGCGTCTTCGCCAGGCCGACGAGGTCGCGCGGTGTCGCCCGACCGGTGCCGACGCGGGCCGCCAGGCGTTCGAGGTCGTGCGCCTTGCCGAGCGTCGATCGCAGCTCGGCGCGCAGGCCGGAATCGTGGACCAGCTCGGCCACGGCGGCGTGGCGATCGCGAATCGCGTCGAGATCGGTCAACGGCGACGTCAGCCATTCCGAGAGCAATCGGGCGCCCATCGGGGTGACGGTCTGATCGATCGCGGCCAGCAGCGACCCTTCGCGCTTGCTCTCGCGGAGTGTCCGGGTCAGCTCCAGACTCCGGCGGGTCATGGTATCGAGGGCCAGTGTCTGGGCGCGTCGGTAGGGGGACAGTCGCGTCAGATGACCGAGGGCCGACTTCTGTGTCTCGCGAAGGTAGGCCAGCAAGGCACCGGCGGCGGCGACCTCGATGGCATCGTCCTCGACGCCGAAGCCGCTGAGGGTCCTCGTGCCGAAGTGTTCGTGGAGGACGCCGCGGGCCTGTTCGGCGACGAAGTCCCACGACGGCCGCGTCGTGATCGGGGCGCGAACGAAACCGCGGAGGGTGCGGAGCCACGGGGCGTCGAGCATCGTCTCCGACACGAGGATCTCGGCCGGCTCCAGTCGGGTTAGCTCGTCGATCAGCTCATGCCGAAGGCACTCGGTCAGTTCGAACCGGCCGGTCGAAAGTTCGACCCAAGCCACCCCGAGCTTCCCCTTCGTCTCAACCACCGCGGCCAGATAGTTTGCGGCGCGGGGGTCGAGCAGGGCGTCGTCGGTGAGCGTGCCGGGGGTGACGACGCGGATGATGTCGCGCCGGACGAGCCCCTTGGCCTGTTTTGGATCCTCGACCTGCTCGCAGACCGCTGCCCGCAGCCCCGAGGCCACGATCTTCGCCAGGTACGACTCCAGCGCCGGGTGGGGAAAGCCAGCCATCGGGATCGGGGCGGTCCCCTTGTCGCGGCTGGTCAGGGTCAGACCGAGCAGGGCGCTGGCGCGCTCGGCGTCCTCGAAGAACATCTCGTAGAAGTCGCCCATGCGGAAGAGCAGCAAGGCGTCCGGGTCCCGGGCTTTGAGTTCCCGGTACTGCTGCATCATCGGCGTCGCGCTGGGATCGGGCATCGGATCGCGAGAATGGGGACGGTCCAGACGCCGGCCTTGGCGTCGGCTCGGTGTCAACGGCCTCGGACGAAGGGGCGGGTCGTGGAAGCGGTGAGGGAGCGATGTGGCGATGGTTACGGGAAGGCCTGGCGGGCGGCCGGCTCGTCCTTGTAGATGTCGAAAACCGTATCCAGGCGCGTGATCTTGAAGACCTCGAGCAGGTCGGGATAAATCGAGCAGAGCTTGAGTTGCCCTTCGACGCGCGCGATCTTCTTCTTGACGTTGATCAACGTGCCGAGCGCGAGGCTGGAAAGATACGCGCACATTGTCGAAATTCAGCAAGAGCCGGCGAGTTCCCTGCTCGTCCACGAGGCGAGTCAGCTCGTCACCAACCTCCTGGATCGTCTCCTCGGTCACGATCTTCGACTCGATGAAATGCACGACGGTCACGCCGTCGGCCGACTCGATGCGGAGGTGCCGGCGCGTTTCATCGGACATCCTGCGGGCTCCAAGAACTCGGAAAAAATTCGCCCCGGACGGGGCGGCGCCGGGGGATCGGACGGGAAAAGGGCGGTGGCCGACCACCTGGCCTCGCCCGGTGCGATCCCACCGGCCTCGGCGCCCGACACTCCCAGAATTGTAACCGAGAGAGGACCCCGATTAGAAGGAGTCGAGCGCCACCTGCTCGTCGTCGTAGATCTCAACCATCTTCTCCAGCCCCGTGATCTTGAAGACGACGCGGAGGTCTGGCTCGATGCAGCAGAACTTCAGCTTGCCACTGGCGGCCTTGATCTTCTTGTGCAGCGTGAACAGCTTCGCGATCACGGCGCTGGCCATGAACTTCACCTCGGAGAAGTTCAGCAAGAGCCGGGTATGCCCGTCGCGCTCGACCAGGTTGTACAATTGTTCGCCGACGGCCTGGATCACGATGTCATCGACGATCCGCTCATCCACGAAGGAGGCGACCGTGGCGTCCTCGAAAATTTCGATACGGAGCCGGGGCGCGGGGGCTTGAGACATCGAGGGTGCTCCTCGGGGCGAACGGCCCGCCGTGCGGGGTTGGACGGGTCTGGGCGCAGCCGCCCGAAACGACTTGCTTTAGAGATACCACACTCCGCCGCCGAATCAAGGGTTCAACCGTTCCTCGTCGTCGTATCTTATCTCTCCCGGGCGTCCTGGATCGTTCGGAAGCCCGCTCCGGCGGAACGCCAGAGTGCGTGGCGTCGGCCTTCCTTCAAGTGAACAACGAGGATGTTCGTCTCCGATACCCAAGCCGGTCTTTGCCTCGGGATGCTCGCGGCGCCGGGCCTGCTCGGCTGGTCCGGCGCCTGACCTGGCTTCGTCACCGACGGACCGGGCCTGGCGGTGCTCCACCGTGCCGCGGATTCTGCCTTTGGTCTTTTCAGCGGATGGGCTCCGATGGATCTCTCGCTCTTCCTGGCCCACGCCGAACCCGGCGTCGAAGCGAACTCAACTGATCCAATCCGTTCGCATCGATTTCACCCGTTCGCCGCCCCGCGGTCAAGCGAGTTGGCGCTGATGGGGGTCCCTCCTACGCTCCTCTCCCGGACCTCCGAGCTGGTCGCCGACCCGCTCGGTTGGTCGGGAACGCCTCGTTCCTCCCGCCTCGTATCCGCCAATGACCTTCACGGTTCTTCTTAACTTCGACAACCCCGCGCCGGCGTCCCAATTTTGTGCTATAATTAACGCTGTCTCCCTTCGGTCCGGGTGGTTACTGGTCTCAGCCCGATGCCGGGCAAGTCCTCGCGAAGACACGACGCTAGGGACGCGCCCCCGACGCCGAACGAACTTCAAAATGGGTAATTCGGCCCAGTTATCTATTCTCAAATTAAAGGTTTGTGACTCGCCGTCCTGGGCAATTCGGAGCGTCCCCCTGGCATCCTCCAGGCGTTATCCGGGCGTCCCGGGCGCGTCTCTGGGGCGTCCTCAGGGCGTTCCAATCGTTCAGCCGTAAAAGAAAGCGGTTTGCCTCGTCGGGGTTCAGGTCTCGACGAGGTGGCTCGGGAGGTCGGCTCCGGGACCTTCCCGGAGCGTCTCCCAGCCGATTCATCCCGCCGACCCGATCGCGATGCGAGACGTTCCCTCGCCGCCCGTGCCTGGACGGCGGTCGGTGTCCGAAGTTATTCTGAGATCCAGACTCAGACCGACCCGTCCAGTCACGAACACGAACCGAGGGGGAGTTTCCCGAATGACGCGCCATCGCCCGTGGGCTCTCGCCCTGGTCATCGCATTGGCCCCCAGCGTCGGATGGTCCGACGACCCGGCCAAGGACTCGGAGAAGGAGACGCCCCGGCCGCCGATTCTCGTGGACCTGATGCTGAAGGGGGCCATCCCCGAGCCTCCGACCCCGGTCGGGATCGAGGGGACTCCCCTGAAGGACAACCTCAAGTCATTGCTGGATACCATCCAGAAGGCCAAGGCCGACCCCGAGGTCAAGGGGCTGGTGATCCGGATGCGCGACCTCTCGATCGGGCTGGCCAAGGCCCACGAGCTGAGGCACGCCTTGCTCGACTTCCGCCGGTCGGGCAAGAAGTCGTTCGCCGTGCTGGAGCAGGCGGGCAACGCCGAGTACTTCGTCGCCTGCGGCGCCGACGAGATCCTGATGCCCGAGTCGGGAACATTGATGGTCCACGGCCTGGCCGCCGAGGTCATCTTCTTCAAGAAGGCGTTCGAGAAGTTCGGCATCCAGGCCGACATCCTCAAGGTCGGCAAGTACAAGGCCGCCGCCGAGCCATTCACCCGGAGCGAGATGAGCCCGGCCTTCCGCGAGGAGATGGAGTCCGTTCTCTCCGACAACTTTGACATTCTCGCCGAGGCCATCGCCGCCCGTCGGGATATCTCCGTCGGGCAGGCCAAGAAGCTCCTCGACGCTGGCCCCTACACCCCCGCCGACGCCCGCGAAGCGGGCCTGATCGACACGATCGCCTATCCAGACGAGGTCGAGAAGAAGCTCGCCGAGTCGCTCGAAACCCAGGATGTCAAGCTGGAGAAGAAGTATGGCAAGGACAGCAAGAAGACCGACTTCTCCGGTCTCGCCGGCTTCATGAAGATGATGCAGGCCCTCTCCGGCGAGTCGGCCAGGAAGGCCGAGAGCGACCGGCCGAAGGTCGCCGTGGTCTATGCCACCGGTACGATCCAGACCGGCAAGTCGTCCTCCGGCGGCCTGATGGGCGGCGAGGTGATGGGCTCCGACTCGGTCGTCGCCGACCTCAAGAAAGCGGCCGACGACAAGACCGTGAAGGCCATCGTCCTTCGGATCGACTCGCCCGGCGGTAGCGCCTTGGCGAGCGACCTGATCTGGCGGCAGACGAAGACGATCGACAAGCCGATCATCGCCAGCATGTCCGACGTCGCCGGCTCGGGCGGCTACTACATCGCGGTTGGCTGCGACAAGATCTACGCCGAGCCCGGCACCTTGACCGGCTCGATTGGCGTCGTCGGCGGCAAGATCGCCGTTGGCGGCTTGCTCGAACGGCTCGGCGTCACGACCGACACCGTCACCATCGGTCGCCACGGCCTGATGGACTCGATGTTCCGCCCCTTCTCCGACGAGGAGAAGGAGGCCGTGCGCAAGCTGATGCTGGAGACCTACAAGCAGTTCGTCGGCAAGACGGCCGAGGGCCGCAAGATGGAGTTCTTCCGCGTCGAGGAGCTGGCCGGCGGTCGGGTCTATTCCGGTCGCAAGGCCAAGGAACTCGGCCTGATCGACGCCCTCGGTACCCTCGAAGACGCGATCGCCGACGCCCGGAAACAGGCCGGCATGGATGAGGACCAGACCGACCTCTTGATCCTCCCCGAACCCAAGGGCTTCCTCGAAGAACTCCTCGGCCCGATCGAGGACATGGAAACCTCCATGCCCCCCTCGGGCCTCGTCTCCTCGATCGCCGCCCTTCCTGAGCCCGCCCGCGGCATCCTCGCCCGGGCCGCTCGCGTGGCACAACTCCTGACGACCGAGCGCGTTCTCGCCGTCATGCCTTACGACGTCCGGATCCATTGAGTCGCCCCCTGGCATGTCCGTTGCGGGATGGTCGGGTCGTTGAACCGCATCAATCCGACCATCCCCACAGCGAGGACAGCCGATGACGCGAGCCAACGAGCACATCACCCGCCTTCGCGGTTTTGCCTGGTACGCCTTTCAGGACCAGACGACCTCGACGGGCGTTGCCGGCGAGCATCCATTCGGAATCTCGACCACCGCTTCCACGGTCGGCGCCGCCGTCTCCGAGCCCGTCCCCGGCGAACCCCTGGCCCAGCTTCCGGACGGCGTCGCCGCGGCCTGGGTCGTCAGCCGCACCTTCGAGGGCCTCCTCAACCGTGCCTTCGGCGGGGCCTACCTGGTCCTCACCGAGAAGGATGAGAAGCCCGCCGTGAACACCGGCTGGGATGTCGAGCCCGCCCGGCTCCGCGAAGACTTCCAGATGGAGCAGCGAGGCGATCGCTGGGTCCGTCTCGGACGCATTCTGGGGACCAGGCCGGTGGACGGGCGGGAACTGCAAGAAGTCGAGTTGGAGGTGGATCGAACCTGACCGTCAGGGGGGCACTGGTCACTGGTCATCAGGGCGGTGGCCATTGATCAGTGACCTCCGGACTGGCCTCCCCTCCCCTCCTGCGATACACTCCCCGACGTGCCCCGCAAGCCAGCCAACCCGCACGCCGGAGCCACTCACCGATGTCCTACCCCGTCCTAGCTTCCGAGACGATCGAGGCCCTCAAGCGCTTCAACACGCCGACGATCTCCAACGCCATCGAGGTCTTCAACGTCCGCGGCCGTGAGGTCGGCTTTCTGCCCCACCGCATCCGAAGCCTCCTGCCGGACCTCGGCCCGATGGTCGGCTACGCGGTGACGTCGGTGACACAGGCGTGTCCGCCCACCGGTTCCTGTCCCGACCTGAACGCCGATTACCTCCGCTACGTCGCCTCCATGCCCGGTCCGAAGGTGGCCGTCGGCCAGGACCTCGACGACCCGCCCGGTCTGGGGGCCCAGTTCGGCGAGGTCAACGCCACGATCCACAAGAAGCTCGGCTGCGTCGGTCACATCACCGACGGCTGCCCCCGCGACCTGGACGAGGTCCAGGCCCTCGGCTTCCACCTCTTCGGCCTGAACCCTTGCGTCAGCCACGCCTACGTCCGGCTCGTCGATTTCGGCAAGCCGGTAAAACTGGCCGGTATCGAGATCAAGCCCGGCGACCTGATCCACGCCGACAAGCACGGCGTCTGCATCATCCCGACCGAGGTTGCCGAGCGAGTCGTCGAGGCTTGCCAGCAGGTCGAGACGATGGAGCGTCCCTTGCTGGAGGAATGCCGTCGCGACGACTTCGACCTGGAGCGCTACATCAAGCTCCGCTCCGAGATGAAGGCGAAGATCCGGGAATGAGCCACGTCGCACCCGTCCCTTCAAACTCGCCGCTGTGGCACGACGATCGGCTCGAACTCGCGGTGGCGAAGGAACGCCTCGTCCGGGCGGATCTCGTCGAAGTGGCGGCCGTCGGTCTGCCAGTGACCCTTGCGGAACTCGAAGAGGGCCGTGGCGTGACGGGGAGGCTCGTCGGGGAAGGTGGAGAAGGGGTCGGTTGGGAACCGAACGCCCATCAAAGCCAGGAGCCGGCGGGTCTGGCGGTCGCGAGCCCAGACGACCTCGTTCTGCCAGGAGGCGTCTTCCCAGCGGAGTCGCTCGATTGGATCGACCCGGGCCAGCACGGCCAGGAATCGGGCTTCGAGCCACTCACGCTGCATCCGGAAAAGGTCGCGGGCACGGTGGATGTCGCGATCCTCGATCACCCACCGAACCGGTCGGCGGAGCACCATCCAGGCGGCCACGAGGCACACGGGGAGCAAACCCGCCCAGACCAACGACGGCGTCATGTCGGTGTCCCCGGACTGCCGAGCTGTAGTGCTGTCGCAGACATCACGAATTCTAAGGATTCGCTGTGCCGTTCGGCAAGATCTTGCGAAGAAATGCAGAACGTCAGAATCGCGGTCGGGGAGACAAGCCCAGGATGACACGGAAGTTCGGCGCCCACATGTCGATGGCCGGTGGCCACCACAAGGCGGCCCAGCGTGCCCGCGAAGTGGGCTGCGATGCCCTCCAGGTCTTCACCAAGAGCAATAACCAGTGGAAGGCCAAGCCCTTGACCGACGTCGACGTCGCCGCGTTCCGCACCTCACTCCAAGAGGCGGCGATTGCCGACCCCGTGGCCCACAATTCCTATCTGATCAATCTCGGCAGTCCTGATGAGGTGCTCTGGAACAAGTCGATCGACGCGATGGTCGTCGAGGTCGAGCGTGCCGAGGCGCTCGGGATTCGTTCGCTCGTCGCTCACCCGGGCGCCCATGTGGGCAGCGGCGAAGAGGCGGCCCTGGCCCGGATCGCCCGGGGGCTCGATGAGGTCCACCGGCGTACGCTGGGTTTCTCGGTTGCCATCGCGCTGGAAACGACTGCGGGACAGGGGACTTGCCTCGGTCACCGGTTCGAGCACCTGGCGGCGATTCTCGACCGGGTCGCCGAGCCGGAGCGGCTGGGCGTCTGCGTCGATACCTGCCACCTTTTCGCGGCGGGGTATTCCTTGGGCACGCTCAAGGATTACAATAGAACCATTGATGACCTGGAACGCGCCGTGGGAGTCGGCCGGGTCCGGGTCTGGCACCTCAACGACAGCCAGAAGGCGTGTGGGAGCCGGGTGGATCGCCATGCCGGGATCGGCCGTGGCCTGATGGGCCTGGAGCCGTTCCGGCACGTTGTCAACGACCCCCGCTTCGCCCTTGTTCCGATGATCCTCGAGACCCCCAAGGGTACCGAAGGGGGCGAGGATCTTGACGTCATCAACCTCCGCGTCTTGCGACGACTGCTGAGCTGAGCTGACGATCGAGGCCGCCGAGGCGTCGAGGCTGATGCGGCGGGGAAAGGCTTTCCCAGGATGTCGGATCGCGCAACCAACGGCGTCATCGGCCCGGCCTCCTCCGACGCTCGGAGGACCCCCGAGATCAACCTCCACGACCCCAGCTTCTACATCAATCGCGAGCTGAGCTGGCTCTCCTTCAACGACCGGGTGCTCGAAGAAGCCCGCGACCCGACCGTCCCCTTACTGGAACGGCTCCGGTTCGTGGCCATCTCCGCCTCCAACCTCGACGAGTTCTTCGAGGTCCGCGTCGCCGGGCTCCAGGAGCAGCTTTACAACAATCTCGAACCCCAGGACACCCCGCCCGACGGCATGGGGCCGCTCTCCCAGCTCGTCGAAATCTCCCGACGGGCTCACGACTTCGTCAGCCGCCAGTACGAGGCATGGCATCAGGAGATCCGGCCCTCGCTGGAAAGTCACGGCATCGTCGTCTGCGAGCCCGACGAACTCAACGCCGAGGAGAACGCCTTCCTCGACCAGTATTTCGACAGCCAGATCTACCCCGTCTTGACCCCGTTGGCGATCGACCCCGCGCACCCGTTCCCCCACCTGCACAACAAGAGCCTCAATCTGATCCTTCGCCTGGAGTCGATGGCCCAGGACTCGCCCCGCCAGCTCTACGCCGTCTTGCAGGTGCCCGGCATCCTCAACCGTCTCGTCTCGATTCCCGAGGCTGGCGAGGGCAAGCACCGGTTCATTCTGCTTCGGGACGTGATCGGTCCTCGCCTCGACTCCCTCTTCGGCGGCTTCCGCGTGGCGGCGCGAGCGGCCTTCCGAGTTACCCGCAACAGCGATCTGACCATCCAGGAGAATGAGGTCAAGAGCAGCCTCCTTTCCACGATTCAGGAGACCCTCCGCCAGCGCAAGTGGGGCGAGGCGGTCCGCCTGGAAATCGCCGACACCGCCGAGGACGGCTTCCTCTCCTTGCTCCAGCAGGCCCTCGACCTCGAAGACCGCGACGTTTACAAGGTTTCCGGCCCGGTGGACCTGACCGCTCTCGTCGGCCTCTGCCGGATCGAGGGTTTCCGCGACCTGAAGGAACCGCCCTTCGAGCCTCAGACCCCCGCCGCCCTCTCCCGTCGCGGCAACATCTTCGCCGCCATCCGCGAGCAGGATCTCCTCATCCATCACCCCTACGAGTCCTTCGAGGCCGTCATCCAGCTCATCGAGCAGGCCGCCGACGACCCGAATGTGCTCGCGATCAAACAGACTCTCTACCGGACCGCCGAGGACAACCCGATCATCAACGCCCTGGCCCGCGCCGCCGAGAACGGCAAGCAGGTCACAGCCCTCGTCGAGCTTCAAGCCCGTCTCGATGAGGAGAATAACATTGTCAAGGCCCGCGCCCTCCAGAAAGCCGGCGTCCACGTCGTCTATGGCATGGTCGGCCTGAAGACCCACTGCAAGGCGGCCCTCGTCGTCCGCAAGGAGATCGATGGCATCCGCCGGTACATCCACCTCGGCACTGGTAATTACAACCCTTCCACGGCCAAGCTCTACACCGACCTTAGCTTCTTCACCTGCCGCCCCGAGTACGGCGAGGACACCAGCGCCCTGTTCAACCTCCTGACCGGCTACTCCCAGGGTCACGACTGGAGCCGCCTGATCGTCGCCCCGAAGTTTCTGGCCGAGCGGGTCATCGAACTGATCGATCGCGAGCGCCAGCACGCCGAGGCTGATCGCCCGGCCCGGATCATCGCCAAGATGAACGCCCTCGTTGATCCCGCGGCGATCCAGGCCCTCTATGCCGCCAGCCGGGCGGGGGTCCGCATCGACCTGATCATTCGCGGGATCTGCTGCCTTCGGCCGGGCGTGCCGGGGGTCAGCGAGAACATCCGCGTCCTGTCGATCGTGGACAAGTTCCTGGAACACTCCCGGATCAGTTACTTCCAGAATGGCGACGACCCCGAGGTCTATCTGACCAGCGCCGACTGGATGCCCCGCAACTTCCGCCGTCGCGTCGAGTTGATGTTCCCGGTCGAGGATCCCCGGCTCAAGGGGCGGCTCATCGACGGCCTCCTTGGTGTTTATCTCTCCGACAACGTCAAGTCGCGTCTTCTCCAGCCCGACGGGTCGTATGTCCGCATCCAGCCGGCCGATTCCGACGAACCGCGAGTGCGGGCCCAGACCGAGTTCCAGAACATGGCTCGCGAGCTTTCCAGCGACGAGTCTCCCATCCGGGCCGTCCCCCCAGGCGACGGCCCCCGTCGCTGAGGATTATTCGCCGACCTTGCGGAGCATCTTCGGCCGCGCCAGCCAGTCGAGCAACCAGGACCCATCCGACCTCCCGACGAACGCCGCCACGCCCCCTTTCCGAAGCTGGCAAAACGCCGGGTCAATCTGACCCGTCGCCAGCAGGCCGACAAGGTCGCTGATCCACGGGTCGTGCCCGACGATCATCAAGCGCGACTCCGACCGCCCACCGCTCCAGTCGCGAACGGCCTCTGCCGCCTGGCCCGCGCGGAGGGCGTGGTCCTCCTCCAGCCGATCACTCAGCCCGAGCACGTCCGCGACGATCTCTGCCGTCTCCCGAGCCCGCGCCATCGGACTCGTGACGATCCGCTCGACGTTGAGCTTCAGCACGTCGAGCCCGAAAGCGAGCCGTCGGACCTTGCGGCGGCCCTTCGGTGTCAGCGGTCGCTCGTCCTCGGTGTACTCGGGCGAGCCCGGCGGGAAGGCCGGTCCGTGGCGGAGCAGGTAGAGGGCTTCCATCGCGATTTCCGCCTCAGGAGGCGCCGATCGTCTCGGCGGGGGTCGGACGCTTCCAGGCCGCGGCCTCCTCGCCGTCGAGTCGGAGTGTCAAGCACTTGGCGCTGCCGCCGGCCTTGATGAACTCGGTCAGACACAAGGGACGTGCCGCGTATCCGGACGACTCCAGGGCTCGCTGGAGCTTCGGGGCCCCGACATTCAGAACCACCGTTCGGCCGATCACGACGGCGTTGCAACTGAACGACGCCGCCTCGTCGGCGGAGACCTCGATCAGGCGCGGGACCTGCGCCCGGAGCACCGAACGTCCATACTCATCGAAGGCCCCAGGGTAATAGATCGCCTCCCCCTCGGCCAGGGGGCAGAAGCAAGTATCGAGATGGTAGAACCGCGGATCGACGAGTTCCAGGGGCAGAACCTCGACTCCCAGTCGCTCGCCGATCCACTGATGGCCGCGGGCATCGGAGCGAAACCGATAGCCAGCAAACAGGGTATCGCCGCAGAAGAGGGCGTCGCCCGCCCCTTCGAAATAGACCCCCTCGGGAAGGTGATCGACCAAGAAGCCGTGCGCGGCGAACCAGGCATCGTATACGGCTGTCTCACCCTGTCGCTCGCTGTACCGGAAGCGGGCACTGATCACCAGGTCGCGGAAAATCAGGCCGGCGTTGGCCGTGAAGACCAGATCGGGCAATCCCTTGACCGGCGGGACTTGCTCCACCGTCGCGCCCAGCTCGATCAGCGTGTCGTGCAAGTCCCGCCACTGCCGGTGCGACTGGGTCGGGTCGCTGCCCTGGCGGCGGTCCATCCACGGATTGATCTCGTATTCGATCCTGTAAAAATCGGGCGGGCACATCAGGATTCGCGGTATGTCGTTCGCCATGACGGGACCTCCTCGCCCGGGTCGGGCGATCTTCAGCGTCGGCAAAGCTCACCGGAAAGCGAGCGCAAGAAGGGCTCGACGTCCGTGACCATGCCGATCGTCTGGAACGTGCCGCGGTCGCTCAGCTTGGTGACGGTCGCTGGGTTGATGTCCACGCAGACGACGGGGACCGAGGCCGGCAGCAGGTTCCCCGTGGCGATCGAGTGCAAGGCCGTGGCGATCATCAAGGCGAAACCCACGTCGCGGACCGCCTCCCGCATCCGGGCCTGGGCCTTCAAGGTGTCGGTGATGACCTCCGGCAACGGGCCGTCGTCCCGGATCGAGCCGGCGAGGACGAGGTCGACGTCGGACCGGACGCACTCGTACATGATCCCGGACTTGAGAACCCCCTTCTCCACCGCGGCTCGGATGCCGCCGAGGCGACGGATGGTGTTGATGGCACGCAGATGGTGCTCGTGGCCGTGCTCGATCGGCTCTCCGTGTGCCAGAGAGACGCCCAGGCTCGTTCCGAAGAGAGCCTGCTCGATGTCGTGGGTGGCGAGCGCATTGCCTGCGAAGAGCGTCTGAATCCAGCCCTCTCGGATCAATCGGGCCACGTGCTCGGCCGAGCCGGTATGGACGATCGCCGGGCCGCCGACGAGCAGCACCTTCCGACCCGCCGCGCGTGTCTCGCGGATCGCCCTCGCCACGGCGGCCAGGCTCACGGCTTTTGGCTTCTCGCTGGAGACGTTCGAGCTCATGAAGCTGAACAGGGTCTCGCCCCGAGGCCGTTCCATCGGAACGACCCGCACGCCCGCATGGCCGACGACGATGGGCAAGCCGACCGTCACGTCGATCATCGGTACGCAACGGGCCGTGTGCGTCTCCGGGTCAACCGCGATACCACAATCCATTTCCTGATCCGCCACATCGACCCAGCGGCCGCCGAGCCGGACCTGGGACTGCTGGTTGGTCGTGGAGTAGAATCCTTCGGGGAAGGCGCCGGCGATATCGGCCCCGATGATCTGGGCGTCTTCCTGGTGGACGGGTGTCGCCCCGTGCTCGACGAGGTCGCCGAGAATTTCGTCGAGCTTCTCGTTCGAGTCGGCTCGGACAGCGATGACAGCGTGACTCGGATCAATACGGCGGGGACCGATCTCGCAGCTTCGGATCTCGAACTGGCCGCCCATCTGGAGGATGCGGTCGAGAATCTTTGGCAGCAACAGCGAGTCGATGATGTGGCCGTGAACCTCGACTTCCTCGACGACCTGGCCGTCCACGTCGGGCGATCGCAATGTCCGCACGTCCTGACTCATGGGCGACTCCTTCCTCGGTGGTTAGGCCGCGGGCGACGGGCGAGCTCCATCGAAGCCGCCCCGCCCCGACTATTCTACGCCCGAGTTGGGGTCAGGGATCGACGCGAACCGTCGCATGCAGCTCCAGAGCCGGCTCGCCGGGCAGGTCGGTGTGGACGCGGAAGGTGCGCCGGAGATCGCCGCGGGAAGTACCGGCTTCGGCCTTGTAGGTGACGGTCACCACCTGGAGCGCCTTCCGTGCGCTCGGCTCAGCGGCGACGATCTCGAAACCGTCCCCCGCGCCTTCGATCCGGGTGATCGCGAATGGCTTGATCCCCCGGACGAGGAAACGCCCCTGAACCACGGCCGCCGAGGTCGCCTGTCCCAGAGCCAGCAGGCTCGGCGAGGCCGAAAGCGCGCCACGGATCTCTGCCGTCACCAGCACGGGCACGACCGGGCTTTCTCGGTCATTGGTCAAGATCCGGATTTCTTCCCGGACGAGCCCGGGAGGGGCCTCCGGCCGGAGCGTCACGGTCAAGCGGTAGCTCACCTGCTTGGCATTCCGGGCTATCTCGATGATCTGGGCGTCCACGACACTGCTCAGTCGCCGCGTGGCCAGCATCCGATCGACTTTCCAGCCGGGAGTGCCAGCGCGGTCGATCGTCAAGAGCTGCTGGGTTGCCTGTCCATGTGCGACCACCCCGAAATCGATCGTACCTGGGTTCAGGACGATGTCGCTGAGGATATTCGACTTCACCCCCAGCCGGACCTCCGCCTGCCGGCCGCTGGCCGAGGCCAAGCTCACCGTCAAGACGGTCGCTTTCGCGCCCACGAAGTTGCGCGTGTCCATCTGGGCCTCGATCACCGCCTGCTGACCTGGTCCGACGACCGAGGCCGAAGCCCTTCCCGTCGTGCAGCCGCACGAGGCGCGGACGTCGAGAATGGTGATCGCCTCGTTGTAACGGTTCGTCAGGACGAAGGGGTATCGGACAACGGCCCCACGCGGCACAGCGCCGAAGTCGTGGGCCTGCTGCGCGAAGAGCGCCTCGGCCCACCCCTCGGCTGCCCTCGCGGCCGGCTTGCCGACCAATCCGAGGCTGAAGCCTCCGGTCCCGATCAGAACCCACCCCAGCCAAGCTGTCTTCATAACCCCACACGTGCGCTTGCGCATCGCGGCCTCCTGCCTCGACCGTCCCTCCACCTTGCGGAGATGGGTCTTGCCCAAATTCCTGATCTTATCTATCGTCGCCCATCTCCCCTGGCGTTCAAGCCTGCCGCCCGCTGCAATGACGTTCGCCGGCGCGAGGCGTGGAACCGGTACAAATTGCCCGACTCTACCCCTCAGTTGTTTTGCGGAAATACTGGAATGGCTTGCCTTTGCGGGAAGAAACCAAGACGGGGGTCACGGTTCCTGGCGACCCGAGATCACTCGATCCAGTCGAGATGAACGGTGGCCAGCTCGGCCACGAGCAAGCCGGCGGCCGACAGGGGGGCGAGGGTCGAGACGACCTTGAGCCGCGCGCCACAATGGTCACACAGACAGACCCGGCAACGCTGCTCCTCTCCCTCGGCGAACTCGTAGCGGAGCAGCGAGGCCTCCTGCGTCTCGCACGATGGGCACCAGAGCCGATGAGCCGGCCAGTCGGCGGCGCAGAAGCCGCAACGGAGGAACCGCGACTGCTCCAGCCCTCGCGATTCCGCCAGCAGTGGCAGGTTGCCGCAGTGAGGACACGTCCCGCGCCTCCAGTCCACGAGCGGGACAGCCTCCCCGATTGCCTTCGAGGCCGTTGCCAGCATGGGCAGTAACGCCAGCCGGCCAACGGACGCGATCAGCTCCGCCCCGGGGCCGGGGTCCAGAAAGACGGGCTCCTCATCCGCGAGCATCCAAGGGGCCAAGGCGGCCAGGTTGACCTGACCCGTTCGGATGACGTCGCGGAGGCCCGCAGCCGCCGGGTTGTTTTTCCTGAGAATCTCGCAGACTCCGATCGCTCGCTCTTTCACGGCCGAGCTGTCCAGTGTCGGCGGGGCCACGCGAAAGGCCGGGTGGCCCTCGGACCAGCCCCGGACAATCGCGTCGCGTAGCGACGTTGCGTCGAAGGCGACGTGGGGTTCGTCGAAGACGGCCAGCAGGACGCCCCCGAGCACCCGCGCCGGCCCGGTCAACTCCGGCCGATTGCGGCTCAGGCGGTCGAGGTCGGCCAGTGCCGAGGAGACTTCCACCGAGGGAGGACGTTCCCGTCCCCGTCTCCGCCATCCCTCAAACGCCATCGGGCGGCCTCCGTCGTCGTGAACGGCGGAAATCGCGATCGTCGCTGGTCGCGACCGCCTCCGCGATCCACCAGCTCCAGAGACCTGGCGAAGTCCGGACCGCATCCCACTCGTCCCGGAATGCCACGCAAACGGCCCGCGTCGGCCCGCTCGGCTCGCCCAGTTCGGCGACGAAATCTGCGAGTGCCTCGTCGAGTCCGTCTGGCTCCGGGTCCGTGGCGGCGAGTCGTTCCAGCACGCGACGTCGCAGGGCGGTGCCAGCCAGGTCGGCCTGCTGGTCCCGCGCTCGCGTCCGCGGCGGGCCGGCGTCGGCGGCTAGTTGGAGCAGGGCGAGGTCGCGAGGTCGGGGCGTCATGGTCGATAGACTTAACGGAATCGGCTCAGATCCTTCGTGCCGTCGATCTTGCTGGGCACGTCCAGGGGCATCCCCGGGTAGTTTCCCGGGTCCGCCCCTCGCTCGCCACGACGGCGCGTCGCCTCCGGTCCCTCGCAGCCGATCAGGGCCACGAGTAGCAGCAGGCCAAGCAATTGACGATGGGGGCAGGATCGGCTCATTGGGGGTTCTTGCTGCGAGGTTTGATCCGACAGGAATCTCAACCGACCTCTCAAGGATAATCCATGAGCAACGCCCCCGGGATGCCCACGATCGCTGCCCGCAGGACCAGGCCACCGACCAGCACCATCACGGCGCCGAGGACCGTCCCCCCTCGGAACGATTTCCACCGCAGCAATAGCGGAATTAGCAAGCCGAACGGCACCACGAACGCCGGCACAAGCACGCCCGGCCACGCTCCGAATGCCCGCAGCGAGCCGACGCCGAGCGAGAACGCCACGGCAACGATCAAGGCGAGTTCGAGCACCATTGCAAAGCCGTCGAGCTGCTCCAGCCGGCCGACCGCAGGCTCCGGCACATCCCGGCCGAGCCAGCGAACCGCCAGCACGATCGACGCCACGCCCGTCGAGGTCGCCGAGGCGAGGAACAGTGGCGCGATCCAGGTGCTTTCGGCCCACGTCGGCTGGTTCGAAGCCGTGAGCAACGCTCCGGTGTACGACCCGAGGAAGAACGCCGAGAGCAAGCCTCCCAGCTCGAAAAGCATCCCGAGCCGACCCTTTCTCAACTGCGTCGCCAGTCCTGAGAACCGCGCGAGCCCGAACCGACCATCTTCCGCCAGGACACCCAGGAACGAGGCGAGGCTGAACGCCCCGAACAGCGACAGGCCCCACGACCCGACCGACATCGGCGACCACCACTTGAAAAGCGGCCAGCCCGTCTCCGACTCGATCAGCATATGCCAGAACCGCTCCGGCCGGCCCAGGTCGAGAATCAAGAGAATCCCGCAAAGCGAAACCAGCGGGAAGGCCAGGTAATAAGCAGTCCGCGTTGCCCTCCGATCGTCGTCGTCTCCGAGCAAGCGAGCCAGGCAGGCCACGGCATATGCCCCGGCCGCGATCCCGCCCAGGAAGAAGTAGGCGATGATGAGCGAATGCCACTCCGGATCGGTGACGTACAGGTTCATCCCTCGCCCCTGGACTGGGCCTCGGCGACCGCCTTCTTCCTCCGCCCGAACGCGAAGAACGCCCCGACCGCCACCGTCAGCGAGGCCGCGATCGCCTTGATCGACGACGGCCAGACCGTCCGGCTCGGAAGCTTCGCCTCCACCCGTTCCGGCAATCCATAGACTCCCGGCTTATCGACGAGCAGGTAAAAGGCATTCAAGCCGCCCAGAATCGCATCATCGGCCCCGTAGAGGTAAGCCCCCGACTCGCCCCGCTCCTTCAACAGCTCGACGCGCTCCGACGCCCTTCGGTGAAGCTCGTCGATCGGACCGAACTGGATCGAGGCCGTCGGGCAGGCTTGTGCACACGCCGGGGTCAAGCCGTTCTGCAATCGGTCGTAACAGAAGGTACACTTCTGCGCGATATGCTTCTCATCGCTGACGTGGATCACTCCGAACGGGCAGGCGGCGATGCAGTCGCGGCAACCATTGCAGGCAGGCTCCTGGATGTACACCGTGTCGAACTCAGTCCGGATGATCGCCCCTGTCGGGCAGACCTCCAGGCAAGGGGCGTGGACACAGTGCTTGCAGACGTCCGACATCATCAGCCAGCGGGCCGACGACCGATCATCGCTGAACTGCTCGACGAACTTGACGTGCCGCCAGTCCACGTCACTGAGACTCAGCGTGTTGTCGTAGCTCAGGCCGCTGAGCGGAACGTTGCCGCCGTCAGCGCGCCGGCAAGGCGTTCCACTGGTGACAGGCCACCTCGCATGCCTTGCAGCCGATGCAGACGGTCGTGTCAGTGTAGAAGCCAACGGCCTGTGCCATGGCTTACCTCGCGTCGGGGGTTTCGGATCGCGTCCGCCCGCCCGCTCCTCGCAAGGATTAGACCAGAACTTCGGAGCTTGGGGAAGGGATCTCCAGGCCCGGCGGGTCGACGCCGGGGCGTGCCCAGGAATCGAGCGGGGCCCGACGAAGTTCGGGCCACGACAAACAGGTCCCCTGGTTCGAGACTGACAACGTGCTGGTCGGGGAGGAGGAGATACCCCAGGGGTTGCGCAGTTGGGGCCCACGGAGACGCCCCCCACATCGCTGCGGTTCGAGACGAGGTGGGTCTGCTCGCGATACCAGTCCCCCCACGCAGGAGCGGCGAGCCATCTGGGCGGAGTAGGGCGCATGGACGGAAGACTCTCCGGAGCTTGGTCACGCGGGGCTTCCTCTCGACCGGACCTACGCGGCCCCGTCGACCCCGCTCCTCGATCCTCCACGTTGCGTTCGGTCGCGGGGACTCGACGCCGGCTCGGGCGGGTCTCAGGGTCGGCGGGAGACCGGCTCGGGCGACGGGCTCGCGGGCGTTCCGCATTGGCCGCTGGCGTGCAAATCCGCGTTCCTCCACGAGGCGGAGGAAAAGATCTCCCAGGGCGATGTGAGCATGGCATTGGCACCCGTGCTGCCCAGGATGACCAGCACCAAGGCAGGCACCAGCAACCGGACCATCCAGCGGGCCTGAGTGGCCTTCGCCTGTAGGCGGACTAGCCTCGCCACCCGCGGCGTGATCGTCTCGGGCAAGGACCCGTGAGCCCGGGTCACGTCCATCGCCAGCCGGGTCGATTCGACCAGGCCGTGGGACATCGCCCAGCACGAATCGTCGAGCAGCATCAGAAGAAGCAAGGCCGAAGCGGTCACGCCCCGCCGCGCTAACCGCGAACGCAGTAGTTCGCGGCCACGGGCGAGCCGGCCCTTCAGCGTCCGGACCGGGCAGCGAAGACGACGCGACGCCTCATCCTGGTTCAGCCCTTCGAAGTAGCAGAGGACGATCGCCGAGCGGAGCTTGTCCGGTAGCCGGTTGACCTCATCATGGATTGTTGGCCGGAGGTCCCGGGTCAGTGGGTCCTCTTCGGGACGGGCCGGGATTCCGTCCACATCGAGCGGTCCGCCGGTCTTTCGCCGTGCGGCCTGGTACTTGGCACGCAATGCAATCCGGTACGCCGTCTCGTACAGCCACCGACCCAACGCATCTCGGTTGCGGATCGCCCCGGCCGAGCGGACCAGCACGAGGAACGTGGCCTGGAAAGCGTCCTCCGCGTCGTGCGGGTTGTGCAAGATTTCCCGGCAGACCCGCCAGACCATCGGTCCGTACCGATGAAGCACGGCTTCGTACGCCTCCTCGTCACCCCGGCAGACGACTCCTTCCAGCAGCATCGCGTTCGTCATCGAACCGGACTCCCCTCTCCGCTCCACGCTCGTCCCGGCTCCCGAGTCGCCCCGGGCCACTTGGTCCTAAAGAGAGGAAGTGCAAGCTGAACGCGCGGGGTGCCAAGGTTTTTCTGGTTTTTTGCAAGTCGTGAGGCCATTAAGCTTTCGCGACACGGCATACGAAGACTTTAGCCTCGTGGATCGTGACGTTCGGGTCGCCGACCAGAGCCGCCAGGTCATTGACCACGTCGCCCGTGACGATCCCCTTGTAGCCCCAATGCCAGGGCATGCCGACGTGGTGCACCGTCTTTCCCTCGACGGTGAACGGCCGGATGCGCCGCGTCACCAGGGCCTTGGCGCGGATGGTTGCCCGGGGAGTCGAGACCGCGACTCGATCGAGGTTCGCGATGCCCAATTCCGCAGCATGCTCCGGGCTCAGTTCGACGAAAAGTTCCGGCTGCAAGACGCTGAGCCAAGGCAGCCAGCGGCTCATCGAACCGCTCAGGTGGTGCTCGGTCAGCCGGTAAGTCGAAAGCACGCACGGATACTCCGGCGACCCCACCTCCGCATACGGGTTCCCCGTCGACAGGGAAGACCTTGACGACCGGGTTGCACCTGACGCTCCGGATAGAGCGAGTTGACGACGGGGGACTCGAACGGCTCATAATGGGTCGGCAAGGGTCCGTCCACGACGCCTGACGGGGCAAACAGCCAACCTTTGCCGTCGGCCTTCATGATGAATGGCGAGGCGCCGTCGTGAAAGTCGAGACCGAGGCCGTCGGCTTTGGCGGGGGTGTCGGGGGCCTTCGTTGCGGGGAAGTCCGGCACGTCGAGCCCTTCCCAATGCCTCGTGTCGCGGTTCCAGAAGAGATATCCCTTCGCACCGTTGCCGAACTTGCGAGCGAGCCGGGCCTCCTTGGGCCAGGGGTCGCCCTTCGGGTCGGCCGACGCGCGGTTGTACATGATCCGGCGGTTGGCAGGCCACGCGAAGCCCCACCGCAGGGAGACCCAGTCGTCACCGACGCGGTTGGCGGCGTGGTTGTGGCCGTCGGGCTCGCTGGGGCGTCGGGGCGAAGACGCCCGAGTAGATCCAGACGCCGCAGGCTGTCGAGCCGTCGGCCTTCAACTCGGTGAAGCTCATGAGCGGCTTGCGGTCGGCGACGTGGTAGCCGTTGATCTCCTTCAAGATCCGACGAGCCGACGGCTCATCCTGGAATCCGCCAACCTTCATTTTCAGCCTCGTCGATGTAATCCCAGGTAAGTGTCTGGATAGGCCGATCGCGTTCGAGTGGGCTGTCGGCGTAGAGCGATTTGATCCGTCGCATCAGGTGGATAGTGAACCACGTATCCGAACGGGCCTCGCCGGGTGGGTCGGCGGCGCGCTCGTGCCACTGGAGAAGGCGCTGGGTGTTTGTGAACGAGCCGTCCATCTCCGGCACGGCCGCCGCGGGCAGGAGGAAGACCTCCGTCGCAATCTCCTCGGGCTTCAACTCACCCGACTGGACCTCCGGGCTGTCCTTCCAGAAGGTTGCAGTCTCCGTCTCGTACAGGTCGCGGACGACCAGCCACTCCAGCTTCGCCAAAGCCTTCCGCTGGAACCCCGCGTTCTGCCCGCCGACAGCCGGGTTCTGGCCAATCGCCATCAGCCCTTTGATCTTCCCTTCCGACATCGCCACGAACATCGGCAGGTGGGAGTGATCCCCGACGATCTTCGGCAGCCAGTCATACCCGTAGTCGTTCGCTTCCGTCGCAGCCTCGCCGTACCAGGCTTTCAGCAGGCTGACCAGGAACTCCGGCATGTGGACCCAGTAGCTCGTCGGTGTGATCTCGTTTGTCAGGTAATCGGCGAACGTGTTGTGCGGCTTCAAGGCACTCGGCGTGTTCAGGTAGCCGGGAAGGAGGTTGAACAACGTTGGCACATCGGTCGATCCCTGGATCGTCGCGTGCCCCCGCAACGCCAGGATGCCGCCGCCTGGGCGTCCGATATTGCCGAGCAGGAGCTGGAGGATCGACGCCGCACGGATGATCTGCACGCCGACCGTGTGCTGCGTCCAGCCGACTGCATAGCAGATCGCTGCCGAGCGGTCCGGTCCCGACGCGGCGGTGAGCGCCTCCGCGACCTTGAGAAAGGTTTTCTTTGGCGTCCCGCAGACTCGTTCGATCAACTCGGGCGTGTAGCGGGCGTAATGACGACGTAGGATCTGGAAGACGCATTGCGGGTCTTGCAGCGTCGGGTCGGTCTTCGGCTGCTTCGTCAACTTGCCGGAGCGTGCAGAGAAGGTCGAGGCGTCGTTAATCTCCGGCCTCGGCTGGTTCTGGTCCTTTCGCCGCGGTTCGGCTTCGTAGCGCCAGGAGTCCGGATCATACTTCCGACGCTCGGCGTCGAAGCCCGAGAAGAGTCCCTCCAGTTCCTCGGGGTCGCGGTAATCCTCATTGATGAGAGTCGCGGCGTTCGTATAGTTGACGATGTATTCGCGAAAGAACTTCTCTTCCTCAATGACGTGACGGATCAGGCCCCCGAGAAACACGATGTCCGTGCCAGCGCGGTAGTGGGGCATAGATGTCGGCCATCGCCGAGGTTCGAGTAAACCGCGGATCGACGTGCAGGATCTTGGCCCCGCGCGCCTTGGCCTGCATGACGAACCGGAACGCGACCGGGTGGCATTCGGCCATGTTCGAGCCCATGATCAGCACGGCGTCGGCGAACGGCAGGTCCATCTGGCTGGTGGTCGCACCCCCGCGACCAAGCGAAGTGCCCAGACCGGGCACGGTCGCGCTGTGTCATATGCGAGCCTGATTTTCAATCCAGATCCCGCCGAGCGCCCGCCACATCTTCAACTGGACGTAGTTCCACTCGTTGTCCAGCGTCGCCCCGCCAAGCGAGGCGATTGCGGGCGTGTGGTTAACCCGCTTCGTGACTTCCTCGCCCAGGTCGTTCTGTCCGGTCCAGGTCTCGACGAATGTCTCGTCCCGCGACTTCTTGACCAGTTCAGCGATCCGGTCCATCGCCCAGTCGAGTGGCTTTTCTTCCCAAGCCTTGCCGCCGGGTGGCCGGTAGCGGACCTTCGTGAGCCGGTTCGGGTTGACCGCGAGCTGGAAGGCGGCTGACCCCTTGGGGCAGAGGGTACCGCGGTTGATCGGGCTGTCGGGGTTACCCTCGATGTTGACGATCTGGCCGTCGCGGACGCTCACGATCTGGCCACAGCCGACCGCGCAGTAAGGGCAGACGCTCGGTACCTCGCGTCCCCCTTGAATCTTGAGCTTCTTCGCCGCGGCTTGGGCCGGGCCGAGGTCGAGCCCCAAGCCCGCCAAGGTGCCCGCCGCGGCCCCGGCCCCGCGGAAGAACTGCCGACGGCTCGTCTGGACCGCTGACATGGCGCTCGCTCCTCGGGGTCACTCTCGGGTTTTCAGCTTCCGTTCCAGCCAGTTGTGGGGCAGGTCGACGTTGAAATAGACCTTCCGTTCCTGATCCGAGCCCTCCGCCCGAAAGGTGTGGACATCGTACCAGTGCGCCTCATGCTCGACCAGCGCCTGTTTCCCGTGGTGCAAATCGTAGGCTTCGAGGATCAGGGATTCCTCCTCCACGCTCAGCACGGGCCATGCCGTCGCGAAGCTCCGACCGTTGCCGGCGCCGAGAATCGGCATCGACGATCCCCTTCGTAAAGGTTTCGTGCAACTCGGCCCGCTCCGGCTCCCCGAGCTTCCGGCAGACTCCCGCCGCATAGCTCTGCGACCGCACGTCCATCCAGTAACCGCTCAACGACCGGTCGAGCGCCTCCAGGGCCGCCATCTTTTCGCCGTTCTTCAACTCCTGCTCGACGGCCGACGGGTCGAACTGCTGGCCGGAGTAGGGCCGATAGGTTCGCGTTCTGGCGAACGCGCGGCGCAGCTTCGCAAAGTCGGCTTCCTGCGGGGCCATCTTCGCCGCGTCGAGGAGCCTTTCATAAGCCGACTCGGGATCGTCCCTGGCTGCGGCTTCGGCGGCCCAGCTGGCCCCCAGGACTGCGGCAATGGCGATGGTCATGGTGAGTTTGAGCATCCCTTGCATCCGTGTCCCCTCTCGGCCGAAACGGCGCCCATTTGTTGGGTCAACCCTGGAAGTTCCAGCGTAGTCCGATTCCTCGACCTCCGCCATGATCCGATCGACGGGACGGGATGTCGCCCTCCCCGACGCGTGGCACCCGGGTTAGACTGATCCCATGGCCCCAAGTCCACCCGACCCGATCCCGCCCCGGTTCCACGACCCACGCATGCGCGGATTCCGTCTGCGCACCGTTGTCGAGGAAGTCTTCACTCTCATCGACGCCCGCATCGCGCCCCTGGAACCGGAACTGGTCGCCTTGCGTGAGGCGGCTGGCCGCGTGCTTGGGGAGGAGGTTCGGGCAGCCCACGCCATTCCGCCTTTCAACCGCGCCGCCATGGACGGCTATGCCCTCCAGGGTGAGGAGACGTTCGGCGCCGACGCCTACAATCCCGCCTTCTTCCGCGTTGTCGGCCGAGCCCGTCCGGGTCAACCTTATCTCGGCCGACTCGCCTCTCACGAGGCGGTCGAGATCGCCACGGGCGCACCCATGCCCGCCGCGGCCGATGCCGTCGCCAAGGTTGAGGCCACGCGCCTTGTCGGCGAGTCTCTCCAGGTCATCGAGCCGACCCCCCCAGGTCGTCACGTCGGCCGACTTGGCGAGGATGTGACCGAGAGCACCCCGCTGCTTGCCGCCGGTCGCGTACTTCGACCGCAAGACCTCGGCGTCCTCAGCGCCCAGGCGATCACGAGCGTCTCGGTGATCCGACGACCCCGCGTCGTGATCCTCGTCACCGGGGATGAGTTGCTCCCGCCCGGCTCCTCGCCCGATCCCGCCGGCGCTCGGATCGCCGACATGAACTCGCCAATGCTCGAAGCCCTCATCGCTCGCGATGGCGGCCTCTCGACCGTGGTCGGTCCCTGGCCCGACGATCGCGCCTCACTCCGCGACGCGATCTCCCAGATCGCCCGCTCCGCCGACGCCCTTTTGATCTCCGGCGGCAGCTCGACCGGTCCCGAGGACCATGCCCCCGGGCTCGTCGCCGAACTCGGCGAGTTGAGCGTCCACGGCGTCGCCCTCCGGCCCGCCAGCCCCGCGGGCCTCGGCTTCCTCGAACGGATGCCGGTCCTCCTTCTGCCCGGCAACCCCGTGAGTTGTCTCTGTGCGTACGACTTTTTCGCCGGTCGCGTCGTCCGCCGCCTCGGCGGCCGGCCGCCCGAGTGGCCCTATCGCTCCCGGACGTTCCCCCTGATCGAGAAGTTGACCTCTGTCCTCGGCCGGGTCGATTACGCACGTGTCCGACTCACCGACAACGGCGTCGAGCCCCTCGCGATCAGCGGCGCCTCTATCCTCTCCAGCACGACTCGCGCTGACGGATTCGTCGTCGTCCCCGCCGGTCTGGAGGGCTATGCGGCAAAAACGGAGGTCGTCGTCTGGTTATACGACCTGGAGAATGATCCGCCGCGAGGATCGGAGGGACGTTGATTTCTCTGTGAATTGACTGGAAAGATGTCACCGGATTCACCACGAAGCCACCAAGATCACAACGAGTCTGGCGGCAACTTCCCGATTTGGTTTTCTTAAGGGTCCTTCTGGAACCCCTTCGTGTGGAACAGCCGCCCCCGGCTGTTCCAGAGGCCATTCCAAGTTCCGAAATTGCTCCTGGATGACTTGATTGTGTCCTTGGTGACTTTGTGAGGAGTTTGTCTGTCGAACTTCGATCCTCCGAAGAAGGCTCACGACCCTCCACTTTCCCACCTCCCGGTGATCCCCGTGCCCCACGAGCAGGCCCAGTTCCTCGACGTGGTAGACCGCGACGCCGCTGAACGGCTTTGGCACGACGCAGTCCGTCCTCGCACGCTTGATCCCGAGCGCGTCCCCCTCTCCTCTTGCCTGGGCCGCGTCCTGTCATCCGATGTGATCGCCGACCTCGACGTTCCCGGCTTCGACCGCTCCAACCTCGACGGCTTCGCCGTCCGCTCCGCCGACACCTTCGGGGCCGCCGAGGAGACCCCGCGCCCGCTCCGCCTCAACCCCGAGGAACTCTCGACCGGCGTCGTCCCCCGCCTCCCGGTCGAGCCCGGCACCGCCACCCCGATCGCCACCGGCGGCATGCTTCCCCGCGGGGCCGACGCGGTGGCGATGGTCGAGATCACCTCCCTCCGCGAGGGCACCGTACTCGTCCGCAAGGCTGTCGCCCCCGGTACCGGCGTCAGCTTCGCCGGCACCGACATCGCCCGCGGCGAGCTCGTCCTCCGCCGCGGCACTCGCCTGACAGCCCGCGAGACCGGCGTCCTCGCCGCCATCGGACGCGCTGAGGTGACGGTCTTCCGACGCCCGAGCGTCGCGATCGTCTCCACCGGCGACGAGATCCTGGCCCCCGGCCAGCCCTGGCGCCCCGGCGCCGTGTACGACTCGAATGCCACTATCCTCGCCGACTCCATCCGCGAGCTGGGCGCCCTGCCGGTCTGGATCGGCATCGTCGGGGACGACGAGGCCCACCTCGACGCCGTGCTTGAAGCAGCCATCGAATGCGACGTCGCCCTCCTCAGCGGCGGCACGAGCAAGGGGGCCGGCGATCTCTCCTATCGCGTCCTGGCCCGACGATCTCCCGGAATCGTCGTCCACGGCGTCGCCCTCAAGCCCGGCAAGCCGGTCTGCCTGGGAGCCGTCGGGACAACACCCGTCGCGATCCTCCCCGGTTTCCCGACCTCGGCCATCTTCACTTTCCACGAGTTTGTGGCCCCCTTGCTTCGCCTTCTCACCGGCCTCCGTCCCGAGGACCGCGGCGCGACCGACGCCACCTTGCCCGTGCGGGTCAACAGCGAGCGTGGGCGGACCGAATATCTGCTGGTCAGCCTCATCGACGGTCCCCACGGCCTGGCCGCCTACCCGATGGGCAAGGGGTCCGGTTCCGTCACCGCCTTCAGCCGGGCCGACGGCTTCGTCGTCATCCCCAAAAATCAAGAATATTTCGATGCCGGCGAGCCCGTCTCCGTCACCCCTCTAGGCCGCGGCACAGCCCCGGCCGACCTCGTCGCGATCGGCTCCCACTGCGTCGGCCTCGACGCACTGCTCGGCCTGCTTGCCGCCGACGGGATCACCTCCAAGACCCTCTGGGTCGGCTCTCAGGGCGGCCTCACCGCCGCAGCCCGCGGCGAGTGCGACCTGGCCGGAATCCACCTGCTTGACCCGAAGACCGACACCTACAACGTGCCTTTTATTCCCCCCGGCGTCCGCCTCCTCCCCGGCTACGGCCGCTTGCAAGGCGTCGTCTTCCGCCCCGACGACCCCCGCTTCGCCGGCCGCTCGCTCGCGGACATCTTCCCCTCCGCGCTCGACGACCCCCATTGCGTGATGGTCAACCGCAACCGAGGCAGCGGCACCCGCGTCCTCCTCGATTCATTGCTCGACGGCCGCCGCCCGCCCGGCCACGCCGTCGAGGCCCGCTCTCACAACGCCGTCGCCGCCTCGGTCGCCCAGGGACGTGCCGACTGGGGCATTGCGATTGCCCCAGTCGCCGCCTCCTACGCTCTCGGCTTTCTCCCCCTCCGCGCCGAGCGCTACGACCTCGCCATCCCCACAGACCGCTGGGACCGTCCCCCAGTCGCCGCCTTCCGCCGTCTCCTGGCCTCCCCCGACGCACGCTGCCGCCTGGCTGAACTCGGCTTCGATCCGGCCCCCCTTTCCTCCGGAGCCGCACTGTCTTGATCGGACGAGTGACCGACGATCTGACCCGCCACCACCCTGTCCAAAGTTATCAACCCGCGGTCAACGACCAGAACACGGAGTGCTCGACTCTCTCTTCATCCTGGAGAACTTTCCCATGCTCCCCGGCGCCATTGTGCTCTGCGGTGGCCGAAGTCGTCGGATGGGCCGCCCGAAAGCCTGGCTGCCCTTCGGGCCTGAGGTCTTACTCCAGCGGGTCGTCCGCCTCGTCTCCGAGGCCGCCTGCCCGATCGTCATCGTGGCCGCCGAGGGCCAGGAGGTGCCCAAATTGCCTCCCGAGGTGACGATCGTCCGCGACCCCGTCTCCGACCGAGGCCCCCTCCAGGGGATCGCCGCCGGCCTGTCGGCCTTGCCTGCCGTGGTTGAGCTGACGTACGCCACAGCCACCGACGTACCCTTCCTCCAACCCGCCTGGATCGCTCGCCTTCAGACTCTCATCGGCGACCACGACCTCGCTATCCCGTTCGTGGACGGCTTCCATCACCCCCTCGCCGCCCTCTACCGTCGCTCGTCGGTACTCCACGCGATCGACGCCCTCCTCGCCCAGGATCGCCTTCGCCCTGTCTTCCTGATGGAGTCGGTCCGGACCCGGGTCGTCCACGCTGACGAGCTTGGCGACATCGACCCGACCTTCGACACCCTCTGTAACCTCAACACGCCCGACGACTATCACAGGGCTGTAGCAGAGGCGCGATCGAAGGACTCCCCGTTCACCAGCGAATAAAACAATAAACAATTATGAGGGTGCAGCTGCAGAATCCGGCAAACAGAGACACTCGCTCATGGTGTCACGCGAAGAGCCTCGTGAGCACCCGGCCGCCGACATCGGTGAGACGTTCGTCCCGACCGCTGTGGAGAAACGTCAGGCGCTTGTGGTCGAGGCCCATCGAGTGCAGAATCGTGGCGTGGAGGTCGTTGACGTGCGCGGGCTCCTCAATGGCGTTCAGGCCGATCTCGTCGGTGGCGCCAAGGACAGTGCCGCCCTGAACGCCGCCGCCGGCCATCCACATGGTGAAACCGGTGGCGTTGTGGTCGCGGCCGCGGCTGCCCCCCTGGGAGACGGGCGTGCGGCCGAACTCGCCGCCCCAGACGACCAGGGTCTCGTCGAGCAGGCCGCGCCGCTTCAGGTCGGTGAGCAAGGCGGCGACGGGCTGGTCGGTCATACCGCACATCTTCTCGTGATTGGCGTCCACGTCGTCGTGGGCGTCCCACTGGACGGCGACTGGACCGCCGCCGGAATAGACCTGGACGAAGCGGACGCCTCGCTCGACCAGACGGCGAGCGAGCAGGCAGCGCGTGCCGAACTCGGCAGTTCGATCGTTGTCGAGCCCGTAGAGGCGTTTCGTTTCCTCGGTCTCGCGAGACAGTTCGACGGCCTCGGGGGCCTCGGCTTGCATGCGGAAGGCCAGTTCGTAGCTAGCGATTCGGGCGGAAAGCTCGGCGTCGGCGGGGTCGACGTCGGCCTCGTTCATGGCGCGGAGGAGGTCGAGGGTCCGGCGACGCTGGGGGGGGAGAACTCGTTGGTGGCGGGTTGGAGGTTGAGGATCGGGTTGGGACCATTGCGGAAGAGGGTCCCCTGGTGAACGGCCGGGAGGAAGCCAGCCCCCCAGCAAGGGGCACCACCCTCGGGTGTGCCCTCGGGCTGAGTCATCACGACGAAGGAGGGCAAGTTCTCGCTCTCTGAGCCGAGACCGTACGTGACCCAGCTCCCCAGGCTCGGATAGCCCATGAAGATCCGGCCGCAGTTCATCTGGTAATGCGCCGGGGCGTGGATCACGCTATCGACGTGGCACGACCGGATCAGGGCGATCGTGTCGGCGTGTTGGTGCATGTGGGGGACGAGGTCGGACATGTCCAACCCCGACGCGCCGTACTTGCCGAACTTGCGATGGCTGCCGAGACAGATCGGGTCGTCTTCGAGGAACTGGCTATGGACCTTGCCGAAACTGGGCGGGAGAGGCTGGCCGTCGAGGGCGTTGAGGGCGGGCTTGGGGTCGAAGGTGTCGATGTGGCTCGGGCCGCCGACCATGAAGAGGAAGATGCAGCGCTTCGCTCGCGCCGGGAAGTGCGGCGGCTTCGGGGCGAGCGGGTTCTTCGGCTCGGCCCCTCGCGACTCCGATTCGAGCAGGTGCGCCAGTCCGAGCAGGCCGAACCCGCCGCCGACAGCCTTGAGGAACTCGCGACGGCTCCGCGGCAGGAACGGCTGGGGACCGGGGCAGCGGTGGGGGCGGCGTTCGGACATCGGCGGGTTTCCTCGTCGGTTTCGGGCGGGATCGATTCAGCCCTGGCGGTCGAGTTCGGCGAAGAGTTCGGCCAGATGGAGGCGGAAGCCGGGGAGGACGACGGCGCCGTCGAGCGTTTGGGAGGCGTCGAGCAAGGTGCTTGTTCCATCGGGGCGAAAGACGGCGACGGTCCGGTCGTCCGGCTCGACTTCCCAGATCAGGCGGACGCCTGCGGCGAAGTTTTCGCCACGCTTGCGCTCCATCTCGGCCTTGGTGTTGGAGATGCTGAGAACTTCGATCGCGAGGTCGGGGACGAGTTGCGGGATCGGTTCCTTGGGGACGCGGCCACCGGGAATGCGGTCCCAGGAGAGAAACGCGACGTCGGGGATGCGGACGAGGCCAGGGAACAGCTTGATCGTGCCGTAGGTGCCTGTCACCAGGCCAAGATTCCGCGGCATGACGTAATCCCGCAACAAACCGGCCAGGGCGACCGCCAGCAAGGATTCCCTCAAACCCATGGGCTTCTCCACGAGGACGCCTTCGATCAGCTCGCAAATCCGGTCTTCGTGGGCATCGACTTCGAGCACATCCTGCTCGGTCGCGGTCCCGGGTAAGGGATGGAGTCAGGATACGTTCCGGAGGGATACCTCGAAGGCGGTCGATCAGATCTTTAACTGTGCGGATGTTGCCAGTCGCGATCGCCATCGGGGGGCCTCACGGGACGTAGAGGAATTCGTTGCGGTTGAGCATCGCGGCGGCGAAGTCCACCCAGGCGGCGGCC
This sequence comes from uncultured Planctomycetales bacterium, assembly GCA_963752755.1. Classification (GTDB taxonomy): domain Bacteria; phylum Planctomycetota; class Planctomycetia; order Isosphaerales; family Isosphaeraceae; genus CAVVZJ01. The sequence goes on along the minus strand of CAVVZJ010000001.1, from coordinate 2,089,959 downwards.
TCGGCGGGGGGCATGGCGTCGGGGACGGGGGAGGGGCGGGCGAGGGGCTGGCCGTCGGAGGCGAGGCGACAAAGCAGGTCAGACTGGCTCGTCAGGAAGGAACGGGCCTGGGCGAGTTCGGCGGGGCTGGGGTCGCGGGCGAGGGTGATCATGTAAGCATGGGCGATCCGGGAATCGGTCGAGTCGGACTCGAAGAGGACGCGGCCGGCGAAGGCCCGGGCGCGGTCGATGGCGAAGGCGCTGTTGAGGAGGATCAAGGGTTGGAGGGCGTGGGTGCTGACGTCGCGGCGGGGGCAGGCGGTCTGGGTGTCGGGGGCGTCGAAGGCGTCGAACATGGGGTAGCGGACGTTGCGCTTGCGGTAGAGGTAGAGCGAGCGGCGGTCGTGCTCGGAAGGGTCGGGTGTCTCGGGCCAGAGGTCCACGACCTCGGCCTCGGTGAAGATCAGGTCCTCGATCGCCTTCTCGATCGGGACGCGGACGCCGGGGCCGCCCATCTTCGAGTTCAAGGAGCCGGAGGCGGCGAGGAAGGCGTCGCGGATGGCTTCGGCGTCGAGGCGGCGGCGCTCCATCCGCCAGACGAGCAGGTTGTCGGGGTCGTCGCGGGCTTGCGGGTCGTTGCGATAACGCGAGGACTGGCGGTAGGCGGCCGAAGTGACCATCAGGCGGTGGATGGGCTTGTGGTGCCAGCCGTTGGCGATCAGCTCGGAGGCGAGCCAGTCGAGGAGTTCGGGGTAGCTGGGCAGCTCGCCGCGGACGCCGAGGTCGCTGGGGGTGGCGACGATCCCCCGGCCGAAGTGGTGCTGCCAGAGGCGGTTGACGATCACGCGGGCGGTCAAGGGGTGGTCGGGCCGGGACAGCCAGCGGGCGAGGGCGAGGCGTCGGCCGGTTGTGGCGGGCGTCTCGGGGATCGGGCCGAAGGACGGTTCGGAGAGGCTCGCCAGGAGGACGCCGGGGGGTCGGGGCTCGACGCGGGCACCTTTGTGCTTCACGTCGCCGCGCTGGAGGACGAAGGAGTCGGGGGCTTTCTTAGTGCCGTCTTCGGCCAAGGCCATCGCCTTGGCGGGTGGATGCGGTAGAGTCACCTCGATCTCGTGGATGGCCCGCTTGAGGCGCTCGCGCTCGGCGTGGTCGTCGGGGTTCATCGCGACGGCTTCGGCGACCTCCTCCCAGCGGATCTGGAGGGCCTTGTTGGCGCCGGCGGCCATCTTCTTCTGGACGGGAGTACGGTCCTTCGCGGGGATCGCGAGGACGGCCCGCTCCTCGATGCTGAGCGTTTTCTCCTTCTCATCGCGGATCGCCTTGCGGTAAGGGGCTTCCAGCTCGGCCATCTTCGCCTTGAGAGGCTTGACCTGTTCGGCGACAGCCTTCCTCGCCTCGTTGTACGCCTTCTCCTCGTCCTCGGAGGCGATCGGCTTCTCGACCATCTGGGCGGCGGCGAAGAAGGACTGGAGGCGGTAGTAGTCGGTCGTCGGGATGGCGTCGAACTTGTGGTCGTGGCAGCGGGCGCAGGCGACGGTCAGGCCGAGGAAGACGGAGCCGACGGTGCCGGTGATCTCGGTCAGCTCGGATTGACGCTTGACCTCCGGGTCGATGTTGCCGCCGACGACCTCGCGCGGGCCGCAGCGGGCGAAGCCGGTGGCGATCAGGGCCATCGGGTCGCCGGGGCGGGCCTCGTCGCCGGCGAGCTGGAGGGTGAGGAATTCATCGTAGGGCATGTCGTCGTTGAGGGCGTTGACGACCCAGTCGCGGAAGCGCCAGGCGTCGGGACGCTCGGCGTCCAGCTCGAAGCCGTTGGTGTCGGCGTAGTGGGCCAGGTCGAGCCAGTGCTGCGCCCGGCGCTCGCCGTAGGCGGGTGAGGCCAGCAGGCGATCGACGAGCCGCTCGTAGGCACCCGGCCGGTCGTCGGCCAGAAATCGAGCGACCTCGGCGGGCGTCGGTGGCAGGCCGGTGAGGTCGAACGTCAAGCGACGGATCAGGTCCACCCGGCTCGCCTCAGGGGCGTGCTGGAACTCCATCTCCTCGATGCCCGCGAGGATGAAGCGGTCGATCGGGTTGCGGACCCACGATTCCTCGCGGACGGTCGGAGGTTCGGGGCGGGAGATCGGCTGGTAGGCCCAGTGATCGAGCTGTTCGGGGCTATACGACTCGACGGGTGCCGCCGGAGCCATCTCGGTCGTCTTCTCGTCAGCCAGGGCCAGGGTCGAGAGGAGGAGGGTGGATGCGAGTAGCCCGGCGGGCCGGTTGATTCGGGGCATGGAACGGATTCTCCCGCGGCGGGTGGGGTCGTGGGCGGGGGCGGGCATTCTTGAGGAGTCGAGTCGGGGCTAAGACGGATTCCGGCACTCCCGGTCGAGTTGCGGGAGCAGGCTCCGGATCTCGGCGGCCAGGCGCTTCACTCGGGAGCGGATGTCCCGCCTCAGGGCCTCCTGTTGCTCGGGGGTGCTGTCGTCAGGACGGCCGAAGTGAGAGATGATCAGGCGAGAGTCACGGAACAGCATATAATGTTGGCTCTCGACGGGGCCTTCTTCGTCGTATTCGGTCCACGACTTGATCTAATCTCCGAGTTGCTCGGCGAGCAATCGTCGCAGGAGCGGTTCGACCCGGTCGAATCGTCCCTCGTATGTCAGGCGTCCCAGGGAGAGATCAACAACCTCACATCTCAGGAGGATTCCTCGGGCTTGCTTGAGGAACAACTTTTCGATGTGGTCGTCCCAGTCGGCCCACATACTCGGAGCCCCCGGATACCAGGGTTATTGTCGCAGACGAAGCTGCGGAATCCAAGCGGGCAAGCGGCGCCGGTCGTGTGACGACGCGGGGGCGTGTCAGGGAATCCGGCCCTTGCCGGTGTGTCCTGCACGCCCCGCGATGGTTGAACGACTGGTACGGCCGATCACGGATCAGAGCAGCTCTCGGATCGGCTTGCCCTCGTAAACGACCTTGATCGGGCGGCCGTCGGGGGTCATGTGGGTGGTGTTCAGGGGGATGCCGAGGCGTTCGTAGATGGTGGCGGCGACGTCCTCGGTGTAGTACGGTAGGTTCACCGGCGACTCGCCGAGGGTGTTGGTCGAGCCGACGGCCTGGCCGGGCTTGATCCCGGCGCCGGCGAAGAGGGCGAGGGAGGCAGTCGACCAGTGATCGCGACCGGCCGAGGGGTTAACCTTGGGTGTGCGACCGAAGTCACTGAGGACAACGACCAAAGTCGAGTCGAGCCGTCCGCGGTCCTGGAGGTCCTGGAGGAGAGCCGACAGCGCGGAGTCGAGGCGGGGTAGGAGGCGGTCCTCGAGGGAGCGGAAGTTGTTCTGGTGGGTGTCCCAGCCGCCGTCGGTGACGGTGACGAACCGGGTGCCGGACTCGATCAGACGGCGGGCAAGCAGGCAGCCGTGACCGAGCGAGTGGCGGCCGTAGCGGTCGCGTTGACGTGGGTCTTCCAGGGAGAGATCAAACGCTCGCTTGGCCTCGGGGGAGGTGATCAGGCTGTACGCCTTTTCGTAGAAGCTGTCGGTCGCTTCGAGGGATTCCGGCGATTCCTCCAACTTCGACTGCCAGGTATCGACGGCGTTTAGAACGCGCATCCGGCGGTCGAATCGGCCGCGGTCGGTGGAGCCGGAGAGGCTGACGTCACGCACGGAGAAGTTTGGGCGCGAGGCATCGCCCGGCAGGACAAACGGGTTGTACTGGTCGCCGAGGAACCCAGCCACGCCGCCGCCGAATCGCTGGTCGATCGAGGTGCCGACCTGGACGTAGGACGGAAGGCTCGTCCGATCCCCCTTCTCGCGAGCGATGACCGCCCCATAGCTCGGATAGGTGATCGCTGGAGAGAACGGGTGGCCGCTCATCATGTAGGCGTCCGCGACACCGTGCGAGCCGTTGCGCGGGTTGAGCGAACGGAGGATGGCGAACTTGTCCTGGTGCTGTGCGAGCATCGGCAAAGGGCTGCAGAGCCGGATGCCGGGCACGTTCGTCGCGATCGCGTCGAACTCGCCACGGATCTCGCTTGGAGCTTCGGGTTTCGGATCGAAGCTGTCGATGTGGCTGATGCCTCCCTGCAGCCAGATCAGCACACACGAGACGTCCTGACCTGAACCGGCGGCCTGAGCCTGGGCGCGCAGCAGGTCGGGCAACGACAATCCGAGGGCTCCCAGCGCCCCAACCCGGAGGAAGTTGCGTCGCGTGATGCCGTCGCAAGCGCGACTGGAACCGTAGGCCAACTCCATCATCGCCCCATCTCCTTGTCGTACGAGGAGTGATGCTTGGCGACCCAGCAGATCGCGGACCGCAATTGAAAGAAAGTTTAACATCGAATCGTGCTCGATGGCAAGGAGATCCGCTCGTCAAGAATCGGATTATCGCTGGGGTGCGGCGAATCGGTAGAATGGCCAGTCCCGAGTCGAGGTCTGCTCTTGTCTCAAGAAAGGAAAAGGGTTGGCCTTGGGCATTCCGGTGGTCTTACACCAGGTCACGAAAGTCTTCCCCGGTGGGATCGAGGCCGTCTCTTCGATCTCTCTGGCCCTCGAAGCCGGTGAGTTCCTGGCGGTTGTGGGCCAGTCAGGCTCGGGGAAATCCACGCTCTTGCGGCTCATCGCCGGCCTGGAACGACCCGATGCCGGGGAAGTCTGGATCGGTGCAAGGCGTGCCGATCGGTTTCCGCCCTGGAAGCGTAATGCGGCGATGGTCTTCCAACAACCGGCTGTCTATCCTTTTCTCAACGTCTTTGATAACCTGGCTTTCGGGCTGAAGACCCGCGACGTGTCTCGGGTTGAGAGGAGACGTCGCGTCGAGGCGATGGCCGCGCGGTTAGGACTGTCGAAATTGCTGGCGAGGAGGCCGGATACCCTTTCGGGAGGCGAACGCCAGCGCGTTGCGCTGGGGAGGGCCCTGGTGCGGAGACCGGAGGTCTTGCTGCTTGATGAGCCGTTCTCCGCTCTCGACACTCACTTGCGCACGGCTTTGAGGCTCGACCTGATCGAGCTGCATAGGCATACTGGCACGACCACTGTTCATGTGACCCACGACCAAGCCGAAGCTCTGGCGCTGGGGGACCGCGTGGTGTTGATGGATCGCGGCCGGATTAGCCAGATTGGGACACCAGGGGAGCTTTACGAGCATCCCGCGACCCGCGAGGTCGCCGGTTTCATTGGCAATCCACCGATGAACCTACTGCCTTGCCAGTTTGGGATCGACTCCGGTCGGCTTCAGGTCCGACTTGGTGACGTTTGCCTCGACGCTTCCGTCGATGATCCTCGTCTTGCGCCGATATCGCGACGTTGTGGAGGGCGCGTCGTGCTGGGAATCCGACCCGAGCATATCCGGATCGTTGAGAATGCGAACTTACCTGCTCTGGAATCCGGTGTAGCCTGGATATTCCGCGGGCAAGTCGAGGCGGTTGAGAGGCTCGGGTACGAGACCCTCGGAGTTATGAAACTCCTGGAAGTGGATGGCCGGCTGACGGTTCGATTTGAGCCGGGCCAAGGGCCTCAGCTCGGCCAAACGCTGATCTTGGCTCTGGATCGTCGTCGGATCGCCTGGTTTGACCTTCAGTCAGGTCGTAACCTTGCTGAAGGGACCTCGCAGATCGGTGGCGTCCTGACCGGAGGCGACGCTCCAGAGCCATCGCAATCGGGACGGTAAACGTCTCAGGCCGAGCCGGAAATGCCAGCCACGTTCAAGGGGTGTGGGCAGAACTCCGGGGAGCCAGAAGATCACTTCTCTTTCGCGGGATCAGCTTTGGCCTTTTGCATGGCGTCACCCATGCCCTGTTGCATCGCCTTGAATTCCTCATAGGCGTCGTCCGACTTCTGAGCGGCATCCTCAGGAACGCCTTCCTCGAGGTCCGTATTGCCGCCGCAACCGGTGAACAGAAGGAACATCAAGCCGAAGCTGGCGAGAGCCGACCAACGAAACAGATTGCTGCGCATGGGACTTGCACCTCCACCTTTCCCGACTGCGTGAGATTCCGGTTCGGTCCCTTTGGACGAAGATCTTTGTCTCGGAAACCAGGACGGCCGCTCACCGCAGTTCGGTCGAACAGAAAACATCGAAAGATGACCCGGCCTCGGCATCAATCCCGTCGAGGAACGTGGGGATCAGCTTGCTCAAGGCTTCGGGGAACCATGATGAGCCATCGTCGCTCATCACGCAATGGGGCAGATGGTGAAGTGCCACGCCCACATCGTGGTACGGGGCACTTCACAGTGAGTTTGGGGATTGACATCGAACGCCCCCGCTTTCTTTGGCGAGGCCGTTCGCGTTGGACTGCTTCGGGCATTTTGGTCGATGGCGCTGCCGCTGTGAGTACGGAATCGTATCCATACGCGCGGGAACAGGCCGGATGGAGGAGGGCCGGGGTATGCCGTACGTGTTTCACCCGGTCCTCGCTCACTCTCCGTCCCGTTCGTGGCGAGGCTGGCTGGAGCGATCAATACGCGTCGGAGCTGACCGGCTCGCCCAGGTTGCGTGAACCGATCGCCCACCACGTCGTGAGGTTGACCGAATCCTTGATGAAGTGAACCGATCCATCGGCGAAGGCGACATTGACGCCACCCGGGTGGTTGCTCGTTGGAGGAGCCGAGCCGAGCGCACCCACGAAGGTCAGCCAGCTCGCGTCACTCGGGTTCTGACAGGAGTTGCTGTTAGGTGGGCCGGCGTGAAGATAGCTGTTGACAGCGATGTGGTACGGATAGGCAGCCATCCAGTAGTAGCCGTTACCATTGGATCGCTGCATCGTGGCGCCCGACGGGAGGTTCTTGCAGTTGTTGATGAACGCCAGGACATTGGCGGGAGCGGAACCCTGGCTGGCTCCAACGGTCGCCATATAGATGGCGCGCCTCTGATTGATCGAGCCGATCGGGACGTTCGGGTTACCATTCAGGCCGATCAGACGCTCGCTGAAGAGGGCCGTGTTGGAGGTGCCGTCGAGGATTCCCTCGGTGCCAAACGGGCCGAGGTTGTTACAGTCGCGCAGTTCGAGGCGATGGCAGCGTTCGGCACGATCGTGCCGGTCCAGGCGCTGGATCACGCCGGGGCCGCCGTAGTTGCCGACATAGCTGGTCGTCCCGCGAGGGTCGGCTGGGCGTCGCTTGATGCCGTCCGACGGGCACAGGAGGAAGCCCAACTGGAGGAACTCGACGGTCGTGTTGCCACGCTGGTACGTATAGCCTCCCCCATTTCCCAACATGCCGATCTGGAAGTTGAAGGCGTTGAAGGTGGTCTGCTGCTCCATCTGGGGCAGGATGGCCAGCGGCCAGCTGTAGCTCCAACCCCAGCTCTGGACGGTCCCGGCGGGGCTCATGTCGTGGGCTGGGAGGACACCGACCTGGTCAATGTAGTTGTGGACGGCCAGGGCCAGTTGCTTGAGGTTGTTGGTGCACTGGGCTCGGCGGGCGGCCTCGCGGGCGGCCTGCACGGCCGGCAGCAGCAGCGCGATCAGAACGCCGATGATCGCGATCACCACAAGAAGCTCGATCAAGGTGAAACCGGAGCGACGAACCTTCATCCGATAGAACCCTCACAAAGTGAACGATGGACAGAGAAACGAAAACCCATCAATGACGACTTTCGCCGTCATCGACGAGAGCTGGAGAGATCATTCCCACGACGGCACGCAATGGTTGAGGATACCAGAGGCGCTACGGATTGTTCCAGTAGAAAATGAAAAAAAGGTCGAATTAGCACACAAGCACACGCTGGCTCCTCGTTGTCCGAGCCGATCCACCGGGGGAATCGCGAAGCGTCCCAGCCAAATCGCGTTGGGGGCGGCGGACGTGATTCCACTCCGCGCAGCATGAAGCCCGCAATCGCCAGCCGAGACATCGGCTGGCGATTGCGGGCCGGGATGGATCGAGAGACGGAGCTTCGCTATCCGGCAAGCCCCAGATCCGGAGTTAGCCAGACTGACGCGGTGTCAAGGCTCACCATCAATTAATAGGCATTGTTATCGATCGGCTCACCCAGGTTTCGAGAGCCCAGCGCCCACCACGGCTGATAGCTAACCGTGTCCTTGACGAATGCGACCGAGCCGTCCGCCTTGGCTACGTTGACGCCACCAGGGTGGTTGCTGGAGGGTGGGGCCGATCCGAGCGCCCCCACGAACGTCAGCCAACTCGAGTCGAGGGGATTATGGCAGGAGTTGGTGTTGGGCGTTCCGACGTGCAGGTAGCTATTGACGGCGATGTGCCAGGGGTAGCCGGCGGCCCAGTAGAGGCCGTTGCCGTTGGATCGCTGCATCGTGGCACCGATCTGAAGGTTCTTGCAGTTGTTGACGAAGGCCAGGACGTTGGCGGGGGTGGCGCCTTGGGCGACTCCCACGCTGGCAACGTAGATGGCACGCCTCTGATTGATCGAGCCGATCGGGACGTTCGGGCTGCTGTTCAGACCGATCAAACGCTCGCTGAACAGGGCCGTGTTGGAGGTTCCATCGGTGATAGATTCGGTCCCGAACGGGCCGAGGTTGGTGCAATCGGCACAGGTGGTCCAGGAGTTGGGAACAATCGTGCCGGTCCAGCGGGCGATCATACCAGGGCCGCCGTAGTTGCCCACGTAACTTGTCGCACCGCGGGGGTCGGCAGGCCGGCGCTTGATGCCATCAGACGGGCAGAGCAGGAACCCCATCTGAATGAATTCAACGGTTGTATTACCGCGCTGGAAGGTGTAGCCGGCAGCGTTGCCGAACATGCCGATCTGGAAGTTGAAGGCGTTGAAGGTGGTTTGCTGCTCCATCTGGGGCAGGATGGCCAGCGGCCAGCCGTAGCTCCAGCCCCAGCTCGGGACCGAAGCGGTCGGGTACATGTCGTGGACCGGGAGGACACCGACCTGGTCAATGTAGTTGTGGACGGCCAGGGCCAGTTGCTTGAGGTTGTTGGTGCACTGGGCTCGGCGGGCGGCCTCGCGGGCGGCCTGCACGGCCGGCAGCAGCAGCGCGATCAGGACACCGATGATGGCGATGACCACCAACAACTCGATCAGGGTGAAGCCACGGCGACGGGAACGTTCCATCGAAGAGAACCTCCCAACAAAAAATAAGAATGCCGAAGTGCGATCGTCGAGTGGGACTACGAAGGACCACTCCGATTCGTAATTAAAGAGAGTACCCAAGCGTTTCGACAGCTCGCTAGAAAAAAATTCAAAAAAAATACGGAACCTCCACAGCTGTTCCTGGAAAGGAACACCCATGAACGTCCCATCTACTTTCTAGGGCAACAGTTTAATGCGGCTGAGCAGTGCTCGCGGAAGGTGAGCACCCTCAGAAATGAGATTGCAAGGAGGGGGGAAGTTGTTTGGCGTGGAACTGAGGACGCGGGGCCGAGGCCGGCGGTTGCGCGTCGTGGGAGAGAGGAGACCGGCGGCTCAACGGGTCCGGACCGTCGCCTGCGAGTGCACGTCTCGAGGTCGGATAGACCGTCCTCCACTCGAGGCGATTGGCGAACGTGGGGAATCAGTCCGGTCGAAGAACACAACTCGGCCCCCCGTCCTCAGTCCCACGCCCCCGATCGAGTTGCGATCGTGGAGGATCGGGGAGGGGGGAACGGTGGGGGGGAGACGGCCGGCCGGCTCGGCTCGCGTGGGAGCAAACACGGGGCCGCCTCCGCATGACGACGCAGCGATCAATAGCTCCCGGAGTTGATCGGCTCACCGAGGTTGCGGGAGCCCAGGGCCCACCAGGTCACCATGTTGATCGAATTCTTGATGAAGACGACCGAGCCATCCGAACGGGCCACGTTGACACCGCCGGGATGATTGCTCGTCGGTGGCGCCGAGCCGAGCGCCCCGACGAACGAGAGCCAACTGGCATCCATCGGGTTGTGACAAGAGTTGCTGTTCGGCGGACCGGCGTGCAGATAACTGTTGACGGCGATGTGCCAGGGATAGCCAGCGGCCCAGTAGAGGCCGTTGCCGTTGGAACGCTTCTGCGTGGCGCCAATGGGAAGCTTCTTGCAGGAATTGATAAATGCCAGGACCGTGGCAGGCGTGGCATGAACGCCCGCCCCGACGGGGCTGATGTAGATGGCCCGACGCTGGTTAAACGAGCCGATGGGCACGTTCGGATTGCCGTTGAGGCCGATCAAGCGCTCGCTGAACATGGCCGTGTTCGACGTGCCGTCGAGGATACCCTCGGTGCCGAACGGGCCAAGGTTGACCGCGTCACCCGAATAGCCGGTGGTCCAGGCGTTCGGCACGATCGTGCCGGTCCAGCGCTGGATCGAACCCGGGCCGCCGTAGTTGCCGACGTAGCTCGTCGCCCCACGAGGGTAAGCCGGACGCCGCTTGATGCCATCAGACGGGCAGAGCAGGTACCCCATCTGGAGGAACTCGACGGTCGTGTTGCCGCGCTGGAAGGTATAGCCCCCCGCGTTGCCGAACATGCCGATCTGGAAGTTGAAGGCGTTGAAGGTGGCCTGCTGCTCCATCTGGGGAAGGATGGCCAGCGGCCAGCCGTAGCTCCAGCCCCAGCTCGGACCCGAAGCGGTCGGGTACATGTCCTGGACTGGGAAGACCCCCACCTGATCCACATAGTTGTGGACGGCCAGGGCCAGTTGCTTGAGGTTGTTGGTGCACTGGGCTCGGCGGGCGGCCTCGCGGGCGGCCTGCACGGCCGGCAGCAGCAGCGCGATCAGGACACCGATGATGGCGATGACCACCAACAACTCGATCAGGGTGAATGCCCGACGACGGACGGTCATTGTCTTCGTCTCCTCAATACTCAGGATAAGAAATAAAGAGGGGGGAAAAGGGCTCGGTGTAGGGATCCACGAGAGCCTTTCATCTCAGTTACCAGACATCGGGACAGCCGGCGAGCAAAAAATTGGAAAAATTTCCGGACGATCAACTCGCGTTCATCGCTCTCTTAAGGATTTCGACACGCGCTGGCTCCATGTCGTGCGTCTGTCCATCGCACGTTCCAACGGGCAGGTCCCGCCTTTCGACAGACGCAAACGACCGGCATGCTACAACATCCGTCAATCCGAGAGATGTTAGATTGCTCAATATAAAAAAACGGTCCTACTAGCGCCGCGTCACGACCGTGAGTGAATTGTCGGTCGGAGCTTCACGATCAAAAAAAATCGCGGCGAGGCTCAGCGGGAACGACGCAAGCCCGCGAGGCGGGTCCGGGTGGGAGGATCATCCGGATTGAGGCGAAGGGCCTCCTCGTAGCGGACTGCGGCGGCGCGGGGCGCAGTTGGAGTTCAAGGACCTGGCCTTCCAGTTTCCGCGAAGTCGCTGACTGCCAGCGGTCCAGGGCTGCGAGCAGCGGGGCGTCAGCACCGGTCAGGTAGGGCTCGATCGGTTCATGGGCAGAGACAAGCATCGTCAAGTTGTCGCGCCAGGAGCCGAAGCGGTCGAGGGTCCGTGGCGCGAGAAACTCCAGGGTCGGCCGGTCGTCTGTGTTCAGACGTGCGCCTCGGGTGAGTCGATCCACGGCGCGATCGCCAAGGAGGAAGCAATCGAGCAGTCGAAGCGTCGAGCCGAGGCCCACCTCGGCCAGATCGGCGGCGATCGGCTGGCGCGCCAGACGATCCCGAATGCGGGCCGCATCGATGCGAAGGGGCAACATCGAGGCAAGGATGACCGTGTTCTCGTTCGGCAACGCGTTCGGATACCAGACCTGAACATGGGGAAAAACCGAATGCAGGCTAGCAAGCACGCACCTGACGTCCGCATTCGAAAGTCCATAGAGCGGAAGCCAGGTCGAGACGATTCCGCCAGGGCGCAAGCGACGGGCACAGAGGGCGAAGTAGTCGCGTGTGTAGAGGGTAGCATTGCCGCGGAAGCGGGGATGGATGGAGTCGGAGAGGATCAGATCGTAACGCCGCTCGGTGGCCGCCACGTAGCTCCGGGCGTCCGCCAGATGGGTCGAGACGCGTGGGTCGTCGAGCACACCACCATGGATGTCGGAAAAGTAGCGGCGGGACATTGCCAGGACGTCGGGGCTGATCTCGACGACGTCAATCCGCTCGATCGCGGGATGCAAGGCGACCGACCGGCAGGTCCCCCCGGAACCGAAACCGATCTGCATGACGTATTTGGGGTTAGGGTGAAGGAGAACGGGGAGGTGGCCCTGGAGCTTCTGGGTGGTACGGAGGACGGCATTGGTGCCGGCGACGTTGGTGCCGTTGATGTTGATGACGCGGTCGCTGGCGTTTCGCTGGTGGACCGTGACGGTCGCGCTCGGCCCTTCGTGGAATGCCACGAGCTGGCCAGGTTCCTGGCGGGCGTAGAGTTGTCGGATGCTAATCGCTCTGTTGATGGCCACGAGCCCGGAGGCGAGCAAGCCGACGAGAATGACAGCTCCGCACCGCGCTGCCAGGTCGTCGCGACGGCCGCCCAGGAGCATCGCCAGGCCGCCCAGGCCAATCTGGACCGCTGCCAAGGCAACCACGGCGCTCTGCGTGCCGAGGGTCGGAACGAGCCAGGCCGCCGCCAAGATGGCGCCGAGGACCGAACCCAGGGTATTCCAGCCGTAGAGCCGTCCGGTGGATGAGGCGACCGACCGTCCACGGCCGACGTAAAGCCGTGCCGCTATGGGAAAACTCTCGCGCCAGCATCGCTGCAGGCGGACCGAGGACGAGCAGGCACACAGCGAGCTGGAACGGTACGCGATAGCCCCAGAAGCTAATCGTCGGCGAGTAGCCCAGCCGGGCGATCGGCGTGCCCGACACGACCAGGAAAGGGATCGAGAGCATCGCCAGCAAGCCCGCCCCCACCTGTGCCAGTCCGAGGCCGACCCAGGCCCGCGACGGCTCGTCCGACCCATGCCGACGGCTCGCCAGGCGCTCCCGGTGGCATGGCCGGCGAGGAAGGCGGTGAGCATCAGTGTGAAGGCGTAGGTTGTACTATCGACGAGTGCCACGACCAAGCCGCGGGTCCAGAGCATCTCGTAAGCCAGCCCGCAGAACCCCGAGACGGTGACGATCGCCAGGGCCAGACCGCCCCCATTCCGGCCAGGGACCCGACCAGACTGACCCGCGAGTGCCTCAAACGCCGGCAAGGGCTCCAGGCCACGGTCGATTACCAGGGCCAGAAGGCCAACACCCAGGTCGAGCGTTGCGGCCAGGGCGTTGGTTGCATCCAGGCCAAGCCAGAGGATCAGGAGGCAGCCGGTCGCGAAGCAGCCGACGACGGCGCCTGCCGTGTTGACCGCGAAGAGCCGACCTGCGGCGCGTCCCGGCTGTCCGGTCATCAAAGCAGCGACGATCCGCGTGAGGACGGGCAAGGTGCCCCCCATGAGGACAGTCGGCACGGCCAATGCCAGCACCGCCGCCCCCACCCGCGCTACGATCGAACCGCCCAGGCCCTCGCCCCAGGCTCGCGTGGCGGCGATGAAGAGCGCCCCGATGCCGTCGAAGAGCCAGGGCACGGTCAGGGTGTAAGCTCCTAAAGCCATCTCCATCATGGCATACAGTCGGAGCGGCCGGGTTGAGTCCCGTGCCCAGCGTCCCCACAGGAAGGCGCCGATGCCGAGGCCGCCCATGAAGGCGATGAGGACAGTGAGCACGCACCAGGTGGTGGCCCCCAGCAGCGTGACCAGGCGCCGCGACCAGACGACTTCCAGCATCAGACCCGTCGCCCCGGACGTGGCGAAGAGGACCATCACCGCCGCGACCCGGGCCGTGCCCGGCCCTCGGGTGAGCGTTGTCGGGGCCGTCGGTTCCTTCGACGTCGTGCTCATGCGAGGGCTCCGGCGGAGTCCGGCTTGACGGGTTGGGGTTACAATCGCAGACGGGCGGGCAAGACTGTTCCTGGGACCTGCGGGAACCGCAGGCCGATCCGGGCGATCGACCCAGTGTAGGGCATTCTACCCGTTCCCGGTAGCATTCCTGCGCCCGACCCCGCGACGACCAGGCGACGCGAGGCGATTGCCCCCAGCCCCGGCGCCTGGCAGACTGAGCGGGGCGCCGCCTTGGATCGGTACCAGGTGGCTCGCGAGGCGACGGCATCGCCCGCGACCTGAACACGAACCGATGGAGTGCAACCCAGATGTCGCGGCCCCGCACACTCTCGACTTTCCTGATCCTCGGCCTGCTCGCGCCGGCGGTCTACGCCCAGACTCCCGAGCAGTTGGACCAGACCGCGCACCACTTCGCCTCGCTCCAGAATCCAGACGGTGGCTTTGCTCTGGCTGAGGGCCAGCCTTCGTCGCTCGGCTCGACCTCCTCGGCGATCCGCATCCTCAAGTACGTCGGCGGCTCGATCCCAAACCCCTCGTCCTGTCGGGCCTACGTCAAGAGCTGCTTCGACCCTCAGACCGGCGCCTTCAACACCCAGCCCGGTAGCGGCGAGACAAGTGCCGCCACGACGGCCGTCGGCCTGATGGCCGTCTCCGAGTTACGGATCGCGGAGCCGGAGATGACCGCGAAGGCCGTGGCCTATCTCGGCGAGCACGCCAAATCGTTCGATGAGGTGCGAATCGCCGTTGCCGGGCTGGAGGCGGTCAACGCCAAGCCGCCGAAGCCCGAGGCCTGGTACGAGATCGTCACCGCCGGCCGCAACGACGATGGCACCTGGGGCTCCGGCGACAACCGTGCATTCGACACCGGTGGACGGGCCGTCGCCTTGCTCCGCATGGGTCGCGAGTTGAAACACCGCGATGCCATCCTCCAGGCACTCCGTGACGGCCAGCACTCCGGCGGCGGCTGGGGCGACGGCGGCCCTTCCAACCTGCCGGCCACTTATCGCGTCATGCGGGCCTTCTTCATGATGGACGAGCAGCCGAACCTCGACGCGCTCCGTTCCTTCATCGCTCGCTGTCGCAACGACGATGGCACTTATAGCACCACCCCCGACCAGAAGAACAAGAACGGCACTTACTACGCCACAATTGTCCTCTGGTGGTCCCGACAGCTCGAGGGCGAGCCCGCCGTACTCGAAACGGCCGGCTTCAAGCCGATGCTCCACGGTGACAGCCTCGATGGCTGGGACGGCGACACGATGCTCTGGAAGATTCAAGACGGCAAGCTCGTCGGCACCTCGCCCGGCATCAAGAACAACGAGTTCCTCGTCGCTCCCGGAACGTACAAGGACTTCATTCTCAAGTTCTCCTTCCGCCTTAAGGATGGTAAGGGCAACAGCGGCGTTCAGTTCCGTAGCGTCCGCGTTCCCGGCAGCACCGAGATGAACGGATACCAGGCCGACATCGGCGAGAATTACTGGGGCTGCCTCTACGACGAGTCGCGGCGTAACCGCGTGCTGGCTCAGACGTCGGAACGGGCGAGCAAGACCGTCAACGAGGATGGCTGGAACCACTACGTGATCCGGGTCATGGGCGACCACATCCTGCTGATGCTCAACGGCGTGCTCTCCGTCGATTACCGCGAGGAGGATTCCCGCATCGCCGACTCCGGCCGGATCGGCTTCCAGATCCACGCTGGCGGTCCGATGCAGATCGAGTTCAAGGACATCTACCTGCAGGAACTCCCATCCCCGACCGCTGACAACGCCGACAACCCCGGTTTCCACCTCCGCACCGTCAAGGTCGGCGACGAACAGCGCAAGTACACCGTCTTCCTGCCCGAAGGCTACGACGGCTCGAAGTCCTACCCCGTCGTGCTTTTCTTGCACGGCTCCGGCGAGCGCGGCGACGATGGGATCACTTCGGCCCAGGTTGGCCTCGGTGCAATCATCGCGGGACATCCAAAGGACTTCCCCGTCATCGCCGTCTTCCCCCAGGCCCGCCGGACCTGGGCGGCCAATTCCGACGACGCCCGCGGTGCCCTGGCGGCACTCGACGATGTGATGAAGACCTACAAGACTGCTCCTGACCGCGTGATTCTCACTGGACTCTCGATGGGCGGCTTCGGCACCTGGCAGCTCGCTTCGACCGAGCACGGCCGCTGGGCGGCAATTGCCCCCGTCTGCGGTTTCAGCGAGACTGCGGCCGTCAAGCCGATCGTCGAGGCGAGATTGCCCGTCTGGACGTTCATCGGCGACGCCGACAGCGCCCGCCTGCTCGAAAGCACCCGCGCCATGCTCGCCGCACTCCGTGACGCCGGTGCCAAACCCCGTGAGACGGAATACCGTGGCGTTGGCCACAATAGCTGGGACCGTGCCTACTCCAACCCCGAGTTCCTCCGCTGGATGCTCCAGCAGCATCGGGGCGATTGAGAAGGCGCATCGCCCCGATGTATCGGAGACCGAACCCAGGCCTTCCCTAGGAACTGGCTCAAGGCTCACACTCAGGGACGACCCACCGACGTCTCCCGGAATCCACCCCAGATCGCTGGCCTGAGTCAATCATCGGAGCGGGCAACCCCGAGCCTTCGGGTTCCCGCTCCCTCCTCCACACCCAACCCAACCACCAATGTCTCCCGGAGATCTCCAATGCCCTCCGGCGCCGCCCGCCGTTTCCTCCCTCTCCTGGTCGCTTCGGCCGCCCTGGCCATCAGCCGGCCGACGAACGCTCAGGAAACCAAGACGTATGAAGAGACCCGCGTCACCACCCAGACCATCGACCCCGGGTCGAAGTCATCGATTCGCGACCCGGCCCGCCTCTTCTCAGCCCAGGCGATCGCGGACGCTCAGAAACGAGTTCGCGAGATCGAACAGGGTTCGGGAGTTCCGATCCTGATCGAGACGGTCCACTCGACCGAGGGAAAGCCAATCAACGAGGCGGCTCTCGATCACGCCAAGGCGGCCGGCGGTGGAGGCCTCTACCTGCTCGTCGCCCAGCGCGAGAAAGATGTCTCGCGTCCGCTGGTTCATCGTGAGTTCGCCTCCAGGTTCCCCGAGCAACGTCGCGCCGAGATCCGCAAAGCCATGCTCGAGGAGTTCAACAACGGCCGCTTCGATGCCGGCTTGCTGGCAGCCGTGAACCGGATCGCGAAGGACCTCGCCGTTCCGATTGCACAACAATCTGAGGCATCATCCGCGACCAATTCACCACTGATCGTCCGCAACCAGATCCGCCTCTCCCTCGCCGGCGCCCGGAAGGTCATCGCCGGGGCGGAGGCGAAGGCTGCCGAGATGGGGCTCAAGGTCAACATCGCCGTGGTCGATGACGGCGGCCACCTGCTCGCCTTCGCCCGGATGGACGGTGCCCGACCGGCCAGCGGCTACACCGCCTTGACCAAGGCCACAACCGCCGCCACCTTCCGTCAGGCCACTGGCCCCTTGCCCCCCGGAGGCGAGCCCAACGTCTTGCTCAACATCAGCCTCCAGAACGCCGCCGCCGCCAGTGGTGGCAAGCTCACCACACTGTACGGCGGCGTTCCGATCGTCGTCGATGATCAGGTCATCGGCGCCGCCGGCGCCGGCGGCGGTACCGGCGAGCAGGACGCCGAGGTCTGTCGCGCCGGCATCCAGGCGTTCCTGGATGAATTGAATAATCAAAAAATCGAACGTTAATTAGTTAATAATTAATCCGTCCCGGAGTCGGATTTCCCGATCGGCGTGTGCAGCCACTTCGGTGGAGTGGGTGACCATTACTAGCGTCAGACTCCGCTCGCGGCGGAGTCGGTCGAGCAGGGTGAGGATCTCGACTTCATTGCGGCTGTCCAGGTTGCCGGTCGGCTCGTCGGCGAGCAAGAGCCCGGGCTCGTTGGCCAGCGCGCGAGCGATCGCCACGCGTTGGCGCTCGCCGACCGAGAGCTTGCCGGGAGGATGATGACGACGTGGCGCCAGCCCGACTTCCTCCAGCAGTCGCAAGGCTCGCCCCGGTCGCTCCGACCGCGGCCAAGGAGCCTCGAACATCGGTACCTGCACGTTTTCCAGTGCCGTGAGTGTTGGCAGCAGGTGAAACGACTGGAAGACGAACCCGACCCGCCGGGCGCGGAACTCGTCCAGGTCGAGCTGGCCGAACGGCGTACCCTCGAAGTCGATCTCGCCTTCGGTCGGTCGGTCGAGCCCGCCGAGCAAGTGGAGCAGCGTGCTCTTACCGCAACCACTCGGCCCGGTGATGGCGATCGATTCTTCGCGATCGATAGCCAGCGACACGCCTCGCAAAGCCCGCACGTCGCCATCGGGATAAACGCGCACGATCCCTTCGGCTCGCAGAATCGGCGGCGTGCTACTCATACCTTAGTGCCTCGGTCGGTTCCAGTCGCGCAGCCCGAACGGCCGGGTACAGCCCCCCCAGTATGCTGAGGACCATTCCCAGGACCGCGCCGACCCCGATCACGCTCGCGGGCAATTCCGCCGCGATGAACCCTCGCGCTGTTGGCGAGAGTGCCAGGGCTCCCAGACCGATGTAACCGAGGACGGTCCCCAGTCCCACGCCGATCAGGCCGAGCAGGACCGCCTCCCCCAACACCATTGCCAGAACCCGACGTCGCCTCCACCCCAGGGCTCGCAAAATGCCGATCTCACCCGTCCGTTCGAAGACGGACATGACCATCGTATTGAGCATCCCCAGCGATCCGAGCACCAGCGCGATTGCCGACGTCGCCCAGGTCATCGACCTTCGCTAGCCGGATCATCAAGTCCTGTTGCACATAATCCCGGGCCGGCACCGCCGCCACTCCAGCCACCTCGCTTTCCACCCTCCGCGCCAGGGCCGCGATGGATCGGCCAGCCGGCTCGGTCGATCCGCCACGAGCACGAAACCCGTCACCTGTCCTTCGCGACCCATCATCCGTTGCAGCTCACGCAATGGCACGATCAGACCCACCGTTCTCGAACAGGCTGGTACTCTCATAAACACCTACCACCTTGAATGCTTCTCCCGCGATCTCGACCGTGTCGCCCTCATGCTTCTTCAGGCTCAGGGCCAGCACGCGTCCCAGCATCGCCACGCGAGCGTCCCCTGCTTGCAACGCCCGTCCTTCACGCAACTTCAACCCCTGAAACAGCAGGCTCCCAGGCTCCCAGCCGCTCACCAGTACGCTCACCAACCCTTGCTCCTCGAACGACACGGCATCCATCAGCGAGGCCGCCACATTCTCCACGCCTTCAATCTTTCGCAGCCGGACACCCAGACCCTGATCCAGATTGCTCGAAAGCCGATCCGCCACCCCCGCCCGCACTACGACAAGATCCACCCCTTTCGACTCATAGATGTTCAGAAACGACCTCTCAAACCCCCACGCCACGGCCGTCAACGCCATCACCGCCGCGATCCCGACCGCCAGCCCGAGCGCCGTCAGGACGGTCCGCGTGCGGCGGCGGGTCAGATTTCGGACGATCAGGGTCGTGAATCGCATTGTCAATCTCAAGAAAAAGTAAATTATTTAACCACTTTGATCAGGGAGCAGTTCGGAAACCGTTCCTACCATGACGTAGCCCGCTCCCCTCCAGATGATCTCGTAGCGGCAATCCGACAGCACCCGCCGTCCGATCGCGGCGACATCCAGCTTGCGGTGGCGATCGACCACATCGGTAAATGCGTCTCCCAGGTGCATCAGCCGGGCGATGATCCATCGCTCAATCCGCTTCAACGGCCCGATATTCAGCTTGTGCCCGAGCAGGTAATCGGTCAAGTCGGGGACCTCGTCCGAGATCACGATGGTCCCACCAGGGCGTGTGACTCGGGCCATTTCTCGCAGGGATTTTTCTGGATCATTGAAATAATTGAATCCCCCGATGCTAAGTACCGCATCAAAGTGCCCGTCTCGGAACGGGAGGTTCTCCGCGGCCCCCAGCGCCAGAGTCAACGGCCGGTCGCTAACCCGCTGCCGGCAACTCGCGAGCTGGATGGGCGAGATGTCGATCCCGACCACATCCCAGCTCACCGGCAACCAGGGCAGATAGACTCCATCCCCGATCGCGACATCGAGCAGCTTGAGACCCGGACTTTCCGGCAGGTGACGCAGAACTTTCTGCCGTGACCTCCGCTCGCCGCCGTTGCAGAAGAAGGTGAACCACTCCCAGAACCGGAACTTCGGCCAGAGTGGTCCGTCGTAGAAGTCCCGGACGATCGCGTTGTTACCCGTCTGCTGTTCCTCCACGACGACGAACCCATCCCGGTTGCGGATAGACCCGCCCGCAGGCTCCACATCGGGGCATTGCCGACCCCGCCGCCAGGTCCATCGCTCCCCCGCAAGCTACGCAACGCCACAAGGCCCGATCCGCGGCTGTCGTCAGGCTCGTGCTCATCGTCCTCTCCTCCTCGCGACCCTGGCCCGCTCCGGGTCGGGATCGACCAGGCAATAGCCCAATCGGTGCCAGATCGGGAGGCGGCGGGCGTGCGGCCATTCGCGACGCCTCAGAGCGTCGATATCCAGTCGAAGCCCCAGCACCATCCGCACGAATTCCCGATCCAGTCCCATCGCACGCAAGAGCCATGCATCGAGATTCGGAAATCCGATCAGGTGACCGATCGTGAACCGCTTCAAGCTTGGCACCTCGTCCGCAACGACCACCGTGGCCCCCGGTCGGGCCACCCTTCGCATCTCGCGGAGCGCCTGCGACGGGTCTCGGAAAAAGTTGAATCCGCCGACACTGAAGACCGCGTCGAATGTACCGTCTGGAAACGGCAACGCCTCGCCCTCCGCCCAGGCGAGCCGGCCCGCCATCCGGGGGAAACGGTCGCGGCAGGCTTCCAGTTGCGTGCGGGCGATATCCACGCCGTGAATCTCCCAGCGCGTCGGCAGCAAGGGTAGGTTCTCGCCATCACCGATGCCCACTTCGAGCACGCGGAACCGCATGCTCCCGGGCTCGCCAGAGATGACCGAGGATCTGCCTTCGCGCACCCTCCCGCCCGCCGTGAAACGCCAGAAAGAACCGCTCCAGCGGCCGAAAACGCTGCCATCCCGGACCGTCGTAGAACGCGGCCGCGACCCGGTTCGAGCCGGTCAGCGGTCCGATCGCATGAAGAATGCCGTTCTCGACAGGATACGCCCGCCCGCAATCCGGACAGGCCTCCGCGCCGCCGAGACTTCGAGAACACGTCAGGCATCGGGCCAGTTCGGCGCTCGATTCCCCGAGCCTTGCGTCCACGACGGTCATTCGGGACACGTCAAAACTCCGTTGTCAGCGCCTTCGGTCCGGCCTGATCCATCAGCCAGTCGAACACGCGGTTTGGCAACCGCCGGAGCAGGCCCATCCCCAGTCGTGCATTCCATGGAAAGACATAATCGCGTGGCCGCTTCTCGATCGCCCAGACGATGTGCCGTGCCGCTTCCTCGGGCTTCAGCATCGAAACCGGCCGGCGAAACGGCGTGGCTTCGGTCAATCCCGTGCGGACGAATCCGGGGCAGACCGTCGTGACACGAACCCCGCGGAGCTTCAACGCCGGCCTTAACGCCTCCAAGTAGGTGGATAGCGCTGCCTTCGAGGCCGAGTAGCCGGGCATCCATGGAAGACCCCGATAACCCGCCACGCTCGAAATCCCGACGACATGCCCCTCTCGCCTTGCGATCATCCCCGGCAAGATGGCCTCGATCGCGTGGGCTACACCCAGCACGTTGACTTCCAGCATGGCCTTCAAGCTCGCCGTATCGAGTTCGAGGGCCTTCGCGATCGCGCCGACTCCGGCGCAGGCGACCAGCATCTCGGTCGGCCCGAGGTTCGTCTCGATCCGGCGGACCGCCTCGCCAAGAGCCTCACGATCGCGCACGTCCGCGACCTCTGTCGCGAGTCTCGGCACGATGGGATGCAAGTTGCCCCGCAAGGTCGTGAAGTCCCTGCCCTTCCCGATCGATCAAACCCATCCGATATCCTCGCCTCGCCAGGCGCGAGCGCAGTGGCACGGCCGATTCCCCGTGCGGCGCCGGTCAGCAGGATGGTCGGTCCTGACTCAGTCATAAGTTTTATGATTAAAGTATTGTAAATTTCAAAAGTTTGTGGAAATGCCACGGCAAATTATTCTACAGAGAGGGCTGAGATGCATTCCTCCGGCTTGAGTGGGGTGTCGCCCCGCGCGGGGCTTCTTGGGCTTCGAGGAACTCCCGAACGAGCCTCACGAACTCCTCCGGGTTCTCCTGTGGAGCCCGATGTTTGGCCGCCGGCACGAGAGCCGAGCGGCAGTTGCGCAGACTCTCGACCAGATATCGCGACGTGGCCAGGAATGGCGACGATTCGCCGTAAAGGGCGAGCACCGGCACGCCGACCTCCGCGATACGTTCCCCGGTCAGTCCGGCTTCCGCCTTGGCATCCTCGCCGCAGGTCGTCTTGCAAAGCCGGAGTAGACGGTTCATGGCCGGCAAACCGACCGCCCTCCGAAACCGCAGCAGGGCATCGCCTTCGAGGTGGAGCACCTGGTCAAAAAATTTGCCAAGGTCGTACCAATGCTCATCCGAGAGCACCACCCCGGCATCGAGGGCTTCCTGCCGGAAGCTCTCCCAGTGACCCCAGCGACAGACATCCTCAAGGTGTCGTAGCGACGGGAAGTACGGGTCCGAGAGCACCAGTGCCTCGCAACGTTCCGGTGCCACCACCGCGGTATGAAGCGCGATGACGGCCCCGAAGCTGTGACCGACCAGCCGCGCCCGTGCGATCCCGAGTTCCTCCATCAAGGCGATTAGATCGGCGGCGTGGTCGGCCGAGGTGTAACCGGAAGGGGGCACTTCGCTATAGCCATGACCGCGCAGGTCGTAGGCGGTCACGCGAAATGAGGCCCCAAGTTCCTGCAATCGCGCGGCAGAGGAACCAGATCGACAGGTCGCCGGTCAGGCCGTGAATCAACACGACGTCGGGGCCGGCCGCCACTTTGCTGGACGTGGAAGTTCAGGCCGTTGGCGTGGTGATTGGGCATATCAAGTTTCCTTCGATCCGATTTGTCAGTCGAGACTCTCTCCGCAGGAACGTGACGAGTTCCCCGATTGTCAGGTCGCGATCCTCGCGACGTCCGAGTTCCGCCAGCAGGTCGGCAAACGGTAATGGCTGACCGTAATGACTCTGAAGCGCCTCACCGAGCACGACCGCGTCGATCGATGCGAGGCCCAGGTCCGCGAAGAACCGCGTCTCAGGGCCGAGCGATCCCGAAAACTCACGGCCATGCACCTCGGTCAGCAATCGGGCCAGATCTTCAAGGATGGCGGCTTCGATGGCGAGGCTCATGAAATGTCTCCGTTTCCTGGTTCCGGCCGGTCGACCTCAGATCTTATCGACGATTTGATTCCGATCCCTTCTCCCCTGAACAAGAAAATCTAGTTTATATGAAATATCTATAATTATGTAAATCAATAATATTAAATCATTGGCATTTTCTCCCAGCGTCCATGCCCAGGCAAATTTGCCTCGCGTCGCAGTGAAGACACGGATCGACGGCTGCCGGACCATTCCGGGCAGGCAGCTCGTAGATCGGGTCCGAGGGCGATGCACAACGATTGTTTGCTCACCTCCCAGCCCAACACTTCCACGCTCGCCGGACCGACCATCAAGCCACGACCGGTCGACTTGCCTGCCGCCTCCTTGGCGCACCAGAACCGCGCCACCCACTCCGCCCGGGATGTCCCGTCCGCGGTCAACTGGTCCAGAAGCGACCGCTCCGACTCCGAGAACGCCAGCTCTTCGAAGCCGGTTTCCCGATCGACGATCCGCTCCACGTCGATCCCGACGCGGGCTTCCGGG
Source organism: uncultured Planctomycetales bacterium (assembly GCA_963752755.1). Lineage (GTDB taxonomy): Bacteria > Planctomycetota > Planctomycetia > Isosphaerales > Isosphaeraceae > CAVVZJ01. The sequence continues at coordinate 2,066,523 of CAVVZJ010000001.1, read as the reverse complement.
CTGAGTGCCGCCAGGGCGATCGCCACGCCCTCGGTGTGTGCGATCGAGACCGAAGCTTCTTCTTCGCCCGCCTCCGGCGTAAGCCTGGATCGGAGTCGGGGCCGACCGTAGCGATCGGCCACGATGACCAGATCGGCCGGATAGTGCGGCTCGCTTCCTCGATCGGCCAGCACTCTCCGCACGGCCTCCTTGGCCGCGACACGGCCCCAGAGCCGCGATGTCCGGCGCTTCCGTGGCCCTGGCAACGCCCGCAACTCCGACCGTTCCTCGGGGTCGAGCTGCACAGCTTCCAGCACGTCACTCCAGATCGGCCTGGCGAAATCGGCCGGCGGTTCGAGCCAGACGGCCACAGCATCAGAAGGCAGTGACGGAACCTCCAGTCGCTCACCCAGAAAAGTATGTTCGGGCATTCGAAACTGGTCGCGGTAGCAATGGGGCCAGTAAAACCGCCAGTCCTCCCAGCCCTGGAGACGCATCCAGACTCGCCCATCGGGCCGGACGATCTCGGCGTCGGCCCGGAGACGATACCGCTCCACGTCGCGGACTTGAATCCGGCAGGCGACCTCCGTTCCCTCGGGCGGATCTTCACCGTGAATCGTTAACTCGGTGAGCCGTAGGGGGAAGACGACTTCACCTTCCTGCAACTGATCCAGACTCCAGCACCCCAGCAAATGCGTGAATGAATCTAACACAATCACATCTGTCAGTAATCCGTTCGTTGTGTTCTTGGTCAGAATCGGCCGATGGGAAAGCACCCGGATGGTCCCTTCAATTCCCGACGGCGCGGACAGACCGACCCTCGCCAGGCCCTGCAAGGCCGGACCATGAAAGAGCCAGCCCTCGTGGTAAAGCTGATCCGCCGTGAAATTGCTCGGTCCCGCGGCTTCGAGCGTGAAGTCGCCAGCAATCGGCGCCTCAGACCGCGAATCGGCGAAGACGACGGTTCCCTCGACCACCGGTCCGTCACCCGGCGGTCGCGCACTCGGGCCCGAATTTCCCCGGTTCGTGATGGTCACGCGAACTTCCTCTGGGCGCGACGGATCGCGGTATCCCTCGATGACCAGAGTCACCGGCTCCGACTCGTACGGAATCCAGCGATGGGCCGTAATCTCCCGGAGCGCCGTCCAGGCTCGTCCCGGGACGAGCAAGGCCGCGGCCTCCGCTAGCATCTCCGCCATCACCGTGAACGGCACGACCGGCAGTCCTTTACGTTCTCGATCGACCGCCGAGACCCGTCGGCCGCCCAGCGTGTGATGCTCCGCGATCGGGTCGCTTCGAAGATCGAGCCGTCGCTCGGCAATGACCTTGACGCCCGGCTGGAGCGAACGCACCTCGCCAATCCAGGGCCACCTCGGCTCTCCCCCGACGTTCGGCCGCTCGACATCGAGCCGATCGAGCAACTGGCGGAGCGTCCGCGACTGGGTGAGAGCGTCCTTGTCCAGGTCGTGCGGCACGAGCCCGTGCCCCTGAAGATCGCCCAGGATCTCGACGCGCTTGATCGAGTCGATCCCGAGATCAGCTTCCAGGTCGAGGTCCAATCCGAGCATCTCCCGAGGATATCCTGTCCGGGTCGCGACCTTTTCGAGCAGGATGGTCTCCAGGCTCGCACACGTCGGTGAGGAGGCAGGCGCGGATTCGTTTGGGGTCGGCGCGAGTGGTGCGGTCGCCTTCGCGTCCTGGATTTCACGGTTGGGTTGGTCCGAGCTGGCTCGAATTTCCGGGGGGCTCGACTCGTTTGAGGATCGTTTTAGATAGGCTGCCATGATCTCTTGTTGCACCGCGAGGAATTCGTCCATTGTCTCGAAGTACGCCACCATCGCGTCGTCCGCAAACTCCGCCTGTCGTGCAGGGATCGGAAGGACTCCCTCAGAGTCCGGTCCGGTGGGCAACGCCGGCGATGCCGGGCTCTGGCGGGTTCGGAGAGACGTGATCAGCGACTCCGAGAGTCGCATCTCGGGAAACCCGAGTGCAAGCGATCGCGGTGGATCGCGTCGTGTCACGGCGCCGCGAGGTCGATCCGTTCGGGACGCCGACGGAGGTAAAGATGATCCGGCCGGATCGGGACCCCTGAGCGAAGAGCGCGGCGACAAGGTGGTTCAACTGCGTCAGGCCGGAACGCCTCGGCAGATTGGCCGCAATCGCCATTCCAGGTCGGCCGCGAAGCGTGTCCTCGATGAAGCCGGTCAGGTTGCCCCGGGCGCCCGACCTCAACGAACAAACGGACTCCATCGTCATGCATCGCCTCGATCATCGGCCGGAAGGCAACCGGCCGCGCCCATTGCTCGACAGCGAGTTGGCGGATCGCGTCGGGATCGTCGGACATCCGTGCTGCCGTGGCACACGAGTAGAGTGCCACGCGCGGTTTCTCCAGCGGGATGTCCCGGAAGAACTGTCGCAATGGCCCCAATGCCGTTCGCGAACGCAGGTGTGTGGTAAGCCCGCGCGAACGGCAAGCTTCTCGCAGACCACTCCCTCGCCGCGCAGACGCTGTCAACCAGCGCGGCGGCCTGCTCGGCGGCAATGGCGAGCACCACCTGATGCGGGCAATTGTCCATGGCCACGCTCGCCTCGGCGCCGAGCGTCCGACAGGCCGCCTCGACTCGTGACCGATCGGCGGCCACGGCGACCAGTTCCGCGACCGGGACACTTCCCCGATCCTTCGAGTTGCTCGAACACGTTGCCCAGTGCCGCCAGCCGGTCCTCGAACCGCCGATCGATCCGCAAGAGCGCCCGCCGCCCCCAGGGCGAGGAATTCGCCGCTGCTGTGCCCGGCGACCGCATCCGGACGCAGTCCGAGCCGCGTCAGGAGCTGATAAAGGCCCCACTGAGCGGAGAGCACGACATTGACCGCCGTTCCCATCGCCCACAACTCTGACGACGACTCCCCACGTCGCGCCGAAAAGAATCTCGCTCGGAAGGACGGGTTGGTTCCGTTCCATCGCCACCCGGTCGCCCCGATCAAACGGTCGCTGGATCTCCGGAAAATGGGCGTAGAGGTCCGACAGCATCCCCTGATACTGCGACCCCTCGCCTGGGAAGACGAACGCCAGTCGGCCCGGACCCGACAGCGGCTCGGACCAGTGATACGCACCCTCGCGCATCGCGAATCGACCGGCATGAAAAGTCGCTCAATCGTTGGATCAAGTAATGCAATCGTGCCTTCAGGTCCTCGCAGGAGGCCGCGACGATTCCGACCCGGAACGGATAGAGCGGCTGTCCGACGTTGAGCGTGAAAGCCAGATCCTTCAGCGTGCTGTCGGTTCGGGAGTCGATCCACTCGATCAAGGCGCGGGCGAGTTCCAGCCAGGCGGAACGGTCGGGAGCACCGAGCAGGATGGCCTCGCTCTCCCAGGAGAGCAAGGCGCCGGGGGACGTGGGCGACTCGGCCGAGGCGGCGTGCTCCTCCAGCACGGCGTGGGCGCTGATCCCAGAGAAACCGAAGGCATTCACGGCCGCGCCGCCTGGGTCGCGAGACCTCGCCGTGGACCCACGGTCGAGCCGACTCATTCAGCCGGGCCGGTGACCGGGCGTCGTTAAGGAGTGGGTGGGGTGATTCCGCGTGCAGCGTGGGTGGCAGCAAACGGTGGTGTAACGCCAGGGCTGTCTTGATCAGGCCGGCCATCCCGGCTGCCGGCATGGCATGGCCGATCATCGAGGAAACGGCTCCCAGCACCCGACGTCGCGATGGCGGGAAGACCTTCCTCAAGGCTTTCAACTCCGCCCGATCCGCCGACGGCACGCCCAGGCCATGACCTTCGATCAGATCGACCTGAGCCGGCTCGATCCCCGCCCGTCGGTAGGCCCGCCGCATGGCCAATGCGTGACCGCGTGGGTCTGGTGTCGCCAGACCCGGCCCCCGACCGTCGCTCGCCAGGCCGACGCCACGAACTACCGCGTAGATCCGGTGTCCGTCGCGCTCGGCGTCGGCGAGTCGCTTCAGCACGACCACGCCGACCCCCTCGCCCGGCAAGAGCCCGTCCGACTCCCTCGCAAACGGCCGACTCCGCCCCCCCCGGGACAGCGCCCCAAGCTGTGCGAAGACCATCGGAAAATCGACATCCGACTGGATGTATACCGCACCCACGACCGCCAGGTCGGCCCGCTTCTCGACCAGCGCCCTGGCCCCGAGGTCCAGCGCCACCAGCGACGAGGCGCTGGCCGCGTCCACGACGAAGCTGGCACCCCGGAAGTTCAGACGGCTCGCGACTCGCCCGGCGGTCGCGTTGGTGATCTGGCCCGTGATCGTATCGGCCCCGAAAGGTGGCAGGCTCGATTTCAGATCCATCCGGATCGCGTCGAACTCGGCATCGGACCACTCGGGATGCAACGCCCGCAAGATCTGTAGCGTCTGCGAAACGATCCGACCGTGCTGGAGTCGTACGAGGTTGCCACGATTGAAGTAGTTGCCCCGACCGATGACGACCTCGACCCGCCGGCCATCGGGCACACCCTCGGGCAAGCCGGCATCCAGCAGCGCCCGCTGCGCCGCCTCCAGCACGAGGAACTGCTCTGGTTCGCCCCCCTCGACCGCCACCGGCATGATCCCGAAGGCTGACGGGTCGAACGGCAACGGCCCCTCCAGGTAGCCGCCACGACGGCAAGGTACGCGATCGTTGACCAACGCTGGCGCCGACGGGTCGCAGAACTCGTCCGGGTCCCAGCGATCCCGAGGCACTTCACTCGTCGCGTCGTGAGCCGCGAGCAGGTTGGCCCAGTACGTCGCCAGGTCCGGCGCCCCGGGGAACCGGCAGGCCATGCCAACGATCGCGATGTCGAGCGGCCGTCGCTTCCTCCCGCGTCCGATCGCGGACCTTGCCGCTGATCGGGCACTCTCCGATTCCCGATCGGCAGGCGCACTGTCTCCGTTGGCGTCCGGGCGTTCGTGGAGTCCTCCCGAGCCATTCCCGTTCCCGTTCATGCCTGTTCCTCCCCGACCCCGGCCGGGCCAGCGAGCGGTCCGAGGTCTCCGGCGACCACCACCTCGACGTCCCCCTTGCGGCCGTACAGCAGCTCCTCCACCAGTCGCGAGCGACCGACATCCGGCGGGATCAGACCCAGACCGCGACGGCTCAGATGGCTCTCCAGGTCGGAGACCATCCCCACGCTCGACCAGGGCCCCCACACCATCGCCACCACACGCCCCTTCCAGCGGCGATCGAGCCAGAGCGCCAGCTTGTTCAAGGCTTCATTGGCCGCCGCATAGTCGGCCTGGCCACGGTTGCCAAACCGACCGGCCACCGACGAGAAGAACGCCGCGAACCGCAGTCGCTCCGCGTCGATCGCGCGGGCGAGGTGAATGGCCCCTTCGAGCTTCGTCCCGATCACTTGATCAAACGACTCGGGCGTCTTGTCCCTGAGCAGCTTGTCACGGATCACTCCGGCCCCATGGATCAGACCGACCGGCGGCCCGAACTCGTCTCTCCAGGCATCGAGCACCCGCCCGAGCGCGGCCGGATCGCGGACGTCCGCCTGGGCATAGCGGACCGCAGCCCCCAGGTGTTCAAGGGCTCTCAAGTTTTCACGAACCTCCCGCTCTCGCCGCAAACCCAAGAACGCTCGCTCCAGCTCGGTCGGTCCGACGTCTCCCCGCTGCCGTCGAAGCCTCGCGAGCAGCGCCGCCTTCAGCTCGGAGCTGTCCTGGATACCAGCCGTCTCCGGGTCTTCCTGCGAAGCCGGTCGCGGGCCCGATCCGATCAGCAGGAGCGTCGGCCGCCAGCGCCTCGGCCAGTTCGGTCGCGACCGCCGCCGTGATCCCGCGCGCCCCGCCGGTCAGGACCACCGGCTCGCCCGGCTTGAGGAGGCCGCCCTCGACTCCGCGTCCATTCCAGCGGCGTTGCGACCGTCTGCAAGCGCCAGCCGTCGCCCCTCGCGGTAGCCGACCTCGGCTCGCCTTTCCCTGGCGAAGACCTCGTGAACGACGTTGGCCGCGATCACCTCGACGACCTCGGTCGGGTCGAAATCGACCACCCGCGACCGGACGCCCGGCCACTCGTGCGCCAGGGTCTTCACCAGGCCCGCGACGCCCCCCTGACCAGGGAAGAAGTCCGGCGGCGCCGCGACACCTGCACCGAAGGTCCCGCCGAGCGACGTGCCCGCGATCAAGACACGCCCCGCCTCGCGTTGCCGCCCGGGCCAGGTCGTCGGCCGCCGCCCGGGCCAGGAGATACAGCCCGCGAACCTCCGGGCCCAAGCCGGGCCGACCAGGCCGCGGGGTCGAGCCCCGTCCCACCCTGAGCACGCAACGGCAGTAGGTGGACGATCCCCGCCAGCTCGCCTTGCTCCCGGACCCGATCCAGCAAGGCCCCGACCGCCGCCTCGGAGGCCAGGTTCACTCCCTCCACGTCCCCCTCGGACACCCCATGCCGGACCCGGACCACCCGATATCCCAGCGCCCTCAGGTCGGCCGCGACCTCCCGCGCGATGCCGCGGCCATCGTCCGTCACCAGGACCAACCCGCCTGCGGCCAGTCCCGCTGTCTCGGTGGACAGGTCCGCCACGCACGGCTCCAGCAAGAGTCGCCGCACGCCGGAATGCGAGTCCCCGACCGCCCGCGGGTCGTGCCGGCTCTTTCCCGTCCGGGCGATCCCCTCGACACCGACCCCACCGTTCGGCTCCAGGCGCGCCACGATCTCCCCGAGCGTTCGCGCCCGCGCCAGGTCGTCCATCGAGGTGGCATCCTCCTCCCGTCTCAGCCCGGGAAGGACGTCGCGCAAGCTCCCGAGGATCTCCACACGCTTGATCGAATCGATCCCGAGATCGGCTTCCAGGTCCAGATCGAACCGGAGAATCTCGGGGGGATATCCCGGTACGTTCCCGCACGATTTGCAAGAGCGTCGGCGGTGATCTCACCGGTTTCGCCGTCCGAGGACTTCTCACGGTTCGTGTGTCTTTCGCGGTCGATCCTCGGCTTTAACTTCGGGCAGACGAGACAGACGTTCCTTCGCGGCAGCAGTCTGGTCCAGCCCCGTTCCGACCTCCACAGGTGGGTTCCCGGCGGGGGCGTCCCGACGACCTCAGGTAGTCCAGCATCGTGGCCTGCTGGGTTCGGAGGAAGTTCCGCATCGTCTCCTGAAAGGCGACCACGACCTCCGCGACCCCCGGCGACGCCACATGAGGACGCGTGAAAGGCACCGAGGGCCCATCAAGACGATGGTGATCGGTCGTCACATGACCCGCGTTCGTCGAAGTGAGCTGGTCCGGTCGTTGGCGACCCTCGTCACCATCGCGAACAGGAACCCGCGCCGGCCAGTCACTCGCCGTCGCCCCCAGCAGTCTCGGAACCGGACCGTTCACCGGCCGCGCGCGGGCGCCGTTGACCAGCCAGGTCGTCGGTGACCGTTCCGGCTCGTTCGCCCTGGGGCAGGAACGACTGCGGGTCGAGCGGTCGCGGCGAGCGGCCAACGTGGAGCCGATCCAGGCGCAACGATACACCTGCCACGAAGAGACGTCCCAGCGCCTGCAAAGCCGCAGTCAGGCCACCCAGGCCCGGCCGATCGATCGCGATCGCCTGATGCGGACGTCCGCTGAGGATCGAGCCGACGAGCGGTGTCAGGGTCGAGCCGGGGCCGACCTCGACGAAGATGCGGACGCCGTCCGCGTGCATTTCCTCGATCATCGCGGCGAACTGGACCGGGCTCGCGACGTGCCGGCCCACCCACTCGGCGACGAGCCCGCGGGTCCGGCGGATACGGCTCGGCGTTGACGTTCGAGTAGACCGGACATTGCGGCGGAGCCTTGATCCGTTCCGCGGCCGCTGCTCGTCAGGCGGGCCTCCACGGCTCCCATCACCGGCGCGTGAAACGCCCCCGCCACGGCGATCGGCTGGGCTCGCAAACCCCGCGACCTGGCCCGTTCCACCACGGCAATGGCCACCGAGCGCGCCGTCCCCGAGATCACCGTCTGCGACGGACCGTTCCAGTTCACCGGCCAGACGTCGTCGAGGCCCTTCAGCAGCTCAACGACACCCTCCGGCCCGACGGCCAGGCGCCGCCATGCCACCCGGCTCGCCATCACGCCGCAGCCTCACTCATCCAGCGTCCCCGTGCCTCGGACAGCTCCGCCAGGTCCTCCCGCGACCAGACCCCTGCCGCCTGGAGCGCCACCAGCTCGCCGAAGCTGTGACCCGCCAGCGCGTCGGGCTCCACGCCAAGAACGCGGAGCCATTCCACCAACGCCGTACACGCCGCCCCGAGTGCCGGCTGTGCCAGCTCGGGTGCCTGGATCGCGTTCCGACGCGCCCCGTTCCCGGCTTCGTCGAACGCCGGAGGCGCGAAGATCCGCGGCCCGATCGGTGTCAGGCCGCGGGCCCGCATGGCATCATCGAACGCCTGGAACCCCTCCCGCACTGACCGGGAACGTCACGGCCAGCTCGCCGAGCATGTCGGGAGACTGGCTCCCCTGACCCGGAAACAGGAACGCCAGCCTTCGGCGGCGTCCCTGGAACGCCTCGGTCATCCAGGAAGATTCCCGTCGGATCGGTCATCGCCTGCGTTCCCGCCCCGATGATCTCGCGAGCCCGGGCGAGCTTCGATCGCAAATCGTCACGGCTCAACGCCACGATCGCCAGCCGGTGTGATCCCCGCGCCTCCCCGGACCGCGTTCCGCCAGACCGGCCGCGAGATCGGTCAAACTGGCCGCGTAGGGACCCTCCAGAGCCATCGCAAACCGGTCCAACGCTCCTAGCAGCCCCTCACGGTCCTCCGCGTTCCAGACCAGCAACTCGGCCGGCCACGTCTTCCAGGGTCCCGGCGCCGGGATCGGGTCACGAACATATTCTTCAAGAACTGCATGGAAATTTGTCCCCCCGAACCCGAAGGCGCTCACGCCCGCCCGCCTGGGGCCAACACGGCCATCGTGGAGCCAGGGCCGCGTCGCGGTGCTCAGGTGGAAGGGGCTCGTTGCGAAGTCGGCCCGCGGGTTCGGAGAGACGACACCGATCGTCGGCGGTAAAACCTTGTGGTAGAGAGCCAGCGAGGCGTTGATCAGCCCTGCCAGGCCCGCGGCGCACTTCGTGTGGCCGACGAGCGACTTGACTGATCCGAGCGCACACGAGCCCGTCGCGGCACCCGCATCGCTGAAGACCCGGCTCAGGGCTCCGACCTCCGACAGATCACCCGCCGCCGTCCCGGTCCCGTGCGCCTCGACGTAACCCACTGTGGCCGGCGAGACCCCCGCCTTTGCATACGCCCGACGCAAGGCCGACACCTGCCCCTCCAGCCTCGGCGCCGTCAGGCCCTTGGCCCGGCCGTCGCTGGAGGCACCGAGTCCCTGGATCACGGCGTAGATTCGATCGCCGTCGCGCTCCGCGTCGGCCCGACGCTTCAGGACCAGAGCCGCCACCCCTTCACTGATCACGATGCCGTCGGCCGAGGCGTCGAACGGCCGGCAACGCCCCTTCGGAGAGAAGGCGTGCGACTTGCTGAAAGCCAGGTATGTGAACGGATTCTGAACCGTATCGGCCCCGCCGAGGATCACCACGTCCGCCGCTCCCGACTCCAGTTCGCGGACCGCCATAGCCGCCGCCGCCAGCGACGAGCCGCACGCCGCATCTACCGTGTAATTCGCCCCGCCCAGATCGAACCGATTGGCCACCCGACCGGCCGCCACGTTCAGCAGGATGCCCGGGAACGAATCCTCGGTCCATTCCGGTAGCAGCGTGCGACAGGACGACAACTCCTCGCCCGTTGCCCGCTCGATCAGGGGTAGGTACGAACGCACGGCATATCCCATCGCCAGTTGCGCCGCGCCGCCACCGGCGCCGAGCACGACGGCCGTTCGCTCGCGGGCGAATGGGCGATCGCGATACCCGGCGTCCTCGATCGCGCGGCGGACGACCTCCAGGGTGAGCAACTGCATCGGCTCGATCGACGGCACGCTCGAAGGCGGCATCCCGTATCGCAGCGGATCGAAGGGAATCTCGGGAATGAACCCGCCCCACCTCGACATGATCTTGTCGGGCGCCTTCGGGTCCGGATCGTAGTTGTCGCGCCAGTCCCAGCGATCGGCCGGGATCTCGGTGATCGCATCGACGCCGCGGAGGGTGTTTTCCCAGAAGGTGCGAACGTCCTCCGCCCCCGGCATGATCGCCGCCATGCCGACGATCGCAACCTCGGAAGGACGCGACACTTCAGCGGGCTCGCCGCCCTTCTCCACCTCGACCCGTTCCAGCCACGCCTTCGAGCTTCGCGTGATCGTCCGGTGCAGCTCGCTGATCGTCACGACCCGCTCGCGCAAGGCGGCCACCTGCCCGAGCATGTACACCCCGCGGTCGTGCTGGTCGTACGGATGAATCTCGACCAGCGGCGTTCCCGCACCTTCCGCTCGATCGACCCCCTTGGCCGCGACCCGCAAACGTCCCGTGTTGAGCCGCTCCAGCGCCTCGCGGATCTCCTCCGGCGAACGCCCCTCCGTCCGCAAGCGTCGCCGCTCCGCCTCGAACCGCGTGGCGAAGGGCGTCGGACTGACACGGACCTCATGGCCGGGACCTGTCTCCAGCAAGACCGTCCTCATGCAGGCGATCGCCTCGGCCTGAAAGCCGGGGACGATGGCACCCGTCGCAACAGCCTCCTCCGTGAACAGGTACGCCGTCCCCATCAAGACCCCGATCTTCACCCCTCGCTCCGCCAGCGGTGCCGCCAGGGCGGCCACCGCCGCCGCCGACCGCGCGTCGTGGATGCCGCCGGCAAAGAGCAGGTGAACTTCCTCCGCGACCACTCCCGATCGCTCGATCGCCTCCTGGACGACTGCGACTCCCTGCTCCCAGAGAACCAGGCTCGAACGCGGTCCAACGTGCCCACCGCACTCCCGGCCTTCCAGTACAAATCGGCGGGCGCCGTCCCTGAGGAACTGCCTCAGCAAGCCCGGCGACGGGGCGTGCAAGTAGGTCGCGATCCCCTGCCCTTCCAGCTCGCGAGCCTGATCGGGCCGACCCCCCGCGATCAACGCGAATGGCGGCCGCGCCTCGCGGATTGCCTCGACCTGCTCCCTGCGGAGTTCCGGCGGTACGAAGCCCAGGATTCCGACTCCCCAGGACCTCCCGTGCAGTCGGGCCGCGGCCTCCGTCAGCAAGCCTCGGCACTCCTCGCCCCGCATCAAAGCCAGCGCCAGGAACGGCAAGGCCCCGCCCGTGGCCACCGCCTCGGCGAAGGCCACCGTATCGCTCACCCGGGTCATCGGCCCCTGGACGATCGGGAATCGTGTGCCGTGTGCGACCGCCAGTGGACCGTTCTCCGCCAGCGGTCGGACTTCCCGCGCCTTGCGAATTCCGTCGTCGATGGCCCGCTCGACCGCCTGCACGATCCCGCCGACCGTTACGAACCGGGCCGCCAGGTCGGCTGCAAACGCCGCGTCCTGCCCGACCGGCCGCGCCTGCCCCGACCCCCAGCCGACTTCCTTCCTCCAGGCCAACGGCCAGGATTCCTTCCCCGCCTCGGCCGCCTCGCGCAATCGCCCCAGCACCGGCGCGACGGGGAGGGCGAACAGCCGCTGCCGCGACCCAGGCCGTCCCACGACGACCGTCTCCGAGCCGTCGAACCGGCCCACCCATTGCCGATCCTCGGCCGACAGGGGCGACTCGCGGGCCAGCAACACCGCGCCATCGAGCACCACGCCGGTGGCCCCCGCCGCCACGCAGGCCGCCGCCCCGTGTGGTCCGATCCCGCCCCGGACCCAGACCGGCAAGCCATCGCCGATCCGCTTCCTCACCGCCTGGAGCAGTACGAGGCTCGACTCGTCCGCCCCGGCTCCGCCCGCCTCGTTGCCGGCCAGCACCAGCCCCTCACATCCCGCCACGACGGCCGAGGCCGCCCTTTCCGACGACGTGACCTCGGCCACCGCCCGGAGTCCGAGTTCCCGCGCCTCCGCCAGCGGGCACGCCCAGTCGTCCCCCTCCGACTCGGTGAGAATCAGGACTACCGCCGCCCCGGCGACCTCACGCAGCAAGCATGCCTTCAGGGCGTCGGCAGGCAGTCGTAAACCGAATGGGACATCAAGGTAAGCCGTGATCCGCTGGGCAGACTCCACGGCCAGGCTCGCGTCAAAGCAGGAGGCGAAGTCGAGCACGCCGAGCACGCCTGCGCGGCCCGCGGCCACGACCGGGGCCGGATTTCCCATTCCCGACGGAGCATAGACCAGGAGGCGAGGCCAGGCCCGCGTCATCCGGAACTCCTTATCCGGCCTGCGAAACCCGCGTCACCCGCCAGGGCGTTCCCCTCGCCTCCACTTCCACGCCATCGATATGGCCTGAGATGTGCAAGTTGGGAAAATGATCCGATCGCCGTGGCGGGCGCGGAAGTTGCGCTGTGGGATTCAACTCCGTTGAGGTATGATCGGCACGGAGCGACCGCCGGAATCACTTCCTGTGGCGAAATCCGCCAGACTTCCGCAAGGGTCCAACCTATGCCCGGCAGGCCGAGGCTCTTCCCGATCACCGCAACGCTCGTGGTGCTCGTTGGCTCGACCTGCGCCCTCTGGCAATGGGCGACGGGCCGGGGTGGTCCTCCACCGAGGCCCGCGCCTCCCGGTCACCTCGGCGAGGTCGTCCCCGAACTGGTCGGGATCGAGCCCGGCACGGTCGTCGGCGATGGCCCGCCTGCCGGCTGGTCCGACCTGGTCGTCAAGTCCACGACCTACCTTGAAGGCGGCGACGTCGCGACCCTGCCTCTCTTCGCCCGCGAGACAGCGACGCTCTTCCGCACGGTCGTCCTGGCCGATGTTCGCCCCAGTCCCGGCGCGGACTCGGCCTATGCCCTGTATCAGATCGGAGTCGGCCTGGCCCTGTCGCACGAAGGGCAGGACACGGTCATCACTTCGGAGAGCCTCGAAAGCCTGGACATCTCACTTTCCCTGATCGACAAACTTATCCTCGAACGCGCCGAGTCCGCCCTCTCCCGTGGCCGGCTGGCCGCCCGCACCGCGACCTTCGCTCTCTACGACGCCTCCGTCGAACTGGCCGACGGCGACGTTCACCGCTCGATCTACCTTCGCTACGCCCTGCTCGTGGACCCGACCACCGGCGACCTCCGCACCTTCGTCTGGCCGGTGGCCGCCAGGCCGTCGGACCGCGAACCGCCTGCCTCCCTGATTGCCCTCAAGCCCTCACTCCTCTTCCCTTGCGGCGTTCACGTCCTGGCGAAGCGGGCCTTCGGGAAGGTCCCCGTGGCCTGGTACTTCGCCATGACACATCTTCCCACCGGCCGGTCGATCCCCTTGCCCACCGAACTTCGCTCCTGGTCCATCCTCGATCCCCAGACCGCCGACGAGTCCGCCGAACTGGAGGCTCTACTCCGCCGCCTCCTCGTTGGACACTGAGGAATGGGGCGCAGCCGTTTCCCCGGATTCGAGCACCAGGCCGACATCAAGCCAATTTTTGTGCTATAATAGGAACCTGGGTCTTTGGCGAATCGAGGCGGACCGGACGCCGAGTTCGCGATTCATGAAGAGGTCGCTGCCCACAACGCTCCCTCGAGCCTGAAGACGCGCCTGGCGCCGAACGAACTTCACAATGGGTAATCTGGCAATCTCAATTTCTTGAGGTTTCCGGACTTACATCCGAGACGATTGGGATGCAGGGCGCGTCCCCTGGGCGTCTCTTTCCCATTTCCGGCGCGTCCCCGGCGCGTCTCGGATGCGTCGCCTTGTGGCGCGTTGAACGTCCTTCCGGAGCATGGGCCTCCCCGACAAAACGAACTCGCGGGGGTCCGAGCCAGCCCCCGGGCCAGGTCAGGCCGGCCAGCCGTCGCAAATGCTACCAGCCGGGTCAGCGCCTAGGATCGGATTGGACCATCCGGTAAAATCATGGTGGCGCCCGGCTCCTTCCCTGCCCGGCACCGGGACTCCCGACCGGTTCCTCTCCAGGTCCCCTCTGAGACCCGACCTCCCCGATCAACCCAAAGGACCGCGCCCCGCGATGCTGGCCAAGCGGATCATCCCCTGTCTCGACGTCCACGCCGGCCGCGTGGTCAAGGGGACCAACTTCCTGAACCTGCGAGACGCTGGCGATCCGGTCGAGGTCGCAGCGCGCTACGAACAGGAGGGCGCCGACGAACTCGTCTTTCTCGACATCACGGCCAGCCATGAAGGCCGTTCGATCATGCTCGACGTGGTTCGCCGGACGGCCGAGGTCTGCTTCATGCCGGTGACCGTCGGCGGCGGCATCCGCGGGCTGGAGGATATCCGCGACCTGCTGAATGCCGGCGCCGACAAGGTCTCGATCAACTCGGCCGCCGTCCGCGACCCCGACCTCGTCCGCAGGGCGGCGCGGCGGTTCGGCAGCCAGTGCATTGTGGTCAATATCGACCCGAAGCGCGTGGATTGCGACGGTCGCGAGGTCTGGGAGGTCCACATCAACGGCGGCCGTTTGCCCACCGGCCTGGAGGCGGTCGCCTGGGCGCAGAACGTTCAGGCCCTGGGTGCCGGCGAGATCGTCCTGACCAGTATGGATGCCGACGGTACCAAGAACGGGTATGATTTGCCGATGACCCGGGCCGTGGCTGACGCGGTGGAGATCCCCCTCGTCGCCTCGGGCGGTGCCGGCTGTCCCGAACACCTCCGGGCGGCCGTGGTCGAGGGTGGCGCCAGCGCCGCCCTGGCCGCCAGCATCTTCCACTATCGCGAGTACACGATCGCCCAGACCAAGCAGTATCTCGACGAGCATGGTGTTCCCGTGCGTCTTACCGATCTTGAGATCAAGCCCGTCGCCGAGGGGTCGGGCAGGAGACGCAATCCCTGACGCGACGCCGTCGCGGTCCCCTTCGAGTCGCATCGACGTCTCACTTGGATCAAACGACGCCCCCAGTCTTCCCGGCCCCTAGCGAGCGGAGTGAAGCGCACCATGTCCACCGACGTTCAGGCCCCCGAGAAAGCCGCGGCGGGTTACAGCGAGCCCGAGGCCAACAAGCTCTTCCGGATGGTGATGAAGCACAAAGGGTCCGACCTTCACCTGAAGGTCGGCATGCCGCCCGCAATGCGGCTCTCCGGCGTGCTCCGGGCGATGCAATTGCCGCCGCTCTCGACGGCCGACATGGAACGCCTGATGTACCCGATCATGACGCCCCGCCAGCGTCAGATCCTCGACGACACCGGTGGCGCCGACTTCGCCCACATCGTCACCGACCCGAACGGCGACGAGACCCGCTTCCGCGTCAACCTGTTCAAGGCCCGCGGCCGGCTCAGCCTCGTCGCTCGCCGCGTGAACACGTCGATCCCCAACTTCGAAGGGCTCGGCCTGCCGCCCGTGCTCGGCGAGATCGCCAGCCACGACCAGGGAATCGTCATCCTGGCCGGCGTCACCGGCTCGGGCAAATCGACGACGATCGCCTCGATGCTCAACTACGTCAACCAGCGCGAACGCTGCCACATCGTCACCATCGAGGACCCGATCGAGTTTACCTTCAAGGACGACAAGTGCATCATCAACCAGCGTGAGGTCGGTATCGACGTCATCGACTGGGACACCGCCTTGAAGCACGCCGTCCGCCAGGACCCCGACATCATCCTCGTCGGCGAGATGCGGGACCGCGAGACGTTCAACGCCGCCATGCACGCCGCCGAGACCGGCCACCTCGTCTTCGGGACGATTCACGCTTCCGGCGCCCCCTCGACGATCAGCCGCATCCTCGACCTCTTCCCCCAGGACATGCACTCCGCGATGCGCCAGAACCTGGCGTTCAACCTCAAGGCGATCATCGCCCAGAAGCTCCTGCCCACCAACAAGGACTTCGCCGAGCGGACCGGTCAGACCCGCCAGCCGCTGGTCGAGATCATGCGGATGAACCCGATCGTCAAGAAGCTGATCCTCGCCGAGGACGACATCAAGCTCGGTCAGGCCATCCGCCTCGGCAAGGAAGAAGGCATGGTGGACTTCACCGAGAGCCTCCGGCAACTGGTCGTCGATGAGAAGGTCGATCGCTCGGTCGCCTTCGAGGTGGCGCCGAACCCTGAGTCGTTGCGAATGGCCTTGAAGGGAATCACGCTGCCGGAGCAGGGTATTCTCTGAGCCGTCGCGCCCGATTATCGTGGAAGGGCCGTTGCGACCCACCCGCCCGGGGCCGGTGGGGATCGACGGCCCTGCGATCTTGTCCCGCGGTTCATGTCGGAGTCGAAGATGCACCGTCCGCGCCTCAACTGGGCGATCTTCCTGCTCGCCCTGCTGGGCCTCACCGCCGGTGTCGAGGCCGCCGAGCCGATCGTCGGACTGCTGGCGCAGTCAGCCAGCGTCCCGCGAGGCCCGGGGATGTACATGAATCTCTTCAAGTTCATCCCCGTCCTGTTGCTTTACGTGCTCTGGGTCTACACGACGCACTGGGTTCACGACGACACCAAGGAGCTGAACAACGTCCGCTACGAGATGTGGAATTCGGTCGTCTTCTTGTCCGGTGTCCTCGGCTTCGCGCTGCTCTGGTTGATCCCGATCTACTTCCTCGGCCTCTTGCTGTTGCTGCTGGCTGACTTTGGGTCGCTCTTCACGTACATCTACAGCCGCAATCAGATGGTGTCCGATGAGGACCGGGTGCTGACGCCCTACCACCTCGGCGAGGTGGCCAACGACCTGCTTCGAAAGGTGGGGGTTCGCAAGCGGATCTTCAACCGTAGCGACTCGGGCATGAATACCACCGGCCCGCCGATCAACTTCATCGGTAAAGGCATGGGCAACCAGAGCGCCGACCCCTCGCGGGTCGAGCGGGCCGAGCAGTCGCCCCAGTTCATCGCGTCCAAGGAGCTTGTCTATGACGCGATCCTCCGTCGCGCCACCGACATCCACCTCGAACCCTCGCCCGAGCAACTGGCCGTGCGCTACCGGATCGACGGCCTGCTCCACGCCGCCGAGCCGTTCGACCGTCCGACCGGCGATGCCGTGATCAACATCTTCAAGATCCTCTCCGCGATGGACATCTCCGAGAAGCGCAAGCCTCAGGACGGCTCGTTCTCGGCCAAGTTCGAGGGCCGCGAGATCGACTTCCGCGTCGCCACAAGCGGCTCGAAGGGCGGCGAGAAGATGGTCATGCGTATCCTCGACAATGCCGCCACCGTCGCCCGGCTCGACGAGGTCGGCCTGCGCCCCAAGATGGTCCAGCAGATCCGCGATCTGGTCACCCAGCCTCACGGCATGTTCCTCTGCGCGGGGCCGACCGGCTCGGGCAAGAGCACGACCCTCTACTCTTGCCTTCGGGAGATCGACCGCTATCAGCGAAACATCATCACCGTCGAGGACCCGATCGAGTATCAGATCGACAACATCACTCAGATGGAGATCAACACCAAGGCAGGCCAGACCTTCGCCGGCAGCCTCCGGAGCATCCTTCGCCAGGACCCCGACGTCCTGATGATCGGCGAGATCCGGGATCAGGAGACAGCCACGATCGCCTGCCAGGCTGCCAACACCGGCCACTTCGTCTTCTCCACCGTGCACGCCAACGACGCGGTGACGGCCCTCTTCCGTCTGCTCGACCTGGGCGTCGAGTCGTTCATGCTCAGCACGGCCATCTCGGCGGTGCTGAGCCAGCGGCTCGTCCGTGTCCTCTGCGAGACGTGCAAGGAGCCGTACAAGCCCAAACCCGAGTTTCTGGAGAAAGCGAACCTGCCCGCCGACAAGGTCGATGTCTTCTACCGTCCGCCCGAGGCTCCCGAGGAGGTCTGTCCGACCTGCGGCGGCGCCGGCTACATCGGTCGGACCGGAATCTTCGAGCTGCTGGTCATCACCGACCCAATCCGCGAGTTGCTCCGCGAGAACCCCTCGATCAACGCCATCAAGGCCGAGGCCCGCAAGAATGGCATGATCTACCTCCAGGAAGACGGCCTGAGGCAGGTGATCCAGGGGAAGACGTCGATCAAGGAACTGCTGCGGGTCGTCAAGTGACCCGGCCGTCGTGGCCTATTTGCGTGACAAGCCAAGAGACGTGGCCGGGTGAACCGCTCCGAGGCAGAGTCCCTCACCTGGCCCGACCCTCCGATCCGGAGATCGACGATGCAGCCCTGGATGTTGGACCTGGCCATCACGGTGCTGATCCTGGGGATCACCTACGCGTTGACAAGCGAAGGGCTCTGGGGCTCTGCCCTGATCTTCTTCAACGTGTTCTTCGCGGCCCTGATCGCACTGAACTTCTATGAAACGCTGGCCGGTTTGATTGTGGCGAACGCCTCGGGCTTGGCCAGCTGGGCGGATCTCCTCTGCCTGGGGGGACTGTTCCTCGTCACGCTGGTGATCCTGAAAGTCTTGACCGGGAGCATGGCACCCACGATGGTACGCTTTCCGAGCACCGTCCAGGCCCTCGGCCGCCTGGTCTTCGGGCTGGCCGGGGCGACACTCACCGTCGCCGTTCTGCTGCTGATGCTCGACACCGCCCCGGTCCATCGGAAAATCTTCGGCATGATCGACTACAAGTCGCAGCCCCCCTGGAACCTGGGGATCGATCGCAAGCTCCTGGCCTTCTTCCAGTACACCACCGGGTATATCTTCCCGAGTTACAGCAGCGAGTTCGAGGATCCCGAGTTCGGCAACGCCAAGGTATTTGACCGCAAGGGGTCCTGGCTGATCGACCACCAGAACGGCCGCCCCTTCCCGGCGTCGGGTGAGGGCAAGGTGCCCGAGCCGGAAGTTGCCGCGCCACCCAGCGAGTCGGGCGGCGCGGGGTCTCCGCAACCCGGTGGCATGCCGCCCGGTGGCGGGATGCCGGGGGGCGCCGCCCGGTGGCGGGATGCCCGGTGGCATGCCTGGCATGCCACCCGCCGGCGCACTCGACCCGCGGCTGGTCCCGGGTAATCCGACGCGAGCCATCGTCGGGATGGCGACCGGGAACGCTGGATGGCGAGCGTCCTGAGCCGGATCACTCCTCGACGGCTGCGGTCGCCAGCACCCTGGCCAGTCTTGGATCAGTCCGGCGCTCGAGCAATTGCAACTGGGGTTTGACTCGTCCTCCCGAGGTCTGGACCGGCGGCAGGACCCGATAAGTCGTCACCTGACCACTCTCGGTCTCGAAGACGATCAGCGGCGACCATCCCTCGCTCCGGGCTCCCAGGCTGGCCGTCGTCATCAGGAAATGCGGGTCGCTGCCCGGCTTGAGGGCGAAGTCGCGGACGAGGTCCCGCTCGGCGAAGTCGGAGAGGATCTCGATCCCGGCGGCGGTCTGGCGGTAGCTGGGAACCGCCGCCAGGAGCAGACCGCGGTTATAATTGAGGTAGTACACGGCGTCCTGCGAGATCTGCATGTTCTGCTTGTTCTTTTCGAACGACATCGTTCCCGTGGTCAGGATGCGATCCTCCCAGCGGTCGGCGGTCTGGGCGTGCAATCGGGGCAGCCGCGACGAACCAGTGGACCAGCCCGCGACCAGCCCCACGACGAGGGCCATCCCGACGCACACCAACGGACGTTGCCGGATCTGTCGCATGGGCAGGCGCTCCCTTCGTTCGGTCTCCGGACGTTTCTCATCCACCAGGCCGTGCGGCCGGCATTCTGCTCGGGACGTCCTCGGACGTCCAGAGCAAACGATGTCCCACTCGGCGTCCGCCAGAGCGACGAGGTTCCCGGTGAACAGGCTTTCCCGACGCGGAGCAATGCGATGATCTCCTGCACGCTGGCCCTGTCCCTGGCGGCGCTCGGGTTCCAGGTGCCCTCGCCGCTGGCCGCCGAGGAGGCTTCCCGAGCACTCCAGGTCCGTCGCGAGGCGATCCGGGCGACCGAGGCTGAGGCGCTGGCGAAGCTTGCGGAGGAACGTCAAGGGACCGAGGCCCAGCGAGTACGCGACCTGATCGAACGGCCCCAGACGGGATCGGGGCCAATCCGGTTCCAGCCCTTGCCGGACTACGTCCCCGCTCGATCCGAGGGGCTGGCGGACCACCCCCCCCTGCCCGACGCCGCCGAGGCCATCCGGACCGAGGCGGCTCGGTCGTTCCTGGCACTGGCCAGGGAGGCAGCCGACCCGAAGGTTGCCCGGTTTTCCCTGGCGGATTCCTGTCTCCGCGAGGTCCTGGAGCGTCAGCCAGATCAGGCCGAGGCCCGCCGGTTGCTGGGCTTCGTGCCCTTTGAAGGTGGCTGGGCCACGCCCGACGCCGCCGCCCAGCTCAAGGCCGGCAAGATTCTTCATCCGAGGTTCGGCTGGGTTCCCGAGGACTGGGTGTCCCACCTCGACCGCGGCGAGCTACCCGGTACCAACTTCGTCGGCGACCGGCCGACGCAGTGGCTTCCCGCTGACAAGGCCGACGCCCTCCGCGCCGACTTCTTCCGAAGGCCCTGGCAGATCACGACCACCCACTTCCAGGTTCACACCAACGTGCCCTTCTCCGAGGCGATTTCCTTCGGCCGTCGTCTGGAAGATATCCATGATCTCTTCTTCTCACTCCTGGCCGACGCCATCGGTCGCGAGCGATTGCCCCTGGCCCGCCGATTCGCCAACCCCCAGCTCCAGCCCCGGACGACGGATCCGAAACAGCGGCATGTGGTCTGGTACTTCGGTGAGAAGTCGGAATACGTCGATTTTCTCAAGCCGCTTCTGGCGGGGGCCGACGTCTCGGTGGAACTCGGGCGTTACCTGCCGCCGTTACAAGTCGGCGGTCGGAAACTTCCCAGCCGGAGCTACTTCTATCGTGACGACGACGGACAGATCGAAGCAACGGCGACCCTGGCCCACGAGGTTTCCCATCAGTTGCTCTTCGAATCGGCCGGTCGGTCGAACTACGAGCATAACACCGGCAACTTCTGGGTCTGGGAGGGTCTGGGAACTTATTTCGAGACGGTCGAGCCTCAGCCCGACGGCTCCTTGCTCGTCGGCGGCCTGATCGGTCGTCGAATCGAGGTGGCCCGCACTCTCATCCTGGACGGCCACCTTTACGTGCCGATCGAGAAGCTGACCGCCTTGAGCAAGGAGTCGTTCGACGACCGGACGCCGGTCTTTCCCGAGCCTCGCGAGATCGCCCCGCGAGGGATCGGCAAGGTCTTTCTGCACTATAACGAGTCGATGGCCCTGGCCGTCTTCCTGATGAACTTCGAGGGTGGCCAGTATCGCGAGGGCTTCCTTGACTACGTTCGCGATGCCTACAACGGCCGGATCAATACCGGGTCGCGGTCGCTGGCGAGCTACCTCGAGGCGTCCTTTGAAACGCTCGATCAGGAGTTTGTCGCCTTCCTGGGCGCGGATCGCCAGTAGGACGCAGTTTCTGAGTCCTACTGGCAATTCCTCATCGGTCGCTCAGGCTGCAACGGGCCTACTCGCCGACGTAGGGCAACAAGGCCATGAAGCGGGCTCGTTTGATGGCGTCGCTGGAGGCGCGCTGGAAGGCGGCGCAGTTACCGCTACGCTTGCGAGAGAACATCTTACTCTGATTCGTACAGAGCTTCTTCAAGAGGCCGACGTCCTTGTAGTCGACGTAGGCCGGGCGCGGGCAGCCCTCAGGTGTGCAGAAACGGCAGCGGTTCTTGCGGTTGCGTCCGAATCGTTTGCGCGGCATCGTGGCCTCGTGGCTTCGAAATGTCGGGCGGGATCGCCGTGGCGACCAGTACGTTTTCCCGGAGTACGAGCCCGACGGGGGAAAGAGAGATTGTAGCGCGTGGCATCCCCGCCGGTCAAGGCCGTCGCCGTTGAGCTGGCCATAGCCGGTTCGTCATTCTGAGTTCAGAAGCGGTGGGGAAACCTCGGATCTTGGAAATGGCCAGGCCCGACATCAGTCGGCCCTCCGGCTCCGCGCGATGGCAACCATACCTGAGGGCTCGGCAATCACTCAACCGGCTCGATGAGTTCCAGTTCCTGATCCGTCGTCACATCCTTGAGCACCGTTTCGCGGCCCGAGGGCCACTTGACCAGTACGGTTTCCAGCTTCGAAGCCGGGCCGACGCCGATCAGGAGGCGAGGGTCATTGGTTGATTCAAGGCTGCAACCGCCCTTGAGTTGGCGATCGATCGTGCGGCCGCCAGCGATGACCGCGACCTTCGTGCCGATGGCCTCGCGATGGCTGGTCGTACCGCGAAGTTTGAGACGGAGCCAGTGGTTTCTGTCAGCGGGCGTGTCGTTACGCAGCAAGGCGGGAGGACCATCCTTGTGGTTGATGACGATGTCGATGTCGCCATCGTTGTCCAGGTCGCCGAAGGCGGCCCCACGGCCGACGTGGCTGGACTCGAAGTACAGTCCGGCGCCGAAGGTTGCGAGCTGGAACCGGCGGGCAGCATCGGGTCCGTCGCCGAGGGCGACGTTCCGGTGAATCAGCGGCGGCTCAGCGTAGGGCACGTCGTTGATCCCGAGAAGGCGGTAGTTATCATCGACGTGGCCATTGGTCACGAACACATCAGGCCAGCCGTCATTGTCAAAGTCGGCGAGGGCGCAGCCCCAGCCGACCCAGGTCATGGCGTCGGCGGCCAGGCCAAACGCGGCGGTCTGGTCGTAGAAGGTGCCCTTGCCAATGTTGTAATAGAGGGTGTTGTACTCATTGGCGAAGTTGGTGCGAAAGAGTTCCGGACGGCCGTCGCCGTCCACGTCGGCCGCATCGACGCCCATGCCTGACTGTGTCGCCCCCTTCTCGTCGTAGCCGGCGCAGGACGACTCGGTGGCGTCGCGGAACGTGCCGTCGCCGTTGTTCAGGTAGAGGAACGCTGGGTTCTGATCATTGGCGACGTAGAGGTCGAGCTTGTCATCGCCGTCCAGGTCAGCGGCCACCACGCCGAAGCCGTGTCCGTCCGAGCGGTTGACCCCCGCTTCATCGGTCACGTCGGTGAACTGGGGGACGCCGTCCGCGACGCCGTCGTTGCGGTAGAGGATGTGCCGGACAGTCGTCACCTCGCGAGGCGAGCAGTACTGGCGGACGTTCTTCTCCCGGTTGCCGCAGAACTGGCTGCCGTGGTCCTCGATGGTCCAGAAGCCGTAGTTTGTGACGTAGAAATCGAGGTCGCCGTCCTGGTCGTAGTCGAGCGCGGCGCCCCCGGAAGACCAGGCGGTCCGGTGTTCGGAGCACTCGAAGCCGATCGGCTTCGTCGGTTCGCCGACAACCTCGAATTCGGCCAGGATCACGGGTTCCGAACCTGCGGGGGCCGGTGGCGCGGACTTGTAGAGCCGGGAAGGCCCCGCCCCGAGTTCGCGGAGGACGGCTCCCAGCTTACGGTCGGGTTCGGCGTCGCCTGCGAGGACAATCATGCCCGGATCGGCCAGGATCTCCAGACCCCGGGGGGCATCGGGGTCGGCCTGGCGGAAGGTGAGCTTCTGACCCTTCTTGACCTTGAGCGTCAGGTCGTCCGTCGGTTCTCCGCCGTCGAGGCGCCACTTCAAGCCGGCGACTGCATCGACGACCAGCGGCTTGTCTGTCGTGCCGTCCGTCACGATCCGTCCGTGGAAGCCGGCAGGAGCCACCCCCGCCTGGCGGCCGACGTCGCGAAACGTGCCGTCGCCGTTGTTCGCGAAGAGTGTGTTCTGGTGATAGGTGGCGAGGAAGATGTCGGAATCTCCGTCGCCGTCGAAGTCGCCCGCGATGATCCCGTGACAGAAGCCGTGGAAGTCCAGGCCCGACTCCTCGGTCACGTCTCGGAACTTCAGGCCCCCAAGATTCTTGTAAAGCCGGTTTCTACCCTCCGGCCGGCTGCCCACTGGCAGAAAGCAGTTGGAGGCGAAATAAAGGTCCATCAGGCCGTCACCGTCGTAGTCAAGGATCGCCACGCCGGATCCGTTGGCGGTGGGGAAGTACTTGTCCTCAGCCGTGGTGCCGGAGACGTGGACGAAGTCGATCCCCGCTTCCTTCGCGACCTCCGCGAACTGGAAGGGGCTCCGCTCCTGGGCCACGGCCGGTTTTCGCGTCCGGGGCGCCTTCGCGGCAATCGCGTTGCCCTCACTCGCGATTGGCCCTCGGGTTAGCGGTGACGTCGCTGCCGATTGCGAAGAATCACAGCCAGCCAGGGAGGCGAACAGGGTCACTTCCAGCACCAGACCGGCGATTTGCCGGCGTCCGAGGACCGACGGCCGCGGGTTCGCGGGCTTATCCGACATGGAATGAACCCCTCCATCGCTGAGGAGCTTGGGGAAATCACTATGGATGAGAGGAGAATGGGGGAGGGTCGGGAGACGACACGCGGGCGTTACTTCCCTGTTGCCGTTGACGTCCAACTTCCCATCCTCAATCGTACCATGCCGGCTCTGCTCCTGTCGTGGGTCCGTTCCGGCGAGTTCTGGGTTTGCTGTGTCATTGGCGAGGTCGTCGGAGAAATGATAAAATAGCGTTTGGGACACATCCAGACTGGCTTGCGGTCAGCCTGCATCCATTGATGAACCCAAGAAAGCGATCCAATGTCCGTAGCCTCTCCATCCTCCTCCTCCGCCCGACTGCTTGCCGACCTCATGGCGGTGGTCGGCGAAGAAAACTTGATCTATCACCGCGACGAGCTGCTCGTCTATGAGTGCGATGGTTATGTCATCGAGAAGAATGTGCCTGATGTGGTGGTCTTCCCGACCTCGACGGAGCACGTTGTGGAGGTGGTAAAGCTTTGTGCCCGCCATGACGTGCCGTTTGTTCCCCGGGGCGCGGGGACGAGCCTCGCTGGCGGCACCCTGGCCGTCGGTGGTGGCGTGATGATCTGCCTGACACGGATGAAGCGAATCCTGGAGATCAATACGCGTGACCGCTACGCGATCGTCGAACCGGGTGTGGTGAATGTCTGGTTGACGCGGGCCCTGGCCGGCACGGGATTTCACTATGCTCCCGACCCGTCGAGCCAGACGGCCTGCACGGTCGGCGGGAACGTGGCGACGAACTCCGGGGGACCACACACGCTCAAGTACGGGGTGACGGTCAATCATGTGCTCGGCGTCGAGTTGGTGATGCCCGATGGCTCGGTGGTCGAGGTAGGGGGCGTGGCCGAAGATCAGCCGGGCTACGACTTGACGGGACTGATCGTCGGTCACGAGGGGACGTTTGGGATCGTTACCAAGGTCATCGTCCGTCTGACCCGCGACCCGGAAGCGGGCCGGACGTTCCTCGGGGTCTTCGACTCGGTGGACGCGGCGACCGAGACGGTCAGCGGAATCATCGGAGCCGGGATCGTGCCCGCCGCGCTCGAGATGCTCGACAACCCGATGATCCAGGCCATCGAGCAGGCATTTCACTTCGGTTTCCCGACCGACGCCGGAGCCGTGCTGATCGTCGAGATTGATGGCCTGGAGGCGGGTTTGGACCGCGAGGCCGAGTCGATCAGTGCGATCGTCGAGCGTAACGGAGGGAGCGTTCAGTCGCGAATCCCTTGGCGGACCCGCAAGGAGCCGGAGTACGTCGCGATCTGGAAGAGCCGCAAGTCGGCCTTCGGTGCAATCGGTCGGTTGAGCCCGACGTTCTGCACCCAGGACGGTGTCGTGCCCCGGACCAAGCTGCCACACATCCTCCGCACGATCACGCGGATCGGCGAGCAGTACGGAATCCGAATCGCGAACGTGTTCCATGCCGGAGATGGCAACATCCACCCGATCCTCCTGTTCGACGAGCGTGACCCGGACCAGGTTCGTCGTGTCCTCGACGCCAGCCACGCAATCTTGGATGAGTGCATCAACGTGGGCGGAAGCGTCACGGGCGAGCACGGGATCGGGGTGGAGAAGATGTCGTTCATGCCCAAGCTCTTCTCGACGGCCGATCTGGCTGCCATGGCAGCGATCCGCGAAGTCTTCAACCCGGCGGGGCGTTGCAGCCCCCACAAGTTGCTCCCGACCGGGGCTGGTTGCATCGAGCGGAAAACCCCCGGCCATCGAGCGTCCGCCTGACGGTCTGATCGTTCGGGGCGGAAGTTCAACACGGTGACCGTTCGAGCGATCGGGCTTGGGGAGACGGAGAGGTGGCATCGTGGCGAAGCAGATCCGATTCTCGCGCTGGCGACGGCTCCCCGGCGTTCACCGGATCACCGAGCAGAAGTTGCCGGACCATCGCACGGAACTCCAGCGGCTGACGCTCTATCTGCCCGGATCGGTCCTCGACGACGCCGAGCAACTTGCGATCCGATCGGGGGCGGGTTCGGTGCAGCAGTATTGCGAGAACCTGCTTCGCCGTTCGATCGAGGCCGAAGCGGTTCGCGACCGGGGCGAGCGTGCTGAGGTGGCCCTCGGACCGCTCATGAGCTTCGACGAGATTACCAGCGACCCGGATTACCTGGCGGAGTGGTCGGCTCGTGCCTCTCGCGAGCAGGTTTTTCAGGGCGATGCGGTTGCGTCGCTGCCGATCGAGGAGCCAAAGCCAGACGGTGTTCTGGAGACAGAAGAACGGGAGCCGTGATGGAGCCAGGACCCTCGCCCGAGAATGTCGTGTCTTCGGCAACGTCGGAGGAGCCCGAGTCGCTGGTGCTCCGTCATGCCGCGATCGGGGCGGAAGACCCTGGCGCATTCCTCTCAAGGCTTCGCAGGGGAGAGCCGATACCTCCGGACACGGCGAGCGACCTGATGCAGGCGCTGATCAATCTGGAGCAGACCTTGAGGGATGAGCGTCTGCTGGATCGCCGACTCAGTTATGCCTTGCACCGGCTCGCGTTCGAGGGCCAGATGCTCCTGACCGATGCCTGGCCGGGCCTGGCGACGGACCAAGCTACAGTGGACGTGCTGAGGATGGTGCAGGAGTCCGTTGATCGAATTCTCTCCGGGGAAGATATTCGGTATTACACCCGTGATCCCGAGCCGGAGCCGCCCTCGTGAGTGCCTCCGACCTTTCGAATCTCAGGGATTCGGATGAGGTTCCCGATGTCGTTCGCTCGCCGACCGACCCGGAACTGCTGATCTTACCGCCGTCCGGTCTCGTTGTGGGCCGGCCGGAGCATCGAATCGGCTTCTTCGACGCGGGTTCCTGGCTGGCGGGTGTCACAATCGTCGGAGTGGGCCTGCTCGTGCTCACGGGTTGGGTAATCCGTGTCGAGCGATTCCGAGCCACGTTGCCCGGTGTGGTCGGGATGAACCCGGCCACGGCGGTTGCCTTCGTCCTGGCGGGGTGGGCTCTGCTGCTTTCGCGACCGGCAAGACCGATCCTTGCTCTCTCGAATTCTGGCTCGGTTTCTGGCCTTCGCCGTCTTGTCGATCGGGATGGTGCGGCTGTTGGCTGGCTGGTTCGGCTGGACCCTACCGTACGAACAGATCGCTTTGCAGGGCGGCCTGGGTTGGAATTCCTGGTCCTACGAGGCCCGCATGGGCCTCAACACGGCGGCTAACTTCGTGCTCGCAGGCTCGGCACTCTGGTTGATGAGCAGCAAGGCTCGCCTTCGCCAGGGTCCGGCCCAACTCGCGGCGCTCGGTTCGGCCTTGCTTTCGCTTCTGGCTCTTGTGGGATATGCCTTCAAGCTGACCGAGGACACCGGCTTCGCCACATTTATTCCGATGGCATTGCCGACGGCTCTGTCGTTCGCTGTGCTCTCGCTCGGAATTCTGTTCTCGCGTCCCAAACGCGGCCTGATGGCGATCCTGACGGGAGCCGGGCCGGGGGCGGTCCTGGCACGTCGGCTCCTGCCGTTCTGCCTGCTCGTGCCGATCGTCCTGGGTTGGGTGCGGTTGCTTGGCGAACGTGGCGGCTACTACACCACGCCGACGGGCGTCTCGCTCCTCGTCGTCTCGAATATTCTGGTTTTTATCACTCTGATCTGGGCAAACGCCGGGATCATTGATCGGATGGAGGAGCAGCGAAGACTCGCCCACGAGGCGTTGCGCGAGTCGGAGGTTTTCTACCACTCGCTTGGTGGAAACCCTGCCCCAGAACATCCTGCGCAAGGATCGCGAAGGCCGGTTCAGTTTTGTCAACCGTCGCTTCTGTGAGACGGTTGGCCGGGCGTTCGAGGAAATCGTGGGCCGGAGGGACTTCGACCTCTTTCCCCGTCCCCTCGCCGAGAAGTATCGCAAGGATGACCTGCGGGTGATGCGTGAAGGGATGCCGTTCGAGGTTGTCGAAGAGCACGTCACGCCCGACGGAGAGACGCATTACGTCCAGGTTATCAAGATCCCCTTGCGCGATGTGGAAGGACAGATCATCGGCATCCAGGGCATCTTCTGGGACGTCACCGAGCGCTGGCGTTACGAGGCCCGGCTCAAGGAGCAGAACGAGCAGACTCCAGGCGATGGCCGAGTCGGAGCGACAGGCCCATGAGGAGTTGAAGCAGGCCCAGAGCCGGATGGTCCAGACGGCCAAGCTTGCCGGCCTGGGCGAGATGGTGGCGGGCGTGGCCCATGAAATCAACAACCCTCTGTCTTACGTCGGCAACAACGTCGCTGTGCTCCAGCGTGATCTGGCCGAGGTCCGCGGCTTGATCGAGCTCTACCGCGAGGCCGAGTCGTCCCTAGAAACCGCTGACTCCGAGGTCCTGACTCGCATCCGCGAATTCGTTGATCGCACGGATATGAACTACACGATGGGCAATCTCGAAGGCCTACTTCAGCGGACCCGCGAGGGGCTCAATCGCATTCAGCGGATCGTCGGTGACCTGCGGATCTTTGCGCGGCTCGACTCGGGCGATCTGGCCGAAGTCGATCTGAACGCCGGCCTGGAATCGACCATCAACATCGTCCTCGGCAACGCAAAGAAGAAGCATATCACCGTGGATCTCGACTTTACCCCCTTGCCACTCGTCACTTGCTACGGTGCCAAGATCAATCAGGTGGTGTTGAACCTGGTCTCCAACGCCATCGATGCCTGTCCCGAAGGGGGGCGTGTGGCGATCCGCACGCGGGCCGAGCCGGCGGCAGTGCGGATCGATGTGGAGGACAACGGATGCGGAATTCCGGATGAGATCCGCGACCGTATCTTCGACCCCTTCTTCACCACCAAGCCGGTCGGCGTCGGGACCGGTCTCGGATTGAGCATCAGCTATGGCATCGTTCAGGACCACGGCGGCACGATCGAGGTCGAGTCGTCGGCAGGCGCAGGCAGCCGGTTCATCATCCGGCTTCCTCTGAGTCCGCCTTTGGGGCCGCACCTCGACGATGAAGATACCGAGAGTTTCGCCGACGCAGAGCCCTCGATTGAACGTCAAGATGCCAGGGAGAGCCCGAGTTGAACCCGCCCGAGAACGCCACGGAGATCCCTCTCGGAGACGGCGCGACCGCGACCGTTGCCGAGTCCCCCACTGACCTCCATGCCCTCCGGGACGCCGTGGCCCGCCATGTGGGAGCCGGTCAGGCGATCTACCCGCAAGGAGGCCGGACCGCCTTGCACTACGGAGGCACCCCGCGAACCCCGGGAGTCGCCATTCAGACGACCGGATTGTCCCGGGTGATTGATTATCCAGCGGCCGATATGACGATTACCGTCGAGGCGGGGATGACCCTGGCGGCGCTCCAGGAAGTCCTGGCGATCGAGGGTCAGCGACTTCCGCTCGATGCACCGCTGGCCGATCGCGCGACACTCGGCGGAATCTACGCCACGAATACGAGTGGCCCGCGACGGTTCCGGGCGGGCCGTCCTCGCGACATGATCATCGGCGTCGGTTTCGTGACCGCCGACGGAGAGCTCATCAAGGGTGGCGGGCGAGTGGTCAAGAACGTTGCGGGCTACGACTTTCCGAAGCTGCTCACCGGTTCGATGGGCACGCTTGGGATCATCGCCGAGCTGACGCTCACGGTCCGGCCGAAGCCCGAGGCATCCGCGATCGGATGGGTCGCTCTCGACCGGGCGGAGGACGCCGCCGACGTGCTGGATCGTCTCAACACCTCACGGACCCGTCCCATCGCCGTCGAATTGCTCAACCGGAAGGCCGCCGAGGCGATCGGAGGCGGGTGCGGCCTGCCGGCTTCCGACTGGGTGATCGCGGTCGGGCTGGAGGACAACGCCGCTTCGGTCCGCTGGCAACGCGACGCGCTTGGGCCAGAGGTCCAGCCAGGTCGCCTGGAGATCGTCGAGGGAGTGGAAGCGGAGCCGGTCTGGCGGGCGCTGGCCGAGTTCGCAGCCGCGGAGACGGGGCCTCTGAGCCTGGTGGCGAGCCTGAAGCCGTCGGCCGTGGTCGAGTTGGCCTCGCAGCCGGATGCGGAATCGTGGGCCATTCAGGCTCATGCGGGCAGTGGGGTCGTCCACTTCCACCGTCTGGACGAGAACGCCGGTTTGAATGAACTGGCTCCGGTTGTCAACGATCTTCGCCATCGGGCGGCCGAGTCGGGCGGAAACCTGATTCTCTCGCGGTGTCCGACGATCTGGAAAGAGCGATTGCGCGTCTGGGGAGAGCCAAGGGGGGACTGGGCCTTGATGGAGCAGGTCAAGAATGCCCTCGACCCCGGCGGGGTGATGAATCCGGGTCGTTTTGTTGGTACAATCGGATAAGACCCACCTGCCGACGACTTCCCACCTCCCGCCCGAGGACGGCTTCCCCCGATGACGACCGACGCCAAGGCGGCAGAGCCGGGGATTGACCTCGACTGGCTCGCCAGCAAGATCGAATATCGACGGTTCCAGGACTGCGTCCATTGCGGCCTCTGCACCGCGAGTTGTCCCACCTACGTCGAGACCGGTGACGAGAACGATAGCCCCCGCGGCCGGATCTATCTGATGCGGGCCATCAGTGACGGCCGGTTGAGCGTGACCAACGAGGTCCGCAAGCACCTCGACCTCTGCCTCGACTGCCGGGCTTGCGAGAGTGCCTGTCCTTCCGGCGTGCAGTACGGCCAGCTGATTGAACCTTTCAAGGTCGCCCTTCAGACGTCGGCACCGGCCAATGGCTCGTCGCGAAGTGGCGGGAACTGGCTCCAACGAGCGATCCTCAGATACCTCTTCCCATATGTCGGACGGGTCAAGCTGGCCCTGGCACCGGCTCGCGTCTTGCAGCGGATGGGCGTGCTCGCGCTGGCGGAAAAGTCCGGGCTGACCCGATTACTGCCACCGACACTTCGCCGGATGCAGGCCATGTTGCCAGCGAGATTGCAGAAGCCGGGCCGATTGCCGGAGATCCTTCCACCGATCGGACCGCGGCGAGCCCGCGTGGCGATGTTCACCGGCTGCGTGGCCGACGCGATGTATCCCGAGACGAATGCTGCCACAGCCAGGGTCCTTCAAAAGAACGGCTGCGAGGTCGTCGTCCCGCGATCACAGGTCTGTTGCGGCGCAATCCATTACCACTCCGGCCTGGAAGAACCCGCCCTGGAACTCGCCCGGAGGAACCTGGAGACCTTCCGCCCCTCGGAGTTCGATGCGATCATCGTCAACGCTGCCGGCTGTGGCGCGATGCTCAAGGACTACGCTCACCTGCTGCCTGCGGCCGACCGCGACGCTGCGTCGGGTTTCGTCGCGAGGGTTCGGGACATCTCCGAGTTTCTCGTCGAGCTAGGTCCGGTGGCACCCACGACCGACATGCCGATGAAGGTGACATACCACGATGCCTGCCACCTCTGCCATGCCCAGCGAATCCGCCAGCAGCCGAGACAGTTGCTCCAGATGATCCCCGGTCTGGAACTGGTGCCCCTGGAAGAATCGGAGATCTGCTGTGGAGCGGCGGGAACCTACAACCTCACGCAGCCTGAGATGTCGGAGCGTCTCGGACGCCGCAAGATGGCTCACATCGCCGAGACGGGAGCCGAGGTAGTTGCAACCGGTAACGTCGGCTGCATCCTCCAGATTGCTCGCAAGGCTCGGGAGTCGGGCAGCCGGATGGAGGTCCTGCACCCCATCGATCTCCTCGATCGAGCTTATCGGGGAGACGAGAACCACGGCGACAAAAACGGGGCCGAGAGGGATTGACCAGATTCACCGACTGGGCTTGTGTCCAACCCTGCGTCTTGATGTGCCGGTGATCGAATTCCGATCCCCAGGAGACCGAGTTTCTGGTATTCTCTCCGCGGCTTCCGCAACCTCGGGAGAGCTCCCCTGTCCAATTCAGCCATGACGGACCAGGCGCGGGGGACGAGCGATGTCGCAAGAATCGCGAAACGTGTTGTTTCTGGCCGGCCAGTTAACTCCTGCCGGCGCCGATTCGCTGAGGGCAATGGGTGCGCGGCTGGAACGTCGCGGCTTCGCGTTGACTGTCATCTGCCTCGCAGTTGGCGAGTCTCGAGGGGCTTCGTCACCACGCCTTGAGGTAGTTGCGAGACAGGACCGTCACGGCTTCGTAGAATGTCCTTCGCTGGAGAGCCGCTGGCGACGCCCCTGGGCCATTCGCGAATTGACGAGTGGCAACGGCCCCGCCCGCCCCGACCTGATCCACGCTCTTGGGTTCGAGATGGCCGAACCCGCGCTGGCGATCGCGGAGCGATGGCGAGTTCCCTATGTGTTGAGTGTCCTGGAGTTCCTTCCACCCGGCTCACGGCTTCGACTCTCGCGGTCCCAGTGCCGTGGCCTGATCGCGACCAGTCGCGAACTGGCCGAGGATCTGGTCGCCAATGCGGGGATTCCCCAGCGGGCCATCGGGGTCGTCCGACCGGCCGTTATCGGCGCTGTCGCGGAGAGTGAACCGTCGTCCGAGACCGCGGGCGAGGAGCTCTGGGCGACGCCCAGGGTGCCCGTTGTGGGAGCGGTGGCGCCATTAACCTCGGGATCAGGCCTCGCCATCTTCCTCCACGCGGCACGCCGCATCATTGATAAGGGGCGTGATGCTGAGTTCCTCATCGCGGGTCGCGGGCCTTCGGAGGAGCCCCTCCGACGATTGGCGGTCACACTTGGAGTGGGCGATCGTGTCACCTTCGCCGAGGATGCGGCCAACTACCGACCCTTCTGGAGCGTGCTGGACATTTTCTGTCTGACCTCACTCATTCCCACAACCGGACACCCACTGCTCCTCGCCCTGGCGCATGGCGTTCCCTCCATCATGAGCGAAGTGTCCGGACTCGATGGACTGCTTGCCGACGGTCGTGCCGGCGTACTGATTCCTCCCGGCAACTCCGAGGCCCTCACCCAGGCCATCGACGAACTTCTCGCTGAACCCGATCGGGCCCGCGCTCTCGGCCATTGTGGCCGCCAGCGAATCGCCCGAGAGTTCGAACCGGAACGTGAGGCGGATGAGCTAGCCGCCGTCTTTCACCAGGCAATCGACTCGAACTCCAGCGTTTTCGTCCGCCCTCGCACCTATCGAGCGGACACGCGCTGCGACCTTGCCTCGCTGAGCCGAGGAAAGTTCAAGCTCATAGCGTTTGGCATTGCACAGAAAGTCGTAATAGGCCAGCAGCAAACAGAAGATCAGCCCAGGTCGTCCATCCAGAAAGCCGAGACGGGCCACGTAGGCGTAAAGGAACCGGATCAATGGCCGGAATGGGAGCCGGAGAAAAAGCTTCTTCAACAACCGTTTGAATCGCTTCCCCGCTCCAATTTTCCGCGGCACTGGCACTCGGAGAAAGCGAAGGTAGTTTTCCGCCTCCCAGGTGGCATAGCGGTTGTGCTTTTCGACCCAGGCCGTGATAGTCGGATAAGCGTGGTGGTCAAGCTCGTACCTCAGGCGGCCGAGACGACCCGCGAGTTCCACATGCTCGTGGGCCTCGTTGTCTCCGGCGATCGAGCCGGGTGCCGCCGGAATGCGCTCGTAGCGGCCCAGGTGATGCTTGAATAGACGTAAATTCCAACACTCATTGTATCCACAATGCCGGATTCGGCTCCCGAGGAAGTAATACTTCATATTGAGAAGGAAACCGTCGGCCTCACCCGAAGTCGTCCGTCGCGTGATCTCCT
This sequence comes from uncultured Planctomycetales bacterium, assembly GCA_963752755.1. Taxonomy (GTDB): domain Bacteria; phylum Planctomycetota; class Planctomycetia; order Isosphaerales; family Isosphaeraceae; genus CAVVZJ01. The sequence continues at coordinate 2,032,971 of CAVVZJ010000001.1, read as the reverse complement.
CGGCGAGCTCGGGTGGCACGACCTCGTCGGCATCGATGATTAACACCCACTCGTTGCGAAAGGGCAAGTTCTCCAGAGCCCAGTTCTTCTTCTTGGGATAGGAGCCGTTGAAGTGGAACTGGACGACCGTTGCTCTGTGTTCCACCGCGACGCTCACCGTCTGGTCGCGACTCTGGCTGTCCACGACGATTACCTCGTCAGCCCATGCCAGAGATGGCAGGCAGCGGCGGAGGTTCTCAGCCTCGTCCTTCACAGGGACGAGAACGCTGACCCGTGCCCGGGTGGGACCTGATGGACATGGGAGCGTTTCAGATCGACCACGCTGACTCGCCGTCACCGTCATGACCTCGATCCCTCCGTCTCGGCCACGGCTTCCGGCTCCGGGCCTCCGCCCTCGAGCCATTGGTAAACCTCGGTCAGCCGTCGCCCCTGCTCCGCCCACGTGTAGCGGCTTTCGACGAGCGATCGACCGGATGCAGCCAGAGTTTCTCGTTCGGCTGGCGTGCGTTCGAGCAGTTCTCGCAAACCCTGAGTGACACTGGCGCGGTCCGGCTCGACGACGATCCCGCCCCGCACCCTCGCCAGTTCAGGGAAGTGGCAGGCTGTGGTAATGATCGCTGGCTTGCGAGCCGCGAGTGCCTCCAGAATCGCCATGCTAAAGCCTTCGCTGTAGCTTGGCAGGATGAACGCGTCGGCCGCGCCCCAAACCTCCCGTGCTCGTTCACCAGCGACGTGGCCCAGGCAGGTCACCCGCGAGGCGAGCCCGAACGACGCCATTTGCTGGAGGAAAGGCTGCCGGGCTCCGTCGTCGTTGCCAGCGAGCAGAAGGTGGACCTCCGGATGGTCGAGCCGGATCGAAAGTAGTGCCTGCGCCAGGAGATCGAGACCTTTCTTGACGTGCAATCGTGAAAGAAACAGCAAGAGGAACTTCCCCTCCAGCTCGGGAAACTCACGCTCCAGCAACGAGCGAGCCGGTAGGTCGGCAAATGGTTCCAGGCGGACACCGTTCGGAACCAGTGCGATCGGCGTTTTCGGTGTCAGCGCCCGGAGGTGGCCGATCTCCGGCCGCGAAAGGGCGTGGAGGCACGCGGCGCGTTGCAAGTTCCTCTTTTCGACGAGCGAGAGATAGATTCGCTTCTTCATTGCCTTGTGTCGGAGCGCCCAGGGTTCGGCCATGCCATGCGAGGCGATGATGTACGGCACACGAGCCTGTCGTGCCGCTCGCGCACCGCGGCGGGTATGACCTTGCCAGAGGCCATGCAGATGCACAACCTCAGCGCATCGGACAAACCGCTCCAGATCAGCCTCGGGTCCGATCAGGCGGACTCCGCGGGGCAGTTGAGTCTCTCCGAGCGATGACGGTGTCGGTGTCACGATCGCCACCGAGCCGGAGCCTTTAATTGCCCCGGTCAGGCCGAGGATGCTGGGCACCATTCCGCCGTCACGTCGCGGATCGAGGCCGTTGCAGACGTGGACCCAACCGGGTTGCGACGACGTGTCCGGTGGGATCGCGGTCTCGTTGTCTCTCGATTGACTCGCAATGCTCATGTCTCCATCCCCCGAAGGCGTCTGGTTTGGAACCGGATGGACTTGCGTCGTCGCCGCGAAGCCATGGCCAGTTCGATGGCCTGCAAGGTCCCCTTGGCGAAGCGTTCGGGTCCCCACGCGGCGACAGTCTCGGAGGCGCGACACCCGATGGTACGACGGTCGGACTCGGGCAAGTTCGCTGCCCAGGAGAGCGCCGCGACGATCGCGGACTGGTCATCAGGGTTGAAGCGGATTCCCGTCGTCCCTTGCGGATCGGGCACGAGAGTCGCAGAACAGCCGGCGCAGTTCCGAAACCAGTAGTGGGAGACCGCAGGCGGCGGCTTCATTGGCCACCAATCCCCAGGGTTCTCTCAGGCTTGGCAGGACGAAGGCCGAGGCATGAGCATACCAACGCGCCAGCTCATCAGCCTGGAGAAAGCCGGGGCAATGTACCGAACCCGTGGCGCCGTACTTGCGAATCGTGGACTGGATCTCAGCCTCCTGCGGACCTGAACCGCAGACCACAAGGTCCCACGGAGGCGAATTCCGATGTAATTCTCGGAATTGTGCCCAGGCTCGAATCAGAGCCGGGAGATTCTTCTCGGGGACGAAACGCGCCACGGTCAGGAAGAAAGGTCGTTGCGGAAGGTCCCGCCGCGAACCGGGATCACGAACGGCTTCCTGAGATGCGCGAGCGAAGAAAGCGTTGTCCACAGCGTTGTAGCCAAGGGCGATCCGCTCGGCGGGCAGCCCCAGTTCGACGAGGTATTCGCGATGGCTCGGCCCGCCCACCAGCGCTGCGTCGAATTTCTGGACACGACGCCTCTTGATGGCTTCGATCCACCAGCGTCTTGGACGGTCGATCTCCTGGCTCTCCGACATCAAGATCGCTGCTTTGCCATTTCTCCTCGCCCAGCCGAGTGCCGCCAGGGACTCGGCCCTTACATAGCCGACGATGCCCACGGCATCCGGCTGATTTTGAGACAGGACTTCTTTCATCACCGAGGCACATTCTGAGCTGGAAATCTCTTCTAGGGAACGTTCGGGAAACAAAGTGAACCATTGAAAGGGCTCTTCATGACATTCTGGCGTCCAGGGATATTTCCGCTCCGAACCCGCGACCTCATAGGCGAGCAGCTCTCCACCTTCTCGACGCATGCTTGCCCCGAGGGCACGGAGTCTCGCGAGATGGTAAGGGCCGAAGTTGGTGAATGAGACGGCCAGTCGCATGCGATCAACTCCGTGGACACCTGTCGACGACAATACTGCATCGAGAAATGCAAGTAGGCTCAAGATGGATTGCAGGGTGGTGCCAGCAATTGTCCGATCAGGGCTCCGAGGAGCGTCTTGCCGCGAGCCCGGACGTTGTGGACGAACTCGAAGAATCCCAGGTACAGCGGCAGGCTCTCCTGGGGGATTCCCCGGTGGGGGCGGAGCCACGACCGCAGCAGCGACCAGAACCCTTCGAGGGTGTTGACATGCACCTCGCAGAAGCCGTCGCCGTCGTCATCCCGGGCGTACTCCCCCGCCGCGTGGCAGACCGTCTCGTGGCCGTAACCCCACTCCTCCAGGCGACTGTAGATGTCGTATTCGTCGGTGTAGACGAGCGTCCCCTTGGCGATGGTCCGGTCGATCAACGGCCCGATCGTCACCTGCTTGACGTTCTCCAGCATCCGGATCACGACCTCGCCCCCACGCTGCAGCATCCCGAAGATCGGCGGCTTCTCCTTGGCCAAGGTCCCCCGGCCACGCTCCCCCTTCAGGCGCCTTCGTCGGGGAGGTCGGCCTTTTTTTTGACGGCCTCCGGATGGCCCTTATGTCCCGCCACGACATAGACTTCGTCGCACTCGACCTCCCCGGAGAGGGCGGCCGGAGGCCGGCGGTCGACGATCCCCTGGCGCAGCTCCTGGATCATCGCCCGGGCGTCGTCCTTGTTGAGGTCGAGTTCCTTGGCGATCTGCAATCCGGAGAGGTTCAAGCCCATGAGATACAAGCATGTCACCCAGGTCCGGAGGGGCTGACGGTGGTCGGCGAAGATGGTCCCGGTCAGGTCGTCGAACCGCCGCCGACAGGAGTGACATTCGTACCGCTGGCGGTGGGCCTGGGTGTCATCCCGGCCGTTCTTGATGACCGAATCGGACGAGCAGTGGGGGCAGGTCACGCCGTCGGGCCAGCACATCGCCCGGACCGTCTCGTAGCACTTGGCGTCGTCGATGAGGTCCTGGATGTTCACCACCGGTCAACGCCTCGTGGTCGGATGGGCGGGGCAAAGTCGAGGAGCAGGTCGCTCAACGATCAGAGCCGATTGTAGCGGCTGTGTCGAGCGTTATCCGAGCCCGACACCTGGCGGTGGAGCCGGCGATGGCGACTTGAGCCGGTGGTACAACCAGAGCGCCACGACGGGCGGCAGCGTCGTGTGGCCGTAAATGTAGTAAAACCAGACCAGAGGGTCGTCGTTGACTGTCATCAGCCAGGAGACGTAATAGGTCATGGCCCACCAGAACTGGGCCCAGGGGCGATCGCAATAGAACCGGAAGTAGTCGTAGCCAGTGCGGAGCCCCAGCGCGAGTACGGCAAGCACGATTAACGTCGCGATGGCACCACCGTTGAGCTGCGTGGCGCCGAGGATACTGATCGCTGGACCGGTGAATGTCTCATCTCGGCGGAATTCCGAGCCGGCAATCCAGGCGCGGACCCACTGCTCCCGACCGAAAATCGGCTTGTCCCGCCAGATCAGGCGCGGGATGTAGGTCGAGAAGATTCGTAGATACGATTGTCCGTAGTCGTACTCCGACAGCTCGGGTACCGCATACAACATCAGCAAGAAGCCACCATATTCCTCGGTCTCCTTGCTGCCTTGGTCGGCGTCGAGGAGCCGACCTTCCAGATCTTCACGATCGCGGAGGTTCAGATTGACGAGGATCGTTTCAGGGTTGAAGTCTCCCATGTACTCGACGAAGCCGGTCGCCGATCTCTCGTACCGGGCGTTCCCACGCCAGCCGAGCGCGAGCGATACGGCCAGCACGCAGGCCACGGCCGTTGCGATCAAGGTTGGCAAGGAGGGGCGGCGCCATCGCGGCAGGTACCAGCCGCAGACTCCGGTCAGCACCCCGAAAACAGCGTGCGAGCGCCGGCCGTTGAACATCCAGATAAAAGTATAGGCGATGATCGTCAGGACGCCCGCGAGCGTCATGAACGGACGCGGATAGGCCGGTTGACGGCCCGTGATGGTCAGCAAGACACCGGCAGCCAACATCATGATCGGAAACTGTCTCAGGAGATTCTCCTCCTGAGTTACCTCCACACTCCGGAGTGCAACGCCCGAGCAAATCAGGCCCCAGACGATCATGAACGGTGTGATCCCCGCCACCAATCCGGGCGACCAGAACGCCGGCGCCCTTGGCAGCTTCGCCGCCAGCTTCTTCGCAATGCCACAGTAGTACACCAGGAGGAACCAGAGCAGGGCCCAGAGAGCGCGGAGGTTGGCCGCCGACACCAGTTCCTCGCCGCGCACCCGAAGGGCATAGTCACGATAGGAAATTGCCTGGACAACGTACACCTGTGCATAACCTGCGAGGAACAGCCAGATTGGCGCGAAGGGGTCGAAGTCCTTGCGGAGGATCTGTGTTCCGATCAGCAAGAGGATCACGCCGCCGGTGATGCAGGGAAGGAGCAGGTCCATGGGAATATCGCTGGAGCTGACGAGCAAGGAAAGGGACCGGCGATCACTCTGGCAACCTCAGGAACAATCCAATCATGAGGTGATATTGGCTGGAGCAGTGTCTTGGAACGTTCCGCGGACCTCGGCCGCCAAGGCCGTGTGGTAGCGATTCCAGTCGAACGCCTCGGCGCGGCATCGAGCAGAGGCGCTCGATTGTCGCTCGGAGTTCTGGATCGGCACCAAGTTGTTCCATCCGGATGGCCAGCGTCTCGACGTCGCCGGACGCTACGAGGAAGCCTTCAACCCCATCACGGACGACCGACCCGGCCTCAGGCGTGACGACGCTAGGCAGTCCGCAGGCGAGCGCCTCGTAGGTGACGACGGCTGACCCCTCAAACAGGGAAGGAAAGACGAACACGTCAGCCGCAGCCATCCGCGCCGGCACGTCGGCGTGCCCGACTCGACCCAGCCACTCAACCTCGTCGAGATAAGCGGTCAGCGGGCCGAGCTGGCGCGGAAGGGCTCCGAGGAGTTGCAACGTCCATCCAGGCCGACGGACGCGCCTCCAGGCTTCGAGCAAATACTTGATCCCTTTGCGTTGCGTGATCCCGCCTGCGAAGAGGAAGGTGCAGCTCTGACCATGATGCTTGGCCGGATCAGGACGGAAACGATGCGTGCTGGCAGCATAAGGGATGACCGCGATCTTCTCATCGGGCATCCCGTACCGCGACAGATTGCTCGCCAGATGACGGGAAGGGACGAGAACGCGGTTGGCCAGTTCAATTTCGCGGACTCGTCGCTGGTGAAGCCAGTCCAGCAGGGTGCGGTCTATCTCTCCGTCACCGAGGTAAATTCGGAACCAGTCGGGTGATCGCTCCTGCTCACGTTCCAGCACGAGCCGCTCCTCGCGCGGGTCGCCGGTGACGACGCTTAGAAGAGTCATGACGCCGTGGCGACGGCAGCACGGTATGGTAAACTCGGAGCCGACGTCGCTGAACGTCAGGAGGGCGTCGGGACGGTTCCGCACGACCGAGCGAGACAGCCTGCGGTCGAACCGCCGCGTTCGCCAGATCGCCATGCTTCGCCGAGCGGCCGGACTTCCCAGCCGATTCTCGATCGCCAACGCCGCATCGACCCAGGCCGCAGAACGGACCACCGACGAGGGGATTTCCGGGGAGTGCCTCCGACGCAGTCGCCTCTCGATCTGAAGGAACACGCCGGGAGCGAGAGAGCGGCCGAGAGTGGCCAGACCCTCGTCCCCGCGGTAATAGGTTGCCGTATGGAACGCGCCCAGTAGATTTGCCCGTTCCAGTCCTACCACAGCCTGGTAAGCGGGCGGCCTCGCATCCGGGCAAGCGACGAGAACCGTGCTGGTTCTCTCCGGGCATTCCGCCATCAGGCCAGACGCGGGATCAATGCTGGGCTGCGCAAGGGTGGGTAACACGTGATCATCCCTGATCCTGGTGAGTCCCGCTCCATCGGGTCCGCATCCTAGAGCAACTCGGCCGGAGCGTCAAGCGAATCATCCGGTTCGGCGACCGCATTACGCCACTGATGGGTCCTAACCGAGGTTGAGAGATGAGTTTAAGTGTGAGGAACCGTTCTGACCGACTGGATTTCACATCGGGGGCGAGATCCACGGAAACGGGACGGTTGAATCTCCAGGTCCGCGGCGAGCGAGAAGCCAGTCAGGAATTGTCGCATTCAATTGCATTTAAACTGTCGGCCGCCACGGCCGACGGGTCAGCGAGGCGCTCGAAGCTCTCGTGGGGGCGTCGCAGATGATTGCGAAATCCGGTGAGAGGAGCAACAGTTAGGGGAAAGTGAGGGCGTCGGACGGCCGAGCGTCGCAACACCAGGCGGTTGGAGCGTCGATTGCGGAACAAGGGCAGGAGGCGAAATGCATCAAGCTTGCCGCACAGGAAGGGTTTGAGCCGACCTCGCGCGGCACGATGGGCCGCCTGGGCGAGAGTGAATCCGACATGCGGTAAGATCGAGGCGAGGAGCCAGTGAGTCGGGAGGTTGGTCCAGTAGAGCAACTCAGCGTTTCGTGCCATCCGGCGCTGGAGTTCGGGGCGCGTGTGGTCATGAGTGGCGGAGACTTCATGAAAGATCCGGCACGACGGAGCATAAGCACAGGAATAGCCTGCCCATCGCAGACGGAAGGCCAGGTCCACGTCCTCGTAATAGGAAACGAGGAGCGGATCGAACCCGCCGACTCGCTTCAAGGCGACGGCGCGATAGAAGGCACTCGAGCCGCTCGCGCCGAAGACACGACCACCGGGATGCCGGGACCATCTCGACTCCGGCTCGCCGTGGCCCCTTTTGAAGGGCCAGCCGGTGATACTGTAGCCGTCGCCTGCGGAATCGACGCGATCGGATCGGAACGGACAAGGACCAGGGGGGCGACCGACCCGACGCTTGCGTCGGCGAACGGGGCCAATCCGGCCTCGACCCAGCCGGGGGTCACTTCCGTGTCGTTGTTCAGGAGTTGCACGAATTCACCCCTCGCGGCCGCGATCCCATCGTTTGCCGCGGAGCAGAACCCGCCGTTCCGATCGCGGCGAACGAGGCGGACCAACGGGTAAGCCGATGCTAGCCAGTCAGTGGTGCCGTCTCTGGAGGCGTCGTCGGAGACGATCACCTCGATGGGAATCCCCTCGGGACGGCAGCGTTCGACGCTGGCCAGACAGGTCGCGAGCAAGTGGCGGCCGTTGAAAGTTGGGATCACGACGGAGAGCGTTGGGGAGGACTCAGGAATGCTCAACTCTCCGGCCTCCGTGGCTTGCTCTTATGACCCCATGAGGTCCGGCCGTGGAGCACATGCTGGATGGTCATGAACAGAATCTGAATATCGAGCCAGAAAGACCACCGGTGAATGTAGTCCAGGTCGTACTGGATCCGTTTGCGGAGAGAGGTTCGGCCACGCCAACCATGAACCTGCGCCCAACCGGTCATGCCAACAGGGACGGCGTGTCGCAAATCATAATCCTTGTGCTCGCGCTTGAACTGTTCGACGAACATCGGCCGCTCGGGCCGCGGCCCGACGAGACTCATCTGGCCGAGCAGGATGTTGAACAACTGGGGCAACTCGTCGATGTTCGTGTGACGGAGCCAGTCGCCGATCCTCGTGCAACGCTTGTCGTGATCCTCGGCCCAGATCGGTCCCGTCTCGCTTTCAGCATCGCGGCGCATACTGCGAAACTTCCAGATGGGGAAGGTTCGCCCTCGATGGCCGATGCGCTTCTGAGAGTAGAAGATCGGCCAACCGTCCGAGATCAGGATCGCGATGGAGACGAAAAGAAACAAAGGCGAGAGTAGGAGCAGGCCAGTCAATGCTCCCAGGAAGTCGAGTCCTCGCTTCGCCAGTCGGTGAGCCCGAAGTGGCCAGGGCGCGGGATGACTGGGTGAGACGCCGCCGGGGCGGTACGGGGGGCGTTCCGAGGGTTCCGCCCGGTCTTCGTCATCGCTGACCCAGTGGATACGGACGTCGGTCCCCGCGCCGGCGATGTGATGGATCTCCGGCTTCAGTCGGATGGCTGGGCGGCCGGACAGGGCGACGACCAGATCGGTGGCCCGGGAACGCCGAACCACTTCGGCCAGGCGATCGAGGCGGCCGAGGACGGGCACAGGCTGGCTCTTCGGATGCACGACGAGTTGGCGACCGCGGCCGGTCACATCCACGAACCCGACGATCGGTAGGCCGGACCAGGGGCCTTCGCCCTCCAGTCTCCGCGCCAGGCGGCGAACCTGACGGCGGGCGCCCACAAGAAGAAGTCGTCCGCCTTCGCTCCGAGCGGCAGCTGTCGGATGGAGAGGCGAGGGCGACGTGGTCCCGGAGCACTCAGGCGGTTCGAGCATGGGTCTTCACCGATCCATCGGTGTCGGGCACGGGGCGACTGAGTACCCGGGCCCACGCCCGGCTCGGCCCCGACTGGCCGGCTGCGCTGCGGGAGACACCCGCGCGGACCGGCGGCCCCCGCCGTCCCTGGCGGAAACCTGGAGTTTTTCCTCAAGCTTGTCATCGGCGTTGCCGACGTTAGAGTTCAGTTATTCCGAAGAATTCGGTCGCATCGGCCGAGACTCCCTCGGGAAAGGCGATTCGTGTGACTGCCCCGCTCACCCGGAACACCCAAACTGACGGCACGGTCGCGACGCCATGTCCGAGCCTGACGGTCCTGATCGTCAACTTCAACTCCTGGCCGGATGTGGCCCGACTGGTCACTTCGCTGGGCGCGGCGCCGGAATTAGCGGACGGCCGATCGGAGATTCTCGTCATCGACAATGCCTCTGACGGCCCGATTCCCGCCGAGCTGGAACGACCTCTGAGCGGGGTTCGGCTCATCCTTCGGGTCGACAATGCCGGTTTCGCGGCCGGCGTCAACGCCGGCTGGCGCGAGGCTCGGGGGCGTTGGCTGCTGCTCGTCAATCCCGACGTTCTGGCGGGGCCGGATCTGATCGGGGCTGTCCTGTCGCGGATCGAGAGACTGGAGGCACGCGGCCCGGGTATGCCCGGCGTCGTCGGGTTCGGTCTCCGCAACCCGGATGGCAGTCGCCAGGGGTCGGTGGGCGCCGAGCCGACCTTGGCCCGGGTCCTCGTGGAGCCGTTCCTACCCCGTTCCCGCCGGAAATACAAGGCCGGTTGGCGTACCCGGCCTGGTCCAGTCTCGTGGGTGACGGGCGCCTGCGCCCTGGTTCACTCCGAACTGCTCGCAGAACTCGGCGGCATGGATGAGGACTATTTCCTGTACCATGAAGAAGTCGCGCTCTGCCGGTCGGCTCGCGACCTGGGACGCACGATTGAGTACGATCCGTCCATCGAGGTCGTTCATTTGCGCCCCTTGCAGAGCCGATCGCTCTCGCCGATGCTCCGGGTCATCACCCGCCACAGCAAGCTCTTGTATTTCTTGAAACATCGAAAGCGCTGGGAGTTTCTTCTTCTGAGCCGTCTGGCGCAGGTGGAGGCGGCAGTAAGGGGTCCTTGGGCCTCGGGCTGCGGACGGATCGCGGAAGCGAAATCCTGGAAGATCGTTGCCCGGCTGGCCCGAGCGATGCGGGGCAACGCATTCCCGCGAGGCCGCGAAGTGCTGGCGATCGCGTCTCTTGCGGAAGATAGGGCGGCGGATCACGACGAGGCGGAGGTTCAGGGTTCGCGTTCTCCTCGACATCATCTTGACTCTCGCAGAAGCCAGAAACTCTCGCCGAAGGAACGGTGAGGGGTGCACTCTCATCATTCCGTTCGGCTACCAATCGATGGTGATGGATCATTTTCCGCGGACCGTGGGTCTGTCGCCCACATCGCGCTCATTTCGATCCTGAAAACGAGAGGGGCCTGCCATGGACGGCAACGGGGCCCAGTTGCTCGCCGCGACTTGCCAAGGAGGGAGAGGCGTGACGAGATCCCAGCACGGTGTGAGGATTGGCTTCCTGATGGCCCTGGCGGCGTTGCTCCTGGGTTGGCTGGCGGCGCATACCGAAGTCCTTTTCGCCGATGGACTGCGCTATATTGGTCAGGCGCAACAGATCGCTCAGGGGGCATGGCGAGACGGTCTGCTTGGGGCCGTGGATCACCCGGTCTATCCGGCGGCCATCGCGGCCTGTCACGAGTGGCTCGGCGTTGGCGGGGACAATAGCGAGGAGTCCTGGCAGTTGTCGGCCCAGGTGGCCTCCGTGATTTGTGGCGTCCTGCTCGTCATCCCGCTGTATCTGCTGGGCCTGGAGCTCTTCGGCCCGGGGGCTGCCTGGCTCGGGGTCGTGCTTTTCTTCCTCTCTCCCCTGACGGGACACACACTGGCGGATGCGTTGAGCGAAGGCACGTTCGCGCTTTTCTGGACCTGGGGGCTCTGGACGTCGCTCCGCTTCTTGCGGCAAGGCACCTTCGGATGGCTGCCTGCGACCTCCCTCCTCGGCGCGCTGGCCTACCTCACGCGACCGGAAGGATTGCTACTTCCGGCAGCGCTCGTCGTCACGCTCCTGTTCATGCCGTTTCTCCGATCGACGCGGCTAAACTGGCCCCGCTGGTGGGCCGCGATCGCTTTCCTGACGCTGGGTCCCTTGCTGGTCGTCGGTCCGTTCATTGCGATCAAGGGCGGACTCGGGACAAAGCCGGCGATCGCCCGGCTCCTGGGCACGGCGCCTCGCTCCGCACCGGACGCCGTCGAGCGTGCTCGACCGCTCGAACCCGGTCAATCCGAGCTCAAGACCTACGGACTGGCTGTCAAGGCGGTCTGGGAAGCGGTCCGCGAGATGACGTCGGTGCCGCTGGTGCCGCTGGCGGTTCTCGGATTGTTCCTGGCCTTGCGAAGACCGGGTCCACTGGCGCGAGCCTGGCTCTTTCTGACGGTGCTAGGTATGGCGGCCACCCTCGCGTTGATCCGTCTCTACGTGACGGGAGGATATTGCACGCCTCGTCATGCGTTCGTTCTCAGCCTTATCCTGATCCCCGCGGCAGGCTTCGGGCTGGAGCGGTTACTGGGCTCGATCTCGGTGCCTGGTCGTCTCCTGGGGCTGGGAGAGGGACGTTTCACGGCGGGGCCGGCCGTCTGGGCCTTGGTGCTGGTGGGCCTCGGGCTCTGGTCGGCTCGGCAACTCTTCGAGCCAATCAACTTCAATTGTCGCGGCTACCGGCAGGCCGGCGACTGGCTCGCCTCGATCAAGCCCGAGGACACCCCGGTCGTCGATGTGACGGGCTGGTCGCTCTTCTACGGCCATCGCCGTGGCTACACCTTCGCCACCTTGCATGATGCTCTGAGCGATCCGGAAGTCCGTTGGATCATCGTGCGCGAGTCGCACCTGAAGGGTCGCTGGTGGTATTGCCACGTTCTCCGAGAAATGATCGGGCATCGCGAGCCGATCCGCCAGTTCCCGGAGGATCCTGAATCGCGTCAAGCCCATGTGTATGTCTTCGATCGGACAACCCCGGAGGTTGCAACGGTCTCCTGGGCGCCACCAGGGCCGATACGCTGAACAGTCGCGCCAACCGACCGGAAGTGATCTTGCCAGAAGCGGGGCAGCGGGCTAGAACCGCGACGGCCTCCCCGCGCCGGACCGGACCGACCGAGATTGCGCCGTGGCGCGTCGAACTCAAGGATGAGTCCCATGCCCATTGCTCCCGCTCCCGACGCTCGCGGTTCCGCCGCTCCGCCGCGGCTCGGCTGGCGGGCGGTTAGCCTCGCCACGATCGGGTACATCGCTGCGGTCTGCGTGGCCACGTACCCGTTTGCCCTCTCCTTCACGAAGGGGGTCGCCGGCTCCCTGTTCGACCCGCTGCACCATCTCTGGATCATGCGGTGGTACAAGTCCTGCCTGCTGGAGTGGCGATCGCCGGTGATGTGTCCGGAGTTGCAGTACCCCGTCGGGGCGCCTCTGGGCAACTTCGCGACGATGCACATGCAGGCGATCCTGTACTTTCCCCTCTCATTCATCTTCAACGACGTCATCTGCTTCAATCTCATCTGGATGACGGGTATCGTCACGACGGGCCTGGGGACGATGCTGTTGATCTGGCATGTCCTCCGTGATCGGCGGGTGGCGGCGATCGGCGGCTTTCTGGCGATGATCAGCGGTCCGATGATGATCCATAGCCGCTCGCATCTCGAGATACTTTACGTGGGCTGCTTCCCGGCCTTCCTCGTCGTCTGGATGCGGTTCGTCGCGTCGCCGACGTGGCGACGGCTGGCGGGGACAGTGGCGATGTACGTCGTCGTCGCGCTCTGCTCGCCCTACTACGCCGTCTTCGTGATCGTCCCGGCGGCCCTCGATCTGAGCTGGCGAGCCTTTGCGGCGTTCCGGACTCGCGATCGGGCCTGGTTCGCCGAGCGGGCGCGGTGGCTCACGGCCTTCGGTTTGCTGGCGGTCCCGGCCATGATTTTGATTTTCGGCAACCAGCTTTGGGCCATGGCCAAGGGTTACTCGGTGGCGAGGACCGTCAAGGAGTTTGCAGGCTTCGGGTGTCCTCCCTGGACCTATCTTGCGCCAACGATCCTTCACCGGTTCTCCGCTTTGATGCCGGTGAATCCGTATGACTCGATGGGGCCATTCCCGGTCATCGGCGAGCGGACCGGCTACCTCGGCGTCGTGACGCTCTTTCTCGTCGTCTATGCGATGATGACGAAAGCCCCCCTGCCCCGCCGGGCGTTCTGGTGGACGGCCCTGGCGGTCTTCATCATCCTGGCCAGCGGAGCGTACTGGAACATCGGTGACTCGCAGATCAAGCTCCCGGGTTATTACCTCAAGAAGTATGTGTTTCTCTTCAAATTGATCCGCGTGCCGGGCCGGTTCAGCCTCTACACGGTGGTGATGGCGGCCCTGATCGCGGCGGCCGGGCTAAAGCAGATCCTGGCGAACACGAGGAGCCGGTGGCGGCAGCGGGCGATCCTCGCGGGGCTGGTCGCCCTGGCATTATTGGATCTTCAGACCCGGCCGTTTCCGGCGGTCCCGGTCCCCAGCTTGCCCGCGGCGTACGAGTTCATCAAGCGGACTGATCCCGGGGCCGGGATCGTCGAGATTCCCCAGGGTTCCTCGGGCGGATCGACCCTCTCCGCGATCTGCGGCTACTGGCAATCGTTCCACGGATTGCGGACCAGCTCCGGCTACAGCGGCCACGCCAACGTGAAGTTTGACAACCGGCTCACCTTCAACTCCCCGTTCCAGCAGACGTTGCTCGGGCGTGACGGGTACCTCCGCCATCCCGACGACGAGACAATCGATATCGTTCACAAGGTGGACGCCCTCGAATACACCTGGCTGTACCTTCATGCAAACCGGTTCCGCTTCGTCCTGCTCCACGAGTGGCCGGGGGCCGACGATGCCGTGGCCGACCCGATGAAGCTCGATCGCCTCAAGGCCCTGCTCGAACCGGCCCGGGTCTTCTCGGGCGAGGGCGTGACCGTGTACGACCGTGAGAAGCTCCGCCCCCCCCATCACGCTGTCCCCTTGACCACCGACGGCTGGCGGATCGCCTGGCATGGGAAGCTACTCCGGGTCGCGGAGCAGGAAGCGAAGCTGCTGGCGTACAACCCGGACGCCAGCCGGCCCGTCAAGCTCGTCCTCGAGGCCGCGGCCTTCCCGCATCCCCGGACGGTCCGGCTGCTGGCCGATGGTGAGGAACGGGCGAGGTGGACGCTGGCGTCGGGCCCCTTGCAGCTCTACATCAGCCCGGCGATCAAGCTGCCCGAGGGCACCAGCGAGCTGGTCCTGGAGTGCGACGGCGAGACGCGACCGAGACGCGAGGAGCAGCGGGCGGCGGAGTGGGACGACAAGCCCTACAGCCTCTACGTGGGTGGCCTGGCCCTGATCGACGCCGAGGAACACGACCGGGCGTCGCAGCCGACGCCACCTCAGGTCGCCGCAGAGTCCCAGGTTGCGGACGAGCCGGGGCCGGTTCGACGCTGAGCGGCCGGCTCCCGCCGATCTCGAGTCCAGCCCGAGGAGCCGACGACGATGCGGATCGCCTGGTTCACGCACCGATACCATCCGTGCATCGGAGGCGCGGAGACCTACGGACGTGCCATGGTCCGGCGGTTCGTCGCCCAGGGGCATGACGTCGATGTGATCACGAGCGACGCCCACGACCTCTGGTATTTCACCGATCGGCGACGCCGACGGGTTGAGGCTCCCGCCGAGTCCCTCGTCGATGGGGCGCGGGTCTCGCGGCTGGCGGTCCGACATCTCCCGTTTCAGAAATATGTCGGACGGCTGCTGAGCTACGTCCCACACTGGCCGACGCAGTGCCGATGGGAGTCGTACCTGCCGATCATCCCGGGCCTGGAGCGGGTTCGGGGCGATTACGACGCGGTCTTCGCCGTCGGCTTCCCGTTCACCGGGTTCGCGTATGCCGCCTACCGGACGGCCCGCGCGGCCGGCGCCCCTTTGATCCTGACGCCCTTTCTTCACCTTTCCACCCCCGGCGACGCCGTCAACCGTCATTACACCCGGCCACACCAGGTCCGCCTGTTGAAGGAGGCGGATCTCGTCGTCACCCCGACACGTCTCGAAGCCCAGGCAATCGCCTCGTGGGGCATCGACCCGGGCCGGCTCCTGACGATCCCCATGTCCATCGAGCGGGAGGACGTGACCGGCGGCGTCGGCGCCCGACTGCGGACCCGGCTCGACCTGCCCGCCGATCGGCCGGTCGTCGGGCAGCTCGGGGCACTCGATCCAAACAAGGGGACTCCCGACCTTGTCCGCGCGGTGGCCCGGCTCAACCGCTCACGGCCGTCGGACGATCCGGTCCACCTGGTCCTGGCGGGGGCGCCCTCGCCCGCCTTCGAGGTGTTTCTGGAGGAGTCCCCCGACGCCTCGGCCCGTTGGCTCAGGGTCCTCGGCCCGCTGCCGGTGGCGGACGTGCCGGACTTCTACGACATGCTCGACGTCTTTGCCATGCCGTCGCGCACCGATTCGTTCGGCATCGTTTACCTCGAAGCCTGGGCCAACGGCAAGCCGGTCGTCGCGGCCGAGGCGGGCGGGGTGGTCGAGGTGGTCCATCACGAGGAGAACGGCCTGCTTGTCCCCTTCGGCGACGTCGAACCTCTGGCCGCCGCGGTCGGCCGCCTGCTCGATGACCCATCTCTCGCCCTCCGCCTGGGCGAAACCGGTCGGTCGCAGACGCTCCGCGATGAGGCGACTTGGGATGCTCGCTTCGCGACGCTCCGGGATCGGGTGGCCGCGATCGCCCGAGACGCAACACCGGGCCCGTCGCCGGTGGCGTTCTTCCGGCCGCGTCGTCCCGGAGAACCTCGGAGTCGCGATCGGTCCATGACGGCGAACCGCTTTTTTTGACTGTCTGCCAGACTCGCGACGCGCCGGAGACGCTCGGACGACGCGTCGGGGACGTACCCGGGACGGCCAGAGGACGCTGCGGGGACGCGCTCCGTCGCGTCAGAAGCAAGATCGCAAGTTCAATAATAACAAAAATTTGGATGGGCCATCTTGCCCATCTTGAAGTTCGTTCGGCGCCCGGGACGCGCTGCGGCGTCGCGTCGCCTGGCGGGCGAAAGGGTGACTGGACACCAACCGAATTGCCAGAGAGCTAGGGTTAATTATAGCACACGATCGGGGCGCGGGTGCGCTTTCCCTCGGCCACTTGAGAGGGAGGAACGCGGTTCGGGCATGCCGCGACCTCCTCGTATGGTCCGAGGTCGAGTCGGGCAGAGTGACTCGCCGCTCACGTCGGGGGCGATCGGCCAGGACTGCGGATGCCCGACGGGACGACGCGAATTTCATCGATGCACTCTTGACCGGCACCCGGTTTTCAAGCAATGTTAAACGTTGAGGCACCTCGCCAATGGAGGTGTCGCACCCGACCCTGATGGGGTCGCTGGGCCGTGATCCGGAGTGGATCGCGAGACAGCGGACCTTCCCTCCGCTCGACGGGGGTCGGACCCACGGCCGCAGGACAACGCTCCGCGGCGGGGTTCTGTCGCCGCCGAGTTCGCCACGAATCGAGTTTGTGCGCAGAGGACCCTCCCATGCGGAATCGGTTTTTCCTCTTGCTTCTGGGTTGCTGGTTCGGCTTCTCGGCTTCTCGCCCGGCCTGCGCGGGGGATGAGCCGACGGGGCTGGAATTCTCCCCGGAGACGATCCGACTCCGCGGGCCGGCGGCGGCCCAGCGTCTCGTTGTGCTGGGGGTGTTTCCCGACGGGTCGCGACGCGACCTCAGCGATGAGGCGCGGTTCGAGCCGGTCGGGACGGTCGCGAAGTGTGACGAGCGGGGGCGGATCGCCGCGAACGAGGACGGAACGGGCGAGGTCGTGGTGCGGGTCGGGTCGATCGAGGGGCGGGTGCCGGTTGAGGTGTCCGGTTCGAGCGAACCGAGGCGCGTGAACTTCCGGCACGAGATCGTCCCCGCCTTGACGAAGCTGGGCTGCAACCAGGGGGCCTGCCACGGGTCGCAACACGGTAAAGGCGGGTTCAAGCTCTCGCTCCTGGGCTTCGAGCCGGAGGAAGATTACACGCAGATCGTCAAGAGCGCCGAGGGGCGTCGCGTGAGCCCGTCGATGCCCGAGGATAGTCTCTTGCTGCTCAAGCCGACGCTGGACGTCGATCACGGTGGCGGCAAGAAGATGGAGGCGAACGGCCGCGAGTACGAGCTGGTCCGGCTCTGGCTCGAACAGGGAGCGCCCGCTCCGGTGGAGGGGGAGTCGGAGGTGACGGGGCTGGCCGTGCTCCCGGCGAACCGGAGCCTGGAGGTCGATGAGTCGCAACGGCTGGTGGTGCTGGCGACGTTCAGCGACGGCGACGTCCGCGACGTGACGGACGATGCCAAGCTCGACACGCTCAACGAGGGCGTGGCGACCGTGAGCCCCGACGGCCTGGCTCGGATCGCCGGCCAGGGGGAGACCGATATCATGGTCCGCTATCAGGGCCATGCGGCGCTCGCCCGGTTGACAGTCCCGTACGCCCCTCCGGCAGACTTCGAGTTCCCGATCGCGAACAGGATCGATGAGCTGGCCGCCAAGAAGTGGCGCGCCCTGGGTCTTCGACCGTCGCCCCCCTGCACCGATGCCGAGTTCCTTCGGCGGGCCATGCTCGATACGATCGGCACGACGCCCACCCCGGATGAGGTCGATGCCTTCCTCGCCGATCCCGACCCCGAGAAGCGCACGAAGCTGGTGGATCGGTTGCTCGAACGTCCCGAGTATGTCGATTACTGGGCGCTGAAGTGGGGCGACATCCTGCGGATCAACTCGGCGAAGCTTGGGCGCAGGGGATGCTCGCCTTCAACCTCTGGCTCCGCGACGCGTTCCGCGAGAACCGGCCGTTCGACCGGATGGTCGAGGAGCTGGTCACGGCGCAGGGGTCGATCTACACGAATGGCCCGGCGAATTACTTCCGGGTCGCGACCGGTCCGGACGACCTGGCCGAGACGACGGCACAGGTGTTCATGGGCGTGCGGCTCCAGTGCGCCAAGTGCCACCATCACCCGTTCGAGGCCTACGGTCAGGACGATTACTACGGCCTGGCCGCCTACTTCGCCCGGGTCCGGACCAAGAACAGCCAGGAATTCGGCCTCTTCGGTCGCGAGCAGGTCATCTACGTGGCCGGTGGGGGCGAGGTCCGCCAGCCGAGGAGCGGCCAGGTGATGAAGCCGACGCCGCTGAATGACGAGCCGGTGGATGACCCCGTCGATCGCCGGCGCGCCCTCGCCCATTGGCTGACCGAGTCGGACAACCCGTGGCTGGCCCGCAACGTGGCCAACCGCTACTGGGGCTACCTCCTGGGCCGCGGGCTCGTCGAGCCGATCGACGATCTCCGCGAGACCAACCCGCCCTCGAACCCCGAACTGCTCGATGCGATGGCTGGGTCCTTCGTCGAGAACGGCTACGACCTGAAGGCGTTGCTTCGGCTGATCCTGACGAGCCAGGTCTATCAGCGCAGCGCCCTGCCGACACCCGACAATCGACTCGACGACCGGTATTACACCCACTACCCCCTCAAGCGACTGACCGCCGAGCAACTGCTCGACGCCATCAACTTCGCCACGGGGACGCGGGAGAAGTTCCCGCTCCGTCCGCTCGGGACACGCGCCATCGAGCTGCCCGACCCGAGCTTCAACAGCTATTTCCTCGACACGTTCGGCCGCCCGGAGCGCGTGATCGCCTGCGAGTGCGAGCGGTCCACCGACCCGAATCTGAGCCAGGCCCTCCACCTGATGAACGGCGACCTGGTCAACCGCAAGCTCGCCCAGGGTGACGGCCGGCTCGCCCGGATGCTCAAGGACCCCAGGCTCAGCGACCCGACGCTCGTCCACACGCTCTACAAGGTCACGTTCGGTCGCCCCGCGACCGACGATGAGCTGGACACCGCCCTCCGACTCATCGCCGAGGCGCCCAACCGATTGACCGGTGCCCAGGACCTGCTCTGGGGCCTGATGAACTCCAAGGAATTTCTGTTCAATCATTGACAGGACGCCGCCCGGCGCGGCGGGCGTAATCCGTACGCCCGTCCACGACTGGCAAGATCCCCTGCCCTACTCCACGGACGACGATGTTCCCCACCCTCCTGCTGCTCCTGGTGTTCGCCCCCGCGACCGACGAGACGCCCACCTATGAGGGTGACGTCCGGCCGTTGCTGGCCCGCCGTTGCCTGGTCTGCCACAATGTCAAAAAGCTCGACAAGGCGGACGTCTCGGCCGGCCTGGCCCTCGAAACGTATGAAGCGGCCATGAAGGGGACGAAGGATCATGCGGTGGTTGTCCCCGGCAAGCTGGACGAGAGCGAGCTTTACGCCCGCCTGGTCGATGAGGATGAACTGCGCCGGATGCCGTATCTGGAGGAGCCGCTCCCGGAGGAGGAACGGGCCCTGATCCGTCGCTGGATCGAGGCGGGCGCACCGCGCGGAGAGCCGACGTCGGAGCCCGACACGGCATCGAGCCCGGCGAGACCGGCGCGTCGGGTCGTGCGGGCGCTCGATGTCGCGCTCGCGACAGAGGCCAAGGTTCCGAAGAGTGTCGAGGGTCTGGGCGACGGCGGGCCGGTCGAGCTGGTGCTGCGGGTCGGGCCTTTGCCGGCGGTCTCGGCGCTGGCCTTCCGGGGCGATGGACAGTTGCTCGCAGTGGGCACGGCGAACCAGGTTGTTCTCTGGGACCTTGGCGAGGATCGCCCGGCCGGAGTGATCGACGACATCCCCGGCGCGGTCCACGCGCTCGCCTTCAGCCGCGATGGTCGCCGCCTCGCGGTCGGCGGTGGCTTGCCGTCGCGGTCGGGGCTCGTCCGGATCTACACGGTGCCGGACGGCACGATGGAACAGGAATTCCCCGGCCACGAAGATGTCGTTTACGCCGTGGCCTTCTCGCCCGACGACACCCGGCTCGCCTCCGCGGGCTTCGATACGACAGTGCGCCTCTGGGACCTCGGCCGGGGTGAGGAGCGGGGCGTCTTCCGGGGCCACTCGGATTTCGTCTATGACGTCGCCTTCGATCCGGACGGCAAGACGATCCTGAGCGCCAGCAAGGACCGATCGGTCAAGCGGATCGACGTGGCCACGCTGGAGGCGCTACGGACCTATAGCGGCCACGACGAGGATGTGCTGGCCGTGGCGGTCCGGCCCGATGGTCAGGGTTTCGTCTCCGCCGGTAATGAGCCGCAACTTCGGTGGTGGGATCGCGACGGCGACAAGCCGAAGAAGCGCGTGGGTGGCCACGGCGGTCCCGTGCTGGAACTGGCGTTCAGCACCGATGGCAAGCGGCTGATCTCGGCCAGCGGCGACAAATCGGTTCGGCTCTGGGACGGCTCCAGCGGTTCCTTCCAGAAGAGCCTCCCCGGGCCGACGGACTGGCAATACGCCGTCGCCCTCTCCGCCGATGGCAAGGTGGCCGCCGCGGGCGGCTGGGATGGGGTCGTTCGCGTGTGGGATGTCGACGCGGGCAAGCTGGCAATGACCCTGATCCAGCCGGCAGGTGAGTCGCCCGGCCAGCCTTGCTGGCTGGCCCTCCGCCCCGAGGCGGACTGGCAAGCGTCGGACGATCTGGCCCCTCTGGTCCGCGTCCGGGTGGGTGGGAAGGACGTTGCGGTCGAAGCGTTCCGTGAATGGAAAGGTGGCCCTCGATGAACACGACCCGCGCGATCGTCGCGGCCCTCGCAATCCTCGGCCTGGCGTTTCCGGCCGCTGGTCAGACGTCCTACCCGATGCTCACCCGTGTCGAGCCCACCGCGATCCAGCGCGGTCAGGTCACTGAGGTGGTGATCTCTGGGGTTCAGAACCTCGAAGGGGCCTCGGCGCTGCTTTTTGAGGGAACGGGCCTATCGGGTCAGATCCTCGAGGGGGACGTGCAGGCCAAGGGGGGAAGACGCGGCGGGCGCAACGGTCGGTCCAGCTCGATCCGGGCCAGCATCGAGGTCGCCGCCGATTCCGGGCTGGGGCCTCGCGAGTTGCGGATCGTCACGCCCAGGGGCGTCTCCACGGTTGGCCTGGTGGTGATTGCCGAGGAACCGGTTGTCGCCGAGGCCGACGACAAGGCGAACGACGATCCGAGCCAGGCCCAGGAGATCGCCCTGCCGGCGGTCGTGGCCGGCAGCGTCGGCAAGACCGAGGACGTCGATTGGTACCGCTTCCGCGCCGAGTCCGGGCAGACGATCGTCTTCAGCCTCTGGGGCAACCGGCTGGAGAACAAGATCCATGACCTCCAGACTCATCTTGACCCCTTGATTTCCCTGCAAGACGAGGCCGGCCGGGAGCTGGCCGTTGGCGACAATTTCTACTTCGCCGACCCGATGCTCTCCTATACGTTTGAAAATGCGGGCACCTACCGGCTCCAGGTCCGCGATGCCACGTATGCTGGAAACGCCAACTGGACCTATGCGTTGACGATCAGTCCGGCGCCGTTCGCAACGTCGGTCTTCCCCATGGCCGTGAAGCCGGGGAGCCGTGCCGAACTGCGCGCCGAGGGGGTCAACTTCGAGACGTCGCAGGCGATCACCCTCGACGTGCCTTCCAATCTCGCTCCCGGCAGAATCGCCCGCCCGCTCCCGACGGCCCAGGGGCCAACCCAACCGGTGCCGCTCGTCGTCACGACGTTGCCGTTGACCCTCGAAACCGAGGATGCCCCCAGCGAGGTCGAGAAGGCGACGCGAGTGACGCTCTCCAGCGCTGTCTGCGGGCGGCTCGGTGAGCCGAACGACCGCGATGGGTTCGCGTTCGAGGCCGAGAAGGGAACGATTTACAGTTTCGAGGTCGTCTCCCGACGCGTCGGGTCGCAGGCCGATCCTGTTGTGCGGATCGTCGATGCCCAGGGAAAGCAGGTCATCGAAGCCGATGACACGTTCGGCAAGGACCCTCGGATCGAGTGGACCGCTTCGGCCGACGGGATCTTCGCGTTTGAGGTCCGCGACCTGCACAGCCGGGGAGGCCCGGGATTCGGTTACGTCGTGCTGGCCGAGGTAGCCCGGCCCGATTATGGGATTACCTGCGACCCCGATAAGCTCAACGCCGGCCCGGGATCACGGGCACCTCTGTTCGTGAAGGTCGAGCGACGTAATGGATTCAAGGGGTCGGTCGAGGTGAACCTGGAAGGGTTGCCCGTGGGATTGTCGGCCTCGCCACTCACGATCTCCGAGGCGATGACTCAGGGCGAGATCGTCGTCTCGGCCGCGACGGACGCGACGCCCTCGGCCTCCCTCGTGACGCTGAAGGGGCGGGCGGAGGGCCCGGATGGTCCGTTGGTGCGCTCGGTGGAACCACAACAGGAAATCTACCTGCCGGGCGGTGGTCGGGGACTTTACGAGGTTTCGACCCTGGCGGCGGCGGTCACGGAGCCGTCCGATATCATCCTGGAGGCAAGTCCTTCGGAGGTGGCCCTCAAGCCGGGCGAATCCGTCAAGATCGAGGTCACGGTGAGGCGGAAGGACGGATTCGACAAGCCGGTGAACCTCGCCGTCGAACTCGCCCATCTCGGCCGGATCTACGCCAGTGCCCTGCCCCCTGGCGTGAACTTCAAGGCCGCCGGAAGCAAGACGCTCGTCGGTGCCAAGGAGGCGAAGGGCTCAATCATCCTGGAGGCGAAAGCTGATGCGAAGCCGTGCGAAGCCGTGCCGATTGCGGTGATGGGGCACGTCTCGATCAACTTCGTTGTCAAGACGGCCTTCTGCTCCGCTCCAATCCAGGTGAGTGTGAGCCCGAAGTAGGGGCTTCCGTCAAGCCGCGACCGGGCTCAATCGCTCAGCCAGGAGTCGCGGTTCGACTGAACGAAGTCGTCGTCGTTCAGGTCGGGATAGGTCCGATAGACGCGGTCGATCTCCTCGGATTGACCGCGGCTCAGCGATTCGGAGGGGTCGAGACACCAGATCCCGCGGAGGAGGCCCTGCCGCCGCAGGACCTCGTGAATCCCGGCTATGCAACCGGCGAATCGGTTGGCGGCATCGAAGAAGGCGGCATTGGCGTCCGTCACGGCGACGGCGCGGGACAGCAGGTCCGTGGGGATCGGGGCCTCGCGACGAGCCAGTTCACGGCACTCGCGATGGAGCGCGACCGCCGACCGTGTCCAGACGGACCAGTGTCCGAGCAGGCCACCCACGACCCGGCGCTCGACACGACGTCCGCCGACCTCGAACCGATAGGGCGTGAGCAGGTCGAGGACGATGTTGTCATCGTTGCCAGTGTAGAGCGCGACGTCGTCGCGGCCCGACTCGGCGATCGCGCGGACGACGTCGATCGTCCGGTAGCGGTCGAACGGGGCGATCTTGACGGCGATGAGCGTGTCTTGCTCGGCCAGCCTCCGCCAGAATCGTTGCGAGAGGGCCGGGCCACCAACGGCCTCCTGGAGATAGAATCCAACCAGGGGGATAACCTCGCCGACGGTCCGGCAATGGTCAAGGAGGGTGTCTTCCGACTCGCCACGCAGCGCGGCGAGGCTGAGCAACCCAGCATGATAGCCGCATTCACGCAACAGGCTCGCTTCGGCGACCGCCTGATCGCGGCGACCGCAAATTCCGGCGATGCGGATCAAAGGGTGGCGATGCTGGGAGTCGGCGCGATCGAATTCCTCGGCGGCGAGTTCGAGGATCGGTCGGAACAAGCCGTGACGAGGCTCCCGGATCGCGAACTGCGTCGTGTGGACGCCGACCGCCAGGCCCCCGGCGCCGGCGGCGAGGTAATAGCGGATCAAGGCACGCTGGTGCCGTTCGTCCAGGGTCCGGTCGGATGTCAGGGCCAGCGGCATGGCGGGGATGACGGTGCCTTCGTCAAGTCGCTGGCGGATCGCGTCGGGAATTCGGGATTCCATGGGAGATTCCAGATATTTTTGTGTTGGCAAAGTCGGATTGGGGACGGAAATCAGAATCTCCCGTCGGCGACCTCGAATTTCGTCGGTTTGTCCAGCAAGGGGCCGTCTCTCCGGAGCCAGTCCGCGACCCAGGTGACGAGGCGATCGACACCGACGCGCGGTGGACCGAAGAGACCGATCGCCTTCGAGGCGTCGCTCAGGAGCGATTCCGACGATTCCGAGCCCTGGAAGCGGACCGGCACGTCGAGCAGCGTGCCGAACTGTTCTGCGATCTCGCGGACTCGCAACATCTCGGGTCCTGTGATATTCAGAATCTCTGGCGGACACGCGGCGTGCTCCAGAGCCTGGAGTGCCATGGCACTGGCATCCCCTTGCCAGATGACATTTACCATGCTGGTGCTCAAGTCGATCGGCTCACCGGAGCGGACCATCCGGGCCAGATCGACGAGGACCCCATAACGGGTCTCGACCGCGTAATTGAGGCGGAAGAGGACCGTTGGGGTTCCCATCTCGCGGCTGATGTACTCGAGAATTCGCTCGCGACCGACGCAGCTCATCGCATACTCTCCGCGCGGATCAAGTGGGTCCGACTCCTTCGAGCCGCCTCGCTCGATGGGCGTCGGACCGTACACGTTGCCCGTCGAGAAGACGACGAGTCGGCTTCCTCGATACCGCCGACCTACCAGACCCGGGGAGAACGTGTTGACGGCCCAGGTCAGAGCCTCGCGTCCGGTCGTCCCGAATTTCATCCCGGCCATGAAGACCACCAGAGGAGCGTCCGGCAGACGCGCGATCTGATCGGGGTCGAGCAGATCCGCCTGGATCGTCCGAACTCCGAAACGCTGGAGCTTCGCTTCCAGCCCGGGCTCGGTGAACCTGGCCACTCCGATCACCTCCCGCCTGGTTCCCGATGCATCCAGCGCTTTCCTCGCCATCCGTGCGAGCGTCGGCCCCATCTTGCCACCGACGCCCATGATGAGCAGATCGCCGTCGAGTCGGCTGAGGGTTTCGACGACGCCCGGAGTCGGTTCGCTCAAGAGGTCTTCCAGGTGTTCGACATCCCGGATGCGTTCAAGGGCGCCGATGTCCAGAGGTGATCCCATGGTGCTGCCATCCTCTCCAGATCCGAGTTCCTTTCGCGCCTCTTCCCGCGTGGCGACCCCATCATAAACGAGTCGCGAATGTCGGTACACGGCCTCGCTGGCGTGATCCTCAGCCCCGATTCAGGAGGAATATGGGCGTCTCAAGAATTCAACGCTGCCAGGCCCATGGAGAGACGCTTCCGCAAAACGGTGCTATGTTCCCTCCAGCATGGACCTTGGAATCCGAGGGCACCACCAGCTCGCCATTCAAGGTGTGGGAAAGGTCGAAACGGCCATGACGGCAACACGGGGTGCCGGTGATTTCGGTGCGGATGGCGCATCGTGATCGAGGAGGATCGTGGAGCTTCTCGGCCAGCGATTGGCGCGATCCTCTCCGATCGAAGTCCGGGACCGGGGAACGGCAATATGCGATATCGGATCCGATTCGGAATCGCCCAGAAGATCAGTCTCTTGACGATCGCCCTCGTCCTGATCACGGCTCTCCTGATGAGCTGGCTGATTCTTCGCCAGGGTCGTCGGATCCTTCTCGACCATGAAGTCGTCGAGCACGATCATGATACCCAGTTTATTGGTCGCAAGATCCTCGCGGATATCCAGGCACTCCGCGAGGATGCCCGAGCACTGGCACGCGATCCAGAGATCGTCGGCCATCTGCTCGACCGATTGCAGGGTGAAGGCGAGGATTCCTGCGGCGCTAGGATCGAAACGCGACTTGCCAGGTTCCTCCAGGAGAACCCCGGCTATCGCCAGGTCCGGATCGTGGGGCGAACCGGAACGGGCGATCGCTGGATGGTGGCCGGACGGCCTGAGTCCCAGACAATTCCGCGAAGGAACGGTTGCCCGGGACTTTCACGACCGGGCGGCGACGCTCGGCCCGCAAGAGGTGGCGATCCGCGATCCGGAGGCGGATACGCCGATGCTGGCCGATGTGCCGATCTTCACCAAGCCGGGCAGCGTCTCCGAAGCGGTGGTGAGCCTGGAGCTTCGTTTCGACTGGCTAACCCGGCCCCTTGTCGGAAACCCGAGGATTCTCACGTTTCTGGCGGACCAGACCGGTCGCTTGCTCCTGCGCCGGCGGACGTCTTGAGCCTTCAAGGCCAGACGACCAACCTTGAGCAGATTCCGTTGATCCCAGTCGAGATCAACTTTCGCGGACCAGGCCTCGAATCGATTCATGACCTGCTTGGATCGCGAGACCGGCGGAGGCTCGATGCTCAGGCTCTGGAGGAGCGGTTGCGTCATCCGGGACGCGCCTTTCTCTACAGGCCGCCACGCCCACTCTGGATCTTGACCATCGATGCACCCGACCCTCGAGCCGTGGACGACATCC
This sequence comes from uncultured Planctomycetales bacterium, assembly GCA_963752755.1. Lineage (GTDB taxonomy): Bacteria > Planctomycetota > Planctomycetia > Isosphaerales > Isosphaeraceae > CAVVZJ01. The sequence goes on along the minus strand of CAVVZJ010000001.1, from coordinate 2,006,632 downwards.
ATGCGGGCATCCGGAGGCTGGAGAACGAGCAATCCAAGCTTCTTGATTCCAGCACGCTGCTCCCAAATGCGTTCCACCCGGAATTCCCCTATCGCCATGTCCGAGGTTCGGACCCCAATCGCCTCCGGAGGATCAAGGCCGAACTGGAAGCGAATCCAGGGCTCCGCGCAGCGGGCGTCCAGGTCCGTGGACCGCAAGCGACTGGACGAGTTCCGGGTGAGACTGGTCTGCCTTCCGTATGACCCGGAACATCCCGAACGATTCCTCGTCCTAGGGACCGGGGTCTCGAGGGCGGAGATCCTCGGCGACTTCGAACGCGATATGAACAAAGTCTACGGTTCAGCCGTCGGCTTACTTGGTGTTGCGCTGCTTGCCTCGGTGGTGTTCTCGCGGATGCTGACGCGTCCGCTGCGAGGGATCACTCTGGCCGCAGAGGCATTGCCTCAAGGGCGATTCGACCTGAGCTTGCCTGTCGGAGCCTGCGACGAGATCGGCGTCCTGGCTCGCGCGTTCGAGGAGATGATCGACCAGATCCGTCGTAAGGCCCGCGATCTCCGTGAAAACTTGACCCAGACCAAGACGATCCTCGACATGGCCGCCGAGGGGATCATCACCTTCAATTCCGAAGGGCAGGTCGAATCGTTCAACCAGGCCGCGGAGAAGATGCTCGGATACAGCCAGGAGGAGGTCGTCGGTCATCATGTCCGGATGCTGCTGTTCCAGGGTGAGCACAAGAACGAGCCGGTTCCCGGCACCCTTGGGTACCTCCTCGCATCGCGTCTCGATGAGGTCCTGGGTCAGACTCACCAGCTTGTGGGTCGGCGCCGCGATGGTTCGACGTTTCCCGCGGAGATCGCCATCGGCGAGGCTTACCTGGGCGATCGGCGGATCTTCATCGCCATCGTTCGCGACATCACCTCCCGCAAGCAGGCCGAGGAAGCCATCCATCAGCTCAACCTGGAGCTGGAGGAGCGCGTCTGCTCACGAACGGCGGAGATCGAGCGAAAGAATGAGGAGTTGATCGCCGCGCCGATGCCACGGAAGCGGCCATGAAGTCCCAGGAGATCTTTCTCAGCAACGTGGCCCATGACCTCCGGACCCCGTTGACCATCGTCATTGGCTACAGCGAGGATCTGCTCCGCAAGGCGACCAAGCTCGGGCAGGACGCGTTTGTTCCCGATCTCCGGCTTGTCGTCAACCGTGGCAAGGAGTTGCTCGAACTGATCAATGACCTGCTCAATATGAGCCGGGCGATGAACGGCCGAGAGCTCGAACTCGACCTCAAGAACTTTGAGGTTGCGGCGATGCTCCGTCAGAGGATGGAGGGGATCGAGCACCTCGGGAAGCAGTACCGAAACACCGTTACCCTCGAATGCTCGGAGTCACTTGGGACCATGTGTTCCGACGAGGCTCGTGTCTGGCGCATCCTGATGAATCTGCTCACCAACGCCTGCAAGTTCACCAAAAAGGGTCACGTGACCCTCAGCGCTTGCCGTGAAGGGAGCGACGAACGAGGGCGAGACGGGTTCGTCTTCCGAGTCCGTGACACCGGCATGGGCATGAGTCCTGAGCAACTCGCCAGCCTCTTTGATCGCTTCGCTCAGGTTCACGCCCACAGTGCTCTCCAGGGAGGCGGCGGGGTCGGCCTGGGTTTGTCCATCTGCATGCTCTATTGCCGGACCCTGGGAGGAGCGATCACCGTGGAAAGCCTGCCGGGCCAGGGCTCGACGTTCACGGTCCGACTCCCCTCGCTCGAATCCGCGAGCGAGGATGCCCTGGAACCTGGCGTTGCGCCCCACGGTTCGGAAGTCCGTCGCGAACCTCCCTCCACAATACTTCCGCGTTGCAGTCATCCCGAGAGGGACAAGACGAACCTCGTGCTGATTATCGACGATGATATCTCGGTCTGCGAGTTGATGCGTCGCAACCTGGACGAGCAAGGTTATCAAACCCGAGCCGCTCATAGTGGTGAGGAGGGGCTCAGGCTGGCCAGGCAACTCCACCCCTCCGCGATTATTCTTGATGTCGTGATGCCTGGCATTGATGGCTGGGGTGTGCTGGCCGCGTTGAAAGCGGACGCCGAGACCGCCCGCATCCCCACCATCATGGCCACCATGCTCGATGACCGTTCCAAGGGGATCGCTCTTGGGGCCGACGAGTTCGTGACCAAGCCGTTCGACCGCGATCGGCTGTACGCCCTGCTCGAGCACCATCAGCGTCTCGCGCCTCCCGGAGAGATTCTCGTTGTCGAGGATGATCGGGAAGCTCGGGAACGACTCTGCCAGGCGCTTCGTGAGCAGCACTGGGAGATCATCGAAGCGGCCGACGGCCGTGAGGCGCTCGAGATCCTCGACCGCGGCCGGGTACGGCTCGTCCTGCTGGACCTGATGCTCCCTCAACTGGACGGGTTCCAGCTCATCGCCCGGATTCGCAGTGATCCGCGCTGGCATGCGATCCCGATCGTCGTCATTACGGGCATCGAGCTGGACGCGGACAAACGTCGCTGGCTCCAGGATCGCGTGGTCCAGATCCTCCACAAGGGTCTTTATGGCCGCGAGGAACTCTTATCCGAGATCCGAAGCCTCGTCACGGAACCGACTGGCGCCCTGGCGGTTGAAAACCAGGTGGAGATTGTTGATGCATAGAATCTTATACGTGGAAGACGAGTTCGCAATCGCCGAACTGGTCCGCCGTCGTCTCGACGAGGAAGGCTTCGAGGTCATCCTGGCCGAGGATGGTCCGGAATGCCTCGAACTCTCCCAGAAGGAACGGCCCGATCTCATTCTCCTGGACATCAAGCTCGGGCCTTCCAGCCCCGAGGGCTGGGAGGTCAATCGCCGGCTCAAGCTCGACCCGGCAACGGCCTCGATCCCGGTAATCGCATTGACGGCCCACGCCCAGCAAGTCGAGCATCGCGACCGGGCGATGCGGGAGGGCTTTGTTGAGCACGTCCCCAAGCCGATCGATTTCGACGATCTGCTCGACAAGCTGAATCGCTTCACCGGGACCCATTCGGGAGACCCTTCGCGGCTTTGAAACCCGAGCCTCATTGTGGGAAGGCCAACGAGTACCGTCATGACTGACCGGACGCGTAAAGCAACTCAGGTTGTCATCCAGGATGATGAGGGCTCGCCTCGCGACTCCGAGTCCGACGCCTCCGAGAATCGGACCCGTCGGCTTTATCTGAGCCAGAGGAAGAACGAGCTATTGGCCCAGATTGACGCCATCACGGAGCACACCGCGGCCTTGCTGGATGAGCCCGCGATTGCTGATTGTGATCGATTTCGAGAGGATTTGGCCACCATCCGGGAATACTCGGTGCGCCTCGGTTCGATGGTACTCGAAGCCGTCTGTCCCGACCGACAGGCGGCCCCACAGAATGAGGGCCTACCGGGTCAGGAAGACGTCGCCAAGGCGCTCAACCACGACATGCGGAGTCTCTTGACGGTCGTGCTTGGCTACGCCGAGGATCTGATCCGTTTGGCTCCCCGCTCCCGGCTCGACGACTTTCTGCCCGAGTTGGCGCTTGTTCAAAAACTCGGGCAACGGACTCTCTGCCTGATCGACGAGATGGTCTCCGAGTTGCGGGGTCTGATCCAGGCTGGTCCGGAATCCACGGTCGGTGAGCGTACGAAGGCGGCTTCCCAGCTTGCTGGCGTGGTCGAGGAACTCGACGCCTCCACGCTCCGACCGAGTGTCGATCCCGGTCGGATCCTGGTCGTCGAGGATAACCCGTCGATCCGAGAGATCTTGATCCGGCACCTCGAAGGACAGGGGCACACGGTCGAAGCCGCCAGTGACGGAGTGGAGGCCCTGGAACGTGTCGTGACCTGCGACCCGGACCTGATCCTGCTCGACATCGTCATGCCGCGCATCAATGGCTTCCAGGTGCTCGCCCAGCTCAAGGCCAACCCGCAGTTTCGCGAGACACCTGTCGTCATGATCTCCGGGCTTGACGATATGGACGGCATCGCCCGCTGTATCGGTCTGGGTGCCGAAGACGTCCTCCCGAAGCCGTTCCATCGTGTTATGCTCAAGGCGCGCGTCGATGCTTGTCTCGAGAAGAAGCGGCTTCGCGATCGTACCGAGCATCAGCGACGGCGGTTCGACGAACTACTCCACGAGATCCTCCCTGCGTCCATCGTCGCCGAACTGACCGAGTCGCGGTCGGTGCCGCCGCGACGGCACGACGACGTCGCTGTCCTCTTTGCCGACATCAAGGGATTTACCTCCTATTGCGATGGTCTCGCCTCCCGGCCCGAGGTGGTGGTCGGTCATCTCCAGCAGCTTTTCGAGTCCTGGGATGAAATCGCTGCCCGCCGTGACGTCCAGAAGATTAAGACCATCGGCGACGCCTTCATGGGGGCCTCGGGTCTCTTGCAGGCCGACAACGACCCGGTCTGGAGTTGCCTTCTCTGTGGCCTGGAAATGATCGCCGCGACCCAGGCGATGCCGACCGGTTGGGATCTCCGAGTGGGCGTTCACGTCGGGCCGGTCGTCGCCGGGGTTCTGGGCCGGCGTCAGTATCTGTATGACCTCTGGGGAGACACGGTCAACACCGCATCCCGCCTGGAAAGTAACGGTCATGCTGGTTGCATCAATTTGAGTGGGGCCGCCTGGGGACGGATCGCCATGCGCTGGCCTCACGAGCCGCCGAAGCGGAGCTTCTTCGAGGCCAAGGGGAAGGGGAAACTGGAGGTCTACCATCTCCACGCCAACACCCGCGAGAACCGGTTGGATGCGGCCCCACGCCTCGTGACGGACCGACAGATCGAGCACGCCGGAATCCTGTGACTTCTCAGCAACGTCGCGGGCCGCCGCCCCGCGAGCCGAGAAACCGCGATGGCTCGTACGGGTGAATCAGGCCAGCCGGCATGTTCTGGAAGCGGTCTGGTCGTAGCGACGAGGGGAGTTATATCGGGACGTGGAGCGGCTGGCCCGGCTTTTTCCTTGCGAAGAGCTGGATTTGCGAATATAAGGCGAGAGTCCGGTCACCGCAACGGCCGCTGACGGTCGCGTTCTCGCTGCTGGCAACCCGAAGCCGCGCCGGATGATCTCCCCCGTTGACGAAGGAACCCCACAGCCATGATCCATCGGCCCTGAGGGATCAACTGCAAGGGTTCCTGGCTTCGGTTCCTCAATTTCCACTCGCTCGTCGATCTGCACTCGATCCCGACCAGGGAGAACGCGACCATGCCTGCGTCTGCGACGACTGACAAGGACCTCGACCTGCTTTGCATCAACACGATCCGCACCCTGTCGATGGATGCGGTCCAGGCGGCGAATTCCGGCCACCCCGGGACGCCCATGGCGATGGCACCGGTGGCCTACACGCTTTGGCAGCGATTCCTCCGCTTCGACCCGTCCGACCCGATCTGGCCGAACCGGGACCGCTTCGTGCTCTCGATGGGCCACGCCTCGATGCTCCTCTACTCGTTACTGCACCTTACCGGCGTGAAGTCGGTCAGCAAGGACTATGAGACTCTCGGCGAGCCCTCGGTGGCGCTCGATGACATCAAGAAGTTCCGCCAGCTTGATAGCAAGTGCCCCGGCCATCCGGAGTATCGCTGGACCTCGGGCGTCGAGACCACGACCGGTCCGCTCGGCCAGGGCATCGCGACCAGTGTCGGCATCGCCATCGGTGGCAAGTGGCTCGGAGCGCGTTACAACACGCCCGAGTTTCCGATGATCGACTTCGACGTGTACGCCCTCGCGGGCGACGGCTGCCTCATGGAAGGCGCCTCCTCCGAGGCGGCCAGCCTCGCTGGACACCTCAAGCTCAGCAATCTCTGCTGGATCTACGACAATAACCACATCACCATCGAAGGCTCCACCAGCCTCGCCTTCACCGAGGACGTCGCCACCCGCTTCCTCGGCTACGGCTGGAACGTCACCCGGGTCGGCGACGCCAATGACGTCGAGATGCTTTCCCGCGCCTTCGAGGTCTTCAAAAATGAGAGCCACCGGCCGACGCTCATCATCGTCGATAGCCACATCGGTTACGGCTCGAAGAAGCAGGATTCCCACACCGCTCATGGGGAGCCCCTCGGCGACGACGTGATCGCCGACTTCAAGCAGAAGTTCGGCCTCTCGCCCGAGAAGTTTTTCGTACCCGACGGGGTTTACGAGCGTTTCCAGGAGGGGATCGGACAGCGAGGCAAGGCGCTTCGGGATGCCTGGTTCCAGAAGATCGAGGAATACCGGCGCAAGCATCCCGAGTTGGCCGATCAGCTCTACCGGATGCAGCACCGCCAGCTTCCCGAGAACTGGGATGCCGACCTGCCGACCTTCCCCGCCGATCCGAAGGGCCAGGCCGGACGCGCGGCCTCTTCAAAAGTGCTCCAGGTCGTCGCGAAGAATGTTCCCTGGCTGATCGGCGGCTCGGCCGACCTGACCCCCTCGACCAAGACCCGGATCGAGGAGAAGGATGCTGGCGACTTCCAGGCCAACAGCCACGGCGGTCGCAACCTCCACTTCGGGGTTCGCGAACTGGCAATGGCGTCGATCCTCAACGGCATGGCTCTCACGAAGGTTCGTCCTTACGGTTCCGGCTTCTTCATCTTCAGCGATTTTTCTCGTCCGGCGATCCGTCTGGCCGCCCTGATGGAATTGCCGGTCATTTACATTTTTACTCACGACTCGATCGGCGTCGGTGAGGACGGCCCGACTCACCAGCCAATCGAGCAACTCGCCTCACTTCGCGCCATCCCCGGTCTTCTGACGATCCGACCCGGCGACGCCAACGAGATCGTCGAGGCATGGAAGGTCATCATGCAACTCCACCACGAGCCGGCCTGTCTCGTGCTGACCCGCCAGAACGTCCCGACGCTGGACCGTTCGAAGTACGCCGCGGCTTCCGGCCTGTCCCGCGGCGCCTACGTCCTGGCCGACGCCGAGGGCGGCAAGCCCGACGTCCTGTTGATGGCTTCCGGCAGTGAGGTCGCGCTCTGCATCGAGGCTTACGAGCAACTCAAGTCGGAAGGTGTGAAGGCTCGTGTTGTGAGCATGCCGAGCTGGGAACTCTTCGAGCAACAGGACGAAGCGTATCGCGAGAGCGTTCTGCCGCCCGACGTGCTGGCCCGTGTTTCGGTCGAGCAGGCCGCGACTTTCGGTTGGGAACGTTATGTCGGTCTGACCGGCGCGAAGATCGGTATGCACACCTTCGGGGCCTCGGCCCCGCTCAAGGAGCTTCAGAAGAAATTCGGTTTCACCCCTGAGCGAATCGTCACCGCGGCCAAAGATCAGATCGCTCTCTCGCGAAAGGGCGACGGCCAACTCGCCGCCTCGGGCCATTGATCACGACGTTGGCTTCGTTGAGTCCGGCGCTCGACCCTCGGGTCCGATGGTCTGACCTTCGCAGACAGCCAGGCGAGGAGCGGAGTGCGTTTCCTTTTTTCTCGATCGAGGCAGCCGTGAGTAACGCGTCCAACACACCGACCAAGTCTGCCGAGCATGCCCTCGGCCTGATCCGCGAGGGGGCGATCGTCGGCCTGGGAAGTGGACGTGCGGCGACGGCCTTCGTCCATGCCCTGGGCGAGCGGGTCCGCAATGGCCTCCACGTTCGCTGTGTCCCGACCTCCAGTGGCACCGCCGCCCTGGCCACCCGCCTGGGCATCCCTCTGGCCACTCTGGACGAGATTGAAGCAATCGACACAACGGTGGACGGCGCTGATGAGGTGGATGCCTCACTCAACCTGATCAAAGGTCTTGGCGGCGCTCTCGTCCGCGAGAAGGTCGTGGCCGCGGCCTCGCGTCAGCTCTTGATCTGCGTGGGTTCCGAGAAGGAGGTCCCGAAGCTCGGCACTCATGGCGTTCTCCCCGTGGAGGTCGTCCCCTTCGCCCTCGGGTTCTGTCGTCGCCGCCTCGACGCTCTGGGCCTCTCAGCCGACCCTCGCATGGCCGGTGAGAAGCTGTTCGTCAGTGACAACGGCAATCACATCCTCGACTGTCGTGTCGAGCCCATCTCCGACCCGTCCGCCCTGGATCGCAGCCTGCGCGAGATCCCGGGCGTCGTGGGTACGGGTCTCTTCCTCGGCATGGCCCATACGGTGATTGTGCAGGACGGCGAGGACGTCCGCATCCGAACCTACGACGCCTCGCCTTGAGAGCCGGATCGCACACCTGATCTATCGGCCAATCAAAATGTAGCGGAACACCGAGCGTATGAGGACGATCAGGATGAACAGGGCGAGTGGGGAAAGGTCCAGCCTGGCCCGTCCCATCCGGATCGGCGGGACCCAGGGGCGAAGTGCCCGAAGCGCCGGCTCATAGAACGGCGCCAGGGCTCGCCTCATTCGGCCGGCCCATCGGGCCCGGACATAGCCGGCGACGACGAAGATTAACAGACCCAGGCTGTAGGCCCCGGCCGCCATTTCTATCGATCGAGCCAGCAGTCCGAGCATGAGCCTCGCTCTCCCTTGCGCCGGTTTCTGTTCGACCGGCTGTCCGCGCGTCTCGCCATTTCGACGGCCACGTCCTCAAACCGTGTGGGGTGTCATCCGCAGCAGGCACTGGGCACTCTCGAAGAGGATCGCGCGGGCAATCTCCAGGGCCTCATCGCTCGTGTACTGACCCAGTTCCACTTTCTCGGCCAGCGACCGGGCCAGCAACCGTCGTACGACGATGGCCTTGCCGTAGCTCCATTCCACGCAATACGCATCCGAGAGGAAGGCGACCTGCTTGATCGTCGGGAGCATCTCCAGACGCTCACGGATGACCTGGGAAATCGCGTCGGGAAAGAAATTGTGCCACCAGTACCCCGCCAGGCTGAGGTTCGGCAGTTCGCGGGCGAGCGTGCAGAGGGACTGGTTGCCGTGGCGGCAGGCCAGGAAGCACTGAAACTTCAGCCCCGGATGACGACCGATCATCTCGCCGAGATCCCGAATCGTCGATTGCGAGAGTCGGGCTCCCGTCTCGAACGGCAAGGGTTCGGCACCCAGGCTGAACTGGAAGACGATCGCCTCGTTGCGACGTTCCAGTGCCGTTAAGTATTGTTCATTCACATAAGCTGCGTAGGTGTCCCGTTCCTCTGGTCCCGCCTCGGTCCGCTGAGCCAGGGCGGACTCCATCTGATCCTCAGAGACCAGGCGGTATCGGAGATCGGTGGAGAAATGCGTGGCCGTCGCGAGAACGCGGTCATACGGGATACTGTTGACGTAATGATGGATTGCTTCGTGGACGTCGCTGAGGGTGCGGATGGTCCGCTCGGTGGGTGGTCTGCCGACGGCACCGATCGGGGACGGACTCTCGGGAGAGCGTCCCCAGCACCGTTCCAGCTCGTAGAGGGCCGTATCGAACTCGCCCCACTGACAACGGGTGAAGAATCCCCACTCCAGGGCGTACTGAAGCCGGTTGTCGTCGGAGCCGTCGCCGCGACGGGCCAGTTCGGTGCCCGAACGTTGGATGTTCAAACGATCGAGGATGGCATGGGGCCACGCCCGGTCCTCGGCTCGCTCTCGGATTTGAGCGTCGAGCCGTTGCCAGTTCTCCGGCGTGATCGGCTCGTGCCAATCGTAAAGATCGGCAAGGATGATCCGGATACACCAGGAGGAACTGGTATTCCGGATCGAGGGGAGGAACGGGAGAGCCTCTTCAATCCTCACCCGGGATTCCCTCTCCGTCGGCCAGTCGGGAAACTCGGTGAGCCTCCGACCGGTTGGACAACCGGCCGCATACAGGTCTGAAATGACCATGTGATAGAGCAAGACGTCATGGAGTCCCTGCGCCGAGAGACGACCGCCGACAAGGTGTGTGTGGATGTCGAGCATGGGCAGCTCGGCGAGGCCTCGCTCCAGTTCCAGGGCCAGCTGGGCGCGACTCATGTGGGATGCCCCTGCAGGAACTCCTCAACCACGATCCGTGTCGGGATCCCAGCCTGTCCCCCGGCCTGCGTCGCCTTGATGGCCGCGGCCGCCGAGGCAAATCGGAGCCGCTCCGGCACGCTGAGACCACGCGCCAGTGCCGACGCATAGGCCCCATGAAAGACATCGCCGCACCCGGTCGTATCGACCACATCGACCGGAAAGGCCGCTTGATGCCTCGGTTCATCGAAATTCTCCGCGTCCACCCACCAGTAACCCGCTTCGCCCACGGTCACGACCACAACCGACTTCCCGTTCGACCAGAGGCGCAGGGCCGCCTGTCTGGGGTCCGTGACTCCGGTGAGTCGCGTGGCGAAATCCCGGCTGACGATGAGGTGATCGGTCACATTGAGTAGCTCGACGAAATCCGGTGCCTCATCCCGCTCATAGTCGGCCACGATCGGTAATCCAACCTCGGCGCAAGCTGGGCGGCGCGGATGCCACGCTCGGAGAAATCATGATCGAGGAAGAGAACCTTTGCCGATTGGATCAGGGCCGCAGGCGGCCAGTCGTGGCCGACATGATGCGAAGGGTCGCGCTCGAAAAAGATCGTACGCGACCGGCTTGTCTCATCGACGATGATGGTGGAGTGGATCGGTCGCCGCGAGGCGTTGGGATGCTCGTGGGTGAGGTCAATCCCTTCGTGAAGGAATGTTGATCGAATGAAGTCCGACAGCTCGTCATCGGCCAGGATGCCCGCGAAGCGCAGTGGGCGCCGAGTCTCGCCGCGGCGACGAGGGCGGTACCGGTCAGGCCGCCACACTGTCGGAGCCGTCGACGCACCGGCACCTTGGCATCGGGCGGTGGATAGTGATCGACGTACAGCAAGTCGTCCACGGTCACGATACCCAGGCCCAGAACGTCAAAAGTCGGGCTCAGAGTGATGCCAGCCATCGCCTCATCTCCGCGGGGTCCTCGCGAAACATCAGCGATCCTGGCACGATCCAGTCGGCCCCGGCCTCGTGGAGACCAGGGACCGTATGCCGTCGGATGCCGCCATCGACCTCGATTTCCGTCCGCAAGCCCCGACCATCGATGATCTTCCGCGCTCGCCGCACCTTCTCGAGAACGATGGGGTCCATCTCGGAACCCTTGATCCCCATTGCGGTGCCCACGAGGGTCACGACGTCGAGGTCGGGCCAGTAAGCCTCGATCAAATCCAGCTCCTCGGCGAGGAGGAGCGAGACGCCCACCGATTTCCCTCGTGAGCGGATGCTCTGGATCAAGGCTTCCGGGTCGTTCGCTGAATCCAGGCAGAAGAGGAAGCCGTCCGCGCCGGCTTCACAGAAGGGGTCGATCCAGGCCGCCGGGTCTGTCGTCATCAGGTGGATCTCAAACGGAACCGAAGTATGTTGACGTAGCGACTTGACCAAATCGGGAAAAAAGAGGAGCGTGGGGACGTAATGCCCGTCGGCCACGTCGAGGTGGAACCGCTCCGAGTATGGCTCCACTCGCCGCATTTCCGCGGCGAGGCTGGACAGGTCGGCTGACCAGAGGGACGTGGCACAGCGGAGCATCGGCGGTGACTCCCTCAAGGGCGGGTGGTCGGAAAGGACCGATTCAGAAACGCTTCAAACGCCATGCGGACGTCTTGCCCGTGACCGATCAGGCTGACGGACTTTGGCGTCAGTTCACGGAACATCGCGCCGGGAATCGTCCGAGACAGTTCCTCCGCATATTCGTAAGGGTGGATTGGATCGCGGCGATTTGCCAGGACGAGGGTGGGCACCTGGATCGAACTCCATTTCGAGCGATCCGCACCGGGATCGTCGCGGGCAATCCGGTCGAACTTGATGGCGGTCTCCTCGGCCCGCGGGTGGAGGAAGTGGCCGGCGAGCGTCTGCGCACTGTCCGGATTGACCGCCTTGAGGCGCTGGTAGTCGTCGGATTCCAGAAACCGTCGGCGTCCCTCCTGAGAACCGTACTGGGCGATCAGGTGGGAAATCCGCGGGAAGATCGCCAGATGCTGGGGGATGGGCTGGTCGAGCCAGGCCGGACGCGAGAGGATCAGGCCGAGAAGTCGGTCAGGGAACCTCAGGGCAAAGTTCAGGGCGACGGCCGCACCCATCGAGATCCCGCCGACGAGGGCTCGTTGAAGGCCGAGGTGGTCAAGGAAGGCCCGGAGATCGTCGGCGAAGGGGCGAATACCGATTTTCTCGGGTGGGCCGAGGGGACGGGTCTCGCCATGTCCGCGAGCGTCGAGTGAGAGAAGGCGAAACCCGGGTGGCGGCTGGAACAGTAACGTCGGCTGGGCCGTGTCGCCGCCCAGTCCGTGCTGGATTACCAGGGGAGTCCCTTCGTTACGATCCACGTAGTGAAAGTCGATTCCGTCGTACCGAAATATTGGCATCGTCGCCCTCCTCCGTGTTCAGTCTCCAACCTCGATAACCCGCCGCAGGAAGGCGATGCTCGAGCCGACCTCCGCCTCGTCGAGTCCGTGAAGGATCAAGGGGCCATCGTAACGGACACGTCCGAGCCAGGGGACATAGCGGGGGTAATCGAGGCACCCGCGTCCCGCCGGCACGTTGCCCGTCCTGCCATCATGATCGAGGTCCTTGGCATGTGCGAGCGCGATGTGTGGACCGAGTCGCTCGAAAGCGTCGTCGAGGATCTGGTCCATGCGATCCCGATCAGTCTCCGGGAACAGGTTGGCCGGGTCCATGACGACCTTCAATCGGTGTGTCGGGCCGCCGAGCTCCTCGAGGAGACGTTGCGCCAGTTCCGCCGAGTGGATCACGTTGGCGCCCTCGGGCTCGAAGGCCATCGTGAGATCGGCGTCTTCAGCGATCACGAGCGCCGACCGCATCGACTCGACGAGATTCGTCCAGGCGGAAGGCGCTGTATTCTCATGGTGCCAGCACCACATGTTCTCAGGATCGCGCGTTCCGGTGCAGAGGGTGATGAGCGAGGTTCCCATCCGTCGACAGCCACCAGCCAGGACGCGGAGACGTTCCAGGCCGATGCGGCGACGGACGGGGTCGGGATGGATCATGTTGAACGTGCCGGAGATCGCCGCCATCGTGAGCCCTCGATGGGCGAAGGCCTCCCTGATCCGATCACAGAGGGCAGGGTCAAGCGTTTCCGGCAGCGTGGGCAATCCGGCACAAACGAGGTTGAACTGCACGTGTGCGAGGCCGGTAGCCGCTACGGCGTCCAGGGTTTCCTCAAGCGATGGCCTCGGGAACGTCTTGGCGAAGATCCCGATCTTCATGGCTTAAACGCCCCCACTCACGTTCTCCAGTCGAACCCAATCGCCCGACTCCACGGATCGAGCGATCGCGACCAGCGCCCGCATCGCCGCTAGCCCGTCTGCCACCGTCGCGCCGGTCTGAGGCTCTCCGTGCAGAATCGTCTCGGCGAAGCCCTCTACTTGACGCTTGTAGGTTTGAGCGTCCTCTCCAAGAGGGCGACGGAACATGCGATTCTCGACCGAGAAACACTCGACGTCGCTTGACTTGTGGAACCAGGGCAAATAGGTGCGACCGGTCGCGCTCCCGTGCTCGCCGTAAAGCTGGAAACCCTCCTGAAAATCACCGCGGATCGGGATGGTGAGATCGAGATGACCCAGGGCACCACAGGAAAATCTCAACTCGACAAACCAGCAATACGCTTCAAAGCGGACAAGTAGCCGGGCACGAACGGCCTCGATCGGTCCGCCGAGGAAGCGGGTGGTATCAACCAGATGGCTGCCGTGCGTGAGGAGGAAGTAGCGGCGGCGATCGGCCTTCGGATTACCCTCGGGCCTCCGCGCCGAGGCGCTGGTCAGCGGGATCGGCTGGAGGTTGTCCGTCATCGTGTAGCGCTCGGTCGAATCGCAGTACCAGGCTTTCAAGGCCATGAGGCCACCCATTTCCTCGCGTACAAACCGGGCCGCGAAGGCAATCCCGGGGTCGAATCGCCGGTTGTTGCCGACCTGAAGCACGCGACTCACCTCGGCGACACGGTCTCGTAGAAGCTCACACTCCTCGATCGAGACGCCGAGTGGCTTCTCCACTAGGACGTGCTTGCCGGCCTCCAGCGCTTTCAACGCCATCTCGACATGAAACTGATCAGCGATCGCAACAATCACTGCTTCCACGCGCGGATCGGCGAGCATCGCGTCGTATTCGTGATAGACCGAACACGGGCGATGGATGGCCGCCATGCGCTCGGCCAGGTCCGGAGCGAGGTCGCAGATCGCCTCCAACTCGACATTGCGGGCCTTGCGGCAGGCGTCGAGATGGGCGAACTGCGCGATCGGGCCGCAGCCGAGTACGCCCACGCGCAGGCGTCGTTCCTCCTTGCGGATCATGGCAGGCGCCCGGGATAGCGCTGACGCAGGGCTTCGCGGAGGGGCTTCAGACCCTTCCGTTCCGCCAAGGCAGCGAGGGCATCGAGGTGCTCCTCTGCGGGAACTTCGCGAAGCTCGCCCGAGCGATGGACCTCCAGAACCTGCATCATCGCCTCGGTTCCGAGCGCCGGGTCGGCCTGACCGTGGGAATTCTTGATCGAGTTGATTGCCGAGCCGGCGAGGAACAGGATGTTTTCGGTGATCCCACGACGCTCGGCGTCGAGGAGGTTGAGGATGAGATTGCCCTGGTCGAGCGCACCGGCCCGCGTGATCATCGTTGGCTTGATGTTGGGGACGGGTCGCGTCAACGCTTCCTCGGATGCCTCCCACTCCGCTCCGTAAGGCCGCAAGAAGGGCGTGCCCGGCTTCACCGGGGCGGTCTGGCGGAAGTCGATGCCGTCGAGTCGCGCGAGGAAGTCGATCAGCTCGCGCCAGATGCCGCGCGTCTTCACCCCGATGCCCGCGTTATGGCCATAAATCGCCGGTGGGTTGGGTCGATTCCGGGTGGCCTCGCGGACCATGCGGACGGTACCGCCCGCGTACGACTCGCTGAACATCACCCCGGACGCCCCCGCATCGAGCACGGCTTCGACCGTCTCAAGGATCTCCCCGGGTGCTCCGGTCACGTGCGGCGCGAAGACAAGTCCCTTGCCGTCACGCTGATCCTTCACTCGCTCGATCGATTCCAGGGCCCGCCGGGTCCTCGCGGCGACGGGCGAGTAATCGAGATCGGGATAAAGATCTTCGTCTTCCTTGATGAACATGAGAAGTGAGCAGCCGGCGACCTCGGCGATGATCCGGCCGACGTCCTCCGGAGTGATCCCGGCGGTCGGCTTGAGGATGGTGCCGAAGGCCGGCTCGTCGGTGGCGAAACCGGTCAGGGCCCGCAGCCCGCGCGGACCATGTGCCGGACCGGGAAAGCCGCGGAGAACCGGCTCGGGCATCTGGAGCGCGACGAGCCGGGCATCCTGGTTCTCGTACACGTCGAAAATGATCGCGCCAGCGACGGTGTGCAGGATGTCCACCGAGGTCAGGTGGCCGTCGGGGTGGAGCATCATCTTCAACGGGAAGGCCACGTGCAGCAGGCCGATCCGCCCCGTGGCGTCGAACGGGTCCACGCCCGCCGGGCTGGCCGAACACTGGGCGAGAAGCGAGCCGGGGGGCGGATTCTTCACGCCGCTGGTGGCGTGGTAGCTGATCTCGGCAACCGCCTCTTCGAGCCGCTGTGAGCGGAAGGCGAAAAAGTAGGTGGCGACGATCGCGTCGTCGAGTACGGGTGGCGGACTTGCTAGAAGCCGTTCTCCGACCACTTGCCTCAAGAGCGTCTCGCGGTGGTCAAAGTCGAACCAGAGGGCGTCCAGAGCCTTCGCAGAGAGGGCGTTCATCGTGGGGACCGTCGGGGATTCGCTGCAAAAATGGGCGCGGGTCTCCGCGCCCTCCTTTGCGAGCAGTATCCGCCACGGCGCCCGCCTGTCAAGGCTCGCCGTCCCGTCGGAGGCCAATCACGAACACGCCGGAGACCTGGCCCGCCTCATCTCCGCCGACCTTGCTGGCGTCAATTCCGTTTCGAAGTTAAACTGACACCTTGAGAGAATCGTGATCGCCCAACGGGCCGACCGCGCCTCCCGAACAATCCCGCGCACCGCCGCCGGAACCGGCGGTGCGAATTCCGGGTCCAACTCCAAGACGCTCAGACGACCTCGCGTGAATCTCGCGATCGTGGTCCCTGCGTGGCCCACGAATCAAGTGACCCGCGATGCGCGATTTCCCGTACCAACCGTCCGCATCGACCCATCGAGACGTCTCGGGTGCGTCGTCGATCCAAGAAATCCTGTGTAGAAAAATTTATGATTGGAAATGTGCGCTTTGTTAATCCCGACCGCGGTTCCGCGCCCGCCGCGCTGAGTGGCCGGCTCCTCGCCTTCCCACTAGGGTCGAGTGGAACGGTCTGGGAGATCTTGGCGCTCGAGGGTGGATGTCAATACCAGTCGGGCCGAAGCTTTACGAGACAGGAGCTGGAAGACTGGGCCCAAGGTGATGCGCGGGCGCCTTGGCCCGGCGACCGGGAATGGCGTGTCTTCGGCCCTTGGGGTGTGGATCCTCTCAAGGTTCCCCCAACCCGCGAGGAACTCGCCGAAGTCGCTGCGGAGGCGCTGCGAATCAGAGAACCGGTTGGCCTGTGCTGCCTGGACCGCTTCGAGGTCTGGGCATCCGACCAGTCGAGCGGTCGACCCGTGGCCCTGCTTGCCACGTCATTCAACTACTTTCAGGCCGAGGCGATCGGCTTCAGCCCCGCGCCGACGGGGCGCTACTCCAACCGCTACGACTACACCGGGGACGTCTGGCGATTCTACGACCCTTACGAACTCTTCCCCCTGGCCGAAAGTTTCCAGCGCCGGGTCAACGCGAAGATACTCCGGACCTCGCAGCCCGGGCTCTACCCATTCAACCGTCGTATCTTCGAGCGCCGACCCGACGGTTCCGTGGTCGAGCACGACCGGGGTCGGCCGCGCCTGGTTGCGAGCGAAGACCTGCCGCGCGGTCAGCTTGCCGAGCCGCTCGAGTCGGAGCGCTTCGCGCTGCTCCCGCTTCTAGGACGGGCCGCTCAGCATCGAACGACGCCTTCCTGCCCGTGACGCTCCCTCACCGTTGAACTCGGCAAAGGTCAACGGAGATGTCGCCTTCTTGAATCCGAGAAATGTTCTTAAGTTATGGGTGAAGAATCCGCTTCGAACGTGGCCCATCCGTCGCGATCCAGGATCTCGGCAATCGCATCGATGGCCTCATCGAGCTCGTCGTCGCGCGTGTAGAAGTGGGGCGCGAGTCGGATGCCCGCGCCGGACCGATAATCGCAGAGAATACGCTGGGCCTTGAGAGCCCGAGAAACGGCGAGGCCGTGGGGAACGTCGATCGCCACGGTTCCGCCGCGTCGGGCTGGATCGAGGGGTGTCGTGCAGGGATAGCCCCGGGAGGCGGCCAGATCGACCAGGCGGCGGATCTGACGCTCCGATTTGACGCGGATCGCCTCCAGGCCGATCGCGCCGATCAACTCCAATCCCGGCCTGGCGGCGTACAGGGCGGCGACGTTGGGCGTGCCATGAAGAAAGCGCCAGGAGTCGTCCCGGCGATCGAGTCGAGGCTCGAAGGCGAAGGGGCGACGGTGGGACATCCACCCGGTCAGTTGGGGCGTCAGCGCCGATCGCCACTCGGGTTTTACCCAGAGAAAGGCCGCTCCGGGACCGCCGCAGAGCCACTTCAGGCAGCCGCCGAGGTAGACATCCACCCCGAGCGCGCGGACATCGACCGGCATCGAGCCCACCGCCTGATAACCGTCGATGATCGTGGCGGCTCCGACCTCGCTCGCCCGTGCCGCGAGTGCCTCGATTTCCTGGATATAAGAACTTTTGAAGAAAACGTGGGAAACATTTACGAACGCCGTTCTCTCATCGATCGCCTCGATCAGCCGGCCGGTCTCGACCGTGATGCCGTCATCACTGGAGATGACTTCCAACTCGGCCCCGGAGTCCCGGAGGCCGTCGAGCAGGTAGAGGATTGAGGGGAAGTGCATGGCGTCCGTGACCACCTTCGGCCGCCCCTGGCGGAAGTCAAAGGCGCTAAAGATGACGGCATGCGCCAGGGTCACGTTCGGCTGGAAGACCACCTCTCCCGGCCAAGCGCCGATCAGAGGGGCAACGAGGTCGCCGACCGTCTCGGAGAGTCTCCACCAGCCCTCCTCCCAGGCGCGAACACCGCGATCGGCCCAGGTCTCGTAGTAATCGATCAGCGAGTCGCGAACGTCGCGAGGAGCGGCTCCCAGAGAATTGCTGATCAGATAATTGGTCTTTTCCAGGATGGGAAACCGATCCCGGTGGGTGAGCAGAGGGTCGGTCACGGCCGGACCTCCGCGACATCAAGCGTCCGGAGCACGGCGCGGACGGGGCTGGCGTCGAACTCCATGAGCCTCAACGGCAGGGCGATCAGCTCATAGAACCCTGCTTGCACACCGTCGAGAACCAAACCTTCCAGGATCGCGATGTCCTGTTGCAGGCAGGCTCGGTGGCTCGGCAGGTCCCGGGAGTCGAAGGGATCGATGCTGGGCGTGTCGATCCCCAGAAGGCGGACCCCGTCGGAGGCGAGCCTCGCGATCAATACGGGGCTGAGAGCGGCGAAGTCCTCGTTGAAGTGCGTCGGGTCGGGGAACGTCCCGGTCCGGAAAAGGACGCGCGGGGCACGGATCGGGACGGCGAGATCGTCTGGCTCGATGCGACTTCCGCGGGCGACCGCCACCGAAACGACCTGGCAGAGACCGAGGTAGAGGTCGAGCGGTCGGCTCCCGATACCGTCGGCGTTGGGTCCGTAGTGGCTCGGGGCATCGGCGTGGGCACCCAGGTGGACGGTGGCATGCAGGGCGGAAAGGGTCGTGGTGTCGCCTCGGCGGAGATCACTGAGCACGTCCCGCCTCAAGGGCACGTCGCCCGGCCAGACCTTCAAATCCGGTGTCATCGGGGGCGAGATGTCATGGATCAACCGCGGCCTCCCTCGCAGCAGGTCTCACAGATCGTGTGGCATCGCTCGCATTGCAACTTCGCCCGAACCTCGATCAGACGACCGCCGCAGGCGGGGCACGCCGGCCGTCCCATCGGCGATTGCGGCGACTCCGTGGCTCCGGGGCGTTTGACCTCCTCGGGCAGACTCTGGCGGCTGGGAATATCACTATGGCCAGGCATGAGATCATCCGGATCAATAGACTTTGGCTTGTCCCGATTCCTTCCATTCCTTGAAGAGTCGGGCACACTCCTCGCTCAGAAGGCCGCCACGAAGGATGAGTGGGCTCTGGCCAAATTCGACCATCCGGTCGGCCGGAATCGGCATTTCCGAGAATCCGGCGGCCGCGGCGTCGGAGATCGCAGCGCCGAAGACGACACGATCGAGCTTTGCCCAGTGACAGGCCGCCAGGCACATCGGGCAGGGCTCGCACGTCGAGTAGAGGGTGCATCCCGGAAGGGCGATCGTCCCGAGCGAGCTGGTGGCGCGACGGATGGCGCCGACCTCGGCGTGGGCGGTCGGGTCACAGTCGGCCCAGACCGTGTTGTGTGCCTTGGAAACCATGCGACCGTCGCGATCGACGATGACCGACCCGAAGGGCGTCTGACCCGCCTCGATTCCCCGTCGGCAGATCACGATCGCCTCTTTCATGAAGTCTTCTTCATTCATGGGCTCACCTTGTCACGATGATTCGCGACCACCTTCGCCATGCGATCAGGTGTTGACCAGGCGTGTCTCGCCGCGGACCATCTGCCGGGTCATGATCGCGAAGTGGGCGTGCATGGCGGCCCGAGCCGAGAACTGGAAGAGGTGACGAAGCGGCCGGCGCTCGCGGAAGAATCGGGCGAGGAACTGGCGGTACTGCGGGCGGAAAGGCCGGGTCCGCGGGTCGGTCCAGATCCGGTGGAGAAGGCCGAGCGAGGCCGCCAGGATCATCGCATTCTGGAGCAAGTAGGTGAAAGGTTTATGCCGACGGAGCCACTTCATCTTGGCCTCGCCGAGCGGGATCTTGCCATCAACGTAGAGCGATTCAAGACGGGCGAAGTAGTTGGCGGGCTCGTAAAGGCGAGTCATGAGGTCCACCCAGCCGTCGCGCATCTCCTCGCGGGTCATGTTCAGGGGGATGACGTTGGTGGCGATGTGCGGGTCGTCGGCCGCGTCATTGTCGAGGCGGCCCTCGGCTTCGAGACGGTCGTAAAGAGGTGTCTTGGGGATCGCCGAAAGCATGCCGGCCATCACCACAGGAATCCGCGCTTGACGGAGAAATTCGAACTGACGTTCAAAGACGCCCACATCGTCGTGGTCGAAACCAACGATCATGCCGGCGTACACCTCCAGTCCGGCGTCCTGGACGCGGTGGACGCGGTCGAGGAGGCTGCCGCGGACATTTTGATATTTCTTGGTCTCACGAAGCGATTCCTCGTCGGGGCTCTCGATGCCGACGAAGACGGTCGCCAGGCCGGCCTCGGTCATGAGCCGCATGAGTTCCTCGTCCTCGGCGAGGTCGAGCGACGCTTCGGTGCTGAAGGCGACCGGGTAACCGTGGGCCTGCTGCCAGTCCACGAGGGCGCGGAGGATCTGCTTGGCGGCCTTCTTGTTGCCGATGAAGTTATCATCGACGAGGAAGATCATGCGGACGCCTTGACGGTACTGCGCCTCCACCTCGGCGATGACCTGCTCCGGCGTCTTGATCCGCGGCCGGCGGCCGAAGATCACGATGATGTCGCAGAACTCGCACTGGAACGGGCAGCCGCGCGAGGTCTGGATGCAGCCCATCGCATAATTTTTGGTTTTGATCAGGTCGTAGCGCGGTATGGGGACCTTGGTCATGTCGGTCTTCTCGGCCTGCTCGTAGCGAGCTTGCCACTCCCCGCGCGACCAGTCGTCGAGGAACCGCGGCCAGGTTTCCTCGGCCTCGCCGACGAAGGTGACGTCGATCAGGCCGTCATACTTGCTCCAGCCCTCGGCCACCGTGATCCAGGGTCCTCCAACAGCGGTGAAGATGCCGCGAGACTTCAACTCGACGAGGATCTCGTACATCCGGTCGCGCTGGACGGTCATCCCGGTCAGGCCGACGATGTCGAACTTCGCCAGTGCGTCGAAGTCGATCGGCTCGACGTTCTCATCAATCAGGACAATTTCATGCTTCGACGAAGTCAGCCCGGCCAGCACTGGGAGGGCCATCACGGGCATGTTCGCCGTTTTCCCGAAGATCGGCAGCGCGTGGTTGAAGCCCCAGAAGGAGGTCTGGAACCGGGGGTTAATCAGGCAGATCCGCGCCATGGGGCAGGGTCCTTGGGCCGGGTTGGCGAGGGAGTCTTTGGAGGGAGCCGCGCTCCGTCCTCGGCAAGAGGCGTGCCGAAACAGTAAGGGAAAGGGAGCCAGAGATTAAGGGCGTCGTGTCCGGCGGGTTGATCTTTCTTGGAAAACGGCGAGGCAACGGTCCGTAGGGATTGCGCCAATGACCCGGTTCATCGGCCGGACACCGGCGCAACTTGACTCGATCGGCTCAGCGCCTCGATGATCGCCTCCGGGTCATAGACGCAGCCGCCCCAGGTCCCGCCGCCGACCGCTTGCAAGGCGGCCCAGAGCCGCGTGTCATCGGGCAGGTCGGGATCCGGGGCGAGGTGGGGGTGAGGTTCGCGGCTGGCGAGCACACGTTCCCCCTGCTCCGCCCCGAACTCCTCACCCTCGGCGCCGATGAGGTCGATCGAGCCTTCGAGTCGGACACGATCGACGACGACGCGAATCCTGTCGCCGTCGCGGACCCGACCGATCGGACCGCCGGCCAGGGCCTCGGGGCCGATGTGCCCGATGCAGGCACCGGTGGAGACGCCGGAGAAGCGGGCATCGGTGAGCACGGTCACATGCTTGCCAAACGGCAGGTAGCGAAGGGCGGCCGTGATCTGGTAGATCTCTTCCATCCCCGCGCCCATCGGGCCCCGGCCGATCAGGACCATCACGTCGCCTGGCTGGATTGGAGCGACGCCTTGCCCCTTGATCGCGGCCACGGCGTCCCGCTCGCTGGTGAAGACCCGCGCCGGTCCGATCTTGCGATAGACGCCATCCGGATCGACGACGGTCGGGTCGATCGCCGTGCTCTTGATGACCGAGCCTTCCGGGGCCAGGTTGCCCGTCGGGAAGGTGACGGTGCTGGTCAAGCCGCGCTCCCGGGCACGGGCGGGCGGCAGGATCACGTCATCGGGGTCAACGCCGTCCTCCTGGTGGAGTCGCTCGCGGAGTCGCTTGCGACGCTCGCTGGCTTGCCAGGCGTCGAGCACGGCTTCCCAGGGCTGGCCGGTCGCGGTGAGGGCCGTTGTGTCGATCAGGCCCAGGTCCCGGAGGTGGAGCATCACCTCCGGAACGCCCCCGGCGAGGAAGGCCCGGATCGTGGGGTGATACGCCGGGCCGTTGGGCAAGACGCTGACGAGGCGGGGCACCTTCGTGTTGACCTCGTGCCAGTCGGCGACGGTCGGACGCTGCAAACCGGCCGCGAAGGCGATGGCGGGGATGTGGAGGAGGAGGTTCGTCGAACCACCGAAGGCGGCGTGGACGGCCATCGCGTTGCGGATCGCGGGGTCGTTGAGGAGATCGGCCGTGGTGAGGCCCGCTCGGGCCAGGCTCGCCAGGGCGCGAGCGGATCGGCGCGCGAGGTCGTGCCAGATCGGTTGACCGGACGGGGCAAGTGCGGCATGGGGGACGGTCAGGCCGAGTGCCTCGGCGATGACCTGTGAGGTCGCCGCCGTGCCGAGGAACTGGCAGCCGCCGCCGGGTGTGGCGCAGGCGCGGCAGCCGAGATCGGCGGCTTCCTGGAGGGTCAACTCGCCGTGGACGTAACGAACTCCGATTGTCTGGATCTTGCCCGCGTCCTCTCCCTCACTCGGCGGCAAGGTCACGCCGCCGGGCACGAAGACTGACGGGAGGTGCTTCACGCCCGCCAGCGCCATCAGCATCGCCGGGGCCCCCTTGTCGCAGGTGGCGACGCCAAGAACTCCCTTGCGCCTCGGGAGCGAGCGGATCAGGCGACGGAAGACGATGGCGGCATCGTTGCGATAAGGCAGGCTGTCCATCATTCCGGTCGTGCCCTGGGTCCGGCCATCGCAGGGATCGGAGATCATCCCGGCGAATGGCAAGGCCCCGAGCCGTCGCAGTTCCTCAGCCGCCGAGCGGACGAGCAGGCCGACTTCCCAGTGTCCCGTGTGATACCCCAGCGCGATCGGTTCACCCGAAGGGCCCCGCATCCCCCCCTGGGTACTCAGGATCAGGAAGTTGTCGTGTGCGACGCCCGACGCCTCCCAGCCCATCCCGGCGTTCTGGGTGAGACCGAACAGGTCGCCCGATGGCCATTCCCGCAGCATGGACTCGCTCAAGGGCAAGGATCCAGTCGGTCCCTCGGCGCGGGTCGCCACCTGATAATCGGCCGGGTCGGACGCTTCGAGCAACGACGGCAGGAATCGGCCTGCGCGGGAGTCCGGGTCTGGCATCATCGGAAATCTCGGGAAAAACCGGGAATGCTGGGAAGTTCAATACCCGCGACAAGGCGAGGGGGATGCAGTCTCTGAGGTCATCCCAAGGACCGAGCAACGCGGTTCTCGGCGTCAGGAAGTGGCCCCGGGGAAAGTGGCAAGGCGTAAATCGTGACGGAATTTCGCTGTGGCGTTCTCTCCAGCCTACAAAGGACGGGACCTCCTGACCATGCCTGGACTTGCGATCGGGAGTATGGCGAGCGACGGGTCGGAGAAGTTCGCGTGCGATCACAGGGCTTGGCACGTCGTCTGCGGATAGGACTCCCGACAGCGAGAGTGTCCCGCAGGTCGAAAGCCGGAACGACCGGCCACGATGCGGGCGCAGGATGAATCTCGACCTTGATCAAAAGGGAGAACATAACGATGGGTACGATCGGCATGTTGATTAGCTGGGCGGTTTTCGGTCTGGTCGCGGGCGCCATCGCGCGGCTGCTGCATCCGGGTCGGGACCCGATGGGCCTCTTCGGGACGATGTTGCTCGGTATTCTCGGTTCGTTCCTGGGCGGTGGGGTGGCCTACCTGCTCGGCTTCGGCGACAGCGTGTATGAGCCGGGCGGCTGGATCGCTTCGATTGTCGGGGCGATCGTGCTCCTGGCCATCGGCCTCTTCTCGACCCGGACGCGGGCGAGCAGCTAAGCCAGTCAAGATCCTCGGACCCAGTTCCCGAAGGGAACCGCGGCCCGGTTGCGGGGCCGGTCGCCTCATGCTTCGAGTGCGATCGGCCCCTTCGTCTTGAAGCACCGGGCCGCGCCGGAGTCGATTCTCATGGCCTCTCCGACCACCTTGATCGAACGTGGCCAGACCCGCCCCGAGTCGCGGGCCTCGGCCGACGGCCTGGAGCGGTTCGCCTGGCTGATGGACCGCGCCTTCAAGATTCCTGGTACGAACATCCACGTCGGCCTTGATGCCCTCATCGGTTTGCTGCCCTTTGGTGGCGATGCCTTGATGGGACTCTTGCAGGCGGGGCTGGTCATCGTCGGACTGACGCGCTACAACGTGCCGAAGTCGATCGCGATCCGGATGATCGTCAATGTCCTGCTCGACATGGGCGTCGGATCAATCCCGCTCGTGGGTGATATCTTTGATATCTTTTTCAAGGCAAACACGAGGAATATCCAGCTCTTGAAGCAAGCCCAGGAGCACGAGGAGAAGGGCGAACGGATGCCCGCCGGGCCTTCCTGGCACCGATTGATCGGTCTGGGGATCGGCTTCCTCGTGGTTCTGGGCGTGTTCGTGGCGGGCCTGGTGGTGTTGTTCCTCTGGGCGTTGAAGTCGTTGCTCGGGCATCCCTTGATCTGAAAAGGCGTCCAAGAACGACTTCGGAGTTTCGATCCCGTGTGGGAGAGCCGCCACCGGCTGTCCCACACGATGTGGTTCTTGGAGGGCCCCTAAAGATCGAGGGTGCAGGCAAGACGCCATCAATTGAGTCAGGTGGCGTGCTGCCCATGCGCTGCGGGATCAGAGGATTTCGGCGATCGGGGCGCCGCCGTCCACGAGGCGGATCGGTTGGTTGTCGGGAGTGAGGTAGCGGCTGGCGGGGTCGATGCCGAGCAGGGTGAAGAAGGTGGCGGCGAGGTCGGATGGGGTGACGGGCCGGTCGGCGGGGGCGTCGCCGCGATCGTCGGTCCGGCCGATCACGACGCCCCCGGGAAGGCCAGCGCCGGCGAGGAGGACGCTGTTGGCGCGGCCGTGGTGGTCACGGCCAGCGTTGCCGTTGATCTTGGGGGTCCGGCCGAACTCGCCCATCATCACGACGAGCGTCGACTCGAGCAGGCCGCGGGCGGCGAGGTCGGCCAGGAGGGCGGAGACGCCACGGTCGATCGGCGGGGCGAGGGTATCGCGGATCGTCGGGAAGTTCTGGACGTGAGTATCCCAGCCGAGCGGGCCGGTGCCGCGGTCATTAACGGTGACGAAAGCGACTCCGCGCTCGATCAGTCGGCGGGCCAGCAGGCAGCTCTGGCCGAGAGGCGTCCGGCCGAAACGCTCGCGGGTGGAGTCGGACTCCTGCTCGATCCGGAAGGCTTCGAGGGCGGCACTGGAGGTCAGGAGGTCGTAGGCTCGGTCAGCGAACTGGTCGCGTGCGGCGGTCAAAGGGGTATCGGACAGGTCCTGGGCGAAGGCGTCGAGCCGATCGACCATCGCGCGGCGGCGGCGGAGGCGGCCGAGGGTCAGGCGATCAGGCGGCGTGAGGTTGCGGACACGGAAGCCGTTGGCGTTCGGGTCGCCTCCGACGGCGAAGGGGTCATAGGCCGGCGTGAGATAGCCGCTCGAACCGAAGATCGGGGTGTCGGGGATGGCGACGTAGGGCGGCAGGGTTCCCCGGTCGGTGCCCTCCAGTTCGTGGAACTTGGCGACGACGCTGCCGTGGCTCGGATAGACGAGCGCCGGGCTGGGCCGGTAACCGGTCAGGAGGTGGTGGGTAGCGCGGTCGTGCTCGGCCTCGGGGGAGGTGAGGCTCCGGACCAAAACGGCTTGATCCATCGACCGGGCGAGGGTCGGGAAGACCTCGCTGATGGAGAGGCCGGGGACCTTCGTGGGGATCGGCTTGAACTCGCCGCGGACGTCGGCGGGGGCGTCGGGCTTGGGGTCGAAGGTGTCGAGGTGCGACGGACCACCGGCAAGCCAGATGAGGATGCAGTTCGAAGCTCGCGGGATGAGACGGCGTCCGTAGCCGTCGGCGGAGTGCTCGTCGGCCCGGGCGCGGAGGCGGAAGAGGTCGTCGAGCCCGAGGCCGAGGGCGCTCAGGACGCCGACGCGGAGCAGGTCGCGGCGACTGGTCGGTTGCATGGCGGGCCTCCCGGAAGCTCGGGGATGGGAGCGAAGTGATGACGGATCAAAATGTGACCGATGACAGAGCGATGGGGCTCAGTGATTGAAGGCGAACTCCTTGGAGTTGAGCAAGGCCCAGAAGAGGTCTTCGGCGGCCTCGGGGAGCAAGTCAGCGGAGGAAAGCTCGGCGGTCCAGGTGGAGCGTTCCTCGTCGGTCGGGGGGCGGCAGAGGGTCCGGTAGTAGAGGAACTCGACGATCTCCGAGGGCGAGGGGTTGAGCGCCAGGAGGTTCGAGAGGTAGCCGTTCAGTGCGGCGACCTTGCCGTCGATGGCGTCGCCGCCGATCAGGAGGAGGGCCTGGCGGAGACTGAGCGAGGGGTTGGCGACGGGCGAGCAGCCGTTGGTCCGCTGGCAGCGGCCGAAGGTGTCGAGGATCGTGCTGGGGGTGCCGGGGTCGAAGATCTCGATGGTCCTGGTCTTGATCCGGGCGCTGCGGTTGGGGAAGCGCTCATAGACGTCGGTGGCCTGGCAGATCGCATCGACCATCTGGTGGGCCGTCAAGGGACGCGGGAGGTGGTGCGAGAAGAGGCGGGTGTCGGACGCATTGGCCGGGACGGCGGTCGAGGAGAGGGCGTACGCCTCGCTCGTGGCGACCGTCCGGATCAGGTCGCGGAGGTCGTAGCCGCTGGCGACGAAGTGGCGGGCGAGGGCGTCGAGCAACTCGGGGTGGACGGCCGGGTTGGCGGCGCTGAGGTCGTCGGGCGGGTCGGCGATCCCCTTGCCGAAGAACTGGGCCCAGACCCAGTTGGCCATGGCACGGGCGAAGTAGGGGTTGTCGGGTGAGGTCATCCAGTCGGCCAGAGCGCGGCGGGGGTCGTCGTCCGAGGCGACCTCGATGGGGGTGCCATCGAGCAAACGGGGGGCGGCCGGTTGCTTCGTGCGGAGGTGCTCGATCGTGCCCTCGGGGTTCACCTTGACCACGGGCATGCCCATCATCGCGCCGGGTTGGCCGCCGGAGCCGGAGTCGATGCGGGCAAAGATCGCGGCGAGGCCGTAGTAGTCGTCCTGGGTCCAGACGTCGAACGGGTGGTTGTGGCACTGGGCACATCGCAGGCGGATGCCGAGAAAGCGCTGGGCGGTCAGCTCGGCCTGGGTCTTGGGATCGCCGGCGCCGTCGCGGGCGTAGTTGACAGGGCCGCCCTCCTTGAGCCTGGTCGGGTCGCCGAGGGAGGTCAGCAGCTCGCGGACCATTCGGTCCCAGGGAGCGTTCTCCTGCAGTCGAGAATTCAGCCAGTATTCATAAGGTCCGTAGCCGTTACCGAAGCGGGCCTGACTGATCTGGAGCAGGTCGCCGAACTTGATCCGCCAGAAGAGAAGGAACTCCGGGCGTTGCATCAGCTCGGCGACCTTCTTCGAACGCTTGTCGGGGGCCTGGCTGGCGACGAAGTCCTTGATCTCGCCAGGCAAGGGAAGCTGCCCGGTCAGGTCGAGCGAGACGCGGCGCAGGAAGGCGGTGTCGGAGGCGGGCGGGCTGGGTGGGACCTGGAGGGATTCGAGCCGCTGGAACAACTCTTCATCAATGAAGTTGCGCCTTGGGAGACTGGCGAAGTCAAAGGTCAGGTCGGGATGGATCGGCGTGGCGACGCGGGCGGAGAGGACGAACGACTGATACCGGACGATCAGATCGACCTCGGCCCGTCGCTTCAAAGCGAGCCGACCATTGCCGTCGGTGGAAGCGGCTTGATCGTCGTTGAGGCGGTAGGTGGCCAGCCGGGTGACGTCGCGCTCGTGGCCGTCGGCGAATCGGGCGACGACGCGAAGCTGGCGCGGGCCGGGATCATCGAGGCGGGAGGAGCTGGGCTCGACGCGGACATCGGCCAGGGCACCGTGGGTCTTGCCGCGGGCTTGCGGGCGCCGGCGGCGATCCAGGCGAGAAGGGTCCGGTAGTCGTCGGACCCGGGGGCCAGGCGGAGACCGCCGCCATGGGGGGTCCGGCCGGTCGCCTTGCGGATCAAGAGGCTCGACTCCGGGTCCATCCGGTCGAGCCGACGGCCGGCGGCGTCACGGGTGAGGGCCCGGTAGTCGGCGGCGGGATCGTAGCCGAACAGGGAGAGCTTGAAACCGTTCTGGCCGTCGGCCTTGCCGTGACAGCCGCCGGTATTGCAGTCGTGGCGGGTAAAGAGGGGGACGACGTCGGCGGCGAACTCCCAGGGTCGCGTGGTCGACTCACGCGAAGTGACACGAACCGCGACCGCGACCTGGTCCGTTCCGTGCCGGGCCCAGACCCTGGCTTCGCCCACCGCGATCGGACGGACGTAGCCCCCCGGCTCGACCGCGACAATGCCCTCGGGCTCGGCCTTCCAGTCCACCTCGCCGGTCCGATCGACGATCCCACCTGTCGCGCCTTCGGCTCTCGGCACGCAGTTGCAGACCGAGGTCGCCGGGCTCCAGCGTGGCCTCCGGCGGACTCACCCGGATGGTCGGTTCTTCTGGCTCCGGCGTTGGCCGGCTCGGGACCGACCTCGCGTTCGGGACCTCGGTGGGCGGACGCGCCGGCGCCCGGCTTTCGCCAGGGGCCCGGTCCTCAGCTTCGCCGGTGGCGGGGCCGGGCTCCTCGACTGGCAACCGACCGCCGTCAGCACGACGGTCACGAGCAGCACCCGCGACGTTCGAAACCCCATAATGGCCTCCCCGGCCCGGTTCCGGCCGACCCGCCGATCGGCCAACCCGAGGCGGTAGGAGTTGCTGGACAGGAGGAGCGTCCTATCAATCCTAAAACTCTAGGACCCGGGACGCAAGGAAAAGGCGCGCGGTTTTTGATCCCGCGTGACCAATGTACCACAAGTGTCAGGGGAGACGCCACAACTCAAGGGCCGGCAGGTTCCCCGATTTCACGAAGACGCGCCGAATTGCCAAGGAGTGTGCTGGCGGAATGGGCGGCGGACCAATTTGACACGAATCCTTCGGGTCACGAACACCGGACGGTCGGTCCTGGCGGACCCATTTCTGAACGGGACCGGAGGGGTTTCGCGTTACCGGCCGGAAATCGAGGCGCCAGGGAGTCTTTGAGGCGCAAATCCCTCTCAGGTTGGGAATTCCGATGCGTCGGGTTCGTTTCGCAGGCGACGCGGTAGGTGTCGGAACAGGACGTTGGTTTCGTCAGTCGTGAGCCGGACGCCGTGCTTGTTCTGTGGCGCAAAGGGTTTTTGGGGTCAGAGGTTCCGGCGCGTCGGGTTCGTTTCGTAGGAGACGGAACGGGCCTCGTGGTCGTGAAGGTGCAAGGGGACGGACCCGGTCGGCCTTGGCTCGTGATCCGAGACGCGTACGGAAGGGAAAAACCTCCGTTGGGACGCCTGCCAGAAGACCCGGACCCGGGCCGGAAGACGGCGTGCCGCTCACGCCCGACGAGGGGGCCGACGGCCTCCAACGGCGTCGCTCCGAAAGTTTATTATCGAAATCCGGGAGAAGAATTATCGCATGATCTGGAAAAAGCGATTGGCCTGGTCGGTGCCTCGGGGTGTCGAGGCGCGGGGGTGGGGAGGTCGATTGGCGAGTCCTCATTGAGCCGGGGACGGCGCTGCCTTGACCGGCGTGGGGGAGTGAGTAGGATTTCGGTAGAGACTGAAAGAACCGACCTTGCGGAATGGACCTGTGGAACTGACACCGGCGGCGAAGAAGTTCGTGCTGCACTGGGGCGAGATGGGGCAGGCCTGGGGGATCAACCGGACGATGGCCCAGGTGCATGCCCTCCTGTTTGTCGCGCCCGAGGCGCTCGATGCGGAGGAGATCAGCCGACTGCTGGACGTGAGCCGCTCGAACGTCTCGACGAGCCTGCGCGAGCTGATCACCTGGGGGGTGGTGCGGCGGGTTCACATCATCGGTGATCGGCGGGATCGGTTCGAGGCGTTGAAGGACGTGATGGAGACCTTCCGCGTGATCATGGCGGAGCGGAAGCGTCGCGAGATGGACCCGACAATCGCCTTGCTGGAACATTGCGTGAAGGAGGCGAAGGAAGGCGGCAAGAGCGAGGCCTACACGCAGTCGCAGCTTGACCAGATGCTCGAGTTCACGAAGATGCTCACCGCCTGGTATAGCCAGATCGACCGGCTCTCGACCCCGTCGCTGCTGCGACTCTTCCGGGCGGGAGCGAAGATTTCCCGCCTTTTCGGGGGTGGGGTCTCTGGCTCGGGCCGGGAGGAGGACGCGGAGGCGGTGGAGTCGAGACGAGGCGGATTGGCCTGACCTGGGTCGGGGGCGGCCGCTCTCACCAGAGCCGTCGCGGCGGATAACTCTGGAGTTCCGGGAGTGTGGTCCGCCGAGAGATGTT
This sequence comes from uncultured Planctomycetales bacterium, assembly GCA_963752755.1. Classification (GTDB taxonomy): domain Bacteria; phylum Planctomycetota; class Planctomycetia; order Isosphaerales; family Isosphaeraceae; genus CAVVZJ01. Next base: position 1,976,275 of record CAVVZJ010000001.1, on the reverse strand, counting down.
GCGTGAGCCGAGGAAGACGCGGTCGAGCGGCTGCGACTCGATGATCGTGCCGGACTCCCAGATCAACTGGCGCGTGGTCGCGTCGAAGCCGATCAGGGCGAGCTTGACCACGGCGTCCTGGCGGTTCTTCCGGCAGAACGCGCTGGTCGAATCGCCGATCGAGACGGTCGTGACGCCGAGCGGCACGGCACTGGGGAGCCTCAGGCGGTGGTCCACCTCGTCGGTGCCGTAGGCTCCGAGGGCCGCCTCGACGATCACCTGGGCCTCCTTGCGGTCATCAACAAGGAGCAAGCCTTGACGGGCCATGGCGCGTCGGAGGCCGAAGGTGATCCAGCCGGCATCGAGATCGGCGGCGTTGGCCATATCAAGGAAGACGCGGGCGCCGGCGAGTGGCCGGAAATCAAGCGCGCCGACGACGCGGTCGAAGGTACCGGTTAGCAGTAGCTCCTCGGTCCCAGCGCGGCGTGCCGGTGATCTTGGCCTGGAAGCTGGCACATCCGGTCAGGGTCAGGACCAGGGTGAGGCACAGGGTTGTCGCGAATCGGGTCATGTCCTTGACCTCGTTGACGCGGGCATCGTCTCCCGCAAACGTTCTAATCGTCGGCAGGATCGGAAGGCTGGGCTTAATGGAAACGACGGGGGGGATGGGCAAGGAAAGATTCGGAATGTGAATAAGTGAGGATGGTAATCGTTCCGCCGAATGCGGTGATGGCCCCCTGTGTCGTGAGCGTCGCGTCTTCGACGACGCACCGATCCACCGTGAGACGAATGGTGCGTCGTCGAAGTCGCGACGCTCACGACGATTACGGCAATCCGCCCTGCGATCGGCGGAATGGTTACGGAGGATGACAGAGTCGAGAAGGAGCGGGCGGGCGGGCGAGCGAGGACGCGGTGGTCCTGATGGGGACGAGGCGCGAAACCGGGGATCAGAAGGAGGAGGCGTCCCCGCTCGGGTCGGGCGAGGCGGCCTGCTTCGGGGAGGCTGCCGCGGCCGGAGCGGCGGGGGGCTGGGTGAGGCGGAAGGAGTCGAGGAACAGCTCGGCGCGTCGGGTCCGGACCTGGGCCTCGGTCCCCATGACGCCGATGGTGAAGATCCGGTTGGCGACGACGAAGGTCCGGATGCGGCCGAGGTGCTTGATGCTTTTCTTCTCGGGCCGATACTCGAATTCGGTCTCGCGGCCGGGGTAGCGGCCTTCGAGGGTCAGGTTGCGCTCGACGAGGAGCTTCCGCGCCCCTTCGGCGGCCGCCATGCCCTCAAGGCGGCCGGTGTCGAGGGCTTCCTTGGTGGTGCGCTGGCCGGTGATCGGCTTTTCGCGTTCGAGGACGACGAACTGGTAGGTGCCGAGCTTGGGGTCGGCGATGGTGAAGGTCCGGCGGTGGACGGGGCCGTTGGAGGTGGATTCCTCGGCGGTCGTCTCGACGGGCGTGGCGGGCACGGCGAGCCGGACGGCCAGGCCGCTCGGGAGGAACTCGGCCAGGCCGGCGCGGGACTCTTCGAGGCCGGCGGTGGCGGCGGAGGGGGTGGCGAGCTTGGCGAGGGCATCCTCGTCGCGGCCGGTGGGAAGCGTGCCGCTTGCGGGCCTTCTCGGGCGGGGCGGTGGCGGCGTAGCGGTCGTAGGCGTCGGCGTAGGCGGCAAAGGTCTCGTCGTCGAGGTAGCGCTCGATCAAGGCGCCGGTGTCGGCGATCAGGAGCTGGGCGGTGCGGGTCAGGACCGGCTTCTTGATTTCCCGCTGGCGCTCGGCGGCGGCCTGCTTGAGCGCGTCCAGACGCTGCTGGAAGACGAGGCGTTTGGGGTATTTCTCGAACTCATCGAGCAGGACGAGCACCTCGTCCCAGAGTTCGCCCTCGACGCGGGGCCGGATCATGGCGTCGAGCCGGGCGCGGATGGAGACCTGGTCGATGATCTCGTCGCGCAACGCATTCAGCTTGGCGACGAGGGTAACCGCATCGACCCGGGGCCGGACGACGATGGTCCGTTCCTCGTCGGTTTCGCCGGGCATGATCGGAAACTCGTCGAGCGGCTCGACGTTGGCGGCGAGCAAGCGGATGAACACAAGATTTTGATCGAAATAGGGCTCCAGCTCGGCGCGGCCCTCACGGTCGGTGATCGCGATGATCCGCTTGGGACCATCCGGGGCGAGGCGGACCTCCAGCGAGTAGCCGGCGAGGGGACGATTCTCGGGCGCGGGGCTGACGAAGTGGAGGCGGGTGGGCACGGCCGTCGGCTTGACGCCGACGGCGACGACCTTGTAGCGGCCGACCACCATGCGGGTGAACGGGATCGCGGAGCTTGGTGATGATGTTACAATAGGCCGAGATGTCCTCGATCCGGGCGACGCGGAGGTAAGTGCGGGGGATGATGGCGATCCGGGCGACCGCGCCATCCGGCTTGTAGGCGACGCGGGCGACCTTGAAGACGGAGCCGACCTTGACGACGCGGCCGACGGGATGGGCGGCCGGGCAGCAGGGAGCCCTGGACCTGGATCATCACGCCGCCGCCGACCTTCTTGCCGATCTCGGCGGTGGGGGCGAAGATGTCGAGCGCCAGTTCGAGCAAGGCGCGGGGTGCATCCTCGATCGAGCGGGCGGGTCGGGTGCCGATCAGGCCGATCTGGCCGGTGGCGGCGTCCCACTCGCGGCCGGAGAGAGAGACGCCGTAGCCGTCGGGCAAGGGACGGGCCTGGATGACCCACGCCTTGTCGAACCCCTGGGCGAGCGGGGCGACGGCCTCGGGCATCAGGTCGTCGAGCCGCTCGGTGAGCAAGGGGCCGTCGCCGTCGGCGACCTCGACCTGCCAGGGGGGACCGACGAACCGCTCGATCAGGGTCTTCCAGCCGGCGATGAGGGCCTCGCGGCCCCGGTAGTCGAGCCGGGCCTTGGGGGCGACGGAGACCCAGGCGCGGATCTTGTAAGGACGCTCCTCGATCGGGGTCGGCTTCTCCTTCTTCTTCCTGGCGGCGGCCGACGGCTTGTTGCCGGCCGTGTCGGCGGCCGGAGCGGCCGGACGTCGCGAAGGCGAGGGCGACGAGCGACCGGCAGGAGAGCGGCGAGCGAGGCGGCGGGGCGTCACCAGGGGTCGGGGGCGAACCACGGTTCGATCTCCCATCGCTCGATGTCTTGGTAGAGGTGGTCGGCCGACGTCGGCGGGGCCCTTGAGGCGGCTCGCGATAGGCGTAGTAGTCCACGAGCTGCCAGAGCGGGATGATGGGCAGCTCGTCGCGGCACTCGCGGTCGATCTGGGTGACGAGGTCGCGGGCGGTGGCGAACTCGGGGGCGTGCTCCAGCTGCAGCAAGAGCTGCATGATGCGGGGGCTGGCCAGGGCGGCGAGCCCCTGGTTCTCGGGCGGGGCGTCGTAGCCGGGGCAGAGCATCGGGCCGACCTCGTAGATCGGCTCGTTGCAGCGGGAGACGCGGTAGGCCAGGTCGAACCGCCGGCCGGAGCGGAGATCCTGCTCCAGCTCGGTCTCGGAGCGCTCGACCAGCTCGATCTCGAGGCCGACGCGCCGCAAGGTCTGCGGCGATCCGCGGGGCCGCGGCCTGGGCGTCGGGTCGGGCGGGGTATTCGAGGGTGAGCTTGATGCGGCTGGCGCCGAGGTCGCGCTTGGCGCCGGCGATGAGCATGGCGGCCAGGAGTGGGTTGTAGTCTAGCGGCTGAACGTCGGGGGCGTTGGCGTAGCTATCGACGGCGAAGGGGCCATCGGAGGGGCGGTTGGATTCGTCGATCGGACGGCGGAGGATCACTTCTTCGAGGATCGCCGGGCGGTTGATGGCGTAGGCGATGCCGCGTCGGAAGAGGCGGTGCTTGAGGATTGGATTGCGTCCATCGACGGCGAGCCGGTGGAGGGCTGGGCCATCGGTAGCGGCCGACGTGGTACTGCTCGTCGGCCTGGAGGGCGGCGACGCGGTCGTGCGGCACCAGCTCCAGCATCGAGACCTCGCCGCGGTCGAGGGCGTTCATGGCGGCGATAGCGTCGGGGACGCGGACCTCGTGAATGCGGAGGATCTTCGGCGCGCGGGATCGACTCGGACGGTTCGGCGGATGGAGGCGGAGGGGGCGGGGGTGGCGTTCGGCGAGACGGCGCGGAGGACGACGGAGTCGTTGGTGCCGGAGAAGAACGCGTAGGGTCCGTCGCCGACTGGGATGCGGCCCTGTGCGGTGGAGACGCGGCCGTCCCAGGCGGCATGGGCGGGTCCGACGGGGAAGATCAGCCACCAGGGGGGCGAGAGGGGCGTGCGGGTGAGGCGGACCGTGACGATGTCCACGTCGGTCGCCTCGATCCGTTCGAGCAGGTCGGCCCAGCGGGCGTTGTAGGCCGGTGAGCGGGGCTGGGCGCGGTCGGAGAAGGCGCGGACGACGTCGAGGACGGAGAGATCGCGGGAGCCGTCGGACCAGCGGACGCCGGGCTTGAGGCGGATCTCCAGGCGACGGCCGAGGTCGCCCATTTCGAGCATCGTCGCGAGCTGGCGAGGACGCTTGCCCAGCAGGGCCTCGTCGCTCTCATCGACGAGGATGGGCCTGTACAGAAGCGGCGAGACCCGCGCGGCGGCCGGGGAGTTGATCCAGGGGGCGACGGGCCGGGGGACGTCGATCACGCCGACGTCGAGGGTTGGGAGCCTGCGGAACGCCGCGGCGAACTGCTCGGGCGTGCCCTCCTGGTCGGGCCAGACGCGGAGGGACTGGGTGAGCAGGTCGAGCTTCGCGGTCTCGGACTCGGCGCCTGGCGGACTTGGCGGCGAAGTCGCGGGCGCGGGTCTGGAAGCGGGTCTTCAGCTCGGCGAGCAAGGCGCTGTCGGGGGTGATCTTGCGGAGGTCGTGGAGGACCTTACGGCCGTAGGCGTAGGTGCCCTGGCGGAGGGCGTCGTTGATCTCGCCGCCGAAGGCGTCGGCGAGCTTGGGGGCGAGGTCGGGGTAATCGGGGCGTCGTCGGTGGAGTTCGTGGAGCAGTCGCAGACCGCGCTCGCGCTGCTGGCCGGCGAGGGCCCAGGTGCCTTCCTCGAAGAGGAGCTTGTCCACATGCTCCTGGAGGCCGCGCCAGTTCGGGTTGCGGGCCTCGACGGCGAGGTAGTACTCGAACGCCTTGGCGAAATTCCGGGCGAGGACCAGACGCTCACCTTCCTCCAGGAGGAGGTCTTCCCAGTACTTGACGTCCTTGATGCTGGCACGCTTGACGCGAAAGTCGCGGATGTCGCCTTCGAGGAGGTGGATGATCAGCTCGTCCGGATTGTCGTCGGACTTCTTGGCGGCTTCCTGGGCGCGCTGGGTGAGCGTGTCCCCCTTGACGGGAGTGGACTCGGACTTTCTGGTCCGGGAAGCGTCGAGCGGGGGGAGCGGGCGGGGACTGATCGGCTCGATCTGATACTGGGTGTTGTCGATGAGGGTGAGATTGTCGTGGGGAAGCTGGGCCAGCAACTCCCTGGGCTGAGTGTCACTTCCCTGGCCTCGACCGTCCCGGGCCGAGCCGAAGGCCAAGGCCAGGACGGCCAGGGTCGTCAGGAAGGCGGCGGGCATGCGGTGTCGGGTCATCGGAGGGGCTCGCGATGTTCGATGACGGATGGTCAATCTTCGATGACAGAGGAGCGGTCTGGCGGGTCCCAGGGAACTATTGACCAGACTCGGCGCCGGACCGGAGGAGCCGGATCGTGCCGGGGGCGGCGGAGACGACGACATCGGGGCCGAGGGCGGTGAGGCCGCCGCCGGGGAGGATGCCGAGGTCGAGGCGGTCGAGAGGCGAACCGTCGGCGAGGGAGCGCTTCTGGAGGACGCCGTCGCGGCTGAGGAACCAGACGGCGTCGCCGACGACGACCGGCGGGCCGATCGGCGGGGCATCGCGGAGGTCGGCGGCCCAGAGACGGCTGCCGTCCGGGGCGAAGGCGAGGACGCCGCCGGCCTTGTCGATCAGATAAACGTTGTCGCCGATCGCCAGGGGGCCGAAGGCGCGGGGGACTTCGAGGGTCCAGGCCCCGAGCGGGCTGAGGTCGCGGCCGGCGAGGGAGCGGACGCGGCCATCCTCGGTGACGACGATCACGGCGTTGGTGGTGGCAGCCGGGTCGGCCTCGATCGGGCTGCGGAGGTCCTCGGGCTCGCCGACGACGTCGAGGTGAAGGCGGGGCTCGGTCAGGCGCTGGAGGCGTCGGACGACACCGGAGCGGTCGGCCAGGACGACGGCATCATTCAGGAACGAGGGGGCTCGCCAGCGGGTCGGCTGGTCGGCGTCGAAGATGGGGACATAAGGCTCAGCCTCGGCGGCGCCGGACTTCGGGTTGACGAGGTAGGCGCGGCCGTCGAGGCCGGGGACGAAGAGGTCGGGACCCCAGAAGACGGGTGGGGCGCCGAGGGGGGCGGGCAGATCGATCCGGCGGAAGTCGGACGTCCGGTTCTCGCGAACGAGCAGGTGGTCAGCATCCGGGGCGGGGACGAGGACGCTCAGGCCGTCGTTTTCCAGCAGGCGGAGCGGGCCATCGGGGAGGTAGAAGTAGCCGGGGTTGCGGAGGGTCTGCTCGAGGAAGCCGCCGTCGCGGAGCGTCGCGGCGTCGATGGCGACCTCGGGGCCGGTGGTGGCGAGGGTGGTCAGGCGGCCGCCGTCGCCGGCGGGGTGGGGCTGGAGCGGCCAGGGGCGCCGAGGACGGTCTTCCAGGCGAGCTTGCCGTCGGACGGATCGACGGCCCAGAGCGCGACGCCCGGCCCTTCGTCGTACTGGTGCGCGAAGACGGCGAGCCGGCCGGCGGTCTGGATCGGGCCGACGGAGGGGCCGGCGGCGCTCGATGGTCCAGGTGGGGGCGATGGCGTTGAGCTGAGCCTCCAGGTCGAACCGGCCGAGACGGGAGGAGGAGACCCAGAGCTCGCGGTCGCCGCGGGCGTGTGCGTAGGCGGGGCCGGAGGGCCGGTTGTCGGGGACGGTCTGGGCGACCTGGGTCAGCGGGGCCTTGGCGTCCTCGGAGCCGACGGCGAAGGCGGTGAGGGCGTTGCGGTCGGTCAAGGACCAGACGATCGTCCCTTGCGAGGCGGGGGTCTGCCAGGTCCAGCCGGGGATCGTCACGGACTGGACGAAGCGGAGCTGTTCGCCTTGCTGATCGATGACGAAGACGGACCAGCGGCCTTCCCAGAGGTCGCGGTTCTCCGGCACGATCAGGAAGTTGGCCAGCCGTGCCGGGGCGCAGCGGATCGAGCCGGAGGGGTGGCCGAGGTAGGCGACGGAGACGCACTCGACCGGGTCGCGGGCGACGACATACACGTTGTCGCGATCGCCGGTCAGGTAGAAGAACTGGCCGGCCTCGTCGGTGGCGGGGGTACCGGCGAGGGGACGGCCGATGACGAGGTTACCCTCGATGGCGCCGCTCTGGAGGTCGATCAAGACGAGCCGGCCGGACGGGATGACCTGCACGACCTGGTTGCCCAGCACGAGCGGCGGGCTGAAGATCGGCTCGCCGAGAGCCTGCCGCCAGAGGAGCTTGCCGGTCCGGCCGTCGAGGCGGACCAGCTCGTCATGGCGGGCGTCGAAGGCGAGAGCGGAGGGATTGCGGCCGGTGATCGGGATCGGCGGGAACGGCGAGGTCAGGCCGACCGGCTGGTGCCAGAGCGGGGCCCCGTTGGCGCCATCGACGGCGTAGAGGTAGCCCTGGACGGTGGCATAGACGACCGGGCCGTCGGCGGTGGCCGGGCTGGGCGAGCCGCCGGGGGCGACCTGGCGGAGCACGAGCGAGACGGGCGGGCCGAGCGGGTCGGGCTGGGGGGTGGACTCGGCCAGATGGCTGGAGGGGTCGAAGGTGACGGCCTTGCGGATCAGGTCGTTGGCCTCGGTGAGCCGGGCGACGATCTCCTTGTCGGTTTCGAGGTCGGGGTATTGCTTGACCAGGGCGTCACGGCTGGCATAGACCGCGTCGGGGTTGCTGGCCTTGATGGCGGCGGCCATCCCGGCGAGGGCGTCGCGGCGGATCTTGGCCTTGGCGACGGCCGCCTCGGCGGCGGCGAGCCGCTTGGGCACGTCGGACTTGTTAAGCAAGGTCTGGTGGGCCGCGTCGGCGACCTTGGCGTGGAGGGCGAGGGCGTCATTGGCGTCGGCGAGGGCCTTGGCGTCGGCGTTGGAGCGGGCGATGTCGGCGAAGCCGCCGACGGCCTTGAGGATCTCGGCGGCGAGGTCCATGCGGCGGTCGCGGAAGGAAGGTTCGTTGCCGACATTCTGGATCATCTCGCGGGCGTTCTCGATCGCCGCGTTCCAGGAGACGCCGCCGGTGGAGGTGAACTGGCGGACGTCGGCCAGCTCGCGGAGCACGCGAGCGCGGCCGGCGCGGAGGTCGCTCGGATTGGTGAGGAGGAACTCGTCGAAGGCACTGATGGCATTGCGGTAATCGCGCTCCTCGAAGCGGGCATTGGCGATGGCGAACTGCCGGTCGGCGCGGTTCTTGGCGAAGACATTCCAGAGCCCGTAACCGACGAGCAGCAGGCAGCCGAGGGCGACGGCCAGGCCGAGGATCAAGGGGGACTTGGTGAGGTCTTCCTGGCCGGGCGGGCGTTCGCCGGCATTGAGCTTGCGGAGGGCCTTGCGCCACCAGGGAATCTTCACGGTGGCCGGCGGGGCGGTGGCCGTGGCCGTCGGGGCCGCGGTGGCCGTCGGGGTGGCGGTGGCGGCGGCGGGACCCTGGCGGAGCGCGCGGCTGGGCGGGACGGCGGGGGTGCTCATCTCCGAGGGAGGCTCGACCTCCTCGCCACCCATCCAGGCCGCTTCCTCGGCGCCGGCGGGACGGGTCTGGATGCGCGTCGGCTCCAGGTCGGCCGGGCCGTCCTCCTCGCTGACGAGGAAGATCCGGTAATTGCCGACGGCCAGCTCGTCGCCGGGACGGAAGCTGGCGGCGACCATCTTCTGACCGTTGATGTCGAGCGAGCGGGCCTCGGGGAACGCCTCGGCCTTGAACTTGTCACCCTTCCAGCGGAGCCGGCCGTGGAAGGGCTGGAGCGTCGGGGTCCTTCACGACGATGTCGCACTTCGGGTCGGAGCCGAAGCAGGGCGGGGTGCGCCTTCGAGATCGTCACGAACTCGACCCGGCCGCGGCCGTCGTGAACTTCAAGCGTCGCCATGCGCGGCCCTCCGGAGCAAGCAGAGCGCATTCGCCATCGTGAGACTCGCCATCGACCAGTGAGGCTGGAATCGAGCCACGGGAGGATTCCCAGGGGAGACGGGTCGGGCCGGCCGACCCGCGATCAAGTGCGGAGATTATTGCTCTTGCATCGGCTCCTGCGAAGCACCTTCAGCGTGTAGCGACCGCCACTCTGAATGACCTGGAAGCGGGTGCTGCGGATCTGGGCCGGCTGGCGATTGGCGAAGCTGTTTTCGAGCAGCGGCGAGCTGGTCCTCGACCGCCTTGGGGATAGAACTGGAAGATCGCCTTGTTGCCGACGTCGATCCCGGCCCTCTGGAGCAACTCCACGTCGGCCGCCTTGCGGCCCGCGCCTTGCCAGAGGAAATAGAGCCGCTTGTCGGCGGCGACCAGGCCGACGCGACGCTGAGGGGCGCCGCTGGAGAACTTCGAGGCGTAGTCGAGCGTTGTCCCGCTCATCGGCGAGGCCAGCTCGACGCCGAGGAAGTCGAGCTGGCGGGCGTACTCGTCGGTGGTCTGGCCGGGGGTGAAGACGATCGACCAGCGCATCTCGCGGGGAACGCCGCCGCCGGGGCCGGGGCCGAAGCCGAAGGCCTTGCCGGTGCCGATCTTCGACGCCTTCTGGCCGGTGGCGACCATCTGGGCGTTGGGCAGGGCCTCGGCGATGTCCATCGAGACCATCTCGTCGGGGGGTACCTCGGAGAGGGCGTCGATCATGGCGGAGGAGGTGATCTCGATGGTCGGCCGGCTCGAACTCGCTGGCGTCCTCCATGTTGTTGGACGCCTGCGTCGAGACCTCGGCGCCGGCGACGTTGACCTCCTCGGTCGCCCCCATCTCGCCCTCGGGCGTGCCGCCGCCACCCCCCTCGACCTCGATGATCTCGACCGGTCGCCGGGGCGCGGTCGGCGAAGGATTGCTGGGTGAGCACCATGAGGTAGAGCCAGCCGACGGCGCAGCCGGCGCCGAGGATCGCCGACATCAGGCCGGAGGAAACCCGGTCGAACTTCGATTCGCCGACGACCCGGGGGTTCGCCTTGAGCCGCTCGATTTCCGTGGCGGCCTTCTGGTCGCGGTCGCTCTGGCGGGCGGCTTTCCGGGCGTCCTTGTCGACTTTCTCGGTCGGCCTTGCCTTCTTGTCGGGCTCCGGGCCGTCGGGGTCGCTGCCGCGGACTTGCGGTTCTTGAGGCCGACGGTGCGGACGTTGGAGATCTCGGGGGCCGGCGGCGCCGCGTCGGGCGAACGGGGTGGTGGAGAGCCGGCGCGGGGGCCGTTCGCCTCCGGCTCCTTCAGGTCGTCGATCAGGCTCCTCGGGTCCCCGGGTCGGCGGGCCGACGCTCATCGGGTGGCCTCCGAGCCGACGGTCGCGGCGGACCCGGCGGGGGCGCCGAGGGCGACGCGATCGGCTTGTTCAGGACAGGGTCGTCGAGCGGGTCGAGGTCAGGCGGGCGGACCGACTCGTACCAGTCGCGCCAGCGACGGGCCGCTTCCAGCTTCTGTTCGGGGGTGGCGTTGCGGGGCGGACCCAGGCTGTCGATCTTGCGGCTGAGCACCTGGAGGCCGGTGCGGGCCTCGACGACGACCGCGTCGTCGGGGTCGAGCAGCGCGCGGATCAGGTTCGGGGCGACATCCAGGTCGCCGGAGCGGCCGAGGGCCCAGCAGGAGACGCGGCGGACGCCGGGGTCGCGGTCGGTCAGGAGCTTGCGGAAGCGGTCCTTGAATGGGCGAAGCGCATCCGGACCGACGGCCTGATAGCGGGCGACGAGGCCGGCGAGGGCGGCGTCGGCGTTGGTGGCGGAGGGGTCTTCGAGCACGGCGATCATGCTCTCGACGGCGCCGTTCATCGGGCGAACGACCACGCGGCCCTGGGCGATCGTCATGTTGTTCAGGTCGGTCGGCAGGCCGCGACCGCCGAGCAGGGTGCCGGCTCCGAGGCGGCGGATCTCGATCTTGCGCTTGGCCTTCTCGGTCGATTTGACGGCGAAGAGGATGGCCCAGCTCGTGTTGACGATCGGGCCGTACTGGCGGCTGTCCCAGCTCCCGTCGGACTTCTGCTGGCCGAGAGCCCAGCGGACGCCGCGGTCGTACCAGTCCCAGCTCCCGACCATCTCCGGTGGGGCGAGGGCGGCGACGCGTTCGACGCCATAAAGGGCATAATAGGCGGTCAGGCCGATCAGGTCGGTCTCGGCGGGCTGGTAATTGCGCTCGAGCCACTCGATGCCGCGACGGGCGGCGGCGTTCATGCTGCCCGTGGAGGAGACGATCTTGTAGCTCAGGTTCGGGTCACCCTCGGCGATCAAGGGGGTGAGCAGCGGGTTGAGCACCTCCGGCCCCTTGCGGTAGCGGTCGAGCATGCTCCGGCAGAGCAGCAGGCTGCCGGAGCCGGCGGCGGTCATGGAGACGGTCTCGGGCCACTGGGCCTCGTCGGGGTGGTAGTTCCAGCCGCCGTTGCTGCGCTGCTTGGAAAGATACCACTGGGCGGCGACGTCCCAGACGCGCACGGGCACATCGACGCCGATCGACTCGGCCTCCCAGAGCCCGAGCAAGGCGTACTGGGTCATCGAGCTATCGCCGGCCGTGCGGTTGGGCTGGAAGTAGTCCCAGGCGCCGTTGGACTTCTGGATCGCGAGCAGGAACTTGGCGAGGGCCTCGATCTCGCGGTAATACTTCTCGGCGTCGATGCTGGAGAGGGCCATGCAGACGACGGCCGCCTCGTACACCTCATGCCCGCCGCGCTTCTCGGGGATGTAGCCCTTGTCGGTGAACTGCGGCAGGATCTTGGCCAGGCACTGCTGGATGGCCGGGTCGTTGGCCGGCACCTCGGCCTTGCTCAGGGCGAGGGCGGCCAGCCCGGCCTCGCCGACATTCATCTTGCCGGTCTGCGTGCGGAGGAACTGCACGCCCTTGACCACGGCTCCCGCCGCGGGCCCGCTCTGCGCCAGGGCGCGAGCCCCGGTCGTGAGCAAGATCAAGGCGACACCGCAGACGGCGAGGCGACGCATCGGGCTCATTCCTCTTCGTGAAGCGGTCCGGGACATGATGGGGGAGAGCCGTCTCGTCAATTCTACCGGATCACCGTCAAGAGTGCGAGTGCATGGATTCGGAAGAAAGGGGCGTTCGCCGATTCGGGGTGCCGGCAAGAACAAAAACCGTCGGCGCCGCACGCGGCGCCGACGGACGTACCGGGTGTCTCCCATCAAGTTTACTTCACCAGCGGACGGACCTCGATCTTGCGGAAGAAAATCTCGGCCCCCTCGGACTGGAACAGGATCTTTCCCTTGGTCAGGCTGGAGTTGGTGCCGCGGTTGACGACGTAGCCGTTGACGATGTTGGTGATCGTGCCGCCGTCGCAGATGACCTCCATGCGGTTCCACTCGCCGGCGGGCTTCTCGACGTCGTTCTTGCCGCGGAAGCCGAGGACGTCCTTCCACGACGGGTCGCGTCCCCACCAGTTGAACCGGCCGGAGTTTCGGGTGACGGCCTCGCCGCCCTTCTCGTAATAAAGCTGCTTGTCCGGCCCGACGCGGGTCTCGACCGTCAGGCTGGGCTTGCTCCTCGCCGCCGACCATGATGAAGTCGCCGCAGCCGCCCTCGATGATCTGGCACTCCTGCGACTGCATCCACTGGCCGCCCGCGGCGCCGTCGGGGCCGACGCAGTGCAGCAGGATGCCCGAATCGCGGGACCGGTCCTTGCGGGGCGGGAAGGTCTCGTCGCCCCACTTCCACTCGGCGATCAGGTGATAATCGCCGTACGCTTCCTTGGTGGCGAATCCGCCGAACTCCTCGCCGGAGACGCGGACCATGCCGTCCTGCACGGTGAAGACCTTGTTCGGGTCGTCGTACTTGTGCTCGCGGAGGTAGGTGTAGAAGCCGGTCAGATCCTTGCCGTTGAACTGGAAGGTGGGTTCACCCGTCTTGACCTGGGGAACGTCCTTCGCGAAGTCAGGCACCGCGGGCTCCTGGGCCCTGGCGGAGGCCAGGGGGGCGATTGCGGTCAGGAGGGCGAGAAGGGAGAGGCGGGATCGCATGGTTCGGTAAGTCCTTCGTGGCTGGGGAGGAGGGTTGTGAGGCCGTTCAGCGTCTCGAATTCGAGACCGAGTCTCGGAGGGCGTGCGAGAAGCATCGTCTGACGATGCGAGGTGGGCTTTACCCGCCGTTATCAATCCCGGGAGGTGAGCGGAGCGGATCCGAGAAGGTGCCCGAATCCACTGTCTCGTCCACCCTCCCAGTGACCGGGGTTCTCTCAACGATGCTGCCGGTGGATCTCGGCGCCCTGGGCTCGGCAGATGGCCTCGACGCGGGCCTGGATCTTCTCGTCCGGGCAAGGGATGGAGAGGAGCATGCCCTGGCCGCCCTCAATGCGGTCGGGCGGGGTGATGCCAAGGCGTTCGCTGGGGACGCCGAGCTGGGTGACGAGCTGGATGACGGCGTTGCCCTGGGCGGAGTTGTAAAAAAAGGCAATGACGCGGGGCATCGGCTCGGTGTGCTGGACCTTGCCGGGTCGGACCTGGGGCACTTCCATCGTGGGCAGACCTCGCGGGCCGGTACGGGTCGGGGGCAGGGCGGAGTCAGCGTCCGACGACACGGCTCGACGCCTTGCGGTCCAGCCCGATCCGCCTCGGGCCGGAGAATCGTCCCGAGTTTGACGCCGCCCGGGCCGTTCCGCAAGCGGGTCCCGCCGGGCGTTGGACCGCCCCGAGCCTGGCCCATTGGCCGGGCAGCCGCGCGGCTGTTACGATGACTCTTGATCCGGCGCCCGACCCTGCCACGGAAGATTGCGACGTGCGACCCCTGCCGCTCTTGCTGCTTCTGTCTCTCCTCCTGCCCGACGACCCGGCGCCGCTCGAACGGTCGGGGCGGATCGAACTGCGCCGAGCTTCGCGAGGTCTCCGGGATCGTGCCGAGTCGGCGGTATCCGGGGGTCTTCTGGGTCCACAACGATTCCGGCAACCCCGCAGCCCTGTTCGCCGTGCGGGCCGACGGCAGGGTGCTGCGACGCTACCAGGTCGCGGCGCCGAACCTCGACTGGGAGGATCTCGCCGCGGACGACGCCGGCCACCTGGTCGTTGGCGACATCGGCAACAACGGGGAGCGGCTACCATTGCGGGCACTCCTCCTGTTCGACGAGCCGGACCCGGCGAGCCGGCCGGGAATCCGCTAAGGCCGATCCGGGTGAGTTACTATCGATTCCCGACATCCGGCCGGTTCGATGCCGAGGGGCTGGTGATCGACGGTGGTCGCGCGGTCCTGGTGGCGAAGTACCTCGACGGCCGACCCGCTGAGCTTTTCGACGTCCCCCTGGACCCGCCGTCGCCGTGGACCCGACCCGCCGTGGCCCATCGGATCGGGACGCTGCCCGGATTCACCGAGCCCGCCACCGGAGCCGACCTCACGTCTGATGGCCGCCGCCTGGCGGTTTGCAGCCTGAACGTCTGCCGCGTTTATGAGCGGACCGGGACCGGGGCGGACTGGCAACTGGTCGGACGGGTCGAATACCGGGCCGACGGCATCGAGGCGGTCGGCTGGGATGGCGACGACCTGATCCTCGCCAGCGAGCCGGGATCGCTCTACCGGATCGACGCGCGGCGCTGGCGTTCGGAGCGAAGAGGTCCGGCACGATGACGGGCGAGGTGGTGGTGGTCGGTGGCGGAGTGATCGGGCTGTCGGTGGCCTATGCGCTGGCCGCGGAGGGCGTATCGGTTCATCTGATCGACCGGGGACCGCTGGGTCGCGAGGCGTCGTGGGCGGGGGCGGGCATCCTGTCGCCGCCTTCGGAGCGGTCCGGGGGCGGGCCTTTGTCGGCCTTGCGGACCCTGAGCGCCCGGCTCTATCCGGCCTGGTCGGAGCGTCTACTTGAGGAGACGGGCATTGACAACGGTTATCGCGCCTGCGGCGGCCTCGACGTGGCGGCGACGCCCGAAGCGGACGAGGAGCTTCGCCGCCTGGCCGCGGGCTGGGAGGCGGAGGGGATCGCGTTCGAGCGGCTGGAACCAGCCGATTTCGGGCGGGTCGAGCCGTTGCTGAACCCGGCCTTGCGGTCGGCCTACTTCCTGCCCGGGATGGCCCAGGTCCGCAACCCGCGCCATCTTCGGGCGCTGGCCCTGGCCTGCGAGCGGAAAGGGGTGCGACTCGATCCTGGCCGGGGAGCCGTCGGCTTCGAGAGGCGGGGCGAACGGGTCCTGAGCGTCCAGACCGCATCCGGTCCCCTGCCCTGCGACCGGGTCGTGATCGCCTCGGGGGCGTGGTCGGAGGGCTTGCTGTCCGACCTCGGGATGCGGGTCCCGACGCCGCCGGTGCGGGGACAGATCGTGCTGCTCAGGACGGAGCGGCCGGCCTTGAGTCGGGTTGTCGAACTCGGCAGTCGGTATCTCGTTCCCCGCGACGATGGCCGCGTCCTCGTCGGCTCGACCGAGGAGCGGGCCGGCTTCGAAGCCAGGACGACGGCGCAGGCGGTCGGTGATCTGATCACGCTGGCCTTGCGGCTTTGCCCCGCCTTGAGCACGGCGGAGGTCGAACGGGCCTGGGCGGGTCTTCGTCCGGGCAACCTCGACGGCCTGCCGTACCTCGGCCGGGCGCCGGGGTTTGCCAACGTCCTCGTCGCCACCGGCCACAAGCGCGTGGGGCTCCAGCTCTCGCCGGGGACGGCGGCCGTGCTCGTGGATCTTTTGATGGAACGGGAACCGACGATCGACCTGGCGCCGTTCCGGATCGGCCGGCAGCCGGAGCCGTCGGACGACCTCTTCCGGTCGTGAGGCGTGGCGGTCGCGGCGATCGGTCAAGGGCCGTCGATCGGGGCGACGAGGACCTTGGCGGCGGCGGCGTGGCCGAGGGCGATGGTCCGGTCGGCGACGCGGACGATCAGGGCGCCCGCTTCGGGGCGGTTCTCGGCGAGCTGGCCCTCGGTGCCGAGGTCGAGGCCACATTCGCTCAGGTAACGGAGAAAGGCGGGGTCCTGATCGACCACCCGGACGAGCTTGAAACGGTGGCCCCGGGGTAGGTGGTGGAGCGGCTCGCCGGTCGGCTCGGGCAGGGAGAGGTCGGCGCGGGGATCGGGTCGCCGTGGGGGTCGGCGGCGGGGTAGCCGAGGAAGGCGTCGATTCGATCGACGAGGCGGTCGGAGACGGCGTGCTCCAGGTGCTCGGCCTCCTCGTGAACCTCGTCCCAGGACATGGCGAGCGTCTGGGACAGGAACAGCTCCAGGAGCCGGTGACGTCTCAGGACGGCCAGAGCCAGTCGCTGGCCGGCGGGGGTAAGCCGGGCCCCTTCGTAGGGTGTGTAGGTCGCCAGGTCGGCCTCGGAGAGTGTCTTGAGCATGCCCGTGACCGTGCCCGGCGAGACGGCCAGCGCCTGCGCCAGCTCGCCGGTGGCGACCGCCTCGCCCTCGGGGCGGCGGTTGGCGATCAGGTAGATCGTCTTGACGTAGTTCTCGACGGTCAGGCTCGGCACGGCTCCCCCCGATCGCTCCTCGGCCGCTCGACGCGGGCGACGGTCGGGAAATGGTACGCGGGTCGTCCGGGCGATTCAATGTCGCTTGATGAACCGAACGACCTTCATCCGGCCGTTGCGCGGCCTTCCTCTCTGATGGGTGGCGAGTAAGACAAACATCGGCCTTTTTCCCCATTGAATGCGGGTGGCCCGAGGTCGGCTGTGGGTCCGGATTGGGAAGCTTCGCAAGGATCAGCTTTCGACGTCCACCGACGAGCGGTCGTCCTCTTCTCCTTCCGACGACTCCCGGCGCTCACCCATCAGGAGCCAGACCGCCTTGAGGTACGACCCTTCGAGGGCGTCCAGGCCGACCGGATGGTCGGGCGCGGTGCCGGTGACAGCCAGAATCCGGGCGGATCGGCCGGCCTTGCGGGCGGCGGCACGAAGCAGGTGGAGGAAATCCGCGACGGGCAGGAGGCCCGAGCAGGAGCAGGTCAGGAGCAGGCCGCCCGGCTCGACCAGGCCCATCGCGAGGACGTTCAGGTCGAAGTATTTCCGCTTGCCGAGCGAGACCTCCGCCCGGCTCGGGATCAGCTTCGGGGGGTCGAGGACGACGGTGCCGTAGGACTGGCCGTTGAGCTGCATCTGGCGCATGTAGCCGAAGGCGTCGGCGTGGACGAGGCCGAGGCGGACCTGATTCAGATTGGCGTTCTCGCGGGCGAGGGCGACGGCCTTCTCATCGAGATCGACGCCGGTGACCTCGCGGGCGCCGCCGCGGATCAAGGCGTTCAGGGAGAAGCCGCCGGTGTAGCAGCAGATGTCGAGGACCGTTCCGATCCCGGCAGAATCGGGCGAGGTCGTGGCGGTTGTCGCGCTGGTCGCAGAAGAAGCCGGTCTTGTGGCCCCCTTCGAAGCGGACTCGGTAGCGGATGTCGTGCTCGCGGATCGTGACGGCGGGCGGCAGCCCCGCGCTCGCGACGGGACGGCCGGCGAAGTCCTCGGCCACGGCGATCTTCTCATCGACGTGGACGCGGAGATGCTGCGTGCCGAGCCACGGGGCCAGGATCTCGGCGATCGGGCCGATCCGCTGGTACATGCCCAGGCTGAAGCACTCGATGGAGAGCACGTCGGCGAAGCGATCGACGATCAGGCCGGAGAGGCCGTCCCCCTCGGCGTGGAGGACGCGGTAGGCATCGGTCGCTTCGGGGAGATTCAGGAGGTCGTGGCGGACGGCGACGGCGTCGGCCAGCTTCGCCCGCCAGAAGGCATCGCCGGGCGGCTCGGCGCCGGTCGAGACGACCCGGACGGCGATCTGCGAGCGGACGTTCCAGAGTCCGAAGCCGAGCGGGACGCCGTCCCGATCGACGAGGCGGACGAGGTCGCCGTCGGTCGGCCGGGGCGTCCCGACCGGTCCCACGACCATCTTCTTGAAGACGAACGGATGCAGGCCCGGCGAGCGGATCGCGACGGTCGGGATCGCATCGGGCGGTTCGAGCGTCCGGTCGGGGATCGCGGACATGGGCTCGGTGGAGCGTCGCTTGGCTTGAGGCCGGGGGCGTGCCGGACGAGGCATGGATCAGATCCGGGGCGATTGGGGGCGAGGGAAAGGAGGGACGAGGATGGTCAGCGGACGAATCGGCCAACGACCAGCGTGGCCATTCGAGGCTGTCAAACATCCTCGTCGTCGAAGTCGTCATCGTCCGGGACGTCGAGGGCGGCGAGGTCGTTGCGGGTGAGGCGGCGGAGGCGCACGAGGAGAGCGGTGGCGTAGCGCTGGACGGCGATCTGCTTGGTCAGGACGGGATCGCTGGCCGCGGTCAGGGGAATCTCGGCCAGGAGCCGGTGGGCCCGGCTCAGGCTCTCCCAGCCGATCTGGAGGACGGCCTGAGGTTCGGCGTCGCCGGTACGGGCCAGGCGGAGGGCCTGGCGGGCCTTGCGCATGGCGGCCTGGGCCTGCTGGAGCTGGCGGAGCACGGCGCCGGGGCTGGTCTCGGGCATCGGGAAGGGACTCCGGGGAATGCGTGCGATCGATCAAACCGGCTGGAGAAACCGGCCGCCGGTCGGTATTCTAGGGGAAGAGGTATTTCGGGTCCAATTCCCCCTGGGAGCCGTCATGAGCGACCCCCGCGAGTTCGACCCCTCCGGCGACGAGCCGATCGTCACGACGATGACGCGCCCGAAGACGCGACCGGCCGAGTCCACCGAGACCCGGCAGTTGCCGCCGTACAACGTCGTGATCCTCAACGACGAGGAGCACACCTTCGAGTACGTCATCGACCTGCTCGGCAAGGTCTTCGCCCACTCCAAGGCGACCTCCGAGGAGCTAACCTGGCGGATTCACAATTCCGGCCGCGCCGTGGTTTACACCACCCACAAGGAGAAGGCCGAGCTGAAACGCGAGCAGGTCCTCGCCTGGGGTCCCGACCCCCGGATGAGCATCTCGAAGGGCCCGCTGGCCTGCTACATCGAGCCGGCCGAGCGAGGATTGAGCACGAGCCGTAGGGCGTGCCGAACACGCCCTACGCGTTCTTTGCTTCGGGTTCAACGCGACGGCAACAGTCGCTCCCGGGCATTCTCGACGTAAGGCCCGGCCTGTTCGGTGAGCTCTTCGACGGCCTCGCGGGCCGCGGCTCCGATCTGGTTGTACGACATGCCGACCGCCTCGCCGCCGAGCTTCAGGGCGAGGGCGTCCTCGGCGAGGCCGACGAGGACGTCCGAGACGCCGAGCGATCCGACCGACCAGGCCGCGGACCATCGGCGCGATCGTCGCCACGCCGGCCGCGACCGCCGCGCCCATCGCCGCGGCGGAGGGGTCATCGACGCCGTCGTCCTTCAGGCTCTCGTGGGCCACGTAGTAGCCGGCCAGGGCGCGGGGGATCAGCAGGGGCAACGAGCGTCGGCTGGGGACGAACGGCAGCTTGTCCACCACCATCTCGCCGGCCGCGGCCAGGGCGAGCATCTTCCAGCCCTCGCGACGCCGGGAAGCCGCGAACAGGGCCGGTCCCAGGGTCGTTTTCAAACCGGTCACGGCCGCCAGCGTGATCGCACGCTGGAAGGGCGACTGTCGATAGGCCATCGTCGAGGTTCTCCCGAAGCGGACGCGGTCCCACTCCCCGGGCGTGGGCCGTGCCACGTCGGGCCGGGGCGGGACGTTCGCAGTGTCTTCACGCAACTGCCATGCCCCGCACTCCTTTGAGGGATCATCGGGAAGTCGTTCCCGCGTCGGAGTCCTCGGCCGCCAGGGCGGCGGGCAGGCCGACCTCGATCGTCGGGTAGAGGAGCCGCATTCGCAACGCCTCTTTCATGCCGACGGTTCGCGATCCGACGGTGCGACTCGCCCCGTTCGCTGGCCGCGTCTCCGGCCGGACGAAGCGAGGCGGCGGGCCGCCGATCAGGGAGGCCGCGATCTCGTAGTAACGCGACCGGGGCTCGGGCCGGTCGTCGGCGACGTTGACGATTCCGCCGGGACCTCGTCCCGCAACAGGGCCGCCTCGGCGGCGCGGGCGGCGTCGTCGATGTGGATGAGGTTGAGGTAGCGGTCGGGGTCGCCCGCGATCGGCTCGCCGCGACAGGAGCGGCTCGCGGCGGATGATCCGGCCGGGGCCGTACAGGCCGGCGAATCGGAGGAGGACCGGCGGGCCGGTGCGGGTTTTGAAGAAACGGACCAGCCCCTCGGCCTCCAGGGCGACCTGGCCCGATTCGTGGCGAGGCTCGGTCGGCGCATCCTCATCCACCCAGCTCCCATCATCCTGGGCATAAACGCCCGTCGTGCTGGCGAAGACGAGCCGGTCGGTCCGACCTTCGAGACGATCGAGGACCTGGCGCAATCCCTCCACCACCACCGCCCGACGCGACTGGCCCGAGGAGCGATCGAAGCCGACGCAATAAAGCACCCGATCCGAGGCCGGCAGGGCGTTGAGCGAGGC
Organism: uncultured Planctomycetales bacterium; assembly: GCA_963752755.1. Classification (GTDB taxonomy): domain Bacteria; phylum Planctomycetota; class Planctomycetia; order Isosphaerales; family Isosphaeraceae; genus CAVVZJ01. The sequence goes on along the minus strand of CAVVZJ010000001.1, from coordinate 1,955,832 downwards.
CGGATCGAGGACGTCGGCCAGAAGCGGCTCGATGTCCCAGTTCGCCGCCAGTTCCTCGGCATGCCCGGCGGAACGGACCGTCCCGACGACCCGCTCCCCCCGCTCGCGGAGCCGGCGGCCGACGCGACGGCCCAGGTAGCCGCAGCCGACGATCAGGGTGGTCATCGCGGGTCCTCCGGTTCATCCAGAAGTGGTCGAGGCGGGGCCTCAGACTCGGGGCAGCCGGCGTCGAGGTACGATTGCAGCAAGAGCTGGGCGGCGAGCATGTCGCGACGGGCCTTGCGGTCGCGGGCCTTGAGCCCGGCGGCTCGCATCAGCTCCTCGGCGTCCACCGAGGTGTAACGCTCGTCGTGGAAGATGACCGGCCGGCCGCACGCCTCGGCCAGCCAGGTTCCCCAGACCCGCGCCTCGCCGGAAAGCTCGCTCTCGCCGCCGCCGGTGTGCAAGGGCAGGCCGATGACGATGCGTTCGACACCTTCGTCCTCCACCAACTCGCGATAGTGGCGGGCGTCGAGCCGCGGTTCTCGGCGCTCGTACACCTCCAGCGGCGTCGCGATCACGCGGCGGGGATCACTCAGAGCGGCGCCGATGCGGCGGAGTCCGAAATCGAGGCCGAGGATGCGGCTCATCGGTGATCTGCTGAGGAGGAGAGGCTTCACCACAAAGACACAATCACGGAACGATCCGCGTCGAAGTCGCGACCGTGTGCTATAATTAACCCTAGCTCCTTGGCAATTCGGTTGGTCTCCCGGTTCCCTCGTCCTGGCCACGCGTCGCGGCGACGCCCTGCGTCCCTGGCGCCGAACGAACTTCACAATGGGCAAAATGACTATGCTAATTGATTGCTCGCTAAAGGATTTGTGTTCTGGAGTTCGACGGCATGGGAAGCGTCCTCTCGGCGTCCTCATGTCGTCTGGAAGGCGTCCCCGGCGCGTCGTCCGGGCGCTCCGGGACCGTCTCGGGCGGGTGCGGACGGTAAAACAAAGCGGCCCTCGCTCTCCGGCCCGGCGCCGCAAACCGATTCGCGACGCTGGGTCCAGGTCTTCTTCGCAGCGTCCCGGAGAGCCTCTGACGACTGCAGAACTGGAAATCAGAGGTCGTCTCCGAAGCCAGCCTCGTCGAGCCCTTCGACGAGCGCCTTGAGGCGGTCGAGCTGGTCGCGTCGGGCGACGAGGGTCGCGCCGCCGGACTGGACGATGACGAGGTCCTCGACGCCGAGGGTGGCGATCAGGTGGCCGTCGTCGGCGATGACGATGGAGTTCTTCGTGCCGGCGGCGCGGATCGGTCCTTCGAGGGTGTTGCCGTCGGGGTCCTGGGGGAGAAGCTCGGCGAGGCTCCGCCAGTCGCCGACGTCGCTCCAGTCGTAAACGACTTCGAGGACGCGGACGTTGGGGTATTTCTCCATCACGGCCTTGTCGATCGGGATCTTCTCCATCCTCGGGAATTCGAGTTCGAGCGTGGCCGCGGCGGCGGGGGTGCCGAGCACCTCGGCGACGCGGTCGAGCGCGGCGGAGAGGCCGGGGCGGTAGGTGGCCAGGGCATCGAGCACGGCGCGGGCCCGCCAGACGAAGATGCCGGAGTTCCAGGCGAAGGTGCCTTCGGCGAGGAACTTCTCGGCGGTGGCCCGGTCGGGCTTCTCGCGGAACTGCTTGACGCGGTAGAGGCCGATCCCCTCGGGCTCACCGAGCTTCTCAGCACGCTCGATGTAGCCGTAGCCGGTCTCGGGACGGGTGGGCGTGATGCCGAAGGTGACGAAGGTGGTCGGGTCCTCGTCGATGACCTGCATGGCGACCCTGACCGTCTTCTGGAACTTCTCGGCCGGCCGGATGACGTGGTCGGCCGGCATGACGATCATCGTCGCCTCGGGGTCGCGCTGGGCGAGGATCGCGGCGGCCAGGCCGACGCAAGGGGCCGTGTCGCGCGGGCAGGGCTCGGCGATGACGTTGTCTGCGGGCAACTCGGGCAGTTGCTCCCGGACGGCCCGCGCCTGGTCGGCCCCCGTGATGACGAGGATGCGCTCCGGCGGAACCAGCCCGGTGATCCGGTCCACGGTCTCCTGGATCATCGTCCGCTCGCCGAAGAGGCGGAGCAACTGCTTGGGCCTGTTGCGGCGGCTCTTGGGCCAGAACCGGGTGCCGCTGCCACCGGCCATCACGACGGCGTGGAGCATGGAGTTTCGAATCCCTGGTTACGGTCGGTCCCGAACGAGAGGCGTCCTCATCTGATGAAGGCAAATTTAACCGCGATCGAGGTTTGGGCTCAATACGGATGCTTGATGAGCCGACTCGTGGCGGGCCGATCAAAGTTCGTCGTCGAGGGTCGCCAGGGGTTTATTCATCGCCACGGACTCACCAGCCGATCGCTCGCGAGGCGCGCGGACCACGTAGCGCGGCGCGTGTTCCCTCGCCAATTGCTCGAAGGCATCGGGGCCGTCCGGGCTGACGAAGGCATGGATGGGAATCCAATAAAAGATCGGCGGTGTGATGATGATGAGGAAGCCGTCGGGCGTCTCTACGACGCGCCGGATGACGGCCCAGTCGGCGGTCCCCGAGTACAGAGGGGAGTGGACCGTCAGACCCGCGCGATCGAACAGGAATTCGACCTCCTTATCGGCCAGCGCATTCTCCCGGAAACTCCGCCGGAACCACCATCTCCGCTCCTTGCCCCCGAGGAAAAAGTAGTAGAGGCCGCACGCGCCGAACACAAGGCCCAGCACGACGGGGCGCGGTCGGCGGGGGATTCTCCGGCCAGTACGCGAGGAACAGGAACCCCATCGTGATCCCGACGAGGATTCCGAGGCCAGCAAGAAGGCCGGCTGCCACTCGCAGGATCACGGAGCCTTCAAAGCGCCTCCAGGCCTCGGTAGCGCGGAACATCTCGTCCGCCGTGTACCAATACCGGGCGATCACCGGCTCCTCCACGCTCTTGTCCTCCTCGAATTCACAGACCTCCAGGTCTTCTCAACGCAGATACAACGGCCCCTCCACCACCATCCCCGGCGGGAGCTTCGCCTTCAGCTCGGCGGCGTCGAGGGCGTAAAGCGGGCTGATCTCGATGCCGAAGGGGACGGAGCCGTCGGGGCGTCGCATGACGGTGGCGCCGGCCGATTCGAGCCAGCTGGCGAAGAGGTCGCTGAGGCGCTGGCGGACGGTGGCCGGCGAATCGGGGCCGGTGGCGTTCTTCAGGGGCTCGAACTCGACGGGGCGGTCGGTCTCGACGACGGTGTAGCGGTGGGCGAGGGGGAGGGCGTCGAAGATGAACGTCTCGAACTTGACGGCGTTGGGCTCGGCGGGATCGATCGTGCGGCCGTCGGCATCAAGGAAGCGGACTCTCTTGATGGCGCGGTGGTACGGGAGGCTCGCCTCACGGACGACGCGTTCGATGAAGGCACGCTCGAAGATGTGGATGGCGATGCTGCCGGCCCAGAGTTCGAGGCGTCCATCGGCCTCCCGGCGCTCGGCCAGCTCGGGCGGGAGGTCGGAATACTCGATGACGCGAGGGCGGCCCTCCGACTCGACCACCACGCCGACCTTCTCCTCAGGCCGGACCTTTTCGACGACCTTGAACGAGACCTCGGCGTCGGCCTGGCGGTGGAGGCCGAGGAAGGCCGGGTCGGCGATCTTGACGAGCGGGTTGTCCACCTGGAAATAGAAGACGGTTCGGACGCCTCGCTCGCGCATCTCGTCGAGGCAACTCGGCTGGCCGTCGGGACCGGGGGTCGCGAGGGCGCGAAGGGTGCCGCCGTGGCCGTCGGGGCTGAGGGCGAGGCGACCCGGCTCGGCAAGAAGAACCTGGCCGGTCTGGCGATCGACGGCCGGCATCTGGCCCTGCACGAAGCAACGCAGGTGCTCCAGGCCGAAGCGGTTGTGCTCGGCGAAGAAGCGCTGGGTGGCCTCGTGGTTGTCGGGGCTGGTCATCACGTAGAAGGGGACCGTCCGGCCGTGGCGGCGGCTCAACGCGAGCACCTTCTCGGCGTGGATCTGGAAGAGGCTGGCGGCGGAGACGGGTCCGATCGGATAAGTCCCCTTGGGGCCGTCGAAGCCGAGGCGGGTCCCCTGACCTCCGGCCACGAGCACCACGGCGATCTCGCCCCCGGCCAGCGCCGCCTCGCCAACCTCGGCGGCGCGGCGGCGCGCGACGCGCTCGCTGTCGGTGTGCGGTAAACGCCAGACCGGGACCGGGCGGACCGAGTCGGGTTCGGGAGCCGCGGGGACCTCCTCGAAGACGAGGTGGCGGACCAGCTCGCCGAGCTGGTCGAAGTCAATCGTGCCGATCTCGGCGGCGAGGCGGGCACGGCTCGGCGGGTCGAGCTGCTCCCAGAAGCGGAGCAGGTGACTCTGGCCGTTCCGCTCCAGCCGAGCGGCCAGGTCCGGGTCATTGGACATCGCTCAACGGCTCCCCAGTCGCAGGGCCCGGTCGGCCGGCCGAAAACGCCCGAGCCCCGGCCGGACCGATCATGGTCAGAAGGTCAGGGCGAGGCCATCGTAGGCCAAGGCGACCCCCTGGGGCAAGAAGGTGCTCTCCGTTGGACCGTGGTCGAAGCCATGACTGAGGTGAGTCAGGTAGGCCCGCCGCGGTTTCAGGGTCGCGATCACGTCGAGAGCCTGTTCGAGGTTGAAGTGGGTCGGGTGCGGCTCCGGGCGGAGGGCGTCGAGGATCAGCGTGTCGAGCCCCTGGAGGTGGGTCCAGCTCTCGTCCGGGATGCGGGAGACGTCGGTGCAGTAGGCCAGGTCGCCGACGCGGAAGCCCAGGACCCGGAAGCGGCCGTGTTCGAGACGAAGGGGCAGGATCGTCTGGCCGAGTAGTTCGAAGGACTGACCGGGACCGATCCGGCGGAAGTCGAGCCGGGGCACCCCGCCCATCGGGATGCGGCGGGCCTGATCGTTGAAGGCGTAGGGGAAGGTGGTGCGGATCGTCTGCTCAACCTCCTCCTCGCAGAAGACGGGGACCGGACCGCCGATGGCGCGGGGGAAGAGACGGGCGTCGTCGAGGCCGAAAAGGTGGTCGGCGTGAGCGTGAGTGTAAACGATCGCGTGGACCTGGCCGATCCGGGCGCGGAGCAGTTGCAGACGCATCTCGGGCGTGGTGTCGATGATGGCGTTGCCGCCCGGCAGTTGCAGGAGCACGCTGGGACGCATCCGCTGGTTACGGGGGTCGTCCGACGTGCAGACCCGGCAGTCGCAGCCAAGCGCGGGGACGCCCGTCGAGGTGCCGGTGCCGAGGAAGATCAGTCGGCGGGTCCGTTCGCGGGTTGACGACAGGTCGGAGATGACGGCCAACGGAGAGACTCCCAGCCGACGCGAAGAGAACAATCCCAACGAAGGACCAATCCGGGACTCCAACGTTTCGCGTTCCCGAACATGCAGCGCAGCCCGCGAATCCGTTTCGGGCGATGAGGGCCAGCCGGATTCGCAGGTTGCGATTGTGTCGGAGCGTCGGAGACCTTACTTCTCAAGGTCCAGCTTGGCGAGGGCGGCCTTCGGATTCTCCTCGAATTCCCCCTGGCAGCCTTCGCAGCAAAGGAAGGCGGTCTTGCCATCGGCGCTCACCTTGATCGGCGTACCCATCCCCCCGAGGTGGGCGCCGCTGATCGGGCAGACCTTCTGCTTGAGGGCCAGGGCGGCCTGGTCGTCGGGCAGGCTCTTGATCTCGGCGATCTCTTCGTCGGTCAAGGTGACCTGGGAGACGTCGAGGGGCTCGGCTTTGGCGGCCTCAGGTTTGGCGGGGGCGGCGGCCTTGTTGTCGGCGGCGTTGCCGGCAGCATCCGGGGCGGACTCGCCGCAGCCGACGAAGGCCGTCAGGCCAAGGCTGAGGGTCAAGATCCAGGCCCATCGGCTCATCATGCGTCTCCTCAAGGATCTCGGGAACGGGACAGGAACGGCCCCATCAAGCGGGTTGGGGGCTGGCCTGGGTATTGTAGCGGCAGGCGCGTGGTTCTGAAAAGCTCGGTACCCGGCGGGACCGGATCAGGACCGTCGCGCGTTGACGGTGTCGCGGCCCGTGCTGGCCGACCGGTCGGTCGTTCAAGGGCCGGGCGGTACCGAGCCGTTGCGGCGGGGCTGGTAATGGCGGGTCAGGGTCAGCTCGCGGCCGGAGGGGGCGGCCGCGATCTCGTCGAAGAGGTCACGCCGGAGGACCCAGCGTCGGATGTTCTCTTCGAGAGGGGGGTGGCCACCCTCGAACCAGGCGGATTCATCCCGGATGGTCAGGCCGAGCCGGTCGTCGTGCAATCGGTAGGCGATCGCAGCCACGCGCTCGACGCGGCGGTGCTCGCCCCAGGCGCAGGCCGATTGGCAGACTTCGCGGATCGCGAGGATGATCGCTTCCACGGTGGGCTCGTCCAGTGGGGTGCGGGCGTGGAGAAGACCACGGAGCGATGCCAGTTGACGCTCGGCGGTCAGCGGGTCGCGGCAGGAGCAGACCAGCTCGCCGGAGCCGCCGTGGGCTTCCAGCTCGCGACGCCAGGCGTCGGCGTCGTGCAAGGCGCGAAAGATCTGGTCGGGAGTGTAGGGCTTGGACACGAAGTCGCTGTGCCCGCCTGATAGCTCTCGACGCGGTTACGGTCGGCGAGGCGGGCGGTCACGACGACGACTGGCACCAGGCTCGTCTCGCGGTCGGAACGCAGCTCGCGGCAGACCTCGAAGCCGGTGAGGTCCGGCAGCATCAGGTCGAGGAAGACCACGTCGGGCCGGTCATCACGAGCCAGGGCCAGAGCTTCCTCGCCCGTGAAGGCCGACCGCGTCCGATAGCCGCGGAGCTGCACGAGCATCGAGAGCAGCTTGTTGGCCTCGGGCTCGTCGTCAACGATCAAGGCAGTCGGCATGGGGGCATCCTGGGACCGGGCGGGTGTCGGAGGGCGGCGGTTTCGAGGACGGCCAATCCGGTTGGGTCCCCGGCGGTCGGGCGCTCAACCCGCGCGGTCAGTACTCTCACCGGGGCCAGGGAATTCTACCACGGAAGGCGATGCCGGGCAGGGGGTTCGCGGCAGCCGGACGGTGATGCGCGTCCCCTGCCCCGCCTGACTCTCGGCCCGCACGCTGCCGCCATGAAGCTCGACGAATCGCTTGACCAGGCTCAGGCCCAGGCCCAACCCGCGCTTGCCGAAACCCAGTTCGCCCGAGGAATGATAGGCCGGATCGAACTCGGTGAAGAACGGCTCGAAGAGGTGTTCCAGCGCCCGTTCGTCAAGGCCGATGCCCCGGTCTTCCACCACGATCTCCGCGGCCTGGCCCTCGTCGATGGGACGGGCCGAGAGCGCCAGTATGCCGCCGTCGGGTGTGAACTTGACGGCGTTGGAAAGCAGGTTCGTGACCATGTCGCGCACCTTGTCTGCATCCACTTCGAACTCGCCCAGCTCCTCGGAGAGCGCGACGTTCATCTGCTGGTTGCGGGCCCGGACGAACGGGTGGAGCTGATCGGCCACCTCGCGGAGAAGCGCCGAGAGGTCGGTGGGGACGGTCCGGAGAGCGCGGCGGAAGTCGTTGGCTCGCATGAGTTTGAGCATGCTCGCCACGAGACGGGAGAGGTGGTGGGCGGAGTGGGAAAGCTGGTCAATCAACTCCTGTTCCTGGTCGTCGCGATCCTGGCGGAGCAGACGGAGCAGGTCGGCGAGACCCTGGATGATCGTGATGGGGGTATTCAGCTCGTGGCTGGCAACTTCGAGGAAGGCGGTCTTCAGCGTATTGGCCTCGGCCAGCTCGCGATTGGTCACGACGAGCCGGGCGTTGGCCTGCTGCAACTCGTCGAGGAGCCGGCGTCTCTCGGCCAGCAAGGCGTACTGGTCGGCCGCCTGCCGGACGATCGACTCCAGCTCGACGGCGTCCCACGGTTTGAGGATATACCGGAAGATGCCGCCCTGGTTGACCGCCTTGATGACCGCCTGGATGTCGGCGTATCCGGTGAACAGGAGCCGGACGACCTCCGGCCGGATCTCCCGGACGCGGGCCAGCAACTCGTCGCCGGTCATGCCCGGCATGCGCTGGTCGGACAGCAAGACCGCGACGTCGTTGGACTCCAGCAGCGCCAGCGCCTCGCGTCCGCTCTCGGCGGTCAAGACCCGGTAGCGGCGGTGAAAAAGGTGCCGCAGGCTGTCGAGGACGTCGGGCTCGTCATCGACGATCAGGAGGGTGGGCTTGGGCGGTAGGTCCGGCGTCATCGGTCTTGGAGAGGTGGGGGGCGGGGCCGGCGGCGCGTTCAGGGTGAACTCGACACGCTCCCACCGAGACGGCGGACCTCGCCCTCCAGCGTGGTGACCCGTTGCTGGAGGTGATCGATCTCGCCGCGAAGGCGGGTGCTCTCCTCGTCGGAGGCGACCAGCCGGTCGTACTCCAGCGCCGCCTGGCGGACCGCTTCGAGCAACTCCTCCGGCTGCCAGGGCTTCTTCAAAAATTGATAAACGTGACCCTGGTTGATCGCCGCGATGATCGACTCCAGGTCGGCGAAACCCGTGTAGAGCAGCCGGACCGCCTGCGGGTTCCTCGCCTTGACCCGCTCCAGCAGCTCGACCCCCGTGATCCGAGGCATCCGCTGGTCGGTCATGACGATGTGGACTTCCTCTTCCAGCATCATGCGGAAGCCGTCCTGGGCGCTGGTGGCCTTGAGCACGCGGAACTCGCGGCGCAGCAGGTCATACACCGAGTCGCAAACATCCGGCTCGTCATCGACGACCAGTACGCAATGCTTCTTCGGGGGGCTCATCGGGTTGGCGGGCTCTCACGGCAGAGAACGTGGGAAAATACCATTCCTAACATGACTGGGCCGCAGCCGTCAAACCCGGTGCCGGCGCCGTCGCGGCCCGGTGCGCTGGGATCATCGTGAGGCGAACGTCTGTGGGGAGCCGTCCTCGCCGATCCGCACCGTGAACCGCGAACCATCCGGCTCGATGTGGACCTGGAGGAACTGCCCGCCCGACTCGTCCTTGTTGGCGATCCGTACGGGATCGGTGTTCTGCTCCGGGCCGGTCGCGGCGTTCTTGTGGAGCTGATAGGCCGCCTTGATTGAGGGGATCGACGCCAGCAGTTCGACCACCGCCGCCGCGCCCCCTTGCGTGGACCGTTGTTCATGATCGCGACCGTCGGCGTGATCGTCTTGATGAGCGTGGGGTGATTCGAGCTGTCCAGGCCGTGATGCGTGACCTGATAGAGGTCGACCGTCCCGATGCGATTGACTGGGCAGACGAGCTGCTTCTCGACGTTCCAGGTCAGGTCGCCGCAGTCGAGGAAGTCGAAACGCCCGAAGCGGAACCGGAAGGCGAGGCTGCGGGCATTGTCGCTTGGGTCCACGGCCTTGTCGGCCGCGACGTCGTCGCAGAGCGGATTGGCCGAGGCGTCGCCCACGCGGTCGGCCGGGATGACCCGTCCACCCGAGGCGAGTACGACGGCCTCAAGGCCTTCCAGTGGCAAGGTGTCGCCCGCCTGGAGGACCTTCCTCTTACCCTCGCTGGCCTTGCGGTAGGCCGAGCCCAGGGGGTCGTCCAGCCTCGGACCGTCAGGGAAGTCGAGGCCCGGAAGGTTGTCCTCGGGGAGCCCACGGTCCCAGAACTGACCGATCGGGACCATCCGGGACAGTCCCTCGACGCCGCCGAAGTGGTCGCGGTGCCAGTGGGTCGTGATCAGATGATCGATCCGTTCGAGGCCCGCGACGTCCTTGAGAACGTGGACGATCCGCTTCGGGTCGCGGTCCTCGAAGCCGGCCCAGCCGGAATCGATCAGGATCGACTGCCGGTCCGGCGTGACAATCAAGGTGGCCGCGCCACCCATCACGTCGATGAAATAGATGTCCATTCCACGATCGGGTTTCGACTGATCGGCAGCCGGAACGGTCGAGGCGAGAGCCAGCAGGACGGCGCCTGTCGAGAGGAATCGGAAGGTCTTCATCGCGGTCCATCTCTCCACGGGACCCACGTCCTCACTGGAACGGGAGCCCTCTTGCCTTGGGGCTTCTCCGGCCGACACACCGGATACAGATCGACGCCAGACTGGCATGCGCGTGCGGTCGGGTCAACGTCGCAGTCCGCTTTTTTTTGCGACCGGTCTCCGCCCGCGGCGACCGTGGTCCCGGTCCCACTCTCGATACGGACGATCCAGGACAGTTTCCGGTGATTGTGCCTCGTCTCCGCCGCGACGTGCCCGGTGACGACCCATCCGGACCATCGGATTTCGAGCCTCTCGCTGGACAGGTTTCATGAAAGGAGGATTGCTGGAGTCCTGCCAAAAAATCGCCTCGTTCTCGGCCCGTTTTTTGTTGATTTCTGGTCCTGTTGTGATCTTATTACATATAGCGGTTCTCGCCTCTCGCGACGATGGAGTTCCCCCCGGGTCGGCGAATCGAGCCGACCGACCGATTCCCCCGGTCCATCGATCGCCGCGATCCCCCCGATCGCGCGGACCCGTCTCTTCCACCCAAGCATGGGTGGACTCTTTCTCCGAGTCCCGATTCCGACCTCACCGCCAGCCGGTGCGTTCGTCGTCCGTGCTGATCGGCACGCGAACGACCTGCGGACTGCTGCGCCTAACGGTCTGGCATCGGAGGACTCTCGTCTCTTTCCTACTGGGAGATGTCCGCGTATGAAGACCCGTCGTGCCTTCACCCTGATCGAGTTGCTGGTTGTTATTGCCATCATCGGCGTCTTGATCGCGCTGCTCCTGCCGGCCGTGCAGGCCGCCCGCGAAGCCGCCCGACGCGCCCAGTGCACCAACAACCTCAAGCAGATCGGCCTGGCGATTCACAACTACCATGACCAGAACAACTGCTTCCCCATGGGTTGTAGCAGCGGTCTCTGGAGTGGTGTTGGCGTGTACAACGTCAAGCAGAACCTCAGCTCCCACGTCGCGATGCTGCCCGCCCTCGGCGAGCAGCCTATCTACAACGCCTTCAACTTCTACTGGGGTTGCGAGGACAGTACGGGCGTCCTGGCGTACCGGATTAACAGCACAGCGCAGAACGCCCAGATCAAGACCTTCGTTTGCCCGTCCGATCCCAACGGCGGTGTGCCCGATCACAACGGGACGTCCAATACCAACAATTACTACGCCAGCATCGGCACCACGATGAACTTCCCGCTGATCAATAACAGTAGCCTCAATCGGAGCTGGATTAACTGGCCAAGCACCGGGCTGTTCACCATCCAGCGCCCGTATGCCGTTCGTGACTGCATCGATGGCACCTCCAATACCATCGCCTTCGCCGAGGCGGTCGTCGGCAACCAGGCCGAGCATTTCCGTCAGAAGTTCATCGGGTTCAACTCCGTCATCGCCCTGTCGAACTCCCTGATGTTCGACGCCCGCGTCAATCCGCAGCTCGCGATCGCCGGCCTCCAGGCCTGCAATCAGGTCTGGACCAATGGCAGCGGTGGCAAGATCGACAAGCAGCGCGGCGAGAACTGGGCGCACGGCTGCATGGCGATGACCCTGTTCAATACCATCGCCACCCCCAACGCCTACAACGAAGAATGGACCCACTGTAGCAGCGTCGGCTCGGGCGCCCTCTCCGCGCTCAGCAACGCCGATAGCTACCATCCCGGTGGCGTCAACGCCCTGACAGCCGACGGCAGTGTCAAATTCATCAAGGATTCGGTAGCCATGCGGACCTGGTGGTCGCTCGGCACCCGCCAGGGTGGCGAGGTGATCAGCTCCGACAGCTACCAGTGATCCGTCGTCATCCATGAGCACCAACGGACTTGCCGTCTCCGTCGGTGCTCGGCCGTGGTCTCGCGGGACTTGCGAAAGTGACCCGGCGAGACCACGTTCAAAGGAAGACGCTCGTCAACCGGACGCCGAGCCGGTCGTCGATCTGCACCAGCTCGCCGCGAGCGACGAGCCGCCCGTTGCAGGTTAGCTCGACCGGCTCGCGGGGATCGCGGTCCAGCTCGATCAGCTCGCCGGCCTGGAGGCGGGCGAGCTGGGCCAGCGGCAGGCTGGCGCGGCCCAGTTCGACGACCAGCGTGGCAGGAATCTCGGCCGGCGAGGTGACGGGCTCGGCGGCGTCGCTCGACTGGCTCAAGGCGGGGGCCTCCCGGGGAAGCAGTTCGCGGCGAATCGGGGGACGGACGACAACCCGGCCCGCTCCCGACTGGGGTGCCGGCTCGGCGGGAAGGGTGTAACGCGTCGAGGACGCGGCGTCGCGGAGGCTCAGTGTGAGCTCGCCCGCGGGGCTCTCCACCGTGCCCCCCAGCGCGACGGGCAAGACGCGACCGACACGGAGGCGTCCGAGCCCGCGGGGCAAAGGGATCGTGCCGGCCTCGGCATGCCAGTCGCCGACCAGCATGCCCAGCGGGCCGGAAAGCTCCGCCTCCTCCACCGTCGGGCGAACCGAGGAGGCGGCGTCGAGCCAGGACGTGGCGAGCGAACCAGGAAGCCAGAGCCGGACCGAGCCGGTCAGGCCGCCGACGGTGACCGGCCACCGGAGGGTCACAAGGGCGCCCAGACCCTCGGACGCAAACGGCTCCGGTCCGACGCGGTCGAGGACCAGATCCCACTCACCGAGGGGACCGGGTCGCTCAGAGATCTGGGTGAGCGTGCGCGCCAGAGCGAACGTCACGATCCCCCACTCAACGGGCGTCACCTGGAGTCGCTCCTCGCCTGGTTCCCGATCGAAGCCGAGCAGGCGGTCCACCAGAACATGGGCGAGCGGGTTTTCCAGGCCCAGGCCGACGCGCGTGCCGAGCCGGGGCCAGGTCAGTTGCGCGATCACGCCGGGCCGCTGAAGCCCCGCGCCGCGGGCCAGGACTTCCGGGCGGGCGACCGACAGGTCGAGCCCGATCGGCCCAGTCATCCAGGCCAGCATCGCGTGGATCGCTGACTCCGACGTCCCCTCCGCCAGCCGCGACTCGAGCCGGGCCTGGACGCTCGAGAGCCGGGGCAAGGCGCCGAGGGGGCCAGAGTCGGACCCGGGGTCGCGGGCTGGGAGTGCGTCGGTGCTCAAACGGAGTCTCCTTCGGATTCGGTCGGCAATGCGGACTCGGAGGCGGTCCCACGACGAGCCTCATCGCCCAGCAAGTCCTGAGCAGCCTGGAAAAGTGTCTCCTCCCAGGCGATCAGCTCCCGGCCGTGGATGAAGGGGGTCTTGAGCCCGGAGCGCGACCGGACGAACTTGGCGACCGGATAGGGCAAATGCTGGAGCGCCCACCGCATCCGGAGGGGATCGGCCCGGGCGAGCAGTCGGGCAAAGGTGATCAGGCCAAGCTTGCGGAGGTCTTCCTCGCCGTCGCCGACGACATGGTGTTCCAGGTCCAGCCGGGCGAGCCTCGCGGCACGGGGATCGGGCTGATTCCAGCCGGCGCGGAGTCGTTCCAGCCGGGCGAGCTGCCGGGGCCGGAGCGTTCGCGACGGGTCGGCCTTCGGTGGCTCACCAGCGGCGGCGAGGACGTAGGCCCATTTCGCCAGGGCCACGGTCGCGATCAGGCGGGCGAGGTCACGGTTCGGCAGGCCGGTCAGGGCCGCGACAACCGGCGGGTCGTCCTCGACTGCCGGCAAACCACCGACCAGCCGCTCGGCCCAGAGCGACAAGGCCCAGCGCACGGCCTCCGGATGAGCTTTCCGTGCCGTGGTCGGCACCGCATCCTCCAGCTTCAACCCGTCTCGGAGGATCGACCGGACCGGCTCGGAGGCGTGGGCGAGCACAGCCGCTTGCACGGCCGGCGACTCCTCCTGCAAGGCCCGAATCCACCAGCTCGCATGGACCCGACCCGGATCGGGCCGGGCCTCGGCGACATGCTCGCGAGCCAGGGCTTCCCGGGCGGCTCCCCGGTCGGTGCCGTGAGCCAGGGCATCGGCCCAGGCGTCTCGGAGCCGATCGCGCCAGGCTGGGGCAAACCGATGCCAGACCCGGTCTCCCTTTGGGTCCTCGAAGGCGATCGCCGCGAGGACCAGGGCCCGGTCGGATGGGCTCGTGGCGGCGGGGGACCGGGACAAGGGCAACCTCCGATCGAAGGCTCAAAGACAGCCCGGGAACCGGCCGGCGAGGGCGTTGATCAAGGCGGTCCGTCAGCATCGCCTCATTTCCGGCCGGTTCGCCTGGGGAAAGTTTAGGAGACGTTCCAGAGGAACATCCAGGTTTTGATTCCCTGGGAGACCTCCGCTCGCGGTGATCCTGAAGGAACGTGTGACGGGATCGCTCCTTAGAACGCGGCGTCGGCCGGGTCGGATGGCTCACCGTCGAGGGAGTCCGCGTGGGGGAGTGGGATACCGCGGTAGAAGCGGCGGTTGTCGAGGGCGTAGAGCTTGTCGGTGAAGTCGCTGTCGCCGTGCGAAGCGAGCAACTGGCGAGCGGCGATGTTGATCTTGGCGTCAAGGTCGTCCACGTAGGAGACGATCAACGCCTCGATGGTCTGGGGTAGGATCGGGGCGCCGAACTCGCGCTTGCCGTGGTGGGCGAGGATGGCGTGCTCCAGGAGCAGAAGCGTCTCCTCGGGGAAGCCGTCGATGGCACGGGCGGCCTCGCGGACCATGTCGCGACCCATCAGAACGTGGCCGATCAGGCTGCCTTCCTTGGTGTAGCGGGCCTCGACGGGGTGGTATTGCAACTCGCGGAGCTTTCCGATGTCGTGCAAGATCGCCGCGGCCACGATCACCGAGCGGTTCAAGGGCGGGTTGAGGTTCCAGTAGTAGCGGGCATAATGATCGGCTACGAATCCGGCGATCCTCGCCATGCTGCAAACGTGCTCCAGCAGGCCGCCCGTGTAGCTGTGGTGGAAGTTGGCGGCCGCCTGCATCCGGCTGAACGACTCGCGGTTGGATTCCAGCACGTCCACGACCAGGCGGCGGACATGGGGATCGTCGATGCAGCGCTGGATGATATCCTGGAGCGTCCGCCACATCTCGGCGGCCGACCGCTCGGAGCTCTCGACGAGGTCGTAGAAGTCGTATCCATCCTCAGTATCCTCGGGTCCAGCCGGCCGGATCTCCAGGATCAAGAGCTGGAGCCCGAACTTGGGATGGAGCTGGCCACGGACCCGGAGCCGGTACGCGACCCCTTCAGTCCAGCCGAGGGCTTGCTGGAAGAGGCGATGGTCGTTCCAGATCGGCGCTTCCACGGCCGTCCGCTTGTCGCGGAAGAGGCAGGTCAGGTACGGCTGATCGCGCTTGGTCATCCCCCGCGTCTTCTTGACCAGGGCGGCGAAGCACTCGGCCTCCTGGTCGGCTTGCAGGTCCGAGAGCCGGATGACCGTCGAGCTGATGGTTGCCATGCGAGAAGCTCCTCCCCGCGGCCGCGACCCGACACGCCCCGGGAGCCGACCGCCATTCTTCATGAGATCGGCAGCCCCGCCGGCCGGACTTGAGCTAATCATTTGACGACTATGAATCAAAGAGATACCATGATCGCCCGTTCCCTCCAATAGTGATCAAAATTCCACCTGTTCGACGCGCCCGACGTTGACGGCTCGACCACACGAAACGCGGGACGGCCAGAGCCGCCCCGCGCGGGGGATCATTTCCGGGCTTGGGTGGCGGAGGTTACTGGTTGACCTGCCCCTGGATGCCCATCATCAGCGGACCGAAGCCCTTCTCGAAGACAGGGCCGACGGCGCTCGGGACGGCGAAGTCGAAGTGGTAGCCCTCGGGCGTGGCCGCGATCGAGCCGCCGAAGAGGACGGCTTCCTTGGGCATCCCGGCCGGGGCCGGCAGGTTCTGGCCGGCGAAGCTGGAGATCACCTTGGTCAACTGCTTGACCATCTCCTGGGCGTTGATGAGAACGATCATGCTGGCCTTCTCGGGCAGCAACGCCCGCGCGGCCTTGAAGCCGGCCGACTGGCCGATGCCTTGCTTGCCGTCCACGATCGCGTCGATCTTGGACTTGGCCTCGTCGGCCGACTTGGCCACGACCGAGGCCACGCGCTTGCCGTCGGTGCCGTACCAGGTGGTCATGGTATCGCCGCCAAACATCTTGCGGAGGGCCTCCTCGCCGCCGGGGTTGTTCGGCTGGCCGGACGCCATCTTCGCGAGGTCGAACGTGACGGTCGCCTTGCTGAGCTCGAACCCCTTGTAAGCCAGGGCGTTCTCTTCGAGCTGGACATCCTTGAACAGCTCCGATGACTTCATCGCCTTCATCATGTCGGTCGAGGCATCGAGGACCTTGCGCGGGTTCTCGGGGTAGGAGACGTTGACGATATTGATACCCCCACCGATGCTGAAAGCGCTGTAGGCTTCCTGGCGACCGGCGGCCTTGAGAGCGGCGATCGCCGCCTTGGACTCGGCGTTATCACCCTTGGGGCCGAGTCCCGACACGTTGAGCTGCTGGAGGTTGACGAGGGTCTCGGGGCTCACGTTGAGGTAAACGTAGCCCATGGCGTCGGTCGGCAGGTTGCTGAAGTTCTCGGCGGCCCCGAGGCGGGCGCGGGCCAGAGACTCGGCGGCGTCCGTGCCGGGCTTGACGGTCAGGAGGCCGGAGAGGGTGAACGCCTTGGCCTCGAAGTTGAAGTTCAGGGCCAGCCCATCGGCCAGCTTGATTGCGTCGAACATCGCGCCGTAGAGTTTCTTGGCCTGCTCGATCTGGGCCGCCTGCATCTGGCCGGCGGCCTGGTCGAGGACTCCCATGAGTCCCTGGCGGGCCTGCTCAATCTGGTCGCCGTACTGGTTCTGCACCGAGAGAACGCTGACGTAGGCTCCGAGGTCGCCGCCGAAGAGGTGCTCGCGGAGAGCGTCGTTGAGCTTGTCGGCCATGCTGGCGCCCGGCTTGGCGGCCATGCTGCGGATCAGGTCCTCGCTGAACAGGGAGAAGGCCACGAACCCGGCCCCCTTCAGGCTGTAGAT
The DNA here is from genome assembly GCA_963752755.1 of uncultured Planctomycetales bacterium. Classification (GTDB taxonomy): domain Bacteria; phylum Planctomycetota; class Planctomycetia; order Isosphaerales; family Isosphaeraceae; genus CAVVZJ01. The sequence goes on along the minus strand of CAVVZJ010000001.1, from coordinate 1,939,084 downwards.
GGTCTGGCCGTCCTGATCAGTGAACTTGTCGTAACCGCCTTCCTGCTTCGCAAGTTTGAAGTCGGCGTTGGGCCCGGCGATGTTTTTGAGCGTCCCCTCATAGCTCTCGGACGGGACCAGCACGACGAACGGTGGCGGGCCGCCCGGACCGTCGGGCTTGGGTAGCTTCAAGGCGACGAGGATGGCCGACTGACCCAGGGCCGGGCCGAACCGCTGCGACACGGCATCCACTCCCTGCTGGAGCGTAGGTCCGGCCATCTGGCCAAGGGTCGGGCTCATCGCCGTCAGCATCTGGAGCAGTTCATCGCGCGTCGAGCTTAGGCCCTTGGCATGGATCAACACATCGGCGTCGGCCGGAATCGACTTCAACCAGGCGGCCTCGGCCGGGGCGGCCTGACTTAGCGCCGCGGCCATGACCAACGTGAACAAACCGGAAACCATCGGTGCCTCCACTTTCCCTGAAATCTTCACGCGATCGCTCCAAGATCAGCGCAGACGTTCCGCGCCCGGAGCCATCGCGGTCTGGAGCCGTTCACACTACCGGCCGGCTCCAGGGCTCGCAAGGGTTGCGGAAACTCACGCAGTGGTGGATCTCCGGCTCCGGGCCAGTCCTCGGCACGACCAGAGGCCGGTCGCGCTCCTGGATTCGATCCCGGGAGCGCGGCCCGCCTGGGAACCCCCGCGATCTGGGCTCACGATGCGGAGGCCCTGCGCCTCCGTTGCCGTTGCGACGGATCGGCGAAGCGGTCCCGAAGCCGCAAACGACGTCGGGCCTTGCGGCGATCGCGGAGCTTCCGGGCCGCCTGGTCGTCCCGATCGTGCGACGCCGCTCGGGGCCGTTCCCGGCTCGGGACCGGTCGGAGCAGATGATCCAGCCCCCAGCGGTCACAGCGCAGGCAGTACTGGTGGGGACCGAGTCGTCGGCCCTGGCAAACCGGACAGGACTTCGAAACCTCGCCAGGTCTTTCTGCGACCGGGCCAGGCCCCGGCCAGGGGGTCAACCGCTCTCCGAGGAGCTGCGTCGGAGCAGGCCAGAACGTGGGGCCGTTGGGGTTTTCCTCGCTCAGGACCGGCTCCGAATCCAGATCGTCCAGACAGGCACCCGGAGCGGGGAGCGCGTCGAAGACCAGGTCCAGTTCTTCCAGCGACGCGGAGGCGATCACCCCTTTGGCCCGGAGATGGACGGGCTCCGGCTGGCCGGCCTCGACCCATCGCAGGCTCAACCCACCACCCGACTCGGCCAGTCGGACGCCCAGCCGATCCGCGCCCCAGGCCGAGAGCGTGACGGCGACCTCCTCGTCGCCGGGCCGCTCCCAGACGTCGAGCCAGCCGGCAATGTCCATCGACGCCAGTTCGTCGGTCATTTGTTCGAGGTCCCATGCCAGCAAGCTGGCCAGCTCGGTCGGCGTGCGCCAGGCGAGCGGCCCGCTGGTCAAGGTCGTGAGGATCGCGTTCCAGGCGGGGAAGATCTCGGGGATGGCCATGATCGGGGCCTTCAGTGGTCGTTGAGAGGTGGAGCGATGCCTTTGCCGCGGGGCCTGGCAGCGGAGTGCGGACGTTGAGCCGCGAGGTCGTTCGATGGTGGGTGTTGCAATCGGACCACGGAGCGGGAACCGTCGCGGATGACCGTCTGGGTCGAGATTCCGGCTGGCGTGCTATCATCGGGCCATCCCTGGCAGCGGAGTCCCCGACGCCGAGACAGGCGAGAATGGGATTCACTGTCTCGCGTCGCGGCGTCGGAGATTCGGGCGCCGGCAACCGGAGCCAGACCGGCCCGCCGCCGACTCGTCGATCAGGAGACGGTCTCGGGGTTGTCGTCCGGCGTGGCCACCGGCACCTCGTCGCGCAGGAGGCCGCGACGCTGGAGGTTCAGACCGATTGGCTCGTCGGGCTGGGCGACGGGCCGGCCCTGGAGTCGGTGGAGGCGCTCGACCTCGGCCGCCGAGGGCGCTTCGAGACCGGGGAAGTGAGCATCAGCCTCGGCCAGGGCCGCGGCATACTCGGCGGCGGCGCGGGCGGCGTCGGCATCGGCGTGGCGGGCGTCGGCCTCCCAGCTGCGGACCGTCGCAAGAGCCGCGTCGGGGAAAGTCTCCAGGCTCTCCAGGACCGAGCGGACCCAGCGCGCCGCGACCCCCTCCGGGGCCTCACGGGCCAGAACAAAGGCGGCGGCGCAGGCGCTGGCGTCGTGGCTCTGGAGTGCCTCGGCGACGAACTGTTCGCGCTCCTCAACCGGGCGTTCGGTCATCGCCTCGACGTAGCGAGCGACCAGCCGCGGATTGAGACGGTCGGGCCGATCACAGGCCAGGTCGATGCGGCGCTGGTCGTCAGGCGAGAAGGTCCGCGAACGCATCGCTTCGAGTTGCCGGCGCGCCCATTCCTGGGCCGCGTCGTCGCCGGCCTGAGCCGCCTGCGCGTGGAAGGACAGCAGGCTGTCCAGTGTCGGCGCCGGTATGCCGCCCGTCATCGAGCGGACAAAGGCCTGGCCCTCGAACTCGGCGGCACGGTTGACCAGTTGTTGCTCGACGAGCATCTGGCGGAGCAATCGGGCCGTCTCGCGCTGGAGTCCCTCGGCCGACTGGTGTTCGCGGCTCCGGCGTCGAGCGTTATCGGCCTCGATCAGGCGGTTGAGGAAAACGCGGGGGGTGGGGCTGTAGCCCTCGGCCTTGTGAAGCAACTGCTCACGGAGCTGCCTGGCGGCGTTGTTGGCTCGTTCGCGGGCCACCTTCGGCGTCAGGTCGCCACGGCGGACCTGGCGCTCCAGGTCGGATCGGATCGCCTGGAAACCGGCGAGGGCGACGTCGGCCTCGGCCCGAAACGGTGTCTCATGGCCGGTGGCGCGGAGGAACGTCGGATTCAAGGTGTCACGATGCGGGACGAGACTCATGGATGCTTCTCCATCACGGGGGTTGTTTCCACGGCAAAGTCGACCAGAAACCCGGTGTTCGAAGAACGGCACACCGTCGCTCGACGCGTCTCGGCGCGGACGGGGAGCGCGGTGCCTTGCAAACAGGGAAATCGTGCTATTCGAACGTCGCCAGGATTGGATTCCAGGCCCTCTCCGCTCGCCGGATGGCCGCGGCTCGGGATGACACGCGACGTTCGACGGTCCGAGGTCGCTCGGGGCAGGACAACCGGGCGATCCCGTCGCCCCGGTCCGACCGGAGCCAGCGTCGCTGTCCGAACGGCCACCGGTGCCGTCGGGCGCCACGCTCGCCGAAACGCTCATGAACCGATCGTGGGAATACGAACATGGCGCGGACCTCGCCCCTCGGCGTCAACCGCCGGGCCTTCGTGGCCTTCACCTCACTTCAGTTCACCCTGTCTCCGACCCGCCACATTGCGGGTCGATCGGTCCTGCTTGGGATCGCCAGGAATCGTCAACGAGGACAACAACACTATCGAAGTCGCGGCCGGGGATTATCACCCTTTTTGAATTTTTTTCCTGAAGTCCGCCGCGTAGGCATCCGCGGCACGATTCGTGTAAACTCGGATACCTGGGTGGAACCCCCTGGCAAGAGGTCGTGTCTGCTGCCCCGCAGGGCGCTCGACCGGCTCATCCAGGCGACTTCCCGGCTGGAGTCGGGCCGGTTCTGCCTCACTTGAGGAAGCAATCCGCCCGCTGAATCGACCCGAACCGGGACCGCCCCGGCTCTCCCTTGCGGACCCATCCTGATGGCCCAGCCCAACGACGAACTCCACAATCCCCAGACGATCCACGCTCCCACGCCCCCGACTGGCTCGAAGGGACTACCCGAAGCGCCTCCGCGGCCTGCGCGAGGCGCAGGACGAGGTGCCACCCTCGGCGGCTGGCCGCACCCGCCCCGACCGCCAGCAGCGGGCCCTGGAGCTGGCGACCGCCTGCGCCCGGATCGCGGAGGACTACCGCGGCAAGGACATCCTCCTGCTCGATCTCCGCGAGGCGACGCCCCTCGTCGATTTCTTCGTCATCGCCACGGCTGGCTCCCGTCGCCAGGCCAATGCCATCGCCATCGAGGTCGATGCCGAGATGAAGAAGCGCGGGGAGCAGAAGCTCGGGATCGAAGGGTCGGAAGAAGGCCGCTGGATCCTGATCGATTACGGCGACTTCGTCGTTCACGTCTTCAGCGAGGAAGCCCGTTCCTACTACGGCCTCGACGACATCTGGGGCGACGCTCCCCGCATCGACTGGTCGGACCCCGCCCGTCCGCGACCCGGGTCCCGTCCCCCTGCCCGACCCGAGCCCGACGAGGGATGAGGTCCGGGCGTTCGCCGAATCCACCCGCCCCAGCACGAATTCTTCCGAGAGCCTGACGCATGAACGTCCTCGAATCCCTGCGCGCCGCCTTCGCCGCCGCGACGCCCGAAGGCGGCGACCCCCGCGCCTTCGCCGCGGCGGTCCGGCCCAGCGCCGACCCGAAGTTCGGCGACTATCAGGCCAACGGCTGCATGGCCCTCGCGAAACAGCTCGGGCGCAATCCGCGGGAGCTCGCCCACGAGGTCGCTGCTCGCGTGCCGCTCGACCCGATGGCCGATCCGCCGGAGGTGGCCGGCCCAGGATTCCTCAACGTCCGCCTGCGCCCCGAATGGATGGCCGATCGCCTCGGCGACCTGCTCAATGACGCTCACCTCGGAATCACGGCTCCGTCGCAGAAGCAGACGGTCGTGATCGACTACTCCTCGCCCAACGTCGCCAAGCCGATGCATGTCGGCCACATCCGCTCGACCGTCATCGGCGATGCCCTGGCCCGCCTCTTCGCCGCGCTCGGACACGAGATCATCCGCGACAACCACCTGGGCGACTGGGGCACCCAGTTCGGCATGATCCTCTGGGGTTGGAAGAACGAGCGCGACGAGGGCGCCTACCAGGAAGACCCCGTCGCCGAGCTTTCCCGCCTCTACCGACGGGTTCAGTCGCACATCAAGGCGGCCGAGGACCTGGAGAAGAAGTACGCCAAGGTTCTCACGCTGGTCCAGCAAGGTCGCGAGGCCGACGCCGAGGCCCTCTTCAACAACCTCAAGCCCGGCTTCGGCGACGTCGGCCTCTCGCTCGGCGACGTGCAGACGGTCATCGACCAGGGCCGCGCCGTCGCCCAGCAATCCCGCCAGGAGACGGTCAAACTTCACGCCGGCGATCCGGAGAATCGCGCCCTCTGGTCCCAGTTCATGCCGCACTGCCTCCAGGCCCTCGAAGGCGTCTATCAACGGCTCGGCGTGAGCTTCGACGTCCAGCTCGGCGAGAGCTTCTACGACCCGATGCTCCCCGACGTCGTGAAGGACCTCGAGGCACGCGGGCTCGCCGAGGAGAGTGAAGGGGCGGTCGTCGTCTTCACCAGGGCGAGCAAGGCCCCCTTCCTGATCCGCAAGCGCGATGGAGCCTTCAATTACGCCACGACCGACCTCGCCACGATCCGCTACCGGGTCCAGACCTGGGACCCAGACGCGATCCTCTACGTCGTCGATCACCGCCAGTCCGACCACTTCGCCGCGCTCTTCGAGGTCGCCCGTCGCTGGGGCTTCGACAAGCCGGATTACCAGCACATCGCCTTCGGCACGATCCTCGGCCCCGACCGCCGCCCCTTCAAGACCCGCGAGGGTGACACCGTCGGTCTGGAATCGCTGCTGGATGAGTCCGTCAGTCGGGCACGGAACGTCGTGGACGAGAATAGCCCCGACCTCGCGCCCGAGGAGCGTGCCCGCGTCGCCGAGGTGGTCGGCATTGGCGCGATCAAGTACGCCGATCTCTCCGGGAACCGCCTGAGCGACTACGTCTTCGACTGGGACAAGATGCTCGCCCTCAACGGCAATACGGCCACCTACATGCAGTACGCCTATGCCCGCGTCCGCAGCATCTTCCGCAAAGGAGGCATCGACGACCTCGACGCCTTCCGCGCCCATCGGCCGAAGATCGTGCTCGATCACCCCGCCGAGCGGGCCCTCGGCCTGCTCCTGCTCCGGCTCCCGGAGACGCTCGAACTGGCCGCCTCCGAGCTGAAGCCGAACATCCTCACGGATTACCTCTTCGCCCTGGCAAACGCCTTCAGTACCTTCTTCGAGAATTGCCCCGTCCTCCGCGCCGAGTCCGACGCCCTTCGCGACAGCCGCCTTGCCCTCGGCGACCTCACGGCGCGGACGCTGGCCTTCGGCCTGGAGCTGCTCGGGATCGAGGTGGTCGCTCGCATGTGAGCCCTCGGAATCCTCGCCTCAGAATTCTCGGAACGCGGTGTCACCCTCGTCCTCGAAAGTCCGACTGTTCCTTGGCCGGCTTGAGTGTCAAAGAAATCGAGCTCGCGACAGTTGAATCCTGGCCGGTCGCGCACAATATTCCGGAAAGAAGGACGAATCTCTGTCGGCCTTGACTCCTGTTCCTCGACTGGATGGGTAAGTGGCCGAGGAACGGCCCTCGTCGCAGAGATTCATTCGGAAGAACACCACGGCGACACTTCCACGGAGGGTGACCCCCATGCTCGTCCTGAGCCGCAAGCAGCTCGATTCGATCATCATCGGCGAGGACATCAAGATCACGGTCGTCCGGATCGATCGCAACCAGGTTCGCCTCGGCATCGAGGCTCCGTCACACATCCCGGTCCTCCGCGAGGAGTTGCGGCTCGACGCCGAGGATCGCGCCGCCCGCAAAGCCTGGGAAGCACCCCTGGCCGTCTCGGGCGAAATCGACCCCTCGTGAACCGCTCTCGCTCGGCCCCGTCGGACCACGGCGAGACCGGAGGAAACCGAAAAGGCTCGGCCCGGCGCGTTGAGCCGGGCTGGTCCCGGGGTGGGCACCCCTGGGTACCGCAACTCTTACAGTCCGTGGGAGTTGCGGTACCCAGGAATGCCCACCCCGGCGACGTTACTCCAGCAGCCGGCCGGCGAGAACCCGCTCGCCGACGGGAGCCTCGATCGCCTCGGTCAGGTCGATCTCGCGTCCCGGCACGCCCGTCGCCAGAACCTTCTGCACGTACTCGATCGTATCGTCGATGACGTCGGCCTGGAGGATCAGCAGGTCGCCGACGCGGACGGCGCCGAGCGCCGCTTCCACGGCCTTGAAGAAGCCGAGGTACTCGGCCACGTCCCCCACGCGCGGACCGCGGGCCAGGCCGCGACGGAAGAGGGCCATGATCTCACCGCTGGCCCGACCCCGGGTGTACTGGTCCTCATAAAGGAAGACGCGGTCGAAGGCCGCGGCGAGGATCTCGCCCTGACGGACCATATCCCCGTCGCGACGATCGCCCGCGGCCGAGTACACGATGAACCGGCGCTCGTGCGGCAAGGGGTCGATCGCCTCGATCAAGGCAAGTAAGGCGGACGGATTGTGGCCATAATCGACCACCACCGTCGCCCCACCGATCTCCAGCAGGTTGAACCGACCGGGCACCGTCTCCATCGCGGCGGCGAAGGTTTCGAGCCCGGCGCGGAGGGTGTCGAGATCCAGGCCCAGGGACCAGCCGGCGGCGGCGGCGGCCAGGGTGTTCTCAACCTGGAAGGCGATCCGGCCGCCGTGGGTCAACGGCACGTCGGCGAGCCGGACCAGGCCCGTCTCGCGTGACCCCTCCGCCAACACCACCTCGCCGTGCCGCACGATCACCGCCCGGCCGCCCGCCTCGCGATGACTCGCGATGACCGGGTCGTCCGGGTCCTGGGCGAAGAAGACGACCGCGCCAGGGCAGTGCGGGGCCATCGCCGCCACCAGCGGATCGGCGGCATTGAGCACCGCCGAACCCCCAGGTGCCACGTTCTCCACCAGCACCCGCTTGACCCGCGCCAGGTCCTCGACGGTCTGGATATCCGAGAGGCCCAGGTGATCCCCCTCGCCGATGTTGGTCACGACGGCCACGTCGCAGCGATCGAACCCGAGCCCGGCCCGGACGATCCCGCCACGCGCGGTCTCCAGCACGGCCGCCTCGACCTTCGGGTTGAACAGTACAGCGCGGGCACTCGCCGGACCGGAGCAATCGCCCGTATCAATCCGACGGTCATCGAGGTAGATGCCATCCGTGCAGGCCATCCCGACCGAACGCCCCGCCTCGCGGAGCAAGTGGGCGATGAACCGGGTGGTCGTCGTCTTGCCGTTGACGCCGGTGATGCCCACGATCGGGATCCGGCCATCCTCGCCGGACCGGAACATCAGATCCACGATCGCCTCGCCGACCGGCTGGGACTTGCCGTGCGACGGTTCCAGGTGCATCCGCAAGCCCGGCGCGGCGTTGACCTCGACGACGATTCCCCTTTGCTCCTCCAGCGGCCGCGTGATGTCGAGCGCCACGACATCGATGCCGGCGATATCCAGGCCGATCATCTTCGCCGCCTCGACGCAACGCGCGGCGACCTCCGGATGGATGCAGTCGGTCACGTCCTCCGCCGTGCCGCCGGTCGAGAGGTTGGCGTTGCGGCGAATCAGCACGATCTGTCCGGCGGCCGGCACCGATTCCGGCGTCAAGCCCTGCGACTCCAGCACGCCGAGCGAGATGGCGTCGAGTGGGATCTTGCTCAAGGCCGTGGCGTGGTCCTCGCCGCGACGGGGATCGCTGTTGACGATCGCGACGAGCTCGGCGATCGTCCTCACGCCGTCGCCAACGACCTGCGCCCGCTCGCGACGGGCGACGGCAACCACCCGCTCACCCACGACCAGCACCCGGTAATCTCCTCCCGGGGCGCACCGCTCGACGATCACGCCTCCCGAACGGCTCTCCTCGCGGGCCACCTCGTAGGCCGCGCGGACCTGATCGCGGGTCGTCAGGTTCGTGGCGACGCCGCGGCCCTGATTGCCGTCTTGCGGCTTCACGACGACCGGCCCGCCGATCGCCTCGGCAGCGGCCCAGGCGTCGTCGGCGTCGGCGACCGGACGGCCGTCGGGCACGGGCACGCCCACCGCGCGAAGCAGTTCCCGGGTCAGTTCCTTGTCCTGAGCGATCTCCTGCGCGATCGCTCCGGTGCGGTCCGTCTCGGCCGCGAGGATGCGACGCTGGCGGGCTCCCTGCCCGAACAGGACGAAGCTCCCCTCGTTGAGCCGGCGGAACGGGATGCCTCGTCCGACCGCCGCCTGGACGATCGAGCGCGTGCTCGGCCCGAGGGCGATCTGCTGGTGGTCCTTCCGGAGTCGGCGGACCTCTGACTCCAGGTCGATCGCCTCGCCTTCTCGCAATGTGATCAGCATGGCGGCGGCGGCGTCGAGACAGGCGCGGGCGGTCGCCTCCTCCTCGTAGCCGACGACGACCCGCCAGATGGTTGGCTCCGAGGTCGGGTGGACCTGCTGGAGCGAGCCGGCAACGCCGGCCCGCCGCTGCAGTTCCAGGGCGAGCCGGGCCAGGGCGACGGCCGGGATGGACGGCCCGGACTCACCAGCCACCGGAGCCAGCTCCGGCAACGCCGACGCGAACCGCTGCGGGAACTCCATCCCCCCCGGCTCGCATGGGTCCCGACCAGTCGGAAAGCATCGATCCAGGCTTCCAGCACGGCGGCTCGGGCCCAACGGTTCGGACCGCGAAGGGCCAGCACTTTCCGCAGATTCATAAACGAGTGACTCGCGCGGATGCCGTACGCCGCTCGCCCGGCCGGGGCCCCACGCCCCCGCCACACGACGAGACCGGGCCCTCGCGCCCGGGTCGAACGTTGCGCATCCGAGATGTTGAGATGGCTCGATGGGATTCTCGCCGAAGGGCGCAAGAACAGGATCTGTTCCGGGGAGCCTCGCACGGGCCTAGTCAACTATTACGCAGAAACGGCCCCCGTTGTTGGCGTCTCCTCGGATTCTTCAAGAAGGCGGTATGTCTGGCTCCGTGACACGCGGTCCTCAGGTGGCTTCGTCGCCTTATCGGGAGGCGATCCTCCCCGGTGGCGATCCTGGCGAGAACGGGAGAAGCCTTGCAAGACTCGGACCGGGTCGGCCCCGGTTGTGGTCCGTCTCCAGAAGTGCGAGTGTGGCGTCCCGAGACGGAACGCTCGACCTGTTTTCTCAAGCGACGAATCTCCGTTGGCCGCTCCATTTCGACCCAGCCGGGAGAGAATTTCAATGGGATTCCACGGATTTCCAGAAAGAAGTCGGAATCTTAACAAACCATGACCGGGCTGACCCTAGCCGCGGAGTCCGGGCTCGGTAGAATAGAGACTCCCGCCGGGTTCGCCCCTTGACGGCATCTCCTTCGCAACAACATGACAGGCCGCGCCTCGGCGCCCGACAGAGGAGCCATCGAGAGTTGGACGGCTTGCCCGACATCTGGTCGTCGATTCCCACCACGAGGCGCGACGAGGTCGCGCATCGGCTGGAGCCGGGTGAATCGTTGGTCGCCATCTTCGAGCCGGACCTGGAGCGCAGCCTCCACTACGCCGAGGGGCTCGTCCTCCTGACGGACCGCCGCATCCTCGCCGGTCATGCCACCGGTCACGACGGTGACTGGACCTGGAACGCCTGGCCCCTGGAACATGTGCATTTGCTCCGGGCCGGCGAGCGGGCCGGCCTGGGTCAGATCGAGCTGATCGGCCCGGAGGGCCGGCTCGACCACTGGCGTTACACGGCCGCCCGGTCGTTGCAGGCGCACCGCCTGGCCGAGCGTTTCCAGGCACTCCAGCGCGACGGCCGGCTCGACGACCTGGAACGTTCCGAAACCGTCTGTCCCGGTTGCGGTTCGGTGCAGCCGGCCGACCTCGGCGAGTGCCCCGCGTGCGCCGATTCGGCCACGATCCTGCCGGCGCGATCGGCCCTCGGCCGGCTCCTCCGCTTTGCCCGGCCACGGCTGGGAGTCATCCTCCTGGGGTTTCTTCTCACGCTCGCCAGCACGGCGGCCGGCCTGGTGCCGCCTTACCTGACGCAACCGCTTATCGATGATGTGCTGATTCCGCGCCAGGCACGGGGGGCGGACATCCCGTTCGCGATGGTCCGCTGGTATCTGGGCTTGATGGTCGCCTCGGCCCTGCTCGCCTGGCTGCTGGGATGGCGCGCAGCCTGGTCATGGCCTGGGTCAGCGAGCGGATCGCCTCGGACCTCCGGACGCAGACCTACCGGCACTTGTTGTCGCTCTCCGTCGAGTTCTTCGGCGGCAAGCGAACGGGCGACCTGCTCTCGCGCATCGGGTCGGACACCGACCGGATCAATAACTTCCTCTCGATCAACGTGGTGGACTTCGCCACCGACTGCCTGATGATCGCCGGCACGGCGGTCATCCTGATCTGGAAGGCCCCCCTTCTCGCCCTGGCGACGCTCCTTCCCTTACCCCTGGCGCTCGGGCTCGTCTCGACGGTCCGCCGTCGGCTCCGCCACGGCTTCGACGCCAGCAATCGCGCCTGGGCGACGATGACCAGCGTGCTCGCCGACACGATCCCGGGCGTCCGCGTGGTCAAGGCGTTCGCCCAGGAACGTCGCGAGGGTGAGCGGTTCGTGCGCTGCGATGCCCACGTCATCCGGGTCAACGATCGGGTCAACACGACCTGGGCCTTCTTCGGCCCGATGCTCGGCCTGCTGACCGAGGGCGGCCTGATCGCGGTCTGGGCGGTCGGGGCCTGGATGGTCTTCTCCGGCCGCCTGGAAGTCGGTCTGCTGACGATGTTTCTGACCTATCTCGCCCAGTTTTACACCCGCCTCGAATCGATGAGTCGGATGGTCCAGGCGACCCAGCGAGCCGGGGCGAGCGCCAGCGCGTCTTCGAGATCCTCGACCGCACGCCGAGCGTCGCCGAGCCGAGTCGACCGATCGAGCCCGGACGGCTCCAGGGGGCGGTCGAGCTGAAGGGCGTCAACTTCCGCTACGGCACCCGCCAGGTCCTCTTCGACATCGACCTGGCGATCCAGCCCGGTGAGATGATCGGCCTGGTGGGCCAGACCGGCGCCGGCAAGAGCACGCTCATCAACCTGATCTGCCGCTTCTACGACGTCCATTCCGGCTCGATCCGTGTCGATGGCACCGACATCCGACGCTTCCCGGTGGCCAGTTACCGCCGCAACATCGGGATCGTCTTGCAGGAACCTTTCCTCTTCTTCGGCACCGTCGCCGAGAACATCGCCTACGGCAAGCCCGACGCCAGCCGCGCCGAGATCATCGCGGCGGCCCGCGCCGCCAGGGCTCACGAGTTCATCCTCCGCTTGCCCGACGGCTACGACACGCCCGTCGGCGAGCGCGGCCAGAGCCTCTCCGGCGGCGAGCGCCAGCGCCTCTCGATCGCCCGCGCCCTGCTGATCGACCCGGCCATCCTCATTCTCGATGAGGCGACCTCGTCGGTGGACACCGAGACCGAGCGCGAGATTCAGGAAGCGCTGGAGAACCTGATCCGCGGCCGAACGACCATCGCCATCGCCCACCGCCTGAGCACCTTGCGGAAGGCCGACCGCCTCGTCGTGCTCGACCGCGGCCGGATCGTCGAGGTCGGCCGCCATCACGACCTCTTGCAGGACCCGCAAGGGACCTTTGCCCGCCTCCACCGGGCGCAGATGGAACTCGTTCTGTCCGGGGAAGAGCCCGCCGGCTGCTGACACGTGTCTTCAGACGATCTCCCGATGCCCCATTCCGCCTTCGGCTTGAGTCATGACGCCTGGGGTCGCCTGATCCTGATCGATGCCGAGGGGCGTCGTCACGTCGGCGTCGAGCCGGTCCGCGCCTTCCCCCTGACCGACCCGGGTCACTGGATCTCCTTCGTCGATGAACACGGGCACGAGGTCGCCCAGGTCGAGGACCTGGCCAGCCTCCGCCCGGCCGTTCGTCGTCTGCTGGAAGAGGAACTGGCCCGCCGGGAATTCCTCCCGGCCATCCGCCGGATTCTCCGGATCACGGGCGAGACGTTGCCCTGCGAGTGGGACGTCGAGACCGACCGTGGTCCCACCCGGTTCACCGTGGAGAGCCAGGACCAGGTCCGCCGGCTGGGTGCCGACCGCGTGCTGATCGCCGATAGCCGCGGCCTGCGCTACCAGATCCGCGAGATCCACACACTCGACCCGTCGAGCCGTCGCCTCCTCGAACGCTTCCTCTGATCCACGAACCCGCGGATGCTTTCCGATTCGAGCCCGACTCCTGGAGGCCAGCCGCCCCCGGCTGGCCCGACCGGACGACAGCCGGGGGCGGCTGTCCCACAAGGCCAAACCGGACGGCATCAACAGGTTCGTGGATGAGTGGCTCTCCGGAACGACTCCCCCCACCTTCCTGGACCTCCCCGCCTGGACCCCCTCGGTGCGTCCTGACCACGCAACGTCCCGCGCCAAGGTGCCGGTTGTGTGCTATAATAAATCCTGGCTCCTTTGGCAATCCGGTAGTCCTACGGCTCCCCGAATCCCGGACGGCCTCGCGACACCGTGGCGCGTCCCGGGCGCCGAACGAACTTCACAATGGGTAATTTGCCTGTTCCAATTCTGGAATTACTCAGCACTTGCGGCTTACTCTCTGGTGCCCTGGGAGAGCGTCCCCCCGGCGTTCTCACGCCGTCTTGCCGGCGTTCCCGGCGCGTTGGGAGCGCGTCGCCTGGACGTTCCTGGACCGTCCCGAGCGGCCGCGAATGGTAAAATAAAGAGGCGCTAGCCGTGCGGTCGAGGCCGCCTTGAAGAGGGTTCGCCGCGCCCGGTCCGGGGCGTCTCCGGATTCTCGGAGAGCCTCTGGGCGCAATCGACCCGCGCCGACGCTGGGCGACTGGCTGGACCGAGGTTTTTGCTCACGCTCATGGCCCTGGCGTCCACCCGGGCTTCGCATTCCCAGGCCTGTCCCGATGAGTTAAACTTCCCCTGCGCGTTCGGCCGATGAGCCAGAGGCGTGGAAAGTCCGCGTGCGGTCAAGGAGGGCCGCGCTCGAGGCGAGGGAAGGATTCCCACCACCGATGCGACGTAACGCTCAGCGATCTCGATGGCTCGCTCTGCTGGGGGCCCTCGTCCTGCTCACCGCCGGACCGGGCTGTGCCACCATGCGCTGGCACGCCAGCCATCCTCTCTTGCGACCCTGCGACGAGTCCTACGCCCTCACCGAGGACGGTTGGAAGCTCGGCGTCCGACACGTCAGTCCGAAGAACCCCGACCCGGGCAAGCTGCCCGTCGTGCTCTGCCACGGTCTCGGTCTCAACGGCACGTTCTGGACGATCACCGAGCACCACCTGGCCCAGCAGCTCGCCGATCGCGGCTACCACGTCTTCATCCCGGATATGCGCGGCTCGGCGCCAGCCGTCCCGTGGGGGTCGTCGGCAAGATCAACTCGGCGCTCCGACAAACCCCCTTGCTGGAGATCGGCGACGGCGACTGGAACGTCGATGACGAGATCCGCTACGACGTGCCGGCGATCCTGGCTCATATCCGCAAGATGACCGGCCAGGAGCGGGTCAACTGGGTGGGTCACAGTCTGGGCGGGATGCTCATGTTCGGCTTCCTCGAAACCTCCCCCGAAGCCTGGCGGATCGCCAACTTCGTCGGCATGGGCAGCACGATCACCCTGAGCGACGTTCCCCAGCGCGACATGCTCCGCGCGAACCGCGCCCTGCGATGGCTGATGTACCTGGTCAGCACGGGCCGGGTCGCCCGCCCCATGATGCTCTATCGCCCGCCCGGCCTGGCCACCATCGACCGTTTCTACTACACCGCTGCCAACGTGGACCGCCGCACGGTCAACCGCTTCTATGGCTTCACCCTGGAGAACCCCGGACGCGGGGCCCTCAAGCAGCTCGACCCCTACCTGGAGTTCGGCCACTTCTTCTCGGCCGACGGCCGCATCGACTACTCGAACCGACTCGGCGAAATCACCACGCCCACCCTCCTGATCGCTGGCGACGGCGACATCATGTCCGACATCGCCTCGACCGAGATGACCCTGGATGGCCTCGCCAGTCCCGACAAGACGTTGCTCCGGTTCGGCCGTCTGGAAGGTCAGGTGGACGACTACGGCCACTGCGACCTCGTCTGGAGCCGCCATGCCCCTCGCGAGATCTTCCCCGCGCTGATCGACTGGCTCGACCCCCGCCAGCCAGGACCGCCGCCCTCGGCCCAGGACTCCGCCACCGGCGCGCCCCCCGCCCTGTTGCCGCTGCCGCCGCCCAAGCCGCTTCCGCAGCCGTCATCCTGAGAACCTCGGCAACTTCGGTCACGGCGTTGCGGCGATGGCCTCGCTTGACCGTCGCTCGCGATGGCCGGTAAGATGCGATCAATTCCTCGGAGCCCCCGTCATGGTTTTCCCCGCCGTCTTGCGCGCGGGGTCGTGAAGAAGTCGAGCCACGATGAAAGACGAGCCGCAGCATCGACATAAGGAGGCGGCGCCGACCGTCATCCACAATTACGAGGAGGACGAGACCGTCCTGGCACGCTGGTTGCGCCGGGGTCTCGAGAAAGGGGCCTCGTTCTGGCTCCTGATCGGCGGGGTGGTCGTCGCGGCGTCGGTCGCGATGGTCGCGGCCAACTCCTGGACCAATCGACGTTCAGAGTCGTCGCAGGCCTGGCTGGAGGTCATGGTCCCCTCCGCGGTGAGCGCGGCCGCCGAGAAGGATGCCAAGGAGTTGCCCGCCGAGGTCCGGCCCTTGATGAAGGTGGCCGAAGACCACCCGAACACCCCGGCGGCTGACTGGGCCCTCTACCAGGCCGCCTGCTATCTCTACCAGGAGGGGCTCCGCGACCTGCCGAATAACCGCGAGGCCGCCAAGCCGATCCTGAACCAGGCTTACGAGATGTACGAGCGCGTGTCCAAGGCGGCTGACGAACAGAGTCCCCTGCGTCGGCTGGCCATGATGGGCATGGCCCGGGCCCTCGAATCACGTGGGGAACTGTCCGAGGCGCGAGATCAGTATCAGCAAGTCGCCACGAACTGGCCCGATTCCGAGCTCGCCAGCCAGGCGAAGGAGCGGGCCGAGAAGCTCAACGATCCCGAGGTGAAGAAGTTCTACGAGGAGTTCTACAGCCAGGACTTCTCACGCTTCACCGGTGGCGCCGGCCTCGGAACCGGCGCCGGGTTCGGCACCGGGATCGGGTCAGGACTCCCGCCTGGTCATCCTCCGATTGGCGGACCGGGCCTGGGCTTGCCCCCCGCTGCCACCCGGATTCGGCACGGATTCTGGCAGCTTGCCGCCGCCGAAGTCGGACCAGCCCGCGAGCGGTCTGCCGGAACTGCCCCCGGAGATGTTCGCCCCTAGTTCGACAACCCCTGCGGCTGGCGAGCTGGCTCCCGGATCGCCCGCCAGCAAGTCGGATGCCCCCAAGGCCAGTTCGGAGTTGCCGACCGATCCGTTCGCCCCCACCGGGGGGTCGGCTCCGGAGACGCCCAAGCCCTGACGCTCCCCTTTCTCCCCGCCAACGACGGCCCGCGAGCCCCGAACGGGACGCGGGCCGACGAGTCTCGCTCGCATGTCACCCCCGCCCCTGTCCGAGACGCCCGTCGAGTTCCAGGTCAAAGGCCGTCAGGTCGGCAAGCGGATCGACGCGTACCTGGCGGCCCGCTATCCTGACTTCTCGCGGAGCGTCGTGCAGAAGCTGATCGACCACGGCGCGGTGCTCGTCAACGGCGAGTCGGTCAAGGCGTCGTATCGCGTCCGCGAGGGGGATACCCTCCGGGTCTGGCTACCCGATCTGGGCGACGGCATCCCAACACCCGAGGACATCCCGATCCGCATCGTCTTCGAGGACGAGGGGTTCGTCGTCGTGGACAAGGACCCGGGCATCGTCGTCCACCCGGCGCGGGGGAACTGGTCAGGAACCCTGGTCAATGCCCTCCAGTTCCACTTTGACCGGCTCTCGTCCGTCTCGGGCGAGGAGCGGCCGGGGATCATCCACCGGCTCGATCGCGACACCTCCGGCCTGCTTGTCGTCGGCAAGGACGACCGCGACCATCGCACCCTGGCCCGCCAGTTCGAGGAGCGGACCGTCTCCAAGGAATACCTGGCTCTGGTCTATGGCACGCCGAGCCGCGACAGCGACTACGTTGATCGCTCGATCGGCCACCACCCGACCTACCGCGAGAAGATGGCCATCCGGGCGATCGAGGATGGCGCCCGAGAAGCCGTGACCTTCTACGAGGTCCTCGAACGCTTCGCTAGCTTCGCGCTCGTCCGCTGCCGCCCCGAGACCGGCCGGACTCACCAGATCCGTGTCCACCTGACGCACATCGGCCATCCGATCGTTGCCGACAAGCTCTACTCGGGCCGGGACCGGCTCACCCTGGGCGACGTGTTCGGCCCCGACGCGGCCGAGGCCGAGCGGGTCCTGATCGACCGCCAGGCATTGCACGCGCACCGCCTCGAACTGACCCACCCGCGCACGGGAGAACCCCTGGCATTCACGGCTCCCATCCCGGCGGACCTCAATTTGGCGATCGAGGCACTCCGTTTGCAAGCCAACGGCGGGCCTGGCTCGCGATGACGCGCGATCCGGGACGTTTCTCCCTGTCAACGCCCCCCGGAGCCCGGCGGCGGGAGCCACGGCTCGTCGCCTTGAACCACGGACAGAGCTTCGACTAGGATCAACTTCGACAAACCCGTTGAGCCTCGATTGGATCAACGCGCGACCTGGCCAGGCAACCGCAGAGAAGGGCACGCTCGATGACGGCCATCCTCGGCATCTCGGCTTTTTATCACGACAGTGCGGCGGCCCTGGTCGTCGACGGGAAGATCGTCGCGGCGGCCCAGGAGGAGCGGTTCACTCGCAAGAAGCACGACCCGGATTTCCCCTCCAACGCCGTTGCCTACTGTCTCCAGCAGGCTGGCCTGTCGCCTGATCAGCTAGATTTCATCGCCTTCTATGATAAACCGCTCACCAAGTTCGAGCGGTTGCTGGAAACCTACCTGGCGTTCACACCGCAGGGCTTCCGCAGCTTCGTCATGGCCATGCCGTTGTGGCTGAAGGACAAGCTGCACATGCGCCGGACGATCCACAAGGCCCTCGGCGGCCCGACCCGCGCCCGCCTCGTCTTCACCGATCACCACGAGAGCCACGCCGCCAGCGCCTTCTTCCCCAGCCCGTATGACGAAGCCGCCATCCTTACCCTCGACGGCGTCGGCGAGTGGGGCACCGCCACCTTCGGCACCGGCTCGGGGAACAAGATCGCGTTGACTCATCAGATCAACTTCCCGCATTCCCTGGGCCTGCTCTACTCGGCGTTCACCTACTATTGCGGCTTCAAGGTCAACAGCGGCGAGTACAAGCTGATGGGCCTGGCTCCCTATGGCCGCCCGATCTTTGCCGACAAGATCAAGCAGCACCTCATCGACATCAAGCCTGACGGCAGCTTCTGGCTCGACCAGAGTTACTTCAACTACTGCCAGGGCCTGACGATGACCAGCGAGCGGTTCCACGACCTCTTCGGCGGTGCGCCCCGCAAGCCCGAATCCGAGCTGACCCAGCACCACATGGACCTCGCCGCCAGCGTGCAGGCTGTCACCGAGGAGATTATCCTCCGGATTGGCCACGACCTGCACGAGCGGACCGGGATGAAGAACCTTGTCCTGGCCGGCGGCGTGGCACTGAATTGCGTGGCCAACGGCAAGCTCCTTCGCGAAGGACCGTTCGACTCGCTCTGGATCCAGCCGGCCGCGGGCGATGCCGGCGGGGCGCTCGGGCGGCGCTCTTCGTCTGGTATCAGCTCCTGGGCCGTCCCCGCGAGCCAGGCGGTCGAGACTCGCAGCAAGGCAGCCTGCTCGGTCCCGAGTTCGCGCCCGAGGAGGTGCAGCGGTTCCTCAACCAGGTCGAGGCTCGCGGGCAACGGTTCGACTCGGAGGAAGATCTCTGCGAGCACGTGGCCGCCTTGCTGGCCGAGGAGAAGGTCGTCGGCTGGTTCCAGGGCCGCATGGAGTTCGGCCCGAGGGCGCTGGGGGCCCGGAGTATCCTGGGCGATCCCCGCTCGGCGAAGATGCAGGCGACGATGAACCTCAAGATCAAGTTCCGCGAGAGCTTCCGACCCTTCGCCCCGATCGTGATGGCCGAACATGCGTCCGAGTGGTTCGAGCTGGAGCCCGGCCAGGAAAGCCCATACATGCTCCTCGTCGCGCCGGTCTGCGAGGAACGGCGGGTGCCGATCCCACCGGAACAGCTCAAGCGGATGCAGGAGGATCGAGATCTCCGCCAGCGCGTCAACATCGTCCGCTCGACGATCCCGGCCGTTACCCACGTCGATTACAGCGCCCGGCTCCAGACCGTGGACGATGAGCGCAACCCGCGCCTCTATCGCCTGATGGACGCCTTCCACCGCCAGACCGGCTGCCCCGTGCTGGTCAACACCAGCTTCAACGTCCGCGGCGAGCCGATCGTCTGCACCCCGCAGGACGCTTACCGCTGCTTCCTCGGCACCGACATGGACGTGCTCGTGCTCGGCGACACCGTGCTCGTCAAGTCGGAGCAGATGGTCGACATCGATACGACGGCGCGCGAGGCCTACCTCGCCCAGTTCGAGCTGGATTGATTCGATCCTTGACCCCGACCCGACCCGCCCCGATGCGAGGCCCACCCGATGCGCTGGTCCGACATCCCCCGGAACCCGACGACGAAGATGCTCCGGGAGTTCGCCGGGCTCTGGCTGATCTTCTTCGGCGCCCTGGCCGCCTGGCAGGGGTTCGGGAAGCATCACCCGACGGCCGGGATCGTCCTGGCCGTGCTGGCGGTTGGTGTCGGAGTGCCCGGCCTGATCGCGCCGCGCTGGCTCCGGCCGGTCTTCGTCGCCTGGATGACGCTGGCCTTTCCGATCGGCTGGGTGGTCTCCCACGTCCTGCTCGGCCTGGTCTTCTTCGGTCTTTTCCTGCCGGTCGGCCTGGTCATGCGGCTGGCCGGTCGCGACCCCTTGATGCTCCGGCGACGTTCTGATATTTCCTCCTACTGGCTCCCGAAGCCGGCCCCGGCGGACGTCCGGCAGTATTTCCGCCAGTTCTGAGAGGGTCAGTGAGAAGGTCGGTCTGACAATGGTCGGGTGGGCTCCGCGCACCGTCTTCGATCCGATCCCAGACGGTGTGTGGAGCTCACCCGACAGGAAGCCAAGCCAGAAGACTGCTTCTTGTCGACCCGCTGAGCGCTGCGAACCTCACCCCACGTTCGAGACGCGACCCATGGATCAGCCTCCTGCCAACGAATTCGAGAAGGCCGTCGCGGAGCCGCCGTCGTCCGGCTCGCTGATCGGCGAGTTCTGGGACTTCCTCAAGCACAACAAGAAGTGGTGGCTGCTGCCGATCGTCATGGTCCTGCTGCTGCTGGGTGTCCTGATCCTGCTGTCGGGCACGGCGGCGGCCCCGTTCATCTACACGCTCTTCTGAGCCGGCGGGAACGCGCCGGGCGCCCCCGGAACGTTTTCGCGACGCGCTCGGGACGCCCCCGCGACGTCGCGGGGACGCCCCGGGGACGCTCCCGGTCAGCGGATCGGGCATCGCGCAACTCCTTGTGGCGTCGAGAAATTTCGGGGCTTGCCCCTCCATTTTGAAGTTCGTTCGGCGGCCGGCGACGCGGCGCGCCTCGTGTCGCGGACTCGTCCGGATTGTCAAAGAACGGTGCCGGTCGGGCGGCGGTTCGGCGCGGACGACGAACGCGAAGGGACGTTGAGATCTTCCGATTTGGGGCTCTGGATTATCACCATTTTTCCAGATTCTTGCCGTTGACGGAGCGTTCGGATCTCGGGGCTTTGTCGGGAGGGCTCCGCCCTGCTCGATGAGTTGGTCGCCGGAACCTGCCCATGGGTGACGTCCTTTGGATTGCCTTTCGGGTGGACGGCCGCGATCTGGAATGGTGCGTTGAGCCCGGTCCTCCGCGCCGACTCCACGTCCGCTCTCGCACCGGCGACTACCATGTCCGGGCCGAGATCGGCGACGACGCATTCGGGAAGATCCATGGTCGGCCCACCGCCTCGTGGGTTCGCCCCCCGCTCGTCATCGGCTCCGAATACCCCCTCGGCCACCTTGACCCCGACGCGCCGTTCCAGCTGGGAGGACCCGGCGCCGAGCTGGTGCCCTACGCCATCATCCACACCGAACTCGTGCGATCACTCGTCGGGCGTTGGGTTTCCCGGAAGCGTTATTTCAAGAGGCGGCCCGGTCCTTAGAGCGGATTTCGTTCGGTCGTCGAGGATCCCAGCCGAGGGCGGCTGTGCCACAAGATTTGTGGGCCAGCCGCCCCCGGCGGGCCGGCTCTCCACTCATGCGGGAACCGCTCTCGCTTTCGTCGGGTGGGATGAGTCTCCCAGGCGATCCCGGATGCGCGGGGCGGAAGGTCTCGGCACTTGATCTGTTCGTTAGTGCAGACTAAACTTCCGTCCATGAAGACCCGGATGCACGACACGGCGGTAGGCCACCTGGACGCCGACTGCTTTTATGTGTCGGCGGAGCGGGTGCGCGACGGGTTCTTGCGGGGGAAGCCGGTGGGCGTGCTGGGCAACCAGGGCGCCTGCGTGATCGCCAAGAGCTACGAGATGAAGGCGGCCGGGGTGACGACCGGCATGCCGATCTGGGAGGCGCTGACGCATTGCCCAGTCGGGGTGTACGTGAAGCGGGATTTCCGCTGGTACGAGATTCTGAGTCGGAAGATGCGCGAGGTGATCGGGGAGTTCTCGCCGCGGGTGGAGTATTACTCGATCGATGAGTTCTTCTTCCTGGCCGTGCCGCTGCGGGGGCGGACCTTGCAGGAGACGGCCGAGGTGATCCGCGACCAGATCCTCACGAGGGTGGGAGTGCCGGTGACGGTCGGGCTCGCCCGGTCGCGGACCCTGGCCAAGCTGATCTCCGACGCCGCCAAGCCGTTCGGGGCCCTGGCGGTGCTCGACCCGTCGGGTGAGGAGGCCTTGCTGGCCGCCAGGCCGGTGACCGAGATCACCGGGATCGCCGGCCGCCGCGAGCGTCGGCTCTTGCCCTGGGGCATCCGGACCTGCCTCGACCTGGCCCGCGCCGATCGCCGGCTGGTCCGCGGGATCTTGACCTGTCTCGGGCGAGACCCTCTGGTGGGAGCTGAACGGCGAGCCGGTGCAGGCCGATCCACGACCGTCGCCCCTTGCACAAGACGCTCTCGCGAGGTGGGAGCTTCGGCGAGGCGTCGGCCGACCCGATCATTCTGTATGCCTGGCTCGTGCGAAACCTCGAACGGCTGATCGAGGAGCTGCACTATCACGAGGTCCTGGCCGGTCGGCTGTCGGTCTGGGTCGGCTACCAGGACGGCCGGTTCGGCCTCGGCCAGACGACCCTGGCCGTGCCGACCGACCGGTTCGACGTGCTGCTCGACGCTCTGCGGCCCTGCCTGCGACGGGCCTGGATTCGTGGCGTGGCGGCCGGCCGGATGCACCTGATTGCCGAGCAGCTTTGCTTCCGCGGCCAGCGCCCGCGGCCTGTTCGACCCGCCGGCCGACCGGGCGGAGGCGGTCGCCGCCTTGAAGCGACGGGTCAACGAGCGGATCGGCCGCTTCGCCCTGCGCAGCGGCGCCACGCTGCCGTTGCATGCGATCTATCGGACTCGACCAACGCCTACGACATCTGCGACATCCGGGGAAAGATGTGCTTCTGATCCAGAAATAAGGGGATAGTGGAATTCCTCCCAGCACACGATGTGTACCGGGATTGCCCTGGCATGGAGCGAACTGCCCACGGAATTGATCGGGCGGCACGGCCTGGGGCGTCGCGCCCACGATCGCGGCGGGGAGCGGGAGGTGCGCTTCCTCTTCCGTGACCGTGACCCGAGGCTGCCGGTCTGGCGCGACGGCCGTCTCCAGATCGTCCGCTGGGGCAACGGCCGGGGCCAGAGCCGGTTCTTGCCCCGGACTGGCTGGACCTGGCTCTCGACCATCCGAGGACGGCGGCTGGCACGGCACCGACGCGATCCCGGTGGATATCCCGGCCACGCTCGGCTTCGAGCGTGGGGTCTGGTTTCGGGTCCGCCAGGGGATCCGCGGCCTGCTCGTCCCCGACGAGCAGGGCGTCGCCGTCGCCTACATGGTCTGCGAGCCGGCCAGCCACTACTACCGCGTCATGACCCGTTCCGACCGCATGCCCGTGCTGATCGAGGAACGGATCTGAATGCCGGTCGTTTGAAGAAATTGGGAAGTGGAAAAACAAGCCGATGAAAGAGATCGGTCAATTGACCTGATCCATCTGATCGGCGAATTTGGTTTTTTTATTGACACTGAGCAAGGTGCTGAGGTTTCAATGATTGTGGAAGGTCCCCGCGCCGAAGCGGGGATCGGATCGTCCGCAGTCCGGGGGCGAACCATCTCCCCCCATGTCCCTGGAGGGTACTGATGCGGATTCGAAAACGAGCAGCGCGGTGGCTCCTGGCCGCGGTCGTGGCGGCCCTGGCCGGGTCGTCGGGTTGCGGCTCGGGCGACGACCTGCCACGGCAGGCCATCTCGGGGACCGTCACGCTCGACGGCCAGCCGCTCGACAAGGGGTTGATCCAGTTCTTCCCGGCCGCTGAGATGGAGAATGCGCTGGCCGCTGGCGCGATGATCGAGGGGGGCAGTTACTCCATCCCCCAGAGCGAGGGCCTGGTCCCCGGCAATTACAAGGTTATGATTTCCAGCGAGGGTGGTGACATGAAGGCGGCGCCGGGCGAATCCACGGAGGCAGGAGCGATGCCGGGCCTCGGCCCCTTGCACCCACCGGATCGGATCCCGGCCAAGTACAACTCGGCGACCACCCTGACAGCCAACGTCACCGCGGAGGGGCCCAACGAGTTCAAATTCGATCTGAAGAGCAAGTAAAGCCAGCAGGCCAGACCGCGTCTCGATCCCAACGGGCGCAGCCGGCCACGTCGTCAAGGCCCGCCGCGACGGCGGGTTGAGGATCATCGACTGAGAGGATCATCGACCGACCGAACGACACGTCATCAGTCCCTTGTTTCCCCCGTCAAGGAGTCTTTTCGATGGTGCGTCCACGCCGCGGTTTCACGCTGATCGAGCTTCTTGTCGTCATCGCGATCATCGGTGTCCTGATTGCCCTGCTGTTGCCGGCCGTGCAGGCGGCCCGCGAGGCCGCCCAACGCGCCCAGTGCACCAACAACCTCAAGCAGGTGGCACTGGCGATGCACAACTATCACGATGCAAATAACAGCCTGCCCCCGGGCCACCGGACGGCTGTCTTCGGCACCTTCCAGACGTTCATCCTGCCCTACATCGAAGGAAACCCCACCTATAACTCGTACAACATGTACGGCCGCTACTGGAACCCTGGACAGACCTCGGGCGGTGGGAGCGGTCCGGCCAACGGCATCCGCTACGGCAGCCCGATTAACCTGACCGTCACCCGGACGATCTTCAACACCCTGATCTGCCCGAGTGACTCGGCGCTGCCATCGAACCTGTCGGTTTACAACGGCGTGACCTGGCACAACTACACGGTCAACTTCGGCAACGCCGACATCTACCAGAGCCTGGGGGGCCTGCCGGGCGGCTACACCGTGGGGATCTACCCGGGCGTCCCCTGGATGGGCGCACCGTTCTCCGACTCGGACACGACCCAGCGGTTCTATCCGTCGCGGGGCATGTGCTACAACTTCGCCGCGATCACCGACGGCACGAGCAATACGCTGCTGTCCGGCGAGGTCATCAAGGGCAAGGGGGGTGACCTCCGCGGCTTCACCTGGTGGGGCGACGCGGTCAGCACCTCGACCTATCTGCCGCCCAACAGCAGCCTGCCGGACGTTCAGAACAGCTCCGGCTATTGCAAGTATCCCCTGGAGAACAACCCCCCCTGCGTCGCCGCCACGGGCTCGATGCCGCCGACCTACGCCTGGCGGAGCCGCCACCCCGGCGGCGTGAACATGGCCTTCGCCGACGGCAGCGTCCACTTCGTCAAGAACACCATCAACCTCTACATCTGGCGCACCCTGGGCACGACCCAGGGGAACGAGGTCGTCAGCGCCGACGCCTACTGAGCCTGACGGGCCAGGCAGCGTTTTCTCGCTCGGCCGGGCCACGGGTGGTACTTCCACCCGTGGCCCGTGGCGTTTCAGGGGCCGTTCGGATGCCGCAACTCGCCGCGCTGGTTCGCCTGCCAGAGCCGCGACGAGCCCAACTCGAGCGCCGTCAGCCACTTCCCGCCATAGCAATAGGTGTCGATGCAGATCAGGTGCCCCAGGTCGAGCACCTCGCCCGACTTCTGCGCGGTGTGGCCGAGGATCACGACCTTGCCAGAGACGTGAGGGCCGGGCACCTCGTCGCGGAGCGACTTCCAGCGGAGCCGGTAGTCCGACTGCCTGGCCATCGGCAGGTCGGCCTCGTAGCAGGCGTGAGTGAAGATGTGTGTCTCGGTCTCGAAGAAGTCGAGGCAGCCCCGGAGGAAGTCCACGTGCTCGTCCGGGATCTCGGTCGGAGAGGCGACGCCGTAGGAGCGCAGGACCGCGTCACCGCCGCAGGCGAGCCAGCAAGGAAGATCCAGCGGGTCCGCCAGCGAGTCGAGAAGCATCTGGTCGTGGTTGCCGAGGATCGGGATGAGCCGGCAACGCGACTCCAGGTCGAGCAAGCGGCGGAGCACGCCCCGACTGTCCGGCCCGCGGTCGATGTAATCGCCGAGCATGACCAGCGTGTCGGTCGGTCCAGGCTCGATCGCCGTCAGCAGGGCCTCGAAAGCTTGGGAGCAACCATGGATGTCGCCGATCGCGAGAGTTCGGCCTGAGGGGGGCATCAAGGGGAACCTCGAGGGGTGAGGGCGCAACCACCCTCTACCGAACTGTACGACAGGAACCGGCCCGCCGTGGCCTTGAGTCCCGGCGCCGGATGGCTCAGGTGTAACCGCGGGCGTCCTCCGGCGGCAGGTAGACCATGCCGGCGTCGTCGGCCACATGCAAGCCCGCATCAACGTAAAGAATCACGCCGTTGACCCGCCGGCCGACAGGGGAGATGAGGTAGGCAACTGCGGCGCCGACCTCTTCCGGATCGATCAGGTTCCGGGTCCCGGCCGGGAAGTCGGGGCGGCCGTGCGCGGCCTGGAGCCGGCGCTCGCCCGGCGTATCGACCCAGCCGGGGGCAACCATGTTGCAGGTGACGCCGTCGTCCAGGGAATCGACGGCCACCTGCCGCGTCAGGCCAAGCAGGCCGGCCTTGCTGACCCCGTAGGCGAACAGGCCCTGACGGGGGCGCGTGGCGCGGGTCGAGCCGATGTTGACGATCGTGCCGTGGCTCGTTCGAAGGTGCGGCAAACACGCCTTGATGCCGAGCCAGGGACCTTTGAGGTTGATGGCGAGGGTGCGTTCCCAGAGCGGTTCGTCGGTCGTCTCGGCCGTGCCACGCGGGCTGATGCCGGCGTTGTTCACGAGGGCGTCGAGCCTTCCCCAGCGTTCGAGAACGGTGGCGACGGCGCGTTCCCAGTCGTCGGAACGTGTGACGTCGAGCGCCATTCCGAAGGTCTCCGCCCCTTCGGACGCGAGCCGATCGGCCTGGGAGCGGGCCAGATCGGCGTCGAGGTCGGTCAAGGCGACGCGGTTGCCGTGGCCAGCCAGCACGCGGGCGATCCCGAGGCCGACCCCCTGACCAGCGCCGGTGATCAGGACCATGTCCGGCGTTGAGGGTGTGACTGCGTCCGACATCCGATTGTTCCCGAGAGAGTCCGCGGGTGGGGCGTTCCCCGGCGTGCCCGGTCCTGGTTCAATGCCGTTGGGTTGACGATCGACGATTATGGCGACCGCATCGTCCGCGAACCAGTGAGGAAGAAGGAGAACCGACCATGCCGGTTGTCCTGATTGGGACGCTGGACACCAAGGGGCCCGAGCTGGCCTTCGCCCGCGACCGGCTCCGCGAGGCGGGCCTGGAAACGCTCGTCATCGACGTCGGCTCGCTCGGCCCACCCGCGTTCGAGCCGGAGATCTCCCGCTCCGAGGTCTTCCGCCGCGCCGGGGCCTCGCTGGAAGAAATACGCGAACGGGGCCAGGCGGTCGCGAAGGCCGCGGAAGGCGCGGCGGCGATCGTCGTCGAACTGGAACAGGCGGGTCGGGTCGAGGGCGTGCTTGCCATCGGCGGTTCGGCGGGGACGACGATCGGATCGGCCGCGATGCGGGCCTTGCCGTTCGGGCGGCCGAAGGTCATGCTCAGCACGCTCGCCAGCGGCCAGACCCGACCCTACGTCGGCGGTCGCGACATCCTCTTGATGCCCTCGGTCGCCGACATCGCCGGGCTGAATCGTTTGACGCGGACGGTCCTCGCCGGCGCCGCCGATGCGTTGGCCGGGATGGTCCTGGGCCGTCGCGAACGGCCGATCGACCTTGGTCCAGAACGGCCGGTGGTCGCCGCGACGATGTTCGGGGTGACGACACCTTGCGTTGATCGAGCCCGGCGGTTGTTGGAGTCGGCCGGCTGCGAGGTGCTCGTCTTCCACGCGACGGGAGTCGGCGGCGAGGCGATGGAGGCACTCATCCGCGACGGCCAGGTCGCCGCCGTTCTCGATCTGACCACCACCGAGCTGGCCGACGAGCACGTCGGCGGCATCCTCTCCGCCGGCCCGGAGCGATTGAAGGCGGCCATCGAGATGGGGACGCCGCAGGTCGTGAGCGTCGGAGCACTCGATATGGTGAACTTCGGCCCCAGGGCGAGCATCCCCGAGAAGTTCGCCGGGCGAACCTTCCACGTCCACAACCCGAACGTCACCCTCATGCGGACCACGCCCGACGAGTGTGCCGCCATCGGCCGGCGGATGGTCGCGATCCTGTCGCGAGCGACGGCGCCGACCGCCTTGCTGATCCCCCGTGGCGGCGTCTCGACGCTCGATGTGCCGGGTCAAGCCTTCTGGGACCCCCAGGCCGACGCCGCGCTCTTCGACGCCTTGATCGACGGCCTCGCCGGTTCCGCGAATGTCGAAGTCCTCGTGAGGGAGGAACCGATCAACGACCCGGCCTTCGCCGAGGCCGCCGCCGGTTGGCTGCTCGATCGGCTCCGTGGATCGGGGGCCACCTCTTTGTAGGGTGTGGCCCGCACAGCCTCTTCAAAGAATCGAGACGGCATGCTGCCCACGCTCGGCACGACCAGAAGCGCCACTCCGAGGATAACGTCCTGTCCAGACAGGACATGGCGTTCGGGCATGAACGATGCAGGAATGGAATCTTGTGCTTGGAACGACTGGATTGTCGCTCTATAATAGAAGAGTCTTCATCCAGCCGTCTTGGAGGTTCCTGGCAGTGAACGGCTGTATGAAGATCCTTCCTTCTCGCTGTGCCTCCGTCATCGAAACGACGGAGGGCAGACCTGCCTGGTCGCGTGGTTGCCCCCAAGCCGCGGGGTACCCCCGACGCCGTTGATGGTGTTCCCGCCCATGCGATTCTCCCGGATCTGGATCACCGCCGGCCTCCGAATGCTCGTGGCGACGGGATTCCTGCCTCTGCTCGTCCCCGTCGCTTCGATCGCCGCCGAGGAGCCGACCGGCGAGCAGATTTACCGACAGCGTTGCGCCTCCTGCCACGGCGCCAACGGTGAGGGGACGGCGGACGACTATCCCCATCCGCTCGCCGGTGATCGCCCGGTGGACAAGCTGGCGCGTTTCATCAAGAAGACGATGCCCGCGGATGATCCTGGCTCCTGCTCGCCGGAGGACGCCGAGAAGGTCGCCGCCTACATCTACGACGCTTTCTACTCCCCCGCCGCCCAGGCCCGGAACCGGCCGCCCCGGATCGAACTCTCGCGCTTAACCGTCCGTCAGTATCGCAACGCGGTCGCCGACCTGATCGGGACCTTCCGCGACTCCGGTCCGTGGGACGACCGCCGCGGCATCCAGGCCGAGTATTTCAATTCGCGGGGTTTCCGGGGAAACCGGCGGCGTCCTTGATCGGATCGACCCGCAGGTCGATTTCGATTTCGGAACGGACGGTCCCGAACCCGAGAAGTTCGATGCGAACCAGTTCGCGATCCGCTGGGAAGGGTCGGTGATCGCGCCCGAGACGGGCGATTACGAGTTCATCGTCCGCACCGACCACGCGGCGCGGCTCTGGGTGAATGATCCGCGAACTCCCTTGATCGACGCCTGGGTCAAGTCGGGCGACGACACCGAGTATCGGGCCTCGATCTTCCTGATCGGCGGCCGGCCCTACCCATTGCAGCTGGAATTCTCGAAGGCCAAGCAAGGGGTGGACGACTCCGACAAGAACAAGGGCAAGCCGAAGCCGAAGATCCCGGCGATGAATTGGCCTGGCCTGGAAGGTTCCCGGGCAGGCCGAGGCGGTGATCCCCGAGCGGAACCTGTCGCCGAACCGTTCACCGGAGCTCTGCGTGGTCCAGGCCCCCTTCCCGCCCGACGACCGGAGCGTCGGCTACGAGCGGGGGACGTCGGTCTCCAAGGCCTGGGACGAGGCCACGACCGAGGCCGCCATCGAGATCGGCGGCTACGTCGTCGAGCACCTCCGCGAGCTTTCGGGCGTGGCGGATCAAGCCGATGATCGCAAGACGAAGCTCCGCGACTTCTGCACCCGATTCGCCGAACGGGCCTTCCGCCGTCCGCTCGACGAGGAGCAGAAGCGGCTCTACGTCGATCACCAGTTCGAAGCGGTCGACGACCCCGAGCTGGCCGTCAAGCGGGTCGTGATGCTCGTGCTCAAGTCGCCCCGGTTCCTCTACCACGACCTCGACGGCAACCTCGACGCCTACGACGTCGCCTCCCGCCTCTCCTTCGGCCTCTGGGATTCGCTGCCCGACAAACCCTTGCTCGAAGCCGCGAGGGCCAGCGCGTTGGAGACGCGCGAGCAGGTGGCGAAGCAGGCCGAACGGATGCTCGGCGACCTCAGAACCCGCGCCAAGCTCCGGGCCTTCCTGCACCAGTGGCTGAAGGTCGAGCAGATGTCCGACCTGGCCAAGGACGCCGACGCGTTTTCCCGGCTTCGACGAGGCGCTCGTCAGCGACCTGCGGACGTCGCTCGACCTCTTCCTCGAAGACGTGGTCTGGGACGAGAAATCGGACTTCCGCCGGTTCCTGCTCACCGAGGACATTTACCTCAACGGCCGGCTGGCGAAGTTCTACGGCGCCGACCTGCCCGAGGACGAGCCATTCCAGAAAGTGACGCTGAAACCCGGTCAGCGGGCGGGAATCCTGACCCACCCGTACCTGATGGCGAGCTTCGCCTACAACGAGACGAGCTCGCCGATCCATCGGGGGGTGTTCCTGCTTCGCGGCGTTCTCGGCCGGGCGCTGCGACCGCCGCCGGCCGCCTTCACCCCGTTGCCGGCCGACCTGCACCCGGACCTCTCGACCCGCGAGCGCGTCGCGCTGCAGACAAGGCCCGAGATGTGCACGAACTGTCACGGCATGATCAATCCGCTCGGGTTCGCCCTGGAGCATTACGACGCTGTCGGCCGATTCCGCAAGGAGGAGAACGGCAAGCCGATCGACGCCACGGGCCACTACCAGACGCTCGGCGGCGAGACCGTCACCTTCGACGGCGCCCGCGATCTGGCGGCGTTCCTGGCCGGCAGCGACGAGGTGCATGAGGCGTTCGTCGAGCAGTTGTTCCACCAGCTGGTCAAGCAGCCGGTCCAGGCCTACGGCCCGAAAGAATTGCAAAGCCTGCGGGAATCGTTCGAGCGGAACGATTACAATATTCGCCGCTTGATGGTCGAGATCCTGGCGTCCTCCGCCCTGCAGCCCCGCGAGGACGAGGCCGAGACCGTCGCCAGCGCGGCGGCCGGCAAGAGCCAGGCTTCGGAATAAAGATCGCCTGCCGTCAAGGACGGATCAAGATTCACCCGACTCAGACTCAAGACTGGAGTGAGGCATGATGCGACGTAGCCGACGCGAGTTCTTCCGCGACCTGGGTATCGGCGCCGCGGCCCTCCCATTCCTCCTGAACCTGCCGAGCCTCGGCTTCGCCAATACGCAGCGACGCAAGCAGCGTCTGGTGGTCCTGTTCAGCCCGAACGGGGTCGTGCCTTCCGCCTTCTGGCCGGACGAGGAAGGGGAACTCCAGAGCTTCAAGGAAAGCCTCACGCCGCTGGAGCCGTTCCGCGACCGGACCCTGGTCTTGCACGGCGTCTGCGACAAGGTTCGCGGCGACGGCGACAACCACATGCGCGGGATCGGCTGCCTGCTGACCGGCATCGAGCTGTTCCCCGGCAACATCCAGGGCGGCTCCGACACCCCCGCCGGCTGGGCGAGCGGGATCTCGATCGATCAGGAGATCAAGGACTTCCTCCAGACCGACCCGGAGACGCGCACCCGGTTCGGCTCCCTGGAGTTCGGCGTGATGGTCCCCGACCGGGCCGACACCTGGACCCGCATGGTCTACGCCGGCCCGAACAAGCCGATCGCGCCGATCGACGACCCGTACCAGATGTTCAACAAGCTCTACGGCCGATTGAAGGACCGCGAGAGCCTCAAGAGCGTGCTGGACGACCTTCAGGACGACCTCCGCAAGGTCGGGTCGGTCGTCAGTCATGAGGACCAGCAACTCCTGGAGGAGCACGCCACGTTCGTCCGCGAGATGGAGCAGGAGCTGCGCTCGGTCGGCGACCAGGACCTCGGCCACGCCGTCCCCGAGCTGGAGCCGGGGATCAAGGAGGAGAACGACAACATCCCGCGGATCAGCAAGACGCAGATCGACCTGATGGTCAACAGCTTCGTCGCCGACTTCGCCCGCGTGGCGACGCTCCAGTTCACCAACTCCGTCGGCGGCGCCCGGATGCGCTGGATCGGCGTCGACGAGGGGCACCACGAGCTGTCGCACAAGCCGGACAACGACGAGGAGTCGCAGGAGAAGCTGATCAAGATCAACAAGTGGTACTGCGAGCAGATGGCCTACCTGGCCCGCCGGCTCGCCGAGACGCCCGAGCCGGGCGGCGACGGCAGCCTGCTCGACAACACCACGATCCTCTGGACCAACGAGCTGGGCAAGGGGAACTCCCACACGCTCGACAACATCCCCTTCGTCCTCGTCGGCAACGGCCTCGACTTCAAGATGGGCCGGTCGATCCGCTACCGGAAGCTGCCCCACAACCGCCTGCTGCTGTCGCTCGCCCACGCCATGGGCCACCGCATCGAGCGGTTCGGCAACCCCGACTTCTGCGGCGAGGGGCCCCTGCCCTCCCTCACCTGACCGATGCGCCAAGCCTCAGGGCTCGGCCGGCTTTCGAAGGCGTCTCAACTCGATTCGCGTTCCCGGGGCATGGTCTTCACGACCGTGCCCCGAGCTTTTTCCGGATCGATCGGGGCTCTCCTGGTCGGTCCGGGGCCGATCACCGACCCAAAGGAATATCGGCGCTGACCCTCTCGTCCAACGCCGATCCCATGGCCAGGAGCAACTTCGATCCGACTTCCGTCGGGCCAGGAATTCAGAATACCGATGGTATTCCGGCCTGACTTCCGTCGGACCGACAGCTCTGATAGGACCAGGTGCCGGACTCCTACCCCATTCTCTCGGCCGGAGAATCCGCATAGAATCGAACCCGGCCGACCCGTTCGACGGCGGAGACGTCGGGAAACGCGCGGGCTGGTTGCGGGCCGATTCTCGGGGGGAGTCCCATGATTCGAGTGTTCAGGCCATGTTCTCTCCCGATTCTGTCTCTCGCCCTGCTCGGGGCGTGCCTGGAGCCCTCGATGGCTCGGGCCCGGGGGGAAGACGGCGACGCGATCGAGTTCAATCGGGACGTCCGGCCGATCCTGTCCGAGAACTGCTACGCCTGCCACGGCCCGGACCATCGCCAGCGCAAGGCGGATCTCCGCCTCGACGAGGAGGAGGGCGCGCTCGCCGAACTGCCGAGCGGCAACCGTGCCATCGTGCCGGGTCAGCCAGACGAGAGCGAGCTGGTCTTCCGCGTCGAGGTGGATGACGCCGAGTTGCAGATGCCGCCGCCGGAAGTCGGGCAAGACGCTGACGCGCCGAGCAGATGGAGACGCTTCGGCGCTGGGTCGCGGCCGGGGCGGATTGGGAACCCCACTGGTCGCTCGCGCCGATCAAGCGGCCCGCGGTCCCCCGGATCGAGGAACCAGGGTTTTCCCGCAACCCGATTGATGCTTTCATCCTCGCCCGATTGCAGGAGCAAGGGCTGCCGCACGCCCCCGAGGCCGACCGCGTCACTCTGATCCGCCGCCTGAGCTTCGACCTGACGGGCTTGCCGCCGACACCCGAGGAGGTCGCGGCCTTCGTGACCGACGAAGACCCTTCGAGCCTACGACCACCTCGTCGATCGACTGCTCGCCTCGCCGCGCTTCGGCGAGCGGATGGCGATGTTCTGGCTCGACCTCGTGCGCTACGCCGACAGCGTCGGCTACCACGGCGACCAGGCCGTGAGCGTCTCGCCGTTCCGGGATTATGTGATCGACGCTTTTAACGATAACAAGCCATTCGATCGTTTCACGATCGAGCAGCTCGCGGGCGACCTCCTGCCGTCGGCCACCGTCGAGCAGCGGATTGCCGCGGGTTACAACCGTCTCGGCATGATGAGCGCCGAGGGCGGGGTCCAGCCGAAGGAATACCTGGCCAAGTACGCCGCCGAGCGCGTCCGTAACCTCGCCGGAACCTGGCTGGGTGTCACGCTGGGTTGCTGCGAGTGCCACGATCACAAGTTCGACCCCTTCCTGACCCGCGACTTCTACCGCATGGAAGCCTTCTTCGCCGACATCCAGGAGCGCGGGCTCTACGCCGGCTCCGACTTCGGGCCGTCGATGCCCGTGCCCACCCCCGAGCAGGCGAGCGCCCTGGCGCAGCTCGACGACCAGATCGGCGGGGTCCGGGCGATCCTCGACCGTTCCACCCCGGAACTGGAAGCGGCGCAGGTCGCCTGGGAGAAGGACGTCAACCCGGCGACCGACTGGATTCCCCTGGCCCCGCAGGAAGTCCGCTCGAAGAACGGGACCGTATTGGCGGTCCTCGAAGACGGCTCCGTGATCGCCTCGGGGGCCAACCCCGCGACCGAGTCTTACACGATCGTGACGCCGCGCCCCACTGGACGGCCTGACCGCGATCCGTCTCGAAGCGATCCCCGATGACGCGCTTCCGCAGGCTGGTCCTGGTCGCGCCGACAACGGGAGCTTCGTCCTCACGGAATTGAAGCTCGGTCTCCAGCGCGACCCCGGAACCACCCCTCAGCCGCTCCTCCTGGAAAACGCCACCGCGAGCTTCGAGCCGACCCAGTCCGCCGAGAAACACCCCGGCAAGGCCTGGACCGCCGCCTCGGCCATCGACGGCGATACCCAGGGGACAACCTTTGGCTGGTCGAACCTCGGCGAGTCGGGCCGCAACAACGTGGCCGTCTTCGAGACGGTGATCGACCTGACCGCCGGCCCGGAGGCGTTGTTGACGTTCACGATCGATCAGAACCATGACAAGCCCGGTCGCAACCTCGGCCGCTTCCGTCTCTCGGTGGCAACCGCCCCTCGGCCCATGAAGGCCCCCGGCATCGGTTTGCCACGTGACGGTCCGCGATCTCCTTGCCCGATCACCCGAGTCTCGCGAACCGGCCCAGCGGGAATCGCTGGCTGCCTACTACCGTTCGATCGCCCCCGCGCTGGCGACCGAGCGGGCCAGGCTGGCCGAGCTGGAGAAGGCCCGAGCCGAGGTCTTCGCAAAGGTCACGACGATGCTCGCCACGAAGACCGTCGAGCCCCGTCCGATCCGCGTGCTGCCGCGCGGCAACTGGATGGACGACTCGGGCGAACAGGTTGAGCCTGGGGTGCCGGCCATCCTGCCGCAGCCGACGGAGACGGATCGGCGTCTCAACCGCCTCGACCTCGCCCGCTGGATCGTCTCGCCCGAGAACCCGCTAACGCCCCGCGTCCTGGTCAATCGCCTCTGGAAGCTCGCCTTCGGCGCCGGACTCTCGAAGAAGCTCGACGACCTCGGCGCGCCAGGGCGACTGGCCGAGCCATCCCGAGCTGCTCGATCTACCTCGCCGGCCGGCTCATCGACTCCGGCTGGGATATCAAGGCGACTCATCCGACTTGATCGTCACCTCGGGGACTTACCGGCAATCGTCGATTCCACCGGCGGAGCTTGCTCGAGAAGGACCCGACTAACCGCTGGCTCGCTCGCCAGGGGCGGTTCCGGCTCGACGCCGAGACTGGTCCGGGACACGTCGCTCGCCGATCAGCGGCCTCCTGGTTGAGCGGCCTGGCGGTGCCGAGCGTCAAGCCGTACCAGCCGCCGGGTTACTGGTCGTTCCTGAACTTCCCGAAGCGGGAGTGGCAGAACGACAACGGCTCCAATCTCTACCGACGTGGCCTCTACATCCACTGGCAGCGCCAGTACCTCTACCCGAGCCTGCTCGCCTTCGATGCCCCGAGCCGCGAGGAATGCACCGCCGATCGCGTGCGGTCGAACACGCCGCTGCAAGCCCTCGTCCTGCTGAACGACCCCGCCTATGTCGAGGCCGCCGCGGGTTTTCGCCGAGCGGGTCCTGCGCAGGGGGGCGAGGGGATCGACGACCGGCTCGACTGGGCCTTCCGGCGTGCCCTCTCACGGCCGGTCCGACCCGAGGAGCGTACCGTCCTCGCGGCCCTGCTGGCGAAGCACCGGGACGAGTATCGCGACGATCCCGAGTCCGCCAGGGCACTGCTCGCTGTCGGCGCGCGGCCCGTGCCCGAGGACCTCGACCTCGCGGAACTCGCTGCGTGGACGAGTATCGCCCGGACGATCCTGAACCTGCACGCCACGATCACGAGGAACTGACACGCCATGCCCCGGGACAACACCTCCGATCGTGCCCTCCACGCCAGCCGCCGCGCCTTCCTCGGCCGCTCCGCCCGAGGCCTCGGCTCGATCGCCCTGGCCGGATTGCTCCAGGGTGGGTTTTCCGTGCGGGCCGACGCGAAGAACCGCCACGGCGGGATCATCCAGCCGCTCCACCACCCGCCACGGCCACGCCGCGTGATCTGGCTCTACATGGCCGGCGGGATGAGCCACCTGGAGACCTTCGACCCCAAGCCGAAGCTGGCCGCGCCGCAACGGCCAGCCGATGCCCGAGTCGATCACCCAGGGCCAGCAGATCGCCCAGCTCCAGGGTCAAAAGCTCAACTGCTTCGCACCCCAGCATGCGTTCAAGAAATGGGGCCACTCCGGGCTGGAAATCAGCGACATCTTCCCGGAGGTTGGCGCGAAGATCGCCGATGAAATGTGCATCCTCCGATCGATGCACACCGACGCGATCAACCACGACCCGGCTCACACCTTGATGAACACCGGCACGATGATCGCCGGCCGGCCGTCGATGGGCTCCTGGCTCCTCTACGGCCTGGGCAGCGATGGCCGACGACCTGCCGGGGTTCGTCGTCCTCGTCTCGACCGGCAAGTTCGGCCAGTCGCAGCCGATCGCCGCCCGCCAGTGGCACAGCGGGTTCCTCCCGAGCAAGTACCAGGGGGTTCAGCTCCGGAGCCAGGGCGACCCGGTGCTCTACGTCAACAGCCCCCCGGGTGTCACCCCCGACCGCCAGCGCGACGTGGTCGAGGCCGTCGAGTCCCTGAACCGGATCGAGGGCGAGGCCGTCGATGACCCCGAGATCGCCTCACGGATCAGCCAGTATGAGCTGGCCTTCCGGATGCAGACCAGCATCCCCGACCTGGTCAACTTCGCCGACGAGCCGAAGCACATCCTCGACCTCTACGGCACCCAGGGCGGCGACGGCTCGTTCGCCTCGAACTGCCTCCTCGCCCGACGGCTGGCCGAGCGCGGCGTCCGGTTCATCCAGCTTTATCACCGCGACTGGGACCACCACGGCGCCGTCAAGCGCGACTCGGCCGGCACCGCCGCCGAGGTCGATCGGGGCGTGGCCGCCCTGGTCACCGACCTGAAGCAGCGGGGCATGCTCGAAGACACGCTGATCGTCTTCGGCACCGAGTTCGGCCGGACCCCGATGGCCCAGGGCACCGGCCG
This sequence comes from uncultured Planctomycetales bacterium, assembly GCA_963752755.1. Classification (GTDB taxonomy): domain Bacteria; phylum Planctomycetota; class Planctomycetia; order Isosphaerales; family Isosphaeraceae; genus CAVVZJ01. The sequence goes on along the minus strand of CAVVZJ010000001.1, from coordinate 1,902,447 downwards.
CGACCACCACCTCGCTGGCTTCTCGATCTGGCTAGCCGGCGGCGGCATCCGCGGCGGGATGGTCCACGGCGCCACCGACGAATTCGGCTATCACGCCGTCGAGGATCGCGTCCACGTCAATGACCTCCACGCCACGATCCTGCACCTGCTCGGCATCGACCATCGCCGGCTCACCTATCGCTACCAAGGCCGTGACTTCCGCCTCACCGACGTTGGCGGCGAGATCATCCACAAAATCCTGGCCTGAGGGCGGGCGATCGTCGCTCCCCGATCCAGATTCCCCCCTCCTTGCGAGGTCGAATCCGATGCCGTCTCGGCTCTCGATGTTGCTGATGGTGGCTCTGGCCGGTCCGGCCTGTCCGATCCTGACGCCCGCCCCGATCCGGGCCGACGACCCCGCCCCGAGGCGCATCCTCTGGACGACCTCGCGAATGACCGGCACGCCCGAGCCGCCGCCGCCGTACGCGGTCGAGGTGGCCTTCCCGAAGCTGGTCTTCGAGCGGCCGCTCGTGCTGGAGAAGTTGCCCGGAACGCGGAGACTGGTCGTTGGCGAGTTGAGCGGTAAGGTCCTCTCGTTCCCGGAGAATCGCGAGGCTGACCACGCCGACCTCATGATCGACCTCGCGAAGAAGCCTGACGGCTGCGCGGCCCTCTACGGTCTGGCATTCCATCCCGACTTCGAGAAAAGCCGTCAGGTCTTCCTCTGCTATGTTACCCGCGACGGCAATGACAAGCCCGAGGGGACCCGAGTCTCGCGGTTCACCGTCCGCCCCGACGACCCGGCCACGATCGACCCGGCCAGCGAGGAGGTTGTCATCACCTTCCCGGGCGGCGGGCACAACGGCGGCTGCCTCCAGTTCGGCAAGGATGGAGATCTCTATATCTCCACTGGCGACGGCGCCGGCCCGACCCCGCCCGACCCACTCCACACCGGCCAGGACCTCACCGACCTGCTCTCCTCCATCCTCCGGATCGACGTGGACCACCACGACCCCGACCGCGCCTATCGCATCCCGCCCGACAACCCGTTCGTCGCTCTGCCCGGCGTTCGGTCGGAGGTCTGGGCCTACGGCTTCCGCAATCCCTGGCGGATGAGCGTCGATCCCGAGTCAGGCGACCTCTGGGTCGGCGATGTGGGCTGGGAGCTCTGGGAACTGGTCTTCCTCGCCCGGCGAGGCGGCAACTACGGCTGGAGCGTCGTCGAAGGTCCCCAGCCTGTTCACCCCGAGGGGCTCCGCGGGCCGACCCCGATCACGCCCCCCGTCGTCGCCCATCCCCACTCCGAGGCGGCCTCGATCACGGGCGGATACGTCTATCAAGGGCCTCGCTTGAAGGATCTCCAGGGGGTTTACGTCTACGGTGATTACCAGTCGGGAACCCTCTGGGGCCTGCGCTATGATCGCAAGGAGAACCGCGTCACCTGGCAGGAACGGCTGGCCGAGTCGGGCCTGAGGCTGGGCACGTTCGGCCTCGGCTCGGAGGGCGAACTGTACCTCGTGGAGCACGAGCGGTCGAACCAGATCTATCGACTCGTCCCGAACCCGGCCCCAAAGCCGACGCATCCCTTCCCGCGACGGCTCAGCGAGACCGGACTCTTCGCCTCGACCGCCAACCACCAACCCGAGGCCGGGGTCCTCCGTTACGCCATCAACGCCGAATCCTGGGACGACGGCGCCCGTGCCGAGCGACTGCTGGCGATCCCCGGCGACGGCCGGATCGAGGTCGATGACCAGGGTCGCTGGCGATTGCCCGAGGGCTCGGTCCTGGCGAGAACGGTCATGCTGGATCTGACTGCCAAGGACCCGTCGAGCCGGCGACGGATCGAGACCCAGTTGCTTCACTTTGAGGACGGAAGCTGGCGGCCGTACACCTACGTCTGGAACGATGACCAGGCCGACGCCCTCCTCGCCGACGCTGCCGGCTCCTCGCGACGCTTCGAGATCCAGGACCCCGAGGCCCTGGGGGGCCGTCGCGTGCAGGAGTACCGGATCGCGGCGCGATCGGAATGCATCCTCTGCCACAACCCGTGGGTCGAGGCGCGCACGACCGTCTTCGGCCGCCAGTCCGCCTCGCCGCTGGCCTTGACGACCGCCCAGCTCAACCGCGACGGGCCGGACGGGCCCGGCAATCAGGTGCGCCTGCTGGAGCACCGGAATTATCTGGCGACGTCCCTCCCCGAAGGCGACCTCCCCCATCTGGCCAGTCCCGACGACGAATCGGCTAGCCTGGAAGCCCGTTCCCGAGCATATCTGGAAGTGAATTGTTCTCACTGCCACCAGTTCAATGCCGGTGGTACGGCCACGATCCTCCTGTCGTCGTCCTTCCCGCTGGACCAGACGAAGACCGTCGGCGCCCGGCCGACACAAGGCACCTTCGGGATCGACGACGCCCGGATCATCGCTCCCGGCGAGCCCGAACGCTCGGTCCTCTACTACCGGATCGGCAAGACCGGCCCGGGCCGGATGCCCCGCGTCGGGTCCGATCGCGTGGACGTCCGCGCCTCCCGCTTGCTCGGCGACTGGATCGCCTCCCTGCCCCGAACCGACCCGTTGCCCGACGACCTCCCGCCATTGCTGGATGTCCTGCGCGATCCCGCGCCCGACTCCCACGATCGAGACGCCGCGATCGGCCGACTCCTCGCCACGACCCGCGGCGCCCTCGCCCTGATGCGGACGATCGACCGGGGCGAGGTCCCGGAGACGACCCGGAAGGCGGTCGTCGCGGCGGCGGGCGACCTGACCGCAGCCGAGGTCCGCGACCTCTTCGAGCGGTTCCTGCCCGAGTCCGAGCGCATCGAGAGGCTGGGCGATCGGATCGACGAGGACGCCTTGATCGCGATGGCTGGCGATGCCACGCGCGGGCGTCGCTGGTTCTTCGCCGAGTCGGCCACGTCGTGTGCCTCGTGCCACCGCGTCGAGGGCCAGGGGGGCGAGGTCGGACCCGACCTGAGCGCCATCGGCTCGAAGTTCGGCAAACGTGACCTGCTCCGACATATCCTCGAACCGTCTCGCGAGATCGACCCGAAGTTCGCTGCCCGGATGGTTGCTACCGACGACGGCCGTGTGATCGTCGGCCTGCTCGCCGATCGCAACGATCGCGAACTGGTCCTCCGCGACGCCCGGGCCCAGACGATCCGGCTACCGCTCGACGCCATTGAGCAGGAGGCCGCCTCGCCCACCTCCCTGATGCCCGAGGGTCTCCTCCGCGGCCTGACCGCCCAGCAAGCGGCCGACCTGCTCGAATACCTCGCCAACCGCCGCGCCCGTTGCCTGCGGAGGGCCGTTGAGCCGACCCGGCAAGACGCACCCGTTGGGGCCCCGCGTGACACGCCACGCCAACCTTTGTTAAACTCCGGTGAGACACCGTGAGTTTGAGGGAGGCGGATCGATGCGACGTCGCGAGTTCCTCCGCGTGGGACTGTCGGGAATCGGGAGCCTGACGCTGCCGCAACTGCTGGCGTTGCGGACGCGTGCGGGGATCTCCAGCGCGGGGGACCGGACAGCCTTGATCGTGGTCTGGCTCCAGGGCGGCGCGAGTCACCTGGAGACCTATGACCCGAAGCCCGATGCACCCGACGAGATCCGCGGGCCTTACGGCTCGATCGCGACACGGGCCGACGGTGTGCGGATCAGCGAGCTACTTCCGAGGCATGCGGAGGTTGCCGACAGGTTCACGGTCCTGCGATCGCTGGTCCATTCGGGGTTCTGTCATCAGCAAGGCAACCAGCAGATGTTTACAGGACATCCCGAACAGGTGCTCAAACTCAAGCCGGAGCACCCGGACCTTTTCTGTATCGCGAACATGATCCGGACCGCGGCGCAACCCGGGCGCCCACTGCCTTCCTATGTGGGCGTCAACCCGATCCCTTACCTCGGTCCGTCCTATCTCGGGCCATCCTACGAACCCTTCGTCGTGGGCGGCGACCCGAGCGCACCGAGCTTCGCGGTGCCCGGGATCGGCTTGAAGGATCAACAGACGGTCGAACGCTTACACGATCGGATGGGACTCCACCGTCGACTTGACGCGGTCGGCCGCGCCCTCGATGACCGTGAGCGCTCCGAGGCGTTCGACGCTTTCCAGTCTCAAGCTTACCGGATGCTGACAGGCCCCACCGCCCGCCGCGCGTTCGACCTGAGCCTCGAAGACCCGCGCCTTCGCGATCGCTACGGTCGCAACACCTGGGGCCGGCGCTGTCTGATGGCGCGTCGGTTGGTAGAGGCGGGGGTCGACATCGTGACCACCAGCCTCGACGGGCCGCTTTGCGGGCGGGTTGGCAACTGGGATGATCACGCCGTCAACCACCACATCTTCGACGCCATGAAGCGGCGCTGCCAGTTCTTCGACCAGGCCATCGCCGCTCTGATCGAGGATCTCCATCAGCGTGGTCTACAACGCCGGGTGATGGTCGTCGTGACCGGTGAGTTTGGCCGTACCCCCAAGATCAGCCGCGCGGCCGATTCATCATCGGGAGTGATGCAACCCGGCCGCGACCACTGGCCGCATGCCACGTCGTTGCTCTTCAGCGGTGGCGAGATCGCCACGGGCCGATTTGTCGGCGCCACGGACCGTCATGGCGCCGAGGTCATCCGCGACCGCGTTGGTGTCCGCGATGTTCTCGCCACGCTCTACCGCCACCTCGGCATCGATGCCCCCCGCCTCACCGTCGCCGACCGCACCGGCCGCCCCATCCCGGTCCTTCCCCAGGGCGAGCCGATCCGGGAGATGCTGGCTGGCTGATCGCCCGGCCCGGCCCGGCCAAACCGTGGAACTTCGGTCATTGCCTCGTCCGTCCATGTCGTCCGTTGCGATGGCTAGCAGAAGTCCGTCCGAGCGACTCGGGGGTGGACCGCCGGCACGGCTGTGTACCGGCCGGTCGGATCGACCTGGAAGCGGATCGACTGGACTCGCCGCAGCTCCCGGTCGTCCTTCACCGTGACATCGAGCGTATGCTCCCCTTTCGCCAGTCGATCCCCCGGCAAGGGACCGGAGAGAAAGCCTGGACTCTCCGGCTCCAGAACGCTCCAGGGGTTGTCGTCGATGCGGAAGCTCGCCGATTTCAAGGCCGCCATGGACCAGAATCGCACCCGGACCCGATCCGGACCGTGGACAACGTGAGAGGGTCTCGTCGCCAGGAGGGTCTCGCGAGGGTGGGTCACAAGCACGATCGGTCCCTCCTCACCGATCGCGCGATAGGTGAATGCCAGGTCCTGCCCTTGGACGTGGCCGGTCGTGTAGCCGGGAGGACCACCCTCAGGATCGCCGATCGAGCGGGTGGCGAGGACCACGTTGCGGCCGTCGTTGGCCACCTGCCAGTAATGCGTATGTCCACAAACGATCGCCATGATCTGACGCGACTGCACCACGGTCCGCCAGTCGTCGATGCCCGGACCGTCGAACGTCTCCCAGATCTGGTAAGGATAATTGTGTTGAAAAATCACGATGTCCTCGCCATCCAGGAGCGACCTGTCCACCTGATTGCATAACCATTCGATCTGATCGGCCGAGATTCCCAACGGCTGGGCTTGCTGCATGTTCAGCCGGAAGAACCGGAATCCCCGGAGTGTGTTTGAACCGTAGGTCGGGCCGACATGGTCGCGGAAGCGCCGGGCCTCGGGGTCATCGTGGACGTCGTGGTCGCCGACCAGGGCGAAGTGTGGCACCTCCAGACGCCCTCTCAGGTCGTCGAAGAGGCGGAACTGATCCTCGGTGGCATCCTGCACGTTGTCGCCGATGAACTGAACGAAATCGGGGCGGATCTGTTCGTTGATCTCAGCGACCATCCATCGGGCAACGCGGTAGTTCTCGCGATCCGGCGTGGTCAGGTGGAGGTCGCCAGGCACAACGAACGTGACCGCCTCGGGTGTCTCAGACATGATCCGGATTCCTCGGGGCCTGGCCCCGGTCAGTAGGATACGAGCACGAGCCAGGCGACTCCGACCAGGAGGCTCAGAACGGTCAAGGGGATACCAACCTTCAGGTACTCCACGAACCCTAGGTCGAAGCCCGACCGACGCGCCGTCTCGACGACGATCAGGTTCGCCACCGAGCCCAGGACGGTCAGATTGCCCGCCAGGGTGCTCGACATCGCGAGCGCCAGCCAGGCCGGCTCGGGCCGCGACATCGGCTCGATCACCGGCCGGAAGAGCAGAACCGCCGGCACGTTCGACACCAGGTTGGACAGGAAGACCGACCAGGCGCTCAGAGTCACGATCGGCCGGTTGCCGAGCAGATCGCGATGTCCCAGGTCATACGGCCGCACGGCGTGGACCTCGAACGCGCGGACCACGATGAATAGCCCCACGAACAGCACGAGCAGCGGCCAATCGACCTCGTCGAAGGCCCGCTCTGTCGCGATTCCGCCGAGCAGGAGCAGCACCGCCGCTGCGCCCAGCGCTACCAGGTCGATCGGCAATCCCGCACCAAAAAGGACGACCGTGGCGGCGAAGACCACGAGCGATTTGACGAGCAAGGATTGATGAACCGGCGTACGCGGAGGCTCTGTCGGGCCGCCGTCCACAGCCTCGTCGAGCTGGCGACGATAGACTAGGGCGACCACCCCGTACGTCAGGATCAGCCCGACCACGGCCACTGGCGCCAACCGGGCGGCGAACCGCACGTAGGAGATCCCCGAAAGAGATCCAATGATCATATTCTGGGGATTTCCGGTCAAGGTCGCCACCGAGCCGACGTTGGCGGCCGTCGCCAGGCCGACCAGGTAGGGTAAGGGCGGGCGTCGGAGACGCCGGCAGACGTCGAGTACGAGCGGCGTGAGAGCCACGCAGACGACGTCGTTGACGAGCAAGGCCGAGAGGACGCCCGAGAGGCCGATCACCACGGCCAGCAGCGAACGCGGCCCGCGGCACCAGGAGGTCAGCCGGTCGGTCGCCAGGGCGAAGGCCCCGGCGAACCGGAGGTAGGCGGCCACGAGCATCATGCCGAAGAGGAGCATGAGCGTGTGATGATCCACGGCGCGGGCCGCCTCCCGCGGGCTCAAAGCCCCGACCGCGAGGATCGCGACCGCCCCGACCAGTGCGATTCCGGCCCGGTCGATCCGCGTGCCGGGCACCCGGCCGGCCGCGAGTCCCAGGTAAGTCAAGCTAAACAGGCCGCAGGTCAATGGCATCAAACCGGGGCTCGAAGGAGTCCAGGTCATGGCATCAGCTCCCCGAGCCCGTGCGGCCGGCCGCCGTGACCAGCGGCTCGCTGGCGACCGGGGACGTCTCTCGGCCAGGCAGGGTCTCCGGCACCGCGAACACGACCAGAGCTGTCACGAACGCGCCGAGGCCCGCCAGCAAGGCGAAAAGGCCGCGGTATCCGAGCGATTCGACGATCCGGCCCGAGAGCGCCGGGCCGATCGCCGAGCCGACCACCAGCGAGCAGCCGACGATCACCTGGGCCTCACCCTGACGACGCGGATCGGCCAGCCGATCCGAGACCCAGGCCGCCGCCAGCACGGCGAACATGCCGTTGGCCAGGCCGTCGAGCGCCTGATTACCGATCACTTCCCAGGGCGAGCGTGCCACCGATGCGATCCCGAGCCGAAGCGCCATGATCGCCCAGGCAGCGATCAGCAAGGGGCGACGCCCGAGGCGATCCGCCAGGCGACCCACCGGCCGCACGACGAGCATCCAGGCCACCATGCTCACCACGAACGCATACGCGAGCATGCGATCGGGCGCATGCAGGTCCTGTTTCAGGAAGAGGCCGAGATACACGCCCCCGGGTGCGTTGGCGGTGTGGAAGAGCACCATCGCGGCGATGAAGCCCAGGAGGGTCGGATCACGCCAGGCCGGTGGCCCGACCTTCCGCGGTCCCGATCTCTGCGGCTGTTCCTCGGCGCCAGCGACCTCGGGCCGCTCGCGGATCAGCAAGGCCGCTCCCACAGCCCCGACCTGGAGCAACGCGACGACCCCGAGCAGCACGCCGAGTCCGTAGCGCTCGGCCAGCACGCTGCCGAGCAAGGCCGTCAGGACGATACCGATCGGCTTCCAGAACCGCAAGGCACCCAGCGCCGTCCCGATCTCATCGCCATGAGCCAGATCGGCGGCCAGGGCTCCCGAGAGGCTCTCGACCGTCGCCCGCCCGGCGCCGTTCTCGGCGAAGAGTAGGACCAGCACCGTGATCCCAACGATTCCGCCGACCTCCGGCAACAAGAGGGCCGAGGCCGCGACGGCCGCCAGGGCCACGACGAGGAAGGGTTTCCGACGGCCGATCCGGTCCGACCCGATCCCGATCGGGAACTGGGCCAGGCCGGCGACCGCCGCCAGCGTCGAGACCAGGCCGATCGCCCGTACCGAGAGTCCTCGCTCCTGCAGATAAAGCGGCAAGTAAGGCAATGTGAATCCGATGCCGGCCATGCCCAGGAAGTAGCAGCCGTACAATCCGATCTTGTCGCGCAAACGCATCGACCAGGCTCCTCTCGGCCTGCTCCGGCTGTCCGCTTGCGGGCGGCCAGAAACAGGCCACTGGTGTTCAAAGGTAGAGTCCGCCTCCGCAACGGGCAGGGGGGCGGACCCTGCCCGGCCCGATCAGTCGAGCGGCGGCGGCAGTTCGCCGCCAGGCTCGGGGCGACGCCCCTTCTTCGGCTCGGCCTTGCGTTCTGGCGGCCCCGGCCGACGGGCCTTCTTCGGCTCGGCCTTCTTCCGGTCCGGGGGCGGAGGGGCGTCAGGACCGCGTTCGGCGTGCATCATGTGCTCGGGGACGTGCGACATCGCCTCCGCGGCTCGCGCCAGCTCGCCGGCCCGATCGAGTCGGTCGTCCTCGGCGTCGCGACGGGCGGCGTTGTAGAGGTCACGAGCCGCATCGAGGTAGAACCGGGCCTCACGCGTCGGGTCCTTGTCCGCGACATCCCGGATGCGGTCGTAGGCGTGGCGGAGGTCACGGACCAACCGATCCCACTCCTCGCCGGGCGACCCGCCGGGCGGCGGCGGCAAGTCGTCATCACGATGATCGAAACGGGCTGCATTGCTGGCGTGATCGGCGGCACGGGCGAGGTCGTGCGCCATGGCGCCGTACTCGTGAGCCAGGTGCTCGTCGCCGTCGTCCATCGCCCTCACGCCCTTGCGGTAGAGGTCGGCGGCACGCTCGGCCCAGTCGCGAAGCCGTTCCTCGGGGCGACCGCCTCGCCCCTCATCGAGCCGGAGCCGGCGAATCGAGTCGTAGGCTTTCCGCAGGTCTTCCTTCGCTCCGTGCCCTTTCTTCTTCGGCGGGGGAGGCGGGGAGCCACCCGGCCCCTGCGCCGGCAGGATCGCCGACAGGCTCAGGCCGATCAGCGTGCTCGTCACCAGTGTGATCATCTTGAACATGTTGGAACTCCTCGGGTTTGATGTCCCGATGACGGTCAGTCCCGCCATCGCCCGGAACCTAACGCATGGCCCGTACCGATGCGCAAAAACCGCGAAAATCCCGGCAAATACGACCGATTTCGGCCCTTTACTGGGCACGAATGCCCCACCCCCCGGGGCGTTTCTGCCCGGCCTGAGGGGCAGAGAGCCCCGGATGCTCTCGCCATGGTTGCGGTCTGTCAGTTGCAATAGAATTTGGGTAGAGGCGACGAAGTATGTCGGGAGCGCGAGCATGTCCAGAACGAAGCCGACGAGGAGGTCCCGGATTCGCATCCCGCTGGGGACGCAGATCGGCGTCGTGGCCCTGCTCTTCCTCGCGGCGCTGGCAACTCTGGCTTACACCGGCCTGGCAGTCTATCCACCGCGAAGGGCGGCGTGCCGACGCCGAGCAGACCCTCCGTCGTGCCGATGCGGCCCTCGAAGGGCGTGGCCGCGATGCGCTGGCGACCATCCCCCCCTGGCCCGGGATGTCCGATGCGGAGTGGGATGAGCTGGACCGTCGACTGACCTCGGGATCCGCCGAGGCGCTGGGTCGGTTCGCGGGCGTCGAGGGCGGCTACTTCAGCCGCGAGGGCCGCCGCTTCCTCGGCACGGTCGGTCCCGCGACGGGCCAATCTGCCCGGCCCCGACCGGGCCAGGGGCCGCCGCCGAAGGAGTTTGACCTGATCGAGACCCAGGCCGACGCGGCGATCCGCAAGCGGCAAGCCGCCTTCGTCGTTGAGGTCGTCCCACCGAGCACGGTCGCCATCCGCACCGCGCCCGTCTTCGACCGGCCCGGCGGCCGGGTCGTGGCGGCGACCTGGACGATGATCCGGCTGGTAGACCCCGTCTTCCTCGGCCGCTCTCTCCGCGGCTACGCGATCGCGGCGACCCTGGCTCTGGGCGGGATCGCCCTGGCTCTCGCCTTGACGATCGGCCTTGCCCGCTCGCTCCGCCTGGCCGCGATCGAGCAGCGTCGGCTCCAGCACGAGCTGCAACGGAGCGAGCGCCTGGCTGCGCTGGGTAAGCTCCTGGCGGGAGTCGCCCATGAGGTCCGCAATCCGCTGGCGGGCATCCGCGCCATCACCCAGCTCTGGCGACGCGGACTGGGTCAGTCCGACGAGGCGTTCGTCCATCTGATGGACGAGGTGGACCGCCTGGAAGACATTGTCTCGCGACTTCTGCAATTCTCCCGGGCCGACGCCCAGGCGATGGCCCCGGGTGACCTTGGTTCTGTGGTCGCCGAGGCTGCTCGCCTCGCCGAACCCCAGGCCGCCGAGCAAGGCGTCCGGATCGAGGTCGCGCTTGCGAACGACCTTCCGCCCGTCGCGATGGCCGCGCCGGCCTTGCTCCAGGTCTTCCGCAACCTGACCGGCAACGCGCTTCAGGCCATGCCCGGCGGCGGTGTCTTGCGGCTGGAGACGCGACGGGACACCCGGGGAGACTGCGTCGAAGCCGCCGTCGCCGATACGGGGCCAGGTCTCTCGCCCGAGGTCCGCGAACATCTGTTCGAACCGTTCTTCACCACGAAGGCCGAGGGCACCGGCCTGGGGCTGCCCATCGCCCGCGAGATTGCCCTCGCCCACCGTGGCGATCTTCACGCCGGCCCCGGTCTCGATGGCCGTGGCTCCACCTTCACACTCCGCCTGCCCGCAGCTGACATCGAGAATGTTCCGCCCCGGGAGATTCGTTGATGAGCAAGCGATCTGCCAAGGTCCTGATCGCCGAGGACGACCGTGCGGTCCGGTTCAGCCTCGCCACGTACCTCCGCTCCGAGGGCTATCGGATCGTCGAGGCCGAGGACGGCGCCACCGCGCTGACCGCCATCCAGGATGAGATCCCCGACGCGGTCCTCCTCGACCTCAAGATGCCCGGCATCGACGGCCTTTCCGTGCTCGCCGAGCTGGGTCCGCGGCTTGCTGACTTGCCGGTGATCGTCGTCACCGCCTTCGGCGGCTCCGCTCCGGCCATCGAGGCGATGCGACGCGGCGCCTACGACTACCTGACGAAGCCCTTCGATCTCGACGAGGTCCACCTCACGCTCCGCCGCGCCCTCCGTCAGCGCGACCTCGCCGCCGAGGTCCGCGCCCTACGCTCCCGCGACGTGATCGTCGACGATGAGGAGAGCGGACCCCGACCCGACGAGTCCACCGAGATCGTCGGAACCAGCCCCGCGATGCGCGAGGTCTTCAAGGCGATCGGCCGCGCTGCCGCGACCGAGGAACCCGTCCTGATCGTTGGCGAGAGCGGCACCGGCAAGGAGCTGGTCGCCTCGGCCTTGCATCGGAATTCACCCGCGCCGACGGTCCGTTCATCCGGGTCAACTGCGCCGCCTTGCCCGAAGGGCTCGTGGAAAGCGAGTTGTTTGGCCACGAACGCGGCGCCTTCACCGGCGCCGATCGTCGCCGGGAAGGCCGCTTCGAGCGGGCCGCCGGCGGCACGATCTTCCTCGATGAGGTCGGCGAGCTACCCCTCCCCGTGCAGGCGAAGTTGCTCCGAGTTGTTCAGCAGCGCGAGTTCGAACGGGTCGGCGGCAACGAGACGCTCCGCACTGACGCCCGCATCCTCTCCGCGACCCACCGCGACCTGCCAAAGGAGGTCGCCGCCAGTCGATTCCGCGAAGACCTCTTTTACCGCCTCAACGTCGTCCGCATCACCATCCCTCCGCTCCGCGAGCGCCGCGAGGACATCGAACCTCTCGCCCGTGCGATCCTCCGTCGCCTGGAATCACGCTATGGCTGGTCCGACCTCTCACTCGCTCCCGAGTCCCTCGCCGAGATCGAGCGTCGCGAATGGAGCGGCAACGTGCGTCAGCTCGAGAACGTCCTGGCCCGCTCCGCGATCGCGGCCCGCGGACGTCCGATCCTCCCCGAGCACCTCGGCGTCGAGGATGAGGACGCCGAGCCCGCCCCGACCGGTCCCGATGGCTTGCTTCCGCTCCGCGCCGTGCTCGCTGATGTCGAGCGTCGCACGATCCGTCGCGCCCTCGCCGCCTGCGGTGGCAACCGGACTCGGACGGCCGAGGCCCTCGGCATCAGCCGTCGACTCCTCTTCGACAAGATCCGCGAGTATGACCTTCTCGTTTGAGCCCTCGCGAATCGAGGCCCCATCCCGACCGGTCCGAGTTGCGGACACTCGTTCCGGGGGGGCGAGCGTCCCCGCACGACGCTTGAGCCGTCCCACCTCTCCCCGAAGCTCAGCGCGTTCCGGGTGGAGGGCGACCGCCAGCGTCAGGAATCCCCTCGCTTCAAACCCGTAACCGAGCTGTTCCGCCACTCTCGCCAGCTCCACGGCGTCGCGCAGCGGCTGATTCCGGTCTTGCAGCTTCTCAAATCGCTCCTGGCGCCGAGCAATCTCAGTTCTCCGATGATTCCACGCGCTCGCCCGTTCCGATCGACCCGCCTGCCGCTCGATCTCAGCCAGGCGGTCGATCGCGTCCAGGTCGGCCGGCTCCATCGCAACGAGCCGCTCCAGCGTTCGCTGCTCGGAAGCGAAATCGCCGCGTTGCGATGCGAACCAGGCTTCCAACCTGGCATCCTCCGCCGCGCTCAACGCCCCGGTTGGCAGTTGCTTCTCGGCCTTCCGCGCCTCCGAGACCTGACCCGTCGCGACGGCCCAGTTCAGCCGGGCACGCCAGACCGCCGCGTCACGGGGTCGCCGACGCAAACAGGCGTCGAGCCAGCGGGCCGCTTCCTGGTAGGAACCCTCACGCGTCGCCAGACGGGCCCGTCCGAGCCAGACGCGATCGTCCTCCGGAGCCGACATCGCCGCCTGTTCCAGAAAGGTTCGGACCGATTCCACCGTCGGGGGATTCCGTCGAATCTCACCATGAAGCCGGACGAGGTTGATTGCTTCTTCCGATGCCCCGCGGCCCTCCCTTTCCAGATGCTCCCAGCGCGTTTCCAGCGATCGGAGCGCCTCCCCGACTCGTCCTTGAAGACAGAGCGCCGGCCCGAGAAAGAGGGGCAAACCCGTCGCATCGATCCTCGGATCATCCATCGCGGTCTTGATGAGCGTCTCCGCCTCGGAGAGCTGTCCGCGCTCCACCTCCAACTCCAGGCGACCCAGGATCGCCCGGGTCGCGAATGAAGAACCGGGCGCCACCTGGGCCCACGCTCGGTCGGCCGCTTCCGGCCGTCCGAGCGCCTGTTCGCAGATTCCCAGTAGGTAAGCAGCCTCGTCGGAATCCGGTCTCCATCCCCGCACCCCTTCCAGCTTCCGGGCGGCGACCGCGTTCAGACCTTTTTCCATGTCCTGCTGGATTTCCGCCATCGCCTCCCGATACCAGCGAACCTCCAACCATCGCCAGGCGAACCAGAGGAGTCCCCCCACGAGGAGGACCAGCCCGGTCACCCGCTTCCAACGTTGCCCTTCCCGGATGCTCGGCATCGACGCCTCTCTCGACAGCGACCGCGGATCTGGCTTCCCTCGCCAACCCCCGTGAGATCCCGGCGGGGTCACGTCCGGGAGCGGGAGCCCTCTCCATTTTATTCCTGACCTCCCTCAATCAACAACGAATCCTTCGCCCTCCCCCACCATCGAGCTTGCGATGCCACTCGACGGCTTGCCGCTTCGTCGCTATGTTGGAATCTGGATGCGCTGAGGACTCAGCCCCGATGACGCATCGACCCCGTCGACCCCCTCCCATCGAGGGGACATCAGAGCGTCTGTTCCCTCCATGCCCAGGCGGCCAGGAGGAGCCAGCCACACACCCGCATCGCGTTCGCTCAAGAGTCCCGGATTCCTCCCACCACCCCCTCACGACGCTTCCGATGTCCATTCCGACGGCGCTCTCTGACCAGGCCGGTAGAGCCTCATCGACGCCCCCGCATCCGGACGCCGGCGCGACCCGGATCGGTCCGCTCTCGCTCCTGGTCCTTGCGCTCTGGTGCGGACTTCTTTCGGGGGTGCTGGAGGTTGGGATCACCGTCTTACGCAAGGAACTCCTGGATGCCAATCACTTTTACTGGATGAGCCGTCATTTCGTCTGGCTAATCCCATTGACGAATCTTGTCGTCTTTTTGGTACTTGCCATAATCCTCTCGCCACTACTGGTCTGGGGAGGGGTGCGCGGTCGCTGGCTGGTCCCCCGATTGCTGGCCACGTTGACCCTGACCGCTCTCATCTGGGCGGCGTCTCCCCGGATCTACGGGCCCGCCGGCTTCGTGCTGGCCACGGGGGTCGGCGTGCAACTGACCGCCTCGCTGGAGCGTCGTCGCGACGGCTTCCGTCGCCTGGTCCGGCTCAGCTTTCCGATCATCGCCAGCGTGGCTCTGATCCTGGCAGGATCGCTTTGGGGAATCGATCGGCTCCGGCATGGGCGCGAGGAGGCGCGTCCGTTGCCCGCCGCTGTCTCCCCGAATGTCCTCCTGATCGTGCTGGACACGGTGGCTGCGGAACATCTGAAACTTCATGGCTACGACCGTGCCACCAGCACGACGCTCGAAGGACTGGCTCGACGTGGGATTCGCTTCGATCGGGCCATCGCCCCCTCCTCCTGGACCTTGCCATCCCACGCCAGTATGTTTACGGGACGATGGCCTCACGAGCTCTCCGTCGGCCGGTTGACCCCGCTGGATGCGACCGCCCCCACCCTTGCCGGGTTCCTCGCCTCCCGCGGATATGCCACCGCCGGGTTCATCGCCAATCGCTGGTATTGTGCCTCCGATTCCGGTCTCGGACGCGGCTTCACCGTCTATTGCGACGCGATCTATCCCGGCCTCAGCGCCTTCAAGTCGGCGGCCCTGATCGACCGTCCCCTCGACGGTCTCCTCGCGGTCGAGCGGGTCCTGGAGGAGCAACTGGACATCACGTTCTTGAAGGCTCCCATTCAACATCTCTGGGATCTCTTCAAGGCAGACCGGAAACCGGCGCTGGTGGTCAACCGTGAGTTCTTCGACTGGCTCGACCACCGCAACCAGCCCCAGCGGCCCTATTTCGCCTTCCTGAACTACTACGATGCCCACCATCCCTACCAGCTTCCCGAGACGGCCATCCACCGCTTCGGCAATGCGCTCGAAGGGGAACGTGACCGCGACCTCCTCGAACACGGTGCGCCTCCGAACCAGACGCTGACCGAGTCTCAGATTGCCCCGCTCCGCGACGCCTACGACGATTGCGTCGCCGACCTGGACGAGCGTCTGGGCCTTCTGGTTGACGAGCTCGATCGCCGTGGCGAGCTGGAACGGACCTGGTTGATCGTCACATCCGACCACGGCGAGAGCTTCGGCGAGCATCCCGGCATCTTCCTCCACGGAACGAGCCTCTATCAGACCGAGATTCACGTTCCCCTGGTGATCGTGCCGCCTTCGAAAAGTCCGCGTCCGACCATCCGGGTCGTCCCCGATGCGGTCAGCCTTCGCAACCTGGCCGCCACGGTTGTGGATCTGCTGGGCCTTCGCGCCGGTTCCCCCTTCCCCGGCGTGTCACTCGCCCGGCACTGGGATGGTTCGTCCCCACCGTCCCTTCCTCTGCTCGCGGAAGTGGTCCCCATGAATGGGCTCGATCCCGACCCCGCACAGTTGCTCGTTCCGCGATGGCCCTGGGCCGCCTTGATCGAAGGCGAATGGACCTACATCCGCCACGAGGGCGACGCCCGCGAGGAGCTTTACCACTGGCCCGACGACCCCCGCGAATTGCAGAACCGCGCCGCTGACCCCGCGCTCCAGGCGACCCTCGAACGGATGCGCCAGTCGTTGCATCGCCTCACTCGCGGCCCCTTAACACCGCAGCGTTTCCCCCGTTGAAAGACATAGGAGTTACGCCGTTGGCGTCGGCAGTAGGAGTAGGCCCGACTGAAGTCGGGCCTACTCCTTCCAACTGCGTCCGATGCTCGGGCGAAGGAGCCAACTGCGTAACGCCCAAGACAGTGCGAGCCCCTCGATCGGACCACCCCGCTCGAAATCCCAGGCGATCCGCTTCCGTCAAAGCCGCCGACTTGCTTGCCGCGGCCGCCTGTGATGCAATTCCCGGAGGTGGTGAGACGGTGCGCCGGCTCACGGTTTTGAGCCGATCGCCCACCACGTTCCGAGCGAGGCCCCAGGAGCCCGAGCCGATGACACCGTGGATGCCCCCGAGCCGCTTCGTCGGCAAGACCCTCGTCCTCGCCGGTCTGACGATCGTCGCCTTTGCGACAGTCCCCGTCTCGACCGCTCCCGCGGACGAACCCGGCGATCGCCCGGCGGTCCGTCGCGACTACACGATCCCGCTCATCGACCTCGACGGCCAGAAGCGCCGGCAGATCGTCGTCGATCGCGAGCCAGGCCAGTACCTCGGCCACCCGACGACCGTCCTCCTCGAAGACGGCAAGACCATGCTCGTCGTCTATCCGAAAGGCCACGGCCGCGGCGCCATCGTTCTGAAGCGCAGCCAGGACGGCGGACATTCCTGGTCCGACCGCCTGCCCACCCCCGAGAACTGGGCGACCTCGAAGGAGACGCCCACGATCCACCGCGTCGTCGCTCCCGATGGCACGAAGCGCCTGATCCTCTTCTCCGGCCTGTACCCGATCCGCATGTCCGTCTCGGAGGACGACGGCCAGACCTGGACGCCTCTCGAACCGATCGGCGACTTCGGCGGCATCGTCGCCATGGCCAGCGTCGAGCGCCTCAGGAACGGCGACACCATGGCCCTCTTCCACGACGACGGCCGTTTCCTCCACGATCAGGGCCAGGCCACGAAATTCCGCGTTTTCAAGACGCTCTCCCACGATGGCGGCCTCACCTGGGGACCTCCCGAGGTCATCGCCGAGCATCCGACCGCCCACCTCTGCGAGCCCGGCCTGATCCGCTCGCCCGACGGCGATCAGATCGCTGTCCTCCTGCGCGAGAATAGCCGCAAGTGGAATTCGTTCGTCATCTTCTCCGACGACGAGGGCCGCACCTGGACCGAGCCCCGCGAGTTGCCCGGCTCGCTCACTGGAGACCGGCACGTCGGCAAGTACGCCCCCGACGGCCGCCTCTTCCTCTCCTTCCGCGACACCACCCTCGAGAGCCCGACCCGCGGCGACTGGGTCGGCTGGGTCGGCACCTACCAGGACATCGTCCACGGCCGCGAAGGCCAGTATCGCGTCCGACTGATGGACAACACCAAGGGCGCCGACTGCGCCTACCCCGGCGTCGAGGTTCTTCCCGACGGCACGTTCGTCGTCACCACCTACGGCCACTGGTCCGAGGGCGAGCCCCCTTACATCGTCAGCGTCCGCTTCACCCTCCCCGAACTCGACGAGCAGGCGAAGGCCGGGACCGCAACCCCCTGAGGTCCGGTCCCGGTCCTCGGTCCGATCAGCGTGACGGCGGCAACACCTGCGATCTCACGATCGGCGGCAAGTCCTCCACCACCACCCGCCCGCCCTCGGGCTCCGAGAGCGGCGAATGCCTCGCCACGTAGCGCCGGACGGCCTCGTGGGCGTCGAGATCGAGGACGCGAGGCTCCCGCACGTGCGGTATCCGGCAGACCTTGTCCGGGGCGTCCCCCTCACGTTCACAGGCGACCAGGCTATACAATCGGTCGTCCTCCAGCGGCTCGCCTCCGACGCGGATCTCCCGTACCCGCTGACCCATGGGAGCATGCGCCACCAGTCGGACGGTCATCCCCGACGGCCGGGGCAGCCAGCCGCCGAAGAGCTTCTCGGGATCGTTCGAGAAGACGTGCTCGGCCTCCCGCTCCCAGAACTCCCGCAGTTGCTTGCCCGTCACCTGGCCGACCTTCAGGCGGGTCGTGATCGGATACCAGTTCCACAGGTCCGCTTCCCGGATCGGCCCCGCCGGGGTCGGCGGCGCGAATCGGAAGCCATTGGAGAGACCGATTTCCGTCCCCGCCGCCTCGCGAAGCGCGTCGGAGAGGATCTCGTCCAGGTTCGTCTCGACCACGTTGTACCGCAACAAGGGGACTTCCGTCCGACCGATCACCTGATCCAGCTTCGCTCGCATCGGGGCCAGGTTCGTTGAGACGACCTCCGCGACCTTCTCATCCTCGTCGAACCGTTCCGCCCGCAGCTCGATCAGCTCCCAGTGGCGATCGACGATCGCGCCATCACGGACGGTGACGTCCATCCGTCCCAGGAATGAGCCGAAACTCCCCGGCTCGACAACCCAGGTGTCGCCCCGGACAATCGGCTCGTAAGTCCGCTCATGGGTGTCGCCGGAGAACACGAAGTCCACCCCCCGCAGCTTCTCCGCGAGTCGGATCGACTTCGGCAAACCGATGTGTGTCATCAGTACAATCACATCAACGTTTTCCTGGGATCTTAACTTCTCGACGAGTGGCGGGATCACCGCCTCGCCCTCGAAGGTCAGACCCCGGCTGTAACTCGGCGGCTGGCGCGTGGGCACGTCGGGGTCGGTGAAACCGATGACACCGATGCGGACCCCCCCGACCTCCTTGACCAGATAGGGCGGGAACAGGAGCTTGCCTGACTTTTCCTCCCGGATGTTGGCGGCGATCAGGGGGTGCCGGAACTCGCCCGCCCGCCGCTCCAGTGCGTCTGCTCCATAGACTACCTCCCAGTTTCCGGGGATGCCCAGGTCCAGGCCAAGCGCATTGACCGGAGCGACCACGGCCCCTCCTTCCGTCCAGGCGGCGGCTGCCGACCCCTGGATGGTGTCCCCGGCATCCATGAAAAGCACGCGACCCGGCCGCTCCCGACGGATCGCGTTCACGGCCGTGGCCACGCGCGAGACGCCGCCCGCCTCGGTCATCGTGACCTTGTCCCCATTCCAGAACAGCTCGGTATGCGGCTCGAGCTGGGCATGAAGGTCGGCGATGTAGACCAGCGAGACCGACTGCTCCCCGTCCTCCCCGGCCCCCGTATCCCCGGCGACGGCGTCCGTCATCCCGGGCAGCAGGCCGCAGATGGCCAGAGCGATCATCCACTTGTGCCAAGGCATCGAAGCTCTTCCTCCTGGTTCTCGGTCCGGTCGCCCCGACCCGCCCCGACAGCCGCCGGAGCCGGTCGGGTTCCGCCGGATGGGGTCAATATTTGAGAATTTGGTAACCCTTGGAGACCAACTCGGAAAGTGTGAGGATCGCGTTGGGAACGACCTCCTCCACGCCGGGTTCAAGCGCCTCCCTCGGGATGTTGAACTTCTTCAAAGCCTCGCCACAGACCAGGATGTGAACCCCCGCCTCCTTCGCCTCCTGAAGGGCCGCCCCGATCTGCGGCGGCTTGGCGGTGATCTCCCTGGCCAGCGCCTGGACTCCCCGACCGTAAACCAGAAGCACGACGTCATCGAGATAGCCCGACTTCTTGGCCATCCCGGCGTGCCGGATCGCCATGTTGACCGACTGGAGATCCTCGAGTCCGCTCGTCAGGACGACGACCAGCTTGCCATGGCCCCTTGGTTCTGTCGCGGCGGGGCTCTTGCCCTCCGCGCCCGACGTGTTTTCCCCGGCCAGGGCGGGCTGTCCACTCAGGGCCGCCAGCAAGGCGGCGACGATCCACGGGGCTCGTTGCGATCGAAACATGAAATTGCTGCTCCTCGTTTCGGTTTCTCATCCTCGGTCGTCGTCCATCCGACGGCCTTTCCCGGGCGGTCGAGCCGCCACTCACCTCCACCACCTCGCACTGACCGGGCCGCTCCGCGAGTTCCCTCGCGATGCCGGCCCACTTTGCCGGGCGCAGACCATCTCCGGCGATCGGTCGCGGGCGAGGCTTCCCTCCGGTTCCGGCACCGAATCGTCAGGGTCGAGACGCGATCCTGTCGGCCCGTCGCTGCAAACTTCCGCGGCCGATCAGGGCTTGAAATACGCGTAGCCGTCCTGTTGCTGTTTGCGGATCACCTCGACGGCCCCCGACGGGACCGTGTCGACGCCCGGCAACAGGCCCTCCTTGCGGATCGCCTTCTGCCGCATCGTGTTCTCGCAGGCCACGAAGCAAACGCCTTGCTTGCCGAGTGCCTCCACCGCCTCCGCGTTCGCCGTCTGGTGCTTCTCCACCAGGTTGATGCCCGCCCCATGGCAGACGACCTCGACACGCGTGGAAGGCTCCGCCTTGAGGATGTTCGACACGTTCTTCAACCCGTGCGCCTGCCGCTCTGAATCGGAAAAGTTGATGTGAACGACCACCTTCAATTCGATTCCGTCCCCGTCTACCCCCCCGCGTGCCTGGGCCGCCAAAACCTGAATCCCAACCAGCATGCTCAGCAAGATTCCTCGGGTCATCGGTTACCTGCCTCCTTCATCGGGAGTCCGGGGCTCTCCCCGTCCTCGGCTTGGACTCAACGGCCTGACCGTGCTACAATATCTCTGACTGCTCGGCCAACTATATTCCAAACTGGTAATCCAGTCAAGCCATGTCCGAAACCATTCCTGACGCGTTTCTCGACCTGATGGCCGAGAAGTTCCGCACCCTGGGCGAACCGACCCGGCTGGCGATCCTGCGCACCTTGATGCAGGGGGAACGCAACGTCACCCAGGTCGTCGAGGAGACCGGGCGGAACCAGGCCAACGTGTCGAAGCACCTCAAGATGCTGGCCGAGGCCGGCCTGGTGGCCCGTCGTAAGGTGGGCTTGCAGGTCTTCTACCGGCTCGACGACCCCCTGGTCGAACGGCTTTGCAAGCTCGTCTGCGAGACGATCGTGGAGGAAACCCGCGTGGAGGTCGAGCGGCAGAAGAAGCTGCTTCAGGGCTGGCGCTCCCAGAAGAAGGCGTGACATCCGCGACCCGCCGGACCCGGGCGTCGAAGTTGCATGCGACGACGTTCGAGGAGAAGCCCTGATCGGGTTTGTCCGGCCGTCGAGTGCTCTCGCGCCCTTCCACCGGAACGGACTGGGTTGCGAGTCGGGTTCGATCCGGGTCCAGTCCGACCCGAGATCCAGGCCGATCCGGCCCCCCGAACTGGCCTCGAGAATCGGGATGTCAGGAAGGACGTGACTCCCACGGTCAAGGCTCAACGGTCACCGCCCTGCTGTGCTGGATTTCGTCGTCGGAACTGGAGCCGAGGAGACACCATCCATGAGACGCACACGACGAATCATGCCCATGCTGGCCCTGTCATCGCTGCTTCTTGGCTGTGGTGGCGAGAACACACCGACCAGCGTCGAGGCCCCCGGCGCCGAACCGTCGGGCAAGTCCAGGATGCTCGAAGCCGGCGCGACGGTCCTTCAGGATCGGACTCCCATCGACCAGATCCACGCTTATGTATGTGGATTTCATTTCTACAACGGCGACATGACCCGCCAGGTCGAGGCGCACCACTACTGCACCCAGGTCAACGAAGACTTCATGCAGTGCACCATCTACGACAGCAATAGCAAGGACGCGAAGCTGATCGGCATCGAGTACATCATCAGCCCCAAGTTGTTCGCGACGTTGCCCGAAGAGGAGCGTCTGTTCTGGCACAGCCACCCCTACGAGATCAAATCGGGCCAGTTGACCGCGCCGGGGCTTCCGGAGTCAGCCGAGCATGAGTTGATGGAAAAGCTGGTGGGGACTTACGGCAAGACCATCCACACCTGGCAGGTCGATCGCGGCGACACATTGCCCCTCGGCACGCCGCAGGTCATGATGGGCTTCACCGCCGACGGCCAGGTCAAGTCCGAGATGGTGGCCGATCGGGACCGGCGTTTCGACATCTCGACCGAGAAGGTCCGCGAGTCCCGCACCGACATCCAACGGCCCGAGATCCTCCCCGGAGCCGACGCCTGGCAGGAGGGAAAAGTGCTCCAGCTCCAGGCACAAGAGTCCTCCGAGACGAAGGGGGCCCCTCCCGCGTCGGCAGACCGGAACGAGAGCCAGACCGAACCCGCAACCGCGCCGACCTCCTGACGCCTACGAGGAGACCGTTCCATGTCCGAAGCGATCATCCGCGTCGTCCCGAGCAAGTATGGCTCGGTGGCGACCAGCGGCCTTTCCAGCGATCATGACGGAGTCCGCGCGGTCGCCGAGGCGTTCGGCTACACGTCCGAGGAACTGGCCTCGATCCCGGCCGAGGCCAACATGGGCCTCTCGTGCGGCAACCCCAGGGCCTTCGCCAGCCTCGCCCGCCAGGCCGACTTGCTCCGTCGCTACGACGTCAACGACGACGCCGCCAGCCTGAAAGTATTCGCCGTCAAGCCGCTTTGATCGGCGGGATCGGCTTCGAAGCCCCCGGTCCACAGGCTGGATTTTCGCAACCGACGCCCCATAATCGGGGGCTGGGCACGCTCCCCGTTCGCGCGGACACCTCGAAAACCCCATCCGGACCCGAGCGATGTGCAACCGATTCTCCACCACGGCCGTCATCCTGCTCCTGCACGCCTTCGCCACGGTCGGACCGGCCCGCGCCGTCGAGCGGCCCAACATCCTCGTCATCCTCGCCGACGATCAAGGCTGGGGCGACCTCAGCGTCCACGGCAACACCAACATCCAGACCCCCAACATCGACTCCCTCGCTCGCGACGGCGCCCTCTTCGAACGATTCTTCGTCTGTCCCGTCTGCTCGCCGACTCGCGCCGAGTTCCTCACCGGCCGGTATCACCCCCGCGGCGGCGTCCGCAACGTCACCTCCGGCGGCGAGCGACTCGACCTCGACGAACGCACCATCGCCGATGTCTTCCAGTCTGCCGGCTACGCCACCGCCGCTTTCGGCAAGTGGCACAACGGCACCCAGTATCCCTACCACCCCAACGCCCGCGGCTTCTCCGAATACTACGGCTTCACCTCCGGCCACTGGGGCGACTACTTCAGTCCTCCCCTCGACCACAACGGCCAGCCCGTGCGCGGCCACGGCTACATCACCGACGACCTCACCGACCACGCCCTCGACTTCCTCGCCGCGCACCGCGACCGCCCCTTTTTCTGCTACCTCCCCTTCAACACTCCCCACTCCCCGATGCAGGTTCCCGACTCCTTCTACGAACCCTTCCGCGACGCCCACCTCAAGCTTCGCAACCGCGACCCCCGGCGCGAGGACGTCCCCTTCACCCGAGCCGCCCTCGCCATGTGCACCAACATCGACCACAACGTCGGACGCCTCCTCCGCCAGCTCGACGAACTGGACCTCGCCGACAACACGATCGTCCTCTACTTCAGCGACAATGGCCCCAATAGCTGGCGATGGAACGGCGGCATGAAGGGCCGCAAGGGTTCGACTGACGAGGGCGGCGTCCGCGTCCCCTTCCTGATCCGCTGGCCCGGCCACATCCGGCCCGGCACCCGCATCCCCCAGATCGCCGCCGCCATCGACCTCCTGCCGACCCTCGCAGCGCTCGCCGAGGTCCCGCTCCCCCTCGGCAAGCCTCTCGATGGCGTCAACCTCGCTCCCCTCCTGACCGGCCCTGCCCCCGACTGGCCCGACCGCTCGATCTTCTCCCACTGGAACGGCCGCGTCAGCGTCCGCACCCAGCGCTATCGTCTCGACGACGCCGGCCACCTCTTCGACATGCCGGCCGACCCCGGCCAGGACCACGACGTTGCGTCCGATCACCCCGCAATCGCCGCCGATCTCTCCAGGGCCGTCGACCGCTGGAAAGCCGAGTTGCTCCCCGAATTGAAGACCGACGACCGCCCCTTCCCCGTCGGCCATCGCGCGATGCCGACGACCTTCCTCCCCGCCCGCGACGGCGTCCCCCACGGCCAGGTCCGCCGCAGCGCCCCCGCCCCCAACTGCTCCTTCTTCACCGCCTGGTCCAGCCCCGATGACCGCATCACCTGGGACGTCGAGGTCGCCTCGCCCGGCCGCTACGCCGTCGTCCTCTATTACACCTGCCCGGAAGCCGACGTCGGCTCCGACCTCGAACTGACCTTCAACGGCCAGTCCCTCCAGGGCAAGGTGACCGAGCCCTTCGACCCGCCCCTCCGCGGCGCCGAGCACGACCGCGTTCCCCGCCACGGCGAGTCCTACGTCAAGGACTTCCGCCCCCTTCCCCTCGGTACGATCTCCCTCGAACCCGGCCGAGGTCCCTTGACCCTCCGCGCCCTGACCGTCCCCGGCCGCCACGTCCTCGACCTCCGCGCCGTCTCCCTGACCCTGCTTGACGACACTGCAGCGCCCGCCACCCCGGCACCCTGCGCGGTTCCCGCATGAGTGGAGAGCCGGCCAGCCGGGGGCGGCCGGCCCACAAATCTTGTGGCACAGCCGCCCCCGGCTGGGATCCTCGACGAACGAAATCCGCTCTAGATCGGTGGCTTCGGAGGGCTCCTCAGGCCGTCCCGGCCGCCGCCTTGCCGGCCGTCGGGATGGCGGGGAGCCTCGCCTTCGAGACCCCCGACTCCGCCGGCGCTACGGCCGATCCCGGATTACTCAAATCGAAACGCGAAGATATCGGCGTTCTCCATCACGAACCGCAACCTCACCGACCTCCCCGCCAGCCCGCCGAGGTCCCGCCCTTCCTCCCAGGTCACGACGCCCTCCACCTCGTCTCCCTTCAACGCCTTCGCATCCGATTCGCCGAACCCTTCGAGGGGCGTCCCGCCCGCATCCTGGATCTCGACGCGCACCTGTCCCGCCTTCCCGGCCCGATAGTTCAGGATGAGCCGGTTCCCCGAAAACCGGATCGGCCTCGTCACGGCCTCGCCCCCATCCCCGTCCGCGTGCAGCGCCACGAACCCATCGCGCCGATAGACGAACCGCCGGAGCCGCGTCCCTGTTCCCGTGTAGTACGCTTCCGCCGCATAGACGGAGAGTTCTCGTTCCTGACCCGGCAATGTCACGACGCCCCATGCCAGGTAATTGCAACGGTTCCCGTCGCGATCCTCGGGCGCCGTCGTCGGGATCACGGCCTCCGGATACCGCCGGAAGTGCCGGCGATCACGACTGGCCATGAACGTCGGCTCCGTCTGCTGGGTCGCCGGCAGGAAGCGGGTCGGGAAGCCAATCAAGAGGTGTGGGGCGCGGAAATAAGGCTGGATCGCATTCGTGTAGAGATGCTCCTTCGGGGCCCCCTCGTACTCGAGAAAGACCGGGTCCGTCCAGTTCAGGAAGTCGTCCGACGTCCCCGTCATGATGTCGCGCACGCCTCGGAACGCCCGGTGATATTCCCGGTACTTCCCCGCGACCCCATCCCAGAACGCCACATTCTGCGAGTCGAACGCCCCCTTTGTGATCACCGGCGACTGGCTCAACAGGTTCCAGTGAATCGCATCCTTCGATCCGAACGCCAGCAAGCCGCCGTCGGTCCTCGCCAGTGCCTTGTACCGGGCCGATGGCTCGCAAGCCGGGTTGGAATCACGAAACGGCGCGAAATCATGCGTGCCGGGCCCGTCCCAGACGATATTGTTGCGCTTTGATCCCTCGAATTCAAACAGGCCCAGCTCCGGCTTCTTCCAGTGAATCCCGTCCTGACTCTCCGCGTAACACGTCAACTCCCGGTGACCCGCCTTCTTCGTTTCCTCGACGAAGTGAGCCCCCCGGTAATACATCCGGTAACGGTCGCCATCCTGAAACACCGTGAAATACGCACTCGTATTCCCCTCCCACGGCTCATCCGCCGTGAGCACGACCTCCCCAGGCTCCGGCCGCTGCACCTCCAGCCGGGCCGATCCCGCCAGCCGATCAAGCCAGTAATCATCCACGAACGGCTCCAGCCTCGTCCCGACCTCCTCCGCCTCCAGAGGCAACTGGATCTTCGCCAGGTAGATCGACGTCTTGCCCTCGTGCGAGGAATAATAGCTCATCCAGAGCATCCCATCATGCCAGACCAGGCCCGGATAGCTCGTGTCACCGCCGCTCGGAAACGTGAGGACCGGCTCATATTGATCGAGCGTCATCCTGGCGAGTACCGTCTTCGCGCCTCCGGGATAGCTCCGACCCGCCGCCCAGAGCGAGCCGTCCGGCAATCGGAGGAAGTTGGGGCCGCCGAGCCGATGCTTTGTTTCGTGCCATTCCCAGTCCGTGTACGGCGGCCGGCTGTGGCCGATCCAGCCGAACGTGTTGCCCCCCTCGCGACGCACCAGCGCCACCATCGTCTCATCCGGCAGGAATCGCACCGTGGACTCATTCGGATGCCCCGGCACATCCAGATGGGTCACCAGTTCGTACTTCACGCCGTCAACGCTCCGGAACAGCTTGAGCTTCCAGTCCGCCGGCCCCGGCTCGACCTGACCCTTCTCCGCCGCCTGCTTCGCCGCCGTTGTCTTCCGCGCATCGGCGTCGTAGGAAATCCCGTAAGCCTTGCCGTCGTGCCAGGTGACCCGCCAGAGCCACTCCCCTTCCGACAGCACCTTTTCCGGCTTCGACCACGTCCGCCCATCCTTCGAGAACGTGACCCGCGGCCTCCGCCCCAGCAATTCCTGGCCTCGGTAGATCGAGCCCCCCGCCACGATCATCAACCGATCATCTGGAGTGATCGACAGCTTCGGGTCCCTCAGATCGACCCCCTCCTCAGCCACCAGCCCCACCGGCTCCCAGCGCTGGCCGTCCGCCGATTCGAGCACTCGGATCTTGCCATCGCCACCGACATGCGCCTCCGACTCCCGGAAGACGCAGTAAAACCGCCCTCGCCAGCGGATCAGGTCCGTGAATGCGTTGTGCCGTCCCCCATCCCAGATCTTCTCGACGGAGACCAGTTTCGGTTCCGGCCCCTCGGCCTCTGCGCTGAGGGGAGCGAGGACGACGACCGCACCAAGGATTCCGAGCCGTTGGGTAATCCCCATTTTCCGATCTCCAGATTCTTGTAGAGTGGGCTCCGCCGACCGTCCTCAAAGCGACGGTCGGCGCCATTTCAACGCGCCTGTGCGGCCGACGACTCCGACGGTTGCGAGGCCGTCGTTCCGACCGCGACCTCCGCGCCTCCCGCGGCGTTCCCACGTCAACCCCTCCAGTTGCTTCTCCCCGGGCACTTCTCGAAGAGGCTCGCCGCATACCCGACCGCCATCGTCGCCAGGCAGCCGATCATCGCATACCAGAGGAATGAGATCCGGCTCGCGAAGCAGACCGGCAGCAGCACCCCGACCCCGGCAATCCAGCCGATCAAGGCCCCCCGCGCCGTCGCCCGTTTCACCAGGATTCCCAGGAAAAAGAGCCCCAGCATCGGACCGCCCACCAACCCGATCACCGAATTACTCGCTTCAAGAAGCGTTCCGAGATGCTGAACCAGGAACGCCAGCGCGATCACGAGTGCGCCATACCCCACCGTCATCCGCCGCGCCAGTCTCAGTTGCGACGCCTCGGAGAGATCCGGCCGCTTCCCCAGCCGCTGGTAGAAATCGATCAGGCTCGCCGTGGTCAGCGAGTTGATCCCGGCCGACACGGTCGACATGCTCGCCGCATAGATCGCCGCAATGAACAGGCCCGAGAACCCCGACGGAAGCTCCGTGACCGCGAAGTACGGCAGGATCTGGTCCGCCTTCCGGATCTGCCCCGCCGCCAGCGGGTCGCCGTGGACCTGATAGAACGCATAAAGGACGACCCCCGTACCGTAGAAGACCAGCGTCACGGGGAGCACCAGCCACAGCTTCAGCCAGAGCCCCCTCTGCGCCTCCTTCAGGCTCTTCGCCGTCAGGTAGCGCTGGACCGACACCTGATCCGTCGCCATCTGGATCAGGTGCATGAAGGCCGATCCGAGCAGCAAGCCCCAGAGCGTGATCCGCACCGTCGGGTCGAGGCTCCAGCTCAGGTCCATCTTGCCCCCCTCCCGCGCCACCTCCACCACGCGCCCGATTCCCCCGGGTACCCGCGTGATCGCCGTCAACGCGATCAGGAGTTGACCCCCGAACAGCACCACGAGCTGCATCACGTCCGTCCAGATCACCGCCTTCATGCCGCCGAGCGTCGTGTAGAAGGTCGTCAAGATCCCCGTGCAGAGGATCGTGAACCAGAGCGGCAAGCCCGTCACCTGCTCCAGCGCCAGCGCCGGTGCATACGTCGCCAGCGCCAGCCAGAGCAAGACCCGCACGATGAACGACGCCGACGCCAGCGTCCTCACCTGGACCGAGAAACGCTCCTCCAGGTATTGATACGCGGTATAAAAGCGCGCGTGGTAGAAGAACGGCAGGATCACCAGCGTCGTGATCGGCGTGGCCACGAAGAACCCGAGGTTCACCCAGAAGAAGGCCAGGCCATGCGCGTACCCCTCGCTCGGCGCCGCCAGGAACGTGATCCCCGAGAAGAGCGCGGCCAGGATCGTCATCCCGAGCACAACCCGTCCCATGCTCCGGCCTGCGAGCAGGTACTCGTTCAGATTCTTCTGTCCGCGAGAGAAATAGGCCCCGATCGCCACGGAGGCGAGCAGGTAAACCAAAAAGACGGCAACATCAAGCCAGGTGAAATGGGCCATCAAGCTTCTCCCCGGGGTGACTCGCGCCCGTCACTCCGCCCGGGCGTCGCGCAGCAGGAAGCCCCCATCGACGAGCAGGACGGTCCCCGTGATGTAATCCGCCTCGTCCGACGCCAGAAACGCCGCCGCCTTGCCGATATCCTCGGGTTGACCCATCCGTCCCCAGGGCAGCTTCGCCCCGGCCTCGCGGATGACCTCGTCGCTGTAAATCACGTGCTCGCCCGGCGTGTCGATCCAGCCCGGCTCGATCACGTTCACGTTGATCCGATGCCGGAGCAACTCCACGGCGATCGTCTTTGCCATGTTGTTCAGGCCGGCCTTGCCCGCGTTGTACGCCACGCTCCGCGCATACGGCATCTCGGCATGCACACTCGAAATGAAGACGATCTTGCCCCCAACCCCTTGCTCCACCATCCGACGCGCCACCAGCTGGCTCATCAGGAATCCGCCCACCAGCGTTCCCTGAATCACCTTCTGAAAGGCTTGAGCGTCATATTCCAGAAAGTCTCCGCGCAAGGTGTAAGCCGGATTGCTGACGAGGATGTCGATCCTCCCCAACGCCTCGACCGCCCTCGCCACGATGCCCTGGCAAGACGCCTCCTCGAACGCGTCCCCTTCGACCAGCACCGCCTCCCTTCCCAGCCCCAGGATCTCTGCGACGACCGCCTCCGCCTGGGGGGTCCGCTCCCGATCGTTGATCGCCACGTCCGCCCCCGCGCGGGCCAGCTCCAGCGCACAGCCCCGACCGATGCCCCGCGCCGCGCCCGTCACGATCGCCTTCTTGCCGAGCAGCTTCATGATCCGGTCCCCTCACATGCGGCCGTCGAAGGTGAACCCCAGCGGGCCATAGGTTTCCCGGATCGACTCCAGCGCCTGCTTGACCATCAGGATGTCGGCTCCGTAGGTGAGGAATCGCGCCCCCTGGTCGAGCAGTTGCCGGCTCCGCTCCGGAGACGACGTGGGCATCCCCCACACCTTGCCCGCCTTCTCGGCCGCACTCGCGACCCGACGGATCGCCTCCCCCACCGCCGCACAGTCGAACTGCCCGGGCGACCCGCTCAGGAGTGAGTAATCCGCCGGCCCCAGGAAGAGCACGTCCACACCCTCGACCGCCGCGATCGCATCGACCTCCCCCAGCATCTCCGGGTCCTCGATCTGCACGACCACGAACGTCTGCTCATTCGCCTCGTTCACATAACGATCGATCGGCGTTGCGCAGTACGGGTTGTCCGCGTTGCCGCTGTCCAGGCCACGCTTCCCCAGCGGCGCGAACTTCGACCACTTCACCACCTCCCGCGCCTCGGCCGCACTCTCGCACGCGCGGATACATGATTCCCTGCGCTCCCGCCTCCAGCAGCCGTCCCAGCCGCATCAGCTCGCCCTTCGCCGGCCGGGTCATCACGTCCGACGTCCCCAGCCTCGCCGCCCGGATCAGGTTCGCCGCGGTCGCGACGCTCAGGGCATGATGTTCCAGGTCGAGCCAGAGCCCATCGAATCCCATTAGGCTCGCCAGCTCGAATACGGATGGGTCGGTCAACGCCAGGGCCGTCAGCAGCACCGGCTCACCGCGCCGGAGCTTCGCCTTGATCTTGCTCGCTCGCATGGGTCGTTCCTCGTCGCTCAGCGGGCCTTGTGCACCTCGGGCGGTCTCACGTTAACCGATCGCGTCTCGCCAGGCGAGCGTCCGGTCCTCCCCAGAAGTGCCATTCCGGCGGAGCCTGATCCGTCTCCAGCACGACCGCCAGGCACTCGCCCTCCGACACCCGAGCGTTCGCTCTCACGCCCAGCACGATCCCCTCCCGTTCCGCCACGACCGGCACGACCTCTCCCCCGATCGGGTCCACCAGGGTCCCCAACTGATCCCCGTTCCGGACTCGCTCCCCCAGCGTGACGCCCGACCTCGAAAATCCCGTCCCTCGCCGCCGGATGCTGAACCTGCAAGTGACCCGATCCCGGCCGTTCATCCTCCACCACGAGCGGCTCCGCCTCCGGCAAGACGATCTCCCCCGCAATCAGCCCGAGATCGATCAGCACGTTGCGACACCCCTGGAGATACCCCTCCACCCCGCGACCGTCGCATCCACCACCCCCGAGAAATTCCGCATAGATCGCCGGCACGCCCGCATCCCGCGCCACCGAGAGCGACCGCCCTTCCAGGTTCGGGTCAGTTCCCCAGACGACCGGCATCCCGAAGACCCGCGCCATCCTCCGCTGCCGTTCCCGCACGCTCGCCGCCGGATGCATCATGTAGCCGCAGAGCGGAAGGAGCCGCAGGTTCCCGCCTCCCGTATGCAGGTCGAGATAGGCGTCCGCCTGCCGGATCAAGGCCGCCAGCGCCTGAGCGACCCCCTCCGTGACCGTCCCCTCCGCCCGCCCCGGACACGTCCGGGCGAGATCCTGGCCATCTTCCGCCGTCCTCCGACCCAGCCGGTACGCCGCCTCGTTGACCACCGGAACCAGCCTCAGATGCCCCTTCAGCCGGCGATCCCTCAGCTCCTTTCCCAGCCGATCGATCGCCACCATCGGCTCATATTCATCTCCATGCACCCCGCCCGTGATCAGGACGCTCGACCCCGCGCCCCGGTCGCCCAGCTCGATCGTCTTCAGGTCCACGCCCCCGACCCCCTTCCCGCCTCAAGGCCCGTCCCCGCCCTGGTAGAACCAGCCAATCGGCAACGACCGGAACCGCGACGAGATCCGCCCCGTCTTCTCGTCACGCACATAATATGTCATCAACACCCTTCCCTCGTGAAACAGGATGCTTGTGTATGCGTAAGTCTGATTCTCGTCCGTCTCGAGGTCACGCCTCAGCGCCCACGTCTTCCCCTCATCCTTCGAGACCGCCGCCGTCAGGGGCGTCCGCTTTCCGCCGTGCCCCTGGCCCTCCCGGAACGTGTCGTTCCAGATCAGGAGCCAGTCTCCCGTCGAAGGAATCTGTCTCAGGGTCGTCGGCGCCTCGGGTGCCCGCACGCCCCACGACCTCGGCTCGCTCCACGTCTCTCCCCCGTCGCCCGACTCGCAGACCGCGATGTGTCCCAGTTGCGTGCGGAAGTGCATCAGGAGACTGCCGTCCTTCCGCTCCAGTACCTCCGGCTCCATCGCCCCCCGCTTCGGATACGAGACCGACTCCTTCCCGCGCCTCCAGGTCCGCCCGCGATCGTCCGAGAGGTAGCAGACGCTCACGAACCGACCCCCGTTGCGCACGTCGTCCGTCGAGGCCACCGGCACGACCAGCCGGCCCGTCGTCAGCCGGGTCACGCGGTCGTTATTGAGCACATGATAGCCTGGCTCCGTCGTCACCCGCACCGGCTCACCGAACGTCGCTCCCTCGTCCTCCGAGACCCGGAGATAAACCTGCAAGTCCTCATACGAATTCTTGATTAGATAGAACATCCCGATCGGCCCGTCGAACGGCTCGTCCGTCAGCCGCCGGAGCGTGACCGACATCACGTTCTGCTTCCCCACGTTCTCCTGAAGCACGCGCCGCGAACCCCACGACCGCCCGCCGTCGTCCGACTCGACCGCGATGATCCGCGCCTTCGCGAAGTCCGATCCGCTCCCCTCGAATTCCGTCGTCGCGTACAACAACCTCCCATCACGGAGCACGATCACCGACCCCTCGCTGTATCGCGGGTTCTCGGCCGTCGCCTCGAAAACATCGCGTGTGAACACCTCATCACGCTCCGGGGGGGCCGGCTTCGCAAGCTGCAAGAGTGCCTGCGACGCGCGAATGCGAACGTCCAGCACCTCATCGTCGAGCAACTTGACCAGCGCCGCCCTGGCCCCGGTCGCCCGCGCCTCCGGAGCGAACTCGGCCGCATAAACACGGACGTTCGGGTCATCGCTGCCCAGGTTGCGGACCAGGGCCGCCCGCCCGTCCTCATCCCCGAGCGCGGCCAGTGCGTGCTCGAAGTACGCCCGGGTGAGCGGATCGTCGAATCGCTTCGCTCCCGTCCGCAGGGCCGCCAGATCGCTCCGATCGCCCACCCGCGCCAGAACCCAGGCCGCAATCCGGGCCGTCTCCCCATCCTCGTCGCCGACGTATTCCCGGAGCGTCGCCAGCGCTGCCGGATTCCCCCAGCGTGCCAGCGCCGCCGCTGCCATGATCGCCAGCTTGGGTTCATCCGATCTCCCAAGTGCCGCTCGCAATCGCTCCCCATCCCCGATCTGGCCGACCTTGAACAGGCTTTCGCACGCATGGACATGTCCGTACGGGTCCGCCTTCTCCAGCACCGCGCACAGGACCCCGACGAACGACAGGTCTCCCGCCCGCACCAGCTCCCGCGCCAGGCCGCAGCGATGCTGGTCGTCGCGCTCGGCCGGCACCTTCGGCGCCAGTCGGGCTCTCACCTCGTCACCGAAGCCCGCCCGCGACAGCCCCTCCGCCGCGTGCATGGACGGCCAGAATTCCGCCGACGCCAGCCCGTCGCGGAGCACGGCCAGGCAGCGTCCGCGAGTCGCCTCGTCGAGTTCCAGCTGGTCGGCTCGCGCGGAAGCGGTGGCCAGAAGCAGGAGGAAGCCGGTGATTCGGTACGATCGGCCGACCATGGCATGGCTCTCCTCTCGGCCGGAAAACGGCCGCGACTCATTGTGGTAGGATGGACCCTTTGCCGGTCTGCGACCCCGTTCCCCCTTCGGCGCCGGAACCGGTCGCAGGGCCTCATGTCAATCGAACCCGGACGCGCCGTCAACCCTTCAGCAAAGCCCCGGCCCGCGACGCGATCGCGGCCCGGGTCCAACCGTCGAGGGTCTTCCCCATGCCCATTCACATTCGCATCGACGGCGACGTCGCGATCCTCACCGAGTTTGGCCAGGCGATGAACGACCCCCGCTACACCGACGCCGCTCGCGAGGTCGCCGACCTGATCGACCAGGGTTACCGGCAATACATCGTCGAGCTGCGCGGCGTCGCCGAGACCGGCCCCCCCTTGCTGGGCGTCCTCATGACCCTCACCCGCCAGATCCGCCGACGCGGCGGCGAGGTCGTCCTGGCCAACCTCAGTGGCGGCATGGAGAAGTTCCTCGAAGAAATGCAGATGGAGGAATACTGGGACCTCTTCCGCAACATCCCCGAGGCGCTCAAGACGCTCGCTCCCCGGACCGACGATTCCGGATCGTCCTCCTGACCCCTCCCTTCCGCCGCCAAAACCCTCCGTGTTCGCGAACCCTCGGCCGGCTCGCCGCGTCTACAACCGGCCCGCCCCTTGCCGGCGGGACACGACGGCCGTTTTGCCGCGGGAGGACACCATGAACACCCGACTCACGCGACCGACCCTGGCCGACCTGTGGCGGGTCCTCCTGACGCACCTGGAGGACCTCGGCACTCCCGACGCCCCCGACCGGGCCCGCACCCTCGCCATCGCCGCCTGGACCGGCCGCGAGGCCTTGCCGACCGACGTCCCGATCGAGCACGAGGACTTTGACCCCCTCGCGCTCGATCCCGTCGGGCTGCGCCGGGGACCCGCTCCCCGCCAGGTCCCCGTCGTGTCCGAAGGTCCGCCGCTGCTGCCTCCTGGCGGCCCACTGACCGGCTCACTCCGTCACCCACTCGCGATCGATCCCCTCACCCGGTGCCGAAACCGCCGGGCGAGGGGTTCCCGATCCCCCTCGTGGCCCTCAATCCCGACCCGGCGGCCCTTCCCGGAACCGCTCCAGCCAGCCGAGCGTGATCGCATCGGAGATCGTCCCGCCTTGCTTCAGCTCCTCCGGCGTCTTCCCCCAGTAAAACCCGATCCAGCCGGATGCCACCCCCCGCGAATCCTCCAGAAACCTCGCGAACTCCTCCCCCCGCACTTCAGCGGAAACGTCTCCTCAATCACCACCGGCTTGCCGATATCAAAGCCCTTCAACGTCTCCATCGCCTCGTCCAGCTTCCCCCGCTCGGGGTACAGGTGCACCGCCACGAAATCCAGCTCCGGCGCCACCACCCGGGGCACGAACCCCGACGTCAACCCCGGCCGATCGAGGCTCCACGGCACCATCCCCACGGTGATCGGCGTTTTCGGATCCTTCTTGCGGATTGCTGCCACCAGCGTCTTGACCCATTCCCTCGCGATCTCCGGCCGGGGCCGACCCGCCTGGTCGAGCGTGATGAACTGCACGAAATGCTTGCCCGCAAACGCCCCCGCCAGCCATTCCCCCGGCTCCCTCTTCCCACCCGGCACCACCGGCTCATTCATCAAATCATAAAAAAAGACCGCCGGATTTCCCGCGCAACGCTCCGCCACCGCTTCCCAGAATCGGGATTGCGCCGCCCAGCGTCCTCGCTCGTCGAGCGCGTCATACCAGGCCGGCACGTCCGCCTTGTGGTAGCAACCCAGACCCGTCAGGTCCAGGTAAAGGCCCGTCCGCTCGGCCAGCTCCAGCAATCGCCCGAGCCGCTCCAGGTTCGCCGCGTTCGGTCGCTCCGGCCCATCGAGGAACTTCCCGACTTGCAGGTGAATCCGGACCACGTTCGCACCCAGTTGCTTCATCTCGCGGAAGTCCTGCTCGACCTTCTCCCACTCCTCGGACCAGTAATCCTCGATCAATCGTCCCTTCTCGTCGTGGTCGTAGTTGAACCCCCAGGGTACGAACGCTCGCCCTGACGGCTCCCTCACAAACCCCCGACCTCCTTCCGCCACCACCACCCGCTCCGGTCGCTCCGCCTCCCCCCCACGGCTCGTGGTCGGCAGCCAGGTCGCCAGGCCGATCAGCACGACCCCGAACCCGCTCACCCGACCTCCCCAACCCGCGCCGTTGCGCCGTGCTTGCACTCGGTCATTCGCTTCTCCTCCCCGGTATTGCGACGATCGATCGGGCCCGGAGCGACTACAACCAAATCCGTGCCCTGCCCTATCGGAACACGAATCCGTGAGGTTCGCGACCCCTCAACGGATCGCGACGCCGACGTCCGGCTTCCCAATCGACCACCGAACCGATTCCAGATCCCTGACGCGAGCAAGACCGCTCAAAGCCCTCGATCCTCGGATCTCGACGCCGCCTCCGCCCCTCCGGTCCGTTCGCGAGAATCGCCCCCAGGCTCCGCCCGTTTTCGTCACCGTGACATCGAAAATTGATTCACCAGCAATCAAACCTAACTCCAAGGCGGAATCGAAGATTCGAGAATCCGCGTTATTTAAATTGAGAACGGACGTCAGAGACTTGTGGGAACGACCCGGGTGTGTTAACTTGACGAAAACACTCGAGTCATTCGCAGGTGCTGGTATCCCTGGTGGCCAGCGTAGACGACTGCTTGAGTGGCACCGGAGCCACAACGTTCCGTCTTTCATCTCTCATTTTGACCATCGAGGTGTGTTCGTTGATGCGCAAGCGAATGCGACTCTGGCCGAGTCTTCCCGCCATCGCGGTCCCGCTCCTCCTGGTGTTCACGGTTCTCGGTTGCGGCGAAGATGAACTTCCCCGCGAAGCGATCTCGGGCACCGTGAGTGTCGATGGGAAGCCTCTCAAGACGGGCGTGATCACGTTCGTGCCCAACGGCGCCGACATTCCGACTCAGGCGGGCGCGGCCATCGTCGAGGGAAAGTACTCCATCGAGCAATCCCAGGGCCTCGTCCCCGGCAAGTACAAGGCCGTCGTCTCCTCCGGCGAGGGCAGCCCGGAAAAACAGGTCGATCACGTCACGGACATGCCTGGCATGCCTCCGATCCCGGCCAAGGAAGTGATCCCGCCTCAGTACGGCTCCAACTCCATCCTGGAGGCCACCGTCACGGCGGGAGGCAAGAACCAGTTCGACTTCAACATCGTCGCCGTGAGTGGAGGCAAATGATCGCCCAGGGCTGAACCGGGCTGGCTACCCGGAATCCTTCCTCGGGCTCGTCGCGTCGCGTCGCGCACTGGCCCACCTTCTCCTCACTCCTCGTCGGCGGGCCGTTCACGCCGGTTCACCGACCCTTCCCTCTCCCTCAATCCGTCGGCTTACGTTCGATTTCCTCATCTTCACACACGTCTCTGTTGAGGAGG
Source organism: uncultured Planctomycetales bacterium (assembly GCA_963752755.1). Lineage (GTDB taxonomy): Bacteria > Planctomycetota > Planctomycetia > Isosphaerales > Isosphaeraceae > CAVVZJ01. The sequence goes on along the minus strand of CAVVZJ010000001.1, from coordinate 1,865,969 downwards.
AACGCCCATGCCTCGTTCTCGAAAAGCATTTACATTGATCGAGCTGCTGGTGGTCATCGCGATCATCGGCGTGCTCATCGCCCTCCTGCTGCCGGCCGTCCAGGCCGCCCGCGAGGCCGCCCGACGCGCCCAGTGCACCAACAATCTCAAGCAGATTGCCCTGGGCATGCACAACTATCACGACGCCAATCAGGTCTTCGCCCCGGGCCAGAAGTCGTGCTGCTGGGGGACCTGGATCCTGTTCATGCTCCCCTACGTCGAGCAGAGCCCCCTGTTCAACGCCTGGAACTTCGGCGGCGACCTGCTCTATTACCAGGGGCAGTATGACGCCCCGCTCCGCTACGGCGGCGTCTGCAACGCCACCGTCTCCTCGACCCGGGTCATGTCCTACGTCTGCCCCAGCGACGGCCAGGCCCTGAACCTCTCGGGCATCGGCCCCACGGTCAACGGCCGGAAATACTACGTCACCTCGCAAAGTTACATGGCCAATTACGGCAACACCGTGACGGCCCAGCCTGTTGTTTACACCAACGCAGCCTACATCGGCAGTCCGATCCAGTACGGCGGTGCCCCCTTCGCCGACATCGATGGTCCCGGCTCAGGCAACGGTGGCCGGTCCATCTTCGGGATCAATTCCATCAACGATGGCACGAGCAACACCCTGATGATCTCGGAGACCATCGTCGGCACCGGGTCCAGTCTGCCGCCGTACAATGCTCCCTTCGACCTCCGCGGCTTCTCCTGGTGGGGCATCGCCGCGCGCCTTCACCGGCCTGATGCCGCCCAACTCCTCGTCGCCCGACGTCACCGAGAGCAACTCCTACTGCATCTACCCGTTCCAGAAGAACGGGCCCTGCATCGGCCCCACCAGCACGATGCTCCGCGTCAACTTCGCCCGCAGCATGCACCCCGGCGGCGTGAACGCCGCCATGTGCGACGGCAGCGTCCGGTTCATCAAGAACTCCATCAACATCTGGACCTGGCGCGCCCTGTCCACCACCCACGGTAACGAGGTCGTCAGCGCCGACGCCTATTGACCTCACTCCGCTCCCTGGTTCGCCAGGACGGTCAACGGCTGATCTTCGGGGCGTCACGGGTTGGGTCTCACCTCAACCCGTGACGCCCCGACTCCTTCTACGGTACCCACTCCCTCCCCGAAACGCGATCCTCCCCACCCACCCCCGATCCCACTCACGCCGCTCTCGCCACCCGCGCCGTCGAGTTCGTCGCCTCCTCGGCACGACGCATCACCTCGTCGGGACGTGCGCGGTCCTCAAATCGCAGAACAGCAGGCTCGTCCTTCCGGATCGTCCGGAGCCTCCCCGCTCGCCGATCCACGAACCCGCGGATGGTATCCGATTCGAGCCCGACTCCTGGGGGACAGCCGCCCCCAGCGGTCCCGACCGGACGACAGCCGGGGACGGCGGTCCCACCAGCCCAACCGGACTGCAACAGCAGGTTCGTGGATGAGAACCCTTCCGAGCGTCCACGCTCGTCTCCACCTCGCGACGCCTGAATCCTCGGCAATCCACGCCCGCCACCGGGTCCCGATCGCGAAGATGGGCCGTCGGGTCCCGCGGGCGAAGCCGGGAATCGGCCGGAATTGAGATGTCTTGAGAGTCAGTGACTTGTGCAGGTAACCGCGCTGTGTTAGCTTGGCCAATACCTCCGGCGAATTCTCATGGGTGATTCCCCATCGTCCCAGGGAATACGAGCCTGCCGGAGAGATCATTCAAGCGTCGTCCTGTTTGCCCTGACTCATCGGTACGATGAAGCCGCATTCGCCCATGCGCAAATCATGGCGAGTGAGGTCCATCTCCCCCATGATTGTGGTTCCGCGGCCCCGGGCGTTCCACGCCATCGGTGGCCCCGGAGACGATCGGCGCCGTGAGCCGGACTCGGCCACGGTGGCCGTCGAGGGGAAGGCTCGTCGTGGCCGAACCCGGAGGGTCCTGATCGCCGAAGCTTGAGACGGGCTGGCCAACCCGGACTCCGTGAGTCGTCGCGTCCCGGCCCGATTTCCCCTCTTGCTTCTCGGGAGCCGATCGCGTCGGTTCACCGCGGCATAGCACTTCTCTCTGCGTCCGATCCGCGTTCGATTTCCTCGTCTTCACACCCGTCCTCTGTCTGGGGAGGATCGACCATGTCCCGTCCTCGACGAGCGTTCACGCTGATCGAGCTGCTGGTGGTCATCGCGATCATCGGCGTGCTCATCGCCCTCCTGCTGCCGGCCGTGCAGGCGGCCCGCGAGGCCGCCCGACGCGCCCAGTGCACCAACAATCTCAAGCAGATTGCCCTGGGCATGCACAACTATCACGACTCGAACCAGGTGTTTGCCCCGGGAGCCAAGTCGTGCTGCTGGGGGACCTGGATCCTGTTCATGCTCCCCTACGTCGAGCAGAGCCCCCTGTTCAACGCCTGGAACTTCGGCGGCGACCTGCTCTATTACCGCGGGCAGTATGACGCCCCGCTCCGCTACGGCGGCGTCTGCAACGCCACCGTCTCCGCGACCCGGGTCATGTCCTACGTCTGCCCCAGCGACGGCCAGGCCTTGAACCTCTCGGGCATCGGCCCCTCGGTCAACGGCCGGAAATACTACGTCACCTCGCAGAATTATATGGTCAATTACGGCAACACCGTGACGGCCCAGCCTGTCGTTTACACCAACGCAGCCTACATGGGTAGCCCGATCCAGTACGGCGGTGCCCCCTTCTCCGACATCGATGTCCCCGGCTCAGGCAACGGTGGCCGGAGCGTCCACGGCGTCAACACCATCACGGACGGCACGAGCAACACCCTGATGATCTCGGAGACCATCGTCGGCACCGGGAGCCGGCTCCCGCCCTACAATGCTCCCTTCGACCTCCGCGGCTTCTCCTGGTGGGGCAGCGCCGCCGTCTTCACCGGCCTGATGCCGCCCAACACCTCGTCGCCCGACGTCACCGAGAGCCAGTCCTACTGCATCTACCCCTACCAGAAGAACGGGCCCTGCATCGGCCCCACCTCCTCGATGCTCCGTGTCAACTTCGCCCGCAGCATGCACCCCGGCGGCGTGAATGCCGCCATGTGCGACGGCAGCGTCCGGTTCATCAAGAACTCCATCAACATCTGGACCTGGCGCGCTCTGTCCACCACCCACGGTAACGAGGTCGTCAGCGCCGACGCCTATTGACCTCACCCCGCTCCTGGCTCGCCAGGGCTGCTGTTCCCCGTTCTCCAGGGCGTCACGGGTTGTCTTCCCCCAACCCCTGACGCCCTGTCCATGCCGGGAATCCCGCCTGTTCTCAAGAAAAGGCGATAATCCCGGCCCGGAATTCAGAAGATAAGATCAGCCGTCCGCCAGCCGGGCCGACGTGGGTCCGGCGCTGGCCGCGACGTCGCGACGCCGCAACCCCGAAGGCTGATTGATCCCCATGCCCCTCCACAACACCGAGGCCCGCCGCCAGGCCAGCCGAGAGAACGGTCGCAAGTCCCGCGGTCCCGTCACCGAGGAAGGCAAGGACCGATCCTGCCGCAACGCCTTGAAACACGGTCTGACCGCCCGCGTCCTCGTCGCTCCTGAGGACGAACCCGCCTTCCAGGAGCGTGCCGAGGCCTGGACCGAGGACGCCCAGCCCGCCGACCGCATGGAAGCCTGGCTCGTCGAGTGCGCGGCCTGGAACTCCGTCCGCCTCGATCGCCTCGCCCGTCGCGAAATGGCCGCCATCGCCGATCTTCGGGAGAAGGCCGGCGCCACCTTCGACGCCCGCCTTCAGGAAGACGTGGATGGCTGGGGCCGCCTCTTCGCCACCGATCCTGCCGCGTCCGTAGCCGGATTGAGCCGCTCCTCGCTCGGCTGCGCACGGATGGCGCAGATCTGGGAAATGCTCGCCCTGGCTGTTGAGAATACCGGTTCCTGGACCGAGGGGGAGCGACTCACCGCCCTCCGCCTCCTCGGCCACGACCCCGCCCGACCGCCCGCACCGGAGAGCGAACCGGCCCGGATTCTCGTCTTGCTCGCCGAGGCCCGTTCCGGTTCCCCCGTCGCGCGGGATGCCCTCGTCGCACTACGCCCGCGACCAGTCCGAGCGTCTCGCCCTCCAGTCCGATCGCCTTCGCTCCGAGCGCGACGAGCCCGCTCGCGCCCGGGCCATCAACCTCAGCCTCTTCGACGACAGCCCCTCCGCCGCCCTCCAGCGCCGTTACGAGACTGCCTGTTCCCAGGAGGTTCACCGCTCCCTCGCCGAGTTCTCCCGCCTCCGACGCTCCCGCCCAACCGACGCTGATCCCGATCACGAGACCATCGATCCCGGCCCCGCCATCGACCCCGTTCCGTTGCCTCCGATCCCGCCCGAGCCGGAACCCCCGTCCGACTCGTCCGAGCCTCCTTCCCTCGCCACCGCCACCCCGCCGACGCCTCCAGAGACCCTTCCGGAACGCCTTCCCAGCTCCCAGGCCGGCGACCGAAATCCCCCACCCTCCCACACCCGAGGGCGGTCTGCGAAACGAACCCGACGTTCCCGAACTCTCAATTTCGCAAGAATTTGCTTCGCGTAATCCCGCGACCCTGCCGCTCCCTCCCGACGCCTCGGGCTGTTACGCGATCGTCCGCCGTCCCCTCCACCGCGGCTGGCCGCTCCCGGCGTCGCCGCGCCATCTCGGGGGATAGGAAAGAACGGGCGAAGTGTCCTTCAACCGGGACCTCCGCTCGCCCCTGGTTCCTCGAAGGACAGGCTCCGCCCACTGAACCCCTTGAGACGCCGAGAGTTCCGCCCGGTGTCGCCCCGCCATCAAAGCAGGAAACCCGGGCTCACGGGCTCGAAACCGAACCGTGCCCCGGGCGCCTCGCGCTCTCTGGCAATCCGGCTCAAACCATGTCGGGGAACCGTTCCAGGATCGCCTGGAGTTCGGCCGAGTCGATCGTCTCCCGATCGAGCAGCCGGTCCGTGATCGCCTCCAAAGCGAGGCGACGGCGGCCGATGATCGAGCGAGTGATCGCCAGGCAGTCTTCGAGGATCTGCCGGACCTCCAGGTCGATCTCGCGGGCGGTCTCCGGACTCCAGGTCAGGTCGGCCGAGCCCCCCCCGCCGGGCAGGAACGGACTCCGCCCTTCGCTCTGGTAGCAGACCCGGCCCAGGCGACTCATCCCAAAGTCCGTCACCATCTTGCGCAATCTGGGTGGCTCGCTGGAGGTCGCTGGTGGCCCCGTCCGAGATCTCACCGAGCACGACCTCCTCGGCGATCGTGCCACCAAGCAACCCGCAGATGGTGTGGCGGAGCCATTCCCGTGTATGGAGGAACCGGTCATCCTCCGGCCGGTACATCGTGAACCCGCCCATGCCGTTGCCCCGGCCGACGATCGAGACCTTGTGGACCGGGTCGGTCCCCGGCAGGCTCCGGGAGACAAGGGCGTGCCCGGCCTCGTGCACGGCGATCCGCCGCTGTTCGTCGGCACGGATGATCCGCTGCTTCCGCTCGGGACCGGCCAGGATTCGCTCGACGCCTTGCTCGAAGTCGAGCCGATCGACCGACGTCTTCCCCTTGCGGGCCGCCATCAAGGCCGCCTCGTTGACCAGGTTCGCCAGCTCGGCACCGACGAACCCCGGGGTCATCGCCGCGATGTGCCGGAGGTTGATTTCCCCTTCCAGCGGCACATTGCGAGCATGCACCTTGAGGATCTGCTCGCGGCCGTCGATGTTCGGCCGATCGACCACGACGTTGCGGTCGAACCGCCCGGGTCGCACCAGCGCCGGGTCGAGCGTCTCGGGCCGGTTGGTGGCGGCCAGCACCACGATCCCCCGGTTCGAATCGAAACCATCCATGCAGACAAGCAACTGGTTCAACGTCTGGTCACGCTCGTCGTTCGACCCCGAGCCGCCGCCTGCCGAGCGGGCCTTGCCGATGGCATCGATCTCGTCGATGAAGACCAGGCAGGGGGCCTTCGACTGGGCCTGCTCGAACAGGTTGCGCACCCGCGCCGCACCGACACCGACGAACATCTCCATGAAGTCGGAGCCGCTCAGGTTGAAGAACGGAACCCCCGCCTCGCCGGCCACTGCCCTGGCGAGCAAGGTCTTGCCCGTTCCCGGCGGGCCGACGAGCAAGATTCCCTTCGGAATCCGTCCCCCGATCGCCCGGAACCGCTCGGGCGTGCGGAGGAAGTCCACCACCTCACGCAGCTCACCCACCGCCTCATCGACGCCCGCCACGTCGTCGAAGGTGATCCGGTCCCCCTCACCCCCATAGAGCTTGTGCCGGCTCCGGGCGAAGGCCATCGCCGAGCCCAGCCCCCCCTTGCGGAGGATCAGGTAAACCCCGCCGAGCAAGGCGGCCAGGAAGCCCAGCGGCAGGAGAACCGTCTCCCCCACACCCGGCCCCGACTCGCCCGCGTAGCCGACCGCGTGCCGGTCCAGCAGGCCCAGAAGTTCCTGGTCCTCGATCCCGCGACGGCTCGCCCAGAAGGCCAGCCGTCGGCCTCCGGCTTCCTCCGGCTTCAAGGTCCCCTTGACCTCCGCGCTGGAGAGCACGACTTGCTCGACCCGACCCTCGGCCAGTGCCTTGCGGAACTCCCCGTAGGTCAACGTCTTCGGTCCTTCCGACATCGACGCCGCGAACGGCGCCACCGGCAAGGCCGCCACGGCGACGATCAGCAAGAGCCACCATCGCGACGGCCTCCGTCGCTTCGCCTTGCCGTGAACGTTTTTCACTTCCGAATCCGGACGAGACGGCGTCTTGAATCGCATTGTTGCCGATCCACGGAGAGGTTCGAGGTCGGGCTACGACGAGTGGGAGGTGCGGGGACCACGCTGTCCCCGTTTCCGTCTGGGCGGGTGGAGCAGATTGCTTCGATCTTAGAGGATCGGCCGCCTCGGGTCAACCGTCAAAAGGCGAAAGGGAAAACGAATGTTATGGCGAAAACGTGTGGAAGAGTCCAGCCCTGACCGGCTCGCCGGCAGCCGGTTTTCAGCGGTTTGCTTCGTTGTTCAGCCCTCGCAGCCCGACTCACCCCTCCCCCTTCCGACCACCCCCCGGCGCCGGGCCGATGACCGCGTGCGGCCCGGGAACGCCCCGCAGCTCGACCCGACGGGCCTTGCTCAGGTCGATCCGCTCGTCGCTCAGGTTCACCTCGAACTTGCGGTGTCCCGACAGTTGCATCGGCAAGCGGACGGTGAACGTCGAGCCCCGCCCTAGCTCGCTCTCCAGCAAGACATCGCCGCCCAGCAGCTTGGCCAGCTCGCGGACGATCGAGAGGCCGAGGCCCGTCCCCTGGTGCTCCCGGGTCAGGACGCCATCGGCCACGCCCGCGATCCCGGCCTGGCGGAACTTCTCGAAGATCCGGTCCCGATCTTCCTCCGCGATCCCGATCCCCGTGTCCGCCACCGCGACGACCACCTGCCGCCCCTCGATCCGGCGCTCGAGCGTGACCCGGCCACCCTCGGGGGTGAACTTGATGGCGTTGGACAGCAGGTTGTAGAGAATCTGCCGGAGCTTGCCGGGGTCCTGTCGGAGCAGCGGGATGGCGTCGTCCAGGCGGCACTGGAGGTCAATGTCCTTCTTCTCCGCGATCGGTCGGGCCAGGCTGACCAGCCCCTCGCAGATGTCGCGGATCGAGAAGTCCTCGACGCGGACCTCCATCTTGCCGCTCTCGATCTTCGCCAGGTCCAGGATGTCGTTGATCATGCCCAGCAGCATCTTGCCCGAGTTCAGAATGTTGCCGGCGTAGCGTTTTTGCTTCTCCGAGAGTCCATCGTTCGAGGCCAGGACTTCCGAGAAACCAATGATCGAGTTCAAGGGCGTTCTCAGTTCGTGGCTCATCGTCGCCAGGAAGTCGCTCTTCAGGCGGTTCATCTCGAAAAGGGCCATGTTCGCCTGCGCCAGCTCATCGACCTTCTTGTCCAGGTCGTCGTTGACCTCCCGCAGTTCCTGCTGCATGGCGACGAGGTTATGGAGCATCCGGTTGAACGCATGCGAAAGCTCCTCGAACTCGTCGCCGGTGTGGATCTGGCTGCGGATGTTCAGCTTGCCCGCGGCGATCGCGTCGGAGACGTCCCTCAGGTGCTTGACCGGCTTGACGATCACATAACGCACAATCACATAAGATGCCACCATGGCCATGATCGCCGTGACCAGAGCCGTCGAGATCAGGATGGCGCGGTTGCGGTGGATGTCCTGGTTGGTCTGCTTCATCGGCAGCTTCACCACCACGGCGCCGGCGAGGTCGAAGGGGCGGGTCATCACATACTTGCCCGTACTGTCGAGCCGCATCCGGTGCTGGTGGCAGCCGATGCAGTTCGGCTTCAACAGCAAGGCTTCCACATACTGGTACTGCTTCTTGCCGGGGACGATCCGCCAGAAAGAGGTCGGCGTGCCATCGACGAAGCTGTTCCGCTTGCGTACGGCGGCCTGTCGGGCATTGGGGCCCTCCTTGGCCGCGGCGCGGAAGAACCGGCCGACGGCGTCCACCTCGAACTCGTCGCGGGGCTGGTGCTCGTCCCGCCCCTTGCCGGAGAAGGGCAGGATGACATGCGAGTCGTAGCCCGGCGTCTCATTGAGGGCCGAGCTGTCATCGGCCAGCTCGTCGAGCAGGTCGGCGAGGTTCTGGCTGCTGAGCAGGTGCTTGATGTGCAGCTTGGACACGACCGGCCCGACCAGCACCCGCGCCGCCTCGGTCTTTTGGCCGATGACCAGGCTCTCGGTCTTCTGGCCGTACCAGTAGAAGCTCAGGGTGACCAGCGTGAGGATGCCGCCGCCGAAGATGAACCGGCACTTCCGCTCCAGGCTGGTCTCGCCCAGCAGGTGCTTGAATGTGCGGTACGACACGGGCGACCCTCCCGGGCGGAGGCGGCCGGGACGCGAGCGGACGTCGCGAGCCGCGTGACAGGACGCTTCCAACGGGCTCGGCTTCCGCGAGGTGCTCGGCCCTCACTCTACCCGATCGTCCCCCGGCCGGCCAGACGGACCTCGAGCCCGCCCCCGGGCGCCGGCAGCTTGCCGCTTCCCCTCTGGTGGCTGACACTTCGGACAGAAGTGCGACGGACGGTTCAGCAAACCCGTCAGGTACGCCTTCGTGATCGGTCCGCCGCAACACGGGCAAGGTTCGCCACCCCGCCCGTACATCGCGTTGCTCGCCAGGAATCCCCCTTCCAGCCCGAGCACGGTCCGGTACCCCGCATCGAAGCTCGACCCCTCCGCCTCGATCGCCTCGGCCAGCACCGTCCCGATCGCCTCGTGAATCCGCCCGACCTCCCGGGCCGAAAGGCTCGCCGCCGCCCTCAACGGATGCACCCGCGCCCGGAAGAGAATCTCATCGGCGTAGATGTTGCCGACCCCGGCCAGCACCTTCTGATCCATCAAAGTCGGCTTGATCGCACGCCGCGTCCTCGACAGGCCCGCTGTCAGCTCCTCCCGGCTGACCTCCAGCGCGTCGGGTCCATGCGACCGGACAAACGCCCGGTCCGCCGCCGCCTCATCCGGGTACCAGGCGATCCGGCCCAGCCGTCGCGTATCGCAAAACCAGATGATCTGGCCGGTTCCGCCGATCTCGAACGTCAGGCGCACATGGTCTTCGCTCGGTGGGGCGACCAGCCAGAACCCTCCAGTCATCCTCGGCTGAATGACGATGATCCCCCGGTCGGCTTCCAGGCCGATCACGACCCATTTGCCTCGACGTCCCACCGAGCCGACAACCGCCCCCCGCGTCTGCTTCTCAAACTGCCCGGACGTGCACTGATCAAGCAAGAACGGGTCGACCACCTTCACGGCGCGAATCGTCCGCCCGGCCATCGCCGGCCGCAAACCCCGCACCATCGTCTCCACCTCGGGCAGCTCCGGCATCGGCGGCGATCCTCCCTCAACTCCCGGGGACATTCTACGAATAACCCCATCAGTTCGCCAATCTTTCAAGATCGGGCTCGGAATCGATCGCAAAACAGCCATTTCGTGAAATTTTCTGGTAGGTTCTTGACGGAACTCGCTCTGTGCTGGAAACTAAGGCGACTGTTCGTGCGAGAATTCGATCAACAACCGGACGACCATGCTTGTCGAGACTCGTCGACGCCAGCTCCTCGACCTCATCAACCAGCGCGGCTTTGCCACGCTGGAAGATCTCGTGGCGTCGCTTGAACGTCTCGGAGAGCACCGTCCGCCGCGACCTCGAAGCCCTCGACCAGGCGGGCTCGATCAAGCGGACCCACGGTGGAGCCGTTTGCACGGGCGAGGTCCGCTCGATGCCGGCGCTCGACGAGCGGGCCACGACCATGTCCCGCGAGAAGCGAGCCATCGGCCGGGCCGCCGCGGCCTTGGTCGCAGGACGGAGATACGGTCCTCCTCGACGGCGGCACGACGACCCTGGAGGTCGCCCGCATGCTCGTCGGCCGTCCCGTCCAGATCGTCACCAACAGCCTGCCGATCGCCCAGCTTGTCGCCCCCGACAAGGACACCGACCTGATCCTGATCGGCGGCTATGTCTATCCCCGGACCGGCGTCGCGATGGGTCCGATCGCGATCGCCACCATGCACGGGATTCGCGTCCACAAGGTCATGATGGGCGCCGGCGGGATCGTGGCCGAGGGGGTGTACAACTCCAACTCCCTGCTCGTCGAGACCGAGCGCCAGATGATGCAGTGCGGGCAGGAGGTCCTCCTGCTCGCCGACCACTCCAAGTTCGGCAAGCTCTCGCTGTCGCGGCTCTGCGGGCTCGACGAGGTGCAACGCCTGGTCGTCGATCCCGCCTTGTCCGACGCCTTCCGCGAGCTGTTCGACGCCGCTGGCGTCGCGATCCATGTGGCTCCGATGGCCGACGCCTCGGAGGACGGGTCGGCCAACGGTACGAGAGAGAAACCGCAGTTGAGGTCCGGAGCATGAGTGCGATTGCCAGCCGCGAACAGGTCGAACATCTCGTCCGTTCGGTCCTCCTCGCCCAGCTCGGCGGGGCCGCCGGTAACGGCCGCGCCGGGGCCGACGGCTACCGGCCCAACGTCGTCGTGAACATCTCGGCGCGTCATGTCCATCTGACACAAGAACATGTCGATGTTCTGTTCGGGCCTGGCTACCAGCTCACCGAGATGAAGCGGCTCTACCAGGCCACCGACTTCGCCTCCAACGAGACGGTCGCCGTCGTCGGTCCTCGGCAGCGGATGATTCCCGGGGTCCGCATCCTCGGCCCCTGCCGCAAGTTCAGCCAGGTCGAGCTGTCTTTCACCGACGCCATCAGCCTCGGCCTCGACCTGCCCGTGCGCCTCTCGGGCGACATCGAGGGGACGCCCGGCTGCCTGCTCGTCGGCCCGAAAGGGTCGCTCGTGCTGGAGAAAGGGGTCATCCGGGCCGAACGCCACGTCCACATGGGGCCTCGCGATGCCGAGTATTACGGTGTCAAGCACCTCGACCGGATGGACCTGAACGTCGAAGGCCCCTGCCCCTCGGTCCTCAAAGGGCTGCTCGTGCGAGTCCATCCGGACTGGAAGCTGGAAGTCCACATCGACACGGATGAAGCCAACGCCTGCGACCTGCCGCACGCGAGCCGGGTCACGCTCCAGAAGTCGCCTTCGTGAAAGACTCTTCAACCATTGACGGGGCGTGATCGCCACGCCCGGATCGAACGATCGGGGAGAACAGTATGGCCTCCGCGAATCTTGAAGCACTCGGAATGATCGAAACGAAGGGCTTCGTCGCCCTGGTCGAAGCCAGCGACGCGATGCTCAAGGCCGCCAACGTCGAGCTGGTCGGCTGGGACAAGGTCGGCAGCGGCCTGGTCACGGCCTTCGTGGCCGGCGACGTGGCCGCGGTCAAGGCGGCCGTCGATGCCGGCGCCGCGGCGGCCAGCCGGATCGGCGAGGTCGTCAGCGTCCAGGTCATCCCCCGGCCCCACGAGGAACTCGGCGGCGTCCTGACGTTCGCCAAGAAGGCCCAGGCCGCCCCCTCTGGCAAGAACGACGGAGCCTGACATCATGGCCACCACAACCACCCAGCGCGGACAGCGTTCCTCCTCCGCCTCCAACGGCTTCGCGGGCGAGGCCCTCGGCCTGATCGAGACCAAGGGCCTCGTCGGCGTGATCGAGGCGACCGACGCCATGCTCAAGGCCGCCAACGTGACCCTCGCCGGCCGCGTCCAGGTCGGCGGCGGCTTCGTCACGACTCTCGTCCGCGGCGACGTCGGCAGCGTCCGCGCCGCCGTCGAGGCCGGTGCCGAGGCCGCCAGCCGCATCGGCGAGCTGGTCAGCGCCCACGTCATCCCGAGGCCGGACCCGGCCGTCGTCGCCACTTATCTCGGCTAAAGGGTCATTAATCATTGATCATTAGTCATTAGTGAACTACTGATGGCCGGAGATCTTGGCTTTTGACTAATGACTAAGGACCAGTGACCACTGACAAAGGACCCCTCCCATGAACGGCGCCCTTGGCCTGATCGAGACGCTGGGTCTGGTCGGCCTGATCGATGCGGTCGATGCGATGCTCAAGGCCGCCAACGTCGAGCTGGCCAGCTCGGTCATCAAGCTGGACGGCGGCGTGGTGAGCGTGATGGTTCGCGGCGACGTGAGCAGCGTCCGCGCCGCCGTCGAGGCGGGCGCGGAGGCCGCCAGCCGCATCGGCGAACTTAAGCGCGGCCCATGTCATCCCCCGGCCGACGGCGGCGGTCGTCGCGGCCTTCGCCGGTTGAGTTTCCAAGGAGCGGCGTTGACCCATGAAGATCCTCGTCGCCAACCTCGGCAGCACGAGCTTCAAGTACCGGCTCTACGACCTCGGCGATCCGTCCGAGCCCTTGCTCGCTCGCGGCGGCGTCGAGCGGATCGGTTCGAACGAGGCGAAAGTCGGCTACCAGTCCGATACCGGGGTGGCCGAGGAGGTCCTGCCCGTCCCCGACCACGGGGCCGCGGTGCAGATCTGCCTCGACCAGCTCACCAGCCCCGGCATCGGCGTGATCGGCGCCGGCGGATGAGGTCGCCGCCATCGGCTTCAAGGCCGTGCATGCTCGGGCCTTGACGGGCGTCCATCGCGTTGATGCCGCCGTGCTCGACGCGATGGAGCAGTACAACGCCGTCACTCCCGCCCACAACCCGCCCTACGTCGCCGCGATGCGGACCCTCGCCGACCGCTTCCCCCAGATCCCACTTGTGGCGGCGTTCGAGACAGGTTTTCACCGCACCATCCCCGAATCCAACCAGCGCTACGCCGTGCCCGACGAGTGGGCCACCAAGCACGGCATCCGCCGCTGGGGCTTCCACGGCGCCAGCCACCGCTACATCGCCGGCCGCACCGCCGAGCTCCTCGGTCGCGAGGACATCAAGGTCATCTCCTGCCACCTCGGCGGCAGCTCCTCGCTTTGTGCCATTCGCAACGGCCAGTCCGTCGCTTGCAGCCTCGGCATGAGCCCCCAGAGCGGCCTGCCGCACAACAACCGCGTCGGCGACTTCGACGTCTTCGCCATTCCTGCCCTGCTGCAAGAGACCGACCTCAACCTCGATCAGATCCTCGAAATCCTCGCCACCAAGTCCGGCCTCGAAGGGCTCGAGCGGCTCGGGCCGCGACCTCCGCGACATCGAGGCCGCGGCCGAATCCGGCGATGCCCGCGCCCGGCTCGCGATCGACGTCTTCGTCGGCTCGATCCGCCACTTCCTCGGCGCCTACCTCGTCGAGCTGGGCGGCGCCGACGCGATCGTCTTCACCGGCGGCATCGGCGAGAACTCGACCCGCATCCGGAGCGGCGTCTTCCGCGATCTTGGCTGGTTCGGCATCGCGCTCGACCCGGTCAAGAACCGTGAGGCTCGCGGCGAGGCCGTCGTCTCGACCGACGCTTCCCGGGTTCAGGTCTGGACCGTACCCACGAATGAGGAAATCGTCGTCGCCCGCCAGGCCCGCGACCTGCTGTCGGGCCATGCTGGTTCCTAAATGTATCGTTCAACAAGACAAGCGATTCTCCGTTTACCATCCTGCGTCGCGATCCGGAGCTCCCGATGTTCGTCGCCCGAGTGACCGGTACCGTGGTCGCCACCCAGAAGGTGGCCTCGATGACCGGCCACAAGCTGCTCACCGTCGAGCCGTACCGCGTGGACGAGAAAGGCCGCGACCGGCTCGTGCCGACCGGCCGCACGTTCGTCGTGGTCGATACGCTCGGCGCGGGGGTGGGTGAGATGGTCCTGGTCTGCCAGGGTTCGAGTGCGCGGCTAACGCCGGAGACGGAAAAGCTGCCGATCGACGCCGTGGTGATCGGCCTGGTGGACACAGTGGATGTCGAGGGACAGGTAATTTTCTCAACACGTGAGGCCATTTGATTCGCGACGATCCGGAAACTCTCTGGACCGAACGATCCCCCAAGGCTCAACGGGCGGCACCTCCCATGCAGATGACCGAAGAACTGATCCGCAACGTCGTCCAGCAAGTCCTCAGCCAGATGGGCCCGTCGCCCAGTGGAGGCAACGGCGCACGCCCGGCCCTCCTTCGGCGGCCAGGACGGCATCTTTTCAACCATCGAGGCCGCCGTCGCCGCCGCCGAGTCGGCCTTTCAAGCCTTCCGCCGCCGACCGCTCCGCGACCGCGACCGTGCCATCCAGCTCATCAAGCGGATCTGCTTCGAGCAGGCTGAGGAACTCGGTCGCCAGGAACTCGAAGAGACCCAGATCGGCCGGCTCGATCACAAGATCGCGAAGCTGAACGTCACGATCCCCGCGATCCCCGGCGTGGAGTACCTCCGCACCGACAACGCCTCCGGCGATGGCGGCCTGACGCTCACCGACTACGCCCCCTTCGGCGTGATCGGCGCCATCACGCCCGTCACCCACAGCCTCCCCACCCTCGCCGGCAACGCCATCAACATGCTTGCCGCCGGCAACACTGTCGTCTTCAACGCCGCACCCCTCCGGCGCCCGGATCGCGGCCGAAGGGGTGCGTCGGTTCAACCGGGCGATCGCGAAGGAAATCGGGATCGACAACCTGCTCACGATCATCGAGACGCCTACACTCGAATCCGCCCAGCAACTCTTCGAGCATCGGGGAATCAAGCTTTTGGTCGTCACAGGCGGTCCTGCTGTGGCCCGCGCGGCACTCGGGAGCAAGCGGCGTGCGATCGTGGCCGGGCCCGGCAATCCGCCGGTCGTCGTCGATGCGACAGCCTGCCTGGAGAACGCTGCGAGGGCGATCGTCGAAGGCGCCGCGTTCGACAACAATCTGCTCTGCATCGGCGAGAAGCAGGTCTTCGCCGTGGCCGACATCTTCGAGAAACTGATGGACGCCGTGGCCCGCTCCGGCGGCTTCCGGCTCCAGCCGCAGCAGATCGACGCCCTCACCCGCGCGGCATTCGTAAAGGGGGATGACGGCAAGCTCCATCTCAACAAGGATCTCATCGGCAAGGACCCCGCCGTGCTCGGCCGGTTCGCGGGCGTCGAGGTTCCGAAGGGGACTCAGATCCTCTTCGGCGAGACGGGGGAAGACCACCCGTTTGTGGAAAATGAGCAGATGATGCCGTTCATTCCTTTTGTCCGCGTGCCGAATGTGGACCGCGCGATCGATCTGGCCCGGAAGTCGGAGCATGGTTACGGCCACACGGCCGTTCTCCACTCGCGCGACACGGGCGTGATGCAGAAGATGGGCCGCGTGATGGACTGCACCATCTTCGCCATCAACGGCCCCAGCACCGCCGCTCTCGGTGGCGAAGGGGTTCCCTCCTTCTCCATCGCCGGACCGACCGGCGAGGGCGTGACCACGCCCTTGACGTTCGCCCGCCAGCGACGCACCGCGATCGTTGGCAGCATGCGTTTTATCTGAATGGGTTGACAAAACTATGAGGTTCTCATGCAACTCGGCCACGTTCTCGGCAATGCGACGGCAACCGTGAAGCACCCGACCTTCCGGGGTGAGCGGCTGCTGGTCGTCCAGCTGGAAACGGCCGACGGCCGGCCCGACGGCGAGCCGATCCTGGTGTTCGATCGCCTGGGAGCCCGCCGCGGTGATGGTGTGGTTTTGACCAACGACGGCCGCGCCTTGCAGGAACTCCTTGGCCGCGACACGCCCGGCCGATGGAGCGTGATGGGAATTCCCGACTCATGAGGCCGCCCACGATCGAGGAGGTGGAATCCGCGGTCCGTGCCGTGCTCTCCGCGATGTTCGCCGCGTCGCGCCGCGAGCAGTCCGAGCCGCCGTTCGCCGGACGACTCCTCTCGCTTCAACAGGCGGAGATCCTGGCATCCCGCGGCCGACCCATCCGGATCGCACCGGACACAATTGTCACACCGCTTGCCCGCGATTATCTGAAGCATCAAGGCATCGCGATTCAATGGGTTTCGATCGGTGCGATCGCCCGGTCGGCTCGCGAAGGGGAATGGGGATTCGTGACACACGCGGAGGGGGGGACGATTGACTCCTTGAAGTGCCTTCTGCTCCAGCAGCCGGAGACATGGCACGACCTCGGAGATGATCCTATGAACGCTATTCGATGGATCAAGTCCGATGAGGATCGCGGAGCCGTGGTATTGACGGACGAGGCGGCGGTCGTCGCCTGGCAGTCAAATCAGGTTCCAGGCATTCGGGCCGCTCAGGGGATCGACGCGGAGAGCGTGGCGCGGGCGGTGCGGTCGCTGGGGACGAACATGCTGGTGGTCGAGACGCCGGGGATGTCGATCTTCGCGTTGAAGAACCTGTTTGCCACCTTCCGACGCTTCGGGCCTCCGGCCGCTCCGGCCTGGCTCGACACGGCGGGGTCGGCCGGAGTGGAAGCGAATGCGGATCGCCGAGGTCATCGGCCGGGTGACGCTCTCCCGGCGGCATCCCAGCCTCAAGAACCCCCGGTTGCTCGTCGTGCTGCCAATGCCGCGGGCAGCCTTGCTGGAGGGCGATTCCGTGCGTGGTGACGAGGTGATCGCGTTCGACGAGCTGGGCGCCGGGCCGGGTTCCTTGATCGGACTGAGCGAGGGCCGCGAGGCGGCGAACCCGTTCGGCAAGACGAATGTCCCCGTCGATGCGTACTGTGCCTGCCTGCTCGACCGGATCGACCTTGGACGTAAGCCGGAAACCGCGTGAGAATCCGACACATTTTCGAAGCAATCAAGCCGATTCCGGGAACACACTTGCTGGAGGATGTTGCGATGGCCGGCTTTTCCCCCGTCAATGAGTGGAAACTGCGTGAGGAGATGTGCGAGGTCGGCCGGCGGGTTTACCACAAGGGCTTCGCTGCTGCCAACGACGGGAACATCAGCTTTCGGATGGGCGAGGACCGCGTCCTCTGCACCCCCACGCGGGTCTCGAAGGGGTACATGAAGCCCGACGAGCTTTGCATTGTCGATCTCGACGGCAAGCAGGTCGCCGGCAAGAAGAAGCGGTCGAGCGAGATCCTCCTGCACCTGACGATCATGAAGCACCGCCCCGACGTCCGCGCGGTGGTCCACTGCCACCCGCCGCACGCGACCGCCTTCGCCGTGGCCCATGAGCCGATCCCGAAGTGCACGATGCCCGAGTTCGAGGTCTTCCTCGGCGAGGTCGCCATCGCCCCCTACGAGACACCTGGCACGCAGAAGTTTGCCGATACAATCATCCCGTACATCAAGGATACCGACGTCGTCCTGCTCGCCAACCACGGCACCGTGACCGCCGGCACCGACCTGATCGACGCCTACTTCAAAACCGAGATCATCGACGCCTACTGCCGTATCCTGATCCTCACCAAGCAGCTCGGCTCGGTGAACTACTACAGCGACGAGAAGGCCGCGGAACTCATCAAGATCAAGCCCGGCCTTGGCATCCGCGACGTCCGCCTGGAACGCGGCCTGGAGAACTGCGATCTTTGCGGCAACAGCCTCTTCCGCGAGGGTTACTCCGAGTTCGTCCCCGAGCCAAAGGCGTTCCTCCCGACCAAGCTCCAGCAGGTCGCCCAGCAGGCGGTCGCCGCCTGCCCAACCCCCGCGACGCCCGCCGAGGGGCCGGAGTTCGAGGCGCTGGTCCGGCGGATTACCGATCAGGTCGTCCACGCCATGAATGGCCAGGCCGGCGGGAACGGCTCGGTCGTGAAGGGGCAAACGTATGCCTCCGGGCTTTCCGGCGGCGTTTGACCCGCCTCCGCCGCATGTCGGTTATCCTCAATCGAACATCAAAACAATTATTGGTCGGAGTGGTCTCATGAATGTGAGCATCATCGGAGGTGGCGGGCTCGTCGGGTCGTGCGCCGGTTATGCCCTCCAGTGCGGCGGAATCGTCAGCGCGATCAACCTGATCGACGTGAACGCCGAGCTTTGCCAGGGCCAGGCCCTCGATCTCCTCCACGGCGCCTCTCTCATCGCCGACCAGCGTATCCGGGCGACCGGCTACGAGGCGATTCCGGAGAGCGACGTCGTTTGCATCACGGCTGGATTGCGTCGCAAGCCCGATGAGAGCCGGCTGGACCTGATCAACCGGAACGTCGAGCTGTTCCTCACGATCCTCGGACAGGTCCACGCCGCCGGCCTGAAGCGGGACGCGATCATCCTGGTCGTGTCGAACCCGGTGGACGTCTTGACGTACCTCGCCACGAACCTCCTTGGCTTGCCCGCAACGCAGGTGATCGGACTCGGCACCGTGCTCGACACGGCACGCTTCCGCAGCCTGATCGCCGAGTCGATCGGCTTGCCGGCGACGCAGGTCAACGCTGTGATCCTCGGCGAGCACGGCGACAGCATGGTCCCGATCTGGTCGTCGGCCCAGGCTGCGGGTCTGCCTCTGGAGAAATATCCCGGCTGGGGTCCGAACACGGCCGACGCCCTCTTCGCGAGGACTCGAGGCAGCGGCGCCGAGGTCATCAAGAGGAAGGGAGGCGCGGGGTTCGCGGTGGGACTCTCGATTGCCGAGGTGATCCACGCCGTGGCGCTCGACCGTCGCCGCATTCTGCCGGTTTCCTCGCTGGTTTCGGGGACCTATGGGATTCGCGACGTTTGCCTCTCGGTGCCGACGGTGGTCGGTCGCCAGGGTGTGCAGGCGCAGCTCGAAATCGAACTGTGGCCCAAGGAAACGTCGGCCTTGCAGCACTCCGGCCAGGTCCTCCGCGAGACGATCGAGCAGGTCTTGAAAAAGAACCCCGCGGCGGCGCAGTCGGTGCCGTCTCCGGCACCGGTCCCGGCGGCAAAGGCGTCGCCGATCGCCAACGGTCGGGCTGTGCGGGTGACGATGGGCGTCGGCGGCCACGGCGCGAACGGCGGTTCGCCGAGGGTGACGATCTCCGGTCAAGCGGGCGGAGGCCGCCGTGGTTAAGTCGCTCGACCGCAAGCTCGCCGCGATCCACGCTGATCCGTCTGGCTGCCGCGAGTTCATCCTCGCCGACGCCAAGGATGCCGACATGGCCTTCGGCATCGGCGCCCCGGGGCGCTCGCCGGAGGCCCACCCGGGCGAGGTCCGCTTCAAGACACTGGAAGAGTATCGCGAGCAGATCCGCACCATCACGAGGCAAGGGCTCGTCGATATTATGCTCATGTCTTCCAGTACGAGCTATAAGCTAACCATCGAGGAGCGGCTTTTCGAGGGGTCACACATCACCCCCGCCGTGCGGGCGAATGATACGACGGACGTTCATATCGCCCGAGGCTCGTCTTACGCCCTCGAGGCCGCGCGGCCGTTCCGTTCCGGCGATATTGACCATTTCCAGTGCGGCCACCTCGATTGTTCGCCGGACGAACGCGCGCTCGGTGCGAACCTGGGACTCTACAGCGTCACGTTTAATAACGATCTGGAACGCGACAAGGAGACGTTGGAGAAATTTCATGCGTTCCGCGTGGAGGCTGAGCGCAAGGATTTCCGCTACTTTCTCGAAGTCTTCGACCCGAACGTGCCGGGGGCGGTCTCTCCTGAAGTGTTGCCGGCCTACATCAACGACATGATCGCCCGAATGCTGGCCGGGGTCGCCGGGCCGGGCCGGCCGGTGTTCCTCAAGATCGTTTATCATGGACCGAAGGCGCTCGAAGAACTCGTCCGGTATGATCCGCATCTGGTCGTCGGCGTCCTCGGTGGCTCGGCGGGGACGACCCGCGACGCCTTCCAGCTCTTGCACGACGCCCAGAAGTACGGCGCCCGGGTCGCGCTCTACGGTCGGAAGATCAACAACGCCGAGAATCAGCTAGCGTTCGTCCAGTTCCTTCGCCTAATTGTCGATGGCGTGATTGGCCCCGAGGAGGCGGTCCGGGCCTATCATGCCGTGCTCCAGAAGCTCGGAATCCGTTCGCATCGCCCCTTGGAGGACGACCTGAAGCTGTCCTCCCAGGCGATGAGCTACGGCGGCTCGACGGCTGCGACCGTACCCTCCCGGGAACGTCCCGTTGCGGAGCCTCAACACGTTGGGTCGGCCGCGAAACCAGGATGTGCTTGCCGATGCGAGGATGCCTCGGAGCACCACAAGTCGGCTCCGGCGGTCACGATCAATGGGCGTCTGCCCTCCTCCAACGGTTTCCCGACCCACGCGGATGGCCGCCCCGACTTCGCCCGGATGGATGTCGCGCAACGACTCGCCTACCACCGCGAGCGCCTGGGTCTAGGACGCTGAGGGGCCGCCCGTGGGCGGGATCGTCGTCAAAGGTCGCACGGCCCGTCTCGGTTGATGGATGGAGGTCCGGAGAAACTGGGGTGATCGAAAAGATCTGTCGATCAGAGAGATCAGTTTGGGTGTTCTCGAGTCTGCCGGTCCTCCGCGACTGGCCTACCGTGGACTAAGAACCGGCGAGCAATCGCGAAGACCCTGAGAAGGAGAGCCGCCGCGGTCGCGAAGACCACGCCCTTGTCAACCTCCCGGAAGGCGACTGACAATGGGCATCTCGCGGCGGTCGGAGGAGAGACCCGCCCGGAACAGGAAATGCAACCCTGTGGCAATTAGGATGCCCCCAGCGGAATCGACTCTCGACGATGTCTCTGACCTTGATTCTCCCGAGGAAGCTGCCGATGGCCGGTGTCGAGCCGAACGGCCACCCCGAGCCGGATCAGCCCCGGCATGATGATATTTATGAGTGGGAAATACTGATCGAGGCTCCCTTCGCCTTTGATTTCTTCCGGCTCATCCGCGTGATCTTCCGCTACCCGGAGCCGATCAGCGACCAGGTGCTCCAGCAGAGGCAGAAGACCAGGAAAAAATATTATCTCGAGATCCTGGTTTTCAACCTGGGCCTCGTCGGCCTGATCCTGCTGATGATCCCGTTCCTGATGCTGGCCTTCTCGTATCTCGCCACGCTGCCTTTTCTACTCCTGCGGGTCGGGGCTTCCACCTTCGGTCCGAAGGCGATGGCGGCGGTCGCGGCGCTCGGACTGCTCGCGACGCTGAGCGTGCCGGTCGTGCTCTTCCTGATGATGATCCGGCCGACGGCCTATCGGGATTACTACAAGCGCAGCAAGATCGAGCTGTTTCATATTTTGATCGCGCTCTCACTCTTTCTCGCCAGTGGGATGCTCGAGGAGCTGATCGCGTCCCCTGTCTTAAGACTGCGCAATGCGTTTGAGGGACCCGTCGAATCGACGACGCAGTGGACGCTCTTCTTCGCCGACAAGGCCATGAACGTCCTGTTCGCGAACATGCCTCAGAAGCTTATCGGACCGCTTTCCGAGGTCAAGTTACGTCCCGGAGGCTCCGAGGTAGCTCTTGGGGCCCTGAGAATTTTCTTGCTGTTCGGCTTCGTCGCCCTGATCCGGCTGATCGCGCTGAAATTATGTATCAGCAAGAAGGAACTTTTCTACGGATCGGTTGTCGAGTTGAGGTCCTACCTCGACTACTGCGGGAAGGCCGAGGCACGGACGCTGCGGAAGGTGATCCCGATGGAAGAAGTCGAGGTCCTGATCGTCCGCAACAAGTATCCGGTCGAGCCTGACTCCCGGCCGCCGGTCGAGGATCCTGCCGAGCCGGCCGATCGAGAGCACGTGGAGCAGCGGAACTAGGCCTTAAACAAGCGAGGTTTTGGCCGTCGAGTCAGGTTGGCTTACCACTTCCAAACCTACGGACGACGAACCATGGGGCACCGCCGCCCCGTCACTTCACAACCTGATTCCTGTCATCTTCCCCTCGCTCTTCTCCCTCGCGGCTCTGGGCGCCTCGGTTGACCGGGACATCCCGATCCCGGCTTCGTTCTCACTGGACTTCAGCACCGCAGGGCATCAACCACCCCCAGGAACACTCCTGGCCACTCGTTCCACGACAACAGCCGATACGGCACTCGGCGGCCACCGCGGACGATTTGGCAGGGCATCAGGATGATCGCGTTCACGAACCGCTTGAACTCCATCCGCAACCGACCTCGCTTCTGCTCGCGATGAACTTCCTGGGTCTGCGGGTGCTCCGGCACCGCCAACGCGAACCACGCCTTCAGGTTCCACGCCAGCGCCGTCATCACCAGGTCCGCCCCGTTGCTCACCAGGTTGTCCACCGTCGCTCGCAACGCGTGCACGCCCCCCTGCAATGACGCGATCCGGTTCTCCTGGTCGCAGCGATCGTTCGCCTTGAAGACCCGCGCCCGCGGCGGGCCCTTGCGGTCGTGGGTTCAGGAGAACCGGTAACGGATCTCGTCGAACCGCCGCCTCTGACTCGCCTCGACCCGGATCGTCTGGCGGACGCGGATCAGCCGGTACGCCCGCCGGCAGGCCGTCGGTCGGTACGCGACCTCGGCCACGTCCTCACGGACCCGGGTCAACGTCTGGAACCCACGCTCGCGGACGCTCCGGTCCGGGATTTTCTCGGGCGCTTCCGGGGCTTCCCCTGGGCCGTGTACTGCGGCCGCCGTTGCAGCTCAGCCCAGTCCGACGCGAGCCGGTCCTCGGCCATCGCCTTGAGGTGGGGCATGGCGTCGATGCCGAAGAGGAAGGTCACGGCCTCGGCGTCCCAGGCGTCGCGTGGCCTGGTCGGGGTGAAGTCAGTGTCGCCGCGGAGGTAGCTCGTGCGGAAGCCGGCGCCGCGGCCGTGCCGGATCGCCAGGTCGATCTGTTCGGCGGCGCCCTCGTGCGAGGGCCGGTTGACGAGGCTGAGCACCTCCCCGGTGTTGGCCCGGGAAACGATCAACGGGTGATAACCCCAGGTGCCGTCGTGGGCGATATCGACGCCCGGCTTGCCGCCGGCGGCGGTGGCGACGAGCGAGCCGTCGGCGTCGATGACGGCCGCGTCGAAGAAGGGCGACGGCAACTGTTTCCCGACCTTGACCCGGGTCTGATCGAAGACGTCCTGGAGGGTCTCGACGTCGTCGGGGGGGAAGCGGCGGCCGAAGTCGCCGGCGGCGGTGGGGTCGGGGATCCGGTCGGCGTCGAGGGCATCGAGGAAGACGATGTCGTCGCGTCGCAGCTCGATGTCGTCGCGGCAGGTCCCGTGGCCCAGGGCGTTGTAGGCGAAGTTCAGGACCTGGTCCGACTCGTGGCAGGGGAAGTGGAACGTGAGCAGGAGGAGCCGATGGTCGATGGCCTCGGCCAGGCCGAGCTTGCGCACGCGCAACGGGATGGCGCCGATGCCGCCGCAGGCGATGGCCCGGGTCTTGGTGGCGACCTCGGAGTGGATCTTCGAGGCGGAGCAGACCGGGTCGGGCGAAGGTGCGGTGACGGGCCGGTCGAGTCGTCGGCGGCTTTGGCGCTTGCCGGCGGCGTGGTGGCGGTGGGGAATCGGCTTCACTCGAAATCTCCTGTTTATCACGGATTTTGGGGAGGGCACCGGATGTCCATGTCACCCCGTCCGATGGCGGCTATGCTGAGGGTCACGGATCTCCGCCTCGTGAGCCATCAGCAGGGACGACGCCATGCCGGCCGCCGACCCCACGTTCCCGCCCGTCCGGGGACAGAAGACCCTCTGGATCCCCTGCTCCCAGCAGCAGTATGAGCCGATCGCAGGCGATCCCGAGCGGTTCCGGGAGTCTCTGGACCAGCAGATCGAGGCCCATCCGGAGCTGTTCCCAGCCGAGATCCGGCGGGGCTACCGCATGAAGGATACCTACACCTCCCGCAAGACCGGCTGGAGGCTCCGGCGGATCGACCTCCGCAACAGCCAGAGCTCCCTGGTCCGTCCCTCGTTCCTGATGCCCTCCTTGACCGGGCGGACCGAGGACGTGCAGGCCCCCCTTTTCTCCGCAAGTTCGCCGGGCCCGACTGGGCCCTGACCGAGGTCTTCGGGCGGGACCCGAGGTCCTGGCCTCGCCTGGAACGCTCCCTGGGGCGATCCAGCCTGGTCGGGACCACCGTCAAGGCCCCCGAGCGGTGGCCCGGTCATCTGGTCGCCGACGAGAAGCACACGACCCTCGGCAGCGAGAAGGTCTAGCTGGCGGCCACCGCCGGCGGCGGGTGCTGCCTGGGCCTGGCGTTGGCCGAGAGGGCCGACCAGGACGAGTTGACGAGGGCCTACGGCGTGTTCCGGGATGCGGCCCGGGACCTGGACCCGGCGTACCGGCCCCGGACCGTCAACACCGACGGCTGGGCCGCCACGCAGGCGGCCTGGCCGGCGTTCTTCCAGGGGGTCACGATCATCCTCGGCTTCCTGCATGCGTTCCTGAAGATCCGGGAGCGGGCCCAGCCCTTGAAGGAGACCTTCGATGCGCTGCGGGAGCGGGTCTGGGAGGCGTATCACGCCCCGGATGCCCGCACCGTCTCGCAGCGGCTCCGCCGGCGGCGGGAGTGGGCCGTGAAGCATCTCGACAAGCCGATCGTGCGAGAAAAGGTCCGGTCGTTGTGCGAGAAGCGTGGGGCGTTTGGTAACTGATTCGCCACCCTCTTGCCCCGGCCCCATGCGGCTTTTACGGTGGTCGCCATGAGCGGAACGGACCTGGCCGGACTGGATCGCGAAGCCTTGATCGCCTTGGTGCTCACGCTCCAGGCCGAGGTCGAGGCCCTCAAGCGCGGCGGCAAGCGGCAGGCGGCGCCGTTCTCGAAGGGGACCCGCGTCAAGGACCCCAAGAGACCCGGGCGAAAGCCCGGCCGGGGGGTCTTCCAGCGCCGCGAAGCGTCCGAGCAGGTCGGCGAACCGCCGATCGACGTCCCGGTCGGCGAGACGGCCGGCCCGAAATGCGGCGGCGAGTTCGACGAAGCCCGAGTCGAGGAGGCCTCGATCCCCGATCTCCCCCAGGTCGTCCGACCGCGCGCCCGGCTCTTCCGGGTCGGCGTCCGCCGCTGCCGGCGGTGCGGCGCGACGGCGCGGGCGGCCTCCCGACCGCGCCGCCGACCCGCGTGGGGCGACCGCCCATCGCCTCGGCCCGCGGCTGCTGGCCGCCGCCCACCACCTCCACGACGGCCTGGGCGGGCCGGTCCGCAAGGGGCCGGCGGTGATCGCGATCCTGACCGGCGTGCGGCTCACGCAGGGGGCCGTCACGCGTGACGCCCTCAAGAAGGCGGCCGGCGCGATCGGGACGACATATCGAACCCTGGGCGACTCGGTCCGCGAGGCCCCCTTCGTCCACACCGACGACACGGGCTGGCGCGGGGGCTCGCCGGCCTGGCGGATGGCCTTCGTGACCGACACCGCGACGGTCTACCAGGTCCGGCCGCGGCACCGCAACGAGGAGGTCGGCGAGCGGGTGCCGGCCGACTCCGCCGGGGTGATGAGCACCGACCGCGGGACCAGCTAGGACGCGGCCGAACTGGCCGGTGTGCAGAAGCCGAAGTGCCTGGCCCACGTCCTGCGGTCGCTGTCGGAGGTGCTGGAGACGAAGTCCCGCGGGGCGTGGCGGTTCGCGAAGCGGCGGAAGGACCGGCTCAAGCAGGCGCTGGCGCTGTGGCCTGAGCGCCGCGCCGGCGTCGGGCCGGGGCCGGACTTCGCGGCCCGTCTGGGACGGCTGAAGTGGGCGATCACGGACCACCTGCGCGACCGGGCGCTGTCGGACCGCGACAACCAGCGACTCCTGAACGAGCTGGGCCGGTGCCACGACGCGGGCTCGCTGGTGCGGTTCCTGGACGAACCGGGGATCGAGCCGACGAACAACCGGGCGGAGCGTGCGCTCCGGCCGGCGGTGATCGCGTGGAAGGTGTCGCAGTGCACGAAGACCGCGCGCGGCACGCGGGCCTTCGAGGCGTGGTCGCGCGTCCTTCGGACACGATCGCGGACCACGACCGGCCCCGCCCTGATCGACGCCGTCGTCCATCTCGTTCATCCCGCCGAACCCCGGCACGCCTGAACCGCCCGCCAGGGCGCTAATCAGTTACCTCAGGTCGAACCGCCAGGACCCGATCACAGCAGCGAGCGGGGTGTCTGCGAAAAGAACGGGAGCGGATGGGAATCGAACCCACCTGCGACCTGTCGCCAGGCCGCACAGCGGTTTTGAAGACCGAGGGGGGCACCAGCCCGCCGAACGCTCCCGGAAAGCCTCAAGCCCGGAGAGACCGCTTCACTCCTCGTTGTGTTGCCTGGAATTAAAATGGCGGCCCCGACTCCAGGCGCCAGCCCGGTGTTTAGGCGGCGTGGCCGCGGCAATTGAAGGCCACGGACGTCTCACTCTTGACGAGCGATTCTACCGCGAGGCGTCCTGCCCGCAAAGCCCCTCGCAAGATGGTGGAGGACCGCAGGGAAACGGATTGCTCCTGGCTTGAATCCTCTCACCGTCCGGTCGCGAACTCCATGGAGACTGAGATTTTACGCGCTCGGCGCACCGCAATGAGGGGCTCGCGACCGCCCCCCTGAATGCTCGCCAGATCGGTAGCGTCGAGCGGAATTGGTGGTGGACGGAGGCCGGTGCACGAGGTGGACTGCCGACCATCGACTAGCGGGCCGGGACGCCTCCCATGACCGCGATCGCTCCCGCCCCGCCGAGCGCCGCGGGTGTCGTCCCAACGCTCGCGGAACGCGCACCGACCGATCGCCGGTAACTCATCCCTCCCCTACTATATCCACCCCCGCCATATCCCCGGGAACCATGATGTTGCAACGGATTGAGATAATTCGAGGAGATCGATTTGTTGGCGTGGAGGCCAGAGGTGTAGTTTGTGGCCACATGATGCGATACCACAGGTGCTCGGTAAGGAGTGAAGAACCCTTGCTCGACGACGGTTGGATACCCCGACGGATGGGCATAATTCTGAGCCCGTGCCGGCGTGGTGATGAGAACCAGCAGGAGTGTGATTCCGAGGAAGTGCGCCACGAGGAATGGTCAGCATGGACGGGGCCCCTGGATGGTTGTGAGGGAAGTGAAGGCGAACGGGGCCTCGGCGGACCGTTCGAGGGGGACCTTCATGCTAGTTTTACAGCAGCAGGTATTTCACGCCCTCGTGCCTGGCGTGCCAGGCCTTGTCATGTGAGGCCTTGGCGATCCTGTTCCGCCCCTCGTGGTAGTCCATCAGGGCGATCGCCTTCTCCACGGTCAGTTCCGCCTCGGAGAACGCCGACCTCAACAGCCGCACCGCCCGGTCCAGCGTCAGGCCCTTCGACTTTTTTTCAGACGCAGACGCGTCAACGTCACGAACAGGTGCGCCACCGCCACCAGCGCCATGTGATGGTGCCACCCCACGTACGACCGCGTCTCGTACTGCGCCATCCCCAGGTACGTCTTGGCCTCGCCGAAGTATTCCTCCACTCGGTGGCGCGTGCAGGCGACCAACGCCAGGACCTTCAAGGGCGTCTCGGCCCCGCCGTTGGAGATGTAGTACTTGACCTCGGGGATCGCCTCCAGCGACCGGCGGATCAGCAGCCACACCGGTGGCCCCGGCTTCTGGTCGCGCATCGCCCACACCCGCACCGCCGCGAACTCGAACACCAGCGGCCCGCACGCCCCTTCGCGCACCTTCAGGGTCTGCCAGGCTTCGGCGGGCAGCCCCGCGGCTACCGCGGCCACGGACTTCACACCCTCCCGTGTCGGGCGCTTCGGCGGCTGGCCCCGGCCGCCGTACGCCGGCACGCACCCGGCCGGGTCCTCGGTCCAGACGGTCGTCGTCACCGGCACCTCGACCACGTACCGCTGCTCCAACTCGTCCATCGCCTCGTGGAAGTGCCCGGCCTTGCCGTACTCCTCGTCGGCGACCACCCAGTCCAGTCGCGTCTGACCGAGCACGACGACCCCGCGGACCAGTTCGGCAGCGATCCGGGCCTTGGGCCGGAAGGTCACATCCTCGGGGATGTGCGCCTTGCCGCGCCGCGCCCGGGCCTCAGGCGTGTCCTCGCACCAGGGCTTGGGCAGGTAGAGCCGGTGGTCCAACAGCGCGGCCCCCGCGGGGGTAACGCCGACGAGGAAGACGCCGACCTGGCAGTTGTCTTCCTTGCCGAGCCGGCCGTTGTGCTGCCGGGCCACGCCCGCGGAGTGTACGCCCTGCTTGGCGAAGGCCGACTCGTCGATGACACCGACG
Source organism: uncultured Planctomycetales bacterium (assembly GCA_963752755.1). GTDB lineage: Bacteria > Planctomycetota > Planctomycetia > Isosphaerales > Isosphaeraceae > CAVVZJ01. The sequence goes on along the minus strand of CAVVZJ010000001.1, from coordinate 1,837,775 downwards.
ACGCCGGCGGGCGACCCGGCCGCCGAGGGGACCAGCTCGCCGTCGAAGACGGCCTGGAGTTCAGCCTGGACGTCGTCGTACTGCCAGGGGCGCTGTTGATGAACTTCTGGAGGCCCGAGACATCGCCGTGGCCGACCAGGAGGGCGATCGGCTCGACGCTCTTGCGGTCGGGGCAGACCATCAGGCCCTTGACGTAGTCATAGGCATGGTCCTGAGCCTGCTCCTTACCGAAGAGCGGGGCGAACCGCTCGTGGAAGTCGACCAGTCGCTCGGCCGCGGCGCGCACGTCGTCCGGTGTCATGGAGGCTCCCTCCCGACATGAGGTGTTGGGGCGACGGGCCGGCCGGTCCTCGCGTGTTCAGTTCCCTATGATTCGATGTTACCAGAAACACCGCGGATTTGCTGCTGCTGTAAAACTAGTGTCCTGAGTCAGAAATCCGCCAATTAACCTTGCGCCCCGTCCAGTTTCCTTGTATGATCCTCGAAGGGAGACATATGATGAAAAAAGGTGGACGCCCCAAGGCCGAACTGGTCCTCACCGACGACGAGCGGCAGACCTTGGAAACCTGGGCCGCGCGGCCCAAGAGCACCCAGCGGCTCGCCACCCGGGCCCGAATCATCCTGGCTTGTGCTCAGGGACTCGACAACAAGGACGTCGCCGCTCGGCTCGGCGTCCATGTCATCACCGTGGGTAAGTGGCGAAGGCGTTTCCTCGAACTGCGTCTGGATGGCCTCGCCGACGGACCCCGACCCGACGCCCCTCGAAAGATCACCGACGCGATGGTCGAGCAGGTCGTCACCCAGACCCTGGAGACCAAGCCCAGGGCCGCCACCCAATGGAGCACCCGCGGCATGGCCCGCAAGCTGGGGATGTCTCAGAGCGCCATCGCCCGGATCTGGAAGGCCTTCGAGTTGAAGCCTCACAAGAGCGAGACCTTCAAGCTTTCCACCGATCCGTTCTTCGTCGAGAAGGTCCGCGAAATCGTTGGGCTGTCCATGAGCCCGCCGGAGAACGCCATCGTGCTGTCGGTCGACGAGAAGAGTCAGGTCCAGGCATTGGACCGCACCCAGCCCTTGCTGCCGATGACGCCGGGACAGGCCGAGCGTCGAACCCCTGACTCCGTCCGCAACGGCACAACCTCGCTGTTCGCCGCGCTGAATGTGGCCACGGGTGCGGTGATCGGCAAGTGCTATCGCCGCCACCGCCAGCAGGAGTTCCTCAAGTTCCTCAACGAGATCGATGCTCAGGTCGAGCGCGAGCCTGGCGTGGAGATCCACATCATTCTGGACAACTACGGCACGCATAAGACGGCGGCGGTGAAGCGGTGGTTGGCTCGGCATCCGGAGTATCACCTGCATTTCACACCGACGAGCGGATCGTGGCTGAACCAGGTGGAGCGGTTCTTCGCCGAGATCACCGAGAAGCAGATCCGACGCGGAGTCTTCCGGAGCGTGGCGGCTTTGGAGAAGGCGATCCTGGAGTATCTGGCCACGCATAACGAGAATCCCCGACCGTTCGTGTGGACGGCCAACGCGGATCTGATTCTGGAACGGGTCAAGAAGGTTTGTGAGCGAACTTCTGACTCAGGACACTAGGATCGATTTTATCCGCTCCCGTGTGGATGGATCAAGAAGGGTACGGGAATAATCGGCTTCTCTGGTGGAAAGGGTTTCACTTTCACAGCCCGAAGCCGATTATTTCTTTCAAGAAACAAACCAAAAATAATCCTTCTCGACACGATCGCTTAGAATCGTCATTTTCTGGTGGACGGTCCGGGTGTCGAGCCGACTTCCGTAGGACTGAGATCCTGATAAACTCAGGAGACTCTCCGGAAAGCCGGAGATTCACCGCATTCGTCTCCTCGAAACCTCGCCCCATCGGCTGCAATGTCGCAATCGTGTGCTATAATTAACACTGCTTCGCGGACGCTTCTGATTCGCAATCGGAGGCCCCGTCCTGGCATGTCGTCGCGGCGCTACGGCGCGTCCTCGTCGCCGAACGAACTTCACAATGGGCAAAATAGATGTGGTAATCTGCTGCCGATTAAAAAGTTGAGTTGTGACTCCTGGCGCCAGAAGAAGCGTCCCCTCGGTGGCCTCACGTCGTCTCGGAGGCGTCCCAGGCGCGTTGCCGAGGTGTTCCGGGACCATCCGAAGTCTTTCTGGATGGCAAAACAAAGCGGACTCGACGTCGGACCCGGAATCCATGAGCCTGTTCGCAACTCCAAAGCAGGACGATTCTCCCACCTTCCCGGTGACCTGGTGTCCTACGCACGTTGAATGACTGGGAACTTCAACCATTCCGATAGCGTCCAGATGTGGTCGGCCAGGCCCACCGCCATCGCCGGGGTCTGCTTCCGCCAGATCCCGTTCTCATCCCGGGCCTGCAACGTCCTCACAGCCCAGCAGAAGTTATACGAATACATCGGGAAGTACGTCACCGCCTCATGCTGACGCCAATCCTTACGGAACCGGTAGGTCTTCCGCGCCCTTGCGGGCATTGCGATGGCGATCCGTGGCGTGGTAACGCTCCACGAACGCGGTGTTGATCGCTCGGCTGACCTTCGACCGCTTCAGGGCCGCCAGCACCGCGGCCAGGGTGCCGAAGATCATCCGGCAGACGATCTCCACCACCCGGCCCTTCTCCCGCCGCTTCTCCACAGTGGCGTAGTTCAGACCCGCCGGCACGGCCTGGTACGGGGCCTTGGGGCGGCCGGGCCGGCCCGTGGGGCCCGGGGTGACCGTCTCGCCGTAAACCTGCAAGATCGCGGTCTCGTAGGCCGGGTAGCCGTCGGTGGTCATCACGTCCATGACCCGTCCCCCGGTCCGGCGATGGAAGTCGGCGACCACCGCCTCGGCCTCTTCGAGGCCCCGAGCCCCGGGCACCACGTTGACGAGCCGCTTGTGCACGGGATCGAAGGCCACCTGGTCCCAGTAATCCCCCCAATTGGCGTCGGCGGGATTGGCAGGGTCGCAGTGCTCCTGCTGCTGGTACACGAAGGCCCACTTCTCATCGAACTGGACCTCACGGGTTCGGGGGGGAAAACGCCACGAGTTCCTCGTGGGCCGCTTGGGCGTGATCGCCGGCCAGGCGACTGTACCGCATCACCGTATCCCGATGGACGCCGACGAGTCGCCCGGTCTGGCGGACGCCGCAGCCCTCGCCGACATGATTCAGGACGGAGAGGGCTTTCTCTTCGGTCAGGTGCGAGCGGTACAGCGGCGTGCCCTTGCGTTCGGAGAAGCGGGCCTGGCAGGTGCGGCAGTAGAGCAGGCGATACTGCCGGTGCTGGCCGTAATGGTCACAGACGGTCAGGTTGCCGGCATCGCGACGGCCGTGATCGGGGCAGTCGGCGTTCTGGCAGCAAAAGCGGGCGAGGTCGTCCATGGTGTCGGTCCCGGGCTGAGGCCTCACGTTGTCAAGCCTTGGCGATGCCGCAGGTTACAACACCCAATGGACTCCTTTCAAGTTGAGCAGGACACCAGGGTTTTGCATCAAAGCGGGGTTTTTCATCAAAGCCGAACGAACTTCAAATTGGGTAAAATGCACCTTTTAAGTTCCTGTTACACAGGCACTTAAGATTTGCAGGCCTTCGCGACAACAAGCGTCCCCACGGCGTGCTCCCATCGTCCCACAAGCGTCCCGGGCGCGTCGCCGGGGCGTCCTCCATCGTCCCGGCCATCTGCCAATCGACAAAAAAGGCGTTCAGCCGGACACCGGCCTGGCGCCGCCCCGTTCGCGACGCCGCGATCGGCAATGGGGAGACGGTGGACGCCACGCCTTTCCATCCGTCGCGATCGGCCACTAGAATGAAGGGATACCCCGATCGAATTCGTCCCGAGTCCCGCGCAATCCATGTCGCGTTCCCGACCCGATCCGTACCATTATGAAGTCGTCGTCATCGGCGCCGGCCACGCCGGGATCGAGGCCGCCCTGGCGGCGTCGCAGATCGGGCGTCGCACGGCCTTGCTCACGTTGAACGCCGACTCGGTCGGCCAGATGAGCTGCAACCCGGCCATCGGCGGGGTCGCCAAGGGGCAGATCGTCCGCGAGGTGGACGCGCTCGGCGGCGCCATGGGCGTGCTCACCGACCGGGCGGCGATCCAGTTCCGCCTGCTCAACCGGGGCAAGGGCCCCGCCATGCACAGCCCCCGCGCCCAGTGCGACAAGAAGGCGTATCAGCGGCTGGCCAAGCTTACCGTCGAGAGCCAGCCGAGCCTGACGCTCCGCCAGGAGATGGTCGAGTCGATCGTCGTGGAGTCGGGGAGGGCGGCGGGGGTGCGTTGTCGGGGAGGGGCCGTCTATCGGGCGTCCGCCGTCGTCGTCACGACCGGCACGTTCCTCCAGGCCCTCATGCACACCGGCGAGACGAAGACCGAGGGCGGACGCGCTGGGGACGTCGCTGCCCAGGGGCTTTCCGGCAGCCTCCGCGAACTCGGCTTCGAGCTGCAACGCTTCAAGACCGGCACCCCGCCCCGCCTCAATGGCCGCACGATCGACTTTGCCGGCCTCGACGTCCAGCACGGCGACCCGGAGCCCGTCGCCTTCTCCTTCCTGACCGACCGCCTCGACGTCGAGCAGCTCCCCTGCCACCTCACCGCCACCAGCCCGGCCGTCCACGACCTGATCCGCGCCAATCTCCACCGCGCCCCAATGTACTCCGGCCAGATCGCCAGCACCGGGCCTCGGTATTGCCCCTCGATCGAGGACAAGGTCGTCAAGTTCGCCGACCGCGACCAGCACCAGATTTTCCTCGAACCCGAGGGCCGCGACACCCTCGAATACTACTGCAACGGCATCTCCACCAGCCTCCCCCGCGACGTGCAGGAAGCCATCATCCCCCTCATCCCCGGCCTCGAATACGCCGAGATCATGCGGTTCGGCTACGCCGTCGAGTACGACTACGCCCCGCCGACCCAGCTCGACCCCACCTTGCAGACCAAGCGCGTCCCCGGCCTCTTCTTCGCCGGCCAGATCAACGGCACGACCGGCTACGAGGAGGCCGCCGCCCAGGGCCTGATCGCCGGGATCAACGCCGCCCTCGCCATCTCCGACGACGAGCCCTTCGTCCTCGACCGCTCGCAGGGGTACATCGGCGTCCTGATCGACGACCTCGTCACTCGCGGGGTCGATGAGCCCTACCGGATGTTCACCAGCCGCGCCGAGTATCGCCTGCTCCTGCGGCACGACAACGCCGACCTCCGCCTCACCGAGCTGGGCCACCGCGTCGGGCTCGTGGACGACGACCGCTGGTCCCGCTTCCGCGCCCGTTCCGGTCGGATCGAGCGGCTCCGGGAGGTGCTGAACTCCGTCCGCGTCGGCGGCGAGACCCTCCGCCGCATCCTCAGCCGGCCCGCCGCCTCCTGGGACGACCTCCTCCCGCTCCACCCCCCGCTCGCCGCACTGACCGACGACCCGGGCGCGGTCGAGCAGGCGACCATCGAGGCCAAGTACGGCGGCTACATCGACCGCCAGGCCGAGCAGGTGGAGCGTTTCCGTCGCCTGGAGGACAAGCCGATCCCGGCCGGCTTCGACTTCCTGTCCGTCCGTCAGCTCCGGGTCGAGGCGCGGGAGAAACTCCAGCGCGTCCAACCCCGTTCCCTCGGCCAGGCCGCCCGGATCAGCGGGATCAACCCGGCGGATCTCGCGACCCTCCTGGTCTCCCTCAAACGTGGAGTCGCTACCGAAGCCGCCAGGAGCCCAGAGTCCCCCTAGAGCACACATCCTTTCCAACCCAGCTTTTCGGAGCGAAGAGCACGGCCATAGCACCACCAACGTCTTTCCCCATCTGCCTCCTTCACGCAACTCGCGCATTCCGGTTGACAGAATGGAGAGCGCCACTATAATTGGCTACGTCGGTAAGCCTGGTAAATTCGCTAGGTTTCGCAATCTTTAGGGGTTCGGTTCGTATTGCGGTGGTCGGTCGGGCTCCGATCCGTCGTGAGGATACGGGGTTGGGGTCCGTCACTTGCGGGGTCCGATCAGGGAGGATGGCCTGTCGATCGGCGGGGGGGCTCACGGACCGAGGCCCGCTTTGGATCGGCAGTCGAGCGAGCCGTAGTGGCTCGAGAGATGGGACGTACCCGACCATGAAGACTGTGTTCACGACCGGAGAGGCGGCGAAGATCTGCAAGGTCAGCCAGCAGACGATCATTCGCTGCTTCGATTCCGGACAGCTCAAAGGTTTCCGGGTTCCGGGATCGCGCTTCCGCCGCATCCCGCGCGAGGCGCTCTATCGCTTCATGAAGGAAAACAACATCCCGACCGACGCGCTGGAGAGCGGTCGCCACCGGATTCTGGTGGTCGATGACGATCCGGCCGTCGTGGATCTGATCCAGGACGTGCTCTCGGCCGACAAACGCTTCGAGCTGCGCGTCGTCAACAACGGCTTCGGCGCCGGGATGCAGGCCAAGGAGTATCACCCGGAATTGATCATCCTGGACGTGATGCTTCCCGATATTAACGGGAAAGCGGTCTGCGAGCTGATCCGCTCCGACCCGACGATGGCGGATATCAAGATCATCGCGATCTCCGGCATGGTTGAGGAGGACAAGATCCAGGAACTTCGCGACGCCGGGGCCGACGACTTCATGCACAAGCCGCTCGATATCGACGAGCTGGTTCGCCGCGTCTGCAAGCTCCTGGACATCGAGACCGAAGCCCGCGCCTGAGGGCGACTTGCCAGCCAGAGTTGAGCGGGACCCAGGACGGGTCCCCGGCCCGGATCGACCGTCGGGAAGGAGCCCGATACGGTGCATGCGAGCCAGGACCCGAACCCGAACCCGCAGGAACTCCGGCGTCGGCTCGACCGGCTGGGCGGTCTTCCCCTCCGTCCAGCCACCGTGCGGGCCGTCCTGGCGTCGAAGACTCGGACGCAAATACTCTGGAAAAACCCGTTTACGTCAATCGACCCGGGCTGGGCCCTTCTTCGACTTGGCCGGTGGCGGACTCGATCTCCGCTTCGATCGATCGCGGAACTGGCGTGGTGGGGACCGCTTGCCTCACGCGAGAGAGCGGCCGTCGATCGGCTCTGGAAGCATTCCGTCGCCGTCGCGCTGGCAGCCCGATGGCTGACGATCGAGGGTCCCGTTGAGGAGTCCGAGCGTTCGGCCCGGATCGGCTTGCTGGTCAATCTGGGTCTCTGGTGCCTGGCGGCCGTCGCGCCGGGGACTCTGGCGGAACTCGACTCGGTTGAGGATCGGGAGGGCCGCCGCGAGTTCCTGGCTCATCGTCTGGGACTCGACCTCGCCACCCTTGGCCTCCGTCAAGCCGAACGCTGGGGCGGTCCGACCGACCTCGCGGATGCGGCCTGGCTCCATGCCGGCCGGATCGCCTGGATCGGTGACTGTGTCCGCGACCCGGCCCGTTCCCGACTGATCGAGCAGGCTTACCTCTGGGCCGAGCAGACGCCCTGGCGCCTCGGACTCGGACCGGATTCGACGATCAAGGTCGATCCACGCGACCTCAAGCGGCTGATCGCCGAGGTTCAGATCCATTGCGGTGGCGGACTCGTCGATCGCAACGCCGACCCGGAATCAACGGCGCTCCTGCGGTCGCACGCCCGCCTCCGCTATGACGCCTCGCGCTGGCGACGTGATCGTGCCGCCTATGCCCAGCTCATCGACGAGTTGACCGCGGACGGCCCGGACGACCGGCAGCAACCCACCCGTGTCGATGGGCCGGACAACGGCCCCAGCCCGTCCTGGTCGCCGTCGCCGACTCCGGCGGTCCTGGGAGTCGGCCCGGGCCGAGCGCGAGGACCTTCAGGATCGACTCGCGACGTTCATCCGTGCCGCGGATCGTGCCGAACGGGGCCTGGAGCCGGCCTTGCGTCGGGAACTGCTTCGCTCGCTGGGCGAGTTTGCCGGCGGTGCCGGCCACGAGTTGAATAACCCACTCGCGGTGATCCTGGGACGCGCTCAGCTCCTGCTCGGAAGGACGACCGACCCGGAGGCCCAGCGTTCCCTCCGCGCCATCATCGGCCAGGCTCAGAGAGCCCATCGGATTCTCCGAGACCTGATGTACGTTGCCCGTCCCTCGGCTCCGAGGCCCCGGCTCTGCCAGCCGGTCGAGCTAGGCCGGCTGGTCCTGCGCGACCTCGCCGACGAAGCCGAAGGAAGGGGCGTCGGCCTCAGCTTTGAGGCCGGCGACGATGCCGGTCCCGCCTGGACGGACCCGGAGGCACTCCGTCATCTCGTCGAGGTCCTGACGCGGAACGCGATCGAGGCGACACCCCCCGGAGGCACCGTCCACGTTGCGACCCGTCGTGAACGGGGCCACTGGGTCTGGCAATTCCGCGACCCGGGACGCGGGCTCGGCCCCGAAGCGGTCCGGCACCTGCTCGACCCCTTCTATTGCGGCCGGGCGGCGGGTCGGGGGCTCGGCCTCGGCTTGCCACGGGTCGCCCGGTATATCGACTCCCTGGGAGGCGGACTCCACTGGAAGGCAAATCCCGAAGGGGGAACCACCTTTCTCGTCGCTTTTCCGATCGTCGAGCCACCCGGGGAGGCGACGGCCGCGGGCGAGCCCGGAACCGAACGAAATCGCGATGAGCTACCAGCACCGACCCACCGCGAACTTTCCTGGGGGCCAGTCGAGGCTAGTATGAACCGCGATGTGAGCGGAGATCTTTCCGATCGAATCGGACGGATTCAGGCGATCCCCGCCCAAACCATCGAGTCGGCGATCTCGTGGCAGTCGTTGCAGAGGTACGTGATATTCAAGGGCTCCGAGTAGTCCCAGTGATGCCGCTCCAGACGCATCCGGCGGCGACACCACGTGCACCGCTTCGCGCGCGTGATCAACCCGAGCTGCTCGGCAAGAGCCGCGGCATAGCGGGCGGAACGGGTGCGGAGGCGGCGGGGTCGAGAGGTGTCGAGGCAGATGTCGAGGAGGCGATGGAGGCGGGCGAACTTGGCGTTGCGATGATTCGCGACGGGCATTCTTCATGTCACGTGACCCGTGTTGTGAGCCTGAATGGCCAACTCGGACGACGACGCGACACTGCAGTTCCCAATCCCTCGGCGGGGCCCTCCCATTGGGAGGGCCTCCGACCCTCTCCTCTTCCAGCACATATACCATTCCATCGTAACTCAGAATCGGCCGCCAGTCCACTTGTTTAGAGAAAATGACTCATTCATTCTTATTTTGAGGATTGCACAACTTCCTCCGATTTCATCGATCGCAATGATCGATTGCGATTTCTGGCGCAATGCCGCTGCAACCAGGATGATCCGATCCGCCGAAGGCAGGTTGGACGCGCGACCACCGGGACGCCATACTGGGCGATACGACGTGTCTTCTGAGGATGGAGAACCTCCCATGTCGGATCAGCGAATCGACGACACTCGCCTGGACGCAGACTGCCCGCGCCTGAGCCGGCGGGAGGCGCTGCGTGGCCTCGCCGCGGCCGGCGGTGCCCTCGCCTTTCCGTGGTTGCCGGACCGGTCGGAGGCGAGGGGACCCGATGACCCGGTCGAAGCCGGTCTGATCGTCCGCAACCCGAGACCACTGGATGCCGAGTCGCCGGTCGAGGTCTTCGACCGCTGGATCACACCCAACGATCTGCTTCTTCGTCCGGAGCCACTTCGGCGCCCCGCGGTCGGACTGGTCCCCTGGAGCCTGACGATCGGCGGGAGCGTCGCGAAAGAAACGACCCTGTCCCTCGATGACCTGGACGGATTCGACCAGGTGACCTTGCCACGCCGTCCTCCAGTGCGCCGGTAATGGCCGGGGACTCTTCTCGCCGAAGATCGGCGGCGTGGGCTGGGAACGGGGGGCGGTCGGGAACGCGGAATGGTCGGGAGTCCGGCTCAAAGATCTCCTGGAGGCCGCCGGGTTGCGACCGGACGCGGCGCATGTCCATCTGCTCGGATCCGATGCGCCGCCGAACCCGAAGACTCCGGCTTTCCTCCGGAGTCTCCCGCTCGACAGGGCCCTCGACCCCAACACGATCGTCGCCCGCCGGATGAACAGCGAGCCGCTCCCACGACTGCACGGTGGGCCGCTCCGCCTGATCGTCCCCGGCTGGACGGGCAACCACTGGCTGAAGTGGCTGCGATTCCTCACCGTCGCGAACGAGGAGGCGCCCGGGTTTTACCAGCAGACCGGTTATCGGCATCCCGAAGGTTCCCGCGCCGCCCGGCACGATGGTCAAGCCGGAAGACCTGGTGCCGGTGACGACGATGAACGTCAAGTCACTCATCGCCCGTCCCGTCGCGAGGCTCCGTCCTCAAGGCGGGGCCCGGTCGAGGTCCGTGGCATAGCCTGGACCGGAACGGGACTGGTCCGGCATGTCGAGGTCTCCGTCGATGGCGGACCCTGGCGACTCGCGGAGCTGGAAGGTCCCGAGCACGAAGGTTCCTGGCGGCTCTGGACCTTCGCCTGGCAGGCCAAGCCGGGCCAGCACACTCTCCGCGTCCGTGCCACCGACTCCTCGAACCAGACCCAGCCCGAGACGCCACCCTGGAACAAGAGCGGCTATCTCTGGAACGGGATCGACGAAGTCCATTGCGAGGTGAGGTGATCGACCATGTTGACACCGACCCTTCGGGCAACGGTTCCCGGCCTCCTCGTCACCCTGCTCCGCCGCCCTCCACGACCCCCGTCCCAGGAACCCGACGACGAACTGGCCGAGCCGTTCGAACAGGTCGCAAGCGGAACGGACGATGCGGGACAACTGCCTGATGTGCCACACCGTCGAGATGGTCAGCCGGCAACGGATGACCCCCGCGCAGTGGGGCTCCGAGGTGGATAAGATGATCAGTTGGGGGGCTCCCGTTCCGCCCGAGGAGAAGGGCCGACTGATCGAATTCCTCGCGATCGCCTATCCAGTCGATCAGCCTCCGCAACCGCTCGACCGAATGCCCGAGGAGCAGGTCCGCGATCTTGAACCAGCCGACCGTCCCCGAGCCGATTGGCGGTCGCCCCGAGTCCGGGGCGAAGCTGTACGAAGTTCACTGCGCTTCCTGCCACGGGCCGGACGCGCGCGGTGGCGACCTGGGGACGAATCTGGTCGAGATCCCGATCCTCGCGCAGCGAATGGAGCCGTATGCCAGGGTCGTGCGCGACGGTCGGCGGAGGATGCCGGGCTTCGCCGAGGTCCTCAAGCCGGAGCAGGAGGCGGACCTCCTCGCCTGGCTTCGTCAGCGTCGCGTCACGGGCCATTGACGGCGGCGGGTCGGGCATCCGGAACGTTCATGAATCGCTCACGGGCTAGCAACGCCGCGCCCAGGATTCCGGCGTCGTCGCCGAGCGCCGCGGCGACGACCGGGATCGTCTGCTTCGGGTCGGTCAAGACCTGCTCCTGCAAGGCCGCGCGGACGAGCCCCAGATACGATTCCCCCAAGGCTTCGGTGACGCCCCCGCCGACGATCACGACCTCCGGGCCGAGGACATTGACCAGGCCGCCCAGTCCCAGGCCCAGGAACCGCGCCGCACGGCTGACCTCGCGAACGGTGACGGGGTCCTTCGCCGAGGAAGGCCGCCGCCAGATCCTTGCTCTTGAGCCGTTCGCCCTTGGCGGCGACCTTCTCGCCGAGCACGGAGGCGACCCCCTTGCCGTACGCCTTGGCGATCCGCCGCGTGATCGCGGAGCGGCTCGCCATGGCCTCCATGCAGCCCCGACGTCCGCATCCGCAGCGCGGACCGTTGGGCTTGAGCAGGATGTGCCCGATCTCGCCAGCGTTGTCCGTGGCCCCGGTGACGATCCGGCCGTCGATGATCACGCAGCCACCGATGCCCGTGCCCACGAACGCCGCCAGCATGTTACGATAGCCCCGCCCCGCCCCCAGCCGGAACTCGCCGTAGCCGCCGACGCGGACGTCGTTCTGCAACATCACCGGCCGGCCCAGTAGCCGCGAGAGCTCGAGGACCAAGGGCGAAGTTCTTCACGTTCATGTTCGCGCTGTAGTAGATCACGCCTCGCACAGGGTCGAGCGGGCCGGGCGAGCCGACGCAGACGCCCGCGATCTGTTCGAGCGAGGCGCCCGACTCGCGGACGGCCTCCAGGCACAGTTCCGCAAGCGCATCCAGGATCGCCCGCTCGCCCTGCCGGGCCGGCGTGGCCACCTTCGCCCGGCCCAGGACGGTATTGCGAGATCGACAACCGCGCCGAGCGCCTTCGTCCCCCCGAGGTCGATTGCGAGGACCAGCGGGGATTCTTCCGTTCGCACCATCGTTCCTGATCCGTCAGGGAAACCGTCGAGGGATTCCGAGAGGACATTAGTTCCCTCTATCCTAGCACAGTCCGTTCCTCCCGACGACGGGAAGACCATCCCCCTCGGGGCGGATGCTCAACGCGAGCCGCAGACAGCGACTCGACGAGCCGCTCGACGAACTCCTTCCGCGCCCGGATGCGCTCCTTGAGGCCGGGCGTCTCCAGGGGAAGCAGTTCGTACCAGCATGCGATCCGGCCCGGGTCCGCGATGCCACAACGGACGAAGCTTCTCTGCGAGAGCCGCCACGTCGATCGTTGCCGATCTTCCACGGCAACCTTGAAGATCATCCAACTCGCCAAGACGTAGCGGTCCGTCGTGCCGAGTCTCTCCAGCGGTAGCCTCTCCAGCTCGTCGCGCACGATCGACCACTGGAGCCAGTCGTCGCGGTGAGTTCCGAAAGCTTCTCCAGGCAAAACCAGCGAGCCCGGGTCGCCGCCGACAGGACCGGCAGATCATCCGGACGGCGCCGGGGCCAGTCGGGTACCTGATCCTGCGCTGGCCGCGAGACGGATCGCGGCCGGCTCAAACCAGGTCAGGATCGGCAGGAACTCCTCGAAAGGATAGGGACGCAACGGCAAAATCTGGGCATAACGCTCGCGAAGATCATCAGGCTCGGAGCCTTCCGACCCCGATTCCCACCAGGGTAGGGGGGGCAGCGTCCGCAGCCGTTCGACCACCTTCGGCGCCAGAGCGAGGAACTCGGCATCATCGCATGCATTGAGAAAGATTTCGAGGAAGGCGGCGCTACGGGTCCCAACTTCCAGACGCTGGTCCCACTCGTCGAAGACCGTAGCCGGCGTGACCTGGGACGCCCGACGCAGGTCATGGCGGATGTCGGCGGCCAGGCTCGGGTAGCGAGCCTCGTCGTGGAGGAGTCGCCGGCGGAAGCTCCAGACCTGGGTCTGAACGGTCTCCAGTCGAGAGGTGGCTGTGACGATCTCGGCAGCCAGGCTGTCTTTCTGGTAACGCTTGACGGGCTCGGACGCCACACCGAGAGCGTCCAGAAGGTGGTCGAGTCGGGCGAGCCACGGTTCGAAGTCGAGGGTGGTCTCCAGTCGTGGAGACGATTCCTGACCCAGTCGTGCAAGCATCTCCGCGATCGGCAGAGCGAGCCGCCTGCGACGGGCCGAACGCTGCCGGAACAGCTCCGGTGGCCAGGCCGCCTGGCAGGCCATCAGGCACCCGATCGCGGCGTCGAGCGACGAGCGGCCATGCGTCTCGAGAAGCGTCCGGAGCAGCCACGGATGTTCCTCCTCCTGCACTTCCAGAAGGGGGATTGATCTGAGGATCGCGGCCCGTCGGTCGGGTCAACGCTTCCTGGAATTCCTCGATGCGACTCAGTCGCCGGGACTCGGGCTCGGAGAGGTCGCCGACACGACTCGCCAGGGTGAGCCAGTCATGGAGCCTTGCTCGCCTGGAGGGGGCAAAGAGTCGCAGGCAGATCGGCAAGTCCGACACGAATGTGGCCAGATACGGCCCGGCCCATTGCGTCGGCGGGACCGTGCCATCGTCCCAGGTCGGCAAGAGCACATCCTCCACGAGCCAGCGGAAACCCGCGACGGATGTTGCCCGACGACTCGTCGCCTCCAGCGCGGCGTTGAGCAAGGCGTGGCTCAAGACACCCGGAATCCGGCGAAAGACCGCCTGGAAGGTCTCACGCCCACGCTCCTCTGAGAGGCTCGCGGCCAGATGCGCTTCGAGTAACCTCGAACCGATCGGGCGGTCGATGGCCCAGGTGAAGAGTCGGAGGCGCCTCCGTTCTGGAATGGCGCCTTCGTCACGCCGGTCGGATCGCAGGGCCTCGGCCAGTGCCGAACCGAGAGCCGCGAGCCCCGACTCCGACCCCGCGACCTCGCTTGCGAGGACCCCGAGGACGGGGATCATCGCCGCATCGTCCGCCAGGGCAACAGCCAGAACCTGGGCGAGACGCGCCGGATCAACCGCGGGCTTCAACGCTCGGAGGCCGCGGAGCGAGAGCAAGGCGGCGCGGTCCAGGGCCCGGGCCTGTTCGATCGCGTCGAGCGTGGCGTCGGCACGTTCGGGACAGACGTCGATCAATCCACGCACGAAGGATGCTCGGCAATCGGCTGGCATCTTCGCCAGGAAGGGTTTGAGGGCCGCAAACCAGTCGGTCACGTCCGGTCGCTGGCCGAACCAGGTCGCGACCACGTCGCCCCAGGCCCTGGCGAGGTTCGCGTCGGGAACCGCCACCTGATCCGGCCCGCACTCGCGAAGCCAGGGCTGGCCGAGGGCACCCTGAAGCAGCAGGATCGAGGCGACAGCGTTCGAGCCTCCGGCCGCATCGGCGGCGGCCTTCCACCAGGTTGGCGGATGAGCCTCCGACCAGACTCGAGCAAGCCCCGAGGCCAGAGCCCAGTCGGCCACCGCGTGCCATTCTCGCCGTGAGTCCTTTTCGGCGATCCGGACTGGCGTCCAGGCGTTGCATTCGCGAAATTGACTCAATTGATCCAGCCAGTCATCGACCCATCGCTGGCTCGGATCGGGGCCAGTAAGCCCGGTGATGAGGTCGCAGAAGTGAGTCTCCCAGGCCCGTTCGTCACGCTCGATCAGCCAGGAGGCCAGCCTTCGTGACCAGCGAGGAAGTGGTGGCGAGGGCTCGATCATCTGGGAGCCAAGGTCGGCCACGATTCCCAGCGCCCGCAGAGCTGCCCGATCGGGCCGGGAAGAGGGCGACGTTGCGTGGATGCGGAAGCCGGGGAGACCCTCGGGCCGGTCATGATGCGTCGAGAAGGTCAGTTCCTCCCGCATCCCGGGAGGGAAAGCAAACGTCAGCAAGGCGACAAGCTTCCCAATCGCCGAGGATTCGGGCGCCCGGGAACCTCGATCAGGAAGAGGGTCCGTCCCGTACGCATGACGGCGGCCAGGGCCGCGAGCAGGCCGGCGAGGAACTCGGCACCCCAGGGTTCCGCCAGCGCCGCCACCTCCGCGAATCGGGGCACGAAGCCGCGATCGGCCAGGGCCTCGTCGGTCAATTGCATGGGTTCGAGGAAGCGGCCGGCAGTCGGGATCGGATCGCGCTCGACCCAGTGCGGCCAGCCGTAGAGGCTCGCTGGCCACTGTTGCAATGCACGCATCTCATTGGAATCGAGCCGCAGGCCGTGTGCGAACAAACCGCCGGGGCGACCGTATTGACGGAGGGCGGCGCCTTCCGTCGCGGCCACCTCGAACTCGCGAGGTCGGGGCGCGAGCCAGGCGACCTCGGCGAGTTGCCCCTCACGCCGATATCGCAAGGCTTTCGGGCTCACGACCGTCAAGCCCGACATTTGCACTCGCATGCCCAAATGTCGGAAATCGGCCGCCCGCGGATAGTCGCGGCTCATCCGCTTGAGCTGAAATCCTCCGGTCGCCCCGAGGCCATAACCCATCGGACACTGAGTGTAATAGACCTGCTCCATCCCCTCGATTCTCCCGGTCCCGCCTTCGTGGGTCAATGCCTCCAGGATCACGAGTGAGACCTAGAATCAAGATGAAAACCCAACTCAGAAAGAAAAAGTGTTGCGAATTCCGCCGCAAGAGTCTATGAAAGTAAGTACGCGAAGGATCACCGCTCCTGATTCGCATCATGCCGATTTCGTTGTGCGTGAGAAACATGCCTGTGGCATGGCAATTGCCAATAATGAGCGTGGAGCCCACACGAATTGGCACGGATGGCCCGATCCCGTCTTTCGGCTCCGCTCGGGGAACTGGTTATCGGCTCGCCGACCCATTCCGGTCATCTCTCGGGGTGACCAACCGCGCGGTCCCTTGGCGACGTGGATCAGATGTCGCAGGTGATCTCTTGATCAGCAACGCGATGATGAACCGAACGAAGGACTGGACGTCTTCCGGGTCGTCTGAAACCTGCCTCTGAACCCTCCCGGATGTCACCAATTATCACACAAAGGAGACTCATGATGACCTCTGCGACCTCTCGCTCGACCAAGACGAAGTCCAAAACCTCCTCAACGTCCCGTACCAAGCGCACTGGTGGCTCCCGACCCGTCGAGTCGCCCCATGACATCCAGAAGGTGGTCTCGACCCTTCAGCTGGCCACCTCCCCGACCCGGATGATGATCCTCCTGCTGCTCTCCGACGGTGAGAAGTATGCGGGCGAGATCCGCGAGGCGCTGAACAACCCCTCACAGCCGTCGGTCAGCCATCAGCTCTCCCTGCTCCGTCATGGCCGCCTCGTCGAGTCGCGCCGCGAAGGTCGCAAGATCGTCTATCGGCTCAGCGACATCGGCCGCCTCGTGGTGCAGGCGTTCGAGCGGCTCGAGGCCTGATCGATCCTCAATCCGGAACCGGATCGTTCCCCCCCCGATCCGCCTCCAGCCCCCCTCTCCTCTCGGTTGAGGAAAGTCACCGGAACGCTCCGCTCCCTTCGGAGCGACGGTGAAGCCTGTTGCAACGGTCGTCCTTCACCACACGGGTCGGGCTTCCATCGTCTCGACCCTGTCGTGGGCCGCGTGTCGTGTGGTCGGTTCGCTGCCCACACTCGCGGACGGAATCCAGCGGCCGTGTTCTCCTGTTTCGCTAGAAATCCAGGGGAGCATAGGGAACCGGGGCCATCCCGTCGGGCGTCGTTCGCTGAGGGTCCTTCCAAAATGGAGCGTTGCGCCGCTGGACAAGCGTCGCGATGCTGGCCTTCAGCCGACGAATCAGGGCCGCCCGGAAGAGGTCGTCGGCCTGAAGCAGGTCCGACTGGCGGCGACTTAGGAGACTTCCCGGCCGGGCCGGAGGTAGGCCGCGACGCCGACGGAGGTGCTCGCCGATCGTCTCCTCGCCCCGATCCTGGCCAAGAAAGGTGACTTCCCCCGCCGCGGCCGCGGTCCCGATCCGCAAAAGGTCGCGCAGGTCGCGGGAATCTCCCTGAACGGCCCGCTGGAGCTGGGTCAATTCCTGGATGATGGCGTCAAGCTCCTGGCGACTCATCAGGATCTCGACCTCGACCATGGCCATTCTCCCTTGCCGCTCGGCGATCCAGCCGCGACGGACCGAAGGAGCAACATGACCTTCGAGCCGAAGGTCACCTCGCGCCTGGGGCGTCGTATCGCTCCGGTGAAGGTCGGCCAGGACGGGCGCAACCTGCTCCATCGTCAGGCCCCGACTGTCGGTGTATTGCTTCAGGCGACCCCTCGCCTCGGCCGCCGCCAGGGCCGCCATCTCCCGGGCCTGTTTCACCCGATCTTCAAGCAAAGAACCGAGTTGTGCCACGATGGCACCGGGTCCCTCGCCCAGTTGCAGGCGTAACGGCCCGATCGGTTGAGCAAACCCTGAGGCCGCCGAGGTCGGTCGATAGGATTCCAGCGCCAGGGTGTTCCACTGGTCGAAATAGCGGTCGCGCTCGTCTCCCCGGAGGAATCCCGGGCGGTTGATCGCGACGGTAGCGATTGTGACCTTGGATGTCCTGGCCCGAGCGGCTAGTTGCCGGGATCGGGTCAGATCGTGAGCATGGTCGGGCGAATCGCCGATCAGGACGACCAGCCTGGTCGCCAGCTCACCAGCGCGACCGGTGGGCCATCGCAGCCGCTCCAGACCGCGAGCATCAGGCAAGGCCGCCTCCAGGCCGTCCAGCACCGACTCATCGATCGAACCGTCGCCGCGGTCGGCAGCCGCGAGACCTTCGAGAGCCTGGCGAAACGACCGGGGATCGGCGAAGTCGGTCACGCGACGTACGGCGTAGGCAAACTCTGGTGTGGCGTCGCGATACTCGATCAGAGCCAGGCGAAGCGTCACGTCGCGATAGCGCTCGGAGGCGTCCTCGATCAGCTTCTCGGCCAGCCGCCGAACCCCTTCGATGGCCCCTTGCATGGACGCGGTCGTGTCGATCACGAATGCCACGTCGAGCCGCTTCAGCCAGGGGACCAGGTCGGGCGGCGGCTCCTTCGGCACGACGACGGGCGCCTGATCGCGGACGAGGCTCGCGACCCGGTAGATCGTCCGCGACGAGCCGTCTGGCTGGGGAATCGATTGCGTCTCCAGGATCGGCATACCGAGTGCGGCGACCTCGACCGTCGCCTCCGACGTTTCCTCACCCTCGACCGGACAACTCCCGCCATGCTCCGGACAGACTCGCGTTCCGAGGGCCTCCAGCAGACAACCGGGCTCCCGGTAAAGGACCAGCGGTGGACGTCCGGGCCGCGGTGTCGGCCGGGCCATCAGGCGGGTGTCCCACTCCAGCACCGCCCCCCGGGGCACCCAGCCCAGCGAGTGCCCCTCGCGGTCGCCGATCTGGAAGCGGTCGAGGCCGGTAGGAGGGTCCGACAGCACGTAGTGGATGCTGAAATAGTCCAGAGGCTCCCCGACCACCCAGCCTCCCGCGGGAGCGTTCCGCGCCACGATCCCGAGTTGCCGGACCAGGACTTTGCGACGCAAACCCTCTGGAGTTCGGAGGATCGGGTCCGGGCTCGCTTCGGCGGGCTCCGCAATGGCTGGGGGCGCGGTCGGAAGTGGCGAGTGGGGCTCTTCGCAGGAACGGATTGGGCTCGGGGATGCGACGTCGGCGGGCCTCGGGTCCGTCCGGAGCCTGGAGAGCCCGAACGCCAGTCCGCCAAGCAACAACGCGAGATACGCGATCGGCATCCGGTGGAGCGGTGGCATGGGCGGTCATTCCGAAGATCTGCGGCCGAGCGACGGGATTCCGGCGGATTCTATTATTTCATGGTACGATGGGATATCCGGCGATGGCAACCGTAGCAGGAGGCGCGAACCCTAACCGGGAGTGGCAACCATGAAAGGTCTCTTCGCACCGATCCTTCTGGCGTTCGGGCTTTCCTTCCTACCGGCAACGGCCCAAGGCCAGACGTTCGTCCGTCTGGACCGCTGGGAAGGCCCCGCCGCCTTGCTCCACCAGCGCGGACCGGGCGAGGAGTTTTTTCGGCTCGACGCCGTATCCTCCTGGTCGAACGACGCCCCCCGCGACGCCTCCCGCTTCCTGACCGAGATTACGCTCGCCGATGGTCGCGTCCTACGCCGCCAGCTGGTGCCGGGTCAGGCCCCCCCCTCGCGTCGACTCTCGTTCTTCGTACCAGCAACCGCGGTACGGAACCTGGTTCCCAGGTTCGTCTTCCTCCAGGCCGCCGTGGTGGATCGCCAGACGGGTCAACGCGTGAGTGAACCCTTGATGGCCCGCATCGACAGCTTCCCCCACCCAGGCGCAGTCCAGCCCAACACCGAGGAAGGTCCCTTCCATTGGGGCCGTCCGCTCGCTGGTGAGCCAGGCCAGCCGCATCTGCTGACGCGCCGAGGCCCGGACGGCCTGCTCTTCGTCCGCATCCCGGCCACCCCGGACAGCCCCAGCTTCTACCTGGCAACGACCGAGGTCACCAACCGCCAGGCCCGCGACCGCCTGCCCGGCTACAACCCCGACGCCAACCGCTCCGACGAGTTCCGACTCTCGTCCCCCGACCAGCCGGCACTCGGATTGACCCCCGCCCGCGCTCGCGAGTACCTTGACAACCTTTCGTCCGGTGACAATTCGGGCCTCACCTACCGGCTCCCAACCCGAGACGAATGGCTCCGCGCCGCCCGCGCGGACCGCTCGACTGCCTTCTGGTGGGGCGATGAGCCGACGCATCCCGACGGTGCCAACTTCCTCGGTCCTGAGCCGTCTCTGGCCGAGGAATCGACCGCCCCCAGCCGTCCCCGTCCTCTCGGAGGGGAGGATCACTTCCAGGCGAATCCGTGGGGCCTCTTCCATACCTTCGGCAACGTCGCCGAGTGGGCCACCACGCCTGGAGACGGCTTCGTCCGACTCGGCGGCCACTTCCGAACCGAGCCCGTCTCACCCTTACCGGAAGTCGCCGTGGCCGGTCCCGACCAGGTCGGGCCAGACCCCTACGTCGGTGTCCGACCCGCCTTCGGCCTCGAGGCTGCCGAGGCGGCCGATATGATCGTCAAGAAGATCGAGGCCGAGACCGGACCGGGCGACGTCAAGGCATCCTTCGACCCGGAACTGGGCGCGGTGCGGCTCAGCGGCGAGGTCCCCGACTTCGCGACTCGACGCCAGGTGACCGGCCTTGCCACCCAGCTCTGGTTCGTCCACGCCGTGACGGATGAGCTCACCACGCCCTCGCTCGACGGCGAACTGCTCGTCGAGTTGGGTGGCCCGGTGGGCCAGCCGCGTCGCATCCGACCGCTGGGGCACGTCTACGACGTTTATCGCCTGGCTGCAAAGTGGTCCGGGCGGTTGCCGGTGGAAGGTTCAAAGTGGTACGTGAACATCTATCTGCCCGGCGGTCGTTCGTACGCCCACGCCCTCATCGAACACCGCCCCGGCGGCGAGACGTTGGACGTTCTGATCGACCACTCCCGGATGCCTGCGGGCGGCCTCGGCGACGAGCTCGACATCGACGTTGGGGTCAGTCTCGGAGAGCCCGCCCCCTTGCCTACGGACAGGAACCTCGTGAGCAACCTCGCTCCCCTCCGTGTGCGAATCCGCTGAGCTGAGCAGCCTCCACCGGTCCCTCAAGACGGCAACCCGGGAATGCGATTTGCAACCGGGTCTCACGGCGCCCCGATCTCTCGGGGCCTGAGCCGTTCGCCACCACAAAGGAACCGAGGAGGACGTTTCCATGAAGCTCGATACTTCTACTGTCTGAAGTCGCTTGAACGGTCGCAAGGCTTTTTGTACTAGTACCTTCCAGAGGACATCACTCGATGGAAGGAGCACCTGAGATGGAGCCCCGATACCAACGCCGTAAGGAACAACTCCTCGCTGACTGCCAGGTCCCTCCCACCCTCTTCCGCGGGGTCATGAGCCGGCTGGAGTCCTTCGCCCAACCGTTGGTCGCCTCGCTCCCCAGTCCGGAGAGTCGGACGCACTCCCGGACCTACCTCGCCGGCCTGCTGTCCGACGTCGAGCGCAAGAACGCCGAGGCGATCGCCTCTCGCTACGACCTCGACCGCCAGACGATCCAGCGGTTCGTCGGCGAAGTGGACGGGAACCATGACCCGCTGATCGGAGCACTGACCCGCCAGGTCGCCGGCGCGATCGGCCGGCCCGACGCCGTGCTCGTGTTCGACCCCTCGGCCTTCCCCAAGAAGGGGGCCGCCTCGGTCGGCGTGCAGCGGCAGTGGTGCGGCCGGCTCGGCAAGGTCGACAACGGCCAGGTCGGCGTCTTCCTCGGCTACGTCAGCGACGACGAGCAGGCCCTGGTCGACTTCCGGCTCTACTTGCCCCGCGAGTGGGCCCAGGACCGGAAGCGCCGCCAGAAGGCCGGCGTCCCCAAGGGCGTCAAGTCCCGGACGCGGCACGAATTGGCCCTGGAGATGCTTCCGCGGCGCGGCGGGGTGCTGCCGCACGGCTGGGTCGCCAGCGACGACGAGATGGGCCGGCCCGCATGGTTCCGCAAGCGGTTGGCCTGCGATGGGGAGTGTTACCTGCTGGCCGTGCCCTCGCACACGTCCGTCCGCGACCTGGAGGAACCGCCGCCGCCGTATGGCGGTCACGGTCGCCGGCCCAAGGCCCCATTCCGTCGGGTGCAGACCTGGTGCGCGGCGCTGCCGGTGGAGGCCTGGACGAAGCTCAGGGTTCGGGACGGCGAGAAAGGCCCCCTGGAGGTCGAGAGCGTCGCCCGGCGGGTCGAGTCGAAGGTCGCCCGGCGGGTCGTCGGGTTCGAGGAGACGCTGGTGGTCGTGCGGTACAGGGACGGCGGTGTGCTCAAGCACGACTACCACCTTTCCCACTCCGCGGCCGGTACGCCGCTGGTGGAGTTCGCCCGGGTGGCCAAGGCGGAGCACCGGATCGAGGAGGGCCTGAAGCGGTCCCAGAGCGAGGCGGGGTTGGGGGAATATCAGGTGCGGAACTGGCGCGGGTGGCACCACCACATGACGCTGTCCCTGATCGCGACGTGGTTCCTCGTGGTGGAGGGGCGTGGGGGGAAAAAAGGTGGTCCCGGCGCGGACCGTGCCGCAGGTGCGGCTGGGGCTGGCGCTGATCCTGCACCGGGCCAGCGGTTGCGACGCGCCGAGTCGGGTGGCACGCGAGAGAACGCGCCGGCTGGAGCGGAACGAGTCGGCACGGCTCTACCATTACAAAGCACGTAATCAAATGGCACCATTGAGGATCAGTCCGCACGAGCGGCCTAGACAGTAGAAATACCCTGAAGAAACGAGACTTTAGCACGGCTACCGGGTTTACGTCCTTCATGCCGCCCTCGCCTGGTGCAGAGTTCGGGTCGCCTCCGTCCGGTCCCGCGCCCGGGACTCACGTTGCAGGTCCAGCGCGATTCGGCCGTTGATCGACGACTCCGTCCGCACCCGGTAGACCGTCTTCTGCATCTTCCGATACCGCCGGTTCCCGCGCTCCACCGCGTTGGAGGTCGCCCCCAGCAGCCGATCGTCCAGGAACGTCAGCGCCTTCTCCAGGTTCGCCGAGAACAACGCCTTCAGCGCCTGCCCGACTCGCCGGAACCGCCGCACTCGCGCCCGCAACCGCGCCCGCAACCGCGCCAACTTGGCCAACGCCGTGTCGGTCCGGCACCGCCGGTCGAACAGCCGGTACACCTGCTCGATCAGCTCGCGCAGGGTCCGTAACCGGGGCAGGCCCCGGCTGATTCGCAGCAGCGTCCGCCGCTCGGCCGGGCTGAGCCGACGCTGCACGAACAGGTACCGGTGCTCGAACAACGCGCCGATCTTCTGCTCCAGCCGCTTCTTCTGCCGGGCCCTCCGCCGGGCCTCCTTGGTACTCGGGCGGCCGCGCCGGAGCTTGGGCTTGCGGGCGGCCAGGCCCTTGCGGGCCTTGGCCACGGCGCCGAGCACCGCCTTGGTCAGAGACTGTTCCAAAAGACTCAAGCGGCCGCTTTGGGCGGCCGCTTGTAGCGGAATTTCTTCCGCCATCGCGGCGGCCGGGCACGGCGGACCATCCGATGGATCGAGCTGAGCTTGACCATCGCCGCGCTCGTCTCCGGCAGCCGCTCGAAGTCCCGCACCAGCCGCCGCCACCGCAGCAGGCAGCCGAAGGTCTGCTCGACCACCCACCGCACCTTCAGCGGCTTGAACCCCCGCTCGCCCTCGGGCTTCGAGCTCACCTCCACGCGGAGCCGGTCCTGGCCCGACAGCCAGGCGTCGAGCCGGGAGTTGCGGTACTTCCGGTCCGCCCACACCACGGCCAGCCGGGGGAACGTCACGGCGGGCAGACCGGCCAGCAGCCGCGGCGCCGTCGCCCCGTCGTCGAGGTTCGCCGCGGTGACCACGACGATCAGCAGCAACCCCAGCGTGTCGGTGACGATATGTCGCTTGCGGCCCCGCACCATCTTGCCGCCATCGACGCCGACCTCGGCCCCGCCGTGCGCCGTCTTGGCCGACTGGCTATCGATGCAGGCGCCGCTGGGCGTCGGCGCGCGCCCGAGCTTCGTCCGCACCTCCCCCCGCAACGCGGCGACCAGGGCGTCCCAGGTGCCGTCGGCCTCGAACCGGCGGAAGAAGTTGTAGCAGGTCTTCCAGTGGGGCAGGTCGTGGGGCAACGCCCGCCAGGAACAGCCCTCGCGGTTGAGGTAGAGCAGGCCATTGATGACCTCGCGCATCTCGTACTTGCGGGGCCTGCCGCCGGGCTTGGCCTCGGGGATCAGGGAAGCGAGGAGGCGCCACTGGGCGTCGGTCAGGTCGCTGGGGTAGGCTTTGCGTTCCATCCCCCCAAACTACAGCCGACGCCCCTTTTGGAACAGACTCTCACTGATCTCCATCAACACGGCACTGACCAGCCGCAGGACCGAACCCTCGTTCGGGAACAGCCCGGCCACCTGGGTCCGCCGATTGACCTCCTCGTTCAGTCGCTCCAGCATGTTCGAGGTCCGCAGCCGCCGGCGGTGGCCCGGCGGCAGCGTGAAGATGGTCAGCCCCTCCGGCACGTTCTGCTCCAGCCACTCGGCCAGCTTCGGGGCCTTGGCTCGGTACTTCTTCACCGCCAGGTCGAGCTGACGCTCGGCCTCGGTGCGGTTCGGGGCATCGAAGACCGCCCGCAGGCTGGCGGTGACCTCCGGCTGCAGCGACGGCTTCGGCACGTAGGCCAGGGCGTTCTTCGCCAGGTGGAACTGGCACCGCTGCCACGGCACACCGGTCAGCCGGGCGGCCAGGGCCTCCTTCAGCCCGGCGTGAGCGTCGCTGGTGACCAGCTTGACCCCGTGCAGCCCACGGGCCTGCAGCGAGGCCAGGAACTCTCGCCAGGGGACCTCCGCCTCGGACAGCGAGACGCTGACCCCGAGGATCGACCGCCGACCCTCGGTGTCGATGCCGATGGCCGTCAGCACCGCACACGAGACGATCGAGCCGCCGAGGCGGACCTTCTCGTAGCGGGCGTCGAGGATCAAGTACGGCGTCTCGCCCAGCGGGCGGCTCCGCCACTTCTCCAACTCCTCGTCGAGGGCGGCGGCGGACCGGCTGACCTGACTGCTGGTGACCTCCAACCCGCAGAGCTTCTCGGTGATGGCGGCAACCTTGCGGGTCGAGACGCCCTGGACGTCCATCTCGGCCACCGCCAGCTTCAGAGCCCGCTCGCTGCGGACGCCCTTCTCCAACGCCAAGGGATAGAACTCGACGCCTCGGGTCTGCGGCACCCGGACGGTGATCGGCCCCATCCGGGTGGGCAGGGTTTTGGGCTTGAAGCCGTTGGCGTAGCCGGTGCGGGCCTCGGTCCGCTGGTAGGGAGCGGCCCCGAGGGCGTGAGTCCGCTCCAGCTTCATGACCTCGTTGAGCAGGACGCCGATGGCCTGGGCCAGACCGTCGAAGCCGTGCTCGGCCAGCAGTTCCATGAGCTCGTCCAGGGCGGTAGGTTGGTCGTGGTGGGTCATCGTCGGTGGTCTCCCTTGGGTTGGTTGGTACCTTCCAGGGGAACCGGCGGTGACCTGCCGCTTCAAGCCGAGTCCCCGCCGTGGCGGGCGGGGAATTTACAGAAGCCAAAATGCACTATCGCCAGACTCGCGTCACCCCGAGGAATTCATAGGTCAGGTTGGGGCGGTTCTGATTGGGATTCAGGAGCGTATTGAGGCAATACCTCCGGCCGTCGGGGTCGCGGTGGCGATACTCCCTCAGTGTCTTGGCATCAAGGTTGTCGAAGTCATAGGGGATGTACTGCCGATTTCACTTGCATGCCTTCGGATCGGCGTAATAGTATATTGTGTCATGTATATTTGTAAATTACTTCGTCGCCAGATTCTTCGTGCCATGCCGCCGCCAAATGATCTCGCTACGGAACCAGTTCTCGCCGAATATTTGGTCGAGGAGCAATCTGACGTAGTGGCTGGCGTGCCAGTCGCAATGGTAGTAGAAACTCCCCGTCCGCTTGAGCATGCGGGCCAGTTGCTCGACGCGGGGCCGCATGAACTCGATGTAGGCCCGGTTCGACTCGTGCCGATCCTCAAACGCCCGCTTCTCCCTCGTGTCGCCCCAGAAGACCTCGTAGTCGCGGTTGGAGTTGAACGGCGGGTCGATGTAGATCAGATCAACGCACTCGTCCGGTAGTTCCTGGAGTTTGTCGATGTTGTCGCCGCAATAGATGACCTGCGTATCAAGGGACGAGAATCGGGAACGGCGGGTTCGTGAAGTCGGCACCATCTCGCGGGGCGAACGGGAGGATTTCCGGGCCATCTCGGGTTCGCTTTCGTCGGAAACGAGCGCGCACCGCCATCTTCGGCTGGCGCATTCCGTGTCATCCGAGGAAAGCATACAATCAGACTCGGCGGCTGATGGCAAGCTCCCGGGCGTGCATAGATCCGAATGTGTCATGGAGGCAACACGACGGCCACGCGCGGCCTAGCGTTCTATGACCGCGAATTGGCTATTTTTGGACTTGATGAAAAACCGGCTCAGTGGATGAAAAACCGGGGCCATCGTGGACGGTTATTCATCAAAGCCAGTTCGTTCGGCGCTCAGAACGCGGTGCTGGCGTCGCTTCGCCGGGCACCGCAGCCGGCGCGGATTGGGGCGGGAGGGCCCTCGTCAGCGAAGGCTGTCGAGTTAATTATAGCACAAGATGGAGACGACGGCGTGAGGGTTCCCGGGCGACTTGAGGAGGGCGATGGCCCGGAGCCGCAGGTTCTCGCCGGGGCACGACCCGCTGCGCGCTAGTT
This sequence comes from uncultured Planctomycetales bacterium, assembly GCA_963752755.1. Taxonomy (GTDB): domain Bacteria; phylum Planctomycetota; class Planctomycetia; order Isosphaerales; family Isosphaeraceae; genus CAVVZJ01. The sequence goes on along the minus strand of CAVVZJ010000001.1, from coordinate 1,811,490 downwards.
GGCTCCGGCCACGCGCGCAGCGGTCCGGGAGCGGCGACGGAGACCGACTCCGAGGACGACGGTCGAGCCCGAAAGGAGCAGCAGCAGGGAGGACGGCTCGGGGACCGACAGGATGACCCCGAACAGGCCATGGGTCTCGGCGTTCGGCCCGGCGGTGAAGTAAACCCGGTCGCTGCTGCCGCCGGCAACGTTGTTGCCAACCATGAGACCCCAGAGGCCGTCGATGACGATCGGCTGGCCGCTGGCGTCGCTCAACTGGCCGAGGAAGGCGTGAGAGGTTGGGTTGAAGACGTTGATCCGGCCGTCGCCGAAGTTGCCGACGAGCAGGTCGCCGGCGAACGACCCGAACGAGGCGGGCGCGATCGCCAGGCCCCAGGGGGAGTTCAGCAGGCCCATCGTTCCGACCCGGCCGAAAAGGTTCCCCTGGAGGTCGAAGGCGTTGACGAGGCCGTGCCCCGCGCCGGCGACGTCGTCCCGACCGGCGGCGTCCTGGAGGGCATAGGTGACGTAGATCGTGTCGCCGAGCTTCTGGATATTGAATGGGGCATAGTTGGCCGGGAGGTTCGGGTCGGTGAATTTGCCGGTCAGGTCGGGGGCGCCGTTGTCCTCCTTGAGGATGTCGATCGCCCCGGAGTGGAAGTTGGCGGAGTAGAGGTAGCCGAAGCCGGCGATGCTGGCCGCGGTCGTCCCCTTGTAAACGTTGTTCGGTTCGCCGGTCTGGAGGATCTCCGCGGTCGTCCCCAGCGCCTCGCCAGCCGGAGATCGTGCCGTCCTCGCTGACGAACAGGAAGGTGTCGCCGTTAAAGGCGCCGGAGGCGGCGGCGGGGTTGACGACCTGGCCGGTGACGCTGCCGTCGCCGGGGATGGTGACCTCCAGGCTGAGCTTGGTCGGGGCGTCGGTGGCGGGATCGATCCGGTAGAGGGTCGAGAGGCCGGTGCCGTTGTCCGAGACCCAGAAGGGGCTGGTGGCCGTCGCGGAGAGGCCCCAGGCATTCTTCAGATTCGGGTCGGTCAGGGTCGCCGGGTTGGCCGAGGGGTCGTCGGTGACGAGGTTCTTAACCAGGAACGCATCGGCCCGCGCCGGCCGCGACCAGGACGCCAGGATGGCCAGCGACAGCGCGACCGCCGAGAGCGGAGTCCATCGACGAAGCGAGGTCCGACCCGTCATAGTTTCCCTCTTTCTTTCCCCTGAGATCGCAGGACCGCCGGCATCGGAGTCGGGATCGCGACCCGACCGTCGCCAGGCGACTCGCCCGCCCGTCGGGCTCTGCAGCTTTACGTTATATCGAAACTAAATCCTGCTGCCTATGGGTTAGGTCCCGCCGCCAGAGACGGACCCTGTCGGGAGAAAAATCGGTGTCAGTTCATTTATCCGTCGGATGAATTGAACTGCTCAGAAAATACGCCAAACTGGTAGCCTCAACACCGCCAGACTACCCATTTTCATGGGTTCGGGTGCTCCCAGAATGGCGGCGTGGCGGCTGACAGCCATTTCCCCCCGCGTCTTCAAGCCTTCTCCGGGGGAAGCGACACCTCGGAACGGCGGTCTCAGACTCACTTCCGTTTGCCCAGTGTGACGTCTCGGGTTCGTTTCGTCGCACGGGTGGGACGTTGGGTTCGTTTCGAAAATTACCCAGCTTAACGCTCGGGTTCGTTTCGTTGGTGGAGGGAGCCTACACGACAGAGAACACGGGGGACCAGGCAAGAACCATCGTCGATGCCGCCTGGGGAGATTTTGCGCCCGCGGGTTTTTGAGTCCGACATTCCAACATGGACCGCAAGGTGAACGCTTCTGGAGGCCGAATTGCCAAGGAGCCGGCTTTGCGCAGCGGACAGCGAGCGCGGAGGAGAGGGCGTCCTCACCTTCCTTTATGGTCGTGAAACCAGCCCGGAAACCGGCGGGAATTCGGGACGGCGGCGTGAGGGCTGACACCATTCTCTTGCAATTATTTGTGTACTGCTCAGAAAATACGCCAAATATGAGAAAAATCGGTGTCGGTTCATTTTTCCGTCCGATAAATTGAACTGACACCCATTTCCCCCCGAAGAAGCGACGGCGGGAGAGTCGGTGCCCGTCCTGGCTGACGCATGAACATGCCCACGCAAGAAAACGGTGCCAGGTATTTTTTTTAGCCAAAAAGTCAAAAAAATGAACTGACACCATTTTCTGCCCTGACACCATTTTCTGCCCGCGGGGGGTGATGGAGAGAGGCTAAGAGCGTAAAACAAAACCCCCGATCCAGACCCGAATCCAGCGAGATTCCCGCTCCTTCGGGAAGTTTTGTTTTACGCTCTAATACTACTCCGTTACGATCTCCTGCCGGATTTGCATTGATGCGTGACATCGGATTCCGCAACTCTCTGACCTCTCTTGATTTGCGTCGGGTTACATGGACGCAATTGCCAAGACTCGATCATTCGAGCGATGCCGTAAACCATTGTCTTGCAATAAGTTGTACGACGTAACGGAGTAGTACTAAGAAGCCCTAACAAAATGAGCCTAGAGAAGCTGATTTAGACAGAGGATTGAGGTCCCCAGCGTGAGAAACGCTTGATGTATTTTCGACGAGTGGTCCTTCCTCACCCGCAGCCGGCCGAAGTGGTGCAGCCAGGACAGCGTCCGTTCGCTCACCCAGCGGACCTTGCCCAGCCCGCTGCCGTGTGGCGTCCCGCGACGGGCGATCCGCGGCCGGATCCCACGCCGTCGCAACCGTCGGCGGTGCGGGTCGGAGTCGAAACCCCGGTCGCCATCCAACTCGCGGGGCCGACGCCGTGGGCGGCCTGGCTTGCCGCGCACCGGCGGCACCGCGTCGACCGCCGGCTCCAACCCCGTGACGTCCGGGGTATTGGCCGCCGTGTGGGTCGTCGACAGCGGGGTGCCCTCGGCGTCGGTCACGACGAAGTGCTTGCTGCCCTTCTTTCGCCGGTCCACCGGGCTTGGACCGGTCTTCTCACCGCCGCCTCGGGCGCGGACATGCGCACTGTCGATCGTCGCCCGCGACCAGTCGATCCGGCCGGCGGACTCCAATTCGGCCAGCAGCAACTCGTGGAGCCGCTGCCAGACCCCGGCCTCGGCCCACTCGGCCAGCCGTCGCCAGCAGGTCATGCCACAGCCGCAGCCCATCTCGCGGGGCAGGTCCTCCCAGTTGATGCCCGTCTTGAGCACGAACAGGATCCCGGTCAGGGCTTGGCGATTGCCGATCGGCTTGCGACCGGGGTAGCGGGCGCGACGCGGCTTGGGTGGGGGGAGCAAGGGCTCGATCCGGACCCACAACTCCTCAGACAGCAGCGGCTTGGCCATGATGCACCTCCATTGGCTCCCACGAGGTGCGAATCCGATACCAGACACTTCATTCTGTTAGGGCTTCTAAGACGCAAGCCATTAGAAAGATAGGGTTTGCGCCTTCTGTTTGGCTACCAAAACGAAAGCCATGTGGACACGTGCCGCGCTCCAGCTGGCTTCGAATCAAGGGGATTTCGGTCTTATGGAGCCGTGCTCAGTTATTATTGGAACGCGGACATGCTCCCCTGAAACTCGTTGCAACTTCTTTCAGGGAACGCACTTTCGGTTAGCTCGGCGCCATTCTAGAATGTTGCCTTGTCCCCTCTTTTCCCCTTACCGGCCAGCGGCCAGCACCCACGACGTGTCCGGCGTCGATCATTCCTGGCGACGCCTACGCGCTTCCTATCAATTCCGGAATCGGCTGGTGGTCGCCGACGAGCGACTGCGGCCGGCCCGAGAGGTCGGGGAACCGCGTTCGCTCGGCGTCGATTCCGAGCCGCTGATAGAGCGTAGCGAAGACTTCGCGGAAGTGGACGGGCCGAGTTCGTGGCTCCTCGCCCAGGCGAGTCGTCGAGCCGATCACCTGACCGTGGTGCAGGCCGCCTCCGGCCAGGAGCGCCCCGCCCACCTTCGCCCAATGGTCGCGCCCGGCATCCTTGTTGATCCTCGGAGTCCGTCCGAATTCTCCCCAGGCAACCACGAGGATCTCGTCGAGCAGTCCGCGGTCTTCCAGGTCGCCGATCAGCGCGGACAAGCCCAGATCGAACAGCGGCAAGGTGCCGCGGGCTTCGTTGAATATATCCTTATGCCAGTCCCAGTTGTAGTCGCCTTTGAGCATCCGTCCGAACGGACTGCGGCTGAACGCCAGCGTGACGCAACGGGCTCCGGCTTCGATCAGACGCCGGGCCAACAGGAACCGGTCGAGATAGGTCTTTCCCTGACGCTCCGCCGGATAGTCGCGATCCAGGCCGTAGCGGCGACGAGTGGAAACGTCTTCCCGATCCAGGTCCAGCGCCTCGGCGAGGCGGGGAGAGGTCAGGATCTCGAACGCCTGTTGCTGGTATTCATCCATGCCCTGGGTGGGAGGATCTCGATCGACCCGACGCCGGAATTCCTCGAAGCCAGCCAGGAGGGCTCGTCGGTGCGAGAGCCGATTCCGGCCGATCCCTGGTAGTGACAGCTTTCCCCGTTCCAGCCCCGCGACCTCGAAGGCGGCGTGGGCTTTTCCGAGGAAGCCGGACTGCCCGGTCGCGGTCCGAAGGATGAAGCGCACGTCCGCATCATTCGGCGTCAGGTCGAAGGACGGCGGGATGCCATTCGTGCGCGGACCGAATTCTTTGGAGAGGATCGCTCCCAGGGAGGGCCAATCGCCGGCGGGATACCCGGGGACGATGGGGGAGGAGTCCATGGGCGGATGCGACTCCCAGCCGGTCGTACACCAATGGGTATTATGGTCGTCGAGGAACCCAACGAGCGATCGTATCAGCGTAAGTCGATCTGTCATCTTCGCCAGTCGCGGGAGCAATTCGCAGAGCTCGACGCCGGGGGTGCGGCTGCTGATCGGCCGGAATTCGCCGCGAACTTCCACTGGCGCGTCCGGCTTCAGGTCGTACATGTCGAGGTGCGACGGCCCCCCTGGGAGGACCACCAGGATGACTCCTTTGGCTCTTGGCCTGGTCCCGGAGGCGGCTTCCGCCCGGAGGATCTCCGGCAACGCCAAGCCGCCCAGCGTCAGCCCGCCAACTCGCAGGCAGTCGCGTCGGGAAATCCGGATGTCGGCGCCGGCATTTGGTCCGCTGTTCGTCGCCATCGTCTGGCCTCCAGCGATGGAAGAAGTCGCGCGAATTCCACGGTACCAGTCTCATCCTGGGCTCACAATGGTTTTCATGGCGGTGGAACCGAACCAACTTCAACATCCCGGTTGTTCGGGTGCGTCGTGTCCGCGACGACGCACTCGACGATGACGACTCCTGCGCTCAGTGCGAGGACGTCGTCGCTTCGAGAGGCCAGGCACGGAGCAGGACGCCGGCCGGGCGGTGGAAGCGGAGGCGGGGGGCGTTGCCGACGAGCTCGACGTCGGGGGGGATGGGGTCGGGGGCGAAGGGGGGGTCTTCGGTGGTCAGGGCGAGCTGGCAGCGGGAGGCGTCGAGGCCGGAGAGGCTCTCGTGGCCGGCGAGGTCGATCTCGGCGGGGCCTTGAATCTGAATGATCGCCAGCAGGGAGGGGCCGACGTCGGCGTCCTGGCGGAGGAGCAGGGTGGTCTCGCCGAGGGCGAAGGCCTGGAAGCTGTCCGGGGAGGCGAAGCGGAGGGCGGGCTCGGTGGCGCGGAGGGCGAGGAGGGCCTGGTAGAGGCGGTGGATCGAGGCGTGGGGCTCTCGGTCCAGCTCGTCCCAGGGAATCTTGCTCGATTCGAAGGTTGAGGCGGCCTGGGGGTCGGGGATGCTCTGGCGGGCGTTCGGGTCGGCGAAGGCGCGGAAGTGGCGGAACTCGCGGCGGCGGCCCTCGGTGACGAGGCGGCCGAGCTCCTCGGGGTGGTCGGTGAAGTAGAGGAAGGGGGACGATGTGGCCCATTCCTGGCCCATGAACAGCAAGGGTGTGGACGGGGCGCAGAGCATCAGGACGCTGGCGGCGCGGTAGGCTGCGAGGTCGATCTGGTGGTGGAGGCGTTCGCCGAAGGCGCGGTTGCCGATCTGGTCGTGGTTCTGGAGGCAGAAGACGAACCGGCGGGGGGGATGCCGGTGGGGTCGGTGCCGCGGTGCTCGCCGAGGTATTCGGAGTACTGGCCGCGGAAGTGCCAGCCGGCGTTGAGGATGCCGGCGAGGTCGGACATCGAGCCGCTGTAGTCGCGGTAATACCCCTCGTTGTCACCGGCCAACGCGACGCGGACCTTGTGGTGGAAGTCGTCGGCCCAGACGCCGTTGAGGCCCCAGCCGCCTTCGCCCTCGCCCTTGACCATGTAGGCGAGGTTGCGGTGGTCCTCGGCGATCACGAAGACCTGGCGGCCGTGGGCGGATTCGCGGACGCGGGTGGTCAGCTCGGTGACGAAGTGGCGGGAGCGGGTGTCGACCATCGCGTGGGTGGCGTCGAGTCGGAGGCCGTCGAAGTGGTATTCGTGGACCCAGTGCAGGGCGTTCTCGATGAAGAAGTTGCGGACCATCTCGGAGTGGGGGCCGTCGAAGTTCAGGCCGCGGCCCCAGGGGTTCTCGTGCTGGGTCGAGAAGTAATAGGGGCTGTAGATGGAGAGGTAGTTCCCCTCGGGGCCGAGGTGGTTGTAAACGACGTCGAGGAAGACGGCCAGGCCGAGGCCGTGGGCGGTATCGACGAGGCGGCGGAGGTCGTCGGGGCGGCCGTAGCAGCGGGCGGGGGCGAAGAGATCGACGCCGTCATAGCCCCAGTTGCGGCGGCCGGGGAAGTCGGCGACGGGCATCAGCTCGACGGCCGTGACGCCGAGGGCGACGAGGTCGGGCAGGCGTTCGGCGGCGGCGGCGAAGGTGCCTTCGGGGGTGAAGGTGCCGACGTGGAGCTCGTAGAGGACGAGGTCGTCATGGGAGATGCCGCCCCAGCCTGCGTCGTTCCAGACGTAGGAGTTCGGGTCGATCACCTCGGACGGGCCGTGGACCCCCTCCGGCTGGAACCGCGAGGCGGGGTCGGGGAAGCAGCCGCCGTCCTCGACGCAGAACCGGTAGCGCGCGCCGGGGCCGACGCCGTCGAGGCGGGTGCCCCAGGTGCCGTCGGGATACTTCTCCATCGGGAACGAGCCGGTCGTCGCACCTTCGAGGACCACCGCGACCCCGGATCGCGTCGGGAGCCCAGACCCGGAACCGGGTGCCTTCCCGGTCGGGCCAGGCTCCGAGCGAACGGTGCCATCCGATCGGCCAGTCCCAGTGACCCTCACGAGTGACCTCTCCAGTTGCGGGCTTCGTCCTCAACTCAGCGGAATTGCTCGCCATGCGCGTGACCTCCCTCCGGCGAGCCGGCTCGCCTACGGAACTTATACGGGAATCGTTCTCCACCCTAGTCAACTCGCTTGCCCGACTCAAACCCTATTCGCCCTGAGCTTTCAGCCGCCACCGGTGGTCACCGCTCCGGCCGGTCCGGGGATTCGCAACTTGCTTGCATCCTCCGCGCCATAGCCGAGGCGGCCCTTCGGGTCCGTGTCGCCCTGGCACAACGACGAGCCGCGCCGGCTGTTTGCCAGTGTGAGCAACCATTGCCAGGGCTGGGTCGGGGGGGTCATGATGGGTCCGAGGAACGTCCGTTCGTTTGGGAGGCTTTGTCGCAATGGGGACTGAAATCGGGCTCGCCGGGTTGACAGTTTGAGTGGAAGGGGAGGCCGCCCCGTGGTGGACTGGCTCACGAGCAAGATCACCAGCACCACAGAGGACCTCCCCGATGAGCACGCTATCGCTTCGCACCTGGGTCCGCAACGCCGCCGCCGTCTTCTCCGGGGCCTACGGCGCCGTCTCCCGACGGGCCGAAGAGGTCGGCTGCAGCCGGCAGACCATCTACGAGCACGCCCGCCAGGTCGAGCACCGCTTGCAACCGCCGCAGGCCCCCGACGCGACACCGGCCGATGGTCCCATCCCCACCTCGCCACCGGCGGCCCTCGACGAGGCGACCCGGCGGCGACTGGCGGTGACGGCCTTCGCCATGGGCATCAGCACCCGACAGATCGAGGACCTCATCCGGGTCATCGAGCCCCAGTACGGCCCCGACCATTCGACCATCGCACGCTGGGTCGCCGAGGAGGCCAGCAAGGCCGAGCCGGTGCTGAAGGCCCTCGACGGGGCCTGTCAGGGCCGGGTCCAGACCCTGGCCGTCGACGAGGTCTTTTTTGGGGGCGGCCGACTTTGGTCGGCATCGAACCGACGAGCATGACGGCCGTCTTCTGCCGCAACGCCGCCGACCGTACGGCCGAGACCTGGAGCCACCAGCTGGAGCCGTTCGTCGCCCTGGAGTTCGTCGTCTCCGATGCCGCCCGGGGGATCACCGCGGCGGTCGCGACAACTCGCCGAGGCGCGATGCCGGGACCCCGCGGCCCCGGGCCTGGGGCACGGCCTGGACGTCTTCCACACCGCGATGCAGGCCAAGCGGGTCCTGGGCCGGCACTGGCGGCGCACCGAGGCGGCCTGGGAGCAGGCCGAGGACGCCGATGTCCAGGTCGCCGCCAGGAAGCGGCAGGGAGTCGACGCCCGTGGCACCGCCCAGACGGCCCGCGCCGCCTGGCGCAAGGCCACGACTCTCTTCGAGCAGGTCGAGCGGTGGGAAGCGGCCTGGGGCCGGATCGACGCCGCGTTGGGGTTATTCCGTGCCGATGGCCAGCTCAACGACCGGGCGCACGCGCCGAGCCGAGATCGCCGCGGCGCTGGTGGACCTGCCCGGTGCGGACTGGTCGAAGGTCCGCAACTTTCTCTCCGGACCCGCGGAGCCTGGCCTTCCTGGACCGTATGCAACGCCGCCTGGAGTCGGCCGAGCCGCGACCGGCATGGCGCGAGGCGATGGCCTGGCGGTGGTGGCTGCGTCACGGCCGTGTTGAGCCGGCGGCGGATCGGCGGATCGCGACGGTGTGGTCCGTCGCTCGGCGAGGTGAGCGGGACGAACCGGAGCGGGCCAGCTACGCCCGCGTGGCCGCGGTGCTGGAGACGACGGTCCGCGCCAGCAGCGCGGTGGAATGCCTCAACGGCGTGCTACGGATGCAGCAGTCACGACACAAGCGGATGAGCCAGGCGATGCTGGACCTGAAGCGGCTTTACTGGAACAGCCACGCGCTGCGTTCGGGCCCCCGCAAGGACGTCTGCCCGTACCGGGCCTTGGGCCTGGAGTTGCCGACGTTCGACTTCTGGGAGCTGCTCCAGGCCGACCCGACCCTGTTGACGCAACAACTGTCAACCCAAAGGAATGGGGAGTGAGACAATCCCGTTTGGGAGCTACTCCATGCAGGCTGATCCTCCGGGTTTCGTCCTGGCGTTGGTTCTCGCGTTGATCGCTGTCCCGGCTCAAGCGGAGACGTTGCTTTACGACGGCAACCTCTCCAGTCAGCCCTTGCCGTCCGATCAGGGCTGGCTCTACGGCTTCCACCCGATTGCCGGGAACCTGGCTTCCCAGACCGCCAGCGGCGGCAAGGTGACGCTCGACACCACGTCGCGCAGCTCCGACCAGGCCGGTTACTTCTCGAAGTTGAGTCCGACCGGTGGGCTCCCCCAGATGCCGTTCCTCGATCGAAACGCCGGCTACACTCTGAGCTTCGACCTCCAGGTTGACGCTGAGTCGCACGACAGCAACGACCGCGCCGGCTTTAGCCTCATCGCGATCAGCCAGGATCTTCTGGGCATCGAGATCGGCTTCTGGACCGATCGGGTCTGGGACCAATCCTCGGCGTTCACCCAGCGCCATCACGCTGCCTTCGACACGACGACACGAACCACCTATGAGCTGACCGTCCGGGGCGGCTCCTACGCCTTGAACGTCGGCGACCAGACGATTCTCTCCGGCACCCTCCAGGCATACACCCTGCCCTCGAACTCCCCCCTGCCCCTCGACCCGTACCAGTTGCCGAGCTTCGTGTTCCTCGGCGACGACACCAGCTCCGCCGGGCGCGGGGGGATCTCTGGCGAGTCTCGGTGGCGACCGTGCCGGAGCCCCCGGGCGCGATGCTGTTCGTAATGGGTGGCGTGGCCGTGGCGGGGTTGGGCTGGCGTCGCCGACGCGGGAGCCGGTCGGTTCAGGGATGGATCGGGATAAGTCGGACCGTCACGTCCGTCGGCTGACAGAGGCGGCGGATTTCGATGGACTCCGCGTCGTCCTCAGGAACCTCGGTCGTGGTCGGCTCGGAACGGGCGATCGCGGCCCGCCAGCGGTTGTAGCGGGCCTGGTTCCGCACCTGGAGCCGTTCCCGCACGAATTGGCTGGTGCGCACGGTGGGGAACCTGGGGAACGCGGTCAGGTCGAGTCCTTTCGCCAGGTCGGCCGCATCGACCTCGGCCACGGCGGTCTCAATCTTCTCACCGTCGCGCGTCGCCATGAGGCGATACCGGCCCGCGGGCAGGCCGGTGACGGTGAGGCGGTAGCGGTTGAGGCGTTCGCCGACCTGTTCCAGCTCGATCGATCGTGCATCGGCCTCGGGCGGCAGCGGGGCGGGGAGCGGCGACCGCCAGGTGAAGCGGAGGACGTCCCCAACATGATCGATCTCGTGGACTTCCTCGGGCTCGGCGCGCCCGGTTCCGGCATCAACTCTCGCCTCGGCCACCAAGCCGGGGGCGTTCCACCTTCGCAAGAGCGTCTGGGCCATCAGCCAGTGGCCGGTCGCGTTCGGATGCACGGCGTCGCCCGCGAGAAAGAAGCTGACTTCACCCTCGCGACGTTTCCGCAAGTGCTCGTTCAGCGCCGCGTGCAAATCGACGACCGGGATGCCCTCGTCGCGGAGAGTGAGAAGCCATCGGCTGTAGCGGTCGAGGGTATCGTCGTAATTAATGGCCGGATACTTGTATCCGAATTCCTTCGCTTTCGGGTCACCAACTTTGCGCTGATACGGGTCGAATGGCGGTGGGGTGAGGATGACGAGCCGGGCGTGGGCCTCGTCGCGGGTCCGTGCGATGAGGCGGCGGACGCCGGCCTGGAACCTGGCGAAACGGTCCTCGTCAAAGGGATGGTAGTTGCCGTCGTTCATGCCGAAGCAGGCGACGACCACGTCCGGCTTCCAGGCGGTGACGTCGCGGGTGAAGCGGTCGTGGGCGTCGGGGCGTCGGGGGTGGTGATCGGTCTCGCTCGTGCCGGAGATCGTCTCGCTGCTGATGCCGTGGTTGATTATGGTGAAATGCCGCTGGGGGAACCGCGTCAGGAGGAATGCCTCGACGTCGGTGACGTACGATCCGGCCTGGGTGATGCTGTCGCCGAAGAAGACGACCCTCGCCCCATCGTCCAGGGCGAATGCCTCGTGCGCTCTGCCCCGACAACCTCGCCCGATAGGGACAGGGTTATCAACAGGATGCGAATCGCGATGCTCATGGCAATCCTCCTCGGAGCGGGACGCGAAGTGTGGCCGTCGGTATCCTAACGAGGGATTCGTGTCCCGGGGAGAGCTTCGGGGTTCGTCAGGTGCGACGGCGGGCGTCGCACTCGCCCGGTCGATGGCCTGGGGGTCGCAAGTGAGGCGCTTGCGGATCTTCAGGGTAGAGACGAGAATCGTGGGACGTCCGGGTCGAGTCTCAGCTCGAAGAACCCGACCGGGAGGTCGGCTGTGGGAGAGGACAACAGCAAGGACAGGCCAGCGACGATCGGGCCACTGGGTATGGCGGCCTGGTGGGGATTTGTCGCCATTGTCTCATTCCGGCTTGCGACGAAGCCGCGGCTATCTGGAATATATTATGAAATTTCCAATTTTGGTTTCATCATATTCTTGGTGATCTTCATCATAGCCGGATTTCTCTTCCTCGCTTCAGAGACTGTTCCAAAAGACTCAAGCGGCCGCTTTGGGCGGCCGCTTGTAGCGGAATTTCTTCCGCCATCGCGGCGGCCGGGCACGGCGGACCATCCGATGGATCGAGCTGAGCTTGACCATCGCCGCGCTCGTCTCCGGCAGCCGCTCGAAGTCCCGCACCAGCCGCCGCCACCGCAGCAGGCAGCCGAAGGTCTGCTCGACCACCCACCGCACCTTCAGCGGCTTGAACCCCCGCTCGCCCTCGGGCTTCGAGCTCACCTCCACGCGGAGCCGGTCCTGGCCCGACAGCCAGGCGTCGAGCCGGGAGTTGCGGTACTTCCGGTCCGCCCACACCACGGCCAGCCGGGGGAACGTCACGGCGGGCAGACCGGCCAGCAGCCGCGGCGCCGTCGCCCCGTCGTCGAGGTTCGCCGCGGTGACCACGACGATCAGCAGCAACCCCAGCGTGTCGGTGACGATATGTCGCTTGCGGCCCCGCACCATCTTGCCGCCATCGACGCCGACCTCGGCCCCGCCGTGCGCCGTCTTGGCCGACTGGCTATCGATGCAGGCGCCGCTGGGCGTCGCACGCGCCGAGCTTCGTCCGCACCTCCCCCCGCAACGCGGCGACCAGGGCGTCCCAGGTGCCGTCGGCCTCGAACCGGCGGAAGAAGTTGTAGCAGGTCTTCCAGTGGGGCAGGTCGTGGGGCAACGCCCGCCAGGAACAGCCCTCGCGGTTGAGGTAGAGCAGGCCATTGATGACCTCGCGCATCTCGTACTTGCGGGGCCTGCCGCCGGGCTTGGCCTCGGGGATCAGGGAAGCGAGGAGGCGCCACTGGGCGTCGGTCAGGTCGCTGGGGTAGGCTTTGCGTTCCATCCCCCCAAACTACAGCCGACGCCCCTTTTGGAACAGACTCTCACTCGCGGCGCTGATCATGAGAGGCATCGATCGGGCGGCAGGACGTGAGGGGGGAGATTAATGGTTCAGGGACCTTGGACAGTCCCGACCGCGCTGGTCGGCCAGGCCCGGTGAATCGTTGCGGCGGGTCCGCGGTGGGGTTAGCCTGTGTCGCATTGGGAACACCGAGCGCTCTCCGAGGGCCCCGACAATGAACGGATTGGCGACGTTCGCGAAGCGGCTTCGACTCACCGCCCTGGCAATCCTGGCGGCCTCCCTCGCGGTCGGCTTGCCCGCGAGTGGGCAAGGGCTCGACTACGTCAAGGCCCATTACACCAAGTACGAATTCCGCATCCCGATGCGGGACGGGGTCCGCCTCTTCACGTCGGTTTATGTGCCCAAGGATGCGTCGAAGACCTACCCGATCCTGCTGACGAGGACGCCGTACACCGTGAGGCCGTACGGCGTGGACCAGTCGAAGTCGGACCTCGGGCCGTCGCCCGCGTTCGGCCGGTCGGGGTACATCTTCGCGTATCAGGACGTGCGCGGTCGGTGGATGTCCGAGGGCGAATTCGTGAACATGCGTCCGATCGTGCCGCACAACGGCGATCCGAAGACGATCGACGAGAGTACTGACACCTATGACACGATCGCCTGGCTGCTGAAACACGTCGAGGGGAACAACGGCAAGGTCGGCATGTGGGGGATTTCGTACCCCGGGTTTTACACCGATTGCGGATTGATCGACGCTCACCCGGCGCTCGTCGCCGCCTCGCCGCAGGCGCCGGTGACGGACTGGTTTGTGGGCGATGACTGGCACCACAACGGCGCCTTTTTTCTACCGCATGCGTTCAACTTTCTCGCCAACTTCGGCCGTCCCCGCCCCGAGCCGACCACCAAGGGTCCTCCGGCCTTCGAGTATGGCACGCCTGACGGCTACCAGTTCTTCCTCGAACTCGGCCCGCTCCCGAACGCCGATAAAAAGTATTTCCGTGGCGATGTCGCCTTCTGGAATGAAGTCATGGAGCACAACACGTATGATGAGTTCTGGAAGGCCCGGAACATCCGTCAGCACCTCAACGACATCAAACCGGCCGTCTTGACCGTCGGCGGCTGGTACGACGCCGAGAACCTGTTCGGTGCGCTCGAAACGTACAAGAAAATCGAGCAATCCAGCCCGAAGGCCGACAACCGGCTCGTGATGGGACCCTGGCTGCACGGCGGCTGGTCGCGGGGCAGCGGGGCCACGCTCGGGCACGTCCCGTTCGACTCCAACACGGCGGAGTTCTTCCGCGAGTCGGTGGAATTCCCCTTCTTTGAACATCACCTCAAGGGCGAGGCCGACCCCCACTTGCCCGAGGCGCTCGTCTTCGAGACCGGCCGCGACCAGTGGCGGCGGCTCGACGCCTGGCCGCCCCGCGAGACGATGCCGCGCTCACTCTACCTCCGCGACGACGGCCGGCTCGCCTTCGAACCGTCGTCGGGATCGGCCGAAAACGCCTTTGATGAATACGTGAGCGACCCGGCCAGGCCCGTCCCGTTCATCGATCAGATCGCCATCGGCATGACCGGGGATTACATGGTCGGTGACCAGCGGTTCGCGTCGCGACGGCCGGACGTCCTGGTTTATCAAACCGAACCTCTGGACGAAGACCTCACGGTCGCTGGTCCGATCGACGTCCGCTTCCTCGTTTCGACAACCGGGACCGACGCCGACTGGATTGTGAAGCTGATCGACGTCTATCCGAATGATTATCCGGACCCGAGCCCGAACCCGAGCGGTGTGAAGATGGGCGGGTTCCAGCAGCTTGTCCGTGGCGACGTGATGCGAGGCAAGTTTCGCGAGAGCCTGAGCCGGCCGCGACCCTTCGAGCCGGGAAAGCCGACCGAACTCTCCTTCACGCTCCAGGACGCCTTTCACACGTTTCCGACCGGGGCATCGCCTGATGGTGCAGGTGCAAAGTACGTGGTTCCCGCTGGTTGATCGTAACCCGCAATCGCTTGTGGATATCTACCATGCAGAGCCGGGTGATTTCCAGAAGGCAACGCAGAGGGTCTACCGGTCGAATGATCGGCCATCGCGGCTGGAGATGAGGGTCTGGAAGTAACCAGGGTGCACGGGGTCATTTCAAGGTCGGCTGCCCGCGACCCCGACGCACCTCGTTGATCCGGGCCAGGGCCCGCGGCTCGTCCTTGAGGAACCGGACGAGCTGCGTGGTGGAGCATCCCAGGTCCTCGGCGGCGGCCTTGACGTCCATGTCGTGCGCGGCGACGACGTCGAGGGCTTCCGCCAGCAAGGCGGGGAAGTCGTCATGGGTGGGGCTCACGACGATCCGCCCGCCGCGGCATCGGGAACGCCAGAGGGGGCTGGGCTGGTAGGGAACGGGTGCGGCGCCGCGGACGTCCAGGGCGAGTTGGAGCCTCAAGCGGAAGAGAGCGGAGCGACGGTTCTCGGCCTGGCTCCGGCGCTCGTTCGCCTCGGCGGTGAGGCCGGTCGGGCGGTGAGTGAGGACTACGGCCGTCTCGACCTTGTTGCGGTTCTGGCCGCCGGGACCCGAGCGCCGCGAGAAGCGGACCTCGCAGTCGGAGAGAAGGCGCTCGGGTTCAAGGGCGGCGGGGTGGGGCATGGATGGACTCGGAGAGTTCAGAGAGTCGGGATCGGCACCTTCTCGCCGCACTTGAGAGCGGATTCGTGGGCGCAGAGGCCGACCATCGTCCAGTTGGCAGAGGTCGGGCGTCGGGGAAGGCAGGGCGCTCGCCCATGATGGCGCTGAGGAAGGCGTGGACGAGGTGGGGATGGGAGCCGCCGTGGCCGGCGCCCTGGAGGAAGGAGAGGTGGTCGGCGTCCTGGATTGCCTCGGGCCTCGTGAAGCGGCGGATGCCCTCGGGGAGGAGGTGGGCGTAGTCGGGGACCTGGACCCGCATCGGGATCTCGGGCTCGGGGATCGGGTGCTCGGGGGTGCTCTTGGTGTGGATGACGGGCTCCTCGTTCTCGACCTGCTGCCACTCGAAACTCTTCTTGCTGCCGTAGCAGTCGAAGCTCTCGCGGTACTGGCGGGCCGTGTCGAAGAGGCTGCGAGTGACCTCGGCGCAGACGTCGGAATCGCGGATCGAGAACGTGGCGGTCTCGATGGCGAAGGGGCTGTTGTACTTCGCGATCAATTCCTCGCGGATGCGGCCGGAGCCGTAGCAACTGACCGCCTCGGCCATCGCGGGCTGGCCGGGCTTGCTGAGGATCGCCAGGCAGGGGCTGACGCAGTGGGTGGCGTACCACATCGGCGGCAGGCCGGGCCAGTAGTCGGGCCAGCCGTCCATGTCCTGCTGGTGGCTGCCGCGGAGGAACTGGATGCGGCCGAGCTCGCCCTTGTCGGCCATCTCCCTGACGAAGAGGTATTCGCGACTATAGACGACCGTCTCCATCATCATGTAAACCTTGCCGCTGGCCCGCTGGGCCTCGACGACCTGACGGCACTCCTCGATGCTGGTGCCCATCGGCACGGTGCAGGCGACGTGCTTGCCGGCCTTCAGGGCCTCGATCGACATCCAGGCGTGGTCGGGGATCGGCGAGTTGATGTGGACGGCGTCGATCTCGGGGTCCTGGAGAAGCTCGCGGTAGTCGGTGTAGCGACCAGGAATCTGATAGCGGTCGCCGCACCTCGTCGAGCCCCTTGCGGTCGCGTCGGCAGATGGCGGACATCGCGGCGCCGGGGTAGTTCTGGTAGATCGGGATGAACTCGGCGCCGAAGCCCAGCCCGATGATCGCCACGCGGATCGGCTTGTCGGTTGCCATGGGGAGACCTCAAGCTCCGATTAAGGAAGCACGGTCGTACGGGCATGCCTTAGGTCGCCGTGAAGCTTAGACCCTGATGCGACATGACGCAAGCGAGCGTCACCGCCGGGATTCCCCGGCGATCCGGCCCGTGTGGCGGGTTGGTCCCCCCTTCAGGCTGTTGAGTTGGGGAAGGTCGGCGCGTATCATGGCCCGTCTTGGGTCTGGAGCGGAACGGGTCCCTGTCGGGTTGGGTCCGAGGGACTTCGATGTCTCTCCCGCGATCGGAGATCGGGAATTACTCTTCCACGTGATCGGCCCGTGGTCAAAGGCTCCCATGTCATTCGAGTGCCGTCGCGAATGCCAATTCGGCGCGGTCCTTCCGCGACCGTCAGCCGAGGCCATCCAGGACTTCTACGTCCTCGATTCTTACTACACCCAAGGGCGTTCCCATTTCGCCGACGCCGGACACCAGAGCTTTCTGGATAAGCTGCGCGTCCACCTGGCCTGGCGCCTCGACTTCGGATGGCAGCCGAAGGCCGAGACGATCCACGAGCTGCTGGGCGGGCAACCCTCGGAGATCTGCGACATCGGCTGCGGCGGGGGCGATCTCGCGGCCCGGCTGGGCGACCTGGGCCATCGCGTCGTCGGGGTCGAGATCGACCCTCGGGCCGCCGAGCAGGCGAGGAGTCGGGGCGTCGAGGTCCACGAGGGTACGGCTGAGCAACTCCCGGACCCCGTCGCCTCAAAGGCCTTTGATCTGGTCATCATGTTTCACGTGCTCGAGCATTGCCTCGATCCGGTTCGGGCGTTCGAGAATGCGAGCCGACTGCTGAGATCCAAGGGCCTCTTCCTCTGCGAAGTCCCCAACAATGCCTCGATGGGCCTGGAATCCGCGGGAGTCGCCTGGGAACCGCTCGACATCCCTCGTCATCTCAATTTCTTCGTCCCGAGGAATCTGGTCATGCTCGCGAAGGCCCTCGGCCTTGAGCCGAAGGAGCTGTATTACCGCGGCTTCTGCCGCCAGTTCTCCAATCAGTGGATCAATACCGAGCGGCGAATCGGCGATGCGATCCTGCGGGCGGGAGGGGAAGCCGTGCCCTTCCCGGCCCGCAATTCGGGGTCCAGGGCCTGGAAACTCCTGGCCCGGTCCGCCTGGGCTTCCAAGGAACGGAAGTACGACGCGGTCGGGATCATCGCCGCGCGCCCCTGACAACGACCGTCCACGGCTTCGTCGCGGAAGAACCTGAGGATGGTGATGCCCACGATCAAGCAGACTGAACCTCCCGTCCGTGTCGCGATCATCGGCGCCGGCGCCGTCAGCGATTATCATCACGTCCCTGGCCTGCGTCTCGACCCACGGGCGCGGATTGTCGCCGTCTGCGATGCCGACGCGGCGCTACTCGAAAAGCGTCGCCAGGACTGGGGAATCGAGCGGGTCACGACCTCCTTCGAGGAACTCTGCTCGGCTGACGACATCGACGCGGTCATCATCGCCACGCCGAACTTCACCCACAGGCCGATCACGGAGGCCGCCGCCAGGGGGGGGAAGCACGTCATGTGCGAGAAGCCGCTCGGCCTGAATGCCGGCGAGGTTCGGGCGATGCTCGACGCCTGCCGGGCGGCCGGGGTGGTCCACATGACGGCGTTCACGTATCGGTTCGCGCCTTCGATGCGCTACCTCCGCCACTTGCTGACCACGGGCACCCTGGGCACGCCACGGCATTTCCGCTCGCAGCGGTTCCTCGACTGGCCCGAGACGAGCTGGGGCTGGCGGCAGTATCGGGACCGTGCTGGCGCGGGCGACCTGTTTGATATGACGATCCACCGGATCGACTTTGCGATCGACCTGATGGGTCCTCTGGCCTCCGTCTGCGGTTCGGTGGCTCGCTTCGCCCCACGCGACTCCACGGTCGAAGGCCGGCCTTGTCCGCCCTCGGAGGTGGACGACTGGTCGGCCCTGATCGGCGAGTTCCGTTCGGGGGCGACCGGGGTCTGGGAGGGGACGACGTTGGCAAAGGGGTACGGCCGGAACGGGTTCGGCCACGAGTGGGCGGAGGTCAACGGCTCGGAGGGCTCGGCCGTCTATCGCCTGCACGAGCCGAACACGATCCTCGTCGGCAAGACGGGCCAGGACCTCGCCCCGGTGGCCGTGCCCGCCGAGTTCCTCAAGCCCGAAGGCAGCCCTCGCGACCCGTCGCAGGGCGAGCCGGCGACGGTCTTCCGCTACGATCTGGCCTGGGAGTTCGTCTCGGCGATCGTCGAGCGGCGCGGTGCCGTGCCGAGCTTTGCTGACGGGCTCAACGCCCAGGTTGTGGCCGATTCCGTCCTCGAATCGCATGAGCGGCGGTCGTGGGTCGAGATCCCAGAGCCGGTTCGGGATTGAGTCTGGAATGGTCGATGGGCGATCGATCGGGAGCCTTTCCCTCGGCCATGATCCATTCCAATTCAAGCAATCGTTGTGATCTCCATCGGCG
This sequence comes from uncultured Planctomycetales bacterium, assembly GCA_963752755.1. GTDB lineage: Bacteria > Planctomycetota > Planctomycetia > Isosphaerales > Isosphaeraceae > CAVVZJ01. The sequence goes on along the minus strand of CAVVZJ010000001.1, from coordinate 1,792,647 downwards.
TGTCCAGCAACCCGAGGAGGGCCTTCAGCGGGATTCCGACCCAGCCGGGACGGTGGTCAAGCTCGTAACCGAGGCTCTCGATGGCCCGTTCGAGACGGAACGCCTCGCAGAGTACGCGGAGATCATCGTCGGTGGCGGGCAGGAGGTCGATCGCCTGGACGCTCTGAAGGTAATCGTGGAGGAAGACAGCCGAGACCCAGGTGATCCAGAAACGGGCCCACGGCTCCAGCAGAACCATGTCTTCCCGACGCAGGAGGGCCGCCGCCTTGTCGCGACCGCCGGTCCCTTGCTCCTTGAGGCTAGCAAATGCGGCGTACTGGAACGAGTTGAGCATCCCGGCCACGTCGCGCAGGGGCGATCGCTTGATCCGACGCTCGGTGAGCGGACGGTACGCTTCTCCCTCGAAGTCGAGGATCACGTAGTCCTCGCCGGAGTGCAGGAGCTGACCGAGGTGGTAGTCGCCGTGAATCCGGATCTTCAATGCGGTGAACTTCCGTCGCAGGATCGTCTGGAAACGGTCGAGGATTTCCTCCTGACGCTCGATGACGGAGCGGGCCACGTCCTGGATGTCGTCGGGCAGGTCGCCCAGCCGATGCCTCAGGTGGCGGACGACCCGACGGGCCTGGCCTCGCATCGACTGATAGATGGAACGCTGATACAGGCTGGAAAAAGGCCCGGCGCGAAATCGGGCAGGTCGGCCCGCGAGGCGAGGGCGCCGTGAAGCTCGCCGGTCCGACGCCCGATTCGCCGGGCTTCGTCCAGGTAGGCCCCGATCGTTTCCTCGGCCAGCGGCGGGATCGCCTTCGCGCTCAGATCCAGCAACGGCATGAGAGGACTCGACACCTCCCGCCCTGCCCCGCGACCGAGCACATGGTCGTAATAGCGACCGAGCGACTCGCGGGTCGTTTCCCAGGCGGTGCCGCGGTTCGGGACGTAGTCCTGGAGCAAGGCGAGGCCAGTCGGCTTGCTGCGGCCGTGGCGATAACGCACGGCCCCGGCGAACCGGGCAACGTGCGGGAAGTCGAGCACCTCGGAGAGGAACTGGTTCAGCTCCACATCGGGGTTCAGCCCCTCCTCGACGCGACGGAAGAGCTTCAAGACCAGGCGATCGCCGAACGCGACGGAGGTGTTGCTCCGCTGACCGGTTAGCGGCATGACGTCCAGCGCCTCGGTCTGGGCCTCGTCGATCGGCTGGAAGATGGTCGTGGGCTCCGGCTCGATCTGACCCAGCTCACCTTCCAGCGGCTTGCCGTGCCCGATCAGGGAGAGCAGACGGCGGCAGAATCCCTCATCGGCCATGCCGTCGAAGAGAAGGCCCGCGACATCGCCTTCGAGCAGCGCGATCGCCGACTCCGGCCGCCGTTCCCGAATCGCCGCCGCATGGTCGCTGGTCGCCAGTGACAGAGGCACCTGGAACCGAGCCGGCTGGCCCTCGTAATACTCGGCCCGTGCGATCACGATGTAGGGCGAGGGTGAACTCCCCCGCAAAGGGACGATCTCGTCGATCTCAACGAACCGGATCGACCGCGGATCGCCGCCGAACTGCCGTCGATCCAGGTACACCCGCAGGGCTCCCTCGATCGCCGCACGGCTCGCCCCGGTCGTCAATTCCTCCCACGGTCCCGCGACCGAAACCGTGGGCAGGGCTGCCTCGTCCCCCGTCACACCGCCTTCCACGCCCTCCGGTCGCACACTCTCCAGGCAGAACCAGTAGAAGGCGTGTGGACCGAGGGTCAGCGAATACGGTGACTCGCCGATGGTCGGAAAGTCGATCCGGCCGAACAGCTCGACCGGCCGAAGGCCCTGGAATTCCGACAGGTCCAGCTCGACTGGCTGCACGAACCGGGAGAGGTTCGCCAGGACGAGGATCGTCTCGTCCTCGAACCGCCGGAGGAAACCGAGGATGCGGTCGTTTTCCGGCTGGAGGAACTCCAGGCTGCCCCGGCCGAAGGCGCGATACCGCTTACGCAGGGCGATGATCCGCTTCATCCAGGAGAGGAGCGAGTGCGGGTTCTCGACCTGAGACTCGACGTTGACCGCGCCGAAGTGGTATTCCGGGTCGGTGATGATCGGCAAGTAGAGGCTCTGGGGGTTGCCCCGCGAAAACCCGGCGTTGCGGTCGAAGCTCCACTGCATCGGTGTGCGGACGCCGTTGCGATCGCCAAGGTAGATATTATCACCCATACCGATCTCATCGCCGTAATAGAGCACGGGCGTGCCGGGCAAGGAGAGCAGCAGGGCGTTCATCAGCTCGATCCGTCGCCGGTTGTTCCGCATCAAGGGGGCCAGGCGGCGCCGGATGCCGAGATTGATCCGCGCCTGCGCCTCGCGAGCATAAACACGGTTCATATAGTCACGTTCCTCGTCCGTGACCATCTCCAATGTCAGCTCGTCGTGGTTGCGGAGGAAGATTGCCCACTGGCACGACTCCGGGATGTCCGGGGTCTGCGAGAGGATGTCCACGATCGGGAGCCGGTCCTCCATATGGATGGACATGAACATCCGCGGCATCAAGGGGAAGTGAAACGCCATCTGGCAGGCGTCGCCCCGGCCGAAGTAGGCCGCGGCGTCCTCGGGCCACTGGTTCGCCTCGGCCAGGAGCATGCGGTTCGAATAGTGTTCATCGATATGATGACGGAGCCGTTCGAGGAAGTCGTACGTCTCCGGCAGGTTCTCACAATTGGTCCCCTCGCGTTCGAAGAGGTAGGGGGCCGCGTCGAGCCGAAGGCCATCGACACCCATCCCGAGCCAGAAATCGACCGTGCCGAAGATCGCCTCGACAACTGCGGGGTTGTCGTAGTTGAGGTCGGGCTGATGGGAATAGAAGCGGTGCCAGTAATACGCCTTGGCGACCGGGTCCCAGGCCCAGTTTGAGCGCTCGAAGTCCTGAAAGATGACCCGGGCCTCGCGGAAACGATCGGGCGTGTCGGCCGAGGGCGGGGCGTCGCTCCAGACGTAGAAGTCGCGCTCCGTGCTCCCTGCCGGCGCCCTCCGCGCCCGCTGGAACCAGGGGTGTTGGTCGGAGGTGTGATTGAGCACAAGCTCCGTGATCACCCGCAAGCCGCGGCGGTGGGCCTCGTCCAGAAAGAGCCGAAAATCCTTGATGGTGCCGTAGTTGTCATGAACACCCGAGTAATCTGCGATGTCGTAGCCGTCATCACGTAGAGGCGAGGGATAGAACGGCAAGAGCCAGATGGCCGTAACGCCCAGGTCGTGGAGGTAGTCGAGCCGTCGGGTCAGGCCGCGGAAGTCGCCGATGCCGTCGCCGTCGCTGTCCTGAAAGGCGCGGACGTGGACCTCGTAGATCACCGCGTCCTTATACCAGAAGGGGTCTTCATCACGCATGGCGACAGTCTCCGGCCGGGGTCGCTTCGTGGCGACCGGTCGCTGGCAGGTCGGGATTTCCTGGCAAGGGCCCTCCGGCCCGGCGACTCGCAACTTTATCGAGACCGACGGAATGCCGCATCGGACTCATCGCCGACTCCTGAGCGCCACCATCGACAGCGGAGGCAGGACAAGGTTGAGCGATTGCGAGAGGCCCTGCGCGAGGATCGGAGCAGCCTCCAGGCCTCCGATGTTGCCCTGACCGCTGCCGCCGTAGAGCCGGGCGTCGCTGTTGAGAATCTCCTCCCATCGACCGCCGTGGGGAACGCCCAGCCGGTAGTTGTGACGGGGGCTGGCCGTGAAGTTGCAGGCGACGAGCACGACGTCCTCCGAGTGCTTCGCCCGCCGCAGGAACGCCACCACGCTCCGCTCTGCGTCGTGGGCCTCGACCCACTGGAACCCCTCCGGGTCGCAATCCCGCTCGTGAAGCGCGGGGACGCCGCGATAGGTCGTGTTCAGGTCGCGAACCCAGCGGCGGATCGACTCGTGGCGGGGATCTTCCAGCAGGTTCCAGTCGAGGCTGCCGTCGTGGTTCCACTCGTGCCACTGGCCGAATTCGGTCCCCATGAACATCAGCTTCTTGCCGGTCAGGCCGTACATGTAGCCGAGCAAGAGCCGCAGATTCGCGCGCTTCTGCCAGTCGTCGCCCGGCATCTTGGCCAGGAGCGAGCCACGGCCGGGTTTCACTTCGTCATGCGAGTAGGGGATGACGTAATTCTCCTTGTGTGCATACATCTGCCGGAAAGTCAACTTCTCGTGGGCATGCTTCCGCTCGATTCGGGTCACGGGACATGTAGTCATCGACGGTGTCGTGGACCCAGCCGACGTCCCAACGCAGGTCGAACCCGAGGCCGCCGGCGTCGGTCGGTCGGGTCACGCCGGGGAATGCCGCGGTCTCCTCGGCGATCGTGAGGACGCCGGGAAACTCCTTGTGGACGGCGTCGTTGAACTGCCGGAGGAACGCGATCGCCTCCAGGTTCTCCCGGCCGCCGTGACGGTTTGGGACCCAGTCGCCCTCCTTCCCGGCCGTAGTCGAGGAAGAGCATCGAGGTGACGGCGTCCACGCGGAGCCCGTCGACGTGATAGTCTTCGAGCCAGTAGAGGGCGTTGCTGATGAGGAAGTTGCGGACCTGCGGCTTCGAGTAATCGAAGACGTAGGTATTCCACTCCGGGTTGCGGCCCTTCTTCGGGTTCTCATGCTCGTACAAGGGCGGAGCCGTCGAACTCCGACAGGCCGTGCGGGTCGTCGGGGAAGTGGGCGGGGACCCAGTCGAGGATCACGCCGAGACCGCGCTGGTGGAGGGTGTCGATCAGGAACATCAGGTCCTGCGGCGTGCCGAAGCGGCTCGACGGCGAGAAGTAGCCGGTCGTCTGGTAGCCCCAGGAACCGATAAACGGATGCTCGGCCAATGGGAGCAAGCTCGACGTGCGTGAAGCCCATCTCGGCCGCGTAATCCGCCAGCAAGGGGGCGATCTCGCGATAGTTCAACCAGCGGTTGCCCTGGTCGGGCACGCGGCGCCAGGAGCCGAGATGGACCTCGTAGATGGAGATCGGCGCCCCGAGCGCGTTCGACGTCCGCCCGGTGTTTCCGCCACTCCGTCATCGTGCCACTCGTAACCGCCGAGGTCCCAGACCCGCGACGCATTGCCCGGCGGCGTCTCCGACGCGAAGGCGTACGGGTCGGCCTTGTCGAGTGCCTCGCCGCCGTCCGGAGGGCTGGATGTGATACTTGTAACGCGTTCCCTGGAGGGCGTGCGGCACGAACCGCTCCCAGATCCCCGACCAGCCCCGACGCTCCAGCGGCAGGCTCTTCGGGTCCCAGCCGTTGACGTCGCCGATGATCGACACCGACTCGGCGTTCGGCGCCCAGACGGCGAAGTGGGTGCCGGGAACGCCGTCGTGCGTGGCCAGGTGGGCCCCCAGCTTCTCGAAGCTGCGGTGGTGCGTCCCTTCCGCCAGAAGGTAGAGGTCGAAGTCGGACAGCAGGCTGGGCATGATCACGCGCTCTTCCTCAAGGACTCCGCCGCCCCGGCCGCCGCGCCCTTGCTCGATCAAGGACACGACGCCCCGGAGCGGGATGCGGACCCAGTCGGGCCGGTTGTTCAATTCGTAAAGCAGTTCGTACATCGCCTTGTCGAGCGTGAACGCCCTGAGGAGGCGATCCAGGTCTGCCCGGTCGCGGGGCAGGAACGACGCCGGGCCGGCCGTGTCGAGATAGGCCCGGAGGAACCGGGCCGACGTCCAGCTCTGCCAGGTCCGTGCCCAGGGGACCAGCCGATCCCGCTCGGCGGGCCGCTGACCCTCCGTGGCCGCGAAGAGCCCGGCGTGGGCCGCGTAGTCGAACGAGCGGAGCATGCCGACGACGTCCTTCAGCGGCGACTGCTTCTCGCGACGCTTCGCCAACGGCTTCGCCGGCTCCCCCTCGAAGTCGAGGATGACGTAGTCGTCATCGACCCGGAGCACCTGCCCGAGATGGTAGTCGCCGTGGACCCGGATCACGGTCGAGCCGGGACGGAGTCCGCGTCAACGCGTCGAGGTGATCGAGCAGGCCGCGGGCCCTGTCCAGAACGTGCCGCGCCTCGGGCTTCACGGACTCGTGCAGCCGATCGTACGTCTCCCGGAGCGCCGTGAGCGTTCGCTCGACCTGGTCCCGGATGTCGGATGCGAGGGCTTCCAGGTCTTCGGCGGGCCATCGGCCGCGGGGCGAAGTCGGGGTCGCGGTCGTCGGACGCGAGGGCCAGGTGCATCTCGGCGGTCCGACGCCCGAGCGTGGCCGCGTCCTGCAAGGCGGAGCCGACCTGACTCGGCCACCGACGCCGGCGGCTCGCTCGGTCGCCAGCTCGAGGACCGCAATCCGCCCGAGGTCCGGCGGCTTGTCGGGTCGATTGGCCACGTCCGCGTAATAGCGTTCGAGCACGCTCAGGGCATGCTCCCAGCCGCTCCCCTGGTTCCGGACGAGCCGCTGGAGGATCGCGACCGTCGTGGTCGGCTCGCCCGGCACGGTCGTACTCGATCGCGCCGGCGGCCTGGGGGATGCGGTCGAAATGGGCCTGCTCGGTGAGGAACCGGCCGATCTCGAAGTCGGGGTTGAGGCCCGGTTCGAGCCGTCGGAAGACCTTGAGGATCAGGCGATCGCCGAAGAGGACTGCCGAGTTGCTCTGCTCGGCCGAGCCGAGGCGGACCGGCCCCGGCGCGTCGTCCGCGCCGCGGGCCGCGTCGAAGGCGTCGGTCTTCACCGCGCGGATCGAGCCGTGTTCGCGTCGCGACCGTGCGTCCTTGGCCGATCAGATCCAGCAAGGCCAGGCAATTCCGCGGGTCGGCCAGCGCGTCGTGGAGGATCGTCTTTGCCCGTCGATGCCGTTCAGGTCGGCCACGAACCAGCGCGGCTCCCGAGCGATCCGGTCGGCCTCGGAGCCGGCGGTGGATGGCCAGCGGCAGGAAATAGACGTCGGTGCCGCCGTCGCGGAAGCGGGCCTCGACCAGGGCGATCGCGAGCCCTTCGGGGAGCCCGGCGTCGCGGGTCACGTCGGCGATCCGGACCGATTCGATCGTCCGCGCCTTGCCCGCGAACCAGCGCTGGCGACGGAGGTAATCGGGCAAGGTCTCTCGCTCCAGTCGCGACCGCGCGTCGCCCTCGATCCAATTCTTCGCGGCCCGGCGTGAGGCTCTGGTCCGGCATCGTGTCGTATTTCCTCGGCCTCGGGATCTTCGATAAAAAGGACCTACCGGCGTCGTCGGCTGTCCGCGGCGTTACGCAGATCGCGCGCTGCCGACCCGAAAAGCAGGCCGTCCGATCACTGGTAATAATCGAAATCATGTTCGGTCTTGATCTTCCTGCGGACCCGGAAGATGTGCGCCGGGTTCGTCTGCGGGTCGAGTTGAACGAAGTTCCACGACCCGTTCCAGAGGTAGCGGGCATCGCTGATCAGGTCGTGGACCTGGTACGCGTTGCTTGGCCCGGCGCCCAGTTCCAGCTCCTCGATCGGGCAGGTTCACCCAGCCGGATTGCGTGTGGTGGGGGTCGAGGTTGACCACGGTCAGGATGAAGTTGGAGATGGTCGGGGGAGAACTTGCCGTAACAGATGATCCGGTCGTTATCGACGGAGAAGAAACGGAGGTGGCGGTTGTACTGGAGCGCCGGGTTCTCGCGGCGGATCGCGTTGACCCGGGCGATGTAGTAGCGCAGGCTCGACGGGTCGTCGAGATTCCAGTGGCGGACCTGGTACTTCTCGGAGTCGAGGTATTCCTCCGAGCCCGCTTTCACGGGCGTGCCGACGCAGAGTTCAAAAGGCGGGCCATAGATGCCGTAAGTCGCCCCGAGCGTGGCCGCCAGCACGAGGCGGATCATGAAGCCCGGCCGGCCGCACGTCTGGAGGAACTCGTGGAGGATGTCGGGCGTGTTCGCGAAGAGGTTCGGACGCATGTACTCGACGACGTCGGTCTGCGTCAGTTCGGTGAAGTACTCGGTCAGGCCGAGCTTGTCGTTGCGCCAGGTGAAATAGCTGTACGACTGCGGATACCCGCTCTTGGCGAGGTACTTCATCACCTTCGGCCGGGTGAACGCCTCGGCCAGGAAGATGGCGTCGGGGTTGCGGTCCCAGACCTCGCGGATGCACCACTCCCAGAACGGGAAGGCCTTCGTGTGCGGGTTATCGACGCGGAAGATGTTGACGCCGTGATCGGACCAGTAGAGGAAGACGTCCCGCAAGCCTTCCCAGAGCGACTTCCAGTGCTTCGTCTCGAAGTTGATCGGGTAGATGTCCTGGTACTTCTTGGGCGGGTTCTCGGCGTACTTGATCGTGCCGTCGGGCCGGTGGCGGAACCACTCGGGGTGCTCCTTGACCCAGGGGTGGTCGGGCGAGCACTGGAAGGCGATGTCGAGCGCGATCTCGATGCCGTGCTCGCGGCACGGTCCACGAGGCGATCGAAGTCCTCGATCGTGCCGAGCTCGGGATGGATCTCGGTATGGCCCCCCTCGGGACCGCCGATCGCCCAGGGGCTGCCCGGGTCGTTCGGGCCGGGGGTGAGCGTGTTGTTCGGCCCCTTGCGGTAGGCGCGGCCGATCGGGTGGATCGGCGGCAGGTAGAGGACGTCGAAGCCCATGCTCGGCGACGTAGGGCAGGCGCGCCTCGACGTCCCGGAACGTGCCGTGCCGGCCGGGCTCGGGCGAGGCCGAGCGGGGGAACATCTCGTACCAGGACCCGAACCGCGCCCGCTCGCGCTCGACCGTGATGCCGAGCAGTCGGTCGTAGTGAGCGGGCCTGCTCGCGGTCGGGGTAGCGCCGCATCAGCTCGGCCAGGGCGGGGTCGAGCGCGGCGGCGACGCGGGCGTCCTGGTCGGCGGGGCCGTCGATCGCGTCGGCCTTCTGATCGGAGCCAGCTGGCGTCATTGCCGCCCGGCGCGGTCGGCGGCCTCGCGGACGAGTTGCGCTCCTTCGAGAAGCTCGCTCCGTTCACGTCCTGTCCGGCCTGGTGCTTCTTGAAAAGCTCCTTGGCCCAGGTGGCGAAGTGATCGACCCAGCCCTGGAAGGTGTATTCCCAGCGGCCCTTGCGATCGACGACGAACCGGCCGCCCCAGCGGTCGTTGCCCAGCGGTTCCAGCCGCGACTCGCCCCACGCTTGTCGCCGATCGGCCGGAATTTCACGACCGCCGCGATCTCGTCGTGCCCTTCCGCGAAGATGTCGGCCCGGACGACCACCTCCTCGCCGACCGTCCGCTTGATCGGGAACCGACCGCCGTCGATCTCGGGATGGATGCTCTTCGATCACGACGCGAGGTGGCGGCAGCGACGGGCCCTTTTCCGGCTGGGGTCGTCCTTCGATCGTCATGAGTCCTCTTTCCCAACACGCGACGCCACGCCGGCCGACCGGCCCGGTTTCTCCACGGTATGATGCGCCCTCTCCCGCCGCTTGTCGACCACATCCATCGAGTCGACAGGCTTCCTGGTCCGATCCTCCGCATGTTGACGGCCATCGGGGCCAGCCTTCTGATCCTCCGCACCCCTTCGGGCGGTCGGGCAGATCGGGGCTCGTGGCGCAATTCTGTCCCCGACCGGCTGGCAGCTTTCATGCCAGTCCGCCGGTTCTCCTCCTTGGAGTTCCGTTCTCTCGAGGCACAAGTGGCCGGAGAGCCGATTGCGGTGGATTGCCGGCTTCGCTACGTTCCTCCCTGGGAGGAGCGAACGGCGTTTCCGGCGAGGGGCGTCGGGAACGCTCCCCGCTCCTTTTCGCTGGACGAAGGGCCAGGCTTCCATGTCCCGATCGCCCGGAGGATCGCCCACCGGGAGGCTGGCTCACGAGATTGGGCCGCGAGTTCGGTGGCGAACACGTCCGGCTTCAACGCGAGATCTTCGCCCTCGTGGCGCTGGGCATCCTCGATCTCTTGATGACGCATGCTCTGCTGCGCCGGGGTGCTCACTTTTACGAGTCGAATCCGGTCGCGGCGCTGGTGGTTCCAGCGATGGAACATGGCCGGCATGACGGCCTTCAAGTTCCTGGTGATGGGCGTCATGATCGTCCTGAGCGAGGCGGCCGAGCGCCGTCGACCTGGCTACGGCCGCTTCGTGCTCTGGGTGGGTTGCCTGGCCGCCTTGCTCGTCATCCTGTATAGCGTGCGGCTCATGCTCCACGACAAGCTGGGCCTGTCCTGAGAGACCCAGGGCGCGGCTCCGGGTTCCGATCACGGTGGAACGGGCCCGGAACCGCAGGAATGCGGGTAAGTCGTCGCGTCTGCGGCGATCAGAGGTCGCCCAGTCGCGCGGCGATCGGCTTGACGCCCTTGGAGAGCCCGAGTCGCTCGACCGCATCCTCGCTGGCCGGCAGGGTCAGCGTCCGGTGCGGCGGCACGCTCAGACCGAGCATCACCGTCGGAGGGGTCTTCTCATCGGCCGAGGGACCCATCAAGGCGATGGAGTTCAGCACGAGCGGCGAGGCGTTGTTGATCTGGATCGCGTACTTCTTCTTGCCGCGCACGCTCTTGGCGACGAGCTGAACGCCGATCACCCGACCGAGAATCCTCTCGGAAAGCTGATCGATGACCTCGATGGCCGAACGATCCTGGCCTTCCTTGCTCTTCAGGTTGACCGTGAACTTGGCCACGGGTTTCCAGGCTGTGCCCGCGTCGTCGGAGACGGAGAGCTGGACCTGAACCAGGGACTCATCCAGCCGGAGACGGCAGGCCAGGCAGGGATGTGACGGGCTTGCCGGGATGCCATCGCAGGTTCGGAGACCCACGATCGCAGACTCGGCGAGGATCTTACGGAGATCCTTCAACATGGCGTCACTCTCGTCCCGCCGGCTCGTCAGCTCGTAGCAAATCAAGGGCACGGCGGATTCGCCTCGACCGTCTGGCCCTGGGAGTCCACCAGGCGATCGACGAACGCGCGAGCGAGAGCCAGCTCGTTCGGGTTCGACCAGGTCTGCGAGAGCCGGGCGATCGTATCCCATTCGAAGCCGTCGACCACATGCCAGATCACGAGTTGCGCCAGGCCTGAGGCGCCTTCTCCTCGGCCAGCTTCCGCAAGGTGGCCTGCGCCCAGGTGTCGCCGGTCAAGCGGCGGATGTGCCCGAGGCGGAGCGGCTCGTTCCTTGGCCGGGAATGGGATCCGACCATTCGGGGAGGGTCCGCGAAGCGAAACCAGATTGGCCGGGAGCTTGCGGGTCTGGTTCGGACTGAAGTGTCGCCACGGGCAAGCCGGTCGGTGGGATCGAGCGGAACGGGTGGACCCGGAGCATCGACATCATGCCGCCCATGCCCCCCATCATGCCGCCGCCCATGCCGCCGCCCATGCCGCCCATCATGCCACCGCCCATGCCGCCCCCATGCCGCCGCCCATCATGCCGCCACCCATGCCGCCCATCTGCCGCCACCGAAGCCGGCCATGTAGGACAACCGTTGCGACATGAAATCCCAGGAGTCGAGGTCGCCGGTCAGGCGGACGATGACGCCGGCCAGCATCATCATGCCCATCATGGGGGGCATCGTGCGGGCACCGCCACCCATACCGCCGCCGCGGCCGCCCATCATGCCGCCGCGGCCACCCATACCGCCGCCCATGCCGCCCATACCGCCGCCCATGCCGCCCATGCCACCACCCATACCACCCATCATACCGCCGCCCATACCGCCGCCCATGCCGCCCATGCCACCGCCCATGCCGCCCATGCCGCCGAACTGGCCGGTGGAGCCGGTCGGCGATGAGACCGGGGGGAGGACAACGTGGAGACGTCGGTTGGTGCGGTTCTTGACGGTCAGGACCATTCCGGCCTGGCCGTCACCCTTGGCCTGGACGGCGAGCTTGCCGGAGCTCATGCCGTGGAGAAGGTCGATGGTCGGGACGTCGTCTTTCGATTTCGGTTCTCGGTGTCGGGGGGTGAGTTCTTCTCATTCTGGGCCGAACGCGGGAAGCGGACCACCCGAGACCGAGGACGAGGACCGCCGGTAGCAGCCTGGCCACGATGATTTCGCGGGACGATGCATGAGGTTTTCCCCTTTGTGAAAGCGATGGTGTCCCCGCGAGGACGATGAAATCAGGCGTGACGCGACGGGGCGGGGCAGGTCGATGATGCGGGATCGAATTAGGGTGGGTCACCCTGAGCACGTCACGGATGAGGCCGACGCCGACAATTCTCGCGGGAGACGTATCAGGGGGGAGATAGGAGACCATTCCTCGACTGGGGGGAACGAGCGTCGTCGAGGTGGGGGGGATTACCTGGAATATAGTCTGGTCCGATTCGGAGCTTTCAAGCTTTTTCCATGAATCGATAGAGATGTCCGTCCCGGCATATCTCCAATTTCCGACCCGCAATGATTGGCCGTCGGATGCCATCGGCCGTCGGAAAAATGAGCCGATTCCCTTGCCTTGGGGGCCGTCAGGATTGATGATGACCGGGAGCAGAGGCGTACTTTCGGAGCAGGTGGAGGATCGGACGTTGACCAGGCCGGTGTCGACCAGATCTGGCGCATCATCGGGATCGTCCTGCTCGGGGGAATCGGCGCGCGTCGCGACGGGGACCGAACCAGGTCTCCGGGACGGCTATGAGGTCGTCCGACTGCCGTTGCCGGCCGATGTCCTGCCGAGCTGCATGGCCGTCGATCGGACGGGACGCTCGTTCGTCGGCTCGATGGACGGCGACGTCCTCCGCGTGGTGGACACAGACGGCGACGGCGTCCTCGACACCTATCGGCGCTGGGCGGGCACGCTTGCCCCACTGGCCGCTCGGTCTGACCGCCGAGGGCGATGCGCTGCTCGTCGCCACCCGAGGCGCCCTGCTTCGCCTCGACGACCGCGACGGCGACGGCTGGGCCGAGTCGTGGACGACGCTCAGCGACGCCTGGGACGTGACCCGCGACCACCACGACTGGACGACCGGCATCGCCCGCTGGCCGGGCGGCGGCTGGGTCGTCAGCCCGGTGACCGACGACGTCCGGACCGCGACGTCCAGGGCCGCCACTACCTCCGCGGCAAGGCCGTGCTGGTCGAGCCCGGCGGCGGACCCGCGTCCTGGCCGACGGCCTCCGCTATCCGACCGGCTGGGCGACCGCGCCCCGACGGCGCCGTCTTCTTCACCGACAACCAGGGGCAGCAGAAGACGACCTGCGAGATCGACGCCTCGTCCCCGGCCCCTGGTACGGCTACCCGAGCCAGGCCGACCCGCCGGCCGGTCCGCCCGAGCGCCCGGCGTTATCACCCCGTCGTGCGGATCCCGTACCCCTGGGCCCGTTCGGTCAACGGCCTCGCCTTCGCCGAGACGGGCGGCAACTTCGGCCCGCTGGAGGGCCAGCTTGTCCTCTGCGAGTACAACAACCGCTTCATCCTCCGCGCCAGCCTCGAAGACGGTCGACGGCGTCGCGCAGGGGGCCTGCTACCCGTTCCTCGACGGCCTCCTCGGCCCGATCTGCCTGGCGTTCGCCCCCGACGGCACCCTCTACGTCGGCAGCCTCCGCGAGCCGGCCTGGGGCGGCGAGCCCGAGCAGGGGGCGATCTACCGCGTCCGTGATTCGGGACGGCCCGCCTTCGGCATCCGCGAGGCTCAGCGCCCGGCCCGACGGCTTCGCCCTCCGCTTCCTCGCCGCCGGCCGACCGGATCGATCGCCGCGACGACCCGGCCCGCTATCACGATCCGCCGCTATCACCACGTCTTCCAGGGATCCTACCACTCGCCGCCGACGGACGAGGAGGTCGCTGTCCGTCGCGCGCGTCGAGCCGGGTGGCCGGACGGAATCGGCGTCCGCCTGATCCTCCGCGAGCCCCTGATCGCCGACCGCATCTACGAGGTCCGGATGCGACCTCGCCCGGCGCCGACCCGGACATCGGCCACTACACGATGAACCGCGTGCCCCGCCGGATGACCCGACGCCGATGGAACGCCGACCCCGTGAGCCACGACCGGCCGATGACGCCCCCGACCCCGCGATCGAGACCGAGTTCGGCGTGCCGATCCCCGGCCGATCCTGCCCGAGTCGGATTGGGCCCGCACGGCGATCAAACGCCTGCCCCCCGAAGACGGGCCGCTCGACTGGCCGGCGCTCTTCGGCCGCGAGGCGCCCGGTCGTGCTCGAGCTGGGCTGCGGCAACGGCCGTTCACCCTCCTCAGCGCCCTGCGCCGGCCGGACCACGACCACTTCGCCAGCGACATCCTCCCGGTCGTCATCCGCTACGCCACCCGGCGGGCCAACCAGCGCGGCTTGCACAACGTCCGCTTCGCCGTGAAGGACGCCCAGACGATCATGCGCTCCTACGTCGCCCCCGGCAGCGTCGCGGAGATCCACCTCTATCACCCCAGCCCTATCACGACCCGCGCCAGGCCCACCTCCGGCTCGTCACCCCACGCTTCCTGGCCGACGTCCACCGCGCCCTCGTCCCGGCGGCCTCTTCGTGATCCAGACCGACAACCCGGATTACTGGGCACTACATCGCCCGCGTCGTCCCCGCCTTCTTCCACTTCCGCGAGCACCCCGAGCCCTGGCCCGACGCCCCCGAGGGCCGCAGCCGCCGCGAGATCCTCGCCCGCAGCCGCGGCCTCCGCATCTTCCGCGGCCTCGGCACCCGCCGCGACGACGATCAGCCCGCGAGAGGCCCGCGCCCTCGCCGAGTCGCTCCCGCCGCCCGACCTTCCGGAGCCGAGGGCCCTGGTGCGAGCTCGACGCCCTCGAAGCAGGTCCGATCCGCCTCGGCCGGCAAGACGCTGATCCCCGGCCGAACCGCGCCCGCCGTCCTGGTCGTGGGCCTCGCTCCGTTCGAATCTTCTTCCGTCCGACTGGAGGCGGCGGGAACGGCCGGGGACACGGCATCGGGGAAGAAGCGGCGAGAAGCCTCGGGATCGAAAGGACGCTGCGGAGACGCTCGGCTTGCCGTCTCGCCCGGCAGCGCAACTGCGACAGCAGGCGAGACTGCAGCGTCGACTTCGTTGCCTGTTCGAAGTTCGTTCGCGCCGCAAGCCGGCGACACGACTCGAGGACGTGGAACATGCGATCAGGGGCCGGCACCAGTTACTTAGCCGGCGAGCGACTCCGGTTGCATCCGGGGCCGCGGACCCCCCGCTTCCCGATCAGGCTGCAGGTCCACCGGCGGTCCCGAAGAGGCTGAGGTCCACCGGCTGCCGCCGGTGCCAGGCAGCTTGCGGCAGACGCGCGGCGAGGGCGTCGGGATCGCGTCGAGGTAAGCCGTCGGACGGTCAGCGGCCGTTCGCGGCGCGACTCCGCCAGCAGGGCGAGGAACCGCTCGGCCCGGGCCCGGGCCAGCAGCGACGGCCTCCGGTCGGCCTCGGCATGGGCGCGATCCGTGACGCCCTGCGCCTCGGCCGAGCGGCGGCGGCCGACGGGCGGCGTTGGCGTACTCCGGGCCTCGACCAGGCGGCGGGCGCGCTCGCTGCGAGCCGACTGGGCCTCGTCGAAGGCGGGCTTGCACCTCGCGCGGCGGCCGGGCGTCGGTCAGGCTCACGCCGAGGATGGCCACGCCGAGCCCGCAACGATCGGCCGATCGCGTCAGGTTCGTCGTGGGCCTCGCGGGCGATCGCGCGCCCGCTCCTCGCGCAAGACGCCGTCGATGCCGCGCGGCCGAGAGCGAACGGGCCAGGCTCGACTCGGCCAGGCGGCGGCAGCAGGCGTTCGCGATCGCTCCACGTTCCGGACGAAGGCGACCGGGTCGGCCACGCGATACTGCACGACGGCGCGGACCTGGACGAGGTTGCGGTCGCCCGTGAGAAACTCGCCGGCGCCCGGGCTCGTCGTCCGGGCCCGGCGACGCCGGCCAGGCCGATCTCCAGGCGGCGGACCGCGTCGATCCGGACCCGGTCGCGCCGGTCGATCCCGAGCGGCCAGCCCCAGTGCAGGCCGGCGTCCAGGGCCGCGTCCACGACCCGCCCGAGTCGGCGGACCACGACCACCTCGCCCGGCGCGACCGAGACCAGGCCCGTCGCCAGGTACGCCAGCGCGGCGATCGCCAGCAACAGCAAGAGCCAGCTCGCCGACGCCTCATGGCTTCGACCCCGGCGAGCCGACCACATCCGGCGCCGCCGGCGCCGAGGCGGCGGTCGGCGTCGCGGCGGTCGGGGCTTCGGCGCGACAGCTCGCCGGGCGGCCCTTGGGTCAAGAGGCGGAGCAGCGGGCTGGACGGACGAGAGGACGACCGTCGTCTTCTCGTCGAGCAAGGCGCGGTAGGCCTCGAGCGTGCGGAGGAACTCGTAGAATCGGGGGTCGCGGGCGTGGGCGTCGTTGAGGATGCGGGTCGCCTCGGCCTCGCCCCGGCCGCGGATGCGCTCGGCCTCGGCGTCGGCCTCGGCGAGCATCTCGTCACGCTCGCGGTCCGCCTGGCTGACGAGCTTGCGGTACTCGGCCTCACCCTCGGCCCGGAGCGCGCGTCGCCTCCTGCTTCCGCTCGCTGCGGATCAGGTCGAAGATCGCCGGCCGGACCTCCAGCGGGTGATTGAACCGCCGGAGCCGGACGTCGACCACCTCCACCCCCAGCTCGTCCGCTGACCGGCCGAGCGACCGCGTCGCAGCACCTGCCGCGGTCAGCGTCGTCGAGCCCCCAGGCCTCGGGCGTCGGTCGAGGCGAGGTTCTCCAGGGCCAAGCGGCCCATCGCGTCGCTGAGCGCCGCCGCGACCCGCTCCTCCAGCCGCGCCCCGGCCGCCTCCAGCGTCCCGGCCGACCGGAGGAACCGCGCCGGATCGGCCACCCGCCAGACGACGAACGGCGCCACCTCCAGGTTCCGCTTGTCCCCCGTGATGACCTCGCGCGCCGGCGGCTCGGTGAGCTGCATCCGCCGGTCGATCGCCAGGGCCGACCGCCAGGGCCACTTCAGGTAAAACCCGGCCTCCCCGTCGTCGTCGCCCAGGACCTCGACCAGCCGGCCGAACTCGGTGAGCAGGACGAATTCCGTCTCGTCCACCACGAAGCAGGACCGCCAGGCCAGCAAGGTCGCCAGGCCCGCCGCGGCCAGGACACGTGAGCAGCTAGACACAAGGGGCTTCTTCATGATGATGACAGATCAGGGATCGATGGATCGACTGACGTTCAAGGATCTCGGATGCTGGGGCGGAGCCGCGCGTCTCCGGATCGGAGGTCAGGCCTCGGGTCGTTCCGACTCGGCGAGGACAGGATCGCGGCGCGACGGTGGTCCGGTCAGGCTGGCCGTGCCGAAACTCGGGAGGATCAGGTGGCGGCGCGGCCGGGGACCGCGTCGTCGAGGATCAACTTGCGCCGCCGGCGAGGCCCCGATTCGAGCACGTCCCAGAAGCGGCGGAGGTCGTCCAGGCCGGGGGCTTCCGAGCGGGCCGCGACCCGGGCCAGGAACGCCTCGGCCTCGCCCCGGCGCGGGCGACCCGGGCCGAGCGTCGGCCGCCGTGGCCGCGGCGATCAAGGCGGCCGACGTGCCCGAGGCCCGCGCCAGTTGATCGTCGCGATAGGCGAGCCCTGGTTGATCTTCGTCTGCTTCTCGCTCTGAGCCCGGGAGACGTCGCGATAGGCATCGACGACGGCCAGCGGCGGGTGGATCTCCTGGATCGCGACGGCGCCGGATCACCAGGCCCAGGCCGTCGGCGTCGATCCGGGTTTGCAGCTCGTCGGCGATCGCCCGCTCGGCCTCGGCCGCGATCGGCGGTCAGCAGGCGATCGAGGCTCGATCCGGCCGACCACGGACCGCACCGCCGATTCCGCCAGCGGACCGCGAGCGCCGACTCGGCGTTCGGCGACGCCGAAGGCGTAGCGTCGGAGTCCGTCCGGGCGGCCGTCGAGCCGGTACTGGGCGACGGCGGTCAGCTCGACGAGCTGGCCGTCGCCGGTCAGGAGCAGCGCCTCGTCCTCGGCCCGGACCGACAGCCGACCGGCCGTGCGGCGCTCTCCCAGCGGATCGCCTCGGCGATCCCCGAGCGCGCCGGTCCGGAAGCCGATCTCGAGCTCCGCAGACGCCGCCGGCGCCAGCCGCGTCACCCGCTCGAACGGCGGCGGCCAGCGCAGGTGCAGGCCCGGCCCGAGCACGCCGACGAAGCGCCCGCTGCGACGGACGAGGCCCACCTCGTCGGGGCCGATCGCCGTCCAGTCCCGAGGTCGCGTAACGCGACCAGTCGCCAGCAATCCGCGCCGCCGCGAGGAGCCGGCGCCAGCGATCGGCGACGGCCGCGATCGTCACGGCCGGGGTCGAACCGGTCGTCGAGCCGGCGGATCGCCGTCGCCGACGCTCGCGGAGCCAGCGGAACGGGGCCATTGGTGCCAGTCGCCGAACGCGAGCAGCCGCATCGCGTTGAGCAGGACCAGCAGCGAGCCGGCCTGGTGCAGGATCGCCGCCGCGACCGGGCCGAGCACGCCCAGCGCCGCCGAGCCCATCGCCACGGCGTTCAGGCCGAAGGCGAAGACGAGGATGTTCTGCCGGATCACGGCGACCGTCGCCCGCGAGAGCCGCACCAGGTCGGGCAGGTTCGCGCAGCGGCTCGCCGAGGATGACGAGGTCGCCCGCCTCGGCCGCGAGGTCGGCGCCGAGCCCGCCGATCGCGATGCCGACGTCGGCCCTGGCCAGGGCCGGCGCGTCGTTGATCCCGTCGCCGACCATCGCCACCCGCCGGCCCTCGGCCTGCCGGTCGCGCGATCCAGCGGGCCTTGTCGGCCGGGAGCAGTTCCGACTCGACGGTCTTGATGTGCGACCGCTTCGCGACGACCCGGGCCGCGCGGGCGCGGTCGCCGGTCAGGAGGGCGATCTCGCTGGATCTTCAGGTGCTTCAGGTCGTGGATGACGTCGTGGGCCTCGGGCCGGACCGCGTCGCGGACGCCGATCAGGCCGACGACCTGCCCGTCGACCGCGACGAGCAGGCCGGCGTCTCGCCCCGGGCATCGAGGGCGTTCGAGCGCCTGGATGGCCTCCGCGCCGAGGGCGATCCCCTGCTCGGCCATCAGGCGGCGGTTGCCGACCAGGACCGCCCGCGGATCGCCCCGGCCTCGTCCGCCACCCGCGCCGAGACGCCGACGCCCGGCAAGGCCACCGCTTCCTCGACGGCGCCGCGGCTCTAGCCCGCGTGCCTGCGCCGCCCGCGACGAGCGCCGCGGCGAGCGGGATGCCGGCTCGCCTGCTCCGCCGTCGCGGCGAGGCGGAGCACGGTCGATTCGTCGCGATCCGCCGAGCGGCGACGACGCGCGGCGACCTCGGGTCGGCCGAGCGTCAGGGTGCCGGTCTTGTCGAACGCGAACGTGTCGCAGGCGGCCAGCCGCTCCAGGGCCACGCCCCCCTTGATCACGATGCCGTGACGGGCCAGCCAGGCCATGCTCGCCATGATCGCGGCGGGCGTCGCCAGCACAAGGGCGCACGGGCAGGCGACGACCAGGACCGCGACCGTCCGCTCCCAGACGTCCGGCCAGCCGAGCACGTAGCCAGCCAGGAGCGTCAGGGCGGCCACGCCCTCGACGACGGGCAGGAAGAGGCGGGCGAAGCGGTCGGCCGTTCGCTCCAGCGGCGCCTTGCGCTGCTGGGCCTCGGCGACGAGTCGGAGCACCTGGCCGAGCGTCGAGTCGTGCCCGACCTTCTCCGCCCGGATCTCCAGGCGGCCGAACTGGTTGACCGTGCCGGTGAACGCCGCGTCGCCCGGCCCCTTGTCCACCGGCATCGACTCGCCGGTCAAGGCCGACTGATCGACCGACGACCGCCCCGCCAGCACCGGCCCATCGACCGGCACGCGTTCGCCCGGCCCGACGACCACGAGGTCGCCCGCGACGACCTGGCCGACCGGCATCTCGACCTCCGCCCCGTCGCGGCGCACCCGAGCGACCCGCGGCGTCTGGTCGAACAGCCGGCCGATCGACCGCAAGGCGCGATCGGCGGTGACCGCTTCGAGCACCTCGCCGACCAGCGCGATGAAGACGACCTCCGCCGCCACGAACGGTTCCCGGAGCACCAGCGCCGCCAGGCACGCCTGAGCCAGCGCGATGTCGGCCCCGATCCGGCCGGCAACGAGCGCCTCCAGGGCCCCATAGACGATCCGCGCCGCTCCCAGCAGAGCCGCGACCCAGATCAAGGCCATTCCCGAGGGCGACCGCCAGCCGTTCCAGCCGAGCCAACCGAACAGCAGATCGGCCCCGATCAGCAGGCCAAGCAAGGCGGTGAAGGCGAAGAGGCCGCCGTGATCGTAGATGCGCGTGGTGATCGGGCTCGCCCGATTCGAAAGCGTGGGCGCGGCGGTGGCGCATGTCGTCGGGGTGATACTCGCGATGCATGCCGACCGCCTGGGAAAGTTTGCCGGGTCCTTCGGGTGCGGGAATCGACCGTAAAGCGAGAGCCACCGGCTGTCAAGCGGTCCGGAGACGGCGCGTGGCGTCGGCTCGGCGGATTCCACACCCTTGAAAGTGTCGGCCATTCCCGTCACTCTGGAGGCCATCTTTCCCCATCAAGTCCGATTGGTCCCGTTCATTCACGCAACCGATCGTGGACACTTCGTCGCTCCGACCGGGAGTCGCATCCTCATGGAGATGGTTGTTGACCGACCCGTGACCGGCCTGCCGCACGAGCCGATCGCGTCGCGATCCATCGGACGTCTGGCGTTCGTGATGATCGTTCTCGGCCTCTGCCGTTTCGTGCCGCGGTTCGTGGAGTGGGTCGTCCAGGTGCGCACCTGGTTACGATTCGGGTTCCCGCCGGTCCGGACCTGGTCGCATCTCCTGAGAGATCCGCACCTGGCCAACGCGGCGTGGCAGGGCTGGCCATTGGCCATCGCCGTCGGCCTTCTCGTGCTGCGATGGCCGAGCTTGCTCGGGGGCGCGGCGATCAGCTTCCTGATCGTCGCGGGGGACGAGCTGGCGAGCGTTGGCCTCCGACTGGGCTGGGGGGTGGGCGTCGCGGCGTTGGGTTCGGCCCCCCAACCCTGGTCGGATGTGCTGCCGATCGTCCAGCGGGCTGGCTTCGCCGCGTTTTGCACGCTCGCCGCCTGGTGGGCCTGGCGACTCCGGAGGAATGCGCGTGCGTCGTCGCTCGATCGCCGTGAGCCGGCGAGCCGACCGCCGGCCATGGCCGGTCGCATGGCGGTCGTCGGGGCGTTGGTCTTCCTCGGTGTGGCGAGTTATTATCAGCTCTGGAAATTCTACGAGCAGGTGGTCCTCCGCGACCCGCGTATCCGCGTCTGGATGGCCGCGCACGGGTCCAATTCGAAGGGTCGCCAGCTTCCGGAGTCGCCGCGCCAGCGACTGGCTCGCAGGGCGAACGAAACGCTCAACGCGGCGATGGCCCGGATGGGACGCGGCGAATACGCTGACGCGCGTCGCGGCTACATCCGTGCGATCCGGACCTTCGAGCAGCTGGCCAGGTCGGACCCGAGGGGCCGATCGTATGCCTTCGGTCGTTCCCTGGCCTGTAACAACCTCGCCTGGATGCTCGCGACCTGCGAGGACTGCCGACTTCGTGACCCCGAGGAATCGGTGGCTCTCGCCCGCCGTGCCCTCGACCTCGTACCCAACGATGGCAATACCTGGAACACGCTCGCCGTCGCCCTCTTCCGGGCCGGTTGGTTCGCGGAGGCCGAATCGGCCTTCGACCGCTCGATGAAGCTCCGCGTCGGCGGCGACTCCTACGACTGGTTCTTCCTCGCCTTATTATGCAAGGCGCAGTCGCGCGACGAGGACGCCGACCGCTGGTATCATCGCGCCATCGACTGGCGGGCGCAATACCGCCCGCTCGATCGGGAACTGTACCGCTTCCATGTCGAGGCAGCCAAGGCGCTCGGCAAGCCTCTCCCCGAGCGCCCACGCCGGCCCGCCAGCGGTCTGCGAGAACCCATTCCCATCCTGCCTCGCAAACCTGGCCGCGGCTGAACGCGCCTGACTTGGTCCATTCCCTCCAGGCGGGAGTCGGGAACTGGCGATCGGCCGATCGTGAGGCTCGGGGAACGAAACGCGAAAAGGGTCACTTTCCGGGAACCAACCTCCGCGTGATCTCGGCAACGTGGCGACCCTGGAACCGGGCGATCTCCAGTTCGATCTCGCTCGGCACTCGCTTGCCGTCGGCCCCGGCCAGGGTCGTCGCCCCGTAGGGCGTCCCGCCGCTGATCTCGTCCATCTGCACGAGGCGCTGCTCGGAGTACGGGACGCCGACGATAATCATGCCGTGGTGCAGGAGCGTCGTGTGGAAGCTCGTAATCGTCGTTTCCTGGCCGCCGTGCTGACTGGCCGTGCTGGCGAAGACACTGCCCACCTTGCCGATCAAGGCGCCGGAGAGCCAGAGTCTCGTCGTGCGGTCGAGGAAGTTCCGCATCTGGGCGCACATGTTGCCGAAGCGGGTCGGCGTGCCGAAGAGGATGGCGTCGGCCTCGGCGAGCTGCTCCGGCTCGATGACCGGGACGTGGGCGAAGGCCGCACGGGCGGCCTTCGCCCCGCTCTTCTCCAGGGCCTCCTCGGGCACGAGTTCGGGCACCTGATACAAGGCCACGTCGGCCCCCTCGACCTGCCGTGCGCCCTCGGCGATAGCCTCGGCCATGCGGTAGAGGTGGCCGTACATGCTGTAGAACACGACCTGAATCTTCATGACGATGGCTCCTGCCCTGGCAGTTTGAAATAAGGGATTTTCGTCCTTGTCGCGGCGAGACTGGGATCTCGGTTTCCCTGGGAAACCTCAAGTCAGATCGAATAGCAACACTTCCGACGGCCCGCCGGCTCGGATCACCAGGTCCGACTCGTCGCTGACGGCGGCTCCATCGCCGGCCGACAGCGGCAACTGGTTCAGGACCACGCTCCCCCTCAGAACTTGCAACCAGGCGTGGCGGTCGGTCCCCAGCTCCTGCGAGACTTCACGATCGCCGTCGAGCGCGGCGAGGTACAGCCGGGCGTCCTGGCGAATCGAGAGGGAGCCGTCCCGTCCGTCGGGCGAGGCGACCAGCCGGAGCTGGTTGCACCGCTCGTTCTCGGGAAAGGCTTTCTGCTCGTAGGACGGCTCCAGGCCCTCCCGCTCGGGTAGGAGCCAGATCTGGTAGAGGTGGACCGGTTCGGAGTCCGAGGGGTTGAACTCGCTGTGGGTGATGCCCGTGCCGGCGGTCATCCGCTGCAACTCGCCGGGGCGGATCGTGCTGCCGGTGCCCAGGCTGTCCCGGTGCGCCAGTGCCCCCGACAGGACGTAGGTGACGATCTCCATGTCCTCGTGCGGGTGCGTGCCGAAGCCCCGACCGGCGGCCACCCGGTCCTCGTTGATGACCCGGAGCGCCCGGAAGCCCATCTGGCGAGGGTCGTAGTACCGGGCAAACGAGAAGCTGTGGTAGGTGTCGAGCCAGCCGTGGTCGAAGTGGCCACGCTCGGACGCCCTTCGGACCCGGATCATGGATTCCTCCTTGGCTTTCACGCCAATAGACTATTGGTCAACTAAATGGGCAAAAAAGAAAGTCGACGTTGCTACCCGGCGGTCTCGTCGAGCGGCTGTCTGGCTTTCTCCAGCAGCCGGATCAATTCCTTCAGCTCCTCCTGCGAGAGGTGGCCCACCAGCCGCCGGTGCAGCGCCTCGACCGGCTCGTCCAGCCTCCTGAGCAGGTCCAGGCCCTTGGGGGTGATTGCCACGAAGACGACGCGGCGGTCCTGGGTCGAGCGTTCCCTCGTGACCAGGCTCAGGCCCTCCAGCCGATCGATCAGGCCGGTGATGCCCGGCACGGCGGCGATCAGGCGGTCGGCGACCTCCAGGATTGGGAGCGGTTGGCTCTCACCCCGGAGGATGCGCAGGACGTTGTACTGAGAGGGGGTCAGGCCGTACTCCCGGAACAGCCGGGCGAAGCAGATGCCGAATCGGTCGGCCGTGCGAGCGATGCTCAGGGTCGCCTCTTGCTCGGGCGAGTCGAAGGGCCGCCGCTTCTTCAGCTCTTGCTGCAATCGCCCGCCTGCCATGCCCGGTTCCTCGCTGACCCGTTAATTGCCACGCCATTAGTTTACGCTTCAACAAAATACGAGTCAAGGGGTTTTCTGAGAAGGCCTAGCCGCCGGCTACCGGCCCGCCCAGCGGGCGAACTCCGGTGAGTAACGCTCGCCGGCCGCCGCACCGGGCGGGAAGGCGGCCTCGAGGCGGGCCAGTTCCTCGGACGTCAGTTCGATGTCCAGCGCCGCCACGTTCTCGTCCAGGTGGGTCCGTCGCTTCATGCCGGGGATCGGGACGACGTTCTGGCCGCGAGAGAGGACCCAGGCCAAGGCAACTTGCGCCGGCCTGCGCTCCATGGGCCTGAGCCATCGCTTCCAGCGGTTGGAGAAGGGCGAGGTTGCGGGCGAGGTTCTCCTCGGTGAACCGGGGGTTGTTTGCCCGCCAGTCGCGCTCGCTGAATCGGTCCCGGCCTGTCACCGCCCCGGTGAGGAAGCCCCGTCCCAGCGGGCTGAACGGCACGAAGGCGATGCCCAGCGCCCGGCACGCCGGCATCACTGTCGCCTCGGGCTCACGGGTCCAGAGCGAGTACTCGGACTGGAGGGCGGCGATCGGGTGGACAGCGTGCGCCCGCCGTAGCGTGGCCTCCGAGACCTCCGAGAGCCCGAGACTGCGGACCTTGCCAGCGGCGATGAGTTCGGCCAACGCCCCGACCGAATCCTCGATGGGGACGTTTGGGTCGGCGCGGTGCAGGTAGTAGAGGTCGATCACGTCGGTCTGGAGGCGGGCCAGGCTCGCCTCGCAGGCCCTGCGGAGGCGTTCGGGGCGGCCATCGATTTCGACGACCGTCGTCCCGTCCGGTCCTGGTCGGCGGACGACCCCGGTCTTGGTCGCCAGGATGTACTCCCGACGACGACCGGCGAGGCTACGACCGATCAGCGACTCGTTGTGGCCGTTGTCGCCATAGGAGTCAGCGGTGTCGATGAAGTTGAGGCCCAGGTCGAGGGCGTGGTGCAGGGTCGCCACGGACTCCGCCTCGTCGGCGGGTCCGTAGGAGCCGGACATCCCCCAGCAGCCCAGGCCGATCGCCGAGACGTTGATTCCGCTCTCGCCCAGTTCTCTTTGCTTCATGAACTCCTCCTTCGAGTCACCGGATGCTCCGGATCATACGCCCTGGCCGATCCGGTTTCCAAGTCAGACCGCGACACGGCGGCTGGATCGACGTCCGTGAATTCGTCGCCTCATCGGCCTCCCTGGGTCGTGTTTCCCACCCCGTTGATCCACTTCTCCCAGCCGACCGGCTGGGTCCACGCCTGGGCCTTCTGGCCTTCGAAGGACGGATTCTCGGGCGGTTGGTTCGAGGTGATGACCGCTCTCACGTAAAGTTCCTCGCCGGTCAGCCGGTACGTCGCCTCGATTCCCCTCGACGGTCGCCAGGACCTTCCCCACGTCGTCCGAATACCGCTGCGTTACGGGCAGAGGCTTGCCCTCTTGATCCTTGACGGGCTTGCGGGTCGGGTCGTAGCCCTTCATCGTCCCGAGGAACTGCGTCGTGAACCGGGCATTCCCCTGGGGCTTGATCCGAAGCTCCAGCAACCTCGACTCGGGCAGGTAGCGGACCTCTTCCAGAGTGACGCCGCTGGAGGCGTAGAAGTCGCCCGCCTGCGATCCCCTGGATGATCGACTCCGGGGTGAGAAACCGGCTACGGACCATCACCCAGCCCCGGCCCGGCGACGAGCCGCCGGTGCCGAAGTAGTTGTGGGAGTCGTCCGTCGCCAGGCCGAAGACGGGGGCGGCTCCCATCTCGCCGATCCGGAGTGTGTTGATGATGTCCCACATCCGCTCGACCCCGGCGTGCGTCTCGTCGCCCGGTGTGGTGGACGTCGGGATGGCCGTTGTAGACCTCGAAGAACCGCTCCTTCGTGACCATCGCCAGTTCCTCGGCGGTGATGGCGTAGCCGAAGTTCGGGTGGTTCAGGTGGCCCAGGATCGGTCGACCCAGCCGCCGGGCCTGCTCCTCGACGGCGGCCAGGTTGTTCTTCATCGTCTCGACGACGCTGCTGGCCGCCCTGAGGCTTGATCGGCTCCAGCAGGTTGCTGGCGTTCATGTGGATCGGCTTGCGCTCGAAGTGATCGGTGATCTCCTCACCCTGGATCAGCAGGAACTCGCCCGGCCGCTCGAAGAGGTGGCGGAACTCGCCCAGTGGCTTGAGCCGGACCTGGAGGTCGCCGTCTGTCGGTGCGAGTCTCGACCCAGGCGTCCCCGAACCGCTGGCGGTAGCGGGCGAAGCCGTCGTGCTTGGCCCGCTTGTCGGCCTGGGCCACGCTCATCCAGCGCTCGTCCCTGGCTCAGAACGTTGTGGTCGGAGAGGGCGAGGAACTGGTAGCCGTGGCGGGTGTACCAGTCCACGATCATCTCGGGGTAGTCGTTGCCGTCGCTCCAGAGCGAGTGGGTGTGCAGGTTCCCCTTGAACCACCTCGGCTCGGCCTGGTCGGTCACGGGGTTCTCGGGTGGTGGCGGGGCGGCGAGGGCGTCGGGGGAGCCCAGGACCAGAAACGCGATCAGGGCAAGGAGCAGGTTGCGGGTCGATCCCATCGGTCGATTCACTCCAACTCGTGGACGTCATTCAGGACGCCTCTGGGGATGCAAATGGTCAGGACCGTCAGCCTGCCGATTGCCTTGTGCTTGACGCCCCTGGGGACGTAGACCACCACGCCCTGGTGCAACTCGATTTCCTCGTCATCGAGCACCATCGTGCCTTCACCTTCGATGACATGGTAGAACTCGTCGGTCTTCTCGTGGTAGTGCAGCTTGGCATCCTGGATTTCGACGTGGTGGACCTCGGCCGCAGCCCCATCGGCTTCCTCGATCAGCGGGCGGATCTGGCCGCAGGTCTCGGCCCACGGCTTGACCTCGGACGGGTCACGACGCAGGAACCTGGTCGTGGTGCTCATGGTCCTCCTCCTTTTGGTGGGGAAGATGGTCTCCGCCATCTTCCCCGACCACGCGGCCGAGGGCCACGGTTTTCAAGAGTTTTGCTCGGGCGAGGGTCGATGCCCACAGGCCGCACACGAAGAGGACGGGGCCATTTCCCCCGATCAGCGAGCCAACGAGGACGACCTCGCCAGCAGTCCGCATTCCCAGGATTCCCGACCAGGAGGCCAGAACGCATGGGCCGGAAAGCTTTAGCCTTTCGACCCATCTTGCCGATCTTAACAACGGTGTTCCTTCCGGCAAGTCGAGGTCGGTACTCCACCAGACTAGCCCGCAGGGTCGGGAGCGTGGCTCGACGGCCTGTCAGCCTTGGACGCGGAGACTGGAGAGATGCTGACGGTGATCGGGATCATCGGGATTGTGTGGCTGCTCCGCGGGTCGCCGGCGCCGGGAGAGTTGCCTGCATGGTTGAGCCGTCCGTCCGTCCGTGTGTGGCAGTCGGCCAGGTTCTCACCCCATCCTCCTGCCTGGAATCGCATTCGGCTCGGATTGGGACGATGGCGGACCGGAATCGGAGGGCGACGAGGACCGGCCTGCGGCGGCCTGCGCCGGGTGAGGCCGTGGGTCGCCGGATGTCGGCGGGGCAGGTGGAGACGGTGCACGCCGGGGCGGCACCGGCAGTTCCCCGCGCTCTTGCCAGCCAAACTGGGTCTGCGGCCCGAGGAAATCCCCCATCTCTCCGCCTGTATCCGGCAGTATCGTCGGCCCGCTCCCGAGCGCCCAATCTCCTTGATGGGCCTCTCGCAATCCGACCCGACCCCGGAGAGGTGAGTTCCGGAGACATCAGCGGATTCGACCGGGCGGCCCGGACATGATACTCTCGGATTCGACGGCCGCCCCCTGGTCCCTTGCCTCGATCCCGGAGGAGGCTTCCTCCCATGCCCTCGCCCGGCGAGATTCGGACGCCCTGGACCGACGCCAAGGTCGTCGCCGGCACGGTCCTGACGTTGACCATCCCGGCCATTCTCACCCTGAGGTCGGTGCGGGTGCCGCAGGCCGTCGTGCCCGTCGAGACGAATCCCTCACCCCTTGGCTACACTCGCAGCCTCTCGCTGTTCCTGATCCCGATCGCCGTCCTGGTGTGGTGGTTCCTCCGACACCCGGAGTTCCACATCCAGCGGCGGGCGTTCTTTCTGACCCTGGCCGGGCTCCTACCGCTCGGCTTCGGGCTGGACATTCTCTTCGCCCACACCTTCTTCACCTTCAAGAACCGGGCGGCGACCCTGGGCCTCGAGGTCCCGGTCGTGGGCGGCTCGGTCCCGGTCGAGGAGTTCGCCTTCTACCTGCTCGGCTTCCTGACGATGCTGCTGCTCTACATCTGGTGCGATGAGTACTGGCTGGAGGCCTACAATGTCCCCGACTACCGGGCCGAGGCCCGTGGCGTTGAGCGGGTCGTCCGGTTCCATCTTCCATCGCTGCTGATCGGCCTGGCCCTGGCGGCCGCCGGCATCGTCTACAAGCGATTTTTCTCGGGGACGCCGGGGGACGTCCCCGGCTACTACCTGTTCCTGGTGGCGACGGCCCTGGTGCCCAGCCTGTTCCTGTTCCCGACGGCCTTGCCGTTCATCAACTGGCGCGCCTTGAGCTTTACCTACTTCCTGCTGCAACTGATCTCGCTGCTCTGGGAGGCGACCCTGGCGGCGCCGTATCAGTGGTGGGGCTACCGGCCCGAGCCGATGCTCGGCGTGACGATCGGGGCCTGGACCGGGTTGCCGATCGAGGCGGTTCTGGTCTGGATGGCCTCGACCTACACGACGGTGATCTTCTACGAGGTGGCGAAGGTCGTCGTGGCCCTGGACCGCACGTGGCGGGAGGCCCTCTTCGGCCGGCCTGGCTGAACGGCCCTGGGCCCCCGACCACGGCTTGTCACCGTCTCGGGTCGAGAGGTTCGCTGAGCGGTGCCTGGTTTGGAGGACTCGTCGGACCCCAACCGCGGTGGGTCCTCACGGCCCAGGGAGTCCGGATCACTCCGATGTCCGGTCTCGACCGGAAACTCCCCAACCGATTTGGACCCACTGCGATTCTGGTCTCGTCTCGGGCCCTCCTCACTTCCAGGTGCCCTCGAAGAGCGGCTTGACCGTCCGCTCCGACATCTCCAGGTGCAGGTCGTGAAAGATCTCGGCGTTCTCCTCGTCCTCGGGCTGTGGCTCAAGGTCGATGCCGAGATCCTCGCCGCCGTCCTGGCCAGCGATCAGGACCAACTCGGCACCCTCGTAATCGAGCAACTCGGGCGGCTCGGCCCCGATCCACTTGCGGTCACCGAACTTCGCCATCAATTCCTCGGGGAAGTTGGCTCTCCGATCCTCGTCCAGACCGACGCCTTCGGGCGCGTTCGTCTGCGGGTTCTTGACCACCAGCGTGAATCGGCCCTGGCGGGCGATGTTGAAGGCCCGCTGCACCTCGCCCGGCTCCTCGGGCAGCTCCAGGGCATACGCCAGGACCGTGTTCCGACCGTGGCGGGCCAGAGCGTAAACGCCCTCCCCGGCCGGTACGGCTGCCGCCCGGTCGCGGCCGGATTGGGACTCGTCTCCCGCGCCGGCCAATGCCTGCCGCAGTGCCTCCGGCTCCCGGAACACCCCATCCACGAAGCCCCAGTGGCGGCCGTCGCCGTCGTCGCCCGGGAGCTTCTTCTTGCCAATCGTAATGGAGCGCAGCACCTCCTGGCCCTCGGGTCTCAGGACCACCTGGAAGCGGTTCACATCCAGCAGCCCGCCCGGCGGACTCTGCTCCGTGTCCGGGCGGTAGAAGAAGAAGATGTCGCCCCGCTCCAGGCCGTTGCGGTCCTGCTGCCGACGCTCGGTCGGATGGTGGCCGTTCGACCGTCGCTGACCGCTCCTATTGGGAGTGCGGGTCCTTGTCGTGCGTTTGCGGTTCGCCCCGTTCCCGGTATTCGACTGGCTCTTGCTGGCCATGATCATCCTCGCTGAGTTTCCGGACCGTGGTCGGTCGCCCGACTACTGAACTTTTGTACCTAGCAAGGGTCGTGCCAAGACGAAGTTCGATTTCCCGAGACAGCGCCAGAGTGTCGATCCGACCTCAACGCGAGCCTGGACCGGGCGCTTGATCCCTGGTCCCCGAGCCGGATGCCGCCTGGGCTCAATTGGCTCTCTCGAACGCCTTCGTGCTCGTAGCGATCGGATCAGGAGTGTTCCCGCCGCACCACGCCCTTGAGCCAGGCGGCGACCCGGATCAACTCGGCCTGCCCGAACGGCAGGTCGTTTCCCGATTCCCGTTTCGGCTCATGGAGGGTGTTGAGCACACGGTCCAGCACCGGCAGTTTCGGGCAGAACCACCGCCCCTCACCATCGAGGATCGCCTCGGCCCACTCGTTCTTGTGCGTCAGGAAGACCACCTTGCCGATCGGCGGCACCCCGGCAGGACTTGGGATCGGAGCGGTCACGCTCGGGTTTGGATGACCGCAGGCAGGCGCGGGGGCGAGGTGCGGAACCAGCGGGCGGGATCGGCTACAGGACGTCACCATGTCGATCTCCTCAGAGTGGAGGTCGGAGCCGGACACCACGGCGGGAACTTTATCATAGTGAACTTCCGTATACAAGAAGAATCGCCGAGTGCGCCATCGAAACTGTCCGACCCTTCCGAACTACAATGAGGACGGTTGCAGGCGACAAATGTTGGAATCGGTGAGACTTCCGACATTTAGACTAATCGTTCCGCCGAATCCTGTGATGGTCCCAAGCGTCCGGTGCGTCGTCGAAGACTCAATGCACCGGACGATTGCGGCAATCCGTCCTGCGATCGGCGGAATGGTTACCATTTGGAATCGTCGCGTGTGGCCTCTCGTTCCTGGCAGTCTCGGTCTTCCTGGTGATCCCGATGGAGGATTCCGCTGACGTTGTCAGGCCAGGATCGCTTACCTGGGCAAAGTGTTCCGGCTATGTGTTACACTGACGTAGAGCCGTTCCACACCACCGATCGTGGAGAAGTACACATGGCGACCGAACGTGGCGTCAATCAGGGCAAGACGGTGTTTGTCCAGAAGCAACTTCAGGAGGACAACACCGCCAACGTGGCGTCGATCAACAAGGCCTGGAAAGCGGCAGGGAATGCGGATTCGATCAGCGTCAGCCTGGTCAGCAAGATGCGGAGAAAGGCGGGCCTGACCGGCGGCAAGGGAAGGGCCACGGGGAAGCAGGCGTTTGCGGGGACGAAGGGGCAGGCCAGAGTGTCAACGGAAGGAGCAGCGAAGCGTGAAGGAGTCTCGGCCCCTTCCAATGGTCGGGGTGAGACGGTGGCGGCGAAAGCCAAGTCCACGGGCACGGGCGTCAGCGACCGCGTGGTGGACGAGGTGGAGGCGGGGATCGACGACCTGATGTTCAAACTCAAGGTCAACGGCGGCATGCCTGAGGTCGAGCAGGCGCTCCGGGAGGCTCGTCGGATGCTCCTCCGCAACAACGGGGGGTGAGACAGGAAAGGAGCCTTGCTCTCCGTGTCAGCGGTGGCGACCCGCTGTCATGGCATCGGCCGGGATGCTTGGCGCGAACGTTTGATTTCAGCAACAAACTATCGGTTCGCATCTTGCCGGACGTTCGCTCCCAATTCGAGCGGGTAATCCGTCAGGATGGCATCCACTTCCACGTCGGCAGCGTGCCGCCAGTTTTCCGGGAGATTGCCGCTGACGGTCGGCCCGGCAAGGAAGGCCCGTTTCCTGGCCCGATGCACTGCCTCAACCTGCTCTCGGGACGGCAGGAACCGGAGGTAGACCCAATCGGCGTTGGAAGCCGTCAAGGCGCCGGAGAACTCCTCGGCGTTGTTGGCGACAGCCGCCGTGTGAGACTGCGTCGAGTCCCGCCGGAGCTGGTCCCGGACCGAAGGCTCGGAGATGGTGTTTCCGATGAACAGCAGCCGGTGGAGGACCTCGTATCTCTGCGCCAGCCGCACCACGTCCCCGGCAACATTCTCCGCCTTGAGATCGACGGCAATCAGGATGTTGTTCTGGCGAGACTCGGCCACGAGCTTCAGGATTTCCTCCACGGTCGGCACCGGCTCACCGGCGAACCGCGGATCGAACCAGCTTCCGGCGTCGAGTTCACGGATTGCGGCCAGCGTCAGTTCGGCGACGCGGCCCGTGCCATCGGTGGTCCGCTCCACGGTGTCATCGTGGAGGCAGACCAGCTGGCCGTCCTGCGTCCTCCTCACGTCGAACTCGAATCCGAGTCGAAGTGCGAGGCAGGCCCGGAAATTCGCCAGCGTATTCTCAGGGGCGTGGCGCAGCAGGCCGCGGTGAGCGACAATCCGGGGTCGCGGTTCCGCGGCGACGGCGTGCGTCTTGGCGGCAACAAGGCAGAGAGCCAGCAGGAGGGTTCGACGGGGTAGGGTCATGGTCGTCTCATCCAGACTTGGGTCGCCAGACAATCTCGCAACGGTGCGGACATCGGCAGCGCCAGACGCCCGCTTTCGGCCGGCGGACCCGGAGATGCACGGTCCCGCAGCCCGAACACGTCGCCTCCCATCGCGCCGCTTCCTGAACGGTCCGCGGCACGACCGGTTTGCGAGCCGGGTCACCCTTGTACTCGAACGTCAGCGGCGAACGGGCCTCACACTTGCAGCGGTAGCCGTTCAGGCTCCTGGGTGGCCGGTAGAGGTGGACGGTCTTCCGGCACGCCGGGCAGGACGCCTGCCAGTCGCCGGGCTCCACGACGGCATCGTCTGAGTTCTCGCAGGCACGAGGCGTGGCCCCAATCCGGATTGCGACGGCTTTCCAGGCGGGACCGTGGCCGGCGGCGGGGCCAGCAATGGCATGGGCGATCTCGTGCAGGAGCGTATCAAGAACTGACTCGGGCGGACTGTTCCGGGCGTAATACTCGGCGATCTCGATCCGCTTCGCCCGGTACTTGCAGGCGCCAAGACGACGCCTCGTCTTCGCCCAACCGAAGGTCCAGCCATGCAGGGAGTGCTTCGTCAACTCCTGGCGGGCGATCATTTCCAATTCCTTCAGATCCATGCCCCGCTCTCCGTAGTGTGGGATCAGTCCACGATCCCTTTCTGGATGTCCCATGAGAGATTGCAGGGTCCGTCCGGACCGTTTCATGGCCCTGGGAGTCGTCGAGGAGATCCGGGATGTTCACCAGGAGTTCAGAACTCGGGACCGGATGCGAGGGCGTCGGCGAACCACGTAACGATCGACGGCAAAGACCGATTGTACCGATTTCCACGCCGGCCCAAACCCGCCTCCCCGGTCTCCATCAGGAGCCAGCGGCGATTCTCGCTCCTCCAGTGAAGGTCTGCCTCGGTTGCCGGAATCCTGGGAACGGATTTCGCAAAAGAGAAGCGGAGGAGCGGTTCGGCACGACGACTGCTTGTGAGAGATGGGAAGTTGGAGCCATCGGGATTCGAGATCGACAAGCTTTTTGGGTTTGGGGGGCATGCATCCATGCGACGCAACATCATGAAGGGGACACTCGGTCTGACCCTCGCGATCGTGCTCGGACCGGGGCTCGGGACAACGACGGCCCGGCGCAGCTCTTGCTCGGAGGACGCGGCTTCAGCCTGTCCATCGGCACTGGCTATCCGGGATACGGCTATGGCCTCGGCTCGGGGTATGGCCTCGGCTACCCCGGCACCAGCTACGGTTACGGGTATCCGGGGCTCGCCTACGGGGCCATGAATCCCGGTCTTGGGTACGGATCGCTCGGTTACGGGTACGGGTCGCTCGGTTACGGCAACCGGGCCTTTTCGTACAGTTCCGGCTATTCCGGTTACGGCCTGGGCACGTCGGCGTATGGCTACACGCCAAACTACGGCTACAGTTATGGTTACGCTCCGGGCTACGGCTACACTTACTCGAACTACCGCTCTTACGGCATCCCCGGGTACTGGGGCGGCTATCCCAGTTATGGAAGCTATCGCGGCACGGGCTACCCGGGCACTGGCTGGCCCTATACCGGGTCGTACTACCGGCGCTGGTGAAGGTGAGTCGACCGCCGATCCCCGGGCCGGGCGCCGGGCGAGAGCCTGGGGTCGCCCGCCGGGGTCGGTCGGTTGGTCACGGCGGAAGGCTCACGGCCAGTCGTCGTGAGCCAGGGCCTTTTTCGGCGGAGGCGGAAGGTAGGCGCCGGGCGAAATAGTGGACGATGTCGTCCCGGTTCATGACCGAGAGCACGAAGACGGCATAAATCAGGCGAATCCATGCGCCCGGTTCGATGCCGCCCGTGAAGGCCATGTCGATGAGGTCGATCACGATGATGGCCCAGGCCCACGTCTTGTGAAGCGATCGTCCGCCGGGCTGGCCGCCCCAGGTCTTCCAGGCGGCGACGAACAGCACGAGACTCAGAACCGACTGGATCAGCAGGATCGCCAGCACGATCCCGGCCACGGTGATCCCGACCAGGCCCACCGCCGGTCCCGCCAGCATGCTCCCGGCACCGACGAGCAGGACGATCAGGCCGAGCACGACCACATAGACCACGTTCAGGACCGAGAGCACGAAGCTGGCGATCGTGACCAGGTCGAGCACCCCTGGGCGCAGCGACGTCTCCCGATGGTCCATCGGCGTTCTCCTCTCCTGACCATCCCCGGCGACGACCGCGGCGGGCTGTCGCCCGGGCCCACGACACCTTCGGTGCGTCTTGGGGTCCGTATTCCTGGGTCCCGCAAACCGCGCTCCGAGCGGCTGGTCCTCGGTGTTGGTAGTCGCGAGGCGGCCAGTTTGCTACGATCGAATCTGGGCCGACTGACTCATGGAACTGGAGCTTTCCCATGCCCGATCAAGCCTCGACCGGTCCGGAGGTCAACCAGGCCGTCCGTGCGGACCTTCAGCAGATCGCAAGCCGACTGCGTGAAGCCCAGCACCTCGGCCCCGAAGCCCGCGCCGAGCTGGCCGAGCTGGTGGACGAGCTGGCCGCGGCCGTGGACCCTGCGATCACCCCGCCGCTAGCGGCCCATCTCTCCGAAACCTCGGAGCACCTGGCCCAGGTGCTCCGTGAGGACCGCGACGCCGGCATGCTGGCGGCGGTCCGCCATCGTCTGGAGCAGACGGCGGCTCAGGCCGAGTCGCGGGCACCGGTGGTCACCGGGGTCGTCCGCCGCCTGATCGACGCGCTGGCCGGCATCGGAGCCTGAGCCGGATTGTCGCGACTCGCGCGGTCGATTCGGGTGTCGGGGTTAGGCCGTCCGGAGTGGATCACGCTCGCGACGGCTGGCCCAGACGGACAGGTCCGGGTACGACCCAGCCAGCGCTCCGGCCAGGTCCTCGACGCCCGGTCGTTCGGTTGCATAATGGCCCGCGAGGATCAGGCCGAGGCCGAGCGAGTGGGCCTCCAACGCCTTGTGGAACCGGGCTTCACCAGTCAGGAAGACGTCCGCTCCGCAACGTGCGGCGTCGGCGAGGAGATCGTCGGCGGCCCCGCAGGCGAGGGCCACGCGCTCAATCCGCCGCGACGCGTCTCCCGCGAACTGAAGGCCGGGGGCGTCGAGCGTCCGCTTCAGTTGCGCGGCGAACTGGCCGAGGGAAACCGGCTGCTCCAGCCGGCCGACGCGACCCACGCCGGGGCCGTCGGAACCGGCCTGGATCGCATAGACGTCAATCGCCGGCTCCTCGTAGGAGTGGGCCGCGACGATGGCGTCCAGCACGGTCGCGAGCCGGTTGGCCGGGCAGATCAACTCGACACGCCACTCGCGGACCGTCTCCCGCCGCCCCCGCTCACCGACGGCGGGATGGGTCGATTCGTCACCGAAGAACGTGCCGAACCCCGGCGCTGAGAACGAGCACTCGCCGTAAGCCCCGATCCGCCCGGCCCCCGCCGCAAACGCGGCGGCCAGGACCGGCTCGCGGTCGGTCCGGGGACAGAAGACCGCCACCTTGAAGACCGCCCGCGCCGGCGTCGGTCGGAGCGGCCCCACATCGATCAGTCCGACACGACGCGCCAGGCCGTCATTGATGCCACCCCGGGTGTTGTCGAACGCCGTGTGCGGGCTATAAACGGCGACTCCGCCCCGAGCGAGGGGCCAGAGCATGGCCGTCTCGGAGCGATCGGCACGGAGAGTTTTCGTGCCTCGGAAGAGAATCGGGTGATGGCTGACGATCAGGTCAGCCCCTTCCGCGACCGCCTCCGCGGCCGATTCGGCGGTGACGGTCAGGCAGGTCATGACCCGTTGGCAAGGGGCGACGGGATCGCCCCAGAGCAGGCCGACATTGTCCCAGCTCTCGGCCAGGTGTTGCGGAGCGAAGCGGTCCATCCAGGCTGAGACGTCGGCGACGGTCGTCATCGTGTCTCCCCTCCCGAAGCGAGCCAGGAACCCAGGTCGTCCCGCAGCCGACGCGTGATCGGACCGGGTGCAGACCATGTCTTGTGGCCGAAAATGGCGATGGGCATGATCCCGCGGACGGCATTCGTCAGAAACGCCTCGTCGAACAATTCCAGGTCGTCCGCGGTGCTGGGTTGGAGCCTGGTCGCGATCCCGACGGACCCGGCTCGCTCCAGCACGACCTGACGCATGATACCGGGAAGAAGGTGGCCGTCGAGAGGATGCGTGGTGAGCATCCCCTCGCGGACGAGGAAAAGGCTCGTCCGGGTCCCTTCCAGCAGCCAGCCCTCCGGGCTCGTGATGATGCACTCGTCCAGACCGGCGGCGCGGGCCCCTTCGTGCGCCAGCCGACGACGCCAGTAATTGAGCGTCTTGTGACCGGCCAGCGGGTCGCCGGGATCGACCCGGACAGATGGGGAGATCGCCACGCGGACGCCCTTCTCCTGCCCGGGGGGTGGGAGGTCTTGCGAGCGCAGCCAGGCGACAGAGCCGGCCGACTCGGAAAGGCCGCCGCTCAGAGTGAGCCGGAGCATGGCATCGCCCGGCCGCTGCTCGGCTCGCAGCAAGCAGGCAACGGCCGACGCGTCGGGGAGGGCCGCGGGGTCGAGAGGCAGGCGGAGGGCCTCGGCGGAGTCTTGAAGTCGGGCAAGGTGGCGGTCGAGCAAGGTGGCCCGGCCGTTCCAGGTGCGGAAGGTTTCGAAGAGGCCGAGGCCATGCTCGAACGTCCGGTCGAGGACGCTGATGCGAAGGGCGTCATCGGGCACGATCTGTCCAGCCACCCAGATCAAAGGCCGGCCTCCCAACCGCAGGACACGCGCCAGGTGCGAGATCGTGTGATGGCGCCCTCACCCCAACCCGCTTCCCGGGGGAAAGGAGGCCGGAAATCTCCCGCGCTACGGGGCAAAGGGTGGCCTCGCAGCGGCTGGTTGCGGGTCTCAGCGACCACGAGAGCCGCGGTTCCCGGATGGGAGGGACACTCGCGCCTCCGTAGGAATCTCCTGAGATTACTCGCTGATCTCCACCACGAAAGCCCCTGAAGTTCGCCAGAATTGAAGGTGCCCAGGAAGTTGGGTGGCATGCTTGCGTCCTCGTGGGCATGTCCGGCTTCGGGAGTGCCGAGCCCGCTCAACAGGCCCACGAGGACGTGGGCAGGCCACCCAGAATCTTCGAGACAGCGGTGGAGATCAGCGAGGAGTCTCAATCTCCTCGAACCGTTCGCACGGCACTCCCTCGTGTCGTATCTTCCTCGTTGCGATCCGCCGCCCGGTGGGCCGGCCCTCCTTGGCAATTCGGTGGCCGAGGCGACGCCGACGCGGCGCGTCCCCGGCGCCGAACGAACTTCAAGATGGGCAATTTCCCCTGGGTAAGTTTCTTCAGGAGAAGGAATTGCGGATCGAAGCTTTCCGCCGCAAAGCGCGTCCTCACGGCGTCCCCGGCGCGACTTTACGGCGTCCTCCTGGCGTCTTCGGCGCGTTGCCGAGACGCTCCGCGCGGGTCCTCGGCAGGAGGGCGAGCCCCCGCGCCGCGCAAGTGGGAGCCGCTCTAAATGGCCTGGCAATGGTTCTCCCCCCAACCCTCGATCACCTCGCGGAGTCCGCGACCTTTGTGAAGGGTTTCCTCGTACTCGGCCTCGGGCTCGCTGTCGGCGACGATGCCGCCGCCGACCTGGTAGCGGACGCGGTCCGCTTCGACGAGGATGGTCCGGATCGCGATGTTGAACATCGCGGCGCCGCCGGCGCCGAGGTAGCCGATCGCGCCGGTGTAGAGGCTCCGGCGGGTCGGCTCCAGCTCGTCGATGATCTCCATGGCCCGGATCTTCGGCGCCCCGGTGATCGAGCCGCCGGGGAAGACGGCCCGAATGACGGGCACGGGACCGACGCCCGGCCGAAGTTGGCCCTCGATCGTCGCGACGAGGTGATGCACCTGGGCGAAGTTCTCGACGACCAGGGGCTCGGTCACGCGAACCGTGCCGAACTCGCAGACGCGGCCGAGGTCGTTGCGCTCCAGGTCCACGATCATCGTCAACTCGGCGCGGTCCTTGGGGCTGACTTTGCAGCTCGCGGGCGAGCCGGGCATCCTCGATCGGGTCGTCGTCGCGGGGGCGGGTGCCCTTGATCGGTCGGGTAACGATCCGGCCCTCGCGGACCTCATAAAACCACTCCGGGCTGGCGGAGATGACGGCGAGATCGTCCCACTGGAGGTACGCCGCAAACGGGGCGGGGCTCCGCCGCTGGAGTCGCAGGTACAGCTCCAGTGGATCGACCCTCCCGCGCGACTCGAAGCGCTGAGAAAGGTTGACCTGGAAGATGTCGCCCGCGGCGATGTAATCCAGGGCGCGGCGGACGGAAGCGAGGTAATCGCGGTCGCGACACATCACACCGGGGCGGACTGAGTGGCGACGTTGTCGAGGGCCGCGGGCGCTCCCGCAGGAGGCGATTCCGCCAGGACATCAGGCGTTTTTCGGTCAATGCCGATCCCCGGCCGGTCAGATCGACCGCCCAGAGCGTGACCTCGCCGCGAAGCTGATCGACGGTGGCGAAGGATTCGTAGAGGGCGAGCCGGATATCAGGAATCCGGGAGTCGCGCGGGGCCTTGCGTGGCAGACGTTCGAGGGCCGGGGCGAGGTCGAAGCCGAGGAAGCCGAGGAAGCCGCCGAGGAACGGGGGCGCGTCGGCAGAGTCCACGTCGAGCGGATCGGTGGGAAGCCAGGTGTCGAGGAGGCGTTCGAGGGCCTCCAGGGGCGACTGGCCCGACTCGCGGCCCGTCGGTGTCGTCAAGGCCCAGTGGTCCCCGGTCGCCTCGAAGACGAGCGACGGCTCGGCGGCCAGCAGGCTCCAGCGGCCGGCCGGCCCGAAACCCGGGCCGCTTTCCAGCAAGGCCGGCTGGTCCCAGCGGCCGAGTCGGCGTGCGAGTTGCTCGGGCGAGAGGTCCAGGGACAGCGCCGAATGGACAATCCGAGCCGCGACACGTTCCCCTCTTGCTCTGCTCTGGAAAGATGGAGCCGACCGGCGTACGAATGAGGAGAGACGCGACGCCGACCAACCGACTCGCCCATTGTCCTCGAATCCGGGTCCCGGCGCCAACGGGGACCGTCGAGGGCAGGCCTCGCGGCGACTCGAAAAGGACCAACAACCGATGATCCGCTCTCCGATCGGGCTTCGCCTCGAACCGAACCCGGAACGCTCCCCGCGCGACCAGCTCCTCGAAGCCGCCCGGCTCGGAGCCCAGGGGGTCGTGCTTGACGCCACCGGTCCCCTCGCCCCCGACCGCCTCGGTGAGACGGGCCGTCGCGAGCTGAAGCACCTGCTCCGCACCACGGAACTCTCGCTCGTTGCCCTGAACCTCCCGACCCGGCGGCCCTTTGACAACGAGGAGCAGCTCGACGAGCGATTGAGTCGGGCCGACCGGGCGTTCGCCCTGGCGTATGAGCTGGGGAGCCGGCTGATGCTGGCCCGGGTCGGCCAGGTCCCCCCCGAGGAGGAGGCCCAGCGTCGGGAGATATTCACCCACGCCCTCCGCGAACTCGGCCAACGCGCCGACCACCGTGGAGTCCGGCTCGCGATCGAGACCGCCGAACAGCCCGGCGCGACCGTCCGCAGCTTCCTCGACGCACTCGACGTGCCCAGCCTGGCCGCCAGTCTCGATCCGGGCGGCATGCTCCGGTTCGGGCACGACCCGGTGGCCACCGTCCGTGAACTCGGCTCGTGGCTCGCTCACGCCTACGCCAGCGACGCCGCCGGCGCCGGCGCCCGGACGGGTCTGGCCAACCCGCGGGGGTTCGGCTTCCGACCCGGAGTGCTCGACTGGGAGGAATTCCTCGGCACCCTCGAAGAGATCGACTACCACGGCTTCCTGACCATCTGGCCGGATCCAAACCAGCCGACGGCAGCCCAGTTCAACACCCTTGTCGAGCACCTCCGGCGCTTTTGAGTCCGGAACGACTCCCGCCATTCCGGGTCAATCGCCGCGCGTCTCCTTCTCGGCGCTTCTTGGCTCGGGATCGCTGGGGATCGCGTAGTCGGCGAGGACGGCGGTGATGTTGTCGGTGCCGCCGGCTTCCAGAGCGTGGTCAATGAGCGCCTGGCAAGTGGCCTCCGGGTCGCCGTGAGCGCGAAGGGTCTCGGCGATGAGGTCGTCGCCGACCAGTTCGGTCAGGCCGTCGGTGCAGAGAAGAAGCCGGTCTTCATCGACGAGCCGAAACTGGTGGATCTCGGCTTTCACACCCGGCGAGGGGCCGCCCAGGTAATTCGTCAGAACGTGCCGCTGGCCGTGCTTGCCAACCTCCTCGGGGCGGATCTGACCCGACTCGGCCAGCATCTGGGCGAAGGTGTGGTCGCGGGTCAATTGCTCCAGGTAACCGCCACGGAGCAGGTACGCTCGCGAGTCGCCCGCATGGATGATAAACAGGGTCTCGCCCACGCTGTACGAGACGACCAGGGTCGTTCCCATGCCAGCGAACTGGGGATTGGCTCGGGCCTGCTCGATCAGCGTTTCGTCCACCTCACTGAAGTAGCGACGCAAGCGGGAGATCAGGTGCTTCTCGCTCTCCAGGTCGTCGGAGAGATGCCAGCGTTCCGAACCAAGGACGAGCTTCAAGCCCGTGACGATCGCGAGCATGCTCGCGTGCTCACCGGAGGCGGCTCCGCCCATGCCGTCGGCGACCAGGAACAGGTAGCCCTCGTTGTTCCGCTCGTGAGGTAGATGGGGCTCGTGCACGTTTGTGAGCAACACGTCGAGAGAACGACGGAGCCGAGCGACCAGGAAATGGTCTTCATTGTTGGCGCGCACCTTGCCCGGATGAGACAGGCCGCCGAATCGTACCGACACCGTCCGGGGCGCTCGGTACAACGATTCCGGCGCGGGCGGTGGTAAGATGGGGAATTCCGCAGTGTCGAATTCCGGGCTCTCGGACATGGGTGGGGGCTCCCATCGCTGGACCCTCGATGCCGTCGAAGTGCGGGCCCGGATCGAGTTCGGTTGCGACCCCTGGCGGAACACTCCGCCGGGACGCTCCTCCATCATCGTAGCGCCCGCAACGGCTTCGATCAACGAGTCATCTAAGTCAACGTCACGGCCAGCTCATCCACGCAATCTTGGAGAAGGTGGCCTCGCAACCTCGATTCCCCAGTCCTGTTCCCCCCCTTGACGCTGGGCGCTTGAGGCAAGCCGAGGTCGTGGCTACCATGGGTCGGTCGTCCGAGCCGTCCCGCCAGAAGACACGAGGCCAGGGAGACGCATGAGCACGAGCACGCCGACGTCCGAGAAGTCCTGGGTCCCACTCGGACCGAAAGAGCGCAGGGTGCTGGGCGTGCTGGTCGAGAAACAGAAGACGACGCCTGAATACTACCCCATGTCCGTCTCGGCGCTGGTGACAGGTTGCAATCAGAAGTCCAACCGGGACCCGGTGACGAACTACGATGCCGACGACATCGAGGCGATTCTCCAGGACCTCCGACGCAAGGGCGCCGTGGTGATGGTTGAGGGAAGCGGTCGGGTCGTCCGCTGGAAGCATACCCTCTACGACTGGCTCGGGCTGCGGGGACGGGCTGCCGAGATGGCCGTTCTGGCCGAGCTTTTGCTCCGGGGCCCGCAGACCGAGGGCGAGCTTCGCCAGCGTGCAAGCCGGATGGACCCCGTCCCCGACCTGCAGGCGCTCCAGACGATCCTCAACTACCTCAACGAACTGGGCCTGATTGTCTATCTCTCCCCTCCCGGCCAGCGGCGCGGAGTGGTCGTGACGCACGGATTGTACCCGACGGAGGAACTGGAACGCGTCCGTCGGAATTTCCTCCAGAACCTTCCCGCCGAGGTCGACGAGGCGACGCCACGAGCCGCCGCCGTCGCAACACCAGCGGCACCACCGGACGAGGTCGCGTCTCTCCGGGCGGAGCTGGAGGAACTCCGGGTTCGCTTGCAGGCGATGGAGACCGACTTGCAGACTCTCAAGCAATCGTTAGGGGTCTGAATGATGTCGCAAGGCCCCGAGACGCCGCCAATTTCTTCCTCCAAGCCCCGCCTCTTCGCCCTGATCCCCGACGACGGCCGCGAGCCTTCGCCCTCCTTGACGGACGCTCTGGCCGAGGCGACCTGGGCCGCCGTCTCGTCCCTCTGGCATCCGGCCTTGCTGGCGCGTGTCGATCGATTGCCCGAGGTTGAGGGTCTGGATACTCCCTCTTCGCCCGATAAGGGCGATCTGCGATTGATCGCGGCCGGGGGGTGGGGGCGGCTCGTCTCCGGCTACCCGACCCAGGCCGAGGACGCCGGCGCGGCCTTGATCGAGGGAACGGCGGACCGCCCGGCGCTGGTCCGGTCGATCCTCGAACGGATCGAGCCGGGCGCGTCGTCGGGGGAAGCCGACGATCCGATCGCGCTCGACTTTCACGCCCTCGGTACAGCCCGCTGGCTTCTCCGCGATCTGACTCTTGCGATGGGCCACGCCGACTGTCTCGACATCGAGAGCCTGACCCGCGAGACACTTGCCGGCGCCCGCTCCTGGGCTGAGGGAGACCCCGCGGCCGCCACGAACCGGCTCCGCGCCGCTTTCGAGTTGCTGACTCAGGCCCGCGAGCGGTTCTATCCGGTCGATGATTATTTGATCGACGTTTGCCTCTTCGATCCGTCCACCTCCCCTGCCGGGCTTCGCGAGACGATCGATGCCCGGTCGCCTTTCACACTCCTCACCCCCGCTCGCGGAATCGCAACACTGGCGGGGTCCGATGCCACCATCATCGAGGCGATCCGCAACGCTGTCGATGAGGGCTGGGCCGATGTGATCGGCGGCCCTTACGACGAGGTGGATGAGCCGCTCCGGCCGCTGGAATCGATCCTCTGGCAGTACCGCCACGGGGGCGCGGTGTACCGATCGCAAATGGATACCCGCAACGTCGAGACCCTGGCGAGGCGTCGTTTCGGTCTCTACCCGATGCAGCCGCAGATCGCCCGTCGGTTCGGGCTTCGCTTCGCCTTGCCCCTGGCTTTCGACACCGGCCGTTTCCCCCTGCCGGCTGACTCCAAGCGGATCTGGGAAGCCCCCGACGGCTCGTCCCTCGAAGCGATCACTTGCCCCCCCCTGGCCGCAGACCGGCCCTCCGAGGGTCTCCGCCTTCCCTGGCGACTGGCCCGGACCCTGAAGGACGACCACGTCGCGACCCTTGTGCTTGCCCACTGGCCCGAGTCGGTCGCCGGCTGGTATCGCGACCTGAGGTGTGTGGTGGCGTATTCGCCGGTGCTCGCCCGCTGGGTCACGGTGGGCGACTACTTCCACCTGACCGACCGGCCCTGGGATCTCCTCCGGCCGCGACTGGACGAGTACGTCACCCCGTATCTCGCCCAGGCCGTCGCCCGCGACGACCCCTCACCGATCGCTCAGCGCGCCCGCCATGCGACGCTTCGCGCCCGGTTCGACGCCTTGCTGGTGCTCGACGCGGTGACGACCATGCTCGTGCCGCGACCGGCCGTCGCGACACCGACGATGGGAGAACCGTCCACGAGCGATTCCGGATCGGGGAGGGACGAATCGCCACCAGAGTCGTCCGAGGAAGCCGCTCCGCCGTCCCGCTGGGCGAGCCTGGAAGAAGGGCTCGAAACGGGAAGTCTGGACGAGTTCGCCGGGGCTCTGGAACACCTCGAGGTGGAGCTTGGCGGAGCCCTGGCGCGGGCAGTGCTGGGTTCATCCGCGGACGGCCCGCCGGGCTTCCTGGTTGTCAACCCGATCGGTCTGCCCCGACGTGCCGCCGTGCTGCTGCCGGAGGCCGCCCCCGGGCTGAACCCGGATGGACCGCTGCGGGCGTCGCAGTTCACCGAGGAAGGGGTCTGGGGGGTCGTGGACCTGCCGGCGCACGGGTTTGCCTGGGTGCCTCGTGAAGTGTCTCCCGGGTCGCTCACCGAGACGAAGCGGATGGTCGAAGCCGCCGACCACACCCTGCGCAATGAGTCGATCGAGGTTGA
Organism: uncultured Planctomycetales bacterium; assembly: GCA_963752755.1. GTDB lineage: Bacteria > Planctomycetota > Planctomycetia > Isosphaerales > Isosphaeraceae > CAVVZJ01. Next base: position 1,748,754 of record CAVVZJ010000001.1, on the reverse strand, counting down.
GATCGACCCGAAGACCGGTGGCCTACGTGGGGTCCGGGCGCCCGGCGAGCCGATGGCCCGATTGGGTCAACAACTGGTGATCTCGGGCCTGTCCACCCCGGACGGTCAGCCGGCGTCCAGCACGATGCAGGCCCAGGGTTTCGAGGTCGAGTACGGCGGCCCGGCGCTCTTGCAAGCGGTCAGCCGGGGCCAGATCCTCGACGTCAGCGGCAGCCGTCCGCTCGCAACCTTCCGCCAGCGAATCCGGCTCTGGAGCGGTCGTCCCACGCTCGAACTCGAGATCCAGCTCTCGAATCTGGACCCTTACTGGCTCTCCCGGCTTGCCCAGGCCGATCCGTGGACCTCCCATCTCGCCTGCCGCTGGGCCTGGCCCGACGCAGGTTCGCGCTCCGCCGCCTCGCCTTGCTCGGCCCCGAGCCGACCGAGGCGGAACGTCCCGAGACGCCCGATGCCTTCGAGATCACGAGCCGTCGCCAGCGCACCACCCTGCTCCTCGGCGGTCTCGCCCATCACCAGCGCCACGGCGCCCGGATGCTGGACACCTTGCTCGTCGCCGGCCGTGAGTCGCGCCGCGAGTTCCGCCTCGGTGTGGCGCTCGACCTGGAGCACCCCTTTCACGCCGCGCTCGACTTCGTCGCGCCGGCGACCGTGATCCCGGTCGCTTCCGGTCCACCCCGCTCTGGCCCGGCCGGCTGGTTCTTCCACGTCGATCGGCCCTCCGTCGCCATCACCCGCGTCGAGCCGCTCGAACAGACCAGCGACGGCCGCGGTCCCGGGCTCGTCTTCCACCTGATCGAGACCGCCTCCCGCGCCTGCCGGACTCGCCTCCGCCTCTTCCGCGACCCCTCCTGGGCCCGTCAGACTGACTTCCAGGGCGACCTGATCGTCGATCTACCCGTCGAGGGCGATGCCGTCCTCGTCGATCTGACCCCTCGCGAACTGGCGCGCGTCGAAGTCTCACTCGGCTGAGCCCCGAACGAGCCGATCGGCCCCCGCGACTCGGCGACGCTCCTGACGTCGAGCATTCCTCGTTTGCGCTCCGGTTCACCCGGTTTCTGGGCCTCGCCAGATCCACAGCCTGGCCACTTGCGTAAGGTTCATGAGCTGGATAATCTGAGAAGATGTTGGGACATGGGCAATCTGCACGCCTTTTAAAGAAGACAGCGGGGGGACACGATGAGCGCACAAGGTCACCGTTCCGTTGTGGAGGGGACGAGGCGTCGCGACTGGCTCCGGGTCAGCCTCTGGGTGCGCCAGCGGACTTGGTCTTCAGGGGGTCCTGGCCGGTGAGGCGTGGTCGCAGGAGCCCACCAACGCGGCGGTGGTTGCCGATTTCATCAATGTTTGTGTTTACGACGCGATCGGTAATTTCGATAATATCTGGTACTATTATGCGGTCGAATGTCCGATCCTCGGCCCGGCTCCCGGTTTCTACTGCATCAGCTCGCCCACGAAGCTTCATCCGGCGAACCCCATCTGCGCGGGGGACGAGGGCTCTTGCATCCCACTGAACGGGTCGCTCCTGACACCCCCTGGGAAGTGCATGCCCATCCCCGACGAGCTTCCGCAGCGGAAGCTTCACTCGACGATCAACAACGAACACGGAACGGCCTTTGATCGCCACGTCTATAAGAGGAAGCGAAAGGGCGACGATCAGGGTCACCTTCCCAAGTCGGGGGTCGCAGTGGTTGCCGCAGCGCAAAACTTCCCGAAGCCGCCGGCAGAGTCGAAGGTCAGGTCCGAGCAAATCTTTGCGGAGAACGTGCTCGTGACGGATGACCACGACACCAACGGCAAGCCAACCCGCCTGTTCCTGCTGAAGGTCACGTCCGAGGATTACCCGACGCCCCAGTTCGTGGGGATCGGCCTCCCCCTGGATGGAGGCAATTATCCGAAAGTCCCGGGCGCGATCGAGGGTAACTTCTCGAAATATCGAATGGTACAGACGTCCGATTGCACGTTCCATGTGCTCTTGAGGGGATAAGGCGGTTTGCCGATCGACTCGACCGTGGAAGGTGGATGCCGTGTGGCTGCACCGGAATCCCGGAAGCGTGGCCGGGGCGGCCGCACGACATCATGAAGCAAACCGCTTGCGCTGTCCCGGCCGGGTCGTTTGCTCAGCGCGGAGGTGAGTCGTCGAGGAAACGGGGCCGTGCGCTCTGCGGCGCCGCGGGCTCCGAGGGTAGGGAAGACCGTACCCCGGGACCGGAGAATGCGGGCACCGTAGGGACCGGCCGCGAACTCGCGGGGATCGGGACGGCCATTCAGAACCGAGAGCGGGACACCGAAGACCACGCGGGCTTCTTCTCCCTGGGGCACGATCGAGGTCGGCATGCCGCGGCCGTTATCGAGCCAGGTCGTGGTCCATTCCCCCAAGTTCGAGTAGAGACCGCGGATTGGGGTGTCGGTCGTCGTGACGTCGTATTCCGCCACGCCGACAGGACCGAGCGGCCAGTTCGGGCGATGGAGCGGCCGGGCGTCGTCGCCCCAGGGGTAACGATGCGTGTTGCCGCCGGTGGCCGCGGCCAGGAACTCGGCCTCGTCCGGGAGGCGCTTGCCCAGCATCTCGACGAGGGCCAGGGCGCGGTCAAAGTCGAGGTTCGCCACGGCCTCGTCGGGCGCGTGCTGGTCCTGACCCGGACCGGCGATCCACGTCAGCCCGGCCGCCCGGAGCTGCCCGTAGGTCACCTCGGTCGGATCGAGGTAGAAGTCCGACACGCTCCGCTTCGGCACCGCAGGGTCGTCGGGTCGGAGGGTGTACAGGCGAACCGCGCACCCGGGAACATGGGCCATGGCGCCCTCGATTCCCTCGGGCGGTGCCGTGATGGCCGGGAGACGGATGGTGCCGTCGGACAGCTCCTTCCAGGCGCGGTGGTTGAAGGTCAGCTTCCAGGTCTCTCCCTTGCCCGGGACGTGGCGATAGACCTCGTGAAAACGGCCGTCGGGCCAGCGGACGACGACCAGGTAGTCTCCCGGCGTTGCCTCGACCCGGCCGGGCGTGCCCCCGTCCTCGACGGCCGGAATGCGTTTCTCGGGACGCAGGATACCGGTCTCGGGGTCGAGCGGCACGAGCACGAAACGGCGCCTGGGGGATCGCTGGCAACCTCGACCGGCACCGACGCCTGGTCCACGGCGGCCTCGGGCCGCCTCGGTCCCAGGTTCGCGAACAACGCGGAGGCCAGGAACAAGCAGGCGATCCCATAAACGACGCTGGAGTGATGCCGCTTGAACGCATGAGCCAGTCGACGGGCCGGCCCCTTCACCCGCGCCTGTTTCGGCATCAGGCCCGCGCGGACGCGGACCCAGTCCTCACGGAACTGCACGACGTCGGGGTAACGCCGGGCCGGGACGGGATTGAGAGCCTTGAGGATGACCGCGCTGTACCCGGCCCAGAGTCCCCGCGTTCGGCGGTGCGGCTCCGGCGGAGGCTCGGTGTCCGAATTGATCCGACCGCGGCCGTAGGGAAGCTGAAGAGCCAGGGCCTTGTAGATCGTGGCTCCGAGGCTGAAGACGTCGGCTGGCTTGGTGATCTGGGAGGCGTCCTCCCACTGCTCGGGGCTCGCATAGCCTCGCGTCCCGAGGAAGACCTTGGCGCTGGTCAGTTCCAATGACGGGCCGAGTCGTGCGAGGCCGAAGTCGCTCAGGTAGAGGTTGCCGCGGCGGTCGATCAGGCAGTTCGAGGGCTTGATGTCCCGGTGCAGGATTCCCGCCTCGTGGACCGCGGAAACCGCCTCGACGAGCTGATCGAGCAGCGGAAGCACGCGATCGAGATACGATCGCTGGCTCGACGACGAGGGGACGCTTGACACCTCGGAGGCGTTTACCTGGGTCACCAGCTCCCGCTCCTGGATCAGGCGGGCCAGGTCGGTCCCCTCGATGAACGGCATGACGAGAACGGGGCCGAAGTCCGACCAGACGAGGTCCAGTGCCGGCACGATCCGGGCATCACGGAGCCTGGAGAGGATGCGGATTTCGTTCCAGAATCGCTCGACGCGATCGGGATCCTCGGCGTATTCCCGGGGCAGAATCTTCAAGGCCACAAGCGCATCGAGCTCGATCCGCTTCGCCTTGTAAACCTCTCCCATGCCGCCCCGGAACTTTTCCAGGATCTCGTAACCGGCCAGATGGAAGTCGAAGAAATCCTTCCCGGCCATCGCGGGCGTTGGCGCGGTCGGGACTGACGACAGACCGACGGCGTGATGACCTCCCAGTGGGATCGACCAGGACTGATACCAGGCCGAGGTCGGGTCGTCGGAGTGGTTGCCCGATTCGGTGGTTTGAGGGAGGTGAATCGACTGTGTCGATGCGTCCGGCTCCGGCGTCTGCTCCGAGGTCGGACGATCGGCAGGCGCTCGGCGAGCCCGGTCCAGCGGGTTTCGCTCTCCAGGTTCCGGAGGCAAGGTTGAGTCGTTCATAGATCGACTCCCGCCATGAAATGACGCCGGATCACCACATTCTTAAGATTCACCATACTGGCCATCGCCGATCCTGTCCACCAGGAGAATGCCCCCGCTCGCGGAGGTGACCGAAGCGGAGATTCCCCTTCGCGGCACTGGCGGCCGGGGTGCCGAGTTTATCCCCGATTCCTCCCGGCCGGGCGGAACCATCGCGACCGGAGGGTGTTGAAACCCGGGAGGCGTTGCCGGAGTATTGCTGATCGTCGCCGAACATTTCTCGAATCCCCGCATCCCGAGGAAGCCGCCATGTGGGTCCGTCAATGTGAGCTCGACGACGCCGCGGACGACCTGCCGCCGATCCCCGCCGCGGATCGCCTCGAATGAGGAGTTCGTGCCGCCGCCGCAGTCGGACGAGCAGAAGGCGTACGAGGCCCGGCTCCGCGAGATCGCCGATCGGGCGTCGCGACGGCAAGGGCTCAGCCGCCGGACGTTCCTCCGGACCGGCAGCGGGATGGCCGCGGCCCTGCTGGCGCTGAATCAGGTCCACGGCGACGCCTACGACGTCCTTCCGGATGAGGTCGAGGACCAGGAGGCCTTCGCCGAGCGCTGGCCCAAGGAGCAGTTCATCTTCGACGTGCAGACCCACCATGTCGATGTCGCTCGCAAGTGGTACGACGAGACCGAGACCGGCGCCGGTGTCCGCCGCTTCTTCCAGATGCTTCGTCCCGCCAAGACGTTCGCGGAGACGCTCGAACAGCTCAACCGCGCCCATTACGTGAAGGAGGTCTTCGGCGACAGCGACACGGTCATGGCGATCATCAGCGGCGTTCCGAGTCGCGACTGGGACAAGAACCCGCTCCCGCCGGACCAGATGGTCGCCACCCGTGCCTTCGTCAACGACCTGGCCGGCTCGCGACGTGTGCTCTCCCACGGCCTGCTCCGTCCCAACCTCGGCGCGAAGGAACTGGACGAGATGGAGCGCCAGGTCAAGGACCTCAAGATTGAAGCCTGGAAGATGTACACCGGCGCCGAGCTCGGTGAGAAGGCGTGGCGGATGGACGACGAGAAGGTCGCCTATCCGTTCTGGGAGAAATCGAAGGCGCTGGGCGTCAAGAACCTCTGCGTTCACAAGGGCCTCCCCCTCGGCGCCTTCAACGAACAAGCCTGCCGCCCCGACGACCTGGAGAAAGCCGCCAGGGACTGGCCCGACCTGAACTTCATCGTCTATCACTCCGGCTTCCGCGGCTACGGCTGGCTCGCCAAAGGCACCGGCCTGAAGGTCGTCGATCCAGAGTCGAACGACCCGCAGGTCATCCCGTGGGTCAGCACCGTCCTCGACATCCTCCGCCGCAACCCCGACATCAAGAACATCTACTTCGAGCTGGGCGGCACCTTCAACATCCTCTCCTCGATGGCTCCCCGCGTCTGCATGCACATGCTCGCCCAGATGGTCCAGATCGCCGGCGCCGACCATATTCTCTGGGGCACCGACTCCATCTGGAATGGCAGTCCCCAGGGTCAGATCCAGCGGTTGCGTCGGCTCAAGGTCGCCGACGACCTGATCGAGAAGCACGGCTATCCCCAGCTCACCGACCCCATCAAGGCCCAGATCCTCGGCCTCAACGCCGCCAGGCTGTTCGGACTCGACCCCCAGGCCCAACGCGCCGCAATCCAGGCCGACAAGCTGACCGAGATCCGCCGCCAGCGCCGAAACGACCCAAGCTCTCCGAGCAACACCCAGTATGGCTGGGTCTGGGTCGGCGACCAGGACCCGACCGCCCCCGTCGGTACCGAATCGTAACCTCGCCAACAACTCACATCGCGGAGCCTCGATCCATGATCCCCCTGCTCCTTGGGCTCGCGCTGGCCTGGCCGGGCGCGGGCGACGACCCCGTTACGTATGCCAAGGACATCGCTCCGATCCTCTGGAAGAACTGCGCCGAATGCCACCGGCCGGGGCAGGTTGGGCCGTTCTCCTTGCTGACCTACCAGGATGCCGCGAAGCGGGGCGCTTCCTCAAGGATGTCGTCGCGAGTCGTCAGATGCCGCCCTGGAAGGCGGAGCCCGGTTTCGGTCGGTTCCACGACGAGCGTCGTCTCTCCGACGAGGAGATCGCCCTCATGACTCGATGGGCCGACGCCGGGGCCCTGGAGGGTGATCCAAAGGACCTACCGATCCGACCCGAGTTTGCCGAAGGCTGGCGGCTCGGCGAGCCCGACCTGGTGCTGGAGATGCCCGAGCCGTTCGAGGTTGCCGCGAAGGGCACGGACGTTTTCCGCTGCTTCGTCATCCCGACGGGCCTGACGGAAGACCGCACGGTCGCCGCCGTCGAGTTCCGGCCGGGCAACCGGCGCATCGTCCATCACGCCCTCTTCTTCCTCGACACGACCGGCCGCGCCCGCAAGCTCGAGGAGCAAGACGACGGACCGGGATACCAGAGCTTCGGAGGCGTCGGCGTCACCCCGACCGGCGGGCTCGGCGGCTGGGCACCGGGATTCAACCAGCGTCGGCTGCCCGAGGGCGTCGGACGCCTGCTCAAGGCCGGGTCGGACCTGGTGCTCCAGGTTCACTACCACCCAACCGGCAAGTCGGAGACGGATCGCTCGTCGATCGGGGTTTACTTCACGAAGACGCCGGTCTCGGCGACGAAGATCCTGGCCCCCGTGCCCTTGATCAACCGCGACATTGCGATCGAGCCCGGCGACTCCCACTACCGGCGCACGACCCGGTTCACACTACCCGTCGCTGCCCACGCCTACGGCATCACGCCGCACATGCACTGGCTCGGCAAGGAAATGAAGGTCACGGCCCGACGGCCCGACGGCCAGGACGTCCCCCTCATCTGGATCAAGGACTGGGACTTCAACTGGCAAAACCTCTATGTTTTCGCCGAGCCCGTCGCCTTGCCGGCCGGGACGACGATCGAGTTGCAAGCCTTCTACGACAATTCCGCCGACAACCCCCGCAACCCGAGCCATCCACCTCAGCGCGTCACCTTCGGCGAGCAGACCACCGACGAGATGTGCCTCTGCGGCCTCCACGTCGTGCCCGACGACCCGGGCGACTATGTCACCTTGCGGAGGGCGGTCGTCCGCTACCTGCTCAACGACCCGAGGTTCCTGCGGCGGCTCGGGCGGGTCGGCATCCGCTGAGAGGCGGATTCTTCTCGGGTGCTCTCCGATCGCCATGCTCGACTCGAAGAGGGCGCTCGCAGGGTCGCTGACAAGTAGGATGATCCCGATCGATCGGGAGTTCGTCATAAAGACCATCCGGCCTTTCAGAATTCGGACGCTTCCTGGCAAACCGGCTTGGTATGCGGGTCGGCAGGCGTCACGGCGTCCGGGTGCATGCCGTGCCGGATCATGGCCATCCGCTCACGATGACGGATCAGCGTCGCGAGGAAACCATTGATCCCGCCCACCAGGATGGCGACGATCGCCACCCAGGCGTACCAGGGCATCGCCTGGAGTACCCGCGACGGATCTTCTTGCGGAATCATGACTTGCGCGAAGGAGGGTAGCCGGCCGAACATTGGACCTCCTCACGAGAAGGCTCTCGACGAATCTCCTGATCCGGGGCGGATCGCGGTCCCTTGGTGATTCTCCACGCAGACGGAAATCTTGAGCGAGAACCGGCCCGTTTGCTACTGAGCCCGCTTCCGGGAAGCACCGGCCGGGCCGTGGACCTGATCGGCGACCCAGGAAATGCCCTGAAGCAGCATTTTGCCGAGGTTCGGATTGCGGAGCGGGTCGTCCTTGCCGGGGCCAAAGCTGCGATGGCCGAGGGTGGTGTGGAAGACGGCCCCCTGGCCGTAGCGATAGGTCCAGGCGACGGGCCAGGTCTTGCCCTGGTAGTCGATCGTCGCCAGGGGCGCGACGTCGTCCTTCATCTGGAGGTTGATGTAGAGTTCGTCCTTGAGGGGGAAGTCATCGAGTCCGTGGGTGATCGGGTGGGAGGAGTCGGCGATCTTGACGTCGTAGGTGCCGGAAATCGCCCGGCCGTCGGGCAAGCCGGTGTGGGAGTAGATGCCGCCGAGCATCTCCTTCATCTCGGGAATCCAGTCGGGCGGCGCATTGTCGGCACCGTGAATGGAGACGTAGCCGTGGCCCGAGCGGACGTATGCCGTCAGCGCCTTCTGCTGCGAGGCGGTGAGCTTGAACTCCGGGTCGCGGCGGTCGGCCATCGCGATCAGCAGGGCATACTTCTCCAGGGCGGGGGATTCGAGGAAGCCGGCGTCCTCGACGATTGTGACCCGGAACCGTCCGGTGTCTTCCAGGAGGTTGGCGAGGTAGAATGCCTGGTCGCGGTAGCCGTGGTGCTCGCGCTGGCCGCCGGAGAGCAGGAGCACGGGGGTTCCTTCCGGGTTCTTCTTCTGGGCGAAGGCCGGTACGGCGAGCAGCAGTCCCAGGGCCAGGATGGCCCCTTGTCGGAAGAGTCGAGACACGTTTGGAAGCTCCCAGGGATGGACACACGGGGCACCACGGACGACCGACCGCGTCGCATCGTAATGCCGGACCTCGCCGCCGGCAAGCGGCACGCGGCGGGGCCACCGATTCCCAAAGCCTTCGAGGAAACCGAGTCATGACCCGAACCTGCACCCGCCGCCTGGCCGCCCTCACCCTCGCCGTCCTCGGCCTGACCCTGACCGCGGCCGTCCTGCAAGAGAAGACCCAGCGGATCGACGTCGAGGGGATCGCCTTCGAGGTGCCCGCTTCGTGGAAGGCCGTCCGCTCGACCTCGGCGATGCGCAAGGCCCAGCTCCGCGTTGGCCCCGCCAAGGGGGACGCCGAGCCGGCCGAACTGGTGCTCTACGTCTTTCCCCAGGGGGCCGGCACGACCGACGCCAACGTCGAGCGTTGGCGTCGCCAGTTCTCCGACGCCAACGGCGAGACGGCCGACGTCGAACGCAAGAGCCTCCAGGGCCAGAACACCGAGGTCACACGCGTCGAGGTCGCCGGCACCTACAAGGACCCCTTTGCCCCCGGCGGTCCCAAGGAGGACTACCGCTTGCTCGGCGCCATCGTCCAGACCGACAACGCCGGCTACTTCCTCAAGATGGTCGGACCCAACGCCACCATGCAGGAAGCCGAACCGGCCTTCGACCGGCTCATCAAGTCGATCGAAATGACGAAGTAAATCCAACCCTTGGGAATGGAACCCGGGCGGAGACGGCTTCCCGTTTCCGTCCGGGCCGGGCCGCGGTAAGCTGAAGGGGGTCGGCGCGTCGCGGCAGGTCCATTCCGGGCGTTGGCGACGTGCGTTGCGTCGAGGTCGTCATGTCGTTCTTCACGATCGCCTGCGCCCGCTGCACGGTCGGCAATCACCCGTCGAGCCGCTTCTGCGAAAAGTGCGGCCTGCCGCTCGGCTCGGCCACTCCCGATGCGCAGATCGGCCCCGATGCCCTCGGCCCTTACGAGCCGCCCGACCCCGCCGACCTCGACCCGGCCCCCCTGCTCCGCGAACTGGTCGCCCGCGCCGGTTTCGAGGCCACGCCCGCCGGGCATGGCTGGTGCGTCGTCGTCCCGCTGGAGCTGGACCGCAAGCAGGCCGTGTATCTCGGCCACGTCGGCACCGACCACGAAGGCCGCGCGATCCTCGGCCTGGTCTCCGTCTGTGGCACGGCCAACGCCCGGGACGCCAGCATCCTCCTGAAGCTCAACGCTCGCACCGTCGAGGGCCACTTCGCGATCAAGGTGATCCGTGGCGAGGAATACTTCGTCGTGATCCGCAACGTCGCCGCCGAGGCGGCCGGCCACCTCGACCCCTCGCGTCTCATCCGGCGCATCGCCGAGATGGCCGACGGCCTCGAAGACCGCCTCTCGCGCGGCCGCGACCTCTACTGATCCGCAACCAACCCCCCAGGCACGACGCCCGGAGTCCCGCATGAGCAAACCCAAGAATCTGCCATGGCTCGACCGGCTCAATGTTCACATCCCGGGTTATCCCGGGTACCAGCAGCAAGCCGAACGCCGCGGCGCCGACCGGGCCATCCGAGACGCCATCGCGAACCGGCTCACGAAGGCCGAGACGAACGTCACCAACGCCATCCAGCAATGCATCGAGCGTCAGGCGGAACGCGAAGTCGGCGTCCTTCAGGTCTTCCAGCACGAATTGCAACGGCTCACCGCGCGGGTCCAGCGGGCCGGAAGCCCCGAGGAATTCTTCACGGCCGCCGAGTTTGACTCCGCGCGGGCCGATGCCCTGCACGCCCTCGATCACGCCCTGCTCGACCGCTCGGACGTGCTCGTCGAACTGACCCACCATCAGTCCCTCGGTCATGACTGGCTCGCCCGCCTCAAGGGAGAACTGGAGACCTTCGAGCGGAAGCTCGACGCCCGGGCCTTGCTCTTCCAGCACCTACCCTGAGCCGGACGAACTGGGTCCGTTTCCGGTCCGCGTTCCGGTAGATCGCGATGGTCCCGTCCGCGGTCATCGCGATCGGCGCCTGTCCCTCCAGGTCGCGGAAGTAGCCGGCCGGTCCCCAGGGGCCCCAGAGGAGCGACGCGGAGACGCCGAGGTAGGTCGTCTCCGCCTCCAGTCGCTCCGGAAGTCCCGGATGCTCGGAGCCGGCGTCGATGACGTGCCGGACGCCCACGACCCCGTAATGGGCCGGGTCCGTTGCTCCGAAGGCGTAGAGGGTCAGGTCACGGAACGCCGACCGACGCGCCTGGAGCTGCGCCAGCGTTCGCGCCCCTTGACCCCAGTCGAGGTTCGAATCCGCCAGCACCCGTCGCCCGCCCACCGTTCCACCACCAAGCCGGTTGAAGTACGACAGCTCATACGGATGGATCGACCCGACCGCCAGCCGCCTGTCCGAGTATCCCGATGACCGCCAACCGCCGGCTCCATCCCGGCCGTTTTGCCAGCGCGGCGACCCAGACGATCGCCAGCGGCGCCACGGGCAGCAAATAGCGGACCCCGTAATTTCGGCGCGACCCGACGCACGCGACGACCAGGAACGCTCCGATCACCCATAACAACATCCTTCCCCGCCTCGATGGGTCCAGCCGACGTCCGACGATGAGCCTCAACAGCAGGAGCAACCCAACCGACAACGGCATCTTCACCGCCAGGGCCACCAGATAGTAATACCACCACCCCCGCATCCGACGCTCGCCCAGCAGGTAGCTTGGCCCTCCCGACGCCTGGTGGCGCACCTGGACCGCGAAGGCGACCCAGTCCTGTGGCCAGGGTGTCTCGATCAGGGACCCGACGACCGGCCGCAACCTCGTCGGAAGTCGGGTTTCGAGCGAAGGGTGGGGACCACGCGTCTCGCTGGGTGGGATCGTCGCGAGGCCGGTCAAGGCGAGGTCTGTTGCCAGCAGAATCGCCACGAAACCCAGCATGCCGGCCACTACGCGCCCCAGGGCGGCGAGCCGCCGACACTCTCCCGTCTGGCAGAGGCAGACCCACCAGACCAGGGCCAGGATCGGCACGAAGACGACCGCCGTGAACTTGCACGAGAAGGCGAGACCGCCCAGCACCGCCGACGCCTGGAAGTCGCGACGATGTCCCGACTGGAGGAACGCCCAGAAAGCTATCAGCATCGCCGTCGAGGCGGCCACCAGCGGCATTTCCATCGTGATGAGCGACCCGTGTGCCAGCAGGTTTGGACTCAGGACGAACAGCCAGGCCGCGAAGGTCATGGCCCAGGGGCCGTGGAGCCTTCGCGCCCAGAAGGCGGTTAGCCACAGGGCCACGACCCAGATCCAGAGCGAGCCCAGGCGGACCCACGTCAGCAAGGTCGCCTGGTGCGCGATCGGGTCCTCAATCCAGTCCGCGTGACCGCTCCGATCGACCAGCCAGAGGACGGGCCCTTGCTGGAGCTTCCAGAAGGTCAGCGGCGATCCCATCCGGCTGATCGACGCCTGCTCGCCGGTCCGCCACCATCGTGCCGCGACGCGAAGGTAGGCGACCTCGTCGTAGGTCGCCGAGGCGTGACGGATGGTGTCATTCATCAGTGTCAGGCCGACCAGCGCGGCCAGCGCCACCGCCGCCCAGGCCGCGACCTCAGCGCGTCCCCGGGCCACTCTCCACAGCGGGCTCATCCTGGTGCCCCTTCCCGGTCGTCCCGAGTGCGATCCTTCGTCCTTGCTGCCGACTCTCCCGGAGCGCTACCACCAGCCGGGCCACCGCCAGCGCGTCGTCGAGCGTCGTGGCCAGCGATGGCTCACCGTGGACGAGCCGGTAGAAGTGGTCGCCGAGCTGTTCGCCGATCGTCGGCTCCATGGGGAGCCGCTCCTCGTGAACCCCCTCGGCGTCGGTCCACTGGATCCGGTCGGGCATTTCCAGCCAGGCCGCACCGCGCTCCGCGAAGACCTGGAAGCCGGGCTGGGGCAGGAACCGGCTCGCCTCGCCCCACTGCGAGCGGTGATACCGGCTGACTCCGATCTGCGCCAGGCCACCCCCAGCAAATTCGAGGGTCAGACCTTCGTAGTCAGGCTCAATCCCGCATCCCTGCACAGCGACCGGATCAGCCTGGAAGATGAACCGGCACCAATCGACAAGGTTGCCGCCGGGGTCGATCAGGAGCGAGCCGGGAGCCAGCTGGGTGGTCGGACCGGGCTCGCTGTAGCGATCGAACCCGAAAAGCCGCGCATGGCCCAGGACCAACGTCGGGCGCCCGAGGCGGGTCGCCAGCAGTTCGCAGAGCCGGAGCGTGGCCGGGTAGTAACGACGCGGCAGCTCCGGCATGAAGACGGTCCCGCTCTGCCGGATCGCGTCGGCCAGCCCTTCAAGCCCCTGAGGTTCGGCGGCGGCCGGCAAGGCGCAGAAGATCGGCTTGCGATGCTCGCACGCCAGCGCCAGTGGGTGGAGCCCAAACCACTGGTGTGTCAGGAAGTAGATTACGTCCACGTCCGGGCGACTGAACAGCTCGACCAGCCCCTCCGCCGCCGTACATCCAAGCTGGCGGGCCTCCAGCTCGCCACGAAGGTTGACCTGGTCGTAAACAGCCACGACCTGGAAGTGATCGACCAACCGGGAGAGCGCCGGCTTGTGCCGGGCTTCCCAGAGCCGCCCCAGGCCAATGACACCGACGCGCAATCGCTGGTTCTTCGAAGCCCCCAACGCGAAGATGCCTCCCAACCAACCATTCCGACCCGCCGGACGACGGCCCAACGGGTGCCGAAGTTCCTGGCATGCTGGATCTTATCAGCAGTCCGCCGCTTCATCCAGTGCAGACGGCGAGTCGGCGCCGGTCCTGGCCGGCTCGGCCACGCCGATCGTTCGCTCTCCAAACGCACCTGGTCAAGACTACCCGACCACCTCGTCTCAATCAGGGTGGACAATGCGAACCAATAATATAAATATTTGCATATTATTGAAAACCTTCGAAAACAGGGTTTCCTTTCTTGTTGGAATTCCTCGCCGAAAATTCACGTGCCTGATCAAGAGATCCTTGACCACCAGATCCGGATCAGATACAGAACAACTGGGTGGAAGTGCTCAATGTCGATTGTCGATCGCACTGCTACCGCTATTTTCGGGTCGTCATCCTCTCAAGGGTCCATGCCAGTTACCCCCCCTGTGTTCGGAGGTAGGCCATGCGGCGACGTGGATTCACGCTGATCGAGTTGCTCGTCGTGATCGCCATCATCGGGGTGCTGATCGCGTTGCTCTTGCCAGCAGTCCAGGCGGCCCGGGAAGCGGCTCGTCGGGCGCAGTGCACGAACAACCTCAAGCAGCTCGCCCTGGCCACACACTCTTACCACGACCAGGTTGGCACCTTCCCGCCGGGTGGCAATAGCGGGGGCAACAACGCCTGCTGCCGGCCCAATGGCTACAACGGCTGGTGGAGCGGCCCCTGGTGGAGCCTCCATATGTCGATTCTTCCCCAGATCGAGCAGCAACCGCTCTACAATTCGATCAACTTCTATTCATGTAACGCCTGCTACCCGAACGTGACGGTTTACCGCGCGGTCATCAATAGCTACTACTGCCCCTCGGATTCGGTCTTCGGCCAGCAGGTCCCCAACCTCCAGTGGGTCACGATTGAGGGACCGGGTGGCCTCGGCGCCAAGTTCCAGGGCGGCGCGACCAACTACTCCTACAATGCCGGCGACATCAAGACCGGCAACCCCGCCTGGGACCGCTGGAGCAGCGACCCCGGCTTCAACTGGGGCTGCGCCGGCACCTTCACCGGCCTGTACGGCGAGTGCAGCGACGCCAAGACCATCAAGATCGCCGACATCATCGACGGTACCAGCAACACGTTCGCCCTCGGGGAAAACTCACCCAACTACAACGGCGCCATGCTCTGGGTCAATCCTGACGGACTCTGGGGCACCTCCATCATCCCGATGAACTACCGGACCAACCTCAAAGATGGCCAGATCGACAGCGATGGATCGACCTGCAACATCAACTGCCTGAATACGATCGGTTGTCCGCACTGCTACCGGAACCAGACTTACAACTTCGGCTACAAGAGCTTCCACCCCGGCGGCGCTAACTTCGCCATGGGGGACGGCTCCGTCCGCTTCATCAAGCAGACGATCTCGCCGAAGACGTACACCTCCTTGAGCACACGCGCCCTCGGCGAGACGATCTCCGCGGATGCGTACTGATCGGTTTAGACGAGCGGGCAACGGACGTCCAAACACGTTCCTGCCCGCTTGCGGCATGATCCGTCCAGGGCCTGCGACGTGGTCAAGGACCTCCACAGAAGGCCGGCTTTCCCAGGCCGGCCTCTCGGTCTGGTTCGCACTGCGCCGCGGGTGATTGGGCTAGGGGCACCTGAGACAAGACGGGGGGGATGTCGGATGCGTGGTCGTTTTATGGGACTTTTGCTCGGTCTGATCGCTGTGAGCCTCGCCAGTTGCGGCTCGGGCTCGGGCCTCGATCTCGGACGCGTCCAGGGCCGTGTCATGCACGACGGCGAGCCGATCCGCAATGGAACGGTCGTCTTCGAAGCGGATGAGTCCAAGGGGACCGTTGGCCCGAGCGGCATGGGAATCATCGATAAGGATGGCAACTACGTCCTGACCACCTCCGAGTCGGGCGACGGCGCGCTCGTCGGCTTCCATCGGGTCGGGATCGTTGGACTCGAAACCGATCCGATCTCCACCGAGGACGGCGGCCCTCCTCCCGATCCCTCCGAGGATTCCTTGGGCTATCTCAAAGGCAAGGCCGCCAGCGCCCAGAAGTCCAACCGGACGAAGCGCGGAACGGACAAATCCGACGTCGAAACCTTTACCGACCGCGGCGGCCGGACCTTCCGGTACGTGATCTTCAAGAGCTTCGGGGCCCCCGAGGATTCGGGCATCGCCGTCGAGGTCCAGCGAGGCTCAAACACGTTTAACTTCGATGTAAGAAAGGACGGCCGTGTGCTCGTGAGTCAATAAGCGGCGATCCGCGAAGGGTTCGGAACGGGAATCGGGGACGCGCTCCAGGCCTCTTCGGCCGGTGCCCGTCCCCATTTCCCGGACGGCCCCTATCGCGTCGGAGAACCCTCGACCGGGATCGACGGGGAGAGAAGCTCGGGCTCGATCGCCACCCGATCGGGCACGGGCTCTTCCTTGAGCATCTTCAAGGCCATCCGAGCCGCTTGCCGGGCCGCCTCGTCCACCTTCCGGTTCATTACGACGGCGCCCTTGGCGAGGGCGTCATGAATCCTGGGATCGCGGTCCGCCACGAAACCGCCGAGGCGCAGGTCTCGGCCGCGGCCGATCGCCGGGAGATCGGCGACCTGAGCCGCCGCCTCGGCCCCGAGCCGGTCCTCGAACAGGACGAGGTGGATCGCCGGGTCGGCTTCCAGGGTGGTGGCCAGGGCATCGCTGGCCACCGCCACCCGCTTCTCGAAACGGACCACCCTCGGAGCCGGCCGGCTCGCGGCCTCCGCCGCTCGCTTCAAGGCCCCGACGAGATCCTGCATGCGCCAACCCCCGGCCGAATCCGTGAGGACGACCGCTGGCGCGTCGCTCCCCGACGGCTCGCCATCCCGGCTCCCGAGTTGCGCCAGAATGCGGCTGGCGGGCTCCTCCGCTGGTGCGAACGTGACGAGAGGCAGGGGTTTCCCTTCGACCGGGATTTCCCGTCCGATGACGACCACCGGGATCTTCCGGTCACGCGCCTCCTCGAGCGCGGGAGCGACCGCTTTCGGGTCCGCCGCAACGACGAGCAAGGCCGAGGCTCCTTTCTTTAGACTCTCCTCGATGACCTCCGCCTGCTGCGCCGGCGGCATTCCGGACCGGACAATGCCTTCCCGATAAATGTAATCCCGACCGGCGCCGTTCTCTGGGTCTTGAAGAACCTCCCGGAGGATCGACACGTCATCGCCGTCGGTCGTCGGAAGGATCAGCATCAAGTGGGGCCGTTTCGCAGGCGGAGGTCCTCCCGCAGTGGCACCCGCACCCGTTGGAGCACTCGCCGGCCCGCCGCACCCGGCGGCCAGGAGCATGCCGACACTCGCCAGTTGCTGGAGGCTTGTGCGCAGCGTCCTCCTTCGGGAGACGCATTGGGCGCCGAGTTCCCGACCGAGTCGCCTGAGTGGAAGCAGGACTCTGGCAATGCCCATCAGTGGACCCCTCTCTGGGTACATCCGTCGAACGTCGTGATGCCGGATCGCGAAACGATCCATCCCCGGTACGGCCGCTCATCGCGGGTCCGTTACGACCCATCGATAGGAGACAGACTCACCAGGGTTTCTCACTCAATCATCCTCGATCCAGAACCGAACGGCCATGCCGGACTCCAGCGCCATCTCTGACTCATCGCCGTGGCCCACCGAGTTTCGCGGAGAATTCGTGGTCAAGGGTGCTGGGCTCTGATAGATATGGCCTCCGGCGCGGCGGGGCAGCGATCCCAAACCAGGCTGAAGATGTCGCGTCGGCCGGATCATCGAACTCTCGATCCTCTCGGGTGAATGCTGATGGCCCACGAACCTGTCGAGCCGTTGACCGCCCCAGGGCTCACCCGGCCAAGCCACTCGGCTCGGGGGCGTTGGGCAATCGTCGCCCTGCTGATGACCCTGGTCGGCATCAGCCACTTCAATCGGATCAGCATGCCCATTGCCGGCGATGAGCTGATCATGACCCGCTACGAGATCGAGCCGACGCGGATGGGCGTGGTTTACTCGGCCTTTCTCGTGACCTACACGCTCTGCATGATCCCCGGCGGCTGGTTCATTGACCGGTTTGGAGCCAAGCGGGCACTGATGACCGTCGGGTTCGGCTCCGCCGTGTTCGTGGCCTTGACCGGCTCCGTCGGTCTGGTCTTTCGAGACGCTGGATCGCTCTTTATCGCGTTGCTGGTCATCCGCGGTCTGATGGGCGTGGTCTCGGCTCCTCTCCATCCGGCCTCGGCCCGGATGGTAGCCCACTGGTTCGGTCTGGGCGGCCGTTCCCAGGCCAATGGTTTTGTAGCCGGAGCGGCCCTGGTCGGGATCGCAGCGACCCCACCGATCTTCGGGGCCTTGATCGTCCGCTTCAACTGGACGGGGGCGTTCCTCATCGCCGGCGCCTCGACGGCCGTGGTCGGAGGCTTGTGGGCCTTCGGAGCAACCGAACGACCCCGAGCCGCCGGCCCGGTCGTCCTCACCGCGCCCTCGGTGGTCTCCTCGGGCTTTGCACGTGGTTGGACCGGCCTTCTCCGCGATCGCAGCCTGGTACTCCTGACCCTGAGCTACGCAGCCGTCGGTTACTTTCAATACCTCTTCTTCTACTGGATGAATTACTACTTTCGCAATGTGCTTGGTTTGCCGGATCGGGTCCACCAGTTCTACGCCGCGATCCCGCCCCTGGCGATGGCGGTCGGCATGCCGCTCGGCGGCTGGCTCTCCGACCGCCTGGAGCGGGAGTTCGGCCCGCGACAGGGCCGGCGACTCGTTCCGATCGCCGGCATGTTCGCCGGAGCGGCCTTGCTCGTCCTGGGAATCCTCGCCAGGAACCCGGCCTGGATCGTGACCTGGTTCTCCCTGGCCCTGGGCGCCGTCGGCACCGCCGAGGGGCCGTTCTGGGCGACGGCCATCGAGCTGGGTGGTCGACGCGGCGGCAGTTCCGCGGCCCTGTTCAACACCGGAGGGAACCTCGGCGGCTTGATGGCCCCGATCATCACCCCCTGGATCGGGCAGACCTACGGCTGGCCTGCAGCGGTGGCGATTGGAAGTCTCGTCTGCCTCGCCGGCTGCGTCCTCTGGTTCGGGGTGGATGTTCGGGGTCGGATGGACGACACCCCCGAGCCGCCCGCATCCCGCCCCGAATCGCAGGTCCAGGCTGCCTCTCCCTGACCGAACGGGCGTCCCGGATCCCGACTCTTTTTCGCAACGTCAACACCATCCCTCCAGACCGGAGATAGGATTTGTTGATGGATGGACTCGCCCATGATGACGCTCGCTCTGGTCGCGGAGTTCCGCTGTCGCGACGGCGAGGAGCTGGAATGGGACGTGTGCGTTGCCGGCGGTTCCTCGCCCGGGCACTCCGGCAGGACCCCTGTTCACGGCGCGACTCGCGATCGTCAGGAATTCCCCTGAGTGCAGAGAGGCCAACCCG
Source organism: uncultured Planctomycetales bacterium (assembly GCA_963752755.1). Taxonomy (GTDB): domain Bacteria; phylum Planctomycetota; class Planctomycetia; order Isosphaerales; family Isosphaeraceae; genus CAVVZJ01. Next base: position 1,729,868 of record CAVVZJ010000001.1, on the reverse strand, counting down.
ATGAACTTGACGGGTTTTGATTCCGAACGGCTGACCGATGGCAAGATGGCCGACCCCTGGAAGGTCCTTGAGCGGCTGGTCCAGCAGATGCAGCAAAGCGAGCGACGCCCTCGCCAGCTTGACCTGACGCTGGAAGCGATTCGTAAGAGCCTCGGCGCCGACGCCGTCTTGCTCTTCGCCAGAAACGGGGATGGACTGGCCGGGGTCGCCGGTCGCCGGGAGCTGGCGAGTCAGTGGTGCCGCGATTACGCTCGGGTCGTCTTGGAGGAGCGGCGCGGATCGGACCCGGGTCAACTCCTCTGGAGCGATCCGCGAGACGTCCTCCCAGAAGCGACGCAACCGGCCCGACCCCGAAGCGCCGCCGGGGTCCTCCTGAGCCGCTCCCGCGGCGAGTGGATCATCGCCCTCAGCGCCCGCGTCGAGCGGACCTTCGGTCCGGCCGACCTCGACATCATGGCCCTGGCGAGGCGATTGCTGCTCGCCTGGAGCCGCCACCAGGAGGTCTATCAAGACCTCAAGGAGACGCTCTTCGGCCTGATCCGCTGCCTCGCCACGACCATCGACGCCAAGGACCCTTACACCGCCGGTCACAGCGAGCGGGTGGCCCGGATCGCGGTCCGGATCGGCGAGCAAATCGGGATTTCCGAGTCCGAGCGGAGCGACCTGTACCTGGCGGGCCTGCTCCACGACGTCGGCAAGATCGGCATCCGCGACGAGGTGCTCCAGAAGCCGGGCCGACTCACCGAGGAGGAAAGGGCCCACATCCGCGAGCACCCGGTGATCGGTGACCGGATCATCGGCAACATCGGCAAGCTCGCCTACCTTCGCCCGGGAGTCCGAAGTCATCACGAGCGTTACGACGGCGGTGGCTACCCCGATGGCCTCGCTGGGGAGTCGATCCCGCCGATGGCTCGCATCCTGGCCGTCGCCGACTCGTGCGACGCCATGATGTCCAATCGTCGCTACCGCCTCTCGCTGCCTCACACCCAGATCGACGCGATCCTGTTCGAGGGTTCGGGAAGCCAGTGGGACCCCGGAGTCATCGAGGCGTTCCGACACTGTCGCGAGGACGTTTACCAGATCGGTCAGCGCGGGCTTGGCCGCTCGGTTTATCGCGCTGTCGAACGTGTGATTTCCTGCGGATGCTCCGATAGCGTGGCCATGACTCCGGCCCTCGGGCATTGAATCACGGATTATCGACGGCCTCGCGAGTCCACGATCCGGGCCGGTTCGATCCCGGTCATCGACGCGGCTTGTTCCGGGTCATTCCGAGGATTCCCGACAGCGGGATCGGGAGCGGGATCGGGTCGCCGCCGCTGGTGGAACTGACTCCCAGGGAAATCGCCAGACTTCCGCCGGTCGAACGGCTCAGGGCAAACGTCGCCGTGGTCGAGTCGAAGACGGCGAGATCGACGCGACCGTCCCCGTCGAAATCGTTCGAGGCGACGATCGGCCGTCCTCCGAAGACCGTTCCCCGACCGAACTGCCTCGCCACCGGGCCCCCGGCGCTCCGTGCCAGCGAGAAGGTCGAGGTGGACGGTTCGAAGACCGCCGGATCGGCGAGGCCATCACCATCGTAATCGGCGACGATCGGCGTCGGATTCCCCCCAAAGAGCGTCCCCCGGCCGAACTGCTTGCCGAAGTTACCTGCCTTCGAGCGCGCAAGGAAGAACGTCGCGGTCGAGGGCTCGAAGACGGCTGGGTCCGCGATTCCATCACCATCATAGTCGGCCGGAATGGGCACAGGATGGCCCCCGAAAAGCGTTCCCTGGCCAAACTGCTTGCCAATGTTGCCGTCCCGGGATCGTGACAGGAAGAAGGTCGAGGTGGACGGCTCGAAGACCGCCGGATCGGCGCTCCCATCGCCATCGTAGTCGGCGACGACCGGCGTCGGATTCCCGCCGAAGAGGGTCCCCTGGCCGAACTGCCTGGCGACGTTGCCCAGCAACGTACGGGCCAGGTAGAACGTCGAGGTGGACGGCTCAAAAACGGCGGGATCGGTCACGCCATCGCCGTCGTAATCGGCCGGCACCGGGATCGGATGACCCCCGAAGAGCGTCCCCTGACCGAACTGGATCGCCCGGTTGCCCTGCTTCGACATCGCCAGGTAAAACGTCGAGGTGCTCGGCTCGAAGACGGCCGGGTCCGTGATGCCGTCGCCATCGTAGTCGGCCGGAATGGGCACGGGGTGGCCCCCGAAAAGCGTTCCCTGACCGAACTGGATCGACTCGGACCCGTTCCTCGAACTCATGACGTCAAAGGTCGACGTGCCCGGCTCGAAGACGACCGGATCGCCCTGAAGATCGCCGTCGAAGTCAAGCGCCGGCGGCCGGGGATGGGAAGGGTCGAGGATGTAAGGCTCGTGACCATGCCGGCCGTCATCGGCCGCGAAGTAGAGGGCGTTGCCGATCGCCTTCAGGCTCAAGGGCTGGGAATCGCCGACTCCGGAGAAGAGGTCCGCGACGCGGCTCGTCCCCTCGGTCGTGCCGTCGGTCCGCCAGAGTTCGGTCCCATGCCGGGCATCCCAGGCGGTGAAGTAGATCACGTCGCCCACGACGGTCAGCGACTGCGGGTTCGAGCCGACGGGTCCGGGCTGGATGTCGGCCACGATCCGCGTGTTCTCCGCCGTGCCGTCGGTCCGCCAGAGTTCCTCGCCGTAGTCCGGAGTGTCCAGCACATAATAAAGCGTGTTTCCCAGCGTGACCCCCTTGACGATCCGGTCGGTCCGGCCCGCAGGCTGGGGTACCGACACCGTGCCCTCGGCCGTGCCATCGCTTTCCCAGAAATCCTGAGAGTTCCCCAGGATGGAGGTATGGAAGAAGACCTTGCTGCCCAGCGCGGTCAGGTTGGCGGGCGAGGAGCTGGCGGGTGAGGGGCCGAGGTTCCCGGGGGCCAGATCGACCACAAGATGGGCGTTCAGACTCGCATCGCTGGTCCAGAGCTCGCTCCCGTGGACCCCATCATTGGCCGAGAAATACAGCCGGTCGCCGACGGCCGTCAGGTCATGGATGCCCGATCCGTCGGGACCCGGCCGGATGTCCACGAATCCGGCGCTTCCGGGCGTGCCCGACGTCTTCCACAACTCCTGACCATGAATCCCGTCGTCGGCGGCGATGTAAAGCGTATCGCCCAGCACGGCCGAATCCACCGGCACGTAGTCAGCAACGATGCTGGCGGCGATCGCCACGCTCGTGCCGCCGGGCGTGCCGTCGGTCTGCCAGAGGACCGGGCCGGAGTTGCCGTCGTCGGCCCGGAAGTAGAGCCGACTGCCAGCGACGCCCACGATCTTGGGGGCCGACCCCTCGGAACCGGGCCGCAGGTCGACGAATGGGTGGGTCCCCTCGGCCGTGCCGTCCGTCACCCAGAGTTCCCGGCCGGTCGCGGGCTCCTCGGCGACGAAGAAGGCCCGATCTCCCAGCGCTGTGAAACCCTCGGCACCGATCATGGTCGGCTGAGCCAGATTCGGCCGAAGGGGAACCGTGCCGCCGGGCGTGCCGTCGGTCTTCCAGAGCGATCGGTAAAGAGGGTCGGTCGCCGAGGCGAGGAAGACGACCCCTTGGGCCGTCGAGACAAAGCGCTGTGAGGCCGAGAGATCGTATCCCCCCGACTCCCAGTTCTCCTGGCCGAACCGGTGGATCAGACCCGTGCTCTCGACCGTGCCATGACTCGCCTGCAGGAGCAACCCTCGGTCTCGATTAAAGTCGAAGAACAGCATGGTCTGGCCCGCGACGCCCACGTCACCCGGATTGTGAAAGCCGATCGAACTCAGCGTGCCGCCGAGTCGCTGGACCAGATCGTACGCAGACAGGTAGGTCCATCCACCATAGATATCGCTGGCGATCAGATAGACGTAGTTTCCGGCGCTGATCAACGAGTCGGTACGGCCCAGAGGGACCGGGCTCTGGCTCCAGTTCTCGCTGATCAGATCTTTCGTTCCCTCGGGGGTCCCATCACTCGTCCAGAGGTCGGTCGAAGCTCCGCGGTCATTGGTGAAAAAGAGGGCGCCGTTGACGGCCGTCAGGTGCCCGAGCCCGTTGGCATAATCACTGGTGAGGCCCCCGAAGAGGCCCAGGTCTTGCGTTCCGGCGGTCGTGCCGTCGCTCACCCAGAGGTGGGCCGCGGCACCCGTGTCCCCGGCGACGAAGAAGAGTCGGTCGCCAACGGCGGTGAATTGCCGCAACGTCGGCAAGTCCGCCGGCGCGAATCCCAGGTCGGAGACGAAGGAAGTCCCTGCGGCCGTCCCGTCGCTCGTCCAGAGTCCTCGGCCGAGTGTGCCGCCGTCGGCCGTGAAGAAGAGCCGGTCGCCGACAGCGGCGAGATTCTCCGGGTAGCCTCCGGACCCATCCTCGCGGAGGCTGGAGACGCGAACCGCCCCCGAAGCCCCCGGATCGACCTTCCAGAGTCCGGGCCCGGAATCGGGCGTAAACCCATAGCCGCTGAAGTAGAGCGTCCCGCCCACGGCCGTTGGTGGGGTCGTTGTGACGATGCCTTCGCTGAAGACCACGCGCGTTCCCTGGGCCGTCCCGTCCGATTGCCAGAGCAGGCTTGGGGCAAAGAGATCGTGGTTCTCCGGGTCGGCGACGATGAAGTAGAGCGCGTCTCCGGCGACGGTGAGCTGGATGCCGGACCCGGCATGGTGGTCACCATGATCGACGGTCATGATCGCGTGCGTGCCGGCCGCCGTGCCGTCGCTGATCCAGAGCTTCCACTCTCCCGAAGCGTCGCGGGCGACGAAGGCAAGCCCGCCTCGGAAGGCGACCAGGTCCGTCGGATTGGAGCCCGAGAGGCCGGGCACCAGATCATCGACGACGTGCGTCCCTCCCGCCGTCCCGTCCGTGACCCACAACTCCCGGCCGACCACCGGATCATCCGCCGCGAAATAGGCGAGGTTGCCCACCGTCGTGAATTCGGGAACGACGACATGCCCTCCTCCTGGAGTCGTGTTGAGGTCACCGAGGGCCACCGGTACCGCGGCGAGTAGCGTCCTGGCTTCCAGGGATTCCGACTGGGGGCGGGGGCGGCGGCGGAACACGTTTCGGGGTCTTGCCGAACGGCAGCGGCGCCTCGAACTCAACATGTTCGCGTTCTCCGTTTCAATCGGCATCCCGGCTCAACCACGCGCTGCCGCGGAAGCCGTCTCACGACGACGATTCGCACCGTTGCCAAGATGTCATCGTATCATCCGATCTCACTTCATGCCAAGCATGAAGCCACTGCCGGCGCGCCGGCGAGAAAACCGGCCGAGCTGCGAATCCTTTCGGGCAACGCTGGGCAGGGGGCAGGCCCGGGTTTTCCGGTCGTGCGATCCCGGGCCGCGACGTCGGGTGTCCCTCCCGGAACGGCCCGACGAGGGTCGCGACAGCATGTCGCACACCACCCTTGGCTTGCAACGGAAGCCGGTTCGGAGAAGAATGAATCATCGCCGCAATGGCGGACCGAGGCGTCGGGGTTGCTCGTCGGTCTCGGACCGATCGAGGAATCTCCGCCTCCGGCAGGAGTCTCTGGACCATCGAGGAGCACACCCCGGCGCCGGTTCACCCGATGCGAACGCGAAGAACCGCCTCACCAGCCGCGAGTGATCGGACCGCTGGTGCCGGCTTCGCGATCGATCCGCGGGTGGCTGCGGAGGCCCGCCGATGAGGAGACCGTTCCGCTCGCCGCTCCCCTACGGTGTCGCCGCACTGGCCGTCACGGCGGCCGTGGGCGCCATTCGACTGCCGGTGGTCGGCCCGGGCATGATCTTCCTCCTCTTCCTGGCCGTGCTGTTCGCCGCCTGGTACGGCGGCCTGGGGCCTGGACTGCTCGCGACATCCCTGGTCGTCGTCGCCACCATCATCTTCCGGCTGGCCTCCGGCATCGGCTTCGACCCTGCGCAGATCATGTCCTTGATCCTCTTCCCGACGGTCGGCGTGCTGGTGACCTTGCTCGTTGAGGCGCTGCATTCCGCCCGTCGTCGGGCGGAGGAGACCGGACGCTGGCTCTCGGCGGTCCTGACCAGCATCGGCGACGCCGTCATCGCCACCGACGCCGAGGGTCGCGTCAGCTTCGCCAACCCGGTCGCCGGGGCCTTGACCGGCTGGTCACCGGACGAACTGGCGGGCCAGCCCCTGGAGGAGGTCTTCCGGCTCATCTCCGAGCCCACGCGCGAGGCCGTCGAGAGTCCGGCCGGGCGAGCCCTCCGCGAGGGCCACACCGTCGAGCTGAGCAATCACGTCCTGCTGATCGCCCGGGATGGCACCGAGAAGCCGATCGCCGACAGCGCCGCCCCGATCCGGGACGAACAGAATCAGATCGGGGGCGTCGTGCTGGTCTTCCGCGACGTGGCCGAGCGCCGGCGACGCGAGGCCGCGCTCCGTGCCAGCGAGGAGCGGTTCCGCCTCGCGCTGGGCAGCGGGGCCGTCACCGTCTTCGAGCAGGATCGGGACCTGCGGTACACCTGGGTCTATCCCGTGGACCCCGCCTTCCCCCAGCACCATCTCGGACGGACCGACGCGGAACTCGTGCCCACTCCCGAGGGCGAGGAGCTGACGCGGCTGAAGCGCGCACGGTTCTGGAGACCGGTCAGGCGGTGCGCCGGACGATCCGGGTCGAGCTGGCCGCCGGTCCGCGCTACTTCGACCTCATTATCGAGCCGAGGCGCGACGGCTCGGGTCGGCTCATTGGCGTCGGCGGCGCGGCGCTGGACGTCACCGCCCAGAAGCAGGTGGAGGAGGCGCTCAAGGAGTCCGACCGCCGCAAGGACGAGTTCCTGGCGATGCTGGCCCACGAGCTGCGCAACCCCCTCTCCGCGATCAGCAACGCGGTCGAGCTGACCGGCAAGGCCGGCTGGGAGTCGTGGACCCAGCTCGTCATGGAACGCCAGGTCCGCCATCTCGCCCGGATGATTGACGACCTGCTCGACGTCGCCCGGATCAGCCGGGGGAAGATCCAGCTCCGCCGCGAGAGGGTCGATCTGGTTCCGGTGCTGGAGGCCGCCGTCGCGACCGTCCGGCCGCTCGTCGAGAAGCGCAAGCATCGACTGGAGGTCGCTATCGCCCCGACGGCCCTGTGGGTCGAGGGTGATCCGACCCGGCTGGAGCAGGTCGTCGTGAACCTCCTGATTAACGCCGCCAAGTACACCGAGTCCGGCGGCCGGCTCGGGCTGGTGGCGGAGCGCTCCGGCGACGAGGTCGTTGTCCGCGTCCGTGACAACGGCGTCGGCATTCCGCCCGAGTCCCTGGGCGTGATGTTCGAGCCGTTCGCGCAGGGCGATCGCTCGCTGGCGCGTTCCGAGGGCGGCCTCGGCATCGGCCTCACACTCGTCAAGGGCCTCGTCCAGCTTCACGGCGGAGGGGTCGAGGCGGCCAGCGAGGGGCCGGGTCGGGGGAGCGAGTTCACCGTGTGGCTGCCGGCCGTCGCGTCGGCTGAGAAGCCAGCCGTCGGGGTGATCGCGCCCCGTTCGGTGCGGCCGGCTCGCGGACCCTCGCGCCGCATCCTCGTGGTGGACGACAACGCCGACTCGGCCCGGGGTCTCGCCAGGCTCCTGAAGCTGCTCGGTCACGACGTCCGCACGGCTCACGACGGCCCGGAGGCCCTCGAAGCGGCCGAGTCCCAGCACCCGGAGTACGTCCTGCTGGACATCGGCTTGCCCGGGATGGACGGCTACGAGCTGGCGCGTCGCCTTCGCGAGGGGAGGCTGGGTGCGGTGGCGACCCTGATCGCGGTCTCCGGCTACGGTCAGGAGGAAGACCGTCGCCGTTCCCGCGCCGCCGGGATCGACCACCATCTCGTCAAGCCGGTCGATCACAAGGAGTTGCTGAGCTTACTCGCTCGTGGTCCGCACTCCACGGCCCGTCCTTGAGACCGCCCCTCAACGACTCCCGCCGGCCGGGAATCTGCCCCAGATGCTTGAGAACCCGCCGCCCCGGCCTTACAACTGGAACAACCTTCATCACTCCAGGCCGGGCGATCCCTCGGCTGACACCGGCGCCCGCCGGGCCGTCGGTCGCGGCCCGGGTGCCTTCGCGGGGATTCCCATGAGACAGGACCGGACGCGCCGACTTCGCTTCGGCAACTTGGTGGGCGGACTCATCCTCCTGGCGACGGCATGCAGCCTCGGGTCTCGTCTCCAGGCCCAGGACCCGCCCGCGAATCGACCGAACATCGTCTTCATCTTCGCCGACGATCACGCCTACCAGGCCATCAGCGCCTACGGCGACCCCCGTCACCTCGTCCAGACGCCGAACATCGACCGCCTGGCCCGCGAGGGGATGCGGTTCAACCGCTGCCTCGTGCCCAACTCCATCTGCGGACCCAGCCGCGCCACCGTTCTTACAGGACAGTATAATCACATCAATGGATTTTACAACAACACCAACAGCCGCTTTGACCCCTCGCAGACGACCTTCCCGAGGCTCCTGCACGACGCCGGCTACCAGACGGCCATCGTCGGCAAGTGGCACCTCGTCACCGACCCCATCGGCTTCGATTACTGGCACATCCTCCCCGGTCAGGGTGTCTATTACAACCCGCCGATGATCGACAATGGCCGGCGCGTTCAGCACGACGGCTACGTCACCGACATCATCACCGACCTCTCGCTCGACTGGCTCAAGAACCGCGACAAGTCGAAGCCGTTCATGCTCATGTACCAGCACAAGGCCCCCCACCGCGAATGGGAGCCGGCCCTCCGCCACCTCGGCCACGACAACGACCGCGAGTATCCCCTCCCCGAAACCCTCTTCGACGACTACTCCGGCCGCGGCCTCGCCGAGCACGACCAGGACATGACCATCGCCAAGACGATGACCGAGCGCGACGTCAAGCTCGTCACGCCCCGCCAGCTCACGCCCGAGCAGCAGAAGGCCTGGGACGCCTACTACGAGCCCCGCAACGACGCCTTCCGCAAGGCCAACCTCCAGGGCAAGGACCTCGTCCGCTGGAAGTACAACCGCTACATGCACGACTACCTCGCCTGCATCAAGGGGGTCGATGAAGGCGTCGGCCGCGTCCTCGACTACCTGGATGCCGAGGGTCTGGCCGACAACACGATCGTCGTTTACACCTCCGACCAGGGCTTCTACCTCGGCGAGCACGGCTGGTTCGACAAGCGCTGGATCTTCGAGGAGTCGTTGCGTACCCCCCTGCTCGTCCGCTGGCCGGGCGTCACCAAACCCGGCAGCGTCAACGAGAACCTCGTCTCCAACCTCGACTTCGCCGAGACCTTCCTCGACGCCGCCGGCCTCGACATCCCCGACGCGATGCAAGGCCGCAGCCTCGTCCCCCTGCTCAAGGGGCAGACACCGGACGACTGGCGCAAGGGTTTCTATTACGAATACTATGAATACCCGACCCCGCACCACGTCCGGCCGCATTACGGCGTCGTGACCGACCGCTACAAGCTCGTTCACTTCTACATCCCCGACGTCGATTACTGGGAGCTGTTCGACCGCCAGGAAGACCCGCACGAGCTTCGGAGCGTGTACGACGACCCGAAGTATGCCGACGTCGTCAAGAACTTGAAGGCCGAGGTGAAGCGGCTCCGGTCCGAGTTGAAGGTCCCCGACGAGCCGCCCAGGCAGGCTTACGGCCGCCTCTTCGCCCCCCAGCAGCAACGCCCCGCGGCCAGGAAGGCCGCCGCGAAGAAGAAGGCCGGTTGAGCAATCAGACGCCCAACGAACGCCCCAAGCCCCCGAACCCTCCGAGCCCCGCCGATCATGACTGAACCGATCCACCGCCGCGACTTCCTCCGCGACTCCACCGCTACGGCCGCCGGCCTGGCCGCGGCCTCGACCCTGGCTCCGTCGGCGGCCCTGGGCAGGGAAGAGGACGGCTTCCGGAGTCCCTGGGCCAACGTCCCCGATCGCGTCTGGATCGGGCCGGAGTTCTGGGCCAATCCCTTGCAGGACTGGCGCGTGGAGGGCGGTCGGATCGCCTGCGTCCACGCCGCGGCCGATCGGAGCGTCCACATCCTCACCCGAGAACTCGGGGAAGCGGCGGGGACGCTCGCGTTGTGGGTCCGCGTCGGACGGCTCGGGGGCGGGGCGTTGGGCCGGGGGGAAGGGTCGTTCGGCTTCCGCGTCGGGGCGCGGGGACCGCTGGGGGAGTATCGCAACAGCCTGATCTTCGGCAACGGCCTGAACGCCGGCCTGACCTCCGACGGGGGTATCTTCGTCGGTGATGTCCGGTCGGCCACGGCCGGCACGATCGATCTGGACCGCGCGTCGGTCGTGCTCAAGCTGGAAGCGAAGCCAGCCGGGAAGACCTTCGCAGTCACGCTCGCGGCCATCGACCCCGAGTCGGGCCGCGTGCTCGGGGAAGTGCATCGCGACGACATCTCCGCCGACCGGCTCGTCGGCAACCTCGCCCTCGTCGCCAACTTCGGCCGTCCCGGCGCCCCGAGGCAGCAACCGGCCCCAGGCGTCGGCCGGTTCTGGTTCGACGACTGGAACGTCTCCGGCAGCAAGGTGGAAGAACACCCGGAACTGCGCCTTCGGACCGATCCTGTTCACGCAGTACACCCTCAGCGGCGGCACCCTCAAGCTCACCGCTCAGATGCCCCCGCTCGGGACTCGCGACTCGCAGACCGTCCGCCTCCAGGTCCGCGACGGCGACGACTGGAAAACGATCGCCGAATCCCCGATCCATCCCCAGGCCCGCACCGCCACCTTCCGCGTCGCCGACTGGGACGCCACGAAGGACCTTCCCTATCGCGTCGCCTACTCGCTTACCTCCGCCGACGGCAAAATCGCCGAGCATCACTGGTCGGGCACCATCCGTCACGACCCGGTCGAACGGCCGATCCTCAACGTCGCCGACATCTCCTGCAACACCCACGCCGCCTTCCCCAACGCCGAGTACGTGGAGCGCATGACGCAGCTCGACCCCGACCTGCTCGCCTTCGTCGGCGACCAGTTCTATGAGAGCACCGGCGGATACGGCGTTGTCCGCCAGCCCGTCGAGACCGCCATCCTCGATTACCTGCGCAAGTGGTTCATGCACGGCTGGACCTGGCGCGCGTTGACCCGCGACCGCCCCAGCCTCTCGATCCCCGACGACCACGACGTCTATCAAGGCAACATCTGGGGCGAGGCCGGCGCCCCTCAAACGACGACCCAGGAAGCCGGCGGCTACCAGATGGACCCGGCCTGGGTCAACGTCGTCCACCGGACCCAGACCGCGCACCATCCCGACCCGTTCGACCCCACACCCGTCAAGCAGGGCATCAGCGTCTATTACGGACCCTTGACCTACGGCCGCGTCAGCTTCGCGATCCTCGCCGACCGCCAGTTCAAGACCGGTCCCGAGGGCGAAGTTCCCCCCACCGGCAGCCGCGGCGACCACGTCGTCAATCCCGATTTCGACCCGAAGACCGCCGACCGCCCCGGCCTCGTCCTCCTCGGCGACCGCCAGCTCGACTTCCTTCGCCACTGGATCACCGACTGGCGCGGCGCCGATATGAAGGCCGTCATCTCCCAGACCATCTTCACCGCGATGGCCACCACCCACGGCGCCGAACGCCAGCGACTCCGCGCCGACTACGACACCAACGGCTGGCCCCAGACCCCCCGCAACCAGGCCCTCCGCCTGATCCGCAAGGCGTCCGCCGTCCACATCGCTGGCGACCAGCACCTCCCCGCCGTCGTCCACTACGGCATCGACGCCCACCGCGACGGACCCGTCGCCTTCGCCGGCCCCGCCGTCAACGTCGGCTATCCCCGCTGGTTCGAGCCCGACCAGCCCGGCCAGAACCGCGCCCCGGCGCCCCCGAAACCACCGGCGACTTCACCGACCACTTCGGCCACCCGATGACCGTCCTCGCCGTCGCCAACGGCGCCCTCCAGCCCCGCGGCCCCGTCCTCGACATCCTCCGCCACGCGCCTCCGGCCTTGGCCTCGTCCGCTTCGACAAGCCCAACCGGACCATCACCTTCGATTGCTGGCCCTTCCTCGCCGATGTCTCCGCTCCCAACACCCAGTTCCCCGGCTGGCCCGTCACCATCTCCGCCTCCGACTGCGACGGCCGCCAACCCACCGCCCATCTCCCCCGCCTGGAGGTCCGCGGCGCCACCGACCCGGTCTTCCAGGTCGTCGAGGAGTCCACCGGCGACCTCCTCTATTCCCTCCGCCTCCCCTCCCCCTCCTTCCGCCCCCCCATCTTCCGCCCCGGCCGCTACACCCTCCTCATCTCCGATCCCGACTCCGGCCGCTCCCGCGAATTGACCGGCCTGGAGCCCTCGGACGACAGCGACCTTGTCATCTCCGTCACTCTCTGAACCCGCGTTTACAAGCTTTCACAGAATGGGGACTGGCTCCGCGTCTTCGAGGTGCCAGTCCCCATTCTGTGAGGGCTTCTCACGGTTCCTCGCACCCCGCTGCCTCTCCTGGGCTCCGACCGACCAGGTCACTCTCGCCGCCCTCGGGCCGCGGCTGCGATGGTTCTGCCGATTGTGAACTCTCCCCGAAGAACGATTCCACGCGAAGGCGCTTCAAGGTCGGTTCCATCTCGGGATCAAAGTCCCCTTCACGTTGCAGGATCAAATCGGCCCAGGGCAGTTCGCGAGTCCGCGATTCGAGACGCTCGGCCAGGTCGTCGAATGTCCCGACGGGTCGTGCGGGAACCCCGGCCACCACCGTTCCGGGCGCCACGTCCCGGGTCACCACGGCGCCCGCCGCCACGATCGCATTCGGGCCGATGGTGATCCCGGGAAGCAGGATGGCGCCGTAACCCACGAACACGTTGTCCCGGATATCAATCTTTCCCACCGAGTCGAGCTTCTTGCCCGTGGCCCGACCGATCACCCCGATCGAGGCGTCATGCCCGACCAGGATGCAGGAGGAGAGCGTAACATTATTCCCCAGTCGGACATAGGCCGGGTCGGTGACCCGCACATCCGCATTGATGCGACAGTCGCGCCCGATCGCAAAGAAGCCCCCATGCCTGCGAAGAAACTCCGCGTACTCGTCATTTCTCGGCTTGCAGACTCTGATCCACAACGACCGTGCCGGCCGTGCTCCATCGCCAATCTGCGGACGATCCTCCGTATGGGTTGCACGGGTATCCCTCGCTATCCCCAGTTCCTCTAGCCTCTAGCGAATGACGGGTTCCACTGGCTGCCGGAAAATTGGTGTCCGGAAAATTGGTGTCAGTTTATATTTTGTGGGAAAATTGGTGTCAGTTCATTTTTTGCGCCGCTGACACCAATACACTTCTGGGTCGTGGGCCGATAAACTGAACTGACACCAATTTCCTGCGTGGGGGCTGACACCGGTTTTTCGCTGTCGCTGGGCCAGTCAATCGTAAAGGAGGCGCTTAAGTATCAAGAAGTTTCCTCCTGTGAATGGGCAAACCTTCATGTCGCTGATTGACGGGATCTCCGGCAGTGGGTGCTCCACACCGGGGAACTTGAACAGCCTCAGGGTCTTTCCAGTGTGAGGGTCCCAGATCTCACCGATCGGTTGTGGAGCCTTCTCGTCCCGTTTCCAGGTGAGATAGACAAACTTGCGTGACTTCGGATCGAATGCAGTGACCATATCGGAAATGAAGCCGCCGCCGAAAGTGACATCGTAAGTGATCGTCCTGAGGAGGCCCGTCTGGGGATCCACCTCGTTGGTTGCGGCCTGCAGCGTATAGACATCGCCGGCAAACCCCACCCGAACTGGAACGGCCAAGAGGAGGCCAACGAGAAGAAGGCTGTGCCGCGCCATGGCTGTCTCCCGGATGCAGTTGGTTATTCAGACGGATGGTATGCCCGGAATGACCTTCGCCGCCTAACGACCCAGCTCAGCGAACCGGACCGCCGAGCACAACCCTCAATGTACCAGAAACCGCCGCGGCGGGCCGGGTCCGCTGCATCGCGAGGTTAGGCGAAACGGAAACAGGTGTCAATTCATATTTTGGCTGGGTGGCATGCCCACGTCTTCGTGGGCATGGACTCGACGGCGGCCACTCACGAACATGCCCACGAAGACGTGGGCATGCCACTCGGAAGCCGGACGGCATCACTCCAACTTCCTCACCATCAGCAAACGAAAGCCGGTGTCAGAACGAAAACCGGTGTTAGCATATTTTGGCTCAGAAAAGAGAACTGACACCGGTTTTTCCGGACACCGGTTTTTCTCGGTTCAGCGCGAGGTTAGGCGCGGCCGCCCGCCCACCCGACGGGCGGAGGAAAAGGGGACGGAGGAAATAAATCGAGAGTCTTCAGAAATTTCCTCCGTCCCCTTTTCCGCCCCCCTTTTCCGCCTCCGTCTGGACGATGGCCGAATGGTTCTCCATGCCGGCCGTGCGACGCTGTTAGGCCACGAGGCTTTTCCGCCTCTCCCAGATATTTCCTCCGTCCCCTTTTCCGCCTTCTGTCCCCTGGTTCTTCAGGGTGAGAAATTCGCGATGCTCTCCGCAGGAATCTTGAATCGTGTTTCACCTTCACCGCCGAAAGCAGCCAAGTCCATTGTCAGTATCAAGTAATTCGTCTTCGGTGGTGGAACTAAGAAAAGCTCCAAGTGTGAAGCCTCCTCTCCGGGAAGGATGTCCTCACTTCCACTCAGGGCACCAACGGGCCTTGAGCCCGCCCCGTAACTCACGCCGCGTATGATGTTGCCCACATCATCGCGGAGCTGAAAATGACCCGCGAGGAACATGTTCTTGTTACGGTATCGCAATATCTTTCTTTCATCGATGTTTATGACCCGAAAGACGACGATCAAATTGGGGTCATTCCCGAGTTTGGTCTCGCCGAACAAGTCCTTGACTTCCGGGCGGTCGATACGGGCTTCGACCAATGAGATTTGAAACTCAGCCGCCGCAAAAGGCTGGCCAAATTCCACGATGTCAGGGAGTTGAGGTCTGATTGTGGACTCGTTGCCTGATTTGCTGGCCGTCTCGGTGGATTGAGCCACGGAAGGTGCTGTGTCAACTTTATCTCGCTGTGAAACTCTGCCAAATGATTTTTGCACTCCCTCGGTAAACGCTTTACCCGCCTCAGCAAAAGCTGCACGAAGTTCATACTTGATATGTTCACGGCCCAGAAAGTAACCGATGAGGATCGCGACCAAAGCGGTGGCGACTGTGACCGACCAGTGAAAGCGACGGCCGTGTGCGAGTGGCTTCCGCAAGACAGGTGTCTTAGTCTCTGCGGCCGCGGTGGGTAACGCGGTAGCCGCCTGAGCGGTAGGTCTCGGAGGCTCCTCGACATGCTGCAAGAGAGGATTCGACTCAGGCTGCGTATAGGCAAAAGCATTGCCGCAACCGGGGCAGCGGACCCTGGCCCCTTCCCTTATGGGTTTCGCAGTGCCGGACTGTCGGCCGCAATGTGGACAGGTTAATCGAGTGACGCCACTCATTGCTCGCTCGCGTTTCTAGGATGAGATTATCGCCGCCTAACCTATGTTTGTGCGGACAACCGTCCGCGTAACACGCCGCCCCGATGGCTCGCGGCGGTGGCCGTGCCCCACGGCGACGCACGCGAGCCTATCGACCCCTCGATGCGATTTCAATGCGCTGTTGCCGAAAGGCATCGATCCGGCCGACGCGATTGGGCTCCGGGGCTCCGTCGCCTCACCTACGCTTCCACGGACGAAAGGGCGTGTTGTAACACGCCCGATTGCCCGCATTTTCCCGCATGATCGCCGAATATCCCACGGCCGACCGACGGTTGCAAGGGCCGGTCCGCGGGGATGTGGACTCGCGCGTCCTGGCGATTGCCCCGGCCACCCCGCCGAACACCCGACAAAAGCCATCCCCCTCCCGATCCCGCACGCATCCCCCACATTTTTTCCAAAAAAGGTGATAAACCCGGTCCCGGATTCGGAAAACAATTTCAACCACCCCGCAAGACGGGCCGACGTCGGCCCCGCCTCCACGACGACCCCGGTGAGCCCCACCCGACGATGCGCACCCACGATACCGACGACCGCCGCCGCGCCAGCCGCGAGAACGGCCGCAAATCTCGCGGCCCCGTCACCAGCGAGGGCAAGGCCCGCTCCAGCCGCAATGCCCTCAAGCATGGCCTGACCGCCCGAGTGCTCGTCGCCCCCGAGGATGAGGAGGCGTTCCTCGAACGCGCCGAGGCCTGGACCGAGGACGCCCGACCGGCCGACCGCATGGAAGCCTGGCTGGTCGAGCGAGCTGCCTGGAACGCCGTCCGCCTCGACCGCGCCGCCCGCCGCGAGATGGCCGCCATTGCCGAGCGCCGACGTCAGGCCGCCGACGCCTTCGACGCCCGCCAGAAGCAAAACCTCGACGATGCGGGGCGCCTCTTCGTCCTCGACCCGCACGCCGCCGTGACCGGTCTGGGAAGCTCCGCGCTCGGCTGCGCCCAGATGGCCCAGCTCTGGGAACGGCTCGCCCAGGCCGCCGAGCAAGCCGTTGCCTGGACCGAGGGAGAAGAGCTCACCGCCCTCCGGCTCCTCGGTCACGACCCCGCCCGAACGCCCCGAACCGGCACCGAACCGGCCGCGGTCGCCGCCTGGCTGGCCGAGGCCCGCGCCGGCTCCGCTGACGCCCGCGCCGACCTCGCCCAGTTCGCCCGCGACCGGGCCGATCGCCTGACCGAGCGGGCCGACCGCCTCGCCCACGAGATCGAGCCCCAGGCCCGCGCCCGGGCGATCCACCTCAGCCTCTTCGACGACGGCGCCGCCGCCGTCCTCCAGCGCCGCTATGAGACCGCCTGCGCCGGCGAGTTGTTCCGCTCGCTCGCCGAGCTGGACCGCCTCCGCCGCGCCCGATCCTCCGCCGCCGACCCCCTCCTTCCGCCCCCGCCGGACGACCTTGCCGACGCCGACCAGCCCCCCGCCGCCGCCCCGATCCCCGACGCCGCTCCCGAACCCGCGCCGATCGCCACCGACCCGGTCCCCGACCGCGTTCCCGAACCGGCTCCGACCGCTCCCGAAGCGACCGCCGCACCGGCCCCCGCCGTCCCGGCCGAGCCCGAGCCCTCCGCCGCGGTCCGTCCCGCGCCCGATCCCGGGCCGGAACCCGCCCTCGACCCGGCGCTCGAGGCCGCGTTACGAAACGAACCCAGGCTCGCCGAACTTCTGACAGTACGCGAGGTTACGGCCCATTCTCCTGACTCCCCCCCGACCCCGCCGCTCGTCTTCCCGTCCTGGTACGTCCCCGACCGATCTCCCCTCCACCGCGGCTGCCCGCTCACCGGACCGCCGCCTCGTCCCGAGGGGTAGGACGGCTCCCCGGCTCGCAGAGAAGTAAGGTGGGTCCGCCCCACGTGAGCGAGGCGCAACCCACCGCGGCGTCCTCGGGAGTGGTGGGTTTGCCTCGCTCCGCGACGCGGACCGACCCGACTCGGCTTGACCTGACATTCAACCGAGAAGGGAACGTCTTAACAATCACTCCGTCCGGCTGGCGACGGCTGCGGCCTCGGCGCGCTCGCGGGCCTTGCGGCCGCGGGGCTGGGGCTGGTGCTTCCAGCGGCGGTGGAGCCAGAGGTACTGGTCGGGGTCGCGGCGGACCAGGCGTTCGAGGCCGGAGGTGAAGCGCTGGGTGATCCAGGCGACGTCGTCGGGGCGGTCGGCCCACTCGGAGGGCTCGATCAGGTCCTCGCAGACGACCTCGTAGCGGAAGCCGGGGCCGATCCGCCGGGCACCGCCGACGATGATCGGGGCCTGGTGCTCGATGGCCAGCAAGGCGATCGCCTTGTGGGTCGAGGCGGGCCGGCCGAAGAACTCGACGAACAGCCCGCGCTGGCCGGCGTCCTGGTCGGCGAGGAAGGAGAGGAGGCCGCCGTCGCGGAGGACCTGCTCCATCTGGTCGAAGCCGTCCTTCTTGGGGATCAGCTTCTGGCCGGTCTGCTCGCGGAACTTGCGGAGGAAGCGGTCGAGGTTGGGGTTGTCGAGCGTCCGGGCCACGGCGTACGACGGGAAGCCGAAGACGCCGAAGAGGTAGCCGGCCATCTCCCAGTTGCCGAAGTGGCCCGTGACCATGATGATCGGCCCGCCGTCGAGCAGGCGGTCGAGCACCCGGCGATGGCCGCTCAGGGAGATCCGACGGCGCCAGTTCGTGAGGTGGAGCTTGCGGGGGATGTGCAGCATCTCCATCAGCATCCGGCAGAAGTGCTGATAGACACCGCGGACGATCCGGTCGCGCTCGGCCTCGTCGTACTGATCGCCGAAGGCCAGACGGAGGTTCTCCATCGCGACCGCGCGATGCCGGCGGTCCACCCGGTAGATCAGGGCCGCCAACGCCTCCGCAAAGCGATACGACCGCTCGATCGAAAGCGCCTGGCAGATCCCGACGACCAGGCGAACGGCCAGGTAGATCAGGTAGTTCGCCGCCTTGCTCCGGGGACGCTTCATGGCGATGGTCACTCCGTTGACCGGAACCCAGGGATGTCGTACGTTCCGAAAGGCCGAAGGGAGGCTTCGCTTACCGGCGGGCGAAGGTCAGGATGAGGTTGGCCACGAGGCTCCGAGGGTATACGAGAATGCCCTTGTCGCCCTTGTAGGGTGCGTCACGTCCTCGCCGACGCACCGAGGGGTTGGCTCTTTGGTGCGTCGGCGAAGACGTGACGCACCCTACCGGAGACCAAGCCTCCAGCCGTGAAGTTCGCGGACCTGATCCGCCAGCGTCTTGCCGGCCACGTTCAGTCGTCCTCGATGGTCTGGAGGGCTTCGTGGATTCGGGCCAACCGCTTCTCGATGTCGGCCTGGAGGACGCTGTCCCAGTGCCAGTTCACGCGACTGCTGAACCGGACCTCGTCGTCGAGAGCGGCCGGCGCGAACTCGTCGGATCGGGAGACGTCGCTCTCGCGGTCGGTGAGCGTGAGCTTCACGCGAGGCAGGCCCTGCGCGTCGCGGCCCCGCTTCCAATCAACCGCGGCCCGGCCCGCCGATCGGCCGAGTTCCGACGCGATCAGCCACGATGCCCGCTCGACCGCCCCGGCCAGGGCCGGGTCGGACCGGATCGCCTCGTCCACAAGGGTCAGCATGGGGGTCGATCTCCTGCGAGGGAACGCCTCGACCCCCATCCTAACCGAAACCGTGATGCGACGGCAGGCGAGCCGGAGGCCGGTTCAGGCCTCGGCGAGCGAGCGGGCCATCTGGTCTTCAAGCGGGAGCTTGACGAGCTGGCCGGTCTGTGCGGAGAGGTAGATGGCGCGGATGATCTCGACCGACTTGCGCCCTTCGCGGCCATCGACGATCGGGGCGCGGCCGGCGTCGATCGCCTGGAGGAAGTCGAGGAGCTGGTCGCGGTGGCCGATGTGGTTGATGCCCCGGGGGTCGCTGGCGCCGGCGGCGAAGTTGGTCCGGGCGGCCATCGCGGCGGCGATCTGCTGGTCGCTGGGCACTTTCTCCTGGAAGTCCCAGTGCGTGATGTCGTCCTGCTCGACCCGGGCCGAGCCACGGTCGCCGTGGATCTCGGTGCGCTTGAGCAAGCCGGGATAGGCGCTGGTGGCCGCCTCGATCACGCCAAGGGCGCCGTTGCGGAACCGGAGGCAGGCAACGGCCGTGTCCTCGACCTCGATCCGCTCGTGGGCGAGCGTGGCGGTCTGGGCCATGATCGACTCGACGTCGCCCATGAGCCAGTAGAGCAGATCGACGTTGTGGATCGCCTGGTTCATCAAGGCGCCGCCGCCGTCGAGGTCCCAGGTGCCGCGCCAGCCGCCGGAGTCGTAGTATTGCTGGGTCCGCCACCACTTCACGTAAGTATCGCCGAGGGTGAGCGTGCCGAAGCGGCCGAGGTCGATGGCCTCCTTGAGACGGAGGTTGGCCTCGCCGAACCGCGAGGGGAAGATGGTGCAGAGCCGGACGCCCGCCTCGTCGCAGGCCTTGATGATCGCGTCGCAGCGCGGCAAGGTGATCTCCAGCGGCTTCTCGACGACGACGTGCTTGCCCGCCCGAGCCGCCTGGACGGCCGGCTCCATGTGGGCGCCGCTGGGCGTGCAGATGCAGACGACGTCGAGTCCGGGATGAGCAAGCAAGGCGTCGAGATCGTCGTAGATCTGGCAGTCGCCCTTGACAGCCGCCATGTCGGCGATCTTCTGGCCGTTGGCCGGGTTGCGGCTGAAGGCGGCGACGACCCGGGCGCCGTCGATGTCGTTGATCGCCTTGGTGTGGAACTCGGCGATCATGCCGCAGCCGATGATGCCGAAGCCGTGGTCGGGCATGGTTGGCTCTCCCGAGGGGTGGGCACGGCCCACCAAAAGAATGGAAACGGCGGGCGTCGCCCACCCAACGAGAAATCAAACGGCTTCGGGTGGCAGCAGGTCCCGCACGGGGATGCGAAGGATTTCCCGACCATCGATCACGAGGGGAATCTCATCGTCATACCCATAGTCGTCGCGCCGTCGATAGGAGGGGTTCGGGTCCGGGCCTGTGGGATCGCTGTAGGCCTCGATCCGGTGAGCCGGGATGTTGGCGATCCAGTAATAGGGAATATTGGCCTCGGCGTAGAGGCTGATCTTGTCGCAGTCTTCCGCGTAGCTCGAATCGGCAACCTCGACGACCAGCACCGCATCAGCGGCCCGCGGCTTCCTCTGGAAGTAGTCGGAGAGGACGCCCCGCAGGACCATGACATCGGGCTCCGGCTCGCTCCGAGCCAGCAAGACCGGGTCTTCCTTGCCGATGAAGTAGCCCTCGGGCGTGGTTTGCTCCAGGGTCTTCTGGATCAGCCATGTCGTCGAGAGATGACGTTCGTTTCTCGTCATTTTCTTGACCAGCAAGCCTTCGATCAGCTCAATGCGATCGTTCTTCGTCAGGATGCCCTCGCGAGCCATTCGCTGATACTGCTCGACGCTCAGCCGGTAGAGTCGGTCGGGCGGCAAGGTCGCCGGGGGCTTCAGGGAAGCGATGGGGCGGGCCTCGGCCTGGGTTTCGATGGCGGACATGGCGATCCTCGCTCAACTCATCGCAGTTGGATTCGGGCGATCTTTTTCTTGCCGACCCGCACAATCAGGCCGTCCATCACCGCGACGAGCGTCTTCGGGTCGGTGATGACCTGGCGGTCGTCGCCGATGTTGAAGCCGCCTTGCTCGATCACGCGGCGGGCGTTGGAGGTGCTCGATTCGAACCCGATTGCCACGATCAAGCGGGGCGCGGGGATGCGGCCCTCGTCGTCGAGTTGGTCGCGACCGAGCATCACCTCGGCGATCTCCAGGGGGTCCTCACCGTGGGTCCGGCGGCGGAAGTTCTCGGCGGCGCGGTCGGCGGCCTCGGGGCCGTGGTACTGGGCGACGATGTTCTTGCCGAGGACTTCCTTGGCGTCCCGAGGGTTGACGCCCGGGGCGAGCAGGCGGTCGATCTCGGCGGGGGGGAGGTCGGTCAGCAACGTGAAATACTGGCGCAAGGGCTCATCGGGGATGCTCATAAGCTTCCCGAACTGGGTGTCCGGCGGCTCGCCGACGCCGATGTAGTTGCCCAGGCTCTTGCCCATCCGGCGGGTGCCGTCGGTGCCGACGAGGATCGGGAGGGTCATGGCGGTCTGCGGCGGCTGGCCCTGCTCTTCCTGAAGCTCGCGGGCGACGAGGAGGCTGAAGAGTTGCTCGGTGCCACCCAGCTCGACGTCGGCCTTGATCTCGACGGAGTCCCAGCCTTGCATCAAGGGGTAGAGGCATTCATGGAGATAGACCGGTCTGGCGTCGGCCATGCGCTTGGCGAAGTCCTCGCGGGCGGTGATCTGGCCAATGGTCATGCGGCGGCAAAGGTCGAGCACGTCGAGGAAGGACCACTTCGAGAACCAGTCGCCGTTGCGGTGGACCTCGGCGCGTTCCATGTCGATGACCTTGGCGACCTGGGCGAGGTAATCGCGGGCGTTGGCCTCGACCTGATCGACGTTGAGCCTGGCGCGGGTCTCGTCGCGGCCGGAGGGGTCGCCGACGAGGGCGGTATAATTGCCGATGATGATGACGGCCGTGTGGCCGAGGTCCTGGAACTGGCGGAGCTTGCGCAAGGGGACGGTGTGCCCGAGGTGGACGTCGATGCCGGTCGGGTCGATGCCGTACTTGACCCGCAAGGGCTGGCCGGTCGCGACCGAGCGCCTCCAGCTTCCGGCGGAACTCCGGCTCAGGGACCACCTGTTCGACGCCCCGGCGGAGGACGTCCCACTGCTCCTCGACTGGTCGCAACACCCGACCGCTCTCCCTTTTCTCAAGGCTTCGTGGCCGCAACGGGGGCGGCATCGTGGTTGCGATTCTAGGGCAGAACGCCCGAGCGGGCAAGGTGGCCCGGCCGTCGTGCCGTGCGTTAGCATGAAGGTAGCGAACGACTTCCAGACCGCGACGTCCCCCTGACCCGCGGTCGTTTGCGAAACCGGCCGGAGAACCGCCGATGGCTCCTGAAGAACTCGCCAAGAACCCCTGGTTGATCGCGGCCGGTTGGCTTTTCCTGATGACCCTGGCGGCCTCGCTGGCCTCGTGGGGCTGGGCGATCGTGCGACTGAGTCGGCGGCAACCGCTGCTGGCGGAGGTTGACGAGCCGAGGGTCGTGCCCTGGGGCGCGGGCTCGGTGGCGGCGGTGGTGATCCTGTACCTGGTCGTGAATTCCTCGGCGGGCCTGGTTTACGGGGCGATCCGGCCGCGGCCGGAAGGCGCGGAAATCCCGGCCGCCGATCAGCTTGCGCTGATGGTGTCGATTAACCTACTGGTCGCGGCACTCGTCTTTCCCCTCCTTCGGTGGACCAGCGATGCCCGTGCCGCGGACTTCGGCCTGTTCGAACCACGAGCCTTCGGCCGCGACCTGGCGCGGGGACTTGTGACCTGCCTGATGCTGAGTCCACTCGTCTATGGCGTCTTTCTCACCGCCCAGCGGCTCTGGAAGCCGTCGGCGCACCCGGTTCAGGAGGCTTTAACCCAGGATGCCACGGGGACGAACGCCTTGCTGGTGCTTGTCTCGGCGGTAGTCGTCGCCCCCTTGGCCGAGGAATTGCTTTTCCGCGGCGTGTTGCTCGGCTGGCTGACCCGCGCCGCGAGCCGCGCGACCCGAACCGTGTGGCCGGAGTCGTCAATCGAAGATGTCCCGGCGATGGCGACCGCAATCGAGCCCGAACCGGCCGATCCATCGGTCTGGGCTGCGCCGCGGACGTCTCGGGAACCGGAGGAGCGGCCGAGAGTCGTGCTGGGCGTGGAAGCCTGGCTGGCGAATGTCGCGGTCTCGCTGTTCTTCGCGGGCTTGCACAGCGACCAGTGGCCGGCGCCGGTGCCTCTGTTCGTGCTCTCGCTCGGCCTGGGCTGGCTCTACCAGAGGACCGGTCGGCTGGCCGGTCCGGTGGCCATGCACGCCACGTTCAACGGGTTCAGCACGATCATGCTGCTGCTGGTCAGCTCCTCGGGGGTCAAATTGCCGGTCGAGTCGCCGGCGCCTGTGCCGCGTCCGGCGAAGGCGGAGGCCCGGGTTGGTCCGGAGGGCGGAGCGACGACGCTTGTGGGCAACGGGCCGATGCTGGGGAAATTGACAGGCCGGATCGGCGACCTAGGTTCCTCTCGGCGGACCAGCCGGCGCGACGTATCCCTCGGCGAGGCGTCCGAGCCCTTAACCGGGCCGGAATGGCGGGGGCAAGGGGCCGGAGGGCCCGTCGTGGGGGGTCGGCTTCCCTGTCGCATGACTCGATCCGGAGCGGACCATGGATGAGAAAGGCGCGACCTATCTGTGCGACCTCCTCCGGCAGTCCGCCGGTGGGGCAGACTCCGCCCCGGAGGCGGCCGGACGCGCCAGTCCTCCCCGCTACCTGATCCTTTTGCGGGGCGGCATCCCCGGGACCATGCTTCTCCTGGAGCCCGGTCTTCGGACGCTCGGCCGCTCCTCGGAGAACGACCTGCAACTGCCCGAAATGAGTGTCTCCCGACAGCACGCCCAGCTGGCCGTTGAGTCTGAGGGCCTCGTCCGCCTGACCGACCTGGGCAGCACCAACGGCACCTTCCTCAACGGCCACCGGCTCCCGCCTCAACAACCGGCCACGCTCCGCGACGGCGACCGGATAGGCTTCGGGCCGACAATGATCGTGAAGTTTACCTGTCCCGATCCCTGCGAGGAAGATTACCAGCGCCAGATCTTCGAACGTGCCGTGCGCGACCCTCTGACTGGTCTGTACAACCGCGGCTACTTCCTCGAACAGGCCCCCGTTCTCGAACGTCAGGCCGCCGGCAAGGGGCTCGGCCTGGCCGTCCTGATGCTCGACGTGGACCACTTCAAGCGGATCAACGACGCCCACGGCCATGATACCGGCGACGCCGTGCTTCGCGACGTCGCGCAGATGATCCGCCAATCGACCCGTACCGACGACCTGGTCGCCCGCTATGGCGGCGAGGAGTTTGTCGCCGCCTTGCCGATCGCCACCCCCGACCAGGCCGTCGAGCGAGCCGAACGCATTCGTCGCAACCTCGCCCTCCGCCGTCTCTCGATCGCCGGTCGCCCCCTCCGGATCACCGCCAGCATCGGCCTGGCCTTCGCCATCGCCGGCCGACCCGCCTCGATCACCGCCTTGATCTCCGCCGCCGACGCCGGACTCTACCAGGCCAAACGCACCGGCCGCGACCGCGTCGTCTTCCGCGGCGAGTTGACCGAACAACCCGATCCCCTTACCACCATCGACTACCTCATCAGCGATGGCCCCTCGACCGTGGGCAGCGGGCAGCAGTAGGCAGTCGGCAGAACAGGATCGCCGCGACGGGGGATTCGGGACGCCATCGCATCCCCCGTCGCGGCGGCACTTTTTCAGCGCCAACTGGCAATCGGCGGGCTCATCCGGTTTACTAGCCTGTCAAATCGACCGTGCCCTCGGATCCCTCCCGAAAAGCTGTCGAGAACCGAAGCTGCCTCTCTGTCTACTGGCTCAAGAGGTCTCTCCCATGAGTGAAACCCCTCCTCTGGCCCTGGGTCTCTGTAGCTGGAGCCTCCAGGTTTCGAGCATCGCCGAGTTGAAGCGCCTGATGGGCGACCTGGGCGTCGAATACACGCAGATCGCTTGTGGCGACCCGCATCATGCAAGCTGGGATGAGGGCGACGCCATGCCCCAGGCCGCCCGTGACGCCGGCCTGAAGATGACCGGTGCCATGCTTGGCTTCCCGGGCGAGGACTACACGACCCCTCAGACCATCCAGCAGACCGGCGGCTTCGGCGATCCGAAGCTCCGACCCGAGCGGCTCGAACGGCTTGCCTGGGCGCTGGAACGGACCGTCGCCCTGGGCCTGCAAGACCTGATGCTCCATGCCGGCTTCCTGCCCGACCCAAGCCGCCCCGAGCGAAAGCCCTTCCTCGACACCCTGGCAAAAGCCGGCCAGATGGCCGCCGAGAAGGGCGTCGTCCTCGCCTTCGAGACCGGCCAGGAGACCGCCGACCTGTTGCGGCAGACCCTTGACGACCTGAAGTCCCCGAACCTCAAGGTCAACTTCGACCCGGCCAATATGCTCCTCTACGACATGGGCGACCCGATCCGCGCCGTCGAGATCCTCGGGCCGGACATCCGCAGCGTCCACGTCAAGGACGCCCGTCGCCCCAAGGTCCCGGGGCAGTGGGGCGAGGAGGTCCCTCTGGGGGAAGGCGAGGTCGATATCCGCCGGTTCGTGCAGACGCTCCAGAAGGTCGGCTACACCGGCCCGCTGGTCGTCGAGCGTGAGGTTGGTGACCAGCCGGCGCGGATTCGCGACATCGGCCACGGCCTGGCCTTCCTCCGCGACTGCCTGGCAGGAGCCTAGCCTGAACAGACCTTCACGTTCGCGGTCAGGAGAGCGGAGTCATCTCCTTGCCGCAGCAGCGGAGGACCTGGTCGGGCGGCTGGCAGACGCAGGGCTTGATGATCTCGATTTCGGCCCCGCACTGTTCACAACGCAGGTGCTGCCCGGCCGGAAAGGAAGCCTGAGTTCCCTGGGGGGTCGTCGGGGCGGGCGAGGTCTCGGTCATTCGTCGTCTCCTTGGGTCAGGTCCGCCGACGGCCGGCCGATCGGCCGGTGCGGCGGATCTCGATGGAACGCGCCCATGATACGCCGATCGGCTCGCCTTTTGCACTGAAATCCTCGACGAATCCGGCCTGGGCGTCGGCCACGGCCGGAAGACCCGCAGACTCGTTGAGGAGGCTTTCCGAATGTTCAGCCAAAAACATGCGATTGGGTGGATCTCCGCAGCCATCGGGGCGGTCGTGCTCTCGTGGGCCTGCGTCGGCCAGGCCCGGCAGGATCCGCCGCGAGCAGAAGGAAGGAACCGCCGAGCAGATCGGCGAGGCGATCGACCACGCGGCCCGTGTCGCCTCGCGGCGTGCCAAGAATCTCGGGGCCAACGTCGAGGCGGCCCTCAAGCGGGCCCGTTCTGAGATCCAGAACTTCGGGGTCGAGGCCCGGATCACCGGCCGACTGACCTGGGATAAGGAGCTTCAGGGCTCCCACATCGAACTGGACGTCAACGACCAGGGCGTGGCCGTGCTCCGCGGCACCGTCCCGACCGCCGCGGCCAGGCTCAAGGCCGGCGGTTTGACTCTCGACACGATCGGCGTCCGCCGGGTGGTCGATGAACTGAAGGTAGAGAATCGGGCCGACGAGGCCCCTCCCTCCGGGCAGCCTTGATCGAACGGCCTGGCCGGAAGATCGAACGCAACCAAGGCCGCGGAACCACCGCTCGTGTCGGGGGTTTCCGCGGCCCATTGTCTCTGACGATCAAGGGCGTCGGCGCAGTTTGCGACGCCTGAAGCGACTCAGTCAATCAGGGCGGTGACGACGTCGGCCAGCTCGCGGCCGGTGTCGGTCAGGTAATAGTAGTTATGCTTGCCCGAGCGGCGCGGCTCGATCAGGCGGCCGTGGCGCAGCAGGGCCAGGTGGTGGCTGACGGCCGGCTGACTCTGCGTGCCCAGGTCGGCGCACAACTCGGAGACGTTGCGCTCCTTCTCGGTCAGGAGCATCAGAACCTGGAGCCGGGTCGGGTCGGAGACCTGCTTGAGCAGATCGGCGGCCTGACGGATCTCCGACGACGGGCGGCTGGGGGCGGCGGTCTTCGACTTCGTGGTGGTCTTGGCCATGGGTTTCCTCAAATTCATCTCTGCCGCGCCGGGAGGCGCAGTGCGGGTGCGAACCACCGGGCGGACTTGGAATTCGCACTCTCATAGGATGATATACCTGCTCCAGCCCCCGGTCAAGGCATCCATCGCATTTCATTCCCCAAAACTGATAAGGAGGCGAATTCGCCGACGGTGCTTCTATGTTCAACCCGGCTGCATCGGGGATTATGCGCCAGAGCCCGGACGACCGGGGTCTACGCCGGTCACAAGCCGACTCCGGCGGCGTATCAGTTGCCGAAGGATAGCAAATGCGGAGAAAAACGACCTTGACGACCGGGGCAACTGATATTCTGTATAGATGCCGCCTCGGGGACGTCCCCGGCAACTCGGGAACCCAGGAACGCGCGGGAGGGACATCGGCATGCTGGTCTTGACCCGGAAGGTGGGGCAGCAGATCCGGATCGGCGAGGAGATCGTCGTGACGGTGGTGAGGATTCAAGGTGACAAGGTCCGGCTGGGCATCGACGCGCCCCCGGAGATCGTCGTCCATCGGGAGGAGGTTCGTCAGCGACTACGAGCCGGAGCCGCAGCCGATGGCTCGGGGTCGCAGATCGAGAACTTGCCCCTCGGGTGATCAAGCGGAGGACGGACCAGGCACTCGAATCGCAAAAGCAAATAACGATTCCCGGATTGCTCTTGACAAGGTTTACTCTTTCTTCGGTTCTCATGTCCGAGCAGGCATGAGCCCCTCTGGGAGGACTTGCTCCCGTGGAACGTGAGTTGCCGATCCCTCGGCCAAGATCTAGGCTGGGGGCGTGGATGCCCTGAGAAACCAACAGCGTCAACCTTCATGGAGCCAGGTTCCTTCCGGGACGAATGAAACCATCAATGTCGCCATCCACCACACGGAACTGATCGACCGGGTTCGAAGGGTATCGACGGTGCCGCTTGAGGTGAGCCGAGCCTCGCCGAGAGGGTTGTCCGTTCCAGGCCGAGCAGAAAGCGGGTCCGGGGCATCGGGACATTGTCCCGTTCGCCCCGGATCTTTTCGTCCCGCTTCCGGACTCGGGACTCCGAGACCGGAGACGACCCATGCCGATCTGCTCTTCCGCCGGCTTGACCATTCGGGTAAACTCTCCATTTCACTCGAGGAGCATGGCGCCGACCGGCCCGTGGGTTGCTCCCGTCTCGCCAGCCAACCATCCTGCGATCTGACCCCGACCAACCCGCCGAGCCAGCAGCCTGAGGCCGCCGATGATCATCGTGTTGAAGCCACACCCGACCCCGGAACAGATCCGCCACGTCGTCGAGCGGATCGAGGAACTGGGCTTCGTGCCTCACCTCAGCCAGGGGACCCAGCGCACGATCATCGGAGTCATCGGCGACGAGGAGAAGCTCCAAGTCGAACCCCTCCAGGCGATCGACGGCGTCGAGAAGGTCCTGCCGATCCTCAAGCCGTTCAAGCTGGCCAGTCGGGAGTTCCACGCCGAGGATTCGATCATCGAGGTCAAGGGAGTCCGGATCGGCGGCGGCCACCTGGCGATGATCGCCGGCCCGTGCGCCATCGAGAGTGAGGAACGCCTCGCCGAGATTGCCGAGAAGGTCCAGGCCGCTGGGGCCAACATCCTCCGCGGTGGGGCGTTCAAGCCGAGGACGAGCCCCTATAGTTTCCAGGGTCTCGGCGAAACGGGCCTGAAGATTCTCCAGGCCGTCGGCGAGCGTTTCGGCATGCCGGTTGTTACCGAGGTCATGGACCCCCGCCAGGTCGATCTCATCGAGCGCTACACCGACATCTTCCAGATCGGCGCTCGCAACATGCAGAACTTCGACCTGCTCAAGGAGGTCGGCCGCACGAGCAAGCCCGTTCTGCTGAAGCGGGGCATGAGCGCCACGGTCAAGGACCTTCTGATGTCGGCCGAGTATGTGCTGTCGCAGGGTAACCGCCGGGTGATCCTCTGCGAGCGGGGCGTGCGGAGCTTCGAGGAATCCACGCGCAACATGCTCGACCTCTCGGCTGTACCCAACGTCAAGGGGCAGAGCCACTTGCCGATCATCGTGGATCCGAGCCACGCCACCGGCCGGCCGGACCTGATCCCGGCGATGGCCCTGGCGGCCGTTGCCGCTGGTGCCGATGGCGTGCATGTCGAGGTCCACTCCTGCCCCGAGAAGGCCATGTCCGACGGCCCGCAGGCCCTCCTGCCGGAGCAGTTCGCCCAGCTCATGGATCAGCTCCGTCCCCTGGCTGAGTTGATGGGCCGCCGGATTGACGCCTGCGAAGGTCTGGCGGTCGGTTGACGAACGTCAACCCGGATCGCCCTCCCTGGACCACTCACCGGGCAGACCCTCCGGTCTGCCTCTCGTCTTTGACCACGACAGGTTCGGGTTCGACAAGGGGGTCGGCCCCGTCCCGATTGATAGCCCTCCCAGGGACTCGCCGTTGATGGGAACGAAGCCGCGGACGCCGTTCATTGCCGGCAACTGGAAGATGAACCCGACGAAGCTGGACGACGCCGTCGCCCTGGCCGAGCAGGTGAAGGTGGGGGTCGGCCAGGCGACCGACGTCCACGTCGCCGTCTGCCCGCCCGCGATCTTCCTCGAACGGCTCGACCAGGTCCTGGCCAACTCACCGATCGGCGTCGGCGCCCAGAACATGCACTGGGAAGCCTCCGGGGCCTACACCGGCGAGCTTTCCGGACCGATGCTCATCGAAGCCGGCTGCACCCACGTGATCCTCGGCCACAGCGAGCGCCGGCACGGTCTGGGTGAGACCGACGCCATGGTCAACAAGAAGCTGCACGCGGCCCTGGCCGCACAGCTTATCCCGATTATCTGCCTGGGTGAGCTGCTGGAGGAGCGCCAGGCGGGCCGTACCGAGGAGGTCATCGGGCGACAACTCGATGGTTCGCTTGACGGCCTGAGCCCCGAGGTGATGGCCGGCGTGGTCTTGGCCTATGAGCCGGTCTGGGCGATCGGCACCGGGCACGTCGCCACGCCTGAGCAGGCGCAAGAGGTGCACGCGTTCCTCCGTGGCCGTTTGGCTGCGAAGTTTGGCGAGGCGATCGCGGCGCGGGTCGTCATCCAGTATGGTGGGAGCGTCAAGCCGGACAACGCCCACAAACTGCTCGGCTGCTCCGACGTCGATGGCGCCCTGGTCGGCGGCGCCAGCCTCAAGGCCGGTGACTTCCTCGGGATCATCGCCGCGGCCCGTGATGTCCAGACCGGCCGCTAGCCGAGCCGGTCTGATCCGTCCCCGATGCGGCCCAGTCTCCGGATCCAAGACACGAGACGGAATCGCCCCTGCCCAAAAGGACTCCCGCCGTGGCCTCCTTCTTCACCGGACTGCTTTACGTCCTCATCGTACTCTGCTCCCTCTTCCTGATCTGCCTGGTCTTGATCCAGCGCGGCAAGGGCGGCGGCCTGGCCGGTGCCTTCGGCGGCATGGGCGGTTCCAGCGCCTTCGGGACCAAGGCCGGCGATGTGTTCACCCGGGTGACGATCATCACGGCCTGCATCTGGTTCGCCCTGGCGATGATGCTGGTCCTGCTCGTCAATAACACCGGCCGAACCTCAGCCTACGACCTTAACCCGGCCCGCTCGGCCAGCGAGGTCCCCACTCCCGGCGGTGCCGCCCCAGGCGGGACAAAGAACACGACCCCCTCGGGCACGCCCTCTTCGCCCTCCCCCTCGCCGGCGGGCACGCTCCCGCCGAAGACGGCCCTGCCGACGCTGCCACCTCCGATCCGCGGCGGTGAGCCGATCGAGTCCGACGCCCCGAAGAAGTGACCCGGCGTTCGTCCGTCCTTTGCGCCCTGCGGAGGCCGGGGGCCGCTTGCCCCCGCGTCCTCCTCGCCACCGTTTCCACTCCGATTCTCTCCCCCACCCTACGCCCCGAGGCTCCCCTTGCTGCTGAGCATGACCGGATTCGGCGAGGCCCGGCACCAGGACGACCGCCTCGCGATCGTCGCCGAGGTTCGCACGGTCAACAACCGTCACCTGAAGCTCGCGCTGCGGGTCAGCGACCCCTACTCCGCGCTTGAGCCCGACCTGGAGCGGCTGGTCCGCGAGCACGTCCGCCGCGGCACAGTACAACTTTCCGTCCGGGTCGAGCGGCCCAAGCGTCCCGAGGACTACCGACTCAACACCGTCGCCCTGGCCAGTTACCGCGACCAACTCCAGTCTCTGCACGGCGAGGGCTCCCCTCCAATCGACCTGGCCACCTTGCTCGTCCTGCCCGGTGTCGTCGAGGACCGCCGCACGGCCGAGCCCGACGAGGACCCGCACGAGGACTGGCCCGCACTCGCGACTGTCGTCTCCGAGGCCCTGGCGAAGCTCCAGACGTCGCGAGCCGAGGAAGGCCGGGCCATGGCCGAGGATCTTCTGGCCCTTGGCCGATCGCTCGGCGAGCATCTGGAGCGCGTGGACTCTCGTGGTCCGGAGATCGTCGCCGCGTATCAGCAGCGATTAATGGAGCGGGTGCAGGCGCTGGTCGAGGAACGCGTGGCGATCGAGCCCAAGGACCTGATTCGCGAGGTCGCCATCTTTGCCGAACGGGGCGACATCGCGGAGGAAGTGACCCGGCTTCGGGCCCACCTGGACCAGTTCATCGCAGTGCTCGGCGAGCCAGAGAGCGCCGGCCGCAAGCTGGAGTTCGTTGTGCAGGAGATGGGCCGCGAGACCAACACTATCGGCTCGAAGGCCAATGACGTTGAGATCAGCCGCGAGGTTGTCGCCATGAAAGGCATCCTGGAGAAGATCCGCGAGTTGATCCAGAACGTCGAGTGAGGGCCTGGGTTCGCTAACTTCGGAATCTTTGCCCATTGTCATTCTTCCTCTCGCCGCGGTCATCTTCCGAAGGGCTTTGCGCATGTGGGTCGAGGGCTGGGGCTACCTGCCGGGCAAGCTGGTCGTGCTCTCGGGACCTTCGGGCTCGGGCAAGAGCACGCTCCTGCGCCGGGCGCTGGAGCAGATCGGCCCGACCGCCCGCCTGTCAACCTCGGCCACAACCCGCCCGCCACGCGCAGGGGAGCGCGATGGGTGCGATTACTTCTTCATGGACCGCCAGGATTTCCTCGACGCTCAGTCCCGCGGCGAGTTCCTGGAGTGGGCCGAGTACAACACGAACTACTACGGCACGCCCGCTCGGCCCGTCTTCGAGGCGATGAGCCGGAGCGACTGCGTGATCCTGGAGATCGAGGTCAAGGGGGCCTTGCAGGTCCGTGAGCGCGCCCCCTCGGCCCTCTTTGTCTTCGTGGACGTGCCGAGCTTCGGCGTGCTGGAGTCCCGGCTCCGGGCACGCGGCACCGAGGACGAGCCCTCCATCCACCGACGACTGGTCCGTGCCCGCTGGGAACGTGACCACGCCCACTGTTATGACGAACGGATCATCAACGACGACCTGGAACGCGCCGTCGAGGACCTGGTGGCCCTCCTTCGGCGGCACGGCTGCGGAGGCTGACTCACCATGCACGAAGAACTCAAAGAAGAAGACATCGTCAACAAGGTCGGCGGCCGGTTCAAGCTGGCCACCTTGATCCAGAAGCGGATGATCGCCCTGAATCAGGGCGCCCGCCCACTTGTGGACATGAGAACAGCAGACAAGATGGCGATCGTCATCGCCGAGATCATGCAGGACAAGATCTTTCTCGACACCTCCGGCCAGCTCGTCACGGCCCACGAAGAGGTCAGCGGCGAGGAGGGCGGGACCGTCGACCTGACCCAGCCCGAATAATCAACGCCATTCGCCTGCGTTCCCCGTTCCCGGCTCCCGAGAACGCCAAAGCCTCGCGACCGCCCCGGCCGATCACTTCTCGGGTTACTGGTCTCTGGTCACTGGTTCCAATCGTCGCTCGACCGTGGTGGGCGGGGACGACTTGATGGAAGCAGTGACCATCCCCGACCGTGAATGAATGACCAGTAACCCGTGATCCGGCCCGTTAGGGCCGGCGTAACCCGGCCCGAGGGGCCGGCGGCCTGGGGGGAACCAATGCTCGATCGCCGTCGGCTGACGCGCCATGCCCAGGCCCTGGCCCTACTCTTCGCCACCCTTTTCCTGGCGTTGAGCCTGGCCGGCTACCACCCAGAGGACCCACCGGGTCGCGGCCACCTGGACCCCAGCACCGATCGCGCCGAAGAATCCCTGTGGGCCGGTTGGTGCGGCTCTGGCGGACGCGCTCCTCCAGGCCATCGGCTGGTCGTCGTGGCTGATCCTCTATACGTTGCTGGCAATCGATTGGCTCGTCTTCCGTCGCCGCGTCATCCCGGAGAAGCCCGTGCGACTCGGTGGCCTGGCGCTGGTCGTGACCGTGGTTTCGGCCTTGTTCCAGATGAATGCTCCGGCCTTGAGTCATGCGGCGCCGGTCGGCAGCGGAGGCTATATCGGGGCGTTGGCCGTGGCCTTCCTCGGTGGACAGTTCGGACCGGTTGGGATGCTTCTGATCCTGGCCGCCGCGGGCCTGATCGGCCTGACGCTGTGTCATGAAGTGTTGCTGGTCTGGCCAATCCAGGAACTCCTCCGCCTCTTCGGCCTCACGCGACACCCGGCGTCGAGCCCCTACACGGGCGTGCCCTCCGTTCCACGACCGGCCCGCGAATACGCTGAGCCCACCGCCCACCGCCTGCCCCCACCGCCGGAGGGCGAGCGTCCCGCATTGCCCCGCGCCCCCTCCGCGGCCGAGACCAATGGGCCGACCGTTCCCAGCCTGATGCCTGCCGTCCGCCAGCACGAGTCGCGAGCTACCGTGCCAACTTTTGACGACGGCCGCTTCCACCTGCCTCCGCCCGACCTGCTCGATCCACCCGTCCCCTTCCCGATCCAAGAGCATGAGGCCAAGCTCCAGTCCCGCGCCTTGCTGCTGGAGAAGACATTGATGGAGCACGGCTGCTCCGTCCGGGTCGTTCAGATCGATACCGGACCGGTCATCACCCAGTTCGAGATCGAACTGGAGGCCGGCTTGCGGGTTTCACGAGTTGCCGGCCTGGCGAACGACCTGGCGATCGCGTTGGCCGTGCCGAGCGTGCGGATCGTGGCACCGATCCCCGGCAAGACGACCGTCGGCATCGAAGTACCCAACGACCGCCGCGCCATCGTCCGCCTCGGCGAGGTCGTCGCTGGGGTCGGGTCACGACTGGAAAAGCTCCGAATCCCTCTCTTTCTGGGCAAGGACGTTAAAGGCCAGGCCCTCGCCTTTGACCTCGCCGAGATGCCCCACCTGCTGATCGCCGGTCGGACCGGCACGGGGAAGTCGGTCTGCCTCAACGCCATGATCCTCTCGATTCTGATGACCCGCGCCCCCCACGAGGTCAAGCTGATCCTCGTGGACCCGAAGATGGTCGAGCTTTCGCAGTTCAAGCGAATCCCGCACCTGATGCACCCAGTCATCACCGATATGAAGAAGGCCGAATCGGTGCTCGCCTGGGCTTGTGAGAAGATGGACGAGCGCTACGCCTTCCTCGCCCGCGCCGGAGTCCGCAACATCCAGGCTTACAATGCCCTTGGTCCGGACGAGATCTTCGCCCGTCTCCAGCCCGAGACCGACGAGGAACGCCAGCGCATCCCCACCTACATGCCCTACATCGTGATCATCGCCGACGAGATGGCCGACCTGATGTTGACCGCCGCCAAGGAGGTCGAGCAGCACATCGTCCGCCTGGCCCAGAAGTCCCGAGCCGTCGGCATGCACCTGATCATCGCGACCCAGAAGCCGACCGTGGACGTCATCACGGGCCTCATCAAGGGCAACCTCCCCGCCAGGATCGCCTTCCAGGTCTCCAGCCGAGGCGACTCCCGTGTTGTCCTCGATGAAATGGGCGCCGACAAACTCCTCGGCAACGGCGATATGCTCTTCCTGCTCCCCGGCACGTCTCACATCGTGCGGGCCCAGGGCACCTTCGTCTCCGACGCCGAGGTCAACAAGGTCTGCGCCTTCCTGGAGCAATACCCCGTCGAGTTCAGCAAGGAGTTGATGCAACTGCAGGTTGGCGGCGCCCTCGCTGGCAAGGACCGGGGAGCCGCGATGAAGGAGCGGGACGAACTTTACGAGTCGGCCATCGAGATCGTCATCCGTGAGAGCCGCGGCTCGACTTCGCTCCTCCAGCGCGCACTCGGCATCGGTTACGGCCGCGCGGCGAGGCTCATCGACTTCATGGCCGAGGACGGCATCGTCGGTGAGTACAAAAGCGGCTCGGCCCGCGAGGTCCTCTACACCTGGGATGAATGGGAGTCGACTGAAGAACGGCGGCGAGCCAGGCGAGGCGGCGGCCTGAACCGTCAACTCAAGTTCCAACCCGCAAGCCATCCCCCCGGTTCGAGGTTGTCCACCCAGAGGTTGGCAATCGAGCCCCAAAGTTGGCATCTCAGTCCTTGTCGGACTCTGAGAATCCGACGGCAGCGGTGTCGAAGCCGCCCTTCCCTTGCGGACCGGGCGGCGCTGATAGAGAAGCTTGCGCTGGGCATCAGTCAGGACGGCCTCACACTCAGCCATCTCCTGCTTCGATGCCTCCTCAATTGCCGCTTCAATTCCGCGATTTTCCCTTGATGCTGGCCGCGGATCTGTAAATCCTTTCCCTCTGCTCAGGCGTCAGACCAATCTGGCCAAAATACGGCGGGACGCGACGGGCGGATTGTACGTCCTCGCTGCCGGCTTAACCTCGGACCTCGAGGCACGCGGGTTCCTCTTGAGCTGAAAGTGACGACAAGATCAAGGTTGTGAAACCAACAGCGGTCACAGCGATCGCTCGAGACATCAACTTCGACATCGCTCGCTCCCCACGCAGTCATAAAAGCAAGGCGGCAAACACGGCCGCAACGATGGAACTCAACCTTTTATCCCATTACAAGAACGATGCAAACAAAAAGTCTCGCAAGAAGCGAGGCTGCATGCTTTTTTGGCTCGTTGTCTTTGGATTAAATAATTACCAGTGTCTCAATATAAAAACCGCCCGCGGGCTTCATTTGTGGAGAGCCCGGGGCGGCGGAGATTGGGCGGAGCCCGGCGATGACCGACTTTCGCGCTAGAGGCACTATCATGGGCCCGGCGGGCTTAACGGCCGTGTTCGGGATGGGAACGGGTGTGGCCCCGCCGGTCTGGTCGCCGGGCAGGCGGCCGGGGGGCGGTCAGGCCCCCGCGGTCGCGGGTTTGCGCGGTGCGGTGCGGTGGATCGCGGATTCACGTTACGTAGGCTGCCTTGGCTTTCGATTCTTCGATCACGCCATCCCGCGAGCCGGCCGATGCCGGCGGGGGAGGCACTGTCGTTGACTCGCTCTGGCAGGGCCATCGAAGCGGTGGCCACGCTGGCCCGGCCCGGGCCGCGTGGGTCTTCCGAAAGACCGCGGCGGCGGGTCGGGGTGGTCAAGCCGCTTGGCTGTTAGGACCGGTCGGCTGCGATCCTCGCGGACCGTGCACGTCCGGCCTATCGACCTGGTCGTCTTCCAGGAGCCTTCGGCGCAATTGCGCCCGGAAGCCTCATCTTGGAGAGGGCTTCGCGCTTAGATGCCTTCAGCGCTTATCCTTTCCCGACCTGGCTACCCGGCGGTGCCCCGAGCGGGACAGCCGGTGCACCAGAGGTCGGTCCGCCCCAATCCTCTCGTACTAGGGGCGACCCTCCTCAAGCTTCCTCCGCCCACGGCAGATAGGGACCGACCTGTCTCACGACGGTCTGAACCCAGCTCGCGTACCGCTTTCATCGGCGAACAGCCGAACCCTTGGGACCTTCTCCAGCCCCAGGATGCGATGAGCCGACATCGAGGTGCCAAACCTCCCCGCCGCTATGGACGCTCGGGGGAGATCAGCCTGTTATCCCCGGAGTACCTTTTATCCGTTGAGCGACAGCCGTTCCATCACGAACTGCCGGATCACTAACGCCGACTTTCGTCCCTGCTCGACTGATGGGTCTCGCAGTCAGGCGCCCTTCTACGTTTGCGCTCGTGTTGCCCGATTGCCGACCGGGCCGAGGGCACCATTGCACTCCTCCGTTACCATTTGGGAGGAGACCGCCCCAGTCAAACTGCCCGATGAGCACGGTCCCGATGAGGGCTCACCTCACCGGTGAGGACGGGCGCGGCTCCAGGCTGGTATTTCACCGCTGGCTCCCCGACGGCTGGCGCCGCCGGATCGATGCCTCCCAGCTATCCTACACAGGAACAACGCTCGCCCAGTGCCAACCTGCAGTAAAGGTTCACGGGGTCTTTCCGTCTGACCGCGGGTACGTGGCATCTTCACCACGGCTACAGTTTCACCGGGTCCCTCGTGGAGACAGTGCTCCAGTCGTTACGCCATTCATGCAGGTCGGAACTTACCCGACAAGGAACTTCGCTACCTTAGGACCGTCATAGTTACGGCCGCCGTTTATCGGGGCTTCGGTCGCCAGCTACGGTTTCCCTCACCGGCTCCCTTAACCTACCGACACCGAGCAGGCGTCAGACTCTATACGTCCGCTTGCGAGTTGGCAGAGTCCTGTGTTTTT
>CAVVZJ010000001.1:0-1687500 GCA_963752755.1 uncultured Planctomycetales bacterium | reverse complement strand
GTCGAAGCCGAAGGTGAAGTCGGTGACCGCCAGGTCGTTGTCGATGGTCTTGGGGATGCCGATGAGGGGAAACTGGAAGTCGTGGTGGAGGCGGTTCGCGACGCCGAGGGTATCGTCGCCGCCGATAGCTATGAGTGCGTCGAGGTTAAACTGGGTGAAGTGTTCGCGCAGAGGGGGCAGGTCAGTGTCAGCGTTCTTGTAGGGGTTGGTGCGCGATGAGCCGAGGATCGTGCCGCCGCGGGCGATGATTCCGTCGGTCTCGGCGATCGTCAGTTCCTGGGCCTGGCCTCGGACCAGGCCCCGCCAACCTTCGAGGAAACCGACGCAAGAGCCGCCGGCGTTCTGGATGCGCTGGACCACGGCGCGGATGACCGCATTGAGTCCCGGGCAGTCGCCGCCGCCGGTCAGCAGGCCAACTTTCATGATGGTGAGTCCCGCGAGGGAAGGCCGGTGAAAGAGCTCGGGTTCCAGGCACTCATGAGAGTATAGAGTCCGGGACCGGGGGCAAAGGGCCAAGAAGCGGTGGTCTTCGTCCGGACAGATTCGCAGGCGGTCGATCAGGCTGAGGTTCCACGGAAGGGAAAACCGATCACTCGAGCTCAGGAGCACGGCCTCGGGCAGTGGGGCGAGCTGGTCAGGCGTTGCCCAGGGCTCCTTTCGAAGGAAGAAGGACGCGCTCGACCCAGGTGGTATCGATGCGGCTTTCGGCGAAGTCGGGGTTGCGGAAAATCCGACGGTGCAGTGGCAGGGTGGTGGCGATCCCCTCGATCTGCATCTCGTCCAGGGCGCGTCGCATGACGGCCATCGCCTCGGTGCGGCTGGGGGCGTGGACGAGGAGTTTGCCGACCATCGAGTCGTAATTCGGCGGCACGGAGTAACCGGGGCGGACGTGGGAGTCCCAGCGGACGCCGTAACCGCCGGGGAGGCGGAGGCCGGTGATCGTGCCTGGCGAGGGGCGGAAGTTGTGGTCGGGGTCCTCGCAGTTGATGCGGCACTCGAAGGCGTGGCCGACCTGGGTGATGTCTGACTGCTTAAGGGTGAGGGGCTCGCCCGCGGCGATGCGGATCTGCCACTTGATGAGGTCGATGCCGGTGACCAGCTCGGTGACGGGGTGTTCGACCTGGATCCGGGCGTTGACCTCGATGAAGAAGAAGTTCTGGTCGTCGTCGACGAGGAACTCGCAGGTCCCGGCGTTGACGTAACCGGCCTCGCGAGTAAGGCGGACGGCGGCCTCGCAGAGGCGGCGGCGCGTGCGTTCGCTGAGAGTCGGGGCGGGCGACTCCTCGACGAGCTTCTGGTGGCGGCGCTGGAGGGAGCAGTCGCGTTCCCAGAGGTGGACGACGTTCCCCTGGGCGTCGGCGAGGATCTGGACCTCGACGTGGCGGGGACGGTCGATGAACTTTTCGAGGTAGACGCTGGGGTCGCGGAAGGCGGCTTCGGCCTCGACGCGGGCGGCCTGGAGGGCGGATCGCAACGAGGTCTCCTCGCGGCAGACGCGCATCCCCTTGCCGCCACCGCCGGCGGCGGCCTTGATGAGCACGGGATAACCGATGCGTCGGGCGACGGTGGCGGCCTCGTTGTCGCTGGTGACGGGGCCATCCGAGCCGGGCACCAGCGGGACCTTGGCGGCCTGGGCGACGGCCTTGGCCTCGGTCTTCAGACCCATCCGGCGGATCGCCTCGTGGGGCGGGCCGATGAACTCGAAGTTGCAGGTCCGGCAGACCTCGGCGAAGTGGGGGTTCTCGCTGAGGAACCCGTAACCGGGGTGGATCGCCTCGACGTTGGCGACCTCGGCGGCGGCGATTAGGCGGGGGATGTTCAGGTAGCTGTCGGCGCTGGGGGCCTTGCCGATGCAGAGGGCCTGGTCGGCCAGCTCCAGCCAGGGGCCGTCGCGGTCGGCCTGCGAATAGACGGCGACCGTCTCCACGCCCAGCTCCTTGCAGGCGCGGATGATTCGCAGGGCGATCTCACCGCGATTGGCGACCAGGATGCGTTTGAACATAAGTGAGGAGGACCGAGGGCCAAGGGCGGAGTCGGATTGGCGACGCGGACCGCGAGGGTCCAGGTCCTAGTCGGTCGTGACGCGGAAGAGCGGCTGGTCGAACTCGACGGGCTGGCCGTTCTTGACGAGGATCTCGGCGATCGTGCCGGAGAGGCCAGCGTTGATGTCGGTGAAGACCTTCATGGCCTCGATCACGCAGACGGTCGTCTCGGGCCGTACGGACCCACCGACCGTGACGAACGGCGGGGCTTCGGGCGCGGGAGAGGCGTAGAAGGTGCCGACCATCGGGCTCCGGATATAGGTGGCCTCGTCGACCTCGGCGGCGGGGACGGGGACTTCGCCCCGCCAGGCGACGTGGGCGCGGTGGAAGGCGGCGGCGGGGGGGAGGCGGCGGTGGGGCGGCGCGGGGCCGACCACCAGGCGACCGCGGCGCAGGCGGATCTTGGTCTGCTCGTTCACCAGGTCGATGGCCGTCAAGTCGAACCGGTGCATCAGGCGGACAAGCTGGCGGATCGTCCGGACGTCTGGCGACTCGGGGATCTCGGGCGGATTTTCCGCCATGCCGGGGCTCCGATGGGTCGGGTCGCGGGAAGAGGGAGATGGTGGATGGTCAAGGGCCGAGGACAGGGGGTCGGTTCTCTGTCATCGATCATGGACCATCGATCATCGTTCCTGGATTTCAGGCAATTGTCGGTGCTCACTTCTCATGATCGAGCCGGACGGAGTCGAGGTCTTTGGGCACGCCGGTGAGGATCTCGACGCCGTCGGGGGTGACGAGGACGTCATCCTCGATGCGGACACCGCCCCAGTCGGGCAGGTAGACACCGGGCTCGACGGTCAGGACCATGCCGGGGCGGAGCTCGACGTCGGGTTCGCGACCGAGGAACGGGGCCTCGTGGATGTCCATGCCGATGCCGTGGCCGAGGCTGTGGGTAAAGAAATCGCCGAAGCCGGCGTCCCGCAAGGCGGAACGCGCTTCGGCGTCGATGGCACGGGCCATGCGGCCAGGACGGATCGCGGCGATCGCTCGCTCCTGCGCGGCCAGGACGGACCGATAGACCGACTCGAATTTCGGTGTGACCTTACCGGTCACTACCAGTCGCGTCAAGTCGCTTTTGTACGGCCGGCAGGAGGCGCCCCAGTCGATCAGGACGAAGTCGTCGTCGCCGATGCGGGTCGCGGCCGAGGGCCGGGCGTGGGGCAGCGCGGCGTTGCGGCCGACGGCGACGATCGGCGGGAAGGACGAGGAGGTCGCCCCGCAACGGCGGAGCTGGAACTCCAGGTCATCGGCCAGCTCCTTCTCGGTGGCGCCGGGGCGAATCTGGGTCCGGAGGCGCTCGAAGGCGCGTTCGGCCACGGCCACCGCCTCGCGGATCGCGGCGACCTCGTGCTCGTCCTTGATGATCCGGAGCGCCTCGACCCAGCCCTTGATGCCCTTCAACGCGACGGTCGGGGCCTTTTCGCGAAGGGTCTCGTGATTGGCGACGGTGAGCTGGATGGACTCGAAGGCGAGCGTGGTCACGCCGAGCTTGCTCGCGACTTCGGCCACGCCGACGATCAACGGCTGACCGAGGGGTCGGACGTGGACCTCCAGATCGGGGCATTCCTGGCGGAGTTGCTCGCCGTAACGGCCGTCGG
The DNA here is from genome assembly GCA_963752755.1 of uncultured Planctomycetales bacterium. Classification (GTDB taxonomy): domain Bacteria; phylum Planctomycetota; class Planctomycetia; order Isosphaerales; family Isosphaeraceae; genus CAVVZJ01. The sequence continues at coordinate 1,683,860 of CAVVZJ010000001.1, read as the reverse complement.
TGACGACCAGAGCGCGGGCGTCGGTCAGGAGGAGGGCGGAGGCGTCGCCGGTGAAACCGGTCAAATAGCTGACGTTGGTCTCGGAGAGGACGAGGAAGGCCCCGGCCTGCTGGGCGCGCAGGGTGGCGCGGAGGGCGTCTCGGCGGTGGGCGGGGCGGTTGGTTGTTGGGAGGTGGCTGGTCACTGGTGTCTGGCTCAAGGGAGGAGGTCGGCGACGGGGATCGGGGCGATCTCGCGGCCGTCGAGGACCAGGGGGACGCTCTCCGAGGCGCTGAAGGTGCGGGATTCGGTGTAACGGGGGTCGGGGCCGGGGCCGGTCGGCCGGGAATAGATCTCGACGCAACGGGAGGGGAGGTTCACGATCCAGGTGAACGGGATTTCCGCTCTGGCGTAGCGGACGAGTCCCTCGCGGTCTTCGGCCAGGCTCGAAGCGGCGACCTCGACGGCGAGGGCTACGTCGCGGGGGCCAGGTGTCCGAGAGGTGTAGTCGCGGATCGAGCCACGGACGACGGAGAGGTCCGGCTCGGGGACGCTATCGCCGACGTCGGGACCGCCGGGCAGGGCAACCGGGCTCTCCTTGCGGACGTACCAGCCAGCCGGCAGGATGGCGCGGAGGGATTCGAGACAGAGATAAGTGGCCGTCTCGTGAGGATTACCCTTGGTCAACTTCGTCACCAGGAGTCCGTCAAGAAGGACGATCGGCGTCCCGGCGTTCAAGATACCCGCCTCGATCATTTTCTGATACTGATCGAGGCTGAGTCGGTAGAGCTGGCCGCCCCGGCGACGTGCGGGGCGTTGCGGGCGGATGGGGGTCGGGGCGTGCTGGGTCTCGGTGGACATCATTCGGCCTCCTGGTCGGCCTGGGTTTCCACGCGGGCCATCGCGTCGGCGTGGTAACTGGAGCGGACGAAGGGGCCGCTGGCGACGTCGAGGAAACCGAGGCGGCGGGCGAGGCGGCCGAGCTCGTCGAATTCGGCGGGGGGGAGGTAGCGCTCGACGGGGAGGTGGCGGGGGGAGGGCTGGAGGTACTGGCCGAGGGTCAGGAGGTCGCAACCGGCGGAGCGGAGGTCGGCGAGGGCTTCGAAGACCTCCTCGGTCGTCTCACCGAGGCCGAGCATCAGGCCGCTCTTGGTGCGGATGGAGGGGTGGGTCTGCTTGACGTACCGGAGGACGCCGAGGCTGACAGAATACTGGCTCTTGCGGCGGACGTGGCGCTGGAGGCGGGCGACGGTTTCGAGGTTGTGGTTGAAGACCTCGGGCCGGGCGGAAAGGACGACGTCGAGGGCGGCGGTGTCGCCGTCGAAGTCGGGGGTGAGGACCTCGATGGTGGCGCCGGTGCGGTCGCGGACGGCCAGGACGCAGCGGCGGAAGTGGTCGGCGCCGCCGTCGGGGAGGTCGTCGCGGGTGACGCTGGTGATGACGACGTGCTTCAGGCCGAGCCGGGCACAGGCTTCGGCGAGGCGGTCGGGCTCGTCGAGGGCGGGCGGCTGGGGCTTGCCGCGGGGCACGGCGCAAAAGCCGCATGGGCGCGTGCAGACCTCGCCGAGGACCATGAACGTCGCCGTGCGGCGGGTCCAGCACTCGGAGCGGTTCGGACAGCGGGCACTCTCGCAGACGGTTTCCAGGCCGAGTTCCTCGACCAGGGCCCGCGTCATCCCCAGGCCACCCGACGAGGGGATCGGGCGCTTGAGCCACTCCGGCAAGCGACGCCGCGGAGGGGGGCTCGGGTCGGGTTCCTGGCCGACGATCGGCAAGGGGTCAGCGGAGGCTCTGGGCGAAGACATGGCGGGGCGCTTTCCGACGGATCAAGGGGTGGTCGGTGAAGACGACGTGCTGTTCCAGGCCGAAGGTTTCCTCGATCTGGCGGATCAAGGACTCGCGGACCTTCGCCATCGGGGTCGGTCGCTGGCGGCGGGCCTCCATCGACGTCTGACTCAGGGGCCGGTCGCCGGGGCCGGGCTCCTCCAGCAAGCCGAAGGGGGCGAGGAAGGGGCCGACGTTGAGGGTCAGGCCGTGATAGGCGATCCAGCGGCTGACCGCCACGCCGACCGTGGCGACCCGATCGTCGCCGAGGAAGACGCCCGGAAAGCCAGGGCAGGTCGAGCCGGTCAGGTCAAATTCGGCGAGGGTGTTGAGAATCGCCTGGTGGAGGTGGTCGACGTGCCCCTGAACATCCAGGCCGAGGGGCCGCAGGGGCAGGATCACGGAGGCGACGAGCTGGCCGGGCAGGTGGAGCACCGCCCCGCCGCCGCGATTGACCCAGCGCGCGGCGGATTCCCCAGGCGTGAAGCTCGACCTCATCGGCCCGGATGTGCGCGCGGCTTCCGGAGCGGCCGACCGTGATGATCGGCGGGTGCTCGCAGAGCACGAGGGCCGCCCCGTCGCGCTCGCCGAAGTCGTAGACGAGCCGGCGCTGGAGGTTCTGGACATCCTCGCACTCGACCAGGCCGAGCAGGTAGATCTCCAGCGGGGCCCCGGGCGACGGCGTCATCGTTTTCTGGTTCCCTGGCGCATCAATGGGCCCACTTCCGGAATCGGTCCGTCGCTTCGTCCACCTGTGAAGTGTACAACCCGGCTTCAAGAGGGAGCAAGGTCGGACGCCGGGGCGGACCGGTTCCGGAATCCTGGCCCGCGAGCCCTGGCCGCCCGGGGTTTCCTCAGGATGGTCGGTCGACTCACCGCCGCTTCCTCCTCGCCCGCTTCCTGGCCTCTCTCCCGACCTTGCGGGAGTCGCTTCGTCCCCATCCGACGACGTCTCCCGGACGCCCCGGCGATGCATCCGGAACGCCTTCGGGCAGTGTCGGGGACGCTTGCGAGGGAGACAATTGGGATTCGGAACCTATTGACAATTTCGAACTTGCGTCGTGATCTTCTCCATCTTGACGTTCGTTCGGCGCACCGGCGTCGCCGGGAGTGTCGCCGGCTCGGCGGGCACGATGGAGATCGTTGAGGTGGCGGTGCAGCTCCAGGGCCTGGGCCGATTCATAGCGTCGCGCCAGGGAGGCCTCGGGGCTGGCATCGAAGGTTCGGGCGCGGTCGCAGGCGGCTTCGAGCGCGGGGACGTCGTGGTCGTTCCAGAGGACCTGGCGGAGCTGGTGCAGGCGTTCTTGCTCGTCGCGGACGAAGGCGAGCAGGCGGCGGCGGGCCGACTCGCGGTCGCCGAGGGCCAGACGCTGCGCGGCGGCGCGGTCGGCCGGTGCGAGGGGCTTCGTGTCGAGGTTCAGGAACGCCTCGACCTCGTCGGGGTTGGGGGCGCGGTCGGCGGCGAGGTGGTCGCGGTAGAGCCGGGCGACGACCGGTTGGCCGGGGGGGATGCGGTCGTAGTCGAAGCCGAGCAGGAGCAGGCAGCGGAGGAACTCGGCGCGGGACCAGTAGCCGCCCGGCATCTCCAGATCGGCGGCGAGGTCGTCGAAGCGGGCGATCAGCCAGTCGCAACCGAAGGCGGAGGCGGTGAGAAGGGCGTAGGCGCGGCGGGGGTCGGCCTGGAGCTTCTGGCCGGTCCGACGGGCCCAGGCGCGGCGGCGTCGGAAGAATGCCCGCTCGGCGGCAGCGGTGTTCTCCTCCAGGGCGAGGTTCTCGCGTTCGACGCAGCGATCGAGCCGGACGGAGGCGGTGGCGGCGCGGGCGACGAGCCAGCGCTGGAGGGGGTCGGTGGGTTTCATGGCGTCGGTCCATTCGGCGACACGCTCCGCGATCTTCTGGCGCTGATCGGGCGGCTCGACGACCTGGCAGCGGAGACCATGCTTGACGGCATTGACCCGGCTGCGAGCCTTGCCGGCGACGGTCTTCGGTCCGGTGGCGCGGGTACCGGGCGGGGTCAGGCCGAGCGAGGCGAGGACCTTGGGGTCGAGGGGGTCGATGGGCTGGGGCGCGGCGTCGTCGGGAGTCGGCGTCATGGGTGGGGCCCTCGGCGTCAAGGGGTGGCGATCGGCGTCGGTTTGTCGGGCATGCGGGCGCGGCGGACGGCGGCGCGTCCGTTTCTCCTGATTATCGAAATGAGAGGGAGGCGTTATCACCTTTTCTGGACTTTTTCCTCAAGCTTCCGTTGGCCACGACCGGGCCGGGGCAATCCTCGGTGCCGAAGCGACCGATCGTTGTGGGCTCGATCGCTGGGATGGACGATCTGGTGACGCCCGGCTTACGAAGGCTTCCTCATCCAAAGACGTTCCGGTGAGGTTGCGAGGGTCGGGATCACGGCCAGAATGGTGGGTGAATCGTGGCGCGAGGTCGATGCATCGAAGGCGGGGCCGATCGCCGCGTGGCCGTTTTGGGCGAGTTACGGGGGGGGGGACGAGTGCTGTCGGGTCGTCCCGGTGTCCGTCGCCGGAGCCGAGGCGATTGTCACACCCGGCACGGGACCACCGTAGTCCAGGGCAGCGTATTTCGCCGGTTTATCGCCAGAGAAAGAAGCGATCTGGCTTCGAGGTCCCTGATCAGGCGCAACAAACGGACTGATCCTGGACCCATTCAAGGAGCAAAATGATGCCGGATTTCGACATGATCGTGATCGGGATGGGCTCCAGCGCGCTGACGTTTCTCTACGGTGCCCTGAACGGCGAGGCGAAGGCGGGCAAGTTTCCCATGAATAAGACCAAGGTTATTGGGGAAACCGACATCTGGAGGGGGATCGAGGGCGGCCTGAAGCAAGGGGAAAAGCATGGCGTGGGGCAGCACAAGGATCTCGTCTCGACCGTGATGAACGCGCACCAGCCGCGGAATCAGAATGGCAATCAACAGTGGCTTGACACCTCAGAATATGTATCTCAGCAGGATGCCATGAAGCAGAAGATCGCGGAAGCTTCGCGGTTGAAGGGGTACACGCTGGACTTCACCAAGGGGCGGGTCACGGCCGTCAAGCGCCTGGGTCAAGAGTTCGAGGTGACCGCCAACCTGGAGACGGGGAACACGGCGCGGTTCACGACGACGAAGGTGATCGTCGCCACGGGAGCGGGCTCAACGTCGATCCCGAGCGGAATCGGGGCGAGAGACTTCATCATCTCGAATCACGAGCGCCTCCGCGATCAGAGCCGGGACTTCCCGGAGCTGATAGGAGGCGCGGAGTATCTCAACAAGGTCGCCGTGAGCGAGAAGATCGTGATGATTTACGGCGGTTCGCGCACCTCGACGTGGGACTTCAACCACTCGTACTTTGGTACGAATCAGTCGAATCGGACGATGTGGGTCGCTGGCTCGGCGGCGAGCTTCAATCGGGCCGATCACGTGAAGAGGAACGAGACCGTCATCGCGGAAGCGAAGCGTAACAAAACCCGGTACGTGGGCACGATCCGCGAGATTGAAGTCCTGGACGAGACTAATCCCTCCAGGCCGCGGCTCCTGCTCCATTTCGAGAAGGAGTTGCAGGGAGAATCGGGGGAGAAGACGGGCCAGCAAAGTGTCCTGGTCCACCAGCTCATCTACGCGACCGGACCGGACGCGAAGATGAGCGGAGGCGCTGGGACATCCTTGATGAGAGCCTCCGCCAGGAGGTCGAGCCTCGCTGGGACAAGACCCAGCGGTTCGGGAAGGACAAGAAGCGGACGGTCGTGGCCTTCAGCACCCCGGATCGCGGCCTCTGGATCGTCGGCGCGGCGGTAGCGAACCTGGTGGCGCGGGTCATTACCGAGAAGAACGGCGAGCAGGAACTCGCCAAGCGTTTCGACAACATCACCAATACCTTCTGCGAGGCCGGCCAGGTGCCGGACGGCATCGCCGTGTTGAAGGCCTCGATCAAGGCGGTGACCCGGTTCTACGAGGGGGGAGACGGCGAGACCTTCAACTGGAAGACCAAGGATCGCCAGGAGCTGATCCGCTTCCTCGAACGGCGCTATGGCCGGGACCTTGACCATACCCTGCGCGAGGTGATCGCCAGTCGAGTCCTGACGGCCCAGTCGATGACGGTTCACGGGCTGAGCGAGGAGGACTTCGAGTATTACGTCGTCAATTCCGCCTTGCGAAACTCGATCCATATCGGTCGGCCGCTCGATCGCGATGCGCAGTTCGAGCCGGGCCGTTACAACACGCGGCCGAACGATCCCACGCTCAACCTGCCGAAATATCTTCAGAACGCCTGATCGTCAGGGAGGCGCGTGACGCGATGCCGGTTGCCAGGCGAAGGTCACGGCGGCGGCATCGAAAGCTGGGTCGGGTCCGGGATTTGCAGCGTCGAAGCCCGTGAAATGACGCGGAATCCCGGAAGGAGGCCCGAGCATGCTGCCCGCCACCACGGCCCGCGTGGCCGAGAATACCGCCGAAGCCATCAATGAGCGCATCCGACGCGAGACCGAACAGAGTGTGGCCCATCATCAAGCGCTCGGGCCAGCGGCTGTTGAACGGAGGCTGCAAGAACTCGACCGAGAATGGGACATCGAGAGGACGCTGGAGGCCAATGCGGCGTCGTTCGCCTTGATCGGGCTGGGGCTGGGGGCGACGGTGGACCGGCGGTTTTACCTGCTGCCCGCGGCGGTCGCCGGGTTCTTGCTCCAGCATGCGTTGCAGGGATGGTGTCCGCCGGTGCCGATCCTGCGGCGGCTCGGGTTCCGCACGGCCGAGGAGATTACTGAGGAACGGACGGCGTTGAAGGCGCTCCGGGGCGATTTTCGCGCGGTGCCGGTCGCCACGGCCGGTCATGGAGGCGGAGCGGCGCATGACGCGATCGAGGCCGCGCGCCGTTGAGGGGGGCGAACCCGCCCTTGGTTCCCATCAAATCATCAGCCTTGTTGAACTCCGGAGGTCTTCGATGAGTCGCGTGTTGAGCGTCCTGGGCGTGGTGTTGTGTCTGGCCGCTGTGGTCGTGGCGGCGCAGGACGAGAAGAAGGCGAAGGTCCAGAAGGACCAGGAATCCGACCTGGCGCGGGAAAAGACGGTCGGGGAGCTGGAGGTGGTCGCCACGTTTGACGACATGATGCCGACGGGCGTGACCGTCTCGAAGTCGGGTCGGATCTTCGTCTGCTTCCCGCACTGGGGCGACGCGGTGAAATACTCGGTGGCCGAGGTCAAGGATGGGAAGGCGTCGGCTTATCCCAATGAGGAGATCAACGAGGCGGACACGGCCGAACCGGCCAAGCACTTCCTCTGCGTGCAGAGCGTCGTGGTCGATCCGCAGGACCGGCTCTGGGTGCTCGACCCGGCCAGCATGGAGATGAATCGGATCACACCGGGCGGGCCGAAGCTGGTCGGGATCGACCTGGAGAAGAACGAGGTCTTCAAGACGATCACCTTTCCCGAAAATGTGGCGCTGCCGTCGTCGTACCTGAACGACGTGCGGTTCGATCTTCGACGCGGCGAGGGCGGGATGGCGTTCATCACCGACTCGTCGGCGAAGGGGCCCAACGGGATCGTCGTGGTCGATCTGGCCTCGGGCGAGAGCTGGCGGAAGCTGAACGACCATCCCTCGACCCACGCGGAGGCGGATTTCCTGCCGATCGTCGAGGGTCGTGTCCTGATGCAGCGCCGGAGGACGGTCCGCCGGAGCCGCTGAAGATCGGTTCCGACGGCATCGCGATCGGCCACGACGGCCGCCGCCTCTATTACTGCGCACTCGCCGGCCGACATCTTTACAGTGTCAACATCGACGCCCTGGCGGACCCGCAGATGTCGGACCTCGAGGTGTCGCGAACGCTCATCGACCACGGCTCGAAAGGGGCATCGGACGGCCTGGAATCCGACGCCGAGGGGCGGGTCTACCTGACCGAGTACGAGCATAACGCCGTGCTCCGGTGGTCGCCCGACGGCACGATCGAGACACTCGCCCACGACCCGCGCCTGCTCTGGCCCGACACGCTCGCGATCGGACATGACGGGTCGCTCTACGTCATCGCCAACCAGCTCCACCGGCAGGCGAAGTTCCACAAGGGGAAGGACCGGCGGGAAAAGCCGTATGGGCTCTTCCGGATCAAGGTGGAGGCGGACCCGGTGGCGTTGAAGGCGGAGGGCACGGAGAAGGAGAAGGATTGAGGCGGAGCAGTGGACGACTCCGGGCGGTCGGTTCTTGAGGCGGGGGCTCGGGTCTGATACGCCTAAGGGCCGAGAACCCGCCGCGAAGCCACGCGCGGGAAGGACCAGTCCGGTTCGGAGCCCACCGCCATGACGAACGTGACCCGTCGCGACTTCCTGGCCGCCTCGTCGGCCCTCGCCGCAGGAGGCCTGATCGCTCGCGCCGATGAGCCGAAGGCTCAGGCGTCGAACTCGGCCAACGACAAGATCGTGCTCGGCTTCATCGGCGTCGGCGGCATGGGGTCGGGGCTGCTGAATATCTTCAAGGGGATGCCCGACGTCGCCGTGGCCGCGGTCTGCGACGTGTATGAGCCGAACCGGCTCAAGGCGAAGGAGTCGGCCGGAGGCAAGCCAGACGATTACCCGGATTTCCGCCGCGTGCTCGATCGCAAGGACATCGACGCGGTGGTCGTCGCCACGCCGGATCACTGGCATGCGATCCCGACGATCCTGGCGTGTCAGGCGGGCAAGGACGTCTATTGCGAGAAGCCGCTGGCGTACCGGATCGGCGAGAGCCGTCGGATGGCGGACGCGGCGAAGAAGCACCAGCGTGTCACCCAGATGGGGAACCTGATCCACGCCACGGAGAACTATCACCGGGTCGTGGAGATCGTCCAGTCGGGTGTGCTGGGCAAGATCGCCAAGACGCGGGTCTGGATGGCCGCCGAGCGTTCGGGCCTGGATCACCCGTCCGACACGAACCCGCCCGCCGGCCTCGATTACAACTTCTGGCTCGGCCCCGCGCCCGATCGGCCGTTCAACCCGAACCGTTTCCTGTTCAACTGGCGGTACTTCTGGGATTACGGCGGCGGCATCCTCACGGATTTCTGCTGCCACATCGTCGATCCGGTCCACTGGGCGATGGGCGTCTCGTACCCCGAGACGATCACCGCCAGCGGCGGGCGTTACGCGCTGGATGACAACGCCGAGACACCCGACTCGCTGGAGGTCGTTTATGAGTACAAGACCCCCGAGGGCCAGCCGTACCTGATGGTCTGGAGCCAGACCGATTTCAGCTCACACGGCCTGGAAGACAAGGGCCTGGGGATCATGTTCCAGGGGACGCGGGCCACGATGGTGGCGAATTACAACGAGTTCAAGATTTATCGCCGAGAAGGGTGTGGAGATCTCGCTTCCGGGTCCGACCTTGCCGCGATCGGTGGGTCATCACCGCGAGTGGCTCAATGCGATCCGGTCGCGGCAGACCTGCTCGTGCCACTTCGAGTACGGCCACCGGCTCAGCAGCGTCGGCCACCTGGGCAACATCGCGCTCTGGACCGGCGAGAAGCTGAAATGGGACGGCCAGGCTGAGCGGTTCACCAACTGCGACGACGCCAACAAGTACCTGCTCCGCGAGGAATACCGGTCGCCCTGGAAGCTGCCGGAAGTCTGATCGATTGTCGGGGTTGAGCACGCTCGCACGATGATCGAATACCTGGCCATCCCGGAGTGGAACGCCCCGGCGCGGTCGCTCGACGACTGGAAGGCCCAGCTTGCGACCGCAGGGGCATCCCTCGACGGTCGAGCCGGAGCCGAACGAGGGAGTCTGGCTGGAGGTCGGGTCGCTCCGGCTCCGGGGCCTGGCCGTGATCGAGGGGGGACAGCTCACCGCGATCAACTTCGAATTCTGACGCTCCCGACCCCGGCGCCGGCACTGGCGGTCGTGGAGGAACGCGGCGAGGGCACTCGGCATGGGCAGCCGCACGACGAGGACGAGGAGGACGAGCGAAGATTCAAGAAGGCACAAGGACCGGGATTTGCAAGTTTCGGCCGTTGACCATCCGTGTCCTCGAACCATTGACGAATCCAGCTTCCCCGGTTTCGCCCAAGCCGAGATTCAACCCGGGAGACGCCCCATGCCGCCGCTCCGTTGGCTCAAGTCCTCGCCCTGGCCGCCCTCGGCCTGTCGGTCGCTCAGGCCGGCGAGCCGAAGTTCAAGAAGCACGACATCAACCCCAAGAGCATCTTCGAGGCCGCCGGCGCCTTCGACGTGGACAACGATGGCGACCTCGACATCGTCTCCGGCGACTCCTGGTACGAGGCGCCCGAGTGGACCAGGCACAAGGTCCGCGACGTCGAGCGCGTCGGCACCTACATGAACTGCTTCTCCACCTTGCCGATGGACGTGGACGACGACGGCGACACCGACTTCATCACCGTGCTCGTACTTCGGCAAGAACGTCGGCTGGGTCGAGAACCCGGGCGACAAGGCGAAGGCGTGGACCTATCACGAGATCGACCTGCCCGGCCCGAGCGAGGCGGCCGTCCTGATCGACCTGAACCGCGACGGCAAGCCGGACGTCCTGCCGAACACGGTCAACACGGTCGTCTGGTACAGCCTCGACGCCGCCGGCTCGAAGCCGAAGTGGACGCGACACCAGCTTCCGCCCGAGGCCGCCGGCCATGGCGTCGGCACGGGCGACATCAACCGCGACGGCCGGCTCGACCTGCTGACCCCCAAGGGCTGGTTCGAGGCCCCCGAGGAAGCCCGAAGAGCGACAACTGGACCTGGCACCCCGACTGGAACCTCGGCGCCACCGGCATCCAGATCCTCGGCAAGGACGTGGACGGTGACGGCGACACCGACCTCGTCTATGGAATGGGCCACAACTACGGCCTCTACTGGGTCGAGCAGACGCAGGGCGACGACGGCAAGGCCGTCTGGACCAAGCACTCGATCGACGAGAAGCCATCCTCGGTCCACACGCTGCTCTGGACCGACCTCGACGGTGACGGCCACAAGGATGAGCTCGTCACCGGCAAGCGCGTCTATGCCCACGAGATCGAGGCGGGCGACACCGATGCCTCCGTCATCGCCTGGTATCGCTACAACCGCGACCAGAAGGGCTGGGAAAAGCACGTCATCTTCCAGGGCGAGCCCGCCACGAACGCCCCCAAGGAGCGCGAGAAGCGCGACGCCCAGAAGGACTTCCCCCCGGCACCGCCGGCACCGGCCTGGAGATCGCCGCCGTCGATATCGACAAGGACGGCGACATCGACCTGGTCTGCCCCGGCAAGAGTGGGTTGTACCTGTTCGAGAACCTGACGAAGTAGCCGATATCCCCGGAGCAAGGACCGGAGAAGCGTTCCAGCCATCGATCCTTCATTGCGGGGCTGCCCTGGGTGCGACCCCAAGTGAAGGATCGATCGACCGTGGACGTGGCGCTGCGGTGACTCGCATCGTCGCGGCCGATGCGTTATGCTCACGGGTAGTGACCCCCAGAGCCGGGGAGCCCGCATCGCGGCCACCGGTCGGACAGGACTCCGGGACCATCGACCACGAAGGGGATTTCGCCATCATGGCCACCGCATCCTCCGCCAGCCCGATCGCCGCCCTCCAGTCGCTCGGCCAGTGCGCCTGGCTCGATTTCATGAGCCGTGAGTTCCTCGATAGCGGCGAGTTGAAGCGGCTCATCGAGGAGGATAACCTCCAGGGCGTCACCTCCAATCCAACCATCTTCGACAAGGCGATCAGCCACAGCGCCGATTACGACGAGCAGATGAAGGACGTCGTCCGCCAGGGGGGCGACGCCGACGCCGTGTATTACGCTCTGACGACCACCGACATCGGCCGGGCCCTCGACCTGTTCCGACCCGATGTACGACCGGACCTGCAGGCGAGCACGGCTTCGTCAGTCTCGAAGTCTCGCCATTGATGGCCCACAGCACTGAGCAGACGATCGACGAGGCCAAGAAGCTGTGGAAGGTGCTCGGCCGGCCCAACGCCATGATCAAGATTCCGGGCACCCCGGAGGGCCTGCCGGCCATCGAGGAGTCGCTCTTCGAGGGGATCAACATCAACGTGACGCTGCTGTTCAGCGTCGAGGCTTACGAGGCGGTCGCCCGGACCTACATCAAGGCGCTGAAGCGTCGGGTGGAGGCGGGACGGCCGGTCGATCGGATGGCGTCGGTCGCCAGTTTCTTCGTCAGCCGGATTGACGTCGAGGTCGATAAGCGGATCGACGCCAAGATCAAGTCGGAGTCGGACCCTGCCCGCAAGGCGGAGCTGGAAGGGCTCAAGGGCAAGATCGCCATCGCCAACGCCAAGAACGCCTACGCCTCGTTCGAGAAGATCTTCTCGGGTCCCGACTGGGAGGCGCTCAAGGCCAAGGGGGCCCGGGTGCAGCGGCCGCTCTGGGCGTCGGTTGGCACGAAGAACCCGGCCGTATCCGGATACGCTGTATGTCGATGAGCTGGTCGGCCCGGAGACCGTCAGCACGATGCCGCCCGAGACGTACAATGCCGTCAAGGACCACGGCAAGATCCGACCGAGCCTCACCGAGGACCTGGACAAGGCCCGTCAGGAAGTGGCCCGCCTGGGCGAGCTGGGAATCGATTTCTAGGACGTCACCGACACCTTGCTGGCGGCGGGTGTGGACAGCTTCATCAAGTCGTTCGAGTCGCTGATGCAGGGCATCAAGGAGAAGCGCGAGCGGCTGGCGTCGGAGATGAAGTAAGGAAGCGTCCAAGAACGACTTCGGAGATTCGCTCCCGCGTGGGACAGCCGCCCCCGGCTGTCCGCCGTCGCGACCGCCGGGGGCGGCTGTCCCACACGAAGTGGTTCTTGGAGGGCCCCCAGGGCGAGCGACGGCGCCGGTGCGGAACGAAAACGGCCCGTCGAGGAGAGCCTCCTCGACGGGCCGCGTTTGATTCAAGAGCGTCAAACCCGCCCGGAGGTCCCACGACGATCAAGGACCGAGGCCGCCGTGGGTGCGGAAGGGTGTGAGGTGGGACGGCTGGTCGAGGAACCAGAAGCGCTCCCACTCGTCGCCGGCCTGTCGCATGTTCTCGGAGTCGACGAGCAACTCCTCGACCCGCTTGGGCGGGAAGGCCGCGTAGTGCGGCAAGGGGACGGGGGCACAGCCCTCGGCGATCACGAGGGTGGCCACCATCAACGTGAGGGCGGCCAAGAGCTTACGCATGTTCGGGATCCTCCCGCCTCGGTGGGCTGCCGCCGGGATGGCCCGCCGCGCGATCCGTCGCGCGGATCCGATTCCCGGGGGGCTCCTCGGCGGGTCGCGGGTCGCCCTGACGCGTCCCCCGACCCCCGATTCGCCAGAGACCTCAGCCGGGTCCGGCCTCCGCCGCCGGACCCCCGAGGAGAAGGTCGGCGACGGTCATTCCGTCGGGGCGTTGTCGGCCCCGGACGGACGACGCAGCCCGAGGGCCATCACCGCCGCTCGGCCTGACCGGTCCGTTACTATCTTGATCGGCATCGGGGTCGTCTTCCTCAAGCGGAAGTTTCGCCGGGTCCATCTTTCGGACCAATTCTTCCATTTCTTTGCCCGGCTTGAACGTCACGACGTTCTTCGAAGGCACGTAAACCTTATCCCCGGTCCGTGGATTGCGTGCCTTGCGCGGAGCCCGCCGCTTGACCTCAAAGACGCCGAAGTTCCGCAACTCGATCCGGCCCTCCGAGACGAGTGTCTGGATGATCGCATCGAGGGTACGCTGGACGATGTCCTTGGTCTTGAGCTGGGTGAGCCCAATCTCCTCGGAAATCTTCTTCACGATTTCTTTCTTGGTCACGATGACGATCTCCTCAGGGCGGGGCCGGTCCATGCCCGTTGTGTCGGCTCAACTGTATGGGTCGCTTGGAGTAGTGTCAAGTAAAAACCATCCGAGGCGTCGTTCCGCGGAGCCGCTCCGGAGGCATGGATCGACGCGTCGGAATCGCAAAGACTTCCGTGTGAAATTCTCGTGTTGGCGCGTCAGGGTCCGAGCGGAGTCGCAGGTGGGTGCCGGTGACGCCGAGGGGCCGTCCGGCGTCGCGGGCGGCGTGAAGGTGGCGATGTAGTGGGGCGTAGGCCCAGGGCCAGCCTTGCGACTCGGCCAGTTGCTTGAGTCGGGCGATGTGGCGTTCGCTGATGGCCTGACCCTGGTCTTGATAGGCCGGATCGCAGAAATAGACCCGGCAGCCGAGGGGCCGGGCGTCGCGGGCCGTGCAATGGCCGAGGTGGTCCTGCCAGGGGCAGGTGGCGCCGTCGTCGAGAGGTCGGGACTGGCGGGGGGGCATCGGCCAGGAGCAGGGCGGCCTCGGGGGCGGAGAGGAACAGGGTGTGGCCGTACTCCGCGAACCGGCAGCAACGGCCGCTGAGTTCGCAACGCGGCCCGGCGCGGGCCACGTCGGCGTCCAGTTCGGCGTAGAGGGCGTGCAGCGGGGTCGGACCCGGTCGGCGTCGAGCGGCGGAGTGTCGTCCACGGCGGGCTCAAACATGGCGGCGCGGTCCATTCCGCGGGGTGTGACCTCACGGGGATGAGCCAGGCTCGGCCTGGTCTTCTGAGAACGGGACTCGATACGACGCGGACGGGAAGGGATCGGGATCGACCTCCGCTGGCAACAGTCGGAGGTGGTCATGTCACTGCGGGCTGCGACGGACGGCGTCCTCGATCTCGACGAGGCTGTGAAGCCGGCCCTGCCCCGCGCCGGGGCAGATGCGGCAGACGTGCTGCCAGTCCTCGGGCGTCTCGACGTTCTCGCTCCAGAAGGGCCAGGTCCGGCATTGTTCGGGGCGGGCCGGATAGACGGTGCAGCCGGCGTCGCGATTCCAGAAGATGCAATCGCCGTTGGGTTGTTCGAGCAGGCTGAGTCGTTCGCCGACCTGGCGGACATAGCGTCGGGTGAACGTCTCGAACGGCAGGCCGAGGTGATCGGCCAGGCGGGCGATCTCGGCTGGATCGACCCAGACGTAGCCGGGCGCCCCGGTGCAGCAGGCGCCGCAGCGGGTGCACTCGAAGGCCAGGCCGTCGCGATACCAGGGGGCCTCGGGCGCGCTCATGGGGTTGCGGGTTCCGGGTATCGAGTGATCGGTCTGCGAGGCGCCTGAACAGTCTAGCGAGCGGTCGGCGGGCGGGCAACCCCTGTCGCGCTCAAGTCGATTTGGGTAAGGTAGTTGCGGATCACGCCTGGGGCCGGCCGCCGCGGAGCCGGGTTGCCGGGGGCGGTGGCCGGAATCGATGATGGAGAGAGGCCCGGGACGATTGAGGCAGGAGTCCAAGCGGATGATGTCCCGAGCGATCACACGAGTCGGCCTGACCCGGCTGAGTGTCCCTCTGAAGGAGCCGCATCCGACCGCCTCGGGCGACCGGAGCGAGCGGCCGACGATCCTGGTGGCGGTCGAGACCGGCGACGGCCTGGTCGGCGTGGGCGAGTGCTCGCCGCCGCTGGAGCTGGCGACCGACGAGCGGCTGGATCGCTGCTGGGACGACCTGGCCCACCGGATCGTCCCGAGCCTGCTCGGCCGCTCGATCGACGACCGGGATGTGATCGCGACGCTTTCGACGGCCTGGTCGGAGTGCGACCGCTCGGCCGCCGCCGGCGCCGAGACGGCCTGCTGGGACCTGCTCGGGCAGCAGACGCACCAGAGCCTTGCGGAGCTGCTGGGAGCGTCGGAGGCCCGGATCGAGGTCGGCGTGGAGTCGGGGTTCTCGGTCGGGTCTCTATCCGACGGTCGTGGACCTGGTCCGGGCGATCGAGCCGCACCTGGCCGAAGGTTATCGCCGGCTCACGCTGGCGATCGCGCCGGGGCGGGACCTGGAGTTCGTCGAGGCGGTGCTCCAGCATTATCCCGGAGCTGGTGCTGGCGATCGACGCGGGCGGGCGGTTTGGCCGCGAGCACGCGGAGGTCTTCCGTCGGCTGGACGAAGTCTTGCCGCTGATGATTTTCGAGCCGTACGACGCGAACGATATCGCGGGCCTGGCGGCCTTGCAGGAGGAGTTGACGACGCCGATCTGTCTGGAGGCGACCGCCGCCGAGGCGATCGGGCAGGGCGCCTGCCGGATGGCGCGGCTGTCGATCCAGCGGGCCGGCGGCCTGGGGCCGGCGCGGGCCTTGCACGACGCCTGTCGCCAGCAGAATGTCGCCTGTTGCGTCTCCTCCGAAATTGAACTGGGCGTCGGCCTGGCCCAGGCGATCCAACTGGCCACCTTGCCCAATTGCAAGGACCCGACCGACGTGGCGCCGCCGGTGCGCTGGTTTGTCGGCGATGTGGTCGTGCCCCCGATCGAGCATGACACGCCGGGACAGTTCCTCGTGCCGACCCGTCCCGGACTTGGCTATCTGCTCGACCCGGTCCAGGTCCGTCGATATCAGGTGAGGCACGAGGAGTGGGTGACGGACTGACGGCGGCAGCGCCGTGAGGCGAGTCCCAGCCCATCGGAGCTTCGCCGGGGACCGGCTCGCGATTCAGACGCTCTGGACTTCCGTCGCGACGCGGTCACTTCCAGGCGTGGAAGACCATTCGCCCGTAATTCTCGCGGCGGGCGTTCTTGACCGGATAATCGACGGGCGTCCGCGGGAAGGCGACGACGCGGTGGAAGCCAGCCGTGCGGAGCATCGCCTCCACGGCCGCGCGGTTCGGACCGCACCAGTTCGTGGCGTCGCTGGCGCACTCGTCCTCGGGGTAAAAGGCGATGGCGGGCTGGTCGATGTGCAGCAGATCGACGTGGGTTTCGAGGATCAGTTGATTCGAGGCCACGCTCGCGACCCGAAGCAAGGAGAGCAGCGGGTGCGGCAGGTGGTAGAGAACGCCCAGGAAGAGCACGAGGTCGAACGTGCCGAGCGACTCGGGCTGGAGATCGACGACTTCGAGGCAGACGTCCTCGACCTTCGAGTTCAGGGCCTGGTGGGCGTAGCGGAATCCGCGCTGGCCGATCTGAGGGACCTTCCAGACGCCGCCGTCGAGGGCCACCACGCGGCTCGCGCCACGCCGCTCGCACTCGAACGAGAAGAAACCGTCCCAGGCGCCGATGTCGAGCACCGAGCGGCCGGTCAGGTCCTTCGGCAGTCGGACCTGATCGAGCTTGGCGGGCGTGTCGTCGGTTCCCGGCGTGACGACTCCGTGTCCCAGGTCAATCTTGTGGAACCAGGGAATCGAGCGCAGTTCCTCGTCCATGACGGCGGCAGCAGCCATCGGCATCCTCCCGATCACGGGGCAGGTCGAATCGGGGGGGAAGCTACGGAAAGGGCCGGGGTGCGTCAAGGCGAAGACGAGGTTCGATGGTCGGATCGATCCGGCGAGAAAGCGGGGCTCAACCGCCGATCGAGTGCATGAGGCGGTCGGGCTTGATGAAGCGGGCGGTGTTGATCTCGTGGCCTTCCCACTTGGAGGCGACGCTCTCGTGGAGGGCGCGGGCCAGGTCGGCGTCGGGGGCGCCGGAGCGGATCAAAGAGCGGACGTCGGTCTCGTCGAGGGCGAAGAGGCAGTTGCGGAGCTTGCCGTCGGCGGTCAGGCGGACGCGGTTGCAGCTCAGGCAGAAGGGGCGGCTGACGGAGGCGATCAGGCCGACCCGGCCGCCGCCGTCGGTGTACTGGTAATCCTGGGCGGGGGCTTTCGGGTCCTGGTCAGGCGAGGGAACGAGCGGGCCGATGTCGCGCTCGAGGAGTTCGAGGATCTCAGTGGCGAAGAGAACCTTGCCGCGTTCCCACTGGTTGCCAGCGTCGAGCGGCATGTATTCGATGAACCGAAGTTCCAGCCCATGCTCGCGGCAGAAACGGCCGAGCGGCACGACGTCGGCCTCGGTGACGCCCTTGATTGCGACGGCGTTGACCTTCACGGGCGCGAAGCCGGCGTCCCGGGCGGCGAGGATTCCCTCGATGACCTGCTCGAAGCCGGTGCGGCGGGTCAACTGTTCGAAGCGGGCCGGGTCCATCGTGTCGAGGCTGACGTTGATCCGTCGCAACCCGGCTTCATGCAGGGCCTTTGCCATCGGGGCCAGAAGGAGACCGTTGGTCGTCAGGCCGACGTCCTTGATGCCCGGGATGGCGGACAGCTTCGCGACGAGTTTCGGCAGATCCCGACGGACCAGGGGCTCGCCGCCGGTCAGGCGGATCTTGTCAATACCCAGGGTCGTCGCCACGCGGACGAACCGTTCGATCTCCTCGAACGTGAGCAGATCCCCTCGCGGGAGGAACTGGACGGATTCGGGCATGCAGTAAACGCAGCGGATGTTGCAGCGGTCGGTGACGCTGATCCGCAGGTTGTTGTGCACGCGCCCGAACGAATCGATCAGGCGTTGGGGAATCGGCTCGGGCATGATGTCTCGCGATGCGCTCGGCTCAGGAAGAAGGCCGGGACGGCTCCGGGGTCGGTCGGACGTTGGGACACCTCGTCCGCCACCTCCGAATTATACTCGCCCCGAGGCTCGACCGGAGGCAGGTGGTCCGGAGGAACCTGGCGGAGTCGCGGGCCTCGTGAACGGATCCTCCCTCGGATTCGCAATCTGAGCCAGGCTGCTAGCCCTTGGAAACGGGCCTGGCCGGCGCTCCTGATCGTTACTCCTCTTCGCGGCGCTGAGCCGACTTCAGAACACCTCCGGAGTATGGCGGAGCTCTTCTTGCATGAAGGGACTGCGGAGCTTAGCAACGATTGCCGGCTCTTTCCAGAGAATCATCGTCGATGGATTTTTTGTAACCATTCAGCCGATCACAGGACGGATTGCCGCAATCGTAGGGTGCGTCGAGTCTTCGACGACGCACCCGACACTTGGGACCATCACCGGATTCGGCTGAACGATTACGATTTTTTCTGATGCGAATCCACCACACAATGCGGAGAGCGCAAACGTTCAGATCGGATCGGAGGATTGGTCCGCGATCGAATCCGCCTGGGTGTCGAGCCCCGGATGCACCCACTCCTCGGAGCCGTCGGCCCAGGTTTCTTTCTTCCAGATGGGCACGATCTCCTTGAGGGTGTCGATTAGCCAGCGGCAGGCCTCGAACGCCTGGTGCCGGTGGGGGCAACTGACGGCCACGGCGACGCTGACCTCGCCCAGATCGAGATGGCCGATGCGGTGGACGATCGCTGCTTCGAGGATCGGCCAGCGGCGTCGGGCCTCAGCCTCCAACTCGTCGAGCTTCGATCGGGCCATGTCGGGGTAGGCTTCGTAATCCAGCGAGGTCGTGCGTTTTTCGCCGGTGATCTCGCGGACGGTGCCCAGGAAGAGGCAAACGGCGCCGGCGAGGTTCGAGCGCACGCGGTCGGTCAAGGCGTTGAAGTCGATCGAGGCTTCGGTGATATCAACCATGGGCGAGAGAGGGTTTCTCAAGAGGAACCGCCGCTGACAGGCGGGATCGCGGCGACCTCGGCCCCGGGCGAGATGGGAAGGTCGTCGCGAGCGTACTCATTGGCGACGGCGATCAGGAGGTTCGGCAGCAAGGGGACCAGCGACGGATGCGAGACGGCCAGGGCACGCTTCAGGTCGGCGACCGTGGAGCCGTCGGGCAGGTCGAGGGTGATCGAGGGTTGACCGACCTTCTGGCGGGCGATGGCGAACAACTTCAAGACGACCTGCACGGACGGCACTCCTTGCGAATTTTCGGATGATGGAGTTAGTCTGATCGGTTTGGACGAGGAGTGCAATCTGGTCAGTGGTCACTGGTCACCGGTTGACGAGCGATCCCGTGGGGTTTGTCGGGGCTGAGCCGCACGCCATTCGCGTTGGAAGAAGGCGTGCTGCACACGGCTAACACAGAAAGACCGATACCGGCAGCAATCTTCCCGTGACCCGCCAACTTGCCAGTGACCAGTCCGGAGCCATGCCGAAGATGCCCTTGGACGGGTCAATCCAGGTGCGCGGGGCGAGGGTGCATAACCTTCGTGACATTGATGTGGACATTCCGCGCGACCGGCTGGTGGTGTTGACGGGGGTTTCAGGCTCGGGCAAGAGTAGCCTGGCGTTCGACACGCTGTATGCGGAGGGTCAACGGCGTTACATCGAGAGCCTCTCGGGTTATGCCCGGCAGTTCCTCGACCAGCTTGAGCCGCCGGACGTGGATCTGGTAACGGGTTTGCCGCCGACGGTCGCGATCGACCAGAAGGCCGGCGTGGCGAACCCGAGGAGCACGGTGGCGACCGTCACCGAGATCCATGATTACTTACGATTGCTTTACGCCCGCGTGGGCGTGCCCCATTGCCCCGGTTGTGGGCGGGCGATCCGTCGGCAGATGCCGGAGCAGATGGTGGCGATGGTGCTGGCGATGCAGGAGGGCCGCAAGGTTCTGATACTGGCGCCGCTGGTCCGGGGACGCAAGGGGCAGCATGCCGAGGCGTTCGCCGCGATCCGACGCGAGGGTCTGATCCGGGCGCGGGTGGATGGGGAGATCGTCGAGGTCCATGACGCCCCACCGAAGCTGGCGAAGACGAAGACGCACGACGTCGAGGCGGTCGTGGATCGCCTGGTGATCCGCGAGGGCATCCGGCCGAGGCTGGCGGAGTCGATCGATCGGGCCTTGAAGATGAGCGGGGGGACACTGCTTCTCTCCGTTCAGAACGATGCGGGGGGCTGGGAGGATCGCGTCCTCAGCGTCAACTTGGCCTGTCCCGAATGCGGCCTCGGATTCGAGGAGCTGGAACCGAGGTCGTTCAGCTTCAACAGTCCGTATGGCGCCTGCCGCGAATGCGATGGACTCGGCGTGCTCCATGTCTTCGACGCCGATCTGGTGATTCCCGATCGTTCGCGGTCGCTGGCGCAGGGTGCGGTGGTGCCGTGGGCGTCGGTGTCGAAGGGTGAGACGCCGCTCGACGAGCCGGCACTGACGGCCTTGCTGAAGCGGTTCAAGCTGACACGCCGGACGCCGCTCGAGAAGTGGCCGAAGGCGGCCTGGCGGGGGTTTCTCGAAGGCGACGAGAGCTCCGGGTTCGCAGGGATCTTGAAGCAGCTCGAAGCCGAATACCAGGCGGTGCGTTCGGAGCGGCGACGCGTGGCGCTGGAGGCGTATCGGGGGGAGTTTCGTTGCCCGGGTTGCGACGGGGCGCGGCTGAAGCCGGAGTCGCGGGCGGTCACAATCGCGGGAATGGGGATACATCAAGCCGCGGCACTGTCGGTCTCGGAGGCGATCGGCTACTTTGCGGCTTTGCAGTTCGAGGAACCGCACAACCTTGTCGGGTTGCCTCTGGTGAAGGAGATCGCGGAGCGGCTGGGGTTCCTGCGGCGGGTGGGGCTGGGCTATCTGACGCTCGACCGCAACGCGGATACCCTCTCGGGCGGAGAGTTGCAGCGGGTCCGGCTGGCCTCGCAGATCGGATCGGGCCTGGTGGGGGTCGGCTACATCCTCGACGAGCCGACAACGGGCCTGCACCCGCGCGACACCGACCGGCTTTTGACGAGCCTCCGCGACCTGCGGGATCTGGGCAACAGCGTGCTGGTCGTCGAGCACGATGAAGCCGTGATCCGGGCCGCCGACTGGGTGATCGACCTCGGCCCCGGCGCCGGTCCTGACGGCGGCCGGGTCGTCGCGGCCGGCACGCCTGATCGGCTCGACGGCGAGGAGTCGCAAACGGCCCGGTTCCTCCGGGCGCGGCTCGGGTCGAGACGGCGCCTTCCGGTCGGCTGGCGCGGAGCCCCGGCTGGATCGCGATGTTTGGAGCTCGGGAGCACAACCTCCGGGGCGTCGATATTCGCATCCCGGTGGGGACGTTGACCTGCGTGACCGGGGTGAGCGGCTCGGGCAAGAGCACGCTCGTTCAGGAGATCCTGGCGCGGGCGGTTCACCGCAAGCTGGAAGGTTCCGGCAAGCGGCCGGGGGCTCACGAACGGATTGAAGGTCTGGAACATCTCGACAAGCTGATCGACGTCGATCAGACCCCGATCGGTCGCACGCCGCGTTCGACGCCAGCCACCTATACCGGCGTCTTCGACGAGATCCGCAAGGTCTTCGCCACCACCCGCGAGTCGAAAATCCGGGGTTACAAGGCGAACCGATTCAGCTTCAACGTGAAAGGGGGTCGCTGCGAGACCTGCCAGGGCCAGGGGATGCGGCGGGTCGAGATGCAGTTCCTCGCGGATTTATACGTTCTCTGTGAGGAGTGCCGCGGCCTGCGGTTCAACCGGCCAACCCTGGAGATCCGCTACAAGGGGCGGTCGATCGGCGAGGTGCTGGAGATGCGGGTGGATGAGGCGGTCGCGTTCTTCGACGCCATCCCACGCGTCCGACGCGGGCTGGAGGCGTTGCACGACGCGGGGCTTGGCTACGTCACGCTCGGCCAGTCGAGCACGACGCTTTCCGGCGGCGAGGCCCAGCGCGTGAAGCTCGCGGCGGAACTGGGACGCCCCGCGACCGGCCGCACGCTGTACCTGCTCGATGAGCCGACCACCGGCCTCCACTTCTCCGATGTGGCCAACCTCCTCCGTGTGCTCCAGCGACTCGCCGACTCCGGGCAGACGGTCGTCGTGATCGAGCACAACCTCGACGTCATCCGCTCGGCCGACTGGATCATCGATCTCGGCCCCGAAGGCGGCGCCGAGGGTGGCCGGGTCGTCGCGATGGGGACGCCGGACGCGGTGGCCGACGCCGAGGGAAGCTACACGGCGCGATATCTGGGGGAATCGGGTCGTTGAAGTCTCTGGAAGACGATCCGAAGAGAACACCAAGGGATCGCAGAATCGCGAAGATCATCCGCGCTCGGCGGTCCTCGGCGTCCTCTTGGGGATCGATTCCTGCTTCCCTTGGCTCACCAGGAGTTGACCGTCTCCTCGACCTCCCGCTCGGCCCGTTCGCGTTCGTAGCCGTACTTCTCCTGGAGTTTGCCGATGAGCTGGTCGCGATGACCGGCGATCTGGTCCACCTCGTCGTCGGTGAGGTCGCCCCACTTCTCGCGGACCTTGCCCTTGATCTGCTTCCAGTTGCCCTGGATCTGATCCCAGTTCATGATTGAGAAAGCCTCCTCATGGTGTGGAGTTGCCTGAACCGTCAGGCGTCAACATGCGAAGGCACTCCGGTTGCAAGGCGCAGTGCCGGCGCCGGGGCCGAGCCGAACGGTCGGGCTCGCATCGCGATCCGAAATGGGGCATCCTCATGGCCAGGTTCATCTGCGTGACGTGCGGCACCCAGTTCGCCGAATCCGAGAAGCCCCCCGAGCGCTGCCCGATCTGCGAGGACGAGCGGCAGTATGTCGGCTGGGAGGGCCAGCAGTGGACGACGCTCGACGACTTGAGGTCCGTCCACGCGAACGCGCTCACGCCCGAGGAGCCGGGCCTGACGTCGATTCAGACGAAGCCGAAATTCGGGATCGGCCAGCGAGCATTACTGATCGAATCGCCGGGAGGCAATGTCCTCTGGGACTGTGTCTCGTTGATCGATGAAGCCACGATCGAGGCCGTGCAGAAGCGGGGCGGCCTGGCGGCCATCGCGATCTCACACCCGCATTTCTACACAGCCATGGTTTCGTGGAGCCGGGCCTTCGGAGGCGTGCCAATCTACCTGCATGCCGACGATCGCCGCTGGGTCATGCGGCCCGACCCGGCCATCCTCTTCTGGGAGGGCGAGAAACGCCCCCTGCACGATGGTCTCACCCTGGTTCGCTGCGGCGGCCACTTCCCCGGCGGAACCGTGCTCCACTGGCCCGCCGGCGCCGGGGGCCGGGGGACCTTGCTCTCGGGCGATATCCTCCAGGTCGTGCAGGATCGGCGTTATGTGAGTTTTATGTACTCGTATCCTAATTTGATCCCGTTGCCGGCCGACGCGGTGCGCCGGGTCTCCGGGGCCGTCGCGCCGCTGGCGTTCGATCGGGTCTACGGCATGCTCCCCGGTCTTCAGATTGGCTCCGACGCCAGGGCCGCCGTGGCGCGGTCGGCCGAGCGGTATCTGACGGCGATCGGGGGGTGAGGGTCCTTGGTCCCCGGCAGGATCGGGGACCGGGTTCGAATTGCTGTCGGGGCGAAGATCCTGGAGGGCGGGTGAGGCAGGCCATCTTCCGATCGCGAGGACGGCCTGCCCCGCATGCCCGACCTGGCGAAAGGCGTCCTACTTCCACCCGCAACCTGTGACTCAGGCAACAGCCCGTCGGGACTTTCGGAGGAAGCCGAGCAGGCCGACAGTCGAGCCAACACCGAGGAGGACGAGGCTGCCGGGCTCGGGGACGGACTGGAGGCGACTGAAAATCGCGTCGTACCCAGCTTGCGTCGGGTGGATGTTTGGGCCGGGCAGGCCGGGAGCGATCGGGTCGAGGACGTGGGTGTTGGCCGCGAGGGCGGCGCTGCCCTGGAACGAAGAGGCGATGTCGATGAACCGGACGCCGGTCTGTAGCGCGACGGCGGCGATCGTCTGATTCAAGGCGGCGATCGCGGGACCGGCGGCCCGAGCGAGGGCGTCGAGGGACGGATCCGATGCACCGACGAACGGGGCATACGGGTCGTAATAGCCGAGCAGGGCGATCGTCGCGCCGGGTAGACGGGTCTCCAGTTCGGTGACGAGGGCGCCGAGGTGGGGGGCGATGCTGTTCATCATCAAGTCGGCGACCGCGGCTGTTTGCTCGGCGGGGGTCTTGGCAAAGAAGGCCGGATCGCTGGCGAGGACGAACAGGTCGTTGGCCCCTAGCTGGATCGTCACGGCGCCGATGGTGTGGCCGGCGGCCTGCGAGGCGGTGATGACGTCGCTCATCAACTGGTGCTGTGTTGGCGAAGCGAGACCATTGTAGTTCGTGTTCAGGGTGTAGGCCGGCTTACCGGGCTCGGGACCGCTGCCGGCCGCACCGCTGTACTGGAAGAACGTTGAGGTCGTCTCGCCATCGACCCCAAGATTGACGACCGACGGGGTGATGCCGCCGTTGAACTGGGTGAGATAACCGTCGAGCTGGGAAACATAACCGCGATTGCCGTCGGAGGGATTGTGCTGGAAGTCGCCTTCACCAAACGCCAGCGAGTCGCCGAGGGCGAGGTAGGTGTCGTAACCTGCACACGCAGGTTGGGCGAAGAGCAAGGGCGATAGGCCAAGAACAGCCGAGGCGAGTAATGAGCAGAGAGACGGTCGGCGCATCGGGGCGACCTCCGTGTCTACGAGACTTGGTGAGAAACTCCTGGATACTCCAGCCGGGGCGAGATTCTAGCCAGGCGACCAACCATCCACAAGTACGAAATATCGCCAAAACATTCACTTGGTGGTCGACCGGCAGGAACCGGGAACCTTTGTCCCGACCTGTCGACCGGGACACGGCCGATCGGACCAACGCGGTGGACGCCGAACGGATTGCAGGCCGCGTTCGAAAGCCGTCGGCTTCGGCGATGTGGGAGGATGGTGCTTGCATGGGAGATCGGAAAGCCTATGCTCGGAAGGGAGCTGGCCTGACAGTTCACGAGCACCCAACCGAAGCGAGACCAACGTCATGGCATGGGTCGAAGCCGACCGCAATTTGCTGTTCGGAATCCTGGCCTTGCAAGGGAATCTGATCGAGCGCCGCGATCTGGTCGCCGGGTTCGAGGACTGGGTGAGGGAGAAGACCAGGTCCCTGGGCGACGTGCTCCAGTCGCGCGGGGCTCTCACGCCGCAGCGTCGCGAACTGATTGACGCTCTGGTGGCGGAGCATCTGCGGCAGCACGACGGCGACCCGGCGCGGAGCCTCGCGACGCTCAGCACTCTGGGATCGGCCCGCGAGGATCTGGAGCGGATCGGCGACCGGCAACTGGTCGCCAGTCTTGCGAATCTCGCGAGGCCGTCCCCCAGGGTGGGTGAGCAGGACCCGTTTGCCACGAGAGCGCCGGACGGAGGGGAAGTTCAGGACGACCCGTTCGCGACCCAGATCGGAGCCGGCGGGGAGTCGGGTGACGAGGGCGGCAGGGCGTTGGGCAGCCTGACGAGCCGGTTTCGCGTCGTGAGGATGCACGCTCGGGGCGGCCTGGGGGTCGTCTCGGTGGCCATCGACAGCGAGCTGGAACGGGCCGTGGCCTTGAAGGAGATCCAGGACCGGCACGCCGACGAACCGAGGAGCCGGTCGCGGTTCCTGATGGAAGCGGAGATCACGGGCAAGCTCGAACATCCGGGCATCATCCCGGTCTATGGGCTCGGGAGCTATGCGGATGGGCGACCTTATTACGCGATGCGGTTTGTCCGGGGTGACAGTCTGCGCGAGGCAATCGAGCGTTATCACGCCCCGGGGCGGCCGTCGCGGGACGAGGGACAGCGGCGCGTGGAGCTGGGTGAGCTGCTCGGGCGGTTCGTCGACGTCTGCAATGCGATCGCCTACGCCCATAGCCGGGGGGTCTTGCACCGCGACATCAAGCCGGGCAACGTGATGCTCGGTCCTTACGGGGAGACGCTGGTCGTCGATTGGGGCCTGGCCAAGCCGCTGGAGAACGGCCATGCCCCGCCAGAGC
The DNA here is from genome assembly GCA_963752755.1 of uncultured Planctomycetales bacterium. GTDB lineage: Bacteria > Planctomycetota > Planctomycetia > Isosphaerales > Isosphaeraceae > CAVVZJ01. Next base: position 1,657,780 of record CAVVZJ010000001.1, on the reverse strand, counting down.
CGGAGTTGCTAGCGGAGAGGGCTTCGGGCGTTGAGGGGACGGGTGAAGCGTCGGGCTCGCTCTCGGGCCGGGTCCGGCTCACGCTCTCGGGTGGCTCGGCGGAGGAGACGCTGCCTGGTGTGGCCATTGGCACACCGGCTTACATGAGCCCGGAGCAGGCGGCGGGCCGAATCGAGGAGCTGGGGCCGTCGAGCGACGTTTATAGCCTCGGCGCCACGCTCTACTGTCTGCTGACCGGACGGGCGCCGTTTGATGGCAGGGACCTCAACGAGCTTCTGGAGAAGGTGCGGCAGGGGACGTTCCCGCCACCCCGCCAGATTGATCCGGCAATCCCGAAGCCGCTGGAGGCCGTCTGCCTGAAGGCGATGGCGTTGCAGCCGGCCGATCGTTTCGAAGACGCCCGGGAACTCGCGCGGGAGATCGAGCGATGGAGGGCCGATGAGCCGGTGCGAGCTTATTGCGAACCTTGGACCGTGCGACTCGGGCGCTGGATCCGGCGTCACAAGACGCTGGTGGCCTCCGCGACGGTCGGGACGTTCGCCGTCTTGCTCGGCCTCGCCGCGCTCTGGCATCAAGGGCAGCTTCAACGGGCGCGGGAGGGCGAGCGGGCGGAGGTGCTGGTCGAGGCGATCGAGAAGTCGGAGGACATCCGCGTGGTGCCCGAGCTGGTCCGGGAGATCGGCAAGTATCCGTCCTGGATCGATGAGCGACTGAAGATCTTGCGCGAGCGGTCGGAACCGGGCACACCGGCTCATCGGAACGCCACGCTGTCCTTGCTGCCTCGCGAGCCGGGCCTGGGTGTCGAGGCCCGGGAGTTGGTGCTCGACGAAAAGGCGGACCCCCAGGCCCTCGCCGCACTTGGCCCCGCTCTCGGTGACTTCGGGCCTGGTCTGGAAGATGAACTCTGGAAGGTGCTGGATCGACCCCCGAACCCGGAGGACCTCGGCCGCTGGCTGCGGGCGGCGAAGACATTGCGGCAGAAGCCGGCGAGCGACGAGGATCCGCGGTGGGTCGGCGTGGGTCGGGCGCTGGTCGATCGGTTGAAGGCCGGCGGCGACGCCTCGGCCCGCCGATCCCTGGTGCTGGCCCTCGGGATGCTGCCCACGAAGGTCGCCGACGAGCCCAAAAAGGCACTGGGACGAATCCTGCTCGATGCCTACCGCGACGACCCCGACCCCGGGCTTCACTCGGCGATCGGCTGGCTCCTCCGGCAACGCTGGGATCGCGCCGACGCCGTCAACACGATCGACGATCAGCACGCAGGCCAGCCGCCGACGCCGGGCCGAGGCTGGTATCTCGATGGCCAAGGGCGCACGTATACGATTATCCCGAAGGGAACCGTCTTCCGGATGGGCACACCCGCGGAGAATCTGCCCGAGGCGCTCCGGGACGAAGTGGCCCGTTACGAGCCTCCCCATCGCCGCGCGATTCCGAGGCGGGTCGCGATCGCGACGACGGAAGTCACCCACCAGCAATTCCAGCAGTTCCTCGACGCCCATCCCGAGGTGCTCCACTACGGCCAGGACCAGCCGATCTACGCCCCCGACGACACCGCGCCGGCCATCTCCGTGACCTGGTACGAAGCGGTGATGTTCTGCCGATGGCTCAGCAGTCGCGAGGGGATCGCCGAGGAGCAGATGTGCTACCCGCCGATCGACCGCATCCGGCCCGGCTTCGGCGCCGGCAATCCGGGCCTGGAGGCCGAACTCCCCGACGACTTCCTCGAACGGACCGGCTACCGTCTGCCGACCGAGGGGGAGTGGGAATGTGCGACCCGCGCCGGTCTCGACACGCTCCGCCCTTCTGGCGACGGCGAGGCCCTGCTCGATGAGTTGGCGTGGTGGGCGGGCAATGCCGCCGACCCAGCCCGCCAGCGCCCTTATCCGCACGCGCACGCGGTCGCCCAGCTCTGGCCCAATGCCTGGGGCCTCTTCGACGTGCTGGGCAACGCCAACGAGTGGTGTCACGACGCTTACCGGGCCTATCCCGAGAATGATCCCGCCGCACCACCCTTCACCGATGGCCTCGAAAGCCAGTTGCGGCCGGAGGACCTGACCCGGATCGTTCGCGGCCACAGCTTCGGCATGCCGCACGCCGACTACCTCCGCAGCGGTCAGCGCGACCATCTGCACCCGCTGTCCGTCAACTCGACCATGGGCTTCCGCGTCGCCCGTACGTTGCCCGATGTCAACGCCGACGCGGAACCCGACCGCCCCGTCAGGGTGGATCCCGGGGTCATGCCTTGACGGGAGATCATGAACGCATGACACTGGTGGTGTTGAAGATCGTTCCATCAATAGTTATGAATGATCTTCGTGGGGTCCGTCGCGGCCGGGTCAATACCCGGCGCGTCGGGCCACGTCCACAATGCGCGAACCTTGACCGAACCGGGAGAGAATTGATGCTGCGACGCGATCGACGCCGTCCCTCCGGACAATCCCCCCGCTCGAATCGCAAAGGCCGACGACGATCGGCGATCCGGCCTGAACTGACGCCTCTGGAGCCACGTTCCTTGATGGCGATGCTGCCATTCACCATGAGCATCGACGACCCGACCGGTCAATTCGCGGGCATCCCGAATCTCCAGTCGAGTGCGAACATGGCGGCCTCGATCCTCTCGAACGTGGTTCCGGTGCCGACGGGCAACTCGTCGCACGTGCTGGTGAAGGTCGTGCCGCCGCCGACCCCGATTTCGAAACCCGGTCCGCTGCCGATCAAACCGATCATGCCGATCTATTTCCCCCGGTTCGGCTGGCGAGAGTCGGAGGTGGCCTCCGGGGTTCGGAATGCGCAGACAACCACTCTGGAAATCCAGGCCGATCCATCCTTTCTCCGCAACGACGCCTGGGTGAGCCCCAATCCGGCCGTGCCGAAGGACAAGTCGGACTTCGTGAGCTGGGCCATGCGGGCGGTGCTCCAGGGGATGGTTTATTACGGCCTGTCCGACTCCTCCAGTCTGGATTACCCAACCGAACCAGGGCGCTCGGAGATCATGGGCTCGCCGTTTGACAAATACGTCGTGCCCCCGAGCGACGGCTACTCCACTCCGACGTTCCGCGGCCCGCGCACGATGGAGGTCAATGGCGGCCCGGTGCCGGTCATCTATTCCGGCGACGAGTTGCCGGCGGTCTACGACGGCACCGATCCGGTCCCGGTCTATGCTTATTACAACACGCTGCCGCTTAACCTTCTGAACTCCACGATTCCGACGGGAGTCCGTCGGACGCCGAACAACGTGGATGCCGCGATCATTCAGGACATCGGCCTGAAGGCGATCAGCCTTAACACCGACCACGCTCGCCAGGCACCGACCGCCGATGCCTTCCACGTGAAAATCATCCGAGGTGGTCCGATCGTCTTCAATTCCTTGCATATCTACACCGTGGACGGCACCGCCCAGGCAGGCCGTGACTACCAGGCGCTCGATCAGTCGTTCAACGCCGAGGATACCGACCCGGCGACGTTCGACTTCACGATCCCGATCATCCCCCACACCGGCCCGCAACCACGCCGGACGTTCACCGTGGTCGTCGAGAACAGCGGGATCGTGAAGGACCAGATCACGCTCACGATCGGCTCGACGGCCGGCGACTTCAACGGCGACGGCGCCACCGATCTGGGCGTCTATCAGCCCGGAGTCTCCGGCTTTTACGTTCATCAAAGCAATGGCCAGAACATGCCGTTCACGTTCGGTCAGGGCCGGTACTTCGGCGGCGATCCGGTGCCGATCGTCGGCGACTTCGACGGTGACGGCAAGGCCGACTCGGGCGTGTATCAGCCGAACACGTCCAGCTACTTCCTGCACGAGTCCAGCGCGGGCAACGTGGCGATCACATTCGGTCAGGGCCGGTACTTCGGCGGTGATCCGGTGCCGGTCGTGGGCGACTTCGACGGCGATGGTAAGGATGACGTCGGCGTGTATCAGCCGAACACATCGAGCTTCTTCCTGCACGAGTCGAGCGCAGGCAACCGGGCGTTCACGTTCGGTCAGGGCCGCTATTTCGGTGGCGATCCGATCCCGGTCGTCGGCGACTTCGACGGCGACGGCAAGGCCGATCCGGGAGTGTTCCAGCCGGATACGTCGAGCTTCTTCCTGATGCGATCGAAAGCGGGCAACGTCGCTTACACGTTCGGCCAGGGACGCTATTTCGGGGGTAACCCGTTCCCGGTGGTGGGTGACTTCGACGGCGACGGCAAGGATGACACAGGGGTCTTCCAGCCCGACACGTCGAGCTTCTTCGTACACCAGACGAGCGCGGGCAACCGTGGCTTCACGTTCGGCCAGGGTCGGGTTTTTGGTGGCGACCCGATTCCGGTCGTCGGCGACTTCGACGGCGATGGCCGGATCGACCTGGGGGTCTATCAGCCCGGGACATCCACCTATTTCCTTCAGCTTTCGGGCCAGCTCAACGACTTCTTCAGCTTCGGTCAGGGCCGGATCTATGGAGGCGACCCGGTTCCCTTGATCCCCACGCCTGGCGTGCTCGCGATGATCCCGGGGTACCGCGTGACCCGTCGGCAGCGCTGAGCCGGGAAACGCCCGGAACGGCCTCGCCGAACGGAATTCCCGGACGGTGAGATCGCGAGCAGGGAAGCTCCGATCTCCGACCGCTCCTCCGATCTGTTTGGCTCCGCTGCCCTCTGTCCTGAGGCACGTTCCGCACGCCATAATCGGCCGGGCGACTCAGGAGTCGCGGAGGATCCCGCCGAACACAGTCCATCTCAAAGGGGAGCCGATCATGAGCCGACCGACCCGTTTGAATCTTCGCGCTGGCGTGGCAATGTTGTCGCTGGCCTTGATCTCCGCGGCACCCGATTCCGACGAGCCGAGTGCCCTGGAGCGTGACCCGGTCGGCTGGATCGACCTGCTGGCCGAGGCCGGGCCGGATCTCAAGGGCTGGGTCCGCGTGCCGATCCCCCCGGCGCCGAACGGTCAACTCAATCCCGAGTCACAGTGGTCGATCGACGAAGGCCGGCTCGTCTGCTCAGGTGACAAGGGACACGAGATGCTGCTCTTCGACCGGGAACTGGCCGATTTCCTTTACCACGTCGAGTGGCGTTTCACCCCCTTGCCGGGCCGGAAAGGCTACAATTCGGGCGTTTACGCCGCAACTCGAAGGACGGTGTGATCTGGCACCAGGCCCAGACCGGCGACGGCTCGGGCGGGTTCCTCTTCGGCGACACGAAGGTTGATGGCATGCTGAAGCGAATCAACCTCTCGAAGGAGCTGAACGCGCAGCGGGTCAGGCCGGCCGGCCAGTGGAACACTTATGAGATCCGATGCCGAGGAAAAGAAATGGCGCTCTGGGTCAACGGCGCCGAAACGTCCGCCTGGCACGATTGCGAGGTACCGAGCGGGTTCGTCGGCGTCGAGGCCGAGGGCTGGAGGATTGAGTTCCGCAACGTAAAGCTCAAGCCACTGGGTCGCCAATGACCGATCGGGGGCGACTCAGGGGTTAAAGCCTTTGGGCACTTCTTTGATTCGCCAGGAGCGGAATAGCGAGTCACGCAGGGCATGGGAGAGGTGATAGGCGGCCGCCTGGCGGGACGTCGGGGACATCGTCGGCCGAAGCTCGTCACCGAAGCGGATCATCGCCTTTTCCACGTCCCGCCCCTCCACGAGCGCCAGCTCCGACCAGTAGAGCTCCCAGAACCGTTTCTCCGCTTTCTGAAGTTCCTCGGCCGAGTTCTGCTCGGGGTTGGCCAGAACACCCGCGGTCTGAAGGGTCTCCTGGTAGCGTTGCTGTCGCAGGATGAGGAACGGTTTCTCGGCCTCGATTTCCTGCTTCAACGCCGCGGCGCGACGGGCTTCGGCCTCCTTCTGCCAGGTGATGTTGAAGCTCAGCACGCTGATGACGACCCCAATCACCACGCTCACGACCTGGACCACCTGACCAAGGATCTCCACATGGCTACGTTGCTCTCCGGCCATCGGTGCTCCTCCGCCGTGACCCAGGTCGATGACTGCCGGGACGACCGCGGGGTCGCGGCGCAGCCGATCCGGTCGAGCGGTGCGCGCCTTCAGTAGCGCGGGACATTCGGATCGGCTTCGAGAGAATACGCGTCGATACCGCCGTCCAGGTTATGGACGTCCGGTACCCCTTGCTCTGCGAGCCAGCGACCGGCCATCAGCGAGCGGACGCCGTGATGGCAATAGACGATCAGCGGGCCGGAACCGGCGGCGTCCCGGATTGCGTCCAGATGGGCCGGAACCTCGCGCAAGGGGACATGGAGGTCCTGCCCTCGGGGCGGACCTGGCAATGCACAGTAGGCCCGCTCGACCGGTTCGCGCACGTCGAGCAAGACGAACGCCTCGCCCGCGTCAAGGCGCCGCTTGAGCTCGGCCGGGCTCAGGTTCACGATGGAGGGGGGCATCGTCGTTCCGGCTTGATCGTCTCGCACAGGGTCGATGGTCATGGGTGGGTCTCGGAGGAATCCCTCCTCGACCCACGAGCAATGACCATCATCTCGGCCCCAGAACGACTTTACTTCAGCGCGGGCAGGCCGAAGTCGCCGAGGATGCTTCGCCAGACACTGTGGATGTGGTTGGCGCCATTCTGGGTGTTGTTGAATTCGATCAGGAAGGTGGCGCCTTTGACGAGGTAGCCGTGGGGCTGATTGCGGTCCGCGGGCCCGAACCAGGCGAAGTGGATGTCGTCGCCGGACTGCTGGACCTCGGTGAGCCAGGCGCGAGCAATCTCGGGGGGCATGTTGCCGGCGTAGGCTCGAATCAAAGCCGTGAGCATCTGGCGCTGATCGGCGTTGAGCTTGCCGGCGAGCACGCCGACGGGCTCGATCTCGGGGGGCTTGGGAGGCAAGCCACCCTGACCGCCGGTGTTGCTCGGGATATCCCGCGGGGCCTCGTCGGAGGCGATGGCCGTTTTCTTCTGGTCGTCGTCGAGAGCCTGGAGCAGTCGGAGGGCTCGGTCCTCGATGTCGGCGAGGGTGCGGAGCCCCTTGCGCTGGCCCTCGCGGACCTCGGCGGGGTTGGCGCCGAAGAAGGCGGGAGTGGCGGCGATGACCCGACCGTCCTCGATCGTAAAGTTCAGGGAGAGGTGATGCCCCTCGACCGCGCCAGCCCCAGCGACCCCGATTCGCGGGCTTGCCGAAGACCGAGACGAAGTAATTCTCGGGGTCGCGGACGGGTCCGCTTCCCTTCTCCAAATCGCGGAGGATGGCTTCCAGGCTCATGATTGTGGTCGCCTTCAGGCCGCCATTGCGGCTGGTGCCCGACTGGATCAGGCCGAAGGCCAGGGCCCGCTGCTCGGGGTTCATCGCCTTGATCGGCAAGCCCTTGCGCTCGCGTGGGATGAAGTGCCAGTTGAGCCGCTCGGGCGAGTCGAAGGTGAACGTGGCCTGCTCGCGCTGCGAGTCGTCGAGCGCGGCGAGCCAACGCTGGGCCGCGGTGCCCATCGCGCGGCCGCTGGTGTCGATCTGGGCTCCGGCCCAGACGGCCAGGCCCACGACAGCCAGGGCGGCGAGGGTCAGGCTGGGCTTGATCTTCGGCATGGCTCCACCTCCCCCGGAGTATTCGCTCCCGATCGCCCGATTCGCACCGCGGCGCGGCTACGGGCGTCTTCCAAAACGATGGTCCACATCCTACCGCCCTCGTGGCGAAAGCCAAGAGGCCAGCGTGTTGACCGGCGGCAGTCGTGGGCCGAAGATCGAGACTGTGGTGACCTTCCCCGATCCAGGTCGGAGTCCGCCCGCTGATGCACATGAGTCCGTCGCCGCTGTCCCGACCGCGCCGCGGTTCCGTTGAACCTTTACCGGGTTTCCCGACCCGGCATCGCTCGGGTCGTCTCGAACGTCGACTGACCCCGGAAGGCGACGACGACGTCCGCCACCTCGTGCTTGAACCTCGCGGGCCTCGATTACCGCTACCTCGAAGGACAGAGCCTCGGCGTGCTCGTTCCCCGGGCTTGGCCCGAACGGGAGGCCGCACAAGCTCCGGCTCTACTCTATCGCCTCCAGCCGACTCGGCGACGACGGCCTCGGCCAGTCGGCCTCGCTTTGCGTCAAGCGAGTCGTCTTCGCGGACGCGACCGGCCACGACGCATCACGGTGTGGCCTCGAATTACCTCTGCGACCTGAAGGCCGGCGATCGGGTCACCGTCACCGGCCCGACCGGCAAGCATTTTCCTGCTCCCCGCAGACCCTGCCGCGAATCTCGTCATGCTCGCCACGGGCACCGGCATCGCGCCGTTCCGCGCTTCCTCCACCACATTTACGGCGAGTGTCCCGGTGGCTGGTCGGGCCAGGTTTTCCTCTTTTTTGGGGTCCGTACGAGGTCCCAGTGCCTCTACCGGGACGAGTTGGAAGAGCTATGGTGATCGCTGTGGATTGCAACTCTCCTTCGCGATCAGCCGCGAGCAGCAGGCGCCCGGACGGCTCGAGGCTTTACGTCCAGCACCGCCTGGCGGAAAGGCTCGCCGAACTCTGGCCGCTGCTTGACCGTGGTCAGACTTATCTCTACATTTGCGGCCTCAAGGGGATGGAGCGCGGCATTGGATCGACGCTACGCGAGTATGCCCTGGCCGCCGGCCTCGACGGCAACGCCTGGCATGATGGCTTCCGCAAGAGCGGCCGGTGGCTCGTCGAGACTTACTGAGCCGGCCCCAATCGTGCTGCAACGCTGCATGGCCGCCCGCCGTTCGGGAATCCGGCCGGGACCTTCTCCTTGCCCCGTTCGTTGTGAAAAACACCTCCGTTCACCTTGTCGGTCTGGCATGTTCCTCGACTTATGGATGAGATCGTGGGCGAGCCGAGACCGACGCAAGTCCCTGGGAGACGATGATGGCTCTGGACCTGGCGCCCGGCAAGACGCGGATTGGCTGGATCGGAACAGGCGTGATGGGCTCGTCGATGTGCGGTCACCTGATGGCGGCCGGCTATCCGGCGACCGTCTTCAATCGAACCCGCGCCAAGGCACAGCCTTTGCTTGACCGAGGCGCGGCGCTTTGCCGGGTCGCCCCGGGCCGTGGCCGAGGCCTCTGACGTGATCTTCACGATCGTTGGCTTCCCGAGGACGTGCGTGAGGTCACGCTCGGTGACGACGGCATCCTGGCCGGCGCCCAGGTCGGGCTCGATCCTGGTGGACATGACCACCAGCGAACCCTCCCTGGCTCGCGAAATCGCCGAGGCGGCTCGGGCCAAGAACGTCCACTCGGTCGATGCCCCGGTCTCCGGTGGCGACGTCGGCGCCAAGGAGGCCCGGCTCTCGATCATGATCGGCGGTGAGACGGAAGTTGTCGAGGCATTGCGGCCTCTGTTCGAGAAGATGGGCAAGACGATCGTTCACCAGGGTCCGCCCGGCGCCGGCCAGGACACCAAAATGGTCAACCAGATCCTGATCGCGACGAACATGATCGGTGTCTGCGAGGCCCTGCTCTATGGCTACAAGGCCGGTCTAGACCTGAACACCGTACTCCAGAGCGTCGGCAGCGGTGCGGCCGGCTCGTGGAGCCTGAACAACCTTGGCCCCCGGATCATCAACCGACGATTCGAACCGGGTTTCTTTGTGGAACACTTCCTGAAGGACATGCGAATTGCCCTCGACGAGTCGCGTCGAATGGGCCTGTCACTGCCTGGCCTGGCCCTGGCCGAGCAGCTTTACCGGGCGGTGCAGGCCCAGGGCCACGGCCGCGACGGTACCCACGCCCTGATGCTTGCCCTGGCCCGGCTCTCGGCGATCGACTGGATGGCGGCGGCCCCTACCTCGTGAGTTGCGAGACCGGGACGCCGCGGGTCTGTCGATTCGACGCGCCGGCAGATAGAAATTTTCATCGATGTTGCAATCCGATACCGGAACGAATCCAACACCCCCGGGCCAGCCATGCCGGCTGTTGATCGTCGATGATAGTCCGGAGGGCCGTCGCAGCCTGTCTCGTTTACTGGAACTGCACGGGTTCCAGGTCATCGCCGTCGGCGACGGCACCTCCGCGCTCGAAGTGCTCCGTGTTCCTCCCCCGCCCCTGGCCGTCCTCACCGACCTGATGCTCCCCGACCTCGACGGCCGCGAGGTTGCCCGCGAGGCTCTCACGCTGGAACCACGCCCCTTCATCGGCCTGATCACCGGCTGGAGTGAAGCCGAGAACGATCCGGATCTTCGGGTTCTGGGAATCGACCAGGTCTTTCTCAAGCCGCTGGACATCCACGGCATCGTCGCCGCGCTCCACCAGGCCCTCAACCATAGCCCCGGGCCGGAGGACGAGTAATCGTTAGGCTTTTGGGCGTCGTCGCAGTAATCTACGGCATCCTACCGGGGTTTCGTCCTCGGTTCCCTGGCGACCCCCGATTGGGGGTCGCGTCCACCCACGGAGTGATCCTGATGCGACTGCGTACGATTCTTCCCGGTCCTGCTCGTCCTGAGCCTTGCCAACGCGAACACACGCGCCGGACGACGCCCAAACGATCTTCGATGGCCAGGGGGCCCGCGACTGGATCACCAACACCGGCCAGCCCGTGCCCGCTGCCAACGTCCAGGCCGACGGCCTGAATCCCCACAAGGCAGGCGGCTACCTCGTAGTCTACGAGAAGCCTTGCAAGGACTTCGTTCTCGACTTCGACTACAAGCTCACTCAGGGCTGCAACTCGGGCGTGTTCCTCCGTGTCGGCAACCTCAAAGACCCGGTCATGACCGGCCTGGAGATCGCCCTCGACGACACCAAGGGGACCGGCATGCACGATCCGGGAGCGGTCTATGACCTGAAGGCTCCCAAGGTCAACGCCCAGAAGCCCGCTGGCGAATGGAACCACATGACCATCACTGCCAAGGGCCCGATGGTGACGATCGTACTCAATGGTCAGGAGGTCAATTCCCTCGACCTTAGCCGGTTCACCGAGCCTGGCAGGCGGCCCGACGGCTCGAACCACAAGTTCAAGGGCGTGCCGATCAAAGACCTGGAGCAGAAGGGCTACTTCGGCTTCCAGGACCACGGCTCCGACTGCTGGTTCAAGAACGTCCAGCTCCAGCCGCTGGACTGAATCGCGAGCGCCAGGAACCAGCATGCCTCCCGGATCACCACCGCAGGGTCGGGTCGACTATCAGTCGGCCCGACCCTGACGAGATCGTCCTCAAGAGCCGAGACACAACGGGTTCGGTTCAGGTCCAGTCCCCACCGCCACCGCCGCCCCAGTCGCCACCGCCACCGCCCCAATCTCCGCCGCCACCGCCGCCCCAGTCACCCCCACCGCCGCCACCCCAGTCGCCGCCCGTGTCGGCGACGTCCCCACCACCCCAGTCGGCCCCGCCGGTGCCACCCCAATCGGCGCCAGTATCGGGAGGAAGGGCTCCACCCTCGGCGCCGGTGTAGCCGGTACCGCCGTAGTCGTGATCGGGTTGATGGTGGCGGCCGGAGAACTGGCCATAGAGCCAGTTGCCGGCGATGGCGCCGCCGAGCCCGCCAAGCATTCCTTGCCAGAAACCTCCGCGACCGCCGTAGCCGGGCGCTCCGTAGCCGCCCGCCCCATAACCCGGTCCGCCCATGGGTCCCGGTCGGCCGGAGGCGCCGTAGCCGCCAGGCTGGTTGGCACGGCTGAACAGGCGGGTCAACAGCAGAACGCCGATGATCACGGCTCCGATGACCAGCAGGATGCCGAACCCGGAGGAACTACCTCCCCGACGTGCCCCCGCTGGAGGCGCCCCCGCGACCCGTCCACCTGGCGCTCGACCGGCCGGCGCCCCGCCCGACCGCCCCGAGGTGCGCCGACCTGCTTCACGGCTTCGCCAATCGTCTCGGCACCCTGGATCAGGCCCGCGTCGAGATCGCCGGCGCGGAAGTTGGACAGGAACGCCTCCTGGATCGTCAAGAGACGGGCGCGGCCGAGGAAGTTCTGGTAGTCCCTGGCCTCCAGTTTCGCTGGCTTCTTGGAGATCAGCACAAAGACTCCCTTGATGCCCGACTCCTTGGCTCGCTGCAAAGAAGCTTCGCTGATCGACGTGCCGCCCAGCGAGGGGACCGTCTCGATGATCGTGGGCACTCGGGACTGCTTCTCGGCTCGGTCTAGGATCGACTCGGCCTTCCGGATCGCGTCGTCACTAAACATCTTCGCCCGGTCGCGGACCTCGGAGGCCTGCGCGGGACCGAGGATGGCGAAGAAGGTCAAAGGGATGGCGAGTAGCCAGCGCCTCGCGGTCATGTTGGTCAAACCTGTCTGCGGGGTCAGGGGGAACCCGGAGCCTGGTCGGTCCACGAGGGACCGGCCGGGGAACCTCCTCCTCGACATTCTATTCGCGGACCGGGGGGATTATATGGGAAACGACGTGCCAGATCTTCGCTCAACGATTCCCAACCGGCGTCACCATCATGGCGGCGACCTCGTCTTCCCAGTAGCTGGGTAGACGATTCCAGGGGTTGCGGCCGTCGGCGTCCGTAACGTAGAGAATGCCGATGCCCCGCTTCCTTGCCTCTTCCACGCAAGCCCGCATCGCCGCGACATCGGCCACCTGGTACGGTAATGCCGCGATCCGGCGAGCGGCAAACGTCTGCGTCCAGTCTGGCAACCGCAGGCTCTCGGGCTTCCGAGGGCTCTCGAACAGGCAGACCACGTCCGCGGCCGGTCGGCTCAGGTAGGAAGCGTCGCAGACCGTTCCCGGATTGGTGACGACCAGGTCAAGTCGCTTCGTCTGCTTTACGTACTGGTAGAGCTCTGCCTGGGCCTCGACGTGCGCGGCGTCGCTGGCTTGCTCGTCGAAGAAGATCCCCTGGATGTCAGGATAGAAGTGGAGCCAACGATCGACTTCGGCCTTCACCTCGGCGGTCGGGCGGCGTCCGTAACTCGTGGTGACGTAACCGATCGGGACAATCCTCGTCGTCGCGAGCCGCTCGAAGATCGCGGTGTATCGGGGGTTTACCCGCCGTCCCGGCCCGCTGGCCGGGTTGACGATCACGACAAGCTCAGTCCGCTGGCCTGTGGCAATCAGTCGGTCCCACTCCTTCTCTCCCGCCCCTTCCGGGTAGAAGTAGGCAGGGACCAGGGGGCGAAGCGTCGCCGGACTCGCCGTTTCGGGCCTGGCATCGTCGTCGGAGAACCCGACGAGGAGGGGCAGGGTTGCCATCCAGAAGAGGGTCGGCATCGGCGCTTTCCTTTCAAGAACTGCGGATAACGGCAGGTTCGCTCCCTCGAACCTTAACTCTCGGCGATGTCGGCGAACCGGGTGATGGCCACGACATCCTCGCGGCGAATCAAGACCCGCTGACGGTTGCGGCGGATGCCCAGACGGAGCGAGTCATAGACGTAGATTTCGCGGGTCGCGGTGCTGTCGCGGAAGTCGTGCAGGTCGGCGTCGAGCAGTTCGTAGTACTCGGCGTCGGCTCCGGCGAGGGTGCCGAGGCAAACGTAGGACGATTTCATGTCGAGCACGACGATCTGGCCGAGCAAGGGGGCGAGCGTTGGAGGCAGCGTGGCATCGGACATGGGCACGTCGGATTCTGGCCGGGAAAAAATGAGGAAAACCTTGCGGAAAAATCGCGGAAATTCCCGCGTCGCTTCGGCTTGACGGATTCTACGGCCGGCAGTACGGTCCCGCCACCATGTCACCCAAAATCATCTCCCTGACCGCCGCCGGCCTGACCGCGCTGGGCCTGACCTGGGCCGCGACGCCGTGCGTCGCTGAGCCGCAGGACCCGCCCGCGACGACTGCGCCGGGTTTCGCTCCGTCCGCCTCGCCGACTCCCGACCCGGAGGCGAAGCCGACGGTGCTCCTGCTGTCCAACGGTCACGTCCTTCAGGGGGAGATCCTCCAGGACGCCACCGGCTATTTCCTCAAGCACCGGATAGGCGTGAAGCACTACGCACGCCGGCAGGTCCTCGGGGCGTTCCGGTCGCTCGAGGAAGCCTACGAGTTCAAGCTCACCCGGCTGCCGAAAAACGACGCCGACGAGCAGATGAAGCTGGCCGTCTGGTGCCTCGAACAGAAACTCGATGCGCACGCCCGGGAACATCTTGACACGGTTCTCGCCCTCAGCCCGGAGAACCATCGCGCCAAGGCCATGCTCTTCCAGCTCAACGCCGCCAATGCTGCCGCCGGCCGACCCAGACGTGAGCCGAACCAGCGGCACCCTGCCTCCGAGTCGACCGCCGCTTGACCCGACCGAGCCTCGCGAGTTGAGCATCAACACGATCCGCAACCTCGACCGCGAGCAACGCGCCTCGGGTCCCCCGATCATTTTCGATCTGCCTGCCCCGATCGCCTACCGCCGCTACCAGGAATTCGGCCGGACGGTCCACTTCGAGCTTCAACGCCACTGTGCCCGTTGCCACAACGCCGATACCTACGGCGGCGACTTCCGCCTGGTCTTCGCCCGTGCTCGACGCGACCTTCAGAACGATACCTTGCTCCGCACCAACCTCGATGCCACGCTCCGACTGATCAACCCGACCGACCTCACTCACAGCGATTTGTTGAGTGTGTCCGCCCTGACCCACCCGCCCGACGGTCGCCCGGTGCTCGGTGGTCCGAATCACCCTGCTTACCGCATCCTCCTCAACTGGGTCAATAGCCTCTACGACCCAACCCAGGCCCCCAACCGAGGTCGTGCCGCCCCAGTACGCGGCGCCGCTGCCGGCCGCGGATTCGGGCGAGGGCTTCGCCGCGGGTCGCGTCGGCCCGATCGGCCCGGATGGCCCGGAGCCGATCCCCGGCCGGGGCGAGCCGGTGGCCCCGCCTCCGCGAGTTGTGGGAGGGATGACCGGCCGATTCGCCGCGACCGACCCACGCGTTCCGGCCGACACTCGGTTTCCGAACCCAGCCGGTTACCACATCACGCCGAACGCGATGGGTCCCCGGGTGATGCCGCCCCGCCCCGCCTCGACAAACGCCAACGTCCCGACACCGACGGCCCCGGTGGCTTCGAGCGCGGTCGCCCCGACGACGGGGAAGCCGGGCTCCCTGGTTTCGTTGCCCGACGGCCAGACCGGCATGGTCTTGCCGGATGGTCAGGTCGTCCCTTTTGTCTCCCGTGAGGAGCTGCGAGAGACGCCACCACCCAAGCTCCCGGTTGCCGTAGAGGCCACGCCCGAAACCCCCAAGGCTGCCTCGAAGATCGACAACGAGGCGCTCCAGAAGTACCTGATGAACCGCGCCGGCCAGAAGTAACCGAAAGTCAGAGGGCGTGGTGACGACCCGCCGTGCCCGGATGAGCGGGCTCACAACGAGGTGAGCGTCGATCCGCGAAGGACATCGGAGCCGTCGGGCCGGACCTCGGTCTTGCTCGACGGCTCCCGTCCGTTCACCGGTAGTCGTGTCGGGATGGGCCTGGGTTGATCTCCGAACCTGGGACATCGACCAAACTCCCAGTACGAGACGGGCTATCTCCCGATCGTTTCCCGGGGCTCGAAAGACTGGCCCGGGCAGCGTGTTTGACGTATGCTCGCCGTTGAGAATCGGGCCGATACCGCATTCCCTGGTCGCGACGAGCCGGGCACCGGGCAGACGCTTCCTCTCCATCAAGACCGGCGTGGCAACCCGGCGAGCCATGCAAGGACGGAGGCCGGCGCCATGGGCGCCTTGAACCTGCTGCACCTGTTCGACAGCGTCTTCCTGATCGCGATGGCGGGCTGGGTCGGAAGCTTGATGGTCCTCGGCTTCGGCATCCGGCCGGTTGCCGAGCGTTGCCTGAGGGCGGAGGAGGCCGCGACCTTCGAGCGGGCGCTGGCTGCGAGGTTGTTTGCCTGGGGAGCCATCTGCGGCGCCATCGCGTTGCCGGCTCTGGTTTGCGGTCCTCTGGCCGTGCCCGAGATGAGACAACCGGCCATAGGGCTCCAGGCGATCGTGATCCTGGGCGGAATCCTCGGGATGTTTTATGGTGGCAATGTCCTGGTGCCGGCCCTCGCGGCATTCTCGGCAAGTCCAGCCGCCGCCGTCCCCTTGCGCCGGCGGCAGACGACCGTCGCGACCCTCGTTCTGATCGCCAACCTGGGGCTGCTCGTGGCCCATGCCTTCCGCGAGCCGCCGCGGTCGCCGGGGATCGTCGAACCCAATCCGCAGGAGCGTTACCAGGAATCGCTTCGTCGGTTGACCCGTCCGGAAGTCGAGAGCCCACAATCCGACCGAGCTCCGGCGACGGTTCCGGTATGCGCCGGCAAGGCCCGAGGCCGACGACCCTTGACGGCTCGGCTTCGGCGCCGCGATTGCTGGCTCTGGCCACGACCGGCCAGAATCTCGTAAACTCGGTAAGGAGGCAGGCAGGCCCCGAGTTCCTCTGTGACGGTCGGTTGACCATAAGCTCCCCGGCCCGACCCAATGACGGTCGGAATTGCATGGGCCCCGACGGCTGCGGAGACCTCCTGATGTGGAAGGCGACGATGGCCGAGGCTGGCACGGATTCGAAAACCCCGGCACGTCCGATACGGCCTCACCGCTCCGAGCGGTTACTTGACGTCCTGGCCCCCTTCGCTCGGATTGTGCTGGTCTCCCACGTCAATCCCGACCCCGACGCCCTGGCCTGCATGCTTGGTCTTCAGGCTCTGCTCGCCCATCGTCTGCCCGAAAAGCCGGTCTCGCTCACTCTCGAAGGTATGATCGCCCGCGCCGAGAACCAGGCGATGGTCGATCTTCTCCAGATCCCGTTGATCCCCATCGATCAGGCTCCGATCGACGGCACCTCCGCCGTCGTGATGGTCGATAGCCAGCCCTACACCGGCCGCCGCGCCAACGAGTCGGCCCAGCCCGTCGCCGTGCTTGACCACCACGAAACCCCCGGGGTGCTCGAAGGGGTCGCCTTTCGCGACATCCGACCCAACCTCGGCGCCACGAGCACGATGATCACCGGCTACTTGCTGGAGCAGGAGTTTCCGATCGATGCCCGGCTGGCCACCGCCTTGCTCTACGGCATCGAGTCGGAGGTTTCCGGCTACCCCCGGGAGGCCGGCCCGGCTGACGACGGCGCGCTCGTCTGGCTTTTCCCCCGCGCCGACAAGGACCTCCTGGCCCGCATCCGCAACCCACGGCTGCCTCAGAGCTACTTCGCCGTGTATCTGCACTCGCTGTCCAACGCCTTCCTGTACCAGGACGTCGTCGTCAGCTACCTGGGTCGAGTGCCTCAGCCCGACATCATCGCCGAGCTGGCCGACTTCTTCATCCGCTTCGACCAGGTCGGCTGGGCCATGTGTGTGGGCCTCTTCGAGGATCAGCTCAAGATCTCCGTCCGCTCCGACCACATCGGCGGCCACGGCGGCGAGGTGCTCCGCGAGGTCGTCGATGGCCTGGGCACCGCCGGCGGCCACGACAAGCGTGCCGGAGGCGCCATCCGCCTCAAGGACACCAGCCCCGACGCCATCGACGCCATGCTCCGCACGATCCGCCGCCGCTTCCTCACCCACCTCGATATCGACGAGCAATTCGGCCAGCGCCTGCTCGCCGCCTCCCCCGTTATCCCTGTCCCCTGATCGCCACCGGATCGCGAATCTCGGTAGGCCAGTGGTGGATTCCGGCATCCCACCGGAGCCCCCTTCTGGACCAACGCCAGGCGGCGCGGTCGGGCAGGGTGATCTGCTTTCTTGAACCGTCCACTGAGTCTGAGGTGGAATCGGGAACGCGCTCGGGACGAGTCGGGGACGCGCCAGGGACGTGGAAGGAACGACGTGAGGATGCACGGAGGACGCTCCCAATCCAATCAGAACAGAAGGCTTAAGTCTCATGGATTTAAAGACTTAAAAAGGAATCCCGCCCATTTTGAAGTTCGTTCGGTCATGGGGATGCGAAGCGACGTCGCGACGTCGCGAGGTCTTGCAGAGCAATGGACTGGCTCGGGACCCCGGTTCGGATTGGCAAAGACCTAGCGTTAATTATAGCACATAAAGGCGATTCCGGCGCGGGTTTCCTTCCAGACGAGCGCGCGCTTTTCTCGGGCACGGTCCTTGACATTCCGGGGGGCGGTCGCGATGATCGGCCGTCGAAAATGAGACTGAGTCTCAATGCCAATGCAGCCGGGAGGTTTCGATGTCGAGGACGATCCGTCGCGGTTTCACCCTGATCGAGTTGATGGTGGTCATTGCGATCATCGGCGTGTTGATCGCGTTGCTGCTGCCGGCGGTGCAGGCGGCGCGGGAGGCGGCGAGGCGGGCGCAGTGTACGAACAACCTGAAGCAGATCGGGCTGGGTTTGCACAACTACGAGAGCGTGGCGGGGGCCTTGCCGCCGTCGGTCGTGCTGGCGGGGCAGGCGGGCACGGTGAGGTGGTGGGGGGGCTGGAGCGTGCACGGCCGGATCTTGCCGTTTCTTGAGCAAGGGTCCGCCTTCAACGCGATCAACTTCGGGGTGCACTACGAGGCGCCTGAGAACACAACGGTTGGCGGCCTGAGCCTCACGACGTACCTTTGCCCGAGCGAGGTCCGGACCGAGGCGAAGCCCGAGAGTTTCGGCCAGCTTGGCGTGACCAGCTATGGCTTCAACATGGGCGACTGGTTCGTCTGGGGCGGATTTGGCGGCCCAGAGAACCGCGCCGCGTTCGGCCCGAACCGGAGCCGGCGGCTGGCCGCGTTCACCGATGGTTTGAGCAATTCGTTGCTCGCGGCTGAGGTCAAGACCTACCAGCCTCAACTTCGCAACTGCCCACCCTCGCGGATCAAGAACCCGACCGCCATCCCGTCAGCCGACGCGTCTCCTGCCGACGTCGCTCCGGAGTATTTCAGCGGCGCCTGTACCGCCCGCTCGTCGGGCCATACCGAGTGGGCCGATGGCGGCATCCACCAGTCCGGCTTCACGACCGCCTGGACCCCGAACAAGGCGATCCGCAGCAATGCAGCGGGCAACCTGGACCTGGATCTGCTCGGCAACTCCGAGCACGCGGGCGGTCCGACGTTCGCCGCGGTCAATTCCCGGAGCTACCATCCGGGTGGCGTCAATGTTCTGCTCGGCGATGGCTCGGTCCGGTTCGTCAAGAGTACGGTGGCCGGCTCCCCCTGGCGGGCGCTGGGAACCGTTCAGGGGGGCGAAGTGATCAGCGCCGACGCCTGGTGAGATCATTCCGAGCGTGCGGCGCTCGACGCCGTGGCCCGATATTTCCGGTCGAGCAAGGCCTGTCGGACACCCAGATAAGCCCGGCCGCCGACGGCCTTGGCGGCTTTCTTGAGCTTCCAGGTCGCGGCCTGGCGGAGCAAGGCTGGCGGCGAGCCGGCGGCGAGCGCGGCGGCCATCGCGGGCGTCATGCCGCGGTAGATCGTGTAGCGGCCGAAAACGAGACACCCCTGGACGTCGTGGGCCCGGGGGGTCGGCTCGGAGTTGAACAGGCGGGTCAGACCCGCCTCGGCAGCCGTCTCGGCGACGGCTCGCGAGTAATACCCACCGGGGACCGACGCACTGATGACCGGCGAGCCCAGGATCTCGGAGAGCACGTCGCGACTCCGTCGCCACTCGTCGAGCAGTCGCGAACGCGAGCAGGCCGCCATCCGGGTCGGGTGGCTGCACGAGTGGCTGCCGATGCCGTGGCCGCGGCGGGCGAGGTCCTGGATCTGGTCGCGATCGACGAAGCCGGGGCGGCCGATGTAGTCGACCGTGATCAGGAAATGCCCGCGCCAGCCGCGGCTCTCCAGCGCGTCGGCGATCACGGTCGCCGCGCTGAGGCCGCCGTCATCGAAGGTCAGCAAGGGGGCACTGGCCGAGTCCGGTAGGCAGTCGAGGGTGGTTGGTGGGGCCTTGGCGGCGGCGGCGATGGCGTCGAGGTGGGCGCGGAACTCGTCGTGACCGAGCTTGTAACGGGCCGCGCCGCCGCCGGGGAAGCCGCTGGCGTCGTCGTCGTTGTCCACGACGTCGTGATAGAGCAGAACCAAGGGCATCAGGTCAATCCTCCGGCGCGGGCGTGCTTGCGCCATCGCAGGTAAGCCGAGAACCAGGGCTGCCCCCACTCGCGCGAGGGGTGGCCGGTCGTATCGATGGGTCTAGCCGTGCCGTCGGCGATCGCCAGGAGCTTGTCGCGGAGGGCGTCGAGGTTGTCGAGCACTACCTTGTCTTGAATTTTGATGTGGGAATCTTTCTGTGGGTCGAAGTCGCAGCGGTAGTGGCCGAAGACGGGACCGGTGTCGATCCCCTCGTCGATCCGCAGGAGAGTCATGCCGACGTTCTGACGATCCCCCTCGGCGAGAGCCCAGAAGCAGCCGTGAGCGTTGCGATAGTCGGGGCAGATGCCGGGGTGCATCACGAAGGTTCCGAGCGGCGGAATCGTGAAGATCCTCTTGCGGAGCAAGGACTTGCAACGCGCGATCACCAGGTCGGGGGCTTGCTCGCGGAGGAACGCCTCGGCTTCGGGGCTGTTGGGAGAGGCGGTCCGGAGCACCGGCGGCGGCGGTTGCGGTTCCGGGTACGACGAGCGAAGCTTTTCGAGGGCCTCGGTTTCCCAGGCGCGGTCGTTCCGGGCGAGGCGGGCCTTGTAGTAGAGCCGGAACGCCAGCACGTCAAGAAAGCCGAATGGACCACTTCGCCGCCATTCCCGGCGAATCCGCTTCCAGAGTCGGCTTTTCGGCTCCTCGACCTCGACGATGCCCACCAATTCGGAGAACGTACCCAGCCAGCG
The DNA here is from genome assembly GCA_963752755.1 of uncultured Planctomycetales bacterium. Lineage (GTDB taxonomy): Bacteria > Planctomycetota > Planctomycetia > Isosphaerales > Isosphaeraceae > CAVVZJ01. The sequence goes on along the minus strand of CAVVZJ010000001.1, from coordinate 1,637,267 downwards.
AGCCAGCCCCTCGCCGCTGAGAGCGTCGCCGACGTGAGCGATCAAGGCGGTTTTCATGGCTGCCGCTTCTTGGAAACTGTTCGCAACGACGCGACCGATCGGACCTGGGCCTGGCCCTCGCGGTGGGTCCGGATTCACCGGGGCACCGCAACGCAACGCGAACCCGCCGGCCGGTTGCTAGCAAAAACGGGACCGTAGTGAGGTCGGGCCGGTCAACGCCAACGGCCCGGGCCGTCCGCGGCCAGGTCGATCATTTCTGAGAAGATGCGGAATCAGAACGATTGCCCGGGTCAATCTCGAGCGCAGCCTCGAATCAATGCGATCAGACGGTCCCTGGCTCGCGAGTCGAGGGAGCGTGACCGCCTTGAACGGAACGGCGTGGCATCCCTTTGCCGAGTTTGGTGCCGGTGGCCGTGGCGGCGAAGAGGAGCATCGAGGCGCGGGGTCAAGATAAGATCCGCAAGCATGTCGGTCGGCTCCAGACCGCGTTTGTGGAATTGCTGGCGGCACGTGCCACGATCCGGATGGACGCCACCGAGGGGTAGGCGTCACCTTTGTAGGTAGGGATCAGTTCGGCGCGGGGGACCAGTAGGCGTCCCACTGCCGGTCCCCGCTCTTGAACAAGGCCCTCAGGTGGCAGAGCGCATCCGCCCCGTCGGCCCCCCAGCGCATCCCCGCCCCCTTCATCCGCTGGCCGACGACCGTCTTGCACGCCGCCTCGATCGGCCCCGATCCGATCGCCCAGCCCTGGGCCACATAGCTCGGGTAGTCCATCCGGTGCACCTGATTGCCGAAATACCGCACCACCTCCGCCAACGCCTCCCGCGCCACGCCGCCGCGGACCTCCAGCGCACGCAGGTTGGCCAGCACCGCGGCGCCGCCCTCACGCTTCAGCCGAACGCACCAGGCCTCCAGCCAGGCCTCGCGGGCCTCCTCATCGCCCGGGTGCAGCGCCCTGGCCAGGTCTCCGAGGTACTCGGCCGCGTGGTAGAAGTCCAGGATCACCGCATCGAGCCGGCCGAAGTTCACCCGCAGCCAGTCCTCCAGGCCGGCGCCGCCATCGGACAGGCCGATCCACCGCTCGGCGTGGTCCATGCCGACCTGGGCCGCCTGCCGTCGCAGCGGGTCGCCCAGCGCGGTGGCCCCGCCCAGCCCGGCGAGATACCGAGCCCGGAAGCGGGTCGTCGGCCCGTCGGGCCGCGCCCGGCGGTCGCGGCCCTCGGGCACCGGGTTGTAGATCATCGCCACGGTCGCCATCCGCCCGTCGGCCTTGGCGCCGCCGTCGCCCTGCTGGCCGACCCCGGTGGCGTCGATGGCCACGTAGGCGCAGGTCTTGCCCTCAGCATCCCGGTGCCAGTGCCACGGGCCCGGCGTGCCGAAGGTCTCGCCAGCAGCCAGGCGGTCGCCGACCTCCCGGCCGGCGGCCTCGGTGGCCCGCTCGACCGTGGACTCGGCCGGGTGGAGCCCGGCGAGCTTCGGCAGCGTCGTCCCGGCGGCCTCGGCGAAGCTGGAGAGCACACCGGCCAGGCAGATCGCCTCGCGCGCCGCCGGTGTCAGGGCCTCGGCCGAGAGCCCCAGCGGCCCGTCGGCGGGGGCCGACCCGGCCCGGCAGGTGGGACAATGGTAGTAGGCCCGCCGCAGCCGGATGGTCCCGAGCAGGCTGAGGACCGATCGGGGCCGATAACCGAGGAACTTGGCCGGCTCGCGGCAACTCGGGCAGCTCATGCTGGAGCCGCGGTAGCCCCCTTTTGCGCCCGGTCAGGGCGGCCTCGATGGCCCGGGCGCCGATGCGGTGCACGCGGTCGCGGACCTCGTGCTCGGTGGCGCCCAGGAGTTGGCCATCCGGCTTGGAGGCCAGGTGCTCGGCCAACTCGCGGAGGTCGCCGCGGACCAGCTCCAACAGCCGCTGCTCGATCCGATCGGCCTCGGCCTGCTGCTCGGCGGTCAGGTGGCGTGCCATGGTCGGGGGCCTCCGTGTCGTCCATCGAGGGGCGGGTTTCCGAGCGACGCATCAACGCCCCCCGTTGTACGGGATTTCCCACCTACTTTCGAGACGCCTACCCGCCACCGAGCCCGAGGTCGAGAAGTCATTGACCGGGACTGATTCCGTGGTAAAATAGATAGAGTACATCCTTTGAGTGGAACAGGGAATCTCGAACGATTCCGTGATCGTTGCCGGTGACGCTCGGGACCTGGCGGGATCGACTTCTTCGAAGGGCCTGCGGGCCCTGGATTTTCGGGGACGCTGAGTTGGGGTTTCGGGCCCGTCGGGTTCGGAACGGGAGCCAGCGACTCGGGAGCGTCCGGCCACGAGGTTCATCACTCCCCCGATCCTGGATTCTGGAACGCCACGGTCGCGTTGGGACCGTTCTGCGCCTCTGGTGCGAACGGTCCTTCCGCGATGAGAGGTTTGCAAGCGTCGCGAAGGAACCGGCCCCATGAGCACGGCAACACGACCGACCTTCAACTCACCCGGGCTTCGCGAGCAGCTTGTGAGGTTGAGGACCGTGCATGACCTGAAGAGTCTGGGATATTTGTTCCTGGAGTATGCCTGTATCGCGGTGGTCCTGGGAGCGTCGATCGGGTTCTTTGAATGCCGGGCCTCCTGGGGTCTGCCGTGGCTCTGGAATCTGCCGGTCTGGCTGCTGGCCGTCGTCCTGATCGGGGGCTTGCAGCACCGACTGGCCGGCCTGGGGCACGAGGCGGCGCACTACACCTTGTTCAGCAACAAGTTGGGGAACGACCTGGCCGGCGATCTGCTTTGCATGTTCCCGGTCCTCTCGATGGTGCATCTCTACCGACTCTCGCACATGGCCCATCACCAGTTCCCGAACGACCCGGGTCGGGACCCGAACATCGTGGGGACGGGCGAGGGAAAGGAGGTGGACGGTTTCCCGATGTCGCCGTGGCGGTTCTTCGTGCGTTACCACCTCCGGTTGCTGGTGGCCCCGGTGGCCTTCTTCCGATACACGCTCGACTACGCCCGGCTGAACATGTTCGGCTCGTCGTCCAGCGTCTATTGCCAGCCCCGGGAGCGGGACGACTCTTCTCAACGGCCGCGGCGGCTGGGGACGGTGCTCGGGATCGCCTACCTGGCTGTCTTCGTCCTGCTGGAGCGGTTGCTGGCGAATACGGGTCAGGCCCTCTGGCTGATCCCGGCGGGTATGGCGGGAATCGCCCTGGTGGCATTGGTGACCGCGCTCTTGCCTGATCGCCTTCTCTTTGTTTCCCCGTTTCGCCAGCCGTATTCGAGCCGTGTCGCCGGGATACTGCGGCTGAGCTACTACACCGTTTTCCTCGTGCTGCTCGGTCTGATGCGTGAGCAGACGGGCGGCCGGGCGACCGCCTATTTCTATCTGCTCTGGATTGCCCCGATGGCGACGTCGTTCATGTTTTTCATGCTCCTGCGCGACGTTTACCAGCACGCCAACGCCGACGACGGCCGCCTGACCAACACCCGCGTCTTCTTCTGCGACCCGCTGACGCACTGGGCGGTGTTCGTCTATGGTCAGGCGATGCACGTCCCGCACCACCTCTTCCCGGCGGTCCCCCACCACCAACTTGCGGCCTTGCATCGGTTGCTCAAGCAGGAGCATCCGGACTACGCCGAGCAGGTGATTGAGTGCCACGGCACGTTCGCGAACCGTCATGGTCAGTTGACGATCCTCGACGCCATGGCTGCTCCGCGGTCGTGCCACGAGATCGACCTGTCCCGGACCGCGGAGCCCGTCGGCGCGGGCTCGGCGTCCTGACGGGGAAGTGCTGGTCCATCTCGACGCTGGCTCGTTGCCGGAGCGTCAAGGCAGGAGCCGGAGCCCCACCATCGTGTTCAGCCGGAGCATGGCGAGACGGTGACGGACGAGAGCGTCGCGGTACTGGCGGAGGACGTCGTTGTAGTTGCGCTGGGCGTTGAGGAAGACGTCGACGCCTTGCTCGCCGGCGGTATAGAGTCGCTGACGATCGGTTCGCAGGCTCCGGGCTCGCGGCTCGATCCGCTCGCGGAAACGCTCGACGACCTGGCGCGTGCTGCCGTAATCGATGGCGGCCGTTTCGACCTCGGCGACGATCTTGCGTTGCAAGGCGGAGAACTCGATCTGCGTCTGCCGGACGTTCCGCTCGGCACGGCGGATGTTGCCCTGGTTGCGATTGACCAGGGGGATGCTGCCGAAGACGGCCGCGCTCCAGGAAGTCACGCCTTGATGCTGATAGACGTCGTTGTTCGCATTGAACTCATAAGGGGAATAGAGCGCGAACACGTCGGGGAGTCGCTCCCGCTTCTGGACATTCACGTTGGCCGCGGCCGAGCGGACGGCCAGGCGGAAGGCGACGAGATCCGGGCGGTGGCCGAGGGCCAGTTTCACCAGCTCCGGCGCCGGCGGCGGGGTGGGCGCGGCGTCCACGATCGTGCCGCGCAGCACCAGCGCATCAGCCTGTTCGGGGGGATAGCCCAGAAGCACGGCGAGACGTCGCTTCGCCGTGCGGAGCTGCGCCTCGACCTCGGCGAGGGAGTTGGCGATCAACTCCCGCTCGATCTCGACGGTGTCCAGGTCCGACCGCACGACTGCACCCTTGAGGACCCGGGCCTCGATCGCTCGCGACAGCTCGGCCGAGGTGGCGAGGCTGCGCTGGTTGAATTCGACGCTCAACTCGTTGGCCAGGACATCGACGAACGCGCCGTGCAGATTCTCGATCTCCAGCCGGACCGCGTCCTGAAACTGCGCCTCCAGGACGCGCTTCGCCTGGCGTGCCAGGACGGTGCGGGCCCGGATCTTGCCGTTGACGTCGAAGGGCTGGATCAGGGTCAGGCCGTAGGAATTCGAGCCGGTGCGCGTCGGTGTGTAACTGCCGTAGGGAATCCCGCCGGCCGTGAAGAAAAAGAGCGGGTTGCCCCAGAGGCTGGCGGTCAGGATATCGGCGTCGGCCTTCGGGATCTCCTGGAACTTGTAGGCGAGGTCGGGGTTGGCGGTAATGAGCTGGCGAATGGCCTCGTCGAGGGTCATGCCGTTCGGGGGCCCGATCTCGGCCTCGATGGCAGAGGCGTCGAGCTGTCCAAACAGAGCGGGTGCCGGCGGTGCGGGCGTCGTGATTGCTGGCGGGAGGATGCCTTGCCGGCGGTCGGCGTAGACGGGAGTGCGTCGCGATGCCGCCGAGAGGATGTCCAGCTCGCGGACCGGCGAGTCGAAGGCTCCGAGCCTGGGCAGATCGGCGCCCGGCAACGGCCCGAACGGCAGCTCGGCCGACCCGTGAACCGGCCCGAGTGCCGTCGCGTCCCGCTGAGCTTCCTTCGCCCGCTGTCCCTGGGAAATTACGATGATGTCATCGGCGAGCGAGGTCACCGATTGACCCCGGACCAGATTACTTCCGAAGGCGATCGTCATCGCGATCCAGAGACAGCAATACGGAATGATGCGATGCTGCATGACGCCCTCCCTGACCCATGAGCGACCTTTGCCCTCCTTTGCAAGGGCCACGACCTGTGCGCCGCGACCACCGGGCCGGCCTGTTGCTACAATCGTCCTGATCCCCCCCCCGATCGAGCCCGAGTTGCCTGAGCCAGGAAGTTGGGGTTCCGGGGGACGCGGTCGTGTCGATTCTGCGACCGGCGGTAGAGCGTCCCACCCGGTGCGTCACGACTTCCGCGAATCCGGATGATGCCGGCTTGGTGCCCGGCGCCTCGTGGACGGCGGCGGGGCGATCGCGTAAAGTGGCGTCGTTTCACGCCAAAGGGAGCCCTCACATGATCCGCCTGGGTATCTGCAACGAGCTGTTTGAAGGCTGGGACCTCGCGAGAACTTGCCGGACGGTCCGCGAGCTGGGCTATGAGGGACTGGAACTGGCGCCGTTCACCCTGGCACCCCGGATTACGGACTTGCCCCACTGGCGCCTTCAGGAAATTCGCAGGATCGTCGAGGGCGAGGGCTTGCAAACGATCGGCCTCCACTGGCTTCTCGCCAAGACCGAGGGCCTCTACCTCACTTCCCCCGACGACGCCACCCGCAAGCGGACCGCCGCCTACCTGATCGCCCTGGCGGAGGCGACCCTGGAGATGGGCGGCTCTTTGATGGTCTTCGGCTCACCGAAGCAGCGCGACCTCCTGCCCGACGTGAACATCCACGAGGCGATGGACTACGCCGCGCTCGTCTTCGACGCCGCCATGCCCGCCATCGGCGCCCTCGGCATCGACCTCTGCCTCGAACCGCTCGCCCCCACCGAGACCAACTTCCTCACCTCGATCGCCGAGGCCAAGCGCTTGATCGAGCGGATCGATCACCCACACTTCAAGCTCCATCTCGACGTGAAGGCGATGAGCGGCGATACCGGCGGCTCCGTCGTCGAGCTGATCTCCCGCCACGGTGCCGAGGCCGGCCACTTCCACGCTCAGGACACCAACCTCCAGGGCCCCGGCATGGGCGAGGTCGATTTCGGTCCGATCCTCAAGACGCTGGTCGCCTCCGGCTACGACGGTTGGGTCTCCGTCGAGGTCTTCGACTACTCCCCCGGCGCCGAGGAGACGGCTTACCAGAGTTTTCAATGTCTTGATCACACGCTCAAGCAAGCCTATGCCACCGTTCATCCGCCGCGCCAACGAGTGGAGTGAGCGGGAGTCGCCCTGTTGAAACGCTCCGTCTCTGAAGTCGGCCCGACTCCCGGGCCGACCCGGAAGAATCCCTGGCCGGCGCGACACGAATCGGACCTCGCGGCCGACCGGAAGCTTCCCCGCATCGTCGCGGTTCAATCCCCGCCCAGCCAGCGCCGGACCAACGCCAGCAGGGCGGGAAAGCGGGTTTCGAGGATCATCTTCGTGTAGAGAGCCAGCACCCCCAACGCCCAGGCCAAAGCGATCCATGGGGGGAGATCGATGCGGAGGCGACCGTAGCGTCGCCGGGCCCGTTCGAGGACGGCGCGGTTCCGCGCTCCCGACCAGCGGGCCGGCCGGACCACGGTCTCAGAGGGGAGCATGGGGCGACTCCTCGCGATGCAGTCGCGACCACCATCGCTTCGCCGCACGGTGGACGCGCTCGGGCCGCAATCCGGTCAGGCAAGGATGGTCGGCCAGCGGGCAAACTTTGCGGTGGCAGGGGCGGCAGGCGACGGGATGGCGGAGCACCAGCGTCCGCCGCGAGTAGGGCCGCCACTGGCGATGGCCATTCGTGCCGCTGAAGAGCACGATCGACGTCACCCCGGCCGAGGCCGCCAGGTGCGCGGGGCCGGAGTCGGCGCCGAGGAAGAGGTCGGCCCGTTCGAGCAGGGCCGTCGTCTCGGTGACGGCCAGGGTGCCGGTCCAGTCGCGCAAACGTTCGTGCGACCGGATCGCCCGCGAGGCGGCGATGTCTTCCTCGCCACCAAGGATCACGACCCGCCAGCCGTCGTCCAGAAAACGGGCGATCAGGGCATTCCACAACGTCGGCGGCCATCGTTTCGCGGCCGTGCCCGCGCCGAGGTGGACGGCCAGCAAGGGGGCCGAGCCGCCAAACCGACCGGCGTGCAGTCGCTCGGCGTCGAGCGCGGCCGCGCGTTCGAGGATCGGTCCACCGGTCGCTTCCGCCCTGGGAATCCCAACCATCACCCGACGCGCGGCCTGCCGCGAGGCCCGCTGGGGCCAGGCGTCGCGGAGTCGCTGGGCCACGAGGGCGCGATCCACGTCGTTGACATGGACGAGCACCCGGACCGGCTCGTCCGTCGCCACGCCGATGGAGCGGATCAAGGCCAGCCGCGACGCGACCTCGTGCCGGCCGGGCACCCACTCGGCCACGTCGGTCAGCAGGAAGCCGCCGCCGCCCATCGCCCAACCGAGGCGTCGCGGGATGCCGGCGAGGGACAGGAGGAGCACCGTGAGCACGTCACCGCGGACATCGATTCCCAGCTCGTAACGCTCCTGTCGTAGCGAGCGACCGAGCTTCCAGACCGCCCTCGCCAGCGACCAGCCCGCTGCACGACGCTCGAACCAGTTCTGCTCGGCGATGTGGACCTGCTCGACATTCGGGTCGGCCTCGAAGATCGCCCGGTTGCTCGACGAGGCCAGCACGTCGATCCGCGCCCGGGAAAGGCCGACCTCAGCCGCGGCATAATCGGGCTTGTCAGCACGGCATCGCCCAGATGGTCAAGCTGCACAACCAGGATGCGGCGGGGCGATTCGACCGCGACCACGGGCCGGAACCGCCGCCAGAGCCAAAGCACGACCACGCCCACCAGGTCGAGCGCGTGGACGAGGACCCGCCACCGCCACCTGGTGTAGCGGTAGCGCCGGACGGGCACGCGCCGGGGCGTTCGGGTCCTAGTCCACCAGCTCGTGGTACACCTCCAGCGTCTTGCAGGCCACCTGGTTCCAGAGGTAGTTTTGAAAAATCTGGGTTCTTAATTCCGGATCGGGTCCGTGTTCCCACGCCTCGACGATCGCATGGATGATCTCGCCCGGATTCTCGGGTCGGCAGTAGCGGACCTTGTCGCCGAAGTATTCCCGTGTGCAACCGTAGGGGGTCACGACCACGGCACTTCCGGCCAGGCCCGCTTCCAGGGCCGCCAGGCCGGGCGTCTCGAACCAGGATGGTAGCGCGAAGACCCGCGCCGCGGCGTAGGCGGAGGCCAACCGTGGGTCATCCTGCTCTATCCTCGGATAGAACCGTGTGAAGCCCTCGCCTGCCTGCCGACAGGTCCGCGCATAGCCCTCAAAACCGGGCACCGGATCGCCGATCGCGACCAAGGGCACCCCCAGCCTTCCGACCGCCCGGATCACGCCCAGCAGGTTCTTCCGCGGCTCGATCCGACCGGCGTAGAGCACGAAATCCTCAAGCCCCACGAACTGACGGAAAGTTGCCGCATCCGCCTCCGCGAACCGCGGTTCGACACCATTGGGCACCGCCCGAACCCTGCCTGGATCGACCCCGAACAACCGCGTGAGCTGGCGTCCCTCCGCCCGGGAATTTGGCAGCACCCGATCGGCCAGGGACAGCAGTTCCCGACGCCACGACGGCCAGCGCGGCCAGGCGAACCGGAGCCCCCACTTCGTCACGTCCCAGGCTCCCCGCAACCGGCTGCCGGCCAGCGCGAGCAACGATCGCGGGTCGTACCAGCAGATCGGCGAGAGCACGACCGGCACGCCCCGCGACCTCGCGATGCGGGCGACGGCGAGCCCCTCGGGCGACATGCCGAAAAGATGAACAAGCTGGGCTTGCTCGATCTGATCCGTCCAGGGCACGAACGGCCGGATGGTCTGGCCCAGGTCTTCGAGATGCCGGGCCGTCTGGACAAGCTGACTCTCGCCGCCGCCGGGAGCCTGGAAGACCGTCGCCGGCGCGTGGACGAGGATCGAGCCGGGACGCATCGGGACTTCCGTGCGACTGGCCAGCCAGTCGGCGAGCGAGCCCCTTGCGGAAGGCCCGTGGGTGAGCCTGGTTCCTTTCATGAACTCAGGCCCTCCCGTCGGCGAGATCCCCGCCAGCGTCGCAGGCGTTTCTTCAGGCGGGCGGTCACGGTGTCCTCGGGCAATTCCTCGACGGGCGTGATCGTCTCCCAGTCCAGCGCGGCGCGGACGAGGGCCTTGAGCCCACGCGGCGGTCGAGCGGGGGTTGGCTCGGGTGTGTCGATGCGGGAACGTCGGCGTTCGAAGGCGAGCAGGCCGGGTTGGAGCATCGTTCGCGGCCCGGTGATCGGGATCGCAGCGACGTGCGAGCCACGCCACAACTCCAGAGCCAGCGGATAGCGCGGGTCCCAGTCGTCGAACTGAAGCTCAAAACAGCCTCCGCTCCGGGGCACGAGCGACCATCGGCGACGGTGTCGCCAGTGCCACCAGTCGGCGAAGGCGGTCATCGTCGTCCGCCAGACCAGTCCCTCGCCAGAGACCGCCTCGGCCAGGATCTCGAAGACCTCGGGCATCCGACCCAACCGGCGCTCAGGGTGGCCATACACGAACGCCGGCTCCCCCGACGCGATCCGCGACCGGACTGTCGCCGCCAGGTACTCGCCGATCCGGCGGCCGTCACCCACGCCCGACTCCAGAAAAAGCCCCTCACAGATCGGGTGGATCGGCACCTGGAGCACCCGCGAGAAGCGGCCGTCGCGCCAGGGGAAGAACGGGAAATCGTCGTAATTGAGCTGAAAATCGGAGGAGTAGCGGTACCCGAGCCCCTCCAGGGCCCGGTCGAGACCCGCATTCCAGCGCCCCTCGGGTGCGGCAAAGGCGGTCGGGGTGATCCCGGCGCGTTCGAGGATCGCGTGGGCGCGCTCGACGTTCCGACGGTTGGCCGCGGCCTCGCGATAGACGACGTGGAAATGGCCGTGCGACTGCGCGTCGAGCCGTCGGAGATCGTCGAGCACCTCGGCGATCGGCGCCGTAAGCGTGCGTGCTGACGAAGTGCGTCGTCCACTCGTCCAGCGGCTTGCGGGCTTGGGCGAAGCGGGCGTAATCGTCGGGGACGTACTCGTCCAGGTCGGCGCGGAAGTGAAACGCGGAGCGGTACGGGTAGGGATAGGGGGCGAGCCTGGCCCAGAGCCCGCCGGCGCCGGTGATCGCCTCGCGGATACGGCCCAGGACCCGGCGACGCAGCGCCGCCTTGGGCCAGCGGGCGACGCGCTCGGTCAGTCGACGAGCCGCCGACGTCCCAGGCGGCGAAGGTCGGCCGGGTGTCGATCAAGGCCGCGAACGGGTCGAGTCCGCCGCTCACGACGGAGGGCGTCCACGTCGATCGCGACATGCCCCGACGTGAGCACGCCACGAACCCTCCAGCCAGGCACGCGACGTCCGTCGAACAGCACGAACCGTCCGGCGGCGAAGGCCAGTGGGTGCGGATCGCGGACCCGCTCGAACGCGATTCCCTCCTGAGCCAGCGCCATCTCCAGGCCCGGCGGTGTCTCCCAGAGCAAGAGCGGCAAGGCCGGCAGACCGCCCGCGATCCATCCGATTCATCCCGTATCCCTCCCGGCACCCGGGCCGACCAGAGGACCATCGACCGGAACGCCGGCAACCGCCGGAACAGCCGAACTCGCCAAACTCATCAGGGCGTGATCAGATGCTCGATCCTCACGTCGATAAACCGTTTCGTGCGAGCCGGCGCCGCAACGCCCCCGGCCAGGGCCAGCGCTCGCGGGCCGGCTCGCCGGGCCGGTACATCCAGAGGCCGCGCCACTCGTCGAGCCGCTTGACTGCCAAGGCAGGCAGCCAGGGGCGGCGAGCATCGAGGGCCGCGGCGTTGCGGTCCACGATCACCAGCCGACCGCCTGGCCGGAGCACGCGGCGGACCTCGGCCAGACCGCGTTCCAGCCCACTCGGGCGGCCAGTGCTGCACAACCTCGATCGCCATGACGGCGTCGAACGTGCTGTCCGCGAAGGGCAGTCGCGAGGCCGAGCCGCGGACGCGAGCGAATGCCGCCGTCGATCCGCGGAGCATCGCCTCCGAGACGTCGAGTCCGACGACCCGGCCCCGTCCGCTCGCAAGTGCGCGGCGAATCGCCCCTTGCCACAACCCAGGTCGAGCAACCGCCGCCCGGCCAGCGTCCCGCAGGGAATTCCGCGCACGGCTTCGAGGCGGAAGTCCTCCGGTCCGACGCTGGCCTTGAACCGGCCTTCGAGCGCATCGAACCGCGACGACACCAGTGCTTCGTGGGCCCGCGTCATGACCCACCTCCGGCCGCCGGGCCGCCAGCAGACCACGCGAGGGTGGACGCCGCCCGCTGTCCGTGGTATCGGTCCGGTTGCGTTCCCCCTTCACCGTCAAGCATCAGCTCCCGGAGCTTCCACTGGCGGACGGCCGCCGAGACGGCCGAGAGGCGCAGAAGACGAACCCCTCGGCCCCGTCGCGGAATCCTTGCTTGAACACGTAAAGCTTCACGAACGTCCAGATCGGTCGTAGCGTCAGGTCGAACCGGCGGGGCCGGTGGCCGAGTTGCCGGAGCTTGAGGGCTTCCAGGGTCGTGTATTGATCGATTTTCTTCAGGAAAACGCCGATGTTCGGGATCGTGCGATGGTCCAGCCACGCGGCCGAGGACTGCCCGGCGGTGCCGCGGAGGGCGACCGTCTCGTGGACCTCGCCAACCCAGCGGCCCGCAATCGCGGCGGAAGAGGCGGAGCGGTCGGTCGTGCTGCGTGCCCGAATGGGCGAACCGCCGGCCGAGGATCACGCTCCGGATCGGCACGCGGTAGCCGGCTCCGAGGGACTCGGGATCGCGCACCGCGGCGCGGATCGCCGCGGCCAGTCCGGGCGTCACGCGCTCGTCGGCGTCGATGGAAAAGACCCAGTCGCCGGTGGCCAGGTCGAGCGCGGCGTTGCGCTGGGAGGCGAAGTCGTCGAACGGTCGGACCAGGACCCGGTCGGCCCTGGCCCTGGCGATCGCCTCGGTGGCGTCGCGGCTGGCGGCATCGACGACGATCACGACCTCGTCGGCCCAGGCCAGGGTGTCGAGGCAAGCCGGGCAGGTTCGCCGCCTCGTCGCGGGCGACGATCAGGGCGGTGATTCCGCGGCTCACGCATGACGCACCGCCTTCCCACCGCGCCCGCCGCCGTTCGGGCCGCGAAGTAGGCCGCATAGCCGATCAGGGCCAGGTCGAGACGGCCGAGCGCGGCCAGCACGATCCAGAGATGCCAGCGCACGTCCGCATGCCCCAGTCGCCCGGACCACCTCCCGAGCCCGACGGATCGGCACCGCGCGGAGACAGCCGGATCGCCGCCGCCGAGCGCCGATTCCTCGCCCAGGAGCACCGACTCCGCGGCGACGTTGCCGAAGTGAAACAGATACTTGCTCATCGCATAGAACATGCCCGCGACCAGCCAGCCTGCCTGTCCCGATGGGCGAAGGCCGCCCAGGCCATGGCGGCGTGAAGGGCCATGTCGCCGAGTTCGTCGAGCACGGAATCGAGCCAGCGGCCGAAGTCGGAGGCGGTGCCCTGGAGCCGGGCGAGGTGGCCGTCGGCGGTGTCGAGGACGAGTCGCAAGCGCCAGGCCGATCGCGGCGGCGAGGCGGGCGACCAGGCCGTTTCCGCCGAAAGCGACGATTGCCGAGGCGCCCAGCATCAGGCCCGCCGAGGCCAGCGTGACGGCGTTCGGCCGGATCCTGGTCGGGCAGAGTTTCCGGGCCAGTGCCTGAGCGGGAGCGAGGGCCCAGAAGCGGCCGAGTGGCTGATACGTCCGTCGCCGCAGCAACTCGTCACCCGCCACGGCCAGGGCCGAGGGGCGGTCGAGTCGCCAGATCACGGCCGTTTCGGGGTCGCGACCGCTCCGGACCACCCGGCCGAGTCGCCGTGGGTCGTAGAGACGATCCGTGCGGAGGACCACCGCCCCTTCGGGCGGCGGACCGGTCCGGAAGACGAGAGAACCCGCATCCTCGTCGGCCACGATGTCCGCGCAGGATAGCCGTGATCGTCGAGCCGCGCGTGGACCGCGATCGGGCCTTCGCTCCAGGGTCGCGACGCCTCCAGCAAGTGCGCCAGCACCGGCCGACCCAGCACGCGTTCGGCCGCCAGCAGGCCACCCGGTCCTCGAGGGCGAGCGTCGATCACGAATCGCGATGGATGCTGGGGCATCGAGGCGCCTCCTTGCGCCGGGTTGCCGGAAGGAGAGTCGAAATATTTGCTTCAGGATTTCACAGGTGAAAGATCCGACGACAGTACGCAAGACATTGCCGATTCTACCAGCGGAAGCGATCGAAGAACGCCTCCTGGCGCGCGATCCAGCCCCCCTGCCCCACCGACAGAGTGCGGCGGGCGTGGCGGACGTCGCCGAGGCGTCCGAGCGCCTCGAAGAAGGCCGAGGCGAAGACCCCGCGGCCAAGCGCCAGGGATGCGCCAGGCGGGCGGGGAGCCAGGCGAGGTGAGCGAGGAAGCGGTCGGCCGGCCAGGTTCTTCCAGGCGAAGAGCAGGCTGTTCCGCGCCGCCAGGCGATCGCAACCCGGCCCTGCCGAAGGCGGGACCGAACGAGCCGAAGCCGCGGTGGTAGGCGACCGACTCGGGCACATAAACCCCTGTCCAGCCCGACATCCAGCCGAGGAAGCCGAGGTCGAGGTCCTCGATCCGGCCGGGGAAATAGAGCGGGTCGTATCCGCCGAGCCGGAGGAACCTGGCCCGATCGACCATCAGGACCGGACCCGCCGCCGCCGTCAGGTCGGGCTCATCGACGTGGGACTCGTGGCCCGGCACCCGGCACATCCCCTGCACCAGGCCGAACCGCGAGCGGACGCGGGTCCGCATTCCCTCATAAGCCAGGCCGTCGAAGCTCCAGCACTTCGGCGCCGAGAAGAGGGCGTCCTGGCAGTTTTGCAGCGCCTTGAGCAGCGGCCCGACGGCGTGGCGGTCGAGTTTCACGTCGTTGTTGAGCAGCAGGACGGCCCGCTCGTCCATCCGTTCGAGGACGTGGTTGAACGACACCAGGCCGCGGTTCGGCTCGGAGACGATGCCGACCCCGGGCCAGTGATCCGCCAGTTCTTCGAGCGAGCCGTCGGTCGAGCCGTTATCAACAACGGTCACGCCGCAAGCCACCGGCGCCCTGACCGCCGCCTCCAGTACCGACGGCAGGCACTCGCGGAGCAGATGACGTCCGTTGTAGTTGAGAACCAGGATGTGCGTCCGTTCGTTCCCTGTCGCCATCGGGGTCCATCCCTTCGGAGCCTTTTCGGGAGCGCGGGGTAAGATACGGCCGGAGGGCGATCGGGTCAAGGGGAGTGCTAGGACGATGGCCGAGAGAGGATACGAGGTCAGACCCTCGACGCGAAGCTCCTGCGCGGGTGGACCCTCTCCTCGGGGTGAGGGTCCGCCCGCAACGTTCCAACTCAGCGAGGCTCGCCCATCCTGCTGCGGCGACGATCTCAGCCCTTGTACATCGAGCCCCGGAGCGATTCGAGAAGTTGCTTGGTCGCCTTGATCCCCTCGGGCTCGGAGAGCCGGCTGCCCTCGTACTCGATGCCGACCCAGGAATGATAGCCGGCGTCGGTGACGATCTTCATGATCCGGGCGTAGTCGAGGTACTTCTCGCGGCCGTCGTCGTTGAAGTCGTAGCTCTTGGCCGAGACGCCCTTGGCAAAGGGCATCAACCGGGCGATGGCCTGGTAAACGTCGATCTCGTACTTGTGTTCCTTTTGGGGGAAGTTGCCGAAGTCGGGCAAGGTGCCGAAGTTGTCACTGCCGACGGCCTTGATCAAGGCGAGCAACGAGTCGGGGTCGCTCGACGGCCCGCCGTGGTTCTCACAGATAATCTCGATCTTGTGCTTGGCGCCATACTCGTTGAGGGCGGAGCACGCCTCGGCGGCCTCCTTGGTGTGATCCGGGCCGTAGTTGTGGCCGGTGTTGACCCGGATGGCGTGGCAACCGAGGTCGGCGGCGGCATCGACCCACTTCTTGTGGTTCTCGACGGCCTGCATCCGCTTAGACTGATCGGCGTCGCTGAGGTCGCCCTCGCCGTCGATCATGATGAGCACGCAGGTGACGCCCTGGTCGTTGGCCCGCTTCTTCAGATCGCGGAGGTAGGTCGAGTCACGGGCCTTGTCCTTGAAGAACTGGTTGACGAACTCGACGCCCTCGATCCCGAACTCCTCGCGGGCCATCCGGGGAAACTCGAGGTTCATCTCGGACATCTTGGAACGGTCGGCGAAGAGCTTCTTGTGCAAGGACCACTCGGCCAGCGAGATCTTGAAATCCCCGATCTTGCCCGGCTTGGGCTGGCCGGTCGGCTCCTCGGCCCAGGTCGGTCGAAGGCCAAGACTCAAGGCGGCGCCACCGGCGAGGGCACCCTGGAGGAAGCGGCGTCGGGGGAAGGAGGCTTGAGGCATCGGAGTCAGCTCCTTGGGAGAGTCGAATATGCGTAATCCGGGGCTTGCAGTCTAGGAATCCTCCCCGCCGACCGTCAATCACCGGCTGGATCGACGCGCCCCTTGCGGTCATCCTGCCCGCCGCCGTCGATCGAGAGTTGCGACCAGAGTTCACCGGGCGACATGTTGCGAGAAAGTGTCTTCACATGCCCATCAAAGAAGACCACGTTAACCCCGGCCGGATGATCGCTCGACAGGCCGGGCCGCGACCGGTCGCCGACCCTCGGACTCATCCGCGCTAGTTCCAGGTCGCGCGGCTCCATCCAGTGCGGGCCGAGCGTGACCGACTCGACCACGGCGATTGTCTTTCGCCCCGTGGCCCCAAGCTGATCCAGGCGGATCGCCTGGTTCGGGCCGGGGAAGGCGGTGCCGTCGCCCATCACGACGACGTAGGTCGATCGACCCTGATCCCTGTGGTCCGGACAGGCGTAAACCGCGGGCTGCATACCGTGAAGCTTCCGGTTGTTGGGCCCGTCCCACGGCTCGTCGAAGCGGTATTGCGAGTAGATCGTGTTCGATTCGACGTAGGGCAGGATGAGCATCCGCCAGCTATGCCAGGGCTTGCCGTCGGGCCCGAGCGTGACCGCGGGCGGGAACGAACCGCAGGCCTCGTGGTAGTTGAGCAGGGCGATGCCGATCATTTTCAGGTGGCCGAGGCACTGGGAGTGTCGCGCCGTCTCGCGGACCTGATGCACGGCCCGGACGAACGCCGCCGCCAGCCCGAGCAGGCAGCCCGCGGCCAGCACGAGCAGCATCATGCGGCCGACGGTCAACCGCCGTCGCGGTTTCTCTGGCTCGGCGGAAGCAGAGGAGCCGAGGTCATCGCTCATCGCGGTTCCTCGTCCGGGGAGGATCGGTCAATCGAAGTCGGGGATCGCCTCGCCGCCGTCGATGGTCAGCCAGGCGCGGATCGTCTCGGAGGGCGTGGTCACTGTCAACCACCAGGCCGACCCATCCGCCCTCACCACGTTGGCCCCGTCGCCGGGATGGGGCCCCGAGATGCTCGGGAGGACGGGGTCGTTAACCCGCAGGCTCATCGCCGACAGGTCCAGGTCGCGCGGCTCCGTCCAGGCGATCGGAAGGCTCTGCGACTCGACGACGAGGATGGTCCTCGGGGTCCCGTCGGTGATCTCGTCGAGGCGGGTCGATCGGTCCGGCCCCGGGAAGATCAGGCCGGGACCGACGACCGCGAAATAGCTGGTCTGGCCCGTTGCGAGCCGGTCTTCTCGCGACGGGCAGGCATAGATCCGGGGCATCTTCGCGATTAGCCGGCGGTTGTTCGGTCCGTCCCAGGGCTCCTCGAAGTTGTAGGCGTCGTAGAGAGCCTTCTGCTCCAGGTAAGGCAGGAGCAGCACGCGCCAGCTATGCATCGGCTTGCCCCGTCCATCGGTGACGACAGCCGGGGGCAAGCAACCATAGCGATCCTGATAGTTGTAGAGGCCCAGGGCGATCTGCTTGAGGTTGTTGATGCATTGAGTGCGCTGGGAGGCCGAATACGGGTCCTGCATCAAGGGCGTGACAAACGCGATCAAGCCGAAGCAGAACCCGCAGACCAGGACGAGCTTCATCAACCCCCGTACCGACGTCGGTCGAAAACCCGATCCCGCTGGCCGGGTCGCGGGGGCTCGCTCGTCTCTCTCGCCGCCCATGACGCTTCCCTCAGGCGTAGGCGACCCCCTTCTCCTCCAGCCCCGCCTTCAACGCCCGCGCCGCCTCGCCGAAACGCTCGGGGCCGGTGAAGCCGTAACTCTTCTCGGCGACGACGAGGTGCGGCTCCAGCACGGCGAAGCCCTCGTAACCCGTCGCGGCGGCATCGGCCAGCAATCGGGGGATCTGTCCGTCCCCCTGGCCGGCGGGGACGTTCTTGTGGGTCTTGGCGTCGTAGTCCTTGACGTGGAAGTGGACCACCCGGCCGCGGAGGAGGTTCCAGGCCTCGTCGATCGGCTGGCCGACCTCGACGTAATTGGCCGGGTCGAAGGCGTGGCCGAGGGCCGGGGAGTGGACCGTTTCGAGGATCTCGGAGACGCGCGCGGCGGTGTCGCCGTAGATGCCTTTCTCGTTCTCCAGCACGAGCGTCACGCCCCGCCGCAACGCCAATTCCGCCTTCTCCGACATCCGGCGCATCACCTCATCACGATACTTCGTCGGGTCGTCCCCCTCGGGAATGTAGTAGCTGAAGATCCGGATGTTTGGCGTGCCGTAGAACTCGGCCAGTTCGAGCGCGGTCTCGAAGCGGTTTCGGTGCGCGTCGAACGCCTCGGTGATCGGGATCTTGCCGATCGGTGAACCGATGGCGCTCAGGCCAAACCCGCGTGATTTCAGCAGGTTGCGGAACGCCTCGTGCTGCTGGCGGTCGAGGTCGAGGACGTTCGTGCCGAGGATCGAGCGAAACTCGATGAAGCGGACGCCGTTGGCCTCCAGGCAATCAAGCTGCTCGACTGGGTCGGCGGAGATCTCGTCGGCGAAGGCGCTTAGTCGGATCATGGGGAGATTCCCAGATACGTCGTTCTCCAGGGTCCATTCCGGCCCCCATCCTACCAGCCGACGCGGAATCCGCCAGCGACCGGTGGTCAAGCGGGCGTCGGGCCGTTAGGATGCAGACGAACCGCGAAGTCGTCCCCGATCCCCCTCAATGGCCCATGTTCACGACCTACATTCTGCCGTTCCTGATCTACTGGCTGGTCCTCTTCGTCGCCTGCTATATCACGGTCGAGTGGTCGCAGAACTATCTCTACGATGAGACCACCGCCGCCGCGGGTTTGAAGGTTCTGCTCGGCACCTTGATCTTCGCGGCGATCCTGACCTACACGCATACGCGCTTCGACACGATGCTCACCGACGACATCGGCCTCTCGGTCCTTCAGGCGATCGTCTGGTTCGGCGTCT
Source organism: uncultured Planctomycetales bacterium (assembly GCA_963752755.1). Lineage (GTDB taxonomy): Bacteria > Planctomycetota > Planctomycetia > Isosphaerales > Isosphaeraceae > CAVVZJ01. The sequence continues at coordinate 1,618,592 of CAVVZJ010000001.1, read as the reverse complement.
TCACGTTCGTCTTCCGCTTCAACCCGGTCCACGCCTTCGGGATCAGTGTGGTTGCCTTCGTGATGCTCTCCGGCCTCTCGACCCTCGCGGTCGATAGCTTCTCCGGCACGAACCCTTCTGGTGCACCCGCCAGTCGTCGCCCCGCGCAGCCGATTCGGCGATCGATCGGCTCCCCATTCTCGGCGCCGCCGACGGAAAAGGGGCCGGCGGAGAAGGGGAAGACGGAGAAGACGGAGGCCAGCAAGGCCAAGCCAGCCAGTTAGAGCGGTTCCCGCATGCGGAGAGCCAGCCAGCCGGGGGCGGCTGGCCCACAAATCTTGGGGCACAGCCGCCCCCGGTTGTGATCCTCGACGACCGAACGAAATCGGCTCTCGGCATCGTTCCAGGGTCGATGGGTCTTACAGGCTATCCGGTAATGCTCTGTCGTCGTAAGCTCTTCCCCGATCAGGAGGCCCGCCAGACGCACTCACGACGGAGCATCGCCCGATGCGGAAGCCCTACCCCTCCGACCTGACCGACGAGCAGGCCGCCGTCATCCTCCCGCTGATCCCCGTCAACAAGCTGGGAAGGCCCCGCCAAGTCGAGAACCGAGAGGTTCTTAACGCCATCTTCTCCCGGCTCCGCTCCGGCTGCCAGTGGGACATGCTGCCGCACGACTTCCCGCCCAAGAGCATCGTCTATGACTACTTCGCCCAGTGGCGGGACGACGGCACCTGGCAGACGATCCGGGACGCCCTGCGACAGGAAGTGTGAGTGGCCGACGGCCGAGAGCCCAGCCCGAGTGCCGGCAGCATCGACAGGCCGACGGTCAAGGGGGCGGAGGTCGGCGGCGTGCGGGGCTATGACGGCGGCAAGAAGCTTCGGGGGCGGAAGCGACACATCGTGGTGGACACGCTGCGCTTGCTACTGGTCGTGCTGGTCACGGCGGCCTCGGCCGACGACGGGACGACGGCCCCCGAGGTCCTGGGCCAGTTGACGCCCGAGCATCAGAGCCGACTGAAGTTGATCTGGGCCAATGGCAAGGACCACAATCAGAGCCTGAACCGTTGGATGCTGAAGACCCAGGCCGCCTAGGCAGGGCTTTGAAGGTGGAGTTATGTACTCCCTTTCCTCTTTCCCAGCAGCTTCGCCGTGGAGACGTGCTTGTCCTTCGCCCCGCTCTACCGCTTCGGCGGCGGACGCTTCGGCCCACGGACCTGCTTGCGGTAGCTCGACAGGCGGACCCCGGCGGCCAGGTCCAGTCGGATCCTGCCGAACGCCGCCGCCGTCAGGCCGTGGAATACCGCCCACTCCTCCTCCGGGATGGCGATCATCATCCCCCGGTAGGTCCCACTCACCTCATCAGCCAGGTAGGAGAACGACAACTCCTCGACCGCCTCCTCGCCGTGGGCCGCTCTCAGGGCCGCCTTCACCACGCTCATCATGTTGTACGACACCAGGGCGACGCAGAAGGCGAACAACGCCGCCTTCGGGTAGCCCAACGTCTCGACCTCGCCGTTGAGGCAAGTGGCCAACTCGCCGAAGGCGGATTCCACCGTCCAGCGGCGCCGGTACAGTTCCGCAATCATTCGGGCGTCGGCGACCTCGGCGGGCAGGTTCGTCAGGATGTGGATCTCGGTCTCACCGTCACGAGTCGGCTGGTCCAACTCGACGGTGATCCGCCGCACCACCATCGTCCTACCGCCGCCATCACCCAGCCGCATCTCCTGCTCGAACACCGCCCCGGTCTCGACTCGCCCGCAGGACCGTCGCCCTCCGGTCCACTCGATGTGCCGGGTCGCCCCATGCTGGCGGATGACGAAGTTCCCCCCACGGTCGCTGAGGCCGACGAGGAAGTCGGTCGTACAGAAGTTGAGGTCGGCGATCCAGACCTCACCGGGCCGGACCGTCTCCAGGACTCCATCCAGCAGCGACCGTTCCTGAGCGTGGCCGTCCTCGCAGCAGAACACGTCGGTAACGAGCATCGCCTGCGGGTCGAGCACCACCAGGGCCTTGCCCGGCAGGGCCCCGGCCCCGACGGTGCGAAGCGCCTTGAGCCGAGGCTCGGTCCCGGCGAGGTGGTTGCCATCGAGGACCCTGATCCGGTAGCCGGGCAGCCAGGCCGCCCGCTCCCCACGCATGAAGGAGATGACGGGACCGAGGGTCCGGGCCGTGTGCCGGACCAGTTCCGCCGAGACGCCCGGCTCGGTACGGTCGAGCTTGTCGTAGACGGCCTTCAGCGAGACGCCGAGCGTCTCGGCCCTGGCCCGGTAGGCGGCGTTGACGGCGGGCTGGATCTTGGCGACGACGGCTCCCATCAGGTCCACGACCGAGGAGAACAGCAACGTCCGGGTGTACTGCCGCTGGGCGGTCCGCTCGAACAGGCGTCGATCGCCTCGGGGGCGAGGGCATGCTCCAGGGCGGCACGGGTCATGACGGTGACGGGACTCTGCTGGATGAACCGCTCGAAGATGTCGCCGAGGACCATGGTGCCGCCTCCCTGGGATTGCACTATCTCCCGGTATGACAGCACCTTGGAGCCGTTCCAAAATAACTTGGTGAATTTCCTATCTCGGCGAAATGGTGTAGTTCCACTCCCCGTGGAACTTGGCCTTCTTGATTCTGATCCTGGCGAACTCCTCATCCGTGACCTTCAGTCCGGTCGGGTAGGCGTTGGTGTCCAGTTCGGCATTGATCTTCAGCCCCGCCTTGGTCCTGGTGCTCCCGATCAGGCTCACCACGACGGAGCGGCTGACCAGGGGCCTCCCTCGCCAGTTCTCGGTGATGTGGCAGAACATCCGGTGCTCGATCGTGTTCCACTGGCTCGTGCCCGGCGGGAAGTGGCACACGGCGATCCGCAGGCCGATCGCGTCGGCGAGCCCTTGCAAGGCGACCTTCCCCAGCCGGGAGCGGCGGCCGTTGCTCCCGCCCCCGTCCGCAGTCACCAGCAGGTCGGTCGCCCGGGGGTAGACCCGTCGTCCCATGTTGGACCACCATCGACGCAGCGTCGCGGCGGCGAACCGGGCGGTGTCGTGGTCGATCCCGACGCTGACCCAGCCCTCGTTGGGCGTCTGGTCGTAGACGCCGGAGGGGGCGACCTTGCCCAGGGCCTTGTCGATGAAGTCCTGGCACCGGACCTCCTCCGGCGACCCCTCGGGCTGCCATTCCCGCCCGGCGTTCTTGAAGTCCCCGACCCGTTCCTTCTTCTTCGTGTCCACCGAGACCACAGGCTGGCCTCGCCTCTGGAAGGAGCGGACCTGCTTGGCGATGTACTCGAACTGGGCGTCCCGGTCGGGGGGGAGGCCCCCTCCCGGGTCTTGCGGTTAACCTGGAGGTTGGAGCCCATCGCCCGGAGCAACCGGGCTACCGTCGGGTGGCTGACCTGATGACCTTGGCCGATCAGGGCCTCCGCCAGATTCCGGGGGCTCTTGCAGGTCCAGAGCAACGGCGACTGGGGGTCTCCTCGGGTCGAGGGGTTGACGAGAGTCTCCAGGTCCTCGAGGAGCGTCCGGTCCTCCTGGGCGAGCCGCTTCCTCCCCTCACCCGGGCTGCGGACATGAGGCTCGGGGGCGGGGTTGGTCGAAGGAGCCTCGGGGGACTGGCACTCGGCGATACCCGCCCGGATCGTGGTCTGCGACAGCCCCGTGGCCTCGGCGACGGCCGTGATCCCGCCCCAGCCGAGGGCGAGTGCTTCACTGGCCGCCCAACGCCGCCGCATCCGCTCGTCCATGATCCGGGACAGAGCTTGATACTTCCTTCGCACTGTAGGGATCGCTTCGTCGGTGACCATCCCGACATCCTATGCCTGGTGCGGCAAATTCACCAACTTATTTTGGAACGGCTCCTTAGTACTACTCCGTTACGATCTCCTGCCGGATTTGCATTGATGCGTGACATCGGATTCCGCAACTCTCTGACCTCTCTTGATTTGCGTCGGGTTACATGGACGCAATTGCCAAGAATCGATCATTCGAGCGATGCCGTAAACCATTGTCTTGCAATAAGTTGTACGACGTAACGGAGTAGTATTAGAGCGCTCGGAAAAAATGAGGTTATGGTCCCAGGAACCTCAAACAGATCAGGGCACAGGCCAGATGGAGGAACGCCTCCTGAAGCTCCGTGAGCCGATCCAGACGGCGCCGCAGGCGGCCGAACGAATGCAGCCAGGAGATGGTCCGCTCCACGAACCAGCGGAAGACCCCCAGCCCGCTCCCGTGCTCGGTGTTGCGGGCGGCCAGGATCGGGGTGATCCCCCGCCGGCGCAACTCCTGCCGCACCGGTTCGGAGTCATAGCCGCGGTCGCCTTGCAGGCGCTCGGGCTTCTGCCGCTTCGGCCCGGGCTTGCCGCCGACCGGCGGCATGTCGTCCAGGACCGCGAAGACTTGCGTGACCTCGTTGACGTTGGCCGCGGTCACGGTCGCGGACAAGGGGATACCGTGCGCATCGGTCATCACGTGGTGCTTGCTGCCCGATCTGCCGCGGTCGGTGGGATTTGGGCCCGTGTCCTCGCCCCCTTCGGGAGCCTCGGCAAAGGAGGCGTCGATCAGCGCCCGCTCCCAGTCGATCTGGTCGGCGCCGTTGAGTTCGGCCAGCAACACGGCGTGCAACTTGAGCCAGACGCCCGCCTGGTGCCAGAGTCGCAGGTAGTGACTACAGGTCTTGCCGCAGCCGCAGCCCCACTCGGCGGGCAGGTCGTCCCAGGCGATGCCGGTCTTGAGCACGAAGAGGATGCCGGTGAGGATCTTGCGGTAATCCAGGGGCTTGCGGCCGGGGAAGCGGAAGCGGCGTGGGGGCGGGGGCGGCAGCAGCGGTTGGAGGCGTTCCCAGAGGGCATCGCTGACGAGCGGTTTCATGGCCTGTGCTCCTTCGGTCCCGGGGCTCACTCTCCGATTCACGAAGGAGCAGTCAGTGTGCCGTTCGGCTCATTATTTCCGAGCGCTCTTAGTGGTTCATCCGGCAAGTCCCCTGACTCCGGGTACGGCCGCGATGCCGGGGCGGCGTCGCGGCCGGTGTCTCCGGCGCCGGCCCCAGACGAACGGGTGGCGGTGCCAGTTCCAGTAGGCCGTCGCCTCCTCGATCGCCCGGCAGACCTCCTCCCACGTCTCGAACCGACGCCCCTTCAGGGCCAGGCTCCGCAGCCCCTTCCACCAGGGCTCGATCAGGTTCAGGTACGCCGCGTACTTCGGCTGGAACACGAATTCCCAGCGCGGGTGGGCCAACGCGAACAGCAGCACGTCGGTCGCCCGGTGGGCGCTGAGGTTGTCGACGATCGCGTAGACCCGCCCGACCTCCGCCGGCACCCAGGACTCGGCGTGGGCCAGGAAGTCGGCCCAGTTGGCGGCGCTGCGGCTGGGATACGGGCGCGTCAACGCCTCGCCGGTGGCCGGGCGGAAGGCGCCGAAGAGGTATCCCTTGCCGCGCCGCCCGTAGTCGATCTCTTGCTTGGCGCGTCCGGCCGGCCGGCCTCGGCCATCGGCGTCGCCTCGGGGCTCGACGCGGACGAGCTGTCGGCCCGGGAAGCTCTTGGCCGACTCCGGCCCCATCTCGTCGAGGCAGACGACGACCGAGCCCGCCGGCGGGTCCGTGTAGAGCCGCTCGATCGCCCCCTTTTTTCGGCGAAGTCGGGGTCGACCCGCTCGCCGAACCACGTCTCCTGCTTCCGCCAGCGGAGGCCCTCCTCCGTGAGGACCTCGTCGATGCGGCTCCGCTTGATGGCCAGGCCCTTCTGCTCGCTGAGGTAGGCCTGGAGGCGGTCCAGCGTCCAGCAGCCGAACGGCAGGCCGAGGGCCTTGGGGTCGGTCAGCGCCGCGGCGACGCCCTCGGCCCGCTGTGCCGCGGTGTAGGTCGGGGGCCGGCCGGCGCGGGGCCGCTCCTGGAGGCCGGCGACCCCCTGGTCGTTGAAGCGGCGGACCCAGGCATAGACCGTGGGGCGTGAGCAGCCCAACTCGGCGGCGATGACGGGCGCGGATCGGCCGTCGGCGGCGGCCCGGACGATGCGGGCGCGCTCGACCAGGCGGACCGGGGCGGTGCGCGAGTGGAGCAGGTCGGCGATGGCCTGCTGTTCCTCGGGGGTCATCGGGCGGAGCGTGACTCGGGCGGCCATGGGGCACCTCCTGGTGATGCCTCCATCCATCTGCAAATCACCTGCCGGATGAACCACTAAGGAACTCGCGTGCCCCTTACCGCAGGGCAATCCGCATGAAGATCATCGACATCCAGGCGTACGGCGTGAACCTCGGCGGCGGGAACCACTTGTTCGTCAAGGTGCTCACCGACGCGCACCTCCACGGCATCGGCGAGGCGTACCGCGTCGGCCCGGCCGCAGCGACCGTCGCCGTGATCGACGACTTCAAGGGCTGGCTCGTCGGCGAGGATCCGTTCCGAATCGAGCACCTCTGACGCCTGATGGTCAACGGCTCGCGGCTCCCCGGTGGATCGATCGGATACGCCGCGATCAGCGGCATCGAGATTGCGCTCTGGGACCTCAAGGGGCGCGCGCTGGGGAGGCCCGTTTATGAGCTGTTCGGCGGACGCTGCCGCGACTGCATCCGCGTCTAACGTGGCATCGGCGGGGCGACGCCCGAGGCCCTAGTTTTACAGCAGCAGGTATTTCACGCCCTCGTGCCTGGCGTGCCAGGCCTTGTCATGTGAGGCCTTGGCGATCCTGTTCCGCCCCTCGTGGTAGTCCATCAGGGCGATCGCCTTCTCCACGGTCAGTTCCGCCTCGGAGAACGCCGACCTCAACAGCCGCACCGCCCGGTCCAGCGTCAGGCCCTTCGACTTTTTTTCAGACGCAGACGCGTCAACGTCACGAACAGGTGCGCCACCGCCACCAGCGCCATGTGATGGTGCCACCCCACGTACGCCCGCGTCTCGTACTGCGCCATCCCCAGGTACGTCTTGGCCTCGCCGAAGTATTCCTCCACTCGGTGGCGCGTGCAGGCGACCAACGCCAGGACCTTCAAGGGCGTCTCGGCCCCGCCGTTGGAGATGTAGTACTTGACCTCGGGGATCGCCTCCAGCGACCGGCGGATCAGCAGCCACACCGGTGGCCCCGGCTTCTGGTCGCGCATCGCCCACACCCGCACCGCCGCGAACTCGAACACCAGCGGCCCGCACGCCCCTTCGCGCACCTTCAGGGTCTGCCAGGCTTCGGCGGGCAGCCCCGCGGCTACCGCGGCCACGGACTTCACACCCTCCCGTGTCGGGCGCTTCGGCGGCTGGCCCCGGCCGCCGTACGCCGGCACGCACCCGGCCGGGTCCTCGGTCCAGACGGTCGTCGTCACCGGCACCTCGACCACGTACCGCTGCTCCAACTCGTCCATCGCCTCGTGGAAGTGCCCGGCCTTGCCGTACTCCTCGTCGGCGACCACCCAGTCCAGTCGCGTCTGACCGAGCACGACGACCCCGCGGACCAGTTCGGCAGCGATCCGGGCCTTGGGCCGGAAGGTCACGTCCTCGGGGATGTGCGCCTTGCCGCGCCGCGCCCGGGCCTCAGGCGTGTCCTCGCACCAGGGCTTGGGCAGGTAGAGCCGGTGGTCCAACAGCGCGGCCCCCGCGGGGGTAACGCCGACGAGGAAGACGCCGACCTGGCAGTTGTCTTCCTTGCCGAGCCGGCCGTTGTGCTGCCGGGCCACGCCCGCGGAGTGTACGCCCTGCTTGGCGAAGGCCGACTCGTCGATGACACCGACGACGCCGGCGGGCGACCCGGCCGCCGAGGGGACCAGCTCGCCGTCGAAGACGGCCTGGAGTTCAGCCTGGACGTCGTCGTACTGCCAGGGGGCGCTGTTGATGAACTTCTGGAGGCCCGAGACATCGCCGTGGCCGACCAGGAGGGCGATCGGCTCGACGCTCTTGCGGTCGGGGCAGACCATCAGGCCCTTGACGTAGTCATAGGCATGGTCCTGAGCCTGCTCCTTACCGAAGAGCGGGGCGAACCGCTCGTGGAAGTCGACCAGTCGCTCGGCCGCGGCGCGCACGTCGTCCGGTGTCATGGAGGCTCCCTCCCGACATGAGGTGTTGGGGCGACGGGCCGGCCGGTCCTCGCGTGTTCAGTTCCCTATGATTCGATGTTACCAGAAACACCGCGGATTTGCTGCTGCTGTAAAACTAGTACTCCTCGGCTGTAACTGATTAGCGTCCTGGCGGGCGGTTCAGGCGTGCCGGGGTTCGGCGGGATGAACGAGATGGACGACGGCGTCGATCAGGGCGGGGCCGGTCGTGGTCCGCGATCGTGTCCGAAGGACGCGCGACCACGCCTCGAAGGCCCGCGTGCCGCGCGCGGTCTTCGTGCACTGCGACACCTTCCACGCGATCACCGCCGGCCGGAGCGCACGCTCCGCCCGGTTGTTCGTCGGCTCGATCCCCGGTTCGTCCAGGAACCGCACCAGCGAGCCCGCGTCGTGGCACCGGCCCAGCTCGTTCAGGAGTCGCTGGTTGTCGCGGTCCGACAGCGCCCGGTCGCGCAGGTGGTCCGTGATCGCCCACTTCAGCCGTCCCAGACGGGCCGCGAAGTCCGGCCCCGGCCCGACGCCGGCGCGGCGCTCAGGCCACAGCGCCAGCGCCTGCTTGAGCCGGTCCTTCCGCCGCTTCGCGAACCGCCACGCCCCGCGGGACTTCGTCTCCAGCACCTCCGACAGCGACCGCAGGACGTGGGCCAGGCACTTCGGCTTCTGCACACCGGCCAGTTCGGCCGCGTCCTAGCTGGTCCCGCGGTCGGTGCTCATCACCCCGGCGGAGTCGGCCGGCACCCGCTCGCCGACCTCCTCGTTGCGGTGCCGCGGCCGGACCTGGTAGACCGTCGCGGCGTCGGTCACGAAGGCCATCCGCCAGGCCGGCGAGCCCCCCTGCGCCAGCCCGTGTCGTCGGTGTGGACGAAGGGGGCCTCGCGGACCGAGTCGCCCAGGGTTCGATATGTCGTCCCGATCGCGCCGGCCGCCTTCTTGAGGGCGTCACGCGTGACGGCCCCCTGCGTGAGCCGCACGCCGGTCAGGATCGCGATCACCGCCGGCCCCTTGCGGACCGGCCCGCCCAGGCCGTCGTGGAGGTGGTGGGCGGCGGCCAGCAGCCGCGGGCCGAGGCGATGGGCGGTCGCCCCACGCGGGTCGGCGGCGCGGTCGGGAGGCCGCCCGCGCGCCGTCGCGCCGCACCGCCGGCAGCGGCGGACGCCGACCCGGAAGAGCCGGGCACGCGGTCGGACGACCTGGGGGAGATCGGGGATCGAGGCCTCCTCGACTCGGGCTTCGTCGAACTCGCCGCCGCATTTCGGGCCGGCCGTCTCGCCGACCGGGACGTCGATCGGCGGTTCGCCGACCTGCTCGGACGCTTCGCGGCGCTGGAAGACCCCCCGGCCGGGCTTTCGCCCGGGTCTCTTGGGGTCCTTGACGCGGGTCCCCTTCGAGAACGGCGCCGCCTGCCGCTTGCCGCCGCGCTTGAGGGCCTCGACCTCGGCCTGGAGCGTGAGCACCAAGGCGATCAAGGCTTCGCGATCCAGTCCGGCCAGGTCCGTTCCGCTCATGGCGACCACCGTAAAAGCCGCATGGGGCCGGGGCAAGAGGGTGGCGAATCAGTTACGCTCGGCTGAATCGTCCTTTCAAGACGTGGTCGATTTTGCGACGATTCGCCAAATCGCCCATTCTCACACGCGACGCACCGGGAGTCGGAACCGATGCCAGGCAGGGCTCGCAAGCTCATTATCACGGAACGCCAGCAGGCGATCCTGCAAACCATGACCCGCTCGGGTACCTGTCCCCAAGCCGTCGCCCAGCGGGCATGGATCATTCTGATGGCTTTCGACGGCCACGCCAACCAGGACATCGCCGAGCACCTGGGGTGGGAACGCCACGCGAGCGGACCCTGGTGGCACCGCTGGGCCGATGCCTTCGAGCGGCTGGTCCTGGCCGAGTGCTGCGAGAAGCCCTCGGTCCTGACGCGTGCGATCGAGGAACTCTTGAGCGACCGGCCACGCCCCGGCTGCCCGGGCAAGTTCACCGCCGAGCAAGTCACCCAGATCCTGGCCGTCGCCTGCGAAGACCCCGAGGAGTGCGGCCGACCCGTGACGCACTGGACGCCACCAGAGTTGGCCGACGAGGTGATCCAGCGTGGCATCGTCGCGTCGATCTCGCCCCGCCAGGTGGGGCGGTTCTTAAAGTGGGGCCGAACTTCGACCGCACCTCAGCCGGTACTGGCTCAATGCGGAGCCCGATGATCCTGAGACGTTCCGCGTCCAGGTCGAGGGGATCTGCGATTGCTACCGAGCGGCACCGCGACGCCTGGAGTCCGAAGGGGTCCACACGGTGAGTGTCGACGAGATGACCGGCATCCAGGCGACCGAGCGGATCGCGCCGACGAAGCCGTCGCGGCCGGGTCAGGTGGAGCGACGCGAGTTCGAGTACAGGCGTTATGGGACGCTGTGCCTGATCGGCAACTTCGAGGTGGCCACCGGCGAGGTGATCGCCCCAACGGTGCAACCGACCCGGACCGAGGAGGACTTCGCCGGTCACATCGCGCGGACGGTGGCCATCGACCCGGAGGCGGGGTGGATCTTCGTGGCGGACAACTTGACGACGCACGCCTCGGAGTCGCTGGTCCGTTACGTGGCCGAGGCGTGCGGGATCGAGGGCAACCTCGGCGCGAAGGGGAAGCGTGGGGTGCTGGCGTCGGTGGCGACGCGGAAGGCGTTCCTCACGGACGCGAGCCACCGAATCCGCTTCGCATACAAGCCGAAGCACACGTCGTGGTTGAACCAGATCGAGATCTGGTTCAGCATCCTGGTGCGACGTGTGATCCGTCGTGGGAGCTTCACGTCGGCGGAGGACCTTCGGGAGAAGATCCTGGCATTCATCGACTACTTCAACCGGACCCTGGCGAAGCCATTCAAGTGGACGTTCACGGGGCGGTCCCTGAACGTGTGAAGGCTGAGGACCAGGGGCGAGTCGGCAAGATCACCGCTTCGGTGGCAGGCCGATTCAGCCGGGGTGTACTAGCCGCCGCGGCGCGTCGCGCCGTGGACGAGGACTTCACGGCCGTCAAGATGGCTCCCCAGCCCCCGGACAGCGAGACGCTGCCCCAGGGCCTCGTGCTCCGGGGCGTCGCCCGGCGCATGGAGGCCGACCGCACGGCGGTCGGGGACGCGATCGATGTGGGACTCGACCCGCACGCCGGGATCTTCGAGCCCTACCGGGCCTGCGAGCTGACCGGGGCGGTGCGGCCATACCGCCCCCTGTTCGTCGAAGAGTCGCTTCGGCCCGAGAACATCGCGGCCCTGGCCGCGCTGCGGCGCGAGGTCGGCGTGCCGATCGCGACCGGCGAGATGCTCTACACCAAGTACGCCTTTCGCGACCGCCTCGCCGCAGGCGCCGCCGACCTCTTCCAGCCCGACCTGCTGATCTGCGGCGGCGGGCTGGAAGTCAAGAAGATCGCGGCGATGGCCGAGGCCCATTACGTGTCGATCGCCCCCCACAATCCCCTCGGGCCGGTCTCCACGGCCGTGGCCGTGCAGTTCGCGGCCTCGACGACCAACTTCCTGATCCTCGAATACCAGCCCGATCAGACCGGGCCGAACCGGGAGTTGGTGCGCCAGCCCTTGGTGCTGTAAGACGGTCATCTGCGGCTCCCCGACCCGCCCGGCATGGGCATCGAGCTGAATGAGGCCGCCTTCGCCGGCAAGCCGCTGAAGCCCTGGCGACGCCCGCTGGTCGTCGAGCCCGATGGGAATATCGGCTACCAGTGACCCCCGACTCCGGAGGTGGACCGTGTGAGAGATGATTCGCAACCTCGATCGTCGCAGGTTCCGCGGCGCACTGACTCTCGGGACCGGATCGGTGCTGGTGCGATCGTTACAGGCCGACACGTCGGAGTCGCCCGCTCTGGTGATCGACTGCCACGCCCACATCTACAGCGATGACGAGCATGCCTATCCGACGATCGAGAATCCGTATCGACCTCCCGCTGGAAAGGGCACCGTGGCCGATCTACGCCGGGAGATGAAGGCCAACGGCGTGGCCCGTGTGACCGCGATTCAGACCCGTACGTTCTACCGCTGGGACAATCGCTTCCTCGCCGACTCCGCGCGCCAGCATCGCGATTTCATGATCGGGGTCTGCACTCTCGACCCCGACGATCCCATGAGCCCGGCGCTTCTCGAAAAGCCTGTGCGCGGGTCCAACTTCCGCGGGATGAGGAGCATCCCCGCGAAGAGCGGCCGGCTCGACGACCCCAGGCAGGAGGCCCTCTGGGCGGCCACCTAACGGCTCGGGATCGTGATCAATGTCTTGGTCAACCACGACAAGAGCGACGAGATCGCGGCACTCGCGCGCGACACCCGAGACTCCGCCTGGTGATCGACCATAGTCTCAACCTCAAGGCTGGACCGCAGCTCGAACCCACGCTCGAGGTCCTCGAGCGTGGGTTCGAGCTGCCGAAGGTGCATGTCAAGCTGACGTTCATCCAAGCAGGAACGGCCGAGCCGTTTCCCTGCCGCGACATGCACGAGCCTTGCCGACGCCTGATCGCAGCGTCTGGGGAAGCAACTTCCCGTGCGAACTCTGGAATCCGAAAGTGAGCTACGCCCAGCACCTGGCCATCTTCACCCACGAACTCGGACTTAGGGGTCGGGCAAAAATAAAGTCGTCAACTTTTTGTGCAGTGGGGAGTGATGGTGTAGTTCCATTCGCCGTGGAACTGAGCCGGCTTGAGGTTCACCTTGGCCAGGTGCTCGTCCGTGACAGTGATGCCGGTCTCGTACTTGCCTTCGTCGAGCGCGGCTCTCACGATGAGCCCCTTCTTGGTTCGCATGGCGGCGATCAAGTTGACGATCACCTGGACACTCACCAACGGCTTGCCGCGCCAGTTCTGGGTGATGAAGCTGAACCGCCGGTGCTCCACCTTGTTCCACTGGCTCGTGCCCGGCGGGAAGTGGCTCACCGTCAGCTTCATGCCGATCGCGTCGGCCAGACCCTGCAACGCGACCTTCCACAAGCGGGTGCGGTACCCGTTGCTCCCCCCGCCGTCCGCGGTGATGAACAACTCGGTGGCGTGGGGAAAGCGGGAGGTCCCCATCTCTTGCCACCACCGGCGAATGCTCGCGGCCGCGAAGTAGGCGGTGTCATGGTCGATCCCCACGCTGACCCAGCCCTGGTTGTTGGTCACGTCGTAGACGCCGTAGGGGATCGCCTTGCCCAGTTCCTTGTCCTGAAAGTCGTGGACGCGCACCGGCTCCGGTTGGCCCTCGGGGCACCACTCACGGCCGCCGTTCTTGAAATCCCCCACCAACTCCTTCTTCTTCGTGTCCACCGAGATCACCGGCTGATGCCGCTTCTGGAACCGCGCCGCCTGCGCGTTGATGAACTCGAACTGGGCGTTACGGTCGGGGTGTTGGTTGCCCTCGCGCGTCTTACGGTTGGCTTGCAGGCTCTAGCCGGCCTCGTGGAGCAGCCACGCCACCGTGCGATAGCCGGCCCGGTGTCCCTGCCCGGTCAACTCCGTCGCCAACCGCCGCGTGCTCTTGCACGTCCAACGCAAGGGCGACATCGGATCGCCCCGCGTCCGCGGCTCCAGCAGCCCCTCCAAGGTGGCGACCAACGTCGGGTCCGATTCCGTCAGGCGCTTGCGCCCCGCCCCACCACGTCGCAAGCTCTCGGTTACGGGTTCGTCCGGGTGGCTCCCGCGGTACTCCAGCTCTCGAAGCCCGGCCTGGATGGTGTCCCGCGCCAGTCCCGTGGCCGTAGCGACCGCCGTCACGCCTCCGTACCCGTAGTCCCGCGCTTCCGCCGCCGCCCACTGTCGTCTCGAGCGCTCATCGAGCACGGCGTCCAGCGCGGGATACTTGAGGCGGATCCGTTCTATGACAGTTGCATCCTGCATGACTCGACAGCATAGCAATCACGGCCCTGCGGTAAAGGAAAAGTTGACGACTTTTTTTGCCCGGGCCCTTAGTACTACTCCGTTACGATCTCCTGCCGGATTTGCATTGATGCGTGACATCGGATTCCGCAACTCTCTGACCTCTCTTGATTTGCGTCGGGTTACATGGACGCAATTGCCAAGAATCGATCATTCGAGCGATGCCGTAAACCATTGTCTTGCAATAAGTTGTACGACGTAACGGAGTAGTATTAGGCACCTGAAAGAAGCTATGTCTTCCGTGGCCTGCCTCGCTTGCGGGGGATCTTCACGAACCACTTCTCAAGCGAGGGCAGGCGGATCACCTCGGCCTCCAAGGCCTCCATCGCCCCCGGCGTCAGCTTCACCCCCGTGGCGTAGGTCGTCTCCACCACGCTGACCACCGGGTGCTTCCCTTTCCAGGTCATCGACCGGGCGAAGCCCAACACCGCCTCCACCGAGTCCAGCAGCGAGCCGTTCCCGTGCATCTCCAGGATGCCAAAGCACCGCTCGATCGGGTTGTCCTTGCTGTGATACGGCGGGTCGTCCGCCAACTGCACCGCCAGGCGGTACTTGCGGGCGAAGCCCCCGATCCGCTTGAGGAACGGGCTCCGCCGGCTGTGGTTCTCCGGGCCGTTGTCCAGGTTGATCACCAGCGTCTTGACGTGCAGGAACCGCAACCGGACGCCCTCCCACCACGGCTCCAGGCGCTCGGCGATGAAGTCGCTGGTGACCTTCGACCGGGCCATGGACAGCCAGAGGTCGTCGGGCTCGGGCCGGAAGATGCCGAAGGGGGTCAGGGTCGCCTCGGGCTTGAAGTCGTGATCCACCGCCTTCGTGCCGGTCCGGCTCCGGCCCCGGCGTGAGAACGGGCCGACATTCACCGTCGCCTTGGCGTCGATCGAGACCCGCAGGGTGTCCCTGGCCCGGTCCGCCTCGGGGTTGACCACCTTCAGTTGCTCGAAGATGGCATCGGTCTGCGGGACTCTTTTTGGGGGCGGCACTTGGCCACCTTGGAGAGGCGATAGCCGAGCATGTTGAGCTTGGTGTTGATCGTCTGCGGGGTGGGCAACTCGGCGTCGGTATCGCCCTTGGTGGCGATCAACTGGCGGCGGACCTCGGCGGCACTGATGCGGGTGAAGAGCCTCTTGGTCTGGAACTTGGGATCGGCCTGGCTTTGGCCGTCGGCGATGCTGCGGATATCCTCCAGCAGTCGGGGCCAGTGCTCCTCGGCGGGCTTGCGACGGCGGCAGGGGAAGGCATCGACGCAGGTCAGGCCGGTGCGGAGTTCGTGCGTCCCCTTGCGGAGGGTGTCCCGGCACCAGCCGAGATGCACCTCGGCCCAGCGTGGCCCGCCCCGGCCCATGGCCTGGACGGTCTTGGCCATGAAGAGCCGCTTCGGGCTGCCTGTGAGGGCCTCGGCGGCATCGATCAGGACGGGGATCATCTCAGGTTCGGGTCGCATCTCCGTAACCTCCTGGCCCTCCTGGTGAAGAGGCTACAAGATACGGGAGAATTACCTTCTTTCAAACCCCTAAGAGCGTAAAACAAAACCCCCGATCGAGGCCCGAATCCAGCGAGATTCCCGCTGCTTTGAGAGGTTTTGTTTTACGCTCTTAGCGGCGGCTAAGGCGGCCATCCTCGGCGAAACGGCGCGGCGGCTCTGGTTCTCGGGGTGAGGCGGATCGGGTCGGGTCCACGACATCCTCGGAGTTGTGGATTCTCTGGGGAACCGCCGGGGGCGGCGGTTCCACAAAAACGGGTCCCTCGTCGAGCCGTTGCGGGAATCCGAGGAAAGTCGGTCGAGGCGGGAATCCACGGAGGCACCGGTCAGAAGAGTTCCTCAATGGGCTTTCCTGACCCGACGATGGAAACCGGCCGCCCGGAGGCGTCGGGGAAATGCAGGTCGAGGGGAATGCCGAGAGATCGATAGATCGTGGCCAGGGCGTCCTGGGGGGTGACCGGTCGGTCTTTCACGTCACCCCCTCGCGGCTCGCTCGCGCCGACGACCTGGCCACCCGTGAGGCCCCCGCCGCCGAAGAGGACCGTAAAGCAGTTGGACCAGTGATCGCGTCCCGCGTAACCGTTGATCAGTGGTGTGCGGCCGAACTCGCCGGAGCACAAAATGACCACATTATCAAGCAGGCCGCGCTGATCGAGGTCCTCGACGAGCGTGGCGATGGCCTGGTCGAGCGGTGGCAGGTGCGCCTCCAAGTTCTTCTCGATGTCGTTGTGATGGTCCCAGTAGCCGGTGTTGACGGTGACGCAGGTGCTCCCCGCCTTGATCAGGCGTCGGGCCAGCAAGGCTCCCTGGCCGTAGAGGTGGCGGCCGTAGCGGTCGCGCAGGCGGGGATCCTCCTGCTGGATGTCGAACGCCTGGCGGACGAGGTCGCCGGTGACCATCTCGATCGCCTGCGCCTTGAAGGTGTCGAGCCCTTCGAGGACGCCGCTGGCGTCGATGTCGCGGCGGAGGGTATCGAACTGCCGGAGCGCGGTGGAACGGGACCGCACCGCCTCCCGCGTGAGCCCGGTGGGAAGGTCGAGGTTAGCGACTCGGAAGTCGGTCGAGTTGGGGTCGGCGCCGACCTCGAACGGCTGATAGGCCGCTCCGAGGTAGAGCGCACCCTGGTAGCCGAAGGCTTCGGATTTGGGGATCGTCACATAAGCCGGCATGTTCGGCGCATGGGGGCCAACAGCGCGGGCGATCACCGAGCCGAACGAGGGCTTCTGGGGCGCGTTTCGGGCCAGGGTCGGCCCGATGTAGCCGGTTTGCATCCAGTGGGCGGAGGGGGCGTGGATTCCGTTCTCGTGGTGCACCTAACGGATGAGGGAGAGCCGGTCCATGACACGCGCCTGGCGGGGGAACCGCTCCGTGATGAAGATGCCGGGAGCGGAGGTCGGGATCGGGCGGTAGGGCCCGCGGTACTGCGCGGACGCGTCCGGCTTCAGGTCGTAGGTGTCCTGCTGGCTCATGCCGCCGTGCGTCCAGAAGACGATCAGCGACCGCCTGCGCCCAGGCGAGGAAGGGGCGGCATCACGGGCGAGCTCCCGGCGCAGAGGATGTCGGCGAGCCCCAGCCCGAGCGCGGGGAGGCCGAACTGGAGGAGCCGCCGCCGACTGATCGCGCGGTTCAACGGATGGTTTCCGCCGCTGGTGATCGGCATGGCTGCTCCTCGCGTCAATGGTTGAACAGGAACTCCGCAGAGGCCAGCAGCGACCAGACGAGCGACTCGAGGGCGACATCTCAGTCGGCCTGGGCCTCCACGAATCGACGCGCCTTCTCGACCTCGTCGGGGCGAGGGAGGCGCCCGAGAATCCGCATGTACAGGTCCTCGATGACCACCGCGAGGGGCCGCGGGTCGTTCGCCAGCCGGATCGGCAAGCCTTCTTTTGCCTGCAACTTGTGCTCCAGGATCGGCGAGCCGATCAGGGCGAGCGCCTGGCCGAGCGACGCCTCGCCGACCCGTTCGCATTCGCACGAGGAGGCCCGCGCCGGGCGGCCGAACACGTCGAGGAGCGTACTGGCAACCGCCTCATCCGGCAGGTCAATGGCGCGTGTCCCCGCCGGGAACTTGCCCGGCCCGCCCGAGAAGTCGGTGGGAACGCCGAGGGCATCGCTGTACGCATCCAGGAGGACCTCGGCTTGAAGACGTTTCGGATAGTAACGTGCGAACGTCTGGTGATCCTCGCGGTTGGAGCTGTTCGGGTCCGGTCTACTGATCGCTGCGCAGAGAAGTTAACTATCAGGTGAGCGCCAGGCCAGCCTGGGTGAAGAAGGATTGAACCACATGGGGCCTGTGTCGAAGGCGATTGACCGCGAGATGAAACTGCTCGTGCAGTTCCTCGATGTCGCGGCTCACCACGTTCCGCAATTGGACGTGCTTGAGATGGTTCCAACCGCCTTCATCCCACGGGTTCAGATCGGGGGCATAGCCCGGCAGCGCCTCCAGCCAGACCTTGCCGCGCGTGCCCGCGACGAAGTCCTTGACCTCCACCCGTCGGTGGATCGGCGAGCCATCCCAGATCACCAGCAACCGCTCCCCCGCCACACGAAGCAAGTGGATCAGGAACTCGATGCTGTGCAGCCCGTTGAGCGACTTCTGCCGCGCGAGGGTGGAAACCTTCCCCTCGGGGGTCATCCCGCCCATCACCGAGAGATGGTCGCGCGTCTGCTTCTCGCGGATGACCGGCGTGCATCCCTCCGGGGCGTCGGTCTTGACCAACCCCGGCAGCAGGTAGAACTCCGATTCGTCCTCGATAACCAGCACCCGGCGCTCGCGGTGTGCCCGCTTGCAGAGGTCGGGCCAGACCTCGGCACGCCAGTGTCGGATGGCCGATTCATGGCGTTGGATGGCCCGACGGATCGGGATCTGGGGCGTCCAGCCGAGTTCCTTGAGCAATCGGCCGACGTGATCCTTGTGGTAGCGGACGCCGAACTCCTCTTCGAGAACGAGGGCGATTCGGGCGCAGGTCCACACCTGGCCGCGGAAGCCATAAGCCTCCGGGCCATGCCAGAGGAACTTCGGGATGAGGCGCTTCTGTTCGGCGGTCAGGCGGGGGACAGGGCCCGCGGCTGGGTGCGAGCGCAGGGCATCGACGCCGTCGCGTCCGGCGACGGCGAGCCGGTGGCTGACCGCGGGGTCAGAGACGCCGAGCGCCTCGGCGATCTTCCGCTGGGACCAGCCCTCGCGCTTCAGCCTCACCGCCTGCATCCGCCGCCATTCCTTCCAGTCCCGGTATTCCGAGAGTGGGGTCACCATACCCCATTCTACGGACCGGAAAAGTTAACTTCTCTGCGCAGCGATCAGTAGTGCAAAGCCGGGTTGATGGCGATACTGACAGTCGATGCGCGAATTGTCAGGCTAAAGGATCGGCCGCCTGCCTTCGCCTGAATTCCTTCGGACTGGATTCGCTGGGCAACCGGCCGAATCATCGGGCAAAACGGATTCGCTGGGCAAAGCCAGCCAGCCTGGTGTTCTGGCAGGTGGGTTCGTTCAGAAATCGCTACAGATAATCCAGCATTCCCAACATCTGGCTTGGGTTCGTTTCGAAATTGGCACAGTTGACTCAGATTCCCAGAACACGATTCCGAAGCGCTTCACGGCACTTCAAGATGCGAGAAATATGATAATTCTGCCGGCAGGGCAAGGCGTGCGGGCGAGGTCCTGGTCGGTTCCTCGCAGTGCGTCTCGGCCCGGCGGCGGGCGTGCAGTGGCGGGGTTAGCCGGGTAGCCGAATTGCCCAGGAGCATGGGTTCGGGGTCGTTCCGGGGAATCTACGACACCGGCCGGGCGGGGGAGAACTAACCCTGCGCGAGTCCACGGCCCTCGATCTGGGGATCGCTGGCCTCGCGGCCTCCGTGGGCCGTGCGGTCCGCGCGGCGGCGCAGGCGCCCTCGGGTTACTCGCGGACCCGTTTCACGAGCCGGTCCACCGTCGCGGCGATCCGGTCATCGACGTCGCCCGCCCAGCGGAAGGCGGGGCGGCCGTACTCGTAGAGTTTCGAGCCGCCCTCGTAGCCGCCTTCCTCCCGGACACGGCGGGAGGGGATGTAGGCGATCATGTGGTGCGCATACCAGCAGACCTCCGTGCCGGGCCCATATTCGCGATAGTATCGCGAAGACGCCGGATGACCAGGCTGCCGACGCTGTCCACCGCTACGACCTCGGGATCGGGCGGCTCCGGGTTGTCTCGCGTGGCATGGATGAACACTCCGGTTCCGGAAGGGAAGCGACGCCGCCCAATCTACCAGGGCGGTTGCCCGATCAGAAGCGTCCCCTCGCTCGCACACCCTGACCGCGGATCGGCACCCCGGACGCCGGCGACCCGGCAATCGGGTCGGAGGGGGACGCATGAGGGCCCGCGGATCACCGCCGTACCTCTTCCTGCCGCGGTCTCAGGCCGCTCGATTACCTATCCGGTTCCGGTTAACCTATCCTCGACGCGGGACGAGAATCGGGGCCGTATCGGGCGACGCGGCCGTGGCACTCGTCAACCGCCGGAATGTCGCGAACGGACCGAAACTCACCCGGAACCGGGGGGACCTTCGATGCGGTGGACCCTCTTGCTGGCGTTGTCCCTCGCCGCCTTGCCCGCCCGCGCGGACGACCGCGGCCTGATCGGCCACTGGAAGCTCTCCGGCGACGCGAACGACGCCTCGGGCCGCGGCCACCACGGCCGGACCGTCGCCGTCGATCTGTCCGCTCCCGGTCCCGACGGCGCACCCCGCGGCGCGGCGAGGTTCGACGGGAAATCCTCGTATGTCGAGGTCCCCCCGAGCCCCGGGCTCAACCTCGGCCGGGGCGAGTTCACGCTCGCCGTCTGGGTCCACACCGAGGCGTCGCTCGACGACGTGCTCGGAGACCTGGTGAGCCAGTACGACCCCGTCGCCCGTCGCGGGCTGAACTGGTGCATCAAGAGCGGCGCCGGGGCGACGAACAGCCAGGCCAACGAGCGCAATGTCCACTTCGGGATCGACGCCGGCACCGAGCCGGCCTGGACCGATCTCGGCCGGCCCGGCAACGCCGTGTTCGTGATGGCGATGGCCGTCCACGACGGCCGCCTGTTCGTCGGCACCTGCGAGTCCGGGCCGGGCGAGGCGGGACACGTCTATCGGTACGACGGCGGCTCGCGCTGGATCGACTGCGGCAGCCCCGACCGCTGCAATGCCGTCACGTCGCTCGCGACCTTCGACGGCCGCCTCTACGCCGGTACGGGCCGCTACCGCCTGGCCGGCTCGGCCTTGCCCGAGTCACCGAACGCGGACCTTGGGGGCAAGGTCGCCCGCTACGACGGCGACGGCGACTGGGCCGACTGCGGGCGGTTGCCCGACGTGGAGGCCGTCGGCGGATTGGCCGTCTTCCGCGGCGCGCTCTACACCTCGTCGCTCTACCGCCCGGCCGGCTTCTTCCGGTACCGGGGCGGCCACGCCTGGCAGCGATGCCCCCTGCCCGCCGACGGCCGCCGCGTCGTCCCGATGGGCGTCTTCAACGGGCATCTCTACGCGGGCTCGTACGACTCCTGCTCCGTCTGCCGGTTCGACGGCGAGACCTGGGAGACCTTCCCCAATCTGGAGGACTCCGGCCAGACCTATTCGTTCGAGATCCATGAGGGCGAGCTGCACGTCGGCACCTGGCCGAACGGGCGGGTCTTCCGGCTCGACGACGGCGAGCGCCTGGGTCTCGGCCGGCCGGCTGGGGGAGGAGAAGGAGGTCATGGGGATGGCCCTTTTCAACGGCAAGCTCTACGCCGGCACGCTCCCGCTGGCGGAAGTCTTTCGCCTCGACGACGGCCCGCGCTGGACCCCGACCGGCCGGCTTGACACGACCCCCGACGTGCGCTACCGCCGCGCGTGGTCGATGGCCGTCTTCGACGGCCGCCTCTTCTGCGGCACGCTCCCCTCGGGTCGTGTCCATGCCCTGGACGCCGGGCAGAGCGTGACCCTCGACCGCCCGCTCGCGCCGGGATGGCGGCACCTGGCGGCCGTCCGCGAGGGGGGACGGCTCGCCCTCTACGTCGATGGGGCGCAGGCCGCGTCGTCCTCCTCGGAACCGGCGTCGCCGCCCCTCGACCTGACCAACCGTGCCCCGCTCCGGATCGGCTTCGGGGCCTATGACCATTTCCGCGGCCGCCTGAGCGACCTGCGCCTGTATGACCGGGCGATCTCGCCGGAGGAGATCGCCGATCTGGCGAGGCGCGACGGCGAGGCGTCAAAGCCGTGACCGACCTGGGATCGCGGGGGCCTCGAATTTGTTCTCGAAGCAAAGGTGAATGATGACGTGTCTCTCGGGTCCCGGAGCCGGTCTCGGTCGTCTGCTCGTCACCCTCGGGCTGATCGGCGTGGGACCCGCCGCGCTGGCCGATGATCCCGGCGTGCGAGCCGTCCGCGTGGTGGCCCTTGGCGACTCGATCACGAGAGGGGTGCGCCCGGCGTCCGCCCCGAGGACACGTTCGCCGCCCTGGCCGAGCGTGACCTGAAGGCCGACGGCATCGACGCCGAGGTCGTCAACCTCGGCATCGGCGGCGAGCGGACCGACCAGGCCCTGAAGCGGCTCGACGCCGTCGGCAAGCTCCGGCCTCGGGTCGTCACCGTGATGTACGGGACGAACGACAGCTACGTCGATCCGGGCTCGTCTTCGAGCCGGATCTCTCGGGAGGACTACAAGGCGAACCTCCGGGCGATCGTCGCCGACCTGCGCCGCCGCGGCATCGCGCCGATCCTGATGACCGAGCCGCGCTGGGCCGATGACGCCCCGGTCAACGGTCTCGGCGAGAATCCGAACGTCCGGCTCGCCCCTTACATGGAGGCGTGCCGCGAGGTCGCGGCCGAGTGCCGCGTCCCGCTGGTGGACCACATCGCCCGCTGGACCGAGGCCCGATCCGACGGCCAGGACCTCGCCGACTGGACGACCGACGGATGCCACCCCAACCCCCGAGGCCACCGCGAGCTTGCCGAGGCCCTGCGTCCGGTGCTCCGTGACGCTTTGGCCCCGCCCCGAGGTCCGTCCGAGACACGACCCAACGCGACCGAGGCCGATGACCGCGACTCCCCAGACGAACCTCCGTCCCCAGCAAACGCACCAGGAGCAACCCAGCCATGCCGTCAGCAAGACCGTTGAGGCCGTCGTGGATCTTCGGCCTTGTCGCCTCCCTCTCGACGTTCGCCGCGCTCGCCGAATGCCCGGCCGCCGAACTGCACGTCGGCGGGGCCACCGTGAGCATCACCCCCGACCGGCCCGTCGCGCTCGCCGGGCAGATGCATACCCGCATCTCCCAGGGCGTCGAGAGCCCGGTGACGGCCACGGCCCTCGCCCTGGAATCGCGCGAAGGCGACCGGGCCGTCGATCAGGCCATCCTCGTCTCCTGCGACCTCGTCGCGATCGAGGCGCCGGTCCTCGAACGGGTCCGGCAGCTCGTCGGTGAGCGCCTCCCGGGCGTCGATCCTCGCAAGGTGGTGCTCAACGCCACCCACACCCACACCGCGCCCGTCATGGCGGAGGGGGACTACGAGATCCCGAAGGACGGCGTCATGCCGCCGTCCGAGTACGCCGAGTTCCTGGCGACGCGCGTCGCCGACGCAGCCGTCCGGGCCTGGGAATCCCGCAAGCCGGGTCGGGTCGGCTGGGGGCTCGGGCACGCCGTGCTGGGCCAGAATCGCCGCTCGGTGTACGCCGACGGCCGGGCGCAGATGTACGGCCCCACCGATCGTCCCGACTTCCGCGGCATCGAGGGCCCCGAGGACCACGGGGTCGAGGTCCTCTTCTTCTGGGACGCCGACGGAGACCTGCTCGCCACGGCGATCAACGGCTCAGGCCGCGGTCGAGCTCGTGGACCTTTCCGATGATCTTCTCCTCCAGCGTGGGCGCCCAGGGAGCGGGGTGGGTCCGGCTGTAGCGCATCGCCTCGGTGGCCTCGTATCCCCCCTCCTCGCGGACCCGACGACTCGGGATGTAACCCATCACGTCGTTGCTGTAGCCGGCAACCCAGACGGCAGCCTGGCCTGCGAGCTCCTGCTTGAGCCGGAGGGAATAGTCCACGCACGTCTCGCCGCCGATGGCGACCAACACGAGGTCGTCGCCGAGGCGGACGATCTGCACCGGACACGGGTAGCTCGTGGGGAGTTCTTCCCCGTCATCGAGCCTGGCGAGGAAGCGCTTCGCGTGGTCGGCCTCGACCTTGTTCCTGGAATCGAGGCGTTGCCGGAATTCCTCGCGCGTCGGGATGGCGTCGTAGTCGAGGTCCACTTCCCCGTACGCCGATCGCAACGGACCGTCCACCTCGCGGGGGGTGACCGAGAGTGCGGTCTCGACGGCATTGGCGAGGGCGCGGCCGTGCTGCTGCGCCAGCTCGACCGTCTTGCGCGGATAGGGGTTCTGGTCGCCGCCGCATCCCATCAAAAACAACGCGACCGTGCCCGAGTGCTCGGCCTGCACGAACTCCTGCGCGTAGCCGGCGTAGTCGGCGTTCCACTGGTAAAGAGCCAGTGAGGTGTTGTGACACGCATAGCCGAACAGGACGGCGCGGAGCTTCCCGTCCTCGTCCTCGACGCGAAGCACCGGCACGGACTGGTCCACGGGGCCGTCGGGATTCGGGCTGTTCCGGTAGCCCTTGGGCGTGGGCAGGCGGCGGTTCATGGCGAAGCCGGCTCGCGCGTGCGTGTACCCGAGTTTGGCGGGGCTCAGGTGGTCGAGGGCCTCGCCGATCAGCTGGAAGAGTTGCTCCTCCAGACGCTCGCCGTAGGCTTCGCTGTCCCGGCTCGGCTTGAGGTTGCCGTCGTCCCAGGGGACGCGGCCGACCCGGAATTCCGGCCCGCTGTGCGTATGCGAGGCGTTCAGCAACAGGCCTTCCGGCGGCATTTTGTAGGCCTCGCCGCAGCGTGTCTCCAGGGCCTTTCGCAGGGAGCGCGGCACGCCGATGAGGTCCAGCGTGACGACGACGAGACGTGTCCCCCGAGCGTCCTCAAGGGCCAGCGCCTTGGCGTACAGGTTGGTCTCTTTCCCCTCGGCCGGCCGGTTCCGCGACGCGTACCCGGCCATCCAGAGTCCCTTCTCCGGCGTGATCGCGACGGTGGCGACCCCGGCTTTCCAGGCTCGCGCGTCCAGCGGCGCGCACCGGCCCTCGGCCGCGAGGGCCGTCAAGCAAACCGCCGTGCAGAGGACCGAGCCGAGAGGGCGATTCATGGAGATCTCCGTGAAAGAGGGTAATGTTCGAGGTTTTCGATCCGGCATTTGGCAAAGCTTGTCGGAAGTCTTCGCGGCCGAGGACGTATCTCGACCGGACAACCTCACCGTCCGTCCTTCGAGAAGCGGAGGGCATACAGGTCTGCGTCTTGCATCACGAACCGAAGCCTGACCGGCTTGCCGGCTAGGGAGCCAACGTCGGCGCCGACTCTTCCAGGTCACCTCGCGGTCGAGGGAATCGCCGAACAGATCGTCGCAGTCGGCCAGGGAAAACCCGGGGAATGGCTTGCCTTCGGGGTTCTGGACCTCGACGCGAACTGTACCGGCGGCCGACGTCGAGCCGTTCAGGAGAAGTTGGCTCCCTTCGAAGGTCAGAGGCTTCGTCACCAACTCACCCCCGCGCATCGGGGCGCTGACCGAGACGAAGCCGTCCGGGCGAAGCGTGTAGCGGCGGAGGGCGCTGCTCGTGCCGGTCCAGTAACTCTCGGTGGCGTAAAGCGACAGTTCCGGGGGGGCGCCGTCGAGGTCCGCGGGCGTCTCAACAAGCTGCCAGGCGAGATACTGCTGCCCGTAGTTCCATGACCCTGGGCGCTCGATCCCCGGACGCAGGAACGCCTCGTTCCATCGCGTAAAGGTGACGCCGTCCCGGCTGGCCATCACGAGCGCCTCGGTCAGCGCCGTTCCGTAGCGGGGGCTGCCCGACGACCGCATCTCCCGGTGCTCGCGTTCCGGCAGGGCCTTCATGGAGGGGGACCAACCCCGGTCGGTGTACCGCGTCGGGAAACCGATCAGGATGTGCGGGGCCCGGTGATACGGCTTGACCTGATTGGTGTACATCTCCTCGGGGGGCGAATCGACGTACGACAGATC
Organism: uncultured Planctomycetales bacterium; assembly: GCA_963752755.1. Lineage (GTDB taxonomy): Bacteria > Planctomycetota > Planctomycetia > Isosphaerales > Isosphaeraceae > CAVVZJ01. The sequence goes on along the minus strand of CAVVZJ010000001.1, from coordinate 1,593,184 downwards.
GGTCGGGTGGCTCCAGTGGAGAAAGTCGGGGGAGGTCGCGGTCCGGATCGCGCGAATGCTGCGGCCCTTATCAGCGTCGGTGAAGAATCGCCAGTAGGCGCGATAGGTCCCGCGCTCCGCGTCCCAGAAGGCGAGGTTCTGGGAGTCGAACGCCCCTTCCGTGATGACCGGACCATCGCTCATGGGCGTCCAGTGCAGGCCGTCGGGCGACCGGAAGGGGAGCAGCCCGTTGGGCTCCGCCGAGCGGACGAACGCCTTGTAGCGTGCGTCGGGGGGGCAGGTCGGGTTATCGTCCTTGAACACGGCGGGGTGGCCGGCGTCGACATGGAGCGGCCCCCGGGTTCCGCTGGCGAGGACGATGTTGTTGTCTTTCGAGCCCCGGAACTCGACCAGGCCGAGTTTGGGCTTCCGCCAATGGATCCCGTCCTCGCTCTCGGCGTAACAACAGTAGAGCGGATGGGCGTCGGTTCGGACCTTCCCCGGCGAGACATCGAGGTGCCAGGCCTTGTAATACATCCGGTAGAGGTGTCCGTCCTGGAAGACGCTGTGGTAGCCGCTCCCGCTCCCTTCCCACGGCTCGTCGTGGACGAGCACAACCTCTCTGGGCTGAGGGTGATGCAACCGACGGTCGGCCTTACCGCCGAAGCGGTCGATCAGAAGATCGTCGAGGAACAGCTCGCGACGGGTGCCGATCGCCAGGGGAGATTTCGCGTCGGCAGCCAGAATCTTCCTCGAAGGGCCCCATTCCCCGAATGATCCGGCGAGCGCGGCGCCCGTTGCGCCGGACAGGAGCGAACGACGGGTGAACGGCCAGTTTTCTGGGGGCGTCATCGCGTCAGTCTCCGCTTGTGTTCTCGGCAGTATCGAGGGAGGGCGAGAGCGGATCAGGCCGGCTGTTCCGCGGGTTCGGCCTCGCACGTCTTCAGGGTGGACCACGTCAGCCCGCCGATCTGATCCCGGGAAGGCGCGGCTTCGAGTTGGCTTCCGAGGGAACCCACGGTCATGGTCGTCACACGGCCGTTCATGGCAAACCACAGGAAGGAGGTCAGGGTCGCAAAGCAGACCGGGATCAGGACCGCGGGGCCGGGTCGAGAGCGATCGCGGCGGCTCGCTCTCTTCCTCACGGGCTCCGGCGGGAACATCTCCATTTGGGCCAGGATCGCGATGTAGCGATCGGTGCCGGCCATCAACTCCGCCTGCACGGGCACCCAGCCCGCCTCTTCGGCCTGTCGAATCAGACGGCTCAGCCGCGTGCCGTGCGTGCCGTTGCCCAGCCCGGTCCCGGTGTATCGCTCGATGATGACCACGCGGCCGGTCGGCTTGATGACCGAGCGCAGGCGCTTGAGGTAACCGACGTGGGCGCCCTCGCCCAGGTGGTGGTAGTTTTCCGAAAAGAACGCCAAGTCGCAGGCGCGATCGGGCAGGCCGGGACTGTCCTTCGGGCAGAGGTAGGGGTGGATCTGGGCAATTCCGGCGAACTTCTTCTTCATCAGATCAACCTTCTTGTGATCGACCGCGGCGGCGTGGATCATGCCGCGATCGCCGACGACCTTCGCCATCTGTTCGGTCCAAAAGCCGTCACTGGCGCCGATGTCCACCACGACGTCGACCGGTTTCAAGACGAGCTCCTTGAGGACGTAATCGCCCTTGCCCCGGTTACCGGCCTTGCCGTCGCTTCGCCATTGTCCTGGTGAATCGGTGATACGAGTGCTCTGCCCCGTATCCGCGAGCCCCGCGGCGAGCAGTACCAGCATCGACAGCATCAGCATCGAGCCGACCAGGATGCGGCGAACCATGGGGTTAATGAGATGGCCCTTTCCACTTTGGAACTGGGGTTGGAGAGAAGCAATAAGCGCACGTCACCCCCATAAACGGGCGCGTCAAGGCGTGGGCAAACTCTCAAGCTCTCGGTACGTGGCTTCCGGACGTCCCGTTATTTGGGCCTCGTGGGCAGTGAAAAACAAGATGCCAACAAGATTTTCGAGTTTCTCGCAAGGAGACCGGGCGGGGCCAGTGGGCAGATATCCAGAAGAGAGCGTGATTTCTGGTAGAACCCTTTCGTCCAGGAGACGCAGCATGCCAGGACCCGGCGAACACCGGCCCGATCCCACCGAGGGCCTCGACGGCGTCTTTGCGGGCTCCGGCGACTCGTACGCTGCCACGGCGTTTCGGACCGGCGCAGCCAACGTCTCACGCTCAACAGGGCATCCGATTCGGTGGAGTGCATCCATGGAATTGGGTCAATCGGGGGTCGGAGTCCTGCCTGGGCGACTACCTCGGCCCGACGACGGCAAACGGACAGCATCCCGGCTCCCGAGGCCGCCAACCGTGCGTGATCGGAAACGGACTATGCACACGGCCGACGACGCTACCCCCCTGCGCAGATCCACATCGTCCACCGACACCGGAACCGCCCCTCGACGAGCCACTCCCGGATCCGCGCCGCCGCGTAGCCGAAGCGCACCGCACGCCATCCCGCCCAGATCTGCTGCCGCACCGACACAGGGATCATCATCCGGAACGACTTGAACGACTCGTCGATCTGATGCTCGTACCTGGCCGTGACGACGAATCCCGACTCGCTCAGCAACCGCTCCCACCGACCCGCCGGCCAGTCGCGCCGATGGTACGGGTCGAAGTCCCTGGTCCGGCCCGTCGGGGCGCTGAAGCAGAGCAACCCGCCGGGCGCCAGCGCACCCCGGCAATGGCGCAGGAAGGCCCCCGGGTCCCACAGATGCTCGGCCGTCTCGAACGACGCGATCGCGTCGTACTTCCCGCGGCCGGCGAAGGTTCCCGGATCCTCCAGGTCCGCCACGTTGTACGTCGCGCCCGGCCATCGGGTCCGCGCCCGCTCGATCGTCTCGCGGTCGGCGTCCAGGCCCTCGTAGGTCCCGAGGTCCGCCAGGTAAGCCGAGCCGTAGCCGATGCCGCATGCGGCGTCCAGCACCCGGACGTGCGGGCGTCCGAGGCCCCGAATCGCCTCCCGGGCACGCTCGTAGAGGCCGGTCTGATACGAGGCGAAGGACCGGTAGCAGGGGTTCGCGCTCTCCCGCGTCGGATCGAATCGCTCGAGCATCCTCATCCCCCTCGCGCCAGCGTGTCCGCGATCGTCGGCTCGCCCGTCCGGTTCCACAGGACCCCGCGACACTCGACGGCCGCCGGCCCGTAGCCGGCCCGGGTCGCCAGCAGGTGGCGGTGCCATTCCTCGAGCAGATAGTGCGGGACGGTCGGCGCCGCGTGGTGCGGCAGGTGGAGGTCCTGCCCGTAAGGGAAGACCGCCCAGCGCACGGCCGGATGGACCCGGAAGAGGCGCGTGTTCGTGTACCGGCCCGCGTCGGCGTTCGTGTGCTGGAACGTGTCGCGGAGCATCAGGAAGTACGGGAACGTCGTGACCAGCGGCAGGACCCAGAGGGCGACGAACGCCAGCGTCGCCCTCGGCCCCAGGGCCCGGAGGGCGAGCACCAGGCTGCAGTAGAACGCCGCACGGGCGAGGGCCTCGACGCGTGGCGGATAGCCGGGGCGATCGCACTCGGGTGGCCGCAATCCTGCGCCCGGCCGAAGGTGTTCATACGCATGTACGACCAGCCGTAGCGTGCGAACGAGGTCGGTCCGGACGCCCAGCGCAGGAACACCAGCCAGACCATCTGAGGGCGCGACATCGGGAACCGGTCCCGCAGGAGCGAGGGCCCCAGATTCAGCACGTCGGGATCCCGCTCGGGGTCGTTCGGCGCCGCGTGGTGGGCGAGGTGCCAACGCCGATAATGGCGGACCGTCCCCAGGACGGGGAAGAAGCACAGTGCGTCCGCCGCGGCGTCGTTCCAGAATCGATCCCGGAACAGCGTCCCGTGGGCGGCCTCGTGCCCCAGCGCGGCCAGCCGGTGCTGGAGGGCGCCGACGAGAACGACGGCTATGACGTAAGGGAGTGGCGCGTCGAGATAGGTCGCCAGGCCGATCACGCAGGCGACCGATGCCCACTCCGAAGCGAGCGATCGGGCGCTCCGCCAGCCTTCGATGCGCCCCCAACGGCCACCGTCGCCCATAGGAGCCCTCGCGGTCGCGGTGAAGTCCGCCCGCGGCCGTCCGGGCCCTGCCGTCCGCGGCCGGCGGCAGCGGAGGGGCCGCGCCCCGATTCATTCTAGCGAATATGGTGCCGATGCACCGATCCGGTGGCCTGCAGGCCTCGGCCGCCCCGAGATCCGGTCCAGACTAATATGAATATCTTATATAATATATTTATCAAAATAATCCGCGACGACTCATCGCGACTGGCCCGCCGGCCCGTCTGCGGGTGCGTCAATTGGGAAGCAAACGCACTTGTCGAGACAGGGCTCAGAGGCGATCGGCCCCGGCCCGAGTCCGGTGGAGCAGGGGTAGGCGGCGGGGAGGTCGACGACCTCGGCGCCGCCGCCGGGGGTGGGCCGACGGGCTCGCCCTCGGGGCGATGCCTCGACGGCGTCGGCGGGTATCCGGGGTGGAAGGTGATGTCGTTCGCATCACTTCGAGCCGCGGTAACCGTAGGCATGGCGGATGTAGGCCCGGTCGGCATCGTAGTCACCGGGGTACTCCGAGCGCAGACGGGTGTCGAGCTCGTTGTTCCACTCGGGATAATCGGAATGGTAGCGGCCCCGGGCCGTGTAGCCGAAGCGGAACGCCTGCTCGCGGTTTTCGAAGGAGTCTTTGGAGCCGGCCATCTGCTTCACCGTGTCGTCAACATCCTGGTCCATGTCGCGCGCATCGTCGGCGCCGAAGTCGGCCTTGGTCTGCTCCCAATCGTTGGCAAAGGCCTTCTTGACACGTTCCCAGGCGCTGAGATCATCATCCGTATAATAATCCGACTTGGCGGCCATGGTGGGACTCCTGTTGAAAGACGCGTGCGGTAAACCGGGGCGCCCCGCCTGCCGACGCATGTCAGCTCGGCGGAAAGTCCCGAGGCGTTTTCGGTGGCAAGAAAGACATGCAAATTCCGCGCCAGGAGAGTGCGGGCGGAAGGAGCGGGATCACCCGAAGGGCCGACGACTTGGATAAGCCGCCCCTTCATACTCGGGCGGTCGCCGGACTGCAACAAATCCCGGTCACGAGAGGGAGAGCGAGGGTCCGGGTCCGATGCGGGGTGCCAGATAGCTCCAGAGGTACCGTGCCAAGAGGCGGAAACTTCACACCTGATCCCATAAGAGCGTCTAACAAAACCCAGAGAATAGCGCACTCGCACAGATCTTGATGCAGGCTAAGGTCAGGAACGCCTGATGGATATCCGGCCGTTTCTCGTAGCGGACGCGCAGCCGACGGTTCTGGTGGACCCAGGCCAGCGTCCGCTCTACTGGCCACCGCGTCTCTCCCAGACCCGATTCGTCATCGATACCCTTCTCCGGCAAGATCGGCTCGATCCCCAATTCCCGCAGCCCCTGACGGTGTGGCTCCGAGTCGTAGGCCAGGTCCCCCTGCAGGGCGTCGGGACGCTTCCGCGGGCGGCCGACCTTGCCCGCCACCGCCGGGATCTTGCGGAACAGCGGCGCGAATTCGGAGATGTCGTTGCGGTTGGCGGCCGTCCCGCTCACGGCCATCGGGATGCCCGAGGCGTCGGTGAGGACGTGATGCTTGCTGCCCGGCTTGCCCCGGTCCACCGGGCTGGGGCCGGTGGCCCCGCCACCATAGGCGGCGCGGACCGAGGAGCTATCGATCAGGGCCCGCGACCCATCGATCTTGTCGGCCCCGCGGAGCCGGGCCAGCAGGACCCGGTAGATCCGGTCCCAGGTGCCGTCGGCCTGCCAGTCGCGCAGGCGTCGCCAGCAGGTCATCCCCGAGCCGCAGCCCATCTCACACGGCAGGTCCTCCCAGGGGATGCCGGTCTTCAGCACGAAGAGAATCCCGGTCAAGGCCTCGCGATTGCCGACGGGGGGGCGTCCCCCCTTGGGGCTCGGCGGCGGCAGCGGCGGTAAGAGCGGGCCGACGACTTCCCAGAGTTCATCGGGCAGGATGGGCTTGGCCATGGTGGAAATCTCCTGGTCACTCGGACCGAGAAGACAACGAGCGATCGGCATGCCGAAGACCAGCAACCCTGGAGGTTTTGTTAGACGCTCTAAGCGAACGCCGCAACAAACATAAAGCCCGGTACGGACATCGGACGGGGTGCGTCAATGGGGTCAGACCACGCAGCACTCGCATCAACACACCATTCGGTGCGGCTCATCGGGAACAGATGGCCTTCGAAGCGGGCGAACCATCGTTTTCCTGGAGGGACGCCTGACCATGAAGCTCGCTTCGGTGTGGTCGACCGGGGTTACTTCGGAGCGACCGACTTCGGCATCCCGGACCGAATCGGGTAGGATCGAACCCGGACTCGCAGAGCGGCGTATGGCCCGTGGCGTCGAGGATTGTCCCAGATCCACTACGGGGATGAAATCAGCTGGGCGTAACTCGCCGCCCGCTATGCTGCAACTGACCCGTACAGCCGGGTTTGCTCCTGCTCGATCCGGTACTCCAGGTACTCCCCCCACTGGTCGTTGAGGTACACTGCCCGGACGTGGAGCATCGCCTGGGCACCCTCGACGGTCCATCGCATGCCCGTCTGCTCCATCCGGTCCTTGACCAGGTGGCGGCACGCCCCCTCGGCCACCCCGCTACCGATCGGATACCCCGCCGCCAGGTACTCGTCGTACCGCATGTGGTCCCGGTTGTTCGCCAGGTACTCGACCGCCGACTCGACCACCTTCCGCTTCGACCCGCTCCGCTTCCCCCCGTTCAGCCGCCGCCGCAGCCCGGCGATGACATACCCGACCTGTCCCTGGAGCAGGTCCCGCAACCGCTCCTCGACATACTGCTTGGCCCCGTCACTGCCTTCGGTGTGGAAGCAGTGGGCCACCGCCCAGAGCCGCTCCAGGACGTGGAACAGGTCCAGGATGCCGACCGCCTCGGCGAAGTACTCCCGCTGCATCTCCCACAAGGCCCGCTCGCCGTCCAGCAGGCAGATCACCGGGCGGTCGTGCCCCGAGTTGCGGGCCGCCGCCTCGGACTCCATCAGGGCGAAGAGGCTGTCCTTGGCGTGGACCGTCTCGCCGCCGACCTGCCGGGTCATCTCGGCCCAGACGTGCTTGTGTTGAGGCTCCGGGCGCCCCCCGGCCCGCTCGTCCCGGAGCACCTCGTCCAGGATGTCATCCGCCGACCTCACGAACGGCTCGATGGTGTCGACGGCCCCGACGCCGGCCCTCTGCTTCTTGTTGGCCTTCTCTCCCTTGGTGCGGCGGTGATGCGGCTTCGGGCCGTCCTGCGGCGGTCGTCGCAGCGGCACGCCCTTGCCGTCGGCGGTGACGACCAGCAGCGGCCCCTCCTCCTCGGGCGGCGGCCGCGACAGGGCATCCCGGAAGGCCGGGGCGTAGCCGGCCACCGCCCGGCTCATGGGCTCCAACGTCCGAGCCCCCAGCTTCAGGCCCAGGAGCATCTCCAGCGAGCGACCGGCCTCGGCGAACGACTCCTTGAGGCAGAGCCGCGGGCTCCAGTCCTCCAGGACGTAGGAGAAGTCGCCCTCGGGCAGCCCGAGCCGCTCGTCCAGCGGCGTCCGTTCGATCCGCTGGCCCTCTCGGGTGCCATGGACGACCCGGCTGATGGTCAACTCGCCGAAGACCGACACGTAGCGGCGGTCATGCGACTCGGGCAACCGCCGGACCCTGTGCCCGTCGGTAGTCTCGACCTCCGGCCCCTGGTCGCCATCGCCGTGGTGGGCGACGAAGGCCGTCAGCAGGTCGAAGCCCAGGGCGAGCAGGGACCGGATCCGGTCCCGTTCCACGAGGTCGATCCGCTGGCCGTCCTGGCTGGCCCGTCGCACGAGGACCAGGAGGGACTCGAATCGCTGCTGGGCCTTGAGGGTCGCCTGCTCCGGGGTGATGATCATGGCGAGGTCTCCTGGGGCCGAGGCATCGGGGTGTTGCAGCCGATGTTCTGCCTCATGGGGACCTCGTTTTCCACTCCCTGTCGCCGCAACTCCTTGTCCGAGAAGAACTCCAAGGGGAGCGGGCAGCGAGTCACGCCCGATTCGTTTCGCAGAGAACTCGAACCGGACCAGGTACTCCTCGAAGTACCGGTTCTCCACGAGGTCCACCTCGTCGGCCACGACGTAGAACTCGACCTCGCGTGGGTCTGTATCCCGCGGCGGCGAGTTCTGCCGACCGGTCTGCCGCAAGCCCAGCTCCGAGCGGACCTCCGTGAGCGATCGCCCGAGGGAGGATTCGGTCACGGCCCTGGGCAGCGGCGGAAAGGCATCCGGGTGGGTCCAGCGAAGGCAGCCGTACTCCATGATGCCCGCAAGGGATGCTCGCCCCAGTTTGGCGATGGTGTCCGCGATCGGCCGCCCGTTTCGGTGGGCCCTCTGGAGGTCCTGGACCAGGCCAGCATCTAAAATTGTGGTTTCCACAGTCAAAACACTCTCGGCGTGCTCAATGGGTGGCACCTCGCCACAATTTACATCGGGATATTTCTACTGTCTGGGCTCCCTTGCTTGGTCGCAAGGGTTTTTGTATCAATGCCTTCCAGAGGATACTCCCTGATGGAAGGAGGCCTCCGATGGAGCCCCGCTTCGAGCGTCGCAAGGAGCAATGGCTCGCTGCCTGTCCGGTCCCGCCCCCGCTGTTCCGCGGCGTGATGACCCGATGGGAGGAGTTCGCACGGCCGTTCGCCGCCTCGCTGCCCAGCGTCGAGAGTCGCACCCATTCCCACACCTATCTCTCCGGACTGCTCTCCGACGTCGAGCGCAAGAACGCCGAGTCCCTCGCCTACCGTTACGACCGCGACCGCCAGGTCATCCAACGGTTCCTCGGTGAGGTCGATTAGGACCACGAACCGCTCATCGGCGAACGGGCCCGCCAGGTTGTCGTCCCGATCGGGCAGGCCAACGCCGTGCTCGTCTTCGACCCCTCGGCCTTCCCCAAGAAGGGCCCCGCCTCGGTGGGCGTGCAACGCCAGTGGTGCGGCCGGCTCGGCAAGGTCGAGAACTGTCAGGTGGGCGTCTTCCTCGGTTAGGTCACCGACGCCGAACACGCCCTGGTGGACTTCCGGCTCTCCCTGCCGCGGGAATGGGCCCACGACAAGAAACGCCGCCCGAAGGCCGGGGTCCCCAAGGACGTGCGGTACCGGAGGCGGCCCGAGCGGGCCCTGGAGATGCTCGACCGTCATGGCCCGGTCCTGCCCCACGGCGGGGTCGCTGGCGATGACGAGATGGGCCGGCCCGCCTGGTTTCGCCAGCGACGGGCCAGGGACGGACAGCGGGACTTCCTGGCGGTGCCGTCGAACACCACCCTCCGCGACCGGGAGGAACCGGTGCCCGAGTCCGGCGGTCGCGGTCGCCATCCCAAGGCTCCCTTGCGTGGGGTACGCCGTTGGTGCGAGGCGTTGCCCGCAACGGAGTGGACCAGGCTCACTGTACGAGACGGTGAGCAGGGGCCACTGGAGGTGGAGATCGTGGCCGGGGGGTGGAGTCGAAGGTGGACCGACGGGTCGTCGGATTCGAGGAGACGCTGGGGGTGGTGCGGTCCGTCGCTGGCGGCACACTCAAGCAGGATGACTCTCTCACCAACGCCCCACGCGACACGCCGCTTTCGGAGTTCGCCCGTGTCGCCAAGGCGTCGCACCGGATCGAGCAATGCCTGAAGCGTTCCCAGAGCGAGGCGGGCCTGGGCGGGTACCAGGTGGGGAACGGGCGTGGTTGGCACCACCCCATGACCCAGTCGCGGGTTGCGACGTGGTTCCTGGTGGTGGAGTCGCGTCGGGGGGAAAAAAGGGGGTTCCGGCGTTGAGGGTGCCCCAGGTGCGGCTGGGGTTGGCGCTGATCCAGCACCGGGCCAGCGGTTGCGACGCGCCCCGCCGGTTGGCTGGGGAACGGACGCGGCGACGGGAGCGGAACGAGTCGACGCGGTTTTACCATTACAAGTCACGTAAGCAACTGGCACCATTGAAGATCAGTCCGCACGAGCGGCCTAGAGCGGTTCACGGTTGGGTGGCCGATCCGGTAAGCTGAATGAGGAGAGTTGACTGCGAGGAGGTGCGCCATGAATCCCTATTCACTGGACCTCCGGGAACGCATCGCCGCAGCCCTCGACGCCTACGAGGGCACCCAGGCCGAGATCGCCCGACGCTTCCGCGTCAGCGTCTCCTTCCTCACCCGACTGCGGACGCGTCGCTGCCAGACCGGGTCGCTGGCCCCCGCGCCGCACGGCGGCGGCCACCCGCCGGCCCTCGATCCGACCGGCCAGGAGACCCTCCGCCGACTGGTCCGGGAGCACCCCGACGCCACGCTGGAGGAACGGGCCCGCCGCGTGGGCGTCCCCTGCGGCCGCATGGCCGTCTTCCGCGTCCTCCGCAAGCTGAAGATCACCCGCAAGAAGAAGTCGCTCCAGGCCGCCGAACGCGACACCCCGCGGGTCCGGCGGAAGCGGCGGGCGTACCGCCGGGCGATGGCCGCCGTGGCCCCCGAGCCCCAGGTCTTCGTCGACGAGACCGGGGCGAACACGGCGATGACCCGGACCGACGGGCGGGCGCCCCGCGGGCCGCGGGTCCAGGGAGCTGTGCCCGGCCGTTGGACCTCGGTGACCCTGGTCGCAGGGCTGCGGCTCTCGGGGGTGGTGGCCCCCTTCGCCTTCGAGGGGGCGATGGAGGCCCCGACGTTTCGGGCCTACGTCGAGCAGGTCCTGGGACCGAAGTTGCGTCCGGGGGACGTGGTGATCTGGGACAACCTGAAGCCGCACGCGGACCGTCAGGCCCAGGCGAGTGGGACCGGGGCGTGGGCGTCGCTGGAGCCGTTGCCACCGTACAGCCCGGATCTGACGCCGATCGAGAAGCTGTGGTCGAAGGTCAAGGGCGTGTTGCGGTCGGTGGCGGGTCGGACGGCCGAGGCGGTGTACGGGGCGATGAGGACCGCCCTGGAAACGGTCAGCGATTCGGACATCCGGGGCTGGTTCGGATCGTGCGGCTTGTGCGCAACCCAATCGTGAACCGCTCTAGGGCGAGGATGGCGAGGATGACGTGCTCGGGGAGCGAAGCCCAGGCCGCCCAAAGGCGTGCGAGCCGGGCGGCGACCGCTGCCAAATGGCGCAAATCGGTGCCGGGGTCGCGCTGCTGAGGCGCTGCCAGCGGGAGAGAAGAAATGTGTAAGTTGTTGTCTTCAAAGAGACTTGCGGAAATCGGACTTCGGGTGCAATTCCCGCGTCCCTAGGCGGAACCCTGCCGGATTCGGTCGAAGAATCAGGGACCCGAGAGGCCGTTCGGCACCTGGTGAAATTGCGAGCCATCCCGGTCGGTCCCGTCGCCGGCCATCACGTGTCGCGCGCCGCGGCCAAAGTATCAGTCGCATCAGAGAGGATTGTTGGTACAATTTTGGTACAGTCCGTGGCCATGAGACCGCAACGCAAACCAAGCCCGGTCCGCAGGCCAATCGTCCGTATCCCGCTCTTTTCCAATGGATTGCAGCGTATCCCCGGCACAAAACAAGTGCCGATGTGACGCCTCCGCGCCAGGTTCAGGTCCTAGTGGGCTTAACACGCCCGTGGAGGTTCAAGTCCTCTCTTCGGCACTGTTGCAGCAAAAGGGGTTACGTCGATTCGGCGTGACCCCTTTCTGCTGCGCCCTGACGCCCGATGGTACAGATTTGGTGTAACTGATTCGCCACCCTCTTGCCCCGGCCCCATGCGGCTTTTACGGTGGTCGCCATGAGCGGAACGGACCTGGCCGGACTGGATCGCGAAGCCTTGATCGCCTTGGTGCTCACGCTCCAGGCCGAGGTCGAGGCCCTCAAGCGCGGCGGCAAGCGGCAGGCGGCGCCGTTCTCGAAGGGGACCCGCGTCAAGGACCCCAAGAGACCCGGGCGAAAGCCCGGCCGGGGGGTCTTCCAGCGCCGCGAAGCGTCCGAGCAGGTCGGCGAACCGCCGATCGACGTCCCGGTCGGCGAGACGGCCGGCCCGAAATGCGGCGGCGAGTTCGACGAAGCCCGAGTCGAGGAGGCCTCGATCCCCGATCTCCCCCAGGTCGTCCGACCGCGTGCCCGGCTCTTCCGGGTCGGCGTCCGCCGCTGCCGGCGGTGCGGCGCAACGGCGCGGGCGGCCTCCCGACCGCGCCGCCGACCCGCGTGGGGCGACCGCCCATCGCCTCGGCCCGCGGCTGCTGGCCGCCGCCCACCACCTCCACGACGGCCTGGGCGGGCCGGTCCGCAAGGGGCCGGCGGTGATCGCGATCCTGACCGGCGTGCGGCTCACGCAGGGGGCCGTCACGCGTGACGCCCTCAAGAAGGCGGCCGGCGCGATCGGGACGACATATCGAACCCTGGGCGACTCGGTCCGCGAGGCCCCCTTCGTCCACACCGACGACACGGGCTGGCGCGGGGGGCTCGCCGGCCTGGCGGATGGCCTTCGTGACCGACGCCGCGACGGTCTACCAGGTCCGGCCGCGGCACCGCAACGAGGAGGTCGGCGAGCGGGTGCCGGCCGACTCCGCCGGGGTGATGAGCACCGACCGCGGGACCAGCTAGGACGCGGCCGAACTGGCCGGTGTGCAGAAGCCGAAGTGCCTGGCCCACGTCCTGCGGTCGCTGTCGGAGGTGCTGGAGACGAAGTCCCGCGGGGCGTGGCGGTTCGCGAAGCGGCGGAAGGACCGGCTCAAGCAGGCGCTGGCGCTGTGGCCTGAGCACCGCGCCGGCGTCGGGCCGGGGCCGGACTTCGCGGCCCGTCTGGGACGGCTGAAGTGGGCGATCACGGACCACCTGCGCGACCGGGCGCTGTCGGACCGCGACAACCAGCGACTCCTGAACGAGCTGGGCCGGTGCCACGACGCGGGCTCGCTGGTGCGGTTCCTGGACGAACCGGGGATCGAGCCGACGAACAACCGGGCGGAGCGTGCGTCCGGCCGGCGGTGATCGCGTGGAAGGTGTCGCAGTGCACGAAGACCGCGCGCGGCACGCGGGCCTTCGAGGCGTGGTCGCGCGTCCTTCGGACACGATCGCGGACCACGACCGGCCCCGCCCTGATCGACGCCGTCGTCCATCTCGTTCATCCCGCCGAACCCCGGCACGCCTGAACCGCCCGCCAGGACGCTAAGTGGTTCATCCGGCAGGTGATTTGCAGATGGATGGAGGCATCACCAGGAGGTGCCCCATGGCCGCCCGAGTCACGCTCCGCCCGATGACCCCCGAGGAACAGCAGGCCATCGCCGACCTGCTCCACTCGCGCACCGCCCCGGTCCGCCTGGTCGAGCGCGCCCGCATCGTCCGGGCCGCCGCCGACGGCCGATCCGCGCCCGTCATCGCCGCCGAGTTGGGCTGCTCACGCCCCACGGTCTATGCCTGGGTCCGCCGCTTCAACGACCAGGGGGTCGCCGGCCTCCAGGAGCGGCCCCGCGCCGGCCGGCCCCCGACCTACACCGCGGCACAGCGGGCCGAGGGCGTCGCCGCGGCGCTGACCGACCCCAAGGCCCTCGGCCTGCCGTTCGGCTGCTGGACGCTGGACCGCCTCCAGGCCTACCTCAGCGAGCAGAAGGGCCTGGCCATCAAGCGGAGCCGCATCGACGAGGTCCTCACGGAGGAGGGCCTCCGCTGGCGGAAGCAGGAGACGTGGTTCGGCGAGCGGGTCGACCCCGACTTCGCCGAAAAAAGGGGGCGATCGAGCGGCTCTACACGGACCCGCCGGCGGGCTCGGTCGTCGTCTGCCTCGACGAGATGGGGCCGGAGTCGGCCAAGAGCTTCCCGGGCCGACAGCTCGTCCGCGTCGAGCCCCGAGGCGACGCCGATGGCCGAGGCCGGCCGGCCGGACGCGCCAAGCAAGAGATCGACTACGGGCGGCGCGGCAAGGGATACCTCTTCGGCGCCTTCCGCCCGGCCACCGGCGAGGCGTTGACGCGCCCGTATCCCAGCCGCAGCGCCGCCAACTGGGCCGACTTCCTGGCCCACGCCGAGTCCTGGGTGCCGGCGGAGGTCGGGCGGGTCTACGCGATCGTCGACAACCTCAGCGCCCACCGGGCGACCGACGTGCTGCTGTTCGCGTTGGCCCACCCGCGCTGGGAATTCGTGTTCCAGCCGAAGTACGCGGCGTACCTGAACCTGATCGAGCCCTGGTGGAAGGGGCTGCGGAGCCTGGCCCTGAAGGGGCGTCGGTTCGAGACGTGGGAGGAGGTCTGCCGGGCGATCGAGGAGGCGACGGCCTACTGGAACTGGCACCGCCACCCGTTCGTCTGGGGCCGGCGCCGGAGACACCGGCCGCGACGCCGCCCCGGCATCGCGGCCGTACCCGGAGTCAGGGGACTTGCCGGATGAACCACTAACGCGAGAATCGGGTAACACGCATCGGCCCGACGCGTGAATCAGTGGTCGATGCTGGTGTTCGGATTGAGGGTGTCTGGAAAGCCTGCGGGAAAGCCCGTAGACTCTGGAACGCAGGAGCGGCGAGAACAAAGTCAAGCCAGGATCGTGTCCGGTTCTCCCGTGGCAATCCGGGAGAGTCTACGAATTCCCGCGAATGTCGACGGGACGTCCGCCACGAGCTTCACGCCAACCTCCGCCGGTTCCCTGACGCCCCGACTCGGCGGTCGTCGGCGACGTCTTCCGGAAGGCCGCAGCGGGCTGATCAAAAGTCACCGGATCCAAACACGTCGGAGGCCACGCGATGTCGAATGACAGACAGCTCCCGAGCCGGCGCGCCTTCGCCTGCTCGACCGCCGCGACCGCTATGGCGGCCCTGGTGGCAATCCCGGATCGCTCTCCAGCCACGGAGCCGAAAACGCCCCCGCCGCGGAAGTCCAGGGTCCGGATTGGGACGAGGATCAGCCCGGCCTGGATGCGGAGCCAGGATGACGCCGACCTCCGGTTCCTCAAGCAGATCGGCGTGGATGCCCTCGACATTGAACTTGTCATGGTGAAGGGCTATCAGGAAACCGGCACGATCACCCGGCCGGCACTGCGCGAGCTCATGGACCGCTTCGACGCGGTCGGATTACGGATCGAGCGTGCGAACGCGCTCGGTAACTACCTCGTCAACGCTCACCTCGACCGTCCTGAGGGGCGTCGCGAGATCGACAACCTCAAACGGATCGGGGAAGTCCTGGCGGAAGCCGAGATTCCGGTCTATGGCATCCAGGCCTGCCAGGCGTCGCTGCACGTCGAACGCGCCCGCGACGGCTGGTCCCGTAAGAGCGGGCGTGGGGGCTACGGCTACCCGGCGTTCGACCTCGCGGCGGCCGAGGCGGCCCAGCCAAAACCCCGGTACCGTGTCACAACCGACCAGCTCTGGAAGGGGTTACTGAACATTTACCGGGAGGTCGTCCCCGTGGTGGAAGGGAGCAAGACGAGAATCGCCATGCATGGCAACGATCCACCCCTGTACCAGCACCTTGGCAGTCCACAGATCCTTTGCCGGTTCGCCGACTTCGATCGCCTGTTCTCCGAGGTCCCGAGTCGACACAACGGCATGACGTTCTGCGTCGGGACGCGGTATGAGTCGGGCGAGGACGTCTTCGAGGGTATCCGCCGGTTCGGAAGCCAGGGGAGGCTGTTCCACGTCCACTTCCGCAACGTCCGCGGCACGCTCCCGAAGGCCGGCGGCTATGAGGAAGTGTTCGTGGACGATGGCGACCTCTCCATGGCGAAGGTGCTCCGGTCACTCGACGAAGTGGGCTACGACGGCGTCATCGACTACGATCACCCCGTCAGCATCGCGGGTGAAGGCCCCTTGCCGAAGCAGTACATTGCCTTCGCGGTCGGCTACATGCGAGGGCTGATCCAGAGCCTCGGTGGTTGACCCGGCCCGCCAGGTTCGAAGGTCATCCAGGCGGGGATCCAACAGGAGCGGGACCAAAACGTCCGGATCGAGTGAGCGAGCAAGCAGCGGGCGGCGCTCGCTACCGGCATCGACGTCTCGATCGCCGGTCGGCGCACCCGGGCCTGAACCAACAGCGATTCTGTCCGCAGGATCGGACGTGTCCGTCCGGTGAACACCGTCCTTGACGGATGACCGGGTCGGGCGCAGGCCGACTCGTCATCAGCCGGCGGCCAGGATGCGCCGGACCGATGTGCGGCCGATGCCCAGCCGCCGTGCGATCACCGAGTGGCTGACCCGCTCGGCCTTGAGCCGACGGACGTCGTCGGCCTTCAGCGAGGCGGTGCGCGGGCCGCCGTGGGGCCGGCCCTCCCGCCGGGCCTGGGCGATCCCGGCCCGGACCCGCTCGCGGAGCACCTCCCGTTCGAACTCGGCGAAGACGGCCAGCATCCCCGCCATCGCGCGGCCCGTCGCCGTCGTCCGATCCAGCGCCTCGGTCAGCGACACGAAGCCGACGCCCAGTTCGGTCAGCTCGCGCAACGTCACCATCAGGTCGGGCAGCGACCGGCCCCAGCGGTCCAGCCGCCAGACCACGATGACGTCGAGTTCGCGGCGGCGGGCGGCCTTCAACAGCTCCTCGCGGCCCGGACGCTCCTTCGCGCCCGAGCCGACGTCCTGGACCTGCCGCACGGCCTCCCAGCCACGCCCCTTGATATAAGCTGTCATCGCCTCGGCCTGGAGCCCGAGCGTCTGCTGGTCGTGCGTCGAGACCCGGGCATACAGCGTGGTGCGCATGGGTCGGCCCTCCCTGGCCAAAAACCCCCGCCGGATCACGACGATCGAACCCCGTGTTTCCACGTGACCGCGATGGCCCGGGCAGGGGTGGCCGTTATCGATCCTTTTCGGTCGGGCGGGTCCGGGGTCGCCGCCGGTTTCCAGCGGTCGGGCAACAACTCCTCGATCCGGCTGTGCGGGTGCGTGCTCACGCGATCAAGCACGTCACGCAGGTAGGTGAACGGATCGAGGCCCAGATCCTTGCACGTCGTGCACAGGCTCATCAGCGTCGCCGCCGTCCTGCCTCCCTCGTCGCTGCCGGCGAACAGCCAGTTCTTCCGCCCCAGCGCCACCGGCTTCATGGCCCGCTCGCTGGCGCCGTTAGCGATCTCCAGGAAGCCCGCCTCCAGCGGTCGCATCAACGCATCCCAGTGATTGAGCGCGTAGCCGATCGCCTCGCCGAGGGGGCTCTTGGGGAGCACCTTGGGGCGCTCCGCCTCGAGCCAGGCGTGGATCGCTTCCAGGATCGGCTGCGATCGCTCCAGCCGCAGCTCAGATCGGAACGCATGCCACACCGTGTCGTCCCACTTGGGGTGGTGTTTCCGCGCCGCCTTGGCGTCGGCCTCGACTTCGTAGAGCCCGGCGACCCACGCCAGCAGCAGGTGCGCACGCGTCAGGTCGCTGGTCGGCGCCTCGTAGAACTTCCGCCGCGCGGGCATCCAGCACCCGACCTCGACGATCGTGCCGTCGGCGAACAGGCCGTCGTAGACGGAGCCCGCGTCGGCCTGGAGGTAGCCCTGGTAGCCCCGGAAGACCCGCTCGGGCCCGGCGCGGCTATGGTCGGGCGTGTAGTCATAAACGGTGAGGCGATTGGCCCCCTCGCCGATCTGGACCCAGAGCCGGCCGGTCTTGATCCCCCGCCGCTGCGGTCCTGGACCTTGACCGTCGTGTCGTCGGTCTGGATCACGCGCGACGCCAGCACGCGCCGGAGCATCGCCTTGATCAGCGGTTCGAGCAGGCCGGCGGCCGCGGCCATCCAGTCGCACATCGTCGAGCGGGACAACTCGAGGCCGAACCGCCGGAAGATCCCCTCCTGGCGGCACAGCAGCAGATGGTCGGCGTACTTGCTCACGGCCACGTGCGCCAGCAGGCCCGGCCCGGGCAGGCCCTTCTCGATCGGCTCGGGGAGCCGCTCGGCGATCACGACGTGCGCCTGACAGTCGGGGCAGGCGTCCTGGGGCCGGACGTGCTGGAGCACGACGAGCGACGCGGGCACATATTCGAGCTGCTCGCGGAGTTCCTCGCCGATCGGCCGGCACTCGACGCCGCACTCAGGGCAGAGCCGCTCTTCGGGCGGGACGTCGTGCGGCACCCGCCGACGCGGCAGGCGCGCCGGCAGGGGCTTGCGGCCGTGGCCGGCGGGCTTGGGTTTCGCGGGGGGCTCGTCCGCGGGTGCCGGTCTGGGAGTGATCTCGGGCCCGCCGGCCTCGGCGATCTCCTGCGCGAAGAGCCAGAGCTGGCCGGGGTCGAGCTTCTCGCTCTTCCGGCCGTAGAGCCGGCGGAGGATCTGTTCGAGCTGGTGCTGGAGGTGGGCGTTGAGGTGGGCCTGCTGGCGGAGCGTGGCGAGCAACTCGCGGATGAGCCGGTGGGCACTCTCGATGTCCTCGGGCAGCGGGGTGTCGGCATCGAGGGGTGTCAGACCGCCGTTACGGGCGGCGGCCGGCGTTGTGACAAGAGAATCCTCAATCGAACATGCGAAATTTATGGGATTTTCCTGCTTATCACGGATTTCGGGGAGCCCTGCGGTATCCTCCGAGTGAGGCCGAGATCAGCAGGTTCTGGAGCCACTCGGGGTGATACCGCTTCCCATTGAGCCGTTCCGCCGGGCTCCTCAACTCGGGAGTCTCCCGGACCGTCCCTGGGCACATCGGGGCGAAGTTGTGGAGCAACGCCCAACCTCGCCACCCCTGCTCAGCCGCCGCCGTCTTGCCGTGCCGGTGCTGCGTGCAGGACAGGCGGTAGTCGAGCCGTCGCAATAACCGGTCCACCGGCTTACTCGTCCGACGGCAGCCGGGATGGGCGTAGGCCACGACAAACGCCCCACGCTTCTCGCACAACGACCGGACCTTTTCTCGCACGATCGGCTTGTCGAGATGCTTCACGGCCCACTCCCGCCGCCGGCGGAGCCGCTGCGAGACGGTGCGGGCATCCGGGGCGTGATACGCCTCCCAGACCCGCTCCCGCAGCGCATCGAAGGTCTCCTTCAAGGGCTGGGCCCGCTCCCGGATCTTCAGGAACGCATGCAGGAAGCCGAGGATGATCGTGACCCCCTGGAAGAACGCCGGCCAGGCCGCCTGCGTGGCGGCCCAGCCGTCGGTGTTGACGGTCCGGGGCCGGTACGCCGGGTCCAGGTCCCGGGCCGCATCCCGGAACACGCCGTAGGCCCTCGTCAACTCGTCCTGGTCGGCCCTCTCGGCCAACGCCAGGCCCAGGCAGCACCCGCCGCCGGCGGTGGCCGCCAGCTAGACCTTCTCGCTGCCGAGGGTCGTGTGCTTCTCGTCGGCGACCAGATGACCGGGCCACCGCTCGGGGGCCTTGACGGTGGTCCCGACCAGGCTGGATCGCCCCAGGGAGCGTTCCAGGCGAGGCCAGGACCTCGGGTCCCGCCCGAAGACCTCGGTCAGGGCCCAGTCGGGCCCGGCGAACTTGCGGAGAAAAGGGGGGCCTGCACGTCCTCGGTCCGCCCGGTCAAGGAGGGCATCAGGAACGAGGGACGGACCAGGGAGCTCTGGCTGTTGCGGAGGTCGATCCGCCGGAGCCTCCAGCCGGTCTTGCGGGAGGTGTAGGTATCCTTCATGCGGTAGCCCCGCCGGATCTCGGCTGGGAACAGCTCCGGATGAGCCTCGATCTGCTGGTCCAGAGACTCCCGGAACCGCTCGGGATCGCCTGCGATCGGCTCATACTGCTGCTGGGAGCAGGGGATCCAGAGGGTCTTCTGTCCCCGGACGGGCGGGAACGTGGGGTCGGCGGCCGGCATGGCGTCGTCCCTGCTGATGGCTCACGAGGCGGAGATCCGTGACCCTCAGCATAGCCGCCATCGGACGGGGTGACATGGACATCCGGTGCCCTCCCCAAAATCCGTGATAAGCAGAAATCTTCTTGGGCTCTTCGGGGAATCGTGTGGGTGATTTCAGAGCTTGGGCAGCATGCAGGTGAGGATCTTCAGCCGGAAGTACTCCTCGTCACGGTAGCCGTCGGCGCGACCCTGAAGGGCGTGGATCTTGTTGTTGAGGCCCTCGACGAACCCCAGCGGGACCTTGTTCTCCTCGTGGCAATACGCCTCGATCTGCCAACGCCAGGAATACCCCAAGGCGACCTGCGACGCGTCCACATCCGCGGGCACGTTCGTGAACAGTTGCCAACGCGACACGACCCGGCCGTCCGCCTCCCGCAGTTCCACGACCACCAGCCGCCGGGGCAACGGCGGCCCGGGCACCCGCTTCCGCGTGCCGTCGGCCTTGTGCTTCCAGGCCGGTCGGTCGAGCACCACCGCGGTCTGGTCGAGCCGGGTCGATTCGCCCGCCCAGCGGAGTCGCCGCACCGTGTCCGCCCGCACCAGGAACAACCGGTCGGCGGCCTGCCAAGCCCGATAGTGTTCGAGCGAGTCGTACTCCCGGTCGATCACGAAGACCGGCCGCCGGGGCAGATCCCAGGCGGCCGCGGCGTCCATCAGGGGGGCGACCTGCTCGACATGGTGGACGGCCGGTTGGGGGCCGTCGGCCCGGGTCGTCTGCACGCCGTCGGCCGCTTCGAGTTCGACCTCCAGGGGGCCCAGCGGGTCGCCGGTGTGGGCGTCGACGGCCAGGACCGAGGTCAGCGCAGAGCCGGCCTCGCCGGGGTTGCAGAAGGTCCGGCGATCGGTCTGGGCCGGGTGCCGCCGATAATCGCCCTTCGACCCGTCGAGGAGGGCCAACGTATAGGGCGAGCGACGGACCGCCAATTCTTGTCGGACCGCCTGACGGAGCGGGGCGGCGAGGCCGGCCGGGGTGACGGCGTCATGGTGGAAGAACCGCCAGGCCGCCTGAGTCGAGGCCCAAGCTGTGCCGACCCCCGGCAGGGCCGCGATTGCGGCGGAGAGCAGACGGGCCGGGTGCGCCTGCTCCTTCACGAGTTGCACATAGCGCGCTTGGAGTCGTCGATCCAGCGCCGGTAGAGGTATCCCATCCAGCCAATCTTACCAATTGTGACGGGAGTTGTGTAGAGACCTATGGGCGGAGCCGATGGCAACTGTGCCGATCGAGGGCACGGTACGCCCGGCTCACGGGGCCCAGGCAGAAATAGTGCGACCAGCCCCGGAGTTTCCGGTTCAGCCGTTCTACGACGGCCTCGACTTCCATCCACGTCCATCGACGGTTGGTCACCTCGCGGATCTCGTCCCGAAGGCGCGCGATCTTCTTCGCCGAGGGGCGCGTTCCGAGGTAGGAACGTCCCGTCCGCGGCGAGTGAGACAGACCGATCGTGTAACCCAGAAAGTCGAAGGACTTCTCGGGGACGCGACACAGCCACGTCTTGGCTTCGTTCACCATCGGCTTCAGCCGGGCCATCATGTCCCGCATCGCGAGCATCGCCTCGGCGGCGGTGCCGCGACAACAGATCACGAAGTCGTAGGCATAGTTGACGATCGACGCGTGCAGCCGGTGCTCGTGCCCCAGAGTCTTCCAACCGCGGACAAAACTACACGTGTACACATTGGCCAACAAAGGAGACAGAGGCGACCCTTGAGGAGTACCCCGTCCCTCATCCTTATTGCGGGTCGTCCGATGGTGGCGACCCCGCGCGTCGATCTCTTCCACCGGCGTCTCCAGCCACACCTTGATCAGCCCCAGAAGGTGCCGATCGCTAATCCGACGGGAGAGCGACTTCAGAAGTTCCGCGTGCGGGATCCCATCGAAGTAACTCGACAAATCGGCGTCGATGACCTCCGTATGCCCCGCGTTGACCAGCCCGTGGACCGCCCGGACGGCGTCCAACGCGCTGTGGTTGGCCCGGTAGGCGTATTGCTCCGGCTCCAGGTCGGCCTCGAAGATCGGCTCCAAGACCAGCACCACGGCCATCTGCGCCACGCGATCCCGGATCGTGGCGATCCCCAGCGGCCGCTGCTTGCCATCGCCTTTCGGGATGAACACGCGTCGGACCGGTTGAGGTCGATACGTCTTCGCGTACCTGATTACCGGGTCCGGGTAAGTAACTCGGTGTGCATGATTCGAGGAGACGGCTCGGTCCTTTACAGCGCCGGGGCTGCTTCGGGGGCGGGGACGTGGTCGAACTCCAGCACAGCGCCGGGGCCGTGCCGCAGCAACGCCGTCAGGCCCTCCAGGATCGGCCGGCCCTGGCGGCACAGCGTCCGCAGCACGCTCGCCAGCACCGCGTGCGCCTCCGCCCCCGCCTCCGTACGGCTCCCCGCCGAGAGCTTCCGCACGATCACCGCCGGGCGAACCTCGCGCTCCGCCAGGTTGTTCGTCGCCTCCACCCCGTCGTGGTCTAGGAACCCCAGGACGCTGGCGCGATGCTTGCGCAGCAGCTTCGCCAGCCGGGCGTTGTCCGGGTCGGTGTACGTCCCCGACAGCATCCGGTCCAGCTCCGCGTGGAGCTTGCCTCGAAGGACGGCATAGCCGTGGTCGCGGATCGTCCCCCGCCGCCGCTTCAGCGCCATGGCCGTGCGCAGCAACGCCGCCACCCGCCGACTGAACCGGACCGCGCCGCGGGTCTTGCCCTGCTCCACTTCCGAACACCGCTTCAGCAGGTGCGCCGCACACTTGCTCTTGGTGAAGGGGAGCGGATCGTACGCCAGGAAGCAGTCGCTGACCAGGACCCCGTCGTAGCCCTCGCCCAGCACCTCGACGACCCCCTCATGGCCGCGGCTCTTGCGGATGCGGTACAGCGTGGCGTGGACGTCGGCGAAGACCCACAGCCAGGCCGAGCGGCCGCCGATCTTCCTGCCGGTCTCGTCGACGTGCTGCACGTCGCTGGCCCGCACGGCCGCCACCAGCGCGTCGTAACTGGGTCCGGCCCGCCGGGCCAGCCGCCGGCTGCCCCGGACCAAGGCGGCGGCCGAGACCACCAGCCCGGTCAGGGTCGTCAGCACCGCGGCGGCCTTGCGGAACGGGGTGCCGACGCGGTGCTTCAGGTCGGCGGCGAACCCCAGCAGCCGCGGCCCGAGCTGCACCGCGGCGGCGCCCAGGGCGTCGGAGGTCTGCTCGGGGTGGCGGCCCTGCACCCGGCGGAAGTAGGCCGGGCACCGCGCCACCGGGACGCGGAAGCGGGTAATGACCGGCTTGGGCTCGGGCAGGTCGAGTTGATACTGGTCGTGGACGGTGACCGGGACGTCATCGAGCGGGGCGTGACACTCGGGGCACTGGGCCGGCGGCGGGACGTCGATGGTACGATCGACCTGCTCGGGCTTCGGGGGCGGCCGATGAGCCGGCGGGTGCCCCGCCTTTCGGCCGGGCCGCTTGGGGTCAGCCTTGGGCTGACCCTTGGAGAAGGGGGCGGCCTGGCGCTTGCCGGCCCGCCGGGACTGCTCCAGCTCGGCCTTGAGCCGCTCCACCTCGGCGCGCAACTCGTCGATCAGCCGGGTCTGGCGCCGGTTCTGATCGAGGAGTTCGTCGTAGGTAGGGGCCGAGGCGCTCGATGACGAGGTTTTTACACGACCCGAGATCCGGAACGCTACAGGGAAGCGGTCAAGGACCCGGTAACCAGGTAGATCTCCGCGAACGTCTGGCCATCGACCCCCGGCGCGCCGCCGTTGGCACGACAGCGGGCGTAGGCCTCCTCCAGCACGTCCTCGCGGTACACCTTGTCGTACAGGGCGTAGAAGCGGTAGGTGGGCGCTCCCTTCGCTTTGGCATGCAACACCTCCTGGAGCTTCTGAACCTTCGAAGGAGGTGGTAGACTCATCGCCAATCTCCCGGCTCTCATGCCCCTTCGGGCGTCGGTCTTGAACTCAGGCCCCTTCCCTCGACCGGCGTTACCCGGCGTCGGCGGTACTACGGGCCTGTCCGCCACCCCACTCGGCCGGGCCTGTCCCTCGCGGGCGTCCCGTTGGGAGTCACGCGCTCCCACCGGAGGGGGCTTCCCGTGTTGCCTTGGTTCTCCGTGTGTTCGCATGCCGTCGTCAATACCCCGGTGGAACCCCTGGGTTCTGTCGCTTCACGAGACGTGTGCCTCCTTTCCCCAGCGGCGGCGGCCTTCCCCGGAGTCTAGGCGGGTCGGCTACCACATTTAGTCTTTCGAGGCCTGCTCGACGTTCGCTCGCGTTACGGCCTGCGAACTCGCCGGGCCGCTGACACGGCCCATTTTCTCGAAGGCTTCGGCGGCTTCGTTACCTCCACCACCGCTCCGATAGCTTCCGGCGGGAGCGACTGAGTTCGCCGGGTGGGACTTGCACCCACTGGAGAGCCAGACCTTTGCACGGCGCGCTAAACCCCCATTCTAATCTTCATGCGGTCTTTCGACCTGTTTGCCCGGTGAATTGCCGCCCGACGCGACAGTTCACGGTCAAACCGGCATCCTTCGCAGGAGAAAGACTCGTGACCACCACGAACGGCACCGCCTCCGCCCCCGCCCGCGTCCTCACCCGCGACGACCTCCGCCGCCTCGCCCCCAGCATCTTCGCCACCGCGCCCCATCACGGCGTCAGCGAGTGCTACCGCTTCCTCCCCACCGTCCACGTGCTCGACATCCTCCGCGACCGGGGATACTTCCCGGTCAAGGCGATGCAGTCCACCGCCCGCCTGCCCGACAAGAGCGACTTCACCCGCCACATGGTGCGGCTACGGCACGCCGACCGCCTCGCCCCGCAGGCCGTCGGCACCGAGCTGCCCGAGCTGGTGCTCAGCAACAGCCACGACCGCTCCGCCGCCTACCGCCTCGCCTCCGGCATCTTCCGCCTGGTGTGCAGCAACGGCCTGGTCGTCGCCTCCGCCGATTTCGGCGGCATCAGCGTCAAGCACTCCGGCGGGGCCGAGCTGGAGGAGCGCATCCTCGATGCGACCTATCAGATCATCGAGGAGACGCCCCGCGTGATGCAGCAGATCGGGACTTGGAAGGCCATCCCGCTCGACCCGGCCCGGCAACTCGCCTTCGCCACCGCCGCCCTGGAGATCCGGGACGGCACGGCGGAGATCGAACCGCGGGCCCTGCTCGCCCCCCGCCGCGGCGAGGACCGCCCGGCTACGGACGGCAGCCGCAGCCTGTGGACGACGATGAACGTGGCCCAGGAGCACCTGACCAGGGGCGGCGTGCGGGGCCGCAGCACCTCGGGGCGACTCATGACCACCCGCCCGATCAAGGCGGTGGACGCGGACATCCGGACCAACCCCGCGCTGTGGCGGCTCGCCGAGGAGATGGCGAAGCTGATCGGTTGATCGATGAGCGGTGGGGCCAGGGAAGGCCCCAAGCCGTGACACCGCTACTTGGCCTGATCGCCCTCCGACACCCCTTCCAGACGGTACGCGTTCACGGGTCGTTGGAGTAACATTCGCTCATAAATGGATATGATTCGGCAGCATGTAAACCGATCGAGCCGACGTACGGTCAGAGGCAACCTTGCAGCGCACGTCGGCGTTTCGGACCGAAGCGGGTTGGGTGATCCTCCTTGGCGGCTCAGGCGGGTTAAACATAACGTTCCAAGACATCATCGTCCAAACCTTTATCTGCCTCGGGGGGCAATGGCGACGCCGCCTTCCGCGACTGCAAGAGGGCGGCCCTCGAAGCCTACCGGGAGTTGACGAACGCGCACAACTGGTCGTACCTCTACACGCACAGCCGGATCGTCACGTCCTGCCCCTTCGACGGCGCGGCCGAGGGAGCGACGATCCAGTACGACCACCAAGACGGCGCCTACGAGCGGATGGTTACGATCACCGGTTCGATTTGGCCCGAGTGGGCGGTCGACGGCACCATCATCCGGGTCGGCCAGGCCAACGACATGGTCGATCAGCCGAAGTCGGCCATCGTGCTGAGGCTCGACCAGATGGTCAAACCCGGCGACGACCTGCCGGCCGGGACCGAGTTCACCCTCTACCGCGACACCTACCTTCTGACGGAAGACCACGTGGCCCACCAGCAGGCGCTCTACGAGCGGAACCTCGGCGGCATGCAGTACACCCGCCCGAGGGAGTGGCTGTACGAGAACCGCTACGTGTTCACGCAGGGCATCCCGAAGATGGACTCGATCACGGGTGACCCGAAGTGGCCGCCGGCTGGTGATGATGATTCACCCGAGCCGGATGGAGTCGAAGACGATCCACTTCATCGACCAGCGAGCACCCCGGCCGCTCCGGCAACCGCTCGACAAGGCGGGCAAGGTGTCCGTCTCGGCGCTCGGCACGGCGGTCATCGGAACCGGCGCGGCGTTCCGGCCGAAGATGGACGGCTCGTTTTTCTGTCATTGCTGATGCGGTCGTGGCGGGATGGTTCCCATCTGCGGACTCGGATGGAGCCGGCCCCGTCCGTGTCGCCTTGATCCTGGGTTACCGGAGTGCTCCGGACCTCGCCAGTCTCATGGCCTCGACGAAGAAGGCGAGGACGACCTTATCGACGTGAATTGACCCATCGATCGAGTACGATGGGTGTGCCAGCGTCCCCGAGATCCGAAACTTCATCAGACGGGAGGAGAGCAGATCGGCCACCCGGTCGATCGACCGACCTTCCAGACGGACGTCATCGACAGCGTTGGAGAACCGCCCGATTGCGATTTGAGCGTTCGCCGGCACGGTGTCGATGGTATTGACGAACGCGAGGAGGTTGAGCCGCCCGTCGAAACCGACGGTGCCGCTGGCGTGGAGCTGGGCGAGCGGGCCGACGAGCGTCAAGCGTTCCACGCGAATCTCCTGCTGAGCGATCTGCGCGTGGAAAGCCCCCTCATCGAAGACCGCCCCGCGTGCCGAACCGAGGGCGCGGTCGATCCCATCGAGAATCGGGATATCCACGAGCGCGGCCCGGGTCAGGACCAGTTCGGCCTTCCCGGTGTAATCCTGAAGCCGGGCGAGGTCGGGACTGTCGAGAGTGATGATCCCATCGATCGTTCCGGGAACCGGCCGGCCGGCGCGGCTCTCGGCCCGATTGATCGCTCGCATGTCGATTTGTGCGAGGGCCAACTCGGCATGGATGTCGCGGCGAAGACCGAGGCGAACGGTGGCTTCGCCCTGGAGTCGTCCCCCGGCCAGCCGGGCGTGGGCCTTGCGAACCCGGATCGTGCCCTGGAAGTCCTCTTCGGGCCGGAGGTCCCAGTCCACCGGGATCGAGAGCCCGACGATCGGCAGGTGGTTGACGCGCCCGCGCTCGATGCGGAACTCGCCCCGGCCGCGGAAGGTCTCTTCCGAACGTCCCTCCGCCCACAGGGAGGCAAACCCCTCGAATCGTTGCTCCAGTTCCGGCTCGAAGGCGAAGATCCGGGACAGCGAGGCGCGTTCGAGTCTTAGCGTGAGGCCATACCGCGCCGGCTCGTGACCATCGGTCTGCCGCCAGAGCTCGCCCCGGATCGGACTCCCCCAGAGGGAGCCTTTCAGGTGCCCGACCCGCCAACAATTCGGGGAGACGGCGAAGCCGGCGCGGAGGTGACCGACGGGATAGGCCTCACCCCATCGCAGGTCGCGGACCTCGGCCGCGCCCTGGGCCAGCAGCGAGCCACCCGACCCCCGCGACCGGACATGGGCCGCGATCGCGCCGAGGCCGTGGATGTCGGCCGAAAAGCCGGACGTGGCCAGGGCCTCCCGGAGGGCGGAGAGTTGGAAGCCAAGGGCCTTCACGTCCGCCTCGACGCGGGCGCCGCCGCCGGCCCGGCTCGACTCCCGCGTGCCCTTGACGACGAAGGCTCCGTCAAGGCCCTCGGCGTGGGCCTCGAACCGGGAGACTCCCCGGTGGACGTCGATCGTGGCCCACAACGTCCGTGCGGGGATTCCCTCGACGGTCATGCGGGTGGCCGTGAGCCGGGCCTCGGCCTTGGCGGGCGGGTCGTCGCCATCGATGGGCAGCCGGAATCGGGCCCGGCCATCGGCCCGGCCGGTCAACCGGAGCGAGCCCGGGACCTCGGCCGCGAGCTGGGCGGTGTCCACACGGGAGAGCGTCAACGTCCCCTCGATCGGCCGGTCGCCGCGGATGGGGACCCGCACCTCGGCGGAAAGCCGACCGCGGTAGCGCTGAATCTCCCGAGCGGTCACGACCACGTTTTCCCCGTTGGTCTTCCAGGCGATCGGGAGATCGCCGATCGGGACCCGATCCACCTCGGCCTCTTCGATCCGGGCCCGGCCGCGACTCTCGACCCGCCAGGGAGCGAGTGTCCCACTCGCCTCGGCCTGCACTGCGACGGTGCCGGAAACCAGCCGTTTTGCGGGAGACGAGGGCACCAGCGCGAGCAGGTCGGCCAGCGGGAGGTCAACGGTGCCGAGCCTGGCCTGAAAGGTGTGGGGCGCGGCCAGCTCGACCATGCCCTGGCCCGACAGGGGATGATCGTCCAGACTTGCGACGAGGTTGGCAAGGGAGAGCCGCCCTCGCTTCAGGGCGAGCGTGGCCGAAACCTCGCGGAATCGAGCGGACCGGACGGCGACCTCCGGCCCCTCGATCCGTCCCGAGCCGGCCCAGGACTGCGGATCGGAGAGCGACGCTCCGCGGGCCGACGCCTGGACCGTGAGCGTCCCGGCGACCGAGGACGCCAGGGCGCTCAGCGGGAGCTGTCGGCCCTCGAATGCCGCCTCGGCGTGCCCGTCGGTCACGAGGTCGGTCCGGAACCGGCCGCGGAAGCCCCCGGCGGGCAAGGGGCCGGTCAAGGGTGGCGGCTCGGTGGCGACAGGGCGGGAGGTGTCGTGATCGGATCGCTCGACCAGTCGGCCGCGGACCCCGGCCACGTCGAGGATTCCAGACGAGAGGCCGAGTCGTGCCGCCAGACGGCCGAGTCGCAGGCTGCCGATCGTCGCGCCGGCGAGGTCGGCCGTGCCTTCACCACGGTAAGCCCTCAGGTCATGCTGCGTACCCAGCGGCATCCGCAGGGCCAACCGGAGGTCTAGCCGGCCCGAGACCGGGACCTTGTTGAGCGTGGCTCCGGAGCCGATGCGCGCGATCGCCTGTTTCAACTCCACGTGGCGCACCTCGAAGTCGGAGCCGAGCCACTGGGGCAGGAAGACCCCGGCCCGGGTGTCGGAGGCGTTCGCGACCGACCGCAGGCCCTCGCCGCGGAACTTCCATCCGAGCCGGCCGAGCGGGAGGCCGCGGACGGACGCCTCCTCGACGGTCCCCCGACCCGTTGATCCGGTCAGGTCGAGCCCTCTCCCGGCCAATCGCATGAGCAGCCGGGCCGTGCCGGTCAGCCGGCCGTCCAGCCCGACGGTGTCGAGTCCCCACGAGTCGGGCAGGGAACCCAGGTCGGCGTCGTCCACGTCCACGTTCAGGGCGTATCGGCTCTCCCGACCGTGAAAGTCCATCGACCCACTCACAGCGACCCGGCCGCCCACCATTTCGCCCTGCATCCGGTCGAACCGGACGACCTCGTCCTGGTAGAACAATCGCCCGTCGGTGTCGCGGGCCGTCAGCCGGAGGTGGGGCAAGACGACCCGCGACCCCTCGAAGTTCACGACCGTCTGGACCAGGGAGGGTTCCGACCGGGCCTTCGGCCTGGCGTAGTCGAGGACGACACGGACCGGCCCCGTCGGGACGAAGTAGTTCCAGACTTGTTCGGTAACGAATGGGATCCGCTCGACCTTATGAGGGTCGGCGGGGAGTGGGTCCGCCGTCAGGCGAAGCCGAACGGACTCGAAACCCGGACCGAACCGGCCGACGACGGCCGGCTTTCCCCAGGCGGCATCCACCGACCGCAGCTGAAACCCCGCCCCTCCCGCGTCGGGATCGAGCCGGCCCTTGAGGGCCGAGACGACCATCTCGGGCCGCCCGGCCTGGGCCAGCGTCAGCCAGCCTTGCTCGGCGATCAGTACAGGCGTCGGACCGTTCTTCGACCGACGGAGCGGGATCCGGGTCCTTGGTCGGCCGTCCTCGGTGATCCGGTAGCGGACCCGCGGCGCTTGGAAGTGGATCCAGCGCGGAGTGAACCGCCCGCGCAGCAGCACACCGATCGAGAGGTCGGTCGTGACCCGCTCGGTCGTCGCCCAGACCGGCGAGTCGGCTGAGGGCGTCTCGTGCAAGGTCAGTCCCGTCACCCCGGCCGAAGACCCGCCGATCCACCATCCCCGGATCGTGACGTGCCCCTGATGGTGCTTGCGAATCTCCGCGACGATCCAGGTTGGGACGACCCAGAACCAGAGGGCTCCCGCCACTCCCACAATCGCCACGCACCCGAGCGCAAGGAACCAGCACCAGCGGGATCGCTTTCTCATCACGACGCCCCCTTGTTGATCAACGCATTCGACGCAAAAGACATGCCGTACCGAGAACGCAAACCCGGAGCAACGCTCCTGGGCAAGCTCGGATGCGACGAGGGGGCCGTCGTGGCGGTGCGGGGGGGTAACCCACAGTTGCTCTTGGCGACGGGCAGCGCGACCTTCTCAGTACCAGAGCGATAGGACCTCCAGCAGCAGGCGACCGCGCGGAGAAGGGAGCAGGGCGTGGAGCGGCTGGGAGGCGGCCATGTCACGCAGGAAGAGTTGTGTTTCGATTTGGTGGACGAGGGCCGGGCCGCGGACGGTGAGGCCGACCTCGCGGTTGTTCCGGAGGCTCAGCTCGTCGAAGTTGCCGGTGCCGATGTAGGCCCAGTGGCCGTCGATGGACATCGCCTTCACGTGAGTCATCGCCGGATAGAGGTACACCCTGGCGCCGCCGCGGAGCAACTGATTCGCGGTCAGGGCGGAGAACCTGTTCATGGCGCGGACATCCCCGCGCATCGTCAACACGGCGCGTACATCGACCCCGCGTGCCTGGGCGGCGACGAGCTTCCGGGCGAGGATCTCGTCGCTGAAGTAGGGGTTCTCGATGTAGATGTGATGCCGGGCCGCGTCCACAGCGCCATAGATGGCCTCCTTGAGCGAACGGTGGCCGCCGAGGTCGGTGCGGACCATGCGGACGACGGCATTCGGGGCGACGGCCGGCGTCGCCCGGGGAGCCGGCGGACAGGCCGGGGCGCGCGGGCCGCCCAGCGTTTCCCAGCGTTCGGCGAAGACGGCGGCATACTGCGCGACGATCGGTCCCTCCGCCAGGAAGGCGAAGTTGTGCCAGCGCAGCAGGGCGGGAGCCGTCAGGATCATGCCGCCCGTCCAGACGACCCGGTCGTCGATGATGGCGACCTTGCGGTGGTCGTAGCGGAAGAAGGGGTCGGTCCCCTCGATCACGCCGATGTTCGGCTCGGCCTTAAGGGCGTCGAGGAAGCTCGGGCAGCCTCGGGCCACGTGGGCATTGGTCTCGCCGATGATGAACCCGCCGCGGTCCACCAGAACCCGGACCCGGACCCCGGCTCGGGCCCGCGCGATCAGGGCGGCGGCGACGGGTCGGCCGGCGACGTCGTCGCCCCAGCCGAACATCATCAGGTCGATCCGGCAACGGGCCGAGGCGATCAGATCCAGCAAGGCACGGTAGGCCGGCTCACTGTCAAAAAGCGGCGTGATCCGCGCCGGGGTGCACGGCCCGCCCGCCTCGGGGCACTGGTGGCCGGGCGGCACCGGACCATGAGAGCCGACCTCGACGGCGCGGACCGACAGCCGCTCGCCCAGCCGGAGCCCCCCGGCCGCCGCGGACCGGAGGGGCCGATGGACCATCTGGTCGATCGTGGCATGGAGGACGTAGCGGGTATCGAGGACCCACTGGAGAGGGCTGACCTGCCGTTCGAAGCTCGCGCCCGGAGGCTGCACCGCGTTGGTCGGGATCTCGCGACGGGCGTGGTCCCCGCCCCGCGCCTGGGTCGTCACCGCCAGGGCGGCCAGAACCGCGATCCATTGACCCGCGCGCACCATGCCCGCCCTCCTGGCTGCCGCAAGGGAACCCTCTTTGCATCGGCCTTGGAATCCCTCGGCATTGAGGAAAACTCACTCCGATTAAGGCCACACGGTTCGACCGCTGACACCCGGGCTCTCCTCGGACCGACCGCGGCTTCCGATCAGGAATTCTCCCACCGAGGTTTCCGCCTCATATTCGATGCCAGCGGCTCGGGCGAAGCAGTCGGAGTCACCTCCGCCGAGGGCGCAGGGGGCGAGGCCCATCGCGGTCGCCACCAGGTACATGGTCTGATAGACGACCCCGACGTGCTTCAGCGTCAGGGCGTAGGCGATGGATGCGTATTTCCACGCCAGCCTCGGGAAGCGGGACGCCAGGATGATGAGGACCTGGACCCGCTCGGCCGGAATGCTGGCGGAGGCCGCCGCGTCGCGGAGAAGGTGCTCGACGTCGGCGGTGCAACCACGAAGGCGGACGAGTCGGTGCCCTTGTGGGTCATAATAGTAGAGGCCAGCATCGAGCCCGTCGCAGGCGTTGACCACGACGTAGAACTCTAGCTCATACAGGGCACCGCCCGACGGATCAATAGTGTCCGGGAATCCGTCTTCACAGAATCTTCACTTGCGCTTTTTTGAGAGGTTTGGCCAAGCTGTCTCTTCATGGCGGCGAAGAAGCGATCTCCGAGAGGGGTGCCACCGTCTCAACGACCCGAACACATGGGGTCGGAGGAGGCGCGGCTGCGCGACTTGCCGATCTGGCCCGAACAGGTTGTCGGAGCCAAACATATCCGCTCTTTGGAACGGCTCATCGAAGGGCTTCGCCCAGAGACACCTCACGGCAACCGAGAACTCTTCCTGGATGACGTCTTTGTCGCCTACCTCTTGGCCTTCTTCAACCCCGCGCTGAGGACCTTGCGGACCATCGAGGACTTCAGCCAGACCCGGCAGGCCCAGCGACATCTCACCATCAGAAAGCTCTGTAAGAGCACCTTCTCCGACTTCAACAAGCTGGCCGACCCCACCCTCCTGCAGCCGATCCTCGATCATCTTCGGCGTGAAGTGCTGAGACCGGGGCCGGCCCAGGCCGCCGAGCCGCTGGTCGCGCTGCACCGCCGGGTCCTGGCCGTCGACGGCACCTTCCTCAAAGCGGCCGCCGCTGTCGTTTGGGCGATCCGCTGTCGAGGGAGTAAAACCGGCGCACGACTCGACTTTCATCTCGACGTCGAGACCTGGCTGCCGGAACTGCTGGTCATCCCCAATGACCGCGAGGGCGCGGCGAAGACCGCTCAAGATACGATCACGGCCGGGGCCATTCATCTCTACGATCGGGGCATCTTCAGCTTCGATCTGATCGCGGCGCATGCCCCCAAGACGGCCGATTTCGTGATGCGAATCCGCGAGCCGGGGCCGCGCTGCCCGAAACTCGAAACCACCGAAACGCGCGAACTCACTCCAGAAGCCCGGGGCGCGGGCGTCACGAGCGATCGCCTGGTGCGCCTGGTGGGCTCGGACCATCGCAGACCGCCGGATATGGTCCTGCGCGCGGTGGTGATCATCCCCGCGGACGACCCTGAGAATCCGGTCTATCTGCTGACGACGTTGCTCGACCTCGACGCGTCGATCATCGGGCTCTTGTACCGGCATCGCTGGCAGATCGAGCTGTTCTTCCGCTGGTTGAAGTCGTACGCCCGGTTCGACCACCTGATCAGCCACAACCGCGAGGGTGTGCTGCTGAACTTCTACGTGACCGTGATCGGCGTGACGCTGATGTATCTTCACATGGGCCATCGTCCCAGCAAATATCTGTTCCTCATGATGGGGATGGTGGCGAACGGATCGGCGACGCTGGAGGAGGTCATGCCGATCCTTCGGGAACGGGAACGACAGTGCAAGATGCA
Organism: uncultured Planctomycetales bacterium; assembly: GCA_963752755.1. Classification (GTDB taxonomy): domain Bacteria; phylum Planctomycetota; class Planctomycetia; order Isosphaerales; family Isosphaeraceae; genus CAVVZJ01. The sequence continues at coordinate 1,559,803 of CAVVZJ010000001.1, read as the reverse complement.
GCGTGATCGTGTCGCGCGGAAGCGTACCGAAAGACCGAAGTGAGCGATCCAGGCCAGTCCGCGCTCTGCGGCCGAGGTCGCGCCGCTGCAAGCGCCGCGCTCGCCCACGAAACGACAGGAGACGACCACCAGCCCCTTCAATTCGTCGTGCTTGCGGATGACCCAACAAGGGGACCCCCTCCGAAACAGGAATCCCGGACACTATTGCGACGGATAGGGGCGGAGGGCGACATCCATCCGGACCGGCCCCCGCGGAGTCTCCAACTCAACCTCGCGGGTGGCCTTCACGCGGGCGACCCGGTCGAGGAATTCGCCGAGCTGACGGTCGGTGATCGGTCGGGTCCCATACTCCCGGATTGACCGCCGGCGCTCCAGCAGACTCGTGAGCCGGCAGACCTCCGGCTCGTCGCCCTCCCGCTCGGGGCGAACAAACGGGATCACCGGGTTGTCCGGGACCGGCTTGAGCGCCGGCGGCGGCTCCATCCGGTAAGTCGCGCCGAACGGGGCATCGGTACGGCCACGGCGGCTCCGGGCGTGGAAGAGCAGGTCGTGGAACTCCCAGGAACACGCGGCCGGCGACTCGGGCTCCGCCGCCGTACGATCGTCACCGACCCGCTCGACCAGGCCCGCGATGGCGAGCCAGCCCAGGAGCCGGGTGACGGTCTCGGTTGGGAGTCTCTTCCCTCGCTCGGCCAGTTCCTCGGCGGTCGCGGGTCTCGCCAGGGAACAGATCAAGGGGGCTGCGAGCTCGTCATCGAGGGCGACGCGTGCATGAGACCGGGGCGATTCCAGCACGAGCCGTTGCTCCTCGCGCCGCAGGTAGGCGAACCGGGAGAGGCGGAACGGCTGATCGGCGAGCGTCGGCGCCGACGCGATCGGGAAGTCGGGGCCGGTCGGAAGGAGCGTCGCCAAGGGGCGGCCGTCCGCCTCCAGGGTTCGACGGAGCAGGCCGCGTCGGGCGGACCGTTGCAGGAGGTAATACCAGCCCGTCAACGCCTCGGCGCCGCCGGATTCGAGGATCGATTCCGCCAGTCGGTCCTCGTCCTCGCCGGGAGGCGTGAGCCGGCGGCGAGCGTCGGCGCCGACGCGATCGGGAAGTCGGAGCCGCAGCCGGCAGTCCGCTCCCTGGACGTGCAGTCCTCCCTCGCCGACGGCCTCGAACGTCACGCCCTCACGCCAGGACAGCCGCAGCAATGTGGTCAACGGTCGGTCGCCCCTCAGAGGAACATCGGGATCGGATTCAGCTCCTCCTCCGCGAGCGGCCGTTCCCGCCAGCCGAGGCGGACCGGGACGTCATACAGCCGGCCCGGCGCGAAACGGGCCCAGAAGTGCCGGAGCCCCGGCACGATCACCTTGGCCACCGGCAGGCCGATCTCCGGTCGCGTCTGGTCCAGCACCAGTGTGCTGGTTCAGCGTGAATTGGAATTCTTGCCGGTTGGTGTAAGCGAGGGGTCGGAACCTCCTGTCCCGGATTTCGCGGCCTCGTGCCGCGAGGGTTTGACGCTTGGATGCCAATCCCGGAGCCTTCCAGGGCGGGAGCGAGCACGGGACCAGACGTTTCCGACTGGTCCCGGCTCCGGTCTTGGCCCCTGGGGCGACGCTCGGGGTGCTCCCCAGCAGAGCCCTATCCTCCGCCCAGGCTATCCCCGATTGTCGTCGCACCACGACGCTCACGCAACCTCCCGCGACGCCCGACGCAGGCGACGGCGGGTTTCCCGCGCCTCCTCCAGCTTGCGATCCCGCTCGGCGAAGATCGTCGCGTCCAGACCGGCGAGCTTGTCCATCGGCGTCACATAGCCCAACGCGCTATGCAAACGCACGGTATTATAGTAATCAACATACGACGAAATCAGACGCCGGGCCTCCTCCCGCGAACCGGGCGCCGCGGGACGAACGCATTCCCGCTTCAAGCGGCCGTGCCAACGTTCCAGCTTGCCGTTGGATTGGGGGTCGTACGGACTGGTCCGCACGTGCGTGATCCCCGCCACGCGGATGAATTCCTTGAAGTCCCGCGCGATGAACTGCGGGCCGTTGTCGCTGATGATCCGCGGCTTCTTGTCCGGGTAGCGTTCCAGGCCGCGCTGCACGATCGTCTCCACGTCGCGTTCGGTCATCGATTCGCGGATCTCCCAGTGCACGATCGCCCGGCTGAAGCCGTCGAGCACGCTGGTGAGGTAATCGAAGGTGCCGCCGACGTTGATGTACGAAACATCCCCATGCCAGTGCTCGTGGGCCGCCAGTGGCTGCACGAAGCCCGTCCCCTTCTTCGACGGTGAGAACGACCGCCGGTCGAGCCGGCCCGCGGCTTTGAGCACCCGATAGACGCTCGCCGGGCTGGTCGCCACCACGTCGTCGTCGAGCATCATGAAGGTCAACCGGCGATAGCCTTCCAGGGGATGCCGCTCGTGGTAGTCGAGGCTGGCCTGCTTCTCCCAGTCGTGCAGCCACCAGTCGCGGGGCACTTTGCCGTTGTGCTCGTTGACCTTGCCGTAGCGATGTTTCCAATCGTGGAACTTGCTGGTGCCCAGGCCGAGCCAGCCCAGCAGCCGCCGGGCGGGCAACTCGGTGCGTTCGGTCCAGCGGTTCACGAAATCGACGATCTGGTCGCGGGTGTCATGGGGAACCCAGGCTCCATTCCGGGTTCCCCAAGTTCTTTTTTTAGTTTGACATGTTCCTCCATGAGTTCCGCGATGACCTCGTTCTTCTGAACGAGCTTGGACTGGAGGTGCTCGATCTTGCGGTCCTTGAGCGGCTCGACGCGCGGGGGCCGTCCGGGTCCGTGCTGGAACGCCTTGGCGGCCTGGTCGAGGACGAGCTTGATCCAGTTGTGGATTTGGCTGGGCTGGAGGCCGAATTCATCGGCCAGGTCGGAGATCGGCTCCTTGCCGATGAGGTGGCGTCGAACGATCTGGGCCTTCTGATCGGGAGTGAAGTGCCTGCGGGTCTGACTCATGGAAGGTGCCTCCGATGGGGTCCATACTAACCCAACCGGCGGAGCGTTCCAGTTTCGGCTGAGGCACTACAGAGTCCCCGAGCGACCTGGCCCAAACGGGAGTGAAATTCCTTCCGGATCTCGGCAGCGTCCTTGCCCATTCTCGCAGTGCTCTCCAAAGTTACGCATGAACCACCCGAAAGCCCCGAACTAAAATCGGCAAGATAGCATGGGTCCGCTTGGCGTTGCAAACCGTGTCGTGCGCCCCGAATTGGGGAGCAGGCCAACTTGCTCTTCCCGCCTGCTCGTTTTTTTCTTACAATCTTTACCTCATGGCGATAATGCGGCTCATCCTAATTACCCAAACCCTGGCGATTCACGATCGAAGTGGGCAGACTGAAGTTGGACCAACTTCCCTAAAACAACCGGCACAACTGACTTTTTCCATCTCGTTTCATGGCAAGGCGCACCCGTAGCTCAATTGGATAGAGCATCGGTCTACGGAACCGAAGGTTAGAGGTTCGAATCCTCTCGGGTGTACTCAGAAGTCGAGCAAGAGATAGGGGTTGCGGCGAGTTTGTGAAATCGACTTTCTCGGCCCGAGACGCATTTCACAGGATTTCACAAACCGGCACCCGGACTCGGCTCCCACGACTCGACGACGCTGAACAACGAGGTCGAGGCCCGGCGGTCCGGGCCTCGCCCTCTCGCCATTTCCGGGCTGAGTGACGGAGCCCGACGGCGGCGGCAAGCTCGCTCGACGGTCCCGGTACGGCCCCCGGCGGCCTGGCATTTCACAGGATTTCACAAGCTCGGCCCAAGCCCGTCACGCCCCTGGAGTTCCGCCGTGAGGCGGGCGACCAGCCCCCAATCCTGGCGGGCCACGGCGTCCTGGAGCCGCTGGACGAGCGGGTCGATGCCCGCCTCCGCATACCCGTACCGCCGGGCGACGTCCGGCGGCAGGCTGGCGGCGATCCGGTGGTAGGTGCGGTTGCTCTTGGCCCGCATCTCCTCGTCCGTCTCCTTCACGTAGCTGGTCAGCATCACGGAGACCCCCAGCCGGGCGTCGGCGGCGACCTGCCGGTTCAGGTCCTCGCCGCTGCGGGCGTACTGGAGGCTCGTCTTGCGGAAGACGTGGAGGTAGGCCCGCCCGCCGGTGGAGCCCTCGGACCACTCCTTCACCCGCCCGTAGAACCAGTCGCCGAGGTTCTGGGGGTCGAACTCGTCGGAGACCCGCTGCGCCAGCCAGGGGCGGGGACCCCGCTCGTGGAAGCGCCGGAGTTGCTCCTTGGAGACGCCGAAGACGTAGGGGCTCTCGGTCTGGAGGGCCAGAAGCTCCCGGTGGAGGGCCTCCGGGATGCGGAACCACTTGTCGATGCCCCACTTGCCGACGACCTCGAAGTGGTACTCCCCGCCCACGGCCCGCAGTTGGTCCCATCGCAGGCCCATCACCTCGCTCTTGCGGCCCCAGGACCAGAGGCAGACCTTGGCGATGGCCGGGGCGACCGTCACGCCGGGCCACTCCAGCTCCAAGTGGTCGAGGAGCGAGACGAGTTCCTCGCCGCTGAACTGGCGGATCTTGCGGTCGAAGCCCCTGATCCAGGTGAACCGCCGCCAGGGGTTGTCCGCCAGCAGGCGATCCTCGGGCACGACGCCCCGGACGCACTTCTTCCCGGCGTTGCGGCTGGCCCGCTCGAAGGCAGCCTGGAGCGCCACCGACCACTTGATGACGGTATTGGCGCTGAGCGTCTCGACCTCCTTCCGGCTCTTCGGGTGCTGAGCCCGCCAGTTCTTGGGCTTCTTCAACGCCTCGTGCTGGAACCGCTCGCAATCCTCCGGCGTGGCGGCGGCGAGGGGCGACAGCCCGCTGATCTCCCGGAACGCCGACACCGCTTCGAGGCAGGCGACGAGCGACTTCGCCGCCCGCCGCCGTTCCTCCGGCGACTGCTTCTTGGCGAAGTGCCGACGCTGGATCTCCTCGACCTCCTCGTCCGTCGGCACGGCGGGGCGGTCCTCGGCCCTCTTGCCGCCGTTCCTGAGCATTCCCTCGACGACGAGGGCGGCCTCGGCGGGGTCCGCCGTCCCGGTGGACCTGCTCGCCACGAGGCCGGGCCAGTAGGCGTACCACGACCTGCGACCACCCCCCGGCGGGTGGAGGGTCACGAGGACGGGATTCCCGTTCACGACCACGACGAGCTTCCGCTTGTGCTCCCTGGGCTTTCTCGGCATCCCTCGTGCTCCACGTCCTCCAGCCGGGCGTCACCCCGGCAGGATCGTATCGGCGTGTCCAGCGTCCCTCCCGTCAGCGACGTGCGATCCACTCGTCGATGCGAGTCCGGCGGAACTTCCACGGCTTCCCGTTGCCGGTGCCGGGGACGATGCAGGATGCGGGGATCTCGCCGTTGCGGGCCAGGTCGGCGACCCAGGTGGTCGTGCAGCCCAGCCTCCCGGCGACGTAGCCTCTGTCCACGAGGTCCGGGGGCGGCGGGTCGAGGACGTCGGCGATCCGCCTGACCTCGGCGATGAGCGGGGCGAGCACGGCCACGGAGCGCTCCGGTCGAGCGGCCCCGGCTTGATTACCATTCGTCAAGATGCGATTCAGGAACTCGTCCGCCTGGGTCTCCGTGATCCTGATCGAGCCGTCCACCATGCAATAGACCGGCAAGCCCCTGGCGACCATCGCATCGAAGTCCGCCTCGCCCATCTGGAAGAGATTGCAGAACTCCTCCCTGGTCCACACCCGGCCCACGCCCTTGCGGCCCCACGCCTGCACGAACTCCAGGCTCTCACCATGTCGCAGCTTGTAGTCCTCGGCGACCGGATGGCCCCCGACCTGGACCATCGCATCCGGGGCGATATTGAACAGGCCGCCGAGTTCTTCCGCACCATGCCCACCGTCTGGCCCCCGACGGGCAGGACGTCCTCGTTGGCCCCGTGGCTGATCTGCACCCAGCCAGGACCGGAATCGGGGGGCGGACCTTCGAACCGACGACGGTTCGTGGCGTTGCGTCCGGCGTTGGCCCGGACCTGCTCGGGGCATGCGAAGCCCGACTCGAACAGCCGGAAGGGTCCCCGATGACTTGCTTCATCATGTTGAACGGCCATCCCCCCGATGCCCTCCTTTCGATACCTGGCTCCTCCGTCGCCCACGCCGCTGGCGTTAGGTCCACGACCGTCCGGGCGGGTCCGCCCGTATGGTAGCGCCGGGGGAGGATGATGTAAAATTGATCGCTACCAGTGTTGGAAGCCGCACGTCGGGCTGTATCGTGCAGGTCCCAGCGGCGGCCCCACACCGTCGTCGAGCCGCCTCATGGACGCCACGAAGACGCCCCTCAGCTATGGTGTCAGGCAGGCGATCCGGGACTCGCCGAAGACTACGTACGAGATCGGTAAGCTGACTGGCGTATCACCGCAGAACCTCTACCGCTTCCTCGATGAGTCCCACCCCAGGGCCTTATCGCAGAAGTCGCTCGACTCCCTTTGCGTGTACCTCAAGTTGAAGCTGACCTATCGTGGCGACTCGCTGCTCTCGGGCCAGGGCAAGGACTACCGCATCGTCTTCGACGACTCGAAGCGTGTGGTCCCCATCGACACGCTTATCAACGGCCCCGCCGATGACCCCCTGAGCGTCCGACTGGGCCGGGCCGTCAAGCTCCATCGGAAGGACCTCAAGGAGATCGCCACGGCACTCGACGTCTCCCTGGCCCAGCTATACCGCTTCCTCGACGGGAGCAGGGGGTTGTCGCAGGCGAGGCTGGACTCGCTCTGCGCCTTGCTGCGGCTGTTCGTCGAGGCCCCGCCCATGCACATCCCGCCCTTCCGCAGCGGGCTCATGCCGACGACGAAGAGGCGCATCTACATCCCGGAGGCCCGACCTGGCCCGGCTGTCAACGGAGGGGCGGAAGGTAGGGGTGCCCCACCGGTCCACCCCACAACGCTCTACGTGCCGTCTTCCGAGGAACCCGACGCCCAAAGTTGAAGCTCGTCGTCCAGCAGCCGCCGGTAGGTTTCGTGGGCCTCGGCCAGCCGCCGCACTGCCAAGTCGTGGTAGGGCCGGTGGGCCTCCAACGACATGTAGCGGCGGTGGCCCAGGAGGGCCATCTTCGCCGTCGTCCCCGCCCCGCCGAAGGGGTCCAGCACGACGTCGCCGGGCCTGCTCCAGGACACGATCAGGTCCCTCGCCATCCCCTCGTGCATCAGGGCCGGGTGATCGCTGGCGTACCGGTCCCTCGTCGTGTGGGGGCCGCCCACGGTGTAGGGCCACACGTTGCCACGGGGGCCGAACGGCTGGGTCGTGTGGTCGTACATGACCCGCTCTCGGCTCCCGTCCCTCGACCGCTTGCTGACCCTCGCCCGCTGGCCCGCCGTGGCGTTGGGCCGGTCGATGAGGAGGTTGAACGTGCGGGGTCGGCCCTTGCTCAGGACGAAGGCGAACTGGAACTGGTTGACGTAGCGGCGCTTCTGCGGGAGCCGGATGCCCTTCGAGGCCAGGATGATGGTCCCGTGGAGGTCGAACCCGAGCCGCTGGAAATAGACCCGCTGCCGGGAACTCGTGCCCGACTCGCTCCCGTTGCGGATCGTGTCCTGAACCACCCAGAAGACGACCCCGCCGGGCATCGTCAGCCGCCAGAGTTCGTGGGCGACCAACATGAACTTCTCGAAGTCCCAGCGGTGCCCGCCGTAGTCACGCAGGTCGTCGTAGGGCGGGCTCGTGACGGTCAGGGGGACGGATGCGGGCGGCATCGCCCGCATCCCCTCGACGGCATCGCAGCAGATCAGCGAGTCAGGCCACATCGGCCACCCCCTTCCGACGGAGCAGGCCCAGCGCCCGGATCGCCCGGTCGATCTGGGCCAGGTGGTCGGGGGTCACGGCGATCCCGTCGGACACCAGGAACTCCAGGCGGGCGGCGAGCTTCGTTAGGACTTCGAGCGAGTCGTCCGGGGCTGGGGCCGTGGTGGGCCGGTGCGCTGCGGTTGGCGTGTTGCGCTCGTCGCCCTCCTCGATGTCGTTGTCGGCCTCGTCGTCGGCGACCTTGGTGGTCTTGGTCCTGGCCGCCGATCCCAGGAGCTTGACCGAGTGGTCGAGGGCCAACTCGGGCTCACCCCACACCTCGCCGCCCGGCGTGCTGCCCGGCGAGGTCTTCGGCGACGGGGTGGAGAGGATGCCGAGGGCACGCAGGGCCGCCGTCTTGTTCTTGTACTCGGCGAGGCCGTCCAGGGTCGTGGATTGGTACAGCCGACGGGCGTGGTTGTCGGTGGTCGTCGAGATCCCGATCTCGGCCAGGATGTCGGCCCAGCGACCCTGGAGATGCCGCCGCCGGAAGACGTGGGAGAGGGCCTCGCCCATCCTCCAGAAGTCTTCGACGGACCGTCGCAGGTGGCCCCGGACCGCCTCGTTGAGGGTCTTGGCGGCGTCGATCAGGGCCTCGTCGGTGGCCTCTGCGGAAATGGCTTTGTTGAGCATGACGGATTGGTACATGATCTCGAATTCCTGTCGGTTATGGCCGTGTTGACGATTCGACTCACACCCTACAGGAAGGTCCCCACCATGCCCTTCATAGGGTTCAAATGCTCAGTTGTTTGTCGTCAACATGCAGTAGATAGGAAATCTGGAGCATGTCAGGAGCCGCTTGTGCGAGGAGGTGCTGTGTCCAACAGGTAAAAGGCTGTGTCAGAGAGGTGAATCACCCAGAACGCTTAATACGACGTGCTCTGGTTGTACATGTTGAACGAGGTCGGAGAAATAGGCGGGCGGTCCAGTCGGTCCCGCCGAGGCAGCGAGACGCCGTGGTTCGACACGGAGGGCTCCGACTCGGGCGGTGCCCTATGACGCAGGATGGGCGGTCGGCCACTAGCTGCCCTCGATCCCTCGCCGCTCCAACTCGCCCACTACGGCCTCCGGCATCAGCGCCAGGTACGCCAACCAGGCGTCTCCCATCCCCGGCCCCTGGCCGATCGACCCCTCGGCCCGCTGCTCCACGGTTGCGAATCGTGATACACTGAACTAAAATTCACGCCAGGCCACGGCAGCCAAGGGGTCGGGGGGCAGGCCATGAACAGGTTCGTGTGGCTCGTCCATCTCCTCGTAGGCGGCTTGATCGTGCTCTTCGGGCTCAAGGTCAACGCCTTGCTCAACGAGTACTCGGGCCTCATCTCCGTCGTGGGCCTGGGATTGGGGTACTACACCACCGTCCTGAACTATTACTACAACCGCGACCCCCGGATCTACGGACTCGTGAACCGCTGGCTGCTCCTCGTCCGGCGGGACCACACGTACTGGGAACTCTCGATCGCCTTCTCGTTCGAACCCCGCTCGCCGGTCGATCGTGAGCGCCTGCTAGGCGACATCGAGGCGAGGCTCCGGGGGGCGGATATCGGCACGGTACGAGTGCCGGTCAGGACGATGGAGCATATGGAAGTGGTCCTCGACAACCTGATCGACCTGAACTTCCGCCTGGAATCCTGCCGCCTCGCCGTCAACTTGGACCGGAGGCTCACGGTCCCGGTCCATGCCTACGCCGAGTATCAGAAGTCGCTCCTCAACGTCGCCGAGATCGTCCAGGCGGTCGTCAAGGCGGATGAGTTGGCGTGCGACGTCCAGGTCTTCTTCCGCAAGGGCAGGCCGAACCCATTCTACGGGTTCTTCGTGAACAGGGTCCCGGCGAAGCTGCTCGACACCTTCCACGTCGTCTTCAGGATGGACCGCTGCCCCGACTGCCGCATCGAGGCCAGCCAGGATCACGTCGGGGTCCACGCCACCAGCCTCACGAAGATGTTCGCCGGTCTCGATGAGATCCTCAGCAACCGTGCCCTTCCCGCCCTGGTGGAGGCCAGATGACGCCGTACCAGTTCTTTATGGTGAAGGACTTCCCCGAATTCAACTCGGGCCGGGCGATCACGAACACCGTCCAGATGGGGGCGTGAGTAGTTCTACTGTCTAGGCCGCTCGTGCGGACTGATCTTCAATGGTGCCAGTTGCTTACGTGACTTGTAATGGTAAAACCGCGTCGACTCGTTCCGCTCCCGTCGCCGCGTCCGTTCCCCAGCCAACCGGCGGGGCGCGTCGCAACCGCTGGCCCGGTGCTGGATCAGCGCCAACCCCAGCCGCACCTGGGGCACCCTCAACGCCGGAACCCCCTTTTTTCCCCCGACGCGACTCCACCACCAGGAACCACGTCGCAACCCGCGACTGGGTCATGGGGTGGTGCCAACCACGCCCGTTCCCCACCTGGTACCCGCCCAGGCCCGCCTCGCTCTGGGAACGCTTCAGGCATTGCTCGATCCGGTGCGACGCCTTGGCGACACGGGCGAACTCCGAAAGCGGCGTGTCGCGTGGGGCGTTGGTGAGAGAGTCATCCTGCTTGAGTGTGCCGCCATCGACGGACCGCACCACCCCCAGCGTCTCCTCGAATCCGACGACCCGTCGGTCCACCTTCGACTCCACCCCCCGGCCACGATCTCCACCTCCAGTGGCCCCTGCTCACCGTCTCGTACAGTGAGCCTGGTCCACTCCGTTGCGGGCAACGCCTCGCACCAACGGCGTACCCCACGCAAGGGAGCCTTGGGATGGCGACCGCGACCGCCGGACTCGGGCACCGGTTCCTCCCGGTCGCGGAGGGTGGTGTTCGACGGCACCGCCAGGAAGTCCCGCTGTCCGTCCCTGGCCCGTCGCTGGCGAAACCAGGCGGGCCGGCCCATCTCGTCATCGCCAGCGACCCCGCCGTGGGGCAGGACCGGGCCATGACGGTCGAGCATCTCCAGGGCCCGCTCGGGCCGCCTCCGGTACCGCACGTCCTTGGGGACCCCGGCCTTCGGGCGGCGTTTCTTGTCGTGGGCCCATTCCCGCGGCAGGGAGAGCCGGAAGTCCACCAGGGCGTGTTCGGCGTCGGTGACCTAACCGAGGAAGACGCCCACCTGACAGTTCTCGACCTTGCCGAGCCGGCCGCACCACTGGCGTTGCACGCCCACCGAGGCGGGGCCCTTCTTGGGGAAGGCCGAGGGGTCGAAGACGAGCACGGCGTTGGCCTGCCCGATCGGGACGACAACCTGGCGGGCCCGTTCGCCGATGAGCGGTTCGTGGTCCTAAGAGCGTCTAACAAAACCTCCAGGGTTGCTGGTCTTCGGCATGCCGATCGCTCGTTGTCTTCTCGGTCCGAGTGACCAGGAGATTTCCACCATGGCCAAGCCCATCCTGCCCGATGAACTCTGGGAAGTCGTCGGCCCGCTCTTACCGCCGCTGCCGCCGCCGAGCCCCAAGGGGGGACGCCCCCCCGTCGGCAATCGCGAGGCCTTGACCGGGATTCTCTTCGTGCTGAAGACCGGCATCCCCTGGGAGGACCTGCCGTGTGAGATGGGCTGCGGCTCGGGGATGACCTGCTGGCGACGCCTGCGCGACTGGCAGGCCGACGGCACCTGGGACCGGATCTACCGGGTCCTGCTGGCCCGGCTCCGCGGGGCCGACAAGATCGATGGGTCGCGGGCCCTGATCGATAGCTCCTCGGTCCGCGCCGCCTATGGTGGCGGGGCCACCGGCCCCAGCCCGGTGGACCGGGGCAAGCCGGGCAGCAAGCATCACGTCCTCACCGACGCCTCGGGCATCCCGATGGCCGTGAGCGGGACGGCCGCCAACCGCAACGACATCTCCGAATTCGCGCCGCTGTTCCGCAAGATCCCGGCGGTGGCGGGCAAGGTCGGCCGCCCGCGGAAGCGTCCCGACGCCCTGCAGGGGGACCTGGCCTACGACTCGGAGCCACACCGTCAGGGGCTGCGGGAATTGGGGATCGAGCCGATCTTGCCGGAGAAGGGTATCGATGACGAATCGGGTCTGGGAGAGACGCGGTGGCCAGTAGAGCGGACGCTGGCCTGGGTCCACCAGAACCGTCGGCTGCGCGTCCGCTACGAGAAACGGCCGGATATCCATCAGGCGTTCCTGACCTTAGCCTGCATCAAGATCTGTGCGAGTGCGCTATTCTCTGGGTTTTGTTAGACGCTCTAATACTACTCCGTTACGTCGTACAACTTATTGCAAGACAATGGTTTACGGCATCGCTCGAATGATCGATTCTTGGCAATTGCGTCCATGTAACCCGACGCAAATCAAGAGAGGTCAGAGAGTTGCGGAATCCGATGTCACGCATCAATGCAAATCCGGCAGGAGATCGTAACGGAGTAGTACTAAGAGCGCTCGGAAATAATGAGCCGAACGGCACACTGACTGCTCCTTCGTGAATCGGAGAGTGAGCCCCGGGACCGAAGGAGCACAGGCCATGAAACCGCTCGTCAGCGATGCCCTCTGGGAACGCCTCCAACCGCTGCTGCCGCCCCCGCCCCCACGCCGCTTCCGCTTCCCCGGCCGCAAGCCCCTGGATTACCGCAAGATCCTCACCGGCATCCTCTTCGTGCTCAAGACCGGCATCGCCTGGGACGACCTGCCCGCCGAGTGGGGCTGCGGCTGCGGCAAGACCTGTAGTCAGAGTCTGTTCCAAAAGGGGCGTCGGCTGTAGTTTGGGGGGATGGAACGCAAAGCCTACCCCAGCGACCTGACCGACGCCCAGTGGCGCCTCCTCGCTTCCCTGATCCCCGAGGCCAAGCCCGGCGGCAGGCCCCGCAAGTACGAGATGCGGAGGTCATCAATGGCCTGCTCTACCTCAACCGCGAGGGCTGTTCCTGGCGGGCGTTGCCCCACGACCTGCCCCACTGGAAGACCTGCTACAACTTCTTCCGCCGGTTCGAGGCCGACGGCACCTGGGACGCCCTGGTCGCCGCGTTGCGGGGGGAGGTGCGGACGAAGCTCGGCGCGCGTGCGCGACGCCCAGCGGCGCCTGCATCGATAGCCAGTCGGCCAAGACGGCGCACGGCGGGGCCGAGGTCGGCGTCGATGGCGGCAAGATGGTGCGGGGCCGCAAGCGACATATCGTCACCGACACGCTGGGGTTGCTGCTGATCGTCGTGGTCACCGCGGCGAACCTCGACGACGGGGCGACGGCGCCGCGGCTGCTGGCCGGTCTGCCCGCCGTGACGTTCCCCCGGCTGGCCGTGGTGTGGGCGGACCGGAAGTACCGCAACTCCCGGCTCGACGCCTGGCTGTCGGGCCAGGACCGGCTCCGCGTGGAGGTGAGCTCGAAGCCCGAGGGCGAGCGGGGGTTCAAGCCGCTGAAGGTGCGGTGGGTGGTCGAGCAGACCTTCGGCTGCCTGCTGCGGTGGCGGCGGCTGGTGCGGGACTTCGAGCGGCTGCCGGAGACGAGCGCGGCGATGGTCAAGCTCAGCTCGATCCATCGGATGGTCCGCCGTGCCCGGCCGCCGCGATGGCGGAAGAAATTCCGCTACAAGCGGCCGCCCAAAGCGGCCGCTTGAGTCTTTTGGAACAGTCTCTCAGAGTCTCCGGTATCGGGCTTGCAGGGCGTTGGGATTGGAGGAGATCACCATGCGACAACTGTTCATCCAGGTCCCGCGCGGCTCGGGCGAGGCGGTTCTGGAGGCAGCGACGCGGTTCGAGGCAACGAACCTGGCCCGGATCGAGGCTGACGGAGAGGACGGCCCGGCGGACCTGGTCATCGCCCACGTCTCGAACGCACGGGTCGAGGGCCTGCTCGACGACCTGCAACAATCGATGCCCGTCCTGAGGATCACGCTTCTGCCAACCGGTGTCATGGCCTTGCATCCGCCGGCCGATCGGGCGGCCGAGCAGGTCAAGGACGTGCAGCCGCGGAGCCCGATCGAGGTCTTCCTCGGGGCGATGCAAGGGGTTGGGTCATGGACGGGCCTGCTCGGCTACGCCGCGGCGGCGGGCGTTGTGGTCTGGATCGGCCTGTTCACCGATTCCGCGTTTCTCCTGGTGGCGGCCATGCTGATCGCCCCGTTTGCTGGCCCGGCGATGACCCTGGCGATCGCCTCGGCCCGAGGCGATACCACCCTTCTCGGCCGGAGCCTCGTCCGCTACGTCGCCTCGATCGCCACGGCGATTGTCGTCGCCTGGGGGCTGAGCCGGCTCCTCGGTCAGGACGTGGCGACCGCCGCGATGGTCGCCAACAGCCAGGTCTCAACCGTGGCCGTGCTCCTGCCGCTGGTCGCCGGCGCGGCGGGGGCCTTGAACCTGGTCCAGTCGGATCGCAACAGCCTGGTCTCGGGCGCGGCTGTCGGCATCCTGATCGCGGCGTCACTGGCGCCGCCGGCGGGCCTGATCGGCATGTCGGCCGCCATCGATCGCTGGGACATGGCCCGGAGCGGCCTGTTCCTGCTGGTGCTCCAGCTCGCCGGGATCAACCTCGCCGGCGCAGCGGTCTTCCGTGCTTACGGCCTCACGGCCGGCGGTGTGCGCTACGAACGCGGCCGTCGCCGAGTCGTGCCGCTGGCCTTCGCGACCAGCGCAGTCGTGTTGGCCGCCTTGCTCGCCTGGCAGTTCTGGAGCCCGCCCGAACTCCGCCGCTCCAGTCTCGCCCAGCGAGCCGCCTCCGAGGTGCGGAAGGTCGTGCAGCAAAGTGGATTGGTCCATCTGGTCGAGGCCAACGTCCGGTTCACGAGGGCCAGCATCCCGGACCAGACTACGCTTCTGGTCGTCATCTACACCCAGCGCCGGCCGGGCGTCACGCGTCCCGAGTCCGTTGATCCGTCAGATCCTCACCCGTTCGATCCAGCAGGCCCTGGATCGTCCGCAGTTCGGCGTTGTGCCGCTGGTGGATGTCCAGGTTCTCAATCCTCCGGACTACCTCGCGAATCGAAACGCTGCCGTGCCCCCGAGTGGCGATTAGGGATGTCCAGGTTCTCAATCCTCTGGACTACCTCGCGAATCGAAACGCTGCCGTGCCCCCGAGTGGCGATTCGATGAGTCACACCACTCGGAGGAGTTGAGGGCGCCCGTCGCTTCAATGAGGCGTGCTGATCCAGAGCACCCGTCGGATCGTCCGCTCGTCGGGCGGTGCGTCGAGATCAAGCAGGACTGTGCCAGGCTCGTGGGCCGGATTCTCCGCGCGGAGCAAGCCGTAACGACCGGAGATCTCGAACCAGCGGACCAGCGGCTTGCCCGCGACCCAGGCGACCACCAGCGAGCCAACCAGATTCGCCGGCGGCTCCTCGGCATCCGCGAAGGCGACGTAGGCGCCATCCTCCAGGATCGGGGCCATGGCGTCGTCTTCGAGCCGCAGGCAACGGCACTCACGGCGGGCGTCCATCCACTCCCGACGCGCCGCCACGTAGCTGGGCCCCGACTCACCGGTCAGTCGCTCGCGGTCGCTGCCCTCGATGCGGATCAAGACCACATCGCCCCGCTCCGCATCGGTATCCACTTCACGCTCGGCATCGCCCGAAGCGGACGGGCCGCCGATTGACGACTGCGGCTCCTTCTCCGATTGCTCCTCCAGACGACGGAGGGCCGTGCGGAGCAGGTCACGCACCGAACCGGTACCTGCCGACTCAAAGGAAGGCTCCCGGCGAAACTTGGAGCCCTGGCCATGCAACAGCCACATCGGTTCAACGGAGGTCAGCTCCATGAAGCGGAGCAAAACCTCGGCGGGGACCGTGACGCCCGCCTCGTAGTTGTACCAGGTCCGCACCGGCAGATCGAGCCGACGGGCCATTTCCGAGCCACCGCGATCGCCGAAGAGCTCGACGCGGATCTCGTGCAGACGCTCCGAAAGCCGGCATTTGACCCGGACGGCTTCGGGTCGATTCTTGCGACGGGCCATCGTGCCCACTCCAGCGATCGCAGCCTGCGGGTCCTGGCCCAGAGCCCGGCCCGCCGAGCCGCTCGACGATCTTCTCGACGACGCCTCCGTCGGCGCCGTCCTCTACTGCTTATTTAAGGCTACGCGAGCGGAATTGTCAACGAGATGGCACGTCGCCATTCTTGCATTCTGGACCGGCTGCGCCCAAAGTCCTAGGTGACAAAGGATTTTGGAAATCAGAGCTTGTCATCTTCGTCAAGCTCGATATTCAGCAAATACTCGGCCACTGCATCCTCGCCAATTTCCTTGGTGGGCTCCTTGGACATGGGGAAGGCCTCTTCCTCGGGTTCGGGTTCGGGGGATTCCGTCTTGGTTTCGGGTTCGCTCGGCGCCGCCTCGCCGGTGGCCGCGGGTCGGCCTCGGGCTCGGGTTGAGATTCGGGAGCAGGCGGGGCCGGCGAGGCGGCCGGTGTGGGCATCACCGTCTGGTCCTCGTCATCGGTCAACTCGAAGTCGAGCTCGATGTCGTCCTCGGCCTGCCGACCGCCACCGGCTGGGCCACGGCGGTATCACTCGGCTTGCCTCCGGGCGTCGCCACGGGGGCGGAGGCCGGAGCAGCGGCCACCGGAGCACCGGACTGCTCGACACGAAAGGCCACGGAGCCGATCAGCAAAATATTGCCCGCTTCGAGCACCTGCTGGCCCTGCACCTTCTTGCCGTTGACGATCGTACCGTTGGAGCTGTTGAGGTCCTTGACCAGCAGGTGGCCATGCTTCTCGAACAGTTCACAATGCTTACGGCTCACCTGCGACGAGCCGATCCGGATCTGACAGCCCTTCTGACGCCCGACGGTCGTGACGCCGTCTGAGGGGAGCTTCAGGGCCTGGTTGGCGCTGCGGCCCTTGATGACGACGAGCTGGTAGGGCATGGCGGACGACCTTGCTAGGGAGAATTCAGCCACGGCCCGTGCCGGCAAAACCGTGGCTCCTTGGCTTGGTTCGATGGGATCGAGGTGATCTCTCTAACGTATCCCGGAAAAGTCCGCCACGCAACCATCTCCGTGCCCTGGGGCAATCCGGGAAGGCAGAATTTCAGAGAGGGGTCTTGCAATCCACCTAACGCCCCCTATACTGACCTTTGCTCCAGACGAGTGGGGCGACGTTCGATCGAAGATTTCGAGTCCCTTCTCCCAGGGCTCCGATTTTTCAATCGAAAGAAGCGGGAGTAGCTCAGGGGTAGAGCACCACGTTGCCAACGTGGTTGTCGTGGGTTCAAATCCCATCTCCCGCTCTCGTGAATTGCCAACCCCGGCTGGCTGGCGGCATTCGCTCGAGCGCGTCCGGTGCGTGTGGCGGCCCCAGCCACCACCGTTGAAGGCCCGAGACCGACGAAGGAATGCCGTCGATGAGCACCCGGGAAGACGAACGCGACCCCAACGCCGCCACCGAGACCGTGGCCGACGAGGCCGAGGGCGGCGCGTCCGAGGGGTCCGAACCCGAAAAGCACAAGCTCGAACTGGACGTCGAGATCACCGACGCCGGCCCTTGCAAGAAGCACATCAAGGTCAACATCCCCAAGGCCGAGGTCGAGCGCCAGTTCGACGAGTCGCTCGGCTCGATGCGCAAGGAGGCCCAGGTGCCGGGCTTCCGCCCCGGCCGGGCGCCGAAGACGCTCGTCCAGCGCCGCTTCCGCAAGGAGGTCTCCGGCCAGGTCAAGTCGGCCCTGCTGATGGCCTGCCTGGAGCAGCTCGACGAGGACTACAAGCTCAACCCGATCACCCAGCCCGAGCTCGACATCGAGGCCATCGAGCTGCCCGAGGACGGCCCGATGACCTTCGAGATGGACGTCGAGGTTCAGCCCGACTTCGCCCTGCCCGCCTACAAGGCCCTGACCGTCAAGCGCCCGGTCAAGGAGATCAGCGACGCCGACGTCGAGGCCCAGATGAAGCCGTTCCTCGAACGGTACGCCCAGCTCGTGCCGAAGCTCGAGGGCGGGGCCGAGCTGGGCGACTTCGTCACGGCCGACCTGACCTTCCACAAGGACGGCGTGATCTTCAACCAGGCCAAGGAGTTCCAGTTCCGCCTCCAGCCCGAGCTGCGGTTCCAGGACGGCCACGTCCCCGACCTGGCAGGCGCTCTCGTCGGCGCCAGGCCGGGCGAGACCCGCGAGACCGAGGCGAAGGTCGGCAGCTCCTCGCCGGACGCCGCCCTGCGCGGCCAGACGATCCAGCGTCACCTTCCAGGTCCAGGACCTCAAGCAGCTCCGCCTGCCCGAGGTCGAACGCCGAGTTCCTCCACGGCATCGGCTTCGACAGCCGAGACGAGCTGCGCGAGGCCCTGCGGGGCGTGCTGCGAGCGCCGGGTCGCCTTCCAGCAGCGCCAGGCGGTCCGTCGCCAGATCCTCGACCAGCTCATCGCAGGAAGTCCCGTTCGACCTGCCGCCCGACCTGGTCGCCCGCCAGGAGCGATCGACCCTGCGTCGCCAGGTCGAGGAGATGCGCGAGGCCGGCCTGAGCGACTCGGAGATCCGCGCCCGCGAGGCCGAGGTCCGGGCCAACGCCCACGAGCAGACGCTCCGCAGCCTCAAGGAGTTCTTCCTCCTCGCGAAGATCGCCGAGGCCGAGGGCATCAAGGTCGAGGAGGAGGACTTCGACCAGGAGATCGAGGCCATCGCCGCCCGCACCGACGAGACGCCCCGCCGGATCCGCGCCCGGATCGAGAAGGAGGGCCTCGCCGAGGGACTCGCTCGCAGATCCTCGAACGCAAGACCCTCGACCGCATCCTCGAATTCGTCAAGCTCGAGGAGGTCGCCGATGGTCGAGGAGAAGGACGTCGAGACGCTCGACCAGGCGGCTTCCCCGGCCCCCGAGGAGCCGGCCGAGGCCGGCGCCGGCGAGTCGGCCGAGTCGGAGAGCCCGGCCGAGTCGGAGCAGGGCTGAGGAGGAGGCGGCCTCCGGCGGTTGGCCGCCCGGCCCGCTCAAGCGTAGAATGACGTACCCACGTTCGGCGTCGACCGCCCTCCTCCGATGGCGCCGACGCCGATTGCCGGCGCGGCTATCACGACTCCCGTGATCCACGGAATCTTTCGGGTCCGACCCGTTCCCGTCCGAAACCCTGGCTCCCGAACAAGGACCATCCCCAATGCCGTTCGATCCCCAGTGGCCCGCTCGGGGCATGTCCTTCCCGACGCCGCACGACGCCCCGCTCACCGAGCCCTCACTCCAGCGCTACCGCGACTACGCCCGCCAGCGGCAGATGACCCTCGGCGACCTGCTGCTGGAGAACCGGATCATCTTCCTGGAAGGCGTCATCAACGACGCCGTGGCCAACCTCTGCGTCATGAAGTTCCTCTTCCTCCAGTACGAGAACCGCACCCAGGGCATCAGTTCTACATCAACAGCCCCGGCGGCAGCGTCTCCAGCACCCTGGCCATCTACGACACGATGCAGTTCATCGAGTGCCCGATCGCGACCTACTGCATCGGCCTGGCCGCCTCCGGCGCGGCGGTCCTGCTGGCCGGCGGGACGAAGGGCAAGCGGTTCGCCCTGCCGCACTCCAAGGTGATGATCCACCAGCCCTACGGCCAGGTCGGCGGCCAGATCTCCGACATCGAGATCCAGGCCGAGGAGATCATCAACAGCCGCCAGGTCATCAACGAGATCCTCGCCAAGCACACCGGCCAGCCGATCGAGCCGATCGCCAAGGACACCGAGCGCGACCGCTACCTCACGGCCATCCAGGCCAAGGAATACGGCCTCGTCGATGAGGTCGTCGGCCACATCCCGCCCGCCGAGGCCAAGAAGGCCGACTCCGGCGGCTGACGGCGGACGGCCCCTCTCGTCCAATCGGCCAACTCACAATATCGGATCCGACGATCACTCACTCCACCGCACGACCGAAGGGACCACTCCCGATGCCGCTGATCCCCATCGTCATCGAGAGGAGCGGCCGCGAAGAGCGGGCGATGGATATCTACTCCCGCCTGCTCCAGGACCGCATCATCATCCTCGGCTCGGCCATCGACGACAACGTGGCCAACCTCGTCGTCGCCCAGATGCTCGTCCTCGCCCACCAGGACGACAAGGCCGACATCCACCTCTACATCAACAGCCCCGGCGGCAGCGTCACCGCGGGCATGGCCATCTACGACACGATGCAGTACGTCCCCTGCGACGTCGCCACCTACTGCATCGGCCAGTGCGCCAGCATGGGCTCGCTCCTGCTGGCCGCCGGCGCCAAGAACAAGCGCAACGCCCTGCCCCACGGCCGGATCATGATCCACCAGCCGCTGGCCGGCATGGAAGGCACGGCCACCGACATCCTGATCCACGCCGAGGAGTTCATCCGGATGAAGAAGCAACTCAACGACATCTACCAGAAGCACACCGGCCAGACCCTCGACCGCCTCGAAGACGACACCGACCGCGACCGCTTCATGTCGCCCGAGGAGGCCCGCGAGTACGGCCTCGTCGATAACGTGCTCGACCGCGAGCCCAAGATCCCGCTCAACCCCGAGGCGGTCTGAGCATCCCGCAGTCGTCGATGGTCGAGCGGGAGAGCCGTTCGACCATCGACCCTCCGGGATCGACCCACTTCCGACTCATCCGCCCCTCAGTCGCTCCATCAGGGCTCTCAGGGCGTCGAGCACCTGGGGCCGTCTCAGGAGCGTCGCGACGAACGGGATGAGCACGGTCACCAGCGAGAGCCCGAACCAGACCGCGGCCAGGGCCGGCGCAGCGGATTCCTCGGACAGCTCGCGCGAACGCCGGCGGAGGATCGGCCCGAGCGTCGCGATCAGGGCCTCGGCCTCGTAGCCGTAGCCCTCGACCGTCCCGGCCCGGAGCCAGCCGCTCGCCTCGACCGTCAGCCCGCGGCCGTGCTCGCGGTCCTCGAACCCTCGGACGGTCGGACTGTAGGCTCCGGGTAAGACCAGCAACGCCTCGCGAACCACCCGACGCAGCTCCTCCGGTCGCACGCGATAGACCACCAGCCGATGCGCCGTCCTCGGGCTCCAGACCATCAGGAACAAGCCATACGCGCTGACAAGAGCCAGCCAGGCCCAGACGCTCGGCGCGGGAAAAAGGGTGCGGACGAGTACCATCCCGACCGGTCCGAAGACGAGCAGCCCCCCGAGTCCGCCGGCCAGGAGCAGGAAGTCCACCGCCCCGGGCACGACAACCGGACGTCGCCCGCCCTGCAAGATCCCCAGCGCCGCGAAGTAGGCGGCCAGTGGACCGACCACCAGGGCCACTTGCAGTGCGGGGTTCATCCGCATCCCTCAATCCGCCCACCGGTCTGCGCCTCGGCGACCAGCTCGGCCACGATCGGTTCGTTCGCCCCTGGAAACCGATAGGCGGGTAGCGAGCCCGCCTCCACCCAGCGGAATCGGCTCTCCACCGCCGGCTCGGCCTCCGGCTCCGCGGTCTCGCAGTCGAAGAAGTAGAGTTCGACCAACCCGTGCGGATAACGATGCACGATCACGCGACGCAAGGCTCGGGCCACGACCGTCACGCCCACCTCTTCCCAGCACTCCCGCCGGACCGCCTCCTCGGCTAACTCCCCGTCGTCGCACTTCCCGCCTGGGAACTCCCAGTATCCCGGCATCGGCGAGCCAGGCAAAGGTGGCCGTCGCCGGATCAGGAATCGCCCGTCACGCCCGATCAGACCGATCGCGACGCGGATGGGTTGCTCGTCACTGGTCATGGTTCCCTGGTCACCGGTCGCTAAGGTTGATCCGCGGAGGAGACAGGGATTCTCAAGGGCTCACGGAAACCCATCGCTCGTCCCTCTGCATCCGCCCCCAGGAGTCCCCCTTTGATGCGTTCGCACCACGAGATGATCCCCACCGACTTCGTCTTCGTGTGCTATAATTAACCCATGCTCTCTGGCAATTCGGTGGTCACCCCTCGCCACAAATCCTGACGTAGCGGCGCGACACCCTGGCGCGTCCCCGACGCCGAACGAACTTCAAAATGGGCAAGACGCGATTCTTAAATCCTGCTTTCAAAAGGATTTGTGATTTGCAGAGTGGCGTGACTGGAAGCGTCCCCTCGCCGTCTCGCAGCTATTGCGGGCGCGTCTCCGATGCGTCGCTCGGGCGTTCCCATGCCATCGCGAGCGCCCGCAGACGGTAAAACAAAGCTGTCGTCGTCGTCTGGTTTGGGCCTGCGGGAGAAGGTTCGCAGAATCACGACCGGGGCTGATCCTGATCGTGCCGGCGAGCCTCCCCGAGTGATGGTAACTCAAATTCTGAGCGGCCGACACCGTTGGTCCTGACGGGTGAGCCAGGACTATTGGCTGACAGCCCGACCCGGCGAGCCCATGACGTTGTACCCGCAATCGACGTGCAGGATCTCGCCGGTGATTCCGCTCGCCAGGTCGGAGAGCAGGAACATCCCGGCCGAGCCGACCTCGTCACGCTCGATGTTGCGGCCCATCGGGGAGACGGCCTCGTAGAGTCCGGCGAGCTTGTCGGAATCGCCGACGGCCGACGCCGCGAGCGTCTTGACCGGTCCCGCGCTGACGGCGTTGACCCGGACTTTACGCGGGCCGAGATCGTAGGCGAGGTAGCGCACGGCCATGTCGAGGGCCGCCTTGCAGACGCCCATCAGGTTGTAACCGGAGACGACCCGCTCGCCGCCGAAATAGGTCAGGGTGGCGATCGCGCCGCCGTCGGGCATACAATCGGCGGCGTGGCGGGCGACGATGGCCAGCGAATAAACGCTGATATCCATCGCCGTCTTGAACCCCTCCCGACTGGCGTTGACAAACGGTCCCTTGAGGTCGTCGATCGGGGCGAAGGCGATCGAGTGGAGGACGAAGTCGAGCTTCCCGTACGCCTGCTTCGCCTCGGCGAAGACCCGCGCGACGTCCTCATCCTTCGACACATCGCAGGGGGTAATCAGCTTGCTGTCGGCGGGCACGGTCTTGCGGACCCGCCGCTCCATCTTCTCGCCCGGCAGGTGCGTGAAACCGATCTCGGCCCCCTCGTCCAGTAGCCGCTTGCTGATCGCCCAGGCGATGCTGTAGTCATTGGCGACGCCCAGGACCAAGCCCTTCTTGCCCGTGAACAAGCCCATCAGATCGACCCCTTCGCAAACACGGTCCCGGGAGTGGCCGGCTGCTTCCTCCGGCGGCGACGCGCTCGCGCCGGCTCCGGCCCCGCCACAGGATAACGCCCCCGCGCAGGTCGCTCAACCTCAGTCCAGGGCGCACGATCGGTCGAGTGGCATGTTCCGGCTTGTCCTGATCCTCGCCGTCGCGACCGCCCTCCGCTTCGTGCAGCTCGGTCGGCTGAGTCTCTGGTTCGATGAGGTCGTGACCCTCCGCCTCGCCCGACAACCCAGCCCCCCTTCCCTGCTCCGACTCCTCCACCAGACCGACGCCACCCGCGCCCCCCTCCACCCCCTGCTCTTGCAAGCCTGGGTCGCCCTCCTCGGACCCTCCGAGGCCGCCGCCCGCGCCTTCAGTGCCCTGTGTGGCGTCCTGACCGTCCTCCTCATCTTCCGCATCGGCCGCGACGCCTTCGATACCCGGACCGCCCTCTGGTCCGCCTGGCTAGCGGCGGTCAGCCCCTTGCTCGTGCAGTACTCCCGGGAAGCCCGGATGTACGCCTGGCTCGTGCTGGTGACATGCCTCGCCTGGTTCGCCCTGTTCGGAATGGCCCGCGGGGCGGCCTGGTGGAAGCGACTCCTTTATGTCACCTCACTCGCCTCGTTGGGCTACTCGCACCCCCTCGGCCTGCTCATGTTCGCGGCTCTCGCCCTGGCCTCCTGGCTAAACCGCCGCACGCTGGGCCTCTCCTGGAGACAATGGCTCGCCTGGCACGCCGTCTCGGTCCTGATCCTGCTCCCCTGGCTTCCGAACTACCTGGACCATCCCCCAAGCATCGCCTCGCCGGAGTGGCTTTCCTGGCACTACGTGCTCGGACTGCCGATCGGGTTCGTCGGAGGGAACCGCTGGGCCTTGCTCGGCTGTGCGGTTTTCGTCGGATCGGGCCTGGTGAAGCACTCGCGACGGTGGCCGTGGCTGGCCCTCGATCGGCTCTTCGCCGCGTCGATGCTGCTGACCTGGTTCGTCGTGCCGCCGGGATTGCTCTATGGGTACTCGCTCCTGGCGTCACCGATCTTCGGCCAGGCCCGTTATACCCTGTTTGTCGGCCCGGCCTACCTGCTCCTTCTGGGTCGTGGCCTGTCCCGACTGCCCTGGCCGCTGGCGTGGCTGGCGGCCGGGGTCCTGGCGTTTCTCTCTGCCGGCTTGCTCCGGGAGTCGGTCTATGCCCACGATCGGAAGGCCGACTGGCGGGCCGCGGCCTCCGCCCTGCACCGTCTGGAACCGGCCGGCGCGATCGTGGTCGTCTTCTCCCAGGACCCGCGCTGGTCTCGCGAAGTCGAGGTGGCCCGCGACTACCTCGGCCCGCGCTTTGAGGTCGTACCCGCCGCTGAGTGGCACGGGTCGTCGAACGGTCGCCCAGTCTGGCTGGCGGTCGGGCTCCGCGACGGCCAGCCGGTCGCCGAGCTGCCGGAAGTCGAGGGAACGATCCGGGAATTCCCCGGACTCCGGCTGATCCGTCAAAAGGCGGAGTCGGCCCGACGGAAGTCGGCCCCACGGCCGAGCTGGAAGGTCACGGTTCCAGGCGATCGGAGATCATTCCACGTCGCGCCCCTCCACGACATCCACGATCGGCGGGGCGGCGTGGGGTGGGTCCATTGCGCCGGTATCAAGGCGGTGGAAGTAGTCGCGAATGGCGCGGATGGCCAGGGGGGACATCAAAAGGATGATCGGGACGTTGGCGAAGAGCATGAAGCCGGTGCCGAGGTCCGAGAGGTTTTCGAGCTGGCGCTCGTCGCGGACGAACCAGGGGACGGTGGCGACGACCGTCAAGAGGCAATAGATCACCTTGTAAATCGGCACGGCCCTCGCGCCGAAGAGGTAGATCGTGCCCTGCTCGCCGTAGTAGCTCCAGGAGATCAAGGTCGAGTACGCAAAGAGCCAGCAAGCGAGCGTGACCATCCACTTACCCAGGTGGGGGATGGCTCGGTCGAAGGCATGGCCGGTGAGAGCGGCGCCGAGGTAGTCGCGATAGACCCCTTTGCTGACGAGCTTCGCGCGGCCGAGCTTGGCCAGGGTCACCGGGTCTCGCTCCCAGCGAATCTGACGGACGAGGTGGTCGCCCTCGGTCGTCTCGTCAATCGTGCCCTTGACCTTGATGAGTTGCGATCGCGTGTTCGGGTCAGACTCGGGGAGTTCGGCCAGGAGGAAGAAGCCATTGCCGGGCTCCCAGGAGTCGTAGGAGGGCAATTCGGGGAGGTTTTCGAGGTGGGTGGGGGCGTTGATCCTCCAGGTCTCGCCGTCGCGGACGAAGGCGATCTCGCCGTCGAAGTCGCCGGCCGGCTCGCGATTCCAGGTGCCGGTGGAAAGGATGACGAGCGCGGTCAACGTGCAGACGAGGCAGGTGTCGATGAACGGTTCGAGCCCGGCAACGATCCCCTCGCGGACGGGTTCGTCGGTCCGGGCGGCGGAGTGGGCGATGGGGGAGGTCCCTTGACCGGCCTCGTTCGAGAAGAGGGCGCGGCGGAGGCCGATCGTCAGGCCGAACCAGGCGCTGGCACCGAGAAAGGCGCCCTCCGCCTTCGTCGGCGCGAACGCCTCTTCCACGATCAACCAGAGCAGTCGTGGAACATTCGCCGCCTCCACGAAGAGGACCACGATCCCGGCGAGAAGGTACGTCCCGCACATCAAGGGCACGAGCCGACCGGCGACGTCGCCAATCCGCCTGATCCCGCCCAGGATCACGACGGCCGTCAGCACGGCCAGGATGATGCCGACCATCACCTGAGGAACTCCGAAATATTCATTGGTGATGTTCGCCGTGTTCCACGCCTGGAACATGTTGCCGCCGGTGAAGGTGGCGATCAGCAGGGTGACGCAGAAGATCCCGCCGATCAACTTCGAGACCGGCTTCGCGAGCCCGCCCACCTTGTCGCCCCAGCCGCGGGTGATGACCCACATGGCGCCGCCGTGGGGGTTGCTGGGGTCACTCGTGTCGCGGAACATCAAGGCCAGCGTGACCTCGACCGTCTTGATCGCCATGCCGAAGAAGCCGGTCATCCACATCCAGAACAGGGCCCCAGGCCCTCCGATCCCGATGGCCAGGGCGACCCCGCCAATGTTGCCCAGGCCGACCGTGCCGGAGAGCGCCGCCGAGAGCGCCTGGAAGTGGTTGATCGCGCCGGGGTCGTTCCGGTCGTCGTACTTGCCCCGGATTACGGAGACACCGTGCGTGAGAGCGCGGAACTGGACGAACTTGCTCCAGATCGAGAAGAGCAACCCCAGGCCCAGGAGAACGACGAACGTCGGCAAGGCCCAGAGCCAGTCGATCACCGTGCCCACGACCGAGTTATACAGCTCCATGCGGATCTCCTGAGGGGGACGGCGACCACGGGGCAGGCGTCGATTCGGAATCGGGTTGAGACAATCTCGGCAGGAGTCGTCGCGGACGGGACGGGATGGATGTGCGACGAGGATGGAGAGGATCGTCGAACGGGAGCGTCCCGGAATTCGTTAAGAATCTGCGCAGGCGGAGCCAGGCTGTCAAGGATGGACTCGCGACGGCGGATCGGCTCGGGTCAACCTTCCGGCACGAGGGAGTGCAACGCCTCCTCCCCGGTCCGGTGGACCGCGCTCTCATCGTCGATCCGGAGCAGCCCGGCGCCTTCGTACCAGTCGCCCAGCACGACGAGGCGAGGCATGCGGCTCGGGTCGTCGTGGGGGGTGTGGACGTGACCGAAAACGACGAGGTCGGTGGTGTCGTGGAGGGAGTCGGCCAGGGTGCGGAACGCGGCGGTCATCCGCCGATCGGCCTCGACCTTGTGGCGGGCATTGACGGTGTCCAGGAGCGTTTCCAGACCGCGTGCCAGGGGATGAGGCAGGTGCTTGAACGCCCGGAGGAAGGCGCGACCCTCCATCTGCGCCTTCCACCACGACTTCTCCTTGATCCGGTGGCCGTGGGCCAGGCGAACCCGCAGTCCGTACGACTCGATCTGCAAGGGCTCCGGTTGAATCACGACCCCAAACAGATTCTCGTAGAAGGGGCCGAGCCAGGTATCATGGTTGCCCAGGAGGAGAAGCAACTCGCCGCCACGCTCGCGGAACGCCAGCAGCGAGCGAAGCCCGGCGCATCGCCTGGGGTCGTTGCGGGTCTGCCGGCTGGCATACCAGAAGTCGCAAAGGTCGCCGACGACGATCAGGCGATCCTCAGGCCCGAGCCGATCGACGACGGAGGCCAGGCGCTCGCCACGGTCGGGGCGGTCGAGACGGAGGTGGACGTCGCTGAGGAAGTAATCGGCCACCGGAGGTTTTCCCAAGGGATCGAAGATCAGGCGGCCTCCCAGGGGAAGCCGACCGTCGCGCCGGGGGCGGGTCGCCGGTTGGTGCGTCGCGATGGCGTGACCACGAGGTTCGGGAAGGCTGCCCATTGCAAGGCAACGTGGACCTCGACCCGCCGTCCCGTACCCCGTATCGACCCCCGAGCCGCACCGACGGCGAGCTCAGCACGATTGCATTGTTCACTCATGTGCAGCAGCACGACGTGGCGGATAGTACCCGGCCCGGAACGCGCAATCACGGCCTCCAGGAATGCAGCCCCCTGGGCATTGGACAAATGACCACCATCGCCAAGGTTGCGGGCAATCAGGTGGGCCGGACGGCCAGAGCTTCGCTGAAGCGCGACGTCGTGGTTGAACTCGACGCCCAGCACATCCACGTCAGCCATACCGTCGGCCATGGCATCGGTCCAGCAGCCGGTATCGGACAGATAGCCGACCGAGACGGGCCGGCCACGGCGACTCGCGCGCCCTTCGATCCGGAAGCCGAAGGTCGGACCGCCGTCATGGCTGAGCGCCACGGGCTCGACGCGCATCCCGGCAGGTGCGAGGAAGGGGCGTTCATCGTACGACCGGATCAGGCCTGCGTCTCGCATGCGGCCGAAGGAGGCGAGACGGTCGAGGACGCGGTGGTGTCCGTCGTGGCAATAGAGGGGCACTCCCCGTCTTGCGAGCAGGCGAAGCGAGGCGTCGCAGACGTGGTCAGCGTGCGTGTGGGTCAGCAACGCCGCGGCGAGCTGGTCGGGACCGGTGCCAGCGTCGGCGAGGCGCTCGAGGAGCGTGCGCGGGCCGAGGCCGAGGTCAACGAGCAAGCCGGCGCCGCCGAAGCGGACAACCGCGGCGTTGCCCTTCGAGCCACTGCCCATGATCGAGAACTGGACGGCCATCGGCTGCGTCACCCCTCCCTGGGCCCGGTCTCGGACGACCACGCCAGCCTGTTCGCGTTTATGCGTCGCCGCGTCGGACAACGAGCAATCCTCCGGCCAGGGCGTCGATCGAGAAACGGGGGATCGAAGGTCACGCTCCGGCCACCGGGTTGTTATAGTAAATCCGCCCGATCGAGGGTTAAAGGTGGATGGTTGATGGGCGATCGAGAATCGGTTTCTCCGCACGATCCTTGACCATCGACCATTCGGTCAGCGATCCGGTCCCCGTAGCAATCGAGACCAGGTCAAGGGCCGGCGGGGAGCATGGATATCCGTCCATTATTACTCGAAGATTCGGCCGCCCTCAATCCCGAACCGGAGGGAAGCCCGCATGGCGCTGGTTTTTCCGTCGTCGCACCCGCTCGTCCAGAACAAGCTCGCGAGGCTCCGCGACGCGGGAACCGGGCCCCCGGAGTTCCGCCAGCTCGTCCGAAGTCTGGCGACCTTGCTCGCCCACGAGGCCACGGCGGACCTGCCGACCCAGGAGGTCGAGAAGCAGACGCCCCTCGGCAAGTCCACTTGCCGGGTCCTGGCCGACTCGATCGCGGTGGTGCCGATCCTGAGGGCGGGACTGGGGATGGCGGAGGGCGTCCTTGATCTGATCCCCGAGGCTGAGGTCTGGCACATCGGCCTTTTCCGCGACGAGGCGACGCTCCAACCGCAGACGTATTACAACAAGCTCCCGAGCCGTTGCCGGGCCTCGATGGCACTGGTCGTTGATCCGATGCTGGCGACGGGGGGCTCGGCCGTGCGGACGTGTGAGATCCTCCGCGCCTCGGGGATCGGACGGATCAAGCTGGTCGCGATCATCGCGGCGCCCGAGGGGATCGCGCGAATGAACGAGGCGATGCCGGACGTGCCGATCTACGTCGGCGCGATAGACGAGCGGCTCAACGAGGTCGGCTTTATCTACCCCGGACTCGGCGATGCCGGCGACCGTCAATTCGGCACGGGGCACGGCTGATTCCTCGAACCAAAGGGGGTTCCTCAGACGCATGCATGCCCGCGACATCCTGTGGAAGAAGCGCGAGGGACTCACTCTTGAACCGTCCGAGATCGCCTGGATGGTCAACGGCCTGGCGACGGGCGAAGTGGCCGACTACCAGTGGTCGGCCCTCCTGATGGCGATCCTCTGGCGCAACATGGACGCGGCCGAGACGGCGGCCCTGACCGACGCGATGCTGCATTCGGGTACGATCCTCGATCTCTCGGACCTGCCCGGCCCGAAGATCGACAAGCACAGCACAGGCGGCGTCGGCGACAAGACCTCGTTGATCCTCGCGCCGATCGCGGCGGCCTGCGGGGTGCTCGTACCCATGATTTCGGGGCGGGGTCTGGGGCACACGGGAGGCACGCTCGACAAGCTGGAGTCGATCCCTGGCTTCGATGTCCGTCTGGACCTGCGACGTTATCGCGAGGTGCTTGCCGACTGCGGGCTCGTCCTGATCGGCCAGACCGTGGAACTCGCCCCGGCCGACCGCAAGCTTTACGCCCTCCGCGACGCCACGGCGACCGTCGAGTCGATCCCGCTCATCACAGCCTCCATCCTCTCGAAGAAGCTCGCAGAAGGGATTGACGGCCTGGTCCTCGACGTCAAGACTGGCGACGGCGCCTTCATGGGAAGCCTGGAAGACAGCCGCGTCCTGGCCGAAACAATGTGCGGCATCGGCCGACGGCTCGGCAAGCGCGTCGTGGCGCTGCTGACCCGGATGGATCAACCCCTCGGGAGAGCCGTTGGGAACGCGGTCGAGGTGATCGAGTCCATCGCCTGCCTCAAGGGCGGTGGGCCGACCGACCTGGTCGGCCTCTCGGTCGAGCTGGCAGCGGAAATGGTCCTCATGGCAGGACGGGCCGACTCGATCGAGGAGGCGCGGCAACATTGCCGCCGGGTCATCGATGACGGCTCAGCCCTCGAACGGTTCCGCCGCCTGATCGCCGCGCAAGGGGGCGATCCCCGCGTGGTGGACGATCCAGGTTTGCTCCCGGCCGCTCGTATTCGACACGACCTCCCCGCGCCGCGGTCGGGGATCGTCCAGAAACTCCGAGCCCGGACGATCGGCGAGGCGACGAGGAAGCTGGGCGCCGGACGGGCTCGGGTCGATTCGGAGATAGACCCGGCCGTGGGAGTGATCCTGCACCGGAAAGTCGGCGATCCGGTGACCGCCGGAGAGCCGCTCTGCACGATCCTGGCGAGCGAGGAAGTAAGCTTGCAGAACGTCGCCGCGCCGATGATCCTCGACGCCTACGAGATTGGCGAGGAGTCGGTTGAGGTGCCGGCTTTAATCGTCGATCGACTCTGAACGAAAGCGCTTCACCGAGAAATGTTCATGCCCGACGTTTCCACGGATGCCCTTGAACTGGCCTCGCGGGGTCGTGCCTTGCTGGGAATCGTCTTCATCCTGTCCGTCGCGTTCGCGATGTCGTCCGACCGCAGGCGGGTTCCGTTCCGGGCCGTCGGCCTCGGGCTCGCGATGCAGGGGGTCTTCGCGGTGTTTCTCCTGCGCGTCCCGCTCGGACGAAGCGCCTTGCTCGCGGCGTCGTTGGCCGTCGATGGTGTGCTCCAGAGTGCGCTGGAGGGGGCGAAGTTCCTCTTCGGGGAGAAGCTCGTCGATCCACAGGGGCCGGCAGGGTTCGTCTTCGCGTTCCGAATCTTGCCGACGATCATCTTCGTGGCGGCCTTGTTCGCGGTCTTGTATCACCTGGGGATCATGCAAGTGATCGTCCGGGCCTTTGCCTGGCTGATGGCGAAGGTGCTCGGATCGAGCGGGGCGGAGTCGTTGAACGCGGCGGCGTCTCTGTTCCTCGGGCAGACCGAGGCCCCCTTGACCATCCGGCCGTACCTGCCGAACCTGACGATGTCGGAACTGCTGGTGGTGATGGTCTCGGGCATGGCCCTGGTGTCGGGGGGCGTCCTGGGGCCTACATCGGGGCCGGGGCGTCGTCGGCCGACTTGCTGACGTCGATCCTCGTGACCTTGCCGGCGACAATTTACCTGGCGAAGATCGTTTTACCCGAGACGGAGGTACCCGAGACACTGGGCACTGTCCGCACGCATGACGAACGGCCCGATGCCAACGTCCTCGACGCCGCAGCGCGGGGCACTCGCGAGGGACTGGCTTTGGCGCTGAATGTCGCTGCAATGCTCATCGCGTTTCTCGCCTTGATCGCGCTGGCTGACCGCGTCCTCGGGTTGGCAGGCGGCTTGCTCGGATTGCCGAAGCTGTCATTGCGGACGATCCTCGGGACGCTGCTGGCGCCGGTCGCCTGGCTGCTTGGTGTGCCCTGGGCCGACTGCCCGGCGGTCGGCGGCTTGCTCGGCGAGCGGACGGTACTCAATGAGTTGATCGCCTTCCAGGACCTCGGCCGGCTCCGCGATACGATCCGGCCGCGGTCGTACGCGATCGCCACCGTCGCTCTCTGCGGTTTCGCCAACATCAGCTCGATCGGCATCCAGATCGGCGGCATCGGGGCCCTGATGCCCGAGCACCGCCGGGCCGACCTGGCGAGGCTGGGCCTCCGCGCCCTCATCGCGGCCACCCTGGCGAACTTCCTCTCGGCCTGCATCGTGGGAGCTTTGATGTGAGCCACGACCTGTATGAGCATGCCCACGAGTCGGCCGCCTGGATTCGCGAGCGTGTGCCCGAGGCACCTCGGATCGGCGTCGTCCTCGGCTCGGGACTCGGACGTTTTGCCGACGGGCTCGATGAGGTCGTGATTCTGCCGTATGCCGAAATCCCCCATTTCCCCGTTCCGACGGTTTTCGGCCATCGCGGACGCCTCGTCGTCGGCATGGTGGACGGGGTTCGCGTCGCGGCACTTCAGGGACGGTTGCATTCCTACGAGGGGCACGATCTGGCGACAGTCACCTTTCCGATCCGGGTCTTTCAGGCACTCGGGGGGCAAATCTTGATCCTCACGGCCTCGACCGGCGGTCTCCGCGAGGGGCTCCGGCCGGGCGACCTTGTTTGCCTGTCCGACCACCTCAACCTGCTCGGCGCCAACCCCCTCCGTGGTCCCAACGACGACCGTCTCGGCCCGCGGTTCCCCGACCTGACCGAAGTCTATTCGCGACGCCTCCGTCAACTGGCCGCCGAGCAGGCGACCCGTCTCGGGCTTCCGCTGACCGAAGGTGTCTATGCCGCGATGCCCGGCCCGACATACGAGACGCCCGCCGAGGTTCGAATGCTGCGGACGCTCGGCGCCGATGTGGTCGGAATGTCCACCGTCCCCGAAGCCATCGTGGCCCGACATGCCGGGATGGACGTCCTCGGTCTTGCCCTCGTCGCCAACGCCGCGGCCGGTCTCACAGGTGAGCCGATTGCTCACGACGACGTCCTCGAAGCTGGTCGAAGGGCGGGCGAGACGGTCGAGAAACTGCTCCGTGCGATCGTCGCGACTCTCAAAAGCCCACCCATCGCCGTTGCGACCTGAAAACAGCAGTCAACCCAAACACTCCATTTCCCCTGGTTAACATCTTTGGTGGTCTTGAAAACGATGACCCGATCCGAATTGTCCCACCACGGCAGGTTGAGCTAGAATGCCCCCGGACGGTGGACGGAGACGTCCTGGAAATCCCGGACGCGGACGGGTCCGGGGACAGGGGCCGTTGAGGCAAAGTCGAGACGGAGATCAGGCCGTCATGGACCTCAGGACGCGAAAGCCGGTGGATCGCGAGGTCCGGCCAAAAAAAGTCTGGGTTGATACCCCCTCGACGGTCGATGACCTGCCGTGCGATGGCTTGCACCCTCGTCTCATCCTCATCGCCTGGATCGGTCCGGGCGCTGGCCGTCGCGAATCGATCGGTCCCCTCTCCAAGCCACCGGGCGGCGCCTCAGTCGCCGGGATTTCTCCTCTTCTCCTGAAACGGATCCCTTCCGATCGTCTGGGACGGGATCTTCCGGCAGATACGTTGTGAACGGTCGATTTCCCGGGGCGGATCTCCTCTCCCGGTCCGCCAGGGAGTCTCACGGAAGCAGGCCGCGCCGGAAAAACGGGCGCGGGAGCACGATGTCCACGGTCGCCCTCGCCCTGATGTGGCACCAGCACCAGCCGTATTATCCCGATGACGTCTCGGGGGAGAACCCGATGCCCTGGGTCCGGCTGCATGGGACCAAGGACTATCTGGGAATGGCTTTGCAGCTCGACGAGGTGCCGGAGTTCCGCTGCACGATCAACCTCGTACCAAGCCTGCTCGTGCAGATCGAAGCGTACGTCCGAGGCGCCAGCGATCGGCACCTGCAGGTCTCCAGGATGCCCGTCGACGGCCTGCCGCGCGACGACGCATTCTACCTCGTCGACAATTTCTTCATGGCCTATCCGGACGCCATGATTCGCCCCCATCCCCGCTACTGGGAGCTTTACCAGATGCGGGCCCTGGGTGTCTCCACCGGTGCGCAAGCCCTCCAGCGGTTCCGCGACCGCGACCTCCGCGACCTTCAGGTCTGGTCCAATCTGGCCTGGTTCCACCCCTTGCTGTTCGAGAAGGACCCCGAACTGGCGGACTTCCGGACAAAGGGACGCTACTATAGCGAGGACGAGAAGATTTGGCTTCTCGACAAGCAACGCGAGTTGCTCGGTCAAATCATCCCCTTGCATCGCAAGCTGGCCGAGCGGGGACAGGTCGAGCTGACGACGACGCCGTTCTTCCATCCGATCCTGCCGCTCCTGTTCGACAAGCGACTCGCCCGCGAGGCGATGCCGGACGTCAACCTGCCGCAGTTCAAGGACGGCTACCCCGAGGACGCCGAGGTCCACGTTCGCCGGGCCGTCGAGGCGCACGAGCGACACTTTGGTCAAAGGCCCAGGGGAATGTGGCCGAGCGAGGGGTCGGTCTGTCAGGCGATGATCCCGCTTCTCGCCCAGCACGGCCTGGAGTGGATCGCCACCGACGAGGAAATCCTCGCGTGCTCGACCCACGGACGCGTTCACCGCGACAGCCGTGGCTTTGTCCGCAACCCCGAGCTGCTGTACCGGCCCTGGAAGGTCGCCGAGGGAAGCCACGAGTTGGCGATTGTCTTCCGCGACCACGCCCTGTCTGACCAGATCGGCTTTCACTACCAACGCAGTCCCGGACCCGCCGCCGCCGCGGATTTCCTGGGCAAGATCCACGCGATCGGCAATGCCTGCCGCCACAATCCGGCCACGCTCGTGCCCGTGATCCTCGACGGCGAGAATTGCTGGGAATACTTCGCTGACGGCGGCGTCTCGTTCCTGCGGTCGGTCTATGAAGGGGCGGTCAAGGACGCCGGAATCCGTCCCGTCACCGTCGGCGAGTTCCTTCGCGATCACCCGCCGACCGAATCGATCGGCCGACTCTTCTCCGGGAGCTGGATCAGCCACAACTTCGCCATCTGGATCGGCCACCACGAGGACAACCGCGGCTGGGACGCTCTGCACGAGACCCGCTCCTTCCTCGTCAAGGAGGCCCAGTCCGGCGCCACGACCCGGAGACCCTCGCCCGCGCCTGGGACGAACTTTACATCGCCGAGGGGTCGGACTGGTTCTGGTGGTACGGCGACGACCACTCCAGCGCCCTCGACGCCCTGTTCGACCACCTTTTCCGCAAGCACCTTCGCAACGTCTTCACCTTGCTCGGCCAGGACCCCCCCAGCCTCCTTTTCGATCCGATCTCCCAGGCCGCACCCCACCGGCCTTTGCACGAGCAACCGTCAAGCTTCCTCAATGTGAAGGTGGACGGCCGGACGTCCTATTTCGAGTGGATCAACGCCGCCCGCTACGTGTGCGGTAACGACCGCGGCACGATGACGCTCGTCTCCCAGGGTTTGATGAAGCAGGTCCACTTCGGCTTCGATGAGAACCGGCTGTTGATCCGCGTCGATGCCGAGGGCGGCAATGCCCGCGAGCGGCTGGCCGAGGTGGACCGGCTCCGCATCGGGTTCGTCGATCCGGCCGAGTGGGAGGTCGTCGTCGAGAATCCGGCCACGCCCCGTCCGACCGCGTACATCGCTCACGCCGGAACGCCTTCCAGCAACGGCAAGACGGTTGAGGTCGCCGTCGATCGCATCCTCGAACTGGCCGTGCCCTTCCGACGACTCGACGTGTCGCCGAATGATCCCCTCCGCTTCTACGTCGAGCTGCTTTCCGCTGAGACGAGCCTCGACCTGCGCTCCCCGCGAAGGGATCTTCGAATTGAGTGTCCCCTCGCCCGACTTCGAGCGTATTATGTGGCAGGTTTGACTTGCGGCTTGGATGGGACGCAGACGGCATTGATGATTCCCGGTCGGCGGAGATACGTTCTAGAATGCCGGTAAGGAAGTGTCCAAGAACGACTTCGGAGTTTCGGCTCCCGTGGGACAGCCGCCCCCGGCTGTCGGCTATCGAGACAGCCGGGGGCGGCTGTCCCACACGAAGTGGTTCTTCATGGCGAATGGCCACCCGATCGAGAGTCGGTTCGGTCCGGTCACGAGCAATCCGGCGATCGTACGGAGTAGTCTAAGGTCTCGGTCCGAGCCGCGTTGGGCAACTCGTCTTGACCATCGATCATCGATTCTCGACCATCTCCGGAGCTCGCGCCCTCGGAGAACGGCCCGGCAGATCGGTTGAGAACCCGCCGCGTCCCGAGTCGATCGAGAATGGAAGGAACGGGCGATGAGGCACAGGTCGTTTCCAGGCTGGATCGGGCCAGTGGTCGGTCCCTTCGCGGGCCTCGCGTTGGGTTTCCGCGCCGTCCGTGAGGCCGGCTCGGACGCCCGGGTCCCGATCCTCGCCGGTGCGGGCGCTTTGGGACGGGTTGCCGGATTGATCGTCTGGTTCCTGGATGCCCGAAAGGGCGGCGAGAATTTCCCTTGTGATTTCCTCCACTGCGGCGCGGGAATGCGTCGCGGTTTCGTTTCGGTCCTCTCGTCCAGGGGCGCGGGACCATGCGGCCGGACCGCCGAGCACAGGAAGAGGCAGGACGTATGCCTGAGTTGCGAAAAGACCCAATCGTCGGCCGCTGGGTGATCATTGCGCACGAGCGGGCGAAGCGGCCCCACGACTTCAAGGGCGACGCCCAGCACGTCACCAACCACCACAACGTCCTCTGCCCGTTTTGCGAGGGTCAGGAGGAGAAGACACCGCCGGAGATTGTCGCCTACCGCGAGCGCGGTTCGCACCCTAACGGAGCCGGCTGGCGCGTCCGGGTCGTGCCCAACAAGTTCCCCGCCTTGAAGATCGAGGGGAACCTGAACAAGCGTGGCGAGGGAATCTACGACATGATGGCCGGCATCGGCGCTCACGAGGTCATCATCGAGAGCCCGCGCCACGTCATCAGCATGGCCGACATGACCGAGGAGAACATCCGCGAGGTCTTGTGGGTCTATCGCGACCGGCTGGTCGATCTGAAGAAGGATTCGCGGCTGGTCCATGGCATGCTGTTCAAGAACGTCGGGGCCGCCGCCGGTGCCAGCCTGGAGCACACGCACAGCCAGCTCATCGTCACCCCGATCGTGCCGGTCTCGGTCTGGGAGGAGATGACCGGGTCGCTCGAGTTCTTCAATTACCGCGGACGGTGCATCTATTGTGATATGTACCAGCAGGAGTTGGCCACCGAGAGCCGGATCGTGCTCGACACGGCGCACTTTACCGCGTTCTGCCCCTACGCCAGCCGCTTCCCGTTCGAGACCTGGATTCTGCCCAAGACCCACTCCAGCCACTTCGAGAACATCCCGAAGCCGGGCGTCGATGATCTGGGCACGGTTCTCCGCCAGGTTCTCAACAAGCTGGAGCTGGCGCTCGACAGCCCGCCCTACAACTACATCATCCACACAGCGCCCTTCGATCATCAGGAATTGCCCCACTACCACTGGCACATCGAGATCATCCCCCGCTTGACGAAGGTGGCCGGCTTCGAGTGGGGTTCGGGCTTTTACATCAATCCCGTGCCTCCGGAGGAGGCCGCTGCCTACCTTCGCGACGTCGAGGTGCCGCCCCATGGCTCACCCCGACCGACGGTCACCGCCGGGCTCCGCTCGCTGGCGGGCGCGGCGGAGTGAGGTCGGATCAAGGTCCCTCGCAGGATGGACTTCGCCCACCGATCTCCTTGCCCGGCTAGGAGATCGGTGGGCGAAGCTGAGACTCGCGACGGGATGAGCCTTCCGGCCGATCCGCCTCAGGCCGACCGGCCGCGGGCGTAGGTCAGCGGGAAGCCGACCATCGATTCGAGAATCGCCACCGGAGCCTTCTCGGGCCAGGCGAGGCTGTCGCGGCGGACCAGGAAAGTCTGCTCCAGGGCGTACTGACCGCTCAGGCAGGCGTGGCTGGTGGTATCGGTGAAGCAGATCCAGGTCGAGCCGGCGGGGAACTCCCAGCGGTCCTTGCGGCAGAAGTTCTGGAAGCCGGCGTTCTCCTTCATGAAATGGTGGAACCGGAGCATGAATTGATCATAGCCCGGCCGGTCTACCACCGGCAGCTTGAGCGCCGAGAGCACGCCCAAGGCCCCGGCCCGCAGCCGGTCGAGTCCGTTCCGGCGACGCGGCAGGCCCGCCTCGTGGGCGTAGGCGCGCGCCAACGCCTCGAAGCTGTCCGAGGTGACCCAGACCCTTGGGCGCTCGGGGTGGATGTTGGTGAAGATCCGGAGGATGCGGTCCCCGTTCGAAGGACGCGAGGGGAAGTTGTCCACGTGGATCAGGTCGTTGCGCGACCGCACGGCGACCGCACGGCCGTTCTCCTCGATTGGCCGGAAGCTGGCGAAGTCGATCCGCCAGGAACCGGCATAGCGAGGGAAGAACGCGGACAGGAATTCGATCGCGCGGCGGGAGTAGACGCGCATGACTTCCCGCATCCGTTCGCGGGCGGCCTCGTCCTTCTGATCGACGCCTTTGAGACGGTCGGCGGTCGGGCGATAGCTGATATTCTTGTGAAAGGCAGTGCTCTGTTTCTGCCCGAGGAGGAAACGGCGTTCCTCGTCGGTCAGCTCGAAGGGCGTGGTGGGAAAATAGAGGATCTCCCCCGTCTCCAGCGCCCGATACTCCGGATCGCTGGCCGGCTCACCCTCCCGGCGGCCCTCGATCGTGATGCGTCCCATGGGCGAACCCTCCTCTTTCCGCGTTGCCGGAACGACCGGCGGGTTTGTAGCCATTGGCCCCTTGGAATACTCCATTAGGTCCGTCCGGGGAAGATCGACCGGGCTGCGGGCGGGAGTTGAACCTTCCGACCGCGACGGTCGCCTCGGGTGAGCCTCAAGCCGCGTCTCCCGGAGCTCGCGACGCGATGACCGACCAGGCCCCGAAAGCGGCCACGCCGCAGACCAGGGAGACCACGCCGAAGAGGAGCGTCTCGGCCGACGTGGTGCTGAAGACGTAGAGCCAGCCCGCCAGCGAGAGCAAGGCCGGGATGGGAAAGAGGGGCATCCGGAAGCGGAGTCGTTCGACCAGCTCGGGGCGAGTCCGGAGGTAGAAGACCGTCCCGATCTGGCCGACGAACTGGATCAGGATGCGCGAGGTGAGCAGGGCCGCGATCACGGTCTCCAGCGAGAAGAAGCAGACCGCCGCCGACGTCAGGCCGATCAGGAGCAAGGAACGGTGGGGGAAGTCTCCCGTCGGGTGCGTGGCGGCCAATGCCCGAAAGAAGTGCCCCGAGCGGGCGGCGGCGTAGGGGACACGGCTGTAGCTCAGGATGCCGGCGAAGATCGAGGTGGCTCCGGTCCAGAGGATCATCGCCGTGACGACCCGAGCCGCCCCCGGCCCAAACCGCAAGAGCATGAAGTCGCTGGCGATGTGCTGCGACGCGATCACCTTGCGCCAGGGGACCACACCCAGGATCGAGATGTTCATGGTCAAGTAGATCGACGCCACCGCGACGGCCGAGATCAGGATCGCGCGGGGGATGGTTCGCTCGGGATCGGCCACCTCGTCGCCGAGGTAGCAGACCTGGTAATAGCCGAGGAAATCGTACATCGCGATCCCGAGGGCCGCCCCCAGGCCGAAGGCGAATCGGCCGTTCAGTCGCCAGGCGTCGGGCGGGAAGTCGAATGCCAACGACGGCTGAAACCGCGTCAGGCCGGCGACGATCACGAAGGCCACCGTCGCCAGCATCCCGACCCAGAGCACGACCATGAGACGTCCCGCGACCTCGATCCGCCTGTATGCCAGGGCCACAACCGCCAGCATCGCCCCCGACGCCGCCACCTGGCCCCAGGTGACGACCCATGCATTGGCCCCGCCCAGCGGTAGCGTCCAGGCCGTCGTCTTCAAAGTCCCCCAGTAGAAGCCCGCGTAATTGCCCAGCCCGATCGCCCCGCTGGCCAGCTCCAGGGGGCCGCTGAAGAGGAACTGCCAGACGAACAGGAACTTCAGGAGCCGCCCGGTCGTCGACCGGCCGAAGATGGCGTCGTAGAAGTGGAACGTCCCGCCTGAGCCGGGGAAGGCGGCCGTCAACTCGCTCCAGACCATGCCGTCGGCAATCGCGACCAAGGCACCCAGCAACCAGCCGACCATCGCGTGCGGGCCACCGAGCGTCGCGAGGAACGGCGGGATCGTGATGAACGGTCCGACGCCGACCATCATCCCCATGTTCAGGCTGACGGCCTGCACCAGCGAGAGCCGGCGTCTGAGCATCGAGAGACCCTCTTCAGGGATTGCGGATTGCGGATTCTCTGCTGGAGCCGCGGTCAGGAGAGTTGCGAAATGGGTGGACCTTATGAGGCGAAACGCGCTTTTTTTGACGATCAGCGGACGGTCCGGACGCTCGTGCGACGCGCCGGAGACGGGGCAAGGACGCAGGAGGGACCATGTCAGGATGCCATAGGGACGCTTGAAAGCCATTCAGGCCAGCAAGCGCAACTCTTGAAATAGCAAACCATTAAAAGGCGTTCCTTGCCTATTTTGAAGTTCGTTCGGCGCGAGGCGTCGCTGGGTAGCGTCGCGATGCCGCGCGGTTCATGGACATCAGAGGGACCACCCGAGCGACAGCGGCCAGCGTTAATTATAGCACAAAAACCGGCTTTGGGAGAATTCGTTAGCAAGATGCGGACCGCAGGCCGTCTTCCGCATGGCGAAGACGACGTGCGGCCCACAGCCGGCTTGGAGTTAACGGAATGTTTGGGGGATTCCGCAAGGCGAATTCGGCAATCTGCAATCCGCAATTGCTCTCAGAGTCGGGTCATGACCAGCGAGGCGTTCTGACCGCCGAAGCCGAAGCTGTTGGAGATGGCGGTGCGGACCGGGATCTCGCGGGCGGTGTTGGGAACGTAATCGAGGTCGCAGGCCGGGTCGCGGACGGCTTGGTTAATCGTGGGCGGGATCACACCGCGCTCGAGAGACAGGGCGGTCGCCGCAGCCTCCAGGGCGCCGGAGGCACCGATCAGGTGGCCGACCATCGACTTCTGGGAACTCATCGGGATCTTCCGGGCGCGGTCGCCGAAGACCCGCTTGACTGCGACGGTCTCCATGATGTCATTCAGGCGGGTGCTGGTGCCGTGGGCATTGATGTAGTCCACGTCGAGCGGATCAATCTTCGCCTCGCGCAGGGCGTTGCGCATCGAGATCGCGGCCCCCTTGCCGTCGGGCTCGGGACGGGTCAGGCCGTAGGCGTCGAACGAGGACCCGTAGCCAACGACCTCGGCATAGATCTTCGCCCGACGCCTCCGCGCCCGCTGGAGGCTCTCCAGCACGAGCACGGCCGCCCCTTCGCCCAGGACGAACCCGTCGCGCTCGCCGTCGAAAGGCCGCGAGACCTCGGCCGGCGGACGGGCCGAGAGGCTGACGGCGTTCAAGGAGGTGTAGGCGACCATCAGGAGCGGATCGAGCCGGCTATCGCAACCGCCGGCCAGCATCACGTCGGTGTCCCCCCGGGCGATCAGCCGGAAGGCCTCGCCGACGGCCTGCGTGCCGGCGGCGCAGGCGGTCACGATCGTGTTGTTCGGCCCCATCGCGTGATGGAGGATCGAGATGTGCGCTGCCGCCATGTTCGGCAGGTGCTTCAGGAGCCAGACCGGGCACATCGACTCCATCTGGGCCATGCTGAACCGGCCGAGGTCGAGCCGCCCGTCCGGCGAGAGACCACGAGCGATCGGGCCGGCCAGTTCGACGACGTCCATCGGCGTGATGCCGGTGCCCATGCAGACGCCGAACCGCTCCGGGTCGAGCTTGTTCGGGTTCAACTCGGCATCTTCGGCCGCCAGCGACGCTGCACCGACGGCGAAGCCGACCGCCCGGCTCATCGCCTTGGCGTTCTTCTTATGCTCGCCCAGATAAGCGGTCGGCTCGAAGTTCTTGACCTCCCCGGCGATCTTCACACGCTGGCCGGAGGTGTCGAAGCTCTCGATCGGTCCCACCCCCGACCGCCCCTCGACGATCGCCTCGGCGAATGCCTTGCGACCGATGCCGTTGGGCGAGACGACGCCAATCCCGGTGATCACCACGCGACGCATCGTAATCCCCCATCGCGCCGCGTCCCTGGCGCCTGCTGACCCGGCCTGCTTTCCGCCACCGGGTCCCGGATGAGTTCCTCAGCCCGTTGCATACCAAATCCGGACATTAGGTAATTTATACGACGCAGGCCGTCCAGGCAAGTCAACATGGCGAAATTGGATAAAACGAGGAGCCAAGGCAAGATGGTCTTTCTGTGGCGGCGATCGGGCGAACCGGCTGGCTGGCCGGTGACGGTCGCGGCGTTTCCGTGGTAGAGTGAGCGAACCGGTGCCTCTCGGGCCTCCGGCGTTTTCCCGAGTCCGATAGCGGAAGAACTGAAGAGGCGACGACGATGGCGGTTCTGAGCCTGGCCGAACGATCGACATTGATTGCCCCGTCCGCGACGCTGGCGATGGCCGCGGAGGCCCGTCGGCTGAAGGCGTGAGGGGGTGGACGTGCTCGACTTCGCGCTCGGCGAGCCCGACTTCCAGACGCCCGGAGAATATCCAGGAGGCGGCCCTTCGGGCCATGCGAGCCGGCCAGACCCACTACACGCCCCCGGCCGGCATCCCCGAGCTTCGCCAGGCGATCGCACGACTCTACAGCGAGCACCATCGCCTCCCCACCAAGCCCGAGCAGGTGGTCGTCTCCAACGGGGCCAAGCATTCGATCCACAACGCCCTCATGGCCGTCTGCGGGCCTGGCGACGAGGTCATCATCCCGGCCCCCTACTGGGTCAGCTATTCCGATCTGGTGAAGCTCACCGGCGCCCGGCCGGTCATCGTGGAGACGACCGAGGCGGAGGAGTTCAAGCTCCATCCCGATCGCTTCCTGGCCGCGGTCACGCCGCGCACGAAGCTGCTCATGATCAACAGCCCGAGCAACCCGACCGGTGTCGTCTATTCCCGAGAGGAGCTGGAGGCCCTCGCCGACGCGGTTCTGCAGACCGAGCGTGGGCGTCCTCTCCGATGAGATCTACGAGCAACTCTGTTACGGTGACAGCTCGCCCCACCTGCTTCGCCACGCTCCGTTCCGGACTTGCCGAGCGGACGATCACGATCTCCGGCGTCAGCAAGACGTATGCCATGACCGGCTGGCGGATCGGCTGGGCCGTCGCACCGGCGCCGGTGGCGAAGTTCATGGGCGACCTCCAGAGCCAGGAGACGAGCAACCCCTGCTCGATCAGCCAGTATGCGGCTCTGGAGGCGATCAACGGCCCGCAGGACTCGGTCCAGGCCATGCTCGACCAGTTCACGAAGCGACGGGCCTACGTGCTGGAGCGGATCGCGACGCTGCCCGAGGTCGGCTGCGTGCCGCCAGGCGGGGCCTTTTACGCCTTCATGAACGTGTCGGCCCACTTCGGCCGGACGCTCGGCGGCCGGCCGATCGCGAACTCGACCGACGTTCTGCCTGGCCGCCCTCTCGGCGGCCCACGTCGCCCTGGTGATGGGCTCGGCCTTCGGTGCCGAGGGGTACGCGCGGCTCTCGTTCGCCACCGTCGTTGAAGACGCTGGAGCGTGGCTTCGACGCCCTGGAGGAATTCCTCAAGGGATGAGCGTGCGGCTGGTCGATGAGGGACATGGGCAGGTATCGAATCGGGATTGCTCGGTTCCGGGCCGCGAGTTAGGCTACGCCGCTCGCGTCCCGACCCTCGCCCTGTCGCGCAACCTGGCTGGAACCTACGATTCGGCCCAGCCCGAGCCCGATTGCCCCCGTCGGGCCGGCGGACCGGGGAGGTCTGCCCTGATGATCCCTCGCAAGGCCCTGCCCGCCCTGTTCGCGGTCGCGGCCCTGACCGGCTGCTCCGCGGGTGTCGGCAACCGCATGGCCATCCGTCCCGAGGCGGTCGCCCCCCGTCCGACGGTCGCCGTGGCCGACCTGGTGGCGAACACCAACCGCAATGCCGAGCCGGTCCAAGCGCTGACGGCCTATGCCGCCGTCTCGGATAACGCCAGCCGGGTTCGGGGCGCGCTGGACGGCACGATGGTCTTCGAGCGGCCCCGCAACTTCAACCTGAAGCTCGACGGCCCAGGCGGTCGTAACTACATCAAGGTTGGCTCGAACGACCAGGAATTCTGGTTCTGGAGCAAGGACTCGGAGGACCACGCCGTGCTCGTCGGCGATTACGGACCGGGGGGTTCCGTGCCGCCGGGCCTGATGTTCAACCCCGACTGGATCGTCGAGTC
The DNA here is from genome assembly GCA_963752755.1 of uncultured Planctomycetales bacterium. Classification (GTDB taxonomy): domain Bacteria; phylum Planctomycetota; class Planctomycetia; order Isosphaerales; family Isosphaeraceae; genus CAVVZJ01. The sequence goes on along the minus strand of CAVVZJ010000001.1, from coordinate 1,516,369 downwards.
GCTCGGCCTCCGCGAGATCCCAGCGGACGAGGCGTCGCGGATCAAGCCGGAGAAAACCGGGTATCCGAACCTCCTCGTTCTCGACCACTACCGCGACGACGGCCGCGGCTCGACGGTGCTCAAGCGGACTGTCTATGACCTTACGACCCGCCGAATCCGCAACCACATCTTCTACGCTCCCGACCGGATGACGAAGCTCGCCGTCGTCACCCCGACGGACTATCGGCCCGTCGCCGTGAACCAGGACGAGCCGGCCACGGCCAAACAGGTGGAGATTCCCCATCGCCTTCGCCTGGAGCTGTTCACGGCGCAGCAAGAGGGCAAGAAACCTCCGATCCTGGACATCAGCCTGCGCAACGTCGAGGTCAACACGCCGTTCGACGACGACAACCGCCAGGCCCTCTTCAGCGTTCCCGAGATCGCGGGCTATCCGCCGCGGCGGATCACCGAGCCGCAGGCGTATGCTGCTGAAGGGTCGCGATCGTATCAGAGCATGCCCGCGCCGCCCGCCGGCTCGGAGACGAACCCGGATCCGCGTGCCGACGAACCGGCCCCCGGATTCGACGACGGCGCGACCTCCATCGGCTCGGGCACGAGCCTGGGCGCTCCCGAGCCGATCGGGGTGGACGGGGCCTCCCTCCGCTGGTCGGACCCGTTGCCGATGGGTCCGGACCTGGCCACACCCGACAACGATCCGCGAGGCACTCCGGCGATCGTCCGCCCAGGTTTCCCGGAACGTCCCGCAGCCGCCACGGCGAGCTCGACGGATCGTCGGGGCGTGCTCGGGTCGGGCTTTTATCGCTGAGCGAGCGAGGATGTCGGGAGCGTCGAGTCTTCGACGAAGGACGCCATTCTTGAGGTCGATTCGCGAGCGATCGTCGAAGACTTGACGCACCCGACAAGAGCCCGGGAGCCTTGTCGGACACCCGTTCAGCCGACGTTCCGCTGCTCGGCCAGGCGGCGGAGCCGCTTGCGAGCCTTGGCCAGGATCGGGCCGACGGAGTTCTCGGGGATGCCGAGCTGCTTGCCGATCTGGCGGTAGTTCAGGTACTTCAGGTGATAGAGCCGGACGACCTCCGCCTCGCGCTCGGGGAGGTCCTGGAGCATCCGCTCGACCTCCTCGGCCGTCGCGATCGGCTCGATCTCGTCGGACTCCTCCTCGCCGGCCAGCGACCGCGGGGCGGTGATGTGGCCCAGCTCGGCCTCGCGGTGGCGCTTGACGATCTCCTTGACGCAGGTCCGCCGGGCAACGACCGCCAGGTAGGTCGGCAGGGCCGCCTCCCGGCGGAACTGCCGGAGGACGCGGTAGTCGTCGTCCACGATCGCCAGGAAGATCTCGGCGGCGAGGTCCTCGACGTCGTCGGGCTTGAGCACCACGCTCCGGGCGTGGGAGACGTGGTGGATGACGTGGTAGATCAAGCCCATGTAGCGATCGACGAAGTCGTTCCAGGCCCCGGGCTCGTGGCTCAGGCAACGGTCGAGCAACTGGCGGTCGAGGTCGCTCAGAGGCACGTCGAGTCTCTCCTCGCCAGGGGCGGCAGGATGCGGCGAGCCGGGTCGGAGAGCAACCGTATCTCGCGACCGGCCTGCTGTCGCTCTATTTGTAATTCTACCCGATCGTTGGAACTCGGCAAGCGAAGCGATGCCGAGCGAGATTGACCGTGCTTGGTTGCGGCGCGTCTGCCGTGGACCGACCAGAGCCGGCACATCGCGGTTCCGACGGCCGCGGCGTTCCCGATAGAATCGCGCTCTGGCCGCGGACCTGCCCCCTTCGCCCCGGTCGCGGACGGCTCGCCGTCGACGGCCGTCGATCTCGACCCACCCGGGAATTCTGGCATGGATGAATCGAAGGATCTGCCCAAGATCCTCATCGCCGACGACAATCTCCAGAACGTCGAGCTGCTGGAGGCCTACCTCGGCGGCCTCGACTGCGAGATCCTCACCGCCAACGACGGCGAGGAGACCTTGCAAGCCGTCGAGCGTCAGCGTCCCGACCTCGTCCTGCTCGACGTGATGATGCCGAGGCTCTCGGGCTTCGAGGTCTGCCGCAAGCTCCGCGCCAATCCCGAGACGCGCGAGACCCTGATCCTGATGGTCACGGCCCTGAACGAGGCCTCCGACTTCGAGCGGGGCGTGCAGGCGGGAACCGACGACTTCCTGACCAAGCCGGTCAACAAGGTCGAGCTGCTCTGCCGGATCAAGAGCCTGCTCCGGGTCCGGCACCTCAAGAGCCAGCTCGACCGGACGCTCGCCTATCTCGCCGAGGTCGAGTCGGTCGAGCCGTTCGCGATGAGACGCTTCCGCCAGGTTTTGCTCATGACCTTACCGCGTGTCGTCCTGAAACCCCGCCGGGCCCGTCCGTTCTTCGCCCGTCATCCCTGGGTCTTCGCCAGCTCGATCGCCCGCGTCGAGGGCGAACCGGCACCGGGAGACGAGGTGGCGGTCCACAGCCACGAGGGGCGTCTTCATCGCCCGGGGCCTGTTCAACCCCCACAGCGCGATCCGCGTCCGGCTCTACCGCTGGGAGGACGAGCCGCTGGATGAGGCCTTCTGGCGTGGTCGGATCGAGGCTGCCATCCGGCTACGTGAGACGATCCTCGGACCAGACGGTCCGGGGACCGCCGCGCGGCTGGTCTACAGCGAGTCGGACGGCCTCTCGGGCCTGACAGTCGATCGCTACGACCGCTGGCTCGTCGTCCAGTTCACCAGCCTGGCCCTGCACGGACATCGCGAGGCGTTGCTGGCCCCTTTGATCGAGCGGACGGGATCCGAGGGCGTCCTCGTCCGGACCGACCCGCGCGATGGCCGAGCAGGAGGGGTTTCACGCCGTTGAGGCGGTCGTCCATGGCTCGCTGGCCGGAGGAGCCGGTCACGATCGTGGAGAACGGCCTGGACTATGCCGGTCGATCTCCGCGCCGGCCAGAAGACCGGCTTCTACCTCGATCAGCGCGAGAACCGCCGCGCGGTCGCCGCGCTGGCGCCGGGGCCGGACGGTGCTCGACCTCTTCTGCTACACCGGCGGCTTCGCCCTCAACGCCCTGAAGCACGGCGGGGCGTCGCACGCCCTCGGCGTCGACAGCTCCGCGCCGGCGATCGAGCTGGCCCGGAGGAACGCGGTCGCCAACGGCCTCGGCGCGGCCCGGTTCGAGGCGGCCGACGTCTTCGCCACCCTGGAGAAGCTCCGCGCGAGCGGGCAGCGGTTCGGCCTGGTCGTCTGCGACCCGCCGAAGTTCGTCCGCGACCCGCGCGACCTCGACGACGCCCTGAAGGGCTACCTCCGCCTGAACCGGGCGGCGATCGACGTCCTGGAGCCGGACGGCGTCCTCGCGACCTGCTCCTGCTCCGGGCTCCTCGACCGGACGATGTTCGCCGACCTGCTGGGCCGGGTCGCCGAGCTGACCGGGCGCCCGATCCAGATCCTCGAACAGCGCGGCCAGGCGCCCGATCACCCCGTCTCCGCCTCCTGCCTGGAGACGGATTACCTCAAGTGCTTCCTCTGCCGGGTCACTTGACCTCGCCCGCCTCGGCCTTCACTTTCGGCTTCCACGCCTCGTCGAACTCACCGCACTCGGCGATTTCCTCGCCCCGGTTCAGCACGCGGAGCATGGCAAAGTCGCCGATCCGGGGGTAGAGCAAGGCATTCGTCCCCTCGAACGCCGAGGCGCCGAAGGTGTGGCCGCTGTTGACGACGACGTAGCGCAGGGGATTCAACGGATTCGCCCCGATGAGCGCCGGCGCGTGGTCGGTCGCCGGATAGGCCGGGCCATCGCCGAAGGACACCTGGGTCTTCGACCAGTTCACGGGCAAATCGGGGAGCACCCGGGCAAGCAGGCGGTTCGAGCCGGGGTCTCCGAAGAGGATCAGGTGGTATCTGTCGATGTCATCGGGCGTGACGTCCACGTCGTCCTTCACGCGGATCTCGCCGTGCAGGTAACGTCGCCACTCGTTGGCGAAGCGATCGAGGCGGGCATCGCTCCACGACTGAACGTTGGCGTTCCACGGCCGAGCGGTCCCCCGCACGCAGAGGAACGGTCGCATGAACGCATCGTCGATCGGCCCTTGAAGGCCGGGCCGCTTCTCGTGCCGGCGGTTGAGCTGCAAGGCGCGGGACTGGTCGTAATCGAGCTGGAGCCAGCCTGACACGACCTTGCGGAAGTAGACGTTCGGCAGGAGCCCACCGACGGCCGGTCGGAGCGGGAATTCCTGATCGCCGAACCGGACCGTCTCGCCCATCTCACGGTTAATGGCCAGGAGCGTCACGTTCTCGGCGCAGGTCACTCGAAGGACGTCGTCCTTCGCCTCCGCCTCGACCTCGGCCTTCTGATAATGCTCCTTCAAAGCCTCAATGGCGAGGCCGGGGGCCTGGTTGTAGGCGAGGGTGTAGGTGACGAACCGGACCTTTTCGCGGTCGAGCGGCTGCCCTTCTCGGGCGTGCTCGTCGCGGAACTTCTTGAGAATCTCGGCGCTGGCCGGGTCGATCCGGTGGCCCATCCGGGCGCCGACAACGTGGAGGAAGTCGATCCCCTTGGCCCGGGTCACGAGCCCGTCTTGCTCCATTGGGAAGCCGAGTTGTTCCAGGGCATCGCGGAGATTCACCGACGCCTGGAGCTGAGGGTCCTCCTCGCCGCCGTAGCCGGCCATCGGGATGTTGAAGGCGTTGAGGGCGTAATCGACGGCGTCATAGATATGCAAACCTTTTTCCTGGCAGTCGAGAAGGTCCTTGAGTCGGGCGTACTTCCTCGACTCGGTGAAGCCGGCCCCGGCCTCGACGGCGCACCACTCGCGCGGATGATGCAAGCCGAGGTGCCACGCCCCCGCGCCACCCATCGAGAAGCCGCGGAGCAGGACTCGACGGGGATCGACCCGGTAGTTCTTCGAGACGGCGTGGATCGCCTCGAAGACGTCGGCTTCGCCGGCCCAGCGATAGGCGTTGTTGCCGCGGCCGAAGACGTGCAAGATCAGACCGGATTCGCCCTCGGGGTACGCTTCGCCGTCGTGGGTCTGGATGAAGCTGACCTCGGTGAGCGTGGCGTTGCGGCCGTGAAGGACGACGTCGAGCCGCATCGCCGCCTGGCCGTCGTAGGAGTCGGGGACGTAGATCGCATATGGTTGGATCGAGCCGTCCACCTCGGAGATGTAGGCGCGGACGTTCCCGCCCTTCGCCTGGACCCACGGCCGCTGCCCTGCCGCGATCAGACGGAGCCGATCCTGCCCTCGATCGAGGGTTCGCAAGGTCATCGCGACATACTCTTTCCGGAAGAACTCGCCTTCGCGGAGAATCCGTTCGGCGGCATCGAGATAGACCCGAACATCGGCCCGATGCTCTCGGTTTCGCGCGACCTCCGGCGCCGGCCCTGATTCGAGCCGGGACCAGGCCGCGGCGAACTCGTCGGCCCTGGCGCGGATCGCGGACCGCTCCTCGTCAGTCGGCTGGTAGCGAGCCGGCCGCGGTGGGGCCTGGGCGTCGGTCCGGGAGGAGACCGAGAGGAGAAGGATCGGGATTGCAAGTTGAGCAAGCTTCGAAAGGATATTCATGGGCGAATCCGGGAGAGAGTTCCATGTCGCGGTTCGTCCGGGCGGGCGTTGATTGTACCAGGCAGAAAGGGCCGGCATAATGGCTCGCCAGGGAGTCGAATCCACAAGAGCACAGCCGATCCCGAGGCCCCTCGATGCGAAAGCTGCTCTGCCTGGCGATTGTCCTCGCCGCCGGCTCGGTCGCGATGGCTTCCCCGATCGCGAAGCCGTCGTATCCGCAGCGCTGGTTCTACGCCATGTTCAACCTCCAGGTGGAAGCAAACGCCGACCGCTTGATCGAGTTGATGAATCGGGCCTCGAAGGCGGGTTACAACGGTGTCGTCCTGGCTGACTACAAACTCAACATCCTGGATCGCGTCCCCGATCACTACTTCCGCAACGTCGCGCGGGTCCGTGATGCCGCGAAGAGGGCCGGCATCGCGATCATCCCGGCCGTCTTCCCGATCGGCTACAGCAACGGCCTGCTCGCTCACGACCCGAACCTCGCCGAAGGCTTGCCCGCGACCTCGCGGTTCGTCGTGCGAGGCCGGCAGGCTACCCTCGCACCGCGGGACACCGCCCGGTTTGCGAACGGTGACCTGGAGACGACCCGGGACAACCGTTTCCCCGGCTTCCGGCTCCAGGACGATCCCGGCCAGGCGACGGTCCCCGACCGCGAGGACGTCCACGGCGGGAAGGTCTCCTGCCGGATGCGCGACACGGACAAGACCAGCACGTCGGCCGGAAACGCGCGGCTGATGCAGACGGTGAAGGTCCGGCCGCGGGCCTGCTATCGCTTCTCGGCCTGGGTGAAGACGCAAGAACTGACCCGTCCCGGCGGGTTCCGCCTTTTGGCTCTCGGGGCGGAGGGTGGGCGACCCCTGACCTTCTTCGAGGGCGGCCTGGACCCGAACCAGGACTGGAAGCGGGTCGAGGTCGTCTTCAACACGCTCGACCAGTCGGCAGTGAACCTCTACGCCGGTCTCTGGGGCGGCTCGCCGGGAACACTCTGGATCGATGACCTGAAGCTCGAAGAACTGGCCCTGGTGAACCTCCTGCGCCGCCGGGGTTGCCCGCTCGTCGTCACCTCGGAGGACGGTCGGACGGCCTTCGCGGAGGGCCGCGACTTCCGGCGCATCGAGGATTCGAAGCTCGGCCGGCTGCCCTATGCCGGCGAGTTCGAGTTCGACCACGAAGGGCCTTCCCTGATCCTCACGCCGGACTCGCGCATCCAGGACGGCCAAGCCCTGCTCGTGTCGTGGTATCATCCGATCCTCGTCCACGGCTCGCAGATCGCTTGTTGCCTGAGCGAGCCGGAGGTTTACGAGCGACTTCGCGACCAGGCGCGTCGCGTGAATGAACTGTTTCGTCCGAAGACATTCTTCATGTCGCACGATGAGTTGCGCGTTGCCAACTGGTGCGTCGCCTGCCAGTCGCGGGGCCTGACGCCTGGGCAGCTTCTGGCGGATAATGTGCGGCGTTGCACGGCGATCTTGAAGGAGATCCAACCGGAGGCGGAAGCCGTCGTCTGGTCCGACATGTTCGACCCGAATCACAACGCGGTGGAGAATTACTTCCTCGTAAATGGGACCCTCCAGGGTTCCTGGGAGGGCTTGCCGCGATCGGTGATCATTGCGAACTGGAACGGCGGCCATCCCGACGCCAGCCTTCGCTTCTTTGCGAAACAGGGGCATCGTCAGATCATCGCCGGCTTCTACGACGGCGATGACCTCGGCAACTTCCGGAGCTGGGACCAGGCCGCGGAGGGAGTGGACGGCGTGATCGGCTTCCTTTACACAACGTGGGTCGCGAAGTTCGGTCTGCTCGAAGAGTACGGTCGCGCGATGACCCGATCGCAGCGCTGACGGCCCGACTTGCCGTTGCCGACATCCCCGACCCGGGCTATCCTGGTTCCACCAACCGAGGGAACGTCGACAGGAGCACGGAGGCTCCGCACCCCATGAGCCGACTCCGAGAGTTTGCCACCTTCGCGATGGTGCTCGGTGGGTTCGTGGCCAGTTTCCTCCACGAGTCATTGCTCGGCGGCAAGGTGCTGAGCCCCGGCGACGTGGTTTTCGTCCAGAGCAGCTTCGCCGGGATCAAAGCCGCGGATTACGAACCCGCGAACCGGCTCCTGATGGACCCGGTGCTCCAGTTCCAGCCCTGGCTGGAATTCAGCCGGGCGTCGATCCGGTGGGGTCGGCTGCCTTTGTGGAACCCGTATGTCGGCTGCGGGGCGCCGCACCTGGCGAACGATCAGAGCGCGGTCTTCGACCCGTTCCACGTGATCGCCTACCTCGGCCCGCTCCCCGAGGCGCACGCTTGGATGGCCGCTGCGCGACTCTGGACGGCCGGTCTCGGGATGTTCTTGCTGGCGCGGGTCTGGGGCCTCGGAGCCTGGGGGCGCTGGTTCGCAGGCCTGACGTTCCCCTTCAGCGGTTTCCTGGTGGTCTGGCTGTTCTTCCCAAGCGGCAGCGTCGCCGTCTGGATGCCCTGGGCCTTCCTGGCGACGGAGGGGATCATTCGCCAACCGTCGCGATGGAGGGTGACGGGCCTCGGCCTTGTGACGGCCCTGCTCCTGTTCGGCGGCCATAGCCAGACCGCCGCCCACCTGCTCCTCGCCCTGGCAGGCTATCTGGCCTGGAGGGTGGGAGCCACGCGCGGCAGACCTGCCAGCTTGCGAAATAGCATCGCCGGCTGGATGGCCGGCGTGGCGCTGGGAGTCGCTCTGGCGGCGATCCACGTCATTCCGCTGGGCGTTTATCTGACGCGGAGTCCCGTCTGGGGCGACCGGCTAGCGGAGCGAAGGCCGATCGCCTCGATCGGGCGACCGCGCGTGCTGGATGCCGTCTGCACTGCCTTGCCTTATGCGTACGGCAGTCAGCGTCGCGGCCATCCGCACCTGGCGCCGGTGCTCGGAGTCCACAATCTCAACGAGTCGGCCGGCGGGTTCGCCGGGCTGGCAACCTTGATCTGGTTGGCCCCGCTCGCCTGGACGGTCCGCAAGAGAAACCCCGTCGTCCGATACCTCGCAGGGATGGCCGTACTGGGCGCCCTCGCCGCGTTCGAGGTTCCCCCGATCGCTAACCTGTGGCGTCTCGTTCCACTCTTGAATGTCATCGACCACCGCCGCCTGGTGCTCTGGGTGGCCTTCGGGCTCACCTTGCTGGGCGGCATCGGCCTGGACCAACTCCGCGCCGGTCCGACCGGCCGAGGCTGGCAGGCGTGGGCCTCCTGCTGGGTCGTCGGCTCGGCCTTACTTCTGCTCGGGGCCGTCGTGGTCGTCCGGCTCGGTCCGGGGCTCTTGCCAGGGGTGATTGACCACTACACCGCGAAGACGGGAACGGGAACCGCGTTGAACCCGGACCGAGCGATCCGGCTGGCGGAACGTCAGATCCACAACCTCGTCACGTTTCTTCCCGCTTATTACGCGGCTGCCGCCTTCCAGGCCCTCATGCTCTGGGGTCTCTTCGAGAGTCTCCGACGTGGCGTCTGCCACGGTCGAGTGGCCCGACCGGCCGTGCTCCTGATCACCCTCACCGACCTCCTCGCGTTCGGCCTCGGCCTCAACCCGGCCATCCCCCGATCCGACGACCGGCCTTCGAGCGTGCTGTTCCGCTTCCTTCATCAAGAATTTCCAGCACAATCGCGCTTCCTGGCCATCGGAGGCGAGCTGCCGCCAAATCTGATGATGCGTGAGGGATTTGCGGATTGCCGAAATTATGATTCCATCGAGCTGACGCGCAGTCTCGACTGGTTCGAGCCGCTCTATGAGCCTGATCCGGACCGGCCATCGCGGACGAGCCGGCGGTCCATCCACTGGTCCGGCGTGCTCCGCGGCCTGGATCGTCTCCGGCTCGCGGGCGTCGTCGCCGTCGTGGCGCCTTCTCCGCCGCCGGACGGGGCCTTCAGGCGGATCACGCAAGTCGGGTCCGTCTGGGTGGCCTGCATCGAGAACCCCGCGCGTGTTCCCGCTGTCTCCACAACCGGGGAAATCCACATTGACGTGCGGGCCGGGCGCGACGATCGTAGAGTGGTGCCCGTGACGTTCACGCCCGGCTGGGTAGCGAGCGTCGATGGGCGTAACGTCTCCCTTGAGCCCGACCCCGACTGGGGGGCTTTCCTCTCGGTCCGCATTCCGGCCGGGCTCCATCGTCTCATTCTGCGTTACGATCCGCCGGAGGTGCGACTCGCCCTGGCGCTCTCGGCACTCGCCGCGATCGTCCTCGTCGTGCTGCCCCTCACCCAGGTCGTGACGCGTTCTCACGCCGGAAAAAAAGGCCCAAGGTCTTGGATGCCCTCGACGCACCGCGTTAGAATCGAATCCATGACCTCTCTGTGGTCTTCCCACCGGCTTCCCACTGAAGGACGTGACGCTGATGGTCCACTTCACGTGTGATCTGTGCGGAAAGGATCTGACAGCGTCGGGCGACCCCCGCTACGTCGTCAAGATCGCGGCCTACGCCGGATTCGATCCGTCCCACATCTCCGAGGAGGACCTGGACGAGGATCATATGGAAGCCATCTCCGAACTCCTCCAGCGCGAGGAGTGTCAGGCCGAGGAGGCAGACGCCCAGCTCTACAAGGGCTTCCGCTACGATCTCTGCCCCGCCTGCCACAGCCGGTTCATCAAGGACCCGCTCAACCGCGACCTGCTCCGCTCGCTGAACTTCAGTGAGAATTGAGTCACACGGCCTTGGAGGCGATCACTTCGACTCCGTTGTGAGGAGGCAGAGGGCCGAGCCAGTGTGCGTGTCGAGCGGGGCCCTGCTGAGTCTCGCGGTGATCTGCATGGCGGTTGCGTTGACCTGCCAGAACATCACCCTCGTCAGCGGCGATTATCGCGGCGTCCTCCTCCTCGCCCTGCTGGGCATGGTCGCCGCCGACCTGTGCTGCTTCGTCGTATTCGCTCGCGGTGGCCGATCGCGATGGGTAGCCGTCGCCCTTGCCACGCCGTCGCTGTTCATCGTCGCCGATCTCCTCCGGCGTGCGGCATCCGACGGGGGATTTCCCTGACTTCGCGACGGATGCCGCGAGATCGTTGACGAGTCCGCGGCGCGGGAGCAACCTCTGGGGTGGACTCCGCCGACACGCTCCGATCCCGGAGGGGAGCGAATCCCACCCTTCTCGGAGGTCGGATCAGCGTGAGACGAGCATCAGGGCGTTCGTGAGCACGGAGAGCCCCAGCAGGATCGCCAGGACGGCGATGACGGTGTTGCGAGCGTTGACGATCGCGGCCATCTCGCGCTTCTCCGAGTCGGTGGCGCCGCCGCCACGGAACTCGAACCCCGCCTCCTCCTCCGCGGCCTCGCCCTCGGCGAGGCTCGCCAGGGTGTCCGACTTCTGCTCGGCGATCATGGGACGGTCGCCGGCCAGCAGACAATGCAGGTCGATGATGAGGTCGTCGGGGTTGCGGTAGCGGTTCTCCCGGGTCTTGGCCATCATCGTCTCGACGACCACGCCCAGGCCGCTGGAGAGGCGGGTGTTGACGTGGTCGGGCGGCACGAGCGCGACGTTCTTGTCGGCGTGCTTCTTCATCACCTCGGCCGGCGTGTCGCCCGCGTAAGGGACGCGACCGGTGACCATGTGGTAGAGCGTGGCGCCGAGGCCGTAGATGTCGGCCCGGATGTCCACATCGACCTGGCCGCGAACCTGCTCCGGGCTGATGTAGTAGGGGGTGCCGATCGCCATGCCGGCCTCGGCCATGGCCCACTTCTCGTCGGCCGTCGGCCGGGCCAGGCCAAGGTCCGCGAGCTTCACGTCGCGGTCCTTGGTCAGGATGATGTTCTCGGGCTTGATGTCGCGGTGGATCAGGCCGCGGTGGTGAGCGTGCTTGAGGGCCTCGGCCACCTTCAAAACGATCTCGAGCGCCACCTTCTCCTCGAAAATCGTGCCCTTTTCGATGATGTCCTTGATCGTCTCGCCCTCGACGTATTCCATCACGAAGTAATGGTGGCCGTTGACCTGACCGGCGTCGATTGCGTTGACGATGTTGCTGTGCGAGAGCTTGGCCGCGATCTTGGCCTCCCGCTCGAACCGCTTGATGAATTCCTTGTTCCGGGCCAGGGCATCGAGCAAGACCTTCAGCGCCACGACGCGATCGACGCTCGTCTGCCTGGCCTTGTACACGACGCCCATCGACCCCTTGCCGAGGCGTTCGAGGATCTGGTAGCCGGGGATTTCCAACTTGGCCGAGCTCTCGCCCGTCTCCTTGAGAAGTCGCGAGGCCTGGTTCTTGGTCAAGACGTTCGTCGCGATCAGGATTTCGACGAGCCCCTTGTCGGCATGTTTGGCGCGCAGGGCCTTGCAGCCTTCGAGTTCCTGGGGCGTCGCCAGACCACGGCGGAGGATCGAGCGCTCGAGGTTCATCTCGTTGAGAGCGGACAATCCGCGCGCGTCCTTGGGCGACTGGTTCTGGCCCGGGGCCGGTGTCTTCGCAGGCGCACTGGCCTGCGGAGACCCTTCCGTGGCGGGCTTGGGATTGTCCTTCGAAGGTGGGTTGCTCTCGACCGAGGTGGCCATGGGGCCGTCTCCATGTTGCCAACGGTCCCGGCTCCCTCCGCGAACATCGTGCGGGAGGAAGCGGAGGGCGCTCTGAGCGGATGCGAACGAGACGACGAGACGCGAGCCAAAGACATGGGCAGCGGGAATACTCTGTCTGTAAGTTTAGTATGGGGCTGGGCTCCAGTTTGTCAACGCTTTGAACACTCTAGCCCCCGAGTTACGCAACGCCACCTCGCAGAGCCGCTTGTCGCCCGGGTGAGCGTCCGATAGACTCAGACCGTTGCAAGTCCAGGTCCCAGACCGCACTAAAGTGTTCGGTCAGGGCGAGTCGTTGCGTCGACGGTGGTCGGGAGGAAGCCTTGCAGACGATTGGTGTGATTGCGGGAGACGGGGTCGGGCCTGAGGTGGTCCGGGAGGGTTTGCAAGTTCTCGATCAGGTCGCCCGCCGCGACGGGCTCGACCTCCAGACCAGGCCCTTCGACCTCGGCGCCGAGTTCTTCCTTCGCTCGGGCGAGGTCCTCCCCGACCCGGTCCTCGAAGAACTCCGGGCCTGCGACGCGATCTTCCTCGGCGCCGTCGGCGATCCGCGGGTCCCGCCCGGGGTGCTGGAGAAAGGGCTCCTGCTGCGCCTCCGGTTCGCGTTCCACCAGTACATCAATCTCCGACCCGTCAAGCTTTACCCGGGCGTCGAGACTCCGATCAAGGGGAAAGGACCCGAGCGAGATCGATTTCGTGGTCGTCCGCGAGAACAACGAGGATCTCTATGTCGGCGCCGGCGGGTTCACCCGCAAGGGGACCCCCGAGGAGGTCGCCATCCAGACCTCGATCAACACCCGTGCCGGCGTCGAGCGTTGCTTGCGTTATGCCTTCGAACTGGCGAGGCGTCGCGGCGCCGATCGCCTCTTCTCCGGACTCACGCGCGGCCGACCGCGAGGCGGGCAAGCGGGCTCTGGTCACGCTGGTCGCCAAGACGAACGTGCTGACCTTCGCCCATGATCTCTGGATGCGGGCCTTCGAGGAGGTCGCTCGCGATTACCCCGAGATCAAGACCGACTACAACCACGTCGATGCCTGCTGCATGCGGCTGGTCGTCAACCCCGAGCGCTACGACGTGATCGCCACGACCAACATGTTCGGCGACATCATCACCGACCTCGGGGCCGTCCTCCAGGGCGGCATGGGTCTGGCCGCCTCGGGGAACCTGAACCCGTCCCGAACCGCCCCCAGCATGTTCGAGCCGGTCCACGGCTCGGCCCCTGACATCGCCGGCCAGGGGATCGCCAATCCGGTCGCCGCGATCCTGTCCGTCGCGATGATGCTCGACCACCTGGGCGCCGCCAGCTAGCGCCGGCTCGATCCGGAATGCCGTGGCTCGTGTCCTGGCGGCCGGCAAGCCCCGCACTCCGGATCTCGGTGGCAACGCAACGACCGCGGACGTCGGCCAGGCCATCCGTTCCGCCCTGAACGGCTGAAATGCCGACCCGCGACCGCTCTCGACCACTTCGAGACCGCGGAAGCCCGACGATTCCGTACTATGGATAGTAGAGAGGGCTCGTCGCGGACAACGATCGGACCGCGTTCGCCGAGCCTGGCCCAGGCAATGATGATTGCATTGACCGCGGTCTTCCGATACCCTGGAACCGGAAGACCTTGGGCGGCCGATACAAGCGAGGCGCGGAGGGGAGCATGTCTCAACCAGTCACCGCGGATCGTCGGGGCGCGAAGGGGTTTACCCTGATCGAGCTGCTGGTCGTGATCGCGATCATCGGTGTGCTCATGGCCTTGATTCTGCCGGCCGTCCAGTCGGCCCGCGAGGCGGGTCGGCGGACCCAGTGCCTCAACAACCTCAAGCAGCTCAACCTTGCGGCTCAGAACTACCACGATTCCTTCCAGCAATTCCCCGCAGGCTGGATGTGCTCTTCACTCGACACAAATTGCCTGCCTTACCAGGCTTCGCCCTACATGTGGAATGGTGTCACTGGCCTGTTCCGCCAGATCGAGGAGGGCAACCTCTTCAACTCCATCAACTTCGACCTGACGACCGGCAATCCGGCGAATGTGACGAGCGTCCGGCGCTCCTGAACTTCCTGCTCTGCCCGTCAAATCCGAAGGACATCTCGAAGCCCGGTGTCTCCAAGCCCACAGCCGTCGATCTCTACGGCCGGACCGACTACCGCGCCAACATGGCGGCCGGTCAGGACCCGAACTGCATCAGCACGAGCAACCCGGGGGTCGACTGCTTCTACTTTGACAACGGGATGATGTACATGAACTCCTCGGTGAGCATGCAGAGCATCACCGACGGCACCACCTACACCGTGCTCTTCGGCGAGACGCTCGAAGGCCACTGGCCCGAGGCGACGAGCTGCTGCGTGCGGACGACCCTCGATCGCCAGATCAACCGCCCGTTGCCGGGAACGCGATCGTACTCGTACTGGGGCTCGAAGCACCCCGGCGTCATCAACTTCGCCAAGTGCGACGGCAGCGTCGCGACCATCCCGGTCACGATCCGGCGACCGATTCTCATCGCCCTCATGACCCGCAATGGCGGCGAGACGATCTCCAGCAGTGATTTCCGCTGAGCAGGACGCTCGCGCCGGGAGCTCACGGACCGGCACCGATGCCAACGGGCCTCCCCTCGTCTCAATCGCCTGGAGACGAGGGGAGGCCCGTTCGACTTCGGTCGGTCGAGATCGGGGCTCAGTGCTGAGCCTTGTTGCAAGACTCACCCTCAAGTGCGTCCTTCTTCTCGGTGATGACCGGGCACTTGGGCGACTCCTCGGCGTTCAGCGGGGTGAACTCCTTCCACTCGTCGGGCAGATTATCCTCGTGGAAGATGGCCTCGACCGGGCACTCGGGGACGCACGCCTCGCAGTCGATGCACTCGTCCGGGTGGATGAAAAGCATCTGCGCCCCTTCGTAAAAGCAATCGACGGGGCAAACGACGACGCAGTCCGTGTACTTGCAGTCGAAGCAAGGTTCGGCGACCACGTGGGCCATTTCCAGGGACTCCTTGGCGTGGGCTGGGGCCAGTCTCGACGGGCGGTTCCCAGGGGCTCGACGAGCCTCCGAGAACCGCACATGGGAACATCCTAAGTCGGTTCGCCGGGGGGGTCAAGGGAGTGTTGTTACGCCCTCGACTCCGCTCACGGCTTGCTTTGCCGCTTGATGCTCTTGATCGTGATCGACTCGGCCGGCACGTCCTGATGAGGGCCCTTGTTCGTGGTCCGCACGTTGACGATCTTGTCGACCACGTCCATGCCGTCGATCACCTTGCCGAAGACCGCGTAGCCGCCGCCGAAGCTGTCGAGCTGCTTGTTGTCGGCAACATTGATGAAGAACTGCGAGGTCGCCGAGTTCGGGTCGTTCGTGCGGGCCATCGCGATCGTGCCGCGGGCGTTGCTCAGGCCGTTGCCCGACTCATTCTTGATCGCCGGGTTGGTCGGCTTCTCCCGCATGTCCGGGGTCATCCCACCCCCCTGGATCATGAAGCCGGGGATCACGCGGTGGAAGATCGTGCCATTGTAGAAGCCAGCATCGACATATTTGAGGAAGTTCTCGACGGTGATCGGCGCCTTCTCACGATTCAGCTCGACGGTGATGTTCCCCAGACTCGTCTCGATCACCACCACCGGCTTGTCAGCCTGGGCCGCGGCCGCCCCGGTCGAGCCGACGGCGAAGAGTCCGATCATGGCCAGTCCGGCCAGGCAGAAGTAAAGCATGGAGCGTCCCTGTGACATGGCGGTTCGTGCCTGTTCGCGTTCCCGTTCGATCTCTGGGTTCCAGCCGGGTGAACCCCGTGTCCGCCCGGCCCGCGCTCACGATAGCACAGGGCCGTCGCGGCGTGTCGAGTCGCCCGGTCAAGCCCGCGCAACAGGATGAGAGATGGCCGACGCATCCCGCCTGCCATCTCCCATCCTGATCGAGACAAAACCACGATCCGAACCAGCCGATCGGTTCAGAGGTCCACCCGCGCCAGGAGGGCATCGACCTCCTCGGCCATCGACACGGGCAGCGTCTGCCGCGCCTCGCGAGCCTTTTCCAGATAGCGCCGAGCCTGCTTCGCCCGCCTGGGCTGAGCGGCGAGCAGGCGGCCCATGTGGAAGTTGAGGATCGGGTGGTCGGGGGCCTTGCCGAGTCCCTCAGTGAAGCTCTTCTCGGCATCGTCGGTCTTGCCGAGCACCTCCTGAATCGCGCCCAGGGTGTCGAAGAACTCGGCGGGCAACACCGCGGCGTCCGACTTGCGAAGCAGGTCTTCGGCCAGTTGCAAGGCCTCGGCGTTCTGGTCCAGGTAGCGATGGAGGATCCAGGCCTTGTTGTTGACGGCCTCGACGGAATCGGGCTGCTGCTTCAGAACCTGATCATACGCCGCAATCGCCTGGCGGAAGGTCTCCTTCGACCGCGCCGGGTCCTTGTCCGACTCGGCCATCGAGAGCAGGATGTCACCGCAGGTCAGGTGGACGATCGGCTTGTCCAGCTTCGCCGCCGCCTTCTGCGCCCAGGGCAAGGCCAGCTCGGACTGTCCGGCCTTGTGGAAGCCCACGGCCAGGGCCAGGCAGAACGAGCCCCGGTCGTCGCCCGAACCGAAGCGATCGGCATAAGCCTTCGCATCCGCCAGTTCCTTGGCGGAAGGTGGGGCCTCGCCATGCGGTTCGGTCAGCCGCTGGACGAGCAACGACAGGCCCGCGTCGTCGGCGGGAACTCTCTGGAGACACGACCGGAGGGTGGCAGTGGCCAGGTCGTAACGCTTCTGGGCGACCTGCACATCGGCCAGCAAGTGGTAAGCCTCGACGAATTCCGGCCGCGCCTGGATTGCGGCCAGGAGCAGACGAGCGGCCTCGTCCCGGGCCTTGCCGACCGACTCGGGAGTGCCACGACGGGTCGCCAGCGCCCGCGCCTTCAGCAGGATCGCCTCGGGAGTGTCGGGCCCCGCTTCCAGAACGGCGGTCGCCTGCGTGACGGCATCGTCGCTCTGACCGAGAGCGAGCAAGGTCCGACCGAGTTCGAGGCGGATGTCGGCCCGCGTCGGGCTGCGTTCCAGAGCCATCTGGAAGGCCCGGACCGCCTCCCGGGGCTGGTTCGAGGCGAGAGCCAGGCGGGCCGTCAGGAGCGGACCGATTGGGGACGCCGGGTCAAGCGTCGTCATCTCCTGCGCCACCCGCTTCGCCCGGTCGAGATCGCCCGATCGGGCGGCCAGCTCGCAGTCGAACCGGGGGAAATTGAGGTCCTGCGGGAACCGTTCGCGATACTGGACGACCAGTCCGGCGGCCTCTCGAAGTCGTTCCCGCTCGGCCTCGCGATCGCCCTGCGAGGCGGCCTGGCTGGCCTGGGCGAGGATCAGCTCGACGAGCTGCGAGGCCAGTCGGGCGGCGACGGCAGAGTCCTTCGGCTGGGCTTTGAGCACCTCGTGCAGTTGCTCCTTGGCCGGCTCCAGCTTGCCCCGCTGTCGATAAACGTCGATCAGGACCATCCGGGCGGGGCCCTCGGGGTGGCTCTGAGCGTACGTCTCGATGAACTCCAGGGCTCGCGGGTCCTTCGCCGCGGCCATCAATTCGTAGCGGGCACGGAGCAGCTCGGCCGAATCGGGGTAGAGCTTGAGTCCGCCATCGAGGGCCGAGGCGGCTCGCGTCAGGCCCTCGGCCCCGGCGCGGTTCTCGATGGCGGCCAGGAGCAGGTAGAGTCCGGCTGGATTCGAGCCGGCCGCGAGGGCCTGACGGATCAAGGCCGTGGCCTGGGCCGTCTTGTTCTGTGAGGCCCACATCAAGGCGCGATAGGCCACCGCGCCCGGGTGGTTCGGGACGACCTTGAGGACCAGATCAAGCTGCTGGTCGGCCGCCCGGGGATCGCCGTGGGTCCGGAAGAAGTCGGCGGCCTGGACCCGCTCATCAGGGGTGGTCTGGGGATCGCGGAGCAAGGTCGCGACCTCCGCTCGGGCCTGCTCCAGCTCGCCCCGAGCCGCCCGCGCCTGGGCCAGTTTCCAGCGCACCGGACGGCCCAACTCGGAGGCGTCGCGGTCCTGGAGCAACGCCTCGAAACGGCTGATCGCGCCGTCGTAATCCTGCTTCTCCAAAGCCCGCGAGGCCAAGGCCCACTGGGCGGCGGCGGCCAGGGGCAAGCCGGCATCGAGTTCCTTGACGGGCCGCTCGCGGAGGATGGCCTCGAAGATCCGCTCCGCCTCGGCGCCCGAGCCGGTCAGGTCGTCAAGCTGGGCCTTCCAGAAGAGGGCGACCTTGTTGTTCGGGTCCTTCTTCAGCGCCGCGTCGAGATGAGCCGCGGAAGCACGGGGGTTGCCGCGAGCGAAGGCGAGCTGGGCGTCGAGCAGGTCGGCCGCCGCCGCCTCACTCCAGCGATCGCGGATCTTGGCAATCGAGCGCGAGACGGCCTCGTAATTCTTCCGCGAAAGGTCGAGCAGGGCGAGCTGGACCAGCGGCACCGACGTCTCGGCTTTCTCCGCAACCTCCGTCAGGATCTTCCGTGCCTCCTCCGCGCGGTTGAGCGGACCGGCCAGGATGCGAGCCCGCAGCAGGGCCAGTTCCATCTCGCCGGGCTGGGCGGCGAGGAAATCGGCGAGAAGCTTCTCGGCCGCCTCGGCTTGCTTGGCATCGAGCCGCATGGCTGCGTCCAGACCGGCCAGGTCGGCATTCTGCGGAAAACGCTGGCGGGCCGCGGCCAGGCGACGTACGGCGTCCTCTTTCCGTCCCTGATTGCGGAGCGTCAGGACGGCGAGCTGTTCGGCGGCCGGTCCCGAGTCGGCCTTCTGGCTCAGTTCTTCGATCCGGGCCATCGCCTGGTTGGTCTCACCGAGCAGGGCGTCGAGCTGTGCCAGGCGGAGTTTGAGGGACGGCGTGATCGCCTGACCAGCCTCGATTGCCTTCTGATACTCGGTACGGGCCAGCCGGAGCTGGTCGGGTGTCCGACGCGCCTGGTGGATCTCGCCGAGGAGCATGTGGAGACTGGAGGCGTACTCCTTCGCAACTTCGTGACGATCGATCCGCTCCAGCAAACCCACGACGATCGGCTCGGCCTCTTCGGGATAGCCAGCCTGGAGGACGGACCAGGCGGCCCAGACCTGATAGCGGGGGTCGAGCGTTCGGGAGCCCAGACGCTGGGCGTCCTGAAGGTATTGCCGACCGAGCGCCGGCTCCCGGGAGAGGATCAAGGCAATGCCATAGAGCGCCTTGGCCGTGGGCACGTCCTTGAGACCGGCCGCGGCAGCCTTCAGGTGAGCAAGCGCGGAGGCCCCGACCTTCGAGTCGATCGACTTCTTGGTCCCACCCGATGCCGCCTCGGCGAGGTTGGAACGCTCCAGGTCGATCACCCCTTGAAAGAGGTGCCCCAGGGCCTTGTAGCGGGCATTGGTGCTGGAGAGCAGTTCCTTGATGTACGGCGCCGCCTTGTCGAACCGGCCGGCATCGGCCGGGTTTGCCAGGGCCGACTTGATGGCGACCTCGCGCAGCTCCATCGCCGTCGGGACCCAGGCGGCCTGCGACGCGATCGGGGTCTTCAACGCCTCGGCCACGACCTGGAGGCAGCGATCCCCCTGGTTGCGGACCAGCAACGACTCCGCGAAAGCGAGATACGGCCGCAGATCCGTCTGGCCAGACGCCTCGATCGCCTTCTTGTAGGTGGCGTCCGCGACCGATTCCAGGCTCTGTCCGAGCGCCTCGATCGGTCCTTTCTGATCCGGCTGCCGCGCGGCGACCTCGGCCAGATGGCCCTGGGCCTGCTCCAGCAAGGTGCTGACCAGCCGGACCCGGGCCGGGGCCGTCTCGTCGATCACGACAGCGGCCAGCTCCTTCTGGAGCGCCTCCACCCGCGTCGCGAGGAGATCGGGATTTTCCGTCTTTCTCAGATCGAAGACTCGGAGCCGGAGCCTCGCCAGTTGATCGACGGGATCGACTGTGGGTCGGGATGTGCGGAAGGCTTCGCGGACCGGACCGAGTGCGGCCTCATCGCGCGATTCCTCGGCGACACGGGCCTGGAGCCAGAGGGTCCGAGCGCGGCCCGGCTCCCGGGCGACGAGCTTCTCGAGGTACGGCTTCGCCTCGTCCACCTTCGCCGGCTGCTGCTCGAGTGCCTCGGCGGCCAGGACGTAGCAGGCGTCCAGATTCTCCCGGTCGAGGGGGATCAGCTCGCGAGCCCAGTAGAGGCTCTCGCCCGACTCCTCCCTCCGCAGCGCATCGGCCAGGAGTTCCTGCCGCGGGCCAGGCAACTGGGGGCCGTACTTCGCCGCCTCGACGAGCTGGTGTATCCACATCGGGCGGAGCTTGGCCCGGAGGTCCGGACTCTTTTCCGACCAGCGCTCGAGCATCCCGGCCAGCTCGGCATGAATCGCGGCATTGCGCGGATCGCGCTGGAGGGCACGCTCGTACTGGATCTTGGCCCGGTCAAACTTTCCGTCTTTCACCTCGGCTCGTGCCTGGAGCAAGATCTCCTCGGCGCTGCTCTGGACCAGGGTGGAGGTGATCGCGAGCAGGCCCATCGCGGCGATGAGCACGAACAGTGCCGAAAGCAAAATCATCGGTTTCCAGCGGACGGACATCGGGCTCTTCTCCTCGGGCTCGGGGCCGTATCGCATGCCACGGGCTACCCCCGGTCGGCCGCCCTCATGGCGTTGGCCGGGCCGCGGTCACACGATTTCTGGAACTTCCACGGTGAGCGTCGCCGGGACGGCTCCGCGTTGAGTCTCGATCGGTGGACGTCGGGTTCGTGAAACTCTAGGACGGGGACTCGGGCGACGCCATTCGCCCCAGAACCTCAACAGGCGCGATCCTTCGCTGAGGGAGGTAGGCCATTCTCAGGAGACTTCCAGAATAATCGATAACCTCAAAATCCTTCAAGACGGACTGCCGCTCCTGCCGATCGCGCGAACAAGGGACGGGCGGTGGTCCACCCGTCCCTCTCTCTTGTTCGTGATCCGACCAACGAGGCCGACAGCCAACGCACTGAAGCGAACCAGAGCCGCGGTTCGCCGGCTCCGGTTTGGCCTCTCACGAGTCGGCCCGTCAATCACCTCAGGTAGCGATCCGGCGCCGATCGGAACGCCTCGCGGTGGTCGGCGTCCGGGAATAGATACCGACGCCCCTCGTGCATCAGTGAGAACTGCGATCGACCCTTGACCAGTCGCCCGGCGATCGCGCGGCAATGGGGACAGTAGCCCTCGCCCCCCAGTTCGGCCTGGGCATAGCGATCCGGGTCTTCGGCGAAGCGCTGTCGCGACAGGGCGTCGGCGCAGAGGTACAGCCGCCCTTTGTAGTAAACCCCGAACCGTGGGTCCCCGGGAACCTCCTGTCCCTCGTCCACCCGATGCACGACGCAATGCCCCCCGTCCCCTGGCAGATAACGCTCCGGCTCCTTCAGGAACGCCTCCCGCGCCTCGGGATCGACGAACCGGAATCGCCGCCCATCGTAGTGCGCTGTCACCGTCGCCTGGCCAGGCCGCAGGACCCCGCTCCGCACGAGGCTCACCGGGCAATAGCCACTCAGCCCCAGCTTCCGACGCGGTTGCGGCGTCGCGGTCTCCCAGCGTCCGGCCGACTCCCGGAGCCAAACCGCGAAGTTCGGCGGATCGACGTAGCCGACCTCGCGGGCGAGCACCTGACCGTCCGGGGCCAGGATGACGTCGGTTGGCAAGCCGGTCACACCGAACCGACCGACAAGGTCTTCCCGAAGGTCCGACCGGACCGCAACGCTCACGAATTGCTCACGCGCCAGCCGAATCACGGGCGTGCTGACGAACGTGGTGGCTTCCATCTGGCGGCATGAACCGCACCAGGGGCCGGTGAAGTGGACCCAGAGCGGTCGCCCTTGCTCCCGGGCACGGGTCGCGGCCCGCTCGTACTCGGGTTCCCAGGGAATCGCGGAATCTTCGGCGAGGAGTGGGGAATGCAACCAGGTCGCGAGCAGGCCCAGCCCGAAGACAACCTGTCGGGTCCGTGACTGGCGATCAGACATGAACACCTCCGGCAGTCAGCGCCCAGGGATCGTTTGGAATGGCTCGTGGAAGACGACACCGCTCGGGTGTCGCGACCCCTTCCCTGGGGTTTCGCCCGGTTCGAATCGAAGTGAACCGGGTGCATCTCGCCGTCGGAGGGAACGGCAGGGACTCCAGTTGTCCATTCGTCCTATCGTCGCGCCGGTGTGGAGGGCTGAAGGAAAACGGCCAACAATCCCCTTCGTTGAGGACTCTCGGCCGTCTTCGGGATCACTTCACCATCGGCTTCGTGACGGCCTCTGGAGATCCAGAGGCGTCGAAGCGTCGCCCGCGACCTGGCTCAGCGGCCTCCGGCTCGCCGTCGCCTTCGCAACGCGAGGGGCGGCTGGAGCAGCTCATTGATGAGGATCGCCTCGCGGATGCGCTCGCGATCGGACATGGAGCCTTGAACATCGGCCGCACTGAGCGGCGCCGCCACACCGATCAGGAGCGGGGAGCCTGAGGGCGTGGACTGCGAGGGCGAGATCGGGATCGGCACCGACTGCGATCGCGTTCCGGTTGACTCGCGCCTCGGCTCGCTCGACGACCGGCCCGATCGCACCCCATTGGGCGACTGGCTCGTGCGACTCGTCCGGGACCGAGCGTTCCTCCGGGACGATCCGGCGGGCGGCCGGACCGTCTCGGACCGGAGGATCACGATCTCGTCATCTTTGCCCGCTGGCGGCGCCGATCGATTGGCGGCGTACGGATTCTTCGGATCGGCAATCTCCGGGCGTGTGGAACCGGGCGCAGGTCGGGGAGCGTTTGGGCTTCCGGGTCGCGGGCCAAGGCTACTGCCCGGGCGGCCCGGCTGCGCCTGGTTCTCCTTGTTGAAGAGCTGGTTCAACGCCCAGAGCACCAGAAAGATGGCCGGGACCAGCAGCTTGAACAGGGCATCGACATTGTTATTCATCGTTCGCTTGCAGCTCCCCGGGGGCGTCGAAGCCCGGACTGACCGGGCCGTCGCTTTACTGGGACACGGTCGGCTCACGTCGCGAGTTGGCCACGCCGGCGCCGGCGATCGACGACCGCATCTCGGTGTCCGCCTGAATGTTACGCAGGTTGTAATAGTCGGTAACGCCCAGGTTGCCCTTGCGGAAGGCGTCGGCGATCGCGAGCGGCACCTCGGATTCGGCCGCGACGAGCTTGGCCCGGTTCTCCTGCACGGCCGCGATCTGCTCCTGCTCCAGCGCCACGGCAAAGGCCCGACGCTCCTCGGCCTTGGCCCGAGCCACCCGCACGTCGGCCTCGGCCTGGTCGGCCTGGAGCCGGGCGCCGATGTTGTCGCCAACGTCGATGTCCGCGATGTCGATCGAGAGGATCTCGAACGCCGTACCGGCGTCAAGGCCCTTCTCCAGCACCCGCTTGGAGATCAGGTCGGGGTTCTCCAGCACCATCTTGTGGCTCTCGGCCGAGCCGATCGTGGTCACGATCCCCTCACCCACGCGGGCGATGATCGTCTCCTCCGTGGCACCGCCGACGAGTCGGTCGATGTTCGTCCGCACGGTCACGCGGGCCTTCGCCTTGAGCTGGATGCCGTCCTTGGCCACGGCGTCCACCGTCTGGCGACCCTTGGCCGGATCGGGGCAGTCGATCACCTTCGGGTTGACGCTCGTCTGGATCGCCTCCAGCACGTTGCGGCCCGCCAGATCGATGGCCGCGGCCCGCTTCCAGGACAGCGGGATATCGGCCCGGTTCGCCGCGATCAACGCCCGCACAACGTTCGGCACATTGCCGCCGGCCAGGTAGTGGGCTTCGAGGCTCCGGGTCGAGACTCCGTCCTTCTCCGTCAGGCCCGCCTGGATCGCCATGATCTTCGAGCGGACGATGATGTTCGGGTTGACCTTGCGGAAGGTCATGCCGACGAGGTCCAGCAGGCCGATGTTCGCCTGGGTGGTCTTTGCCTGAATCCAAAGATTAAAATACTTCGCAAACAGCACGAACAGGACGAAGGCGAAGAGGATGACGACGCCGCCGAAGATCAACAGCGGCACGGTGAACTTGGAGGCCTCGTCGCCGCCGGGAAACTGGGCCAGGAGGTGGAACATCATCGGGGATTTCCTTCGGCTAGGTTCGCCAGGCTGACGGGGGGTGAGGCCCCGCAGACACCGGCGTTGCGATCGGATCAGAGTCGGTCGGTTCAGGTCGCGACGTCGTCGAGTGCCGGCACGTCGGCCACGCGGACAATCAGGCGTCCGCCGCGAACCTGCACGGCCCGCACCAGCGAGCCGGCGGGGATCAAGCCCTCCTCCGAGAGTCCTTCCAGCCGACGGCCGTCGAAGTCCACCAGGCCGGTCGGCCGGAGTGGGGTCAAGGCCCGGCCGAACTGGCCGATGAGGTGCTCGAGCATCAGGTGTTGCGAGTCCGGCACGAGCTCCTCGGGCTCCGGCGGACTCAGAAACATGTACTTCGCCATCGGCGTCTTGGGCCACAGATGGACCGCCAGCGCCAGCGAGATCGGCAGCAGGATGCCCATCAGGATCACGAAGACCAGGCCGTAAGCCGTCGTCGTGAACGCCAGGTAGAGGCTGACTCCCAGGAACCCGAGAGCCAAAAAGCCGATCAGGCCCCCCGAGGGCACGAAGACCTCGGCGAACAGGAGCAACAGGCCGACGGCCAGACAGAGGCTCGGCCAGACCAGCTCCGTTCCCATCGACACGCCTCTCTCGGTTGCCTCGACGACGGTCCCCGAACCCTTTGCCTAGTTTACGCCCCCCTGGGCCGGACGCCAATGGTTTGCACGCCCGCGCACACTGATCGGCCGGCGCGTCGCCTCCCGCCGTCACGAGGGTCGAGACCACGCTGGACCGCTCCGCTCAGAGCAGCCGCTTGACGAACACCCGCGAGCCGCGGACCTCGACCACCTCGACCGGCGTGTCCGCTTCGACATAGAACCCGTCGGCCGTCACGTCCACCAGCAGCTCGCCGAAGCGCGCCTTGCCGCTCGGCCGACAGACCGTCGTCGTGCGTCCCCGCTCGCCGACGAGGAAGAACAGCGTGCTCGTCTCCGGGTCAAAGGCCGGCTTTGTCCCGGGCGCCTCGGCGAAGTCGCCCGCCGGCTCCGGCACCAGGATCATCCGCCGGAAGAACGGCAACGACGGGAAATAGCGCCCGAGCACGATCGCACCGGCCACCACCGCCACGATCGTCAGCGTCATCTGCGTCAACGTCCGGCCCATCTGCCGATACTCGTAATCCTGTGTCGGCCAGATGAACGTGTGACTCGCCATCACCACGCTGATCAAGACCATCAGGATGCCGCTGACCCCGAAGACCCCAAAGCCGGGGAAGACGAACAGCTCCAGCGCCAGGCAGATCAGGCCCACGAGAAAGAGCATGATCTCCAGCCGATCCGCCGTGCCGCCCAGGTAGTGCCCCCAGAAGAACAGCAGGAACGCCAGCGCCGAGGTGATCGCCGGCAGGCCGACGCCCGGCAGCTTCAGCTCCAGGATCAGCATGAAGATCCCGATGAACAGGAGCAGCCAGCTCATCCAGGGCGTGTTCAGCGTGGCCACCAGTGAGTCGACCCACGTCGGCTCCGAGACGCGGATCTTGCTCAGGCCGTTGGCCTTCAGCCAGGCCTCGATCGACTCCGACGACTTCCGTGCCAGACCGAGTCGAGAGCGCCTCGCGGGATTCGAGCGTCAGGACGTCCCCCTTCGCCTTGATCGTGCGGCCGATCTCGAAGCGCATGGGGTCCGACTCCGCCTCGGTGCGGGTCAGGTAAATGACCCCAGCGGCCTGCGTGTCCTTCACCTCGACAATCTCGATCGACGGATCGACCATCGCCCGGGCGATCGCTGGCGGGTGAAACTTCTCCTGAGCCAGGTCGGCCACGATGTCGGAGAGCACCGAGAGCATCCCCTCGTCGATCGCCACGACGTCACCGCCGCCACCGACCGATCGCGTCACGTCGCCGATCCTACCGTCGCGGTCGATGATGATCTCGTCGCAGGCCAGGGCGACGAGCGTCGCCAGGCCCATCGCCTGATCGACGTAGGCGATCGTCTTGACCCCCTGCCGCCTCAGGCTGGCGATCGCCGTTGCGACGTGCTCCGACGGGTCCACCAGGCCGCCCTCGCTCACCAGGTGGAAGACGATCAGATTGACTCCCTCACCACTGAGCGCCTGGCCGATCCGGCGCCGGAGGTACGACTCCTTGACCGTGTCGATTGGCCCCTCGATCCGGATCAGGACGGGCCGGATCGGGCCGCCGAGGGTCGGGTCGTCGGACGCGTTGGCCAGGTTGTAGCGTTCGGCGATCTCGGAACGGCTGCGAGCGAGCAGCTTGGTAAAGTTCAGGTCCCGGGCCCGCTCGGCCGTCAGGACACCCCGTTGCCCCCCTTCCCAGGCAGGCTGATCGTTGAGCACCTGGTGGGTCTTGCGGAACGCATCCAGGTTCTCGGCGAGCACGAAGTGGACCTGCCGGTCAGCCGTCCGCACTTCGCGAAGGTCGAGTGACGGCTCCAGCATGCCGAGCAGCAAGTCGGGATCGCGACCCTTGCGACTGGCCAGGGTGTTGACCATGCCACGGGCCGCGTCGCTGATCGGCTGGCCCTCGGGAGCGATCGGCCCGAGGCTCGCCTGCTCTCCCATGACCACCTCGTCGCAGGCCAGGACGCCGAGCGTGGCGTAGCCGCGGAGAGGCTTGGGCACGTAGGCGATCGTCTGTTCGGCTCCGCCGAGTTCCAGGGAGAGGAAATCGGCCAGGTCGGTGGCATTGCCCGCCGACGTCTGCCCGGGCTGAGCATCCCCCGGGAGGAACTCGAAGACGAGGATCGGCCGGACCCCCTTCTCGGCCAGCCGGTCGACGTAAGGCTTGGCTGAGAGGCGGATTTCCTCGATGACC
The DNA here is from genome assembly GCA_963752755.1 of uncultured Planctomycetales bacterium. Classification (GTDB taxonomy): domain Bacteria; phylum Planctomycetota; class Planctomycetia; order Isosphaerales; family Isosphaeraceae; genus CAVVZJ01. The sequence goes on along the minus strand of CAVVZJ010000001.1, from coordinate 1,489,529 downwards.
GCGTCGGTGATCGGCTCAGTGATCGTGAAGAACTGGCCGTCCGTCTTCGCCTCGGCAGGCGCTTTTGCTTCCTGCGCGGGGGTGGGTCCCAGGCCGATCGCGGCGAGGCCCAGGAGCGTCGCCAGTCGGATCAAGGCGCAGAGCGATCTGGACATGACTAGTTGAGGACTCCCTCCGGTTGAACCGCTGCCACATCCTGCCGCGGCCGACGCTCCGGAGTTCGCGGCGTCGAGGGGACGCCTCGTTCGGCCGTCGGGACCGCCCGGCGTCGCGGCGCAGAGGGCGGGGGGAGGGGTTCGGTGGGGTGCCTCCCACCCGCGGGATTATAAGCCCGCGGTGAAGGCGAGTCAATTTGCAGCACGACCGCGTCAGGATGATTGCTCGATCTGTAACGAGAACGACGCCACTCCCCCCCGCGGGCAGTGGGTTGCCCTACCACCGCCTGGTGAGCATTCTCGCGACAGATCACCCACCCGGCGTCCTTCCTGACCAACCCGTCTCGAAGCGACACCGGGAACCCGCCTTCCGACTCTTCCCTCCACTTCACCGCGACCCCCGCAAGCCAGGCTCGGGAGGACGTCGTTCCGGCACGGAGTTCCCCGGCCGATCTCGTGGTCCCGGTCGGTCCCGCGACGCGAATCCTACCGGCTTGTTTGGAATCGCGTCATCGTTCCGCCGAATCCGGTGATGGCCCCCAGTGTCGGGTGCGTCGCGTCTTCGACGACGCACCGATCCTCGGAATGGTTACGGAATCGCCACGTTTCGAAACCGGAGTCGGCCCGACTGACCGACGGAAGTCGGGCCGACTCCTGGCAAGGGCAACCGATCCAGGCCATTCCGTATCAGTTCCGACGTCCCGAGGCCGCTCCCGGACGCATCGCCGGCTGAGCAGCCGGACGGTTCGCCGACGGAAGCCGGGCTCCGGCCGGAGCGGCGGGTTGTTCGGCTCCAAGGCTGTCGGGATTGATGATCACCTTGTAGCCGTAGTTCTTCTGGAAGTCGGCCGCCATCAGTTTGCCGTTGTAGTTGTTCTCGCGGGTGGCCGGGTTGTTCTGGCCGTTGCGCTCGATCTTGTTGAAGATGAACGTCTTGGAGTCCTTGCCGTTGGGCAACGTGAGCACCAGCGCCATCGGCAGGAACGTCTCCAGATTGAGCACCACCCGAGCCTCGATGTATTCCTCGCGGTCGATCCGGAGCAGCGGGATGATGCGAATCAAACTTCGCGCCGGCTGTTCCTTGGTGGCGGCCAGCTCCTGGAGCAGATCCATCTGGAAACGCTCCTTGGCCGCGGCCGCTCGCATGTTGAACATGAACGGCAAGGGGCCCTCCTCCAGCGCCCGGCGCCGCTGGTCCTCCGCCAGCGGATAGACGAAGACCTGCTTGGTCGGCCCCTGGAAGTGATAGACCTCGTCGCCGGTCGCCACGATCCGCTCATGGAACCGCGGCTTGCCGTCCACGATCTCCTCGAAATTCAGGCAGGCCCGGTTCGGCCGGTGCAGCAGGGCCATCCCCCGGAACTGCCGCGGCCTCGGGAACTCGACCGACTTGTCCGTTCGCGTGAACTCGGCGTAGAGGCTCACGTCCGCCTGGCTCCGCCGTTCCCACTCGATCAGCAACTGCTCCATCCTCCGCGCCGCGGCCGGATCGACCTGACGCGGCGAGGCCGCCTGTGCGGGTGCCTGACCGGCGACCGGCTGACCGGCCGCTGGCCGTGGCGTCGCCGGCCGAGCCTGCGGCGTCCGCGGAACCTGTCCACTTCCCGACGCGGGCAAGCCCGCCAGGAACCCCGCGACAACCGAGGGGAGCCATCGCCTCCAGACGTTCCGTCGCATGGCCGATTCTCCTCCGTGATTCTCCGCGACTCCTGCGCCGCCGCCCGCCTGGCTCCCCGCGCAGGACGTGGACGGTTCCTGTTCCGGCCAGTCGCTCGGGACGATACCAGAGATCTCCCGATCGGACCAGATCAGCCGGCCCACTTCCCGCGACCGACCCAGCGCTGTCTTCGACCCGAGTACCCCCGGTGGCTTCCGCCGCTCTCGACCCGAGCGGAAACGGCTTGGCCTCGCGCTGAGACGTCGCGAAGGTTCTCCGTGCCAGCTACCCGAGTGTGTGCTATAATTAACGCTGCCTCCCTGGCAATCCGGTCTCCTTCGAACCGACCGCTCGCTCGAAGGCACAATGCGACGCTTCCCTGCGTCCCCGCGCCGAACGAACTTCAAAATAGGAAAAATGACGCCTTTAGTCTTTTATTCTACCTGAGTTATGGCGTGGCGACCAGAACGTTCCCGAGCGTCCCACTGGCGTCCTGCCGTCGTCCCGGAAGCGTCCCCGAAGCGTCCATACAGCGTCGTCAGGCCGTCCCAGTCATCGCTTGCTGTCAAAAAAAGCGGCACGGCGGACCTGGCGGACGACCGTTCCGTATGACGGCTCCGGGAACATCCCGGAAACCTTCCCGGCAAGTCTGGCGGTCCAAGATGGAGACGTCCGGTGCGCGACCCGGTGGCGATCCACGCTCATCCAGGAGGCAGTCGTTCCGCTGCGCCTCGACACCCAGGATGACGCAAACTCCAAGGAGGCCGTCTGTTGCAAGAAATCAAAATGCCGCGGCATGGGGCTTGCTAACCTGGATTCGGCCTGCCGTCCCGAGGAAGTCCCGACGAGGCTCCGCACCATGCTCCCGATTCGACCGCAGGACGCGGCGCCTCCGATTCGCACCTGGCCCCTGATCGGGCCTTCCCCAAGGGGTCCGCGGCAGCTCGCTTGACGTCACGAGCTCGACCTCGGAGAATGAACCGCGACTAGCCAGGCACGTCCCCGGGCGACCGACGCGACGACCGTCCCTTGCGATGCGCCCGGTCGGACACACCTCGGGGCCGCGGCCATGACGCTCGATCGCCCGAAGCTCCGTCCTTTGCACGCCCAGCGACTCGACCACGAGGGCCGTCCCTTCGTCGCCCTCTCCGACCCGCTCGGCGTCGCCAACGGCCCGGTGCTGGTCCCGCTCGATGGCTACCTCTGGGTCGTCCGCCATTTCAATGGCGAGAACACCCTCGGAGCGATCCGGGAACACGTCCTGAGCCAGACCGGCCAGCCACTCGCGACGACCGAATTGGATGACCTCGTCGCCCTGCTCGATCGCGCCATGCTCCTGGAGGGCCCCACCTTCGGCGACTTCTTCGAGCGCTACCGCCGCGAGGCCGTTCGTCCTGCGTCTCACGCCGGTCGTTCCTACGCCGGTTCCGAGCGCGAGCTCCGCGATCAGCTCGCCAGCTACTTCACCGACCCACGCGGTTCCGGGCTTCCCGCCGATTCCCACCACCGCAACGGCTCGTCGAGAACCCTCCGCGCCGTCCTGAGTCCTCACATCGACTACTACCGCGGCGGCCCGACCTACACCTGGGCCTATAAGGAGCTGATGGAACGCTCCAACGCCGACCTCTTCGTCATCCTCGGCGTGGCCCACCAGTACAGCCGTCGCCGCTTCGTGCTGACCCGCAAGGACTTCGCCACGCCGCTGGGTGTCGCCCGGACCGACCGCGACTTCGTCGATCGTCTCGCCGAAGCGGCCGGCGACCAGTTCTTCGAGGACGAGCTGACCCACCGGACCGAGCACTCCATCGAGTTCCAGGTCGTCTTCCTCCAGTACCTCCTCGCCGGCCGCCGCGACTTCGCGATCGTCCCGATCCTCGTCGGCTCCTTTCAACGACCTGATGCTCGATGGGATCGACCCGATCGACGACCCCGACGTCCGCCGCTTCATCCAGGCCCTCCGCAACGCCGAAGCTCCTGTGGCCGCAAGGTCGCCTACATCGGCGGCATCGACCTCTGCCACGTCGGCCCCGAGTTCGGCGACCCCGATCGTCTCTCGGCGCCATTTCTGGACGAGATCCGCCGCTTCGACGCGACCCTGCTCGACCACGCCTCCCTCGGCCACCCCGCCGGCTGGTTCCGAACGGCCGCCGCCAGGTCGAGAACCGCTACCGCGTCTGCGGCCTGGCCGCGACCTACACCTTGCTCCACGCCATCGGTCCCGCTCGTGGCCGGCTTCTCCGCTACGACCAGGCAGTCAGTGCCGACCGCAATTGCGGCGTCACCTTCGCCAGCCTCGCCCTCGAATCGAATGACCCGAGCACCCTCGGCCTTAACGATAACGGAACGGCATCTCGGCGAATTTGAGCTTTGATCCACGAGGGAAGTGACGGCGGAAGCCCTGATCTTTCCTCACTCTCCCCAAAACCCCTGACCTACCCGATGCCCGATCCTGCCGATGCCGCCATTCGCCCCCCCTGCCCTGCCCCGGCCGACATGCTCCGCGAGGTTACCGAGTACGACCGCCGCGCCGAGGTTGGCGTCTGGGCCGGTCCGCGCTACCGGATGACGTACCGGGTGCTCGGGGAAGGCCCCCCCTTGATCCTCGTCCCCGGCATCGCCTCCACCTATCGCGGTTACGCGATTACCCTCAACCGCCTCGCCGCCCGCTTCCAGACGATCCTCTACGACTACCCCGGCGAGAACCCCGGCGACGGCGCCCGACCTTCGACCGGATCCGCCACGCCGACCTCGTCTCCGACCTCTTCGGCCTGATCGACCACCTCAAGCTCGGCCGCGTCTTCCTCTTCGGCCTGTCCTTCGGAACGACGGTCACGCTCGCCGCCCTCCACCGCGAGCCCCGCCGCTTCCCCCGGGCGGCGGTCCAGGGGGCCTTCGCCCACCGCCGATTCACTCGCCGCCGAGCGTCTCGCCCTCTGGTTCGGCCGCCGCATCCCTGGCCGAGCCGCTCGCCTGCCCTTCCGCGAACGCGTTCTCGCCTGGAACAACCAGTGCCAATTCCCCGCCCTGCTCGCCGACCGCTGGACCTATTACCTCGACCAGAACGCCCAGACCTCCATCGCCGGCATGGCCCACCGGCTCGACCTGCTCGCCCATCCTCGACCTGCGTCCGATCCTCCCCCAGATCCCGGTCGAGGTCGCTGGTCCTCCAGGGCTACGAGGACCGCATCATCGCCCGCCACCTCTTCGACGAGGTGGCTTCCCTGCTTCCCGGGGCCCACGGCCTGCTCCTGCCGACCGTCGGCCACCAACCCCACTTCACCCACGCCGAGTTACTGGCCCAGGTCGTGGGCGAATTCCTCCTTCCCTGCGCCCCCGAAGGCTGTCCCAACGACGAGACGACCTTGTGATCGACCTGGGCGACGCCGCGGCTCGCACGAATCGACCCGGATCTGAGGTTGCCGCTAACTATTACCACGTATGGATTTCGAGAAATTGGCCCGACCGATTTGCCGTCGAGGTTTGTCGTCGGCCTTGATTAAATCCGAGAAAACCCATAGGAATACGCAGAGCGGTTGTGATCTCCGTCCGAACTGACCCATCGGGGATCGATCACGGATGAGTCTGGCTTCCCTGGCCCTCCTGTTCGCTGTGAGCTGGCCCGCCGGGTCCACCCCCGCGTCGGTTGACGCCGGGGCTGCCGGCGTCGAAGCGGCACCCGCCGCCTCCCGGACGCTCCTCGCCTCGGTTCTGGTCCTCTCCCGCGATCCGCGGTCCTCACGCTCTCCACGCAACTGGAGGCTGGAGCCGCTGCTCTCCGACGAGGACACCAGCGACAGCGAGCGAATCTGCGACGGCCTCACGTCCAGCGAGCCTCTGCTCCGACCGTGCCGGCCGGAAGACGTTCGCCTCGCCGTCTCCCTCACCCACGTCGCGCGGCGACGCGATCGCTCACCCATCCTCCGCTGTTGATCGAACCGGAACGCGTCCCGACCCCACGCCGATCGGCCTACCGGGCCGTCTGTGCGTCGGCTCGATTCCCATTCCAGGGTTCGATCAAATCGAGATCTCAGAAATCTCTCAAAAGCGGAGAAGCCTTCCATGTACATCACTCGCAATTTCAAGCGGGACGGTCAGATCCTGCGCCCGCTACTGGCTGGCCCAGCACGGCTTCGACTCCTGCCGGATGGAGATCCATCTTGGCCGCTCGCCGCGGATCGCTCTGCACCTGGATAGTATCGGCCAGTTCGTCCAGGCCCAGATGATCTTCGACGCCCTGGAAACCGCCCGCGAAGAGGACCCACTTCCCGCGTCGTGGGACCTCTCCCAGTTCCATCGCCCCGCTCCCTCGGTCGGCGCCCGACCTTCCTGCGAACACCGCAGGCGCCATCGGCTGGCATCCCCATGACCTCGATCCGCCGATCGACGCGAGCCTTCGTGACGCCTGGGAAGCCTGAGCGTCGCTCGATCGCAGGGGTTCCTCTCTGCCAGAGGCTCTGCGAGACCCGGGGGGGGCCATGTGCCTGCCAGACCTGGGCTCGCAGAGCCTTTCGTGTGTGAGCACGAATGGAAACCGCTTTCTCCGGCAACCTCAGCCCGAATTTCGGAGAGGTCGGGATCCCGACGGCGGGCGGGGCTGGGTGCTGGCTTATGGAGTCCGGCACGTGCATAATCGCGAGGTTCAGGACCGGGTCGCGGCGTGCGGCCCGAGTCGGGCGTCTCGTAGGCCTGCATCGCCAAAGAGCGAGGAGGGCAAGATGTCACGATCGAATCGCCGGACATTCCTCAAAGGGTCGGTGGCCGCCTTCGGGGCGGGATTCGCCATCGGGGGGACCAAGTCGTCGGGACGGATCATCGGGGCCAATGAGGTCGTCCGGGTCGGGGTGGCCGGCCTGCAACGGGCGGGGCAGCTCGCACGTCAACGAGTTCTCGGGGATGAAGGACGTGCAGGTCACGTACCTGATCGACCCCGATACCCGGACGTACGACGCGCGGCTCAAGACGGTCAAGTCGAAGGGCGGCAACACGCCGAAGACGGTGCAGGACATCCGCCAGGCGCTCGAGGACAAGGAACTCGACGCCGTCTCGATCGCCACGCCGAACCACTGGCATTCGCTCATCACGATCTGGGCGTGCCAGGCGGGCAAGGACGTTTATGTCGAGAAGCCGTGCAGCCACAACGTCCACGAGGGGCGGGTCGCGGTCGAGGCGGCGCGGAAGTACGACCGGATCGTCCAGCACGGCACGCAGAGCCGTTCGAGCCGGCGCTGGGCGCAGGTGGCCGAGATCGCCAAGCAGGGCAAGCTCGGCAAGCTCCTGATCTCGCGCGGGCTCTGCTACAAGCCGCGCGGCTCGATCGGCGTCAAGCCGAACACGCCAGGCCCCGCCCGAGATCGATTACAACCTCTGGCTCGGCCCGGCGCCGACGCACCCGTTCAACGAGAACTACGTGCACTACAACTGGCACTGGTTCTGGGACTTCGGCAACGGCGACATCGGCAACCAGGGCGTCCACCAGATGGACATCGCCCGCTGGATGATCCCGGGCGCCACCCTGCCGAAGAGCGTCATGAGCCTCGGCGGCCGGTTCGGCTACAAGGACCAGGGCGAGACGCCGAACACCCAGTTGACCGTGATGGACTACGGCGACACCGCGCTCGTCTTCGAGGTCCGCGGCCTCAAGACCGACGACTACAAGGGCGACAAGGTCGGCAACATCGTCCACTTCGAGGGCGGCATCGTCACCGACAACGCCTTCTACCCCGAGGGCAAGCGGAGAAGGCGGACCTGCCCGAAGTGAAGGCCGAGCGCGGCCCTGGGGGCGGCAACCACTTCGGCAACTTCATCGCGGCCGTCCGCAGCCGCAAGAAGGAGGACCTCAACGCCGACATCCTCGAAGGCCACTACTCGGCCGCCCTCTGCCACCTGGCCAACATCTCGTACCGGCTCGGCGAGGTCGTGCCGTTCAACAGCCAGACCAAGTCGTTCGGCGACTGCAAGGAGATGGCCGAGGCCCTCGACCGGATGGAGGAGCACCTCTCGCAGGGCAACGGCATCAAGCTCGACGGCCTGGAGTACCGGCTCGGTCGCAAGCTCGACTTCGACGCCGACGTCCGAGCGGTTCGCCGACGCCCCCGAGGCCGATCGGATGCTGACCCGGACCTACCGGCCGCCGTTCGTCGTGCCGGAGAAGCTGGCTTGACGGGCGCCGAAGGATGATGGTCGAAGTGATGGTCGGTGGTCGATCGAGGACGAGCCTGCTCCCGCGATCGATCATCGGCCATTGACCATTGGTCGTTGGCCATCGACCTGGAATCCTAATCCTCCGCCTCCCCGGAATCGTGCCGCGAGGAGCCCCGAAGTGAACCCCGTCCCGATGGTCGGCCTGCTGGCGCCGGAGTTCGATCTGCCCAGCACTCCGACGCCAGGCACGGACCATCGCCGCGCACGTCTGGCTGACTATCGGGGCCGCTGGCTGGCCCTGGTGTTCTATCCTCGCGACTTCTCGCTCATCTGCCCGACCGAGCTGTCCGCGCTGGGAGCCCGGATCGCGGAGTTCCGGCAACTGGGTTGCGAGATCCTCGGGATCAGTTGCGATCCAATCGAGTCGCACGAACAGTGGCTGGAGACGCCCCGGTCGCGGGGAGGGCTGGCGGGGTTGGGTTTCGCCCTCGCGTCGGACGAACAAGGCGAGGTGGCGCGGGCCTTCGGCGTCTATCTGCCGCACCAGCATGCGGCCTTGCGCGGCCTCTTCCTGATCGACCCGAACGGCGTGCTGCAATACCTGTCGGTTCACAACCTGAGCGTCGGCCGACGGCCGGACGACGTGCTCCGCGTTCTCACAGCCCTGCAGACCGGCGGTCTCTGCGCCAGCGGCTGGGAGCTAGGCGACGCCACGCTCGACCCGACCCAGGTGCTCGGACCAGGCAGCATGGTCGCGCATTATCGGATCGAGGCGCCGCTCGGCTCGGGCTCGTTCGCGGCCGTCTTCCGGGCTCGGGACCTGCGGTTGCAACGAACCGTCGCTCTCAAGGTGCTCAAGCCTGATGCGCCTCAGAACGCTTTGACCGAGGCGCGGTCGGTGGCGGCCTTGAATCATCCGAATATCTGCACCGTGTATGCCGTCGAGGACGACGACGGCGTGGCGATCATCGCGATGGAGTACCTTCGGGGTCGCCCCTTGAGCCAGCTCATCGAACGTGAGGGCCCTTTCTCGCCCGAACGGGCCGCGACCCTCGCCCGGCAGGTCGCCTCGGGACTGGCCGCGGCGCATGCGCAGGGGGTCGTTCACGGCGACTTCAAGCCCGAGAACGTGATCGTGACGCCCGAGGGCGTCGCCAAGATTCTCGACTTCGGGCTGGCCCGGCTCGACGATCGTGACCCCGACGCCACGCTCGACTACCCCGGCCATGGTTTCGGTTCCTCCGACGACGACGCGGCCGGCGTCTTCGGGACACCCAGCTACATGGCGCCCGAGCAAACGCGCGGCGAACCAGCCACCGCCGCCTCGGACGCCTTCGCCTTCGGCGTCGTGCTCCACGAGATGCTGACCGGTCGCAAGGCGTTCGCGGGCGATAACATCCTTCAAGTGCTCGCCCGCGTCCGCGCCGTGCCAACGGCCAAACTGGCCTCCGAGGTCCCCGATCCCTTCCGGCCGATCCTGCTGCGTTTGCTGGAACCCGATCCGTCGCGACGTTCGATCAGCCTGCGTGAGATCGTGGAACGTCTTCCCTGATCCCGACCGAAATCCGCCGACCATGCCCATCCCCGAGAGCCCGATCCGGATCGCGATGTGGTCCGGCCCCCGCAACATCTCCACGGCCCTGATGCGGTCGTGGGGTAACCGGCCGGATACGTTCGTCTGCGACGAGCCGCTCTATGCCCATTACCTCCAGCAAACCAGGCTTGACCACCCCGGCGCCGACGAGGTGATCGTCCACCACGAAAGCGATTGGCGGAAGGTCATCAATGGGCTGCTCGGCCCGGTGCCAGGCGGCGACGCGATCTTCTACCAGAAGCAAATGGCCCACCACCTGCTGCCCCAGATCGACCGCGGCTGGCTCGATCGCGTGACCAATGCCTTCCTGATCCGCGAACCCCGTGAGATGCTCACCTCGCTCGCGAAGATCCTGCCGTCTCCGAGGCTCGAAGACACGGGACTTCCTCAGCAGGTGGAGATCTTCGAGCGTGTCCGCGAGCAGACCGGCCGCGTCCCGCCGGTCATCGACGCCCGCGACGTTCTCAAAGATCCCCGGGTACCCTCGGTGCCCTCTGCGAAGCGCTGGGGGTCGCCTTCGACGAGTCCATGCTCTCCTGGCCCCCCGGGCGTCGCGAGACGGACGGCATCTGGGCGAAGCACTGGTACGGCAGCGTCCAGACGACAACGACGTTCCAGCCCTATCGGCCCAAGCCGGAGGGGGTCCCGGAGCCTCTGGCGGAAATCCTCCGCAAATGCGAAGAGTCTTATGGGCTCCTGCATCAGCATCGATTGCGAGCCTGACTGTGAATCGGCCGGTGTCGCTGACCCTCCTGAAATGAAATCGTGAACCGCCCTTCGCGAGAGTTCCGATCCTTCTGAGCATCGCCCCAACCACCGAGCGAGGACCGCTCCCAGGAGACGCCGCATGGAAGCTGCTGTCGAGTCGACGGTCCCCGTCACCCATCGGGCGGTCGCCGGAGGGATTCCCGCTCCGATGGTCGGTTCTCAGCGTGATTATCGGAAGATCGTTGCAAAGGCCGGGGCACCTTACTGTCTCGAAACGCGGCGGTCGATGGGTGTGAGTTCCCAAGGTCGCGACGGCCGCTCGTGGGCGGCGAGGCTGGCGTTGGTCAGGCGACCGCACGCGGTGTCCGGGGTCGGAGTCACGTCGTGGTTCGGTGATCCGAGCATGGAGGCCGGCAAGGCTCGCCTCCAGGGGCATCGCCACGGCGTCCACGGTTGGATTGGTGGGGATCGGCGCCTAGGATACTCTGGAGGCGATCCTCACGTTGGGCCGGTTCTCCCAAGTCGCCCTGGCCCTTACCGCGGTGTTCCGGAACGTCTCACCCACCTCCGGCCGTGCCGCAACAGCGAGGGAGCCCGGGTGAATTCTTTCTTGCCAGCACTGGTTTTCGCGAGTCCGTGGTTTGATCGGGCGCCGGGATGGTTGGCTGCGGGCCGGGCCACTCTTGGGCGGATCGCTCTGTCGGCAATGGCCCTGCCGGTCTTCGTCGGCCGCGACACGGATTTCGGTACCGAGACCGCCGCAAGTCAGCCTGTCGGCCAGGTCGCCGGCTTCCATTCTCGGGGACGCCGCGCCGGCCTGGAGACGTTTCGAGTCTGGACCGGGGCAGGCCCCGAAGGGTGAAGGCCGCCGTGCAACCGGACCCGCCGCCTTCGCCGCTGCTGCCACCCGTGCCATCGCGGGAGGAGTCTTCCTCCCAGCTCGTGTCGCCTCCCGCGGGTCGTGACCCGGAATTCGACCCGATTCTGCCCGACAACGCCCTGGAGCTGGACCACTCGCCCGAGTCGTATCAGCGCCTGCTGAGCAACCCGTTCCTCGGGATCGCGGCGATCCTCGCCTGGCTGGCGGGCATGTTTGCCTTGCTCTTCCTGGGAGTCGCGGGGCCCTTCACACCGATGGCGGTGCTCTTGATGCTCGCGAGCCTCGGCCTGGTGCCGGGTCTCTTCCAGTACCATTGCCTCGACTGCGGCAGGATCGGCCGCCTCTCCGAGTGGCGACGGCACATGTGCCCGCGCGTCGCGGAACGCCGGATCGAGGGCCGGACCCGCCGGTTCCGTGGCCCGACACCCCCGGTGCAGGTGATCCTCTGGCTCTGGCTCCTGATGCTCCTCTTCGTGCTGGCCCACGCGCTCGGTCTGCAACTGCCCCACTCCTCTGACGACGAGCCCGCCCCACCACCGAAGCGGAGGCGCCCGATTCCGCTAATGGAAGCGGGGCCGGTGGTGCCGAAGGTGCCGAAAATATCTGTTTGCCATTCGTATGGTCGAACCGATATGATGCGCACGTTCGGTTCGCGGGAACGGTGCTCGTGCCGGCATCCTACAAACCTCTCGGGTCTGGGAGTCGGGACAGGATCAGGCGTGTCCCACATTCCTATCAATTCTTTATGGAGGCGATCATGGGGATTCGCGGCACACTGGCCAAGGAGAAGTTCGGGTTCTCCATGCCTGTCCATGCGCCCCTGTTTCCGGCGCCGCCGTACAACTACAAGGCGGCCACCCTGATGATCCTGAAGTATGTGACCGACGGTGAAAAAGCCGCACAGATCCTTCCCGAGACGCTCTCGCTCCCCGATAAGCCAACGGCTGCCCTGGTCTTCGCGTCGTACCCCGAGAGTAGCCTCGGACCGTATGACGAGGTGGTGCTCTACCTGGATGTGATCTACAACGACGCTCACTTCCAGTATGGCGCGTATCTTTATGTGACGACCGATATTGCCATGGCCGCCGGCCGCGAGATGGGCGGCTATCCGAAAAAAATGGCGCACATCGACTTCCAGACGGGTCCGAACTTCGCTGGCTCGATGGATCGTCCCGCAGGCGTCCGGGTCTGCTCCGGCTCGATGAAGCCCGCGCAGAAGGTCTCCCCGCTTCCGCCGGAACTGACCTTGAACTACCTGACGACCCGGATCATCCCCAGCCCCCAGCGCGGGGCCCTGCCGACGGTCGGCGAGATCATGGCTAGCCACTGGGTCGTCCAGCCGAGCGAGATCTGGAGCGGCCCGGGCAGCCTGGAGCTGACCGGGGCCTCCGAGTCGGACCCTCTGGACCAGGTGCCGCTTGTCGAGCTTCTCGGTTGTGAGTTGATCAAGGGCGACATCATCGTCAAGCCGAATGTTTTCGCCGAGGTTGAAGAAATCTTCAATGCATCGCCCGTATCCTGATCGGCACCTCCCGGCCGGAAGAAGGCCGGCTCTCGATCGAATCGGAACCAGACGCCAAGGGAGTCTTCCGATGAGCATCACCACCGCCATCTCCGAAGCCCCGCTGGAATCGATCCCGCCGGACGAGGCGTCGCAGATCGAGCAACTCGTCGCGATCCATCGCCAGATCCAGGAGCGGAGCGACCGGCTTCACACACCCGTGCCCCGCGGGCAACACCCGAAGGGGCATGGCTGCGTGGACGCCGAGTTCGTCGTCGAGCCGGATCTGCCGGCCGAGTTTCGCGCCGGAGTCTTTGCCGAGCCGCGGAGTTTCCGGGCCTTGATCCGGTTCTCCAACGGCTCCTCGTGGGACGATACCAAGGCTGACATTCACGGCATGGCCATCAAGCTGCTCGACGTGCCCGGCCGCAAGCTTCTGGAGGGCCAGGAGGACGTCCCGACACAGGACTTTATCCTGATCGACCAGCCCGTCTTCTTCGTCCGCAACGTGGCCGACTACGTCCCCCTGCTGGAGGTCCTCCGCGAGCTCAAGTCGCCCGGCCTCTCGCTCGGCAAGGTCGGGGCTTTGATACGCTTGCTCCTCTCCTCCGACTACCGCTTCAAGATGCTTCGGAACTCGCGATCGAGCCCCGATAGTCCCTTGCGGATACGATACTGGAGTGCCACGCCCTACGCCATCGGCTCTCAGGCCATGAAGTTCTCGACGCTGCCGGACCTGGCCCTGGTTCCCGCGCCCGAGCCTTCGGGCTCGAAGGATCGCTACCGCGAGTCGATGGTCCGGCATTTGAGCCAGCACGAGGCGCGGTTCGACTTCCTCGTGCAGCTCCAGGGCGATCGCGCCGTGAATCCGGTGGAGGACCCGACCGTCCGCTGGGACGAGTCGGTCGCCCCGTTCCGCAAGGTTGCCACGATTCAGGTGCCGAAGCAGACCTTCGACACGCCCGAGCGTCGCGAATCCTGCGAGAACCTCTCGTTCAATCCCTGGCACGCCTTACCCGAGCACCGTCCTCTCGGCGGGGTCAATCGCGCCCGCGGGCCGTTGTACCTGGCCATCGCCCAGGGCCGGCACGAACTGAACCACGTCCCGATGAAAGAACCGGGGGAGTGAGCCGGAGCCAACCACCTCCGGTGCGTCCAGGAATGGATTTTCGAGCACGATCGATCGTCTTGAAACCCAGAGGTGTGCCGCCGATGCTTCCTTGCGGCGGTCGCGCGGGATGCGTCATAATGATGCGCAGTTGCATCGAGCCGACAGCGCCTTCTCCGTCGAGGCCGACGGCCGCGCCGATCTCCACCCTGGTGCGGGAGAGATCCCGTGGACCTGCCGTCTGGTTCTTGATCCGAGATGCGATCGAGGATGACCGAGCGTCGGGGGACCGATGGCCGTCACGCACCTGGACGACTTTCGCGGAACCGAGCGCTTCGCGATCCGGCGCCGTCTGGGTGCCGGTGGCATGGGCGTCGTCTATGAGGCATTCGACCAGGAACGCCAGCAACGCGTGGCGCTGAAGACCATCCTCCACCTCGAGGCCTCTTCACTCTACCGTTTCAAGAACGAGTTCCGGAACCTCGCTGATCTGGCCCACCCGAATCTGGTGCGCCTCTTCGAGTTGTTCTCCGACGGCGACCAGTGGTTCTTCACGATGGAGCTGGTCGAAGGTGACGACTTCCTGGAGTTCGTTTGTCCCGACCGGGACATCCCGGAGGATGATCCCCTCACCCAACTAGGCGACTCCCTCGATGCCTCGACCTGGGCCGTCGGCGGTGGCCCGGCGGACTCGTCACCGACGGACGCCGGCTCCGGCCACGAGTCCGACACCGAGCCGCAGACCACCCAGCCGATGACGGAGCCCGAGTCGACGCAAGACTCGTCCACGTCGCCGTCAACAACCCATCCCGACTTCTTGGTCGGTGCTCCCTCCGAAGACGCCGCCCACGAGACACCCCTGGCCTCGACCATTTCCGTCGATTACAGCTTCGCGAGCGTCGCGCCCCGCGAGGCGACCGCTTCGGATGAGGCCGGAAAGCCCCAAGCGATTTCCGGAGGGCGACAGCCGCACCTGGTCCGACTCCGCGCCGCACTCCGTCAGATCGCCGAGGTGCTCAACGAGTTGCACGCCCAGGGTTGCTTGCATCGCGACATCAAACCATCAAATGTTCTGGTCACGCGACGGGGTCGGGTCGTTCTGCTCGACTTCGGCCTGGCGACCGAAATCGACACCCGGCTTGATCCGCAGACGACCGAGGGCCGGGTCGTCGGAACGGTCTCCTACATGGCGCCCGAGCAAGCCGCCAGCCAGCCGCTCGGACCGGCGAGCGACTGGTATAGCGTCGGTGTGATGCTCTACCGGGCCTTGACCGGCCGGCTGCCTTTCAAGGGCAAGCCGCTGGAGGTGATGCTGGCCAAGCAGTCCATCGAGCCCGTGCCGCCCAGTACCCTGAACCCCAGTGCGCCGGTCGATCTCGATGTGCTCTGCACCGAGCTGCTGCGTCGCCGGCCAGAGGACCGTCCGTCCGGCGAGGACGTCCTCCGCCGGCTTGGCTCGACGCCGTCCGGCCCGGCCCGTCTGGGGTCGCGAGCGCGGCCATTCGTGGGGCGCACCAGCCAGCTCGCGGCGCTGGGCGAGACCTTCGCCGATCTCTGCCGGGGTCAGACGGTCGCCGCCTTCGTCCATGGTCGATCGGGGGTGGGCAAGACTGCCTGCGTCCAGCGGTTTGTTGATGGCTTGATGGAGCGCGGCGAGGCGGTCGTCCTGACCGGTCGCTGTTACGAGCAGGAGTCCGTCGCCTACAAGGCCCTCGATAGCCTGATCGATGCCTTGAGCCGCTACTTGAAGCGACTGAGCCGCCTCGAAGTGGACGCCCTCTTGCCGCGCGACGTGGCGGCACTCGCTCGGGTCTTCCCCGTGCTCCGACGGATCGACGCCGTGGCCGAGGCCCCCCAGCGCGCCGCCGAGATCCCCGACCAGCAGGAACTCCGTCGTCGCGCCTTCGCCGCACTCCGCGAGATGCTCGCCCGGATCGGCGACCGCAAGCCGCTGGTCCTCGAAATCGACGACCTCCAGTGGGGCGACCTCGACAGTGCTGCCTTGCTGATCGACCTTCTCCGGCCACCGGACCCGCCGGTCTTGATGCTCGTCTGTGCTTACCGTCGCGAGGACCGGACGACCAGCGCCTGCCTCCAAACCATGTTCGAGGCCGCCGCCGACGTGCCGGTCCTGGCTAGTCGGCGAGACGTGCCGGTCGAGCCCCTCTCGTCCGAGGAGGGTTGCGAGCTGGCCGTGGCCCTGATCGGCCAGGACGACCCCGCGGCTCGCAACGTGGCGCGGATGATCGTTGGTGAGGCCGGGGGAAGCCCCTACTTTGTCTATGAGCTGGTCCAGTATCTCAAGGAAGGCGGCGAGCTGGCCGACAGCCTGGCGAACTCCAGCACGATCAGCCTCGACAACGTGCTCTGGCGACGGATCAACAAGCTGCCGCGCCAGCCACGCGAGCTGCTGGAGGTGCTCGCCGTGGCGGGACAGCCCTTGCGGCAGGCCGTCGCCTGCCGGGCCGCCGGCCAGGGAGCCGACGGCTATGCATCACTGGCCCTGCTCCGTTCCCAGCACATGATCCGCGGCACCGGTCCCGGCATGCTCGACGACGTGGAGACCTATCACGACCGGATCCGGGAGACGATCGCGAATCGCCTCGAACCGTCGCGCCGGGTGCTCTGGCAGGCCGGCCTGGCTCGCGAGCTGGAGGCCACCGGCGACGCCGATCCCGAAATGCTCGCCCGGCACTTCGAGGGCTCCGGCGACCCCGTCCGCGCCGGCCTCTACTACGGTCGAGCCGCCGACGAGGCGGCCGACGCCCTCGCCTTCGACCACGCCGCCAAGCTCTATCGACGTGCACTGGCCCTGCGGCCCGACGACGACGCCGACCGCCGCCCCCTGCTCGCCCGCCTGGGCGACGCCCTGGCCAATTCCGGTCGAAGCCTGGAGGCCGCTCGCTCGTATCAGCAGGCCACCGAAGGCGCCAGTCCAGACGAACTGCTGGATCTCCAGCGCCGGGCCGCCTACCAGTTCTTCTGCAGCGGCTACATCGACGATGGCCGGGCCACGATCGGCGCCGTCCTCGATCGCGTCGGCCTCCGCATGCCCGCCACACCGAGCGAGGCGCTGGTCCGGCTGATGATCGAGCGCCTGATCCTCCGGTTGCGCGGCCTGCGGTTCCGCGCACGGGCGGAAGCCGAGATCCCGGCGGACGAGCGCCCCCGACTCGACGCCGCCCTGGCCGTGGCGCTCGGCATCAGCAACGTGGACGTGATCCGCGGCGCCTACTTCCAGACCCACTCGCTCCGGCTGGCCCTGCACGCCGGCGAACCCGTTCGGGTCGCGCCGCTCGCTGGCCTGGGAGGCCGTCCATTCCGCCTGCAACGGCCTGCCCGCCCGCCGACGGACCGCCCGACTGATCCAGGCCGCGGACAATGTGGCCGGTCGACTCGACGACCCCCACGCCCTCGGTATGGTCGAACTCGCGCGCTCCGCCGCCAACTTCCTCGAAGGGCGGTACGCCTCCGGGATCGTCCATGGCGACCGCGCCCAGGCCATCTTCCGCGACCGCTGCACGGGTGTCTCCTGGGAACGCACCACGACCGACCTCTACGTGCTCTGGAGCCACTTCTATGCCGGCCGGCTGGCCGACCTGCGCGAACGCCTGGCCGCGGCCGTCAAGGCGGCCCGTGAGCGGGGCGACCTCTACCTGGAAGTGACCCTGCTCCCCTACCTCGGAGCCATCGTCCTGCTCGCCGACGATGCCCCCGCCGCCGCCGCAGCCCAGGCCGACGAGGTCATCGCCAAGTGGACCCCAGAAGGCTTCCACGTCCAGCACCTCGACCACTTCTATGCCCATCATTATATCCACCTCTACCGCGGTGACGGCCCCGCGGCCTGGCGGCTCGTCTGCGAGAAGAACGCGGTGTTGAAGGGCTCGCTCCTGACTCGGATTCAGCAGGTGCGCACCGATATCTTCCAGCTCACCGGCCGCGCCGCCGTGGCGGCTGCGGCCGTGACTCCCGCCGAGCGCCCTGTCTTGCTCAAGGCCGCCGCAGAAGCCGCCCAACGACTCGACCGTGAGCGGGCCGACTGGGGCCTGGCGATGGCCCGACTCATCCGCGCCGGGGCCGCCTCCGTCATCGGCGACCAGGCCGCCACCCTGGGCCATCTCCGCGCTGCGGTCGATGGCTTCGCCGCCGTCCCGATGGACCACTTCCTCGCCGCCAGCCGCCGCCAGCTCGGGCACTTGCTCGGCGGCGACACCGGCCGCGACCTCGTCGCCCAGGCCGACACCTGGATGCAATCCCAGGGCGTCCGCGACCCCGGCCGACTGGCCGCTTGCCTCGCTCCAGGCTTCCCGGAGTAGAGCGGTCACGTGGAACATGACGCCGGTTCGGCTTTACGCCTCGGCGGCTTTGTGCCAACCTCGTGCCGTCGCGGCCCCCGGCCCGACGTTGCCCGGGAGGAGCACCCATGCCGCCGCCAACCCGCCTCATCGCCACCGCCACGCTTGCGGTCCTGACCCTCGCCTCACCCGATCGCTCCCCTGCCCAGTCGCCGCATCGCGGCAGGCTGTCCGGCACCTGGCTCGGGCAGGACGGCCACGACTTCGTCGGCCCCAGCTCCAAACTGGCCCCCAGCGACGTTCAGGATCTCCACATCCGTCTAGCCGGTCTGCCGATCCACGACGCCATCGCCCGCGCCGTGATCCGCGGCTTGGGCGGCGACGAGTGGCAGGTCAACGGCCCTTACGGTCCCTGGAAGGCCCACCTGATACGTCGCGAAGGCGCGGCGACGGCCGACCTCTTCCTCGAACCGACGCGCGGTCGAGACCGGCCGCGCGTTCACCATCACCTTGACCTTCGCCGACGACCGGACCGCCGAGCTGATCGTCGAAGGGGGCCGGGCCGACCCGAACCTCCGCATGCCCGCCGCGAGGCTGAAGGCCTCCTGGGTCGGCCAGGACGGCCGCGACCGCGTCGGCACGGGACCGGCGGTCGGGCCGGATGGCGTGCAGGACCAGGTGCTTCGGCTGGAGAACCTCTCGCCGGAGATCCCGGTCAAGGCCATCGCCGTCCGGGCCGCGGATGGCGCCTCCTGGCAGTCGGGCGTCAATCCCAAGGGCTGGCCGAATGCGGAGCTGATCCGTCGTCCTGACGACCCGACGAAAGCCGATCTCTTCCTCAATCCCGACCGCGACCGTGC
Source organism: uncultured Planctomycetales bacterium (assembly GCA_963752755.1). Classification (GTDB taxonomy): domain Bacteria; phylum Planctomycetota; class Planctomycetia; order Isosphaerales; family Isosphaeraceae; genus CAVVZJ01. The sequence continues at coordinate 1,470,630 of CAVVZJ010000001.1, read as the reverse complement.
GGGCCAGACGCTCCAGCTCGTCATGCTCTACGCCAACGCCAAGACGGACCGAACCGAGGTCGTCGCTGGCCCCGCCGATCCGCGGCTCCAGGTTCCGGCGGCGAAGCTTCCCGCCTTGATCACCAACCAGATCGAAGCCCACTGGCTCGGACAGGACGGGTCCGACCTGGCGGGACCAGGCTCGGTCCGCGTGGAGCTGGCGGGGCTTCCACCCGGCGAGATCGTGGCCGCGGCCCTGAGCGACCCGGTCGGTGGGGCCTGGATCGAACGGGCTCGCGAGGATCTGGCCTTCGACGTCGCATCCTATCCCTGGGCCCCTGGTTTTCCGACGAGGGACCGACCCCCGACGTGCCGAACTGGCCTTCCCGCCGATCCGGGACGAGTCCGGAGCCACCTTGACCCTGCGATTGCTCGACGCCGACGGTCGCCAGACGATCGCCCGCATTCCCGGCGGCCCGGCCGATCCCACCTTGCGCGCCGGGCCCGCGAACGCATCCACGACCGTCCTCGCCCAACCGGGAGATGACCTGAACGCCCTGGCGGCCCGCTTCGACCTCGTGCGGCTGTCGAAGGGGACGTACCGGCTGGAACGCCCCTTGATCCTGAATCAAGCCGTCGCGATCGTCGGCGAGCCGGGAGCGACGCTCCTGTTCGCCCAGCCGACCGCCGCCCCGCCCTGGACGGCGGCGATCAAGATTCACGACGGCCGGACGAGGCTCGAAGGCTTCGCGGTCCGGTTCGCCGGCCCGGTCCGCTGGGCGGACAACATCGATTACGGACCTGCCGTGATCGGCACGACCGACAACCACGACCCGGGCTCGCACGGCCTCAAGGCGGGGCTCGTCTTCCGCAAGCTCGACCTCGAATCACCGCCCCCGTCGTCGCGCTGGGAAGAGGCGGTGCGGCTGATCCGGCTGGCCACCGCGGAAAACGGCCGCATCGAGGACAACACCTTGCGAGGCGGGATGGTCGAGTTCCTCGGTGGCCCCTGGCGGGTCACGGGCAACGACTATCGCGGCACGATCCCGGGGACGTTCTGCTTCGGCGTCTTCTCGGGACACCGCACGCACGACCTGACACTCGTCAACAACACCGCACGGCCCGTCGGCCGATCGGGCAAGACCTGGCGGTTCCTGGTCCTCACCGTCAGCGGCGCCTCCGACCTGATCCGCGACAACCGGGTCTCCGGCATCGGGCCTCGGGATGACGACCCGGTGCACGAGAACGCCCCCGAGATCATCCTGACCGAGGCGTACCGCCTCCGCTTCGAGGGCCGACCGCGTGCGATCTCCGGCGACGGCCTCGTCCTGGTGATCCCCGAGCCTCAGGGCGACCCGGCCGAGCCGGGCGACGCGGTCGCAATCCTCGAAGGCCCCCATGCGGGGACGTTCCGGCGGATCGCCCAGCGGATCGACCGGACAACCTACCTGATCGACCCGGCGACCCCCCTGCCCCGCGACGTGCCGGCTCTCTCGCTGGCGTCGGGCTTCGTGGGCGAGCGTTTCGAGGCGAACACGATCGACGGCCGGGGCGGGTCGGTCGCGGCCGGGTTCGTGCTGGTCGGGAACCATTACGGCACGGCCCTGATCCGCAACCACATCCTCGGCTGCGGTGAGGCGATCCGGCTGACGGCCGCACCGACCGAGAACCCCGGACCCTGGGGCTGGTCCCACGCCGCCCGCCTTCGGCGTTCAGGTTCAGGGCAACACGATCGACGACGCCCGGCGGGGCGCGACGCTGGCCGTCGAGCATGGTCCGCCGGTGAAGTCAAGCGCGGGACGGGTCTATCTGAGCGCGACCTGGAAGGACAACGCCCTGAATCGCTCGCCCGACGTCAACATCGGCGACCCCCGTTCCCGCGACCCGGGCGAGTTGGTCGTTGTGACGAAGGGCAACCGCATCGGAGGGACGCTGCACGTCCACGCCGGCACGATCGACGGCAAGTCGGTGACCGCCCGCAAGCTGGCGATTCCGGTCGTGGGAGCGAAATCGCCCTGAGAGACAGATGGGTCGCTTCCCGCGGCGCGGAGGACGGGGAGAAGGTCTGAGCCGAGGCCGATCCCCCTTCCCGCAAGGGCGGTCAATGTTTAGGATACCCTGGGAAATATGCGACCCGAAGGAGAACGCCCCGCGATGAAGATCATCCTGGCCAATCCTCGCGGCTTCTGCGCGGGGGTGAACATGGCCATCGAGAGCCTGGAGCGCGCCCTCGACCTCTTCGGTGCCCCGCTCTACGTCTATCACGAGATCGTCCACAATAAGTACGTGGTGGAGCGGTTCCGCCGTCGCGGCGTGGTCTTCGTCGAGAGCCTGGACGAGGTGCCCCAGGGCTCCCCCTTGCTCTACAGCGCTCATGGCGTCTCGCCCCAGATCCGCGAGCAGGCCCGACGCCGCAAGCTCCGCGCGATCGACGCCACCTGCCCGCTCGTGACCAAGGTCCACCTGGAAGCGGTCAAGTACGCCACCGAGGGTTATACGATCCTCCTCATCGGCCACGAAGGGCACGACGAGGTCATCGGCACGATGGGCGAGGCCCCCAACCAGATCATCCTGGTCGAGACGGCAGAGGATGTCGCCAGGCTGGAGATCAACCCCGCCAGGATTGCCTATCTGACGCAGACGACGCTCTCCGTCGATGATGCCAACGTCGTGATTGCGGCCTTGCGGGAGAAGTTTCCCCAGATCGCCAATCCGCCCAAGGACGACATCTGCTACGCCACCCAGAACCGCCAGGACGCCGTCCGCCAGCTCGCCCCGGTGGCCGACCTGGTGCTCGTGCTCGGCAGCCAGAACAGCTCCAACAGCCGTCGCCTGGAGGAAATCGCCAACTCGCTCGGCCCCCACGCCCACCTCATCGACGGCGTCTCCGAGATCGACCCCGCCTGGCTCGAAGGCGTCGAGACTATCCTGATCACCGCCGGCGCCAGCGCCCCCGAGGACGTGGTGCAGGAGGTCATCGAATATCTGGAACGGACCTACGGGGCCACCGTCGAGGAATCCTACGTCCGTCGCGAGAGCGTCCACTTTCCCCTGCCCAGGACCCTCCGAGAGCTGCTCCCCGTGGTGGATGTCACGAAGTCGTAGAGCCCGACGGAGGCCCCGGAAGCCTCCGTTTTCCGGGCCCGGCAACCGACCTTCACGAACCGGAATCAGGTCCAGGAATCGTCCGATTTCGAATGCGACTCGTCGATCGCCTCAGACCGCGAGCGTAGCAGATCGTCGCCGTGGTCCGGTGGGCCCAGCTCGGCGAGCAGCCGGCCACACTCGCGGCTGGCCTGCAAGCAGAGGATCGTGACCTGAAAAGCCGAGATCGCCAGGAGTGCCTGCGAACCGAGGATCAGGAGGAAGACCTCGAAGCTCCGGACGCGAAAGACCGGGAACCGGGCCGGGAACCAGGCGGTGCAGCTCAGCAGGATGATGAACCAGAGAGTCAGACCGACCATGGCGAATGAGCGCGTCAGGCGCGACGCCTCCGTCGCCTCGGCACGGCCGAGGTGGCTGGCGACCTCGGCGGCCAGCGAGGCAAAAAGCATCAGCTCAAACCACTGCAAGACGCTGCCGGCATAGCGGAGCCAGGGGTCCTGAAGCTCGGGGATCTGAAATCCGAGCAAGACGCCGTTATCCGAGGCCCAGAAGCCAAGGTCGATGGCGTTCATCAGCGCCAGCAAGCCCGCCCTTCGATTCCACCCGGGATGACGCCAGCGTCCTAGCAGGAGGTACGACCCGACGACCGCGCTCCAGGTGATCGGCGTGCCGACGAACAGTCGCCATCGCGGGCTATGGACGAGCTTCCAGAGGTCGGCCATCCCGAAGAACTGGGCTCCCAGGCTCAAGGCGATGTCGGCGCACTGGAGCCCAAGGGCCATGGAAGCCAGGCCGAAGGCGAGCTTGCAGAGCCGGTATCGTGGCCGAAGGTCGGGTTTCTCGTTGTCAAGCCAGTCGGAGGGCATCGCGTCAGACACAGGGCTCGGTCCCCAGGGGTTCAGGGATCGGGAGGGCCATCCTTGATTCTATCCGCCCACCCCGGCCGCGGCCAACGGCTCTCGGCGCCTCTCCGGCCAGGCTCGCCTCGCCTTTGCGGCCTCGCTGGGAGGGTCCGTCGTCTCTCTTCGAGCCCGAAATATCCCCTGCCAGTACTCCGATTCTGTGCTATACTTAACGCTAGCTCCTTGGCAATCCGGATGGCAAATGACCCCTCATCCTGGCGAGACGCCGCGACGCCGCATCGCGTCCTGGACGCCGAACGAACTTCACAATAGGCAATATCTCCTCCCAAACTTTTAAAATTTAACAAGTTGCAACTCGTCCCCTGTCGCCGACTGGAGCGTCCCCCTGTCGTCTCCCCATCGTGACGCAGGCGTCCCGGGTGCGTCGTCGGGGCGTTCCCACATCGTCCCACGACAACGGCAGACAGCAAAACAAAGCCGTTTTCGCCGTCCTGTCGAAACCTTCGCGGACCGGTTCCCAACGCCGGGTCGGGGCGTTTCGGAACCTCGCCGAAGAGACGATCAGATCGGTCGGCCCTGGAGTCGATCCGGCCTCTCGGTACGGATCACCAGGGCCACGGAGCCGAAGGACCGGCCGGTCTCAGTCGAGGCGTTCCAGAGTCCCGGATCGATGGCGAGTTCCAGGGACGCGCGGGCGCCGGGGACGACTGTAGCGGTCAGGGAAACCTCGGCGCTGTCCCGGACGGTCGCCGGCAGAACGAGCGAGATGCCGTCGAGTCGAGCGTCAACCAGGCCGGGCAGATCGGCGAGGGCGAGCGCGAGAGACTCGCGGTCCGGATCGAAGCGGGGCACCTGGAAGCGTCGGATCAGGCGGAAGGGGCCGAGCCCCTTGGCGAAATCGGGGTCGGCGGGCAGGTCGAGACGCGAGGCGGCCGACGTGACGAGCTGCCAGCCGCGGCGAAGTTGAATGCGGTGCTCGGACATGGGTGGGGGACCGGGGAGCGGAGCGTCAGAATCGGCGCATTGGTCTGGTCATGATGGCGGGGCGGGGTTATAGTCGCAACGGTTTCTTCATCCGTCAGCTCTCCGACCGCATCTCCGCTGAGCCCCGCGACGTCCGGGTCACGAGAGCCCTCGGAGCGGTGTTCGCTCGTCGGCCGGGGCGAAAGGCCCTGGTGGGGCGACTTCCCACCCCCAGGATCTCCGGCAAGCCTTGTACGTGGGCCCGGAGCCAGTCCGTCGCACAGTTCCATGAGCCAAGGCCAAACCCCAGCGGTCCCCAGCCCGCGGACCCGGTCGCTCACGGGGGTCCAGATCCTCGGGACCGGCAGCTACTTGCCCGAGCGGGTTGTCACCAACGAGGACCTGCGCGACCAGTTCGGTTTCGATCCCGAGTGGATCGTGAACCGCACGGGCATCCACGAGCGCCGGTTCGCCCTACCCCATCAGGCGACCAGCGACCTCTCCGTCCAGGCCGCCCTGCGCTGCCTGAAGGCCGCCGAGTGCGAGCCGTCGGAGGTGGACCTGCTGGTCGTCGGCACGATGACGCCCGACATGGCCTTCCCCTCGACGGGCTGCCTCGTGCAGGACCGCCTGAAGCTCACGTGCGCCGCCTTCGACCTCCAGGCCGCCTGCGCCGGGTTCAGCTACGCCCTGATCACGGCCAGCCAGTTCGTCAAGGCCGGCACCTCGCGTCGAGCGCTGGTCATCGGCGCCGACTGCAACAGCCGGGTCATCAACCCGCGGGACCCCAAGAGCTTCCCCCTCTTCGGCGACGGCGCCGGGGCCGTTCTGCTGGGTCCCGGCTCGCCCGAGCAAGGGATGATCGCCTACCAGTTCGGGGCCGACGGTTCGGGGGGCGACCTGCTGAACCGACCCGCCTGCGGCAGCCGGCTGCCCCCGTCGGTCGAGGCCCTGGAGAAAGGGCTTCACTACCTGACGATGGACGGCCGGGCCGTGTTCAAGTGGGCCGTCCGCATCCTGGCCGACTCGACCCATGCCGTCCTCTCGCGGGCCGAGTGCAGCGTGGAGGACGTCCGCTGGTTCATCCCACACCAGGCGAACGTCCGGATTATCCATGCCGCCAGCGACGTCCTCGGCTTCCAGCGCAACGCGGTCTTCAAGAACCTCGATCGTTACGGCAACACCTCCGGCGGCTCGATCCCGATCGCCCTGGACGAACTGGTCCGCGCCGGGCAGGTCCGCCGGGGCGACCTCTTGCTCACCTCCGGCTTCGGGGCCGGCCTGACCTGGGGCACGGCGCTCTGGCGCTGGTGACCCCCGAGGTCCCGGAAGCGACGACGTCCCGGCCCCGTGCAAGACGGGACCGGGACGCGAAGGCTTCGAGAGCCGGCTAGTCAGGATCAGGACCCGTTGGTCACACCGGTCACCTGATCGGGCGGGGGCAGGTAGCCGCGCTTGTAGCGGGCGTAGAAGCCCGAGCCGATGTTGTTGAGGGCGGTCCGGGCTCCCGTCAGAACCCGCTTACCGAGGAGCTGGCCGCGGATGGCTCCGGGTCCGGCAACGTCGTTGGCACCCACGCTCGGGTCAAGCGGGTCGAGGTTGGCGGCGTCGCCATAGACGTTATCGGTCGTGCGGTACGTGGCCGAGATCACGGAGTCGATCAGGTCACCCCGCTGGCGGTAGTTCCGGATCGCGCTGGGAGCGCGGGTGCCTTCCAGTCCGGCGATGTACGACTGGTAGTTGAATCCTGTCTTGATCTCGCTGCTCTGCGCGTTGCCGACGATATTGACCGAGCCGATCGAGCCGTCGGTCGTGATCGCCGTTGCGGTCAGGGCGTTGCCGGGTCGGGTGTAATAGTGGGTCGAGCCCTGTCGCAGGAGCTGGATGAAGTCGGGATTCTGGGCCGTCTGGAGGGTCAAATTGCTCGGCCCGGCGTCGATCTTGCCGATGCTCTTGGCCGTGATCAAGGCGCCCAGCAGACCGTAACTGAAGTTGCCGCGACGAGCCGAATTGTAGCCGAGGTTCGTCTGAGGCAGGACCAGACCGGTCGGATCGCCGAGTCCGCGACGGGCGATGATCGAGCCGATCGGACCGTTGACATCGAGCCCGACGCCGTCGGTCGGTCCCCCGAATTGAGCCGTGCCAAGGTGGTCCAGTCCGCTGAAAGCCGACTGGAACGGCCTCGTGACCGGCTGCGCCAGCGGCGTGCCGGACTGGCCCGTCTGCGCCTGGGCGGGCTGGCCGGCGCGGGAGGCCGTGAAGTTCCTCGCGGCGCCGTCCACCTTGAGCTGGTTGATGCCGATCGCGCGAACCGCCGTGCGACCGGTCGAGCCGACGACCGGGAAGTTGGCCTCGTAACCGGCCAGGTTGATCGGCTGCCGGGTGGCCGAGACCATCTCGACGCGGCCGAGCTGGCCGTTGACCACAAAGTTGACCGTCGGGTCCACCGGCGGGTTGCCCGGCAAGACTTCACCGATGTTGCTGTTGACGACCGTGTTGAAGACGCTCCCGATTTTGATGTTCGGGCGTTGCCGGAGTGGGGTCGTCGGCGAGCCGATCACGATGTCAAACGGCTGGTCGGACGAGGCCTGGTCGATTGTGGCGTTGATATTGTTGAACTGGAGATTGCCGACGCCCTTCGGCAGGTAAATCTCCGGGCCGACGTTCAGCGGCTGGCCGGCTGGCGGCACGACAGTGTTCGTCAGGTTGAAGCCGTTGAGGACGATCGACTTGACGCCGTTCTCCGAGATCAGGTGGTTGAAGTTCACCTGACCGTCGGTGATCACCCAGGCCGAGGCCGTCACCTGGCCCGTGACATAAGTGCGGTTCGGGTCGGCGCCGACGATCTGGATCGTGTCGATGTCGTCATCGAGGATGCTGTCATTGGGCGTCGCGTCGGTGACGATGACCGTGCCCGGCCCGTGCACCGTGATGACGTATTCGTCGCCCTGGCGGTCCTTGCCGCTCACGACGCGGCCCTGGTTATCGAGGGCGGCCAATTGACTGGCACTGGACCCGATTGGGTGTTCCAGGCTCAGATTCGGCGAGGCATGGCTGACGGTTCGAGGCGGATAGACTGTGGGCAGATAATACTGCCCACCCGCCGCGACGGTCATCAGCGTACGGGACTCCAGCGATTCCAGGCGGGACCGAAGTCCCCGGCGGACCGCGCTGGTTCGATCCGGCCGCCTTCGCGTGTTCCCCATCATCGATCGATTCCCTCCGCGAGCGCCACCGGTCACATCCCCGCCCGGCCGCCGCTCCCGATCCGTCCGTTCGGATCGCGCCGCCGCGACGGCCTTGGGGGGACTCTCGACGCCTCCGGGCGCGACACCCCGTTCCAAGCCGCGACGGCGCAGCGACCTCCGTCCTGGTCTTGCTTCTTATTCTCGGCGCCCGGCGGACCATCATCATGAAGGCTGGCAATTTGGGCAGGCCAGGGTATCGAGGAAAACAGAGGCAAGGATTGCGGCGGTCGATCGGATGCTGTCCATCGGCGCGATCTCACCCAGAGGATGGGGCTTGGGGACTATGCGGCGTGTTCGTCGCGGGGAAGTCGCGAAGGTCATGCGAACGAAGAGGCCCCTCGGCGAGTTTGCTTTCCACTCATGTCGCCATCGTCCTCCGGCCGAATAAAACCAAGATGGACTGCGCACCTTCATCGAGCAGGAGTCTCCCGATGCCGCCCTTCCGAACCCTTGCCGCACGCTCGTTCGCCGGATTGATCTTGTTCTTCCTGCTGGCCGGGACGGGCTGTGCCCATCATCGCGAGTCGTACTATGCTCGGTCGCCGGGTGTCCATGTGAGGGCGCCGTTCGTGGACGTTCGCGTGCCGACGGGACCTCGGGGGGTCCGCGTCGAGAGCCGACGCTACGTCCCCGAACCGGGCCTCGACCATGAGGAGTTGGCCACCTTTGACGAGGACAATGAGGATTGACCCGGTGTCGATCCTGGTTTGGAGATGACGGTTCGGGCGTCCCGCACACGCCCTACCCGTAGCCAAGCCAAGCGGTTAAACTGGGTCGGACGTGAAGGCCCGTGATGGCCGGGCGGGTTGGCGTCGTTCGCTGGCCGGTCGGGGCCGGGCCGATGATCGTGGGGAGTCGCCGTTGAACCGACTGGTGCTGGCCCTCAAGGCCTTCTGGAAGATCCTCACCGAGCCCGATTTTGCCGGGCGGATCGAGCCGCTCTTGACCCCGCTTCCGACCACGGGTCCCGACCTCCGGGTGCTCGCGATCCTCCAGCGAGACGGCCGGCTTGTGGACTTCCTCCAGGAGGACATCGACGCCTACGCCGACGCCCAGATCGGCGCAGCCGTGCGTGATATCCACCGTGGTTGCCGCAAGGCGATGCGCGAGTACCTGACCGTCGAACCGGTGCTCGGGGTCCCCGAGGACGCGGAGGTCACGGTCCCAGCGGATTTCGACCCGGCCGAGATCCGATTGACAGGCAATGTCAGCGGCACGCCGCCGTTCCGGGGCGTCCTGAAGCACCACGGCTGGCGGGTCAAGGCCGTCCAGTTCCCGGCTCTGCCTGGTTCCCGAGACAACTCCGCCGTGCTCGCGCCCGCGGAGGTCGAGATTCCCTGACCATTGCTTCCGCACCGCTTTGCACCTTCGCAAAGGCCAACACGGAACACCCATGTCCCGCTACGTCGTCGGCATCGATCTGGGTACGACCAACTCCGCCGTCGCCTTCGCCGACACGCGGCAGGCGACCGAAGATCGGCCGCCGCCGTTGCAGTCGATGGCGATTCCCCAGCTCATCGGGCCGGGCGAGGTGGGCGAGCGGTCGGTCCTGCCGTCGTTCCTGTACCTCCCGGTGGAGAAAGAATTTGCGGCGGGGGCGCTGGATCTGCCCTGGAAGAAGAAGGGGGATTCGACGGTCGGCTGGTTCGCCCGCGAGCACGGAGCGAAGGTGCCCGGTCGTCTCGTCAGCTCGGCCAAGAGCTGGCTCTCGCATCCGGGGGTCGATCGCAAAGCGGCCATCCTGCCGTGGTCAGCGCCCGAGGACGTGGCGAAGGTCTCACCCGTCGCGGCTTCGGCCACTTACCTAGCCCATCTCCGCGACGCCTGGACCCAGGTCGTCGCCGCCAAGTCGTCCGAGGATCGGTTGGGCAAGCAGGAAGTCTTGCTGACGGTGCCCGCCTCGTTCGACGCCGCCGCTCGCGAGCTGACCATCGAGGCTGCCCGCAACGCCGGCCTGGTTAACGTCACCCTCCTTGAAGAACCCCAGGCCGCCTTTTACGCCTGGCTCGCGGCGACCGGCGACGACTGGCGGAGCCATGTGAAGGTCGGCGACATCCTGCTCGTCTGCGACGTCGGCGGTGGCACGACCGACTTTACTCTGATCGGCGTCGGCGAGCAGGACGGCGACCTGACACTCAACCGCCTGGCAGTTGGCGAGCACATTCTGCTCGGCGGCGACAACATGGACCTGGCCCTCGCCCACGCCGTCGCCGCCACCTTGCCCAACGGCATGGAAGGGCTCGACCCGGTGCAGCGCGTGGCCCTGACCTATGCCTGCCGTGCGGCCAAGGAGACGCTGTTCTCGGACACCAAGAAGCAGGTCGCGCCGGTGGCTGTGCTCGGTCGGGGCTCGAAGGTTGTAGGCGGTTCGGTGAAGACGGAGTTGACGCGAGACCAGGTCAACCAGGTCTTGCTGGATGGGTTTTTCCCGAAGTGCGAGCCGACCGACCAGCCGGTCCGCGGCCGTCGGCTCGGCCTGACCGAGATTGGCCTGCCCTACGCCGCCGACCCCGCGGTCACGCGGCACCTGGCCCGTTTCCTGAGCCGACAGGCCGGGTCGCTCCACACCGAAGGGACGATCGTGAAGCCCTCCGCCGTGCTGTTCAACGGCGGCGTCTTCAAGGCGGAGCCCTTGCGACAACGGGTCGTCGAAGTTCTCTCGTCGTGGGCTGGTCACGAGGTGCCAGCGCTCCAGTCGGCTGACCTGGATCTGGCCGTTGCCAGCGGTGCGGCCTACTACGGGATGGTCCGCCAGGGGAAGGGCATTCGTATCCGGGGCGGGGTGCCGAGGTCGTATTACATCGGCATCGAGTCGTCGGCGCCGGCGGTGCCGGGGGTGCCGCCGCCGATCAAGGCCGTCTGCGTGGTGCCGATGGGTATGGAGGAAGGGACCGAGGCCGACGTGCCCGGTCCCGACTTCGGCCTGATCGTCGGCGAGCCGGCCGAGTTCCGCTTCCTCGGCTCGACCGTCCGTCGTGACGACCGGATCGGAACTGTGCTCGACCGCTGGGCGCCCGAGGAGTTGCAGGAGCTGGACCCGCTCGTCACCCAGCTCGACCCGATCGAGGGGCACGCGGAAGGCGAGGCGGTGCCGGTAAAGCTGCATACGCAGGTCACCCCGGTTGGCACGCTGGATTTGTGGTGCCAGGCAACGCGGGGCGAGGGGCGCTGGAAGCTGGAGTATAATGTGCGGGAGCCGTCGCAGGATTGATCCAGCTTCGGGGGTGAGTGAAGGGCCATGTCAACGCGCGAGGTCCTGGAGGTCCGGCAAGGGGGAGGCCCTCGGTGGTTGCTCCTCTGGCTCTGGGTAGGCTCACTGAGGCTGATCCTCGTGGCCGCCGACGGCCTGGTTTCCCTCGCCTTCGGCCTCTTGCCTGTCCGCGATAGGGAGATCTGGGCGACGACCCTCGGGGCGTTGACTGGCTCTCTCGAACTGCTGTCACGGGCTCGATCCATCGCCCGATCCTGTCGCTTGGTGACACTCAACCCAGCCCGTGGAACGGTTCAATGCTGGGCTCATGACCGGAACGAATGTCTCTGGGATTACACCTACACGCTCAACTCAATCCATGAGGTCGCTATCGAACAATGCAGCCGGGAGGGGTGGAAGCGTTTGGGAACTTGCATCCGCCTGGTCGGCCCCAGCCTAACGCTCGATCGCTACGAATTGAAGGCATTCGTCCCTGTGCTGCTAAACGACCGCATCCAGTTTCCCGCGACGGCCAGGAGTCGCCGGTGGTTCGCGAGTCGCATCGCGGATTTCGGCCACCTGGCAATCCGTGACGAAACCCAACGGGGACAAATGGCCGCCCGTTCCGCAACCTGGTGAAGTGGCATTTCAATCGGGAAGGCGTGCTGCACACGCCCTGCAAGATGGCTATCGAAGATCATTTACTCACGGAATCGCGCAACCCGGCCTCGGAGGCGATCGACACGCTCGACGCCGCGGGGATCGTGGCGTTGATGAATGATGAGGACGCGAAGGTGGTGGCGGCGGTCCGCGCGGAGTCGGCGGCGATCGCGAGGGCGATCGAGTGGACGGCGGAACGGTTCCGGCAGGGCGGTCGGTTGATCTACGTCGGCGCCGGCACGTCGGGAAGGCTCGGGGTGCTGGATGCCTCGGAGTGTCCGCCGACGTTCAGCACGCCGCCCGAGATGGTCGTCGGCCTGATCGCGGGGGGGCAGACGGCGTTGACGAGGGCCGTCGAAGGGGCGGAGGACAGCCCCGAGCAGGGGGCGAAGGACCTGAATGAGCGGAAGCTCTCGGAGCGAGACCTCGTGGTCGGCATCGCGACGTCCGGCAGGACGCCGTATGTGCTGGGCGCGGTGCGTCGGGCGCGGGAGGTGGGCGCGGCGACGGTCGGGATCGCGTGCAACCGACCGAGTCGCCTGGGCGAGGAGGTTGATCTGGAGATTGCTCCGCTGGTTGGGCCGGAGGTGATCGCGGGCTCGACTCGGCTGAAGGCAGGGACGGCGACAAAGATGGTCTTGAATATGATCACGACCGGGGCGATGGTCCGGATCGGCAAGACGTTCGGCAACCGGATGATCGACCTCCAGCCGTCAAACGAGAAGCTCCGCATCCGAACACGCCGCATCCTCCGCGAACTGGGCGGGGTGGATGACGAGAAAGCCCGCCGGTTGCTGGAGCAGACGGGCGGGCGGCTCAAGCCGGCCTTGGTAATGGCGATGGCGGGCGTCGGCGTCGAGGACGCGTGGCGCCTGCTCGACGAGTACGGCGGGCAAGTCCGCGCGGCAGTCATGGGGGTCGATCCGCGATGAGCCGCAACTTGCTGCTGGGGATCGACGGTGGCGGCACCTCGACGACGGCCTGGCTGGCCGACGAGTCGGGTGAGGTGCTCGGCCGGGGTACGGCGGGTCCGTCGAACGTGAAGGCGGTCGGGATCGCGTCGGGCCTGGCAGCGCTGGAGGCGGCGACCAAACTTGCGTTCGCCGATGCCGGGATCGAGCGGCAGCCGATCGCCGTCGCCTGCCTGGGACTGGCCGGATTCGACCGTCCCGAGGACCGGCAGATCCTCCAGCACTGGAACGCGGAGAAGCTCGGTGCCGGGCGCCTGGTCCTCGTCAATGACGGCGATCTCGTCATCGCCGCCGGCACTCCGGAAGGGTGGGGCATTGGCCTGATCGCGGGCACGGGTTCGATCGCCGTCGGCCGGGCCGCTGACGGTCGGAAAGCCCGCGCCGGTGGCTGGGGACACCTGCTCGGCGATGAGGGCAGCGCCTATGCCGTGGCGCTGGCCGGCCTTCGGCTCACGGCGCGGAGAGCGGACGGGCGGGTTCCCGGTCTCGACCGCGAGGATCGTTTGACTGAGCCAATCTGCGCCGCTGTCGGCGTGGCCGAGCCGGCGGGCCTGATCACTGCGGTTTATGGGCGGCCGATGGACCGCGCGGCGATCGCGTCGCTGGCGCCAGTGGTCGTCGAAGCGGCCGAGCGGGGCGACCGGTCCATTGACGCGATCCTCCACGTCGCCGCGCTCGACCTGGCCGCGATGGTCGAGGCCGTCGCCCGCTCGCTGGGGCTGCCGGAGGATGGCCCCTTGCCGGTCGGTCTGGCCGGCGGCTTCCTCCTGCGTTGCCCGCGCATTCGTCGCCGCTTGCTCGATGACCTGGCCGGCCGACGGCCTGGCCGACCCGTCGAGGCCCGCGATGTGCCCGATCCGGCCGCTGGGGCCATCATCCTGGCTCGCCGGGAGCTCATGGGCGCATGACTCACGTTCCCCGCGTCCAGACCGGACTCGACGCCCTTGTCGGCGAAGACTTCGCCCGGCTCAAGGGCCGCCGTGTCGGTGCGATTGCGAACCCGACCTCGGTCGATCGCCGGATGCGCCATCTGGCCGATCTGTTGCACCAGGCCCGGGGTGTCGAATTACTCGCCCTCTTCGGCCCCGAGCATGGCGTCCGTGCCGAGGCGCAGGACATGATCGGCGTCGAGCCGGAAGTGGACGTCAGGACGGGTGTCCCCGTTCACAGTCTTTACGGCTCCGATCCATCCAGCCTCGCTCCAACCCCTTCGCAGCTCGACGGGCTTGATACCCTGGTCTACGACGTCCAGGACGTCGGCTGTCGTTTCTACACCTTCGCCGCGACGATGCTTTACGCCATGCGGGTTGCGGCGGCTCGCGGGATCGCCTTCTTCGTTCTCGATCGGCCCAACCCGATCGGCGGCGACCGGATCGAGGGACCCACGGTCTCTCCGGGGTTCGCAAGCTTCGTCGGTGCCCATCCGGTTCCAATCCGGCATGGAATGACCGTCGGCGAGCTGGCCCGTCTGTATCTTGAGGATTGGAAACTCGACCTGGAACTGACGGTCGTGCCCTGCCGCGGCTGGGGGCGGTCGATGCGCTGGGCGGATACGGGCTTGCCCTGGGTCCTACCCTCGCCGAACATGCCGACGCCCGAGACGGCGCTCGTCTATCCGGGCGGCTGCCTAATCGAGGGGACCAACCTCTCGGAAGGCCGTGGCACGACACGACCGTTCGAACTCTGGGGTGCCCCCTGGCTCGACTCCGAGTCGCTCACCCAACCGGCTCCCGGCGACGGCGCCCTCTTTCGCCCCTGCACCTTCCGGCCGACATTCCACAAGCACGCCGGGCAGACCTGCCGGGGTGTCCAGCCACACGTCGTTGAGCCGTCGCGTTTCTTCCCGGTCGCGGTTTACACGGACTGGCTGGCAAGGGCGAGAAGGCAGGATGAGAGCCGGTTCACCTGGCGGACGGAGCCTTATGAGTTCGTCAGTGACCCGATCGCGATCGACCTGCTCTACGGGTCGTCACGGGAGCGCGAGGCGATCGAGGCGGGTCAGACCACGCGGGAAATCGTGGCGGCCTGGCTTCGCGCCGAGGCCGATTTCGCCGAGCGGCGCCTCCCCCACCTGCTTTACCCCGAGGACGGCCCAGCCGCGACCAGCCGCGTCTATCTCGATTGGTGTCGTTGAGGAGAAATCCGAATGGATCAAATCATGCTTCTTCGTGTGGATGGCGCCGTCGAGCATCCTCTCGCATTGACGTTCGACGAACTCACCTCATGGCCCGAGATGGAGCAGGTCCACGACGTCTCCCGCTTCCAGGCGAAGCGACGCGGCGATGGCGTGACCCTGGAGGCGATCCTCCGCCGGGCTGTCCCGACGGCCGATGCGAATTATCTCACCTTACACGCCGATCACGACGACTTCCACGTCTCGATCCCCCTGTCGGCCACGCGTGGCGAGGGGCTGGTCGTCTATCGCGAGGGCGCCGAATCCACTCACGACCGAGCAGGGCGGTCCGTTCCGCTTCCTGATTCGCAACCCGGCGGCCTGTCATACCGATGAGCTGGATGACTGCGCGAATGTCAAATTCCTTGATCGGATCGAACTGACCGTCCGACGCGGTCGCGATACCCGACCGGCCGATGAATCGGCCCACGCTGCGCTCCACGCACAGCAAGATTCGTAGGGCTTGTGCCGCACACGGTTCAGTTGCAATTCAGAAAAGACGGCGTGCGGCAACCACCCTCCAAGAGTCCGTTACCGGCCGTTGAGCAGTTCGAGGAAGCGGACGGTCAGGACCGTGATCGAGACGGCGGCGAAGACGAGCACGGCAATGAAGACACCGGCCGTGGCGATCTCGCGCGAGGCGGTGGGGCCCGGGGCGTCGGCGTCGCCGAGGGAACGGGCGAGCGTGTCGATTGCGCTGTGAGCCAGTTCGGCGATCAGGACCAGGGCAGCAGAGAGCGCGAGGATGCACCACTGGAGCGGCCCGACGCCCAGCAAGGCGGCGGCGAAGGCGATCAAAAGACCGCGGTAGGCGTGGGCAAAGAAGCTGGAATCGCCGCGGAAGGCGTGCTTGAGCCCCCGAAGGCCGGCGGCGAACTTGGCTCGGAAGGTCCGACGATCCGCGGGGAACCCACTCGGGCAACGCTTCGAACTGGGCCAGCCGCGACTCCAGATCGCCGAGGGAGTCCGCCCTGGGTTCCGTCATCGGCGTGCCTGCGGCAGCCGACTCCGGCGGTCCGGTGTCGGGGGCTTCGATCGGGATCACGCGGTCGATGCGACGTCTGGCCATCATGCGAGATCGCCCGGGATCAGGATTCCAGCCCGGGTGCTCGGTGCGAACCCGGGACTCACGAAAGGGGTTCTTTAGTGCCCGGAGAGCAACCTACAGCAGACCGGCATTCTGGGCAATCGCATCATTGAGTCGGGGCGAACCGGGAATCGAATCGTGTGCCGACTGCCGAGCCCAGCCGCACGTTCGGGCTGAACCGCGGTGCGATCTCGAGTCCAAAAGTGTAGTTTTGCCGCTGCGGGTCCACCGTCAGGCCGACGGACGTGAGGAAGTCAGGGCCAATCTTGGTCAATGAGAACGTGGCGGCCAGCAGGATCGCGTTACCGAAGTCGTAGGAGGTCGAGAACGACGTATACCACTTCGGGCTCAGCCAGTAGTTAAACGAGGCATTCAAGGCCGAGGTCTGGATCGGTCCCGTGTTGATGATCGAGTAGCCCATGTAGATGCTCCCTCGCGGCGGGCGGTTCACCGAGACACCCGCCGTGATCACGTTCAGTCCGAACGGGTCGTTCTCGTGTCGCGGGTTGGTCACGAGGATCGGATTGCCCGCGATGTCCCAGAATTCGAACCAGCCGGTCGAGACGATACTGGTCCGGTCGCCCAAAAACCATTCAAAATTATACATATTCTGCCCGAATGCCTTGCCGAAGTTGTCGCGGCGGGCGTAGGGGTAGTAGATCGTTTGGAGGTCGAAGACCATATAATCGACGATCCGGCGCTGGCCTTCGGGTCCGCGCTTGGTTTGAAGACGCTGATTGAGGTTAAACTTGAGCGTCTGCATGCTGGCCTGGATGTCGGGAGTGAAGGCGATCGGATTGTAGGCGCGTCGCAGGATGAGGAAGCGGGGGTCGTACTGAAGTGGCAGAAGGCCACCGACGTAGTTCGTGAGAGCGAAGTAACGGCGGGTGAACTCGTAAGTGTCGTCGTCATACTGGTCCTGGATGCCAATCTGGTTGAGGGGGACGTTGGAGAACACGTTGCGGTAATCAACGTCGAAGTTGATCTTGTGCGCGAACCCGTGGACGTTGAGCATCTCGCTCTCGACTTCGTCAAAAGTCCGCCAGGCCATGATGTTGGCGCGGGCACCACCACCACCCCAGGCCCGGCCGAGAGCCTGGTTGTCGAGCTGACTGGACCAGCCCATGAGCTGGCCGACGCCGTAGGGAGTGAGTCGGATGAAGCCGAGCTTCAAGGGCATGGAGAGCTGGTGAGTTGTCCAGGCGCGGCCCGAGCTCCAGGGGCCACTGGTGTTCGAGACCGGGTCGTAGGGCATGAATGCAAAAATGTTCGGATTGTTGACCTCGACGGCGGTGTGGACGTTGGCGTAATCGACGCCGGAGTTCTGTGAGTAGCTGAAGAGGTTTCCAAACAGCGCGTCGCCGAAACGGTAATACTCGGCCTTGGGAAGCCACTGGGTGTCGGTGATCCAGGGCATGAAGTTCACTTGACCCTGGAGCGTGAAGGCGGTGTTGCGATTCTGGCGGAGCAGATACGCGAGGGTGTCCTGGTCAAGCCCGGTGTCCCAGAGGCGCTTGTAATACTGTTCAAGGAAGTGGCGATCCGAGTAGCCGGCGGCCTCGACCTGGAGGCGGAGGTCCTCGTCCTCGGGGGCGAAGGAGTCGACCAGCGACTGCATGTGCCGGAAGAGGAATCGGCCGCGGTAAGTCTGGAAGGATGGGACGTCGTTGCGCTGATAGCCGTTCTTGCCGGCGCCTGGCGGACCATAGGTCACGACGGCGGGCCCGGAGCCGAGCACGTCCACGCCGGTATCCCGGATGCCCCAGACGTCGAAGTAACCGAAGAAGGGACGGTCCACACCCCGCTTGAGCTTCCGAGTGCCGTAGGGGTCCATCAGGTTGCCGATCAGATCGCGACCGAACCAGCCGATCTCGGAGCCGAGGGCCGGTCCGCGCATGCTCAGGTAATCGGCGTCGATATTCCAGGTGTCGATCCAGCCGGGCTTCTTCATTCCCAGGAGCTTGAAGCCACTGAGATCGAAGAGGGTCTGGTGGCCGAAGTAGGTGCCGTAGCGATACGAGAAGTTACGTAAAGGGGGATCGAGGTCGTCGGTCGTGACGATCCGCGGCCAGTAGAAGAACGGGATCGGGCCGATGAAGTAAAAGTTCTGACGGGCGTCGATCAGCCAGGAGGTCTCCACCGGCGCTGGCTTGCCGGGAGGCGTCGCAACACCGCCGGTGAACGGGTCGCGCATGGGCTCCTGGATCTGCTGTAGATCGATGGCGCGGCTGTTGAAGCGGTACGCCGGGATCGGGAAGCGGCTGCCTGTGGTGGTGGTCTGGTCGGCGCTGATCCGGGTCGGGCCGAGGCGGAACTTGCCGTTGGGCAGCACCTCCACGGGCCGATACTGGTTGATCAGATCGCCCTTGGCGCGGATCGGCGCGAGGAAGCCGGGGGCATAGAACTTGAACTCGCCCTTGTTGGCGACGACGCGTTCGGTGCGGAAATCGAAGTAAGCGTTCTCGGCCTCGATGATGTGCTGGTCGTCGGTACCGGCCAGTTTCAACTCGTCCTGTCGGATCACGACGTCCCCCTCGAGGTAGGCCTCGATTGGCTGGTCGGGGTCGAAGGTCGTGGTGCCGGTCGGATTGGGCTGCCGATCATCCTTCCCGGCCTTTGGCTTGATCCAGAGAACGACATGATCCGCCGCGAGGTCCACCCGGCCGCGTCCCTCGACTTCCGAGACGATGATGACACCGCCCCGGATGATATACACCGTGGAGCCATCGGCCGCCGTCGTGGTGTTGAGTTGCCACGTCCGGCCGCCATAGCGGGGGGTGATGCTCCAAGTCCGCCGCGTGCCGGGGAGCATCGGAGGCGGGTTGGCGCGCGGCTTCTCCTCGACCGGCGGCGGTGGCACCTCCGACTCGGGAAGGGGCATCAGGTCCGTGGGCGGCTGCAGGGGGACCATCGACTCCCCCTGATCGTCAACGGCCGGCAACTCGTCGCTGTCGGGCTCGGCGGGCATCGGCGGTGTGAGTTCCGGCGCATCGAAGGCGTCATCCTCGAACTGTGTCGGAACGACGGCGAGATCGGCCTTGCTCTCGACCGCTTCCGATGCGACCCTTGAGCTCTCCGGCGCCGGTACCACCGGCAGTTCGGTGGGGGGGGCCGGTGACTCGTCGGGGAAGGCCCGGGCGATCCAGTCGACGTCCGCGGGTGGTCCGGCGAGGCCGACGACGCCAGCGTCCGTCCGGGCCCGGAGGAGGGGGTTCTGGTCGGTCGTGAGCGTGACCCGTAGTGAGTCGGAGGGCCTGCCCCCTGGATCGGAGGTCCAGGTTTGACCGTCGGCGAAGATCGCGACCACGGCGGCGGGGTGGTCAGACTCGACGAGCGGCCGGAGCCGGACCAGGGCCCGTTCGGAACGGATCGACCGCCCCTCCGGCGTCTCCACCGCGGCGTTACCCTCAAGCAAGACCCAGCGGCTGACGCCCTGGTCCCAGTGGCGGACGCGGTCGGCGGCCAGGATCAGAGGCCGACGTGGATCCGGCTCAGGACCGGCTGGTCCACGGGCGCGGGCGGTCGTGATCATTCCGGCGATGAGGATCGCCGGAATGATCACGACACGATGCCGACCGGCCCTGTGGGTCTGGTCGTGACAGTACAAGACAACCACCCCCGTTGACTCGTCGCTTCCAGGCCGACGGACGGCCCTCCCTGGCCGTGCCGATGGGCCGGAGCCGGCTCGTCCCGTGGTCGTTCGCCGGACGTGGGACTCCCTCCGAAACGCGGAGGTCCACGCGGCGAAGAGCGTCGATCCGGGATCAGGGGTGTCGGCTCGATCGGGCCGGAGACGTGACGGCGACGGGACGATCGGGGGGACAGTAGCCGCTCGCGCTTCGGTCGTCAACCCGAGTGGCGGGCAGACTTGGAGCCCAGCCACAATCTTGCAAAGTGTCGAGAAAGGACTCAAGTTCAGGCGGTGAAGCGGTCGACAAGAAGCGGTTTTGAAACACCCCGGAGCCACGCGTCTCGTCCCCAACGGCTGGATCGAGGGTTGCCTCATGCGCGGGCTTGTACACCGCGATAGGGTCCGTGGTTCAGGAGGAGAGGGAACGTCCACGGCGTGGCTCGGTCAGGTGACGTAGGAGCGTCGGATTGAGGCCGTAGCCGAGGGCGAGGAGTTTGATCGGGTGGACCGTGCGCTTGGGGACGGTCTGCTCCATCTGCATCCGGCAGGCGGCGCACTCGGTGGAACCGATCTGGATTTCGGGGTTGCGGAGGCCGCGGGTCAGGCCACGACCGGCGCGGAGGGATGTGCGGAAGTTCCGGGACGCCAGCCCGAAGATGCCGGCCATGCCGGAACAGCCGCGGTCGAGGAATTCGACCTCCAGACCGGGGATCATCCGGATCAGGTCGAGCATCGGCGTGCCAACGCCGAGGGCGCGGAGGTGACAGGGCTGGTGGTAGCCGACGCGGGCCTCGATCGGCACCTCCGGTGGTCGGAGGTCGCCGCGGGCGACGAGGCCGGCGAGGTACTGGCCGACGTCCATCGTACTGGCCGCCACAAGCGAGGCGTCGAGGTTGTCGGTCAAGCGGGCGGCCTCGCGGCGGAGCATCAAGGCAGCGGTCGGCTCGGAGCAGACGATCGTATAGCCGTCGCGGGCGGCGTTGCCCAGGACGCGCAGGTTCGCTTCGACCAGATCGCGGGCGCGGTCGAGATCGCCGGAGACGAGAGCCGGCATGCCACAACCGCGCTGAGACTTCGGCACATGCACATTGACCCCAGCGTGACGGAGCACGGCCACGACCGACTCGGCCAGCTCCGGGTCGAAGTGGTTGGCGAAGATGTCCAGGAAGTAGGCCGCTCGCGGGCCTGGCTCGTGGGGACGCGGCCTGGTCAATCCGAGCCTCTCGGCGCGACGGACGAACGCGGACCGATGCGGCCCGGGGCAGGCTCCGAAACTGCGAGAGGCCGAAGGCCCGCTCAAGCACCCAGCGGGCGAAGCGGTTGTCCATCAAGACGTTGAACAGGAACGGGAACCGGCTCGCCCAGGCAGACCAGACGTCGATCCGCGAGAGCATCCAGTCGTCGGGCGCCAGGCCGTGCGTGGCAACGTGAGCGGCCTTGGCCTCGATCATCAAGGAGGAGATGTCCACCCCGGCCGGACACTCGGACTCGCAGAGGTGGCAGTGGACGCAAAGGTCGGCGTGGGCCTTGAACTCCTCGGACCCCCAGAGCTTCGGGTCGAGCCGTCCGGCGGCGATCTCGCGGAGCAGGTGGACCTGGGCGCGGGGCGTGGCGGTCTCGGAAAGTGAGCCGCGGAAGCTCGGGCACATCCGGAGTGTCGGCTCCTGCGACCGGCAGGCGCCGCAGTTGTTGCACGCGGCGACGTGCTCGACCCGGCTCCGTTCCGGCCAGCGAAGCGTCGACGAGTCGGCTCCGATCTCCCAGACGGGTGGCGGCTCCTGCGCAAGGTCCCGGCACCGCTCGGAGACTCAGCCCTGGCGCGGTCGTCTCGTCGCCAACAACCTTGCCGGGGTTGAGCAGGTTCTGGGGGTCAAAGGCGTACTTCAGCTCCCGGTGGGCGTTGAACAGCTCGCGCTGCATCCGGCGGAAGGTGGCGATCCGGCCGGCGTCCAGGCCGGCGGCGACGGTCCCCCCCAGAGTCGATGGCCATCTCGCGGAGCTGCTCGGCCATCGACCCGAACCGATCGCGGTCGGCGGGATTTGCCAGTTCGAGAAAGGGACGGACGTGAACCTCACAGACGGCGGCCGTGGGCGTCGAGGGTCCAGCCGACGCCCCAGTCTTTCATCAAGGTCTGGACCCGACCGACGAGGGCGGGCAAGGCCGATCGGTGGAACCCGGAGCCGCTCGACGGGGGCAACCGGTCGCGATGGACCGCGGAGCCTCATCATCGCGGGATGCACGGCTTCCCGAAGTTTTAGCCAACGCTCACCCTCGCCTTGGCCCTCGATCAACGCCGGCTCGCCGGCCAGGCTGCGAAGCCGACGCATCCGACCGGCCAGCTCGCGGGACTGAGATCGGACCTCGGAGCCGGAATCCCCCTCGAACGCGACGACGACTGCCCCCTCGGCCTGCTCGACCAGTTGCTCACGGTAGGCTGGGTCGGCATCACGGGCGAGGCTGAGCGTCCGCCAGTCAAACAGCTCGCAGGCCACCGGCCTGGCCTCCAGGCAGAGCGGGACCGCCTCGGAGGCGTCGCTCAGGCGGTCGAAGAGGAGGACAACGACCGCCTGGAACTCGGGAATCGGCTCGGTCCGCAGCGTCGCCTGGGTGATCAGCGCGAGCGTGCCCTCGGCACCCGACGAGGGGCCGGACCAGATCGAGCCTGTCCGATCCGGCGATCGACTCCAGGGCATAGCCCGCCCTACGGCCCTTCCATGCCGTGGAGGGGCGGGCAAGTTGCTCGGCGTTCCAGCTCAGGAGCACGTCGAGCCGGCGGACCACGGTGTTCACGGAAGCTGGCCGGGTTCAGCTCGCTGGCCTTAGGCGCGGGGAATGGCTCCAGCGTACCGTCTCGCCGTTGGCGAAGACAACGCGGAGCGATGCGACCCGGTCGGCCAGCACGACCGCCGGCCGGGGCGACAGTCGGCTGGCGGGGTCGAGCCCGATCAGGCCGCCGATCGTGTGGGCCTCGCCCCCCTGCGACGTCGATCGCCAGGCGACGGCCGAGGGGCCGAAGCTGAGCCTGGACGAGATCCAGCACGGCCCCCGACTGGACGACCACGTGGTCGGTCCCCAGGCCGACGATCCGGCGGAGAGTATCGGCTGAAGTCGAGGACCAGGCCCGGCCCGAGGCAGCCGCCTGTCCGACCGGTGCCCGCGCCCCGGGCGTGGAGCGGGATGGATTGCTCCGCGGCGTAGCGGACCAGGGCCGCCAGGTCGGACTCGTGCCTCGGTGCGACGACGCCGAGGGGATCGATCTGGAGGAGACCGGCGTCGGTGTTGTAAGGCGTGCGCTGGAGCGGCTCGAAGAGCAAGTCGCCTTCGATCAGGCCGAGAAGGTCGTCATGGATTCGTGCGCGTTGTTCGTCCACGGGCGGGGATGATGGTCGATGGTTGATGGTCGAGGGTCGAGGAACGTCGAGGGTCGAGGAACGTCGATGGTCGAGGAACGGGGGCCGAGTGGCCGGGAAGAGAAGCGGAACGCGGCGAAGGGGGGACACCGGGGTCGAAGGGGCCGGGGCGGGAGGTCGGGACGCTCAGGCGGGGGGGACAGGCTGGGTCGGTTCCCGACGGCTCCGGAGTTCCTCGACCCGGAGGCGTTCCTGCCGGTAGCGCTCGCCGAGGGCCAGGTCGAACGGGGCGAACCGGCCGTCGGGGTTGCTCCCGGCGCCGCGGTGCTGGCTGAGGCAACGGTAACAGATCGTTACGTCCGGTACGAGGTAATACAGCACGAGATCCAGGGCCGCCGTCGCCAGCAGCACGGCGAAGGCTGATAGGGGCATGTAGTAATACCAGAAGACCGAGCTGACCACGAACCCGTGACCACGATCCCCAGTCCGAGGCCCTGGGGGAAGTCCTTCTGGATATACAGGTCGCCCGTCGAGCACCAGCCGCAGGCGACGAGCCCGCCCTCCTGGATCGCCGACCGGCTCAGGTCGCCGGCTCTGGCCGCAACGCGGGCAAGTCGCCTCCGCGGCGGATTCGAGCGGACGGGACCCGGCCGACCGAGTGGCAGGACGGGCATTCGAACGTCAATTCCATCGTGGATTGCGGGGCCGAGGGGTGGCGTTGGTCGGAGGGATGCAGGCCGAAACTCTCAGTTTATCCGATTGGCCGGGGTCTGTCTGCCCTGCACTAACTTGGGCCAGGATCGATCGATTCTTCAAGGGTCACGAGGCCGAACGCTCAACCGGGCCGCCGGGGCCGGCCGTCTCCGAGGTTCTCCAGCAAGCGGCGGATCGAACCCGCTCCCAACGGCGTCGAATCCCGCGAAGCGGTTCCGACGCGACGCATAAGGTCGCTTTTTTAACGGCTTACTGGGACTTCGAACAGCCAGGATTCCCAGGAGCGACGCGCCCAGGACGCGCGAG
Organism: uncultured Planctomycetales bacterium; assembly: GCA_963752755.1. GTDB lineage: Bacteria > Planctomycetota > Planctomycetia > Isosphaerales > Isosphaeraceae > CAVVZJ01. The sequence continues at coordinate 1,446,389 of CAVVZJ010000001.1, read as the reverse complement.
GATCGCCTTCAGGACGGTGCGAGGACGCCCGATGGACGCTGGCAACGCCGCCAGACTGCCAGACACAACTCAGTATTCTTCCAGAAATTAGGAATCTATTTTACCTATTTTGAAGTTCGTTCGGCGCCCGGGGCGCGCCACGACGTCGCGAGGTCAGGCCAGGATCAGGTGAGCGAGACGTCAATCGGACGGCCAGGAGGCTAGCGATAATTATAGCACAAATATGGGTCGCGGGCGCGGAGAATTTCAACGGTGAGACGAACCAGGAGTGCCTGGCGACGAGGCGACGGACGGCAGAGGGTGGCGTTCCGGAGAACGTTTCCCAAGGGCTCCTTAATGGAGCAGCCCCCCGGCTTCCCGCCCAACGTCGTGGTAGGGACTGACCCTGCGGTGGTCGCCCACCAAGTTGTCCTCGGCGGGGTCGCTGGATAGGATCGAAGGGTCAGCCGCCGTCTCGACTCGCGACGATTGCGAGCGGGGCGGTCCATCCACGTCCAACCACCAGGCGACGACCGAGGGTTGCGATGACGACAAGCGGGACACGAGCGATCCTGGCCCGGCTGGCGACGCTGGCCGTGGCCGTCACGGTCGCGACCGCAGCGCAGGCGCGGGACGGACCGGGGGAGGTCCGATTCAATCGCGACATCCGGCCGATCCTCGCCGACCGTTGCTTCGCCTGTCACGGGCCGGACGCTGGCCGTCGCAAGGCGGAGCTGAGGCTGGACGTCGAGAGTAACGCGAAGGCTCGTCGCGAGAACGGCCCGGCGATCGCGCCCGGTGACCCGGAGGGAAGCGAGCTGGTCTTCCGCGTCACAGTCGAGGACGAGACGCTCCGGATGCCGCCGAAGGGACACGGCAAGCCGGTTTCGGCGAACGAGGCGGCCTTGCTCCGGCGCTGGATCGAACAGGGGGCGGGTTACGAGCGGCACTGGTCACTTGTGCCGCCCGAGAGGCCCGTCGTGCCGGCGGTCGAGCGGGGAGACTGGCCACTGGGGGCCATTGATCGGTTTCTGCTGGCGAAGATCGAGGCCGCAGGAATGGAGCCGGCAGCGGAGTCGGATCGCGTGACCCTGATCCGTCGCCTCTCGTTCGACCTGACGGGATTGCCGCCGACGGTCGCCGAGGTCGAGGCGTTCCAGGCTGACGATCGGCCGGATGCCTACGAGCGGCTGGTCGATCGCCTGCTGGCGTCACCGCACTTCGGCGAGCGACTGGCGATGTACTGGCTCGACCTGGTGCGGTACGCGGATACGGTTGGCTACCACGGCGATCAGGAGCACCACATTTCGCCCTATCGGGATTACGTCATCAATGCCTTCAACGCCAACATGCCGTTCGACCGCTTCACGGTCGAGCAGCTTGCCGGCGACTTGCTGCCGGGGGCGACGGTCGAGGCAATCGTGGCAACCGGCTACAACCGTGTGCTCCAGACGACCCACGAGGGCGGGACACAGGACAAGGAGTATCGGGCCAAGTACGCCGCCGATCGGGTGCGGAACGTCTCGGTCGTCTGGATGGGCGCGACGATGGGCTGCGCCGAGTGCCACGACCACAAGTTCGACCCCTACACCCAGCGCGACTTCTACAGCCTCGCCGCCTTCTTCGCCGACATCCGCGAGCGTGGGGCCTTCCCCGGTCCCGACATCACCCCGACGGTCCGTGCTCCCGAGCGGGACGTCCTGATCTCGCAGGCCGACCGCGACGAGCTGGAGCGGGTCACGTCGCAAACCGACACCCTGACGGACCTGCTGGGAGGGTCGGCGGCGGACGTGAAGGGGAGTCCCTGGCCGGGCGAGGCGGCCCTGTTCGGCGACCTGCTGGAAACGCTTCGCTGGGAGCGACGGGCGATCGAGGGGCGAGAGCGTCGGACGATGATCACGGAAGCGGTCGAACCGCGGACGATGCGAGTCCTGCCCCGGGGCGACTGGATGGACGAGAGCGGGCCGGTCGTCGAGCCCGCCGTGCCCGAGTCGATCGGCGGGCTGGGGGTCGAAAGTCGAAAGGCCAACCGGCTCGACCTGGCACACTGGCTGACCTCGCCGAGGCATCCGCAGACGGCCCGCGTCTTCGTCAACCGGCTCTGGTATCTCTTCTTCGGCGAGGGGTTGTCGCGATCGCTCGACGACAACGGGGCGCAAGGCGAGTGGCCAACGCATCCGGAACTGCTCGACTGGCTGGCGGTCGAGTTCGCCGATGGGGGCTGGGACGTCAAGGGGACCGTGCGCCTGATTGTCACGTCGCGGGCTTACCGGCAGTCGTCGGTGGTGGATCGGGGTACGTCGGAGCAGGATCCGGAGAACCGCCTGTTCGCGAGGCAAGGGCGGTTCCGGTTGCCGGCGGAGATGATCCGCGACTCGGCGCTTGTGGCAAGTGGCTTGCTCGTCGCTCGTGTCGGCGGTCCGAGCGCGCGGCCCTACCAGCCGGTCGGGTATTATCAGCCCCTGAACTTCCCGAGGCGGGAGTATCAGGCCGATCAGGACGGGAACCAGTACCGGCGGGGGGTGTACACGCACTGGCAACGCCAGTTCCTGCACCCAATGCTCCGCGCCTTCGACGCCCCGACGCGCGAGGAATGCACCGCCCGTCGGCCGATCAGCAACACGCCGCTGGCGGCCTTGACCCTGCTGAACGACCCGAGCTTCATCGAGGCGGCCCGCGGCCTGGCGACCCGGGCGATCCGCGAGGGCGGCCCGACACCGGTCGGTCGCATCAGGCAAGCCTGGCGGATCGCGCTCTCGCGGATGCCGGAGGATCGCGAGGTTGCGGCGCTGCTCCGGCATTATGAGCAGAGCCGGTCCTACTTTTCCGCGGACCCGGAGACGGCGAACGCCTTGCTGGGCGTTGGGCTGGCGTCGCGACCGGAGGGGATTGACGCCGTCGAACTGGCCGCCTGGACGTCGGTCGCCCGGGCGATCCTGAACCTTCACGAGTCGATCACTCGCTACTGATTGAGGCCCGTTCATGGACCCCCGCGAAGGCCGACAGCTCGAACTGACCCGCCGGACGTTCCTCGGCCGCTCCGCCCTGGGCCTCGGCTCGGTGGCGCTGGGCTCCTTGATGTCGCCGGAGTGGCTCGGCGCCGCCGAACCGGAATCGGGGAGCGTTGGCCTGTCGGGCCTGCCGCACTTCGCGCCGAAGGCCAAGCGGGTCATCTTCCTCTACATGTCGGGCGGGCCGTCGCACCTGGAGACGTTCGACAACAAGCCCGAGCTGGCCCGGCTCGACGGGCAGACGATGCCCGAGTCATTCACCGCCGGGCAGCCGATCGCGCAGCTTCAAGGGCAGGAACTCCGTTGCCTGGCGCCACAGTTCCGGTTCCGGAAGCACGGGAAGTCGGGCCAGGAGATCGCGGACATCCTGCCGCACACGGCTGAGATCGCCGACGAGATCTGCATCATCCGGTCGATGCACACGGACCAGATCAACCACGACCCCGCCCACACGGTCATGAACACCGGGACCTCGATCTCGGGCAGGCCGAGCATGGGGTCGTGGGTGACCTATGGCCTGGGCAGCATGTCGGAGAACTTGCCGGGCTTCGTCGTCCTGACGAGCGAAGGGGGCCGCAACCCCCAGCCGATCGCCTCGCGGCAGTGGGGCAGCGGGTTTTTGCCGGGACGCTACCAGGGCGTGCGGCTCAACTCGATTGGCGACCCGGTCCATTACCTGAGCAACCCGCCGGGCGTCGATCGGCAAGAGCAGCGACGTCTGCTCGACACGGTCAACGAGCTGAACGCGATCCGGGCGGAGTCCGCCCCTGGTGCGGAGATCCAGACGCGAATCGCCCAGTACGAGCTGGCTTTCCGGATGCAACTCAGCGTGCCGGAACTGGCCGACTTCTCCAATGAGCCCGAGCCTGTACGGGCGATGTACGGAGCGAGCCGTCCCGACGGCACGTTCGCGGCCAACTGCCTGATGGCCCGTCGGCTAGCCGAGCGCGGGGTGCGGTTCATCCAGCTTTATCATCGCGGCTGGGACCACCACGGCGACCTCGTTCCCTACATGGAGACCTGCTGCGGCCTCTGCGACGGGCCGGCGGCGGCCCTGGTCAAGGACCTCAAGCAGCGGGGGATGCTCGACGAGACGCTGGTTATCTGGGGTGGCGAGTTCGGCCGCACGCCGATGTTCCAGGGCAAGGGGAAGCAGCCCGGCCGCGACCACCACATCCGCGGCTTCTCGATGTGGCTGGCCGGCGGCGGCATCCGGGGGGGCCTGACCTACGGCGCCACCGATGAACTTGGCTACCACGCCGTCGAGAACCCGGTCCACGTCCGTGATCTGCACGCGACGATGCTGCACGTCCTTGGCGTCGATCACCACAAGTTGACCTATCGCTACCAGGGGCTCGACTTCAAGCTCACGGGGGTTGAGCCGGCGCGGGTCCTCAACGCGATCCTGGCCTGAGACTTGCGGACCACCCTCCGGGCGCCTTGACCGCCGGGGCCGGTCGTTGGAATCGCTCGCCGGAGCGTTTATACTATCACGGCCGGAGCTTCCGGCTCGCGCCCCGACGGGTGCCGGTCAGTCCATCGTGTGTCTCGGATCGCTATTGAAGGCTCGCGCATGAATCCTTCTCAGATGGCCGTGGCCAACGACCTGCCCGTGTCCGCGACCCTGCCGACTCTGACCCGGCTCCTGGAGAACGTCGAATCGGTCGTGCTGGGAAAACACGACGTGGTCCGGCTGGCCGTGGTGGCCTTGCTGGCCGAGGGGCACGTGCTGATCGAGGACGTGCCGGGCGTCGGCAAGACGTTGCTGGCGCGGGCGCTGGCGGCGAGCATCGACTGCTCGTTTCGGCGCATCCAGTTCACGCCCGACCTGCTGCCCTCGGATATCCTCGGTTCGAGCGTCTACAACACGGCCAGCGGGGAGTTTATCTTCAAACCTGGACCGATCTTCGCCAACATCATCCTCGCCGACGAGATCAACCGCACGACCCCCCGGACCCAGAGTGCCTTGCTGGAAGCGATGAGCGACCGGCAGGTCTCCGTCGAGGGCAAGACGCATCACCTGCCGCCGCCGTTTCTGGTGCTGGCGACGCAAAACCCATTCGAGTTCGAGGGGACGTACGTCCTGCCGGAGAGCCAGCTCGATCGGTTCCTGATCCGCATCCGGATGGGCTACCCGGTGCGTTCCGAGGAGCGGCGCATTCTCACCTCACACCGCTCGGGTGAGCCGGTCGAGAACCTCAAGCCGGTGCTCACGGCCGAGGAAGTCGTCGCCTTGCAGCGGGCCGTGCGGCAGATCCGGGTGGACGACGCGGTGTCGGATTACCTGCTCGACCTCGTGCATGCCACCCGCGATAGCGAGGAACTGCACGTCGGCGTGAGCACCCGGGGCGCCCTGACGCTCTACCGGGCGTCGCAGAGCCTGGCCCTGGTCTCCGGTCGCGATTACGTCGTGCCCGACGACGTCAAGAGCCTGGCGGCGCCGGTGCTGGCCCACCGGGTCGTGGGCAAGTCGTTCCTCCAGGCCGGCGAGTTCGGCGCCGCGGAGGCGATCATCGGTGATCTGATCGAGCGGCTCAAGGTGCCCACCTGATCCGTCCGGAGGCCCGGCCCGGTTGGCTCCCCGTTCCTGAATCGAAGGTTCCCCAGCTCTCAACGCCGATTATCCCCGAGACTCGCCGCCGCATGAGACTGCCCCGCGTTCTCGACCCGATCAACCGCCTGAGCGGCTGGCTCCGGCCGAACCAGCGTTCGCGCTGGACCGGTGCGGGTCTGGGTTACCTCGCCATCTGGCTGGCCTTGATGGGCACAGGTCTCTATCAACAGATCAACCTCTTATTGCTGACGGCCGGGCTGGCGGCGGGCCCGATCGCGGCTTCGTTCGTGATCTCGCTGTCGATGCTCCGCAAGGTCGAGGTCGGCCGCCGGCTGCCCGACTATCGTCTTCTCAGGCGGCCCGCTGGTGCTCGACTATAGCCTGGAGAACCGGCGACGAGCGACCGCGGTGCTCGCCCTTGAGGTGGTCGATGAACTGGTGCCGCACGACGAGCCGGGTGCCGGCGGTGCGAGGCTGATCCCACGGGTGATCTTCGACCGGGTGCCGGCCGGTGAGCGGCGACGGCTGCGATGGCAAGGGCCAAGCCCATCGCGGGGCAAGTACATATTTCGATCACTGGAGGTCATTACCCGGGCACCGTTCGGCCTCCTGGAGCGGAGCGAGATCCTGCCGAGGCCCGGCTCTCTGTTCGTCTATCCGACGATCGGACGCCTCTCGCGACGCTGGCACCAGCTCCAGCGGGAATCGACCGAGACCCGCCGCGGCCGTCGGCACGACCGATCGGCCCAGCAGCAGGAATACCACGGTCTTCGCGATTACCGGCCGGGCGACAGCATGCGCTGGATTCACTGGCGGACCACGGCGCGGCTCGGCCAGCCGATGGTCAAGGAGTTCGAGCAGCAGAGCGACCAGGAACTGGCCGTCCTACTCGACCCCTGGCTTCCCGGTATGGCCACCGAACAACAACGCGAGGTCCTCGAGGCGGCTATCCGGTTCGCCGCGACGGTTTGTTTCGAGACCTGCCGCCAGTCGGGCCGTCGGCTCCTGCTCGGCTGGACCGGTCCAACGCCGGGGCTGAGGCAAGGGCCGGCGTCGGTGAAGCTGCTGCACGAGTTGCTCGAATGCCTGGCCTTGATGGGCAGCTCGGACGAGTGCCGACTCTCGAACCTCTTCGACGCGATGCCGCCGGCCATGCTTCGCGAGGCGCTGATCGTCGTCGTTTCGACGCGAGCGATCAAGCTGGCCGAGGAAGCCAGTCGTTCCGAGCGCCTGGCCGAAGGGTCGCTACGTGGGCTCTCCGGTCGGGTCCATCTGCTCGACGTCTCGCGTGGCGACCTCGACGGCCTGATCGAGTTCGAGACCGCCTCCCCTTCGTTCTCCCCGGCCCGGGTCGACGGCAACGGCCGCGCCCGGCCTGACGGCACATCGGCCGACGGTCGCGACGCGTCGGCGACGGCGGAGGGCCGATCATGAAGCTGGTCCGGCTCTATCGAGCCAGCATGTATGCAATGCTGACGCTCGCCACGACGGTTCTGAGCATCAACGCCCAGGAGTATAGCCGGCTGGCGATGCTCTACCCGCTGGGTGTGGCGGCGGCGGGTCTGGTGGCCTTCCTGACCGTGGACCGCCATCCGCGTCGGGGCCTGGCTCGCGACCTGGCCAACTTCCTCGCGATGGGCTCGTTCGTCATCGCGATGATGGAATACTGGGCCAACCCCGAGGCCCTGCCTCTGGCCCTCGGGCACTGGCTGGTCTATCTCCAGATCCTCAAGACGTTCTTGCCCAAGACGTTCGAGGACGACTGGTTCCTTTTCCTGCTGGGCCTGGTTCAGGTGGTCATCGGCGTCTACCTGAGCCAGAGCCACGAGGTGGGGCTCTTGCTGGTCGCCTGGGCCTTGATGTCACTCTGGACACTCGGCCTCTTCCACCTCCACCGCGAAGCCGCCCGCATGGCCCCCGAGGCGGGCGTTGTCGTCAGCCCGCAGACCGATGTCCGCAATCCGTATCCGGGGTTATTCAACCTCGGTTTCGTGCTCTCGACTCTTGCGGTGGCCGTCACGACGCTCGCTCTGGGCGGCCTGATCTTCTTGATCATGCCGCGCTGGAGTACGGCCGCCAGCAACGGCATCTCGTCTTCGTCCTCGAAGCACCTGACCGGGTTTAGCGACGAGGTCCAGCTCGGACGGATGGGCGAGATCCTTGAGAATGACAGCGTCGTGATGACCGTCGAGTCCTACGACGCCCGCGACCGAAAGGTCCATCCGCCGGACGACACGCTCTGGCGTGGGGTCACGCTGGTGATCTATGAGGATGGTCGCTGGATTCGCGAGAATCAGTTACCGATCCAGGTCGATCGCGTGCCCTTCCCGGCACCCGCGTCGCAGGCGACGCTCGCCCAGCGAATCAAGTTGGAGGCGACCGAGGGCGACGTCCTGTTCGCCATGCGACCCATCCACGGTGTCTCCAGCCGGAGTGGCGACGAGATCGCCATGAACCAGTTCGACGGCACCCTCTACCGGCTCGGTCAGCGAAGCAATGCCTCGTTCGAGCAATCCTCGCCGACGTCCGCCGGCACCTACGATTATGAGGTCTGGGCCGACACTCGGCGATCAACTACCACAGACGAACGAGTTCTATCCCCGGCGCACCCAGAGGCGCAAGCTGCTGGAGGTCCCCGCGGCGATCGCCGGACCACTCCGAGAGCTCGGCGACGAGATCCTCGGCGACAACGAGGCGACCCCCTTGCCCCAACGGGCACACCGCCTCGAAGCGTATCTGCGGTCTTCGGGGAAGTTCTTCTATACGCTCAGCATGGCGCCGGTCGATCCGACGATCGACCCGGTCCTCGACTTCCTGCAAAACCGCCAGGAGGGCCACTGCGAGTACTTCGCCAGCGCCCTCACGCTCTTGCTCCGTGCCCAGGGCATTCCGACCCGGATGGTCAACGGCTTTAAGGGTGGCGACTGGAACGAGCTGTTCCAGGTGATGACCGTCCGCGAGAAACACGCCCATAGCTGGGTCGAGGCCCTGATCGGCCGCGACGCGGCCGGCTGGCCGATCTGGCTGACGCTCGACCCAACCCCCGCCCAGCAGCGTGACGACCTGGTGGCGCAGGTCGGCGGGGTGTCGTCGCGGTTCCGAACCATCACCGACGCGCTGCGTCATTTCTGGGTCTTTTACGTCGTCGGCTTCGACCAGGAGCGTCAGAATCAGCTCATCTATGGCCCGATCCGGCAACTGGCGAGCGAGGCGGCACGCGGCTTCCGGATGATGTACAACAGTCTCCGCGACCGCGCTGAGCTGGCTCTTCTACTTCGAAAACACGAGCGAATTCTTCAGCTGGCGCGGGTTCCTCGTCTCCGTCGTCACGATGCTGCTGGCCGTGGGCCTGATCCAGGCGCTTCGCTGGCTCGTCGGCCGACTGCTCCACCGGTATGCCGACCGGGGGGACAGCGATAGCCGGCTGGGTCACGGCATGGCGTCGTACCACCGATTGATCCGCCTGCTCGCCGAGTCGGGCCTGGAGCGGCCGACTTCGGAGACGCCGCGTGAGTTCGCTCGCCGTGCCCACGCCTTCCTCGGCGACCGGGGCGGCGGTGCCGAGCGACTGGCCCAGATCCCCACGGCGATCGTCGAGGCGTTCTACCGCGTTCGCTTTGGACACCACGCGCTCGACCCCGAAGACCTCCGTGACCTCGAAGGCCGCCTCGACGCCCTTGAGGCCCACCTCCGGCCTGCGCGGGCCTGAGCCCCACACAACCCTTCGTGCCGGCGTGTGCAACCCACACGCGCTGATTCCCGCCGTGGGGAGCATTGCCCACCCCCGACGGCTTCCGAACGAACCTCAGAGCAGGATGATTGCCCGATGCGTGCCGGATTGGTCGGATTTGCCGGGAGCGGCAAGAGCACATTGTTTCAGCTCCTGACCGGGGCCAGGCCTGACCCGGGCAAGATCCATTCCGGGCAGGTCGGCATCGCCACCTTGCACGACCCCCGGCTCGACTTCCTCTGGGACCTCTACAAGCCCAAGAAGCCGCCGATCTACGCCAGCGTCGAGATCCTCGACACGCCGGGCTTGCTCCAGGGGACCCACGGCGACAACCCTCAGCGACTCGGCCTGATCCGCCAGGGAGACGCCTTGCTCGTCGTCCTTAACGGCTTCGCCGGCGCCGACCCGGCCCAGGAACTGGCCGACTTCCGCGACGAGATCCTCTTCGCGGACCTGGGCGTCGTGACCAACCGAGCCGAGCGGCTTGAAGCCGACGTGAAGAAGCCCCGGCCCGAGCGCGAACAGATGCTCAAGGAACTGGACGTCGTCCGCCGCGTCCGCGACACCCTGGAGAAGGGCGAGTCCGTCTCAACCCTGGAGCTAACCGACGAGGAAAAGAAGCCGATGCGGTCGTTCGGCCTGCTGACCGACAAGCCGCAGGTCGTGATCCTCAATGCCCCCCAAGGGACCGAGGTCCCCGACGCCCTGAAGGCGCTCGCCCCCGACGCGCTGGCGATCGACGCCAAGCTGGAGCTGGAGCTTTCGGAGATGAGCGACGAGGACCGCGAGGCGTTCATGGGCGAGCTGGGCGTGACCGAGTTCGGCCGCGACCGGATCATCCGGGCCGCTTACGACGCCGTCGGCATCCTGACGTTTTTCACCGCGGGCGAGCCCGAGGTCCGCGGCTGGAACCTGGAGCGCGGCGGCACGGCCGTCGATGCCGCCGGCAAGATCCACACCGACCTGGCCCGTGGCTTCATCCGTGCCGAGGTCACCGCCTTCGACGACCTCCAGACCGCCGGCAACATGCGCGAGGCCAAGGCCCGGAACCTCCAGCGGCTGGAAGGCAAGGACTACGTCGTCAAGGACGGCGATGTGATGTACTTCCGCAGCAGCGTCTGATCCTGATGGTCGGAGGAGACACTTGGTCGACCTAAGCCGCTAGGGGGATAAGAGTTCCGCAGATTGGGCTCCGTTCGATGTCCCGTCTCGAAGATGGCGGGCGGAGCCCGACCCACGAGAGGCAGAGAGACCACATGGCGTGTTTCGCTCAACCCCCGAAGAGGGTGCTGAGCAAACCGGGTGGCTTGCCGCCGGGCACGACGATGCGGTCGCCCGGCATGAGCTGATAATTGGTGAAGGTGTCGCCCATCTTGATGCGCTCCCAGTCGATCCGGAGCACCTGGTCCGGACCGCCGGCGGGGTGGGGGCGGGCCAGGTAGGCTTTCTCGGGCAGGCTGTTGGTGCGAAGCCCGGCGCGGAGGATGGCGTCGAGGACGGTCTCGCTGCCGGTCAGGGGGAAGGCGCCTTGCTGGCTGACCGTGCCGATCACGTAGTATTGCTTGCTCTGGCTGCCGTTGACGAGGCGGACCGACACCTGGATCGGCTCGCGGATGCTGGCGCTGGGCGGCGAGCGGGCGAGGTGCTGGGCGATCTTCAGCTCGACCTCGGGGATCGTCAGACCCGGCGACGTAGACCTCGCCCGCGAAGCCGAGGTCGATCACGCCGTCCTGGCGGACGACGACGTTGACCAGGGGGATGTCGAGGGTCGCGGGGCGGACGGAGACCTCCAGCTCGTCGGGCGGCTCGATGACGTAGGGAGGCGTCGAGACCATCTGCAGCTCGCGAGGTTGCGACGGGTCGTAAACGCCGTAATGGGGGATCTTTCGGTTCTGATGCTCGTCCAGCAAGCCGCAGCCGGCCAGGGGGCACAGAAGCAGCGAGGATCACGAGGGGATAGCGGGCCGGGGGCGTCCTGCGAGCATCGGCCGGTTCCCTCCAATGGTGGGAAGGCCCGCCTCCCTGACGAGCCGCGACACGCTCGCGCGCGTGCCCCGAAGACGGCGCCGGATCCTGGTACCAGACGACCTCATCGGACGGACGCGCTGGCGGCCTTGAGGGAAAAAGTCGGGATTGACCGGCAAGGGGCGAGTCGGTAGGTTTCGCCCGGCCCCCGGGGTCCGGCGTGCGATGGCGCGGCCCGGCCCGCCCGGACGTCACGGAGGGCGTCGGGCCACGTTTTCGGGGGCAGCCGTCCAGGGCGTCCGCACATGCCGGCTCCCGCATCCCGCGTGCTGTTCCTCGGTCTCGACGGCGGCACGATGACCGCCTTCGGCCCGCTGTTTGACCGCGGCCTCCTGCCCCACCTTGCCGCGCTCTGGCGACGATCCGCCCACGGCACGCTCCGGTCGAGCACGCCGATGGTCACGCCCGTGGCCTGGACGGACTTCTCCACCGGCTGCACGCCCGAGGTCCACGGCATCCACGAGTTCTACCACGTCGATGCCAACGACCGCACGATCCGGCCCAACCACGCCGGCCGGGTCCGGGCGCCGAGTCTCTGGCAGATCCTCGGCGCCGCAGGGGCGCGAGGTCGTCAGCCTGAACCTGCCGATGACCTATCCGCCGCCCGCCGTGCCGGGGATCGTCGTCGCCGGTTCCGATGCGCCCGGCCTGGAATGGGCCTTCGCCCAGTGCCCCGACTTCGGCCGCGAGATCATGGCCGAGCTGCCCGACTACACGCACAAGATCGTCTGGAAGTCACGGCCCGAAGCGGCTGGACGACCTCCAGGCGCTCGCCGCTCGCAACCGGGCCATCTTCCCCGCCCAGGCCGAGGCCGCCGAGCGGGCCGACGCCCGGACCGACTGGGTCGGCAATGATGGTCCACTTCCACAACCTCGACAGCCTTCAGCACCGCCTCTGGCCGTACCTCGACTCGACGAGACCGGCGAGCGCCGACGCGGCTGGAACGAGGAGGTCGCGAGCTGCCTGACCGCCCTCGACGAGGCCGCCGGCCGCTTGATGGAGCTGGCTTCGAAGCGAGACGCCGCCATCGTCGCCGTCTCGGATCACGGCTTCGGCCCTTGCCGGGCTCTGGTCAACGTCAACGGCCTGCTCCAGCAAGCCGGGCTTCCAGCGCCGGCTGGCCTACGGCACCCGGTTCCGCTACCGGTTCAACCGTCTCCGCGACCGCCTCCACCGCTGGCAGACCCGCAACCGACCCGGCGGTGCGGGCCGTCGCCTGCCGCGTTCGATCGACGGCGAGGTCGGCTGCGACTGGAAGCGAACTCTGGCCTTCGCCCCGTTCGGCCAGCTCAGCGCCTGCGTATTCCTGCAGCCGGAGGCCGTCACCCACGCCGCCCAGGCCGAGCGAATCAAGCGTGAGGTGATCGACCTCTGCCTCGACGCCCGCGATCCCGAGACCGGTGACCCGCTCTTTGCCGACGCCTTCGACGTCGCCGAGCGCTACGGCCTCGACCCGGCCGCCGCCGGCCTGCCCGACGTGCTGGCCCCCTCGTCCGACGGCTTCCAGGCCCAGGCCAAGTGGAGCCCGTTCGACAACGCCTTGCTCCGGCCCGACCCGAACCTGCCGGCGACGCACTGGATGGACGGCATCGTCGCCATCGACGCCCCCGACATCCGACCGGGCGACCACCTCCAGGCCCGGCTCCACGACCTGGCACCGACCGCGCTGGCCATGCTCGGCTTCGACGTGCCCGAGAACATGCAGGGACGCGTCCTCCACGAGGCGTTCGAGAACCCGCTGCCCGTCCGCCGCGGCGGCCGACCGGTGATTGCCAGCGACCCGAGGCTCGACGAGTTGCTGGCCGCCGCCGGTTTCGGAGCCGAATGCGCATGAGCCCGACCGAGAAACGTCAACAATCCCCCTCAACCGACCACGAATCAGGAGATCCACAGCCGATGGACGACGTCAAGCAGACCGTCAAGAGCTACATCCTCGACGAGTTCCTGCCCGGCGAGGACCCATCGGAGCTGACCGATGAGACCCCGTTGATCACGGGCGGCATCCTCGACTCGATCAGCACCTTGAAGCTGGTGACCTTCCTCGAAGAGCGGTTTGGCGTGGTGCTCGAAGCCCACGAGGCGGGGGCCGATCATCTGGATACGCTGGAGCGGATCCGCGAGCTGATTCAGGGCAAGAAGGCGGCCTGAGCCGCACGACCGGGCCAGATCGAGCGCGTCGCGGGCCGACGACCGCTTGACGTTGGGGGCTCCCGTGTTACAAGATGTTTCGTTCTCGGGGCGTCGATCTATCGAAGGTCGCACGACCGAGGTCGGGACTCGACCACGGGAGAGCCTCCGTAATGCGCGTCTTTCTCACTGGCGGGACCGGGCTGATCGGCCGTAGCCTGGTCCGTCGTCTGCTCGACCGCGGCGATCAGCCGGTGATCCTCACTCGCAGGGCCGACCAGGCACGACTGAAGCCCTCACTCAAGGGGGTCGAGGTTGTTCAGGGTGATCCGACCGCCCCGGGTCCCTGGGATGCCGCGCTCGACGGCTGCGACGCGGTGATCAATCTGGTCGGCCATAACCTCTTCGCCGAGCGCTGGGACGCCGAGGTCAAGCGAAAGATCCGCGATAGCCGGGTCTTCGCCACCGACAACGTCGTCTCCTCGATCGCGCGGGCGTCAAGCCGGCCGAAGGTCCTGGTCCAGGCCTCGGCGATCGGCTTCTACGGCCCGCATGCGGACGAAGAACTCACGGAGGAGGCTCCGGCCGGGGACGACTTTCTCGCGCGGATCTGCCGCGAGTGGGAAGACGCCGCCCGGCCGGCCGAGTCGCTCGGTCTGCGACTGGCGACCGTCCGCACTGGGGTCGTGCTGGCCAAGGGCGAGGGGGCGCTCGGGGTGATGACCCCGATCGTCAAGTGGCTCCCGGGCGGCGCCGCGCCAGTCGGCAACGGCGGCCACCCGGTCCGTCCCGCAAAAGGCCAGCAGTGGATGAGCTGGATTCAGCTCGACGACATCGTCGGGATCTTCCTGCTGGCACTGGACCACCCCGACGCTCGTGGACCGATCAACGGCACGGCCCCGAACCCGGTGCGTAATGCCGAGTTCATGCGAGCCCTGGCGAAGGTCTTCTGGAAGCCCTGGGCGTTCTGGCGGATTTATCTCCCCTTCGGCCCGCCGGACCCGCTCCTGAAGCAGATTCTCGGTGAGGTGGCCGACATTGTCACTCACGGCCAGCGCGTCCTGCCGGCAAAGGCGCGGTCGCTAGGCTACACGTTCCATTATCCAGAGCTTCTACCGGCCCTTCGCGCAGATCCTCGGCCGGACCCCATCCCCCTCCGCGCAGCCGAGCCCCGAGCCCGATCGGAAGCAAGTTGGCGCGGCGAGCGGTTGAACGAGAGCATCGGGTTTGCTACATATCTGGGATTCGCTCCCGGAGCCGGTCTCTCGCGGATCGACCTTCACATTTCCACTTTTGATTCACCCATCCCGCCCAAGCGACGGCCCGCGGGTCGCTGCGAAAGCCGGCGGGATTCAAGGGAATTTGGCCCGTGATGATCAGCCCGATTCAGCATGGGGGGAACCAGTATGCCATCCGAAGACGTCTGAGGCTGGGTGACCGGCCGCTCATGGATGTCTCGGTCAGCCTCAACCCGCTCGGCACCCCCCGGGCCTCCATCGAAGCGGCGAAGCGGGCCATCGACCGCGCCGGGCAGTATCCCGAGCCCGGCAACCCGCGACTGGCCGAGCGACTGGCCGAGAAGCATGGCGTCTCGCCGGCCAATGTCTTCATCGGCGCCGGCACGTCGGAGATCATCAGCCTGCTGGCCCAGTCGCTCCGCGAGGCCTTGCACCTGCACGCCGAGGACATGGGCGACCCGAAGTTGCCGCTCTCCCACCTCGTCGAGCCGATCTATGCCGAGTATCGGCGCGCGGCCTCCTTGAATCAGATGCGGACGGAGGCCTGGGGTCGACACGCCCTGGACTGGTCGCTTGAGTTCCTGCCCCGTTCCGCAAGGGGAATTTACTGGACAGGCAACCCGGTCAGCCCCCTGGGCCACGCCTGGCAGCGGGACCGGCTCCTGCGACTGGTGGATGACAGCCGTGACCTGCTCGTCGTCGTCGATGAGGCCTACCTGTCGTTCTTCCCCGACGAGGCCGATCGCACGGTCGTGCCGGCGGCCACCGAGCGGGTGAACCTCGTGGCCCTGCGGTCGGTCACGAAGATCTTCGCCATGCCCGGCTTGCGGGTCGGCTACGCGGTCGCCTCGGAGGATCTGGTACGCCGGCTCCGCCAGTTCCAGAACCCCTGGAGTGTCGATTCGTCGGCCGAGGCCGCGTTGCTGGCGGTGCTCAACGACGACGAGTACCTTGAGCAAACGCTCGATCTGGTCGGCTCCCAGTCGGCCTGGCTGACCGACCGGCTCTGGGAGATCCCGGGCCTGCGTCCCGTCTGGCCCGACCGAATCCGGCCGTCGGACGCCCCGCCGCGGCCGAACTGGGTGCTGGTCAGCCTCACCGACACGCCCTGGACCTCGATCGCCTTGCAGGAAGCCCTGGCCCGCCGCGGCATCCTCGCCCGCGAGTGCTCGAATTTCCGCGGCCTGGAGCCCGGCGCGATCCTCACGGGCGAGGATCAGATCGTCGAGACGCAGGGCCACCTCCGCTTCGCCGTCCGCACCGCCCCCGAGAACGACAAGATCGTCGCCACGCTCAACGAGCTGATGGCGACCTCGCCGGAGAAGTGCGAGCTGCTCACCGGGGTCCAGTGCTGACCGGCTGCGATGCGACCCCGAGGTCCGGGCGGAGGGACGACGGGCCGGGCCTCTTGGCGTAGGATGGAAGGGGCCGACCCGTTTCCGGGCGGCTCCGATCCGTCCTGGCGACCGCGTTGCCGGGGTCGCGGAGCTGGCAAGACAGCGGCGTGCGTCCCGCGCCCGGAGGTTCTCTTGTGAGTCTGCTCGAGTCGCTGCCGAGCCTGAAGTGGCTGGATGCCATCGACATCCTCCTGATCAGCTTTCTCATTCAACGGCTGCTCGTGCTGTTCCGGGGCACCACGACGCTGCACGTCTCGGCCGTGCTGGTGATCCTCTGGATGCTCCGCGAACTGGCCTACCAGTTCAACCTGATCCTGACCAGCCGGTTCCTCGAGGCGCTCGGGACCGTGGCCGTGCTGGTCATCGTTGTGGCCTTCCGCGACGAGATCCGCGACGTCTTGATCCAGACCAACCCCGCCCGACTCTTCCTCGGCCGACCGACTCCCAAGACCGACGCCCAGCAACTCAGTGCCACCGTCGAGGCCACCTTCCGGATGGCCGAGGATCGCACCGGCGCCTTGCTCGTCTTCCAGAATCGCGAGCGACTTAGCCCGATCTTCCGGGACGGCGTCCTCGTCGGCGGCCAGGTCAGCATTCCAATGCTGGAGAGCATCTTCTGCAAGGAGAGCCCCGTCCACGACGGCGCCGACGGTGATCCGCGGCAACAAGATCGAGCGCGTCGGGGCGATCCTGCCACTCTCCCGGCGGACCGACCTGCCGCCTCAGTATGGCACCCGCCACCGCGCCGCGATCGGCTTGAGTGAGGTCAGCGACGCGGTCGTGGTGGTCGTCTCCGAGGAGCGCGGCGAGGTCTCGGTCGTCCACCGGGGCGAGGTCACGCCGATCGCGTTTCCCATCGAGCTGGAGCAGACGCTCCAGCGCCTCCTGGGTTGGGACATCCAGGGCAGTCGGACACGGGCCATCCGCCGCGAGTTCTTCCGCCAGGTCGGCGGTTTCTTCCTCACAACCCTGGCGGTCACCACCTACTGGACCATCTTCTACGGGCAACAGGCGGCCGTGACCAACGTGAACATCCGGATCGACTTCCGCAACCTCCCCGAGGGGCTGGAGCTGACCTGGAGTTCGAATGAGACCCTGGACGTGCAGGTCCGCGGCCAGCGGCCCTTGATTGAAGACCTGAAGCGCCGTCCAGAACAGGTTGGCGCCTCGGTCAATCTCCGCAACCTCGGTCCCGGAGAAGGGCAGGAGATCCACCTCAGCGATGAGAACGTCGAGCTGCCCGTCGGCCTGGAGGTCGCCCGCCTGACGCCGACGAGCATCATCGTGGACCTGCACCGGCGTGTCTCGAAGCGTGTGCCGGTCCGTCTGCAAATCCGCCCAGAGCCTCCTGAGGGGACGCAGATCCTCGTCGAGCCCGACTCGGTCCTGCTGGTCGGCCCGGAGTCGGAAATCCGCGCCATCCAGCAGGTGATCACGAACCCGGTCGTCTTGGGTCCGGCGGAGGCGCAGCAATCGCAGTTCACAAAGACAGCGACCTTGGAAGCGCTCCCGGACTCGGTCCGGCTCGGCCCCGATCAACCCGAGCAAGTCCGCGTGACCATCCGCCGACCGGCCCCCGAGCCGCCGCCCCCAACGCCGAAGGACGCGGCAACGCCAGGGAAGCCCGCCAAGCCTTGAATCGGTCAGTGCCCGAGAAGCCAAGCGGTGAGGAAGCCAGCCCCGAAGCAGGCGATTGCTCCCGTCAACAAGGCGAACATCGCGGCGATCGGCGACTGCTCGGCCACGCCCGCCAAGGGGGCGAACCAACCGGGATACTCCGGCCCGACCTCGATCTCGACCTCCACGACCTTCTCAATGATCACCGGCGACGACTCTGGCGCCTCCGCAGGTCGCCGGGCCTTGGCGGCTCGACGGGGGTTCATCACCGTTTCGAGCGCATCGGCCGCCTCCTCGCCCGTCTGGTAGCGGTCACGAGGCCGGTTTGCGAGCAGGCGGTCCATGACCGCCGGCAGGCCGCGAGGCAGGTCGGGCACCAGGTCCGCCAGCGGGGTCGGCACGCCGTTGATCCGCCTGCCCAGCCGCTCGATCGGCGACTCGCCCGGAAACACATGCAGACCGCTAATCACATGATACATCATACAGCCGAGGCTGTAGAGGTCGCTACGGCCGTCCACGTCCTTGCCGCAGGCCTGCTCGGGCGACATGTAATCGACCGTGCCGACGGCGATGCCGTCGGCGGTGGCGAACGACGACTGAACATCGGCGAGCATCAGGATGCCCAGGCCCAGGTCAAGCACCCGGACCCGGCCATCCTCGCCGAGCAGGAGATTCGACGGCTTGACGTCGCGGTGCACGACACCCTGCTCGTGGGCGTGCCCCAGGCCGAGCGCGGCCTGGGCGGCGTAGCGAACCACGTCGATCGCCGGTAGCGGCCCCCGCTTGCGAAAGAGCATCCCCAGGCTCTCGCCGGCCACGTACTCCATCACGATATACAGGGCGTTGCCGATCTGGTCGGCATCGTAGGCCCGCACGACGTTCGGATGGTCGAGCCGGCCGACCAGCTTCATCTCGCGCTGGAACCGTGAGACCACCCTGGCATTGCTGGCGACCTCCGGCGCGATCACCTTCAACGCCACGGTCCGACCCATCAGCAGGTGATTGGCCTTGTACACCCGCCCCATCGAGCCGGAGCCGAGCCGGTCGAGGATGATGTACTTGCCGACCGCCATGCCGTGAGGCTTGTTCTTCAACAGGCGGTTGGCCTGGTAGCCGGTGAGAATCTTCTCCTTGACGAGACGGTGGGCCAGGTCCACGGAGTCGAACGGATAATCCCCGGCGAGGACCCGGGCGCGCATGTCCTCGAACTGGCGATCGGTGAGCACGGCCGACTTACGGAGGACCGTCAGGAAGTCGGAGGGCACATGCTCCAGCGGCTTCGACGTGTCGGTGGTCGCCATCGCGCAGAATTCCGGAGAGCGGAGGGTGGGGCCCCGGTCGGTGGGCCACACCACGACGTCGGATCAGGCCTCTCTTCACGATAACAGAGGTGCCCCTTCGACTCAATTCGCCAGCGCCAGACCCACTCCCCGAGCCGGTCGGGGGACGACCAGCGGCGAGTCGGCAGGCCCTTGGAAAACCGGCATCCTCACGCCACAATGGGCCGCGGCGACCCGGGATGCCCCCGACGGTCCCGTCCCGCTACCGCAACGACCCGAGGCACGCCCGATGACGACCGCGCACGATCTCCAGGCCCCGCTCCGCGACTTCCGCAAGACCCAGGACTTCTTCATCGGCATCGACAGCGACGGCTGTGCCTTCGACACCATGGAGGTGAAGCACAAGGAATGCTTCATCCCCAACATCATCAAGTACTTCGGACTCGCTGCCGTCTCCAAGTACGCCCGCGAGGCGGCCGAGTTCGTCAATCTCTATTCCAAGTGGCGCGGGATCAACCGATTCCCGGCGTTGACCCGCTCCTTCGACCTCCTCTCCGAACGTCCCGAGGTCGGCCGACGCGCCTTCCACGTCCCACCTTTGACCGGCGTCCGCTCCTGGATCGAACGCGAAACGAAGCTGGCCAACCCGACCCTCAAGGCCGAGGTCGCGAAGACGAAAGACCCCGACCTGGCGCTGGCCCTGGAGTGGAGCGAGGCGGTCAACCGGACCGTCGCCGAGATCGTCAAGAACGTCCCCCCCTTCCCCCTCGTCCGTGAGTCGCTCGAATCGCTGGCCGGCAAGGCCGACGTGATGGTCGTCTCCGCCACGCCCGGCGAGGCGCTGACGCGGGAGTGGGAAGAACATGACCTGGCCCGTCACGTCGCCCTGATCGCCGGCCAGGAACTCGGAAGCAAGCGCGAACACCTCGCCCTGGCCGCCGCCTCCGACCGCTACGACCGCGACAAGGTCCTGATGGTCGGCGACGCCCCCGGCGACCGCCAGGCCGCCGAGTCCAACGGCGTCCTCTTCTACCCGATCAACCCCGGCCTTGAGGACGAGTCCTGGCAGCGCTTCTTCGAGGAAGCCCTGCCCCGCTTCTTCGCCGGCACCTACCAGGGGGCCTACATGGCCGAGCAGATCGAGCGGTTCGAGGCGCTGCTGCCGTCCGTGCCACCCTGGGCCTGACCCACTGCGATGCCCTGCGGCTTCGATTGCGGTTTCCCTCCCACCTTTGACCCGATCGGAGGTTCTCGATGGACAACCCGACCCTGGATGCGATGGCCCGTCGGATGGATCGCCTGGAGCGTGAGAATCGCCGATGGCGGTGGGCGGCGCTGTCGGCGTTGATCGGCCTGGTCGCTCTGGGGGCCCTGAGCGGTCTGCGGCCCCGGAGCGTGGAGGCGAGACAGGCCGAGAAGTCGGAGAAGCCGCCGGGCAACCCGTCCGAACTTTACACCGAGCTGCACCGGATGGGACATCGGGCCATCGCGATTATCGACGAGACGGTGGACATGGGCGCCCCGGTCTCCGACCCCTCCTTCAAGGTCTCCACCTGGTCCCTGCGCCTCCTGGGCACCGATTTCATCGCCAGCTCGCCGAAGGAGGGGCCGAGGACCCTGGAGCCGGAAATCGCCCTGGCCCTCGCGAAGGGCCCGCTGGGCCCGGAGAGGATCAAGGCCCTGCGGGAGCACCTCGCGCGGATGCGACTCTGGGAGAATCGGTTCCGCCCCCTGGTCCGCGACGGCCGGCTCTCGGCGCTTGACTTCATGGAGTTCCAGGCCCGCCGCATCGTCGCCGAGGCCTGGCTCGCGCGGGCCATGGAGAAGGAGTAGTCGAAGGGTGAGTGAGCCCCGCGCCGTTTTCCGCCCCCGTCCTGGAGGCCGCCATGAATGAGCCTTCGCCCGCCGCCGCGCTGACCCGACAGATCAGATACCTGGAGCGTTCCCGATGCCTCTGGCGACGGCTCGCCCTCGCCTCCGCCGCCGTGGCGCTTGCTGGCCTTCTTCGCCGGCCCGACCCAACCTCGCACCGCCGACGCCCAGCGCCGAGCCGCAAGACGACTCCGAAGCCTCCCAGCCGGATTCCCACATCGAGCTGGCCCGCGAGCGCCTCCGGCTCACCCAGCGGGCGCTCGGCGTCGTCCGCGACGCCGCCCGCAAGGGGGCCAACATCATCAACCAGAGCGAGGATTACTACCGCTGGTCCTACCGCATGCTCGGCGACCAGATCTACCTGAGCATGGCCGACGACGACCCCCGCGTCGCCGACCCCGAGGTCTATCTCGCCGTCTCCCACGCCCGACCCAGCCGCGATCGCCTCGCCGCCTTCGAGGCCCACGTCCGCCGCATGGAGATCTGGGAGGACCAGATGCGCCCCTCTACCAGCGCCAGGTCCTCGCCCCGATCGACTTCTACGACGTCCAGTCCTACCGCCTCGAAGCCCAGCTCTGGCTCGCCCGCGAACGCCTCAAGGAAGCCCAGGAGCAGGCCGACCGCGACGCGAAAGCCAGGACCGATCCCCCGGCGGACCGTCCGTAACCGTCACCTCCTCCAACCGCCCGAGAACGATCAAGGTATCCCGATATGCCAGCCCGCAACGTCGTCGTCGCCCAGTCGGGCGGACCCACCTGCGTCATCAACAACTCCCTGCGCGGAATCATCGACGGCTGCCGCCGCGACCCGGCCACCTTCGGCACCCTCTACGCCGGCAATTTCGGCATCGAGGGCGTGCTCAAGGAGGAGCTGATCGACCTCTCCGCCACCCCCGACGACGAGATCGCCCTGCTCCGCACCACCCCCGCCGCCGGCTCCATCGGCACCTGCCGCTACAAGCTCAAGCCCGGCCAGGACGAGGACTTCCAGCGCGTCGTCTCGGTGCTGAAGGCCCATGATGTCGGCTTCTTCTTCTACATCGGCGGCAACGACTCCCAGGACACCGCCCACAAGGTCAGCCTCCTCGCCCGCGACCAGGGGCCTCGACCTCGTCGCCGTCGGCGTCCCCAAGACGATCGACAACGACCTCGGCGACCCCGAGTTCACCCTCCTCGACCACTCCCCCGGCTACGGCTCCGTCGCCCGCTACATGGCCCAGTACGTCCGCCAGGCCAACGAGGAGAACGCCGGCAGTTGCCCGCCCGACCCCGTCCTCGTCATCCAGGCGATGGGCCGCAAGATCGGCTTCATCCCCGCCGCCGCCCGCCTCGCCGACCCTCGCCGCGAGATGCCCCTCCAGATCTACATGGCCGAGGCCGGCCTGAACCTCGAACAACTCGGCGAGAACGTCATCAAGCAACTCGAAACCGACCGCCGCTGCGTCGTCGTCGTCAGCGAAGGCTTCGACGTGGGCGACGTCGGCGCCGTCAAGGACAGCTTCGGCCACACGATGTTCTCCGCCAGCCAGATGACCGTCGCCCAGATCGTGGTCAACCACCTCAACTCCCTCAAGCTCCCCGTCCCCGGCAAGGCCCGCGGCCAGGTCCCCGGCACCGACTGGCGCAACGCCATCGCCTACGCCAGCCCCGTCGATCTCGACGAGGCCTACAACGTCGGCCTCCACGCCGTCTCCCTCGCCCGCACCGAGGGCAACGGCTTCATGGCCACGATCCTCCGCGACCGCTCCCAGTCCTCCTACTCCGTCCGCTTCGACAAGGTCCCCCTCGAACAGGTCGCCGCGAAGGACCGCACCTTCCCCAAGGACTGGATCGCCCCCAACCGGCATCGACGTGACCGACGCCTACCTCGCCTACGCCCGCCCTTTGATCGGCGACGACTGGGTGAGCGTCCCCCTCGTGGATGGCCTGGCTCGTTTTGCGAGAATCACGAAGGCTCTGGCGCCCCGGAAGCTGCCCGAGTACGTGCCGCAGACCTACCGGAAGTCGGGGTGAGTTGATGGCGACCCTCGGCGATTCCCGAGTCCCGCAAGCCGGCCCCGCGCCGCAGGCCCCGCGTCTGCGGCGTTCGGGCCGCTACCGCTGGACGGTCGAGCAGTTCTACTGGCTCGACCGCGCCGGGATCTTCGAGGATCGCCACGTCGAGTTGCTCGACGGCCAGATCCACGAGATGACGGTTGACCCGCCCCACGCGACGGCCGGCGGGCTCACTGTCGAGGCCCTGCGACTCGCGTTCGGGGTCGGCTATGTGGTCCGCGACCAGCACCCGCTCGACCTCGGCCGCCGGTCGCTCCCGGAGCCGGACGTCGCCGTCGTCGTCGGCTCGGCCCGCGATTATGCCCGGACCCACCCGCGGACGGCCCTCCTGATCGTCGAGGTCAGCGACACCACGCTCCGCAAGGATCGGAAGATCAAGGCCCACCTCTACGCCCAAGCCGGCATCGCCGACTACTGGATCGTCAACCTCGTCGATCGCCATCTCGAAATCCACCGCAACCCCCGCCCCGACCCCGACCGCAAGGGCCGTTTCCGCTACGCCGACGTCACGATCCTCAAGTCCGGCGACCACGCCTCGCCCCTGGCGAAGCCCGAGGCGCGGATCGCCGTCGCCGACCTGCTGCCTTGATTCGCGAGTCCCGTAGGGAGGGCACCGCCCACCTTTCACGATATGTCCACGGATGGTGGGCGGTGCCCTCCCTACAAGTTTTTCCCCCTCTGAGGCTATGAAGGATTTCCGCTTCTCTCTCTCCGGTCTGATGGCCTCGGTGGTGATTTTGGCCGTAGTGTTTGGGATCGCCATGTTGCCCCCAGAGATCGGACCAGGTGCATAATGAAAGCCTGGCTCCGACCGGAGGCACATCACGATGCGGAAGCGACGCCGGTTCACCCCCGAGTTCAAGGCCCAGGTCGTCCTCGACGTCTTGACCGGCCGCCAGTCCCCGGCCGAGGCGTGCCGCAGGCACGCCCTCAGCCCCAACCTCCTCGCGATCTGGAAGGCCCACTTCCTCCAGCGGGCCCACACCCTCTTCCAGGGCGACGAGCAGCGTGAGGGCGACCAGGCCCGCATCGCCGAGCTGGAGCGGATGCTCGGCCGGGCCACCCTCCAGATCGAAGTCCTAAAAAAAGCCTCGACGCTGCTGGCCTCGGACTCGATCGGAGGCGGGCGGTGATCGAGCAGCTTCGGGGCGACTACGCCGACCGGCTCCTCTGCGAGGCCCTGGACGTCCACCGCAGCAGCCTCTACCACCGACCCCGGCCGGACGAGGACCGGCCGCTGCGCGAGGCCCTGGTCCGCCTGGCGGGGGAGTGGCCGACTTACGGCTACCGCCGCCTGACGGCCATGCTGCGGCGGGAGGGATGCCCGGCCAACGCCAAGCGGGTCCGCCGCCTGATGGCCGAAATGGGCCTGAACGGGGAGCCGCCGCCGAGGCATCCGCCCCGGACGACCGACAGCGTCCACGCGTTCCCCCGCTTCCCGAACCTGGTCGAGGCCCTGGAGGTGGACCGCCCCGATCAGGTCTGGGTCTCGGACATCACGTACATTCGACTCAAGAAGGAGTTCATCTATCTCGCTGTGCTGATGGATGTCTTCAGCCGCTCGATCCGGGGCTGGAACCTGGGGCGGAGCCTGGAGCAGGAGTTGACCCTGGCGGCCCTGGAGCGGGCGTTGGAGCAGGGCCGGCCGGAGATCCACCACTCCGACCAGGGGGTGCAATATGCGGCGACGGCCTACATCGAGGCGTTGACGGCCGTCGGGGCGTCGATCAGCATGGCGGCCGTGGGCGAGCCGAGAGAGAATGGCTACGCCGAGCGGCTGATGCGGACCATCAAAGAAGAGGAGGTGGATCTGACGGAGTACGAGGACTTCGCCGACGCCTTGCGGCAGCTCGGCCGGTTTCTTGATGATGTTTACAACCGAAAGCGCATTCACTCCTCGCTGGGTTATCTGACCCCGAGCGAGTTCGAGCAGCAATGGGTCGTCATGCGACGAAAAAAAAAGGGTATACAGGGAGCACTAACTAGGTGGTTGATCGTGAGCAAGCCGTGGTTGATCAGACCGCTTGTGCGTGAGTTACTCGTCTTCGGGGCCTTGCCGTTGGGGACCATCTTGGCTTTCGGGCTGCTTCCGCTCGTCGGGTCACGATCGGGACGAGGAGTGGATCGCCCCAGGCTGGTTGGGTTCGAGGTGTTCGGGGGAGTGGCGCTGGTTCTGTTCGTCGCCGCGGCAGTCGTCTTCCCCCGACCGATCCACAGAGGTGTCGATGCCGTCCTCCTGGCGGTCTTTCCCGTTTGGAACCCTCTCGTCCCGGTCATGCCGGTCGCCATCCTCCTTTTGCCGCAGTTGACGCTGGCGATGCTCGGCGTCTGGTGGAGCGGAAAGTACAAAATCCGGGTCTCGATCTCGATTGAGAAACGACGAGAGAGCAATCCTTAATCATTACTGCGACGTGTGGCCGGGGCAAAGCGAGCCGGGTAGGGTGGGTCAGCGTCGCACCGGGACGCGCAACCCACCATCCCCAGGCTCCTCGGCGGGTGGCTGTGGTCTGCTGGTACGATTCATGCCCGTTTGGCTGGGTGGCATGCCCACGTCTTCGTGGGCATGTGGGTGAGGCGATCGGAAAACGGACATGCCCACGAATACGTGGGCATGCCACCCGTCCAGCATAAGAGGCATCTGACAAAATGAGTCCGGACGCCGAGTTTTCAGCCATCCGGCTTCATAAAGTTAGGGCCTCTAAGGACTTACTCCTCCCCGCAAATCCGGAGGTCCATCTTGGTCACGGTGCGGATCGCTTCTCTGAGAAGGTCGGCATAAAACCATTCGCCCTGCGGCATCGTTTCGTAGAGGTAACGCCTCTTATCAAATGTATCTTTCGCCGCTGCAAGAGAACGCCGAAACTCTGTGACTTTGACGGCTTCCGGGTTAATCACGCCAAGGTTTGAAAGCACGGGATGGGTTCGCACATTTCGATCAAATGTCTCTCGGATGATCTGTTGAGTTTCGGGCTTCAACTCTTCGAATAGCATTTCCAAATCGTGCTGTTCAGGCGGAGCCATGTTCCTATCCTGGACGAAAAGACATTTCAGGTAGAGTTCAACCGCGAAGGAATCAACGAGCAATTGGGGCGCAGAGCATCCCCACTGATCGCCCTTTGCCTGTTCGGCTAACAGACGTGATGCCTCGGAATAGTGCTCAGCGAGCTTGAACATCTTCCGGCAGTCAGGCGTCGGTTTTGGTGGTTTGGCCTTTGGCATTTGTCCGGCATTCCAGCAAGGGATTAGGCGGCGGGGTGGCACTGTCGTCGGGTGCCACTGGCTCTGCCAGTGCCGGGTCAGATCGGAGCACTGGCAGAGCCAGTGGCACCCAGACATTAGCACTTCTCAAACTCCAGTGCCACCCCGCCGCGAGGTTTTTTCCAGATCGTGCGATAATCCCGGGCCGTTTTTTCGATAGTGTTGGAGATGACACCGATCGCCGAGCACGCCCCGACGACGCCGCAAGGTCCCCGCAGCCGACGCCGGTTGCCCCACCCCGCCGATCGACTCTTCCGGTTGCGTCCCAGGCGGGCTCTGCGTTGAGCTTTCCACCTCCGATCCGCCTCGAAGGGACCCCCCGCCATGACCCGCACCGACTCCCAGCGCGACGCCTCCCGACGCAACGGCGTCCTGAGCCTCGGACCGATCACCCCCCAGGGCCGACGCGCCGCCGCCCGCAACGCCACCCAGCACGGCTTCACCGGCGCCGGCAAGTGCCTCCCGCCCGACCTGGAAATCGAGCTGCAAGCCGAGATCCAGGTTTACGCCTCCAAGCACCAGCCCCGCGAGGACTACGAGCGCGACCTCATCCGCCGCGCCGCTTTGGGCAACGTCCGCGCCCGCCGCCTCGCCGCCGCCGCCAACGCCCTGACCGACGAGCGCCACCCGCAACGCCGTCCGCCTCTGGGACGAATCCCGCGCCGACGCGGTCGCCGCCCTGGCCGACCGCCTCGACACGGAGCCCGAAGCCGCCGTCCGCCTTTTGAAGCGCACCGCCCACGGCTGCGACTCCCTGGGCGACACCTGGGAATCGCTGGGCCACACCCTCACCGTCGCCGGCAACTGGGACGAGTCCCAATCCCGCCGCGCCCTCCGCCTGCTGGGCCTCGCCGGCACCCCGACGCCCGCCAGCCCGGAGCCGCTCTGGGACTTCTGGCTCTGCGTCCTCTCGCTGCGATTCGAGCGCGACCCAGAACCGCTCCTCCGCACGTCCTTCCGAAACTGGAACGACGCCGAGTCCGTCCGCCGCTACCTGCCCGATCCGGCCGAGGCCCGCGCCGCGCTGGCGGAGTTCGTCCGCGAGCGTGTCGCCGAGATGGAGACGCTCGGCTCCCGGCTCTGGGATGACTACGACGCCCCCTCGCGTGCCTCGGCCGAGGCCCGCGCCGCGTTCGACGCCGGCCCGGAGTCGGCCCGCCTGGAGCGTTACCTCAAGGACGCCGAACGGATGCGCCGCCAGGCGCTCGACGAGCTGGCCCGTCTGCGCCGCGACGAATCGCGCGGCCTCTCCCCGGTGGCGTCCCGAGCCCCCGATCCCACGACACCGACCCCGACCAACGAGCCGGCGCCGCCCGCGCAAACGAACCCGAGTCGCCGGCTCGATCGCCGGAAAGAACCGAGAAACCTCCGGTTGCGCCGATCGCCCCGGTCGCCCGCCCCGACCTCGACCGTATTCTCGCCGGGCCTCCCGCGGTCGCCGCCCTGGCCCTGTCGATCGGTCGGGCCTCGGGCTAGCGATTCCCCCTCGCCGTGTGATACCAAAGCGCCTGGATCAGTCACCAATTTGGGTGGCATGCCCACGTCCTCGTGGGCATGATCGTGGCTCGGTGGGCGTCCGACATGCCCACGAGGACGTGGGCATGCCACCCGGAACCTCTCCAGAGTGAAGAAACGATCGACCCTCAGGGCGGTCGCGGATATCTGGCTTTCCGGCGATCTCCTCCGGTACAATCACCTTCTTTCCCCGAGACTTTCCTCCCGGCATCGGGCCCACACGACCCGGACTCCTCCGATGGCAAAATCGACCTCTCCAAACGCCGACATCGGCCTGATCGGCCTGGCCGTGATGGGCGAGAACCTCGTCCTGAACATGGAGAGCCACGGCTTCACCGTGGCCGTCTATAACCGCACGACGTCCAAGGTGGACGACTTCGTCAAGGGCCGGGCGAAGGGGAAAAACATCGTCGGCTGCCACTCCGTCAAGGAGCTGGTCGCCGCCCTGAAGCGACCGCGCAAGGTGATGATCATGGTCAAGGCCGGGGCGCCGGTCGATGCCGTGATCGACGAGGTCGCGCCGCACCTGGAGAAGGGCGACATCCTCATCGACGGCGGCAACACCCACTTCCCCGACACGACCCGCCGCACCCGGGCCTTGAAAGAAAAGGGCATCCTGTTCATCGGCACGGGCGTCTCTGGCGGCGAGGAAGGCGCCCTCAAGGGCCCCTCGATCATGCCGGGCGGCAACCCGGAGGCGTGGCCGGCGGTCAAGCCGATCTTCCAGGCGATCGCGGCCAAGGTGGAGGACGGCTCGCCTTGCTGCGACTGGGTCGGCCCCGAGGGGGCGGGCCACTACGTCAAGATGGTCCACAACGGCATCGAGTACGGCGACATGCAGCTCATCTGCGAAGCCTACGCCCTGCTCAAGGACCTGCTCGGCTTCGACGCTGCCGCCCTGCACGACGTCTTCGCCAAGTGGAACGCGGGCCGGCTCGACAGTTATTTGATCGAGATCACCCGCGACATCT
This sequence comes from uncultured Planctomycetales bacterium, assembly GCA_963752755.1. Classification (GTDB taxonomy): domain Bacteria; phylum Planctomycetota; class Planctomycetia; order Isosphaerales; family Isosphaeraceae; genus CAVVZJ01. The sequence goes on along the minus strand of CAVVZJ010000001.1, from coordinate 1,417,760 downwards.
TCGGCTTCCGCGATCCCGAGAGCGGCCGGCCGATGGTGGACCTGATCCTCGACGCCGCCGGCCAGAAAGGCACCGGCAAGTGGACCGTCACCTCGGCTCTGGACCTCGGCGTTCCCCTCACGCTCATCGGCGAGGCCGTCTTCGCCCGCTGCCTCTCGGCCCAGAAGGCCGAGCGCGTCGAGGCGGCGAAGGTGCTCCAGGGACCGCAGGCAAAGTACGACGGCAACGCCCAGCAGCTCGTCGATGACGTCGAGAATGCCCTCTTCGCCAGCAAGATCATCAGCTACGCTCAGGGCTATGCGTTGATGGACGCGATGGCCCGCGAGTCGGGCTGGGAGATCAACAAGGGGGGCGTCGCCCTGATGTGGCGCGGCGGCTGCATCATCCGGAGCGTCTTCCTCGGCAAGATCAAGGAGGCGTTCGACCGCAACCCGAACCTGGCCAACCTCCTGCTCGACCCCTACTTCTCGGCCGAGGTCCAGCGCAGCCAGCCCGGCTGGCGGCGGGTCTGCGCCGCCGCGGCCACGCACGGCGTCCCCATTCCGGCGATGTCGTCGGCGTTGGCCTACTTCGACGGCTACCGCTCCGGCCGCCTGCCCGCCAACCTCCTTCAGGCCCAGCGCGACTACTTCGGCGCCCACACCTACGAGCGCGTGGACCGCCCCCGCGGCGAGTATTTCCACACCAACTGGACCGGCCGCGGGGGCACCACCGCCTCGTCCACCTACAACGTCTGAGCCCCGAGGCGCTGGGACGGGTCGAGCCTGACCGTACTTCGGTCAAGGCTTGACCCGTCCTTGCTCGCGAGGTCGGCTCTCCAGGCGATGGAGGTTGTCGGGGTAAAGGTCCAGGTCGTCGCGCTTTTTCCAGCGGCGGAGCTGGCGGAGCCGGTCGGCCACCTCGCGGCCGCGATCGAGCGAGTAGGGGTGGGAGCGGGTAAACTTGAACAGGGGGTGATCGGGCTGGTCACGAGTCCGGCTGTGCAGTCGGTCGAAGAAGCCGACCAGGGCCCGGGGGTCATAGCCTTCGAGGTAGAGCCAGGTCGTCGCGGCGCAGTCGGCCTGTAGCTCGTGTTCGGGTCGGAAGGGGTTCATCATCAGGCTGCCGAGGGCCATGCCGCGGGTCATAAACTGCGAGGGATCGGCACCGAAGCCGGAGGGCTGGAACGCCGTGTCGGCCAGCTTGGAGCGTCGGGCGTACTCGTACAGGTGGCCGAGGTCCAGGTGCGCCAGCTCGTGGGCGACCACTCCGGCGACCGTCGCCTCGTCGGGCTCTTTCAGCAGCGCGGTCGTGAAGACAAGGTAGCCGCCGGGGAACGACTGCCCATCGGCGATCGAGGCGTCGATGAGCGTGACCTGGATGTCCCGGTAGCGGTCGCGGTGTTGCATCCGGCGGGAGAAGACCTCGACGAGGGCTTGAAGATAGCGGAGCTGGTCCGGGTCCTGGACGGTCTGGTAACCCTTGGCGGCGGCCTCGCGGAGATATTGCTGGCGCCAGCGTTGACCGATCTGACGTTCCTCGGCGGCCGAGAAGCGAATCTGGCGCAGGGCTTCCCGCTCCTGCTTGCTGAGGAAGTCCTGGAAACCGCCGGCCGGGTCGCGGGCGAAGCTCTCCATCATGTCGTCGAACATCCGGGACATCCCCTCGAAGCCTGGCGGGGCGAAGCCGTTCGAGAACGACGGGGGCGCCGGACGCCGCGAGGCGGGAGCCGGTGGCCGGACGGGGCGGTGATTGGGGCAGGCAGGGGGTTTTGCGACGACGCCGGCCGATCGTGACGGTCGGCTCCGTCCGGCCGACTTCGAGGCGGAGGATGGTGTCTGATCCGGCTCGTCGCCGAACGTGAACCCGGGCGTCATCGCGGCCGTGAGAACGAGGGCGACACGGAGCCACGGCATTGGTGCTGAACTCATCTCGGCCTGGCCTCGTAGTTTGGGAAGATCGCGATCCGCGACTCGGTGGAACATGCTCACGGCTACCGAAATCCCATCCACCGGCTCTCGAATTGCTTGGAAAGGTCTCCACCGGCTCGGAAACTCGCGGACTTGACCTCGCCAGGTTGGCGCGAAGACTTAGACTGAGAGTATCAGACCCCGCCCGAGCCCGCCCTATTCGATTCGATGCCAGTCCACTCGTTCCGGAGTTGGTTCCCTTGGAAGCTCAGGTGGTGAAGGCCACGGCCGAGAATGCCCCCTGCCCTTACTGTGGCGACCCCGCGGGTCCGTTCCGCGAGCCGCCAGCGGCCTGCCCGTTCCAGGCGCAGCCGCGATGCCCGCTGCTCGAGTCGGACTCGTCCCGCGAACTCGGCGAGGCGATCGAGGAGACGGTGGCCTATCCGTCCGACTCGAAGGCCGCCGAATACGAGTCGAGCCCGGACGGCTTTCCAGCCGTCGACGACCTGGTCAGCACCTCGCTGGGCCAGTACCGGGTCCTTGAAGTCATCGGCCGGGGCTCGATGGGCCGGGTCTATCGGGGCGAGCACCGGGGGTTGGGCCGGACCAGCGCGATCAAGGTGCTGAGCCCTGGCCTGGTCCGTCGCCAGCCGAAGACGATCGAGCGGTTCTGGGGCGAGGCCCGCGCCGTGGCGGGCCTGGTCCACCCGAACATCGTGACCGTGCACAACCTCGGCAGCGACCGGGGCTATCACTACATCGAGATGGAGTACGTGCCCGGCGGCATCAGCCTCAAGGAGAGCGTCGTCCACGAGGGGCCGCTCGACCCCTTGCGGGCGACGGTCCTGGTCCGGCAGACGGCGCAGGGTCTCGCCGCGGCCCACCGGGCGGGCCTGGTCCATCGTGACATCAAGCCGGCCAACGTCCTGCTGACGCCCGAGGGCCAGGCCAAGCTGGCCGACTTCGGCCTGGTTCGCAAGCTGACCGAGGTCGTCTCGTCCGGCGGACCGCTGGCCGGCACGCCGACGTACATGGCCCCTGAACTGTTTGCCGGCACGCCCGCCACCCCGCAGACCGACCTCTACGCCGTCGGCGTGATGTTCTTCTACTTGCTCACGGCCCGCCTGCCATTCGCCTCCGAGCGGGTCGGGCAGGTGATCCACATGCATCGCCAGGCACCCGTACCCGACCCGCGACTGCTGCGCGCCCGAGACCCCCGACGAACTGGTCCCGATCCTCCAGCGGCTCCTGGCCAAGTCGCCAGCCGACCGTCACGCCACCGCCGACGAGCTGGCCGACGACCTGAAGGTCGTCGCCGGCCACCTCCGCGACACCGAGAGCCTGGTCCGCGAATCGCTCGAAGGGCTGAACTGCCTGGTCCAGCAAGGGGCCCGCGACGCCTTCCGCGTGATCGTTCCGGTACCGGGCGACCGGCTGCAGGAGGTCTATATCGAGGTGATCGAGGGCCGCCACAAGGAGCGGCTCCTGACGGTCTTCTCCGTCTGTGCCCCGGCCGAGCCCGACAACTACGAGTTTGCCCTGAAGCTCAACGCCCGCCTGGCCTACGGCAGCCTGTCAATCCGCGAGGTCAACGACGCCTCGATGTTCGTCATGACCCGCACCTACTCCCGCGCCCACGTCGCCGCCGCCGACATCCGCGCCGCCGTCCTGGAGATCGCCCGCCGCGGCGACTGGGTCGAGCAGCAGTTGACGAGCACGGACCTGTTCTGAGACCCGCGATGGTCCGATCGGCCCGCACCCCTCCGAGGACTCCCACCCTTGAAGGCCGTCACGAACACCGGCTCCTCGGAGACGCTCGTCGTCGCCGCTGTCATCCTCGTCCTGGCCACGGCGTTCGGGGTCCGGCTCTGGCAGGCCCGTCGGCATCGCTTCGAGGAAGCTGTCTCCGAAGACGACACCCGCCACTATGCGAGCCGGGACCGCCGAAGGGCCGGCGTGGCCACCGTGCTGGCCCTCATCGGCCTCGGCATGATCGCCACCACCGGCATCGACGCCCGTCGCAGCCCCGCCGACGCCCGGCTCTGGGGGTGGTCCTGGCTCGGCATCCTGGCCCTGACGATCGTCCTCCTCGTACTGGCCCTGCTCGACTGGCTCGCCACGGTCTCCTATGCCCGTCGCCAGGTCCGCGCCCTCGCCGAGGAGCATCGCAGCCTGCTGACCGAGGCCATCCGCCACCACGCCTCCCGTCACGACGGTCAAGGTCCCCCCGATGATTCGCGATGACCGCCAGGCTTGTGCCTTCCGCCACCTGGCCTGATCGCTGCGGGCTCGAACCGCCGATCTTACTCAAGGTCCGACCAGACAGCCGGGATCAGTGACCGACGCCGGTGAGGAGTCGGTCCCTGGCCAAGGGTTCTGGCGATTCGGATCGCGTGGACTCTTGTTCGGGTCCTCGGGACGGGAAAATGTGGAAGGAATGATGGAGATTTTGCGAAATATCGATTGCCTTAATACTACGGCGATCGTAGCATGATGATAGACGATCCAGCGGCGAGCGTTGCCCGGCTCGATCGGGAGGGATAACGCGAACGGATCGGAGAACTCCGGCGGCCGTTGTCGGCACGCCCTGCTTCGGACCGTGGGCGAAGCCGCGACCTCGTTGAACGCCAAGCACACCCCTTCTTCCTCCCGGCCGGGCCGTCCCTCCGACGGCCGTCCTGAGGAGACCTATCGCCATGAGCCAGATACTTGCCTCGCAGGGGCGGATCAGCCGGGTCGGGTTGGCCCTGCTGACCGCCTTGCTGTCTGCCGTGCGCCGTCGCACCGGCGAAGGAACCCGACCCGAAGAGTTACTGGCGCGTCGAGGACGTCCGGCCGGGCATGAAGGGCACGGGCAAGACGGTGATGGTCGGCACCGAGCTGGAACAGTTCGGAGTCGAGGTGCTCGGCGTGATGAAGGACGTCAGCCCCGGCCGCGACATGATCCTGGCTCGCCTCAGCGGCTGCAACCTGGAGCACGCCGGGATCATCCAGGGGATGAGCGGCAGTCCGGTTTATATCGACGGCAAGCTCGTCGGCGCGGTTGCCTTCGCCTGGGAGTTCGCCAAGGACCCCATCGCGGGGATCACTCCGTTCGAGCAGATGGTCGCCTACGTCCGGGCCAATGACCGTCGGATCGCGGCCGAGTCGAGGCCGGCGGAGCCAGAACGTCCCGAGAAGGGCGGCGTCCGGACGGCCGGGGTCCGGCTTGACCCGGAAACCCTCGGGGACCGCGACCAGCCCCTGCCGGCGATCGCCGAGCCTGGTAATGGCCCGACGGCCGTCTCCGGCGGCGGTCTGGCCGGGATGAAGCCGATCGCCACCCCGATGGCGGCCTCAGGATTCACGCCCCGATCGCTCGCGATGCTCGCCGAGCGGCTCGGGCCGGTCGGCCTGGCTCCGACGGCTGGCGGTTCGGCACAGGCGGAGATTGTCGCCCGGTTCGGTGACAAGCCGCTCGTCCCCGGGGCGCCGGTGAGCGTCGCGATGGTCACCGGCGACTTCGATCTCTCGGGCATTGGCACGGTTACCCACGTCGAGGGTGATCGGGTTTACGCCTTCGGTCATCCGATGATGGGTCAGGGAGCATGTGAATTTCCGATGATGACCGGGTACATCCACACGGTCTATCCCCGCACGAGTGTGAGCATGAAGCTGGGCTCACCGCTGAAGGTGGTCGGCGTGCTGGATACGGACGTCAGCACGGCCGTCTCCGGTCGACTCGGCCAGACCCCCGACATGCTACCCATGAGCGTCCAGGTCCAGTCGGGCCGATTTGCCGAGCCGCACACCTACCACGTGGAATCTCGTCCGCGAGCCCAACCTGCTGCCGACGCTGGTCATGTCGGTCCTGGCCAACGCGATCGACACCGAGGGCAACCTGCCCGACGAGTTGACCGCCCGCCTGGTCGTGACGCTGACCTTGAAGGACCACGAGCCGATCACGATCCGCGAGACCTTGAGCGGCCCCCGCTACACCGGCCCGACCGGCCCGATGGCGATGTTTGGCCCGATCGCGAGTACGGTCAACCTCCTGGTCCGCAACCCCTTCGGCCCGCTGCGGGTCGAGACGATCGACTGCGAGGTGGCGGTCGAGCCCGGCCAGAACCTCGCCCAGATCGAGTCCGTCCGCCTGGCCAGTCGACCGCGTCGAGCCCGGCCAGACCCTCAAGGCGACCGTGACCCTCAAGCCCTACAAGGGAGACCCGCCGCTCCTTCGAACTCTCCCTACCCTTGCCTGAAGACACGCCCGAAGGCACCTATGAGGCGACGCTCTGCGACCTCGGCCGCAGCCTCCAGCGCCGCTTCCGCAACCACCCCGGCCTGCTAGCCCCCCACGACCTCGATGGCCTCCTCGCCACCCTCCGCCTCCGCTCCGAGCCGACACGGACCGCCCTTTACCTCCACGTTCCTGAGCCCGGCCGCGGCCTGACCGTCGAGGGTCAGGACCTCCCCGACCTGCCCGGCGGCATCCGTGCCGTCTTCTCCAGTGACCGCCGGACCGATGAGACGGCCGTCCGCTCCGACCGGATCGTCGCGGTCGAGACCCCCTGGGTCCTCGAAGGCAACGAGACCATCAAGTTCCACGTCGTCCGCGATGCCGGCCTGGCTCGCGTGGAAGGCGAGTGAATCGGTCGGTCGGGGCGTCGTCACGGCAATGCCGCCGCACACGCCCGACAAGCCTCAGGCTGGCTGACCGAACTCCTGGGCGAAGTAGGGCAAGCCCTGGGCGTCGAAGGCCACAGCGGCGCCGATCTCGGTGTAATCGGGGTTCAGGATGTTGGCCCGGTGTCCGGCCGAGAGCATCCAACCTTGCACAACCCCCGCCGGGTCGGGATAGTTGAACGCGATGTTCTCGCCGAACCAGGCGTAATTGTAGCCAACCGCGTTCGCCCGGCTGGCCAGGTCGGGATACTGGGCGCCGGGCAGGTCATGCTGCATCCGCTCGAGGGTCGCCATCTGCCTGGCCTGGATCTGGGCGGCTTGCATCAGTTTCGGATTGACCGCCAGGTCTGGCAGACCGTTGAGCCGGCGCTGCTGGTTGGTCAGGTCGATGATCTGCTGGGCCCAGGCGGCGAGGTTCGGCGTGTCGCTCGTGGGTGTCGAGGGCGGCACGACTGGCGACGGCCTGGGGTTCGTCGTCGGTGGATTGGACGTGACGGAGACCGGCAGGGACGGGGCTGCTGGGTCGTGGGCGTGACTGGGACATCGAGGATCTGCCCGTTGACCCAGTTGTAGCCGGTGCCGGCATCGATCTGGTCCACGCCGCCACGGCTCAGGAGGATGTCGTTGCCGCCGTCGCCGAAGAGCACCTCGGGGGCGTTGCCGCCCGCGATCACGTCGTTACCCTCGCCGCCATCGATCCAGATCGGGATTGGCAAGCGGCGACCGGACCATTCGTGTTGATCAGCACCAGGTCGTCGCCGCCCCCGGCTCCGACGAGAATGCCCGAAACCCGGTTCAGCCGGAACCGACCCACGCCGGCCACGCCAGAGTCGGCACGCCAGCCCCGTCCCCATCGCGGGCTGCTGCTGAAGTTCAGCACGATCTGATCGGCCGCCTCGGTACCCACGATGGTCAAGACGCCACCGGCCAGCGTGGCCGTCGTCGGCAAGCAGCGCTCGTCGAGCCGCTCCAGGCCGGGGCGTTGTCGATTCCGGGCCTTCTCACGGTGTGCATCGCGTTGTCGCTCAAGGATGTCGGGTATGCGGGAGGCCCACCCATGGGCACGCTCACGAAGACGCCCTCCCTGCTCCCGTAAGAGAGGATAGATCGAGTTCCCGCAACGCCGACGATCCTTCCGGCCGGGTCATTGACGACGGTTCCAGCGGACCCACGGGTCGCGACGACGATCCGGTCGATCGTTCGGCCAGGACCGGTGGGCTATTCTCAGTAAATCTTCTCCAAGTCTCCCAAAACCACCAGTTTCAATCATCAAGTTCATCAGAACCGATAGGGCCGGCAAACGGAAGAGGGTGTCGGGAAAAACTCAAGTTCGGGATCGTGCAAGCCGACGAGATTTCGGGTGGCGGTCGTGCTTGACCGGCGGGCCTCGGGCGACTTACGATGGACAGCCGTTGAGCAAGTGGCCCCGACTCCCGACTGGGACGACCCCGTGACCATCCTCCTGAACGGCGAGCGCCGCGAGCTGCCCGGCCCTTTGACGGTGGCGGAACTCCTGCGGAGGATCGAGCTCCGGCCCGAGCAGGTGGCCGTCGAGGTCAACCGCGACCTGGTGCCTCGCGCGCGGCACGACCAGACCGACGCTTCGGGAGGGCGACGTGCTCGAGGTCGTGACCCTCGTCGGCGGCGGGTGCGCCGGAGGTCGCCCGACTTCGGCCCGGAGCCGCTTGCGGATCGGCTCGCACACGGTCCGGAGCCGGCTGTTCGTCGGGACGGGCAAGTACGCGACGCTCGAACTGATGCGCGACTGCCTCGACGCCAGCGGGGCCGAGGTGGTGACGGTGGCCGTGCGTCGCGAGCGGCTGTTCGACAAGCAAGGCCGGAACCTGCTCGATTACCTGGACCTGGGCCGCTACACGATCCTGCCCAATACCGCCGGCTGCTTCTCGGCCGAGGACGCCCTGCGGCACGCCCGGCTCGGTCGCGAGCTGCTCGTCAACATGGGCAACCCCGGCGCCGACTGGGTCAAGCTCGAAGTCCTGGCCGACCCGAGGACGCTGCTGCCCGACCCCCTGGCGACCCTGGAGGCGACGAAGGTCCTCGTCGATGAGGGGTTCCAGGTGCTCTGTTACACGTCGGACGACCCGGTGATGGCCCGTCGGCTGAAGGAAGCGGGGGCGTCGAGCGTGATGCCGGCGGGCAGCCCGATCGGGAGCGGCCAGGGGGTCCTGAACCCGAACAACATCCGGATCATCCTGGAAGACCTCAAGAAGGACGACCCGGATTATCCGGTGATCATCGATGCGGGGGTCGGCACGGCCAGCGACGTGGCGATCGCGATGGAGCTGGGCTGCGACGGCGTCCTGCTCAACACCGGCATCGCCGGCGCCGCGGACCCGCTCCGGATGGCCCACGCCATGAGGCTGGCGGTCGAGGCGGGCCGGCTGGCGTCGAAGGCGGGCCGGATCGCCAGGAAGCTCTATGCCACGGCCTCCAGCCCGACCGAGGGCCTGATCTGCGGGGCGCTGACCGTGACCGCCCGCGCCGAACGGACTCGGCCATTCCCGAAGGGGGCCACGCCGGATGCCCGCCCTCGACCCGACCCCGATCCTCGGCCCCGACGGCGCCATCGCGCGCCGGTTGCCCCGTTACGAGGCGCGGCCCGAGCAGATCCAGATGGCCGAGGCGGTGGCCGAGGCGATCGAGGGCGAGCGGCACCTGATGGTCGAGGCAGGCACGGGGGTCGGCAAGAGCTTCGCCTACCTCGTGCCGGCGATCCTGGCGGCGGCCGAGAAGGGGAAGAAGGTTGTCGTCTCGACGCACACGATCAGCCTCCAGGAGCAGCTCCTCCAGAAGGACTTGCCGTTCCTGCGGGCGGTCATGCCGCAGGAGTTCACGGCGGTCCTGGTCAAGGGGCGGTCGAACTACGTCAGCCTCCGACGCCTCGACGCCGCCACCGCCCGCGCCGGGGCGACGTTCACCGACCCGGCCGACTTCGACCAGCTCGCCCGGTTGAAGCTCTGGGCCGGTCGGACCGACGACGGCACCCGGTCCGACCTGGACTTCCGCCCCTCGCCGGCCGTCTGGGAGGCGGTCGCCAGCGAGCACGGCAACTGCCTGGGCCGGAAGTGCCCGAGGTACAAGGACTGCCACTACTTCAAGGCCCGTCGGCGGGTCTGGTCGGCGAACATCCTGGTCGTCAACCACGCCCTCTACCTCAGCGACCTGGCGCTTCGGGCCGCCGGGGTCGGGTTCCTGCCCGAGCATCGACGTCGTCGTCTTCGACGAGGCCCACACCCTCGAAGAGGTGGCGGGCGAGCACCTGGGCTTGCGGATCTCCAGCGTGGGGGTCGAGTACGTCCTGACCCGGCTCTACAACGAGCGGAACCATAAAGGGTTGCTCGCCTATCACGAGCTGGGCGACTCGATCCGACAGGCCAGCCGCGCCCGGCATGCCGCCCGCGACTTCTTCGACGCCGTGGCCGACTGGCAGGCGAAGCGTGGGGCGACCAACGGCCGGTTGCGTCGCCCCCTGCCCGTCGCCGACCCGCTCAGCGAGGAACTCCGCAAGCTGGCGACGGCGATCGGCCGGGAGTCGGAAGAGATCGAGGCCGAGGAGCAGCGGATCGAGCTGGGGGCCGCGGCGGAACGGCTCGACGCGATGGCCGACGGCCTGACGGCCTGGCTCGCCCAGGAGACGCCGGAGGAGTCGGTCCACTGGATCGAGCTGGAGGGGTCGCGTCGGGTCATCCTGGCGAGGGCGCCGCTGGAGGTCGGGCCGACCTTGAAGCGGGAGCTGTTCGACCGGGTGCCGACCTGCATCCTGACCTCGGCCACGCTGGCGATCGGCTCGCCGCCGGGCTTCGCGTTCGCCAAGTCGCGGCTCGGCCTGACGCAGTGCGAGGCGCTCCAGCTTGGCAGCCCGTATGACTACCGCAGCCAGGTCACGTTCCACATCCCCCGCGACCTGCCCGATCCCTCCGAAGCCCCGAAGGACTTCGAGCGTCGGGCGATCGGGGCGATCCGGCACTACCTGGAGAAGACGCACGGCAAGGCGTTCGTGCTGTTCACCTCCTACCGGATGATGGACGAGGCCGCCCGCGCGCTTGACCCCCTGGCTGGCCGAGCGGAACATCGCCCTGTATTCCCAGGGGGACGGCCTGCCCCGCTCGAAGATGATCGAGGCGTTCAAGGCGGACGTCGATAGCGTGATCTTCGGCACGGCCAGCTTCTGGCAAGGGGTGGACGTGCCCGGCGAGGCGCTCTCGAACGTGATCATCACCCGCTTGCCGTTCAGCGTCCCCGACCGCCCCTTGCTCGAAGCCCGCCTGGAGGCGATCCGCCGACGCGGCGGCAACCCGTTCCTCGACTACCAGGTCCCCGAGGCGATCATCAAGCTCAAGCAAGGCTTCGGCCGGCTGATCCGCTCGCGGACCGACCGGGGGATCGTCGCGATCCTCGACCCGCGCGTCCTGACCAAGCCCTACGGCCGCCAGTTCCTCAGCTCCTTGCCCGAGTGCCCGCGCCATATCGAGATCCTGGGGACGACGGGGACGGCGTTCTGAGGGGCGGTTGATAAGGTCGATTTGGCTTTCGAAGGGTGGGCTCTGCCCACCGTCCCGAGACGAAGGGAAGTCAGTGGGCGGAGGCCACCCTAGCAAGAGTTCTGCTCGTGCGCGAAAACGGGTGTAAGCTCTCGCAGTAAGTCCCAGCGAGGTCAGAAGTTCCTGAGCCCGATCGGTTGGCTTCGTTTTGCGAATCGGGCGGGTGGCCGGTGACATCTCCGGACCCCGGTACGCTCAGTAGCGTGAGGAGAACCGGGCTTCTGATTCCTGAGCCTGCTGATGTTGTCCGGTCTGGCCTGGTGTGGCTGGGGCGGAGTCTGCGACGCCCCGGGCCCAACGCCCGCGAACCGGGGCGTCGCAGACTCCGCCCCAGCCACACGAGAACCAGACAGGATCAGCGGGTTTGTGTCTGAGGACGGACCCCACGCCAGCCGTCGCGTGCGCCGAATCCAGGGCAGATTTGCGTCGCAAACCCTAACAAAGCCAGGGTTTGCTAGCCCCTGGAGGTTGGCTTCGTCTTGTGATTCGGGTCTCGCCCGTCTGCGCTCGGGGAGGAACGTCGTCCGTGTGGTGTTCACCGGATTGTCAAGGAGCCGGAAGCGGTCGGGACCAGGGGCCGCCGACCGCATCAACAACATCATCGAAAAAGACGGGTGAAATTATCACCCGTTTTGAGGATTCCGCTCAAGTTCGAGGCGGGAGCGGCCGGTCGAGGACGGCAACCGGCGCGGTACAATGCCCCGGACGGCCTCGAAAGGTGGAAGCCGGAGAGGAATGATGGGCGACCCGATCGCGGAACGGTTGCGGGAGGTCCTGGCGCGGGTCAAGGCGATCGCGCCGGGGGGGGCGTCGGAGGAGGAGGAGGCGAGGCGGCGAAAGCTGGAGGAGACGCCCGACGCGGAGCTGGAGCGAATCGCGAGGGGACGAGCGGAGCCGGTCGAGCAAAGGACGGCGGCGCTGGGGGTGTTCGTGGAGAGGAACCGGACGGAGAAGGGGGCGGCAGATTTGTTGCTGGAGTTGCTGGAGGACCCGGAGGAGGCGATCGCGCTGGAGGCGATCCGGAGGGCCTTGCCGTTTGATATGAGGATGGTGGAACGGCTTCGGGCCTTGATGGACGATCCGAGGGAGGCGTTCTGGAGCGAGGCGACGCTGGCGCTGGCGCAGGCGGAAGGACCGGGCGATCCTGCCGAGGTTGACGGATTGGTTCCGGGAGGGCGGGACGGAGCGGAGGCGGGTGGCGATCGAGGCGCTGGACTGGGTGTTGCACCCGTTCGAGAAGCCGAGCTGTGTTCGCGAACGCGTGGGAGTCGGGGCGGGGGGACGCGGAGGAGAGGATCGGATTGGCGGAACGGTTGCTGGCGCTGGGGGATGAGCGGGGGGTGATGTTTCTGGATGAGATCGCCGAGCGGGGGCCGTCGGAACTGGCCGGGAGGGCGAGGGCAGTCTTGCAGGCGTGGGCGTGGAGCGACGAGGAGGGGAAGGCTTGAGGGGTGGCCTGGCGTTTGCGGCGGGGTCGGGGAGCGGGTCCGAGCCGACGGGAGAGTGAGCAGGAATGCCCCGAGGCGTCGCGCAACCGTCTGGAACCGGCAACGGGACGCAAACGGCCGGGCTCGCGTGTTCTCGTGAGGAGGAAACGCGATGAGACAACCTTTCCCACTGGCCGCCGCCCTGGTGGCCGCCGTGATCCTGACGCCGACCGCCCGCGCCCAGCAGGAGGTCGCGGCGAGGCCCGTCAACGACGCTGCCTTCGTCGCCGCGGCGGCGGCCAGCGGCATGGCGGAGGTCACGATCAGCCAGATGGTCGAGCAACGGTCGCAGAACCAGCAGATCAAGGAATTCGCGCAGAAGATGGTCGAGGAGCACAACCGGGCCAACCTCGAGTTGAGGCAAATCGCGGCCGCGAGGCAGATCGCGATCCCGGTGCAGCTCCAGTTCACCGACCAGGCGGCGGCCGAGGCCCTGGCCGGGATCAGCGGGGCGAAATTCGACCGCGAGTATGCCAAGAACCAGGTGGCTGCGCACCTCTGCGCCGTGGCGCTCTTCCAGGCTGAGGCCGAGCGGGGTCGCGACCCGCAGATCCGGGCCTACGCCGAGAAGTACCTGCCGAAGATCGCGCAGCACCTGAAGCAGGTCGGCGACCTGGCCGGCATGCCGATGCCCGCCAGCTCCACCCCCCAGCCCGTGCCCGCGACCGCCCAGCCCGCGACCGAGCGGCCGGCGTCCGGGTTGCCCGCGACCGAGCGGCCGGCCACCGTGCCGCCCGCGGCCCCGACACCGGGCGCTGCGCCACTCCCACCCACGACGCCGGGCGCCGAGCCGGTCCGACCTGCAACGCCGGGCGCCGAGCCGCCCCCGGCCCCGAGGCCGGGCACCGAGCCGGTCCCGCCCGCGACGCCGGGGACCGACCAGCCCTGATTCACGAACCCACGGATGCTGTCTGGTTCTCGTGTGGCTGGGGCGGAGTCTGCGACGCCCCGGACCGCGGACCTGGGAGTGCCGGGGCGTCGCAGACTCCGCCCCAGCCACACCAGGCCAGACCAGACAACATCAGCGGGCTCAGGAATGAGACGAATCGGACGCCGAAGGCCGGCGGGGTACTTGCCCCGTCGGCCGGCCAATCGGGAACACCGACGACGACGTCGCGAACGGGCCTTCGCGAATCCGGGCGAGAAAACTGTAGGAATTCGGATTCGGTCGGTTCATAATGGGCCGCATGCGTGGAGCCCACCCTCGGGCCGAGGGGACGGGCCGTCTCGACCTGTTGCCGAAGGCGAGAGGGGAGCGATCGGATGTCGCAAGCGGCGGTACCGCTCCAGGGGGAGCGGCTCGGAGACGATGACGTCCGGGCAATCGACGAGTTGAGGGAGGTCTATGGCCGGCTGAGGAAGGAGCTGGCGCGGGTGATCGTCGGGCAGGAGGCGGTCATCGAGCGGCTGGCGATCTGCCTCTTCGCGAAGGGGCATGCGCTCTTGATGGGCGTGCCGGGCCTGGCGAAGACGCTGCTGGTGAGCAAGCTGGCCGAGACGATGTCGTTGAAGTTCAGCCGCATCCAGTTCACGCCCGACCTGATGCCGATGGACATCACCGGCACGGACATCCTCCAGGACGGCGCGGGGGGCGTCGGGAGTTCCAGTTCGTCGAGGGGCCGGTGTTCGCCAATATCGTGCTCGCCGACGAGATCAACCGCGCCCCGCCGAAGACGCAGGCGGCGATGCTGGAGGCGATGCAGGAGCGGAACGTCACCGTGCTGGGCAAGGCGTTCAAGCTGGCGCCGCCGTTCCTGGTGCTCGCGACGCAGAACCCGGTCGAGCAGGAGGGGACGTATCCCTTGCCCGAGGCGCAGCTCGATCGGTTCATGTTCCTGATCGAGCTGGATTATCCGTCGGAGGCGGAGGAGATCCGGATCGCGAGGACGACGACCGGAGACGAGTTGCCGCATCTCAAACCGATCCTGAGCCCGGAGGAGATGATCCGGCATCAGGATCTGGTGCGTCGGGTGCCGGTGCCGGATCATATCTATGCCTTTGCGGCACGGCTGGTCCGCAAGACGAGGCCCAATGGGACGACGGCCCCGGCGTGGCTCAAGCCCCTGGTGGTCTGGGGCGCGGGGCCGAGGGCGGTGCAATACCTGATCCTCGGGGCGAAGGCGCGAGCGGCCTTGCTGGGCAGCTACATGGTCCGGCTGGAGGACGTACAGGAGGTCGCGGTGCCGGTGCTCACCCATCGGGTCATCACCACCTTCGCGGCGCAGGCGGAGGGGATCGACGCGAAGGCGATTGTAAAGAGGCTGGTGGAGGAGACGGGGGATGAGGGGTGAGTGGTCACTGGAAGATCGTTGAAGAGTGGGGCGGGTCGTAAGGTGCGTCAAGTCCTCGACGACGCACCGACGCGTCGGTAGGGTGCGTCGTCGAGGACTTGACGCACCCTACAAAAGATGACTGAGGACTGATGTTTCCGAACCGGCAGGCGAGGAGCTTCCTCGATTATGGCGTGGTGTCGCGGTTGGCGAACTTCCCGCTGATGGCGAGGAGGCCGATGCAGGGGAGCGTGTCGGGGAAGCACCCGAGCCCGCATCGGGGGTCGAGCGTGGAGTTCGCGGAGTATCGGAAGTATGTGGAGGGGGATGACCTGAGGAGGCTGGACTGGAGGGCGTACGGGCGGTCGGATCGGTTCTTCGTCAAGGAGTTCGAGGCGGATACGAACCTGAGATGCTGCTTCGTGCTGGATACGAGCGGGTCGATGGATTTCGGCTCGACGGGCGTCAGCAAGATCGAGTATGCGCGGAGGATCGCGGGGACGCTGGGCTACATCGCGGTGCAGCAGGGGGACGCGGTCGGCCTTGACGTGCGTGGCGAAGGGGATCGTCAAGTACGATCCCGCCGCGGCGGAACCCGGCGCACCTGGGGATGGTCTTCGATACGCTGGAGCAGGCGAAGCCGCACGGGGAGACGCAGCTTGTGCCGGTTCTGCACGAGCTGGCGGAGACGATCCGGCAGCGGGCGTTGATCGTGATCCTGTCGGACCTGTTCGTCGAGCCGGAATTGTTGCGGGGGTGCTTCCAGCACTTGCGGTTCCGGCGGCATGACGTGGCGGTCTTCCACCTGCTGGACCCGCAGGAGCTGGGGTTCAGGTTCCGGAGGCCGATGCGGTTCCTCGACATGGAGGGGGGGCCGTCGATCTTCGCGGAGCCGAACGACATCGCCGATCGGTATCAGAAGGCACTGGGGGCGTATCTGGAAGGCTTGACGGAGGTCGTGAGGGAGTCGGCCGTGGATTATCAGCGGGTCGGGATCGATGAGGATTACGAGCAGGTCTTGATCCGATTCCTGGTCGGTCGGACCCGGTCAAGGGGCGTGCGATGAGCTTCCTCCAGCCATTGTTGCTGGCGGCCCTGCCGTTGGTGGCGTTGCCGATTGTCATTCATTTGATCAATCAAAGGCGCTATCAGACGGTGCGCTGGGCGGCGATGATGTTCCTGCTGGCGGCGAACCGGATGTCGCGGGGGTATGCGCGGCTGCGGCAGTGGCTCATCATGGCCTTCCGGATGGCGGCGATCGGGACCTTGATCTTCGCGGTGAGCCGGCCGCTGGCGGGGGGATGGCTGGGATTGGCCGGGGGTGGTCGGGCGGATACGACGATCATCCTGCTCGACCGGTCGCCGAGCATGGAACAAGGGGCGGCCGAGGGGTTGTCGAAGCGGGAGAGCGCATTGAGGCAGCTTGTGCCGGCCTTGAAGACGCTGGGGTCATCGCGGTGGGTCCTGATCGAGAGCGGGTCGAACGAGCCGCGCGAGCTGGAGACGATCGATGCGCTGTTGAAAGCTCCGGAAACCGGGCCATCGAGCGCCTCGGCGGACGTGCCGGCCTTGCTTCAGGCGGCACATGACTACATCCGTTCGAGCAAGCCGGGACGGACGGAGATCTGGGTCTGCTCCGACATCCGGGAGAACGACTGGAATGCCGAGAGCGGGCGCTGGCAGGCGTTGCGGGACGGGTTCTTGCAGTTTCCGCAGGGGGTGAGGTTTCATCTGCTGGCGTCGCCGAGAGAGGCGCCGGAGAACCTGGCGGTCCGGGTGACGGAGGTGAGGCGGCAGAAGGCGGGCGAGGGTGTCGAGCTGCTCGTCTCGTTGAGGATTCAACGCGGAGGGGGAAGGCAAGGGAAAGCGTTCGATTCCGGTGCGGTTCGAGATCGACGGGGCGCAGGTCGGAGATTCCGGTCGAGCTGGAGGGGGCGGCAGTTGGAGTTGAAGGACCACCGCATCCCGCTGGCGAAGGGGCACGAGCGCGGCTGGGGGCGGGTCTCGATCCCGGCCGACGCGAACCCGGCGGACGATGATTGGTGGTTCGTCTTCGACCAGCCGGCGACGAGGCGGACGGTGGTGGTGGCGGAGGACCCGCAGGTGGCACGACCGCTTGCATCTCGCGGCCGGGATCGCGCCGAGCCCGGCGTTGACCTGCGCGGCGGAGGTCGTGCCCGCGGATCAACTGGGGGCCGTCGCGTGGGAAGGGGTCTCGCTGCTGCTCTGGCAAGGACCGCTGCCGGAGGGGGACGCGGCGGAACTGCGTTCAAGCGTTTCTGGATCGGGGTGGTTATGGCGATCTTCTTCCCGCCGCGTGAGCCGTGGGTAGGGAATTCGCGGGCGTGCGATGGACGGCCTGGACGGACGGAGCGCAGGAAGTCGGCGTGGAGAACTGGCGCGGGGATGAGGATTTGCTCGCGCACAGTCAGAGCGGCACGCCGCTGCCGCTGGGGCAGCTCCAGGTCCGGAGGTCCTGCGGACTCTCAGGGGCGTTCACCCCGCTGGCGACCTTGCGAGGCGGGGCCCCCTTGCTGGCGCGGGTGGCGACGGATCGCGGAGGGTTGTACTTCGGCACGACGACGCCGGCCGTGGGAGACTCGTCGCTGGCGACGGAAGGCGTGGTGCTGTACGTCCTCGTTCAGAGAGCCCTGGCCGGAGGGGCATCGGCCCTGGAGAACACGCGGCAGCTCGTGGCGGGTGACAAGACGGTCGGCGAATCGACGAGCCTGGGAGCCGGTGGCCGGGGCCGATCGGCGCGATCTCGACGGATTACCCGCTGGCATGCGGGGATCTACCGGTCGGGCGAGCGGCTGCTGGCCGTGAACCGAGCAGCGGCGGAGAGTCCGGCGGCGGTCCTGGCGGATCGGAGGGTGGCGAACCTGTTCCGGGGTCTCGATTTCTCTCGGGTCGATGACCAGGCGGGGGGTTCGGGGTCGCTGATCCAGGAGGTCTGGCGGCTCTTCCTGGCGGCCATGATGGTGGCGATGGTGGCGGAGGCCGCGCTCTGCTTGCCGAAGCCAGCGCGATGCGCGGCGGGAGCGGGGTCATGAACGTCTCACGATCGCTTGAGGTTCCTCGGGACTCCGTGGACGCTCGCGGCCTCGCGCCGTATTCGTGCTGGTGACGGCGGGGTTCGGGTTCGTGGCGTGGCGGAGGAGCGGGTATCGGCGGTCGATCGCGTTGCTGGAGTGCTGCGGCTGACGATCGTGGTGCTGGTGGCGGTCGTGCTGAATCAGCCCGAGTGGGTCGAGGAGTTCCGACCCGAGGAAAGGCCGGCGATCGCGGTGCTTGTGGGACGACTCACCGAGCATGGAGACGCGAGACGCCTTGCGTTCGGACGACTCCTCGGCCCCGCCCACGACGCGTCGCGAGGCGATCGCGCCGCTGACCGAATCCGGCGACCTGGAAGCGGCTGGGCGATGCGGCTGAGACGTCGTGATCACGAAGTTCTCGACGGCGCAGGCGGGTCGCGGGAGCGACCTGTACGAGCCGCTCGCGGGCGTCTCGGAGAAGGTGCGGAACCTGATCGGCGTCGTGTTCGTCTCCGACGGCGACTGGAACGAGGGACGGCCGCCCGTCGAGGCGGCGGCCCGGCTTCGGACGCGGGGTGTGCCCGTCTTCGCGGTGCCGGTGGGGAGCCGGTCGCGGTTGCCGGACGTCGAGCTGCTGAGCCTGGACGTGCCGACATTCGGCGTCGCGGGCAAGTCGGTGCGCATCCCGTTCACGATTGATAGCTCGTTGCCGCGAGACTATCTGACGGTGGTGACGCTCCGGTCGTCCGACGGCGACGAGGTGACGAAGGAGGTCAAGGTCGCCCCGATGCGGCGGACGAGCGACTGGATCGTCTGGAAGCCGAAGGGCACGGGCGACTTCACGCTCAAGCTCAGCGTGCCCCAGCATGGCGACGAGTCGATCACCGACAACAACTCGCTCGAAGCTCCGATCGCGATCCGCGAGGAGAAGCTGCGGGTGCTGGTGGTGGAGTCGATCCCGCGCTGGGAGTATCGCTACCTGAGGAATGCCCTCTCGCGCGACCCGGGAGTGGAGGTGTCGTGCCTGCTGTTTCAGCCGGGACTGGACAAGGTCGGCGGCGGGAACAAGGATTACATCAAGACAGTTTCCGGATGGGCTCGATGAGCTGTCGAAGTTTGACGTGGTGTTTCTGGGGGACGTGGGGGTCGAGGACGGCCAGTTGACGACCGAGCAGTGCCGGTTGCTCAAGGGGTTGGTGGAGCACCAGGCGAGCGGCCTGGTGTTCCTGCCGGGTTGGCAAGGGCGGGAGTTCTCGCTGCTCGACACCGAACTCGGGGAGCTTTACCCCGTCGTGCTCGACGCCGGCCAGCCGGGCGGCTGGGGGGCGAGGACGCCGGAGCACTTCGAGTTGACGGAGATGGGGCGTCGCAGCCTGTTGACCAAGCTGGCCGACACGCAGGATGACAACCTGGAGGTCTGGGAGAACCTGCCGGGATTCCAGTGGTACGCTCCGGTCGTGCGGGCGAAGGCGGGGACGGAGGTGCTGAGCGTCCACAAGGAGACGGCGAACGAATATGGACGGTTGCCGTTGCTCGTCACACGAACGTATGGCGCAGGCAAGGTTCTGTTCATGGGGACGGATGGCGCCTGGCGATGGCGGAAGGGGGTCGAGGACCAGTACCACTATCGCTTCTGGGGCCAGGTGGTGCGCTGGATGGCCTACCAGCGGAACATGGCGAAGGGCGAGACGATGCGGCTGTATTACGTCCCCGACCAGCCGAGGATGAACCAGTTGATGGCCTTGCGGGCGAACGTGATGGACCGGAGCGGCGAGCCGTTGCACCAGCGGCGACGTCTCGGCGCGGATCACGGCGCCGTCGGGACAGTCGGAGGTGGTCCGGTTCGCGACCGAGGGCGACGAGTGGGGCGTCTTCGTCGGGCGGTTCGAGCCGACGGAGGCGGGCCAGCATGCGTTGACCCTCTTCTGCAAGCAGACCGGAGCGCGGCTGGAAGCGACGTTCTTCGTCCAGGGGGTCGCGGCCGAGCAGGTCGGCAAGCCGGCGCGGCCGGAAGTGATGGAGGAGCTGGCGCGCGTCACCGATGGCCAGGTCATCGCGCCGACCAGGATCGACGAGGTCGTCCGAATTCGCTGGCGGCCCTGCCCGAACCGGCGCCGTCGGTTCGGCGGGTCCAGCTCTGGAGCCACCCGGCGACGGCATTAGGACTCGTCACACTTTTTGGAGTATTCTGGGTGGGACGGAAGGTCGTCGGTCTTATATAATTCGGGGAACGGGCGGCGGAGCTTCGCGTCGTTTTCACGTGAGGTCACACGATGAGCATCGCTCGGACACATGGCCGGCTGGAACTGCCGCAGAGCTTGCGAACGCAACTCGGAGCGTTCCGGCGACGGGTCTGGACCCTCAAGACGGCGGAGGCGGCCTGCGCGGCGGCCTTCGGGGTGCTCGTGGCCTTCCTCGTGATGTATGGGCTGGACCGTCGTCTGGGACACCCCGCGATGGCCGCGAGCAGTCCTGTTCGCGGTGGCGGTGGTTGTCTGTGCGGGGGTGCCGCTGGCCCTGTATCGGTGGGTCTGGAGGCAGCGCCGGCTGGATCAGCTCGCCCGGTTGCTGGCGCGGACGCAGCCGAGGGTCGGCGACCAGTTGCTTGGCGTGATCGAGCTGGTGGCGAACGAGGACGAGCAGGCCCGCTCCCGAAGGCTCTGCGAGGCGGCCATCGAGCAGGTCGCGGAGGATGCGAAGGGGCGCGACCTTCCGACGCCGTGCCGAGCCCGCGTCACCGGCTCTGGGCCGCCTTGGCGACGGTCGCCGTGGCGGGGGCCGTCACGCTCTCCGTCCTCTATCCCGACGCCGCGCGGAATGCCTGGGCGCGGTTGCTGGAGCCCTGGAGGGCGGTGCCGCGTTACACGTTCGCCGCGGTGCAACCCTTGCCGGCTCGGGTCGTGGTGGCGCATGGCGAGCCGTTCACGATCACGGCGAGGCTGGCGAAAGGCACGGCCTGGCATCCGTCGCGGGGCGTCGCCCGGTTGGGGACGCAGAAGGGGGTGGCGGCAAGCCTGGACAACGACCGGTATGCCTTCGCGTTGCCGCCGCAGATCGACCCGGCCTGGATGGAGGTCCGGATCGGCGACTCGGTGCAGCGGCTCCGGATCGAGCCGACGTTGCGGCCCGAGCTGACGTCGGTCGTGGCCGATGTGAGCTTGCCGGCCTACCTCGAACGGCCGGAGCCGTTGCATCAGGACGTGCGGGGTGGTGTCGTCTCCCTGGTCCGAGGGAGCCAGGCGCGGTTTGCCGTCACGGCGAGTCGCCTGCTGGCGCGGGCCTGGGTGGACGGGAAACCGCAGCAGATTGTCGAGGCGACCGTCGCCAGCCCGACGACGGGGATCAAAAGTCCCCGCAAGATGGTCTTCGCCTGGCGCGACCAGTTCGGCCTGACGGGCAAGGAACCGTTCACGCTCACGATCCATGCCCGCGAGGATGAGGCACCCACGGTCGCCTGCGAGAACCTGCCGAGGCAGAAGGTCGTCCTCGATTCGGAACAGCTTCACTTTCAGGTACGTGCCCAGGACGACTTCGGCGTCAAGCGGGTCGGCCTGGAATGGCGAGGGGCCGACGACCGGCTCGTCACGGCGCCGGCCGAGGGCGAGAAGATCCTGGCGGCGGGCGGGAGCGACAAGGAGGCGATCGAACTCGCCGGCACGTTCTCGGCGAAGTCGCTAGGGATCGACCCGCAGCCGATTCAACTCCGCGTCTTCGCCGAGGATTACTTCCCCGGCCGCGAGCGGACCTATTCGCCCACCTACACGCTTTACATCCTCAATCCCGAGCAGCACGCCATCTGGCTGACCGAGCAACTGAGCAAGTGGCACCGCAAGTCGCTGGAGGTCCGCGACCGCGAGATGCAGCTGCTGGAGACCAACAAGCAGATTCGCGACCTTTCCCCCGCAGGAACTCGACCAGCCCGAGACGCGAAAGCGGATCGAGAACCAGGCGGCGGCCGAGCGGGCCAACGGGCGTCGGCTCGCGGGGCTGGTGACGTCGGGCGAGGACCTCGTCCAGCAGGCGATGCGGAACCCCGAGTTCGGCGTCGGCCACCTGGAGAAATGGGCCGAGATGCTCCAGATCCTCAAGGACATCTCCGCCAACCGGATGCCCTCCGTCGCCGACCTGCTCGACCAGGCCGCGCGGGCGCCGGTCACGGCGTCCAATCGGTCGCCCAAGGATCAATCGCCGATGGCGGGACAGATCCGGTCGTCCGGCTCGGGCTCGCCCTCAGAGAACAAGTCGGAGGACAAGAAGACGGCCGCGGTGCCGCAGCTCGTGGATCAGGAATCGTCGCAGCAACCGCGCGACGACCAGGCCGCCGAGCCGCCGGCATCGAAGGCCAGTTCGGGACGGCTCACCTTGCCGCAGACGACGCTGGTCGGCTCGGGCAAGGGCAACGGCTCCTGCCCGACGGGTCAGAAGGTCGATGAGGCGGTGCAGAAGCAGCAGGACCTGCTGGCCGAGTTCGAGAAGGTCGCCGACGAGCTGAACCGGATTCTCGCGAACCTGGAGGGGAGCACGCTGGTCAAGCGGCTCAAGGCCGCCTCCCGGCTCCAGTACCAGATCGCGGGTCGGATCGTCGATCATGTCAACGACGCCTTCGGCCGGCCGCCGGTGCAGCTTGGCGATCGGCCGGCGGAGGTGCTCGCCAGGATGGCCGAGGAGGAGGTCAAGGCGAGCCAGAACGTCTCGATCATCATGGACGACATGCAGTCGTACTTCGAGCGCCGGCGGTTCCTCCGGTTCAAGACGGTGCTCGACGAGATGCGCGAGAAGGATGTCATCGGCAGCCTCCGCCTGATCGGCGATGACCTCAAGAAAGAGTCGGGCCTGTCGATCGCGCAGTGCGAGTTCTGGTCCGACACGCTCGACCGGTGGGCGGAGGACCTGGTCGATCCCGCCTCGGGCGGCACCTGACCGGGCAGCAAATCGCGCGGCAGTTTGCCGCCCTCGATCGTGCTGGAAGTCCTCCAGATCCTCGAAGCCGAAGTCAACCTCCGCGAGGAAACCCGCGTCGCCGAGCAGGCCCGCGAGGCGATCACCTCCGAGGAACACGGCAAGCAGGGCCATGCCCTCTCCGAGACCCAGGAACAACTCCGCGACCGGATCGCCAAGGTCACGCAGCGCATCCGCGAGCTTCCCGACGCCGAGGCCGAGTTCGCCTACGAGATCGGCCTGCTCGGCCAGGTTGAGGTCGTGATGCGCGAGACGGTCGGCATCCTCGACCGTCCCGAGACGGGCCGCCCCGCGATCGCTGCGGAGACGGAGGTGATTGAATTGCTCCTCCAGTCCCGACGCATCAACCCCCGCGCGGCGGTGGTGGCGGCGCCAACCCCGGCGGCGGTGGCGGCGGCCAGACGCAGGACTCGGCCATGGCCCTGCTCGGGGGCGGCGTCAATGAGAAGGAAGTCCGCGAGGATCACGGCATCGCCCAGGTCACGGGCGATTCCGGCGAGTCGCTGCCCGAGGAATTCCGGGCCGGCCTGGATGAATACTTCAACCGGCTGGAGAGCGGGCCGGGTCGTTGAGAGCCAGCCCTGGCGCGGCCCGCGGGCCGCGCCGGGGAGTCGGCTGGGTGGCAAGTGTCCGAGGGAAACCAGCACTGGCAGAGCCGATGGCACACCACGGAGGGAGCGTCGGGGCCGGGTTCGTGGATTTGTAAGCGAGGATGCAGCCACGGGAGTTCGGACCATGACAAAAGCAGTCAAATCCTCGGCGGTCGTGATCGCGGGGCTCTGGGTGGGGGTGTTGTTCTGCCTCGGTTTCGTGGTTGCGCCGTACCTGTTCGTGCTGGCGTCGAAGAAGAGTCCGGCCGTGCCGAATAGCGGGGTGGCGGCGGATCTGATCGGGCCCTTGCTGTATAGCTCGGACGTCATGGGCCTCATCGTGGGGGTCGGGCTGCTCGTGGCCCTGGTGTTCCTGAGGAGGCGGGGCGAAGTGGCTCTCGGGGGTCGGTTGTACCTGAGCGAGATCGGCGTGATGGTGGCGGTGGGATGCGCGGCGGTGAATTACTGGGTGTTCACGCCGAGGATCAAGGCGTTGCAGGAGGACCTGGTCCGGCGTTACGGGGCCTTTCACCTGGCGGAAAAGACCGATCCCTTGCTCCGGCGGTTCAGCAGCCTGCACGAGACCTCGACGGCCCTGTTCATGATCGGGTTCGCTGCGGCGTTCGTCGGCCTGGTCTGCATGACGCAGTTCCAGTCGCGGACGGCGGTGGCCTCCCACGGCAGAGCCTGATCCCGGTTGGTGTTGAGGCGAGTCCTGGGCGGCGGATCGCCAGGCAAACGCGGCGGTTGGGAACGATGAGGGGGCAGGACAGCGATGAGGACCCGCGGTTGCTCCAGCTTTTGCAGGGTGCGTCAAGTCTTCGACGACGCACCGAACGACCCAAGAATCGGTGTGTCGTCGAAGACTTGATGCATCCGACAACTGGCCGGATCACCCTTCTCAGACTCCCTCGGAATCGCGAAGTCGGATCGCCCAGATTGGGGGACATGATGCGGCGACTGTTCAAGACCGGGTTCGTGGTGTTCGGCGTCGCGTTCGTGGTGTTCGGCTCGGCGTTGCTCCCGGCGCAGGAACCGAAGGCGGAGCCGGAGCAGGCCAGGGAGAAGACGGTCGTGGAGAAGAGGGCCATCAAGGTCGAGAAGAAGGCGATGGAGGAGAAGGCGGAGATCAAGGTGGAGGCCGTGAGGGTCGCACCGGCAATCAGGCTCGGTCCGGCGGTCGCGGTCGGTGGGGAGGCGCTGGGGGAGAACGACCCGCAGGTGCTCCAGTGGATGCAGCAGTTGAGGCCGTATGTGCGGTCGGAGTTCCAGGTCGTACTGACGGTCTGTGAGCCGACCGACGAGCAGCGTCGGAAGCTCGCCGGGGCGTTCGACGGGGCGGTGCGGGATCTGGCGAAACTTTACCTGGAGAGGCAGCGACAGCCACGTCAGAACAGCATGCAGGGGGAACCCGATGAACTCGTCCGGAAAGCTGTCGCCGCCACGGTCAAGCCGTTGCTGACGTCCGAGCAGTCGGCCCGTTATGAGGCCGACATCCAGGAACGTGATGCGATCTACAAGCAAACAGCCGCCCGCGGCGTGGTGACGATTCTGGACACGGAAATGCACCTCTCGCCGGACCAACGGGAGGAGATCGGCAAGGCTCTGGCCGAGAACTGGAACGATTCCTGGATGTCATCGGTCCGAGTCCTTCAATACGGGCTCCAGTTCTTCCCCAACATCCCCGACCAGTACATCCGTCCGTCCCTCGACGAGGCTCAGAAGAAAATCTGGGACGCCATCCCGAGGAACCACAACATCTCGTTCGGGTTGTCCGTCGAGCTGGATAATGAACCTCTGGAAGACGCCCTGCGTGCGGGAACCGGCAAGGACGCTCCCGCCCCGGACGCCTCGAATCCGGCCGTGCCCGCCGATTCCGACTGATCCCCGACGCTCCGAGGTGTCGCCATGATCGAAAACCGACCGCAACAACGGCTTCTTTTGATCGCGGTGGGCCTGGTCCTGGGCCTTGGTGCACGTACCGCGAGGGCGCAGGATGACGAGGAGCTTGTCGAGGAGGATGCGCCGGCCGCGTTGGCGGTGCCAGCCGACCCGAACGCCTTCGTGCTCAATGAGGCTCAGTTCAATGCCTGGGTCTTCGGCAACGCGGCCCAGCTCTCCGGCGGGATGCCGGCCAAGCTGACGGCCCTGCTGGGTGTGCAGATCGCGGAGATGGACCGGGTCTGTGACCTGAGCGACAAACAGGAGAAAAAACTCCGGCTGGCCGGTCGGGGCGACATCAAGCGGTTCTTCGATCGGGTCGAGGAGAAGCGGCGTAAGTTTCAGGGCAAGTCATATGACCGCAACAAGATCGGCGAGATCTACCAGGAAATCCAGCCTTTGCAGGCGTCGATGAACGCCGGGCTCTTCGAGGGCGATGCGCTCTTCGCCAAGATTGCCGAGCGGGTCCTCAACGAGCAGCAGCGCCAACGCTACGAGGGGGAGCTCCGCACGCGGCGGACGTACCAGTACAAGACACAGGTCGCTCTGACGATCAACCGATTGGCCCGGTCGGTCGGGATATCCGCCGAGCGGCAGATCAAGTTGCAGACGCTGATCCTCCGAGAAACACGGGTACCCCGGCGGCTCGGGTCCAACAACGTCAGCTACTACGTTGTGCTCCTGGAGATTAGCCGTATCCCGGAGCAAAAACTCCGGCCCCTCTTCACCGAGGCCCAGTGGCCTCTGATTCAGATCGTCCTCCAGCAAGGCCAGGGGATGGAGCCGTCCCTCAAGACGAGCGGCTATCTTCCCGCCGAGGAGGGTGACGCGTCCGCCGCCGAGCCGGTCGCAGGGTCGCCGAAGTCGGGCGCCGAGGAGTGAATCGAGGAGCCAGGCCATGACCGTCCGAGGACTCTCCATGATCCGATCCGGCCGCCACGTCGTTGTCCTCGCCGCCGTAGTCGTCGTCTCGCTGTGGACCGCCCCGTCCAGGGCTCAGCCGCCAGGCATCCGCTACGGCGAGGTGGTGCCGCGGGACGTCCGCGAGTTGTACGACCGGGGCCTCCAGTACCTCGCCAGCTCGCAGTCGGAGAACGGCGAATGGACCGCCGGGGGCGTCGATCGGGGGCCGGGCGTCACCGGCATTGGCCTGCTGGCCTTTCTGGCCTCGGGCGAGGACCCGAATTTCGGGCTCTACAGCAACCATGTCCGCCGGGCCCTGCGCAACATCATCGCATGCCCAGGATTCCCGCACCGGCATCATCGGGTCCAGCATGTATCACCACGGCTTCTCCATGCTCGCTCTCGCGGAAGCCTATGGAGCCGTGGACGAACGGAACCTGTGGCCCGACGGCAAGGGGCCGCGCTCGATCGGTCAGGCGCTGGAGCTGGCCGTACAGGCTGCCGTCACCTCGCAGAAGAAGAATCCGCTCGGTGCCTGGCGATATAGCCCGGATGCTCGCGATGCCGACACGTCGGTCAGCGGTGCGGTGCTTGTCGGCCTGCTCGCCGCCCGCAACGCCGGAATCGAGGTGCCGGATGCGTCGATTGACCGGGCGATTGCTTACTACACGTCGATGACCTCCAGCGGCGGCCAGGTGGGCTACTCCGGCGGGATGGGCGGCTTCGGGGACTCGCTGGCGCGAAGCTCGATCGCGAGCCTCGTCTATTCCCTGGCACGTCGCAAGGACCTCGCCCAGTTCAAGGCGACGGTCAGCTACCTCTCGCAAAACCTGGAGACGGTCCCCCAGCAGTGGCCCGAGTACGCTCGCTATTACCAGGCCCAGGCGCTCTTCCAGGGCAACCTCGACGCCTGGGAGAAGTGGAACAAGCTCCTGGTCCGCCAGCTCAAGCAGGCCCAGGGAGCCGACGGAAGCTTCAGCGGCCAGTTCGGACCGGGCTTCAGCACGTCGATGTCGCTGCTGGCCCTGGCATTGAATTACCGGCTTTTGCCGATCTATGAGCGCTGAGGTGTCGGTCCCCGGCTCTGCCACGCATCTCCGACGGGAAATCCCCCAATGCACGTCCCCTCGCGACTCTGTCTCTTCGTGCTCGCCTGGCAGATCGGCGCCCCGACGACCGGTTCGGCCGGGACGGACGCCACACCCGGTTCCGCAGCGCTGCATCTCGTCAACGAGGGTTACGTGGCCGGCGCGTTGAAACCGTCGCCGCGGGGAATGCTCCGCTGGCAAGGCGATGCCTTCACGACACCATTCGCGTTTCCTCAGAAGAGCGTTCGCCGCGATTCACTGGCCACCGCCCGGGAAGTTGCCGCGGCCCGTGGCTGAGTCTGGCTTTGAACTCTCCGGTGGCGACCTACTTTTCGGCACTCTCGTCGCTCTCGACGACACGTCGGCCACCATCGAGTCGGCGCGGTTCGGCCGCCTCCGCATCGATCGTTCGCGACTTTATCCGCATCCAGCGCTGGCATGGCGGGGCTGACCTGATTTACAGCGGGCCAAACGGCCTCTCGGAGTGGACTGTCAGCCCGGAGGACTCCTGGCATGGATCGACCGGGCCGCCGTCCACCGAGCAGCCCGTGGCCTCGATCCAGGCCAACTTCGACCTGCCCGCCAAGGCGATCGTCGAATTCGAAATCGCGTGGGAGCAGTTGCCGAACTTCGTGTTCTCGATCGGGTCCAGCACCGATGAGGCCAGCTCACGATCGGCCGTCCGCTTCGAAGTGTGGGACCGCGAAATCGTGGTGGTCCGCGAATCGGAAACGCAGGCGGATCTGGCCTCGGTCGGTTCCGTCGAGGCAGGTGCTGGCCGGCTTCACCTGAGGGCTTCGATCGACCAGGAGAGCGGTCGGCATTCTCGTCGATGCTCAGGACGGTCGACGGCTGGCCGATTTCACGGTCCCCATCCGCGACGCGAAGGTCCGCCGGGCATCACCTTGACCAATATCGAGGGCGACGTCCGGCTCGATCGGCTGGTCATCCGGCGCTTGGAACGGCACGGCCTTGCCGGCCATCTCCGCCGACAAGCCGCATCCGATCCGCAACGACGGCTCCGTCGAGTTCGGAACGGTGGACCGGTTCGATGCCGACGCCAGGGTGTTCGTCCTTCACGGGGAGTCGGGCGAATCGCGCATCGACGAGGCCCAGGTCGCATCGCTCGCGCTCGCGCCGCGGGGGACAACCCGGGGTCGCCGTCCGCCTGGTTTATCAGGACGGCGACCGGCTCAGCGGCGAACTGGCGGGCATGGGTGAGGAGTCGCTCGACCTGAATGTCCCCGGGATCGCAGGCCCGTTGCAGCCGCCCACTCGCGGCCTTCGGTCGCTGATCTCTTCGAGAGATGGCGACACGAGATCCGCCCGTCGGAGGACGGGATCGTCGCCCACCTCAAGCTGACGGGTACCGATCTGGAAGGAAGCCTGATGGATGGCGAGGAGCAAGACGGAGCCACCTGCCTTGTCTGGAAGCCGCTCGGAAGCGACACGGCCAGTCCCTTGCGACGGGGTGTCTCCGGCCGGATCGTTTACAAGGAGCCCCCGCCGCCGCAACCGCCCTCCGCGTCCAACCCGTCCCCAACCGCGTCCCGTCCAGCCGCAACCGTCGGACTCCTTCAACGCCTCTTCAACCCGAGGAACACCGCCCGGCCGGTGTCGAGGCCGATGAACCGACCGATGCTCTATCTCCGGTCCGGCGACACGATCCCTTCCGACGTGGAGAAAATCGACGAGAAAGGGGTCTGGTTCGTCACGCCGGTCTCGGAGAGCACATTCGTCCCTCACGACAAGGTCAAGGCGGTCGTGCTCGGCCCGCAAGCCGCGGCCACGGTCCATCTGACCCGGTCGGAGCGTGACCGGTTGCTGACCTCTGCCTCGGATGCAGAAGGGCAACCCGCCGACCCACCTGCTCCGCTCGACGAACGGCGATTACCTCCGCGGTCGCGTGATCCGCATGGACAATGCGAGCCTGCGCGTCGAGATCCGTCTGGAGGAGAAGGAAATCCCGCGCAAGGTGGTCTCGCGGATCATCTGGCTCCACCCCGAGGAACTCCAGCCCCGCACCGGCCCACACCGCGCCGGGCCATCCCGAGGGCAGAACCCACGTGCAGGCGATCCGGAGCGACGGCATTCGCCTGACGTTCGCCCCCGAGCGCCTGGCCGGCGAGCACCCTCTCCGGCCGGAGCGACGTGCTCGGAAACTGCTCGGTCCACCTCGAGGCCGTCGATCAGCTTCTGATTGGCGAGGCGATCGAGGCGGAGGCCGCCCGGCTGGCCTACGGCCAGTGGAAGCTTCACGACGCGCTCGAGCCGAAGACGGTTGCCGGTGACGGCTCGCCCGACTCCTCCGGCATGGAGTCCGCGATGATCGGCAAGCCGGCCCCTGACTTCTCCCTCGAACGGCTCGACGGCAAGCCGTTCCGCCTGTCCGAGCATCAGGGCCGGGTGGTCGTGCTCGACTTCTGGGCGATCCTGGTGCGGCCCTTGCCTCCAGTCGATGCCGCAGGTCGAGCGGGTGGCGAGGGAGTTCGAGGGGCGAGGCGTGGAGCTGTTCGCGGTCAACCTCCAGGAGACACCCGACCGGATCACGCCCATGCTCGAACGCCACAAGCTTGCGCCAACGGTCGTGCTCGACCGCGACGGCGCCGTCGCTCAGAAGTACGGGGCGACCGCGATTCCGCAGACGGTCGTCATCGACCGCGAGGGAAACGTCGCCCGACTCTGGATCGGCTCGCGACCGGACCTGGAGGAGCAGCTCCGCACGTCGATCACGGCCTTGCTCGACGGAGCGAAGGGCGACAGTCCCGAGAAGGGGGACAAGGCGGAAGCCAGACCGTGAGCCGAGGGTTCGTCTGCCTCGTCGCGCTTGTCGCCGTCGTGCGGGCGATGTAGCCTGTCATTGCGATTCGGGTCCGAGGGCGACCCACTGCCGACCAGAAGAGGAGAGCGAGCGATGATACGACGCAAGGCGTTCGGACTGGTCATGGCCATTGTGGGACTCGCCGGGGTCGGCCGGGCGGAGGAGGGCTGGTCGGCCGGCGCGGCGCGGGTCGAGATCACGCCGCCAGGATCGGTCTGGATGGCGGGGTACGCCGCGAGGAAGGCACCGTCGAACGGTGTCCTCCTGCCGATTCAGGCGAAAGCACTCGCCCTGCGAGATGGGCAGGGCCGCACGGTGCTCTGGATCACCGCGGACCTGATCGGCTTCGATCGGCCCTTGACCGAATCGGTGACCCGTCGCGTGCAGGAGCAGCACGGCTTGCGGCGCGAAGCGATCACGCTCTTCGCCTCGCACACGCACGCCGGGCCGCTGGTCAAGTACGTTCCCGAGACCCTCGCCGCCTACGGCATCGATCCCGAGTCGGAGGCCGCACGCAACAACGCGGCCTATCGCCGCGTGCTGGAAGAGAAGCTGGTCCGGCTCGCCAGCGAGGCGATCGCGGCCATAAAGCCGGCGAGGATCGCCTTCGGCCAGGGCCAGGCCGGCTTCGCGATCAACCGTCGCGAGAAGACCGAGCGGGGCTACCGGATCGGCGTCAACCCCGACGGCCCGACCGACCGCTCGGTGCCGGTCCTCCGCGTGTCCGACCGCGAAGGTCAGCTCGTCGCGATCGTCTTCGGCTACGCCTGCCACAACACGACGCTGGGCGGCGACGAGCTTCGGATCTCGGGCGACTATGCCGGCTTCGCCCAGAAGCAGATCGAGGCCCAGCACCCCGGCGCGGTCGCGCTGTTCCTGACCGGCTGCGCGGGCGATGCCAACCCCAACCCACGCGGCACCGCCGAACTGGCCCGCGCTCACGGAGAGGCACTGGCCGATGCGGTCGAGAACGTGCTTTCAGGCTCGATGATGGACGTGACCGGGCCGCTCGGTTTCGCCCTGGCCGAGCCGACGATCCGCTTCGCCGGCCCGACGGATCGCGCCTCCTACGAAGCCCGTCTGACTCAACCCGGCTCCGGCCGGCAGGCCCACGCCCGCCGTATCCTGGCGGCGATCGACGCCGGCCAGCCGATCCGCAAGGAGTATCCGTATCCGATCCAGGTGTATGCCCTGGGCGATCGGTTGACCCTCGTCGCATTGGCGGGCGAGGTGGTCGCCGACTACGCGTTGCGACTCAAACGGGAACTGGGAGGCGACGACCGGCCGCTCTGGGTCGCGGCGTATGCCAATGACGTCTTCGGCTACGTCGGGTCCGCCCGCGTGATCCACGAAGGGGGTTACGAGGGACTGGAAGCCTACTACTACTCGACCTTCCCGACACCGCTCTCAGAGCAGGTCGAGCCACTCATCGTGGAAACCGTACACGAGCTGGTCGGCCGGGTCCGCAAGGGCGAGGCGGACGCGTCACGCTGAGACCGGGGGAGGTCGGCATGGATCTCGACCAGATCGCAGCCCAGCTTGCCAGCACGCTCGACGATCGCCGGTTGAGTCGCGGCGAGCGCCGGGCGCTGGCCGACTGGATCGACGACCTGGCCTCCGACGCCGACCGCGCCGCCGTCCGCCGCCGGGCGTTCGATCTGGCCAGGGCCACGCTGATGGACCCGGAGAGCCACGCCGTCCTCGACTGGCTGGAAGACTTGCTGAGGCTCGTGCATCCCGAGACGTCGAGTCGTCCGGGTTCCGTGCCAGTAGCCGAGGCCCACTTTAGCCCCGGCGAGGCGTGCCCGCGGCGGATCATCAGCCTGCTTGATGCGAGCCGGGAGCAGGTCGAGATCTGTGTCTTCACGATCACCGACGACCGGATCACCGACGCCTTGCTCGCCGCCCACGCCCGCAGCGTCCGGCTCCGGGTGATCACGGACAACGACAAGTCGTCCGACGAGGGCTCCGACGTCAACCGCCTGAGCGATGCGGGCATCCCGGTCCGCGTCGATCGGACCGAGTTTCACATGCATCATAAGTTTGCCCTCTTTGACCGCTCCCTGTTGTTGACCGGCAGCTACAACTGGACCCGCAGCGCCTTCCGATTCAACGACGAGAACCTCGTCCTCACCGGCGACCCCCGCTTCCTCGTCCCCTTCACCAGTCGCTTCGAGCAACTCTGGGAGAAGCTTGGCCCGGCGTGAGAATACTCGTCCTATGATCGTGCGGGCTTCCGGGCCAGGAAGAGTCGGTGGGAGGCGTCGAACCGGAAGACGCCGAGATGCCGTCGCATCGTGGCGCGGAAGCCTGCCGCGCGGAGGGACGCCAGCAATTCCGGGCCGTCGTAGAGGCGCTGGCGGTGGATCTCGTGATCCCGGCGGTAGAGGATGCCGCCATCGTCAGCGACGCGACGGAAGCTGGTGATCCGACGTGTGAGGAGCCTGCGGACGTGGTCCTCCTCGACGGTCACGAGCGTGGCCCAGCCGTCGCCCTCGCGATGGCGATGAACCGGACTCTGCGGGGACGTGCGGCGCGTCACCAGCACGTCGAAGGCGAGCAGGCCGCCGGGGCGTAAGGCCTGCTGGATGCGATGAAAGAGGCGAGAGAGACCGGCCAGACCGTTCGATTCGTCGAACAGGTAATTGAAAACTTCTCCCAGAGCCGTGACCGCCGTGCAAGGCGGGAACTCGGCGTCGAGAAACGAACCGTGGCGGAACTCGGCGCGGGGCGCGTCGGCGGGCGATGGCAAGCATCGGCTCGGAGTAGTCGAGGCCGAGGACGTCGTAACCGGCTTCGGAGAGGACCTCGGCCCAGATGCCACTGCCACAGCCGAGATCGACCACCAGGCCGCTGGTCAGGCCGTCGCATCGGAGCCGGTCGAGCAAGGCCGGCGCGATCGAGCGGGCGAAGGCGCCAAAGCCTTCATCGTGGATCGCGGCCAGGTCGTCGCGGTAAGTGTCCGACACGGGTCGGTCGTCAGCGGCTCTTCGCCTTCTGCCGCTCGGCTGCCTCGGCGAGGATGGCCTCGGGGTCCTCGTCGAAAAGCTCCTTGCAGCCGGAGCAGCAAACGTAATAGGTCTTGCCCTGATAAACCACCGCGATTGTCCCTCGCCCCTCGGTGACGATGCAGGACGGGTACGAGTCGCCGACCGCGAAGGCAACACCCTGCCGCGTGTAGCCGACCTCGCCCAGCCGGATGGGAGCGCCTCCCGATGGCGTGGCCGCTTCGAGGAGCAGGAGGAACCGCGTCTCGTGGAGCGGCGTGAGCGTGACCCGGACCAGGCCCGCGCCAACGTCGCCGTCGGCGTCAAGTACAAGCTTGTCCCGATCACCGAGACGGCCGCGGAACGTTCGCGAGGAACCGTCGGCGAGGGTGGCCTGGAGGACGAAGGGGCCCGAAGCCTCCGGACCGTCGCGTCGGAGTCGAGCGGAGCGGAGGTATTTCCCCTTCTCCATGCGGACGACCAGAGCCGCCGAATCCGGTTTCAGGTCCCAGGCCCAGGAGGCCGATTCGGTCCAGGCTCCCCGGCTGCTGCCACGTCGAACTTGCCCCATGCCTCGCCATTCGCCAACCAGCCCCGCATACGGCTTCAAGGCCGCCTGGTCAGCCCGTCGGCCGGACGGGTCCGCCGGGGACGCGGCCGAAATGCTTAGCAGGAAGATGAGAACCGGGAGGCCGCAAGATCGGGAAGATGGACACATGGCGTCAGATCTCGGAATCGGGAACGGAAACAGGGCGGGATCGTCCCAGACACCCCCTTGGTTGAAACGCCGATCCGGCCCGGCGGTGTCGGTGGGACCGCCGGGGATCAGCGCGGGGGCGGCGATCCGCTCGATTGTCGGTGCCACTTGCCGGCGAGCAGTCGGCCGGTGGTTGTGGTGGAGGGCTCGGGACCTTCGACGAACTCCAGGTCGGGACCGGGCTGCCAGCGTCCGCCCGGACGGTCGCGCTGATATATCGCGTCGTCCGCCGGGTCGGAGGCATCGGTCCAGAGGCCGGCCAGGCTCCGCTTGCGACGGATGCCACAGCGCGGGCAACGGTAATAGCGGGCTTTGAACGAAACGACCACCACCCGCGCCAGGGCTCGCTGGCCGCACGACGGGCAGCCCACACCCACGAGTCGCGTCGATCAGGTCGCGAAGCAAGAGGAGCGGGAGCACCGCCAGCACGGCGAACACGACAGGAAGGACATGCCCATTAGCCAGGGCCCGGAGCCCGCCCAGGACCAGCCCGGCCAGCGCGACGGCCATCATCAGGTCGGCCAGGTTCAGACGCCTTGGCAAGGGTCGAGACGCTTTGGAGTGCTTCGGGTCCATCGTCGCTTGACCCTCGGGCTCGGATTGAGGTCTGCGAGGAGTCGAGGGGCTCACGCCTTCGGCGAGGCACGTCGCCGTCTTCGATCCGCAGGCCCTTCCGTTCCTCCATGCTAGCCAGCCGTTACCGGAATTCCAAGGTCGAGCCCGGCCGCCGCGTCACCGCCGCCGGTGAACGAAGACGCCGCATGAATGTCCGGTGGACAGGGGCCGCATTACACCGAGGAAACGGTTCCAGAAGGTCTCGGAGTGGCGAACGTCGCCGATTCGTCGAGCGGGAACATGGGACGCCGGATGCGTTGGTAGGTGAACCGCGCCGGGTCGATGGCCGTCAGGCCGGGCGTATCGACCTCGATGACCTGGCCGGCGATCGGGAGATACGCAGCCTTGTAGGCGATCGCGGCCTTGACGACCAGGATCGAACGGTGCTCCGGCTCGACGCCGAGGCTGGTGAGCTGGCCGAGGCTGAAAGGGGGCGTCCGCAGAGAATTGAGCACGACGAGGTTGTCGCCGTCGATCGTGATGACGGCAGTCGGCCCCTGGTCGTTGTGCCGGCGGCCGCCGTGACGGGCTTGATCCTCGATCCAGGCTCCCTCGTGCAAGGATCGGACCACGCCGCGGATCGGGACAGGCTCTCCGTGCAGCCGGTCCACCCGACCACCAACAGCCCGCTCGAACCGGCCGCCCGCGCCGACCTCTTGCGCCAACCGGACCCCCTCCGGGTCGTACAGGACCACGACTGCATCACGGGCCCCCTGACGGATCAGCTCTGCGAGGAGGACCGAGCCGTCGCCCGAAGATCCGCCGCCAATGTTGTCTCCAAGATCGACGAGGACGACCGGCCGTCGGTCGGAGGCGATCGCCTGGCGCACGGCCTCGGAGGCGTCGGGACACGGGACGAATAGCTCATCGCGAACGGCCCACATGCGTTCGGCCAGCTCGTCGGCGATCGACTGAGCAGTCGCCCGGTTTCCATCAGCGACCGCGATCACGGCCGGTCCCATCTCGGGGACGTCGGCATAGGGGAAGCCCGCCATGAGGCTGACGGAGAGCATCCCCGGTCGCCGCTCGGCGTCGCGGGCCTGGGTCATCAGAGAACGCATCGGCTCACGCGAAGTGTCCTGTCCAAGCAGATTGAGGATCAAGGGAGGCTTGGCGAGGGCCACGACCGGCTTGATCGCGCCACGGACCATCCGGGCCATCAACTCCGCGGCGAGGAGGCCGCGATCGCGCTGGTCGATGTGGGGATACGTCTGGTAGCCGACGAGGGCGTTCGCCTTCTCGGCCATGAGCGGAGAAACGTTGGCGTGGTAGTCGAGTGTGGCAACGATGGAGAAATCGGGGCCGAGGTCGTCGCGGAGGCGACGGAGAACCTCTCCGTCAGCGTCGGGATGCTGGAGCGTGACCATCGCGCCGTGGAGGGCGAGTAAAAGGCCATCGACGGATTCACGACGGCAGGCGTCGAGGATCGCGGAAACGACCTCGTCGACTACCTCATCAGCGACCGGACCGGCGGGGGTGGCCCAGGCCATCGTGGTGGGGACGGGGGTGAAGCCGGAGCGTTCGGCGCCGGCGAGGAAGCCGCCCATCTCGTGATGGGCCTCACGCCAGACGGGGATCATCGCTTCGCCACAGGTGAGGCTGCCGGCCACGAAGTCGGCGCGGTCGGTCGGCTTGGAGGCGAATGTGTTCGACTCATGCATGATCCCACCGACGGCGATGCGCATGGGAAACTCCGGGCCGGGCAAAGGGGTGGTGCGAATGGTCGATGCGTGATGGTCCATAATCGATGAGTCATAAGGTCACGGTCTCGGCCATGGATCATGAACGATCGGCCATGCGTGAGGCTGTCTGGGGGGCCATCCAAGAACAACTTCGTGTGGGACAGCCGCCCCCGGCTGTCCTTCGTCGAGACAGCCGGGGGCGGCTGTCCCACACGAAACTCCGAAGTCGTTCTTGGACGGCTGCTGGCCTCACGCGAGCAGCTTCTCGACCACCCGCCCCTCGACGTCAGTGAGCCGGAAGTCCCGGCCCTGGAATCGATACGTCAGACGCTCGTGGTCCAGGCCGAGGAGGTGGAGAATCGTGGCCTGGAGGTCGTGGACGTGGACGCGGTCCTCGACGGCGGCGAAGCCGAACTCGTCGGTCTGGCCGAGGGAGAGGCCGGGTTTCACGCCGCCGCCGGCGAGCCACATGGTATAAGCATCGACGTGGTGGTTGCGACCGATCATCTCGCGGACCTCGCCCATCGGTGTGCGGCCGAACTCGCCGCCCCAGATCACGAGGGTGGAGTCGAGGAGGCCGCGCGACTTCAGGTCGCGGATCAAGGCGGCGCAGGGGCGGTCGATCTCGCGAGTGACCGTGTCGAGATCGCTGGCGAGATTCTGGCTGGGGCCGCCGTGGTGGTCCCAGTCGGCGTGGTAGAGCTGGACGAAGCGGGTACCGCGCTCGACGAGTCGGCGGGCGAGCAGGCAGTTATTCGCAAATGAGGGCTGGCCCGGCTCGGCGCCGTAGAGGTCGAGCGTGGCCTTCGACTCGCTGGTCAGGTCGATCAGGTCCGGGCGCTGGTCTGCATTCGGAAGGCCATTTCATACGAGGCGATCCGGGCCGCGATCTCGGGATCACCGACGGCGCGGAGGCGCTCGCCGTTGAGGTCGCGGATCGCGTCGAGCGCCTGGCGCTGGCGGTCGGGATCGACGCCGGGCGGGCACGAGAGATCGAGGATCGGTTCGGGGCCGTTGCGGAGTGGGACGCCTTGATATGTGCTCGGCAAGAACCCGCTCCCCCAGAGCGGCGCCCCACCGCGAGGTCCGCGCGGGCCGGACTGGAGCACGACGAAGCCGGGCAGGTCCGTGGCCTCACTGCCGATCCCGTAAGTGACCCAGGCCCCGATGCTCGGTCGGCCGAACTGGGTTGTGCCCGTGTTCATGAAGAACTTCGCCGGCGCGTGGTTGACCGGCTCGGTGGCCATCGACTTGATGAACGTCAGCTCGTCGGCCACCTTCGCCGTCTCGGGCAGGCACTCGGAGACCCAGGCCCCCGACTGGCCGTGCTGGGCGAACTTGCGGACCGTCCCCAGGAGCTTCGGCTTCTCCTTGGTGAACGTATCCATGAACGCGAACCGCTTGCCTTCGAGGAACGAGTCCGGGATCGGCTGTCCGGAGCGGTTCTGGAGGTCCGGCTTGAAGTCAAACAATTCGAGCTGGCTGGGGCCGCCCGCCATGAACAGGTAAATGACGCTTTTCGCCCTTGGTGCAAAATGTCCCGGCCTCGGCGCGAGGGGGTTGGTGGCGCGGTCGGCCTCATCGGCAATCGCCCGTTCGCCCCGAAGCAAGGAGGCGAGGGCCACCGAGCCGACGCCCACGCCGCAATGGGCGAAGAAGTGACGGCGGGTCATCTGACGAAGGAGGTCGTCGCGAGCGTTCATGGGGATCACTCCCTCGTGATGAATTCGTCCAGGTTGAGCAGGACGCGGGCCACGGTTGTCCACGCCTCGCGGTCGGTCACATCGGGCTCGGAGCGAATCTGGTCGAGCAGGGCGGCGAGGCGTGCCGACTCGGCGTCGGTCGGCTCGCGGACCAGGCCGAGGCGGAAGGCGTACGACAGGCGGCCGGGATCGTCGGCCGGGGCTTCGCAGAGGACGCGGTCGGCCAGCGCACGGGCGCACTCGAAATAGGCTTCGTCGTTGAGTAACGTGAGGGCCTGGAGCGGCGTGTTGGAACGCTCGCGGCGGGTGCAGGCGCGGGTGGCGTCGGGGGCGTCGAAGACGGTGAGCATGGGGTGGGGGGTGGCGCGCCAGAAGAAGGTGTAGAGGCCGCGACGGTAGCGGTCGGCGTCGGTGTCGGCCTTCCACTCGCGGCGCATCTGGCCGAGCGACATCACACCGTCCGGCTGCGGCGGGAAGACGCTCGGGCCGCCGACGGCGCGGGACAGCAAGCCACTTGCGGCGAGGGCGGAGTCGCGGATCGCCTCGGCGGAGAGGCGAAGGCGCGACTGGCGGGCCAGGCGGCGGTTGCCGGGGTCGAGTGTGGCCAGGTCGGGACGGGCCTCGGACGACTGGCGATACGTCGCACTGGTGACGATCAGGCGGTGCATCGCCTTGAGGCTCCAGCCCTGGGCGATGAACTCGGTCGCCAGCCAGTCGAGAAGTTCGGGATGCGACGGCGGGGCCCCCTGGGTGCCGAAGTCGTTTTCTGTCTCGACCAGGCCGCGGCCGAAATGCTCCTGCCAGATCCGGTTGACCGTCACGCGGGCGGTCAACGGGTGATCCGGCCGGAACAGCCAGCGGGCGAGGTCCAGTCGGTCCGGGCGCTCGTCGCGAGGCTCCAGCGGCGGCAGGATCGAGGGCACACCCGGCTCGACCTCGCGGCCGGGTCGGGTGAAGTCGCCCTGGAGCAACAGGTGCGTCTCGCGCGGTTGCTTCCGCTCGCGAACAACCATCGTCGTTACAATCTCCGGCGCCTCGGACTGGATCTTCGCGATGGCGGCCCTGTGCTCCTTGACGGACGGGTCCTGCTCGATAAAGGCTGCGAAAACGACGCGGTTCTTCTCCGGGTCACGCTTATCGAAGGGAACGTCAAAAGCCTCGCGGACTTCCTGCGACTGCTTCTGGCGGCCAGCCATGTCGAGGCCGGTCTCCCAGACTTTCTGACGCTCGTGGAGGGCGGGCTCCTTCTCCCAGAGGTCCTTCAGATAGGCTTCGATCCGCGCCGCGACCTCCTCCTTCTTCGCCACCTCCTCGGGGGTCGCGACGGGGATCTCGGGCTCGTCACAGTTGTTGAAGAAGGCGAAGAACTGATAATACTCTTGCTGCAACAAGGGGTCATACTTGTGATCGTGGCACTGGCAACAGCCCATCGTGAGGCCGAGGAAGGCGGTGGCGGTGGTGCTGGTGCGGTCGAGGATCGAGTCGATGCGGAACTGCTCGCGGTCGATGCCGCCTTCCTGGTTGATGGGAGTATTGCGGTGGAAGCCGGTCGCGACGAGCTGGTCGAGGGTGGCGTCGGGGCGCAGGTCGCCAGCGATCTGGTCGGTGGCGAACTGGTCGTAAGGTAGGTCGCGGTTGAAGGCGTCGATGACCCAGTCGCGATACTTCCAGATCGAGCGCGGGGCGTCGATGCTGTAGCCGTTACTGTCGGCATAGCGGGCGATGTCGAGCCAGGGACGGGCTCGGCGCTCGCCGTAGTGGGGGCTGTCGAGCAGCCGATCGACGAGACGGTCGTAGGCGCCGGGCGCATCATCCTCGAGGAAGGCGTTAACCTCGGCGGGGCTCGGGGGCAAGCCCGTCAGGTCGAGGCTGACGCGGCGGATCAAGGTCGCCCGATCAGTCTCGGGCGAGGGGGCGATGCCGTCGCGTTCGAGGGCGGCGAGGACGAAGAAATCGATCGGGTTGCGGACCCAGGACCGATCGCGGACCTCGGGCAAGTCCGGCCGCTTCGGGGGCACGAAGGCCCAATGTTCACGCGGGGCCTCGGAGGGCGACTCGTCGGCGGGGGCCACGGCGCCGGCGTCGATCCAGTCGCGAAGCCGGGCGACCTCGGCTTCGCGGAGCGGCGGACGTCGCAAGGGCATCTGCTCGGTGTCGCCGAAGCCGAGGACGGCGAGCAGTAAGGGGCTCTCGTCCGGCTTGCCGGGAATGACCGAAGGACCGCTCCGCCCCCCTTGGAGGGCCGCGGCCGCGGTATCGAGTCGTAGACCGGCGCGAGGTTTCTTGGCGCCGTGACAGGAAACGCAATGTCGGGCCAGGAGCGGCTTGATCTCACGCTGATAGTCGATCGGCTCGCCGGCCGGGGCGGCCTCCGGCACGATCGCGAGAAACAGCAGGGCGATCCGGAAAATCGTGGCTCGCATGGGGCGGGTTCCCCTGGGCCTCCCGGGAGCCGGTCGTCGTGGAACAATCGGCCAGGAGACACCGGATTCGCGGTGGGAACGACTCCCCGGCAATGTCGGGGAGGGAGGGTTGGTCAAGTTCCCATCCAAGTTACCCGAAGCGGGCCATCCGATGCCAACGATTTCCGGGTCGTCGAGTCGCCCACCTGGAGGTAGGCGACTCGACGGACGGGTTCAGTTGATCGGAGTCAGCGAGATCGGCGTGGCACCCGACTCCGGGGTGTTGGGCGGGGCGAGGGGAGCGGGGACGGAATCGCCCGCGCCGGGGACCGGGCCCGGAGCGAAGGCGGGGCCGGGGTTTGGAACCGTGCCAGTCTGAGCCGGTGCGGCGCCCGTCATCGCCGGGGTCGTCAGGCGGACCTGAAACGCGTCGATAGCGGCCTGGAGGTTGCGAATGGCGGGATCACAGCCCTGGGGATTGCCCGAGTAGGAGAAGTGGTTGGCCTGGAGTCGTCCGCGGTTTTGGTCATAGACGATCAGGTGGACCTGTTCGATGAAGTCGGTCGGCGGGCCGCCGCAATGTCCCTCGATCCGGCCGACGTCGGCAGCCTGGAGGCGCTTCGATGAGAGGACGGAGGGCGTCGGGGCCGACCCGGTGGACGCCCTCGCTGTCGAGGACAGTGCCATCGGCGTAAATCTGGAGGAACATGCCGAAATGCTGACCGTCGTCGGAGCGCCCGATCGAGACCCGGGTCAGGATCGGCTCGGCGTCGGTGACGGGGCGGTTGACCCGGGGCTGCGGGATCAATCGGGCGCCGGTCGTGGCTGGGCTCGTAGGTCCGGCGGAACTCGGGCCGGTGAACCGCGAGGTTGCCGGGATCGAGGGGGCGGGCGTGCCAGGGTTGTTTAGCAAGGGATTGTAGCCGCCGACAGCCGCGGACGTGGATCCGTAAGGATTACCGCTACCGGCGCGGTAGGGGCTCAGAGCCGATGCGCCGGAGTCGGGCGCGGGGAGGCTGCCAAACGGTGAAGGGCTCGCGGGTGGAGGTGTCGCGGGCGTCCCGGCGCCGGTACGATCAGGGTTTGGCCGCTCGGCGGTCGCTGGGGTCTCGGTCGCCGGATGGTCCCGGCGGTTGCCGAAGCGGAAGAGCCGGCCGATGCCTCGGGGTTCATCGGCACGGGTGATGGTGGGTACGGGGGCGAGGGCCAGGACGCCGACAACGAGCAGGGCCGCCCGCCGGGTCGTGGAGTTCCTGAGTGGCATGGCCAACCGATCCTCCTTCCTCGGTTCACGCGCGAGTCCGGTTCGACGCCGGCACGCGTCGGGGCATCCCGCCCCGGTGCCGGCGTTACCTGGTTTATCGGACCTGCCCGCACGACTCCTTGCAGGAAGTCGGCGCGAGATCGCCATTCGTGGCCAAATTAGGAAGCGCGCCGGGGAACCCCGAAGCGCAAACGGAACCGGGATCACCTCGGCAGGTCCCCTGACCCTCCCGGTCCAGGGACCCGTCGGGAGCGATCCCGGTCGGGCCAGACGATCGAGATGTCCGGAATCGTGGAGCATGGGCGGGACAGTTTGGCCCGCCCGGGGGTCGTGGGCCTTACCAGCCTTGGAACTCGTCGAGGAGGCGATCGAGGGCGACTTCCAGCTTCTCCGGCGTCTCGTAGACGCCCGCGGCGATCTGACTGCGGATCTCCTCGACGCGCTCGTGGCGAATCTCGGGTAGATCGTTGATGCTATCGAGCATCTGGCCCAGCGGCGAGATCTCGAGCTGGTCGCGCGGGGCCTGTGCCTGGACGGTCTGTCCGGCCTCGACGGTGAACGAGGCCAGTCGCGGATAGATCGGTTGGGGCCCCTGAGCCCCTCCGGCGCCGTAGATTTCCATGTGAGTCTCCCCTTCTGGTGCGTTGGCCGGCGATTGACGCGGCCGGCTGTTGGATCGGCCCGGGAGTCCGCGAGAGCGGTCCCCTGGACGGGGCCGAGCCGGCTCGCCCGGGTCGGGTCATCGCCTCCGGCATCCGCCGGCCTCCCGCCCCTTTCGAGCCTCCACGTTGGTATATATCGGCTGGAAGCTGGGCGGAGTTTAACCGGCATCACGGAAAACGAGTCCCGATGACCCGGCTAGCGACGGGCGGGTGTATTCTGCTGAAGTCCATTGGCGAGCCGCCGTTGCGCTTCTTCGAGCTGACCGACCATCTGCCAGGCACGCTGGTAGAGCATGTTGTAGGCGTCCTGTTCGCGTTTCGTCGTGGCCCGATCGCGCAACGCCTGGAGGGTCTTCAGGGCGTCGCTGAACTCCTTGGCCCCGAGGAGGAAGGTATTGGCTGAGTCGTACATCTCCTGGGCCAGGATGTCCTCGGGCTTCGGCTTGTAAAAGGGACTGAGGTAGAACGGGTTGCCGTAGAGCTTCTGCACCAGCTTCAGGCCGAAGGCGGTGGTGTCGCGGACGTTGGCGATCGTACGGTCGATGTCGGCGCGGTTGTGGGTGAGGATGCCGGCCCCCTGGTCGGTGAGGACCTCGGCGTTGGCGAGAACGGCGTCGAGCTTGGCCGCGGGTGGCATTGAGTCCCGGCCAGCAGGGCCTCGATCTGCGGGACGGTTCCTGGCGGCCAGGTTACGGACCTCGGTCGCCAGGCCATCGACCGACTGGAGCGTCGAGGTGAGGGCCGGACGGTTCTCGGTGATGAGCGCTTCGAGCTGGGTGATCAGGTTCTGGACCCGCTTCAAGGAATCGGCAATCCGGGCGTCGTCGATCTGGCGGGTCAGGCCCTCGACCTCGGCGAAGGTCGCCTCCACGCGGGGTCGGACGTCGCGACCGTCTGCCGGATGTCGCCGGTCGTCTCCTGGAGCGAGCCGAGCACCGCGCGGAGGCGGGGGGCGGCCTCGTCGAGCGTCTGGCGGACCTCGGCGACCATGTGGCTGATGTGCTTGCGCTCGACCGGCCCGAGGCCGACCTGCTCCAGAATCGGGTCGAAGAAGCTCGACTCGACGCCCTGCACGATCTGGCCCGGCACGAGGGCGACGGTCGAGTGTCCCGAGTTGATGACGTTGACGACGCTCTGCCCGGTCAGGCCCGACTCGATCGTGATCTGGACATC
The DNA here is from genome assembly GCA_963752755.1 of uncultured Planctomycetales bacterium. GTDB lineage: Bacteria > Planctomycetota > Planctomycetia > Isosphaerales > Isosphaeraceae > CAVVZJ01. Next base: position 1,374,305 of record CAVVZJ010000001.1, on the reverse strand, counting down.
CTGCTTGAGCCGCTCGGCGATCTCGGCGGGAACCGTCAGGCGGACCCGGGCGCAGAGCACGCCCTCCACCTCGGCCAGCTCGATCGCCGTGACCCTACCGGCGTCGATGCCGGCAACCCGCACGGGACTGCCGACGCGGACTCCCTGGCCGTCGTGGAAGACGACGTCGATCGTACGGCGGGGGGCGAGGAAGCCGGGGCCTCCCTGAGCCAGGACCACCAGGCCAATCAAGGCGCCGATCCCGGCCAGCACGATCAGACCCACCCGGACCTCTCGGATCGAGGTTCGACTCACCGGGCTTTCCTCCTTCCACGCTTCATTGGGATCGGCCTGCGCCGGCATGTCGCGGTCCGGCGGTTCACGGCTTGCCGTCCAGGCATGGGGGGGCCGAACGGGTTGCCGCCAGACATGTAAACCAGATTGAACCAGCAGAAGTTCAGAAAAGGATCGAGACGATGGAGAGCAGGACGGCGTGGAAGGCCGACCGCGTTCGCGAACCTTCGGGGTCCGACCGCGAGCGGAGGGCTTCATGGCAGGCGATCAGTGTGCTCACGCCGGGGTAGACCATGCCCTTGACGATCACGCCGACGGCGTCCGCCGGGCGGATCATCTGGCGGAATAAGCCCAGATAGATCGAGAGCGGAACCCCCAGCACCCCCTGGCTGACCAGGGCCCCGATCAGGATGCCGACGGTCGCGCCCCAGAGCGTCAGGATCGGCCCGGCGATCGCGATCGCGATCAGGCGGACCAGCGTGAGCCGGGCGGGGTCGGGCGGGTTGCGGATCTCCTCGGCCCGTCCGAGGGCGACCTCACGATCCGGCACATCGGCGTCATCCTCGTCGAGCCCGGGGCGAAGCTCGCCGCCCAGGTCGCTGGCGGTGCGCACAGCCATCAAGGCGGCCAGGGCGAAGCCGGTAAGCATCGGCGCCACGTTGCGGATCAGGCCGAGGCCGACCACCGCGCCGCTCGCCTGGGTAAACGTGGCGCCGAAGTACGCCTGCATCGAGAGGAACGATCCGAACCCGACATGGATCAATCCGACGAGCGGAAAGCCCATGCCGAACAGCTCGTCAAGCTGTCGCGACACGCCCGGCCCGAGCCGCGGCCGACGCCCCCGGGGCCGGAACAGCGACGCGATCGCCGAGGCGGCCAGGAGGGCCATACCGCCGAGGTAGCCGATCCGACCCAGGAGCATCACGACGACACGGCCCGGCAGTCGGAGCCATCCGTTGGGGATTGAAGGGGCGGTCACAACGGGCATGGGGGCTGCCCTCCCTGGCGGCCGGTTCCATCGGGGTCATCGCGTCGGGGTGGTGGAGATCGGCGGAGCCGTCGGCCTGGATGTTTGCGAACGACTCGGGAGTGCCCCCGGCGCGACGTCGGGGGGCCGCGGCCGTTGCCGCCACGGGGGACAGGGTCCGTCGGCCCTGCTGGGTCTGCCACCAGCGTCGCCAGGCGTCGACGGAGGGGGCCCGCTCGGCCGGCTCCGCCCAGGGAGCGTAACCGAAGTCCTGGCCGGTTCGCTGGCGGAGTTCCTCGTGGGCGGTCATCCGGACGACGGCGTCGGGGTCATGAAGCTTCTCGATCAAGGCGGGGATGACCTGGGAGTCCGGCAGGCTGCGGCCCAGGCCGAGCGAACGGGCCCGAACCAGCGGCGCGGGGTCGCGGTGCTGGAAGAAGTGGCGCGGGGCGATCGTGCAGCCGACGGCGAGGCTCGCCGCCAGGATCGCTGCCAGAGGAAGACGCCAGGCGCTCTTGATCCTCGGCTCGCGCATGGGTCGATCGGTCCCTCCGTCCCTGGAGAAGTGCTTTGACGATCGCGACGGACGATACCGGAAGCCCGGGAAGGCGGCAACATCAATCGGCCGAGGCGGGCGGTTGCGTCGGGAGATGTTGAATTTACAATGAAGTCCCAGGAGCACCGAGGGCTCAGTCGGCTCCGGCTCCCTTTCGAGAACGAGGAGGCTCGAGCGATGTCCCAGGCGAGGTCCGATCCGGGCACGGGGCGACTGGTGTCGCTGGATGCTTACCGCGGGTTCGTGATGCTGGCCATGGCCTCGGGCGGGCTGGCCCTGGCGGAACTGACGAGCAACGAGTCGAAGGGCCTGGTGCTCGATTCGATCTCCTACCATGCCGAGCATACGCTCTGGCGAGGCTGCTCGTTCTGGGACCTGATCCAGCCGTCGTTCATGTTCATCGTCGGCGTCGCCCTGCCCTTCGCCGACGCCCGCCGCGCCGGCAACGGCCAACCCTGGCGGGTTCGCTTCGGGCATGCCCTGGTCCGCTCGGCGATCCTGGTCTTCCTCGGGGTCTTCCTGGCCTCGAACTGGTCGAACCGGACCAACTTCGTCTTCACGAACGTACTGGCTCAGATTGGCCTCGGTTACCCGATCCTCTTCCTCCTGCACGACAAGCCGCCCCGGGCCATCTTCGCGGCGGTCGTGGCGATCCTCGTGGGTTACTGGGCGCTCTTCGCCTTCTCTCCGATACCCGATCCCGAGATGGCCGGCGCCGGCTTGCCGAACTGGGCCCGTTTGCACGGCTTCGCGTCGCACTGGAGCAAGCACTCCAACCCCGCCGCCGACTTCGACCGCTGGTTCCTCAACCTCTTCCCACGTCCCGATGGCGAGCCGTACACCATCAATGAAGGCGGTTACCAGACGCTCAACTTCATCCCGTCGCTGGCCACGATGCTCATCGGAGTGCTGGCTGGACAGTGGCTCCGTTCGCCCCGGGACCCGAAATCGAAGGTGCTCGGCCTGGTCGCTCACCGGCGTCGTCTGCCTGATCCTCGGCATTGTTCTCGACGACACGATCTGCCCGGTCGTCAAGCGGATCTGGACCCCTTCCTGGACCATCTACAGCTCCGCCTGGACGCTCTGGCTGCTCGCGCTCTTCTACCTGATCATCGACGTGAAGGGCTGGAAGGCCTGGTCCTTCCCGTTCGTGGTGGTCGGCCTGAACTCGATCGCGATGTACATGATGGCCCAGCTCATCAAGCCCTGGGTGCGGAAGACGATCGTGACCCACGTCGGCACCCTGTTCGGCTGGCTCCATAACCGCTTCGGCCTGAACCTCAGCCCCGAGGTCTTCACCGGACGTTACGCAGGCGTGTCCAGCTCAGCGGCCGTCCTGCTGGTTCTCTGGGTCTTCTGCTACTGGATGTATCGCCGTCGGATCTTCGTGCGGATCTGAGAGATTGGCTCCGGGAAAGGTCCGGGGTCGCCTCGGACCTGGCGCCTCGGTCCCTCTCACGCCGGGTCCGACCAGACGAGGGGAACCGCTTTGTTTGACAACCCCAAGTCGCTCCGGACATTGCGGGAACGCTCCGACGACGCCTCGGCGACGTACCCGGGACGCCTGCGGGGCGACGAAAGGACGCCGGGGGGGACGCTCCCAATACCGCCTGAGCCTCGGCCACAAAATCTTTGATAGTAAAACTTTAAACGGGCACCTTACCCATTTTGAAGTTCGTTCGGCACCCGGAACGCCTGGTGGCGTCGCGTCCCCTCGACAGGATCGGGGGAGGAGACTTCAACCGGATTGCCAAGGAGCTAGCGTCAATTATAGCACACGAATGTCGCCGATGCGAGGGAATACGTGGGCGGGATGATTGGGAGAGTGGTGTCATTGCTCAATTTTTGAAGGCAAGGACGCGGTCTGGTTTCTCTGTGAGGGAGAGCCACACCCGGCGGGCGTTGTCGGAGGGATCGAACAGTCGGTGCTCGCCTGCGTGGATTGGGAATGGAGGTCGATGGCGTGTGAGGGCGTGGGCAGCACGCGAGCCGAATTTGTGCCGAAGGCGAGCTGCACACGCCCGAGAATCGCTGGATCGTGCCGGGCTGGAACGCCGGACGCACCGCGCTGCCGGTGGCACCTTGCGGCCCCTCCCTGGCGCGGCTACAGTGCCTTTGGGGTTAAGTGGCGTTGAAGAATCGGTGAAGCTCATGGAAGTCATCCCGGCCATCGACCTTCGGGGCGGGCGCTGTGTCCGTCTCCAGCAAGGGGATTACGGCCGAGAAACCGTCTTCGGCGACGACCCCGCGTCGATGGCCGCTCAGTTTGCCTCCGAGGGGGCGACGCGACTGCACCTCGTCGATCTGGACGGTGCCCGGGAGGGCCGCCCGGTCAACGTGGAGGCGGTCCGTGCGATCCTGGCCCGCGTCCGGATTCCTTGTCAGCTTGGCGGAGGAGTCCGCGATGACGCCACGGCCGACGCCTGGCTCGAAGCCGGGATCGGGCGGGTGATCGTCGGCACACAGGCCCTCAAGGACCCGGTCTGGTTCCGCCAGCTCGTCGACCGCCATCCTGGCCTGGTCGTGCTCGGGCTCGACGCCCGCGACGGCAAGGTCGCCACCGCAGGCTGGCTCGAAGTCTCGGAGGTCGAAGCCTTTCCCCTGGCCGAACAGTTCGACGACCTGCCCCTGGCGGCGGTCGTCTATACCGATATCGCTCGCGACGGCATGCTCGGCGGCCCCAATATCGAGGCCACCGTCAGCCTTGCCTCGCGGCTCAAGACGCCCGTCATCGCGTCGGGAGGTGTCAGCACGCTCGACGACCTGGACCGCTTGACGGGTACGCCCGTCGCCGGTTGCATCGTCGGTCGCGCCCTCTATGAAGGTCGATTCCGGCTCCGCGAGGCCCTCTCCCGGATAGCGGATTTCGGATTGCGGGATGCGGAATCGCGGCCCCAGCGCGGGGGCTAGGCCAAGCCCCACCCCTCGCGAACGGCCCGACGTCCCCCGCATCCCGGGAATCTCCCGCGTCCGGCGGGGAGCGCAGAGCCCTTCGCGAGCGAACGTCCGGGAATCCCCGACGCCCTTCTTCCCTTTCTCGTCCCCCATGCGTCCCGGATTCCCCAATCCGCAATCCGAAATCGGCAATTCTTCTCGGAGGAGGATGACCGCATGGCCACGACTTACCATATCACCGACATCCGGAACGTTGCCCTGGCTGGACATGGGGCGTCGGGCAAGACCTCGCTTGCCGACGCCCTGCTCTTCGCCGGCGGCATCACCACCCGCAAAGGCTCGCCCGATGACGGCACGAGCCTCCTCGACGTCGATGACGAAGAGAAGCGCCGCCACTTCACCATCGATTGCCACCTTGGCCACCTCGAATGGAAAGGCAAGCAGGTCCACCTCATCGACTCGCCCGGCTACCCTGACTTCATCGCGAATGCTCTCTCGGCCCTGGCCGCCGTCGAGAACGTCCTGATCGCCGTCAGCGGCCCGTCCGGCATCGAGGTCAACACCCGCCGACTCTTCCAGGAAGCCGGTCGCCTGAAGCTCGGGCGGATCATCGCCGTCACCAAGATGGACGCCGACAACACCGACTTCGTCCGCGACCTCGAATCCCTCCGCGAGACCTTCGGTACCCTCTGCGTACCGTTCAACGTCCCCGTCGGCCAGGGGCCGGACTTCTCTGGCGTCGTGGACGTCCTCAACCCGCCCGCCGAGGTCCCTGCCAACTGCCCCTTGCCGCCGGGCGAAGCCTACCAGATGCTCGTCGAGACGATCGTCGAGACCGACGACGACCTCATGACCCGCTACCTCGAAGGCGAGTCGATCGGCCCCGAGGAGCTGAAATCCGCCGCCTGCAAGGCGATCGCCCGCGCCCAGCTCGTGCCCATCGTCTGCCTCTCCACCAAGAAGGACATCGGCGTCTCCGAGCTTCTCGACCTCCTCACCGAGTGCGGCCTCAACCCCGACGACGTCCACCGCTTCGCCACCAACGGCGACGGCGAGTCCGAGGTCGAGATCCAGCCCGTCGAGGACGGTACCCTCGTCGCGCAGGTCTTCAAGACGACGAATGACCTGTTCATGGGCAAGCTCGGCTACCTCCGCATCCTCAGCGGCCGGCTCACCCCCGAGACGACCCTCGTCAACCTCCGCTCCGGCAAGACCACCAAGGCCGGCCACATCTACGTCATGCAGGGCAAGCAGCAGGAGGAAGTCCCCGAGGCGATCGCCGGCGACATCGTCGCCATCGCCAAGTTCGACGACCTGCACGTCTCCGACACCGTCAGCAACACCGGCGGCAACACGAGCGTCCAGCTCCTCCCGATCAAGTTCCCCACCCCGATGGTCCCCCGCGCCGTCGAGCCGAAGGCCCGCGAGGACGAGGCCAAGATGAGCGTCGGCCTCGCCAAGATCGCCGACGAGGACCCCACCTTCACCTACCGCCGCGACAACCAGACCCATGAGCTGGTCATCAACGGCATGAGCGAGCTGCATCTTGACGTGATCCAGCATCGCCTCAAGAACCGCTACAAGCTCGACGTCGATACCCACATCCCCCACGTCCCCTACCTCGAAACGGTCACGCTCGACGCCGAGGAATCCCACCGCCACAAGAAGCAGACCGGCGGCCGCGGCCAGTTCGCCGAGGTCCACCTGCGCATCCGGCCCCGCACCCGCGGCGAGGGCTTCAACTTTGTCGATGCGGTCAAGGGGGGCGTCATCCCCAACCAGTTCATCCCCGCCGTCGAGAAGGGCGTCCGTGAGCAGATGGAGAAGGGGGTGATCTCCGGCAACCATGTCGTCGATGTCGAGGTCGAGGTCTACTTCGGCAAGCACCACGACGTCGATAGCTCCGAGCAAGCCTTCAAGACCGCCAGCGCCACCGCCTTCCGCAAGGCGTTCGAGCAGGCCCACCCCGTGCTCCTGGAACCGATCGTGGACATGGAGATCACCGTCCCGATGGACAAGTTCGGCGACATCTCCGCCGACCTCTCCACCCGCCGCGGCCACATCACCGGGATGGAAGCCCTCCCCGGCGGCCTCCAGGTCCTCAAGGCGACGGTCCCCTTGAGCGAGGTGCTCAGCTACGCCACCCAGCTCAAGAGCATCACCGCCGGTCAGGGGTCCTACACGATGGAGTTCAAGGACTACGAGCCCGTGCCTGCGAACGTCCAGCACCAGATCGTCGAGAAGTATCAGAAGTCGCGCGCGGGCATCGAGGAGGAATGACCGCTCGCTCCCAATTCGGCCCCGGTCGTGCCGACCGCCCGACCGGGGTCGTCCTCTGTCATCACGCCTCTGTCATCGACCATCGCCGACGCCGGGGAAATCCATGACCCGTCCCTCCCTGCTCCTCCTGAGCCTCGCCGCCCTTTCGTTCCCCCTCCGCGCCGACATCATTGGTTCCTCGGCCGATCAGCCCAGCCCCGCCACCGACTTCCGCCTGCCCGCGGGCGAAAAAGCCATCGACGAGGCCATCGCCCTCTACCGCCAGCGCAACCTCGACGGTTGCCTGGCCAGGCTTCAGGAAGCGTCTCAGGCTCGGCCCGACCTCGGCCCCGCTCGCTTGATGCTCGCCAAGATCCTTCTGATCGATAATCAGGGGGCCGCTGGCCAGCAAACGCTCGAACGTGCGGCCTCCGAGAATCCCGACTGGCCCGACATCTGGCTGACCCTCGCCAAGGTTGCCCTCCGCGACGGCCGCGCCGCCGAGGCCGCCGCCCTGTACGACCGCGCACTCGCCTTGCTCAAGAGGGCCTCCTTGCCCGCCGACCGGCTTCGAACCCTCCGGATCGATGCCGAGTCGGGCCAGGCTCAGGCCGCCGAGCGACTCCGCGACTGGAAGGCCGCCGAGTCCGCCGCCCGCGCCTGGCTCGCCGACAATGCCGGCAGCCTCGATGCCCGCCGCCATCTCGCCCAGGCCCTCTTCCGCCAGGATCGCCGTGACGAGGCCCTTCAGGAACTCGAACGCGCCGCCGCGCTCGACTCCGACGAGGCCCTCCCCGCCCCCCTCGCGATGGCGCTCCTGGCCATCGAGGCCAACGAGCCCGACACCGCCTCCTCCTGGTTCGAGAAGGCCGTCGCCAAGACCCCCAACGACCTCCGCGTCCGCCGCACCTACGGCGGCTTCCTCCTCGACCGCGGCCTTACCGACGGCGCCCAGAAGCAGATTACCGCCGCCGCCGGGATCGATTCGAAGTCCCTGGAGGTCCGCCTGCTCCAGGGCGCCCTTGCCCTCCAGCGCGAGGAGTACGCCGAGGCCGAGCGCATCCTCCAGGCACTCCACCTCGAAGCCCCCGCCAGCTTTGCCGTCAACGACCGCTGGGCTCGTGCCCTCGCCGGCCAGGACGACGACGCGAAGAAGCTCCGCGCCGCCCAGGTCGCCGAGATGAACCAGCGGCTCAACCCCAACTCACCCGAGGCCCTCGCCACTCGCGGCATTGTCCTCCAACGCCTCGGGCGCCTCGCTGAGGCCGAGCAGCTCCTCCGCTCCGCCGTCGCCTCCAACACGGCGACCTCCGAGATGCTCTACGAGCTCGCTCGCCTCCTCTCCGACCACCGCCCCGAACACCCCGACATCCCCCGCCTGCTCCGCATCGCCCTCGGCGCCCCCGGCCCCTTCCCTCATCGCTCCGCCGCTCGCCATTGGCTCGACTCTCTCACTTCCCCGACCGTCGACTCACCGGCCAGCGCCGCTTCTCCGAGTCCCGAATCCCCGAGGCGCGCCGCCGGGAATCCGCGCCCTTGAACTGAACTCCATCCGGTCTGGAATCCCGAAGTCCGGCGATCACTCAGCGTGGGAACGCCGCTCCGTACCCCAATCCGAACCCGGCACCGTAGCCGTAGAATCCCATCCGCGGCATGCCGTATCGGTCGATGTGGCCCTGGATCGCGTTGTACTTCGCAATCCCAACTTGCTGGGACTGGAGCTGCATGCTCCTCCGGGTTGAGACGGGTCCCTCATCGAAGTGGGCTTGTTCGACGGGTGAGCCCGGGTTCTGGAACTGGTTGCCCGGTGGGTAATACTCCTTGAAGCGACCGACGCCGCCGGGGTTGCGCCAGCCCCACCCGGAGGTGTTGCCGTAGGGAGACGTACGCGTCTGAGGGACGCGCCGGTAGCTCTGCCAGGCGGAATCGATCCCCGAGCCGCGTCCCTGGGCGAGAGCGTTCTGCGAGGCAAGGATGGTGCCCAACAAGGCGGCGAGGCCTGCGATGCTCGAAACGGACCTCATGATCAAACCTGACCTTTCCGGAAAGGCCACGGCCCCCGATCGGGCCGCGGCCAGGCTTCCGAAACGACCAGGTTGCAAATCAGGCGCCGGTCAAGCCTCGTACGCCAGGTTCGGCATGAGCCAGCGTTCGACTTCCCCGATCGGTCGGCCCCGCCGCGCGGCATACGACTCGACCTGGTCCTTCGTGATCAGATCGACGGCGAAGTAACGGGCTTCCGGGTGGGCGAAGTAATAGCCGCTAACCGACGCCGCGGGCCACATCGCCAGGCTGTCGGTCAGCCGGATTCCGGCCGAGCCTTCAACATCAAGCAGGTCCCAGAGCGGAAGCTTGAGGGTGTGATCCGGGCAGGCCGGGTAACCCGGGGCGGGTCGGATTCCGCGGTACTTCTCGTTGATCAGCTCCTCGTTGGTGAGCGACTCGTCGCGGCCGAAGCCCCAGTCGTGCCTCGCCTGCTGATGCAGCTTCTCCGCGAATGCCTCCGCCAGCCGGTCGGCCAGGGCCTTGACCATGATGGCGTTGTCGATCTCGTGCCGCGACTCGTATTGCTGTACCAGGTCCTCGACCCCGTGCCCGGCCGTCACCGCAAAGGCGCCAAGGTAGTCGGCGACGCCGGAGCGGACGGGAGCGACGTAGTCGGCCAGCGAGCGGAAGTCCTTCTGACCGACGCGCTCCCACTGCTGGCGGAGCATCGGCAGGCGAGCCAGTTCGGTCGCCCGCGAGTCGTCGGCATAGAGAACGATGTCGTCACCCTCGGCATTGGCCGGGAAGATTCCATAGACGCCGCGAGCGGTCAGCCGACCACTCGCGACCAGCTCACCGAGCATTTTTTGAGCCTGCTCGAACGTCTCCCGCGCCACCGTTCCCACAGCCGGATCGTCAAAAATGGAGGGGTACTTCCCCTTCAATTCGTAGGCCTGGAAGAAGGGCGACCAGTCGATGTACGGCAGGATCTCAGCAAGCGGCACGTCATCCAGCACGCGGACGCCCAGAAACTCGGGTTTGGCGATCGGACTCTTTGACCAGTCGATCGGGAAGCGTCGGGCGACGGCCTCAGCGTACGGAACGAGCTTGCGCTGCACCTTCCGACCGTAGGCCACACGCTCCTGCTCCTGGGTGGCCCGGTTCTCGGCGTCGAACGTGGTCCGCTCCTCCAGCCGCATGATTCGGTCCACCACGCCGACGCAGCGGGAGGCGTCGCGGACATGGACAACCATGTTTTGATACGAAGGCGCGATCTTGACGGCCGTATGCTTGGAACTGGTCGTTGCCCCGCCGATCAGGAGGGGAACCGTGAACCCCTCGCGCTGCATCTCCCTGGCAACGTGGACCATCTCATCCAGCGAGGGCGTGATCAATCCCGAGAGGCCGATCATGTCGGCCCCGCGCTGCCTGGCCGTCTCCAGGATCTTCTCGGCGGGGCACATCACGCCGAGGTCGATCACCTCATAATCATTGCAGCCGAGCACGACGCCGACGATGTTCTTGCCGATGTCGTGGACGTCCCCCTTGACCGTCGCCATCACGATCGTGCCGCGGGCCTGGTGCTGCTGCGCTTGCTGTGCGGCCTTCTCGGCTTCCATGAACGGTTGGAGATAGGCGACCGCCTTCTTCATCACTCGGGCGCTCTTGACGACCTGGGGCAGGAACATCTTGCCGGCGCCGAAGAGGTCGCCGACGACATTCATGCCGTCCATCAAGGGGCCCTCGATCACGTGCAAGGGGCGATCGAACTGGTGCCGCGCCTCCTCGGTGTCCTGCTCAATGAACTCGTCGATGCCGTGAACGAGGGCGTGCTGGAGCCGTTCGGCAACCGGCGCCTCGCGCCAGGCCTGGGCCTTCGGGTCGGCCTTGCGGTCCTTCTTCTTGACCGTCTCGGAGAACGCCGTGAGCCGGTCGGTGGCATCGGGCCGGCGGTTGAGCAGGACGTCCTCGACCCGTTCGAGCAGGTCCTTGGGGATGTCGTCATAGACCATGAGCTGGGCGGGGTTGACGATCCCCATGTCGAGACCGGCCTTGATGGCGTGGTAGAGGAACGCGGCGTTCATCGCCTCACGGACGGTGTCGTTGCCCCGGTAGGAGAACGAGACGTTACTCACGCCGCCCGAGGTCTTCGAGTCGGGGAAGAGCCGCTTCAACTCGCGGACGGCCTCGATGAACGCGACGGCGTAGTCGTTGTGTTCCTCGATGCCGGTGCCGACGGTGAGGATATTCCCATCAAAGATAATGTCCGAGGGCGGGAAGCCGACGTGCTCGGTGAGCAGGTGATAGGCCCGCGAGCAGATCTCGACCTTGCCTTCCTTCGTGACGGCCTGACCCTCCTCGTCGAAAGCCATCACGACGACCGCTGCGCCGTAGCAACGGGCGAGCCGGGCCTGTTCGAGGAACTTGTCCTCGCCTTCCTTGAGGCTGATCGAGTTAACAATCGACTTCCCCTGCACACATTTGAGCCCGGCCTCGATGACCTTCCAGTCGGAACTGTCGATCATGATCGGAACACGGGCGATGTCCGGCTCGCTGGCGATCATGTGGAGGAACCGGGTCATCGCCCTGGGGCCGTCGATGAGCCCTTCATCCATGTTCACATCAAGGATATTGGCGCCCCCTTCGACCTGATCGCGGGCGACGGCCAGGGCCTCGTCAAATCGCTCCTCGCGGATCAGGCGGGCGAACCGCTTCGAGCCGGTGATGTTGGTCCGCTCGCCGATCATCTGGAAGTTTGAGTCGGGTCGGATCGTCAAGGGCTCCAGGCCGCTGAAGCTCGTCAGGTGCGACCGCTCGGACCGGGCCCGAGGCGTGACCCCCTCGACGGCCTCGGCAATCTGACGGATGTATTCGGGCGTGGTGCCGCAGCAGCCGCCGACGATGTTCAGCCAGCCATTCTGGGCAAACTCGGCGATCGTCTCAGCCATGTGCTCGGGCGGGTCGTCGAAGTTGCCGAATCCATCGGGCAGGCCGGCGTTGGGGTGGCAACTGACGAAGCAGTGAGCCACGCCCGCCAGTTCCTCCAGGTAGGGCCGCATATCGCCGGCGCCGAGGGCACAGTTGATGCCGACGCTCAGCATGTCGAAGTGCGAGACCGAGTGCCAGAACGCCTCAATCGTCTGGCCCGAGAGAGTCCGTCCGCTCTTGTCGGTGATCGTGGCCGAGATCATGACGGGCAGGCGAACACCCCGCTTGACGAAGACGCGCTCGATCGCGAACAGGCACGCCTTCATGTTCAGGGTGTCGAAGCTCGTCTCCGGGAAGAGGATGTCGGCCCCGCCCTCGATCAGTCCCTCCACCTGCTCGGCGTAAGCGTCGGCAAGCTGGTCGAAGGTGACGCCGCGGTAGCCTGGGTCGCTGACCTTCGGCGAGATCGACCCCGTCTTGTCCGTCGGCCCGATGCTACCGGCGACGAACCGCGGACGCTCGGGATCGTTCGCGGTGATCTCGTCGGCCACGCGACGCGCCAGCTCGGCGGCGGCGCGGTTCATTTCGAAGCAGGCGTCTTCGAGGCCGTAGTTGGCCATCGTCAGGCGGTTCGCGTTGAACGTGTCGGTCTCGACGATGTCGGCACCGGCCTCGAAGTATTCCCGGTGGATCGCGGAGATCACCTCCGGACGGGTCAGGACGAGCAGGTCATTGCAGCCTTTGAGCGGTTTGGCATGATCGCGGAACCGATCACCGCGAAAGTCGGTCTCGTCAAGGTGGTAGGTCTGAATCATCGTCCCCATGGCGCCGTCGAGGACCATAATCCGCTTGGCGAGAATCTTCTCGATGACTTCGCGAGTCCGCGTGGCCGGGGCGACCTGGAGCATGGCAGGGGGAATTCCTCGGGCCAGGAAGGTGGAGGCGACGTCGCCGTGGCCGGCAATCGGCGGGTCGCGGCGGGCCGACCGATTATGGGTTCAACCGGCCCGAACCGTCAAGTTATGTCGATCGCGGGCGACACCAGCGGAGTGGAATCAACTCAGGCCGTAGTCGCCGATCTTCCGATAAAGCGTGCGCTCGCCGATGCCCAGCAGGCGGGCCGCCTCCTCGCGGTTGCCGTCGGTCAGCTTGAGGGTCTCCGCGAGGTAATGTTTCTCGATCTCCTTCATCGACTTGCCCACGAGTCCATCCGACCCGGCCGTCGCCTCGACCGCGAGGCCGTCACCGCCCTGAAGTTCCTCGGTGAGGTCGTCCACGTCGATCACACCGTCCGCGTCCATGACCACCATGCTCTCAATCGCGTTCTTGAGCTCGCGGACGTTGCCCGGCCAGGAGTAAGCCATCAGGACCTTCCGGGCTGCGGGCGTGATGCCGGAAACCGGCTTGCTGTGTGACGTGGAGAACTGACGAAGAAAGTGCTCGATCAGCAGCGGGATGTCCTCGCGGCGGGAACGCAAGGGCGGCAGACGGATGCTGACCACCTTGAACCGGTGGTAGAGATCCTGGCGGAACTTGCCCTGCGCGATCGACTCTGTCAGGTCGCGATTGGTGGCCGAGACCAGGCGGACGTTGACCTTGATTGACTCGTTCGTGCCAACGCGGACGATCTCGCCCGACTCCAGTACCCGCAGCAGCTTGACCTGCGTACTCAACGGTATGTCTCCGACCTCGTCGAGGAAGAGCGTACCGCCGCTGGCTTGCTCGAAATACCCCTTGCGGTCGCGCTCGGCGCCTGTGAAAGCACCTTTGATATGTCCGAATAATTCGCTTTCGAGGATGTTCTCGCTCAAGGCCGCGCAGTTCAAGGCGACAAACGGCTTGTTCCGCCGCGGGCTGTTCTGGTGCAACGCCTTGGCGACCAGTTCCTTACCGGTACCCGACTCGCCCGTGATCAAGACCGTGGCGCTCGTTGGGGCGATCTGGCGGAGACGCTCGATGACCTTCTGCATCTCCGGCGAGTTACCAACGACGCCCTCGAACCCAAACCGTTCCTCAAGCTGTTTGCGAAGCTCCACGTTCGCCCGCGCCAGCCGTTGCGACTGGGACCATTTATCAACAACAATCCGTAATTCGTTAATGTCAAGAGGCTTCGTCAAGTACGTCGCAGCGCCGGCCTGCATGGCGGCGACCGCTGTCCGGATCGAGTTGTGGCCGGTCAGGATCACGACCTCGGCGTCAGGCAATTCCTGTTTGGCCCGCGCCATGACTTCCAGACCACCGACGTCTTCCATCAGGAGGTCGGTCAAAACGATGTCGAAGTCCTTCTCCTCGATCAGCTTCAAGGCCGCCCGGCCACTCGTCGCGATGGTACAGACGTACCCCACCCGCTCCAGGCTCTCGGCGACGGCCTCGGCGTGGGGTTCGTCGTCATCAACAACAAGAACACGAATGGGTTGATCCATAAAAATCGACGGATTCTTTGAAGAGCTTTCGATGCTTACAGCGGGCCCAGTCTTTCCGAGGAACCGGAAGCCGTTCGATACGGTCCGAGCCAGGCCCGAAATCCCTCCTCGGTCAAACCGATGTCCCGGATGATCGCCCGGAGGGTTCGCTTTGCGATTTCGACATGGTCCGTCACGGTCAGGCGCTGATGGGGTAGGTCCGGATGGCGGTGAATGATGTCGCCTCCTCGTTGGTGATCGAACGCCTCTCCGATCCGGCTCAGTGACGAGACCGCATTGCGCCTCGAAACCCGGATATCTGGCTCAGATGTCCAGCTCCTCGATCTCCTCGGAGATCGAGGGAGGGACTGCCTCGCCGCGGGAGTCGAGGCTTTCCAGATGCGCCACGGTGGCTTCGCGGTGGTTCCCAAGCGTCCTGGAGCGGGTCCTCCCCGGGGAGGGGCCACCGGGCAGGCCCGGGACCTCGGCCACGAAAAGGCCCTCTTTATCGGTTTCAATCAGAATGGGAAACCTCATCAGCCTGTCTCCATTCCTGAATGATGGGCAAGCGGATGGTGAACTTCGACCCCTTCCCAACCTCGCTCTCCAGTCCGATCGTACCGCCGTGGACCTCGACGATCTTTCGCGTTGTTGGCAGGCCCAGGCCGCTGCCGCCGGGGCGGGTGGAGACGAAGGCGTCGAAGATCTTCGACCGGAGTTCGGGCGGGATGCCGACGCCGGTGTCGGTGACATCGAGCAAGGCCCAATCGCCGACGCGACGGGTCGTGAGGATCAGATCGCCGCCGTCAGGCATGGCGATCTGGGCGTTGCGGATGAGGTTAAAGAGAGCTTGCTTGAACAGGTCCACATCGAGGGGGATCGCGGGCAAGTTCGGGTCGTATGCGGCGCGGGAGACAATCCCCTGGGCGAGCCCTTCACCTTCGCAGAAGTCGCGGACCTCCTCAACGACGGCGTTCAGGTCGGCCGGAGCGGTCTTGAGGTCCTGGACTCGGACGAAGCGGAGGAAATCTTCAAGGATGCCCTGCAGGCGGTGGCACTCCTTGCGGACGCGGTCGATCTTCCGGAGGGCGCGGCGCTCGCGGTCGTTCTCGGGATGCTGGAAGTCCTCGGAGAGCAGGCCGAGGTTCATCTGCATGGTGGAGAGGGGGTTGCGGATCTCGTGGGCGAGTCCGCCGGCGAGGACGGCGATTTCGGAGTAGGCAGCGCGAAGGCGGCGGTTCGACTCGGCGACGTCGTCGGTCTCGGCGCCGGCGAGGACCGCGGCCGGGTCGAGGGCGATCGCGGTCGATTCGGCCATGGGCGCGGGCTCCGCGGTTCGGGAATGCGGCGGGAAAGTCCGGTGACTCTCGGAGCCCGGGCCCTCCCGAACAGGTCGGGAGGAGGCCGGGCTCCCTCTCCAATCTTAGGACGGCGGGAAAGGCGGATCTCGCCGGATCGGTCAGCGACCGCCGCGTCCACCACCACCACCGCCACCGCCACGACGATCGCCGCGGTCGCCGGCCGGAGGACGCGGTCCGCGATCGGGTGGGGCCTGGCCGGCGAACGGGTCTTCCATACCGCGCTCGGCGATTGCGGCCTTGCGGGAGAGCTTGACGCGGTCCTGCTCGTCCACGTGGATGACCTTGACGAGCATGGTGTCACCGACGTGGGCCACGTCGGTCACGCTGCCGATGTAACCGTCGGACAGCTCGCTGATGTGGACGAGGCCGTCCTTGCCGGGGAGGATCTCGACGAAGGCGCCGAAGTCCTTGATGGAGGTGACGCGACCTTCGTAGATGCTGCCGATCTTGACGCCTTCGGTCATCGCCTGGATGCGGTCGCGAGCCGCTTCGGCCCCTTCGGCGGTGGCGCTGGAGAGGGTGACGATGCCGGAGTCCTCGATGTCGATCTTGGCGCCGGTCTCGTCCTGGATCTTGCGGATGGTCTTGCCACCGGGGCCGATGACCAGGCCGATCTTCTCGGGGTTGATCTGGATCTGGATCAGGCGGGGGGCATTCAGGGAGATCTCGTCGCGAGGCCGCTTGATGGCGCGGAGCATCGTGCGAAGGATCTCCAGGCGGGCCTCACGGGCTTGCTCCAGAGTCTTGCGGATCACTTCTTCGTTGATGCCGAGGTTCTTCAAGTCGAGCTGGATGCCGGTGATGCCGCGCTGGGTGCCGGCGACCTTGAAGTCCATGTCGCCGAAGTGGTCCTCGTCGCCGATGATGTCGGTCAGGAGGACGTAGCGGCCGGACTGGATATCCTGCACGAGCCCCGTCGAGATGCCGCCGACCGGGTCGGAGATCGGCACGCCGGCATCCATCAGGGCGATGGTCGCGCCGCAGACCGAGGCCATGGAGCTGGAGCCATTCGATTCGAGGATGTCGCTGATGACCCGGATCGTGTATGGGAACTCGCTCGACGGCGGCAAGACCGGCTGCACCGAGCGCTCGGCCAGCATGCCGTGACCGATCTCGCGACGGCCGGGGCCGCGGATCGGGCGGACCTCGCCGACGGAGAAGGAAGGCATGTTGTAGTCGAGCATAAACTTCTTGGAATACTCCTCCATGATCCCATCGACCTTCTGCTCGTCGGCCCCGGTGCCGAGCACGGTGGTGACGAGCGCCTGCGTCTCCCCGCGCTGGAAGAGCGCCGAGCCGTGGGCCGAGGGCAAGAGGCCGACTTCGCAGGAGATCGGGCGGATGTCCTTCGGTCCGCGGCCGTCGGGGCGATAGCCATCGAGGATCATCTCGCGGACGACGCGTTCCTGGAGGGCGTAGAAGGCGGACTTGACCTGAGCGGGCGTGGGCGTCCCTTCCGGGGCGCCGTCGGGGCTCATCTCGCCGAGGACTCGTTCCTGGAGGGCGGACACGGCGGCGTTGCGCTCGGACTTGACGACGGTTCTCTTGGCGTTGCGGAGATCCTCGGCGTAGCGCTCGTGGAGGGTCTGGATGAGCGGGTCGGGCTGGTCTTCGGGGGTCTGGTAGGGCGGCAGGCCGGCCTCGGCGCGGGCCTCGTGCTGGAGGGCGATCAGCTCTTGATTGAGGCGGTGCGCCTCCATGATCGCGGCGTGCATCTCGGGCTCGGGAAGCTCCTGGCCGAAGCCCTCGATCATCACGACGTTCTGGGCCGTGCTGGCGACGACGAGGTCGAGGTCGCTATCCTCCATCTCCTCGGCGTTGGGGAACGGCACGAGTTGGCCGTTGATCCGGCCGAGGCGGATGGCGCCAACGGGGCCATAGAACGGCACCCCCTCGGCCAGTACGAGGCTGGCTGAAGCGCCGAGGATCGAGATCACGTCGGGGTCATTCTTGCGATCGGCGGAGATCGGCCCGGCCTGGATCTGGACTTCCATCCGATATGTCGAAGGGAAGAGCGGGCGGATCGGGCGGTCGATCAGGCGGGAGGTCAGGATCTCCTTCGTGGAGGGCCGCCCTTCGCGCTTGATGAACCCGCCGGGGAACTTGCCGGCCGTATAGGTCTTCTCGCGATAATCGACGGTCAACGGGAAGAAGTCGAGCCCCTCGCGGCCGGAGGCAACGACGCTGGCGACGAGCGTAATGGTATCGCCGACGCGGACCGTAACCGATCCGGTGGCCTGCTTGGCCAGCTTGCCGGATTCGATCGTGATGGTTTTACCGCCGATCGTCCGCTGGACGGAGATGGGCTTCTTGACACTGATTGCCATGAGAGGACACCTACCTCGGCCGGGCGGGGCCGGGGGGTGCGATTGCGAGGCGGATCGGCCCCGTCGTTGGGATTGCCGGTTTTGCGGCGTCCGGCGGGGCCTGGGGTCCAGAGAGAGGAGACGAGCCGGAAAGCGGGCCTTCCGGTGGTTCCCCGGGCGCCGGGGAACTGCGCCGGTCACTTCCGCAGGCCGAGCCGGCCGATGACGTCGAGATAGCTCTTGCGGTTGTGCAACCGCAAATACTTCAGAAGGCTCGACCGCTTCGAGACCATCATCAGCAGCCCTCGGCGGCTGGCGTGGTCCTTCTTGTGTGCCTTGAAATGGTCCGTCAGATCGTTGATCCGGGCCGTCAGCAGGGCGATTTGCACCTCGGGCGAACCCGTGTCCGCGTCGCCGCGTCCGAACTGGTCGATGATCTCCGTCTTCTTCTCTTTGGTGATCGCCATCGCACGCCCCGATGCACCGGCCCGATCGTGAAAGAAAGGCCGTTTCTGGAAAGACTCCCTACGTAGAAGACGCATAGTTTAGGGATTTCCCGCGCCGGTTGCAATCCCTCTCAGCGCAAGTTCCGGGCGGTCGGCGTTCGCGATCAGCCGGGACCCGGCCTCCGGCGATGCTGGTTCATCGCCTCGATGCCGGCGCCCCAGGTGAACCGGTGCAAGCTCTGCGCCCAACGCTTCTGAGGAACGATCCCGCCCTCAGGTCCGGGCTTGAACAACGAGAGAGCGACGATGGCAAGCAAGGCTGCCCCCAGCCACCACGGCCAGGACCGCGGCCAATCCGAGCGGCCGTGGCCCGAACTGAGCGGTGTTGCCTGGAACGGCCCGAGCAGGAGGACCACAGCCGCCAGCAAGCCAACGCCGCTGATCGCCAAGCCCGCCATCAAGCCCGCCGGCCGGTATCGGAAGACGACGGAATGCTTACCCTTCGGCACGAAGACCGCCCGGAACGCCACCTGAGCCGGGCGGACTGTCGCCGGTCGGCCGTCGATCGTGGCCGACCAGCCGGGGTCGTACGCGTCGGCCAGGAAGAGGTAGGCCGGGGTCTGAGCGTCCACCGCGATCTCAACCCGATCCGGCTCCTCGCGGACGATCGCCGCCGTCCCCGACACCGCAGACCCTTCGGGAAGAGGCCGATCGGGGTCCTCGACGACGAGCCGATCGCGCATCGCCAGGTCCAGCCGTCTCAAGGCGATGGTCGCCTCCACCTCGGACCGGGCATAGACCGGTTGGCCCACCAGCCGGGCGCGTGGCAGGGCGCTGGGGTTGGGGTGGATGTAAACATGGCCCACCTTCACGCCGGGTCCGAGCCGACGGTGGGCGTATTCGCCCGTGATGATGTAGGTGAGACTCTGCACGTCGAGCTGAGCCCGCGACCCGCCGCCGGTGAACCGCAACCAGCGCGTCGGACGGATCGGTGTCTCGCCGCCCGTCGAGCGGAGATCCCAGACCGGCGGTAAACTCCACGCGAGCAGCTCGCGGACCGCCAGGAAATTCACTCGCTTCGAGGCGTAGCCCGGCTCGCCCGAGGCCAGCGTTCCCTCGCCGTAGATCCGGATCAGGTCGGGACGACGCTTGATCCACTGCGCACTCGGCGGAGGTTTGGTCCAGTAGGACGGATCGACGGTCGGCGAATCATACCAGTGCGCTGCCATCAGATCGGCGATCGCCAGCAAGGGCAGCAGCCACGTCAGCCAGGCCCGCCCCCTTGGTTCCGCCGACCGCACGGCCAAAGCCGCGACGGCCCAGGCACCCATCGCCAGCACGGCCGTCCGCGAGACGCCCCAGACAAGATCTTCACGGAGCCAGCGAAAGTGCGCGGCGTGCGACCGCAAGGGCCAGCGACTCCGCTCGGTCCAGGCCGGCGTATAGACATAGATCAAGATCGGGATCGACGCCAGGACCAGCAGGCCGACCACGATCAGGGCGGGTCGTAACCGGACCCGCCCCGGCCTGGCCAGTCGATCCACCCCGACGGCCGCCAAGGCACTCGACGCCACCACCACCCAGAGATGATACGCGCACCGGCACCCGACCGCGGTTCAAGACCGGGACCTCGGGGAAGACGTCCATCACGAACGTGAACCGGCCGAGCATCAACAAGAGGCCCAGGCTACCCAGCACGACCCAGCCACCGACCCAGCGATCCCGGTACGCCGCCGCCCCCAGGATCGCCAGCGCCAGGCCGACGATCCCGAGATAGGCGTTCATCTCATGATAGGGGTAGAAGCCATCCATCCAGTCCGTGTCGCGGGCCCGGGTGCCGTAAGCTTCGCGGACGATCAGGGTCGGCACGAGTTCCGGATGCCAGGAGCCGAAGGTCAGGTCCCGCCAGCTCAACTTCTCCCGGGGCGTCCGGTCGATCAGTTCCTTTGAGGGGACCCACTGGACCGCCGAGAGCAGGACCGCGAGCAGGCCGACACCAACCGTCGTTCCCAGCACGAACGCCCGCCGCCCTCGACCACGTTCGACCGCGGCTCGGTAGAATCCGTACACGCCGAGGGCCGTTCCGGTCAGCACCGCGTCCTGAAGATGGCCCGCGAAGACCTGGCAAGCCAAGGCCAGCGACGCCAGGACCAACGCCCGGAGCCGTCCCCCTTCCCACACCACCTCCAGCGCCCAGAACGCCAGCGGCACGCTCGCCAGGGCGTTGACCATGCTGGTGTGGACCAGATGCGCCCAGGTGAACCCGCTGAACCCGAAGATCCCCGCGCCGGTCAAGGCCCCCGACACGCCCACATGACGCCGGAGCCAGCCATAGGCTCCGAGTCCGGTCAGCCAGACCGAGAGCACGGTGTCGAGGTTAAACGCCTGCCAGGTCGCGAGCCAGGGATAGAGGAAATACTTCAACGGGTGCAGATACCCCGTCTGGCTCTCGCTGTAGAGCGGGTGGCCGCAGTAGAGTCCCGGAATCCAGAATGAGAACCGGCCGGACTTCAGCTCGCGGGCGAGGAAGTCGCGATACGGGTAGTTGATCTCCGTGATGTCGAAGTAGAAGAGCGCTCCCCGGAAGCTCACAGCATCCCAGAAAAGCACGACGACCGCGGCTGTCCAGACGGCGATTGCCAGCAGGTCGGGCCAGCCCCACCGTCGAGGCTCGGGCTTCCAGCAAGGCTCGGTATCCAACGCCCCGGGCTTCGACACGCCGCGACCCCCCTCGCTCTCGCGATGTCTCAATTCTCACCCTGGGGCCAGTCGATGATCCAGAATCCGCGACCTTCGGCCAGAATCGTTCCATTCTTCGACAGGGCGAGCCGGCGGTTGAATGTCCCGATCCGATCACTCCGCGCGATCAGGACGCGCGGCCGGTGGCCGGGAAGGGTCTCGGTCAACTCGCGATAGTAGCGGTCGGGATACTCGGGATACGGGACGCCGCGCACCCGACCGCCCATGAGAAAGGCGAGGCGGTAAACGTCCCAGTAGCTTCCATAGATTCGTTTCACTTCCGGATGCTCGCGCAACCAGTCGAGCGCGGGGTCGCGAAGTGGCTGGCGGACCGGTCGCCAGACGGGATCGATCCATCCGAAGCTTTGATACCAGCGGGCCGTGTCGAGCGTCATCGTTCCGGCCAGGGCGACCGCCAGCAAGCCCGCCGCCGCCCGGCCGCCACCTCCTATCCGCGCCAGCGAGCGCATCAAGAGCCCAAAGCCGAGGGTCCAGGGAACCAGCAAAAAGACAAGATAGCGGTAGTTGTCCGAATTATAGATATTGCGATTGACCACGAACCCCGCCGCGACCGCCAGCGATGCCATCAGCAATCCCCAGCGGCTGGCATCGCTGGCGACGTCGGCCCCATCGCCCCGGAGGAGCGTCAAGGCCACAACCGACGCGGCGAAGAGGCCCAGGCTCAGGATGGTCGTCGTGATCGGGACCGTGTGCAGGTCCGGCGGGTCGCCCGGCCGGGACCGACCGCCGAGAGCCTGCGGCCTCGGGTCGGCCTGGAACCCCGGGAGCCGGTGGCCGGCGACCAGTCGTGGCAGGCATTCGAGGGCGAACAGTCGGGCATGCTCACGGGCCATGGCCTCGGTCTGAGCCCAGTGAATCTGTCCGGTCTGCTCATTGCCGAAAATGGTGGCGAACTTGACGGGGTAAGCGTCGTAGTCGTCGGCCCTCAATCCAAGCCAGTGCGGCGCGTAGCCGATCGCCAGCCCGGCCGCAAAGGCCAACGCCGCCACCAGCCGCAAGAACGGTCGCCCCGGCCCGAAACCGCCCGCCACCGCCGCTGGAATCAAACCCAGCAGGCCGAAGACCACCATCTGATCGGCATAGAGCCCGAATCCGCACCAGAGCCCGAGGAAGGCCGACCGACCGATCCCCCCCTTGCGGATCAGGCTCGCGAGCAAGGCAAAGGACGCTGCGTACCAGGTGGCTGCCAGCAGGTGACCGCCGGTGATCCGGCCCGAAAGCCAGACGGTTCCCACCGAGGCGAAGGCCAGCGGCACCAGGCTCCACGCCGCCGCCACCGGCCCGAAGAGCCGCCAGGCCAGCAGGAAGGTTGCGATCGTGAACAGTTCATACGCCACCACCCCGCCGCTCACCAACGTCCCAGGGGTCGCCCCCCAGACCGCCGCCTGGGGTAGCGAGAGTCCGACCGCGGGCGTCCCGATGTGGGGCGTGCCTGGGTAATGCCAGCGCCAGTGACCGTGCATCGTCTCGATCAGGGTCAGGCCATCGACGGCCAGGTCACTGTCGAGGTGTGTCTCGGCGTTGAGCACGAGCGGCACGCGCACGACGGCCACCCAGATCAAGGCCAGGGCCAGCAAGACCCAGGGCCAGCGGGGGCGCGGCGGTCGAGCGTCGTCAAGGTTTGTAGAGGCCATGTTCTCGGGATTGCGACCGTGGGGAACGGTTGGGGAATCGGGCCATCGGCCGCCCTAGACGTCGGTCAGACGCTGGGTCGGGTCCTCGACGTAGTCGCCGAGCGTCAGGGTTCGGAGCATTTCCTGCCAGGCGTGCTCGACCCAGGCCGCGTCGTCGGCCCAGTAGGCGAACGTGATCAAGGGCATGATGTTCCAGCGCCGGGCGACGAGAGTATAGCTGAACGCCTCGCGATTCTCATTGGCATCGATGAAGTTCGTCCGTCGCCAGGCGATTTGCATGTCGTCGCGTTGATCCTCGATCACCTCGCTGCGTTCGAGAACCATGCTTTCCTCGGGCGGCACGGGGTTGCCGTCGTCGTCCTGCTCGTCCTTGCTCGTGACCTCGTCGAGCATCTGGACCAGCGGCAAGCCGCTCCAGTCGATCCCGGTCGTTGAGGTAAAAGACGGTCATCTCCAGGCAACAGTCATCGCCAGGGGATGGCTTGTCGAGGATCTTGACCGACCCCTTCTCGCCCGGCTCGACGACCCAGCCCCTCGGGATATCAAACCGCACCGCGCCGCGGTCGGCGACGAAGATGCTGTAGCCGTCGCGGCAGGACCAGCCGTGGTTGCGCTTCAGCTTGAGCGTGCGCCTGGCCCACTTCGTCTTCGCCACGTTGGGAAACTCCGGGGGTTCAGGGGCGGACAGCTCCGGAGAGATGATGCGACTTCCGGACGCTCAGCGGAAGAACTCGGCCACCGCGCAGCGGAAACCGGGCAGTTCCGGCAGGTTCTCGATGACCTCCGACTCGTCGAGAACGATCGGCTCCGCCTGGTCGCGTCGATGAATCAGGACCCTCCGCTGCTTCGGATACGTCACCCAGACCATCGGCACGCCCGCATTGAGATACTCGTGAACCTTCCGATGGATCTCACCCGGCCGATCGCTGGGGGAGACGACCTCGACGACCAGGTCGGGCAGGACCGGGGGCAGTTGCGTTCCGACCTCGGAACGGGGCCAGCGGGCCTGGCTGTAGTAGCAGACGTCGGCGCCACGGACCGTATCGGGACCGCGCTCGGTCAGGACGGCCGAGTCGTTGGTCATCGCGTAGCCGTGGCCGGTCTGCCGACCAAAGCTCGAAGGGTGAAGTAGATGTTCACCGCAAATCACCCCATGCTCAGGCATCGGTGGCGGCAACTCGATCACCTCCCCCCGAACGAGTTCGAACGTCCCCTCCCCCAGGTCCATCTGCATGAAGTCTTCAGCCGTGATCAGGGCTTTCTCGGTGGTCGCCATGACTCGTTTCCCTCCGAATCTCGCGGGGAGGCGTTCCGACGGCTCAGACGGCTTCGGCCATCGCGGTGAGCTGGACGGTGGAGCGGTTCTGCTCCTTGGCGAGGTACTCGCGGCCGTACTTGACGAGGACGTGGTCCCAGGGAAGGACCTCCTCGACGCCCCGCTCGCGGTGGGAGTAGAAGTCCACGTCGATGCCGAGGTCGGCGAAGGTCTGCCACCAGAGGTCGGCCTGGAAGTGCTCGCGCCAGGCGTCGAGCCGGGCGCCGCGTCGCCAGGCTTCTTCGAGGGCCGGGGCGACGCGGCGGTCGCCGCGGGTGAGGATGCCTTCGAGCAACGACGTCTCGACGTCGTGGCACTTGACCGTCACCGAGCGGATCTTGACCTGAGAGCGAAGGTACCTGTGGGCCCAGTGGAAATAGTCGCGGTGACGCATGCCGTTCCACTGGTAGGGGGTGTGGGGCTTGGGCACGAAGTTCGAGACGCTGGCCGTGACCTCGGCGAACCGGCCGGTCTCTTCCTTGCCGATCCGGGCGATCGTCTCGGCCATCGCGACGATCCCGTCCAGGTCCGCCGGCCGCTCGCCGGGCAGGCCGCACATGAAGTACAGCTTGACCCGCCGCCAGCCGCGGCGGAACGCCTCGCGGCAACCGTCGTAAAGGTCCTGGTTGTTGATCGGCTTGCGGATCTGCTCCCGCATGTCGTCGCGGGCGACCTCCGGGGCGAGCGTCAGGCCGCCGCGACGCCCCTCCTCCAGCAAGGCCGGGATCTTCTTGAGCATCTCGGTGATCCGGAGGCTCGGCAGGGAAATCTTCACGCCGAGAGGGCTGAAGACCTCGCTCATCCGGCTCACCAGCTCCTCGAACTTCGGGTAGTCGCTGGTCGAGAGCGAGAGCAGGCTGATTTCGTCGTAACCCGTGTTCCGGTACGCCTCCAGCGCCGCCTCGACGATCGACTCGACCGGCCGATACCGCAGAGGCCGCTTGATGACCGTGCTCTGGCAGAACCGGCACTGCCAGGGGCAGCCGCGCATGATCTCGATGGCGATCCGGTCGTGGGCCGTCTCGACGAACGGCACGATGGGCCGGGTTGGTAGCGGGCTCTCGGCGTTGAAGTCGGAGACGACGCAGGGTCGGATCGTCTCGGGAACGTCGTCACGGGTCCGGTGCAGGCCGATCTGGAGGCCGTCCTCGTTGTAGATCGGTTCATAGAAGCGCGGGACGTAAGCCCAATCGACAGCCGAGGCGATCCGGGCCAGCTTCTCGGACCGCGAAAGCCCGGAGCCCTTCAACTCCGTCCACAACTCGCAGACCCGCGGCAGACTTGGCTCGCCGTCGCCGACGACGAACAGGTCGATGAACGGCGCGAGCAGCTCCGGGTTCTGCGCCCGGGACCGCCGGCGATGACCAGCGTGTCTTCTGGCCCGCGGTCCTCGGCATGGAGTTTCAGGCCGCCGAGGTCGAGCATCGTGAGGACGTTCGTATAGCAGATTTCATACTGGAGCGAGAACCCGACGACGTCGAAGCGGTTCAGCGGGGTGAACGTCTCCAGGCTGTAGAGCGGCAGCTCGTGGTGACGGAGGGCCGCTTCAAAGTCGGGCAAGGGGGTGAACGCCCGCTCGCAGGCCCAGCCGTTGGCGTTCATCAGGCTGTAGAGGATCTGGAGACCGTGGTGGCTCATGCCCAGCGTGTAGGCGTCGGGGAACGCCAGGCAGACGGTGCCCCGACATTCGCGATGGTCCTTCCGGATGCTATGCAGCTCCCCACCCACGTACTGAGCGGGGGTCTGGATGGCCGGCAGAATCCGGGAGGTCACGAAGTCTTTGAGGGGCTGGTTGAGCATGGGTCGGACGACTCCACATCCTGTTGACAAGCGGGAGAATGGGAGGCCCAGGCCCGCGATGAGGGCCGGACCGGCATTCGTCACGTGGTCGGGATCGGACCACTCATTGTATCGCGAGGCCCCTCCGGATGGATAGCTCGTCAACGCCAGAACCGACCCGCACGGCGGGCGAGCCCCAAAGCGTGCTCCCGCCACGATCGGTTTCGGCTCGACTCCCATCGCAGGTCCGGTGATAATCGGTGCGGAAACCGGGGTCTTCAAGAGGACCCGAACGCAGGACCTCTTCGATGCGACGTCCCCACCTCGCGCCACTCCTGGCAATCCTGCTGAGCCTTCCGCCAGTCGCTGGCGGTTGCGGCGAGTCCACGCCCCGCGGGGTCAGGGAGGTGCCCGTGGAACCAGGGACGCGGACGGGGGCGGATGCAGCAGGCGAGGTGGAATCGGGCACCCGACCGACGCAGATCCCGATGCATTGAGCCCACGGGAACGGACGGCCCCGCGCGAAGGAAGGGAGTGACCGATGCGCGACGACCGCCCGCTGGTGGGACTGACGATGGGAGACGTCGCGGGCATCGGCCCCGAGGTGATCGCCCGTGCCTGGGGCGAGTCCCCCTTGAGGACGCTCGCCCGACCGGTCGTGATCGGCAGCGCCGACGTGCTGGAGCGGGCCTTGCGCTGCGTCTCGGGAGGGGCGGAGGTCGTCCGGATCGGGAGCCCGGAGGAGGCCAACCCGTCGCGCGCGGTCATCCCTTGCCTGGACGCGACCGAGCAGGACCTCGGCGATGTCGAGCCAGGTCGGATCGATCAGGAGGGCCGGGAAGGCGGCGCAGGACTTCCTTTTCGCGGCGATCGACCTGGCCCTGGCCGGCCGTCTGGACGCGATCACGACATTGCCGCTGAACAAGGAGTCGCTCCGCGCGGCGGGGGTTTCGCATCCGGGGCACACGGAGATGCTGGCCGAGCGTTGTGGCGTGAAGGATCATGCCATGATGCTCTACGTCGGCCCGCCGATCGGCTCGGGGGTCGCGGGGCTGGGTGTCGTCCACGCCACGCTCCATGTGCCGCTGCGCCGGGTCTTCGAGCTGCTGAGCGAATCGCGGCGTGCTGGCGAAGATCGCGCTGGCCGACCGGGCCTTGCGGCCATTGACCGGCGGTCGAACGCCCCGGGTGGCCGTCGCCGGACTGAACCCGCACGCCGGGGAGAATGGCCTCTTCGGAGACGAGGAGATCCGGATCATCCGCCCGGCCGTCGAGCGAGCCCGGGCACTCGGCCACGACGTTCACGGTCCGATTGCCGCCGACACCCTCTTCCGACGCGCCATCGACGGCGAGTTCGACGCCGTCGTCGCGATGTACCACGACCAGGGGCACGTCGCCTTGAAGACCGTGGCCTTCGACCGGGCGGTGAACGTCACGCTCGGCCTGCCGATCGTGCGGACGAGCGTCGCCCACGGCACGGCCTTCGACATCGCCTGGCAAGGCCGCGCCGAGACGTCCAGCCTGATCGAGGCCGTGCGGGTCGCCGCGCGGATCGTCGCCGGCCGTCGGACCCTCGGCTTGACGGCGGAGCTGGTTTGAGCCGGATTGCCAAAGAGCCGGCGGTGGGTCGCCGTCGTGAATCGAGCCAGGGAACCGGCGGGGCTCGTCAAGGATTCTCGACGCGGTCGCCGGTTTCCACCGAGCGTCCTCCGGCGGCGGGCGGCATCGGTCGAGCGATGTGGGGGATGCGGCCCCACCAGAAGGCGAAGCCGGCGCCGAGGGCGATCAGGCCGAGGGTGGCCACAGCCGCTGTCGAGATGGTCGAGGTGGGTCAGGAAGTATCCGAGGCTCGGGTCGGCCTTGAAGGGATCGACAGACCATTCCGAGACGAGCCCCAGTCCGATCGCCGCCGCGCCGCAGGCGAGGCCGCGGGGCCAGGAACGGTGCCGGGCCAGGAGGTTGCACCCCAGACCCGAGCAGCGCCCCGGGAGCACCAGTCCGTACAGGCCAACGCCCCAGAGGCCCCGGAACAGCAGGAATCCCAGCCCACCGCCCGCAACGGCCCCGACGAGTCCGAGCAAGTTGCTCCGCGTTCGCCCCGTCATCCTGAACCTCCCCGGAGTAGGACCGGCGTCAGACACCTGTCAGAACTCCGATTGTATTCGGTTTGCTCGGGATTTTCTTCCGCACAATCCTCAGAATTGGGCAACGACACTCAGCGGCGGGTGAGTCGGACGGAGGCACCAATCCGTGGTGATCGGCTCGGGCCAGAGGGAGCGGACGTCCGGGTCGGCCCAGCCGAGGTGGGCGTCGGGGTTGAGGTGGAGGCGGACGCGGACCTCGCCGGGACGGTCGAGCGGCGGGGGCGGGGCGGACGGGCTCCAGGGTCAAGGGGAAGCGGGCCGGGGAACCGGCGAGGCGGTCGCGGCTGACGAGGATCGGGCCGCAGGGTAACCGGTCGGATTGGCCCTCGAATTCGAGCGCGGCGGCATGGGCGAGGTCGCCGGGTGGGTCGGTCACGACCAGATCGGGCGGGTTACGGAGGGCAAGCTGGTCGTTGAGGGGGAGGAACCGGGGATCGGTTTGCTCGCCGATCTCAGGGGACTCCAGTGCCAGGGCGCGGGCGAACTTCGCGGCGCGGTCGGCATCTGGGAGACTCAGGAGCGACTCGACGGTCAGTCGGGGGTCGAACTCGAAGTTGAACGGGATGTGCGGAAGATCCAGCTCCCAGGAGGAGGTGAGGCCGACGGTGCGGGCCCGAGCCTGGAAAGTGAGCCGATGGGGGCCATTGGTGTCGAAGTCGCCTGGCTCCAGGGTGAACGCCAGCCGGCCTGGCCCGGGTTGCCAGTCGTGGAATCGTTCGAGCGAGGCCCGCTCGGCGCCGAGGACCCGATAGGACCACTCCAGGTTCGACGGCCGGACGCCGGGACCTTCCTCCTTGAGAAAGGGCACGCCGAAGGTCACGTTGACAGGAATCGGCACGCGGAGCGAACGCGGGTAGCGTCGTCGGGCCTGCCAGTGGACCTCATAACCGCGGGTGACGATGGCACGCTCCTCCTCGGGGATGAGGTGATCGCCGGCCCAGAGCACGGCGAGGGTGGCGCCGGCGGCCTCGCGGAGGGGACGGGCCACGTCGGGTTCGAGGAGGCGAAACAGTTCCTCCAATCCCTCCCGACCGAACTCGGCCAGGGCGTTGACCTCATCCGGGGTCACGTCGGGATCGGACAGCCTCGCGACTGCCCTCCGCGCCCGGTGGGCCTGGACGAGCCTCCATCCCCCACCGACGACCAGCGCCAGGACCAGAACAGCCAGGACGCTGTTGCGCGGGTCCATGATCCAGTCGGACCAGGTAGTCGGGCGTTCCGCAAGTCGCTTGAGGCCGGAGCGAGCCACCTGGCCGAGGAGCGTCGGGGGCAGGGCGAAGAAGACCATGAAGGGCCTCGGTGGGGATGGAGCGGGCGATTGGGTCGGTTCTTCGGGTCGGAGGGTGGGGAGAGATCGGACGCTGGATTGGCCGCTCATTCTAGCGAGACTCCCCTCGCCTCGCCTCGCCTCTCCGAAGGGCCTCCTCGATGGCGTCGGCCCCGGGAAAGGCGAAGCGGACGAGGTCCAGCTCGATCGCGGCGGCGGCCGAGGCACGGAGGGCGGCGCGGCGGACGAGGGCCGGGTCGGTCGGACCGGGTCGCCAGCCGGAGTCGAGCAGGGTCGTGACGAGCGTGGAGGCGAACGCCTCGCCGGCGCGGTTGGTATCGCGTGGGGGAGAGCGTCGCGGGAAGGCGGGGACGGAAACCTCGTCCCAGGTCCCGGAGGGAGTCCGGAAACGGACGACCGCGCCGCGGGGTCCGTCGGTGATCGCCTGGAGGGACAGCCGGGCGTCGAACCGGGCGCGGTCGGACGCCGGAAGAGCCGACCATTCCTCGCGGTTGCCACAGAGGATCTCCACCAGATCCGCCAGCTCGCCCAGGGGCGGGTCCCGATCGGTCATGTTCCTCAAGGCCGGGGCGAACATCCGGATCGAGCCGGAAAATGACCGGAGTGCCGAGCGGGCAAGGCGGTTGGTGAGACTCGCGACGACGACCAGCTCGGGTGCCAGACCGGACGGTTCGGTTTCGGGGAAGGCGTCGAGGGCGGCGTGACAACCGCGGAAGCCGAGGGGGAGCTTGTCGCCGTGGGAACCGCTCGTGATCAGGAGCGTCCAGTCCGCCGGATGGGAGACGCGAATGGGGCGATGAGCGATTCTCTGGCTGACCAGGAGGTCAGCGACGGCCTGGCTGATTGGGTCGTTTTCGGAGCCGAGGGCGCTGATGAGGCGGCCACCGAACGCCTTCGCATAACCAGCGCCCATGCCGCCGAGGTCGTCGTGCCAGGCCAGACCGACAACGTGGCGGTTCCACGAGCGATCGGCCATGGGGTCGAGCGGCTTGAGGAGCGGGATCGTCCCCCAGGGTCCTGGCCAGTCGGGAGGCGGCTCGATCGTGAGCGACCCGCCGGCCGGGTCGGTCAAAAGGAGTGAGGACGATGCGCCGGTTCCCAGGCGAGCCTCGATGCTTCGGTCGAGCGTCTGGCCTGGTCCCGGCTCCAGTAAGGGGCGATCGACCCGGAGGACACGGTCCAGATAGGCGGGACCGTACACGAGGACACGACGGCTCATGACGGCACCGCGACGACGAGGAGACGCGGGCGGGCAGGTCGAGGGACGGCGAGGGGACGCGCTTTGCGGGAGAAAGTCATGATTGGGAAGTTGTTAATTCAAAAGGAGTTAAGAGACGGAAATTACGCAGTGTGAAGTTCGTTCGGTGGGAGAGGACGCGTCGGGCTGGTTTCACCACAGAGGCACGGAGTAGACAGGCGCTGGCCTCAGGGACGCGACTCCGGATTTCTGGAGCGAGGGCTGAGAGCCGGATCGGAACCTCGTTGCGGCTTGCTGTTCTCAGCACCTGAATTCTCGGAATCAGGGCGCCGGATTATCGGGTTTTCTGGAGAAAAAGTCGCGAGGGTGGGAACCGGAGTTGCCGTGGATCGGTCCGGTTGATCGGGACGAGACGTATCGTGGAAGCCGTGCGGGTGAGTATAGTCAAAGGGAACTGAGGAGGAGGCACGCGTTGTCGTCGGAACTGGAAAGCTCGGTCGAGTCGCTGGATCATCCGGTGGACAATGCGCCCGTGCGTTCATTGGTGCATGGGGGCATCACGCTGGAAGGATACTCGCGGGCGGCGGTGCAGTCGTACTGGCGCATTCCCGAGATGAAGATTGGGTTCGACCTGGGTTTGCAGCCCTGGTCGTTCATGGCGACGCCAACCTGGTTCGTCTCGCATACGCACCTGGACCACATCGCGGCCTTGCCTGTATATGTCTCGCGGCGTCGGATGATGAAGATGGACCCGCCGACGATCTACCTGCCCGCCGGGGCGATCGAGCCGGTCGAGCGCTTGCTCCGGGCTGTCGAGCGGCTCGATCGGGGGCGTTTGCCCGTGAATCTGGTGGGCGTGGAGCCGGGGCAGGAGGTTGAGCTGTCGCGGGAGCTGGTCGTCTCGGTGCTGGCGACAAAGCACACGATCCCGTCGCTGGGGTTCCTGGTCTGGGAACGTCGCAAGAAGCTCAAGGACGAGTATCACGGCCTGAGCGGCGAGCAGATCCGCGACATCCGGCTCTCGGGCGTGGAGGTCTCGCGGGAGATCCGCATCCCGCGGGTCGCCTACCTGGGCGACACCGCGCCGCCGGGCCTGGACGCGAACCCGGACGTCTATCGGGCCGAGCTGCTGATTCTGGAGATGACCTTCGTGGGACGCGACGAGCGGCCCTCGATGATCCACAAGTACGGGCACATGCACCTCGACGACTTCCTCGACCGCGCGGATCGGTTCGAGAACACCTGGATCATCGCCTCGCACTTCAGTACCCGGATGCACCCCGACGCCATCCAGCGGATTGTCGAGAAGCGCCTGCCCGAGAGCCTGAAATCGCGGCTGAAGGTCTGGCTCTGACGGTCGGCCCCGGGACGGCAACCGCAGATCCCGAATTGATTCGGGTTGGCAGGAACGGCGCGTTTCTCTAGGATCGCCGCGCCTTCGGGCGGGTTCTCGTGCAAGGACCCGGGGACGGAAAGGAGCGTGGTGTTGGTCGTCAGGTGGAGCCGAGTCGCGGGACCGTCCGCGGTGCTGCTGGCGTTGCTTGCTCTGGGCTGGTGCTGGCCGGATTCGGGGTGGGTCGAGGTCCTCTCGACGAGCACCGCCCTGGCGGCGGAACTGGAGCAGATCGAGACGCGGGGCTACTACGAAGAGATCCTCGACGCCGGCCGGCGCTCGACCTCGAAGCGGTCGCCGGGCCAGAGCCGGGACGAGAAGTCGGACGAAGCCTTGCCGCCGCCGGGCTGGGTTAACTTCGCCGACTCGGGGATCGTCGCGTCCGACCCGGGCTTCGTGCGTTGGCGACTCAAGCCGAGCCTGGACGTGGTCTGGAACGGAGAGCGATTCCGGACCAACCGCCTGGGCTTTCGGAGTCCCGAGATCGACCGGGAGAAGCCGGCGGGAACCTACCGGATCGTCGTTCTCGGCTCATCGAACACGATGGGTCACGGTGTTGGCGACGAAGCGGTCTACCCGCGACACCTGGAGCGCTGGCTGGCCGAGCTGTTGGCAGGGACGGGCCGTCGCATCGAGGTCGTCAACATGGCCGTCTCGGGCGATGCGCCCTCGCAGCGCTTGTGGCGGCTCGGGCAGGAAGTCGGGGCGCTCGATCCGGACTGGGTCCTCTGCGACGCAACCGTGCTGGATGTCTCTCTGGAGGAGGTTCACCTGGAGTCGGTCGTACGACGGGGCGTGGCGATCCCGTTTGCTTATGTGAGGAACGCCCTGGAACGGGCGGGGGTCTCGCCGGGCGACGGGGCGGAAGCCTTCCGGAGCAAGGTGCGAGGCGCCGCCGTGGCGCTGCTGGAAGGAGCCTATGCGGGCTGGAAGGCAGAGGCCGAGCGGCTGGGACGCCCGTTGACAGTCGTGATCCTGCCGCGGGCCGACAAGAAGGCGGAGAATCCCCGGCTCGGGGAGCTGATCCGCACGCTCGCCGCTCGTTACGGACTCGACTTCCTCGATGTCACCCACGCCTTCGACGGCCTGGAGGCGGAGCAGTTCCGCGTCTCGCCCTGGGACCACCACCCGAGCAATCTCGGGCACCGTCGCCTCTTCGAGGCGATCCGCGACGAGCTGGAACGCCGCGGCGGTGGGCCGGGTCTGGACCTGCCGAGACGTTAAGCGGAACGGCTCAGGTCGGAACCTTCACGAAGACCCGGCCCTCGCGAACCTCGGCGGGGAAGCTCCGCAACTCGTGGCCCCGGACGGTCGTGCAGCGACCGTCTCGGAGCCGGAACTGCCAGCGGTGTAAGGGGCAGACGGCCATGCCGTCCTCGACCCAGCCGCGATCCATCGGGCCAGCGGCGTGGGGACAGCGGCCCGAGAGGGCGAACGCCGAATCCCCCTGGCGGAAGACCGCCAGACGAAGGCCGTCCACCTCGAACCCGATGGCTCGTCCCTCCGCGATCTCATCCAGCTCGCAGACCTCGACAAACTGGGCCACCCGCCATCCTCCGACGATCGTCTGAAAAACGAAATCCTTCGGACTTGCGTTCTCAACTCGCTTGCGATTAGAGTTTACAGGCGATGACCCCCGAGGCTCCAGGGGAATGCCTCCTGGGTCGTCTTGCCTCCGAGAATTCCATGCCGACGCGCCGCGATCTGCTCCGCTGGTTGGCCGCCCTGGCCGCCGCCCCGATGGTGGGTTGCGAGCTGGACGAGGAAGGTGCGGCGTCGGCTCCAGAGCTGGTCTGGGGCGTGCACGGCACGCGGAACGGGCATCTTCACAAGCCCCGGGTGGCGGCGTTTGATGGTCAGGATCGGCTCTACCTCTGCGACCTGACCGACCGGGTGCAGGTCTTCGACCGGGACGGCCAGTTCCTCCACGCCTGGCGGATGCCGGGATTGAACGTGGACGGGCCGAGCGGCCTGACGGTGGACCGGTACGGCCGGGTCCTGGTGGCGGATACGCATTTTTATCGGGTCCTGGTTTACTCGCAGGAAGGCCGCATCCTCCAGCAGATCGGCGACGGCATCCAGGGCTCGACGCCGGGCCGGTTCGGCTACCCGACGGATGCCGTGATCGACCGGGCGGGGAACTTCTACGTCGCCGAGTAT
This sequence comes from uncultured Planctomycetales bacterium, assembly GCA_963752755.1. Taxonomy (GTDB): domain Bacteria; phylum Planctomycetota; class Planctomycetia; order Isosphaerales; family Isosphaeraceae; genus CAVVZJ01. Next base: position 1,340,255 of record CAVVZJ010000001.1, on the reverse strand, counting down.
GGCGACTTCGACCGCATCCAGGTGTTCACTCCCTCAGGCGTGTTCGTCCGCCAGTGGGGCGGGCACGGCTACGACCCGGGCCAGTTCCTCCGGCCGAGGGCCTTGACGATCGACGAACAAGACCTGATCTACGTCGCCGATAGCTGCAACCACCGCATCCAGGTTTTCGCCACGTCGGGTGAGCTGGTCCGGATCTGGGGGCGTCGCGGGACCGGGGCGGGACAGATGGCCTTCCCGTACGATGTCTGCCTGGCGCCTGATAAAACCCTGTACGTCTGCGAGTACGGCAACAGCCGGGTGCAGCGGTTCAGCCGCGAAGGCAAGCCGCTGGGAATCTGGGGCGGCCCCGGTCGCGAGCCGGGCAAGCTCGACAACCCGTATGCCCTGGCAGTCGATTCGGAGGGGGCCGTGTCGGTGGTCGATTCAGGGAATCATCGAATGCAGAGATTTCGTATGTAGCTCATGATTCCTTGTTCCTTGAAGAACAGGGAATGATTGAGGGTTGGAGGAACGGCGCGGATGACGGCGGCGGCGTTCAAGCAAGGCGGGAGATGCACGACAGCCGAGGCCAATCGGAGGCGTGCCACGCTCGCCCGATAGAATGGACCAATGACCGATGACACATGACCAATGACCGCCAATGCGTGAACTCCTCGCCAACTTGCCGGTGACGTTCGGCCGCCCGTGGTGGCTGCTGGCGATCCCGCTGATCTTGCCGCCGTTGATCTGGTTCAGCGCGGAGCCTGTCGGGGCTGGGAGGGTCCCGGCGGGCGATGGCGATCCTGTTCCGGGCGGTGGTGCTCATCCTGATCATCCTGGCACTGGCGGAGACGAAAGCCGTCCGGAGGAACGACAAGCTCACGACCTTGTTCCTGGTGGATGCGTCAGAAAGCATCCCCCATGAGTGGCAGGGGGCGGTCTTCGACTACGTAAACCGGGCGATCCGGGAGCAGAAACGGTTGGAGGACCTGACCGGGATCATTGCGTTCGGCAAGGAGGCGAAGGTCGAGACGCCGCCGGTGCCGGGCGAGGTGACGCTCAAGCGGATTGAGAACACGATCGACGGCGAACACACCAACATCGCCGATGCCATCAAGCTCGCGCTCGCCAGCTTCCCCGAGGACTCGGCCCGCCGGATCGTGCTCCTCTCCGACGGCAACCAGAACCGCGGCAACGCCCTGGAGCAAGCGCTCGCCGCCGCGGGCTTGAAGGTGCAAATCGACGTTCTGCCGATCGAATATCGCTACGACGAGGAGGTGCTCGTCGAGAAGATCGCCGTGCCGCCGGACGTCAAGCAGGGGGACACCGTCAACCTCAATGTCGTGATCCGCGCCAGCGCCCCGACGACGGGCAAGCTCCAGATTTACCAGAAGACCAGCAATTATCGAACGCCCATCAGCGAGGAACCGCAGCCGATCGTGCTGGAGCGGGGGGTGCAGGTCCGCACGCTCAAGCAGACGATCACCGAGCCGAATTTTTACACGTTCACCGCCGAGTTCATCCCGGACCGGAACTCCGGCGACCGCCGGATGGTGAATAACACGGCCGACGGCTTCGTCTATGCCCGGGGCGAGGCGCACGTGCTCCTGATCGAAGGCACGCGCGGCGAGCATGATGAGTTGGTGCAGGCGTTGCGGTCGAAGAAGATGCAGGTCACGACGCTCACGGCGCCGAGCATCGGACCCTCGGGCGTGGAGAGCGGCGACCAGTTGCCGACGGACCTCTCGGAACTTCAGCAATACGACGCGGTGATCCTCGGCGACGTCCCCCGCGACGCGCTCACCGACGCCCAGATCCAGATGCTGGAGACGAACACGCACGACATGGGCGCGGGCCTGGTCATGCTCGGCGGACCGAACTCGTTCGGCCAGGGCCGCTGGCACAAGACGCCCGTGGAGAAGGCGTTGCCGGTCGATATGGAGATCAAGGACATCCGGGTCCTGGGCAAGAGCGCCTGGTGATGGTGATGCACGCCAGCGAGATCCCCGAGGGGAACTACTGGCAGAAGGTGATCGCCCAGCAAGCCATCCAGACGCTCTCACCCTACGACATGGCCGGCCTGATCCACTGGCAAGGTCAGGAGGCCTGGCTGTTCACGCTCCAGACGATCGGTGAGCGCAAGACCGCCATGCTCCGCGCCATCGACCGGATGACCCCCGGCGACATGCCCGACGTCGATCCCTCGCTGCTCATGGGCCTGCGAGCCTTGCGCGCCTCCGATGCCTTGACGAAACATTACATCATCATTTCCGATGGCGACCCGACGCCGCCGACGAACACGGTGATCAACCAGCTCGTCGCGAACAAGATCACGGTGACGACCGTGCTCGTCGCGGCGCACGGCGGCGACCTGCTCGGGCCGCAGTGGATGCAGAACCTGGCCACGCGGACCAAGGGGCGATTCTACAACGTCACCAACCCGAAGGCGTTGCCCCGGATCTACCAGAAGGAGGCGCGGCTGATTTCGCGGCCCTTGATCTATGAGCAGAAGAACCCGTGGAAGGTCAACGTCGTGCCGTCGTATGCCGGCAGCGAGGTGATCGCGGGTTTCACGGAGGACAACCTGCCGCCGATCACTGGCCTGGTGCTCACCAGCCGCAAGGAGAACCCGCTCGTCGAGATCCCGCTGGCGTCGCCGCTGCCGGCCGGTCAGTTCAACCCCTTGCTCGCCCACTGGAAGTACGGGCTCGGCCGCTCGGTCGCCTTCACCGCCGACGCCGGCCGTCGCTGGACGACCTCCTGGCCGAGCTGGGACGGCTATGCGGCCTTCTGGTGGCAGGTGATCCGCTGGGCCTTGCGACCGGTCGATGATCGCAACCTCACGCTCTCGTTGCGTCGCGACGAGGGCAAGATCCGCGTGGTCGTCGATGCGCTCGGGAAGAATGATGAGTTCCTCAACTTCCTCCAGTTCGTCGGCACGGCCGTCAGCCCGGAACTCACGCCGGAGGGGGCGCCGAAGAAACTCCCGATCACGATGGTCCAGACGGCACCGGGTCGCTACGAAGGGGTCATCGAAGACGCGGAGGCTCGTGGCAACTACTTCGTCACGCTCGGCTATGCCAGCTCCGACGGCAAGTCGGGCCTGATCTCCGGCGGCGTCAACGTGCCTTATTCCGACGAGTACCGCGAACTCCGCTCCAACGCCGCGTCGCTCGCCGCCCTGGCCGACGTGACCGGTGGCCGGGTCCTCGAATGGAAGACCCAGGGGGGCAACCGCGGCGTCGACATGAAAGACACCGTCGCCCAGGCCGACGTCTTCCGCCGCGATCCCTCGATGACCCCACCGCAAGGCTTCCAGGACCTCTGGCCGAGCCTCCTCTGGTGGGCGATGCTCCTCTTCCTCTTCGACGTCGCCATCCGCCGGATCGCCCCCGATACCGACCGCATCCGTCGTGCCGTCGGCGACACCTGGAAGCGGCTCCGCGGCGAGGCGGTCGAGAAGCCGACCGAGTACATCGAAAAGCTCCGCAGCCGCAAGGCCGAGGTGGACGAGCAACTCCAGCGCAGCCGGACCGCCGCCCGCTTCGAGCCTCCGACCGTCCCGACTTCGCCCGTCGATGAACCCTTGCTCGGGGGTCCCCCCGACGCCGCCCGTCCGTCCGGTCCCGCCGGGCCGAAACCGACGAAGCCCGGCATGACTCCCGAGGAGAAACCGAAGCAACCTGAGAGCTACGCCGACCGTCTCCTCAAGGCCAAGCAGAAGGTCTGGGAGGAGCGGCAGAAGGATCAGGACAAGGGCAAATCGTGATGTCGGAATCGCCGATCCAGTCCGCGAGACGAGAAACGGAGGCGCCGGGCCTTGAACGGGGAGAGCCCGAACTGTGGGATCTCGCCTGGGGCCGCCCGCACGTGGACCCGATCGACCTGGCTGGAGCGATCGAACGCGAGTTGCAACGGGGAAACTGGGACTTCCGGACTCGACTCCTGATTCGGGATAGCTCCGAGGCGTTGAGGCAATACTGGGGTGAGGATCGTTGGCGAGCGTGGCTAGGTCGCGATCCGATCCGGCGACGGATCATCGAGATTCAAGGCGAGGACCTCGGACCTAGGGGATTTCATCTGACCGGGGAGAAGCTCGTGCCGGCCACTCGTCCCGACGCGATCCGGGAGTATCTCCGGGAACTCGGTTCCCAGATTCCGGGATTGGTCCGCATCGAAATCGGTAGGGCCATCTCGTTGATCCTCGCGGGTCTTCTCTCGCGTGCCACGGCCGATATCGACATTGTCGATGAGGTGCCGCTGGAGATTCGTTCCCAGCGAGGGCTCCTGGCTCAGCTCCAATCCCGGCATGGCCTGGCGCTCACGCATTTCCAGTCTCACTACCTCCCCGCGGGTTGGTCGCAACGGCTCCATTCCCTCGGAACCTTCGGACGGCTTGAGGTCTTCCGCGTCGATCCTTACGACATGTTTCTCTGCAAGCTGTTCAGCAACCGGACGAAGGACCTGGACGACCTGCGGGCCCTGCGACCTCAGTTGGACAAGGCCATTCTGATGGAGCGATTGGGGAGGACGACGGAAGCCTTCATGAGCGAGTCGGCGCTCCGTGAGTATGCCAAGCGAAACTGGTACATCCTCTTCGGCGAGCCCCTCCCCGAACCGGGTGGCGAGGAAGGGAAGGATTGAGACCCCAATCATGAACCGTTTCTCGCTCGCGAGTCTTCTAGCTCTCGTCGGCTTCATCGCGGTTGGCCTGGCCGCGCTCAGGGATGCGAGCGAATGGGTCGCCCAGGCGTTCTTTACGCTGACGCTGGCCGCATTGGCGTTCGGGCTGCTCGGGACCATCGTCCGGAGAGAGCATGCGGCCTGGATCGGTTTTTCCCTGTTCGGCTGGGGCTATTTCCTCGCGGCCTTCGCGCCGGTGTTGGAAGTGGAAATCGCCCCATTCCTCCTGACCACAAAGGCGATCGATACGGCCCTTGAACGCCTCAACGAAGTTCCTCCACTCCCTCCGGAGTTGGGATATCCGACCTCATTACGGAATGACGTTCCGTCTACCAAGTTCGTCGAGGGGAAATGGATACCGCTATCACCATCGGAAATCGAGCTGGTGAAGGACTACCTGGATAAAATGCGAACACGTGAGTTGCATCTGGGCCAGTTGGAGACCTCGTTCCAACACGGGCGCCGGATCGGTCATTCCATGCTGAGCCTGATCGCTGGCTTGCTCGGAGCCTTCGCGGGCCGTCTGTTCGCCCGGGAGCGGACGCCAGCCGAGGCGGAGGCGTGCTGAATCATCTTGAGGAAACTCCCCTTTCGCAAGTGACCTGAGGTATCCCGAACATGACCACTGCCGATCCCGCCGCGATGGAAGGCCGAGCCGACGAGTTCCGGGAGGCGTATCAGAAGGTCAAGGCCGAGATCGGCAAGGTGATCGTCGGCCATGAGGAGATCGTGCACGGCGTGTTGACGTGCCTGTTCGTCGGCGGCCATGCGCTGCTGGAAGGCGTGCCGGGGTTGGGCAAGACGTTGCTGGTCCGGACGCTCGCCGATGCGCTCTCGCTGGACTTCAACCGGATCCAGTTCACGCCCGACCTGATGCCGGCGGACATCATCGGCACGAATGTCGTGATGGAGACGCCCGACGGCCGTCGGATGTTCGAGTTCCAGCGCGGGCCGCTGTTTTCACAGATCGTCCTGGCCGACGAGATCAACCGGGCCACGCCCAAGACGCAGTCGGCCTTGCTGGAGGCGATGCAGGAGAAGTCGGTCACGGTCGGCGGCGTGATCCACAAGCTGAAGGAGCCGTTCTTCGTGATGGCGACGCAGAACCCGATCGAGCAGGAGGGGACGTATCCGTTGCCCGAGGCTCAGCTCGACCGGTTCCTGTTCAAGCTGGTCGTCGGCTACTCGACCCGCGAGGAGCTGGCCGCGATCCTCGACCGCACCACCCGCGGCGAGAAGCCGCACGCCGCGAAGGTGCTCGACGGCGAGACCCTGATCCGGATGCAGGATCTCGTCCGCGAGGTCATCATCGCGCCGCACGTGCAGGATTACGCGATCCGCCTGGCATTGGCGACCCACCCCGAGGGGCCGTTCGCCGTCGCGATCACGAACCAGTACATCCGCTGGGGCACCAGCCCGCGTGGCGTGCAGACGCTCGTGCTCGCGGCCAAGGTCCGCGCCCTGCTGGATGGGCGGTATAATGTCTCGTTCGAGGACCTGCGACGCGTGTACCTGCCGAGCCTTCGGCATCGCGTCCTGCTGAACTTCGAAGCCCAGGCCGAGGGGATCGACCCCGACGACGTCTTGCTGAAGATCCTCGACGCCGTGCCCGAGAAGGCCGAGGAGAAGACGGTCGCCAGGGCCGGTTGAACCGGGCGGACGCCGAATCGAGAACGAATCAACACCGATGCACGACATCTACGACCCACCTCCGGCCCCGCGCCGCATCGAGCCGCCGCCGGCGGAGCCGATTCCCTGGAAGACTGGCGACCTCGCCGCGCTCGCCTTGCTCTGCGTGCCGGTCGTTGGCGTCTCGGCCTGGGCCTGGGCGATCGAGCCGACGCTGGGCCTCTGGGTTACGATCGCCGGGATCTTCGTGATCCTGGAAAGCTGGTTCTCAGCCTTGACCTTTCTGCACCGGCACCCCGACGCCGGCACGAGTCGCCGATGGGTGATCTTCCTCGCCGCTCTGGCGCCCTGGGCTCTGGCCCTCGGGTTCGCCGCCACCTTGATGAAGGGGCTCTTCTTCGTGTCGGACTGGGTGCTCTGAAAAAAGCCTGGGTGAGACAGCGATGCGGGAATCCTCGCTACCGATGAGATCGAGCGACGGCATGTTTGTTATTCGCCTTGCGTAACCTTCGATCCTTGTAAGTCTGGGCCGAAGAGAGCCCTCGACCGTTCCTTGACCCGACGAGGCCACCGCTCATGCCCGCAGGCGCCGCGTCCACCCCATTGCTCGACCCGGAGTTCCTCCACAAGCTGGAGCAGCTGGAGCTGGTCAGCCGCAAGATCTTCGTTGGTCGGATGAAGGGCGAGCGCAAGAGCAAGCGGCGCGGGTCGTCGGTCGAGTTCGCCGACCACCGGCAGTATTCGATCGGCGACGACCTGAGGCACATCGACTGGAACGTCTATGGCCGGCTCGACCGCCTCTTCCTGAAGCTTTTTCTGGAAGAAGAAGATCTGCACTTCTATATTCTTCTCGACACGAGCCTGTCGATGGATTTCGGCGAGCCGTCGAAGCTTCAGTACGGCAAGCAGGTGGCCGCGGCGTTGGCCTTCATCGGGCTGGTCAACCACGATCGGGTGGTTCTCGACACCTTCAGCAGCGGCCTGGAGCCGGGCCTGGGCGGCGTCCGGGGCCGTTCGCAGATGTGGCGTGTGGTCCAGCACCTCGAAGCCCTCAAGGCCGACGGCGGCAGCGACCTGGCCTCTGCCGCCAAGTCGTTCGCCGTGAAGCACGCGGGCAAGGGGGTCGTTGTGGTGATCTCCGACTTCCTCGACAAGCGCGGCTATGCCGACGCGTTGCGCTACCTGGTCGCCCGGAACTTGGACATCTACGTCATCCACGTTCTGAGCCAGGAGGAGGTCGAGCCTGAGTTGACGGGCGACCTCCGCCTGGTGGACGCCGAGGACGACGACATCGCCGAGATCACCGTCAGCGCCCCGCTCCTGAAGCGTTACAAGGACACGCTCAACGCGTTCGTCGGGGGCCTGAAGGAGTGGTGCGTTCGTCGCGGGATCGCTTATATTTTTACCACGAATCAGAACCCGTTTGACAAGTTGATTCTCACCTACCTGCGGGAACGGGGGCTGGTGAAGTGACCCGGGAAGGCGGCCGAGCTTTCCCGGAGACATGAGCGAATCACCGCGTTCCTTTCGGTCGAACTCGATGAGCCGGGGAAGGTCCGATGAGCTGGCTGAGCATCAAGAATGCGTACGTTTTTTACACGGTGTCGGCCCTCCTGCTGGGCTATCTCGTGTTCACCATGATCCGCCCCAGGAAGGGGGATCGGCTGGAGTCGGGACCGAAGTCGGAGGAAGACGAGTTGTGAGCGGGATTCCAGGCTGGGGAGGGTGGGTGGCATGAGCGTGCTTTTCGCGGCGGGACTGCTGGAGTTTGCCAGCCCGCTCGGACCCTTCGGCTGGACGGTCCTGGCCGGGGTGCCGGTCGGGATCATCGCCCTGTATTTCCTCAAGCTCCGACGACGGCCGGTGCAGGTGCCGAGCACCTTGCTCTGGAAGCGAAGCCTCGAAGACCTGCACGTCAACAGCCTCTTTCAGCGACTCCGGAGAAATCTTCTCCTGTTCCTGCAACTGCTGGCCGTCGGACTGGCGATGCTGGCGCTGGCGGGACCGAGGGTCAAGGGGCTCGAACGGCAAGGTCAGCGCCTCGTGCTGGCGATTGACGAATCGGCGAGCATGGCCGCCACCGACGTCGAACCGAGCCGGATCGAGGACGCGAAGGCCCAGGCCAAAAAGATCGTCGCGGCGATGGAGGTCAACGACCTCGCAATGATCGTCGCGTTCTCCGACCGCGCCCGGGTCGTCGCCAACTACACGGGCAATCAAGACCTCCTCCTGCGCCGCCTCGACGCCATCCAGCCGACACAAGCCTCGACGTCGCTCCGCGAGGCGTTGCAACTGGTGGCCGGTCTGGCGAACCCGCAAAAACAGGTGGGCGAAGGGGTGATCGCCACGTCGGTCGTGCCACCGAAACTATTCCTGTTCACCGATGGCGGCTTCCCGGATGTCGAAGGCTTCAGCCTCGGCAACATCGAGCCCGAGGTGGTCGTGATCGGACCACCACCGCCCCCCGTCGAGCAGTCGGTCAAGCCAAGCGAGGGCCGGTATCAGCCGGCGTCGGACAACGTCGCGATCCTGGCCCTGGAGACCTCACACGACAAGCGAGACCCGGACCGCCTGCACCTCTTCGGCCGGGTCCATAACTACCGGGGGGAGCCCGTCGAAACGCGGGCGGTCCTCCTCCGTCGCGATGCCTCCAACCCGAAGGCACAGGGGGTCATGATCGACGCGGTCGAGCTGGCCCTCGGGCCACAATCCGAGCAGGGGTTCGAGTTCGATCTGTCCGGGCCGTCGGAGGGGGATCAGGCCGCGTCGATGGAAGTGGCGCTGGAGGTGGACGATGCCCTGTCCACCGACGATCGTGCCTTCGTTGTCTTCGGCAAACCGCGGCGGTCTCAGGTGCTCTATGTGACCGAGGGGAACCGCTACCTCACCGATGCCCTGTTCACCGAGGACATGGCCCGACTCGCCGACGTGACCGAGGTCACGCCCGAGCAGGCCAATGCCGACGACGTCGCCCGCGACCTCGCCGTCGGTCGCTACGACCTGGTGCTCTACGACCGCGCCCGGTCCGACACCCCGCCTGAGGCGAACACCCTCTCCTTCGGCATCTTGCCTCCGAACCTCGACGATGTCACCACCCGAGACGTCGAGTATCCGGTCATTCTCGACTGGGACTATACGCACCCATTGATGCAATACGTCCGCGACCTGAACCGCCTGATCATCCGCAAGGCTCGGGCCGTCGTCGAGGTCCCTCGCGGCGCGGCCGAGCTGATCAAGAGCAATGAGGGACCACTTGCCTTCGCGGTGCCGCGTGGCGCGTACGTCGATGCCGTCGTGACCTTCCCACTGATCGAGGGGGGCAATACGAACACGAACTGGCCGCTTCAGTACAGCTACCCGTTGTTCGTCCTGAACGTCCTCCGCGTGCTCGGCCGTGCCGGCGACGCCTCGGGGGGTGAATCGCACGCACCCGGTCAGAACGTCACCGTGCGACCGGATGCCCCGGTCGAGACGATCGAGGTCGTCGATCCCTTGGGAAGCACCACGAAGCTTCTGCGTTCGCCCCAGGGAACCTTCCTCTACGCCGGCGCCGACTCGACCGGAGTCTACCTGGCACGATGGGGCGAAAACGGGCGGCAACCCTTCACGGTCAACCTCTTCGACCCCCGCGAGAGCGACCTCGCTCCCAGGGGGATCGTGCCGCCGGGTGTCTCCGAGGATCAGGCGGATCAGTTCCGCATCAAGATCGGTTACAACGCCATCAAGCAGAAACGGCTCGACGCCCCGGCGCAGAAGGACTGGTGGTGGCCGATCGCCCTCATGGCGCTCGTGATCGTGCTGCTGGAATGGTATGTCTATAACCGACGGGTCTATATCTGAACGGTCGGGCGTGGGCAGCACGCCCGACCGGAGGTTCGTCATGGCGCAGGAGCCGGTTTCCGGCGCTGCGCGAGCAGGAACGCGAGCAGGTCGTCGAAGTCGGCTTCCTCGACCTGCTCGGCCAGGTTGGCGGGCATCGGCGAGAGCGGGGCGATCTGGCGGTCCTCGACGGAGCCCTTCGGAACGCGAACTTCCTTCCCCTGCGCGTCGGCGAGCACGATCAGGCCGCCCTCGTCGTTGAGAACCAGACCGGTGAGGACGCGACCGTCGTCGAGGGCGAGCGTCGTGGCGCGGAAGGCTTGATCGACGTTGCGATTGGGGTCGAGGATATCCTCCAGGAGACGTTCCGCGCCGCGGGCGCCGATGCCATCGAGCTGAGGGCCAATCCGGGCCCCCTGGCCGCCGATCTGGTGGCAGGAAGCACAGTGCTTCTCGAAGACCTTCGAGCCGTGCTCGGCATCGGCCCGGCGTCGCGAGGCGGCGAAGCGAGCCTGACGCTTCTGGATCAACTCCTGAATCGCCTGATCGGCGGGCGGGAGATCGCGGGTGAGCCTGGCGAGGGTCTGGTCGAGATCGGGGATGTTGGCGAGGCGGAGTCGGACCTCGACGGGTCGGTTCTGGAGCAATCGCCCCGAGACCTTGCCGGCGGCGAGAAGCTCCAGCAGCTTCTCGGCTCCCGGACGATCCGTGGCCAGGCCAACGGCGATGGGCACCTGGAGCCGTGTGGGGGCCGTCGGGAGTGCGGCCAGGAGCGCGGCCTTCGCCTCGGGACGGTTGTTCTGACCGAGCAAGTTGGCGGCATGCTCCCGGAGGCCGGTCGGCTCCGAGGAGTCGGCGAGCGACCAGGCCGAGCGGCTCGACCGCGGCGGCGGGATCGATCGCGGCAAGGGCGTTGAGCGCCTGGCCGCGACGGTCGGCGGGGCGGTCCTTCGCGCTGGCGAGTCGCTTCAGGGGTGCGATCATTTCCGGCAGCTTGATCGCGCCGGCCAGCTCGGCACCGAGGCTGACCTGTCCGCCATCGTCGGAGTCGAGCAGCATCCGGATCAATTCCGAGGCCCAGGCCCGGGCCTCCTTGCTCAAGGCCACGCCGCGTCCCTGGAGCCCACGGTGGATCGCACGAAGCTGGGACGCCTGGAGCCGGCGGTCGTCGGGGTCGTTCGCGCGGGCGAAGGCGACGAGGGCGCGGTCCGTCTCCGCGTCGCCGAAGCGGGCGATGTGCTCCTCGAACCGGGCCAGGTTTTCGGGGTTTTCCGGCAAGCTGCGGAGGAAGTCCAGGAGGAAATGGGCGGCCTGGGGCGTGGGGACTCCATTGGCGACATCGGCGATCGTGCGGAGGTCCGACTCGCTCAGGTCGTCGCTGCCAAGTTTGGGCCAGGCGGAGCCGTCGCGGAGCTGGTCACGCAGGGCCATGCGAAGGACGTGGACGAGGTGCGTATCCTGCGGGTCTGCCGCATGACGGGCGTCGAGCAAGGGTCGCAGATTCGCCGCCGTCGGGTGTCGGCCGAGGGCCTCGGCGGCGCAGCGGCGGACGAGGGCGTTGTCGTCCTTCAATCCGGTCAGGGCCAAGGTGCGGCGGTCCTCGACGAGCCGGTCGGACTCGGCGAGCACGCGCATGGCATGGACGCGGACGACGATCTCGGGGTCGTTCGCGGCATCGGCGAGCGTCGCGTCATCGAGGGCACCGAGGCGGAAGAGGACCCAGAGACCATGAGCGATGACCCAGGCATTGGCGCGGGCCTTCATCGCCTCGTCCACGACTTCCACAACCTCCGGTCCACGCTCCACCAGCATGTTCGTGGCTCGCAGACGGACGGGCAAGTTGGGATGAGCCAGAGCGCTGGCCAGCTCCGCGGAACGGGCCACGCGGAAGTCGCTGCCGTGGGGGGCGGGGGTGGTCTCGGCGTCGTCGCCCCGGTACACGATCCGCCAGATCCGGCCGCGCTCGCGGTCGCGGCCGGGGTGGGTGAGAGGCACCTCGTAATGGCCGATGATCCGGTTGTAGAAGTCGGCGACGTAGAGAGCGCCATCGGGACCGAGCTCGATATCCACGGGTCGGAACCAGGGATCATCACTGACGAGGAAGTCGGGCTGGGCGATCGCCTTCGGGGACGAGCCCTGCCAGTCGAGGCGGTCCCGGTTGATCCGGCTGGTGACGACGTTGCCGATCAGGAGGTCGCCGCGCAGCGACTCGGGAACGCTGTCGGTGGCGAGGTAGACGATGCCGGCGATGCCGGTCGATCCGTGGTCGTGCTGCATCATCTCCGGGCCGAAACCGAGACCGTCATGCGGTTTGCCGAAGCTCGGGTAATAGGCGCCGGGGAGGAGTTGGTAGATCGGCCGGCTGTGGCAGTCGCAGGAGTAGAGGTTGCCGAGCGGGTCGAGGGCGAGGCCGAACGGGTTGACCTGGCCCCAGGTGACCTGTTCGAGATGCGAGCCGTCGGGGCGGAGGCGATAGACGTTGCCCGAGTTCATGGTAATCGGCTGCTCGTCGGCTCCTTGCACCGTGGAGGTGTTGGAGAAGCCGTGGCAGGCATAGACCCAGCCATCGAAGGCCAGGGTGAAGGCGCTGGTCATGCCGTGCGTGTCGCGGAATCCGTAAGTCGCATAGGCAACCTCGCGGCGGTCGGCGTGGCCGTCGCCGTCGTCGTCGGTCATGAGGTAGATGTTGGGGATGCTATGCACGAGGGCTTGGTGCCCGTCGCGCTGGGGCAAGACCCCGATCGGGATGTTCAGGCCGTCGGCGAAGTTCGTGACCGAACGGGCGCGGCCGTCGGGTCCGAAGTCAGAGAGGATCACCACCTTATCGCGGTGCGGCTCGCCTTCCTTGGCGGGGAACGGATACTCGCGCGAGGACGTGACCCAGAGCCGGCCTCGGTCGTCGAAGGCCAGGTTCATCGGCTTGTTGATGTCCGGCTCGGAGGCGACGAGTTGGGCCTCGAACCCCGGTGGCAGGTGGAAGGCGGCCCGCTCCTGGTCCGGGTCGAGCGGTTCACTGGAGGCGACAAGCTCCGGGGCCTTGCCGTCCTGAGCACGAGCCAGAATCGGGGCGCTGGCGGTCAGTAGAAGCAGGATCAGGCTGGCAAGCCGGTATAACATGGAATTCCCTCAAGGTCCCGAACCAGGTAGGACGCAACCTAAACAAGCCCACCATGACGCTTTCCGACGATCGAGGGTAATCGAGCAGCGGCGCACGCGTCAACGACCTGCCCACGCCACCGAAGGACGTTCAGGGCTGGAACCCCCAGGACGATCGCCAAAGGCCCTGGAGGCTCCATCGGACCCTCACCTCAGGTCCCTGCCCGGGGCAGCGGCGGCCGGGAAAAGGCTCTCTCCGCGAGCCCCCCTCGGGTTCCGCTCGACCCGGAAACGACCGGCGCCGACTCTTTGCCTATGTGCTATAATTAACGCGACGGCCGGGCGCTCCGGCTGTCGTCCTGAGCCTCCCCATTCTCGCCAGGCTGAGCGACGCTCGGGTCCGTCCCTGGCGCCGAACGAACTTCAAAATAGGCAATTTTGCGCAATAAATGCAACCCAATAAAGAACTTACAAACTGGCATTTTGCCCAACGAACAGCGTCCCTTCCCCGTCCTCACGGCGTGATCGCGGCGTCTCTCGCGCGTCTCCGGAGCGTCCCGAGGACCCGTGAACCGCTCAAAAAAGCGACCTTGTCCATCGGGTCGGGTCCCCGTCCAGACGGTTCGCGACAGGCGATCCGGTCCGTCTCCGCACCGTCCCGGAGTGGCTTTCCCCTCGGATCGGACCGAACGCACGCTGTCCCCGCGGCCCCGACGTCCCTGGCTGGACGGCGGGTCTGCGGTGCGGCTCTGGAGGACGACTCTGGCGTTCCGAAACCAGCGATTCGGAATCCTCGCCTCCAGAACGATTTCGGCGCTGGTCTTGCGAGCATCGGGCCGACGTCAGAAGACAATTTCGCCTGTCCGCGGTGATTCGCTCCAAACTCAAAGAACAAAAGCACTTGCGCCCAACGGGCTTGCCATTGGTGGGCTCTGGCGCTACAACAGGCAGTCAAAACCTGCACACGACCGGCAGCGTCCCGACTCGAAACCGCGAAGGAAACGCGATGGCCACCGAACTGGAGACCGCGACTTTTTCTGTCCATTCCCATGCGGCCTCGGCCCCGGACGCCGGGCGATATCGCGCTGTCCGTGGCCAGACAATGGCCCTTTGCCAGCCTCTCCAGACAGAGGACTACCTCCTTCAGCCCATGACGGAAGCCAGCCCGGTCAAGTGGCACATCGCTCACACGACCTGGTTCTTCGAGACCTTCGTCCTCCAGCCGCATCAGGCGCGCTATCGTCCCGACCTGGCCGAGTCGAGCTACCTGTTCAACTCCTATTACAATGCCTTCGGCGAGCGGATTGCCCGGAATCGCCGCTCGTTGATGTCGCGGCCCACGCTCGACGAGGTGCGGGCGTATCGCGACGTGATCGATACCTGGATGGTCAACCTCCTCGAAGACGATGGACTTCGCCGCCAGGTCGGGCCGCTGGTCGAGCTGGGCTTGCAGCACGAGCAGCAGCACCAGGAGCTAATCCTGACCGACCTGAAGGCCGCTTTCGCGTGCAATCCGCTTCGACCAACCTATCGCGAGGATGCCGCGCTGGCTCGAGGAGTCCCCGCCGCCGGGTGGGAGTGGGTCGGGTTCGGGGAAGGATTGCGGCGCGTCGGCCACGACGGGCGTGGGTTCGCCTTCGATAATGAAGTTCCCAGACACCGGGCGTTCGTCGAGGCGTTCGAGCTGGCAACGCGACTCACCGTCAACGAGGAATACCTGGCCTTCGTCGAAGCGGGCGGCTATGAGCGTCCAGAGTTTTGGCTCTCGGATGGCTGGGCCGTGGTCCAGACTCAGGGCTGGAAGGCGCCACTCTACTGGGAGCAAATCGATGGCCGATGGCAGACGTTCACCTTGAGCGGTCTGCAACCCCTCGCCCTGGAGGAGCCGGTCGCCCATCTGAGTTATTATGAAGCCGATGCCTTCGCCCGGTGGTCGGGGGCGAGGCTGCCGACGGAGGTCGAGTGGGAGGTGGCGGTCGAGGAGTCGCAATCGCCGATCGAGGGCAACTTTGTGGAATGCGGACGCTACCACCCGTCGCCGGCCCTGGAGAGCACGACGACCCCGGCGCAACTGTTCGGGGATGTCTGGGAGTGGACATCCAGCCCGTACACGGCTTATCCCGGCTTCCGGCCGGCGGCCGGGGCCCTGGGCGAGTATAACGGGAAGTTCATGTGCAACCAGTTCGTCCTGCGAGGCGGTTCCTGCGTCACCCCGCGCGACCACATCCGCGCGACGTACCGCAACTTCTTCCCACCCGAGTCGCGCTGGCAGTTCTCCGGAGTCCGGCTGGCGAGAGACGCGAGACGTTGAGGGTCGCCGTTCGGATCAGACCTCGTCCTCCGGCCCGAGGATTCTGTCGCCGAGAACCTTCTCGATGGAGCGGACGAGTTTTTCGAGGGCGAAGGGCTTGCGGATGTAATCCCGGACGCCGAGAAACTCGGCATAAGCGCGGTGGCGGCTGCCTTCGTTGCCCGTAATCATGATCGTTGGGATCAGGCCGCCGGGTCGAGTCTTGAGCTTCTCCAGAACGAGGAATCCGCTCTTCTTGGGCATCATCATGTCGAGAACGATCAGATCCGGATTCTCCCGCTCCGCCATGGCCAGGCCGGCATTGCCGTCGCGGGCCGCGAGGATCCGGTATCCCTTGGTCTCGAGGATCGTACGCATCGACTCGATGATATCGGTGTCGTCATCGACCAGCAGGATGGTCTTCTGGGGCGGCATCGTCGGTGGACTCCCACACCTCTCGGCGGTCCTCGTCGTTTTGCGAGGCCTCATCATAAAGGTCTTGCGGCCAACGGGCAAGGGATCGAGCCACCGTCCCAGGTCGGGCGATGCTCGGCAATCCAGCGCCGACGGGTCCGCTTCCATCATGGGTGAGTCGATGGCAAGTCAGGCCCTTCCTTGTCGGAGTCAGAACGGTCATAATGGGTTATTGCCGCGTGTCAGCGCCGGTCCCCGAGAATATGGGTCAGCAGGGGACCAGGCCGTGCAGGCGAGCCCCTCCACTTCGCGTCAACATCAGAGGATTGCAGGCGATGAGAACCTCACGCACTTGGTGGGCCACGATCGCAGCCCTCGGATTGGGTCTCTTCACAGCCGGTTGCGGCGGTAGCGAGGAACCGGCCGCGGACGGCACGTCGGATGCTGTCGAGGCGACCGGACCGAATTTCGCCGCAGCGCCGGCGGCCCCGGGCATGGGTGGTGCGCCGGCCGCGGCACCACTGCCCCAGGCGGGGGCGCAAGCCGGTGCCATGGCAGCCCCCGGCGGTGAGGCTGCGGCCCCGGTCGCGGCGCCCGCGAATGCCGATTCGGGCACCGACCAGCTACTGGCCATGGCGAACACCACGACCGCCGCACCGGCTGGCGCGAGCAATGCAGGCCAGCCCGGTGGGGCGCCCGGCGGGAGCTACAACCCGATGGCCGACCCGAACGCCGGCATGCCGGGTCTCGGCCAGGCCGGTGGGCAGGGCGGTGCCGCTGCGGCCGGCCCCGGGATACAACCCGATGGCCGACCCGAACGCTGGCATGCCCGACGCACCAGGAAACGCCGAAGCAGCCATGCCCGGCATCGGCCCCGCGGGACCCGGTGGCGGTATGGCGGCCGGCTACCCCGGCATGGCGGGAGCCGAGGCGGCGATGCCCGGCGCCGCTGGCGGCGAGGTGCCCGGTGGGGCCGCCATGCCCGGCATGGGAGGGGGGCCGGATGGGGACTCCAAGCGACAAGGAACCCAGCTACAAGTCCCCGGTCAAGGCCGCCGAGACCTTCCTGGACGCCCTGAAGCACAAGGATACCCGCGTGCTGGCCGAGGCGACCGCCCTTCGGGCCCAGTACGAGGCCGACCACCTCGCGGGAATCCGCGAGGTGTTCAAGGCCCTTCGCGAAGAAAGCCTCGCCCAGGAAACTCTCGATGATCTGGCCCGCGCCTTCGAAGAAATGAAGGTCGTCGGAGTCAATCGGCCCCGGAGCACCGGCTCGATCGGCGTGACCGTGGGCAACTTAGAGGATTCCGAGTACCGGACCCGGACCCTGACCCTCCGCCACGAGAAAGGCGGCTGGAAAATCATGGACTTCAGCCACCTCCGGATCCAGAAGATGCCCAACCCCAAGAACAGCCCCTTCTATCGCGGCAACAAACAGAACGACGTAGAACAACGGACCGCAGAATCCTTGACCGGCGCATGTGACCGCCGGCAAAGTCTTCTCAGGCTACCGGTTTGCCTCAAGCGTGGCAGTTTTTACCCGGTCTTGTAAAAACGCCAACCCTCGCTTCGGAAAAAAACCGTGGCGAGGGTCGTTTTTTCTCAAGTTTCCGTCTTGCCCGGTCGGGGACCACTCGATTTTTTCAGCGTTGGAACGGATTGGCCCCGGACATGCATTTAGTGGCCCGACCGCCATCGTGGCGACGATCGTGCCGCGACGCTCGCCCTGATCTCACAAGGAAGCGACTCCCCTCGTCCCCACAGCGCCCAAGGAAGGAGCCTGTATGGACCTGTCCCAAGTCCGCCCCTGCGCCCTGGTCGAGTGTCTGGTGATGGTCTTCCAGTTCCTCGGCCTGCTCGGGCTCGGTCTCTCGCGACTGATGCCCGTCAACATCCTGGGGCGGTCGGGGCCGCCTGCTGCTTCTGCTGGCGATTCTCGGCCTGGCTGCGGGTGGTGCCTTCTGCGGTCAGCAGGACTCGGAATTCGCCCTCTTCGCCGGCGGAACCATCACGCTCCTGCTCATCGGCATGACTGCCGGGGATGGGACAACCCCGGCGACCGCCAGGCCCCGCATGCCGGAGGTCGTCGAGCAGAGTCTCGTCGCCTGAATTCTCCGACGCCGGAAAACCTACAAAGCAGAGAAGTTGGGAAATCGGGGCCATCTGGCCCCGATTTTTTTTTGCATGGCCGTTTGCCCCTCGTGGAATCGCGCGCCATAGTTCGTTCGTCGGCCCAGGCGGGGCCGGCCGGCCGAAGGATCGGCAACCGTCGCGACCTCGACCCCTCAAAGCCGGTCGTCCTCAACGGGCCTGTGGTCAACCGACCCGGCGCGGCGTCTCCCGCTCGCCGCCCGGCCTGGACTGGTCGGCCCTGGCGGGATCTAAGGATAAAGAGAGACCCATAATGGCCAATCAGAAACGGATTTCGACGGCGCTGGGCCTGCTGATGCTGGCCGCGTCGGTCCCGGCCCTGGCACAGAGCCCGTCCCCAAGCTCCAATCAGATGACCGCGGATGCGGTGGCCCAGTCACTCCGCGCCAGCGCGGGCCTGGCTTCCGCCTCGCGGATCGCGATCGAGTCGCGCGACGGCCTGGTGACGCTCTCCGGCGTCGTACCCTCGGCCGACCTGAAGAACGAGGCTCTGCTTCGCGCCCAGCAGACCCCGGGTGTCAGCGGCGTGATCGACCGGATCTCGCGTCGGCGACCCCCGGGTCATGCCGGCCCAGTTCTCCGAAGCCGCCCCGACTCGTCTGGCCCTGGGCCACGGCCACCACGGCCAAGGTGGCGAGGTGATCGGTGCCCCGGTGATGATGGAAGGCTCCGCGATGGGCGGCATGGAAGGCCCGCTGCCCGAAGGCCCGGCCGGCATGGCCGGCGGCACCCAGGCGTCGATGCCCGGCTATCCCAACTACGCCTGGCCAAGCTACGCCCCCTACCCCAACTTCTCGGCCGTCGGCTATCCGACCGTCTATCCCTGGCAGGCCTGGCCGAACATCGGCCCATTCTACCCCTACCCCGAGGTTCCTCTCGACTGGCGCGCCGTGACTCTTCGCTGGGATGATGGCCTCTGGTGGCTTGACTTCAAGAAGCACTACACCCGGCCGTTCTTTACGCCCTACCCGTTCGGCCTCTTCGCCTACTGAGTTGCGATCGGCTCAAATCAGCTCGATGGATTGCTCAAGAATGGCCCGGACGGTCCGCCGTCCGGGCCTGCTCGATCGCCGCCGATGACGCTCTCCTACGAGGGGGCCATTCCCGTGCTCGTGCCGTCAAGCTCGGACCAATCCTCGCCCCTTGTTGGAATTCCCTAACGCGTGACCTTGCAGATTACGAGTTTCTGAACGACGATATTTCCAGGTCGGATCCGTCCAACCCACGCCGACGTGGCGCCCCGACTCCGCCGGGAACGACGACGGTCGTCCCCAACCCGATCCCCGAAAGGGGCGACACAGCCGAGCCGTCCCGCCTGCAAGTTCACATCCTGGGACAAGCGACCTCCCGTTCGCAACGCATTGAGAGGGCACCATGAGACGGTCATTTCTGCTGACGATGGTGGCGGCCGGCGCCGCGGCCCTATTTATTGGAATCCGATCCCGGGCCGATGACGGGACACCAACGAGTTCAGACTCCGAAGGTCGAGGCGCCGAACGACCTGGACATCGAGGCCATCGTCGCACGTACCCGGTCCGCCGGCCACGACGAGGGTCTGAACGCCTCGGAGAAGAAGTATCGCGACTTCGCCGAGGTCACCAAGGGCGCTCACAAGTACGAGGGACTCTTCACGCTCCATCAGAAGGACGATCACCTTTACGCCGAGATCAAGCCGTTCCAGTTCGACCAGCCGTTGCTACTTCCGATCACGATCGCCCGTGGCCTGACCCGCGTCGGCGATGCCGTGACCTCGGATGACGAGATGGTCCTGGTCTTCCACAAGGTTGGCGACAAGGTCCAGCTTATCCGCCGCAATATCCACTACAAGGCGCCGG
This sequence comes from uncultured Planctomycetales bacterium, assembly GCA_963752755.1. Lineage (GTDB taxonomy): Bacteria > Planctomycetota > Planctomycetia > Isosphaerales > Isosphaeraceae > CAVVZJ01. The sequence goes on along the minus strand of CAVVZJ010000001.1, from coordinate 1,320,359 downwards.
CCGGCTCCCCGTTGGAGAAGGCGGTCAAGCAAAACTACACCGACTCGATCGTGCTCGCCTTGCCGATCATCAGCGTCAACCCGGCCAACGGCATGTCCACGGTCATCGACCTCTCCGACATTTTGCTGACGGACTTTGCCCAGCTCGGCCTCGGCTACTTCGACCGGAACCGCTCGGGCTATCACAAGATCAAGGCGTTCCCGAAAAATCTGGAGATCCAGGTCGAGGCCACCTACGGCGGTCGAGGCGGCTCCGGCCGCGGCGATGACGGCGTGGCCGACCCTCGCGGCCTGACACTGGTGATCCACTACAGTCTCATCAAACTCCCCGACCCCGGCTATCATCCCCGAATGGCCGACGACCGGGTGGGCCACTTCCTCAGCGCCGTGCGCGACTACGGCAAGAGTGAGGAGGACACCACGTTCGTCCGGATGGTCAATCGCTGGCGGCTTGAGAAGGCAGATCCGAAAGCGAAGCTCTCGCCGCCGAAGCGGCAGATTGTCTTCTACGTCGAGGACAATGTTCCTTACGAATACCGGCCCTACGTCGAGGCCGGTATCCGGGAGTGGAACCGGGCATTCGAGAAGCTCGGCTTCCTCGAAGCGATCGCCGTGCGCTGGCAGCAGCCGGGCGAGGAGTTCGACCCCGAGGATACGAATTACTGCACGTTCCGCTGGATCACCACCGGCCGCACTTTCGCCCGTTCCAATCTCCGCGCCAATCCGTTGACCGGCGAGATGATCGACGGCGACGTGATCTTCGACGCCGGCTGGATCCAGGCGTGGAAGGATCAATATGCCTTGCTGACCGGCATCCCCACACCGAAGTCGCAGGGTGAAGAGCCGGGAGTTGCCGACTTCGAGCCGCTGGCATTGGGCGAGGTCATCAGCCCGATCCTGGCCGCCCGACGCGGATTTGGCCTTCCGCCGGCCTTGCAGGCGCAGGTCTCCCGCTCGAAGGGTCGCCAGGGGCTGGCCGTGATTCCCTCGGAGTGGTCGCCTGTCGATCTTCACCTCGCCCGACGCTTCGCCTCCTCGCAGGCAACCTGCCAGTACGCCTCCGGCATGCACTCCGAGATGGGCCTTGCCCTCCTCGCACTCGTCGACGACGCCAAGGATAAGCAGAAGCCCAAGAACGACGAAAATGCCGAAGGAGAAGGACGCGAATGAGCCCGATAAGAAGGACGAGCCCAAGCTTCCCGAGGAGCTGATCGGCCAGGCAATCAAGGAAGTGACGATGCACGAGGTCGGCCACTCGCTCGGCCTCCGGCACAATTTCCGCGCCAGCGCCATGCTCGACGCGGATCAGCTCCACGACACCTCCGTCACCCGCAAGAAGGGCAACACCGGCAGTGTCATGGACTATACGCCCATCAACCTCGCCCCCAAGGGACAGGAGCAAGGCGACTACTTCACCACGACCATCGGCCCCTACGACTACTGGGCCATCGAGTATGCTTACTAGCCGATCAGCGGCAATGAGAACCGAGACCCTGAGGAAGATCGCCGGCCGTTCGCCTGAGATCGACCTCGCCTACGCCACGGATGAAGATGTCTATTCGAACAGTGATCCACTCGTCAACCGCTACGATCTCGGCTCCGACGTCTGCCGCTTCGCTCGCGACCGTATGGCATTGGCCCGAGAACTGATGAAGGACCTCGACGCCAAGGCCGTCCGCGATGGCGATTCCTGGTCCCGGAACCGTCGTGCGTTCTCGTACCTGATCTCCCAGTACGGCAACGCCGCGACGCTTGTCTCAGCCTACGTCGGCGGCCAGTCCGTGCACCGACACCACAAGGGCGACAAGGATGCCCGTGACCCGATCGTCCCGGTGCCTGGTGACAAGCAGCGGGAAGCGCTCGCGCTGATCACCTCCGAGATCCTCAGCGACTCGACCTTCCAGTTCTCCTCCTCAACCTTGCGGCGTCTGGGCGTCGAGAAGTGGTATCACTGGGGGAGTGAAAGCGCCTTCGGCATGCCGGTCGATTACTCGCTGCTCGACCGCGTTCTCCAGATCCAGAAGATCGCCCTGAGTCAATGTCTCAGCGCCGATGTCCTGACCCGGCTCCAGAATCAGGAACTCCAGGCCGATCCCGAGACCAATCCGTTGAAGATGGCCGAGGTCTTCCGGCGCCTGACCGACGGGATCTGGACCGAACTGAAGGGTCCGGCTCAGGAAGCAAAGGAGAAGTCTCTGGCTGTTTCCACGATCCGCCGCAATCTCCAGCGCGAGCACCTCAAGCGTCTGGCCGAGATGACTCTCGGCGACGCCCGGATGAACCCGAACGACGTCTATGTCTACCTTTTCTTTTCCGATGCTGGCTCTGTCCCAGCCGACGCGCGAGCCCTGGCGCGGATGCACCTCAAGGAGATCCAGGGGAAGCTCGGCGCCGCCCTGGAATCGAAGGACGTCGCGATCGACGATACGACCCGAGCCCACCTCGAGGAGTGTCGCGACCGCATCGGCAAGGTTCTCGAAGCTGGTCTGGACGCCAACAGTTTCTGAACTTGCCCCTTGCGACCGCGCGGTCCAATCCTGGTCCGCGCGGTCGATAATCGGCGATCATTCCGATGCCGATCGCGGGATTCAGGTCTACACCAGAATCCCGCGGACGAGTTCGCCGTGGACGTCGGTCAGCCGCATGTCCCGACCGCCGAAGCGGAAGGTCAGGCGCTTGTGGTCCATGCCAAGGAGATGCAGCATCGTGGCGTGCAGGTCGTAAATCTCGACCTTGTCCTCGATCGCGTGATAGCCGTAATCATCGGTGGCGCCGTGGATCGTGCCACCCCGGATACCGCCGCCAGCAAGCCACATCGTGAAGCCGAACGGGTTGTGGTCACGGCCGTCGGTCCCCTGCGCCATCGGGGTCCGTCCGAACTCGCCACCCCAAACGACAAGTGTGCTGTCGAGCAATCCCCGCGCTTTCAGATCCTTGAGCAATCCAGCGATCGGCCGATCGGTGGCGCGGGCATTGTTGGAGTGGCCTTCGCGGAGTTTGCCGTGCTGATCCCAGCGATCGGCACCAACGGACGGGCAGAGAACCTCGATGAACCGGACACCCCGCTCGACCAGCCGACGAGCCAGGAGGCACTGGCCCCCGTAGAGGCGCATCGGTTCATACTCATCGTCGAGCCCGTAGAGAGCTGCGCGTTGCCCTGGACTCGCCGTGGAGGTTGGTCAGTTCGGGGATGGCCGTCTGCATCCGCGCGGCCAGTTCGTAGTTAGCGATCGCCGCTTCGAGGGCGTCGTGATCACCGACCCGGCCCAGGACCCCCTGGTCTAGCGTGCGGAGCAGGTCAAGCTTCCGGGCTTGGTTCGGCGAGGGCTCAACATTCGCCACCGGCACGTTGCCAGCCTTGAAAATCGACCCTTGATAGGACGCCGGCAGGAACCCGCTCGTGAAGCAATCAACGCCTCCCGGTGGGATCAGGCCGCTGTTGAGGACGACAAAACCAGGCAGGTTGCGACATTCGCTGCCGAGCCCGTAGGTCACCCAGGCCCCATGACTCGGCCGACCCTGGAGGCCAAAGCCGGTGTGCAGGAAGTAATTAGCCGCCGTGTGCTCGGAGAAGTTCGAGACCATGGAACGGACAATTGCCAGGTCATCGACGCAACGAGCGACATTCGGGAAGAGGTCGCTGACCGGGATTCCACTCTCGCCGTACCGACGAAACTTCCAGGGCGATCGGAGCACGTTTCCCACGTTATTGAACTGCGTCGGCTGGACCTTCGCCCGGATCGGCTGGCCGTGCTCGCGGTCGAGTCGGGGCTTCGGATCGAAGGTATCGACCTGCGATGGCCCACCGTCCATGTATAAGAAGATCACGGCCCGCGCCTTCGGCTCGAAGTGCGGCGGACGCGGGAGGAGCGGATCACGATCGGTCCCCGTCGCTTCCTGCCCGGAAGTCTCCTCTCCCTGCAGGGCCGCGAATGCCAGGGCGCCGAAGCCGCAGGCGGAGCGCAGGAGCATCTCGCGACGGTTCAAGGGCCGTGGGAGGAATCGTCGGCAATGCATTGCAGCAGCCTTCCTACACAAGTATCGAGGCGAGCTTAAGCTCGCCTGGAGGACGATTGTCAATCGAGGAAGAGAAATTCTTTGCTATTAATGAACACATGGGCGAGGTCGGCCCAGGGCGAAACCTCTGCCGAGCGGGCTTCCACACCGAGGAAATCGAGGGCCTCCGAACGCTCCACCTCCGTGGGCGGCCGGCCGAACGCCGTCCGGTACATTCGATCGACCCGGGCCTCGGGTGTCAGACCCGGTGCGGCCAGGACCGCCTCGGCCCATCGGTGGGCTTGCCCCAGAACGAACGGGTCATTCAGGAGCGTCAATGCCTGCGCGGGCACATTGGAAACGTTGCGCCGGCCCATCGACGTGGCGGGCGGCGGATAATCGAAAGCGAGTAGCATCGGAGGCAGGAAATTTCTTCGAATGTTGATGTAAAGGCTCCTTCGGCCGCCACCATCGAGGGGCCCCGAGTGAGAGGGTTTGCCGCGGCCTTCCATGAACGGCGTCAGATGCGGTGGCACGCTCGGCCCGAACAGTTTCGCATGGAGTTGCCCGGAGACCGCGAGCATCGAGTCGCGGATGGCCTCGGCTTCCAGGCGGCGGATGTTGGCCCGGTGCCAGAGCCGGTTGTCCGGGTCGGTCCGATCAGCGTCCGGATCGGGGCGGCTGCTCATGCGGTAAGCATGCGAGAGCAGAATCATGCGATGAAGGCGCTTGATGGACCATCCCTCTTCGACGAAGCGTCGAGCGAGGAAGTCGAGCAGGTCAGGATGAGTTGGCGGCTTGACCCATGTGGCCGAAATCGTCGGGCGTGGCGACGATCCCGCGACCGAAGTGGTGGTGCCAGAGGCGGTTGACCATCACCCGCGCGGGCAGGGGATCCACCTCGGGGTCGATCAGGAGTCGTGCCATCGCGAGCCGACCACTTCCGCGTGTGGGCACAGGTTGGTCAGCCCCTCCGAAGACTTCAAGGAACCGGCGACCGACGGGCTCACCGGGGGTTTTGTGATTGCCGCGGACCAGCAGGAACTCATCCTCTCCGGTTCCATCGACGATCGCCGGTGCGAGAGTCGGCTCGGGGACCGTCGCCTCGATCGCCCGATAGTGGGCCAGAGCTTCGGTGTTCGAGGACCCGGATGGAATTTCGATCAGACTGTTGCCAAGGAGCCAGGCCAGGTCTTCGAGCCGACGGGCCTGATCACGAGTGAACTCGGGACGGCCTTCGCTCCAGTCGCGGAAAGCTTCGGCGACCTCCTCGCCGAAACTTCTCGCCCGATCGCCGATCGTGCTTGATCGTGCAACCGCCACGGCGATGGGACTCGGCATGGCGGGAAGCGAGACCGCATCTGCAAAGCGGATCTCGTCCACCGCGACGAAACCGCCGCCCGGAGCGTACCGAGACTGGCTGCCGGTAAAGTCCACCGTGCCGCCGTCGGCAATCTCGATATAGGCACGATGGCCGAGCCACATCGCGACGTCCTGCGCGTACCATCGAGGATGTTCGGAATCCACGCCGAGGGTCAAGCCGCCGTAGATCGGGGAGCGAATCTTTTCGAAGCCATCGATGACGAGGTTGATCTTGCCGCCGCGGCCATGGGCTCGATACAGGATGAAGTTCTTCGAGATTGTGAACGAGGGAGAGCGGAGTACGCCCTGGAGTCGATCGGAGAGCAAGCCACTGTGAGCGAGACCAGGCGCGACTGGGACGAGGCCGGCCGCCCGGAATGACCCTTCGCCCGGCTGGCTGGGACCGTTGCCGAAGGCGTCGCCGGTTGCTCGCCAGTCACCCCAGTCTTGACGGTCGAAATCGGCGAAGATGATCGTGTCATCGTCGCGGCTCCCCCCTCCCGTGACGGCTTCCTTCGAAGCGACGAGGCCGAAAAGCGGATTCTCGGGCCGGCGTGAGTCTGCATCTTCAAGAGCCGTCACCCAACGGCCGAGGGAGGTTTCCTCGAGTCCGTGGGTGCGTGCCATCGCGGCTACGGATCGTGACGGTTCCTGCGACGAACCCGCGATTCGACAGGCCACCTCGGCATAGGAGGCGGCCATCGCGGAGACGGCCCCGGAGTCGAGCAGCGCGCCTCGCGTCTTCTTGAGGATCGCCGACCTCAAAGCAACGAGTTCGGCAACTTTCGCAGCAATCTGATCCGGCGAATCCAGAAAAGCGTGTTGATGTCGGGAACTCTTGAGAAAACCGGCGAGGGCATAGTAATCGGTCTGGGTGATCGCGTCGAACTTATGATCGTGGCAGCGAGCGCAGGCGACCGTCAGGCCGAGGAACGTCTTGGAGAGGACGTCAATCTGATTGTCGATCCGTCGCAACTGTTCCTCGCGGACGTCCACCGGGGAATGCGTCCCTTCACCGAGGAAGTAGAAGGCCGTTCCGATAATCGACTCGTTGATCCCATCGACCGGGTGGCGTCGCGGGGTTTCGAGTTGGTCGCCAGCGAGATGTTCCAGTACGAGCTGATCGTACGGCACGTCGGCGTTGAAGGCGCGAACGAGGTAATCGCGATAGCGCCAGGCGCTGGGGATGTCATAGTCGAACTCGTGACCGGCCGTCTCGGCGTATCGGACGAGGTCGAGCCAGTGCCGCGCCCATCGCTCTCCGTAATGAGGGGAGGCGAGTAGGCGATCGACGACCCGCTCGAAGGCGCCGGGGGCATCATCGCCAAGGAAGTCCTCGACTTCATCACGCGTAGGCGGGAGTCCAGTGAGGTCGTAGGTTACCCGACGCAGGAGACTCCGGCGATCGGCGTCCGGAGCTGGATGCAAGCCGGCTTTTTCGAGACGAGCGAGGAGGAATCCGTCGATCGGCGTCTCCGGCCAGTGTTCATCCTTCACAGCTGGAGGCTTGACGGTTCGGATCGGCTGGAAGCTCCAGTGTCTTGCGCGTTTTTCCAGGTCAAACGCCTCGACCTTTGCGGTTCCAGACTGGCTCCGATCGGAATCCGGCCAGGGTGCCCCCATCGCGATCCACTTCGTCAGCGTGTCGATCTCGGCCTGAGGCAGCTTCGATTTCGGGGGCATCTGGACGAGATCGCCGTAGCGGATCGCATCGATGAGAAGGCTTTCTTCGGGCTTGACCAGGGATAACAGCCGGTCCGAGCAGTCCGCCCTGGAGGGCGGAGGATCGGGAGTCGAGTCGGAGTCGGCTCTTCTGCTTGTCGGCTCCGTGGCAGGTGAAGCAGCGATTCGCGAGAATCGGTCGGACCTGCTTCTCGAAGAACTCGGCGGCCGGGATCGTCGGCGATTGCGGGCGGGATGTCGAGTATCGTGGTCAAGATGGCCGGCAGGATCAGCAGGCCGAGGGATCGTCGCATGAGGAATCTCCTCCGAAAGCTCGGCTCAGGTTGCGAACACCTGCTCAAGAGCACGCCGCATGACCGCCGGGTCAGAATCGCATCCGGTCCAGAGCTTGATCCCGATGACGCCCTGATTGACGAGCATCCCGAGGCCGTCGAGAACGAAGTGAGCCGCGGGCCTCGGCCTCGCGGATGAAGTGGGTTCGCGGGGGGTTCGGGATCACGTCGCAGACGATCACCTCGGGATGAAGCGATTCCAGGTCAAGCGGGACGCGAGCGTCCACGTCCGGAAAGAGGCCGATCGAGGTGGCGTTGACCAGCAGCTTCGTTCCCTCGGGAGCGGTGTACTCGCCGACCCAGAGGTCGAACTCGGTCGGCACGCCGGTCGTCTTCTGAACGTGAATCGGCCAGCGCCTCGCCGCGATCGGCGGAGCGGTTGACGATCGTGATGTGATCGGCCCCGGCCAGGGCCAACTCGACCGCGATCGCCCGTGCCGCCCCGCCGGCCCCGAGAATGACCACGCGGAGTCCCTGAGCCGGACGGACGGCCTGCACCGACTGGAGGAACCCCTTGCCGTCGGTGTTGTCGCCGACCAGGTCGTCGTTACGGATCACGACGCAGTTGACCGCGCCGATCGCCTCGGCGGCCTCGGTGAGCCGGTCGAGATACTCGATCACGGCGACCTTGTGGGGGATCGTGAGGTTGAACCCTTTCCAGTTCATTGCCCGCGCGCCCCGGACGGCGTGGGCCAGCTCCGCGGGATGGACCTCGACGGTCAGATACCGCCAGTCGAGCCCCAACGCGGCGAAGGCCGGCTCGATCATCGCCTGCGTCGGGTTCTCGGCGACGGGGTATCCGAAGACGCCGACCAGTTCCTGCTTGAACGAGCGCGTCGCGCCCACGATGATGGCCCTCGGTGGCTCGCGAGTGTTGAACCTTGATTGGATACCGTCCGGCGACACCCTGTCAACCGGAGTTGGCATCCCGCGGAGCGATCTGAGCAATGAGCAAATTCTTGATCAAACTGGGGTTGTTTCTGGCCTGCGTCCTCGGCCTGACGCGGGCTGTCGAGGCCGGGCCGTTGAGGGTCTGCATGCTGTCCGGGTCGGACGAGTACGAGTCCGACAAGACCCTGACGGCATACAAGGCGTACCTGGAATCGCGCTACCCCATCCAGTGTACCTTGCTCAAGGCGGTCGGCACAAATGACCTCCCTGGCCTGGAGGCACTCGACGACTGCGACGTCGCTCTCTTCTTCACGCGTCGCCTGACGATCGACGGCGAGCAACTCGATCGGGTGAAAAAGTACGTGATGGCTGGACGCCCGATCGTCGGTGTCCGCACAGCCAGCCACGGTTTCCAGAACTGGCTCGAATTCGACAAGCTCGTCTTCGGCGGCAATTACCACGGCCACTATCGCAACGACCTCAGTCAGAGGGCACGGGTCGTCCCGGAAGCGAAGGATCATCCGATCGTCCAGGGGATCGGCACGATCGCCTCGCGTGGCAGCCTCTACAAGACGTCGCCGCTGGCCGCTGATACAACGGTCGTCCTGATGAGTTCCTCACCTGAGGGGACCGAGCCAGCAGCCTGGACGCGCGAGTTCAAGGGAGGCCGTGTTTTCTACACCTCCCTCGGCGCCCAGGGCGACTTCGAGAACGCGACCTTCCTCCGCCTCCTGACCAACGCCCTCTTCTGGGCGGCTGGTCACGAAGTACCTGAATCCGCCCCATCCGAGCAGCCCGCCCTCCGTCCGACGCCCGAGGGCACAATCCGCCTCAAGCTTCGCTCCCGCGTCGACACCTTCAAGGGGAGTGGCCAGTGGGACGCGGTGACGCTCACCCGCGAGGTCCCCGCCGCCGAGATCGCCGTCGTGATCTGCGATATGTGGGACCTCCACTGGTGCCGGGGCGCCAGCGAACGCTGCGATGCGATCGCGAAGCGGATGAACCCCGTCCTTGCCAGCCTGCGGACCAAGGGGGTCCAGATCATCCACGCGCCGTCGGAGACGATGGATTTCTACGCTGGTTCCCCCCAGCGCCTCCGCGCCCAGCTCGCTCGGAAGGCCAGACCGCCCGAGCCTCCCATCCTGCCCTCCGAGCCACCCCTACCGATTGACGACTCCGACGGCGGTTGCGACACGGACGACGCCTTCTATCTCGCCTGGACTCGCCAGAATCCGAGATTGCAAGTCGGCGAGTTCGACGCCGTCAGCGACAACGGGGATGAGATTTACAATCTCCTCCAGCAGCTGGGAAACAGGTATGTTCTCGTCATGGGCGTCCATACGAATATGTGCGTTCTCAATCGTTCTTTCGCGATCCGTGCGATGACGCGACGGGGGATCAAGTGCGTCCTCGTTCGCGACCTGACCGACACCATGTATGACCCGAAGGACCCGCCACACGTCCCGCATGACGAGGGGACGCAGCTTGTGGTGAAGCACATCGAGAAATACTGGTGCCCTTCGATCCTGAGCGCCGAACTGCTGGAGGGTTTGCCGAAATGAGGGCGATTCGGAACCGAAACCTCGCTGTCCGAGTACTGGTGTTGACGCTTTCCATGCTCGGACCATCGTCCATCCAGGCCGCGGAGCTGGCCTTTCGGGCCGGGGCGGCGGCCATCGATGTCTCGCCGAAAGAACTCCCCTGCATCGTTAACGGCGGCTTCCTCCAGGCATCGTCCGACCAGGTTCGCGATCCGCTCCACGCCCGCAGCCTCGTGCTCGACGACAGCGAGACGCGGCTCGCGATTTGCGTTGTCGATAGTTGCATGATGCCCCAAGACCTCATCGACCGCGCCAAGGCGATCGCCAGCACGAAGACCGGCATTCCGACCGACAGGATGCTTGTCTCGGCGACTCACACCCACTCGGCCCCCGCTGCGATGGGGGCGCTCGGCTCGTCGTCCGACGCGGCTTACATCGCCGGGCTGCCGGAGAAAATCGCGGAATCGATCGAGCAAGCCGCACGAAAACTGCGGCCGGCGCGGGTCGGCTGGGCGGTCGTTGATGACTTCGAACACACGCATTGCCGACGATGGATTCGCCGCGCGGATCGTGTCTTGAACGATCCGTTCGGACGGCCGACCGTGCGGGCCAACATGCACCCAGGCTACCAGAATCCCGACGCGATCGGACCGGCCGGACCTGTCGATCCGGGGCTCTCCGTACTCGCCGTTCAATCGCCCGAAGGTGAGCCGATCGCCTTGCTGGCTAACTACTCGATGCACTATTTCGGCACCGCGCCCGTCTCGGCCGACTACTACGGTCGTTTCTGCAAGGCTGTCGCACGCTCCCTGGACGCGGGACCCGACTTCGTCGCGATCATGTCGCAGGGTACCAGTGGTGATCAGCACTGGATGGATTATGGTCAGCCGAAGTCAGACATCACGATCGACCGCTACGCCAAGGAGGTGGCCGAGAAGGCCCTCGAAGCGTATCGAACCATCTCGTATCAGAATCATGCCCCCCTGGCGATGGCCGAGACGACACTGACCCTCAGTCGCCGCGTCCCCGATGCCGAGCGGCTCGCCTGGGCACGCCCGATCGTTGAGGCGATGGGCGACCGTGTCCCGAAGAGTCAAGTCGAGGTCTATGCCCGCGAGGCCATTTTCCTGCACGAGCAGCCAATACGCGAGCTGAAACTCCAGGCCATTCGCCTCGGGGAGCTGGGTATCGCGGCGATTCCGGACGAGGTGTATGCCCTCTCCGGCCTGAAGATCAAGGCTTTGAGCCCCTTCACGACGACGTTCACGATCGAGCTGGCCAATGGCTCCGAGGGTTACATCCCCCCACCCGAGCAACATGAACTGGGCGGTTACACGACCTGGCCCGCGCGCACCGCGGGGCTCGAAGTCCAGGCGGAGCCTAGGATCGTGGAGAGCGTCCTCGGTCTGCTCGAAAAAGTCTCGGGACGTCCACGCCGCATGCCGATCGAGTTGAATGGGACTTATGCAGAGACCATCCTCGCCTCGAAACCACGGGCTTACTGGCGTCTGGGCGAGTTGATGGGGACGCTGGCACGCGATGCGACCGGATCCCATCAAGTTGGAAACCACGAGCCGGGCGTCGCCCTGGCGTTGTCGGGGCCGGATGGGCCAGGGTTCATCCGGGATCGGACGATCAATCGGGCGGTCCATTGCGCGGGGGGCCGGATTCGTGCCCGGCTCGATGGACTCGGAGACGCCTATTCGGTCTCGTTCTGGTTCTGGAACGGCCTCCCAAATGACGCCCGCGCGGTGACGGCTTACCTCTTTTCTCGGGGTTCCGAGGGGATCGAGAACGTTCCCGGCGACCATCTGGGCCTCGGAGGGACCGCCCCGAAGACCGCCCCGGGCCGATTGTTCGTCTTTAACGGGAATGCCGCGGACGACTTGCTGGTCGGAAAGTCGGCGATCGAACCGGGAACCTGGCATCACGTCGTACTCATTCGCCATGGTGAGAGCGTCCGCATCTTTCTTGACGGTCGTTCCGAGATCGAGGGCAAGCTGACCGTGACAGGGCCACGCGGAACCTCGGAACTGTTCCTCGGTGGGCGTAGCGATCGTTTCGCGGGCCTGGAAGGCAAGCTCGATGAGGTCGCCATCTTCGATCGTGTGTTGACCGCCGAGGAGGTGGCGAGCCATTTCGCGGCCGCCGGCACACGGTGACGGCTCGAGTCTTTCGCCTTCGCCGTCCGACTGATCTTGCTCGAGATAGGCGATGGTGCTAGAAATCTCTGGCCTCGATCGTGCGCTGGGATCGTGTCGCGATCGAAACGGCTCCGCTCTATCGAGGACGCGAATCCCGACCACCCAACGACGGATCGAGGGGACTGGTCATGGCTACTCGGCTCGTCGCCTGCCTCTCGCCGCTCTACTTTGATGAGAGCTCCTACATCGGGGGCGGCGAGCGTCATCCCTTGAACCTCGCGAGCGGGGTCGTACTCGGCTCGCGGGGACGCTACCGTGTCGAGATGATCTCGTTTGGCGAGACGCCTCAGGTTCGGACCTTGATGCCGGGCGTGACCCTCCGCGTCCTCCCGATTGCGAGGCGGCCGGACCACCCGCTCGATGTCCTCTCCTGGGACCTGCCCGCGGCCCTTTCCGGGGCCGATGTAGTCCATATTCATCAGGCGTTCAGCCGCTGCGCCGAGATGGGCCTGCTTGTCGCCAGGTTGCTGCACAAGCCAGTCTGCGTGACCGACCACGGTGGTTATAGCAGTCCCCTCGGGGCCGAGATCGACGCACTCGCACTCGCCGATCGGATCGTGCCAAACTCGGATTTCGCGGCTTCGCTGCTGAAGACGAGCACCCCGATCACAGTCGTCAAGGGTGGCGTGGACGCCGACTACTTCCGACCTCCCGCGATTCCCGCCCGCGACCGCATCCTGTTCGTCGGCCGACTCCTGCCGCACAAGGGCATCGATGTTCTCATCGAGGCGTTGCCGTCCGACCTGCCACTGACCATCTGCGGCCGGGCATACCACGAGGCGTACTTCCGCCGCCTGCAGGAGCTGGCCCTCGGCAAACGAGTCGAGTTTCTCACCGATGCTGACGACGCGACGATCCGCGACCTCTACGGCCGGGCCTGGGTCAACGTCCTGCCCTCGGTGCACCGCGACTGCTACGGGAACGTCCACCGTGTGCCCGAATTGATGGGCCTGACCTTGCTGGAGGCGATGGCCTGCGGCACGCCCGTCCTTTGCTCGCGGGTCGGTGGGATGCCCGAGTTCGTCCGCCACGGCGAGACCGGCTTCGTCTTTGATAACCCGGGCGAATTGACCACCTACTTGCGTCGGCTCGCCAATGACCCTGAGCAGGCCAATCAGATGGGCCGACTGGCCCGTCAGGTCGTCGAACAGGAATACGACCTCGTCGTCGCCGGGTCGAAGCTGGCGACGCTGTACGACGAGTTGCTCGAGCGTTCGATGATGATGAGTGCGTGACGGGTCACCGTCGCGACTTCGACGCCCCTCGCGGCGATAGGAACGGAATCGGAGGGGAAGACTTTGACCATGACCAACGGCACCGTCCTCACGAATCGCGTCGCGCCTGCCGACTTGGCGACCGAGGAGGACCTCGACGACTGCTATCGCCTCCTGCTCGGACGTGAGCCTGATTCCGAGGGACGAGCCACGTGGGAAGCCCGTTTGCGGGAGCATCCGACGACCGTCTCCGAACTGGTTCGCAGTTTCGTTCGGAGTCAGGAATTCTTACGCAAACATGGACTGGCTCCTGATCAGAGTGGTTCGGCAAGGACCGGGGCGGAGGACCGGCCGTTGCCTCGGAGCTGGAAGCTGATGCGGGCCCTGATCGCGCGATCGAAGGAACACGCGTTCCTCGACCGCGCCTGGATCGGCTGGCTACTCCGACTCACCCCGCCACGCCTTCGCCGGTCGCTGGCCCTGAGGCTGCTCTCGTTGAGCCCGCATTACTGGGTCTATCAGTGGTCAAGCCGCTACCCGGTCGAGTATCGCCGCGAGGCGGTGCTGGAGCATGAGTTCAGGCGGAATGCTCGATCGCGTGAAGAAATTTGTGAGAAACTCCTCCGCAAGTTCGTACGACCGACCGACTCGGTCCTCGACTTTGGTTGCGGCCCGGGCTTCCTCGCGAGGGCAATCAGCCCGTATGCCGCGAAGGTCGTCGGCGCCGATGTATCTCGCGGCGTGGTCGCCTGTGCTCGCCAACTGAATCCGGCATCCAACCTTTCCTACGTGGCCAACCGTCCCTCAGACCTCGCCGCCGTTCCGAGCGGATCGATGGATCTGATCTACTCGTTCGCGGTCTTCCAGCATCTGCGACGCGAGCAGACCGAGTGCTTCCTCCGGGAGTTCGTTCGCATCCTCAAGCCGGGCGGGCGCGGTCTCTATCACACCATTCTCAAGGTCCCTGGCGTGGACCAGTACACCGGGGAGTCTGACTCGGGCAAGTGGCTGGAGAAGGACATCAGTCTTCGCATGGTCTATCTGACCGACGAGGAGCACCGCTCGCTCCTCGGGAGGCTGGGATTCGTCAACATCGCGATCGAACCGATCTCGAAGCTTTGCCAGATCGACGACGACATCGGTAACGAGCACCTCGTCCGCTTCGAGAAGCCTTAAAGCCCTCGGTCCGCCCGGATCGGACCTAACAGGGTTCGCCGTCCGAGCCCTCAGGAAAAGAGGGCTGTGATCGGCCTGCCCGCCGCGATCGGTAGGGGACGGCCGAGGGTGTCGTAAACCTCGGTGGCCGGGTCGATGCCGAGGGCCCAGAAAAGGGTGGCGGCGATGTCGTCGGGCCGGGTCGGGTCGGTGGCGGGATAGGCGCCGTTGCGGTCCGACGAGCCCCACACTGCCCCGCCGCGGATGCCGCCGCCAGCGAGGAGCGCGGTGTAGCACTGGGGCCAGTGGTCGCGGCCGTCGGCGCCGAATTGCTGGGTATTCGTGATCTTCGGCGACCGGCCGAACTCGCCCATCCAGAGGACCAAGGTCTCGTCGAGGAGTCCCCGGGAGTCGAGGTCTTCGATTAAGGTGGGGACGGTCTGATCGGTCATCGGAAGGAGGCGCTGCTTCAGGTCGTTGAAGTTGTTGCCGTGGGTGTCCCAGCCGCCCTTCATGCTGGCTCCGTTGCCGATCGAGTTCGAGAAATAGACGGTCACGAAGCGAACGCCCGACTCAACCAGCCGGCGGGACAGCAGGCACGACTGCCCGTAGGTCGTCCGGCCGTAGGCGTCGCGAAGTTTCGGATCCTCCTCGGAGAGGTCGAAGGCTCGTTTGACCTTGGGCGAGGCCAGCATGGTCAAGGCCCGTTCGTAGAAGTCATCGATGCCCTGAGCGGTCGCGGAGCTGTCCAGCAGGCGGCTCTGCTCATCGATCATCCGCATCAGGCCGCGGCGGTCGTCGAGCCGGCCCAGCGGGAGGCTTGAGGGCAGGCTCAGCTCGGGCAGGCGGAAGTTGGGCCGGTTCGGATCCTGGCCGACGAAGAAGGGGTCGAATGGCTTTCCGAGGAAGCTGGCGTGCTGGCCGGGCGTAGGGCTGCCGTCGCGGATAACGTGCGGGAACGAGACGAACGACGGGATCGCCGGGTCCTCGACCGGTCGGAGCTTCGCAACCGTGCTGCCGTAGGCGGGATAGAGTTCCAGCGTGTCGCGGAGCCGTTGATCGTCGAGCGGCGGGGCGTGGCCGGTGAGGCTGTAGTAGCCGGCCGAGTTGTGGTTCTTCATGGTGTGGTGCAGCGACCGCACCTGAGCGAACCGAGAGAGGACCTTCGCGAACCGCGGCAGGTGCTCGGTCACGACCAGGCCGGGCGTCTGCGTCTGGACCGGCCGGAAGCTGCCGCGGATCGCCTCGGGGGCGTCCGGCTTCATGTCGAACGTATCGACGTGCGACGGCCCGCCCCACTGATGCAGGAAGATGATGTGTTTCGCCCGCGGCTTCAGGCCTGATGACTCGGAGGCCCGTAGCAAGGCCGGCAGGCTTAACCCGGCGAAGCCGGCGGCGCCGACCCGGAGAAGGCTCCGGCGCGACAGGCGGCTCGTGCGGCGGAACTCTCGGCAACCGTGGGGCATCGTTCCACTCCCGGGTGTCCAGAGGCGCAGGCAATCGTCCGCACTGCTGACCTCCAGGAAGGCTGGCGGCGCGGGCGGGTCCGTCCCGCTTCAGCATATCGCGGGTCCTGGCCTGACGGAAGCCAGCCGCCACGACCCGCCGTCCCGCGCTCGTCCGCGACGACTGCCAGGCTCTCGGAATCGGAGCGGGGGGCCACGGACCCGACTCCGTGACCACCCTCAAAGCCACCGTCAGCCATCGCTCGAATGCGTTTTTTTTGACTGTCGGCAGCGGCTCCGGATCGCACAGCATCCCCGAGCGACGCGTCGACGATGCGCCAGGAACGGCTTCAGGACAGTGCAAAGACGCTGGAGGGACGCTTGCCTCGGCGACAACATCGCGACAGAAAGTTGGCAGCCCGCTTGCAGTTAGGAAGCCGTCTTACCTATTGTGAAGTTCGTTCGGCGCCCGAGACGCGCCACGGCGTCGCGTTGCCTGGCCAGAATCGGGGAACCCCGATGACCACCTGATTGTCAAGGAGCTAGCGATAAAGATAGCACACGTTCGGGACGCCGGCGCGAAGAATATCGCAACCGGACGTACCGAATGGGACCCGGCGACGAGGCCGGGGACGCTCAGCGAGTCAGGCCGAGGTGCGGATCATCGGTCGATCAGCGCAGCGGCCTTCTTGGAGGGGACTTCCAGGGCGGCTTTCGGGTCGGGAGCGGTGCCGTCGGCACCGGGTGGCAGCGTGGGAAGCTCGACGGTCTTCAGCTCGCCGTTGAGGGCCTTGATGAACGCGACCACGTCGGCTTTCTCCTGGTCGGTCAGGTTCAGCGGCTTCATGTCCTTGTCGAGATAGGGGTTCGGGTTCCCACCCTTGTTGTAGTACTCGACGAGCGCTTCCAGCGTGTCGCTCGCTGCCGTCGTGCATGTAGGGTGCCGTGCGGGCTGCGTCGCGGACGGTCGGCGTCTTGAAGGCCCCCAGTTCGGCCAGATCCTTCGAGCCGACGGGCGTGACCGCCCATCGGCCGGGATCGGCGAACTGGCCGGCCGCGTTGTCCCAGCCGACGCCGAGGTTGTGGAACTTCTCGTCGGTGAAGTTGAAGCCGACGTGGCAGAGCGTGCAGCGGGCCTTCTGGAGCACGACGTCGGTCTTGAACTCGTCATCGGGGTTCAGCCGCTCGCCGAAGAGGACCATCCCGCGCTTCTCGCTCTCGGAGAGGGCGTCCTGCTCGCCGGCGCGGTACTTGATCATACTTCGAGTTGCCCGAAAGGGCGGCGACCCGCTCGAACGTCGCGATCGCCTTGACCATGCCATCGAGCGTCACGTCGGTGCCGAAGACCTTCTGGAATTGCTCGCGATACGCAGGGACCGTCCGGAGTCGGTTGACGATCTCCTCGTAGGACTGCTTGCCCATCTCGATCGGGTTCTGGATCGGGCCCTGAGCCTGGCCCTCCAGCGACGGGGCGCGGCCGTCCCAGAACATCGACTTGCCGTAGGCCGTGTTGGTGACCGTCGGAGCGTTGCGACCGCCGACCTGGCCGCCGATGCCGACCGAGGTCGGCATGCTGTCGGTCCAGCCCTTCGCGGGGTCGTGGCAGGTGGCGCACGAGACCGTGCTGTCCAGTGAGACCCGCGGGTCAAAGTAGAGCTGGCGGCCCAGCTCATACTTGCCCTTGGTCAGCGGGTTTGCGACCGGAACGGAGATGCCGGGGATGAGATCCTGAAGGCCCTGGGGCACGGTCACTTCGAGCGGCTCGTCCGACACCTTCGCCGTGTCGGGAAATGCCCAGAAGACGCCCTCCGGGCTCGGGCCTTCCTGCGCCTCGCCGCCCTTGACCTCGGCCTCGACGACGTCCACGACCGCCTTCGGATCAATCGGACGGTTTGGCGTGACGGACTCGCCGGGAATCTGGCCCTTCGCCTCGGCGGAGGCCTGCTCGCCGCCCTTCGCTCTCCGTCCCCTCGGCGGGGACCTTGGGGCTGGCGTCCTTGGGTGGGTTCGCGTCCTCGCTGCCGGGCCCGCCACAGCCGACGAGCGAGAAGGCGAGGACCAGCAACAATCCCCAGTTTCGCAACAATCCGCAGGTTCTCAACGCGGCGGGGTGTCATGCATCGGGTCGTCTCCAGGCGATTCGGGCGAAACGAGGGGCGGACGAGGCCCGTCGGCCGCGACGGGCTCGCTCAAAGATGTTCAAGCGAGGATTCTTCGACGGAACCGAAGACGAGCCGTTGGGATCGGCTATTTCTTGCCCGAGGCGAGCTGTTCGGCGTTACGCTGGGCGGAGTCGACGAGGTCGTCCCAGTGCCGCTCAACATACTCGGGCGGCCCGCCCTTGACGGCGACGTGATGGGCCAGCTCGTAGGTGCTGATCATGTCGATCGTGTCCCAGGGGCAAACCTGGGCGCAGTGCTTGCAGCCGATGCAGCGATCGAGGTCGATGTCGCACCAGGTTTGCAAGCTTGCGTGGCTCCTCGCCGGGCACCTTGTAGATGCACTCGACCGGGCAGACTTCCAGGCAGGCCTCGCAGCCCGTGCAGCCGTCCGCGTGAATGACCGCCATGATCTTGGGGACGACCTTGCGAGGTTTCGCCGAAAGCGTTGCCGCCATGGATTCTGCCCCAGCTTCAAGTCCCGACCGCGCCGGCGGAGAAACTCCCCCCGTCTGACCGGTCATTTTCAGCCTGATTCCGCAATTTAGCATCTTAACCCCTCGACCGAAACGGGACCAGAGCCGTCCGGTCGAGCAAGCGAGATGATAATGATTATCGTTATCAACTGACCAGAGGTCAAGTCTCTGGTTCGGGCCGAAAGGTGAGGAAAATGACCCATCCACTCACACGGGATTTGATGCTGGCCAGAATCGTTTCGACTTCCGACGGGCCAGACTTCGAAAACGATCCGCAATCGTTCCGCCGAATCCGGTGATGGCCCCCAGTGTCGGGTGCGTCGTCGAAGACGCGACGCAGCCGACGTTGCTTCCACCGGCCCGTCTCAGCTGACCCGAAAGCGGTATGGTTTGATGAAGACAGACATCAGTGGACCGCGTGCGACTCCGCGGGCTCATCCGGCGCCGGGGGCCTTCGTCGGTCCGCGGGTCGGGGGGCTGGAAGCCGAGGAACCAGCGGAGGGCCGAGCGGACGAACCCTTTCTCCAGGCGGGTCGCGGCGTACTGGTTGGCCAGCTTGCGGACGACGCCCGCGTTTGTCGGGTAAATCTGGACCGTCTCGGCCAGGTCGGAGAGGGTCAGATCGTGCTCCATCGCCAGGACGAACTGCGGGAGCACCAGGCTGGCGTCTCGGCCGACGATGGCGGCTCCAAGGATCTTACCGCCGGGCGTGGCGATGACCTTCGCCAGGCCGCGCGGCTTGCGCCTCGATCCGCGGCCGGTCCACGTCGGCCATCTCGACGCGGAAGACGCGGAGCCTCGGCTCGACCTCGCGGGCCTGGGCCTCCGTCAGGCCGACGCTGGCGACCTCTGGGTCGGTGAAGCAACTCCGGGGGATCGTGGCGTTTCGTCGAACTTCTTCGACAGTCGGAGCACGGCGTTCTGGAAGACCACCGATCGCCTCGCGCTCGGCGGCGTGGGTGTACTGGTGCTGGCCGATCACGTCGCCGATCGCCCAGATGTTCGGGGCGCGGGTCTGGAGGTGCTCATCGACGGCGATGCCGCGGGCCGGGTCGGCGTCGATGTGGACGGCCTTGAGGTTCAATCCCTCGACGTTCGCCAGCCGGCCCGTCGCCACGAGGATCTCGGCGCGGGCCGCCTCGATAGGTGTTCCCGTCGGCCCTCGAGCGGAACTTGAGGATCTTCTGCCCGTCGCGGCACGGCCACGCCGGTGATCTCGACGTTCGTGAAGACCTTGATTCCCTCGGCCTCCAGCGCGGCCTTGATCTGTTCCGACGCCTCCGGGTCCTCCTTCGGGAGCAAGGTCGCGACTTCCTCCACGATCGTGATCTCGACCCCCAGCCTTTGCAGTGCCTGGCCGAACTCCAGACCCACGGCACCGCCGCCGATGATCGCCATCGAGCGCGGTGATTCCTTGAGGTTCCAGATCGTCGTGTTGTCGAGGTAGCCCACCTCCTCCAGTCCCGGGATGCTCGGCACGGCCGGTCGCGAGCCGGTCGCGATCACGAAACGATGGCCGGAGACACGCGTGCCCTCGACGTTCACCGAGTCGTAAGCCTCGAACTCGGGCGAGCCGCGATAGACGTCGATCCCCTTGGCTTCGAGGCTCTCGCCCGAGTCGCTGCCGGCGAAGTCTGGCGACGACGGCGCGAACGCGGGCCAGGACCGCGGCGAAGTCCACCTCGGGCACCGGCACGCGCAGGCCGAACTCGCCGGCGCGGCGGATTTCGTGGGCGATGCGTGCCGCCTCGATCAGCGCCTTGCTCGGCACGCAGGCCGAGTGGGTACACTCGCCCCCGAGTTGATACTTCTCGACCAGGGCCACCTTCGCCCCGACGGCCGCCGCCGCCGTGGCGATGTTCAGTCCACCTGCGCCGCCGCCCAGGACCACGAGGTCGTACATCGTCACCTGCCCTCGATCCAGGTCATTGGTTCTGATCGCCGGCCATTGTAGAACAGGCAAGACTATAACGCCCCCCGGAACCGGGTCCAAGAACCGACCCGGACCGGTCCGGGTGTCCCGATCGACTCCTGAAACGTCCCGAGGACCGCTCCCACCATGCCCCGCCAGCCCGACCCCCGCGACCAGCTCTCCGCGCCCCGAAGCCCAAGAAGAAGGCTCCGCACAAGGGCAACGGCAAGGCCGTCCCGAAGCGGTCCGCACGGGGGATCAAGGCCCCTGCCCCATCGCCAAGGCTGGCGGCGCGACGGGTCGGCTCGTCGCGTCGCGTGGTCATCTTCTGGCCGGGAGACTACCGCGACAAGCCGAATGAATGGGCCCTGCCCCAGTCACGCGAGGCGACCCGGCAGCTCGTCGCCGCCCTCAAGAAGCTCGGGCGAACACCCCACCTGATCGAAGGCTACCTGACCCGTCCTGACGACGCGATCCGCAAACTCGGCCCGCTCGACGAGCCAATGATCGGCGTCTTCGTCCACTGGACCTACGCGCCGCACACCGTCGATGGGGTCGTCGGCAAGGACCATCCGTTGCTGCTCGCGTCGAACTTCTCGGGGACGTGGCCGGGCCTCGTCGCCTTGCTGAACACGGCGGCCTCGCTGGAGAGCGTGGGCCGGCGGACGTCGCGAATCTGGACCGACGCGAAGGACTGGACCCGCGACGCCGACTTCATGGCCCGGCTTGACGAGTGGTGTTCCACGGGCCGGATCGCCTACGACGAATCCGAGTTGCACGACGCCGCGGCGGTCTCGGCGGATTCGCTGGCGATCGCGGAAGGGGTGCTTGAGGGCATCCGTCAGAAACGGGTGCTGGCCTTGATGCTCGGCGATACGTCAATGGGGATGATCAACGGCTACTTCGGCCCGCGATTGCTCTACCCGATCGGCTTTGGTGAGCACAAGGTCGATCAGGCCTGGCTGATCGAGCGAGCCCAGCGGATTGACGACCGACGTCTCGACGACGCCTTCCGCTTCGTGCAGGACCGCGGCGTCACCTTCCACTGGGGTGAGTCCGACGCCAAGGACTTCACGCCCGAATCGACCCGCGAGCAACTCCGTTGCTACCTCGCCGTGCTCGACCTTCTCGACGAGTTTCAGGCCGACTGCCTCGGCTGGCAGTACCAGCTCGGCCTCTTGAAGCTTCTGCCGCCGAGCGACTTCGCCGAGGGTCTGCTCAACTCGCACGCCCGGCCCGAGGGCGAGGGGCGCCCCGTGATGACGAGCACAGAGGCCGACCAGGGCAACCTCGTCCCGATGGAGCTGATGCGGCGTTTGCTGGAGGCCAAGAAGCTGCCGGGGGCGGTGATGTTCCACGACGTTCGCTGGGGCGGCGAGCATCAAGGGCGCTGGCTCTGGGTCCTGCTAAACTCGGGCAGTTGCTCGGCTTATGCGTTCAACCACGACCCGTCGAGCCTCCAGGGAGTTCACAGCTATCGACAGCCGTCGGGCTACTTCCCGGTTCCGGGCGGCACGTTCGCCGGGGTCAGCCTCCCCGGCCCGATCACCTGGGCGCGGGCCTGGATCGACCGACGCGGTGAGCTGGTGATGGACCTTGGCCGGGGCGAGTCGGTCGAGCTGCCCGAGAAGGTTCGCGAGTCCTGGTGGCGCGGGACGACCCGCCAATGGCCCTTCATGGCCGCCGACCTGGGATGCTCGAAGGAGACCGTGATGGCCCATTACATGAGCAACCACATCGCCGTCTCCTACGGAGACATCTTCGGCGAGATGGCCGCCTTGAGCCGCTCGCTCGGATTCCGGGTACGGGTGATGATGGACCGTCGTTAGGTCATGTATAAATTAAGGCATGTGCCTGCATTGTCTTGACGATCTCGAGGAAGATTCGGGTTGAAACGTGGTCGAGCCTCTGGCTACATTCGCTTCCCACCCGAAGGAAGGAACCATTACCGATGATGACGCACCAGGACTCACGGAGGAGCCCCGAGATGACACGGCAGCCCGGGGGGCGGGTCCTGGTCGTCGAGGATGACCCGATCCTGAGGCGTGTTCTCGTCAAGATTCTCCAGAGCTGGGGCTTCGCGATTCTCGAGGCGACCGACGGCCTCTCGGCGCTCGAGACGATCGACGCCAAGGCCGACGAGTTGAGTGTGATCCTCCTCGACATCATGCTCCCCTTGCTCAACGGTCTGGAGGTCGCGCGTCGTGTCGGGGAAGAACGGCCCGAGGTTCCCATCGTCGCTTGCTCGGCGGCCTTGACGGACGATCTGCGAGCGGACCTCCACGACGCTGGCGTCCGTGTTTTCCTGCCCAAGCCTTACTCCGCCGACCTCCTCCGCGCCACACTCTGTCAGGCCGCGCGTCGGCTCGACACCGCCTCCGATGCGCCTGCGACCTCCTGAGCTACGCCTCCTCGCTGGTCGTGGAGGCTTCCGCACGCTCCGGGACCGTGGCCCGAATTTCGGGCACAACCTGATTGCGTTCGCGAGTCACCTCGGGATAATGCAGCTTCACGTGGAGTCCGAATGACTGCAGTGTGAACGGTCCAGCTCACCCAAAGGGAGGCAGCGATTATGATGCGCTGGCGTACTTTCGTGGTGGCGACGCTCCTCGGCCTCGCCCTGTCCGTCGCGTCCACGACCCGAGGCGACGACCTGACCCGGGGGATGCAGAAGGGCAACCCCGACATCCAGTCGGCCGGTCCGCTGGCCTTCGGGCCCGAGGGCATCCTGTTCATCGGTGACACCCGAGGTGCGGCCGTCTTCGCCGTCGCCACGGCCGACACGGCGAGCCGGACCGAACCGGCCGCGCTGAAGGTCGAGAAGCTCGATCAGAAGATCGCCGACCTGCTCGGCACCAAGCCGCAGGAGATCCAGGTCAACGACCTGGCCGTCAACCCCGCCTCTGGGAGTGTTTATCTGTCCGTGACTCGCGGTCGCGGCCCCGATGGCACTCCGGTGATCCTCAAGGTCGGCCCCGACGGCAAGCTCACCGAGGTCGCCCTGAAGGATGTCCGCTACGCCCGCGTCCTCCTGCCGAACGCACCCGACGCCAAGGCCGTCCAGCGCGGCCAGAGCCTCCGGGCCGAGTCGATCACTGACCTCGCATTCGCCGACGGTCGGCTGTTCGTCGCCGGGCTCTCGAACGAGGAGTTCAGCTCCCGCTTGCTCGCCGTGCCCTTCCCCTTCCAGGATCTCAGCGAAGGCGCCAGCATCGAGTTCTATCACGGCTCGCACGGCCGGTTCGAGACCAATTCGCCCGTTCGCACGTTCGTCGCCACCGAGATCAGCGGCAAGCCACACCTGCTTGCGGCCTACACCTGCACCCCGCTGGTGAAGGTCCCCCTCTCGGACCTCCGACCCGGGACCCACGTCAAGGGGACCACCATCGCCGAGTTGGGCAACCGTAACCGTCCCCTCGACATGGTGACCTATAGCAAGAACGGCCAGGACTACCTGCTCATGGCCAACAACAGCCGCGGCGTCATGAAGGTCGACATGTCCAGCGCCAGCAAGGCGGAGTCGATCACGAGCCAGGTCCCCGACACCAAGGGGCTGCCTTACGAAACCATCAAGGACCTCAAGGGCGTCGTCCAACTCGACAAGTTGGGCGATACCCGCGCGGTCCTGCTGGTCCAGAACGAGGCCGGCTCACTGAACCTCGAAACGATCGACCTGCCCTGACCCCTCGCCCACCGCGAGAATCCCATGCCGGACCCTTCCTCTGGCGTCCCGACCCCGGCTCGACCGGGATCGGGACGCCGGCTCGCCCGGATCGTCGCTCTCGTCTTCGTCGGGATCGGGGCTTCCGTCCCGGCCAGCGAGGGGCCTTCGCTCCGCTGGCGGAAGCACGACGGCCTTGACCTCGTCGAGATCTCGGGCCTCCCCGCGTCGACCCTGGAACGACTGGCGAACTCGAAGCCCGACGACGCTCAATGGAAGGCTACCCTCCGTGTTGGCGTCTCCGAGGACGGCATGCCGCCGTCAGCCGACCGACCTGCGATGCTTGGGGAATACCGGGTCGAAGAGGGATCGATCCGGTTCCTCCCGCGATTCCCGCTCGAACCGGGCCTGACCTACGTCGCCGTCTTCGACCCTTCCCGGCTCCCCGGCCTGGAACGGGGCCAGAGGCTCATCGCACCCATCACCCTCGAAGTCCGGGATCTCGGTCCGCTGACGACCCTCACACGGATCGACCCGACAGCCGACGTGCTGCCGGAAAACGTCCTCCGTTTCTACGTCCATTTCTCCCGTCCAATGAGCCAGGGAGAAGCGTATGAGCACGTCGGCCTTCTTGACTCCGAGAACCGACCGATCGACCTGGCCTTCCTTGAAATCGCCGAGGAACTCTGGGACCGCTCGGGCACCCGGCTGACCCTCCTCATCGATCCCGGACGGATCAAGACCGGGCTCAAACCTCGCCAGGAGGCTGGACCCGTCTTCGAGGTCGGACATTCGTACACCCTGGTCGTCGATCGCGACTGGCCCGACGCCGACGGCCGACCGCTCAAAGACTCCTATCGAAAGCCTTTCCGAATCGGTCCGCCCGACAACCGCCAGCCCGTCCCCGACGCCTGGAAGATCCACCCTCCCGCCGCCGGCTCGCGCGATCCCCTCACGATGGCGCTCGACGGCCCGCTCGACCGGCCCCTCGCCGAACGGCTCATTCAGGTCGAGGATGCTCAGGGTGATGTGGTTCTCGGGCAAGCCGCGCTAGATGAACCGGGGACCGGCTATCGGTTCCGCCCGGACGGTCCGTGGAAGTCCGGAAACTACACGATCCGCGTTGGGAAGTCCCTGGAAGACCTCGCGGGCAACAGCGTCGAGCGACCCTTCGAGGTCGATCTCTTCCAGGTCGATCGGCCAGCCGATCGCGGGCAGACGGTGGTGCGGAGATTCTCGATCTCTCCATGAACCTCGGGCCCTTGCCTGAGCGATTCAGGGACCGGACGCCGCTGTTCGCGTTGCCAGCAACGCCCGCAAGGCCCAGCCGGCCGTGGAGAGCCGCTGTGCGTAGCTCTCGCCGCCGGAGGGACGGGTTGTCTCGGCCCAACTGCCGTCCGGACGCTGGGCCTCAATCAACCACGAACGCCCGCGTCGGATCATGGTTTCGACGGACCCATCGCCCGGCATCCGGCTCAAGGCGAGCAGCACGACCGCTGTGTCGAACGGCTCCGGGGGCGAGGTGGCGTAGGGTCCCCAGCCGCCCGAGTCCGACTCTCCATCCCGGATCAACGCCAGGGCACGACGACGAACCGCTTCGGCCTCGTCCAGAGACAGGCTCGCGCCGTCGAGGGCCATCAAGGCGGCCGACGCATCGAGGAGGTTGTGGATCGGCCGGCCGAGCAACCATCGCTCGGCCCGCAGGATCGTTTCACGGAAGCGGTCGCGATCGGCCAGACGGAGGACGTCGCGGACGGCGACCGTCGCCAAGGGGCCACCGTAAGTCGCGGGCGAGCCGATCAGGCCAGCCTCGTCGCCCTCGATCGACCACGACCCATCCTCGGCCTGATCCATGGCCAGCCGCGCGGCGACTCGCAGCAAGATCGAGCGGTCCTCGATCTTCCCCGACGCGACCGCCCCCGCCAGTGCCGCCGCGAACTGGACCCTCGCAAGTCGCTTGTCGGCTGGCGCCCCGCGACCGCCGTTGTGGTCCCAGTCCTCGGGACGGGACAGCCAGGCGATCGAGTCGGCGAGGGCGTCGGGCGGAACGGAACCGAAGAATCGGTCGGCCTGGAAGAGGGCACGGGCTGCGTCGCCGTTGTGGTGGCAGGAGTAGCACCGGTTCTCCGGCGACCAACGGGGCACTTCCGCCGCCAGGAATCGCAAGGCCCGACTCTCGGCCGGCCCCGGATTCCCCTCGTCGCCGGTTCCCAAAGTCACGATATTCAAAAAGTTTACGAAAAATACCGTCGCCATTGCCATTCACCATGTTGAGATTTCGGAGGCCGAAGACTGCCGGAGATGTTGCCCGATTGCTTCCGATCCGCGAAACTTTTGTTGGAGCCGCGTGTTATCCCAGAGGGGGCTCTCGTTCCTTTTTGCGAGGAGGCCCAGGATGACCCTGACGGCCTGCCGTCCCGCGAACCCCGACCTGGAGGAAAAACGCATGCGTGACCATCCCATCGTGACGAGGGGAATGCTCCCCCTGGCCATGCTGGCGTTGGCCCTGCTCGCGACCCCGATCCGGGCGGCCGGGCCGGATCCTGCCCCAGCATCGCCGAATCCCGAGGCGGCCGCCAGGGTGGACTTCGAGCGGCACGTCATGGGGGTCTTTGGCCGGCTCGGCTGCAACGCCGGCTCCTGCCACGGCTCCTTCCAGGGCAAGGGCGGCTTCCGCCTCTCGCTCTTCGGCTACGACCCCGGTATGGACCACGCCGCCCTGACCCGCGACGGCCTCGGCCGACGCGTTAACCCCCTCGAACCCGACCGGAGCCTCATCCTTCTCAAGGCGACCGCCCAGGTTCCTCACGAGGGCGGAGAGCGGTTCACCAAAGACTCGTGGCCGTACCAGGTTCTCCGTTCCTGGATCGCCAACGGGGCGAAGCGGTCCGAGGGCAAGGGTTCGATTGCCTCTCTGAACATTGATCCCACTCGACACCGATTCGAGGGCGCCGGGAAGGAGGTCGCCCTGCGTGTCCGGGCACGATTCGCCGATGGAAGCGAGGAGGATGTCACCCGTTACTGCGACTTCCGCATCCAGGACGACGCGGTCGCCGACGTCAGTCCCGATGGTGTTGTCGCGAGCCGACGGGCCGGCGATACGGCCGTGATCGTCGCCTACCGGGGACACGTCGAGACGGTCCGCGTGCTCGTCCCCGCCCGGCTCCCGGAGGGGACGCGGTATCCCGACTTCCCCGCGAAGAATGATCTCGATCGCGCCGTGGCGGAGAAGCTCCGCAAGCTGAACATCGTGCCGTCCGACCTGGCCTCCGACGCCGCGTTCCTCCGCCGCGTCACGATCGACACGATCGGCAGCCTCCCCAGCTCCCGACGAGGTCCGTGCCTTCCTGTCCGACACGGACCCTGACAAGCGTTCCCGCAAGATCGAGGAACTGCTTTCCCATCCCCTTCACGCCGCGTTCTGGGCCACCAAGCTCTCCGACATCACCGGCAACAACACCGATGCCCTGGAGCTTCCTCGCGAGAAGCATAGCCAGATGTGGCATGACTGGCTCCGCAAGCGGGTTGCCGAGAATCGGCCCTATGATCAACTCGTCCGCGACATCCTTTGCGCCACCAGTCGGGGAAATCGGCAGCCGAAGGCCTGGCTCGATGAGATGAAGGAGCTGGAGGACCAGGTTGAGAAGGGGTTCGAGACTGATTACGTCCAGCGTCCGACCCTCGACCTCTTCTGGCGGAGGCAGCAGCGCAACGTCCCGATCGAGCAGTGGGGCGAAAAGGTCGCGGCCGCGTTCATGGGGGTCCGGCTCGAATGTGCCCAGTGCCACAAACATCCGTTTGACCGCTGGACCCAGGAAGAATACCGGTCGTTTGCCAACGTCTTCGGCCAGTTGACCTACGGCACCTCATCGGAGACGAAGAGGCTGCTCGACGCCGAGAACAAGGTCCGTCGCGACAAGAAAAAGCGGCCGACTTTCCAGCGCATCTTCGAACTTTACGTCAATGACCGACCACGGCGGCTGCTCCGCGATCCGGCCACGAACAAGCCACTGACGCCCCGGGCGCTCGGCGGTCCCGAGATTCCTGTCGAGAACGGGCAAGATGCTCGCGAAGCCCTGTGCGACTGGCTCACGACGCCGGACAACCCGTACTTCGCCCGGAGCTTCGTCAACCGCGTCTGGGGCCATTACCTCGGTGTCGGGATCGTCGATCCGGTCGATGACTTCGCACTCGGCAACCCGGCCTCGAATGACAAGCTGCTCGACACGCTGGCCCGCGAGTTTGTCGAGCACGGTTTCGACATCCGGCACCTGGAGCGGGTGATCCTCAACTCGCGGACATACCAGCTATCCTCGGATGTCAACGCGACGAACCAGTTCGATACCCGCAACTATTCGCATGCCCTCGTGCGTCCCTTGATGGCCGAGGCGGTGGTGGACGTCCTCAATGACGCCCTGGGGGTCTCCGACGACTACCGACGCGTCGCCCGACCCAACAGCCGGGCCATCGAGATCGGGGCAAGCCGGGTCAATAACGGCGACCTCTCATACGTCTTCCGGATCTTCGGCCGTCCCCCGCGCCGTGGCCTGCGACTGCGAGAGAGCGGCCGACCCCGCCTTGCCGCAGGCTCTCTACCTGATGGGGGATCAGAGTATCCTGAGCAAGCTCAATCCCCGCAAGGGGCGGCTCGGGGAACTGCTCCGTTCTGACCTCAGTGATGAGCAAGTTCTCGAGGAACTCTTCCTGGCGACGCTCGGCCGATATCCGACCGTGGACGACCGGAGCCTCTTCGCGGAGTACCGCGCCGCACACAAGGATCGTGTCGAGGCGTTCGCTGATACGCTTTGGGCCTTGATCAACACTCGTGAATTCATCCTAAACCATTGACCGCGGCCGACCTGACCGCACGTCCCGCGATTCCCCGGACGGAAAGGAGCGGTACTGATGGGCTTCCGGACAAGGACCGACTGCGAGGGCTTCCACCGTCGCGACTTCCTCAAGATCGGCGCGGCCGGGCTGTTCGGCCTGAGCCTGCCGGACCTCCTCCGCCTGGAGGCCCGCGCCAGGGAGGCGAACCGCCAAGGTCGCCAGGCCGACGCCGTGATTCTCGTCTGGCTGGCCGGCGGGCCGGCGACGATCGACATGTGGGACCTCAAGCCCGAGGCCCCCGACACCATCCGCGGCGACTTCAAGCCGGTCGCGACCCAGGCCAAGGGCGTGGCGATCTCCGAGCAACTGCCGAAGATGGCGCAGGTGGCCGACCGGGTCACGATCGTCCGCTCGCTTCATCACACGATTCCCTCACACGCGCCGGCCACCTTGTTCATGACCACGGGCAACAAGCCCACGCCGGCCCTCCAGTACCCTTCGCTGGGCTCGCTTGGCCACGAAACTCCTGCCGACCGAGAAGGGCGTGCCACCTTACGTCGTCTTCAACGAGCTTCGCGGCGGCCAGGCGGGCGGCTCGGGGTTCCTGGGTACGGCGTATAACCCGTTCGTTGTCGAGGGCAACGGCCGCCGCGGCAAGGCGGCGAGCAACCTGCGAGTCCGCGGAATCACCCTGCCGAACGGTTTCAGCCTGGAGGAACTGGCCGATCGTGAGCGGCTCGCCCGAGGCTTCGACCGGACCTTCCGCGAGGCCGAGAAGTCGGCGGACCTGATCGACGGACTCGACACCTTCCACCGTCAAGCTCTCGACATCCTCCGATCCGACAAGACCCAGAACGCCTTCAACCTCGACGAGGAGCCTGAGACGCTCCGCAATCGGTACGGGTTGAACAACTTCGGCCAGGGGGCGATGGCGGCCCGGCGGCTGGTGGAGGCGGGCGTGCGGTTCGTCACGATCAGCATCGGCGGCTGGGACACGCACCGGGGCAACTTCGACCGGCTCTCCAAGACCCTCCTGCCGCAGCTCGATCAGACCCTGTCGGCCCTCGTCGGCGACCTGTCCGATCGAGGCATGCTCGATCGCACGATCGTCTATTGCGCCGGCGAGTTTGGCCGGACACCGAAGATCAACAAGACGGCTGGACGCGACCACTGGGCCCGCTCGATGTCAGTCGTCCTGGCGGGCGGCGGCTTCCGCCAGGGCTACGTCCACGGCGCCACGGATGAGAGCGGCATGGCCCCGGCCACTGAGCCTTGCACTCCAGACGACGTCGCCTCCACGATCTTTCACCGGCTCGGCCTCGACCCTCACACGGAGCTGACAACCTCCACCGGCCGACCAATCCAGCTCTTCCGCGAGGGACGGATCGTCCGCGACCTGATCGGCTGAGGATTGTCGGGTCGGATGATCCCTTGCTGACTGGCCCGGCGAGACGACCCGTTCCCCGCCGGGCCTTTTCGTGTGTCCGTGGGCAGCGAAGCACGCCGGAAAAGTCGGAATCCGGAGATTCCTCTTGAAGTCGCCGATCTCGACCATCCGAAAAGGGTTGTGACGAAATCGGATCGCCCGACCCGGTGGATGCTCCGCCGCCGTCGATCCGCGCCGGCTGCCTTCGAGCCGAAGGTGGTCCCCCTGCCCCGGACGGAAGGAGTCGTCCCGATGCTGGTTTTCGCGGTGCGTTCGCTGGCCCTCGCCCGGGGGCTACGGATGGAGTCGGAGCAGGTGGCGAGGGTTCAGCGCCGGCGGATGCGGGCGCTGGTAAGGCGGGCGGTCGAGCGGGCACCGTACTGGAGGGAGAAGTATCGGGGAATCGACCTCGATCGGTTCACCCTGGCCGATCTTCCCCCATCGAACAAGAGCGAGTTGATGGCTCGCTTCGACGAGACCGTGACCGACCCGGCGATCCGTCGCGGCGATCTGGAACGGTTCGTCGACGACCCGGCGAATGAGGGCCGGCTGTTCCTCGGGCGGTATGTCCCGAGCCATACATCCGGGAGCCAGGGGCAGCCGATGCTCATGGTTCAGGATCGGAGGACACTGGAGCTGGTCTTCGGACTCCAGATGACCCGGGGCAAGGTCGGCAAGGCGAATGCCGCGGAGGCGGTCCGACGCTTCCTCCGACCGGCACGGCTGGCGGTGGTCACGTTGAAGCGAGGGTTTTACCCGTCAGCATCGACGTTCGAATATATGCCGAGTCAGGCCAGAAGATTCATGGACGTGCTGCGGTTATCGCAAACCGACGAAGCGTTGGTCGAGCGTCTGAACGCCTTCCGGCCCACGGCACTCACGGCCTATGCGGGGGTGCTGGAGACGCTGGCGTTGGAGGCGATGGCGGGGCGGCTGAGGCTGGCGCCGGAATTGACGCAAATCGTCAATAACAGCGAGATCCTGACCGAGAAGGCGCGGGAGCGAATCGAGGCGGCCTTCGGATTGCATGTAATGAATAATTATGCGACCGGAGAATGCCCGATCCTGTCGAACGGCTGTGCCACCGGACCGGGCGCCCACGTCAACGTGGACTGGGCGATCATGGAGGTCGTCGATGAGCAGTACCGGCCGGTGCCCGTCGGCACGCCGGGGCGGAAGGTGCTCATCACGAACCTGGCGAACCACCTTCAACCCTTCATTCGTTACGAGGTGGGCGACGTGGTCACGATGGCCGCCGAGCCTTGCGGCTGCGGCAACCGGCTGCCGAGAGTGGCGCACATCGAAGGGCGGGCGGCGGACGCGTTCTGGGTAAGGGACGGGGCCAGGTATCGGCAGGTGATCAACAGTGTGTTCAAGAATGCTTTCGATTACACCCGTGAGGTCCGGGAGTGGCAGGCGGTCCAGACGGAGAGGAACCGCGTCCGGGTCCGGTTGGAACTCCTGCCAGGGGCCTCGCTCGATGAGCCGCATGCCAGAGGAGCCGTCGAAAGACAATTAGCCATGTATGGGTTTCAGGGGATTCTGGATGTTCATCTGGAGGTGGTGCCGAGGCTGGAGGCTGAAGGAAGGAGCGGAAAGTTCCGCAGGATGGTGAGTCTCATCGGAGAGCCCGAAACCGGAGCGGTCACGATCCGATTCGACGGCGCCGAGTCATCACCGTCAGCACCGCATCGGGTCGAGGTCCGACGGGGAGCGTGAACCGATCCACCGAGAGGTGGGACTATATTTTTATCTAATATTACGATATTATTATTACGATATTATTACTTTCGACGAGGCATCCGGGCGCCGACTGACTCGCGCCAGGCATGGAGATCAGCACGGAGTTCGGCGGTCTTGTCGGGATGGCGGGTGGAGAGGTCGTGGCGCTCGGAGAGGTCGGAGGCGAGGTCATAGAGTTCGGTGTGGTTGTCTTCATAGAATTCGATAAGCTTCCAGTCCCCTTTGCGGATGGCGCCGCCGGGGTGCCCTCCCTGGTTGCTGTAATGGGGGTAGTGCCAGAAGAGGGAGGGACGGTCGAGTGATCCGGATTGCTTTAGCAGGGGGACGAGGCTCACGCCATCGAGCGAAGGGTCAGGGTCGCTGGGGAGGCCGGCGGCAGCGATGAGGGTTGGGAAAAGATCGACGGTGGAGATGGGGACGTCGCAGGTGCTCCCGGGGGCGACGACTCCGGGCCAGCGGATGATCCAGGGAACACGGATGCCGCCTTCGTGGAGGTGGCCCTTGCCAGCGCGGAGGGGGGCGTTGGAGGTGGCGGGGGTGTGCGGACCTTCCTTCGTGGCGAGGCCGCCGTTGTCGGAGGTGAAGACGACGAGGGTGCGATCGGCGATGCCGGCGTCATTAAGCCGGGCGAGGATGCGGCCGACGGCTTCGTCGACGCTCTCGACCATTGCGGCGTAATGGGGATTGTCGCGTGGGGAGTCGCCGGGGTCGCTGGCCTGGTACTTCGCGAGGAGGTCGGGCCGGGGCTGAATCGGGATGTGGACGGCGAAGTGGGGCCAGTAGAGGAAGAACGGCCGATCCTTGTTCGAGGAGATGAAATCAAGGGCCTCGTCGGCGAGGCGGTCAGTGAGGTAACGTCCGGGCTGTGGGGCTTCGCGAAGGCCGGGGAGGTCGAACGTGCCGTCCTTCCGGGGGAAGTAGCCAGGGGGGGAGCCGCGCTCGGTGCCAGCGATATTGAGTTCGAAGCCCTGCCGTGTCGGTCCGAAGCCGGCGCCTCCGAGGTGCCACTTGCCGATGCTGGCGGTGGCGTAGCCGGCGCCGCGGAAGATCTCGGCGAGGGTCGTCTCGGCAAGGGGAAGCTGGTCAAGGAATTCCGGGCCGAGGAGCCTCTGGTCGGGGCGATCGCCACGGCCGGGAATCCAATCGGTCAGGTTCAATCGGGCGGGGTACTTGCCAGTCAGCAGGCTGGCGCGGGTGGGCGAGCAGACCGGGCAGGAGGCATAGCCCGCGGTGAACCGCATGGCCGAGGAAGCGAGGCGATCGATGTTCGGTGTCTGGTAGAAGCCACTGCCAAAGCATCCCACGTCGGCCCAGCCAAGGTCGTCAACGAGAATCACGACGACGTTGAGCCGCTCCGGAGGCGTCTCGGCCGGGGCCGGTGTTGGAACCAGGGCGACGAGCAGAGATGCGAGGAGGATTTGCATATGGAGTCTCGGAGGCAGCAGGAATTGAGGCGGCACAGGACTCCAACCATCGATGACAACTCGTCCAATCAGTGCTGTGGCGAATCAGCAAAGTTCGCCAGGCCCGGGGAGCTGACCCTGGGATTGCGGAAGGCCTGGAGGCGGCTGCTGGTGACGACGCGGCTCCAGCCGGCGAGGTCGGAGGCCAGCTCGGGCCAGTATTGGAGGAACGGCGGACGTCCATCCTGAGCGTTGATAACGACGACGACCTCGGCGGAGCGAACCTCGGCCCGGAGCCGTTCGACCTCAGTGGGTAAGGCGCAGCCGCGGACCATCCAGAGGGTGGTGGGAGGCTGGAAGAGGTCGGGGAAGAGGATGGGAAGCCCGCCGCAGTAATCGAGCACGACGGGACGGGTCCCCACCGTGGCCTTCCGGAGCTTCTCGAAAGCGACGCGGTCGTCCGGGCGAATCCAGAGTCCGTGCGTCTCGGGACCGCGGGTCAGTTGCGACTCATGGGCTACCTCGCCCGCCAGGGTCCGGCCCAGCATCAGGGCGAGCATGGCGACCAGTCCCCCGAGGATCGGGACGAGTTTGGGAAACCGGCGTCCGGTCGCTACCAGGCCCAGCACCAGAGCGAACAGGTAATACTTCCACGACCAGGTGTGGGCGAAGAAAACGAAAATGAAGGCCAACTGCATGGCGCCGCAGCTCAAAACCAGTTCGTTGCTGATTCTCGGGTCATCGCTGGTAGTTGGAGTCGGACGGGTCAGCAGGGCGGCGACCGTCGCGAGGAGAAGCACCAGCGAACCGGCGATCCAGAACCCGGCGATCGTGCCGAGGTAGTAGCCGATCTTCGCCCCGGCCGGGGCGTAGAAATTGCGTCCATAGGGGCCGAAGAAACCGTAGCCCTCCAGGCGATAATGCTGGCCTCCCTTGACGAACGGGAAGAGGTACGAGTCGAGCGTCGGGGTGAGGCCATAGAGCGCGATGCAAGCAATGAACATCGCCAGGCCCACCGCAGCAGCCGGCAGAAGCGGCCGGAGCCAGGCGGCGGCCGACCGCTCCCGGCGCCGCACGAGATCGGCCGCGATCGCGAGCACAAGGGCCAGTCCGTAGATGTAAGCCATTGTCTGCTTGACGAACAGGTCGGCCGTGCAGAAGGCAAGGGCGGCGGAGCGTCGGCCCCGGGCGTGCTCGGCCAGGGCGTGGATGAGGAAGACCTTCTCCAGGCCATAAACCGGTCCGGGCTCCGTCGCTGGGGCGACGTAGAGGAGCGACAAGAGTACCAGCGACAGGCCGACTGCACCGGCTCGGATCGCGGCGAGGAACCGGGCGAGGCCCCAGAGCACCAGGACATTCAGCACCGCCATCAGACCCCGGTACGCCAGCGGCGTCGCGCCGAAGGTCCGGAACCAGAGCCGGCCGACGGCCAGTACGAGCAAGCCGTAGGGATGGCAGAAGTCCACATTGGGCCGGAATCCCCGGTCCTGGAGCGACTCCACGATCAAGGTATTGCCAGGGTCGCCGAACGCGAACAGGTCGAACCCGAGAGCCATCGGCCAGAGCAACGCTGCAAGGGCAGCCGAGGCCAACCCCAGCAAGCCGAAGATCGAGAGAAATCGCCGACGATCGCCGCCCGTCCGCGGCGAGGTCGCCACCGGCTCGGTGCGACCCTCGTTTCCGCTGGCTGTCATCGCCACCCTGATGCCCCCGATCGTCGCTGGTCGTCCTTCCTCCGCATCAAGACAGGATACACTCCACGGCCCCAATCCGAACAGACGGCGGCCCATCCCCGTGACCTCTGGGCCGGTCTGGCCCAGGAAGATGGGGAGTCACACGGAGGCGTTCGCGCCGCAAATCCAACCTCCCAGAAGGCCTTCGAGCTTTGGATTCCCTCTGTGAGACAGCCGGGGGCTGCTGACTCACACGAACCTCTTGCGGAGTCAGCCCGGAATGGCGTCGCTCCTGCAAGGCTCACATTAGCATAGAAGTGAGATTCTTAAACGAGAAGCGTCGAGGATGGTCCAGCGCGAGCGTTCAGGCATGGCCAGAATATCCGGTACCCGGTCCTTGATCCGCGGGGACTGGCGGGAGTCAGTCAATATCGATCATGCCGCGAACTTCGCGAAGTTCGTGCTCGGAGTCTTCGTCGTCGGTCGTGGACTCCGCGGCGATCACGGAGTTGGAAGCGTCGGGGTCGGGTTCGATACGGACGACGCGAGAGAACTCCTGGCCGTCCACGGTCAGCACAATCCGGTAAGTCCCCGGGGCCACGGCCTGAGGGCGTCCAAAGGCGCCCTCGCGACGCTCGGGGCGCCGGCCTGGCTCGGCACTCGATGACTCGCCCTCCTCGCTTTCCCTTTCACCCTCACGGCCACCGGAGTGCGCGGATTCGGGAGGCCGGCGGTTGATCCGCGTGAGGTCCCAGACGACGCGACGGAGGCCCGGGTTGGTGGGGGCGTTGAGCGTCCGGATCGCCTGTCCCTCGATGTCGAAGATCTTGAGACTGATCTTCCCGGCTTTCTGGGCGAGGTGGTATGCGATCGGTAGACCGTTGGGTGGGTTCTGTCCTTCGAATCGGCGATTGGTCCGGCCACGAGCCGGCTCGGAATGCCAGCGCTGGACGTCGAGAGGTTGAAAGAGATGGGCGCTGGACTTGAGGATCTCGGGGGTCAACTGGCGGAGCGGGCTGACGTCGGCGATCCAGAGGCTCCGGCCGTGAGTGGCGGCAACAAGCTCTCCCGTCGAGGGGTGCTGAGCCAGCTCATGAACGGCGACGGTGGGCAGGTTCGTGTTCAACGAATTCCAGGACTGGCCGCGGTCGATCGAGACGAAGGCGGAGAACTCGGTGCCGAGATAGAGAATGTCGGCATTCGTGAGGTCTTCACGGAGGCAGCGGGTTGAGCCGCGGGGGAGGCCGGCCTTCAGGGAGGTCCAGGTTACGCCGAAGTCTTCGGAAGCGTAGGCGAAGGGGTCGTCAAGGTTGGAGCGGTGGCCGTCGAAGGCGCCGTAAACACGGCCGGGCTTGAAGCGGGACGCCTCGATCGAGGCGACGTGCAAGGGTTTCGGTAGTCCGACATTCTTACCGATCTCAGTCCACTCGCGGCCGCCGTCCTTCGTGACCCAGAGGGCGCCGTCGTCGGTGCCGACGTAGAGGACGTTGGGATCGCGAGGCGACTCTGCCAGGGCGGTGGCGGAGCCCTTGTCGGTGTGGCTGATCTCGCGGGAGATGGGGGCCAGTTGGTTCCCCTTGTCGAGCGAGCGGAAGACAAAGTTGCCAGCGACGTAATAAATCTTCGGATTGTGGTGTGAGAGGAGGAACGGTGTGTTCCAGTTGAACCGGTAGCGGGTGTCGCGGTCGGGAGGACGGGGTCGGAAGAAGTCCACGGCGCCGGTGCGGAGGTTTCGACGGCCGATGGTGCCGTTCTGGCTGGTGAAGTAAACGAGGTCGGGATCGTCGGGATCGACCTGGCAGCCGAAGCCGTCGCCGCCGCCGACGTTCAGCCAGTCCTCGTTGACCGGGCCTGTGCGGCTCCGGGTGCGGCTGGGACCGCCCCAGGTGCCGTTGTCCTGGAGGCCGCCATAGACGTTGTAGAAGCGGCGGGTGTCGAGGGCGACGTCGTAGAACTGGCCGATCGCCTGGTGATTGAGGTGGTCCCAGTGGTCCATGCGGTCATAGGTGACGTAGAAGCCGCCGTCGCAGCCGAGGATCATGTGGCGGCCGTCGGTGGGGTCGATCCAGAGGGCGTGCTGGTCGGCATGGACGTTCCGACCTCCGTCGGGCTTGAAGGTCTTGCCACCGTCGTTCGAGCGGTAGAGGCCGATGCCGAGAACGTAGAGGTTCTTTTCATCGCTCGGATCGACTCGGATCTGGCTGAAGTACATCGGGCGGGGGTTGACGCTGTTGAGTCGCTTCCAGGTGACGCCGCCGTCGTTCGAGCGATAGACGCCGCCGTATTCGTGGCTGTTCTCGCCCTGGCGATCCTGCACATTCTCACGCTGGCCGCCGAGGGCGTCGAGGAAGGGATGCTTTGGATCGACGCCAGGTCCCTGGGGGACGGACGTTCGCCAAGGGTCAATTCCAGCTCGATCGGCTTGCCGGCACGGGTGGCTTTGACCGTCACCTTGTCGCCTGGCTTGTGGGCGCGGATCTGCTCGACGAGGTCGGGGTAAGCCTGGATCGGCTTGCCGCCGAACTCGGTGATGATGTCGCCTTTCTGGAGGCCGGCCTTCTCGGCAGGGCCGTTGGTGGCAACCTCGTCGATCTGGGCCTTGTCCTCGACACCCTCGGCGCCAACGATACCCATGTAAACATTACTGCTCCGCGACGCCTCGGGCGGGCCGCTGCCGATCTTCTCGGATTCGACGATCGCGAAGACAACCTTCGGGTCCTTGCGGTAGTAGTCGATCCCGATCCGGCCGAGGGTGCAGGAGGGCAGGCCATCGTTGACTTTCTTCCAGGTCTTGCCACCGTCTGTCGAGCGGTGCAGACCGCTGCCGGGTCCCCACTTCACCTCGGGGTCGTTGGTGTCGTAGATATCGCGCTTGCGCTGGTACGTGGCGACGAGGAGGGTCTCGGGATCGGACGGGTCCAGATCCAGGTCGATGATTCCGGTCTTGTCATCGACGTAGAGAATCTTATCCCAGGACTTGCCGCCGTCGGTCGTCTTGTACAGTCCGCGCTCCTCGTTCGCGCCCCAGAGGCGACCGAGGGCACCGACATAGACGATGTTCGGGTCCTTCGGGTGGATCACAATCCGGCCGATCTGGAACGAGTTTTCGAGGCCCATGTTCGTCCACGACTTGCCGCTGTCGGTGGACTTGTACACACCGTCACCGTAGGAGACGGAATTGCGTGGGTTGGCCTCGCCGGTGCCGACCCAGACGATCTTCCGGTCCGAAGGGGCCACGGCCACGTCGCCGATCGAGACGGTGCTCTGGTGGTCGAACTGATGCTCGAACGTGATGCCGTTGTTCTCGGTCTTGAGCAGGCCGCCGGAGGCGGTGGCGACCCAGTAGGTGCTTGGGTCAGCCTCGAAGACGGCCAGGGACGTGATCCGGCCGCCCATGCT
The DNA here is from genome assembly GCA_963752755.1 of uncultured Planctomycetales bacterium. Classification (GTDB taxonomy): domain Bacteria; phylum Planctomycetota; class Planctomycetia; order Isosphaerales; family Isosphaeraceae; genus CAVVZJ01. The sequence continues at coordinate 1,281,855 of CAVVZJ010000001.1, read as the reverse complement.
GGCCGGACCGATCGGTCGCCAGGCGAAGTCCTTGAGCCAGCCGTCCGGTAAGGGCGTGCCCTTCGCCTCCTCCTTCGGCTTCGTCGTCTCCGCCTTCTCCAGTTCCTGGAGACGTTGATTCAGTTCGTCGATCTGCTTGCGCAACTCGGCGATCGTCTTCTCGCGAGGCTTGTCCTGCGAGAGCGCCGGCCCCACGGCGACGACGAGGCCGAGCAAGGCGAGGGCGGCCGCGAGACGGGCGGGGTGTCGTCGTCGATGATGGCTCACGTCGGACTCGCTTTCCTCGTAAGATGGTCGTTCGTCGGGCCCGGTGGGCGGCCAGCTGCGAATTGCCCAATCAGCCCAATTTACCGGTTACAGCCACGGCAGTCGAACAGAATTGTTCGCTCTTGTGGATTGCGAGCAAGGGACGGAAACAGTCCTCAGAAAATCGCGAAGGAGGAGACAGGTCTCATGAGCAGCTTTTGGTGGTTTGGCTTGGCGTTCCTCCTGGCGATTGGTGCGTTCGCGTGCCAGGCCGCGGGGAGTGAGGAAACTGAGTCGCCGCGGCCCTGGATCGCGGTCCGGGGCCTCTACGGAGGCTCGCCGACGGCGATCTTCCAGCGGGGACAGACCCTGAGAGATTACGGCGTCAACGCGGTCTGGATCGGCTCCGGAGGATTGAACGAGGAAGTCATTGAGCGGCTGAAGTTGCAAGGAGCGAAGGTCTTCGCCGAGTTCAACACGATGCACGAGGCGTCGTACCTGAAGGACCACCCCGACGCCGCCCCGATCGGCCCGGACGGCCAGGTCAGTCCGGCGCCCGATGGCTGGCAGGGCGTCTGCCCGACCCATCCTGGTTATCGCAAGGCGCGGATGGACGAGTTCCGGCGGGTCGTGAAGACGTACCCGATCGACGGCATCTGGCTGGATTACCACCACGCCCAGGCGAGCTGGGAGCAGGCCGAGCCGAAGCTGCCGGACACCTGCTTCTGCCGGCGCTGCCTGGAGCGATTCCAGCGTTCCACAGGGGTCGCCTTGCCCGATCGGCCGACGCCGGAGCTGGCCCGGCTCCTTCTGGGCGAGTATGAGTCGAAGTGGGTAAACTGGCGGTGTGCCGTGTTCACGGACTGGCTCCGGGAGTTCCGGCAGATCATTAATACGACCCGTCGGGGGACCCTGCTCGGGACGTTTCATTGCCCCTGGTCGCTGGAGGATCACGAGGGGGCGATCCGGTCGAAGCTGGCGATCGACCTGAAGGCGCAGTCGCCCTTTCTGGACGTGGTCAGCCCGATGCCCTATCACGCTCGATTCGGCCACCCCGACGACCCGGCCTGGATCTCGCGACAGACGGCGTGGCTGGGCGAGTATCTGGGGGTCCGGGGCGTGGAGGGGGAACGATTGAAGATCTGGCCGATCGTGCAACTGTCCGACTGGGGCGAAGTCGTGCCGGTCGAGCAGGTCGCGGCTATACTCGATCACGGAAGCCGCAAGCCGGCCACGGGTCTGACCGTCTTCGCCTGGGGATCGTTGGCGAAGGAGTGGAATAAGGTCGAGGCGCTGGGTGAGGCTTACCGGGCGATGACTCCAGGAAACATCCCCGCGCCGTGATCGGATCCGAAGGGAGCCAGACCCGCGAGAGGTCTGCCGATGGACGGGGAGGAAGACTGGAGTCGCGCCGCGATGGGACCAGCGCATCCGCTGGCCTCCGGGCCGCTCGGGGCCTTCCTCGCGGCTTCGGAAGCGGCGATCGTGGGCCGATGGGAAAGAGGGCCACGTCGTCGAGGTGAATGAGGCACTCCGGAGCAAGCTGGAAAGAGGTATGGATTCGGCAGTCTGGCGGTCGTCGCTGGAGGCGCGCCCCGTCGAGCCGAATGGAGTCGGGGAGAGGGAGGCTCGGCTCGGTCGAGACGAGCAGGAGGCGGTGCCGTTCCGGGTCCTGCGCTGGTGCGACGGACAGGGTGACGTCTGGCTCCTGGGGCTGCCGACCGGCGAAGTGATGGCGGGGGTACGGTTGCGGAAGCGGCCCGTAAGGACTGCACTCATGCGGGCCAAGCTGGGCGGGAGAGGTCGAGTCAAGTTTGCCGACTGATCCGGGAGCCTCCGGGAGACGGCTTTCTTTGACTTCCAGTAGACGTCCCAAACAGTCTGGGGACGCGCTGACGACGCACGGACGACGCGCTCGGGATGTCGAAAAAACGCCCAGGGGACGCTCCACTCCAGCACGGAGGCCAACCCTCAAACCTAGAAGCCCCAGTCATTTAGAAATCAATCTTGCCTATTTTGAAGTTCGTTCGGCGAGGTGGCGTCGCGGTATCGTGTTCCGTACCGGAGGCTCCGGCGGGGACCAGACGATCCAAGAGCTAGCGATAATTATAGCACAAATTTCGGAAGTCGGTGCGAAGGTGTTCCTCGTTGTTGAGAAAACGAGAAAACGAGGAGGCCTGGCCGAGGGAAAGAAGGGGGCAGGAGGAGGAAGCCTTGAGCGGTTCCCGCATGAGTGGAGGGCCGGCCAGCCGGGGGCGGCTGGCGCACCAATCTTGTGGCACAGCCGCCCCCGGCTTGTGATCCTCGACGACCGAACGAATTCCGCTCTAACGAGTCCGGCCAAGGAGAATGCTGGAGTCGCGGGGGGCTTTGTCCTCGTCGTCGAGGGGGGAGTCGGGGGAGGTCGAGTCGTCAAGGTGGTGGGGGCGAGGCGAGTCGGGGCGGGCATGTCGGCGGAAGACCAGCCAGCGGGACATGCTGAAGCTGATCGCCGTGCCGGCCACGATCCCGACGACCGCCGCGGCGAGCCGGTGCTGGCCGAAGAAGGGCACCGTCTGGGGCAGTTTCAGACGGAGGAAGAGACTCAAGGGGACACTCACGGCGTTGCTCAAGGCGTAGGTGAGAAACTGCTTGAGGATCGAGCCGCCGCGGGCGTCGTTGAAAGTCAGGCGACGGTTGAGGGTGAAGTTCCAGACGACGGCGAGCGAGACGGCGACGACCCCGGCGGCCGCCAGCGACATCGGTCCACCGACCGGCGGGGGCACGGTCCGGTTGACCAGCGGGGTCTGAGCAAAAACCCACTGGAAGAGGGCATAGCTGCTCAGGTCGACAATCGCGCCCGAGGCGCCCACGACGCAGAACTGGACGAGACGGGAGAGGTTGCCGTAGCGGTGGTCGGCCAGGCGCTTGAGGTGGCGGACGTCGTCCCAACCGGGCCAGTCGGTGTGGCGCGTACGGCCGCGGCGCACCGGCAGGTCGAGCCATCGGCTCCGGCGCGAGGACGACCGCGGCGTCGGCCGCTCCGGCCGAGCTTGGTGAGGATCTCCAGGGAGAACTTCATTCCGACGGCGTCGAACGAGGTGCCGGCCCGCTCCAGGGCCGGACGAGTCAAGGCCATCAGGCCGGACATCGGATCGGACGTGCCGGTCGCCTTTTGCAGGAAGATCCCGATCGTGCGTCGAAGCCGCCCCGGCTTGCCTCCGGGGGCCAGCCGGCTGGCGACGACCAGCTCGGCCCGGCCTTCGAGCAAAGGCTCGACGACGCGAGGGAGGTCGGAGGGGTCGTAGCCCATGTCGGGGTCGAGCACAATTAGAATCTCGCCCTCCGACCGCTCCAGCCCCGCGACGGCCGCGGCCGCTGGGCCGGGAACGGCGGCGCGGATCGTCTGCCAGCCGTTACCCTCGCCAAGGGGGTCGGAAGGACCGGACGCGACGACGACCTCGACATCGTGACCGGCTCGCTCGAGCGCTGAGCGGTACGTCGGAATGAGATCTCCGGGCGAGGGTCGATCGGCGGTCGTCGGCAGGATCAAGCTGACGTGGGCCATGGCACGCAGGGACTCCCCGACTTCGGGAAAGGGTCCGGTTCCGTCACGCTCCGACGTCCGCGTCGGGGCCGCGGTGGTTCCAGGAGAGTGCCGGGACAGGCCGCTTGGCCAGACGGTCGAGGACCGGCACGAAGGGGGGCAAGCATTCTCACAGTCAACCCTAGTGCATCGTTCGCAATCCCGCAACGCGAATCCAGGGGCGGGGCGACTCACGCTTCTGGGGCGGCTGGCGGCGCGGGGCGGCCAACGTCCTCGGCACGGGGATAGACCTTGTGCCGTGGAGGGTTGCGCAAAACCTGCTCCTTGCCCCAGGAGGTGACCTGACGAAACGTATCGGAGCGAACGAAGTCGTAGAAAGCCTGGGGGTCGTCCCACTCGCTCAGGATCGCGTAAGAGTGAGGGTCATCCACCCGTTGATAAAGGTAGCTGGTCTTGTGACCGGGGAGCGATTCCAGCAAACCGAGAACCTCGCGGAACTTGCGCTCGAACAGCTCGGCCTTTTCGGGGATCACGTCGTAGTAGAGGCCCACGGTCACCACGGCGGTCGTCCTTTCCAAGGGGGAGAGTGGGCAAGGCCCATCTCGGTTCAGTCGGTTGGCGCGCTCGATCCAGCCGCCGCCGAGGACAAGCTGGTCGTCGTAGAGCGTGACGACCTGCCCCGGCGCCACGGCGGGCTGGGGGGTCTCGAAGCGGATGGCGACCCGGCCGGGGTCGCTGTCTACGGGTTCGGCGGTTGCCGGCACGGCGCGGTGCTGGGCGCGAATCTGGGCCAGGCAAGCGAGCGGGCCGGTCGGCGGCTCGACTTGCCAGTTGAACCGGGCCGCTTCCAGGCCGGGCTTTGCCAGGGACTCGCGCGGGCCGACCGTCACCGTCCGGCGGGCCGGCTCGATCGCCACGACATAGCGGGGCTCGCCGAAGGTCACGCCCAGACCGCGGCGCTGGCCGATCGTGAACGCCTCAATCCCGCCGTGACGGCCAACCTCGCGACCTTGCTCGTCGAGGAGCGGGCCGGCGGTGTCGGCCTCGGGACGCCGGGAGCGGACGAAGCTGAGGTAGTCGTCATCGGGGATGAAGCAGATTTCCTGGCTGTCCGCCTTGTCATGGACGGGCAGGTCGAGGTCGCGGGCGAGGTCGCGGATCGCGTCCTTGGGGTACTCACCAACGGGCAGGAGCACGTGGGGCAACAACTCGCGGCGGAGGCCGAAGAGGACGTAAGACTGGTCCTTGCCCCGGTCGAACGCCCGGGTGACGCGGGGACGACCGGCCGGGTCGGCGACGATCCGGGCGTGGTGTCCGGTGGCGACGAAGTCGGCGCCGACCTGCTTGCCGTAGGACCAGAGCTTGCCGAACTTCAGCCAGACGTTGCAAAGCACGCAGGGGTTCGGGGTCCGGCCGGCGAGGTACTCGTCGGCGAAGTCGTCCATGATTCGGCCGAAGTCGTGCTGGAAGTCGAGGGCGTAGAACGGGATATCGAGACGGTCGGCCACAGCACGGGCGTCGAGGGCATCGGCGACGGAGCAGCAGGTCCGGGCCCGTCGCGGCTCATCCTGAGCGTGGGCTCCCGTGCGCATGAACAGGCCGATGACCTCGTGCCCCTGTTGCATCAACAGGTGCGCGGCCACCGAGCTATCCACCCCGCCGCTCATCGCCAGGACCACGCGGGCCATCGCCTCCCCACCTCCACAGCGCGTGCCGGAATCCCTGAGTTGGCCACGTGCTCCCATCGTAGGGAGTCGGGCCGGCATCGACAAGGCAGGGATGGGACACCCCTGGAGGATCGAGTCGCCTCAAGAAGCTCAGCCTGGCCGGATCGCCTCTCAAGGTGGCAAGAGCGGAGGTGGTCCATTCGGGTCATCCGGATTGGGGTATTCTATATCTTGCGGGGAGACGGAGTTATTTCGCCATGTTGCGAGTTGGCGACGGCAAGACTTCGGGCGGTGTCGAAGATTGACGAAGCGTGGAAACCTGGGGACTGACTTGAACTAGGATGTTTGGGGTGGTGTCTCCGGGAGGGCGACGATGGTTGTGGGGCCATCGTCGGGTTGGGGGCGGCTGGGTTTTTTTCGAGTACTTTGGTTGTGTGTGCCACCATGATGGCACTGGGGGGAGTTACAGTCCCCTCGGTGGTCGGACCTGGCGAGGAAGCCAGGGATCGCCAGCCGTGGCCTCCCCCCAGCGGGTCGCGGTCGGGACGAGCCGATCCAACCCGGCCGGTCGCGACTCGTGCGCAGACCTGCCCGGTCCGGTCATGCCGGTCTCGGGTGGGGGTCTGCGAGGGGACGTTCCGGCCCGTCCATCGAGAATCTGGAACCCCGCGGCCGTCGATCGGACCTGGAATTAGAGGTCAGTCGCGGGGAGACCGTGGCACTCAGTGAGGAGCAACCCCATGAGCCCCGCATCGGCGCTGGACGGCCACAACCGGCCCCTCTCCCTGACCCGCAATAAGGGTCGCTCCAAGGCAAGCCCCGAACCCAAGTCGAAGACCGAAAGCCCGACTCACGCGGCGGTGGCGCCGGTCGTGCCGCCGCCGCACCCGACCCCGGAGCGACTCGCCGAGGACGAGGGTCGCGATTGGCTCGACCCCAAGGCGACCGATCAGGCCCGTCGTGCGGCGCAGGCGCGGCAGGTTAGCGGTCGTCGCCGACTGATCGACCCGGCGACCTGCGAACGCGACTACTCCGGCGACGAGCTCGAATTCATGCAGGCGATGCAGGAGTACAAGCAACGCAGCGGCCGGATGTTCCCCACCTGGAGCGAGGTGCTGGAGGTTCTGCTGGAACTCGGCTACGCCAAGGTTGCCGAGGAGAGCGACGCCCCGTTCGATCGCCAGCCGACGCGGTCCGTCGGGGCGGACGGGGGCGAGAGGACGAGGAGGGTGGCGTCGGCCTGAAGTGAGAGAGCCGACGATTGCCGCGCGATTGGCGGCAAGGACGCCAGGGGAGTTCCACGACCATCGAGCCGGCGGGAAGCGACAGGAGCATCCCTGTGCAACCGCCATGTCGTATGTGCCTTTGTGCCGAATCTGGGGTTACGGCGGCCGTGCCGGGCACGCAGCGCCCGGGCGGCCGCATCCCGGGCGGTCCCGGTCAGGCCGATTGACAAAGCGGGAGACGACCGCCTATCGTGAGCCTATCTCTGGCTCCCCGAGCGGTTTCGGCCCGACGACCCGCGCATGCCCCGGACCCGGCACCACCCCCGATCATGACCGTACGAACACGATTCGCTCCCAGCCCGACCGGTGATCTGCACATCGGGGGGGTGAGGACGGCCCTCTTCAACTGGCTCCTGGCCCGCAAGCACGGCGGCCAGTTCCTTCTGCGGATCGATGACACCGACCAGGCCCGGCATATCGAGGAGGCCGTCGGCCGCATCCTCGACGCCTTCCGCTGGATCGGCATCGACTGGGACGAGGGACCGGAGATCGGCGGGCCGCACGGGCCGTATTTCCAGTCGGAGCGTCGGGAGAAATACCGCGCCGCCGCCGAGAAGCTTGTCGCCTCGGGGCGGGTCTATCGCGACTACTCGACCGAGCAGGAACGCGCCGCCGACAAGGCCGAGTCCGACCGCGCGAAGCGGGCCTATCGGTTCCGTCGGCCCGCGTGGTCGGACGAGCAAGTCCGGCAATTCGAGTCCGAAGGGCGGCCGTTTGCCTTGCGGTTCGAGGTGCCACTTGGACGAAAGCTGGTTCTGGACGACCTGATCAAGGGGCCGGTCGCGTTCGCCACCGAGGAGATCGGCGACTTCGTGATCGTCCGGCCGGATGGCTCGCCTTTGTATAATTTCGCCAGCGTCGTCGATGACGCGGACATGGAGGTCACGCACGTCGTCCGCGCCGAGGAACACCTGTCGAACACGTTCCCGCAACTCTTGCTCTTCGAGGCGCTGGGCGTGCCGTTGCCCCGGTTCGCGCATGTGCCGTACGTGGCGGAGCCAGGTTCGAAGGCGAAGATGTCGAAGCGGAAGACGAAGGATTATGAACAGCGCGGCATCCTGATCCTCTTGCACCAGTACATCGAGCGGGGCTACTTGCCGGTCGCCTTGATGAACTACCTGGCACGCCTGGGGTGGAGCTACGACGAGACGCAGGAGATCTTCGGCAAGGAGGAGCTGATCGAGAAGTTCTCGCTCGAACGCGTGAATAGCTCACCCGCGAGCCACGACCAGGACAAGCTGTTCTGGATCGAGGGCGAGTGGATGAAGCGGCTTCCCGTCGAGGAGAAGGTCGCGGGGGTCCAGCCCTACCTGGAGCGCGAAGGGCTCGTCTCCGAGCCGATCGACGAGGCGACCCGCGGGCGGATCGTCGCCGTCATCGAGGCGCTGGGGGACCGGTTGAAGGTCTTCTCCGACATCCTCAAGCTGGGGCGGTACTTCTTCACCGGGTCGTTGACGTATGACGCGGATGCGGTGAAGAAGCGGCTCCGCAAGGAGGGCGTGCCGGAGATGCTCGCCGAGCTGGATGAGTTGCTGGCGACTGTGGAACCGTATGACGTTCCGACGCTGGAAAAGGCCGTCCACGACTACGCCGAGCGGACCGGCCGGAAGATGGGCGACGTCGTGAACCCGCTCCGGGTGGCGACGACGGGCCAGGGGGTCGGGCCGGGCCTGTATGATTGCCTGTTCATCCTGGGACGGGAGACGTGCCGGGCGAGGATCGGGCAGACGCGGGCGATGCTCGGCCAGGAGAGCGGTTGAGATCGGTGGGTGGCGGCCGTGGGGAACACGCCGTTCCGAGAGATTCGACAGACCCGAGAAGTCGGCGTGCCGCACACGCCTCACCAGGGAGACTTGAACCTTCCATGCGCATCGTCGTCACTGGCTCGATCGCTTATGACTACATCATGGTTTTCCCGGGCAAGTTCCGCGACCACATCTTGCCGGAGAAGATGCATATTTTGTCGGTCTCGTTTCTCGTGGATTCGTTGAAGCGATTGCGGGGCGGGACGGCGGCGAATATCTGTTACAACCTGGCGTTGCTGGGCGAGCGGCCGACGTTGCTGGGGGCCGTGGGCGAGGACTTCGGCGAATACCAGCAATGGCTTGACCGGCACGGGGTCGATACGACGGCGGTGGAGAAGGTCTCGGGCGAGTTCACGTCGAGCTGCTTCATCAACACGGATTTGCAGGACAACCAGATCACGGCGTTTTACCCCGGCGCCATGAGCCATGCTCCGCAGCTTTCGGTCCGTGCGCTGGGCTTGACCGACCGTGACCTGGTCGTGATCGCGCCGAACGACCCGAGGGCGATGGCGAAGTTTGCCCGGGAGTGTCTGGACCTGGGCATCCCGTACCTGTATGACCCGTCGATGCAGGCGCCGCGGCTCTCGGCCGAGGAGTTGGACGAGGGGTTCCGGGGGGCGAAGATCCTGACCGGAAATGACTACGAGTTCGGGATGATGGCTGAAAAGCTCGGGATCGGCGAGGCGGATCTGCGCAAGCGGGTGCCGATCACAGTGATGACGCGGGGTGAGGCGGGGTCGTTGATCACGGTGGAGGGCGAGGAGTTCGAGATCCCAACGGCGAAGGCGTCGAAGGTGGTCGATCCGACCGGCGCCGGCGATGCGTTCCGCGCGGGGTTGATCGTGGGGCTCCGTCGCGGCCTGTCGTGGCCCACGGCCGGCCGAATCGCCGCCCTGGCCGCAACCTATGCGATCGAGCACCCGGGCACACAGGAGCACGCCTATACGCCGGCCGCATTCGTGGAGCGGTATCGGGGAAGCTTCGGGTCGTCGGCGGAAATCGAGAACCTGGCGACGAGCCGCCCATAACATCTCACTTATGCCCATTTTCCGGCTCGGCCCGCTCCCGATCTTCCCTCCGGCCGAAGTGGCCGAGCCGGAGGGTTTGCTGGCGGTCGGGGGCGACCTATCGGCGCCGAGGCTGCTGGAGGCGTACCGGAAGGGAATTTTCCCCTGGTATGACGAACCGCCGATCCTGTGGTGGTCGCCCGACCCGAGGCTGGTGCTCTTTCCGGACGAGCTTCATGTCTCGCGGAGCCTGAGGGCGACGATCCGCAAGGGGGTTTACGAAGTCCGCTTCGACACGTCGTTCCGCGACGTGATCCGGTCCTGTGCTCAGATCAAGCGCAAGCATGAGGATGGGACATGGATCAATGATGACATCGTCCAGGCATACGCGAACCTGCATGAACTGGGTTTCGCCCACTCGGCCGAGTGCTGGCAAGGGAACGAGCTGGTCGGGGGACTGTATGGGATCAACCTGGGGCGTTGCTTCTTCGGCGAGTCGATGTTCGCGAGGAAGTCGGATGCTTCGAAGGTGGCGCTCGTGGGCCTGGTCGGCGAGTTGAAGCGACGCGGCGTGGAGTTGATCGACTGCCAGGTGACGACCGAGCACCTGCTGAGTCTCGGCGCGAGGGAGATCCCGAGAGCGGAGTTCCTTCAGAGGTTGGAACCTCTGGTGGCGTCTCCGACGGATCGCGGATTCTGGAGGCGGGTCGGGAAGGTCGACCCAGGCGGAGAACTTGAGCCGGGGACGGGGAATCGTCAGACTTGAAGGGGTGTTGGTTCTTGAGCGAGGCGAGGGGAACGGTCGGGGTCGTCCAGACTCCGAGACGTTGTGGCGGGTGGGGTCATGATCGAGGTGGAGCTGTTCGGGCGGACGTATCGATCGCCGATGCCGTTGCCGCCTGGGTATGCCGTGGCGCTTTTGGTTGCGTTGGCGGTCGTGGCGGGCGTCTTCCTCCGGCCCATCGATCGGGCCGGTGCGGATCGTGCCGCGTTGGAGGCTTCGATCCGAGACACCGGACCGAGCCTGACCGCGGCGATCCAGCAGGCCGACGCGAGTGATCCCGGATGGAGGCTCGAAGCGATCCGCGACGGGCGTCCCGGGATCGCGGACGAACACAACGCCGCGCTGCGGGTGGATGCAGCCGCGAAACCCCTCCCGAAAGCCTGGGGACAACGGCCGGACGATTGGCGTCCGGATGAGGAAGACCCGGACCGTGTGTTCCTCGGCCGGCCGGTCGAGAGTCCGCTGACGCCCAGATTGCTCAAGCAGTTGCGTATGAGACTGGCGGGGACCGAGCCAGCACAGGCGGAGGCTCGCAAACTTGCGGAGATGCCGGAGGGGCGGTTTGCGACTCCCGTGGCGGAGCCCTTCCGGATGGTGGAGTCGAATTCCTTCGAACGGGTCAATCGGGTGGGGAAGCTACTCGCGCTCGATGCCGTGGAGCGTGCCGGCCGGCGGGATCTTGACGGGGCCCTGGCGTCATGGCGGGCGATGGGCAACGCCGGCCGGGCGATCGGGGACGAACCGTCGCTGGGTGCGCAGATCGTGCGAATGAAGCTCGACCTCCAGGCGGTCCGACTGCTGCCCAGACTGCTGGCGCGAGGCGAGGCGTCGGATCAGGAACTGGAGCGGGTCCAGGCGTGGCTGAACCGGGAACGGAAGGAGGACTGGCTGCTCCGGGGCCTTCGCGGCGAGCGGGCGCGGGTGTTCGACGATTTCGAGCGAGTGATCCGGGGCGAGGCCCGGCATCCGAGCGGCCCGGGATCGGGCGGACCGGCGAGCCCAAAGGATGTTCCCGAAGCCGAACGGCCGCAGACCCAGGCGCTCTGGCGAGCGATGCAAGCGCACGGGTTGAAGATCTGGAATGAAGCGGTCGCCGTGGCGCGGCGGTCGCCGGACCGGCAGAATGCAACCTGGGCGCTGACCTGGGGGCTGGCACACTCCGGGAAAGGTCTGGAGAATTCGATAGGTGTTGATGTCATGCCCAGCCTCATCGGCCAGGCGGGGCGGATGTCGCTCCAGAGCCGGGCCGCCTTGGCGAGTGCCGAACTGGCGGTGGCGGTCGAGCGGCATCGGAGGAGGCACGGTGAATGGCCGGAGTCCTTGCGGGCGATCGACGCGGCGATCCTCGAACAGCCTCCGGGCGACCCGTACACGAGGGGCCCGGTCCGCTTCGCCCGGGACGAGACCGGGCTGGTGGTCTATTCGGTCGGACCGGACCGCAGCAATGATGGTGGGCGGCTGGCTCCGGAGTTACCCCCCTACCCCACCAGGACATCGGCTTGCGGCTGCTCGACCCGGCCCACCGGTCAGCCGAGTCGAAGGAGCCTTGAGGGAGGACGTGGCAATGGCCGACGTGACGCGGACCTTCCTCGCTGTGCCCTTGCCCGACACGATCGTGTCGGCGATGACCCGTCTCCGGGAGACGCTGGAGACGGAAATCCCGGGGGTGAGATGGGTGGCGTCGGGTCAATACCACCTCACACTGGCCTTCCTGGGCGACGTGAGGAACACCGACCTGGAGAGAATCGCCCGGGCCACGGAGGAGGCGGGAGCGGGTTTCGAGCCGATCGAGCTGCGGGTCGAGGGGTTGGGGGCGTTCCCGAACCCGTCGCGGATGCGGGTGCTCTGGGTGGGGATGTCGGGCTCGGGCATCGGGGAGTTGATGGCGTTACAGCAGGCGCTGGTGAGGGAACTGGGACGGGTCGGATATCGGCCGGACGATCAGCGGTTCACGCCGCATGTCACACTTGCGCGGTTCCAGTCACGACCGGGACAGGGGCGTTGAGGCGGGCGCCGGACGTGAGGGGCGTGGTCGAGCGGTTCGCGGACTGGTCGGGTGGTTCGTTTCGGGCCGAGGAGATTGCCGTGTATAGCTCGATGCTCCGGCCGGAAGGTCCGGTGTATGAGGTATTTGCGCGTGGCCGGCTGGGAGGCGGAAAAAGCGGAACGGAAGCTTGACGCGGAAGCGTTGAGCGTGATACTTTAGTGTGCGTTCGTACAGAGCGAGATGAGGCCTTGGTGGAGGGTGCCGAACGTGGCGAAGAAGCAGAGCAGCGCGGAAGCGAAGCCGGCAACAGCCTCGGCCGAGGAGCGGGCGCTGAACACCGCGATCGGCCAGATCGAGAAAGCGTTCGGCGCCGGGGCAATCATGAAGCTGGGCGACGCCCACGGTCTGGAGGTCGAAGGGATCTCGACCGGCGCGCTCTCCCTCGATCTGGCCCTGGGCGGCAAGGGGTTGCCGCGGGGCCGGATCGTGGAGCTGTTCGGTCCGGAGTCGAGCGGCAAGACGACGATCGCGTTGCACGCACTGGCAAACGCCCAGCGCGAGGGGGGGGTGGCCGCTTTCATCGACGCCGAGCATGCGCTTGACCCGACGTGGTGCAAGAAGCTGGGCGTGAAGATCGAGGACCTGCTCGTCAGCCAACCGGGCAGCGCCGAGGAGGCGTTGCAGGTGGCCGAGATGCTGGTGCACTCGAACGCCGTCGATATCATCGTGATCGATTCGGTCGCGGCGCTGGTGCCCAAGGCGGAGATCGAGGGGGAGATTGGGGATAGTTTCGTTGGCTTGCAGGCGAGGCTGATGAGCCAGGCTTTGCGGAAGCTGACAGGCGGGGTGTCGCGTTCCAAGACGATCCTGATCTTCATCAATCAGATCCGCGAGAAAATCGGGGTGATGTTCGGTAGCCCGGAGACCACGCCGGGCGGTCGGGCCTTGAAATTCTACAGCTCGATCCGGATCGACGTACGGCGGATCGGGCCGGTGAAAGAGGGCGAGTCGGTCGTCGGTTCGCGGGTGAAAGTCAAGGTGGTCAAGAACAAGGTCGCACCGCCATTCCGGGTCTGCGAGTTCGACATGATGTACGATGGCGGTGTCTCCCGCGAGGGGGACCTGATGGACCTCGCCCTGACCGACAAGCTCGTTGAGAAATCCGGCTCCTGGTTCAACTACGGCGACCTGCGGCTGGGACAGGGTCGCGAGAATGCCAAGCAGTATCTCCGCGACAACCCGGAGGTCGCCCAGGAGATCACCCAGAAGGTCCTCGCCAATCGCGGCGCCCAGAATCTCAACGGCGCGGCCTACAGTGGCGACGGCGAGTCCGACGGCGAGGGGGAATAATTGCGGAGATTGGGAGTGGCCGGCGGCAACGGCAACCCGATGTCCTGTTGCCGGCGTCGGCCCGTAGTGACCATGATAGAGGGAGCGGTCGGCCCGGATCGGCCCCGGGGCCGATCCGCTCCCGCATGCTTGCGCCGAAGGATCGCGACGATGACGCCGATTGTCTCCCTGGCCCTCGCCCTGGTATCGCTGTCCGACCCGCAGGACGTCGTGGCTGCGCTGGAGACCGCCGTGGCCAACGCGATCGAGAAGGCCCAGCCGTCGATTGTCGCGGTGACACGGATTCCCTCCGAAAACGGCCAGACGTTAGCCATCCGGGGACGCAATCCGGTGCAGCTCCCGGAGGGTAACGGCGTCTTTGTCCAGCCGAACGGGGTCGTCGTGCCGGAAGTCGGCCGGCCCGGTTTTCCGCAGCCGGACGAGCGACGAGCGCCCGAGTATTATGCCTTGCCCGGCGACTTCGGCTCGGGAGTGGTGGTGGGCGAGCGCGGCGAGATCCTGACGACCTATCACCTGCTCAGCGGCGCCGGCGCATCCGGGTCCGGCGCCGGGCGTCGAGTTTGACGCGGAGATCATCGCGGCCGATCCGAGGACCGATCTGGCGGTGATTGTTCCCCGCGAGGGGAAAGAGCCCTCGAAGAAGCTCCAGGCTTTGCCGATTGGGAACGCATCGAAGCTCCGGCAAGGGTCGTTCCTCGTGGCACTGGGCAACCCGTACAACGCGGCCCGCGACGGCAAGGCTTCGGCCAGCATGGGCATCCTGGCGAACACGTCGCGGCGGATCGAGCCACCGGAGAACCTGCGCGAGCAGAACCCGAACATCAAGCAGTTCTTCCGCTTCCAGCCGACCTTGATGCAGCTCGACAGCAAGCTGAACCTGGGCATGAGTGGTGGTGCGGTGATCAACCTGAGGGGTGAGCTGGTCGGCGTGACGACCAGCGCCGCCAGTCCGAGCGGCTTCGACGCTGCGGCGGGCTACGCGATCCCGATGGACCCGCTTGGCCGCCGGGCCGTGAAGACCTTGATGGAGGGCAAAGAAGTCGAATATGGTTTCATTGGCATCGGCCTCTCGCAGATCCCGAACACCGTCCACGAGGTCAAGCGCGGCACGCCGGCCGACCGGGCGAATCTGGCGATGGGGGACAAGATCCTCGCCGTCGGTGAGATCACGTTGAAAGATGACGAGAGCTCCTTGCCACTGGCCCTGGCGAGCGTCGCGGTCGGCGAGCCGGTACAGCTCCAGGTCTTGCACGAAGGCGAGATCAAGGAGCGGACGCTCGTGATGTCGAAGTATCCCGTGATGGGCGAGGTGATCGCGACTGTTCGCCCGGAACCCTGGCGTGGCGTACATGTCGATTTCACTAGCGTGTTGACCGATGGTATGAGCACACAGGAGACGCTCCAAGCGATGACCCGTGGCGGCGTCGGCATCACCGATATCGTGGCCGGTAGCAAGGCCGACGAGGCGGGTCTGACACGGGGCCTGGTCATCACCGAGGTCGAAGATCAGCCTGTCGCCACCCCCCGCGAGTTCCGTGAGGCGGTGAAGAAGCTCGCGAGCAAGCCGGTCACACTCAAGACCGTGAACGGCCTGGAGAACGGCAAGAAGATCACGGTTGAACCGGAGTAACGGGCGATTCGCTCTCCCGACGATCCGATGGAGGAAAACTCCCGGGCGAGCCGTAAGCCGGTCAGGACCTCAACTCGCTGGTAATTCGATCATCGCAGGTCGATGCGCCTTCCTCCCGAGCGGTGAGGTTGCGCCGACTTGCGGGCAATCCGTGCGTTGAGGATGCGGGCTCGCTGGCCAGTGAGTGGCCTTGGAGCAGAAAACTGGAATAGCCACCCTCACGCGGCCAGATCATCCGGCGCCCCGGGTTCGCGGAGCGGCCCTCTGCTTTCCCGGCCGGACCGACCTCGTCAGGACGTACTCGTATTCGGCCCGGCACGTTGATGTGGTCGAGCAGCAGCGGAGTGAGCCGCCCGACGTCTTCCAGCTTGACCAACGCGCCGGAGGCTCGGGTTTGTGACAGAGCGGAGTTCAGATAGCGGGTGTTCCAGAGCACCACCGCATTGACCACCAGCCCCAGCGCCCAGAGACTCGGCCGCAAGCCAGAAGTCGGTCACCTGCACGTCGGTATGCCGTTCCAGGAACGCCCCGTTCCCCTTCGCTCCGTCGGCGATCCCCACATAATGGGCGTCGGGACACTTCGCCTTGGCACGGTCGATCTCGGCTTCCATCTGGCCCAGGAACTTGGCTTTGCCATACTCCGGGGTCGCCGCCAGGGAGATCGTACGCTGTCGCTCGCCCTCCGCATCGTAGGTGGCGGCAGGCCCCTCGAACTTTGGGCGGGTATCGCTCCCATCATCGTCCTCGTCGAATGCCGCCGCTGCCACCGCATTGGCGACGTCCTGGATCAGGCTGCGGGACACCACCCGGTCATGGTTTTGCTTGCGGTCCTTCTGAAGCCGGGGAGAACTGAACACGGCGTACTTGTGGGAAATGATCTTGGCGAACCGGGGAGTGAAACTGACGATGATCCGGGCGTTCCGGTCGAGCGGCCTCGCAAGGGCACCCAGGCGGGCCAGACTACAAAGCGGAATAAGGGGCGGCCGGACTTCACGGTCCTGACCATCAACGGCCGCGTGCGGATCTGGCGCCGGCGGTGCCATTTGCCGGGCGAGTGGACAACCCCTCCGCTGGACATGTGGGTCCACGTCATCCAGCACGACGGCTACGAAGCAGCCTGGCGAAGGCGGTCGGAGTGGCGGGAGGGGTTGCGTCAGGGTCGTCCGGCGGCAGGCCGCCTGGTGAGCTTTGTGAGCGAGCAGCGTGCCATGATCCGCTATCCCGAATCTGAGGCCAAAGGTTGGCAGATCGGCAGCGGACCGACCGAGGCAACGTGCAAGATGCTCACGGCGCGGCTGCAAGGCTCGGGGATGCATTGGAATGCCGACAACGCTGAGGCGATCATGGCCCTGGAAACCTTGAGCCATCGAGGCCAATGGGTCCAGTACCGGCAATGCAAGTGCGACCGACGGGGTGACGCCAGGAATCCTGGCCAGACCCGGCGTATATGGCGTATAGAGGCAGGAAGAATTGGGTTTGCAAGGGGGTCCAGGCTTGTGGTAATCTCAATTTCACGCTAAGTTTATGCGGAATTGGATCGGTCTTGGGGATTTGGATGTTAACTGTTAGGTTTTTCTAGTACTATTTTGTCAAGTTTCAGTTACGATTGAATATTTGCCAATTTCCCGGGAGTAAGCGTGCAGGTCCTGAATCACCCTTGCAGGAAAGCGGTGTCATTGCCGTGAACCGAGCATGGTGTTGCGATTTTCGGGAAGGTCACGGAGTAGTACTGGATTCTAGCCCTAGTTGGGGGAGTTCATTCCCAATCATGCGAATCCTCTCCTCCCTCATGGTTAGGTCTTTACCCTTCGATTTCGGCACAACTTTCGAAATGCATTTACCTTGGGGATTGGTGTAACGGTAGCACGCTTGACTCTGGATCAAGTAGTCTAGGTTCGAATCCTAGATCCCCAGCTTGCCTTCTCTGTTAAGTTTCGGCGAATAACTCGTTTTCTGTCAAGGGTTTGCGTCAAATTGACGCGAACCCGTTTTTCGTTCTAGGTTTTAGGCATGAAACGGATTTGAAACAGGAGGGGCTTGGCGTGGCAATAGGATGGGACGCCGAAGTCCCAGACTACCAGAGGGCTGACGATGGCATCCTACAAGTACGACGCGAAGTCTGGCCGAGCCCGTCGCTTCTTCCGATTTGATGGACAGCAGTTCAACAGGACGATTCGGATTTCCACAGCCCGTGAGGCGGAACGGGCGTGCGCTTTGATCGAAGAGACCGTCGAGGATCTGAAGCGGGGGAAGCTTCAGATGCCCCAGGACGCCGACCCGGCGGAGTTCATCTTGTCCGGCGGCCGAGTCGCCGCCAAACCCAAGAAGGCATCAGTCCGAGCCGACGAAACGGCCGAGCCGACGACGGTGAAGTGGGTCTTCGACACCTACTTCGAGAATCTGACGCCGGGATCGAAGGAGGCGAACTCGCTCGGAACCGAGACCGTCCACCGCAAGCACTTCGTCCGCCTGCTCGGTGAGAAAGTGGCATTTGAATCGCTCGGCGTCGAAACGATCCAGAAGTATGTGGACAAGAGAGTACGGGAAGGGGTGGGCCGGGAGACGATCCGAAAGGAGTTGTCCACCCTTCGGGTGATCTGGGGGTGGGCCTTCAAGCGAAAGCACATCGGGTCCGCCATCGGATGGAAGATGACGGACCTGACCCTCCCCAAGGCCGACGAGCGGTCCCCGTTTCAGACATGGGACCAGATCGTCCGCAGGATCGCGAGGGACAAGCCGGACGCAGAACGGCAGGCGAAGCTCTGGGAAAGCCTCTGGCTCGACCAGGGGCAGACGATGGAGTGCCTGGAGTGGGTCCGTGAGAACGGTCGGCACCCATTCCTCTATCCCATGTTCGCCTTCGCTGCCTTCACGGGGGCTCGTCGAAGTGAGATCATCCGCTCCGAGCGCGACGACTGGGACTTCGACTCGGGCTACGTCGCGATCCGCCAAAAGAAGGTCGACGAGTCGAAGAAGTTCACGCGGCGGTTGGTCGCAATCCACCCGAGCTTGGTCAAGATCATGCAGCAATGGTTTGCCGAGCATCCTGGAGTTCCGTGGACCTTCTGCACGGATGACGGGGCCCCGATCAGCAGCAAGATGGCGACGAAATACTTCCGGACCACCTTGGCGCGAGGCAAGTGGTCGGTCCTGCACGGCTGGCACGTCTTCCGCCATTCTCTGGCCAGCAACATGGCGTCGGCTGGCACGGACCAGCGGTACATCAACGAAATCTTCGGGCACCACACCGAGGAGATGGAACGCCGTTATCGCCACCTCCTTCCGTGCAAGCAGGAGCTCGCCCTCAACTCGCTCTTTCAGATCGGCTCCTCGTGATGCGGTCTGAGGGGGGACTCCAGGTGGGAGACCCCCTCGACCCGGTTGAGTACACCCTCTATCAGGGCCGTCGAACTGGGAGCAGCCCCTCATTCTTGATGCGGGCCAACTCGGCGGCGGAGATGTTCCAGAGAGCGGCGCCACCCCATTGCTCGGCCCGTTTGGTCGCGTTGATACGACCGTTGCGGCACCATTCGCGGACGGTGTACGGCCCACGATCGAGGAGGTTTGCCACCTTCTCGACCGAGTAGAATTCGCGGGTCTGGGCCGGGCTGCCGATCATCTCCTTGATTTCTAGGAGCATGGACCGCAGTTCGGATAGTTCTACTGTCTGGGCTCCCTTGCTTGGTCGCAAGGGTTTTTGTATCAATGCCTTCCAGAGGATACTCCCTGATGGAAGGAGGCCTCCGATGGAGCCCCGCTTCGAGCGTCGCAAGGAGCAATGGCTCGCTGCCTGTCCGGTCCCGCCCCCGCTGTTCCGCGGCGTGATGACCCGATGGGAGGAGTTCGCACGGCCGTTCGCCGCCTCGCTGCCCAGCGTCGAGAGTCGCACCCATTCCCACACCTATCTCTCCGGACTGCTCTCCGACGTCGAGCGCAAGAACGCCGAGTCCCTCGCCTACCGTTACGACCGCGACCGCCAGGTCATCCAACGGTTCCTCGGTGAGGTCGATTAGGACCACGAACCGCTCATCGGCGAACGGGCCCGCCAGGTTGTCGTCCCGATCGGGCAGGCCAACGCCGTGCTCGTCTTCGACCCCTCGGCCTTCCCCAAGAAGGGCCCCGCCTCGGTGGGCGTGCAACGCCAGTGGTGCGGCCGGCTCGGCAAGGTCGAGAACTGTCAGGTGGGCGTCTTCCTCGGTTAGGTCACCGACGCCGAACACGCCCTGGTGGACTTCCGGCTCTCCCTGCCGCGGGAATGGGCCCACGACAAGAAACGCCGCCCGAAGGCCGGGGTCCCCAAGGACGTGCGGTACCGGAGGCGGCCCGAGCGGGCCCTGGAGATGCTCGACCGTCATGGCCCGGTCCTGCCCCACGGCGGGGTCGCTGGCGATGACGAGATGGGCCGGCCCGCCTGGTTTCGCCAGCGACGGGCCAGGGACGGACAGCGGGACTTCCTGGCGGTGCCGTCGAACACCACCCTCCGCGACCGGGAGGAACCGGTGCCCGAGTCCGGCGGTCGCGGTCGCCATCCCAAGGCTCCCTTGCGTGGGGTACGCCGTTGGTGCGAGGCGTTGCCCGCAACGGAGTGGACCAGGCTCACTGTACGAGACGGTGAGCAGGGGCCACTGGAGGTGGAGATCGTGGCCCGGGGGGTGGAGTCGAAGGTGGACCGACGGGTCGTCGGATTCGAGGAGACGCTGGGGGTGGTGCGGTCCGTCGATGGCGGCACACTCAAGCAGGATGACTCTCTCACCAACGCCCCACGCGACACGCCGCTTTCGGAGTTCGCCCGTGTCGCCAAGGCGTCGCACCGGATCGAGCAATGCCTGAAGCGTTCCCAGAGCGAGGCGGGCCTGGGCGGGTACCAGGTGGGGAACGGGCGTGGTTGGCACCACCCCATGACCCAGTCGCGGGTTGCGACGTGGTTCCTGGTGGTGGAGTCGCGTCGGGGGGAAAAAAGGGGGTTCCGGCGTTGAGGGTGCCCCAGGTGCGGCTGGGGTTGGCGCTGATCCAGCACCGGGCCAGCGGTTGCGACGCGCCCCGCCGGTTGGCTGGGGAACGGACGCGGCGACGGGAGCGGAACGAGTCGGCGCGGTTTTACCATTACAAGTCACGTAAGCAACTGGCACCATTGAAGATCAGTCCGCACGAGCGGCCTAGACAGTAGAAATAGTTGTCCGTAGATTTCCGTGCTCGCGTCAAGGCTCATGGCGAGGTCTCCGAAGTTGCTGTCTTGATGGAGTCGTCAGGGGTCATGATCCCCGGGCTCAGTCGTTCCGAGGCCAGTCGATTGGGTGGGCTAGGTTGCCAAGGCTGCCAACATCGCCCGCTCAGGAATTAGGGCCACCTTGGTCGGCGTCGAGATCACACGAGATCAGATGCCAACGCCACTCGAAGCCGGAACCATCCTCCTTGGCCATGCGTTTGCTGTCCGCACCGGCGATTTTGCTGCTTATCACGGATTTCGGGGAGCCCTGCGGTATCCTCCGAGTGAGGCCGAGATCAGCAGGTTCTGGAGCCACTCGGGGTGATACCGCTTCCCATTGAGCCGTTCCGCCGGGCTCCTCAACTCGGGAGTCTCCCGGACCGTCCCTGGGCACATCGGGGCGAAGTTGTGGAGCAACGCCCAACCTCGCCACCCCTGCTCAGCCGCCGCCGTCTTGCCGTGCCGGTGCTGCGTGCAGGACAGGCGGTAGTCGAGCCGTCGCAATAACCGGTCCACCGGCTTACTCGTCCGACGGCAGCCGGGATGGGCGTAGGCCACGACAAACGCCCCACGCTTCTCGCACAACGACCGGACCTTTTCTCGCACGATCGGCTTGTCGAGATGCTTCACGGCCCACTCCCGCCGCCGGCGGAGCCGCTGCGAGACGGTGCGGGCATCCGGGGCGTGATACGCCTCCCAGACCCGCTCCCGCAGCGCATCGAAGGTCTCCTTCAAGGGCTGGGCCCGCTCCCGGATCTTCAGGAACGCATGCAGGAAGCCGAGGATGATCGTGACCCCCTGGAAGAACGCCGGCCAGGCCGCCTGCGTGGCGGCCCAGCCGTCGGTGTTGACGGTCCGGGGCCGGTACGCCGGGTCCAGGTCCCGGGCCGCATCCCGGAACACGCCGTAGGCCCTCGTCAACTCGTCCTGGTCGGCCCTCTCGGCCAACGCCAGGCCCAGGCAGCACCCGCCGCCGGCGGTGGCCGCCAGCTAGACCTTCTCGCTGCCGAGGGTCGTGTGCTTCTCGTCGGCGACCAGATGACCGGGCCACCGCTCGGGGGCCTTGACGGTGGTCCCGACCAGGCTGGATCGCCCCAGGGAGCGTTCCAGGCGAGGCCAGGACCTCGGGTCCCGCCCGAAGACCTCGGTCAGGGCCCAGTCGGGCCCGGCGAACTTGCGGAGAAAAGGGGGGCCTGCACGTCCTCGGTCCGCCCGGTCAAGGAGGGCATCAGGAACGAGGGACGGACCAGGGAGCTCTGGCTGTTGCGGAGGTCGATCCGCCGGAGCCTCCAGCCGGTCTTGCGGGAGGTGTAGGTATCCTTCATGCGGTAGCCCCGCCGGATCTCGGCTGGGAACAGCTCCGGATGAGCCTCGATCTGCTGGTCCAGAGACTCCCGGAACCGCTCGGGATCGCCTGCGATCGGCTCATACTGCTGCTGGGAGCAGGGGATCCAGAGGGTCTTCTGTCCCCGGACGGGCGGGAACGTGGGGTCGGCGGCCGGCATGGCGTCGTCCCTGCTGATGGCTCACGAGGCGGAGATCCGTGACCCTCAGCATAGCCGCCATCGGACGGGGTGACATGGACATCCGGTGCCCTCCCCAAAATCCGTGATAAACAGGAGATTTCGAGTGAAGCCGATTCCCCACCGCCACCACGCCGCCGGCAAGCGCCAAAGCCGCCGACGACTCGACCGGCCCGTCACCGCACCTTCGCCCGACCCGGTCTGCTCCGCCTCGAAGATCCACTCCGAGGTCGCCACCAAGACCCGGGCCATCGCCTGCGGCGGCATCGGCGCCATCCCGTTGCGCGTGCGCAAGCTCGGCCTGGCCGAGGCCATCGACCATCGGCTCCTCCTGCTCACGTTCCACTTCCCCTGCCACGAGTCGGACCAGGTCCTGAACTTCGCCTACAACGCCCTGGGCCACGGGACCTGCCGCGACGACATCGAGCTGCGACGCGACGACATCGTCTTCCTCGATGCCCTCGACGCCGACCGGATCCCCGACCCCACCGCCGCCGGCGACTTCGGCCGCCGCTTCCCCCCCGACGACGTCGAGACCCTCCAGGACGTCTTCGATCAGACCCGGGTCAAGGTCGGGAAACAGTTGCCGTCGCCCTTCTTCGACGCGGCCGTCATCGACGCCGACGGCTCGCTCGTCGCCACCGCCGCCGGCGGCAAGCCGGGCGTCGATATCGCCCACGACGGCACCTGGGGTTATCACCCGTTGATCGTTTCCCGGGCCAACACCGGGGAGGTGCTCAGCCTCGTCAACCGGCCCTCGCACGAGGGCGCCGCCGAACAGATCGACCTGGCGATCCGGCACGGCCGCGGCGCCGGCTTCCGCACGAGCTACCTCCGCGGCGACACTGAGAGACTGTTCCAAAAGACTCAAGCGGCCGCTTTGGGCGGCCGCTTGTAGCGGAATTTCTTCCGCCATCGCGGCGGCCGGGCACGGCGGACCATCCGATGGATCGAGCTGAGCTTGACCATCGCCGCGCTCGTCTCCGGCAGCCGCTCGAAGTCCCGCACCAGCCGCCGCCACCGCAGCAGGCAGCCGAAGGTCTGCTCGACCACCCACCGCACCTTCAGCGGCTTGAACCCCCGCTCGCCCTCGGGCTTCGAGCTCACCTCCACGCGGAGCCGGTCCTGGCCCGACAGCCAGGCGTCGAGCCGGGAGTTGCGGTACTTCCGGTCCGCCCACACCACGGCCAGCCGGGGGAACGTCACGGCGGGCAGACCGGCCAGCAGCCGCGGCGCCGTCGCCCCGTCGTCGAGGTTCGCCGCGGTGACCACGACGATCAGCAGCAACCCCAGCGTGTCGGTGACGATATGTCGCTTGCGGCCCCGCACCATCTTGCCGCCATCGACGCCGACCTCGGCCCCGCCGTGCGCCGTCTTGGCCGACTGGCTATCGATGCAGGCGCCGCTGGGCGTCGGCGCGCGCCCGAGCTTCGTCCGCACCTCCCCCCGCAACGCGGCGACCAGGGCGTCCCAGGTGCCGTCGGCCTCGAACCGGCGGAAGAAGTTGTAGCAGGTCTTCCAGTGGGGCAGGTCGTGGGGCAACGCCCGCCAGGAACAGCCCTCGCGGTTGAGGTAGAGCAGGCCATTGATGACCTCGCGCATCTCGTACTTGCGGGGCCTGCCGCCGGGCTTGGCCTCGGGGATCAGGGAAGCGAGGAGGCGCCACTGGGCGTCGGTCAGGTCGCTGGGGTAGGCTTTGCGTTCCATCCCCCCAAACTACAGCCGACGCCCCTTTTGGAACAGACTCTGACTTCACCCCGACCAGGCCACGCGACGCCTGGGACGCCGAGGCCGTGACCTTCCTCTTCGGCATCGACGCCATGCCCCACCTCAAGGCGATGGCCGAGGACCGGCTCGCGTCGGACTGGGCCGAGCTGCAACGGCGGCCGCAGTACACGGCCCAGGGGAAGCCCCGGAAGCGCCCGAGAAAATCCCGGACCGGAGCGTCCGCGAGCGTGGGTTCCAGACGTTGACCCGGGTCCGTGAGGACGTGGCCGAGGTCGCGTACCGACCGACGGCCTGCCGGCGGGCGTACCGGCTGATCCGCGTCCGCCAGACGATCCGGTGATTGGCGTCAACTATTTTTCCCTGCCGACGACGATGATTATTCCCGGACCCATCGGCGGTTCTTGATCATGCCGTAGTTGCCGTTTGGCGGGCCTTCCTGGCCTGCTCCGCGCGGTAGCTGGGCCCGTTCAACTCCAGGATCACGCAGTGGTGAACCAGGCGGTCGATCGCCGCTGCCGTCATCATCGCGTCCTTGAAGATCGCCTCCCAACCCGAGAACGCCAGGTTGCTCGACACCATCACGCTGCCCCGCTCGTAACGCTCGGCCAGCAGGCTGAACAGCACCTCCCTCTGCTCCCGGCTCTGCTGCACGGAGCCCAGGTCTTCCAGGATCAGGACCGCGGACCGCGAGAGGCTCTGGAACACCCGGCTGAGCCGCAGGTCCCGCTTGGCCGCTAGCAGGTCCTGCACCATCAACCCCCAGTTGCGGAAATAGACCCGGCGCCCAGAACGGATCACTTCTTGTCCAATCGATGAAAGGACGTGGGTCTTCCCACTCCCCGGATTGCCGAACGTCAGGACGTTCTCGCACCGGTCGGCGAACGTCCCGTCCCGCAGTGCCCGCACCTGCGGCACGAGCTTCGGCGGCAAACGCTTCAGGTCCAGCGTCTGAAGGCTCTTCTCCAGCGACAGCCGTGACTCGCGCAGGAGCCGCTCGACCCGGTTGTCGCGTCGCGTCGCGCCTGGCACTCCCTCTCCGTCAGGCTCAGCAGGTCCTGCTCGTCGCTCTGCGACTCCTGCTGGGCCTGGTGCGCCAGCTCCTCGAAGCCCGCCCGCAGCGCCGGCAGGTGCCGTGCCTTGAGCTGCTCGGTCAGCTGGGCCTTCCTGTCCGTCGGTCCCGTGCTCATGTCCCTCCCCCGGCTGCAACAGCCGATCGCACATCGTCAGATCCACATTAATGACGGTCACATCAGTCACCGCTGGCGGCCGGCGGCCCTGACGCACCGCCTCGGCCACGGTGTCGCCGCACAGCGGCCGGTCGCCGCCGAGCCACCGCCGCAGCGTCTCGTCCACCGCGGTCTCCCCCTCCTGCGCCGCCAGCAGGAGGATCTCCAGGTCCTCCTTGGCCGCCCGGGCCGGGCGGTCCTCCTTCCGGGCGTCGTACGCCATCCGGAACCGGCTGGTGGGGAACATGGCGTCGCGGTCGCGGTCCTCCTCGAATGCCCGCGGCTTGCGCACCAGCCAGTCGATCACGTGGCGGTCCTCGATCTTCTGCTGGCCCCGGCCCCGCAGCCGCGGCAACTCGTCCACCCGACGGGCCCCCTACCAGACCTCCCATCGTTCGGCCCCGACGTGGACCTCGACCCGCTCACCGCTCAACCGGCTCGGCACCGAGTCGACGTTCCCGCCGACGTGGATCGTGCTCCCCGCGTCGACCCGGACCGTGACCCGCCGGCCCCGCTCCAGCCGCCGCAACGGCAGCGACGACACCACGGCCTGCTCCTCGGCGAACCGCTCGCGGCGATTCGCATTCCGCCCGGCCATGGCCTTGCGGAGGAACGCCTGGTCCTCCCCGCGGGTGGCGAACTCGCGGCTGCCCCGCAACATCAAGGCCTGGTCGACGGCCGGCTGGAACCGGTAGGGGCTCTGCTCGAGATCGCCGTTCTCGTGCGCCTGCCGCGGCGGGATCGCCTGGCCTTGCAGGCCGTAATGGGCCAGCCGCGCCGGGTATCGCCGGGGGAACATCTCGGGATCGGGGTCGGCCTTGACCGCGGCACTGAGGCGGTCGGTGCGGTGCTGCCGGGGAACCCCTCCCAGTTCCCCGAGGGCGTTTTGCCGCCCCTCCCCCAGGCCCTCCCAGCTCTCCGAGAAGCAGACCGTGCCGGTCTCCCAGTTCGAGTAGGTCCGCACGAAGTGATAGACCAGGTGGTCGAACGGCTCGCTGGCGATCGTGACGCCCAGCTCGGTCATGTGGGTGAAGTCCGAGGCCCAGAGCCGGCCCGGTTCGTGGGTCTGTGCGACGCCCACCTCCTTGGGCGGCCCTTCGGTGGCCCGCCAGTGTTTGAGCCGCCGCTGGAGGGTCCGCCGTGGCCCGTCGGGGAAGCGGCGTTGCCGGTCGGCGAAGAGGGTCCTGGCCTCGAGCCCGGGGTTGAGCCGGAGCATCTCCTGGAGCTCGGGCCACACGTCCTGGAACGGGTCCTCCCAGGTCCGCCAGGTGCGCGGGACGCGCCGCTCGGTGGGGAGCCGGTCCGAGTCGCGGTACTTGCGTGCCGTCTTGTCGTCGACGCCCGCCTTGTCGGCGGCGTTGGCCAGGGTCGTTTCGGTCTGAAGCAACTTCCGCAGCCTCCTGAACAGGCGATCGGTGACCATCCCTTCGCTCCGTCATCGAGGGAGCCGAAAAGGGACAGCCTACCGGGCCTCAGGGGCCGGCAATTCTAATCGTCGCTGACCGGGAGAAATGATTGTCGCTGATCACCAGGGACCACGTCCGGCTCCCTTAGCCTCGCCGTCACGCTCCCCGACGGCATCCGAGCGGACCGGTCATGAGGAGGAAGATGACGAGGGCCACGAGTTGCGCCCACGGAGAAAGCGATCAGACCAGCGACGGATACGTCGGTAGAGGTAGCCCATCAGGGCGCTGCCGAGGAACCAGCGAGCCCGTAGCCCGCGTCGAACAGCCCGTAGGCCGAACCCCGTCGATCGGCACGGACCATCCGCGCGATGGCGGCCCGCAGGATCGATTCCTGAGCCCCCATGCCGATGCCCCAGAGCGCCATGCCCAGCAATGCCGAGGAGAAGCCGCCCCGGAAGATGAGCAGCGCGAACGGGGCGGAGAGGAGCGTCGAAGCGGCCAGGACCGTCAGGCCGAGCGGGTCGAAGAGCCGGCCAAAGACCAGGGCGGCCACGGCATCGACGCCCATCGCGACCGCGTAGAGGACCGGAATCCAATCCGCCGAGACGACCTTCGCCTTGCCGAAGTGGTAGGCGATCAGCGGGAAGTCGGCATATCCGGCGGCCATCGCCGCGGCGGCCGCGAGGTAGACCCAGAAGGGCGCGGGAACGACCGGCCGTCGGCCAGCATCCCTTCCGTCTCGGACTCCAGTTCCCGGGGATGCGGATACTGCCACCAGGCCGCCGTCAGCACCCCCAGGGCCAGCAGGGCCGGGATGAGAAGGATGCCGAAGCCGGCCCGGTAGCCGGCGCCTGACCAAAGGACGGCCGCGACCACCAGCGGGCCGAGCACCGCGCCGGCCTGGTCCAGCGCCTCATGCAAACCGAAGCCCCAGCCGTGGCCGACCTCCTGGGTCGCGTGCGAGAGCATGGCGTCGCGGGATGGTGTGCGGATCGCCTTGCCCACCCGCTCGGCGATCATCAGGCCGGCCGCGACCTCCCAGCGGTCCGCCAGAGCGAGCAGCGGCACGGCGATCAGGTTCAGGACGTAACCGAGAATCGTGACCGCCCAGTAGCGGCCGGTGCGGTCCGCGACGTAGCCGGATACCAGGCGGAGGGCGTAGCCGATCAACTCGCCCTGCCCAGCGACCAATCCGACGGCCAGGCCGCTGGCGCCCAGGCCGGCGAGGTAGGGCCCGGTGGTGCTCCGGGCTCCCTCGTAGGTCATGTCGGCGAACAGGCTCACGACGCCCAGCAGAACCACGAATCGCAGGGCCACGGCCTGCGCGGCCGCTTCGTTCCGCCCGTTGAGATGCTGTTGTTGCTCCACCGCGTTACTCCCTTCCGGGCGGACACTCGCCTTCATTGCCGCGAAAACCAAGGGCTCTGCGCCTCGACGAGGAGGATAAGCCAATCACCACGATCAGGACCATCCCGGCCCAGAAGAGCCACCCCGGCATTTCCAGGTTGCAACCGATCCAATCGGGGATGGCATCGCGCCAGCCGCTGGCCCAGCGACCCTGTCCGCCGCAGAGGGCATGATGCAGGCCCTCGCCGACGAGTTTCAACCCGATCCAGGCCACCAGAAGATAGGCGCAGCCGCGCAGGCCGTGGAAGCGGCCCAGCAAGGTCAAGAACCAGCCCGCCACAGGCCTCATCGCGACGATCCCCAGCAACCCGCCGACGAAGACCACCCAATGCACGACCGTGAAGCCTCCGAATCCGGACGTGTGGAGCCGCCGGGGCAGTTCGTCGGCGATGCCGACGGCCGCGAGGATCGAGTCGATCGAGAACGCCAGATCGGCCAACTCGACCCTGATGACCGTACCCCACAGACCACGTCCCGCACGGGGTCCGGCTCTCGAACCGGGACCACGATTTCCCCTGGCGAGGCGGGACGTGGATAAGGAAAGCAGATACCCCCCGGCGCCGACTTCGAACGGCCAGAAATCCAGGAGACGAGTCGCCAGCAGGACCGCGAGGGACCGGAAGCCGAAGGCACCGAGAATCCCGAGGCGGAGATGGCGTTGGCGATCCCCCGGGAGATGCCCTCGGCGAAGATCCGCGGGTTGGAGACGAAGTTGTCGTCGCCGCCGAGCTGGACCTTTCTCCCCAGCACCTCGGTGAGCATCTTCCAGCCGGCCTCGTCCTGCGCGGCGACGCCGGCCTCGATCGAGACGATCGGGTACTTCGACACCCCGTCCTCGAACAGGCGGACCATCTCCTCGGCCCTTTCGACGAGCCGTCGGACTTCGCAAAGGTGTAGAGCCCCGCCTCGGAGAATCCGCTCGCGGCCGGGTCCAGGGCCAGGGCCACCTGGTCGCCCGGCGTGTAGCCGGCCCGCTCGATGGACGCGAGGATGACCTCCACCGCCTCGGCGTTCGACCGGAGGCTGGGGGCGAAGCCGCCCTCGTCGCCGACGGCCGTGTTGTCCCCCCGCTCGGCGAGGACCTTCTTCAGGGCGTGGCAGGTCTCGGCCCCCCTCCGGAGCGCCTCGCGGAACGACGGCGCGCCCAGGGGGACGATCATGAACTCCTGGAAATCCACGCTGTTGTCGGCGTGCCGGCCGCCGTTGAGGACGTTCATCATGGGCACCGGCAGCGTGCAGGCGGCGACGCCCCCGAGGTACTGGAAGAGGAGCAGCCCCGCGGACGCCGCGGCGGCCTTCGCGACCGCGATCGAGACGCCGAGGATCGCGTTGGCGCCGAGGTGCTCCTTCGACGGCGTCCCGTCCTTCTCGATCATCTTGTGGTCGATGCCGCGCTGGAAACGGGCTTCTTCCCCGCTCGACAGCGGGGCGAGGACCTGCT
The DNA here is from genome assembly GCA_963752755.1 of uncultured Planctomycetales bacterium. Taxonomy (GTDB): domain Bacteria; phylum Planctomycetota; class Planctomycetia; order Isosphaerales; family Isosphaeraceae; genus CAVVZJ01. Next base: position 1,252,630 of record CAVVZJ010000001.1, on the reverse strand, counting down.
TGAGATTCCGGACCGCGTGGAGCACCCCCTTGCCGCCGTAACGGGACTCAGAGTCTGTTCCAAAAGGGGCGTCGGCTGTAGTTTGGGGGGATGGAACGCAAAGCCTACCCCAGCGACCTGACCGACGCCCAGTGGCGCCTCCTCGCTTCCCTGATCCCCGAGGCCAAGCCCGGCGGCAGGCCCCGCAAGTACGAGATGCGCGAGGTCATCAATGGCCTGCTCTACCTCAACCGCGAGGGCTGTTCCTGGCGGGCGTTGCCCCACGACCTGCCCCACTGGAAGACCTGCTACAACTTCTTCCGCCGGTTCGAGGCCGACGGCACCTGGGACGCCCTGGTCGCCGCGTTGCGGGGGGAGGTGCGGACGAAGCTCGGCGCGCGCCGACGCCCAGCGGCGCCTGCATCGATAGCCAGTCGGCCAAGACGGCGCACGGCGGGGCCGAGGTCGGCGTCGATGGCGGCAAGATGGTGCGGGGCCGCAAGCGACATATCGTCACCGACACGCTGGGGTTGCTGCTGATCGTCGTGGTCACCGCGGCGAACCTCGACGACGGGGCGACGGCGCCGCGGCTGCTGGCCGGTCTGCCCGCCGTGACGTTCCCCCGGCTGGCCGTGGTGTGGGCGGACCGGAAGTACCGCAACTCCCGGCTCGACGCCTGGCTGTCGGGCCAGGACCGGCTCCGCGTGGAGGTGAGCTCGAAGCCCGAGGGCGAGCGGGGGTTCAAGCCGCTGAAGGTGCGGTGGGTGGTCGAGCAGACCTTCGGCTGCCTGCTGCGGTGGCGGCGGCTGGTGCGGGACTTCGAGCGGCTGCCGGAGACGAGCGCGGCGATGGTCAAGCTCAGCTCGATCCATCGGATGGTCCGCCGTGCCCGGCCGCCGCGATGGCGGAAGAAATTCCGCTACAAGCGGCCGCCCAAAGCGGCCGCTTGAGTCTTTTGGAACAGTCTCTCATCCCCGTCGCGCAGCTCCTTCGCCTCGCAGGTCCCGGTGGATGCCCCCGAGGGCACAGCGGCTCGGCCGCTGCTGCCATCGTCGAGGGGGACCTCGACCTCGATCGTCGGGTTGCCGCGGGAGTCCAGGATCTCCTGGGCGAAGACTTCGGTGATCTTGGCCATCATCATTGCGCCGCTAAGACTGGGGGCGCAGGTCACCGCGCCATCCGTCCGGACGGATCGCGGTCCGCCGGGTCATCGGGACGATCTCCCGCGGGCCGCCGTCGGCCACGATCGCCCGTCGCAACCAGGCGTCGGCGGCCAGGAACATCGCGCGGATGCGTTCATGGCCGAGGCGGGCGATGACGAGTCGAGGGGAACCCCACACGTACCAGCGCCCGGCCGGGTCCTCGGCGTGCTCCCACGAGGGGACCGGAGCGGAGTCGTCGAGCACCTCGGCGACGAAGTACGTCACCGTCTTGAACCTCCGGCGGACGTCTCGGGTGTCGGTGTAGGAGAGGCTTTCCTGGAAGCCCTCGCGGAAATGCCATGAGGCGAGGCCGGTCTCCTCCACAAACTCGCGGGCCACCGCCCGACGCGGACTTTCGCCCGGTTCGATGCCGCCCTTGGGGAACTTCCCGCGGGCCCGTGGGCACCGCGCCCGCGCCGAGGGGATCAGCAGGGAGATCAACTCCCCGTCCCGCGCGATCCGGTACGGGATGACGCCGGCCGAATGTTCGAGGATCGGTCGCATGCTCCAGTCCTCACCCCATCTCCGACTCGTCGGGGCGGCCGAGCCGTTCCCGTCATCCCGGGCGCAAAAAGAAAACTCCCACGCGGGGGATGGCCCCGAGTCGGAGTTATCAACCCTGCGGCAGGGTGGTTTGGCGGAGCCGAACTCCCTCGCCCATGGTTGTTTCGAGCGGATTGCTCCGCGATAACTCCAAACTTCGATCCCCAATCCCGGCCCGTCAAGTCCGTCGCGGACGTTCACCGAGGCCCCTCGGTCCGTCGGGACGACCTCGAGCGGACTCGCGCCGGAGGCCGGGAATCGCTTTTCTTGACTACTTATCCTCGGTAAGGACGGTCCGGAGACGCTTCGACGACGTGCCGGGGACGCTTCGGAGACGCTGATGAGACGCTTCGACGACGTGCCGGGGACGCTTTCAGTCCGAAGAAACCGCCGTTCGCAAGTCAAGAAATTGCAAGTGATACGGATGGAATTTTACCCAATTTGAAGTTCGTTTGGCGCCGGGGACGCGTCGTGAGTTCGCATGACCGCGCTGCAAGTAAGGGCCGCGATCGTCATCAGATCGCCAGGAAGACCATGTTAATTATAGCACATGGTCGCGACGCGGGCGCGGGTTCCGTGACCCTGGGCCTCGAACCGATCGTCGCCGCGGAAAGGGTGGCTCCAGGACCTTTTCGCAAAGAAAGAAAGGGAAGGGTCACGCCACGGACGGGCTCGTCTTTCCGGCCGTTCGGGTGGTGCGTTACCGGGCTTAACATCATCGGTTCTTTATAGTAAGATCTGAAACCGGATGAGAAACAAGTCGCTTGTGAGCTGCAAGGCCCCGGGCCGATAGAGGACCGGGGAGCCGAAGCCGGCATGCTGCCAATCGAAGAGGATGCGAAAATACGGATTCCAGTACCAGCTCACTCCCAGATCGGTCGTATCGACCCGATGGGTCCAGATCGAGGGGTCGGCCAGGCCGTCGGTGAAGACCCGACTTCCCAGATGCAGCAGGCTATACCGAGCGGCGATCTCCCAGGCCCCCGGCCCCCAACGCCCCTTGCGGGGATCGAAGGGCCGGAGCGGCTGGACCAGGTTCCGGCTGGCAGCGTGCTCGCCGGTCAGCAGGTAAGCCGCTTGAACATAGAACCCGTCAATGGGCAGGTGAGTCCGGCGGTCGAGCTGGTGGGCCGGGGCGTAATCCTGGAAGCCGCTCTGCCACTCGCCGAGCACCATGAACGATCGGTAATACCAGGCGGAGTGCAGGCTCCAGAGTGTCTTGGGACCGGATTCGAGGATATGTAATCGTTCCGCCGAATCCGGTGATGGTCCCAAGTGTCGGGTGCGTCGTCGAAGACTCGACGCACCCGACGATTGCGATAATCCGTCCTGCGATCGGCTGAATGGTTACGAGGATATTGGAATTAGGCGTAACTCGCCGCCCGCTCTACCGGACTTTGTTGCCTACCAAGAAGTTGTGGCAGTAGGGAGTGGAATGCGAGGCCCCTCTGGGGCAGAACATCGGTCTCTACCCATCCGATGTGACCGCACCCAGGGGACCTCGCCATGATCATCACCCCCGAGCAGGCCGCCCTCAAGGCCCAGCAGCAGTTCGACGCCCTGCGGGACTTCGTCCAGCAGGCCGCCCGAGACGGCCAGCGGATCGACACCGTGGAGCGGGAAGTCTTCCGGCAACTGCTCGGCCTGGGACACACCCTGCTGTCGGCCTTCGTCGCCCAGCAGGGCGACGGCGACCTCGGGCCGGAGGTCCGAGGCCCCCGAGGGGCGGACCGCCCGCCGGCTCCCCGAGCGCCACGACCGCCGCTACGTGTCGATCTTCGGCGAGCTGACCATCGCTCGTGCCGTCTACGGCAGCCGGGAGGGCCAGCGGATCGAGCAGGTGCCGCTGGACGAGCGGCTCGGCCTGCCCGAGGGCGACTTCTCCTACGTCCTGGAGGACTGGAGCCAGCGGCTCTGCCTGAAGGAGTCGTTCGCCGAGGCCGGTCGGTCGCTGGAGATGCTCCTGGGCCTGAAGCTGGGGGCCCGGACGCTGGAGCACATGAGCCGGGCCGTGGCCGGCGACGCCCCGGCCTTCCAGGACGCCCTGCCGCTGCCCCCGCCGGAGGAGGAGGGGCCGCTGCTGGTCGTCACCGCCGACGGCAAGGGGGTGCCGATGCGGCGGCCACCGCAGGACGGCCCCAGGCCCCACCACCGCCGGACCAAGGGGCGAGAAGGCGAACAAGAAGCAGATGGCCTGCGTCGGGGCCGTCTACACCATCGAGCCGTTCGTGCGGAGGGCCGACGACATCCTCGACGAGGTGCTGCGGGACGAGCGGGCCGCGGATCGGCCCGCAGCCGCAGCACAAGCACGTCTGGGCCGAGATGACCCGGGAGGTCGGGGGCGAGGCGGTCAACGCCAAGGAGGCCCTGTTCGCCCACCTGGAATCCGAGGCGTCGGCCCGCAACTCGGGCCACGACCGCCCGGTGATCTGCCTGATGGACGGCGAGCGGGCGTTGTGGGACATGCAGCGGGTGCACTTCTCCGGGGCCGTCGGCATCCTCGACCTGTTCCACGTCCTGGAGCGGCTCTGGGCGGTGGCCCACTGCTTCCACGCGGAGGGGAGCGACGGGGCCAGGCAGTACGTCGAGGAGCGGCTGCGGGACCTGCTCCAGGGCCGGGTCGGCTACGTCATCGCCGGGCTGCGGAGGCGGCTGAGCGGGGGGAAGCTCAGCGGCCCGAAGCGGGCGGTGGTCAAGTCGGCGGTGGAGTACCTGGCGAACAACAGGGAGCACATGCGGTACGACGAGTACCTGGCGGCGGGCTACCCGATCGGCAGCGGGGTAGCGGAAGGGGCGTGCCGCCACCTGGTCAAGGACCGGATGGAGCAGACGGGGATGCGGTGGACGGTGGAGGGGGCCCAGGCGATGCTCCACGTCCGGGCGTTGTACCTCAACGACCAGTGGGAGGAGTTCCTGGAGTACCGGGTCGAGCAGGAGCAAACCCGGCTGTACGCCTCAGTTGCAGCATAGCGGGAGGCGAGTTACGCCCATTACAATAGATCAACCTTGCCAGGGGACGGGGGCATAATCCTCGGGAGAATCAGTACGACGCGAGCTGGAAGGGTGGATTTCTAGTACTACTCCGTTACGATGCCTCGCCCGATATGCATGATCGCGTGTTATTTCTTGCTGCAAATTCTTGATAACGCAGAAGTTACGTCGGATCAATTGGATTCAATCACCAGCATTTTTCGATCCGATCGATGCCATAACTTCTTTTTGTGCAAGAAGTTGCGGAATATAACGGGGTAGTGCTAGCCCGGTCGCGGAAATCGGCGTTGTCGGGCGAACGATAACCCGTCGCGACCGCCAAACCGTCGATGCCGTCTCGCGGCTTGTCAAAACTATAAAAATTCATATAATCACATTTTTATAATAACGCAATTAATGGACTTTTGAATTGCGTTGAATTTTGATCAGGCTGCTGCTACAATTCACTCCTTGTTGTTTCCGCAAGGTGTCTGACCTCTCCGCCGGGTCGTGGCGTCCTTCGAGGAGTGCGAACGATGATGAGGTTTTCCCCACTCGCGAAAGCGATCCTGCTCGTCGCGGGGCTCTCAGCGACAGCCCTCGGTCAGGGCTCGAGCGTGAAGTATGGCACATTGCTGCAGCGCATCCCCGAGTCGACGAACCTGCTTCTCCTGGCTGACGTGGAAGCTCTTTTCAATAGCCCCTACGGGCGCGGTCAGCAGTGGCGCGAGAAGGCCGCCCAGGCATCGGGCCAGAAGCTGGGCCTGACCGACGACATCACGAGGTTCGTCGTGGCGGCGGGGGTGGAACTTCAGGATGCGGAGATCAACTGGCGGGTCGGCATGGCCCAGTTCCACGGCGGCATGCCCGATATCCAGCGGCTCGCCGCACGCGAGGGCGGGTTTGTCGAGACGATTAGCCGGACCCAGGTCGCCTGGACACCCCGGGGTTTTTACCTGGTGACCTTCAAGCCCGACATCATGGGCTTCGTCGCTCCCACGACGCGACAGGCGATTTCCCGATGGATCACATCCACGTTCGTCAAGCCCCGAACCTTTCCACCCAGCTTTGCCGACCGGGCCATCTACCGCGCCGATCGTGACTCCCAGGTCGTGCTGGTCCTGAATCTCGATCAGGCCATCGCTCCCCCGCTGCTCGAGACCTGGCTTGCCTCGCAAGACTATGTCAAGAAGGCCAGGCTGGATCCCAAGCTGCTTTCCGAGACACTGGCCACGGTTAAGTCGGCGTTTCTCCAGGTGGAGGTGAAGGAGTCGATCCAGGGCACAATTGTTGTCGAGAGCCAGTTCGACCTGAACTACGCCAAGACCATCGGCAAGGACCTGGTCCTGTCGGTTCTCGATGAGTACGGCGCCGCGCTGGACGAGTTGCCGACCTGGAGCGGCGGAGTCGAGGGCAAGACGATCACTCTGAGCGGCCGGATGTCTGAGGAGTCACTTCGTCGGGTGCTCAGCCTGGCCCGCCTGCCTCGTCTGACGCCTCCGAAGTCCTCGGAGAGCGAAGAACTCGCCCCCGTCCAGCCCGCTCAGGCTGCCGCGGTCGCGAGCAAGTATGACAAGCCTGACGTCGTTCGGGCCTCGCAAGCCTACTTCCGCTCGGTGGCCGATTTGCTTGCCGGACTGAAGCGTCAGAAGGCCAATAATGCCAGCAGCGCCAAACTCTGGTACGAGCGCTATGCCAAGCAGATTGAAGAACTCCCGCTTCTTGGTGTGGACAAGGATCTCCTCGACTGGGGTGCCAAGGTCGCCCGTACGCTTCGCGAGATGGCCTACGGGGTCAACTACAGCATGCAAGACCGCAAGTACGCCCTCTCCACGGCCGACGGCGGCTACTACGGCGGCTACGCCGTTTCCAACGCCCCCCAGGAAGCGATCCGCCGGCAAGGCGAGGCGACCCTGAACGTCTCGATCGACGCCCGCTGGCAGGTGCTCAACACATCCGTCTCGGACATGCGACGGATGATGGTCGATCGCTACAAGGTGGACTTCTGAGCGAACCGCCCTCGCCCCGAGCCCTCAGCCTGGAGGGCTCGGGAACGGGCGATTCACCATGTTCATTCGTAGTTCGGCAACTCCCAGGGACTCCGATACTCGCGGCGGTACGACTGGGTTCCCTTGCCCGGCTCGCCCGCAATGTCGTTCTTCTCGCACGACCAGCGGACCGGCTTGCCGGCCAGGAATGCGGCATTGACGAGGTGGCAGATGATCGTCGTCCGCGCCATCGAATGCACGTTCGAGCGGGGCTGTTGCCGCGATTCGAGACATTCGAGGAAGTTCTTGATGTGGGCGCCGAGGCCGTTCATCCCCTCGGGATCTTTCGGCTTTTCCAACTCCTTGCCGTCGGGCCCCTGGAGCGAGAGACCTCCGCGCCAGACGGTGAGGGTCTTGCCGTCAGCGGCGATGAACTGGGTGCCGTTGCCGTGCTGGCCGTCGAGAGGCCGGCGGTTCGTCTCCCACTGGAGCACGGCGCCGGGATACTTCATCACGCCGAGCAGGGTGTCGGGCGTGGTGCGGTCGTCGTCCGGATAGGCGAGCTTGCCGCCTTCACAGACGACCTCTTCGGGCATCGGCACGTCGTCGCCGCCCTTTCCAAGCCCCAGAAGGGCGATGTCGATCATATGAACACCCCAGTCGCCGGTCATGCCGGCGGCGGTATTCCAGAACCAGCGCCAGTCGTAATGGCAGTTCTTGTCGGTGTACGGCACGAACTCGGCGGGTCCGATCCAGAAGTCGTAATCGAGTTCGCTGGGCGGGTCCTTGGGCTCGTTGTGGCCGAGGCGGTTGTCGTCGGTCTTCCAGGCCCGCGCCACCACGACCCGGCCGAAGTCGCCGGAGTGAACATGGTTCAACGCCGCGACGAACTCGCGGGTACTCCGCTGCCAGGTGCCGACCTGGACGATCCGTTCGTGCTTCTTCGCCGCCGCGGCCATCGCCCTGGCCTCGACGATGTCGTGGCTGATCGGCTTCTCGCAGTAGATGTCCTTCTTCGCCTCGCAGGCGCGAATCATCGGGAGGGCGTGCCAGTGGTCAGGCGTGCCGATGATGACGACATCGATGTCCTTACGGTCGAGCAGCTCCCGGAAGTCCTTGATGACGTCGGGCCTCTTGCCCTGCTTCTTCTCGACCTGGTCGGCGGCCTCGCCGGAGTGCCGGGTATCGACGTCGCAGACGGCGGCGACCGGTATCTTCTGATCCATGAAGACGCCCATGTTGGCCCGTCCCATGCCGCCGCAGCCGATCAGGCCGAGCACGGGGGCTTCGAGGGCGGTTTTGGGTGTCAGCTCCGCCCGAGCCGACCGGGCCCCCAGGATGTTAAACAACCCATAACCCGCGGCCGCGCCGCCGGTCGTCCCCAGGAACCCGCGTCGGGTGGTCTTCCCGGTCATCGCGTCGTCCTCCGTCGTGTCGTGGTCGGATGTCCGGCCGCTTCCGGATCAGGCGTCGGGAACGGCCCCGATCCTCGATCATAACCGGCCCGGAAGGGGCGCGGGATGGGGTAGCCGGGCGCGTTGACGACCGGCTAATCTCTTGAGTCCTTGATGCCTTGTTCTCTCGATCCCTCCGGAGCGCCTCGCGTGAATCCGCGATTCCAGAACATCGCCCTCGTTCTCGCTTTGGCCTTCCTCGTCACGTTCGTCGTTCTCCTCTGGCTCGTCCAGCGCCTCTTCCGCGCCCGCGGCTGGCACGCCCTCGGCACGCCCTCCCGACCGATCCGCGTCCGCTCCCGCCTCGTCTCCCGCCTGATCGGCCTCGGTTTCGCCCTCGTCGGCGCCGGCTTCGTCGCCTGGTCCTGGTACGACGCCGACACCTCCCGCCGCTTCTCTTTCAAAATGGCCACCCTGGGACCCTGCTTCCTCGGGATCGGAGCCTGGATGGTCATCGAGGGGCCTCTCACGCCGGAAGACGGCGCGACCGTCCGGCCCTCGGCGCTCGCCTGGGTCCTGATGTTCCTGGGGCTGGGCGCCGGCCTGCTTTACGCTCAGTTCCTGGAGACCGGGCGGTGGCCGTTCCTGTCGTGACCGATCGTGCCGCTCTCCTTCCGGGTAAGCCCTTGACGGTTTGCGGAACTTGGGCAATACCTTCGCCGGTCAACTCGGGGAGATCCGCGAGCACGTCGGCGGCGAGCTGGCCGAGATTCGCCGCGAGATCGGGGCGGCCCGGAAGGTCTGGAAGATGGACCAGTCGCTGATCCGCGAGGAGATCGTCCGGCTCCAGGAGCAGACGGGTCAGTTGATCGTCCGGTTCGACCGAGCCCTTGGCTTCCTGCGGGTGTTGCTGTTCGCCCTGATCGGGGTCAGCGTCACGATCTTGATGGCCGTCGCCGGTATCCTCTGGAATGCCTCCCGAGTCTCTCATGCCGTGGAAGACCACGGCCGGCGCATCGAACCGGTCGAGAAGGTGGAGTCGAGCCAGTCCAGGCTCCAGCAGTCGATCGACGCCCGCCAGCCCAAGGCCCCGTAACCCGCAGCGTCTGGACGGAACGGACGCGATCGGCCCGCTTGACCTCCCTTCCTCCCCACGCTACAGTTCTCCAATGGCCCGGCGCCGCCCTTGGATGGGCCTTTCGCAAAAAGCGGCGCATCTTCTCATGCCCGACGAGCGTCTCCGGCGGCAGGTCGCCTTTCTGGCCGCCCAGTTGATGTACCGTCGCGAGGAATCCGAGTACTTCACCGCCAAGCGCAAGGCGGCCCGCCAGCTCGGCGTCGAGTACCGGTATCGCCCCGGCGACCTCCCCTCCAACCGCGAGATTCGCGACCAGGTCCAGGCGCTGGCCCGGATGCACGAGGGCTCGAAGCGCCTGGAGAAACTCAACGACATGCGCATCGAGGCCCTGCGCCTCATGCGCGTCCTTGCACGCTTCCGACCCCGCTTGATCGGCAGCGTCTGCACCGGCCACGTCCGGCAAGGGTCCGATATCGACATCCACCTTTTCACCGACAGCCTCGCCCTCGTCACCGACGTCCTCGATGAGCTGGCCCTGCCCTACGAGGTCGAGCACAAACGCATCATCAAGCACGCCGAGGAACGGATCTTCACGCACATTTATGTCCAGGACCGATTCCACTATGAGCTGACAATTTATCCGGAAGGCAAGGCCCATTACGTCTTCAAGAGTTCAATCACGGGCAAGGCGATCGAGCGACTCTCGATCCGAGAGCTTGAGGACCGGCTCCGGGCCGAAGACCCCGACTTCGACCCGGATGCCGCCCTCGAAGCGATGCAAGACCACCTTGACCGCTTCGAGCTTTACCGGATGTTGCTCCAACCGCTCGAAGGCGTCAAGCAGAGCCCGCGGCATCATCCCGAGGGCGACGCCCTCTACCATTCGCTCCAGGTCTTCGAGCTGGCCCGCGACGAGTGTCCCTATGACGAGGAGTTCCTCCTGGCCGCCTTGCTTCACGACATCGGCAAGGCGATCGACCCGTCCGACCACGTTGGCGCCGCCGTACAGGCCCTCGAAGGGGCCGTCACCGATCGGACCGCCTGGCTGATCGCCCACCATATGGAGGCCCATGCCTACCGCGAGGCCACGCTCGGCAGCCCGCGCCCGCACCCGTCTCCAGAATCACGACGACTTCGACGACCTTCTGCTGCTCTCCGATCTCGACCGCCTCGGCCGCGTCCCCGGCGCCCCGGTCGTCGAGCTTTCTGAGGCACTTGACTACCTCCGCTCCCTGGACGACTCCGACGAGTGAGCCCGAATCCCCGGGAATCGCTCGACCTTGGCCCAAGACTGTCGGAAGTCGTCGGTGGATGGACCGTCTGGCGGCATCGTCACGCTCTCGTCGCGACGCGTGATGATCCCGTCAGCGCGGGATCAGGAAACCGAGTATCCTCGCCGAGGGTTTCCCGACCTGGGTTGCGAGGATGCCGCATCCAAGATCACCAGGAAGATGACTTCTCAATCCTCCTGTGAAGGGTTGTCCTCGTCCGAAGTCATCCCTTGACAGCCAATCCACTGGTGTCCACAATGAAATGCGTGCGTTCGCGCCGGAATTGTTAATCCCTCCATCCGGCTCGCGAACCCAGATTCCCTCCCTCCTCGTCGGGTCGATTCACAACGAGCAACATTCCCCAGGAGACCCGTCTTTTGAGACGGAGTCGCAGGGGATTTGCTTGACACGCTCGCTCCGGCGAACGGACCCAGGCCAGGATTGGTTTCCCACTTTGTCGAAGGATTGGTCTTCGACCGACACCTATTGGCTCATCGTCTCAAGTGGTCGAGGACGGATCGTTTCCCCTCGGCCTTCGTCAGCCATTTCCATCAGGAGAAGCAGAAGATGCGGTCCAAGCGGTTTGTTGTGGTCGGCGGAGCGCTCTTGACCATGACCCTCGGCGCCCTGCCCGCGATGAGCGGGTGTGGCGGGCCAGCCACCACGGAGAATCAAACCGAGGAGTCGAAGGAAATCACCAAGCAGAAGATGGAGGAGATGCAGAAAGGCATGATGGGGGCCGTGAAAAACCAGCCCAAATCGAAGCCGAAGTGATCGGAGATTCGGCGAGTATGGCCCGAGTTTTGCGTTACGAGATTACATTCTTTTCGTTCTGGATGCCTGGGATTTTGAGTGTTGAACATTCTATCCTAGTGTCCTGAGTCAGAAGTCCGTTCAATAACCTTCTTGACGCGGTCGAGGATCAGGTCGGCGTCGGCGGTCCACCGGAATGGCTTGGGGGAGGCGTTGTGATGCTCCAGGTACTCCCGGATCGCCGCCTCCAACGCCGCCACGCTCCGGAACGCACCCCGCCGGATCCGCTTCTCGGTGATCTCGCCGAAGAACCGCTCGACCAGGTTCAGCCACGAGCCGCTGGTCGGCGTGAAGTGCAGGTGGTACTCGGGGTGGCGGAGGAACCACCGCTTCACCGCCGCCGTCTTGTGCGTCCCGTAGTTGTCCAGCACCAGGTGGATCTCGACGCCCGGCTCGCGGGTCAGCTTGGAATCCAGCTCGTTGAGGAACTTGAGGAACTCCTGGTGCCGGTGCCGCCGATGGCACTGGCCGATCACCTCGCCGGTGGCCACGTTCAGCGCCGCGAACAGCGAGGTGGTGCCGTTGCGGACGTAGTCGTGGGTGGGCCGCTCGCCCTTGCCGGGCGTCATCGGCAGCAGCGGCTGGGTGCGGTCCAGGGCCTGGACCTGGCTCTTCTCGTCGACGCACAGGACGATCGCCCGCTCCGGCGGGCTCATGTACAGGCCGACGACGTCGCGGACCTTCTCGACGAAGTAGGGGTCGGTCGAGAGCTTGAACGACTCGGTCCGGTGCGGCTTCAGGCCGAAGGCCCGCCAGATCCGCCCGACGCGGACTGCGAGAGGCCCTCGGCCTCGGCCATGCCGCGGGTGCTCCAGTGGGTGGCGGCCTTGGGCTTGGTCTCCAGCGTCCGGGTGACGACCCGCTCGACGTCGGCGTCGGAGATCTTCCGCGGGGCGCCCGGCCGGGGCTCGTCGGCCAGGCCCTCCAGCCGCCGCTCGACGAACCGGCGCCGCCAGGTGCCGACGGTGGCCGAGCAGACGCCCAGGCGGGCGGCGACGGCCTTGTTGTCCAGGCCCTCGGCGCAGGCCAGGACGATCCGGGCGCGGGTGGCCAGGCGTTGGGTGCTCTTGGGTCGGCTGGCCCAGGTCTTCAAGGTCTGCTCTCGTCGTCGCTGAGGGTCAGCTCGGCCATCGGTCGGGGCATGTGTGAGTCTCCTTTGAGGAGACTCTACCGGGCAGACGGCCAGGGCGCAAGGTTATCGAGCGGACTTCTGACTCAGGACACTAGTTTTACAGCAGCAGCAAATCCGCGGTGTTTCTGGTAACATCGAATCATAGGGAACTGAACACGCGAGGACCGGCCGGCCCGTCGCCCCAACACCTCATGTCGGGAGGGAGCCTCCATGACACCGGACGACGTGCGCGCCGCGGCCGAGCGACTGGTCGACTTCCACGAGCGGTTCGCCCCGCTCTTCGGTAAGGAGCAGGCTCAGGACCATGCCTATGACTACGTCAAGGGCCTGATGGTCTGCCCCGACCGCAAGAGCGTCGAGCCGATCGCCCTCCTGGTCGGCCACGGCGATGTCTCGGGCCTCCAGAAGTTCATCAACAGCGCCCCCTGGCAGTACGACGACGTCCAGGCTGAACTCCAGGCCGTCTTCGACGGCGAGCTGGTCCCCTCGGCGGCCGGGTCGCCCGCCGGCGTCGTCGGTGTCATCGACGAGTCGGCCTTCGCCAAGCAGGGCGTACACTCCGCGGGCGTGGCCCGGCAGCACAACGGCCGGCTCGGCAAGGAAGACAACTGCCAGGTCGGCGTCTTCCTCGTCGGCGTTACCCCCGCGGGGGCCGCGCTGTTGGACCACCGGCTCTACCTGCCCAAGCCCTGGTGCGAGGACACGCCTGAGGCCCGGGCGCGGCGCGGCAAGGCGCACTCCCCGAGGACGTGACCTTCCGGCCCAAGGCCCGGATCGCTGCCGAACTGGTCCGCGGGGTCGTCGTGCTCGGTCAGACGCGACTGGACTGGGTGGTCGCCGACGAGGAGTACGGCAAGGCCGGGCACTTCCACGAGGCGATGGACGAGTTGGAGCAGCGGTACGTGGTCGAGGTGCCGGTGACGACGACCGTCTGGACCGAGGACCCGGCCGGGTGCGTGCCGGCGTACGGCGGCCGGGGCCAGCCGCCGAAGCGCCCGACACGGGAGGGTGTGAAGTCCGTGGCCGCGGTAGCCGCGGGGCTGCCCGCCGAAGCCTGGCAGACCCTGAAGGTGCGCGAAGGGGCGTGCGGGCCGCTGGTGTTCGAGTTCGCGGCGGTGCGGGTGTGGGCGATGCGCGACCAGAAGCCGGGGCCACCGGTGTGGCTGCTGATCCGCCGGTCGCTGGAGGCGATCCCCGAGGTCAAGTACTACATCTCCAACGGCGGGGCCGAGACGCTCTTGAAGGTCCTGGCGTTGGTCGCCTGCACGCGCCACCGAGTGGAGGAATACTTCGGCGAGGCCAAGACGTACCTGGGGATGGCGCAGTACGAGACGCGGGCGTACGTGGGGTGGCACCATCACATGGCGCTGGTGGCGGTGGCGCACCTGTTCGTGACGTTGACGCGTCTGCGTCTGAAAAAAAGTCGAAGGGCCTGACGCTGGACCGGGCGGTGCGGCTGTTGAGGTCGGCGTTCTCCGAGGCGGAACTGACCGTGGAGAAGGCGATCGCCCTGATGGACTACCACGAGGGGCGGAACAGGATCGCCAAGGCCTCACATGACAAGGCCTGGCACGCCAGGCACGAGGGCGTGAAATACCTGCTGCTGTAAAACTAGGGTGGAGTGAAGCCGAAGCATTTTAGAACTCGCGACTGATGCCTCGTGAATGCTTCGGCCTGACGAAAGGGGCCATCATGACCGTCGGCGTGATGAGTGGACCGTCCTCTCGAACCTGAGAGGACGGCTCTCGACTTTTGCCTCCATTCTTCGACGCCATACCGAGGGAAATGCGGGATTCCCCGGAAGCTCCGTGGATTGACCAGCTTCCGCTCCCCCCCTTTTTGCTCCGTGCGCACCAAATGTGAGCCGGCGGCACTTCTAGAGTGATCCGCGCCGATCGTGATCCCTCTCAGGTTCCCGGTCTCACTCAGAGTCTGTTCCAAAAGGGGCGTCGGCTGTAGTTTGGGGGGATGGAACGCAAAGCCTACCCCAGCGACCTGACCGACGCCCAGTGGCGCCTCCTCGCTTCCCTGATCCCCGAGGCCAAGCCCGGCGGCAGGCCCCGCAAGTACGAGATGCGCGAGGTCATCAATGGCCTGCTCTACCTCAACCGCGAGGGCTGTTCCTGGCGGGCGTTGCCCCACGACCTGCCCCACTGGAAGACCTGCTACAACTTCTTCCGCCGGTTCGAGGCCGACGGCACCTGGGACGCCCTGGTCGCCGCGTTGCGGGGGGAGGTGCGGACGAAGCTCGGCACGCGCCGACGCCCAGCGGCGCCTGCATCGATAGCCAGTCGGCCAAGACGGCGCACGGCGGGGCCGAGGTCGGCGTCGATGGCGGCAAGATGGTGCGGGGCCGCAAGCGACATATCGTCACCGACACGCTGGGGTTGCTGCTGATCGTCGTGGTCACCGCGGCGAACCTCGACGACGGGGCGACGGCGCCGCGGCTGCTGGCCGGTCTGCCCGCCGTGACGTTCCCCCGGCTGGCCGTGGTGTGGGCGGACCGGAAGTACCGCAACTCCCGGCTCGACGCCTGGCTGTCGGGCCAGGACCGGCTCCGCGTGGAGGTGAGCTCGAAGCCCGAGGGCGAGCGGGGGTTCAAGCCGCTGAAGGTGCGGTGGGTGGTCGAGCAGACCTTCGGCTGCCTGCTGCGGTGGCGGCGGCTGGTGCGGGACTTCGAGCGGCTGCCGGAGACGAGCGCGGCGATGGTCAAGCTCAGCTCGATCCATCGGATGGTCCGCCGTGCCCGGCCGCCGCGATGGCGGAAGAAATTCCGCTACAAGCGGCCGCCCAAAGCGGCCGCTTGAGTCTTTTGGAACAGTCTCTCAAACGAACATTCCCCACCCCATGATCCTTGTGGAGGAACGGACACATGTTGAGTACGCTACGCATTCGCCGAGGCTTCACCCTGATCGAGTTGTTGGTGGTCATCGCCATCATCGGTGTCTTGATCGCTCTTCTGCTGCCGGCCGTGCAGAGTGCTCGTGAGGCGGCTCGACGCTCCCAATGCGTCAACAACCTCAAGCAACTCGCCCTCGCCGCCCAGAACTACCACTCGGCCTTCGGCAAGTTCCCCATGGGGACCGCCATCGCCTATTCCGCTCCCGGCACGCAGACCACCTGGGGGACCTTCAGCGGGCACGCCATGCTGCTCCCCTTCCTGGAACAGCGACCGATCTACAACGCCATCAACTTCGACTGGACCGTCTGGTACGGCATGGGAGCGGCGATCAACACGACCGTCTGGGGTACCCGGGTCGCCAGCTTCATCTGCCCCTCCGATGGCAACGACGCCACGAGCTGGGGTGAGCCGATGATGAATAATTACTACATGAGCATGGGAACAACTACGAATCCCTGGAGCTATAGCAGCACGGGCATCTTCGCCCCGCAGTACTCGGCTTATGACCTCGCCACGGTCAAGGACGGCACCTCGAACACGATTATGTACTCCGAGGCCCAGGTCGGCTACGACCAGCCCACCATGATCCAGTGGCGCAGCTCGGTCCACATCTCGGGCGCGACCTCGGGTCGTGCTTACAACCCGGTCATCATGGTCAACGGCCAGATGACCCTGATGCCCGCCGTCCAGCAAGCTCTCCAGTCCTGCAACCAGGCGTATGCCCAGGGCCAGACGACCTGGAACCGTGGCTGGCGCTGGCAAACCGGCTCGCCGGGACTCTCAGTCTTCAACACGATTGTGACCCCGAATTCGACTCAGTACCAGTGGTCGTCCTGTCGGACTGACTGCTCTACCTGTGGCGCTGACTTCGGTGACTACCACAGCGCCAACAGCAGTCACCCCGGTGGCGTCAATGCCTCCTTCGCCGATGGCAGCGTCCACTTCATTAAGAGCTCGATCAGCCCTATCACCTGGTGGTCGCTGGGAACCAAGGCTGGCGGCGAGGCCATCTCGTCGGACAGCTACCAGTGATCGGCTCGATCGCTGCCAGCAACTCCGGCCCTGGTTTCAACCAATGCTGATGCCAGGGCCTTTGTTGGCTCTGATTGCGCGACGCGTTGGAGATCCCGTTCCGAGCATACGACCCCGCAGCGGCCTTCGGCCCGCGCGGGGTCATTGTCGTGGAAGGTTCGGGATGGCTCAGGGGAAGGCTTCCATCGCCCGTTCGGCCACGCGAACAACGTAGGGATTCTCATCCTTTCGGGCCGCTGCGATGGTCTCACGGGCTGGTCGAGCGGCCAGGTCAAGTCGATCGAGGATGTTGATGGACCAGAGGCGGACCCAAGGGTCGTCGTCATGGAGGGCGGCGGTCAGGGTGGGCAGAGCTTCGTTCACGCGGTCGAGGCGGGTCAGGGCGTCGGCAGCAGCCACGCGGACCCAGGGCTTGGGGTCCTCGAGAGCGGTGTTCAGTGCGCCGACAGACGGCTCCGCCTTCGCACCGAGATGCCGAGGCCGCTGGCGGCCCACCAGCGGACGGCCGGGTCAGGGTCGCGGAGGAGATCCGTCAAGGTTTCGAGCCTGGAGGCGTCGCGGGCAGAGGCCAGCTCGGCGGCGTCGCGGATGGGGTTGAACGGGTAAGGCGACGGATCGCGGCGGACGGCGTCGTAGGGAGGTTCGGAGCCGAATCGGGTCCGGAGATCGGGCTCGGGAAGGAAGCCGAGATCCACGATTTCGGCTTCCCAGCGTCGCAACTCGGCGCGGAGGCGTTCGAGCGTCTTGAGGTGCTCGGGGGAGTCGGCCAGATTGTGGATTTCCCAGGGATCAGTCTGGGTGTCGTAAAGCTCCTCCGTTGGCTTGTGATCGGCCATGAAGGTCGCCTGGGGTCCGGTCAGCTTTCCGGCGTCGGACAGGCGCTGCCAGACTTGCATCGTGGGCATCTCGTACATGTAGCTCACGTACTGCTGGCCGCCGAACCAGGGCAGATTTGGTAAATAATTGCGAATATAATTGTATCGCTGGTCGCGGACCGAGCGCAGCATGTCGTAGCGCTCGTCCATGCGGTCGCGGAAGCCGTGGACATAGAGCCGGGGCCGGTCGGACCTCGGACCGAGGAAGGCGGAGCCTTGCATCTGGCCGGGGATGGGCAGGCCAGCGAGGCTCAGCGCGGTGGGGGCGAGATCGACAAAGTGAATGAGTCGGTCGGTGGCTGTGCCGGCGGCGCCGGGAGACCAGTCGGCATACCTGTCCGGAAAGCGCACAAGGAAGGGGACTCGCGTGCTGGAGTCGTAGAGCCAGCGCTTGCTCCGGGGCATGCCGGCGCCATGGTCGGAGTAGAAGAAGACGATCGTGGAGTCGGCGAGGCCATCGTCTTCAAGCTGGCGGAGGAGGTCGCCGACCTGCTGGTCCATATAGGTAATCATGTCCGCATATCGGGCCCAGTCGCGACGGACCTCAGGAGTGTCGGGATGATAGGGTGGGATCGGAGCTCTGGCGGGGTCGTGACGTTGCTCGGGGGTGAAGTCGGCGGTTCGCTTCTGGTACTGGTCTTCGGGCAGTCGAATCTGGCTCTCGTGGCTGGTGGTGAAATTGAAGACGGCAAAGAAGGGCTGACCGGGCTTGCGATGACGCCAGTGAGCCTGGCGGCTGGAATCGTCCCAGGTGTCGGGGTGATGCTGGAAGTTGTAATCGGTCTTGACGTTGTTCGTGCAATAATAGCCGGCCTCGCGCAGGTAGCGGGGGAACTCCTTCGCCTCGCGGGGCAGCACACCCTGACAGCGCATGTGCTGAGTGCCGATCGAGGGGGGATACATGCCGGTGATGATCGTCGAGCGCGCCGGGGCACAGACTCCGATCGGAGCGAAGGCGTGGGTGTAGCGGACTCCCTGGGTGGCGAGACGATCGAGGTGGGGAGTGACGGCGTAAGGGTCACCGTAGCAGCCGAGGTTGGGGCTAATGTCCTCGCAGGTGATCCAGAGGATGTTCGGCCGCTCGTCCGCGAAGGCGGGGGAGACGGCGAGGATGAGAAGGAGGAAGAAGAGAGGACGGTGGTGCATCGTGGGGTCTCCCTCGTCGGGGAACAGCAAAGGCCGGGTGGAGCCGGGCCTCGAAAATCGCGGACGAAGCCCCTTGAGGGGGCAAGGCCGTTGGTGTGCGCGGTTAATCGTGTAGAGTAGGAGCCTGGATTGCAAGCGTCCGGTCGGGTTCGGGAAGGGCGAGGCGACGCGCTTGACCGGCGCTCGGGGAACCCTCAACCGGCCGCGCCGCGGCCACCCTCTCCCCGCGGGAGGGGATTGTTTCATCGCTCCCACGAAGGCCCCACCCGATGTGCCATTCCCCCAGGTCTCTTGCTCGACAGGCCCGAAAACTCTCAATACTTGCGGCACTGCTGCTCGCCGCGATCGTTGTGAGGGGGCAGGATCGACCGGAGCCGTCCTCGCCGTTGACGCCGGCTCGTGCTGCAGCCCTCGACACGATCCGTGCCGACTCGCTCCGGGGCCACCTCTCCTTCCTCGCGTCCGACCTGCTCGAAGGCCGGGACACCCCCTCGCGGGGCCTGGACCTTGCCGCCGAGTACATCGCGGCTCAGTTCCGACGCGCGGGTCTGGAGCCGGTGGGCGACGAGGGTTACTTCCAGACGGCGCACTGGAAGGTCGTCGAGGCGGATCCGGCGACCTTCCGTCTCACGCTCCGGGTCGGCGACGCCGCGTTCTCCGTGCCGGCCGATCGCGTCAGTCTCCCGGCCACGGATTCGATCGACATCCGGGATGCGGGGCTCTGGAAACTCGCCGCGACCGACGAGGCGGCCGTGAAGGCACTCGACGCCGGGCAGGTCGCGGGCAAGGCGGTGGTGATCGAACTTCCGAAGGTCGTTGGTGAAACACGCGAGGAGCAATTGAAGGCATTCCGGTCTCGAAATGCGGTGCAGAACGCGTTGCAGAGTCTCAAGCCGGCGCTGATCGTGGAGATCGACCGCTCCCACCCGCAGGGCTCGGGCCTCGGCCGGGGTCGCCTGATTGACCCCGATCGAGGTCGGGGACTCTTCGGAGGCCTGAGGCTCGGAAGCACAGGAACGCCGCACGTCACGGTCCACGATCCCGCCGCCGTCGCGGCCCTCGACGCCTTGCCGGCGGGGCCGGTTTCGGGGACGGCGACGCTCGCGCTCGGAGAGCCGGTCGAGAGGCCGGTCGTCCTTCGGAATGTGGCCGGCTTGCTCCGGGGCTCGGACCCGAAGCTGAAGGATGAGTATGTCGTTGTCTCGGGGCATTACGACCACATCGGCGTCGGTCCGGCGGGTAACGAGGATCGGATCTACAACGGGGCGAACGATGATGGCAGCGGCACGGTGATGGTCGTCGAACTGGCGGGGGCGCTGGCACGGGTCGAGCCGAGGCCGAAGCGGAGCATCCTCTTCCTGACGTTCTTCGGCGAGGAGAAAGGACTGCTCGGCTCGCGGTATTACGGCCGGCATCCGCTCGTGCCCCTGGAGAAGACGGTGGCCCATCTGAACCTGGAGCACGTCGGCCGGACCGACGACACGGAGGGGCCCCAGCTTGGCCGGGCGTCCCTGACCGGGTTCGACTTCTCCGACATGGGAGAAACCCTGCACGCGGCGGGAGACGCCACGGGTGTGAGCGTGTTCAAGCATCCGCGCAACAGTGATGCCTTCTTCGGTCGGAGCGACAATCAAGCTCTGGCCGATCTCGGCATCCCGGCGCACACGCTCTGCGTCAGCTACATTTTCCCAGACTATCACGGCGTCGGCGACCACTGGGAGAAGGTCGACTACGACAACATGGCCCGGATCGCGCGGACCGTCGCGCTGGGCCTGCTGATGATCGCCGACCGCCCCGAACCCCCACGCTGGAATTCTGAGAACCCGAAGGCCGAGCGGTATCGCAAGGCCTCGGAGAAGCTGCACGGCAAGGGAAAGGTGGAATCACCTTAACGAAGTGAGGAAACCACCATGAAGACCAGGCTTGGCGGAAACGTCGGGTTGGGAACAGTCCTTTTGATCGGCCTGGCCGGAGGCTTGTGGCTCGCCTCGCCGATCGACGTGCGCATGCCGCAGGACCCGAAAGACTCCGCCGGCGCCCGGCCGCCGGGTGGTTATACATCCGAGGGTCTGGAGGCATTGGCCGACGACTGGGCTTCGGGCCCGCGAAGAGATCGAGATCGCGGAGGCCCGCGTCGCGGCCAAGCAGGCCGAGATCGCGCTGGCAACCAGCCGTCTGAAGACCGAACAGGATGTGCTCGATTACTATGCCGACATGGTCAAGCGCGGCTTGATGGCGCCCCGGATGAAAGCCCTGGCGAGCAGGACCGTGGAGGAGGCCAAGGCCTTGCTCGCGATCAAGAAGGCGGACCTGGTCGAGTTGTCGGTCCGGCTGGCCCGTTCGCGGAGGGCCGAGCAGCGAGGCCCAACGTCGGCCCTGGTGGATGACGGGATCGCGAAGCGGCTCGACGACATCGAGCGCCGACAGTTCGACATCTCCCGGCGCGTCGATATGCTTGAGGATTACCTGCGGACCCAGCTTCGCAACATCGGTAAGCCCAAACCTTTGCAGAAGAGCCAGTAACGTTGCTCAGCCATTCCGGGAAGGCCGCGCGGGCCGACCACCCCACCTCAAGCCAGGATTTTCCGATGCAACTCAGCCCGATCGGACTGCCGGTCTCTGAACTCGACACGCCCGCCCTGCTGCTCGACCTGGACCGGCTCGAACACAATGTCCGGACGATGTCCGAACAGTTCCGCACGACCGGAGTGCAGTGGCGGCCCCACGCCAAGGCGTTCAAGACCCCGGCGATCGCCCACATGCTGAAGCGTGCCGGCGCGATCGGGGTCACGGTGGCGAAGGTCTCCGAGGCCGAGGTCATGGCGGCGGCCGGGATCGACGACATCCTGATCGCCCACCTTGTCGTCGGACCATCCAAGGCCCGGAGGCTGGCCGCCCTCCAGCGCCAGGCTGACGTCAAGGTCACGGTCGATCACCCCGACCACCTGCCGCCCCTCGCCGACGCGGCGAAAGAGATCGACGTGAGCATCGGCGTACTCGTGGATGTGGATCTCGGGATGGGACGGACGGGCGTCGGCTCGGCCGAGGCGGCGGTCGAGCTGGCGCGTCGGGTGGCGAAGACCGCCGGATTGCGGTTCGACGGTCTGATGGGCTACGAGGGGCACACCCTGTTCATCGCCGACAAGGAGGAGAAGCGCCGGGCGATCAGCCAGGCGATCGGGCGCTTGGTCGAAGCCAAGAGGATGGTCGAGGCCGCGGGCCTGCCCTGCCGGATTGTCTCTGCCGGGGGTTCGGGTTCCTACCAGATCACGTCAGGACTGCCCGGGCCTACTGAACTCCAGGCGGGAGGTGGGATTTTCGCCTGCATGTACTACGTTGACGTCTGCCGGGTGGAGGGACACCAACCGTCTATCGGCGTGCTGTCGACGGTCGTCAGTCGGCCGCGGCCCGACCGCGCGATCCTCGACGCCGGCCGCAAGTCGATGAGCGACTACAAGATCATGCCCGTCCTGCCCAACTTCCCCGACTGCCGCGTCGTCGGCCTCTCGGCTGAGCACGCCACCGTCGAGGTCGGAACGGATACCGACCTGCGGATTGGCCAGAAGGTGGAGCTGATCCCCGGCTACAGCGACTTCACCTTCGTCCTCCACGACCGGGTCCTAGGCCATCGCCGTGGCCGCGTCGAGGCGAACTGGCCCCTCTTGGGCCGTGGGATGCTGCAGTAGGAACTACCTCGTCCGATCCGCCGGGGCGAGGCTATTTCTACAGCCGCAGGAAACCGCCACCCGGCTGCTTGGCCCGCCAGGTTTTGGTGTGCGATGTCCGGGCCAACACGTTGCGGCGGATGAGATCGTCCACCAGCGCCATCGCCCGCGGCAGCCTCAACTCTGGCTCCGCCCACGCCGCCTCCAGCAGCCGGACCGTCCGGTCCAGCGTCAACTCCGGCACTTTTTTTCTAGGGCAGCAAAGCCTGTTTGATCAGGGAATCTTCGAGCAACCGCAGTTATTTCGCAGGATCGTGGCGGAAGCGGCGGCCGAGCGTCCGGACCGCCTGCCGGCGCTCCAATGCGCGGCGGAGATCGCGCCAGGCCTGCACGTCGGAGGGGACCAGCTCCTCTACCTCGATGGATCGCAAGCATGTCGCCGCCGCTGCGATCAGCCGGACTGATCCCCTGATCACCGTCCCCGGGCAGGCGACCTTGCGGCCAATGGCACGCCGCTCGGGGTAGCGGTGCGAGCCGAAGAACGGCTCCAACTCGTGGTTCGTCCGCGGCAAGTCCGCCACGTCATAGCACCGGAACAACCCCGGCGGCTCATGGGGGGATAAAGGTGGAGATGGGGACGCCGAGCATCGCCCGGATGAACTCCGGCGTCACGCGTTTGATGTTGTGACTCCACTCGAAGATCGCCACGTACTGGTAGAGATAGACCTTGTTGACCCCGCGGAACGACCGCAGAAACGTCCGCAGCCCCGTCCACAGCCCCTCCTGGGTGTTGTTGTGGACCTCCCGCACCCCGTCGCCGTCGTCGTCCCGCGCCCACTCCCTCGCGGTGTGGCAGACCGAGGATCGCGGGTGCCCCGTCGCGGCCAGTCGGTCGTATCCCCGCCAGTCGTCCGTGTTCAGTCGGGCCGGCGGCTCGGAGGCCTCACGGACCACCCGGTTGAGCGTGCCGGCATCGGCGTGCTGCTCGACCGACAGCCGGAGCCGGCCACTGGCGCGGCCCACCACCCCGCAGACCGGCACCCGGTCGTTATCCCAACTGCCGTGGCCGCGGGCCTTGTTGGCCCGCCGTCGCGGTGGATCGTGCGGGTCGGTGTGCGGCACGCCTTTTTTCCCCCGCGTTCTGGTCCATCTCGTCAGCTTCCGCCACCGGGTCGTTCAGCCGACACTGGTCCCGACACCGCCAGGCGGCCTGCTGGAGCCGATGACGCAACGGGAGCAGCTCCTTGCGGTCGCACCCCAGTTCGCGGGCGAGTTGGGCGGTCGGGACGCCCTGCGCGAAGCCGCGGAGGATCAACATCAGTTCGACGACCGGACGCCGAGAGCCCTGCAGAGCCGTGCCGGTGAAAATGGTGAAGATCCGATGGCAGCTCTAGCAGCGATCGTCGAGGACCGGGGCGCGGTGGCGGCGAGACACGCCCAGACCGTCGCGTGTCCCGCACCGGGGACAGGCCAAGCCGTCGGGGTGGAGCCAGTGCAGGAGCTTGGCGTAGCAGGCATCCTCATCCATCTGATCGGCGATGGGGAAGTCCATGGCCACCTCCGATCGAGCCGAAAGGTAGGCTCGCTCTCCATTGCACCGCGACCAACGGACCCGGTAAAGGGCCTCGCCACCAAGAGCCCCTCATGAGCCACCCCGGCCAATCGCTCCGCGTCACCTTCCGGAAGTGCGTGAAGGCCTCCTGCAGGGAGCCGCAGCTTTCCGGGTGACGCGCGATCGCACCAAGGAACCCACGGTAACGCCGCCGCACTCCCCGGGCGTCCAGCCCCCTCTTGTTGCGCAGGACGACTGCCGCGCGATACACCCAGCCGAAGGCCACCCGGATGTCCGGCCACAAGTCTGTGGTCGCCTCCAGGCCCTTGGCCACGATCGCGCGCAGCCGCATCAGCTCCTTCGGGAGCCCCTTTTGATCGCCACCCGATCCAGGCTCGCGGCCACCAAGGCGAGCCGGTCCACCAGCTGTGAGCGACCCCGGCCGGTTCCGTGACTTCCTGGACCAACACATCAAGGCCTCGTCCGAATTGTTCCCGGCGGAGATCCGTCGGGGCTACCGCATGAAGGACATCTACCACTCCCGCAAGACCGGCTGCGAACTCCGCCGGATCGAGCTCCGTAAGAGCGTAAAACAAAACCCCCGATCGAGGCCCGAATCCAGCGAGATTCCCACTCCTTTGGGAGGTTTTGTTTTACGCTCTTAGGGTCAATGCCCGTTAGAGCGGTTCACGATTGGGTTGCGCACAAGCCGCACGATCCGAACCAGCCCCGGATGTCCGAATCGCTGACCGTTTCCAGGGCGGTCCTCATCGCCCCGTACACCGCCTCGGCCGTCCGACCCGCCACCGACCGCAACACGCCCTTGACCTTCGACCACAGCTTCTCGATCGGCGTCAGATCCGGGCTGTACGGTGGCAACGGCTCCAGCGACGCCCACGCCCCGGTCCCACTCGCCTGGGCCTGACGGTCCGCGTGCGGCTTCAGGTTGTCCCAGATCACCACGTCCCCCGGACGCAACTTCGGTCCCAGGACCTGCTCGACGTAGGCCCGAAACGTCGGGGCCTCCATCGCCCCCTCGAAGGCGAAGGGGGCCACCACCCCCGAGAGCCGCAGCCCTGCGACCAGGGTCACCGAGGTCCAACGGCCGGGCACAGCTCCCTGGACCCGCGGCCCGCGGGGCGCCCGCCCGTCGGTCCGGGTCATCGCCGTGTTCGCCCCGGTCTCGTCGACGAAGACCTGGGGCTCGGGGGCCACGGCGGCCATCGCCCGGCGGTACGCCCGCCGCTTCCGCCGGACCCGCGGGGTGTCGCGTTCGGCGGCCTGGAGCGACTTCTTCTTGCGGGTGATCTTCAGCTTGCGGAGGACGCGGAAGACGGCCATGCGGCCGCAGGGGACGCCCACGCGGCGGGCCCGTTCCTCCAGCGTGGCGTCGGGGTGCTCCCGGACCAGTCGGCGGAGGGTCTCCTGGCCGGTCGGATCGAGGGCCGGCGGGTGGCCGCCGCCGTGCGGCGCGGGGGCCAGCGACCCGGTCTGGCAGCGACGCGTCCGCAGTCGGGTGAGGAAGGAGACGCTGACGCGGAAGCGTCGGGCGATCTCGGCCTGGGTGCCCTCGTAGGCGTCGAGGGCCGCGGCGATGCGTTCCCGGAGGTCCAGTGAATAGGGATTCATGGCGCACCTCCTCGCAGTCGACTCTCCTCATTCAGCTTACCGGATCGGCCACCCAACCGTGAACCGCTCTAGATAACCAGAACTACTGCATCGCGAAAGGTTTTCCTGCTTATCACGGATTTTGGGGAGGGCACCGGATGTCCATGTCACCCCGTCCGATGGCGGCTATGCTGAGGGTCACGGATCTCCGCCTCGTGAGCCATCAGCAGGGACGACGCCATGCCGGCCGCCGACCCCACGTTCCCGCCCGTCCGGGGACAGAAGACCCTCTGGATCCCCTGCTCCCAGCAGCAGTATGAGCCGATCGCAGGCGATCCCGAGCGGTTCCGGGAGTCTCTGGACCAGCAGATCGAGGCTCATCCGGAGCTGTTCCCAGCCGAGATCCGGCGGGGCTACCGCATGAAGGATACCTACACCTCCCGCAAGACCGGCTGGAGGCTCCGGCGGATCGACCTCCGCAACAGCCAGAGCTCCCTGGTCCGTCCCTCGTTCCTGATGCCCTCCTTGACCGGGCGGACCGAGGACGTGCAGGCCCCCCTTTTCTCCGCAAGTTCGCCGGGCCCGACT
Source organism: uncultured Planctomycetales bacterium (assembly GCA_963752755.1). Lineage (GTDB taxonomy): Bacteria > Planctomycetota > Planctomycetia > Isosphaerales > Isosphaeraceae > CAVVZJ01. The sequence goes on along the minus strand of CAVVZJ010000001.1, from coordinate 1,226,892 downwards.
GGGCCCTGACCGAGGTCTTCGGGCGGGACCCGAGGTCCTGGCCTCGCCTGGAACGCTCCCTGGGGCGATCCAGCCTGGTCGGGACCACCGTCAAGGCCCCCGAGCGGTGGCCCGGTCATCTGGTCGCCGACGAGAAGCACACGACCCTCGGCAGCGAGAAGGTCTAGCTGGCGGCCACCGCCGGCGGCGGGTGCTGCCTGGGCCTGGCGTTGGCCGAGAGGGCCGACCAGGACGAGTTGACGAGGGCCTACGGCGTGTTCCGGGATGCGGCCCGGGACCTGGACCCGGCGTACCGGCCCCGGACCGTCAACACCGACGGCTGGGCCGCCACGCAGGCGGCCTGGCCGGCGTTCTTCCAGGGGGTCACGATCATCCTCGGCTTCCTGCATGCGTTCCTGAAGATCCGGGAGCGGGCCCAGCCCTTGAAGGAGACCTTCGATGCGCTGCGGGAGCGGGTCTGGGAGGCGTATCACGCCCCGGATGCCCGCACCGTCTCGCAGCGGCTCCGCCGGCGGCGGGAGTGGGCCGTGAAGCATCTCGACAAGCCGATCGTGCGAGAAAAGGTCCGGTCGTTGTGCGAGAAGCGTGGGGCGTTTGTCGTGGCCTACGCCCATCCCGGCTGCCGTCGGACGAGTAAGCCGGTGGACCGGTTATTGCGACGGCTCGACTACCGCCTGTCCTGCACGCAGCACCGGCACGGCAAGACGGCGGCGGCTGAGCAGGGGTGGCGAGGTTGGGCGTTGCTCCACAACTTCGCCCCGATGTGCCCAGGGACGGTCCGGGAGACTCCCGAGTTGAGGAGCCCGGCGGAACGGCTCAATGGGAAGCGGTATCACCCCGAGTGGCTCCAGAACCTGCTGATCTCGGCCTCACTCGGAGGATACCGCAGGGCTCCCCGAAATCCGTGATAAGCAGGAATTTCCAGTGCTTCTCCGGGCGGCACAGGCGCTCGAGGAACCGCCGCTTCTGCTCCTCCTTCGACACGTTCAGGAAGAACTTTAGCACGATGGTCCCGTTTTGGACCAGGTGCCGCTCGAAGTCGTTGATGTCCTGGTAACGTCGATGCCAGAACTTCTTGCCGAGCTTCGTCTCAGGCAGCCTCTGGGCGGCCAGGAGCTCGGGGTGGACCTTCTCGACGAGGACGTCTTCGTAGTAAGACCGGTTGAAGATCTCGATTCGCCCGCGCTCGGGAAGACACCGCATGGATCGCCAGAGAAATGTGTGGTCCAGCTCCTCGGCCGACGGCTTCTTGAAGCTGAAGACCTGGCAGCCCTGGGGATTGATCCCGGACATGACGTGCTTGATCGTCCCGTCCTTGCCAGCGGCGTCCATAGCCTGCAGGACGATCAGCACGGCATACCGGTCGTCAGCATACAGCAAGTCCTGGGCTTGCGTTAGGTCCGCGAGGTTCTGGTCGAGGATCTGCCGGGCCCGCTCCAGGGCCGGCGCGCACTTTTATGACGATTTGGCAAACTCTGCGGTCTTGCGCCCGCTCGTCGGACCGGGTCTACCGACCACCGGGTCGTGAACCCGACCCGGGGGTCGGAGGTCGGCGATGGCGAGCCCCCGCAGCAGGCGGGACGAGATCGGGGAGTCCTTCTCCGCCCTGGAGGACCCACGCTCCCCCCGCAACCGGCGGCACCCCCGGCCCGGCGTCCTGGTCCTCGCCGTCCTGGCGGTCCTCGCCGGCGCCGCCGGGCCCACCGCCATCGCCCGCTGGGCCGAGGGCCAGGCCGAACTCCTCACCGGCCGGCTCGACCGGCCCCACGGCATCCCCGGCCAGGACGTCGTCCGTCGCGTCCTGATGCGGCTCAAGCCCGGGGCCGTCGCGGCCGCCTTCCACGCCTGGATCGCCCGCCTCCGCGACGAGGCCATCGCCGAGACGGGCGTCGATCGCCCGGTCATCGCCCTCGACGGCCAGACGGCCCGCCGCAGCCACGACGCGAAGAACGACCGCGGCGTCCTGCACGTCGTCACCGCCTGGGCCGGCGAGTCCGGGTTGGCCCGGGGACAGGAGGTCGGTGCCGAGAAGTCCCACGAGATCACCGCGATCCCCGAGCGGCGGAAGAGCAGCGACGTCCGGGCCGGCATCGTCACGAGCGACGCCATGGGGGCCCAGAAGGCGATCGCCGCGGCGGTCATCGGCGGCCAGGCCGACTCCGTCCTGGCCCTGAAGCGGAATCCCGAGTCGTTGCACGCGGCGGTCATCGAGCACATCGGCGCCATCGGGACGGCCCAGGAACTCACGACGACCGATCGCGGTCACGGCCGCCAGGAACAGCGGACCTCCCTGCCGCTGCCGGTTCCCAAGGGCCGGCCGGGTCCGGCCGAATGGAAGCGGCGGAAGTCGGTCGGCGTGGTGACGTCGCGGCGGCGGGCGGGCGGGGAGCAGAGCCTCGCGGTCCGCTACGATCTCAGCCGCCTGCCGGTGGACTTGGACCGGTTCGCCCGGGCGGTGCGCGGCCCCTGGTCGGTGGAGAACGCGGGCCACTGGACCCTCGAGGTGACGTTCCGCGAGGACGAATCGCGGATCCGCGAGCGGGGGCTCGGGGCGAACATCCCCTGGCTCGACCGCTTCACCCTCTCGATCCTCAAGCCACACCCCGACCGTCGCATGAGCCTCGTCAGGAAGCGCCGAAGCTGCGGATGGAGCGAGGGGTTCCTCATGGATGTCATTACCGCATTAGCATGTTAGTGTGCGGCGGCCCTGTCTCCGTACCCGTCCAGCGATGCCGGTACGCCCGCACGATCCGACTCAGAGGCTATCCGGTAATTGATTTCCGTTTTTCCCTGGGATACTTGAAGGGAACCGGCTTCTTCGTTTGATCAGGTTTCAAAATTCTAAGCATTCGATGAATCGAACTGACCTGGATCATTGCCGCGCTCGATTCGGGCGACCTTTCGTAGTCCCGGCTGTGTCGGCGATACCGCCCCAGCCAGGCGAAGCTCCGCTCCACCACCCAGCGACGGTGCAACAGCACGAACCCCTGCGCACCGACAGGTCGCTCCACCACCTCAATCACGTAGCCGGCTCCCGTCTTCTTCAACCAGGACTCCAGCGCATGATTGTGGTACTTCTGGTCGGCCCACAACTTCGCCAACCGAGTGCGGTGCTCGGTGGTCAGTCGGCCCAAGACCTCCGGGGCCGCCGTGCCGTCGTCGGCCGAGGCCGCCGTGACCATCACGACCAGCAGCAAACCCAACGTGTCCACGATGATGTGACGCTTCGTCCCCCGGATCTTCTGGCCGCCGTCGTACCCCCGCACGCCCCCGATCTCCGTCCCCTTGACGGTCTGGCTGTCGATGCTCCCGGCACTGGGGTTCGGATCACGCCCGGCGGCCTGACGCACCTCTTGTCGCAGGGCATCGTTGATCCGCTGCCAGGTGCCGTCGGCCCGCCACTGCTGGAAGTAGTCGTGGACGGTGCTCCGGGCCGGCAGGTCATGGGGCAGCATGTCCCACTGGCAGCCGCTGCGGTTGAGGTAGAAGATGGCGTTGAGCACCTCCCGGATCTCGACCTCCCGGGGTCGTCCCACGCGGCTGACGGGGATCAGCGGCTCGATGATCTGCCACTGCTCGTCGGTGAGGTCGGAGGGATAGGGCTTTCGCATCGGGGTGTGCTCCATCGTTGGTGTAACTCGCGGACCTCCTGACTTGGTAAGAGTTTACAAACTCTGAGGATTACCGGATAGCCTCTCACTTCCCAGGTGATCCGATTGGTCACGAGGATCTTGCAGGGTTCCGCATCGTTCCTGTACCGCCAGATGAGCACGATCCGGACCTTGTGCTTCACATCCGGGATACGCATCGTCGCTGTGAAGTACCATTGCCGCTTGTCGCCGATCCGCATCTCCTTGCGGTCGCTCGCGGCGATCGAGGCCGCCAACTCGCTGGCCTTGATGATCTTCCCCTTCCACTCCAGCTTGCGGTTGAATTTCAGGTCACCGACGTAGCCCCGGGGCTGCCCGAAGTGGTCCTTCTTCTCATCGATGTGGTTCAGGACCGGGGCCTTGGTGAAGTACGAGTCGATGGCGAACGTGCCGGGGATCTTCTGTTCGCACACCCAGTCGACCAACTCGCAGCACAAGACGGTGGGGTTCCAAAACGGCTCCCCCATCGCCTCGCAGATCTCCGGCTTGCGGAACAGCCGGAACTCCAGAGGATAGTGCTTGCCGCTGGTGCCGACGTAGTCGGCGAAGAGGTAGTCCTGGGCGATCTTGTTCCGCTCCTCGGCGTGGTCCCAGAACCACCCGGCGTCGGGGATCAGGAGGCCGTCACGGTCGACCAAGGTGTTGTCGATGGGGAGGACCCCGTGGTCGCTGGAGCGAGTCGAGGAGTCTTTCTGGAGCTCGTCCAGGCGACGCCGGTTGAGGGCCTGGACGTCCCACTCCGCTTCGGTGAGGTACCGGTTGAGGCAGGATTGGTCCGTGGTCACGGCGAACTCATGGTTGATGCCGAGCACGGTCTTCCGCTCGGCGACCATCAAACCGGTGAGATACTCGGCGAAGTGCCGCCGCTGGCATTCGTTGTGGAAGAGGTCGCCGTACGTGGCCACGGCGTCCTGCACGCCCTGGGGGAAACTCGATGATTCCTGGCATGAGCAGGTGCTCCTGACTCCATTTGCGCCAGGCGAAAAAGCGACAAAAACGCTTCCATCCTCCCTATTTTTACAGGGCGCGAGGGCAGTTTGCGAAGGACCAGTCATTAACCGACCCGAAAGCGAGTCGGTTCCGGACTGTTAAGTCGTCTGCGCATTGATATACTCGACCGTACTAGTCCGTTGTCGGTGGACCGCCTAGGCTGGCTCTGTCCCCATCCGGACCCGCCACGCCCGAAGCGGCTCTCCGTCGCCCGGTCGCGGGGAGTGGCGGTCGCGCCTTGGTGCCTTCGACTCCGGCACCGGGTCGGAGAACCCCATGTCGCGCGGCGGAGCCTGGGCCGTTTCGAGGTTCTCCTCGTTAACGAACCTGCCATCGGTCAGCGTCTCCTTCAGGTAGACGCCGTGGCTGTCATGGATCTGGGCGTCCAGCGGAGTGATCTGACCGGCGTTACTGCCGCGGGTCTTCACCTCCACACGCGTAGGATTCTCACCTCCACATCGATAACCGGCCCCTGATTTGCGGGATCGATGCCGACGTCTGTCGAGGGATTGACGCGATTACCATTCGGTAGGAGATTCCACTCGACGATGGTGGAGATCGTGGTTCAGGTTTGCTCGCGGCAGCGCCTGCGGACCGCGATGTCCGTCGTAACCCTGAGCAGCGGGGTCTTTCTGAATGCCTTGCTTCTGTGCGAGGTGATCGAACGGCTGGAGCGGGACGGGTTCTGGGTCATCCGGTACCGGTGGGTTCTGCCTAGCGATGGGGGGTTGAGCTTCGGCCCGCTCGCGGTCGCGGCGGCCGGCCGCCGACCCGCCTCACCAGGATCGCGGGGGATGCCGGACCGGAACGAGGAGTCGCCGATGTACCTCGGAATCCTCGGCAAGATGGTGGCGACTTCCCGAGAGCACGGCGTGCGGATAGGCACGGTCGAGTTTAGCGGCATCTCCGAGCGGGTCTGCCTGGAGCCAATCTCCGAGACCTGCGTCGATGACCACGTCTTGGTGCACGTCGGCTTCTGTCTCTTCCGAATCGACGAAGACGCGGCGCGGCGGGTATTCGCGTTCCTTGAGTCGATGAGCCAACTCGACGAGCCTGGCCCGAGAGACGGTGTGGAACGCGGGCCCGAGGAGATTCGCGCGGGCTCAGACGGCGACCGATCGCCCGACCCGGTTCCCTCCGACTCCTGTTCGACATCGGTTTGAAGGCTCCTCAACCCGGCGGACGGCCATGAGAGACCTGGAGGCATACCGGGATGGCGCGGCGGCCGAGAAGCTGGCAGCGGCGATCGCACGTAGCGTGACTCGGCCGTGGACGATCATGGAGGCCCGTGCTGGCCAGACGCCCAGGATCGTCAAAGATGGCATCGACGCGATCTGGCCCCAGGCGAGGAGATCGAGACCCAGGAGTCGTCCGTCTGCAACAGCCGCCAGATCCTCAAGGGCCTGCAGCAGCCCTCCCGCTGTCCTGCGTTTGGCAAGTCCTGCACGCCGCAAACCTCGTTGGGTGCCAGGATGGTCACGTCGCAGGGCGCATGCGACTTCGTCGCTTACGGTCGACATCTCGCCATGCGTGAGCGAGGGGGAATGCCAGCCGAGTTCGTCACCGTCGATCAGGTTCTTTGATTGGTGATTATCTGGTTGAGGCTCCGCGTTCCCTCCCGATTCGAGGGACCACCCCATGCCTGGCCCCGACACCGCAATGAGCAGTGTACCGTTCGGCGCGAGTCGGCTGCCGCGATCGTCCTACGACCGGAACTTGCTCGGGCACGGCTGGGGTGGCTTGCTCAAGTCGGCGTTGATCCAGCGATTGTTCGTGCCAACCGTCGGAAGCGAGATCCTGGATTCGCTGAACGTTCGGGCAGCCGTTTGCCTGTCGGTGCGCGGCGGAGCCGCATCACCCTGGCTCGCTCTGCCCACCCTGGGGTTCCGGTCGTCGGGCAGGGTGCTGCTGCGGCTCTGGGGTCTGGTCTGGGTCGCCAACATCTTCGGGGCAATCGCCTTCGCCAGGATGGTCACGCGGATCGGCACGTCCCTCGGCATGCAGGAGCCGCGCGCCTTCGGCGCCATCGTCCGCCGCATGACCGATGTGACCGCGCCAACCATCTGCCCGAGCGGCATCCTCTCCGGCCGGCTGATGGGACGACTCTCCTGGCTCATGACCGCGGGGCACGACACGATCAGTGAGATCGTCGTGGTCCGGCTGGTGGACAACGTCGATCGGGTTCGCCAGCCTGCACCATGCAATCCTCGGGGCCGTCGCGGTCTTCGCCAGCGCCTTATCAGTCCTGGGTGCGGGGCTGGCAGACGGCCGCTTCCTGCTCTGGGGCACGCTCGGCCACATCGTCGGGGTGGCCGTCTTCGTCGCGTTGCACAAGTCCAGCCATGCCTGACCGGAAGCCCAGAGGTTCTAGAGCGGTTCTCGCATGAGTGTATGCCGGCCAGCCGGGGGCGGCTGGCCCACAAGATTGGTGGCACAGCCGCCCCCGGCTGTGATCCTCGACGAAATCCGCTCGAAAGGGAGCCCGCTCCCATCCTCCTCACTGGAAAGGAGCCGTGATTCATGGCCGAAACCGCCGAGGCCCCTTACGGGCGCAAGACCCAGAAGGAGCCGGCCGTCAAGGAGGTACACATCCTCTGGTCGCCCGACGGCCTGGGATGCGACGGCGATACCATCTCCACGACCGCCGCCACCCAGCCCAGCATTGAGGACATTGTGATGGGAGCCATCCCGGGGCTCCCCAAGGTCTACCTTCACAACCGCGTGCTCGACTATTCGCAAGGCGGCGACGAATACTTGAAGGTGTGGTTCGACGCGGCGGAAGGCCGGCTCGATGCTCCCTTCATCCTCGTCATCGAAGGATCGATCCCCAACGAGCGGATCAAGGCTGAGGGCTACTGGGCGGCGATGGGCAACGACCCAGACACCGGCCAGCCCATCACCCTCTGCGACTGGATCGACCGGCTCGCCCCTCGGGCCCTGGCCGTGGTCGGTGCCGGCACCTGCGCCACCTACGGCGGCATTCACGCGATGGCCGGGAACCCGACCGGCTGCATGGGCCTGGCCGACTACCTCGGCTGGGGCTGGCGCTCCCCGGCCGGCTTGCCGATCGTCAACGTGCCGGGCTGCCCGGTGCAGCCGGACAACATGACCGAGACGCTCCTGTACCTGCTCTACCAGGCGGCGGGACTGGCCCCCATGATCCCGCTGGACAAGGAGTTGCGGCCGACCTGGCTCTTCGGCAAGACCGTCCACGAGGGGTGTGACCGCGGCTCGTACTACGAGCAGGCCGACTTCGCCCACGAGTACGGCTCGCCGAAGTGCCTGGTGCGGCTCGGCTGCTGGGGGCCGGTCGTCAACTGTAACGTCACCAAGCGCGGCTGGATGAACGGCATCGGCGGTTGCCCGAACGTCGGCGGCATCTGCATCGCCTGCACCATGCCCGGCTTCCCCGACAAGTTCATGCCGTTCATGGACGAGCCCCCCGGCGGCGTCCTGTCATCGAGCCTCATCAACCTGTATGGGGGGATCATCCGCCGGCTCCGGTCGCTCACCAACACCACCGTCAACAAGGAACCGAAGTGGCGACACCGTCGCCCCGAGCTCACCACGGGCTATCATCCCACGTCCTACGGCCCCCGCTGAGGGGAAGGAGCGACAGCATGGCGACCGTGAGCAAGCCCCAGCGCGTGGCCCCGGACGAGTCCCGCAAGCTCGTCGAGATGTCCTGGGACCCGATCACTCGGATCGTCGGTAGTCTGGGTATCTACACCAAGATCGACTTCGCCAACCGCCAGGTCGCCGAGTGCTACAGTACCTCGTCGATCTTCCGTGGCTACAGCATCTTCATGCAGGGCAAGGACCCGCGTGACGCCCACTTCATCACCAGCCGGATCTGCGGGATCTGCGGCGACAACCACGCCACGTGCGCCTGCTACGCCCAGCAAATGGCCTTCGGAATCCGACCGCCAGACATGGCCGAGTGGATCGTCAACCTCGGCGAGGCGGCCGAATACATGTTCGACCACTGCATCTTTCAGGACAACCTCGTCGGCGTCGACTACTGCGAGCGGATGGTCAAGGAGACCACCCCCGGCGTCTGGGACAAGGCCCAGCGCGCGGCCGCCCCCAACGCCGAGTTGCATGGCTACCGCACCATCGCCGACATCATGACGGCGCTCAACCCGTTCACGGGGGAGTTTTACCGCGAGGCGCCTCCAGATGAGCCGTCTGACGCGGGAGATGTTCTGCCTGATGGAAGGGCGTCATGTCCACCCCTCGACCCTCTACCCGGGCGGCGTCGGCACAGTCCCCACCCAGCAGGTCTTCACTGACTACCTCGTCCGACTGATGAAGTACGTCGAGTACATGAAGAAGGTCGTGCCACTGCATGACGACCTCTTCGACTTCTTCTACGAGGCACTCCCCGGTTATGAGGAGGTTGGCCGGCGCCGCGTGCTGCTCGGCTGCTGGGGCTCGTGGAATGACCCTAAGGTCTGCGACTACCAGTACCGCCACATGGACGAGTGGGGCAAGGCGATGTTTGTCACGCCCGGCGTCATCGTCGATGGCACAGACGGTGACCAACAACCTCGTGGACATCAACCTCGGCATCCGCATCCTGCTCGGGTCGTCCTTCTACGACGACTGGGCAGGAGGGACCGATGTTCGTCACGCACGACCCGCTGGGAAACCCGGTCGATCGGGACCATCCGTGGAACCAGACCACCACGCCCCGGCCGCAGAAGCGGAACTTCGACGGCCAGCTACTCCTGGGTCATGTCGCCCCGCTGGGTCGCACCCGCAGACCGGCGAGCACCTGGCGCTGGACACCGGCGGCGGGCCGATCGCCCGGCTCTGGGCGACGGCTCTGGCGGGCCTGGTGGACATCGGCTACATCAAGGCCACCGGCCAGAGCGTCAAGATCTACCTGCCGAAGACCGCGATGAAGCCCGAGGTCGAATTCGAGTGGAAGATCCCCCGGTGGAGCAACGCCATCGAGCGCGAACCGGGCCCGCACCTACTTCCAGGCCTACGCCGCGGCGGCGGCCCTCCACTTCGCCGAGAAGGCGATGGCGGAACTGCACGCCGGCCGGACCCGCACCTTCACCGACTTCAAGGTGCCCGACGAGGCGATCGGCTGCGGCTTCCACGAGGCGGTGCGCGGCGTGCTCTCGCACCACGTGGTCATCCGCGACGGCAAGATCGCCAACTACCACCCCTATCCGCCGACCCCCTGGAACGCCAGCCCGCGCGACATCTACGGCACCCCCGGCCCCTACGAGGACGCCGTCCAGAACACGCCCATCTTCGAGGAGAACGGGCCCGGACAAGCTTCAAGGGCGTCGACATCATGCGGGCCGTGCGCAGCTTCGACCCGTGTCTGCCCTGCGGCGTCCACATGTATACAGGTCAGGGCAAGCTGCTCGACGTGAGGCACGTCCCGATGTTCGGCGTGCAGGGATGAGGCACTTGCCGCCCTCGACGCGGCACCCGACCCCCAGGAGACGGCGATGACCGACACCCTCGACGGCCGCGAGTTCCAGGGCCGACTTCAGCGGCTCGACGACCTGCTGCGCGACGTGGAACACGCCGCCGACCCCGCGACCCAGGCCCAGACCCGGCGAGATCCTGCAGGTCGCTCCTCGAACTCCACGGAGCCGGGCTGGCGCGGATCCTCGAGCACGTGGCGGCGGCGGGGGACGCCGGCGCCGCGATCCTCGACGCCTGCGCCCGCGACGACGTGGCGGGCGGGCCTGCTGCTGCTCCACGGGCTGCATCCCCTGGACCTGGAGGCAGCGCGTGCGTCCAGGCGCTCGACCAGGTGCGGCCCCGGCTCCGATCGCACGGCGGCGACGTCGAGCTGCTCGGCGTGAGCGACGGCGTCGTGCGGCTGCGGCTTGCTCGGGAAGCTGCCACGGCTGCGCGTCGTCGGCCGCCACGATGAAGCACACGATCGAGGAGGCGATCCTCGGCCGGGCCCCCGACGCCGACGCGGTGGAGGTCGAGGGGGCCGTGCGAGGCCCCGGCGACGACGGCCGACGGCCAGTCACTGGTTATCCTGTCGGTACCCTGAACCCGAATCGACACAACTGAACGGAGATCCGTCAACATGGGTTGGCACGACTCGAGATCCGAACTACCATCGCACACGCCGGGCACGCCGAAGGGGGAGGAACTGCTCAGCAAGTACGGCCGCGAGCCGGGCGCGACAGGCACCGGAGACCCGACGCACGGCACGGGACTCGACGAGCATCAATCCTGCGGACCGCGACCCGATCGACCCGCGGATGCCCCACATGCCGCCGCCATGAGACCGGGTCCGTCCTGAGCCGGGTTCCGTCGACGCGGGGACAAAGGTCAAGGAGCGATCGATGTGATGAACGCCGACATGCGCAACGGCCGGCCGCGGATTGACCGCCCTCGCCTCCCTCCGCCGATACGTCCGGCCGCGGGCCGTGCGGGAGCGGTGCGCGTTGTGCGGCGCGGAGCTGGCGGACGAACACTCCGCACCTGGTCGAGACGGCGACCCGCCGGCTGGCCTGCGCCTGCGAGCCCTGCGCCATCCTGTTCGGCAACCAGGGCGAGGCACGCTACCGCCGCGTCCCGAGGGACGTCCGGTTCCTGGCCGACTTCCGCCTCACGGACGTGGCGTGGGAGGAACTCTCGATCCCGATCAACCTCGCCTTCTTCCTCCACAGCACGCCCGCCGGGCGTGTCGTCGCGCTCTACCCGAGTCCCGCGGGGGCCACCGAGTCGCTGGTGGCGCCCGAGGCCTGGGAGGCTCTGGCCGAGGAGAACCCGGTCTTGCACGACTTCGAGCCGGACGTCGAGTGCCTGCTGGTCAACCGGGTCGGGGATTCGCGCGAGTGCTACCGCGTCGGCATCGACGAGTGTTACCGGCTGGTCGGGCTCGTCCGGACCCACTGGCGTGGCCTGTCGGGCGGGGCGACGGTGTGGGACGAGATCGGCCGCTTCTTCGCCGGCCTGAAGGAGCGGTCTCCCCATGCCTGACCTGAACTTCCGGGTCGAGGGGGTCGAGCCGGAGCGAGCCGCAGCCGAGCCGCTGCTTGCTGCTTCACGCTGAGCGTCTCCGAGGCCCTGGCCCCGGGCGCGGAGCCGACCCCGATCCACGCCGTCGTGCTTCGCTGCCAGGTGCGGATCGAGCCGGCCCGCCGCCGCTACGAGGACGCCGAGCAGGAGCGACTTCTCGACCTGTTCGGCACGCCGGAACGCTGGGGGCAGACGTTGCGGCCCATGCTCTGGACGCACGTCGGCGTCGTCGTGCCGGCGTTCGCGCGGCGCCGGCGCGTGCCGACCTGCCGGTGCCGTGCAGCTTCGACTTCAACCTGGCGGCCACGAAGTACTTCGCCGCCCTGGAAGGGGGCGACCTGCCGCTCGGCTTCCTCTTCAGCGGCACCATCTTCTACGAATCGGACGTCGGGCGCCCTGCAGGTGGCGCAGGTCCCCTGGGAGAAAGAGGCGACGTTCCGCCTGCCGGCCGCGACCTGGCGCGACCTGATGGACCTCTACTATCCCAACAGCGCCTGGCTCTGCCTGCGGCGCGACGTGTTCGATCGGCTCGACCGGTACAAGACCCGCAACGGCCTGCCGACCTGGGAAGGCACGCTGGAGCGTCTGCTCTCTGCCGCTGAGGAGTCGGTGACCCCATGAACCGCTCGCTCGTGGACCGCATCGCCGACGCCGTCCTGTACGAGGGATACCTCCTCTATCCCTACCGGCCGTCGATCAAGAATCGCCAGCGATGGACGTTCGGCGGCCTGTTCCCCGAGCCCTATCGCCGGGTCCGTGGCGGCGACGCCTCCGCCAATCGAACGGAATGCCTGGTCCGCGGGACGCGGGCGACAGCCTTCGACGCCCGCGTTCGCTTCCTGCACCTGACGGCCCGCCTCGTCGGGGCCATCGACCCGCCCCTCGCCGACTGGCCGGCCGGCCCAGAGCCGCCGTCCCGGCCCGTCGAGTCGCTTCGGGTCGGCGGCGAACTCATCCACGCCTGGCAGGAGGCCGAGGAGCGCGAGGTCGCCCTCGAAGGGCAGACGCTCGGCGATCTGCTGGCCGGGCCGATCGAGCGGGCTTTCGCGTTCCCCGGCGGAAGGCGGTCGGAGCCATTGCGAGGCTTCGATGGCGAGGTCGTTGGCGTCCTGTCCCGCGAGCAGGAGTGGGTTGAGGGGGGCATCCTGGTCGAGGCGGCCGAGGTCGCGGAGGGGCTCTACCGCGTCTCGCTCTGCGTCGAGTGCCGCACGCCCGTGGCGACCCCGAAGCCCTGAGCCGCGACGAGGCGCTGCTCCGTTCCCTGGTCTCCACGCATGCGCATTCTCGAGGCCCGTCGCGGCGAGTTCGTCTCGCTGCTCGACCCGCCCGAATGCTGGCGAGACGCCGCGGCCGCGTGCCGAAATGTCGGCACCTGGCCGGTCCTGGTCGGCGAGGACGGGCAGACGAGACCTCGATGCTTTCCTCACCGATCATCCTCTACGACTATCCCCAGATCGCGCCGGAGAGCCCGGGCGAATTCTTCGACGGCACGGAGATGGACGAGATGTTGGCCCTGCGGATCATGACCCTGACCGACGAGGAGAAGGCCGAGATGGCCGCCGTGGACGAACGCGCCGGTGCACTGCTGGCGCGGACCGAGGCGATGGCCCGCGAGCAGCTCCTCGGCGCTCCACGGCACGATCCGGGGCCTCCGACCGCCGAGCGGAGGAGGGCACGACATGGATAAGCTGGAGCCCCGAGGCCGACCGTCGCCGTCTGGAGTGCGTCCACGTCGGGGCCGCCGAGCTTCGCCAGGGCGACCGCGTCCGGCTTCGCCCCCGCGGCGGCGCCGACATCCTCGATCTGGTGCTGGCCGGCATGGACGGCCACGATCGAGGCGATCGAGCAGGACTTCGAGGGTCGCATCTACCTCGCGGTCATCGTGGACGACGACCCCGGCAAGGACCTCGGCCTGCTCCGACAGCCCGGCCACCGCTTCTTCTTCCAGCCCGAGGAGATCGAACCCCTCTCGTGAGGCGGCGTCATGCCCGTTCGATACCGACTCGACCCGTCCCGAAGCCGATTCACCGTGCAGGCGTTCGCCACCGGGCTGCTCTCGATCCCTCGGCCACAGCCCGACATTCGCCGTCCGCGACTACGCTGGGCACCTGAGCTTCGGCGGTGGCGAGATCAGGAACCTGGGGTCGAGCTGACTATCGCCGCCGACTCGCTCGCATTGCTGGACCAGTGTCAGTGCCGCCGACCGCGCGGAGATCGAGGGCCGGATGCGGCGCGACGTGCTTGACACGGTCACCTATCCGGAGATCCTCTACCAAGCCGATCGGCCTCGCCGACGAGCCGATCGCCCCGGGCCGGTATCGGCTGCGGATCGGCGGCCCGCTGGCGCTGCACGGCGTCACTGCCCCGCATCCGGTCGACGCTGGAGTTGCTCATCGTCGGCAACGGCGTCCGGCTCCGAGGCGGTTGCCCGCTCCAGCTCTCGGACTACGCAGATCAGGCCGGTGTCCGCGCTCGCCGGGGCGATCAAGCTGAAGGACGACATTGCAGGCTCTCCTTCGACCTCGCCGCGTTCGAGGAGGAGGAACCATGAGCCAGCCGCGTGTCCTCGTCGCCGGGATCGGCAACATCTTCCTGGGCGACGACGCCTTCGGCGTCGAGGTCGCCCGGCGGCTGGCGGCGCTCGGGCTGCCGGACGGGGCCCGCGTCGTCGATTTCGGCATCCGCGGCCTTGACCTGACCTACGCCCTCCTCGACGGCTACGACGCGGTCATTCTGGTCGACGCGGCCCCTCGCGGCGAGCCCCCCGGCACGCTGTACTGTTCTGGATCTGCCCACGGGCGATCCGCCCGAGGCGAACGCCGACGTCCTTGTGGAGGCGCACGGCCTCGACCCGGCCAAGGTGCTGCGCCTGGCCTCGACCCTGGGCGCGCAGGTCGGGCGGCTATCCTGGTCGGCTGCGAGCCGAGTCCCATCGACGAGTCGGAGGACTTCGGGGCGGAGATGGGCGCGGCGGTCCGCGCGGCCGTCGACGAGGCGGTTCCCCTCATCACGTCGCTCGTCGCGAGGCTCCTCCGGGGTGAGGAGATCGTGGCTGGCGGAGACAACACCCCCTTCGGAGAGGAGGCTGACCCATGTTGCGATTGACATCCGAGCGGCGAGGGCCCTTGTCCCGCCTGACGGCACACGGCTGGGGGGAGCGAACCGGTCTCACTGAGTCAGAGCGTGACAGCGGATCGGCCGTGAAATGGCTGGTCGCGGGGGTCGTCGTTGTCGGTCTGGGATACCTGGCGTGGACTTACGTCGGTCCGGACCTGAGGCGTTATCTCAAGATCCGCAGCATGTGATCGCCGGGAACGCGTGTCGCCTTGCACGACCCCTCCATCGCCCGGAGCATCCGCATGGCTATCGATGCGCCGTGGCATCGAGCGGCACGACGAGGAGAAGGACAGCAACGACCTGGGCTTGATTCCGGGCTGGCGGCTCGGTCGGCTCGGTGCCGAACGTTGACCCGGCGGTGGAGGCCCCGTTAAGCTGGCCCTGAGGTTGGTTACTCGTGCCGCCTTTCCCGCCGAGCTACACTGCCGACGTTCGCGACCCGCACCCCGCCGTCATCGAACGAGCCGCCAATGCCCGCCGTCTCCACGACCCGCCTTCGGTCGCCTCAAGGGTTCCTGGTCTGGGTGATCGTCCTCGCGATGTGCGGGGGCGCCGTCGGCGACGAGGCGGCGCGTCGGGAGTTCTTCGAGGCCAGGATCCGGCCCGTCCTGGCCGCGGAGTGTTATTCCTGCCACGGTGCCCGCAAGCAACAGGGCGGCCTGCGGCTCGACTGGCGCGAGGGCTGGATGAAGGGGGGATACTCCGGGCCGGCGGTCGAGCCGGGGCAGCCGGACGACAGCCTGCTCGTCCTTCTGATCGAGCATCAGGACGTCGGCGAGGAGATGCCGAAAGGGTCCCCGAAGCTGTCTGAGGCGACGATCCGCGACTTCCGCGACTGGATCGCCGACGGCGCGTTCGATCCCCGCAATGAGCCACCCTCGGCCGAGGAGTCGGACCGGATCGCGTGGCAGGCGAAGCTGGCGGAGCGTCGGACCTGGTGGAGCCTTCAGCCGCCAACGCGACCTGCCGTGCCCGTCCCGCGACGGGCCGACTGGTCCCGCGAGCCTGTGGACCGGTTCCTCCTCGCACGGCTCGAAGCCGAGGGGCTGACCCCAGCCCCGCCCGCCGATCCGGACGTGCTGGCGCGGCGGCTGGCGTTCGTCCTGACTGGCATGCCCCCCGATCCGCGCACCCTGAGCACCTTCCTCGACAACCCCGCCCCCGACGCTTATGAGCGGCTCGTCGATCGGCTCCTCGCCTCGCCCCGGTTCGGCGAACGTTGGGCGCGGCACTGGATGGACGTCGTCCGCTTCGGCGACACCTACGGTTACGAGTGGGACATCCCCGCCAAGGGGGCCTGGCGCTACCGGGATTACCTCGTCCGTGCCTTCAACGCCGACGTGCCGTTCGACCAGCTCGTCCGCGAGCAGATTGCCGGCGACCTCCTCGACGCACCCCGGATCAACGCCACCGAAGCAGATCAACGAGTCGCTGATCGGCCCGATGTTCTTCCAGCTCGGCGAGAAGCGCCACGGCGACAGCGCCCAGTTCGACGGCATTCATCAGGAGATGCTGCACAACAAGATCGACGCCTTCTCCAAGGCATTCCAGGCCCTCACGATCGGCTGCGCCCGCTGCCACGACCACAAGCTCGACGCCGTCTCCCAGCGTGACTACTACGCGCTCGCCGGCGCCTTCATGAGTTCCCGCTGGCTCACCCACACCCTCGACACGCCCGACCGCAACGCCGACGTCCTCGACGAACTCCGCACTCTCAAGCGACCGCTGCGACAGGCTCTCGCGTCCTGCTGGCTCGACGTCGCCTCCACATGGCCGGACGCCTGGCTCGCCGACGACTTCGCCGCCAGGCCCCGACCCGTGGCAAAAGGCCGTCACCGCCGCCGGGCGATGCGCCGGCGTGGGAACATCCGTTGCGAGCCTGGGTCGAGGTCAACAAGGTCGCTCGCGAGCGGGGCGATGTCGCCGTGGCCTGGTCGCGACTCGCGGCCGACTTACGAGCAGGAGTCCCAGGCCCGGACCGTTGAGAATCGGAAGCGGTTCCGCGTCGTCGCCGACTTCCGCGAAGCGATCCCCGCGGGCTGGTCGGTCGAAGGCGTCGGACTCCGCGACGGCCCGGTGCGGCCGGGAGACTTCACCGTGGCGCTCGACGGTGACGGCGGCAATCGGCGCGGTCCTGCCGGGTGGCCTGTTCACCAACGCCCTCTCGCCGAGGCTCAACGGGGCCGTCCGCACGCCCTTCCTGAAGGCGTTGCCCGACCCCTGGCTGAGTCTGGAGACCTGCGGCGGCGATTTCGCCGCCGAGCGGACGGTGGTCGATAACGCCTTCCTCACCGAACGGCAGACCTACCTCAACCGCCGCGACCCGTCCTGGTCGGCCTGCGCCGCCGTCGTCCGAGCTGGCCGGTCGAGACGTCTATCGTGAACTGGCGACCAAGACGAGCAACCCGAACTTCCCGCCCCGCGTCGGGCTCGGAGGCGCTTGCTCCGAGGCAGCAGGCGGCCGACCCGCGGAGCTGGTTCGGGGTCGTCCGCGTCGTGACCCACAAGGAGCCGGGCGCCCCGAAGGACGAGCTGTCGCGGTTCCGCGGCCTCTTCGACGGCCCGGCCCCGACGACTCGCGAGGAGCTGGCCCGTCGTTACGCCGACTGGTGGCGAGCCGTGCTCGATCGCTGGGCCAGCGACGAGGCGACCTCGGACGATGCCTCGCTGCTCAACTGGCTCCTCGATCAAGGTCTCCTGCCGAACCGCTCCGACGCAGCACGCCCCGGAACGGGTCCGCTCCCTGGTGGCGTCCTACCGCGAGGTCGAGCGCCGGCTGCGGGAGCCGCAGACGGTCAACGGCATGGCCGACCTCGAAGTCGGCTCCGACTACCAGCTCAATATCCGGGGCCAGTACGACCAGCTCGGCCCCGCCGTGCCCCGCGGCTACCTCGGCGTTTTCGCCGACGACGAGGAGGCTGCCGCGTTCGACGGCCCCGGCAGCGGTCGGCTCGAACTGGCCGAACGGATCGCCTCGCCCGACAACCCGCTGACCGCCCGCGTCTATGTCAACCGCGTCTGGCAGTGGGTCTTCGGCACCGGGATCGTCGCCACGCCCGACGACTTCGGCCACCTCGGCGACCAGCCCTCCCATCCCGAACTGCTCGACTGGCTGGCCTCCGAGTTCGTGGCCCGGGGCTGGTCCACCAAGGAACTCGTCCGCCAGCTCGTGCTCAGCGCGGCCTTCCGCCAGGGCAGCCTCGCGACGTCGGAGGCGATGGCGCTCGACCCGTCCAACCGCCTGCTCCATCATTTCCCGCTCCGTCGCCTGGAGGCCGAGGAGGTTCGCGATGCCATCCTCGCCGCGTCGGGCCGGCTCGATGCTCGTCTGTATGGCCCGCCGATCGACCCGCACCGGCCCCAGGAAGATCCGCAGAAGCGCCTCTTCTCCGGGCCGATCGACGGGCTCGGCCGCCGCTCGCTCTACATCAAGCTCACGATCATGGAGCCGCCCCGCTTCCTCGCCACGTTCAACCAGCCCCCGCCCAAGATTCCGACCGGCCGGCGCGACGTGACCAGCGTCCCCGCCCAGGCACTGGCCTTGCTCAACGACCCGTTCGTGATCGGCCAGGCGCGGTTCTGGGGCGAGCGGATCGCGGCCGGGTCCGCTGGTCTTCGGTCGAGGAGAACCTGGCGGCCATGTTCCGCTCGGCACTGGGTCGCGAGCCGGACAGCCAGGAACTCGACCGCTGGCGCGAGCTGGTCCACGACCTCGCCCGCGAGCGCGGCGTGTCGCCCGGGATGATCCTGGGTTCGGCCGAGGTCTGGACGGACGTGGCTCATACGCTGTTCAACACCAAGGAATTTCTCTATCTCCGCTGAGGCGGGAGGGTGGCCCGATGACGACCGAGCGCTGGCCCCGACCGGCGTGAGTTCCTCCGGTCGTCCTCCTGCGGCTTCGGCCTGCTCGCCCTGGCCGGTCTGCTGGCCGACGAGGCCCGCCCGGACGTCGGCCCGGAGCACCCCGCGCGTCGGCCAGCGAAGGCGAAGCAGTGTCATCTTCTGCTTCATGGACGGCGGCCCGAGCCACGTCGATACGTTCGACCCGAAGCCGGAGCTGGCGAAGCGCCAGGGCAAGGCGATCGGCCAGGACGCCGTCTCGAAGAAGGCCCAGGCGACAGCCGACCGCGTCTGGATGGGCAGCCCCTGGAAGTTCCGCCCGCGCGGGGAGAGCGGCCTCCAGGTCAGCGAATTGCTGCCGCACATCGCCGGGCTGCGCCGACGACCTGTGTCTCGTGCGGTCGATGGTCGGCGAACTCCCCTTGCACGGCCAGCAGAACCTCTTGCTGCACACCGGCCGCGTGACGGGACAGGCGCCGAGCTTCGGGTCGTGGGTCTCCTACGGCCTGGCGTCGGAGTCGGCCGACCTGCCGGGCTACGTCCTCCTGAACAACGACTGGATTCCGAACGGCGGCCTGGAGAACTTCGCCAGTGCCTACCTGCCGGCCACCCACGCCGCCACGACCCTCCGCGCCCGCGGTGAGCCGGTGGACGACATCCGTCCGGCCGACCCGCCCGCCTTGCAGCGTCGCAAGCTGGACCTGCTCGCCGAGCAGGACCGCGCCTTTGCCGCCGCCACGCCCGACGGGGCCGCGATCGAGTCGGCCATCCGGAACTACGAGGCCGCCTTCCGCATGCAAGCGTCGATCCCGCGGGTCGCCGACGTCTCCGGCGAGTCGGCCGAGACGCGGCGCTCTACGGACTCGACCGGCCGGACGACTACCAGAAGTTCTACGCCCTGCAATGCCTCCGCGCCCGACGGCTCGTCGAGGCGGGGGTCCGGTTCGTCGAGATCACCTGCCCGCTGACCCACGCCAACAACTCCCCCTGGGACCAGCACGGCGACCTGAAGAAGTACCACGCTCAGAACGCCCTGATCACCGACCAGCCTGTCGCGGCCCTGATCGTGGACCTGAAGCGGCGCGGATTGCTGGACGAGACGATCGTGCTCTGGGCCGGCGAGATGGGCCGGACGCCCCACACGCCCAAGGTTAGCGAGTCGGCCGGTCGCGACCACCACGTCAACGGCTACGCCCTCTTCCTCGCCGGCGGCGGCTTCCGCGGCGGTCTCGCCTTCGGGGCGACCGACGAGTTCGGCAACGCCGTCGCCGAGTCGCCGCTGTCGATCCACGACCTCCACGCCACGATCCTGCATCAGCTCGGTCTCGATCACGAGCGTCTCACCTTCCGTCACGGTGGTCGTGACCAGCGACTGACCGACGTCCATGGGCGCGTCGTGGAGGATTTGATCGGCTGAGAAAGTCGTAACCATTCCGCCGATCGCAGGACGGATGGCCGCAATCGTCGGGGGCGTCGTCGACGACGCGACGCACCCGACACTGGGGGCCATCACCGGATTCGGCGGAACGATTACCGAAAGTCCTTCAGGAACGATCGACCTACCGCCGGAACCAGCGTCGCGAACCCTTGCGAGGCGTCTCCGGCCAGACGCCGAAGCTTGCTATCTTTGACCGTCCGCAATCAGCCGAGGCGAGGTCCGAACGCGCACGCGACGCGACCGGGACGCCTGTGGAACGCGATGCGGACGCTTTGGGGACGCTCGTCTTGACGTTGAACGTCAGGCCATAAGTCTTTTTCTGCCTGAGATTTAAGGAAGGCATTTTGCCTATTTTGAAGTTCGTTCGGCGTCCGGGACGCGTCCTGGCGTCGCGGCGCCGCATCAGAACCGGGGGGCGGGATGTCAACCGGATTGCCAAGGAGCTAACGTTCATTATAGCACAAGATCCGGACGTTGGCGCGGGTGGATTCGTCGCCGGGCACCGCGCTTGCCGACCGGGCCGGCGGACTACGAGTGGTCAAGATTCCCTGGTTCGAGTCGGACCCGCGGAAAAAAAAGAACCCCCGGGCGAACCCGGGGGTAGGATCGGCAATCCAATTTCGAGAAGGGACGGGCGAGCCGCTTACTTGTTGGCGGCCGGCTCGGCGGTCTCGCTCGCACCCGACTTGCCGTTGCGGTTGTTGGGGACGGCCAGATACTGCTGATGCTCCCACTGGCCGGACCAGGCCAGGCCCGCCCACTTCTGGAGGGAAATGGCTTTGACGGTCGGCCGGTCCTCGTCGCGAATCACCTCACCCCAGGCGCCCAGGTAGGCGGCGCGGACCTGGGCTGAGCTGCCGCCGAAGCAGAGCAATCGCTCGCCAGTCGGGGGCCAGGCACGCCACCGCCCGCCAGTCCTGGGCACCCGAAGATTCGTTGGAGTTCATTGTTGCATTCATCCTCGCCCAACGTCATGCCAGAGCTTCCGGCGGCCCCGAGGCGGGGCTGAGGAATGACGTACATGCGTGGGGTCTTCAATATGGCGAGAAAATCCAAAAAGGGGGATGTCAACCATTGCGAGGCCGTCGCCACCGTTTGGCGGTCCAGGACGTTTCCCGGCGACAAGGCTGCCGCTGAGGAAGATAAGGCGCTGATGGACCTCCGGCAACTCGGACCATCCCGCCGAGTAATCAACCGGCGTCGACTGGAATCAATCCGGAACGCCTGGCGGGCCAGGGTGGGAGGAACCGAGGTGGGGGTGAAAACATCGCGGAACGCAGTCGGTACGCGCGGACTGGGAGGGACTCCCCACGCACCGAACCACTGTCTTCAGCAGGTAATTTTACCGAGGCCCCCGGGTCAGGGCGAATAAAATCCTCGAAATTGCTGCGGAAACTTGCTCAATCCGCGTAAATGCAAAGCTGATCCACATTTCCGTCAAGATTTCGGCCTGAGATAGACCTTTCCCCGACGGCCGCTGGACTCGGCCTCGCGCACGGCGTCGCCGATTTGTTCGAGGGGGAAGGAGGCCCCGACCTGCGTCGTCAGGACGCCGGCACGCATGAGGGTGGCGATCTCGCGGAAGAGGGCCAGGGCCGCCGGGATGCTCCGTCCGCGCATCCAGTGGCCGAGCCAGAAACCCTCCAGGACGCGCTGGCCCGCGATCAGGTGACGTGGCTCGATCCGGATCGGCTCCTCCGAAAGTGAGCCATAAATAACCATGCGGCCCTCCGGTCCGAGGGCGCGGAAGACCTGGGTGCCTGTCTCGCCGCCGACCGGGTCGAGGGCGTAGCGGACTCCGTCGGCGCCGACGATCGCGCGGACTTGCTCGTCGATCGGACCCTCCGAGGAGGAGATCACGGCGTCACCGCCGAGGGCCTTGAGCTCGTCGATGGCCTCGCGGCGGCGGACGACGTTGAGGGTCTGGAAGCCGTCACGCTGGCCGAGTCGGATGATCATCCGGCCCAGCTCCGAGCCGGCGGCCGACTGGAGAAGCCAGGCACCTTGAGGGACGCGGTGAATGTGTCGGACCAGAGCCAGGACAGTGGCGGGGTTCACGAAGAAGGAAGCGACTTGCTCATCAGGGATGTCGACGGGGACGGGGCGGGCCTGGCGGGCGGGGATCACGGCATACTCGGCCCAGTTGCCGCCGGCGCTGTTGATGACGGTGACCCGCTTACCCTGGGCCAGCCGCCCGAGCAGGTTGAGGCCTGGCCCGATCCGATCGACGACGCCGACGCCCTCGAAGCCGGGGGTGGCGGGGAGGTTCGGGAGCACGCCGTAGCGGCCGCGGACGACCAGCAGGTCGGACGGGTTGACGGGGCTGGCGACCATCTTGACCCGGACCTGGCCGGGACCCGGCTCGGGGTCGGGAACGTCGCGGACCTGGAGGACCTCCGTCGGCTCACCGAATCGTTCGAAGACCAGGGCTTTCATGGACCGACTCGACTCTCGACGGGCGGGGCGTGGGTTCGAGGAGCGTTCCCAGGATGGCCCCGGTGGCGGCGAAAAGCAAGGCGAACGCGTCGTGACCGGCCTGGGTGAACCACGCGCGGCTGGCCTGAACCTTGGTCCAGGCGGCCTGGTACTCGGGGCCCGCCTTGACGTCGCCGGGAAACCGCTCGCGGAAAAGCTCCTCCTGGAGCCAGAGCAGGACCGTCGAGGAGGGCAGAGGGAGGCGCCCGGACACGGGGCGACGCATCGTCGTCACCGGGGGCGAACCAGGGGCCGTAAGCCAGTGCGAGATAGACCCAGCCGGAGAGGGCGAAACCCCACCAGGCCCCGCGAGGCGTGCGACCGAGCCGGGCGCCGAGGGTCGCGGCGAGCAGGAGGCCGACGGTCGCCAGCAAGGCCGCACAGGCCATCCACTCCGAGAGCGTTGCCAGGGCGGCCGGGAGCAGGCCGGCGACGCCCACCATCGCCATCCCGCTGGCCATCGAAAGCTGGAAGCGCGTCATGGTCGTTTCTCCCCTGGGGTGACGGCCCGGCCGGAAATGCGCCCCTTGGGTGGCTCCCGCGTCGGCCGTTATTCTGGAGACGAGACGATCGAGGCTTGCATTCGGAGACACTCATGAATGCCGAACCGCTGGTGACCACCGACTGGCTCGCCGCCCATCGCGACGAGCCGGACCTTCGCATCGTCGATATGCGCGGGTACGTCTCCACGCGACCGGTCGAGCCGGGCGTCGAGGAGGCGACCTACCGCGGCGCTCGGGAGGAGTACCTCGCCGGCCACATCCCCGGCGCGGTCTATCTCGACTGGACGCAGGACATCATCGATCCGAATGACCCCGTGCCCGCCCAGATCGCGCCGGCGGAGCGGTTCGCGGAGGTGATGGGGTCGAACGGGATCGGAGACGCGACCCACGTCGTCGCCGTCGATCATCTGGGGGGGCAGTTCGCTACCCGGCTCTGGTGGGCCTTGATGTACTACGGACACGAGGCCGTCTCCGTGCTCGATGGCGGCTGGAACCGCTGGGTCGAGGAGGGGCGGCCGGTCGAGGAAGGGCCGGTGACGGTGGAGCGGCAGACGTTCACGCCGAGACTGCGTCCTTCCTGGCGAGCGACCGCCGAGGAGGTACGGTCGCAACTGGGACGCGGTGACATCCAGCTCGTCGATGCCCGCGACCCCGGCCAGTTCACCGGCTCCCGCCGCCGGGGTCCGCGCGGCGGTCACATCCCGGGCGCCCGGAACCTGCCCCGCGAGCTGCTTCTTCGCCGAGGGCGGCGGCTTCCTCCCGCTGGAGGAGATCCGACGTCGGGTCGCGGAATCGGGCCTGGCGGCTGAGAAACCGGTGGTCGCCTACTGCAATGGAGGCGTCGCGGCAACCGCGGTCCTGTTCAACCTCTACCGCCTCGGCCGTCGCGACCTGACCAACTACGACGGCTCCTGGAACGAGTGGGGTCCCCGGCTCGATTTGCCCGCCGAGTCCTGATCCATGAACCTGCTGATGCTGTCCGGTTTGGCGGTGTGGGCCAGCCGCCCCGGCGGTCGTCCGGTCCGGACCGCCGGGGGTGGCTGTCCCCCAGGAGTCGGGCTCGAATCGGAAGGCATCAGCGGGTTCGTGGATGAGAACGGACTCCACCCGGCCGCCGGTTGTCGGGCGGCTCAAATGGCATAACCGTGCAATTTGAATTGACTTGTCGCGTGGGGAATCCGGGGCCGGAGTCTTGCGAAGAGTCGCCGAGATGGGGATAGTGCAACGTGCTCGGGCGGCCGCGCCGCGATCCCGCCGAGGCGCGCAGTCATCTTCCGCCCTTGATCCCGAGGCATCCAGGGAGTCCGAATCGATGCCAGAACACGATCCGCAAGCCCGGAGCGGCCACAGCCGGCGCGACTTCCTCCGGGGGTCGGGCCTGGCGGCCGCCTCGGCCGTCCTGACGACGAACGCCACCCAGGCGCTCGACGAGGCCAAGGCCGAGGCACTCGCCGACGAGCCGAAGGTCGTCTCCGGCGACGTCAAGGTGACGCTGAAGATCAACGGCGAAGAGCGCAGCGTGCACGATCGAGCCGCGCAGCACCCTGCTCGACACGCTCCGCAACCGCCTCGACGTCACCGGCCCGAAGCGGGTCTGCGACCGGGCGAGCTGCGGCGCCTGCACCGTGATCCTCGACGGCGAGCCGGTCTACTCCTGCACCACGCTGGCGATCACCTGCCAGGGCAAGGACGATCCAGACCCTCGAAAGCTTCGACACCGAGGACGGCGTCCCGCACGCCTTCAAGAACAACGACGGCCTGATGTGCGGCTACTGCACGCCGGGCTTCGTCACCGCCTGCAAGGCGATGCTGGACAAGAACCCGAACCCCTCGCTCGAGGAGGTCAAGCACGGGTCTCGACGGCAACATCTGCCGCTGCGGCACCTACATCGGCGTGTTCCAGGCGGCCCTCGACGCGGCCAAAGTCGATGGAAAGGAGCCTGAGCCATGGCAAGTTGGCCCGAGAACCCGCGCCTGATCGGCACCGAGGTCACCCGGCTCGACGGCCTCGGCAAGGCCTCACGGCAAGACCAAGTATCCCTCGGACGTCCACCCCGAGGGCATGCTCTTCGGCGTGATGCTCTACAGCCCGCACGCCCACGCCAAGATCACCAGCGATCGACACCTCCAAGGCCGAGAAGATGCCCGGCGTGAAGGCCGTCCACGTGATCGCCAAGGAGGGCGGCGACGCTCCGCTACCAGGGGGACGACATCGCCGCCGTCGCCGCCGAGACCGAGGAGCAGGCCCGCGACGCCGTCCGCGCCATCGAGGTCGAGTACGAGGTCCTGCCGCACGTCGTCACCGAAGAGCAGGCGATGGCCGAGGACGCCCCCGAGGTCGTCCCGCGGGGCAACGTCCAGAAGGGTCGCGAGCCAGACGAGCGGCGAGCCCGAAGCGGCGCCTGGAGAAGGCCGACGCGGTGGTCGAGGCGACCTACTCGGTGCCGGTCATCACCCACGTCTGCCTCGAAACCCACGGCCTGACGGCCCACTGGGACAGCGACAAGTCGATCACCGCCTGGGCCAGCACCCAGACCGTCAACGGCGTCTCGCCAGCGAACTGGCCGGGACACTTCCAGCATCCGCGCCGCCGAACGTGACCATGCTCACCGAGGTCATGGGCGGCGGCTTCGGCTCGAAGTTCGCGGCCGACGTCTGGGGCGTCACCGCGGCCGCACCTGGCGAAGAAGGCCGGCAAGCCGGTCAAGCTCTTCCTCGACCGCGCCCAGGAGCACCTGGCCGCCGGCAACCGCCCGAGCGCCACCGGCAAGGTCAAGCTCGGCGCGACCAAGGACGGCAAGCTCGTCGCCATGCTCGCCGAGACGCACGGCACCGGCGGCGTCCGGCCGGGCGGCAACGTTCCCGCTGCCTTACGTCTATCACGTGCCCGAACACCACGCAGCGTCCACTCCGAGGTCTTCGTCAACGCCGGCGCCGCCCGCGCCATGCGGGCGCCGAGGCACCCGCAGGGCTGCCTCGTCATGGAAGTCGGCGATGGACGACCTGGCCGACAAGCTCGGCATCGACCCGCTGGAGTTCCGCCTCAAGAACCTCCCCGAAGGCGACTTCAAGACCCCGATCTACCAGGCCGAGATCGAGATCGGGGCCAAGCTGATCGGCTGGGAGAAGCGGAAGCCCCGCGGCAAGAACGGCAACGGGCCGGTCAAGCGCGGCTACGGCATGGCGTTGCACACCTGGGGCGGCGGCGGCGCCCGCGACAAGCAGGTCACCTGCATCATCAACCCCGACGGCTCCGTCGAGCTGAAGAGCGCCACGCAGGACATCGGCACCGGCACCCGCACGATCCTGGCGATCATCGCGGCCGAGCTGCTGGGCCTGAAGCCGACCGACATCAAGTCGAACATCGGCAACTCGACCTTCCCGCCCGGCCAGGCCTCGGGCGGCTCGACCACCACGCCCTCGATGAGCCCGCCGACCTACAACGCCGTCACCCAGGCCCGCGACGAGCTGTTCAAGCGGGTCGCCAAGTCGATGAACGAGGACCCGTCGGCCCTCAGCCTCAAGGACGGCAACCTCGTCGTCGGCGGCGAGCCGGTGATGTCGTGGAAGGACGCCTGCCGCAAGCTCGGCATGATGCCCGATCAGCGTCACCGGCCGGCTTCGATCGAGGGCCTGAGCGACTCGGGCGTCGGCGGCTGCCAGTTCGCCGAGGTCGAGGTCGATACCGAGACCGGGCGTCGTCCGGGCTCAAGAAGATCGTCGCCGTGCAGGACTCGGGCCTGATCATCGACATGCTCACCTGGAGGAGCCAGGTCTCCGGCGGCGTGATCATGGGCCTGAACTACGGGCTGTTCGAGGAGCGGGTGATGGACCCGATCACGGGCATCTTGCTCAACCCCGACATGGAGCTTTACAAGCTCGCCGGCCCGAGCGACATCCCCGAGATCATCGTCGAGGCGTACCACACGCCCGAGATGCAGAAGCGCGGCGTGATCGGCGTCGGCGAGCCGCCGACGATCTCCACCGCCGCCGCCATCGGCAACGCCGTCGCCAACGCCATCGGTGTCCGCGTCCCGAACTTCCCGATGTCCCCGATGCACGTTCTGGACGCCCTGGCCGTCCCAGAGAAAGGAGGGCTGAACCGATGAAAGCTTTTGAGTACGCCAGCCCGACCACCGTCGAGGACGCGCTCAAGGCCCTCTCGGGCCAGGACGACGCGGCCCTGTGGGCGGCGGGACCGACCTGCTCGACCGGATGAAGGAGTACATCACCAGCCCCTAGCGGGTGGTGTACCTCAGGGACATCAAGGACCTCGCCGGGATCAAGGAGAGCCGCGACGGCCTCGCCATCGGCGCCGGGACCCGCCTGGTCGATCTCCTCGAGGACAAGAACATCGTCGAGCACGTACCCGGCGATCGGCTTTGTGGTCGGCGAGGTCGGCACGCCCCAGATCCGCAACATGGCCACCCTCGGCGGCAACCTGCTCCAGCGCCCTCGCGACTGGTACTACCGCAACGGCTTCGGCCTTCCCGCCATGAAGGACGGCAAGAACCTGCTCCGCGAGGGCGACAACCGCTACGCCTCGATCTTCATGACCGACGGCGACGCCCTCTACGACAGCCCGTCGAGCCTGGCCGTCCCCTCATCGCCCTGGGGGCCAAGGCCACGATCCGCGGCCCGAACGGCGAGCGGACCGTCCCGGTCGAGGACCTGTACCGGGTCCCGAAGAAGCCGGGCGACCGCGAGCTGACGATCGAGCCGGGCGAGCTCCTCACCAGCGTGATGATCCCGCCGCCGAAGGGCAAGAACGGCAGCTACGGCGTCCGCTACAAGCAGGCGCACGACTGGCCGCTCGTCTCCTGCTCGGTCTGCTGCGAGATGGACGGCGAGAAGGTCAAAACGGCCCGCGTCGTGCTCTACGGCGTCGCCCCGATCCCCTGGCGGAGCAAGGCCGCCGAGGAGGCGATCACCGGCAAGGCGATCTCGATGGAGACGGCCGCCGCCGCCGGCGAGGCCGCCGTCAAGGGAGCCAAGCCGCTCAAGCACAACGGCTACAAGGTCCCCTTGACGAAGACCGTCGTCAAGCGGGCCTTGCTCGCGGCCGTCGGCAACCGCTACTGGGAGGAGGGCTGAGCCGCGATGAGTGACATCAACTCCGATCCCCGCCCGGCACCGCCAACCCGGCCCCCCTTGCCGCCACCTGCGCAACAAGGGGATGTACGTCTATACCGACGGCAGCTACGACCCGTCGAACCGCGACGACGAGGGCACCATCTACTGGTGCCTCCAGACCATGAAGGGCTTCGGCCCCGACGACGATTACGTCGATCGCGAGAGCTGCTGCGACGGCTCGCGACCTTGCTACGAACCGCTCTGATCCCTGGTCGATTCGCAACCCAGCCACGGCCGCGCCCGGGTCTCCCCGGGCGCGGCCGTTGGCGTTTGCCCGCCCGGCACGGCTTGCGCGGTCTTCACGGCAATCAAACCCGGGAACAACGGCAGATATTCCCGATTTTTGCGCCCAAGTCTACTTGCAAGATCGACACAACTCGGGCAAGCTTGAAAAGGTCGTGGCGCAACCCGCCCCGACCCGATCGGCGACGAGGGCCGGTCAACCTTTTCATTTCCCCATTCCCCGTTCCTGGGGAAGGAGCTCGCCGTGGGCGACAAGGCGCCGAAGGACAAGAACAAGCAGAAGAAGATCGCCGACAAGAAGTCGGCCAGCACTGCCAAGCCGAAGTCGGAGAAGAAGTGATCCGACTCCCCGCGACGGCCGGACGCCCCCGGGCCGCCCGACCGCCGGTGTCGCCAACGTCCCGCCGCGCTGATCCCCCGACGCGGCGGGCATCAATCCCGGCGAGGACGACGGCGCGGACCCGGTTTCTCGTCCCTCCGGTCGCCGGTCCGTCGGGGGTCGAGGCCCTGTTGCAAGCTCCGCCGGGCAGCCAACAGGCTCCGCCGGCCGAGTTCGGCAAGGAACGGGTGTCCCGGAACGGCGTGCTGCGGGTCGCCCAGTTGACCGGCCAGCGCGAGCGCGGCGCGAGCCAGGTCGTCGGAGCGGTCGGCCCGCCAGAGCGTCGCCATCCAGAGTAGCATCCGGCGATAGGGCTCCAGGCGATCGCCGAGCCGCCGCTCGAACAGGAACCGAACCGCCCCCAGGTCCGGCTCCCCGGCGTCGCCCCGGAGCATCGCCTCCTCGGCCAGGTCGAACGTCAAGGGTGAGCCGTCGATCCAGTCCGGGCAGGCGTCCAGCACCGTACGAGCGCACCGCTCGATATCGGCGGCCGGCAGCGCCTCCGGGTCCAGGTTCTCCATGCAGGCCACGAAGGGTCGGGGACGGAAGTCCGGTCCGGCTGTCCGCTCGATCCAGTAGGGCAAGGCCGGCGGCGCGTCGCTCCCGCTGAGCATCCAGCAACCCGCCAGCAAGCCGAGCGCCAGACCCACCTCGACCTCGATCGTCTCCCGCCCCCCAGCTCCGGCGAACTGCACCACAAACGCCTCGGCCGCCTCGATCTCGGCAGCCACCTGCCCGACCGCCTCCCGGATGCCCCGTTCGATCTCACACGCGAAGACCGACGCCGCGAGCGAGCCGCGGTCTTCCGTGATCAAGGCGATTTCGGCACGACCCTCCCCGTCGATGGCCGTCACGAGGCTCTTGAGGATCGTGGGCTCCGGTAAGGGGCTCGGCAAGCCATCCCGGATTGCTCCCCCGACCCGGCGGTTCAGCCACCGCCTCGCCCGCTCGGCCACGGCCGGATCCGGATGCCGACCTGCGATCGTCGCCCACGCCTCGACCAGCTCCGGCGACTCGTCATCGGCGGCTTCGAGCGCCTCCAGGGAGGCTTTGCGCGTGGCCGGGTCCGCTCCGAAGGCGAGGTGTCGGAGGAACTCGACCAGTCCCGGTCGCGTCGGCTCTCCGGCCAGCCCCGCCACGATCTCGGCTCGCACCTCTGGCTCGACGGCTCCGAGCCCCTGGAGGGCCACCCAGACTCCATCCGGCTCCTCGATCTGCTCCGCCAGGGCCCCCAGGGGGTCGTCCCCTTCGACCAGTTCGACCAGTTCCTCCCAGCGCTCGGCCAGGGCCGGCTCGCTCTCGATCAGGCCGGTGCCTTCCAGCAACGTCAAGGCCTCCCACGTCCGCTCCGGCGAGAGGTCCGGCTGAGCCGCGACGGCCTGCGCCAGCGCCAGGAAATCGTCCAGGGTGCCGAAGGCCTCGACGATTCTCAGGACCGCCTCGCCATCGGCCCCGCCGAGATCTCTTAGCCGCTCGCGGACTGCCTCGATGAGCCGCTCGCCCGGGAATCGCCGGAGGAGTCGGTCGAAGGCCGCGTCTCGCGCCGCCTCGCCCCATTCGGGGTGATCGCGCAGGGCATTCAGCAAGGCATGGGGCGAATCGGGGTCGAACTCCGCTTTCATCGCGTCGCCCCGGATTTCCTGCGACGCGGGATCGTCGCGCCCATTCATGAGGTGGTTTCCTTCCGATCAGCCTTCGACCGTCCCGACCACGCCAGGTCGCTCTCCGTCTCCAGCACGGCCGACTCGTAAAGCTCCGGTGCGATCTCGGTGAGGAACCGGCTCGGCCGGGTGACCACCGTCGGCCCGCGACCACCCCGGGCGATCATCTCGGGGTAAGTGAGAACCAGTTCATCCATCGCCCGCGTCACCGCGACGTAGAAGATCCGCCGCTCCTCCTCCTCGCCGCCCGGCTCGTCCAGGGCCCGAGGGTTGGGGAAGCTGTCCTCGATCAAGCGGGGCACGAAGACCCGCGACCACTCCAGCCCCTTGGCCTGGTGGATTGTGCTCAGGACGAGCGTATCGCTGGGATCTTCCGTCGCCAACGTGTCCATGCCGTACACGTCGCCCGCGAGCAGGAGGTCGGAGACGAGCCGTTCGAGGCTGTCGTAGCGCGCCGCGAGGACGGCCAGTTGCTCGATGTCGGCGATCCGGTTGTCGGGCCGCTCGTAGCGAGTCTTCACGATCCCCGGATACCCTCCGTGAAGCACCGCCTGGATCGCCGCGGCGGGGTTCGCCTGCGGGTCGGCCGCACCGATCTTTTTCAGGTCGGCCACGAAACCGGCGAAGAACCCCCGGCTCTTGGCCGGGACGACGTTCATCGTCTCCTTCGTGGCCAGGGCGGCCAACGGATCGCCCCCCTTCGTGATCCGATCGTAGATCGCCGACGCCTTCGCCGGCCCGATCCCCGGCAGGAGCAGCAGGAGCCGACGCCAGGCGGCCTCGTCGCGCGGGTTGACCTGAACGCGGAGGAACGCCAGGACATCCTTGATGTGGGCCTGTTCGAAGAACCGCAGGCCGCTGCGGACCGTGTACGGGATCTTCCGAGAGACCAGCTCCCCCTGGAGTACGATGCTGTCGTAGTGGTTCCGGTAGAGGACGGCCTGCCGGCCCAGCGGGATGCCCTGCTCGCGACCTTCGAGGATCAGTTGGCAGAGGGCTTCAGCCTCCTCGTAGGCATCCCCGGCGGGCAAGGCGATCGGTCGCAGACCCGTTGGGCGCGCCGAGACGAGTGTCTTCGGGAAGCCGCTCTGGTTGTGGATGATCGACGCATTCGTGAACGCCACGATCTCCGGCGTCGATCGGTAGTTGACCTCCAGCCGATAGACCCGCGTGCCCGGGTTCCGCTCGGGGAACTTCAGGATGTTGTCGTAATTGGCCCCGCGGAACCGGTAGATCGACTGGGCATCGTCGCCGACCGCCGTCAGGTTGCCGTGGCCCGACCGGGCGAGTTGCTCGACAACCTCGAGCTGCACGCGGTTGGTGTCCTGCATCTCATCGACCAGGAGATGCTGGAACCGCCTCGCCTGCTCGTCGCGCTGCTCGGGAAACTCGGTGATCAAGCGGGCCCACTGGCCGAGCAGGTCGTCGTAATCCAGGCTGTTCGCCGCCCGCTTCCGGGCGTGGTACGCCTCGGCCGTCGCCACGATCTCGGCGTTCCAGTCGAACAGGTTCGGATATCGGGATTCGATCAGCTCATTGACGGTGAGCCCCGAGTTGAATGCGAAGCTGATGAGGTGGCTGATCATGGCCGGCTTCGGGGCCATTCGGCCGGTTTTCAGGAGGCCGGCGTCGTCCATGGCGAGCTTGACGAGGTCGAGCTGGTCCTCGGAGTCAAGGATCGTGAAGTTCGGTTCGTAGCCGAGCACCTTCGCCGAGCGTCGGAGGATGCGGTTTCCGATATGGTGGAAGGTTCCCGCCCAAAGCCGAGACGCCTGGGAGCCGACGAGCGTTTCCAGCCGCCCAACCATCTCCCGGGCGGCCCGTCGCGTGAAGGTGACGAGCAAGATGGCGTCGGCCGGGACGCCCTTGGCGATCAGGTAGGCGACGCGATAGGTGATCACCCGCGTCTTCCCCGAACCGGGGCCGGCAAGGATCAGGTTCCAGCCGTCGGGCGCGGTGGCGGCCTCGTGCTGAGCGTCGTTCAGGTCGGTGGCGAACGCCTCGCGGAGCCGATCGTTCGCGGTCTTCTGGAGGCGGATTCGGCGCATCCGGGTCGGCTCGGGTCGGGACTCAGGATTCTGGCTGCGACTAGCCGATCATTATAACGATCATCCCGGCCGGCTCCATCCACGCGCCGGGTCTTCCGCAGGACGTCAGGAGGGTCGTAGAATGTCAACGATGGAAACCGAGACGACCACCACGATTCTCCGCGATCCTCGCGTCTACCTCGTCGGCCGCCAGTCCATCGACGACGAGGCCCTCGGCCGCTTCCTCGCCGACGAGGACGTGAGCCGCTGGGCCACCGACACCGACGAGGCGGGTGAGAAGCTTGTCGAGGTCGCGGGGCGGCTCTGTTACCTCAGCTTCGCCAAGCCCCGTCCCGGCGGCAACGCGGCGTACATCGGTCATATCCTTGAAGTTGGACACGGCTCGGTGCTCGAGCACGCGGTCTTCAACTTCATCATCACGGGCGTCAGCCGGTCATTCACTCACGAGCTGGTCCGGCACAGGGCCGGTTTTGGATATTCGCAACTGAGCCAGCGTTTTGTGGATGAATCAACGTGTTCCTTCGTCGAGCCCGACGCAATCGCCGACGACCCCGAGTTGCACCGGATCTGGCTGGAGGCCGTCCAGACCTGCCAGCGAGCCTACAAGGAACTCGCCGACGGCCTGGCCGCCCGGTTCGCCGACATTTCCGATCGGACCCTCCGTCGCAAGCGAGCCCGCGAGGCGGCGCGGTCGATCCTGCCGAACGCCACGGAGACCAAGGTCTTCGTCACCGGCAACGCCCGCGCCCTGCGGCACTTCATCGAGATGCGGGCCGACCCGGCTGCCGACGCCGAGATCCGCAAGGTGGCCCTGGCCCTGCTGCGGCTTCTCCAGGCGGAGAGTCCCAACCTCTTCGGCGACTACACCATCAATGACCTGCCGGGCGGCGGTCAGTCGGCCAGCACGCCGCATCGCAAAGTCTGATCAGCTGCGGGGTCCGGGCCATCGCTGCGGTTTGTCTCGCTCGGAGATGGACGGCGGGCGGGCGGGCAGGTATGATCGACATGCACGGATTTCATCCGGCCCTGCATCGAAGCGGTCCCCCGGCCGGTCGTTCCCTGGACGCCCCGGACCTCATCGGACCGATCTGAGTCTCCCACCGACTGAACTCACCCCACACGCAACGGAGCCCTTCGGCCCCCGCTGGCCGAGGCGCGCGCCTCGTTGGACCTGCCACCCCGAGCGCCCGCCCATGAGTACAGCCGAGACGATCCGCACCGGCATTCTCGAGCTGAACCCCAAGGGGCACGGCTTCCTCCGTGACCCGTCCAAGAACTATCGCGTCCAGACTCAGGACGTCTCGATCGAGACGGCGCTGCTGAACCGGTACCGGCTCCGCAGGGAATCCGGCTCACCGGCACCGTCGAGCCGTCGAAGAACGGTCAGGGGTCGCGATTGACCACGATCACCGAGATCGAGGGGCAGACCCCCGATCACTTTCTCGCCCGGCCGGGATTCGACGACCTGACGGCGATCGATCCGCGCGATCGGATCGTCCTCGAAACCGGCCAGGAGCCGCTCGGCACTCGGGTGATTGACCTGCTCACGCCCGTCGGCAAAGGCCAGCGCGGCCTGATCGTCGCCCCGCCGCGGTCGGGCAAGACGATCCTGCTCCAGCAGATTGCCGACGCCGTCGCCAGGAACCATCCGGAGATCGACCTGACGGTCCTGCTCATCGACGAGCGGCCGGAGGAGGTCACCGAGATGCGTCGCAGTGTCAAGGGCGAGGTGATCGCCTCGTCGAACGATCGCGAGGTCGAGGAGCACATCCGCCTCGCCCAGCTCGCCTTCGATCGCGCCCGGCGGATCGCCGAGTCGGGCGGCGATACGATGATCCTGCTCGACAGCCTGACCCGGCTCGCCCGCGCCTACAACAAGGCGTCCTCCTCCGGTCGGACGATGACCGGGGGCGTGGACATCAAGGCGCTCGACGTCCCCAAGCGTCTCTTCGGCTCGGCGCGGGCGTTCGAGGAGGGCGGGTCGCTAACCGTGCTCGCGACCTGCCTGATCGAGACCGGCAGCCGGATGGACGACCTGATCTTTCAGGAGTTCAAGGGGACCGGCAACATGGAGTTGGTCCTCGACCGCAAGCTCGCCGAGCGCCGGGTCTGGCCGGCGATCGACATCCCGCAGTCGGGCACCCGCAAGGAGGAGCGACTCCTCGATCCGGAGACGCTCCGCCGCGTCGCCTTGCTCCGCCGCACGCTGGCCGACATGAAGCCGGTCGAGGCGATGGAGGGGCTCGTCCGCCAGCTCGGCAAGTTCCGCACGAACGCCGAGTTCCTCGACCGGATCGGCCAGGCCACGAAGTCGAAGGCCTGAATGAGGCGGAGCGAACCAGCGGTCAATCGAGCGGCTTGATCCGGATGTTCCGGAAGCGGATCGGCGCCCCTTCCGACTGCCAGCCGATCTGGCCGCCGTCGGGGCTCGCGCCCGTGCCGCGATCGACCTCGATGCCGTTGAGCTTGCAGACGACCTCGGCACCCCGGCAGGTCACTTCTTCCTGGTTCCACTGGCCGACCGGCTTCCGCGCTTTGGCCTGGGCCTCGGCGTCTTTCTTGCCCGCGAACTGCGCACCATTGATGGCGAAGATGTGGCCGGCGTCCTTGTATCCGAGCTGGACCTCGATGCACTTGGGCCAGACCTTGTGCGGTTCGACGGTGTGGATGAGCAGACCGCTGTTGCCGTTGAACTTCGCGTCGTCCTCCAGGCCGTCGGGCCGCTCGTACATCCATTCGTACTCAAGCACATAATTTTTGTAGCTTTCCTTGGTGGCGAAGTAGCCGTTGGGCTTGCCCGACAGTCGCACCTCGCCGTCGTCGGAGATCGTGATCGTCTCGGGCGTGATGCCGACGAGGAGGAACTGACCAGGCTCCTGGCCCTGAACCAGCGGGCGGAAGTCGTCCGCGATCCCGGGACGCGAGACGATCAACGCGAGCGCGAAGCCGAGTCCGAACCGTGAGTCGAGGCGTCGCATGGTGGCAGCTCCCTTGGGTCCAAGGTTGAGCGACACGGTCGAACGGTTGCGGCCGATCGCCGTGAGGCCGGTTGTTGAAGGGGAGTTTAACCACGTCGAGGCCGTCCGGCCAGGAGGCGCCGGCCGGACGGAACGCGGGCTTGTCAGTGCATGCTGGCATCGCTAGGCTGAAGAGGAGACACCCGCCCACGTCCGCGTTTTCGCAGGGGCGAAGGTATGGACGACCCCTCGCAAGACAAGCCGACCCCGCGCCGACCCCCGGGCCCACCGGGCGGCTATCTGCCGCGTCTTCAGTACGTTCCCCCCGCTCCGGAACCTGAGCCGGCAGCCGAGGCCCCTCAGCCGGAGATCCGGGAGAAGTCGCCTCCTGCCCCCGCCGGACCGGGCCGACGCAGCAAGGTCCTCAAGGAGGAGACGCCGGAACTCGACACCTTCGAGGCCCGTAAGCGAATCCGATTAGCCGTTGGTGTCGCGTTGAGCATCGTGATCCTGATCTCGGCGTTTGTGGTCTTCCGCACGCTCCGAGGTCCTGTCGAGGATGAGGACCTCCCGCCCGAGGAGCCACTCGCCTCCCCCGGGCCCAATCCCGGCGCGCCGCGGCCGTCCGCGAGGCGCAGGCGAAGTTGCTGCTCGAAGAGGCGAAGCAGTACGACAGTCAAGGGAAGCCTGACCAGGCACTCCAGCGACTCGAACGGCTCACGTCCGCCTTCCCGAAGACCGCACCGGCCACGTTGGCGCGGGAGGCCCGCGAACGCCACGCCCGCGGCCTGCCGCTCTTCGCGGATCAGCCGGTCTATGTCGCCGCCAGGGCCGACCCGCCACCGCCGACGTCGGGGCCCTCCAACCGCCCCGGGGCGTCGAGGCCCGCGGAGGTCCCCGCCCCCCCGGCTCCAGCCACGGCGGAACTCCCGCCGCCGCCCGTCCTGCCCGAGCCCTACCAGGATACCCTCCAGGACTACGAGCAGGCCCGCATCACTCCCCGACCGCTGCCGACCGGCTTCCGGGCTCGCCCCGAGGCGGGGGTGCATCTGTCCGGCTGGCCCTGGGAGATCACTTGCGACCGCGATGGCTCTGCCATGCGGCTCGTCCCCGGCGGACCCTTCACGATGGGTTACGACCGCGGCCGTCCCTCCGAACGGCCCGAGCATCCGGTCATCCTCGGGACGTATTATATCGACCAGCACGAAATCACCAATCACCAGTATTACTACCTTTACCGGCTCAGCCGACCCGGCGAAGCCGATCCGTCCGCCGAATCCGTCCCGCCCGACAATGACCACCCGGTCGTTAATGTCACCCTGGCCGAGGCCCGCGATTATGCGGAGTGGGCGGGCAAGGCGCTGCCGACCGAGGCCCAGTGGGAGAAGGCCGGTCGTTGGCCGGACGACCGCCGACGCCCCTGGGGTCAAGGGCCGCCTCCCTGGGAACGTCCGCGACGACCCCGCCAGATCGACCCGATCATGACCTACACGGAGGATCTCGCCCCTTGCGGTGTCTTCGACCTCGCCGGCAATGCCTGGGAGTGGACCTCCGACTGGTTCGACACCCACTATTTCTCCCAGTTCCGCGACCAGCCCGCGATCGACCCAACAGGCGCTCCTGAGAGCCGCGCCCGGATTCCCGAGATCACGGTCAAAGGCGGCTCGGCCGACTGGCAGGTTCCCTGGCGTTCCGGGATGCGACGGGAGGCCCGTCTGCCCTATCTCGGCTTCCGCTGCGTCCTCTCCGTCGAGCAGGCCGCCCCGCCGACGCCCCCTGTCCCGGCCCCCAACCCGGCTCGTCCACCCGCACAGAACGTCCCGGCGCACGGTCTGCACCCGTTCCGTTCTGATCCGGGCCCCATCAGCGGGATCGTATTGCCTGACTTCAAGATCTGTTGATCGGGATGGCAGACCCTGGCTTTCGCGTCCAGGTTCTCCTACCATCGCTCGAAGTTCGCACCGGAAGTCCCGGCGAGAAGGGGCGATGGTCTGTTCCGCGGATGAGCTGCCATGCAACTGCAAGCGATGACGTGGTCGGATGTGAACGACCTTTCCAAAGACACCCCGGTCGTCTTCCCGGTGGCGGCCCTGGAGCAGCATGGCCGCCACATGCCGCTGTTCACCGATAGCTTGCTGCTTGGTGAGGTGGTCCGTCGCGCCGCCGAGAGGCACGGGGATCGCGTCGTCTTCGCTCCGCTCCAGTGGCTGGGAAACTCCGACCACCATCTCGACTTCACGGGCACGCTCTCGGCCCCGCCCCGGGTCTATCTCGACCTGCTCGGCGGCCTGCTCGAGAACTTCCTCACCCACGGCTTCCGCCGCCTCCTCCTGCTGAACGGCCACGGCGGCAACATCGTGCCGATCCAGCAGGTCGTCTTCGAGGTCCGACAGCGGCACCGTTCCCGGGAGGATCTCCTCCTGCTCGGCGCCGACCTACTGGACCCTCGGTGCCCGGCCCCATGAGTCCGATCCCCGGATCGAACAGGATCGCATGGGCCATGCCTGCGAGTGGGAGACGTCGATGATGCTCCGGCTCGACCCCCGCCTGGTCCGCGACCTGTCGGCGATCGCGCCCGTGCCCTTCGGGACGCCCTTCCTGCCGGCCACTCGGGGATGGATCACCCGGGAGCGGAGCCAGCCAGGCCACATCGGCGACCCTCGCGGCGCGACCGCCGAGAAGGGGGAAACCCTTTTCCGGTTGTTCACCGATGATGTGTGCTCTCTCCTCGATCGCATGCTGGCCTGGGACGGCCGGAGCTGGGACGGATGAGCGGGATGGAAGACGCGAGGCGACCGGCCCGTCGCTGGTGGATCTGTGGGTTGCTGCTGCTGGCGACCATGCTCAACTACATGGACCGCCAGACCCTCTCCCAGTCGGCCACCGACATCACGCGCGAGCTGGGCCTGAGCAACGAGGATTACGGCAAGCTCGAGGAGGGCTTCGGCCTGGCCTTCGCGGCGGGTGGGATCACCCTCGGCCTGGTCGCTGATCGGGTGGGCATCCGCTGGCTCTACCCGGCCGTCCTCCTGGCCTGGTCGGCGGCCGGTTTTGCGACGGCCTGGGCGCGGAGCTTCAACGACCTGATGGTCCTGCGTGTCCTGCTCGGCTTCTTCGAGGCTGGCCAGTGGCCCTGCGCCTTGACCGCCTCCCAGCGTCTGCTCACCCGGAGCGATCGGGCCCTGGGCAACAGCGTGCTCCAGAGCGGGGCGTCGCTGGGCGCGATCTTCACGCCGTTGGTGGTTCAGGCGCTCGTCTCGGATGTTCGGGGGAGCTGGCGCGCGCCGTTCCAGGTGATCGGTGTGCTGGGCCTATTCTGGGCGGTGCTCTGGATCGCCGTGATCCGTCGGGGCGAGCTGGACCGTCCCCGGGAGCATGCGGCCGAGGCTCCGGAGGTTTCGACCACCACCCGCGCCGCGTTCGTGAGGCGGTTTGTGGTGCTCGCCCTGGTGGTCGTCTCGATCAACCTCTGCTGGCATTTCTATCGGGCCTGGATGCCCAAGATGCTCCGGGAGCGGTACGGTTACGAGCGCGGGCCGGTCAACTACTTCACCTCGGCGTTCTACATCGCGACCGACGTCGGCTGTCTGGCGGCCGGGTTCGCCGTGAGGGCGCTGACGACGCGAGGGAAGTCCGTCCACGGATCACGGCTCATCGTCTTCGGGATCTGTGCCTTGCTGACGGCGTTGAGCGCGGTGGTGGCCCTGCTGCCGGCGGGTCCGCTCTTGCTGGTGGTTTTGCTCCTGATCGCCGCTGGGGCACTGGGCCTCTTTCCGATCTACTATTCGCTCACTCAGGAGCTCTCGGCCCGGCATCAGGGCAAGGTGACCGGTTCGCTCGGCTGCATCGCCTGGCTCGCCAGCGCCTTGATGCACCAGCAGGTCGGTCGCTGGGTCGATCGGACAGGTTCGTACACGGCGGTGCTTGCCGCCTCGGGGTGGCTGCCGCTCTTCGGCCTCCTGGGTCTGCTCCTCTTCTGGGGCCGCGAGTCGTCGGAAACGTCGAGCCGGTTCAAGAGCGAGCCAGCCACATCCTCCCCGTCGGCCTGAAGTCACGATCGCCTGGCCGCGGTCAGGCTCCTCCCGGCGTGTCATCGAGGGTGCGGCTGCGGCGAACCTGGTGGGCGATGATGAAACCGTGGAGGGCCAGGACGACGAACAGGACATTGGGGTAATGATTCGGGTCGAGCCCGCCGCCCCGGAATCGGGCCTCGCCAGCCAGGACCGCGTAACCGGCGAGGACCAGGCCCGTCGTGAGCCAGACCAGGCGGACCCGCTGCCAGAGGCCGGAGACCGCGATGAGCAGCGGATAGCCGATAATGAGGGAACTGGTCACGGCGTCGAGCACGCGCAGGACGGCGGTCAGCATCGCGACGTCCAGAACCATCCAGGCCGCGCAGGAGGCGCTCGGAGCCGCCGCCGGGCGGGACGAGTCGCCGGAGTATGAGCGAGGCCAGCAGCCAGGCGACCTCGACGGCCGTGACGATCCAGTGAACCCGGACGTTTGGTTGCGGATTGAGAAGGAAGTTGACCTGGGTCAAGCCGACGATGGCCGCCTGACCGAGCCATCGCGCGGCCAGATCGGGCTCGCGGCGGGCCCAGCGTCGGAGGCCGAGGGCGAGGCCGCCCCGACCGGCCTGGACCTCCTCGCCCTCAAGGAACCGATCGAGGTCGTCGGCCAGCTCGGCGGCCGTCGCGTAGCGGTCGACGGGTCGCTTCTCCAGACATTTCAGGCAGATGGATTGCAGGTCTCGTGGGATCGTGGGGCAAGATCGGCGCGGGGGTTCGGGTTCCTGGCCGAGCACCAGGGCGAGCGTCTCGGCGACATTGGCACCACGAAACGGCGGTCGGCCGGTCAGAAGGTGGTAGAGGATCGCCCCCAGGCCGTAGATGTCGGCCGATGCCGTGACCGCCCGGCCGTCTGCCTGCTCGGGTGCCATGTAGGCCGGCGTGCCGAGCATGGCGCCGGAAGCCGTGAGGCCGCTGCCCTCGTCGATCCGCTTGGCCAGACCGAAGTCTGCAACCAGCGGGCGGCCGTCGGAGTCGATCAGGATATTGGACGGCTTCAGGTCGCGGTGGATGATGCCTCGCCGGTGAGCGTAATCGACGGCGCGAGCGACGTCGGCCAGCAGACGGACCGCAGCGCGGGGGTCGGAGCCAAACCGGGCAAGCTGGGAAGCGAGGCTGCCGCCGGGGAGAAGTCGCATGCTGAAGTACGATTGTCCGAGGCGCCGACCGACTTCGTAGATCGGAACGATCTGAGAATGCTCAAGTTGCGCTACGGCCTCAGCCTCGGTCCGGAATCGGCGGACTTCGGCCTCGGAGGCGAACCGGCCGGAGAGGATCATTTTCAGGGCCACGATCCGGTTGAGACTGATCTGTCGCGCCCGATACACCACACCCATGCCACCCCGCGCGATTTCCTCGATCAGCTCGTAATCGCCGAACCGCCGGCCCTTGACGATCGGGGGAGCAGGGAAAACTGGGTCGCTGTGGGCGGTCAGAGAGGTGGCCAGCTCGCGAAAGGCTTCCTCGATGACGTCGCTCTGGTCGGGAAATCGCAGGCGATAATCGCAAGGATCGGGGTCGTCCCCCGAGTCGCGACGAAGCTCGATTTCCAGAGCCAGCAACTCCAGCAGAAGCCGGCTCCTCGGAACATCGTCGCGGTGATCGCGGAGGAAATGCTCGATCCGCGGTTTCTGGCCTTGCCGCCAGTCCGCCTCGAACTCTAAGAGGCTATCCGGTAATCCTCAGAGTTTGTAAACTCTTACCAAGTCAGGAGGTCCGCGAGTTACACCAACGATGGAGCACACCCCGATGCGAAAGCCCTATCCCTCCGACCTCACCGACGAGCAGTGGCAGATCATCGAGCCGCTGATCCCCGTCAGCCGCGTGGGACGACCCCGGGAGGTCGAGATCCGGGAGGTGCTCAACGCCATCTTCTACCTCAACCGCAGCGGCTGCCAGTGGGA
Source organism: uncultured Planctomycetales bacterium (assembly GCA_963752755.1). GTDB lineage: Bacteria > Planctomycetota > Planctomycetia > Isosphaerales > Isosphaeraceae > CAVVZJ01. The sequence goes on along the minus strand of CAVVZJ010000001.1, from coordinate 1,185,476 downwards.
CATGCTGCCCCATGACCTGCCGGCCCGGAGCACCGTCCACGACTACTTCCAGCAGTGGCGGGCCGACGGCACCTGGCAGCGGATCAACGATGCCCTGCGACAAGAGGTGCGTCAGGCCGCCGGGCGTGATCCGAACCCCAGTGCCGGGAGCATCGACAGCCAGACCGTCAAGGGGACGGAGATCGGGGGCGTGCGGGGGTACGACGGCGGCCAGAAGATCCGGGGGACGAAGCGTCACATCATCGTGGACACGTTGGGTTTGCTGCTGGTCGTGATGGTCACGGCGGCCTCGGCCGACGACGGCACGGCGGCCCCGGAGGTCTTGGGCCGACTGACCACCGAGCACCGCACTCGGTTGGCGAAGTTGTGGGCCGACCAGAAGTACCACAATCATGCGCTGGAGTCCTGGTTGAAGAAGACGGGAGCCGGCTACGTGATTGAGGTGGTGGAGCGACCTGTCGGTGCGCAGGGGTTCGTGCTGTTGCACCGTCGCTGGGTGGTGGAGCGGAGCTTCGCCTGGCTGGGGCGGTATCGCCGACACAGCCGGGACTACGAAAGGTCGCCCGAATCGAGCGCGGCAATGATCCAGGTCAGTTCGATTCATCGAATGCTTAGAATTTTGAAACCTGATCAAACGAAGAAGCCGGTTCCCTTCAAGTATCCCAGGGAAAAACGGAAATCAATTACCGGATAGCCTCTAATACTACTCCGTTACGTCGTACAACTTATTGCAAGACAATGGTTTACGGCATCGCTCGAATGATCGATTCTTGGCAATTGCGTCCATGTAACCCGACGCAAATCAAGAGAGGTCAGAGAGTTGCGGAATCCGATGTCACGCATCAATGCAAATCCGGCAGGAGATCGTAACGGAGTAGTACTAAGCAGGCCGAATCAACTCGGGCCGCCCCGGCGGCACCCTCTCGTTCTGGGCCTGTTGGTGACTCGGGGTTCCGGTCGAGACGGGAGCAGATCGCGTCCACACGGAGGGCCAGCAAGCCTGGCCTGCGGTCGAGGCGGGAGTCGATCAGGAAGGAGCGTGAAGTGGAGTCGCTCATCGGCGGTCGGCGTCCTCGGCCCAGAGATGGCGAATCAGTTCGAGCCGTCGGGCGACGGTCCGTCGGGCGCAGCCGAGGCGGGCGGCAATCTCGTCGCCGTCGTAGCCTTCGAGTCGCCAGACGGCGATCTGACGAAGTTGGTCGTCGCCGAGGCGGTCGAGGAGTCGGTGGTACTGCTCGGCCATGAGGGCGGCGAACTCGGGGGTGGGATCGTGGTCGGGAAGCTGGTCCAGTCCGCCGATCGAGTCGCCGGACGCCCGGGCCGGGTCCACGCGCTGGAAGCCGCCTCCACGCTTGCGAGCGCGGCGACGCTCGACCTGGGTGCCGACCTTGCGGGCGGTGACGATTACAAGCAGACGCCAGAGGTCGTCGCGGTCCCGGAGCCGGTCGAGCCGGCCGCGGGCGAGGGCGTCGCAGAGACCGGCGAAGGCGCCGAGGGCAGCGTCCTCCTCATCGGCGTCGGCGCCGCGAGTCCGCGACAGTCTTCGTCGTGCGAGGCGGACCAAGCGGTCGAAATAGCGTTCCCAGAGGGCCCGCGCGGCCTCGGCGTCGCCGGCCCTGAGGTCGGCGACCCAGCGCGTCACCGAGCCATCGGACTCCATCAGCTTGCTCCCCTCCCGCACCTGCGGAAGAATTCTCTCGGGGACGATGCCACAACGTCGGGCCCATTTCCTAGTGACCGGATAGCGACGGCGTTTCTCGTGTCGGCCGTCGGTTCCCGATCCCGGTCCTGCCGGAGTTGACCCGAATGGAATCCCCCCCGTTGCCCGTTGCAAGTGAGCCTCGGGTTGCCCGTCCTCGGCGACGAACGCCGAGCCCGAGAACCGGCTCCGAGTCGTCCGGTTCTACCGGTTCTCAAGATCGTCAGGGTCACGTATCCCTCTTGAATGATCGTGGTTGGAGACAACGGGCCGTTCTGGTCCTGCTGGCACTCGCGACGCTCCCGAACCGTGCTGGGGCCGACATCGAATCGACGCGGCTGGCGGTGTCGGGTCGGCACTTCGTCGACCCGCGAGGTCGGGTCGTTTTGCTCCGCGGGGTGAACCTCTCGGGCGCCGCCAAGGTGCCGCCGTTCCTGCCACAAGTGGGCGAACACGACCTGGAATGGCTCGCGTCCATGGGGTTCAACGTTGTGCGGCTGCTCTTCGTCTGGGAAGCCTACGAGCCCGCGCCTGGCCAGTACGATGAGGCTTACCTCGACGGCCTCCGCGCGATCGCCGCGGAGGCGTGGTCGCGAGGGATGTATGTCATTATCGACATCCATCAGGACGGCTTCTCCCGATACGCCTCGCGCGGCAGCGGTGACGGCTTCCCCGCCTGGGCTGTCTCCGCCCGCGGCCGGAGACGTCAGCCGGACAACGGCCCGCATTGCCGGAACTGGCCTTGGCGCATGTTGACCGACCCGACCACGCATCGCTCGTTCGCCGACTTCTTCGACGACGTGCGCGGCGTTCGCACGGCCTATCTGCTCATGCTCTCGCGACTTGCCGTCGCCTTCGCCACGGCGCCCGGCGTGATTGGCTATGATCTGATGAACGAGCCATGGGGCGATGAGCGTCGTGATCTGGCTCCGCTCTATCACGACGCCGCGGCCGTGATCCGGGCGCGGCATCCCTGGGCGATCCTCTTCTTCGAAGGCCATGTGACCACGAATTGCGGTTTGCCCTCGCGCCTGCCTCGGCCGAATTACGAGGGCGCCGTGTACGCGCCCCACTATTACAAGCCCTCCACAATCGTGCTCGGCCGCTGGCACGGCGGAGCCTTCACGATCCACCGTGCCTTCGCGAACATGGAGCGGAAGGCCGCGGAGTGGCAGGCACCGCTGTTCGTCGGTGAGTTCGGGATTGAGGGCCATGTCCATCGCGCCGACGACTACATGGACGCCCTTTATGACCACCTCGACGCCCTGCTCGCATCCGGAGCGCAGTGGAACTACACGCCCGCCTGGCACCCGGCGAAGAAGGACGGCTGGAACGGCGAGGACTTCCACATCGGCGGCACCGCGGGTCCTGCCCGCGCGAACTTCCACCCCCGCCCCTATCCGCGTCACACCGCGGGCCTGCCGAGGCAATTCACTTATGAGGAAGGAGCGGACGGGGCTCCGAGGATGCTATTCTTCTGCTGGGACCATTGCCCCGAGAAGGGCGAGACCGAGATCTTCGTCCCTCGCGACCTGATGGCGTCCGGGGCCACGGTCGCCGCCCAGCCAGCCGGTGTGACCTGCCGATGGGACTCCGAACGCCAGTTGCTCATCTGTCACGCTGCGCTGGCCGTGCAAGTCCACCTCCAGTTGACCGCGCCCGGGCGGAGCGGTCGGGAGTCGCCTGCCGGTCCGTCCGGGAGCCGACGCCCGTCTTCTCGGCAGAACGGGAACAAGTCCTCTTGAAACCAGGGGTTCGGGAAGCATCGGGAGCCGGCTCGTTCGGGTCTGGATCGTGCGGCGGGCACGGTCGGTTCGATCTGTGAGCCCTGGACGGCCCCGATCCTGCATGAGAGTCTTGTCGTCGAGCGTGTTCCGCTTCGCTGACCCCACTTGACGAGACCGAATGGATTTCTTCGATCCGCGCGAGCCCGTGAATACCTGGAGCCATGCGGTCGGACTCTTGCTGGCGCTGCTGGGCCTCCTCCTACTCTGGAGACGTAGCGTCGGCGACCGGGCCCGGCGGCTCTGTCTGATGGTGTACGGCTTCTGTCTGGCCTTCTGCTATGCTGCCAGCACCCTTTACCATGGTCTCGACCTGCCCGAGGATCGGCTGGCGGCCTGGGCCCGCCTTGATCGCATCGGGATCTTCCTGTTGATCGCCGGCACCTACACGCCGCTCGCCTGGGGTGTGCTGCGGGGCCGCTGGCGCTGGGGGACCCTGGGCAGCGTCTGGTTGGTCGCCGCCTCGGCCATCGCGATGCTGGCGTCGGGCCGGCCCCTCCCGACACCGCTGGCCACCGGGATCTACCTGGGAATGGGGTGGGGGAGCCTCGCTTGCTACACCGAACTCGCGCGGGTCGTCTCGCAGCGTGCCCTGCGGCTCCTGGTCGGTGGCGGACTGCTCTACAGCGTGGGAGCGGTACTGAACCTGCTTCGAGGGCCCGTGTTCTGGCCCGGGACCTTCGGCGCCCACGAGCTCTTCCACCTGTTCGTGATCGCGGGCAGCCTGGCCCACTTCTGCCTCGTCCTCCAGGTCAGCGTTCCCTCCGGAGCGGTCTCCCGCACACTCTCGCCCGGTCTCGAACCGGGCGGTGTCCGGCAATAGCCGCCGGGTTCCTGGCGTGAGCCTGACGCCCTGGCGATGGCGAAGTAGCGCGCTTTTTCGCCCGCCCGCCGATCCGTTCCAGGGAGCCGTCCTCGAATGGGGGGCGGCCGGGTGAAGAACCGTCGCGGGCCTGGCTTCGGTCTCACGTGAGGCAGGGTCCCACGGACTCGCGCCGTCCAACGGAAGGCCCGATCCGCGCAGCTCCGCCGTTGCGAAGAGTTTGCGCGAGAACAGCGGATGTCGCACGACCGGCGCCAACCCCGTTATAATGAAGATGAGCCCTCCCGGATCGACGGGAAATCAGCTCCCGGATCGGTCGACCCTTGGTCGCCACAGGTCGGGCCAGGAGCGCCATGTTGAGCGAGAACGACCACGCCCGTGAGCTTCTCGATCGGCTCATGCACGGCGATCCGCAAGCCCTTGCGACACTCTTCTCGCAGCACCGGGACCGGCTCCGAAGGATGGTGGAACTCCGGCTGGATGCGCGCCTGCGAGGGAGGGTTGCTCCGTCCGACGTCTTGCAGGAAGCCTATATCGACGTCCTCAAACGCCTGCCGCACTATCAGGCCCGCCCGGAGGTGCCGTTCTTCGTCTGGGCCCGCGCCGTGACCATCCAGCGGCTGATCCAGGTCCACCGCCAGCATCTCCTGGCCCGGGGGCGGGATGTGAGCCGGGAGGTGGCGAACGGTCGGGACGATTCCCTCGAAGCCAGCTCCGAACGGATGGCCGAGCTGATGGGCGACATCACGTCCCCGAGTCGGGCCGCTCAGCGGATCGAGATCGCGGCACGGGTCCGCGAGGCTCTCGACCAGCTCGAACCGCTCGACCGGGAGGTGCTGGCCCTTCGGCATTTTGAGGAGTTGAGCAACCACGAGACCGCAGCGGCGCTGGGCATTCAGCCGGCCGCCGCCAGCAAGCGCTATATTCGCGCCCTCGATCGCCTCCGGCGGGAACTGGAGAACGTCCCCGATCGCAAGGAGGACCTTCGATGAGCGACCCGGAGCCACAACTTCCCGATCCCGATCTGACCGTGGATCGGTTCGAGTCCTCCTCGGAAACGGCCCCTGGCCCCCGGAAGCCCGAGCCTGACGGCGGCTCCGAGGAAACCGACTCGGGTGACTTCGAGGTCCGGGAGACAGTCGATCGGCTGGCCGAGGAATTCGCCGAGCGCTGCCGTCGTGGCGAGAACCCTTCGATTCGCGAGTACGAGGCGCGTCATCCCGAGTACGCCGACGCAATCGGCCGGCTCCTCCCGACGGTGGCCGTCATGGAGGGGCTGAAACACGCGACGACCCGGGACCGGCACGACGAGCCCGCCCCCGCGATCCCCGAGCGACTCGGTGAGTTCCGCGTCGTCCGCGAACGGGGCCGGGGCGGAATGGGCATCGTGTACGAGGCGGTGCAGGAGTCGCTCGGACGCCACGTCGCCCTGAAAGTCGTCCATCGCGTCTCGCTGGACACCCGCAGGCTTCGCCGCTTCCGTCGCGAGACGGAGGCGATCGCGCAGCTCCACCACACGAACATTGTGCCGATCTTCGGCGTCGGTGAGCAGGACGGCCTGCCCTTCTACGTCATGCAGTTGATCCGTGGTCGTGGTCTCGACGCCTTGCTGAAGGAGTGGCAGGCCGGGGGACCCCCGCCCGCCGAAGGACGCTGGCGGTTCGCTGCGCGAGTCGGCAAGCAGGCCGCCGAGGCGCTCCAGTACGCACACCAGCAGGGCATCCTGCACCGGGACGTCAAGCCCGCGAATCTGCTGATCGACGAGCAGCAGACCGTCTGGATCACTGACTTCAGCCTGGCGAAGCTGGCCGGGCAGGACGATCTGACCGCCTCGGGAGACGTCATTGGGACCCTTCGCTACCTCGCCCCCGAGGGCCTCCGGGGCGAGGCTAGCCCGCGAAGCGACGTGTACGGCCTCGGACTCACCCTCTACGAACTGCTGACGTTGAGTCCCCCGTTCGGGGTGTTGAGCCCCAGCGAGTTGCTGCGACACGTCGGTGAGATGCAGCCGACCCGTCCGCGACAGCTTGACCCGAGCATCCCCCGCGACCTGGAGACGATCGTTTTGAAGGCGATCGCCAAGGAGCCCGGCCACCGTTACGAGAGCGCCGGGCGCTCGCCGACGACCTGAGACGCTTCCTCGAAGACCGGCCCATCCGCGCCCGGAGCGTCTCGCCGATCGAGCGAGCCTGGCGATGGGGGCACCGCAACCGGCTGGCCGCGGCGCTCCTGGTGACGGCCGCCGCGGCGCTGATGCTGGCCGCGGTCGTCGGCTGGGTCGGCTTTGTGACGACCTCACACGCACTCCGGCAGGCCCAGGCGAACGAGTCGCTCTCCCTGGACATCTTCGAGCGGCTCTTCGACCGGCTCGGCGTCGAGGCCAACTTCCTGCCTCCACCGCCCGGGCGGTCCTCGCGGCGCCAGCTTCCGCCGCCCGGCCAGAGGACGCAGGACGTCCAGGGCCTGTCCGGCAGGCGCCGACCGGCCGGCCCGCCGGGAGGGGCTCCGCCGCCTCCCGCGCCCACCGAGAGGGCTCCCGGCGATCGGCCCGGCGGACCCGGCTCGGGAAGCGGATTACCGCCACCGCCGCCCTGGGGACGCCCGCCGGGCGAGCAGCCTGGAGGACCCGGTCTGCGCGAGAATCCGACCCTGCTGCGCGATGTCCTGGCCTTCTACGACCGCTTCGCGCGGCAAAACGCCACCAACCCGAGGCTTCAGCTCGAAGCCGCCTGGGCCTATCGGCGCGTCGGGGCGATCCACGAGAGCCTGGGGCAACGCGCGGAGGCCGAGCAAGCCTATGCCCGCGCCATCACCATGCTTGAGGGCCTCGTCGCCCAGCATCCGGGCATGGTTGACTACCGCGCGAAGCTGGTCGAGACCTACATCATGGCCAATCCCTGGACGGCTGAACCCGCGGCACTGCCGGCGATGGAGCACCGACTCCGCCGCGCGGAGGTCCACGCCGAACGCCTCGCCGCCGCTTCGCCGGAAGGGATCGACGGAATCCAGCCGATGATCCACGTCCAGGCGAAGCTCGGCACCGTCCTGCGTCGCACGCGACGTCCCGACGAGGCCGAGGCCCGCTATCGACGGGCCATCGAGCTGGCGGGAACGCTCCTCAACCACCTGCCCACGAATCTACGGGCCCGCCTGGATCGAGCGGACACGCGGGAGGCGCTCGCCCTCCTCGAAGCCGAACGCGGTCGGGACGACCAGGCGCGTTCGCAACTCGCGGCGGCCGTCGCCGACCTCCAGGCGGTCGCGACCGACGAGCCGAGGCCCGCGATTTCCGATCGGTTCAACGACCTGGCCGAGGATTATCGGGAACTCGGCGACGCGGCTCAGGCCAGGGAGTTGAGTCGTTGGGCCGACCGATCCAGCGTCTCCCGCCCTGGACCGCCGTCGCCTCCTTGAACGTCGAGTCGGGCCGGTCCCGAGGCCGCCCGCCAAGGATTCTCGGAAAGACCTGTCTCCGACCGGCCAGTCCTTGCGTTATTTCATCGAGGGACAACCTCCCGACAACGCGACCGAATGGCTCGCGGCGGATTCTTCGACGCCCGTTGGTTCCGCCACCGGGAAGACCGAGGTCTTCGCCCCGGCCCCCCGACGCCCACCGTGCGACCGAGCCGGCCGGATCGGGGATGGTCCCCTGTCCGGCATCCTTTCTCCTCAAGGGCAGGCATCCACTTGCTCAGACCGGCCCCCCCAACCCGAAGCCTGGCCGGGCGCGGGCGGTCCAATCCCGAACCGGAGGCCATCGCCGATGATCCGCTCCGAGCCTTCCCAGCCGAGCCGTCGCCGTTTCCTTGGCCGCCTGACGACCGGCGCCGCCGGCCTTGCCGGGCTTTCCACCTTCTTCTCCACGCCGGTGCCTTCGCCGAGGAGCTGCTCCACACCCCGCCGATGACCGAGGGGCCGTTCTACCCGGACAAGCTCCCGCTCGACACGGACAACGACCTGATCGTACTCGGTGACAGCCTGACCCCGGCGGTGGGCGAGATCACGCACCTGACCGGTCGCATCCTCGACGCGTCCGGCGGCCCGGTCCGCGACGCGACCATCGAGATCTGGCAGTGCGACGCCCACGAGGTGTATCACCACACGGCCGACCTCAGCACCACCCGCAACGCGACCGATACGAACTTCCAGGGATTTGGCCGGTTCACCACCGGCTCAACCGGCGAATACCGCTTCCGTACCATCAAGCCTGTCCCCTACCCGGGACGTCCCGCACCCCACATCCACGTCAAAATAAAGAAGGGCGACCGCGAGTTGCTCACCACCCAGATCTTCATCGCGGGCCACCCGGGCAACGCCGTCGATGGCGTCTTCCGTTCCTCGGGCGGCCTGATCGAGCGTGAGCTGACGATGGCCGACTGGAAGAAGGTCCCGAACTCAAAGCTCGGGGAATGGTCGGCGAATCACGAGCTCGTCCTCGGCCGCACCCCCGCCGACCGGCCGCGTCCACCGGTCCGTTGATCGCCCGAAACCCCGTGACCCATCGAGGAAAGCTATGCGAATCCGAACCGAGATTGTCCTGATCTCCGCATTCCTGGCCGCCGCCTCGGTCGCGACGGCGCAGCCACCGGGCGGCTTCGGCCAGCGGCCCCCGGAGTCGGCCGACGACTTCGCGGCCCGGATGCTGGCCTTCGACAAGGATCTGGACGGCCAGCTCTCCCGGGCCGAGCTGACCGACACCCGGCTGCACCGCCTCTTCGATCGAGCCGACGCCGACAAGGATGGGGTCGTCACGAAGGCGGAGCTGACGGCCCTTGCGACCCGGGAACAGGCCGACGACCGCAACGCCCCGCCCGGCTTCGGCCCACCCCCCGGCTTCGGCCCGCCCGGCTTCGGGCCAGGCGGTCCGATGATGGCCCCGCTCCGACCGGGCGAGGTCCTGCCGCCGATGCTCCGTCGCGACCTGAACCTCACCGACGAGCAGACCAGGCGACTCGATGAACTCCAGAAGGACGTGGACGACCGGCTGGCCAGGATCCTCAACGACGAGCAGAGGACGATACTGCGCGAGTTTCGACCGCGGCCTGGCCGTCCCGGCGGCTTCCGGCGCGGTCCGGGTGGTCCCCCGCGTTGAGCGAGGCCCGGACCTCGGCGGATTGGCACAGGAGTGACACCGTTGGCGTCATCAAAGGGGCCGGTCTGACGCCGGCTCGCGTCGCACGCGGTGTGAGCGGAAGGGTCAACGAGGTCACTCCGATCGGGAAAGAAACCCCGGGCTCGCCGAGCACCTTGCGAGGCCCAGGATCTTCGAGGGTCGCTTCCCTCGGGTCTTCTATGACGGGCACCCTCGATTCGATGATCGTCCGCGCACGTGACAAACGGACCATGCCAAGGCACGCCCAGGAACCAGAATCTGCAGACCGACATCCACACCATCCGGACACGGTGTGTGCTATAATTAACGTTAGCCTCCTGGCGTCCCGGCCCCTTTCGAAACGGCCGTTGCCGGCCGCGACGCGGGGGCGCCGCGACGTGGTCGAGCGCCGAACGAACTTCAAAATAGGCAAGGAAGCTACGCGAATTGTTTGTGAGCCAAAGACTTGGGGCTTGGACTCCGGCGTGATTCCGAGCGTCCCTTGTTCGTCCCAGGAGCATCGCCGGAGCGTCTCGAGAGCGTCCCGGGAGCGTCCTGAGGCTCTGCTTGCGGTCAAAGAAAGCGGCCGAATGGGGCGCGTTGCTGCGTCCGTGAAGGGGAGGTTCGGGGGGCGTTGCGGATCGGAGCGGCTCCGATCGCTTGCGATGCGAGCTCCGTTGCGGTGAACTGGGAGCCATTCGTCGGGCTCACGTCCGACCCGTCGAGTGCCGGCCCTGCGGTCACAGATCGACAACAGACCGGGACCGCGGCGGGTTGGTTCTCGCTTGTTCGTGCCGGACGTTGCTCCTTGGAGGAGGCCGCATGAAACTCTTCAGAAGCGTTGTCGCTGGGTTGACGCTGAGTTGGCTCGCCGTGCTGGCGTGTGCCGGATCGGTCCTGGCTCAGAAGGTCGAGGATGCCGGCTGGGTCCGCGTGGTCGAGGACGACCGCGCCATCAAGATCGAGACCGACAAGCTCGAAGCCGTCATCCCCAAGAAGGACCCGAAGCACTGGATGACCGGCATCGAGAAAGGCTCGTTCCTCGACAAGACCACCGGCTTCCGCGAGGTGGGCGATGGGCTGATGGTCGTCGACTGGCTCATGGAAGCGGGCAGCGATGAAGCCTGGTCGGACCAGGTCTTCGCCCCGGACGGCCACGGCGTCGGCCGCTATACCTGGTACACCAACGAGACCGACCCGGCGCGTCGTGAGTACGCCTTGATGGCCCACGGCAGCAGCCATCGCAAGCGGATGGTCGAGGGGCCGCAACTCTGCCACCGGATGAAGCCCGTCCAGCCCGAGGTCATCCGGGGCGACGACTTCGTCGCGGTGAAGACGACCTACCGGTTCGAGTATGCCGCTCCCGGCCACAAACCCGGCTCGCAATGGACGCAACTGATCGTCTTTCCCAAGGGTGAGCGGTATTTCGTCCTGATGGATCGGATCGACAGCGTGAACGACTCGCCCGAGATGTTCCTCCGCAACGACACGCCGGGCTGCATCCGCCATGAGAAGGGCGACACGTTCAGCGAGATTTACCTCAGCTACCTGAGCGGTCCCCACGGCGTGCGGATTCCCGTCCAGCGAGTTCTTCACTCCGTTCCCACCCGACCTGAAGTTCGGCTATCGACGCGACACGCACCGAACGCCCGAGCATTTCATCCGGGCGTACCATCTGAGGGACAAGGAGACGGGCAAAGACGGCCCCTGGCTGGCCGGCCTGACGCTCGACCCGTCGGTCGTGTACGAGGCTTGGTGCAGCCAGCGTCCCGGCGGGATCATCGTGATGATCGAGGAGGTCCACGGCCGACCCGTGAAGGCTGGTCGAGTCCTTCAGCGCGGCCCACATCGTGGGCTACTTCGACACCATCGAGGAGATGCACGAGGTTTACGATCGCTACAAGGGTCACACCGGACTGGCCGCCGACGCTTCAGGCTGGCATCTGCTGAAATGAACGCTTGTTAGGACGATGCCGGGAGCCAGCTCCGCCTCCGTCACGTCCGCGCTTCTGCCTGCCCGGCGAGCAAATCCAGAAGGGTGACGGGATCGACCGGCTTGACCAGGTGGCGGTCGAAACCCGCCTCCCGGGACTTCTGGCGGTCGGTCTCCTGGCCCCAGCCAGTCAGGGCCACGAGCAGGGTCCTCTCGAAGTCGGGCCGAGCCCGGAGCCGTCTTGCGACCTCGTGCCCATCCATGCCGGGCAGGCCGATGTCGAGCAGGACGATTTCAGGCTGGAAGCCCTCGACGAGCCCCAGGGCCGAGGGGCCGTCGTGGGCGACACGGACCTCCTGACCGTAGATCCGGGACAGCAACTTCGCCAGGCTGTTCGCCGCATCGACGTTGTCGTCCACCACCAGGATACGGCGGCGAGGCAAGGCCGGTTCGGTCGCCCGACGCCGATCCCGTACCGGCCGGTCCGGCTCGCCCGAGCCGGCCGGTATCGCCGGCAGCCGCACGACGAACTCACTGCCGGTCCCCGAGCCCATGCTGTGGACTTCGATCGAGCCGCCGTGCATCTTGACCAGCCTTCGTACCAGGTTCAGCCCGATTCCCAGCCCCCCCTGGGCATGCTTGCGGTGCTCGCCGACCTGCACGAACATCTGGAAGAGCCGGGGCAGCATCTCCGGTTCGATCCCGATGCCCGTGTCCCGCACCCGGACGACGACCTCGCCCCGATCCCGCACCGCGGAGAGGGTGATCTGCCCGCCCGGCTCGGTGTACTTGGCAGCGTTGTTCAAGAGGTTCCAGAGGATCTGCTCCAGCCTCGTCGGGTCCGCCTCCAGGCGGATGGACTCCTCGGGCAAGGTGACGCTCAGGTGGTGGCGTCGGTCGTCGATCTGGGTGCGCGCCGTCTCCACGGCCTGCCTCACGACCGTGTGCAGGTCCAAGACCTGTTTGTGCAGGACGAGCTTACCCCGCGAGATGCGGGCCACGTCCATCAAGTCGTCGATCAGGCGGGCCAGGTGGACGACATGCCGTTCGGCCATCGCCCGATCGGATTCCATCGGCCCGTCGCCCTCCGTTCGCCGCATGAGGTGCAAGGCGTTGCGGATCGGCGCCAGCGGGTTCCGGAGTTCATGGGCGAGTGTGGCGAGGAACTCGTCCTTGCGGCGATCGGCGTCCTTCAGCGCCTCCTCGACCTGCTTGCGTTTTGTGATGTCGGTGCAAGCCCCGACGAGGTAGGCGGGCCGACCCGCATCGTCGCGTACCATCTTGGCCCGGTCGTAAAGCCAGCGGACGCTGCCGTCCGGCAGGATGACCCGATACTCCATCTCGAAGTCGGCACCGCGTCGACTGCGGTCCACGGCGGCGGCCAGCCTCGTGCGGTCGTCGGGATGCACGCGGTCGACGAAGTTCTCGGTGAGCCGGACCTGGTCCTCGGGGGCGAAGCCGAAGAGACGCTTGAGGTTGTCATCGAAACCGAAGAACTCCCCCGTCTGCGGGTTCCACCGGAACGTGCCGGTGTCGGAGGCGGCGAGGGCGATGCGCAGCCGCTCCTGGTTCTCCCGGAGCGCGGCCTGGGCTTGCTTCTGGTCCTCGATGTCGGTGCAGGTGCCGAACCACTTCACGATCCGGCCCAGCGCGTCGCGGATCGGCACGCCCCGCGTCTTGAACCAGCGGTAAATTCCGTCGTGGCGGCGGATGCGGTACTCCAGGTCGTACATGCCTTCATCGGCCACCGCCTTCGTCCAGCAGGCCAGCGTTCGCTCCCGGTCATCGGGGTGGATGACACGCTCCAGCCAGGTCAGGCCGAGCAGTTCCTCTTCCGGGATGCCGGTGTACGTTTCCCACTGTGCGCTCAGGTAGTCGCACTGGCCGTCCGGCAGGTCGGTCCAGACGAGGTTTGGCAGCGCCTCGGCCAGGTTCCGCCATCGTCGTTCGGCCTCGCGGAGAGCCTCCTCGGCCCGCTTCCGTTCGGTCACGTCGCGGAAATAGACGGAGATTCCGTTGACGGCCGGATAGGAATGGACCTCGTACCAGCGGCCGTGATCCGGGTAGAAGGCCGTGATGGTCAAGGCGACGCGCTCGCTCATGGCCTGGCGATAGACCGGCTCAAACTCCGATCCCACCAGGCCGGGGTACTCGTCCCAGATGACCTGATCCAGCAACTCGCCCGACCGGCGTTCCAGAACCTGCTCGGCCTGGCGGTTGACGTAAGTGAATCGCCAGTCCCGGTCGAGGGCGAAGAAGGCGTCGCTGATGCTCTCCAGGATCTCTCGACTCTGCTGCTCGGCACGCCGGACCTGCTCCTCGGCATGCCTCCGCTCTGTGATGTCCATGACGACACCGACCAGCCGACCGACCCCGCCCATCCCGTTGCTGACGGCGTGGCCCCGCTCCTCCATCCAGAGGACCGCCCCGTCGTCCGGCCGGATGACTCGGTACTCGCTCAGGTAACTGCCGCACGCTGTGATCGCCTTCGTCACGACCGTCCGATGGCGTTCCATGTCGTTGGGGTGGATCAGGGCGGAGCGTTGCTCGCCACGCTCCAGGGTCGTGCCCGCCGGCAGGCCGAACACTTCGGCGGCGTTCTCCGACGTGATCTCCCGGCCGGTCGTCGGGTCGAGTTGCCAGGCCACCATGCGGGCGGCGGTCAACGCCAGGCGCAGCCGTTCTTCGCTCTGCCGCAACGACTCGCCGGCCTCGCGACGCATCCGGGCCATTTTCAGGTGGGACGAGACACGGGCCAGCAACTCCCGCGCCGAACGGCTTGACGAGGTAGTCGTCGGCCCCGGCCTGCATGCCCTCGACCCGGCTCTCCTGCCCGGCGCGAGCCGAGAGCATGATGACCGGTACCCCGGCGGTATGGGGATTGGCCCGGAGTGCCCGAAGGAGCCCGAACCCGTCGAGCCGGGGCATCATCACGTCGGTGAGGATCAGGTCCGGAGCCTGCTGCTGTGCCAACGCCAGGGCCGCCTCGCCGTCGGCCACGGTCTCGATCCGGTAGTGCTCGGCGAGGAGACGGGCGATGTACTGCCGCATGTCGGCGTTATCGTCGGCCACCAGGACGCGGAGCCGGTCGTCTCCCTCGGCCTGATCGGGTGGGAGGTAGGAGGTCGGCAGCATCTCGTGGTCGATCGGCAGATCGGGGCGGCCGGCACGCCAATCTTGCCCCTCGTCCGGAAGCCAGCGCAACGCCTCCTCGACGTAGGAACCGGCCCCTGTCGCCGTGGAGGCCAGGTTGCGACCCGCTCCGATCCGGTCGGCCGACAGATGGGCCGCCCCCAGCGGGATCGAGACACGGAAGGTCGTGCCTTGCCCGAGGACACTCTCGGCCGTGACCGAGCCGCCGTGCAACTTGACCAGCTCCTGCACCAGGGCCAGCCCGATCCCGCTGCCCTCGTGGGTTCGGCCGCCGTGCGTTCTCGACCCGGTGAAACCGCTCGAAGAGACGGGGCATCTCCTCGGCCGGGATACCCGTGCCGGTGTCCCGAACTTCCAGCTCGGCGGTCTGACCGACCTGCCGAAGCAGGACGGCGATCTCCCCTTCGAGGGTGAACTTGAAGGCGTTGGAGAGGAGGTTCAGGACAACCTTCTCCCACATCTCCCGGTCCACGAAAACCGGTTCGGTCAGCGGCGGGCAGTCGACCAGCAGCCGCAGGCCGGCCCGTTCGCAAGCCGAGCGGAAGACGCTGGCCAGATCGGCGGAGAAGGCGGCGAGGTCCGTCGGCTCGTAGCTCGCCTGAACCCGACCCGCCTCGATCCGGGAGAAGTCCAGGAGCGTGTTGACCAGCCGAAGGAGCCGCCGCCCGTTGCGGTTGACGACCTCGAGGAGTCCCCGATTGTCGTCCAGCACCTCGCCTGCGGGCTTGGCGAGGATGTCCTCGATCGGCCCGAGCATCAATGTCAGGGGGGTGCGGAACTCGTGGCTGACGTTGGTGAAGAAGGCGGTCTTGGCCCGGTCCAGCTCGGCCAGTTCCTCGGCCCGGCGCCGCTCCTCCTCGTAGGCGCGGGCGTTGGCGACGGCGGTCGTGACCTGACCAGCCAGGAGGTCGAGGAACCCGCGGTAGGCATCGTCGAACGGTCGGCGGGGACTCACGGCCGCCACGACGAAGCCGGCGAGCCGGGCCTGGCCCCGCTTCGCCATCGGGAGCACGACCGCCCGCTGCGAGGATTCGGGCCATGCCCCGCCCGGTAGCGGCCCGAAGCGACGCGGCAGATCCTGGACCTCGACGCTCTCGCCCATCTCGATGACCTGGCGAAACGGCCAGGGGGCATCTCGCTCCTCCAGGTTGATCACGGCGGGGCTGATCGGCCGGTGGCGTCCGACCCCGGACAGCCCGGCGAGCCGGGCTCGCCTCCCGTCCGCATCCAGCAGGTACAGGAGGGTGAACGGCAGGTCGAGGGGGTTGCCGGCCAGGATCTGGGCGGCGGTCTGGCAGGCATCCTCGGCCGACCTCGCCTCGTCGGTCGTCCGGGCGGCCAGCTCGCGGAGCGTCCTCAGCCGGCGCTCGCTGATGGTCCGCTCGGTGTCTTCCGTGACCACGCAGAGCATGCCACCGACCTGCCCCTGGTCGCCCGGCACGGGGCTGTACGAGAAGGTGTGGTAGGTCTCCTCGGGGAAGCCTTGCCGCTCCAGGAAGAGCAGCAGGCCCTCGTCCCATGTCGCCTGCCCGGTGCTGACAACCGACTCGGCCCTCGGGCCGATGTCCTCCCAGATTTCCGACCAGACCTCGCGGGCCGGCCGGCCGAGCGCCAGGGGTGTTTGGGGCCGAGAGTCATCTGGGCATAGGCGTCGTTGTAGAAGAAGGTGAGGTCGGGCCCCCAGCCGAGCCACATGGCATAGCGGGAGTCGAGCATGACCCGCACGACCGTCTTGAGGCATTGCGGCCAGTCCGCGATCGGGCCGAGCGGCGTCTGGCTCCAGTCAAAGGCACGGGTGCGCTCCCCCATCTCGCCACCCCCGGCGAGACAGGCGAGGGGATCACGCTCCGGCGCGTCGTCGTCGTCGCTGTGGTACATGCCGTGGTCCGCCCGACTGGATTTCCACCCACGCTCGACAAACTGTTCCCAGGCACGGGACGTGCCAGGCGGCTCCGGTCCCTGGCCTTCTGGCATTTCCACGGAGAGGTGTCGCGCAGCGAGCCAGCCGCTCGGTTCTTCAAGCCCAGGAAATGACCATCATTCTAGTCGAGACTCGTTGAAGAATAGACCCATCCACTTCCGAGAGAGTCCGGGGCCGGTTGCCTTCGCACGGCGGCGGGCTGCAACGACCGGCGGACCGGCCCGGGACTTCACCGTCCCGTCATCTCGGCCGCCGCAACCCCGATCCGGCGCCTCGACCACCCGCCACCCGGCAACCGAACTGGACCGTTCACCGAGGCTCCCGACGTCCTCGGAACACTCAGACGACGCGACGGCGACGCACCCGGGACGCCTTCGTCATGGCGTGAGGACGCCGGGAGGACACTTCCAGCGGCGCAGGACGCTCGGTCGTTAACTCCTGTCCCTCAGATATTTCGGTGAGGCATCTTACCTATTGTGAAGTTCGTTCGGCGCTCGGGCGCGTCGCGGCGTCGTGACGCTTTGCCAGGATCGGTTGGTCGGGTGTCCACCGGATTTGCAGGGAGCCGGGGATAATTATAGCACACAAACGGAGTGCGCGCGTCATCCGGCGACCCATTTTCGGATGCGAGCGAGGCGGCACAAATGTGTGGATGGGTGTCAAGCCGGGTTGTCGGGACGTCCCTCGGGGGTCGTCATTCGGTTTCGATAGAGCGACGGATCGACGGCTTCTGCCATCGCCTGGACATCGGCCTGGCCGCCAAGGAAGTTGCTCACCTGGGTCGCGAGTTGCTCGGGGTGGGCAACGAGGTCGTTGTAGCGGACGTTCAGGACGGCGATGTGGGGCTGGTCCTGGAGCCAGGAGCGGAGCCGGTCGAGGTGTTTGGTGAACGCGCTCTTGATCTCGTCGCGAGGAGCGGCGGACCGGTTCAAGCGGGCCAGCATCTTCTCCTGCGAAAGCAAGACCTCATCCAGGTCGCGTTCCATGAAGATGACGCGGTATCGCTCGGAGGCGGGGAGATCGTAGAGGAGCTGGGAGACCATCTTCACGGCCTTGCCGCGCACCGAGGGGACCCAGGAAGCGTCCTCCTTGATCTTCTTGACTTGCTCGAACTCGTAATAGCCACGAGGGTTATCGACGTCGGCCTCCCGGATTACGTCCGTGACGACCGGGATGCCACCGCGGTCGAGCATCTGCATCATCAGCGACGTACCCGAGCGAGGCAGGCCGGACACGACGATGATCTCGGAATTCATGGGCGACAGCTCCCCGATCAAACCTTGACGGTGAGGGCTCGACGAAAGACCAGCGCGGCGACCATCGAGACGGCGAACCAGTAGAGCAACCACGAGTCGGTTCCGCTAGTCCAGGAGACCCGCGCCGGATCATCCATCCCCTCGGAGCGACCGCGCCTGATAGCAGAGAGCGAACTGGCCCAGAAGGAGGGTGACGGGGAGGGCCATCACGAGCACAGGCACCAGGCAGGGCCAGGACCATCAGGCGGAAGTCGCCCCCGATCATCCTCGATGTGGATCGGCGAGACGGACAGCCGGAACGTCGGGGCGACGCTCTGGAGGTCGAACCGGCCGATCCCGCGGACGCCCTGGCGCGGCACGAACGACGGCGAGGACATCGGGAAGTCGAGCGGCGTCCAACGGCTCCACCGACCGGCTTTCAACAGGAGCTTGCGCCCTTGAATCTCGATGACCGCGGCGTTTGCCTCGTGGTCGCGGTGAACGAGGAACGGAATCTCGATCGGTTCGGGCTCCTTGCGCAGGGCATCCAGATGCACGAACCCGGCGATTTTTCCCGGTTTCTGGCCGCCAAGGCTTTGACGCCAAGGTTTAGATTATTAAATATTCTTAATACAGAATTCGTTCTATTGAGCGAATACCGAGGTCCTTTCAGCGCGCAAGCCTTTTGTTCTCGGTCACCGTAGGATCGGGGCCGGTCTGATCGTTCCAAGCCCGCCAGAAACCCGCTTAATTTCCGGAATTTAGCATCAAAGCCGGTCGGAGGTGAGAAAGCTGAAGATGTTGTGCCTGCCGGGGTTCACGCCGGTCTGGGAGGTGGACCAGGCGACCGGGGAGAGCGGTGGCACGGTCGTACCGAGCGGCAGGAAGCGGCCCTGCGCCCGAACCGGGGCTCGGCTCGGTATGGTTGGCGACTCCAGTGAGAGACTCGACCGGACCGCGACGCGCTTCCCCCAGAATCTCGATGAATTTGAGGGCCCCCAGGGCACTCTGGTTTGCGAGCCGCCGCAACTCCACGCAACTCAGGTGGCCGGCTGGCCCTCGGCACTGATCGCATACGGAAAGGTGCTGAGCCAGCGTGCCCGACTGGCCCATCCCCAGGGCCACCGTGCGTCCGTACTTCAACGCAAGGCCCGCGGCCAGCACCAGCAAGAGGCACGCCGCCAGCCGGAGCATCGTGCTGAAAAGGATCGTGCAAGTGTCGCGCAACTCAGCGCCGAATTTGACCGCGCGTGCCTTCGGGACGCTCCGATCCTTCGGGATAAATGCGACGCGGACTGGCCACGAAACCTTTGTCATCGAGATCCCCTCTATCTTGTCGGCGTCGAGGTGGCCACCCCAGGGGTGGCCTCTCGTCTTCTGGGTCCCTAACTGTTTAGGCGACACGGCTGGCAGGACCGGCCGGAGGAGAGGTCCAGCTTGGCACTTCTTTTCTCACCACTTCACGATCGTTACCCGAGTAACGCGATCGGCTTCAACCGAAGAATCAGACCGATCTGGATCGGGCCACGACTCTCCAGGATCGCGTTGAGCGTCTGCCCCTGAGGGAATTCGTCGGACCTCCGCCGATTTGCAGCACTCTTCGAGACATTGTTTCAATCCAACGTGCCTGGCGAATCCCCGGGCGAAGGTCAGAATGGGTCAGGTACAGCCGACCGGAGAACTGTGAAGATCCGGGAGCCGATGGGCGTGATGCTCCGCGGTGGGACGGCGAACCATCGGAGAACCGGGCCACGAGAGTGATTCGCCACGTCTTGTCTCGAGAGTCGTCCGTGAGATTCGATCCCTGGGGCCATTGGGACACGTCGAGGCACCGGGGCCCTCTCGCATGCGAACGTGGCAAGCAAGCTTGGAGAAATGGATGACCTCTAGAGCGGATTTCGATCGGTTGTCGAGGATCACAGCCGGGGGCGGCTGTGCCCCAAGATTTGTGGGCCAGCCGCCCCCGGCTGGCTGGCTCTCCACGCATGCGGGAACCGCTCTAAACCGGGTACGTCCCTGTTCTGACGGCATTCTGATGATGACTTTTCCGGTGCGTTCGGCTATTCATACGACCAGCATCGGGAAAGGGGCCGCGTGGGTCGTTTGATTCCATGGATGGCGCCACGGGGTGTGCTCCTGCATCACTCGAGCGGGCTCTCGATTCCAATGAATTTAAGATATTGCGTGCGACATCCGGAGCGGCCGATATCCAAAATATTTGATAAATTCTGAAATTATAAATTTCAAGAAGTAAGGAAACGCAATGGTGACCACGGCGAGTCAGATTGGAGCGACGAGGTTCACAACCCCGTCGGATCTGGACATCGTCATATCTCGGGTCTTCAACGCGCCGCGACAACGGGTCTGGGTCGCCTGGACCAGCCCCGAGCACCTGCGGCGCTGGATGCTCGGACCGGGGGGGTGGACCATGCCCGTCTGCGAGGTGGACCTGCGACCGGGCGGGGCGTGGCACTTCGGCTGGTGCCACGAGAACGGGTCCGAGATGGCGATGCGAGGCTCTTACCGGGAGATCGCGATGCCCGAGCGGCTCGTGTCCACCGAGTCCTGGGGCGGCGACTGGCCCGAGACGATCAATACGCTGGCCTTCCAAGAGGAGGAGGGCCAGACGACGGTCACACAGACGATCCTCTACCCGTCGATGGAAGCCCGCGACGCGGCGCTCGGGACGGGGATGAAGCAAGGTGTCGCCTTGAGCTTCGATCGACTGTCCGAGTACCTGCAAACCATGGCCTGAGGAGGAGGTGGTGATGAGTGGGGTACGAGTGTTGGTCGGCACACGCAAGGGCGCGTTCGTCCTGACCTCGGACGGCAAACGGGAACGTTGGGATGTCAGCGGCCCGCATCTCACGGGCTGGGAGATCTACCACGTCAAGGGCTCGCCCGTCGATCCGAATCGGATCTACGCCTCGCAGTCCAGCGGCTGGTTCGGGCAGATCATCCAGCGTTCGGACGACGGAGGCCAGACCTGGGAGGTACCCGGCGGCGGGCCGACGACCACTCCGGACGGCATGCCTGTCGGTCAGAGCAACAAGTTCGCGTATCACACGTCTCCAGAAACCGGCAAACCTCTCACAACCCACCAGTGGTACGACGGCACTCAGCACCCCTGGGAATTCAAACGCGTCTGGCACCTGGAACCGTCGCTGGTGGACCCGGAGACCGTTTATGCGGGGGTGGAGGACGCCGCCTTGTTCCGCTCGGTGGACGGCGGTCGGTCCTGGCAGGAGTTGCCCGGCCTTCGCGGCCACGAGTCGGGGCCGCGCTGGCAGCCGGGCGCCGGCGGAATGGGTGTACACACGATTCTCCTGGACCCGAGCGACCCGGGGCGAATCTTCGTCGCGATCTCCGCGGCGGGAGTCTTCCGGACCGACGACGGCGGCCAGACGTGGTTGCCGAGGAACCGCGGCCTGAGGTCGCCGTACATTCCGGACCAGGACGCGGAGGTCGGCCATTGTGTCCACCGGATCGCTCTGCACCCATCCCGTCCTCATGTGCTGTTCATGCAGAAGCACTGGGACGTCATGCGCAGCGACGATGCCGGCGACTCGTGGCACGAGGTCAGTGGCAATCTGCCGACGGACTTCGGGTTCCCGATCGACGTCCACGCTCATGAGCCGGAGACAATCTACGTCGTCCCGATCAAGAGCGACTCCGAGCACTTCCCGCTGGAGGGGAAGCTGCGGGTGTACCGGAGCCGGACGGGCGGGAACGAGTGGGAACCGCTCGCGGAAGGCCTGCCGCAGCAGAATTGCTACGTCAACGTGCTCCGCGACGCGATGACCGTCGATCGGCTTGACCCTTGCGGCGTGTATTTCGGCACGACGGGCGGACAGGTGTACGCGTCGCCCGACGCGGGCGATCGCTGGCGGCCGATCGTCCGGGACCTGCCGGCCGTCCTCTCCGTCGAGGTCCAGACCTTGCCATGATCCGGGTCGTCATCCCATTCCACCTGCGAAACCTGGCGGGGGTCGTCGGTGAGGTGGTCCTGAGCGTCGAGGGACCGGTCACACAACGCTCGGTCCTCGACGCGCTCGAAGCCCGCTATCCAGTGCTTTGCGGGACGATCCGCGAGCACGTCACGCAGCATCGCCGCCCGTTCCTGCGGTTCTTCGCTTGCGAGCTGGACCTGTCTTTGGAGCCGCCCGATGCTCCCTTGCCCGTCGCGGTGGTCCGGGGCGAAGAGCCGTTTCTCGTGGTGGGGGCCATCGCGGGCGGTTAACTCGACCGAGGCGGATACGACCGGCCGGAATTGATGATGGGGACCTCTCATCCCGCGGTTTATCGGAGTGACCGATCGGTCGTTTCCGAGAGATCCGGGGTGAGCGTCCCGTCGCAACATCCGGCATCCAGGGTGTTCTGTGCATCCCCCTGGGCCGTTTTCGCGTCGTCTCTGCGCGGGAGGTTGGGAACGAGGCTCGGGTCATATTTCGAGCCGGCCGAGACCTGGACGACGGTGATGCGCACCCTGGTCGGGAAAAAGTGCTCCGGGTCCTGGCGCTTGTGGGCGTGGCCCTGGCCGCCGCTGTCATCCTTGATGACCAGGTCCATCTGCTTGATCCCTTCGGTCCAGATGATCGACTCGTTCTCCCAGAACTCTCGCATGGAGACGTCCCGCTCGTAGATCCCCGGCTCGCGATAGATCCCCGTGCCGGTGCAGCCGTAGCCGTTGCCCTGACCCTTGTTCGGGATGTAGCAGATGGTCCAGGTGGTCGGGGCGCTGCCCGGCGGCTTTTCGAGGACCTCCAGGCGGATGTGGACCGAGCCGTTTCGGTAGTCCACCGGGGCGGTCCAGTCGCGCGGGCGTTCCTTGTTGAGCCTGTCCCCTTTGACGTAATAGTGCGACTTGCTCGGCCGGGAGTTGTCGGCGTTTTCCTTGGTATAGGTGAAGGTGACGTCGAACAGGACGAACTGCTCCGCGTGCGCCGCTGGGGCTGGTGAAATCAGGGCCGCCAGCTCGACCAGGAGCCAGGAGATTGGCGCCGCACCGCCCCGAAGACACGTGGTCGGCCTCATCGTCGTATCCTCTCGAATGGTTGGGAATCGTACCGCGCCGATGGTGACCGCGCCATCGGGTCATCGCGAACCCGCCGCTGATCGGGTCGAATCTCGTCGGACAAAGCGTCGGTTCTCTCAGAGCCCGGCGAGGCGCTTGTCGGCGTCGCCGAAGTGGTCGAGTGTGACGCCCATGCGATCCATGATCGAGAGGTAGAGGCTACAGAGCTTGCGGTCGTCGTCGTCGTGCTGGGAGTAGTCGAGTGTGCGGCCGGTCGGGATCGTCCCGCCCAGGCCGCCGGCCAGGACGAGGGGGACCTTGCTGGCGTCGTGCTTGGTGCCGGAGAACAGGCTATTGATGAATATCAGACAGGTGTTGTCGAGCACCGTGCCTGCGCCTTCGGGCATGGCGTCGAGTCGGGCGGCGAGGTAGGCGAGCTGACCGACGTAGTAGCGGGTCACGCGCAGGTAGGCGTCTGATTTGTCGTCGTGAGAGGCGCCGTGGTGGGCCGCGCGAACGTCGAGGAAGGGGTAAAAGAGGCCGGAAATGTCGCGGCAGAGCAGGAGCGTGGCGATCCGGGTCTTGTCGGTCTGGAAGCCGAGGGCGATGAGGTCGCACATCAGGCGCATGTGCTCGCGGATGTCTTCCGGCAGGCCGTTGTCGGGGCGGGGCATCGTCACGGAGGGCTGGCTACGGCCGGCGGCCCTGTACTCGGCGGCCTGCTTCTCGGCTCGCAATGGCACGACCCGGCGCTCGACCTCGCGGACGCTGGTGAGATACTCGTCGAGCTTCGCCCGATCACCGGCGCTGACACGGTGGCTCAGGCCGGCGGCCTCCTCGCGGACGCGGTCGAGGATGCTCTGGTTGCGGCGGCTGCCGCGGTTGTCGAAGAGGGCGTCGAAGGCGAGCGAGGGGTACACCTCCATCGGCACCGGCGAGGTGGCGCTCTGCCAGGAGATGTGCGAACTGTACGCCATCGAAAAATTCGTCTCGTGATAGCCGGTAATCGGCTGCTCGCAACCGAGGACCATGCTCGGCTGGACGGTCTGATCGCCGAGGTGCCGGGCCAGCTCCTGGTCGAGGCTGACGCCCCCCTTCAGCTCGGCCCCCTTCTTCAAGGCGGCTCCCGAGAGGATGTTGCCCGTCTGGCCGGGGTGGATGCCGACCCCGGTGGCGTGCTTGTTGAACAGGCCGTTGACGACGTTGATCTTGGCCTTGAGCGGCTCCAGCGGCTCCAGGCAAGGGCCCAGCTCGATCGCGGTGTCGGTGCCTTTCGCCCACCAGTGCGACGGGTTAACGCCGCAGCCCATGAACATCGCAGCGAACCGTTTCGGGGCCGGGGCGGGGCCGTCACCAGTTAATGTCGAGGAACCCCAGGCGGGGACCGATTCGAGCCAGGGCAGGGCCATCGTCACGCCCACGCCGCGGAGGAACATCCGCCGGGAGGACCGGCCCGGATCGCGCCCCGTTTGATCATTCACCGTATCGGAAGCGTGCTTCATCGGGATCACTCCGCGGGTAAGGCCTCGACGCGCCGGTTCCGGAACTGTGGGCTGGTGACAATCGTCTCAACGAGGGTCCCGAAGCGACCGCCGTCGGCCTCCAGCCGGGATCGCATGGCGGCGAGGGTCGCGTCGTCGGAAGGGAGCAGGGTCCGACTGAGGGCGTAGGCCAGCAGCTTGCGGCCGAGGTTTTCCACAAACTCTTCCCGTCGCGCCGTTTCCAGGTAGGCGCGGAGCCCTTCGAGCCCGTCTCCCTCACCGCCGCCGGGGAAGTCCACGCGGGTCTCGACGGCCCGGCCGCCGAGGTCCACGGTGCGGGCCTCGCCGACGGGGCCGTAGCCCTCGAATGCCAGGCCGATCGCGTCGAACCGCTGGTGGCAGATGGCACAGCTCTGGTCGGCACGGTGGCGGGCCAGGGTCTCGCGGAGGGTCTGGTCGCCGAGCTTCGCCTCGTCGTCGGGGAGGTCGGGGACGTTGGGGGGCGGCGCCGGGATGTTCTCGCCGAGCAGGCGACGAACGACCCAGTAGCCGCGCTTGACCGGGCTGGTCCGCAGGCCCGGCGAGTTCTGCGTGAGGAAGACGGCCATCGGCAGGAGCCCGCCGCGACCGTAGCGGGTCGCGTCATCGATGCGGACCCAGCCGTCCGGGCCGGCGTCGGGCACGGGCATGCCGTAGAGGCGGGCCAGGGCCGGGTTGACGAACGTGTGCCGGCCTTCGAGGAACTCGGAGACGGGGAGGTCGTTCTGGACGAGGTCAATGAAGTACCGGATCGGCTCCTCGAACATCGACCGCCGTAGCTCGTCGTCGAACGCGGGAAAACGGCCGCGATCGACGCTGTTGTGCTCCTCGAACCGGCGGAAGTCGAGCCAGTGGCCGCCGAACTCCGTGGCCAGACCGCGGACGCGGTCGTCGCGGAGCATCCGACGGGTCTGCGACACGAGGACCTCGGGCTCGTGCAGGTCGCCCGAGGCGGCGTGGTCGAGCAACTCCTGGTCGGGCATGCTCGCCCAGAGGAAATAGCTCAGTCGGCTGGCCAGGTCGTAATCCGAGAGGGGCTGAATCCCCGTTCCCTCGCCTGGCAGATCGACGCGGTAGAGGAAATGGGGCGACATCAGGATGCTGGCGACCGAGTCACGGACGGCGTCTTCGTGTCCGAGGCCGTCCTCATCCCGCAACAAGCGGTAGAACGCGGCGATACCATCGCGTTCTTCCTCTGAGAGTGGCCGGCGAAAGGCCCGCTCCGCGAACGCCTGCAAGGCCGCGACATGGCGCGGCTCTGCCTCGCTCCAATCGCGCTCAACGCGGCGGATCTGCTCGGAGATAATCCGGTATTGATCTTCGATGGCCTGGATGGCGCGGTCGCTGGCGCCGATCCTTCGGGCCTTCGCGAGGTAGACCTCGGCCAGCTTGCGGATGTTCGCCTCGGAGGCGGCGGACTTGTCCTCGGCGCGGACGAAGTCGAATTCGGACCCGCGCAGGAAGCCGGACTCGGCCCGCTCGAACCAGAGATAGCTCGAATACTGCCGGAACGGGTCGCGGGTGATGAAGTGGAACTCGCGCCAGAGGCGGTCGAGTTCCCGCTGTCCCGACTCGTCCAGCATTAACTCGTAGAGCGGGCCATCGTCGCGGAAGTAGCCCGTCATGCTGTGGAAGCCGGCACTGAGCAGGCGCCCGGTGTTATCGCGGTCCATGTTGTCGAGATAGACACGCGCCCGTTCGGAGACGAAGAAGGCGTCGGGGAAGATCCGGCAGAAGGGCTCAAAGGTCTCTTCGAAGCGGCGAAGCTTGTCGGCGTTGTCGGGGATCGCGAGCGCCTCGGCGGCCGGGCTACCTGGCGTCAGCGTGTTGGTCCGGATCTTCGAGGCACCGCCCGCGTAGCGCATCCGGTTCGCGACGAACTGCCGGTTCTTCCAGAGGACGAAGGGCTGTGTCCCGTTGCTGAACCCCCGGGCGGTCAGGTTCTTGACCTCCGGGACGAGTTGCTTGCGCAGGTCCACGACGAAGTCGCGCATTCGCTCGCAACCGGCCCGCGCCGCCTCTTCGCGCGGGCCGTCGGGAACCGGCAGCTCTTGCCAGAGTGCCTGGAGCGCAGCGATCGGGCCGACTTCCCCGGACCGTTCGTTGAGGATCGCCCAGATTGTTGCCAGATACTTGCGACTGAGGCCCGACTCGTCGGCGATCGCCTCCAGCGTGGCATCCGGTCGGCCCCGGGCCTCGCAGTGACGGAATCGCCAGGCGGCCAGGAAGTAGTCGGTGTACTCGGTGTGCTGACGGTTGTAAAAGGCGATGATACGATTGACGCAATACCTGTCGCGGTCGGTGTCCGCGATCATCGGATGCGGCGCAAAGGCGAGCCCGTCAGGCGTCAGGACGAGCTGGTCGGCGACCTTGCGCGCGGCGTCGAGATACTTCTCGACCAGCGCGGGCGACATCGCGAGCGATTCGGCCGAGTTGTCGAAGCCGGCCTCATTGGCCGGATCGACCGGGAACTCGCGGGTCGGTCGGAGATCGACGCCGGTCAGGTCGCGGATGGTGTGGTCGTACTCGGCGTGGCTCAACCTCCGAGCGTGGACCGGACCGGGATCACCCGCATTCCGATTGGCCTCGAACCGTCGGACCGCCTCGATCCAGGCGATGATCTGTACGCGGGATGCAACGGTCGGGTGCCGCTTCGCCTTTGACGGTGGCATGGTCTCCGCTTCGAGCTGTTCGAGGACCAGCTCCCAGCGGGCGAGGTCCGCGGCCACGGCCTGCACCGTCGTGAAGTCGCCCAGGTTCATGTCGCCGCGGGGCTTGTCGCCGGAGTGGCAGCCCAGGCAATACGATTCGAGGAACGGCCGGACGGTCTCGCGGAAGCCGTGTTCGAGGGCCCCGGCCTCCGGCGCTCGGGTCCGATCTTCGGCGGCCATCGGCGGGCTGAGCAGCGCCACGAGGCCGGCGGCCATCAACAGGAGACAGGTTGTCCGCATCGTCCGTCGAGTCTCCTCCGCTTTGCCGGCCGCGTTCTGTTAAACATAAAAAAGATGACCCGGATCGACCGATCCCATCAAGCGGGGGGGGTATCCTGCTCGTGCGGGGTCGAGCGGTCACGCAAGGATCTCGTGAGCGACCTGGCCGGCGACGTCGGTCAGGCGGAAGTTGCGGCCGGCGTAGCGGTAGGTCAGCCGCTCGTGGTCGAGCCCGAGGAGGTGGAGGAGTGTGGCATGCAGGTCGTGGATGTGCATGCGGTCCTCCACGGCGTAGTAACCGTACTCGTCCGTGGCGCCGTAGCGGAAGCCCGGTTTGACGCCGCCACCGGCGAGCCACATGGTGAAGCCCTCGGGGTTGTGGTCGCGGCCGTCCTTGCCCTGGGCCGTCGGCGTGCGGCCGAACTCGCCGCCCCACAGCACGAGGGTGTCGTCGAGCAGCCCGCGCGCCTTGAGGTCGGTCAACAAGGCCGCGATCGGCCGATCCACCTCGCGGGCGTTCTGTTCGTGACCCTCCTTGAGCTTGCTGTGCTGGTCCCACTGCACGTCCGCATTGCTGTGCGTGACCTGGACGAACCGCACGCCCCGCTCGGCGAACCGTCGGGCGAGCAGGCACTGGCGACCGAAGTTGGCGGTGACGGGGTCGTCCAGCCCGTAGAGCCGTCGCGTGGTAGCTGACTCACCCGTGAGATCCTCGATCTCGGGCATCGCGGTCTGCATGCGGAAGGCCAGTTCGAACGATTCGAGACGGCCCTCAAGCATTGGGTCCGGGCCGGTCTGCTCCAGGTGGTCCCGGTTCAGCTCCGCGATCAGGTCAAGCTGGGTCCGCTGGACGTCGCGCGAGAAATGGGGGTTACTGATGTGACCCACCCGGGCCTGATCGGCAGGGATGCTGGCGTTGCCCAGGGGCGTCCCCTGGTACGCGGCGGGGAGGAAGGCCGAGCCCCAGTTGAGCACGCCGCCGTGGGCGAGGGTCGGGCAGATGGTGAGGAAGCCGGGCAGGTCCTGGTTCTCGGTGCCCAGGCCGTAGGTGATCCACGAGCCCATGCTGGGCCGGACGAAGTTGTCGCTGCCGGTATGCAGCTTCAGCAAGGCGCCGCCGTGGGCGGCGTTGGAGCCGTAAAGCGAGTGGAGGAGGCAGAGGTCGTCCACGCAGCGGGCCACCTCCGGGAACAGCTCACTGACCGCGATCCCGCTCTCGCCGTATCGCCGGAACTTCCAAGGTGAGGCCAGCAGTTTGCCCGTCTCGGCGAACTGGACGCGGGGCTTCGCGAACGGCAGGGGCTTGCCATCGTCGCGACGGAGTCTTGGCTTGTCGTCGAAGGTGTCGATGTGCGACGGCCCGCCCTTCATGAAGAGGAAGATGACTCGCTTTGCCCGCGCCGGGAAGTGCGGCGGCCGGGGCGCGAGCGGGTCGGCCGAAGGGGCGGCGGTCGGCCCGCCGGCCTTCACCTCGTCGGCCAGCAACGTGGCCAGGGCGATCGAGCCGAAGCCGACGGCGGCCTCGCGGAGCATCTGGCGTCGGGAGGTCAGACGAGTGGGACGTTGATGCATCGAGGGGCCTCCTCCTACCGGATGGTGACGAACTCGTTCGACGCCAGGAGAGCCTGGCAAAGTGCCTGCCAGGCGCCGAGGCGGGAATCTTCGGGGGCGTGGTCCCCATCCCGCAAGTCGCGCTCGAACCGTTCGAGGAATGCCTCGGCCCGCCGCGACTCGGCCGGCATCGGGAGGCGACCGTAGGCCCGCTCGTAGAGACGGCGAATCCGGCCGACGTCGTCCAGATCCTGGCAGCCGAGCAGGTGGGCCGCCAGGCTGCGGGACGACCGCATGGCCAGTTCGCTGTTCAGAAGGAAGAGAGCCTGCGGGGCGACAGTGGTGGTCGCCCGGTCGCCGTCGGGCACGCTCGCGTCGGTGGCGTCGAAAAGCTGAAACATATCGTACAGGTGATTGCGGACGATCGGCAGGTAAATCGAGCGGCGCGGGCTGTCGTAGTTGGTCGCGTCCTTCGAGGTGTGGTCGAAGAAATAGGCCCGGTTCTTGACCGTGAGTAGCGAGCCACCCAGGCGACGGTCGAGCCGGCCGCTGACGGCCAGCAGGGCATCCCGGATCGGCTCGGCTTCGAGCCGGCGGACGTTCATCCGCCAGAGAAGCCGGTTCTCCGGGTCCACCCGCGACGCCTCCGGGTTGAAGTCGCTGCTCAACTGGTACGTCCTCGAGAGCAGGATGAGCCGGTGCATCGCCTTGATCGACCAGCCACTCTCGACGAAGCGGTGGGCCAGCCAGTCCAGCAGCTCTGGGTGGGTGGGCGCTTCGCCGAGCTTGCCGAAGTTGTCGGGGGTGCTCACCAGTCCCCGGCCGAAGTGCCAGCGCCAGAGGCGGTTGACCATCACACGCGCCGTCAACGGGTGGTTGTCTTCCACGAGCCAGCGGGCCAGCTCCAGTCGGCCGCTCTGCGAGGCGCTGAAAGTGGGCGGGTCGGGCGTGGCGAAGACCTCGGGAACGCCTCTCGGGGCGGTAGCGCCCAGGGTCAGATGACTGCCTCGGATGTGGATCTGGGTATCGGCGACCGTGCCCTCGGTGACCCCCATCGCCGTCGGCAATTCCGGCGCTTGCTTCTCCAGCGTCGCCAGCTCCTCGCGCCGCTGCTTGAGCGTGGCTTTCGTCTCCTCGGCCAGGGCGGCCCCGGCCGACCCTTCGTTCTCCTGGCTGTCCGACGGGTGCTTCTGCCGCTCGACGAGCTGGGCGATCTCCTGCTTCTTCGCGGCGACCTTCGCGTCGTGGGCGGCCTGGAGGGCGCGTTCTTCCTCGTTGGCCAACGAGTTCTCGTGCCAGCGGGCGACCTTGGTGAAGGTCTCCATGGTCCGGGTGCTCTTGAAGATCCCGGCCAGGGCATAGTAGTCGGACTGGAGGATCGGGTCGAACTTGTGGTCGTGACAGCGGGCGCAGCCGAGCGTCAGACCCAGGAAGGTGCGGCCGACGGTGTCGATCTGCTCATCGACAATGTCCATCTCCATCTTCCGCTCGTCCACCTCCGCCAGCACCTTCGGCCCGAGGGAGAGGAAGCCGGTCGCGATCAGCCGCTCATGCTCCACCACCGGCGAATCGGACGGTGTGAGCAGGTCGCCTGCGAGTTGTTCGAGGACGAACCGGTCATACGGCTTGTCGGCGTTGAACGCGGTGACGACGTAGTCCCGATAGCGCCAGGCGTTGCCGTGGGCGACGTTCTCATCGAGACCGTTGGAGTCGGCGTAACGGGCCAGGTCGAGCCAGTGCCGGCCCCATCGTTCGCCGTAGTGGGGCGAGGCGAGCAATCGGTCCACGACCCGGGCGAATGCGTCGGGGGAATCGTCGTCGAGGAATGCGTCGATCTCCTCGGGAGTGGGCGGGAGGCCGGTCAGGTCGAATGTCGCCCGGCGGATCAAGGTCCGACGATCGGCCGGAGGCGCCGGCGCGAGCCCCTTTGCCTCCAGAGGGGCGAGGACGAAACGATCCAGGTCGCTGCGGGGCCAGGCCTCGTCGGCAACGTCGGGAACCGGCGGGTCCGCTGGTGCGCGGAAGGACCACGAGAGCTGGCTCCGCTCGACTCCGGTCGATCGCCGCGGATCGATCGCTGGTGCCGTGTCCGCGACCTCGTGTGGCCCGGGTGCTCCGAGCACGATCCAGCGGCTCAGTAGCGCGATCTGTTGATCGGCGAGTTTGCCCTCGGGTGGCATCTTGAGGAACTCGTCCTCATGACTCACGGCCGAGATCAGGAGACTGTTCTGCGGATCTCCGGGCGTGACGGCCGGACCGAGATCGCCGCCCTGGAGCCAGCCCTCCCGGCTGTCGAGGCGGAGGTTGCCCCGGAGCCGCTTGCTCTGCGCGGAGTGGCAACCGTAGCAGTTCTCCGCCAGGATGGGCCGGATCTGCTTCTCGAAGAAGTCCGCACCGGCCGCACCCGGACCCGCGACCTCCTGGCCCTTCGCCGGCCGGACCGCCGCAACCACGACCGCCATCATGATACCCATGAGGATCGGCCCCAGGAGCGATTGGCCCGCGCGGCTTGCAGGGATTCCCGAAACCGAAGCGTCTCCGAGGCCCCTCAGGCGGAATCTCATCATGCCCGCGTCTCGACTCACGACCATCCTCCAGAAACTCTGCGAGGCTGCGTCCTGGATCCTCACGGTCCGGCTCCCTCCTGGGATGACCCAATGACCCTTGCCGACCAGTTCGCAGCCGTTCCTTCCCTACCATGTTAAACATGCCTTGGAAATCTTACCACGGAAAATCGAGATTTGGGATCGCTTCGCACCAGGGAATCGTCCCTCGTGGAGATCGGGTCCGGCGCGGTTGGCCCAGGCCGCCGGGATCAAGGCGTGCCTGGTCCCTCCGGATCGGGCGGTCGGCAAGCGAGCAGGCAGGCTGAGCCAGAAATGAGGGCCTGGACCGTCTTGTGAGCAAGGGAAAACTACCCGGGATGCAGGGGCGAATACTCCTGCTCCCGGATCGCATCTCAGGTTTTCAACGAGCGCCTTCCTCGAAGAGGGGATCGTGGATGCCGGTCCGGATCTTGAACTCCTTGATGGCGCAGTAGAGCACCGGCACGACCAGCATTGTCATCACCTCGATGAGCATCCCGCCGAAGCTGGGAATCGCCATCGGTACCATGATGTCCGAGCCCCGGCCGGTCGAGGTCAGGACCGGGATCAGTGCCAGGATGGTCGTCGCCGTGGTCATCAGGCAAGGTCGAACCCGGCGCAGGCCCGCCTCCAGGGTCGCCGCTCGGGCATCGGCGATCGAGGCGATCCGCGCCGCGCCGAAGCTCTGATCGAGATAGGTTGCGATGACGACGCCATCGTCCGAGGCGATCCCGAAGAGCGCCAGGAAGCCAACCCAGATCGCCACGCTCAGGTTGATCGGGTGAACCCCGAAGAGCTGTCGAAGGTTGACCCCGAAGAGCGGGAAATCGAGGAACCAGGGCTGGCCGTAGAGCCAGATCATCAGGAACCCGCCAGCCCATGCCACCAGGATGCCCGAGAAGACGAGCGTGGTCGTCGGCACCGAGTTGAACTGGAAGTAGAGGATCAGGAAGATCAGCAGCAGCGCCAGCGGCAGGACGATCGAGAGCGTCTTCTGCGCCCGGAGCTGGTTCTCGTAATTGCCGGCGAACGTGTAGCTGACGCCCGCCGGCAGGACCAGCTCGCCCTGTTCGATCTTCGCCTTCAGGAACCGCTGGCAGTCCTCGACCACGTCCACCTCGGCGAAACCGGGCTTCTTGTCGAGCAGGACGTAGCCGACGAGGAACGTGTCCTCGCTCTTGATCGCCTGCGGGCCGCGGACGTAGCGGATCTCGGCGAGCTGCTCCAGGGGGATCTGGGTGCCATCCGGGGCGGCCACGAGGATGCGGCCGAGCGTCTCGATCTGGTCGCGCAGCTCGCGGAGGTAGCGAACGCGTACCGGGTAGCGCTCGCGACCCTCGACCGTGGTCGTGACCCTGCCGGCCTCCGATGGCGACCTCGATCACGTCCTGCACTTGCCGGATCTTCAAGCCGTAGCGGGCGATCGCCTGGCGGTCGATCTCGATCTCCAGGTAGGGCTTGCCGACGATCCGGTCGGCGATCACGGCCGACGGCTCGACGCTGGGCACCTGCTTGAGCAGCCGCTCGATCTCCAGGGCCACCCGCTCGATCGTTGCCAGGTCCGGCCCCTTGACCTTCAGTCCCATCGGGGCCCGCATGCCGCTCTGGAGCATGACCAGCCGCGCCGCGATCGGCTGGAGCTTCGGCGCCGAGGTCGTGCCCGGGGATCTCGGCGGCCTCGACGATCTCGTCCCAGATGATCATCCGGCGTCCGGATCTCGTCGCGCCACTGGCGATAGGGGCGGCCCTCGGGGTCGGGGATCAACTCCCCTTGCTCGTCACGGGCGAATGCGGCCTTCGACGCGTCGTAGCGGAAGTTGAGCCGGTTGCCGTCCTGGTCGGTGATATATTCCGACTTGTAGCTGATGATCGTCTCGATCATCGAGATCGGCGCCGGGTCGAGCGGGCTCTCGACGCGGCCGATCTTGCCGACGACCTCCTCGACCTCGGGGATGGCGTGGATCGCCCGGTCCTGAAGCTGGAGTACGTCCATCGCCTCGCCGATGGATGCGTGCGGCATCGTCGTCGGCATCAGCAGGAACGAGCCCTCGTCCAGCGGCGGCATGAACTCCTTGCCCAGCCCCGGAAACGTCTCCGCGGCAGTCGTCCAGAATCGGGAGGATCGGACGCGCCTCTGCACGGCCGCCAGCCTTCGCCACCATCTCGGGCACGAAGCCGAAAGACCGTTCGAAGCCAAGCCAGGCGGAGATGCCTGCCAGGACGATCAGTGTCGGGACCGACGAGAAACAGCAGCTTGTGGTCGAGGCACCACCGCAGTAAGCGGCCGATACAGCCACGCCTGGAAGACTAGGAAGAACCCCAGCAGGCCGCCGATCAGGGCGGCGACGAAGGCGAGGTTGCGGACCAGCCCCGGCTCCGGCCCCAGCGGGAGCCAGTGCTCGGTCAGCAACAGGCCGACGAAGCCAACCGCCGCAATGTTGGCCAGCCAGTTGCCGCCCCGGCGGACCCGCTCCGGGCAGCCTACCGGCGGCGAGCTGATACAGACCGAGGACGACCAGGATGGCGCCGGCCCACCATGTCAGCTCGAACCCGACGATCGCGCCGGCCACGATCAGGCCGACCAGCAGGACGTTGCGCAGCTTCCGGCGCCGAACGCGACCGGTGAACAGAACGTGAGCCGCCGGTGGAATGATCGTCAAGGCCACGACGACCGAGGCGACCAGGGCGAACGTCTTGGTGAACGCCAGCGGTCGGAACAGCTTCCCCTCGGCGCCGGTCATGGTGAAGACCGGCAGGAAGCTGATGACCGTCGTCGCCACGGCCGTCAGCACGGCGCCGGCGACCTCGCTGGAGGCCCGGTAGATCACCTCCAGACGGCTCTCGTCGGGGTCGGCCTCGTCGAGATGCTTGAGGATGTTCTCGCAGATGATGATGCCCATATCCACCATCGTGCCGATCGCGATGGCGATGCCGGAGAGGGCCACGATGTTCGCATCGACGCCGAAGAGCTTCATCGCGATGAAGCACATCAGCACCGCCAGCGGCAGCACGGCCGAAATCAAGATCGAGCTGCGCAGGTGCATGACCATCACGATCACGACGATGATCGTCACCAGGATCTCCTCGACGAGCGCCGTGTTGAGCGTGCCGAGGGTCTCATAGATCAAACCCGGTGCGGTCGTAGAACGGGACGACCGTCACCTGGCTGGTCGTCGCCCAGTCTGGCCACTCGTCGCGGGGGTTGGCCCGGAGCCAGGAGAGCCAGGCGTCCTGATCGGGCTGGCTGTCGTCGAAGGCGTCGAAGCCGTGCGCGGTGGCGAACCGCTCGACCTCGCCGCGGGAGACCCGGCCGAAGTCGAGAACAGCCCGGATCGGCAGGCCGGGGGCGATCTCGGCGATCTTCGCCTTGACGTTCTTGATCGCCTCCAGCGGATTGAAGCCGTAGCGGACCACCGCCACGCCGCCGACCGCCTCGGCCCCTTCCTTGTCCAGCGCCCCGCGGCGCAGCGCCGGACCGAGCGAGACCTTGGCCACATCCCGGATGCGGACTCGGCACGTTTTCCTGGGCCTTGATGACCGTCTCTTCGACATCCGCCAGCGTTCTTGATGAAGCCGAGGCCGCGGATGACATACTCGACCTTGTTGACCTCGATCGTGCGGGCGCCGACATCGACGTTCGACATCCGGACCGCCTGGAAGATCTCCTCCAGGGTCACGCCGAAGGCCCGCATCGCGTCGGGATCGACGTCGATCTGGTACTCCTGCACGAAGCCGCCGATCGAGGCGACTTCGCTGATCCCCTCGGCCGCCTGCAGGCGCATAGCGGACGTACCAGTCCTGAGTCGATCGCAGTTCGTGCAGGTCCCAGCCGCCGGCCGGCTGGCCATCGGGGTCGCGGCCTTCGAGGGTGTACCAGAAGACCTGGCCCAGCGCCGTGGCGTCGGGACCGAGCGCCGGCTGCACCCCCTCGGGCAGCGTGCCCGGCCGGCAGGCTGTTGAGCTTCTCCAGGACGCGGCTGCGCGACCAGTAGAAGTCCACGCCTTCCTTGAAGATGATGTAAATCGATGAGAAGCCGAAGAACGAATAGCTCCGGATCGTCTTCACGCCCGGCGTGCCCAGCAGCGACGACGGTCAACGGATAGGTGATCTGATCCTCGACGTCCTGCGGTGAGCGGCCCATCCACTCGGTGAAGACGATCTGCTGGTTCTCGCCGATGTCGGGGATGGCGTCGGTCGGCACCGGGTCGCGCGGCAGGGCGGAGACCTGCCAGTCGAACGGGGCGACCACCACGCCCCAGACGCCCACGGCGATCACCAGCAAGGCGACCACCAGCTTCTTCTCCAGACAGAAGCGAATGATCCGGTCAAGCATCGTGGCCCGTGGCTCACTCATGGTCCTCCCTCCCACCCTGCGGAGCCGGGGCGACGGCGATCCGCTCGACCTTGTCGGCGCACGTGAGCATGGCGGCCCCGAAGTAGGGGTTGCGGGCCTTGTCGTCCCTCTGGAGCCAGCTTGCCCCGCGACCGCCGAAGGCCATCGGGCAATGCAACTGGTACAGGGCTCCGGCCGGTTCAGCCCCGAACGAGGCCACAATCGCGGGTAACGACTCGGACAGCAGCGCGAACGCCTCGCGAAGCTTCTTCAGGTCGTCGGCATGTTCCAGACGCTCGGTCGTCTGTCTCAGTCCCTTCAGCTCCCGCATCCAGGCGTCGTGCGTTTCACCTTCGAGCTGGCCCATCTCCACGCCCTCCAGCGCTCTCCGGAAGGAAGCGACCGCCGATCGGGCCTTCGCGATGTCGTCGCCGGCCAGGGCGTCGCCGACGACGAGGTAGGCGTCGAGCAAGGTCCCAAGCTGGACGCGAAAGGCCGCGGGAGCCGTGAAGGGACGCGGCGCCGTCCCCGCTGGAGGGCCGTTCCAGATCCGCTCGACCTCGGTCGCGCACTTGAGCATCGCCGGACCGAAGTACGGGTTGCGGACCTGGTCGTCCGCCTGGAGCCAGGCCGCTCCCCTGCCGTCAAACGCCATCGGGCAGTACAGCCGGTACACCGGCCCCGAGGCGGCGTCGAGACCGAACGAGGCGACGACCGGCGGCAAGGCGGCCGAGAGACCGGCGAACGCCTCGCGGAGGCCGATGAGGTCCTCGACCCGCTGCATCTTCTGGATCGACGATTGAAGATCCTTGCGGACCTCCATCCAGGCATCGTGCGCCCGGCCTTCCAGGTCCGACATCGGCACCGCGTCGAGCGACCGGGCCACGGCGTCCACCGCGGTTTTCGCCGCACCGGCGTCGTCGCTCGCCAGTGCCGTCTGCACGGCCCCGTAGCTTTCCCAGAGCCGACCGAGCTGCCGCCGGAACTCGGCTGGAGTCGCGAACGGGACGCCGGCCAGAACCGGGCGGGACGCCTCGGCAAGCCCGAAACGGTCGTTCAACCGGGCCAGGTCGGCCGACAGCTCGTCGAAGGCCCGACGTTGGCGAGCGGGGCTCGCAGCCCAGCGACCCTCGACGGCGTCATTCCGCAATCGCATGGCCAGCTCTTTCCAGTGGTTCGCGGCTTCTCCCTCCAGCGCCCCGGCATCCACTGCGGCGATCGCCTCCTGAACCGTCAGGAAGGCGGTGCGAATCGCCTCCCGGTCGCCACGCTCGATTGCCTCGGACACCCCCCGGGAGGTGGCCAGGATGCGCCGGAGCCGATCCCGCGTGGCCGGGGAGACGTTCGCATGGTTTCGCGACTCGGCGGCGGGCACGGCCAGGCCAGCTTCGGGATTCATCATGCTCGGCCGGGCAGCGATCTGCAGCGCGCTGTCGAGCTTGAAGTTGCCGTTGGTGACGACCCGCTCGCCCTCCTCCAGGCCGGTCTGGACCAGGTAAAAACCACCGGCTCGGGGACCTAGAACGACCTCGCGACCCTCGTAGGTCGGTTGGTCGGCGTCAGATCGTTCCACATAAACGACCGCCCGCGTCCCGGTCATCAAGACCGCCGACGCGGGGACGACCAGCGGCTCGGCCGACTCGTTCGAGGCGGCGGCCGACGAGACGTAGCCGAGCGTCTCGGTCCGCACCAGGGGCATGCCGCAGATGTCGCAGTCGCCCGGACTCTCCTTGATGACGCCCGGATGCATCCGGCAGATCCACTTGCCGACCAGGCTCGGCTCCATCACCCGACCGGCCGTGGCGACCTGCGCATGAACTTCACCACGCACGAACATATCCGGCTTGAGCTTGCCATACGGGTTGGGCACATTGACCCGGACCTTCACCGTCCGTGTCTTCGGGTCGAGTACCGGGTCGATGAACGCCACCTGGCCGGTGAACACCTCGCCGGGATAGGCTTCGGTCGTGAACTCCACAGTCTGCCCGTAGCGCAGCCAGGTCAGGTCCGACTCGTAGGCGTCGAGCTTGACCCAGACCTGGGCCAGGTCAGCGATCGTGTAGATCCGCGACCCGGTCTCGACGTACATCCCTTCCTGAGCATTCTTGTGGATCACGATGCCCGACATCGGGGCATAAATCGTCAGGTGGTCCGACGGCTGCTCCTGCTGCTCGATCACCCGGATCTGCGCGTCGGTGAGCCCCCAGAGCCGCAGCTTCTCGCGGGCCGATTCCAGCAGCCGCGCGGCGCTCGCGGCGGCGGCCGGCGACCGGCGTTCGCGCGTGGACTTGAAAGCCTGGATCAGCTCGGCCTGGGCGCTGTAGAGGTCGGGGCTGTAGATCGAGACCATGTGATCGCCCTGCTTCACTTCGACCCCGGTGTAATCGACGTACAGGCGGTCGAGCCGGCCAGGGACCCAGGCCGTGATGTAACCCAGGCGGGTCTCGTCGTAGGTAACCTTCCCGACCATCCGGATCGTGGCCGTGACGAACCGACGTTCCACCGGCGCCGTCCGGAGGTCCATCAGCTCGCGGGCAGCCCGGCTAATCGACAGTTCGCGAAGTCCTTGCTCCTCGTCACCACCCAACTCCAGTGGGATCAGGTCCATGCCGCAGATCGGGCAGAGGCCGGGTTTCGGCTGGCGAATCTGCGGGTGCATCGAGCAGGTCCAGACCGTCGGCTCGCTCGTCGCGGTCGGCGTGGCCGCCGACCTCGACAACGACGCTGCCTTGGGATGGGTCCGGTCACGGATCACGTAACCGAGCCCGATCGCCGCGATCAGCAGGACCCCGGTGATCAGCTTCCTCGCCCAACCTCGCCCCCGAGGCACCGTCGCCCGTCGATCCGCAGGACGGATCGGAGCCTGGGGCTCCTCGTTTGCTGGACTGACCGGAGAGATCGTCCGATCAGCAATGGATTCGGACCTGGGCCGTGGTTCCGACATGGATCGTCCTTCCGATTTCTCGTGCGACGCAGGCATCTTCTCGTGGGCGAACAGCCGCCTGGAGGCGACAACTCGGGCGACTCGTCGAGCCGGTCCGGCTGCCGCTCCCGGGCGAGCAAGGCAGGAATTCGGGCCGGTCTTCGACGCGGCCCACCGCTCACCAACCCCGACCGGGTCGAGCCCGGGCACCCTCCTGTGGGGCTCAAACACACAAACGAGGGGCCCGGTGCATTCTCGGACGTGGCGGCAAGGCGGTGGACCACACCGGAGGCCGGTCCAACAGCCTCGCCGGACTGGGCCGGCTCAGCGGTGGTTGGTGTGGTCATGCCCGCCCTCGTGCCCCTCGGAGGAGGAAGGCTGACTCAGGAACTTGTCCAGGTCCTGCTTCACGGCCTTGGCGCAGCTTGGGCAGCAGAGGAAGAAGGATCGGTTGCCCCGCTCGGCCTTGATCGGGCCGCCCATCGCGTCGAGCGCCTGGCCGCTCACGGGGCAGGTCTTCTGCGCCTGGATTGCAGCGGTGTCCGACTTCGTCGGCTCGGCGAAGGCGAGCGTTTTGCCGAGGTAGGTGTCGGGCTCGGCCTGCAATTCCTTCAGGCAACCTTCGCAGCAGAGGAACAGTGCGTCGTCGCCGCGAGCCACCTTCAGCGGCGGCCCCATCGTGCCCAGCTCCTCGCCGCTGATCGGGCAGGTGAGCTGCGCGAGGATGACCTTCTTGTCGCCCTCGTTGGCCTTCGTGACGGTGATCGCCCCGTCCTTCGCCAGCGCGAAGGGGACGGTGAACTGCGCCGTGGGCTTCGCCGCGTCGGGCATCCTCCAGATCTGGAACGTTACTCTGGC
This sequence comes from uncultured Planctomycetales bacterium, assembly GCA_963752755.1. Taxonomy (GTDB): domain Bacteria; phylum Planctomycetota; class Planctomycetia; order Isosphaerales; family Isosphaeraceae; genus CAVVZJ01. Next base: position 1,146,121 of record CAVVZJ010000001.1, on the reverse strand, counting down.
CCCCTCGGCCGGCAACTTGCGGAGGTCCAGCCGGATTCCCAGCGCCTCGGCAGGACTGCCGTCAGTCTGGCTCTGCGCTGGAGCGGATAGGGTTTCGAGTACGTCTTCGCATCCGGCATCAGGAAGAAGGCTCGCCCGTTCAGCCCGGCGACGACCTCCGGCGTGATCCCCGCCCCTTGCGGATAGACCCGGAGGCCATCCGGCTCGAAGACCACCTCGAAGTGATGTCCGGCGTGCTCGACGCTCGTTCCGCCGTGCGAGGCATGGCCCGGGTGGCCGTGGGCGGCCGGTGGCTGTTCGTGCTGTCCGTGGTCATGGCCGTCATCGGCGAGCGCCCGGTTGCCCTGACCGAGTCCCAGCGCGAGCACAGGCAGCGAGGCAGTCAACAAGGGAAGTTGGATCGAATGCATGGCTTCAGTCCCTTTCTGCGTTATTTTAAAAAGTCAAGTATGTGTTGAATCGGTGACGGTCGCGCTCCCGAGGCTCCTCGGGAGAACACGCCCCGCGTGAAAGTTCCGCCCGATCCCGTCAGCGCACCCCGGCTGTTTGAGGGCGCGGCCGATCGCCGGCCGTGGGAACCTCAGTCCTCAGACCAGGACCCGTGAGTCAGGTCCGGAGAGAAGCTCCACTCACCGCGGAATCTCAGCCAGGTGCGGCTGGGTTCCGGGTCGCGGGATCTCTTCCGGGTGGTCGGTCCCGACGCCGGGACGGAACCAGCATGGCTGCGCGGGCGCCGGGGAGCCGCTCGGGATCGGGCGCAGCGGCATTCTCAGCAGAGCAGGCGGGATGTGCTGAGATAGAGGGGTCGAGCCGGTTGGCAAACATCGACAACCAGCGAGATCGAGGACCGACTCGCCAGGGTCATGGCGAGGGCCGGATGAGGCAAGATCTCGACCCGTCCCTGGTCGGGACGCGGTTCGGCGGGGCGAGGCTCCGAATTCGGCGACGGTGCGGCCGGGTCATCGGCTCGACAGACGCAGGGTGCGACGCGACCGGCCTCGTGCGCCACCGGAATAGCCAGCTCGCCAGGTCTCCTCAGGGCCGACTCTTCCGACGATGTCGGCTCACAGCACACGCAATCGACCACAGGACGGGTTGCGCAGCAAGCGTGCCCACCCGATCCGGAGTCCGCGGCCTGGCTCACCGAGGCGCCCCACGAGACCAGGATGCCCCACGTGATCGCAACGAGTGCAATCTGGGAGAAACGGTCGTGGTTTCGGGAAGCCATTCGCATAAAACCCTGCTGCAGAGCGAGGAAAATCCCCTTCGTCATACCGGGGAAAGGCATCAACGATAACCTACCCGAAAGTGCCAGCCCGGACAAGTGAAAATCCGACCGATGCTTAAAGATCGTCCGATCTGTCGCCACAGCTTGGACTTTCCGGGCGACACCGTCTTCAATGAAGTTTTCGACCCGAATGCCTCGAAGGTTCGCGCCAATTCGGCGATGCGGCGGAATCCCCGTCAGGGGGCCGGTCAGGGGCCGAGTCTGGTCGAGACGGTTTGCGCATAATTCCTGTCTCGCCACAACTTCCTGGATGGCGCCGATTGCCCGAAGAATTCGATCTTGCCATGCCGATAACGGAGGTCGGGCTCAACAGGACCTTTTGTGCCGGGGACGCTCGATGCGCGTCAGGCGGCGGATTGATGAGGGAGGTCGGTCATGAGGAGGCTACGCTCCTGCGCGGCGGTGGCGGCGCTGCTGGCGGGGACGACCGGTGAGGCCCAGTTGATCCCCCGACCCGGAACGATGCTGCGTCCTCAGCGACGGTCCGTGGCCGCCCTCCCCCCAATGCGAACTCCTCCCGGCCGGCCGTCGGCGGTGACCTGCGCCCGGCCCCGGGACCCTCGCTTCAGCTCGGTCCCCAGCCGGTGGACGTGTACATTCGCCATGCGTTGGCCGAGAATCGGACCGTCCAGGCCGCCCGGTACAATCTCCTGGCCTTGAAGCACCGCATCCCGCAGGTCACCGCGCTGGACGACCCGGTCGTCAGCAATACGATCTATCCCAGCAACAGCAACGGCCTTCAGACGGCCGCCGGCTACCTGCCCTGGAACCTCCTGATCGCCCAGCAGTTCCCCTGGTTCGGCACGTTGCGGCTCCGGGGCGCGGCGGCGTCCGACGACGTCCAGGTCGCCCTCGCCGAGCTGGCCGCCGCCCAGCTCGATGTGGTCGAGGCAGTCAAGCGGGCCTATTACGACCTCTACTTCAATCGATCGGGCCGAGCAGATCCTGCTGCAGAACCGCGAGCTGCTCAACGACTCCCTGGAGCTGGCCCGGGTCCGCTACGAGAATGGCCAGACCAGCCAGCAGGAGGTGCTCCGGGCTGAGGTCATGCTGGCCGACATCGAGAGCGAGCTGATCAAGACCCGACCAGGGTCTGACCGAGGCCCGCGCCGCGCTGGCCCAGCAACTCCACATCAGCCCCGAGTCCGACCTGCAAACCTTGCCCGACATCCCGATCGGCAGCGTGCCGGCCGAGGTCGATCGCCTCTATCAGCTCGCCGTGGCCGCCCGCCCCGAGTTGAAGGGCCGGGGGGCCGCCATCGCTCGCGACGAGAAGGCCGTCGAGCTGGCCCGCAAACGTTACTATCCCAACGTCACCCTCGGCGTCAATTACGGCTACCTCTCCACGCACGGCGCCCTGGCGCCGATGGCCAACGGCAACGACAACGTCGGTCTGTTCGTTGGCTTCAACCTGCCGGTCTACCGCGGCAAGTTGGCCGCTGGAGTTTGCGAGGCTCAGGCTCGCGCCATGGCCGACGCCCGGCTCTACGAGGCCGAGCGCGACGGCGCCTTCCGCCAGATCAAGGACCTGCTGACCCAGGCCCGTTCGCAGCGTCAGATCATCGCCCTCTTCCGCGAGACGATCCTGCCCTCGCGCCGAGCAGGCCCTGGACGTCGCCTCCAACGACTACCAGGCGGCTCGGGTCGATTTCCTGACGCTCATCACCGCCTGGCGCGAGGTGCTCGAGATCGAATTGCAGGTGGCCCAGCTCGAATCGGCCCTGGGCAAGTCGCTGGCCTCGCTGGAACGAGCCGTCGGTGTCCAGCTCAACGAGCACCCGATCGCCCCCGAGACGGCTCCCGCCCCGGCCCCGCCGGCCCCCGACGAGCCCGGCCCGTTCCGCCCGACTCCGGTGCCGGAGGCGGCCAACGAGCCAGGCACCGTTCCTATCGGTGACCGGAACTTCGGCCGCTTCCGCCTGCTCAGCGGAAGCCCATCGGCTGCCGGAACGGGTAGCCGAGCCCCGGCCCGTAACGTCGGGTCATCGGAGACGACGCACCCATCCCGAATCGCCCCCGATAATTGAACGGTCGGTAGATGTCCGGCCCTTGCATTCGCGAGGCCCCGCCGATCGGGGTTCCGCTGAGCCCGACCCCGCCGATGGGAGTCGTCGGGATTGGCCGAGGCATCCATCCCGCGACCGGTTGGCGGGCTTCAAGCCCCTCGTAGGGGACGAACCCGCCTAGCCCCCCGCCGTACGGGATGAGCGGCCCGCCGCGGTTGCCATAGTACGACCCGATCGTCGCCGCACCGTAGCCCCCCAGCGGACGCCTCATGCCCGCCATCTGGGCCCGCGCCGGTACGTCCTCGAAACCGATGGCCAGAACTCCCAGAACGAGCAGCGCCGAACCCAGCCGCCATCTTTCAAGCATTGTTAAACCTCCTGATCCGTTCCGGTGACCGGGCCCGCTACGGTGTCGTGACTGCTGCCACGAATCGCCGGGCCACGTCCACCAGACCTCAGCATAACACGCCCTTCGAGGCATCCTGGTCCCTCGTACTCGGGATATGGACCCGCTGTCCCGACCGTCTGGCCCCCGGAAGGCGACTCCCTCGGTTCCTCGGGAGGCCGAGGGACTCCACGCCGGCGGGCAATAGGATGCTATAATTAGCGATAATCCCCTGGCAATCCGGCGGATGTCCGGACCCTGCCGCCGGCCGGGCGCAGCGGATGGACGCCGCGACGCGTTCCTGGCACCGATCGGACTTCTCAATCGACTGGGTGTTGGCTCAAGTTATGTGTGAGCAAAGGTTTAATTCTCGGTGCTTGGCGTGGCTCGGAGCGTCTCCTCGAATTATCTGAACCGTCGCGGGCGTGTTTCTGTCGCGTCGTCTGGGCGTCCCCAATCCTCCTGGAGCCGCGGCCGGCAGTCAAACAAAGCGGGCTCCTTGTCTGGCCGGCTCCTCTTCGAGTTAGTGCGGCACTCTCCCCGAGACGGCGAACTCGTCGACCCTGATCAGCGCTTCAAGGGGCCTCGGCCGGTCCGGTAGAGGGCATCGTCGTGCGGACCGGCGGGGATGTAGCCGCCGAAGCCGAAGAGGGGATAGCGGTACAGGCCAGTGCGGACGTAAGGCGAATGGCTGTTGAGAAAGCGCCACTCGGAGCGGGGGCCGACGTCGTGGCCGTGTCGGCCGCACTCCGGACCGGGTCGCCAGCCGGGGAACGGCACGTCATAGGCCCCACGATCAGGACCGACGCCATGATCGAGTGCCATCCCCCAGCCTCCGTGGCCCGGCCCCTCGGCCCTCGACCAGCCGGCCAGAGCAACCGGCACGCTCAACGCCAGCAATGCGATCCGGACTCGTCCCAGGGTTCTCTCACGGCCCATGGCCTCGTCCTCCGAAAGGGATGGTGGCGCCGGCGGGGTTGGTCCCGACTTGGGGGTGAATCTCCGATCGTGGTCGTCTCCGGGCCATTCCTCGCAGTCCTATCCATCGGCAACCGGTCCGACCCGGTCCGCCTCATTGCCTGGAAAGTCTTCGATTTCCGGTCTCTCGACCACAACCGATGCAAGCGGCATCCCTCGGGCAACCGATAAACTTCGCACCGGAGCGGGGCTCATTCGCAACGGGCAGGGAGGAGGCCGGTATGTGCAGGAGAGGTATCGGAGGCGGCGGACCGGCCTGGCTCGGCCTGGTTCTCGCCCTGATCGATCCCCTGACCGCCTCCGGTGAGGAACCGGCTCCGGCGCCGGTCAGCCGTCCCACGCCGGGAACGGTCGGAACCGGCTCGATGACCGCCTCGCCCGGGTCGTTCCGTGGACGCAGGCCGGAGGCGTCCGGATTCCGGATTGCCCAGGCGCCCCGACCTCCGGTCGCTCCGCCCCGGGCGCCCGATTATGTGCTGCCGTCCGACCCCTCGGCCGAGTTCCCCCCCTGGGCCTTGCCCTCGGACAATCCACCGCCGCCGATCCGACCGCGACCCGAGCCGGCCGGGCCGGCGACTCCGCCGTTTCCTCCCTGGACCGCCCCCTCGCCCCCGGTCGTCCCCCCCACCGACGAGCCGACGATGGCCCTCCCGCCGACGCGTCCCGGCTCCGAGGAGATCCTCCACCAGCCTGGCTCGCCGACACCCCCCGCGCCGACGGGTCCACCCGGCCCCTTGAGTCTGGCCGACTTCGAGCAGATGGCCCTCCAGCGCAATCCGACCCTGCCCGCCGCCGCCGGGATCGTCAACATCTCGCGAGGCCGGGCCTGGCAGGCCGGACTCTGGCCCAACCCGTTCGTCGCCTACATGCAGACGATCATCAACCTCAACGGCACCCCCGGCGAATTCCAGGGGGCCCGATTCCAGCAGGAGATCCCCGCTGCCAACAAGCGGCGGATCAGCCGGCGCAAGTACGAGTGGGAGGCCGAGACGTCCAACTGGCTGGCGATCGGCCAGCAGATGCGGGTGCTCAACGGCGTCCGGATTCGCTACATGGAATACCTCGCCCACCAGCGGATCGCCGACTACCGCGCCTTGCTCTACAAGATCGCCGACGCCGGCCTCCGCACGACCGAGGAGATGGCCAATGTCGGCCAGGCGAACCGCCCCGACCTGCTCGCCGCCCAGATCCAGCAGCAGCAGGCCCGCATTGACCTGATCCACGCCCAGAACCAGCTCAAGCGGGCCTGGATCAACCTCATCACCGTCGCGGGTGTGCCCGAGCTTCGGCACCAGATGCGACGCCTGGAAGGGCCGCTGGAGGCCGACGCGCCGTTGCTGGACTATGACGCCTCGCTGGCGAACATCCTGGAGTACAACCCCCAGCTCAAGGCCGCCGTCGCCGAGGTCCGACGCGACGAGATTACGGTCATGCGCGAGAAGGTCGAGCCGATCCCGAACACGATCGTCCGCGCCGATGCCGGCTACAACTGGACGAGCCAGCGGCCGGCGGCGACCGTGATGGTCGGCTGGAACCTGCCGGTCTGGAACAAGAATCAGGGGACGATCTTCGAGGCCCAGTCCGACCTCTTCCGCTCCCGGGCCAACGTCCAGCGGCTTCAGCTTGCCCTGGAGAACCGGCTGGCGGATGTTTATGCCCAGTACAACACGGCCTACAACACGGTGCAGATCTATCGCGAGGAGACCCTGCCGCGGGCTCGCCAGGCTTACCAGCTCCTCGAAGACAGTTACCGCAAGAAGCGGGCGGCCTGGGCGCAGGTGCTCGTCTCCCAGCGGAACTGGGTCGAGCTGTCGATCGGCTACGTCAACGCCCTGTATGAGCTGCGGCATCGCGAGATCGAGATTGCCGGGCTGTTGATGGTCGATGGTCTCGACCACCCGCCGAGTCCGAGCGACCTGGGTCATATCAACGCCATCCACCAGCCACGATAAAACTGCGTCCTGATGCTGTGGCCGTTTCCGACCCCGGCGGGGCAATCCTCGCGCGGGGTTTTCTCACGCTGTATCTGATCACTTCATGTTGTCCTCGTCGAACCGCAAACCCTCGTCGGTACCGGAACCGGGGACGCTGGCCCCGTCCGGAAGGGGGACGCCGTTGATGACCTTCTCGTAAAGGTCGTCCGGCAGGACCCGGATGACGGTCATCATCGCCTGGACGCCGATGTACCAGTTCTCTCGCATGCCGTTGGTCTCGGGCTTCCGGATCTTCTTCAACGCCTCCTCGGAGGTCATCTTCTCCTTCATATTCATCATGTCTTGCGGGAAGCCGGGGACGTGCCAGCGCGGGTCGTCGTAGTCGATCCCCCCGAGCGCCTCGCCCCCGATCGGCGGGCCGGTGCGCCGATGCTGGTCGGGCATCGTGCCGGGACCGAGGCCGTGGCCATAGCCGGGCGCCCACTTATCGGACAGGGCATGGCCGCCGCCGATGCTCTGCCGGCCGATGCCGGGGATCATTCCCTGCGACTGTCGGCTCCCCGGTCTGGCTGGAGAGGATGCCGCCGGGCGAGCACGTTGCCCAGGCCCAGCGAGCCGCCGATGGCCGGCGTGTCGCGGTTCAGACCGGCCGCCATTCCGGTGACGCCGGGGATCGTCTGTCCCTGGGTGTGCTCGCCGGCGCCGAGGCCCCCGGCCAGGCCGCTGTTGCCAAGGCTGTGGCCGCCAGCGAGGGTGCCGGTCGTCGGCATGGAATGGATGCCCGAGACATGGTGGCCCTGGCTCAGTTCCTGGATGGTCGAGGCCGCGCGGAGGTTCAGTGGTCCGGTCTGCGAGACCATGTGGTTCATCATGTGCATCAAGACATGGCAATGGAAGATCCAGTCGCCCGGGTTGTTGGCGACGAACTCGATGTCGTTGACCTGGGCGATGTTGATGTTGATCGTGTTGCGGGGAATCCAGGCCGTTTCGGGGATGCGGCCGCCCTCGGTGCCGGTGTTCCAGAAGGTGTGGCCGTGGAAGTGGATGGCGTGGACGTTCATCGGGCTGAAGTTCAGCAGGCGGCAGCGGACGCGGCTGCCCAGTCGGGTGAGCATCGGTGTGGTGTACGGTCCGGAGCGGCCGTTGATCGTGAAGAAGTTGAACTGGCCGCCGATGCTGTTGGGGATGTTCTGCTGGGGCAGGATCGAGAACTGCTGGAAGATGAGGCTGAAGTCGTGGTCAACGGCTGGCTCGTGCGTCTCCTTCGGGTGAATAATGAACATCCCAACCATGCCCATAATTTCTTGCATGGCGCCGTGGGAATGGTAAAAGAATGTGCCGTCCTGATGCAGGTCGAACTCATAAACAAACGTCTTGCCCGGTGGGATCGGTTCCTGGACCAGGCCCTCGACGCCGTCCATCTGGTTGGGCAGTTCCAGGCCGTGGAAGTGGATCGAGGTTGCCTCGGGGAGACGGTTATGGACGACGAAGCGGACGCGGTCGCCCTGATTGGCCTCGATCAAGGGACCGGGCATGCTGCCGTTGAAGCCCCAGAAGAAGAAGTCCATGCCGGGCAGTAGCTCGCGCGTGACGACCTCGGCGATGATGTGGAACTCCTTGGCGCCGTTGACCCACTTCCAGGGGACTTTTTGGAGGTCGGGCGCCACGACGGATACCGGCGGCAGCCCGGGCTGTCGGAAGCCGCGGGTGAGCTTGCCGCGGTCGGATTTCGTGCCGACGGGTCCGCCTCGGCCGAAGTGGAAGCGGGGGAAGTGCTGGGGATCGTCGGGGCCGGCCTCCTGATCGGTGCGGATCTGGTCGTGGCTCAGTTCTCCGGCGGGGATGTCGGGCCGGCCGGTCTCGGGCTGATCCGGCGCGGAGCCTTTCGGGGGCGTCGGGTCCTGGGCGGCCCGGGTTGCGGCGACCCCCAGCAGTCCCGCGGCGGCGGCGGTGCCGCCCTGGAGGAAGTGGCGTCGGGTCGTCGATTCCGGTTCCATCGGGTCTCCTCGTCGCGTCCGTTTGGAAGGTGGGAGCCTCGGACTCCCGGACCGATTTCCCTGGTTCTTGGATCGGATCGCGACAGGTCGACGGCAAACCGACGACCACACAATTGGTTGCCTGTGCTCCGGTCATGCGCGTTCTCACGGCCTGTGGGCTTGTTCCGATTTCCCGAAGCCGAACGGTCGGGGGTCGGACCCCTCACGGGTGATCCTCCAGAGCACGCCCGTACCGGGGATCGGTTTCGGCTGCGGGCCGGTCGCGGTCTCGACCATCGCGATCGCGCCGAAATCGACGACGAGCATCTGGTCTCCCTGGGGGGTGAACCAGACGTCGATCGGCCGCTTTGGACCGGCGGTGGCGACGTACTCGGCCCCACGCGGACCGCGGGAGTTGGGCGTGGCGTGGAAGAACGGCTCGACCGTGCCGGAGTCGAGATCGATTCGCGCGACCTGGAAACCCGAGGCCCGCATCTCGGTGCCGGTCATCGGCGTCAGGTCGCCGAACAGGGCGAGGAACATCTGCCCCGGGTAGCCGAACGTCCCGTGCGACGGGCTGAACGCGATCTTCGCCGCCGAGCCATGGACGGGCAACGTCAGCCGCGGTTTCTCGACCGGGGGATGGTCCTTCATCACGAACTGCGGCTTCGGTCCGCGCTCGGAGAAGAACTTCGGGTCCGTGATGGGGAGGCCGGAGGCGTAGTCCGGCCAGCCGTACCACGCTCCCTGCTTGATGACCCAGAGGTTGTCGGGCGCGTCGGCGACCGGCCGGCTGCCGCGCTCGTCGAACCCCTGTTCCGAGGCATAGAGCCTGCCGTCCGGTCCCCAGAGCAGTCCGAACGGGTTCCGCAAACCCCAGGCATAAACCTCCAGACCGGCGCCATCGAGGTTCATCCGGAGGACTGTTCCGTTCGCCCTGGTCGCCCCCTTCGCCTGCGTGCCGGTCTTGCCGAACGGGTGGAACGGCGAGGTCCTGACCAGCCGATGCTGCTGGTTCTTCAACGCCTCGATCGGGTCCGGCGTCTGGAACGTGGCGTCGTCCTTCAGAGCGACGTCCTTCGCCGGGATGTCGTGCCCCTGGGGGTGCTTCTTCAGCCAGCCCATCTGGAAGCTGTCGAGGCCGACGACGCCCGCGTTGGTCGCCGTGCCCTGGCCGAAGTAGATCCGATGGTCTGGCCCCATCGTCAACTGGTTGTTTTGATGCGAGCCGAAGCTGGGCAGCCCTTCGACAACATGGTGCAAGCCGTCGCCCCGCCAGAACGAGATCTTGCCCCGGTGGGCGATGTAGAGTCGGTCGCCAGTCCAGAGCAGGTCGTTGATCGGGGCCTCAAGGCCGCGGTCGATGAAGACTTCCTTGCGACCGTCGGGCAGGAGTCGGAGGATGCGGGCGGTTGCCTGCGGGTCGCCGTCGCTATAGCCGGCCTCCGCCACCAGGACCGAGCCCGCCGCGTCGATCTCGACGCTCGTCGGGTACGTCAGTCCCGTCCAGACGGCCTCGACCCGGTAGCCCCTGGGGACTCGGGCGGACTTCGGGTCGGCGCGGGGCACCTCGGGCACCGGCACCTTGACTTGCCCCTCGCGGGCGATCGTCGGCTTCTGGCCCTGAGCAACGTTCGCGATGAGCAAGACGAGGGCGACGAGACTCATGACCGCAACGGAGAGCCAGCGGACTCGGAGCATGGCACGATTCTCCCGGGACGATCCTGATCGGTCCGGACGTGGCGTCCTCCCTGACCCCGGCCCGTCGCGACGCGGGCTGGGGCCTCGACCGGTTCCGTGATGTTCCGATCGATTCCCGTCGGGCACCCGCGTGGGCCTCCGGCACGGAAGCAATTCCGGAACCGGACGGTCGGCTCCCGACCCCAGAGCCTCCGGACCGTCTCGCATTTCGGCGATTCAACGGACGCGATCCACCAGGCTTGCGGACGCCTCGGATCGCATCGACGATGTTGGCACCGCCGGATGCGCGGGGACAAGGCGATCGAGAGGGGGTTGGGCAACCGCGACGGTCGATGCAACGGTTTTGTCAGTTGCAAGTTCTGTCGATCGGACTGGGGGCGGAGCGGTCGGCTCGGGTTCGTTTTGCGACCGCCGTTCCGATTCAGCGACCGCTGGCGGGGGCGTGGGTTGGGGCTCCTTCGGCGCCGCCGAGGATCGGCCAGGTGACTCGTCGCGACGCAGCCGGGAAAGCTCGTCGAGCGCCTGGCGGCGCATCCGCTCGGCGTCCTTTAGGTAGCGTTCCAGACGCGCCGACTCCGGGCCGACATCGAAGGCCGCGCGGGCCTCGGCCGAGGCTCGCGACGGCGCATCGAACTCCGCCCAGATCCGGGAGCCGAGCGACTCCATCGCGGCGACTCGCTCGCGGACGAACTCCGCCAGCGCGGCGCGGGCCTCGGCCGGATCGGGCAGATAGCGGCGGACGGACTCGGCGTCGCTCCAGTGGCGGAAGGTCGTTCGCAGGAGACCGTTCGGGTCGTGCTCGAACCGCAGCGAGAGCACGCAGAGCCAGAAGGTCCAGAGCGGCTCGGGGCTGGTCCGAGTCGGGGCGTTGGCGAGGCCCAGGAGTCGGAGGGCGCGGCGGGACAGCGGCTCGTCCCAGTGGCCGGCGACGGTGAGGGCATGGCCCAGCGATTCCCAGGCGTCGCCGAGGTAGTCGCAACCGTGGGCGGTGCGACTCAGGAGGCGGACGGCGGCTTCCGGCTCGGCGTCGAGTCGGTCGGTCAGGGCGGCGACGGCGTCGGCGCGGGCCTCGTCCCAGTGGCGGACGGCGTTGCGCGTCCGCTCGTCGGTCAGGGCGTTGGCGGCGGCGGCCAGGCGTCGAGCGCGGACGTTGCCGAGGGCGGCGCGGCGGACGAGGTCGCGCTCGTAGTCATTGCGGGGTTGATGCTGGGCGGCGTAGAGGGCGATCTCGGCTTGCCATTCCAGGTCCATGTCGGGCGGCAAGCACTTGCCGGCGCCGGAGAAGCCGTGCTGCGTGGCGTTGCGGGCGGCGGCGAGTCGGCCCTGGGTCGAAACGGGGCCGAGGCTCAGGGCGCCGTTGCGCCGGGAGGCCTCACGCTGAGAGTCGGTGCGGGTCATGGCGGGCATTTCCATCGAGGCGGTGCGGAGGTGGAACACTCGGCGTCGAGCCCACCGCAGGCGTACGAAAAAGCGGCCCCGAAGCGAAATGGGCAACCGGCGTCGGTTACACAGACTTTTCGGCGTCTTCTCGGCGTCCTCGGCGGTCGATGACATCTCCAACACTATCGAAAAACCGGGCCGCCGCTATCGCACGATCTGGGAAAAAACTTCGGATGGCCCCATCGCAATCGATCACAAACGCATCCGATCGACAAGTCGATCGATGTGATGAGAAATATTATGGAACCGTCTTCATGAGAAGATAGATCTGAAATTTGTTAATATATTATGTGCCGAATTCCAATGGATATACAGGCTGGTGCGGGCGACGCCTTGTGCGAGATGATCGTGTCCCGCGGGCGCGGCTCTCCCTGGCGGTGGGCTTCTCAGGCCGGGAACCGCACGATGCGAGCCGGTCGGGCCCGGCCGATCAGCCCAGCTCGGCGGCCATCTCGGCGAGCGTGGTGACCGTGTTGATGTTGCGTGCCGTGCCGGCCCTGGCGGCGGGGATCTTCAGCCGGGACCGGCCCATGCCGTCACCGTAATGCACGTAGATCTCGCGCTTGCCGAGGCGGATCTCCTCGTCGGCGCGGCCGGTCGTGCGCGTCCACGGCATCGCGGGGAGGCGGCTCGTCGAGGAAGATGGCCACCGTCCTGCTGGGCGAGGCCTCCGGGAACGGATTGCCGGCGACGACCTCCGCCATCTCGGCCGCATTGCGAACCAGCACGCCGACGGGCTTGCCGGCGTAGGCATCCAGGGCCGACTCCAGCGCCGCCTTGACCTGGGCCTCCGACATCCGGCTCGTGAACACGACGTTGCCGCTGGCGATGTAGGTCCGGACCCTGAGGAACCCCGCCCGCTCGCACAGCTCCTTGAGGTCGCTCATTGGTAGTTTGCCGGTGCCGCCGACGTTGACGGCCCGAAGGAGGGCCACATAGGCGTTCATGGCATCACCGCTCCTGGTCGCCCTGGGATGCGAGGCGGGCTCCGACGGCCTCGCGGGCCATTTTCCAATGTCGTGGCTGTGGGCGTCGAGGAAGCCCGGGAGCAGCGCCTAGGCCGGAGGCCGAACGCGATGGACTCATGGCGTGGGTGTCGAGTCGGCGATCGTCTCTGCGGGCGGAGACGGCCTCGGGCGGGGCTTGCCGCCGAACTGGATGTTGATGCCGGCGAGGATGGAATCGTACTGGGTGTCGAACTTGGCCGACGCGCCCGGAACCTGGACCACGCCACCCTGGATCGAGTTGCGGAAGGCATGCACCCAGCCGGCGGTCAGGGTGATGTCCTCGGTCAGGGCGTACGAGGCACCGAGGGAGAGATTGTGCTGGAGGATGCCGGGGAGCTGGAGGTTGAACAGGGTGGTCTCGGAGCGGATCGGGTTCTGGTTGTAGAGGTAGCCGCCGCGGAGGGTCAGGCGGTCGGTGAGCTGGTACTGGAGGCCCGTCGCGACGGCGAAGACGCTCCGCCAGCCGAGGCCGCCATCGACGACGCGCTGGCCGAACAGGGCGGCGTTGGCGTAGTCGAGGTAGCGCAGGTCCACGTCGATGAGGAGCCGATCGATCCCCTTGTAGGCGATGCCCCAGGAGAAGATCTGCGGGATGTCGGCCTTCAGGCCGATCCGGCGGGGGGCGAGGTCGGGGGTGAACGAGTTGAAGCTCCAGTGCTCCTGCCAGATCGGGCTCTTGTACGAGAAGCCGAAGTTCCACGACTCGTTCAGCTCGTAGAGCATGCCGAGCTGGAACCCGCCGCCCCAGAAGGGGCGCGAGTTGGTGGCCGGAGGGAAGGTGGTCAGGCCGAATTGATCCTTCGGGCCGGGTGCGAAGAAGGCTGGGTCCATCGAAAGCGAGAGGGTGGAGACGACCGGCCCGCCGCCGACCGCGAGCCGATCGGTCAGGCGGGCCGAGGCCATCGGGGCGATCGTCAGCATCGAGGCATTGGCGTAGATCGGTCCGACGCCGAAGTAGCGGGGCGGCTGCCGGGGTGTCAGGAGCGGGTTCGTGAAGCTGCCCGCGTAGTTGACATTACCGCCGATGAAACCGGCGACGAGCAGGCCGTACGTTACGGGCGAATCGTCGTTGAGCTTGAACGAGACGCCCGTCGCCAGGTTCGAGGAGACGCCGCTGTCGCTGCGGCTCAGGCCGAAGCGGTTCTGGGCCGGGAGACGTCCGTTGATCGCGCCGGCCGGCACGACCCCCTGAAAGTGGGTACTGGGGATCAGCAGCTCTGAGCCGAGCAGCGCCTGGTTGCGATCCAGGCCGCTGAGAATCGCCGGGTTCCAGTAGCTGCCGCCGATCTCGATCGGCGCAGCCGTCGAGGCGCCGGCCATCGACCGGTTGATCGGGCCGGCCCCGGGGACGATCAAACCCTGCCCCCAGGAAACGCCCGGCAAGGTGGCCATCGCGACGATCCCGACCAGCATCGGTCTGGATAAACTCATTCTCAAGCTCTCCGAGACCGATCGGATTGTCTTTGTGAACTTGTATCGATTGTATCGACTGGTCGGGCAAACGATCTTGAGCGCCGGGGCTCCGGAATCTTGAGGTTTTTCTGTCGAGATCGCGTCTTTGGCGGCGCACGCGGGAGTCGGGGGAAGGACCATGAAGAGACCACCCACCGGTCTATTTCCCCCTGCCACCCTCCATCAACTGTCTCATCACCTCATCGAGGTTGAAGGTCGCGGCCTTCTGGCGCGGGGGATAGTCGCGGAAGGTCTGGAGGAACTGGCCCACGTAATCCTGCGCGGGGACCAGCAGGAAGGCGTGGTCGAGGAGCCAGTCGTAGTAGGTGTTCGAGGTGATGTCGGCCCGTTCGTAGGGGTCGGTCCGGAGGTTGAAGATCTTGGGGACCCGCAGGCTGACGAACGGCTCGGCCCAGACCCGGAGCGTCCCCGGGGCGCGTTGTTCGAGGAACACGAGCTTCCAGTGGTCGTACCGCAGGGCGGTGAGCTGCTGGTCGTCGTTGCAGTAGAAGAACGAATCCCGCGGGCCCTTGTCGGCCTGGCCGGTGAGATGCGGGACGAGATTGAAGCCATCGAGATGGATCTTGTACTCCCGGTCGCCGACCTTGTCGCCGTCGAGGAGCGTTTTCGTCACGTCGGGGTTACCGGCCATCGCGAGGAAGGTGGGCAGCCAGTCGAGGTGGGAGACGATCGCGTTGGAGACCGATCCCGCCTCGATCTTGCCCGGCCAGCGGACCATCGCCGGCACGCGGTAGGCGCCTTCCCAGTTTGAGTTCTTCTCGTTGCGGAAGGGGGTCATGGCGGCGTCGGGCCATGAGTTCATGTGAGGTCCATTGTCGGTGCTGTACATGACGAACGTCTCGTCGGCGAGGCCGAGGCGGTCGAGCGCGTCGAGCACGGTGCCGACGTTCCTGTCGTGGTCGATCATCACGTCGGCGTACTCGCTCATCCAGCGCCCGGCCTGGCCGACGCTCCCGGGCTTGGGGTGGGTGCGGAAGTGCATGTGAGTGAAGTTCACCCAGACGAAGAACGGCGCGTCGCCCTTCGCCTTCCGCTCGATGAAATCGACGGCGCGGGCGGCGATGTCGTCGTCGATGGTCTCCATCCGCTTCCGGGTCAGGGGGCCGGTGTCGGCGATCGTCTGCTTGCCGACCTTGCCGAAGCGGGGATCGACGGTCGGATCATCGACCGCGCTGGCCTTGGCGTCGAGCACGCCGCGGGGGCCGTAGCGGGCGCGAAAGGCGGGGTCCTTGGGGTAATCGGGCAGCTCGGGCTCCTCCTCGGCGTTGAGGTGGTAGAGGTTGCCGTAGAACTCGTCGAAGCCGTGGACGGTGGGGAGGAACTCGTTGCGGTCGCCGAGGTGGTTCTTGCCGAACTGGCCCGTGGCGTAGCCCTGAGCCTTCAACAAGGTGGCAATCGTCGGGTCCTCGGCTCGCAGGCCGAGCGACGAGCCCGGGAGGCCGACCTTGGTCAGTCCGGTGCGCATTCCGTGCTGGCCGGTGATGAAGGAGGCGCGGCCGGCGGTGCAGCTCTGCTCGCCGTAGTAGTCGGTGAAGATCATTCCCTCGCGGGCGATCCGGTCGATGTTCGGCGTGCGGTAGCCCATCAGCCCTTTGGTGTAGGCGCTGATGTTCGACTGGCCGATGTCGTCGCCCCAGATGACGACGATGTTGGGCTTCTGGCCCTGCCGGCTGGCCGGAGGGACCGTGGTCGTCGCGGTGGCTGCGAGGATCGCGGACCGACCGGGAGCCCTGGCGCAGCAAGGCAACACCTCGGGACCAGCCTCTCGTTTGACCGGGATCGACGCGCCCGGCGTGTCGGCCTGGAGCGGCCGGCTGGCATCAAGGCGGCCGGACGCGGCGGCGTAACCGAGCGTCGCGCCGAGGCCGAGGACGAAAACCCACTGTGCGGTCTTGCTCTTCATCATGCCGATCCTCACGGGACGTGGCGGTTCAGGGTGACCATCATGATGCCGGATGGCGTGATCGAGGCGGCGCCGCCTCGACGTTCTCGTGATCGATCAAGGGTCACGAGGCGCCGACGACGCGCAGCGGAACCCGACGTGCGACATCCCGGTGTCGGGCGCGCCGCCTTGACGGGCGCTGGGGCGGTATCGGGAACAGTATCCGTCGTTGCAGAGGAAGGAGCCTCCACGCTGGACGCGAAGGGGCGTGAACGGCCGGCCCGGATCGGTGCTGCGATCGGGCCCGGGAGGGTTCACCACCACGCCGCGACCCGCCCGGCTCGCGTAGAGGTCGCGTCGGTACCAGTCGGCACACCACTCCCAGACGTTGCCGGCCATGTCGTGGAGGCCGAAGCCGTTGGGCGGGTACGAGCCGACCGGCGCGGTGCGAGCGAAGCCGTCGGCGGCCGAGTTGCGGTGGGGGAACTCGCCCTGCCAGATGTTGGCCAGGCGCGAGGACTCGGAGGGCGGCTCGGCGCCCCAGACGTAGGGCTGGCCCACCAGGCCGCCGCGCGGCGTACTCCCACTCGGCCTCGGTGGGGAGCCGCTTGCCGGCCCAGTGGGCGTACGCCGTGGCGTCGTCCCAGGAAACGTGGACGACCGGGTGGTCGTCCCGGCCCGCGATCGAGCTGCCCGGCCCTTCGGGGTGTCGCCAGGAGGCGCCGGGGTCCAGCTCCACCACTGCGATGAATCGTCCAGCGGGACCGGCCCGGCCGGAGGGGTGAACACGAGCGAGCCGGGGACGAGCGATTCGTCCGGGGGACGGGGCGTCCCCGGGGGCGATTGTCGGAGGATCTCCTCGACGTCCGGCGGGCGCTCGGCCGTCGTGACGTAGCCGGTCGCCTTGACGAAGGCGCGGAACTCGGCGTTGGTGACCTCGTGCTCGTCGATCCAGAAGTCGTCCACGCGGACCCGGTGGGCCGGCTGCTCGTCGGGCCAGGCGTCGGGTGCGTCGCTCCCCATAACGAACTCGCCGCCCGGGATCCATCGCATGCCGGCCGGGGGGTCGTCGGTCGGGGTGCGCGAGCCCAGGAGCTTCGTCAGCCCGAACGAGACGAGGAAGGCGAGCCCGGCGAGCGAAAGGAGCGCGAGGAGACGGTGAACCTGGGCGCATTTCATAAACCGTCTTCCTGGGGGGTCGGTCAAATTCTTGGTGAAAGCGGCCCCTCTCGGGGCCGTCGAGGCGAAGCGATCCCGGGTCGATCCTCATCCTCCAGGCGGCACAATCGATCGGGCGAGCGACCGACCCGGGGCATCGGCGTTTGGATATCAATGGGCGGGTTGCTTGAGGACCTCGCCGAAGGCGGGGAGGTGTTGCATGATCTGCTGAAGGAGATCGGCGGGCAGGTGGCCCTTCAGGGTTTCCAGCAGTTTGGGGAGGAACGCCTGCGCTGCTCGACGGACAGGCCGGAGGCGGAGAGCTTCTCGAAGAGTTTGGGCAGGTCGCCCGCCTGGCCTCCGAAGAGGGTGCCGATCAAGGCGCCGACGTTCTGGAGCATGCCGGGTTCCTGCTTGTTCGACAGGAAGCCCGCGAGCGCCTCACCGGACTGGGGGACCGAGGACTCCAGCTTCGCGAAGAGGTCGCCGGGGAGATGCTCCTTGAGGAAGCTGAGGACGGCCCCGAACCCGTTCTTCACGAGTTCGGCGCTCAGGCCGGTCTGCGACTGGAGCGACGAGATCAGGTCGGACATGGCACCACCTCCGGGACATGGGTTTGAGCCGGGCGTCGAGGGGACGGCCCGGCTGACTCGACGGGCGGAAGTTGTTGAAGAACGTTGCTCGATCCTCGTCATCGCCGTGAGATCAGACGCTCAACGGCGGAACTTCAACGTGGGCGCTTGTGCATCGCCGAGGAGCTGGAACCCGAACCCCTCGGCGCCGGGGCCTTCGACCTTGCCGGCCAGGGGAGGCCCCTCGGCCTGGGCCAGCGAGAGGACGCCGTCGCGGTAGCCGGCCTCGCCGGTGATCGTCTGGGTCTGGCCCTGTGCGGTGACGTCCCAGGAAAAGGTCGTGTCCTCGTTGAGGGTCAGCACGATGGCAACGCCGTCGCCGGGGCTCGCCTGCCAGCGTCCGAGCAGGTTCGCTGGCGGCGGCTCGGGTGGAGGTGGCTGCGACGCGGTCGAGTCCGCCGCGGCCGAGGGGCCGGGGGATGGGGCCGGCGCCGACTGCTCCGGAGGCGGGCCGAGCAGCGTGACGAAGCGGGCCGCGAGCTGGTCCTTCGGCTGGAGCGTGACGACCGCCTGGAACTGCTCGCGGGCCTGGTCGGCGAATCCTTGCACGAGGTAGTGATATGCCAGGACGAACCGATCGGGGGCCGAGTTCGGATCGGCCGTCACGGCGGCCTCCAGCGCCCGGAACTGGGCGGTGTAGGTCTCCGCGTCGGGATAGAGGCCGATCATGGTGGACCAGTTCCAGCCCGGCCCGTTGGTCAGCACGGCGTAGAGTGCCGAGGCGGCCTCGTCGTAGCGTTTCTGGGCGAAGAGGCTGAGGGCGCGGAACTCGTGCGCTGCCGGGTCGTCGGGCGTCAAGGCGATCGCCTGGTCGGCCAGGGACGTCGCCCGGGGATAGTCTCCGGCCCGGAACGCGTCGATTGCCGCGTCGAAGGTCGAGCGGCCCTGATCGACCGCGATGGGTTCCGGGGGCGCGGCGGCGACGTCGATCGGCTGGCTGTAGTTGTAGGCGACGGGTGCGGGCGCACCGGCGATCACCGTCGTGTTGTTGATGACCGGCGTCGCCACGTAATACGGGTTGGTGTACCCCGAGTACAGCCAGCTCCCCGCCCACGTGCCGAGCCCCCAGCCGGCGAGGGCGTAACCGCTCCAGGTCGGCACGTAGCGGAACACCCCGCCCCAGACCCCGTAGCCACGATGCCAGGGGGAGTAGCCGGCGTTCGCCCATCCGAGACCGCGTGCGCCGAGCCAGCCGCCGAAGTCGTTGCGGTCCCAGGCGCCGCGGTACCAGCCGCCGTGGCGGCCGTAGTAGGGCGAGCTCCAGTTATACCCGCCCCAACGCCCCCCGGCACCCCAGCCGCCGTGATTGACGAACCGATTGCCACCACCGAACCAGTTGCTGTGAGAAATCTGATTGTTGATGACGGTGTTGCCGCCGTAATTCGGGCGGTTGACGACTCCCAGATTGCCCCCGACCTGCCCGATCGAATTCCCGCCCCCGATGTTCCCGCTCCCGATGTTCCCCAGGCCGGGCCGATTGCCGCCGATCCCGGGACGATCATTGCCGCCGATGCCCGGACGGTTGCCGCCGCCGATGCCCGGACGGCCGGGCAAGGTCGTCGGGCGATCACCCCCGCCGATGCCTGGTCGACCGCCGCCGATGCCCGGGCGATCGCCGCCGATGCCCGGGCGATTGCCGCCGCCGATGTTGGGACGATCGCCACCACCGATGCCTGGACGGCCGGGCAAGGTCGTCGGGCGACCGCCGCCGGGCTGTCCGCCCGGGTCGGGCCGGCCGCCACCCGGAACGGTAGGCCGGGTCGGAACGCCGGGCAGGGTGGTGGGCCGATCGGGTCGGGTGGTCGGGCGCGATCAGGCCCCCGGAGCCGGGCGGATTGCCGGACCCGGGTCGGGGAATGGAGCCGGCGCCGGAACCCCCTCCGGGCCGGGGGCGGACCGGACTGGGTCGTCCCATCTCGCCGGGCAGGGAAGGTTGTGTCCCGGGGCGTGTGGTCGGGGTCGGCCGACCTCCACCGATCCCAGAGGAAGGAGGCGAGCCGGGTCGCTGGGCGCCGCCGGGACTCGGCCGGGAGGTCGGGCGCGTCATGCCGCCGGGGCCTGGCCGGGAGGTGGGTCGTGACATTCCACCCGTGCCGCCGGGTCGCGCTGAAGGCGACGGCCGTCCCTGGGGACGACTTGACGGGCCCGGGCCTGACGTGGGTTGTGACATGTTCGGGCGGCTCGAAGGCCCGGCGGAGACGCGGGCGGCCGTTGGTCGGGTCATGCCGCCTCCGGCTCGGCCGCCGCCGCGGGCGTCTCCTTGCCGCCGCTGGGCGAAGGCGTCGGGGTGGGCGATCAGGCCGGTCGCCAGTACGAAAACGACCATCCGGACGAGCCTCCGCCCGGTCGGCGTGGTGGGTCGATTCGATGGAGCTTGCGCGGGCATGGGGGAGGTCTCCAGGCGTTGCGGACGGGGCGAGGGATCGTCGGGGATGGTCCGGACGGCTCACGTCGCCGCGTCGTCAGGGCGTCTCCGTCCTCGGCGCGGCGCCGGTCGCGGGCGGGGCCGTCGTGGTCGCTGGTCCGGGAGGGCGCCGTACGAGGATCACCTCGCCAAGGTCGGGCTGGACTTCTTCGCCCACGATCCGGTCGATGGAGCGGAAGCGGATCGAGTCCTTGTTCACCGGCTCGATGATCTGGGTGGCGGAGGAGGATCGACCGTCGCCGAGCACCCCCATCGCCTTGACGATCCAGCGGCCCTCAGACTCCGTCCAGAGCCCCTCGCCGTGTCCGCCCTGGGAGTCGAAGACCCACGATTTGATCTGCTCGGACTGGGAATCCCAGCCGATCCACTGGGTCCCGCTCCTGGCTGGCTCGCCGCCGATTCGGAGGCTGTAGGTGCGGACGAGGAAGTGTTCGTCCTCGGCCCATCGGACGCTCGTCCGGACCTCGATATCCGGCCCCTCATCCACCCAGTCGCCCACCATCCATGCCAGCTTCTGAATCTGGGCCTGGCTCTCCGCCGGCCCGGTCGCCTTGACCGATTGGTCCTGCAATTCCGCGATCTTCCAGCCGTCGCCCTTCCGGACGGCGATCAGGCTGAAGCGCCCCGAGACGAGTACGTCCCCGTGTGCGTCGACCAGCGCGAACCGGCCGGAGGCCGAGCCGACGTCCGGGGTTGGGAAGCGGATCGACTCCAGCTCACCCGAGATCTTCGTGGTTGGCCCCTCGGCGAACGCAGATTTGTAATGAATGCTCAATTGATCACGGCCGCGGATCTCCGCGCCTTCGCTGTCGATGATGGCGGCGTCGTCGGCGAAGAGGGCCGTCAACGCGTTGGCGTCCCCGCTGTTGTAGCCCTTGTTGAAAGCCTCCACGAGCTTGCGAACTCCGTCTTCGAGGCCCACCGATGCCTCGGCGGCCTTCGCCGGTTCGTCGGCCTTCCTCGCCGGCACCTGGGCTGAGGCCAGGCCGAGGAACGAGACGAGGACGGCCAGCCCGACCGTTGCGACTCCAGCCGCCGCCCGGGACTTGGCGAACCTGTCGATTGTTGGCATGGTTCTCTCCCTGGAAGATGCCTCTGGTTTGAATCGTCCCGAAGTGGTCTCCGTTCACGGTCGCGGGAGCGGGCCGGAATCGCGTCGCGTCACGCGAAGAAGCTGGAGTACACGGCCAGGCCGAGGCCGATGAGGCCCATGAGGAGCACGACCATCAGCAGCATGTAGAGCAACGAGTACATCGCGTTGAGCGAGCCCATGCCGTTCATGAGGTGCGTGATGTCAGCCCCTCGGGTCTCGGCGATTTTCCGGAACGAGTCACCGGCCGATCGGGTCCAGGCGCCCATCAGCAGGTAGAAGATGCCGCCGGCCAGGCAGTTGATGGCCACGCCCCAGAGCTGGTTGTTCGGGGGAAGCCTGTCCAGGGAATATTTTTCGGCCTGGGTCCGGACATCTTCGGGGAGTTGGTCGCGGACCTTCGCGTAATACTCGGCGGACTTGCTCTTCCACTCCGCCGGAACGCGATTGCTGTAGATGGCCGACACGACGAGCAGCGCGATGATCAGGTTCAGCACGCCCAGCACGATGGCGAAGATGCCGACGAAGCCCATCTTGCCGCCGAGGCCGCCGATCAACTCGTTCTGGTCCTGGGTAAACTCGTAGCTCCTCGAAGTGTCGTTGGTGCTCATCGGGGGTCCTTTCAACTTGGGTTGGAGGCGCGGGCGGCCGTCGCGTCGATCGACGCGATCACCGGACGCCCGGGCGGTCGGGCTAGATGGAAGTTTCGCTGCCGAACGAACGCGACGACCGTGTGAACTTGCTGGAAGGGATGGGGTACGCACGAGTCCCTGTTCGGCCCGCCACCCGTTGGGGCTCGTCCCGTCGATTCGAGGAGCGTTGCCCCTCGACCCGCAGAATCGGACAGCCTCACAAACTGCCTCTATGGTTTATGCCCCCGGCCAAGTATAATCCAGTGGAAAACTACAAAAACAATAAGGGGAGCAAAACTATCGACGGTGCATCTCTCTGTGGTGTCGACTCTGTCACTGGAACATGCAAGCGGGGCCACCGTCAGGCCCCGGGTCCCGAGCCCGCACGTTGTGGATGAACTCGAAGAAGCCGAAAGCCAGCAGCAGCGTCTCCCGCTTCCGGGCAATCGGGCCTGCTTCGCAACGCAAGTCCACAACTTGATCTTAGGGACTTGAGCGAAGATGATTGTCCCGCATCCTGGGGGGTTCCCACGTGGAGCCCCCGGAGACGATCGACGCCAGGGCGACGGTCAACCTACGGCTCCAGGTGGCGTACTACCGCTCGATCGGGGCGGTGGTCGGCTTCGCCGAATCGATGACCTGGAATGGCAAGCACCACATCATCCGCGTGGTGGAGACGACCTTCGCCAAGGGAGTGCCGTGGAAGCCGGAGGCGATAAAGGCCGTGGAGTCCGAGGTGATCCGCTTGCCCACGCTGGAGAAAGGGTTCGTGGAAATTTCGGGAGAGGTCCAGGACGGTTCGCTTCTTTCCAATCGCGATGCGGTCGGTCGCCGGTTCGAATTCTGCCGGGCGTGCTGAACTTAACGGCCCGTCTCGGCCTCGGAGAAGGTGAGCCGGAAGGGACGAACCAAGGAGGATTTCAGGCCTGTCGTGAAACTGACCTCGGGCCGCGACTCGGGCGGCAGTTGGGCCAGCAGCCGCTCGATGAAGGCAACCCGGTCGCCGGGGCAGCGGAGCTTCAACGACCGGCCGGCGTCCAGGTCGTGTCGGAGGCTCTTGAGGTCCCGGCCATCCTCGGCGTCGGCGGGCGTCGGAGGTTCAGGGGGGAGATAGAACTCGGAGAGAGGAACCGGCTCGAGTGTCGGGCCGGGGTCGGGGCGGAAGCGAAGGTGACCCTGGGCGAGGGCGTCGCGGTAGAGGGCGATGGGCTGGAAGCTGGACCGCTGGAGGTGCGCCCGTTCGACGATCAGGATATGGGTATAGAGCTGACGACCGCCCCGGCCACTGTACTCGGCCGTCCCCTCGACCGTGCGCGAGAGCGCATGGCGGCCGGCGCCGAGGGGGTGGAAGTTGACGCTAGCGCGGTTGGCGTCATGGGCCATCAAGGCCCCATGCGAGGGGGACCAGACGGTCAGGACGCGGGCGTCCTCGTCGGAGACGCCGGGCGAGCGGGAGACGAGGTGATAGCCCGCCTTCCCGTGCCTTGACAGCGAGGTGAAGATCGCCTGTTCGACCCACACGGCTCGATGGACTCCCTGGTTCAACGGAGTTGGCTCGCGATCCAGGCGAACGGCTCCAGAATCCCCTTCGGTTCGACGCGCAAC
This sequence comes from uncultured Planctomycetales bacterium, assembly GCA_963752755.1. GTDB lineage: Bacteria > Planctomycetota > Planctomycetia > Isosphaerales > Isosphaeraceae > CAVVZJ01. The sequence continues at coordinate 1,122,509 of CAVVZJ010000001.1, read as the reverse complement.
GGGACGAGAACCTCATCGCCGTCGCGGGCCATCAGACGCCCGCACGAACCGGCGACGCCGGAGCAGAAGGTGCGGAACCGTTTGAGCCGTGACTCGCAGAGCCGCCAGAGGCCGGGGACGTGAGAGCGGGCGAAGGCGGCAGGGTCGTCGATTGGCTGCTCGCTCAGGTCGGTCTTGGTGAAGACCAGGGCAATCGGGATCTCGATCCGGCCGCGGCGGGTGGCATGGAGGCTCATCAGGTACGTCAGGAGCTGCATCGCGAAAAGCTCCTGCTCTTGCCCACCGGCGACCACCTGAGGCACGTCGGCCAGCACCACCAGGCCCGCACAGCGGTTGATCAGGGCGCGGACGGTCGGGAAGGTGCCCGGAGACTCAATCTCGGACATCACGGCCTCGCCGGCGACGTCGGGCGTCACCAGGTCGAGCAAGGGCCGGCCCTTGCCGTCGGCCACCTCGCAGTGAACCCACTGCCAGCGGTCGGGCTCGCTGGGGGTCTTGCCCGGGAATCGCTGACGTTCGAGCGCGAGGATCAGGTTGCGGTGCAACGCCAGCGAGAACGGTCCCCGCGCCACCCCGTGCAGGCCCCCCATCCCGCGGGCGAGCAGGTCGAGGAGCATGCCGAGGAAGACGGTCTTGCCCGCGCCGGATGGGCCGAGCACGCCGACGAAACGCGGCTGGCAGCCGCGACTGTAGATCGAGCGGATCACCTCGGCCGGCGCATAGCACTGACCACACGTGCTGCCCTCGATGACGTGGCCTTCACAGAGCGGGCAGGCCAGCGTCTGAAACTGCGCCGCCCAGGCTCCCACGGCACGGGCGTCTCGGCTTGCCATCGGACAGGTCTCCTTCCACTGGATCGAACAGGGATGGTTCAGGGGTTAAACCGCAGGGCGTCGGCGGCCAGCGCGCAACGGAAGCCGATGTTGGGTCGACGGTCGAGCTCCGGCTGGCCCGTGACGAACTGACAGGTCGCCTCCGCCGGCAGGTACGTGTCGAAGGCCCCGCCAGCGATCCGTCTCAGGGGTCGCCAGGTCTCGAACCGCTCGCCCGGCTCGCAGGGGATCGTCTCCAAGCGGTCGGCGAGCCACTCCCAGACGTTGCCAGCGAGCTGACGGACACCATTGGGCGTATCACCCGTGGCGAAGGACTCGACGGCGGTGGTGCCGCCCAAGCCGGAGGCCCAGAGGTTGGCGCGGGTGGGGGCGAACAGGTCACCCCAGGGATAGCGATTGCAACTGCCGCCGCCCAGGGGCTCGGGCCAGCCGGCCGCCTTCTGCCACTCGGCGGAAGTCGGCAGCCGCTTGCCGACCCAGTGGGCATACGCCAACGCCTCGTACCAGCAGACGCCGACGACCGGGTGCTGGGCCTTGCCCGCGGGTGGCCGGCCATTCTCCCAGCCAGCGGGCCCCGGACGGCCCGAGCGATCGAGGAACTTCATCACGCTCGGCCAGCACTCCTTGGGCCAGAGTTCCAGGATGTCGTAGCAGCCGGCGGTGACGAACTTCTCGAACTGGTGGTTCGTGACGGCGAAGCGGTCGAGGTAAAAGGCGGGGATCTCGACCGGCTCGATCGAGCCGTCATCACGCACGATCGGGGCCATGCCCTGGGGGATCAGAGCCATCCGGGCTTCGAGTGCTTCGAGGGCGGGGGCGACATCGACATCGCCGAGAGCATCGTCGGCCGCCTTCAGCAGGGCGAAGGCGTAGCGGTCATTGGACACGAGGCGGCGGATCGCCTCCTTGATCGAGGAGCAGTCCAGCTCCGGGCAGAGGACCCGATTCGGGTCGGGGCCGCGTTGTCGCGATGACTTCCGGCCGGTGAGCAGGCGATAGACCCAGCCCCCGCGCGGCTGCGGAACAGGCTGTTCGAGGTGGACCGACATGCTCGGCATTCTCCTTGGCTGCGAAACCGGGGAGGGAGACGGGTTGCTTTCACGTCAGCCGTGGCGGTGTCCCTGGGCCTTGCGGACGTCGCGGCGGAGAGCCTCGAACTGGCGGAAGACGGCCTGCGAGACCGCGCCGGGGGTCTCCGTCGGAACGGGTGGGGCATAGCCGGGATGAACCGGCACGCTCCGGTGCGTGGAAACCTGAGCTTCGTGGGACTCGGGAGCGCGGATCTGTTCCTGCTCCAGACGCTCCCAGGCCGCGGCGAGCAGCCGACGGTCGTGCTCCAGCGCCTCGGCCTCGGCCTGGCGATGGCCCTCCCAGCGTTCGCACTCGACGAGAAACCGGCCCCGGGCTTCGTCGAACGCGGCGCGTTCGGCGGCGAGGGAGGCGCCCGCATCGTTCTGAACGAGTAGGCGTTCACGGACCAGGCTCTCGATGCGGTCGAGGCCCGCGAGCAGGCGGGCCCGAATCGCCTCCAGGTCGGCCGGCGATCCTGGTCCGCGCGGCGCGGCCTCGGTGGCCTCCGGGCCGATGGCCTCGGGGTCTCGGGGAAGCGATTGCGACCGCAACGCCTTGGGATTCATCAGCCGTCCCCCAACCCTCGTGCGCCTGCTCAACGGCCCGGTCCGGTCTTGCGCCAGAGTCGCGATAGCCGACCGGTGAGGTGTTGATCCTGGCGGGTTTCCTGCTCACGATCGTGGATCTCCAGCAGGTGTTGCCGGAGGGCGCGAACGCGATCGTCGGGCGAGAGCTCACGGTCGGCGGGCCGGAGGGCCTCGCGTGCCGAGCCGCTCCGGGCCGCGGCCAGCTCGACCTCGTGCTCACGGCGGACTCGCTCCAGCTCGTCCTGGAGCCGGCGAACCTCGGCCCGCGTTTGCTCCAGCTCGGTGTGAGTGCCCTCCAGGGAGGCCTGGGCCTGATGAAGCTGCTCGGTCAGCGCCTCGACGCTGGCGGCGGCCGCCTCGGAAGCGGCGAGTCGGGCAAGCAGGCGAGGGTCGGTCAGGCCGTCGCCCGTGCGCGCAGGACCGGACGATTGCAGTCGAGTCCGGAGACCGGCGACCTCCGCCTCCAGCCCGCGTCGCTGAGCCTCCCATCGACGTCGCTCCGCCTCCAGTTCCCGGCGAGTCTGATCGGCGCGATCGCGCTCCAGGTCCAGCTCGGATCGCATGTCGAGGCCGGACGTCGTTTCGACGCGATGCTCGATCTCCTCAACCCAGCGATGCAGTTGTTCCCATTCGGCCCGGCCCGCGGCCTCGGCCTCTTCGAGACGGGCAATCTGGTCCCAGAGGGCGGCAATCATCTGATCGCGCTCGCTCAGCTCGGCGGTCAGCTCGATGACCTTTCGCCCGGCCACCTCCTCGCGCGGACCGGGCTCGCGGTCGAGGCGCGGGCCCGTCGAGGCATGGGCCTCCTGGTCGCGGAGGAGCAACTCCTCCTCCAGGCGTGCGACCTCTTCTTGCAAGAGCGAGATCGTTTCCTCGAAGCCGTGGCCTGTGTCCGAGTCGTCGCATCGAATCATCGAACCCATCATTCCCTCCCCGCCCCTCGGGCGGGCTTGATCAGACGCGGTCGCTTTCCCCCCCAACGCCCCACTCACACGGCCGCAGGCTCCCGCATCTCGAGGAGGTGCTTCGCCGTCGCCAGCAGGTCCGCCTCGACAATCGGGCGGGTCAGGACACCGTCCAGACCCATTGCGTCGAGCCGCGCTAGCTCGTCCTCGTCAGCCAGACCCACGATCCCGACGAACCGCGTGGCCGGGGGCGCCTGATGCTTGATCGTCTGAAAGAACGCTTCCTGCTCGGGGCGTTCGAGCCCGAGGATGACCAGGTCGAAGGCCCCTCGACGCAGAAGCAACTGTGCCCCGACGCGGTCCCGCACGACCTTCAGGCAGCTCCCCAGTCCCTCCTCACCCAGCGCGCCCTGGGCGAGCCGCACGGTCTCCGCGTCCTCCTCGATGAGCAGGATCGTGGACGAGGCACCTGTCCCGCGCGGTTCGACCAGGCCAACCAGCTCCAGTCCGAGGACCAGTTCGACCAGCGATTCCAGCGTGAGCCCGGATCGTTCGGCCACCGAAGCCAGGTCGAGGTTGCCATCGAGGGTCGTATGAGCCTTCATCTCGGCCGGACTGAGACCCGTGCGATCGAGGTTGCCGCCTCGCGGGCTCAGACGGGCGAAGATCCGGCCCGACCACGACTCCGGATCGGTCATCGGCTGACAACGCCGGACGCCCTCGACAGCCAGGGCCGCAAGGCTCAGTTGCAGCGGGAAGGCCTGGAACATCGGCGGCACGATCGTATCCGCCTCGAAGTGGAATCGTCCCGGATCGCCGTTGAGGGCGTCGAAGGTCAGCACGGCCGCCTGCGCCCGCAGGAGCAGGCGGAGCCGACGCGGGTCCGAAAGGCTCTTTTCGAGCAAGCGGACCATCCCGGCCATCGAGGCATCCTGGCGCTCGCCGAGGGTCACGGCGAGTAAAGGCGTGAGGTCGGCCAGCTCGGGGGGCATCCGGTCGGCGAGCTGGTCGGGCGTGATCGTGGGCGAGAAGACGGCCTGAATCCGGCCGCCGGAGACGGCGAACCGGAGCCTTTGCTTGCCTTGTTCGAGAGTCAAGCGGCCGGAATGCTGGGTGTTGTTGAGGAAGTCGATCACGCTGCGGAGCGGGAAGGCGGTCGTGTCGCCTTCCAGGATCGCGTTGTGGACCTCACCCACCGCCTCCGGCATGGCGCAGCCGGTCCGCTGGGCCTGCACGACCATGGCGCCGGTCTGCAAGGCGTTGGCCACACCGCTCTTGAGCAGCTCGGGGGTGAAGGGCTTGGGAATCTGATCGACGACGTTCGGATACTCGGTATAAGCCGCGAACGCTCGGTTGCGCATGGCCGAGCTGATGACGATGGGAATTCTCGCGGTCGTCTCCGAGGCGAGCAAGCGTCGGCAGACGTCATCGCCGGTCGTACCGGGAAGCTGATGGTCGAGCAGGATCAAGGCCGGTTGAAGCCGCTCGGCGGCTTCGACCCCCTGGTCGGCATCGGGCGCCATCGCAACGCGGTAGCCGGCCTGGGAAAGATGGCACTCGACCAGCTTGCGGATGGTCTGGCTGTCGTCGATGACCAGGATCAGCGGGCTTTCCATATCCTCAACCTCGGTCCATGGAAGAAGTTCATGTTGACTACCGGAGGTCAAACCCGCGTCCCGGCGAGCAGAAGCGGGCCGACCAGCTGAGCCAAGGCGTCGGGCTGGATCGGCTTGGCGAGGAATCCGAATGCTCCGAGGTCGTGGACGCGACGGCGGGTCTCCGGGTCGGAGAGCGTGCTGGCGACGACCACCGGAACCCGCTCCGCCTCGTCGCCCCTCGCCAGTTCCGTCAGCAGCTCGAAGCCATCCATGCGGGGCATCTCCAGGTCCGTGAGGATGAGCTGAAACGACCGGCCTCGCAGTCGGGCGAGGGCCTGCTCGCCGTCGCCGACCTCCTCGACCTCGAAGCCGAGCGCTCGGAGTTGCCGCGTCGCCTGGCGTCGGACACTGATCGAGTCGTCCACGACGAGTGCCGAGAGGGGGCTTGATGTTGGAGCGACGCTCGCGACGTTGCGGCGGGCCTCTGTCGCGAGGATGTCCAGCCCGGAGGGATTCAGCATCAACACGATTTCTCCCGACGTGGTCTGACTCGTGCCCGAGATCGACGGATGCCCCGAGAGGAGGGGCCCGAGCGGCCGGACGATCAACTCCTGCGGCCCATCGATGCCGTCGCAGGCGACGGCGATCGGCTCCGGATCGCGACGCACTATCAGGAGTGTAGGACACGCTCGCGCCTCGTCGTCGACAAGCCCGAGCGACCGCGCCGCTTCGCAGAACGGCAGCCGTCGGCCGCCGACTTCGGCGATTGGCGACGGGCTCGCGCGGTCGATCGCGACCGCGTCACCAGCATGCACGGATTCCAGCATCTCGATCGGAAACGCGAACGCCTGGCCGGCGAGTCGGACGATCATGGCATGGGTCAAGGCCAGGTGGGCCGGCAGCCGGATGGCCAGGCGGGTGCCCTCGTTCGGCCGGGAGGACAGCGCGAGCGTGCCGCGGAGCCGGGCGACCTCCCGGGCGACGACGTCCATGCCGATCCCCCGGCCGGAGACGGCGTTGGCCTGATCGCGGGTCGAAAAGCCGGGCTCGAAGATCAAGGCATTGAGCCGTTCGATGCTCGGTTCCTCGCCGGCCGGGAACAGGCCGAGCCGTCGTCCCTTGGCGGCGATCGCCTCATAGTTGAGGCCGCGGCCGTCATCCTGCACCGTCAGCAAGACGGCGTTTCCCTCGCGAGCGGCCTCCAGCGTGACGCTGCCGACCGGCGACTTGCCGGCCGTCAGCCGCTGCTCGACCGGCTCGATCCCGTGGCCGACGGCATTGCGGACGACATGCAGGAGCAACTCGAACGCCCGGTCCTGCGTGGCGCGGTCAAGGCCGGTCTCCTCGCCTACGAGGTTGACCACCACCTGCCGTCCCTCGACCCGCGCCGCATCGCGAGCAACCCGGACGAGCTTCTGGAAGAGGCCGCGGACCGGAACCACCTGCAAGGCCTGAAGGGCGTCCCAGATTCCCCGCGAGAGGCGATCGAGAGCCTCACCCTCGTCGGCCATCACGAGCGATGCCGACCGGGCCGACTTGGCGAGAACCTCAAGGTCTTCCGCCTGCTCCAGGAGCCTCAATGCCAGCAAATCCGCCTCGATCTGCGATCGTGATGACTCCATCCCTGCTCCGGCGAGCCCCACCCCCGGCCACTCGCCGAGCCGGTCGATGCTGGTGCGGAGCCGCTGACTGCAGGCCCGGAGCGTTGCGGCGAAGTGCCGCATTCCGGCCAGGCGGTCGGACCAGAACCTCCGGCGCGCCATCAGCTCCGAAGCCATCTCCGTCAGGCCGCTCATCTGCTCCTGCGAGATCCGCACGGGGCCATGCTCGGTCGTGGACGACTCCTCGCGGGCCGTCTCGATGACCTCCGGTCGTGCTTCTGGACTCAGGGATTCCTGGGCCGGCTCGCGTGGGGGTTCGCTCGCGGTGACCGCTCCCTTCGGAGCGGGGCTGCCGCGTCGCAGTTCCTTCAAGATCGCCTCGATCTCGCCGAGCGACGCCTCCAGCCTGGTGTCGAGTTCCGCCGGAGAGGCCCCGCCGACCTGCCCGAGCTGATCCTCAATGACGTGAACGGAGTCGGCCAGGCCGGCCAGGCCCACGCTGCCGGCCGCTCCCTTGAGCGTGTGATAGCAGCGCCCCAGCTCCTTCCCCCAGCCTGGATCGTGGCGGCGCGATGGATCGAGGATCAGGTCTTGCAACCGCTCGAACAGCTCCTCGGCGTCACCGAGGAAGGCTTCACGCAGCTCCGGGTCGGCATGGAGTGCGGCCAGTTCGTCGGCGCGGGGCGGCCCGGACCGTGGCGGCGGTTCCGTCTGCTGGTGAGGCGAGAGGGAGCCTCCGGCGTCGCTTGGGGAACTGCTCTTCAAACCCGAGGAGAGGGTGTGAACCTCGCCGCTCTCCGGCTGGGGGAGGGGAGCCGGGGAGCGGCCGGGCGAGGGTCCGGCCCTCGATGCCGTGATGTCGCGATCGCCTGGCCTCGGAACCTCGTGCGGGGGGGGCGTCGGAACCGGCGCGGGCGCCTCAGCGGGTTGACCGGGATTCAGGAGCATCTGGAGGAGCCGGGATGGGTCGATGGCGGGGACGGCGGGGTCGCTCGTGTCGTCGCCTTCGAGGATCGCCGTGTCATCCTCGGGATCGGGGTGGCCGTTCCAGCCCGGATCGACCAGGGCGAGATACTCGCCCCAGCGTTCCGAGGACTCCGCCATGATCGCGACCACCTCGGCGCGCGATTGCCCCGACCGCAAGGAACTCGCCAGCCGGTCCATCGAGGCCGCGAGGAACCGCGGCAGGTCGCCGTTGGGGCCGGAGTCCTCGGCACCGAGGCACTCCATCACCTCGATCAAGAGGGCCATTCGCCGCAAAACGTCGCGGACGCCCACGGCCAGCGGCACGTCGTCGGCCAGTGCCTGCAAACGCGCGGCCACGTCGGCGGCTCGACCGCCGGGACCGGAGATCTGGTCCCGAAGATTGACCAGGAGGTCAGGCAGGGGACTCGGGTTGGCTCGTGGCTCGCTCATCGCTTGGCCGCCGCCAGAGGTTGGTGACGCTCCCGATTGTCGCGGGAAACGGGGCGGGACTCGGGCTCGTTTCGGACCTCAGGCGACCGGCGATTCCAGAGGTCTTCCAGGTCGAGGACGTCCTGGCGGGCGCGGTTGGCTTCGCCGAGAATCGCCTTGGCGGTCTCGGAGATCCGCTGCATGCAGCGGACGAGCCCCTGGGTGGCGTCCACCTGGTCGTTGGCCGAACGGGTGATCCCCGCGACGAGTCCGGCCGAGTCCTCGGCGACCTGTCGGATACGCTCCAGCGCCGAGCCGGCCTCGCAGATCCGACGCGCCTCCTGCTCCATCTCGGCCTGCTCGACGGAGAGGGCGTGGATGCTCTCGTTGGCGTCGGCCCGGATGGCACCCACGAGCGTGCCGATTTCCCGGGTGGCCGAGGCGGTCCGCTCGGCCAGCTTGCGGATCTCCTCGGCCACAACCGCGAAACCCCGGCCGTGCTCGCCGGCACGGACCGACTCGATCGTGGCGTTGAGGGCCAGCAAATCGGTCCGCTGGGAGACCTCGTCGATCATCTCGACGATCGTGCCGATCTCCTCCAGGCGATCGCCCAGTCGGCGGGCTTTGCGGGCGTTGAGGTCCACCTGGGAGCGGAGCCGCTCCATGCCCGCGATCACGGCCTGCACCTGCTCCAGGCCCCGGCGAGCCTCCTGGCGGGTGCGGTCGCAAGAGGAGTTGGCGTCCTCGGCGTGTCGGGAGATCCGGTCGATCCGGTCGAAGAGGGCCTCGACGGTCGTGGTGGTCTGCTCGACGTTGTCGGTCTGATCCAGGGCGCCGGCGGCCATCTTGCGGGTGACTTCGCCGAGGGCCCCAATGTCCGTGGACATCCGGCCGACCGCACCCGGACGGCTTCGAGAACGGCCACGAGACGACCGCCGCTGTGCCCCGCGACCCTCCGGGATTGGCAGGCTCGCCGACCGGCAGAACGCCTCCGCCTCCCGTTCCAGACGCTCCAGCGACCCGGCTGTCTCCTGGAGCCGATCGAGGTCACGCTCCGAGCGAGGCCAACTCACGGTCCAGCAAGGGCCAGCCGAGCGGCTCGGCATTCTCACTCGGATGTCGCGAGTCGATCGGCGACACCTTGAGCCACCCAGCCCGAAAGCGACCACGCCCCCAGCCCCCCGGCGACGGCCGACGCCAGCAGTCCGACGGCCCAGCCGGGCCGCCGCCCACACCCGGCGCGACCCCGATCGCGGCCAGGCCGGTCGCCAGGCCCGCTAGTAGTCCGATCACGAATACCCGATGGATCACCCTCATCGCGAATCCCTCCTCGCGCCCCGACCTGTGTGTTCTTCCTCGGACGCCGATCGCCCGGGCGACGGGACCGACCGATACCCACGCTCGATCTCTTCCCGGAGGTTCGTCCACGTCCGAGCGGCATCCAGGATCGTGTGGCAACGCCCTCCCCGCCGGATCGTCCCCGACGCCGCGATCGGCCAGGGTGCCGGCTCCGACCCAACCGGGTCCTTCCCGCCCCCCTCCGCCAGAATGATCCCCGGGCGATCGACGCAGAGCCCCCACGTCCCGAACGACGTCTTCAGCAGCAAGACGGCCCGATCCGGCTCGCCCGCGCCGATCCTGACCAGGGGCACGACCTCCCTCCGGTAGTCGAAGAGACCCAGGATCGCCGGTGGGCAGTGGGGCATCCGGACGAGTTTGGGCAGGTTGACCAGCCCGACGACCGCCGCCAGCTCGACCCCGAGCGCCGCGCCCCGAACCGCAGGTGAACAGGCAATGCCCCTCGGAGGTGGACCAGCCGGCTCGCTCGGCCTGTCGGGCGAGGTCGTCGAGCGACGGAAACGCGGCCTGGGTGGTCATGATCGCGGCGGCTCCCCTGCGGTTCCCGGTTCAACCTCGGTTCGCGACGACGGCCCCTGCTGCCGGCGTTCCCCCAGTCGCCGCGCCAGGACTTCGAGGCGACGGTCGGTATCGGCTTCCATCGGGGGAGCCGGCACAGCGCACCCCGCCGCTCCGAGGCGGTTCCCCCTGGCTCGCATCCCGCGTGGCGGGTCGCATCGGACGGGCCGCCGGGGGGGAGCCGGCGGGGCGGCCGGGCGCTGGCCGTCTGTTCCATCTCGGTGAAGACCTGCTGGATCTCGTCCCGGAGCGCGGAGATCGCCTGCAGCAGGTCCTCGGGGCTTCCGCGTTCCGACATCGGGATTCCTCGAATGGGCTGGGGCTTCGCCGTCCGGTCCGGCCGAGCCGGGAGAACTCTAGGACATGTCCGGGCGTCGTGTCGCGGCTCTTTGCAAAGCGGCGGGATCGGGCTAGAGTGGCGTCTTCCCGGAGCTTTCCGCGGGTCGCCGGCCCGGGCCCCAGCCGCCGTCCCCGAGCCCTCGCGATGGAACCGCTCGACGCCACGATCCACCTGGCCTTCGCCTTCGACATCGGCTACGAGATCGACCTGGAGCGCGGCCGGGCCTTGCTGGCCGGCGAGACGGGCGGCCTGCCCCGTCGGCGGCGGACGCCCGAGTCGATCCGCTACCGGCCGGCGCCGGTCCGCGTCGGTCTCGACGCCTCGGCGTTGAAGCTGCCGGGGCCGGTCGGGGCGATTGGACCGGCTCGGGCCGAGTTGTCACTGTTCGACTTCGGGGCCGTCTCGCTGATGGTCCAGCACCGGCTCCGGGCCACGCCCGCCGAGCTGGTCGCCCTGGCCGGCAATCTGGCCGAGCCCGCGCCCCTGGTCGTCGAGGCGAGGAGGTTGCTGGCCCCCTGGTTCGAGCGGCTCCGGCCGGCCGTCTTCGGCTTCGAAGTCAGCGACCTGAGCGAGGAGTACATCCTCTTCCAGCTCGGCGAGGTGGCACCCGGCTGGCTCGGCGAGAATGCCGACTGGGTCGCTGGCCTCGTCCGCCTGGAGGCCGGGCCGCTGAGCCCGACCGAGGTCCGCGAGGCAACCCGCCTGCACCTGGCCTATGCCCCCAACGACGTCGTCGTGCTCGACTGGGCCGCGGGCGTGATCGCCGACCGCGAGTGTGCCGATACGCTCCAGGTTATCGAGTTTGCGAATGTTCAATTGCTCGAATATCGTCATATCGACGATCGCCTCGATGATCGGCTCGAAGCGGCCTATCGCCTGATCCGGCCCGTCCGGCGGCGGAGCTGGCCGGACTGGCTCTGGCGGACCCACGCCGGGGCCTTGCGGAGCGTTCGCGAGCTGGAGATCGAGGCGACCAGCCTTTTCGAGCGGGCCGACAACGCCTTGAAGCTCATTGGCGACCAGTACCTTTCGCGGATCTATGGCCTGACCTCGGCCCGGTTCCACCTCGACGGCTGGCAGCAATCGATTCGCCGCAAGTTAGAGACCGTGGGCGACGTGTATGATCTGCTGGTGCAGCAGGCGAGCGGCATGAGGCTGGAATTCCTGGAGATCGTGGTCGTGTTGCTGATCGCTCTGGAGATCGTGCTGGCGCTGGTGCAGCATTGACCCGGACGGGTCGCTGAGGGAGGGAATCGCGGATGCCGGCAGAGAGCGGAACGAGCGTGCTCCGCGAGCGGATCGGGTGGTACCGGGACCGGCTCCGCGGGCTCCGGCCGACGGCGCGGGGACTCTTCTGGCTGGCCGTGGTCGCGGGGGCGATCTTTCGGATCAACGAATACCAGTCGCATCGAGAGTGGTGGAAGGACGAGGAGTCGCTCCGGTTGAACGTCGTCGGCCGGCCGATCTTCGAACTGGACCGGACTCTGGTGGAGCACCAGCTTGCCCCGCCGGGGTATCTGGTGACGGTCCGGATCTGGTCGCGGGTCATGGGCGGTTCCACGTGGTCGCTGAGGCTGCCGGCGCTGCTGTTCGGGACGACGGTGCTGGTGGCGTTCGGCTGGCTGGCTCGCCGGGTGGTCGATCCGACGGCGGTGCCGGTGGTCGTGGCCCTGGCGGCGGTGTCGGATGAATTGATCTATTACGCCACGGAGTTCAAGCAGTATGCGAGTGACCTGTTGATCGTCTTGATCTGCCTCCGGATGGGTCTCGACCTGGCCGAACGACCGTGGACAACGGCCAGGCTGGCCGGGGCGGCGTGGATCGGCGGTCTGGCGGCCTGGTTCGCGCATCCGTCGGCCTTCATTCTGGCGGGCGTTGGGCTGACACTGGTGATGCAGGCGATTGGAGGGAGGCGATGGAAGAGGCTCGGGGTCCTGGTGGGTCTCGGGGCGTTCTGGCTGGCGAACATCGCGGGTTGCTACGTCGTCTCGGATCGGATGATCGCGGCGAGGTCGCGGGAGTTCCTCTGGACCTGGTGGGACTTCGCCTTCCTCCGGATTCCGCCGCACTCGGTCGCGGAGGCGAGGACCGTCTTCTGGCAGTTTGCGAATGTGTTCATTAACCCGGTCGGTCTGGAGACGCCGATCAACCCGGTGGTGACGGGCCTGACGGGGATGGCCCTGTGGTGGGTTGGGCTCGTGGTGCTCTGGAAGAAGGGGCTGCGGTCGGCCGTCGGGATGCTGCTCTGGCCGGTCGTGCTGGCGGTCCTGGCTGCGGTCCTGAGGCACTACCCGTTTCATGGACGCGTGCTGATGTTCCTGGTCCCCTCGTTTCTGCTGCCCATCTCGGAGTGCGTGTCGGCGGTCGGTCGGTGGTTGGGGCGCTGGGCGCTGGTGGCGCTGGTGGTCTTCCTGCTGGCGGCGCCGACGGGGACGGAGCTGGGCCGGCTCCTGGGGGACTGGCCGCGGATGAGGCCGTTTGACACGCATGGCGATCAGAGGCATGACCTGCTGGATTACATCGAGTCGCGACGGAAGCCGGGGCTGTAGCGACGTAGGGTGCGTCGTCGAGGACTTGACGCACCCAACGAAGGCAGTGAGGAGAGCGGCGGTGGATCAGGGTGGGGGGAGCATCTCGACCTCCACGCGACCGCGGAGACTGCGGTCCTTGAGGGTGACACCGAAGTTGGCGGAGCCGAAGCCGGCGAGGGGGGCGGGGAGGTCGGGGCCGGTCCTGGGCTCGCCGGGGTGGCCGAAGACGGTCGATTCCATCGTCTGCCATTGCGCGTTCCAGACATATTTGCCGCCGCCGGGGCAGACGGGTCGGACGCCCCAGGCGGATTCGTGGACGGCGACGGGGTCGAGGTCGGGGAAGAGGCGCTTCCATTCGTTGAGGATCGGGAGGTTGGACCACGAGAGGAGTTGGAGGCTCTCGTGGTAGTCGACACCCTCGGCCGCGCCGAGGGCGAGGAGCCCCTTGCGGCCGACGCGGAGGGCCAGGCTCTCGCCGAGCCAGGGCGGGGTGGCCTTCGGGTCGGGCGGCTGGGTCTGGCGGTCGAGGAAGCGCTGGACGACGTCTTCGCTCAGGGTGATGAGCAGACCTTTGGCGGTCGCGGCGTAGTAGAGGTTGAGCGGGGCCGAGTCGGGGTCGGGGCCGATCGGCTCGCGGGGGGCGATGCGGACGTAGGAGCGGTCGCCGTGCTTGAGGGTCGTCCAGGTGACGAGGTCGGGGGAAGTGCGCTCCTGGTAGGCCCGCAGGGCGCCGAGGAAGAGGGCAAGCTTGGCGGGGTCGGTGACGGCGACGTGGACGGCCAGGGGGAGGCGGGCCCACTGCTTCGAGAGGAAGTCGCGGGGGTTCTCGGACTTCGCAAGCTCGTCCCAGAAGGGGCCGTCGTCGAGGTAGAGCGGCGATCGCGGGGCCGATCCAGGAGAGGCCGACGGCGGCGGGCACGTTGAGCATGGTGGTCGCCATGTCGTTGCCGGAGCGGAAGAGCTGCGACTGGAGGTCGAGGGCCATCGCGAAGTGGGCCAGGGCCTCGGGGTGGGGGTCGCCGGCGCCGGGGGCGAGGGTGGCCTTGCCGACGAAGTCGGCCATGTCGGTGTAGTCGCTGGCGAGGATCAGGGGCATGACGGAGACGTCGGCCGCGAGGTGGTCGGGACGGGCGGTGATCCGCAAGGCGATCGGGTCGAAGACCCCGCGCCAGTTGCGCTGGTAGCCGTCGCGCCAGCGATTGTAGGCGTCGGCCTCGGCCTGGGAGATCGAGTTGAGGTCCAGCTCGGCGATGGGGGTCTGGAATTCGAGGGTGCCGTAGATCGAGGAGGCGACACCGTCGGGCACCCAGCGGAGTTCGCCGAGGTCGGGGGCGCCGGCGGGGACCTGGAGGGCGTCGGGACGTTCACGATCGCCGAGCACGGCGGGGCGGAGGTTCTGGGCCTGGATCTCGGCGAGCCAGGCCGAGGCGCGGATGCGGCGGGAGGAGCCGATCCGCCAGCGGGGGCCGCACCAGCGGCGGATGGTGGCGTCGGAGAGGATCAGGAAGGCGGACTCGTCGGCGTCGTTGCGCGGGTAGCGGTCGCGGAAGAAGCGGTATTCGGGGAGGTCGGCGAGACGTTCGGCCTCACCCTTCGAGGCGGCGATGATCCGGTCGAGCTGGACGGCCGAGTTGGTCAGGACGACGACGTTGTCGAGCACGGCGACGAAGGAGCTGACGCGGCGGTCGGGACGCATGGCCCCGAAGTAGCGGACGCCCCGGATCTCCCCCTCAGTCTTCTCGGCGTCGCGGACGGCGGCGATCCGCATGCGGAGGAAGGTCGACAGCAGTTCGGGGCGGCTGGTCTCGAAGAGAATGGCCAGGTCGGTGCCGCTGGGGAGGTAGGGGTCGGAGCCGGTAGCGGCGAGGCTCCGGATCGTGCTGAGGTCGGCCAGGCGGGTCAGGTCGGCGAACGAGAGGCCGAGCTGGCGCTCGTAGAAGCTCTGCGTCCCCTGGTCCTCGGGCGAGGGGGCGGCGAGCTGGAGGACGGGGAGCGAGCCCCAGCGTTGATAGAGGCCGAGCAGGTCGCGGGCGGCGGCCAGGTTGGGGACGAACAGGGCGTGCTGGTCGGCCGGGATGTGGGAGGCGAGCGGGTCCAGTTCGGGGGACTTGCCTTCGAGGAGGGCCTTCCAGTCCATCTCGGCGACGGTGATGCCCTGGAGGTCGGCGACCTGGAATTTGGCGACGTTGCCGGCCTGGTCGGGGCGTTCCTGGAGGGGGCGGTCGAGCTGGAGGTTCTCGCTGATAGCGCGGCCGCCGGAGAAGAGGGTGTAGGTGTCCTCCAGGGAGTTGACGCGGTTGAAACGCGGGACGCGCTCGTTGATCTCCTGGCCGTTCGCGCGGATCTGGTGGCGGAACCAGGCGGCGCCGGGGATCCTGGAGATCGAGCAGGCGCTGGTAGTGGCGGCCTTGGCCAGTCGGAATCGCTCGGCGGCATTGGCGCGCGGCGGGGACCTTCTTCGGGTCGAGCCGGAAGGGCAGGGCGACCATGCCGGAGTCCTCCGCCTTGCGGACGTAGAGAGAACCCGTCACGCTGTCGCGCGGCCGGGGGAGGTGGATGGCAACGACGTCCTCGGGGCGGAGTTCGCTGTGGAGAGGGGCCCAGCCTTGGGCGGCCCGTCGCTGGTGTCGAGATAGACCTCGCCCTCGCCGTCGAGCCGGGCTCGGGGCTGCATGGCCTGGCTGGTTTCCATATTGGGACGACGGCCAGGCCCCGCGGGACCGAGCTTCGTCGCTCCAGGGCAGCCGCCGCCGGAGAGGGTCAGGTCGCCGACGGGGACGACGAGATAGACGTCCTCCGCCGCCCGGCTCGCCGTTCAACGGCGGGGTTAAGGCCAGGGTCAGGCAGGCGAACCGGGTCGCGAGGTGGAACAAGGCGCGGAACATGGCGGCCTCCGGGATTGCGGCTACTTCTCCGATTGTGACGGCCATCACGACGGCCCAACGCGAGCCGGTCGGGCGCCTGGCGTTCAGGATACCCCGGCGGTCGGCGGGGGGGTCAGAGAATCCGGACGGGGGCGGCTCGGATTACGGGGGGCCTGGTCGATGGTTGATGGTGATGGAGGGAAGCCGCGGGACGGTTCGTTTCGCGTGGGCGGCGGGGAGGCCGCAGAATCGACGAGGATTGCCCAGGATGCCGTTGGGTTCGATTCGAAATCGCGACAGCTTACCCAGACGGTTGCCGTCGGAAAGGATCATCAGGAAGAGAATCGGTCCGCAGGTGACGCAGAGGGGAACGCAGATTTTTACCAGGTTGTTTCTTCTCTCCATTTTCCTGGTTTTCAACTGTGGAAATCTGTGTGATTTGCGGATTCACCGTCGTCGTCCCGTTTTCTCGTGCGATTCGCACGAGGGAGGAGATTTCGGCATCTTCCGCATGTTCTGCGGGGCCCTCGGGGATAGGGGAGTAATTTGTTTGTGATCCTGGAGATTGAGGCAGAGGACCGGCGGTTGGCTTCGTCCATGGGATCTGTGCGCGCGCGTGTCGTCCGTGGCGGGTCCTTCCGGTTCGTTTTGCGCGGGGATGGGGAGACGGGGCCGGTCGGGGAAGAGGCTCATGGTCTCGGGGGTCGTCGGGGTGAGAACGGCATGGATCACGACGACAGTATCGAAAATATGGGAGAGAATTATCTGGGAAAGTTTTTGGCTCATGATGGATTCCGGGGTGGTGGCTCGGCGATCTCGTCGTAACTTCCCTTGAGGACGCGATTTACGTCTCGGGGGCGAGGCTCTTGCCTTCTGGGTGATTAAACGCCTTTCCTGCAACGGCTTACGGCCAACATCAGGGGGCCACCACCCCGGAATCCATCATGAGCCAGTTTTTAATTTCGTCATCGTTCCGCCGAATCCGGTGATGGCCCCCAGTGTCGGGTGCGTCGCGTCTTCGACGACGCACCGAGGCTCCGAGAGACGGATGGTGCGTCGTCGAAGACGCGACGCACCCGACGATTGGGGCTAGAGGAGGGGGCCGAGGAGGCGGGCGGCGTTCTCGGCGAGGCGGGTGGAGAGGGGGCGGGCGAGCCAGGAGGGGAGGTCGAGGGGGCGGGAGCGGTCGAGGTAGGTTTGCTGGAGGGAGAGGAGGGCGGCGGTGAAGTCGCGGTCGTAGACGGCGAGTGTGACCTCGAAGTTGAGCTGAAGGCTTCGGGGGTCGAGGTTCAGGGAGCCGAAGAGGCTGAAGCGGCCATCCACGGTGATCGACTTGGTGTGGAGCAGGCCGGCGTCGAAGAGGCACACCTGGACGCCAGCCTCGGCGAGGTCGCCCTGGAAGGCCCGGCTGGCGAGGTCCACGAGCTTCGAATCGTTGCGGGCCGGCAGGACCAGCGTCACCGTGACGCCCCGGCCGGCGGCGGAGGTGAGGGCGAGGAGGAGGGAGTCGTCGGGGACGAAGTAGGGGGTCGTCAGGACGACCTCATGGCGGGCGGAGTAAAGGGTTTCCAGCAGGACGGCCAGCATGGTGTCGGCATTGAGGTTAGGTCCGGAAGGGGCGACCTGGACGACCGCGAGGCCGTGGGCGGGCAGGTGGTGGATGTCGTGGCTGTCGGCGAGGGCGTCGAGGCCGTCGCCGGTCTCCAGCTCCCAGTCTTCGAGGAAGGTGATCGCCAGCCCCTCGACGGCCGGGCCTCGCAGGCGGACCATTGCATCGACCCAGGAACCGACGCCGGAGCTTTGCTTGAAGTAACGCGGGTCGGCGACGTTCTGGCTGCCGGTGTAGGCGACCTCGCCGTCGATGACGACGATCTTGCGGTGCAAACGCAGGTCGAAGCGGACGAACAAGGCGCGGATCAGACTGACAGGCAAGCGGCCTGGAGCCGGACGCCGCCGTCGCGGAGCCGCGCGGCCATCGGGCCGCGGAGGAACGCCTTGCTGCCGACCGCATCGACGAGCAACGCGGCAGACCACGCCGCGACCCGAGGCGCGGAGCACGGCCTCGGCGAGTTCGTCGGCGAGGCCGCCGTCGGACCAGATGTAGAACTCCAGGTGGCAGGTGCGCCGGGCGGACTCGACGTCGGCGATCAGGGAGCGGAAGATCGATTCGGCGTCGGTCAGGAGGGTCAGCTCGTTGTCGGGGAAGGCGGGCTGGCCGATGGCGACCTCGACCAGCCGGGAAACGCCCGCCGATTCGGGGTCGAGGCGGAGGGTGTCGAGGGCGTAGCGGTCGCGGAGGCTCTGGAGCCAGCGGCGATACGGCCCGTGAATTGCCCGCGACCGGGCGGCTCGCTGGCGGCCGAGTCGAAGCTCGCCGAAGAGGATGTAAGTCGCCACGCCGACCAGCGGCGTGCTCAGGATGATCAGCAGCCAGGCCAGAGCGACGCCGACCGGCGGCCGTCGCATCACGACGCGCAGCGAGAGGCCGATGCGGACGATCCAGTCGGCGGCGAAGAAGGCGGCCGTGGGCCAGCCGGCGTCGGTCATGGGGTGCGACCTCCTCGTCGCCGGGCGCGGTCGGACGGAACGGCCCGGGGGGTGCTACTGTAGCGGATTGGGGCCGAGGGGGCCAGGCAGGGAGTGCTCGAGGGTCGATCAGTTCTTGCGACCTGGGTCGTATGCCCACGTGGACGTCGCGTCCCGGTCGGAATTCGCCGGGCGGGAGCGTGGCGGTATCATGGTTGCGGAGTGGAAAGGCGTGGCGATTGGTGGAGGGAGGGATGGGATCATGCCGGAGCAGGAGCGGAGGTCGGCGCGTCTGATCCTCAACGAGAGGGCGGCCTGTGACGAGCGAATGCGCGAGGCCGTCTGCGAGGCGAGGGCGCGGGGGCACGAGGTCGAGGTCCGGGTGATCTGGGAGTGCGGTGACGCGGAGACCTTCGCCGAGGAGGCGTCGCGTCGGGGGTTCGGGGCGGTGATCGCGGCCGGTGGCGACGGCACGATCAACAGCGTGCTCAACGGCTTGCACGGGGTCGGGCTCGAACGGTCCTGCGCCCTGGGCATCCTGCCGTATGGTACGGCCAACGACTTCGCCAGCTCCCTCGGAATCCCGATCAACGACCCGGTCGCCGCGCTCGTCCTGGCGCTGGAGGTCGAGCCGACGTCGATCGATGCGGGACGGGTGGGCGATCAGCTCTTTCTGAACGTCGCCAGCGGCGGCTACGCGGCGCGGGTGACGACCGACACGCCGGCCGAGCTGAAGAACGTCTTCGGCGGGCTCGCCTACCTGCTCACCGGGATGGCGAACGTCGCGGGACTGGTCGCTCGCGACACGCGGTTCCGGGGGCCGGGCTTCGCGTGGGAGGGTGAGGCATTCGGCTTCTTCGTGGGCAACGGCCGTCAGGCGGGCGGCGGCTTCCAGGTCACGCCGCAGGCGCGGCTCGATGACGGCCTGCTCGACCTGATGATCCTGCCCAACGTCCCCTGGACCGAGCTGCTCACTCTGGCTGGCGAATACGTCTCGCTCGGGCCGAGCGAGTCGCCCGAGCGAATTCAATATGTCCAGTTGCCCTGGATCGAGGTCGAGGCGCCCGACGCGATCCAGGTCAACCTCGATGGGGAGCCGCTGATCGGGACCCGATTCCGGTTTGAGGCCGCGACCGGGCTGGTCGCTTGCTTGATCCCGCCGGGCGGCGTCAACGACGGGCGGAGGGCGTGATACCGAGGCGTTCGAGGTCGGCGCCGACCTCGGCGCGGCCCCGGGATCGGGGTCCGTCAGGCTGGAGGACGAGGTCGGCGGGCGTGACCTCACCGGGCGTGAGCCGGTCGGATACGAAGCGGACACCGGAGGCGTCGGTGCGGGGGTTACGAATGTGGCTCGGACCCCAGACGTCCACCCAGAGCTTGCCGATCTCGGGGAAGGAGACCGGCTGGGGAGTGGCCAGGCCACCGATCAGGTAGTGGGACAGGTGGTAGGCGTCGTTGGTGGACTGCCAGAGCACGGTCCCCCGGGAAAGGGCTTCCGCGTCGGCGCGGAGGAGTACGGTCGTGGAGGGAGTACGGCCGCGGTCGTAGGTGTCGAGGAAGGCGCTGTCGTGACTGGCGATCAGCCAGGGACGATCGGGGCCGGCCTCGCCCCCGGGCCACGACTCCAGCCGGACGAGGTTCCCCTCGGAGACGACCGTGCAGCGCTCCAACCAGAGATCGGCGGCGAACCGGCTCCGGGCGACCGGCTGGGGCCGGAGTACGATGGCGTCGGAGCCGCTGGCGAGGGCGCAGTTTCGGAGCGAGACGACACCACGGCCGAGGTCGGCGGTGAGCGCGTCGCCGCCGGTGATCAGGACGCAGTCGGTCAAGGTGGCGAGCGGCCAGTCCGCCGACGAGCCGGAGGGCAAGGGGCGGGTTCCCTGCGAACGGAATTCGACCAGCCCACCGCCGCCCGTCTCGACCGAGCCGGGGGCCAGCAGTCGGCAGTTGAGCAGGTTCAGATGTCCCTGCTCGACCCGGATGACCTGCTTCAGCAAGGCGCAAGCGTCGCGCTCGAAACAGGCGCCGAGGATGGTGAGGTCGGCGCCGCGAACCTGGATCAAGGCCGCTCCGCGTGCCCCTTCGGCGGGCCGGAAAACCAGGCGGTCCTCCTCGCGGCCGCTGGCTGGCGGCGGGACGCGTAGTTCCAGCGAGACTCCTTCGGCCATCCGAATCGGGCTGAACGGATGCCAGCCGGCGCCTCGGGCGTTCACGACAACCCGGGTGGTCTGGGGACGCACCTTCGTCGCCAGGTACCTGCCGAGATCGCCCGAATCGGGCGATTGATCCGCGTCGAAGTCGATCACCTGCACCCCTGGCCCGGCCGGTTTGGCGTCGGGAATGCCGCCAGCGACGGCGACCGGCAGGCGATCGAAGGCGTCCAGCGACCAGGCCCGCAGGTTCGGCGTCGGTGCGGCGACGTGGGCGAGGATCGGCTCCAGCTCGGAGAAGGGCGGGATCAGGTCCGCGGGCGAGATCCAGCCCGCCTGCGTCGCCGAGGACCAGGCGTTGCCGACGGCGCGGCTGGCGGCATCGGAAGCGGGCGACGCCCGGCGGATCGCCTCCAGATCGGCCAGCGCCACCGGGCGATTCGCCCCGGCCGAGGCGACGGGAGACCAGCCGTCGAAGCGGTTGTGATCGCCCTGCCAGTCCACCCCAGGCCCCTTCGGGCCGCCGTTGGGCGGTTCGCGGAGCATCACCAGGCCGGCGCCCGAGGTTCCTCCGCCCTCGGCACGAGCGAACGTCGTGCCCAGGGCGCGGACGGTCAGCGGTCTTGCCGCGGGACCGGCCGGCATGCCGGCGAGCTCGATGACGGGACCGGAGGTGGCCACGATCGAGCCGAGCAGCTTCAACGCTCGCTCCGGCTTCGCCCCGCCGGAGATGTTGAACACGGGGGCATCGCCCGCGAGCACGGCCGAGCGACTCACCACGACCTCGGCCGGCCCCTCGGCCAGCCAGACGGCGGTCAGGCCAGGCCCTCGGACCAGGGTACGCTCCAGCCGAACCGTCGACGTCGCGTTCTGACCCGGCTTCGCTGGCACGCCCACCTGGACCACCGCCAGGGGCCGTTCGATCGGACCCTCGACCGTGATCGTGCAGTCGCGGAGGGTCAGCTCCGAGCCGTCGAGGCAGAGGAAGAGCGCCCGCTGATTGGGTGTCAGGTCGCTGGCTCGCACGACCAGGTCGATCCCCTCGATGGTCAGGCTCGTGTCGTCGAGCACGACGACCGCCGGCCGGCTCCGGACGGACGCCAACTTCGACGGCCGCACGACCACGATCGGCCGACGCCCCGTGCCGGCGCGGATCAGCCGCTCGCGGCCGTGGACACGGAAATCGTGCTCGAAGATCGGGCCATCATCGTCGATCTCGACCGTGCCGCTGATGGTGTCGAACGCCTGTTGAAGATCGCGCTGGTGCTCGCGGTCGTGGACCTCGGCGGCCCGGTTCACGACGACGATCGGCGAGGGCGGCATGTCCACCCGCCCCGGCTCGGCGTTGCCGAGCCCGAGCGCCTCGACCCGCTCCGTCGGATACTTCGGCAGTTCGGAGGGATGCTCTCTCCGGTCGACCGGCTCGCTCCAGGAGGCCGGCGCCTGCCGTCCCGCGACGCGGTGCGGTAGGCCGACCGCCAGACCACCCAAGCCGTCGTCGGGTATGGTCTCGATCGTTTCGGGCACGGCCTCGGCATCCTGGGAACGGCCCAGGTCGATCCCCGCGCTACCCGAACCTGGCCGGCTGCCGACGGCCGAGAGCAGGTGCGAGACCCCGATTCCGAGGAAGACAAGGACCAGACCCGCCAGGGCTCCCCGCAGCAGTAACACGGAGAGCGGCGTGCCCGTGACTTCCTGCGGCCTCGGCGCGGTGACCGGACCTTCCATGCCCTCTTCGGCCGTGCGGTGGTCGAGCAACGGAATCGGCTCGGCCTGTGGGTCGGGGAGTCGCGAGCGACCCGGAGCAGGCGCCGGGGCGGACCTGGGGCCGTCGCCCAGCTCGGGTCCGGAGGGCGGCCGTCGACGGGTCGAGCGGCCCGGCGACTCATCCTCGACACCCGACAACGCCGCGAGATTGATTTCGGCCCCGGACCCGGCCGGCGCGGGTTCACGACGTCCCGGCACCACTGGTGTCGATTTCGTCGAGCCCGGACCGGCCACGCCTGAGGCCGGCGGACCCAGCGTGAAGCCTGCCGAGCCGGCAGCGTCGTCGTCCTCGTCGTCGATGAGGGCCGTCAACACCGGCTCCTCGCTCGCGACGGGCGGCCCCCCGTCGCCCTGGTCGGCGCTCTCGGCCTCGTCGTCGATGAGAGCCATCAAGGGCTCGTCGCCCTCGGGCATGCGGGTCTCGGGCTCGTCGTCGATGATCGCGGTCGGAGCTTCGCGAGGTGGGGCGATCGCCAGCTCGTCGAGCGCCATGAGGAGGTGATCATAATCGACGAATCGCCGCTCCGGCTTCTTGGCCATCATCCGCTGGATCAGTTCGGCCAGCTCCTCGGGCACGTCGGGCCGGATCTGGCGGACGTCCGGGGCGGCCTCGTACGCGTGGCGACGAAGCTTCTCGGGCACGGCGCCGCCGGGGAAGGGGGCCTGACCGGTGAGCAGGAAGTAGAAGGTGCAGCCGAGCGAATAGATGTCGCTTCGAACGCTCGTCGCCCGGCTGTCGCGAGCCTGCTCGGGGGCCATGTAATCCACCGTGCCGACGGTCGTGCCGTCGCGGGTGACGCGCTCGTCCTCGTCGCTCAGTTGCAGTGCCAGCCCGAGGTCAGTCACCTTGACGTGTCCATCGGCGGTCCGGAGCAGATTGGCCGGCTTGATGTCGCGATGAATCAATCCCTGGGCGGCGGCGTGCTTCAACCCCAACGCAGCCGACCGGATGACCTCGACGACCTCGCCAACCGACAAGGGCCCACGACTGCGGACCCAGTCGTGCAGGTCGCCTCCGGGCATGAATTCCAGGACGATGTAATAACGACCATCCTCGCTCCCGCGGTCGAAGATCTCGACGATGTGCGGGTTCTGCAGCGACTCGGCGCTCTTGGCCTCGCGCAGAAACCGCTGGAGCATCGTGGGGTTACGAGCCAGGCTCCGCGGCAGGATCTTGATCGCGACCTCATGACCACTGTCGGCATGCACGGCGCGGAAGACGCTGCTCATGCCACCCGTGCCGAGCTGCTCGATGAGCCGGTAGCTGCCCACCTGCGGCGGGTTGCCTGACGGGTTCGGTCCCGGCTTGATGTTTGGAGTCGACTCGGTGTCGGGCGTGGACATAAACGGTCCCCGGCGTCGGTCGGATTCGCTTTGCAATTCGGATCGGGTCGAACAGGACGTGACCGCGACGGTCTCGGCTCAGGCCCGCTCCTCCGCTTCCGAGCGAAGGTTCCGCGCCCGCACCTCTCTCTATTCTACGATGGACCGCCCGATCCGTCCCCTCTTGCTCTACGATCGAAAACTCCGATCGTTCGCGACTCAGTCCGTCATCCCCGACCTCTCACCGACCCTTCCAACGCCCTCCCGTCGTGCCAAGCCAACACTGTGCAACCGATGCCGATCCTACCCCACGAGACTCTCGGCCCCTTTTCCCTCAAAGTCCCGACATCCCCACCTCGCTGACTCGCCAACGCCGTGCACGCCCCGGACCCTTCGCTGACCCAAACGCACCAACGTCTCGCCCCGACAGCTCCCTTTGAAACAATTCTGCTGCCCCCAACAGCTTGACCTGAACCTCGGTCGGCCTTATCGTATCATACCACTAGCTAACGACGGTGGCTGTGGCGTAGCGGTTAACGCACCAGATTGTGGATCTGGGGATCGCGGGTTCGAATCCCGTCAGCCACCCTTCCGACAGAACCCGTCTCGGCCCGACTGTTCGCGCCTCAACCCCAACATAGCAACGAAGTTGCGTGATTCCGAATTGGAAGTTTTCGGGCCATTCATCGCGACAGTTTCCGACGGCTTGCGACCCTGTCCGTCCCCTCCGGTGGGCAAATAGTGGGCAAGGGGAACGCTGATGGGTTGGCCGTCCGCCCCCGTGGCCGCAGCTTTTTCGACGTTCAGGCCGGGCTCGGTCAGGTCCGGCAGCGCCTCGACGGCCTTGCTGGTGTTGAAGACGGAGACGTGGGAATAGACGTTCAGCGTCAGCTTTGGGTCGGAGTGGCGGGCCATCGCCTGGAGCGTCTTGACCGGGCCCCTGGCCTCGCCGGCGTCGTGATGTACCCATGGCGGAGCGAGTGCATGTCCACGACTCGGCCCGAGTCGTCTTCGGCCTCAATCCCGCAACACCGGAGGTCGACTTTCAGCATCAAGCCGGTTTTCTGCGGGAGCTTGCCGAAGACAGGTTTCCCGGAGGGCTTGGTGGCGAGCCAGGCTCGGAGGGTCCGGGCCAGCGAATCCGGGATCGGCTGTTCGGCTCTCGCCCCGTTCTTCGTGTAACCGGCCTCGCAAACCACCGTGGCGGGGCAATCGTCCAGCCGGAATGAGTCGGGGGGTCAGGGTCTTCAACTCGCCCCGTCGCAAGCCGGTCATCGCGGCGAGAGCGTACAGGATAGCGCGGACCGAGCCGCTCACCCCTTGCCACGCCGGGGCGTTCCGGACCGTCTCGATCAGCGTCCGCAACTCGGTTTCCGTCAGGGGGCGCCGGACCCGGCGACGGTCGGCCGGCTCACTTCTCCTTGGGGCTTTTCAGGGTCGTTCCTGGAACACAGCTTGTGCTTCCGAATCGGTGATCCTCGGACAGAGCCCCCCGGCACCTTGCCGGCCCGGGGGCGTCGGACAGTCAGCACAACAGGCCGCGGCACAACCAATTCTCCGCGTCGCGCTCTTCGGCCAGCCGATCGAGGTAGGCGTGATAGGCGGGGTCGTCGGCGTCCGTCTCGGTGCCGGTGGGTCGTCGTCGTGGGTCAGCTCATCCCACCACTCGGCATCCTCCGCCGGACAGTGCCTCGTGGCATGACATCATTGCACGAACCCAGTCCGATTGTCGAACTCATGGGAATGGCGCAAAGCAACCTCAGCCTTGAGGATCGCATCGGTGGAGCCGCACCATGGACGACCTCGCCCACTTCTGTTGCCTGAATTCCCAGTGCCCCGACCACGGAAAACGGGGGGCCGGAAATCGGACGTTGACCAGCCGCTACGGCCCTGACAAGGCCCGCCGCATGCTCCGCTGCCGCACCTGCAAGGCTCGCTTCTCCCAGCGCCGGGGCACACCACTGCTTGACTCCCGGCTACCCGGCCGACGATCGCCAGGGGGACACCTGGGACCACATCGCAATCGACGTCGAGAGCCGGTTCATCCTGGGCGTCGTGCCTGGTCAACAGACGGCCCGGCCAGGCCCGGTTCGATAACAACACGAGCTTCCAGGAACCCACACACATCCCGGTCTCATCGTCGCGTTCCACGTCGAGTTCGATCTCGATACAGAACGGATGCCGTTCTTCGCTCTGCAGCGGCGCGAACCGACGCGGCAACCGATGTGAAGCGAATTGATCCCTCCTGTTCCGAATAGGCGATTCCTCATGGGGCCGGGATCATCGGACGCCTGTCCTCTGACCTGGCTGCGACACACGCCGTTTGCATGGCTTTAAAACTCATGCAACATCGATTGTCTGCCGATCTAACTCCGGCTTCTCCTGCTCCCCGGCCCGGGCCGCCTTCCGACCGCCCTCCACATCGACCATCCAAAGCAAGGCCCCGCCGACGAGAAAGAAGGGGATAACCGTCAGGATCGAGCCCCGCGTCGATCCGGTCAGGGCGATGCTCAAGGCGAACAGAGCCGGCCCGGCGATCCCGGCGAACTTCTCCACGACGGCGAAGAAACCGAAGAACTCCCCCGACCGGTCGCGCGGAATCAGGCTCGCAAAGAGCGAACGGCTGAGCGCCTGGCTCCCCCCCTGCACCGTCGCCACCAGCACCGCGAGCAGGACGAAATGCCAGTTCGACTTCATGAAGTAACCGAGGATGCTGATCCCGACATAGACCACCAGCGACATCAGGATCAGGTTCTTCGCCCGGAAATGCTCCGCCAGGATGCCGAACGCGAACGCGAACGGGATGCCCACAAACTGCACGACGATCAAGGAGAGGATCATCGTCCCCTCGCCGATGCCCAGCTCCTCGCCATACTTGGTTGCCATCCGGATGATCGTCCCGATGCCGTCGTTGTAAATCAGGAAGGCGAGCAGCATCAGGAACCCGTTCTTGTAACGCCTCAGCGCCCGGCCCGTCTCGCCCAGCCGCACGAAGGCGACCTTCAACGGGTTCTGCCCCCGGTTCTCGTCCGACTCCAGCCTCACCGGCGGCTCCGACACCCTCCGGAACATCGGGATCGAGAAGACCACCCACCAGACCGCCACCGAGACGAACGCCAATCGCGCCGGCAACGTCTCCTGCGACGGTGTGAGGTTCGGCCCCGACGGCAACCCGAACCACTCCGGCTTCTGAATCCAGGCCAGGTTCAACGCCAGCAGCAACCCGCCGCCGATGTAACCGAGTGCATAGCCGGCCGTCGAGACCCGATCGACCTCGTCCTCGCGGGCGACGTGCGGCAGAAGCGCATCGTAAAAGACGAAGCTGCCGTTGGCCCCGATGTTCGCCAGGATGAACAGCGTCGAGGCGAGCAGCCAGTCGCCGCGCTGGATGAAGAACATGGCCGCGACCGTCGCCACCCCCAGCGCCATGAAGCCGCCGAGCAGCCGCTTCTTGATCGGCCGCGTGTCGGCGATCGTGCCGAGGATCGGCGCCAGCACGGCGATGATAACCATGCCGATCGTCGTGGCCGTCGCATAGTATTGCGTGCTCAACCCTTTGCGGAAGCCCGCGCAGGCGACCTGGCCGTAATAAATGGGAAAGACCGCGGCGATGATCGTCGTGACCATCGCCGAGTTCGCCCAGTCGTACAACGCCCAGGCCCGCAGCTCCGGCCGGTGCAAGCCCAGCGCCTCCAGCCAGCCGCGACGCGGCCGGGGCGCCTCGGAGGCTCCCGTCTCCGTCATGGATTGTCTCCCGTTTCCCTTCCCTTGGAATCGACTTGATGCCGCCCTTCAAGATCGCCAGAACCCGCTCCTGCGGTGGCCCGCCGGTGACATGCACCTGGCCCTTGCCATCCACGAAGACGTTCACCTCGCTCCGAATCCCGAACTCCCCTTCGAGGTAAATTCCCGGCTCGACCGAGAAGCACGTCCTTCGCAGGACGAGCCGCTCGTCGTGCGTTTCGAGGTTGTCCATGTTGGCCCCGTTGCCGTGCGTCTCCTGGCCGATGCTGTGCCCGGTCCGATGAATGAACTGATCTCCATATCCGGCCTTGACGATCACCGTCCTCGCCGCGTCGTCCACCTCGAATCCCCGGATCGGACGACCGGCCGCGAACGCCGCCCGCACCGCGTCGATCGCTGCATCGCGAGCTTGGGCGACAGCCTGGAAAACCTTTTCATACTTCTCCGGCACTCGCTCGCCGACGAACCCGACCCGCGTCAGGTCGCTATAGACCGCTTTCGGCCGATCCATCTTGGCCCAGAGGTCGATCAGGACGAAGTCCCCCTCCCGGATCGGCGTATCGTTCTGCGGCGTGTTCTCGAAATGCGGATCGCCGCCGTGCGGGCCGACGCCCACGATCGGCGGACTGTACGTCGTCATGCCCGTCTCGCGGAAGTGCTCGAGAATCGCGGCCTGGACCTGGCATTCCGTGATCGTCTGCCCGGATCGCACCCGATCGGCGATCAACCGCCAGGCCAGGTCGAACGCCGCGCGGGTGTGGCCGTCGGCCTCCAGGTGCATCGACCACTGATCGTCATCCCAGGTCGCCTCGAAAAGCTGAATCAGATCGCCTGACGAGACCATCTCGGGTCCCGCGGCGCGGACGGCCTCGATCGTGCCGGCATCCACCCGGCTGATATACGGGTTCGACACCCCCGGCGCGTACTCCATCGCCAGCCGCTTCAGACCGCCGACCGACTCGCGGAGCGCCTCCTCCAGCTCTTGCCAGCGGAGGTAAACCGTCTTCTCTCCCGGCAGATGGTCGAGCGCCCCCGTCTCGATCCGGTGCACGATCTTCCGCGGCTCACCCTGAGCGGGGACGAGGTAGAAGAACCGCCGCGAGGTGATCGGCTTCTGATCGAGGTCGAGGACGCGGCGGGCCAGCACGTTGCTGCCGCGGAAGTCGAAGAGCAGCCAGCCGTCGAGGCCGAACTCGCGCAAGGCAGACTGGATCGCCGGGAGGTCAAACATCGCTCCACTCCACTCGCAACCGGTTCGGTCGTCCGACGCGCTCCGCGCCGCGGTCGGTCGTCGTGGAGTGCTAGTTTCGCCTCGCAGACCGGAGAACACAACGCCCCGGCGTTCCCGGCAGCCCTGGGCCACAAGCCGTCTTCGATCCGTCTCGAATTCGGCCCGCGACTCGCGCCCTCCCGAAGCCTCATCCCGTGATCTCGACCATCAGCATGGTCAGGTCGTCAAGGCGCCAGTGGTCAAGACAGGCGGACTGGATGGCCGAGTCGATCAACTCCTGAGGTGAGCGGCCATCTTGCTGGGCGAGGCAGGACGCGAGGGCGGTCAGACCGCGGCCGTGCGGCTCCCACGCGACGGCATCCAGGCCGTCGCTGTAAAAGACCAAACGGTCGCCCGGCTGAAGCTGGACCTCGCGGGTCTCGAACCGGGCGTCGTCGAGCACACCCAGCAAGGGACCGCCGCCGCCCAGCTCGGAGAGCGACTCGCCGGGCCGAAGGAGGAGCGCCGGGGGGTGGCCGGCGCAGCAGTAGGTCAGGCGGCGTCGGGGCACGTCGAGCACCCCGTAAGCCATCGTCACGAACGGCTCGCCGGGGAAGTTGCCCGCGATCAGCTCACGGTTCAAACCGGCCAGCGCCTCGCTCGGCTTGAGGATCTCGTAGCTGTGGCCTTCGATCCGCTTGGTCTGGATAACCCGCATCGCATAAACACTCAGCAAGGCCGAGGCCGGGCCGTGGCCCATCACGTCGCCGACGTAGAAGCCGACGTGGTCCCGATCGAGTCGGAAGGCGTTGTAGAAGTCGCCCGCCATGTGCTGACAGGGTCGAAGCGCCGCCCCCAGAATCAGTCCCGGCAGGTTCGGCAGGACCCTCGGCAGCATGCTGCGCTGGACCTGCTCGGCCATCCTGAGTTCACGCATCAGGCGTTCGTGTTGACTCCGGAGGTCGTGCGTTGGATTCACGGCGGGCGGGCGGCCTGGATCGTCGGACACCGCCTCGAACCCGAACGACGGCCGTAACGCCTCCGGCAGATCGGAACGATCCAGGTGCAACATCTCGGGGAAGTCGCCCCGGAGGTCGTCGCGGGAGGCCCCATCGGCGTGGACCAGAGCCATCGAGAGACCACCCAGCAGGCGTTGAAGGCATCGACGGCTGCGCGCTGCCCAGCGCCCGGAACGCTCCGGCATCGGCCAGGATCAAGGCCGAGCCACGGAGCGAAGGCACGCGGGTCCGTCGCTTCCTCGGCCGCGCCAGTCTCCGGCAGGAACCGGTTTGCGCAGCAGAAGAGACGTCGAGGTCCGGGCCGGACCGACCGTCCAGCAGCATTGCATCCTGGGCCATGTTCACGCCACCCATCGAACCTGGAGGGAGGGATTCTCGACCACCTCGCCATCGCGACGAGGAGCCTCACCACTTCGCGGCAAGCGAGGGACATCCCTGGCCCACTCGCGACCGTCACCGGGTCCAGCCCGGCATCCAAGGCAACCCTAGGTCCAAGCTGGTTGGATGGGAGCGACTGTGCGGAAAAGAAGCACCATGTCGAAATGCGTCAGCCGACCGTCACACGCCCCAACTCGCGACCAATTCCCGCCTTCCGCGCCCCCCTGCACCGGGAGTTCAGACCGGTACGCACGTCTTGCTCGTGCAGCCGAAGGTGGAGCAGCCGCCGACGAACGTCCAGCAGTCGCGGTGGAACGGGGTCTTGCAGATCGTGCAGACGACGTGGAGGCCGCTGATCGGGTCACCGCAGACCTCACATCGGGCCGGGCCGGAGTTCTGGTCGGCGACACCGACACCGACGATCGCCACCCCCTCCGCCAGCCGGGCGGCCACGCTCGTCTGGAGCCAGTCGTGGATCGCCAGGGCGTTACGGACGGCGACCTCGAGCGCGGAGCTCTGGAGGCCGAGGTTGCGATCGACCTGCACCAGCAGCCGCTCGGGGTTGATCGAGAGCAACATCCCGCCCGACGGTCCCAGCCGTCGAAGGTCGTCGATCGCCTGGCGCACGCCCGTCGGACATCAGCAGTTCGTGAGCGATCGCCGGGTCGTTGGCCTGGACGAGATAGCCCCGGTCGAACTCCGGCACGCCGAGCCGCACCGGACGCGTCCCCCGTGGCGGCTGAGGCGGGGCGGGGCGGGAAACCGGCATCAGCTCCAGCCGCAACGGCAGCCCCCGGCCGAACCGGGCGACCACGCGGGTCCGTGGCGCGGTCGGCTGTCCCGCGATCACCGGTGCCAGGCCGACGCGGCAACTCGACCCCTGGTGCGAGAAGCTGACCGTCGGCGGATCGACCAGGCCCCGCGACTCGCAACGGCCCCCATAACGCGCCGCCAGTAGCCGGTAGGCCCGATGCCGCGACCCCGACAGCATCGACGACCGCCATCGCGGCCAGGCGGATCACCCAGTAAAGGAACAGGACGATGACCGCGGTTGCGAACAGTTCGATCATCGCCGTGTCTTCACCGTCCGGTCACGAGCGCTGCGACGGGCCCCGGACTCCCCGGTCGGCCCTTCCCACTCGCTCTAGTTTACGGCCGCCCGGGTGGCGGAGGCAACGAAAGCCTCGACCACAGACCAACGCTCGGCGTACCATCGTCGTTCCGCGTCTTCGGGATGGGCCACGGGCCGGGGGAAACAGGCGTGTCAGGCACGGTCGCGGAACAGATCGGCAGACCGGCACTCGGCCGGCGCTGTGTGCTGGGGGCGGCCTTGCTCTGGAGCCTCAGCGGCGTCGTCACCAAGAGTGAGGCGCTGCGGTCGCTCGACGCCACCACGATCGCCTTCTACCGGAGCCTCTTCGCCGCCCTGGTGCTCTTGCCGCTCGTGCCGCTGCGCAAGTGGCGATTCCAGCCCGTGATGCTTCCCGTCAGCCTGATCTTCGGTGCGATGATCGGCCTCTACATCGCCGCCATCCGGCTCACCACAGCGGCCAACGCGATCTTCCTCCAGTGCTCGGCGACGCTCTGGATGGTCCCGCTCGGCTGGCTCTTCCTCCGCGAGCGACCCGACCGCCGCTCGTTGCTCGGCATCACCATCGCGGCGCCCGGGATCGTGGCGATCGTGCTCTTCGGACACCACGGCACGCCCGACGAGTGGCTCGGCGTCGGCCTCGGCCTGGCCAGCGGCCTGGCCTATGCGGGGGTCGTCGTCGGGATGCGCGGCCTCCGCAACCTCGATCCGATCTGGCTCAGCGCCATCAACAATCTCGGCGGATCGCTGGCGCTGGCGGCCTGGGTCCTGCTCTGGTCGCGACCCTTCTCCGCACCGGTCCCGACGCAACTCGGCGTCCTGATCGCCTTCGGCGTGATCCAGATGGCGATTCCGTATGCCCTGTTCGCCCGCGGCCTCCGGGAGATCGGCGCGGCGGAGGCCGGACTGATCGGCCTGCTGGAGCCGATCCTCAACCCGGTCTGGGTCGCCCTCGTCCAGCACGAGCGTCCGAGCACGCCGACGATCCTCGGCGGCCTCTTCCTCCTGGCGGGCGTCGCCTGCCGGTATCTGCCAGGACGGGGCTGGCGGCGGTCGGCAACCGTCGACAACCCCCCGGCTGAGCCCCCGGCGCTGGGGTAACCCGGCTCTCCGAACCGTCTCGACTCGCCTCCTTGACTCCGCCGCGGTCGCACCCTTTTGGCTCGCCGACCAGGAGACGACCCGCGCCGGCACCGCCATTGTGTGCTATAATTAAACCTGGCTCCTTGGCAATCCGGTTTCGATCTCAACCCCCGCATTCTGGCAAAGCGACGCGACTTCGCGAGACGTCCCGGGCGCCAAACGAACTTCAAAATAGGCAATTTCAGCCCTTAACTTGTGTATTGTCAGAGAATTGCGATCGCGCCTTTTTCCTCATGATCAGCGTCTCTCCGACGTCCCGATGCCATCTCGCAACCGTCCCAGGTGCGTCGCCGAAGCGTCTTCTGGGCGTCCCCGCTCCGTCCCGGGCTTCCCTATCCGATTTAAAAAGCGGTAAATTCTGCCCGCTCGAGGCTGGCTCGCACCGGTGCACAACGTCGGCAACGGGCTGGAGCCGCACCTTTCCGAAGAATCTCCGGGAGTGAGCCGGCCTTGATTTTGCGAGTAGGGGCGGCCAGGAATGTTTCTCATCGGCAAGCGCGACACCCTTCGATGGAGATTCGAACGATGGCGACTGCTCCCAATCCCGCCGGTTCCCGGATCGTGGCCGTCTATACCGATCACGCGGCGGCGGAGGCAGCAGTGAGGCTGCTTCACAAGGAAGGCTTCTCGATGCAGGAC
Source organism: uncultured Planctomycetales bacterium (assembly GCA_963752755.1). Lineage (GTDB taxonomy): Bacteria > Planctomycetota > Planctomycetia > Isosphaerales > Isosphaeraceae > CAVVZJ01. The sequence goes on along the minus strand of CAVVZJ010000001.1, from coordinate 1,089,878 downwards.
CTCTCGATCGTCGGTCGCGACTTCCAGATGACCGAGGAGCCGGTCGGGTTCGTCTCGGTCGGCGACTACGCAGCGGCCGGCGCGGGCACGGGGGCCTGGGTTGGTGGCCTCTTCGGACTGCTCGTCGGCGCGGCGTTCGTGATCCTGCCCGGACTCGGGCCGGTCGTCGTGGCCGGTCCGCTCGCGGCGGCCTTGCTGGGCGGCCTGGAAGGGGCCCTCGCGGGTGCGGCACTCGGCGGCCTGGCCGGTGCCCTGGTCGGCTGGGGCGTCCCCAGGGAGCAGGCGATCAAGTACGAGGCTCAGGTCAAGGCGGGCAAGTTCCTCGTCATCGCCCGCGGCACTCCCGAGGAAATCGCCCGCGCCGGTGAGTTGCTCCGTCGGCATGCCCCCGAGGATGTCTCCACCTTCGAGACCACCTCGGCCGGAACCTGAAAGGAGACGTCCAAGGACAACTTCGGAGTTTCGGCTCCCGTAGTCCCGTGGGACCGCCGCGTGGTTCTTGGATGGCCCCAAAGGTTGCCGGTCCGGTCGCTCCGTGCGGGCTGCCCCGGAAAACTTCGACGGCCCACCGCGCCCGGTTCCGAGAGGAATGCGGCACGGTAGGCCATCGAGATGAGTGCGAAGGCGTCGCGACCAGCACAAATGACGGAGGGTATGAGGCCGGTCGGGGTGCGGTTTCAGCGGGGCCCCTTGCCGCCTCCGGAACCGGAGGCCGCGGGGGTCGGGCGGAGCGGCTGGCGGCCGGCGAAGCCGTCGCGGATCTCGTGCCAGTGGGCAACTTCCGGCTCGCCGAGCCGCCAGCAGAGATAAACCTCGCGGCCGTCGCGGAGACTGGGGAAGTCGCAAAGGCCGTCGAAGCCCTTCAGCTCGACGCCAAGCTCTTTGAGCTCCTCGATGTAATCGCAGAGCGTGGTCTTCTCGGTTTCCAGTTCGGCCTGGCTCTGGACGACCTCTTCCTCATAGACGTCCTCGCCCAGACCACTACCCGGACGGGGTTTACGGCGCGTGACAGCGAGAGACGTTGCTCCAGGTCGCGGACGGTCTGCCACTGGCGGACCACGTCGGCGACGATCCGACGGACCAGGGGCAGGGTCCGATTGGCTTCCTCGGCGGTGAAGTACCGCTTGCTCTCCTCGACCGACTTGGGGGGCGCCATTACGGTCTCCTGGATGATGGATGTTCTGAGGGCTGTGTTCGACGGGCGGTGCGGTCGGCAACCGTCCTGATCCGCGGCAAAACCCGGGCCGATCTTCCGGAGCGTTGACCTCGATCGCGCCCCGCCAACGACCCGACGTTCCGCCCGGCCCCCCACCCGTGCTCCCACATGCCGGAGCCAGCAATATCATCCAACCCCGGCGTCTTTTATTATAGGACGGACGAGGGCCGCCGCAAAGGGCCGCAATGATCAATGATCGTTTTTATGACGCGATCCCAGCCGTCGGGCGACCTCCTTCGGGGCTGCGGTATTGAAGACGTCGGCCGGCCCCAGCCCCGCGCGACGGGCCACGCCGACACCATAATCCAGGTCATCGAGACCCACCGTGTCGTGCGCGTCGGGGTTGATCACGATGATCACGCCAGCCACCTTCGCCTTGCGGCAATGTTCGGCGTCGAGGTCGAGCCGGTGCGGGTTGGCGTTGATTTCAATCATCGTGCCCGACTCCGCCGCCGCGGCGATCACCGCGTCGAGATCCACCTCGTAGCCAGCCCGCGTCAGCAAAAGCCGGCCGGTCGGATGACCGAGCATCGTCACCTTCGGATGCCGCACGGCGCGACAGATCCGCCCGGTCATCTCATCCCGCGAGAGCCCGAAACGGGAATGGACGCTCGCCACCACGTAATCGAAGCCCTCCAGCAAGTCGTCGGAATAATCAAGCGAGCCATCCGCGAGAATATCACACTCGGTGCCTTTGAATAGACGGAATTTGCCATGGTATTTCTCGTTCAAGGCTTCGATCGCCGCCCACTGGCGCTTCACGCGGTCTTCCGTGAGCCCGCCGGCATAGCCGGCCGCGCGGGAGTGGTCGGCGATGCCGAGGTATTTCCAGCCCCGCGACCGGGCCGCCTCGGCCATCTCCTCCAGGGTATTGCCGCCGTCGGACCAGTCGGTATGACAGTGGAACGTGCCGGTCAGGTGCTCAAGGGCGACCAGCGGCGGCAGCGGACCCGCCTCGGCCAACGCGAACTCACCGATGTCCTCTCGCAACTCGGGCGGGATGAAGTGCAGGCCGAGCGCCTGGAACAGCGCCGTCTCATCGACGCAGCGGATCGGGCCATGAGCACCTTCGAGGCCGTACTCGCTGAGCTTCAGACCGCGCTGCTGGGCCCGGCGTCGCATGGCGATGTTGTGAGCTTTCGAGCCGGTGAAGTAGTGCAAGGCGAAGGCGAACTGGTCGTCGTGGACACCCCGGAGGTCGCACTGGACCCCTTCGGCGAGGCGGACGCTCGCCTTGGTCGGCCCGTGGGCGAGCACCTGGGCGACGTGGGGCAGCTTGACGAAGGCGTCGAGCACCGGGGCCGGGTCGTCCGACGCGAAGAGGATGTCCAGGTCGCCGATCGTGTCGGCACGTCGGCGAAGGCTGCCGCAGACCTCGGCGCGGATCACGTTCGGATGGGCCTGAACTTCCTCCAGGACCGGCGCCACCAGGCGTCGGGCCTTGCTCTGCAAGATCCGCTCGCCCGTCGATTCGATGAAAGTGATCCCTTCGAGGATCTTCTTCTCCGTTTTGGCGCCGAACCCCTTCAAAGCAGCAATCTCGCCCGACTCAGCGGCGTTCCGCAGATCGGCGAGGCTCTCGATCTGGAGCGTCTCGTGCAGGGTCTGGATCTTCTTCGGTCCCAGCCCTGGCACACGCAGGAGGGCGACGAGGCCGGGGGGCGTCTTGCGTCGGAGTTCTTCGTAGGCAGGCAGATGTCCGGTCGTAACAAGCTGGGTGATCTTGGCGAGGATCGTCTCGCCGATGCCGGGGACCTCGGCCAGCCGGCCGTCGGCGATCATCTCGGCGAGGTCGGAGGGCAGGCCGTGCAACGCCTGGGCGGCATTGTGGTAGGCGCGGCAACGGAAGGGGTTCTCGCCCTGGAGTTCCAGCATCGTCCCCATCTCGTCGAGGACCTGCGCCACGCGCCGGGTCTCCATCGCTCGCGACTCCTCGGACTGGTGGATCAGGTTCGGGCGTGAGACGCACGCCGGATTGATGGTCGAGGGTCGATCGTCGACGGTCAAGAGGGCGGAAGGCGGGAGTCGATCCGCCCGAGGCGGAGTCAACGAACTGGCTTCGAACGGCATCGGAGCGGCTTCGGAAGAAACTTGAGCGTTTTTTGAGAAGCGCGGTTGACGCCTCGAACGCCTTGAGATAGATTGCCGCCACTCCGGGCCGATGCCGCCAAGGTTGGCGGTTGGTGTCCAGTGCCGCGGGCCTCGACAAGCCGCAGGCCTGCGGGATCAGGAGTTCGTCCCGACCAGGAAAGGATTCCCGACGGTCATCGCCCGACAATGGGCCTCCCTCGATCGACACCTTGATAGCCGGCGATGGTCCGACCCCCTCCTGGGGTGCGAACGACCCGGATCAACGCACTGCCCTCAGCCGCCGCGGCCCTGGCCGTAAAGCGGGGGTGGAGGGTCTGTCCTGTGGGTTCTGGAACAAAGCGCCCGGCGACGGGTTCGGCACTGTTGATGGTCCTGATCGAAGTCCCACCCGTTGCCAGGTTCCAAGGTTCTCGCTAGAGGAGTTGAGGGCCCAACGCGAGCCAAAGGTCATTGGAACGATCGCCGGACACTGAAGGTCCGCATCGCGAGGATGACTCCCAACGCTGGCCCGCGGTCGGTCTCCAAGGAGTTCCCATGCACCGGATGCGCCACTTCCTCGCCGTGACCGGGTTCGTCCTGACCACCTTCGGCCTCGCCACACCCCGGGCCTCGGCCTCGCTGCTCCGCCCCGACGCAGCCCGATCCTTCCCGGATATCGCCGCCGACATCAACGGCACGGTCGATTACACCTACAACCCGGACACCCAGACGGGTGTCTTCCACGTCAAGAACACTCCTTACTTGATCGCCGGCAACCCCGACACCCAGGGCGATCTGATCTCGGCGAACAGCGACACCGGCATCCGCTCGCAGGAGATCCGCGTCGTCCTCGACAAGAACGGCCAGATCCTCTCCGACCCGAGCAACAACTACGAGCTTTACGGCACGATCACGGCCAACGGCCAGACCTTCAGCGGTCTGCTCCTCAAAGGCACCCCCACCGCCTTCGGCTCCCAGGACCTCGGCCCTGTGGGCGTCCAGGGCTCCGACCTCTTCGACGTCAACATCGACGTGACCGGAGGCGCCCTGGCCCAGTACTTCGGCAAGGACGCCTACATGCGGATCGCTCCGGAGCTTCTGAGCACCTTCCAGGGCAAGTTCGACGAGAACTTCTCCGCCGTGAAGGCCGTCAGCAATACCCGCTCCTACAGCTCTCCCCTACCCTTCCCGATCCCTGAGCCCACCGCCTTCGCAATCCTGGCCGTTGGCGCTGTCGGACTGCTCTTCCGGCGGCGACTGGTGAGCGCGGCCCACTGATCCGCAAGTGAGGAAATCCTTGTCGGGCGTGTGCAGCCTCGCCGTCTTCCTTCTTGGAAGACGAGCGTGCTGCTCACGCCCGACAAGCGTTGAATGTCCGAGCCCGGCTTCAGTCAGCCGCGAACGAGGCCGAGAGCTTGCCGAGGGCCTCGTTCTCGATCTGGCGGACGCGCTCGCGGGTCAGGCCGAGCGACTCGCCGATCTCCTTGAGGGTCTTGGGCGGGCAGTCGTTTAAACCGAAGCGCATCCGGAGAACGGTCGCCTCGCGTTTGTCCATCTCGTCGAGCCGGCGGAGGACCAGCTTGAGATTGTCGGCCTCGACCATCTCGATGTCCGGGGCGCGGGTACGCTCGTCCATGAGCATCTCGCCGAGGCTCCAGCCGTTCTCGGGCTGGTCGGTCTGGGGCACCAGGTTATAGACCTTGATCGCCTTCTTGACGATCGCCAGCTTTTTCTTCGGCAACTCGAGACTCTTGGCGATCTCCTCGATGGTCGGCGGGCGGCCTAGGGCGTCCTGCAAGTCGGCCGCAGCGCGGTCGCCATTTACAGAGCAGTTCCATCATGTAAGCGGGAATTCGGATTGGCTTGGCCGTGTTGACCAGGGCCCGCTTGATCGACTGCTTGATCCAGTAGCTGGCGTAGGTACTGAACCGCGTGCCGACCGCCGGGTCGAACCCCTCGACGGCCCGCAACAGACCGAGGTTGCCCTCCTCGATGAGGTCTTGCAGCGAGAGACCCTTGCCGACGTAGCCGCGGGCGATGTTGACGACCAACCGGAGGTTGGCCCGGATCATCCGGTCGCGCGCGGACTCGTCACCCTGAGCGATCCGGCCGGCCAGCATCTTCTCCTCGTCGGCCGCTCAGCAGAGCCATCTCGTTGATCTCCCGGAGATAAATCTCCAGGGGACTCTGCACGGTGTCTCGGCGGTGTCGTCGGATCCGGGCCATACGGGTCCTCGTCGTCTCGGTCGGTCGGAACTGGGTCCGCAAGCGACAACAGCAGGCTTGGCGAGCCTGAGGACGGGTCAGCGCCCCTTTCGGCCTCCGACCGAACCCACGGCACGCCCCCGAGGCCTGCCGCGGGACCATCCTGGTGCCTTACCGTCCGCCGGCAGCCAGCCACGACCGACGCAGCCTCTCGCCGCGTCGCCCGGCTCCGGGTGGCTCCGTTCAAGCCACCACCTCGGCCTCCGGCTCACGTCTCCCCCAATGTATCGGAAACGCAAGCCTAGAAGATTTAGGTCAGATCGAGAATTTGGGAAGTTTTGGAATTTTGCGAGATATGCGAACCAGGGGCAATGAGCAGGTCATGCCCGTCGTGCGGTCTGGAGGAGTGGAAATGGCATGAGGCCGAGGTCCCCGGAGTGGGAACCTCGGCCTCATCGAAATGCCCTTGAGATGGGTGAGTTCGAGGATTATTCTTCCTCGTCGGCCTGGCCGCCATCGTTGGCGGCTCCGTCTCGGGGTCGCCGAGGCTGAACAGAGGACCACCCCCGCCGAGGCCGCCCTTCAGCTCGCGGGACTCGGGGCGCAGGGCGCCGCCGGCCTCCTCCGGTCTCCTCGCCCTCGTCCTCGTGGCCGGCGAAGCTGGCCTTCTTGCGGGAGAGGCCGATCTTCCGCTCGTTGCGATCGACGCGGAGGATCTTCACCTCGATCTCGTCGCCGACATGCACGACCTCCTCCGGGCTATCGACCTTATGGTCGGCCAGCTCGGAGATGTGCAGGAGCCCTTCGAGGCCCGGCTCCAGCTCGACGAAGACGCCGAAGTTGGTGAGCTTCGTGACCTTGCCGTTGACAGTGTCGCCGGGGTTGTAGCGGTCGGGGATGTCGCTCTCCCAGGGGTCCTGCTTGAGCTGCTTGAGGCCCAGCGCGATCCGCTTGCGGTCCTGATCGACGTTGAGGACCTGGCAGATGACCTTCTGACCCTTCTCCAGCAACTCGTTGGGGTGCCCGATCTTGCGGGTCCAGCTCATGTCGGAGATGTGCAGAAGGCCGTCGATGCCCTCCTCGATCTCGATGAAGGCGCCGTAGTTGGTGAGGTTGCGGACGGTGCCCTCGATCGTGGTGCTGGGCGGGTACTTCTGGGCGACCTGGTCCCAGGGGTTGGCCTGGGTCTGCTTCATGCCCAGGGAGATTTCCTGCTTCTCCTTGTTGATCCCGAGGACGACCACCTCGATCTGGTCCCCGATCTGGACCAGCTCGCTCGGGTGGTTGATCCGCTTCGTCCACGACATCTCGGAGATGTGGACCAGGCCCTTCGATGCCCTCTTCGAGCTTGACGAAGGCGCCGTAGGACATGACGTTGACGACCTCGCCCTGCACCCGCGAGCCGACCGGGTATTTCTCCTCGACCTTCTCCCACGGGCTCGGGCTCTTTTGCTTGAGCCCCAGCGCGATCTTCTCGCGCTCCTTGTCCACGTGGAGGACCATCACCTCGATCGTGTCGTCGATCCGGACCATGTCGCTCGGGTGGTTGATCCGGCCCCACGACATGTCGGTGATGTGCAAGAGGCCGTCGATGCCGCCGAGATCGACGAACGCGCCGAAGTCGGCGATGTTCTTGACGACGCCCTTGCGGACCTGCCCGGCTCGATCTCCGAGAGGAGCTTGGCCTTCTGGATGGCTCGCTGCTCCTCGATCAGCTTGCGGCGGGAGACGACGATGTTGCGCCGGCTCTCGTCGATCTTGAGGATCATGCACTCGATCTCGCGATCGATGTAGTCGGCGATGTCGCTGGGCCGCCGGATATCGACCTGGCTGGCCGGCAGGAAAACGTTGACGCCGATATCGACGAGCAGACCACCCTTGATCTTCTTGGTCACGCGGCCCTTGACGACGTCGCCCTCGTGGTTCTTCGAGATGACCTTTTCCCACTGGCGCATCCGGTGGGCCTTCTTGCGGGAGAGGACGATCTCGCCGGTGTCGTCCTCCATTCCCTCCGAGCAAGACCTCCACCTCGTCGCCGGGCTGCGGGGGCGGCTCGTCCTCTTCCCACTCGTTCAGGGCGACCAGACCCTCGGACTTGTAGCCGACATCGACGACCACCTGATCGCCGACGACCTCGACCACCTTGCCCGGCACGATCGTGCCGATCTCGAAGTCCTGGCCCTGGACAAGGAACTCGCTCATCGGGTCATCGCTCTCGGTAGCGATGACCGTGTTGAGTTCGCCCTCGTCGATGTCGAATTCGCGGAGCAGGTTGCGATCTACCATGAGTTTGGGTCGAAACTTACCCGGATGGGTGCAGCCGGTCCGCGGCGCGGAATCCTGAACGGGGCCGGCAGGCTCCCAACTTGGCAAAAAAGGAGAAACATGAGGAGAAGACGTCCCGCCCTCCACGCCCCAGGCGGGCTGCCGCAAGTCGTGAATTCTACCCGAATCCCGACGCCGGGCAACAGGCCATTCCCCACCCCTCGCCACGGTCGGATGCGGTCGCCCTTGACCGAACCGACGGCTCCCGGCTAGCCTCCCCCGCGTCGGGGATTGATCAGGCCACCCTCTCTTGACGATCGAGGATCACCCGCCATGCGACGGATCGCGCCGGCAGCACTCATTCTCGCCGCGACTCTCGCTGTGGGCTGCGGCCAGCCCTTCCCTGTCCGCAACGTCGGCGTCGGGCGGACGGACCCCGCCGTTGTCCCCGCCTCGGCCGACGAGACGGGGGCCGAAACGTCGGTCCCCCGCCTCTCCCGACAGGCCGTGCCCGACGCCGTGATGCTCCGCAACCAGGCCGATGCTGGCTACCAGGACACCCCCGCCCCGCCGCCGTTCTGAATCCCGGCTGGCTCCGCTCCGTTCACGCTGAGCGCAAACGATCGCCCCGGGCTGGGGGGCCGGCCCGGGGCGTCGTTGAGGGGGGATTTGGAGCGGAGAACCGCGTCGGGATCAAAGGCCGCTGAGGTCGGCCGCGAAGGCCCGGACGCCCTTCTGGAGACCGAGACGCTCGACGGCGTCCTGAGTCGCCGGCAGGGTCATGTTCTTCCGGGGCGGGACGCTGATACCAAGCACGGTCGTCGGGATCGCCTTGGTCTCGGGGTCGCTGCCGACAAGCATCAGGCCGTTGAGGATCAGCGGGCTGGCGTTGTCGATCCGAATCTTGTACACCAGCTTGCCCTTGGCGTCGCGGCTGCGATCCTTCAGCAAGGTGACGTGAACAAGCCGCTCGAGCAAGCCGGAGGCGAGCGTGTCGGCCACGACCAGCGCCTTCAGGTCACCACCCTCAGCGCGGGCCAGGTTCAGCGGCAGACTGAACTTGCCAGCGCTGACCCAGTTGCGGCCAGCCGTGTCGGAGGCACCCACCAGCACGGTGGCCGAAGGCTTCTCGGCGGTGCCACTCAGCTTGATCCGGCAAGCGACGGCCGGGCCTTCCGGACGGGCCGGGACTTCCGGCTGCACCACCAGGCCGAGAACGACCGAATCCTTGAGCATCTTGCGAAGATCGGCCGCCAGAGACTCGGTCGCGGCACCAGCCGACTCGACCTCGAGGTAAAGCCGACCCTGCTCGCGAGGCTGATCGACGTCGTCACGACTCCCGAGCCGGGCCACGAACTGCTGGGCCAGGGCGATCTCGCTGGTGTTCGCCCAGCGCCGCGAGACCTGGCGGATCAGATTCCAGTCCATGCCGGCGGCAACCCGCCAGAGCACGAGCTGGGCCACGGTGTCGGGGGCCTTCTCGGCGGCCAGCAGCCGCAGGGCCTTCTGCACGGCGTCGTTCTGGGTGATCTGCGCGATGTCGCCGAGTTCCAGCCGCTCCGACTTCGACGGGATCACCACCAACCCTTCATCCGTCGGCGGCGTGAGGCTCACAACCTTCGTCGGCAGCTTTCGCGTCTGGCCGGGCTGAACCGTGGTGTAGGGCAGTTCCGTGGCCGGGACCGAGCGGAACCCGCCACCCATACCGCCCATGCCGCCGCCCATACCGCCCATGCCGCCGCCCATACCACCCATCATGCCGCCGCCCATACCGCCCATGCCGCCGCCCATACCACCCATCATGCCGCCACCGAAGCCCGCCATGAAGGACAGACGCTGCGACATGAAGTCCCAGGAGTCGAGTTCACCAGTCAGGCGGACGATCACGCCGGCCAGCGTCATCATACCCATCATGGGGGGCATCGTGCTGGCACCACCACCCATGCCACCGCCCATCATGCCACCGCCCATGCCACCGCCCATGCCACCGCCCATGCCACCGCCCATGCCACCGCCCATGCCACCCATGCCACCGCCCATACCACCCATGCCACCGCCCATACCACCCATGCCACCGCCCATCATGCCGCCACCCATACCGCCGCCTCCGAAGCCACCACCACCGAACTGGCCCGTGGCGCCGGTGGCAATCAGACCAGGAGGCAGCACGACGTTGAGCTGCCGTTGCGAGCGATTCGTCACCGTGATGGTCATCTTGCCGTCACCGGTCCCCTTGGCTTCGACGGCGAGGACGCCGCTGCGAGCCCCGTCCAGCAGGTTGACCTGCGGGATCTCAGGAGCCTTGGGGGCCTGAGAGACCTTGGGGGCCTGGGGGGCCTTGGTGTCGGTCTTTTCGCGATCGTCGGCGCGGGTCGCGCCGGTCATCATGCCGCCAGCAAGGACGGCCGACAGGAAATACTTGAGGGGGGCGTGACGCATGGTGGAGCACCTTCCGGGGAGTCGGGGTTCGATACCGGCCAGCGGCCGGCGATCGGAACGGGAGATGGGTGGAATCAAAAAAACCGCGGCGGACGTGACCTTGGTGTGATTCTGGTTGCTGTGGTCAGGCATGCAGTCCGACGCGGTTTGACCTTCGTTGCTAATCAAAACGTCCGCCCCTCGGCGATTATTCGAAGGTCCTCAGGAATTTTTCGAACGCGTTCCGACCGGCTGGGCCGACTGGCCCCGGGGGTGTTCGCCAGGACATCGGGAGCCGACCTCGGGCCGAGTCGGACGACCCCTGATCGCTCCACCCTGCGAAGGCCGCAGCGTTCGCGGTAAGGTAAGAACGCGGTCGGGAAGCGACCGGCCCGGGAACGTCCTGAAACGTCGAGAGGACCCTTGCGCATGCGCTACGTCTCCCACCTCGCCTGCCCCTCGTGCGGGGCCACTTACCCCGCGGATCGGGTGATGAACCTCTGTGAGCAGGATGAGCGGCCCGTGCAGATCGTGCTCGACCTGGAGCGGCTCCGTGCCGATCACGGGCCGGCCGGCTGGTGGGACCCCGCCCGCCGCGATCTCTGGCGCTTCGGCGGTCTCTTGCCGCTGGACGTCCACGACCCCGACGACCGCCGGCACGTGGTTACCCTGGGTGAGGGTTACACGCCGGAAATCCCCTACGAGCATCCTCTCGCGGCGAAGCTCGGCTGCCGGCTGGCGGTCAAGGACGAAGGCAAGCCCCACGCTGGCTTCGGCGCCAACCCAACGCTCTCGTTCAAGGATCGGGGCATGGCATTGACTGTCTCGATGGCCCGGCGCTGGGCCTCTCACGACTGGCGGTGCCGACGCAGGGGAATGCCGGCGATGCGCTCGCCACCTACGCCGCCGCCGCTGGCCTGGAGGCCGCCATCGTCATGTCGCCTGACACCGACCGGCCGATCCTGGGCAATGTCGCCGCACTGGCGAAGCTGCACCCGGAACGGATCACGCTGGAGTTGGTACAAGGAACGATCGTCGATTGCGCCGAGCGAGTCCGCGAGCATTACGTCCCCTCGGGCTTCTTCAGCGTCGCCACCTTCGCCGAGCCCGGCTGGCGGACCGACGGCAAGAAGACGCTCGGACTGGAGATGGCCGAGCCTCGTGGCGAACGGCTGGCCGAGCGTCGCTGGCAGTTGCCCGACGTGATCGTCTACCCGACGGGCGGCGGCACGGGCGTCGTCGGCATGGCCAAGGCGTTCGACGAGTTGGAGGCCCTCGGCCTGGTCGGGTCGAAGCGGCCGAGGATGATCTGTGTGCAGTCGTCAGCCACGACGCCGCTGGTCCGCGCGTTCGACGCCGGTGAGCCCGACATCCATCCGCTACCCCCCGGCCAGACGATCGCCACCGGCCTGAACGTCGCCCGCAATGTCGGTCACATCCATGTCCTGCGGATCGTCCGCGAGACCGGCGGCTGTGCGCTGGCGGTCAGTGACGACGCGATCCGGGAGGTGATCCGGAACGAATGGCGCGAGCGTCGCTTCGCCTGGTCGCCCGAGGGTGCCGCCACGCTCGCCGTCCTCCCCGAGCTGGCCGACCGCGGCCTGATCCAGCCGGAAGACCGTGTCGTGCTGGTCAACACCGCCTCCGCCGAGAAGTACCTTCCCACGATCCGCGGTGAACTCGACGGCGGACTGTGAGGCCGGATCGCGTCGATCCCTGGTCTTTTGTCCGGTGGCGGAGTGCAACGTACCGGTGCGTCCCCCCGGCGATGTTGGGCTTCTGGTGGCGTGCTCGACGAGCATCAGAGCCGCCGTCTTAAAAACCGTGGTGCTTCACCGAGCACCCTGCGAAACGCCCACGATTCTGGAGAAGTCGATCCACGACAAGCGAAGAATCACCAGGTGATTCTGGATCAGAGAGCGCTGAGGACCCCGACGACCGGCCGCAGGTAGCCGACCGACCGCGCCAGCCAGTCCAGATCGCGATCGGCCCAGGGGACGGCCTCGACCGTCTCGGGCCGTTCGAGCGAGCCGTCGGCGTACCGGCGTTCGCAGGTGGCGGCCATCCGGACGACCGCGGCCAGGTCGGCTGGTCGGAGACCAGGGAAGTGAGCCAGCCAGGCAGGGTCGAAGATTGGCAGGTCGTAGGTTCTCGGATGCAACTCGATGGCGACGTTGAGCGCCGGGTTGGCCCGCGCCAGGGTCGCGAGCATGTCGGCGATTGGCACGATCCCCGAGCCAACCGGCCGGGCCTGCCAGGCCAGGCCGCGCGGGGTGAAGGCCAGGACGCAATCCTTGAGGTGCGTCATCAAGACCAGGGGCGCGAGTCGCTCCGTGGCGCGCACCGGGTCTTCGAGCCGCATCAGCAGGTTGCCGGTGTCGAGCGTCACCCCCAGGGCGTCCTCGCCGACGCCAGCCACGAGGGCGAGCAGTTCCTCGACCGTCAGATCGGCGTGCGTCTCGATGGCGACCCGGACGCCCGCGTCACGCAAGACGGGCTTGAGCAGGCGGAGCACGTCGGCCGTGGCGGCGAGTTGATCGGACCACGAGACGTCGGAGCGGAATCGGTCGTGGCGGTCGCCGACGTAGGCGCGGGCGAACCGGCAGTCCAGAACCGCGACCGCCTCGACGTGCGGCCGGAGCCATTCGGCATGCTCGGCCGCCGAGACGGCTCGTCCCAGCTCGCGGCCACGTCGGACCGGATTGGGCGACGGCAGCCCGATCTCCAGAAAGAGGCCGAGGGCGTCGGCCTGCCTCCGGAGCGGCGACAGCCGATCGGAACGCAGCTCGGGGTCGAGGGCTGCAGGTTCGAGGAACTGAACGCCTTCGAGCCCGCGCTCGCGGGCAAACCAGAGCGTTTGCTCCGGAGTCAGGCCGCGGTGGGCGGTCGTGTAGTGGTCGAACCCGAGACGCATCGGCAAGGTCCCCTGGACGGTCGCGGTCGGGGCCTCCGCCCCGGCTCCTCCACACGATCGCAGGCCGGTGACGGCGTTGCAAGCCATCGACACCGGATCGCCCCTGAGAATGCCGACCGAGCCGCCTCGCCACCCCCAAATGACGCAAATCCGGACGGCGCTTCGGACGGAGTGGTCCGGCGCCCGCGACCGCCCGCAGACCTTGAAAAAAAGCGGGATGAGAGGGTTGACGGGTCGGGAAGGGCCGCGTATTGTGAGCCCGTCACGAGGACACGGCCCGAGCGAATCCGCAAAAGCCCCCTCCATTTCCCGCCCGAATTGTCCGTGCCCCGTCGGTTCCCTTCGGCCCGCAGGCCACCCGTCCGTGGGGCATCCGTTCGTATTCGTTCCTCTTCAAAAGTAAAGGCTCGAATTCCGTTCCGCCAGGGATGTGCGGTCGGGATTGCGACCTATTCGCTGGTCGAGTGGCGGGGACGGGAATCTTCCCAACCCCACTATCCCGAATTCCGCTCGGCCCGCGCGCCGGCTCAGCAGGATGCCGAGCCAGCGCACGGGCCGGACTGGGCCCTCCGGGTCTCGACCGTCGGGCGTGTCGGCCCACCGGCTGCGCGGCCCGATTCCGAGGCGTCCCCGGCAGACGAAGCCGCGGACGCCTCTTCTCTTGCGCGGAGGTCGATGGATTCAGCGTCCCCGATCGCATCCGGGATCACTCGCCTCAATCTGGCGGACCGCTTCGAAGAGTCCCACGGCGGCCGCATTGGCCAGATTCAGACTCCGAGCCTCGGGGCGGATCGGAATGCGAACCACACGTCCAGCGTGGGCTTCGAGGATTCGCGACGACAGGCCCCGCCCCTCCGAACCGAAGACCAGGGCCTCACCCGGCCGGTACGCAACGCTTGTGTAACTGCGGCTCGCCTTCGTGCTGAACAGCCAGAGCCGCGGCCATCCGAGCGCCGCAACCACCTCGTCAAAGCTATCCACGACGCACCAGCTCAGGTGCTCCCAGTAGTCGAGCCCGGCCCGACGCCGGTGCCTGTCTCCCAGGTGGAACCCGAGCGGCCGGACCAGCCAGAGCCGCGCCCCGATCGCCACGCACGTCCGTCCGATCGCCCCCGTGTTCGCTGCGATCTCGGGCTCAACCAGAACGAGATGGAGGAGCGGTTCACTGGTCATTGGTCATTCCGGACTGGTCACTGGCAACAGGGATCGCGAGCCTTCCCCGGGTCTCGTACACCGGAGAACGGTTCCGTATCACGGCAACCAGCCCAGTGCCCAATGACCAGTCCGGAATGACTACCTCGCATGCAACGGCCGTCGGTGCGGCGAGTGGCCCGGGCCGTTGGTCGGAAGCTCGCGAAGGATTTCGAGGGCGCGTTTGGGGTTGGAGGTGTGGAAGATGCCGAGCGACTTGCCAGGGGCCGAGGAGCCGGAGGCGTAGGCGTACTCGATGTTGATGTGCTCGGCGGCCAGTCGTTCGAGGATCCGGTTGAGCGCACCGGGGCGGTTCTCCAACTCGACCGCCAGAACGTCCTTCGTCTCGTGCTCGGCGCCCAGGGTACTGAGCACCTGGCGGGTCGGCTCCGAGTTGATCGACGACGAGCCGGAGCACACTCCGCTCTTCGGCGTCCATGACAGACATGGCCCGGATATTCACCTTTTCATGGGCCAGAGACGAACAGATCTTGGCCAGCCGACCGGGCTTGTTCTCGAGACGGGCGGTCACTTCGTGGACGAATTCCATCGCAGCGCCTCCATTCCATCTGGGGATGTGAGTCGTCGAAAGACGTGCGATCCAGAACGTGAGAGGCCCGGTGTCGGGGCGTGCCGAGGGAAACCCGGCCACCGGGTCGACAACGGGCGGGACAACAGGGATCGGCCGGCCGTGTTCGGTTTCCACGGCCGAGCCGGTCGGGACCGGGCGAAGGTTCTCGGCCCGGTCCATCGCTCCTCGAATTCCCGGACACGGCCCCCGGTCGCAAGGCTCGCGGACGGGCGAGCACCGACGGGCGGGGGTCGATCGCGGGAGGGTAGGGAGTGCCGGCGGCCCCGGAGCGAGGGCTCCGTCCGGCCGTCACGGCCGCGAGGCGCCACCGCCACCCCGACGACCCCCGCCCGGACGTCCGGGCAAGGTCGCCGGCACCCGGTGGTCCGGAGGCCGGAAACCGGGGGCCGCGCCGGGACCTCCCGGTTCCGGACCGCGCCGCGACCGCCGGCCGGAGCCGACCGAGCAGGAGGCCGGAGCCGGCGTTGCCCGAGCCGAGGTCGGGGAAGGCTTCGCGGGTGATGATCCGTATCCCCTGATCTTCGATGGCCACGGCGACCGACCCGGGGAAGAGGTAGCGGGCGACGGCCTGGGGATCGGGCTTTTTGTCCTCGGGGACCGCGATCTTCACGCTGGCCATCCGGCTCAGCGGCGACTCAACGGCCGGAGCCCCGGCACCCGGGCCTCCGGAGCCGGCGGCGCCCGGGAAACCCGGGGGAGGTGCACCGGCACCCGGTGGCGCCGCCGACCGGCGCCGGCCGGGGGCGACCTCCGCCGCCTGGGGAGGACCGCGCCCTGGAGACGCGTCCCCGCGCCGCCGCCGGTGATCTTCAACTCGAGGAGCCGGGGTCGCCCTCACCTTCTCCCCCGGGTCCGCAGGGCCGGGAGCCCCGACTCCGGGCAGCGGCAAGGCTGACGGAGGGCCGCGGCCGGGCTGGCGGCCAGGGTCTGGAGGCTCGTCTGGATCTTCGTCGGCAGGTTCGCCAGGTTTTGCGGCAGGGTGTCGCTCGGGTCCTCGACCCGGAGGAAGACCAGCTGCCCGGCAGGCTCTCGACCGCCTGGGCCAGCTTGCCCGAGGGGGTCCACGAGTCTCGACCCTTCTGCTCCTCGAACGCCAGCGCCTCGCGGGCGACGTCCGGGGCCGAAGCGAGGATCAGGTGCTTTTGGCCGACCGACGACGGTCAGCCGCAGGTTCGTCAAGGCGGCAAGCCGGGTCGGGAGCGAGAGCAGCCAGGTGGGCGGATCGGCGGAGGTCATCCGGAACTCGGCCGCCTCCACCGACCGTTTCGAACTCGACCCTCCCGGCCGCCGCGCCCCCGCGGGATTTCTTCTCCTCGTCCTTGTCCTTGGGCGGCGACACGGCCTCCTCGATCTGCCGGTTCAGGACGCCCATCAGCTCGGCCACCGTGGCGCCGAACTTCTTGGCGTCCTTGACCTCGATGGCCAGCACGAACTTCGGCACCTGGAGCCCCGCCAGCGGGTTCATCGCGTCGAGCGCCGAGCCGACGCCTGACTTTGTCGAAGGCAAGGTGTAATACGTGACCTTCGGGCCGATCTGACTGAGGATGTCCTCGCGGAGATCCTTGCGAGTCTTGTCGTGGACGGCCTTCTCGAACTGCTGCAACTCCTTGGCGGCTTCCGACTCCGGACCGCCGATCGAGTTAACAAGGTCGGTGAGGGCGCCGTACGACTTGTCCAGGTCCAGCGAGATCACGGCGAATTCCTCGATCCCCTCGGGCAAGGGCGGGACATCGTCGAGGCCGAAGGTCGGCTGGTCGAGCAGGGTCAGCAAGCCCTTCCGCGGCGCGGGGGCGACAACCCGCAACTCGCTACGGAGCGACTCGCCCTCGAAGCCCCATCGGTAATCGAGCTTCTTCAGGCCATCGAGCCCGAGCGTGGCGGCCGAAGGAGGCAGCCGATCGGGCGGGAGGGCGAGAAAGGCCAGGCCGACCGGCTGGAAGGCGCCGTCGGACTTGGCGAGTTCCTGGCGGTTGGGGTTCGTCAGGGCGTTAGCCTCGCCGTCAATGGCGGCGATCACCGGATCAACCTGGCTGGCGAGGACCAGGTCGCGGTTCTTCTCGACCCACCAGCCCGCATTGGGTCGCTCCTTCTTCGAGGCGACGCGACGGCCGCCGGGCTTGCTGGTGACTTGCAGACCGGCGCCGGCGACACCCGAGGTGCCGAGGAAGCGGGCCAGGACGGGCCGGATGTCCTCGCGGAAGGCGTCGCGAAGGACCAGCACGCCATCGGGCTTCTCGGGCGAACCATAGGAAGCCAGGACAAACCCCGCATTCAGGGCGTGCTCGGCGAGGGCCGTGGCATCGGCGCCGCTGAGTTTGCCGCCGGGGAGCGGGGCGAGCCCCTGGTCGATGATCTGGGTGAAAACTTCGCCGAGCATGGCGCCGGTCTTGGTGTCGCTGAGGATTTTATAAGCAGCGGTCTGATGCCAGGCGTCGGGATAGGCCTCGAAGCCCTGGAACTCCACGTAAAAGATCACGTCCTTGGCCGGCACGTAGCGGGCCAGGGCGTCGGGTTCGGAGCCAGGGACGTTCGCCGCCGCAGCCGCGACTGCGTCGGGACTCGCGCCGGCGCCGGGGGCTTGCTGGCCCCAGGCGGGTCCGACTCCGAGCAGGGCCAGGGCGAGCGACCAGCTTGACAGCCAGGTGGCAGGCGATTGACGGCGCACGGGACGGTCCTTTCGCAATCCGAGTATCGGCGGGCTTTGCCGGGAAGACCCGTGGGCCCCGCGGCCGGGCGTGCGCACCCGGTCTTGAGCCTCAAAGGCGCATCCTACTAGGCCCCACCAACCCGCGCCAACAACCTGCCCGTTCGTCCCGTCACGATTTGCCGCGGCCCCGGCGGTAGCTTCCGACCGGGAATGTTCGCCGCCGGGGCGGCCGGTCCGGTACACTGGGGGCAACAACGAGGACGGAGGGCGAAACGCCTCCGGGGTGCGTCCCCGGCGCGGGGAGGGTGAGGCGTGGCGAAAAAAAAGAAGGTCCGGGTCCAGTTCCGCAAGAACGTGCAAAAGCGAGCACGTGCCAACGACCTGACGCGACGATTTCACCAGGGCGACCTCCGCTCCGCCGAGGCCCCCGGCTCCGAGCGGGTCCGCGCCAAGGGCGAGCTCTCCCGGCATCGGACGATCATCGCCCAGGACTCGCCCGGCGCCTCGGCCGCCGAGTCGGAGGCCACCGACCCGTCGGCGCGGCTGGCCGTCGATCTCTCGGAGTGCCTGGCGGGCCGGGTCCTCAAGGTGCATGGGCTGGAGTCGGTCGTCGAGACGGATGAGGGGCGACGCTACCGCTGCGGCGTGCGGCGGTTGCTCAAGTCGCTGGCGATCGAGGAGCGGCACGTCATCGCCGTCGGCGACCGCGTCTGGTTCCGCCCCAGCGGCGAGGACCAGGGGCTCATCGAGCGGGTCGAACCCCGCGCCGGAGTCGTGACACGAGGATACCGACGTCGCGAACATATCATCGCATCGAACATCGACCAGATCCTGATTGTCTCCTCGTTCGAGCAACCCGGCCTGAAGCTGTCGTTGATCGACCGCTACCTGATCTCGGCGGAGAAGGGTGGCGTGCGGCCGGTGATCGTGTTGAACAAGGCGGACCTGGTGGACCTGGCCGATTATCAGTGGGTGGTGGGTCTTTACTCGCTGCTCGGCTACGAGACGTTCGTCACCTCGGCGGCCGACGGCCGGGGTCTGCCCCGCCTGCGGGAGATCTTCGCGGCGGGGGTCACGGCGCTCTCGGGTCAGAGCGGGGTGGGCAAGAGTTCGTTGCTGAACGCGGTCCAGCCGGGGCTGAACCTGCGGGTCGGCGAGGTCAGCGACTGGACGTTCAAGGGGAAGCACACGACCACGAACTCCGAGCTGATCCGCCTCCCGGCGGGCGGCTACGTCGTCGATACGCCGGGCCTCCGGCAGTTCGAACTGTGGGGGGTCGAGCCCGGCGAGGTCGAGGGCTACTTCGTCGAGTTCCGGCCGTACATCCCCCTCTGCAAGTTCCCCGATTGCTCGCACACCCACGAATCGGGCTGCGCGGTGAAGGAGGCGGTGCACTGGGGACAGATTCACGTCGGACGTTATGAAAGTTACCTGAAGCTCTATTATCAACAACCCCTCGAAGGTGATTGATTCCCCCGGCGCGTG
The DNA here is from genome assembly GCA_963752755.1 of uncultured Planctomycetales bacterium. Taxonomy (GTDB): domain Bacteria; phylum Planctomycetota; class Planctomycetia; order Isosphaerales; family Isosphaeraceae; genus CAVVZJ01. Next base: position 1,070,875 of record CAVVZJ010000001.1, on the reverse strand, counting down.
TGCTCAACACACACCCGCCGGGTGGATTGAGTCTTGCCGATCAGAAGGCATCGTTCGAGATCACCTCGCCGCCGGCGCGGGTGATCAGGGCGCGGAGGACGTCCAGGCTGATCGAGTTCTTGATGAAGTGCACGGAGCCGTCACCGAAGGCCGTATTGAACCCGCCGGGATGCGGCGAGCCGGCACCGAACACTTTGCCCGGCTTCTCGGGGTCGAACGGCAGATCCTCGGGCTTGGTCCAGGGCACGGTCTTCGACGACTCGACGACCATGAACGTGTTCGAGGTGCCGTCGGTGATGCTCTGGAGCGTCGTGGGCTTGTCCTTCTCGAACATGGCGCCGTTGCCGACGAAGCGGAGGTAGGTCGTCATCCCCCGCTTTTCATCCGAGCGGCTCGGGCAGTAGTACGTCGGCACAAAGCGGGTGGCGACCTCCATGTTGTGGGGACTGTCCCAGGGCTCATCGAGGTGGAACTGGTTGTAGAGCGCCTGCTGCTCCAGGTAGGGCAGGATCGCCACGCGCCAGCTCAGCAAGGGCTTGCCCTTCTTGTCCTTGATGTCCTCGGGGAAGGCATTGAAGGCCGAGTGGTAATTGTGGTAGGCGAGGGCGATCTGCTTGAGGTTGTTGACGCATTGCGACCGCCTGGCCGCCTCGCGGGCCGACTGCACGGCCGGCAGCAGCAAGGCGACCGCCATCGGCATAGCGGAGCTGGGGCTCATCGACGGGATCGCGTCACGGCTGACGATTGTCAGGCCGTTGTCGTCGGTCGTGACGGTGACCGTCCCGGGGAAGAGCCGCTCGCGGATCACGTCCGGGTCGGGGACGAGGTCCGGGTCGATCGTGATGGCGGCCAGCGGGTTGATATCTGGTCGGGGACGGAACGGGCCGCCCGGTCCCATCCGGCCGAGCATCTGGACAAGGAACGGCAGGTTCGCGATCAGCTCGGGCATCAGGCCGCGGGGGTCGTGGACGCTGAGGAAGACCAGACCGTCCGGCACGAGCGAGCGATCGGGACGGAGCCGGCCGTCGGCCGAGCCTTCCAGCCCGATCGCGCGGCGGGCACCGTCGAGGGAGGTCGAGATCGCCAGGTAACGTTCGCCGAGGACCACCGCCGGCTGGAAGGTCGTCGGCAGAGGGAGGATCTGCGGCGGCACGATGAGCCGGTATCCGCGCCCTTCCTTCAACGGCTCCAGCCGGACCGGACCGCCCTCGGAGGAGGTCGTCTGCGCGAGGATGCCGTTGGCCGATCGCACCAGGGCGTCCAGGGTCTTGCCAAACCCCGCGGCGTCACGGACCTCGACCAGCGCCAGCACCGGCGGCAACTGGAGAACCCAGTTGGCCAGGGCGCCGAAGGGGGTCAACGACGCCTGGATCCTCTTCGGCTGGACGTAAAACGCCATCCTCGGCCCGAGCTGCGCGAGCAGCTCCTCCCGGAGCTTCACGCCCGTCTGCATCTGGAACCTTCGCTGCACGGCGCCGGAAGCCGCCTCGATATTCGGGTCAAGCTCGCGGAGGACGGCGAGCATCGTGTCGAACGCCTTGGCCGTGTCGAGCGAGACCACCGTGTAGCTGTCGATTCCGGCCGGCAACGGGGGGAAGGTGTCGGCGTTGATCGGCGGCTGGTCGAGCAACGCCAGCAGGCCCTTCCGCGGCGCCGGGGCGACGACGCGGGTGACGCTCATCAGCGCCTTGCCCTCGAAGCCCCAGCGGAAATCGATCCGCTTCAGGCCGCCGAGCCCCAGCGCCGGCGGGGTCGGCGGCAGCATGGAGCGCGTCGGCGAACCCGATCGCGACCGGCTCGAAGTCGCCCGAGCGCTGGCTCAACTCCGCCAGGAGCGGGTTGCCCGCGACGCTCGGCCGCTTGCCGTCCAGCGCGGCGATGACCGGATCGGCGCCGAACTCGTCGCGGCCGGTGACGATCACCAGGTCGTTCCCCTCGTGCCAGAAGACCCAGCCCTCGCCCTCCGCCTCGCCGCGGACGATGATCAGGCGACGGCCATCCTGGCGGGTCAGGACCTGCGTCCGCGACCCGGGCGAAACCAGGTCGCGAACGGCCCGCTCGAACGTCTCGCGGACCTCCGGCCGGCTGGCGTCGCGGAGCACGATCGTGACGTTCGGCGGTCCTTCGCCGAGGTTTCCGTGCGCCGCCACCACCAGGCCGCGGCGGGCCAGATGCTTGACCATCGCCACCAGCGCCCGGCCGTCGAACGGCCGACCGCCGGGGCCCGGGATCGCGTTGAGAACCTGGCGGGCGAGCGTCTCCATCATCGCCCCGGTCGGCGTCTCATTCATGAGACCGCCTGCGGCCGTCTGCTTCCAGGCGTCCGCATGAGCGTCGAGGCCGTCGCACTGGAAATACAGGCTCAGCTCATCGGCCGCGACGTACTTCGCCAGCGGCTTCGCCGCGCCGGCCCCCTGCCCCGCCGCCGTGCTGACCAGGCCCAGCCCCAGCAAGAGCGCCGTCAGCAGGCCGCCCCGCGGACCGGAGCGGACCCAACCGGACCGTCCGTCGCGTTCTGCTCGTCGCATCGGGCGTTCCTTTCACATCAAAGGTGATCGATTCGAAGGGAGACCGGATCGGACCGGGAAATCTCCAACGACGTTCGTCCGACCCGGATCGCCGCATCTTAACTCCGAACAAATTCGTCGTCAACAGGGTAGGACCACGACCGCCCGGACCGCGCCACCCGGCATCTCCCCAGAGGCGCTGAAAGGCCCGATCGACACGGCGCAGCCACGGCGATCCGCTCCCCGTCTTTCGGATTGCCGAGGGCGCCGTGAGCCGGTCGGACGGTCAGCGTCCGAGGGTTCCGCTCAGCGTCCTCGCGATCTGCCGGCCGTCGAAGTCCCGTGCGAGGACCTGTCCGTCGGGGCCGATCAGGAGGAGGGTCGGGAGCGTCGCGCCACGAGTGCCGAAGACCGAGTCCTCGACGCCGAACGCCTGCGCGACCGGGTTCGGGAAGGGGCCGACGATCGCCTGCGGCCAGGGCTGGCCCTTCTCGGCGACGAACCGGCGCGTCTCGGCGTCGTCGGTCGCCACGATCAGGCTGAGCATCGCGAGCCGCTCGTCGTCGCCGAACTTCGCGTGGAGCCCGTTCACCCGGGCGATCTGGAGCCGGCCCTGGTCCAGGTGCGGCGTCCCGAGATCGAGCAGCAGGTAACGGCCCCGGTAGTCGCCGGGGATCGCGACGCGGTCGCCCTTGACGGTCGTCACCTCGACGCGCGGCGCCGGCTGTCCGGCCTCCAGGATCGTGCGACGCCTCAGCCGCAGGAGTCCGAAGTCCAACGGTCGCGAATCTTCTCCCTCCTCAGTCGGCGATATCGTGAAGGTCCGCGAAATCGTGGCGAACGGACCGGGAGCGGCGCGGACCTCACCCTCATGGACATGGATGATCAACCGGTATTCGCCCGGCGGCACGTCGTCGATCCGGAAGGAGCCGTCCGGGGCGAGGGAAACCGAGATCTCGCGAAACGCGGTGAAAGAAGCACGACCCTCGGGGGTCTTGCTCCACTGACGTTGCCAGTCCATCCAGGCCCCGCCTTGCAAGGTGGTCTTGCCGCGAAAGAGTTCGGGAGGATAGGGAGTCCGGGCGCGATTGGACACGACGCCCGCACGGGAATCCCGGGTGAAGTCCACCGGCTCGGTCCAGTCCTCCGGCGGCGCAACGCGGCCGACCACCGGGCGGCCGTTGCCGCCGTAGGTGATCCGCGCCGTCTCACCGGGTGCGACGGAAACGGCCTCGCCGAGCGTCCAGACCCGTCCGGGGACATCGGGCCGGTCGTAGCGGGCGATGCGGAGGTTGGCGAACGGGATGACCCGATCGAACGCGAAGCGGCCCTCGGCGTCGGTGGTCGCCTCGTGGCTGGAGTCGATGCTGACGAGGTTCGTCTCCGGACCCTGGAGGTAGCCGCGAAGTTCGAGCAGGATGTTCGCGCCGGGACGGTCGCCGATGAGGTAGCGGCCCTCGACGCGGGCCAGGGGCTCCGCCTCGATCCGCGGCGACTTCTCCAGGGATTGTGGAGTCGCGTAGGCCCAACCCCGCTCGCCGATGACAAACAGGAGACTCCCCTTGTCGAGCGGCGGGATCGGGAACGTGCCGTCGGGGCCGGTCCGGAGCTGGCGATCCGACTTTTCGAGCACGTGAGGTTCGCCGTTCTTGAGGTTGATGTTCTGCCGACTGACCTGGCCGACGACAACGCGGGCGTCGGCCAGCGGCTTGCCATCGGGCAGGAGGACGGTGGCGGTCGGCCCGCCCGGCCCCGGCGGCCGGAGCTTCACCTCGTAATCGTAAACGGTCTGCTCCGCCACCCGGAACGTCCGCGAGACGAACGGCTCGTAACCCTCGGCCACGATCCGAAGCTTGAACGGATCGGCCACGGTCGGGACCCGGGCGGTGAGGGAGCCGTCCAGAACCCTGAGGTTGTCGTTGGATGGACGATCCTTGACCCACTCGTTCACATCCCTCGTCTCCGGGTCCACGACGCCGTACTCGACCTGGGCGCGTTTGATGCGGTCGCCCGTCTCGGCATCGCGGACCGTGCCCGAGATCGTGACCGCCGGCTGAAGCGTGAACACGGTCTCTTCGTCCGACGGCTGGACGCTCTCCTGGAGGACGCGGAAATAACCCCGTGCGGACGCGTTGAGGATCAGTTCGTCATCCGGGGCATCGTCCCAGCGGGCGCGACCCGCGTCGTCGGTCCAGAGAAGAACGCCGAGGCAGCGATACTGGTTCCAGCGGGCCACATCGAGGAACACACCCGCGACCGGCCGGCCCTCCGGGTCCAGCACGCGAACCTTCAACGGCCTCGGCCGGCCCAGTCGGATCTCGACCTGGGGAATCGCCGTCTCGACCTTCACCATCGCCGCACCCGGCGCCTGTCCCGGGGCACGGACGAGGAGATGCCACTCGCCAGACTCGACTTGCCCGGTGCGGAACCGGCCCTCGGCATCGGTCACGACAGCGAAGTCCTTCACGCTGGAAAAGAGCCTCTGCGGATTCGTGGTGGAGAGCACCACCGCGCCGGCAACCGGCTGGCCGTCCGCATCGAGCACGCGGCCCTCGATCGGCGGCCCTTTCTTCAGGACCGAGACGGCGTCGCCGGACCGTAGCTTCGCGATCGGTGGGATCTCGCGACCGGTTGTGTATTCGCGGTCGCTGATATAATCCGGATGGGTGATGTAGAAGCCGAGCAGCTCGCCGGTCGTCTCCGGAGCGCCGCCGGTCCGCCAGCGGCCGTCGGCGCCGGTGGTGGCGCGAAGGTCGTAGAGCAGCTCGGTCGGGTCCTTTCGTTGGTAATTGTGGCTCCAGAGATAGACGGCCGCGCCGGCGACGGGCCGGCCTTGCTCATCGCGGACGATGCCGCCGAGGGACTCCCCCGGCTGAAGCTTGATGGTCGCCTCGTCGGGGATTGGCTCGTCCCGATCGCCGAAGTGGTGCCGCTGCATGGCGAAGCCGTCGCCCCAGACATCGACGCTGAACGACTTGTCCGCCGGTCCCGTCGAGTGCTCGACGGTGATCCGGCCTTCGGCATCGGCGGTCCGCAAGGCGTCGAGGAACGCCTTCCAGACCCGGACGTGGGCGTTCGGAACCGGCGCGCCGGTGTCGGCGGCGACGATCCGGAGTCGGGTCGTCCGGCCGGGGCCGGTGCGGGGGCGGGCGGTGACGAAGTCGGGCAGCGGCGTCTCCTCGGTCGCCTCAGGTTGCGGATTCTCGGCGACGGCCGGGGCCGGGGCGTCCGGCCGGGGTGGCTTCGGCCCGTCCGGTTGGCCCTTCTGGCCGAGGGCGAGGGGCATCAGACCCGCGAGGGTGACGGTACCGATCATGAGGGCCGCGGTCAGGGCCAGTCGCAGTTTCGCTCGGAACATGGATCGCATGACCTCCTGAGCCAGAGTTGCCGCGGCGCCCGAACCGGCGCCGGCGGCGCTCCCGGACATCGCGAATTCGAGGGCCGCACGGACCGTCCGATCAGCCCAGGCCGAGGGCAACGGAGCCGATCGGGCCGACTCGCGGGCGCCGTCGATCGCCAGCAGGACCGCGGCCGGGACGATCCCGAGCCTCGTGAGCCGCTGCCGAAGCCGCTCCCGGCCCTTCGCCAGCCGTCGGCGGAGGGTGCGCAGCGAGGTGCCGAGCTGCTCGGCCGCCTGCTCGTTGGTCTGGCCTTCGAGGTAGCAGAGGACCAGAGGCGCCCTCAACGACTCCGGGAGTCGTCCCAGCTCGTCGTACAGTTCGGCCCAGGCAGGCTCACCGGCCGGATCGGCCGCGCCGTCGCTCGTCGCGATCGCACGTGACGCCATCGCGCCCTCCTGCCGCTCGACTCGGCGACGACGTGCGGCCTCGCTCCTCGCCCGCCGCGCGACCCGGACCGCCACCCCGAACAGCCAGCTCCCGACCGACTCGCCCCGGCGGATTCGGGACGCCCGCCGCGCGAGGACGAGGAAGGTGGCCTGCGCCGCATCCTCGGCGTCGTGCCGGTCGTCGAGCCAACGCTGACAGAGCCGCAGGACCATCGGCCCATGCCGCTCGACCAGGACCGCAAAGGCCGCGGACGCGGTCTCGCCCGACCCCGCGACGAACCGTTCGAGCAGTTCGCCGTCGGTCAAACCGCCGAGCTGGCCCGCCCGGAAAAGCGCCTCGAATCGTTGCTGGACTTCCGCCATCGGTTCCGCGGCCATCGGACGGATGCTCCCCGACTCGCTGGTCCCGTCCTAATAGTGCCGTCGCGCGACGCAACGATGCCAAACTTTTAAAAGCCTCGAATCCGCTCCGTTGGCGCATCGAAAGGCTCCCCGGATTGCCCCCCTCCGCCCTCCCTCACCTCGCCGCCAGAGCACTTCCGGTTCGTCCCAACTGGGGAATCTTCCGCACCGGCGACCCAAACTTGTGCTATACTTATCGCTAGCTCTCTGGCAATCCGGCGAACCCCTGACTCTCCCGTTCCTCGACAGTCATCGCGACGCCACCAGGCGCACCAGGCGCCGAACGAACTTCAAAATGGGCAAGATCCTCATTTAACTTCAAAAGAATTCCGTATTTGCGACTGAGACTCCGGCGCCACAGCAAGCGTCCCTCCGGCGTCCTCGCATCGTCTCGCAGCCGTCCCAGACGTGTCTTCGGCGCGTCGTCCCCGTGTTCCCGTACCGTTCGCGGGTTCACTGTACCGTCAAAAAAAGCGATCCCTCGCTCACCGCGAGGGATCGCTTCGGGGTGGTTCTCGACGCCGGGTCCGTGGCGACTCCGCCCCTTCCCGGAGTGCCTCTCAGCGCGACGAGCCCGCCTCCCCGACGGTGTCTGGGAGACCCGACGCTGGCGGCGGCGAGGCCGGGGCCGTATCGGGTGGAGCGGCTGGGGCGGAACCGGCCGGGATCGAAGCTGGCTCCGGCGCCGGACCACGACGGGTCGCCTGGAGAAGATTCGGTGCGCCAAGCGACGCGAGCAGGTCGGCCTGGGCCTGGGTGGCCTGCCAGATGGCGTCGAGGCGCGCGTTCTCGAGCTGGATCAGGCGCTGTCGGGCCTGCATCAGCTTGGTCAGATCGGCCTGTCCCTCGTCAAAGAGGCGTTCCAGATCCTGGACCGCGCCGGTGAGCTCATCCGTCAGGCCCGCGGTCTCGTTGACCAGCTCGATGGCACCGTTCCACTTCGCCACCGCGGCCCGCACCTCCGCGACGACCCGTTGCTGGGCTCCGTTCAAGGCGGCGTAGGCGCGTCGGGCCTCCGCCTCGCGCTGGCGGACCAGGGGAGTCCCGTTGTTGATGATCGGCAAGGGGGTGATATAGACCAGGCCGACGTACTGGAGGCCCGCCTCGTCGATCTGGTACTCGGGGCCGATGATCGGGCTGGGGATGCGGTCCCCCTTGGCGAGCCGGACGGCCGCCGCGGCGCCGGAGATCTGGGCATGTGCAGCGTGGATCTCCGGGCGGTTCGCCAGGGCGAGTTGGATCATCTCCCCCTCGTCGATCGGGGGGATATATGGAGGCAGGGTGAACTCGCCGAACGGCTCGGCAGTCCCGGCCGCCTCGGGGATGCCGACCTGATTGCGAAGGTCGGACAGGGCCGTCACGTAATCCTGATTGGCCGCCTTGACCAGTTGCCGTGTTGCCCGACTCTCAACCCGCGCCAGCACGACATCGGCGGCCTGCACCTGGTTGGCTTCCAGACGACGCTGGAGGGTCTCCAGAAGCCGGTCGTTGAAGTCGGCCAGCGCCTCGGCGACGCGGAGCTTCTCGCGACGGTAGGCGGCCGTCTGGAAGAACCGGTAGGTCTGGATCAGGGCCAGAACCTCGGCCTGCACGACGGTCCAGTGCTGCTGATTCAAGGCGGCGCGGGCGATGTCGTAGCGGTGTCGGGTCTGGTGGCCGAGTTCTAGCGGCTGTCGGAGCGAGAGGTACAGGTAGGCGTTGCCGAAGTGATAGTAGGGACCGGTGCGGGCGCCGGGTTGGCCGTGCCACCCGAGGGGAACGGATCCCGCGGGATCAGGGTGATGGGCCGGAAATCGACCCAGAGCGTCGGATTGAGCGTGGTCGGCAGCCGCCGCGCCACCTCGACGGCTTCGGGCGTGGGAGCGATTGGATTACCCTGGCGGAGCGTGACGAGATCCGGGTTGCTCATCAGAGCGCCGTAAAGGGCCGACTGGAGCGAGAGCGACTGGCCTGCCGTGGCCGGTCCCATCGGCGACGCCATTCCAGCGGCGGGCAAGGGGGGATCGGCCCCAGCGCCGGCGGCAGGGCAGCCGCCTCGGGCCCGGCCTGAGCGGGATGGACCTGCGGGTCACTCGCCGGGCTCGCGGGACGGCCGGGCCGATTCGGGCGGTGGCGGCGGGATCGGTGTCGGCTCGGGTCGCTGGAACCGCTCGAAGAGCCGAAAACGCCGGGACTCCCGCGACGGTGGCGCAAACACCCGCCGATCGGGGAAACCTTGCGCGTCGGTGGCGAGGGGGCGGGCCGGAGGCGGGGTTGGGTCCGACGCCGTCGCGGTGCTGGCCAGGGTCAACCAGAACGCGAGCGTCGGCCTGAAGCGGATGCGAACGCATGGAATGGGCCTCCTGCCATCTCTCCTGGTTGCGACGACCCGTCGAGCCTCCGGGGTTCGTCCGACCGAGGGAGGCTCACGTCGCACGGGCGAGGCGTTCCGTCCCGGTCGGGTCAACCCGGGCCGCCATCCGGGCGACCGCGAGAGGGGTGACGTTCTGGTCCTTTGAATCGTCCCGGGAGATCAACGGGACGCAAACTTTCAAGATTAGAAATCCCTGACGCCGACCACCGGCTCCCCAGACAGTGCCATGCGCATCTCTTCCAGCTCGTCACGTCGCGGGGCGGCACCCCGGCCGAAGGCCGCGTAAAGTGATGGCATGAGAAAGAGGTTCAAGACGGTCGATGTCAGCAATCCGCCCAGGATCACCACGGCCATCGGGTGCTCGATCTCGTGCCCCGGGATGTTCCCCGCCACCACCAGGGGCACGAGGGCCAGGCCAGTCGTCAAGGCCGTCATCAGGATCGGCGCCAGCCGCTCCTCCGAGCCCCGGACCACCAGCGGCAGGCCGAACGGCTCGCCCTCGTACATCCTCCAGATGGCGGTAATGGCTCACCAGCATGATCCCGTTCCTCGCCGCGATCCCGAGGACCGTCACGAAGCCGACCAGCGACCCCAGCGACAGAACTCCACCCGTCAACTGGGCCCCGAGAACCCCGCCGATCAGGGCAAACGGCAAGGTCAGCACGACCAGCGCCGTCAGCCGGATCGAGCGGAAATCGACATAGATGATCAGCACGATGCCGAACAAGGCCAGCGCCGAGAGAGCAAACAGACGTTGCCGCGACTCCTCGCGAGCCGCGTACTCGCCCAGGAACTCGGGGTGATACTCGCGTGGGAACGAGAGAGCCCGCACCTTCTTCTCGATCTCGCGAGCGACGCTGCCGAGGTCGCGGCCGGCGACGTTGCACGTCACGTCGATCCGCCGCGAGGCCGCCTCCCGCTTGATCTCGTTGGGTGCCGGCACGATCTCCAGGTCGGCCACGTCGCCCAGCGGCACCTGCGCCCCGGTCGGCGTCTCGACGAGCAGGTCTTGCAGGGCTGCGATGTCGTTGCGAACGCTCTCGGTACCCCAGACGACGACGTCGAAGATCTTCTGTCCCTGGTAAAGCTCACCCACCATCGTCTGCTTGACCAGCGTGGTCGCCGCGCGACGGACGTCTCCGGGGGTCAGGCCGAGGCGAGCGGCGGCGTCGGGACGGAGGCGGACGTCGAACTGCGGGACAAGGATCTGCTGCTCGATCTGCAGGTCGGCGACACCCTCCACCCCTTCGATCGCGTGCGCCGACTTCCTGGGCCTTGGAGCGAAGGACATCCATATCCGGTCCGAAGATCCGGACGACGATCGTCGCCCCGGCCCCGGTGAGGACTTCCTTGATCCGCTCCTTGAGATACGTCAATACGTCGCGCTTCAATCCCGGATACTGGTCGATCAGGGCCTGGATCTTGGCCATCGTGGCGGCATGGTCGGCCTCCGGCTCGACGCTGATCCAAAGCTCGGTGAAGTTCGGTCCGACGACCTCGTCGGCCACCTCGGCGCGGCCGATGTGGGAGCCGAAGTTGCGGACGCCGGGGATCGCCAGCAGGTCCTCGCTGGCACGGATGGTGATCCGTCGCATGGCGTCGAGCGACGTGCCCGGCTTCTCGACCCAGTGCATCAGGAAGTCATATTCCTGAAAGTCCGGCAGAAACTCCTCACCAAGCGTGGTCAAGGCGTAGCCGCTGTAGGCGAACATGCCGAGGATCAGGACCAGCGCCCACCCGGGCCGTCGGGCCAAGGCCGGCAAGACGGCGCGATACGGGACCTTCAACAGCCGGACCAACGGCGACTCCCGATGCCGGTCGGCCGCACCCGGCAGGAGCATCAAGGAGAGTGCGGGAGTCACCGTCAAGGCCACGCCGAGCGAGGCGAGGATCGCCAGCACATAGGTCAACGCGAGCGGCCGGAAGAACGAGCCCGAGAGTCCTTCGAGGAAGAACACCGGCAGGAAGACGAGGATCACGATCAGGCTCGCGTAAACGACAGCGCTGCGGACCTCGATCGAGGCATCGAGCACCACGCGGAAGGCCGAGCGGGGACGGCCGAGGGCCCGGTTGATCCGGAGCCGTCGGACGATGTTCTCGACGTCGATGATCGCGTCATCGACGACCTCGCCCATCGCGATCGCCAGGCCGGCGAGGACCATCGTGTTGATCGTGAAGCCGGCATAGATCAGGACGAGTACAGCGGTGATCAGCGAGAGCGGAATCGCGATCAGGCTGATGATTGCGGTTCGCCAGTCGAAGAGGAAGAGGACGAGCACCGCGACGACTAGGCCGCAGCCGATCCAGAGGGCATTCCGCCAGGTTGTCGAGCGACCGCTCGATGAACGACGCGGGCCGGAAGATCGTCGGGTCGACCTCGACGCCCGAGAGCGCGGGCTTGAGGTCTTCGAGGGCCTTCTCGACGTTGCGGGTCACTTCCAGCGTGTTACCGGTCGGCTGCTTCTCGACGATCAGGAGCAGGCCGGGGCCGCCGTTGATGACCGCGTCGCCGATCGGCGGCGGCGAGCCGATCCGCACGTCGGCCACGTCGCCGAGCCGAAGCGGGCGCACCATTGCGGAAGGCGACGGCCGTGTTCGCCAGATCCTCGGGCGTCTCGACGGCCGGCCGGTGGCGGACCGCCAGCCGCTGGTTCGGCGAATCGACGAACCCGCCGGCGCCGACGGCCGTGGCGTCGGTGACCGCCTTGGTGACGGCATCGAGTGTCACGCCATTGGCGCGGAGGCGATCAGGATCGACGAGCACCTGATACTGTGTGTCGCGCTGGCCCCAGATGGCGACGTTGGCCACCCCCGGCACCGCCATCAGGCGGGTCCGGATCGTCCACCGGGCGAGCAAGGTCAACTCGCGCTGGGAGAGCGTCTTCGACGAGATCCCGATCTTCAGGAGCCGGCTGGTGGACGACAGCGGCGACAGGATCACCGGCGGCCTCGCAACCGCTGGAAGCCGGCTTGCCTCCACTGAGAGCCGCTCCGCCACGAGCTGCCGGGCCTTCATCAGGTCGGTTCCCTCGCGGAAGATCAACACGACCGAGGAGAGGCCGAGCACCGACTTCGAGCGCAAGGTCTTCAGGCCGAGCGTACCGTTCAGGGCGTTTTCCAGGGGCACGCTAATGAGGCTCTCGACCTCGTCGGTCGAGAGCCCCGGCGCCTCGGTCTGAATCTCGACGAGCGGCGGTGCGAACTCGGGAAAAACGTCCAGCGGCGCGTGGCTGGCCGTGCGGATGCCGACGACCATCAGCACGATCGACAGCGCCAGTACCAGCACGCGAAGGCGGAGCGAGGTCGCGACAAGCCAGTTCATGGGAATATCCGTCGATCAGGAGGGATTGCCTCGGTCAGACTACTTGCCGCCGCCGAACTCGGTACCGAACAGCTCGGCCGCACCGTCGGTGACGACCGGCGTCCCCGGCTCGGGTCCGGAATTCAGGACGGCCTGCGGGCCGACGACGCGCTCGAGTCGGACGCGGCGGCGGGCATACTTGTGATCGCCGAGGGCGGCGTAAACCCAGGCGCCTCCGTGGTAGTCGAGCAGGACGGCCGAGCGGGGCACGACCAGGCTCTCGCTGGCGCCGGCCAGCGGCAAGGTCACGCCAACCCGCTGACCGGGACGGAAGGTCTCGCCACGGTTCGGGACCTCATAGAACAGATCCACGGTCGCCGCGATCGGGTCGCCCGACGGCGGCGCGGTTATCGGCTGAGCCTCCGTCGCCGAGTCACCGGGGATGGCCGAGAGGCTCCCGACCCGCGCCGGGGTCTTGGTGTCGATGTCGGTGAGGTCGCCGACATAAACAGGCACGCGGACCCAGACGGTATCGAGCCGTTCGACGTCGAAGAGCATCGCGCCGGGGGCGACGGTCTGACCGGCCAGGGCATGGAGGTTTTTGAGCACGCCGTCGGCCTCGACCTCGATCGGTAAGGGGTCGATCGAGCCCCCTTCGAGGCCGCGGATCGTGCGATTGAGAGCGTCGCGGCGGGAGGTCGCGGCCCTGAGAGCCGCCTCCGCCACGTCGTACTGGGCCTGAGCATCGACCACGGCTCCCTCGCTGCCGAGGTTGGCTTCCCGCAGTCGCTTGGCCCGGTCGAGCTGGACCTTCGACTGGGCGAGCTGCTTCTCGGCCTGCTCGATCTGACCGACCGCATCCACCTGGGCGTTGGTCATCGTGGCGCGGGCCTCGGGCGAGAGCATCGGGAGCAGCCGGAAGACGACTCGGCCCCGCTCCACCCGGCTCCCCGCGGCGGGCACGCCCCCTTCCGGTGCCAGCAGCGTGCCCCCGAGCGGCGAGGAGACGGTGATCGCGTGGCCCGGCGGCACGATCACCTCGCCGCCGAGGGTGCGGGTCCGGGGCACCTCCTGTCGCTCGACGGGCACCGTGGCGATCTCCAGGCGCTTCTCGGCCTCGGGCGTGAGCGTGACGGTCGTCAGGTCCGCCTCGCCGGGCGGCTTCTCCACCTTCGCCGGCGCGACTGGCTTGGGCTTGGCTTTTTCCTTGGCAGCGGTTCCCTCGCAACCGGCCAGGCCCGCGAGTCCGATCAGGAGGACCAGGCCGGTTGGGGCATGTCGCAGGCTCGTGGTCATCGGGGGACGCTCCAGGCGCGGGGGCGGCTGACGTGATCGAGGGATACTCGTATCGTAGCGGCGTACCGGTTTATGGTGTACCATCGGCCGGGCTGGGATGGCCGTTCTTAGGAGTTTCTAATCCGATCGACCTGGACCGCATGTCGCATTCGGATTCACCGAGATCCTTCGCTTTTGCCGTGAGGAATCGAGCCGACTTCTCGGGACAGAGCGATCCGAACGGAATGGAACATCGTTCAAGACTTAACCACCTCGGCCCGTGGTCGGCTCGACTCGGGGCAGGCTGCCGGCAGTCGTAGCTCGAACCGGCTGCCGACTCCCGGGCGCTCCAGACATCGAGCCCGCCCCCGAACGCCGAGGCGATTCGACGGGCCACCGCCAGGCCCAGGCCGACGCCGGACTCGCCGCGTCGTCGGGCATCCGGCGAGCGGTAGAACGGCTCGAAGACGTGGGGCAACTCGTCCGGGACGATCCCGACCCCACGATCCTCCACGTCGAGCACCACGACCTCCGCCTCGCGTCGCAGACGGATCACGATCGGCGTCCCCGGCTGGCTGTACTTACCGGCATTCTCCAGCAGGTTATCCACGAGCTGAGCCAGCAGGGGTGGATGAACGCGGACCGGGAGCGGATCCTCCTCGACGACGGTCGTTCGCAGGTCGTCGGCTCTGGGATGGCTCGACCACTCCCGCAGATGTTCGGGAAGCCAGACAGTCAGGTTCACATCTTCCAGCTCGGGCAAGCCGGCCTCGGACGCGGCCCTTGCGAGGAAAAGCAGGCTCTCAACGATCTGTCGAAGCTGCGCGGCCTTGCCGCGGACCAGGCTCAGCACCCGCCGGTATTCCTCCGTCGTCCGATCGCGACGAAGGACAACGTCCACCTGCCCGAGCAGGCCGGCGAGGGGAGTGCGGAGCTGGTGGGAGGCGTCGCCGGCAAACCGTCGCTGGCGTTCGAGAGCCTCGTGGAGCCGGTCGAGCAGGCCGTTGAATGCATGGCCAAGGTCTGCCAGTTCATCCTGCGTGGTCGGCACGGGGAGGCGCGAGCCGGACTCGGTGGCGTCGGCCATGCGAGCCGCCTCGGCCATGCGGGTCAAGGGTGCCAGCGCCCTCCGGCAAAGGCGTCGGCCAACGACCGTGGCCGCCAGCCAGAGAGTCACCGAGAGGCCGGCCAGGGTCAGACCGAGGAGTCGGAGGGTCGCCTCGGTCGGTCCGAGTGGGGCGAAGACGAGGAGGTCGAGAGCGGGGAACTTGTGACCGGCCGTCAGCTCGGGGGCGGAGGCTCCGGATGGCGGCCCGATCGCGTCCGGCGGCTCCAGCCGGCGGACCTTCACCTGCCAGGGGCGACCGTCGTGGTCCAGCAGCCGACCAGCGGAGATGCCAGGCGAGTCCGCGGACGCGAGGCGACGCGGGTCAAAGTTCTCGGAGCGATCGACCGGGCCGTGCTCGTTGCGGATGACCCAGCGCAGGCCCTCGGCGCCGGGGTCGCGACCCAGGCCGAGCACGCGCTCGCCAGGCTCCCACTCGACGACACCCGGGTTCACCTCGGCCGCCGCCGCCAGAGTTGCCAGGGCGGCGTCGAGCCGCTCGTCCACCTGACGGCCCAGGTGCTCGGCGGCCAGCGCATACAGCGCGACCGAGAACCCGGCGAGGACGACCGCCAGCGACGCCAGGAAGAACCACGAAATCCGATCGGCCAGACTCACGACGTCCCCTCCAGCGGGTCGCCCAGCAGGTAGCCGCGACCGCGCTGGGTCTGGATCAGGCGCGGGCCGTGGGCCTCCAGCTTGCGGCGGAGTTCCATGACGTGGACCTCCAGGGTGTTGGAGAGCCCGTCGAAGTTCTCGTCCCAGACATGGTCATAGATCCGCGTCCGGGAGAGGACCTGGCCGGGATGTCGCAGGAAAAAGACGAGCAGGTCGTACTCCTTGGGGGTCAGCTCGAGCGCCTGACCGGCGCGCTCGGCCCGGCCGCCGGCCAAGTCGAGCCGGACGTCGCGGAAGCTCAGGACCGTCCCCGCCCCGCGACGCCTTCGGAGCAAGGCCCGGACCCGGGCCAGAAGTTCCTCGAAATCGAACGGCTTGCCCAGGTAGTCGTCGGCCCCGCCATCAAGGCCGCGGATGCGATCGGAGATGGCGTCGCGGGCGGTGAGGAAGAGGACGGGGGCGTCGCCCCCCTCCTGGCGATACCGACGCAGGAGCGTCAAGCCTTCCGTGCCCGGCAGCCACCAGTCGAGGACGACCAGATCCCAGGCCCCTTCCCGCAAGGCCGTCCGTGCGGAGTCGCCGTCGGAGCAGTGCCCCACCTCGAAACCCTCCTCGCCGAGCCCGCGCACGAGGCTGTCGGCAATCTCGGCGTCGTCCTCGACGATCAGGATGCGGGTTTCCATCGACGGCTGTTCCCGTGCTTTCACCGATCGAATGGCTTTCGAGACGCCCGGACTCGCGAAGCCTCCGCGGTTCCTCCCAGTTTCGAAGATCGCTCGTCGAACGTCCACCTCAGGATCGACCGAAGGCCCGCCCCCGGCTTGGCGTCGAGGGCGGGCCACGTCGCGAGCCTTCGGGAACCGCTCAGGACTCAGCGATCGTCGTCCTCCTCGTCGTCGTCATCATCGTCGTCATCACCATCTTCGTGGTGCTTGCCCTTCTTGCCTTTCACGGACGCCTTGGGGTCGTCGTCCTCATCCTCGTCCTCGTGCTCCTTGGCCTTGGCGATCTTGCCCTCGGCGCTCAGGACGACCTCGGTCGTGAGAAGAACCTCGTAGCTGACCGGACCGCCCTCGCCCTTGGTCGTCGCCTCGACCTTCTCGATCCGGGCGCCGGGATACCTGTTCTTCAGCTCCTTCTTGACGGCTCCGGGCAGTTCGTCGAAGGAGATGGACTTCTCGATTTCGAGGATCTTGCCGTCGGCCGACAGCGAGACGTCGATGTCGCGGTCGTGCTCGCCCTCCAGCGTGACTTCGAAGATCGTCTTGCCGTCTTCCTCCTCGCGGGCGGCCTTCTCGATCTCGGCCTTGGGAAACTTGTCCTGGACCGCCTTGCGCACCGCCCTGGGGAGTTCCTTGACGGGGATCGACTCCTCGTCGGCCCGCGCCGATGTCGTCAGCGCGAGCATCCCCTGGCCAGCCAACAGACTCAGGCACAACCAAGAACGCATCATCATTCTCCTCAAAAGACCACGGTTCCGCAAATCCCCCCGGCGTGCCGGGGACCCAGTATCGTGATCAATCCTTCGATCGGCCGTGACGGACCAGCCGCATTGGGCCGTCCTTGAGCAAGCCGACGCCAGGAGCGTAATATTTTGCTTCCCTTTCACCCGGCTCCAGCGGGGTGGTTTCCTCGGTCTTCAGGACATGGTCAAACTTGCCGGCGGGCGTGTCGATTGACTCGCCTAGGCTGACGACCTCGGCCCGGTCCATCGCCTTCTCCGGGGCGATCTCCTGGAAGTAACGCGCCCCGATCAGCGGACTGCCCGGCATCGCCAGGCCGAACCGGGCCCCGTCCTCGCCCGAAATCCAGGCGCCTTCGTGACCGATAACCTGACCATTCTTGTAAATGTCCACCTCTTCGCCGAAGTAAAAGACATCATTCGTCCGCTTGCTGATCGCGAAGAAGTTCCGTGAAACCTCAATGACCTGACCGCTCTTCGTCTCGCGCTCCTCCACGACCCGCGTCGTGACGCCATCGACCTCTTTCGTCTCATCGAGCACGGTGATGGTCAGGGTGACGGGCTGGCCCCCCTCGCGACCCTCGAATTCGAGCCGGTCGCCCGGTTCGAGGCTGAAGAACGGGTTGCGGCCCGTGGGGACCAGGTCGGCCTTCTCGACGACGAAGGTGGTCGACCACTCGCGACGATCCTCCGCGCCTCGGGATGGGACGGGGCTGGAGAGGACGGTCATCAGGCCGAGCGTCAGGCCGGCGGAAACGAGCTTGCGTTTCATCAACGGGAACTCCGGTCGGGGGTCGCTGGGGAGGGCTTGCCTCGACGATTCGCTTGGAACGGGATCTTATCCGGCCAACCTAAGCCCTCGATGAGCGGATTCTAAGTTTTTCCTCATCGAGGCTGTTCAGGCCGGGACCGGGCCGCAGCAACCCGCGGTAGGACAAGCCTGGACGTCCGGGTTTGGCTGGCGACGTCGGCTCGTCGGCAGGCCGCTTGCGACACCAGCGACGACCTGCTGGACGAGGTTATAGAGGATAATCGGGAGCAAGACGCGGGGCTGGTCGGCGAAGGCGAGCGAGGCAAGGACGAGCCCGGTGCCGTTGTTGTTCATGCCGAGGCCGTACATCAAGGAGGTCCGCGCCCCGGGGTCGAGCCGGAGGAGGTGGCCCAGGCTCCAGCCGGAGCCGAAGGCGACGAGGCAGAGGCCGGCGGTGATCGCCAGGATCGCGAGCAGGAAGTCGGCGTCGGGCCGGGCGATCGCCTGAGGGAGCGAGAGGGCGGCGTTCGAGTAGCAGAGGACCAGCAGGTTGACCGCGTTTGCCAGCTTCAGCCAGGGCCGCAAGGCCGCGCTCGTCCGCTCGCCCATCAGGAGCCGCAGCGTGATGCCCAGCATCGACGGGAAGACGACGCAGCCGGCCAGGAACGCCCCGGTGCCGTGCGTCGCAAGCTGGTGCAGGCTCTGGGCGTAGTCGCCCCGAGCCATCAGGCCGACGGAGTGCAGGGCGAGCGGGGTCGTGAACGGGCTGACCAGCGTGGAGGCGACGACCAGGCCGAGGCTCAGGGCCAGGTTCCCCTCGGCGTTCTGCGACCAGGCCGAGGACGAACCGGCGATCGGCATCGACGCCACCAGGGCCAGGCCAACCAGGATGCTCTGAACCTCGTCCGGGTTGTGCCAGGGTCCCATCGCCTGAGAGATGCCGAAGATGAACGCAATCGGCACCAGCAGGTTGGCCAGGAGACCGACCAGCAGCGGGAACGGGTTCCGGATCAGTCGGACCAGCTCGGCGGCGCGGACGCCGAGGCCCGCATTGAGCAGCAGGAGTCCGAGCATCACGGCCGGCAAGGTCACGTTCATCGTGCCGCCCGGCAGGCTCACGACCCCGAACGAGCAGTCGCGGATACTCAGCCCCGGACCAGGGGCCACCGCCGCGACCGCGTACGACGCCATCAGGAACCAGAAGAAGCGGCTGTGGAACCAGTGCAATGCCGCGTCGAGCCCGAATCCTTGTTGCCGGGACATCATCCACCCCCTGCGGATCACGGTCGCACGGGCTCGACTCCGAGTCTCCGCCCCGGACCGTGGGAGAACCAAACCAGCCAGACGGCGGAATCGTACAAGGCCACCCTGAACAGACCGTGAGCCGGAGATAAAATCCTCCTCATCCTGGCTGACGATACCCGGGCTCCTCGTGCGAGAATCGGAGGAAGCACCGTCAGCAACCCCGGAGGACCCTCGCCGTGAAACCGCTTCCAATCGCCTACACGTTGCTCGTCCACCTGCTCGTGACCGTCGCCGCCTTCGCCGATGAGCCGCTGGTCGTCGATCTCTGGCCGGGGAAGGTGCCGGGGGACATGGGCATCAAGGGGGAAGAAACCAGCCGGATCTACGAGTCGCCGCTGGTCGGACCGACGAAGCTGATCACCAACGTCACCAAGCCGACCCTCACGATCTACCGGCCGCCCGCCGACCGGAACACGGGCACGGCCATGATCATCTGTCCCGGAGGTGGCTACTGGGACCTCTTCTGGGAGCTGGAAGGCGAGGAGGTGGCCGCCTGGCTGAACGCCCAGGGGATGACCGGCATCATCCTCAAGTACCGCTGTCCGAGGCGTCCCGGCGAGGTCAAGAGCGAGCCCCCGCTCGGCCCGCAGCTCGATGCCCAGCGGGCCGTCCGGCTGGTTCGGAGCCGGGCCGCGGAGTGGGGGATCGACCCGGACCGCATCGGCATGGTCGGCTTCTCGGCCGGTGGCCACCTCGCCATCGCCACCGCCACCGGCTTCGCTCGTCGGCTGTATGAGCCGATCGACGCCATCGACGAGGTCAGTAGTCGGCCCAACTTCGCCATTCTCTGTTATCCGGGCTACCTGAAGCTCAAGGACCGGGACGCCATCCGTCCCGATCTCGCGATCCCCCCCGAGACGCCCCCGATCTTCCTGGCCCACGCCTCCGACGACCGGGAGAGCTACGGCGGCTCCAATGCCGAGCACAGCGCCTTCATGTACGTCGCCCTCAAACGCGCTGGCATCCCGACCGAGCTGCACATCTTCGCCACCGGCGACCATGACTTCGGCGTGCGGCAGAACGACAAGCTCCCCTCAAGCTGGACAAACCTCTGCGTCAAATGGCTGCATAGTCAGGGGTTATTGAAGCCGGTTCCGAACCGCTGATCCCGTTCTGTTCCTTCGCCAGGGACGATCCGAGGACGCGCCGGCGACGTCGCCGGGACGCGCCCGGGACGATCCGGAGACGCGTCGGGGACGCGCTTTGCCATCCAAAGCCGCGAACCATAACCCCTTGAGAAATCAAGCCAAACCGGGGCCAACCCCTACAGTTTGAAGTTCGTTCGGCGCCGGGGACGCCTCGCGACTCGCGCCGGTTTCCCGTCGTCTGCTGAACCCGATTGTCAAGGAACCCGGACCCGTGCGTGCTGAGGGCGCGAGGAAGGTACAACACGATGCCGTCGCGGGCCACCGTTGTCCGACGACGGCCGAGGATTTCCGGGTCGCCCGGTCAATGCAGGTGGACCCCGGGATCATCGTCCGGGCCGGAGGTGGAGGTGCGGGCGAGGTCCTGGTCGTGGGGGAGGGTGCGGGAGCCGAGGAGGAAGCAGAGGCTGCCGAGGAGCAGGATCGGGATGATGACGAGCATGCCGGCGGTCAGGTTGGACGGACCGAGGACGCCGTGGGCGTCGGGGACCGGAGCGGTCGGGGCCACCGGTGCCAGGGCGGAGGGGTCCACCGGGCTGGCGCCAAGGCGGTCGAAGAAGCGGCCGATGGTCGAGGAGCGGACCGAGGGGCGAGCCAGCTCGGTAGCAAGGGTGCCGATGAGGGGCGGCGAGGGGATGTCGCCGAGAAGGTGGAGCAGGAAGATGCTCAGGGCATATCCGACGGCGCGGCGGTTGGCCGGGACGACGTTGGCCGTGACCGTGTTGCAGGGGCCGAGGCAGGAGGTCAGCAGGACGCTGGCGATGAAGAGCAGGCCGAGGGAGGTCCAGCGGTCTGGGGCCAGCAAGCCCACGGCTCCGAACGGCACGGCTGCCAGCACGGCCAGCGCGGGCCAGAGCAGATAGGCGCGTCGGGTCGCCTTCTGGAGCCGGTCGGGGAGCCACATGCCGAGCACGACGCCGAGCAAACCGGCCAGCGCCAGGGCCAGGCCCATCGGGACCTGGAACGTGGGCGGCGTGTTGTGGGCGTAGCGGAAATAGCTGGGCATCCAGTGGCCATAGGCGCCGATGGTGAAGGTCACGGCGGCCATGCCGGCGGTGTTGAGCAAGTAACTGGGCGTGCGGAGGATCTGGAGGTAGTCACGAGCGGAGGGCCGGTCGTCGCGGGCCTCGGCCCGGGTCTGGCCCTCAGACGCCCCTCGCCCCGGGTCGCGGATGACCAGGCCGCAGAAAGCCAGAACCAGGCCCGGCAGGCCGACGACCCAGAAGGCCGCCCGCCACTTCACGACGTAAGGCACGAGCCCGGCCAGGCCATGCCCGCTCAACCAGGCACCGATCTCGGCGGCGTGCTCCGTCGCGAGTTTCTGTGCCACGCCGCCGACGGCGTAGCCGACCGCCGTGCCGATCGGCAGGGCGAGATAGAAGACACCCATGACCCGCCCACGTGCCTTCGGGTCGAACAGGTCGGCCAGGAGCGTCGGTGCCACCACGCCGTAGCTCGCCTCGCCGACGCCGAGCAGGGCACGGGCAAGGAACATTTGATTGAAATTTGCAGCGAATGCGGTGCCGACCGTGGCGATGCTCCAGAGCCCGACGCCGAAGGCCAGGAGTTTGCGGCGGCTGTAGCGGTCGCCCAGCCAGCCGACGATGGGCGAGACGACCGTATAGACGATGATGAACGCCGAGCCCAGCCAGCCGAATGGTCCGGGCTCCATCCGGAGGTCGGCCTGGATCGCCGGTCCGACGGCCGCCAGGACGTAGCGATCGACGTAGTTCAGCAGGTTCATGCTGAAGAGGACCGCCAGGGCGAAGCCCGCCCCCCGCGCGGCGGGGGCGAGGACCGAGGCAACGGCGGACGACGGCGCGGGGGACGGATTCGACATCGAGGAGGCGTCTCGGGGGAGTCGAAGGGGTTCCGAGGGCGGACCTTACGGTTATACCCGCAACGCCCCGGCCTTGACGAGATGAGGTCGGAAACGGCGCGTGCGGGGCGTCGGTGGTGAAAAATCGATCTGGCAGCATGGGACGTCAGGCCGGTTAATATGATGGAGCGGCCCCCCTCCTCCTTCAAGCCGAGCCGTTGATGACCGAGCCACGACGCTGGCGACTGAATCCCCGAGCCTTGCGGATCGTTGCCGCTCTGAGCCTGACCGGCCTGGCGGTGATCGTGGTCTGCTATCGCCATCAGCAGTCGCAGGGCCACTCGGCGCTGCTGGCCGAGGCCCGAAAGCGGATCGCGGCCAAGGACGACGCGCTGGCCCTGACGTACCTCCGCGCCTACCTGGAACGTGAGCCACGCGACATCGCGGCGCTCGAGCTGACCGCCACCACGCTTGTCCGTACGGCCGGGTCGCCGGCCGACCTGCTTGACGCCATCCAGTTGTACGAGCGAATCCTCCGGATTCAGACGGATTCCCGATCAGAACGGGCCCAGAAGGCCCGTCGCGAGATGGTCCGGCTGCACCTGTCGGTCGGACCGCACTTGCCCCGGAGCCTCCAGCGTTACCGCACGGCCGACGTGCTGGCCGGTCAGTTGCTCGACGGCGGCGACCGGGACGCCGAGGCGTTGCGACTGCGAGGTCTCGTCAAGCAGCGTCTGGCGATGCTGGGAGACGATTCGGCACTGGCCGAGGCCATCGGCTTTTTCGAGCAGGCGCGGCAGCTCAAACCGGGCATGATCGAGGGAGCAAAGAGCCTCGCCGACGCCTATCGCGATCAGAACCAGGACTTGCCCAAGGCCGTCGCCGTGATGGACGAGCTGATCGCCGCCAATCCGTCGGCGGCGGCACACCTGGCGAGGTTCCGGTTCTTCCAGGAGACGGCCCGCGGCCTGACGGCGCGGGCCAACCACGACTCGGCCCGCGAGTTCGAGGACCGCGCCGAGGCCGACCTGCAGCGGGCCGTCGAGCGGGCACCGAACGACCTCAATGTCTGCCTGGCCGCTGCCGAGCATGCGCTGCAACTGGGCCGCAACGAGGAGGCCCGTCGCCACCTCGATCGGGTCCCGCTGTCGCTCCAGGCGTCAAATCGCTTTCGCGTCGTGAGCGGGATCGCGGAGTTGCAGGAGAACAACGTCGAGGAGGCGATCGCCACCTGGCGACGTGGCCTGCTGATGAGCGACGGGACGGACGCCGAGCTGACGTGGTGGCTGGCCAACATCCAGCTCGAACTCGGCCGGCTCACGGAAGCCTCGGCGCTGATCGAGCAGTACCGACGCCTGGCCGGCGGGGAGCGTCCAACGCCGGGGTGGCACTACCTGGAAGGGGTCCGCCTGCTCAGGCAAGGCTCTCCGACCCGGGCCATCCTGGAGCTTCAGGAAGCGCGCGCCCGGGCGGCGGTTGACCTTCTAGGGCCGATCGCCCTGGCGCTGGGACGTTGCTACGAGGCGATCCGGGACGTGCCCTCGGCGCTCTCGGCGTACCGGGAGGCGTTCGAGGCCGACCCGTCGTTGGCGGCGGCGCGCCTGGAGTATTCCCGACTGCTCCAGTCGAACCACCCGGCCGACGCCCGCCTGGCCCTCCGCGAGGGTCTCGACCGGATCGGCGACGACCCCCGTTTGCTCGCCGGCCTGGCCCGCGCCGAGCTGGATCGGCAACTGGGCCTGCCGGTCTCCCAGCGATCCTGGGACGAGCTGAACGCCTGCCTCGACCGTGCCCGCCAGATCGCGCCGGAGCATCCGGCCGTCGCGATCGCCGAGGCGGCCATCCTCCGGCGCGTGGACAGACCGAGGAGGCGAACCGCCGGCTGGCCGAGGCCGCGAAGGCCCACCCGAAGGAGCCGACGGTCTGGAACGCGCGGGCCGAGGCCCTGGTCAGCGACGGCGACCTGGACGGCGCCCTCAGCGTGCTGGAGACGGCGTCGCGTCCCGAAGCGGCGGGCGACCAGGCCGACTTCCGCGTCCTGCGAGCCCGACTGCTCGATGCGCTGGGCCGGAGCGAGGAGGCCCGGGACGTGCTCGTCGGCAACCTCGACGGGATCAGCCCCGATTCCCGAGCCTTGCTCTGGATCGCCCTCGGCGACCTCTACCGCCTCCGCAGCCAGCCGGTCGAGGCCCGCCGTTGCTACGAGCAAGGGGCCCGTCTCCGGCCCGAGGACCCGTTGATCCGCCTACTGTTGCTGGAGTCAGCGCTCGAAGCCGAGCCCGACGACGCCGGGGCCCGCCGGATCGTCGACAGGTCACTGAAGGCACTGGAGCGGATCGGCGGCGAGAGCGGCCCCTACACGCGGCTTGGACGGGCCCTCATCCTGCTCGACCAGGCGAGTCGGGCGAACGGTTCCGAACGCGATGAGCGTCTGGAAGAGGTCGAGCCGCTGATCGAATCGACCCTGATCCAGTTGCCCGACGAGCGTTTTCCCTACATCCTTCAGGGCCGTCTCCTGGAGCTTCGTGCCCGCCCGGAGGAGGCCGTGGCCAGCTTCGAGAAGGCGCTGACGCTTGAGGGCGGCAACGTGGTCGAGCCGCGGCTCCGGGCACTCTATGCCCGGCTCGGCCGTGAGTCCGAATTGCGGAGACTGCAACATCGCGACCGCCGGTCGCCAAACCTCGATCGGTTCGCGGCCGAAGCGTCGGCCCGGACGGGCCAGACCGAGCGGGCCGAGCGACTGGCGCGCCGGGTCGTCGAGGGTGACCCGGAGAGCCTCGATGCGCGGGTCTGGCAGGCCCGCTTGCTCAGCTCTCTGGGCAAGCCCGAGGAGGCCGAGGCCACCCTCCGCGCCTTGATCGCCCGGCAGCCCGATAAGCTCGGCCCAAGGTTCGCCCTGCTCTATTTCCTGGTTGGCCGCGAACAGGACGCCGAGGCCCGCGCGACCGTCGCCAGGATTCTCGAAGAGGTGCCGGGGCTGGATCGCCCCGAGTTCGTTCACGCCCAGTGCTGGCGGATCGTCGGTGACCGCGAGCAGGCGGACGCGGCGTATCGTGCCGCCCTGGAGAAGTGGCCGGAAGACGACCACGTCATCCGCGGTGCGGGGGACTACTTCCAGGCGACCGGCCGGGATCGCGAGGCCGAGCGGATCTTCCGCGACGCCTTGAAGCGCGATCCCGCCCGACGCTGGGTGGCTCGCACGCTGGCCTTGCTGCTCGCCAGCCGCGCGGGAGACGCCGAGGCCCGTCGCCAGGCGCTGGAGCTGGTCGCCCCGATCGCCGATCGTCCCGAAACACCGGAGGACCGCTTTGTCCGCGCGCTGGTCCTGAGCCGCGGTCGGGAGGTCGCGGAGATCCGGGAAGCGGTCAAGCTGCTCGATCGGCTCCAGGCCGACCTGCCGGCCGACCTCCCCGCGGCGGCCCGATCACGGGCCTTGCTGGCACGGCTGCACCTGCGTCTCGGCGAACCGAAGGAGGCCGCCCGGGTCGCCGCTCAGGATGCGGGTATGGGAGGCAGCCCGGAGGCGATCCGCCTTCACGTCGAGACCCTGCTCGCCGCTGGCGAACTCGACGCCGCGGGCCTTCAGCTCGACCGCCTCCCGGCCGACGACCCAGCCACCCCCCTGCTCCGCGCCCGCTGGCAGGTCGCCCGCAAGCGTCCCGCCGAGGCCGCCCGCGTGCTCGAAGCGGCCTTCCCCACGCTGGCCGAGACGCCTGAAGGTGAGGCGTTCGGACGCGAAGCGGTTCGCCTCCTGCTCGAAATCGGCCGCGACGCCGAGGCCGAGCGGCTGGCGATCGAGATGGCCAGGCGCTGGCCCAGGACGGCCGTTGTCCGCGCGGTGGTCGTCGCCCAGCGCGGTCGGCCTGCCGAGGCCCTCGATCGATTCGAAGCCGCTGTGTCCGATGCCGACCCCGCCGGGCTTCGCGAGATGGCCCGCAACCTGCTGACCCTCGCCCGTATCGGACAACGTGATCCGGCTGTCGTCAAACGGATCGATGCTCTCTTCGCGACAATCGTCAAGCGTCAACCGGACGATCCCGAGCTGCTGACCCGTCTGGCCTACCTGCGCCACCTCCAGGGCCGCTTTCGCGACGAGGTCCAGCTCTATCAGCAAGCCTTCCGGCTCGAACCGGCCGATGCAAGCTTCCTGAACAACCTGGCCTGGACGCTCAGCGAGGAGCTGAAGTCGCCGCGTGAGGCCCTACCCTGGATCGAGGAGGCGATCCGACGCGCTGGGTCGCCGGCGTCGGCCGCTTCGCTGCTCGACACCCGGGGTGTGATTTCCACCCGCCTGCGACGCTTTCCCGAGGCGATCGCCGACCTGGAAGCCGCCGCCAGGACGTCTCCCGCGCCCGAGGTCTTCGCCCACCTGGCCCGCGCCTACTACCAGGCCGGCCAGCAGGCCCGGTTCCTCGAGGCCCGCGACAAGGCCCGCAAGGCCGGCCTGACCCTCGAACACCTCCAGCCCGGCGAGCGCCTCCGACCTCGCCCCCTTGCTGCTCGGTCCCGAAGCCCCCGTCGCTCCCCGTCCCGTCTTCTGACGGAGGACCAGCCATGGCCCCGACCGGATCTTTCCCCCCTGGCTGTGCATCTTGTCGAAATTTACATCTGCACGACGCCGTGAGAGTCCCGGATGATGCCGGAGATCCACCTCGCGTTGCCCAGCTAGAAACTCTACTTGCGTCTTTGGGCCACTTGCGCTAAGGTGAGCAACGCCCGCCGATGACGTTGCTATCTCGCTTGAAAGCATGCTGGCCCAGGGATCGGAATGGCTGGCGGGGTCCGTTCCGGGACCTCCCGATCCTGGAATCGAGGACTTCGCGGTATCCCATCGAGACCGAACGATGCCCTCCCATCGCCTCCTCCGGACGGTCTGGCTACTCCCTCTGCTCGTTGCGACTCTGGGCCACGCTCCGATTGCGCGGGGGCCTACCTGGATATTCCCCAGGATTATCACGTCGCCCCCGGCCAGACCCAGACGGTCGACGTCCGCCTGACGCGCCAGCAGGAGACAACTCGGTTGACAACCTGCTTTCAATGGATATTCACATCCAGTTTGATCCCAGTCTCTTCAGCGTGGACGCCGGCACAATTCTGGCGGGTCCGCTGCTGGCCGGCTCAAATATTTTGATTTTCGCCGGAAGCGATCAGGCGACGGTTGACAAGGGTGACATCGTCGTCAGTGCGAGCGGCATCGATGCGATCCCCGTCCCGACAGGCACGACGACGGTTTTCCAGTTCCAGGTCCACGTCAAGCCAGGGGTGGCGTTGGGGACCCAGAGTTCCCTCAACCTCGTCCTCGATGCGCCGCTGAACGGCGGCTCGACGCCCGCCCCGACGAAGCTGAACCGGCTCGATGGCTCGACGATCCCGCTTTCCCCGGAGCCCTCGAACGGCGCGAACGACTCCGTAGATGGCCTGGTGACGGTCAGTGCCGTGCCCGAACCGACCTCGCTCGGATTGCTCGGCGCGGGGGGACTGCTCGCCCTGGCACTCCATGCCCGGCGGCGACGTCGCCCGTCTCGGCCCTGAACGCAAGGCTCCTGACCACCCCGTTCCCGCGTTCGTCCCGAAACGGTCGGCCGGCCTGCGAGACCTCGCACTCATCTCGGCTCCTTGCGATCGACAAGGAACCTCGGGCTTCGCCGCGCCGCGCGGGATTGTCTAAGAAATTCATCCGAAATTCTTGACGACACCCAAGCCCGCTCCTACAACCCCGGCACGATCGAGGGGAACCTAGGGGCCGTTGCAATGGCGAAGCGGGTGGTCATCATCGGGGCGGGGCCGGGCGGGCTGGCCGCGGCGATGCTGCTGGCCCGGGCGGGATTCGACGTGACGGTCCTGGAGCGGCAGCCGACGGTCGGCGGGCGGACCTCGACGCTCGACGGGCGACGGCTTCCGGTTCGACCTCGGGCCGACCTTCTTCCTCTATCCGCGCGTCCTGGAGTCGATCTTCGCGGCGGTCGGCCGCGACCTGCACGAGGAGGTGGAGATGGTCCGGCTCGACCCCCAGTACCACCTGGTCTTCGGCGCGGGGGGCGAGCTGCTGGCCACGCCCGACGTCGCCCGGATGGAGGCGGCCATCGCCGGGCTCTGCCCGCGGCGACGCGGCCGGCTTCCGCCGGTTCCTGGCGGACAACCGGGCGAAGATGGACGCGGTTCCGGACCGTGCCTGGAGTCGCCGTTCCTGCGCTGGCGCGACCTGCTCTCGCCCCAGCTGCTGAAGATGCTGCCGCTGCTCCGGCCCTGGCTCTCGCTCGACGGCGAGCTGCGCCGCTACTTCCAGGACCCGCGGGTCCGGCTGGCGATGACGTTCCAGTCGAAGTATCTGGGGATGTCGCCGTTCAACTGCCCGAGCCTGTTCTCGATCCTTTCGTTCCTCGAATACGAGTACGGCGTCTTCCACCCGATCGGCGGCTGCGGCGGCGGTCACGCGGGCGATGGCCCGGGTGGCCGAGGACCTGGGCGTCGAGATCTCGCTGGGCGACGAGGTCGAGGAGATCCTCTTCGAGGGCCGACGGCGGTCGGCGTCCGCTCCGACTCGGGCGTCCACCAGGCCGACGCCCTGGTGATCAACGCCGACTTCGCCCGCGCCATGACCCGGCTGGTCCCCGACCACCTGCGGCGCCGCTGGACCGACCGGAAGATCGCGCGGAAGCGGTTCTCCTGCTCGACGTTCATGATCTACCTGGGATCGAGGGCCGTTACGACGACCTGGCCCACCACACGATCTACCTGGCCGAGGACTACCTGCCGAACCTCGCCGACATCGAGACGCGGCACACTCTCTGTCGGCCGATCCCTCGTTCTACGTGCAGAACGCCTGCGTGACCGACCCGTCGCCTGGCGCCTGCGGGCATGAGCACGCTTTACGTCCTGGTGCCCGGTCACGCACCAGCATCCGAACGTCGACTGGTCCCGCGAGACGCCGCCGGTTCCGCGAGCGGGCGCTGCGGCAGCTCGCGAAGGTCGGGCCTCGACGACGTCGAGCGTCGCATCCGGTTCGAGCAGATGGTCACCCCGGCCGACTGGGACCGTCGCTACGAGATCCACCTGGGCGCCACGTTCAACCTGGCGCACACACTCGCCCAGATGCTCCACCTCCGGCCGCGCAACCGGTTCGAGGACCTGGACGTCGGTCTACCTCGTCGGCGGCGGGACGCACCCGGGCAGCGGCCTGCCGGTGATCTTCGAGTCGGCCCGGATCACCTCGCGGCTGCTGGCCGAGGATCTGGGGACGTCGCCCGTCGTCCCGGAACCCCGAGCGGCCGCGGACCTGCTGGGGGTCTCCTGAGATGGAACACGAATCGCATTCCGCCCTTTCTCCGGGCGATCCGGCCTTGTCGATGTGGCCGGTTGAGACCATCCGCGAGTCTCCGGGGCTGGTTGCCGACTGGCACGTTTCGGGGATTCGTCCGGTGGTCGAGGCGGCCCGGCGGTCGCAGTCGGCGTGGGCGGAGAGGCCGCTGCCGGATCGACTGCGTGCCATCCGCCGCCTTCGCCACCTGATCGCCGAGCAGTCCGGGGCCCTGGCCAGGGTGGCGGGGCGGGCCGAGGTTCGCAACGTGGCCGAGGCGATGGTTGCGGAAGTCCTGCCGCTGGCCGACGCCTGCCGATTCCTCGAACGGTGGGCCGGTCGGCTGCTATGTCCGCGACATCTCGGGATCGGCGGTCGGCCGGCCTGGCTCTGGGGAAGCTGGGCCGAGGTCTGGCGCGAGCCGGTGGGACTGGTGCTGGTCATCGGGCCGTCGAACTACCCGCTGATGTTGCCCGGCGTGCAGGCGATCCAGGCCCTCGTGGCAGGCAATGCGGTGCTCTGGAAACCTGGCGACGGGGGAGGACCGGCCGCGCGGATGCTGGCCAGCCTCATCGCCTCGGTGGGAATTGACCCGGCGCTGGTGGCCATCTTACCCGAGTCGGCCGCCGCGGCTCGTGCGTCGATCGTGGCGGGGGTCGATCGCGTCGTGCAGACTGGCTCGGTCGCGGCCGGTCGCGCCGTGCTGGAGCAACTGGCCCCCAAGCTCGTGCCAGCGACGCTGGAACTCTCGGGTTGCGACCCTTGCCTCGTGCTTGAAGACGCCGACCTCGAACTCGCGGCCCGGAGCCTGGCCTTCTCCCTGCGGTTCAATGGCGGTGCGACCTGCATCGCGCCGCGACGAGTTTTTGTGCCCGAGTCGCTGGCTCCGGAACTGGAGCGGCGTTTGCTCGCGAGCGTGTCGGCGATCCCGTCGCGGCGGCTGGAGCCATTGGAGATGCGTCGAATTGCCCCGCTCGTGGGGGATGCCGTGGAGCACGGCGCTCGACTCATCGCGGGACAGGCATTCGATGGCGGTGAGCTGATCGGACCGCTCGTGCTGGGCGGCGTGCCTCCGGAAGCTCGCTTGATGCATGAGGACCCGTTCGGGCCGTTGCTCGCCCTGGTTCCGGTCGGAGATGAGGAGGAAGCGGTTCGACGGGCCGCGGACTGTCCGTATGCGCGCGGGCGCCTCGATCTTCGGCGAACCCCAACGCGCCCGGGAACTGGCGGGTCGGGTTCCGGCGGGCGTGGTGCAGATCAATGATCTGATCGTGCCGACGGCCGACCCGCGTCTGCCGTTCGGCGGCCGGGGTGCCAGCGGATTTGGTCGGACGCGGGGTACGGAAGGGTTGCTGGAGATGACCAGCACCAAGGTCGTGATCGTCCGCAGCGGCCGGTCACGGCCCCACTTCGAGCCGCTGACCGAGGACGACACAGGGGTGGTTCAAGCCTATTTGGATGCGGCGCATGCGGGCTCGATCACGGCCCGGGCCCGCGGAGCCTTCCGGTTGGTCCGGGATCTGGCGAGCCGGGCGCGGGGCCGTCAGCCCGGGGGAGCACGACCATGAGTCGAAGCAAAACAGGCCGGGTAGGCGTGATTGGCGGCGGACTGGGCGGGCTGGCGGCAGCTTGCACACTGGCCGCGCGGGGCTATGAGGTCACGCTCCTGGAGCGCAACCCCTGGCTCGGCGGCAAGGCGGCCGTGCTGGAGGCCGAGGGCTTCCGGTTCGACATGGGGCCGACGATCCTGATGATGCCCTCCGTCCTGGCGCGGATCTATGCCGAGGCCGGTCGGGTCGTGAACGAGGCACTCGACCTGATTCCGCTCGACCCCCAGTGGCGTTCCTTCTTCGACGACGGCTCGACGCTTGACCTGCACGCCGAGCGCTCCACGATGGCCGCCGCTCTCGACGCCTTCGCCCCCGGCGGCGCTGTTTCCAGCGGCTACGGCCGGTTCCTCGACACGTCTCAGCGGATGCGCGCGTCTCTGATCGGTTTTTCTTCTGGCGACCGATCGGCTCGCCGAGGGACATGATCGATCCGCGGACGCCAATGAACCCGAAGCTCCTGGGCGAGTGGCTCCGGCTGCGACCCTGGAGCACCGTGGCGGCGACCGTGCGGTCGTCCGTACCGGAACCGCGGGTGGCGCAGATGCTCGACCACTTCACGCAGTACGTCGGCTCGGCCCCCGACGCCTCACCGGCCGTCCTCTGCGGGATCGCTGCGATGCAGGTCGGCGAAGGGGTCTGGTATCCCCGGGGCGGCACGCGCGCCGTGCCCGAAGCCCTGATCCGACTGGCGGAGGAACTGGGCGTCGAGTTGCGGACCGGATGCGGCGTTCGCTCGATCGAACAGGACGGGCAAGGGGCGGTCGCGGGCGTCGTCACCGAGGACGGCGAGCGGATCGCGTTCGGCGCCGTCGTCTCGGACGCCGACTCGGTCCGCACCCACCGCGACCTGCTTGGCGGTCCTGCGGCCCGGCGATTCGAGCGTCGGCGGGACTACGAGCCGGCCTGCTCGGGGGTCGTCCTCTACCTCGGTCTTGATCGCCGTTACGACCAGTTGCTGCACCACAACTTCGTCTTCTCCTGCGACCCTCACGCCGAGTTCGACGCGATCTATCGCCGCGGCCGGCCGGCCGACGACCCGACCTGCTACGTCTGCGCCTCCCGCGAGGACGGAGCCGGAGGTCGCTCCGTCGGGAGGCGAGGCGCTCTATGTGTTGGTCCACACGCCCTACCTCCGCCCACAACACGACTGGGACCGCCTCTTCCCCGACTACCGCCGCGTGATCCTCGACAAGCTGGCGCGGACCGCCGGCCTGGACGACCTGGAGCGGCACGTCGTCTTCGAGTCGCGGCTGACCCCGCGTGACATCCACGACCGCTATGGCGTGCTGAACGGGGCCATCTACGGCCTGGCCAGTCACGGCCGGCTCCGGGGGGCGTTCAAGCCGAGCAACCGGAGCCGCGGACGTGCCTGGCCTCTACCTGGCCGGCGGGGCGGCGCACCCGGGCCCCGGGATGCCGATGGTCCTGATGTCCGGCTGGATCGCCGCTGATGCGATCGATCAGGACGGCGTTCTTGCGAAAGGCTCAGGTTCCCGATGCGTGCGACTCTCCGACGCCGCCCTCTGACCACGCCCGATCCCCTGCCCCGGGTCTCGCCGCGATGGGTGTCCTGGGCGCGACGTTACGCGCGAACCTACCTGGCACGGCACTTCCACGCCGTCCGCCTGGCACACGGAGGCCCGGTTCCGGAGCGGCTGTCGGGGCCGTTGATCGTGGCCTTGAATCACGCGTCGTGGTGGGACCCGGTCCTCGGTCTGGTCCTCTCGGGCCTCTTTCCGGACCAGATCCCCTTCGCTCCGATCGACGCCGCGACCTTGAAACGCTACCCGATCCTCGGCCGAATCGGGCTGTTCGGCGTCGGGAAAGGCCTGCGCGGAGCGAAGGACTTCCTCACTGTTGGCAGGGCCGTCGTCTCGGACCCAGGTCGAGCGTTGTGGGTCACGGTTCAGGGCCGGTTCGCCGACCCTCGCGAGCGGCCGGTCTGCATCGAGGCTGGCGTCGGCCACCTCGCCGCGAGGACGCCGGGGGCGGTCGTCGTGCCGCTGGCCCTGGAGTATCCCTTCTGGGGCGAACGAACACCGGAAGCTTTGGCTTACTTTGGTGATTCAATCCGTCTGGAGGACAGCACTCCGGAGGCGTGGACCGACCACATCGCGCTTGGCCTGGAGGCCACCCAGGACGCTCTGGCTCGTGCGGTCATCGGTCGCAATCCGGCGGATTTCACGGTCCTCATCGGAGGCCGGGCTGGGGTCGGTGGTTTGTATGATCTCTGGCGACGAACCCGCGCGACGATCCGTGGACAACGGTTCCGCGCCGAGCATGACGAGGACCGATCCGCATGGCGTTGACGCTCCTGGCCCTGGCATCGCTGGTCCTGGCGGCCGGGCCGATGTTGCTGTTTATGTCTAATATCCGCATTTATCGGTCGGCGCCGTGTCTGGAGCGGGAGGGAATGTCGATCGGCCGGGTTTCGGTCCTGATCCCGGCAAGGGACGAGGAGAACGCCATCGGTCCGGCCGTCGCCGCGGCGCTGGCGTCGCGGGGGGTGGAGGTGGAGGTGGTCGTGCTAGACGATCACTCGACGGACAGGACCGCCGCAATCGTCTCCGGGTTTGCCGCGCGGGACACTCGCGTGCGTCGCGTTTCCGGTCCCGACTTGCCGGAGGGCTGGTGCGGCAAGCAGCATGCCTGCTCCCAACTGGCCGAACAGGCCCGATTTCCGCTCCTGGCATTCCTCGACGCCGACGTTCAGCTCGCTCCCGACGGCCTGGCGCAGACTGGTGGCGTTCCTTGACGTCTCGCGGGCCGACCTCGTCAGCGGCGTACCTCAACAGGAAACCGGCACTCTGGCCGAGCGACTGGTCATCCCGTTGATCCACTTCATTCTTCTCGGGTTTCTGCCGCTGGCCCGGATGCGGGCGAGCACGCACCCCGCCTATGCCGCGGGATGCGGTCAACTCTTTTTGACCCGCCGTGAATCGTACGACCAGGCGGGCGGCCACGCGGCGATCCGGATGTCCCTGCACGACGGGATCACCCTCCCCCGAGCCTACCGCCTCGCGGGCTTGAAGACGGACCTGTGCGACGCCACCGATCTCGCCACGTGCCGGATGTATCACGGGGCTTCCGCACTCTGGCGAGGACTGGCCAAGAACGCCACCGAGGCGCTCGCTTCCCAGCGGATGATCGTCCCCGCCACGCTCTTGCTGGCGGGCGGTCAGGTTTTCCCGTTCCTCTTGCTAACCGCGGCCCCCTGGCTCCCGCGAGCGACGATCGTCCTCGCCGGACTCGCCGCGGTCGCGGCCTGGCTTCCCCGGGTAGTGGGCGTGTGGAGGTTTCGCCAGTCTTCGATCGGCGCCTTGCTGCATCCGCTGGGCGTCGTGCTTCTTCTGGCAATCCAGTGGGCCGCGTTCACGCGGGACGCGCTCGGCAAGCCGGCAACCTGGAAAGGTCGGCCCTACCCGGCGCGGTGATCCTGGGGGTTCCCTGAAAAATGCCACCCAGCCCAGTCGGATCGCGGCGAGGAGCGGTCGGAGTTCACCTGATCTCCCGCCTCTCTGGAGAGGCTCTTGCCTGAGCGACATCGAGGGAGATTGAGGCCTCGCACACGTTTCTCGAGAAGAATCTTGACAATCTGACGTATCCAACCCAGTCGCGCCGGATCGACGCTTTCCGGAGCGAGGATCGCCGGTCGAATGGGTTCTCAGACACACTTGACGGGCAGGGCCGCGACTCTAAGATTGTGACGATCGGGAGCCGATCGCCGCCGAGGCTCCTTCAACCCTCGCCTCGGTGTCCCAGCCGTTTCCAGGCCGGGAACGGAACTCGCGTCGGTCCCCACTGCGAGGAGCCGCGGCTACCCCTCCTTCCTTCCGCTCGACCACGGTGCTTCTTATGATCGCGTCGCCCCGGCTGGCCCTGGTGACACCGGCGAACGGCCCCGAGCCATCCGTGGCCAGCCTGGCGATGCTGGCGGGACTGAGCGAGGAGAAGTGGAAGGTCCAGCACTTTCGCTCGTCGGCGCGCCCCTGGGCCTCAACGGTCGTCGGCCAGATCACCGGCCTGCCCGGCCGTCACCTCGATGCCTGGCTGATGTCTCCCGAGCTTTGCCGTGAGGTCTTCACACGCGGCACCCGGGAGGCTGGCTTGGCGATCGTCGAGGGGACCCTGGAGCCGATCAACCCGGCGCCGCCACAGGTCGGCTGTCCCAGCCCGCCCTCGGCCTTCGACCGTCCCGGCCCGATCCGGCCGATCATCGAGGCGCTCGAGCTGCCTCGCCTGATCGTGCTCGATTGCCGGAACTGGCAGGGTGACCATCTTCCCTGGGTCCCGCCCGAGGCGGACGCGATCCTTCTCGACGGCCTGGACGACCCCGAACAGTTTGCCGCGATCCGCTCGACGATCGGCCTGCTGGCGGGCAAGCCAGTCGTGGGAGCCGTCGAGACGCTACCGGAAATCCGCGCCGCACTGGCGGCCTTACCGCCGAATCAGCACGTCGCGTCCGACCTGATCGCACCCCTGGCCGCAAGCTTTCTCCGGTTTGCCGATCGGGAAGCGATCGCGGCCCTGGCCGGGTCGCGACCGTTCCCGATCGAGCCCGAGGAGACGTTGCCGGCCGTCCCGGCGTTCCCAGGCGGGCGGTTCCGTGTCGCCTACGCGATGGACGAAGCCTTCGGCGGCTATTTCCCCGATACGCTCGAGACACTGACCTCGCTCGGGGCCGAGTTGCTCGAATTCTCGCCGCTGCGTGACGGCTCGCTGCCGACGGGCGTGGACCTGGTGATGATCGGCTGCGGCTGCCCGGACAAGTACGTCGAAGCCCTGGCGACCAATCACAGCCTGATCGCTGAGCTCCGGATGCACGTCTGCCAGGGCCACCGGATCTACACCGAGGGCGGCGGCACGGCTTACCTGAGCCGCACGATGATCGTCGATGGTGTGTCCTACCCCGGCGCCGGGATTTTTCCGATCGAGGCCGAATTGAGGCGGGTCTGGCCTGGCCCGGAGCCCGTCGAGCGAACGCTTGTGCGGAACGTCTGGCTTGGGCCGCGCGGAACCGTGGTGCGCGGTTATCGTTCCGCCCGATGGCTGATCCGTCCCGCCCCTGATCTGGATGACTGCCCGGCCCGCTCCGGTGCCCTGACCGACGAACGCGACATGGTTTTTCGCAAGAACGCGGTCGGCAGCCTGATCCACCTGCACCTGGGGGCCTTGCCCCAGGTTGTCGAGTCGTTCGCCCTCCAAGGGCCGACGTCGCTCGCTCCGCGCGGGCGTTGAGGCAGATGGGCGTGAATCAACGGACGGAAGACCGTTGACGTTCGCCTCCGGTCACTGACGCCGCACCGAGACCCCTGCCCCGCGATCGGCGCCGGCGCCTTGCGAGCTTCGAGGCTTCGAACGAGGACGCCTGATCGCTCGGCCTCGGGGATCGCGTCGGCGCGGGTCCGCCAGGAGACACCGGGGCGGGCGAAGGTGATCACGTCGGCGAGCAGGGCGTCATAGATTGGCCGGGCGGAGGCCGGCAGGGCCTCGCGACGGATCGCGAGGATCACGTTTTGCCATTCGGCGCGGGCCGGCCCGCCTTCGAGCCGGGCGGCCTGGACGAGCGCTGTGGTGAGCCCCCAGCGAAGACGATCGGCGTCGCTGGCGCCTGCGGCTGGCGGCGCGGACCCGGCCAGGGCGGGCCAGCGGTCGGTCGGGGGACGAGGCTGGACGCGCGGGGCCTTCGCGGCGTCGGGGTCGAGCCGGTAAAGCGGGTCGCCCAGGAAGATCAGCCGCCAGGGCGTGCCGAACGGGTCTTCCGAGATGATCTTGCGCACGGCGGCCGAGACGGGGAGGTTGTCGGCGAGGAGGTTGGCGACGAGCGTCGGGGTGCGGAAGGCATTCAGATACGGCTCGTTCATCGACCCGAAGTAGAGGAATGCCCCGTTGGCCCGCCAGCGGCCGGCGACCGTGCCGACGTCGGCCGGTCGGGTGGCCGAGAAGCTGTGGATCATCAGCACGGCGGCCGGCACACTCATCGGCACGTCGGCCGTCTGGCCGGCGCCCCCGGGGAGGTTGAAGTTGTTCTCGCCGCCGCTGGAGTTGATCAGGACGAGGCCGTGGCGGTTGATCGGGTCGAAGACCCGATGCCAGCCGGCCAGGTTCGCCTCGTCGGGACCGACGCGGTGAAAGGTGCGCAATTCCTGCGAGAGCCGGCGGGTGGCGTCGCGCATCTGGTACTCGCTCCAGGGCATGCCCTGCTCGTCGTAAGCGTTGAACAGCAAGGCACTTTCGGGCTGGAGGAAGAGGCTGCACATCGCCTGGTAGACCGACCCGGCCGGATCGCCGATCAGGCGGCCGACGTAGGCCCAGCGACGGCCGCCGTCGGGTCGTCGGCTGAGCAGGTCGTCGAGGGCGGCCACGCCCTTCTTCTGACCCTCGGGGATCGCGTAGCGATCGGGCCAGTCGCCGGCCAGGGTGAGGAAGTCGCAGTCGTCGCCGAGCTGGCGATATTCGGTCACGACGGCCGCCACCTGGAATTCGAGATCCTGCATCATCCGGGCGGCGGCTTCGAGATCCAGGGCCGCGTCGTCCTTCTTGCGGAAGTCCCAGCGCACCAGGGGCTGGAAGCGTCCAGCGGCCAGAGCAACGGCCCCGGCGAGCGTCTGGCTGGCGGGCGTCGAGACGACAACCCCGGGCGGGGTCGGACCGAGGATCTCCGGAACCTCGTCGCCGGGCGGCGGCTCCTGGCCCTCGACCGTCCACGACTTGCCAACGGCCTCCAGGGCGTGTTTCCAGAGTTGATCGTCGGGGATTGCCCCGGCCGCACGCGGCAGGCGGACCACCCGTCGTGGTCGGAAGGCGCGGAGGAACCGAAGGTTCGACTCCGGGTCGTCGAGCAGGATCGGGAAGTAGTGGCCGTCGTCCCAGGTGGCGAGGGCGGCGAAGAAGCTGGGCAGGTCGGGGACCAGACAAACCTGATCGACGACCTTCCGCTTCGGCCCCGGCCGGTTCATCCAGGTCACGGACGCGACCCGGAGCGTCGCCAGCCGCTCGTCGAAGAGCGTCTGCGGCGACGACGGCGGCTTCGGCTCGTCCTGCGCCGGGCCCCACGAGAGCGCGAACGCCACCAGGGCCAGTGCGGTCAGGATCGCGGCTCGTCGCGACGGTGGTTGCATGAGCATCGACTGCGGCCTGGCGATCGCCTCCCGGTTCCCGACGGCCCGCAGCCGGAAGGTGATGGGATGGAGAGGCCCGCTGGATTCCATTATACTGAGCATCTGCGAAGCACCCCGCGCGTCCCCGACGCGAACGCCTGAGCCTGACCCGGCCCGCCGCCCACGACGCGGCCCCGGATGAGCCGAGAGGACCGTGTTCCGATGAAGAAAGGTGGCATCCTCAATCCGTCGATCTGCTCGCTTCTGGCCGAGCTCGGACATCAGGACGAGCTGCTCATCGTGGATGCCAGCTTCCCCCTGCCCCCCGACAGCCATGTCATTGATCTGACGCTCACCCCCGGCATCCCCCGCTTCCTCGACGTCCTCCGCGCCGTGCTCGACGAGTTGATCGTCGAGGGGATCGCCATCGCCTCCGAGATGAGCGAGTACAGCCCCAAATTGTACCAGGAAGTCCTCCGCCTTGTCGGCGACAACGTCGATGTCGAGGAAGTCCCCCACCACGAGTTCCTCGAACAGGCCGAGGGCGTCAAGGGGATCATCCGCTCCGCCGAGTTCACCGCCTACGCCAACGTCCGCATCCTCTGCGGCTGCCCCTTCTGATCGCGTCGCGCCGACGCCTCCGACTCGTTCCAGCTGGCTGTTCCCAAAATCAACACGCCCGGCCGGGCTCTGCCGACCTCGCGGAGCCCGACCTCGCCCGGCGCCGCTGAATCTCCGCAAGCGATTCTCCTCGCTAAATTTGTGGGGGCATGCGGGCTCTCCTGCCCACGACAGGACCGATCCAGGTCTCTGGAATCGACGCCGGTCATCGCCGCGTCTGCTCAAGTATGTCCAAGACAACCTTCGAAGGAGCGATCACAAGACGATACGCTCGTGATGGCCCTCCGATCGCCTCCCCCCCTCGGTGACTTCGAGCGCCCGTCGGTCCGGAGGTGCGCTGCCCGGCGGGGTGGCTGGGGTCGTGCTCGACCCCAGTCCCTTCGGCAATGTGTCAGGGGCCAGACTGGAGTTGAAGACGACCTCAGCCACCCGTCGCCAGGCTCGCGCCCCAGGGCACGTTCCGCTGCGCTCCAATTGGCCCCGGCCACCCGGCCGGGACAAGTCCGCGCGCCATCGGTCGGCGGCTCGGGTTCTTCTGAAAATGGCCGATGCCGGATGGTCGATGGTCGAGGACTGCAAGCAACCATTTTCATGGGGCCGGTTGCCCTTTCCGAAGGGTATGGCTGTTCGTTTCGTCACAGTCCCGAGTTCGTTTTGTTGGGACGTCAAGGGCGCCGAGACTTGCCCGGTGTGACGCCGGGTTCGTTTCGTCACGCGGGCGGAGGGCGTTGGGTTCGTTCAGAAAATTACCCAGCTTAACGTTCGGGTTCGTTTCGTCGGGCGGGAGGAGGATTCACCACAGGGGACACGGGGGATGCACAGAGTTTGCCGGAGGGGAAAACTCCCGCGGCTGGGCAACCCTTACGCGGAGGGTGGTTTCCCCCTCGCGTCGCTCGCGACGAACGAGTCCGGGGGTCCGAATTGCCAAAGAGTCTGATGGGGGCGCGGACGGCGAGCGCGGAGGTGCGGGAGCCCTCAACCTCTCCAGTGGGGAAATGGTGCCCGAAACCGGCCGGAATTCCGGGCGATTTCTTCCGGCCTCATGGCTCGTCCATGCGGGCCGCGGCGTTCCGCTTCGCCACCCGCGCGATACCCTCGCGGGTCCGCTCCTCCTCCCGCAGCTCGCGCCGGGTGCCACTGGCGGCTGGTCCGCCAGTGGCCTCAACTCTTTCGGAGCACCGCGACCTCCAATCCCAGGCCGGCCGCCGCTGCGACCCGGTCCAGGTGATCTGATCCGGGATGGCCGGGAACGGCCTGGCGGAGTCAGGCATCGACCTCGATGTACTCCACTCGGCTGGACGGCTCGGGGATCGGCAAGCCGTCCTCCACCATCCCCGCCAGGTGCAGCACGATGGCCTCGCGGATGAGGCGCTCGACCTCTGCCTTGGTCTCGCCCGTGGCGACGCACCCCGGCAGGTCCGGCACGTAGGCCGCCAGGTTCGTCCCCGCGTCCTCGATGACGATTGCGTACCGCTTCATCGGTCTCCTGCCTCATCGCCCGAGAAGCCGGTCGTATTCGGCATGCGTTCCGATCCAGAACCAGACCAGATCCTCGCCAACTTCGACCGCCCATGCCCGATAGTGCAGACCGACGCGAACCGACCAGAACCGCCCAACCTTCTTCAGGTGGAGCGACGGATGCCGTGAATCTTGCCTCAGGAGTTCATAGCCGTTGTCGGCCAACCGCTGAAGCTCGGCCGGCAGCCGCCGATAACACTGCCAGATCCTCGGCGTCGCTCGGTGGTTCACAGGCCGGTGCAACGCCCCTCGCGCAGGTCCATCAGCGCCTCGTCAGCCAGTGCGTCCAGCCGTCCCTCAGAGACATCCTCCTCAAACTGTCGATTCCAGATCCCCGCGTCAAATTCCGCGAACCAGGCCCGAAGCGCGGCGAGATCCTCGGCGGGCAGCTTCCGGATGGAGTCCTCGATTTCCTCGATGGTTTTCATGGTTTGAGCGTATTACCCTTTGTCGGTCCGACGCAATCCTCGCCCTACCCCGCCACCCCCGGCGCCTCCACCCCCAGCTTCCCCGCCAGCTCCGTGAGCTTTTCCCAGTGCCCCTCTGGCAGCGGGATGCCCTCTCGCGATCGGGCCTCCATCGCCCGACGCTCCGGGTCGCCCGGCAGGGTGATCGCCTCGACCCCCTCGGCGCGGGGCGTCCCCCGAACGTAAGCGGCGAGCTGCGTCGCCTGATCGACCAGGTGCTCGCGACCCGAGAAGAGCGCCGGGTCCATCGCGAGGAAGAACACGTCATTCCCCTTCGCAGGAGGCGCGCCGGCGAACGCCGTGTGCCCGCCGGAAAGGCCGCCAGCGAGCATGTCGAGCACCAAGGCGAGGCCAAACCCCTTGTACGACTGCATCCCGCCCATCGGCCGGATGCTGCCCGTCGGCGGCTCGTAGAGGACGGAAGGGTCGGTCGTGGGACGCCCCTCGCTGTCCAGCAGCCAGCCCTCGGGCACGGGCTTCTTGCCGTTGAGGTAATAAACCCGGACCTTCCCCTCGGCGGCGACGCTCGTGCCGAAGTCGAGCAGGATCGTTCCCGACTTCGACGGCACGGCAATGCAAAGCGGGTTGGTTCCGAGCCGCGGCTCCAGGCCACCGGGAGGCGAGACCCGCTGACCGGAGCCGGCGTTGTTGACGGTCGCGAGAAGG
Organism: uncultured Planctomycetales bacterium; assembly: GCA_963752755.1. Classification (GTDB taxonomy): domain Bacteria; phylum Planctomycetota; class Planctomycetia; order Isosphaerales; family Isosphaeraceae; genus CAVVZJ01. The sequence goes on along the minus strand of CAVVZJ010000001.1, from coordinate 1,029,766 downwards.
ACCAGACCCGATTCGGCGGCACGCTCGGCGTAGTCGCCCAGGCGGCCGATGTGGCCACTGTTGCGCATGGCGCCGGCGCCGAGGCCGAGGGTCCGGGCCTTGGTCATCACACGGTCGAGCAGGCGATGGGCCTGCACCTGGCCGAAACCCCAGGAGGCGTCGCAGACGACCACGGCGGGCGTCTCGTTCTCAACCTTCAGCTCAACGCCGGTCTGGTAGAGTCCCCTCTGGAGGAAATCCAGGTATTGCGGGATGCGCATGACACCATGCGAGTCGTGCCCTCTGAGGTTCGCCCCGACGAGGTTATCGGCGACGATCCGGGCGTCCTCGGCCGGCACCCCGGCGGCAACAAAGAGACGAGTGGCGAAGTCGGTCAGTCTGGGGGCGTCGATCGTGGGCACGGGCAAGGCTCCTCGGGCGGGGACGTGGCGAGGCTCCGGTCTAGCACGACGGACGGAGCTTTGCAATCGGGCGCGCAGGGGCATTCGCAGGTCGGGAGGTTAGCCCTCTCCAACGCCGAGTCTGTCGGGAACGCAAGCACCGGAGTTCAGGACATGAGGAGAGGACCACCCGGGCCAGCGCCGGGAGGTTCGAGGCGCTCCCACTCCTTGCGGACCATCGAGAGGCCGAACGCACAAAGCTCGAACTCGTCGCTGAGGCGACGGAGCACGGGGGCCTGGTCGCCGTCGCCAGGAAGGGTGCTGGCGAGGTAGTAAGAGAGCTTGCCCTGCTGCTGGTAGTCGATCAGGTGGTCGGCCGAGCGTCGCGAACGGAGCGCCGCGAGGGCCTCGGGATAGACGCCGGTCCAGAAGAGGGTGAAATCCCCGACGTGGCGGTGACACTCGCGGCGCCGTGTTTCGTCGTCCGAGGCCTCCGCCTCGGCGAGCATGGCGGCGACCTCGTTGAGCCGCCGACCCTGACCGTCGCGAATCGCCCAGACCCCCTCGCTCGGGACGAACCGCGCGAGCAGGCCGGCGACGTAGCCAACCAGCCTCGGGTCGCCGATCCCCAGTTCGCCGAAGAAGGTGTGTTCGGTCAGGCCGCGGAAGAGGCGGTGGAGGGGATGACTTTCCGGGATCGGTCGCGTCATAACGGGTGCTCCTCACCCAGTCGGGACACGATTTGGGCAGGATAGGGAAAATGCGACCTCATGAGATCGCACGAACCCCTGTGCAATTCCTACGCCGGACGCCGAACTCGATCAAGCCAAAAATGGGAGAGAATTGGGGAACGGCCGACCGCGGGCCGTTCCCCATCGAGTTCGGAGGTCAGCGTTTGGACGCGCCGCCGGAGGTCGCCGTCTGGCCACCCTGGGAGCGAACACGGCTGGAGATGACCCTCATGGCCGTGCTGGCCTGGCTGCGGACGTGGAAGTCGGGGTCGGCGGGGAGTTTCTTCATGGTGTCGAGGGTTTCCTGGCCGCCGATGTCACGGAGGACCTCACAGGCGAGGGCGCGGGTCCGGCTGTCGGCGCTCTTGAGGAGCGGAATGACGGCGGGCTCGGCGGTCGGACCGAGGGCCCGAAGGGCGGAGAGGGATTCGGGCCAGTCGTCGGTGATCCGGGAGGCGATCGCCTCGGCGCCGGCAACCTCCTGGAGCCGGCCGAGTTGCTTCTCGGCCTCGGTGCGGACGAACCCATCGTCGGAGCTTTCGATGATGTGGATGAGGATCTTGACGGCCTCATCGTTCTTCCAGTTGGCGAGCGCCTTGACGCCCTCGATCGCGCTGAAGTGGTCGGTGCCGGTGGCGAAGGGCTCGACGGCCTGGACGACCTCGGCGGTCCGGGACTCGTCGGGCCGGACGCGAGCGAGCTTGGTCAGGCCCTCGCGATGCCGGAAGCCGTCGGACGACTTGAGGAGGAAGAGAGCCTTGGTGATGGCGTCGGCGCCGGCCGGGGCCTTGGGGTCCTCGTTGGCCCTGGCGTCGGCGACCTTCTTTGACCGGGCTTCCTCCTGCTGGGTCTTGAAGGCGGCGACGTCGGAAGGGCTCACGTTGGCCTGGACGGTGATCTGACGACCGTTGAGGCTGGCCTGACCGAAATTGATCTGGTTCGTGAAGTTCCGGGCATCGGCAACGGGCCAGATCCGGAACGAGGACGCCCCGGGGGGGCCAGACCACCGGGCCTGGGAGCCAGAGGGCTGGCGATCGGCCAGCGTCTTCAGCTTCGACTCGATGTAGCCGCTGGAGTCGCCATCGGGCACGTTGGCGACGAAGACCTCGACATACGGCTGGGGACCGGAGTTGGCGGCCTGGATCATCGGCTGGAGGCCGACGGTCATCATGTTGACGCCGTGCATCATCTGCATGCCGGCCATCGCCATGCCCCGGATACGAGTGATCCGCTGGGACTCCTGACGGAGTCGCTGGACCACACGGTTCATCTCACTGACCATGCGCTTCGCCAGCGCACGTTCCTCGTGGGCCTGGAGGTGGGGCAAGGTCGTCAGCTCCTGCTGGACCTGGCGGAACTCCTGCTCCATGGCGTTGATCTGCGGCGCGGCAATACGGGCAGAGTTGGCGTCGCGGACACTGGCGAGGTGGTTGGCCAGACGGTCGAGCAGGCCGATCGTCTTGCGCATCGAACTCTCATGCCGGCTGAGGTCGCCGACCGGAGGCAACTGGTTCTCGGGGATCAGGTGCGAGGGCACGGGCGGGAGCGTGGGGAAGCCGCCCGATCCGGGAGCGGCGGCGTTCACGACACCGGGCGCCGAACCCCCGTTGACGTCGGGGGCCGGATTGCCGTTCGCATTGGCGGCGTTCGCCGCACCGGCGCCACCGCCTCCGTGCATGGAAGGCCAGACGACGAAGGCGAGGAAGAGGATCAGGATCAGGCCGCCCCCGCCGACGATCGTGACGAACGGGTTCGAGGCGTCAAAGCCGCCGGAGGAGACCTTCTTCTTTTCTTCTTCTTGGGCTTGGCGGCCGCCAAGGGGAGCGTCGTCAGGCTCCTCGTCGGCGCCGGTGCTCCGGTATCGCGAGCCGCGGCGGACCCGAAGCAGGAGCCAGGGGGACCTCGCCGAAGAGTTCGTCCTCGTCAAACATCCCCATCGTCGGCGACGACACCGGTGCGGACGTGGCCGCGGGTGGCGGCATGGAGACGGCGGCCGGGCGGGTTGGTGCCGAGGGGTACGCCGTCGGGATCGGCTGGGACGCGGGGGATGGAGTCGTCGGCGCGGCGAGCGTGCGGGGCACGGGAATCAGGAACTCCGTGCCGCAAAGCTTGCAGCGACCCCTCTTTCCAGCCAGCGCGTCGCTCACTTCGTAGCGCTCGGCGCAACACGAACAGGTAAAGGCGATCGGCATCCTGGTACCCAAGAAGTGAGGGGATGGGAACCGAAGGGCCAGGACGACGCCTCCACGCGCCGGGATGGCCAGGTACCGATTTTAAGAGTCATGGACGCGCATGCAAGCGCGTTTGGCCACGATTCTACGAAAACGTTGCGGTTGGGGCCGGCTGCCTCAGTTGCGTGGAAGGAGTTGGATTTCCCATAAGGGTACCAGGGACAATGAGTTGACACCAGGTCCGGACGTGTCCCCGGGGCCCTCTTGGTCAATCGCGCTTCCCCTGAGCGGACGCTACGTGGTCTCAGAGCACACCCGCGGTGATCTGGGTCAACGCATCAAGTAAGGTGTCGATCTGCTCGGGGGTGTTGAACGGACCAGGACTGACGCGGAGGGTGCCATCGGGGAACGTGCCGAGACGGCGGTGGGCATAGGGGCGCAGTGGAGGCCGGAGCGGACGGCGATGCTGGAAGAGCGTGTCCAGGCAATGCCGGCGATGTCCTGGGAAGGGAAGCATGTCGGGGTCGGGCGGGATCAGGGAGAGGGCGCCGACGTGAGTGGTCGGGTCCCACTTACCGGCAATCTTCCAGCCGTCGGAGGCGGCGACCCAGTCCACGACCTTCTGGAGCAGGGCGACCTCGTGGTCGCGGTTCGTCGCGATGCCGCGCTCCTTCACCCAGGCAATCCCGGCGGCCAGCCCGGCGAGGCCGAGGACGTTGGGAGTGCCGCCTTCGAGGAAGTAGGGCAGTTCCTCGGGCTGCAGCTCGCTCTTGGAGTCGCCGCCGGTGCCGCCTTCCCGCCAGGGGCGGGGCCGGGCGCGGGGACCGACGTAGAGGGCGCCGGTGCCCGTCGGGCCATAAAGGGCCTTGTGGCCGGGGAAGGCGAGGAGGTCGATCGGGGTCGCCTTCAGGTCGATCGGGACCACGCCGGCCGACTGCGCCGCATCGACGAGCAACAAGGCCCCCGACCTCGCGCACGATCGGCGCGATGGCCTCGATCGGCTGGACGGTGCCGAGGACGTTGGCGGCGTGGGTCAGGGCGACGAGGCGGGTATTGGGACGGATCGCGGCGCGGACCTCGTCGGGGTCGAGGTAGCCGTCGTGGGAGGCGAGGCGGGTCAAGCTGATGACACCGTCCTTCTCCAGGCGACGGAGGGGGCGGCTGACGGAGTTGTGCTCCAGGTCCGACGTGATGGCGTGATCGCCGGGGTTGAGGGACCCTTTGATGGCGATGTTGAGGCCGTCGGTGCAATTCAGGGTGAAGATCCAGCGCTTCGGGTCTTCGCCGTTGAAGAAGGTATTGAGGGCCCAGCGGGTATCGTCCATGAGCCGTTCGCCGCCGGTGGCCATGCGGTGTCCGGAACGGCCGGGGTTGCCCAGGGCGGTCCGGGCGTAGCGGTCCATGCCTGATAGACAGCCTCGGGCTTGGGGAAGCTGGTGGCGGCGTTGTCGAGATAGATCGCGATCTCGGGCTCGGGATGGCTCATGGTCAGCTCCCCACGAACTGGGAATACAGGGTCTTCGCCTTGGCGATGTCGTTGGTCCCCTTGATGATCGCGCGGCCGTCGGGGAAGACGGTGAACTCGTGCCCCTCGGTGGCGAAGCGGAGCATGAAGGCGTTGTGGCGGACCTCCCCCAGGGGGGCCAGTCGCGACGCCAGCTCCCGGAAGTTCAACGGCTCCGGCCTCCGGCGGCGATCTGGACGGCGTTGCGACCGCAAAGCGTGGTCGTGTGCGAGCCGAGCTGGCCCTCCAGCCACTCGAACTTGCGTTGCTGGCACGTCGGGCAATCGACCTTGCCCAGCAGGCTCGCCACCTTCAACCGCCGGAACGACCATTCCCAGAGGTCGATCATGATGAGTTCATTATTGATGACCGACTCCGCCCCGCTCAGGAGCTTGATCGCCTCGACGGCCTCGAACGAGGCGACGACCGCCACGGCCGGGCCGAGGACGCCGGCCGTCTCGCAGGTGGGGGTCATGCCGGGAGGGGGACTGCTCTCGATCACGCAACGCAGGCAAGGGGTCTTGCCCGGCACGATCGTCATCGTCTGCCCCTCGCTGCCGATCACGCCCCCGAAAATCCAGGGCTTGCCGAGCTTCACGGCGGCGTCGTTGATCAGGTAGCGGGTTTCGAAGTTGTCGGTGCCGTCGAGGATCAGGTCGGCGTCGGAGACGAGGTCGAGGATGTTGGTGTGATCGATGTCGGTAACGACGGGCTCGATCGTGACCTGGCTGTTGATGAGCCGGAGCTTGCGCGCGGCGGCCTCGGCCTTGGGGAGGTTGTCGGCGACGTCCTGCTCGTCGAAGAGAATCTGGCGCTGGAGGTTGTGCGTCTCGATGAAGTCCCGATCGACGACCCGGACGAACCCGACGCCGGCGCGGACGAGGTGGTTCGCCAGCACGGTTCCGAGAGCGCCGCAGCCGCAGAGCGTGACGCGGCTTTCCATCAGCTTGCGCTGGCCGGCTTCACCGAGGCCGGGGAAGCGGACCTGGCGGCTGTAGCGGTCGAGGGGATCGACGGATTGCGGATCGGGGATTGGGGATTGCGGATTGGAAGACACGGTCGATCTCCGGAGCGGGGGCACTCGTGTTGGGGCGGGGAAGTCTTGGTCTTGTTATTCCGCAATCCGCAATCCCCAATCCGCAATGGGCGACCCGCCCGCGATCGCCGGGATGATGCTGACCTCGTCCTTGTCGGCGACGGGGGTGGCGAGGTCGTCGAGGTAGCGGATGTCCTCGTTGTTGACATAGACGTTGACGAACCGGCGGAGTTCCTCGCCGTCGAAGATGCGCTCGCGGAGGGCGGGGTGCTTGGTGGCGACGTCGTTCAGGACGTCGCCGACGGTGGCGCCATTGCCCTCGACGCTCTCGGCGCCGGCGGTGTGGGAACGGAGGGGGGTGGGGATGCGGACGACGGCCATCAGCGGGATCCTCGGGGTCTCGTCCCGACCCGTCTCGCGGGCCGGCGGGGATTGGGGATGTTCGATCATGTGGTGACGGTCGATGGCGAATGGAGGAGTTCGGGAATCGAGGGGTTATTCCGCCGGCCTCGCCATCGAGATGACGAACGCTTCGAATTCTTCGTCGTGCTTCTCACCGTCGTCCTGCGGCACGGTGCAGGCGACGAAATATCGCTTACTATCGATCTCGATGATGTAGTTGACCTGCCGCACCGGTACGCCGGGCATCGAGTTCGTGTGGACGATCCGCACCACCCGCCCCTTGCCCTCCAGTTCGACGAGCTCGCTGCGGATGAGCCGGAAATCCTTCAGCGCCCGCGCGAGGTCACGCTCGTACTTCTGCTTCAGCACCTCCAGGGTGCTCGCCCCTTTTTGGTCATTGATGACAATATTTCGATTAAAGCCGTCTTCCCTCGGCAACAAGATGAGGTCGTGCTTGAATCGCTCAGGGGTGATCACCTTCCAGCCGTCGGGCAAGAAGTAGGAGAAGGCCCCCGACTTGTCGAGTCGCCGCTCGCCCGGCGGATCGGAGTCGGTCTTGCCGCCGACGAGCAAGATGAGGGCAAAGAGGCCGAGCCATCTCACAGGGACCACCTCCACCGCTTCGGATCGGGAATGCAGACATGATGGTGCGTTGCCGCGAGGCTCGACGCATCCGACGAGATCCTCGGAATCAAGCCCCGGCGCCGGCCAGTTCGGCGGGGGCGGGGGAGCCGATGTGGGACTCGAACTCGTCCAGGGTCGGCTTGATGACGACCGGCCGCGCAATCTTGTCAATCAGGGCTTCCTGGGTCTTGAGGCCGTTGCCGGTGATGCAGATGACGGTGGAGCCGTCGGGGTCGATGCGGCCTTGCTCGATGAGCTTCTTCGCGACGGCGACGGTCACGCCGCCGGCCGTCTCGGTGAAGATGCCCTCGGTCTCGGCGAGGAGCTTCATGGCGTCGATGATTTCGTCGTCGGAGACGTCCTCGCCCCAGCCGCCGGTGTCGCGGAGGAGCTTGGAGGCGAAGTAGCCGTCGGCGGGGTCGCCGATGGCGAGGCTCTTGGCGATCGTGTCGGGCTGGCGGACGGGCTTGATCTTCGAGGCGTCGGACTTGGCGGCGGAGGTGATCGGGTTGCAGCCGGTCGCCTGGGCGCCGAACATCTTCGTGTGGGCGGAGGGGATCAGGCCGAGGAGGTTCAGCTCCTTGAACGCCTTGTGCAGCTTGCCGACGAGGCTGCCGCCGGCCATCGGGACGACGACGTGGTCGGGGGCCTTCCAGCCGAGGTCCTCGGCGATCTCGAAGCCCATCGACTTCGAGCCCTCGGCGTAGAAGGGGCGGAGGTTGACGTTGACGAAGCCCCAGCCGAAGCGGAAGGCGATCTGGGAGCAGAGGCGGTTGACGTGGTCGTAGTTGCCCTCGATCGCGATGACGTGGGCGCCATAGACGGTGCAGCCGAGGACCTTGCCCTGTTCCAACCCATCCGGGATCAGGATATAGGCTTCGAGGCCGGCGGAGGCGGCGTTGGCGGCGACGGAGCCGGCGAGGTTGCCGGTCGAGGCGCAGCCGACGGTGGTGAAGCCGAGTTCGACCGCCTTCGAGAGCGCGACGGCGACGACGCGGTCCTTGAACGAAAGCGTGGGGTGGTTGACGGCGTCGTTCTTGACGTAGAGGGAGCCGCGGACCCCGAGGGCCTTCGCCAGCCGGTCGGCCTTGACGAGGGGGGTGCCGCCGACGTGCTGGCCGACGGTGGGCGTGCCGTCGATCGGGAGCAGCTCGCGGTAGCGCCACATGTTGTGGGGACGCGACTCGACGAGCTTGCGGTCGAAGACGCGGGCGACGGCCTCGTAGTCGTAATCGACTTCCAGAGGGCCGAAGTCGTCGGTGCAGAAATTGAGGGCTTCCTTGCTGTAGCGCTTGCCGCAGAGGCGACACTTCAGGCCGAGAACGAGGTCGGTTCCGGTTTCGTGCGACACCGTCGGTACTCCTTGGAAATCGCGGGCTCTCGGTCGTTCCCGAAGGGCGGGGCCTTCGGGCGTCCGGGTGCGCGAATCCAGTGGAGCCGGAAAGAAGGCTGGCGGCCTGTCCGGTGGGGCGGCGAGGCGGTTCCGGGGCAAGTCTTCCCGGGAAGCCTCGGCGATAAGGTGGGGAGGCGGCGGGACAGTTCGGATCGAATCGGGGTCCGACCGCCGCCGCAGTCCATCTTATCTGTCCCACATCCCGACGGGGGCATTCCCCGAGCGGGCTGGGCAGGAGTTAGCACCAGCATCCACCACGAAGGTGAACCGGTTGCTGTGGCGTCGCAGGGCCCGTCCCTCAGCCACTCTGGATAAGATGCGCACCGAATTGTGATTGGACAAATCTACCCCGACCGGGGGATGGCGTCAAGGGTCGTGAATTCGGGTTGGTGGAGACGACCTCGCGCAAGTGTCCGGGGCCCGAAGGCAGAGCACAACCGGACGGGATATTCGAAATGGGCCGACCAGCGCCACATGCGAGCGATCGGTTTCTTTCCGTGCCGTTCGCTGAGAGACCCGGGAGTGGTTCCGGGACGCCGGGAAGGCAACGGCGATCCTCAAGCGATCCGTGGTGATCAGGGGTTGGCGGCCTTCTTCTTGGCGGCGACCTTGATCTTCGACGCCTTGCCGTCCTCGTGGGTGACGATCACGGGCAGGCCCTTGCGGCCCTTCTCCTGGACCTTCTCGACCAGACGTTCCAGCTTCTCCAGGTCCACCTTCATGGCCTTCTTCGGCGTCTCAAGCTCGGTCTCATCGGTGATCGTGACCACAACCTCCTTGTCGGTGCCCTTTTCGACGACCGTGACTTTCTTGTTCTCCACATCGACCTTGGTCAGGACCCCGAACAACTCGGCGGCGAGGGCGGGGACGACCATCACGCCCAGGGCGACGAACGCCACGGCGAAGGCTCGAACGAAGGTGCGGCGAGTGGACATCGTTCTCAGGCTCCTTAGAGTTCGGAATCGGCCCAGGCGACCGGACCCATTGCCGGAACCTGGCATAAAGTGAAACACCGAGGGCGCGGCACGGTGTCGTCTCGCAGGAGGCCGGATTCCTCAAGGCGGCATGATGATCTCATCGACGGTGAAGTCGCCGACCAGGTCGAAACCGTCGCCCTGGACCCGGACGAGGGTCCCGCGGCCGAGGTCGTACACCTCGCGAATGATGCCCATCGGTGGGGCGTCCAGCACGTCGCGCAGATCTTCCCAGGCCGGGACCCGGACGCGGCGGCCGATCAGCGCGGAGTCCACACGGGCGGCTGCCAGGGCTCCGGAGGGCGGGACCAGCAACGGAGGACCCTCGACCCCGGTCGGGTCAGATCGCGTGGCGCGGGCCGGGGGCACAAGCGGGCCCCTGCGATAGCGCGGACCGCTGCCGTGAATCAGCCAGATCAGATGCACCGGGATCGTCTCGACGAGTCGCACGAGAATCACGGTGGGGAACCTCGCACCCGACTCGTACTCGAGCCACTCGGGGAGCGAGATTCCAAGTCGTTGTGCCAGCAAGGGAGCCGCCGTGCTCCCCGAACAGGTCGCGACGGAGCAGGCGGAGCCGCTCCGCCATGCCGGAAGCCAGGCTCGTGGAATTCATCTCGGTTGCCTCCTCAAAGGACCCTGCCGGCCCTGCGTCGGCGGCTCTCTTCTCGCAAACAGCGAGCACGCTCCCATGCCTCCTCGCTCTCGACGCGGACCAAGAAGGCGTGCAGCCAGAGATCACAAAACTTTTGCGCGCGTGGGTCTTCACTCCCGCTTGAGCGGGACCAGACCCGCTCGAAGCGTCCCAGCGGGACTCGAACCCGAACCGGGATGATGGGGCCCTCGCCGCTGCGGCAGCGAGCGGAAACTCACGTTCGAGGAACGCCCAGGCCGACTGGGCGAGGGCGGTGAGCCGGCCGTCGCGCAGGGCGAACAGGCTGGCCATCAGGATCGACACGACAGCGGCGGGGTCGCTGGTTTCCGCTTCAGGAAGGATCGTCTCGATCAACTCGACGATCCGCTTCCTCAACTCTTCGCGTGCCATCGATCGACATCTTTCGATCGGAGCCGATCCCTGGTTCCTCGGAACGTTTAACCGGCCCGCGAGCCGATTCTCATCGGAGCCTCCCGACAAGCCGATGAGTCTTCATCCCGCAAGCACCCCGCCGGCCTCATGCCTGCCTTCTCCGAACGATCGTTCCGCAACGACGGTCGGGCAAGCCTCAACCTCACTCCAGCCCGCCGACGTTATTTTTTGTCTAAATAAGACAGTAATATGCCTGGCAGCTTTATGTTTGATCTTAACGCCACGGAAGGCGAAAAACAAGGGACCGCAGGGCAGTCTCGCGGGCCTGCGGTGATTGGAGCCAACCTCGCATGAAGGCACCCGTGGCGTGCGTGGTTCCCGCTTGAGTGGAGAGCTGGCCAGCGGGGGGCGGCTGGCCCACCATTCTTGGGGCCCAGCCGCCCCCGGCTGTGATCCTCGACGACCGAACGAAATCCGCTCGAACCGCGGCGCGGGCTGGCCGAAACGAGGGCTTCCGAGACGTCCGGTGCCGGGAAGCGTAGAATGACAAAAAGAGGAGGGGTTGCCGTCGGTTGGAAAGGTGGCGTCGGAGGACGCCTCGGCACGCGGCCCCAGAGACGCAGTGGCCCGGACCCATCCCGGACGAGCGAGGAGCGAACCCCAATGTCGGCGACGCGGAACCCGAACGGCCCGCTCGTGCCCGACGCCTTGGAGCGTCGAACCCGGGAGATCGGAGTCGAGCTGTTCGAGCGGATGGGGAGCGGACCAAGGCCCTGGGAGCGCGCCTGGTGGGACGACCGGCTCATGGCTTTGACGATGGGCGATCCCGACACCAAGGTCCAGCTTTTCCGGTTCATCGACGCCCTGCCCACGCTCCGCGATCCGGGCTCCGTCCGCCGCCATCTCGCCGAGTATCTCGACGAGGCGGACGGAGGTGTACCGGCGTTCGTCCGACTACCGCTGAGGCTCACTCCGCGCGGGCCGGTCGGCGACCGGACGATCGCGGCGATGGCCCGGTTTGCCGCGACCCGCATGGCCCGCCGATTCATCGCGGGTTCGACGCCTGCCGAAGCCCTGCAGACCGTGCTGGCACTTCGCGAGCAACGACTCGCCTTCACCGCCGACCTGCTCGGCGAGGCCGTCATCAGCGAACCGGAATGCGACGCCTATCAGCAGACGTGCATCGAGCTCCTCCGCGGTCTCGCCGGTCCCCTCGCCGCCCAGGCCGAGATTCCCCAGATCGACCGCGACGACCGCGGCCCGATCCCCCGCGCCAACCTGTCGCTGAAGCTCACCAGCCTCACCCCTCGCTTCGACCCGATCCACGCCGAGACGACCACCGAGCGGGTGCTGGAACGCCTGCGGCCGATCTTCCGCGAGGCGCAGAGGCTGGGGGCGCATGCGCATGTCGATATGGAGCAGTATGCCTACAAGGACCTGACGTTCGCGATCTTCCGCCGCATCCTCGCCGAACCGGAGTTCCGCGACTGGAGCGACGTCGGGATTGTCTGCCAGGCATACCTGCCCGAGGCGCTCGGCGACCTGGAAGAGCTTCGCGACTGGGCCGAGCACCGTGGGGCGCCGGTAACGGTCCGGCTGGTCAAGGGGGCGTACTGGGATTACGAGGTCACATTCGCCCGGCAGGTTGGCTGGCCGGTGCCCGTGTATCAGGAGAAGTGGGAAACGGACGAGAATTACGAGCGTTGCACCGAGTTCCTGATGCGCAACGCCCGCCTTCTCCGACCGGCTCTGGGGAGCCACAACATCCGGAGCCTGGCTCACGCCCTGGCGTTGGCGGAAACCCTGGGTGTGGCAAGAGATGCGTTTGAAATCCAGATGCTCTACGGCATGGGAGAGTCGATCCAGCAGGCGATGGTGGAGCGCGGCTTGAGGGTGCGGGTCTATACGCCCTACGGCGCGATGCTGCCAGGCATGGCGTACCTCGTGCGCCGGTTGCTGGAGAACACGTCCAACGAGTCGTTCCTGCTGGTCAGCAGCGCCGGCGACGTGCCGGTCGCGGACTTGCTGCGCAACCCCCAGGAGTTCGGAGCCATGTTCGGCCGCAAGAGGACGAGTCCGGGGCTTCGCGCGGAGACAGGCGACCTGCCGCCCTTCCGCAACGAGCCGCCGACCGACTTCCACCGGGAGGAGAACCGCCTCGCGTTCCGCAAGGCGCTCGACCAGGTCCGCGGACGGCTCGGACTGAATCTGCCCCTGATCATCGGCGGAAAAGAGATCCGGAGCGACGATCGGCTCGAATCGATCGACCCGGGCGACACGACTCGCGTCGTCGGCCGCACCGCACGCGCCCGTTCCGAGCACGCCGACCAGGCCCTCGAAGCGGCACGCACGGCCTTCCCCGGCTGGGCGAACACCACGCCTCCGGAACGGGCGGCGGTCCTGATCCGTGCTGCCGCGATCCTGCGGGAACGCAAGCACGAGCTCGCGGCCTGGGAGGTCTTCGAGTGCGCCAAGCCCTGGCGCGAGGCGGACGCCGATATCGCCGAGGCGATCGACTTCTGCGAGTTCTACGCCCGCGAGATGCTCCGGCTGGGCTGCGCCGGACCATCGCGACGTGCCCGGCGAGACGAACGCCCTCGAACACCTTCCGCGCGGGGTGGCCGTGGTGATCCCGCCCTGGAACTTCCCGCTGGCGATCCCCTGCGGCATGACCGTCGCCGCTCTCGTCGCGGGCAACACCGCGATCCTCAAGCCGGCCGAGCAATCGCCCGTGATGGGCTGGCATCTCTACCAGGTCTTGAGGGAGGCCGGCTTGCCGGACGGCGTCCTGAATTACCTACCCGGCGTGGGCGAGGAGGTCGGCGCGGCTCTGGTCGCCGACCCGAGGGTCAACCTGATCGCGTTCACCGGCTCGAAGCCGGTCGGGCTTGGGATCAACCGCACGGCCGCCGAGACGAGGCCGGGGCAGGACCACGTCAAGCGCGTGATCGCCGAGATGGGGGGCAAGAACGCGATCATCGTCGATGATGACGCCGATCTGGATGAGGCGGTGGTTGGCGTTTTGCAGAGCGCCTTCGGCTACGCCGGTCAGAAGTGCTCGGCCTGCTCGCGGGCGATCGTGCTGGAAGGGGTCTATGAAGCCTTCCTCGCCCGGCTGGCTGAGGCCGGCAAGGCGCTGGCGGTCGGTCCGGCGGAGGACCCAGACACGGTCGTCAACCCTGTCATCGACGCCGAGGCCCGCGCCCGCATCCTCGATTACCAGCGTCAGGCGGAGCGGGAGGGGCGGGTCGTGCTACGGGTGGACGTCGGCGGCCTGGCGTCGCGAGGGTATTACGTCTCGCCCTTGATCGTGGCCGACGTCTCACCCGGGTCCCGGGTCGCCCAGGAAGAGATCTTCGGACCCGTCCTCGCCGTGATCCGCGCTCGCGACCTCGACGACGCCCTGCGGATCGCCAACGGCACCGCCTACGCCCTCACCGGCGGTCTCTACTCACGGAGCCCGGCGCACATCGAGCGGGTCAAGCGCGAGTTCCTCGTCGGCAACCTGTACGTCAACCGGACGATCACCGGCGCGCTCGTCAACCGCCAGCCGTTCGGCGGCTTCAAGCTCTCCGGGATCGGCACCAAGGCCGGCGGGCCGGATTACCTCCGCGAATTCCTCCTGCCCCGCACCATCACCGAGAACACAATGCGACGCGGCTTCGCCCCCGAGCCCGAAGCCGAGGCCGAACCCGACCGCGCCGTGGAGGCCGCGGCCGGGATCTGATCGCCGACGGCAGAACCGAGGAGCCCTGGTCGATGGCCTCAGACACGAACCCGCTGAGGCTGTCCGGTTGGGAATTGTAGGACAGCCGCCCCCGGCTGTCGTCCGGTCGGGACCGCCGGGGGCGGCTGTCCCCCAGGAGTCGGGCTCGAATCGGATCGCATCAGCGGGTTCGTGTATTAGAGGCAGATTCCCGCTCGACCATCAGTCCCTGGAAACCACAATCAGGAGCGGGCCGGTCGGCGACGGGGTGCGATCGGCGAGGCGAAGCGGGCGCGGAGAGGAGCCTCGACGGCCTCGTAATCGCGATATCGCAGGCGGATGCCCTCGTGGCGGGTGTTGCCCTCAATGACCAGCTCGCCGACCGAGGCCAGGCTCGCATCGACCACCGTGATCATGCCGTAAAGATGCCCGAACGGCGGCAGGGCCCCTCGCTCGCAGTCGGCAAAGATCTGCTCGACCTCATCCTCGGTGGCGATCCTCAGGTCCGCCGGGTTGCGGTCCAGCGCGATCGCCAGCCGATCCAGATCAACCCGGTGCGTGGAGGGCAGCACCGCCAGAACGTAGGCCGTCCCGGAGCGCACCAGGACGCCCTTGGCTACCTGCTGCCCCGGCACATGCACGCTCCGAGCCAGCCGCGCCGCCGACATTGCCGGAGCGTGCAGCAACGCCGTGAACGGTACGCTCTGGTTCCGCAAGAATTCCCGGATGCTCATCGCGGTCACTCCATCCACGGTTTCACGAAGAAGTCTCAGGGTGCCTGGGTATTATAGTGTATCTGGGAGGACTCGGTAAACTATTCCTGCGATTCGTGTGCCGATTTGGCTGTGTGAACCCGGCAGGGTCGCGGGGGGTCGGTCCTGGCGTCAGGGCCACATCCTCAAAGAGCGTTGGAGAGGGTGGCCAGCGGTCCGGGAAAGCGAGAAACTCGCCCGGGTCAAGGTCGCCGCGGTTCGAGGGGATTCCCAGTGATCCCACGGGAGGCTATGATCAGGAAGAAGAGGGTGCTCGTAGCGGGTGGATGATCGCCCCGGCGCCCGGGGTTCGCCTCGGGGATATGCCGGGGAGGAAAGTCCGGACTCCAGAGGGCGCGGTGGTGGGTAACGCCCACCGCCCGGTTCACACCGGGTAGGGAAAGTGCCACAGAGACCAGACCGCCTACCCCCGATCGGTTCCAATCGGTCGGGGCGGCAAGGGTGAAAGGGTGAGGTAAGAGCTCACCAGCAGGTCGGGTGACCGGCCTGGCTTGGTAAACCCCACCGGGAGCAAGGCCAAATAGGGGAGCAAAGGTCGTGCCCGGTTTTCCGGGTGTGATCGCGCGGGTCGGCCCGGCCCGCTATCGACTCCCGGGTAGGCTGCTTGAGGCGTCGGGCGACCGGCGTCCCAGAGAAATGATCATCCGGGGTTCATCCCCCGACAGAATCCGGCTTACGAGCCCGCCGCGAGCCCCTCTTCCTCCATCAAAACCACCTTGGACCCGGCCCGACGTCGATCGTCGTCGCCGGGTCCGGTTCCTTTCCGAAGAAAAAGATGATAGGCCCGATACCAGACATTGGGTATGTTTGTTGCACCACGACAACACCCACCTTGACAAGTTGCCCTCCATGCACTTTTTTGAGATTGGGACTTGCATTTTTCGTCCGAGTCGCCATGATGGATGCATGCTGACGGAGTGTGGCAGACGGTGAAGGGCTTTGCCCGTCGGTGTCCCGGATTGGACGAGACCGGAGTCGCTGGGGTAAGGGAGAAGGGAATGGGCTCGCAAGTCGCCGTCCGCGGAGCCATCATCGACTCTTGGGTCGAGCCGCCTGGCTCCTCGGTGCGTGAGGGAGCACGCCTCGTGCTGCAAGTCGCGCCTCGCGGCCGCCCTCGCGACCTGATGATCGTGGAAGCCGCGGCCTCGCTGCTGCCCGATGACAACTGGCTGGCCGACCTGAGCGAGAACCTCTGCCACGGCAGCCCGGTGGCGATCGTCGGTCGCCTCACGACGCCCAACATGCTGTCGGCGACGCAACTCGTCCTGCAGCGCTGAAGGTTCCCAAGGGGCGGGAGCTCCAGCTCCTTGCTTGAGCACGGCCAGCCGATCGCGTAGTCTTGGGAAGGATTTCGGCCTCGCCCGCGACCAGTGTGGCGGGCGGCCCGGATCGAAACGTCCCGAGTCCACGACGAGGTAAGCCACTCATGAACCGTCGCGCTCCGGCCGCCCTGGTGTCGATTCCTTGGCTCCTGCTCCTCACCGGAGCCGATCTGCCCCCGGCCGAGGAAGTCATGCCGGTCGAGGTCGTCCGGACGGGCGACTACTCGGAGGGTGTGGTCGTCGATCACGAGGGCAACCTCTACTTCTCGCACGGTCGGGTCGTCTCCCGCTGGACCCCGGCAGGCAAGCTGGATAGCTGGGCGGAGACCGGCGAGCCGAACGGCCACAAGATCCTGGGCAACGGGCATCACCTGGTCTGCGACGCCAGCCGCCACGCCGTCCTGCACCTGGACAAGCTCGGCCGTGAGCTGGCGCCGGCCGCGAAGGAGTCGGACGGTCAGCCCCTTCGCGGGCCGAACGACCTGACACTCGACCCCGAGGGCGGCTTTTACTTCACCGATCCCGGCGGCTCCAGCCTCGCCAACCCGATCGGCACGGTCCATTACACCGGCCGGGACCAGCTCACCCACACCGTCGCCAAGGGGCTCGCCTTCCCCAATGGGATCGTGCTCCGACCGGGAGGCAAGGAATTGCTCGTCGGGGAGAGCCAAAAGAACCGCATCCTCGCCTTCCCCGTGATCGAGCAGGGCAAGCTCGGCGAGCCGAAAGTCCTGGTCGAGCTGCCGTCCAAAGGGGAGGGCCAGATCGACAACCAGCCCGACGGCATGGCATTGGACGCGGAGGGAAACCTCTACGTCGCCCACTACGGCATGCGGCAGGTCCAGGTTGTCAGCCCCGAGGGGAAGGTGATCCGCCGCTACCCGGGCGGCAACCTGACGACCTCCAACGTCGCCTTCGCCGGACCGAACCTCGACCAGCTCTACGTCACCGGCGGCCAGCCCGGAGCCCTCTTCCGGCTCGATTTGGGAGTCAAGGGCTACAAGATCTTGCCGACGGTCGAGGAGGAGAAGGAGGCTGCGCGGCTTCCCATCTCGGGAACGGTCACGGTCAATGGAGGCCCTTGAAGGAGGGGACGATCCAGTTTGTCCTCGGGGGAGAGTCGGAGGACCAAGGCATCGAGGCCGACGATCCGCGACGGCAACTACCGGCCCATCCCGAGCAAGGCTGGCGTCTATCGAGTCGCATTCCCCGGACACGACGGACCTCCCCGCGCAATTCGCACGGTCGAAGACCTCGCCCATTACCGTCGAGGTGGCCGCCGGGACGGGAATATCTTCGACTTCGACCTGAAGGCCAGCACAAAGCCCCGGGCTGACGCCGATCGACCCGGCTACCGCCGGGCGGTCGCGATCGGTTATGATGACGCTTTCTCGGCCGCCGTCGACGCCGGGTCGAGGCTCCCCCGAACGATTCCCGAATCGAGGTTTCCCGTGCCGCTCCGACCGAGGAAAAAGAAGGTCCGCCAGTCCAAGTTCAGCCGTTGCAGCCGCTGCGGAGGTCAGGTCCGCAAGCATCAGGCACGCTGCAAGAAGTGCTCCCAGAAGCAGGGCTGAGTCGAACCCGTCGAGCCACGTCCCGGCCACCACGAAATCAGGCCGCCGGCCGACCGCAAACGCGGTCGGCTAGCGGCCTGTCGTGGTTCGAGGGTGATCCGAACGCAGGATCAATCGGCCGGTCGTGGACCGGGCGTCATCCCCTGGGCGGAGGCGCGGTTGAGGACGCGCACGGTCAGGTCGGACGTGACACGGACCTGGCAGGAGAGCCGGATGTCGGGGCCGAGGTCGCCCTCCCGGGCGAGTCGGTCGCGCTCGGTGTCCCCCATCGGGGGCAAGTCACCGGAAACGACCTGGACGCGGCAGGTCGTGCAGCGGGCGTTGCCGCCGCATCGGTGCAGGATGTCGATACCAGCGTCCTCGATGGCAAGGACCAGCTTCGTATCGGGCTGCACCTCGAAGGACTTGACCCCTTCGACCGTCACGGTGGGCATGGGCAGTTCGCTCCCCCGGTGCTTCGGGTCTGTCGGTTGATCCCGGATCGCCCGGATCGCGAATCCTACGTCGGACGGGCTCTGCCCACCGAGCCCTTTGATCCCTTGTAGGAACGGTGGGCGAAGTCCCCCCTACGATCAGAGACGCGTCTTCCGAGCGATTCGAGCAGAGTAGGATCGGCAAAGATGGCCGGAATCCGGCCCCCCCAGCGTACTCATCGCGCGGACGACCGGCAAGGCAAGCAGGTCGGGGCCTGGCGGCCAAGGGAAGAGGGCCGGCGCGTCGCGAAGGACAACGCTCCGGCCCTGATGGTTACGGATCGAGCAGTAAAGTGCCAGCGAGCCGCAAACTCAGCCGGCCTGGGAACGAGAGTAGCTCACGGTCAGGCGGCCCTCGCCGAGGACATGGCCCTCGATCGCTTCGAGCATCTGCTCGCGCGTGGCGGAGGAGTCGAAGTTCAGCGGCTGGTCCAGGGCGTAGAGGTGGAAAACGTAGCGGTGGGTCGAGCCCTCAGGCGGGCAAGGTCCGTCGTAGCCAACGTTGTTGAAGCCGTTGGTCCCCTGCACCGGCTCCGACGCACCCGCGCCGGCGACCGAACCGAGGGCGCTGCCGGGCTCAACGGCCTCGGACAAGCCATTCAGGTCAGGCGGCAGATTGAAGACCACCCAGTGGGCAAACGTGCCGCGGGGCGCATCCGGATCATCGACGATCAAGGCCAGCGCCGCGGTGCCCTCGGGCACGGCGCTCCAGTTCAGCGGCGGGGAGACGTTGCGGCCGTCGCAGGTGAACCGCGACGGGATCGTGCCGTTCTCGCGAACTGCCTCGCTGCGGAGGTCGATCACGGCAGGGGCCGCCACCGTCTCGGCCTCGGAGACGACGTTACCCAGACCCCGCAGGCTCGTCGTGGGCTCGTTGCGGCTATAGCAGCCGGCGGCGGTCACCAGCGCGGCCGCGGCCAGGATCGCAATTCGTTTTGTAAACATAAAAGACTCCTTTCGGTCGGTGTTCCGACCGGACCATGGTACAAACCCCATTCCTGGCCGTCGCCGCACCCGCGGCGGGCCTGTGGCTTCAAGGCACGGAGAGTCCGCAGACAGCAAGCCTAGCCCGGTTCACGTCTCGGGTCCCGGGCGGGCATGCTGGGAAAAATGCTGGTATTTCCGCAGGTCAATCCTTTGGTTCGGGGGCCGGCTGATCGACCTCGGGCCGGGTCGTCTTCTGGAGTTCCCTGGCCACGCGACCGGCCTCGCGGAAGACCCGCAGGGCATTGCCGCCCGAGAATCTTGTGGATGTCCGACTCGTTGTAGCCGCGGTGGAGCAACTCCGCCGTCAGGCGGGGGTAGCAGGAGACGTCTTCGAGGCCGACCGGTGAGGCTGTGATGCCGTCGAAGTCGGAGCCAATGCCGACGTGGTCGATCCCCGCCACCTGGACGATGTGGTCGATGTGGTCCGCCACGTTCTGGACAGTGCCCCGAGGGAAGGTGTGCGTCTTGTACCAGTCATTGAGGGCCTTCCGAAACGCGGCCGGGTCGGGATACTTCGCCCGTAACTCGCGACGGATCTTCGCCGACTCGCGGGCATAGTCAGGCACCACGAAGCCCGAATAGAAGTTGACCATCACCACGCCACCGTTGTCCTTCAACTTCTTCAGGATCTCGTCTGGCACATTGCGCGGGTGGGGAGCGATCGCGAAGGCGCTCGAATGGCTGAAGATGACCGGGGCCCGGGTGACGCGGAGGGCATCTTCCATCGTGGCAGGCGCGACATGGGAGAGGTCCACCAGCATGCCCAGGCGGTTCATCTCGCGGACGACCCGCTCGCCGAACGGCGAGAGGCCGTCGTTCTTCGGGTCGCCGGTGGCGGCGTCGGCCCAGTCGAGGGTGGTGTTGTGGGTGAGGGTCATGTACCGGGCCCCCTGTCGGTAGAAGCCGCGGAGCAAGGCCAGGTCGCCCTCGATCGCGACGCCCCCCTCGATGCCGATCAGGCTGGCAATCTTCCCCTCGGCGACGATCCGCTCGACGTCGTCGGCCGAGAGCGCCAGGGCGAACGTCTCGGGATAGCGCTCGATCATCCGGTGGACCAGGTCGATCTGCTCGGTGACGATCCGGGCCGGATCGGGCCGCGTGTCCGGGATATAGACCGACCAGAACTGCGCCTTGAGACCGCCCTCGCGGAGCCGCGGGATGTCGGTCTGACCCGAGTCGAGACGGCGGCCGATGTCCAGCGTCGTGAACGTCACGTCGCCGTCGGACCGGAGACGCCAGGGCAAGTCGTTGTGGCCGTCGAACAGGAGCCCGGACTCGTGGACCTTGCGGGCCTCTTCCGGAACCGGCGGCAACGGGTCCTCGGCGCGGCCGGTCGGGGAGAGGACGGCTAGCAGGGTGACGGCGGAGAGCCAGAGGGGCGGGCGTGGGCGGATCATCGGATGAGATACCCCGAGGGGCGAACGGACAGGTCGAGCGGTGGGGGTCGCGACTTTGTGATTATTCTCACGAAGTCACCTTTCGGCAAGGCACGTCGTCGCAAATCGTGATTTTTTTCACGAAGGCAGGAGGAAGGCGGACGCGGACACCTTGGCCCGGGATGGTCCGGGGTCGTACACTGGAAGACCGTTCGGGCAGCCCGCACCCGGTTCGTCCGGGGACGTTCCTCGATCTGGGGAGGTGTCAGAACACCATGATGGTCAAGCCTTTTATCGCGAGAACCGCCGGAGTCTTGCTGGCCATGAGCGCCGGATTTGTCCCGGGGGCCGATGGCCCGAAGGATCAGGAGCGATCGTTTGACTACCCGCAGGCCCGTCGCGGTGAGGTGGTGGACGATTACCACGGCACGAAGGTCGCGGACCCGTACCGCTGGCTCGAAGAGCTCGACTCGGCCGAGACGCGGGCCTGGGTCGAGGCCGAGAACCGGATCACGAACGCCTACCTGGAGTCGATCCCCCAGCGGTCGGCGATCAAGGAGCGGCTCACGAAGCTCTGGGATTACGAGAAGTACACCACGCCCTTCGAGGAGGGTGGGCAGTATTTCTACGGCTACAATACGGGACTCCAGAACCAGAACGTCCTCTACACGACGGCGTCACTCGGCGGCGACGCGCGGATCTTGATCGACCCGAACACGCTCTCCGAGGACGGAACCGTCGCCCTGGCCGGGCTCTCGGTGAGCGACGACGGCAAGCTCCTCGCTTACGCGCTGGCCGAGGCCGGGTCGGACTGGATCACCTGGAAGGTCCGCGACGTCGAAACGGGCCAGGACCGCGACGACGCGATCCGCTGGAGCAAGTTCTCAGGCGCCGAGTGGACCAAGGACGGCCGCGGCTTCTTCTACGGCCGCTTCCCCGCGCCCGAGGAAGGTTCGGACCTCAAGGCCGCCAACTACTTCCAGCAGGTCTATTACCACCGACTCGGCACGCCGCAGACCGACGACCGCCTCGTCTGGAAGGACGACGAGCACAAGGACTGGCGCGCCGACGTGACCGTCACCGACGACGGGCAATTCCTCATCTTCACGCTCGGCAAGGGAACCGACGACAAGTACCGCATCCTCTTCCGACCGGCCGACGAGCCTGACGCCGAGCCGATGCACCTCGTCGGCAACTTCGACCACGAATACACCTTCATCGACAATGACGGCCCGGTCTTCTGGTTCCAGACCGACCAGGACGCACCGCGCGGTCGGGTCCTCGCGATTGACACCCGTAAGCCCGCCGAGGAGCACTGGAAGGAGCTGATCCCCCAGGCCGAGGAGACGCTGGAGACCGTCCATCGCGTCGGCGACAAGCTGATCGCGACCTACCTCAAGGACGCGGCCTCCGCGGTCCGGGTCTTCGACCTCGCTGGCCACCTCAAGGACACGGTGAAGCTCCCCGGCCTCGGCACCGTGAGCGGCTTCGGCGGCGACCGGGACAACAAGGAAACCTTCTACGCCTTCACCTCCTTCACCCGTCCAACGACGATTTACCGCTACGACGTGACGACCGGCGAGAGCACCCTCTTCAAGGCCCCCAAGGTCGATTTCGACCCGGACGACTACGTCACATCGCAGGTCTTCTACGAGAGCAAGGACGGGACGAAGATCCCGATGTTTCTCAGCCACAGAAAAGACCTCGAGATCGACGAGCAAACTCCTTGTCTGCTCTACGGTTACGGCGGGTTCAACATCCCCATCACACCGGGCTTCAGCGTGACGAATCTCGTCTGGATGGAGCGCGGCGGCCTCTACGCCGTGGCCAACCTCCGCGGTGGCGGCGAGTACGGCGAGGACTGGCACCAGGCCGGCACGAAGCTCAACAAGCAAAATGTCTTCGACGACTTCGTCGCCGCGGCCGAGTGGCTGATCCACAACGGCAAGACGAGCACCCCGAAGCTCGCCATCGAGGGACGCTCCAACGGCGGCCTGCTCGTCGGCGCCTGCCTCACCCAGCGCCCCGACCTCTACGGCGCCACCCTGCCGGGCGTGGGCGTGATGGACATGCTCCGCTTCCACAAGTTCACGATCGGCTGGGCCTGGACCGACGACTACGGCTCCTCCGACGATCCCGAACAGTTCGCCGCGATCCACCGCTACTCGCCGCTCCACAACCTCAAGCCGGGCACCTGCTACCCGCCGACTCTGATCACGACGGCCGACCACGACGACCGCGTCTTCCCGGCCCACAGCTTCAAGTTCGCCGCGACGATGCAGACGGCCCAGTCGTGCGACAACCCCGTCCTGATCCGGATCGAGACCCGCGCCGGCCACGGCGCCGGCAAGCCGACCGCGAAGATCATCGAAGAGGCGGCCGACAAGCTGGCCTTCCTCGTCAAGGAACTCGGGGCCAAGGAGTCCCGCCCTTGACTGGAGCCGATGGGCGATGACCCACCGACAAAACCGACGACGGCCCGGCTCTCTGGTCCCGGGCCGTCATCGCATTCCAACCGGCTTGCCCGGCGGATCAGGTCCGATTCAACCCGGCGCCCGCCTCCGGTGCCGCAGACCGACCCCGAGCAGGGCGAACAGACCGCCGGTCGCCGACATCAACAGCGTCGCCGGCTCAGGCACGAGGTTACCGGTCACGTTTCCGCTGGTCGGGTTGATAATCATGTCCTGGTTGGTCTTGCCGGTCCCCGGCGGGCTGAAGTTCACGAAGAGCACGTTGGCCTGCTGGAACGAGCCCGAGATCGAGCGGAGACTATCGAGGTAGCCGACGGCCAGGTTGAAGATGGTCCCCGTCGTCTTGAGTTCGAAAATACCCTGGCTGAGTGCCTGCGAACTCGTCAAGGAGGCGTCGCTGGACGAGTCATAGGCCGCCTCCCAGATCGCGACCTGGAGCGCGGCGAGTTCGTCGTTCGTCGTGGCGTTGATGTGCGTCAACAGCCAGCCCGCCGACCCGATATTGCGGGTCCAGGGATC
The DNA here is from genome assembly GCA_963752755.1 of uncultured Planctomycetales bacterium. GTDB lineage: Bacteria > Planctomycetota > Planctomycetia > Isosphaerales > Isosphaeraceae > CAVVZJ01. The sequence goes on along the minus strand of CAVVZJ010000001.1, from coordinate 1,006,323 downwards.
GCCGTCGTAGGGAGAGTTGTAGCTTCCCGAGATCAGCGACACGTCCGCGGAAAGCCAGGGCTTGCTGGTGTTGTAGTCATGGAAGAGGTCCACGCAGAAGCTCGGCGCTGTCCGCGACAAGATTCCCGCCGCTGTCCTTGATCGACGTCGTGAACGCCCCAGCATAGACCCGTAGGGTGGAGTAGGTGTTCGACTGGGTCGAAGTCTTGATCGAGATCGTGACGATCGGCTTGTTGTGGGTATCGAAAACCGTCTGTGCGGTATACGCCTCCGCCGAGGCAGAGCGGAGCCCAAGCGGCGTCATCGTCAGCAGACCGATCATCAGCAAGGATCCATGCTTGAAGGACGAGAAGGTCATTGCGAAACACTCCAATTGATCTGGAACGAAAACCTAGCATGCCTGTTTGACCGCTTCTATCTATCCGGTGACGAATTTGAGCGATCCGATAACCTTTGACAAGGGATGTTTCCAAAATACCTCGCCACCATCCTGAAACGCACGCTCTCATGCCCGATATGGCTCGAAATGAGTCAAAAACACCTACAATGAGGCAGGTTCTGGAGGCTGGCTGCAACCTGGCCCGGAATTCCGATTCAGTGCCAGCCTCATCGCGACAAGCCACGAAGACCGACTCTCGCCGGTCAACTCGTCACGCCTCATCGCCCATTTTGTGCTATACTTAACATGACTTACGAGTCATCGGCAAGCCGCGCGGATCCATCGGAGCACCGGAGAGAGGGTGCGGCGTGTCGACCCTTGTGGCTCGCCCCAGCACCGAACGAACTTCAAAATGGGCAATTCTCCGCCTATTAGTCCAGATCCTTCAAGAACTTACGTTCTGGATTCCGGCGAGATCCTGAGCGTCCACTCGGCGTCTCGGAGGCGTCTCGGCGCATTCCCGGAGCGTCGTCCAGGCGCTCCGACGGCGTCCTGGGCCGCGACGAAAGGCGAAATAAAGCCTTTCAAAATCCAGCGGCAGGGTCGTCCGGGGACGATCCGGGAGAGCATCTCAGAGAGGTTTAGGGCGCCGCTGGGTCCGCTTGCCCTTGCCGGAGCGGGCCTTGGCGCGGGCACTGCTGGCCTGGGGAGAGGCCGCAGGCCGGGCGGGATCTCCGGTAAGCTGGGATCGCAGTTCGAGAATTCGGTCACGCAGCGCCGCGGCGCGCTCGAACTCCAGCGACTCGGCGGCCTGGAGCATCTCGGCTTCCAATTCGTTGAGGTATTCCTGGGTGATGTAGGCGTCCTCGTCGCCGCCAACAGCCTGGCGGACCTGCACCTTGGCCTGAATCTCTTCTTCGATGCCGCGACGGATCGCCTTGCGGATCGTCTCCGGCGTAATGCCGTGAGCGGCGTTGTATTCGAGCTGGAGTTGACGACGGCGGGCCGTCTCGTCGATGGCGTTTTGCATCGAGCGGGTCACGGTGTCGGCATAGAGCACGACCTCGGCGTTGACGTGCCGGGCGGCGCGGCCGATGGTCTGGATCAACGAGGTCGCGCTGCGGAGGAACCCCTCCTTGTCGGCGTCAAGGATGCAGACCATCGAGACTTCGGGTAAGTCGAGCCCTTCGCGGAGCAGGTTGACGCCAACCAGAGCGTCGAAGGCCCCCTCACGCAGCTCACGGAGGATCGTCACGCGCTCGAAGGCGTCCAGCTCGGAGTGGAGCCACTTGGTCCGCAAACCTTGCTCCTTGAGGAAGGTGGAGAGGTCTTCGGCGAGGCGCTTGGTGAGGGTTGTGATCAGCACGCGCTCGCTGTGGCCGGCACGCCGGCGGACTTCCTCGATCACGGCGGGGACCTGTCCCCGCGCCGGCTCGATCCGGACAATCGGATCGACAAGGCCGGTCGGCCGGATCACCTGCTCGACCACCTCACCGCCGGACATGCTGATCTCGTAGTCGGCTGGCGTGGCCGAGACATAGACGCGCGGGCCGAGCTTCGTCTCCCACTCGTCAAACCGCAAGGGACGGTTGTCGAGCGCCGAGGGCAGGCGGAAGCCGTGCTCGACCAGGGTGCTCTTGCGGCTGAAGTCGCCAGCGAACATGCCGCGGACCTGGGGGATCGTGACGTGGGACTCGTCGATGAACAGCAAGCCGTCGTCGGGGAAGAAGTCGAGCAAGGTGTACGGCGTCTCGCCCGGCTTGCGGCCGGAGAGGTGGCGGCTGTAGTTCTCGATCCCCTGGCAGTAGCCGACTTCGAGAAGCATCTCCATGTCGTAGCGGGTCCGTGCCGCAAGTCGTTGCGCTTCCAACAGCTTGCCCTGCTCCTTGAGCTGCTGGAGCCGCTGGTCAAGTTCCTCCTTGATCGCCTCGACAGCTCCCTTGATCCGCTCCTCGGGCAGTACAAAATGCTTCGCCGGATAGACGACCATCTCCTGCTTGCGGTCGATGACCGAGCCGGTCAACGGGTCAATGACCGCGAGCGACTCGACCTCGTCGCCGAACAGCTCGATCCGCACGCCGACCTCCTCGTAAGCCGGCCACAATTCGACGACATCACCGCGGACCCGGAACTTGCCGCGCTCGAAGGACACGTCGTTGCGGTCATACTGGATATCGACGAACTTCAGGAGCATCTCGTCGCGGTCGATGATCTGCCCGATCCGCAAGGGGACCATCATCTTGCGGTAATCCTCGGGCGAGCCGAGCCCGTAGATGCAGGAGACACTGGCGATGACGACGACATCGCGACGGCTCACCAGCGCACTGGTGGCGGCGAGTCGGAGGCGCTCGATCTCGTCGTTGATCGAGGCGTCCTTCTCGATGTAGATATCGCGTTGAGGAATATACGCTTCAGGTTGGTAATAGTCGTAATAGCTGACGAAGTACCGAACGGCGTTGTGCGGAAAAAAGTCGCGGAACTCGGCGTAGAGCTGGGCGGCCAGGGTCTTGTTGTGGGAGAGCACCAGGGCGGGGCGTCCCATCCGGGCAATGACATTCGCCATGGTGAACGTCTTGCCCGAGCCAGTGACGCCGAGCAAGGTCTGGTGCTTCTTGCCCTCGCTGAGCCCGGCTTCGAGGGCGTCGATGGCGCGGGGCTGGTCGCCGGCGGGGGAGTAGGGGCTGACAAGCTGAAAAACGGAGTCGGCCATGACGGGGCACCGAGAACGGGACGAAAGGGCGGAGCAAGGCGATCTGTTGGTTCAGGGATCAAAGCGAAGGTAGGGGCGCATTGCGCTGATCGTGGCAGGTCCGATCCCCTTCACCCGGCGTTCGAGGTCGTCGGCCGAGGCGAAGGGTCGCTGGTGATGCGCCGCGAGCAAGGCAGAGATGCGGGTCGGGCCGAGGCGGGGCAAGCTGGTGAGGATGGCCGCCGGCGCGGTGTTCGGGTCGATCCGCAGGAGCGGCGGCGGGTCGAGGGCCGGGCCGTCGGCCGGCGGGGAAGCCCAGGCGAGGGCCAGGCCGAGAAGGCCCAGGACGACGGCCTGCACGAGCGGGCCGAAGCTGAGGCTGTTGGGCTCGCTGCGGGTGGACTCGGGTCGGAGTTGCGTGGCCATCCCGGGCCTCCCACCCTGGGGCGCAGCCGGAGTCAACTTGAATACGCGTACAGTTTACGCAGGCGGGCGCCTGGGCTCAAGAGGTGAGAGAATCGGCGCGGGCATCGCGGTTGCAGGGAGTGTTGACCTTGAAGAGACAGCGTCACGCCACAACAATGGAGTCAGCGTGTAAAATCCGGGAAGTCCCGGCGAAAGGGGTGCGACCGAAGGATCATCCACAACGAATGACCAGGGCTCGGCCGGCGGCGGGCAGGACGTCTCTGAACCGTCCCGCCGATGGTTGGGGTGTTGGTTCGTCGGAGCGGAGAGCTCTTGGTTGTCCCCGGCGCGGCCTTGCGCCGCGGATGGAGTGGGCGGCGTCGATTCGCCGGGCACCGCCCAGTCGTCGGCGATCGGGGTTGAGGGGGGGAGTCTGACCTCTCAGCTCCCCGGGCGTGCGGCGGGAGGATTGTCGGTGCGTATCACGTTTCACGGGGCGGCTCGCCGGGTGACCGGCAGCGCCCATTTGCTTGAAATTGGCGATCGTCGGATCTTGCTGGACTGCGGCCTCTTCGATGCCGACCGGATGCAGCCGGACAGCCCGAACCGCTCGTTCACCTTCGACCCGCTGAGCCTCGATGCCGTCATCGTTTCCCACGCCCACAACGACCACATCGGCCGGCTCCCCTGCCTGACGCGGGCCGGCTATCGGGGTCCGATCTTCGCCACGCCGGCCACGGCGGACATCCTCAACGTGATGTTACGCGATAGCGCCCGGATTCAGCGCGAGGATGCCCGCACGGCCGCCCTCCGCAAGAGTAATGAGGACATGGTCGGCAGCCGTCAGGCGGTCGTCGAAGGGCCGAACGAGCCGCTGTTCGAGTTGCACGACGTCGAGTGGGTCGTCGAGAAGCTCCGGCGGGTCCGCTACGACGAGCCGGTCGAGGTCGTCGAGGGCGTCACCCTCACTTATCGCGACGCTGGCCACATCCTCGGCTCGGCGATCGTGCAGCTCGACTACCGGGAAGGCGGCGAGAAGCGCCGGTTTGTCTTCAGCGGCGACCTCGGTCGCCGCGACATGGGCCTCCTGCCCGACCCCACCGTCGTGAAAGGCATCAACGTCCTCGTCTCCGAGAGCACCTACGGCGCCAAGGAGCTCGACTCGTACGACAAGCTGATCAAGCAGTTACATGCGATCGCAGCCCGTGCCACGCGGTTGCAGAGCAAGATCGTGATTCCGTCCTTCAGTCTGGGCCGGACGCAGCGGATGGTCTATTGTTTCCAGGAGTTATTCGCGGTCCACAAGGTGCCGCCGATCCCGGTCTATGTCGATAGCCCGCTGGCCATGCGGTTGACAGATATTCACCGTCAGCATCCCGAGTCCTATACCAAGTTTGCCCGCAAGGTGATGGGACGCGGCGAGGAGCTGTTCGAGTCGGACGACATCCACTTCTGCGGGAGCTGGGACGAATCGCGCCGGTTGAACTACCTCAATGGCCCCCTGGTGATCATCGCCAGCAGCGGCATGTGTGAGGCCGGCCGGATTCGCCACCACCTCCGACACACGGTCGAGGACCCGGACAACGCGATCGTGATCGTCGAGCTACCAGGCCGAGGGCACACTCGGTCGCCAGATTGCCGACGGGGCCGAGCAGGTCAAGATCCTCGATCAATGGCAGGATCTGAACGCCGCCGTCTATGTCCTCGACGGCTTCTCCGGCCACGCCGACCGCAACGATCTCCGCTGGTGGTACGAGCAGACCGGCGGCCACATCGAGAAAGCCTTCCTCGTCCACGGCGAGCTCGAGTCGATGGAATCCCTGGCACCGTGCCTGAAGGAGCACGTCACGGGCGACGTGGTGATCCCGGAGCCGCTAGACAGCTTTGAGGTCTGATCCCGTATCCTGGCGACTCGCGATTTCTCGACGGGTAGGTACTGCCTGCCCGTCGAGATCAGCGGATCAACTCCGCCAGTGCCTTGCCGAGCGCCTTGCCGCGGAGTTCCAGGCGCACTACGTGGCCCTTCGGGTCGATCAGGAAAGTGGCGGGGATGTTGTTTACTCCGAAAGCAGCGACGATGTCCTGGGTGCAGGTGGCATTGTGAAGCTGGGGCCAGGGGATCTTACGGGACTGGACGAAGTCGGAGACGGGCTCAGGGGTCTCGTCGAGGCTGACGGAGAGGATCTCGAAGCCCCGGGCGTGGTAAGTCACGTAGGCGTTGCGGAGGTTGGGCAGGTCGGCGAGGCAGGGGGCACACCAGGTGGCCCAGAAGTCGATGAGAACGTACTTACCCTTGAAATCAGCGAGACGCAAGGTTTCGCCGTGGATGTCGGTGGCATTGAGACTGGGGGCCGGCCGACCAACCAGGGCGATGCGGTCGAGGTCATCCTGGACCTTGGCGCGGAGGGCGGGACTGTCACCGAAACGTTCGAGAAGGGTCTCGTAAACCTGCCGGGCGATCTTGTCGTCACCGGAGGCAAGTGCCTCGGAAGCCAGTGAGTCGGCGAAGTTCGCGGCGAATTCCTCCTGTTCGATACCGTCGAGCCCCTTGACCAGCTCCTTGTAGATCCCCCAGGCCTCGGCAAACTCCCCGGCCTTGGCGCGGGCTAGGGTCGCGACGATCTGGGCCATTGGCCGCACGGCGCCCTCAGGATTGGCGGCGAGGTACTGCTTGGCAGCATCCTCGGTATCGAGATACCAGTCATTCTCGATGGCTGTCTCGAAGAGGGCAAGGTAGGCCTGGTCGCGATCCTCAGCCGTCGGGTTGGCACGGACGTAAGCCTGGAGATCGCGGATCAAGGAGCGGTCGTGCTCCTGGAGGATCGCGGCGGCGCCGGCTCGCCTCGTCTTCGAGGCCTCATCAGCCCAGACGGCTGGAGCGAGCGGAGTGGCGGCCAGCAGGACGGTCAACAGAGGGGATCGCAGGCAGTCGAGCACGGGAGGAACCTCCATGTTGGCTTCGGCGTCCGTTGCCTGGCGTCCGGCGGGACGATGGGGACACCCGCGAACGCGAGTTATCATGGCGTGGAGTTGTGAGGGGCGTCAAGCGGGTTGGAGGGATGGTTGATGAGCGACGACTTATGATCGATGATTGAAGACAGAGGAGTTCGAGGGAATTGACCATCGAACCTTCCCGGCTATCGTTCACGATCGGATCTGTAACGGTGCGGGCTCGACGCGTCGGACGAGTGGCGGCGTTGGCAAGGCGCAAGAGGGACGGAGACGGGGGCACCGGTCAGTTCGCCGAGCATCCAGCACCAGCGGGCGCAGCAGGCTTCGCGCTCGTGCTCGGCGACGAAGGCGGAGAGGCCACGCTCGCTCATCGCTTGAGAATGGTCCGGATCGGCGGCGAGGTGCTCGATTGCGGCGACGACAGAGGTCACGTCGCCGGGGCGAACGGTGTAGCCGCAGTCGGCGCGGCGGATCGTGTCGGCAGTCTCGCAGTGGTCGGGACCGACGAAGAGAGTCGGGCGTGCCGAGGCCATGGCGCCGTAAAGCTTGCCGGGCACACAGATGCCGGTCATCTCCGGACGCATCGAGATCAGGTGCACATCGGCCAGCGAGAGCGAGGTCTGCAACTGCTCGCGGGGGAAGTAGTCCAGCAATCGGAGGTTGTCGAGCCCATACTTCTGCTTGGCCGCGGCCACCTCGGAGCGTCGGGGGCCGTCGCCGACGAAGAGGAAAACGATGTCGTCGCGGTGTCGGAGTCGGCGGGCGGCTTCAAGAAACTCGTCGAAGCTGTGGGCGAGGCCGAGGTTGCCGGAGTACATCGCCACGAACTTGCCTTCCAGACCGAGTGTAGCCGCGGAGCGGGTGCCCCTCGCGTGCCAAGGGGAAGACCTCGTCGCGTCGGCTCCAGACCGGGATCGTGTCGATCCGATGCAGGCGGACACCCTTGGCGACCACACGGTCGGCCATGTAAGGGCCGAGGACAACAACGCGGTCGGCCTGGCGATAGAGTGCGTCACTCAGCCAGGAGAGCCCCGCCACGACCGGGTCGCGACGGGACATCCGGCCCAGGGCGAGGCTAGCGTCTGGGTGGAGGTCCATGCTCCAAAAGACATGCCAGGACTTCCGCAAACGCCGGAGCAACACGCCGATCAAGGCGATCAAGGGGGGCGTCGTGAGTGTAACCACGACGTCAAAGCGGGGCAGTCGGAGGGCACGGAAGAGGGCACCAAGGTGGAAACTGAGGTAGTCGGTCATCCGGCGGAGCGTGCTTGAGCGGCCAAAGGCGGTGGCACCGACCCGGTGAATTGTGACGCCGTGGCGCTCTTCACATTTGGGTCGCGACGGCCCCCCGGGTCGAGAGCCGCGGCGGCTGCAAAGGACGTGGACCTCGTGCCCTTGCTCAGCCAGGGACTCGGCCAGATCCGTCAGGTGCTGGGCGGTCGAGGCGTGGTCGGGCCAGTAGTACTGGTTGACGAACAGGAACCGGCGGGGACGCGACCGCTGGTCGTCCTCCCCGTCCGAGGCGATGACCTCGCGGAACATCGGCGCCGTCATCACGGCTGACGCCTTCGCATCCGCCCACCAACGCCGAGGCGGGCCTTCCCAGAGCGGCTTCCGTGCGCTCATTGCATGCCGTCCTTGAGTTCGTTGCTTCGCCAGGAGCAGGAGGACGTCGGGCAGCACCGTCCGCCCGACGGAGATCTACAATCCGTTGCTACCACTTCGCGTCGGCCTCGGCCTTGTTGGCCCGATACCAGGCGACCGTCTTCGCCAAGCCATCGCGGAGCTTCGTCGGGGCGACCCAGCCATCGAGGGCCTGACGCATCCGGGTCACGTCGAGCACCTTCAGCGGGGCGCCGTCGGGCTTGTCGGTGTTCCAGGCGATCCGGCCACGGAACCCCGAGACCTCGTGGACGGTCTCTGCCAGCTCGCGGATCGAGGTGCCGATGCCAGTGCCGAGGTTCAAGGGCAAAGTCGCTTCCTGGTAAACCTCGGCGGCGAGGACGATCGCATCGGCGCAGTCTTCGACATAAATGAACTCGCGGATTGCCTTACCCGTACCCCAGACCTCGACGTTCGCCGCGCCGGCCATCTCGGCTTCGACGAACTTGCGGACGAGGGCCGCGACGACGTGGGAGCGATCGGGGTTGTACGAGTCACCGGGACCGTAGAGGTTTGTGAGGATCAGGTGGATCGAGTCGAGGCCGTACTGACGCTGATACGCCTGCCCTTGCACGGCGAGCATCTTCTTCGTGAGGCCGTAGTTGACCACGCTGGCATGGCAAGGACCGGACCAGAGGTTCTCCTCCTTCAGATGCCCTTCGAGGTAGCCGGGGTAGCTGCACGCGGTCCCGATGTTGACGACCTTGCCGACCTTCGCCAAGCGTGCCGCCTCCATCAGATTGGCCCCCATGACGAGGTTCTGATAATACAACCGCGCCGGCTCGTTGACGTTGATCCCGATCCCGCCGTAGTAGGCCGCGGCGTGAAAGAGGACGTCACAGGGATGTTCCAGCAGGCAGCGGAGGCTGGCGTCGAGCGTGATCAGATCATAATCACGCTTGCGAGGAACATACACCTCGGCCCCGAGAACCCGGAGGCGGCGAACCAGATGCTGTCCCAGAAACCCGGCGCCGCCGGTGACGGTGACACGCCTGTCAGACCAGAAACTCTTCATGGTGTGCCCCTGTAGGATGTAGGCAGTCGACAGTTGGCAGTAGTCCGAAGGAAGCGGCTTGCTTCGACTCCTCACTGCTTACTGACTACCGCCTACCGTGGACTCAGACGTTGGCGAACGGGTTCTGGAACTCGATCAGTTGCACGGCGCGGACCAACTCGGCGATGCCGCGGTCGAGGTCGATGGTGGTCTCGAAGCCCTTCTTACGGATCTTCTCGTACGAAACCTCGTAGTTGCGCTGGTCGGCGTCATGACCGACCTCGGCGAAGTGGAGGTAATAATCGACGTGCTGGAGGATCTTGCGAGCGACGTCTTCCTTGGTGAAGTTCATGCTCTCGTGGCCGACGTTATAGACGTCGTCCCTGACCTCGTCCCAGCGGTCGAGCGCGAACATGATCGAGCGGGCCATGTCCCGGACGTGGACGAAGGTACGCTTGAAGCCGCCCTCGTAGACGATGAGGTTGCGGTTCTTCACGGCTTGATAGGTGAAGTCGTTCGGCATGAGGTCGAGCCGCATGCGGGGGCTGACGCCGAAGGCGGTGGCGTAGCGGTAGGCGACGCCGTTGCCGGCGTCGAGGACGAGTTGCTCGGCCGTGGCCTTGGTCTCGCCGTAGAGCGTGATCGGGGCGCGGGGGTGTTCTCGTTACAGACGTAGTCGGGAACCTGGCCGTAGATGCTGCCTGTGGAGGCGAAGACAAACCGCTGGTCCGGCTGGCGGAGTCGGAGAAGGGTGCGGGTGCCTTCGACATTGGTGGTCTGGGCAACGTGCGGCTCCTTCTTGCAGGCCGGGTAGCCGACGATCGCGGCGAGGTGGACGACGGCCTCGATACCGTCGAGGGCACGAGCGACGGCGGCCTCGTCGCAGACGTCGCCTTTCATGAGTTCAAAAAAGCGGTTTTGACAACAGGCGAGAAGACCGTGGCCGCCGAACTTGAGGGCATCAAGAACGCGGACGCGGTGCCCTTGTTCGAGCAGAAGGGGCACGAGGGTCGATCCGACGTAGCCGGCTCCGCCGGTGACGAGGATTCGCATGGTGGCAGCCCATCCGTGGTGGGGTCCGAGGCGCCTGGGCGTCGGGACCGATCAATGATGTCGCGGACCGAAAAATCCGTGGGAGACGAGGACTCTCGGGGGCAGGTCGAACGGGACGTTCCAGGCCTCGTCCGTGCGGCCTTGACCTCGGGGTTGCGGATCGGAGCAAGGCATGTCGGGCCGACCTCGGTAGACTCGTGCGGTTGCCTCGTGTCGCGGCTGGGTCGGCAGCCCGGTTGTCAGCATGGCTCGCCGATCGGGTCGCGAGCCGGGGCCGGCTCGACGGCCGGGCACTATCGAAAAAAGGCACGACGCTGTCAACCGCACATTCGGGTCCGGCTCCTGGGGTCGAAAATCGGGGTTCCCGCCGGGAGTCGATCATGGTAGCTTCCCTGCTCTGGGTGACGCTCCGGGAAGGGAGTCCCGAGCGGCCAGGAGACGGCGAGATCTCTGTCATGAAGTCGAGCGAAATGCCTCGGCCAACCGCCAGCGGCCTGTGCCGGGTGGCGGTACGAACGTGATTGCCTCCTGGACGTCCGGCAAGCCGGGCCGGTCGATGGACGAGGCGATCCTCGCCGAACTGGCCGACACTGTGCGCCACCATCCCTGGTGGGTGGCCCGCACGGCACTCGTGCTGGCCTTGCTCGATCGCCTCGGCGTGCGGCCGCCGTCGCGGATCCTCGACGCCGGATGCGGTTGGGGTGTGACGCTCGATGCTCTGGAATCCGGTGGCTATCGCGCCGTCGGGCTCGACGTCTCGCGGCGCGCCCTGGAGGCAATCGACCGGCCCGGTCGGACCTTGATCGAGGCCGATCTGAGCCGAGACTGGCCCGATGCAGAGCGGCGGAGGAGATTCGACGCCGTGCTGGCGCTCGACGTGATCGAGCACCTCGATGACGACCGCGGCGCGGTTCGTCGGCTGGCGAGGCTGGCACGACCGGGTGGTCTGGTGGTGGTGAGCGTGCCGGCCTTACCCGAGCTATTCACCGAGTTCGATGCCATCCAGGGGCATCGGCGGCGGTATCGGCCCGACAGCTTGCGAGCCGCCTTCGCGGGGTCGGGGCTGGACGTTGAATCGGTTTTCTGGTGGGGATCGTGGATGGTTCCGCTGCTGGCCTGCCAGCGAAGGCGACCGCGCGGTGGGGTTGGCGAGACGGCGGCCGTGGTCTATCGACGGTACCTGGAACTTCCGCCTTGGCCGTTGCCCTGGGCCTTCCGGCTCGCCTTCGCCCGGGAACAGCGGGCGGCGCTCCAGGGGCGGTTGCGACGAGGGACGAGCCTCTTCGCCGTGGCTCGCCGTCTAGCCGCGATCCGTCGCGACCTGCCGCAGGCGGTCCCGTCACATCACGAAGGGTTGGAGGATGTTCGATCGAGCCGACTGAGGAGATCGAGCAGCACCTGGTAATCGACGGGCTTGACCAGGTGTTCGTCAAAGCCGGCCTCGCGGGTCTGGCGGCGGTTGGCGCTCCTGACCATAGCCCGAGACGGCGACAAGGAGGAAGGGGTCGAGGTCGGGGTTGTCGCGGAGGCGACGAGCGAACTGGTAGCCGTTGAGGTCGGGCAAGCCGATGTCGAGCAGGACGGCTTCGGGCCGGAACTCGGGGGCCGCGGTGATCGCCTCTTGGCCCGAGTGGAAGATACGGATCTCATGACCGAAGGCCGTCAGGAGCCGGGCGAGCGCATGGGCCGCGTCCTCGTTGTCATCGACGAGCAAAACCCGGCGATTGCGGTGCACGGCGGACTGGCCGGGTGGCCTGACCGGCCGGGAGACCGGAAGCTTGGACGAGTCAGCGGCCGGTAACTGGACGACGAACGTGCTACCCTGGCCCGGCCCCTCGCTGCGGGCCTCGACCGTACCGCCATGCAACTCGACGAGCGTCCGCACGAGAGCGAGGCCGATCCCCATACCGCCGGTCACGCGGTCGAGAGCCGAGTCGATCTGAGTGAGCATCTCGATGATTCTCGTGAGCATCTCCGGGTCGATCCCAATGCCCGTGTCACTCACGGCGATCTCGACCCGGTCGCCAGCGCGGCGTGCCTCCACCGGGATTCGCCCCTGGGATCGGTGTAGCGGGCGGCGTTATGCAGCAGGTTGACCAGGACCTGCTCAATCCGCGCGGGGTCGGCCTCCAGGGCAATCGACTCATCGGGCAAGAATATCTCCAGCGCGTGCCGGCGCACCTCGATCAGTGGCCGGGTCGCCTCAACCGCGTTTGTCCATCGCCGCCGAGTCGATGCGATGATCAGGCGAGGGCCGGATCAGGCTCCGGCTGTGACAGCTCGGCGTGGAGCCACCACGTCGCGGGCGCGGTCGGCATCCCAGGAGGTAGCGTCGGCGCAGGCGGCGAGGGCGCAGGCGAAGGCGTCGGCGTCGGGAAAGCGGCCGGCGGGGTCCTTGGCAAGGCAGCGGAGGACAATAGCCTCCAGATCGGCCGAGAGGCCGGGGCGGAGCCTCGACGGCGGCGTCACCGGGTCGCGGGCGTGGGCGATCATCACTTGCATGGCCGTCTGGCCCTCGAAAGGTGGCCGCCCAGTGAGCAGATAATACGCCACCGCACCAAGGGCATAGAGGTCCGTCCGGCCGTCGGGCACCCGACCGCCAGTGGCCTGCTCGGGAGCCATGAACAACGGCGATCCTGCGACGGTGTGGTCCTGGCTGAGCTGTACCGAGCTGGGCTCAGAGAGCGTCTTGACTAGGCCGAAGTCGAGCAACTTGACGAAGTCGTAGAGGTTTCCCCGCCGCGAGGCGAAGATATTCGCCGGCTTGATGTCGCGATGGATCACGCCAGCGGCGTGGGCCTCACCAAGCGCGGCACACGCCTGACGCAGCAAGTAAATCACCCGGCCCGGCGGCAACGGGCCGTGACGGACCACCAGCTCATCAAGACTCAGGCCACGGAGATATTCCATCACATAATAAAATGTGCCGTCGCCTGTACGACCGTAGTCGTAGATCTCGATGGTGTTTGGGTGGCTCAGGCGGGCGGTCGTGCGCACCTCGCGTTCGAAGCGGGCCATCGCGCGGCGGTCGCCGGTCCGACCGGAGTGGATCAGCTTGATGGCGCAGGGACGCTTCAGGAGTTGGTGTTCGGCGAGATAGACCTCGCCCATGCCCCCCGTCCCCAGTCGACGGCCGAGTCGGTACTGACCGAACTGCCGAGCGGCGAACGCCTCGACCCGCAAGGCATTGATGGTGTGCGTGCCGAAGATCGCCAGGGCGCCCCCGACGAGCAGGGTCAGTGCGTTGCTCGTCATCAGCTCCGGTGAGGCGATCCGCCGCGCGTGCGCGGCGAACTCGGGGTGGAGCATGGCCAGCATCGTCGGCACCACCACCGGTGAGAGGGCGATCGGGATCACGACCGCCGCCGCACGACGCCAGGTGTTCGGAATGAACATCCCATATATCATCATCACCGCGAAGATCGACGTGATTCCATCCTTGATTGAGATTAAGAGTGGAACCGGGTCGCTCCGGCTCGAGCGGACAAGTTCCAGGTGGTATTGACGGACCAAGATCGACACTACAACCACTGCGAAGACCGCCAGTTCCAGGAGTCGTAGCCCTTTCATGCTTGGAAACCACCGCGGCGAGAGCAGCAGGAGGACGACGAGGAGGAACAGGAAGACCGGCAACTGCACCCAGCGAGTCAGCTCGGAGCCCATCGACAGGTTGCGGATGAGGAACAGCAACGACGTGGCGGCCATGAATCCGGTGGCTGACCGCAAACGCTGTCGGAGTAGTTCCCGGGTCTCCGTCGAAAGGGTTGGGCCGCTGCCCGTCACCAGCTCGACCCGGTGCGTCGCAGAGGGAGGGTCGTTCGCGGAAGAGGACGCCGAAAAGGCGGTATCCCCGGGCGTATATTCAACAGTGGCCGCGATCCGGGGGTCCATGACTCTGATACCCGTTGGCTTATCGTGGCGAATGTTCCGGGCCCGACTCTGACCCTCCATGATAGCCACGATGACCGCGATCGGTAGGGGGCTACCCATCACTTTCACCGAGAACGTGGACACTCCGTGCCTTGATGACCAGCCAAACCTCCCGGCCCGGCCCCAGACCGAGGCTCGACACCGACGAGCCGACGACGCTCGCGACCCAGACGACTGCCCCTGTCCGGACCACCACCTCCGCCTCGGAGCCATGCGACACCACCGCGCTCGACCGTCCCCGCGATCACGTTGCGGGCGCTCACGCCGGCCAGCGGACCACCGGCGAGCAGCAGGTCATCGGAGCGGACGCCAACCGCGACCGCCTCGCCAATTGGCCGCTCACAGTGCGGGATGACCAATTCCGGGCCGCCATCGAGGATCAGGTGCGTGGCGACCTTGTCGGGCGCATGCGACGCCACGAGACCCCTCACGACGTTCCGGATGCCTTCCCGTCGAAGTGAAGGCCCCTGGCCGTGTGCAGCGAGCACGTCGAGCGGGGAACCTTCGGCCACCAGGCGGCCTTCGCGGAGCAGAAAGAGTCGGTTGCCGAGCGCGATCGCCTCAGCCGGGCTGTGAGTGACGTAAAGGATCGGGATCGCCTCGAACTGCTGCACGGCCCGAAGCTGTTCAATCAAGGTGTACCGGTTTTCCAGGTCGAGGGCGGAAACGGGCTCGTCGCAGAGCAGGAGTCGCGGTCGGGGCGCCAGGGCACGTGCCAGGCCGACCCGCTGTCGCTCGCCGCCAGAGAGGGTCGCGGGCGAACGGTCGAGAAGCCGGCCCACGCCGCAGAGTGCTGACACCTCCTCCAGCCGGGCCGCGATTTTCTGAGACGGCTGGCCTTTCAGGCCGAATCGGATATTCGACGCCACGTCAAGATGGGGGAACAGTAGGTCCTCCTGAAAGATCATCCCGATCCGTCGTGAGCGTAAGGGAACATCGATCCGACGCCCTGTGTCGAAGAGAGTGGCACCGCCGAGGCGGACCGAGCCGGCATCGGGCCGGGCGAGTCCGGCGATGAGACGGAGCAGGCTGGTTTTGCCAGTACCCGAGGGACCGAAAACGACGCCGCACATGTCGCCCAGCGAAAAAACTAGATCTAGCCGCAGGCCAGGGTGGACGCGATGTTCCAGGCGGACCTCCAGCATTGCCGGCCCTTTCACGCCCCAAGACCACGGCGGGGCAGGCTTCGCTGCATGCCCCAGAGGGCCAGGATCGAAACGACGGAGACCAGCAGAGTGAGTCGGCCGGCCGTTGCCGGGTCGTTGCGCTGGACGGCATCGTAGATCGCCAGCGAGGCTGTGCGAGTCAGGCCGGGGATATCGCCCGCGAGCATCAACGTCGCCCCGAAATCACCCAGCGCCCGGACAAACGCCAGGACTGCCCCCGCCGCCAGGCCTCGCCAGGCCAGCGGCAGCGTGATGGCGAGGAAGACCGACGCCTCGTTTCGCCCCAGCAATCGCGCCACATCCTCCAGGGCCGGATCAACCCCCTCGAACGCTGACCGCGACGGTAACAAGAACAGCGGAAACCCCGCCACAGCCGACGCCAGCACGGCACCCGACCAGTGGAAGACGATCGTGACTCCCAGCGTCTCTTCAAGCCACAGACCGATCGGAGCCCGCCGCCCAAAAACCTGCAGCAAGTAGTATCCCAGAACCGTCGGCGGAAGCACGAGGGGCAGCACCAGTAACCCCGCAAGCAATCCCCGGCCTGGAAAGCTTGTCCTCGCCAGGAGATAGGCCACCGGCAAGCCGACGGCCACGATCGCCAGCGTCGCTAGGCCGGCCACCTGCAGCGAGAGCCAGAACGGGGCGAGATCGACTTCGGAGGGCATGAACGATGGCAGCCGAGGGCATTCGTGTCGTCGTCAGACGAGATCGGAACATGACATCAATAGGCGTCGGCCGAGATCACCTCGCTGCCGTTGCGGCTGCCAAGGGCTTGCCAGACACCCAGGGCCACCGTCTGCTTGACGAACTGGACGTGACCGTCACCGAACAGGGCGTTGACACCGCCCGGATGCTGGCTTCGCGCCGTGATGTTCAGTGAGAGCCAGTTCCAGAGTGGGTCGGAGCGGTTGCTGTGCGGCAGGCCGCCTCGGCAGTCGTATCGTTTGTCGTTGGGCGACCGACGATGATTATACATGCTATGTCCGGGCATCCGTAGTGCCAGCGGACGCCCCTCGTCGCCTGGAAACCCGGGGGCGTTGTGGTCACGCATTTCGACACGTAATCCGCGTCGGAGATGATCGGTGGGCCGGATGTGCTGTTGTTGCCCGTGATCACGAAGACGTCGAGCGGGGCCGTTGCGAACGTGGCTCCCAGGGTCGAGCGGATCGTCTCACTGATGACGACCGTTCCGGAAAGGCCGTCAGTGATACCCGCCGCCGAGACGGCCGAATTCTCGAAGAAGACCCCGTTCGGGATGCCCGCCAGCGGCGCCACCGGATATTGTACGACCGAGTAGCCCGAGCCAACGCTCATATTATAATTGTGCGTTGCATAAGCGCTGTTGCCGACTGGGATCAATACCGGCGCCGAGTCGGACGGGCAGATTAGGGTATTGAGGAACGTCTGGTAACCGGTGATGTTGGCCGCGGCCGGGGTCGTTGTGGGGTCGGTGTCGGGTTGGACGCTGAAGTTGAACCCGTTGAAGAGGGCTTGCTGCTCCATCTGCGGCAAGAGCTGCGAGTAGAGCCCCCAGCAGTTCCCTCGCCCCGCAATGTGGGTGTTGAAATGCCCGGGCGGGAAGACGTTCAGAGCCTGGTGATAGTTGTGCAAGGCCAGGCCGATCTGCTTGAGGTTGTTGACGCAATGCACCCGCCTGGCCGCCTCGCGGGCTGCCTGCACCGCCGGCAGCAGTAACGCGATCAAGACGCCGATGATCGCAATGACCACTAGCAGTTCAATCAAGGTGAAACCACGGCGTCGGAACATCGGACGACGGTTCTCCTCTCGATGAGCGCCCGGCGAATTCTTCGCCCCCAAAGGGCATTTGGGACCCGGCCCAGCCCTGTCGCTCAGAGACGGCCCTTGACCACCTGGATCTGCTCCGGGTCCTCGACCCGAATGCGCGTCTGGTCCTCCTCGCGAATAACCAGACCGGTCGCGCGGATGGTCTTTCCCTTGAAGTGGGTGGCCGGATCGTCGATGCCGGCACACTTGAAAGATTCGGCATACCTGTACTCGATGACGACAGCGAAGTTCTTCGGGTCACGGAAATCGGACTCGGAATCGAGGTAGAATTCCTTGTGGCGAACCGAGTTCTTGCTCGCACGCACGGTCATCTCGATCGTACAGCGCTCACCCACATGCCCCTTCGCCTCGGCGGCCGGCACAACCTTGACTGCACGCTCGTCGTCGGGAAAGGCAATCGCCGGGCTGATGAATCCCAGCAGCCAGGCTGCCACGATCAGTATTCGCATGGCTACGCCTCCTCGCCCGGAACGCGCCGTGGACACCAGCACGCCCCCGAGCGACTGGCAGACTATACTGTCTTGCCATTTGACCCGGCAAGCAAAAAGTCCGCGACCTCGTGAGCCCCGTCGTCGGACGCTCAGGGCTCGAACCTGCGGAGGACCTCGCCGTTTTCACCGTTCCAGAGGAAGAGGACACCGTCAACCCCACCCGCGGCGACGCGGGAGCGGTCAGGCGTGACGGCGACGCCGAAGACGTAGTCGCTCGGGCCGTCGAAGTTGCGGACAGACTGGCCGTTGCTAGGATTGAAGAAATAAACGCTCTTATCGCCCGAGGCGCCGGCGACGAGCGGGTTGCGGCCCTCCCGGGACCAGCGGACCGACGTAACCTGCTTGCCCAGCGTGCGAGAGGTCCGGATCGGCTCGCCGGCCGCATAGTCCCAGAATTTCAAGACACCGTCCGCCCCGCCTGAAACGAGCTGGGTACCGTCCGCGTTCCAGTCAACGGACAAGAACATGGTGATTATGGCCCTCGAACGAGCGGAGTTCCTTGCCGTCGGTGACATCGACGACCTTGAGGAACCGATCGGCCGACGCGGTCGCGAGCCGCTGGCCGTCAGGACTGAAGCGCAGGCCGAAGACGGCGTCGGAGTGAAGGTGATCGAGTCGGTGGACAAGCAAACCCTTCCCGGTCTCCCAGACTGTCACCTCGCCGGACCGCGTTGGCTCTCCAGCGCCGGCGGCGAGAAGGGTGCCGTCGGGATTGAAGTCGAGGGCGAGCACGCGGTCGGCATGCGGGCCGAGGGTCTTCCAAAGGGACCAGGAGCCCTCGAAGGTCCACGTTTTGAGCGTGTGATCGTCGGATGCGGAGACGAAAGTGCCTTCGTCGAGGAAGGACACGGCGCGGAGGGGTTGCGGCTTCGCAACGGGTTGCTCTCCGACGTGACCAAAGGCGATGACCTTGTGACCAGAGTCCGCCTCCCACACCATGAGGCCACCCTCGTCGCCCGCAGTGACGACGCGGCGGCCGTCCGGCGAGACGGCCACGCCATGAACAGGGCCGTGGTGGGTAGCGAGCGTTTGTTGCAACGCACCGGACTCTCTGTCGAAGATCCGGGCCATCCTGTCAGCCGAGCCGGTTAGCACGAACTCCCCCCGCGGACCGAACGCCACCGCGAGCACGGCTCCCTCGTGACCATCGAGGGTCTTCACGCAGCCGGCCGTCGTCGGCTTTCCAGACGCGGGCCGTTCGGTCCTCACCACCGGTGACAACGAAGCGGCCGTCGGGGGTGGCGGCGACGGCGTGGACGTTTCCCTCATGGCCGCGGAGAAATACGGGCTGCGCAGGTATCGCATCGGGCGTTTCCGGCAAGGCGAAGATCGGGACCAGGCCGCCCTCAAACGCGGCGGCAATCCGCTCGTTGCCGACGAACGCCAATCCATAGACAGGCAATCCCTGAAGCTTCCAATCGGAGGCGAGCCGGCCGTCGGCAAGTTCGAAGACGCGGACCGAACCGTCACGGCAACCCACAGCGACGCGTCGACCCTCAGGCGAGGTCGCGACGGAGAGTCCAGGAGCGGGAAGGGCGATCTTGCGTGTCTCTTTTCCCTCCGCGTCCCAGACACGGAGCGTTCGGTCGACCCCGACCGACACGATGGTGTTCCCACCTCCGGCCACCGCAACTCCGGCAACAACGTCACTGTGACCGGCGAGCGTCCGCGAGAGACCGCCGGTCGGGCAGTTCCAGAGCGTGACAATCTGATACGACCCGGCGGCGAGTTTCGAGCCGTCGGCACTAAGGCACAATGACTGAATGATATCTCGATGACCAGTGAGCGAAACGATCTCCAAGCCGCTGTCGGTGTCGTACACCTGCACCCGGTTCGCTCGACCGGCGGCAACGCGACGGCCATCGGTGGTCAGATCGACGGCGACGATCGGGTGGATTCCGGGCGGCAGCGAGCCCAACTCGATGGGATGATTTGCGTCGGTGGAATCTCCCGAGTCATCCTTGGCGCCGGCGTCGATCCAGAGTTTCAGGAGGCCGAGTTCGCCGGGTGTGAGCGGGATCGTGCCCGGCTTGTCGGCCGGTGGCATGTGCGGCAGTTCGCGATGCGAGGCGAGCCGGAACAAGCGGCTTTCCTCCGCCCGACCCGGCACGATCGCCGGCCCGCGCTTGCCCCCCTTGAGCATCCCCGCGACATCCTCCATCACCATCTTGCTCTCCGCGAAGCCCGCGTTGTGACACCCGACGCACTTCGCGGCGAGGATGTCGGCAACCTCATCGCTGTAGCTCACGGGCTCCGAACGGGACGGCACCGAAACCGGGATCGGGTCGTTCAGGATCAAGAGCAGGACCAGTGGGGTGGCAAGCTGCACGACTGGGATCATTGCGGAGGATTCCGTAAAGAGATCACCAACAAACCCAAATCCCGATCCGGCTCTATCCCCACATCAGCCAGTGATAGCCGAGCGCCGCCAGGTTCACCGCGAGGATGAGGCCGTCGGTCGCCAGCCCCCACGCTGAGAACCGCGCGGCGGAAGCCGCGAGCGAGGCCCGCTTCCTCGGTCGTCCGCCTCGACGGGCGAGCGCGAGCCCGATGGCCCCGGTGATGGCGGCCACGCCGACGACCAAGAGCCGATACATTGCTTGATCGAAGCCGGTGAGCCGATAAATCCGCGTCTGGGACCTGACGCGTTCCTCGATCAAGTCCAGGTAAATCCCGGAGGGGATCAGGATTAAGATCCCCGACGCGGCGAAGAAGCAGGCGACGCCGAGCGCCATAGCGAATCCGTCCACCTGGCGAGCCAGTACGGCCCTCCCTGGCCGCACCTCCTCTTCGATGATCGGCATGGTCGCAACTCTCCGCCCGTTCGTGTCACCCGATCAACTCCCCGATCGCACTCCCCCGGTTCAGCACCGGCATCGGACGGCCGGACTCGTTGGGGAAATCGTGGAGCGGGTCGATCCCGAGGACATGATAGACGGTCTGGAGCAGGTCTTCCGGGCGGACCGGCCGCTCGATGGGCGACTCCCCCTTGCGGGTGGTGGCCCCGATCACCTGGCCCATCTTCAAGCCGCCTCCCGCCACGAGGGCCGACATGGCGCCCGGCCAGTGGTCGCGGCCGTTGTTCGTGATCCGCGGCGTGCGGCCGAACTCGCCCCAGACGAGCACGAGCACCCGATCCGCCAGGCCGCGCTGGTGCAGGTCATCCACAAGGGCGGAAACCGCCTCGTCGAGCCTGGGCAACTGGCGTCGGCAGGCGGGGAAGATGCCGCCGTGGTGGTCCCAGTTGTCGAAGTCGGTGATGGTGACGAAGGTCACGCCGGCTTCGACCAGCCGTCGGGCGAGCAGGCAGCTCTGGCCGAGGGGCGTGCGGCCGTAGCGATCGCGCCAGCGGGGGTCTTCGAGATCGAGGTCGAAAGCCCGGCGAGCCGAGGGGCCAGTAACCATCGCGTAAGCCTGGGCGGTAAAGTGGTCGATCCCGTCCATCAGGCCCGATGCGTCGCGGGCGCGGTCGAGGCGGTCGAGGTGGTCGAGCAGGGAGTGGCGGTCTTCGAGGCGATCGAGCGTGAGACTGCCGGGCGGTTCGAGGTTGCGGACGCGGACGTTTCCGGACGGGTCGCCGTTGACGGTGAACGGGTTGTACCCCGCCCCGAGGTACGCGGCCTGGCCAAACTGCGGCGGCCGGGGCAGGCCGACGTAGGGCGGCAATCCCGGCGCGTTCGAGCCGCGGAGCTTCGCCACGATCGAGCCGACGCTCGGGCGGTCGTTCGTGCGGAGGAAGCTCGTGTTCGGCTGGAAGCCCGTCATGATCCAGTGTGTGCCCAGGCCGTGATCGGGCGTGTCGTGGTGCAGGCTGCGGATCAAGGTCATTTTGTCCAGCAACTGCGCATGCTTCGGGAGCAACTCACAGAGCTGCACACCAGGCACTTTCGTGGCGATCGGGGCAAACTCGCCGCGAATCTCGCGGGGGGCGTCGGGCTTGGGGTCGTACGTGTCGATGTGGGTGGGACCACCCTGGAGGTAGATCTGGATGACGGCCGTGTCGCGGGAGGACCCGCCCTGCGCGGCTGCCTTCGCGCGGAGCCGGAGGACGTCAGCCATCGTGAGCCCGGCCAGCCCCAGACGCCCGACCCGGAGAAACCCGCGGCGGTTGACGCCGTTGCACTGCCGGCCGCCGCTTCGACCGCCAATCACGTCGAACATGGATGCGCCCTTTCCTCCAACACGCGGTATTCTCAGATCACCGGTTGAATAGGAATTCCTGAGTATTGATCAGGGTCCAGATCAGGTCTTCATACCCCTGTCGCAGTTGGCCGCGGTCGCGGGCCCGGGCCAGGTGAGCGAGACAGACGGCGCGTTCGTCGTCGGTTGGCGACCGGCCGAAGGCGAGGCGGTAAAGTTCGGTGATCTTGGCGTCGTCCGGCCGGGGATCGTTCTTCGCGTCGGCGAGTGAGGCGGCGCGGGTACCACCGCTGATCTTGGTTTCGATCTCGCCGGAGTTGAGCAGGTGGAGCCGTTGCGAAAGGCTCGGCTCGGCCGTGCGCTCGCACTCGCAGACGCTCTCGCGCTTCGGTCGGCCGAAGACTTCGAGGAAGTACGAACCGAACCCCTCGTCCGGCAGTTGCACGGCGCGGAGGCTGTCGGGCAGGCCGTTGAACTTCTCGTCGGCGCCGGTCACGCTGTCGATGGCATCGAGCAAGACCTCGGCCGGCAGGCGGCGGGGGTAGAAGCGGGCGTAGTTCTGGCGGTCGTTGGCGTTGAAGGCGTTCGGCTGGCTCGATCGGCCGTACGCCTGGCTCGTGGCGATCAGGCGGACGAGGTGCTTGAGGTCATACCCGCTACGGACGAACTCGTCGGAGAGGGCGTCGAGCAGTTCCGGGTTGGTGGGCGGGTTCGAGACCCGCATGTCGTCCTCCGGCTCGACGAGGCCGCGGCCGAAGAAGTGCTTCCAGTAGCGATTGACGAGGGCGCGGGCGAAGAACGGGTTGTCGTCCCGACGGAGCCAGTCGGCGAGGGCGTCGCGGGGGTCGTCGCGGGGTCCGAGTTCGGCGAAGGTCGGACCGTCGAGGGCCTTGGGTGGGTACTCGGTGCCGGTCCTCGGATGCTTGGCACTGGCCGCTGGCGAGCACGAAGACGCGCGGGGTGAACGGGTCGTCGGCGGTCTTGCGGCCGATCCGGGAGAAGAAGGAGGCGAAGCCGTAGTAGTCGTCCTGGCTCCACTTCTCGAACGGGTGATGATGGCACTTGGCGCACTGAATCCGCATGCCGAGGAAGAGCTGCGCAGTGTCCTCGGCGAGCGCCTCGTCGGACTGCTGCGCGTTGAAGTCACGCGGCCGATACCAGGCGACGGCCGGGTTGACCGCCGGGTCGCCCTTGGCCGCGATCAACGCGGCGGCGAACTCGTCGTAAGGCCGGTTCTCCGCGAGCATCTGGCGGACCCAGGCGTGGAAGGCGAAGGTGGTCGGCTGGGTGGAGTTGCCGAAGACCCCCCGCTGGTTGCGGAGGATGGCCGACCACTTCATCGCGAAGTAGTCGGCATACTCCGGCCGGCTCAAAAGTCGATCGACCCACCTCGCCCGCCTCTCCGGGTCGGGATCGGCCTCGAAGGCGGCAACCTCGGCGGGCGTCGGGCAGAATGCCGGCGATGTCGAGCGACGAGCGACGGGCGAACTCGGCGTCGGTACAAGGATCGCTCGGCGGCAGGTTTAACGCGTGGAGCTTGGCGTAAAAACGAACCGTCGATCCGGTTGGCTCCGACGCCGGCGCCTCCCACGCGACCATCTCACCGCCTCTCGGGATGGTCGCCCGCGCCACCGTCACCAGGCCCCCGAAGCGGACCATGATCGCCGCCTCGCCGACACCGTCAAGCGACGTGATTAGGCCCCGTCCATCGACCGTTGCCAGGTCCGCCGCATTGCTCTGATACTGGGCCAGGGCGGTCACATCAACGGCCGACCCATCGCTGTAGCATGCCGTGACCCGGAGTTGCTGAGACGCATCCGGCCCCATGCACCCGCTGCGACGGAGCGACCTCGACGGCCTGGTCAGCGTGGGCTCGTCCTTCACCTCGAACGGCAAGCCCGACTTGATCCATCGGTTGATCGTATTGTATTCCGGCGAGCCGACCGCGAACTTCCGACCGCCGCCGTGCGGGATCGCGGCCGTCGGCTTGCGGAGGAAAAGACTCCGCTCCGGCGCGGCGGGGAAGATCCGGCGTCCCCGCGATTCCAGGACAAGTGCCTCGTAATCAAACTGCGGGTCGAACCCGAGGAGGCTCAGGCGGAAGCCGTTCTGGCCCGTCGCCTTGCCGTGACAACCACCCGCATTGCAGCCGTGCTTGCTAAGGATCGGGACGACCTGCGTCGCGAAGCCGACCGGCCTTGTGTTCGCGAAGTCCACCACCTCGACCCGGATCGTCGCCGCCTCCGACCCGTTGCGGACGATGACCGCCGTGCTCCCGTCTCCCAGCGGTCGAACGCGCCCCTCCGCATCCACCACCGCCACTGACGGGTCGCGCACCTCGTACGCGACCGACCGTGTCCGATCTACCGTCCGCTGGCCCCCGACCCGATCGCTCACGAGAATCTGGGCCGAGGCGTCCGACCCGACAAGGCGGATCGCGGCCGGCTCAACCTCCAGCCTGGGCGGATTGTTGGCATCCCGGCCGACCGAAAGCGCCAGCCACACCAAAGCGAGGGGCAGCACGAGAGATCCTCCCGGGTTGCAGGGCCGCGTTCCTGGGTGCTCTTCGTCCGGGATCGGCGGTTCTTGAAGTCCGACGTTTGTCGTGCCCTGGAGTTTGCCGCGCGACATCCACAAAGTGCAAGGGGAAAATCCGAACTTTTTCGGACTCAGACACGAAGACACGACATTCGGCGGTTGTCTGCCTACAATGGAGAAAGACCCGTTCGGACGCTCCTGGAACCGAAACACCGGACGCGGGGCGGGATGGCTGTAGGGACGTTGTGATGTCGTACGAGTTCTCGAAGGTGGAAGACGCGGTCGAGGCGCTGGCGGCAGGTCGCGTGGTGATCGTCGTCGATGACGAGGATCGCGAGAACGAGGGCGACTTCATCGCCGCGGCTGAGAAGGTCACGCCCGAGATCATCGAGTTCATGATCACTCAGGGCCGAGGCCAGGTCTGCATGCCCATCATGCCCGACCTGGCTCGTCGGCTCGAGCTCCGGCTGATGGTCGAGGAGAACACGGCGCCGCACCGGACGCCGTTCACCGTGCCCGTCGATCACGTGAGCTGCCGGACCGGGATCACGGCCGAGGAACGGGCGACGACCGTTCGTGCGATCATCGACCCCGACTCGCGACCTGAAGACTTCGCCCGCCCAGGCCACCTCTGCGCCCTCGTCGCCAAGGAAGGCGGTGTGCTTCGGCGCGCCGGGCACACGGAGGCCACCGTCGATCTCTGCCAGCTTGCCGGCCTCATGCCGGCTGGCATCCTGTGCGAGATCCTTGACGGCACCGGCCGCGCCAGCCGCGAGCGATTGCACCAGATCGCGAATCAGTTTGGCTTGCCCATCATCTCGATTGAGACACTCATCAAGTTCCGCCGACGCCGCGAGCGCCTCGTCCACCGCGCCGCCGAGGCCGACTTGCCCACAAAGTACGGTCGGGGCCGCGTGATCGGCTACAACGTCGATTACGAGCCGGGAAACAACCCGGTCGTTTATCTGATGGGTGATCTGGCCTCGGTGCCGGCGCCCTTGATCCGCATCCACTCCTCCTGCTTCACCGGCGACCTGCTCGAATCGCTCCGATGCGACTGCGGCGACCAGCTACACCTCGCCCTGCAGATGATCAGCCGGGAGGGTGTCGGCGCCTTGATCTATCTGCCACAGGAAGGTCGCGGCATCGGACTGATTGAGAAGATCCGGGCCTACCACCTGCAAGACCAGGGGCTCGACACCGTCGAGGCCAACCGGGCTCTCGGCTACCGCGCCGACCTGCGCGACTACGGCGTCGGGCTCCAGATCCTCAAAGATCTGGGCCTCACCCACGTTCGCCTGATGACCAATAACCCGAAGAAGACCGACGCCTTCGTCTATGACGGCTACGACCTTCAGGTCGTCGAGCAAGTTCCCGATCATCGCCCCGGCGGTGGAAGACCGACGCCGCTACCTGGAGGCCAAACGCGACAAGCTCGGCCACCTCCTTCCCGGTACGATCGGCAACGGCACCGAGCGGAAGACGGATTGACCCGCGTGCTCCGACTCCCAAAGATGTTAGATAATGGCCCGGTCTGTCGGGCACGACCCCTCCACCGCTTTGCAAAGGATCTCCGAACGTGCTGAACCGACTGCCGCTTCGCGGTCTCTACATCGCGGCCTGCGTCGGCCTGATCGGGACCGGGGTGGGCCTCTGGGCCTTCCGCTCGCGAGCTCAGGAGCCGGTCACCTCCAAGGCCGTCATCGATCCCGCCGCCGGCCGTCTGCTCGATGAGGTCGCCCAGGTTTACCAGGGGCTCAACGCCTACGTCGATCAAGGATCGTTCGTCTTCTCGCTGAAGGTCAACGGCGAGGTCCAGGAGCAGAAGACGGATCTCAGCCTCGCCTTCGAACGCCCGAACAAGCTAGCCATGCAGAGCGATGGCGTCCGGGTCGCCAGCGACGGCGCGACGCTGGTCACCGCCAAGGCGTCGGTCAAGAAGTACATGAAGCAGGAGGCCCCCGCGAAGATCACCCTCGCGACGATCCTCACCGGCCCGCTCGGCGCCATGCTCGCCGGCAGCCCGGTGCAGGTTCCCGCCTTGGTCGTGCTTGGTTTCCTCGTTGATGATCAACCGGTCCAGCGGCTGGTGGAAGGGGCGCGGACCGTCTCGCTGGAGGCCGACCAGAAAATCGACGGACAAACGCTCAAGTCGGTCGTGATCGAACAGGAGCAAGGACCCGGCCTCCGCTTGCTCATCGACCCGCAAACGCGCCTGCTTCGCCGGATCGAGCTGATCGTGGCGGCCGACCAGCTCCAGGCGAAGGCGCCCCCGAAAACGACCCTCTCGGACCTGAAGATTTCCTGGTCCAGCGGCCCGATCGAGACCGAGGCGCCGAAGCCGGAGGCATTTACCTTCAACCCGCCCGAGGGCTTCGACCAGGTCCAGGCCGCGGAGCCGGCGGCGGGTGGCGGGGTCAAGAAGAACCCGCTTCTCGGTCAGTCCGCTCCCGACTTCCGCTTCGACGTGATCGAGGGCGACGCCTTGAAGAACGTCGTCAAGGCCGACCTGAAGGGTCAGGTCGTCCTGCTCGACTTCTGGGCGACCTGGTGCCCCCCGTGCCGCGAGGAGCTGCCTGAGATCCGCGACCTCGCCGCGCGTCTCGCCAAGGGTCGCGCCGCTGGTAAGGTCGCCGTGATCGCCGTCAGCGAGGACCAGGGCAACGACCAGGCCGAGGTCCGCGGTCTCGTGGAAAAAACCCTCAAGGAACTCGACGTCGCCGGGCTGCTGAAAGGCGTCGTCGGCCGCGTGGCCCTCGACCTGGATGGCTTCGCCGGCAATGCCTTCGGCGTCCAGGGGATTCCCACGCTGGTCCTTCTCGATGCGCAAGGCGTCGTCCAGGCCGTGCATGTTGGCTACAAGCCGGGCATCGGCGAGGAACTCGAAGGCGACATCGCGGCGTTGCTGGATGGCAAGTCGCTGGTCGAACCCGCCAAGGACCAGGACGAGGCCAAGGCAGCGGCGAAACAACCTTGATCGTCGGGCAACACACACGCGGTCGGCGGTTGCGATCCATCCATCACCCACGATGGCTTCGCACAACCGGCCCGTCGTCTCCGGGATCGCTGTGGGGGCTTGATCTAGGCACGTCGCCCCGCTAGCGTGCGACCGAAGTATCGACGCCCGCTCCCGGCCCGGAGACGGTCCCGATGCCGGCCAACCTGACCCCCCAGTACGCCAAGGCCGAGGACGAGTACCGCCGGGCGGCCACCCCCGCCGAGCGCCTCGAGAAGCTCCGCGAGATGTTCCGGCTGATCCCCAAGCACAAGGGGACCGAGAAGCTCCAGGCCGACCTGAAGCAGAAGATCAGCCGCACCCGGGACGAGGTCGAAGGGGCCAAAGCATCGGGGAAGAAGAGCGGCGTCAGCCACAAGGTATCCCGCGAAGGAGCGGGGCAGATCGTCCTGCGTCGGCGCCGCCAACGCGGGCAAGAGCGCCTTGCTCGCCGCCCTGACCAACGCCAGGCCCGAGGTCGCGGCGTATCCGTTCACCACCCGGGCTCCGCAGCCGGGGATGATGGCCTGGGAGGATGTGAAGGTTCAGCTCGTGGACCTGCCTCCGATCACGCCGGAGTTCCTGGAGACCTGGGTGCCCAACGTCGTCCGCGCGGCCGATGCCGCCCTGCTGGTGGTCGACCTGGCCGACGACGACGGCCCTGAGGCCGCCGAGGCAGCGCTCGCCCGGCTGGCCGAGGTCCACACAGAGCTGGTCGGCGAGCTCCCGTTCGACGTGGAGGACGAATCCGTCATCCATCTCAAGACGGTCCTGGTCGCCAACAAGCTCGACGCCCCGGGTGCTGGCGACCGATGGGAGATCGTCAGCGAGTGGTTCAGTCCTCGGTTTCCGACCGCTCGTGGCGACCTCGGCAACGGCGGGGGTGGGCCTGGACGAGCTGCGGAGCGTAGCGTACGATCTCTTAGGGGTCATAAGGATTTACACCAAGTCGCCGGGCAAGCCGGTCGATCGGTCGAATCCCTACACGGTACCGATCGGCAGCACGGTGCTCGATCTGGCCCGCGAGGTGCATCGCGACTTCGAGCAGACCTTGAAATTCGCGAAGGTCTGGGGAACGGGGGTCTTCGAGGGACAGACGGTCAAGAGGGATCACGAGCTGCACGATGCGGATGTCGTCGAGCTTCACGCCTGACCGGCCGAAAGGCCCGCCGCGGGGCGGGGAGAACGGTGGCGTCGGGCGTTGGGAGAGAGTCGTGGGGAGGCACTGATGAGTCTGGCCCTGATCGTCGAGGACGACCCATCCAGGCGGAGCGGACCGCCGATCTGGTCCGCCGCCGCGGCTTCCGCCCGCCGTGGCCCGCTCGGCCGAGTCAGCCCTGACCCTGGCCCGGCTGCTTCGGCCCGACGTCGTGCTGCTGGACCTTGTCCTGCCCGACTCCGACGGCTTCGAGCTTTGCCGACGCCTCCGCAGCGAGGAGCGGACCCTGGTCACGCCGATCGTCCTGATGACCGACCTGGAAAGCTCGACCGAGCGCCGCCGCGGCTTCCGGGTGGGGGCGAACGCCTACCTGGCCAAGCCGTTCACCCCGGCCGAGCTACGCGCGGCGATCGAGGCCGCCCTCGCCTGGCGAGCCGGCCTGGAGCAGGCCCAGATCCAGGGCGAGATCCAGGTCGAGCTGAACAGCGAGGCCGAGTTCCTCTGCGACGTCAACGAGTTCCTCACCGAGCTCTGCCGCCGCACCCCGTTGACCAACGAGCAGCTCATGCACCTGCGTCAGGCCTTCATGGAGATGGGCCTCAACGCCATCGAGTGGGGCAACCGCCACCGTGCCGACCAGCTGGTGACGATCACCTACCGCGTCTTCAGCGACCGCGTCGAGATCGTCGTCCGCGACCAGGGGCCCGGCTTCGATCCGGCCGACGTGCCCCACGCCGCCTCGCCCGACGACCCGATCGCCCACCTGGACATCCGCGAGAATCTGGGCCTCCGCGAGGGCGGCTTCGGCCTGATGATCGCCCGCGGCATGCTCGATGAGCTCCGCTACAACGACCGCGGCAACGAGGTGACGCTCATCAAGCGCTTCCCGCCGTCCGGCTTCGGGCCGTCGCGATCGGGTCGAGGATCGAGCCGCATTCCGAGTCCGATGTCCCAACCGGAATCCCAGGCCGCCGTCGAGACACCGGCATCGACGCTGCGAGGCTCCTCCGTCCGATGAACGCCCCCTCACGCCCGACGCTGCTGGTCGTCGATGACGAGCCCGAGGTGCTCCGCTCGCTCCACGACCTCTTCCGCCTCGATTACCGCGTCCTGACCTTCGAGCGCGGGACCGACGCGCTGGAAGCCCTCGACGACGGTCGATCCGCCGGTGATCATGTCCGACCAGCGGATGCCGGAGATGACCGGCGTCGAGTTCCTCCGCCGCGCCAAGCAAGCTCCGGCCCGACGCCACCCGGCTGCTGTTCACCGGCTACGCCGACATCCGCGCCGTCATCGACGCGATCAACGAGGGCAACGTCTTCCGCTACATCACCAAGCCCTGGGACCCGGACGAGATGGTGGCCATCGTCCGCCAGGCGGTCGAGCAGCACGACCTGATCGTCGAGCGGCGGCGGTCTGGTGGCCGAGCTGAAGGAGTCCAACGCCCGGCTGACCGAGGCGAACCAGATCAAGAAGGCGTTCATCGAGGTCGCCAGCCACGAGCTGAACACCCCGGTGGCCGTCGTCCTGGGCATGGCCGACCTCTGGAAGCTGACCCAGGCGGACGCGGGCCACGCCCAACGAGCGTTCCTGGGTCGAGCGGATCCAGAAGGCCGGCCGACGCCTGGCCGCGACCGTCGAGCGGATGCTCAAGCTCCTCCGGGCCGACCGCTTCGACGACACGCTGGACGCTGCGAGACGACTCGAGCTGGAGCCCCTCGTCCGACGGGTCGTCGAAGACCTCCAGCCGTTCCTGGAGGCCCGCCACCAGGAGGTCGAGCTGCGGATCGAGCCCGGACTGGGCGACGGCCGAGGTCGATCCGGCCAAGGTCGGCGACATCCTGACGAACCTGCTGGTCAACGCGATCAAGTTCACCCCCGACGGCGGCACGATCCGGGTCACGGCCGGTCCGGCCGGGCCCGACCGGGTCCGCTTCCGGATCGAGGACACGGGCGTCGGCATCGGTCCCGGAGGAGCGCCGGCACCTGTTCGAGCCGTTCTTCACCGGCTACGACACGATGCATCACTCCTCGGGCGAGTTCCAGTTCTGCAAGCGGGGGATGGGCCTGGGGCTCTGCCTGGTCAAGACGTTCGTCGAGCTGCACGGCGGCTCGGTCGAGGTCGAGACCGAGCCGTCGCACGGGACGGCCTTCGGCGTCGAGCTACCGCGACGGCCGATCGCACCACCGACCGGCCGCGGAGCAGCTCGCCGCCGGCATGGGGCTCTGAGCCCAGCTCGACGACTTGACTTCGCCGGCCGGGACGAGGGTGGGACCGGCTCCCGCTACGACGTTTCCGGTCGGCGCGGTGGCGGCCTGGTTGTCGAGATATTCGCGGAGGTAGCGCAGGAAGGTTGGGAAGCCCTCGCGGTCCCAGGACTGCTCGATGGCCTCCTTGATCCGCTGGTTCTCGGCCTGGAGGGCGCGGAAGGCGGCAGCATCGGGAGCGTTGGGGTCGAGGCCGAGGATCTGGTCGTGGGTGTTGACCGAGAGCATGTAGCCGGCGGAGGTCGGCCAGGGCTGGACCTGGAGCTTCATGTGGGGGTAGCGGGCGTTGCCCAGGCGGAGGGCGAAGATCGTCGCGCCCTCGCCGTCGCGGGGCGGGACCGTCTCGAACGGCGGGTGCGCCAGGAGATCGGCCAGGGCGATTCCCTCGGACCATCGCAGACGATTCTGGACGGCCTCGGGCACGTCGCCCGAGGGATAGGCCTCGGCCAGATAGACCTCCGCAGCCTGCCGGAGACGCTCCACCGTCAAGTCGCGAAATTCGGTGGGGGGCGGCGGCATGCTCACGCGAGACCTCAACAGTCGGGACCTCGACCCGGCTCCTGGCCCCGCCCTCCTCAGGGCGGCGGCTCGACCGGTGGGGGGCACCAACGTATCCGCCCCCGACCACAAGTTGAATTATCGGGCGCGGACCGCCTTTCTGGCAAGGCATTCGTCGGACCAAGACCATTCAGCCGACCATCTCGAAGTGGATCGTCATCCTCGCCGACGCGCCGGGAGGCAGGACCTTCAGGCCGGCGTCGAGGCCGTGCGGCTGGAGGTGGATGGCGTCGGTCGTCTGCGTGTAAGGCTCGACGGCGATGACCCCTCCCGGTCCGGGCGGAGTGAACACGACCAGCTCGCGAAACGTCCGGTCGAAGCGGATGCGGAACTCCGCCCCGAGGTTCTCGTCGATCAGGCGGCAGGTGCAAAGGTCGCCGTCGAAGTTCAGGCCCGTCAGCACGTCGTCGAGCGACAGGCCCGCGATCGGCTGGCCGTGGCGGAAGTCCAGGCGGTCGACCACCGGCCGGCGCTCGCCGGTCGGCAAGGACTCTTGCAAGACCCAGAACTCGGACGCGGGCAGGACAATCCGCGTCTTCTGCCGGTCCGCAGCGGGGTCGAACGGCAGTCGGAAGTACGGATGAATGCCGAAACCCCAGGGCAGATCCTGGTTTCCGGGATTGCTCGCGGTGGCGTCGAGTCGGAGCCGGCGACCCGAGAGGGTGTAACGGAGTTCCAAAGCCGCGTCGGCAGGCCAGCGCACCAGGTCCTCCGGAGCCTGCTTCGAAATCTGGAACCGCCCGACGATCGACGCGCCCTCGGCGTCGGCCTCATGGGCGATCACCTCCCAATCGGCTTCGAGGGCGAAGCCGTGGATGGCATTCGGCGGCTTGTTGGCGACCAGTTCGTAAGCCTTACCCTCAAACGAGTACCGCGCATCCCGGATGCGGTTCGGGAACGGGAAGAGGACGGGGATGCCATGCCGGCTCGGCTTCTCCGGGTTCTCGACCCAGCCCGGCGCGGTCACGACGATCGGCCAGACCTCCCCCCCCTGCCCCGCCGGTAGCCTCAGGTCAAACAGGTTGAACCCGCGAGACGGCAGGATCGAGGCTGAGGCCCCGCTGGCGTCGTCGTGCAGGTGACAAACGGTCCGGCCGCCGACAGTTTGCGTGCTGATCCGGTGAGACATCGCAGGTCTTCTCAACGGGTGGGCCTGGCTTGGAAACGCTCGCCGGGGAAACGGACGACGCACGGACCGCGAAGCAAACCACCCCGGGGAAGGAAAAGCTCGGAGCGCAAACTCCAATCACCGAACGGTCGCCGGCTCCCCAGGGCATCATACCTCCCACACGGACCATTTCCATCAGGTGGGCCGCCGGTGGCAATCTCGCCCCCAATTGGGTGAGTCCGCGCCTCGTCGGGAAGTTGCAGGGTGTCCTCGACCAGAAGGTCCCGAACCGCGACACGAAGGCACTGGTGGGACGGCCTGAATCGCTTTCTTTCACTGCACACAGGATTCAGGACGGCCCAAGGGCGCCCCGGCAACGCGCCCGGGACGCCTGCGAGACAGCCTGAAGACGGGGAAGGGACGCCTTGCATCGCGACGCGGCCCTGATCGCAACTTCTTTGATTTATTGAGTTAACATCGATATTTTGCCCATCTTGAAGTTCGTTCGGTCGCAGGAACGCTCGGCCTCGTTGCGACGCAGCGCCAGGGTGCGGTCTGCAGGAGAGTCACCAGACCGCCAGGAAGACAGGGTTAATTATAGCACACATTCGAGCCGCCGGCGCGCGCGGCTGCGGTGTCCCCAGAAACCGAGGAGTCGCTTGATCGGGAGGCGGCGGTCGGAACGAGGCGTTCCGGAGAGCGGCTCTTCGGATGCGGCACGCTCCAGCCGGTTCGGCCACAGAATTCCCCCTTTGCAAGATCGTCGCCATTTACCCAATCCTCCCTTTCCTCCCCTGGAGTCTCCCGGGGCCCCATGCTAAGCTGGTTTTGTGGTTCCTGACTTGTTCTGGAGGCCCGACAGTCGTGAGCCAGAACCCGGCGCGCCATCGGCTGGATGACCTGCGACACTTCGCCTCGACGCTGGGCACGGCAACGGGCCTGGCTCCGTCGCGGTCGGTGGCGCTGGCGACGCAACTGCTCTGGTACGACGCGGCGGGCCTCGCCCGGTTCGGACTCGCCACGTTGCCAGACTGGCTCAAGCGCTTGCAGGACCACGAGATCGATCCGGTGGCCGAGGGTCGTGTCGGTCTGGAACATGCGGCAACGGCGGTCTTCGACGGTCAGAATGGGGTGGGCCCCTTGATCCTGGCCCGAGCCGCCGGGCTCGCGACGGAGAAGGCGAGGGAGATCGGTGTCGGCCTGGTCCGGGTCCGCCACCTGGGTCCGACCGGTCCGGCGGCGGCCGTGGTGGCGGAAGTGGCGATCGGTCCGATGGCGGCGATGGCGATCGGTCCCGCGGGGTCGCGGGCGCTGGCGATTCCGACGGCCAACGGGCTGCCCGCCGTCTTCGACTCCTCCCTCGCCCCGGCCGCGAAGGCGAGCCTGCCGGCCCTCGATGGCTTGCTGGTCCCCGAGGGGGAATGGCTGATCCAGGTGGTCGCGGTCGGGGCTGTCGAGCCGCTGGCCAGCCTGCAAGAGCGTGTCACCTCCGCGCTGGGTCCGACCGGATTCGCGGCCGGGTCCTCGCCAGGACTGCTGCGCCCCGACCTCTGGGAGGGCCAGCGTCGCGAGGCTCGCGAGCAGGGCGTCGTGCTCGATCCGAAAGCGGTCAAGGCGCTCCGACGCTGGGCCTCGAAGCTCGGCGTCGCGCTGCCTGGCTCGCTGGAGTGAGAGGAACGAGGGTCGGGAGGTCGGGCAACGACGGCGGGGCTTGACCGAGGAGGGTGGCCGGGTCCGGGAGAATCGTGTCCGGCACTCAACCCACCGTATCCCGGGGGCGAGGGGGCCGGGTGAGAGTCCCCACGCCGGTCCGAAGACCCGGCGATCGCCCTGGGGCTTGACCCGGAAGCCCTGACACCCGACCATTCCCCGAAGTGCCGGGGCGTGTTGACCGTTTCGTCGGCGGCCTGCGGCCGGATTCGCTGGAACTCCGATGGTCCTCCCACTCGGCGACACGGAACGAACGGGGATTGTCCCGGTCGTGACGTATACCCTGCTTGCGCTCAACGTGGTTGCGTTCTTGCTCCAGCTCAGCGAGGGCGAGGAGTTCACGACCGCGTTCGCCGCCACGCCCTACGAGATCACGCACAACGAGGACATCCCGCGGGCGTTCATCCTCCCCTTGCCGGGCGACGAGGACCCGCTGAACCTGCCGCTCCGCCATGAGATCCACCAGCGCACCATCCCGCAGGCGCCGGTGCCGTTCCCGGTCTGGCTGACCCTGTTCACGGCCATGTTCCTGCATGGAAGTCCGCTGCACCTGGCGGGGAACATGCTGTATCTCTGGATATTTGGCGACAACGTGGAGGAGGTGCTCGGCCACGCGCGCTACCTGATCGCTTACTTTTGCTGCGGCCTGGCGGCCAGCGTGGCCCAGATCGCCGCGCAGCCGGACTCGCTGATTCCGACGCTGGGGGCGTCGGGCGCGATTGCCGGGGTCATGGGGATGTATCTGGTCTGGTTCCCGTTCCACCGGGTGCGGGTGCTGTTATTCAACTTCATCACGGAGGTTCCGGCGGTGCTGGTGATCGGGCTCTGGATCGGGGCGCAGGTCTGGATGGGTCTCGGCTCGATCAAGCAACTCGGCGAGGTGGGCGGGGTCGCCTACCTGGCGCACGTCGGGGGTGCGGCGTGCGGGATCGTGGTGGCCTTGATCTTCCGGGAGGACGCCCACCGGCTCGGCCATGTCACCCTGGCGGACAACTGGGCGCCGTGAGCGGGGTGGGTGGGAGCTGGAAACGAGCCGACCCGGGCGGCGGGCCCGGGTCGGCTCGGGGGATTTCGGGTTCGGGCGGGCGGTTTTGGTGGTCGTCGTCGATCCCCCCGACACGCGCGGGGGGCCTGGACCCGACCTATCGGGTCAAGCGATCAATCGAGGATCTTCGGGATGTCGGAGAGTACGGCCTTGACGTCGGCGTCGGTCATCTTGCCCTGGGGATAGGCATGATTGACCTTCACCTCGGTCCCGTGCCACATGAGCACCGTCACACCGGCATCCGCGGAAACCTGATAGGCCGGAGGACCGGAGGGGCTCTCGATCAGGGTCAACGGCACATGCGTGATGCCCTTGTCCTTGGCGAGCTTCTTGAGGGCATCGGCCGTCCTGTCGGCGTCGTCGGTCAGGACAACCACGAACGCCTTGAGATTCGAGTTCTTCGCAATCTTCTCATCCACGGCCTTGACCAGACCGGCCAAGGGCTCGGACGTCTGCCTCGTGAAGATGCAGACGACCGGGCTGATCCCGTACGCTCAGCGGTAACAGAGGGTCTGCCCCCGGTTCGGTCCGGTGATGTCGTTCACGTCGAATGGCGGCGCGAACTCACCGACGGGCAAACCCGACTTGACCTCGTCCCCGGCCTTCGCGGTCCCCACCAGAGCGGCGGAGACCACCAGTGCGGGGAGGGCCGCGACGAACGCTCTTCGTCTCATGGTCCACTCCTTGCGATCGGCCCGACCGACCGCGATTCCCCGTTCCTAGCATGGACCGTGACCGGCCCAGCGTCAATGCTGATCCCTTTGTCTTCCATCACGTTGGGCCGGTGGGCATGGGGCTCGCCGCGATCCCGACGAGCGATCCCCGGCCTCCGCCTGTCCCATGAAGATCAAGGCGTGTCGAATCTGCGGGAGGAGAGAAGGGCCCGAGCCGGCCGGGAGAGTCCCGTTGCTTGATGCCTTGCTCCAGGTCGGCCGCTTCCTCGACTTCAGCGTGCGGACGCTCCGCGTCCTGCCGGCTTGCCTCGTCCGACGGCCTGCGACGATCTTCCGCCAGTTCGAGCGGATCGCGTGGGGGAGCCTGCCGATCGTCGCGGCGGCGGGGCTGAGCATCGGTTTGGTGACGTGGCTCCAGACCCGTCGTCTGCTCCTCGGCTACGGGCTGGAAGACACGTTGCCGGGCGTGCTGGCCGCGGCCGTGCTGGTGGAGACGGGTCCGCTTCTGGCGTCGTTGCTCGTGGCCGGCCGGCTCGGTGCGGGCCTGGCGGCGGAGATGGGCTCGATGGGCCTGACCGAGGAGATCGACGCCCGGGTCGTCCTCGGTTCCTCGCCGATCGAGGCGCTGATGGCACCCCGCGTGCTGGCGTGTGCGCTGGCGGCCCCCTTGCTGACGATTGTCTTCGACTTCGCCGCGCTGGGCGGCGGCCTGGCGGCGGAGCAGGTCGCGGGACGGCTCTCGCCGGAGGCGTACCAGCAACGGTCGCTGGATTATCTCTGGCTCCGCGACGTGATCCCGGCCACGTTCAAGACGGCCGTCTTCGGGCTGCTGGTCGGCCTGATCGGTTGCTGGACCGGGCTGGCGTCCGACCGCTCGACCGAGGCCGTCGGCCGCGCCGCCACGCGCGGGGTGGTCCGTTCCTCGCTGGCCGTCTTCGCCGCGAACGCCGTGATGGTCCCCCTCATCAACGCTGCCGTCGATGCGGTCGGCTGGTCCGGTTGAGCGATCGACCTTAGAATGTCCCTGGTACCTGGTCCTGAATGCTCTTGCCGGGAGTCTGGACGATGCGTGAGATCGGCCCGCTCCGTGCTCTGGCCAACGTGGTGCTGGCGCTGGGCGCTGATTGGCCTGGCCGGCTACGGGGCGACGCTGGTGGCGCGTCGGCACTGGCAGTGGCAGGAGACGTTCCGGGTCCGGGCCGAGTTCGCGAGGATCAGCGGCCTGGCGGTGGGCGACAAGGTCCATGTGCAGGGCATGGACGCCGGCTCCGTCGCGGCGATCGAGCCGCCGGCGGAAGCCGGGCGAGCCGGTGAGGGTCGTGCTGCGGCTCGACGCCCGGCTGCGTCGGCTGGTGCGCTCGGATGCCGTGGCGACGATCGGGACTCAGGGGGTTGTGGGCGCGAAGATTGTTGAGATCTCGCCGGGTGAGCCGGAGGCTCCGCTGGTCGCCGACGGCGGCACGATCCGCGCCGAGGCCCCAATCGAGCTGACGGACCTTCTCGAAGATGCCCGCGGTGCGCTGGCTCAGGTCCGGTCGGTGGCGGCGACGGCCGAGGTTGGGCTGGGCGAGGTCAACGCCATCGCCGCCACGATCCGACGCGGCGAGGGGACCCTCGGCCGGCTCGTCCGCGACGACGAGGCCTATGAACGGCTGCTGGCCCTCTCCCGGCGCGGCGAGAAGGCGATCGTCGCCCTGGACGAGAACCTCTCCGCCGTCAAGGGGCTCTGGCCGCTCTCCGGCTACTTCCGCGATCGGGGTTTCGAGGACGAGGAAAAGGTCCTCTATCGACCCAACGCCACCCGCGAGAGCCGGACCTTCCCCACCTCGGACCTGTTCCGTCCCGGCACCGCCATCCTCACCGACAACGGCCGCAGCCGCCTCGACGAGTTCGCCCGCTGGTTCCAGAAGCGCCGCTGGCCCAGCTCGACCGAGATCGTCATCGCCGCCTTCTCCGACACCGAGGGTCAGTCGGATGAGTCGAAGGCCCGCATCCTCACCACCGAGCAGGCCCAGGCCGTGCGCAAGTACCTGGACGAACAGCACAAGCTGTTCTCCCTTTCCTGGTTCCGCAAGCGGAAATCGGCTGTTGTCGGCTTCGGCAGTCACGTCCCACCCGCCGCCGCGATCGCCCAGAC
The DNA here is from genome assembly GCA_963752755.1 of uncultured Planctomycetales bacterium. Lineage (GTDB taxonomy): Bacteria > Planctomycetota > Planctomycetia > Isosphaerales > Isosphaeraceae > CAVVZJ01. The sequence goes on along the minus strand of CAVVZJ010000001.1, from coordinate 968,461 downwards.
TGACAAGGACCCCGCCAGCCAGGTCGAGATCGACCTGTTCACTCCCCAGGGGGCGGGGGGCGGGTGAGCTGGGTCACGTCACGAGTCACGGGTCATGCTCATGGCCCCCGCCAGCTCCTCGACGAAGCGCCCGACCTCCGCGACCACGTCCGCCTTCAGCCGCCCCTGTTCGACCTCGGCCAGCCGGCGCACGATCGCGCTGCCGACGATGAGGCCGTCGGCCACCGGGGCGAGCTGGCGGACCTGATCGGGGCCGCTGATACCGAAGCCGATGCAGACGGGAAGGTCGGTCTGGGTGCGGAGCCAGGCGACGTTGGCGACGAGGTCCGGCGGTAGCTCGCGGCGCTCGCCGGTGATGCCGGCGACGGAGACGTAATAGAGGAAGCCGGTCGTCGATCGCGCGATCCGGACGGCCCGCTCGCGGGGCGTGGTGGGGGTGACGAGCTGGATCAGCTTCAAGCCCGCGTCGTCGGTCTGCCGCCTCAGGCTCTCCGCCTCCTCGACCGGCAGGTCGGGCACGATCAGGCCATCGACCCCGGCCTCGACGGCGTCACGGAGGTAGTCCGCGACGCCGTGGCGGTGGACGATCGCGTACGAGACCATCGTCACCAGCGGCGCGGCGGCCTCGGGCTGTCCGGACCAGGAGGCCCGGAGTTGCTTGAGCATGGCGAAGATGTCGGCCAGCTTGAGCCCCTTGCGCAGGGCGCGGGTGTAACTGGCGGCGATCACCGGGCCGTCGGCGATCGGGTCGGAATAGGGGATGCCGACCTCGACCATGTGGGCCCCGTACCGGAGGAGGTCGGAAATCAACTCGGCGGTGGTGGACAGGTCGGGATCGCCCGCGGTCACGAAGGGCATCAGAGCGTGCCGGCCCTCGGCGCGGAGTCGGGAGAAGAGAGCGTCGATGCGGTTCATGGTCGGGAGCGATCGCCTGGGGAATGTCGGGCCGGCCTCGACTTGGAAGCGACACCAGTTTAACGCGGAGGCAGGTACGACGGCTATCCGTCCCTCCCGATGGCGAAGGACCGACGAGGAGGGTCGGCGACCGCTTCTCTCAACCGTGCCCGAAGCCCCGGTCGAAGGCGTCCAGCTCACGGAGGTGCGCCGAGAGGACGGTGCGGAAGGTGTCGTGGTCGATGGACCAGCGGGGCTTGTCCTCGGTGTGGCGGTGGCAATGTTCCTGCAAGAGCCGGTGCAAGAACTTGAACAACTGCCGAGGGGTTCGGAGCTGGCCGAGGGCGTCCTTCAGCGCGTCGTCGGAGATCGACTCATCGACGAACTGCCGCAAGCGGGGCCCCTTTCCGTCGGTGGACGGCTCGCGAGAGCAGGCTCGGAGTCGGTCGGTGGCGAGGTCGTAGAGTGAGGGGCCGGTCCAGCGCAACGGCTTGATCATGTTGAGCTTGTCGGGGCGGGCGCGGTCGTAGAACTCCTTGTCTTCCTTCTCCAGGTAGTACGCCAGCTCGATGGGCAAGAGCAGCTTGAAGCCGATACCGGGGTGGCGGAGGAACTTGTTGTCGAGCAACGGCCAGACCAGCGCCCGCATCTTCCTCGGGTCGCCCTCGATGAGCTGGGGCTCGTCCACGCGGTCGATCACGACGACGATGCCGGTGTAACCGAGCGTGCCCAGCACTCCCTGAAACTTGCGGAGCAGTTCGAAACGCTCCTCGCCGCCGGCTCGCCGGGCCGTTGGCAAGGGTTGACCACCAAGCTCCTGGGGCTGGAACCAGAGCAGCTCCCATCGCAAGGCCGACGGGTCGCGGCTCAGGACTCGCACCGACTTCCGGATGTCCCTCGCGAACCACTCCGCCCGCGCCAGCCGCCAGCCCCAGTAGAGCCAGCCCAGGGCCAGAAGGCCGAGGATCCAGGGCAACACCGAAAGTTGTCGGAACGATGGAAACAATCCGATGAGGGCCGCCAGCACCAGGGTCACGCCGATGCCGACCTGCAAGTCCCGCCGCTCCCAGAGCGGTCGGAACCCCGAGCGCCGACGGAGCCAGGTCCAGCGCTGGTCGATCGCCTCGCCGGTGGACTGGTCGTAGAGGGCGGCGAGCAGGAGCAGGTCGCGGCGCTGGTCGGGGCTGAGGCGGGAGAGATCGGCCCTCTCGGACTTGAGCTGGTCGATCAGCTTCGTGACGCCCAGGGCAAGGATCGCGTCCATGTGGTCCTGGAGCCGGAAGCGTCGGAGGGCTTCCAGTCCGTCGCGGAGCCCCGAGGCGGCACGGAAGTGGTCGAGGGGGGGGTTGAAGTCGTCGTAGGAGACGAGGAAGACTTTTTCGTCGGGGTGCTCGTGGTTGTACTTGTCAATCTCGGCCGTCGCCTGAAGCCGCAAGGCCGTCTTTCCGCTGCCCTTTTCGCCGAAGACGAGCGCGTGTGGAGGGGTCGGCCGGACTGCCGAAGAACTTGCTCCAGGCCGGGTGGTGGATTGACCAGAGGCAGCCCCGCTTGAAGACCGTGTCGGTCTGCGCGTCTTCCTCGCTGAACGGGTCGCCGTCGATGTCGTAATGTCCCAGAAACTGCTCGATCTTCATGCAAGCGCCTCGCGACGGTCGTGCCCCCGGCGGGTCCGGCCCGCCATTGGATCACACCGTCTTACCCGATTTCCTCCGCCGCTTTCAATCCGGCCCGCGGCCGACGTGGCCCGACGAATCCCGGCGTCGGACCTTCACCCCCGCCCCGGCGGTCGGTAGATTGCCTGTTGGTAGAGATCGCGATACGCCTCGGTGCGGAGGTGGCCGAGCAGGTCGTGACCCCGCCGGCGTCGGCGCTCGTGACGCAAGGCCGCCAGGTCGATCGGCCCGACGACGATCTTCTCGCCCGGACCCGGCTCGGCCTGGGCGAGAATCCGGCCGTCGAAATCGACGACCATGCTCCCGCCCGGCCAGGAGAACGGCGGGTAATTCGCCGAACTCGCCGCCTGGTTCGCCGCCACGACGTAGGCCATGTTCTCCGCCGCCCTGGCCCGGTTGAACAAGGTCCACCAGTCCATCGGCGGCGTCGCCCCCCAGGGGTCCATGTACGCCGAGACCCGGATCAGGACCTCCGCCCCCCCCAGCGCCAGCGCCCGGATTGCCTCCGGAAAGAGCCAGTCGTAGCAGACGGCCGCCCCGAGCCGGCCGATCTCCGTCTCCACGACCGGAAACATGGGCTCGTCATACCCAGGCAGATCGTGCGGGCTGGCGTGCACCTCCCAAGGCAGCCATGGATTGACCTTTCGATACTTGCTCAAGACCCCATCCGGGCTGATCAGGCAGGTCGTGTTGAACACCACGCCCGGCCAGCGGGGATCGATTTCGAGGAACGTCCCTGTCTGGATATGAGCACCATGTTCCCGGGCTTTCCGGGCGTAGCGGTCCGTGTGCTCGTTCGGCAAGGGCACGGCGAGCTTGTCGGCCAGCTCCTCGGCCGTCTCGTACACCGGCGCGGCGTGGGCGAACTCGGGGAAGACGACGAGCTTGACGTCGAAGAACGGGGCATAGCCGACCACGGCGCGGTCGATCATTCCGAGCATGTGAGCCACCCGACCGGCGATCTCGTCGCGGTGGCGTGGGCAGGGCAGATCCGTCTGGCAGGCGGCGGCGTAGTAGCGCATCGGGTGGCGGCGGAACGATCAAGGGGCTCGCGACGCCCGCAGAAAGCCGTCGAGCGTGGCGTCGGGTTTCTGGTCGGTGAGCCGGAGGAACACGTCACCGGCTCGTTGCGTACGACCGGTCAGGAACAGCTCGGCGCCGAGGACGAGCCAGGCGTCGCGGTCGTCGGGATGGGTCTGGAGATGCGACTCCAGCCGGTTCAGGACGGCGGCGAACTCGGGCGGGTCTCCGAAGAGGTTCTGCACGTCGTCGGCGCGGACTTGCCAGCCGGGCTGGGCGGCCTGAGCCTCGCGGAGGTGGCTCGCCGCCGAGGCGAAGTGTCCGCGGGCGACGTCGAGCTGAGCGAGGCGAACATACGGCTTGGCATCGGTCGGGTCGGCCCCGATGGCCTGCTCATACGCGCTGGGAGGCGCGGTGGAAATCCTTGGCGCGGAAGAGTCGGTCACCCACCTTGAGCCGTTCGGCCGCGTGCTCCCGGTCGCGCCGGGAGACCCGCGAGACGGCTCGATCGACCGGCGCCGACTCCATCGCCGCGGCCAGGGCCGCCGGGTTCAATGGCCCGACCGGAGGCGCCGACACCCCCGCCCCACGGTGGTCTCCCCAGCGCCCCCCCGCTGGCGATCAGGGACGGCCCGATCGACGGCGTGGGCATGCTCGGGGTGCTCACGGTCGGGGTGAGCGGCGGCAAAGGTTGGGGAATGCCCGCCACGACCGGATAGACCGGCGGGTAGGGCAACGCCACCATCGGTCCCACGAAGATCGGCGGACCCGCCACCGCCCAGGGCACCCAGGCGCCAGCCTCGGGTGGTGAGCCATCCCCGCCACGGCGGGATGATAGCCGTGGCCTGCCACCGAGGGCGTCGCCTGCCCCCGGGCCGAGCCCTCAGCTCCGACGACGAGGACCGCCAGGGCGAGGACCTTTCCCAACAACGCGTGCCGACCGTTCCCGTTGTGTGCCATGGTGTGGCCGATCTCCTCGCGGACCGGGACAACCTGACTGACCCGTTCCACCCTCTGAGTCTATCAGCGCGGGATTGGTCCGGTCACGCCCGATCGACTGCGCAGGAGGGTGGGGGTTCAATGGCCGGCCAGCGTCGGGGAATCCTGGTCGATGCGCGGCGAGAGCTGGGCGAGGATCTCGGTGAGACGATGGCGGGTGCCCGCGGCCTCCCCTTGCCAGCGGGTGTTGTCCCGGTCCTTGGCGGCAAGGGCCTCGCGGATCACGAGGGCCCGTCGGAACGACGCTGCAGACTCCTCGAGCTGACCGAGGTCTTCCAGAAGGTTGCCGATGACGTGCAAGCACATGGCCAGGCCCACGCGACCGGGGTCGGAGCGGTCGGATTGCACCAGTGAGGCAGCCTGGCGGAAAGCGTCGAGGGCCTCGGAGAATCGGGCGAGACGGTCGAGGGTGCGGCCCATCTCGACTTGAGCAACGAACAAACGAGTGCGGTATTCCGAGTCGCCAGGATGGTGGGCGAGCAGCGCTGCGCCAGCTCTGGCTGGCCCGTTCGAACTCGCGCAGCGCCCCGATCGGGTCACCGCCCTCGCGACGGGCACGGCCGAGATCGAGCTGGCAGGAGGCCAGGGAGGCGAGGGCATAGGGGCGTCGTTTGGCGGAGAGCATGCGGGCCTGTTGCTCCCAGAACCCCGCGAGCCTGCTGATCCGCCGCACGGCCTCGGCCGGCGGCCCTTGTGTCGTGGCGTAGCGAATTCGGCCGCGGACGGCCAGGTCGAGACCCCCGAGCCCGGTGGGATCGTCGGGGTGTTCCTGGAGCAGGGAGCGATATGAGTTCTCGGTCTCCGACCAGAGCCGCTCGGCCTCCTCGCGTGATCCGGCAAGCTCCAGCAAGCGAGCCAGTGCGGCCTGCGCCTGGGCGAGCCTGCGGAGGCGGGTCGGGTCGCGGCGGATGAGGTCAAGATAGTCGTGGATGCAGGTGGTCAACTGGTCCTGCTCCTGGGCGTTCAACGAGAGGGATTGCTGATTCGCGAGCTGCTCGGTGAGCAAAGTGATGAGATAGTTGGCGTTGTAGAGGGTGTCATTGGTCTGATGGAGCAGGTCGCGCTCACGAGCGAGGGCCCGGCGGGCTTCCATCCATTGCCAGGTGATGCCAGCGACGCCCAGGAGCACGGCCAGTCCGAGGGCAGCGGTCAGAGCGGAGATCAACGGATGGCGGCAAACTGCGCCGATGGAACCGCTCGATCCGGCCGACGGGCCGGGCCTGGATCGGTTCACCCTCAAGGAAGCGGCGAAGGTCGTCAGCCAGGGCGGTGGCGGTCGAGTAGCGTGCGGCCGGGGAAGGTGCCATCGCCTTCAAACAGATGGTCTCGAGGTCGCGGGGCACCCGGTCGTCGCGGCGACGCGGAGTGACGGGCTCGTCGTGGAGGATCTGGTGCAGCACCATGCGGGGCGTGCCGACGAACGGCGGCGAGCCGATAAGCATCTCGTAAAGGATTGCGCCAGGCTATAAAGGTCCGATTGCTCCTCGACGACATGGGCCTCGCCGCTCGCCTGTTCGGGGCTCATGTAGGCGGGAGTACCGAGGATCTGGCCGTCCTGGGTGAGCGTCACCTCGTCGCGGTCGCCGCGGGCGAGTCCGAAGTCGGCCAGGTGGGGATGCCCTTGCTCGTCGAGCAAGATGTTCGACGGTTTCAGGTCGCGGTGAACGACCCCACGACGGTGCGGCATGGTCGAGTGCCTCGGCCACCTCCGCCAGCAAGGCGGCAGCCTCCGCGGGGGTCAGCGGACCGGCCCGGAGGCGGTCGGCCAGGGTCGTGCCCTCGATGAACTCGCTGACCAGATACGCCCGGCCGTCGTGAACCCCCGACTCATGAACGGCCACGATGCCGGTGTGTTGCAGCCGCGCCAGGTTGCGGGCCTCGCGGCGAGACCGCTCGGCCTCGTGCGGTCCGGCGCCGGCATGGGCGAGCTTCACAGCGACCGTCCGGCCAAGCGACGTGTCGATCGCGCGGAAAACCGTCCCGCCCGCCCCGCGGCCGACTTCGGCGATCAGTTCGAAGCGTCCCAGACGTGGGAGCGGCACCCCGGCGGGCCAGTCGTCCGGCGCAGCTTCTCGCTCTCGGCGGATCAACCACTCGGTCTCCCGGAGCGAAGCCAGCGCGTCGGGATCGCTCGACAGCTCGGGGAACCGGTCGAGGTACGTGTCGGCGAGGGCCGGCTGGCCGGCGCGGAGGCGGAGTTCCAGCTCGGCATGGACCAGCTCGACCCGCATCGCCTCGCGCTCCGGGTCGTCGAGGCCATCGAGAAACGCCTCGATCTCGGGCCACTCCCCGCGCCAGCAGGCGGCCTCGAAGCTCGCAATCATCGGCTCGAGCCGGGTCCAGTCCACGGCGACGACCGACGCGTTGGTCCTGCTCGGATGGAGATCAGCGGAGGCCATTGGACGTCCTCCAGGAAGGGTGGGCGGCTCAGGGCACGCCCGGGTTTTCCTCGAAGCAGATCTCGCGACAACCGCTCCTCGGCCCGCGCTCGGACCCGCCGAACGGTGCGCTCGGAGCGGAGCAACTGACGGGCAACCTCGGCGTCCTCCTGACCCTGGAGGCCCAGCTCGACGACGCGCCGGTCAGCCGGTTCGAGGCCGCCAAGCCAGCGGGACAGCGTCTCGGTCAGGATCGCGGCGTGCTCGGGCGTCGGCTCGCGATCGAGGGCCGAGGTGTCCAGGGCATAGCGGCCTTGCGTGCCGTCGAACTCCTGGGAGACATCACGACGGCCGGCGCCGAGATGATCGCGGCGGCGGCCGCACTTGCGCACGGTGATCACAGCCAGCAAGGCCCAGACAGCATCCCAGCTTCCCAGGTCGAACTCGTCGCGGGCGCAGCGGGCGAAGAACGTCTGAAAAACCGACTGCACCACATCCTCGTGGTCGGCCTTGGTCCGCACCCAGGTATCGAACTGCCGGTAGGCCAGGGCGACCAGGCGATGCATGAACTTCCGATGCACCGCGACGACCGCCCCTTCCTCGCCGCGGCGCAGCCCCGCCATCAAGTCGGCAAACGACGCGTGCTCGTTCATGGTTGACGATTCGAGAGGGGGGAATCCATCGACGCACCCGAGGATTTTCCACACTCTCGCTCACGATTGCAACACGGTGTAGGTAAAACGCATCAGGATTCGCATGCGATCCGAAACGAGTTCCCACCTCGGATTTGTTTTGAAAATTTTTGACCAAAAATCGCCCGGAATCACATTGACTGCACGGAACGCCGTCTCGTTCCCCCCAACGGCTCACCGACCGAGACCCGTAACATTCCCTTTCCTGGCCGAGAATTTCCCATGACAACGACCCGTTGCCCCAGCCTCCAGCTCGCACCGTCGATCCCGTCCCGCGCCGCCATCACCCTGGCGATGATCTTGCTCGGTTCGTTGTTCGGGGCGCCGCGGGCCTCGGCCGATCCGCTCCTCCTGGGCGCCTGGGACTTCGAGAACAACTATCTGGACTCCAGCGGCAATGGCCATGACCTGACGCCCTCTAGCTCGCCCGCGCCCACCTTCGTGGCGGGGGTGACGAGTGGTACCTACGGCATCTCATTCGCCTCGAGTTCGTATGCCAGAGCGACCGGCTTCACCGGACCGGAGAACGACTTCACGGTGGACTTCGATTTCCAGAGCACCATGACCAGCGGCATTGGGCAGATGCTCACAACCTTGAACCACGCCGGCAGCGCCGGCGGCGGTGGCTGGAACATCGTTCTCAACAATGGCAAGGTCGAGTTCAACACCCGTGACCCCAACCAGACAACCGGCGAATACATCATCACACAAAACAGCTATGCCGATGACCAGTGGCACCACGTCGTCGCCACCATGAGCAGCAGCTATTATTTGACCCTCAACATCGATGGCTCGGAGGTGGTGGCCGGCCAGGGTCAGGGTCACCTTGGCAATCGTCTCGATCTGACCTTCGGCCACGCGGCCGGCACGGCCACGATCTACCCCTACACGGGTGCCCTGGACAACGTCCGGTTTTATTCCAACACAGGCGTCGTGCCTGAGCCGTCGAGCCTGCTGATGACCGCCCTCGGCCTGATCGGGGGAGTTGGCGTGGTCGCACGGCGGCGGGGAGTCTGAGCCTCCTAGGGCAATGGGCCTGACCGGATTCCAGCGATCCCGGCAGTTCGCCTCCAAATGCTGACCCGATTCCGCTCCGATTCGCATTGGCCCTGCGGAAGCCCACCTTCCCCGACGCTGCGGACTTGCCCTCTGACCGATCCCTCACCGACATCGAGGACTGACCATGACACCAACCCACTCCTGTTTCCACGAGACGCAAACCAGGGATCCTGCCGCGCGTCGTGATCGCCCTAACTGTGGCCTGGCTCGGCTGGACTCTCGGGGCACCGCGGGCCTCGGCCGATCCGACGCTCCTGGGCGCCTGGGACTTCGAGAACAACTACCTGGACTCCAGCGGCAATGGCCATAACCTTCAGGCCTCCAGCGCGACCCTCGCCCATCTTCGTGCAGGACGCGCCCTCGGGCATTCCGGGGGACAACTACAGCCTGTCCTTCGCCTCGGGCTCGTATGCGACCACCTCGGACGGCTACCAGGGACCGGCGAACGACTTCACGGTCGATTTCTTCTTCAAGAGCTCCATGACCACCGGCGTTGGACAGTTGGTCACAACGCTCAATCACAGCACCGGCGGCTGGAGCATCCATCTCGACAATGGCCAGGTTGTGTTCAACACACGCGACCCCGCGCAATCTACGGGAGCGAACATCAGGACGTCGCTCAGCACACCGGACGCTTACGCCGATAACCAGTGGCATCATGTCGTCGCCACGATGAGCATCACGAATTACCTGATGTTGTACGTCGATGGGACCTTGCAGGCGCAGGGCCAGGGCCAGGGTATGCCCAGCACTCGCACCGGGATCACCCTCGGAGCTGACTATCTCTTCCCCTACACCGGCTACCTGGACGAGGTCGGGATTTATGCCGGGACGGGGGTCGTTCCTGAGCCTTCGAGCCTCCTGCTGACCTCGCTCGGCCTCCTCGGCCTCGCCTTCCGGCGACGGCGGCGAGCCTAAACCTCAGGCCCGCCGGCCGACGCGGGCGGGCTCGTCGTCGTCACCGGCGTAGAATTCGAAGAATCCCTGGCCGGCGAAGTAGTCGGCCATGGCCTTGCGGACCGAGCGCAAGCTGCTCGACGAACCGGGCAATATTGCTGGATCAGCTTCCGGCGACGCTCGGGGGAGAGCTGCGCGATGTCGTGGTAGTAGCGCTCCCCCGTCTCGCTGTCGCGGAAGCTCCAGAGCCGCTTGACGCGGCGGCCGGATTCCTCGTCGTCGTACATGAGCTGGCGGGCATACTGGCGCGCCTTCATCTTCTTGGCGAAGGCGATCAGCTCGGCGTTCGGCTCGAAGCCGCCATGCCACTCGATCCAGCGGACGATCCGGTCGGTGGAAATCCGCGGGCCGTCCTCCTCGCAGAGTTCCTTCAAGCTCGCCACGATCTCGGCGGGTCCCATCCCCATCGGTCGCCTCCCAGGACTCGACGCGATGCGATGCCGGGCGCCAAGGCTCCTGCGCAAAAGCGAGGCGAGGCGCCGCCCGGCGGTCCACTTCCGGTTTTCGCGAATTCTACACCTCTCCAGGTCGCGTGTCGATGGACTTGCGTTCAACCGTCCAGATTTTCATTATGTCCAGACGCTACAATCGATACAGACGGCCAGGTTATCGGGGCGTTGACCGCGGCAACGGGCGGCCGTTAGCGTGACCGGACGTTCGGAACGGATTGGTCACGACCCCGAGGAGCGACCTGTCATGAGACGCTGGATCGATTGCCTGACCCTCCCCGCCCTGGCTCGCCTGGACCGTCGCGGCGCCGGCGGGAGCCGCCGAGGAAGAGGGGTTCCTCACCCTCTTCGACGGCAAGGACCTCTCGCAGTGGGTGATCCCCGAGGGGGACAACGGCCACTGGAAGATCGTCGAGCAGGACGGTCAAAACGTCATTGACTACGACGCCCGTAGCGAGGCGACGGGAAACAAGAACCTCGTCACCAGCAAGGAGTTTGGCGACTTCGTGCTGAAGCTGGACTGGCGGCTCAAGGAGACGCCGTACCAGAACAAGAACATTCCTTACGTCCTTCCCGACGGCACCCACGCAAGGGGCGTCGATGGCAAGGAGCTGAAGTTCACGTTGCCGGACAGCGACTCGGGCGTCTTCCTGCGAGACATGCGGGGCAAGGCCCAAGTGAACATCTGGTGCTGGCCGATCGGGTCGGGCGAGGTGTACGGCTACCGGATGGACCAGCAGATGCCGCCTGAGGTTCGGGCGGGGGTCACGCCGAAACACCAAGCCGACAAGCCGGTCGGCGAGTGGAACACGTTCGAGATCACGATGAAGGGCGACCGCCTGACCGTTGTCCTCAACGGCGTGACCGTGATCGAGAACGCCCAGCTTCCCGGCATCCCCGAGCGGGGGCCGTTGAGCCTCCAGCACCACGGCGGCGTCAACCCGAAGACCGGCCAGTACGCCGGTCCGCCGAGCCTGGTGCAGTTCCGCAATATCCGCATCAAACCACTCGGTGCGCCGACTGAGCTCGCCCACGATCGCTCCCCTTGCCCACAAGCACGGCGGCCGACGCCCGTCAGTCGCCGTGTTTCCGCGCCATCGCCTCGCGCCTAGAATGGGATGATGGAGGCGAGATTCGCCCGGAACGGTATCCAGCGAGGGGTTGGCAACGATGTGGTGCAAGCGAAGGAGCGTCCTCGGGACGACGGCCGCGCTCGGCGTACTGACGGTCGGGCTCACGGCAACCGGCGGCGGGCCCGACGGGCCGAAGTCCGCCGAGCCGGAGCCGGTCGCCCGGCGGAGCTGGGACCAGATTACCCGGGACATGACCCCCGCCGACACGCGGCTGGAGATCTACAAAGAAGTCCGCCGCTTCCTCGGCCCCGACGCCCCCGACCCCGACGCGGACCCGGAGGGCTTCGCCGCGAGCGTTCAACCGCCACTTTGGCCTCAACCCGGCGCCCTATCCCGAATCATGGTCTGCCGATGGGCCTGAGCCTCGGCACCTTCCCCGACGGCCGGACGGTTGGCATCCGTGGCGACTGCCTGGTCTGCCACGGCGGCTCGATCGGCGGCCAGAGTTACGTCGGTCTGGGCAATACTCAGCTCGATTTAGGAGCCTTGATCTCCGAGTTCGCCCAGGCTTCCGGCAAGCGAGCGCCGCTCTTTCCGTTCACGGTCAACAGCGTCCGTGGCCTGAACAATGCCTGGCAGTTTACCGTGCTGCTGATCGGTCAGCGCAACCCGGACATGTCGCCGCGATCCTTCCCATTGCTCACCGGCGCCTATCTCCCTGAGACCGACACGCCGGCCTGGTGGATTCTCAAGAAGAAGCGAACCAAGTATTACACCGGCTACACCTCGGCCGACTCGCACCGCTCCAACATGCAATTCCTGATGGGCGTCCGCGGTTACGGTCCAGAGGACTTCGCGGCGAAGGAGCCGATGTTCCGTGAGATGCAAGACTTCTTCAAAAGCCTGGAGCCGCCCCGTTATCCTTTCCCGATCGACCGCGGCCGCAGCCGAGCGTGGCCAGGCCGTCTTCGAGAGCGACCTGTGCCCGTTGCCACGGCACTTACGGCGACGACTGGACTTATCCGAACCGGATCGTCCCCCTCGACGTGATCGGCACCGACCCGACGCTCGCCCGCAACATTACGTCACGCTACATCGCCCACTACAACGCTGGATTCTTCGCCGATCCGTACCCCTTCCGCGAGAAGATCGACGGCTACCAGGCCCCGCCGCTCGACGGCATCTGGGCCACCGCCCCGTATCTCCACAACGGTTCCGTACCGACCCTGTTTCACCTGCTCAAGTCGTCCACTCGTCCGTCAAAGTATCTTCGCCCCCCCTCGACCGACTTCGAGCACTATGACACCGAACACGTTGGCTGGAAATTCGAGGAGCCTCGCGGACCGGAGGAGTCCGCTGCGGACGGGAAGCGACTCTACGACACGTCCCGCTTTGGATTGAGCAATAAGGGCCACACGTTCGGCGACGACCTCAGCGACGAGGAACGCCGAGACGTGATCGAGTACTTGAAAACGCTCTGAGGAACAGTTTGGGCGTGGACCCCGTGCCCACGCCCGACTGCGAAGACGGACGGTCTGTCGTCCGTGATGCGGCCGATCCTGGATCAAACCTGATCGACGCGGACGGTATGGCCGTCGCGTTCGGCGCGGGAGGTGTGCCAGACGGTATCCATCACCTGCTCGGGATCATCCACCCCGGCGAGGTAGGTCATCGGATAGCGTTCCTCCTGGGACTCGACCACAACGGTCCCGATGTTGAGCATCCGGGAGAAGATCGAGTTGTGCTTGGTGTAAACGTCATTCACCTTCACCAGTTCGAGCTGGTCAATCCGGCGCTGGAAGACGCCAGTCCAGACGAAGAGGCGTTTGTTCGTCAAGCGGTAGAAGTGGCTGGAGCGCGCGTAGAAAACTTTCCACGCCAGGTGCAGCCAGTAGAGAAGCACTGCCACGCCCGCGATCGCGGCGAGGATCTGGATTGACTGCCTGGCAGCGTCATTTCGGCCCCAGGCCCAGTACGCCAAGGCAAACCAGGCGACCGTGGCGACCACCCGGAAGACCAGGCGGCCGATGAAGTTCTTGAAGGAGTAGCGACCCTCCCAAACGATGAACTCGCCCTCGATGCCGACACCTGGCTCGGGCAGGTTCTTCGGTTTCTGGGTCGCGGCGGCGTCCCGCTTCGGCGGCGGGGCCTCATCCCGATCGGGTTGCGGAGCCTGGGAACCGGGCGATAAGTCCTGTGCCGGCGCGGGTGAGGCGGAGGCGGTCGCTTGATCGACATCCTCGGTCGTGACCTGGACGACGTTGTTATTCGCGGTCGGCTGATTCTCGGCCATCGGGGGCACCTCCATCGTGTCTGGCCTGGCGGATCGGGAGGACCAATCATGCAAATGTCGCGCCGCGAGGCACGGGGATTTCCCCCAACGGCAAACTCCGCTATACCAAATACGGAGGGGGTATCGAGGACGATCGGGTCGGGTGCTAGGAACCGGAGGCAGGCTCATGCGAATTGATCTGGGCGGCGCCAAGACGATCGAACTGGCCGAGGGGGACATCACGGCCGAGCAGACGGACGCGATTGTCAACGCCGCGAACTCCTCCTTGATGGGTGGCAGCGGGGTCGATGGCGCCATCCGACGCGCGGGGGGACCGGAGATTGACGAGGCATGCGGGGAGGTCCGGCTGTCGAGCGGCCCGTTGCCGCCGGGTGACGCTGTTGCCACGACCGCCGGCCGGCTTTCGGCCAGGCATGTGATTCACACCGTCGGCCCAATCTATCGAGGCGGCGACCAGGGCGAGCCCGAATTGCTGGCCCGCGCCCACCGCTCGGCCCTCCAGGTGGCCGACGAACTCGGACTAACCAGCCTCAGCTTCCCCGCCATCTCGACAGGCATCTACGGCTATCCAATCGCCGAGGCGGCGCGGGTGGCCTTGCGGACCGTGGCCGAGACCTTGCCGGATTGCGGGAGCGTGAAGTTCGTCCGGTTTGTCCTGTTCGATCGCCAGGCGTTCGACGCTTTCGCGAAGGAGGCTGAGGAGCTCGCGAAAGGGTCGGCGGATTGAGCCGTCGAGACGGCCGGGCGGCTCAATCCTGGGATCTTAGCCGGTCCACCAGGCCCCGGAACGCCTCGACGTGCTTCGCCGGCACCTTCGGAAAATCGTCCCAGAGGAACGCCTTGAAGGCGGCGTCGCCGGCGCGGTCGAAGAACTGGAACGAGTAGGTCACGATGTCGGTGTCATGGCCGACCTTTTCCACGGCGTAGATCGTGGCGATCTCCTCGTGGAGGATGTGCATGTCGATGGCGTCGGTCTGAACGTTGAAGAACGGGCCGGACTCCGAGTAGCCGCCGAAGCGGCCGACGACCTCCAGCACGGCCGCCTTGCTGCGGACGAACACCCGCAGATTGCCCAGATCGGGCAGCGCGTCCATCAAGTCGCGGAAGGACTCCTGACGGAGCCGCACGATCGGCCAGCCCGCACCCCGGAGCGTCTCGACGACCGCCCGCTCGGGCACGCCGAACTTGCGGGCCGCCATCATGGTCATCCGCGAGCGGTCCTCGCGGAAGTAGTCTCGGATGGCCTCGACCGTTTCGGGGGCGAGGGTCGGGAATTTGGGAGCCTCCATCAAGGGCGCGACCTCCGGTGGGAGCGATCGAGTCGAGCTGCCAGCCCCGCTTCAGCGTAGCAGGCCGGGGCCAGTCCGGGAACCACATTCGGCGAACCCCGTGCCGTCGCGACGGTCGGCATTTTGCCGCATTGGGGTTGCGTCGGACGGCGACTCTCGGCAAAATCACTCGATGCGCGGTCCGACGGGCCGCATTTTTGATTTCGTTTGCGGACGTTCGTGGAAGGCGAGTCAATGGCGGAAGCGGTCACCATCAACGTCGAGAGCCGAGACCCCCAGAAGAACAAGGGGACCGGGAGCCGGGTGGCCCGCAAGCTCCGGGCGCAAGGGCGTGTCCCGGCGATTATTTACGGCCACAAACAGCCTCCGGTGCCAATCTCGCTCTCGCGCGAGGACGTGCTGGCCTTGCTGAAGAAAGGTTCGCACCTGACACAGCTCCAGATCGGCGGCCAGTCAGAGATGGCCCTGATCCGCGACGTGCAGTGGGACCACCTCGGCAAGGAGATCATCCACCTCGACTTCTTCCGCGTCAACGCTGAGGAGCGGGTGACGACCGACGTGCCGCTGGTTCTGCACGGCACGGCGCCGGGGATTTCCGAGGGCGGCATTCTCGAACAGCCGGCGCACGCCCTGTCCGTCTCGTGCCGGGCCACCGAGTTCCCCGAGTCGATCCGAATCGAGATCGGCGAGCTGCACATTGACGGCATGATCCACGTCCGCGACCTGACGCTGCCTGAGGGCGTGACTACCGACGCCGACCCCGATTTGGTTCTCGTCCACATCGTCCGCAAGGGTGCCGCGCCGGCACCGGCCGCGGCCGAGGAGGGTGCCGAGACCGCCGAAGGTGAGGCCGCGGCTATCGGTGGCGAGGAAGAAGGAGGAGGAGTGACGCCGGCCCCGCGCCGGCCCCGGCCCCGTCATGAGGAAACTGGTCGTCGGCCTGGGCAACCCGGGCAGCAAGTACGAGGGAACCCGCCACAACATCGGCTTCGAGGTCGTCGATCAACTGGCCCGCGGTCCCACCCGGCGCAAGCTTCTGCCCGCAAGTTCGATGGCCAGCTCGCCGAGACCGAGATCGACTTCCGCCGGGTTCTCCTGCTGAAGCCCGAGACGTTCATGAACCTCAGCGGCCGGTCGGTCCGGCAGGTCGCTGCAGTTCTACAAGATCGAGCCGTCCGACGTCCTGGTGATCTGCGATGACCTGTCGTTGCCGCTGGGCAAGATCCGGATTCGCCCCGGCGGCTCCGACGGCGGGCAGAAGGGCCTCCGGGACATCATCGCCCACCTGGGCACGCCCGACATCCCCCGGCTCCGGATCGGCATCGGCGAGCGCGGACCGATCGACGCCGCCGACTTCGTCCTGAGCCGCTTCAAGACCGCCGAACGCCCGACGATCGACGAAACCTTGATCACCGCCACCCAGGCCGTCGCCGTCTGGGTCGGCCAGGGGATCGAGGCGGCCATGAATCGCTTCAACGGCCCCGCCTGCTGATCTCCGACCTGAACCGAACCGAGACACCCGAGATCCGATCCGTTCGCGAAGGAACCTATGCCGATGCCGGTGAACACCTACGAGGGGATGTTCCTGCTGGACAGCACCAAGGTCGCCGTCAACTGGGACGAGGCGGTGCAGCACGTCCACGACATCCTGGGCAAGCACAACGCCGAGATCGTCGCCAGCCGCCAGTGGGACGAGCGCCGGCTCGCCTACGCGGTCGAGGGCCACAAGAAGGGCACCTACCTGCTCACCTACTTCCGCGCCGAGGGTGGCCAGATCCAGGAGATCGAGGCCGACTGCCGGCTCAGCGACCTGGTCCTCCGCGACCTGATCCTCAAGGTTCCCCTGAAGCTCGTCGACCACCTGGTCAACCAGGCGATGACCTCCACACCCAACTCCGATTCCGATGAAGGTGGCCGCGACGACGGCGACGACGATCGCCCCCGCCGCCGCCGCCGCGACCAGGACTGAGCCCGGCTCCGGTTCGGGTCAACCGGCACGATCACTCCGACCGATACTCCGAAGGACGCGATCTGCCGGGAAGACACGTTTTGACGCTTGTCGGCAAGGCCCCGGCATGGTACGTTGCTAGGTGACAACCGTTTAGCTCCAGCGCGGGGTGCGGGCGGAGCGACGAGGCCGCGGGCTTCCGGAGGGACACGGCGATGGCCAACGTCAACAAGGTCTTCCTGATCGGCAATCTGACGCGCGACCCCGAGTTGCGCTACACCCCGAACGGCACGGCCGTGGCCGACCTGGGGCTGGCCGTCAACCGCTTCTACACGACCAAGGACGGCGACCGTCGCGAGGAGACTCTGTTCATCGACGTGACGGTCTGGAACCGCCAGGCCGAGAATTGCTGCCAGTATCTCAAGAAGGGCCGACCGGTCCACGTCGAGGGCTACCTCCGGATGGACTCCTGGGACGACAAGACGACCGGGGAGAAGCGGTCCAAGATCAAGGTCGAGGCCGAGACCGTGCAGTTCCTCGGCAGCCGTCGCGACGAGATGGGCGGTGGCGGTCCCGAACCCGAGGAGGATTTCAACGCGTCGCCCGCCCCGCGGCGATCGGCCCCCGAGCCCCGAGGCGCCACCAATGGTCCCTCTCGAGGCAGCTTCTCGGGCCCGTCCAACCCCGGCCCGCGTCGCGCCCCGAGCCCCCCGCCCGAGATGGAAGCCGAAGACGATATCCCGTTCTGAGTCCGCCGAGGTGTCAGGCATCGCATTTCGCCGTTTCCGAACCAAGAAGGCGGCTCGCGACCCGCACCCCGGATCCAAAGTCCTGACACCCGATCGCCTCGACTGACTGAGGAGCGTTCCGCATCATGGCCAAATCGACCAAGACCAAGACCAAGGCCAAGGCCAAGAAGTCGGCCCCCAAGGCCAAGCCGACCACCGCCGCCGCCAAGACCCTGGCCACCACCTCACGCCAGCCGGGCGTCGAGCGTCGGAGGAATCACCCGACACGCGCCAAGAACGGCCACATGCAGGTTCTCCTGACCAACAAGGTGCCCTACCTCGGCGGCGCCGGCGAACTGGTCAAGGTCCGCCCTGGCTTCGCCCGCAACTACCTGCTGCCGATGGGCCTGGCCACCTTCGCCACCCCGCACAACCTCCGAATCGTCGAGAAGCACCGCGAGCGCCTCCGCCAGCTCGAAGAAGCCAAGCGGGCCGACCTCCAGAACCTCGCGGCCCAGATCGCTCAGCGTTCCATCACCATCGAGGCCAACGCCAACGCCGAAGGCCACCTCTACGGCTCGGTCAACGCCGCCCAGATCGCCGCGGCGCTCCATGCCGAGAACCTCCCGATCGAGGAGGAGATGGTCCGCATCGAAGGACCACTCCGCGAGTTGGGTCTCTACACCATCAACCTTCACCTTGGCCACGACGTGACCACCGAGGTCAAGCTCTGGGTCGTCCCGACCCACACCGAGGAAGCGGCGCAGTCCTGAGGCGGGCGGGTACCCTACCATCGCCCACGGTCGAGACCGCCCATCCGGTACGTCCGGCTCCTTCCCGCCACCCCGGCCCCGTTTTCTTGTTGTTGCCGCCACGGATCGGTCGATACCATATGTACAGGTTCGGCCCAGCCGTGGCGGTTTTCGCTGCGCCGCGAGGGAAGGGGCCGCCGGGGTCAAGATCCCGGCCGGTGAGGGACGGAGGATCGCTGCGCATGTCTGGCAGTGCCAATGGCAATGGCCACTCGTATGACCATCCGAAGCGAACGAACGGGATCGCTTCGCTGGAAAACCGTCTGCCGCCCCAGAATCTCGAAGCCGAGCAAGGTGTCCTGGCGGGCCTCCTGCGCGACAACGAGACGCTGCACGACGTCATTCCCCTGCTCCGTGCGGAGGATTTTTACCTCGACCGCCACCAGATCCTCTACCAGACGATCCGCGACCTCTACGACCAGAACACCCCGGTCGATGCCCTGATTCTTGCCGAGGAACTGCGGCGCCGGCAGGAGTTCGAGAAGGTCGGCGGCGATGAGGCGCTGCTGCTGCTCCTCGATTCGATTCCACACGCCGCCAACACCCGCTATTACGCCGAGATCGTTCGCGAGAAGGCGATTGGCCGGCACGTCATCGAGTGCGCCAACGACCTGCTCCGCGAAGGCTACTCGAACAAGTTAACCTCGGACGAGTTACTCCAGTCGGCCGAGCGTCGGATCTTCCAGATCGCCGAGGACAGCGCCACCGGCGAGACGGTCGAGTTGCAAAAGGTAATCGTCGAGGCGATGGACCGGATCGCGAAGCGATCCGAGGAGCGCCATCCGATCACAGGGATCGCGGCCGGCTTCTTCGATCTCGACGACATCACCTGCGGCTTCCAGGGCTCCCAACTCGTCATCTTGGCGGCCCGCCCGAGCATGGGTAAGACGGCGCTGGCTCTGAACATCTGCGAGACGGCGGCCGTCGATCAGCAGCAAGGGGTCCTTTTCGTCAGCCTGGAAATGGGTCAACTGGAGCTGGCCGAGCGCCTGCTCTGCGCCCGCTCGAAGGTCGGCGGCGAGAAGCTCCGCAAGGGCCAGGGGCTCGGCACCCGTGAGATGACGATGCTCGGCAACGCCTACGAAGAACTCAAGTCGGCCCCAATCTTCATCGACGACACCCCCGCGCGGAACATGGTCCAGATCGCTGCCAACGCCCGCCGGATCAAGCGTCGACACGGCCTCGGCCTGATCGTGGTCGATTACATCCAACTCATCGAGCCCGACTCCGGCGAGTCACGCGATAGCCGTCAGGAGCAGATCGCCAAGATCAGCCGTCGGCTCAAGACCCTCGCCCGCGAGCTTCATGTGCCCGTGATCGCGCTTTCTCAGCTCAATCGAGCCGTCGAGAATCGCGAAGATCGGCGGCCACGGATGGCGGATCTGAGGGAATCCGGCGCCATCGAACAGGACGCCGACCTCGTGCTCCTCCTGCACCGACCCGAATACTACGACGCCACCGACCAGCCCGGCGTCGCGGAGCTGATCGTCGCGAAGAACCGCAACGGCAGGACCGACACGGTCAAGCTCACCTTCCTCAAGAACTTTATGCGGTTCGAGAACCTCGCCGCCGTCAACGACCCGATCATCGACGGCGGAACGTTCTGAACGGCCCGATGACAACAAATGGCCCATTATCGACGACGAAACCGGAAGCCGCGAATGTCGGTCGGCAAGTGCGTTGCTGTTGATTCTCGACTCGCTTGGGTGCTATGATTGCCGTAGCCTCAGTCTCGTGAGGCACACTCCCTTTCCTTTCCGGAAGGAGGCCGACGATGCACAGATTCCCCACGAGTCCTCCTGCGTCGTCGAGCCTGGGCCCCGAGATCGGGTAGCCCTTCCCCGTCCAGGCCCGTCCGGGCCAGGCTCTCATCCGCCTTGATCGGGATTCGGAACGCGCTTTGCGGTCGGCGCCCGGTATGCGCGCAGGCGCCGATCGTTCCCCGAGTGAGAGCGACCATGAAACCGCGAAAGACTTCACGCCGCGCCCTGCGACGCGTCTGCGGTGAGATCGGGCCGGAGGACGGCGTCGATCCGCGCGCCTGGCTCGGCGTTACCGGAATGAGTCGCGCAAGACGTCCGGTCGGAAGACCAGCCAGCTCTGCCACCAGGTCGCCCTGACAATCGACGAGCTGCTCGCCGAGCAGTCCGACGACGTCTTGCGTGACCTGACCGTGGTGGACGTGGCACCCGCGCCCGACGAATCGCGGCTGCTCGTGACCGTGGCCCCGGGTCCGGTGGCCCGCCCCGCCCACCCCTTGACCGTGATCGAGCATCTCGATCACGCTTCCGCCCGACTCCGCTCCGAGGTCGCCTCGGCGATCACTCGGCGGCGGACCCCTTCGCTGGAGTTCCGCTACGCTCTGCTCGGCCCTCCGGGTTGAGGACCCGGGGCGAGCCGGCAACGTCGAGGATCGATGGTTCCTCGCCGGATAGCCGATCCAGGGACCTGTCATGCGAGGCGGGTCCCTGGCTCCAGCATAGCGGATCAGGCCAGGACCGATGGCCGCCAGAAGGCGACATCGAGATCGGTCTCGCCGCGCTGGGCCAGATCGGCGAGGACCTGGCCGATCAGGCAAGAAAACTTGAAGCCGTGGCCGCTGCACGGGCTCGCGACGATCAGGTCCGGACGGCCGGGCCAGGCGCTGACGAGGAAGTTCTCGTCGGGAGCCATCGTGTAGAGGCAGACCTCGCTGCGCATCAAGGGGGCGTCGGCCAGAGCGGGGACGTGGCCACGGAGGAAGCGGCGGACCTCGTCCTCGTACTCGGGCGCAACACTGCGGTCCACGAGGTCGGGTTCGGTCTCGGGACCGCCGTGCCGGGCGACCTTCACCCCACCGCCGAGGAAGTGGGGCATCCCGTAGAAGGCGTCGAGCGGGCTCGCACCCATGAAAATGAATGCCGGAAGTTGTCCAATCAGAAAGGGTAAGGGAAACCGCGGCTGGAGGTAGAGCACCTGTTGGCGGGTGGGTTGGAGACGGTCGCCCAGCTCGGGCAAGAGCCGGGTGACCCAGGCGCCCGCGGCGACGATCAGGCGATCGGCGATGATGCTGAACCTCGTCGCCGAGGAGTGTGGGGGAGTCGGCCGTCAGGTCGATCTGGTGGATCGGACAGTTCTCGATCACCTGCACGCGGTCGCCCCCGAATTGGCGGGCCAGTTCGATCTGCAAGGCGACGGCCCGGGAAGCGGCGACCAGACCGGCGTCCGGCTCGAAGACGACGTCGTCATCCTCCGGGACCACGAAGGCCGGGTTGGACCGGTGCAGGTCCTTGCCGCTCATCCGGCGGTGAGGGACGCCGATCGCTTCCAGGTTGGCCGTCACGCGGGCGACGTAATCGACACCGGGCGGGCACAAACTCACGCCGCCAGTCCGGATGTAGAGTGGCAGGCCCGCGTCGGCCTCCAGCTTGCGCCAGGCCCGGAAGGCCGCCGGCATGAGGCGAGCGTAGCGAGGATCGGCATAGGAATGGCGGGTGATCCGGGCATCGCCGTGCGAACTACCGAGGGCGTGGCCGAGAGCGAACTGCTCGACCAGCAAGACCGGCTCACCTCGCCGGGCCAGTTGGTAGGCCGCCGCCGCACCCATCGCTCCGGCACCGAGGATCGCGTGCTTGGCTCGAATCGTGTCCATGGGCTTGGAGAACTCTCGGTCTTCTGAGCTCCTCGACAGCAGCATGCATCAACGCATTCGAGAATCGAGGTTCGGAGTCTTGACCCCACACAACGGAGGCACTTTACAATAGGGCGGCTCTCGCAGGACCGTTTCGCCGGTGAGACCGCCCGGCGAGGCGATTCTGGACCCTCGACAGCGCCGCGGTCGGCTCGTGCCGATCGGGCCGCAATCGTGGCTGGGCCTGCCTCCCCGGTGGCCCACGGCCCGACCGCAACTCGCGAGCGAGGCCGAGGCGTCGTCTGGAGGTGTCTCCAACCGCACCCGCTTCCGACTTCGGCTCGCCCCCCCGGCCGGCTGCTTCCCGAAGGCGACCGACAGCCATGACCAGCGACGAATCCTCCAGCAACGATCGCCCCTCCCCCTCCCCGCCCCGACCGGTCCAGCCCGTGAGATCACCGCCGTCGAGGGCAGATCCGCCGGCACGTCGAGGAACTCGGTCGCCCTACGCCTGGACCCGACGCGCGGCGGCCGGGGCGCTGGCACAAATCCGGCATGTGCCAGACTGGCTCCAGAGGATCGTGGCCTCGGCGCTGCTGCGCAGCCTCGGCGACACCGACCCGCGGACCCGCGATGCCGCGGCCCGTGCTCTCGGGCACCTGGCCGGCCCGCTCGTCGGCGAGGCGACCGAGCGGCTGATGTGCACCATCGACGACACCAACGCCTATGTCTGCGCCTCGGCGATCCAGGCCCTCGGGTTTGCTCCGGGCCGAGTCGGCCCGCGACCAAGTCCGCGACTTGCCTCGACGACGCCAACCCGCGGATCGTCTCGGCGGCGATCGTGGCCCTGGGCCGGATCGGGCCACCCGAGGTCGCCTCGAACCTCGTCCGCTTCCTGGACTCGCAAGCAGCCCCACATCCTCGCCTCGGCGGCCACCGCGCGTGGGCATGCTCGGCCACCTGCCCGCCGCCGCCGAAGCTCCGAAGCAACTCTGCGAGCGCTGATCCGGGCCGATCCCGAACCGCACACGACGCCGGGACGCCAGCTCTGGACTTACCACCTGCCACGCTGCCACATGAATGCCCTCGTCCAGCTCGACGACCGGGAGGCCGTGCCGCTGCTGCTGGAGATCGCCAGGAACCATGTCGGCCTGCGGAGCACGGCTACGGCTGCTCTCCGCGAGCTGGCGCCGCGACGAGGCCGCTCCGGTCCTGGCCTGGATGCTCCGCGACCCCAGCGGCAAGCTCCGCCACAGCCTCTTGTTGCTGCTCGACCGGGCCGACCAGCCGGACGTGACTCCTTACGTTCGCCCCTTGCTCCGCGACGGCTCGGCCGAGAACCGGCGGCTGGCCCTGAGCATGGTCGCGCGCTGGCGGGACCGGGGCGCGGTCGAGGAGATCCGGCGGATGGTCCAGGCCGAGTCGAACCCCTACACCCGTCCCCTGGCGGTCGCCGCCCTCCGCGACATCCTCGGGGAACGGGCGCTTGCCCGACCTGTTGCCTCTGAGCGACGACCCAAATGCGGGCGTGCGGCTGGAAGTTGCGGAGGCGATGGTCTCGCTGCGACACCCGTCGCCACAAGCCATCGCCGCACTCGGACGCCTGGCGATGGATGCCGATGACCGCGTGGCCACCGTCGCCCGCGAGGCCCTGGAGACCCGCGAGGCGAACGGCCAGGGAGAACCGCCCGCTGTCCCCCAGACGCCCTGGGGCTTGCTCGTCCCGTTGGATCTCTGGCCCGAGGTCCCCCGCCTCCGGACCTTGCTGACAACCTGGCGGGCCACTCTGAGCAGTAGCTCGGGCGAATGCCCGACCCACGCCGTCGCCGAGCTCGACGTCTCCTTGACCCGCCTGATCCAGGCCCTCGACGAGGCCCGCGTGCCCACCCCGCTCGACGAGTGAGGGCCACGGCCCGTTGGGCATGACGCCCATGGCTCCGCCCGATCGGAGTCCGGCCAGGAGATCATTGGCATTCTGTTTGCACAAGTGTCTCGCATGGCATACGACCCCCGGCAACGGCCCTGCATGGCCGCGACCGGGAATGACCCCATGGGAGATTCCATCATGAAGCGACCAGCCACGTGTCTCCGGACGCTCGCGATTCGCAGGACTCGCCCTCGTCGGAGCCGCGTTGATCCTGGCGTCCACGCCGGCCCTGGCTCAGGACGGTCAGCGACGGACGGGTGACCCCGTCGATCGACCCAGGACCGACAAGAATATCCCCCGGGCGGACACCTCGAACCCACCGCCCGAAACAACCAACCAGATCTTGCCACCCGTGCCGGCTTCCCTGGAAGACCCCGCGCCTCCAGGCACCAACGCCGTGCCAGCCCTCCCGAATGCCGGCCGGCCTGGCGTTCCCGCCCGACCCGGCCAGGCCGCTGGCCGAGCCGTTCCCGGCCAACAGGGTCGGCCGATTCCCGGTATCCGCTCGGTTGAGGGCGTGGTCGTTCAGATCAACCGCACCAGCAAGGACGACGCGTCTCAGCCAGGGCTCCAGAATGAGCTGATCCGTCTGACGGTCGACCCCTCGCAGACCTGGACCGAATACGCCACTGTCGGCCCGGAAACCCCGGCCGAGGACAAGGCGACTCCTCCCGATGCCAAGAAGTCGGACGACAAGGCCCCGATCGCCAAGGCGGTCAAGTCCGTCGTTAAAGGCGTCCTTGCGGATGACAAGAATCCAGGGCTAACTGCTTCCGAGAGGAAGCCCTCCAACGGCCCATCGCAGACCGGCAACGTGGAGGTCGCCGTGACTAACCGGACGCGCGTCTTCGTCCACGCCCGTTCGCCTGAGGGGATCAACCTTTACGGGGCCGCGACCATCAGCTCGCCCGACACGACGCCATCGGGCGTCGGCGTTACCGGCCACGTTCCCAACCGACCCCGGCCGGCCGAACTGGCGACGAACTTCACGAACATCAAGGTCGGCTCGTTCGTCTCGATCCGCTACCGGAACGTTCAGGGCACGAACGAGGCGTTCAACGTCAACCTGATCGAGCTGCCGCTGGTCGATCCAGGCGAGGAACTTGGCACGGCGGGTCTCCCGGGTCGACCGGCTGCCGCGCCGGTCGCGAACCCGGCGGCCCGTCGGGCTCCGGGTGCGATCCCGCCACCCTCGAACGGCTTGCCCGTTCGCGAGCCGGTCGTCCCGACCCGCCCGGTGGCCCCGGACGTCCCCCGGTAAGGCGAACGCCGACAGGCTTTTCCGATCCAGCTCCGAGCGGCCCGCCGGAACGAATCCGGCGGGCCGTTCGCGCTTGGCGACCCCCGGCCCCGCAGCTTCCCGTCCAATCCACGTCGATCCGACGACTCGCCGGTTCATGCTTTTGGGTCAAACCTCCCCCAGCGTGCGGGCGAGGGCGTCGAACGTCGAGTGGCCGTCGCGGTCGAAGGCGAAGTGGATCGGCAAGCCCACGACGCGGGTCGCCCCATGACGCAACAAGGGACGCTTGAGTGACGGCAATCGCCGCGACTCGACCAGCGCCGTCACCCGCCAGCCGGTCTGGCCTTCCTCGTCCCAGACCTCGCCGCGCACCAGATGGACCGCCCCGCGCTCGCGGAGCAGGTCCGACACCGCATCGGCGGCGCGGGTCCATTCGCCCTCGACGGGCCCGCCGACGACCTCCAGATGCAGCCAGCCCTCGGAGGCCCGCACGCCGTCGATGGCGTCGAGCAGGAGGGCGAGCGGTCCCGACTCGCCCTCCGCGATCAGGGCTTCCAGGGCCGGCGTGTGGCCGATCAGGCAGGAGGACGACTCCAGGACCCGGCCGCCGTCGATCTCGCGGAGGCGGTTGTCCTTGAGGGTCGCGCCCGAGCTGGTCAGATCGACGATGATGTCGGCGATGCCGAGGCTCGGGTGGAGTTCCAGCGCCCCCTCGGAGTCGATGACCTGGAAGTCGTGCAAGCCCCAGCGGCGGAAGTGGGCCTTGGTGAGGGTCGGGTACTTCGTCGAGACGCGAAAGCTCTTGCCGGCGGCCTTGAACTCGGCGGTCAGGTCCACGAGGTCGAGGATGTGGGTCACGTCGATCCAGCTCTCGGGCACGGCGACCACCAGCCGACAGCCGCCGTAACCGAGGTCGCCGATGACCACCCGCGCCCGCTCGGCCTCGTCCGCCCGCTCGGCGAAGACGTCCAGGCCGGTAACGCCCAGGTGGCAGCGGCCCTCATCGACCTGGGTGACGATGTCGCTCGGCCGCATGAAGACGACGTGGAACCGCGGGTGGCCGGCGATCGTCGCCTCGTACTGACGATCGCTGGCGCGACGGACCTTGTAGCCGGCCGTTCTGAGAATCTCGACGATGCCGTCATAAAGATGGCCCTTCGAGGGGAGGGCCAGACGGATCGGGTCGACGATCGCGGATTGCGGATTGCGGATCGTGGCTCGGGAAGAGGCAACGGGGCTGGTCATGCGAGGCCCTCCCCGCTGTCGCGGGCGAGAAGGATCGGGGGAGATTGGGGAAGCGGGCCCAGCGGTCGGATTCCAGGGCGTACCAGGCCAGGCCGCCGGGAACGGCGCGACGGCCGCGGACGTGGACGACCTGATCCAGACCGAGCGATCGGGCGTGGCTCAGGGCGGCGTCGAGGTCGGAGGGATCGTTGAGGACGTTCGGACCGACGACCCGCGAGAATTCGGGCAGCTGGCCGCGACCGAGACGGCGGAGATCGACCGCCAGGCCGAGCGCCTCGTCGAGGAAGTCCGGCATCGAGGCGACCAGGCAGCCCGACGGCTCGGGCGGTCGTCCGCCGTCCTCGCAAGCCTGGAGAGCCCGGGCGACCCGCTCGAGGCCGAGGGCGAAGCCGACGCCGCGGTCGTCGCGATCGCTGCCGAGGACGCGGGCCAGGCCGTCGTAACGGCCGCCGCCGCCGACATCGACGGGGCCGTCAGGGGTCGTCGCGAGCAGCTCGAAGACCATCTGGGAATAGAAGCCGATGCCGCGGCCGAAGCCCAGGTCCAGCTCGATCCGGTCGGCGGCAAGGCCGTAGAGTCCGAGTAATCGGATCAGTTCCCGCAGGCCAGCGACCGACTCGGGCGCCGCGGCTTCGACGTCGCGGCCGAGGCGATCGAGCACCTCGAGCGGCCGGGCCGCGGAGGTCGGCCAGCAGGTGGACCTGGTCGCGGACGCCGGCCGAGGACGCCGTGGAGCGAGTGGGCGAGGTCCCACTTGCGGCGGAGTCGGCCGAGGATCTCGTGGCCGGAGCGGCGGCCGGTGACGTCGGGCACGAGCTGGCGGAAGAGGCGGTCGGCCTGTCGGTCGCCGGCGACCGTCGGCCGCCAACGGGCCGACCGGCTCCGACTCCGCCGCGCGGAGCCAGCCGGCGAACTGGTCCAGGGCCGCCTCCAGCGCCTGGATGCCCCGCCCCTCGGCCGCCGCCAGGCTCAGGGAATCGACCAGGGCCGAGCGGGCCGACGGCGGCAGGCCCGAGCGTTCGAGCATCTCCAGGATCAGGCCGACGTGGCCGATCCGGACCTGGACGTCGTCGAGGCCGGCCTCGTTCAAGGCCCCGTGGGCGAGCCAGATCACCTCGGCGTCGGCGGCCGGGCCGGGGGCGCCGAGCAGTTCGACGCCGACCTGGGTGAACTCGCGGTAATGGCCGGCTTGCGGGTCCTTCTCGAACCGGAAGACCGGCCCGGCCATGCTCACCCGCCACGGCAAGGGGGCGGCTCGGCCGCGTCGGTGTAGGCCCGCACGATGCTGGCGGTCAGCTCGGGGCGGAGGCAGAGCCGGCTCTGGTGGGCGTCGGCCAGCTCGAACAGCTTCGCCACGATCCCGGCGCCGCTCTTGCGCTCGTGCAGCTCGACTGGTTCGAGAACCGGCGTCCGCAAGGGGGCATAGCCGGCGTGGGCGAAGTGATCGAGTAGGAGCGGATTCGAGGCGGTCGAGGCGCGCGAAGTCCGTCGGGCAACCAGTCGCGCGTGCCGCGCACCGGGGCGATCGGCGGTTCGGTCGTCTCGGGTTTCGGGGGAGGGTTCGGATCGGCTCATGGTTCGGAATCGTTAAGAGGCTCGCGGTGGGAGATGCTCCGGACAACGCGGCACGGATTGCCGACCGCGATGACCCCGGCCGGAATGTAGCGGGTGACGACGCTGCCGGCGCCGATGACCGAGTCGTCGCCGATCTCGACGCCGGGGCAGAGGATGGCGCCGCCGCCGATCCAGACGTTCGCGCCGATCGTCACCGGCCGGGCCATCTCCAGGCCGCTCCGCCGTTCGGCCGGGTCGATCGGGTGCAAGGCGGTGTAGATATGCACGCCCGGCCCGAACTTCGCCGCCGGGCCGATCGTGACCTGGTTGCAGTCGAGGATCACGCAGTTGACGTTGAGATAGACGCCGTCGCCGAGGGTCAGATGCTTGCCGTAGTCGCAAAAGAACGGCGGTTCGATCCGGACGTCCTCCCCGACCTGACCGAGCAAGTTCGCGGAGCAGAGCCTCCCGCTCCAGGCATGTTGCCCGGACGCCGTGGCGTTGAACCGCGAGCAGAGGTCCCGGGAGCGGTCACGCAGTCCGACCAGCTCGGGGTCGGAGGCGAGATAGGGCTTGGCGGCGAGCATCTTTTCGCGTTCGGTGGGGCCAAGGGGAACCTCGATGACCTGGGGAATCTCGGGCCGCTGGGTCACCATTGGACGGCGGTGGTTCACAGAAGCTTCCGGAATTCCTCGATCGTCAATCCGGAGTCGCGGACGATGTTGGCCATGGTGATCGCGTTCACGGGGTTGGGCCTGGGGATGGCCACGATGCGCGATCCATCCGTCATCACGATATGCTTCCCCTGGCGTTTCACGCGAAAGCCCGCCTTCTCCAGGGCACGAACCGCATCGAGTTGATTGATGCCAGGGAGTCGAGGCATGATCGCTCAGACCTCGACTTCCACTTCGCGGACACGCCCGGCCTCTTCGGCCAGCTCGGCGGCGACCGCGAGATAGTCGCGGATCGCGTCGGCGATGTTCTCCAGGGCTTCCTGCTCCGTGGCCCCCTGCGAGTGGCAACCGGGGAGGCCGGGGACGGAGGCCGCGAAGCCTTCGTCGGATTCTTCGAGCACGACTTTGTATTTCATGGGCGAGTCCGGGGGTTACGAGGAAACGTCCGGGTTCAGGAGCGGGACGGCGTCTTCCAGGTCGGACCAGGGCAGTGCCTTCTGCTCCTGGCGGGTGGCGAGGTCGCGGAGGTTGAAGACCTGCTTCTCCAGCTCGTCGGGGCCGACGATCACGGCGAAGCGGTGGCCGCGGGAGGAGCCGTAACCGAGCTGCTTGCCGATCTGGATCGGGTCGGGGAAGACCTCGGCGCCGATGCCGGCGGAGCGGAGTCGGGTGGCGAGGCGGACCAGGGTCGGGACGTCTGAGCCGGGGAACTGGGCGACGAGGACGGGGGCCGTTGCGGTCGAGCCGGTGAGCCAGCCGGCCTCGTCCATCAGGGCGAGCAGGCGGTCGAGGCCGATCGAGGCGCCGACGCCGGGCAGGCGTCGGGAAGTGAAGAGGCTGGCGAGGTCGTCGTAGCGACCGCCGGAGGCGACGCTGCCGAAGCGTTCCCAGCCGGCGACGGTCGTCTCGAAGACGACGCCGGTGTAATAGTCGAGGCCGCGGGCGAGGCCGAGGTCGATCCGGAGGCGATCGGAGGGGACGCCGCCGGCGTCGAGCAGGGCGACGATCTGGCGGAGGTTGGCCAGCCCTTCGGCGGCTCGGGGGTGGTCGGCCAGGGCGGAGGCGGCCAGTCGAGCACCTCGACGCCGCCGCGGCTCTGCTCGACGAAGTCCATCACGCGGGCGGCCTGGTCGGCGTCGAGGCCGGCACCGGTCGGGCCGTCGTCGGATTCGAGGGGGCGGGTGAGTTCCCTGGATCGACGCCCTCGCGGCCGACCTTGTCGCGCTTGTCGATGGCGCGGAGGACGGGGCCGGTGCGGTCGGCGAGGCCGAGGAGGTCGAGGAGGCCGTCGAGGACCTTGCGGTTATTCAGGGCGATCGTGAACGCCGGCACGCCGGCGGCGGCGAGGGCGTCGTGGATGACCTGGGCGGCCTCGGCGTCGGCGAGGGGGCTCTCGGTGCCGACGGTGTCGAAGTCGCACTGGGTGAACTCGCGGAATCGGCCCTTGGCGGGTCGCTCGCCGCGGAAGACGGAGCCGATGGCGTAACGCTTGAAGGGGACGCCGAGTTCGTCGACGTGCCTCGCGATGAAGCGGGCGAGGGGGACGGTCAGGTCGAATCGGAGGGCCAACTCCCCGGGGGTGCCCCCTTTGTTCGTGACCTCGAAGATCTGGCGGAGGACCTCGTCGGAGCCGGCCCCCTTGCCGGTGAGGACTTCCATGCGCTCGATGTGGGGGGTCTCGATCGGCAGGAAGCCGAAGCGGGCGAAGACGTCGCGGAAGGTGCGGAGCATTCGCTCGCGGTGGATCATCACCGCGGGCGGGATGTCCCTCAGCCCGCTGGCGACGCGGGGGTCGATCATGGCGTGGTCTTCCTCAGGAAGCTGAAGTCGCGGGGGGCGTCGGGTTGGGACGCGGGATCGGGACGGGCTCTAGACCCGAGGCCAGGTCCGGCCGCCCGGTCGGGTTCGTTTCGCGGTGGGGCGGGACTCCCGCCGATGCTAGCAGATTCGACCCGCCCACGGAAAGGCCCCGAGACGCTCGGGCGACGGTCCGCAGACGCCGGGAGACGTTGTCGGGACGCTCACAGGTTGCCTTGAAGACGTCCAGGGGACGCGCTTTGCAACACAAAGCCCGCAGCCTTAACCCCAGGAAAGGCAAGAAGTTTGAGCCGACAATCGCTTCATTTTGAAGTTTGTTCGGCGCCGGGGATGCCGCATCGGGGCGCGCGTCGTTTGGGAGGGTCGTTCGATCGGAGCGGAGGGGGCGGCATCGAAGGGATCGGGGCGATCTGTCAAAGCGTCAGGGTTAAGTTTAGCACACGATCGGGGTTCGTGTCGGGTTGGCCGGCATGTGGGATGCCGGCGGAGAACGAGTATCGGGTGGTCAACCGATGGCCGTCGCATGAGCCCGCTCCTCGTCCACGAAGCCGGAGGTTTCTACCATGGCCCCACAAGCGGGCAGGAATGGCGCCCTCGTCGAGGATGCCCAGTTTTTCGAATACACCAAGGCTGCCAATCCCATCCAGGCGGGCTATATTTCCAGAATTCCCCTAGCGGATTTCCCGGCGGAATTGCACGAGTCGGGGGCGACGCGGGTCATCCCGTTCGACCTGAGCGCGAAGCTGGAGTGCGAAGGGCCGGCGAGCAACCCGTCGCTGCTGGCCAACTTCGTGCGGATCAACCCGGGCGAGCAGATCGGCACGAGGCCGAACGCCACCTCGCAACTCTTCCACGTCATCCGGGGTTCGGGCCGGACGAGCTTCGAGGGGCAGGAGATCCGTTGGAAGCGGGGGGACACGTTCGTCCTGCCACACGGCGGCGAGGCGAGCCACCGGGCCGACGAGGGGGGAGACACGGCGGCGTTCTACTACGTGCACGACGAGCCGTTGCTGCGCTATCTCGGCGCCCGGGCCGACTCGGCACGCTTCCAGCCAACACTCTACGGGGTCGAGCAGCAGGAGGCGGAACTGGAGGAGGTGGCGCGGGACCCGGAGGCCGGGAAGCGAAACCGCGTGAGCATCCTCCTGGGCAACGCGCGGTTCCCCCAGACGAGGACGATCACGCATGTCCTCTGGGCGATGTTCGGGGTCTTGCCGAAGGGGAAGGTGCAGCCGGCGCACAAGCATGAGTCGATTGCTCTCGACTTCATCATCGAGTGCAAGCCGGGTTGTTACACCTTGATCGGCGATCAGATCGACGATGAGGGGAAGATCGTCAACGCCCGACGGGCGGACTGGAAGCCAGGCTCGGCGTTCGTGACGCCGCCGGGGTTGTGGCACTCGCATCACAACGAGTCGGGCGAGGATGCGCACCTCCTGCCGATCCAGGATGCCGGGCTTCACACCTACTTGCGGACGCTGGACATCCACTTCGCCCGGGAGCACAGGAACGAGGTGTTCATCTCGCAAAAGAAATGAGGACGACGCCCGCCCGCGTGAGCGGGGGCGGCGGTATCCGTTTCGCCAAAAGAACGAGACAAGCGACCTTACCCGGTCGCCTTCCGCGCCGAACTGGCCGATGACACCGCGGTCGCCGGTCCGGGGGCGGAACGGGACTGGGTCGGGTGAACCGGGATAGCCGCTCTGACGTCGGAAACTTGACCTTGCACCCAGGGCGAGGAAGACCGACAATTCATCTTTCCAAAAGACCGGCGTCCCGCAAGCTTGCGGGGGTCCGGGTGAGCCGGGGGGGACCCGGGCGATGGGGGCTTGCGAACCTGGTCAGGCCTTGACGGGAGCAGCCATAAGCATCGCCTTCATGCGCGCGGAGCGCCTCCCCGGCTCACCCGGGGCCCTGCGGGGATCGGCTGAGGGCCGAGACGCCGGTGGTCAACGACCGCCGCGAGCGAACATGGCGAAGGCTAGGGAGGGCGCCGTGGCCCGAACGCGAGCGACCCCCGAGGGCGACGGGGACGCACAGAAACCGAGCGACGGCTACACCGTCGTCGCCCGTCGGTATCGGCCGCAACGGTTTGAGGACGTCGTGGGACAGGACCACGTCGTCCAGGCGTTGCGCAATGCGATCCGGCTGAATCGGGTGACGCACGCGTATCTGTTCAGCGGAACCCGGGGCGTCGGCAAGACGTCGATGGCGAGGATCTTTGCCAAGTGCCTGAACTGTGTGCACGGGCCGACGGACAAGCCGTGCAACGAGTGCGACATCTGCCGGGCGATCAGCGTCGGGCAGGATGTGGACGTCATCGAGATCGACGGGGCCAGCAACAACGGCGTCGAGGCGGTGCGCGAGCTTCGACAGAACGCGGGGCTGCGGCCAAGTCGGGCACGGTTCAAGATTTATTACATCGACGAAGTCCACATGCTCTCGACGGGAGCCTTCAACGCCCTGCTCAAGACACTGGAGGAGCCGCCCGAACACGTCAAGTTCTTCTTCGCGACAACCGAGCCGAACAAGATTCCGGTGACGATCCTCTCGCGCTGCCAGAAGTACGACTTCGCCGGCATCAAACCGGATCAGATCGTCGAATCGCTGGCCGGGATCTGCGAGCGGGAGAAGGTCCATGCGGACCGGGAAGCCTTGCAGATCGTGGCGCGTCGGGCGGGTGGCTCGATGCGGGATGCACAGTCGTTGCTGGAGCAACTGCTCTCATTCGGGAATCAGACACTGACGGCCGAACTGGTCCACCAGGCGCTCGGCCTGGCGCCGGATGACCGCGTGCTTGATCTGCTCGACGCCCTGGCCGGGCACGATCTGGCGAAAGCGTTGACCCTGCTGGACCAGGCCGCCGGCTCGGGCGTGCAGCCGGTGGATTTGCTGAGCGAATTGCTGGAATTCCTCCGCGACGTGATGGTTCTCGCCGCCGGGGCCGGGCCGGAACTGCTGTCGTCGGCACCCGGGCCGCGGGAACGTCTTCAGGGGATCGCGAAGAGCTGGCCGCTCGACTCGATCCTGGCGGCCCTGCAGATCCTGGCCGAGGCGCGGGGACGGTTACGCGGCAGCCCGCACGGCCGGATTCTGGTCGAGGTGGCCCTGGGGCGGGTGGCGCGGCTGGAAGACTTCACCGAGCTGGGAGAGCTGATCGGCCGGTTGACCGCGGCCGACGGCGCCGGGGCACCGGGTGGGTCGGCTGTAAAAAAAAAGTCGGTAGCGGCTGAGAACGGAGCGGCGGCGCGGCCCGCGACGGGTCCGGTCGCCGTCGCATCGCCGTCGCAACCGGCCGTCAAGGTGCCCGAACCGACGCCGACGCCTCCGCCAAGCTTCGATCCGGGCGAGCCGCGGCCGTTGACGATCGAGAGCCTGGAGGCGTCGTGGCCGGAGATCCAGACGGCGGCGGGGTCGCCCTGGGGCCGTCACCTGGGCTGGCTCAAACCAGGCGGCTTGCCGGAACCGGGCGTGCTGGTCATTGCGGTCCCCCCCGCGTACAATTGGGTGGCTGATGCCTGTGAGCAGCCGGATGCCCGGGTCCGGATCGAGTCGGCCTTGCGGTTGGTGATGGGCCGCGGCCTGACGATCCGGTTCGAGCGCACGGCGGCGACCAAAGCTCCGGAAGGCCCCTCGCCCCCGATGCGACCGGTGGTCGTTCATCCCGGGGAGCTGGAAGCCGACCCGATGATTCAGGACGTGGTGAAGCTGTTCGAGGCCCGGCCCGTCAAGGTCGAGATGGACGAAGGCGGCACCGAGTCGTGACGGGAGCGGGGCCGTGGTCCCGCCCGGTCGTGCGGAATCGACCGATTCCCCGCCACCCCAGCCAGCACGAAAGAGACGAAGGGAGCCGACCGTGTTCGACAAGCTGGGCGAGTTCGGCGACCTGCTGCGCAACGCCGGCAAGATCCGCGAGGCGGTCGAGAAGGCGACCGAGTCGCTCGGCCAGGTCCAGGTCGAGGGGACCTCCGGCGGCGGCGCGGTCGCGGTGAAGGTCAATGGCCGGATGGAGGTCCTGTCCGTCCGACTCGACCCGAAGACGCTCCAGGAGGATGACCGTGAGTTGCTTGAAGACCTCATCACCGCGGCGGTCAACCAGGCTCTGACCAAGGCCCGCGAGGCGGCCGCCAAGCACCTCCAGTCGGCCGGCGGCGGACTGCCGATGCCCGATCTCTCGGCGATTTTCGGGCCGGGGAAGGAATGAGGCATTCGGGATCTCGATGGCCGATGAGAGATAACCGTTTCGACAGCTGTCGGCGCCCCTCTCGCCTGCGAAATGTTATCATGGTTTCTGATCGATTGATCGACCATCGACCCTCAACCATGGCCATGCGTCAACCAGGGCTGAGATAATCCCATGGCGAACCCGGAAGGTCCCATGACGACGGTCCTCGAGCGCCTGGTGGCCGCCTTCGGGCGGCTGCCGGGCATCGGGGCGAAGTCGGCGGAAAGGCTGGCGCATCACATCTTGAAATGTCCGCCGGAGGAGGCACTGGCGCTGGCCGAGGCGATTCGGGAGGCGAAGGACCGCATCCGGCATTGCGCGGCGTGCTTTCACCTGACGGAGTCGGAGCACGAACTCTGCGCCATCTGCCGTGATCCGCGTCGCGACGCCGGGACGATCTGCGTCGTGGAGACGCCACGGGATCTGCTGGCCCTGGAGCGGGCGGGGTCGTACCGGGGCGTCTATCATGTCCTGCTCGGGCGACTGGCGCCGTTGCAAGGATTGGGTCCCGACCAGCTCACGATCGAGGCGCTGGCGGCCCGCGTGGCGGGTGGCGAGGTCCGCGAGGTCATCCTGGCGACGAATCCGAACCTCGAAGGAGACGGCACCGCCATGCTCGTCGCTGGCCGGCTGGCCGAGACCGGCGTGTCGATCAGCCGACTGGCCCGCGGCCTGGCTTCC
The DNA here is from genome assembly GCA_963752755.1 of uncultured Planctomycetales bacterium. Classification (GTDB taxonomy): domain Bacteria; phylum Planctomycetota; class Planctomycetia; order Isosphaerales; family Isosphaeraceae; genus CAVVZJ01. Next base: position 933,223 of record CAVVZJ010000001.1, on the reverse strand, counting down.
GGCAGTTCCCTGGAATTCGCCAACAAGGAGATGCTCGCCGACGCCCTGGCCGGCCGGCAGCGATTCTGAGGAAAACGTCGGCCGAGGTCGCTCCGTTCCCGAATCACCCACTGGACCGGGGCTCCGGGATCGCGGAGAATCCAGGGGTTGGCAGACGTCCGGTCCGGGACGGGCCAGTTTCGGCTTGACCGGGATGTGGAGTTGGCATAATATTTGCTCTTAGTGCAATGACTTCGAGGCCGATGCTGACCTCGCCCGCGCGGCTTGGTGGATCGCATCGCAGGGAGACACCCGGAAACCTATCGACTCTCCTCCTTCGGCGGAACTCAGGACATGCGACTCGACACGTCTCAACAAATGCGGACCGATATGCGCCTCCGCATGGCGCCCCGCATGATCCAGTCGATGGAGATCCTCCAGTTGCCTGTCATGGCGCTCCAGGAGCGGATTGACCAGGAACTGATGGAGAATCCGCTGCTGGTGGACCTTCGCGAGTCGTCTCCGCGCCGAGTCGAATACCGAGGAGGCCCCAGCCGATTCGGAGGCCCCCGAGGCCGCAGAGGCCGACGGGTTCGATGGCGCCGACGAGTGGTTCGAGCAGTACGCCGAGGCGCACCGTCCGAGCCGTGCCGCCCTGGCCGAGGAGGCCGACCGCAAGCACGACGCCATGCAGAACATGGCCAACCGGCCCCGCTCGATCCACGATGACCTCTGCGACCAGCTCAGCTTCCTCGACTGCACCCCGACCATCCGCGCCCTGGCGGAATACATCATTTACAACCTGGACGATCACGGGTACTTGAGTCTCGACATCAACGAGGTCGTGCGCGACTTCGGCGGCGACGCCACGCTCGCTGAGGGCGAGGAGGCGCTGCGGCTCGTCCAGAAGCTCGACCCGCCCGGCATCGGCGCCCGGGATCTCCGTGAATGCCTGCTCTTGCAGTTGACCCCCGAGATCCCGAGCCGCGACGTGCTCCAGGTGCTCATCGGAAACCACCTGGACGACCTCCAGCAGAACCGCCTGCCGGCCATCGAGAAGAAGTCGGGCCTCGACATCGAAACGATCAAGGAGGCGCTGGAGCACCTCCGCCGTCTCGACCCCAAGCCGGGCGCCCGCTTCACGCCGACCAACGCCCAGTACGTTCTGCCCGACCTGATCGTGGAGGCGGATGAGCACGGCTGTTACCAGGTCCGGCTCGTCGATGACCACACGCCGCAACTGGCGATCTCGAAGCACTACCAACGGCTCCTGAAGAACAAGCAGGCCGACCCGGCGGCTCGGGAGTTCATCCAGAAGAAGATCCAGTCGGCCCGCTGGCTGATCGAGAGCATCGAGCAAAGGCGCAACACGCTGCTGAAGGTCGCCCGCGCCATCATCGACCACCAGAAGGACTTCCTCGACAAGGGCCCCGAGTACATCGAACCCTTGAAGATGCAGCAGATTGCCGACCGGGTGGGCGTGCACGTCACGACCGTCAGCCGGGCCGTCGATGATAAGTGGGTGCAGACCCCTCGCGGCATCTTCGCCCTGAAGCGGTTCTTCGGCGGCGGCACGACCACGGCCGACGGCGAGGAGGTCGCCTGGGACACGATCAAGCAGAAGCTGCTGGAGATCATCGCCAAGGAGGACAAGTCGAGCCCGCTTTCCGACGAGGAGATCGTCGAGGAGCTGGGCAAGCACGGCTTCCCCGTGGCGCGCCGGACGGTCACGAAGTATCGCAAGGCGCTACGCATCCCGTCGAGCCGCCAGCGCAAGCAGTTCTGATCGGCGGGACGGGGCGGTTCTGGTCGGAGACTCGCTCGCAGAGCATCCCTACGAGCGGGCCCTGTCCGATGAGCGCAGGCGAGGCAAGGTTGCCCGGGGAACGGGCGGTGCGGGTTGCCGCATGCGCACGCTCGATTGATTGATTGAAGTCGGGTTGCCACCCTGGTAAAGTTCAGGTCCGGCTGATCGGTGAATGATCCGCGTGGGACGGAATCAGGCCCGGATCGTGGGAATGGCACCATGACGATCTCCGAGCATCCCGAGGAATTTGCAGGCTTACCGGTTCGCGAGTATGACCCCGAGGAGGGCATTCAGGACCCACTGGACTCGGCTCCGCGTCTCGCCTCCGAGTACGATCCACCCACGGGGCGGTCGATGGAGTCGCTCCTGAGCCGATTCCTCGACGACCCGGCGGCCTCGCAGGTCGTGGCGCTGGTCATCGGGCCCTGGGAGGGGCTCTACGATGGTCAGAGCGACTCGTCGAGCCTCGTCGCATCCCTCGTGGCGGCGAAGGACCGGTTGCGGAGCCTCAAGGCTCTCTTCTTCGGGGACATCACCTACGACGAGTGCGAGATCTCGTGGATCAACCAGTCGGACGTCTCTCCGTTGCTCGCAGCCTTCCCAGCGCTGGAGCATTTCCGGGTCCGCGGGGGGAACAACCTGTCGTTCGGCGACGGGTTGAGTCATGATTCGCTGCGCGTCCTGGTGATCGAGAGCGGCGGCCTAGATGGCGAGGTCGTGCGAACGGTCGCCGCGGCGCAACTGCCGAACCTGGAGCACCTGGAACTCTGGCTGGGAGACGAGTATTACGGCGGCGGTGCCACCGTCGCGGATCTGGCCCCGATCCTGAGCGGCGAGGTATTCCCGAAGCTGAAATACCTGGGTCTGCGCGACTTCGACGGCGCCGACGTGCTGGCCGTGGCGCTGGCCGACGCGCCGGTCTTGCGACGGATCGAAGTGCTCGACCTCTCGCTCGGCACGCTCGGCGACGAGGGGGTCGTTGCCTTGCTCCAGGGCGGGGCGCTATCCAGCTTGAAGCGGCTGGACATTCATCACCACTACGTCTCCGACGAGGTGCTCGACGGCCTCAAGGCCCTCGGCATCGAACTCAACGCCGACGACCAGCAGGACGCTGACGAGAACGACGGCGAACGTTACGTGGCCGTGGGGGAATGAACCGACCCGCATGCGGGCCGGGGGACGGCCTGCTCACCGAAGGAGGTCTGGAGCGATGTCCACGCTCGGAGAACACGTCCGCGAGTTCGCAGGGCTCCCCGTCCGCTCGTATGACCCGGAGGAAGGGATCGTCGAGCCGGCGAAGTTCGCCCAGCGCGTGGGGCGGAGCTTCGACTACGGGGACGCGATCGGCGAGGTGGCGTTCCAGGCGCAGCTTGACCAGTTCCTGGCCGACCCGCAGGTCGGTCGGGTGGTCAGCCTGGTCATCGGGCCGTGGTGGGACGATAGCGAAGACGTCGAACTCAAGTCGGACGGGGTCGTCGCGAAGCTCGTGTCCGGCCGGGACCGGCTCACCAGCCTGCGGGCGATTTTCCTCGGCGACATCGTCAGCGAAGAGCAGGAGATCACCTGGATCAAGCAAAGCGACGTGACACCTTTGCTGGAGGCGTTCCCCGCGATGGAGCAGCTTCGAGTCCGGGGCTCGGGGTCGTTGTACGGCGAGCGGGAAGAGCCGTGCCTGGTCTTCCGACCGTTGGAGCATGCGGCGCTGCGGTCCTTGATCTTCGAGGCGGGCTGCCTGCCGGCGGCCGTCTCCCAGGCCGTGGCCGCCTGCCGCCTGCCGAAGCTGGAACATTTGGAACTCTGGCTGGGGGACTCCTGGTCGAGCGACTGCAGTTACAGCGGCGACACGACCGTCGCGGACCTCGCGCCGATCTTCTCGGGCGAGAGCTTCCCCGCCCTGAAGTCGCTCGCCCTGCGAAACACACGGCTTAGCGACGAGATCGCCGCTGCCCTGGCCGAGGCGCCGATCCTTCGCCGGCTCGATACGCTCGACCTCTCGCTCGGCACCCTGGGCAATTCCGGCGTCCTCGCGTTGCTCCAGGGCGGGGCGCTATCCAGCTTGAAGAGGCTGGACATTCATCACCACTACGTCTCCGACGAGGTGCTCGACGGCCTCAAGGCGCTCAGCATCGAGCTGGATGCCAGCGATCAGAGGGAGGCGGACGACGACGATGAGGATGACGCAGGCGACCGTTACATCGCCTACGGGGAGTAGCGTGGCATCGGACGGTCGAGCCTGGCCGCGCGTGGTGGTCGTGGGCAACCCGGACGGGCGGCGGGTGACCCTCTTCCGCGAGGTCATGGCCGGGCTCGGGGCGGGCGAGCTGCGGGTCGTCTCGTCGGCGGACCTGCTAGCCGGCCGGGTCCGGCTGGCGTCGTTCGTGGAGGAAGGGTCGGTCCTGCGGATCGAGTCGCCCGACCGGGATTTCGCGGTCGAGCGCGCCTTGATCGCCGCCGGCGCCGACGAGCCGGACGACGTGGTTGGGGCGTCGCGGATCGGTCGTGAGGAGGCGATGCGGCTGGAGTTCGATCGCGGTCGCATCCTGTATCCGAGGCAGTGGTTCCTGGGCTTCCGGGCTTTCTTGCGGACGATCGAGCGGCAGCGCGCGGAGTGCCCGCCGCATCGGTTGATGAACGCGACGGACGCGATCGCGGTGATGTTCGACAAGCCGCACTGTCATGCCCGGTTCGAGGCCAGCGGCCTACCCTGCCCGCGCGGGCTCGGGACTCCGGAGGACTACGACGTGCTCCGACAGCGAATGCACGAGGCCGGCCTGCGACGGGTCTTCGTCAAGCTGGCACACGGCTCGTCCGCCTCCGGGGTCGTCGCCTTCCAGACGGACGGACGGCGGGTGCAGGCGCATTCCACGGCGGAGATGGAACGGTCGGGCGGAGAGCTGAAGCTTTACAATACGCGGGCAATCCGGCGCTACAAGTCCGAGCCGGAGATCGCCACCCTGATCGACGCCCTCTGCCGCGAGCGGGTGCAGGCCGAACAGTGGGTGCCGAAAGCCAGCCTGCCGGGTGGGGCGTTCGACCTGCGGGTCGTCGTGATCGGAGGTGAGGCGCGGCATATCGTCGCGAGGGTCAGCAAAACCCCCATAACCAACCTGCATCTTTTGAATGAACGGGCCGACCCGGAGAGGGTCCGCGAACGGATGGTGCGGGCCAACTGGGAAGCGGCGTTGCACACCTGCGAGCAGGCGGCGGGACTCTTTCCGGGGTGCCTGTATGCCGGAGTTGACCTCGTGATCGCGGCTGGTTTCCGGCGGCATGCCGTCCTCGAGATCAATGCCTTCGGCGACCTCCTGCCGGGGATCACGTCAGTCGGCCTGGAGACGTACGCGGCGGAGATGGTCGCTTTGCAGTCGCAGGCGGGGGAGGCGCCATGATCCGGGCGATCTTCTTCGATCTGGACGGAACTCTGTTCAGCCGCCTGCCAGCGTGGTTGAGGTGCGTGGAGGACTTCCTCGACCGCCGGGCCAGGGAGATCGCGTGGAAGCGGCGGGCTCGCCTTGTGAACGAGACGATGCGTCTCGCGAGCGACGCGACGTTCGACCGCCAACGGCTCGGCCGACACCTGGGCCTGGAAGTTCCGGAACTGGGGATGGGGCCCGACGCAATCGCGGCCGAGCTGGTCCGTCACCTGCCCGAGTTCATCGAGCCGGACCCCGAGGTCCTGGAAGTGCTCGCCGAACTCTCGGAACGCTGCCAACTGGCGATCATCACGAACGGCTCGCGGTCGGTCCAGCAAGCCAAGATCGATCGGGCGGGCCTGGCGAACGCGGTGGGTCGGGTGTTCATCTCGGGGCCACTGGGCGTGCGCAAGCCGAACCCGGCGATCTTCCGCGCGGCCTTGACGTGGGCGTGGGTCGAGCCGGGGGAGGCCTTGATGGTCGGCGATGATCTCCGGGAAGACATCCGGGGTGCCTGGGAAGCCGGCTTGAGGACGTGCCTGGTCGGTGATACGACCGGTCGTGGTCGCTGGGCTCCCGACCTGGCGATCGGCGACTTGACAGACCTGCCGGAGTTGCTGGCAACGGGGGCCCTGGCATGATCGACGCGCGGGCCTTGATCGGGACGCACGACGTGTTGCTCGTGACGATCGATACCTTGCGGTACGACGTCGCCCGCGATGCCCTGGCGCGAGGCCTGACGCCGAACCTGGCGGGCTGGCTGCCGGGCGGGGTCTGGGAGGAGCGGCACTCGCCGGGGAGCTTCACCTTCGCGGCGCACCAGGCGTTCTTCACCGGGTTTTTGCCCACACCGATCGGTCCCGGCTCGCATCCGCGACTGTTCGCCTTGCGGTTTCCCGGCAGCCTGACGACGACGGAGCAAACGTGCGTCTTCGATGCGCCGGATGTCGTGACGGGCCTGGCCGGTCGGGGCTATCACACGGTCTGCATCGGCGGGGTCGGCTTCTTCAACAAGCGGAGCCCGCTGGGTGGTGTCCTCCCCGGACTTTTTGCCGAAAGCCACTGGAGCCCCGAGCTGGGCGTGACCGAGCCGCGATCGACCGAGAACCAGGTCGCGTTGGCCGAGACGATCCTGGGGGACTTGCCGGGGGAACGGCGGGTGTTCCTGTTCGTGAATGTCTCGGCCGTTCATCAACCGAACTGTTTTTATCTTGAAGACGTGGAGCGGGACACGGTCGCCTCGCATGCAGCGGCCCTGGCGTACGTCGATCGGCAGTTGCCCCCGTTATTCGGGGCCTTGAGGCGGCGCGGGCCGTCACTCGTGATCCTTTGCTCCGACCACGGCACGGCCTATGGCGAGGACGGCTACGAGGGACATCGCCTCGGTCATCCCGTCGTCTGGACCGTCCCTTACGCGGAATTCGTCCTGCCGGAGTTGCCGACATGATCGCGACCGCCAGCGCCTCGATCCTGGATGGTTCGCCCTACCAGGGTTATGCATACTCGTATCCACATAAGACCTCTTATCGACTCCTGAAACCGCCCTTGCCGCTGGAGGAACTCTGGGCGGGGGAGAGGCGGGAGGCGTTGTTTCTTTATATCCACGTCCCGTTCTGCGGGATGCGTTGCGGGTTCTGCAACCTCTTCACGAGGGCGGGGGCCGGCGTCGACGACGTAACTCGCTATCTCGGTGCCTTGAGGCGGCAGGCGGGCCGGGTTCGCGAGGCGATCGGAGAGACGAGGTTCGCGAGGTTCGCGGTCGGGGGAGGCACGCCGACGTATCTGGATGTGGCGAGCCTGGAAGCCGTTTTTGACGTGGCCGAGCGGACGATGGGTGCCGACGTGAAGATGGTTCCGACGTCGGTCGAGGTCTCGCCGGGGACGGCGGAGCCGGAGAAACTGGCGTTGCTGGTGGATCGGGGCGTGGATCGGATCAGCATCGGGGTCGAGACGTTCGACGATGCGGAGGCCGGAGCCGTCTTCCGGCCGCAGGTGGGGGCGACGGTGGCGCGGGCACTGGAGGCGATCCGCGGAGCCAGGGCGAGGACGCTCAATATCGATCTGATCTATGGATTGCCGGGTCAGGACGTGGCGAGCTGGCTGCGATCGGTGGGCGCGGCCCTGGCGTACCGGCCGGAGGAGTTGTACCTCTATCCGCTCTACGTGCGACCGCTAACCGGCCTGAGACGAGCGGGGCGGTCCTGGGACGACCTGCGGCTGGCCTGCTACCGCGAGGGCCGGGCCTTGCTGGTCGATGCCAGTTATGTACAACTTTCGATGAGGATGTTTCGTCGCATGGATGCCAGAGCGGAGAGCGGGCCGGTTTATTGCTGTCAGGAAGACGGCATGGTCGGGCTCGGTTGCGGAGCACGTTCTTATACGTCGAACGTTCATTATGCGAGTGAGTACGCCGTCGGGGCTCAGGGGGTCCGCGCGATCCTCGATGACTATGCGCGGAGACCGGCCGAGGCATTCGGCCTGGCGGATTTCGGACGTCGGCTCGGGCCGGAGGAGCGGCGAAGGCGGTCTGTCATCCAGTCATTGCTTCCCTGTGAGGGACTGGATCTGTCGGCCTACAGGCGGCGGTTCGGGAGCGAGCTTGGCGACGACCTGCCCGACCTGGTTGAGCTGGAGGAGCGGGGCTGGGCCGAGCGTCGGGGGAACGTGTTGGGGCTGACGGAGGCGGGCCTGGAGCGGTCGGACGCGATCGGGCCGTGGCTCTATTCGGAGGAGGTCCGGCGGGCGATGGAGGAATATGCATGGCATTGAACCTGTCGATCCTCTATCGGGGGCCGCTGTCGAGTTGCAACTACGGCTGCGATTACTGCCCGTTCGCCAAGCGTCGCGAGACGGCCGCCGAGCTGGCCGGGGATCGGCGGGCGCTGGGGCGGTTCGCTGATTGGGTCGCGGGAAGGACGGGGGATCGGATCTCGGTCCTGTTCACTCCCTGGGGCGAGGCGTTGACCCGTCGCTGGTATCGCGAGGCCTTGGTCCGGTTGACGAACCTGCCACACGTCGGACGCGCGGTGGTGCAAACGAATCTCGCGTGTGGGCTCGACTGGGTGGAGCGTTGTGATCCCGGGCGGCTGGCGTTCTGGGCGACGTTCCACCCGTCGCAGGTGGCTCGTTCGGAATTCGTGGGACGATGTCACGACCTGGAACGGCGGGGCGTGCGGTTCAGCGTGGGAGTCGTGGGGTTGAAGGAGAATCTGCCGGAGGCGGAGGCCTTGCGTCGCGAATTGCCGGCGCAGGTATATGTTTGGGTGAACGCTTACAAGCCGGGTCTCGGTGATCTGACCGAACAGGAGGCGCATCGGTTCGAGGCGATCGACCCGTTGTATCCGATCAACACGGTGCGGCATCCAAGTCTCGGCCGGTCGTGTCGGGCGGGGCGTTCGGTCGTGTCGGTCGATGGCGATGGCACGGTCCGTCGCTGCCACTTCATCCGTGAGCCGATCGGCAACCTCTATGAGCCGGGGTTCGAGGCGGCCCTGGTCGAGCGACCTTGCACAAACGAGACGTGTTCGTGCCACATCGGTTATGTTCATCTCGATGATCTGGGACTTTACCCAGTTTTCGGCGACGGGGTGCTGGAGCGTGTCCCGGCGAAACCGATCTGGAATCGAGAGATTTCCTTTGCGACCGACCGATGAACTTTGGTATACCATCGAGATCGCACGAGGAAGGAGAACCTCGACGCGGCGGTGGTGGTCTAGAATCGAAGTGTCTTGAGCTTCGACGGTGGTGCAGGAGTCCGTGCATGGACCACATCGAGCCGGCGGGCGACGCGGTGATGCTGCGGGTGGCGCAGGTGGTTCCTTGCACGGAGGCGGAGGGCCCTGGGCGGAGGTTCGCGGTCTGGCTCCAGGGATGTCCGCTGCGGTGTCCGGGATGCTGCAACCCGGAGATGCTACCGTTCCAGGGGGGTCAGGAGATCGACGTGGCGAGTCTGGCGGGGCAGGTCTTCCGGGCGGCCGAGGAGCAGGGGGTTGAGGGGATCACTCTGCTCGGGGGAGAACCGATGGTACAGGCGAGTGGTGCGGCGGCACTGGCGGGGAGGATAAGGACGGCGGGGCTGTCGGTCATGGTCTTCAGCGGATACACCTTGGAGGAGATCCGTGAGGGGAGCAACCCGTCCGCGCTCGATCTGCTGGCCAGGACCGACCTGCTCGTTGATGGGCCGTATCGCCGGGAAGAGCCGGAGTTGCAGCGTCGCTGGATCGGATCGGCGAATCAGCGGGTCCACGCCCTGAGCGATCGCTACCGGGTCGATGACCCGTGCTGGAAGAAGAGGAATACGCTGGAGTTGCGGCTGGTGAGCGGTGAGTTGACGGTCAATGGATTTCCGGCCGCATCCGCACTGGGGCTCTGGCGGCGGCCACGAGGGCGAAGCGATGGGGGACGACCATGAAGGCCGTCAGCCGGTTCGAGGCCGATCTCCTGAGAGTCCTGCATGCGATCCTGGGCCGGGCGCCGGTCGAGGGAGTGTTGCCGGTGCTGGTCGGTCATCGGGAAGCGCCGGCTTGCCTGCCGCGGGAAGCGGTCGAGCTGGTGAAGGATACGTTGGCGAAGGGGTGCGTCTGGCGGCTGGCCAGACAAGGAGGCTGGCGGGTCGAGAGGCATTTGAGGGGAGAGCGGGTCGTCACGGGGCGGTTGTGGGAGCGGTCGGGGCCCGCGGAGTTGAGCCTGGACTTCTCGGCGGAAACGCTCCGGTTCCTCATCTGGCTGGTCTGCGACCATCCCGGCAAACGGCCGGTGAAGTGGTCTCCGGACCAGGCCAGCTTGACCGTGGGCGATCGGCTGGTCTTGTTCTTTGCCTACGGCGCGTTGCGGGGGATGTCCTTGATTCACGAGCTTCGCGACTTGCCGGCAATCGCCCGGCATGGACTCATCCGGCTGGCCTTCGTCGAAGACTTCGCACGAGAGTTCCCGGCGTCGGAGGCGCTGCTGGGGCCGTGGGTGGAGGGTTCGGGGGCGTGTGTCCTGGAGGCATTGCAACCGACGTTGGCCGAGCGGTGGCGAGAGGTCGAGCGGTTCAAGCGGCGATGCGTCGAGCCGGCCGGGATGCGACACCTGGGGCGTGAGCAGGAGGCGATTCTTGATGCATTGCTGACGACGCTCGATCGTGTTGGCCGATGGGACCTCGCCCGCTTTTTGCTCAAGGCTGCGGGGGACGTACTCGGGGAGGCGGAGGGACCGAGGGATTGGGTGGGATCGATCGCAACGACCGGGTTGCGGCTGGCCGATCGGACCGAAGTGAACCGGGCCGCGTTGGCGTTTTTGCGGTCGCTGCAAAGGCTGCGAGACTGGCAGGAACGGGCGCGGGGGTGGGCTACTTCGATGAAGGGTACGCCGCCAGCCAGCTCTGGAAGTCGGACTGGGAGACGTTTGGCGGCGACAACCTCTGCGAGCGGGCCTCGGCGATCGGCCGGACACTCGACCCGCTGGGCACCTGAACGGAAACGAAGAGGTCGGGTCATCATGGCGAAGCCGTGGGTGCATGCCGAGTCGTCGGCCCGCAAGTTCGGCGGCTCTCCCGAAGATTACCTACCGATCCACAACCACCTGGATTCCACCAAGGGGGCCTTCGCCGACAACCGCCACCGCGCCATCACCCACAACGCCTGGTACATCGGTCCCGACGGTCCCCTCGAACGCGCCTTCGGCGCCACCATCACCAACAGCGACGGCCGCCGCGTGCCAGTACGGACGATCGCCGAGCAGCACGTCCGCGAGGATTTCGGTGGGTTCATCCCCACGCTTCAAGACTTCCTCGTCGCCCTCCAGTATCAGCCCTGGATGAACGGTCTCGGAGACCCGCCGTCGCGGCTTAACGCGGCGACCGCCGCCCGGAGCGAGGACTGACCGATGGACGACTACAACGCCTCCGCCAAGCTCTGCGAGGAACGGGGCTTCCAGCGCCAGGGCGACCTGCTTCGCTCCGTCGCCCGCGGGACGCTCCAGCTCTTCACCGTCATCGAGCGGCCCTTCAATGGCGACTACCTCGAAGAGGAAGGCGGCACTCCGCTGGCCCTCCATCTTAACCGCGAGGAGGCCGAGGGCGACGCCCTGAGGCGAAACGTCCGCGCCCTCCGCGAACGGGACCTCCGAGTTTATACCGGCGACTATCTCGAAATCGTCACGGAGCTGGACCTCGCCGAGTTCGAACGCCGGATCGGCGAGATCCTTGAAGTCGAATACGCCCTGCCCGACTCCGAGACGCATCAGGGCCCTTTCTTTCCCGAGAGCGCGACCGACGCCCAGCTCCGGGCCATTCTCGAACTCCTGAGAATCCGCTTCTTCGACGTCACCGAGGTCGCCTTCGGTGGCTGAGCGCGAACCCAAGGCCGATGGGAGGGTCTTCCCTTGGATGACCACCTGGTTTGCTCCGACCTCTGCGAGGAACACGGCTTCCAGCGCCAGGCCGAATTGCTCCGTGCAATCGCCGACGGCGGCCGAACGGCCTATGTCGTGATGGAGCGTGGAGCCGAGTATAATGACGAGATCACCAGTCCGAATGAGGAAGGCGAACCCGTGACCGTCTTCCTCGATCGGGCCGAGGCCGAGCGCGCCGCTGCCGAGCGTGATGCCGCCTGGCATCGTTCGAACAACATCCTCGATTTCTGTTACACTCTCCGGGAGGTGACGGACCTCCCGACCGACACGCTGGAGCGCCGGATCTCGGAGATTCTCGGACGTCCTTACCACCTCCCGAACGAGGGCCAGCCGACCTATTCGTGGTCGGAGCAGCCGCTGGTTCCCGAGCCGGTGACGGACGAGCAGATGCTCCAGATTGCCGATCTGTTTAAATTGAAATTTTTTTATGTCGTTGAGACGCAGTTCGCCCGGCCTGATCGCGAGCTGCCCCTGAGCTTCGAGTCGACCCCGAAGGAGGACCAACCATGAGCCGGGCCTATCGCGTCCGCGTCCGTGAGTCGGTGCGCCAAACGATCCGCGCGGAGGACCACGTCGGGACGACGCTGGAGCTGCTGGAAGTCCTGCCTCGTGAGGAGATGGCCGATCTGCTGCGCCAGGAATTGCTTCGACGGGGGTTCGCAGAGGACGGGAAAACTCTCGTCCGACGCGATGGCGGGGTCACGATCTCGGTCGATCCGACCGAAGGGTCGGTCGCGGTCCGCACCGAGGTGTCCGAGGAGGTGGAGTTGCAGGGCGAACGCCAGGGCACGGCCGATTCCGACTGGGGCCAGTCCGGTCGTCAGCGTACCGAGGAATCCCTGCGTGCATCCCTCCGCCGCGACCTGGAGGCCCAGGCCGGTCGGCGGGGCACCGTCGTCCAGAAGCACGCCACCGACCAGCTCGAAGGCGCCCTGCGCGACCTCCGCGGCGAACTCGATCAGGTCGTCAACCGCGTCACCGCCGAGGCCCTCAAGCGCAAGGCCGCAAGGCTCGGACAGATCAAGGAGATCACCGAGGACGAGGAAGTGGGGTCTCTGACGATCGTGCTGGAGGTTTGATTCCACCGACGCATCGCCTTGGGGTTTGCCGGGCGTGGGCAGCACGTTGTCCGTTTCCCCGGCCAAAAATGGCGTGCGACATACACCCTACCAGAGACTCACCCGCAACCCAGACAAAGCACCATGAGCCGACTCGACTCAGTCTTGATCCCGGAATCCGACCTGCCACGCGAACTGGACGCCGCGCAGGCCGTGGAGTCGGCCTACGCGGAACCGCTGGCGGAGGTGGGGTCGCAGCTCGCGAGGGGCTTACCCGTTCTGATTGAGTGCGACAAGGAGTTGACGCCCTACGCCTATGCGAACCTCCGGGGCCGGCTCCGGCCGTCGGGGCTCCAGTGCCTCTACCTCGACGGCCGGCCGCGCGGGCAGGAGCCAGCGGGCGGGCCGGCTTGCGGATTCGTCGGGAGCATGCTGATTCAGCTCCGGGATGCCGTCCGCGGCGCCGTCGAACGCCGGGTCGTGGTCCTGCCACATCTCGACCTGCTCACGACCAGCCAGGGGGGGCTCACCGCCGAGGCACGCGAGGTGATTCCGCTGCTCTACGAGAACCCGGAACTGGTCTGGCTCGGGTTCAAGGACCCCTCCTTCCCGCTGCCACGGGTGATCGAGAACCTGTTTGCTCATCGCGCCAGTCTGCTCGGCATCCCGAGGAACCGGCTGGGGCACCTCGTCACGCAGAAGGAGAGCCGCAAGTTCGGCAAGAGGTTCAATCCGTGGGCCCTGTACAAATATGTTTCGGGTGTGAACGCGGTTCGCCTCCGGCGCTTGCTCTCAACCCTGGAAGGCGAGGACTACCCGGCCGACCCGAGGCACGCGAACCGGCAGATCCGGCAGGCGACGCTCGTCGGCACCTTGGAAGTGCCCGAGACCGACCTCGATCGTGAAATCGGCGGGTATAACCGTGTGAAGAAGCGATTACGGGCAGAAATTCTCGACGTGCTCGCTCGCAAGGAGCAGACGACCGACCCCGCCGAGATTGCGCGACTGGAGTCCCTGATCCCGCGCGGGATGATCTTCTGGGGACCGCCCGGAACCGGAAAGACCCTTTTCGCCAAGGCGATGGCCGCCGCGCTCGGGGCGACAGTGACGATCGTCTCCGGACCCGAGCTGAAAAGCCGGTGGGTCGGCGAGAGCGAGGAGAACCTGAGGCAGATCTTCCGGCGCGCCCGGCAGTCGGCGCCGTCGATCATCGTCTTCGACGAACTGGACTCGTTTGCCTCGGCGCGTGGCATGTACACGGGTTCGGATGTAGAGCACTCGATGGTGAATCAGCTTCTCACAGAGATGGACGGCTTTCATCGCGAGGAGATGGTCTTCGTCGTGGGCACGACGAACTTCGTCGAGGCGCTGGACCCGGCGTTGCTCCGCCCCGGACGGTTTGAGTTCCAGCTCCAGATTCCCTACCCCGATGCCGATGACCGTCGTGCGATTCTTCAGATCTACGACCGAAGGCTCGGTCTCGCTTTGACACCCGAGGCACTGGAATTCGCGGTCCGTCAGACGGCTGGCCAGGTCGAGGGTGCCACGCCGGGGACACGTCACAGCGGCGATCACCTCAATGCCCTCTGCCGGGCTCTGGCACGCATCCGGATTCGCGAGGGGATGGAAGGACCAAGCGAGCCGGAGTTGGTCGAGCGGGCGATGACCGAGTGGACGGAGTTTCCCCGGATGACGGCGTCGGAGGAGTGGACGGTCGCCACCCACGAGGCTGGTCACGCGATCTGCTCGTTGAACTGCACCCACGCTGCGCCCATCGAGCGGATCTCGATCCGTGGCGATGCTGCCGGGGCGCTTGGGTTCGTGCGTTATCAGGACAAGACACATCGCTATGTCGTCACCCGTGGCGAGTTACTCGACGACCTCTGCGTGCTCATGGGTGGTCGCGAAGCCGAGGCGCTTCTGCTGGAGGACCTCTCGATCGGATCGGTCGAGGACCTGCGGCGGGCGACGGCGATCGCCTGGGCCTTGGTCGAGGAATTCGGACTCGGAGGGGAAAGCGTCGGTGTCTGCCGATTCGCTGACGACAGCCCCGAACAGAAGCGCAGGCTCTCGCCGAGTCGCCTGGCGATACTGGAGCATCGGGTCTGCGAGATCCTGGAAGAAGCCCGGAACCGAGCCGCCGCGATCCTGGCCGGAAACCGGCCGACGCTGGAAGTCCTCCGCGACCTGCTGCTCGACAAGAAGGTGATCGACGCCAAGGCCTTGGCCGGTCTCGCGACCCAGACGCGCGAGCCGGCCGCGGCCGCGTCCTGAGAGGATTCACGATGGCCGAGATGACAATCCGACTCCGGACCGACCCGACGACGGGAAAAAAAGACATCATTATTGATTTGAAATCCAGTGAAGATGCATTACCCCATGAGCACGAGCAGCACCACCGGGCGTTGGTTCAGCGGCTCATCGAGGGGGGTCTGGTGAAGGCGGAGGAGGTTGGGCAAGTCGTCGTCGAGCGCGAGGAAGCGGCGAGCGAGCCCGCCGCGCCGCAGGCGAATCCAGCGTCGAGTGAACGCCAGGCCCGAGCCGAGGGTCAGGGGTGAGGTGAGACGACCGTGCCTTCGAAATCCCGCGGGCCTGCAATGCTGCTGTTTCCCAGCCAAGATCGCCTGCTTCTGGCTCTGACCTCGGGCACGATCCCTTCCGAGGTCCGCGACGCGCCGGCCCTCGTCGGCTTCGGGACGGACGGCTCGATCCACATCCAGCCCTCGATCGCTCTGCCCCGCGGGGCGAGGGCGGGCTTGAAACGACTCGGGGTTCGCGAATGTGGACCGGACGGTCCCGACGACGAGCCGGGTGAATCCGTGACCTGCTGGCCGCAGATCCTTCCGCTGCGACGCGACGTCACGACCGAGACACCGGGACCGGCGACGCCCGTCTTTTTCGAGATGCCAGGCGACCTCGTCCCCGACCTGGCGTCGGAGATCTTCCGGCAGGGCAACGACCGGCAGTCGATCCGCTGGCTGACGGCTGAAGGTCGCTCGGAGGCACGTGCCCTGCTTCGCGTCATCGGTCCTCCGTATTACACCCTGCTCCGCGCCCTGGACCGAGCCGAGGGCGACGATGGGCCGCGGGCCTACCTGGAACGGGCGCCGAGGGTACTGGTCGAGGTTGGCTACACGCACCCGTTGCTCGATTGGATTCAACCACCGACCGGAACATTCTTGTTGATGGGATCGCCGCGGCGATGGCAGTCGGTCGAGGAGGGGAAGTTCCGCGATCTTTACGAGATGCTCGATTGCCAGTTACCGACACCGGAGGTCCGCTGGCAAGGGACGGAACTGTCTCAACGCCTGATTGTGCCACTCCGGCTGGCACGCGGGGGGTCGAACGAGGTGGCCGAGTTGTGGGTGATCCGCGAACGGGCGGGGGAGCAACTCGACGAGTTGGTGCGTCATGCCGACGACCGCCTGCTGGCTCGCCTGGCTTTCGCGGTGGCCGAGGAGGGCGGGCAGACGACGGTGGTTGTCCGCGCGCGGCCGTCGAAGCAGGCCCCGCCGGTGCTCGTGCTCGAAGGGGTCGGGTATCGGCCGTTTTTGCGGTTGCCAAATCTCTTCCTGCCGGTCGGTTCGCGACTGCATCCTCCATTGCGGCGCGACGCGGTGAATCGGCTGCTGGCGTCCGACGCTTCGAGGATCACCTGGCTGGCACCTGTCGAGGGCGGGGGGTTCGTGCCGGAGAGCATGCCAGAGGACGCCTTCCGGCCAATCGAACAATGGGTGGATTATGTGATCGACCGTGAGCAGAGTGCGCTGGAGGCTTGGGTCGAGTCGGCCCGGTTCGACTTCGAGCCGTTCGTTTGCCGCGACGACCTGAACGATGATCCGATGCCCGGCCCTGGTCGCGAGCGGAAGCGGCGGAAGAGACGGAATGAGGAGGAAGTCGCCGAGGAGCACGTCCCGACCGCGCTGTTGAAAGCCGCGAAGCTGCCGAATCGGAAGGACCGCATGCTCGACGTGCTTCCGTGGCCGGCATCCGTCGAGCCGGATGAAGCGGTGCGTCGGCTCGGCGAGCTAGAATCGCGCTTCCTGGAGCTGGAGGCCGCGCTCGACGCCGATGAGCGCCGACCCCTCTGGGCCGAGATGGCGGCACTCAACGGCGCTCTCGAACGCGCCGGCGACGCGGCGGTTTGCTGGGCCAATGCCCTCTGGGAAGGGGCGGAGCCGCCGGCGGAGTGGGTCGGGGCGTGGGCGAGGGCCGAGGCGGGTGTGGCGTCGCGAGAGATCGCGGACTTGCCGGCGCTCGACCAGTTGCTCGGCCAGGCGAAGCCGTCTGGTGCGGACGTCCGGACACTTGCGACGACACTCCTGCGAGCTGCCGACAACGGCCTGACACTTCCCGGACTCGCGACCCGGCTGGACCGCGTGACGCACTTCCTCGAACACAATGAGGCGACGGTCCCGGTGCGGGTGGCGTGGCTGGCCTGGTCGGCGGTCTACCGCCTCTCGGGAGGCGACGTCCTGGCCCTGGCAAGAGCGCGAGACCGGACACTGGAGCGATTGCACGAGCAAGGGTTGAGCCGCGACCTTGACCTGCCGTCCTTCCTCCGGTTCTCGGGCGGCGGTTCGAGCGAACGGGGGCGGCAAGTTCGCGATGCCTTGACGCGACTCCGCGAATCGTCGCGGTTCTGGATCGAGAAAGGCCGATGGGTTGGGCCGTACACCGCCTCGCTGTCCGACCTGATGTTCGCCTACGGACTCGCACGACTCGGCGACATCGAGGCGAGCAGCTCGGCGCTCCAGTCGGGCCTCAAGGGCTTGCGACGAAACGAGCCGGTCGTCGGCTGGCTGGGCAAGGCGTTCGACTACCGGATTCGCCAGGCCCTCGAAGGCAAGGCCCTCGGGCCGCTACCGGACCCCTTGATGAACCGGCTCGAACGGATGGGGCAGGTCGGCACTGAGGAACATCGCAAGAGTGACAAGACGAATCGTTACAAGATTGATCGCCTTCGTGAACACTCCCGCATACTCGAACCCCACGAGAAGATCAACCCCTATCGCCACTGGCACGGCAACCTCGCCGATGACGTGACCCGCGAGCTGGCCCAGGTGGTCGACCTGACCGACCGCGACGCGCTGACCGCGCGGATGGCCCGGCTGCTGGCGTTGCGACCCGAGGGGTCGCAGGCGGCGACCCTGGCGGCCAAGATCCTCGCGACAGCGCTGGAGGTGGCCTACCGGCTCGGTGAGGCGTTCGCCCGCGACCTGTTCGACCGGGTCGTGCCCACCGTGGACCGGCTTGACTACCTGGATCGGCAGGCGGAGCTTCTCGAACGGGCCATCTACCTGGCGGCCCACTTTGATCAAGACGGGCACGTCCGCGCGTACGTCGGTCGCTTCGACGCCTTGCTGGCGGACGCGGACGAGCGCTGGGTGCCGACCCTGGAGCCGCTGCTCGGCCAGTGCTTCCGCGGCCTCCGCAAGCTCGGCCTCCGCGACGAGATCGACCGGCTCCTCGACCGGATCGCGGCCTTGATCCTCCGCGGTCGCGGCGTGGAATCGGCGGACGAACTCGCCGAGTCCGCCGTGCGTGAAGGGCCAGAGGCGGTCGCCTGGTCGAAGTCCTTGCGGTTGCTGCTGCACGTCGCGGCCGGCTGGTCGTACTTCGGCCAGCACGACCGGGCCTTGCCGGTCTTCGACGAGGCCCGTCTCCTCTTGCTCCAGGGCGACCTGCCGCCGATCGAGCAGACGAAGCTCGCCTGCGGCTACGTCCGCTCCCTCGGCCTGGCCCCAATCGCGACGGCCCTGCCGCGCGTCGAGGAGGTATTCGCCCGCCTGGAGCGGGTCCACGACACGCTCACCGTCGGCTCGCACTACTCGGTCTCCCGGCTCGACCTGATCGAGGCCGTCATCCTGACGCTCGTCAGCGACGACTTCACGCTCGGCGAGTCGGGCCGTCGCTGGCTGGAAGACGACGAGTATTTCGTCCGGCGCCGGATTCATCGCGACGTCCGTTCGGCCCTCGGGTTGGAGGCGTGAAGCGTTCATGCAGGTTCTCCGCGGACATGCCGGTCGCGTGCGTGGGCTGGCGTACTCGCCGGACGGCGAGACGCTCGCCACGGTCGGCGTTGACCGGCTGGTCCGGCTATGGGTCCTGGCGACTGGGGAACTTCGGGCGGCGTGGTCCGGGCACTCCGGCGGCGTGGATGCCGTGGCGTTCAGCCCCGACGGGGCGACCCTGGCCACGTCCTGCGCACTGACCGTCCAACTCTGGGAGATGGACCTAGAACCGAGGTCGGCATTCGTCCACCCCGCGGCCCGCTCACGGGCGGTCCTCCGCAGCCACACGGCGGACGTGCTCGACTTGGCCTTTGCCCCGTGCGGTCGAATGATCGCCTCGGTCGCTTCCTACCGGGAAGGACGCAAACTTTCCGGGCCGAATTCCCAGGCGATCGTCTGGGATCTGGCGCCCCTTCAGCGACGGTTGGTCCTTGCAATGAACGAATGGCTCGGTGTCTGGTGCGTCCGCTTCGCGCCGGATGGGTCGCAGATTGTGCTGGGGACGAGTCGAGGTGTCGTCGTCCGATACGAGCCGACAGGCGTCTCGCCGCAAGCTGAGAGACACGCCGACTTCCGTCCCGAGAATCATCCGGAGTCCTCGATGCGCTATGGTTTACCTCTTCTCAACCAGGGAGCAGCGATCCGCAGCCTCGCCTTCGCCCCTGACGGGCGGACCCTAGCGACGACCGGAGGCCGCTGGATCAAGTTGTGGGACCTCACCACCGCCCGGCCGAAGGCGACCTTGAAGGGACATCAAGGCAACCTTCAGGCCGTCGCCTTCACGCCCGACGGTCGGACCCTGGTGTCGGTCGCCCACGACGGCACGGTCCGGTTCTGGGACGCGGAGGACGGCCGGCCGCGGGCCTGTTTCGACCCGGAGGTCGGCCGGAAGATTGAGTCACTGGCCATTGCGCCCGACGGCATGACCGTCGCCGTGGGCGGCGAGACCGACGTCGCCATCTGGGACCTGGACGAGACCCTCACATGCTGAAGACCAACCGAGCCCCCGAACTCGAAGATTGGGAATTCCCGGACCTCCAGTCGGAGGCCGAGGAGATCCGGCGGCGGATCAACCGCTTCCGGACGTCGCTCGGGCGGTTCCTCGTGGCCAAGCAGGAATTGATCGACCTGATGGTCGTCGCCGCGGTGTCGCAGGAACCGCTGTTGCTCGTCGGACCGCCGGGGACGGCGAAGAGTGATCTTGTGCTCAAGTTCAAGGACGCGCTGGGATTGCGCGACACGGATTACTTCGAGTACATGCTCACGCGGTTCACCGAGCCGTCGGAGATCATCGGCCCGATCGACATCAACCAGCTTCGCGAGGGGCGTTACATCCGCCGCGAGCAGGGGAAGCTGCCGACGGCACGGCTGGCGTTCCTGGATGAGATCTTCAAATCGAACTCGGCGATTCTGAACATTCTCTTGACGATTGTCAACGAAAGGAAGTTCTACCAGGACGGCGTGCCGCAGCCGGTTCGACTGCGCGTGCTGTTCGCGGCGACGAACGAGGTGCCCGAGCAGGGGGAACTGGCGGCCTTGAAGGATCGGTTCGTGCTCAAGGCGGAGAGCCTTTCCGTGCAGGAAGACCACTTCGCCGACCTGATCGACGCCGGCATCCAGGGTGAGGTGTACAAAATCCTGAACCAGAAGCCCTGGGTCGAGGGGCATTGCTCGCTCGACGATATGCTCAAGGCGCATCGCTACCTGACGCATCTCTTCAGCCGGCAGTCGGCCGTCATCAACGGCGACCCCGCGGAAGGTCACGCCTACTTCCCGGCCGAAGTCTTCCGGGAGTTTCAGAGGCTGGTGAAGACACTCGTCCGCGAGGACCGGATCTTCATCAGCGACCGCAAGCTTGTGAAGTTGTACAAACTCCTCCGCATCCGTGCCTGGATCTTCTCGGGGGGGACGGTCGGCCGCGACGACCTGCGCCTGCTGGCCTACCTTGGTGAGTCGCACCAGGAAATGGCCTTGCTCCGTGAGAAGGTGCCGGTTTTGCTCGGCGAGTCGTGAGGCGAACGTGCGTATCCACGAAATCCACGACACCGTGGAGGCCCGTCGATTCCTCGCGCAGGGCTTCTGGCTCCAGCGGGCGGACTTGCCAAGGGCGGAGACGGTGGGCCCGGCCTTGCGATGGACGATGGAACTGGCCAGCGGAGGCGAGCCGATCCCGCCGATCGGATTCGTGGCCGATGTGGGCCACCTCGTCTTCGGCCAGGGGCACAACCTCCAGACCGGTCGTGGGATGCCGGAGATCCCCGGCTGGCCGGCCGGGCTGGCGCGGTCCTTCGAAGATCTCGTCCTCGGCAAGCTCGACGCCGACGGCACGATGGTCCGCGCCGCCGATGCTCTCGCCCGCTACCGCGGTCGCGACCGCGACCGGGGCCTCGCCTTCCTGCTGGAACAACTTCGCCGCCGGGCCCGGTTCGGGGGCGTCTTGCTCAACCCGGCCGTCATCAAGGCGGCGATGGAGTTGTTACCCGAAGAATTCCTGAATTCCGGCTGGGAGTCGCTGGCAGGCGAGGGTCTGATGCCGCTTCTGCCCGCGCTGTATTCGGACCTGATCGCCGCCGTCCGCGACGCGCCCGAGGCGCTCGGACCGGAGGACGTCTTCGAGCTGGAGCATGGCACCGCCTTGGCAGCCTTCAGCCAGCGTGTCGCGCTGCGGCAGGTGGTCCAGTCGGCGGCTGAGCTAGCGTCGGAAATCTCTCAAGATAAGCCCCGGATGATCAGCCGGCGCCACGAGGTCGCCACCCGCATCCTCGACGAGGATACGTACCCCGTCGGCGGCTTCTCCTCAATCTCGACCCGCGGCAGCATCGAGAGCCTACTCCACTCGCAACTGGCCTACATGGAGCCGACCGAGCGGCCCGACCTTTTTGATATCAAGTATGTCCGGGATGAGCTGCTTTACTATGCCCGCGACGAGAACCAGTTCCTCCGGCGGCGGCGGACGTTCCTGATCGTCCTCGATCCGTCGTTGACGCTGGCGCGGGTCAAGGACGTCGAGCTTCCACGACAACGAATCATTCTCGCACTGGGGTTGCTGGTAGCTCTGGTGCAGCGGCTGACGGAGTGGCTGTGCGAGGAGGCGATCGTCTTCGAGTTTCTCTTCGTCCGCATCGGCGATGCCAACCCGCTCGCACCGGAGCAAGCACTGGTGGAGATGATCTTGCGCGAGGCAATCGCCAACGGAACCGTGAGGGCCGAGGGCGTCGCGGCAGAGGAGTTGACCACACGAGGCAGGTCCAGGGCGCGGAGGAGTCTTTGCCATGCGTTGATCGTCGCGACCGCCGAGCGGACGCTCGCGGCGGAGGGCGTGGCTGTCGCGAGCCTGAGGCTCGACGGGCCGCGTCCGGTTCTCGATACCGGCGAGGAGTCGGCGACGCCGGCCGAGGAAGGTGAGGCCCCAGTTTGCTGGCGGCTTGTGCTGGAGCAATTGCTCCGGGCATGGGCGTAGATGACCAGCAGCCTTCCCGGCGTTCGGGTTTATCCCATCGCGCCACGGTCGGGAGTTCTCCACCGCCTCACCGGTGTCGTAGATTCCCCGGCACGACTCCGCCCCGGCGCTCCTAGGCAATAGGCGTCAGACCCCGGTCGAGGAGAACCGACCGGGGTCCGGACCTCACCGGCCCGGACGATCCACCGGGGAGATGTCGAAAACCACCTTGCCGATCTTGCCCGTGAAGGGGAACGGCGAATGCTCCCGGTAACTCGGCGAGACCGGGTCGCCGTTGTCCTTGCCGATGTCCATGCCGGCGTAGCTGGAGAACCGGAGCGGGACGGTGCGTTCCATCCGATTCTCTCCGACGAGCCGGTCGTCCACGAACAAACGGCCGCGGCCCCCGGTGCCTGGCTTGCCGGGCCGATCGGCGAGGAACTCGTAACGGACGGTGGTCTTGCCCGTCGGCAGCGGCGCGTCAGACGTGAGCGTCTCCGCGTCCAGCCCGAGCATGCTGTAAGTGTAGCGGAGCCGGCCATCCTGGACGTAGAGCGCAAAGCCGCCGAAGAAATCGGCCTCGGCCACGATAACGCCCTCGACGCCCCCGGCCGGGACCTCCAGGTCGGCCGCGATGGTGAACGAGCGGTTGTAGACCCTCGGGAGCATCCCGGCCCCGATGTTCTCGGTGCCCGGGTAGTACGTGTACGACGTCCGTGACTCCGGCGGCAGGAGCCCGTAGAACGAGGCGAGCCCGGCCATCAACGGGGTGACGCGGTACTTCTCCGCCTCCTGCCAGAACAGCGACTTCAGCTCGGCCAGCTTCTCGGGGTGCTCGGCCGCCAGGTCATCCGCCTCGGAGAAGTCCTCCGCGACATGGTAGAGCTCCCAGCGGTCCTGGTCCGGGTTCCAGTCGCCGTTCGGGCCGTACTTGGCGAGCGCGACGGGATCGATCCGCCAGGGGACCCGATCGAGCCGCGAGCAGGCGACCCAGCCGTCCTTGTAGATGGCCCGGTTGCCGAAGATCTCGAAGTATTGCTGCGTGTGGCGTTCCGGCGCTTTCGGGTCGTCGAAGGTGGAGGCGAAGCTCACCCCGTGCATGGGCATCTGCTCGATCCCGTCCACCGACCCGGGCGCCGGGATGCCGGCGCATTCGAGGATCGTCGGCACGACGTCGATGCAGTGGGTGAACTGCGAGCGCAGGCTGCCTTGGTCCTTGATCCGCTTCGGCCACGAGACGACCATCGGGTTGCGGGTGCCGCCGAAGTGCGAGGCGACCTGCTTGCCCCACTGGAAGGGCGTGTTGCCGGCCCAGGCCCAGGCGCAGGAGAAATGCGGCTGGCTCTCCGGTCCGCCCCAACCGTCGATCCCGCCGAACGCCTTGATCCGCTGGAGCTGCTCCTTGGCGGGCACGTCGAGGCCGTTGATCGTGGTCAACTCGTTGAACGTTCCGGTCTCAGTCCCCTCCATGCTCGACCCGTTGTCGCCCCAGATGTAGAGGATCAGAGTATTGTCGGCGATGCCCATGTCCTCGATCGACTTCACCAGGCGGCCGACCTGGTGGTCGGTGTTCTCCTGGAAGCCGGCGAAGACTTCCATCTGCCGGGCGAGGAGGGGCTTCAGGTCCTCGGGGACCGTGTCCCAGGCCGGGAACGCCGGGTCGCGCGGGGTCAGTTTCGTGTCGGCGGGGATGACCCCCAGCGCCTTCTGCCGGGCGAAGGTCTCCTCGCGGAGCTTGTCCCAGCCCTGGTCGAACTGGCCCTTGTATTTGTCGGCCCACGCCTTCGGGACGTGGTGTGGCGCGTGGGTCGCGCCGGTGGAGTAGTAGAGGAAGAACGGCCTGTCCGGCGACTGGGCCTTCTGGCCCTCGATCCAGCGGATCGACCGGTCGGTCATGTCGTCCGGGAAGTAATAGTTCTCGCCTGCCGGCACGCCGACGATGCTATTATTCTCGGCCACGACGGGGTCGTACTGGCCGCTCGCCCCGCCGAGGAAGCCCCAGAAGTAATCGAAGCCGAGGGCGTTGGGCCAGCGGTCGAACGGCCCGGCCGGGCCTTGCTGGTCGTCGGGCGTGAGGTGCCACTTGCCGAAGGCGGCGGTCGAGTAGCCGTTGCCCTGGAGGATCCTCGCGACGCCGGCGGCACTCTTGGGCCAGTTCGCGTTGTAGCCTGGCCAGCCGCCGGAGAATTCCGCGATCGAGCCGAACCCGACGGCGTGGTGGTTCCGGCCCGAGAGTAAGGCGGCGCGCGTGGGAGAGCAGAGGGCCGTGACGTGGAACCGGTTGTAGCGCAGACCACGCCCGGCCAACCGGGTCAACGTCGGCGTCTGGCAAGGGCCGCCGAAGGTCGAGGCGTTGCCGAAGCCGGCGTCGTCCACGAGGATCAGGAGGACGTTCGGGGCGTCCTCGGGCGCCCGGGTCGGTTCGGGAAAGTCCGGCCGCGAGCCGTGGAGCGTGCGGTCGGCGACGCCGCGGAACGGCGAGTCGGGTTGGGGAAGGTCGGTCCCTCCGCGGGCCGGACCGGACTTATCCGGGTCGTTCGCCGCGGCGAGGACGACACACAGGACCGACAGGGCGGCGATGAGGATCGAGATCCGCGTGCCGAGGGAAGCGCGTCGCTGGGCGATCATCCGGAACTCCCGTTCACTTGGATTGGTCTTTCCTGGGAGAAACCCGCATGGAAAACCGACTCGGATTCGAAGTGCTGAATCGAGCCCTGCCGCTCACGGATGGGGCTGAGGGGGCGGAGGCGGGCTGCTCGGGGGCGTGAGGTGGCTGTAGTCCATGCTTGAGAAGAAGTTGGTGATCCGGGGATCGAGCCCCTGGCCGGGGATCGCCGGGGCGGGCGGCGGCGGGGCCGTCGGGCCGCCGGCCTGGCGGAGGTCCGAGAGCAGGCCGTAGAGCTGCGCGTAGAGCTCGCGCTGCTCGGGAGTCTTGGCTGGGCCGAATCGAAGATTGAAGGAATGCATGAACGAGAGAAGGTCGCGGAGCGGGACCGTCGGGATCTTCTCGACGCCCGCGAGGAAGACGTCGTAGGCCGGCGTGTCGAGCATCCGCGACAGGCCGTAGAGGGCCTTCAGGTAGTTCTCGCCCTCCCGGCGCGTCACCGTGCCGGCCGCTGTCTTGCTCTCCAGGATCTTCCGGGCCGCGTCGAGGCCGGCGCGGAACTTCTTGATTGTCTCGGGCTTCGGCGGCTGCGAGCCGGCGGTCTTCTTGCGAAGTTCCTCGGCGGCGGCGCGGACCTGCTTCCGCACCTCGACGAACGCCGGGTCCGAGAAGATGTCGGGGACGGTGGCGGGGGAGGTGAGCTGTTCGAGGCTGTAGGTCAGGGCGGCGGAGGCGTAGTTGAACGGGATCTGCTTGACCATCGACCCGGGGATGGGTTGGCTGGCGGCCTGGAGCGTCCGGGCGTACATCTTCGGGGCGGTGATCTCGATCAGCAGGGCGTTGAGCGTGTCGCCGTTCTCCAGGTCGTGATCTTCCGGATTGTTGAGGATGCGGTCCTGGATCTGCTTGTAGTCCTTCTTGCCCTGTGCGGCCTCGGCGGCCAGCTCCTGGTAATAGACCTGGGCCGCCTGAT
Source organism: uncultured Planctomycetales bacterium (assembly GCA_963752755.1). Classification (GTDB taxonomy): domain Bacteria; phylum Planctomycetota; class Planctomycetia; order Isosphaerales; family Isosphaeraceae; genus CAVVZJ01. Next base: position 907,539 of record CAVVZJ010000001.1, on the reverse strand, counting down.
GCGTCCGTTCCCACATGTAATCGTTGTACTGCTCGGCGGTCTGCACATTCATGGAGCGGGCCGCGGCCGTGTTCACGTTGTACCGGCCGGCGCCGGCCGCGAAGGCGCCCATGCCGGCGGCGGTGCGGCCGGCCACGGTCGCGCCACCCCAGCCCCTCCAGCCGTAGCCGCCGTAGCCGGGCGGATAGTACTGAGCGCGGGAGGTCGCCGCACCGCTGAGCGTCGCGGCCATCAAGAACCAGAGCACGGGACGTCGGGGCGAGCGGAGCATGATGAGAGTCTCCTCGTCGGGGTGGCCGAATCGTGTCCGTCGTCGCGAAACCGGCCTTCACGGTTGTGCCGGCCCCGGGTTTGCCGGTGCTGCGGCGGCCGGCTCGGGCGGGGACATGCGGACGAGTGTCGCCTGCTGGACCGCCCCGCCCTCGCCGTGGATGAGCATGGTCGTCTGGTCCTTGGTCAGGTTGGCGATGCCCGCCTCGTAGATCGGAGCCTGCTGATCGCCCAGGACCCAGGCGGCCCGCTGCGACTTGGGATCGACCGCGCCGACCAGCGGCAGCACGCTGTCGTCCCGGAGGTTGTGGTAGTTGCCCCGGAGGCAGTCCCTGGGCGTTGACGGCAATCTGGAAGATGTCGTTGGACTTCGTCTCGTCGCCCTCGACCAGGGCGAAGACGCCCAGGGGTTGCCAGGAGGCGTCCGGCTCGGGCTGGGCGTTGCCCGACGAGGCGATCTGGCCGGCCTGCTGGGCATACTCCTGAGGCGTGCCGACGTTGTCGCCGTTGACATAGACGCCGTCCGGCTGGGTCACGACGTTGCTGCCGTAGTCGTACGACTGGGGTTGCTGGGCCATCCCGAGCTGATTGGAAATCGCCCCGTACCCCGGGTTGGCGTAGAGCGAGGCGTTGGCCATGTTCGGGGAGGTCCAGGCTCCCGCATAGGCTCCGTACATCGCCGGCGAGTAGGCGGGATAGGCGTACGCCGTGGATCGGACGGCGTAGCCTTGATAGCCGCGATCGGCCTCCGCGGCGTAGTACGTACCGTAAGGGCGAGCCCCATCAGCGCCGGGCACACCCGCCCGGCCCGCACCGGCTCCGGGCAGGACTCCAACCCCGCTGTAGGGTCCACCCGCGCCGCCAGCACCCGCGCCGGGACGGACTCCGGCGCCGCTGTAGGGTCCACCCGCGCCGCCAGCACCCGCGCCGGACGCTCCGCGCCGCTGTAGGGTCCACCCGCGCCGCCAGCACCCGCGCCGGGACGGACTCCGGCGCCGCTGTAGGGTCCACCCGCGCCGCCAGCACCCGCGCCGGGACGGACTCCGACGCCGCTGTAGGGTCCACCCGCGCCGCCAGCACCCGCGCCGGGACGGACTCCGGCGCCGCTGTAGGGTCCACCCGCGCCGCCAGCACCCGCGCCGGGACGGCCGGCACCGCCCGTTCCAAGCCGGGACCCCGGCTCCCCCCGCCCCAGCGGCCGGACGCCCCGCACCGCCAGTACCCGTCCCCGTGCCGCCCCGTCCGTATGGCCCCATCGCCGCGCTCCCGGATGGCATCCCGCCCCTCGCACCGCTGGAGGAGAATCCGCCGCCACTGAAGCCGCCGCCCTGCATGCCGCTACCGCCCTGCATGCTGCCGCCCCGCCATGCCGCTACCGCGCTGCATGCCGCCGCTCTGCATGCCGCTACCGCCACCGCCACGCTGCATACCGCCACCGCCGCCACCACGCTGCATGCCGCCACCGCCGCCACCCCACGCTGCATGCCGCCACCGCCACCGCCGCCACCACGCTGCATGCCGCCACCGCGACAGCTGCATGCCGCCACGCCACCACGCTGCATGCCGCCGCCGCCGCCACCACCAGCCGCCACGCGCCGCCTCGCCCGCCGCGTTGAGCCAGCGCTGGCGACTCCGGCACGGCGAGACCGATCACAAGAACACCGATCGCCAGATGATAGTGAAGACGCATGTTGGGAAGCTCCGGGTGCCAGCTTTCAAGAGGGTGGAAAACGTGAGGTCGCGGGGATGGCCGAATCACTTCTTGGGCTTGACCCGCGTGACCTTCACCGGGGCCAGGTCGGGCAGCTCGGAGTCGTCGAGCAGCCGATCGACCGACTGCCAGGTGAACGTGTCGTCATCCACGCGGCGGAGGATGTTCGTCTCCGTGAGGGTCCGGCCGTCGGGCAAGGTCCCGTCGGCGTCGAGGACCCAGTGGTCGCCGTCCCGGCTCCAGTCGGCCTCGCCCACGCCGCCGTTCGCCTCGAAGGTCCAGGAATGAAGCGCGCCGATGGCGGGGTCCAGGCCGATGACCTGGAAGCCCGAGAGAGCCAGCGTGCTCCTCCTTGATCGTGAAGTGGACGTGGATGAACTTGTGGTTCGGGGCCCACGAATAGGTGGTCCGGATCTCGGCCCCCTGGCCGGTCTCGGATCGCCAATCGCCGACCAGCCAGGCGAGGTCCGCGATCGAGTCGCCCGGCTCCGGCGATTCGGTCAATCTGCGCCAGCCGCCAATCCCCGTCCTCGCGGAGCAGCAGCACGCTGTAGCGGGCGTGGGTCGCCGGCTCCACCGGGCCCCGGCGCACCGTCACCGATCCCTCCGCGATCGCGGCGACGTCGGAGAGGAACCGCAACGATTCGGGGTGGAGCTCGGCCGAGACCTCGGGCGTCCGGGCGAAGTAGTCCGCGAATCCCTTCTCCAGTGCCTCGCGGCCCTGCACCGTCACCCCGTCGAGGTTGCGGTACTCCGCCCCGGTCGTCCAGCGCTCGGCGAGGGCCTTGGCGTCGCGGGACTGGAACGCCTTGACGAACGCCTCCATCGCCGCGGCGACGCCCGCCCGGTCGCCTTCCGTCGCGGCCGGGGGCCGATCCTGGCCCAGGGCGAGCCCGACCCCGGCGGTTGCGAGTGCGACCAACCCGGTCATCGTCCACAGGGCCAACCGGCCCACGATCCACTTTCTGGCTCGAGACGACATGGAACTCAACCCTCCGGGACTGAAGCGATTCGTTGTGGTGATCTCGGGAGATGCGTCTTGCCGCTCACTCCAGCCGGAGGCCGCCCCTGCGTCATCTCCGGCGTGCCTCCAGCGCCTCGTCAAGTCCTGCCGGGATCGGCCACCCGCCGGACGGACGGTCCAGTAACTTGGAGGGTGGAGTCGGCTCTCGACCGAAGGGGCCAACCAATGGTTCGTTGAGAAAATGCGTGAAGTCGTCATGGGCCTCCAGGAGCGTCTCGACCCGTCGTCGGAGTCGGACATCGCCCGAGCACCGCCGGTCTAGGATCCCCTTGCGTATCGCGGTGTCGTGATGCTGGACAGTCTCCCAGAGCAAGCTCCGAACGAGATGCGGGTCGATCGTCATGAGCGGGCCCTCGCTAGAGTCTCCCCATTTTCATGCGCCATTGGTAGCAAAAAATGTCAAAAAAACTTGTGAACTACCAGGCAAGCCGAAGCACCCATCCTTCCACTTCGCGGCCGCCCTCTCCCGGTGGTGGGGGGCCGGTCGCAGTCGTTCCAGACCCGGCCGACGTCCTGCGTCCTCGCCGCGGCTCCGTCATCACGCCAATTCGTGTGCTATATTTATTCTGATTCTTTGACATGGGGGATTCCCAGAACACCGCCAACCCTGCGCCGCCTCGTGTCACGTCTCAGGCGCCGAATGAACTTCAAAATGTAACGTTTGCCGCCACCAACTTATTGTCTGGCTAGGGTTTGCGAACCGTCCGATAAGGGGCGACGGCGCGTCCCCCCCGCGTCCCGGGGCATCCCCACAGCGTCTCGGGCGCGTCGCTGCGGCGTCTCGTTCGATCCGGGCGAGTCTCGGGAGATCGGGGATTTTCTGCTTATTCCACTTTTCGGTGGTGTCTGGCCTTAGCTTCGGGGTGGGCAATGAGCACAAGCCGGGGACTCCGCTGCCATTGCGATCAGGATGGATCGGTATGCATCCCATCGAACACCTCTGCTGCCCGAACTCCCAGGGCCCCGACGCCGGCCTCCGGGGCCACGGAAATCTGACCTTCCGCGGCTACAGCGGCAAGACCCGGCGCAAGCGGATGGTCGACTGTCGCACCTGCAGGGCCTGCTTCTCCGAACGCAGGGGCACGGTCCTGGAGCAGGCCCGACTCCCTGCCGCGATGGCCTTCGACATCCTGAATCACCTCCGCGAGGGCTGCTGGCCCCGGGCCACCAGTCACCTGGTCGGCGTGGACAAGAATACCGTCACCCGCTATCTCACCATGGCCGGTGCCCACGCCGAACCGCTCCACCAAGAACAGGTGGCCTTTTCCCCCCGAGACCCGTGAGGTCCAGCTCGATGAGAAGTGGGGCTTCGTTTATCAGAAGGAGTCGTCCGGCGATCCGCTGGACCGGTTCCGCGGCGACGACGGGGACCATACGGCGGTGGATCCCGAGCCCCGGCTCTTGCTCGCCCTGGTGCCGGGCAAACGGGACGGAGCGGCGTGCGAACAACTCCTCCAGCCGGTCCACGGCCGAACCGGGGGCCGGACCGACCGGCTCCTGACCAGCGACGAACACGCCCCCTACGAGACGGCCATCCGCGACGTCTCCGGCATCGAGCGGCCGCGGCGTCCGGGTCTCGGCCGGCCCGCCCAAGCCCGTGAAGGTCCTGCCGGAGGATCTGGGCTACGCGACCGTGCGGAAGCGGGGGGAGAAGGGGCGGGTCGTCGAGGTGGTGCGGACCCTGGTCTTCGGGACACTGATGCTGCTGAACGCGTTCCTGGATCGTTCGACGGTCAGTACGACGATCAACACGTCGTTCGTGGAGCGGCACAATGGGACCGACCGGCATCAGAACTCCCGGAAGCCTCGCAAGACCGACGGGTTCTCGAAGGAGTTGGCGTTGCACCGAGCGGCCTCGTTCTTCATCGGATACAGCGACAACGTCTGTTGGGTTGTTCTGGGAATGGGTGACCGATCCCGCCAAACCTTGTTAGCTAAATTCAGAGACCACCCCATCTCCTCATCGGGGCTCTACACCGCCCGGGACGTTCCTGCTACGGTGGGCCATGACGCTTGACTCAATCGAAGTCGAAAATGGGAACTACCCAACCGCAATACCCCTGAAACGTGGAGAGACAACGGCGAGGCTCGTAAGAGCCTGACCCTGACAACGGATCGACCCCACCGCACTCCCCAAGGAGCGACACCATGCGTCGAGCGTTCGTGATCGTGCTGGTCCTGATCCCGCTGGCCCTCCTGATCGCCGTCCGGGGCCGCCCCGTGCCAGCCGCCGCCCCGGAGGAGGAGCCGTCTCGGGACGAGCTGATCGCCCGAGTCGAGGCGATGGAGGGCCTGGTGCCGGACCAGGCGCACATCATGGCCGACGTGGGCCAGCATTTCACGAACCTCTGGTTCGCCGGTCGGGCCGAGAACTGGCCGCTGGCCGACTTCTACCTGGCGGAGACGAAGTCGCACCTGCACTGGGCGGTGCGCCGCATCCCGATCCGCAAGGACAACCAGGGGAAGGAGGTCAACCTCGTCAACATCCTTGAATCCTTCGAGAACAGCCAGCTGACCGAGTTGAAGAAGGCCATCGACGAAAAGGACCGGCCCGCCTTCGAGCGGGTCTACCGGACGAGCCTGGAGATGTGCTACTCGTGCCACAAGTCGTCGGACAAGCCGTATCTGCGGCCCCAGGTCCCGGACGAGCCGGAGACGAGGATCATCAACTTCGACCCGGAGGCCGACTGGCCGCTCTGACGTCTCATCCTCGCCTGCTGAGGGTGATGAAACCGACGAGTTCGGTCCGTGCGGGGAGGGTCTGGTCTCCGAGGAGGGCCTTTCTCGATGAGCCGCTCGCCGACGCCCTCCTCCACGAGGACGCCGGCAGCCCGGCCTCGCAACGTCAAGCTCCTGGGCCTGGCGAGCCTGCTCAACGACATCGCCAGCGAGATGATCTACCCGCTGCTGCCCCAGTTCCTCCTGACGGTCCGGGGCGGCAACCGGGTCCATCTCGGCCTCTTCAAGGGCGTGGCCGAATCGACGGCCAGCCTGCTGAAGCTCTGGTCGGGAGGACGCTCGGACCGGACCCGGGCGGCGCAAGGGGTTCGTCGTGTTCGGCTACGCCCTGGCCACGATCGCCCGCCCTCTGATCGGCCTGGCGACCGCCCCTGGCAACTCTTCGCCGCCCGAGTGGACGATCGGGTCGGCAAGGGAGTGCGGACCTCGTCCCAAGACGCCCTGATCGCCGACTCCACCGAGCTGGGCAACCGGGGCCGGGCCTTCGGCTTCCACCGGGCGGATAGACCACCTGGGGGCGGCGATCGGCCCTTTGCTGGCCTCGGCCTTCCTCCTGGCCTGGCCCGGTCAACTGCGGACCCTGTTCCTGCTGACGCTGGTGCCGGGCCTGGTCGTCGTGACCGTGCGGGTGCTCGGATTGCGGGAGACAGTGCCGAAAGGCTCGCCGTCGGAGAAGCTGAGGCTGACGCTGGAGCCGTTCGGGCGGGACTTCCGCCTGCTCCTGCTGGCCCTGGTGGTCCTCACCCTCGGCAACGCCAGCGATGCGTTCCTGCTGGTGAGGGCGGAGGAGTTGGGTGTGCCCACAGGCCTGCTGCCGATCCTCTGGTGCGTCTTCCACGTCGCCAAGAGTGGCGGCAATCGGCTGGCCGGTCGGGCGGTGGACCGGCTCGGCCCCCGGCCGCGGATCCTCGGCGGCTGGGGCGTGTACGCCCTGATCTACCTGGCCTTCGCCCTGGTCACCGAGGCGTGGCACGTCTGGGCCTTGTTCCTCGGCTATTCAGGCTTCTACGCCCTGACCGAGCCCGCCGAGAAGGCGCTGATCGCCGATCTTGTCGGGAGCGAGCGGAAGGGGCTGGCATTCGGCTGGTACAACTTCGCCATCGGGGTGGCGGCGCTGCCGTCGAGCCTGATTTTCGGAGCCCTGTACGAGTCCTTTGGTGCCCTGGCGGCCTTCGACTGGGGGGCGGCCCTGGCCCTGGTCGCCGCCCTGATGCTGGCAGGCATCCGACGAGACGGGACGGGAGCAGGGGTCACCGGGGCTTGACGGCGAAGACCTTCACGCTGGCGGCGTAGTCGTTCACGTCGTAGCGCCTCAGCAGCTCGGCCAGCCGCCCGTGCAGTGCCTCATCGCCCTCCGACCTCGGGGCCGGCGTGCAGCAGCCCGACTCGGCGACGGCCGGGCCGGACGGCGGAGTCGCCGCCCCGGAGCAGCAGGCCCCCTCGGTCGCCGAGGGGCGGATCGACACGGGGCTCGGCTCGCAGCAGGCCGACACGGCGCCCGGCGAGCCCGGCGGGGCGGCGGCCGGCGTGCAGCAGGCCGGCTCGGCGCTGGCCGGCGTGGGCGAGGCGGTCGGCGGCGAGCAGCAGCCGGCCTGGTTCTCGACCTTGGCGTAGGCGTTGAGATCCTTGCCGCTGTCAATCACCTCGACGTGGGCAAACCCCGCCTCGATCAGGCCTCGCCGGTACTCCTCGATCGGGATCGCCCCGGCGATGCAGCCGACGTAAGCCATCAGGTCGCCTCCGAGTTCCGGCGGCAGTTCCCGCTTCAGGGCGATGTCGCTGACGGCCAGCCGACCGCCCGGCTTGAGCACTCGGGCGATCTCCCGAAAGACGGCGGGCTTGTCGGGGGCCAGGTTGATCACGCAGTTAGAGATCATGCAGTCGGCCGAGGCGTCCGGCAGCGGCAGCCGGTCGATCGTCGCCAGGTGGAACTCGACGTTGGCCAGGCCCGACCTCTCGGCGTTGCGGCGGGCCAACTCGATCATCTCCGGCGTCATGTCGATGCCAATGGCCTTGCCCGTCGAGCCGACCTTGCGGGCCGCCAGGAGCACGTCGAGGCCGCCGCCGCTGCCGAGGTCCACGACCGTCTCCCCTTCCCGCAGGTTGGCGGTGGCCGTCGGATTGCCGCAGGAGAGGCCCATGTTGGCCTCGGCGGGGATCGAGGCCAGCTCCTCGGGCGAGTAGCCGAACGCCTCGGCCACAGCCCGGACGCCCTCGTGGTCGCTCGACAGGCCGCTGGCGGCCACCGAGCCGTACTTGTCCTTCACCGCCTTCGTGATCGACTCGGACATCGGTCTACTCCCTTCGGTTCGAGAATCACTCCCCCCGGCTCAACGCAGTTGTCGTCGGGCCTGCCCCATCACCCACATCATGAGCCGCCCGAGGTCGTCCCGCCGCTCGTCGTACCGGGCGGCCTCTTCGGGCGTACCGTCCTGTTCCTTCGGGTCGGCCAGCGTCATCGAGAGCCGCAGAGCCGCACCCCGGACCGCCGGGCAGCCGGCGTCGGCCTCGTCGCAGACCATCAGGGCGGCGAAGCCCTGCTGCGGGTTGGTCGGGTCGTCGTACCGCTTGGAGAACTCGACGGCCTCCATCGGCGGCTCCCCCGGCGCTCCCCAGCACACCCGGTAGATCGGGTTGGCGACCTCCGGCTCGCCCCTCGGGGCCTCCTCGCCGGTGGGCTCGACCTCCACGCCGATGCGTCGCAGGGCGGCAATCGTGCGGGGGTTGAAGGCCGTCGGTTCGGTCCCGCCGCTGTAAAAGCGGACCTCGGGCATCCCGCAGGAGGCGGCGGCGAGGTTGCCCATCGTCGAGCCGAGGATGCTCCGCCGGCTGTTGCCCGTGCAGACGACGATGACGTTGAGGGCCTGGCCGAGCCGGTAATTCCCGGCGATCCAGGTCGCCAGCGCCTCGCCCGCCACACGGTGGGCCTCGCCGATCCGGTCGGCGGTGCGGGCCAGTCCATCGAAGTACTCGGCGAGGCCCGGCAGCAGGCGGCCACGGCTGTCGGCGATCTCGGGTTTTGGGGTCGAGGGGCCGGTCATGGATTCGCTCCCTGGCCGACCGGTTCTCCGGCGGGCTCGAAGTAGCGCCGCCGGAAGTACAGGGCGACGTTGACCAGTCCGATCAGCACCGGCACCTCCACCAGCGGGCCGATGACCGCGGCGAACGCCGCCCCGCTGCCGATGCCGAAGACGGCCACCGCCACGGCGATGGCCAGCTCGAAGTTGTTCGAAGCCGCCGTGAACGATAGCGTGGCCGTCTTCGAATAATCCGCCCCCAGCCGGTGCCCCATCCAGAACGAGACGAGGAACATCACGACGAAGTAGATCAGCAGCGGCACGGCGATGCGGAGCACATCGAGCGGGATGCGGACGATGTTCTCGCCCTGCAAGGAGAACATCACGACGATGGTGAACAGCAGCGCCACCAGCGTCAGCGGGCTGATGGTGGGGATGAACCGCCGCTCGTACCATTCCCGTCCCTTCGCCCGCATCCCCACGAGCCGGGTCAGCATCCCCGCCAGGAAGGGGATGCCCAGGTAGATGAAGACACTTCGGGCGATCTCGCCCATGGTGATGCCCGAGAGGTCCACCGACCCGAAGTCGTAGCCCAGCAGCGGCGGCAGCACCCGGACGAAGACGTAGGCGTAGGCCGAGTAGGCGAGCACCTGGAAGACGCTGTTGAGGGCCACCAGCCCGGCGGCGTACTCGGTGTCGCCTTTGGCGAGGTCGTTCCAGACGATCACCATGGCGATGCAGCGAGCCAGCCCGATCAGGATCAGCCCGATGGCGTACTCGGGCCGGTCGGCGAGGAAGGCCAGGGCCAGGCCGAACATCAGCAGCGGGCCGATGACCCAGTTCTGGACGAGCGAGAGGGCCAGGATCTTGGTGTTGCGGAAGACGTGGCCCAGCTCCTCGTACCGCACCTTGGCCAGCGGCGGGTACATCATCAGGATCAGGCCGACGGCGATCGGGATCGAGGTCGTGCCGACGGACAGGCCCGTGATCGACCGGACGACCGAGGGGGCGACGTTGCCCAGCAGGACGCCTGTGGCCATCGCCGAGAAGATCCAGAGCGTCAGGTAGCGGTCCAGGGTCGAGAGCCGCCCCGTGGTGCGGGGGTGGCAGGTGATCACGTCGGTGGTCACAGAAGGGCCTCCTCGTGCCCGGCTCTCCATATGGGCTCAGGCGAATATTAAGGGGTAAAAAAGGGGCGGGACTACGGCCCCCCGCAGCAGCCCAGGAGCCCGTCGAGTCGCCGCCGGTCCTCGGCGAAGACCTCGGGGTCGCCCAGGCAGGTGCCGAGGCAGCCGAGCAGGATGCGGTGCAGGCCCGTCCGGGGCCGGGCTAGCTGGTAGTGGACCCACAGTCCCTCCTTGCGCCCAACGACCAGGCCGAGCTTGCGGAGGTAGGCCAGGTGGCGGGAGACGGTCGGCTGGGGCAGCTCCAGCGCCCCGTGCAGGTGGCAGACGCAGACCTCCTCGTGCTCGCCGGCCAGCAGGCTCAAGAGGCGCAGGCGCACCGGGTCGGCGAACGCCGCCAGGGTGCGGGTGGACTCGTCGAGGCCGGGGCTGGTGGCACGTCCGTTCTTCATTCGTTTGATCGAATATAGAGGGGGCGTCAGGGATCGTCAAGGGCCAGAGGCGACGGTGGAGGGGCCGAACCCATGACGAGCTGGCCCCGACGTTGCCGCCGGCCTCAACCTGGGCTCCTGCCGTCTCCCATGCCCGGTGAAATCCGATTCCTACGCCCTACATAGGGCGTGGAAGAAACCAAGACCTATCGCATACTCAACCTCGGTGCCGGGGTCCAGTCCACCGCCCTCAACCTGATGTTCCTGGGCGGCGAACTCGATGAGCAGATCGACCATGCCGTCTTCGCCGACACGCAGGAAGAACTCGAGTGTGTTTGCCGCCGCCTCGACTGGCTCGAGTCCCTGGAAGGCCCTCCCATCCTCTCGGCGTCGGCGGGCCGCTTGGGCGACGACCTGATCCACGGCAAGAACAGCACGGGTTAGTGGTTCGCCTCGATCCCGCCTTCAACAGCGCCACGCCGGGGGTAACTCGTGGCATGCTGCGTCGGCAATGCACCACCGAGTACAAGATCCACGTCGTCGAGCAGATCATCCGCCGCTAGGTCGTCGGCCTGGAGTACCGCCAGCTGATGTCCAGGGGCGTCAGAGTCATCCAGTACTTCGGCCTCTCGCATGACGAGCCCCGCCGGGTCTTGAAGGTCAAGGTCCGGTTCGTGGGCCACCCGTGGGCGGAGGGGCGCTTCCCGCTCTTCGACGACGAGATGACCAGGGCCAACTGCGTGGACTACCTCCGAAGGCAGGCGATCCCCCACGAGGTGTCGAGGAGCACCTGCGTCTTCTGCCCGTACCGCTCGAACGCCGAGTGGCGGCAGCTGCGGGATACCGATCCGTCGGGCTAGGCCAGGGCCGTCGAGGTGGACGAGGCGATGCGGAGGCCCGGCACGGTCGCCAATCGGACTCTGGAGCAGGCGATCTACCGGCACCGATCCTGCCTGCCGCTGGCCCAGGCGGACCTCGGCGGCGGGGAAGTGATGGGCGGGGTCGCCCACTCCGAGTGCGAGGGGATGTGCGGGTTGTAGGCGATGGCCGATCATGGCACTCGCCTCGATCCCGGAGGCGATCATGCGGGGCGGCTCTCGGGGCTTCCCGGTCGGGGCATGGGATGTGAGTGTGACGCAGGACGCCAACCGCCGATCCTCGACCGGCCTCTCATGGCTTTCCCGGTCGCCAGGCGGTCGAGCCGCCGGGGGCACTTCTGCCATGGGGGCGAGGATGGAAGATCACCACGATCGATCGCTCCCGATCCTGTCGATCATTATCCCCACCTTCGACGAGGAGGAGCCGATCAGGGTGACCCTGGAGGCCCTCGGGTGCATGCCCGGCGACTCCGAGGTCATCGTCGTGGACGGCGGCAGCCGGGACCGGACCGCCGAGGTGGCCCGCAGCCGGGATGCGGTCGTCCTCACCTGCGAGCGGGGCCGGGGTCGGCAGATGCACGCCGGGGCCTGCGCCGCCCGTGGCGAGGTCTTCTGGTTCCTCCACGCCGACACTTTGCCACCCGCCGACGCCGCCCGGCGGGTCGCCGAGGCGCTTGGCGACCCCGCCGTGGTCGGGGGAAACTTCCAGATCACCTTCGACGGCCGGAGCCGCCCGGCCCGGTTCCTCCACTGGCTCTACCCGAAGCTCCGGCTCCTGGGACTAGCCTACGGCGACTCGGCGTTCTTCGTGCGGCGGTCGGCCTACGTGCGGGTCGGCGGCTTCCGCCCCTACCCGATCTTCGAGGACCTGGACCTGCTGCGGCGGCTGCGACGGGTCGGTCGGTTCGTCCTTGTCCGTTCCGCCGTGGTCACATCGTCCCGCAACTTCGAGGACCGGGCCTTCACGCCGGTCTTCGTCCGCTGGGTGCTCCTACAAGTGCTGTACTGGCTCGGCGTCTCCCCCGAACGGCTGGGACGCCATTACGGCAGGGTGCGGTCGGCGGGCCATGACCGGCCTTCTGGCCCCGCCGAGGTGGAGACGCCGGGATCGTCGCCGAGCTGACGGCGACACCCCGCCACAGAACCCGCCCCACGGACCCGGAGCGGCCCACGGGCTTCCATCCCGGCGAGCGAGGATCCAGGACGGTGGAGGAAGTTCAAGTATCGCCACGGGCCAGCCGACGCAGGGCGGCCATCGCCTCCGGGACCACCAGCGGCACCGAGGCGAAGGTCGCCCCGGCGGCCAGCAGGCACCAGGAGCAGAAGGCCCGGTGCCGGGCCCACTGGTCGTAGGTCAGCTTGCCCGCCTGCACGGCGTTGATCCCCAGCTTGCCGGCCAGGGCCAGCGGCAGCCAGGGCCGCTCGATGGCTCGGTCCGACCCGCCGGCCGCCGCCATAGCGGCGGTCACGGCGTAGTTAATTAGAGCGGTTCCCGCATGAGTGGAGAGCCGGCCCGCCGGGGGCGGCTGGCCCACAAATCTTGTGGCACAGCCGCCCTCGGCTGGGATCCTCGACGACCGAACGAAATCCGCTCTAGGCCCAGCGCCGCATCAGGAGTCTGGAGCCTGGCATATGCCTCCCCCGACGCATCCACCTCGTCGGCGTCGAGCCCCGGCAGCGGCGGCTCGGGCAGGTGCCGGATGATCCCCATCTGGTAGAGGGTGATCAGGCCCATCGAGGCCGAGGCCAGTAGGGACAGGCCGACGATACCCCGCCGCCGTCGCAGGTCTCCTCCCGATCCCCGCCGCAACTGCCGGCTCAATTCCCGTGGTCGCATCATCCGCTCCTTCGATGGTTATCAGGCGGAAGTACCGGCCGAGGCCGATGGCCCGAAGATCGCCACGACCTCGGATCAAGCCATCAGGCGATCGTCCGGCACCGAGGGCAATCCCCTCCTCGTCGGAATCCCGTCGCCGGGCAAACGCCAGGGGTCATGCTGCTCGCCGAACGGCATCGCCAGGACGATCGGCAGCGTCACGTCCGCCGGGGCTCGGTAGGCCGGCACGCCGATGGTGATCTCGCCCTGCGGCACGTCGAGCCGCAGCGTTCCGTGCAGCCAGTCCCATACCGTCAGCCCGCTCGACCAGTTGGAGTTCTGTTCCTCCGGCACGATCGAGTGGTGGATGCCGTGCAGCCTCGGCGTGACCACCAGCCCGCACAACCACCACTCCACCTCGATCGGCAGCTCGACGTTGGAGTGGTGGAACAGGATCTCCACCAGCGTGAAGGTCTGCCAGGCCGACAGCGCAAGCGGCGAGACGCCGATGGTGACGACCTGCGCCGCCCGCCACGGCACCGACAGGGCCAGCTCGCCAAAATGGAACCGGATCGCCGTCGAGGCGTCCATGTCGAGATCGACGTGGTGCGGCTGGTGGAACCGCCAGAGCAGCGGCACCTTGTGGGTCACGACGTGCCAGAGGTAGAGTGTGTAGTCCATCAGGGCCACGGCCAGCGGTATCTCCAGCCAGGCCGGCAGTCGGGCCTGCTTGAGCAGGCCCCAGCGCCGTCGCTCGACCAGGCGGGCCAGCGACATCACGACGGGTGTCTCGGCCAGGCGGACGGTGGCGGCCCCGGCGGCGGCGACAGCCAGGTTGCGGGCGTCCCGACGCAGCTTCGGCTCGACCTGGCGTCGGCGCAGCGGGCGGCGGCGTTCCAGCCAGAGCAGGCCGGCGAAGGTGCCGCCCACGAGCAGGGCGTTCAGCCACGTCGGACGGGCTTGTCTGTCCTCATCGGCCCCCCTCCGGTGCGGTCGCTGCCCCCCGATCGGCGGGGAGTCCGACGACCCATCCCGCCGCCCTCAATCTCTCGATGGTCCTGGCAAGTGAGATGCCGGAGAAGACGATGAATGAGGGCGGTTTGATTCGGGCAGTTACCGGGGGATCTACCGGCCCAGCCAGCGGGACTGCTCGGGGTTGTACCGCTCTCCAGCCGCCACACCGACCGGGAAGGCGGCGTCCAGTCGGGCCAGTTCCTCGGTCGTCAGCACGATGTCCGCCGCCGCTTCGTTCTCCTCCAGGTGAGTCCGCCGTTTCATGCCTGGGATCGGGATAATCCGCTCTCCTCGGGAGAGCACCCATGCCAGGGCGACCTGGGCCAGCTTCACTTCGTGGGCCTGGGCGATCATCTCCAGGGGCCGCAGCAGGGCGAGGTTGCGGGCCAGGTTCTCCCCGGCGAAGCGAGCGTTCGTCGCCCGCCAGTCGCCCTGGGCGAGTCGTTGCGTGTCGGTCAGGGTGCCGGTGAGGAAGCCCCGGCCCAGCGGGCTGAACGGCACGAAGGCGATCCCCAGCTCCCGGCACGCCGGCATGACCGTCGCCTCCGGCTCCCTCGACCAGAGCGAGTATTCCGACTGGAGGACGGCGATCGGATGGACGGCGTGCGCCCGCCGCAGCGTGACCTCGGAGCACCCGAACAGCCCCGGCCCGTAGCTCCGCCTCACCTTCAGGAAACGAATGAACACCTCGGCCCGCCGGCCCGGCGGTGGCGTGCGATCGCCGCGATCAGCCCGCGGTAGCGACGCCTGACCCCGGCGGCGTCGAGCCCCGCCTTGTTGCGGCGGACGGCCGCCGCCCGATGGACCCAGCCGAAGGCTGGCCGCACGTCGGGCCAAGGCGCCGCGGTCGCCTCCAGGCCCTGGCCCAGGATCGCCCGCAGCCGTGTCAGCTCCTGCGGGAGCCCCTTTTGGCCGTGACCCGGTCCAGGCACCCGGCGACCGCGGCCAGGCGCCCCTTCAGCTGCCACCCCGAGGCCTCCAGGGGTGGACGCCCGTCGTCGGTCAACGCCGACCGCACCGCCGCGCAGTAACCTCGGATGTCCCGCGCCTCCGGGGCGTCACGGCCCTCGACCTTCCGCTCGATCGGCCTGATGCCGCGGACCGGCTTCTTCAGCCGGACCTTGATGTGCCGGTCGGCCTCGGAGACCGGAGTGGCCGCCTCGCGGAGGTAATGGAACGGGCACCGTTGATGGGGCACCCCGCCCAGGGCCGCCTTCACCACGTTGCGGATCGAGGTCTGGCCGTCGGAGCCCCCCCCGGCGATCGGCACCGGCAGCGCCGCCTTCACCGCGTGCAGGAGCTTCGCCAGGTCGTATTGAAGCCCTTCCCCTGGGATTGGAGCGTAGTCCAATCCGCGGCGTAGCGGCGAAGTAGGCCCTCCGGGTCGTCCCGGACGGCTTGCCAGAGTTCAATGAGTGGCACGCAGCTGTCGCCGCACTCGATACGCTCTACCCGGATCTCGCTACCGAGCAACTCGTAGAGGACGACCCCGCTGCCGAGGAAGGACTCGTGGTAGGTGGCGATCCGGCGGGGGAAGTGCTCGACGATCCGGCGGGCCTGTCGCCGCTTGCCGCCGGTCCACTTGCTCAGGACGTGCTGGAGGTGCGTCTTTCGACTCCCCTTATCACCGTCTTCTTCCCTCATGCGATTCGTCCCCGAGGCTCATCTGTGGCACCTCGAATATACCTCGGCGGAGCGGCTCGGACTTCTCGTTGATCCAGGATCAGCGCCATGCGAGAAGACTGCAAGGTGGTCGATGCCGACGGGAACATCGCCACCCACGCCCTGTCGGATTCCGCCGTCCTCTACCTAATCGAGACCCAGCCAACGGTGAGTACGTTCTCTCACGGAAGGGTGAGTGGAGTGGAGCCTGAAGGTGGAGCGTCGTGGGGTGCCCTACACCCGGTCGGCTACATGGGCGACCTGGCGGAGGTCCGGGCGGCGCTCCCTGACTTCGGCCCGGAGTCCAACGAGCCGGGGCGGCGGAGTGGGGCTGGCCACGCTTCCCTTCACGCTACGCCACGCTTTGTACCGGGAGCAAGTGGTACAAAAACTGGTACAACGCGACTGGCACAAGAAACCCCTTGCCGCAAGCCGTTTGCTAGCAAGGGGTTTTAGGTACACCCGACAGGACTCGAACCTGTAACCCTCAGTTCCGAAGACTGATGCTCTATCCAATTGAGCTACGGGTGCGTAAGGAATCGGCGCTCGGAGGAGTTTCAGTATAGCCGAATTGGTCGGCCGAGCAAGCGGGCGGAACGTCGATTCGTCGGCGGCGGTCGGGGTGGAGGGCGGGTCAAGGAGGGATGGCGTGCCAGAGTCCATCGCGGGCGAGGATCTCGTGGGGGCGGAACCGGGACTTGTAGGCAAGAGAGCGGCAGCCGGAGACGAAGTAACCCAGGTAGACATGGGGCAGGCCACGCCGGTTCGCCTCGGCGACCAGACGGAGGACGTTGTACGTGCCCAGCGAACGGGCGTGGTAGTCGGGATCGTGGAAGAAATAAATGGCTGATAGCCCGATTGAAAGGACATCGACGTAGCCGACTCCGAGCAGCGCCGCGCCTTGCCTGTAGGTCCATTCCTCGGTCGGAAAGGGGTTGGCGACGAAGGAGTCGTGATAACTCCAGGCGGCGCCAGGGGCGTGGCGAGGCCAGCCGACCGTGGTGGAACGCTCGGCGTGGAAGCGGTCGTAGAGTTGGAGCTTCGAACGAGTGACGGCGGGCTCTCCGATCGCCAGACGGACATCGGAAGCATTGGCCTTCCAGGCCCGGCGCTGGCTCCGGTCGGGGCGGAAGCGGGCGGCGTCTACCCGCAGGGAGAGACACGCGGAACAGGCGGCGCACCGGGGACGGAAGAGGCTCCGGCCGAACCGGCGCCAGCCCTGGAGCAGGAATGTGGCGTATTCTTCCGGGCGAAGCTCGGCCACCTGAAGATACTCCAGGCAAGCCGTCTGATCCGGAAGGTAGCTGCAAGGGCTCGGGGCCGAGCGAAAGCGGTGCAGAGACTTCATCGGACCGGCCGCTCCTTCGGCCGACGGCCCGGTGGGGCCGCCGAACCTCAATCCTTCAAAGGCTTGATCTCGATCTTCCGGAATTCCAGAATCCCGCCCTCGGCCTGGAGGCCGATGTGACCCGGGGTCGCCTCGATCGTGCCGGTGGCGACTGGCTCGCCATTGAGGCTCACCGAGACGGCCGGACCGCGGGCGGTGATGACCAGGTCGTTCCACTCGCCCGAGGGCTTCTTGACCTTCTTGACCACGTCGTCCTCGTGCGTCTTCGTCTTGACCGGCAAGCCCATGCTCACCACGGCGCCGAGCGTCTGGTTATCCATGTTCTGGATCTGATACCCGCGGTTGGTCCAGTTTTGGCCCTCCAGGCTCGAACGGATGAACACGCCCGAGTCGGCGCCCGGAGTGACGAACCGGTAATTGAGCCGTAACTCGAAATCGGCGAAGCTTTCCTCGGAGGCGAGCCAGCCAGAGCCGCGATTCATCACGAGCACGCCGTCCTTGACGAGGAAGTTATCGGCGGTGTTGACCGGCTTCCAGCCCGAGAGGTCCTGGCCGTTGAATAGTGGTCGGAAACCCTCGGAGGGCCGATCGTCGCCAGCCCGGACCGGGGCGACGGCCAGGTAGAGTCCGATTCCGAGGACGATGAAGCCAGCAAGAGGTCGGGTCGGTTGCATCGGGAGAGGCTCCTGCACACGGGCCGCCGGGAGACAAACAAGCGGGAGAAATCCCGGTCCCTCGGCGGCGACTCGTGCACTTATCCTAAAGGTCGAGCGGCAACGCTTCCAGCCTCGGGTCTGGGGATGGTTGGCCCGGCGGGTTGAATGGGCGGACGGGTCGCCCCATAATAATGATGTCGTTAGGAAGACCTGCCGCCCGGCCACGAGAGCTGGGTCCGACCTGCCCTGCCCCGCGCCGATCGGCCCAACATCCTCGCCGATCCGCCGTTCCGAAGGTAGCTGCATCCATGCCCGAAACGACACGTCGCCGCGTTGGTCTCTGGTTGGTGGGGGCCTTCGGTGGGGTTGGCACCACAATCACCCTGGGACTCTCCGCCCTGGCCCGCGGCCGGACCAGCACCACGGGTCTGGTCACCGCCTTGCCGATGTTCGAGGGCCTGGAACTGCCAGCCCCCGACCAGTTCGTCATCGGTGGCCACGATATCCGTCGCGGTTCCTTCGCCAATTCCGCCCAGGAATTTCGCCGCAACTCCGGGGTCTTCGACCCGGAGCTGATCGCCGCCTGCCGGGAGGAACTCGAGGTCGCCTCGCAACGGGTCCGGCCCGGCGTCAAGCTCGGCTCCGGTCCCGCGATCGCCCGCCTGGGCGACTGGGGCGACGATCGGACACCCCAGACCGCCGCCGAGGCAGTGGACCGGATCGCCGCCGACCTGGCGGCCTTCGTCCAGGCCGAGCAGATCGACCACCTGATCGTTTTGAACGTCGCCAGCACCGAACCGCCCTTCTCGACCGGCGACGTCCATCAGGACTGGGACACCCTCAACGCCGCCCTCGCCGACGGCGGCTCCGAGTTGGTTCCGGCCAGCACGCTCTACGCGATCGCCGCGATCCGGGAAGGTCACACCTACCTGAACTTCACCCCCAGCCTCGGCGCCTCGATTCCGGCCCTGCATCAGCTCGCCGAGCTGACGCTCTCGCTCCATGCCGGCAAGGACGGCAAGACCGGCGAGACCCTGATGAAGACCGTGCTCGCCCCGATGTTCGCCGCGCGCAACCTCGATGTGATGAGCTGGGTCGGCCACAACATCTTCGGCAATCGCGACGGCATCGTCCTCGACGACCCCGCCCACAAGGCCGCCAAGGTCGGGACCAAGGACCAGGTCGTCCACGAGATCCTCGGCTACAAGCCCTCGACGCTCGTGACGATCGAGTACATCCCCGACATGGGCGACTGGAAGACCGCCTGGGACCACATCCACTTCCGCGGCTTCCTCGGCACGCCGATGACCCTCCAGTTCACCTGGCAAGGCTGTGACAGCCTCCTCGCCGCCCCCCTGGCCATCGACCTCGCCCGTCTCGCCGATTTCGAGAAGCGACGAGGCGGTCGGGGCCTCTTGCGGCATCTCGCTTGCTTCTTCAAGAGCCCCGAGGGCGTCGAGCAGAACGACTTCTTCGTCCAGTTCGCCATGCTGGCCGAGTACGCGGCGCGGGCACGTCGCTGACCAGGCCGGCAGGAAGGGGATACCCCGATGCATCCACTCGGCTGGCGGACCTGGCTTCTCGTCGTCTCGGCCTCGCTTGCCTGGCCGGGCATCCCATCCTCTGCACAGAACCAGTCCACCTGGCAGTCCGCCAACGACGCCGGCTGGATCGCGATGAAGTCGGGCCGCTACGCCCTGGCCGAGAAGGCCCTCCGCTCCGCCGTCCGCGAGGCCGAGGCCCTCGGCCGCGACGACCCGAGACTCGCCCTGAGCCTCGACAACCTCGCCTGGGTCGAATACCGGCTCGGCCATTACGACCAGGCCCTCATCGACGCCCGCCGCGGCCTGGAGATCCGTCGCGGCCGGGCCGCGACTCCCCTGCGCGAGACGGCCCAGAGCCTCGGAACGGCCGGCGTGATCCTCGCCGCGCAAGGGCAGTACAACCAGGCCGAGCCCTTGCTCCAGGAGGCCCTCGAACTCGCCGAAAAAGCCCTCGGCAGCGAGCATCCCGAGGTCGCCCCGGTCCTGAACAACCTCGCCGAGCTGCACCGCTTCCAGGCCCGTTACGACGAGGCCGAGCCGCTCTATCGCCGCTCGCTGGAGATCGTCCGCAAGAACCTCGGCGCCAACCACCCCGACCTCGCCCAGGCCCTGCATAACCTCGCCTTGCTGGAGCACATCCGCGGCCACTATACCGCCGCCGAGGACCTCTACCGCCACGCCCTTGCCATCCGCGACAAGGTCCCCGGCTCCGAGCCGGCCGACCTCGCCCTGACCCTGAACAACCTCGCCGAACTGCTGGTCGCCCGCGGGCGCCCCGACGAGGCCGAGAAGCTCTTCCGCCGTGCCCTGATGATCCGCGAAAAGTCGCTCGGCCGCGACCATCCGGCGATCGCCCAGACGCTCGCTCAGCTCGCGAGCCTGAGTCTCGACCGGGACGAGCCCGATCGCGCCGAGGCCCTGCTCAGTCGCGCCCTCAAGATCCAGGAGAAGTCCCTCGGCGCCGACCACCCGCTCGTCTCCGAATCTCTGATCGATCTCGCCCGCCTGGCCCTCCGCCGGAAGCAATTCGACCGCGCCGAGGAACTCGTGCGTCGCGCCCTCAAGATCCAGGAGAAGTCCCTGAGTCCCGAGCACCCCTTGATGATCGAGTCGTTCGACCTCCTCGGCCAGATCGAGGCCGGTCGCGGTCGGCTCGCCGAGGCGGAGCAGTCCTATCGACGAGCGCTGGCGATCGTGGAGAAGTCCCTCGGCGCCGAGAATCGCGCGGCCGCGGACACCCTCGGTCACCTGGCCGACCTCCTCCGCGATTCCGGCCATGCCGACGAGGCCCGGGCGCTCGAAGAGCGTGCCCGCACGATCCGCAAAGGCGACTCGTCCGACCCGAAGCCCGCGGTTCCGCGTCCTAGCCAACCCGGCGGCAACCCGACCCGACCCTGAAACCCTCCCCCGCCCCACGAGCCCCGCCGATGCGACTCGCCTTCAGCACCAACGCCTACATGCGCTTCCCCTTCGATGAGGCCGCCGCCCGGATCGCCGACCTCGGCTACGACGGCCTCGAACTGATGGCCGACGTCCCCCACGCCTGGCCCAATGGCCTCCTGCCCGGCGCGAAAAAGGCCATCGTCGCGGCGATGCAGAGTCAGAGCCTCGAATTCTCGAACGTCAACGCGTTCATGATGAACGCGATCAACGACCACCGCCAGCCCTACTGGTATCCCTCGTTCATCGAGCCCGACGAGGGCTATCGCCGCGTCCGGATCGACCACACCCGCCGCGCCCTGAGCCTCTGCGCCGAGCTGGGCGCCCCCCACATCACGACCGAGCCGGGCGGCCCGCTGGCGCCGGGGCAGTCGCGACAGGAGGCGATCGACCTGTTCGTCGAGGTCCTGAAGCCCCTGGCCGAGCATGCGCACGAGGTCGGCGTCTTGCTCCTGATCGAGCCCGAGCCAGGGCTCCTGATCGAGACGACCGAGCAGTACCTCGAAGTCGCGGAGCGCGTCAACGCCCCCTCGATCGGTCTGAATTTCGACGTCGGTCACGCCTACTGCATGTCCGAGGATTTGCCTTCCCAGATCGCCCGGATGGCTCCCCACACGCGCCATTACCACCTGGAGGACATCGCCGCCACGCGGGTCCATCATCACCTCGTCCCCGGCATGGGCGCGATCGACTTCGCGGCGGTCGTCGCCGCGATCTGCAAGACCGGCTATGACGGCTGGCTGACTGTCGAGCTGTACCCGTTCGTCGAGGACCCCGACACCGCAGCCCGGCAGGCCCGCGAGGTGCTCGCGCCGCTGGTCGAAGCGGCTGGCGTGTCCTGAGCCACCGGGACAGCCATGCGGCTCAAGCCTTACTTGCAACTGGTCCGGCTTCCGAACGTCTTCACCGCCGGCGCCGATAGCCTCGCTGGCTGGCTGCTCGTCCGTGGGACGTTCGCCGAGCCCGCGCGCTGGCTGCCGCTCGTGCTGGCCTCGATGTGCATCTACGCCGCCGGGATCGCGCTCAACGACGTCTTCGACCTGGAGCTGGACCGCGCCGAGCGCCCAGGCCGCCCATTGCCCTCGGGGGCCGTCTCGCGAAGCTTCGCTCTGGGCATGGCTGTCACCTTGCTTGTCCTCGGATTGACGCTCGCCGGCCTGAGCGGCTCGCTGGCCAGCCTCGGGGTCGCCAGCTTGCTGGTCGTCTGCGTCGTGGCCTACGATGTGGGCTTGCGGCGGTCGGCGATCGGGCCAGTCGTGATGGGCGCGTGCCGCGGGCTTGATGTCCTCCTCGGCATGAGCCAGGCGGCTGACTTCGGCGGCCCGCCCGCCTGGCTGGTGGCGGGTTCGATAACCCTCTTCGTGGTCGGCCTGACCTGGATCAGCCGTTCGGAGACCGAGACCGGCCGCGCCGGGGGGGTCGCTGCGGGACTCGCCGTGCAGGATGTCGCCCTCGCCGGCCTCTTCGCCGCGGCCTTGCTCGCGGGACGGTTCCCGACGCCGGACCCGGATCGCCTCCTGATCCCGGTCGAGGGGTTGCTCATCCTGGCGGTCGTCGCCCTCTTCGTCAACCGCGCCGGCGGTCGGGCCGTGATCGAACCGAGGCCGGAGACGATCCAGGCCGCCGTGAAGACGAGCGTCTTTGCCCTGGTCTGGCTCCATGTCGGCGTCGTCGGCGCCGTGCGAGGACCGGGGCCGGCGCTGGCGGTCGCGGCGTTGTGGGTGCCGGCCTTCGTTCTGGGCAAGTGGCTCTATTCGACCTGACGAGACCCGGCCGCCATGCAACTCGGCTACAATACCAACGGCCTCGCCCACCACCGCCTCGCCGACGCGCTCAACCTGCTCGCCGATGAGGGCTACTGCAGCGTTGCCCTCACCCTTGACGCCGGCGCCCTCGACCCGTTCGACGACCCGGCCCACCTCCGCCGACAGCTCGACCAGACCCGCCGCCTCCTGGCCGACCGCGGTCTCGCCTGCGTCGTCGAGACCGGCGCCCGCTTCCTCCTCAACCCCCGCCTCAAGCATGACCCGACCTTGATGGACCCTG
Source organism: uncultured Planctomycetales bacterium (assembly GCA_963752755.1). GTDB lineage: Bacteria > Planctomycetota > Planctomycetia > Isosphaerales > Isosphaeraceae > CAVVZJ01. The sequence continues at coordinate 884,819 of CAVVZJ010000001.1, read as the reverse complement.
ACCCCGCCCGCCGCGCGATCCGCCAGGACTTCCTCCGTCGAGCCATCGACGTTGCCTCGGAGCTGGGGGCGACCGCCGTCTCCTTCTGGTCGGGCATCCTTCGCGACCCGATCCGCGAGGACGAGGCCCTGGAACGTCTAGCCGAGGCCCTCCTGCCCATCTTGCAGCATGCCGAGTCGCGAAGGATGCGTCTGGCCTTCGAGCCCGAGCCAGGCATGTTCATCGACACGTTCGCCCGGTTCGCCCGGCTCGACGAGCGCATCCGTCACCCGCTGTTCGACCTGACTGTCGATGTCGGGCACGTCCATTGCATCGAATCTGACGAGCCGGCCGGTTATCTCCGGGCCTGGGGACCGCGGATCGCCAACGTCCACATCGAGGACATGAACCGGGGGGTTCACGAGCACTTGATGTTCGGTGAGGGCACGATCGACTTCCCGCCGGTCCTCCGCGCCCTGCGGGAGTCGGGCTACCGGGGCGGCCTCCACGTCGAGTTGAGCCGCCACAGCCACATGGCCGTCGAGGCGGTCCGTCGCTCGGCGGCTTTTCTGGCGCCCTTGCTGGAAACCGGGTAAAGTTGGGGCAGAGCGACAAGTAGAGACCGCTCGCCCTACCCCCGTCTGCGGGAGTCGTTCCACGGATGATCGAGCGCGTGCTCTTGCTTTCGATTCCCCAGCTCCGCCGTCGCCACGTCACGCCCGGCGCCCTCGCCTCGCTGGAGATGCTGGCCGGTCGCGGCGCGATCGTGGACCTGGAGCCACCGTTCCCCGGCCTGGCGGCCTCGGCGTTCGCGACACTGGTGACCGGAACCGGCCCGTTCCGCCACGGCGTCATCGGCAACACCTACTTCAACCGCGAAACCCGCAAGGTCGTCCGCCCCCCCCTGCCCGATTCCGCCAACCTCGCTCCGAAACTCTGGGAAGCGCTGGCCACGGCCCGACCCGACGCCCGCTCCATGCTCTGGTTCACGCCCAACTCCCAGGGGGCCCGGGTTAACCTCTCCGCCCGGGTCGATTCTTCCGACTGGCGGCTCGTGACCGACCCGCCCGACCTCGCCGACTCCCTGATGGCCCGCTTCGGACCCTTTCCCCGACCCGGCACCGCCGCCAGCGAGCCGCCCCGGATGGAAGCGACCCGTTGGATTCTCCAGACGGCCGCCGAGGTGCTCCATTCGCAGCGACCCGAGCTGGCGATCGTTCGCGTCCCCTATCTCGGCCAGGTCGCACGCCGCTTCGGTCCCGACGGCCGCGAGGCCAACCGCGCCGTCCGCGAGCTGGAGTCCGCCCTCGACCCCTTCCTCGCCAACCTCCCAACCGGGACCCTTGCCATCGCCGCCACGGAATCCGTCACGACCCCCGTCTCCGACGCCATCGCGCCCAACCGCCTCCTCCGCGGCATGGGGCTGCTGGCCCTGACCGACGCGTCCGGTGGCGGTTACGACATCGACCTCGACCACAGCGCCGCGTTCGCCCTCGCTGACCATCAACTCTGTCACATCTATCTCAACGACCCCTCTCAGGCCGCCACAATCGCTTCGGCCTTCGCTGGCGAGCACGGCGACGGGATCGTCGCCGTCGCCCCCGGAGATCAGCGGGCTCGCCTCGGCCTTGACCACCCTCGCTCCGGCGACGTAATCCTCGTGGCCTGTCCCGACCGCTGGTTCTGCTGCGACTGGTGGAACCAACCCGCGGAGAAACCCCCCGGTCTCCAGTGCCCTTCCGGCCTGGCTCCAACCTCACCCCACGTCCCGATCGACCCCGCCCACGTCAAGGGCTCGCTCGGCGCTCCCTGCCCCGACCCCTCCTACTTCGGCGTGGTCGTCGCCTCGGAACCTGATCTCCTCATCGGTCGCGACCCGCTGGCGACCCGTAACCTGGCCGAGATCATCCTCGCTCAACTCGACGCCGCCAAGCGGTCCCACTGACACGGGCTCGACGACATACCGAATGTCGCTTCTGGTAGCAATTCTGCTTGCATCCCGAGCACGCCGCGATTTCGGAGTCCCCAAGAATCGCCCGCGTTGCCACCGTTCCTGCAAGCACAGGGCTGACTGCAAGTCGTTCACAGAGAAGGTTCCAGAGTCCTTCGCTCCCTCCGGATTGACTCCAAAAACATCAGGGCGTCCTGTTGACACCACCCTCTACGGCATCTATCTTGCACTGGCCTTCATTTTTCTTGTCAAGGTGGCAATCAACCGGGCATTGACAGATGCCACATGCCGTAGACATCATCAACATCTATGGCCCGTAACTGTTGCTCGTATCTTGCTTGCCACATTGATTCCTTGATTTCGAGCACGACGGCATCCCTCAGGCGGTAGTGCCTCCTGGCGCTCGTCTGCCAGTATTTTCGAATTCTGGAGTCATCCACCCATGATTCGTAGGCGGCATCCTCTTGCTTCATTGATGATGATCTGTCTCGTCCTGGCCTTCGCGTCCTCCGCCCTGCCGGGTTGTGGCGATCCAGAGGAAGAAAGCGTGCAGGTCACGGCCGGCAAGGGAGTGCCGACCGGCCCGACCGGCGGCGAACCTGGAGGTCCGTCCGCGGCCAATCCCAAGGAGAAGAACGCTCCCAAGGTCATTGGACCCGGGGGGAAGATTCCTTGATCGATCGCCCCGGCCTTGCCGGGTTGACCGCCCTCATGCCATATCGATTCAATCCCCATTTCTTGCACCGCGCATCGGAGATCAGCCCATGAGAAACCAGCCACGTCGCACCCGCGGTTTCACTCTGATCGAATTGCTCGTCGTCATTGCCATCATCGGTGTGTTGATCGCCTTGCTGTTGCCCGCGGTTCAGGCCGCCCGTGAGGCCGCCCGACGAGCCCAGTGCACCAACAACCTCAAGCAACTCGGCATCGCGGCGCACAACTACCTCGACCGCTGGAACACCCTGCCCCAGGGTTACGGCTGGTCCTGGATTCCGACGATGCCGGGCTACATCACCACCGGCGCCGGTATGTTCCCCTCCTTCATGTCGGAGATGGAGCAGCGCCAGGTCTTCAACGCCACGAATTTCAGCGTGATGTTCTACTCCGGTGCCAACCTGACCATCCAACGCACCGCCGTCTCATCCCTCTGGTGCCCGAGCGACGCCACGGTCTCCACGGTTCGCTCTCTCTCGGCCGGCTCCCTCGGCGGCCCGCCCGACTTCATGGCCTACACCAGCTACGGTGGCAACGGCGGCCTCTGGACGAATAACACCTATTCGCTCGGCGCCGTCGGCCCCGGCATGCCCGCTCTCTCCCACCCCGCCTACGGCGCCGTCAAGGCCAACGAGAAGGGCATCTTCTCCTGCCACAGCAATGTCAGCCTCGCCGAGATCACCGACGGCACGAGCAACACCATGATGTTCGGCGAACATGCCCACGCCAAGCTCTGCACCTCCTGCCCCGACGGCAGCAACGCCCAGAACGACTGGCACTGGTGGACCTCCGGCAACTGGGGCGACACCCTGCTGACCACCATGTTCCCCCTGAACCCGGAACGCAAGCTCGGCAACATCACCGCCCCCAACCAGCCCGGCGGCAACGTCTATATCATCTCCTTCTCCAGCATGCACCCCGGCGGCGCCAACTTCTGCTTCGCCGACGGCTCCGTCAAGTTCATCAAGGACTCGATCGACTCCTGGCCGATCAACCAGTCCACCGCCCTGCCCGTCGGCGTCACCGCCTCGGCCTACGGCGGCTACAACCCCTACTGGTCCACCATCTATAGCATCCAGCTCGGGGCCAAGGTCGGCGTCTACCAGGCGCTCTCGACCAAGAGCAACAACGAGGTCATCAGCGCCGATTCCTACAACTGATCGTCGCGCCCACCCACACCTCACTCCCGAGCCCCCCGACCAACCGCGTCGGGGGGCTCGGTGTGTGCGCCAACCTCGGACTCAACTTCTCCCGCTCGCGAGCCCTCGAGCTCACATTAAAACCTGTTGATGCTGTCCGGTTGGGACTTGTGGGACCGCCGCCCCCGGCGGTCGTCCGGTCGGGACCGCCGGGGGCGGCTGTCCCCCAGGAGTCGGGCTCGAATCGGATCGCATTAGCGGGTTCGTGGATCAGGCATGGCCGGAGCGGCCGGCTCTTGCGGCGAGAACCGAAACCGTCGCGACTGGGCAAAGAATGCCTGCGGGTTGTCGAAGACGACCTTGCGAATCGTGGCTTCCTCATGACCCCGATTGCGCATCTCAAACATCAATTCGGGGACGGCCAGGGGATCGCTGTGGCCCCAGTCGCCCGCCGAGTTGACGAGAATGCGCTCGGTGCCATACACCTCGATCAGATCAGCAGCACGGGCCGGCGTACACTTGGTGATCGGATAGAGCGTCATCCCGACCCAGTGGCCGGCGTCCAGGGCGAGCCGGATCGTGTGCTCCTCGACGTGGTCAATGCAGACCCGCTCGGGCTTGATCCGTCGATCGTCGGCGAACATGTCGAGAATCATCCGCGTCCCCTGGTACTTGTCGGCCAGGTGCGGGGTATGCACGAGGATCAGTTCGTCGGTCCGGGCGGCCAGGTCCAGATGTTCGAGGAAGACGGTCGCCTCGTTGCGGGTGTTCTTGTTCAGGCCGATCTCGCCGATTCCCAGCACGCTTGGCCGATCGAGAAACTCGGGGATCATGGCGATGACCTCACGCGACAGCGCCACGTCCTCGGCCTCCTTGGCGTTGATGCAGAGCCAGGTCCGATGCTCGATCCCATACGCCGCCGCGCGGCGGGCCTCGAACTCGGTGAGCTGGCGGAAGTAATCGCGAAACCCCTCGACGCCCGAGCGGTCAAACCCCGCCCAGAACGCCGGCTCGCTGACCATCACACAGCCGGCCAGGGCCATCCGCTTGTAGTCGTCGGTGGTCCGGCTAACCATGTGAATATGCGGGTCGATAAACTGCGTCATGTCGCATCCCCTTGCCGAACAACCACTTGTGCGACCGGTCTGGACGAATTATGGACGGAATTCGCAACTGCCGGGTAGTTAGTAGAGTACCAGATTTGTCCGTGGACAGCATCTGCCGAACCGCCAGCTAGCTGCGGGCCGGGCGCTACTCCGGCTCTGTTTACTGGGCGGCAGGCGACAAGCTGCTAGGGCTTGCAATTTGATCCTGTTGCCAGTTCCTCCACTATCATCCGCGTGTCTGCTTTCCACACCGCCGCAGCCAAGCCGATACTGGCACGATACACATGGACGCGCAAGGACCTTCTTCATCGAACGAAAAACCCTGACCAGAATGAACGGCTGGATGACAGGCGCTCTCAATCTGGTGGACGCCTTGGCGGACATGCAGGTGCGGTAGGACGAGCTTTAGGAGGGCATCTCATCGAGCGGCCGATCGATAGGGATGATCAACCCCAACATGCCGAACACGATCATCCACAAGCGGCTGTTCCGGTCCTCCACCCGCAGGATCTCGCTCGGGTTGTCGGCGTCGATGTCGCCGTGGTTGATGGCGTTGCGGATGTTGTAAAGCCGGTCCTGCTCCGGCTTCATGCGGAAGCACTCCACGACGTACTGCTCCGCCCGCTCCGGGAAGCAGACCTTTAGGGCGTGGCTCGCCTTCGCGACAAAGCCCGGGTCCACGAACGTCTTGTAGCACTCCGCCACCGCCGCGGCGTCGAGCCGGCCGTTCCGTGCTGCGACAAACGCGTCGATGCCCGCCTGCTTCTCGGTCCGCCCCAGCTTGGCCTGCGGGCGGAGGAGACAGACCGCCTCGACCAGGCACTCGAAGGCGTTCCAGTAGCCGGCGTACACGCGGAGGACGTCAGTTCGGTGGCCTTCCATCAGGAGCTGGCGCGGCTCGCGCACCCAGTAAAGGGCAGACCGCACCTTTCTCGCAACCTCCGGCGGCAACCTCCCCAGCGTCTCCACCACCTTCTGCACCCGGTCCGGCTCAAGCTTAGGCATCACCCCGCCCATCGAGCTGTGCGTCACGTGCGACCACCATCCGCTCCCCGAGTTCCCCCAGTTCAGCACCGCCAACACCCCGAGCAGCGTGTTGATCCGCGCCGCCGCCTCGACCAGCGCCTTCACCGACTTCTCGGGGATATTCACCCGGGCCTTGAGGACGCACATCGCCGACCGGATGACCGTGTTGGTGAGATTCTCCGGCTCGATCGTGATGCCGAGGTCGGGGAAGTCCAGCTCCGCCGGCGGCGCGTTGAAATCCCCGTAGATCAGCACGACCAGGTCATCGCCCCAGCCGGAGGGCCATTGGGCGATCCGCATCTCTAGCTGCGCCAGCTCCCGGGCATGTCCCTCCCGCAGGCCGCCAGCGACCAGCTCCTCGGTCTTTTGCTGCCAGGTCTTGAAGAAAAGGTCGGCCTTTTCCGCGCCCGCATCCCTCGCCACCCCCGCACCCGGGGCCGGTTGCTCACCGTTGCTCTGATCTGTCATCTCGCGCACCTCCCGGCAGTCGTTCAGACACCGGGCCGGGCCGGGTGGTTCACAAACCCCTTGTTTTCAAGCCTTTTCACGCGGACGGAATTGGGACGGAAATCGTGGAAACATTGGAAAGGGTAGACGACCGCCAGCCGACACACCTCAAAAAATGCCTGGAAAAAAGAGGCGCTTTGGGAAATAAATCGTGCGGGTCGATGTAATTCATGGCGGCTCTCCGTCCGAGCTTCTTGCGTGTCCATCAGCCCGACCGAGGTTGAGGCGGCTGGCCAGAGCGGGGGGATGGCGACGGCAAGCCCCTCAGCGGCGATCTTCCAGTTGGAAGGCCTGGCGCCACTCGGGGTCGTAGTCGAGCGAGAAGATCCGCTGAACCGTCTCGGCGCGGCCGGGCTCGGGCACGAGCAAAGCCTCGAGCGCCTGGCGGATCTGGTTCATGCGGCGATCGGGACCGTGGCCGGGGGCGTCCGGGCGCGGTCCAGCCGGTCGAGGGAGGCGGCGACTTCAAGGATGCGGGCCCGCGTCTCGAGGAAGTCGCGGTCGAAGACCTCCTGGGCCTGGCGTGACTTGAACATGGCGTGCTGCTCCTCGGGCCGTCGGGCCTGGCGCGTTCGAGCACGGCCCGCTTTCCACGTCGATCATCGCAAATTCGGACCTGGCATGCAATTTGTCACCCTCAGGACAAACCGGCCTCGATTCCGATTGTTGCGAATCCGTAGAATTCCGTGAGACGGATCGCCCCGCTTGTCGGTCGGCCGGCACTTGGTAAACTGGAGAAACTCACGGCCGCGCTCCCTCTGGCCACGGTCGGCCGGTCCGGGGCGTTCTTGGCCGGGCAACCTGGAGACGCCGCCATGACCTCGCCCGTTCCGCGTGCTCCGATCATCGCCGCCTTCCTGCTGGCCCTGACCAGCTCGGTCCCCACGGCGCGGGCCTTCAACGGCCACCATCAGAACGTGGAGGTGATCCCCACCGTCTATGCCCCGACCGTCCTCACCGCCCCCTCAACCTCCTACGTCACCACGTCTTACTACGTACCGACCAGCTATTCCAGCGTCCTCTACCCGACCGTCTATAGCTCCTCGATCCTCACGCCGACCTACTACGTCGAGCCGACCGCCTACGTCGTCCCCACAACCTACCGCTCTCGCTGGCGACGCTCCGCCTCCCGGCCGATCTACACCACGTCGCAGAACTACTACTACGACCTCACGCCGACCTCCTACGCCTGGACGACCTACTGGCCGACCACGACGACCCTCGACGTTCCCGTCGTCGTGAGCCCGACATCGCTCGTCGCCACGGACGACTGCTACGTGCAGCCCGCCTCCAATACCACGACCGCGCCGCCGGCCCCACCGGCCGGGTCGTCGAGGCAGTCCAACCCCGCGACCTCCGGGGGGGTGAACGCGGTGCCGCCCGCCACGCTCCAGAGTCGGCCGACCAACGGCGGCTCCAACGAGTCAGCCCCGATGGAGCCCGGCGGCCAGGCTCCCACCTCGCCGCCCGTCGGCACGACCCCGGGCGTCGAGCCCGGCTTCGAATTCCCGGCCCAGCCCGCCCCTGAGAAGGGGGCCACACCCCTCGACGGGCAGAGCATTCCCCTGCCGGCTCCCGGAACGGAAACCGGAGTCGCCCCCGGCAGCGAGACCCGCTCGGCGTATCGCCCGGCTCCCACCGACATGGCCCCCCGTCCCACGCTTCCGACCCTCGGCTCCCTCCGCGGGTCGGTCATCGCGACCAAGACGCGGCAGCCCGAAGCCGGCGTCCGCGTCGTCTTCACCGACGCGCGGCAACGCTTCGGCGACCGCCAGACGACCAGCGACACCGCCGGCCTCTTCGAGGTCACCCTGCCCGAAGGCGACTGGCGCGTCAGCGTCGAGAATGCCGACGGCACCCTCACCCCCTACGGCAACCTCACCGTCGCCAGCGGCCGCTTCTACGACGAGCGCGGTCGGATCGTCTCCAGCCTCCGGCTTCACCACTGAGCCCGACCCGCAACACCCCGACCTCCAACACAGCAAACCCGGCTCCCCGATCCCGTCCAGGTGGGCCGGGTTTTGTCGTCCTCACCGCCACGTTGCCCATGCAAGAGCCCACCCCCCCGATCCGTGTCTGCCTGGTCGTCGGCCACTTCTACCCCCAGCAGAGCGGGGCCGAGCGACAAGCTCTGGAGCAAGGACGCGAACTGGTCCGGCTCGGCCACGAGGTCCACGTGGTCACGAAGTTCCTGCCCGGCCTCCCCCGCGACGAGGACGTCTTCGGAATCCACGTCCATCGCTGGGTCGAGACCTCCACCGTGGGACCGCTCTTCGGGATCAGCTTCGTCTGGGGGATCGTCCGGGCCTTGCGAAAACTCCGGCCCCACTTCGACCTCGTCCACACCCATCAAGGACTCTGGGAAGCGATCGCCGCCGGCCTCGCCCGACCCTGGCTCCGCGGGGCTCCTACCCTGGTCCAGCCCGCCAGCTCGGGCTACTACGGCGAGGCCGAGGAACTCCGACGGACCAAGGGGGCCGACTTCCTCCGCCGCCTGATCCTCCGCAACTCCGCCTTCGCCGCCATCTCGGCCGACATCGAGCAGCAATGGCGCGCGCTCGGCGTGCCGCCTTCCCGGATCGTCCGCATGGCCAGCGGCGTCGATACGACCCGCTTCCACCCCGGCCCGAGTGCCATCGAGACCGACCTGCCACCCCGACCCCGCGTTGTCTTCACCGGCCGGCTCCACCCCCAGAAGAACCTCGACGTCCTCCTCGACGCCTGGCCCGCGTCGCCCGTCAGACCGGAGCCCACCTTCTCCTTCTCGGCCAGGGCGTCGAGCAAGCGCGCCTCCAGCAACGCGCCAGCCACACTCCAAATTACCGACTTTGTCCATTTCCTCGGGCCGATTGCCGATCCCTCCGATCACCTCCGCGCCGCTGACGCCTTCGTCTTGCCCAGCATCGCCGAAGGCATGAGCAATTCGTTGCTCGAAGCGATGGCCACCGGCCTCCCCTGCCTAACCTCGTGGATCGGCGGCAACACCGACCTGATCGACGACGGCCTCCACGGTCGCCTCCTTCCCCCCGACGACCCCGCCGCCTGGTCCGCCGCGCTGATGGCCACGCTCCGCGACCCGGCCCTCGCCCGCCGCCTCGGTGACGCCGCCCGTGCCCGGATCGAGGCGGAGTATGCCTTGCCGGTCGTCGTCGCCCGCTACGTCCCGCTCTACCGCCGGCTGCTTCGTGGCGAGCCGGTGGCCCCTTGATCCGGAATCTCCTGGCCTCGCCGATCCGTGTTGGAGAGCGACGCCTCGAGAATCGTCGGTCCCCGGGAGGGTGCTCGCCGAGCACTCGAAACCGGGACCACGGAGCAGGACGACGAAGACCCGGCTTCCGGACGATGGCGCAGGAGGCAACCGACGCACACGCCCCGATTATGTGCTATAATTAACCCTGGCTCCCTGGCAATCCGGCTGGCATTCGAGACCCCTGATTCCGGCCTGACGTGGCGTCGCCACCATGCGTCCCCGGCGCCGAACGAACTTCAAAATGGGTAAAATCGTCCTTGAAGTCGATTCCATTCAAGAAGTTGCGACCTGATACCCTTCAGGATCAAGAGCGTCCCCCCGGCGTCTTCATGCCGTTCCGCCAGCGTCCCCGAGGCGTCGCCTGGGCGTTCTCGAATCGTTTCGAACGTCGAAAAACCGCAAGAAAAGGCAGTCGCTCGGGAGCACCTCGAAACCGATGTCTCGCCCCGCCTCACTCCTCCGGTCGCAGTACGCGCCGCTCCGCGACCGCGATCGAGCGCACCAGCCAGCGCTTCGGGGCCTGCTCCTCGACCTCCGCCTCGAAGGCGTGCCCCCGGATCACGTCCGGGTCCAGCGATTCGTCGCTGAGCAGCAGCTCGTAGGGCAAGACCAGCCGCCTCGGCTGCCCCGGGCCAACGCCCTGCACCAGGACAACCAGCTCCACCCGGTCGCTCCCCGGCGGCTCCTCCACCAGCTCCGCCGTCTGGATGATGCCTCGCAATTGCATGGCGGTTCCTCGATGACCGGGTCGACGGGGATGACCACTTCCCCCCATCATCGCGCTGCCTTGCGCAACGGGCAAGCCCCCGAGAACCGGGATTCTTGGGCACGAAAATTGCCTTCCTGTCGGACGTTTCGTATAATCCCTATAAGAGCAATGCGAGGTCGGGTAAGGAAACTCACCACGGACCTCGTTGGAGCGACCTCACACGATCGCGGCAGGGACGTACCGCGACGCGAGGCGAGAGATCGGCACCTTGAAGCGCACCATGTTGCATGCGCCCATCGTTCTGTGCACGGACTATTCGGTTTTGAGCGAATTGGAGTTGGTTCGTTCACCTTGGCCACCTATTTCCGTGGCATCCCGGAGTTGCTCCGCGCGATGGGCAACCGGGTTTTGGTGACGCGGGTCCACCCGACGGCCGGGATTCGCCGCCGCGCTGCGAAGCTGGGCGAGCGCATCCAGGCGGCCTTCCCGGACGAGCCGGTCCACATCATTGGTCACAGCATGGGTGGACTGGACGCCCGGGAGTTGTTGACCGATCCGGCCTGGTCGAAACGGGTGCTCAGCCTGACGACCATCGCCACCCCCCACCTTGGCTCGACCCTGGCGGAGGCGGCACGTCGTCAGTTTGGACCCGTCTATCGTCTGCTCAAGACGATTGGCTGGGACCACGAGGGCTTCCTCGACCTCACTCCCAGTCGCGCCCGCCGCTGGCATGAGGATACGCACGCTCCGGAGGGTGTCGCCTGCTTCAGCGTGGCAGGCGATCCGCCGCCCGATGACGTCTGCTTCCTGCTCCGTCGAATTCACGCCTCCATGCGACGCTGGGAAGGTCCGAACGACGGTCTGGTTTCGGTCCGCTCGTCTGAAGCGTTCGGCACGCCGCTGACGGCCTGGCCGACTGACCATCTCCAGCAGATGAACTGGTGGACTGGCTATCCCCGGTTGAAGGTGCCGCCGAAGATCGCGGCGTGCTACCGGACGGTCGTTGAGAATCTGCGTTCCCACGACCTCGCCCCCGAGCGGGACCGGAGCCGCTGACCCCCGGCCTACTCCGCCGGCTTGTCGGCGGTCCGTTCGAGCAGGACGGCGACGGTCATGTCGCCGAGGACGTTCGAGGTCGTCCGGCAGCGGTCGAGGAACCAGTCGATCGTCAGCAGGATCGGCAGCTTGTCGGCCGGCAGGTTCACCGCGGCGAAGATCAAGGGCATCGTCACGAAGCTGCCCGACGGGATGCCCCCCGCCCCGACGCTGGCGACGAGCGTCGTCAGCACGATCGACCACCTGATCGCCGACCAGCCAGCTCGGCCCCGAGCGCCTGGGCGAAGAAGAGCGCGGCGATCGCCTGATAGAGCGCGGTGCCGTCGTTGTTGAAGTTCGTGCCGACGCAGGCCGCGAGCTGGCTCGACTCGCGGGAGACGCCCAGCTTGTCCGTCAAGGCGCCGAGCGTCATCGGCATCGTCGCGGCGGTGCTCGACGTGCTGAAGGTCGTCGCCATCACGTCGGCCGCCCCCCGGAGGAACCGCAGCGGCGCCATCCGGCCGAAGACGGCCAAGCTGGCCGAGATACCACGTCACCTGGCAGGCCAGCCCCGCCAGCACGACGACGATGAACCAGCCGAGGTTCAGGAACAGCTCGAACCCCTCGCGCGCCAGGCTCGTCGCCACCACGCCGAAGACCGCCAGCGGCACCAGCGCCACGACCCAGAGCAGGACCCGCATCAGCAGCTCGAAGCCGACCGTCAGGAGGTCGACGACCGCCTGATAGGTCGTCTCGCCGCGCGCCCGCTGCTCGTCGCGGATCTTCGCCAGGCCGATCCCCAGGGCCACGGTCACCAGCACGAGCTGGGCGAGGTTGTTCTGTGGCGAAGGCCTCGCCGATGCTGCGGGGGACCAGCTCGGCGATCAGGTCCTTGACGGTCCGTCTTCGGCGGGCGTCGTCTTCCGGCGTCTCGCCGGTCAGGGTCGATGAGCCGATGCGAGCAGCGTCGATCAGCCGCGTCGCCGGTCGTCGGACCGCCGCGCGGCCGCCTCGCTGCCGAGGTCGGCCCCTGGCCGGGCTGGATCAGGTTCGTGAGGCGCCAGGCCGATGACCATCGCCACGAGCGTGTTGACGAGGTAGTAGACATCATCCGGGCCCCCTGCCGGCCCCGGATGTCGTTGGTGACGATCGCGCTGAGGATCGCCAGCACGACCAGCGGGGCCGCCAGGGCGCCCAGGGCGCGGATGATGAGGGTCGGGATCAGGTCGAGCCCGACGATGAAGCCGGAGACGAGGCTTCGCAGCCAGTCCGGCCAGCCCGCCGCCCGCTCCGCATCGACGCCCAGGGCCAGACCGACGGGGATCGCCAGCACGACGGCCAGGATCACCCAGACATACAGCGGCAAGCCCCACGGTCGGCTCTCGGGCTCATCGGCCACGGGGGGGATCGTCGCGTCGGCGACGGGCTCGGGGTCGGTCATCGGGAGCGGTTCCGACGGGGACACAAACCGGGAGTCGGGGGGCGGGAGGGGGCCGGACTTCGCGAAAGGGATAGGGTGCCGGAATGACGCCCCGGGCACAAGGGGGCAGGCGAACGGTGACACCGGCAATCCTCGCCGGAGAGGTTCCGAACGGGCTCTCTCGGGTACAAACCCTTCTTGATCGGCCGACGGCCGGGGGCGGCTTGAATCTTTCCGCCTTGACGCTCGGAGGTTTCTCTTCTAGATTCCGCGGCCGTCCGGGGGTCGGGGACTCGAACGGGCACGGCGCCGAGACAGCCGAGGGGATGGACCCCCGACAATCGGGACGCCGGCCCACCGGATCAAGAACGCCAAGGAGGGAAGCCAGATGAGGTCTCGCAACCTGGGCATTGCTGGCGGAATACTGGCCGCCGCAGCCCTCGTCACGCCGGCGCCGCGGCCGGCAACCGCCGACACGATGTCCAGTCCCGTCTTCCAGGTCACCGACCTGGGAATCGCGGAGACCAAGGGGATCACCAACACCGGCCAGGTCTATGGCACGTCCAACGGCCAATCGTTCACCACCCAGCCCCTGCTTGCGGGCACCTCGACCGTCAGCGATCTCGGCTCCGGCCGCGACCCGAAGACCACGGTCGGCGGACTCGGTACCGGCTACAATGTCGCCTATGGCGTCAATGCCGCCGGCCAGGTCGTCGGCCAGTATCAGGTCACCAACTCCGACGGCACCTTCCTACGGCCGTACATTCAGACGAGCGGCAACACCACGCAGATCCCGACCCTGGGCGGCCAGTACGGCGGCGCCCTCGGCGTCAACGCCTCGGGCCTGACCGTCGGCTCGTCGCAGACGGCCGACGGCAACGAGCACGGCTACATTTACAGCCCCGTCAACCGGCGACGCCACCGACGTCGGCACCTTCGGCGGCAAGAACAGCGACGCCCGCGGCATCAACGACGCCGGCCAGGTCGTCGGCTCCGCCCAGACGACCGGCGGCGCCTTCCATGCGTTCGTCCTGTCCAACGGCCAGCAAACCGACCTGGGAACCCTCGGCGGCCAGAACTCCTGGGGCTTCGCCATCAATGCCTCCGGCCAGGTCGCCGGTGCCTCGCAGACGGCCAGCGGCGCGACCCACGCCTTCGTCACCGAGAACGGCCAGCTCAAGGACCTCGGCACGCTCGCCAGCAACAGCTTCGCCTCCGCCATCAACTCCGACGGCCTGGCCGTCGGCTGGAACACCGATGCCAGTAACAAGTACTCTGCCTTCCTCTGGGACGGCAAGGAGATGCTCAACCTGAACAAGTATCTGCCGGCTGGCTCCCCGTTCGCCTCGCTCGACGGCGCCGTCGGCATCAACGACGCCGGCCAGATCGTCGGCTGGGGCACTCTGGTCGGCGGCGGCCAGCATGCCTTCCTGATCACCCCCAATGGCCCGATCGTGCCCAACCCGATTCCCGAGCCCACCACGCTCGCCTTCTTCGGCCTGATCGCCGCCGCCGGCGTGGCCCACCGCTTCCGCCGACGCTCCGCCGTCGCCAACGCCTGAGGTCAGTCCCTGAGCTTCCCGCTCATCCTGAAACCTCTCCGGGGCAGGCCCGACGCCGACTGTCGGGCCTGCCTTTCTCTATGGCTTCGACCCGAGCCAGCGCCGCCAGGTCTTCCCAGACCCGATCGCCCTCCACGCCGGTGATCCAGACGACCTTGCCCCCCTGCCCTCCCTTCGCGAACCCGAGATCCTCCCGGAGCACCGGCCGTTCGCGGATCTCCTGCCGGGTCCAGTTCGCGAGGTACGCCACCACCACCTCATCCCAGAGCGGCCAGGCCCGTTCCGAGCCAGTCAACTCCCGGGCCATGTCCGGGTTGGCCGCGAGTTGCCGCTCCACCAGCTTGATGAGAAACCGCCCCGCCGGCCCCGACGCGCCGAACCGCTTGCGAGCCATCTCGACCGTCATTGTCAAGGCGGGCCGCGAGACCGCATCGTCGCCAACGACCAGCGGCACCCGCGACGCCAGCAGCACGCGCCAGGCCGTCGGATCGTGCTTCACGTTCCAGACGTCGCCGCCGCCCGGCCAGCCGTCGAAGGCCATCGCGACGACCTCGACGCGGTCGGCCCAGGTCGGGTCGATCAACAGGGCCGAGGCCACATCCGTCGCCGGCCCGGTCAAGGCGACCGCCAGCCGGTCCGCCGGCCCGTGGCTGCGGGCCATCTCCAGCAAGAAATCAACCCCCTCATTCCGGTTCGGCCGGTCCTCCGCCTCCAGCGCCCGACTCGCCCCCGCGAGCACCCGCGGCCTTCGCTCGGCCGACACCAGACCGAGCACCTCCCTCGCCTGCCTCGTCCCCATCTCCGCGGCCGGCGGCTCCAGGTTTGGCGCGTGCGACGTCACCACTCCCCGCAACACAATCCCTGGCGAAACCGCCAGATGCATCAAGGCGAACTGGTCGTCGATCGACGCCCCAAGGTCCGTGCAGAGGATGACCTCCCGGCGCTCTTCCATCTCGGCACCCGCCAGAACCAGCAACATGCAGACGCCCCATCCCACCATGACGCGGGCTCCCGAAACGAGTCAAACGCGTCGGATAGACAACCGACGGCGACACGCGTATAGTATTCCGTTCTGGTCCAGAGACGCACAACCCGCAAGGCCGCACGACCCCACGGGAGGGGAATCCAGGGATGGCCACCTCGGACATCATCATCCGCGGCGCCCGCGAGCACAACCTCCGCGACATCGCTCTCGACCTGCCCCGCGGCCAGTTGATCTGCTTCACCGGCGTCAGCGGCTCCGGCAAGAGCAGCCTCGCCTTCGACACCTTGTATGCCGAGGGCCAGCGCCGCTACGTCGAAAGCCTCTCCAGCTACGCCCGCCAGTTCCTCGGCCAGATGCCCAAACCGCAGGTCGATCGGATCGACGGCCTCTCGCCGTCGATCTCGATCCAGCAGAAGACCGGCGGTCGCAACCCGCGCAGCACCGTCGGCACGATCACCGAGATCAGCGACTATCTGCGCGTCCTGTTCGCCCGCGTCGGCCTGGCCCACTGCCCGAAGTGCCAGAAACCGGTCGCCTCGCAGACCCGCGAGCAGATCGTCGCCCGCATCCTCGAACTGCCCGCCGGCACCGCCTTCTCCGTCCTGGCACCGGTGATCCGCGGCCAGAAGGGCGAATACAAGGACCTCTTCGCCGACCTGGGGCGCGCGGGGTTCGTCCGCGTCCGGGTCGATGGTCAGATCATGCCGATCTCGGACAACCTGGCGCTGGAACGCCAGATCAAGCACGACATCGAGGTCGTCATCGACCGCCTCAAGGCCGGTCCCACGATCCGCGGCCGACTGGCCGAGGCGGTCGAATCCGCTCTGAAGCGGGGTGAGGGGACGGTGATCGTCGCCCCGGAGGGTCAGCCCGACCTGCTCCTTTCCTCCCGCTTTGCGTGCGCCTCCTGTGGCCTCGGGTTCGACCCGCCGAGCCCCCAACTGTTCAGCTTCAACAGCCCGCAGGGGATGTGCCCCTCCTGCGACGGACTCGGCGTCCGCCACGACTTCGACCCGGAACGGCTCGTCCCGGACCCGTCGCTGTCGGTCTGGGACGGCGCCATCGCCCTGATTGGCCCCGTCAAGAAGGTCGGCAAGTGGCGCCGCCACATCTTCGAAGGGGTCGCCGCGAACCTGGAGTCCGACCCCGACGGTCCTCCCAAGGGCTCGATGCTCAAAGGCCCCTGGAGCCAGCTCGACCCGAAATGGCGCCTGGCCTGGCTTTCCGGTACCGGCGACCGCAAGATCGTCCATCGCTGGCGGCAGAAAGGACGCGTCTGGTCGCACGCCGAGACCTGGCCAGGCGTCGCGACGGAGCTTCTGGAGAAGTTCAAGGCGAGCTCCGGTGGTCCCCACCGCGCCATGCTCGAACCGTACATGCGGAGCATGACCTGTCCCGACTGCGGCGGTGCCCGGCTCAACGAGCGGGCGCGGGCCGTCCGCGTCGGCGGCAAGACGCTGGTCGAGCTGGGCGCCCTTTCGATCGGCTCCGTCGCTCGCTTCTTCGACGCCCTCGCCGGTCAGGCCGCCCCCAACTTCGCCCCCGAGGAGACGCCCACGCCGCTCGACCCGCTCTCCCACACGATCGCCGAGGAACTGCTCAAGGAGATCCGCGCCCGGCTCGGCTTCCTCGTCAACGTCGGCCTGCATTACTTGACCCTCGACCGCGCCGCCCCCACCCTCTCCGGCGGCGAGGCCCAGCGCATCCGGCTGGCGAGCCAGGTCGGCGCGGGGCTCGTGGGCGTGCTCTACATCCTCGACGAGCCCTCCATCGGCCTGCATCCTCGCGACAACGACCGCCTCATCGCCACCCTCCAGCGCCTCCGCGACCAGGGCAACACCGTCATCGTCGTCGAGCACGACGAGGACACGATGCGGGCCTCCGACCACCTCGTCGATTTCGGCCCGGGTCCCGGCGTCAAGGGGGGGGACGTCGTCGCCGCCGGCAACCTGGCGACCCTCGCGAAGTGCCAGGCCAGCCTCACCGGGCAGTATCTCGCCGGCAAGAAGGCGATCGCGATCCCGAAGGAGCGTCGGCAGCCCAGCGGCAAGGCGCTGCGAATCGTCGGCGCCCGGCAGAACAACCTCAAGAATATCGATGTCAACTTCCCGCTCGGCCTCCTCATCTGCGTGACGGGCGTCAGCGGCTCCGGCAAGAGTTCCCTCGTTGGCGACATCCTCCGCGAATCCCTCGCCCGCGACCTCAACGGCGCCCAGACCGAACCCGGCGATCACGACCGGATCGAGGGGCTCGAACATCTCGACAAGATCATCGACATCGACCAGTCCCCCATCGGCCGCACCCCCCGTTCGAATCCGGCGACTTATATCAAGCTGTTTGACCAGATCCGCGACCTCTACTGCAAGCTCCCCGACGCCAAGGCCCGCGGCTACCAGCCCGGCCGGTTCAGCTTCAATGTGTCCGGGGGACGCTGCGAGGCGTGCGAGGGGAACGGCTCGAACAAGCTGGAGATGGACTTCCTCGCCGACGTCTGGGTGACATGCCCGGTCTGCGAAGGCAAGCGGTTCAACCGGGAGACCTTGCACGTCCGCTTCAAGGGCAAGAGCATCGCCGACGTGCTGGAGATGGACGTTCAGGAGGCTTTGGAGCACTTCGCGAACATCCCGAAGATTGCTCACATGCTCCAGACGCTCCACGACGTCGGCCTCGATTACCTTAAGCTCGGCCAGCCCTCGCCCACCCTCTCCGGCGGCGAGGCCCAGCGGATCAAGCTCGCCCGCGAGCTGGTGAAGAAGGGGACCGGCCGCACACTCTACGTCCTCGACGAGCCGACCACCGGATTGCACTTCGATGACGTGAGCAAGCTCCTGAAGGTCCTCCACGGCTTCGCCGAGCAAGGCAACACGGTCGTCGTCATCGAGCATAATCTGGATGTCGTGAAGACGGCCGACTGGGTCCTCGACCTCGGCCCCGAGGGCGGCGCCGGCGGCGGGCTCGTCGTCGCCGAGGGGACGCCGGAGACGATCGCGAAGGTCGAGGGGAGTCACACCGGGCGGGCTTTGGCGAAGGTGCTCTCGCCCCAGCCTCTCCGGAGGGTGGGAACCGCCCACCTCCGCAAGAATCCGAAGAAGCAGGTGGGCGGTTCCCACCCTATGGGGACGATCCAGGTCCGGGGCGCGCGGCAGCACAACCTCAAGGGGATCGACGTCGATCTTCCCCGCCACAAGATGACCGTCTGCTCCGGCCCGAGCGGTTCGGGCAAGAGTTCGCTGGCGATTGACACCCTGTATGCGGAGGGACAGCGGCGGTACGTCGAGAGCCTCTCCAGCTACGCCCGCCAGTTCCTGGCGCCGTTGCAGAAGCCGAAGGTCGAGCACATCAGCGGCCTGGCGCCGGCCATCTGCATCGAGCAGAAGACGACGAGCAAGAGCCCGCGCTCGACGGTCGGCACCGTCACCGAGATCCACGACTACCTCCGCATCCTCTTCGCCCGGCTCGGCCAGCCCCACTGTCCGACCTGCGGCACTCCCATCGGCACCCAGACGGCCGACGAGATCGTCGAGAAGATCCTGCATCTGCCCGAGGGGTCGAAGGTCTTCATCATGGCCCCCGTCGAGCGACGCGACGGTGAGGAATATGACCACCTCTGGGATGATCTCCGCGCTTCAGGCTTCAACCGTGTCCGGATCGACGGCACCTCGCAGAGTCTTGATGAGCCCCCGAAGCTGAGCCACCGTCGCAAGCACCGCGTCGAGGTCGTCGTCGATCGGGCGATCGTGCGACGCAAGACCCGTTCCCGACTGGCCGACTCTGTCGAGTCGGCGCTCGACCTGGGCCAGGGGGTTGTCCTGATCGCCGAGGTAGACGACGACAGGAAGGAGGCCGCCTGGCACGTCCACCGCTACAGCCAGCACCGCTCGTGCGATTCGTGCGGCCGGAGCTTCGAGGAGCTGTCGCCGAATCACTTCTCCTTCAACAGTCCGATCGGCTGGTGCCCGGTCTGTCAGGGTCTCGGCGTCCAGCAAGGGGCCGACCCCGCCGCCCTCATCCCCGACGGCGGCAAGAGCCTCCGCGACGGCGCCATCGACGTCTGGCCCCGCTTCGACCAGAATCCCCGTTTCGCTCAGATAATCGCCGCAATGGCGGTCGAACTGGGCATCAACCTCGACACGCCGTTCGACGAGCTGGACGGCCGCCACCGTCGCGTCATCCTCCACAGCGCCGGCGACCGCTGGTTCCACATCCCTGCGGTGGACGATCAGCCCTCGTTCGCCTTCCAGTTCAAGGGGCTTTTCCCGGCGATTGAGGAAGCGGGCCGGGTCTCGTTCCTCTATCGGGCGAAGCTCGGCGGCCTGGTCGGCGAGGTCGAGTGCGTCTCCTGCATGGGCGCCCGCCTCCGCGACGACGCCGCGGCCGTCCGCTTCCGTGGCTCGACGCTCGACCAGATCAGCCGCTGGCCGCTCGGTCGGACGCTCGAATTCGTCAAGACGCTCAAGCTCAACGCCGACGAACGCCACATTGCCGGCGACCTCCTCCGCGAGATCCGCGAGCGGCTGGCCTTCCTCGTCGATGTCGGGCTCGACTACCTCACGCTTGCCCGGGGCACACCCACCCTTTCCGGCGGCGAAAGCCAGCGCATCCGGCTCGCCAGCCAGCTCGGCAGCGGATTGACGGGCGTTCTTTACGTTCTCGACGAGCCCACGATCGGCCTCCACCCCCGCGACAACGCCCGCCTCCTCGCCGCGCTGAAGCGGCTCCGCGACCTGGGCAACACCCTCGTCGTCGTCGAGCACGACCGCGAGGTGATCGAGTCAGCCGACCACCTCGTCGATTTCGGCCCCGGCTCCGGCGACGGCGGCGGCGAGGTGACCGCGGCCGGCACGCCAAGGAAGGTCCGCTCCTCGAAGAAGTCGCTCACCGGCCGTTATCTCGCCGGCAAGGAAGCCGTCCCGATCCCGACGAATCGACGACCCACCGATGGCTCACAGATCGTCGTCCGCGGCGCCCGGCATCACAATCTCAAGAATATCGACGTCCGCTTCCCCCTCGGCGTCGTCAACGTCGTCACCGGCGTCAGTGGCTCGGGCAAGAGCACGCTCGTCGAAGACATCTTGATGAAGGCCGCCGCCCGACGCCTCCACCGTGCCTCCACCACCCCCGGCGCCCATGATGCCATCGACGGCCTCGAACACGTCGATAAGGTCATCAGCGTCGATCAGACCCCGATCGGCGGCACGCCCGCGTCGAACCCGGCGACCTACACCGGCCTGTTTGACCTGATCCGCGAGCTGTTCGCGAAGATCCCCGAGTCGAAGATCCGTGGCTACGGGCCGGGCCGGTTCAGCTTCAACCTGGCCGGCGGGCGCTGCGAGGCGTGCGAGGGAGCGGGGCAGAAGCGGATCGAGATGCACTTTCTGCCCGATGTCTGGATCACTTGCGAATCCTGCGGCGGCGCCCGCTACACGACCGAGACCCTCGCCGTGAAGTTCCGCGGCCGGTCGATCGCCGACGTGCTCGACATGAAGGTTGACGCCGCCCTCGATCTGTTCGCCGGCATTCCCAAGATCCGCCGGATCTTGCAAACCTTGCACGACGTCGGCCTCGGCTACGTCGCCCTCGGCCAGGCCGCACCGACGCTCTCCGGCGGCGAGGCCCAGCGCGTCAAGCTCGCCGCCGAGCTGGCCCGGCCCGACACCGGCCGGACCCTCTACATCCTCGACGAGCCGACCACCGGCCTGCACCTCGACGACACGAGGAAGCTCCTCGACGTCGTCCACCGCCTCGCCGACCTGGGCAATACGGTCGTCATCATCGAGCACAACCTCGAAGTCATCAAGACCGCCGACTGGCTCCTCGACCTCGGCCCCGAGGCAGGCGCCGGCGGCGGCCGGATCGTCGCCGAGGGCACTCCGGAGCAGGTCGCCGCGTCAAAGGAAAGCCTCACCGGCCGCATCCTCAAGGGCATTCTCGACGCCGGCCCGCACGCCCAACGACCCCGGTTTGACCCCAAGGCCGCCGCCAGGAAGCTGCTCGAAGAGTCCCGCCAGGCCGCCGCCACGCTCGATGACGGCCGCGACGTGAAGATGCCCTGGCAGATCGACGGCCGACGCTGGCACACTCATGACCGCGTCACCCGCACCGGCAAGCCCGTCCGCTGGGATGGCGCCATCATCGAGCGGATCGTCGATCGGATCACCGAGCTGGCCGACTTCGCCCCGCCCGACTGGTCCCAGCGCACGGTCGTCCGCCTCCGCCTTGGCCCCGAAACCAACGCGCCCGTCTTCTTCGAGGCGTTGACCGGCCACGAGTGGATCGTGACCCTGAAGTTCCTCGTCCCCCGCAACACCTTCCGTCCCGACGCCCTGGAACGTCAGCTCCGCCTGCCGCCCTTCGCCGAGTCGTCGCCGCCGGTGCTTTCCGATGCCGATCGGGTCGTCGTCCGCAACGTCGCCGGCGGTCGCCAGGAAGTCACGATCACCGCGCACTCCGCCACCGATCTGGAATCCTCCGGCTTCCCCCAGTTCTTGCGGGACGCCATCGCGTCGGAAAGCGCCCATCTCCAGGGAGCCCTCGCGATCGACACTCCGGCCGAGCCCTTCGGCGACTGGCGCGCGAAGCTCCAGGCGTTGCCGAAGCGGAAGCGCTCGGGTTGAGGGAACGCGCTCCGTCTCGACTTCAGACACGCTGTCAATCGCGAGGAGCTCCCTTCGCAAGGGCGGTCGGCCCCCACCAGGCCAGACCGCCGATCGCCAGCAGGCGGCTGCCCGGCGTCCTTCCTTGGCGATCTTGGCCCCTTCCCAGAGAGCTTCCAGAATCCATTCCCAACCCAGGATCGCCAGTCCGGTCCTCTGAGGAACCGGCGATTTCCGCCCGAGACACCCTCCCGGACCTCGCGGCGGGACTTCCCGACCGGCCCCGGCGCGGCGTATGATGGAACAACCGAGGACAGCAGAGGAGGCACCATGCCGGTTTTTGAACGCTCGACCGATGGATCGACGGCCCGGGCCAGGGCCCATCAAGGGGGCCGCGAAGTCATCTTCCGGCTCACCCGTGAAGGGGCCCTCTTCCTGACCGAGATCCTCGGCCTGCGCGACGGTGACGAGTTCCGGCCGACCGATCTCCAGCTACTCGTCGATCGCGGCTGGGCGGCCCTCGTCGAGCCCGAACCCGAACCCGAGCCTGAGCCGGCCCCCGCCGTTTCGGAAGCTCCCACCGGGCAACCCGCCCCACCCCGGGCCGAGGCGGCTCGGACGGCGCTGGCCCGGCGCACCCGCGGCCGTGAGGTGGCGCTCCAGGTTCTCTACATGATGGAGCAGAACCCCGGCATCTCCAGCCCCGAGATCGACCGCTTCATCCAGCGACGGCTCCACGACCCGAAGCTCTGCGAGTTCACCCGCGGCCTGGTCGAGGGGGTCCACGCCCATCAGCCCGAGATCGACGAGCGCATCTCCGTCGTCGCCGAGAACTGGCGGCTTGACCGCATGGCCGCCATCGACCGCAACATCCTCCGCCTCGGCGCCTTCGAGATCCTTCACGGCCACGGCCCCGACGTCCCCCGCCGGGTCGCCATCAACGAAGCCCTCGAACTGGCCAAGCGCTACAGTACCGCCCAGTCCAGCCGCTTCGTCAACGGAATCCTCGACCGCCTCCAGCTCTCCCAGCCACCCGCCCCTCCCGAGACCGAGACCGAGACCAAGACCGATCCCGAGCCAGACGCCGACGCGCCCACCGACGAGAGCTGACGACCCCTCCTCCACCCCTCGCGTTCCACCTTCCCCAACCGTGACCTGTGACCCCTGACCCGTCCCGCGCCGCGGACCTCCACGTCCACACCACCCATTCCGACGGCCATTGCTCTCCCGGCGAGGTCGTCCGCGCCGCCGCCGCGCACGGTCTGGCTGCACTGGCGATCACCGACCACGACACCCTCTCCGCCCTGCCCGTCGCCCGCCCGGAAGCCGCTCGGCTGGGCGTCGAGCTGATCGCTGGTGTCGAGTTGACCGCCGAGCGCGAGGGACGCGAGATCCACCTGCTCGGGCACTTTCTCCACGACGACAACCCGCCCTTGCTCGCCGCCGTCACCTCACTCCGTGACGCCCGCGAGCAACGGCTCGTCGCCCTGGTCGATCGCCTCACCTTCCTCGGCCTCCGGATCGACCTGCCCGCCCTCCGCCGGACCTTCCCCCGCGCCACGCTCGGCCGCCGCCACCTGGCCGACTGGCTCGCCCGGACCGGCCAGGTCGCCTCCCATCGCGACGCCTTCGCCCGCTATCTTGCCGACGACGGCCCCGCCCACGTCCCCAAACCCCGGCTCCCCTGGCTCGTCGCCATCGGCTTGATCCGCGGCGCCGGCGGGGTCGCCGGCCTGGCCCACCCGCCCCGCGACCTCCGCGAAGCCACCCTCCGCGAGTACGCCGACGCCGGCCTCGGCTCGATCGAGGTGGACGGCCCCGGGATCGGCACCGCCCTCGGCCTCCGCTTCCGCCGCTGGGCCTGCCTCTTCGGCCTCATCCCCATTGCCGGCACCGACTTCCACGCCCCCGATCGCCCCGGTGCCTGGGTCGGCTCCATCACGACCCCCGCTGCCGACCTCGACCGCCTCCGCCGCCTCGCCCGCTCCCCAGCGAGTCCCGCTTCCAGCCTTTCCCTGAGACCTCCTTCACGTTCTCCGTGACCGGGCGTTGATCTCCTCTCCCCTCCGACCCCATCCTCACCGGACCAGCTCCCGCTCCTTCACCTGCACCAGTTCCAGGTCGGAGATGGGCCCGACAACCAGCCGGAGCAAGACAAAGTAAGCAAACACCAGACACAGGCCCAGCACGAGCAAGGTCGCGCTGAATCCAGGTCCCGGAATGGCCGCCTGCACCAGAGGTTGCAGGACCAGAGCCCCCCCCACGAAGGCGGCATTCACCAGTCCCCGCGCCGTGGCGTTGGCATGCGAACGATACCGGCAGATCAGTTGGACCCGCTCTCCCGGCTCCGCCACGACCTCAATCGCTTCCGTCCATTCGACACCAAGCCGGACGTGCACGCTGTGCACGCCGGCCCGGATCTTCAATGGTCCCGCCTCGTTCCCGACAAAGACGCCCAGCCGCTCGCCATCGACGAAGAGCGATGCCGAACCGCCCAATCGCCCGGCCGTCCCCACGATCCGGGCCTCGATCGTACCCGGCATCTCCCCCAACATCAGACACCTCCACCGGCCGCCCGGTGACCGACCAATTCGCCGGGGGGGAATCATCTCGGCATCAGTCATTTTACGCGACGGCTCGACGATCGAACAGACCTGGAAACCCACTCGCCCCGCACCTGGCGGGCGCTCGATCCGTCAAGCTCGGTCACTTCTCCCAAAGCATCTCGACAGCGTTTCAACCGCGATCGTGTGCTATAATTTCCCTTATCGCTTTGACAAACCGGCTCTGACCGCACCCACGCTTCGTTACCGAAACGCCATCGGATTGCGACGCGCCACCAGCGCCGAACGAACTTCAAGATGGGCAAGCGACTACCATTTCTTCATTGCCAGCCAAGAAGTTACGATCGTCCGATAATACTGCGAGGCGCGTCTCCCAACCGTCCCCGACACGTCGCCCAGGCGTCCCCGGAGCGTCTCCGGCGCCGCCCCGTTCGCGTCCCCGATGGTCTGGGAGCCGGCGATCGTCCGCGCTACAATGGAAGAAATCGCGCGCGGAGACGCCCCGCGTATCGCTCTCCTCGGCGGCTGTCGTGGAGAACCGATGGATCATCCAGGCCCCGATCGGGACGCGCCGGCACAATGGGTTTCAAGAGTCTTCTCGAAAAGTTCAAGACGGGGCTGGCCCGGACGCGCCAGCTCTTCAACTTCCGGTCCTGGTTCGGTCGCAAGGTCGATCAGGACTTCATCGACGACCTGGAAGCCAAGTTGATCCAGGCCGACGTCGGGGTCAAGGCCACCGACCGGATCGTCAGCCGGGTCCGCGAGGCGTACCGCGACAAGACCGTCGATGAAAATCTCGTCGGATTCGTCAAGCAGGAACTGAAGGACCTCCTCCAGGACCCCCGCCCCGGCCTGCTGGCGACCGCCCCCACGAAGCCGACCGTGATCCTCGTCGCCGGCGTCAATGGCTCCGGAAAGACAACCTCGATCGCCAAGCTTGCCCAGCGTCTCAAGGACGACGGCCGTTCGATTCTCCTCGGCGCCTGCGACACCTTCCGCGCCGCGGCCGCTGACCAGCTTTCCGTCTGGGCCCAGCGTGCCGGGGCCGACCTCGTCCGCGGCGCCCCTGGGGCCGACCCGGCCAGCGTCGCCCACGACGCCTGCGACCGCGCCCTGGCGCGTGGCGTGGATATCCTCATCATCGATACCGCCGGCCGCCTGCACACCCAGCAGCACCTGATGCGCGAGCTGGAGAAGGTCCGCAACGTCATCGCCCGCAAGATCCCCGGCGCCCCTCACGAAGTCCTGCTCGTGCTCGACGCCACCAACGGCCAGAACGCCATCCGCCAGGCCGAGGTCTTCACCCGGTCGATCGGCTGCACCGGTATCATGCTTACCAAGCTCGACGGCACCGCCAAGGGTGGCATCGTCGTTGCGGTCCGCCAGACGATGGACCTGCCGATCAAGTTCGTCGGCGTTGGCGAGGCGATCGACGACCTCCAGCCGTTTGACCCCGAGGCCTTCGTCGAATCCCTCTTCACGACCGCCGGTTGAGCAAAACCGGGCTCTCGGGGAGATTGCCGATCCCGACAATCTTCGGTTATAATCTCAGACTTCAGGTCCAAACCTTGTTGAACGCTGCTCGGAGGCGGGTCGATGCACTGGATTGACGCGAGGCTCACCCAGCTCGCGGATTATCTCGGCCTGAACGTGCTGGGCGCGATCGCCTTCCTCGCAGGGGTGATCGCACTGGCAAGTACGCCGATCGTGTTCGCCATCCTGGGTAGCCAGAAGTGGTTCCAGGCCCGTCGCGGCCGGACCCTCCAGCGCCCCGCCTTCGGCACCATCGTCGTCGCCACGATGCTCGTCATGGGCATTCCGGCGATCTTCCTGGCCCTACTCGTCAAGAGCCAGTATTACGACCGCGACCGCTACGAATTCGACCCGAACCGCACGATCTCCGTCCTCGACCAGGGGCGCCAGTACGAGACGCAGGATCTCGAAGAATCCTTGAAGAAGGCCAACGCGGCAGCCGTGTCCGAGGCCCAACGGCTGGCCAACGAGCGGAAGAACCTGCTGGAGAAGGTCAAGAAGCTCGATGACGCCCTGCTCGGATTGGGCGAGGCGTCGCTCCAGTCGCCCGCCGCCTTCCAGGCAATGCCCGCCGTCGTCGAAGCGATCGGCCAGGTCCGGCAGACGGTCGGCCACGACGCCTCCCCGCGCTGGGACGCCCTGGTCGAGCGGCTCAACGGCCCGCCTCCGACCGCCCTCGTCGCCGCCCCTGCCGCCGGCGCCGCGACGGTCGCCGCCGCCCCGGCCGAGCCCGTCAAGGGGTTGAGCAAGCCCGAGTTCCAGGCCGAGCTTTCCACCGTCCCCGGCCCCCAGAAGCCTCTCGCCGCGCTCCTTCCGCTGGACAACGTGCCCGACGGCTGGGAGGTCGGCGACCTCGGCGACAAGCACCTGGAGACGTTCAACGCCGCCAACCTCTACGAGAAGATCGACGGCCGCGCTGAGAGCTTCGTACAGTACGACGTCCAGGGCATGGCCTACGCCAACTTCCACCCCAAGGGGGACGACTCCGGCGAGGTCCAGCTCTACGTCTTCGAGTTCTCCAGCCCCTTGAAGGCGTTCGGCAAGTACGGCTCCGAGAAGCCGCAGGAGGCCACCGCCACCCCCATCGGCGCCGAGGGTTACGCCGCGGCCGGTAGCGTCTCCTTCTATCAGGACAAGTACTTCATCCAGGTCGTCTCCACCAGCGACGACGCCAAGTACGCCGCCTTCTCCGAGTCGATCGCCCGCCGCGTCTCCGGCCGGATCGGCGGCCCGCAGGCCACGCCGGACGTCACCCCGACGACCTTGACGGCCGAGGCGCCCCACGCCGAAGCCGCCCCCGCCTCCGAAGCCCCGAAGAAGGCCGCGACGTCGCCGACCGACATCTTCAAGCTCCTCCCCTCCGAACCCAAGCCGGACCACCCGCAGTACGTCGCCCAGGACGCCTTCGGTTACAGCTTCCTCTCGAACGTCTTCCTGGCCGATTACAAGAAAGGTGACGCCGCCTGGCAAGGGTTCGTCCGCCCGTTCGCCGACCCGGAAAAAGCTCAGGCCGCTTTCGAGAAATATCTGGAAACTGCCAAGGCCGATGGCGCTGATTTCAAGGAGGTCGAGGCCGAGGGTGCCGAACGCATGGCGATCGCCTCCAACTTCGGCCTCGTCGATGTCGTCTTCCTCAAAGGCAACGCCTTCGCCGGCGCCAACGGCGCCACCGAGGCCGGACCCGCCGAGGAATTTGCCCGCGAGTTCGCCAGGAATCTCCCGTCCGAGGTCCCGACAATCGAGGAAGCGACTTCCCCCAATCCCAACCCCGAGGGTGAGCCGGCCGGCGAAAAGTGACGCCCGACCCGTTCACAACGCCTCCCCACACCCGGCAACGCGAGGGTTGACCCATGAGTCAGAAGCTGACCAAGACCCAGCTCAAGAACCTCGAACGTCTTGGTGGGGTCAACCCCGCCGACGAGACGTTCAGCCGTCGCCAGTTCGTCACCCAGGTCGGCGGCCTCGCTGCGTTGGCCGGTGGCGCCGTCGCCGGGGGGCTTTGGCTTCGCGACCGCTGGGGCATGGAGGGCGTCAAGCCGCCGCCGCCAGTCCGGCTCAAGAGCTACGCTGTCGCCCCGGATTCGGGCAAGCCGAGCGTGGTCGTCGTCCGCTCCTCGCCGCTGGACGCCGCTACCTTCTCCACGAAGGACGACGAATTCGCCGCCCGCGAGGCCCAGGCGCTCGGGATGGTCAAGGCGGCCTTGGCCGTGATGGGCGGGATCGAGCGGTTCATTACCAAGGGCGACGTCGTCGTCATCAAGCCCAACGTCGCCTTCGACAAGAACCCCGACCTCGCCGCCACCAGCCAGCCCGACACGGTCGCCGCCGTCGTCAAGCTCTGCCTCGGCGCCGGGGCCCGCAAGGTAATCGTCTGCGACAACCCGATCAACAACCCCGAGAGCTGCTTCTACAAAACCAAGGTCGGCGACGCCGCCCAGCGCGCCGGCGCCGAATTGATGCTGCCCAAGGCCAGCTACTTCGAGCAGCTCTACATCGGCGGCGAGACGATCAAGAACACCTGGAGCATGTTCTACAAGCCCTTCCGCGAGGCCACCAAGGTCATCGGCGTCTCGCCCGTGAAGGACCACAACCTCTGCAAGGCCACCGTCACGATGAAGAACTGGTACGGCCTTTTGGGCAACCCCCGCAACCAGTTCCACCAGGACATCCACGGCATCATCTCCGACTTCGGCCTGATGATGAAGCCCACGTTCGTCGTCGCCGACGGCCGCAAGGTTCTCATGCAGCACGGCCCGACCGGCGGCAGCCTCAACGACGTCGCCCGCAAGGACGCCGTCGTCGTCGGCACCGACCACGTCGCCGTCGATAGCTGGTGCGTCTCCCACCTCCTGGAGAAGAACCGCAGCGACATCATCTACCTCGACAAGGCCATCGCCCGCGGCTTCGGCCAGGACTGGCGGCCGCAGTGGACACAGGAGATTACCGTCTGACCAACGCGACCCGACCTCCCTTCCCTCAAGACGTCTCCGACGCCGGACTTGACCCATGCAGACGATCCTCGGCCCCGAGCTCTCCGCCGATCCGGCCCTGAAGGCGGCCGTCGATCGGGCCACGCCGATCCTCGAATCGGTGCTCGGCCCCTCGGCCGGTCCGGTCCGGGCAGAGTGGCGTCTGGAGCACGACAATCGCGACCGCCCCGTCATCCTGCTGAATCTGTCCGAGGAATCGGTCACGGTCACGGGCTTCTTCGCCCCGGACGAGTTCTCGTGGTCGGGTCCGCTGACGAGTCGCTTCTGCCGTCTCTGGAACGATCTGCTCCGGGAACGCTCGCAACTGCATCTGGACAAGCTGAGGTCGCTCCTCGACGAACTGGAAGGGGCCCGCGTTGCCCAGGACTAATACGGATCGGAAGAGGAAGTTGCGCACAGCCGAGGGCGGCTGTGCCACAGGAGTTGTGGGCCAGCCGCCCTCGGCTGGCGCGGATTTCAAGTCCGACCCGTATAACACCGAGATCGACCACGAGCTGCAGAAGACGATCGCCTCGCTCCGGGAAACCGAATTGACCGTCGCCCTCCTCCACCAACGGATCGGATCCGAACGTCGCGATACCGACGTCCACCTGGAGATGCTGAGGCATGAATCGAGGCGATCCGAAGCGACGCTCGATCGGAACCGGGAACAGCTCACCGCGATCGATAAATCCGTCACCGAACTGAGAACCGACTTCACCAACCTGAAACGCGACTTCGACGACGACCGGAAACAGCGGCGAGTCCTCTGGGCCGGGATCATCCTCGCCTTCGTCGCCGCCATTCTCGGATTAACAAGGGACTGGATCTCCAGGGCCGTTCAGAAATAAAGGCCGGAGGTATCGATGGTCAAGATCCGCCGAGCCTACGAGGTCCTCTTCCTCGGGCTCTTCCTGTTCTTCCTCGTCATCACCGACCTGCGCTTCCTCAAGGGTTGGCCGGTGTCGATCTTCCTGGAGGCGACGCCCCTGGTCGCCGTCACCACGGCGTTAACCACGCACACGATCTACCGCAACCTCGTCTGGGGCTTGCTCGTCATCGCGGTGACGATGATGCTCGGCCGGGTCTGGTGCAACTGGATGTGCCCGTTCGGCATCCTGCACCACTTCTTCGGCTGGATCGGCAACCGCCGCAACACCAAGCAGATGATCGAGGTCAACCGCTATCGGTGGTACTACTCGATCAAGTACTACATCCTCGCGGCGATGCTCGCGATCGCCTCCCTCTGGATCATCCCCGCGCTCTGGCACGCCCCGGCCCGGATCGGCGAGGCGTACCAGGAGGCCGCCATCCAGGCCGCCGCCCTCCGGGCGAAGGCCGAGGGCACGCCGCCGGCTCCGATCCTCCCGCTCGGCGAGGCCTTCACGCCGCTGTCGATCGTCTTCTGGGCGAGTGTGCTGGCCCTCGGCGCCGGCCTGGCGCTCCGCTTCTTCGGCGTCTCGGTGCCGACGCGGGTCGGCAAGGGGACCCGGAGTGTTTCGATCTACGCGATCGCCGTCGGCTTGACGGCCCTGGCCTTCGGATGGGGGCTCTGGCAGGCCGGGCCGTCGCAGACCTTCAACGCCGTCGGGACCGGCTTTTCCCGGTCGGCCGAGGAGGTCAAGTCGAAGGACAACGCCTCGCTCCAGATCGGCCTGCTGGACCCGATCGCGTTGACTGTCCGCTCGATGACGACCAGCGTCCTGCCCACGGTCCACAAGTCGAGCGAGGCGATCTACACCGAGAACCGTGAATACATGTGGGCCTGGGTCGTCGGCGCGATCTTCGTCGGCCTCTTGCTGGCGAACTGGGTCATCCCGCGGTTCTTCTGCCGGGTGCTCTGCCCACTGGGGGCCTTGCTCGGGGTCTTCAGCCGGTTCGCCGTCTGGCGGATTGATCGCGACCCAGTGCGCTGCACCGACTGCGACCTTTGTCTCAAGAGCTGCGAGGGGGCGTCGGACCCGCACAAGGACCTCCGCAAGAGCGAATGCTTCGTCTGCCTGAACTGCATCGAGGACTGCCCCCACGATGCCCTGACCTTCCGCTTCCTGCCCCGCAAGGCCAGCGAGGTCACGGGCCCGGCCATCACCCGGCGAACCCTGCTTCTCACCGGCCTCTTCGGCCTTCTGTTCTTTCCGATGACCCGCCTTTCTGGCAAGGTCAAGAAGAACTTCGACCGCGCCGCCATGCGGCCACCCGGCTCCGTCCCCGAGGACGAGTTCCTCCGACGCTGCATCAAGTGCGACCAGTGCATCCGGGTCTGCCCCACCAACGTCCTCCAGCCGGCGATGTTCGAGACCGGCCTGGAAGGGCTCTGGACCCCGATCATGATCTCGAAGATGGGCTGGTGCGAGCTGAACTGCACCCTTTGCAGTCAGGTATGTCCCACCGGCGCCATCCGCGAGATCTCGATCGCCGAGAAGATTGGCGCCGGCCCGTTCGAGGCCCAGGGTCCGATCAAGACCGGCACCGCCTTCTACAACCGTGGCCGCTGCCTCCCCTGGGCGATGGACACCTCCTGCGTCGTCTGCGAGGAGGTCTGCCCCGTCAGCCCCAAGGCGATCTTCACCAAGATCGTCCACAAGACCGACCGGTACGGGAAGGTCATCGAGCTGAAGCAACCTTACATCGACCCGGCCAAGTGCATCGGCTGTGGCATTTGTGAACATGAATGCCCGGTGAAGGACGACCCCGCCGTCTATGTCACCGCCATCGGCGAGACTCGCGACAAGAGCCGCTCGCTGCTGCTCTCGCTCGTGGAGGACGACGCGCAGGACATGGTTTCGGTCTGATCGGGATCTACGGGCCCCCTGCCACCTTGGCGGGGGCCCGCCGAGAGGTCTCGTGAACAATGGCCACCGCCGTCTCGCCCATCCTACACCCCGCTCCGCCTTGGTCGAAACCGCGGAGCGAATTCGTGACGCTCTGGCACGGCTGCACCGCGCGCGACGCCGTCCAGATCCAGAAAAAGATCGACCTCAACAAGAGCCGATGCGATGCCGACTTCGGCCGCGGCTTCTACCTGACGAGCCTGGAGCGTCAGGCCAGGCAGTGGGCGTGGTATCGTTTCTACAGCCTTTCCCCACGGCAACGGAGCGGTACTACCGCTCAGGTCTTGAAGTTCCGCGTGCCCCGGGCCAAGCTAGCCAGGTTGGAGTTCCTGGCGTTCGTCCTCCCCAGTTACGACAATCTCGACCTCTGGAGCCTCGTCCAGCATTGCCGCCAGTCTCCTCCTGCCCCTGGGCATCATCATCATAATCATCCGGATGCATCCGCCCGGCCGGACGGCTGGTATGACATGGTGATCGGTCCGGTCGCGGCCTTCTGGCAACAGCGCGTGGCGATGGTGGATGCCGACCAGATCAGCTTCCACACGAAAAAGGCTGTCGATATCCTTCAGGGCTTGATCAAGAGCGGGAACAGCGGGAACCATGACGACTTCGCCATCGTCCCGGTCCCGTGAGCCCTCGTTGAGGAGGTCAGCCGATGTTGCCCGGACACCTGGTGGAAGACTTCTGGGACTCGGTCATCCGCGAGTTGGAGAGTCAAAAAAAGGTCTCGCCGGCGCAGGGCCGCGAGGCGATCGGTCGCTTCCGGGAGAAGATGGGCTCGCATGGCGCCGAGGAAGCGATCTACCACTGGGAGCCCCGCGATATCGCCCGGACGATCATCAACGGAGGCTTCCTCGGCTAGTCGAACGGCACGGGGCCTCAACTCGCCGCGATGGGCGGTCGCGGCTCCCCGGACTTCTGGTCGAGTCGGCGGGAGCCCTCCATGGTCGCCTTCCAGATATCGGGCGGCACGGTCGGTCCCATCAGGCTCAGCCGGCCGAGCTTCCGACGGATCGAATCGAGGATCAGGTCGGGGTTGGCGTTTAGCGTGTCGGGGACAGTCAAGTATTGCTCGATCCTGCGCCGCAAGGCGCCGTACCGGGCCGCGCGATCCTGATGGGTCGCGGCCTGGTCGCTGTAGCCGAGGAACGTCTGGATCCCGGACAGGACCGCCGCGATGATACTGATCATGCTCAGGAGAACCTTGAGCATCGTCTCGGCTTCCTTCTGCATCAGGGCGAAGACTGTGCCGCCGACGATCGTCGAGAACACGACGACCGGGATGCCGAGCCAGCGATGGTACGCCTCGAACCGCTTCGCCGCCTCGTTGTGAGCATGTTGCGCATCCCGGACCCGCTTGTGCCAATCCTGGAGTAAGGACTGCGGACTCTCCCAATCGCGCTTTGCCACGGAGACGACCCTCCTCTCGCAACAAGATCATGCACAATTTCGATGAAAGATTCTGGATCAAAACCTCCAGGCAATCAATGGGCGCCTTCGGGATGCGAGAACGATCTCGGAAGGTTTCGAGTCCTTCGCCAGAAAGCCTGAAGACGATCGATCTCGGCAGCGAAGTTGCACAAGGTCGAGAGTGACCCGTATTCATTGGACTGCTCGATTTGAGTCTGCGCAATGTGCGGTCCTCCATGAATAACACGGAATGGCGTGGATCAGGATCCTTTGTGGGGTGGGCTCTGCCCACCGCTCTCCTGGCCCCATCGCGGGATCGGTGGGCGGAGCCCACCCGACTGAAGACCCGAGATCCAGGCAGTCCGGTATAACACAGGGGCGATGGAGGAATGCCTCAGTGATCGATGATCCCCTGCTCCCGCCCGTCGGCGTGATTCCACTCGACGACGGCCGTGCCCGCTGGCGTGTCTGGGCACCGAAGGCGAGCCACGTCGAGCTGGTGCTCGACCCGGACGAGAAGCCGCGGCATGTCCCGATGGAGGCCGAGCCGCGGGGCTACTTCACCGCCGTCACAGAATGTCCGGAACCGGGTCGTCGCTACGCCTACTCGCTTGACCACGCCCCCCCCTTGCCCGATCCGCTCTCCCGTTGGCAGGCCGACGGCGCCCACCGTCCCTCGGCCGTCTTCTTCACCGATCGCTTCACCTGGGATGAGGGTGGCTGGCCGGGGATCAATGACCGCCAAGGCCTTGTCTTCTACGAGCTTCACGTCGGCACCTTCACGCCCGAGGGCACGTTTGACGCCGTCATTCCCCGGATCGACGCGCTTGCTCGACCTGGGCATCACGGCCGTCGAGCTGATGCCCGTCAGCCAGTTTCCCGGCGTGCGAGGCTGGGGATACGACGGCGTCCACCCGTTCGCCCCGCAGCACAGCTACGGCGGTCCCGAGGGGCTCCAGCGACTCATCCAGGCGTGCCACCGCAAGGGGATGGCCGTCTTCCTCGACGTGGTTTACAACCACTTCGGCCCCGACGGCAACTACTTCCCCGCCTTCGGCCACTACTTCAACGAGCGCTACCGGACCGACTGGGGCCCGGCCATCAACTACGACGGCAACCACTGCGACCCCGCCCGCGCGATGGTCCTCGACAACGTCCGCATGTGGGTCCGCGACTACCGGTTCGACGGCCTCCGGCTCGACGCGGCCGACCAGATCTACGACAAGTCCCCCACCAACATCCTCGCCGAGATCGCCGAGGTCGCCCACCGCGAGGCCGAGAAGCTCGGCCGCCAGGCGTTCGTCTTCGCCGAGACCGACCTGAACAACGCCCAGCGCTTCCTCAACCCCCGCGACCTCGCCGGCTTCGACCACGACGGCCACTGGAACGACGACTTCCACCACGCCGCTCACGTCGCCCTGACTGGCGATGCCACCGGCTACTTCGCCGACTTCTCGCCGGGTCCCGAGGCGCTGGCGAAGGTTTATGAAGATGTCTTCGTCAACAACGGCGTCTACAGCCCCTTCCGCGATCGTCGCCACGGCGCCCCCGCGACCGAGTTCCCCGGCGATCGCTTCGTCGCCTTCACGCAGAACCACGACCAGATCGCCAACGGCAACGCCGGCAACCGCCACGCGGCGATTCTGCCGCCGTCGGCCGCCCGCCTCGCGGCCGGGGTCCTCGCTGCTGGCGAACCGCCTGCCCCTGCTCTTCCAGGGCGAGGAGTACGGCGAGACGAACCCGTTCCCCTACTTCTGCGACTTCGAAAGCCCCGAGCTGATCGAGGGCGTCCGCAAGGGCCGCGCCGCCGAGTTCGCCTACTTCGGCCGGACCGAGGAGCCGCCCGACCCGGTCGCCGCCTCGACCCGCGACCTGGCCGTCCTGAGCTGGTCCTGGGAGGACGACCCGACCCGCTCCGGCCTCCGGCGCCTCTACCGCGACCTGCTCCGCCTCCGCCGCGAGTCGCCCACCCTTCGCGACTTCCGCCACGGCCGCAGCCGCGTCGTCGAACCGGGCGATGTCCTCGAAGTCGTTCGCGGTGGCGTCGAGCCCAACCCCACGCCCCCGCTCCGGATCTTCTTCAACCTCAGCGCCGAGGACCGCTCCCTCCCCGACGACCTGGCGTCCGAGCTGCCCGCGTTCCGCTCCGAGGTCGCGGAGTACGGCGCCCCAGAGGCGAGGCCGACCGGCGGTTCACCCGGCTCCGACCGCATGAGTTCGCAATCTTCGGAACGCTGGGCACGTCGTTGAGCGGATGATCCGGAAGTGCCCGGTTGGCCCCCGGCGACGACTCCGGGACGCGACGAAGACGCCTTCGCGACGCGTCGGGGATGCCGGGGAGACGCTCCCAGGGATTTCGGAGCGCCCGACGTAACTCCTTGTTACAGCGAGACGATCCGAGTCTTGCTTGCCTATTTTGAAGTTCGTTCGGCTTTGGGTGCCTGAGGGCGTCCGCGGCATCGGCCGAAGTTCAGGCGGCTGGAGCCACGGACCTCAGCGGAGCGTCTTCCGGGCGACTGGGTCGGACGCACCGGGGACGACCTGGGGACGTTCCAGCGACGCCTTAGCGACACGGCCGGGACGCCGGGGGGACGCTCCCAACGATCTCAAAACGCTCGACGTAACTCCTTGTAGCGTTAGGGAAATCGGATCCTTGCTTGCCTATTTTGAAGTTCGTTCGGCGCTCGGGGGCGCACCGTCGCGGCGCGCCCTCGGTTGTCACTTCGTTCGCATTGTCAAAGAACCGAGGGCGTTCGGGCCCAGCCTCGGCGCGGACCGCGACCGTGATCGCTTGACCTTATCTTCCGTTTCCGAGGCCGGGATTATCACCCTTTTCGGGAATCTTGAGAGGGTCGGGACGGCCGCACGGCTTCCAGCCGCGACATGCCGGTAGGGAGCCCTCGCTTCGACAAGGCGGGCCACCCTCGGGCGGCGTGCCGAGGTAGCGACGGATCGACTGTGTAGGGTGCGTCAAGTCTTCGACGACGCACCTCTTCATTGGCCATTCGGTGCGTCGTCGAAGACTTGACGCACCCTGCAGAGGAAGATCGCGGGCCATCGCTCCGACCGGTGTCAAGGCGGGCCACCCTCGGGCGGCGTGCCGAGGTAGCGACGGATCAGGTCGGGCAGCTCGTTGACGAACCGGCTCCGGGGCAGGACGGGGTCGCAGCCGGCGGCGGCCGCGGCGGCGAGGGAGGCGGTATCGACGTGGGAGCCGAAGGCGACGAAGGCGGTCTCCGGCGGGGCGAGGCGGCGGTAGGCGAGGAGGGCGGCGGGGGCGACGAGGTCGCCGGCCGCCAGATCGATGAAGACGACGCGGGGGCGCCATTGCTCGATCATCGTCGAGGCGAGCGGCGTGTTGCCGGCGGTCATCACCTGGCAGCCGAGGGAGCGGGCCGTGCCGGTGATCTTGGAGGTGAAGATCAGGTCGCGGCTCAAGAGCAGACCTGAGGGGCCGCCGTTCGGCTCGGGAGACCGGGATCGATCCGGGGACGGGGCCGATGGTCATGGGGAGACCTCCGGCGTGAAGAGACGGAGGATCGTCTCGGCGACGAGCCCTTCGAGGGTCGGGACGACGGCGTCGGCGCCGGCGGAGCGGAGTTCGGGGTTGGTGTAGGTGTTGGGTACGCCGACGGCCCACATGCCGGCGGACTTGGCTGACTGGATGCCGGCGAGGCTGTCCTCGAAGACCAGGCAATGACCGGCCTCCAGGTCGTCGCCGTGGGCGGCGCGGAGGGCGTCGAGTGCGAGGAGGTAGCCCTCGGGGTCGGGCTTGCAGCGGGTGGCGACCTCGGCGGAGATGATCGCCGAGACGCGGCGGCGGACGCCCATCTTGCGAAGGGCTGTACTCGATCTCGGGCATCAAGGCCCCGGAGTTGATCGCGACCGGCCAGCGGTCGGCGAGGGCGGCCACGCAATCGGCGGCGCCGGGGAAGTAGTGGAGCCCTAGCTCGGCACGACCGACGTAACGCTCGGCCTTGCGGGCGACGAGGTCGTCGATCCGGGTGACCGGCCGCGCGGCCGGCGTCCTTGAGGGCTTCCTCGAAGCAACGGCGGTCGTCGTAGCCGAGATAGACCTTGTGGTACTGCCTCTCGGTCAGGGTGATCCCTTCCTCGGCGAGCACGTCGCGGAAGAGTTCGAAGTGGACCTGCTCGTCATCGACCAGGACGCCGTTGAAGTCGAAGATGACCGCGCGGATCATGGGTGGGGATCGGGGCGAGGAGAGAGTGGGCCGTCAAAGAGGATCATGATAGCGAATCGGGGAACCGCCGCCAGCGGGGTCGACGGTCGCGATCCCGCATCACGGTCTTCTTCGACGGGCCTGGAGAGTGTCTTAGGCGTTACGCCGTTGGCCCTTTCGCCCGAGCGTTGGCCGATACCGGAAGCCGTAGGTCCGACTTCAGTCGGGCCGGAAGTCCAGGAAAGCCAGGAATATCCGGCCCGACTGAAGTCGGACCTACGGCTTCCGGTGACGCCCACTGCGTCACTCCGATGTCTGATCCATGAACCGGCGGAGGCGGTCCGATTCGAGCCCGACTCTGGGGGCCAGCCGCCCCCGGCTGGCACGACCGGACGACAGCCGGGGGCGGCTGTCCCACCAGGACAAACCGGGCGGCACTCAAGAATTCGTGGATAAAAAAAAAGGGGTCTGATCCACGAGGTTGGGTGCGTCCCGTCTTCGACGACGCTCCCTACAAAAACCTTCGCGTCAACGATCTCAGATCGCCTCGGGGCCGCGTTCGCCGGTGCGGATGCGGATGCAGTCGTCCATCGGGAGGATGAAGATCTTGCCGTCGCCGATCTTGCCCTCGGAGCCGCTGCGGGCGGCCTGGATGATGGCGTTGACGGTCGGTTCGACGAAGTCCTCGTTGACGGCGATCTGCAACTCGATCTTGCGCAGGAGGTTCACGGTAAACTCGTGGCCGCGATAGACTTCCGTGTAACCCTTCTGCCGACCGAAACCCTGGACGTCCATGACCGTGAGGCGATAGACCTCGACCTTCGAGAGGGCCTCCTTGACCGCCTCCAGCTTGGTCGGCTGGATGATCGCGATGATGAGCTTCATGGGACCTCTACCCTGCGTGGCTGGACTGGACCCATCCGCGGCTTCGCCGGATTGGATGGGCCGGGACGTTCGGTTGGCGGAGAGGTGCTAACGAGTTGACCCGGAAACGAGCCGGCCGTCAATCCGCCTGTTGGGAGGCCGCCAGTGGAGCGGAGCGTCCCCAGACCCCTTCGATGACCCGATGCTCCCGGGCCGAGGTGACGGCCGCCTCCAGCACGCGGACGACCTCGCGAGCCTCCTCGGCGGTCACGGCGAGCGGGGCGTCGTCGAGGAGGTGGTCGGCGATGTTGGCATAATAGGTGTCCCAGCTTCCCCGCACGGTCGGCACCGGCTCGTCGACGACCTCCCCATCCCGGTCGAACCGGATGCGTCCCTGGTGTTCGGGCGGCTCGGAGGCGGCGTCGAGGTGGCCGTCGCGGAGGGCCGACTCCTGGGGATCGACGCCGACTTGACGAAGGCGCCGTCGGATCCCGAGGACCCACCAGCGGGGCCGTTGGAGGCGCTGATCCGGCTGGTCTCGACCTGGAAGAAGGCATCGTCGAACTCCATCACGATCCGGCCGTGGCCGCCGCTATCGACCCCTTCCCAGGGGGCGGGGGTGAGCCAGCCCGACACCCGTCGGCAGGGGCCGAGGCCGAGCAAGAGGGCCTGATCGACGAGGTGGGCGCCCCAGTCGTGCAGGATCGTGCCCGCCTCGGACACGCGGCCGCGCCAGGTCCGCGGCGGGGCGTATCGGCAGACGGAACTCTCCAGCACGAGGGGTCGCCCGATCCGGCCCCCGGCCAGCACGGATTGAAGCGTAAGGAAATCCCAGTCCCAGCGGCGGTTGTGGAAGACCGAGAGCATCCGGCCGGAGATGTCGCGGGCCTCGATCATACGGTCGGCCTCGACGGTCGTGAGAGCCATCACCTTGTCCACGACGCAAGCCTTGCCCGCCGCGAGCGTGCGGACGGCCAGCTCGGCATGGGAGGCGTGGGGGGTCGCGATCACGACGAGATCGACGGCCGGATCGGCGAGGGCCGCGTCGATGTCGGCGATAACCGTGGATGTCGCCCCACTGGGCGACGGCGTCCTCGCGGGCGGTCGGGTCGCGGATCACCAGGCCGTAGAGCCGAACCGGGGCTGTCGCCGGATCAAGGGGGCATGGAAGGCCCGCCCCGCGAGGCCATGTCCGACGATGACGGTGTTGATCATGCGACTCCCCTACCCTCCCACCCAGGCGCGACGCGAACCGATCAGGTCCGCAACATGCGGAGCCCGTTGCCGATGACGAGGAACTCGCTGATCTCGTGCCCGATCACGGCCGCTGGCAACGGCAAGAGGCCGACGACGGCGCCCAGGGCGAGCAACGCGATGACGATCGTGGCCATCGTGAGGTTCTGACGGACGATGATCCGGTTGCGGCGGGCGAGTTTCAAGGCATAGACCAGCTTCTCGAGGTCGTCGGCCATCAGGGCGACGTCGGCCGTCTCCAGGGCGACGTCGGTCCCGGCGGCGCCCATGGCGATGCCGACCGTGGCCTCGGCCAGAGCGGGGGCGTCGTTGACGCCGTCGCCGACCATCGCCACCTCGCCGACCTGGAGGCGGAGTTCGCGGACCCGCTCGACCTTGCCCTCGGGGCTGAGGTCGGCGAAGAAGTCGTCCACGCCGGCCTCGGCGGCGATCGCCGCGGCGGTCCGGGCGTTGTCGCCGGTGAGCATCACGATCCGCTCGATCCCTTCGTCTCGCATTGCGGCCAGGGCGCAGCGGGCGTTGGGACGGAGGTTGTCGCGCAAGGCGATCAGGCCGCAGGGGCCGGCGGCGTCGCCGACGATGATGACCGTCTTGCCTTCGGCCTGGAGTCGGGAGATCGGTTCGGTGTTGATCGCATGACCGAGTTCGGCGAAGAGGGCCGGGCTGCCGGCATACGCCATCGTGCCCTCGACCTGGGCCTCGGCCCCCTGCCCCGGCCGGGCGTGGAAGTCGTCCACGGCCCGCGGAACGATCCCGATCGACCGGGCATGCCGCACGATCGCCGCGGCCAGCGGGTGCTCGCTGTGCGCCTCGATCCCGGCCGCCAATGCGAGGATCTCCTCGGGGCGGTAGGGGTCGCCGTTCGTGTCGAGGGGGACCACGTCGGTCACGTCGGGCCGACCGCGCGTCAGGGTGCCGGTCTTGTCCAGGGCGACGACGCGGACCCGCGAGAGTTCCTCGATGTGGACCCCGCCCTTCATCAGGACGCCTTGCCGGGCCCCCGTCCCCAACGCCGCGACGAGCGCCACCGGGATCGAGATGACCATCGCGCAAGGGGCCGCGGCGACGACCAGGACCGTCGCCCGGTTCAGCCAGGTCGGCCAGGGCTGGTCGAGCAGGAGCGGGGGAAGGACCGCCACCAGCGCCGCGATTCCCAGCACCGATGGGCTGTAGACCGCCCCGAAGCGCTCGATGAAACGCTGGCTCTGTCCCTTATGCTCCCGGGCGCTCTCGACCATCGCGATGATCCGGGCCAGGGTGTTGTCGGCGGCGGTCTTCGTGGCGCGGACCTCCAGGGCGGCGTTGCCGTTGATCGTGCCGGCGAAGACGGTGTCGCCCCGCGACTTGCCGACCGGCACGCTCTCGCCCGTCACCGGCGCCTGATCGACGTCGGAGACGCCCGACCACGACCTCGCCGTCGGTCGCGATCGCCTCGCCGGGTCGCACGATGAAGAGGTCGCCGACGGACAGTTCCTCGACCCCGACGATCTCCTCGCGACCGTCGCGTCGGACCAGGGCCGTGCGCGGGGCGAGCTTCATCAGGGCGGTGATCGAGCCTCGGGTCTTGCGCTCGGTGTAGTTCTGGGCGGCCTCGGAGATCGAGGTGAGGAAGACGAGCATCGCGCCCTCGTCGGCGTGGCCGATCAGCAACGCCGCCAGGCCGCCGACGCTCATGAGGAAGTAGGTGCCGAGGCGGCGGTCCACGACCAGCTCGGCCAGGGCGCGTCGTCCGAAGAAGAAGCCGCCGGAGGCGATCGCGAGGATGGAGAAGGTCGTGCCGACGCGCGGGTCGAACCCGAACCAGGTCCAGCAGCCAGCCGGTCGCCAGCAGCAGGCCGGAGGCGGCGGAGGTGAGGAACTCCGGGCGTCCGCCAGAGGGACGGCGGCCCAGGGACACGATCGGGGCGGGCGTCCTGGCCGACGCGATTGGCGCGGGGGATGTCCGCCGCGGTCGGCTCCTCGATCGCGGCGTCTATCGGGCGATTCGACGGGCATGGGCAACCGAGGTATCCGGGTTCCGGGTCGGCCCTCCGTCCCGCGAAGCCGCCGGAGGAGACCCCGAATTGACCGAAACGGCAAGCCTTCTAGAATACTAACGGAAAGGCCGGTCCCGCGGGCCGCCGGCCCCACTTCGATCTTCCCCGCTCGGGGTCCGAGAATCGAGGCCAATTCGACGGCCGCGATCGCCAGAGCCACCGCCCAAAGGTCCGCGTCGGACCTCTCCGCGATGAGGCGACGGCCCAACCCAGGAGGGGAGATCCCATGACCGCCTTGCATCGCGCCGAGCCCCAGGTCGCCGGACCGCTGCCGGGGCCGAAGTCGGCCGCCTGGCTGGAGCGGGACGCGCGGGTGATGTCGCCCTCGTACACCCGGATGTATCCGCTGGTCGTCCGGCGCGCCAAGGGCGCGATGATGGAGGACCTCGACGGCAACCGCTTCCTCGACTTCACCGCCGGGATCGCCGTCACGAACGCCGGCCACTGCCACCCGAAGGTCACGGCGGCGATCCGCCGCCAGGCGGGGCGGCTGGTCCACATGTCGGGCACCGACTTCTATTACACGCCGCAGGTCCGCCTGGCCGAGACGCTCGCGCGGCTCGCCCCCGGCTCCGGCCCGAAGCGGGTCTTCTTCACCAACAGCGGCGCCGAGGCGATCGAGGCCGCGTTGAAGCTGGCCCGCCACCACACCGGCCGACCCCGCGTGATGGCCTTCCTCGGCGCCTTCCACGGCCGGACGTACGGCGCGATGTCGCTTGACCGGCTCGAAGGCCGTCCAGCGTCGCGGCTTCTCGCCGCTCGTGCCGGAGGTCCACCACGCCCGCTACGGCGACCTGGAGAGCGTCCGGCTCCTGCTCAAGACGACCTGCCCGCCCGACGAGCTGGCGGCGATCTTCGTCGAGCCGATCCAGGGCGAAGGCGGCTACCTCGTGCCGCCGCCCGACGTTCCTGCCCGGCCTGCGGAAGCTCTGCGACGAGCACGGCGTCCTGCTCGTCCTCGACGAGATCCAGGCCGGCATCGGCCGGACCGGCCGGATGTTCGCCTCCGAGCACTGGGGCGTCGCCGGCGACATCGTCTGCCTGGCCAAGGGGATCGCCAACGGCCTGCCCCTGGGCGCGATCATCGCCCGAGCCGACGTGATGGACTGGCCCCCCGGCAGCCACGCCAGCACCTTCGGCGGCAACCCCGTCGCCTGCGCCGCGGCCATTGCGACGCTCCGGCTCGTCGAATCGAAGTACATGGCCAACGCCGAGCGCCCGGGGCGTCCAGCTCCGCGAAGGTCTCCGCGGCCTGGCCGCCGAGCACCCGTTCATCCGCGACGTCCGCGGCCTCGGCCTGATGGTCGGCATGGAGGTCGGTCACGACGACGGCCCCGACCCCGACCTTCGCGACCGGATCATCCAGCACGCCTTCCGCCGCGGCCTGCTGCTGCTGCCCTGCGGGGCGAGCACGGTCCGGTTCTGCCCGCCCTTGTGCCTGACGAGGCGGCAGGTTGAGATGGGACTGGAGATCCTCGGCCGAGTCCTGGCCGAGGTCGCGGTCGTTCCCGAGACCGCCGAAGGCCGCGCCTGAGCCGAGCCGGTCGCCTCGGCCTTCCCGCTCGAAATCCGACGGAGCCTTGACGCCCATGACCACCATCGACGAGACCTCGCCCCGCCCCGAGTTCGACTGGCAGCGCCAGCCCGCCGCCGAGGCGCTCGTCGATCGGCTGGTCGCGTCGGCGCTGAGCGGCAACGCCTTCGCCGCCGAGCTGGCGAGGAGGATGGAGGACGAGACGAGCACCCGGTTCGTGGACTGGGTCGATCACCTGGTTCTGACCGAGACGGACGGCCTGACGGCCGAGCTGGAGGCGGTCGGCTACCGGAGGGAGTGGCAGGGGAACTACGCGGTCAACGTGCCGGTCTTCGGCCACGAGGGGGGGCTGTTCCCGAGGCTGGCCGTGGCGTCGGGGACGGGGCCGGAGGTGCGGGAGGTGGCGATCAAGGTCGAGTCGGTGGCCGACTTCTCCCGGGCGCATGACCTGGGCCTGGAGATCGTCGGCTACGCGATGGGGCCGTACCGGGTCGGCCGGGTGCCGGGGGCAGAAGACGAGCCTGGCGGTGGTCGAGCGGCGGGGTTATCGGGGCTTCGAGCCGTTCCCGAGCGACCTCGCCCGCGAGGGGCGGATGGTGCCGCAGATGGCCCGGGACGCGCTTGGCGGCCCGCGACCTCTGGCACGGGCGGAAGCGTCGGTTCGACGACGACGAGGCGGGTTTCGACGCGACCGAGAAGACCCTGGAGCGGGTCATCGAGCTTTGCGGAGGCTCGACGGACCTGGCGTGCCACCTCGTCTTCGAGGTGGAGCGGGACTACTGGCAGTCGCGGAACCGGGCGGCGCAGGTGCAGAAAGGGCGGCAGGACCGGCTCGGGCTCGGCTGGGCGAACCACGACCACCACACCTTCCGCTGCTCGCGGCGGTTCTTCCCGAGGGTCATCGGGATCTTCGAGCGGCTGGGGTTCCAGCTCCGCGAGCGCTTCCACGCCGGGGCGCACGCCGGCTGGGGGGCGCAGGTGCTGGAGCACCCGGTCACGGGGATCGTCATCTTCGCCGACCTCGACCTGGCCCCCGAGGAGGTCAACGACGGACTTCGCCCACCAGGCCTTGCCCGACCTGCCGAGGCCGAACA
The DNA here is from genome assembly GCA_963752755.1 of uncultured Planctomycetales bacterium. Taxonomy (GTDB): domain Bacteria; phylum Planctomycetota; class Planctomycetia; order Isosphaerales; family Isosphaeraceae; genus CAVVZJ01. The sequence continues at coordinate 840,573 of CAVVZJ010000001.1, read as the reverse complement.
CGGTCGGGCTCTGGGTCGGCCTGCACGGCGAGTCGATGCTGGAGGCGGGGATGCACCACCTGGAAGCCCAGTTCGACTTCGACGCGCTCCGCGACGACCTCCAGACCGAGGCGGGCATCGTGACGATGAAGCCGTTCTCGGACTTCCCGTTCCTCCGGCAGGCGTTCACCGCAGGGCGAGCGCTGGCCGGTCGACCAAGCACGGGCGGACCGCTTGCTCCAGAAGGGCTGGATCGACGCCGAGCAGCATGCCCGGTTCCTCGCGCGAGGGGGCGATCGGGAGCCACCTGGAGAACCTCCAGCGTCGGGAGGGCTACAAGGGGTTCAACCAGCAGGCCGTCAGCGCGATCATCGCGGAGACCGACCCGAGGCTTCAGCGGATGACGGGTAGCGAGCGGGTCGTGGGCTCGGGAATTCCAGGCGGAGATTGCGGACGGAGATAAGGCAGTGTGCTAATCTGAACTGGGTCGGCTCGACGCCGCTGCCGGCCCGGGCCCAGTCCAGCTTCCCCTCCTTCCTCCGTCGCGATGGGCCGGGACGATGCTCGAGAAACCCTTGACCGAGGCGGACCTCGACTTTGACGTTCCCACCACGACGCCCGTGGCGGCCGCCTGGACGCCGGGGCCGAACGTCACCCAGCACAACGGCGACGCCATGCCGACCGACCTCGTCTTCTTCGCCCCGCCGCCGCCGGAGATCGGCGAGGTGGTCACGGCCCGGAGCACGCTCAATGCCCGCAAGCGGCCGATGGCGGCCCTGTCGCGGCTGCTGCTGGGGGGCTTCCTCGGATCGCTGGCTTATGTCGGTCTGAGCTTCCTCGGGGTGGACGTGGTCTGGCAGGTGATGGCCTTCGCCGGCATCGTGGCCCTGACGTGGTGGCTGACGGGCTTCAAGCACCAGGTCACCTACGTCGGCAAGGAGGGGGCCGCCTGGCTGACCTGCCGGGGGCAAATGGACCGGATCGTCAAGTCGGAGGTCTTCCGCTTCGACGAGGCGGCCGAGTTGCGGACCGGGCAGACCCGGCAATACACCAACGGCGTTTACAGCGGGACGAGCTACAACTTCTCCTGGACCGACGCCAGCGGCCGCAAGCGGTTCAAGCTCTCGGGCACCTACCATGGCGAGAAGAAGCCGCCCAAGGCCAAGGACCCGTTCCACTTCGCCCAGGCGGCCGAGCGGGCCTGGAGCCTCCACCTGCTCGCCCGTGCCCAGGATGAGCTCGACAAGAACGGAGCCCTCCACTTCCCCCTCGGAGCCGACTGGATCGCCGTCGGTCCCGGCTTCCTGGTCCTCTGCCGCAAGGGCCGTCAGGAGCGCTGGGACCACGACGAGATTGGCGGCATCACCATCAACGACGGTACCCTGAAGATCAAGCGGATCGACGCCAAGGAGGGCTGGTTCAGCGTTCCAGGGCGTCTTCCAGTTCCCCTACCAGCAGATGGCCAACGCCCAGCTTTTCCTGATCGTCATCAATCGTTTACTTGGCTATTCACTGAGCTAATCGGTTCATCGATTCCTCCGACGATCAGGGCCAGAAGTCGTCCGGCTCGGTCGGCCGGGGGTTCGAGTATATCGAGCAGGCGCTCGGCCTCGATGAGCCAGTGCTCGTCGCGGCCAACGTAGACCACATCGCAGCCGGTCAGGCGGACGAGGTCGAGGATGCGCTCGACGGGCAAGCGGAGGCCGTGGAGGGACGAGGGGCAGCAGCAGGAGAGGACGCCGTAGCTGTCGAAGAATCCGCGGCCAGGCATCTCGAGGCCGGGCAGGCCGCCGAAGAGTTCGTGGAAGACGACCCGGAAGCGGACGGCGTGCCGGACCTCGCGCTGGAGGAGACGACCCTGGCAGAGAGCCTCGCGGTCGAAGTAGCCGAAGTGGAGCAACGGCGGAAACATGGTCGCTCGGGCCTCCCGACGGAGAGGGCGGGGGGATCGGGGGAAATTGCGAATGAGGATTCTCTGATATTACTCCGGGATGGCCGGCGGCTCCAGGCAATTCTGCGGATCAGCGAGGTTGTTGGGTTCCTGGACGGGAGAACCCGTTCCGGGTGACCTGCCCACGCCAACGTGGGCCAGGGCACCCGTCAGGGGAGCGACCCGGGAGGGCCGGCGTCGATCGATCCGGTTGGCTCGGACTGCTCAACGGGCTATCGTGCGGGGCCTCCGTAATAGGGGTAGTGGTCCCAGGGGTCGTCGGGGTTCCGGGCCATCGGATCGCCGGTCTCGACCATCCAGCGGTCGAGCATGGCGCGGAGGGTCTGCTGGGTCTCGGCATAGGCGGCCTGGCCGGCGACGTTGTCGATTTCCCAGGGGTCTTTCGAGAGGTCGTACAGCTCATCATCGGGTCGCTTGGCGCAGGCGAGGCGGAAGAAGTGGGCGACGGAGGGGTCGTCGCGACGGGCGAGGATCAGATCCTTGGTGGGGGAGCCATCGATGTCGCCGAAGGGGCCGACGGCAACGTGGGTCATCGGGTCGCCGGCGGGCCAGCGGTCGGGGCGCAGGTTGCGGATGTAAAGGAAATGCTCGGTGCGGACGGCCCGGCAGGGATAGCTCAGGTCGCCGGCGCGGACGTTGGCGTGGCGCTCACGTTCGAGGAAGACGTGTTCGCGGGTCTCGCCCCGCTGGTTGACCAAGAGATTGAGGAAGCTCCGACCTGTCATCTCGGGCAAGGGTGCGATGCTCGCGGCCTGGAGGAAGGTGGGAGCGAAGTCCGTGAAGCTGACGAAGGCATGCACCTCGCCGCCTCCCGGCACCTTCGACGGCCAGCGAACGACCAGGGGCATGTGGGTGCCAGCGTCGTAGAGGTTGGCCTTGGCGCGGGGGAAGGGCATACCGTTGTCGCTGGTCATCACGACGATCGTGTTCTCCGCCCGGCCGGATTGTTCGAGGACTTCGAGGATCGCGCCGACCCGCTGGTCAAAGCGCTCAACCTCGACGTAGTAGTCGAGGATGTCGCTGTGGACCTCGGGCGTGTCGGGGAGGAACGGGGGGACCTTCACGTCCTCGGTCTTCTTGCCGGAGGCGACGCCCGAGCCTTTCTCGTAGGGTCGGTGCGGGTCGGTGCTGCCAAACCAGTAGCAGAAGGGCTCGCCCTCGGGCACGGTCGCGAGGAAGGCGTGGAAGTCCTTGAAGTTGGGTCCGGCGGGATTGCGCTTGCGGCCGGTCCCCGCGACCCGGCCGGGACCCCAACCCTTGCCGGTCAGGCCGACGTGGTAACCCTGGGCTTCGAGCAGGTCGGGGTAGGTGCGAAACTCGGCCGGCAAGGTGCTCCAGAGGTTGCCGCCTTCCTTGAGGCGGTGGATCGCCTGTCCGGTCAGGATCGCGCCCGCGGGAGGGAGTGCAGGAAGGCGCGGCACAGAAGGCCCGGGTGAAGAGGACGCCTTCGTGGGCCAGGCGATCGAACGTCGGTGTCTGGACGACCTGATTGCCGTAGGCCCCGGCGTGCGGCCACGACCAGTCGTCGGCGATGGCAAAGAGGATGCTCGGCCTGGGGTCGGGCGGTCGCGTCGCTTCCCCGGCGCGAGCGGCTAGCCCAACGGCCAGCAGTCCCAGCGCGATCCCGATTGGGCCGGCGACGGCCGCGACGACTCGTCTCATGGCACTTTCTCCCGGTTCTCCCGTGGACCCTCCGACCGGTCGGACCCAATCTGCCCCACCCCGTCGCGGGAAGCAAGCCTGCGGTCCCGCCCGCGAAGTTGGCCCGGAATGCGGCCCGCCGCGTGCGCCGCTTCGCCGCCGGAATCGACAGAAGAAGTCTCTCCAGATCAGTTTGGAGCGAGAGTGGTCTGGCTTCGTTTTGGGAAATGGAAGCGCGTCGCAGCGCGGCGACCGCGCCCGGTTTTACTCAGGGCGCGTGCCGCCGTGGGGGACGGCCGGTTCGACACAAGCATCTTTGGTGCCGCCACTTCGGAGTGGCTTTTGTTGGCTTCGTTTTGTCACTTCCGCTCCGAGGCGACGACGGATTGTGAGCGTGGCCGGGACGTTTGGAGAAGGGTCTTCGGGTGGTTGAGTGTCGACGCATGGTGGGAAAATCGCTGTTGGAGACGCGAGGTTCGAAAGCCGGCCCGCGGCCACCCTGGACGCGGGCCATGACCTCATTATCGAAGTCCCGGCCGGCGATTATTGTAGAATCTTCAAGAAAGCCCCCGGTAGGCGAGAGGCGGGCGTTGCGGGAGCACGGCCGGAAGCGACGTGATTCCTGGTAAGGTCGTGGCGTGAGGGAAATTCGGATGTTGTCAATCGCGAGGCGGGACGATACGCTACTTTCCGAAACCTGCGCACGGTGCACGACCGGCGGAGGTGGGAGTTTTCGAGTTCTCAAGGAGATCAGGAACGTGGGCAAGGGTGACGCGCGGAGCAAGCGGGGCAAGATCTTCAAGGGCACCTTTGGCAAGCGTCGCCCGAAAAAGAACAAGAAGGCGAAGGCGCAGGAAACCGCGGCGTCGTGAGCGGACACCGTAGCCGCCAAGGTGGTGGGTGGGCGTTGCTGACGAGTTCGTCTCGTCCCCGGGCTCGGGCCGAGACTCCGCGGGTGGACCGATCGTCGGGGAGGCGAGCGGGAAGGTCCGTGAGCCTGATCTCTGGAACGCGGTGCGAACGGAGGTGAGTCATGGTCCCGGCCGACCACGAAATCCCGGATCAACCGCGCGACGAGACGCCGCCCGCGAAGAAAGCCCCGGTCAAGAAGGTCTCCGGGGGGCGGAACCTGTTCGGTCTGGTGTTGCTGTTGAGCGTCCTGGTCGTCGGCGGCCTGGAAGTCATGGCCCGCAATCAGGCCGGTGAGGCGGTCACGAAGCTCAACAAGGCGCTGGAGAATGAGGAAGGCGATCTGCTGAGTCAGGAGCAGGTCGAGACCCTGATCGGCCGGAAGGCCGATGGTCCCACCGTCAGCGAGGGTAACGAACGGTTGGCGACCTACACCTGGCGGGGCGTCTTTCGCTCGTATCCGCTCCGCGCTTATTTCACGCCGGGCATCCCCTCCGGCCTGATCCGGATCAGCACGGAGTGAGTGCGGAGGGCCGGGAATGGGGATCGCAGGGCGGATCGGAGCCGCCACGGGGAAAGCCGTTCCGGCCGGTTCACGGGGACGCGCGGGTGAGGTGAACCGGCGGGCGAGTTGTGTCGTAGGAGAAGCGGGAACCGGCCGGCAATCGATCCGGGTCCACCATGCCGGCACGCGCCGGACCGGGCGGGTCGGATTCGCACCCGGGCCAGGTTATGCTACGATGTCTGCGGTGAGTGCCAGGACCGGCGCCGAGAGGACCCGAAGCGAGACACCGTGCCGATGGCGACGACGAAGCGCGATTATTACGAAGTCCTGGGCTTGAACCGCGAGGCCACGGCCGACGAGTTGAAGAAGGCGTATCGCCAGATGGCCTTGAGGTATCACCCGGACAAGAACCCGGGCGACGACGAGGCCGAGCGGCGGTTCAAGGAAGCGGCTGAGGCGTATGAGGTTCTCTCCGACCCGGCGAAGCGTCAGCGGTACGACCGCTACGGGCACGCCGGCATGGACGGCGCGGGGGTGCACAACTTCCGGTCGGCCGAGGACATCATGTCGGCCTTCAGCGAGATCTTCGGCGACGGCCTCTTCGGCGGGATGTTCACCCAGCGCCGTCGCGGCCCGCGACCCGGGCAAGACCTCCTGATGCGGCTGGAGATCGACCTGCTCGAAGCCGCCCGCGGCGCCACCAAGCCGATCGAACTGACCCGCCAGGAGATTTGCGATGAATGCCAGGGTTCCGGCGCCCGCAAGGGGACCTCGCCGGTGACCTGCGACTACTGCCGGGGCCAGGGCCAGGTCGTGCAATCGCGGGGGTTCTTCCAGGTGGCCACGACCTGCCCGGCCTGCGGCGGCGACGGCAAGCGGATCGTGGACCCCTGCCCGAAGTGCAAGGGCAGCGGCAAGACGCTGTCGAACGCCCACCTCAAGGTGGACATCCCCTCGGGTGTCGATACCGGCATGTGGCTCCAGCTCCGCAACCAGGGGGAGCCCGGCGACCCCGGCGCCCCACGGGGCAACCTGCGGATCCAGATCCAGGTCCGCCCGCACCGGTTCTTCGAGCGTCGGGGCAACGACCTGATCTGCCAGGTCCCGATCAGCTTCCCCCAGGCGGCGCTCGGGGCCGATATCGAGGTCCCCACACTTGACGGCACCGAGCGGCTGATGATCCCTCGAGGGCTTCAAAGCGGCGAGATCCTCAAGATGAAGGGACGCGGCATGCCCGACCTCAACGGCCGGGGACGTGGCGACCTGCTCGTCGAGGCGGCCATCGAGACCCCTCGCAAGCTCTCGCCTCGCCAGGAAGAGCTGCTCCGCCAGCTCGCCGAGCTGGACCACGAGGAGGTCAGCCCCCGCCGCAAGGGCTTCTTCGAAAAGCTACGCGACTATTTCACCGAGGAGGCGGAGTCGCCCGAGACCGGCGCCTCCTAGCGTCGGCGGGCGTGGTCCAGCGCTCGGGAGGTTGTCCGGAGTCTGAAAAGAATGAACCCATGCCGATCAAACAGATCCGAGACAATCCCCTGACCGACAGGCTTATCCACGGGATGCATCCATTTCCGGCTGATAGGGAACAAATGATTCGTCGATTGGCCGACATTGATCCCCGACTGGTGGGCGCGCTCAGTCCGGAAGCGCTCGACTGGGGCAAGGGCCGCAACCTGGATCAAGCACGAGCGATTCTCAACAAACTCCTGGCCGAGCACGACGCCTGAGAGCCGAGAACCGGCACAACCGACGGTCGCTGGTCCGGCCACGGTCATCGCGAATCGGCCATTGGCCCCACCCGAGCGGACGAAGCCCGGCCCCCGGAGACGTTCAGGACGGAAGACCCATGAGCGACAAGGACAAGAACCCACCCGCCGATCCCCAGGCCCCCGCGGACCCCGCCGCGGGCTCATCGCGTCCGCCGGGCCCGGCCGCCGGCGCCGATGGCACGACCGGCTCCGACCCGCTGGCCGAGGTCACGCGCCAGCGCGACGATTATCTCGACCAGCTCCAGCGCTCGCGGGCCGAGTTCGCCAACTACCAGAAGCGGGCCCGCGCCCAGGCCGAGGCCGATCGGGCCTACGCCGTCGGTCCGCTCGCCGCCGACCTGCTCCATGTGATCGACAACTTCGAGCGTGCCCTGGAGGCCGCCCGCGCCGCCGGCGCCAGCCCGATCGTCGAGGGCCTGGAGATGGTGCACCGGCAACTGCTCGAAACCCTGGCCAAGCACGGTGTCGAGCCGATCGAGGCCCGCGGCCTGCCGTTCGACCCGTCCTTGCACGAGGCGATCGCCCAGCGGCCCGACCCCCAGCACGCCCAGGGCACCGTGGTCGACGAATTCGGCCGCGGCTACCGGCTTCGCGATCGCGTGTTGCGGCCCTCGCGGGTGGTCGTCTCCGCCGGCGCGGGCGAAGGTTGAGGTTGAGGCGGCCGGGAAACGTCCGTTGACGATTCACCGAAGAGGAAACGATTGCGACTTTGAGGTGGTTCTCGTGCGGAGATTCCAGTCCCGGGGCGGCCGGCCCGGCCGCGGCTTGAAGGGAAGCCGGGCGCGGGTCGCCCTGTCGCGGAGCAACAGATTCCATGCCGACATATGACTACATTTGCGACGCCTGTGGACACGAGTTCGAGGCGTTCGAGTCGATCAAGGCCGACCCCCAGCGCGTCTGCCCCGAGTGCCGCGAGGAGAAGCTGCGGCGGAAGCTCGGGCCGGGGGCGGCGATTTTGTTCAAGGGGTCGGGCTTCTACCAGACGGATTACCGGAGCGAGTCGTACAAGAAGGCGGCGCAGGCGGACAAGTCGAGCGGCGGCGGGGAGTCGAAATCGTCGGGTGACGGCGGTACGTCGTCGACCTCCTCGTCCAGTCCGACGAAGTCCGAGCCGGCCAAGCCGGCGGCCAGCGGGTCGGGGACATGATCCGGGGGAAGTGTCCGATTTGTGGGACGGAGTTTGCGGTCGCCAGGATTGACGACCTGCCGAGCTTCCCGTTCTGCTCGGAGCGGTGTCGCCTGATCGACCTGGGGCGGTGGATCGACGGCGATTACGTCATCCCGGGTCCCCCGGCCCCGGACGCACCGGCCGATGAGGCCGACGAGTGAGGGATCGCCCTCGGGGTGATCGCGGGGTCAGGATTCACCACAAGGGCACATCGGACGCCAAGACGCAGCTTCCCTGGCGTGTCCGTTGTGCCCTTGGGCTTCGCTTCTGACGGTGAATCCGCGCTCCGAGGCGACGGGCTTAGCTCAGCTTGCGGTCAGCCATGCCGATGAGCTGGACGACGGGCAGGCCGAAGGGGCAAGCCTTCTCGGCGGCGGCGAGGTCGGCGGCGGCGAGGTTGCGGGCGGCGGGCGGAAGCGCCTGGTAAAGCTCGCGGGCTTGCTGGCGCTTGCCGTAAACCGAGTAGTAGCGGAGATAGCGGAGGACGGTGGCGACGGGGACGCCTCTGGCGGCGGTCTCGCAGAGGTGGCCGCAGCCGTGGCAGTAGAGGTGGGCGGTCTTCTGGCGGTGCTCCTCAAGGAGGCGGGCCTCCTTGGGGGTCAGGGCGGACTGGACCGCGCCCATGTTCTCGCGGAGCTGGGTGCGGTTGGTCATCTCGCTGACGACGACCTGGAACCGCTCGTCGGCGAGCACGGCCTTGATGGCGGCCTGGGCCGTCTTGAACCCCTTGGAGACGAAGGGTGAGAGCCGGTCGTTCTTCTGGGCGACGTCGGGGGCGACGGGCTCGGAGCCGCCCTGGGTCTTCATGGCGACGAGGCCGAGGTTGGCCTTGCTGGCGGCATCGACGGCGCGACGGAGGGTGTCGGCGGTCATGGTCCGGTAATTGTACTGGATCATGATCTGGTCGATCCAACCGCACTTGGCGGCGGCCTCGACGACATCGACGAGCCGGGCGTCGTGGCAGCTCAGGCCGGCGAAGCGAATCTTACCGGCCTTCTTGAGGGTTTCGAACGCCTTCTTCACGCCGTCGTCGAAGAGCATGGGGATCTGCTCGCCGGTCAGGCCGTGGAGGAAGTAGGCGTCGGTGTAGTCGGTCTGGAGGCGTTCGAGGCTGCGGTTGAGGCGTTCCTCGAAGATCTTGGGATCGCCTTCGCGTCGGTAGCCGCTGTTCTTGGTGACGAGGTAGACGTCCTTGCGCTTGCCGGTGCGGGCGAGGACCTCGCCGAGGGTGCGCTCGGAGTTGCCGTTCTCGTAACCTTCGGCCGTATCGATGTAGCCAACGCCCGAGAAGAGCGCGGCCTGGACGAAGCTGGGCTGGACGGTCCAGCTCGTGCCCATGCCCAGCCGGGTGACGGTCTTGCCGGTCTTGCCGAGGACGATCTTGGGCAACTCGTCGGGCGGTGCCCAGGCTCCGACTGCCGGGCTGGAGGCCAGGGCCGCGCCCGTTGCCGCGGTCATCTTGAGGAAGTGTCTCCGGTTGCCGCCACCACCGCAAGGCTCGCCCATCGTGCCCGCCTCCTCACTTGAGGGTTGAGAACTGTCGAGACGTCGCCACAATCCCGCCGCCCGGGCACGGGTCTTGCGGACCGGGCCGGCGGACCTGCGCCTCATTGTGGCGCCGGAGGGGAGGGCGGGTCAACAAAGATTTGACAGCGAAAAGCAGCCGATGGGACCTCGGGCGGTCGCTCCGGTCGGGCCGTCGGCGACGCGTCGGCGGCCGCGGCACGTCAGTGATCGGTTTGACAACGGCCGGGGCGATTTTATGTTTCGACTGCCGGAACGACCCGGGAAAGGGTATCGACCTGTCCGCCGTCCGCAAGCATCTGCGCGTCCACGGGGAGGATGGTGGTCCGGGAGGTACGCTCCGACCACATGACAGAATGGAGTCCCCTCCGATGTCGGGACGATTTTTCCAGGGGCTCGCCCTCGCGGTGGGCCTGCTGTTCGCCTGCGCCGCCGGGTGGCCAGCGATGGCGGCCAACGAGCATCATCCGTATGGGGTGATCCCTTACGGGTTCATTTATCCCTCGCCTTCGCACATCTGGGGGACACTGGACTTTGTCTATGATCATGATATGAGCAAGATGAAGAACTGGGGACCCCACGGTCAGGGGTACTACAGTTGCGGCCCGAACGGCTGTGGCCCCTACGACTATGGCGGTTGCTGCGGCCTGACGCCCTTGCACTACAACGCCATCGCGCCGGCGAACTTTTCCAAGCCGTATCCGGCGACGCCGGGCCTGTCGTTCTACCGCTCGACGCCCGTCGGCCTGCCACCGGTGCCGGGCTGGGATATCCCCGAGTATCCACCCGGTGTCCAGCCGCAGGGCTACCCTGGCTATCGCGGCCTGGCCTCGGGCATCACCGGCCACCACGACGAGGGGGATGGTCCGGCGAACCACTGGTATGCCGGCCGCGAGCACGAGCAGAACTTCTGGCTCCGCGGTGCCGCCTTCCACGGCGCCCACCCTGACGGTGGCCACTGAGTTCGAATCCGGACACGATCGAACGGCGAGGGCGGTTTTCGCACCGTACTCGCCTTCTTTTCGGTGGGACGCGATCGGGATGGGGCAAGAGAGGCGGCGCCCGGATTCGAACCGGGGAATACGCGATTTGCAATCGCGGGCCTTACCACTTGGCTACGCCGCCCGTTTTGGGAAGGATCAATGATAAGGACTTGCCGGCCTTCAGGCAAGCCCTGTCGCGGCGCAACAGCAGGGGCGGTCCGCGGGTCGCTCCGGTATAATGGCGGTCTCGCCGGAAGCGGGTGATCGATCCGGAGTTGCTGATCCGGCTGGAATCGGATCCGCGACTCAGTGGACCTGTCCCCCTGCGCCACCAATCGAGCCCTTGCCAACGGACCGGATGACCTCATGGCCTTGCTGAGCCTGCGAAACGTCGGACTGGCCTTCGGTGGCCCGCGACTGCTGGACGGTGTCGATCTGGCGATCGAGCGGGGGGAACGGATCGGGCTGCTGGGTCGCAACGGCGAGGGCAAGAGCACGTTGCTGCGGCTGCTCACCGGACCGATCGAGCCGGACGAGGGCGAGGTCATCCGGTCGCAGGGGCTCCGGATTGCGAGGCTGGCGCAGGAGGTACCGGCGGGTCGGAGGGGCACGGTCGCCGAGGAGGTCGCCGAGGGGATGGACGAGGCGGAAGCGGGGGCGGGGGCGAAGGTCCACGACTACCGCGTCGAGGCGATCCTCTCGCGAATGGGCCTCGACGGCGAGGTGGCCTTCGAGGCGCTCTCGTCGGGGATGAAGCGGCGGACCTTGCTCGCGAAGACGCTGGTCGCCGAGCCCGACCTCCTCCTGCTCGACGAGCCGACGAACCACCTGGACATCGAGTCGATTCGCTGGCTGGAGGAGTTCCTCCTGCGCTGGGACGGCACGCTCGTCTTCGTGACCCACGACCGGGCCTTGCTGGCGAAGCTGGCGACGAGGATCGTCGAACTCGATCGGGGCAAGCTCTACGACTGGGCATGCGACTACCCGACCTTCCTGAAACGGAAGGAGGAGATGCTGGCGGCCGAGGAGCGTCAGAATGCCCTCTTCGACAAGAAGCTGGCCCAGGAGGAGACGTGGATTCGCAAGGGGATCGAGGCGCGACGGACCCGCAATGAGGGACGGGTTCGGGCCTTGAAGGCGATGCGGGAGGCACGCCAGCAGCGGCGGGAACGCCAGGGCACGGCGCGCATGCAGCTTCAGGAGGCCGAGCGCTCCGGCGCGCTGGTGATCGAGGCGAAGGACGTGAACTTCGGCTACGACGAAAGGCCGGTGATCCGCGAGCTGACGACGAGTCTCATGCGGGGCGACAAGGTCGGCATTATCGGCCCGAACGGCTCGGGCAAGACCACCCTCCTGAGACTCTTGCTCGGCCTCAGGCCGCCGCAGGCAGGCACGGTCCGGCACGGCACGAACCTGGAAGTCGCCTATTTTGACCAACTAAAGACCACACTCGACGAGGAGAAGACGGTCCAGCAGAACGTCAGCGAGTACGAGACGATCCCGATCAACGGCCAGCCGAGGCATGTGCTCGGATACTTGCAGGACTTCCTGTTCCCTCCGGAGCGGTCGCGGAGCCTGGTCCGGACGCTCTCGGGAGGCGAGCGGAGCCGGCTCTTGCTGGCGAAGCTGTTCACGAAACCGTCGAACGTGCTGGTCCTGGACGAGCCGACGAACGACCTCGACATCGAGACGCTGGAACTGCTCGAAAGCCTGCTGGTGGACTATCAAGGCACCGTCCTGCTGGTCAGCCACGACCGGGCCTTCCTTAACGACGTCGTGACGAGCACCCTGGCGATCGAGGCCGACGGGCGGGTCAAGGAGTATGACGGCGGTTATGACGACTACCTCCGACAGCGCCAGGACGAGGCCCCGCCCGCGACGAAGCCCGCGACCGGGCCGGGGCCGGCGACGACGAGGGCCTCGGAGTCGGAGGAGTCGCGTGCCCGGAAGCTGAGCTACAAGGAGCGTCGGGAACTGGAGGCATTGCCGGCACGGATCGAGGAGCTGGAAGCGGCGCGTCAGGCGATCCACGAGGCGATGGCCGACCCGGCGTTCTATCGCCAGGACGGGTCTGAGATCGCCGAGGTGAAGGCCCGGCTCGACGAGCTGGAGGCGGAACTCGCCGCGTCCTTCGAGCGCTGGGAGATGCTGGAGTCATTGCGAGACTGACCGGACCGGGAAATCGCGGTCAGCTCGCCGGCTCGGGCGAGGAGCGGAACATGTTGGGAATGATGGCGGAACGTCGGGAAGATCGGGGTTCTCAAGCCGGCTTCTGGTTCGTCGCGGCCTTGATGGTCGCAATGCTGGCCGGGATTCCCGAGACCGGCGCAGGGGAGTTGAGGGCGGGGGTGGCGAAGCGGGTCGTGACGCCGCCGGAGTGGGTGCCTTACCTGACGTCCGCGGGCCACGGCACGAACGCGCCTTTCCAAGGGGTCCATGACGATCTGCACGCCCGGGCACTCGTGATCGACGACGGCCGGCGGGCGCTGGCGGTGCTGGCCGTCGATGCGATCGGCTATGACAACGCGTTGCTGGGGCCCGGACGCGACTTCACGAAGGAACTCCGGGAGCAGGTGGCGGCGAGGACGGGCCTGGAGCCGGGTTCGATCCTCCTGGCGGCCTCGCACACCCACTCCGCCCCAGAGACGATCGGGTTGACGCCGATTCGTGAGGTTAAAGGCGTACCGGAGTGGATCGAGAAGCACCGGGACGACCTGGCGGCGACGCTTATCCAGGCCTGGGAAAGTCGGGCGCCCGCACAGGTTCGCTTTGGAAAGCGTCGAGTCGAGCAGGTGGCGCGCTACCGGCGGATCGCCTTGAAGGATGGCACGCTCAACCGGGCTGGCCCCTTGCCGACGCCGGAGCAGACGGCGGTGCCCTGGACGCTCGACGAGGAGCTGTCGGTCCTTTACCTGGAGACCCTCGACGGCCGGCCGCAGGCGGTGCTGCTGAACTTCACGGCGCATCCGGTCATCGCGATGCTGCTGCCGCCGGTCTCGGCGGATTACCCCGGCGCGGCGACGGCGGCCGTCGAGTCGGCGATGCCGGGGGTCGTCTGCCTCTTCACGCAAGGGGCGGCGGGTAACGTCAATCCGCGGCAGGTCTCGTCCCGCTTCGACGACGTCCGGGCGATCGGTCAGACGCTCGGGAACGCGGCTCTGGCGGAGGTCGAGACGTTGCGATCAAAGCCGCCCCTGGCGATCGACGGCCTCGATGTGAGGTCGCGGGTCTGCGAGCTGGAGGGCCGGGCGTGCCCCACACTAGCCGAGGCGAGGCGTCTCGCCGAGGCGAAGCCAACTTCGATGAACCGGCGACGGGTCCGGCTGGCGAGGAAGCTGGCCGAGGAACCGCTCCGCGCCGAGGTGCAGACGATGCGGGTCGGACCGATCTGCTGGGTCGGCTTGCCGGGCGAGCCGTTTGTCGAGACGGGTCTGGTGCTCAAGGGGGCGGGGGCGTCGTTCGTCGTCGGCTATGCGAACGGCTACCTCGGCTACCTGCCGATCCGCCGCGCCTACAAGGAAGGCGGCTACGAGGCCGACCCCGCCCCGTGGAGCCGCGTCGCCCCGGGCATGCCGAGCGGCTGGAGAAGGTCGGCGAGTGCCTCCTCCGGGAGATCACGGGCCGCGCCGACTGAGCGACCGGCGGCCATGATCCAAAGATGAGTGCGGGCCTGGCGAACCTGCCTGGTCTGCGCGAGGCCGGAGTCGGCGCGGCGGCCCCGGGACCTTGACATACGGGTGGCGGGGCACTCCAGGTAAAGGCCGGGGGGCCAGTGGTCGATGATCGTTGTGGTTGGATCGCCGGACGACGATCCGAGGGAGATTCTTGCCGCCCGAGGAGCTGGGCGATATGAAACGCCTCAAGGGGCTGATAGGGAGCCTCGCCGTGGTCTCCGGGGTCATCCTGGGATCGCCAGCGAGGGGATTGGGCCAGGAAACGCCGGAGGGCGTGTCCGGGCCGGCGCCGATGCCAGGGACCCCACCGGTCCCGACGACGACCCTGGACGTGCCCGGCAGTGGCGTGGCCACCGGGCCCGCCAGTACGACCGGGCTACTCAATGCCAACTCCAGTCCGATTGACCTGAACATGGCACTCCGGCTCGCCGGAGTGCAGAACCCCGAGTTGCTCGTGGCCCGTCAGCGGGTCCTGGAAGCGGTGGCCTTGCGGCAGTTTGCCGCGGCCCAGTTGCTGCCGACGATCAACGGCGGTGGCAACTACGACACCCACACGGGCGTCTTGCAGCAGTCCAACGGTAACATGTTGAGCGTCAACCGAAGCGCCCTGTACGTTGGTGCGGGGTCGAACGCGGTCGCGGCCGGCACGGTGAACATCCCGGGCCTGGTGATGACCGGTAACATCGCGACCGGCATCTACGCCTGGCTGACGGCGCGCCAGGTGGTGCAGCAGCGCGAGTTTGCCACCATCGCGGTCCGCAACCAGGTCTTCCTAGAGGTGACGCTGGCCTACAGCGAGTTGATCCGGGCCGAGGGCCGGCTGTCGATCGCCCAGCAGAACCGCGAAGAGGCCGCCGAGATCGCGAGGCTGACGGCCAACTACGCCGAGTCGGGCGAGGGCCGGCTGGCAGACGCCAACCGGGCCGCAGCCGAGCTGGCGATCCGCGAGGCGGATTTGCAGGCAGCCGAAGGCACGGTCATAACGGCCTCGGCCCGGCTGGCGCAGGCGATCAACGTCGATCCGTCGGTCCGGCTGCACCCGACCGACGCCTGGGCGGTGCCGCAGCCGGTCGTACCGGACCCGATCCCCATTCCTCAACTGATCGCGATCGCCTTGATGCAGCGGCCCGAGCTGGCCGAGCGTCGGGCGGCGATCCGGGCGGCTCTGCTGTCGCTCAGCGGTGCCAAGGTGCTGCCGTTCTCGCCGAACTACATCCTCGGCTTCAGTGCCGGTGGCTTCGGCGGCGGTAGTAACCTGGTGCGGCCGATCTTCGGCGGCTTTGGAAGCCGGACCGACTTCGACGCGGTGACCTACTGGTCGATCCTGAACATGGGCGTCGGCAACGCCGCGCTGATCAATCAGGCCAAGGCCCAGTTGCAGATCACCCGATACGAGCAATTGTCGGTCCTCAACCGAATCCGCGCCGAGGTGGCCCAGGCGTATGCCCTGACGCACGCCCGGTTTGCCCAGATCGGCACGACCGAGCAGGCGGTGCGGGCAGGCAAGGGAGCGTTTGAGCGTGACCTGGCCCGGATCAAGGAGCGGGCCGCCCAGCAAGGGCGTGAGATCCTGCCGATCGAGCTGATCAACAGCTTCCGGTTGCTGGCACGGTCGCGTGAGGCGTATCTGGATGCGATCGTGGAGTACAACGAGGCGCATTTCTCGCTGTACGTCGCACTGGGTCAGCCGCCGGCCAACGTGCTGGCCCGGCCGGTGCCGACCGAGGGAGTCGAGCCGACGCAGACGACGTCCCAGCCGGCGCCGGAGGCTCCGACGGCCCCGATTCCCCCCACCCAGCCGGGGCCCTTCCAGGCCCCACCCGTGGCGATGACCCCTCGGCCCGGCGCGCCGCAACCCGCGGCGGCGGTGGCGCCCAACGTCGGACCGCAGACCCCCGCTCCGGCCGACGAGGTCCAGCGGGTCGTCCTGCCCAGGTGAGGTGAGGAGACGGCCATGAAGAGAAAACGGACGCAGGAGGCGTCCGAGAACCGACCCGCGCCGTGGGGTATAGCGATCGCCGGCCCGCTCCGGGTCGGCCTGCTCTCCCTGACCGCGGCGCTGATCGGCCCTCGGGCCGAAGGATTCCAGGCCCCATCCCCCCCCGGGACCTCGGTTCCCACGCTGGGCCAGTCCCTGGAGACGGCCACCCCGGTGCCGTTCGAAGCGATCCCGCCGGCCGTGCCGGCTCAGCCGGAATACCCGATCGACCTGTCGGTCGCCTTGCGGCTGGCGGACGTGGAAAACCCCGAGATCGCCCGGGCCCGCGCCGAGATCCTCGGGGCCCTGGCCCTGCAGCAGGCGGCCCGCGCCTTGCTGCTGCCGACGCTCAACGCGGGTGCCAACTACCACGGCCATACCGGCAACCTCCAGCGGTCCTCGGGCCGCATCCTGAGCCTGTCGGAGCAGTCGCTCTACTTCGGCGGCGGTTCGCGGACCCTGGCGGCCGAGAGCCTCGCCTTCCCGGCGGTGAACATCGTCAGCCCGATCACCGAAGCCTGGTTCGAGCCCCTGGCGGCCCGCCAGCGGGTCCGTCGGACGCAGTTCGACGCCATGGCCACGGCCAACAGCACCTTGCTGGAGGTCGCCTCGCTGTACCTGGAACTGCTGGGAGCCCAGTCCCGGCTCGAAGCGCTGAGGCTGGCTGAGGCCCAGACGGCCGAGGTGGCGCGGATCACGGCCGGCTTCGCCGAGGCCGGCGAGCGCCGCGAGGCCGATGCCTTGCGGGCCGAGGTCCAGCGGCAGCTCCGCCGGAACAACGTCCAGGCGGCCGAGGGTGAGGTCGCCGCGGCCTCCGCCCGGCTGGCCCAGCGGTTGAACCTCGACCCCTCGATCCGGCTCTCGCCCCGATCGGGGCCTCTGAGCCCGATCGTGCTGGTCGATCCGGCCTCCAACCCGGCGGAACTGACGCAACTGGCCCTCCGACGCCGGCCCGAGCTGGTCGCCCGGACGGCCGAGATCGCCCAGGCCCAGGTCGAGCTTCGGGAGGAAATCTTCCGGCCGCTCCTGCCGACACTCTGGCTCGGCTTCAGCGGTGGTGCGTTCGCCGGTGGTTCGAACCTCTCGCAACCCCTCTTCGGACGGACCGCCGGACGAACGGACTTCGACGTTCGCCTGATCTGGACGCTGATGAACTTCGGCGAGGGCAACCTCGCCCGCCAGAGACGGCGACGCGCCGAGATCGGCCGGGCCGTGGCGCAACGATCGGTGACGATCAATGTCGTCCGCCGCGAGGTCGCCTCGGCCCTGGCCATCTCGGGAGCCCGTCTGCTCCAGATCGAACAAGCCCGCCGCCAGCTCGCGGCCGCCGACGCCGGCTTCCGCGAGGACCTGACCCGGTCCCGGCAGAACCTCGGCAAGCCGATCGAGGTGCTCGACAACCTCGAACTGCTGAACGAGGCCCGTATCTCCCTGATCGAGGCCATCACTCAGTATAACCAGGCCCAGTTCCGCCTCTTCGTCGCGCTCGGCTCCCCCCCCCCGCCCGGTCCGCCTCCGACCGAGCCAATCGACCCGCCGCCGATCACGACGCCGCTGCACTCGCCCTTCTCCCTCTGTCCGCACGTGCTGGAACCGGTCCACCCCGCCCAGCCGATGCCGCCCGCGGACTCCCACTTCCGGCTGCTCAGCCACAAGCCCTGAGCCGGTCGGACGCCTCACTACCCCACTCTCAACGCCCGTCGGGATGGTCGTAAACCGTCCCGACTGGCGTTACTTCGTTTGAATTGCGGATCGGAGGGACGCCGCGGCCCTTCGCGCCAGCCACCGGCCCGATGGGAGCGTCCGTCTGTGCGGAGTTCCCGTCGACGCCCAGCCGTGACCCCGCTTCCGGGAGCGGCCTGGAATCGGGGCTGAGTGGGAAAGCAACGCTTTCTTTGACAGACGCCGGTGACCCGGGACGGATCAGGAACGCAGGGACGACGCGCCGGCGACGCGGCTGGGACGGTGTCGAAACGACGCGAGGACGTCAGGGGGACGCTTCCCATCGCGGCAAAACTGCGATCGCAAACAGTTTGTCAAAGACTATTTAAGAAGCGATTTTACCCATTGTGAAGTTCGTTCGGTGTGCGGGACGCGCCACGGCGTCGCGATTCCGCCGCACCGAATCCGGCGAGCGACGGGATCAAGACTCACATCGGATTGCCAAGGAGCCAGGATCTATTATAGCACATGAAGGCGATCTCGGCTGGGACGCACGGTCTGTTCCGGAGCGGCTCGGGACGAACCCTCCAGGCTGAGTCCCGGAAATGGACCAGGGCGGCGCTCGACGGGATTTGTCGAGCGCCGCCCTGGTTGGTTGGCCGAAGCGGCTCGGGATCGCGGCTTGAAGGTCCGTCTCCCGGGCGATTCCCGGTCAAGACGAGGGACCGATGTAGAGGATCGGGAAGGCCTGATATTTCTGCTGGCCGTAGGGATCGATGACGAGGTACTCGGTGTTGTGGAGGGCATCCTGGGGGTCAATCGTAACATTCACGGCGAAGTTGCCGTTGGCATCGGCGGCGAGGGCCGGGCCGGTGAAGGTGTAGTCGCCCAGACCGGAGTCGGCGAAGACGATCGAGCCGGGTGTGGTATGGCCGACGACGGTGACGTGGGTGAGCCGGGTGATGCCGCCCGAGTTCTGATACTTCGTGCCAGCCGCATACTGGCCCGGTGCCAGGGCGAGATCGACCTTGAGCGGGATCCTGGGAGTCAGGGGCGTCATGTTCCGCAGCAGCAGCTTGGCGTCACCGTGACCGACGAAACCGTTGTGGTTGGCGTCGGCGGCGGGGTTGTAGAAGGCGTCGAGGGGCGTCGTGAGGAATGCCGACTGGAAGAGCTTCAGGTCGGTCAGGTTGACCTTGCCGTCGTGGTTGAGGTCGCCCGGCAGGGTGCTGGCGACGACCGCCGCGCCGGTGCTGTCCTGGCGACCGGTCAGGCCGATGTTGACGGCGCCGGGGTTGGCGACCTTGGTGTAGGCCAGGGCGAACGGGTGCCAGGGTCGGACGAGCGGCGCCCCCTGGCGGAACGGGAGCGCGCGGCCCGCAGCGTCGGTCGCGTGGACGAGCCGGGGTTGCAGGTTGCTGCCGGCCGTCGGCGTGGCGCTGAGGCCGATGATCGTCGAGTGTTTGTGAGCGGCCAGGTTCTGAGCCTGGATCGTATTGCGGACCAACGCCACTTCCCGGGGAGTCCGCACAACGCCGGTCGCGGAATCGAGTGTCGGGAACGGGACGAGAGCGGAACTATTCATGACGAGCCGGGGCTCGACCACCTCCGGCGCGAGGCGTACCCTTCGCGATCGCCTGGACATCTCAAGCCTCCGTGCCTCTCCGATCGGTCGGGCAATCCCGGGGGCAGGGATCGCCACTTCTTGTTTACTATGATCGGAGATCGGGGCGTCGTCCAATTGGCGATCTGAGGCTGAGGGTCCGGTTGTTGTTCGAAACCGGGTCGTGACGATCACAACGCGAGGGCGTCGCGGCTTCCGGGGAAGCCGCGACGCCATCGGTGATGCATTCGGGACGATCCACGATGCCAGCGCGACGCTGGCGATCGATCGATCAATCAACTCTCGGCTTCACCGCCGGGCAGAGCGTCCTTGTACTGCTCAGTCCGGACGGCGAGGCCCTGGGAGATCGAGCCGCTGTAGCGGACGACGACCTGGTCGCTGGGCTGGATGCCGTTGAGGATCTCGACATGGAGGCCGTTGTCCTTGCCAACCTTGACCGGGCGCAGCTCGACCTTGCCGTCGCGGACGATATAGACGGCGCCCATGCCGCGGCCATCCTGCTGGACGAGGCTGTTGGCGGGGATGGTCAGGGCGCTCTTCTCGGCCGCCTGGAGAACGATCGTGACGTTGCCGTACATTCCCTCGCGGAGCCGGTCGTCAGGATTCTCAAGGTCGATCTCGGTCCGCATGGTCCGGTCGGCGGAGTCCTCCGACTCGGAGAACCGCGAGACCTTGGCGACGAACCTCTCGCCGGGCAGGGCGTCGATATGCACCACGGCCGAGTCGCCGCGATCGACGAACGGCACATCGCGGTCGGGCACCTGGACGACAACGCGGAGCTTGTCGGTGCGGGCGACCGAGAGGAGCGGGGTGCTGTTGTTGCCCACATCGGCCGAGCGGATGAAGTCGCCGCGGAAGAAGTTGCGGGCGGTGATCACGCCGTTGTAGGGCGAGGTGATCTTGGTGTAGGCGGCGATCACCTGGGCCTTGTCCAGGTCGGCCTTGGCGACCTCGACGTACGCCTTCGCCTCTTCCAGGTCCGCCTGCGCCTGCTGAACCTGAGCCTGCGAGGCGAAAACCTTCGCCTCGGCCGACTTCACGGCCGCCTTGGACGCGTTCTCGGCGGAGACCGTGGCGTTGTAGTGCTCCAGCTCCTCGTCCACGAGCTTGCGTTCGATCGAGTTACTGGCGGCCAGTTTCCGGTAGCGATCCAGCTCGCTCTCGCGATAAATCCGCATCGCCTCGTATTGCTTGACGTCCTCCTCGTACTTGTGCTGCTCGGCCTGAGACGCCTTGACCTCGGCCTCGGCCGTGTCGATGCGGGCCTGGGCCACCTTGACGGAAGCCTGGGCCTTCTTCAGGGCGGCCTCGGACTGCTCGACGGCCTTGTGGACCTCGGGGTCCTCGATCTCGGCCAGGACGTCGCCCTTCTTGACCGGGTCGCCGATGTCCACGTTGAGGGTCATCAGGTAGCCGGAGACCTTGGCGTAGAGGTCGGCCGACTCGAAGGCCATGAGGGTACCGGGCTGGGTGCTCGTCCGCTCGATCCCGCCGGCCGTGGGCGTGACCACCTCGACGAGCGGAACCGATTCTTCGCCGGCCAGCCTGCTTGGCCCTTTCGCTGGCTTCGGCCGCGGTCGGGTTGCGTCCCGAGGCGTAAAACCAGACAGCGACCGCACCGACGACCGCCAGCATGACAATCGTTAACAACCAGCGCCAGGGCGATTTGCCACCGGGAGGCGGGGCCGCCGGGCGAGGCCGTGGGGCCGCAGGTTGGGGGTGGGCCGCCGTCACGGTAGCGGCATGCCCATGAGCATCATTGGTTTCGTGAATTGACTGAGTCTGTTGGGTCGGCTCGACCGCCATGTTCAGGACCTCCGCAATCACCGAGGTACGGGGGGCGACGGGTGCGTCCCGTCGATCACCCGGCGCATCCAAATCCGAAAGACGGCAGGGGGTGCCCATCAGGACAGGCCAGGCGGGCACCGAGAATCGGTCGCGGGGGGGAAGTGGAGACCCCAAGCCGCTCCTCAGCACCGCAAGGGGCGGCTGCGCGAGGACCGATGCGGATCGGGATGGGTGGAGTTGGGGGCGGTCGAACCGGGCTGGTCGGTGTCGGCCAGGCCGTGGGAGACCGGCAGGTCCGCGATCGAGGCGTCGGTGTCGGTCTCTTCCGATTCGAGGGCCGACTCATGGAGGCCCCGCCCCTGGAATGGGACAGCGGGGGCCAGGTCCACGGAGCCGGCCGGCGGGAACGCCACGAGGTTGGCCCGCGCATCGGAGCCCGAGCCCACAAGTCCGCTGGCAGCGGTCCTGGAGAGCGGATGCCCGAGGGTGGCGAACGTCAGGGTCGCCATCAAGATCAGGCCGGCCAGTCTCATCGTGGCGGATTTGTCCTAGGAATTGCTTGGGGAGTCGTTTACCGAATCGCCCACTTCGTAACATCGTAACCGTCGTTGGCCATCGGGTCAACTCGTTGGATCACGGGCTTTCCCTCCGACCGAGGTGTTGACTCCAGCGACTTTCGCGAGAACAATGGCGAGGTCATGGTCGTGAGTCGATCGAAACTGCATCGATTCATGATAGATCATCAAGATGGAAGACCAGATGCCGGGACGCGCAATTCGAGTTCTGTTGGCCTTCACGATGCTGATCGTGCCAGCGGATGTGCGCGTCGGGTCCGGTTCCCACAACAGACATCCCCAGCGTTCCCAGGCTAGCCTCACAGCGATCCCACCAGCGAACGCGATTCCCGTCATCCGGCAAGGCCCCGTCGGGTCGGAAGACCCCGAGATGGCGCCGCCGCGAATCTCCTCGGATGGCGACGAGCCCGAGGGTGAAGAATGGATCGCGCTGGCCCCGGCCGCGCTTGACGTTCCCAAGCAGATCGATTGCATCCCATCGAGCTGGGCGGCCACGGCCGAGTCGTCCCCCCCTTCTCGCTCGATCGTGCGCCTCCTTTGTTGAGCCGCCCCGCGAGTCGTCTTGCGCCGTGGAGAGATCCCGGCGCCCGGATCGTTCCTCGTGGCGCTCAGGCTTGCGCCGATCCAATTCTCCTGCCCCTCCGAGCGAGAAGCCGCCCATGAATGGATTAATACGTGCCTCTCTTCGAAACGCCTACGCCGTCACCGTCATGGCCTTGACGGTGATCGTCCTGGGCGTGCTCTGTCTCTTCATGATCCCGATCGACATCCTGCCGGTCTTCAAGAGCCCGGCCGTCCAGACCTTGACCTTCTACGGCGGCATGCCCGCCACCAGCATCGAAAAAGACATCACCAACCGCATGGAACGCTGGACCGGTCAGGCCAACGGCAAGCGGTTCCAGGAGTCCCGCTCGATCGTCGGCGCCAGTATCGTCCGCAACTACTTCTATGGCGATGTCGATCCCAACGGCGCCTTGACCCAGGTCAACAGCCTGGCCCTCTCCACCCTGCCGAACCTGCCGCCGGGCACCCTGCCGCCGGTCGTCCTGCCGTTCGACCCGACCAGCACCACGCCGGTCAGCGTGGTGGCCCTGGACAGCCGCAAGGGCGGTCCCAGCGGCACCGGCTGGGGCGAGTCGATCCTCTATGACGTGGGCCGCTACGAGGTCCGCAACATGATCATGGGCGTGCCGGGGGCCGTCGCCCCGGTCGTCTTCGGCGGCAAGCTCCGCGCCGTCATGGTCTATCTCGATCGCGCCAAGATGCAGGCCCGCGGGCTCTCGCCGGTGGACGTGATGAACGCCGTCGATAGCTACAACGTGTTCCTGCCGACGGGCGACGCCAAGTTCGGGACGACCGACTACGCGATCGACAGCAACTCGCTGATCGAGCCGGTCGAGCAGATCGGCGACATCCCGCTCCGGACCGAACACGGCAACCGGGCCTACGTCAAGGACGTGGCTGAGCCGGAGGATGCCAGCTTCATCCAGACAAACATCGTGCGGGTCAACGGCCGTCGCCAGGTGTATATCCCGGTCTATCGCCAGCTCGGCTCCAGCACGCTGAGCGTTGTGCAAACCCTGCGCGAGGACCTCCCCGGCTACCAGGCGCGGTTAAGCCGCGACAACATCAACCTGCAGCTCGTCATGGACCAGTCGGTCTATGTGCGCAAGTCGATCGAGAGTCTGGTGCAGGAAGGCTTGCTGGGAGCGGTGCTCTGCTCACTGGTGATCCTGGTCTTCCTGGGTGAATGGCGGATGACGGCAATCGCCGTCTTGACCTTGCCGCTGGCGGTCATGGCGGCGATCGTGGGCCTGTACTTCACGGGCAACACGATCAACGTGATGACGCTCGCCGGGCTCGCCCTGGCGATCGGGCCGATGGTCGATAGCGCGATCATTTGCCTGGAGAACACGCACCGGCACCTCGGCCTGGGAGCGGCTCCGAAGCAGGCGGCCTTCCTCGGCGCCAGCGAGGTGGCGATGCCGGAGCTGGTGGCGAGCCTTTGCACCTTGCTGGTGCTGGCGCCGCTGGCGTTGATGCCGGGCCTGGGCGAGTTCCTGTTCCGGCCGATGGCGCTGGCGGTCACCTTCGCGATGATCTCGGCCTACATCCTCTCGCGGAGCTTCGTGCCCTCGCGAGCGGCCACCTGGCTGAAGGGACACGGTCACCACGAGCATCACGCCGTAGCCGAGTCCCCCGCGACCGCCCACCAGCACAGCGACGACGTGATGCCCCCGATCAACGGCAACGGCAACGGCCATGACCATGCCCCCAAGCGTGGCTTGCTCGCCAGCGCGTTTGCCCGCTGGGAAGGCATGATCGAGACGGCGATCGGCGGGTACGTCCGTCTGCTCAACTTCGTGATGCGAGCCCGGATTGTCATGATCCTCGGGGCGGTTGGCCTGCTGGGGGTCGTGCTTGTCGGCTTCGGGTCGCAGCTCAAGCGTGAGTTCTTCCCCGACGTGGACTCGGGCGCCTTCGAAATTTACGTCCGTGCCCCTAGCGGCACCCGCATCGAGCTGACCGAGGAGCGGATCAAGGACGTCGAGAAGGTCCTTGCGGAGACGATCAAGGAAGCCTCGGCTCACGAGCACCAGGCGGAAGGCCACGGCGAGGGCGGCGAGGAGCCGGAGTCGGACCTCCAGCTCTTCATCTCCGAGATCGGCGTGACGCCTGACTGGTCGGCCGCCTACACGCCCAACGCCGGCCCGATGGACACCGTCATCAAGGTGCAGTTGACCGCCGAGCGGCGCACTCCGCCCAGGAGTATGTCCACATGCTCCGCGAGCGGTTCCACAGCGAGAAACGGTTCGCCGACCTGGAATTCGCCTTCGACGCCGGCGGCCTGATGCACTCGGCGATGAACGAGGGCAAATCCACGCCCATCAACATCCGGATCTCCGCCAAGAACCAGGAGAAGGCCCACAAGGTCGCCTCCAAGATCCAGGCCGAGGTCAAGCAGATCTACGGTGTGGTCGATGCCCGCGTGATCCAGCGACTGAACTACCCCGAGTACATCATCAATGTCGATCGGGCCAAGGCGGCCGACCTCGGCCTGACCCAGCAGGAGGTCATGCGGAGTGTCGTGGCGGCCTTGAACTCCAGCATCCAGTTCAACAAGAAGAACTTCTGGATCGACCCGATCAGCCACAACCAGTACTTCGTCGGCGTCTCGTATCGGCCCGAAGAGATCGAGTCGATCGACACCCTGCTGAACGTGCCGATCACCGGCCCGAGCCAGTTGACGCCGGTGCCGCTACGCAACCTCGCCACCATCACCAAGACGAATGTGCCGACGGAGGTGGTGCACTACAACATCCAGCCGACGATCGAGCTGACGATGGGCGTCGAGGGCCGCGACCTCGGCCACGTCGCCGACGATGTCGCCAAGGTCGTCGCCGGATTCGGCAAGGCGAACGACGACGGCAGCTGGACCCCGTATGATCCGGACGTCTCCGGCCGCAACGAGGTGATGACCGGCTCGAAGATGGTGCTCAGCGGCGAGTACGAGCGGATGCGGCAGACCTTCCGCGACCTCGGCATCGGACTCTGCCTGGCCACCTTGCTCATCTACTTCCTGATGGTCTCGCTGTTCAAGTCCTACGTCACCCCCCTGGTGATCCTCTTCGCCGTGCCCCTCGGGCTCATCGGCGTCGTCACCATGCTCTTCCTCACCGGCACGGCCATCAACGTCCAGTCCTTGCTGGGCGTCATCTTCATGGTCGGCATCGTCGTCTCCAACACCGTGCTGCTGGTCGATTTCGCCCAGAACCTCCGGACCGAGAAGGGGCTCAATCCCGATCAGGCGATCCGCGAGGCGGCCGCCATCCGGGTGCGGCCGGTGGTGATGACGGCCCTGGCGGCGTTCTTCGCCCTGGTGCCGATGGCGTTGGCGTTGGAGCGTGGCAGCGAGGCCAACGCGCCGCTGGGTCGGGCGGTCATCGGTGGGCTTTTGGCTGGTCTGGTGACGACCTTGCTGGTGGTGCCTTGCCTGTACTCGTTGGTCGTTCGCGAGAAGCCCGGCGAGGCCGAGCGTCGCGAGTTGCGGCCCGAGACTGAGGCCGACCCAAGCCCCGACGCCGGCTGGATCTGAGCACCTGATCGCGCCGGAAAGTCCGGCGGCTCCGAAAAAAAACCGACGTGATTCGGAAGGCCGGTTTCCGCCCCTTTGGGGCGGAAACCGGCCTTTTTATCGGCCGAGAGTCTCCTCTCCCCCACCTCTCCGGAACGGCGGGCCAAGATGTGATCGGAAATTCCATTGCTTTCTCACTTTCGAAGGGTGATAAGAGAACTGTCGCGGGTTGATTTTTGGTCCTGCATCGTCCCGGAACGGGAAACGAACGGACTCATATCCATCTTCTCCCCTCCGGCCCGAAGCATCCTCAAATCCGCCTGCGTCCCCGGTCACTGCTAGCCCGGAACCCGCATGTCGTCGGGTTTGGCAAGAATGGCGGTGCCGGTGAGCCGAGTTCGGCGCTCGCGTCGTCCCCCCACTCGGTCCCCCCCGCGCCGTTCCCTCTCCCTCCTGCCTCCTCGTGTGAGGTATTCTCATGAACGGCTTGATTCGTGCGTCGCTGCGCAATCCGTTCGCGGTGACAGTCGGGGCCCTGACCATCATGGTCCTGGGGGTGCTCTGCCTCTTCATGGTCCCGATCGACATCCTGCCGGTCTTCAAGAGCCCGGCCGTCCAGACCTTGACCTTCTACGGCGGCATGCCCGCCACCAGCATCGAAAAAGACATCACCAACCGCATGGAACGCTGGACCGGTCAGGCCAACGGCAAGCGGTTCCAGGAGTCCCGCTCGATCGTCGGCGCCAGTATCGTCCGCAACTACTTCTATGGCGATGTCGATCCCAACGGCGCCTTGACCCAGGTCAACAGCCTGGCCCTCTCCACCCTGCCGAACCTGCCGCCGGGCACCCTGCCGCCGGTCGTCCTGCCGTTCGACCCGACCAGCACCACGCCGGTCAGCGTGGTGGCCCTGGACAGCCGCAAGGGCGGTCCCAGCGGCACCGGCTGGGGCGAGTCGATCCTCTATGACGTGGGCCGCTACGAGGTCCGCAACATGATCATGGGCGTGCCGGGGGCCGTCGCCCCGGTCGTCTTCGGCGGCAAGATCCGCGCCGTGATGGCGTATCTCGATCGCGCCAAGATGCAGGCCCGCGGACTCTCGCCGGTGGACGTGATGCGGGCACTGGACAACTTCAACGTGTTCCTGCCGACGGGCGACGCCAAGTTCGGGACGACCGACTACGCGATCGACAGCAACTCGCTGATCGAGCCGGTCGTGCAGCTCGGGGACATCCCGCTGCGAACTCGCCAGGGCAACCGCGCCTACATCCGCGACCTGGCCGAGCCGATGGACGCCAGCTTCATCCAGACGAACATCGTCCGGGTCAACGGCCGCAAACAAGTTTACATTCCCGTTTATCGTCAGCTCGGAGCGAGCACGCTGAGCGTCGTGCAGACTTTGCGTCACGACCTGCCTGACTACCAGGCGCGGTTGAGCCGCGACAACATCAACCTGCAGCTCGTCATGGACCAGTCGGTCTATGTGCGCAAGTCGATCGAGAGTCTGGTGCAGGAAGGCTTGCTGGGGGCGGTGCTCTGCTCGCTGGTGATCCTGGTCTTCCTCGGTGAGTGGCGGATGACGGCAATCGCCGTGCTTGACCTTGCCGCTGGCGGTTATGGCGGCGATCGTGGGCCTGTACTTCAGCAGCAACACGATCAACGTGATGACGCTCGCCGGGCTCGCCCTGGCGATCGGTCCGCTGATCGACATCTCGATCATCTGCCTGGAGAACACGCACCGGCACCTCAGCCAGGGCGCGTCGCCCGAGCATGCCGCGTTCACGGGTGTCTCCGAGGTGTCGCTGCCGGCGCTGGTGGCGAGCCTTTGCACCTTGCTGGTGCTGGCGCCGCTGGCGTTGATGCCGGGCCTGGGCGAGTTCCTGTTCCGGCCGATGGCGCTGGCGGTCACCTTCGCGATGGTCTCGGCCTACATCCTCTCGCAATCATTCGTGCCCTCGCGTGCGGCCGGCTGGCTCCGACAGCATGCCTCGCATCCGGCGGGGATGCCTGAGTCGAACGGCCACAGCGAGCCGCGGCGTGGCCTGATGGCGCGAGCGTTCGCCCGCTGGGAGAGCATGGTCGATGCCAGTATCGCCTGGTACTCCCGGTTGCTCAACAGCGTCCTGCGGTTCCGCTTGCTGGTGGTGCTCGTCGCCGTCGGCTTGCTGGCTGCGGTGATTGTCGGCCTCGGTTCCGAACTCCGCCGCGAGTTCTTCCCCGAGGTGGATTCGGGCGCATTCGAGATCTACGTCCGTGCCCCCAGCGGCACCCGCATCGAGTTGACAAACGACCGGATCGCGGAGGTCGAGGCGATTCTCAAGGAGACGATTAATCGGGTGTCCACCCGCAAGTCGGTCCGGACCGAGCGGGCTGAAGTTGGCGAAAGTGAGCCGGAGTCGGACCTCCAGCTCTTCATCTCCGAGATCGGCGTGACGCCCGACTGGTCGGCCGCTTACACGCCCAACGCCGGCCCGATGGACGCCGTCATCAAGGTGCAGTTGAGCCCCGAGCGCGAGCACTCCGCCCAGGAGTACGTCCACTTGCTCCGCGAGCGGTTCCGCAACGAGAAGAAATTCTCCGACCTGGAATTCGCCTTCGACGCCGGCGGCCTGATCCGGGGCGCCATGAATGAGGGCAAATCCACGCCGATCAACATCCGGATCTCCGCCAAGAACCAGGAGAAGGCCCACAAGGTCGCCACTGCGATCAAGAGCCAGGTGACCCGCATCAACGGCGTGGTCGATGCCCGCGTGATCCAGCGGATGAACTATCCGCAATACGTCATCAACGTTAATCGGGCCAAGGCGGCCGACCTCGGCCTGACCCAGCAGGAGGTCATGCAGAATGTCGTCGCGGCCTTGAACTCCAGCATCCAGTTCAACAAGAAGAACTTCTGGATCGACCCGATCAGCCACAACCAGTACTTCGTCGGCGTCTCGTATCGGCCCGAAGAGATCGAGTCGATCGACACCCTGCTGAACGTGCCGATCACCGGCCCGAGCCAGTTGACGCCGGTGCCGCTGCGCAACCTCGCCACCATCACCAAGACGAATGTGCCGACGGAGGTGGTGCACTACAACATCCAGCCGACGATCGAGCTGACGATGGGCGTCGAGGGCCGCGACCTCGGCCACGTCGCCGACGATGTCGCCAAGGTCGTCGCCGGATTCGGTGAGCTGACCGAGGACGGCTCGGCCTACTACCCCTACGACCCCGACCTTGTGGGCCAGAAGAAGCCGATGGGTGGGGCAAAGATGGTGCTCAGCGGCGAGTACGAGCGGATGCGGCAGACCTTCCGCGACCTCGGCATCGGACTCTGCCTGGCCACCTTGCTCATCTACTTCCTGATGGTCTCGCTGTTCAAGTCCTACGTCACCCCCCTGGTGATCCTCTTCGCCGTGCCCCTCGGGCTCATCGGCGTCGTCACCATGCTCTTCCTCACCGGCACGGCCATCAACGTCCAGTCGCTTGCTGGGCGTCATCTTCATGGTCGGCATCGTCGTCTCCAACACCGTGCTGCTGGTCGATTTCGCCCAGAACCTCCGGACCGAGAAGGGGCTCAATCCCGATCAGGCGATCCGCGAGGCGGCCGCCATCCGGGTGCGGCCGGTGGTGATGACGGCCCTGGCGGCGTTCTTCGCCCTGGTGCCGATGGCGTTGGCGTTGGAGCGTGGCAGCGAGGCCAACGCGCCGCTGGGTCGGGCGGTCATCGGTGGGCTTTTGGCCGGTCTGGTGACGACCTTGCTGGTGGTGCCTTGCCTGTACTCGTTGGTCGTTCGCGAGAAGCCCGGCGAGGCCGAGCGTCGCGAGTTGCGGCCCGAGACTGAGGCCGACCCCGGTCCCGATGCCGGCTGGATCTGACCCGACCTGTGGGTCACGACGGTTGCGACGAACGCCCCGGCCGGTTCCTGAACCCGGCCGGGGTTTTCTTGCGGTACTCGATCCGCCACGATCCGATCGAAATGGACAGGCCGGCAGACCCCCGAGCCGGTAGGCGATACGGACCGAGACGCGCGGATGATTCGAGGGGAGGGCCGCATGGCTCGCCGACGGCAACACGACCGGTTCCACCCCCAGAGCGAGACCCTGGAGCGGCGCGACGTGCCGTCGCGCGGGTTCCACCCGCCGGTCGGCCCGATCGCAGGAGCCGTACCGAGCCCGGTACATCCGGCGGACTTCCATCGTCAATATGTCCGCACCATCACCATCCGACAGCTCACCTCTCAGCAAGCCGCAGCGCGGGTCACCCAGGCGTTTCAGCTCTTCGAGGAAGGTCAGTTTGGCATCGTGCCGGCTCTGCCGGGCATCCCGCAGAGCGGCACGGGTACGGGCGTACCCGAGCCCCCGACATTCCGCCTCGGTCCGGGCGTCCAGTCGCCGCTCGTTCCTCTGCCGGCCGGCATCCTGCCCGATCCACCCACGACCGAGAACCTCCTCAACCAGTTGGTCACCTATGTGGACGTGGCCTTGCAGGACTATGTCGAGCGCGGCACGAACGTCCGCAAGTCGGTCCGCGAGGCGCCGAACTTCACGCCGCTCGCTCAGCTCTCGTTGGTGCCGTACGCCAACGCCCAGTTGGCCCAGATGGCCACAGATCGTGATCGCGAACCCGCCGCAGTTCAACCAGCAGACCGGCGCTCTGTTGAACCCGGAGCCGAAGCAGGCTGTGGACACAGCCTTCAACAACATCCTCAACGCCGTGGCCGAGTACAGCATCCACCCGAACCTGTTCCTCCAGCCCCAGAACTTCTACATCAACCCGCAGGCCAAGTTCACCATCCCGTTTTCCGGCACCCCGGCCCAGAAGGCCCCCGGCGTGTACGTCCTCGGGCCGAACGGCGTCCCTCTTCCCGGAACGCATCGGGCCGTATCCCTGCGTTAAGAGGAAGGCGCAGTCGAGGTTGACGCAGGACGGTTTCGGGACGCCCGAGGGATGGCGTCCCGACGCCAGGTGGACGCTGTGACAACCGTTATCAGTCGGTGCGTAAGTCCCTGATAGCTCACAATCTCAAGTGGCTTGCCGTCACAGTTTGACGTTCGTTCGGCGCCCGAGGATGTGGGCCGGCGACGCGTCGGCTCCAGCCGTGTGTGCCCTGGATTGTCAAAGAACGATCCCCCCGTCTGGAGGCGCGGTCGGATTGGGCCGCGGTCGCGAGGCCTGGAAGTGATCTTCTGATTTCGGGGCCGAGACGATCACCCTTTTTTGCCAATTCTCCCGGGCTGAGGCTGTGGGGATTCGCCCAAGTTCCGGGTGACGGTGGTACGGGCCGCCGGAACGATCGACGCACAGCCGAAAGGTGGCACCGCCGTACCATGCTGGGCAGAGACGTTCCTATCCTTGTCGCCGGAACGTGTTAGAATAATCGGAACGGGTTTGAAGCCCGCCGCCGGCTCATTTCCCCCCTCCGGCCTCTCCCCACGAGCCTCTCCCGGCGTGGGGGGTGTCGGCCACCACCCGGCCGAGACCCAACCCCGGGTGATCGACTCGCACCCCTTCGAGGAGACGCGTCGATGACCGAACCGATCCGCATCGCCATCTCGGGGGCCGCCGGGCGCCTCGGATATGCCCTGATCTTCCGCATGGCCGTCGGCGGACTCTTCGGCCGCGACCAACCTGTGGCTCTGAGCCTGCTGGACGTGCCCGAGCACCGACCGCTGCTCGAGGCCGACGAGATCGAACTCCGAGACTGCGCCTTCCCCCTGCTGGCGGACCTCTCGATCGCGACCGAGCCCGAGGAGGCCTTCGTCGATGCCGACTGGGTGATCCTGCTCGCCGGACGGCCGGTCGGCTCGACGATGCGACGTCGCAGCGAGTTGATCCAGGAGAACGCCCCGATCTACGCGCATCACGGCCAGGCGATCAACAACGCCTGCCCGAACGCCCGGATCATGGTCGTGGCCAACCCCTGCAATACCAACTGCCTCGTCGCCCAGCGGTACGCCGCCGAGGTGCCGGTGGAGAACTGGTTCGCGTTGAACCGCCTGGACCGGATGCGGGCGACGGCCCTGATCGCCGAGAAGGCCGGCGTGCCCGTCGGCGAGGTCAACCGGGTGAACGTCTGGGGAAACCACAGCGAGATGGTGTTCGTCGATTTCTGCAACTCGTTCATCGGCGACCGGCCGGCGCCGGAGGTCATCACCGACCCGGACTGGCCCCGCGGACCGCTCCACGCCGCGCTCGCCGAGCGGAGCCGGGCCGCGGTGAACCTCCGCGGCAGTTCGCCGGCCGGCACCGCGGCTCAGGCCATCCTCGGCTCGATCCGTGCCATCACCACACCGACTCCCTTCAACCGCCGATTCGGTGCCTCGGTCCTCACCGACGGACACGCGTACAGCATTCCCTCTGGCCTGGTCTTCGGCATGCCGCTCTGCACCGAGGACGGCGAAACCTGGGAAGTGGTCCACGGGCTCTACCTCGACGACTACGCCCAGGAACGCCTGGCTGCCAACGTCAACGAGTTGCGGCAAGAGCTAGGCGCCGCCCTGGAGGTTGTCTCGAACCTCTGATACACAATCCCGCTGATGTTATCTGGTTTTCGTGTGGCTGGGGCGGAGTCTTCGACGCCCCGGCGCCCCCAGGCTCGCGGACCGGGGCGTCGAAGACTCCGCCCCAGCCACACCGGCCCAGACCGGACAACATCAGCGGGCTCATGAATGAGACGGGATGATTGGGATCCCGGATCGTTGGGTTGGAGCGACTCCTCGGAAATCACAGGCGTCTCGTGGGGTGCTCGCAGAACCACCCTGCGAGATGATCCTTATGACCGGATGGACCTTCCACGACGAAGGACACGACATCCCGACCATCACGCTCAGAAGTAAACCTGGAAGCGGAACCAGAACAGGTCGCTGGTCTTCTGGAGCCGGCCGGGGGCGAAGTAGACCGGGTCGCCGAACATGGCATGCTCCCAGTCGAAATAGATCTTCACAAACTTGTTGAGATACCAGTTGAGGCCGACGTCCACCAGCTCGGCCCGGTTGCTCCAGAGGTTGGGATCGGAGAGGCCGTAGGTGAAGACCTGCTGGCCGACCGACAGAGAACTGTAGCGGGCATAGGGCTCGAAGGCTCCGAGCCCAAACTGGCCGGGCCTCAGGTCGAACGGGCGGAAGGGCTCGACCAGGGCCCGCTCGCTGATCGACTCGCCGGTGATGATGTAGCCGAGCTGGGCGTAATAGCCGCCGACCGGCAGGTGGACCGGACGGTTGCCAACGGTCGCGTAGTCATTGAAGCCGCTGTCCCAGGCCCCCATCAGGGTCAGGCCGCGCCAGAAATAGGCCAGGTGCAGGCTCCAGAGCGCCCGGTCGCCGCGTTCGAGGACGTTGGGGTTGAAGGCCAGGAACGGCACCGTCGCCAAGTTTGCGCCGGAGGAGCTACCGATGGTCGACGTGGACGCGTTCGTCGAGGTCCGAAGGACCGCGGGCCTCAGGGGATTATCCTGGTTGCCGAAGTCCACCGAACCGCCGACGTTGAGGTTCTTCAGGAGGCCGTCGGTCTGTTCGAATGGCTTGTAGTTCAGGAAAGCGACCACATCCTTGGAGCTGTTGTAGTCTTCGAATGAGTTGCGCGGGCCGTTGAAGATGCCGACGGCATATTCGAGCCGCTTCTCGAGGATCTCGCCCCAGCCCATGATGCCGAGCATACGGTTCAGGCCGAAGTTCACGTTGAAGAGCGAGCGCTCGGGCGTGAGGAGTCTCCAGTTGTTGACCTTGTAGAACTCGTAGGTATAGGGGGTCTTGAATCGTCCGACCCGGAGCCGGAGGCGGTCGTCGTAGTGGAAGTTCAGGTAGGCGTTGAGGACTTCGAGGTCGGCGGAGTAGCCTCGCTGGAAGGAAAGCTGGTATTCGATGGGTTTCGTCAGAGTGCCTTCGAGGTAGAACCGGGTCCGCGGCAGGTAGAACCCGCTGTGAACCGGGTTCTGACCGCCCTGGGTGTAGATGCGTGCATCGAGTTGAGTCTCACCGCGGATGCGGAGCAGGAACTCGTCGTTGTCGCTCTGAAACTTGAAGCCGTCCCGCTCGTAGTCGTAGAAGCTCTTGAGCGTGATCCTCCTGGGCCGATCGGGGCCGATCGGCTGGGATTCCTCCTCACGGCCTCCGCCGCCGCTGCTCGGGCGGCCATCTCCAGAACTCGAACCCGGTGCGCCCGCGGAAGACTCGACATTGCCCAGGCCCGCGCCGGCCGCAGGGCGCACGGGTCCGATCGCCTGAGTTTCTTCCTCGCGAGTGCCGCCGCCGGTCGGAAGGCGGTCATCGGGGCTGGGGCCTGGAGAACCGACGCGGCCCCCGGTCGCTCCTGAGTCGAGCCGGCGGGAGAGATCGTCGTACTTGCGCTCCAGGTTCAGATAGTCCTGGCGGAGCTGCTTCGTCTGCTCGACCTCTCTGCGGAGCTGGGAGTTGGCCGACTCGAGCTGTTCAAGCCGGCGAATCAAGTTTTCGAGGTCCGACGGGGGCAGGCGGGTCGAGGGAGGCGTTGCCGCTCGCGGGGGAGGCTGGACCTGGCCGCGGGCGAGGGGGAGCCCGACGCAGAGCGCCGCCATCGGGAGCAAGCAGCGACCGCACCAACCGAGGGAAATCGGTTTCATGGTCTGGGCCGGCCGTTGCCAGGATGGAAAAGACGCAGCATTCCCAACATCCTTGCATCGGGATGCAGCACAATAGTGTGAGGATCGTCTGCGGCCGCATCCCGAGTTTAACAAATCTGCCGAATGGGGAGGCGGAGAGGGTGGGCCAGGGTAGCGTGACGACTGGATTCGTGATTGGGTGATCGAACCCCGGGCCGGCCGCGACGCGGCGCACCCGTTTCCAGCGGGAGAAGAACGAAGATATAGACAACTATCCAGGAAAAGAGAGCCGATCGACTCAGGGCGTTTCCGGAATCAGCTCCAGGACGGCCAGGATCGGCCGGTGGTCGGAGGCGACGGGCTCGTCGAGAACGCGAACCTCGACCACGCGCCAGCGGGTCGCGGGGCGCTGGAGGATGTAGTCGATCTGCCGCGTTGGTTGCTTGACCGGGAAGGTCGGCTGGGGCTCGGGGTTCGTTCGGTTCCAGGTCGCGCCGAGGCTGCGGAGGACGCGGCTCTCGGGGACGGAGTTGAGGTCGCCCGCCAGGATCGCGGGGCGGTCGGGCGGCTCGGCGGCAAGCTTCGCGAGGAGGGCGACGGAGTCCATTCGCTCGGCGTCGTCGGGTCGGAAATCGAGGTGGGTGGCGAAGAAGCGGAACGGGGTCCGGCCGTCGGGGGCGATTAGATCGACCACCAGGACGCCGCGCTGCTCGCCCTGGTGATGCGAGGGCAAGGGAACGTTACGAGCACTCCCGGACCGGCAAGCCGGTCAGCACGGCGTTGCCGTAATCGCCGCCTTGATAGGTGATGTTCCGCTCGAAGATGGCCCGGAGTCCGGTGAGCCGGGCCAGCTCGGCGGGCTCGTCGATCCGCTTGGACCGGGCGACGCCGCGATCGACTTCCTGAAGGGCGACGACGTCGGGCCGGGCCGACTGGATCACGCGGGCGATCCGCTCCAGGTCGAGCCGGCCGTCGATCCCTGCGCCGTGGTGGATATTGTAGCTGAGCACGCGGAGCCGCGTCGGCTCGTCGGCGTGGGCGAACGGAGGCAGAGCCGCGATCGCGGCGAGAAACAGAAGGGCGAGGTGGGTCAACCTGAGCGTCATCGGGGAAACCTCCGGGGTCAACGGGCGTCGTCGAAGCCTCGTGGGTGGGAAGTGTGCCACTTCCAGGCGGAGCCGACAATGGCGTCGATCTCGGTGAACCGGGGCGACCAGCCGAGCGACTCGCGGGCGGCGGAGGCGTCGGCGACGAGCACGGCCGGGTCGCCCGGTCGTCGGGCTCGCTCGACGGCCGGGATCGGGTGTCCGGTGACGCGGCGCGCGGATTCGATCACCTGGCGGACGCTGTAGCCCCGGCCGGTCCCGAGGTTCAGGGCCAGACCGCGGCCGGGCTCCAGCCGCTCCAGGGCGAGCCGGTGGGCCGAAGCGAGGTCATCGATGTGGATATAATCGCGGATGCAGGTGCCGTCGGGAGTCGGGTAGTCGGTCCCGAAGACGGAGATCGCCTCGCGCTGGCCGAGCGCGACCTGGAGGATCAAGGGAATGAGATGCGTCTCGGGGTCGTGATCCTCGCCGATGGCGGCGTCCTCGGCGGCGCCGCAGGCGTTGAAGTAGCGGAGGGCGGCGAAGCCAATCTGGTAGGCGGCGGCGTAGTCGGCCAGGGCTTGCTCGATGACGAGCTTGGTGAAGCCGTAAGGGTTGATCGGGGCCTTGGGCGTATCCTCGCGAATCGGCGGCTCGCAGGAGCCATAGACGGCGCAGGTGCTGGAGAAGACGATCCGCCCGACGCCCGCGGCTCGCATGGCGTCGAGGAGGTTCAGCGAGCCGACGACGTTGTTGCGGTAGTAAAGCGCCGGATCGGTCACGCTCTCGGGCACCAGTGCGAAGGCGGCGAAGTGCATCACCGCCTCGATGGCATGCTCGCGCAAGGCCGCTTCGATGCCGGCGGGATCGGCCAGATCGCTGTGGATGAGTCGGTCCTCGGGGACGGCGGCGGCGTGGCCGCGCACGAGGCTGTCGAATACCCAGACCTCGTGCCCGTGAGCGAGCAGGTGGCGGACTGCATGGCTGCCGATGTAACCGGCGCCGCCGACGACCAGGATGTGCATTCGGGGATTCCTCAGAGGGCG
Organism: uncultured Planctomycetales bacterium; assembly: GCA_963752755.1. GTDB lineage: Bacteria > Planctomycetota > Planctomycetia > Isosphaerales > Isosphaeraceae > CAVVZJ01. The sequence goes on along the minus strand of CAVVZJ010000001.1, from coordinate 804,079 downwards.
TGGGAAGCACGCCGGAGCCGGGCGGTGTGCCGCACACGCCCTACCGGAGACCTTAGAGCGGATTTCGTTCGGTCGTCGAGGATCACAGCCGAGGGCGGCTGTGCCACAAGAGAGGATCCCAGCCGGGGGCGGCTGTGCCACAAGAATTGTGGTCCAGCCGCCCCCGGCTGGCCGGCTCTCCACGCATGCGGGAACCGCTCTAGTACTACTCCGTTACGTCGTACAACTTATTGCAAGACAATGGTTTACGGCATCGCTCGAATGATCGATTCTTGGCAATTGCGTCCATGTAACCCGACGCAAATCAAGAGAGGTCAGAGAGTTGCGGAATCCGATGTCACGCATCAATGCAAATCCGGCAGGAGATCGTAACGGAGTAGTACTAGACCACCGACCGGAAGTAATCGAGCGTCCGCTTCAAACCCTCGGCGCGATCGATCGTGGGTTCCCAGTCGAGCAGGTGGCGGGCGCGGCCGATGTCGGGGCGGCGGCGTTTGGGGTCGTCCTGGGGGAGTTCGTGGAAGACGATCGTGCTCCTGGAGTCGGGCACCATCGCGAGGATCTCGCGGGCGAGTTCGAGGACGGTGATCTCGGCGGGGTTGCCAAGGTTGACCGGTTCGGAGAAGTCGGTGAAGAGAAGGCGGTAGATGCCTTCGACGAGGTCCGTGACGTAGCAGAAGCTACGGGTCTGGGTGCCTTCGCCGAAGACGCTCAGGGGCTCGCCGCGGAGGACCTGGCCCATGAAGGCGGGGAGGACGCGGCCGTCGTTGAGCCGCATGCGGGGGCCGTAGGTGTTGAAGATGCGGACGATCCGGGTCTGGACGCCGTGGTAGCGGTGGTAGGCCATCGTGATCGCCTCGGCGAACCGCTTGGCCTCGTCGTAGCAGCCACGGGGGCCGATCGGGTTGACGTGGCCCCAGTAGTCCTCGCGCTGGGGGTGGACCTCGGGGTCGCCGTAAACCTCGCTGGTGCTGGCCAGGAGGATGCGGGCGTCCTTGGCCTTGGCCAGGCCGAGGGCGTTGTGGGTGCCGAGCGAGCCGACCTTGAGGGTGGGGATCGGGTGCTCCAGGTAGTCGGCCGGGCTGGCGGGGCTGGCGAAGTGCAGCACGTTCTCGACGGGGCCGTCGAGGTGCAGCGGCTCGCTGATGTTGTGCTCGATGAAGCGTGAACCGCGGGTTGGCGAACAGCGGCTCGATGTTGCGGCGGTGGCCCGTCAGGAGGTTGTCCACGCAGACGACCTCGTGCCCCTCGGCCAGGAAACGCTCGCAAAGGTGGGAGCCGATGAAACCGGCGCCCCCGGTGATGACCGTCCTCAAGGTCGTTGGCTCCGTGCTCGGTCCTTGGGTTCGACGCCGGACGGACGGTCCGGGGTCACTGCCCCCGCGTCGTCCGGCTCGCCCTTCCAGCGCTCGGTCACGCCGGGCAAGGGATACTCGGTGATCGGGATCTCCTCGGCGCTCGCGACGATCTCGCCGGAGCCTCAGGAAGCCCCGCGTCACGCGAGCTTCCTCCGCGGCGACGTACTCCGGATCAAGCTCCGCCTTCGCGAACGGCCCCTCGACGGCGATGGGCACGAAGTCGTCGGCTACGATGAACTGGGCCAGCGTCGGGTTGCAGCGAATGTGCCGCTCAGGCGAGACGTGCAGGGTCTCCGGGTCCACCTCGCCGAGGACATATCGGAGGTAGAGGTCGGACTCGATGATCCCCTCGACCTCCTCGCCGCAAAGCACGCAGAGATAACCCTCGTCGCAGCGGGCCATCGGATTTCCTCGGGGTGATCGCGAAAGCAGTTTCTCGTCGAGCGAGGATGGTGCTCGCTCGGACAACCTACACAACCATTGGATTCGGCAACGTCGGTGGAATCAAGCTGGCATCAGGAAATCGGGGCGCGTCGTTCGATGAGTTCCTCGAAGAAGTCCAGATGTTTGCGAGCGACGACTGGCCAGGCGAAGTGTTCACGGACCCTGGTCGAGGCCGCGGGTGCGGAGGTCCTCGCGACGCTCGGGCGATTCCAGGAAGTCAGCGAGGGTCCGTCGCCAGGCGGGGGCATCGGCCTCGCCGACGACGAGGCCGGCGTCGGCGACGACGTTGGGAATCTCGCCGCTGTCGCTGGCGATGACCGGCACGCCGCAGGCGAACGCCTCGATCAGCATCCGGCCGAACTGCTCCCGCCAGTTCGGCCGGGTCTGGCTGGGGGCGCAGAGGAAGTCCATCGCGTTAAGGTAGGCGGCGGCCTGGTCGTGCTTCACATCGGCGGCCACGACCGCCCGGCCGTCGTGCCGGGACGCCCATTCCCGCAATGGGGCCTCCATCGGGCCGGTGCCGACGAAGAGAGCCCGCCAGGGGGTTTTGATCGCGTCGAGCGTTGCCGTCAGCAGGTCGAGCCCCTTCTCGGGCACGAGGCGGCCGAGGAAGCCGACGACCGGCGGCCCGGGGTCCGACCAGCCGAGGCGTCGGCGGACCTCGACGCCGGCGTCGGGATCGGGGCGGAAATGGTCCAGATCCACGCCCGGGGGAAGGACGCGATGTGGACGCTCGGCGTAGTTCAAACGACCGAGCTGGGCGTCGACCACGGTCTGACCCATGCCGATCCAGCCGGCGCAGCGGCCGAGACAGAATCGCTCGACCCAGGAGAACGGCGGCGGATAACGTTTGACGATATTCTGACAGGTATAATAGACGAGCGGGACGTCGCGGGATGTCCAGCGAGCGACCTGACCGCCGCAGAGGAGGTAGGGCTCCTCCCAGCAGTGGACGAGGTCCCAGGGCTCGCCTCGCAGGAGCTGGCGGAGGCGACGGCCGTAGAGCATGACGTGGACCTCGACCGGTCCCGAAGGCGGGGAGCGGCTCGACGCGGCAGGGCTCATCCGGCTCGACGGTCAGGTGGAGCGGTCGCAGGTCGCCCTGGAAGAAGGCCGGACCGGCCGCGACGACCTCCCAGCGGTCGCCGCCGGCGCGAGCCATCTCGTGGGCGAGGCGACGATTGAGGGTCACGGCGTAGGAATGCGCGATCGTGAGCAGCCGGCGCGGCCGTCGAGCGGGCGAGGCGGGGTTGACGAGGCCGGAGGTGCCGGCGGGTTCGGCGGGGGCGTGCAAGTCCATTGGCATCCGGACGGGGCGACGATCATTGGCCCGCCGCGAAAGGGGGCACTCGATCGCAAGGATAGGTCATTCTCGGCCGGCCCTGACACGACGGGTCTAGAAGCCGAGAAGGTCCTCCATCGTGTAGAGCCTCGGCGGTTTGCCGGCGAGGAACCGGGCGGCGTCGAGGGCGCCGCGGGCGAAGCCGTCGCGGTTGAGGGCACGGTGGGAGAGTTCCAGGCACTCGCCCATCAGGCCGAAGACGACGGTATGCTCGCCGGGGTTGTCGCCGGTCCGCAAGGCGTGAAGGCCGATCTCACCGCGGGGACGCTCGCCGGTCAGGCCGTGTCGGCCGTGGGTGTAGCGGTCGGGCCCGGAGCTCGATGGCCCGGCCGACGACCTCGGCCAGCCGCAAGCGCGGTGCCGCTGGGGGCGTCCTTCTTGAAGTGGTGGTGCCGCTCGACGATCTCGATGTCGGCGGCGTCTCCCAGGACCCGGGCGGCCAGTCCGGAGAGGTGCATCAGGAGATTGACGGCCTTGCTGAAGTTGGAGGCGATCAGCATAGGGATCGAGCGGGCGGCTTGCTCCAGGTCGCGGCGCTGATCGGGCTCGAAGCCGGTCGTGCCGACGACCAGGGGGACACTTGCGCTCGACGCAGACCGCCGCCAGGGCCAGGGTCGCCGCCGGGCTGGAGAAGTCGATCGCCGCATCGACGGTCGCGATCGAGCGACGCAGCGAGCGTGACGCCGAGCGTCGGCAAGGCGGCGAGTGGGCCGACATCCTGACCTTGAGCCGGGTGGTCGGGACGCTCGATCGCGGCGGCGAGTGTCAGGGCGGGGTCGTCGTGGATCAGCTGGATGAGCCGCTGGCCCATCCGGCCCGGTGGCGCCCTGGATGGCAACGGCGAGGGGTCGGTCGGCCAAGGGTGCGCGTCTCCGTCGTTCGGCGAGTTTGAGGGGTCAGATCGGGGCCGTCTCGCGGGCGGTTATCATACCGGGTTTCAGGCCGACCGCCAAGGAGGGTCCGTCGGCGGCCAGGGGCCGGGAAACCGCCGCACCCCCGGACCGCGGCGGCCGTCATTGGCACGGCCGGCGGGACCGGGGGCGCGGTCGATCAGATAGCGGCGTTCCGAACCGTCCGCCCCGATCAGGGAGCGGTCGCCTGCGGCGGGCCGCCGGCGCGTCGGAGGTAGTCCTTGTCGAGATAGACGACCTCCACGCGGTGATCGAGATGGTGGAACGGGATCGGATAGTCGGACCAGTACAGCTCGTCGAAATAGATGGTGCACTTGTAGTGGCAGTGCACGAGCTGACAGGGGCCAGCGAGCGGGTAGATCTTCACCGGGTCGATCTTGTCGCCGATCTTCTCGATGAGGAACCGGACGTTGTTGCGCTGGACCTCGTAGAACGGCTCGCAGCCGTTGCGGAACTTGGGCACCTTGTCCCAGACCTCGGCCTCGCTGGGCGGGTCGAGGCAGTTCGGCGGGGCGAACTCGCCGGGGATCGGGTCGAGGATCGGCACGCTTGTCGCGTTCCTCGCGAGCGATGTCCTCTTCGAGGCGTTGCTGCTGACTGGGCAGGATCGGCCAGGCGAACGACCAGCCGGTGGCGGCCGGGCCGAGCGGCGAGATGTTGCGATAGACGTACGAGAGCCCGCAGCCGACCGGAACCGTCGTGACGCCGGCGAGCATGGCAACTGCGATCAGGCCGCGCCCCCAGCGCGGGATCAGCGGGCCCCGTTGCCGCGCAGATTGGGTCATGGCGTACTCCCCCTCCTTGGGACGTGCGCAAACGGGCCGGGGGGGCCTCTCCTGCCCCTCCCCATACCTTCGGCGCCGAGACCGCGCCGGACCGCGTTTGGGACCGATCGCCTGATCGACGTGACTCGATCCACTGCGACCGTTTACGTGGTCTAGTTATCGAACCGGGCCCGGACCGGGTGTGAGGAAAAAACAGGAAACATCGCCCCGATTCGTCTTGAACCTGGATTCCCCAAGGACGGATCCTCCGAACCAGGCTTTGGAGAGCACACCCGCTTCCGGGTCGATGGCCGCGGCAAGCACGCCGTCTTCTCATTCAGACACCCCATCGGACGGCATCGCCTTCCACGCCCTACCGCGACGCCGAGCCGACGTACCAGCGCACCGTTCTCTCGATACTCTCACGGTAACTCAACGCGGGCTCCCAGCCGAGCCGGGACGCGGGCCTTGGCGGTGCTGTAGGCGAGTCGTCGGCCCATCAGCCAGGTGGCGTAGCGAGTGATGAGCGGGGGCGACCGGCGACGGGTCAGCCGGGCCAGGGCTTCCAGAAGGAAGGCCGCGGCGAAGACTGCCGGATAGGCTCGTCGCTTGCGGACCGGTCGGGCGCCGAGGGCCTCGGCCCAGAGGTTGAAGTAGTCGCGCTGGTTGATCGGCCCTTGATCGGTGATGTTGTACGCCTCGCCGACCGAGCCGGGGTCGGTCGGCGGCCAGGATCGCGGCGTCGGCCACGCAGCCGGCGTAGATGGCGCTCAAGGGGTTGTCGCCCCGTCCGATCAAGGGGACACCCCCCGCCCGCAAGCGGCGGACGAGGCGGGCCGTCGTCGTCCGGTCGCGCTCGCCGAACAGCCAGCTCGGACGGATGACCGTCAAGGGCAAGCCCTCGCGACCGGCGAGGTCCCAGAGCAGGCGCTCGCTCTCGACCTTGCTGCGGGTGTAGTAGTCCCAGACCGGCCAGAGGTTCTGCCCGAGCGGGGCCGATTCGTCGATCGGCGGCCCGCCCTCGGCCGGGTGGCCGTAGGCGCTGGTCGAGCTGATGTGGACGAACCGATCGACGCCGTTGGCCAGGGCGGCGCGAGCGAGGTTCTCAGTCGCGTCGAGGCAGCCGGACTGAAACTCCGCCCAGTTTCCCCAGTCGCCCACCTTGGCCGCGGCGTGATAGACGACGCGGACATCCTGCGTGGCCCGCACGCAGGATTCGCGGTCGGTCAGGTCGCCGACGACCAGCTCGGCGCCGAGCTGGTCGAGGAAGGCGATATCGGCGCTGGGACGGACCAGGGCGCGGACCCGGCGGCCCTGCTGGACGAGTCGCTCGGCGATATGGCTGCCGAGCAGGCCGGTGCCGCCGGTCACGAGGTCAAACGTCATCGGAGTGGGGAGCGACCGGAAAAAGGAGGGAAATCGGCCGCGACCGCGGCGGCGTCGGAGGTGAAATCACTGTATCGCCCGAGCCGGTGTGACGGCAAGGCTTACGGCGGGAACGGAGGGGATTCGGGGTCCGGGGAAGGGTTCTGAAAAAAATGCAAGGAAGGTCGACGGGCGGGGTGTCCCGTTCTGTTTGAAATGCGCCCGCGGCGCGGCGGGGAGGGTCGGCAACCGCGGAGCCGGCCCTTGGTCCTACTGATCTCGGTCGCCCACCCTGCTCCGGAACCTGCCATGGCGGAAGAAACCATCGATCCTGGTCTGCTGGAACAGACAAAGAACCAGATCCGCAAGCTGGTGGCCGAGATCGCCGAACTGGCCGAGTCGGACATCCAGCCGGCGGAGTTCCAGGTCGAGTTCCTGAACCGTGTGGTGGCGGCCGTCGCCGCCAACGGCGGCGCACTCTGGATGCTCGACGGCCGAGGTACGCTCAAGCTGGTCCACCAGCTTGAGTTCCGCCAGACCGGCCTGCTCGACAACCGTCAGCGGGCGATGCCGCACGAGGCCTTGCTCGGCCTGATGCTCCAGGCCAACCAGCCCCAGATCATCCCACCGGGCGCGGCCGTCGATGGCGTGCCCAACGCCGGCAACCCGACCGCCCTGACGCTCATCCTGGCGCCGGTGATCGTGGACAAGCACGTCGTCGGCCTGGTCGAGATCCTGATGGACCCGACCCGGCGAGCGGCCACGCAGAAAAGCACGCTCCGATTCGTCAGCGACCTTTGCGACCTGGCCGGCCAGTACCTGAAGAACCGCCAGGTTCGGCAGATGATGTCGCAGCAGAAGCTCTGGAACCAGCTCGAGGGCTTCACGCACGCGATCCACAACTCGCTCGACCTGAAGGAAACCTGCTACGCCGTCGCCAACGACGGCAAGCGACTCGCCGGCTGCGACCGCCTGAGCGTGGCGTTGAAGCTCGCCGCCAAGGTCCGGATCGAGGCCGTCAGCGGCCAGGAGATCGTCGAGCAGCGGGCCAACCTCGTCCGCGAGATGACCCGGCTCTGCAAGGTCGTGATCGCCTCGGGCGAGGACCTCGTCTATACCGGCAGCACCGAGGGGTTCCCGCCCGAAATCCGCGACGCGCTGGAAATTTACGTCGATGAATCGGGCGCCAAGGCGGTCGTCGTCACCCTGCTGCACAAGCCGGTGGATGAGGACGACCCGAAGGCCAAGCACGACAAGGTGCCCTTCGGCTGCCTCGTCGCCGAGCAGATCGGCGACGAGATGGCCCCGACCGACCTGCACGCCCGTTGCGAGGTGCTCTCGCGTCACGGCTCGACCGCGCTCTGGAACGCCGCCGAGCACGACAAGATCGCCTTGCGGCCGGTCTTGAAGTTCCTGAGCGCCCCGCGTCGCTACCTCCGCGGCCGGACGTTGGCGAAGATCCTGGCCGCCGTCGGCGTGATCGTGGGCGTGATCCTGGTCCTGGCCCTGGTGCCCTGGCAGCTCACGATCGAGGGCCGCGGCTCGATCCTGCCCGAGGTCCGGCACAACACCTATGCCCCCTTGCAGGGCACGATCGTCGAGGTGCCGCACGATCACGGCGACTTCGTCCGAGGCCCCCACCTCGACGAGAACCGCCAGCCGGTGCCCGGCGAACTGCTGGCCAGGCTAGAGAGCGACCAGCTCAAGAGCCAGCACGAGGAACTGCTCTCCAAGCGAGACTGCGGCCACCGAGAAGATCGCCTCGCTCCAGGCCCAGATCAACCAACTTTCGACCTCCAAGCGGGACGAGCGGAACAAGCTGATCGGCGAGCGCGTGCAGGCCGGCATCGAGCTGGAAAGCGCCCAGGAACAGATCACCATCATCGAGGACCAGTTCCGCAAGATGGAGATCCGGGCGCCGCACGACGGGATCGTCACGACCTGGGAGGTCAAGAAGAACTTCCTGAACCGCCCGGTGGACGTCGGCCAGGAACTGATCCAGGTGGCGTCGCTGGACGGCGAGTGGGTCCTCGAAGTCAACGTGCCCGACCACGACATGGGCCCGATCCTCGACGCCCGCAGCCGGCTCAACACCATGATGGAGCCGGTCAAGGAAGCCAAGCAGAAGCTTGACGACCTGTGCAAGGGCGGCATCACTGCCGCCAACGCCGAGGCGATCGACCAGGCCCAGGAGGCGCTCGCGGCGGCCTTGTACCAGGCCGAGAAGGCCGGAGCGCCCGACCTCGTGGACCTCGCCCCGCCGCGCAAGGCGCTGGACGAGTTCGGCCGGCTCGTGGCCCAGGTGAAGGCCGGCAACCCGGCCGAGCCGAGCGACCAGGCCCGCGCCAAGGCCGCCCTCGACGACGGCGATCGACCACGGCACGGCCCTCTCGGCCTACTTCGTCTCGGCCACCGACCCCGAGCACCGCTACCCCGGATTCGTCCGTCGGATCGCGTCGAAGGCGGAGCTGGTCGAGCAGAACCATGTGGTCAAGGTCACGGTCGGATTCACCGACGCCGTTCGCCACGACTTCTTGACCCGCAACCAGTCGCTCCGACCGGGCGCCGAGGTGCGAGCCCGGGTCAACTGCGGCGACGCCCGGCTCGCCTACGTCCTGCTCCGCGACGTCGTCCAGTTCTGGCACGAGACGATCATCTTCCGCTGGCCGTTCCTGCGGTGAGCGGAGGTTTTGAGCCCACAAACCGGTAAGCCCAGGAGAACGCCCATGTCCTTCTCTCCCGAAGATCGCCGCCCTGGCCGCGGGCCTCCTCGGCGCCCTGTCGGCCGCGACGCTCGCCCAGAACCCGGCCGCCCCGAACGGCCGCGCCGGGAGCCCCAACGGGACCCCGGAGACCCTGGTCATCGCCGGCTCGCTCGACTGGCTCGAACAGTCGGACGTCTCGGCCCGTCGCGAGGGCGTCCTCAAGAACATCGAGTTCCATGTCGGGATGCGGGTCCAGCAAGGCCAGGAGATCGGCCGGCTCCACGACGAGATCGCCCGGCTGACCGTCACCAAGCAGGAGCTGATCGCCAAGAGCACCGGGCAGATCAAGAAGGCCGAGGCCCAGCGCGAGCTGGCCAAGTCGAGCCTCGCCCGCCTGCTCCGCCTGGAGCGGCAGCGGCAGGGTCTGGTCTCCCGGGACGAGCTGGACAAGGCCGTCGCCGAGGTCAACGTGGCCGATGCCTTGATCCAGGAGGCGAGCGAGAAGCAGAAGGTGGACCAGGCCGAGTACGACCTGGCCGTCCAGATGCTTGAGGACCACCGGATCATCGCGCCGTTCACCGGGATCATCGTCGAGCGGCACAAGAACCCCGCCGAGGCCGTCCGCGCCAACGAGGCGGTCGTCCGGCTGGGCAAGACCGACAAGTTCCGGTTCATCGGCTGGGTGCCTCTGGAGAGCGCCTTGAAGGTCCGCAAGGGCGACGCCGTGCAGTTCCGACCGATCATCAATGAGGCCGATCTGCCGATCGAGCACAAGATCTTCACCGGCGAGGTCACGGCCATCTCCCGCGAACTCTCGACGGCCGGTAAGACCGAGACCTACGTTCTCGCCGAGATCCAGAACCCACCCGACGAGCAGCACCCCGAGCTGGAGCTTTTCCAGGGCATGAAGGGCGAGACCACCATCTACCTCAACGGCGCCGCGCCCGGCCGCGTGGCTGCCGCCCCGCCTGGCAATGCCTCCACCCGGGGACGCTGAGCCGATCAGGACCAGGATTGACCGAGGCACCCATGGCGACCGATCACAGAATGGGGCATTCCACTCGGTGCTCATCGGTCCTCGCTCCCTCGGTCAACCGACCGCCGAGCCGGACGCCGTGACGACCTTGCGTTGAGTCGAACTGGATCGCCTTGAGGGCCGACGACTGATGAGTTCCGCTCCGACCCTGGCCCCCGCCCTGCCCGCCGGGCAAGCCGCCGAGCACCTGCGGGTCAAGCTCCGGCCCGACCTGGTCGTGCAGCCCCAGTTCTACGAGGGGATGACGCACTACGTCGTCAAGGACCCGATCGGCCTGAAGTACTTCCGATTCAAGGTCGAGGAATACTTCCTGCTTCAGCAGTTCGACGGCAAGAACACGCTCCAGGACGTCAAGCGGCTCTTCGAGCGGAAGTATCGGCCCCAGACGATCACCGTGGACGACCTGATCCGCTTCGCCTCGCAGCTCCACGAGGCGGGCCTGATCCAGGTCGATACGCCCGACCAGGCCAAGGCGCTCATCACCCGGCGCCGCAAGAACCGGTGGAAGCGCGTCTGGCAGTTCTTCGCCAACATCCTGTTCATCAAGATCCCGGTGATCGACCCCGAGCGGTTGCTCACCTGGATGTACCCGTACTTCCGCTGGATCTTCACGCCGGCGTTCGTGGTCACGAGCGTCGCGATGATGGGCGCGGCCTTGATTTCGGTGCTGGCGAACTGGCACACCTTCTACGAGCGTCTGCCGTCGTTCCAGAGCTTCTTCAACTGGCACACGATCCTGTATTTCTGGCTCAGTCTGGCCATCGTGAAGATCATCCACGAGTTCGGCCACGGCCTGACCGCCAAGCACTTCGGCGGCGAGGTCCACGAGATGGGCCTGCTGTTCCTCGTGCTCACGCCGGCCCTGTATTGCGATGTCACCGATAGCTGGCTCTTGCCGAGCAAGTGGAAACGCATCTGGATCTCGGCGGCCGGCATCTATGTCGAGTGCTTCCTGGCGTCGCTGGCGACGTTCGTCTGGTGGAAGACCGAGCAAGGCGTGCTCAACAGCCTGATGCTCGCCACCATGTTCATCTGCTCGGTCAACACGATCCTCTTCAACGCCAACCCGCTGCTGCGGTATGACGGCTACTACGTCCTGGCCGACTGGCTGGAGATCCCGAACCTGCGGATCAAGTCCACGCAGTTCTTCACCTACTTCTTCCAGGAGAAGATCCTCGGCCTGGAGATCCCGGTTCAGAGCTACCTGCCGCGGTCGCGGCGGGTCCTGTTCGTGACTTACGCGATCGCCAGCTACCTGTATCGCTGGCTGGTGACGTTCAGCATCCTGTTTTTCCTCTACCAGTTCCTCAAGCCGTACAAGCTCGGGTCGATCAGCGCCATGCTGGCCGTTGGGTCGCTGATCCCCCTGGTCGCGGTGCCGATCTACCAGATGTTCAAGTTCGTCGGCCAGCCCGGGAGGATGCGTAAGGTGAAGAAGGCACGTGCGGCCGCGTTCTTCGCGGCGTTCGCGGCGCTGGTCGCCGCGATCCTGATGATCCCCACGCCGTTGCAAGTTTCGGGGTCGCTCGTGCTGACGCCGGCCCGACCGGAGCCGGTCTATGCCGAGGTGCCCGGACAGGTCGTGACGTATTACGTCCGCGACGGCGACCCCGTCAAGCCGGGCGACCCGATCGCCGAACTGTCGAACCTCGACAAGCTCCGCGAGCGCCGGCACCGCCAGGAAGAGATCGACCTGAACATGGCCAAGCATGATGTGCTCTACCTGTCCGACGACCCGGCGGAGCGCGACCTGGCCAAGGTGTACCTGGAGACCGCCCAGAAGCTCGAACCGGCGATGGAGACCCTGATCCAGCAGATCGGCAAGCTGACGCTCCGCGCCCCCCGGCCGGGGGTCGTGATGGGGATGCCCGACCCCGAGACGGTCGGCCAGTGGCTCCGACCCGGCGGCGGCGGCCCGGACGGCAAGGCGTCCAAGCCGCTCTGCGAGGTCGCCAACCCGAAGCGGCTGGAAGCCCACCTGATCGTCGATCAGTCTGATGTGGACTTGATCCGCGAGAAGAATCACCCACGAGCCTGGCTGAAGGTTTACGGCACGAGCGAGCGCACCTTCAAGAGCCGTGTCGAGGAGGTCGCCAAGCGGAATCGCGAGGATATCCCGCCCGAGCTTTCCAACCTCGCCGGGGGCGAGATCGCCACCGAGGCCGACAAGAAGACCGGCCAGGTCAAGCCAGTCTCGGCCGTCTATGAGGTCGTCATCCCGATCGACAACGGTGACCTCATCCTCCAGCCCGGCCTCCGCGGCTTCGCCCGGATCGACGCCGGCAATGCCACCCTCGGCTGGTGGCTCTGGCGGCTGATCGCCAAGACGTTCCACTTCACCCTCTGACGCGCAACGCCGCTCCTTCCGGGCTCATCCGGCCTGAACCGGCTCCAGAAGTGGTCGACGCCCATTCGACGAACGACCCGTCTCCCGAGCTATCCAAGAACCATGCGACCGGCCCGGCAGCCCGCCCGGCCGGTCGCTTCGTTTTCCAGTCGGCCAGGGCAGAGCAATCGACGCTCGAAGCCGCCATGATCCCGGATCGTGCCGACCGGAACGGGTCGATCAGCCCGCGGTCACGCACGGAATCGCCAGGACAGATCCCCGTGGCTACGAACGATTGCTGATCCGGGCGAATCCGGATGCTCAGGGAAGGGCCAGACGTCACCGGGAGGTGAGGCTCTGCCGATGGATCATCGGTTCGACTCTCAAAAGGCGACCGGCCGGCCGCATCCCGCAGAGGGGAGACGACCGGCCGGCGGAGTCTCGAGTCAGTCGAGAGACGACCTTTGGCGACAACGAACGGGGTCAACCCTGACCGAGGATGCGACTGAGAAGCCCCAGACGCTTCGTCGCGATCTGCTGCGCGGCCCCGCTGAGCTGGCCGGAATTGATCTGCTGGGTCAACACCTGGGCGCGGTCCCGGAGCACGGCGGCCTGATCGGCAGGCGCCGACTTCGAGGACGAAGTGTTGGCCGTCTGCGTCTCCGAAGAACTCGCCGAGGCGGTGGTGACCGGAGTGACACTCGAGGCGGCCGGCACTGGATTCGACGGCGTATCGGACGACTTCTGGGCCGCCGGCAGGCTCGTCGAGGACGAAGACTGACCCTGAGTCCCGGCCAGCGTGGGGGAGTTGTAGATCAGGCGAATCGCCTGGTCCACAGCCTGCTGTCCGTAATCGGTCGTCGTGGAACCATTCGTCGTGGAACCATTCGTCGTCGAGCCGGTCGCGGGGTTGGTAGACGCCGTGTTTGTCGAACCGGTTGTCCCCCCGGTCGACGAACTCCCGGCACTTGTCTGAGTGTTGGTCGCGAGGTTGGTCTGCGAGCCAGTGCCCTTGCTGGAGGCACTGGAGCTGTTGTTCGCGGACGTGCTGTGGTCGAAGAGGGTGTACTGGGGGCCGTTGATGGTACTGGGCAACTCACCCCGGTTGACGCCGAATCGCGTCGGCGAGACGTTTCGATACCGACGCACGAGCCTGGCCGGCGCGAACGAGTAGCTGGGCGTGAGGTACTGGAGCGCGACCCAGTTGCGCTGCTTGCTCGGGTCGAGCAGGTAGCCGTTGGCCGAACCCCGCACGCGATCGGTCACGACGAAGGCGTCGGGCGAAGGCAGCAAGGTATGGACCAGCATCTTGAGCTGGTCGATCGAGATGACGCCGTCGAGCTGACCATCGGCGGCGTAGTCGAAGAAGTTGAACCGCCGCTGGAGGACGTCGGGCTGGTCGGGCGACTCGCCGGCCGCTGTGGGCTGGAAGCCCGTCACGGGGATCCGGTCCGTACCGCCGAGCAGCCGTGCCATGGCGCCGGCCTCGGGCATGCCGATTGTGTCGGCCTTGTTGACGAAGTCCTGGATCTCCTGGGCGGTGACCAGGCCGTTGTGGTTAGCATCGATGACGTCGAAGGTGCCGTGGTTGATCAGGTAGTAGAGGGCGACGGTGCCCTCGATGGAAGCCACAGCGTTCCCGACGTCGATCCGGGACATCTCCGGATAGGGCCCGCCAGCGTTGGGGAAGAGTTGCTGGGGAGCGTTCGTGTCAAGGGTTGTCGGCTGGTCGCGGGTCGGCACGGCGGTCCACTGGAGGATGCCATAGACGCTGTCGGGGTTCTCGTAGGCCGAGAGGTTCGGCATGGCGCCTGGGCCGAAGTTCAGCACGTTGGTGCCGACGGGCGTGTTCAGGTAGGCGTCGGCCGTCACGCCGCCCGAGTTGGTCAGGGTGGTCCAGTAGCTCAAGGCCGAGGCGACCACGGCCATCGAGCCGGTGACCATCGCCGCCGAGAGCGAGGTGCCGCCGTTCTGGAAGGTCATGAGCCCGGTGCCGCCGACGTTCGTCGTGGTCAGGCCGAGGGCCGTGCGGGCGTAGGTCGGGACATCAAGTGCCGGGGCCACGAAGTCGGTCGTGACCGTGCGGTTGGCGGCGCTGAGGATCTTGTCCTTGAAGATGACAAGGTCGGTGGCCGTGAGGGCGGTGAGGTCGGCGCCGACGATCGTGCCGGTTGCCTGGTCGGTGACGAGAACCGGGCCGAGCGGCCGCGGCAGGACACCAGCAGCCGGGTCGGTCGGGTTGGCCGTCGGGCCGGTGGCAAACGGGAACGGGAAGGTGCCGCTGACCGAGATGACCTCGTTGAGCACGGCCGGTAGCGCCGCGCCCTGGGCGTCGCCCACCGTGGCCGCGGTGCCGGCGCCGGTATTGATGTTGCGCCGAACTGGCCCGTGGCCGCCACCGGCGCGATGCCGGCGGTGCGCAGACGCTGGAACTGGTTCTTCAGAGAGAGGACCACCTGAGGACTGGACCGGTAGGCCGCGCCCTCGGTGTTGTAGGTCGTATCGGTCCCGAAGCCGAAGGCGGCGGCCATGACGCGATCGACGGTGTTCGGCCGGACCGGGTCCTGGACGAACGGATTCTGCGAGACGTATTGCAGGCCGTTCCAGAGAATCTGCGAGGTGGTGCCGCCGATCGCCGGGGCGCCGAGGGCCTGGTTCGGTGTGAAGACGTTGACCGGCACGAGCGTCGCCTGCGGTACGAACTGGGCGATCACGCCGGCCATCTCGGTGCCGTGGCCGAGCGGGATCGCCGCCGTGTCGTCGTTGCCATAGCCATTGGTGATGACGTTCGTACCGGGTGCCACCCGGCCGCGGAAGTAGGGGTTGCTGGCGTCCACGCCGGTATCGACGACCGCCACGCCCAGATCCTGGCCCTGGTAGGGCACACCCAGCGTCCGCAGGTCGTTGAGACCAACGAGCGAGCCCGAGGTCGAGCTGGCGAGGCTGGTGACGGTCTTGAACTGCCAGACCGCGTCGTCGTCGGCCACGTAGAGGGTCGTGCCGTCGGCGGAGAACGTGACGCTCAGGGACGAGTTCTGGAAGCTGCTGGCGTCCTTGGCGGGGACGACGTGAAAGCCCTCGGCGAACGGGGTCACGACGCCGTCGGGTCCGATCCGAACGACCCGGCCCCCGTACTGGTTCGTGTCGGTGACACTCAGGTCGGTGATCACGTTGGGGGTCGGGTTCGTGTCGAAGGTGATCGTGGCCGAGCCGGCTCCCTGAACCGGCACGAAGATCGGGCCGACGTCGCCAGCCGGGATCGAAACGCTGAGACCCGACGCCAGGTCGGAGACGAACAGGCTGCCCGAGTAGACAGGCGGGATCGGTGAGATCGTCGTCGCGGCGCCGAAGCCGCCCGCGGTCACGGTCGCACCATAGGAGAAGTAGCCGTACTGGTCGAAGGCGATGTCCTGGAACCGGCGGAAGGGCGTGGAGATCGCGGCGGTCGTGTCGGGGTTGGCCGCGTTCGCGTCGGTGGAGTAGTAAACGCCGTTGAGGAAGCCGTTGGCCTGGACGACCGGGGTGCCCTGGTTGATCAGCAACTCGCCACGGAGACCCTGCACACCGCTGAGGCCCGGCGACGGGTTCAAGCCACCAGCGGCGGGCTGGCCGAAGTCGGTGAAGACGTCATAGATCGGCGAGGCGTAGATCGAGTTGGCCGCCGTGATCCCGACCTGTGGGCCGAGCGTCAACGGGGTCGCAGTCACGCCCGTCGTCGGGCCGGTGATGTTCTGCCCGGGGCGGACGGTGTTGGCGTCGAAGAACAGCACCGGATTGCCGCCGGCGGAGTTGGCGTCGCCGACGAACAGGCCGCGGAGGAACGTCTGCTGCTCCGGCGGCGGCACGAAAGCGGCGCTCGGCTGGACCGGGAAGCCGGAGGTTGTCGGCGTGGCGCCGAACTGGAGGAACAGCCCGAGGAAGTTGCCCGCCGGGCCGATCCGATACACGACGTTCTTCAGCGGGTCATTCTGATCGACCGAGGTCACGAACATCGACGGCTGACCGTCGAAGTAACCTTCGGGGTCGAAGGCGATGTCGTACCAGTTGGTCAGGCCGGTCGCCGGCAGGGCACCGTTGCCCGCGGGGGCCCCCGGGTCAATCTGGTTGAGGACCGTGTTCAGATCGAAGAAGACGCTGGTCTTGCCGGTGGCCGGATCGACACGGTAGATCACGCCCGGCCGGTTGATGGGGGCCGGCAGGCTCGAATCGCGGAAGTTTGCATCGGCGTTGGCCCCGGCGCCGCGGGAGATGGCGTAGAGGGCCTTGCCGAAGTCGCCGCCCGGGCCGGCCTGGATCCGCACGATGTCACCGCCGAAGGAGGCGTTGGAGGTGAGCTGTGCGACGGAGGTGAAGCCGGCGGCGCTGTTGGGCGAGGGGGTCGTCGTGATGTCGATCGTGCCGTTTGTCGTCGTGATCCCGTTGGTCGTGACGGTGTTGGTGATGTTGTACGTGGCGGTCTTCTGGTCGATCGTCATGAATGGCGTCAACAACTGCCGGTCCTCAAGCAGTTGGACGGCCTCAATCGCGAACCGGCGACGGGTCCGCCGCGCCGGGCCTCGCGCCTGCGGTCGTGAAGGCTGAGACATTCCGTTATCTCCTATGGCGGGACTCGTCCATCCGGAATCGAGGCCGGCTCCCCGGCACCCCTCGATATCGGCCCGGCCGGCGACCTCAATTCAGTCGAAGCCCGGGACGTGCCGGGACATCCGGCGCGACCGGCAGGCGCGATCCTCGCGGAATTCTCTGTCAAGATCGGACGGACCCCGCCCGGAAGATCAACCATTCCGATCGGAACGGCCTGTACCCGGGGGTTGGGTGGGATGGAGGAGGGAGGGGTGCGGAAGTTGAGGTCGGAACGTGCCCTGGACCATCCCGCAACGGACACGGGGCCGTCGGACCGCTCCGAGAGCGGCCCGACGGCCCCGGGAATCCTTGGGGTCCAGCAATTCAGGCGGACGGATAGCAGAGGACCGAGCGGGCAGGATCGGGGCAGGATTTCCCCCGGTCCTCTGCCTTCGCGGCTGGTCCGGACGCCGCTTGATCGAGACCGGAGCGATTCGCCGTCGGGGTCACTCGACGACGCCCTGCGGGCCGCCCTGTCGGGGCGGCTGGAACGTGGCTCGTCGGCGCACGTCCAGCTCGATCGAGCCGAACGTGGACTCGTGCCGCTGGATGGTCATGCCGAGGGCCGTCAAGAGCCGCTTGGCGGTGTAGAAGTTCATCACGAGCCGCTGGTTCGCCTTCACGTCCTGGCGACCCTGGGCGAACGGCTGGGGGTTCAGGCCGAAGTCGAGGATCACTTCCTCGGGCGTCGCCGTGACCCGGCAGAAATTCGAGTATGACGGCAGCACGCCCGAATCATCGACATGGACCTCGGTCATCGCCTGCTGCGTCTGCTGACCCTGCGCCGGTGCCTGACCCTGGCCTGTGTCCTTGCTCTCACCTTCGCTCATGTCATTCTCCCGCTTTAAAAAACACCGCCCCGCCGGGCTGCGACCTCGCGCGAGGCATGACCCCGGCCGGATCGACCGTGAACCCTGGTCCGTCTGGACTCAAAGTGACGGGCGTTTAGGAACCAGACCCGGCGCGGTCGTCGGACGACCGCCGCCGTGCCGAACGTCGCGCCAGTCTGACGTAAGGCCGTCCTGTGATCAAGCGCGATCTTCCGTTCCCGCCCGTCCCGGAAATCCCGGACGACCCAGACTAAGGGGCCATCCCAGAACCACTTCGTGTGGGACAGTCGCCCCCGGCTGTCCCGACAGCCGACAGCCGGGGGCGGCTATCCCACGGGAGCCGAAACTCCGAAGTCGTTCTTGGACGCCTCCTAACACCACTCCGTTATATTCCGCAACCTTTTACACAAAAAGAAGTTATGGCATCGATTGGAGCGAAGAATGCTGGCAATTGCATCCATGTGATCCGGCGTAACTACTGCGTTATCAAGAATTTTGCAGCAAGAAATAGCACGCACTCACGCCTATCGGGCGAGGCATCGTAACGGCGTAGTACTAACCGCCGCGGACGCCGGGTCGGGAGGATTCCGGATCGACCCGAGCGACGGGTCCCGTTCAGGCCGCTGCCATCTCCGGCAACGGGCCAAGGCCCCCGTTGACGAGCCGATCCAGCTCGGCCAGGGTCCGCGAGGAAGCCCCGTCCTGGGCGAGCACGAAGGTGCGGCCCGCGGCGCCGCGGGCCTCGGCGGACTCGGGGTCGTCGAGGTCGTCACACAGGACTCGGGCCAGTTCGGCGGCGTCGGCCACGCCGGCGGGCCCCGCCCCGGGCGAGCAGACCCTCGACGGCTTCTCGGAAGTTCTCGGTGTGCGGCCCGAAGAGGACCGCGGCACCGAAGGCGGCCGGCTCCATCATGTTCTGACCGCCCCGACCCGGAAACAGGCTGCCGCCCACGAATGCCACGTCGGCCAGGCCCCAGACCGCCGAGAGCTCGCCCATCGTGTCGATCAGATAGACCGGCGGCTCCGACCCTTTCCCCGACACCTCACCCGGCCGGCTCCGGCGGACCAGCCGCTCGCCCTGATCGACCAGCCAGACCGCCACCTTCTCGAACCGCTCGACATGCCTTGGCACGAGGACCAGTCGCAGGCTCGAATTCCGTGTCCGAGCCGATCGGTACGCCGCCAGCGCCGCGGCCTCCTCGCCCTCCATCGTGCTACCGGCGACGAACACCACATCGGCTGACGAGAGCCCCAGCGCCTTGCGGATCGCTCGCGTCAACGAATTGTCGCGGTCCGACTCCAGGCCGTCGTACTTCACCGAGCCGGTGACCTGGACTCGATCGCGAGGCACGCCCAGGTCGATGAACCGCTCGGCGTACTCGACCGTCTGCGCCGCCACGCAGTCGAGCCGCCAGAGGGTCGGGCCCATCGCCCAGCGGATCTTGCGATAGCCCCGGTAGCTCCGGGCGCTGAGCCGGCCGTTGACGACGGCCACCCGCGCCCGGCGCCCTTGGCCGTCGCGATCAGGTTCGGCCAGAGTTCCAGCTCGACGAGGGCCAGCACCGTCGGCCGGACCCGCCCCACGGCGCGACGGACCGCCCAGGAGAAATCGAGCGGAACGTAAAACGTCACCAGATCCGGATATTCGCGACGAGCCACCGCCAGACCGGTCGGCGTGGTGGTCGAGATCACGACTTCCCAGTCGGGTCGACGGCGCTCCAGGTCCTCGATCATCGGCCGGAGCAGCTTCACCTCGCCGACGCTGACGGCATGGAACCAGAGGCAAGGCCGCTCGCCGATCCGCCTCGGGGCCCGGCCGAGCAGCTTGGCCGCCCAGCCCTCGCGATACTTGCCCTCTCGCCAGGCCTTATACACCAGATCGGTGAGGCCATCGCCAGCAGGACCAGATACAGCAGATCGAGCAGGTGAGCCATCGGGGGGATTCCTTTCCCGTCGCGTCGTCTAGTCTCATCTGCGCCGGCACGCCTCGATCCCTCACGCGGCGGCCGGGGCTCGGCTTCCTCGTTGGAGAAAGGGTGGGGCATTGCAACCGACGTGCCCGACGGACCCTGATCCCGTCTCCCCCGACCGGAGATCAGCCGTCGCCGCCAGCGGCAGAACGTCCGCTGGCCGCTCCCTAACCTCCTTCCCCCATTCTGCGTGGGAAGACGATCCCCGGTGGCATCGCCGCCATGGATTCGTCCGCAGGGAGGACGAGAAATTCGGAGGGATACGCCGCCGATCGGCCCGGCCCTCGGATTGTCAAAGCTGCCAATCCGCGGGGTCGCGGACGGCAATCCTTTCAAGACCGCGACGCGGTTCCGTCGGGCGTGTGAAGCCCGCCGTCCTCAATTCGGCGCGCTTCAGAGGTCCATCGTTCGGCTTTTGAGCAAGACGGCGTGCTTCCCGCACGACCATGCTCTGTCGAAAAGCTCGATTCGAAGTCGGTCGCTTCGGGTAAAGCGGAGTTCTCGTACGCCCGACTGAAATCGAACCGACCGCCGGGCGTGCACAACCCAGATTTTCGCGAGCCCTCCCTCAGAAGAGGTCGCCGCGGGAGGATTGGCCTTCCGCATGCAGCAGACCTTGTACTTCTTGCCCGAGCCGCAGGGGCAGGGGTCGTTGCGGCCGATCTTCTTGCCGGTGTTGCGGACGGGCTCGGGCTTCTTGTCGCCCTTCTGGCTGGCGGCGATGGCGGCGTCCTGCTCGGCGCGGACGTTGGCGCCGGCGGCCACGGCGGCCGGCTCGGGCGAGGGAGTTGGCGCGGCGTGGATCGTGGTGGCGCGTTCGAGCTGCCAGCGAGCACCGAGGTAGTGGAGGAACTCGGGGTCGATGTGCTCCATCCGGAAGATCAGGTCCGTGACCTTGTCGCCGACGCCGCTCCACATCTCCTCGAAGATCTTCATCCCTTCGCGCTTGTATTCCACCTTCGGATCGACCTGGGCGTAGCCGCGCAGGCCGACCGAGCTGCGGAGGTGGTCCATGGCGCGGAGGTGCTCCATCCAGCTCGAATCGAGGATCTGGAGCAGGAGGACCTTCTCCATCTCCCGCATCTCGGGCCGGAAGCGGGCGTCGAGCGCCTCGGCGAGCTTGGCGAAGGCGTCGGCCTTGTCGAGCCCCTTCAGCTCCTCGACGGTCGTCTCGGCGCCGAATTCCTGGCGGGCCCAGGTGGAAAGCTCGGCGAGCGCCTTCGGGCTCGGGCTCCGGTGCGGGCTTGCCGGGACGCGGCGGGTCGCCGTAGGCCGAATCGATCCGCTCGGACAGCTCGTCCCAGAGGGCGGAGCCGCGGTAGTGCTGGATCGCCAGGTCCTTGAGCATCCGCTCGATCTCGGACGGCCGCAGCGGCTTCAGCTCCTCGGGATCGACGAAGACGCCGAAGCGTTCGTTGAACCAGGCGGCCAGGCCCTCGCGGTCGTGGCGTGGCGGGCCGCCGGGCGTGCGCTCGGCGAGATACCGCGTCAGGCCGACCTGCACCGGGAACTCGGCCTCCTTGCGGGCGTAGAGCTGGCGGATCTCGGTGCGGAGGCGCGAAGCGACCTGGTCGCGGGAGAGGCCCGACCAGTCGGCCGGCTCGGTGGCCAGGCCGAACTTGTGGTGGATCCAGGCGGCCAGGGTGAGGCGGCCGTAGTCGTCGCGGAGGAACTCGGCGGTCGGGGCGAGGTCCACCTTGGCGATCGACTCGTGGGCCTTCTCCAGGAGCATGTCCTCCAGGCCGCGACGATCGAGCGTGGCGTCCTCGCCCTTGCCGGAGAGGTACGCCTTGAGGTCGCGGTCCTTGAAGTTGGTGCCGTAGCGGTTGTTGGCCCACTGGGCGAGCGCCACCCAGTTCCATTCGGAGGGCTCGGCGTCGGACGGCAGGTTCTCCTCGACGGCGTCGCGGACGAGGTCGCCGGCCTGGCCCTCGGCGTCGCGGCGGGCCAGCTCGGCGGCGTCCTCGAAGTCGAGCCCCCTTGTAGTCCCGGGCGCTCAGCTCGACGCCCAGCCGCACGCCGGCCTCGGCGGCGAAGCTGGCGGCGCCGTAGTCGTCGGCGAGGAACTGGCCGACGGCCTTGTCGATCTGCTCGTCGAGCAAATCGAGGAGGACGTCCTTCGTCGGCCGGCCGTCGAGCATGGACTGGCGGAACGAATAGACCCGCTTGCGCTGCTCGTCCATGACCTCGTCGTATTCGAGCAGGTTCTTGCGGATGTCGAAGTTCCGTTCCTCGACCTTCTTCTGGGCCCCCTCGATGCGGCGGCTGACCATCTTCGACTCGATGGCCTCGCCTTCCTGCATGCCGAGGCGGGTCAAGACGTTCTTGACCCAGTCGCCGGCGAACTTCCGCATCAGATCGTCTTCGAGGGCGAGGAAGAACCGCGAGCTGCCGGGGTCGCCCTGGCGGCCGGAACGGCCGCGGAGCTGGTTGTCGATCCGGCGCGACTCGTGACGCTCGGTGCCGATGATGTGCAGGCCGCCGGCCTCGGCGACCTCGCGCCCTTCGGCGTGCATCGCGGTCTCGTACTTCTCGACGGCCGCCTTCCAGACCTGCGGCGGCACTTCGAGGCGAGTCGGATACTTCGGCCGGCCGTCCTCATCGACCTCGCGCTTCAGGTCGGCCCAGGCCATGAACTCGGGGTTGCCGCCGAGGATGATGTCGGTGCCGCGACCGGCCATGTTGGTGGCGATCGTGACCATCCCCTTGCGGCCCGCCTGGGCGACGATCTCGGCCTCTTTCTCGTGGTACTTGGCGTTGAGGACCTGGTGGGAGATGCCGTACTTCTGGAGCATCTCGGAGATCAGTTCCGACTTCTCGATCGACGTCGTGCCGACGAGGATCGGCCGGCCGGTCTTGTGGACCTCGCGGATCTCCTCGATGATCGAGGTGTACTTCTCGTGCTCGGTCAGGTAGATGACGTCCGGCTCGTTGACCCGCCGCAAGGGCCTTGTTGGTGGGGATGGCGACCACGTCGAGGTCATAGACCTTGTTGAACTCCATCGCCTCGGTCATGGCCGTGCCGGTCATGCCGGAGAGCTTCTTGTAGAGCTTGAAGAAGTTCTGGAGGGTGATCGTCGCGAGGGTCTGGTTCTCCTCCTTGATCCGGACCTTCTCCTTGGCCTCGACGGCCTGGTGCAGGCCGTCGGACCACTGGCGGCCGGTCATGAGGCGGCCGGTGAACTCATCGACGATGATGATCTCGCCCTGCGGGCTGACGACGTACTCGCGGTCCTTGCGGTAGAGGTGGTGGGCCTTCAGGGAGTTGTCGATGAGGTGGGGCCACTCCATGTTGCCCGGCGTGTAGAAGCTCTCGACGCCGACGATCTTCTCGGCCTCGCGGACGCCGTCGTCGGTCAGGTGGGCGCTGCGCTCCTTTTCCTTGACCTCGAAGTGGAGGTTCGGCTTGAGCAAGCGGGCGACGCGGTCGGCCTCGGCGTACTTGCGGACGTCGTCGAAGGCGGGTCCGGAGATGATCAGGGGGGTTCGGGCCTCGTCGATGAGGATGCTGTCCACCTCGTCGATGATGGCGTAGTTGAGGAAGCCCTGGCTCTGGAGGTCCCGCGTCGGCTTCATGTTGTCGCGGAGGTAGTCGAAGCCGAACTCGTTGTTGGTGCCGTAGGTCAGGTCGCAGGTTGTAGATCCGCCGACGCTCGGCCGAGTCCATGTCCGACTGGATCGCGCCGACGGTGATGCCGAGGCCGTTGTAGAGCGGGCTCATCCACTCGGCGTCGCGGCGGGCGAGGTAGTCGTTGACGGTGATGACGTGGACGCCCTTGCCTTCGAGGGCATTGAGGTAGGCGGCCAGCGTGGCGACGAGCGTCTTGCCCTCGCCGGTGACCATCTCGGCGATCTTGCCTTCGTGCAGGACCATGCCGCCGAGGAGCTGCACGTCGTAGTGCCGCATCTTGAGGAAGCGGCGGCCGGCCTCGCGACAGGCGGCGAAGGCCTCGACGAGCAGGTCGTCGAGCGTGGCGCCGTTGGCCAGGCGCTGGCGGAACTCGGCGGTCTTGGCCTTCAGCCCCTCGTCCGAGAGGGCCTGCATGGCCGGTTCGAGCGCATTGATCTCCTCGACCTGCGGCCGCATCCGGCGGATCTGCCGCTCGTTGGAGTTGCCGAAGACCCGGACCAGGCCCTCGGAGATCACCTCCGAGACGGCCGAGAAGCCGTTGGTCGTCCGATCCCAAAGGTCGGTGAGCAGTTCCTGCATGGCCATCCTTCGCGCCCCCGCGGGACGGTTGTAAGTCTCGCAAAGGGTAAAATTTATAGCGATTCTTCCCAACGGTCAAGGCAGACCGCGTGGGCCGACCCTGCCGCCTCGTCCTTGTCCCTCATTGGACGTCCCGGCCCGGCCGCATCGCCGGGCGACTTGCCGGCCGCCACGCCCGGTCCGGGACGACCTCCCTACTTCGCGACGACCCGGCGAAATGTTCAGGATCGGAGAATCCATACAGACGACGCAACCACGCTGACCGCCCGAACTTCCCGCAGCAGCGACCGCCTTCATCTAGGGTCTGGCGATCAGGGGAGCGTCGCGATATAATTCAGCCCCATGCGAACGTGACGCCGGGTCGCCGGGGGGCCAGCATCTCTCCTGCCAGGTCCGACCAGGTACGACCGATTCGACGTCGCAGGTCGCGTGACGTCCGGCCCTTCAGGTCCTCTCCCCCTTCAAAGGTTGGGCGTCTGGTCTCCAGAGAAATGGACCGCGTCGCGTCGGCGGGGCGCTGTGCGCCCCGGCCCCGTCGCCGAGGTTGCGCGTCCACCCACCGCGAACGGCCCGGGACGACCACGATCGGTTGCCCCGGCGCGTCCCGGCTGCGTTGATCACACCCCAAATCCACGCGGCGCATCCCTGCGTTGATGGAGCCAGAACGCCATGTCTCAGACCAATGCCCGCCAGAACGCCATCGCGGCGATCACCGCCTGGAAGCCCAGCGGACCCCGCGTCAACTTCCGCGACACGCCCGTCGGCGAGCTCTTCGGCATCAACGTCTTCTCCGACGACGTGATGCGCGAACGCCTCCCCGAGAAGGTCTACAAGGCCCTCCGCGCCACCATCAAGAAGGGCGAGCCGCTCGACCCGAACGTCGCCGACGCCGTCGCCAAGGCGATGAAGGACTGGGCCATCGAGAAGGGGGCCACCCACTACACCCACTGGTTCCAGCCGATGACCGGCCTGACGGCCGAGAAGCACGACAGCTTCCTCGCCCCCACCGAGGACGGCAAGGCCATCGCCGAGTTCAGCGGCAAGGAGCTGATCCGGGGCGAGCCCGACGCCTCCAGCTTCCCCTCCGGCGGCATCCGCGCCACCTTCGAGGCCCGCGGCTACACCGCCTGGGACCCGACCAGCCCCGCCTTCATCCTCGAAAACCCCAACGGCACGACCCTCTGCATCCCCACCGCCTTCTGCTCCTGGACCGGCGAGGCCCTCGACAAGAAGACCCCCCTGCTCCGCTCGATGGAGGCCCTCAGCAAGCAGGCCGTCCGCATCCTCAAGCTCTTCGGCTCGACGGCCACGCCGGGTCACGTCCACCTGCGGCCCCGAGCAGGAATACTTCCTGATCGACAAGCACTTCTACTACGCCCGCCCCGACCTGATCAACGCCGGCCGCACCCTCTTCGGCGCCAGGCCGCCCAAGGGCCAGGAGATGGAGGACCACTACTTCGGCGCCATCCCCGAGCGCGTCCTGGCCTGCATGCTCGAGACCGAGACCGAGCTGTACAAGCTGGGCGTGCCGGTCAAGACCCGGCACAACGAGGTCGCGCCCAGCCAGTACGAGATCGCCCCGATCTTCGAGAACGCCAACGTCGCCACCGACCACAACATGCTGGTCATGGAGACCCTGAAGCGCGTCGCCGACCGCTACGGCCTCCAGCTCCTGCTGCACGAGAAGCCGTTCGCCGGCGTCAACGGCTCGGGCAAGCACCTCAACTGGTCGATGTCCGACGACGAGGGCAACAACCTGCTCAAGCCGGGCGACACCCCGCACGACAACGCCCAGTTCCTCGTCTTCCTCTGCGCCGTGATCCGGGCCGTCTACCGGCACGCCGACCTGCTCCGCGTCGCGATCGCCCACGCCGGCAACGACCATCGCCTCGGCGCCAACGAGGCCCCGCCGGCGATCATCTCGATCTTCCTCGGCGACATGCTCCAGGACATCGTCGAGCAGATCGAGAAGGGCGGCGCCAAGGGCACCAAGACCGGCGGCACCATGCAGATCGGCGTCGACGTCCTGCCGACCCTGCCCCGCGACGCCGGCGACCGCAACCGGACCAGCCCGTTCGCCTTCACCGGCAACAAGTTCGAGTTCCGCGCCGTCGGCTCGAGCCAGTCGATCGCCGGGCCCAACGTCGTCCTCAACACGATCGTCGCCGAGAGCCTCGACGACATCGCCACCGAGCTGGAGAAGGCCGGCAAGACCGGCAAGGACCTCAACGCCGAGATCCAGGCCCTGCTGCCAGAAGATCATCGCCGAGAGCAAGGCGGTCATCTTCAACGGCGACAACTACAGCGAGGCCTGGCACAAGGAGGCCGAGAGCCGCGGCCTGCCCAACCGCAAGACACACCGTCGACAGCCTGCCCGACCTGATCGCGCCGAAGTCGGTCGCGCTGTTCGGCAAGTACGGCGTCTTCAGCGAGCGCGAGCTGCACTCGCCGCTACGAGATCTTCCTGGAAGGCTACAAGAAGACGATCAACATCGAGGCGCAACCTCACCCTCGCAGATCGCCCGCCGCCTGATCCTGCCGGCGGCCCTGCGGTACCAGGCCGAGGTCGCCGGTTCGGTCGCCCAGCTCAAGGCCGCCGGCGCCAGCGTGCCGAAGTCGCAGATCGAGCCTGCTCGGCGAGCTGTCCGAGACGATCGAGGAGCTGCAGGTCGCGCTCGACCAGCTCTCCAGACGTCGCTCGAAGAGCACGCCGACGGCGACTCGCTCGACCACGCCAAGCACGCCCGCGACGTGGTCATCCCCGCCATGAACGCCGTCCGCGCCGCCGGCGACAAGCTCGAAACCCTCGTCGCCGACGACCTCTGGCCGCTGCCGACCTACCAGGAGATGCTGTTCATCAAGTAAGGAAGGCCGGTCGCGATCCGCCTCCGAGACACTCACAAGGCCGCTCGTCGCCGAGTGACGGGCGGCCTTGTCCGCCTCCGGCAGAGGCACCATTCAAGCGGCTTCGAGGCCAAGCACGGCGGCCGCGAAGACGGAGTCCGGGCAAGGCTCGTCGAAGGCGATGCGGACGCGGCACTGATCGATCCCGCAGGAAGAAGCTTCCAGGACGGTCGCCGAGACCGAGCCAATCCAGGGGTCGGCGTGCAGGCAGAACCAGATTCGCGAGCCGGCTGGCGGGTGATAGATCGTATTGACCATCGCGCCACCCCGGCTGATATTGGCGAGGATGGCCGTCGCCACCTCGAAGTTGTCACCGTCCCACCAGCCGATCCAACTTCGATAAGCGACGGCGTCATAGCGGACGCTCTGACGTCTCTCAACAAGGCTGATGGCACCATCAAGGCGTTGGGTGGCGAACTGGGGCGTGTCGATAACGCTTGGGGACATGGTGGTCTGGCTCCCTTCGGGGCGGTATTCGAAGGCTGCGCCCCATCCCGCGTGGGACTGGGCGACTTCATGGGAACCCTAGGCCAAGGGAGCATGCGTGGACTGAATCGTTGGCGAAATGACACGCCATGACGATTGCACGCAACGATCGAGGGCTCAGCGTGCCACGTCGGCTGGGGAGGAGGACGCGGCGAGTCGGGGCGCTTTGTTGAGGAAGTCGGCAATGTCGGCGGCCATGCGGGCGTTGCCCTCGGCGTTGGTGTGGGAGTCGTGGTGATAGCGGGTGTAGGAGCGCGTCGGGCGGATCAAGGGAATGCCGGCGGCCTCGCAGAGGCGGGCGAGGTCTTTCAAGGGGCGCTGCAGATCGACCGGTTCGGAGGAATCGCCTATGGGCACGACGTCGCCCTCCGGACCGGGGCGGATTAGCCCCTGGTCGAGGAACCAG
Organism: uncultured Planctomycetales bacterium; assembly: GCA_963752755.1. Classification (GTDB taxonomy): domain Bacteria; phylum Planctomycetota; class Planctomycetia; order Isosphaerales; family Isosphaeraceae; genus CAVVZJ01. Next base: position 776,399 of record CAVVZJ010000001.1, on the reverse strand, counting down.
CGACGACGACCGGCGTCGCCCGACTCGGAGAAGACGACGAACTCGGCGCCTTGGCGTCGGGCCTCATCCCGCATCCGGCGGATCAGGGCATCGAGCAGCTCCCAGGCGTGGCGGGTGCCGGCGGGCTCGTCGCCCTGGGCGTAGAGGAAGTAAGGCGAGGCGGGATCGATGGCGTTGGAGCGCAACGCGGTGGCGCCGTCGAGGGCTTTCGTCTTCGGCTTCCGGGAGGCATGGAGGGCGCGGTCGAGAAGATTCACGATCGCGATCTGCCCCGAGGCACGGCGGAGGCGCTGGCCGATCGAGAGGTGGCGCGGCTTAACGGGGATCGAGACCTTCGCGAGCGTGCCGTCGGGGCGAAGCACGTAGCGAAAGTGCTTGATCCGGTGGAAGGGCGTCGGCAGCGGCAGGTCGGGCTCAGGGTGGAGGTTCTCCAGCAGGTCGTTGCTGCAGAACTGGTAGAGGACCAGGTCGGGTTGGTAGGCGAGACCCTCGGAGACGAGGGCTTCGAGCGCCTGGTCGGTGCCCCAGCCGGAGACGCCCAGGCTGATGACCTCGCAATCGGGCCAGCCGCGCTCATGGAGCAAGGCTTCGAGGCGGGTCGTGTATTGCTGGTCGAGCGGCACGACGCCATAGGTGTACGAGTCGCCGAGCACGACGATCCGGAAGGTGTCGGCGGGCTTGGCCAGCGTGTGCTCGCGATCCTTCCAGCCACGGGAGTTGGTGCGGAAGTACGACAGGCGGCCGGTGTCCGGGTCGGCCACGCTCATCCAGGTCCGCGGCGGCAGGGCCCAGCCATACCGGGACGAGTTCGGGGCATCGGCCGTCGCCACGCCCGGCTGGACCGGGGGCGCGAACTGGCGGAGGACCAGCTCGAGCACCAGCAAGGCCAGCAGCGTCGAGCCGCAGGCCAGCAGGAGTTTGCGTTTCATGCGGACTCCAGCAGCGAAGGACGACCGGGCCGATTGTGTGGAAAGTGCCGGCTCGAATCGTTCTTCGGATCACGCCGGGGTCACGCTTGAGGAAAAATGCGGAGGGAACCCTCATCATTCTCGATCAGACTCCGGTGGCCCCAGGTTCGATCGGCGCGGGGCCGTCGGCGAGCTGAAAGACTTCCTTCCGGACGTCGAGAAAGGCGCCGATGACGCGGGGGTCCCACTGGGTACCGGCCCCGGAGGCGAGCACCGCCTCGACCTGTCGGGGTTCGAGGGCCTCGCGGTAGCGGCGGGGCGAGAGCAAGGCGTCGCAGGCGTCGGCGACGGCGAGGATGCGGGCCATGGTGGGAATGGCATCGCCCGCGAGGCCGTCGGGGTAGCCGGCGCCGTCGAAGCGCTCGTGGTGGTGGCGGACGCCCGGCCGGAGGTAGGCGAGAGGCCGGACCCCGGCAATGATCCGCTCGCCGAGGATCGGGTGTCGGGCGTTCTGCGCCCGTTCCTCGTCGGTCAAAGGGCCAGCCTTGCAGAGGATCGCATCGCTGACGTTGATGTTGCCGACGTCGTGCAGGAGTCCGGCGACGTAGAGGTCGCTCGCCTGCGACTCGGGCAGGCCGAGCCGCCTCGCCAGGATCGAGGCGATGCGGCCGACGCGCTCGCTGTGGCCGAGCGTCAAGGGGTCGCGGGCATCGACGGCCGTCGAGAGGCCGCGGACGAGGTTCAGGAAGGCGTCCCGGAGGCGGCCGTCGGCGCGGGCCTGGCGGACCCGCTCGGAGAGCAGGCGGGCGGCGAGCTGGATCAGGCGGAGGTCGGAGACGCCGAGGGGGCGCTGGGCGTCGCAGCCCAGGGCCACAACCCAGGCCGGGGCCGACCGCCCGAGCCGGAACAGCGCGACCCCGCCGGGAAATCGCACGATTGGACCCGCCGCCGCCCGCGTCGGCCGGTACAGCCGCGGCTCGGAGGGCTCCCCCTCGGCCTCCAGCAGCTCATGAGCGATCCGCCGGCATTCGGACGGCTGCGGTGCCCGCGACCCGCTGACGTCGAGCAACTCGCCCTCGGCCGAGTACAGGAACGCGGCGTCGGCGGCCGTGGCGTCGCGGATCAGGTCGAGCATCAGCCGACGCTGGCGATCAGGGTGATCGGCGGCCTGGAGGGCCTCGACATAGCGTTCGAGGGCCTCCCAGGTCGGGCCACTGCCCGCCAACGATCGCGCCTCGCTCGCGGCCTTCACGGCGAGTAGCCAGGAACCTGGATTGATCGATTCCATACGGTCTTCCCGGAAAACGATTCTCGACACGTTTCGATTACGGCCCAGCACCGCCCCGAACGCGGTCTGGCCGGGACTCTCCACGAACCTTACCCGGACATTCGACCCGCCCCGAAACGAGCGGACCGGCGATGAAACCCCCGACTCTACGAGGCCCCTCCGATTCCGGGACGCGCTCCGGCGGCCACGGTGTCGGCGATGAACCCGGCGTCGCCAAGAATCAACGCGGGCATGGGAAACTGTTTGATTGGATCGAGTCCCACGAATCGCGAGCCAACGGAGCCCAGCGCGCCGGGTTCCCCGCAGGCACCGAGACCGCCTCCGATGGCGACCCGGTCAACCGGCACCCTGGGCGGCGTTCAGAGGAATCCTAGGCTGGATTGAAGCAACTGCGCATGCATGAACGGCGGCGTTGCCCGAAATCAACGATCCCAGATCGGATCGATGGCCGCGAGGCCTCACGACTGTGGCGTGGCGGCCCAGGCCTCGGCGAAGACGCGGTTGCCGAGGTCGGTGAAGGGATTGCCGAAGCTGTCGCGCCAGACGGCGAACATGGTGGTGCAGCAGTGGGCACCGGCGGCGGCGGCGTCGCCGATCTGGCGGGCGTTGCGGATCGCGGCGGCGATGACCTGGGTCGGGTAGTCGTGGGCGGCGAGCAGGGCGAGCACCTGGGGGATCAGCCGGGTGGTGTCCTCGCCGTGGGCTTCCTTCCAGGCGAGGAAGGGGCTGACATAGGTGGCGCCGGAGCGGGCGGCGTGCCAGGCCTGGGCGGGGCTGAAGACGAGCGTGACGTTCGTCCGCACGCCGCGGCCCGTCAGCTCGCGGACGGCCTTGAATCCGGGTTCGCCGGCGCCGACCTTGATGACGAAGTTGGGCGAGATCCGTGCCAACTCCAGACCTTGCTCGACGATCTGCTCCCAGTCGTTGAGCCGCGGGTCCACCTCGACGCTGACGGGCTTGTCGGTCCCGTCGAAGAGCCGGGCGATCTCCTCGATGACCTGTCGGAATGGCTTGCCGGAGTCGCGGATGTGACGGGGGTTGGTGGTCAGGCCGTCGATGTCCCAGAATTCGAGGGCGTGGCGGATCTCGTCAACCTGGGCACTGTCGAGGAAGAGTTTCACGGGAAGAGGCCTCCGATTGCGGTCTCGCAGGGGAGCGGGCCAACAGGCTTTCTTTGACTATATCCAGGCGAATGAGGCACGGCGGAGACGCCGGGGCGACGCGTCGGAGACGCCCGGAGGACGCCGGTGGGATGGCTTGAGGACGCCGAGGGGACGCCATGAATCACGCCGAAATCGTTTTCACAAGTTCTTTGGTCACCAGAAATTACGCTGGCCATTTTACCCATTTTGAAGTTCGTTCGGCGCCTGCGAAGCGCCGCATCGTCGCGGCGCCGAACCGCCGAGCCAGCCAGTCGGGCGGGTCAGGATCACAACCGGATTGCCAGAGAGCCAACGTTAATTATAGCACACGATCGCGTCAGTGGCCATCCGGTCGGGCAGGCATCACAAACCAACGGGCTCACGTTGGGACGCGATTTGGAGTCACCAAAAAAGGAATTCCTGGATTCCGCAAGCCGCCATTCACAATTTCAAAAGAGTGACGCAGTTGGCATTAGTTACGAGGAGTAGGTCCGACTTCAGTCGGGCCGGAATTCCAAGGAGCCCAAGAATTTCTGGCCCGACTGAAGTCGGACCTACTCCTTTTGGCATCGGCCAAATCTCAGGCGAAGGGCCCACTGCGTCACTCCTATTTCAATCAGAGATGGTCCGGCGTTGCTTAATCCGGGCGAGGTTGACCGGGCAGCGCGGCGGCTGGCCGAGGACGAGGCGGCGGGCCTCCTCGGCGGCCTTGCGGCGAAGCTCGTAGAAGCCTTCGATACTGTAGAAGGCGGAGTGCGGGGTGAGGATCACGCGGGGATGGTGGCGGAGGCGGTCGTCATCGAGCGGCTCGCGCTCGACGACGTCGAGACCGGCGCCGAGGAGGTGGCCGGAGTCGAGGGCTTCGAGCAGGGCTTCCTGATCGACGACGGGGCCGCGGGCGGTGTTGATCAGGATGCTGCCGGGTCGCATCCGGGCGAGGGCGGCCCTGTCGATCAGGTGGAAGGAGCCGGAGTCGAGGTAGCAGTGGAGGCTGACGAAGTGGCTCTGCTCCAGCAGGTCGTCCAGGCGATCGACGCGGCGCAGGCCGAGCGCCTTGTCGTAGCCGGGGGGGACGTAGGGGTCGTAGAACACGACGTCGAGCCCGAACGCCTTGGCCCGCAAGGCGGTGGCGGTGCCGATCCGGCCGCAGCCGACGATCCCGAGCGTCTTGCCGCGGAGCCGGGGCGTCGCGGTCGTGACCTGGAAATCCCAGCCGCCGCCGCGGATCGACTGGTGGGATGGGACGAGCTGCCGGGCGACGGCCAGGAGCATCATGATCGCGTGGTCGGCGACCTCCTCGGAGCCGTAGTCGGGCACGTGGCAGACGACGATGCCGCGGGCGGAGGCGGCTTCGAGGTCGATATTGTTGTAACCGACCCCGGCGCGGATGACCCCGACGCAGCGATCGGCACGGGCGAAGGTGGCGTCGGTCATCATCGGGATGTCGTGATAAACGATCATCACGTCGGCCCCGGCGACGCGGTCGGCCAGGTCGGCCTCGCCGTGGGCGCCGGCGGTCTCGACGCGGGCTGCGCCGGCCAGGACGGGGCCTTCGACGGTGGTCTCGATGAGGAAGTCGGTGATCAGCACGCGATGGCGTTCAGACATCGTGCGACTCGCGCAGGGATGATTCCAGTTCGGCCGACCGGGAATGGAGGTATTGTGCCAGGTCGGGCCGGTCGAACCAATCCCGGACCACGCGGGGATCAGCCACGGCGAAGGCGGTTTCCTCGCCGGAGTCGTGGCGGACGACCAGGCGGTCGGGGACGCCGCGGACGAAGGTTCCAAAGAGGGGGCGATAGGGGATCGAGCGGATCGCGCCGAGGTGGTCGAGCGGCAAGGACCAGGGTTCGAGGTCCCAGGCGACGGGGAAGAACCAGAGGGTGCGGGTGGTCAGGACGAGCGTCCCCGGCCGCCAACCGCCGCCGGCGCGTCGTCGGGCGGGGGCCTCGGCCACGATCTGCTCGCTGGCGTCGAGGTGGAAACCCAGGGGGGTCTGCTCCGACCCGGCCCCGGCCGGGAAGTACCAGCGGGCGGCGATCGGCCAGGCCAGCAGGCGGACGAGCTGGTCGAGCAGGATCGTCACGATCGCGGCGATGGCAAAGGCGCGGAAGAGCAGGCCCGGCGTGAGAAAGAGCCAGGCCGCCAGCCGCCGGTGCCTCCAGCGTCCGGGGAGCATCTGGCGGATGATCCGCCAGCTCCGGAACTCGACCAGAACGGTGAGGATCAGGAAGATCCGCCAGAAGACGGCGCCGAAGGCCAGCCGGATCGAGGGAGGGTTCATCGTTCCCCGGGATTGACGGCCAAGGAGGGTGCGGGTTCGATGGGGGAGGCCGGTCAGAACGACCGCGCCGGTTTGTGTAATGTCGCAACTGGGAAGGCCCGGGTCCAGTCGTTTCGACTCGCGGCGGGTCGCCCAGGGCCGTACAATCGCGACTCCCGGCAGATTTGACCGAAGCGCAACGAGGACCACGGCGATGCCCCGGATCAAGGAACTCCTGGCCAGCGGCCAGGTCGTGCGACTCTTCGGCGTGGGCCAGTTGCTCACCCCGAAGCTCATCGAGATCGTTGGCGAGCACGGCGGATTTGACGCGCTCTGGATCGATCAGGAGCACGCCGGCCTGACGATGAAGGAGATCGAGTGGGCCACGATGGCGGCGAAGGCCTATGGCATGGACCACTTCGTCCGCCTGCCGGCCACGGATTACGCCTCGATCATGCGACCGCTGGAAGCCGGCGCGGGGGGCGTGATGGTGAGCATGATCCGCTCGGCGGCCGAGGCCGAGCAGGCGGTGCGCTGGGCGAAGTTCTGGCCTCGCGGCGAGCGGGGGCTCAACGGGGGCAACCGCGACGGCCGGTTCGGCCTGACGCCGCTGGCCGATTACGTGGGCCGGTCGAACGCCGAGACGTTCGTCGGCATCCAGATCGAGACGGCCGGCGCCATCGCCGCGGCGGCCGAGATCGCGCGGATTCCGGACGTGGATCTGCTGTTCGTCGGCCCGGCCGACATCAGCCAGGTGCTCGGCGTGCCCGGCGACTTCGAGAACCCGCGCTGCCTGGAGACGATCGAGGGGATCGCCCGCGCCTGTGCCGAGGCGGGCAAGCCCTGGGGGATCGTCCCCCGGGGTGCGGAGTACGCCGAGCGGATGCGCGGCTGGGGCTGCCGGATGTTCGTACTCGGCATCGACATCCACGCCGTCCACATGGGCATCCGTGCCGCCAAGCAGCGCTATGATGCGTTCTTCACGGCGTCCTGATGGAAGTCAGACCGCGGTCATCCCGGAGGGCGTGCGGCAAGCCCACGCCCTCCGGCAGAGCGAACTCAGGGTTGGCGGCCGGGGGCCAGCATGCTCTCGAACGCGTCGCCGTTGCCGACGGGTCCGAGGCGGATATTCTGGGGGTTGGGACGGTTCTTCTGGAGGTAGAGGCCGAGACCTTCGCTGACCTCGCGACGCATCCGGTCGCGCAGGTCCGGCTCGATCTCGCGGTCGATCCAGGCGAGCGCCGAGTCGGCCAGGCCGCGCTCGCCCATCGCGCGGGCGACGGCACCGAGGGCGCGGGGGCGGAAGCGGGGATCGAGGATCAGTGAGGCGACGGTTCGGGCGTCGTCGAAGCGGCCGACGGCAAGGAGGCTGTCGAGGAGCACGGCCGCGAGCATGGCGCGGGGGTCCTGGAGCGGGATCGAGGCGACGGCGGCGGCGGCCTCCTCGTAGGTCCTCGTCGCCCGATCGTTGGCCTCGGCGCGGGCCATGGACTCGGCGAGGCGAACGAGGGCATCGGCCCTGGCCTCCTGCCTGGGGATGCGTCGGGCGATCCGCAAGCCGCGGTCGAACTGGCCCGACGCCGACGCCGAGGCCACCACGCGGGCGAGCGACTGGTCGCGCCAGATCGGCAAGGTGCACCGCCAGGCGAGTGTCTCGGCCTCGGCGAGCAGGGCGTCGGCCTTGCTGAGCAATTGCCGGGTCCCCTCGTCGGAGCCGTCCGAGGACAGCCGAACCTTCTCGGCATAGCGGGCGACGGCCTGGCTGTTGAGGGCCTGATTCTCGGCAAGCTGGGCGAGGGTGAAGCTCTCGAAGTTGGTGTTGCGGATCTGCGCCACGATATCGCCAGCGTGAGCCATCACGCGGCGTGCCCGTTCCAGAAGTTCGAGCCGACCCTGGATCGAACGGCCGGGGCGATTTTCGAGCGTCTCGGAGTAGTAGTCCTCGACGGTCGCCTCGCGGGAAAGTTCCTCGGCCAGGATGATCGAGGTGCTGGCGAGGGCGAGCAAACGGGCGTCGCGGAGCGTCTCGTCCTGGATCAGCACGGCGGCCCGGCCGCCCTCGGTGATCGCGACGAAGGCATCATCCCACTCGTCATAGAGGATCTTCGAGCGGGCGACGCGGTCGAAGGCGAGGCAGCGGTCGGCCGGGTCGGCGATGGCGCGGGCGTCGGGGATCAACTCCTCGCGGATGGCCCGCAGCTTTGCGGGATCGGCGTGACGGATGCCGTAGGATTCGAGCCCGGAGGGCATGGGCTGGCCGAGGGTCGTATCGGTGGGGAGGGTGGGCAACTCGCCGAGTGCGGCGGGGTCGCGGACACCTGGGGCGCGGTCGCCCGAGACTCGCGGGTCCTCTTCCATGGGGATGAACGGAGGTCGGGGTGGCGGGAAGACGCGCTGCTGACCGCCTCTGGGGGGGCTGGGCATCCCGGTCGCGCCCGACGGCACGCCGGGACGGAGCGGGTCGAGCGTCGAGGTCCGGCTCGGGCTGGACGACGTACCTGGTTCGAGGCCGGTGCCGGTGCCGGTGCCCTCGCCGCTGCCGGTCGAGGGACTGGTCTCCCGGGGGCTGGTCTGGGCCCGAGCCGGCTCGGGATCGAATGCAACGCCCACCAGGCCAAGGCTCAGGCTCAGCCCGAGCGCAGTGGGGAGGGAACGCGAGAGGTGGAGAAGGCTTGACATGGTGGCCATTCCTCGGAGGACGCCGACCGGACCCGTCGCGAGTGGCAGGGAGGAGCGGGCCTTGGCGGTTCGTTGGTGATACGGAGAACACCCCCCTTTCCACCAATCTTTCCCCGCGAATCGCCCACGGTCAAGCAGCCTGGGCCGCTCCCTGGCTCAAGCCGACCGGTCACGAGCGACCGATGCCAGCAGGAGAACCGCGGGGTGACCGGTCGGCTCCCGTCCGATTGCCCGCCGGGACACTCCTATCAACCGGGAGAACGCCTCCGATGCGCAGCCTCCTGCATGCCGTCACCGGTCTGATCCTCGTCGCCCTCGGATTCCTCGGGACCCTCGCCCCGACCGCGCGGGGCCAGGGGATCGCGTCGGCCGATCAGCTCGTCCGGATGACGCCCGAGCAACTCTCGGCGCTCTACCGCGCCGCGCCGCCGGCGCCGATCCCGACCGGCCGGGTTCGCGGCCAGGCGCTGGTCCGGCCGGGGACGCGACTGGCGCCGACCCTCTCGCGGGCCGCGGGGCTCGTCTGGCAGGGCAAGGTCTTCGGCGGCGATGCGACCGTGACGAACCGCTTCTTTGGCGTGAAGATCATCCGCGCCCGTGTCGACTACGGCCCGAGCTGGATGGACGGCGGTCCGGCGCTGGTGCTCGATTATCAGGACACATCGCATCTTTATGCGAAGTATCGCGACGAGATCCGCCAGGTCGGGGCTGGCGTGTATCTTGGCGTGATGTACGAGCGGACGACGCCTTGCCCGCGAATCAAGATGTTCTTCGCGCTGGAGGTGTGTCGATGATCGATGGGTGATGGAAAATCAGGGGACACCGACGGCCCCTTCGACCATCGACCATGAAGCCACCGGCCATGGCCCCTCAGCCGGCCTTCTCGGGCCGGACGCGCACGGGTTCGTCGCGGTCGGCCTCGTTGCGGGCAAAGAGGCGGCGGGGGTTGTCGAGGAGGACGAGGCGGGCGAGTTCCAGGGCCCGATCGACGGTCCAGCCCCGGCCGCGAACGGCGTCGTCGGCGAGGGTCTCGGCGAGGACGCGGCGGTACATGTTGAACTTGGGCAGGACGAATTCGAGCTTGTAGGCGTCCGAATAGTAGCCCACCTGCTTGACCTTCGGCACGGCCTGGAGCCGGGCGCGGAGGTCGGCGGCGATGAAGGCGGGGAGGTTGGCGTACCACCAGTGGCCCATCGGCACGACGTTCGGGAAGATCCAGGCGTAGGCCACCAGCTCGGGCGCGGCGTCGGGCGAGAGGGTGGAGACGGGGAAGGTCACGCCCGAGAAGTGGTTGAACAGGTCGCGATATTCGTAGAGGCTGACGCGACGGTCGAAAAGGTCGCGGCCCCCGGCGACGCCGCCGGGATAGACGTTGCGGACCGGGCCGATCATCAGGTCGAAGGGCAGCTGGAACTCGTCGCAGAACTCGGCGAGGGTCCAGAAGACGGTCCGGCGGATCTCCTGATGCTCGTCGGGCCGGAGTTCCAGGCCGTGCAAGGCGCGTCGGATCGGCGTGACGGCGCGCTTCGGAGCGCCGGGGCGGGGGGCGAAGTCGGGCGGCAGGCTGATGGCGCAGGCGCGGGCGCCGCGGTTGACGAAGTGGGCGAACAACGCCCCGATCGCCAGCCGGAGGGACTTCTCGTCCTGCACGTCCACGTTCGTCGCCCGCTTCAAGCGCTCGACGGTGGACGGCTCGTGCAGCTTGAGCACCAGGTCGTCGGTCCGCAGGCAGGGGACGTACTTCGACGGTGTCCCAGCCTTCGAGCGGGTCGTCGAACTCGTTGGTGAGGAAGACGGCTTCGAGGTTCGTCCGCTTCCAGACTTCCTGGTCCCAGGCGAGGCCGTCGCGTTCGTGGTCGGCACGGGAGGCGAGGTCGTCGATGGTCTTGGGATCGAGCGGGCTGTCGAAGCCGTGGAAGGTGCGGGCGATCTCGACGAGCCAGGAATACTGGACGGTGTTGTCGAGCCGGTCGAGGAAGCGGGCGAGGTGCTGGATGCGGGTCTTGCGGGGCACGTCGGGTCCGACCAGCTCGGCGGGCATCCCCGCGGAGTGGGCCAGCTCGGTATAGTAGTGGTAGCCGAGGACCTCGTCGAGGTCGCGGGCCGCGGGTCGGTGCGGGTTGATGTGCGAGTGGGGGTCGAAGATCGGCCAGCGGGCGATCTCGTCGAACAGCTCGCGGGCGAGGGCATCCTGCGGCGCGGGGGATGGGGCGGCGGGGGTCGTCATGGTCTCGGCTCGACGCGGTCGCGGGTCGGGTTTCCGATCCGCCAAACTAGCGGCGCGGGGCGGATGGGGCAAGGGTGCAAGGGAGCAGCGGGCCGATGAACGTGGTCGTGACCGGCGGCGGGACACTCGCCCCGATCGATGAAGTCCGCCACATCGCCAACGCCTCGACCGGCCGGTTCTCGGCCGCGATCACCGAGGCTTGCCTGGCCCGCGGTGCCCGCGTCTGGCACGTCCACACGCCCGCCGCGCTCCGGCCGTTCGCCCGACTCGCCCGGTTCGACCTCGACGCCCCCGACCCGGCCGCCGAATTCGAGCGGCTCGCGGCGCTGCGACGGCGCTACGAGGAGGTCCGCGACCGCCTGACCCTCGTCACCCTCCCGACCGGCACCATCGACGACTACGCCCGCTCCCTCCGCGAGGTCCTGAAGACGCAACCGATCGACGTCGCCTTCCTGGCCATGGCCGCCTCCGACTTCGAGCCCGAGCCGGTCGCCGGCAAGCTCGACTCGGACCGCAACGAGCTGCTCCTTCGCTGTCGGCGGTCGCCCAAGGTGATCCGCGCCGTGCGGGAGTGGGCGCCGGGGGTCTTCCTCGTCGGCTTCAAGCTCCTCTCCGGGTCCTCGCCGTCAGAGCTGATCCGGGCCGCCGAGGTGGCCTGCGTGGTGAACCGGGCGGACGTGACGGTCGCGAATGACCTCCGACTCCTGCGGGCGGGCCGTCACACGATCCACCTCGTCCGACCGGGCTCGCCGGTCGAGACGCTCGGCCCCGGCGGGGCGATCGCAGAGGAGCTGGTGGAACGGGTCTGGGGTTGGATGAAGCGGGATTGAGAGTCTCTCGCAACGGCGCCAGGAACACCCAGGCAAGACCCAGAGAAGCGACCCCGGGATTTCGAGGAGCGATGCCTTTCTTCATCATCATCCTCTTCGTTTGCCTTTGCGGCCTTGGCGCCCTGGCGAGAGGCTCCGAACCCATGGCCCCGCCCGTGCCGGCCCAGGTAGATCCCGGCCCGGAGCGGATCTACTTCCCGCAGCTCGACGGCCTGCGCTTCATTGCCTTCTTCCTCGTCTACCTCTTCCACGGTGGCATCCCCGAGTTCAGCGGCTGGGTGAACGGGTTGGTCCGCGGGCTCGGCGGTGGCGGATCGGGGTCGAAGGCCGACTGGGGCTACACGATCCGCGCCAATGGCTGGGTCGGGGTCCAGTTGTTCTTCATCCTCAGCGGCTTTCTCATCGCGACGCTGCTCTTGCGCGAGGAAGACCGCTTCGGGCGGATCGATTTGAGAGCGTTCTGGGTGCGGCGGATCTTGCGGATCTGGCCGTTGTATTACTGGATCGTCTTCCTCGGCTTCTTCGTATTGGCCTGGGTGGACGGGTCCTTGCTGCACGAGTCCTACCAGCAGCGGCAACTTGGACAGCATCTGCCCGCGTTCCTGCTCTTCCTGGGCAACTGGTCGATGGGCCTGATCGGGCCGGTCTGGACGGATGCATTGAGCGTCCTGTGGAGCGTCTGCGTCGAGGAGCAATTCTATCTGCTCTGCCCGATCCTGATTGCCTGGGTGCCGTCGCGGGGGCGGACGGCGGTCGTCGTGACCTTGATGGGGGCGTCGATTCTGGGTCGATACCTGATGGCGCGGGCGAACGTGAATGTCTTGCTGTTCCAGTACGGTACGATCACGCAGCTTGATACGTTGCTCAGCGGCGTGCTACTCGCGCTGATCTTGCACCGATTCCCGCCCGGCGATCCGGCGGCGCGGTGGACGGGCTGGCTCCAGTGGCCGGTCTGGATCGGGGCGGGCTGGGTGATGACCCGGCGCGACCTGGCGCATGGGACGGTGGCCGAGAGGACGTGGGGTTTCGTCGGCCTCTGGCTCGTCGGCGCGGGGATCGTGGCTGTGATCGTGGTGCGGCACGGTTGGCCGTCGCGGCTGCTATCGCACCGCTGGTTCGTCTGGCTGGGGCGGGTCAGCTACGGACTCTACATGTACCATGAGATCACGCTCTGGCTTGGACGGAAGATCGCCGATGCGCTGGGGTGGTTCCCCAACAAGGAGATCCTCACGACCGCCGGCTGCCTGGCGCTCACGATCGGCACGGCCGGCCTGTCGTATTACGCCATCGAGCGACCGTTCTTACGCTGGAAGCGGTCGTGGACGCGGGTGCCGTCGCGGCCGGTCTGATCGAGTCGGTTGGACTTTCCGGGAATCGGGGGCTGGGGTATGGAGTGCTGCGGGGCGGAAAGCCGTCGGATGAACGCCATCCTCCCGAGAGCGATGCGGACCGAGGGGTGCCCGGAATGAGGGATTGCCGGCAGTGGTGGGTCACGATCGGCCTGATCGGTATCGTTGCGACGGACCTCCCCGCGCGGGGCGAGTTGCTCTACTTCGCCGCTGGCGGCGCGGTGCAACTGCCCGCGACGATCGAGGGAGACGCCGTCCGCGTCGAGGCTCCCGAGGGGACTTACACCTTCGATCGGAGCGACTTCCGCAAGATCGTCCCCGGCCACTGGCCTGATCGGGAATGGTCCGAGCGGGCCGAGCGGGCGAGGGCCGGAGGGGTCGCGGAGCGTTACCAGGCCGCCCGGTGGGCGCTCGACAACGGGCTCGTCGATCCGGCCGCCGCGATGCTCCGATCGGCGCACGAGGCTGACGCATCACAACAGCCGACCGCCCGCATGGTCGCCGCGATCGACCGGCTCGACGCCCCCTGCCCCGAGCCAGACCTGGAGGCGATCGCGAGGGCTCTGCCGGGTCGCTTCAAGATCGCGAAGGGTGAGCACGTCGTCCTCTTTCATCAGCATGAAGACGATGAGGCGAAGCAGCGTGTCGCCTTGCTCGAACAGATCGCGACGGCCTTCTATCTCGAATTCGCGGGCCTGGGGATCGAATTGCCGGCGCCGTCGCAGAAGCTGGTCTCGGCCTGGTTCGCGACCAGGGCGGATTACCTGGCCTTCCTCCGTGCCGAGGGGGCCGAGGCGTTTCTGACGACCCGGGGTTATCACCATCCGACGCGGCATCTGGTCGTCGCCTACGACTCCCGGAGCGACGACGAACAGCGCCGGGTCCGGGACGGCCTGGAGGCGCGTCGTCGCGAGCTGGACGGGTTCGAACGTCAGCTTGAACGGTTACCGCGCGGAGCCCGGTTCCGGCTGGCGATCCGCGGCGAGCCGGCCAGGACGCTCGACCGGGCCGGGGCCAGGGCGACGCTGGGGCGACTCCGTCGTGAGGTGGACCGGCAACAACTCCTGATCGAGCAATCGCGCTACCGGCTCGACCGTTGCATCGCGGCTCATGAGATGGTCCACCAGCTCGTCGCCTCCTCGCGGCTGGCACCGCGTCAGGAAGCCTTCCCGATCTGGCTCCACGAAGGGCTGGCGATGCAGTTCGAAGCCTTCCGCGGCGGTCAGTGGGCCGGGCTCGGGACCCCGCCGACGATCCGGCTCAACGACTGGCGAGCGCTCCATCCCCCGCCCCGTCTCGTGCCCTTGCTGCGCGACGCGGGGCTGGAACGGGGTTACCGCCGCGACCCGTACGCGCAAGCCTGGGGCTTCGTCGCCTACCTGCTCCGCTCCCGACCGGCCGACTTCGTGGCGTTGCTCGACCGGCTTCGGCTCCCGTCGTCGGGCCTCGGCGATCGGTCGGGGCGGGTGCTCGACGCCGTCCATGAGGTGCTGGGCAACGACCTGGAGCCGGTCCAGGCCGACTGGTATCGGACGATCGCGGAGCGGCGCACGCCGCTCGAGGATGAAGACGATCCCGAGCGGTCAGGCCCTCCCTGAGCGCGGCCCATCCCGGTTCAACGGGCACCGGCCCAGGTATAGGGAGTCACCCAGGCGGCGACGCGGGGGTGGGTGAACGCCTCGGCGAAGATGTGGGAGTGGCTGAGCATCGGGCGGAGGTCATGCTGCTCGACGCGGCGGGCCAGCGGGCCGAGGCGGAGGAGGTCGCGACGCTTCAGGCCGACACGACCGAGCGCCTTGTGGCCGTCGCCGCGACCGCCGAGGGGGTAGAGCAGGAGCGCACGGTCACCCCGGTTGTGCAGGTTCAGCAAGGCTTCGCAGACCGGCAAGGCGTCGTCGAGACGTTCGCCGGGGTTAAGCCAGTCGTGATCGCTGGCGCAGGCGATGAGGACAGCCCGGAGTCGTAGCGGCGGTGGGGGCGTGGGCAAGGCGACGGGCGGGTCGCCGGCCAGGCTGGAGACGCGGCCGCCGCCGAGCAGGTGGAGCGCGGCGGTGATCGCCTTGCCGCCGTGACTGTGTCCGATCAGGCAGACCCGGCTGCCCGGCGGGAAGACCGAGAGAAACCGCGCCAGGTGGTAGCCAGCGACCATGGCGCGACGACCCTTCTCGTTGAGGTCGCGAACGATCCCGCGAAAGACCTGGTCGCTCGGCCAGTGGAACGAGACGACGATCGCGTCGTCCGGCAGGGCGTGCTGGCGGTCGAGGGCATCGGCGACGGCGAAGCCCTCATCGGCGGCGTCGCGGAAGTCGTAGCGGTTGCCGTGGAGGATGACCACGACCGGTCGACCGGTCGTGGCCGCGGCGAGGAACCGGGACCCGTCGTCACGCTGGCGAAGGCCGTCGGGGTCGAGATGGTGGAAATTCAAGCAAGGCCAGGGGTTGCTGCCCATCACCTGCGGGCAGTCCTCGGTTTCGACGATCCAGAAGTCGAGTCCAGGCCGGGGGCGGATCGACGAGATGACGATCGGCACCCTCGGTGCGGCGTGCTCGCCGGCCAGCATCGGGGTCGGCAGCACGAGCCAGCACGACAACATCAACAGGCCGCTCAGGGCCGCGCGGCGGGGCATCCTGCTCGGCATCGGGGTCTCTCCGTGTCCCGGGTTCCCGGTCCTTGAGCCGAGAGCCATTGGCTCTCATCGGTTCCTCGCCGGTGCCGACTGGACCGCTTCCGGGGTCGTCGGAGGCGTCGCGTTTACGACGGGGTCGGACATGCCTAGAATGGGGACATGAGCGAGTCGCGTCATTCCCTCCTGATCGGTTGTAGCGGCTGGAGCTATCCCGAGTGGGAAGGCCCCTTCTACCCCCCGGGGATGGCCGCGGGCGAATACCTGGAATACTACGCCGACCGCTTCCCGATCGTCGAGGTCGATAGCACCTTCTACCGCGCCCCGACGCCCCGGATGGTCCGCGGCTGGCGTGACCGGACGCCCGACGACTTCCGATTCGCCTTGAAGGTCCCCCGCGTCATCACCCACGAGAAGCAGCTCCGCGATTGCCAGGAAGAAGTCGAAGGCTTCGTCTCCTCGATCCTGCCGCTGGGCGAGAAGATCGCCTGCGCTCTGCTCCAGATGGGCTACTTCAACAAGGGGGCCTTCGGGTCGCTCGACGAGTTTCTCCAGGTGCTCGACCCCTTCCTCGACGCCTGGCCGCACGGCCAGGTTCCGCTGGCGGTCGAGATCCGTAACCCACGCTGGGTGGGCGAGGAATTGCTGGCCTTGCTCCGTTCGCACGACACAGCGTTCACCCTGACCGAGCAGAAGTGGATGCCGCACCCGTCGAAGATCGTCGAGCAGTACGACCCGGTGACAGGACCGCTGGCGTTCGTGCGTCTGCTGGGCGACCGCGAGGCGATCGAGAAGATCACGCAGACGTGGAACCAGGTCGTCATCGACCGCTCCAGCGACCTGGTCGAGACGGCCGTCGTGATCAAGGACCTGGCCCGACGAGTCCCCGTCCTGGTCTTCGCCAACAATCACTATGCGGGCTTCGCCCCGGAGACCGTCCGCGAGCTACGACGTCTGCTCGGCCAACCCGACCCGACACCGCCGGAACGACCGAGAACGACCCTGTTCGACTGACCGACTGGACCCGTTCCCCCGGACCCTTGACACTCCATGTCCACGCCGAACCGCGACGACACCTGGGCCTCGCGCCGGGCCTACTGGCAACGCCGGCTCAAGCGACTGATGCTCGACGCCGAGCCGATCGAGGAGCAACTGGCCCGCTACCGACGGGTAACCTGGGGTCTGACGCTCTTTCCCCTGGGGATGGGCCTGCTGTTCCTGGCTCTCTTCACCGCCTTCGGCGCGCCTGGGACGGGGGCGATCGTCGTGGCGGTCCTCCTCGTGCCGATCGCGGCCTTCGCCTGGTGGGACGACTGGCGGTTGCGGAGCCAGGCGTGGGCGTACCTGAAGGAGCGGTCGGAGTACGAGCGGAGTCGGGAGAGGGAGATCCTCGATCACAAATGAAGGATGACCGATGACCGAGGGGATCGGGGTTCTCCCGAGTCGTACCTCGATCCTCGGTCATCATGCCGCCGGCTCAGAGGGCACCCGCGAGGGCGAGCGACTCCTCATCCTCGTCGGCGGGGGTGTCGGTCCACTCGTCGGCGTCGGCCACGTCGGCCTGGAGGAGGTCCTTCAGGCGCTTGCGGGCGGTGTGCAGGCGACGCTTGATGGTGCCGATCGGGACATCGAGCTGCTCGGCGATCTGGGCGAGTGAGAGGCCGTGGATGTAGAAGGCGACGAGCGCCTCGCGATCCATCGGCTTGAGGCGGCCGAGACCGTCCCAGAGCCGGGCGGCCCGCTCGCGGGCGATCAGCTCGTCGAGCGGCTCCTCGCGACGGCCGCCGGCCCCTTCGAGGACCTCGTCCTCGACCGAAGGAGGCGGCACGCGGCGGGTGGCGCGGTTGATCGACATCCGAACGGCGACCTGGCGGAGCCAGCCGGCGAACCGCTCGGGCTCGCGGAGCTGGCCGAGCCGCTTCATGACGTGGAGGAAGACCTCCTGCGTCAGCTCGGCGGCCTCGCTCGGGTGGCCGAGCCGGCCCAGGCAGATCGCGTAGACGGTCTGCTGGAACTGCTCGATCAGGGTGCCGAAGGCGTCGCGGTCGCCGGCCTGGGCGCGGAGGACCAGATCGCCGGTCTGGTTCCAGCGGGCCTCGGCCGTCGTCGGGGTCGTGCGGGTCGGGAACTCGCGGAAGGTCGCCATCACGGGTCCATCCCCCATCCTCAGGGGTACACGCCCGGTCCGGTTGGCTCGCATTGGGTGGTTGGTTAGGGCGAGCGGGTCGGACGTCGGTCGCGGCGTCGGGGAGCGGTCACGGCCAGAGCCCTCGGGACGTGGGGCCTCCGGGACACCGTCCCCCCGCGGCTCGGACGCAATCGTCCGCGGGTCAGTGGACGGGCCGGGGCCGGTCGCCGGGCAGGGCGGCCGACGGTGGACAGCTCGACGCGGCGCACGCTCGGGCCGGATCCAAGTTCCGGCGCGGGTCGAGGCGTGATCCGCGCGGAACCGACCGCCAAAGCCAGGGTTCGGGTCCGGTCGGACGGGCCGGGGAGCGGGTCGCGTGGCTGATCCCCTCAGGAATCAATCAACACTGATCCGTTTCCTCAGCCGGCCTGCCGGACGCTCAAAGCTGTGCGTTTGGGGTCGGCTCTCACCCCCCGGTCGCCCGTAAGCAGGCGACGGGGACGAAGGTGTTGCGGTCGAAGGCCGGGGCAACGGCGGAGGTCGTCATGGCGGAACAGGCCCCGCGATACCCCCCCGGATATCCGGCCGTCCCGCGCTTCAGCCTGCGCGGGGCGGGACCGGGTTTCGGGAAGGCGGGCGGTTGCGGTTGTGGCTGCCAGCGACCTCGCGCCTGGCCGGTGGAGCCGGTGCCGGTTGTCGCGGGTACGACCGCGACCACGGCTCCGACTCTCGGCGGCGCCTCGGCGACGACCTCAACCTTCGCCCGCGCCTCGGCACTCCTGGCGGAGCACCACGAGGCGGGGAGTGAGCCGGGGGAAATCGGTCGAATCGAGCCCGGAATCGGCATGGGTTCGATTCGCCGCATCGCCCCGGCGCGCAAGATTGGATCGACGCAACGATCAGGATGGTCGTGGCGGAGGCGCAGGGTCTGGGAACCGCTGTTGAGCACCGACGCATTGGCGACGGCGAACGACCGCGTGCCGAGGTTCAGCCCAAGAAAATTGGCCGACAGCGTCCGGTTCGTGCGGTTCAACATCGTTCTGACCCTCACGTCCGCCACGAAAGAAGGCGGGATGGATGAGAAAGGACGGCGTGGGTGCCGACCCGTCACGGAAATCGGGCCGGCCTCGCCAGGGTGGGTGGACGTTACGACATCCCCAACTCCAACGATGACCCAGGGAGGGCGTCGGGCGACACGCTCCCTTCGCTCGTTCGTCAAAAAGCCGGGCAACACGCCCGGCAGGCGCGGGACAACGACCTTACGAGGGTCGGCGACCCGCGTGTCTCTTGGACAAGATAACGACGTCCCGAGTTCGCGCGTATTCAGAAAAAATCTCGGATCACGCGATCAACGGTGAAAAACCCGGATGTGAGAACCGCGATGGACCTCCTCAAATCCTTGCTCTTTCAGGAGTTGCGAGAGAATGTCATTTTGCTTCACGAAGACCCAGCGGATCGAGTCGGGGAGGTCGTAGGGATAGCCCTTGGGGCGGTTCGCGTCGAGGACGTAGCTGTAAAGGAGGCGGCGGGAGGAGAGGGGGGCGGTGACTTCGTAGTGGGCAAGCACGCCCTCGTCGGGTCCGACGCGGCGGAACCAGGTCCAGAGGTCGGCGGCCTCGGAGCGGGAGATGGGAGTCGGGACGCGGGCGAAGCGGGCCTGGACCTCCCGGCAAGCGGCGAGGTTGCCGAGCAGGGCCAGCAACCAGACGCCCGCCACGATCCAGCCGCCGCGGCGGAAGCGGCCGGCGACCGTCGCGAGCTGACTGTAACCCATCAGGCCGGCGGCGAGCATCACGGCGGTCATCGGCGCGGCGTAGCGGACGTGGTGCCAGGAGACCGTCTCCATCAATGGCATCCCCCAGCGGCCCGACGCCAGGCTCCAGATCCAGGGCAAGGTCAGCAAGGCCGCCCTCGGCGCGAAGCCCATCAGGAACGACCAGGCCGCCATGCCCAGCACGAGCAATCCGAGCGTGGTCCACAAGATCTCCACCAGCGGCGGTTTGGGACCGCCGAACTCGGCCAGGTATTGCTCCGGGGCGTAGCGGCCGACCATCCAGGCGAGATAGCCCAGATAGAGCAGGAACCAGCCCAGGCCGAGGCCCAGCAAGGCCCGCGTCCATCGGTAGCGGCTCACGATCGAACCCGGCTCGCGCGAGGGCAGGATCGCCAGGGAGGCGACCAGCAAGGCGAACTCCTGCCGGCACGCCAGCAGGCCACCCACGCCCAGGACCGCCAGGACGATCGACCGGGAACGGACCCCGTGCCAGGCCCAGAGGGCAAAGGGCAAGGCGAGTTGCAGCTCGCGGAAGTCGTTGGCGGCCAGGGGCCAGAGCAAAGGGGTCGGCAAAACCAAAGCGACGGCCGAGAAGCCCATTGCGACGGACCGGGTCTCCGAGAGGACCAGGCCGAAGGCCGCGGGCAGGCACCACCAGAAGACGACGTTCTGGACAATCAGCAAGGTTCGCGGGTCGGGCCAGGCGCGGTAAATCGGGACGATGAGGAAACGAACCGGGGCCAGGTAGTTCATCTTCCAGACCGACGGCCCTTCCTCGGCAAACGACGCCAATGGCCGGACGGACAGGAGGCCGTCGCCCTGCGTGAGAGCCCAGAACCACTGGTTGTAATAGGCCAGGTCCCACGACCAGCCCGAGCGCAGGAGGTGGTAGCGGTCGAGCGCCTGGGAGGTCGTCCAGGCGGTGACGGCCGCGGTCAGGGCGAGCACGACCAACCAGGCGAGCGCCGACGCGCCGCACCACGGACCGCCGGCGCGGCGACCGGGTCGCCCGGCTGGGTCGGCGAGTCTCGGGCCGTGGCGGGCGGGGTGCTCATGAACGATTCCCCTCAGATGCGGGGGGATGACATTTCTGACATTTCATTGTAACGGACGGTCGAGAGCGGGTCCTAAGGGTCTCGGTAGCCTGCAGGATTGGATCGGACGGCTCGGCCGCCGCGGGGTGGGCTCCGCCCACCGAATTTCTGACAGGGCAAGAAGATCGGTGGGCGGAGCCTCCCCTGCGTGAGAGAGCGGGGTCAGAGGATCTGGTTGGCGCGGACGACCTCGGAGTACCAGCGGGCGCTGAGCTTGGGGGTGCGGCGCTGGGTGGGGTAATCGACGCGGACGAGGCCGAAACGCTTGGAGTAGCCCTCGGCCCATTCGAAGTTGTCGAGGAAGGACCAGGCGAAGAAGCCGCGGACGTCGAACCCTTCGGCGATCGCCCGGTGCAGGGAGAGGAGGTGGAGGCGGAGATACTCGCGGCGGTCGAGGTCAAGGACCTCGCCGGAGCCGGTCACCCTGTCCTCGAAGGCGGCGCCGTTCTCGGTGATGAGGAAGTTCTTGACGCCGAAGACCTCGCGGGCGAGGCGGACGGCCCAGTAAATCACCTGGGGGGTGATGTGCAGCCAGGTCATGTCGCCGGTGGGGTACTGCTCCGGGAACGGCAGGACCTCGGGTCGGCCGTCGATGCCGGCGCGGACGAAGTCGCCCCAGTAGAGGTTCAGGCCGAGGAAGTCGATCGGGCGAGCGATGAGGTCGAGGTCGCCGGGGGCGACGTCGGGGGCGTCGGGTCCGGCGTCGCGGAGGAAAGCCTTGTCATAGTGAGCCTCGAAAGAGCGGAGCCATCAGTTGGCGGTTGGTCTGCTCGTAATAGACCCGGCAGGCGGCGATGTCGGCCTCGGACTCGACCACCGGGATCGGCGGCGCGGGAAGGTGGTTGTGGACCAGGCCAACGACTCGCCTCCGGCCCACAACCCGCCCGGATCGCCTCGACGGCGTGGCCGTGGGCGAGCAAGGCGTGATGATACCCCTGGTTCAGCCGCTTCGGCTCGACCTGGAGGCCGGGGGCGAAAATGCCGGTTCCGTAGCCGTGACCGATGAAGCAAGGGATCTCGTTGAGCGTGAACCAGTGCTTGATCCGGTCGCCCAGCCGGCCAACGACCGCCTCGGCGTAGGCGCGGAAGGCGTCCACCGTGCGACGGTCGAGCCAGCCGCCGCGGTCTTCGAGGGGTTGGGGAAGGTCCCAGTGGAAGAGTGTGACCCAGGGAGTGACGTGGCGAGCGAGGAGGGCGTCGATCAGGCGGTCGTAGAAGTCGAGACCGCGGGGGTTGACTGGCCCGGAGCCGTCGGGCACGACGCGGGGCCAGGCGACCGAGAGGCGGTAGCGGGACACGCCGAACTGCTGGAGGAGGTCGGCGTCCGCCTCGTAGCGATGATAGTGGTCGCAGGCGACGGCGGGGGTGTCCCCGCCCTTGACCTTGCCGGGGGTGGCGGCGAAGCGGTCCCAGATCGATTCGCCCTTGCCATCCACGCTCGCGGCCCCCTCGATCTGGGCGGAGGCGGTGGCCACGCCCCAGACGAAGCCGTCGGGAAACCGGAGGGAGGCGCTGGGCATGGGTGCGGACTCCTTGGCTGGAAGACAGGCGACCGCCCCGCCAGCGGGGCCCATCCTATCTTATGAGATCGAGCATGGCCGATGGGAGAGGGTCGATCGTCAGGGGCCCGCCGCGGCCTCGCGATCCGCCGTCGTCCTCACCAGATCAGCTATACTGAGCATTTCGTTCCACACTCCCGGCCTGGACGACGCCGACACGACGCTTGTGTCACGCCGAGGAGACGCGACGGCGACGCTCCGAAGACGGTGAAGCGACGCCGAGGGGACGCCTGGCGACGCACCTCAGGCCACGACGCAAGTTCTTATCCAGCAATAAACTTGACAGGACAATCGTTACATTGTGAAGTTCGTTCGGCGCTGGGGACGCAGCGTGACGTCGGCGCGTCGCCTGCCGAGGAGTCGTGGAGTCGAGCCGGGATGACAGCCCCGGACGGTCCAGGAGACAAGGAATAATATAGCACACAATCCGGGGTCGCGTCGGGTCGTGGAATCGTCGACGAGGCGAGGATCGGGACTCCCAACCGTCCGCTGGGCGGCCCACCTCTCCCTCCGGGCGAGGTGGACCCGACTCCTGGGCGAGAGCCGCCCCCCGGCTGGCCCGACCGGACGCCCGCCGGGGGCGGCGGTCCCACCAGGCCAGATCGGACCGCATCCACGGGTTCGTGGATCAGGCGACCGGCCCATAGACGTTGCCCCACTGCTGGGCAAGCTGGCGGGTGCGGTCGTCGAGGTGGTGGAGTTCGTCGTCGCTGAGGGGTTTGGACTCGCGGAGCCAGCCGAGGTTCTGCTTCAGCTCGGCGGAGTCGTGCATGCCGACCACGACGACGGAGACGCCAGGCAGGCCGAGGGCATAGCGGAGGGCGTCGCGCTTGAGGTCGTCGGGCAGGCGGGAGCCCTTGGGACCCTGGCCCGTGGCGCCACCGAAGACCTTCATGGCGGCCAGACCGATGCCGTGGTCGGAGGCGACGGGCCAGACCGTGTTCTCGAAGTTGTAGATGTGGCGGGCGACCAGGCTGACGGCGTTCATCATCACCTGGGGATGCCAGCGCTCGATGGCCTGGAGGAACCAGGCGGGGCGATTGTGGCCGCTGACGCCGACGAAGCGGACGAGGCCATCACGGCGGGCCTTGTCGAGCGCGGCACAGACGCCATCGGGAGCGTGGATCGTGTCAGGGTTCATCTTCTCGTCGCCGATGCTGTGGGCATAGACGAGGTCGGCGCGTTCGATCTGGAGTTCCTTGAGGTTCTTCTTGAGGAGCTGGAGGGCTTTCTCGCCGTCGGGCTCGAAGCACTTGGTGACGACGAAGACCTCGTCGCGACGGTCTTTCAGGACGTGGCCGAGGTGCTCCTGAGCCTTGCCGTAGCCGGCGAACTCGGGGGCGGTGTCGAGGTAGGTCACGCCGGCGTCGATGCACTCGTTGAGGAAGGCGACGGCCTCGTCGCGCGGTCGAGCGCCGACGGGCGCGCTGCCGAGGCCAAGGATGGGGACCTGGACGCCGGTCTTGCCGAGATCCTTCTGGGGAAGCCTGGCGTTGCCGACGTCGGCGGGGCTGGCGCCGGCGGCGAGGGCGGAGGCGGCCGCGCCGGCGGAGGCGGCCTTGAGGAATTCGCGTCGGGAGACGCCGTCGCGGTCGGGGCGTTGGGTCGGACTCATGGGTGCGTCCCTCCGGGGGTTGCTGGGTCGCGTCTTGGGGTCCGTCGCCTGCAATTCTCGGGGCGCCTCGGGTGGCTTGCCCGGGAAAACGCCGTGCCGGCGCGGAGGGTTTCGGTTGGGGTTGCCCGATCCCCCCCGGCGGCTACAATCCGCGGCCGTTGGGACCGGGAAACTCTCTGCGCGGAGGCTTGCGTGTTGACGACTCGCGTCGTCCTGAGGATCGGCCTGAGCGTGATGGTCCTGGCGGGCGGTCTGGTCGCTTGGCGCCGGGACGACCTGTTCGCGAAGAAGGTGCGCGTCGTCGTGGCCGGCAAGGTGATCCGGGGGGCCTGGCAGCGACCGGGGCCGTTGAGAAGGGTCATCGAGCGGGAGGGCATCCGAACCATCGTCACCTTGACCGCCATCAACCACGATGATCCGAAGTATGTGATGCAAGAGCGAGTGGTCCGGGCCACGGGGGTGGACTGGATCCTCATCCCAATGCGCGGCTCGACCGCGACGCTGGAGCAGATGGCCGAGGCCGCCGACTTGCTGGCCGACCCGTCGCGACAGCCGGTCTTCTTCCACTGCGTCGGCGGACATCACCGGACGGGTCTCGTGCATGCGGCCTATCGCATCCGGCATGAAGGCTGGACGGCCGCGGCAGCCTGGCGCGAGCTGGCGGAATTGCCCTGGACCGACCCAGTCCGCGACGCCGACGACCGGGCCTTGATCGAACAGTTCGCAGCCCGGGAACACCAACGACATGCGGGCGAAGACGGAGGGGAAACCTTTGAGGAAGCGCGTGCCGATTCGGAAGGCAGCGAGGATTGCGGCGGTGAGCCTCCTGCTGATCGGGCTGGCGACCGGCCTGCCGGTCGCCTACCGGCGGTCCACGGGTAACTTCGGCACGGTCGAGCCCGGCCGGTTCTACCGATCGGCGCAGCTCGATGCGGACGGACTCCGTCGGGTCATCCGCGAGCACACGGTCAAGACCGTGCTGAACCTCCGCGGGCCGAACCCCGAGCAAGCCTGGTATCGCGACGAGGTCGCGGCGGCGACCGGGGCCGGGGCGACCTTGATCGACCTGCCGATGGCGTCCGACCAGTGGCTCTCCCGCGAGCAGGCGCGGACCTTGCTCGAAGTGCTCGATCATTGCGAGACGCCGGTCCTGATCCACTGCGAGTTCGGCGCCGAGAGGACGGGGCTCGTCTCGGCGATCATCGAGCTTCTGGAGCCGGGACGGACGATCGAGGAGGCCCGATCGCAGTTCTCGATTCGCTACCTGTTCCTGCCGATCAAGGATGGGTTGGTGATGCGCGGGCATCTGGATCGCTACGAGGCGTGGCTGAGGGAGCGAGGCGTCGCCCACGAACCGGAACGGTTCCGGGAGTGGCTCGTCGGAACGTATCGACCCGGTATGCCGAGCCGGGAATACTGGCCGTGCAACCCGTATCCGCGGAAGGTTGTGACCGCGCGGGGCCAGGACGGCCAGACGCGGACGGTCCCCGAGTTGCCGGCGAATGCCTGTCCGAAGACGATCGCGACGCAGATCGAGCAACGGAAAGCGGCGCGGCGGTGAGTGTGGTGAGCCGTTGGATCATCCGGGAGCGAGGCCGCCATGAGGGACAGCGACGAGATCACCATCCGCGTCCGCTACGCCGAGACGGATCGGATGGGCTTCCTGCATCACGCCAACTTCTTCATCTATTTCGAACAAGGGCGCACCGAGCTTCTGCGCAAGAAAGGTCTGGCGTATCGCGACCTGGAGGACGCGGGGCACCTGCTCGTCGTGGTGGACCTCGGCTGCAAGTTCAAGCGACCGGCGCGGTATGACGATCTGCTGACGTTGCGAACGACGGTGGAGCGGGTGACGCACGTCAAGATCGTGCACAGGTACGAGGTTCTGCGCGAGGGGGTCCTGCTCGCGGAGGGTCACTCAACCCTGGCGTGCGTGGACCGGGAGGGTCGGCCGCAGGCGCTTCCGGAGATGCTGGCGAAGCGGGAGTTGAGCGATTGAGGGCCTCGCCCTCCGGTTGCTGATTCGCGGATGAAATGCTTGCCAGGCACCCCGCGGAGGCACGAGGATGGAGCCTCGCGGCCGTTTTCGGGGTCGCGAGGTGACGATCCGCGTTTGAACGGCCGCGGGAGGCGCGAGGGCGATGAAGCAGGCGGAAGGGTTCCGGGGCGGTCGGGCTCGTCGTTGCCCACGATCGTGGGCGGCCTCCGAGATGGTCCGAATCGGCCGATTCGTGTCCGTGTTCGCCGTCTCACTCTCCATGCTGTTGACGACGCTCCCCGCCGCCAGCGTGGCCGACGACTCCACCCCGGCGCCGGCCTCGCTGGAGAGTCAGCTCGTCGCCGTGCCGGCCGAGACGCTGGCGGAGGAGGCCGAGGAGCGGGGCGATGCGCGGCGGGGTGCGATCCTGTTTCATCGGCGGAGCTTGCAGTGCGCGAAGTGCCATCGGATTGGGGAAACGGAGCAGAACGGCTCGCTCGGGCCGGACCTGGCGACCTGGGAAGTGTCACCCGAGATCCGCCACCTCGTCGAGTCGATCCTGAAGCCATCGGCAATGATCCGCGAGGGGTTCGAGCCGTGGACGATCGCGACGAAGGACGGGCAGATCGTGACAGGTCTGCTCGCGGCGGAGACGCCCGAGGGGATCGCTCTGCGGCGGGTCGATCGGGACGGCGAGGTCGTGACGATCGCGCGGGGGCGGATCGAGGAGCGGGCGCGGGGGGAGACGTCGGTGATGCCGGCGGGCCTGGTCAATGCGCTCGGGACGAGGCAGGAATTCCTCGACCTGGTGAAGTACCTCGCCGAGATCGCCCGCGGTGGGCCGAAACGGGCCCGCGAGCTGGAACCGCCGGCCTGGGCGGTGGCCGAGGCGCCCTTGCCGGCTTATGAGTCGGAGATCGACCACGCGGGCCTGATCCGGGACCTGGATGACGAGAGCTTCAAGCGCGGTCGGGCGATCTTCGAACGGCTCTGCATCAACTGTCATGGCACGGCCGAGCGGCCCGGCTCGTTGCCCACCTCGCGGCGATTCGCAGCCGAGCCGTTGAAGAACGGCGCCGATCCGTACAGCCTCTATCGCACCCTGACCCACGGCTTCGGGCAGATGGACCCGCAAACGTGGATGGTCCCGAAGCAGAAGTATGACGTGATCCATTATCTGCGTGAAGGTTATTTCAAAAAATTCAACACGACTCAGTATGTGAACGTGACCGACGCCTATCTCGCCTCGTTGCCGGAGGGCACGACGCGGGGACCGGAGCCGACGTCGGTCGAGCCGTGGGTGACGATGGATTACGGGCCATTCCTGACGGCCGCTTACGAGGTTGGCGACGACGGCTCGAACTTCGCCTACAAGGGGGTCGCCGTGCGTCTCGACCCGGGGCCGGGGGGCGTGTCTCGGGGACGTTGCTGGATGGTCTTCGACCACGACACGATGCGGGTGGCGGCCGCCTGGAGCGGGTCGGGATTCATCGACTGGAAGAGCATCCACTTCGACGGCACCCACGCCGTCCACCCGCGGGTCGTGGGTGACATCCACCTTGCCAATCCGACCGGACCTGGCTGGGCCGACCCGGAATCGGACGGGTTCGACGACACGCGAATCGTCGGCCGGGATGGGCGGCATTACGGCCCCCTGCCCCGATCGTGGGCGCGGTATCGGGGACTCAGGCGGTACGGAGACCGGGTCGTGTTCTCTTATACGATCGGTGAGGCGACCGTGGAGGAGAGCCCGGGGCTGGCCCGATTGGAGCCGGGTCCGGTCTTCACGCGGTCGTTCGCGATCGGGCCGCGGGAGCGGGATCTGGTGCTCCAGGTGGCGCGAAGGCCGAATGGCGGGCGGAGACCGTTGGACCTGCCGGGCGCGGTGGCGATCGGTGATGTGTCGGGTCGCGAGGGCTGGATGGTCGCGGGTCTGGCGGGAGACGTCGCCGGGGCGTCGTGGGAGACGACCGGAGAAGGCGACCTGCGGTTGCGGCTGCCGGCGGGCGCACGCTTGCGATTCACGCTC
Source organism: uncultured Planctomycetales bacterium (assembly GCA_963752755.1). GTDB lineage: Bacteria > Planctomycetota > Planctomycetia > Isosphaerales > Isosphaeraceae > CAVVZJ01. Next base: position 748,913 of record CAVVZJ010000001.1, on the reverse strand, counting down.
TGGTTTGCGGAAGTGGAGGATGAGGAGGCGGCCCGGGAACTGGCGGGTTCGCGACCGGTGAAGGGTCCTCCGGCCGACTTCGAGGAATGGGCACGGATCGCCGAACCGCTCTGGCCGGTGGCGTTGAGGACGGAGGCGAAGATCGGGGCGGGCGATGGGACGTTCGCCGTCGATACCTTGACGGCCCCCCAGGACAACCCGTGGATGTGTCGAGTCCGGCCGGCGGGGTTCGACTTCCTGCCCGGCGGCGACCGGGCGGCGGTCTGCACCTGGGATGGAGACGTCTGGATCGTGGGCGGGGTGGATCGGCCGGAGGGGGGCTTGACGTGGAAGCGGTACGCCTCGGGCCTCTTCCAGCCGCTCGGGCTGAAGGTGATCGAGGGACAGATTACCGTCACCTGCCGCGATCAGATCGTCATCCTCCGCGATCGGAACGGCGACGGCGAGGCCGACTTTTATGATTGCTTCAACAACGACCAGCAGGTGACGGACCACTTCCACGAGTTCGCGATGGGCCTCCAGACCGACGACGCGGGAAACCTGTATTATGCCCGCGCGGCGTGTCACGGCCTGAAGGCGATCGTGCCGCAGCATGGCACGCTCCTGCGCGTGAGCCAGGATGGATTGCGGACCGAGATCCTTGCAACCGGCTTCCGGGCGCCGAACGGCGTTTGCCTGAACCCCGACGGAACGTTCTTCCTGACCGACCAGGAGGGATTCTGGACCCCCAAGAACCGGATCAACTGGGTCCGGCCAGGGCGGTTTTACGGGAACATGTGGGGTTACACCGACGTGACCGACCCTTCCGACGACGCGATGGAGCCGCCCGTCTGCTGGATCACGAACCGGTTCGACCGGTCGCCGTCGGAGCTGCTCTGGGTGCTGGCCGACACCTGGGGGCCGCTGGGGGGTGCCTTGCTCAACTTCTCGTATGGTTACGGGAAGATTTTTGTCGTCCTTCACGAGACGATTGGCGACCAGAAGCAAGGGGGCATGGTCGAGCTACCGATCCCGCCATTCCCGACCGGAATCATCCGAGGGCGGTTCCACCCGGGAAGCCGACATCTTTATGTGTGCGGACTGTACGCCTGGGCCGGAGCACAGACGTATCCGGGGGACTTCTACCGGGTCCGCTACCAGGGCGGGCCGGTGCATGTGCCGATCGGCTTGCACGCGGGGCGGGAAGGGTTGCGAATCGATTTCACGGAGCCGCTCGACCGGGAGACGGCGGGTGACGTGAAGCGTTACAAAATCACAGTCTGGTCCTTGAAGCGGACGGAATCCTACGGGTCCGAGCACTTCGACGAACAGGCCCTCGACGTCACCTCGGCGCGGGTCTCGGACGACGGCCGGTCCGTGACGCTCGCGATCCGGGGGCTCGGCCCGACACGGGGCATGGAGGTCCGCTACGATCTCCGAGCGGCCGACGGCAGGCCGGTCGCGGGAGCGATCCACAACACCATTCATCAGTTAATTGAAAACTGAGATCCGTTTGGTTGATGGTCGAGTCGCCGGGAAGGTTCGGGCGTTGAGCATCGGCCGTGTCCCATCGACCATCCTGCGAGCCGCGGCTCGATGCGGCCGGAACGGGGGCGGGGAGGCCGGCCCGTTCCGATCAACCGACCGGGACCGCGACGATCACTGTGGCGGTGCGCCGCCGGCGGGAGGACCACCGCCAGGTCGGCCGCCGCGACCGGGACCGCGTCCTCTCTTGCGGTGCTCGCGATGGCAGGACATGCAGGCGTTGGACAGGGCGTCCTGAGACGTGCGGGCTGTCTCCGGGTCGCGGGCCTGGACGGCCTTGTCGAGATCGGCGGCGAGCAAGGCGAACGCCTGGGACTTCTCGGTCCACGAATCCTTCGCCCCGGTGGGCGGCTCCATCGGGACCAGGAGGGCGGTCAGCCGGGCGTATTCCTGCGACTTCGGCCCGATCGTCTCCCAGGACGGCGGATCCTCCTTCAACGCCTTGCCGACGGCCTGGTTCAGCGCGTTTGGACCCTTGCCGATGGTGACCATGATGCTCTTGAGGTTCTTCGCCTCACCCAGAGCCGTGGGCTCCGGGGATGCGGGTTGCGGGGCGGCGGGCGCCGCGACGGCCGGGGAGGGAGCGGGGTTCGGGGCGGCCCCGCCCGCGCCTCCGTCGCAGCCGGCCAGGCCGAGAAAGACGCCCAGGGGGACGGGCAACCGTCGGATCGCTTGAGACAACCTCGTCATCGCGGCTTCCTCTCTCAACTCGGTCAGGGCCGATCCATCGATGGACCCGGATCTCGTTCCTCCGCTGCGGAGGACCCGTGGAGGAAAAGCGATAACGGCGCGAACTCGGGCCCTGACAAAGAGTTCGGAACTTCGCGGTTTCGGGAATCGTGGGAGGGGTCCCGGGGAATCGAATCCGTGTCGGGGCTCGCATCGCGGCGGATGACACGATACAATACAGAGTTGAGTCACGCCGAACCGTCCCCGACCGGCCCGCGACCGGTGGGGCCTCCCCACCGGTTTCCCACCTGCCTTGCCGCCGGTCCCGAACCCGACCCGCCTTCGAGGTCCCGGCCCGCACCATCACGCAACGATTCGACCCGACACGGGCCATGACGATGGAGCCCGCCCATGATTCCCCTCTCCCGACGCCAGGGTTGCCGGCCGTTGCCGACACGGCCGCTTGTCCTCACCCTGCTGGGTTCCTGGCTGGCCCTCGGCGCGGCCTGGGTCCAGGCTGAGGAACCCGGCGGGTCGAAGTCGAAGCCGATCGACTACACCCGCCAGATTCGGCCGATCCTGGCGAAGAACTGCTTCGCCTGCCACGGCCCGGACCCCGAGGCCCGCAAGGCGGGCCTGCGGCTCGACCATCGTGACGGCGCCACCGCCGAGCTGGAGAGCGGCTCGCGGGCGATCGTCCCCGGCGACCCGGACGCCAGCGAGTTGGTTTTCCGGATCGGCGAGCCGGATGAAACGATCCGGATGCCCCCCAAGAAGGCGGGGGCGATGCTGAGCCCGGAGGAGGTCGAGCGGATCAAGTCGTGGGTCGCCCAGGGAGCGGAGTATGCCGAGCACTGGGCCTTTGTCGCGCCGAAGGACCGGCCCTTGCCGGAGGTCCGCGACCGGGACTGGCCGCGCAACGGGATCGACTTCTGGATTGCCGACCGGCTCGAGCGGGAGGGACTGTCGCCTTCACGCGAGGCCGACCGCTATACCTTGCTCCGACGCCTCAGCCTCGACCTTCGCGGGTTGCCACCGTCGCCGGGGGAGATCGCGGCGTTCGTCAACGATGAGTCGCCCGACGCCTACGCGAAGACCGTGCAGCGGTTCCTCGACGACCCTGCCTTTGGCGAGCGCTGGGCGCGCGTCTGGCTCGACCTCGCCCGCTATGCCGACTCCGCGGGTCTCGGGTCCGACCCGCTCCGCCCCGACATGTGGCGGTATCGCGACTGGGTCATCGACGCCTTCAACCGGAACTTACCCTACGACCGGTTCACCGTCGAGCAACTGGCCGGCGACCTGCTGCCCGAGCCGAGCCTGGAACAGAAGGTCGCGACCGCCTTCCACCGCAACACGATGACCAACACCGAGGGCGGCACCGACGATGAGGAATTCCGCGTCGCCGCCATCAAGGACCGGGTCGATACGACGATGCAGGTCTGGATGGGCCTGACGATGGGCTGCGCCAAGTGTCATACTCACAAGTATGATCCGATCACGCAGGAGGAGTATTACCGCTTCTTCGCCGTCTTCAACCAGACCGCCGACAACGACCAGCCCGACGAGCGGCCAACCATCCCCGCACCCTCTCCCGAGCAGGAGGCGGAGATCGAGCGGATCGCGTCGCAGATCGCCGAGTTGCGGACGAAGCTGAACACCCCGACGCCCGAGCTGGCGGATGCGCAGGCGAAGTGGGAAGCGGAGCTGGAGAGGCGGCCGGAGTGGGTCGTGGTCGAGCCGGGGACGTTGAAGGCGGAGTCGGGTGCCTGCCTGGAGGTCCAACCGGATCGCTCGATCCGCGTCGCGGGCGACGGCAAGCCGGCGCATGAGACGTACACGATCACGAGCGAGCTGGACGCCGCGGGCCTCGTCGCTTTCCGTCTGGAAGCGATCCCCGACCCGACCTTGCCGAAGCAAGGGGCCGGTCGCGCGGCTGATGGCAACTTCGTGCTCTCGCACTTCGCCGTCGAGGCCGAGCCGGTGGACGCATCGAAGGCGACGCCCATCGGCCAGGTCGTGCGGGTCGAGATTCCGGGCGATGGCAAGATCCTCTCGCTGGCTGAGGTCCAGGTCTTCCGCGGCGGCGAGAACATGGCGCCGAAGGGAAAGGCGAAGCAGTCGAGCACGGATTACGAGGGGGCCGCCGAAAGGGCCATCGATGGCAAGACGGATGGACATTATTTCGACGCAAAATCGACCACCCACACCGCCACTGAGGCGAACCCGTGGTGGGAGGTCGCCCTGGCCGAGGCGGGGCCGGTCGAACGGGTCGTGGTCTGGAACCGGACGGATGGGGGCGTTGGCGTCCGACTCGCGAACTTCCGCGTGTCGGTGCTCGATGGCGACCGGAAGGTTGTCTGGCAAGCGGACGTGGCCGAGCCGCCGAAACCGAGCCGGGAGCTGGCGACGTCCGGCCAGCGCTCGATCCCAGCTCACCCGCGCCGCGGCCGACTTCTCGCAGGAGGGATTCTCGGTGGCCAGCGCCCTCAAAGCTCCGAAGAAAGACACAGGGTGGGCGGTCGGCCCGAAGGTCGCCGAGCCGCATGCAGCGGTCTTCCTGGCCGAGAAGCCGCTCGAAGGTGAGGGACCGATCCGGCTGACGTTCCGGCTCGAACATGCGTTCCGCGACCCCGGCTTTGCCCTCGGGCGGTTCCGGCTGGCAGCGACGCGTGATACCGTAGCGCTGAAGCGGGCCGAGTTGCCGGCCGACGTGCTCGCTGCGATCGATACCCCGGAGGATCGACGTAGCGTCGCCCAGCGCGAGGCGATCGCCCAGCATTATCGTTCGATCGCGCCGTCCCTCCAGGCGGTCCGCGACGAGATTGCCCGGCTGGAGAAGGCGAAGCCGAAGCCGCCGAAACTGCCGGTCCTGGTCGAGCTGCCGCCGGAGAAGCGTCGCGAGACGCACCTGATGAACAAGGGGAACTTCCTCGATCCCGGCCCGAAGGTCGAGCCGGGCATCCCGGCGGCCTTCCATCCGTTGCCCGAGGGGTCGGACAGAGATCGGCTCGGCGTGGCGAGGTGGCTCGTCGATGAGAAGAATCCCCTGACGGCCCGCGTCGCCGTGAACCGCTTCTGGGCCCGGATCTTCGGGACCGGGCTGGTCGAGACGGAGGAAGATTTCGGCACGCAGGGCGACCTGCCCAGCCATCCCGAATTGCTCGACTGGCTGGCGATCCGCTTTGTCGAATCGGGCTGGGATACGAAAGAGCTTCTCAAGCTGATCGTCACGAGTGCGACGTACCGGCAATCGTCGCGGGTGACGCCGGAAGTTCTGGAGAAAGACCCGCGCAATCGCTTGCTGGCGCGGGCGCCGCGGTATCGGCTGGAGGCGGAGATGGTCCGCGACCAGGCGCTGGCGCTGAGCGGTTTGCTGAGCCGCCAGGTCGGCGGGCCGTCGGTCTTCCCGCCGCAGCCGGAGGGCCTGTGGCAGGCCGCGTTCAACGGCCAGCGCACCTGGGCGACCAGCCAGGGGGACGACAAGTATCGTCGGGGTTTGTACACGTTCTGGCGGCGAACGGTTCCCTATCCGTCGATGGCGACGTTCGATGCGCCGAGTCGGGAGCTCTGCACGGTGCGTCGAATCCGATCGAACACGCCGCTGCAGGCGTTCGTAACGTTGAATGACCCGGTCTTCGTCGAGGCGGCCCAGGCGCTCGGTCGGCGGATCGTCCGCGAGGGTGGCTCGTCGGCGGAGGACCGCGTGCGATACGGCCTGCTTCTGTGCCTCGGCCGGCCGGGGTCGGAGCCAGAAGTCGGGGTCTTGATGGAACTCTTCCAGGCCGAGCGCGAACGCTACCGGAACGATCCCGAGGCCGCGAAGGCGCTGGCGACCGAGCCGCTCGGCCCACTGCCGGCCGACGCCGAACCTGCCGAGATGGCCGCCTGGACGGCCGTCGCCAACGTGCTCCTAAACCTCGACGGCGTGCTGACAAAGGGGTGATCGCGATGAACGACCTGCGGACCCAGCTCGCGCGGGTGGCCACCCGCCGCCAGTTCCTCAAGACTTCCCAGACCGGGCTCGGCGCCCTGGCCTTGGGAACGTTCCTCGGCCGCCTCGCCGGCGCCGAGGAATCGGCGAAGCCGAGCGACAACCCGATGGCGCCGCGTCCGCCCCACTTCGCGGCCAAGGCGAAGCACGTCATCTATCTGCACATGTCGGGCGGGCCGCCGCAGCAGGAGCTGTTCGACTACAAGCCGAAGCTGGTCGAGCACAACATGCAGCCCTGCCCCGACGACCTGTTGAAGAACCAGCGCTTCGCCTTCATCAAGGGGCATCCCAAGCTGCTCGGCTCACCCTACAAGTTCGCTCAGAAGGGCCAGTGCGGCGCGTGGGTGAGCGAGTTGCTGCCAAACGTGGGCGAGATGGTCGATGACATCGCCTTCATCAAGTCGATGACGACCGACCAGTTCAACCACGCCCCGGCCGAACTGCTTTTGTTCACCGGCTCGCCCCGCAACGGCGGCGCTGCGATGGGGTCGTGGGTGACGTACGGGCTCGGCTCGGAGAACGACAACCTGCCGGGCTTCGTCGTCCTGATCAGCGGCGGCACCGACCCGACCGGCGGCAAGGCGCTCTGGAGCACCGGGTTCCTGCCGAGCGTCTTCCAGGGGGTCCAGTGCCGCACGACGGGCGACCCGATCCTCTACGTCAGCGACCCGAAGGGCATGAACCGCGACGACCGCCGCCGCACGCTCGACGCCCTCAAGCAGCTCAACGAGTACGAACTCCAGCAGTTCGGCGACCCCGAGACCTTGACGCGGATCAGCCAGTATGAGCTGGCTTTCCGCATGCAGATGGCCGTTCCCGAGGTGATGGACATCAACAACGAGCCCCAGCGTGTCCGCGAGCAATACGGCGCCGAGCCGGGCCAGGGGTCGTTCGCCAACAATTGCCTCCTGGCCCGTCGATTGGTCGAGCGCGGGGTGCGTTACGTCCAGCTCTTCGACTGGGGCTGGGACTGCCATGGCACCAGCAAAGGGGACGACATCGTCGAGCACCTGCCGCAGAAGGCGAAGCAGATCGACCGTCCGATCGCGGCCTTGCTGAAGGATCTCAAGGCGCGTGGAATGCTCGATGAGACGCTGGTGATCTGGGGCGGCGAGTTCGGCCGGACATCGATGAATGAGGCTCGCGGCGGCTCGACCTTCCTGGGTCGCGACCACCACCCGCACTGCTTCACGATCTGGATGGCTGGCGGCGGCATCAAGGGCGGCGTCACCCTCGGCGCCACCGACGAGCTGGGCTACTTCATCACCGAGAACCCTGTCACGATCCACGACATCCAGGCCACGATCCTGAACCAGCTCGGCCTTGACGCCTGGAAGTTCCGCTATCCCTACATGGGCCTTGACCAGCGGCTCATCGGGGTTGAGGGCGACGCGAAGGTCCGCCACGAGATCCTCGCCTGATCGGGATGCCGGCACGGGAATCCGTTTCACGAAGGAGAGTTGGAACATGAGCATGGGGCGGCACCATCGGGCGTTGTGGAACCTGGCGATCGTCGCCGCGACCGCGACCATCGTCGGCCTGCCGATCCGTTCGGCTTGCGCCGGCGGGGCCGACCGCCCGATCGACTACAGCCGCGACATCCGGCCGATCCTCTCCGACAATTGCTTCTCCTGCCACGGTCCCGACGCCGACGCCCGCAAGGCCGGCCTGCGGCTCGACCGCAAGGCCGACGCCCTTGCCGAGTTGAAGAGTGGCAGCCGCGCGATCGTCGCCGGTGAGCCCGAGGAAAGTGAGCTGGTCTTCCGCATCGAGGAGCCGGACCCGAGCGTCCACATGCCCCCGCCGGACTCGGGCAAGAGCCTCAAGCCCGAACAGGCGGCGTTGATCCGACGCTGGGTCGAGCAAGGAGCCTCGTGGTCGGAGCACTGGGCCTTCGTTCCACCGCGACGCCCCGAGGTTCCCGCCGTCTCCGACGCCGCTCGGGTCCGCAACCTGATCGACGCCTTCGTCCTCGCCCGGCTCCAGAAGGAGGGCCTCTCGCCCTCGCCCGAGGCCGACCGCGTCACCTTGATTCGCCGCCTGAGCCTCGATTTGATCGGCCTGCCTCCGACGCCGGAGGAGGTCGCGACGTTTGTAGCCGATTCGCGGCCAAATGCCTACGATGAGCTGGTCGAGCGTTTGCTCTCGTCCCCTCACTACGGCGAACGCTGGGGCCGGATCTGGCTCGACGCCGCACGTTACGCCGACTCCGACGGCTATGAGAAGGACAAGCCGCGGTTCGTCTGGTTCTATCGCGACTGGGTCATCAACGCCCTCAATCGTGATCTTCCCTACAACCAATTTGTCATCGAGCAGATCGCGGGCGACTTGCTGCCGAATGCGACGCAGGACCAGAAGGTCGCCACCGGCTTCCTCCGCAACTCGATGATCAACGAGGAGGGCGGCGTCGATCCCGAGCAGTTCCGCATGGAAGCCATGTTCGACCGCATGGACGCCATCGGCACGGGCATTCTCGGGCTGACGGTCAAGTGTGCTCAGTGTCATACGCACAAGTATGACCCCTTGACGCACACTGAGTATTACCGCATGTTCGCCTTTCTCAACAATTGCCACGAGGCAAACATCGCGGTTTACACGCCCGAGCAGCAAAAGCAGCACGCGCAGATCCTCCGGGAGACGCGAGCCGTCGAATCCGAGATCCAGCGCTACTATCCCGCCTGGGAAGGCCGGATGGGGTACTGGGAGGAGTCGCTCGCCGGCAGGCCGCCGATTGACTGGCAAGTCGTCCGCCCCGAGCTGGACGCCAGCGGTGGGCAGAAGCACTACCTCCTCGACGACGGCTCGATCCTCGCGGCGGGCTATGCCCCGACGAAGCACACGACCGAGTTCACCGCGAAGACGGATCGGAAGTCGATTTCGGCCGTCCGCCTCGAACTCCTCAACGACCCGAACCTGCCGATGGGCGGGCCAGGTCGCTCGATCGAGGGGCTTTGCGCTCTGACCGAATTCCACGTCGTCGCCGCCCCGGCCGACAGGCCGGACGAGGCGAAGGAGGTCAAGATCGTCCGCGCCACGGCCGACGTAAACCCGGACGAGGCGCCGCTCGATCCGATCTACGACGACAAGACCGGCAAGCAACGCGTGACCGGTCCGGTTAGCTACGCCATCGACGGCGACGGCCTCACCGCCTGGAGCCTTGATATTGGTCATGGACGGAGCAACGTCCCGCGCCAGGCGGTCTTCGTCTTCGAGAAACCGATCGCGTTCCCCGCCGGTGCGGTGCTGACGTTCAAGCTGACGCAGAACCACGGCGGCTGGAACAGCGACGACAACCAGAACAACAACCTCGGACGCTTCCGCTTCGCCGTGACCGATCGACCCGACGCGAAGGCCGACCCCGTACCTTTGATCGTCCGCAGGATTCTTGCGATCCCGCGATCGGAGCGGACGCCCGAGCAGATCGCCGCCGTCTTCTCGTACTGGCGGACGACCGTGCCCGACTGGCGCGAGTTCAATGACCGGATCGAGGCCCGCTGGAAGCAGCACCCGGAGGAGACGTCGCAGCTTGTCCTGAGGGAACGCTCCGAGCCCCGTGAGACGCATCGGCTCGATCGTGGCGACTTCCTCAAACCGGCCGAAGTGGTCACGCCGGGCGTGCCCGCGTTCCTCCACCCCCTGCCCTCCGACGCCCCGCCGACACGTCTGGCCTTCGCCCGATGGCTAGCCGATCGCGAGTCGCCCACCACGGCCCGCGCGATCGTCAACCGCGTCTGGCAAGCCTACTTCGGTCGGGGGATCGTCGGTACGAGCGAGGATTTCGGCCTCCAGGGCGAGCCGCCCACGCACCCCGACTTGCTCGACTGGCTGGCCGTCGAGTTCATGGAACGCGGTTGGAGCCTCAAGGAGCTGCACCGCTGGATCGTGACCAGCTCGACGTATCGGCAATCGTCGCGCATCTCGCCGGAGTTGCTCGCCCGCGACCCGGAGAACCGCCTTCTCGCCCGAGGGCCGCGGTTCCGGGTTCCGGGGGAGATCGTGCGCGACATCGCTTTGGCAGCGAGCGGCCTGCTCAACGATGAGGTCGGCGGGCCGAGCGTCTGCCCGCCGGCGCCGGCATTCCTGTTTGACCCGCCCGCCAGTTACGGGCCGAAGGTCTGGAAGGTGGCCGAGGGACCGGAGCGGTATCGACGGGCCCTCTACACGTTCCGGTATCGCTCCGTACCGTACCCGATGCTCCAGGCGTTTGACGCGCCCAACGGCGACATCGCGTGCGTCCGCCGGACGCGGTCGAACACGCCCCTTCAGGCGCTCACGGCCTTGAATGAGCCGATCTTTCTCGAATGCGCCCGTGCCCTCGCCCTCAAGACGCTCCGCAAGGCCGGGCCGGGCGACCTCGACCGCCTGACGTATGCATTCCGGTGCTGTGTCGCCCGCACCCCGACTGACGCCGAGCTATCCGTTTTGCTCGGCCTCCTCCGCCGCCAGACCGACCGGCACGCGGGCGACGGTCAGAATCCCTGGGAACTCGCCGCCAACGACCCCAAGAACCCGCCCCCACTGCCCGCAGGCATCACCCCCGCCGAAGCCGCCGCCTGGACCGCCGTCTCGCGGGTGCTCCTGAACCTCGACGAGACCATCACCAAGGAATGATCCCGGTGGGAAGCGTGCCCACGAGGCACGACCACCGATCCCATACGAATCAACTCAAGCGAGGGGCCACCCCATGAACTGCCAGGACCGCCTCTACCGCCACGCCGACCCCCGCCAGGTCACGCGACGCTGGTTCTTCCAGCAATGTGGCGTCGGCCTGGGGTCCGTGGCGCTGGGCCAACTGCTGCGACAGGCCGGATACGCGGCACCGGCCGACGGGTCGGACGCGACCGGAACCAACCCCCTGGCTCCCAAGCGTCCGCACTTCGAGCCGAAGGCCAAGCGGGTGATCTTTCTGTTCATGGCCGGGGCTCCGAGTCACCTGGAGCTGTTCGACAACAAGCCACAGCTTGCCAAGTTTGATGGGACACTGCCGCCGCCCGAACTTCTCAAGGGCTACCGGGCCGCATTCATCAACCCGAACTCGAAGCTTCTCGGCCCGAAGTTCAAGTTCGCCCGGCACGGCCAGTGCGGCGCCGAACTCTCGGAACTGCTGCCTCACCTGGCCGGCGTCTCGGATGACATCGCGATCGTCAAATCGATGGTGACGGACGCGTTCAATCACGCGCCCGGTCAGATTTTGATGAATACCGGCTCGCAGATCTTCGGCCGGCCGAGCATGGGGGCGTGGGTCACGTATGGCTTGGGGAGCGAGTCGGAGGACCTGCCCGGCTTCGTCGTCTTCAGCACCGGCAAGAAGGGCCCCAGTGGCGGCAATTCGAACTGGGGAAGCGGGTTCCTGCCGACCGTTCACCAAGGGGTCCAGTTCCGCGCCGGTAGTGAGCCGGTCCTGTACCTCGCCAACCCGCGCGGCGTCGATGAGGAGCTTCAGCGCGATTCGCTCGACGCACTCGGCCAGCTCAACCGGATGCGGCTCGACGCCGTCGGCGACCCCGAGATCGCCACACGGATCAACTCCTACGAGATGGCCTTCCGGATGCAGAACGTCGCCCCCAAGGTGATGGACCTGAATCGCGAGCCGAAGCACGTTCTTGAGATGTATGGCGCCGATCCGTCCAAGCCCTCATTCGCGAACACCTGCCTGCTCGCCCGCCGTCTGACCGAGCGCGGGGTGCGGTTCGTGCAGATCTTCCACGAGGCATGGGACCAGCACGGCAACCTCGTCCACGATATCAAGAAGAATTGCGAGGACACCGACAAGGCGTGCGCGGCCCTGGTCACCGACCTCAAGCAGCGTGGAATGCTGGAAGACACCCTGGTCGTCTGGGGCGGCGAGTTCGGCCGGACGCCGATGGTTCAGGGCGGCAGCGACGGCCGCGATCACCACCCGAACGCATTCACCATGTGGCTGGCCGGCGGCGGCATCAAGCCGGGCGTCACCCTCGGCGAGACCGACGAGCTCGGCTTCGGCGTCGTCAAGGACCGCGTCCACGTCAACGACCTCCATGCCACGATGCTCCACCTGCTCGGCTTCGACCACGAGCATCTGACCTACCGTTTCCAGGGCCGCGACTTCCGCCTGACGGACGTCGCCGGCCACGTCGTCGAACCGCTGCTGGCCTGAGAGCGGACGGTCGCCCGCCGGACTACAAAACCCTTGAGATCCGGAAGGAAAAGTCACCATGCCGATCCCCCTCGGCCTCGTCGGATATCTCGCACTCGGGATCGCAACAACCGCGATGGGCGACGAGCCGACGGCCCCGGTCACGCCCGAGCAGACCGACTTCTTCGAGGCCCGAATCCGGCCGGTGCTGGTCGAGAAATGCCGGAAGTGTCACGGGCCGGACGAACCCAAGTTCGGACTTCGTCTCGACTCCCGCGCCGCCTTGCTCCAGGGCGGGGACGCCGGCCCCGTCGTCACGCCCGGCGATCCCGAGTCCAGCCCCTTGATCGAGGCCGTCCGCCACGCGGGTCCTGTCCGCATGCCACCCAAGGAGAAGCTCCCTCCCCAGGCAATCGCCGACCTGGAAGCCTGGGTCAAGATGGGCCTTCCCTGGCCCGAGTCGCCCAAGCCCACGGCCGCGGCGACGGAGGACGCCCGACCGGATCACTGGGCCTTCCAGCTAGTACACCGCCCCGACCTGCCGGCCGTCCAGGCAGCCTCCTGGCCCCGCAACGAGATCGACCGCTTCGTCCTCGCTCGCCTCGAAGCCGCCGACCTCGCCCCCTCGCCCCCGGCCGACCGGCGAACCTTGATCCGCCGCGTCAGCTTCGACCTGATCGGCCTACCGCCGACGCCGGGGGAAGTCGAAGCATTCGTCAACGATCCGGCGCCCGATGCTTATGAACGCTTGATATCCCGGCTCCTCGATTCGCCCCGCTACGGCGAGCGATGGGGCCGTTACTGGCTCGATGTCGCCCGGTTCGCTGACACGAAGGGTTATGTGTTTTTCGAAGAGGTCGATTATCCGTTCGCCTACACCTATCGCGACTACGTGATCGATGCCCTCAACGACGACAAGCCGTATGACCGCTTCCTCCTGGAACAACTCGCCGCCGACAAGCTCGACCTCGGCGACGACCGGCGTCCCCTCGCCGCGATGGGCTTCCTCACCGCGGGCGGCCGCTTCATCAACAATCAGCACGACATCATCGACGACCGCATCGACGTCGTCACCCGCGGCCTGATGGGCCTGACCGTGACCTGCGCCCGGTGCCACGACCACAAGTTCGACCCGATCCCCTCCGAGGACTACTACTCCCTCTACGGCGTCTTCGCCAGCTCGACCGAGCCGAACGTACCGCCGCTCTTCGAGCCGACGCCCCAGACGGACGAATACCGGGCCTTTGCGAAGCAGTTGGAGGCTCGTGAGGCGAAGCTGGCGGAGTTCGTCCGCACGAAACACGAGCAGCTGGTCTCCGGCTCCCGCCGCCGCGCCGGCGAATACCTCAAGGCCGCCCACCAGGCCACCATGCGGCCGAGCACCGAGGACTTCATGCTCATCGCCGACGGCGGCGACCTGAACCCGACGATGCTCGTCCGTTGGCAGAAATACCTCGAACGCACAAAGCGCGTCCATCACCCCGTCTTCGCCCCCTGGCAGGAGTTGGCCGCCCTGCCCGACGCCGAATTCGCGGCCGGCGCGGCCGAGCTGGCGAAGCGACTCCGGGGTCCAACTGATCCCGACAAGCCGATCAACCCAATCGTCGCCGCCGCTCTCTCCGAGTCGCCCCCGGCCTCGATGGACGACCTGGCGAAGACCTATGGTCACATCCTCAACCGCGTTGAATGGATCTGGCAGGACTACGCCCGCCGCACCGCGCTCAACGGCCAGGCCGCCGAGTCGCTGCCCGACCCAGCCCTGGAGGAACTCCGCCTCGTCTTCCACGGAGCCGACGCCCCACCCGACGTGCCCATGAACCCGGTCGGCGACCTCGCCCTCCTGCCCGACCGCCCTTCTCAGGAAGAGTTGAAAAAGCTTTTGAAGGACGTCGAGACCTGGCGATCCACCGGCCCCGGCGCTCCGCCACGGGCGATGGTCCTGATCGATAAGCCGGAGCCCATCGAGCCGCGCGTCTTCCTCCGCGGCAATCCGAACCGTCCCGGCTCCGCTGTGCCGCGTCGATTCCTCCGCGTCCTCTCCGGTCACGACAGACAACCCTTCCGCGATGGCAGCGGACGCTTCGACCTCGCTCGCGCGATTATCGACCCGGAAAACCCATTGACCGCTCGGGTGCTGGTCAACCGCGTCTGGTTGCACCACTTCGCCGCGCCGCTCGTTGGCACGCCGGGCGATTTCGGCCTCCGTGGCGATCCGCCGACTCATCCGGAACTGCTCGACTGGCTTGCCTCGACCTTCGTCGCCGACGGCTGGTCGTTGAAGAAACTCCACCGCCGCATCCTCCTGTCCGCCACGTATCAGCAAGCAAGCGACACCCGATCCGAGGCGAGCGCCATCGACCCCGAGAACCGCCTCCTCTGGCGGATGAACCGACGCCGCCTCGACTTCGAGGCCACACGCGACGCTTTGCTCGCCGTCGCCGACCACCTCGACCCGGCCGTCGGCGGTCCCTCGACGAAGGACATCACGGCCCCAACCTCAACCCGTCGGACGCTCTACGGCTACCTCGATCGCCTTAACCTCCCCGGCCTCTACCGCACCTTCGACTTCCCCGACCCGAACGCCACGAGTCCGCAGCGTTCGCTCACCACCGTCCCCCCGCAGGCCCTCTTCCTGATGAATCACCCGCTCGTCCTCGCGCTAGCACGCGACACGCTCCAGCGGCCTGATGTCACCTCGGAAGGCGCGACGGCGGCGAAGGTCGATGGGCTCTATCGGCTTCTCTACAGCCGCGAGCCGACTGTCGAGGAACGCAGTCTCGCCGATTCCTATCTCAAAGCTGCCGGGGGTGGCGAGGTCGCCTGGGAGCGGTATGTCCAGGCATTGTTGCTGACAAACGAGTTTGTTTATATCGATTAATTCCGTATTTTTGGCACGATGGGAGATTCGGTGATGTCCAACCCGCAGCCCCGAAACGACTCGATGCCCCTCACCCGACGCGACCTCCTCCGCCGCGGCGGCATGGGCTTCGGCCTGCTCGGACTCGCGGGCGTGCTGGCCGCCGACGGGTCGCTCGCGCCCGCGGCGAGGGCGGGGACGGACCTCAACCCGCTGGTGCCGAAGAGGCCCCATTTCCCGGCGAAGGCAAAGCAGGTCGTCCACCTGTTCATGAATGGCGGACCATCGCACGTCGATACGTTCGACCCGAAGCCGATGCTGGAGAAGTACCACGGCAAGCCGTTGCCGGCCGGGAATCTCCGCACCGAGCGCAAGACCGGCGCCGCGATGCGTTCGCCGTTCGGCTTCCAGAAGTACGGCCAGAGCGGCATCGAGGTCAGCGACCTGTTCGCCCAGACGGCCCGGCACGTCGATGACCTCTGCCTGATCCGCTCGATGAAGGCGGACGTGCCCAATCATGAGCCGTCGTTGATGCTGATGAACTGCGGCGACGCCCGGTTGCCGAGGCCGAGCATGGGGTCGTGGATCACCTACGGCCTCGGCTCCGAGAACCAGAACCTGCCCGGCTTCCTCGCGATGTGCCCCGGCGGCTACCCGATCGTCGCCACCCAGAACTGGCGATCGGCCTTCCTCCCCGGTGCTTATCAAGGGACCTACATCGACACGAAGCACACCGAGATCACCAAGCTTGTCGAGAACATCCGCAACCCCGCCGCCACGCCCGCCGAGCAGCGTAGGCAGCTCGACCTCGTCCGCCAGCTTAACGAGATCCACCTGGACGCCCACCAGCGGGATGCCGCTCTGGAGACTCGCATCCAGTCGTTCGAGCTGGCCTACCGGATGCAGTCGGAGGCGGCCGAGGCGTTCGACATCAGCCGGGAGCCCGAGTCGATCCGACAGTTGTACGGCAAGGGAACGAACGCCCGCCAGCTCCTCATCACGCGGCGATTGATTGAGCGCGGGGTGAGGATGGTGCAGGTCTGGAGCGGCGCCGGCCAACCGTGGGACAACCACGACAACCTGGAGAAAGCCCATCGCGACCTCGCCGCGTCGTGGGATCAGCCGATCGCGGCTTTCCTCCAGGATCTCAAGCAGCGCGGGTTGCTGGAATCGACGCTCGTGCTCTGGGGCGGCGAGTTCGGCCGCACACCTGTTGCGGAACTGCCGCAGCTCAGCGGTCGCGACCACAACCACTACGGTTTCACCGTCTGGATGGCCGGTGGCGGCGTCAAGGGGGGCCACGTCCACGGCGCCACCGATGAGTTCGGCTTCGCGGCCGTCGAGGACCCCGTCCACGTCCACGACCTCCACGCCACGATGCTCCACCTGCTCGGTTTCGACCACGAGCGCCTGACCTACCGGTACGCCGGCCGCGACTTCCGGCTGACCGACGTCCACGGCCATGTCGTCCACGACCTGATCGCCTGAGGCTTCAAATATTCCGGCCCGGCCAGAGGAGAGCCTGCGATGGAACTCGGCCGCCTGATCGCGGCGCTCTCCGATCCAGCGGCCTACGGCGAAGGCGTCGCGTCGGTCGTGGTTCACCAGACCCACATCTCGGCCGTCTTCCTTGCGGGACCGTTCGCGTACAAGGTCAAAAAGCCCTTCGAACTTGGCTTCCTCGACTACAGCACGCTGGAGCGTCGCCGGCATTTCTGCCGGGAGGAGGTTCGACTCAACAATCGGCTAGCGCACGGTGTCTATGTCGATGTCGTGCCGATTACGATCGAGGGCGAGCGGGTCCGCGTCGGCGGGCGGGGCGAGCCGATCGAGTGGGCGGTGAAGATGGTCCGGCTGCCGGAGGAGAACCGGCTGGGTGAGTGGCTCCATCGCGATGAGGTCGGAGCCGAGGAGTTCGCGACGCTGGCGCGGCGGCTCGCCAGGTTTCATGCCGGAGCCGAGAGCGGTGCGCACGTCGCGGAATCGGGTCGGTTCGAGGTCGTCGCCGCGAACGCAAGGGAAAACTTCACGGAATCGGAGGCCCACGTCGGGCGGACGATCCATCGGGATGTGTTCGAACGACTCCGGACTCTCACCGAGGGGACTCTTGCGAGCCTCCAACCTTTGATCCAGGGCCGTGCCGAACGGTTCGTTCCCCGCGACGGTCATGGCGACCTGCGGCTCGACCATGTCTATCGCTTCCCGGAGAAGCCGCCGCCGGGCGACCTGATCGCGGTCGACTGCATCGAGTTCAACGAGCGGTTCCGCCATGGCGACCCGGTCGCCGACGTGGCGTTTCTGGTCATGGACCTGATCCGCGAGGGTCGGCGCGACCTGGCGCAGTCGTTCGCCGATGCCTACTTCCAGGCGGCGGGCGATGAGGAGGGCCGCGACCTCCTGCCCTTTTACACGGCCTATCGGGCGGCGGTGCGGGGCAAGGTTGAGGGGATCGAGGCGACGGAGCCGGAGGTGCCGGAATCGGAGCGACGGGACTGCGCTCGCCCGGGCCCGTGCCCACTGGCTGCTGGCGCTGGGGGAGTTGGAGACACCCGACCGGCGGCCGGCCCTTGTGCTCGTCGGGGGCTTGCCTGGCACCGGGAAATCGACCCTCGCGGCGGGACTGGCCGAGCAGGCGCGGTTCCGGGTCATCCGATCGGACGTCGTCCGCAAGGAGCTGGCCGGCCTCGGGAGCGAGGCGTCGGCGGCGACGGGCTTCGGTCAAGGGATCTACACAGCCGAGTGGACGAAACGCACTTACGCCGATTGTCTGCGGCGGGCAGAGATCCACCTGTTCGCCGGTGAAAGAGTGCTCATTGATGCGAGTTTTGGTTGCGAGTCGGACCGCCGACGATTCCTTGATGCGGCCCATGCGTGGGGCTTGCGGGGGCTGTTTCTGCTCTGCCGGGCCGGGCCGGAGGTCGTCCATCACCGGCTCGGGAATCGTCGCGGTGATGCCTCCGATGCGGACTGGATCATTTATCGCGAGGCGGCGGCGGCCTGGGAAGATTCGGGACCGGACACGTCCCGGCATCTCCGGGTCATCGACTCGGGCGGCCGTGCGGCGTCGGCGATCGAACAGGCCGTCGAAGCACTCAGAGATGCGGGACTCCTGGAGATCCCTGCTTGTTGAACTGGGAACGGTGGACGGAGCCCACTCGACGAAGGAGAGCGAACCCGCGAGGCCAGAGCGAGCTGGCCCCGCGGGGGATTCCGGCCTCAGCGTGAGGCGGATTCGGGCACCGGGGCGGGTGCGTAGGCGGCCGGCAAGGGGCCTTTGAGGGTCAGCACCGGGCAAGGCGAACGTCGGATGACGGACTCGGCCACGCTGCCCATCAGCACGCGGCCAAGGCCGGTCCGGCCGTGGGTCCCCATCACGATCAGGTGGGCGCCGAGGTCGGTGGCGACACGGTCGATCTCCTCGGCCGCGTCCCCCTGGAGAAGCTGGGTTTCCACCGGATACTTCAGCTCGGTGCCTTCGAGGCCGAGGCGCATCGCGTCGAGGTCTTCGCGGCAGGCGGCGAGGGCCTCATCGCCGACCATCGCCCCCTCATACACGGCGACAGCCGGGGTGACGTGCAGGAGGACCAGGCGGGCGCCCCAGTCGCGGGCCAGGGCACGGGCGACCCAGAGGGCGGACGCGGAACGCTCGGAGAAGTCGGTCGGGTGCAGGATGACCGGCTCGGCCGATCGCCCGCCCGGTCGCTCGGATTGACGGAGCGCCAGCACCGGGCAAGCGGCCTGACGGATCACGGCCTCGGCCACGCTCCCGGCGAGAAGCCGGCTCAGGCCGCGGCGGCCGTGCGTGCCCATCACGATCAGGTCAGCGCCGGACTCATTGGCCACGGCGAGGATCTCGTCCACCGGCAAGCCTTCGCGAACGCGGTACTCGACATCGACCGGATGGTTCGGGGTGTAGTCCGTGCGGAGGCGTTCTTTGAGGGCGTCGATCTCGGGCTGATTGAGGCCGTACAAGGGGACCGGGGCGCCCAGCTCGCCGACGATCATCGGCGGCTCGGGGACATGCAGAACGAAGATGCGGGTCTTGTTCTCGTTCGCGATCGCGCTGGCGAGCTGGAAGGCTTCCTTCGACGCCTCGGAGAAGTCGGCGGCGAAGAGCATGGTTCGGAAGGTCAACATGGCAATCTCCTCTCGTGGTCGCACCGATCGACTCGACCGTTCGCCGACCGCGCCCCGCCGTGACGCCCGGTCGGCCAACAAAAAAAGCCCGGCCACGCGAATCCGCATGGCTGGGCCGTCTTAGCCGCATCTGATCGCCACTCGCGAGCGACCAACCTCTGTATATTACGCCGATGCGTCGTCGGGGTCAAGGGACTCGTCGGAGGCCCGCGCGACCGCAAGGAATCGGCCTCTCGGGACCGTTCCCTTGACAGTCGGGGCGAATTCCTGTATTCCTTGTACCGGAATTGCGGAAATCGATGAGGGCACCCGATGCGGCTGGCCTTGCAGACGGATTTCGCGTTGCGGACGCTGCTGTATCTGGGGTCTCGTCCCGAGCGGGCGACGGTGCAGGAGGTGGCCGAATTCTACAGGATCTCGGTGCACCACCTGGGCAAGGTGGTCCATCAACTCGGCCGGCTCGGTTACGTCCGCAACCTGCGCGGGCCGGGCGGCGGCATGGAGCTGGCGAGGGCGGTCGAGGGGATCACGGTCGGCGAGGTGGTCCGGGCGTTCGAGGGCACGAATGTGCATTTGCTCGAATGCGTGGAGACGCCGGGCGTCTGCGTGATCCAGCCGGGCTGCACACTTCGCGGCGTGCTGGCGGAGGCCGAGCGGAGGCAGATGGAGTATCTCGATAGCGTCACGCTTGCGACGCTCCTGCCCGCCAAGGGCGGGATCGCGTCGTTCCGCAAGGGTTGAGCGGGTCGCGGGCCCGGTCGGTCCGGGAGAGGTCGCGACTCGCATCGTTGGCCGAGGTTCCGGATTCTGGCAATCCCGCGGAAGCGGGAAAGGGGAGACGATGCGCATGCGACGATGGACCCTGGCAATGGCGGGCGGCGTGGCCGCCCTGGCGATGGCCCTGACGGCGGGGCTCGGACTGCCCGCGGGCGCCCGGCCGGCGGGCGCGGCGGAGGACGACACGGATGCGTCCCTGAAGAGGACGCGCGAACAGGTGCAGATGCTCGACACCCTTTACAAGAATGCCGTCGTGGCGATCACCGACATGTACACCAAGCCGCCCGCGATCAAGGTGGCCAAGAAGGTCTTCGCCGCGATGGAGAAGGAGGGCTGGCACGAGGCCCGGTTGGTGGACGTGACCGGCGCCCCCCTGGGGGAGGACAACGACCCGAAGTCGGAGTTCGAGAAGCGGGCCGCCGAGGCGATCCGGGCGGGCAAGCCGTACTTCGAGCAGGTCGTCGGCGAGGGCAAGGACCGCCGGCTGCTGGCCGCGACGGTCGTGCCGGCCGTGCATGAGCGTTGCGCGGTCTGCCACGGGGTCAAGCAGGGGGAGCTGCTCGGGTTCATTCGTTACGACGTACCGGTCAAGTGAGCACCTTGATAACGAAGTTTCCCGGCCCGGGGACTCCATTGTCTCCGGGCCGGTCGCGGCTTTGAGGGGCGCTCACTCGCCCTTGCGGAGCTTGTCCAGGTAGTTGAGGACGTGCTTCTTGTAGTCGCTGGGGATCTTCTGGTCGGTCATCGCCTCGGCGGCGGCGCCGGCGGCGGTCTCGACGTTCCCCTGGATTTCGAGGATGCTTTCCCCTTTGATCTGCTTGGTCGGGTCGGCGAAGCCGCCGAGCATGGCCTTGCCCTTGGTGATCTGCTGGCGGACGCGGGAGTCGTAGCCGCTGGTGTTGTCGGGGGCCTCGGGGCGATCGCCGCGACCGCGGCCGCGGCCGAGGCCGTTGTTCATGCCGGGACGATCGGACTGGCCAAGGAGGTTCATGCCTTCCAGTTGCTGGCCGAGCTGGTTGAGGCTGTCGCCGGCCATGCCGTTCTTGGCGTCCTGGAGGTCGGCGAGGGCACTGTCGAGGGTTTCCAGTTCCTGGATCGATTTGGCCATCTCTTCGAGCTGTTCCTGGCTCATGCCGAGGGCCTCGGCGGCCTTCTTCATGTCGCCTTGCTGCATCTGCTGCTGGGCCTGGCCGAGCTTCTGGGCGAGCTGCTGGAGCTTCTGGAGGTTCTGCGACTGCTGCTCCAGCTTGGCCATCTGCTGATTGTACATCTCCTGGGAGATCTGGCCTTTCTGGAGTGACTCCTTGAGCTGCTGTCGGCGCTGTTCGAGGTTGGCCATCTGTTCGAGCTGCTTCTTCATCTCGCCGAGCTGTTGCTTGAGGGCTTCCTTCTCCTTCTCGCTCAGCTCTCCCTTGGCGAGTTTCTCGCGGAGCTGTTTGAGCTGGTCGGCGGCCTTGGCGAAGTCGCCCTTGGAGAGGGCGTCGGCGAACTCCTCGGCGGGTCCGTCGAGGCCGAGGTCCTTGAGCTGTTCGAGCTGGCGGCTCATCTGCTGGCTGTCGCCGAGCTGCTTCTGGCGCTCCTTGATGGCGTCGGCCAGCTTGTTCATCGCGACGAGAGCTTTCTCCTTGTCGGCGGGGGGGGTCTTGCCGAGCTGATCGACGGTCTTCTGGATCTCGGCCATCAGCTTGCCGGTCTCGGCGTCGAGCTTGTCGAGCTGCTTCCTCTTCTCCTCGAACTTCTTGCTGACGGCCTTCAAGGTCTGGGCCAGTGTCTTCTTGTCGAGCTTCTTCTCGGCGGCCGTCTTGCGACCGCTCTCGCTGGCGCCGGCCCTGGGAAGCAGGTCTTCGGGGAGGTAGGCGAGCAGGACCGCGAGGGCGGCCGGGACGATCGGGGCCCAGGCGAGCCGGGGACGCCGGAGGCCGAACTTCTCGCCGATATCGAGACGGTTGACGTGCTGGATTGCGTCGGCGATCAGGGCGCGGCCGGCGGCCGACTCGCGGAGGGATTCGGGGAGGGTCAGGGCGGTGCTGAGGCGCTCGTTGAGGTGGAAGGCGTGGTCGATCGCGACGGCGGCATCAACGCGGCTCGGGCCGGTCGTCAGGGCGATGACCGCCGCGACGAGAATGGCCAGGACCGTTCCAACCGCCAGCGGCCACCACCAGGCGCCCGGCAGCTCCCAGTCGGTCATCCGGGCCGTGCCGATCGTCAATGCGGCGACGGCCAGGCAGCCGACCAGGCACCAGACCAGGGCCGAGAGGAACCGCTGCAACCGCAACCGCCTCCACGCCCGCCCGATCGGTTTGTCGAACTCGCTCACGGCTGGCCCCTCCGCATTGGGACATGCCTTCGAGGATCTCACAAGTGTCAGTGTACGAGCCCAGCTCGTCGCGTGCAAGACGCCTCAACGATATTTTTCGGACTCACCGCGGGTGTTCAGACGCCGACGCGGGAGGCGTTGCTAACGGCGGCCGAGCGGCCGGGTCGAGCGGTGGCGGTCTGGAGGACCAGCCGGGTCAGCTCGGGGGGGCAGTGGTAGCGGATCGGGTGCTTGGCGCCGAGGCCCTGGCCGACGTACATCAGGGTCCGACCGAAGCGGAAGAAGCCGCGGTCGAAGCGTCGGGAGTAGCGGCTCGGCATCAGCACGGGGCCGACCAAGCGGCAGGCGGACCTGGCCGCCGTGGTTGTGGCCGCAGAGCATCAGATCGACGGAATTCCAGCGGGCGACGCGGTAGAAGAGGTCGGGGGTGTGGCTGAGGACGAGGCCGAGGTCGGCGTCGGGCCGGGCGGTCGGGTCGAGGCGAGGCCCCCAGGGGGCGGACGTGCCGCCGAGGGCGATCGTAGGCGCCGTCGGCTTCGAGGCGGGTCCAGCGGCCGTCCAGGTCGGTGAAGCCGGCGGAGGCGATGGCGGCGCGGATGCGGTCGGTGTCGTAAAGGAGGTCGTGGTTGCCGAGGATGGCGAACTGGCCGAGACGGCCGCGGAGGCGGCCGAGGATCGGCTCGATCCAGGCGATGGCGTCGGGGTGCTCGACGATGTCGCCGGTGCAGACGATCAGGTCGGGCTCCAGGCGGGCGACCTCGTCGGCGATGGCTTCGAAGTAGCGACGGTCGTAGCAAGGGGCCATGTGGAGGTCGGCCAGGTGGACCAGATTCAGGCCGTCGAGTGCGGGCGGCAGGCCGGGCAGGGCGACGCGGGCAGTCGCGGACTTGCAGGCGGAGGGACTCGTTGCCGGGGAGGCGGAGGAGGCGGGCGTTGCCGCCACGGCCGATCAGGGACTCGCGGTCGGGGACGCCGGCCAGGTCGGGGACGTCCCGCTCGTGGGTCCGGATCGAGACGCCGCGGGGAGGACGCCGGAGGTGCAGGCCGAGGATGGTGCCGGGCAGGCCGATGAGCGCCGACGATCAGGCAGACGCCGGCGTAGAGCTTCTGAGCCAGCGGGGCCATTCCGAGACGGTCGTGCTGGGGCATCCACCAGCCGCCCACGAGCGTCGCGACGGCGACGAGGCCGAGGGCGGCGAGCGTCGCCGGCTCGGCGTACTCGGGAGCGGAATCCCAGGCCATGCGAGACGTTCACCGCCACGACCACGAGGCAGGCGTGGCCGAGGGCGATCGCGGCCAGGATCAGGAGATGAACGAGCATGGGCGGCGGGACCCTCCGGGGTCGGGATGGTCGATGGCCGATGGTCAATGGCAAAAATGTGGCCAGGGGTCACAGATCACAAAGGACGGGACAGGGTCGGAACGGGAGTCGACCGGGTCTGGGGTCACGGTCA
The DNA here is from genome assembly GCA_963752755.1 of uncultured Planctomycetales bacterium. Classification (GTDB taxonomy): domain Bacteria; phylum Planctomycetota; class Planctomycetia; order Isosphaerales; family Isosphaeraceae; genus CAVVZJ01. Next base: position 725,072 of record CAVVZJ010000001.1, on the reverse strand, counting down.
TCGGGTGAGAGCGACATCCATGCCAATCGTAGGATCAGGAGGAGTGGGGAGGGGGAGAATCGGGAGACGTCGGCGAGTTGGGGGTAGTTCGGGCTCGGGTTCCGGATCGGTCTCGGGCGTGGCGGTGGCTGTGGCGGAGGAGCCTGGGGAGCGGGAGCCGTCGGGTCCGGGAGAGGGGGCATGGGGGGGCGTGCGGAGGGCCTGCTCGACGGCCTCGATCAGGCGGTCGGAGCGGAAGGGCTTGTAGAGGACGGTCTGGAGTCCCTCCTGGCGGGCCTTGACGATCGAGTGGGTCGGGTCGTAGCCGAAGCCGGTCATGAGGATCACCGGCATGCCGGGCTGGGCCTCGCGGAGCTTGCGGAAGACCTCGTAGCCGTCGAGGTCGGGCAGGCGGATGTCGGTCAAGGCGGCCGAGTAGGGGGTCTGGCGGGCGAGGGCGATGGCCTCGTGGGCGTCGCGGGCGGTCTCGACGGTCGCCCCTTGCTGGCCGAGGACGTTGTGGGCCGCCTTGCGGATCGACTCCTCGGCGTCGGCGACGAGCAGGCGGGCGCCGGCGAGGGGCGGCGGCGGACGGTGGCCGCCGGGGCCGGTGTCGGGGGCGATCGCGGAGCCGACCTTGCGGACGAGGCTGCGGATCTCGCGGGCGCGGTAGAGGAGGTGGCGGAGGCGGGCGACGATGTCCTCGTCGTGGCCGGCGTAGCGGTCGAGGACGATCGTGGCGTCGTTGAGGATGTCGTCCACGGGCAGGGCCAGCTCGCGGCTGATCGCCTCGACGGAGGCGGTCAGCGCGACTTTCTTCTCGGCCTGGAGGAGTTCCAGGGTGTTCAGGGCGGCGGCGACGTTGCGGGCGTAGATTTCGAGGAACTGGCGGTCGCGGTCGTCGAAGGCGTTGGGCTGGAGGTTCTCGACGTTCAGGGTGCCGATGACGGCGCCGTGGATCATCAGGGGGACGGTCAAGGAGCTGCGGGCGCCGGGGGCCCCTTCGAGGTAGAGGGGGTCGTGGGAGGTGTCGGAGCAGAGGTAGCTCTGGCCGGTGGCGGCGACGAAGCCGGTGACGCCGTGGCCCTTCGCGGCGGGCGTGCAGTTCGCGGCCGGCGGCGAGGTGGGTCATGCCCATCGCGAGCAGGGGTTCGAGGCGGCCGGTCTCGCGGTCGAGCAGGCGGATCTCGACGAAGTCGAGGCCGAGCAGGTCCTTCATGTGGCGGGCGATGTTGTACTTGAGGAGGTCCTTGCGCTCCTCGACGCCCATCTCGGCGAGTTCGTCGGGGGTGAGGTCGGCGAGTTCCTCGCCGGCCTTGTGGATGGCGTTGATCTTCTGCTCTTGAAGGACCTCGGCGGTGATCTCGCGGGTCAGGGCGATGAGCTGGGCGGGGTCGCCGGAGGGGTCGAAGACGGGGGTGACGGTCAGTCGGAGGAAGCGGTTCGTCTCCAGGCGGAGGACGGTGCTGGACGGCCGCCGGTTGCTCAGGGCGGTGGTGAACGGGCAGGGTTCGGGGCCGAGGATCTCGGGGGAGCCGAGGGCCTGGTAGAACCGCATCTCGGTCGGATCGACGCCGGGGGCGATCAGGCGCTGGAACTCGGGGTTGGTCCAGAGGATCTTGGTCTCGGGGTCGGTCACGGCGACGCCGTCGGCGATGGCGTCGAGGATCTCGTCGGCCTGGATCAAGAGCCCGGCCCAGCGGACGGCCTGGAGCAGGCCGGTATCGACGAAGACGCCGTCGAAGGTCTGTTGCCGGAGCAAGACGAGGGCGCGGGCCATGGTCCGGGCCACGACGACGTCGAAGTGCTCGGACAGGTCCTTCCGCGCCTCCGGGTGCGAACGCCCCTCGCGCTCGATGACCAACACGCGACGCTTCTCGGACATACGACTCCCGGCTCCCTCGTCGGGCTCGACCCGCTCGGGCCGGTCGGCCCCTGGGTAGAGGACCGTCGCGACCTTCCGATCCATCTTCATCCTAACTTCTCTTCGGCCCGACCGGCAAGGTGAGCCGATCGCGCGATCCGTGGCGATCCGGGCAAGCGGCGCGGTCGGCGTAGGGATTCCCGCCCGGAGTGGCCACCGACGCGCAGCCCACCCCCTAATACGCCGTCGCGGGCGGGCCGTGCGAGCGCGTTCCGGAAGGTTGCGGCGGGTACTCATGCGAGGGACGCTCCCACCACGACGGCGTGAGTTTCCCGGATCTGCGAGAGCGCCCAGAGTCCCAGACCGCCCAGCAACGCGAGGTCGGCGAACAGGAGCGGGGCGAACAGCGGGGCGCCGTAGAGGAACGACTCCCAGGGATCGGCCGCGGGCCGCTCGAAGTTGGACCAGACGTGCAGGCCGAAACCGAGGACGCCGACCGCGACCTGGGCCAGCAGGACAGCGGCGGTCAGGCGGATCAAGGTGCGGTCGTCGGGGAACAGGAGGACTGCGACGAGGCAACTCGTGGCGAAGGCGGAGGCGACGACGCCGATCCACTCGGTCGGGTGGAAGAAGCCGTTCTGGGCGTGGTCGGCGAGGGTCAAGACGAAGTTGCCGGCGAAACCGCCGGCCGCCAGGAGGATGACCCAGCGGGGCCAGTCGAGCGAGCGGGGATCGACCATGCGGTCGAGGAGCACGAGCAGGCCGAGGCCGGTGTAGGCGAGCGGGGCGGCGAAGGGAGCGGTATAGACGAGGCTTTTGAGCGTCCCCAGCTCGAAGAACTGGCTCCGAAGGTGCAGGACCAGGCCCGCCACGCCCACCGCGATCGACGACCAGCCGACCGCCAGGCCGAGCCCTCGGGCGAGGCGCTGGCGCGGGTGGCCCTCGCCGGAGCGGGTCGGCATCGGGCCGCCGAGGAAGATTGCGGCCAGAAGGAGAAAGGTGGCGACCGGCGAGAACGCCAGGGGAATCCACTCGGCCGGCTCGGCGAAGGCGTTGACGGCGTGGGCCAGCGCGATATCGACGGCGAGGAAGGCCAGGTTGGAGAGGGCGAAGAACTCGGCCCAGAGGACCGGCTGGGTCCACCAGCGGGGCGGGCGCCGTTCGGTGGTCGGTTCGGGCGTCGTCATCGGATCAGCCTCCCCCGGCGGCGGCTCTGGCGGCTTCGCCCTTGCCCTGGCGGAGTTCGCCGGCGAGGCGGCGGATCTCAGCGAGCTTATTCACGAGTTCATAGAAACCGTGCCACTGGACGAAGTCGGCGCCGCCCATGAAGGCGCCGTGTTTGGCGGTGCGGCCGAAGTAGTGCCAGAGGTCGAAGTAGAGGAACTCGATCGGTTCGTCGAAGGGCTCGGGGGTGAGGAGGTTTTCCTCGCGGAGCTGGGTCATCAGGTCGCTGGCTTCGCGGACGAGGCCGTTGGTGGAGTCCACGACCTGCTCGGCTTCCTCGTAGAACTTTTCGATCCGGGGTTTGGTATGGCACTTCAGACAGGTTTCTTTCATGTTGATCTGGCCTTGCTGGTAGGTCGGCCGCCTGTCGGAGACCTCGGCGAAGAGCCAGTAGGAGAGGCGTTCGGTGGTGTCGTGGGTGACCTTCTGGTTCTCCAGGCCGCTCATGTGGCAGGTGGCGCAGGTGGGGACGGGCATGTCGGCGCGTCGGTGAGCTTCGACGGTCGGGCGTCGAGGTGGAAATGCTCCTTCTGGGCGTTGAAGAGGACGCCATGCTTGGACTCGTGATAAATTTCGATCTGCGAATGGTCGGGCCCCATGTGGCACTGGCCGCAGGTCTCCGGGGTGCGAGCCAGTTCGACGGAGGCGGAGTGGCGGGCGTGGCACTGCAGTGCAGGTGCCGATGGTGCCGTCCGGGTTGGGTTTGCCGACGTCGTGGCACTGCACGCAGCCGTTGTTGATTGCGGCCGGCCCCTCGAGCTTCGCGAGGACGTTGGCGGGGCGCTGGACGGCTCCTTTGTGGAAGCGTTCGGAGAAGGCGACCTGCTCGGGGGTGAAGTCGTCGGGGCCACGGACGGCGGCCCAGGCGGGGGCGGCGTGGCGGCTGCGGAGGTATTGTTCATACTCGGTGGCGTGGCATGGCTTGCAGTTGGCCGCGGTGACGGAGGTGGCGATCTGGAAGCCGTTGTGGTCGAGCGTCTTCTGGCCGGCGGCGACCTGGTGGCAGTCGAGGCAGTTGACGTTGGCGACGGAGTGCCGGCTCAGCTCGAACTCGTGGACGATGGCGGACGTCTCGCGGCGGTGGCACTCGGCACACTTGCCCGAGGCCCGCACGAGCGCCGCGCTCGGCTGATCGATTTCATGCGAGGGACGGCGCTCGTGGATCAGGAAACCGGCGACCACCAGGGCCGTGCCGAGGAAGACCGCGACGAACACACCGCGAAACGAAGTCATCGCCACCTCCGGAATTGGGGATTTGTCGTCGCGTTGGCGTGCAAGAGTCGCGCCGGGGATGGCCGAGCTTGACAGGCTGCAAAGCGGGTCCGTAGCATCGCCAATCGAACTGAGAGGGACAAGGTGGAAACGACCGAGGAAAGGACGTCCCCGCCATGGCACACCTGGAACGATTGACGGCCCGCGAGGGCGGCCTGCTCGTCGTGGACGTGCAGGAGAAGCTGGTCGATCGGATGAAGTACGGCCCCTTGATGATCGCGAACACGGCGCGTCTGATCCGGGCGGCGCGGGCCCTGGCGGTGCCGGTCTGGGCAACCGAGCAGTATCCGAAGGGGCTGGGGCCGACCGTGCCGGAGCTGGCGGAGCTGGTGCCGGAGCGGCCGTCGAAGACGGCGTTCAGTTGCTGCGACGTGCCGGAGCTGGTCGAGCAGTTGCACGGCCGGGGCATCCGGCATGTCACGCTGGCCGGGATCGAGACGCATGTTTGCATCGCGCAGACGGCCCTGGAGCTGATGAAGATGGGTTTTCTCGTGCAGGTGCCGGCCGACGCCGTCGCCAGCCGGGGGACGGTCGATTGGGAGTTCGCCCTGCGGCGGCTGGAGCGGGCCGGGGCGGTGATCTCGACGACGGAGGCGGTGCTTTTCGAGTGGGTCGGTTGCTCGGACCATCCGGGGTTCAAGGCGATCAGTGCCCTGGTGAAGGAATTCGTGGCGCCGGAGAAGCGGCGGGTCGAGAAGGTTTGAGAAGCGAGGTGGGCGGAGCCCACCCTACTGGTCCTTCGATCATGAAATTGTGGGCATTTCCGATCCCCGCCGTGTGGCTGGGGCGGAGTCCGCGACGCCCCGGTCTCCCGAGGGAGGATGGCGGACCGGGGCGTCGAAGACTCCGCCCCAGCCACACCGGAACCAGACCGGAATGCCCACAATTTGAGAGGCGATCGACCACCACGAAGATGGGGTACAACGGGTCCGGATTGTCAAAGAGCGTCGTCAGAGCGGGTTGGTCGGTGCGGAGGACTTTGCAAGAGCCACCCGCACGACGATGTCACTGCCTGAAAAACGGCTCGAAGAGAGCTTGAATCCGGCTTTCCTTTACGTCGTCTCCGATATCGTCAATAGTAAGCAGAAATTGCTGCGACTTGCCGTGATGATAGAGATTCAAGAAGCCGTCGAATCGATCGCTGCCCTCCGGTTTCGACTGCTTCCACGAGAGCACTTCCTGGAGCAACATTTCGAATCCCTTCTCCTTCCGGAGGTCGATGGTCCGCTCCAAGCCAACATCAAACGGATCGCGAAGGCCAATCATCACGGTAGAAGCGGAATCCGGCTTGATGGTCAACAACAAGCACCCATAATGTGGTCCATCGGTGGTCGCCGCCTCGATCATCACGTCGGACACGATCCGCTCATCCTGCCGATCCGCGAGCACCTTCTCAAGAACGGCACGGCCCTTGTCGCCCCGCGACTTTTTCAACCAGGTGCGGAGTGGGTGTTCGGGACCGATTCCATTCTTCTCGAACAAGGACGCATAAGACAGGTCCCAGCCGAAGGGCCGAGCCGGGGGACGGTCGGGATCTTGTGCGGACGTGGAGGGACCGCTGACTCCGAGCGAGAGAAAGGTGAGGAGGAAGGTGAGTCTGTTCATTTTCGGTCGCTTCCAGCAGAAAGAGGGTGCGTTCAGCGAACGCACCCGACAAGCCGTCGGACCGGATCAGGACTTCGCCTCGTTGTAAACCTGGGCCGCGGCGGCGAGGGCGGCGGCGGGGTCGGCGGAGTGGCCGAGGTCGCGGAGGCAGGTGGCGAGGGCGGCGAGGAAGAGGGTGACGTACTCGCGGCGGGAGCCGTGACCCATCAGGCCGATCCGCCAGGCCTTGCCTTTGAGGGAGCCGAGGCCGCCGCCGATCTCGATGCCCCAGCCGGAGAGAAGCCGCTTGCGGACGGCGGCGTCGTCGATGCCGTCGGGGATGCGGACGCAGTTGAGCTGGGGAAGCTGGAAGCCTTCGGCGGGGACGTAGGAGAGGCCGAGGGCCTGGAGACCGGCCTTGAGGGCCTGGTGATTGAGGCGGTGGCGGGCGAAGCGGGCGGGGAGTCCTTCCTCGAGGACGAGGGCGAGGGCTTCGCGGAGGGCGTAGTTCATGCTGATCGGGGCGGTGTGGTGGTAGAAGCGGTCTTCGCCCCAGTAGCGCATGATCATGGTGAGGTCGAGATACCAGCTCTGGACGGGCGTCTTGCGGGCCTGGATAGCGGCGACGGCGCGTTCGGAGAAGGTGGCGGGGGCGAGGCCGGGGGGGCAGCTCAGACATTTCTGGGTGCCGGAATAGACGGCGTCGAGCTGCCAGGCATCGACCTCCACGGGCACGCCGCCGAGGCTGGTCACGGTGTCCACGGCGATCAAGGCGCCGGCGTCGTGGGCGATCTTCGCGATCTCCTCGACGGGCTGGAGGACGCCGGTGGAGGTCTCGGCGTGGACGATGCCGACGAACTTGGGTTTCCCCTTGGCGACGGCGTCGGCGACTTCCTGGGGGGTGAAGGCCTCGCCGTAGGGGCGTTCGATGGCGGTGACGTCGGCGCCGGCGCGGCGGGCGACATCGACCATCCGGCCGCCGAAGACGCCGTTGACGCAGATGAGGGCCTTGTCGCCCGGCTCGATGAGGTTGACGACGACGGCTTCCATGCCGGCGGAGCCGGTGCCGGAAACGGCGAGGGTGAGGCGGTTCTTCGTCTGGAAGACGCGGCGGAGGAGGTCCTGGGTCTCGTCCATCAAGGCGACGAACTCGGGGTCGAGGTGGCCGAGCAAGGGCAATCCGAGCGCGGCGAGGACGCGGGGATGGACCTCGCTCGGGCCGGGACCGAGCAGGACGCGACGGGAGGGATTCAGTGGGGCGGGGGTGGTGTCGGGCACGGTGGGAGTCCTTCGGGGGATGGGGGGTACGGCCGAGGGTCGAAAGTCAGTCAGTAGGGTGCGTCGCGTCTTCGACGACGCACCCTCCGGAGACGGCTCCCAGCGTGAGGATGCGTGGGCACGCGGGGGTGCGTGGGCACGCGGAGGTGCGTCGTCGAAGACGCGACGCACCCTACGGTAACAGGGTGGGAACGGTGGTCAAACCCCATCGGGAGGCGTCGGTCGGGAGTGGAGAAGGAGAGTGGATGGCGGCTGGGGGCGGGAGGACGCGAAGCGGGGAGGCGCCGGGGGCGTCGAGGGATGGGGAGGGACGGCGTCGGGCCGCGAGGGGGACGGGGGCGGGACGGCGTCGGGATGGTCGGGGGACGCGCCGGGGGCTTCGGGAGCGGGATCGGAAATCTCGCTTACGCAAGGAGTTTCGTCGTCAAACAGGGCGGTTTCGAGTTCGTTCGGCTCGGGGACGTCGGGGAGTGGCGGGATGGGGTCGAGCCAGGGGGTGGACTCGGGGGCGGGGGCGTCGTGGCGGGCCTCGCGGCGGGAGCGGAAGAGGGTGTTGAGGGTGCGGTGGAGTTCGAGGGCGTGGGACGCCTCGTAGCGGCGGGCGAGGGCAGCCTCGGGGGTGGCGTCGAAGGTGCGGCGCGGGCGCAGGCGGCTTCGAGGGCGGGGGCGTCGTGGTCGGACCAGAGGACGGCGCGGAGGTCGCGGAGGCGCTGTTGCTCGGTGCGGACGAAGTCGAGGAGGGCGCGGCGGGCGGGGTCACGGTCGCCGAGGGCGCGGCGCTGGGCGGCGGCGCGGGCGTCGGGTTCGAGGGCCGCGGTGTCGAGGTGGAGGAAGGCATCGACCTGGGCGGGGTCGGGGGCGCGGTCGGCGGCGAGGTGGTGGCGGTAGAGCTGAGCGACGAGGGGGTGGCCCGGGGGGATGCGCTGGGGGTCGAAGCCGAGGAGGGTGAGGGCGCGGAGGAACTCGTCGCGGGACCAGTAGCCGCCGGGGATTTCGAGGTCGGCGGCGAGGTCGTCGAAACGGGCGATGAGCCAGTCGCAGCCGAAGGCGGAGGAGGTGAGGCGGGTGTAGGCCTGGACGGGTCGGAAATTAAGCTTGTGGCCGGTGCGACGGGCCCAGGCGCGGCGGCGGCGGAAGAAGTCCCGTTCGGCGGCGGCGGTATTCTCTTCGAGAGCGATCAGCTCGCGATCGTGGCAGCGATCGACGCGGAACGACTGGGTGGCGGCGTGGGCGATCAGCCAGGCCTCGGCCTCGTGGCGGGGCTCGAAGGAGCGTTGCCAGGCGGCGACGCGCTCGGCGATCGCCTCGCGGTCGTCGGGCGGCTCGACGACCTGGCAACGCAGGCCGTGCTTGACGGCGTTGGCCCGGCTTTTGGACTTGCCCTCGGGCGACTTCGGGCCGCCGCCGCGGCGTCGCGGGGGGATCGGGGCGGGGGTCGGGTTGGTGTTCGGGGTCGTCTGCGGGGGCAGGGGCGGCATCGTGGGAGCCCTCCGGTCGTCGGGGTGCGTCGGTGGATGCGGGGGTCGGAGACCAGTGGCGCGGCGGAACATCGCGCGCGGGATAAAGACAGTATCGAAGTGGGGGCGGAAAAATATCGTGCTTTCTTGAGATTATTCGGTTGGTCATCCGATGGCCGGCACCTTGACGAGGGTGTCGGCGGGGGGGAAAGTCGAGAAGATTGGTGTGGTCATCACCGAGGCGAGTGCAGACGAGGGAGGGTCCGACCGATGGAACCCGCAACGGCACCGGCGTTCGCCTTCTTCCGGCATCCGGACGGAAGCTGGTATCGGCTCTGGATCAGCCACACGGCGCCCAAGACCGAACGCGGGCACCCCTGGCACCTGCACGCCAGCTACGACAAGTCGGGGACCGTGGCGCCGGTGGCGGGAACGCGGTGGTTCGAACAGCCGTACGGCATGGCCAACTGGGACTTCGCGGACGAGGCGGAGGTGGTCGCGGAGTTCCGGAAAAAAGCAAGCGAGCGGACGGAACGGGGGTATGAGCTGGTGGAGGGGAAGGTGCCGGAGGGTTGAGAGGTCGTCTTCAGGGTCGAGGCATTGAGGCCTACCGGCCCTTGGGGACACGTTCCGGGGTTCGGCGTCGCTGGCGCGACGACCTGGCTCCGGCCACACGAACCAGGAGGGGGCCGCGTGGCAGACACGACCACCGCCGGCCTTCCTTGAACGTAACTGCCGCATCGCTACGGGTTGCGGGTGTGGGCGGCGAGCTGGCGGCGGCCGCGGTCCTTGAGGAGGGAGTCGGGGCAGACGGAGAGGGGGGGGCAGGAGGGGTGGCGGGTGGGTTTGTAGGAGTCGTTGCGGGAGGCGTTCTAGCAGCCGATGAGGGCCCAGCGGGGGTCGGGGGAGAGGTGCTGGTCGGAGCGGTGAAGGAGATTGCATCGGAGTGGCCGTCGCCCAAGCTACCTGGGACCGCGATCGACGCTGGTCTTCTGCCTCTCTGGTCGGGCTTTCAGCCGACTGGCGAACCTACCGGCTTCCAGCCGGTAGAACGTCAGTTTCGGCTCAGACCGCATGCCGCAGTGTGTCGATAATGAGTCTGATGAGGCTTATGCCGATTTCCGCAGCTCAAAAGGTCCCATTTGCCCCAACCCATGAAATTATAGCAGTTTGCATCCGCTCGAGCCTGGAGCGCCAACCAGGGCCGGTGTCGTGCCAACTTCTCGGTCGACACTTCGGAAATCCAGTGGTTTTTTGAGCGTCGAGGGTACTGGACTGCGGAAGTTGGGTTAACAGGTTTGCCAGGGATCTCGTGGCGGGCCAACCTCCTCACTCGGAACATGCCGGGCAGAAGTTCTGAGAGAGTCCAGGCCAAGAGGTCCGAATCCCCCGGAAACTGAGGCGGTCGAGCGGAACGAGGTTCTTCCGATGACGTTTCCGGTGGCCGGTCAACGTGGGTGGGTTTCCTCCACGAAGAAATCAACGACCGTTTTCAGGAACCAATCCGAGCCGGCGACTCCGCTTGCACGAAGAACACGACGGCCCACCAGGTCAACAAATATAACGGAGTCCGCACGCAAACAACTCGTTGTGCTTCAACCGGACGGATCGAGTGGTTGCGTGGAAAGTCGTTCGGAGTTTCGACGGTCCTCGGGAAGGATTTCTCCATGAGGGTCGGCCCTCGGAACGCCCTCGCGGCCGTTCTGCTGGTCCTGACCCTGGGCATCGGCGTTCATTCGGCGTCCGGGCAAAGCCGCTCGGGTGCCGCGGATCTCGCCTCCGACCGTGCCCAGGCCATCCGTGAGGCCGAGACCTCGTCGTTGGAGGCGGACTACGAGACCTTCCTCTTCACCGGCATCCCGCCCGGCGTCACGCCGTCGCAGCCGCCGACCGCCACGCCGCTCGTTCGGGCTCTCGGGCTGGAAGACGCGCCGATCAAGCTATATGGCTGGATCGAGAACAGCTTCACCGGCAACCCCAGCCAGCCGGCCAACGGCATCAACACCACTTCTTCGAGGTCAACCCCGCCTTGAAGTTCGACCGCGAGAAGGCCTACGGCTTCCGCCTCGACCAGCCGGCGGGCAACTCGGTCCGCTTCGAGCCGGGCCAGTCGATGACCGTGCGCCTGGTCGCCTACGACGGCGAGCGGAGGGTCATCGGATTCCGCGGCTGGGTCAATGGCAAGCTCGACGACGCCGACGTCAAGCAGCAGGCCATGCAGCGGATGAAGGACAACTACAACCCTGGCCAGGATGCACGCCCCGGCCAGCAGGGCGGCGTCGGCGTGAAGAAGGACGCGTGACCGATGAGCATGAAACTCTCCCGCGACGCGTACGCCAAGGTCTACGGTCCGACGACCGGAGACCGGGTCCGCCTGGCCGACACGGAGCTGTTCGTCGAGGTCGAGAAGGACTACTCCACCTACGGCGAGGAGATCCTCTTCGCCACCGGAAAGACCGCCCGCGACGGCATGGGCGTCTGCCCGATCGCCGACCGTGACACGCTCAAGGCCGCCGACCTGGTCATCACCAACGCGTTGATCATCGACCACTGGGGGATCGTCAAGGCCGACATCGCGATCCGGGAAGGCAGGATCGTCGGCATCGGCAAGGCCGGCAACCCCCTGGTCCAGAAGGGGGTGGACCCGAATCTGGTGATGGGTCCCGGCACCGAGGTCTATTCGGCCGAGGGCAAGATCATCACCGCCGGCTTCATCGACGCCCACGTCCATTGGACCGCGCCTCAACTCTGCTGGACGGCCCTCTATGCTGGCTTCACGACCTTGCTCGGCGGCGGCTCCGGGCCGAACACCGGCACGAAGGCGACCACCTGTACCCCAGGACCCTGGCACATCGAGCGGATGTTGCAGGCCTCCGAGGGCCTGCCCGTCAACATCGGCTGGTGGGGCAAGGGCAACGGCAGCACGACGGCACCGCTCGAGGAGCAGGTCAAGGCCGGCGCCCCGGCCTGAAGGTCCACGAAGACTGGTGTGCCGACCCGGCCGTCATCGACTCGGCTCTCAAGGTGGCCGACAAGTACGATATCCAGATCACCTTGCACACCGACACGATGAACGAGTCGGGCTACCTGGCCGACACGATCGCCGCGATCGGTGGCCGGACGATCCACACGTACCACACCGAGGGGGCTGGTGGCGGGCACGCGCCCGACATCATGGAGATCGCCGGCTACGACAACATGCTCCCCTCAAGCACCAATTCCCCATCACGCCCCTACACGATCAACAGCGTGGACGAGGGCGTGCCGATGGTGGTCGTCACCCACAACCTCAACGCCAGCGACCCGTCCGACCTCGCCTTCGCTGAGAGCCGCATCCGCGCCGAGACGATGGCTGCTGAGGGTATCCTCCACGACTACGGCATCCTCAGCGTGATGACCTCTGACAGCCAGGCGATGGGCCGGATCGGCGAGACCGGCATCCGGACCTTCCAGGCCGCCGACAAGATGCGGCGGTTCTACGGGGACATCCCCGCTAAATGGGGCAAGCCGGATGAGAAGGCCGACAACTTCCGGGTCAAGCGGCACATCGCCAAGCTCACGATCAACCCGGCGATCATCCACGGCTTCTCCGACCACGTCGGCAGCGTCGAGGTCGGCAAGTACGCCGACCTGGTCGTCTGGCGGCCCGACTTCTTCGGCATCAAGCCGGAGACCGTCTTCAAGTGCGGCATCATCATGATGCAGCAGATGGGCGACATCAACGCCAGCATCCCGACGCCCCAGCCGATCATCCCCCGCGACATGTTCGGGGCCTACGGCAAGGCTCTTCAGAAGTCGTGCATCACGTTCGTGTCCAAGGTCGGTTACGACGACGGGATCGTCGATCGCTACGGCCTGGAGCGGATCGTCATCCCCGTCAAGAACACCCGCTCGCTGAAGAAGAAGGACCTTATCCACAACGGCCATACTGGCAAGATCGAGATCGATCCCGATACCTTCATCGTGCGACTGGACGGCGAGGAGCTGCCCGTGGACGCGGCGAAGGAGCTGGCGATGACCCAGAGGTACTTCCTCTTCTGATGATGAACACCAACGGCAAGCCGGGCCCGGCATCGATGCCGGGCCGACTCCTCCGCCTGGTCCAGCTCTGCGACTCGGCCTTGCCAATCGGGGCCTACTCGCACTCCTGGGGCCTGGAAGCCGCCATCGCCCGCCGCCAGGTCCGGGGGCCGGAGGACCTGGAAGGCTGGACCCGCGCCTGGCTCACCGAGTCGGTCGCCCCGGCCGACGGCCTGCTCGTCGCCCACGTCGCCCGCGCGGCCCATGCCGGCGACTGGTCCGCCCTGGCCGAGGCCAACGACCTGCTGACGGCGAACAAGGTCGCCCCCACGCTCCGCAGGGCGAGTCTCCACCCCGGCGAGGCCCTGCTCGAACTGGCGGCCGGCTGGCCCTGGTCGGGTCGGGTCGCGGCCGAGATCCGGGCCACGGGCGGCGGACCGTGGCACCACGCGATCGTCTTCGGGGCATTGGCCGATGCGGCCGGCGCGGAGCCGGTCGAGGCGCTGGCCCTGTTCCTTCAGAACGCCGCCGTCGGCCTGGTCGCCGCGGCGGTCCGGGCGGTCCCGCTCGGCCACACGCACGGCCAGCAGGTCCTCGCCCGGCTCCAACCGTTGATGCTCGAACTGGCCGACCGTTGGGCCCACGCCCCCCTGGAATGCTTCGGTGGCCTGAGTCCCGCCTACGAGGTTCTCGGCTATGCACAATCCCAGCTCTACACACGGATCTTCCAGTCATGACCACGGCACCTACGCGGGCCCGCCCCGCCACGTCTTCACCGTCGGCATCGGCGGGCCGGTCGGCTCGGGCAAGACGGCCCTGACGCTCGTCTTGAGCAAGGCCCTCTGGCCCGACGTCAACCTCGCCGTCGTCACCAACGACATCTACACCAAGGAAGATGCCGAGTTCCTCATCCGTCACGAGGCGCTGCCGACCGGCCGGGTCGTCGGGGTCGAGACCGGCGGCTGCCCGCACTCGGCGATTCGCGAGGACGCCAGCGTCAACCTCCGGGCGATCCACGACCTGGAACACGCCTTCCCCGGCCTGGAGGTCGTCCTCATCGAGTCCGGCGGCGACAACCTCGCCGCCACCTTCTCGCCCGAGCTGGCCGACGCCACGATCTACGTCATCGACGTGGCCGAGGGCGACAAGATCCCCCGCAAGGGGGGTCCCGGCATCACCCGTAGCGACCTGCTCGTCATCAACAAGATCGACCTGGCTCCTCACGTCGGCGCCGATCTCGGCGTGATGGAGCGGGACGCCCGGAAGATGCGGGGCGATGCGCCGTTCGTCTTCACCAGCATCCGCCAGAACCAAGGGGTCGATCAGGTTATCCAATGGGTACGCAGCCGGCTACCAGTCCAGGCCTCCTGACGCGCGAACGATCCGACGCCTTCGGCGCCCGGATCAACCGCGCCGACTTCCCACCCCCGCCCGAGTTGGCTGACCGCGACCCGGCCAATGCTCCCGACGGGCACGTCGGCGGTCTGCGCGCCGAGCTGCGTTGCCGCGACGGCGAGACTCAGCTCGGTCGTGTCTATTTCCAGAACCCGGTCCGCGTCATCCGGCCCGTGACCGTCCAGCGCGGCGGGCCGTCCTTGCTCTATCTGATGAACATGACCGCCGGCCTGCTCGATGGCGACGGTCAGCTCGTGGACCTCGACGTCGGCCCCGGGGTCCGCTGCTTCGTCACGAACCAGTCGGCCGGTCGCATCCACCCCTGTCCGCGGTATCACGCCGCGTCGCGGTTCGAGCTGAAGGTCGCCCGCAACGCGGTCCTCTGCCTGCTGCCCGGCCCGACCATCCCGTTCGTCCGCTCGCGATACCATCAGCGAACGTCGATCGACCTCGAACCGGGCGGCCAGATCGTCTGGGGCGACATCCTCCTGCCCGGCCGGACCCGGTACGCCCGGGCACCCGAACGGTTCGTCTTCGATCGCATGATTCAGGAGCTTCGCATCCGTCGCGACGGCCGGCTCATCTACCATGAACGGTTTGCCTGGGAAGGACCCTGGGACGAGGCCCGCGTCCGCTGGCACTTCGGCGACGCCGAGGCGGCCGCCAGCCTGTTCGTCTCCGGTCCAGTCGCCGCCGAGGATCTACCCCCTTTGCCCGACGGCGAGGTGGTCGTTCAGGAGACGGCCCACGGCGACACCTGCATCCGCCTGCTCGGCCGCGACGCCGAGCAGGTCATCACCACCGCGGCCCGGGTCGCCCTCACGGCCTCCGCCCGGCTCGCTGGCGAGGAGGGGACCTGGCTGCTCCACTCGACCGGCCTCTCCACGATCCACTGGTTCTCCACTCCGCCGACCGTTGAGGCGGCCCGGAGCTTGCCCGAATGATCCTCGGTCCCCTCTTGCCGAACCATCCCACGATTCCTCCTAGGAGGTCTTCCATGCGTCGCTCGATCCGCCTGCTCGTCGGCTCCCTGCTCGCCGCCTTGCTCCTGGCGACATCCGTCTCTGCCATTCAGGGCCGGCGACCGGCGACCAAGCAAGCCAGTGACGAGAGTAGCAAGTCCGCGAACGCCAAGACCCAGAAGACGGCGCGCGAGCAGTTCTACGCCATGCAGGCCTCGCTCTTCTCGGCCCTGGCCAATGCCCGCGCCCTGGAGGAGATCACCGAGGGCGAGGGCGACCCCGACTTCAGCCTCTCGCGGACCCTCATCAGCACCACCGGCCGTTCCATCCAGGGGACCGACACCAGCTCGGTGGCCCTCGGCCAGGCGCTCCATTCCGTGGAGAAGTCGGACTCCATGAAGACCATGCGTGACGAGCTGAACGCCGCGACCAAGGCCGCCGACGACGCCCACACCGCCGCCGACAGCCACGGTGCTATCGGCCCGCACGCCAAGAACATGGTCGCTCATCTGCTTAAGGCCATGACCGCGCTCGTGGAACTGGCCGACGAGGTGGGCGTCAAGGCCATGGCCGCCCCGGGCGCCGAAGCGATCAAGAATGCACGGCGCGAAGGATGACTTCTCCGCGCTCATAGGAACCGAACTCATACCTTGCCAGGAGAGCGTCCGGCATTCGCAGGCCCATACCCCTGAGCGCAGGGGATGGGCCTACGTCATCGTGGGGCAAGCCGTTGTTGATTCTCACCGCAGCGGTCACCGGTCGAGGAGCCGATCGCCAGAGAGGGCCGAGCCCGTCTCCGTGAAGCCGATCCATCTCTCAAGTCTCCTGTCCATAATCCAGCAAACGGCCTGAGCGGTTGAGGAGACGGGCGCGGGCTCCGCTGGAATCACTCGACTGTGCGGGGGATTATCAAGGACCAGACCTACATCGGCGTGGGCACGGCCCGGCGCTCGGAGGTGGTCGGCCGTTGCAAGAAGGACGGCAAGTCGAAGATCCGCATGCTCCCGTCGGAGCAATGGGTCAAGCTTGCGGACCCGAGAATCGAGCCCCTGGTCACGAACAAGCCATGGCTCTCGGCGAACGCGGCCCTGGTTGGCCGCCACAACCGCCCAACCTTCGAGCGGAACAAGCACGGCCGCCTGTTCGCGGGCCACGTCGACTGTGCGAAATTCAGGATCAAGACGACCCCAACCACCAAGAAGCTCCGCACTGGTAAAAATTATATTTATTTATATAAATTAAATGTGTTCATTAAACATTCGTAATAAAAAATTACCATATGATTTTAAAAGAAGGTTTAGAAAAAAATCAGGGAGGGAGAAGGGGGATGCGGTGGAGGAGGGCGTCGGGGAGGCCAGGGAGGGGGGAGGAGAAGACGGAGGGGGAAAGGCGGCGGGCGCGGAGGACGGCGGAGACGGAGGGCTCGGAAGCGATGGGCTGGGAGAGGATCAGTTCGAGGCCGGAGGCGGAGGCGAGGAGGTGGGTGGCCTGGCCGACGGTGAGGCCGAAGTAGTCGAGGTGGTCGTTGATCGTGGCGGCCATGGTGGGGCCGCGGTGGACGGCGATCCGGAGGCGGAGGTCGCGGGTGGCTTCGCAGGAGGCGAGGTCGGTCGGCAAGGCGAGCGCGGCGCGAACGGCGGAGGCGGGATCGGGGAAGGCGGCCATGACGCCGTCGCCGAGGGTCTTGACCAGGGCGCCGCCCTCGCGGCGGCAGCGGTCGTCGATCAAGCGGAACTGCTCGCTGAGGACGGTGAAGGCTCGGGCGTCGCCGAGGCTCTCGTAGAGGCGGCCGGCGGAGTCGGGCTCGGCGAGCAGGAGGGTGGTGGCGGCGATGCTGATGAGCTGGCCGGAGGAGAGGACCTCGCCGGGGAAGAGGTCGCGGAAGAGGGCGAGGGTGGAGGCGCGGGCGGCGGTGAGGGCGTCGGAGCGGGGGGCGGTGCGTTCGATGCGGGCGATCAGCTCGCGGTCGGTCGGGTTGGTGAGGGACGAAGGTCTGGGCACCGGCGCGGAAGGAGCGGGGGGTATCGTCGGGGGGGCCAGTGGCGAGGTCGAGGTCGAGGCGGCCGGAACCGAGGGAGGGCTCGACGCGGAACTCGAAGGCGAAGCCGAGCTGGGGTCCGCGGAGCTTGTAAGTCCCTTCGGAAAGTCCGAGTTCGAGGGAGAACGTCTCGCCGGGGGCGATGCGGACCTGGGCGACGACGTGGGGCGAGTGGGCGGGACCGCCGATGCAGTAGGTGCCGAGGTCGGTCTCGCGGATCTCGGGATGGGCGCGGAAGATCATCTCGACGGAGCGGGCGAAGTCGAGGTCGTAGTCGAGGTTGCAGGCGTCGCAGCGGCCGTGCTCGCGTAATTCTTTGAGCGTACTTTGAATCTCGGAGGGAATGCGGCAGAGGGGGCAGAGGATGTCCCAGAGCAAGATAAGCAAGCCTTCACGGGAGCCGTGGAGGCAGGCGGCGACGACCTGGTCGGGGTCGAGGCCGAGGCGTCGGGCGAGGGCGAGGGGTCGGATGCGGGCGACGTCGGGAGAGGGTGCGGTTGCGAGGAAGGCGCCGAAGCGCTCGACGACGGTGGGGTTGACGCCGTCGCGGACGAGGGCGTCGAGGAGGCGGTCGAGCTTGCGGCGTCGGGTCAAGGGTAAGGGGGAGACTTCCTCGAAGGGGTCGGCGAGGTTGTCGGAGCTGAGGTTGCCGGTGATGGAGGCGTCGATCCGGCGATAGACGCGCTCCAGGGCGCGCTTCGCCTCGCCGCCGATCTTGAGCCGGGCGGCGGCGCGCATCAAGGCGCCGCGGGGCTCGATGCGGACGCGGTGGGCGAGGGTGGTGCCGCCGCCGGGGCGGGGGGTCAGCTCGACGACGCTGGTCATCCAGCGGAAGGGGCCTTTCTGGTACTGGCGGAGGACGCCCATGCGGCGGGGCTCGATCCACTCGAAGGGGTGTTCCTCCCAGACGGCGGCGATGCCACCTTGCTTGGCCAGGCCGTAGCGGCGGACGCGGCCGGTCTCCTCGTCGAGCCTGGTCGAGAAGCTGACGGAGGGCAGGCCGACGGCGCGGTTGAGTCGCTCGGTGTTGGTGACGAAGGGCCAGAGCTGGCGGGGGGAAGCGGCGAGGTCCCAGGTGAAGTCGAAGGCGAGGACGCGGGCGGGGTCGATGTCGGGGAGGATGGGGTGGGCGGCGATCCGGGATGGCTCACCGCGTCGGATGCGCTCGATCTCGTCGAGGAGGGCGACGGCGTCGGGGTAGCGGGCGTCGGGCTCCTTGGCGAGAGCCTTCTCGATGAGGGTGGAGGTGGCGTCACTGATCGACGGTTCGAGGGCGCGGGCGGCGGGGGGCGGCTCGTTGCAGTGGCGGGAGATCACCTCGACGAGGCTCTTGCCCTCGAAGGGGGGTCGGCCGGCGAGCATGTGGAAGAGGGTGGCGCCCAGGGAATACACGTCGGAGCGGGTGTCGATCCGGTTGCCAGTGCATTGCTCGGGCGACATGTAATGCGGCGTACCGACGACGGCGTGGTCGGCGGTCAACGCGAGCGACTCGGTCTCGACGACGTGCCGGGCCAGGCCGAAGTCGGAGAGTCGGACGCGGGGCGCGACGGCGGCGATCGTCTCGGTGAGAGCCGCGCTGGAGCAGAGCGAGGGGGTGTCGTGCTCTTCGAGGAGAATGTTCTCGGGCTTGATGTCGCGGTGGACGATGCCGAGGGCGTGGGCGTCGGCCAGGGCGCGGGCAACGTCGGCGAGGATCGCCAGCGCGGTCGGCTCGTCGAGCTTGCCGCGCTCGACGAGCAGGGCGCCGAGGCTCCGGCCGCGGACGTATTCGATGACGAGGAAATGAACACCGGCGTCGTCGTTGACTTCGAGGAGGTTGGCGACGTGGGGGCTGTGGACTTCGGCGAGCAGCCGGGCTTCCTTGCGGAAGCGGCGGAACGCATCGGGCCGGGCCGCCAGCTCGGGTCGGAGGACCTTGATGGCGACGACCTTGCCGTCAGCGCGGTCCTCGGCGCGGAAGACGGCCCCCATACCCCCCTGCCCCAGCTTCTCGCGGAGAATGTAGCGACCAAGCTGATCACCGGGCGTCAGCTCGGCGATCTGGAGGCTGCCCGAGCGTCGGGGGCTGCCCTGCTCGATGGTCATGGCCGCGGTAGCCGGCAGGGCGTGCTCGTGGACGGTCGATTCGCCCTCGATCTGGGCGGTGCGGGCGAGATCGGGATCGCCCCAGGTCTCGGCGCTGGCGAGGAGGCTGGCGAACTGGACGAGCTGTCGCGACGCCTCGCGGGTGGTGAGGCGGTCGGAGGGTTCGGGCAGGAGCAGGGCGCGGACGAGGTCGTCGAGCATCCGGAAGGCGTCGGTGCCCGAGGAGGAGCCGGAATTGAGATGGGAAAGGTCGATCGTTTCCTGGAGGGAACCGACGGGCAACGACGGGCCAGGCGGCTGGCCGGCGATCAGCCAGTGGAGCAGGACACCGAGGGCGAAGGCGTCGGATGTCTCGGCGGGGGGATGCCCCTGGAGACACTCCGGGGCCTGGCAGGCGTCGGCCAGGGCGTCGCGAGCCGGGTCGGAGCCGACGAGCGGAGCAGGGAGGTCGCCGACGTCCAGGCCGGTGAAATCGAGCAGGAGATTGCGCGATTGAGTGATACGGACCGCGCCCGGAACGAGCCGGCCGTGGTGAATCCCGAGTCGGTGGGCCTCGGCCAGAGCGTCGGCCAGGGCCTGACCGATCCCGATCGCCTCGGCGACTCCCAGCGGCAGGCGGCCGGCCAGGGCGTCAGGTAAGGGCGTGGACTCGACGTGAGCGAGGGCCAGGAAGGGTGGGTCGTGGTCGAGCTGGAGATCGAGGATGCGCCGGAGGGCCGGGTGGTCGATCAGGGCGACGGTGCGGAGACGCTGGACCAGGGCGGGCCAGCGGTCGGCATCGTCGCGGGCACGGGCCAGAAGCCGCAGCTCGACGAGCGTGCCGTCGCGGCGGTCACGGGCGCGAAAGGTAGTGCCGTCGTTGCCCGCGCCGGTCTGGGTGAGCGGGGCAAACGGGCCAAGGTCCATCGGGGCATCTCCGTCATCGCGAGCTGGAACGTCGAAGGAACCTTGGGAAAGGCCCTTGTGACCTCCCCATCCTACCTGCGCCGAGGGGCCATGTTGAGACGCCGCCGACGGCCCGGGAAAGATGACCTAAGAAAGCAGGCGGAGAACATGATGATTCGAACGAGCTCTGGCACGCGATCTGCCGTACGGCAGACTGGGGTACCTTCGAGGACGTGGAAGGTGAGGGTCACGCCGTGATCGGAACGATGCGGCTGGTCAACCCGGATCGCGGCTCGGCGCTGGTCGTCGTGATGGGGCGGCTGACGGCCGTCTCGGAGGACGGTGGGACTCACTGGGAGGTCGTCCTGATTCACGGGAGCCGGCAGTTCTACACGCGAAGGCCCCTGTCGTGCGATGAGTTCGGGGCGATCGCGGCGGGGGACGCGGAGGACGGGCCCTGGTGCTGGCGATGGATCGGGATGAGTGAATCGGGGGCGGTCCGCCTGGGACCGAGAGAGCGGCCGACGCAAGCGGAGTTGTTCGCGCTGGGCCAGAAAGTTTGTCAGTTCGACCCGATCGCGGACAACGCGTTGCCCCGGATGGACCGGTTCGAGGTCTGGCTCTGCAACCGCGAGACCGGCCGCCCGGTGGCGCTGGCAGCCACGGCGTTGAGCCGGGAGATGGCGCTGGCGATCCCGCACGTGCGGCCGTGGCAGTGCGTCGAGCCGCCGTTACAGACGGCGGAGACCTGGGCGTTCCAGAGCCGGATCAACAACCTGCTGAACCGCTACCCGCGGTCGGGCCGCTATCGGTTCGTGGTGCGGCTCTACGAGCGGGACGGTGACCGCGTGGTCCGGCACGGCCTGGACGGCCCAATCGGACAGGTCCGGTCGGGATTCGTGCCGGACGGGTTGCTGGCCGAGCCGTGGGAGTCGGAACGACTGGCGTTGCTGGCGCAACTGGCCCGGCGACGGCCGTCCGACCCGAGGCCGGCGCGGAATGATCCCCTGCGACCCGGAACGGCCAGGACGGACGATCTCCTGCCGGTGCCGACGGAGGTGCTCGGGGTGAGGGGTTAAGTCGATGGTCGATGATCAAGGATCGACCGACCGGCATCCGAGGACAGCGGGGGCGTTGTCGCTGAGCGAAACGCCTAGCCCGCGATTCGGGATCAGGCGTTGGAGATCTGGCCGTTGAGTGGGGCGGCCGCGTCGTGGAAGACGCCGATGCGGCGATACTTGGCGTAGCGGCGGTCGAGAAGCTCGGAGCGGGGTGCGTCGGCGATCTCGCGGAGGGAGCGGACGAGGAAGTGCTTGAGGTTGGATGCGGCCTCGCGGTGGTCGCGATGGGCGCCGCCGAGGGGTTCGGGGATCACCTCGTCGATGATGCCAAAGCGGAGCAGGTCGCGGGAGGTGAACTTGAGGGCCTCGGCGGCGCGGGGGGCGTGCTCGGCGCCTTTCCAGAAGATCGTGGCGCAGCCTTCGGGGCTGATGACCGAGTAATAGGCGTGTTCGAGCATGGCGACCCGGTCGCCGATGCCGATGCCCAGGGCGCCGCCGGAGCCGCCCTCGCCGATCACGACGCAGGCGATCGGGGTATCGATCTGGCTCATGGCCATGAGGTTTTCGGCGATGATCGAGGCCTGGCCGCGCTGCTCGGCACCGATGCCGGGATAGGCGCCGGGGGTGTCGATCAGGCAGACGATCGGCAGGCCGAACTTCTCGGCGAGCCGCATGACGCGCAGGGCCTTGCGGTAGCCTTCGGGGTGGGCGCAGCCGAAGTTGCAAGCCTGGCGATCGGCCAGGGTCTTGCCCTTCTGGTGTCCGACGAGCAGGACCTTCTGGTCGCCGAGGTGGGCCAGGCCGGTGACGATCGCCTGATCGTCGCCGAGGGCGCGGTCGCCGTGCAGCTCGACGAACTGGTCGAAGATCAGGCCGATGTAGTCACGAGTCTGGGGGCGTGCGTCGCAACGGGAGACCTGGACGGTCTCCCACGGGGTGAGGTTGGCGTAGACCGTGCGCGTGAGGCCGATCAGCTCGCGGCGGAGTCGGCGGACCAGCTCGGCGATGTCGGCGGCAGCCTCGGCGCCGCGGCCGGCGCGGGCGTCGGCGTAGCGGTTTTCCAGGTCCGCCAGGCGCGCCTCCATTTCCAGGATCGGCGCCTCGAACGGCAGGCGGTACTTGTTCGGACTCGACATCGTCGGGCTCTTCCTGGGCCGCCGGACGGGACGGCTCGCGGCGGGGACGGGAGGCGTCGGCCGTCAACGGCCTCGACCCAAGGGTCGATCCGGGCGTTCCCTGCTCGTGGATCACCTCCAGGGGACCGGCCATTCTATCCAGGAAACGGCCCGGCTGTCCATCGCGACCGGAAGGCCCACGATGATGGCCGTCGCCGCCGGTCGCGCCGCATTCGGAAAGCGGGGTGTTTCCGCTGGGCAGCATGCGGAGCGCCGAAAGCACCACTGCATGCGCACATGGTGCCTTGGGTCAACAGGATCGTGGAGAAATGGCAGCAGCATCGCGAGTACGCAGGCCCTCTTGCTGGAAGCCTGCACGCGTGGACTAGGGTTGGAGTGCGAGCCGAAACAAGGCCGCGGTCGAGAGCGGCAGGACTCCCCGACTGCATCCTGAACGACCGGCGCGTAGAGAGCCACGACGAGAGCGTGCCAAGGGAGGCGGAACAGGCCGTGACCCGCCCGGCGAGACCGGGAGCCGCGAGCCGCAAACCGCCCTGGGAAGGACTCGACAAGCGACGCGGTGGGGCTCGGTTCCTCGGACGTCCACCCACCGCCGACCCGACCGCCGAGGATCCACGCTAGATGTTGCGGACCTGGGCCTCGGCAGCAGACCGAAACAGGGCGCGTACGCCAAATCCCATGAGCAACGGAGGTCGATCAATGAACTGGTTCCGACGCCTGAAGACGAAGACTGAAGGGGGACGCCGCGGCCGAGCCCCTTCGCGGCGGGCCCGCCTCGAACTGCAACCGCTCGAGTCGCGGGTTGTCCTCTACTCCGCCACCGGCAACGCCTGGCCGAACCCGGCCACCATCACCATCAGCTTCATGCCAGATGGCACCGACATGGGCGGCGTTCAGAGCAACATGAGCGCCAGCATTCAACAACAACCCGAACCTGGCCGGACGCTGGCAGACCGAGATCCTGCGGGCCGCCCAGTTGTGGGCCCAGCAGACCAACATCAACTTCGTCGTCGTGCCTGACAATGGCGCCCCGGTCGGCTCCGGTGTGGATCAGCAGGGTGACCCGGGCTTCGGTGACATCCGGATCGGGGGCTACAACTTCCTCTCAACCACACTCGGCACCACCAACCAGCCGCCGCCGGTGAACAACTTCTCGCTGGCCGGCGACGTGACGCTCAACACGGGTGAGACCTACAACGTCGGCCTAACCTACGACCTGTACACCGTGGCCGCCCACGAGATCGGCCACGCTCTGGGCCTGGGCGAGAGCAGCGCCACGGCCGCCGCAATCATGTTCCCGCTTTACTCGGGGAGAAAGGTGAGCCTGTCGCCGGACGACGTCGCCGGCATCCGTAGCATCTACTCGGGCGGCGTCCCGCGGAGCCCGGACACCTACAGCGCCCTCACGTCCAACACCAGCCTCGCGACGGCCGCCGATCTGACCAACCAGATCAACCCGGCGACGCTCAACGGCCTGGTCTCCAACCTGGACATCAGCGCAGCCGGTCAATCGGATTACTACAAGCTGACCGTCCCGACCGGGACGACCGGCACGATGAACGTCGCGGTGCAGAGCCAGGGCCTGAGCCTGCTCTCGCCGAGGATGACCGTGTACGCAGCCGACGGAACGATGGTGACGACCGTCAACGGCGCCGGCCAGTACGGAACGCGGCTCACGGCGAGCCTGCCGAACGTCGTCGCGGGCCAGGTCTATTACGTCCAGGTGCAGGGGGCCGACACCAGCGCCTTCGGCACCGGCCGGTACGCCCTGGCCATGAGCTTCAACGGCACGGCCGCGCCGACGGCGACCGCGCCGATCATCCCGGTCGCCAACGGCACCGTGCTGAGCGCCGGCGGCGGCATGGCCGACCAGGCCGATGCCGACTTCGTCGGCGCGGCCCCGGTGATCCTGGGCATCACCCCGGACAGCGGGGCCAGCAACGGCGACGGGATCACCAACGCGAACCGGGTCTCGGTCTTCGGCAAGGCGCCGGAAGGCGAGACGATCAACGTCTATGTCGACGGCACCTTCCTCGGCAAGACGACCTCCGACGCCAACGGGGCCTGGACGTTCAACGCCACCGGGACACAGTTCGCCGACGGCAACCACCAGTTCACCGCCACGGCCACCGACCCGATCGGGGCGGTCAGCGACCTGTCGCGGGCCTACTTCGCCACGATCGACACCACGGCGCCTCAGGCCCCGCCGATCGGCGGCATCGCGCCCTATAGTTTCGCCATTGGGTCCTTCGCCGTCACCAGGTCGAGCACGCCGCTGATCTACGGCACGACCGAACCCGGCAACAAGGTGACGTTGACCAACGGTTCCCAGACGCTGGGCAGCGTGGTCTCCGACCGCAACGGCAACTGGAGCTTCACCGTCCCGGGCGGGCTCCTGGGCGATGGAACTTACTCCATCAACGCCCGGTCCACCGACCTCGCCGGCAACACGAGCAACGCGGCGACCTATGGTTTGATCATCTGGAATGCCAGCGACGACACCAGCTCGACGAACTCGAACCTGGTCGTCAGCAACGTCAACTTCGTTGGCAGCACCATCAACAGCCTCCTGTCGCTGGTCACCGGCCTGCTCCAGGTGAACGACACGCCGACGATCACCGGCAACGCGAAGGCAAACACCCTGGTGGCCGTGATGCTCGACGGCGTCGTCGTCGGGGTGTCCGACGTCAACCGGCAGGGGCACTGGAGCTTCGACAGCACGAAACTCTCGAAGGGAACGCACAAGTTCTCCTTCCGGGTCTATGACAAGTATGGGAACACCGGCGCCGAGTCCGGCACCACGATGATCCAGGTGTGAAGCCCGGCCTCGCGGTTCGAACGGCCGGTGCAGGCTCCGGGTGACCACCGGGAGCCGCGCCGGTCTTGTCACAGCGAAGCGCTCGTTATGCGGAGAGGTCGAGGCAATCATCCCGCGGGCCATCCCAGTCGGGTCTCCAGAGCGATCACGGGGCCAACATCATGAATGCGGGTAAGCGGAGAACGGGAGATCGACGAGCCTCCCAGTCCCCCTGGAGGGTGAATCCGGGGCGCCGGACCGCGACGTTGCCCCGGATCGAGGCGCTGGAGTCGCGGCAGTTGATGACGATCGCCGGGACGCCGACGCTCGATCAGGCCGCCGACCTGGGCAACCTGATCGGTTCGTCCCCGGTCTCGATCCAGGGGACGCTCGGGGACGGGCCGGGCGGTACTGCCGAGGTGGAGTGGTTCCAGTTCACGCTCGAGCACACCGCCCGGGTCACGTCGCTGCTGGGCCGGCAGCCGGGTGACACGTCGTTGCGGGGCGTGCTGAGCCTCTACAACAACGACCCGTTCGACTTCATGGACACGCAGAACCCCTATGGTCACCGCCTGATCGAACAGCAGGCTGACCACGCCGGCAACGGCCAGGTCAGTCTCGACCGCCTGCTCGGGCCGGGGACCTACTACCTGGCCGTCAGCGGCGACGGCAACACCGCCTTCCAACCCTTGATCGCCGGCAGCGGCCTGCCGGGCAGCACGGGCCGCTTTGATCTGGAGGTCAACGTCATCGACGCCGGCCCGGCGGCGGGCGACGGCCCGGTCGTACTGACAAGCGACCCGACCCCCTCGGAGGTGCTCGACCGCTCGCCCTTTGTGATCCGGCTCGGCCTGAGCGGGGCGATCGATCCCTGGTCGGTGATGGACGGCCTGACGGCGCAGTTGACCTTCAGCCCCGATGCCACCTTCGGCGACGGCAACGACCAGGTCGTGCCGCTCGCCAGTACCAACTTCGCGGCCCCGGCCTCCGAGCTGCAACTGATCCTGGCCACGCCGTTGGGGCCAGGCTATTACCAGGTCCACCTCTCGGGCGACAACGGCACCGGGATGCCGGTTGTCACCGGCGACGATGGCACCCCCCTGGGCAAAGACGCCGCCCACCCGAACGGCCAGGACTTCGTCGAGACCTTCCAGGTCGCCGGGATCGAGGGCACGACGGGCGCCGACGACACGCCAGCGACCGCTCACGAACTCGGCGACCTGAGCACGTCGGGGGTCGTTCAGGTGGCCGGGGCGATCGGAGACGACCCGTTCTACAACGGCGGCCCGTACGCGTTCGACCCCCTCACCAATCCCGGCAACGACGTGGACATGTATCATTTCCGTGTCAGTGGTCCGGGCGCTCGACGCTGGTGGCCGAGGTCTTCGCCGGCCGGATCGGCTCGCCGCTCGATCCCGGGGTCAGCCTCTTCCGGCTCGACCCGGCCAGCGGCACGATCCGGTTCGTCATGGGCAACAACAACTCGTATAACCCTACCAGGACAAGCGATAATTTTTATACACCTCTGTCCGGCGACCCGGTGCTCTTCGCGGGCTTAGAAGCGGGCGATTACTACGTGGTCGTGGCGGCCGGCTCGAACACGCCGTCGCCTCTGGAGTACCAGGCACCGGGCAGCTACGGGCTGTTCGACCCGAACGTCTCGCACAGCGCCCAGAATGGCTTCGGCACGGGGGATTATCTGCTAAATCTCGTCGTCCAGACGTCCGGCGACCCGCCCCACGTGCTCACGACCAACCCGGGCGAGGGGCAGACGGTGGTGCGCCCCCGACGCAACTGGTCGTCAAGTTCGACAAGCCAGTGAACATCGCCGAGCAGACGTTCGCGGCCTACCAGACCAACTTCGACAGCGCCATCGACGGCGTCTATCTCCAGGGAGCCGACGGCACGAAATACTACCCGCGGTTCCAGTCGTTCGACAACACGACCAACGAAGCCACCTTCCTCATGCTCGACGGTCTGCCGAACGGCGACTACCAGCTCCACCTCTCCGGGCCAAACGGCCTGAGCGATCTTGGGGGCAACCCGCTCGTCGGCAACGATCCAAGCGGCGACTATGTCGTCCGGTTCACGGTCCACGGCTACCCTCGCGGGAGCGTCGACAATCCGTTGGCCTGGTCCGACCAGGAGCCGAACAACAGCAGCGACCATCCCCAGGACCTCGGCGTCCTCTTCCCGACCGAGATTCAGACCGGTGTCAGCCTCAGCCGCGACGCCCACCCGGACCAGACGCTCTCGTCCACGGATACGGCGGACGTTTACCAGTTCACCCTCCTCCAGAAGCAATACTACAGCTTCACCCTTTCGAGTGACCAGCTCCCCTCAAACGTCAAGCTGACCTTGATGGATGCCCAGGGGAACCCCATGTCGATCCTGAAGCTCAATGGCGGCAAGTTCCTCCTGGGTACCCTTCAAGCCGGAACCTACCAGCTCCGCGTGGGTGACTGGGAGGCGAGCCAGGCGCCCGACATCGCGTATCAGGTGCTGATGAAGTTCACCGGGTCGCAGTCGAACGCCCCGCCCCTGCTCTCCAGCCCGGCGCCGGCCGTGGCTATCCGCCTGGACAGCGTCGCCTCGCCGACGCCCTCCACCCCCCCGACGCCGGTTGACACGCCGGTCACGCCGACCCCGACACCCACGCCCACGCCGACCCCCACGCCGACGCCCGTCGAAACCCCGACGACTCCGGGCACGCCGGACGGACCGGCGATCCCCCCCGTGTCGGGTGGCGGGATCAGCACGCCGGGTGGGGTCAGCACAACGGGCGAGGGGACATCGTCGGGCCACAGTGACTCCGGCGGTTCGAGCAACTCGGGGTCGCAGTCGTCCGCGAACCCGGCGAACCTGAATCTCGCGAACGCGAACGGCCTCGGCCTGGCCTCGCCGGGGGGCGTCGGCGAGAGCGACTCGGCCTCGACGGACCTCTCCGCGCTGGCCTCGGGGCTGATCGGCGGAGCAGACGGAACTGGGGGCTCGACCGGGCTGGCCAGCCTGCCCGGCCAGCAGGGGTCGGGGCTCTCGTTCAACGAGGCCGCGGCGGGTCTGATCATGACCCCGATCCTCCTCGATCACGACCAGCCGGGCGCGACCGACTCCCCCACCACGACGGACACGGAGCAAGCCGGCGACTACGCGACCGAGACGCAGTCGCCTACAACCGAGAACGAGCCTCCGGTGGCGGGCCGGGCGGCGGAGCCGATCTCCGGCCTTGATGAGCTGATGCCCGTGCTCCGCCGACTGGCCGCCGATCACCGCCCCCTGCCGGGAGCCACCGGCGCGGCGGAGACCGCGGACGTCCCGGTCGCGAGCGACACGGCCTCGGTGGCCGATTCCGCGGCGGAGACGAACGTCGCGGAGCCGCTCTGGCCGGTCCTGCTGGTCGCCAGCGGCGCTTCGCTGGTGGTCTATGCCCGCTGGCGACGCCGGAGACGTCGGACGCTCCTGGGTCCGGTGGCTCCGGCGCTGGCCACGACGCGGCTTCGCGGCGGGCCGCGATCGACCCAACCCGCGTCGGCCTCGCGACGGATGACGGCAGGTGCCGCCAGCGTCCCTGGCTCAACGATGCCTCGCACGGCCAGACCGTCAACGGGCAGCGCAACGAGCGTTTCGGGTGACGACGCGGCCGAGGCGACGGTGGCCAGCCCGGTCAGCCGGTTTCCGCTGGAGTTGTACGCGGAGAGCGACCGATGAGTGAGCGGGTGATGCCGGAGGAGGACCTCCAGACCCGTCGGATACGGCCCTCGGGTGCTGCGGAAGCCCGGAGCCAGAAGCGCGAGCTGCTCGCCGAGCAGCAGGAGGACTGGCAGGCGGGCCGCCCCGCCTCGGCCCGGGAGTACCTGGCGCGCTGGCCGACCGACCCGAAGGACGACCCGGACGCGGCCAGCCTGATCGCGGCCGAGTTCCTGGAGCGCCGCGAACGAGGGGAGCGGCCGAGCCTGGCGGAGTACGTCGAGGAGTTCCCCGAGCACGGCCAGGCCGTGGCGGAGATCGTGCGGCGCCAGGACGTCCTCCGTTCGCTCGGCGGCAAGAAGCGGGGGCTCGACGGCCTCCTGAGACTGCCCGAGCTGGGCGACGAGCTGTTCGGCTACCGGCTCCGCTACCCACTGGGCCGGGGGGCGTTTGCCCGCGTTTACGTCGCCGAGCAGGCCGACCTGGCGGGTCGCCCGGTCGTCTTGAAGATCTCGGCGATCGAGGGCACAGAGCCCCAGACCCTCGCCCGCTTGCAGCACACCAACATCGTGCCGATCTACTCGGTCCACGAGGACGAACGCTCCGGCCTCCGGGCCGTCTGCATGCCCTACTTCGGCGGGGCGAGCTTCTCGGCCGTGCTGGAGCGCCTGGCGGCGATCGGTGACCGGCCGACCCGAGGAGCCGATCTGGTCGCGGCGCTGGAGGCGGTTTGCTCGCCGTCGCCCGAATCGCTGAGCCGGGACTGGCGAGGCGTTCGCCGGGTCGAGCCGGCGCGGGAGACTCCGCAAGACGATCAGTCGCCGGTGGCCCATCTGCGGGGCCGGAGCTACATCCAGGCGATTGCCTGGACGGTCGCCCAACTCGCCGAAGGGCTCCACCACGCCCACCAGCGGGGCATTCTGCACCGCGACATCAAGCCGTCGAACATCCTGATCAGCGCCGAGGGCGAGCCGCTTCTGCTCGACTTCAACGTCTCCCAGGACGCCGCTGGCGACACCGCCGAAGCCGTGCTGGGGGGCACGGTCGCGTATGCGGCGCCGGAGCACCTCGTCGCCTTGATGGAGCGCACGCCGGAGTCGTTCCTGCGGGTCGATCGGTGGTCGGACCTCTACTCGCTCGGCCTCGTGCTGGTCGAGGCTCTGACCGGCCAGCGGCCGTTCGAGCAGGCCGGCAGTTATTCGGCCTTGCCGACGCAGATCGAGGCGATGGCCGTCGAGCGCGGCAAGGGAGCGCCGTCGGCCCGGCAGATGCGGCCTGACGTGCCCTGGAGCCTGGAGAGCATCGCGAGGAAGTGTCTCGACCCCGACCCGGAGCATCGCTACCGCCAGGCCAGCCACCTTGCCGAGGACCTCCGCCGGTTCCTCGAAGACCGGCCGTTGAAGTACGCTCCGGAGCTGAGTTGGGTGGAACAGGGCCGCAAGTTCTTCCGCCGACACCCGAGGCTGACGACCACCGGCTCGGTCGCCCTTGCGGCCTCGCTGGGCCTGCTAGCGATCGGCTCGACGCTCACCGCCGTGCGCGGACATCTAGCCGAGACCCGCACCCGGCTGCGGGAGGCGAGCGTGCGGCTGGCCGTGGACCGGGCTCAGGAGCGGAAGCGGGCGCACGATGCCGGCGTGGTGAGGCGCTCTGCCTGGTCAACACGACGCTCGGGCAGGACGACCACCTCCGCCGCGGAGCCGACCTCTGCGAGCAAACGCTGGCCCTCTACGACGTGCCCGGCGAGGGACCCGGCGCGGAGCCTCCGGACTGGTCGCGCCTGAGCCCGGCGGAGCGGCTCCAGGTCGCGGAGGATCGCCGCGAGTTGCTCCTGCTTCTGGCTGGCGCCCGCGTCCGCCTGGCACCGCGCGACGAGCCGACGTTGCGGCGGTCACTCGTCCTGCTCGACCGGGCCGAAAAGATCCGGGGCCTGGCGCCGTCGAAGGCGCTCTGGCTCGATCGGGCGAGCTACATTGAACAGCTCGGGGAATCCGGGAAGGCGGCCGAGGCTCGCCGGCAGGCCGAGGCGATCCCGGCCACCGTCGCCCGCGATCATTACCTGCTGGCAATCTCCCACGCCCGGCAGGGCGGCACCGAAGGGTATCGCCAGGCGATCGCCGAGCTGGACGAGGCCCTGAAGCTTAATCCGAAGCATTACTGGTCGATGCTCCAGCGGGGCATCTGCCGGATGGAGCTGGGCGAGAACGTGCTGGCGGTCGGCGACTTCGGGGCCTGCACCGGGCTGTGGCCCGAGCATTCGTGGGGCTATTTCAACCGCGGCTACGTGCTCGACCGCAGCGGCCTGAAGGCCCAGGCGATCGACGATTACACGGCGGCGATCGAGCGCGACCCCCAGTTCACGGCCGCGCTGGTCAATCGCGGCCTCGCCCGACTGGAACGCAAGCAGTACGAGGACGCGCTCGCCGACTTCGACGCGGCGCTGGTGATCGGCCGTCGCGAGGCCGCGATCCAGGCCGGACGCGGCATCGCCCTGGAGGCCCTGAAGCGTCACGCCGAGGCCGACGAGGCCTTCCGCCGGGCGTTCGCACGGGTCGGCCCTGGCGGGGAGCGGGTCCGCCTGCTCTGGACGTACGGCTTCGCGGTCGCCTCCCGCTTGCCGAGTCGATCACAGGAAGCCTTTGACGAGGTGCTCCGGCTCGAACCCGGTCATCCCCAAGCGCTTTACGGTCGCGCGATGCTGGCGATGGACGGCGACCAGCTCGACGACGCCCTCCGATTCTTCGACCGGGCGATCGCCTCGAACCCCGAGTTCACCGAGGCCCGCCGCTACCGCGCGGTGGTCGCGGCTCGTCGAGGGGACTGGGAGCGAGCCGGCCGCGACATCAACTGGTGTCTCGATCGCGAGCCACGATCGGGCGAGACGCTGTACGCCGCAGCGTGCGTGGCCGCCCGCGCCGCCGGAGTATCAGCCGACTCGAAGGCGGCGGATCAGGCGTTTGACCTACTCCAAAGGGCCGTCACCCTCGGCGCGGGTCGCGGAGCGGGTGACGACCCGGACCTGGCCGCGATCCGGGACGACCCGCGCTTCGCCCGGATCGTGCCAAACGCCGCAAGGTGACATACATTCCTCTAGGGGATCGTGCGTCGCTCGGGCGACGACGATCGGGATCGAAAGGGGCAGTGCCCTGGTCTTGCCCGTTGCAGGGCGGAGGTCTTCGGATGAGTCTCCCGGTCATGACGGAGCAAGTGGAATCGCGGCGGCCGACTTCCAACAACTGCAAAGACGCCTGTCTCGTGCATATCTATCCGAGCGGGACCGCGATGGGAACCCGGCATCTGATCGATGGCGAGCAAGTCGTGCTCGGTCGTGGCGATGACTGCGACATCATCGTCAACGACCACTCGGTCTCCCGGCGGCACACCCGGTTCGACCTGGTCTTCGGGACCTACCTGGCGACCGACCTGGGTAGCACCAACGGCACGTTCATCAACGACAAGGCCGCTGACCGCACCCCCCTGGCCGACGGCGACTATCTGCGCGTGGGCAACTGCCTCTTCCGGTTCCTGGCCGGCGGCAACGTCGAGGCCGACTACCACGAGGAGCTTTACCGGCTGGCGATCGTCGATCCGCTGACGAGCCTGCACAACAAGCGCTACCTGCTCGACTACCTCGACCGCGAGCTGGCCCGCTCGGCCCGTCACGGCCGTCCGCTCTCCTTGATTCTCTTCGACATCGACCACTTCAAGTCGATCAACGACACTCTGGGTCACCTGGCCGGCGATCTGGCCCTTCGCGAGCTGGCGCGTTGCTTGAAGCTGGAAATCTGCCAGGACGAGCTGCTCGCCCGCTACGGCGGCGAGGAGTTCGTGGCGGTCCTGACGGAGACCGACCACCGGGAGGCGGCCGAGGTGGCGGAGCGATTCCGGCTGTCGGTGGAGCGCCATCCGTTCGCCTTCGACGGCCAGCCGTTCCGGGTCACGATCAGCCTGGGCGTGGCCTCGACGCCCGCGGGCGACGTCCTGCCTCCTCAGGAGCTGATCCGACATGCCGACGAGCGTCTGTATCAGGCCAAGCGAGACGGCCGCAACCGCGTTGTCTCCTGAATCCAGAACGCCGAGGGTCGGGCAGCCCGAGCCTGGCGCAAGACGGCCGGCATGAGGCAGTCCCGGGTTCAGCCGGATCGAAATTGTGCGGTTGCGCTGCTAGGCTAGAGGGGACGGAACCCCTCGAAGCCTTCCCCGACCTCGACCGACCCGCGTCTCGCCGTCGGCCCCTGTGAGTGCCGGCGAGGACGGGACGATCCGGTCTGCTGTCCGACCGGGTGTGCGACCATGTCTGATCCCATTGAGATCCCGTGTCCGAGCTGCCGGCGCGTGCTCCGCGTACACGAGCGATACCTGGGCCAGCCGGCGACGTGCAAGCATTGCGGCCACCACTTTCGCCTTTATCATTACGTCGCGGTCCCCTGCTCTGCCTGCGGCCGGGACCTCAAGGTCCGTCGGCAATACCTGGGCTGGCGATCCAGTGTCGCCATTGTGGCAACACCTTCCGCGCCGAGGAAGCGGCCCGCCGCCGGCTCCGGAGGGCACCGAGCCGTCGCCGCCCGCGGAAATGGCGCGTCGAGACGGTGAACGGAGCGAGGAGACCCTCCGGCCGTCGAATCCGGGGGCGACGTGGTCTCCGCCCGCCCGCCCGCCGAGCCGAAGCGAATCCACGGTCCCGCCCGACGAGGCGCCGTGGCTCCGCGAGTTGGAAGAGTCCCGCGGCCAGCTCGCCCGGCTCGGGGATGAGTCCAGCAACTCCAAGCTGAGCGCGAACGGGCCGAGCATCGCGCTTCGTGAGGCCGAGGAAGCCCGTCGCGATGCGCGAGGCCGCCCGCGCCGAGCAGGACTCCTGGCAAGCTCGCGCCGCGGAACGAGAGGCCGAGGTCGAGCGGCTTGATCAAGCTCGGGACGAGCTGGCGACCGTCGGCCAGGATGCGGAACGACTCTCGCGAGAACGCGACGGGCTCCAGTCCGAGGCCGCCCGGCTCGAAGCCGAGTTGGCGTCCCTCCGGGCCGAGCGTGATGAGGCTCTGGCGGCCAGGCAGCAGGCCGAGGCCAGCATCGAGGACAGGCGAGCGAAGTCGAATCGTTGCGGACCGAGCGGGAGGTGTTTCAGGCCCGGCTAAACGAGGCGACCTCCGAGGCCAGCCGCCTCGGCTCCGAGCTGGAGACTGTCCGGGCCGAGCACGACGCGGCGCGGGCCGCGCTGGAAGCGGCCGAGGCCGAGCGGACCGGGCCGCGCGGCGAGGTCGAAGCATTGCGGGCCGAGCGGGAAGCGATCCAGACCCGGCTCGAGGAAGCGGCCTCTGAGGCGGTCCGGCTTGCCGGGGAGTTGGAGGCGACCCGGTCCGAGCGCGACGAGGCCCAGGCAGCGAGACGGCAGGCCGAGGCGAACGTCGAGGAGCAGGCGCGCGAGGTCGAGACCTTGCGAGCTGAGCGGGAAGCGATCCAGAGTCAACGGGACGAGGCACTCGCCGGTCGCGGGGCGGTCGAGGAGGCTGCGGAGCGACGTTTCGAGGAGGCGCGAGCGGGCTGGGAGTCGGAACGGGCCGACTGGCAGGCCCGGCTCGACGAACAGGCGCGGTCGTTGATGCGTGAAGCCGAGGAGCGGAGGCGCAAGCGGCCTCGCAGGCGGAGGAGGCGGAGCGTCGTCGCGGGGAAGAGCGGCTCGAAGCGTGGCGTCGGGAGACCGAGGCGGAACTGGAGGCCGCCCGCAACGAACGGGACCAGGCACGCCGCGAGGTCGAGGATCGGCAACGGGATCGCGATGAGGACCGGCAGCATCGCGAACGCGTCGAGCAGGAACGCGATCGCCTGGCGGCGCAGCTCGGAGCGGCCGAGGAGGCGAGGACCCGGGCGGCTGAGGAGTGGGTCGCGGAGCGGGAGCGACGGACAGTGGCGCTGAATCAGGCGACCCAGCGCGAGGCCGAGCTGACCCGTCGGCTGGAGGCGATGGAGGACCAGTGGCGCGAGCTTTCCGGCCAACTCCAGAGCCAACGGGCGTCGTGGGACGCGGACCGGCAAGCCCTGGCCAACCTGCAACGCGAGCTGGAAGCCCTCCGCGCCCGACCCAGCCGCCCGGAGCCCGCCGCGCGGGAACGTGAACTGATTGAGGCTCGCAACGGCTGGCAGGAGGCCAGGGATCGCGCCGGCCGGCTGGAACGCGAATTGAAGGCGGCCCGTAGCGAGGTGGCCATGCTCAACCGCGAGCTGGCCCTGGCCCTCATGTACTCCGAGAACGATCACCCCGAACCGCCCACCCCACCACCCCCGCCGACCGAGTCGTCGAGCCCCGAACTCGGACGGATTCGCCAGGAGAACGAGCGCCTGCGATCCATTCTCAAAAGCCTCGGTATTGTTTATTAATGCGAGACTTTCGAAGAAACACCGAGATCCTGAGACTCGGCGTGCGAGGCCTGGCCGCCGGCTATCGCGGTGGCGAAGCGGGCCGGGTCCGCACGAGCTTCCAGACGTCCGGCTCCATGTTATTGCCGGCAACGACCCAGAGAGCATCGTCGAAGACGAAGACGCTGGCCGCGTGCCGCGGCTTCCAGGGGGTGCCGGGAAGCTCGCGCCAGTGGACGCCGTCGGGCGAGTGCCAGACGTCGTTGCGGTTGGCCCCGGAGTAGCCTTCGAGGACCCACAGCCGATCGTCCCAGACGGCGACTTCGTGGTATTGCCGCGGCGCCCAGGGGGCATGCTGGACGTGCTGGGTCCAGTGAATGCCATCGGGTGAACTCCAGACGTCGTTTTCAAAACGGCGAACGGGGGTCGTGGGTGTGTCATACGTACCGCCGCCGAGGACCCAGATCCGGTCCTGAAAAACGGCGCTGCCGCCGATCATGCCGCGGGCAGACCAGCAAGGGTCTTCGGGCTCGATCCGCGACCAGTGGATGCCGTCGTCGGTGTTCCAGACATCGCGGTAGAAGACTTCCTTCGAGGGCGCGAAGGCGGGCATGGTTTGGCCGCCGAGGACCCAGATCTTGTCACGGAAGACCACGGTGTAGTGGAGCACTCGGGGCCCCCAGGGGACCGGCTCGGCGCCGCTCACGCGGTTCCAGATCCGGCCGTCGGCCGAGTTCCAGACGTCGGACTGATAGTGCCTCTGGTTGGCGTCGCCGCCGACGATCCACATCCGATCACGGTGAACAACGTAGCCGGCGGTGTGACGCCCTTCCCAGTCAGAGGACGGGTCGAACTGGCGGTCGAGGAAGGTGTTCGGCTTGACGAGATCCCAACGCGCACCGTCGGCCGAACTCCAGACCTCGTTGTTGCAGATCAAGGGGAAATGGGTCTTGTCCCCGGGGTTCCAGCCGCCGAGAAGCCACATCTTGCCCCGGAACGTGAGGGCACCGGCGCCGTCGCGAGGGGCGAAAGCAGCCCGGCCGGTCACCGGAACCCAGCGATAGCCGGGATCGTCGTCACCGTCGGCGGTCGGACCGATCCCGAGCAACGGTGCGACGAGGCAGAGTACGAGCATCGTAGGCCCTCCGGGCCGAGGATGATGAGGAATCCGCGGAGTCGGCCCGTTCAACGATCGGGTTCGGGCGATCTGTTCACGAGTTCCAGCGACTTCTCGATCAGGATCTCGCCCGTCATCTCGCCGAGGGAGACGCGGGAGATGTAGTCATACCGGGGAAAACTCTGGAAATCGACCTTGGTCATGATGTAGCCGAAGGCGTCGTTGGTCAGGCCGAAGAGGAGGTTGTGCCGACCGTGCATCTTGCGCTTGAGGTAGAAGCCGACGTTGGGCAGGGCCTCGCCGGGGATCGTGAGGATCTGGGCGTCGCCGAGGTTGACGAGGTTGATCCGGGCGTTGACGGAGCGGTCGTCGCCATGAGGATACTTCAGGGGGGAGCCAACAACGACGCCCCACATCGCGTCCGAATCGACGGGGAAGCGGACGCGGATCGCGTCACAAGCGAGCGTCGGGTCCTTCTGCAAAGGGGCGGCACCGACAATTCGCAGGGCCTCATCGGCCATCAGGTGACCGATCCGGAGGCACTCGTCCCAGGTCCGAGCGTCTTCCCAGTAGCCGCGGAGGGGGTCACGGGGCTGATCGAGCTTGCGGTTGTCGGCGGTGATCATGCCGCCCTGGGCACTGTTCATGAAGAGGGCCAGGCCGCCGACCTGGGACTCGATCCGATCGCAGAGGGGACCGACGAGGTCGGGGCTGAGGATGCCGACGTCGTTGCCGAGCACCTCGGGATGAATGGCGTAGTTGACCAGCGTGGCGATCGTCTTCCCCTCGGGGCTGATGGCCTGAATGACGCCCATCCGGCGGTCGTACAGGTCGGGGGCATAGTAGTTGTAGGCGATCTTGCCCTTCGCCTCGCCGGTGGCGATCTTGATCCAGGCTGGCTGGAGGCGGTCGAACGCCTCGTTGACGGCCTCGGCGGCTTTCACGCAGACGGACTCCATGAACGCGATGTCACCGGTGTGGCCGCCCTGGCCGTCGGGGAAGGCGTAGCAATCGGGGGCGCTGTGGGTGTGGGTCGAGCCGATCAGAATGTTCTCGGCCGGGATGCGATCAACCCGCTCGCGAACGCGGTCGCCCAGCACCGAGGGGAAGCCGAGCAGATCGAGCGCCACGACGGCGACGGGGACATTCCCCTTCTGGAAGACGACCGCCCGCGCGGTCAGTTCGCCGCGCTTCTCGCGGGCCGGCCTGGTCGGTCCCATCCCGCCGGAGACAGGCAGGAGCGGATCGGGCGTGATGACCCGCATCGCCGCCCCGACCCGGATCTCGGCACGGGCCTCGATCACGCCGCCGAGCACAACGGCGCAGGCAGCCAGGACGAAGCCTCGTCGGTTCATGGTGGTCCTCCTCTTCGGGTGTCAAGCGTCGGCGAACAGGTCGGTCCGGCCGGCTATTGCAGCCGATCGCACGGACCAGTTCAACAACCCGGCCGTCGTGGAACCGAAAAAGAAGCGGCGAGATCGTGGCGCATGACATCTCGAAAACGTAGGAATCGGCCAGCCGATCGGCTATCATGACGGCTGGGTCGAGTTCCCACACGAGGAACTCCGGGATCAGCAGCTCCGGGAAGGCCCGGGTTACGGCTCGATCCCTCATCCCGACTGCTCACAAGCCTCAGTCCTAGACCGCCCGCCGACGAATCCTCCGGTTGCCCACCTGAACCTTCCGAGCGGGAGTTCCCCAAGAGCGAGGGACGGACGATGACGAGTCTCTTCCGCGCGGCCTTGACGCTCGCGATTCTCGGCCTCTCCACGGCGAGAGGCGACGACGTCACCCGACCCCCGACGCTCGAACGGGACGTCTTGCCTCTGCTGAAGGCCCGTTGCGTCAAGTGCCACGGGCCGGCAAAGCGAGAGGGGAAGCTCAACCTGGCCACCCCGCGCGGCCTCGCCCGGGGCGGCAAGCATGGGCCGGTCGTGGTGGCGAGGTGAGCTGGAGGAGAGCCTGCTCTGGGAGCGGGTCGAGTTCGAGGAGATGCCGCCGGATGAGCCGCTCGAAGCCGAGCGAGGCGAGTGTCCTCCGTCGCTGGATCGAGCAGGGTGCGCCGGGTTTGCCGCGAGGTCGACGGCCGGCGACTCCGAGAAGGCCGACCACTGGGCCTTCGCGCCGCTCGCGAACCCCGAGCCACCGACGCCCCGCGACATCCGACCGCGCCCGCACGCCGATCGACCGCTTCCTCCTCGCCCGTCTCGAATCGGAAGGCCTCTCCTTCGCGCCGGAGGCCACTCGGGCCGCCTTGATCCGCCGCGTCAGCTTCGACCTGACCGGCCTGCCGCCGAGCCCCGAGGAGGTCCGCCGCTTCCTCGCCGACGACGCGCCCGACGCTTACGAGCGAATGGTCGACCGCTACCTCGCCTCGCCCCACTACGGCGAGCGCTGGGGAAAGTTCTGGCTCGACGCCGCCGGTTAC
Source organism: uncultured Planctomycetales bacterium (assembly GCA_963752755.1). Taxonomy (GTDB): domain Bacteria; phylum Planctomycetota; class Planctomycetia; order Isosphaerales; family Isosphaeraceae; genus CAVVZJ01. The sequence continues at coordinate 686,452 of CAVVZJ010000001.1, read as the reverse complement.
GCCGACTCCAACGGCTACTTCAACGCCGACACCGACCGCCCCCTCGCCTATCGCTACCGCGACTACGTCGCCCGCGCCTTCAACGAGGACCGGCCGTTCGATCGGCTCGATCCGCGAGCAGATCGCCGGCGACGAGCTGGCCGGCTTCCGACCTGGCGAGTCCCCGACCCCGGAGACGATCGAACGGCTCGTCGCCACCCACTACCTTCGCAACGCCCAGGACGGCACCGGCGAGAGCGACGGCAACCCGGACGAGGTCCGCGCCGACCAGTTACGCCGTGCTGGAAGGCACCACCCAGATCCTCGGCGCCTCGCTGTTCGGCCTGACCTTCCAGTGTGCCCGCTGCCACGACCACAAGTTCGAGCCGATCACGCAGAAAGATTACTACGCGCTTTACGCGATCCTCCAGCCGGCTTACGACATCGACCACTGGGTCAAGCCGCAGCAACGGATCGTCGAGGCCCCGTTGCCCGGCGAGCTGGCGGCCTGGGAGGCGGAGGGAAAGCGTCTGGACGAGGAGATCGCGTCGCGGAAGGCCGCGGTTTCGGAATGGGTGCGGCAGAACCGCCCCCGCGGCGACATCATCTTTGCCGACGACTTCGACGGCGACGAGCCCCTCGCGGCCCGATGGAGCGCCCAGGCACCCGGCGACGCTGCGCCGGCCGGATCGCCGGCCGTCGCGGTCGATTCGGCCAGTGCCCCGGGCGCGGTCATCGCGGAGGGTTCCCTCCGAATTATCGAGTCCGGAGCGGCAGGCGACCGGGCGCTCTCGACCGTGCGATCCTTTGACTGGACACCTGACGAGACCGGCGACTGGGTCCAGGTCACGTTCGAACTCGTCGATATCCGCATCCCGCCCGATGGCCATCCGGCCGAGCGGATCGCCTACTTCCTCGCCCTTCACGACTTCGGCGACAACGGCCCGGATTCCGGCGGGAACCTTCTCATCGACGGCAACCCGGGCGGCGGCGCCTCGGTCCACGTCGACTATCCCGGCCAGGATGCGAAGGCCCTTGGCAAGATCGGCCAGAGCGGTTACCGAGCCGGCGGCAACTTCGGCGTCCGGATCACGAACAAGGGCGAAGGCCAGTTCCAGCTCGAACATCTGGTGGACTGGGTTCCCGAGGAATCCGCGATCACGCTCGAAGCGGGCGACCTGCCCGACGGCGGCTTCGGCTTCGAATACTGCTGCAACCGGAGCTTCATTGTCGATCACGTCGTCGTTGAATCGGGCCACGGTTCGAGCGAAGCGTCGAGGGCATTCGCCGCGGCGCTGGCCGGACGTCGCAAGCCGCTCGACGACCTGGTGAAGACCCGGGCGTCGCACCAGGGGCGCAAGCCCGGTCGGATCGCCTGGGTCTCGGACGTCTCCCCGGACGTCACCGGGCACGTCCTGAAACGCGGGCTCTACAACCAGCCCGACGAGCCGGTCGAGCCGTCGCCGCCGGCCGTGCTCTGCGACCCGGACAACCCGTACGAGGTCGAGGCGCCGATCGAGGGCGGCTCGCTCTCGGGCCGTCGCCTGGCCTTCGCCCGATGGCTCACCCATCCCGGGTCGCGACCCGCCGCGCTCCTGGCACGAGTCACGGTCAACCGGATCTGGCAGGACCATTTCGGCATCGGCCTGACGCCCACGACCGAGAACCTGGGCTACTCCGGTACCCTTCCGACCCACCCCGATCTGCTCGAATTCCTCGCCGCCGAGCTGGTCCGCAATGGCTGGCGGCTCAAGCCGGTCCACCGGCTGATCCTCACCTCGACGGCCTATCGCCAGTCGAGCGCCCCGACGTGACGACGCCCGCCGGCTCGATCCCGATAACCAGCTGGCTCTCGCGTTTCCCGCTGCGCCGCCTCGACGCCGAGGCGATCCGGGACGCGATGCTGGCGGTCTCGGGCGAGCTCGATCGGACGGTTGGCGGCCCTTATGTGCCGAGCCATCGCGACAGCGACGGGGAGGTCGATCGTCGATGAGAAATCCGACGGCGCCCGGCGACGCTCGCTCTATCTCCAGCAGCGGCGGACGCAGGTCGTCAGCCTGCTCGACGTCTTCGACGCCCCCTCGATCGTGACGAGCTGCACGCGGCGCACGCCGACGACCGTGCCAACCCAGTCGCTTAGCCTGCTCAACTCGGAATTCGTCGTCGCACGCTCCTGCGCCCTGGCCGATCGACTCCGCCGCGAGGCCGGCGACGACTCTGTGGCCCGGATCGACCGGGCCTTCCTGCTGACCCTCGGCCGCCAGCCCGACGACGCCGAGTGCGCGGCCGTCTCGTCATTCCTGGAAAGCCAGCCAGCCCGTTACGCCGGCCAGGCCGACGCCGAATCGCAGGTCTGGGCCGACCTCTGCCAGATGCTCCTGTCGAGCAACGCCTTCTTGTATCTCGACTGAATCGCATCGGCCATCGAATCGACCATTCTGGAATCAAACCCCAGACCGGAGGGCCCGACTCATGACCGACGACCTCTTCCGCCTGAACCGCCGGGCGTTTCTCGGCCGTCACGTCGGGGCGCTGGGTACGTTCGCCCTGGCCCACCTGCTCCAGCAGGAATCGCGACCGCTCCTGCGCCGCGGACTGCAATTGCCGGTCCCGAGCCGCGAGCGAAGTCGGTCATCTGCCTGTTCCAGCACGGCGGGCCGAGCCAGATGGACCTCTTCGACCCCAAGCCCGAGCTATCCAAGCGTAACGGCCAGCCGCATCCGGGTCAGCTTGAAGTCCACTTCGACAAGCAGAAGGGCAACCTCCTGGCCTCGCCGTTCCAGTTCGAACGGCGAGGCCAGTCGGGCATCGAGCTGTCGGAACTGCTGCCGCATACGTCGAGAATTCGCCGACGAGATCTGCGCTCGTCCGGTCGATGACGACCGAGTCGGTCGATCACGAGTCGGCCCTGCGGTTGATCCACACCGGGAAGTTCCAGGCCGGTCGGCCGACGCTGGGGCTCGTGGGTCGTCTATGCGCTCGGGACCGAGAACCGCGACCTGCCGGCCTACGTCGTGCTCTCCGATCCCGGGCGGCCTGCCGGTCGACGGCGTGCGGAACTGGTCGTCCGGCTGGCTGCCGGCCATCTACCAGGGAACCCCGTTCCGCTCGGGCGGCAACCCCGGTGCTGAACCTGGAGACGCCCGAAGGCGTGCCCGACCGCCGCCCGCGATCGGCCAGCTCGCCTGCTTCGACGGCCTGAACCGCGCCCACCTCGACCCGCCATCCCGGCAACTCGGAGCTGGAGGCCCGGATCGCCAACTTCGAGACCGCGGCCCGGATGCAGACGGCCGTCCCCGAGGCGCTCGACCTCTCGAGCGAGAGCCGGAGCCACGAAGCGCACTGTACGGCCTCGACGGCCCGGAGACGCCGCGAATACGGCACCCGCTGCCTGCTCGCCCGGCGGCTGGTCGAGCGAGGCGTGCGGTTCGTCCAGTTCTTCCTCTGCGGCTCAGCCCTGGGACACGCACAGCAAGAACGCCGAGACGCTCAAGGGGCTCTGCGCCCGCACCGATCAGCCGAGCGCGGCGCCTGGTGCACGACCTCAAGCAGCGCGGCCTGCTCGATTCGACGATCGTCCTCTGGACGGGCGAGTTCGGCCGCCTGCCGATCTCGCAGGGGACCGACGGCCGCGACCACAACCGCCACGCCTTCTCCCTCTGGCTGGCCGGCGGCGGCTTCAAGGCCGGCTACGCCCACGGCGCGACCGACGAGTTCGGCTACAAGTCGGTCGAGGACGTCGTCACCGTCCACGACCTGCACGCCACGCTCCTGCACGCCCTCGGCCTCGATCACCGACGCTCACCTATCCCCACGACGGCCGCGACGACAGCCTCTCGGATGTCGCCGTCTCCGATGCCCGGGTCATCCCCGAGCTGCTTGCCTGACCCTCGGCGCAACGGATCCGTCGATCAGCCGAACTCGCGGGACTGGGGCGCGGGGTCGTCCTGGAAGATGCGGATCCGGTTGAAGAGACTGAGGAACTCGTGGAGCGACTGGGGGCGCTCGGCTGGCTTCTTGCGGATCATACGCATGATTAGATCAGAATATTCTGAAGTGACATTCTTTTCGAAGGAGGTCGGGGGGACAGGTTGCTCGCGGATGTGCTTGTTCAGGAGTTCGTTGGCGGAATTGGCGCGGAAGGGCTGGCGTCGGGCAGCGAACTCGTAGCAGGTGATCCCGAAGCTGTAGATGTCGGCCGTGATGGCCGGCGGCTCGCGGAGGATCTGCTCGGGGGACATGTAGCTGTGGGTTCCCTGACACGGCGGCTTGCCGCCGAAGAGTTTGCCCAGGCCGGTCGGGATTTTCAAGGCGAGGGCGTAGTCGATCACCCGCGCCTCACCCGACTTGTTGACGATGATGTTCTCCGGCTTGACGTCGCGGTGAACCCAACCCTTGTCATGCATGTAGGCCAGGCCGGCGGCCGCCTGCTCGATGATCCGGTGGAGCTTGGACTTGTACTCGTCGAAGAGCCCCGGCTTGGCCAGGACCAGGCGCATGTGGATTGAGGGGAAGTAATCCATGACGAAGTACGGCTGGACCTTGTCCTTGACGTACTCGTACACGGCAACCAGGTTCGGATGCTGGAGGTCGCGACCGAGCCTCGCTTCGAACTCGAAAGCCTTCCGTTCGGCGGCCTCCTGGCGCGACTCCCGAGCAATTGCTTCATGGCGAATCGCTTGCCGGTGCCGTCCTGTGTGACCTCCATCACCGTCGAGTTCTGGCCCTGGAGCAGGGTGCGAACGTAGCGGTAATTGCCAATCCGATCTTCGCCGAGGACGTTGGCGTCCGTTGACAAGGCAAGACCTCCCGACCCCGGCCCGGATCACTGCCGGCAGGGCCACTCGCGACCGAAGAGGAATGCGAGCGGCCCGGGAAGCGACCCGGGCCGCACGACTCCCCACTGTAGCCAACCTGACTATCTCGTGCAAATTCGGAGCCAGAAGCCGCTTCCGGCGGTTCAGATCACGGTGCCGTCCTGCACGATCGTGAACTTGGGAATCACCACGATGCCGTCGCGGATGACGTAGTGGGGCGCCTCCTCCGAATCGACGATGCCGGCCTCGTTGACGATCCGGACATTCTCGCCGATCCGGGCGTTCTTATCGACGATCGCGTTCTCGATCCGCGAGCCGGCGCCGATGCCGAGCCAGGGTCGGCCGGAGCGGCGGTTGGCGTCGCGCTGCTTGGAGGTCTCAAAGCCGTCGGAACCCATGATGTAGGAGTTGCGGATCACGCAGTTCTCGGCGATCTGGGCGCGGACGCCGATGACCGAGTTCTCGATCATCGAGCCGCGGCCGATCACGCAGCCGTCAGAGATCAGGCTGCGGCGGACGGTCACATCGGTCAATCGCGAGCAGGGCAGATAGCGCGGTCGGGTGAAGATCGGTCGATCGCCGGACAGAAAGTCGAAAGGTGGATCGTCGAGGGTCAGGTCGATGTTGGCCTTGTGGAAGGCGCCGATCGTGCCGATGTCTTCCCAGTAGCCGTCGAAGAGGTAGGCCTGGACGCGGTAGTTCGGGATCGCCAGGGGAAAGAGTTCCTTGCCGAAGTCGGTGGCGCCGCTGGAGGCCATCAGCTCGACGAGTGTCGAGCGGTTGAACAGGTAGATGCCCATGCTGGCCAGGTAAGGCCGCCCCTCGGCGTGGGCGACGCCCAACCGGGCAATCGACTCGGGCGTGGAGCGGGCGCGGGCGAGGGCATCGGGCGTCTTGGGTTTCTCCTCGAAGTCGCTGATCCGGCCCTCGGCGTTGATCTTCATGATCCCGAAGGAGGGGGCCTGGGTCTCATCGACCGGGAGCATGGCGATCGTGATGTCCGACCTGGTCTCGCGGTGCGTCCGGATCAGGTCCTGGAAGTCCATCCGGTAGAGCTGGTCGCCGGAGAGGATCAGGACGAGGTCGTAGTCGCCCTCGGCGAAGTACATCAGGTTGCGGCGGACGGCGTCGGCGGTGCCCTGATACCAGGTCTCGTGCTGGAGCGTCTGCTGCGCGGCGAGGACCTCGACGAAGCCTTTGCCGAAGGGATCGAACTTGAAGGTATTGGCGATGTGGCGGTGCAGGCTGACCGAGTTGAACTGGGTCAGGACGTAGATCTGGTTGAGGCCGGAGTGCAGACAGTTGGAGATCGGGATGTCGATCAGGCGATATTTGCCGGCGATCGGCACGGCCGGCTTGCTGCGCTGCTTGGTCAGGGGATAGAGCCGGGTACCCCGACCGCCTCCCAGAATCAGACTGATCACCTTGTGCGGCATGACGCCTCCCCGCCCGGACAGGGGCCGCACCCCCCATGATCGCGTCGTCCGGCTCACTCCGGTGGGGGGCCGACCCAAGTTCGTTGTCGAACCGGATGCCTGCTGTAGTATAACCCGCGCTGCAAAGCTCGGGCCGAGTCCCTGGCGACGAGTCCCGTGCCCTGGCGGCGCCGGCAGGCGTCGGGGCGCGGCGTCGGAACAGCACGGTGGGCGCCCCGAGGCGTGCCGGCCTCACCAGCCGATCGTCATGTTCGATTCGATGACCCGACGCGCCCCTTCCAGGTCGGAGCCGGTCTGCTGCATGTAGAGGCGGACGGCGTGGAGCTTGTCGCCCGCGGCCCGGGCCAGGCATTCACGGGCCGTAGTACACGGGTCCACCTTGCCGGTCAGGCCCAGTAGGTTCTTCGAGATCACCCAGGCATCCCGCGGCCGGTGGCTGATCCGCAAGATCTCCTCGGCCGGGTAATTCGTCTCGGCAAAGGCCCGCGCCGCGGACTCGTCCTCCACGCACGCGAGCATGATATGGGACGTGGTTTCCACCTCGTACAAGGGCATGGATGAACCCCCTTTCGAGAAGTGACGGGCTGGGGTTGGGGTTACGGGCTCCCGGTCGGGAGTCACCGGTCCCATCGGGGATCGTACCTCCCGACCACTTGCGGGTCAAACCCCCAACGGGTCGGGAGCGGGCCGGCGGGGTCAGGTCTTGGGGGCCGGCTGAGGATGGACGGGGGGCACGGTGGGCAAGGATTGTTCGGGGTTGAGGAAGACGCGGCTGAGCACGACGAGCTGGTCACCTTCGCGGAGCGGGCCGGCCTCGGAGCCGATCGGGTTGAGGATCATCTCCTCGCCGCGCTGGAGGCCGATGAGCAGGCAGGAGCGTTTGTCGTTGCGGTAGCGGAGGAAGAGGCTGGCCAGCTCGACGAAGTCGCGGCCGACCAGTTCGCGCGGGACGTCGATCAGGTACATCTCGTTGGCGTCGCGGCCGACGGAGAGCAATTCCTGGTAGACCTGGGTCATGCCGTGATAGAGGGAGGTGCGGGCGAGCAGGCGGAGGCCCAGCTCGTCGGACGAGATGATCTCGTCGGCGCCGGCCTTTTTCAGGTGGTGGCGGTTGGCGGGGTTGCGGCACTCGACGGCGATGTTGGCGTTGGAGCCTTTGCAGAGGTTCTGGAGGGCGATGCAGGTGAGGATGGTCTTGCCGTCGGCGTGGTCGCCCTGGCGGTCGTCGGAGAGCACGACGATCGAGTGCGCCTTGGAGACACGGGCTCGGCGAAGGATGACCTCGTTGGTCGGGTCCCCTTTGACGATGTACACGTCGTTGAAGGCCGGGTTCGTCGGCTGTGTCGGGCAGGTCGATCTGCTCGGGTGCGTCGTGGATGATCACGACGGGCCGCTTGTCCTGGATGATCTTGCTGTGGACCTCGCGAATCCACTCCAGGCCGCGGGGGGCCCAGTTGCAAAGGACCAGGTGGTCCTCCATCTCGAAGTGCGACACCTCACGCCTCCTCAAGCCCATCTCCACCAAGGCCGAGGCGACCGCCCCGGTCAGAACAGCCACCAGGCCGATCCCGGCGCCGAGCACGATCAGGGCCAGGAACCGGCCGACCGCCGTCGTGGGCTGGATCTCCAGCCCGCTGAACATGATGACCAACACGCTCCAGAGCGACTCGCCCCACGACCGGAACGCCGGCTCGTCCGACTCGACCCAATGCATCAGGAAGGCACCGGCGATCCAGGCTGTGACGAGCACGATGGCCCATCGCCTCAAGACCCGCGCCTTGCGGAGCTGGCGGACGAGGACCCGCAAGAGCCGATCCTCGTCGTCGCGCTCCTCTTCCTCCGGGCTCGTGAGGGAGACGATCGAGGCCCGGGCTCGCTGAAAGGTTCGGCTCATCGGGGCGCCGTCGCCTCGGCTGCGGCGGTCGGAGAGACCGATGCCTGCACATCCCCCGTAGCCGGGAGGACGACCAGCGGGATCGGTGCCGAGCTGTCCTCGGTGCCGGCCGCCTCGCAACGGGCCACGGCGAAGAAGGGACGCTCCATCGGCTTCACCCAGGGCTCGGCATAGAGGAAGATGCTCCGCTCGGTCTGCGACTCGGTGACGAGCACGCCGTTGAGCCCGATATGCAGGACCCGCACGCCGAACGGCAGGTTCTGCACGTCGATCGGCACCCGGCCTTTGAAGCCGTTGCGACGCTCGACGGCCAACGTCATCTCGACCCGCTCGCCCGGCCGGATCACGACCTTTTCCGGTCGGAACGTGACCCGCAGGTTCGGCTCCGGGGTGACGGTGATCCAGCCCCCTCCCGGACCGCCGGGGTCGATCGTGTGCTGGGTCACATCAACCGAGGAATCGCCGATCGGCGCCCGCGCCTTGACGACCCAGTTGCCTTGCGGGAAGTCCGGGGCCGAGGGGTCAGCCGCGAAGTGGAGGTCGGCGACGTACTGGTCGGCCTCGATCAACGCCGAGGTCGCCGTGATGCCTTCTGGCAAGCCCTCGACCCAGACTTGCACCGGCCCCTGATACCCGTCGATCCGACGGACCTCGACGGGAACGGTGATCGCACCGCCTCGGGGGATGTTCGGGTTCTCGGTGCGGAGGCTGACGGCGAAGTCGGGATGCGGCGGGCGGACGACGAGGTGATAGCCGAACGACGCGCCGCCGAGGCCACGGACGTCCTCGACGCGAACCAGGTACGTCCCATCGGCGGGCGGGTCGAAGATCAAGGAGGCGTCCTTGTTGAAGCCGGGGCCGCCGTCGTCGTTGCGGTAATCGAGGGTGACGGGCGGCACGCCACCGGGCGGGAAGGTGGTGCCGGGGGGGTGGAGCTCGACCTTGTAGATCGGCTGGCCCATCGGGTGATGCTCGGGTGTGGTGCCGAGGAAGGCGACCCGCTCGCCAGGGCTGGTGCGCAGCGTGGCCGAGCCCCCACCAGACGGAGTCGTCATCCGGGTTCCGGGGCAGCTCGTACATGCGAGTCAGCTCGCGGCCGACGAGGAGCATGTCCCCGATGGCGAAGCCGTCCCAGGGCCAGGTCAAACGGACGTTGCGGCCCGTCGAGCCGTGGTCGCGGAACTGCACGGCCGTTTCCTCCACCGGCCTCAAGACGGCGCGGGGGACGGGCTGACCCTTCGCGTCAAGGATCTCGATGACCGGATCGATCGGCGTGCCGAGGCGTCGGCCGAAGACCTCCACGACGACCTTCTGCCCCGTCTTCGCTTCGAACCGGAAGTGATCGACATCGCCAGGTTCCTCGATCCGACCAGACGCCCCGCCGGGTGAGGTGATGGGGTCAGCATTCGCGGGCTCATCGTTGGACGCACCCTCGACGACTCGCTGCTCCGCGATCAGGACCAGCTTGCGGTTGAGGGGTCGCGAGCCGTCGGGGAGGGTGAGCGGCAGCTCGCGGATGGCCCCCGGCGCGACCGGACCGCCGGGTGGGATAGCCACATCGCTGAGTCCACCCAGATTGACGCCGCTCACCCCGATCCTGGACAGACCACTCTCCCGATCGCTCTTCGGAACATAACTCAGCGGGAAGACCGACTCGACATGAGGCAACGCCCCTGCTTGGATGCGATAGAAATGGTTGCCGGAACCGCCGAGGTCGGCGTCGGCGACGCGGAGGGTGTAGGTTCCATCACGGGGGATGGCGACGATCAGGAGCGGGTCGAGTCCACTCTCGGAGTTCAACGCCTCCGCGACGACGTGGCCGGAGTCGTCGAGCAAGGTGAGCAGACCATTGAGGCCCGAGCCCAGGCCGCGGGCGAGCGTCTCGAAGACGAGCTGCTGGCCGGCCTTCGCGTCGAATCGGAAGAAATCGACATCGCCGGGCTTGTTGATAGTGCCGGTGAGGGTGGCCGGGAAGGCGACGGTCGGGGCCTTCGCCGGGTCGTCGTCCGGCTCGACCTCAGGTCGTTCCTCGAAGGCGGAAACGGCGAACGACTGGGCGCCGGGGGTGCCGAGCGGCGTGCGGACGAGGAAGCGGTGGACGCCGATCCGGGCGTCCGGCGCGATGGTCAACTCGGCCCGGATGGCGTTCGGGGTGGGCTTTTCCAGGGGTTTAAGCTTCGCCGTGATCCCCGCTTCCGGGAACAGGATCGCCTCGGCGCGGCCGACACCGTTGCCGCCGAGCGTGACCGTGACGGTCCGGCCGCGCGTGGCTCCGCGAGGGTTTGGGGGGCCGAGGGTGGCGTCGCGGACCAGCTCCGGCTTGGCCAGCTTCGCGGGCTCGGCTTTCGGGGCCTCGCGGAGTGCAACGAGAGGCTTCTGCGACATGGTGTCGAAGACGGCGAGCGAACCATCATATCGGCCGACGGCCAGCTTCGAGCCGTCAGGGCTGACCGCAAGGGCGAGGGGCCAGTCGGGCTGGCTGCCAAGCGTGGCGCGGGGTTCGAGGGTGGCGAGGTCCCAGAACTTGACGACCCTGTCCTCGCCACTGGAAAGAAGCGTCTTGTCGTCAGGCGCGACGACCAGACGGAGCACGGCGGCATCATGGGCGAACGCCGAGCGGGCGAGCGTGGCGGTTTCACCGTCGAGAGTGTAGGCCCGGATCGAGCGATCAACACCCGCGGCGAGCACGGTCTTGCCATCCGGGGCGAAGGCGACGGCGTAAAGCTCGGCGGTCGCGTCAGTGAGCGAGGCGCGCTTGCGGCCGGTGGCGACGTCCCAGACCTTCGCGGTTCGGTCGCCCGAGGCGGTGGCGACGCTCTTTCCATCGGGCGAGAACGCGACGCCGTAGATCGCGTCGGTGTGCTCCTTGAGGGTCTTCAACTCCTTGCCCTCGACGATGTCCCAAAGCTTCGCGAGGCGATCGTAACTCCCGGTGACGAGCGTGCGGCCGTCGGGGGCGAGGTCGGCGGCGAGGATCTGGTCGGCGTGGCCGCGGAGGTCGTGGAGGCGGGCATTCTGCTCCACGTCCCAGACGATCACCGAGCCGAACATCCCCGCGCGGCCACCGACGGCGACGAGGGTCTTGCTGTCTGGCGTGAACCGCACGGCCTTCAACGGGCCGGGGTGGTCGGGCAGCGTCGCGACAGCCTTGCCGGAAGCGGTGTCGTAGAGGACGACTTCCGAACCGTGCGCCGCGGCGAGAAGGCGGCCGTCGGGCGAGTAAGCCACAGACGTGATCGGGGCGGACGTGGGAACCTTCGGGGCGATCTTCGGCAGATTCTTCAAGGGATCGACGAGTGAGGCGATGAGTGTGTCGGATTCGGAAGGTCCGTCGAATTTCGCCCCCTGGGACACCCAGCGTTCGAGGGTGGCGATCTCGGCGTCGGGCAGGGCTTTCTGCTTGTAGGGCATGCGGGGGTTGGCGTCGGGCCGGATCAACTCGATGAGGTAGCTGGAATCCGGGTCGCCCGGCTCGATGATGCCTTCCTCCAGGGTCTCGCCACCCTTTCGGAGCAAGGCATACGTCTTCATGTTCAGACCGCTCTCAGCCTTGCGGTCGTCGTGGCAGCCGAGGCACGAGCGGACCAGGATCGGGGCCACGTCGGCCTGGAAGCTGACGGGCTTTTCCCCGTCGGGACCGTCGGCCGCCTGGACCGGGAGCGCCGCGGCGAGGATCGCGAGCCAGGGGGCGAGTCGGCGGAGCAGCATGGGACGTGGACCCCTTCGAAAATTCGCATTTGTTATCTGATATTTCATCATCGGGAATCAATTCACCGAGGGCCGGTACTCGCTGGCCGCCCTCGGCCGGCCGCCGGGGCCGACGACGGCGGGGGTGATCGCGCCCTCGTCGAGCCCTTCGGGCAGGCCGAGGCGTTCGCGACGCCAGGCTTCCATCCGTCGGGCGATGACGGCGAAGGCCAGGCCGGAGATCGCGACGGTGTTGAACGAGACGAAGACGAAGAACCGCCCGAACCGCTCGTTGGCGCGGGCCCGCTCGGCGTCGGCGGGCGTCGGCGGGGCGTGGTGGATCAAGGGGCCGGTCGTCACCTCGTTCGATGACGGGGAGGGTCCGGTCATCACGACGGCGAGCAGGTTGGCGACCGCGACCACCGCGAGGGCCAGGGCCAGCTCGCGGAAGGTCGCGGTCGATCGGATCTCGGCGGAGTGTGGTGGCATCGGTCCGAACGATCTCTGGAGGGGCGTGGCCATCCGTCGCCCGGCTGGCAAGCAACTGTTGAATTGTCAAGAAGCCTTGAATCGTTTCGATCCGGGACGGCTCGGTGGGAGCTCTTCAATCGGACAGCTGTCAGTCACATCTATCTCTCGATAATGAGCCTTATGAAGGTAATCCTGGCCAGCCTCTCGGATCTCCTCGTCCGGGTGTTCCGCCGCGCGTTCCGCCAGCTTGAGAGTGAGGGCTGGATCAAGTTGCTCATACAATTCGAGGAATCGCCGATACTCGTCGTCAGACCCAGCCGCAAGGAAGGGTTCGGCCACTTCCTCGATCCGGGCCAATACCCAGGCGCGCGGGAGTCGGAGGATGGCGTCGCGGAAGATCTGGATCGAGCCGTGGCCGGTGCTCGCCCATTCGACGAGGAGATCGAAGAGGGGCATGAGCTCGTCCGGCCTCATGCGACTGATAACATCGAAGGACGTGAACTTGTCCGTGCCGGTCCGGAGCGCCTCGCGGACGACGGCGGCCCGGTCAATCTCTGCGGTGAAGAACCGATGGGAGGCTTCGAGGAAGGACCGATGGGCCTCGCAATAGCGCCGCCATTCCGCCAGATCGGGCTCGGCAATGGAGTGGGTCATTTCTTGCCTCCATAAGTCCACGGGAGACCCAGAAACAGCGCGGCGAAGGTGTCGAACGTCATGGAGGCCGTGGCGTAAATCGTATGGTGCGACGGTCCGTGGGGGCCATCAGGAAGCACGTCGCTCCCGTCAGCCAGTGCTTCGAGACCTTCGGGGAGAGAGGTCCCGGCGGGGAGTCGATGATAGTGGCCGCTCAAGGGGGCGCTCATCGGATCACCGTAGGTCGAAGCCCCTTCCGGGAGGTAGCCGCCCTGAGAGATGACCCGGCCCGCGGAGTCGAGCGGCACGTCCTTGATCGGGCGAGGCGCCCGTGGAGCCTGCCGGCTTCCGAAGGCGAACAGGTCCACGGGGATGATGCGACGATCAGTGTCCAAGTCATGAGATGCCGGGGGCCGAGGTTGTGTGCCAGACTTCCTCTCGAATCGATCCTAATTCACTCCGCTAGTGGTTGAACAGGAACTCCTTGCCGGTAAGCGTCGCCCAGAAGAGGTCCTCGATCGCCTGGCGGCGAGCCTGGGCGCGGGCCTTGGGGTCGTCGAGGCCGGCGGTCGCCTCGGCGAGAAGCGGGAGAATGCGGGCCTTCTCGGCGTCGGTGGCGGGGCGGGCGAGGGCGGAGCGGGTGAGCCGGTCGAGGACGACGGCGTCGGAGAGGTCGGCGGCGGCGAGGCGGGCGACGGCCCCCTGGTCGGAGCGAAGCTTGTCGTTGAGGGTCGAGCCGTTGGCCAGGTGGAGGGCCTGGGAGACGGACGGCTCGTCGGAACGCTCGCAGGAGCAGACGCTCTCGCGGTCGGGGCGGCCGAAGGAGTCGAGGAAGGTGCTGGCGACCTGGCTATCCGGGAGCTGGAGGCTCCGCCAGCCGGGGGGGTAGCCGGGGAAGGCGGTGGGCACTTCGGTGACGCGGGCGAGGGCGTCGAGGAGGACCTCGGCGGGGAGGCGCTTGACGGTGTAGTGGCTGAGGAACTTGGTGTCGGAGGCGTTGCCGGGCAAGGGATTGCTGGAGCGGGCGTAGGCGGCGGAGGTCATGATCGTGCGGATCAGGTGTTTCACGTCGCGGCCGTGGGCGCGGAAGTCGGAAACGAGCCAGTCGAGCAAGGCGGCGTCGCTGGTGGGGTTGGTGGCGCGGAGGTCGTCCTCGGGGTCGATCAGGCCGCGGCCGAAAAAGTTGGCCCAGACGCGGTTGATGAGGGCCTTGTCGAAGTAAGGGTTGGCCGGGTCTTCGAGCCAGTCGGCGAACGCCTCGCGACGATCGCCGCGGGCGTCGAGCGGCAGGGGCTTGGCGTCCAGCGGCTGAGGGGCCATCGCGACGCCTTTGCGGGGGTGGCGGATGTTGCCCTCGGAGGCGGCGGAGACGATCACGTCGCCGGGGGCGGTGCCGCCGTCCTTGAGGGCGACGCGGGCGAAGAGGTTGGCCATGCCGTAATACTGGTCCTGGGTCCACTTCTCCAGGGGGTGGTTGTGGCAGCGGGCACAGGTCAGGGAGAGGCCGAGGAAGGCCATGCTGGTCGATTCGGTGAGGTCGATCGGGTCGCGGTGGAGGACGAAGTAATTGGTGGCACCGTTGGTCAAGGTCGAGCCGCGGGCGGTGACGACCTGGCGGGCGAAAGCGTCCCAGGGGCGGTTCTCCTCGACGGCGCGGCGGACGAAGCGGTAGAAGGACCACATCGCCGGGGCGGGCAGATTCTTGGAGGAGACGAGAAGGAGGTCGGACCACTTGTAGGACCAGTAATCGACGTATTCCGGGCTGGCGAGCAGTCGATCGACGAGCTTCGCTCGCTTCTCCGGGTCCGAGTCCGCGAGGAAGGAATCGACGGCTTCGACGGGCGGCAAGGTGCCGGTGGCATCGAGGAAGGCTCGGCGGAGGAAGGTGGCGTCGTCGGCAGGTGGCGAGGGGGAAATCTGGAGAGATTGGAGCTTGGCGAGGTTCAGCTCGTCGATCCGGTTGTGACGCGGAGCCTCGGCGAAGAGGCGGGGGTCGATGGGCTCGGCGGAGGGGACGGTGATCGTGGCGAGATCGACGAGGCTGGAGAACCAGACCGAGACGGCGCCTTCGCCGGGGCCGTTGACGGTGACGAGGCCGGAGTCATCAACCCTGGCAACGGTCATGTCGGTCGTGTCGAACTTGGACCAGCGGGTGACGTCGCGGGTGGTGCCATCCGAGTAGGTGGCGATGACGAGAAGTTGCTGGGACTGGCCGGGCTCGGAGATCAGGGAGCGCGGGAAGGGCCTCGACCTTCAAGGGCCGGGGCTCGTCGAGTCGGGGTCGGGGCGTGCCGGCGGCGATCCAGCCGGAGAGGATGCGGTATTCGAGGGAGTCGGGTTCGAAGCGGACGCCGCCGCCATGCTCGACGGCGCCGGTCGGCTTGAGCAGCATCAGGCTCTCGGCGGGGGCCGTCTTCACGACCCGGCGGCCGAGGGCCTGGCGGGTCAAGACGTCGAAATCGATCTCGGGGCCGTAGCCGCGGAGGGTGAGGCGGAACCCGTTCTTGCCGGCCGCGGCGCCGTGGCAGGCCCCGGCGTTGCAGCCAGCCTTGGTGAGCACGGGGAGGACGTCGTTCTTAAAGCTGTAGGGCTCGTCTCTGGCGAAGTCCTTGACGGTGATGGTCGCTTGCGCGGTCTGGTCGCCGACGGATGCGGTGAGGGTGGCGGTGCCGTCGCCGGTCGGGGTAACGACGCCTTCGGGGGAGACGGTCGCGACCCGCGGGTTGTCGATGGCGAAGGCGGCCTTCGATGTCCGGTCGCCGACGTGGACCTCGCCGCGGCGGGCCTCGACGAGGAACCGCTGCGATGCCTTCGGGCCGTCGAGCGTGGCCGAGGGCGGCAGGATCGCCAGGTCGTCGGCGCGGGCGGTCAGGGCGAGCGCGAGGGCAACGGGGATCGTGAGCGTCGATCGGAACATGGTGCGGGGGCCTCGGGCGTCGTCGATCGGGGTGGTGAATCCTCGGGAGGGAGGGCCACGTCGGGGGGTCGGATCGGCTCAAGGATAGGGGGTAATGGCGCGAAGGAGGGCTCGGTAGCAGTGAATGGTGAGGCCACCGTCAGGTCGTTGCGTTACGCGGAAGCCACGGGCGCCGGGGCCGGAGAGGAGGCGGTCGCGGACGGCCTCCTTGGGCTCGGAAGGGGTGCCGCGGTCGAACCACTCGTCGAAGTCGAGGGTGAAGGGCTCTTCGACGAGCCGGATGACTTCCAGGCCCGAGGCGGCGAGGAGGTCCACGAGGGCCCCGGGGGTGAGGTTGGCGGTGTGGGTGACGTCGCGGGCCTTCTCGATCTGCTGGTGCCAGGAGGCGAGCGCGGGGTCGGGGTCGGTCGTGTGGTCGCAGAGGATCAGCACGCCGTTGGGACGCAGGAGCACGACCTGGCGGCGGAGGAAGGCGAGCGGGTCGGTGACGTGGTGGAGGACGTAACGGGAGACGGTGGCGTCGAACGGGGGCCAGGGGTCGGTCAGACCGACGTCGAAGAGCGAACCCTGGCGGAACCAGTAACGGCGGCTGCTGCTGGTCCGCTCGCCGCATCGGCGGCGGGCCCGCAGGACCATCTCGCCGGAGAGGTCGATGCCATAGACCAGGTGCCCCGCGACCAAAAACGCCTCGGCCAGAAGGCCGGGGCCACAACCGACGTCGAGCACCTGGGATTCGGGCGGCAGGTCGGCGAAGGCGACGATCCGGCGGAGGAGGTCCGGATCGCTCTGGACCGGCGAGCGCTCGAATTGCGCGGACTGGCCGTCGAAGGCGGAGGCGAGGGCGCGGTCGTGCTCGGGAGGGCTCATCAAGAAACCCCGGCTTTCCGAAGGCAGAAGGATCAGAACAATTCCATGACAGGCTCGACGCCGTGATCGACGAGGCGGATCGGGCGGCCTTGCGGGCCGGGGAGTTCAAGGTCGAGGCGGAGGCCGAGGCCGTGGTAGGCGGTGGCGGCGATCTCGGCGGTGGTGACGGGGCGGTCCCTGGGAGAGTGGCCGATCTCGTCGGAGACGCCGACGATCCGGCCGCCCTGGATGGGGCCGCCAGCCGTCAGGACACTCCAGCAGTTCGGGTGATGGTCGCGGCCGCCGGCCGGATTGATCTTGGGCGTGCGGCCGAACTCGCCGAAGGCGAGGACCATCGTGTTCTCCAGTTGGCCGGTGCGGGCCAGGTCCTCGATCAAGGAGGCGTAGGCATTGTCGAAATTGGGGGCGATCACGGTCGGGTAATCGGCGACGGAGGTGAACGGAGCGGAGCCGTGGCTGTCCCAGGTCAGTTCGTTGAAGACGGTCTCGAACTGGTTAACCGTCACGAACCGGACCCCGCGCTCGATCAGCCGGCGGGCCATCAGGCAGCTCTGACCGAACTTGGTGCGACCGTACCGGTTACGGACTTCCTCAGGCTCGCTGCCGAGGTCGAAAGCCTCGCGGGTCGTCTGGCTCGACATGATCGAATACGCCTGCTGGAAGTTGGCGTCGAGCAGGCGGGCGTCGGCGGAGGCTTCGAACGCCTGGACAGAACCGTCGATGGCGTTGCGGAGCTTGCGACGGCGGGACTCGCGGACGGCGGTGATGTAGTCGGGGGGCAGGAGGTCGGGGACCTTGAAGTCCTTGTCGTTGGGATTGGCGTTGAGGACGAACGGGTCGTACATCTTGCCCAGGTAGCCGGCATTCTGGCCGTGGGGCATATTGCCGCCGGTGTTGCCGATCGGTCGAGGGATCAGGACGTGGGAGGGGGCGTCGCCGCGGGCCCCTTTCTGGTGGGTCAGGACGCAACCCATGTGGGGATGTTCGATCCCGCCGGTGAAGAGACGACCGGTCTGCATCATCTGGTGGCCGGTGTCGTGGACGGCCGTGGCGTTGTGATAGACCGTGCGGATCAGGGAGACCTTGTCCATGAGCGTGGCCAGACGCGGGAACAGCTCGCTGATCTGGATGCCCGGTACGTTCGTGTCGATCGGCCTGAACGGGCCGCGGACCTCGGGGGGGGCGTCGGGCTTCATGTCCCAGGTATCCACCTGGCTGGGGCCACCGACGAGGAACAGGAGGATGCAGTTGACATCCTTGTCCTTTGCGACGCCCCCCGCGGCCTTCGCCTGGGCGAAGGAACTCAGGCCGAGGCCGAGCAGGGAGAGCGAGCCGGCGTGGAGGAAGTCGCGACGGGTCAGGCCGTCGCAGAAGTGCACGGGCTTGCGGGCGTCGAGGCGGAACATGGGGCGACCTCGCGGTTCCGGTCGGTTTGGGTCGGGGTGGGCAGATCCAGGGCGCGGCAGCGTCGGCGGGGATTGCCATCCATCCTAATCGCAGGACGGGCGCGGTTCAAACAGGTACCCTGCCTGGTTGCGGTCGGCCCTGGGGCGTTGTAGCGTGGCCGGGAAGGCGTCGTCCCCCCTCGGCCCAAAGGCGTTGAGAGGCCCCCGTGAAGATCGTCTATTCGATTCTGCTGTTCATCTTCGTTGTGGCGCTGGTGACGTTCATCTTCCAGAACACCCAGAGCGTGAAGATTCAGTTTCTCGGCTGGAGCCGCGAGGCTCCCATGGCGGCCGTGAGCCTGGGACTCTACATGCTCGGGATGTTCAGCGGCTGGGCCGTCATCGGCTTCCTCCGCAAGTCGATCCGCACGATCCGCGAGCGCGGCGAGTGAGCCGCCTCGGTGACGCTCCCGCGCAGCCGCCGGGATGGTCCGGGGACGCGCTTTACGCCGCAAAGCCAGGAATCCGATCTCCTGGTATACCCGGGACTTGTGACAGACAGACCGCGTCGCCAGGAGTTCGTTCGGCGCTCGGGGACCCCGGCCGATTGGCACGCTCCCGGTGGGACCCTTGCGTCCCACAGCAACCGGAGGCGAGGCGCTCGCGGTCACGCCACGATCACGCCGGAAAGGCGCCGTTGCGATGCGGAGGAACGCCGGGGGGACACGCTTTGCGTCTCAAAGCGAAGAACCACAAGTACTTGAGAGGCCGTGAATTGCGATCGGGAAACCGGCCATCTTGAAGTTCGTTCGGCGCCCGGGCCGCAGCCGGCGCCGTCGCATACTGCGAGGCTTGACTCCGAATTGCCAAGGGGACGGGTCGGGCGACCGCCACCCCAGGCTGAGGGCGGCGTGGACGTCGTTGTTCATCTTCGAAAATGAGACCTGCGGAATTCCCCTTTTTCTACAAAAATCCTGGTCAAAATCGGCGACTGGCTTCGTCCTGGGAATTCGGCGACCCGACTTGTTTCTTTTGGGAAGACGAGCGTTATAATCTCTCCGACGCGGATCATCGGCCGGAGGCGATCATCCGTACCAATCCAGCCGACTAACTTCGCTGCTCATCCCGATAAGCAGGCTC
The DNA here is from genome assembly GCA_963752755.1 of uncultured Planctomycetales bacterium. Lineage (GTDB taxonomy): Bacteria > Planctomycetota > Planctomycetia > Isosphaerales > Isosphaeraceae > CAVVZJ01. The sequence goes on along the minus strand of CAVVZJ010000001.1, from coordinate 667,226 downwards.
GTGTGACCCCCGACGCTCCAGTGATCCGGGTGACCGTGCTGTTGCTGGTAGCTCTCCTCGGCTGGCCCTGGGAGACGGCGCTGGCGATGCGCGATCTGGCGTTTGAGGGGGGACCTGCCGCGGCTGTGGCGGCATGGAACGCCCCAGGGCGAAGCCGACCGCCGCGGTTGCGACCCCGGAAGGCCGGGCAGGACCGGCCGCTCTTTGATCGCGACGTCGTCATCGATGCCGACGAGGACGAAGCCCGGGCCTTACCCCTGACGATGGGCTCCTCGCGCTTGTGGGCGCCGGCGCCACGACCGACAACCCCGGTCAGCTGCGGCCGGGTCGTGGTGAGAAGCGGGCCATCGGGCGCGTCATTTGCAGAACGACTGCGCTGTTGATGCAGATGGGGAGCCTCGCGCCGACTGGCGCGACGACGTCGGCTCCGAATCGGCGTCTCCAACCCTCTCACGGCGGCGGCCTCGACCGGTGCCAGGCAGAGCCTGGCGTCCGTAAGGTCCCGAAATCTCCTCACAGCGTACTGAACAACGGGGACTTCCCCCACATGGTCCGCGCCATCATTGCGTGGAGCTTGCACAATCGCCTGATCGTGATCCTGGGCGTCCTAGGACTGATCGGCGTGGGTGCCTACTCCGCGATTCACCTGAACGTCGAAGCGTATCCCGACCCGACGCCCCCGCTGGTCGAGGTCATCACGCAGAACCCCGGCGCCAGCCCGGAGGAAATGGAGCGGCTCGTCGGCATCCCGCTGGAGACGGCGCTCAACGGCATGCCTGGCCTGGAAGACCTGCGGAGCACGTCAATCGCGGGTCTGAACGACATCAAGTGCCAGTTCGCCTACGGCACCGACTACTGGACGGCCCGCCAGGAGGTGCTCAACCGGATCAACGCCGCCGATAACTTGCCGGCGGGCGTCAAGCCGGGTCTCTCGCCCTGGAGCCCAACGGGCGAGATCGTCCGTTACGTTCTGGAGGGGCCAGGTTACACGACCAGCCAGCTCAAGGCCGTTCAGGACTGGGTCCTGAACCGGGCGTTCAAGCAGGTGCCGGGCGTCATCGACGTGACCGGCTACGGCGGCACGATCAAGCAGTATCAGGTCTTGCTCGACCCGCAGAAGCTCCGCGCCTACGGGATCACGCTGCAGCAGGTCGAGGACGCGATCGACCGCTCGAACGCCAACGTCGGGGCCAACTACGTCTCGCTGGGGAGCCAGTCGCACAACGTCCGCGCCCTCGGCCTGCTCGGCGGCGGCGTGGACCCGCTCGACCCGGCGCAGATCGACAAGGCGACGCTGATCGAGGTGGAGAAGCTGGAGGACATCAACGAGGTGATCGTCGCCTCGCACAACGGGGTGCCGATCTACGTCCGCCAGCTCGCCAAGGTGGTCATCGGCCACCGGCCGCGGCTCGGGATCGTCGGGCGGGGTGGCCAGGATGACGTCGTGGAGGGGATCGTGCTCATGCGCAAGTATGAGAAGAGTCTCCCGACGGCCGAGGCGGTGCAGACCAAGACCGACGAGCTGAACCGCGGCGACCTGCTTCCGAAGGGGATGCGGATCGTGCCGTTCAACCGGCGGACCGACCTGGTCCACGTCACGACACATAACGTGCTGCATAACCTGGTCGTCGGCATGGGCCTGGTGGTGCTGGTGCTGTTCGTCTTTCTGGGGGACCTGGCCAGCGCGGCGATCGTGGCTCTGGTGGTGCCGCTGGCCTTGCTGTTCGCCGTCTCGGTGCTGTTCGCGCAGGGCAAGTCGGCGAACCTGCTGTCGATCGGGGCCGTGGACTTCGGGATCATCGTGGACAGCGCGGTGATCATCGTGGAGACGATCTTCCGGCACGTCACGCACAGCCACGACCGGCACCGCCCCTTGATCGATCGGATCGAGTCGGCGGCGGGTGGCGTGGGACGGCCGATCCTCTTCTCGACGATGATCATCGTGTGCGCGTTCTTCCCGCTGTTCGTGATGAGCGGGCCGGCGGGGGCGTTGTTCGGGCCGATGGCGAACACGTATGCGTTCTCGATCCTGGGAGCCTTGATCATCGCCACGACGCTCTGCCCGGTGCTCTGCTCGTTCTTCTTCCACAAGAAGACGGAGGAGAAGGAGACGATCCTCGATCGCTTGATGAAGTGGGCTTATGTTGGTTTGTTGAAAGGGGCGCTGAACGCCCGCTGGCTGGTCCTGGGGGCGTCGGCGGTCCTGCTCGGCTACACGGCCTTGCTGATCCCGCACCTCGGGGCGGAGTTCATGCCGGAGCTGGAGGAAGGCAACCTCTGGATTCGGGCCTTGATGCCGAGGACGACCAGCCTGGAAGAGGCGGCGCGGATGGCGCCGCGAATCCGGGAGGTGATCGCGTCGGTGCCCGAGGTGAGGGGGGTGATGTCGCACGTCGGTCGGCCGGACGACGGCACGGACGTGACGAGCTTCTTCAACCTCGAATTCAACGTGCCGCTCAGGCCGATGGAGAAGTGGCGGAAGGGAATGACCCGGGAGAAGATCCAGGACGAGTTGACGGAGAAGTTCGATCGGTTCCCCGGCCTGACGTTCAGTTTCTCGCAGTTGATCCGGGACAACGTGGAGGAGGCGCTCTCGGGGGTCAAGGGGGCGAACTCGGTGAAGCTCTTCGGCAACGACCTGAACAGGCTGGAGGAGGTGGCCGGCAAGGTGGCCGAGGAGTTGAGGAAGGTCCGGGGGATTGGGAGCGTGGGCGTCTTCCACATCGTCGGGCAACCGAGCCTGGAGATCCGGATCGACCGGCGAGCGTGCGCCCGCTACGGGGTGAGCGTGGCGGATGTGGAGGCGGTCGTCCAGGTGGCGATCGGCGGCAAGGCGTTCTCGGAGATGGTCGAGGGGGAGAAGCTGTATGACATCGTGCTGAGGCTGCCGGAGTCGCTCCGGGACGACCCGTCGGTGATCGCCCGAATTCCGATCGACGTGCCGGGCGAGGACGGCCAGCCGGGGCGCGGATTCCGCTCAGTCAGCTTGCCGAGATCGACCCGCACAAGCCGGGGGCGTCGTATATCTATCGGGAGAACAATCGGCGCTACATCCCGATCAAGTTCAGCGTGCACGGTCGCGACCTGGCCTCGGCGATTGTCGAGGCGCAGCACCGGGTGGAGCATCCGCCGGGTGGCAAGTCACTCTTGCCGGACGGCTACGAGATCGAGTGGTCGGGCGAGTTCGCCCAGATGCAGGAAGCGAACGCGACGTTGATGGTGACGGTGCCGGTCTCGTTCGTGCTGGTCATGGTTCTGCTCTACACGATGTTCGGGAACCTGAAGGATGCCCTGATCGTGATGGCGGGCGTGGCCACGGCGGCGATGGGCGGCGTCTGGGCCTTGCTGATCACGCACACGACGTTCAGCATCTCGGCGGCGGTCGGGTTCATCTCGATCTTCGGCGTGGTGGTGCAGAACGGCGTGCTCCTGATCAATGACTTCAACCGGATGCGCGCCGACGGCATGCCGGTCCGCGAGGCGGTGCTCACCGGTTCGGAAAACCTGTTGCGACCGGTCGTGATGATTGCCTTGACGGCGATCCTCGGGCTTCTGCCGGCCGCGCTAGCAACCTCGATCGGCTCTCAGGCGCAGAAGCCGCTGGCGATCGTGGTCGTCGGCGGCATGACCGTGGCGATGATCCTCCCGCAGTTCCTCATCCCCGTCCTTTACAGCCTCTTCCCGGCGCGTGGCGCCCGTGAGGTGGAGCTATGAGCCCGAATCCGACACCCGTCGAGACGCCCGACCAGGGTCTCCACGTCCACAGCGCCACGGCCGCACTCGTCCCGGAGACCGGGGCCATGACGAACGGCCACGCCGCCGCCGTCGGCCCGCCCGTCCCCGCCGACGCCGCCGCGACGCCGCTGGTGGGTTCGCCTGATCGTCTTCGGCCTACTCGCCGGGGGCGCGGCGTTCGCGTACCTGCACGTGCCGACCCGCGAGCGGATTCGCGAGGCGATCGCCGCGATCACCGAATCCGGCTCCGAGGAGACCGAAACCCAGGGCGAGAACATGGGCGATCCGCCGCCGAAGGCGATGCCTCACTGGAATGGGCTCGTCGAGATCGCCCCCAAGCAGCTGGAGGCCATCGGGCTCGAAACGGCCGAGATCCAGCCTCAGACCGAGCCAACCCGTCTGGAGATCAACGGGTCGACGGCCTACGATCCGAATACCCAGATCCAGATCCGCCCCCGCTTCACCAGCCTGATCGACAAGGTGTACGTCACCCTCGGTACGGAAGTGAAGGCCGGCGACCCGTTGGTGGACGTCTTCAGCGCCGAGCTGGCGGCGGCCAAGAGCGACTACGAGAAGGCCCAGGCCTACTGGCTGCACGACAAAAAGGAGCTGGAGCGGGCGGAGCGGCTCTTCCACGACAAGCCGCCCGCGATCTCGGAGAAGGAGTACCTCGGGATCGCCAACGACGAGAAGGTCAGCCGGGCGGAGGCGAAGGTCGCCGCCGACAAGCTGATCGTCTATGGCGTGCCGGCCGCCGAGATCCCCCGTGTCCCGAACGAGGTGGGCACCGAGAAGGCCAAGATGACCCTGCTCGCGCCGGCCGGCGGGGTTGTGATCCGCAAGGAGGTCGTGCAGGGCAACCGCTACAACGACACCGACGTCTTGCTGGTGATCGCCCCCCTGGATCACTTCTGGGTCTGGGGCAACGTCTATCCGAGCGACGCCACCCGTGTGGCGATCGGCCAGCGCTGGGTGGTGCGCTGCCCGATGCTTGACAAGGAGGTCGTCAGCACGATCGAGTCGATCACCTCCGAGATCGCCCAGGACACAAAAACCGTGCGCATCCGGACGGAGATCCCGAACGTCGGCGGCCGTCTCAAGGCGGACCTGCTGGTCGGCGGCTACGTCGAGATCCCGCCGGTGCCGGGGCGGGTGGTGATCCCGCGACCGGCGATGGTCTCGGGCGACGGGGCGGATTACGTCTTCGTGGCCCGGCCGCGAACGGACGAGAAGGAACCGCTGCAATTCGAGCGGCGGACGATCCGGGTCGTCGAGGAGTACCACGATAAGGTCATCGTGAGCGAGGGCTTGCAAGCGGGCGACATCGTGGCCACCCGCGGCAGCCTCCTGCTCTCGCAGATGTATGAGGATGCGGCGACCGTCGAGCCCGCGGCGCCGCTCTCGGCGGTGGCGGCGCACTGACCGGAGAATCGGCCTCTCGCCAGGGCGGCAGGTAAGATGCGATCGATCCTGGCGCCCTGGCGAGAGATCCGCTTTGAACCCTGCTCCGCTGCAGGGTCTTCCATTCGCGGGAGAATCGCGTAAAGTCGGGACGGTGGGCGATGTCGCCCGGTTTGCCGAGCCGTTCCCGGAAGGTCCACACCGTTGACGAAGGTTGCCGCCCCGATCCGCGACGCCACGCCGCAGACTCTGCGGGTCCGGTATCGGGTCCTGGGGGCGTTCGCGGTCCTGGCGGGCCTGACGTACCTGGACCGGGTCTGCCTGGCGCAGGCGATCGGGCCGATGAGCGCGGAGCTGGGCCTGAGCAGCCGGCAGAAGGGCTGGGTCTTCAGCGCCTTCACGCTCGCCTACGGCCTCTTCGAGATCCCGACCGGCCGGCTGGGCGACGCGATCGGGCCGAGGCGGGTGCTGTTTCGGGTCGTCCTGTGGTGGAGCCTGTTCACGGCCCTGACCGGCTGGGCCTGGAGCCTGGCATCGCTGCTGGCGATCCGCTTCGCCTTCGGCGCGGGTGAGGCGGGGGCGTTCCCAAACATCGCGCGGGCCTTGACGCGATGGTTTCCGCCGTCGGAGGCGCGGACGGGTGCAGGGGGTAATCTGGACCATCTCCCGGCTCGGCGGGGCCGTGGCGCCGTTGCTGACATTCGCCTTGATGACGGCCGTTGGCTGGCGCTTCACGTTCGGGATCTTCGGAATTCTGGGCGTGCTCTGGGCCGTGCCGTTCTGGTTCTGGTATCGCGACGAGCCGGAGGAGCACCCGCAGGTCACGCCGGAGGAGGCAACGTGGGTGAAGTCGTGGCGCGGGGGGAACGAGCCGTCGGGGCACGGCGCCGGGGCGCCGTGGGGTCAGATCCTCACGAACCGGTCGGTCTGGGGCCTGGCGATGGCGACCTTCTGGTCGGCCTTCGGCTGGTACTTCTTCGTGACGTGGCTGCCGACGTACCTGGAGAAATCCCGCGGCCTGTCGCTCGACTCGGTGGCGAGCTGGGCCGGTCTGCCGCTGGCCCTCGGCGTGATCGGCTGTGCGCTCGGCGGCTGGCTGAGTGATCGGCTCCTGAAAACGCTGGGGTTCCGCTGGGCGCGGCGGACGGTCGGGGCGTCGGGCCTCTGGCTGGCCGGGCTCTGTTTCCTGATGGGTGTGCGAGCGGGGGATGCGCGGTTGGCGGTGTTGCTGATGGCGTTCGCCTCGTTCGCCAACGACCTGCCGCAGAGCAGTCTCTGGGCGGCGATCATGGATATCGGCGAGCGCAACGCGGGGAGCGTGGCGGGCGTGGTGAACACGGCCAGCTCCGCGGGGGCCTTGATCTCGCCGATCCTCTTCGGCGAGTTGCTCGAACGCGGCTGGGGCTGGAATGCGGCCCTGGTCGTGACGGGCGTCGCCTTCGTGCTCGGGGGTCTCTCCTGGCTGATGGTCGATCCGACGCGGACCCTCTCCGAGAAGCCGCCCGGACTGGCGGAGGATGCACTCTGATGCTCATTGGTTATGTGAGCGACGACCGTTACGTCGCCTTGCCCGACGCCTTGCTCGAATTCACCTGGCCCGGCGGCTCGGCCGAGGCCCGTTCGCGGGCGTCGGGGGCCGTGCATGCAGACGTGCCGCCGGGTCCTTGCACCGTGACGATCGCGAAGGACGGATATGGGTCGAAGCGGAGTGCGATCGTGGTCGGCGGGGAGCCGCAACAGTTCCGGTTGCTGCCGGACGTCGTGCTCGGATACGCCTGGCCGAAGTGGTTGCGACGGGGGAGAAGTCGGAATTCCGGGTCCACTCGCCGGAGCAGTTCAAGCTGAAGTTGTATCGTTATGGGAACGAGAAAGTACTGATCCGGAACCTGGGCTGGTTCGACGAGCACGGCCCGCGGGCGACGGTCCAGATCACGCCCGATGGCGACTACACGCAAACGGGGGTTCAATGGAACAAGCGGGGTTACGCGAGCCCGCATCACCTCCAGTTCGTCGAGGCACCGGCGCGTTCGGGATTGTACTACTTCCACGCACGAACGATGTCGGGGCGGGAGTTCGGGTTCCCCTGGATCGTGGCCCCGGCCCGGCCGACGGAGTCGGTGGCGGTACTGGCGTCGAACCTGACGTGGAACGCCTACAACAACTTCGGCGGGCGGAGTAATTATATCAATCCGGATGCGTTACCGACGACGCCGACGGTCAATGCCCGGCTGGAATTGAAGCGGTACACGGACCCGTCGCACCAGATGTACGACGCGGAATCGTATGCCCCCTTGTCGTTCGACCGGCCCGAGCCAGTCAATCACATCGACGAATCCGAGCGTCCCACCGACCCCATCGAGGGGCGTGCCGCGTGCCACCTGGCGCCGGCGGAGTGGAGGCTGCTGGCCTGGATGGAGCGGGAGGGGTTTGCTTACGACTACTACGCGGAGTCGCAACTGCACGACGGCACGCTCGACCTGGATTCCTACCGCGTCTTGGTCATCAGTACACATCCGGAATACTGGACGCGGACCATGTTTGAAAAGGTTCGCTCGTGGGTCTTCGAGCGGGGTGGGCGGTTGATGTACCTGGGGGGAAACGGGATCAACTGCGAGGTGGAGCTGCCGAACCCGGAGGCGATGATCGTCAAGAATGGTTCGCGGGGCCTGATCCCGGAGGGGTTGGAGAGCCGGTTCCACCTAGGCGGGCAATCGGAGGCGAACTTGCTGGGGGTCGTCTTCACGGGGGCGGGGGTGATGACGGCGGCGCCGTATGCGGTCGTCGATGCGACGCACTGGGCCTTTGAGGGGACGGGCCTGCAAAACGGCGACCTGTTCGGGCAGCGGAGCCTGCACATGCGGGTTGAGGGCGGGGCGTCGGGGCACGAGACGGACAAGGTGTCGGCCAGCTCGCCGGAGGGAATCCGGGTGATCGCGAAGGGGAGGAACCCGAACGAGGGCGGGGCGGAGATGGTTCATTTCGAGACCGCCAGTGGGGGCGCGGTCTTCTCGGCAGGTTCGATCACATACCCGGCGTGCTTGCTGGTGGATGATCCGCTCTCGCGGGTCACGGCGAACGTGCTCCGGAGGTTCCAGAGTCGGTAGAGGTCGCCATGCGCATCCGAGAGATCGAGGCCATCCCCGTCCACGTCCCCTTGAAGGCCGGCTTGACGACCCGCACGGCGCACGGGGATCACGTGACGTCGGATTACGTGATTGTACGAGTGCAGACCGACGAGGGGCTCGTCGGTCTGGGCGAGGCGACTGTCTCGGCGATCTGGAGCGGCGAGACGAGCCGATCGACCGTGGCGGCGATCGAGGGGTTCCTCAAGCCGGCGCTGGTGGGTTCGGACCCGAGTCGCGTGTTGGCCTTGCGCCAGGTGATGGACCGCGCCCTCAAGGCGAACCCATTCACGAAGGCGGCCGTCGAGATGGCCTTGTGGGACCTCGCCGGCAAGGCGGCGGGGGTGCCGGTCTATCAACTGCTCGGCGGCAAACTCCGGGACGCAGTCCCGATCAAGATGATGATCGGCGCGTTCGATCCGCCGCAGGCGGTGGCCCTGGCCGAACGGTTCCTGGCGTGGGGCGTGCGCTGTTTGAAGGTGAAGGTCGGGCTCGATCTGGCGGGCGACGTGGCGCGGGTGAAGGCCGTGCGGGAGGTGGCGGGTCCGGAGATCCCGATCACGGTCGATTCAAACTGCGGCTGGAATGTGACCACGGCGAGGAAGGCACTGGAGCAGCTCAAGCCGCTGGATCTGCGCGTTGCCGAGCAACCGATTGCGCCGGGGGACATCGCGGGATTGGCGTACCTGCGGCAGGTGTCGGGCATCCCAATCATGGCGGATGAGAGCGTCTGGACGCTAGGGGAGGCGCTGAATGTGGCTTCGTCGCGGGCGGTTGATGTGATCAGCATTTATCCGGGGAAGAACGGCGGGATCGCCTCGTCGATCGAGATTTCCCACGTGGCGCAGGCGGCGGGCCTGGCGTGCCACGTCGGCAGCAACCTGGAGCTGGGTATCGCCAGCGCGGCGATGCTGCACCTGGCGGCCTCGACGCCAGCGATCGACAGCGAGACGTATCCGGCCGACATCCTGGGGCCGAACTACCACGAGTCGGACCTGCTCCGCGAGCCGCTGGTGCTCGGCCCGCACGCGGCGATCGTGCCGGACAAGCCGGGGCTGGGGGTCGAGCTGGACGAGGAGCAGCTGGAGCGGTTCCGGGCGAACTGAGGGAAAAAACGCTCAACGGCGCTGCCAGACGGCGAGGTCGCCGAAGCGGGCGATCTGGCGGTAGCCGAGGTCGGGCAAGGGCTCGGCGACGCCGGGGACGGCGTCGCCGGAGCCGGGGACGACGACCTGGCGGACGGGGCCGTCGGCAAGGGCGTCGCGGAGCCAGGACTCGCGAGGCTCGGCGGCGCCGATCTGTTCGAAGGCGCCGTAGAGCCAGTCGTCGTGGATCAGGTCGGTGCGTCCGAAGAGGCGGTTGAGGTGATGGCGGCCAACGAAGTAGCGGGCGGAGGACGGACAGCGGGCCACGTCGGCGTCGGCGAACATTGCCTGGAGGATCGCGCGATCGGCGGCGCGAGCATGGGTGTCCTGGACGAGGAGCCGCATGTCGGCCAGCAGGAGGACCACCATCGCGACGGCCGCCGGCAGGAGACGCGATGGGAGCGAGGACGATTCGCCGAGCAAACGGTCGAGCGCGCGGGCTACGAGGACACAGCCGAAGACGATCGCCTGGAGGGCGTAGTTGTAAGCGGCGCCGGCGTTGAACAGGCAGAGGGGGACGAGGGCTGCCAGCTCGACGGCAAGGAAGAGGGCGAGTGTCGCGTCGAGAGAGAAATGGTCGATGGTCGGATGATCGAGGTTTGAGAGGAGCCCATTCCGCACGATTGGCCATCGACCTTCAGCCTTCGGCCTTCTTCGAAACGACGGGAGGATGCCTCGACCACGCAAGCCCCAGAGGCAGGCCGTCGCCAGGGCGAGCAGGCCGACGGAACGGCGGGCGGTGATGTCGAAGATCGAGGCGACGTGGACCCAGCCGGCATAGTTCAAGGCGCGGAAGGGGCCGCCGGGATAGACGAAGACGGAGTGGTACATCCGGCCGCTGGTGAGGACGTTCTCGATGATCAGGTCGGCCGCGACGATCGCGAGGGCCGCGGCGTGCCCCGCCACGATCGGGCCGATTCGCAAACGGCCGCGCCACCAGGCATGCGCCAGGAGCATCGAGGAGACGACGGCGGCGGTGAGGTTCTGCTGCTTGATCCCAAAGGCGAGGGCGAACGCGGCATAGGCCGCGCCGAGGCGGGGCGAGCGGCGGGAGTCGTCGCGCAAGGAGGTCAGGACGAGCCAGGCCCCGAACGTCTGCAAGCCGACGCCGAGGGCGTCGGGGCGGAGCATGGCGGCGAGGTTGCCCAGAATGGGCGAGGCGGCAACGAGCGCGGCGGCGATGGCGCCGGCGCGGGTGGAGGCACCGTCGAGTCGGGCCAGGCCGACGGCGGAGGTGAGGAGGAGGAGCGTGCCGAGGAAGGCGAGCAAACGGCCGGCGTAGAGGACGGTCATCAAGGGGTCGCCGCCAAGTCGGACGAACGGCCAGGCGGCGAGCGCCACCAGTCGGTAGTAGAGTGGGGCGTGGATCAGGACCGACGGGTTGTCGCCCGAGAAGGGGCCGTAGAAGCCCGAAGGGCCGACGTCGCGGTCGAAGTGTCCGGCGACGGCGCGGGCGAGGACGGTCTCGAACGGACCGACGTCGGACGGCTCCAGGCCGATCGCAAGTTGATAGCCCAGGTGGACGACCGCGGCGAAGGCAAGCAGGCCGAGGATTGCGCGGGCGAACGGTCGGCGGGGCGGGGACGGGAGCTTGGGCATGATGCGGCCTCGTGCCGGAAACGTCCGCGCCGGGGAATGGGATCAGCGCGGGGACATCCGTGAGCGGGGCCGGTCCAGCCAGGACGATGGCCGGGCGGGGGAGACGTCCGCCGGCCTCACACCCCGGCCCGCTCCCGGGGGAGAGGGGATCGGACCCCGCTCCCGAGGGGGGAAGCTGGCCGAGGAGCGGCCGGGTGAGAGTTGCAACGCCGTCTCGCCAATCCGGTGAGTCGTCCTGCGACCCCGGCGGATCGCACTTTACAGCCAAGGTCCGGAATTCGACAATGGCGTTTTGGTCCCGAGAATCGGGACCAGGTCGATTCAACACGGGGTCGCTTGTCGGGGCCGGGGGCCGGGGGGAGGACGTTGCACGAGGAAGCGATCCGCAAGGCGGACGTGCTCATCGAGGCGCTGGGGTACATCCGCAAGTTCCACGGGCGCTACACCGTCATCAAGCTTGGCGGCTCCGTGATGGAGGACCCGGAGGCGTTACGCGCCTTGCTGGTTGATGTGGTCTTCATGCAGACCGTGGGCCTGCGGCCGGTGGTGGTGCATGGCGGCGGCAAGGCGATCACGGCGGCGATGGCGAAGTCGGGGCGCGAACCGGTCTTCGTGCAGGGGCGTCGTTACACCGACGAGGGCACCCTGGAGATTGTGGCGCGGGTGCTGGCCGAGGAGGTCAACGCTGATATTGTCCGTCACATCAACAAATATGGCGGAAGGGCCGCAGGCCTGCACCACGTCAACAACCAGCAGTGCCTCTACGGCCGTCGGCTCGCCTTGAAGGGGCCTGACGGTTCGGAGATCGACCTGGGCCGGGTGGGCGAGGTGACGGAAGTGGACATGCCGCCGATCGAGAGCATGTGCCTGGGCGGAGTGGTGCCGGTCTTGCCGTGCCTCGCGGAGGACGATGACGGTGGCCTGCTGAACGTCAATGCCGACACCGCCGCCGCCGCGGTGGCCGAGGCCCTGCACGCCGAGAAGCTCATTTTCCTCACCGACACGCCCGGTATCCTCCGCGACAAGACCGACCCGTCGAGCCTCTTGCAGGGCCTGACGCCCGAGCAGTGCCGCCGACTGATCGCCGAGGGAGTGATCGACCGGGGGATGATTCCCAAGGTCGAAGCCTGCCTGGCCAGCCTGGAGGCGGGTGTGCGGAAGATTCACATCATCGACGGCCGCTTGCCCCACGCCCTCTTGCTGGAGATCTTCACCCACCTGGGCATCGGCACCGAGATCGCCGTCGAGCCAGGCGCCGACGAGGCGAGCACGACGAGGAGGCGCGTCGGCTGATCGGACGGGTCTCGGTGACTCAAGGAGTCGAGGCCCCAAGTCATCGTGGTGCAACGTCGCCCCATGATCCCCCCTGCTCTCCCTTCCTGTCTCGCGAGGGTCTCATGCGCGTCCTGAGTTGGACCTGGTGGAACCTTTTCCTGGCGCTCGTACCGGTGTTGGTGGCGGTGGTGCTGGCCTGGGGCGTGGAGGCGTGGCGGTCGCGACCCTCGCGACTCGGGGCGATCGGCCTGGGGCTGCTCGGCCTCGTCTGGCTGGCGTTCCTGCCGAATACCTGCTACCTGATGACCGAGTGGCGGCACTTTCTTTTTGACCGGTCGTTCACGATCGCCCGCGAGATGGCGGCGTCGGGGAGCGGCAGCAAACTGAAGGTGCTCAAGCATTTCGTGTTCTTCGCCGCCTACAGCGGGTTCGGCGTCGTCTGCTTCGGCCTGGCGATTCGGCCTGTGGCGCGGGTTCTCGGGCGTGGGTGTGCCTGGCCGGCCCTGCTGGCGCCGCCGTTTTTCCTGGCCGTCTCGCTGGGCGTGTATCTCGGTTTGGTCGTCCGCCTCAACTCCTGGGATCTCGCCACCCGGCCCAGCCTGGTGCTTGAGGTCACGGCCGACGCCGTGGCGAACGGCACGCTCCTGGCCTTGATCGTGGGGTTCGGCGGGTTCCTGTGGATGGTCTATCAGGCGGTCGATATCTGGCTGGACGGGCTAGCGGTGAGGTGGCGCGGGTCCGCCGAGGTCGGGCGCTCCGGTGGACGGCACGATGAGGCGATGGGCAAGGGACCGGTCTGCCGGCTTGCCGGCGGTGATGTCGGCGGGTGATACTGAACTTGGCACGAGTCCTTTGCCACGATACGGATCAGACCGGCCTGGCCGGAATCCTCGCGACGGGTTTGTTCCAGACCTCAACCCTGTCCCGAAATCCCCGAGACGTCCGCCACGGGGAGGGCCAGTATCTCTCCGATGTCGTGCCGGGGACGATGACTCCGGCGAGCTCTCGCGCCGTTTCCTGGGCCAGCCGTTCCAGGGGAAACGATTCACGCATTACGTCGCCATTGACGTCGAGGGCCTGGAAGTTCTGCCGGGCCGCCCCGGACTCTTCATCGTTCCCGGCCGGGAACCCCTCTCCCTGGCCGGTCGGATCGTCGGTTCGGGCGCCGTGTCCTAGCAAGCGGACGTCGCATGCCGCCTATCGAGGAAGTGATGAGATACTTGAGGGCCCGATGGCTCCACCAGCATCCCGACGAGCCGGTCGAACTCTACTCCGAGCGTGACGAGGACTCGCATGAGATCCGCATGGACTTCGTCACCGGATTCTGCCGGGCGGAGGATGTCGTCTGGGAGGAGTGACGTCTGGCTGTCGCACGTCTTGTGGTGATGGTGGCCGAGGCGACGTGATCCCCGGCTCCGGTGCAATCGAATTTGAGTTCAAAATCCTTGTTGAAGATGGCGTGCTGCACACGCCCTCCAAGATGGAGCCCCTGAGTTGACCCAGCCCGCGCATGCCTCCACGGCCGAGACGATCGCCCAGTTCGAGCGGTATGTGATCCCCAATTACCGCCGGTTCCCCGTCTGCCTCGTGAGGGGCGAGGGATCCGAGATCTGGGACGCCGAGGGGAACAAGTATCTGGATTTCTTTCCCGGTTGGGGCTGTAACCTGATCGGGCACTGCCCGCCGAGGGTGGTCGAGGCGGTGAGGGAGCAGGTGGGAATGCTCATCCATGTGCCGAATACGTGGTACATGGAGCCGCAGGGGCAGTTCGCGCAGGCCCTGGCGGAGCGGTCGTTCGGCGGCCAGTGCTTCTTCGCCAACAGCGGGGCCGAGGCGAACGAGGCGGCGATCAAGCTGGCCAGGGCGCATGGTCATGCGAAGGGACGTTTCAAGATCATCACCATGCACGGCGGCTTCCACGGCCGGACCTTCGCGGCCTTGACCGCCACGGCGCAGCCGAAGTATCACGCCGGCTTCGAACCGATGGTGCCTGGGTTCGCGTATGTGCCGTATGACGACCTGGACGCCGTCGCCCGCGCGATGGACGATCAGACGGCCGCCGTGCTCGTCGAGCCGATCCAGGGCGAGGGGGGCGTGAAGATCCCGTCGGAGAAGTATCTGTCGGGATTGCGGAAGCTCTGCGACGAGCAAGGGGCCTTGCTGATGCTCGACGAGGTGCAGACGGGGCTCGGCCGCACGGGAACCTGGTTCGCCTATCAGCACTTCGGGATCGAGCCGGATGTGTTGACGTGTGCCAAGGCCCTGGCGGGCGGGGTGGCCTGCGGGGTGATGATCGCGAAGGCGGAGGTGGCCGCGGCGTTGAAGCCGGGGATGCACGCCAGCACGTTCGGCGGCAACCCGATCGCCTGCCGCGCGGGTCTGGCGACGGTTGAAACAATCGAGGAGGATGGATTGCTCGGGCGCGGTCGCGCCGTCGGCGAGCGGTTCCGCGGGCACTTCGAGGCCTTGCAGTCCGAGCGGCCGGAACTGGTCCGCGAGATCCGCATCCGGGGCGTGATGATCGGCCTGGAACTGGCGGTGGACGCCACGCCGGTCGTCTCCGCTTGCCTGGAACGGCGGCTATTGGTCAACGCCACCCACGGCACGGTCGTCCGCCTGCTGCCGGCGTTGAACATCAGTGATGCCCAGATCGACGCAGGTTGCGCAATCCTGGCCGACGTGATCAAGAACCTGCCGGCGGCCGGCGCCTGAACGGAACGGAGAAGAGACTCCCATGCTCCGACACTTCACCGATCTGTTCGAACTGAAGCCCCGCGAGGCCCGCGACCTGATCGACCGGGCCATCGAGTTGAAGCGGGCCTGGCGGCAGGGCGTCCGCGAGCCGTTGCTGGCGGGAAGGACGCTGGGCCTGCTGTTCGAAAAGCCGTCATTGCGGACGCGCGTCAGCTTCGAGGCGGCGATCGGCCACCTCGGCGGCACGGCGATCTTCCTGCCGGGCAAGGAGGTCGGCCTCGGGGTCCGCGAGACGGTGGCTGACTTCGCGCGGGTCCTGAGCCAGTACGTCGATTGCCTGGCGGCGCGGACGTTCTCTCAGGGGACCGTCGAGGAGCTGGCCCGCCACGCCACGATCCCGATCGTCAACGCCCTGTCCGACACGGCACACCCGTGCCAGGCGATGGCCGACCTGATGACCGTCCACGAGACGTTCGGCACGACCGAGGGGATCAAGCTCGCCTTCGTGGGTGACGGCAACAACGTGGCTCGTTCCCTCGCCGTCGCCAGCGCCCTGCTCGGGTCCGAGTTCACCCTGGGGTGCCCCGACGGCTACGGCTTCCCCGACGACTTCCGCGCCCGCTTCGCCGCCGCGTATCCGGACGTCCCCCTTCGCGAGTCCCACAACCCCCGCGAGGCCGTCGCCGGGGCCGACGTGATTTATACCGACGTCTGGGCCAGCATGGGCCAGGAGGAAGAAGCCGAGGCGCGTCGGATCGCGTTCGAGACGTACCGCGTCGATGAATCGCTGCTCGCCTGCGCCGGTCCCGACGCCGTTTTCCTCCACTGCTTGCCGGCGCATCGCGGCGAGGAGGTCACGGCGGGCGTGCTCGACGGCCCCCGCAGCCAGGTCATCCCGCAGGCGGCCAACCGGATGCACTTCCAGAAGTCGCTATTGCTCTGGCTGCTGGAGGAGTCGGGGATGCTCGCCCGGCCGAGGGAGGCGAAGGCGGCGAGGAGGAGGTCGAAGACGGGGTAGGCGGCTCGGAGGGGAATGTGATAGCCATGGCCGCGATCCAGTTGAGAGTCCCTCCGGTCGTTCGCGCTGCATCGGCAACCGTCTTTGCCCTGCAACTGCTTGCCGTCGCGGCGACTGTCGGGCCGCTCGATTGGGCATCGTGGAGGCGGCTCGGCCTTGGCTGGCGATTCTGGATGGGCCTCGGTTCCTGGTCCGCGACCCTGGCGGCCGGCTGCCTGACCGCATGCGTTGTGCTGGCCGTCTGCGCCGGGGAGGGCCCGGAGTGAAGCCGATTGGGCTTCGCTCGGCTCTGTGGCTGAATGTTGTCACGATCGCTTTGCTGACGCTCATCCCGGCGGTCGCGGCTGTGTGATCCGCCGGGTGCCCGTGCTCTGCGTCGGCCCGCACTGGCTGAGCCAGTGGCACCCGGCGGATGCACTTCCAGAAGGCGCTCCTGCTCTGGCTGCTGGAAGAATTGGGCCTGCTCGCCCGGCCGAGGGAGGCGAAGGCGGCGAGGAGGAGGTCGAAGACGGGGTAGGCGGAGTGTGTGATGTAGAAGCCGCTTGTGTGCGATGTATGCTCCTGCGATAGGGGCGGCTGGCCCATCGCTCGATCCGTATCATCGCGGGTAAGTGTTGGAGCCTTAGATGAATTGATACCCATCTTTGAGGTTCTTGGTGACGAAATCCCGGAATTCTCCCACCGTGAATTGAAAAAAGTCGCTCCTCCACTGTCCGGGCCACTGACCCATTACCGGAGTTTCGTTCGGGTAGTCCAGGAGCCGGGATGCCGAATCCACGATCTCTACCCGAACTTTGCCCTCCTTCTCGATGAAGATCAACAGGGGGTGATGTTCCAGTTTGCGTGTGGATCGGATGCCGCTCTTGGCGAAGTAAGCCTCGATGTCTCGCCTGCCAGCCAAGGTAATCTCGATGCTCATTTGACCTCCGAGTTTGAGTTTCCCGAGTCTAACAAGCCGAAAATCGGCAGTCCGAGTCGGACACTCGTGCTAACGGTCCTCCATCTTGGATTCTGCCGACCTCGTTTGGAAATGCTCGTCACGGATTCAAAATGGCCGGTGTGCCCCCCGCTTCCCAGTGAAGGGGTTGATGTTCGGCTTGGTACTCCAATTGTTCAGGCGGGTGCTATCGGGGGAGGTTCTGTAGTGGCCTTGTACATGTGTGCCATCGCTGCGGTTGTGACCTCTCACCCAGACATGGCCGCCTGATGAAGGATGCGATCGTGGGGAATAGTTGCCCCGCGACGTTGGTGTATTCGAGAACTTGTATGGGTTCGAGGTGAGGACGGTTTCCTTGGAGAACAAGGAGTTCCCGTTTCCATACTTGCCACCCAACCAGGCGAGGCCCAAGGCTACTAGACAACCAAACACACTTCCCACAAGCATTGACCTCTTGTCACGAGGGGGAAGCGGCTCATCGTGTTGAGGCGAAGTGTTCGACTTGGGCACTTCACCCCATATCACCAAGAAGACAAACGCACCCAGAGCCGCATAAAAGAGGAATGCCAGTATCATGGTGCTCCACCATCATAGGACTAATCAAGGTGGTATCAGGACAAGTCTAGGTCATGATCGGGTGGGTTGCGGCGGGTGGCCGGGAGATTTGTTGTGCCCCTGTCGAGAAACCCTCGGGTGGCCCGGACACCGGCCGCGGCGGGTGGCTGTGGTCTCGTCTTCGAGACCACGGTTCACCGGTTACTCGGCCGTGGTCTCGAAGACGAGACCACAGCCACCCAGCCACGTAGAATGGCCCAAGAAGCGGTGCGTCTTCGAGGACTCGACGCACCCTACAAGAACCTTCTCGGCCACCCGCTTCCGATCGAGGACGCCTCACTCACGAATGACCGACTCCAGCACCAGACGATGACGGGGCTCGGGCAGGGGGAGGCCGAGCTTTTGCAGGCTCTCCAGGTGGAGGTCAAGGGCCTCGCAGGCGTGGGCGAAGGCTTCGGGGAGTGTCGAGCCGCTGGTGATGATGGCGGGGATGTCGGGGAAGTCCACGATGTAGGCGGGGTCTCGGGGCTCGTACTGGATCGTGAAGACGTAGCCTCCGTAGGAGTGAGTGGTCGTCATTGTCGCTGGGCCTCCAGAATGCGTGATTGGCCCGGCTACCGTCCACGGTGGCCGGGCCAATCACGAGGTTCAGGCCGCGGTGAGGGCTCACTCCGGCAACGGCTGATCCATCGTCTCGGGTGCGAACGGCAGGGCGCACAGGCCGACCAGGAAGATCAAGCACATGGAGACGCAAGCATACCGCATCGGCCAGTCCGGCCCGTGCTGCTTCATGCCGGCGAAGACGACGCTCGACAGGTAGCCGAGGAAGAGCGGGCCGACGGCCGCGACGAGGCGGCCGACGTTGTAGCAGAACGACGTGCCGGTGCTGCGCAGGCGGGTCGGGAACAGCTCGGGGAAGTAGATCGCGTAGCCGCCGAACAGGGAGATCTGACAGAACCCCATGACGAAGACCATCAGGTAGGCGGTGTAGAGCCCGCCGATCCGGCCGACGTACCAGAACGTGAACGCCGTGGAGAGCATCGCGATCACGAACGAGATCGCGAACGCCGGCTTGCGGCCGATGATCTGCGTGACCCGGGCGAAGGAGTACACCCCGAGGAACGCGCCGAAGTTCTGGAAGAAGGAGATGTAGCCGACGTAGATCGTGAGCTGGCCCTCCAGCGCCTTGCCCGAAAGCCCCTGGCGTTCGAGGATCTGGCGGAAGGCGATGCGGAAGAGGTCG
This sequence comes from uncultured Planctomycetales bacterium, assembly GCA_963752755.1. Classification (GTDB taxonomy): domain Bacteria; phylum Planctomycetota; class Planctomycetia; order Isosphaerales; family Isosphaeraceae; genus CAVVZJ01. The sequence continues at coordinate 648,502 of CAVVZJ010000001.1, read as the reverse complement.
AAGCTGAAGAAGCCGATGCCCCAGAGGCCGACGACGCCGGAGAAGGCCAGGAGCATGCCGACGATCGTGTTGCGGCGCAAGGTCGGGTCGCCGAACATCTCGGCGAGCGACCCAAGGCGGTAGGAGGGCGTGGCGGGGGTCGGAGCCGGGGCGGTCGTGTCCGCGGTGGGAGCGGTATAAGGATTGTCGGTGCCGGCAGGTTCCGAGAGTGCCGCGGCCGGGGCGGCTGTCTCTTGGACGGGTTCGGGCCCCTCGCCATCGACGAGGTCGCGGACGGGGTGCTCGGGGTCCACGTCGGCCTTGCGGGCGGCGGCCTTCCAGCGGTCGGGCTCGCGGAGGCCGGCTCGGACGACGACGGCCAGCAGGGCGGGCACGGCACCGACGAGGAACATCACCCGCCAGGACGTCAGGCCGAAGACCGTCGGGCTGCCCCTCTGGAGGAAGCCGAGGCCGCTGGTGATCATGGCGGCGGTGATGTTGCCCACGGCGGAGAACGCCTGGACCCAGCCCAGGGCTGGTGTGCGGGCCCGCTCGGGGATCGCCTCGGCGACCAGGGCCACCCCCACCGCGAACTCGCCGCCGACGCCTAACCCGGTCAGGAAGCGGTAGAGGGCGAAGTCCCAGACGCCCGTCGAGAGGGCGCTCAGGCCGGTGAACAGGGAGTAGAGCAGGATCGTCAGCATCATCGTCTTGGCTCGGCCGATCTTGTCGCCGAGGATGCCGAAGATCAGGCCGCCGGTGGCCCAGCCGATGAGGAAGATCGAGGTGGCGATCGTGCCGAACCAGGCGATGTCCTCCTCGCTGGCCTTGGCGGGCGCCGCCGACTCGGCCGTGCCTTCCGCCGGCGCGGACGACTCGGGGGCCAGCAACTCGGTCATCGCCGGGCGACGGGCGAGGTTGAAGAGTTGCTGGTCCATCGTGTCGAACGACCAGCCGAGCACGGCGACGACCAGTACGAACCAGTGGTAGCGGTTGAGCAGCTTGTACCAGGGCCGCTTGTCGTCGCTGGGAGCGGGCGTGGTCGGTGGCGAGCTATCGAAATGCATGCGCGATTCTCCGGCGGTGGGTCCTGGTCGGCTGGGGGGCTCGCGGGCGGGGCGTCGACGTCGAGGCGCTCCGCGACTGGCAACCCCGGGCAGAGACGGGCCGCGACCGGCGTGGGGTCCTTTGGGGAACTTGCCGACGATCAGACCATCCCCGTTGACGCGCCGCAACCCGCCAGTGCGGTTTTTTCCGACGATCCGGCCCGATAACCGGACCCATTTCGAGGGCCGTTGTGTTACGATCCTTCCTCAATGTCCACCGAGATCCCCATCTGCAACCGCTGTCGCCAGGCCGTCCACCCCGGACGAGGCGACCATTACCTCGTCGGCATTATCGCCGTCGCCGATCCGACGCCGCCAATCATCACCGAGGACGATCTGGCCCGCGACCTCGACGCGGAGATCCGGCACCTGATCGGCCAGATGGGCCAGACCGATGAGCAGGCGGCCATCGATCAGGTCTATCGACGCAAGGTGATGCGACTCTGCAACGCGTGTTACCGAGGCTGGATCGAGGACCCGACCGCTCCGTGATCTGACCCGTCGAGGAAAGCCATGCAACCCGAGCGGATCGTCGAGACCTCGCTCTACGCGGACGACCTGGAACGGGCTGAGGCCTTCTATCGCGACGTGCTCGGCCTGGAGCGGATCGCACGCGAGCCAGAGCGGCACGTCTTCTTCCGCGTCGGCGAGGGGGTGCTGCTGGTCTTCCGAGCCGAATCCACACTCCGAGGCCAGGGGCTTCCCGGCGCACGGAGCGAGCGGTCCCGGTCACGTCGCGCTAGGGATCGCGGTGGGGGAACTGGATGCCTGGCGGTCGCAACTGGCCTCAAAGGGAGTGGCCATCGAGCACGAGGCGACCTGGCCCCACGGAGGCCGTTCGCTCTACTTCCGCGACCCGGCCGGAAACTCGCTGGAACTGGTCACGCCAGGCGTCTGGGGCCTGCCCTCAGGCTGGTGAAGAGCTCAGGGAGAGGTGATCCGTCAACAAGTCCTCCGCTCCGCTTGACGCCCGCGCGACCAACGCCTTACCATGCATCCACGAGTTCTGTCTTCTCTCGCCGATTCCCCCGAGGTAGCATGCGATGGCCGGCGGCGACCCTGCGCTCCAGGCGCTCCGCGAGGCTCTGAAGCTCTCGCCCGAGAATCTCCCCCTGCGTCGGCACCTGGCCGAGACCTTGCTCGGCCTGGGACGTCCCGCCGAGGCGGAGGCCGAGTTCCGCGAGGCGTTGAGCCGGGCGGCTGATGACGCGCTGTTGAAGGTCGGCCTCGCACGGGCCTACGAACAGCAAGGGAAAGCATCGCATGCGATGGTGATCATCGAGGACCTGGTCAAGCGTCCCGATGTGCCCGCGGCGGCCTATTTCCTCTACGCCCGTCTGCTCCACCGTGCCGGCGATGTCCCCCGCGCCATCGCCCAGTATCGTAACGCCGTCGAGGCCGACCCGGACGTCGCCGATGCCGAGTTCGCGGCGCGGCTCGGGATTCAGGCTGACGGCGGCACCGAGGGGTTTCTGGAGTCGTCATCCGAGGTCGTCGCGGGCCGCCAGCGGGCCGCATGGGACGACCTCCCGGGCAGTTCGGGCGAGACCGAGGTCGAGCGACCGGCGATCCGGTTCGAGGACGTCGGCGGCATGGACGGGCTCAAGGACGAGATCCGGTTGAAGATCATCCACCCCTTGAACCACCCCGAGCTTTACCGCGCCTACGGCAAGGCGATCGGCGGCGGCATCCTGCTCTATGGGCCGCCCGGTTGCGGCAAGACCCACCTGGCCCGCGCCACCGCTGGCGAGATCCAGGCGGCGTTCCTCTCGGTCGGTATCCACGATGTTCTCGATATGTGGATCGGTAACAGCGAGAAGAACCTGCACGAGCTGTTCGAGCAAGCCCGGCGGAACAAACCGTGCGTCCTCTTTTTCGACGAGGTGGACGCCCTCGCCGCCAGCCGGACGGACATGCGGTCGTCTGGAGGTCGCCAGCTCATCAACCAGTTCCTCTCCGAGACCGATGGGCTCCAGGGATCAAACGAGGGCGTCCTGATCCTCGCAGCCACCAATGCGCCGTGGCATCTGGACCCCGCCTTCCGGCGGCCGGGGCGGTTCGACCGCATCCTCTTCGTCCCGCCGCCGGACGCGAAGGCCCGCGCGGCGATCCTCCGGATTCTCGCGAGGGGCAAGCCGGTGCAGGATGTCGATTACGACCACCTCGCGAAGAAGACCGATCAGTTCTCCGGCGCCGATTTGAAGGCGCTCTTTGACGTCGCCGTTGAGGCCAAGCTCCGTGAGGCGATGAAGGTCGGTATACCCACGCCGTTGACAACCAGGGATCTGGTGGCGTCCGCATCCACCGTCCGCCCATCGACCCGGGAGTGGTTCGCGACCGCCCGGAATTATGCGCTCTACGCCAACCAGGGTGGTATCTACGACGAGATCCTCAAGTATCTAAAGATGTGAGCGGCACCGTCCAAGACGCCAGAATCCTCTCGCAAGCACCTGCGGGCGTCGGCCTCGGGCCGACCGTCGCTCTCCCGGCGAATCTGAGCTACGGTTAATAATACTCTATCATCGACCTTCGATGATCGACCTTCGGGATTTCTTTTATGTCCCCCAGCCTCCAGCGCGCCATGATCCTGTATCAGCAGTCCCGCTTCGATCTCGCGGAGCGGGAGTTGCGTCAGGCTCTGGGATCGGACCCGAACGATCCGATGGCTCATGCCTTCCTGTCGCTCTGCCTCTCGGCTCGCGAGCGGCACACGGAGGCCACCCGCGAGGCGGAGGAGGCCGTCCGGTTGGGGCCCGACCTGGAGATCGGATATTACGCGCTGGCGACGGTCCTGCTACACCGCAACCATACCGAATCGGCTGAGGCTGCCATCTCCGAGGCGATCCGCCTCGACCCGACCGACCCTGATTATTATGCCCTGCTGGGCACCATCCGGATGAACCGTCGACGCTGGCGTGAGGCGCTGGAGGCGGCCGAGCAGGGATTGGCGTTCGACCCGGAGCACGTCGAGTGCAACAACGTCCGGGCCCTGGCCCTGGTCCGGCTCGGGCGTCGTGACGAGGCCGGGGCCACGATCGCCGCGGCCCTGCGTCGCGACCCGGAAGATGCCTTCTCCCACGCCAATCAGGGATGGGCCTTGCTCCACGAGGGGCAGCCCGTCAAGGCGATGGAGCACTTCCGCGAGGCCCTGCGGATCGAGCCACAAATGGAATGGGCCCGCGCGGGGATCGTCGAGGCGATGAAGGCGAAGAACCCCATCTATCGGGTGATGCTGGGCTATTTCCTCGCGATGTCGCGGCTCAGCCGGAAGGCCCAGTGGGCGGTCATGCTCGCGATCGTGCTCGGCCCCTCCACACTCCGATCGATTGGCCGCGCCCACCCGGAACTGGCCCCGATCACCGGACTCGCGGCCTTGCTGATCTTCGCCTTTGTCGTGATGACCTGGATCTCGGTTCCTCTGTTCAACCTGCTCTTGCGGCTCAACCGATTCGGAAGGCTGGCGCTCTCGGAGGAGCAGGTCCGCGGCACGAACTGGCTCGGTGCGTACCTGCTCTCGGGGATCGCCTGCCTGATCGTTGCGCTGGTGAAGAATGATCCGCGTGCTCTGGAAGCCTCGATTGCCTTCGGGGTCCTGCTGCTGCCTGTCGGCGGGACTCACCTCTGCCCGGCCGGCTGGCCGCGAGACGCGATGAAGGCCATCTCGCTCGGCTTGACGCTGATCGGGCCCGGGGCCATCGCGCTGATGATGTACCTCTCGCCGTCGCATCCGATCTCTGCGCGAGCCGAGAACCTGCACAAGCAGTTCTACACGGCGGTCGTCCTCTCGACCTGGCTAGGCGTCTTCCTGGCGCAGACCAGTCCGCGACGGTGAGCCGGGGAGCCCCGCCGTCAGATGCGGAGGAACAGCTTCCGCCGATACATCCAGAAGAGGATCAACCAGAAGATCAACAAGACGGCTGCGCCGTGGACGAGCGGCTCATACGCTTCGCCAAAACGCTGGAAGACCTCTTCGCCCAGATGGATCGTCAGGCTCCGGGAGATGAAGCCCTCGAAGAGCCAGCTCATGAGGTAGGCGGCGATCGAGTTCATGCCGATGACGAGGAGCGGGAAGGCCAGGGCCTTCCGACCGGTCAGGTCGAGCGCGGCGAAGAAGGCGGCGAGGAAGAGGAAGCACCAGCCGCCGCTGAAGAGGACCCAGCTCGGAGTCCAGATCCGCTTGACCACCGGGCAGATCCCCGATGCTCCCAGCGCCCAGCCGCCCAGCAAGCCGATCCCGCCTGCCACGACCAGCCAGCCGAGCTTCTTCCACGAGGTCCGATCACTCCTCAGGACGCCCCCCGCGAGCAGGCCGAGGAGCATCGTGCCGAGTGTCGGGATGAAGCTGAGCGTGGAGTAGCCACCGCCGTTGTAGGAGAACGGTTTCTCGCGGGGCAACAGGTTGAGGAACCAGCGGTCGAACGCCCAGGCGAAGTTCGTATTCTTGTTCCAGTGCGCGGCGAACCCGGTGAGCTGGTGCGGCCAGTCGGCCTTGACGCCGGTCTCGGAGAATTCGAGCGGCGTGGATGGTATCGGATAGAAGGCGAAGGCGGCCCAGTAGCCGACGAGGATCAGAGCGAGGGCAATCCACTGGTCGCGCCTCGGTCGCAATCCTAGCAGGAAGAGGAACGGGTAGCCGAGTCCGATCTGGGTGAGCGTGTCCTCGAAAGTGTAATACGTCTGAGTGTGGTGCATCGAGCGGAGGAAGATGCCGAGGAAGATCAGGATGAGCGACCGCCAGAGGGCGTGGAAGACCATCAGACCGAGCGACTGCCCCCGCGACCGCCGCGACGCGATCGAGAACGGCAAGGCCGCGCCGACGAGGAACGAGAAGCCCGGCTGGATCAGGTCGTGCAAGGAGCAGCCGACCCATTGCACGTGCGTTTGGTGGTGGCCGAGCGTCTGCCAGAAGGGACTCTCCGGCTTCTTGTCCGCCACGGCGGCGAGGTGCAGGACTTCGGCCAGCATCAAAAACATCACCAGCCCGCGGAAGGCGTCGATCGCGGCCAGTCGTTGGGTGGGGGCCTTGGGTTCGATGGTTTCCATGGTCGGAGGCGGAAGGTGGAGGAGTGGAGTCGGGTCCGCTGACGCTCATCATAACCGATCCGGCCGTGGTTGCGCGGTCACACCCGCCAGCATCAACGCGGCGAGTCCGGACAGGGCGGCGCCCCAGCCGAAGGCGGCCGGGCCGCCATAGCCTTGATACAAGGCCCCGAAGATCAGGCTCGACGGCAAGGCCATCACGCCGATCGCGAAGTTGAACCAGCCGAAGGCCAGCCCCTTTCGCTCCGGCCCAACGAGGTCGGCGATCATCGCCTTCTCGGCGGGCTCCGTCAGGGCGTAGAAGACGGCGTAACCGAGGAACAAGGCCCAGGCGTGCCAGGCCTGAGTGGCGAAGGCGAACGCCAGATAAATCAAGGCATACACGCCCCAGCCGACGAAGATCAAGGGCCGCGCCCCGAGCCGGTCCACCGCCCGGCCGGCGAGCAGATTGCCGACGCTCTTGGCGACGTGAAAGATCGTCCAGAGCAGCGGCAGGAAAAGCGTTGGCACGCCCAGCTCGCCGGCACGAACGAGGAGGAAAGCGTCACTGGCATTGCCCAGCGTGAAGACCGCCAGGGCGAGCAGGAGCAGGCGGAAGTTCCGGCCGAACGGCGCGAGCGTCAACCGCAACGGCTCGCGTGGTTGCTCGGTCGGCTCCGGCCTCGCCTCGCGGAGCCCGAAGACAACAACCGCGACGACGGCCAGGCCGGGCAGGATCGTCAGCAGGAAGAGGGCACGCAACTGACCCGGCCTGGCCCAGAGGAAGGCCGAGGCGAGTAGAGGGCCAACCGCCGCGCCGAGGTGATCCATCGCGCGGTGGAAGCCGAAGGCACGGCCCCGGGTGCCGGGCTCGGTCGAGTCGGCGATCAGGGCATCCCGGGGCGCCGTCCGGACCCCCTTGCCGATCCGGTCGGCGGTCCGGATCGCGAAGAGGTGCCAGGGGACCGTCGCGAGCCCGATCAAGGGCCGCGAAATCGCCGCCAGAGAGTAGCCGAAGACCACGAACCCCTTCCGACGCCCGGCCCGGTCCGACCAGCCGCCCGAGCCAAGCTTCAGGAGGCTCGCCACCGAGTCGGCCACACCCTCGATCACCCCGAGCTGAAACCTGCTCCCGCCCAGCACCATCAGCAAGAAAGCCGGCATCAAGGGATAGATCGCCTCGCTGGCGATGTCGTTGACCAGGCTGGTCAGGCCCAGGAGCTTGACGTTCCGGGGCAGCGAGCGGATACGGGCGGGCGGCGCGGGGTCGCTCATCTCAGTAGCTCTCCGGGAAAGTCCTCGGACGCCCCGCACCCGGCGTTCCGAACCGCCTCGCAGGGGATCGGGTCGGGTGATCTGACTCGCTTTCTTTTACTGACCTGAGCGATCGAGACGAGGCGGAGACGCTCCGAGGACGCCACGGCGACGCCTCTGGGATGACCGGAGGACGCGGGAGGGACGCGCCGAGACACACCCGATGGCCAAACGCAAATGTCTTACACGATTGCTGTTAACCCGTCCGCCTTGCCTATCTTGAAGTTCGTTCGGCGCCGGGGACGCGCCGCGGTGTCGCGACGTTGCGACACCGCGCCTGGCCAGAATCGCGACCGGATTGCCAGGGACCTGGAGCTAATTATAGCACACATTCGCGACCGGAGCGCGGGGGAAGCGGGCGGGAGTCTTCGTGGTGCCGGAGAACCGAGGGACCCGGGGTGGCGGAACGGGACGTTCCGGCGAGCCACTCAACGCCCCGGCCGGGACGAGGCGTCGTCGAGGTAGCGCCAGCTCTTGAGGAATTCGAGCAGATCGGCCATCTGCTCAACGTCGATGTCCTTCTCGACGCCCTCGGGCATGAGCGAGACGCCGTTGGAGCGGATCGCCTCGATGTCCTGGCGGAGCACCTCGTCGGCCTGCCCCTCGGCGCGTTTCAGGGTGAGGGCGGTCGAGGTCTCGGAGGCGATGATGCCGTCGAGGACGCGGCCGTCCTTCGTGGCGACGGTGTAACTGACGTAATTGTTGTCGATGGCGGCGTTCGGGTTGAGGATGTCGCCGAGGAGCATCTCCTTGGTCTTGGTGCGGGTATCGCCGATGTCGGGGCCGACGTCGGTGCCGACCCCGGCGACGCGGTGGCAGGTCGCGCACGTCTTCTCGAACACGGCGCGGCCGCGGCGGGGATCGCCGGGCAGGTCGATCGCGGCGTGGTAACGTTCGAGAACCTGGCGGCGGTCCGCGGGCAGGCTGGCGGCGAGCAACGATCGGGCGCGGTCGCGGATCGCGGGCGTCCCGTAATTGACGAGCCGACGGGTCGCCACGGCGTCGAGGTCGCCCGGGGCCACCTGCCCGGATTCGACGGCGTCGAGCAAGGCGGCGACCCGCTCGGGACGGGCGAGGAGGGCCTGCGTGACCTCGCGTCGCACGGCCGGCAGATACGCGGGCCAGCCGGCGAGCAATCGTCCGGCGACCTCGGGCCGAGCCTGGGCCGACAAGGCCCGGGTCGCGGCGATCCGGATCTCCTGGTTCGGGTCCTGGGCGATGAGCTTCGTCAGCACCGGCTCGGAGACGTCCCAGGGCGCCTGGGCGAGCAAGCGGAGGGCGTCGAGCCGCTCGGAGGTCGGGCGTGCCGCCTCGGCGGCGACCTCGGCCGCCTGGGCGAGCAGGGAGCGGACGCGGTCGGCGAGGTCGTCGCCGATCGCGGTCAGGACCGAATCGAGCTTGGCCCCGCGACGGCCCAAACCGTCGGTCAGGCCGACGAGCCCGGCGATCCGCCAGCGGGCGGCGTCGTCTCCTTGCAAGGACCAGAGAGCTTCGATCACGCTGGCGACCTCCTCGGGATCGCGACGGGCACCGACGAGGTTCATCAGCTCTTCGAGGAGGGCGACCCGGCCCGGCGCGATGCGGTCGGCGAGCTGGTGGTCCGGCCCGAGCAGCGTGCGGACCAGGGCGCCGGCCCGCGTCGGAACGGCGGTGCCGACGGCCACGCGGGTCCAGCGGTCATCGGCACCGGCCAGGGCGATCGTGGCCAGCGGGGCGAGGACGCGGTCGTCGGACCAGGCGCCGAGGCTCAGGGCGACCTGAAATCGGACGCGGTCATCCGGATCGGCGTCCATGGCGAGGACCCGCTGTCGCAGGTTGTCGGCCGCGGCGAGGCGATTCTCGGCGAGCAAGACGCCCTGCTCGCGAACGCGGGGATGGGGGTGCTGAAGCAAGGTCAGGACTTCTTCATCCTTGAGGTCGTCCCAGCCTTCGAGCAGCCAGGCCGCATGGACGCGGGCCTGCGGCGATTGGGAAGCTGCGACGAGGCGGCGGAGCGGCTCGCGGGCGGCGGGGTCCTGACGTTCGAGCAGGAGGCGCTGGGCGGTCGTGCGCCACCAGGCGTCGGGACGTTCGAGGAGGGCGACCAGATCGGCCGTCGAGGCGTCGGTCAACTGGGGCCTTGGGCGCGGCACATCGCCCTTCGAGGGAACGATCCGCCAGATCCGGCCGCGGTCCTTGCCGAGCAGGAGGTCGGGGCGTTGCTTCAACTCGGGCGGCATGAACTCGGGATGCTCGATGACGGCGCGGTCCATATCGACGACGTAGAAGGCGCCGTCGGGGCCTTGAGCCAGGGAGACGGGGCGGAACCAGTCATCGGGCGAGGCGAGGAACTCGACCCCTTCGCGGGGACGCCGGCCGCGGAAGGTGGCGCCGTCGGGAACGACGCGTTCCTGATGGACGAGATTGCCGGTCGGGTCGCAGGTGAAGGCGGAGCCGCGGTAGGGCTCGCCGAGGAGGTCGCCGCGGTAGATCGTGACGCCACAGGCAGCGCTGAAGGTGCCGGTGTGGAGCGAGGAGGTGGTGAAGTTGCGGCTGAGGGGGAAGATCCGGGCGGCGCCGCCGGCGGCCTGATTGTCGGTGGCGTGGTTGGGGGCGGCGAGGAAGGGATTGCGGCGGGCATAGCGGTCTTCGAGGACGATCGGGATCAGGTGGTTGCGGTTCGTGCAGACGAAGCGATGGCCCCAGTCGTCGAAGGTGTTGCCGAACTGGCCCATGCCGGCAATCGCCTCGTGGCGGTCGTGAATCGGGTCGAAACGGAAGTCGCGACCGCTGAGGTCGATCAAGGGCTCGTCGGGCTTGCCGGCGCGGCGGACCTTGCCGCCACGGAGGCCGTTGGCGACGTAGATCCAGCCGTCCAGCCCGAGGATCGGGTGGCTGACGCGAAGCTGGGGGTTGCCTGCGGTGAAGCCCTCGTAAAGCACCTCGCGGCGGTCGGCGTGGCCGTCGCGGTCGTCATCGTGGAGCATCAGGATATGAGGCGCCGCGGTGACGATCGCTCCGCCGCGCCAGGGGAGCACGCCGTTGGCGAAGAGGAGGCCGTCGGCGAAGGTGGAAGCGGACTCGAAGCGGCCGTCGCCGTCCCTGTCTTCGAGGATCTTGATGCGACCCTCGGGGTTCTGGCCGGGCGGGGGACCGTTGGGGTAGTCGGGCATCTCGACAACCCAGAGGCGGCCGTTTTCGTCGAAGGCGGCGTCCACCGGGCTCGCGATCTGCGGCTCGGAGGCCGCCAGTTCGACGCCGAGGCCGGGATCGACGTGCAATTTCGCGCGGGCCTCGGGCGGTTCGAGCGGCTCGGAGACCGGCGGGCGTTGCTGACTGGCCGGCGCGGGACGGAAGCAGGCCAGGAGTCCGGCGACGATCGAAGCAATGGCCAACGCGAGTCGGATCGGGCGATTCATGCGTGAAAACTCCCCTGCCCTTCATCGAGCTGGCCCCGCCTCCCGACAGGGCCGCCAGGCCAAAGCGTAGCGCGCGGCGGCCGCGACCGCAACCGACGCGCCCGGGACGTTGCGAGTCGAGGGAACCGGTCTCTTGACCCAGGCCCACCGCCGAACCATCATCGGACGTCCGGCCGACCGAACCGCTCCGGCGTCGGCCTTGCATCTTCGTTTCCACCCACCGAGAGATCTCTCCATGCGACGACTCGCCGCCCTCCTGAGCCTCGCCCTCGCCGCCTTGCCGGCCGCGCGGGCCGACGCCCAGACGAACAACACGCCACCCGAGGGGTTCACGGCTCTCTTCAACGGCAAGGACCTCGCCAACTGGCACGGCATGCCCCACTTCGACCCCCGCAAGCTCGCCGCGTTGAGCGACGACGAGCGGGCCAAGCAGATCGCAACCTGGACCGAGGACGCCCGCCAGCACTGGCGCGTCGAGGACGGCGTGCTGATCAACGACGGCAAAGGCCCCTACCTCACGTCCGACAAGGACTACGGCGACCTCGAACTCTACGTCGACTGGAAGATCGGCCCCAAGGGCGACGCTGGCGTCTATCTCCGCGCCACGCCCCAGGTCCAGATCTGGGACACCAAGGAGGAATCGTACAAGCGCCTGGACGCAGACAAGGGCTCCGGCGGCCTCTGGAACAATAGCCCCGGCGCCCCCGGCAAGGACCCGCTCGTCCACGCTGACAACCCGGTCGGCGAGTGGAACACCTTCCGGATCATCCAGGTCGGTGCGCGCACGACGGTTTATCTCAACGGCAAGCTCGTCGTCGATCACGCCAACATGGAGAACTACTGGGACCGCTCCGAGCCGCTCGCCCCGAAGGGCTTGATCCAGCTCCAGACCCACAACCACGAGACCTACTGGCGGAACATCTACGTCCGCGAGATCCCGGCCGAGGAGGCCAACAAGATCCTCGCCAGCCACGGCGACAAGGGCTTTCAGCCCCTCTTCGACGGCAAATCCCTCGATGGCTGGGCCGGCGCGGTCGAGAACTACGAGGTGGTTGATGGCGCAATCCGCTGCAAGGAGCACAAGGGGGGCACCCTCTATTACGACAAGGAGTTCTCCGACTTCCAGGCCCGCGTCGAGTTCCGCCTCCCGCCCGGCGGCAACAACGGCCTGGCGATCCGCTACCCCGGCAAGGGGGATGCGGCGTATGCCGGCATGACCGAGCTTCAGGTCCTCGACAACGACGCCGAGAAGTATGCCAAGCTCGACAAGCGCCAGTACCACGGCTCGTCGTATGGCATGGTCCCCGCCAAGCGCGGGTATCTGCGGCCGGTCGGCCAGTGGAACTTCCAGCAGGTTACGGTCAAGGGTCCGCGCGTGAAGGTCGAGCTGAACGGCACGGTGATCCTTGACGCCGACCTGAGCAAGGTCGAGGAGTTCATGGCCAACAGCCCCCACCCCGGCAAGGACCGGACCTCCGGCTACTTCGGCTTCGCCGGCCACAGCGACCCGGTCGAGTTCCGCCACGTCGAGATCAAGACGCTCGACTGACCGGCCCGGCCAATCGCGTCGTTTCCCGAGGCGTGGATGCGGCTCAAGCCGGGCCGCCTCCGCGTCCGATCCTCCCACGACGGGGCCTCGCGGAGCGGGGGCCGGTCACCCCCGCTCGCGGTCGGGGACCCATGTTCAAGGAGGACGCCGATGAGCGCCGAGCCGGAGTCGCCCGCTCCCGACATGATCCGCTGGACGTTCACTCCCGCGTTGGAGAAACGCGACGAGGTCGTCGCCCTCCTGGCCGACCTCGGCCTCGACGTCCACGCCCGTGATGACGGCCTGGTCGTCGCCACCTGGGACGAGCCCGAGGGCGACCCCGACGCGGTCGTCGAACAGCTCTGGGCCGTCCACGGCGAACCGATCGAGATCACCCACGAGGAGTTCCGGCGAACCGAGCTGCTGATCTATCATCAGGAGGACGAGGGCCAGGCACCCGGCCAGGTCGCGGCCTGACCCAACACGAAGACGGCCGGTCTCCTGGCCCGAGCGGTGGCCGATCAACCCACCGATCCGCCCCGAGTGTTCCCGGGCGCGTCTCCGCGACGCTCCCGGGACGCCTTCGCGACGTGTCCAGGACGCCGTGGGGACGCGCCCAACGTAGTCGGGACGCTCGACCTAAAGTTTTGCAACGAGGGAACAATCGGGGCCTTGCTTGCCTATTGTGAAGTTCGTTCGGCGCCCGGGGACGCGCCGCGACGGCGCGCGTCCTGCCACATCACCTGGTCCGTATTGTCAAAGAACCGCGAGCGTCAGCGTCCCACCTCGGCGCAGACGGCGACCGCGATCGCTTGACCTGATCTTCCGATTTCGCGGCTGAGATTATCACCTTTTTTGGGAAATCTCGGGACGATGAGGCACGGTCGGACAGGCCTCCCGCGAGACGATCAAAAGACGGCGGGGCGCGGCGCCGCGGAACTTCCGGGTGAGGAGTTCGGCGCTGGATAGGCGGGTTGGTCGGCCTCGTGGCGGGGGTGCGCCCGGACTGGCACCGACAAACGTCGGGGTTCGGTCTTGACGCTCTTCGATCGGCCCTATTACACTTGTCTCAACCTCTGAACAAGGGTAGGGGAGGACCAAAGCGATGTCGATGAACGGCGGCGGCAGGAACGTGCTGGCCAGGACGCGTCGGCGCTGTGGGATCGCCTTGACGGCGGCCCTGGTCTGCGGTGGGGGTTGGTGGCTCTCACCGGGCTTACCGGTCTGGTGGGGGCCGAGCGCCCGACCGGAGGAGAAGGCGGCAGGACGGGTCCTGTTCATCCATGAGTGGCAGCCCCGCGACCCGCTCGCCAAGGGGGACGGGCTGGGCCCGGTCTTCAACGATCGCTCGTGCGTTGCCTGCCACTTCCAGGGGGGCGTCGGCGGCGGTGGCGACAACATGCACAACGTCCTGGCCTTCGAGGCCTTGCCGACACGCGATCGGCCCGAGCTGGCCTCGGGCCTGGTCCACAAGTATGCAGTACTCGACCCGCTCCGCGAGGACGTGGGCCAGTTGCGCCAGCTTTTCCCGATCGTCCCCGGCGGCTTGCGGTCCGTCAGCGGCTGCCAGATCGTCGTCCGCGACTTCGACCCGGTGCGGACCGAATCGGTGAACACCACGGCTCTCTTCGGCGCCGGCTGGATCGACCGGATCGACGGCAAGGCGATCGTCTACGACTACCGCAACCGCTCCCTCGCCACGGTCGGTAAGGAACTCCTGGGCGACTTCCGGAGCATGCCCCCCGGTCGCCCCCGCGTCTTGCCAGACGGCCGGCTCGGAAAATTCGGCTGGAAGGGCCAGTTCGCCACGCTCGAAGAGTTCGTCGCGGCCGCCTGCGCCAACGAGATCGGCCTGGGCAACCCCCAGATGGCGCAGGCGAAGCCGCGGTCCGACTGGACCTACCTCAATGACGAGCGCGACCTCGACGACGGCCAGTTCCGCTCGCTGGTCGCCTACGTCTCGACCCTGGCCCGGCCCGAGGTCGTCTGGCCCGACGAGCCCGAGGCCCGCCAACGCGCCGGTCGCGGCCAGGACCTGTTCGGGTCGATCGGCTGCGCCTCGTGCCACACGCCGGAGATTGGAGGCGTGTCAGGGGTTTATAGCGACTTCCTCCTGCACCGCCTGGAGGACCCGAAGGTGTCGGAGTCGAAGTACGGCTCTCAGGAGATCCCCGGGGTGCCCTTGCCGGAAGCCTTCCCCGAGCCGGCCGAGTGGAAGACTCCGCCCTTGTGGGGCGTCGCCGCCTCGGCCCCCTACCTCCACGACGGCTCCGCGACGACGCTCGAAGACGCCATCCTGCGCCACAAGGGCGACGCCACGGTCGTGACCCAGGGTTATCGCGAGCTTCCCGACGCCGACCGCGCCGCCCTGCTCTGCTTCCTCGCGACGCTCCAGCCGCCCCGCGAGGCCGAGCCAGCCGCGCCGGTCGATGCGACGTCCCGGCTGGCACTGGCCCGTTGAGAAGGCGTCCCGGAACAATGCGAACGCCTCCCACGATCGACCCACCATCTCACGACCCGGGCGGGCCCCGCAGACCCGCCTGGCGTCACTCCGACTCCACAACGACAAACCCGGAGTGAGCGCCCCCGCGGCCCACGCACCCCGGCGCCGAGGCCGGGTCGAACGCTCCACCATTGGCGGCGTCCGCGAACGGTTCCGCCTCGGAGTCGGTCATCCCGGCGATTTCGTATCAGACGCGACGCCACGGTCGGCATGTTCTCGTCGAGCGGGCCTTGGCCCGGCTCCGGTCCAGTTGATCGGAGCCGGGCCGAGGCCCCTTCTTCTGGAACTTCACCGACATGTCGATCAACTTCGCGGACGTCCATGACGGCCTGAGCAACACCTGCAAATCGGCGAGATCTGACAGAAGAAGATCGACTGGACCTCAAACCATCACATCCAGTACTTCGGCCCTTACTGGGGCTCCGACACGCATACCTCGACGCATGCGGTGGTCGATCCGCCGACCCACCAGTGGGCGGTCAGCACGGTTCCGAACGCTGGCTGGGCTTTCGACGGCGTCTCGATCAACCCGCAAAACCTGCCCTACGCCTAGCGCATCAGCAGCCTCCACCCTGGCGTCGTCAACATCGCCTTCGGCGCCGGACGGCCACTTCCGCGCCCGCGACTACGGTCGCGCCGGCCTGGCGCCGGGCAAGTACAAAGTGCTCATCAGCAAGAAGGCCGAGCCCCCGCCGGGAACCGAGTTTCCCTATGCGATCAAGGTCGATCGGGTCCAGCAAGAGATGATGGGCATCCGTAAGGAAACCCTCCCCCCGCAGTACACGGACCCTTTTCCGATGCGGCTTCACGGACCGGCATTCCAGGCGACAAGGGAGAAACGGCACGAAAGGACGCGGGCACGGAACAAGCAAATCGAGCAACTATGATATCACGCATTTCTTGCAATTATTAAGAATTTTTGCTTGAAATCTCGGAACGAGCCGGTCAAGTTAGCTCTTAGCCTCTTCCGCGACGGACATCCTCCATTCCTGGTGCGCACACCTCACTCCGGTCGCACCCGAGGTTGGCCTCATCCCCCAGGGAGGTTTTCTCGCCAGGCGCATCCGCACAGTCAATCACTCAGAATTCACAAGTCTCTTGCTTCGGGGGATTGTTCCTCGAAGCTCCGATCACTCTATTGTTTGCGGCCTGGTAATCACCATTCCAGGCGGCGCGTCGTTCTTTGTGCGCCCGATCGCGAACCTGATCACAAAGGCGCCCCGCGACCCCAACATCACCCATCTCCGGACGCCAATGATTGTCCTTCCAGGAGCGTCACGAGACCCGTTCTGGCTAGCCACGGCTCGCCGGATCGGCAGGGTGACCATCGCAACGGCCTCCTCGACGATTTTAGCGAGTTTTATTTTCTCTTATCATAAGTTCACGGCCAACGGCCGATCACCGGCCATGAGATTCCATTTGTGACATGGGATCCCTGTGACTTTCACGGGATTCCTTGTCGAACGTTCGCGCTCGGATGTTCTCTTTCGATGGGAGAGCTCGTCATGAAGAGTGTCCCGACACGTTCTCGCCCTGGTTTCACCCTGATCGAACTGCTGGTGGTCATCGCAATCATCGGTGTCTTGATCGCGCTGCTGCTGCCGGCGGTGCAGTCGGCCCGCGAGGCGGCGCGGCGGGCCCAGTGCACGAACAATCTCAAGCAGATCGGCCTGGCCCTGTACAACTACGAGTCCAGCAACGGTGCCATGCCGCCCCCGAAGATCCGTTCGGGCACCTGTCAGAACGCCTACGTCAGCGGGAGCTCGAACGGCACGCTCCTGAACACCACGGCCTTCGCGATGATCCTGGGACACATGGAGCAGGCACCGCTGCTCAACGCCTACAACTTCAGCCAGCCGTCGTCGAACGATGCCTGGGGTGGCTATGGCTCGGCCCCCACGGGCCTCTCGGTCCTGGCCGGCAACTGTATCGTCAACACGACGGTCGTCGGCTCCCTGGTCGCGAGCTACTGGTGTCCGTCCGACCAGATGCCGTCCGTCGAGAATTACGGCGTGGGCGGGACGGGCCCCTACAACATGATCAACGCCCGGCGCAGCAACTACGGCACCGCCACCGGTCAGTACACCGAGTACAACTGCCTGACGCCCACCACCCCGAGGCCCCCCGTGGACCGGGCGATGTTCTACTCCGACAACGCAACCCGACTCCAGGACGTCAAGGACGGGCTGAGCAACACGGTGATGATCGGCGAGAAGTCCACCCAGACTATCAACTGGTGCTCAAGCTTCTGGTACTTCGGCCCCTACTGGGGCTCGGGCACGCACACCTCGACGCACCTCGTGGTCTGGCCGCCCTCCTCGACGCTGGCCCCCAAGTCCACCCCGAATGCGGCCTGGGGTAATCAGGACGGCACGCTCTCCTGCGAGCAGTACAAGCGCGGCTCCTACGCCTGGGTGATGTCGAGCTACCATCCTGGCGGGATCAACGTCTGCATGGGCGACGGCAGCGTTCGCTTCATCAAGGATTCGATCAACCCGTTCACCTGGTACGCCCTCCAGACCATCCGGATGGGGGAGGTGGTCAGCCAGGACTCCTACTGACACGCCCGGGGCGAGATCGAGACGGCTGTCGGCCGATCGATCGGTCCCGGCGGCATCAGAGGCCCGCTCGCCCCGGACCGCCCTCCGGGGGCCGCGGTGTTGAACCGGAAAGCGTCTTCCAATCTTGAGGAGCTGGATGTGGTTATGCGATCGAAGCGGATACGTGCCCTCGCCGCGGTGACGGTGGCCTTTCTGGTCTCGCTCAGCCCTGGCTGCGGCGACGGCATCACCTTGGTGCCGGCCGACGGGACCGTCACCCTCGACGGCGAACCCCTGGCGGGCGCTACGATCACCTTCGTCCCCGTCGAAGGCAATGCCGTCGGCACCTCGGGCTCCGACATCACCGGGCCCAAGGGAAACTTCCGGATGACCTTCAACGGCCGCGCCGGCCTGTCGCCCGGGAAGTACAAGGTCCTGATCAGCAAGACCGAAGAGATCACGCCCCCGAACGGCAAGGAGATCTCCCCGATCTTCGCGAAGGCATCCTTCGAGAAGCAACTCATGGGATTGACCAAGGAGACCATCCCGCCCCAGAATTTCGACCGCGAGGTCGTGGTCCCCGAGGCCGGAGCCAACGATTTCGCGCTGGACTTCAAGTCCGAGGGCAAGAAGAAGAAATAGTCGACCGACGATACCTGCCATGCCCGGCCCCTCCCGTCACCGAGCGACCCGGTCTGGCCCAAGGGCCGGGTCCTCGGGAGTCGCCGTGCGGGATCGGGAACCGGGTAGGACTATCCGACACAAGATTGGCATCGGTTCCTGAACTCGAAGGAGGATCGCCTCGATGCGATTCCCGTTGTCGTTCGCCCTGGCACTCGCCTGCGTGGCTGGTCTCTTCTCCGGCTGCCAGCAAGGGGCCGACTCGCTGCCGCCGGAGCCGGTGCTCTATCCCGCGATCGGGAAGGTGACCGTCCAGGGCCAGCCCCTCGGCCCTCGCGCTGTGATCACCTTCCTCCAGGTTGATGAGAAAGGCACGACCTCCGTCGGCGAGACCGACGACGAGGGCCGCTTCGAAATGAAACACGTCGGGAAGCCCGGTGTTTCGGCCGCCAAGTACAAGGTCGCGATCAGCTATCTCGTGGGAGGTGACGGGACCGTCTATGGCCTGGCTCCCCGATCTGGCCTGGCCAAGCCCTACGGGCTGGTGACCGCCAAGGAATTGCTACCACCCGAGTGGAGTGACCTGGGAACCACGACGCATCAGGTGGAAGTGCCCCAGGGCGGCGGAAGCTTCGACTTCGACATCAAGGAAGCCCTGCTCCCCCCGCCGACCCCGACCGAATCCCCGGCGCCGGCAACCCCGGTCGAAACCCCTACCGCTAACCCCGAGTCGGCCCCAGCGCCGGCTTCCGAGCCTCCGTCGCCCGGGAAGGCCGCCGAGGACAAGCGGGAGCCGGACGGAGGCTGAGACGCCGACTGTCCCGGGGAGAGCCTCGATGCCGCGACCTGATCCGATGACGACCGCGGCCGATGCGCCACGGC
This sequence comes from uncultured Planctomycetales bacterium, assembly GCA_963752755.1. Classification (GTDB taxonomy): domain Bacteria; phylum Planctomycetota; class Planctomycetia; order Isosphaerales; family Isosphaeraceae; genus CAVVZJ01. Next base: position 629,612 of record CAVVZJ010000001.1, on the reverse strand, counting down.
TCGTCTTCGGCCTGTATCCGGGCACGACCGGCCTCGAACTGTCGAACTCGGGGTCGTTACCGGAGGACCAGCAACGGACTGTCGCAGCGCTGGCCGACCTCCAGCCTGGCGGTCAGCCGCTGCTCGTGCGGAGCCATATCCTTTACCTCGGCGCGGGACGGCCCACGAACCCGACTCCGGCCGATCCTATCCGCTACGCGCGGGACAACAGAAAGCTCGACCTCGTCGTCTGCTACCGATTGTCCGATGGTGACCTCGACGATTGGACCCGATTCCTCCGACAGATCGTCGCCGTGTACAGTTCCCATCTGGATGCGCTCCAGGTCGCCGAGGAGCCGAACAATCCCGACGCGGCCACGGGCGGCGACGGCGGTTCACGGGACGTCCGGCGCGAGGTCGTCGCGGGTGTCGTCGCCGCGAAGGAGGAAGCGACGCGTCGGGGATTGGCTCTGAACGCTCGTCCCTGAACATCACCCACTACCTTGCGCCGCCTGATCGCCGAGCTGGGGGCCGCAGCCTGGCCCGGCGACTGAGCCGCGATCACGATTCCGGGCCGGTGGGCCGCGCGGGTCGGACCGGCGCGGGGCAGCAATCGGCGGGACAGACGTCGTGGCTCGCCGGGTCGCGGCCGATGGCGGCGCGGTCGGTCGCGTGGGTCAACCGTTCTTGGATCAGGTCGCGGAGCATCGCCACGAACCGGGGATGGGTGCCGACCGTCGCGGCACGGACGAAGCTCAGGCCGCGCAACCCTGCCCGACTCCGGGCCTCGTCGTCGAGGTCGTAGAGGACTTCCACATGGTCGGAGAGGAAGCCGAGGGGGGCGACGATCACGTCGCGAACCCCGTCGGCAGCGAGGGCGTCGAGGTGGTCGAGGATGTCGGGTTCGAGCCACGGGTCCTGGGGCCGACCGCTCCGGCTCTGATAGACGAGCTTCCAGCGATCGGGGTCGACGCCAACCGCCTCGGCGACCAGACGGCCGGTCTCGTTGAGCTGCCTCTCGTAGTCGCAACGGCTGGCCATCGAGAGCGGCAGGCTGTGGGCCGTGAAGGCAACGTGGACGGACGAGCGGCGGTCGGTCGGGATCGTCTCCAGGGCGTCGCGGAGGCGGTCGGCGCTGGCGGCGACGAAGTCGGGGTGGTTGTAAAAAACGCGGATCTTATCGACCAGCGGCGCGTCGGGACCAGCGGCCTCGCGGGCGTGTTCGATGTTCTCGCGATACTGTCGGCAGCTCGAATAGGAGCTGTAGGCCGCGAGTACCAGGGCGAGGGCTTTCTTCACGCCGGCCCCGGTCATCGCCCGCAGGGTGTCGGGTAGGAGCGGGTGCCAGTTGCGGTTGCCCCAGTAGATTGGAAGATCGAGGCCGTGGGATTTCAGCTCAGGTTCGAGGGCGGCAATGAGGTCGCGGACCTGCTGGTTGATCGGGCTGGCGCCGCCGAGGTGGTAGTAATGCTCGGCGACTTCGAGGAGCCGCTCGCGGGGGATGTTGCGGCCGCGGGTCACGTTTTCGAGGAACGGCAAGACATCGTCGGCCTTCTCGGGCCCGCCGAAGCCGACGACGAGCAGGGCGTCGTAACCGGCGGGGTTCGGGGTCGTCGTCATGAATCGCGGGCTCTCGGTCGGTGTTCTGCGGCGGTTCCGGCCATGATACCAGAGGGTTGGGCCGGCTTACCTTCGTTCTAGGCGCGAGTCAACCGCGAGACGCCGACGGGCTCACCGTTCCGCGGGCTCCTCGGGCCAGATCGATTTCAACGACCACGACTCCAGCCGGATCAGCCCCGCCTCGCCCCCCTCCGCGAAGGTCGCCACGCCGAGATCGTCCGGCCGGAAATCGACGACCCGCGTGATCCAGGCCCGGCCGTCGCCGGTGCCGACTTCGAGGATCGCGTGATCGACGAAGACGCGGAGGTCGAGCGGCGAGCCGGGTTCCAGGGTCAAGGGGGCCTTCGAGCCAGCGACGTCGAGCGTCCGGCCGTCGAAGCGGATCGGCACGGAGCGGGAGCCGTCGGCCGAGCGGAGGACGTCGAGGCCGACGGTCCGGGATCGGTCGCGGATCAGGACGGCGTGGATTTCCAGAGCGTCGCCGCGGACGCCGAGGGAGTGCGTCCCTTCCGGGATCGGGGCGGCCGGCTCGGCGAGGAGGGGGATGCGGAGTTTCTCCAGCTCACGAAGCGGCTCCTGGACGAGTCGGCCGTCGCCTCCGGTCGAGAGCACGCGCGGCAAGGTCAGGCAATGGCGCCACCCCTTGCCGGCGGGGACGCCGTTGACCCAGCCCCAGAGGACCTTGCGGCCCTTGGGGTCGTTCATCAGGACATTCGGGGCGTAGAACTGGCCGAAGTCCACCTTGCCGCGCGTTGTGGGGGTGAACCGCATCGTCGCGGCGTCGAGGTCGCCGAGGAACCAGTCCACCGGCTCGCCTTGCGAGACGACCAGGAGCCACTTCTCGCCCAGCGGCAGGAACAGCGGGCATTCGATGTTCTTCACGGAGGGGTCGGGGTGTCGGAAGAGGACGCCGAGGTATTTCCATCGCGTGAGATTGGGATTCTCAGCCCGGTACACGTTGACCACCGCCTCGCCGCCCTGGCTGGCGTTGAGGTTGCCGCCGAGGACGAGGTACGCCTCCTCGCCGACCCGGAAGACGAACGGATCGCGCCACTCGTGGACCTTCACGTCACCATGCAAGGACTCGGTCAGGATCGGGTTGGCCGGGTGCTTTTTCCAGCCGACGAGGTCATCGTCCTCGGGGATCGCGGCCCATTGCTCGGGGAGTCGGGGACCGATGCTCGTGTAGAAGATCAGGGGGCGACCGTCGGGCCCGATCGTGGCGGAGCCGGAGAAGACGTGGTCCTCGCCCAGGGACTTCGAGGGCCAGAGGGCGATCGGGAGGTGCCGCCAGTGGAGGAGGTCCGGGCTCGCGACGTGGCCCCAGTGCATGTGGCCCCAGGAGTCGCCGTAGGGGTTGTGCTGGTAGAAGAGGTGATACTGGCCGCGGTAGAAAAGAGGCCCGTTGGGGTCGTTCATCCAGTTGCCGGGGGCGAGGACGTGGAAGGTCGGCCGGCTCGGGTCGTCCTTCACCTTCGCGGCGGCGGCCTCGGTGCTGGCGTTGGCCTGGGCAAGCAGGGCGTCGCGGTCGTCGATGACCTTCGGCGGAGCGTCGCTCTGAACGATCTGGTCCACATTGATATGTCCCCAGCCGCCGCGGTGTTGATCGACGATCGTGAGGCGGGCGGACTGGCCTTGCAGGTCGGAGACGTCCCAGGAAGCCCAGGCGCAGATGTTCGGAGTCGGGGCCGGTGATCGTGCGGGCGATCTCATCGCCGACGAGGAGATTGACGCACGTCTCACCGGGGTGGTTGCCGCCGCCGACGAGGAAGTTGATCCGTTTGCGCTCGATGCGGAACTCGGGCGAGGTCAAGGTGCCGGTGGCGGCGTCGCCTCCGAGGTAGCTGTTGACCAGGCCCTCGCCGAGAAAGCCGCCGACGCACATCTGGTTCGGCAGGGTGCCCCGAGCGGGGCTGTTCCCGAACGCCTCGCCCGTGGTGGTCCAGTCGCCGTAGGTCGTGCTCTCGAAATCGGCGAGAACGAGGTCGGGGCGGTCGTCGGCCCGGCAGAGCGGGACGACGAGGGCGAAGGTCGCCAGGATCGAGAAGAGGGTTCGCATCGTTTCAGGGCCGGTTCAAGGGTTGTGGGGGCGTGGTCATCGGCCAGTTGAGATGATGGTGGAGGAACTCGAACGTGCCGACGCCGTGGATCGTGTGCGGGCCGACGAACCACTCGATCCGGCAGGTCTCCGGCGGGAGCTTCAGTCGGGCCTCGTACAGGAAGCGGACCTTGGCGAACTCGTAGGCCGACCATCTCGTCGGGGGCGACGCCGTCGAAGTGGCCGCGCTCGACCATGAACGGCCGGGGGGCGATCAGGGCGGCCATCTCGGCGTAGTTGAACGTGCTGCCGAGGTCGAACTCGAAGATCTCGTATTCGCGCGGTCCAGACGTAGCTGTACGGGCTCCGCGTCGAGGCGTTCTTCCAGACCCACTCGTTGAAGTCGGCCGAGCAGATCGACAGGCAGTAGTTCTTCACCAGCGGCGGAATCCGCATCGCCGACTTGCCGCCGTAGCTGAGGCCGTAGAAGGCGATGCGGTCGGGATCGACGATGCGGGAGCGTCTTGAGCCAGTCGGTGATCTGCTGGTGCTGGGGGACGATGATCGAGAAGAGGGTCTTCTTCGAGCGGGTTCGCCTTGCGCTGGAGGGTGCGGAAGCGGTCGCTGAACGATGTAGAGGTTCTGGGGTGCGAACGTGATGAACCCGCGCTCGGCGAGCCGGATGGCGAACTGGTTGTAGGCCGGGTTGTCCACCTTCGGGTCGGCGACGTCCTGCGGGCGCCCCTCCAGGCCGTGCTGGCAGACGACGACCGGCCGCTTCTCGCCCTCCTTGATGCCCTTCGGCACGAGGAGGATCCCGTAGGCGAAGACGTCGGGGAAGACGTCCAGGACGACCTCGTAGCCGGTGTACTTCGCCTCGTCGAAGACCTTCCGGCGCAGCGGCGTTGGGCGGGAGCAGCGGGTCGTCGAACCGGCCGATGACCTCGTCGCGGAAGAACGTCGCGATACGGCTCGACGGTCTCGCGTAACGCTCGGGCGATGCTGGTGTCGAGCTTCTTCATGAAGTCGGCGCGGACGTAGGGGCTCTCGACCAGGAGCCGCTGGTTGTGGCGGTCGATCTCGTGGACCTGGCGGGCCTGGCGGTCGGGATCGCCTGGCACGGGCGCCGGGGCGGTACTCTGGACCGATCCTTGGGTCGCTTGCCAGGCCGAGCCAGTTCGGCTTTCGGATCGAGAGCCGTCGAGCAAGGCCCGCACCGCCGGCTCGGTGCCGAAGGGACCGTCGCCCGTCTCGCCGCTGACGATCAGGTCGATCGTCGGCCCCGGCTTCAGCCCTTCGACCAGGCCATCGAGCCCGCTCGACCTCGGCCTTCACGGCGTCGAGCGGCGGCGTCGTCAGCCGTCCCGGCGCCCCGCCAGTCCCCGGGGGGATCGTGACGTCGGGCCCCTTCGCGGCCTCGATGATCAGCGTCCGGGGCGCGACCAGGCTGGCCAGCTCGGCGTCGCCGAACTGTTCGAGCAGGCCGAAGACGTTGCGGTCGATCGGCTCGCGCCAGGTCCCGAGGCGATCGTCGAAGCACCGCTGACGCCGACCGCGTCGATCCTCGGGTCGAGCGCCGCGGCGTAGAGCGCGATCAGGCCGCCCTCGCCGTAGCCGAAGACGCCGATCTTGGGGTTGGTGTCGCTAGACACTTCGCCTCGCGCTTCAGCCAGGCGACGAGGGCCAGGACCTTCTGGACCTCGTAGCCGGCCAGGTGCCGGCCCAGCTCGTAGGCCGGGCGGTGGAGGAACTCGCGGCTGGTCAGCTTGGCGCGGCCGTTGCGGGGCTCGACCGTGCGGTCGATCAAGGTCGGGACGATCACCCGGCAACCGCTCTCGGCCAGTCGGCGGGCGACCTGCGAATCCGCCGGGACGCCCGGGACCAAGCCGGCGATCTGCTCGGGGGTCTGGTCGGCATCAGGCAGCACAATCACGGTAGCGATCCAGAGCCAGGTTCCACATTCGTTTCGCGGATGGGGAAGAGCATCAGTCCCTCCCCATGCAGGTCACCAGCAACTGGCCAGCGGATCGCATTGATCTGGTATTTCATCAATTTGAATTTGGCCGTGACTTCGACGTAACCCTCCGGCGGAAGCGGGACTGGGACTTTGGGGCTTTCGAAGGCGGCGAGGGCATCCCTCACGCCCAGGATGTACGCCAGCCGCTTGCGGTTCGGCTCGACAGAGGCGTTGTAGGCGTCGGCCGACGAGAGGTCGCGCTTCCAGTGCTTCGCCCGGCCGGCGACGGACTGCTCGGTCTTTCGCAAGAGGAACTTGTCGGCGCCGGCGACCATGCGGGCGGCGAGGTCGCCTTGCCAGTCGAGGGGCGCGGTGTCGGGGAGGGGCTGGGGGTCGTCGGGAGGCGCGGCGAGGACGGGGAGGGTGAAGGCCAGTCCGATCCAAGCCCAGGCGACCGTGGTTCGTCGCATCCCGCACCTCCCAGTTGTGGCTCGCGTGGTCGTTCGAGGAAGCTCAGCGGTCGGCCCGCGGCGCGGGTCGGCGGCGCGGGCGGTTTCCGGTGTTGAGGCTAGCGGGCGGGGGGAGCGACCGCAAGAAGACGTCGAAGGTGAAACCCGGCGTTCTGATTCTTGAGCCCGCTGATGTGGTCCGGTCTGGCTCGGTGTGGCTGGGGCGGAGTCTTCGACGCCCCGGTCCGCCTGCCTCGGGGGGCGCCGGGGCGTCGAAGACTCCGCCCCAGCCACACGAGAACCAGACAGCATCAGCGGGCTTGGGTATGAGGCATTTGTGGGACAGCCGCCCACGGCTGTCCCACAGGAACCTGATCGGGGCTTCGGAGGGGGCATGACGGCGGTTCGACCCTGCCGGGCGCGCCGCTGGTGAGGGTTTGGGAGGAAAAATCTGCCATCGATACCTAACGCCGTCTTGACGAATGGAATATGCGGCCCTAATAAAGTCTTCAGGAGCGCGCGGCTCGGTGCCGGCGGCGGCTCCGTGGGTTTGTCCCGATTGAGGGGTCCAGAACCGATGGCAGCGACCAAGAAGGGCAGCACCGTCAAGAAGGCCGGCGCCGAGCCGGCCGCCCCGGCGGCGTCGGAGGCCGGGAAGGCCACGCCGGCGAAGGCCCGACGCGACGCCAAGACGTCGCCCAAGGCGCCGACCGGCGAGAAGGCCGTCGCGAAGAAGGCCGCTCCGGTCAAGCTGACCGCGAAGCAGGCCGAGTTCCTCGGCAAGATCCACGCGGCGGGCGAGGCCGGCTTCGAGCCGACCAAGGCCGAGATGCGCGGCGTCGAGTCGCTCCTCGACAAGAAGCTCATCAAGAAGGGCGCCAAGAACAAGGCGACCGGCCAGCTCCGCTTCCACGTCACCAAGGCCGGTCAGAAGCATCTGCCCTCGACGACGGCCGAGCCCGCCCCGATGGCCTGAGCCGGGTTGTCGTCCCACGATTGAAGCAACCAGACGCCCCGCCCCGACTCCCCCGGGGCGGGGCGTCGCGCTGGACGGCGTCGCGACGGGACCGGGATGGGTCAGGAAGCAGCGAGCCGATAGCAAGAGGGGGAACTCCGCGGTTGGTCAATCGACGCTCCGGAGCAGGCCCGGTAGGGAGAGGACGTGGCGAATGGCCTCCTCGAGACGCGTCGTGTCGAGGGGCTTGGTCAGGTGCAGGGCGAAGCCGGCGGCGAGACTCAGGCGGACATCTTCCTCCGAGCCGAAGCCACTGATCGCGATGGCGGGTCCGTGCCGGTCGGGACCGAGTTGCGCATCAGTTCGAGGCCGGTGCCGTCGGGCAGCTCGATGTCGCTGAGAATCAGGTCGAAGGGCTCCGGCCCAGTGACGGCCGACTGCGCGGTGGCGAGGTCGGCCGCGGGAATGACGTCGTGGCCGAGGCGGCGGAGCACGAGCGTCAGGTACCGCAGGGTGTCGGCGTTGTCCTCGACGAGCAGGACACGCAGTGGCCTTGGCGACTCACCCGAGCCGTCGGCGGGAGCCAGAACCGGCTCGACGGTAGGGGGTGCCGCGACGGTGTCAAGCTCCAGGCGGAAGGTCGATCCGAGTCCGTGACCGGCGCTGGTGGCGGTGAGCCGGCCGCCATGCGCTTCGGCCAGGGCGTGGGCAATCGCCAGGCCCAGGCCGAGCCCGGCGCCGCCGCCCCGCGATCGAGCCGGCCTCTGCTCGAACGGCTCGAAGACCCGGGCCAGATCCTCGGGTTCGAGACCGCGGCCGTTGTCCGTGAACTCGGCGACCAGGCGCTGCCGTCTCGACGGGCTACCGGGGCCGGCGGCGGACGGGGCCGCGGGCTCGTTGCCGGTGCGGATTGACACAAGGCCGCCGGACGGAGTGTGCTGGACGGCGTTCTGGATCAGGTTGCCGAGCAGTTGCCGGAGGCGGTCGGGGTCAGCCGCGACGTGGTGCGACGTGGCCGAGAGGTCGAGCGCCATGCGAAGGCCGGCCCGCTCAATCTCGGGACGGCAGATCGCAACGGCCTGGCGAATCAGATCGTGCAGGTCGAGGAGCCGAGGCTCGATGCGGACCCCCTCACGGTCCATCCTCGAGACGTCGAGCAGGTCGTCAATCAGGTGGGCCTCCACCTCGATGTTGCGTCGGATCATCTCCAGGGTTGGCCCGAGTCGGCCGTCGAGCTTGCCTTCGAGCAGCGCGGAGACGGCGACCAGCACGGGCGTCAGGGGAGTGCGCAACTCGTGGCTGAGCACGGCGAGGAAGCGGTCCTTGGCGCGGATGGCGGCCTCGGCGGCCTCCTTGGCCAGTCGCAGCTCGGTCTCGGTCCGCTTGCGCTCGGAGAGGTCGAGGACGAAGCCAACATACTCCTGCCAACCCTGGTGCCAGGCGCCTCCGACAAGCACCGGGATATGGCGGCCGTCCTTGCGAATGAACTCCTTCTCGAAGGCGGCGCACGACCCTTCGGCGACCAGCTCGGCCAGAGCGCGGGCGTCGCGCCGGCGATCGGCGGGTGGGGTCAGGTCGGCCCATCGCAGACGTCCGGCGTCGAGATCGTCGCGGCTGTAGCCGACCAGGTCGAGGAAGGCGTCGTTGGCGTCGCGGATCGTACCGTCGGGGTCGCCGGTGACGATGCCCAGAAGGTTGGCCTCGGTCAGGCGACGGAAATGGGACTCGCTGGCCTCCGAGCGTCGGAGGTGTTCGGAGGCCAACACCGCCTGGCGCTCGGCCTGGGACTGGGCCCGCTTCAAGGCCGCGACCAGCCCGGTCACCAGAAGCCCCCCGGCAACGAGCACCGCACAACGGAGGGAGTCGCGGAGGCGGTCGTGGGGACCGTCGTGCGACGGGCCAAAGATCCCGAGCTCGCAGCCGACGGCGGCCAGGGCCGTCGCCGTCAGTGCCGGTCCCGGACCGCCGAACCAGCCGGCCACCATCACCGCGGCCAGGGCCATCGAGACCGGCGCCGCCTGATACGTCTGCAGGTTCAACACCAACGCCAGCCCGACCGCCAGCGCCGCCAGTCCGTATCGCATCAGCAATCGTCGCGCACCCCGCCCCATGTCCGGCCCCATCGCCCGCCCCCTGCCACGGTTGAACACGGAGACATCCCGGGCTCGCCGTCCTAATCCAAGGGAGGCACCTTAGTTTGACACTTGAGCCCGGCCGTGTCCATTGCTTATTTGGGCCTAAGCGAGTTTTCTCTGCCGGTCGCCCCGAATGCGCGTCCGCGGGTTCGGTGTGGAGAACGCGGTGGGCGGTGCGAGGGAAGCCGGCCGGGGGTGTTCTCCTTCTCGAAGGATCTGGTAATCTGGCGGGACCGACCTGGACCGACCACGGTTCGATTCCACTCCGCGCCGAGGGCCCACGACCATGAAGACCTGGCTGACCCTTTGGATTTGGGCCCTGCTGGGCCTCCATTCCCCGGTGGTCTCCGACGATCCCGCCACGACGGCCCGGCTGGTCGGATTCGCCGAGCTGGCCGGTCAGCTCGGCGAGCCGGGACTCCGGCTGCTCGACGCCCGAACCCGCGGCGAGTACGAGAAGGGGCACATTCCGGGCGCCGTCTGGGTGGATGTGAAGATGGCCGAAGTCCTGGCCGCGCGTCCCGGTGGCTTGCAAGATAAGGCGGCATGGGAAGCATGGATGGCTTCGCTCGGGATCGGCCCGGACACGGAGGTCGTGGTTTATGACGCCAACCGGCAGCTTGTGGCGGCTCGGATCTGGTGGCTCTTGACGTATCTGGGCGTCGAGCGGGCCGGGCTGGTGGACGGCGGCTTTCTGCTCTGGGAGGAGCAAGGGCGACCGGTCACTCGCGAGGTGCCAGCGGTGACGCCGAGGCGGTTCGCGGTGAGGTTTCGTGACGACCGCCACGCCGACCGTGCGGAGGTGCTGGAGGCGATCCGCGGAGGTCAGGCGCAGGTGCTCGATGCCCGGAGCCCGGCCGAGTACGCGGGTCAGACCCGGATGGCGAAGAAGGCGGGGCACATCCCGACGGCCTGCCCGCTGGAATGGAAACAACTCGTCGATGAGCAGGGTCGGTTTCTGGATGAGTCGAAGCTCCGGGCCAAGCTGTCGCGGGTGGGAATCCAGGCGAATAAGCCGGTGATTACCCATTGCCAGGGGGGCGGGCGGTCGTCGGTCGAGGCGTTCGCCCTGGAGCACCTCGGCTTTGAGGCCAGGAACTACTATCACGGCTGGTCCGACTGGGGGAACGCCGAGGAGACGCCCGTCACCCGTGGAGACGAGCCCGGAACGGCGGAGAAGCCCTGAGGGATCTGGAGGAGCCTCTGCCATGCCCGAGCGGATCGAGCGTCCGACGCGGATCGAGGCCGCGGGGAACAAGCCGAAGATCATTGATGAGTATGTCGGTCGGGTCAACACGGCCAACGAGGGTGTGAGCATTGCCCGGATGCGGAGCCCCGGCGGCTGGGAAGAGCCGGGGCAGCGGCCGGAGTTCGACGAGTACACGATCGTGCTCCGGGGTTCGGTCCGCGTCGAGCATGAGGGAGGCGTGCTCGACATCCGCGAGGGTCAGGGGGTGCTGACGCGACGGGGCGAGTGGGTCCGCTACAGCACGCCCGAACCCGAGGGGGCCGAGTACGTCTCGGTCTGCTTGCCCGCGTTCGCGCCGGAGACAGTGCATCGGGATGAAGGATGACAGACGTGTGAACATAACAGATGGCAGAGGGTGGAGGGTCAGGGTGTTTTGGGGTCGCCCTGGCGGACCCAGGACTCGTTGAAGCGGGCATGCTGGATGGTGCTGCCGGCGGGGGTGCGGTGGGTGTAGCTGACGTGGATCGAGCCGTCGCGACCCTGGATGACCGAGGGGTAGTGGAACTGACCGCCGCCGGTCTCGGTGCGCTCGATGTGGCGGGTGATGGGCCAGGTCTGGCCCTCGTCGTCGGAGAGGGAGATGGCGAGGGAGTGGCGGCCGCGGGTCGTGTCGTTATAGACGATCGCCCAGGTGCCGTTGGCCAGGCGGGTCGCCTCGATCCCGGCGCCGGGGTTGGGGAGCGGGCTCTCGGTGACGGGGGACCAGGTGGCACCGTCGTCCTTCGAGGTGCTCAGGCGGATCTTGCGCTTGGGGCCGTTCTCGCGCATGAAGGCGACGAGGGTGCCGTCGTCCTTGCGGACGATGCTGGGCTGGATGTTGCCGAAGCCGATCATGGGGGTGCTGGAGGTCCAGGTCTGGCCCTGGTCGTCGGTGATGGCGACGATCGAGGCGGAGAAGGTGTCGGTGTAGAGGGGCAAGAGCCAGCGTCCGGAGGGGAGGACAGTCGGATGGACGCGGGGCATCCAGCCGAGGCGCTGGTAGAGGAGGTCGTGGGCGCGGTTGTTGACCAGGCCGAAGGCGGTGGCGTCGATCTTGAGCGAGGCGGGGCCGAGGTCCTTCAGGGCGGCGTCCATCGCCTCGCCGAAGTGGTCGGGGGTGATGTGGAGGACGCCTTGCCAGGTCCATTCCGGGGCGCCGGCGTTGCCGGGGTCCTTCGCGACGCGGTACTTGAGCAGGGCGCCTTCCCAGCGGTGATCGAGAATCGTGGGCCAGAACATCCAGACGGAGCCGTCAGGCGCGGCGAAGAGGGCGGGGTTGCAGTCGGGATAGCCGGGGGTATCGGCCATCGAGAAGCGGGGCTCCCATTGCGAGCCGCCCTTCTTGAGACGCGAGCCGAGGATCGCCACGTCGTCGGCCTGCCGCTCGCCCGAGCCACGATACCAGGCGACGAGCAGGTCGCCGTTGGCCAGCTCGACGAGGCAGGAGGCGTGGTTGTGCTGGTTCTCCGGCGGGAAGATGGCCTCGGAGGAGAAGGAGGGATCGGCGGCGACGGCGGCCGGAGGAACGGCGAGGACGAGGGCGAGGAGGGGGGTTCGGATCATCGGGAAGGCTCTCGAACGGTTCTGGATTCGATCGGTGCGAGCCCCCAGCATGCGCGGGGGATGGGGCGGTCGCAAGGGACTGGCTGGAAGTCGGCGGGGGCTTGAACGCGGATCGTCGCCCGGTTGAACTGGGCGGGGTGGAGCCGTCTGACCGCCGAGGAGTCGCGAAGCATGCCTGGCCTCTTCCGGGATGACCTGTTCGCGGGTCGCGTGGCGTTGATCACGGGCGGGGGAACCGGCATCGGTCGGGGGATGGCTCGGGCGTTGGCATCGCACGGGGCGAAGACGGCGATCCTGAGTCGAAGGGCTGAGCATCTGGAACCGACGGCCGCCGAGATCACCGAGGCAACCGGCCGGTCCTGTCTGCCGCTGGTCGCCGACGTGAGGCGGCCAGAGGAGGTCGAGTCGGCGGTGGGGCGGGCCTGGGCGGAGCTGGGGCCGATTGACTTCCTCATCAATGGAGCGGCCGGGAACTTCCTCTGCGCGGCGGAGTCGTTGTCACCGAATGGGTTCGGCGCGGTGGTGGACATCGACGCCAAGGGGACGTGGCACGTCAGCCGGGCCGTCTATCAGGCGGGGATGAAGGATCGGGGTGGTCAGATCCTCAACATCAGCGCGACCTTGCATTACGGGGGCACGCCGGGGCAATTGCACGTCGCGGCGGCGAAGGCGGCCGTGGATGCGTTGACGAGGACGCTGGCGGTCGAGTGGGGACCGCGGGGCATCCGGGTCAACGCGATCGCGCCCGGCCCGATCGCCGACACCGAGGGCGCCCGGCGACTCTTCCCCGGACCGGCGGCCGAGCAACTGAGGCAGCTCGTCCCGTCGCGACGGCTCGGCCGGATCGACGACATCGCCAGCCTCGCCCTCTTCCTGCTGAGCGACGCCGCGGCCAACCTCAACGGCGCGATCGTCGTCAGCGACGGCGGCCTCTGCCTGCTCGGCAGCTTCGGCCTCGGCTTGCCCGGCTCGGAGCCGGGACGGGCGGATTCTTGACGCGAAAGCGACGCCGCGGCGACGCGCCGGGAACGGCCTCGCGAGGCCCCGGGGACGCGCCGGACGGCCGGAGGGGTCTTGCCGCAAACTCCTGTATGGCAAGACTCCGAAGGGGCCAAATCGCCTATTTTGAAGTTCGTTCGGCGCCCGGGACGCGCGGTGAGGCGCGGCGTTCGCGAGGGGCGAACTCGGGCCGGTGTGGGGGGCGGCCAGGACGGGAGCGAGGACATCGTGACGACGCGCCGGGGACGGCCTCGCGATGTCTCGGGAACGCGATGAGGACGCGCCGGACGGTCGGAGGGGTCGTTTCCTAAACTCTTGTGAGACAAGGCTTCGGAGGGGCCATCCTGCCTATTTTGAAGTTCGTTCGGCGCCGGGATGCGCGCGGAGGCGCGTCGCGTCGGGAGGCGAAGTGCGGTCGCCGAGCGGGGCGATCGGGACGGGTTCGCGGTGTGTTGAGGTCATGTCGGCTCGGCATCGTGGCGGACCCGGGCGGAGAAGGGCCGGCGGTCGGGCGGCGTCGCCCGGGACCGAACGGTCAACGACATTATCGAAATCCGGGGGAGGGATTATCGGGTTTTCTGGAACGAGGTTGGCGAATTCCGGGGGCTGGGGCGGTCGTCGTGGCACAGCTCATGCATCGGAGAAGAGACACGGGTCCCGGGCCTGTCCGGGGACCGTATCCAAGACGAACGCCACCCGACCCCGCCAGGCGGCCGGGTCGAGATCTGGGAGTCCACGATCATGGCGACCAAGAAGAAGAGCGATTCCAAGAGCCAGGGCAAGTCGGAGAAGAAGCCCCTCCAGGGTGTGAGCGACAAGGAAGAGCGGATGTACGAGCACATCAAGGAGTCGGCCGAGAAGTCGGGCCGCTACGGCAAGCGGGCCGAGGAGGTGGCGGCGCGGACGGTGATGAAGCACCACAAGGAGGAGGGGCACAAGAAGGGCCAGTGAGCCCGGCCGATCCGGCGAATCACGGGCGATGGACGCTCGCCAGTTCCGAAGTCGAGTGTCGAGACCCTCACCCGGCCGATCCGCGGCCAGGCTCTCCCGGCGGGAGAGGGTTCGGTCGGTCGTGCAAGCGACCAGGGAAGCGTCCTGATCCAAGGCGCGGGAGACTGGAGTCGGAAGGCCGATTGCACTACCATCGGGGACGCCCGCCGCGGAGAGCGGGGGCGGAGGACCCCGATCGTGAAACGACCGAAACGCTGGATCATCGTGCTGCTGGCCTGGACTCTTGTGCCGACCTTCGCGTCGGCCGGCGATGGGATCGACCCCGGCAAGGCGCAGGCCGACCCGGAGGGGAAGCTTCTCTGGTACGACGCCCGCTTGCCGGGCGTCGAGGGACAGGGGTGGTCGGAGACAAAGGCGCCGTTCGATCGGTTGCCGGCGAAGGCGGAGGGGGTGGTCCGGCCACCGGTCTGGGGGTTGTCGCGGGATTCGGCGGGTCTGGCGACGCGGTTCGTCACCGACGCGCGGGAGATCCAGGCGCGGTGGACCCTCAACTCGGGCAGCCTCGCCATGCCGCACATGCCGGCCACCGGGGTCAGCGGGCTGGACCTCTACGTCCGCGACGACGGCGGCTGGCACTGGCTCGCCACGGGACAGCCGAGGCAAGGGAAGTCGAACACGACGCGGCTCGTCGGCGGCTTGCCGGAGGGGAAGCGGGAGTATCTGCTGTACTTCCCGCTGTATAACGGCGTGTCGTCGGTCGAGATCGGGATTCCGAAGGAGGCGACGCTGGAGAAGGCGCCGGAGCGGGACGAAGGGCACCGCAAGCCGATCGTCTTCTACGGCACGTCGATCACCCAAGGGGGCTGCGCGTCGCGTCCGGGGATGGTCCACACGGCGATCCTGGGACGGCGGTTCGACCGGCCGGTCATCAACCTGGGCTTCTCCGGCAACGGCACGATGGACCCCGAGATGGGGACGTTGCTGGGCGAGCTGGACCCGGCCGTTTACGTGATCGACTGCTTGCCGAACATGAACGCGTCGCAGGTGGCCGAGCGGGTCGTGCCCCTGGTGAAGATCATTCGCCAGGCGCGGCCGGAAACGCCGATCGTGCTGGCGGAGGGCCGGACGTATGCCAACGCCTTCCTGCTCGAAGGGTCGCGCCGGCGTCAACAGGAGAGTCGCAAGGCCCTGCGGGAGGGCTTCGAGACGCTGAAGTCGGAGGGCGTGGCCAACCTGTCCTACCTGCCCGGCGAGACGCAGCTCGGCGAGGACGGGGAGGACACCGTGGATGGGTCGCACCCGACGGACCTGGGGTTCCTGCGGATGGCCGACGCCTTCGCGAAGGTGCTGGGACCCTTGTTGAAACCGTGACGGAGCCCGGGGGCTCTCGCAGGGTGGGCTCTGCAGAATGGTCCATTGCGAAAACAAGACGGCGGGCGGAGTCCACCTTTACGGAAGATTTGGAATCGGGAATGGATGGGGGGCGGGGGATGGCGGGAGCGCATGATCGCGAGCGGGAGGTCGCCATCGCGGCGGTCCGCGAGGCGGCGAGGCTCTGCCGGGCGGTGCGTGCGGAGATCGATCCGGGCGTGCTGGACAAGCAGGATCTGAGCCCGGTCACCGTGGCCGACTTCGGGAGTCAGGCGGTGGTCTGCCGGACACTCGCCGGGGCGTTTCCGGACGACCCGGTCGTGGCGGAGGAGGATTCCGCCGACCTGCGCCGGGAGGAGAACGCGGCGGCGCTGGCGGCGGTGACGCGGCATGTGGGGGCGTTCTCTCCCGAGGCCGACGAGGAAGCCGTCGGCCGCTGGATTGACCACGGCGGGGCGAAGGCGGACACGTCGCGGTTCTGGACGCTGGACCCGATCGACGGCACGAAGGGGTTCCTCCGGAACGAGCAGTACGCGGTGGCCCTGGCCTTGATCGTGGACGGTCGGGTCGAGGTCGCGGCCCTGGCCTGCCCGAACCTGCCTGTCGAGCCGGGGGGATCGTGGCCGGTGGGGGCCCTGTTCACGGCGGTCCGGGGGGTGGGAGCGTTCGTCCAGCCGCTCGAAGGCGACGAGCCGCCGAGGTCGATCCGGGTGAGCGCGAAGGAGGACCCGGCGTCGGCGAGGTTCTGCGAGTCGGTCGAATCGGGCCACAGCGCCCACGGCGACGCCGCGGCGATCGCGACCAAGCTGGGCCTCCGGGCCGAGCCGGTCCGGCTGGACAGCCAGGCGAAATACGGCGTCGTCGCCCGCGGCGAGGCCGAGGTTTACCTGCGACTGCCCACCCGGGCCGACTACCGCGAGAAGATCTGGGACCACGCCGCCGGCTGGCTCGTCGTGAGCGAGGCGGGCGGGCGCGTGACCGATGTGGACGGCCAGGCGCTGGAGTTCACCCACGGCCGAACGCTCGCCGCCAACCGGGGCGTGATCGCGACGAACGGCCGCCTGCACGGGGCCTTGCTGGAGGCGGTCCGGCAGCTTCGGATCTGAGCGACGGACGGGATTCAAGGGTCGGGAGCCAACCGATGAGATTTGCTTTGTTGCTCGCCGCGGTGCTCGCGACGGGCCGGGTCGCGAACGCGGCCGACGAGGCCGGGAAGCCGCAGGCGAAGCCCGTGCCGACGGCGGAGGTGGCGGGTCGGCTGACCTTGCCGGAGGGGTTCACCGCCACGCTTTTTGCGGGCGAGCCGGACGTCGTGCAGCCGATCGCCTTCACCATCGACCCGCGCGGACGGCTCTGGGTGGCCGAGTGCTACAGCTATCCGGAGTGGAGCCGCGACGGGAAAGGCCGCGATCGCATCCTGATTTTCGAGGATGAAGATGGGGACGGACGTTTCGACAGCCGCAAGGTCTTCTGGGACCGGGGGGCGAACGTCTCGGGCCTGGAAGTCGGCTTCGGGGGGGTCTGGGTCTGTGCGACGCCGGATTTGCTGTTCATCCCGGACAGGGATGGAAACGACGTGCCCGACGGCGAGCCCGAGGTCCTGCTCGACGGCTGGAGCCTGGAGGCGCGGCACAACGTCTTCAACGGCCTGACCTGGGGTCCCGACGGCTGGCTCTACGGCAACAACGGCATCCTGGCAACCTCGAAGATCGGCCGACCGGGGACGCCGGAGGACCAGCGGACCTCGATGAATTGCGGGGTCTGGCGGTATCACCCCTCGCGGCGCGTCTTCGAGGTCGTCGCCAGCGGCACGACGAACCCGTGGGGGCTGGACTTCGATGATTATGGGGAAATGTTTATCACGAATTGCGTGATCCCGCACCTCTTTCACGTCGTCTCCGGCGCCCACTACGAGCGGATGTACGGGCAGGATCTGAATCCGCATGTGTATGAACTTCTGAAGACGTGCGCCGATCATGTCCACTGGGACACGACCGAGCTCTGGAGCGACATCCGCCGGCTGGGTGTGACGCCGACGACCGACCGGGCGGGCGGGGGGCATGCGCACGTCGGGGCGATGATCTACCTGGGGGACAACTGGCCGGCGAGGTATCGGGGATCGGTCTTCACGTGCAACGTGCATGGGCACCGGGTCAATCACGACTCGTTCCAGCGGTCGGGATCGAGCTACGTCGCCTCGCATGAGAAGGATTTCCTGTTCGCGAATGATGACTGGTTCCGGGGCCTGGAGCTGAAATACGGGCCGGATGGGGCGGTGTATGTGACGGACTGGTCGGATACGGGCGAGTGCCACGAGGCGGACGCGGACGGGGCGCATCGGGAGAACGGGCGCATTTTGAAGGTGAGGTTCGGCGAGCCGGGGCCGGTGAAGGTGAACCTGGCAAGGCGGAGCAACGGGGAACTGGTGAAGCTCCAGCTTCATGAGAATGACTGGTACGTCCGCACGGCGCGAAGGCTCTTGCAGGAGCGGAACCTGTCGGGGAGCGAGCGTGCGGAAGTCAGCGGGGAACTCGGGAAGATCCTCAAGACGAATCCCGATGACACCCGCAAGCTCCGGGCGCTCTGGGCCTTGAACGCGATCGGAGGTCTGAATGAGTCGGAGCTGGTGAAACGGCTCGATGATGGAAGTGAGTTTGTGCGCCTGGTCGGTGAGGTTACTCGGTGATGGGGAGCCGGGGACGGAGACGGTCGAACGCCTGGCCGGGTTGGCGAAGGAGGACCCGTCGGCGAGGGTCCGGCTGGCGCTGGCGTCGTTCCTTCAGAAGTTGCCGATCGAGCGGCGATGGCCGATCGCGGAGGCGCTGGCGGCGCGAGGCGAGGATGCGGACGATGCGATGCTGCCCCTGATGGTCTGGTACGGGATCGAGCCGATGGTGCCGGGCGACCCGGAGAGGGCGCTGGCGTTGACGGCGAGGGCGGAGATTCCGACGGTCCGGCGGTTGGTGGCGCGGAGGGCGATCGAGGCGGAGGTCGGATCGGGATTGAAGGCGCTCGTCGCCGTGCTGGCGGACTCCCGAGATCCGGGGCGGCAGCGGGACTGGCTTGATGGGGCGCTGGAGGCGTTGCGGGGAAGGCGATCGGTCGAGCGGCCGGAGGGTTGGGCGGAGGCGTCGCGGAAGTTGGCGGAGTCGGCCGATCCAGACGTGAGGGAAAGGGCGTCGATGGTGGCCTTGCGGTTCGGCGATGCGGGTGCGGTCGCGGCCTTGAAGGCGACGGTGATGGACCCGGAGGCCGACGCGGGACGAAGAAGGCGGGCGATGTCGGCGCTGGTGGAGCAGCGGGTGCCGGGGATGGCAACGGCCCTGAGGGAACTGGTCGGTCGGGGCGAATTGCTCGGGCCGGCGATCCGGTCGCTGGCGGCGTTCGAGGACGAGGCGACGCCGCGGTTGCTGCTGGAAGGGTATGGGAAACTGCCGGAAGAGGTCCGCGGCGATGTGCTCGCGACGCTCTCGGCGCGGCCCGCCTCGGCGAAGGCGCTGCTGGATGCGATCGAGGCGGGGACCGTGCCGAGTCGCGACCTGTCGGTGACGCTGGCCAGGCAGATTCTCGCGTTCGGGGACCGGACGCTGTCGGCGAGGCTGGAGGAAGTCTGGGGGAGGACGCGGCCGACGTCGAAGGAGAAAGTGGCGTTGATGGGAAAATACAAGGGGATATTGACGCCGGAGGCACTCGCGAAGGCCGACCCTGCGCACGGCCGGAAGGTCTTCGAGCGGTCGTGCCTCCAGTGCCACAAGCTCTACGGGGAAGGCGGGGACGTCGGTCCGGAGCTGACGGGGTCGGATCGGGCGAACCTGGATTACCTCCTGGAGAACGTGCTCGACCCGAGCGCGTCGGTCGGGCGGGACTACCAGATGGTGGTCGTCGCCACCGAGGACGGCCGACTGCTGACGGGCATCGTCCGCGAGCAGAACGATGCGGCGGTTGTGCTCCAGACGGCCAATGAGCGGGTGGTCGTGTCGCGGGACGAGATCGAGGCCATGCGACCGTCGGGGGAGTCGATGATGCCGGAGGGTCTGTTCGAGAAGCTCACGCCGGAGGAGGTCCGCGACCTGGTGGCGTACCTGGCGAAACGGAATTGATCGGGGTGGAGTGATTTTCATGCCGCGACACGACGGAAGGGCCCACGACGACCTGAGGCCGGTGACGATCACGCGGGGGTTTCAGCGGACCAGCGCGGGGAGCGTGCTGTACCGGTCGGGGGCGACGACGGTGCTGGTCTCGGCGCAGGTGTCCGATCGGGTGCCGCCGTTCCTGGAAGGCAAAGGGGCCGGCTGGCTGACGGCCGAGTACGCGATGCTGCCGGGCAGCACGCCGATCGCGGAAGTCGCGGGGCAGCGACGGGCGGGGCACGGAAATTCAGCGGCTGATCGGACGGTCCCTGAGGGCGTCGGTGGATCTGGGCCTGATCGGACCTTGCACGGTTCACATCGATGCGGATGTGATCGAGGCCGACGGCGGGACCCGCACGGCCGCGATCACGGCGGCGTTCGTGGCCGTGGCCGATGCGCTTCGGGTCCGGTTCGGCGACGCCGCGCGGCTGATGTTCAAGGATAGCGTGGCGGCGGTCAGCGTCGGGATCGTGGGCGGGGAGGCCGGTGCTGGATCTGGATTATGTCGAGGACTCGACGGCCGGGGTCGATTTCAACGTCGTCCGGCTCGGACGCGGCGGGTTCGTCGAGGTGCAGGGAACGGGCGAGGGAGGCGTCTTCTCGCGGTCCGAGCTGGATGCCCTGATCGACCTGGCAGACGCGGGAATCACGCAGCTGGTCGCCCTCCAGAAGGAGGCGCTGGGCGCGTGGTGGCCATTCGACGCGTGATCGAGGACCCGGGTTGAGAATCGGTCTGGGCACCCGGGAGACCATTTGCTAAAGTCCGCCTCGCACGTCGCCGGATCACTTCGCGCCAGCAACACCCCGAGCTCGGTCCGGCCCGACCAACGAGTCGCCAGGAATCAAACCGCCGTCCGTCCCGGGCGGCCTCGATCGGGATGCCGGTCGGGGGAGCGACCGGGGCGCTGGTCCTCACCGCGAACCCGACAGGGATGGAGGGATCGCCCGCATGAAGACGCCGATTGTCACGATGGCCCTGGCCGCCGCCCTGGTGGCCCCGGTGCAGGCTCAGGTTCCGAGGAACCCGTCGTTCCCGTCCGGTCCCCGGAGCGTGAACCCGCCCGCGACCGCAGGCCAGCTCCGGCCCACCGCCCCCCGCGCCTTCCAGCCAACGCCGCGGCCACCGGCCGTGCCGCCAGCTCTCGGAAGCCCCAGGCGCCGACGACCGCCGCGACCAAGACCGACCAGAACGTCAAGACGGCGGCCGAGCAGCCGCCCGAGCCAATCCCCGTCGATCAGCTCGGCGCCCCGACGATCGCGCTGCCGAACGTGCCGCCCGACCCGTACCTGCTCCGCAAAGAGAACGGGCCGTTCATGGTTGTCATCCACACGTTCCGGGGTCCGCAGGCGACCCAGTACGCCCTGGCCTTGACCCTCGAGATGCGCAACGCTTTCAAACTGCCCGCCTACATCTTCCACCTCAAGATCCAGCCAGGCGGCAGCAACATCCGCAACGTGCAGCCGACGGCGCCCGAGAATGTCGCCAACGCGCGAGATCCACGCGCCGAGAAGTCTATCGGGTTTATGACGAGGCGGCCGTGCTCGTCGGTGACTGCCCGACGATCGACGACGCCGAGAAGCTGCTCCACCGGGTCAAGAAGATTCACCCCAAGACCCTCGACGGCCTGCCGACGATCTGGGGCCATCGCAAGGGGCAGGGCTTGAAGTGGGCGATGGTCACTCAGAACCCGTTGATTCCGGCCCAGCGCTCTATCCCGGCGGCCCGTCCCACGGCCACGTCAAGCGCGCACGGCGCGATCCCGGCCAAGCCGGGCGACACCTACGACCCCTTCGTGGCAGCCACGGCCTTCGAGCACATGAAGAAGCCGGACCCGCTCGTCGAGCGGATGAACCAGGGGCCCACAGCATCTACAAGTGCCCCGGCCCCTTCGCGCTGCCGGTCGCCGAATTCACCGGACGGACGGCGGCGGACCCATCCGACCCGAAGTTCAACAACGCCTCGTTCCTCCGCAAGAGCCCCCTGGCCACCGCCCACGACGACGCCGAGCGACTCGCCGCCAACCTGGCCATGCAAGTCGCTCCCGGCGTCGATCCGGCCCTACGTCTATCATGACCGCTTCACCAGCAAGGTCTGCCTCGGTCCCTTCAATGGCCCCGATGACCCCCGGCTCGGCCAGCTCCAGCAGGGGCTGACCGCGATTGACGTCGAGATCCTCCAGAAGAAATACACGCGGCTGCCGCTCGCCCCAGCGCCGCAGTTGATGGCCGTGCCGAGGCCGTGAGCGGGATTCGTGGCCCCTCAGCGCTCGGGTGCTTCCCCTGCGACCGACCCTCACCCGGCCGAAAGCCGGGTGAGGGTCGCGTGCGATACCGTACGCCTTTTCCAACCGGCCAGGCTGCACACGCCCCGTCGCAGTCGCTACAATCGGGCGATCCATCCCCCTTGCTTCCGAGCCGACGCCCCCGAGGCCCGATGGACCATGCCCGAGACCGCGACACCGAGCGGCCCGACGCTCGTCCTGGCCACCCGCAACAGGAAGAAGGGCGAGGAGATGAGGCAGCTCGTCCGCCCACCCTGGGAGCTAAACCCGAGGCTCTCGCAGCTCGTGGTCCGCACCCTCGACGAGTGCCCCAGGTGCCCGAGGTCGTCGAGGATGCCGACACGTTCGCCGGCAATGCCCGCAAGAAGGCGAGCGAGACGGCCCAGGCGCTGGGGCTCTGGGTCGTGGCCGATGACTCGGGCCTGGCCGTCGATGTGCTCGGTGGAGCGCCCGGTGTCCACTCGGCTCGCTACGCCGGCTCGCATGGTGACGACGCGGCCAACAACCGCCGCCTGCTCGCCGAGCTGCACGAAGTGGACGGCGACCACCGCGGCGCGGCGTTCGTCTGCGCCCTGCGCTGGCCGACCCGTCGGGGACCATCCACGCCGAGGTGCAGGCCTCGTGCCGGGGCCGGATCATCCGTGAGCCGCGCGGCGAGGGCGGATTTGGATATGACCCTTTGTTTCTGATCCCCGAATACCACAAGACGTTCGCCGAACTGGGTCCGCTGGTGAAGCATCAGCTCAGCCACCGGGCGCGGGCCTTCGCCCGCCTGCGGCCGATGATCGAGAAGCTGGTGGCCGCTGGCGAGATCGCCTGAACCGGCGCCGACGACCCCCGACCCAGCACCAGACCCCACCCCCCACTCGATGGCCGGCGCGGTCCAGGCGGGAGCGATCGCGTGCTGCGCCGTCCGGACGCGAGCGCACAGGCCATCCCGGATCGTCGGGAACGGCGACCGATACCCGAGGGATTCGACCCAACGCCCCGTATCCCCAGGAAGTTCGGTCCGAATCCCGTCGGACTGACCTCCTCCGTGGAATGACGACAGGGCCATCCCATCCCACGGGTCAGCACGCGTCGGTCTCCGAACGATCTGGGACCCGAGACGCGAGGCTAGCAAAGGTGAAGATTAAAAGTTGACAGGCCAAAGAAGTCTCATTAACCTCAAAGACCACAAGTCTCTTTCGGATCAGCACGTCACGACCTGGACTCGCTGACCCCAGGCGTTGTCCCCTCCGCGTGGCGGCTGCCCAGAGTCAAGGTGGCTTCTCTCCCCCTTGGCTTCCGAAAAGGTCTTCCTCTCCTCATTCGTCTCGTCACAGTTCGTTGGCAACAACTCGAATCGAAGGAGCTGCGTCTGCGATGCACCCCTCGTCCATCCACCCATCACGTTCATGCGTGACTGCGCTGTTTCTCGGTCTCGCGTTCCTGGGGACGCTGGCCGGGTGCTCCGACAACCCCTCGGACAACCCGCCCCGCGAATCGCTCTCCATACCACGCAACGGCGGACCGGCCACGACCTCGACCGGCAACAAGGCCGCCGTGCGCCGGGCCAGGCCCCGGTCGGGATCAAGGGACCGCGGGGCAAGGTCTCCGACCTCTGAGTCGCGATCTTCCTCCGGCGACGCTCCGAGATCCTGATTCGAGTTCGACTTATGGGGGTTCTCTTATCGTCCGATCCACTTCCTTCACTTCTGCTTCGAGACCACATCCCATGATTTCCCACCGTTCCACCGTCCGTCGCGGCTTCACCCTGATCGAGTTGCTGGTCGTGATCGCGATCATCGGTGTCTTGATCGCCCTGCTCTTGCCAGCGGTGCAGGCGGCCCGCGAGGCGGCCCGACGCGCCCAGTGCACCAACAACCTCAAGCAGCTCGGCCTGGCTACGGCCAACTACGAGAATCAGAACGGCTCGTATCCCTATGGCTTCGCCTGGCAGTGGTGCTCAGCCGATGAGTCACCGTGCGCCGGCTCGGTCGGCAACCACTACGGGCCGATGGTCGCCCTGCTGCCGTTCCTGGAGCAAAGCCCGCTCTATAACGCCTGCAACGCGATGGTGCCGCCATTTACCGACGCCAACTCGACGCTCTGCGCCACCAGTCTCAGCGCGATCCACTGCCCGAGCGACGGCTCGATCAACGACGCCATCTGGACCTACAGCAGCGGCCAGGTGTACAACAACCGCCCACTCCCGATGCGCTACTCAAATTACAAGGCCAGCATGGGCTACTGGACCGGCAGTGTCACCGGTGCTCCGGGTGATACGCCGCAGCGCACTCAGTGGATCCAGAGGCAGAACGGCGTGATCGTCTCGATCGGCTACGGCGGTGCGATCGAGACCCTCCTGCCCAGCCGGGCCGGCGCGCACCGCGGTTCCGTCCGGATCGCCGAGATCACCGACGGCACCAGCAACTCGATCGCCTTCAGTGAGCATGCCCACGGCCTCCTGAGCAAGACCGACTACATCCCCGGCACCTTCTACGACTGGGGCTGGTGGACCTCCGGCAACCTCGGCGACACGCTCTTCACCGAGTATTACGCCCCCAACTGGCAGCGCCGCGGTCCGAACATCGCGGGGCTTGACCAGGCCGGCGCCTACATCAACGGCGCCTCCAGCTTCCACCCCGGCGGCGTGAACGTCGCGATGGCCGACGGCTCGGTCAAGTTCATCAAGGACACGGTCGATTCCTGGCAGCTCAACCCGTCCACCGGCCTGCCTCCCGGCATCTCGCTGGTCAGCGGCACCGCCGTGTACGTGGTCCAGCCCGGAAGCAAGATCGGGATCTGGCAAGCCCTTGGATCAATCAACGGCGGCGAGGTTATCAGCGCCGACACGTATCAGTAATCAATCCGGCAGAGAAATCGTTCCGCACCCCGGGTCTCGACCCGGGTGTTGCGGGGCCTTACCTTGCAGCCGTGCCACCAGGTCCGTCTCCGTGCCGGGGACCCGGGTTGTCCCGATCCGGGTTCCTCGATTGGTCCGCTGCGCGCCTTGCTCTTCGGAGCAGGTGGAAGGCTGGATCGGCCTCGCGCGGAATCCTGCAGCCTGTTCGAAAAAGTTGTATTGCTCCGGTCCCCCCGCGCAGTAAGAAGGAGGGAAATCGACGGGGGAACGCCATGCCGAACGGGGTTGTCTTGAAGCAGATCGACCAGATCTTTGGCGGCCAGACGGTCGCGGGTCTGGGTGAGGGACAGTTGCTCGAACGGTTCGTCGCTCGTCGCGACGAGGCGGCCTTCGAGGCGCTGGTGCTCCGACACGGCCCGATGGTCCTGGGCGTCTGCCGACGCTTGCTCCGCGACCCGGCCGAGGTGGAAGATGCCTTCCAGGCGGTCTTCCTCGTGCTGGTGCGCAAGGCGGGCTCGATCCGGCAAAAGGATCTGCTCGGCCCCTGGCTGCACGCCGTCGCCACCAAGACCGCCCACCGCGCCCGGGTCAACGCCCTCCGTCGCCGGATGGTCGAAGGGGTCGGGTCGAAGCCCGAGATCGAACCAATCGACGGCTCCGACCCGTCTCGCGTCGCCGACCGGGCCGAACTGCGGGCCTTGCTGGATGAGGAGGTGGGCCGGTTGCCGGAGAAGTATCGGATGCCGCTGGTGCTCTGCTACTTCGATGGCAAGACCCACGACGAGGCCGCCGCCTTGCTCCGCTGGCCGGTCGGCACCGTCCGCGGTCGGCTGGCCCGTGCCCGGGACCGGCTCCGCGATCGCCTTACGCGCCGCGGTCTGACCCTCGGCGCCGGGCTCTCCGCCGCCTTGCTGGCCGGGCCCGAGGTGAAGGCGGCGCTGTCGCCGGCCCTCGTCGGATCAACCGTGCGGGCCGCCCTTTTCTTCGCGACCGGCCCCGGGGCCGCGGCGGGGCTCGTCTCCGCAACGGCCGCGACCCTGGGTCAAGACATCCTGAGGACCATGCTCATGACCAAGCTGAAGCTCGCCGCCGCGGTCGGCCTGATGGCCGTCGGCGTCGCCGCCACCGGCGCGGCCGTCCACGCCGTGCAGGACTCGACCCCCGCGCCGACGTCCCGGCCTTCGGCCCGGACTTTGCCGAGTGCGCCGGCCGAACCGGCGGCACCCGCCGTCGCGGAAACCCCGGTCAACGAGACGCCTTCCGCGCCCGCTTCTCCGGCTCCTCCGACGGAACGGCCGGCGACCGTCACGATTGACGGCGAGACGGTCCCAACGCCCGCCTCCGACCCGTTCGCCGCGCCGACTCCGGCCGCCCGGCCGAGCGCCGCGACCCTGCCAGCGCCAGTCGAATCGACTTTTCCCGCCCCAGCCAGTCCGGCGGAACAGCCGAAAACCGTCACCGTCCTCCGCACCGTGATCGACTCGAAGGGTCGGCCAGTCACGATCCAAGAGGAGGTTCCCGTCGCAGCCGACAGTGGCAGGTCAACACAACCGCCAGAGCTCCCCAGGGCTATCGACTCGGAAACCGAGCCGCCGCCTGACTCGCACTACCTAGTCAACCCCTTGCGGGACCATGAGCCGGAGGACGTGGCCGCCTACCTGGAGCAGACCCGCCGGAAAGTGGCCGCCACCATCGAACGGCTCACCACTGAGGAGAACGATCTGAACCAACGGCTCGCGCAGATCCGACCCCACCTGGAGCAGCTTCGCGAGGTCCAGCGGGCCCTGGGGCCGCAACCTTCTTCACCGATCGATCAGAGCCCTCCTCCCTCGTCGCGAAAGCCCAGGCCGAGGGATACGACGCCGCCGCTCGGATCGCGGCCTTCGGACCCCGGGGCCAGTCTCCCGCCTCTCAGCCCATTCGACGGCCCGCCGGAAGTCTCGGAACCGCCCTTCTCGCCGGCTGTCGCGGGCGACCTCCCCCTCCCACCGGGGGCGGTCGAACCGCCACCCTTCCAGGAAACCGACTACCAACCGCGACTCCAGAACCTGGCGGCAGGGGAGCCCGGACCGCCCAGTCGAGAGCCGAGTCTGGATCCCAACCCCCCGCCTCCTCCGCTCGAAACGCCTCCGTTCAGCCCGGTCCCCGGGCCATCCACCAGGACGAGCGAGCGTCGGCTTCGCGAGGTCGAATCGAAGCTCGACCGGCTCCTGGAGGCGATCGGGGACCTCCAGAGTGAGATCAAGACTTTAAAGAATCAGCCGACACCCGAACCGCCTCCGGGCTGACCCACCCGGCAACCGGATCGCAAGCCGCCGACCACTCTCGGGGAGGAGAGTGGATCGGCGGTTTCCTCATGCAAGCTCGATGGGAGATCGCGCTTCCGACTTCGTGTAGTGGTCCATCTCCCCTCAATCTGTGGGCATCCCGGCCCGGTTCCGGTGTGGCTGGGGCGGAGTCTGCGACGCCCCGGTCCGCCGAACCCCGGGCGCCGGGGCGTCGCAGACTCCGCCCCAGCCACACGACCGGAAGGGGGAATGCCCACAGATTCGGGAGAGAAGGACCAGTAGGGTGGGCTCCGCCCACCGTCCGAAATCGAAGACGGTGGGCGGAGCCCACCCTACAATTCTCAGCGGGCCTTTGGCTCAGGAGCCGGCCTCGGGCTTCCTGGCCGCGGCGGCGAGGGGGCGGAGGATGGCGAGCATCGTGTTGAGGTGGGCCAGGCGGGGGCCGAAGCGATCGACGAAGTCGCTCAGGGTGAAGTCGCCCTCGACGAGGTTCTCGTGATTGTCCTCGACGTACTCGGCCAGCTCGCGCATCAAGGAGGCGTGGACCTGTTCGAGGCGGCCGAGGGTGGCCTTGCAGTCGTCGAGAACGCCGTCATGACCCTGCTGCCAGCGCTCCAGTTCGGCGACCTGGCGGGCACGCTGGTCGCGGGTGTACTGGGTGGATTCGCGGGTCAGTTCGAGGTGCTGGCGCTGCATCTCGAGCAACTGGCGCTGAAGTTCGAGGTTCTGATTCTGGAGGTTGACCAGGAGATGGAGCAGGCCCACGGCCTCACTGGCGTTGGCCGGCACGGCGGGACCCTGGCCGGTCGGCGAGACTTCCATCCGATAGGTCCACGGTGGCGACGGCGGATTCGGATTCGGATTCTCGCGCGACACCCAGGCCTCCTTCTCCCCCACAGGGGACCGCCACAACACCGGGCCGCTCCCGAAGTCCCGGAGCCGGCCCGACAGCAACCATTCTCTTGAGTCTAGCGTAGGATTCCGACTCCGCCCAGGGCAACCCATCGCCAGGGCCGGGTCCCCACCGGGTCGTCGGCGGTCAATCCATCCTTGGGGAATGATTTCGGACCGGTCAATGGGGGGTTGGGTTCCGAGGCGAGAAATCCGCACCAGGGAAGCTGGAAATGGCGGGGTAGGACACCCAGGGACGTGGGAGAGAAGGTTCACCACAACGGCACAAAGGCCACCAAGGCTGTTCCAAGAAAACATTAACTCTCGACGCCGAGATGGTAAAAGGCGTCAGCCAGGGAATCGACGATGTCGCCGGCGATGAGGCCGACCTCGCCGTTCTGGTCGCGGGCGATGTCGCCGGAGAGGCCATGGACGAAAACGCCGAGGGAGGCGGCATCGAAGGCGGATAGACCCTGTCCGAGCAGGGCGGCGATGATGCCGGTCAGGCAATCGCCGGAACCGCCGGTCGCCATGCCGGGGTTGCCGGTCGTGTTAACGTAAAGCCGCTGACCATCGGTGACTACGGTGCCATGCCCTTTGAGGACGACGACGAGGTTGTCTCGACGGGCGAACGCGGCGGCAAGCCCCTCGCGGTCGGCCTGGACCTCGCGGATCGGCCGATCAACCAGGCGGGCGAACTCGCCGGGGTGGGGTGTGATGATGACGGGGCGGCTGAGATTGTCAAAGGCGTCGGTCTGGCCGACGAGGTTGTTCAGGGCGTCGGCGTCGAGCACCGTCGGTTGCGCAACGGAATCGACCAGCCAGCGCACGAGCTTGCGCAGGTCATCGGACTGCCCGAGACCGGGTCCGCAGGCCACGATGTCGGCCTTCTCCAGCAAGCCTTCCAATGCCGGGCGAGCGACGGCGAAGCGGATCAAGCCGTCGTCGTCATTGGGCAAGGGATAGGTCATGTAGGAGGGCTCGAAGCTGGCGACCGTCGGCTGGATCTCGGCCGGGCAGGCGATGCGCACAAGCCCCGCCCCACTGCGCAAGGCCGAAGCACCGACCAGAGCCGCTGCGCCCGCCATGCCGCGACCGCCGGAGACGACCAGGATCGAGCCGAATTGCCCCTTGTGGGCGTCGGCGACGCGCCTGGGGAGGCGGGGAGGGTTGGCGACGCGATCAAGATCCATGGGGGTGCATCCCGGGGGTTGCGGGCGAGGCGGCAGGGTCCAGCGCGGCCGCGCGGGCCTGGCCGGCGCGGCGGGCGATCAGACCGGCGACGTGACCGGCGTTGAAGCCTCCGTCGATGTTAACGACCACGACGTTCGAGGCGCAACTGTTCAACATACCGAGCATTGCGGCAAGCCCCCCGAAGCTGGCACCGTAGCCGATGCTGGTCGGAACGGCGATCACCGGGCAATCGACCAGGCCGCCGACGACGCTGGGCAAGGCTCCCTCCATGCCCGCGGCGACGACCAGCGCATCGGCGCCGCCGAGGCGATCGAGGCGGCCGAGGAGGCGGTGCAGGCCGGCAACGCCGACGTCGGCGATCAGGGAGACCTCACAGTTCCAGGCTTCGGCCGTGACCCGAGCCTCCTCGGCAACGGGCAGGTCGCTGGTGCCGGCCGTGACCACGACGACCTTGCCCAGCTTCGGCCCGGGGTCGTGGGGTCCGGTCAGGCGGAAGGTCCGGCCGAGGACGTTGTATTCGCCCTCAGGGAACTCCTGGCCAAGCTGCTCGGCGGTCTCGGGGCTGATCCGGGTCGCGAGGGCGCCTTCGCCGTGGTCGAGCAGCTTGCGGCAGATGGCGACGATCTGCTCGGGGGTCTTGCCCTGACCGAAGATCACTTCGGGGAAGCCGCAGCGCAAACGCCGGTGCAGATCGACTTTCGCGAAATCGCCTGCCTCCTCGAACGGGGCCGACCAGCGCAGGCGCTGGAGGACGTCGTCAGTCGGCACGGTGCCGCGGCGGTGGGCGTCCAGTAGTTGTCTCAGTTCGTGAGCATCCATCCGGCAAGGCGTCCCGGGAGGGTAACGGGTCTTGGCGGGGCGGGGTTCCGACCCGTCACGGGATCGAACAATCACTTCCCTTGTAGCGTCTCAAGGAGAACCCGACAACGGGCTTCTACCGGCGACACGCCCGGCAAACGGCGGGCCGGAGCCCTATCCCAGCCGCGAACCGGGCGCGGTATGCTGGATGCGAGGAGCAGGACTCGGATGCCGAGGATGCCGGGCCGTCGTCGCCGCGAAGGTCCGGCCAGCCAAAGGGGGAAACCGCGATGGCGGTGGAACACCAGACGCAGTCGGGCACCGAGGCTGGCGTGAATCCTGAGGCGATGGCGGTTCCCGCCGCGGCGGCGGCACCTCCCCCTCCACCGAATGCCCCGAGTTCCCGACGGCCAGGCCGGGTCCGGATCAAGACCCAGCCGGAGGACCCGAACGACTCGGAGGAGCCGATTCTCACGCCGGCCTTCGTCCGGGGCTTCGCCTTCTCGCTGACGGTGCATCTGCTCGTGCTCTTCGCCTTCGCCTTGATCGTCCTCAAGCCACCGCCGAAGCCGAACCCGCTGGATACCCGACTCTTCGGCGACGCCCACGGCTCCGAGCTGGGCGAGGAACTCCAGGGCGGCCTCGGGATCGACATGCCCCTGGCGCTGCCCGAGGCCCCGGTCACGTTTCCCGAGACGGCCCCGTCGCTGACGAACGCCGACGTTTCCCCGCTCAAGCCCACCCTTTCCACGAACGCCCCCAGGCCGAAGGCACGTAGCGGCGGCCAGGACGGCGTGGCCCTGACCGGCACCGGCCAGGCGGGCAACGGCGAAGGTTTCGGGGTCGCGAAGTTCGGACATGGCGGCGAGGTGATCAACAACGTCGAGGTCAAGGTGGGCAACCCCCAGTTCACCTTGATCTGGAACAACACCGCCGACCTCGACCTGCACGTGCTGGAGCCCGGCGGCTCGCATCTCTACTGGGAGCACCGCGAGGGCGAGCGCGGCGGAACGCTGGACGTGGACGACGTGGACGGCTACGGCCCCGAGAATATCTTCTGGGGCGAGGAGATCGGCCAGGGCAATGGACCCCCGGGCGAGTACAAGTGGTTCGTCCATTACTACGGGGCCATCGGCGGCATCTCCGTCCCGACGCGCTGGAAGATGCGGCTCAAGCACAACGGCAAGACCACCATCTATGAAGGCCGGCTCGCCGGGATCGGCCAGCGAACCCGGACCTACTCGTTCACCATCGACGGGGCCAACGGCAGCGAGACGCCCGAGCCCGGCACGCCCGAGGAAACCGCCCAGGCCCCGCAGGACGTCGCCAAGCCGAAGCCGGCCCCCGATCTGGCCGCCAAACGGGCCGAGCTGTTCGCGCCGCCCGTCGCGATGCGGCCGGAGCGCGACGCCGAGGGCTGGGCGATCGTCGAGCCGGCCAACGCCGGCTTCCGGGCGAAGATGCCCGAGCCGCCGACCGTCGAACGGCGAGCGGCCAGCTCGCCCCGGCTGGGTGACCTGATGGTCCACTTCTACGCCGTCGATCGCGGCGAGGGCGGCTACGTCGTGACCTGGTCCGACCTGCCGCCCGACGTCGCGAAGCGCGACCCGATGACCTTGCTCGACACCGAGGCCAAGGTCGCCATGGAAGAACTGGGTGGGACGATCACCGCGAGCCGTCAGATCGCCGTGGGGGCGTTCCCCGGCCGGGCGGTGTCGTTCGACGTGCCCGACCGCGTGGTCGGGGGCGGCGGCTCGGCGCGGGTTCGGGTCTTCCTCGCGGACGGCCGGCTGTTCACGGCGGCGGTGGTGGGCCAAAAGGACTTCGTCGCCAAGCCGGCCACGGACAAGTTCCTCAACTCGTTCCAGCCCCTGGAGCGTCGCTAGATGCCCGCCGCCACGACCGCCGACGGCCGCGCTCTCTGCGTGGCGACTGACCTCGCCGCCGCCGAGGCCGGGGCGGCGGTCCTCGAACGCGGCGGCAATGCCTTCGACGCTGCGGTGGCCGCCGGATTCGTCGAGGCGGTCGTCTCGCCAGCCAACTGCGGGATCGGCGGCTACGGCGCCACCGGGGTCGGCTTCCAGGCCGCCCGGGGCCACGTGATCGCCCTCGACGCCGACGCCGTCGCGCCGAAGGCGGCGAAGGCGGGAATGTTCCCCACCCTGCCCGGTCGCGACCCGAACGACTACCGCCTGCCCGACGACCGCCACAAGCGCGGGCCGCTCTCGGTGGCCGTGCCCGGAGTGCTCGGCGGCCTGCTGACGCTGCTCGAACACTGGGGCCACCTGGACCGCAAGGCCGTCATGGAAGCGGCGATCCGGCACGCCCGCGAGGGGGTCGTCCTCACGCCCGGTCAGGCGAAGACGTGGCTGACGATGCGGGGCGTCCCGTTGCCGGCAACGCTGCCCGAGCGGGTCGGCATGCCCGACCTGGCCGAGACCCTGGAGGCGATCGCCGACGAGGGTCGCAACCTCTTCTATTCCGGTCGGATCGGTCGTGCGATCGCCGAGCACGTCCGCGGCCTGGGCGGTCTCCTGACCCCCGAGGACATGGCCGCCTACGAAGCGCGGGTCGTCGAGCCGGTCACGGTGGCGGTCCGTGGCCGGACCGTCGCCACGGTGCCGCCGCCCTCGGGCGGCCTGACGTCGCTCCAGATCGCCGCCCTGATGGACCGGCTCGACCGCGACAAGCGGCTCGGTGAGCCCGACTCGGCTCGGACCTTCGAGGCGTTCCTCGAAGTTCTCAAGGTCGCCTGGGAGGAGCGTCTCACGACCCTGGCCGACCCGCGCTGGATGGAGCGACCGCCGGCTGACCTGCTGACCGACGAGCACCTCGATCGATTGCTGTCGCTCGTCCGCGATGGCCTGGCCGATCCGGGTCCCGGCCAGCTGGTCGCCCCCGACCCGCTGCGGGGGACGGTCCACCTGGCGGCGGCCGACGCCGAGGGGAACCTCGTGGCGTGGACCCAGACGCACGGCGGCGGTTTCGGCTCGGGCCTGATGGTGCCGGGCACCGGGATCGTGCTCGGCCACGGCATGTGCCGCTTCGAGCCCCGACCCGGCTGGCCCAACTCCGTCGCCCCGGGTAAGCGTCCGCTTCATAACATGGCCCCCACACTCGTCCTCCACGATGGCCGCGCCGTGCTCGCCGCCGGGGCCTCCGGGGGGCGGACGATCGTCAACAACGTCGCGGCGCTGCTCGCCCGCGTCCTGCTCCTCGACCAGTCCCCCGCCGACGCCCTGGCCGCCCCGCGGCTCCAGTGCGAGACGCTCGAACCGGCCGTGATCGAATCGAAGGCCGGCGAGGCCGTGCTGTCCGCGCTCCGCGACCGCGGCCACGACATCCGCACCGTCAACCGCGACGCCGGCAAGGCCCACCTCATCGGCCGGGTCAATGACGCCTGGGTCGGTCTCGCCGAGCCGAGAGCC
This sequence comes from uncultured Planctomycetales bacterium, assembly GCA_963752755.1. Classification (GTDB taxonomy): domain Bacteria; phylum Planctomycetota; class Planctomycetia; order Isosphaerales; family Isosphaeraceae; genus CAVVZJ01. Next base: position 596,508 of record CAVVZJ010000001.1, on the reverse strand, counting down.
GACCGCGCTGGAGTCGCGATCGCCGGCGGCTGACGGCCATTTCTGGCGGCCATGCGGGCGATTTCCTGGCCCCAATCCGGCTCCCCAGGCCGGTCGCTTCACCCTGCGGCGTCCGGTCCCGAGACGGCGAAGCGACGCGCCGGAGACGCTCTGAGGACGCGCCGGTGATGGTCCTGAGAGGGTAGGGCGACGCGCTTTGGAACTCAAAGCCTCGCGATACAAACTGCTATCTTTAAATCAGATGCGACCACGAATCGTCACAGATTGAAGTTCGTTCGGCGCTGCCAGTTTAGCGTCGCGATCGCGGTGTCCCCAGTTCGTGGTCCTCGGAGTGGGTTCGCAAGCCGAGAGGCGAGGGGGAAGAATGTCCCTGCCGCATTGTCAAGGAGCCGCCGGGTCTGGCGGGCGAACCGGCCGACAAGAATAATATAGCACACAAGAAGCTCTGGCGCGGATCGCGACGGCGGCGGACCGGGTGGTTACTGGACCGCCCTGGCGTGCTCGCGGATCGCCAGCTCAGGGCGTCGGGAGACACGACGCCGGGGAGTCGCCTTCGCCGCGTTGAAGACGAGGCGCAGAGTATCAGGATCGACGGGCGAGGTGGGACGAAGGGAGTACACCGCCCAGTCACGGCCGGAGCCGATCAGGGGCAGGTCGCGCGCGAGCCAGGCCAACGACTGGCTCCCCTCGCCGCTCCCGGAGCGGGGCGGACGGCCGACGAGGAGGAAGGCGGGGACCGAGCCCTCGCGAAAGAGGTCGGGCTTCCGCACGAAGAGGCGGAGTCCCCGGGCGTCGTCGGGAGCGGCGGGCGACTCCCTCGGGCCGCCGAACTGCGAGAGAACGACGAAGCCGGCGCCGGGGCCCAGGGGAACGTCACGAACCCGGAAGGGTGCGACGCCCGACGACGCGGCGGTCGGGGGCGTGGCCGGGATCACCGCGAAGGCCTTCCGGGCGTTCGTGGCGTAGAAGAACCGGCCATAGATCGGGTCGTGCCAGTATGGATAGAGGTTCGCCATCTGGACCACCGATCCTTCGGGAATGCCTTCCAGGAGACCGGAGCGAAGGGCCGATTCCAGGTTCAGCCGGTGGTGATGCCAGGAGGCCCCGTGCCGTCCGGCAATCTCCCGGTAGCGATCGCTGGCTGGCGGAGCGCTGAACGAGAGAGCCACCTCGCCGTTCACCCGGTAGGTCAACCCCATGAGCCCGGCGATGAGCGAGGCCGCGACGAAGCCCTTGCGATGGGAGAAGGCGCCCTGGCCGGAGGGCCGCTCCAGGGCCTGCCAGATCGCCGTGGCGAGGAGCAGCCCCACCCCGTAATACTGGATCATCACCATGATCCAGCCCACGCCGGGCGCGAGGTAGCTCTGGTGGTGGGGGCTGATCGAGATCAGGAGTGTCGGGAGGACGGCCAGCATCAGACCCAGGCCGACCATCAGTCCGGGACCTCCGGGGGGCGAAGACCCCGCTTCCGCCTCCGCCTCGGCCTCCCTCCGGCCCAGGCGAACGCCCGCGTATGCCAGGACGAGCGCGGCGAGGGCAACCGCGATCACGCGGGTTTGACCGAGCGTGCTCACCAGCGCCGAGGGGTCGCGCATCCCGGCGAAGAGTCCGTGGGGATCGGTCAGGTAATAGCTCAGGGGGAGGGCCGCGGTCGTCTGGTGGACCAGAGTGCGCAGGATCGCGCCGGGATCGAGATTGGTGCGATGCACATAGAAATCGCTCGGGTAGAGCCTGCGGACGGCGAACGACGCCAGGCCACAGAAGGCCACGATCCCCAGGAAGGGAAGCCCGAGCTTCAGCCGTGTCCCCCATCCCCGCCGGGCGCGGACGATCAGCAGCCCGTGGAGCGGGATCAGCGCATAGGAGACCTCGTAGGCCAGGGCACAGGCCAGATAGGCCAGGACGCTGGCGAAGAGCCCGACTTTCTTTCCCCGCTCCAGAAAGGATTGCAGGCTGTACAGCGAGAGGAAGAGTCCCGCCGTCACCCACTGAATCTGCCCGTAGTAGGCGAGGAACGGGTCAACGAAGACGCGAAACTGGAAGAGGGAAATCACCGAACACGCGGCAAAGCAGGCGAATCCAGCACGGCCGCTCAGCTTACGAATAAGGACGTAAAAAAGAATTACATCGATGAGCGTTATCGCAATAATGTAAGCCTTGTAGACCACGACGTCGTGGATCAGTACGAAGACGACGGTGATCAGGATCGGGGTTAACGGGAAGAACCGCCCCGACTCAATCGTATACCGGACATGAGCGCCGACCTGGGAAAACAGGCCCTGTCCATCGAGGACCACGGTCCCCGGGATCGTGACAGAGTGGCAGAGGTCCTCCGCCCAGTAGCCGGTCTTCAGCGCGGGGAGCAGGACGAAGGTCGTCAGCGCGAGGAGGAACGGCAGGTGCCAGGCGCCAGCCGAGGACCACCTTCGTCGAAGAAGACGTTGCATCGGGATGGCCCACCGTACGGCTCTGAGCGATGTGCGCCGGTCGATCGTCCGGCAGCCGCTCCCAGGCTGTACGATGGGGCGACCATCCCGTCAAGGCGACTTTGCGGTCGTCAACCTTCCGTCCCGGCCTCGAAGGAGCCGATTTCTCGGGCCATACCACCCCGTCGGCAGCGGAGGGAGCAGCCCGCTGACAGGGTCAGGATGCTGAGGCCGCAGAGGGCGAGGGTGGACGGCTCGGGCACGGTCTGGACCGTGACGCCGGCGATGAAGATGCGCTGGAAGTCGTAGCCGCCGTTGTCACTGAGGCGGATCGTCGTCAGCGTCTGGGTGCGGAAGGCGGTGGGGAGCACAAACGTCTGCATGTCGAGCCGATGCTGGCCACCGTTGACCGAGACGACATTGACTGTGGATGTGCCGTTGATGGAGTTGGTCCAGCCGTCGTTGTTGTAATCGCGGATGTCCACGTTACCTAGCAGGTCCACTGTGTAGTCGGCACCATCGGACCCGAAGAATTCGATGGATGCGTAGCTGGTACCGGCCTGACCCCAGAAGGTGTTGAGCAGGGTCATCACCCGATCGACGCCATAAACCCCGACCGAGATATCCACGGTCAGGGGGTTCCGACCGGTCGCGTAATCGGCGTGCCAGATATTGTTGCCCGCCGTTGACGTCTGGAACGTGAAGGGGACTCCCCCCAGGGTTGCGCTACTGCTGGGGAAACCACTATCGATGTTCTGTAGGTTGCCATTGGCGACCGGCGAGAGATCGATCGTGTGATACTCGGCCCTGGCCCGGGAGCCTCCGAGGACCAGCATGAGGCAGCCGACAGCAAGCCGCCACGAAGTCGTCTTCATTCCACTTTCCCCTCAAGTTTTTGATCGCCGACGCCTCAAGACTGGCGACTTCGCCAAAGCGTCGGACAGTCTTGTGATCAATTCTACGTAAATAAGGGGAAAGCTCACCAACGTCAAGAAGAAAGCCAATCTCTTCTTTGAATCTGTTTCTTTTTCGAAACAATCCCGATCAACCGGATGGAGAGACTCGGGGGCGAGGAGTCGCAATGGCAGGGGTGTCGGAGATGGTCCGATGGGGTCGGCCCGCGATCCGGCGATTGGCGGGTTGAGGACTACTCGACCGGGATTGCACCGCCTCCTCAGCCCCCGAGATCGACGAAGGCCCCTCGCCGGTCGAGGTCGGACAGGAGCGGCTGGGCGGGGGCGAGCGAGGTGTGGGAGGGTGGTGGAGCATCGGCGGCCAGGAGGTCGTCGGAGGCGAGGGCGAGGTCCACGAGCGTTGCGGGGGCGACGGGAGCCGCGGCCGGCGCCGCGGCGGGCGCCAGGGTGAAGGGGACGGCGACCAGGATCAGGCGGCCGGTCGGGGCGTTCGAGGGGCCGGTGGGGGGAAGGAGGATGGTCTGGCCGGGCGAGGTCGCGAGGTTGGGGGGCCCGCCGAGGATCACGTCGGCACCACCGAGGCCACTGAACTGGCCGGCGGGCAGGTCGGGGATCTGGGGAACGACGCGAGAGACCGACTTCGAGGCCACGAGCTGGGCGTCCTGAAGGTCAAGGGCACCGTTGCCGTTGATGTCGGCGAGGGGCAGCGGGTCGGTCAGCGGCCAGGCGGCGAAGCCGGCGTCGCGGTTGAGGGCGACGCGGCCGATCAGGGAAGCGTCGTAGGCGTTGTAAGAGCGCGAGCCGTCGGCATCGCCGAAGAAGCCGACGACCTGGAGGCCGTCATCGGCGACGCCATGGCGCTGGCCGAGGTCGAAGGAGAGGTTGGAGAGGGTGATGGCCCCATTGGTGCCGTAGGGAGCCGAAGCCGGCACGCTGGCGGTCAGTGAGAGGAGGGTGAGCGGGCCGGCCGGCAGCGGCGAATCGAGGAGCAACAGGTAACTGATGTAGCCGGTGCCCGAGTCCGTCACCGCGAGGGTGCCGGAGAGGCCTGGAAGGGTGGTGGCGTCGAGGATGTTCAGCAAGGTTGGATCGTAGTGGACGGTCAACTCGATCGTCGAGACGCCTGCGGCGTTGTCGATGGTGATCGGGATGCCGACGGTCGTGTCGGTGGCGGGGATGTGGATGTCCTGCGAGGGGCCTCGAACGACGTCGGGAACGCCGAGGACGACGTCGGTGACCTGGTGGGCCACGTTGAACGTGTGGGCATAGTCGCCGCCGGCGACGCCGTCCTCGTTGCCGTCGAGCAGGTTGCCGCTGGCGTCGTGGAGACCGTCGGTGGCCGAGCGGACGTGGACCGTGTAGTTGTCGTTCGGCAGGATGCCACCCCGGGCCATGAAGCGGAGTGTGGTCCGGGTCGTGTCCAGCACGACCGAGCCGGGGACCGGACCGACGGCACCGCCGACGAGCGACACGTCGGCCGGGCCGAGGCCGCTGAACTGGGTGTCGTAGAGGTTCAGCACGGAGGGATCGATCGGGCGATCGAAGGTCAGGACGAAGCCGGAAGCCGTGGGGGCGAATGAGGTGACGATCATCGTGTCGAGCATCCGCCAGTCGTCGGTGGCGCTGGCGGCCAGGGGGTTGCCGGCAAGGTCGAGGATGCCGGAGCCACTGGCGTTGAGGGTAAGGAGGTAGAGGCCGGGGGCGGTCGTGGCGGTGTCGAGGCCGCTGAGGGTGTAGTGGACGTTGTCGGTCGTGATGAGGTGGGCGTCGGCGAGGGAGACGGGCGAGCCATCGCGGGTCAAGGCGAGGTCGCCGAGGTCGAAGCCGAGCACGGGCTCGCTGAACTGGATGGTCACGGCCGGGACGGGGACGCGTCGCGGGTCGGGGGTGACGGGGTCGATGGCGGCCGTCGGGGGGGTCGTGTCGATGTTGTTGGCGATGTTGACGTGCTCGAAGTGGCTGTAGCCGATGTCCTGATAGCCGGCGACCTGGATCGTCGAGCCGTCGTTGGACGCGCTGAGGCCGTCGGGCAGGGAGACGTTGAGGGTGTCGCCGCTGGTGTGGGGGCCGGCGTCGAGGACGAAGCGGGTCTTGATCGAGGGGCTGACGTTGAAGATGTCATCGGCGTTGTTCTGGGTCGGGTCGGTGCCGTTGCCGGTGGAGACCTGGACGGTATCGACGCCGGAGAGGCCGACGGCCAGGGTGCTGGCGATCGGCTGGCCGGGGTTGTCGTGCTCGGGCACGACGTCGAAGATGATCGTGCCTTGATGGGCGTCGGCATTACGGAAATCGAGATAGATGTGAGAGAAGTAGCCGTTTTCCAGGGAGCCGGGGGTGCCGAGCAAGAGGGGGAGGATCTTCGAGGCCCAGCCGCTGGTGAGGAAGTCCATGCCGAAGACGCCCAGGAGCGTCGGACCGTTGGGGACGGAGATGTCCTCGATGCCCATGAGGAGCTTGGTCCAGATGAGGTCGGCCCCCTCGGTGGAGGCCACGGCCAGGCGGTCGATGGGGAGCATGGGGATCGTGGTCGTGCCGCCGATGCCGCCGACGTCGATGTGATCGACGGCCTCGTCTTCGAGGGTGCCGTTGTGGTTGCGGTCGAGGCCGAGGGCGAAGGCGACCTGGGTGGAGAGGATCGAGAGCTGGGCGCCGGTGTCCACGAGGAAGTAGCCGGTGACCTCGCGGCCGTTCTCGCGGATCTTCACCGGGATCTCGGGCAAGGGGGCGAACGTCGGGACCGGGTTGTCGGGGTAGGCGCCCGAGGCGGGGAAGTCCACGAGCTGAACCGGGACGTGGTACTGGTGGCCGGAGTCGGGCGGCGTCTGGCTGGAGAAATCGACGCCGATCTCCAGGTCGGCGGGGTCGGTCAGTCCGAAGGGGTCGAGCCAGTTGCTCATGTCGAACGAGGTGACGCGGTTGACCATCAAGGGCATGCCGGCCAGGCCCCAGGGGCCGAGAAAGCTGAAGCTGAAGTCGCCCAGTTCCATGCGGAAGTTTTCGATCGTGTTGCGAACGCCGCTGACGCCGGCGAAGTCCACGCGGTAAGGGGCCGAGACGCCCACGTCGCTGAAGCCGGCAACGCCCTGCTCCTGGTACAGGCCGTCCACCTGCATGCCGTGGTCCACGAGCGTGGAGCTGAGTTCCTGGGCCGCGAGGATACCGGTGGCGCCGGTGTCGAGCAGGACGGTGGTGAAGTAGCGGCCCTCGTCCTCGTAGGGGATGAGGCTCTGGGGGTCTCCGTTCGCGTCGTACTGGATGACGTCGAGGGTCACGCGGGGCTGGTCGATGGCGATGTTGTCGGAGCGGCCGAGCAGCAGCTCCTGGGTCGGGGGCGTGTCGCGGATCGAGACGAGGCCGTCGGAGAGGTTGACCGTCTGGGGCAGGTTGCCCTCGCCGGTGATCTGGAGCGAGTCCGAGCCGGCACCGCCGCCGAGAATCTGGAAGGCGCCGGGGCGGTCGAGACCGGCGACGTAGCGATCGAGCTGGACGAGGTCCTGGCCCGCCTGGGCGATGTCGAACGTCAGGTGTTCGACGTCGCCGATCTGCACGGTCGTCGACGCATGCGAAAGCTCGACGATTCGGGCCCCGCCGGAACTCCACGAAGGCACGGCGCTGAAGGAGTCGTCGCCCGGCGTGCCCTGGATCGTGAGCGAATCGCCGGTCGAGGGGCCGGCGTCGATGCTGATGGCGGCTGGCATGGTGTTTTCGAGAACCAGCCGGATCGAATCATCGACGAGGTCGGGATCACCGGGGTTGTTCGGGTCGGGGACCGGCTGGGTCGAGATCGCGATGCTGGTCAAGCCGGACAGCGGTGCGCGGACGAGGTTGGGTGCGTCGGCGACCAGGCCGGTGCCCGACGGTGTGATCGTCAGACCGACGCCATCCTCGCGGAAGCGAACGAAGTCGGCGCCGTTCACGTTCACCAGATCGACGGTCAGGATGTTCGCCTCGCCGAAGGCGGCCTCGTAGGTCAAGTCGCCGCCGGCCAGGGTTAACGTCGCGGGGGCGATCCGGCCTTCCAGCGGCTCGACCCAGGCCTGCCGGCCGGGCGGCCGACCGCGCCGGCTCTGGTTCCGACAGCCCCGGAAGACCCGACAACGGCCGCGCGGCGAGCCGATCATGGGTGAATGCTCCTCGTTGCGGGAGGATCGTTCGTGTGGAGTTCTGGCAATGTCCGGCCCGGGAACCGCTCGCGCGTGGCCGCGCTTCGACCTGGGGTGGCGGTGAGGCGTCACGAGCGTGAGGACGTTCGGAGCTGTCGGGAGTCCAGAGTTCGAGGCCGAGCCGCCACCGAGGAAGACCGGGAAGAACCCCGGCTCGGGACGGGCCTCAAGATGGGGTTGTGCGAGCGGCCATCAGCAACTGTGGGGAATGAATCAGCGCGATAGGTATAGCCGGATCGACATCCCTGGAGACAGACTATCCCGCGCTGTCGGTTCGCAACCGTGGACCGTCGGGAGGCGGCTCAGGCACGCCCTTCGCCCGTGTCGGTGTCCGCGTCCGCGTCCGCGACCGGTCCGATGCCGCCCTGGGCCGCGCCGGTGGGCGGCAGGAACATGAACGTGCCGGTGCCGGTGGCCGCCAGCTCGCCGCCCGCCGTGCGGATCTCGGCGCGTGCCACGGCCGTACGACGGCCGGCGTGGACGACCTCCGACGTGGCCACAATGGACTCGCCCAGCGCCACGGGCCGGATGAAGTTCACGTTGAGCTGGACGGTGACGACGTCGTGTCCGTCGCGCGCGACGCTCGCCGAGGCCATGCCCATGACGGTGTCGAGCAAGGTGGCGAAGACGCCGCCGTGGAGGATGCCGAAGGTCCGCAGATGTTGCTCTTTCACCACAAATTCGAGGCGTCCCCGACCCTCGACCATCGCCACAGGCCGGATGCCCAGCAGCTCGTGCAAGGGCACCCGCTGCCTGCCCAGTGACCGCGCGTCGGCCCGCTCCGGCGTGGATTCGTTGGGACTCAAGGGACCAGGACTCCACGTGTTGCGTCGGGAACGACCGTTTTCCCGGGCCGACTGCCCGGGGCCCCACCCTGAGTGTTGGCGATCGAGGCGTCCCGCACAATCATCATAAAGAGCCCGGGAATCCTGCAAGCCGGGACTCGTTCAACCCGCTTCGGCCCTATAATTTCTCCAGACGCAACAGTCGACCGCGAACTATCGGTTGATTCTTTGCGTAGTTAATTCCAGAGTTGATCAAAGACGGTTTTTTCGGTCCTTGGCCTCTGATTTGAAGGGAGAGGCTGTTCAAACCAACCCCCGCCGTGCGAGCGATCCCACCTGCGCCACGGCCCACGAGGAGGCTTGAAGCCTCGCCAGCCTTCAGGCGTAGACCCATGAAAGACGTGGACGGCCGCCGCCGCAATCGCATCTTCGGCTGGGGGTCTGGCCTTCGTCCGTCCCCCGTGGCGTCGCCGATCGCGACGCCTCCGGCGGGCGTTTCGAGTGAGCCGGTCTCCGAGCCCGCCGCCAGGCTCCGCGCCCGGATCGGCTCCACCGCCCTGGCCTTCCGCGGCTACGACCAGACGAACCTCGGTCGGAGCCCGCAGCTGCTGGCGCATCCGGTCTATGGCCCGATCGTGCGCGACGTGCTGTTCGAGGCGTCGGAGCTCTGCTCCGAGTCCATCGGCCGGCGCGTGGACCTGGTTGCCCACGTCCGCGACGAGACGCCCAGCTCGCTGAGTACGTTCCCGGAAGACGTTTCGTTGATCGTGGGGATGGAGCTGGCGCAGGTCCGGATTCTGGAGGCGATCTTCCACGTTCCCATCGCCCAGGCGAAGCTGAGCCTCGGCTACTCGATCGGCGAGTTGACGGCGATGGTCGTCGGCGGCGTGTACCGGCTCAACCAGATCCTGCCGGTGCCGCTCGCACTGGCCGAGGACTGCGCCAGGCTGGCGGCCGACACGAGCATGGGCGTCCTTTTTACCCGGGGGCCGTTGCTCGAACGCGGGGACGTCGAGCGGCTCTGCGAGGCGGCCCGGAGCGAGGGGAAGGGTTTGATCGGGCCCTCGGCGTACCTCTCGCCGAACACGGCCTTGATCCTCGGTCAAGGGGACACGCTCGGCATTCTCGAACGCCTGATCCCCGAGTATCTGCCCGAGAAGACGATGCTCCGACGCAAGGAGCACCGATGGCCCCCCTTGCACTCGCCGCTCGTCTGGGAGGCGAACATCCCGAACCGGACCGCCACCGCCATCTACAAGGTCGGCGGCGGTCGCACGAGGCCGACACCGAACGTCGTCTCCTGCGTCACCGGCGCGGCGAGCTACGACGAGTTGAACAGCCGCGAGACCTTGATCCGCTGGACCGACCAGCCCCAGCAGCTCTGGGACGCGCTCGACGTGACGCTCGGCTCGGGCGTCGAGACGATCGTGCACGTCGGCCCCGGCCCGAACCTGATCCCGGCGACGTTCCACCGCTTGAGCAACAACATCCGCAAGCAGATGGGCCACCCGGCCTTGCACGCCCTGGGCCGCGGCGTGGTTGCGAGCATGAAGCGCCATGCCTGGCTTGCCAACGTGCTCCCCTCGCGTGCGGCCTTGCTGCGGGCCCCCTTCCTCGAGCACATCATTCTCGAGGACTGGCTTCTGGAGCAGCCGGTCAAATGACCGGGGCGCGGCTTTTCCCGGTTTTTTCCGGCCGACCGGCCGCCTTCCCGCTACAATTCTCCCGGGGGCCGTTCGCGCCCGCCGGCCGTCCCCGCACCGACCGCCCGGGTCGCGGCGGCAACTCTCCGACGGAAGGACACTCACGATGAGCCAGGATCTCCGCGAACCGACCCCGACCCCCAGGGCCGAGGACCAGGAGCCGGAACAGCAGACCTTCGTCGAGGTCGCCTTGACGCTCTCCGGCAAGTCGGCCGACGAGGCCCAGCGAACCGGCAAGCTCGACCGCGCCGACGAGCAGGTCGAAGCGCTCTTCGCGCCGCAGTACCAGACGATCAACTCGCCTGCGCACCGCGCAGTCTGGGATAAGGATTTGCCCGTCGAACTGTTCCTGCCCGAGCCGCCGACGGTCTCCGAGGGCGTCAATCAGGTGATGGAGCGCTCGCTGGAGGTCGTCCGCCGCCATCGCGATGCCGGCACGCTCCACAACGAGCAGCGCAAGATCTCGGAGACGGTCCTGAAGGAACTGGCGGAGGTCGGTTACTGGGGCTTGCTGGTCGATCCAGAGTACGGCGGGCAAGGGGCGCCGTTCTCGGCCTTCGCGCCGTTCCTGAGCCGGATGGCGACGATCGACGCCACGGTGGCCGGTCTGGCGTCGGTCCACGGCTGCATCGGCGCGGTTGATCCGGTGCGGACGTTTGGCACGCCCGAGCAGAAAAGCCGCATCCTGCCGCGGCTCGCCAGCGGCGAACGCCTCAGCGCCTTCGCCTTGACCGAGCCCGGCGCCGGATCGGACCTGACCGCCTTGCGGACAACCGCCCATCGCGAGGGGGACGATTATCTCGTCAACGGGGAAAAACTCTTCATCACGAACGCGATCCCCGGCCGGACCGTGGGCCTCGTCTGCCTGATCGAAGGCAAGCCGGCCGTCCTGATCGCCGACCTGCCCGACCACGAGGATGAGCACTTCCAGATCAAGAAGTACGGCCTTTTCGCGCTCAAGCACTCATACAACAACGGCCTGTTGTTCAAGGACTTCCGCGTCCCCGCCGCGAACCTCCTGCAACCTTTCGCGCGGCGACGGCCTGACGATCGCCTACCACGGGTTGAACCTGGGCCGCGTGGCCCTCTGTGCCACGGCCGCCGGGTCGATGCGGGTGATGCTGGCGAACATGCTCCCCTGGGCTCACTTCCGACGGACTTACGGCGAGGAGATCGCGCAAAGGGAGCTGGTCCGTCGGCGGATCGGCCGGCTGGCGGGCCTGATCGCGGGGTGCGATGCGATGGTCGCGTGGTGCTCGTGGCTGCTGGATCGGGGTTATCGCGGCGAGATGGAGTGCATCATCGCGAAGATCTTCGGCAGCGAGTCGCAGAAGGAGGCGGCGATCGAGCTGTTCATGAAGACCCACGGCGGGCGGGCGTTTCTGCACGGGCACATGTTCGGGGAGAACGTCCACGAATATCTCGCCCCTTGCATCTACGAAGGGGAGGGCGAGATGCTGGGCATGGCCTTCCTCAAGTCGCTCATCAAGGAGCACGGCAAGACCTATTTCGAGCCGGTCGGCCGCGCCCTGGCCGCCAGCGGGATCAAGAAGCCGAACCTCGCGAACCCGGCCCACCTCTGGGCGCTCCGCGAGGCGATGGTGCCGTATGCGAAGTGGCGGATGTCGCAGACCTTCGCCGGACGTCGCCAGGCAACCTGGCCGGCCCACATGCCCGAGGCGCTGAAGGCGCATGCCGAGTTCGCTTCGGAGCAGCTCGCGAAGGTCCGCATGGAGATCAGCGCCACGATGACCAAGCATCAGCTCAAGCTGGCCGATCGGCAGTGCCGGATCGCCGAGCTGTCGGGCCGGGTGCAGGATCTCGTGGTCATCCTGGCATCGAGCCTCTGGGCCTCGCGGCAATCGGGCGAGCTGGTCCGCGAGTCGGCGGACATCCTCTGCCAGGACCTCACCCGCAAGTACACCGGCAAGCGTCCGAGCGACCGGTACTTCAAGCAGGTCACGAAGCTCGGCGAGTCGATCGCCTCCGGCGGCTTCGCGGAGATCGCGGGCATCCAGCCGGAAGAGATCCTGATGTCGTACGACAACGACGTGCCCAGCCCGCGCGGCAATGGCCGTCCTTGACGCCTGTTTCGGGCCGACCCGGACATGCCCACCTCTCCCGCGACGATCGAGCCTGACAATGACCGGCCCGCGATTCCCGGCGTGGAGTTGGAGCGGGCCGGTGACGTACTGATCGTGCGCCGTGCGCACCGGCTCGCGGGGCACGGCCGGCTTCCTGGCACTCTGGCTCGCAGGCTGGTCGTTCGGATGCGTGCTGATGGGCGTCAAGGCTGTCTTCGAGCCGGGGTCGTTCCCGCTGGTTGCGATCATCCCGTTCTATGCCGCCTGGATCTTCGTCGGCTGCATCGAGGTCTTCCAGATCTTCGGCCGGGAGGAGTTGCGGCTCGGACTCGAAGGGTTGCGCTATCGGCTCCGGGCCATCGTGACGATTTCGGATCGCACGATCCCGCTCGACCAGGTCAAGGCGGTCGTGGCGGACCCGGAGGCGCCGCCGTCGGATGACGCGAGCCAGTCGGCTGGCGTGACCGTCATCACCCTGGGCCGGCCCCTGCGAGTCGGTCAAGGATTGGAGACGGATTCCCGCCGGCAACTGGCCGGGTTACTGGATGAGCACCTCCGGGGGCTCACGCCCGCCCTGATCGCCGAGCCGCCTTCCGCTCGGAAGGGCGATCGGGTGTGGCCTCCTGGCCCGGCCTTGCCCGAGGGAAGTCCCCTGCGGATCGACCGCGAATACGACGGATTCCGGCTCACGCGACGCTATCCGTTCAGTCTCAGGGTGTTCGGTGGTGCCACCTTCTTCGTGGCCTTCTGGGATGGGATCGTCTCCGTCTTCGTCCAGCAGGCTCTCACGAAGCGCGAATGGGCGATGCTCGCGTTCATCTCGATCCACGCGACGATCGGCTTGCTGCTCCTGCTCGGCTGGCTCTGGCTGATCGTGGCGCCCTTTTGCCGGAGGACCTGGACGTTCCGCCCGTTCGAGATCATCGAACGGTTCTCCGCCTTCGGCCTGCCCTGGAGCCGGCATCGCGAGCCACCCCAGCCGGCTCGGGTCGAGCTGCGCAAGGGCGACCCGCCCCGACGTGGCAAGTTCCCGCTCTGGACCGGTTCCAACCCTCTCGGGGAGACTCCCTTCGCCGTGGCCCTGGTCGATCCCGGGGGCGGCGACCGGATCGTCGTGAACGGCCTCACGGAAGGCGAGGCTCTTTGCCTGGAGTCCGAGCTTTGCCACCTTTATTCGAGCGGAAAGGCCCCGCCCGTCGCTCTCCAGGAGACGACGCCCGCCGGTCCGCTCTGGGACCCGTGGCTTGACGACCGATGGACCACGCCCGAACGTTGAGACGACCATGCCCTTGATGCCGCCTGCGGAAAGCCAGATCGACCGCGTCGTCGATCTCCTCCGTCCCGAGAGCCGCCTGCTGTTCATCACCGGCGCCGGCCTCTCCGCCGACTCCGGGTTGCCGACCTACCGCGGCATCGGCGGCCTCTATGAAGGGGGATTGCCCGCGGCGGAAGGGTGGCCCATCGAGGAGGTCCTCTCCGGCACGATGATGGAGGTCCGTCCCGACGTCACCTGGAAGTACCTGCTGGAGATAGCCCACGCCGCCCAGGGGGCCACGTTCAACCGCGGTCATGAGGTGATCGCCGAGATGGAGGACCACTTCGCCGAGGTCTGGATCCTCACGCAGAACGTCGATGGCTTCCACCGCGCCGCCGGCTCGCGCAATGTCATCGACATCCACGGCGATCTGCACCGTCTGATCTGCTCGCGTTGCGACTACGCCCGCGACGTCGAAGCCCGCGATTATCCGTCACAGGAACTTCCGCCAAGATGCCCGGATTGCGGCGCGGTTGTCCGGCCCGACGTTGTCCTCTTCGGGGAGACCCTGCCGACGGACAAGGTCGGGCGGCTTCGCGAGCGAATCGCGCGGGGGTTTTCGGTCGTCTTCTCGGTCGGTACGAGCAGCCTGTTCCCCTACATCGAGGCGCCGGTTTACCACGCCCTGTCTTCTGGCACGCCGACGGTCGAGATCAACCCCGGACGGACCGACCTTTCCGGAGATGTGAATATTCAGGTCCCCGCCCGTGCTGCCGAGGCGCTCGACGCGATCTGGTCCCGCTACCGGTCGCGTCGTTCCCTGGATTGAGTCCCTATCGCCTCCGCGACCGCTCGATTAGAGTGCTCCCGGACCCAGTCGCCAAGCCGAAAGGAAACACGATGGCCCACGCATTCCAAGTCGAGGAACGGGACGACAAGATCGCCGTCCTGACGTTCGACCTGCCGGACAAGAAGGTCAACACGCTCGGCCAGACGGTCCTCATGGAGCTGGCCGGAGTCCTGGGGACCCTGGCGAAGCGGAACGACCTCCGCGGACTTCTCTTTCGCAGCGGCAAAGGCGGCCAGTTCATCGCCGGGGCCGACCTGAAGGAGATCGGCGCCCTGGCGTTCGCCTCGAAGGAGCAGGTCACGCAAGCTGTCGGCTTCGGGCACAAGCTGTTCGGACAGGTGAGCGATCTGCCGTTTCCGACCGTCGCCCTGATCGACGGCAACTGCATGGGCGGCGGCACCGAGCTGGCCCTCGCGATGGACGAGCGGATCGTCGCCAACGTGCCGCATACGAAGATCGCCTTGCCGGAGGTCAAGATCGGCGTGCTCCCCGGCTGGGGCGGCACCCAGCGCCTGCCCTCGTCTGATCGGCGCTCAACCCGGCCATCGAGATGATCACCACCGGCGAGGCCATCTCCGCCGACAAGGCGGTCGCCGTCGGCTTCGCCTTCGACGCCGTGCCCGCCGACCGTCTGATTGATGAGGGCGTCCGGCTGATCGAGCATCTGCAGCAGACCGGCGATTGGAAGGCGAGGCGCGAGAAACGACGCCAGCCCCTCGGGTTGACGGAGACGCAGGCGATGTTCGCCTTCGGCGTCGCCGAAGGGGCGATCCGGGCCAAGACCAAGGGGCATTACCCCGCGCCTCTGGCGGCCTTGAAGGCCGATCCGCGAGGGGGTCAACGTCCCGCTCGAAGACGGCCTGAAGGCCGAGGCGAACGCCGCGCTGGAGGTCATGGGCTCGGCCATCTCGGCGAACCTGATCGGCGTCTTCTTCATGCAGCAGCGGCTCGCCCGCGACCCGGGCGTCGAGTCCCCGGACGTCCGGCCCCGCGAGATGCACCGCGTCGGCGTGCTGGGTGCCGGCCTGATGGGCTCGGGGATCGCCACGGCGCACGCCCGCTCGGGCATCCCGACGTCGATGGTCGATGTCGATGACGACCGGATCGCCGCCGGCTTGAACCGGGCCGAGGAGGTCGTGATGAGCCGGATCAAGATCGGCCGCGCGACCCCGAGGGACATGGCCCAGATGCTCGGGCTTCTGAGCACGTCCACATCCTCGCAGGTCTTCGCCGATTGCGACGTCGTCGTCGAGGCCGTCACCGAGAACGAGAAGGTCAAGACCGAGACTTACCGCAAACTCGCCGAGGTGCTCAAACCCGACGCCATCCTCGCCAGCAACACCTCGACCATCTCGATCACCCGGATGGCCGAGTCGGCCCCGGACCCATCGCGGTTCATCGGGATGCACTTCTTCTATCCCGTCGATCGCATGGAGCTGGTCGAGGTCATCCGCGGCGACCAGACGAGCGATGAGACGGTGGCGACGATCGTGGCACTGGCCAAGCGCATCCGGAAGACGCCGATCGTCGTCCGCGACTGCGCCGGGTTCCTCGTCAACCGTGTGTTGTTCCCTTACATGAACGAGGCGTTGCTGCTTCTGCAAGAAGGCGTGCCGATGGACACGCTCGACAAGGCCGCGATGGCGTTCGGCATGCCGATGGGACCGATCGCGTTGCAGGACCTCGTCGGCCTGGATACGTCGCTCTACGCCGGCAAGGTGCTCGCCCACGCCTACCCCGACCGCGCCGTGCCGACGCCGATCCTGGAAGAACTCGTCCAGGCCGGCCGCCTCGGGAAGAAGTCCGGCTCCGGCTTCCGCAAGTACGCCGGCAAGGGGGGTAAGCCCAAGGCCGACCCGGAGGTCGAGTCGCTCCTCGCCAAGCACCGAACGACCGGCGCCACTCCCCCGGCCGACCTGGAGAAGTTGCAAGACCGCCTCTTCCTGCCGATGCTGCTGGAGGCCACACGGACGCTTGAAGAGAAGATCGTCCGCGAGCCGGCCGACGTCGATATGGGCCTGATCCTCGGCATCGGCTTCCCGCCGTTCAAGGGCGGCCTCCTCCGCTGGGCCGACAGCCTCGGCGCCGCCGAGATCCTCCGACGCCTCGAACCCCTCCAGCCGCTGGGCAAGCGGTTCGAGCCGACGGAGACGTTGACGAAGATGGCGGAGTCGGGCGGCACGTTTTACCCGGTCCCCTCGACCGCCACCCGGAGCCAGTAGGTCCGACTTCAGTCGGGCCTACCCAAAAATTATGTATCCTTTTTCCAACCAGCCCCCGACTCGCCCCTCGATGGTCGGCGATTCCCTGCGCATCCGCCGCCATCACCTCCCACACTGGCAGATCGGAGGAAGTACCTACTTCATTACCTTCCGCTCGTCGCGGGGAGCGCTCCCCGACTCCGCCCTCCAGATCCTCCGCTCGATACTTCTCGAAGGGCACGGCGACCGCTACGAACTCCTGTTCGGCGTCCTCATGCCCGATCACGTCCATCTGTTGCTGAAACCCCGCGAGCGCGAACTCCGCTGCTGGTGGGATCTTGCCGAGATCATGAAGCAAATCAAGGGAGCGAGTTCCCGACGGATCAATCAGCATCTTGGCACGATCGGCACGCTCTGGCAGAAGGAGAGTTTCGACCGCATCGTACGTGACGAAGAGGAATTCCTGCAGAAGTGGGAATATATGTACTGGAACCCTTTCAAAACCGGCCTGGTCGGCGATCCTGAGCAGTACCCGTATTTCATCAGACCCGAAGCGTAGGCCCGACTGAAGTCGGACCTACTCGTCCGCGTCAAGTCGCGGGCATAAAGGAGATTGTTCGATGCGACAAGCTGTGGTCATCGACGCCGTCCGCACCCCCGTCGCCCGGGCGTCGTCCGACAAGGGATACTTCCGCGACGCCCGCTCCGAGGACCTCTCGGCGCACGTCATGAATGCGATCGTCGAGCGCACGAGGATCGACCCGAAGCTGATCGAGGACGTGCGCTGGGGATGCGTGCAGCAGCAGGGCGAGCAGGGTTCGACGTCGCCCGGATCGCCGCGCTGATCGCGGGACTGCCGATCGAGGCGGGGGGCGTGACGATCAACCGCAACTGCGCCTCCAGCCTCACGGCGATCAACGACTCGGCCATGAGCATCGCCGCCAACTGTGAAGACATTCAGATCGCGGGTGGCGTCGAGCACATGGACCACGTCCCGATGTCGAAGGACTACAACCCCAACCCCGCGCTCTTCCGCCGTCACAGCGAGGCCATCATGAACATGGGCCTCACCGCGGAATTCCTGGCGATGAAGTACCGCATTCCCCGCGAGAAGCAGGATGAATTCGCCTTTCGCAGCCACCACCTCGCCGCCAAGGCGACCGACACCGGCGAATTCGACCACGAGATCGTCCCTACCTGGGGACGCGACGAGGAGGGGCACAAGACCCTCGTCAGTGATGATCAGTGCATTCGTCGCGAGACCTCGCTCGAAGCCCTCGGCTCCCTGCCGCCGGCCTTCAACCCGGCCGGCGGCTCGGTGACGGCCGGCAACAGCTCGCCGATCAACGTCGGCGCCGCGGCGATGCTGATCATGTCGGAGGAGAAGGCCCAGGAGCTTGGCCTGACCCCGATGGCCCGGATCAAGGCGATGGCCGTCGCGGGCGTCGATCCCGAGGAGATGGGCATCGGGCCGGTCCCCGCCGTGCATAAGGCACTCAAGCGGGCGGGTCTGAACCTCGACCAGATCGAGTGCATCGAGCTGAACGAGGCGTTCGCCGTGCAGGTGCTCGCCGTCCTGAAGCTGCTCGGGATCAAGGAAGACCGGGTCAACACCCGCGGCGGCGCCGTCGCGATTGGCCACCCCCTCGGCGCCAGCGGGGCCCGGATCGCCACCACCCTGTTGCACCGGATGCGCGACCAGGGGGCCAAGTACGGCCTGGCAACCATGTGCGTCGGCCAGGGGCAGGGTGTGGCGACGATCTTCGAGGCGGCCTGAGTCGAGCCAGGGATTCACCGCGGAGAAAAAGTCCGAGGATTCCCGGCGACGCTTCGGGTATGATCTCGGCATACCTCTGCGGTGATCCCCCTTCCGCCTCCGGAGTGAGCGACGTGGCCACCCCCAATCTCGCGGCGATGCACCGCGCCACCGCCGACCGCCTCGGTCCCCGGACCGCCCTCCGCTGGAAGCGGCTGGGCCTCTATCACGACCTCGCGTGGCACGACTACCGCCAGCAGGCCGACGCCGTCGCCGCGGCCCTGATCGGGCTGGGCCTCCGGCGCGGCGATCGGGTCGGCATCCTGGCCGAGAACCGGTTCGAGTGGCTCGTCGCCGACATCGCCATCCTGACCGCCGGCGCGGCCGACGTGCCGATGCACGCCCCGCTCTCGCCTCCTCAGGTGCAGTATCAGCTCGCCCACAGCGGCGCCCGCGGCGTGGTCGTGAGCGGACAGGCGCAGGCCGACAAGGTCTTCGCCAACCGCGACGCCCTGCCCGACCTGGAATGGATCGCCGCCTTCGACCCGATCAAGACGCCCGACGCCTGCCGGCTCCGCGTCTTCTCCTGGGACGGCCTGCTCCAGCGCGGTCGGCTCGCCACGGAGGAGACGCAGGCCGAGGTCCGGCGCCGCGAGTCGGCCCTGATCCGCGACGACCTCGCGACGATCATCTACACAAGCGGCACCACCGGGCATCCCAAAGGGGTCATGCTCACCCACGGCAACCTCGTCTCGAATGCCGAGGCGACGCTGGTTGCTTCGCCCGTCGGCTACGAGGACGTGCTCCTGAGCTGGTTGCCGTATAGCCATATCTACGCACGTACGGTCGATCATTACCTCACGATCCTCGGCGGCGCCGTGGTCGCCCTGGCGGAATCGGTCGATACGCTGGTGGTCAACCTGGCGGAAGTGCAGCCGACCTGGATGACGGCGGTCCCGCGCTTCTATGAAAAGGTCTGGACCCTGGTCGAGAGTCTGCCGGCCGAGGCCCGCTCCGCGACGCTGCACCGGATCTTCGGGCCAAGGCTGCGGCACCTCTCGTCGGGCGGAGCCCCCCTGCCCCGGCACCTGGCCGAGGGGTTCTTCGCGGCCGGAATCCCGCTGCTGGAGGGGTACGGACTGACCGAGTCGTCGCCGGTCATCAGCTTCAACCGGATCGACGCTCACAAGGTCGGCACCGTCGGCCCGCCGATTCCGGGCGTCGAGGTCCGGATCGCCGAGGATGGCGAGGTCCTCACCCGGGGCCCGCACGTGATGAAGGGCTACTGGAAGGACCCGGAGGCCACCGTGCGGACGATCGTCGATGGCTGGCTGCACACCGGCGACGTCGGACTGCTCGACGCCGATGGCTATCCTCGCAATCACCGACCGCAAGAAGGACATCATCGTCACCTCGCAGGGCAAGAACGTCGCCCCGGCCGAGCTCGAGCGCCTGCTCGTCTCCGACCCGGCCATCGACCAGGCGGTCATCTACGGCGACCGCCGGCCGTTCGTCGCCGCCCTGATCGTGCCGAACTTCGCGGCCCTGGAGGCCAAGGCCACCGAGCTGGGCTGTCTGGTCGAGACCGACGGGGAGCTGATCGTCTCCGAACCGTTGCGGGCCTTCTATGCCGAGCGGATCGAGCATCTCATGCTGGCCGTTAGCAAGCCCGAGCGGGTGAAGTCGTTCCTCCTGCTCGCCCGACCCTTCAGCGTCGAGGCCGACGAGATGACGGCCACCCTCAAGGTGCGCCGCAAGCATATTCTTAACAAGTTCGTGGATCGGCTCGACGCCCTCTACGCCGCCGCGAAGTCGGCGGATTGACGCAACGACCGGCGACGAAAACGACGCGGGGCGTGAGTCGTCATCGACCCACACGCCGCGCCTCGGTTCGACTCGACCTCAACGGGTCGTCCGCTGACCTCGGGCCATCGCCTTGCTGGGTGGGAGGTAAGGCGTGCCTCGCTCTTGCTCCTCGACCTGCACGTCGCGCTGGCGGATCTCCTCCATGTCCTTGTCGGTCAGAGGCGCCAGCTTCGACGGGTCGGTGGACTCGCCGTTGCGACAGCCGGTCAGCAGGCAGGCCCCCAGTAGCAGGGGGATCTTCAGGTGCTTGCTCATCGCGTCGTCTCCTCTTGGGCTCGATGCACCGCGGGCTCAGTAGGCGTCGGAGCTGATCGGCTCACCGTCGTCGATGACGGCCAGCTTTCGGAAGGTGCTTGGGTCCACCGTGAACTTGATGAACTTGACTGAGCCGTCGCCGAAGCCGACGTTCAGGCCGCCGGGGTGCGAGCTGCCGAACATCCGGCGCCAGAGGGTTCCGCCCGTGTTCGGGCTCGATGGGTCGCGGCAAACACCGTTCAGCGAGGCGGTCTGGAAGTCGGACATGGGAGCGAAGTGATACCGGATGCAGTCCTCGTCCCAGCCAGAGTTCTGCCAGCGTTCGTTGTCGCCGCCGTCAGAACCGAAGCGGGTGTGGGGCAGGCACTTCTCAGCGACCAGGATCGAGTTCGACGTACCGTCGGTGAAGTCGGCCAGCCGACGCTTGGCACCGCGGCCGGACCAGGCGATCGCGCCCTTACGCTTCGGGGTGTCGCCGTGGTTGACCGACGCCCGCTCGTCACCGAGCGGGGTCAGACCGTTCGGCACCGCTGGGACGAACCGGGTCGAGTTGAAGTTGCCCTTGGGGCCGTCGCACTCATACCACTCACCCTGCATGACCCCGGCGCAGCCGGCGTAATCATTGCGCGAGGTGGCCGTGACGGGGTTGCTGCCGTACTTCTCCACGGTGCGTCGGGTCGGGCAGTAGAAGACCGCAAGGGCGACACGGGCGATGTCGTCCTCGCCGCCGTAGTTGCCGGTCCGGCCGGAGCCGTAGATCGGCGGGACCTCGAAGTTGGCGAGGTTGTAAACCTGCTGCTGCTCCATGTAGGGCAGAATCTTGAAGAAGTGATTGTAGCCGTCGGGGTTCGAGGCGTTGCAGCATGTCGTGGCCCCGTAAGACACACCGGCCGTCTCGTCGTAGTTGTAGCCGGCCGGGTTCGGGTTGCCCGAGCTATCGACGGCCTGTGGGTGGCCGTCGAATGGGCCTTGCGGCAGGTGGCCGTTGCCGCCCTCGAAGTTCATGAAACCCAGGCCGATCTGCTTCAGGTTGTTCACGCACTGCGTCCGCCTGGCCGCCTCGCGAGCCGACTGCACGGCCGGCAACAGCAAGGCAATCAAGACGCCGATGATGGCAATGACCACCAGCAACTCGATCAGGGTGAAGCCCCGGCGGCTCGGGCCGGGTCGCGTCGTTCGATGCACAGCTTGCCTCTCAGTTCGATCAGGTTGGGGGGACGAATCCGCCAATTCGGAGAGGAGGCCAATCTAGCCGCGATTTATTAAGCTGTGATGTTGACTCCACGAATCCGGCGCAAAGCTTGGCGACATACGCAACCAAGCATAGAGCCACCGAGCGATTGACCGTGAAGTTTATATAAATTGCTTGGCCGTGCCCCCTGCGGAGGCTATGAATCGTAGGCGCCGAGACGCTCCAGCCCGACACAACCCGGAGGCCCGATCCATGCCCCTCACACTCGCTCTCGCCTTCACCGCCCTGGCGGCGACGCACGCCTTGCCGTTCGAGGAGATCGAAAGTCCGCTTTACAAGAGCTGGGTCCGGTTCCCGGTCGGGACCACCATCACGACCCGCGCCGTCACCGAGCGCGACGGGCACCGGGCCGAGACGACGACCACGAGTCAGCTGATCGCCTCGACGAACGACAAGGTGGTCATCGAGGCGGTCTCCGTCAGCGACGCGACCGGCCAGCGGATCGAGAACCCGCCGCAGCGGTTCGAATACCGGCGGGTCTTCCCCTTGTTACCCGGAGTAAAGAAGGAGGATGTCGGCAAGCCAAAGGGCGTGATCGCCGAGGGGGATGAGACGGTAGAGGTTGCCGGCAAGAGCTACGCGGCGCACTGGTACGACGCCAGGGGCACGACCGACGCTGGCCCTTCGATCACGCGAACCTGGATGTCGGAGGAGGTCCCGGGCAAGCTGCTCAAGGCGATTACCCGGGTTCCGAAGGCGGACAAGACGGCGACGCTCAAGCTGGTCGAGATCCGGACCCCCTGAGTCAGCCCTCCTGACGGTGCTTGGCCGGTCCGCCCTCGTGGTCGAGGTTGCGGGCCGAGTTGATCAGGGCGATGTGGGAGAACGCCTGGGGGAAGTTGCCGAGCTGGCGGTTGCCCTGCGGGTCGTACTCCTCGGCCAGCAGGCCGACGTCGTTGCGGAGGCTCAGCAGGCGTTCGAAGAGGCGGTGGGCGTCGTCGTGGCGGCCCTGGAGGGCGTAGTTGTCCACGAGCCAGAAGGTGCAGGGCAGGAAGGCCCCCTCGCCGCTCGGTAGGCCGTCGACTTCCGAGTCGGTCGGATACCGATAGACGAGTCCTTCGCGCATTAGCTGGCGCTCGATCGCCGCCACCGTGCCGACGACCCGCGGGTCGTCGGCCGGCAGGAAGCCGACGAGGGGCATCATCAGCAGGCTGGCATCGAGGTTCTTTGAGCCGTAGTACTGGACAAACGAATTCAATTCCGGGTCGAAGCCTTGCTCGACAACCTGCTGGTGGATCTCGTCGCGGATCTGCTGCCAGCGTTCGACTGGGCCTTCCAGGTCGAACTGCTCGGCGTCCTTGGCGGCGCGGTCGAAGGCGACCCAGGCCATCATCTTCGAGTGGGTGAAGTGGCGGCGGGGGCCGCGGACCTCCCAGATGCCTTCGTCGGGACGCTTCCAGGCGTCGTCGAGGAACTCCAGCAAGGCCCGTTCGAGTCCCCAGGCAGCCTCTTCCCAGTCGAGGCCGGTCCGCCGGGCGAGGTGCAAGGTATCCAGGACCTCGCCGAAGACGTCGAGCTGGAACTGGTTCCAGGCGCCGTTGCCGACCCGCACGGGCTTGGAGCCCTCGAAGCCGGGCAGCCAGTCGAGGGTGAACTCGCGGAGCCGCCGCTCGCCGGCCAGGCCGTACATGATCTGCGTCTTCGACGGCTCCCCGGCGACGGCCCGGAGCAGCCACTCCCGCCAGGCGCGGGCCTCCTCGCGGTAGCCGTGCATCAGCAGGGCGTAGAGGGAGAACGTGGAGTCGCGGAGCCAGCAGTAGCGGTAATCCCAGTTCCGCACGCCGCCGATCTTCTCGGGCAACGAGGTTGTCGGCGCCGCCACGATGCCGCCGGTGGGGTAGTAGGTCAGGGCCTTCAGGGTGATCAGGGAGCGGACGACGGCGTCGCGATACTGGCCTTCATACGTACACTTATCGGCCCATTCCTGCCACCAGGCCTCGGTGTCCTCGATGGCGTCCTCGAGGTCGATCTCGGGCGGCGGGGGCAGGTGGGAGCGGAACCAGGAGAGGTCGAAGTGGGCCCGCTCGCCCTCGGAGACCTCGAACTCGGCGACCGTGTGGAAGTTCTCGCCGCGGGTCGGGATCTTCGTGCGGAGCCGGAGCAGGTCGGGTCCGGCGATCGCCCAGAGGTGGCCCTCGGATTGGCGGACCCACGGGATGATCGAGCCGTAGTCGGTCCGGATGAGCAGTTCCATCCGCATCGGGACCCGACCCCGGCGCCCTTCGACGACCCGGACCACGTCGGGCGTCTCGTCGCGGGGGGGCATGCAGTCGAGCAGGGCAACCGTGCCCGAGTCGGTCTCGAACTCGGTCTCCAGCACGAGCGAATCGCCCCGGTAGCGGCGCCGGATGCGCTTGATCTCGCCAGCCGGCCGGATCAGCCAGCGGCCGTTTTGCGGGGTGCCGAGCAGGGCCGCGAAGCAGGCCGGCGAGTCGAAGCGCGGGACGCAGAGCCAGTCGATCGAGCCCTCGCGCGACACCAGGGCCGCGGTCTGGCAGTCGCCGATCATGGCATAGTCTTCGATCCGGGACGGCATGCTTGGCTCCTCTGCCTTGGGATGGGTCGGCCGGGTCGATTCGCGGCTATTCGGCCAGCGCGATGACCGGCTTCACGTCGTCGGGCCGTCGCGTCAGGGCCTCGGCCCAGTGTTCCAGGGGGACGCGGCGGGTGATCAGCCGGGAGAGCCAGTCGCGGTCGGCCCGCGCCAACGCGTTGGCGGCGGCCTCGTAGTGACGGCGGTTGGCGTTGACCGAGCCGAAGACCACGTCGTTCTCCAGGACCATCGACCGGTTCAGGGCCCCCAGGTCCACGCCCAGCTTCCGACCGCCGGAGGAAACCCCGGTCAGGCAGGCGATCCCGTTCGGGCCAGTGCAGCTCATGGCGTCGAAGACCAGGTGCGAGACGCCGGTGCATTCCAGCACGATGTCAGCCGAGCCGCAAGCCTGGCTCACCTCGCCGACATGGTAGTGCGCCCCCAGGTCTTTCACCAGAGCCGGTTTCGGCCCCTCCGTCACGCGGTCGAGCACGTGGACTTCCAGCCCACGCTGCCCACCCATCAAGGCGGCCAGCAGGCCGATTGGCCCGGCGCCCGTGACCAGCACCCGGCGGGGCTCCCAGCGGGCCCGCGAACCGATCCGTTCGATCTGCTCCCAGGCCTTCGCCAGGATGCTCGCCGGCTCCAGCAAGACGCCGAGCAGGCCCAGGTTCGGGTCCACCTTCACCAGCCGGTCCGGCGCCACCCGGTAGCGCTCGCGGGCGAAGCCATCGAGGCTCTTGATGCCGTGCTCGGTGTAGAGGCCGTTGCGGCACATGTCCCACTCGCCGACGGCGCAGTTGACGCAGGGGACCGGGTCGGGATGCCGGACCATCGCGACGACCAGGTCGCCGGCCGCCAGGCTCGAATCCGCCGGCGCCTCGCGGACCCGGCCGAGTGACTCGTGCCCCAAGATCAGGCGTTCCCGACCCTCGGGCGGCGTGCCGTAAAGCCCCGCAACAATCTCCGCGTCGGTGCCGCAGACGCCGACGGCCAGGACCTCGACCAGCACCGTTCCCTCGTCGGTCGACGGCTCGGGCACCTCATCGAGTCGTGTGGAGCCCGCCTTGCCGGGCATGACGGTCAACGCTCGCATGGCCTCCCCTTCGCAATGCTGTAGGAACCCCCAGATCCCTCCGGCCGCAGGACTTCTGGAACACAATTCCAGTCGATCGCCTCCTCAGACCACTCGCGAGACGGGCACTGGCCCCGACGGGCGGCCGTCGTCGCTCGGCGGGCCGAGGGCAGCCAGGGCACGCTCGTAGCGTTCGCCGGCCTCGCGGCGATCCGACTCCTCAGGAAGTCCCTCCTGCGTCCCCCGATAGACCAGCCCGGCGTGTCGCCGCAAGGCATCGCAGAACTCGGGAACGTCCACCCGCTCGGCCACGGCGGCGATCGTCTCCAGTAGACGGAAGGCGACCGCCGCATTGCCCCGCGACGCCTGGCGGATCTGGTGGAAGGCGGCATCGACCACGCCGTCCCTGGTGAAGGCCCGGGCGACGATCCGGAGCCGGCCCTCGTTGTCGTAACGATGCGGCGAAGGGAAGTCACGCCGGCCCAGGACGCCGAGCGCCGTGCCCAGGCGATCGATGCAGGTGATCGCCGTGAACGGGTCGTTGATGCCCGGCGAGAGCGCCCGCACGGCCACCTCGACGAGCTGGTCGATGGCGAACTCGACGTCCTGGGTCAGCGTTCGCCGCGTGCCGATGTAGAAGGCACGCTGGACCGCGTCCGACACGTCTTGATCGACGCGATCGGCGGGCCAGGCGTGGGCCAGGGGCCCGTCCCGGCTGACGTACTGCCCCGGCCGCGCCGACCAGCCGCAGGACCAGGTCGCGGTCGACCGCCAGACCCATCAGGGCCGCGTCGTCGATCGCCTGGACGTAGCCGGTCCCCGGCGCGGGGATGGTGTGGGCGAGGCGGTCGAAGTCCTCGGGAAGCCCGCCGGCAATCCAGCCTTCCGAATCGGAAGGGCCGTGGCCGAGGTTCTCGGGGAAGAGCCAACCGATCGCCTCGTGCAGCTCCGCGGCGACCGACTCGATGACGTGGTCGGCCTGGATCGAGTCGGCGGCGTGGTGGATGAAGAAGATCAGGACCCAGAGGCTCACCAGCGACAGCAGCACACCCACCGAGACCGCGATGTGCGGCACGAACGGCTCCTTTTCCTGGCCGTTGACCGCCCGGAGCACCAGCAGGCAGTAGGTGAACGTCGCCACGAACGTGCCCAGAGTAAACTGGTTAACCCGGTCGCGCATGAAGTTGCGGAGCAACCGCGGACCGAACTGCGACGAGGCGAGTTGCAAGGCCACGATCGTGATCGAGAACGTCAGGCTCGCGATCGTGATCATCGAGCCGGCCACCGCGCCGAGCAGTTGCCGCGAGCCCTCCGGCCCGCGCACAACCGTCCAGGGGATCGCCGCGAACCAGTTGTATTCGCCCAAGGCGCGGTCGATCGAGAGCATCAGAGCGGCCAGGAGGATCGACCCGAAGAGCATCAGACTCGGGACGAACCAGAAGTTCGTCCGCAAGGAATCCCATTTGTTGAACAGCCAGGTCTTCATCGATACCCTGAATCTCGGTGAGCTGCGACGGTGACTGGCCACGATGCCAGCGCGGACGCTCGACGAGACAACGCGGCACATCGCCTGCGTTGCTGGCCCGAGGACACGCAAGAACAATGCCGAACGCCACCTCCGCGATCCGGTCAGCGGCCTGGGGTGGCATGCAATCTGCACGCGCGGGTGAAGCGTAAGCTGTCACCGAGGACTGACTTCTTGGGAGTGTCGAGCGGTCGGGACCGCTGCGCTGCATCCCGACGGAAATGGCCCTGAATGTCGAGGGACGCCATGAACCCTGCCTTCCGCGACCGCGATGAGGCCGGCCGCGCCCTGGCGGCCCGGCTGGGCCCGTTCACCGGGCAACCCAATGTACTCGTGCTCGCCCTGCCCCGCGGCGGTGTACCCGTCGCCTTCGAGGTCGCCCGCGCCCTGCATGCGCCGCTCGACGTCTTCCTCGTGCGCAAGCTGGGCGTCCCCGGTCGGGAGGAACTGGCGATGGGGGCGATCGCCTCGGGTGGGGTCCGCCTGCTCAACGAGGAGGTCGTCCGCGGCCTCCAGATCGACCCGGCCACGATCGACCGCGTGGCCGCCGAGGAGCAGGCCGAACTGGAACGCCGCGCCGTGGCCTATCGAGACGGCCGCCCGGCGCCCGATCCATCCGGCCAGACCGTCATCCTGATCGACGATGGCCTGGCCACCGGCGCCAGCATGCGGGCCGCCGTCACGGCCTTGCGACGGCTTCATCCCGCCCGGATCGTCGTCGCTGTGCCGGTGGCCGCGCCCTCGGCCTGCGACGAGTTCGCGGGGCTCGTCGATCAGGTTGTCTGCGCCCTCACCCCCGAGCCGTTCTTCGCCGTCGGCTACTGGTATGAGGACTTCTCCCAGACGACCGACGACGAGGTCCGCCAACTGCTCGCCCGCGCGGACCGCGAGCGCGCCGTCGAGGAGCGAGCGACCCGGCCCGAGTGAGGCGACGATCGCCCCGTGGAGGACATCCGAATGGCCCTGCGACCCACACCCCGGCTCGATGCCCAGCCCGTCACGATCCCGGTCAGCGCGGTGACTCTCGAGGGCGACCTGACCCGGCCGGAAAACGCCAGCGGGCTCGTCCTCTTCGCCCACGGCAGCGGCAGCAGCCGGCAGAGTCCGCGCAACCGGCACGTCGCCCGCCTGCTCAACGACGGCGGCTTCGCCACCTTGCTGTTCGACCTGCTCACGACCGAGGAAGAGGCCGTCGATACCCGCACGGCCCACCTGCGATTCGACATCGCCTTGCTCGCTCAGCGACTCGTCGGGGCCACCGACTGGGCGACGCGCGAGCCGAGCACGTCCGGCCTCCCGATCGGCTACTTCGGCGCCAGCACGGGCGGCGGCGCGGCGCTCGTGGCGGCGGCCGAGCGGCCCGAGGTTGTCCGCGCCGTCGTCTCCCGCGGCGGCCGGCCCGACCTGGCTGGCGACGCCCTGCCGCTCGTGAAGGCCCCGACGCTCCTGATTGTCGGCGAACGGGATGTCCCCGTGATCGCCATGAACCGCGACGCTCGCGCCCGGATGCGGGCCGTCTCCGACCTGGCGATCATCCCCGGTGCCACCCACCTGTTCGAGGAGCCGGGCAAGCTCGACGAGGTCGCCAAGATCGCGCGGGACTGGTTCGCGCGACACCTTGTTAAATAGTTGATGGTCGATGGTGAAGGACTCCGCGTTGACGAAACCCCGGATCATCGCAAGCACTTCCTCCCCCTGGACCATCGACCCCCTGGACCATCGACCATCGATTATTGACCATTTTGAATCTCCATAATTACCATGCGCTACCACGCTCTCGCCACCGATTACGACGGCACTCTCGCTCACCACGGAAAGGTCGACCGGCCGACACTCGCGGCGCTGGAACGTTTGAAGGAGTCGGGCCGACGGCTCCTGATGGTCACGGGACGGGAGCTGGACGAACTGCTGGAGGTCTTCCCGGAAATCGGGGTTTTCGACCTGGTCGTCGCCGAGAACGGGGGCTTGCTCTACTGGCCAGGGGAGCGTCGCGAGCGGACCCTGGCCGAGGCGCCGCCAGCCGAGTTTGTCGAGAGGTTGAAGGCCCGGGGGGCGGAGCGGGTGTCGGTCGGTCGGGTGATCGTGGCCACCTGGGAGCCGTATCAGACCGCCGCGCTGGAGGCGATTCACGAGATGGGCCTGGAACTCCAGGTCATCTTCAACAAGGGGGCCGTGATGATCCTCCCCTCCGGCGTGAACAAGGCAACTGGCCTGGAGGCCGCCCTCTGCGAGCTGGGGCTCTCGCGGCACAACGTCGTCGGTGTGGGCGATGCCGAGAATGACCATGCCTTTCTCTCTTACTGCGAGTGCTCCGCCGCCGTGGCCAACGCCTTGCCGATGCTCAAGGAGCGGGCTGACATCGAGCTGAAGGCCACCCACGGCGCCGGCGTGGCCGAGCTGATCGACGGCTTGCTCGTCGATGACCTCGCCTCGTTCGCCGATCAGCTTCAACGGCACGCGATCCTCCTCGGCCATCGCGATGACGACGCCGAGTTCAAGATCGAGCCGTATGGCCTGAATATCCTCGTGGCCGGCACCTCCGGCAGCGGCAAGTCCACGATAGTCACGGGCCTGCTGGAACGCCTGGCCGAGCGGGGCTATCAGTTCGTGGTGATCGACCCGGAAGGCGACTACGCCGCCTTCGAGGAAGCCGCCGTGCTGGGCGACCCCCACCGCGCCCCGCTTGTTCACGAGATCCTCGACCTGCTGGACGACCCCGATCAGGACGTCGTGGTCAACCTCCTGGGCGTCGCCCTGGAGCACCGACCCGCCTTCTTCGACGAGCTGCTTCCTCACCTTCAGGAACTCCGAGGCCGCGCGGGTCGTCCTCACTGGATCGTCGTGGACGAGGCCCACCACCTGCTGCCCGAGCCGTGGGACCCATCCGACCAGACGCGGCCGTCGAAGTTGCAGGGGATGCTGCTCCTCACGGTCCATCCCGAGAGCGTGGCGCCGGCCGTTCTCAAACGGGTCGGCCTGGTGCTGGCCGTCGGTGAGTCGCCGTCGGAGACGATCGCGGAGTTTTGCCGGGCCGTCGGGGAGGACCCGCCAGCATTCGAGGCCGGTGAGCTGGCCTCGGGCCTGGCGATCGCCTGGCGTCGCGACCACGGCGACGCGCCGGAGCGGGTCCGCACCGAGCCCCCGCGCGACGAGCGGGTCCGCCACTCCCGGAAGTATGCCGAGGGCGACCTGGGTGAAGATCGCCACTTCGTCTTCCGCGGTCCCGAGGGCAAGCTCCGCCTCAAGGCCCAGAACCTCGTGATCTTCCTCCAGATGGCCGATGGCGTTGATGAAGACACCTGGATGCACCACCTCCGCCGCCACGATTACTCCGAATGGCTCCGCCGTGCGATCAAGGACTCCTCTCTCGCCGACGAGGTCCGCCAGATCGAGGAGGATGACCAGCTCGACCCCGACGCCTCCCGCGCCGCCGTCCGCGAGCGCATCGAGGCCCGCTACACCCTGCCGGCGGACGAGCCGTCCGGAGACATCTCCAGCGACTGAGACCGAATGGCTCGATCGGTTGCGTTTGCAGGAGCGAGTCGGGCCGACTGAAGTCGGCCCGAACTTCAAGATTCTCCAAATAATCGGGCCGAATCGGCATCAGCCCGCCCGTCCACCGTCGAGGAGTTGCACCTCAGCCCGCAAGGGGGCCGGGTCGGCGGCGACGTGGAGGGTCCGGGTCGGGAAGGCGAAGCCGACGCCCAGCTCGCCGAGGCGGGCGACCAGGGCGAGGTTGATGCGCTGCTGGATATCCATGTACAGGTTAAAATCGGGGCTGAGCACGTAATAGACGACCTCGAAGTTCAGGGCCGAGTCGCCGAACGAGGCGAAGTGGGCGCGGTCGAAGCGGGTGCTCTCGATCGACGCGATGATCGAGTGGACAATCTCGGGGATCTGGACGAGCTGATCCGACGTGGTGGAGTAGAGTACGCCGAAGCTGAAGACAACCCGGCGCTCGTCCATGCGCTTGTAGTTGCGGACGCGGCTGTTGACCAGGTCGGAGTTGGGGAAGCTGATCTGCTCGCCGCCGAGGCTGCGAACCCGGGTCGTCTTGACGCCGATGTGCTCGACGGTGCCCATGTAGTCGCCCGAGATGATGAAGTCGCCGACCTCGAACGGGCGGTCGAGCACGATGGCGACCGAGCAAAAAATGTCGCCGAGGATCTTCTGGAGCGCGAAGCCGACCGCGATCCCGCCCACACCCAGGCCGGCGATCAGCGGCGCGACAGGGATCTCGAAAGCGTCCAGCACCAGAATCGCCACCGTGATCCAGAGCGCCGAGAGGGCGAAGAACTTCACGACGCCGAAGGCGGTGTCGGCGGCGGTCTGGCTGAAGTTGGCGTAGCGGAACGCCTGCCGCAAGGCGACGTCGATCAGGCTGGTGCCCCAGCGACCGGCCTGGAGGAAGAGGACGACGAGGGCGATCAGGCGGATCGTCCGCTCGACGGAGCCGGCCCCGGTCGGGGCGCCGGCGCGGAGGTCGGCGAACCAGGTGGCGGCGAAGGCGGCGAGGGCGAGCAGGCCGAAGGTGGAGGTCTGTTCGAGCAGGCGGAGCAGGTAATCGTCGAGCCGGCCGGAGGTCTGCTCATGGCGAGCGCGGAGGCGGAGGCGGGCGAAGGTCACGGCCAGCCGGGCGGCAAGGAAGAGCGCCACGGTGACGGCCAGGAAGACGGCCCACTGAATCACGGGGATGCCGAGCAACGTGCCGGAGAAGGCTGCGCGCGTGCGGGTCCAGAGGTCGTTCATGTGCGGGCGGCTCCTGGTGGGGCTGGGGGATCGCCGCCCGGGGCGACGGCCAGGTCAGAACTCGTCGAGCGCCGACCAGGCCGACTTGACCGGACGGCCGATCGGGGCCGGAGACCGAGTCCGGCGACGACAACCAAGCCGTCGGGCCAGGCGGAGCGGCAGGAGGAGCAGGGCGACCGCCATTGTCAGGCAGCCGACCGCCAATCGCCAGGAGAATTGCAGGGCCAATGCGACCAGCCGGAGAGTCAGACCGATCAGGCCGAAGACGAGGCCCAGCGCCAGGTCGATGAGCCCCAAGATCCAGGCCCGCGGCCCGCCGAAGCGGCGAACGACGCGGCCGCGGCGGCGGCCCAGGCCAAGTTCCATCTGATAGTGCAAGAGCATGACTTACCTCGATGACGCTCGGGCGATGGGTCATGGGTCATTGGAGTGTGACCGCTTGGAGGGTTCGCAGGCTGTTTCGGTAGAGAAGGGCTGTTATTCTGGTCTTCGTCCGACCCGACCGGATCTTGAGTCCACTTCTGCCCAATTGAGGACCCGCGATGCCGACCCGACCCGAGCCGCAGACGACGATCGCCGCCTTGATCGACGACCTCCGCGCGGGCCGTCGGAGCTGCGTCGAGGCGTTGCAATCCTGCCTGGAGCGGATCGATGCCCGTGAGGCGACCGTGCGGGCGTGGGTCGTCGTCGATCGCGAACGGGCGATGGCCCAGGCTCGCGACCGAGACGCCGACCTCGCCGCCGGTCGGTGGCGGGGCTCCTTGCACGGCGTTTCTGTGGGGATCAAGGACATCATCGACGTGGCCGGGCTCCCGACGGCCGCCGGGTCGGAGTTGTGGGCTGACCGCATGGCCGACGAGGACGCGCCGATCGTCACTCGCCTTCGCGAGGCGGGCGCGGTGATCCTGGGCAAGACGGTAACGACCCCTTATGCCTGGATCGACCCGCCGCCGACCACGAACCCGTGGGACCCCGACCGCACGCCTGGCGGGTCGTCGAGCGGCTCGGCGGCGGCGGTGGCCTGCGGGATGTGCCTGGGGGCGTTAGGGTCGCAGACTGGCGGCTCGATCACACGGCCGGCGAGCTTCTGCGGGGTTTCGGGCCTCAAGCCGAGCTTCGGCCGGCTGGAGGTCGCGGGGGTCCTGCCGCTCTCGCCGTGCCTCGACCACCCCGGCCCGATCGCTCGCACGGCCGCCGACCTGGCCCTCCTCTGGCAAGCGCTCCGCCCGGACGACCCAGCCGCCGCGGTCGCCGACCGCCCGCCGCGACTCGGACGGCTCGGCGGGATCTTCCGCTCGAAGGCGGAGCCGTCGGCACTCGACGCCCTGGAGTCGGCGCTGGCGGCGTTTGCCGGGGCCGGCGCGACGGTCGCCGAGGCCCCGTTGCCCGAGGGCTTCGACGCCGTCTCGATCCAGCATCGCGTGATTATGTCCTCTGAGGCCGCCTTTCTCCACGAGGCCCGCGCCAACATCTGCCCCGAGGACTACCCCGATCGCATCAGCGCCTTGATCGACGAGGGGAACGCCTATCGCGCCACGACCTACCTCTACGCCCGCGACCACCAGGAGCGCCTGAAGCGTTCGATGCTCGCCAGCTTCGATGGGGTCGATGCCCTGATTACCCCGGCGACCGTCGGCCCCGCGCCCGACCGATCGACGACCGGCGATCCCGTCTTCAATTCCCCCTGGAGCTACACGGGCCTGCCCACCGTCTCGATCCCCGTCGCGCTCGCGCCCGAAGGCTTGCCGCTGGCCGTGCAGATCATCGGCAAGCCGGGTCGGGAGGCGGAATTGCTCGGCCTGGCACGCTGGTGCGAAGGGGTCTTGCCCGGATTGTGGCGATGACCTGGCTGCCTCCGAGACGCGACGGCGGGTTCCCTCCGACCGGCCATCGTGGTAAGGTTAAGGTTTGTTGAACATCACTCGAAATCGCGAGGAGGACGGTCGTGCCGATCCCACCACCGACGCCTTGCCGCGGGCCGCGGGTGATCACGCGGCGCGAGATGATCCAGGTCGGTGGAAGTCTGGCCCTGGGGCTCGGCCTGCCGGCCTTGCTGAAGGCTGACGAGCGGAGGAGGTCACTCCCCGCTGGCACGGCGTCGCTGACGCCGACGGCCGACGCCTGCATCATCATCTTTCTCGACGGCGGCCCCAGCCACCTGGATCTGTGGGACATGAAGCCGGACGCCCCGGCGGAGATCCGGGGTGAGTTCAAGCCGATTGCGTCGACGCTGCCGGGAGTGCCGGTTTGCGAGCATCTGCCCCAGTTCGCGAAGCAGGTTCACCGGGGAACCTTGATCCGATCGGCCCACCACAGCGTCAACAACGCCCACGCGGCGGCCGTCTATACGAGCCTGACCGGCCACGACCGGGGCGACGCCACCGTGGCCATCGGCGCCGGGCCGAACGATTACCCGGCAATCGGCTCGGTCGTCGGGATGCAGAGGCCGCCGCGGGCGGTCGTGCCGCCGTTCGTCTCGATGCCGTACATCACCGCCGAAGGGGCCGGCGGGCCGCCGCAGCCGGGGTTCTTCGGGGGCTGGCTGGGGAGGTCGTATGACCCCCTGTTCGTCCTCAAGGACCCGAACGCAGCCGACTTCGAAATGCCCGAACTGGCGCCACCACCGGGCGTCGGACTCGGCCGTCTGCGCGAGCGTCGGGAGCTGGTCCCCCATCTCGACGGCCTCTCCGACGTGGTCGAGCGATCCAGCCGCCTCCGCGACCTCGACCGCTTCCAGACCCGCGCCTTCGACCTGCTGACCTCGCCCGCCTCCCGAGACGCCTTCCGGATCGACCGCGAGGACCCGCGGACCCGCGACCGCTACGGCCGCAACATCTACGGCCAGAGCGTTCTGCTGGCCAGGCGACTGATCGAGGCCGGCGTGCGCGTCGCCAGCATCTCCTGGGCGCCCGATGCGAATGCGACGTGGGACACCCACGGCCAGAACTTCGTCAAGCTCAAGGACACGCTCCTGCCCCAGCTCGACGCCGCGGTTT
This sequence comes from uncultured Planctomycetales bacterium, assembly GCA_963752755.1. Classification (GTDB taxonomy): domain Bacteria; phylum Planctomycetota; class Planctomycetia; order Isosphaerales; family Isosphaeraceae; genus CAVVZJ01. The sequence continues at coordinate 562,120 of CAVVZJ010000001.1, read as the reverse complement.
CCAGCCTGCTCGACGACCTCCGGGGTCGCGGCTTGCTGGAGCGGACGTTGGTGGTCGTGATGGGCGAGTTCGGCCGGAGCCCGAAGGTCAACGCCGCCGCCGGTCGCGACCACTGGAACTTCGGCTACAGCCTCTTCCTCGCTGGCGGCGGCATCAGACCCGGCCACGTCCACGGCGCCAGCGACAAGATCGGCGGCCGGCCGCAGAGCGACCCGGTCACACCCGCCGAGATCATCGCGACGATCTACCAGTGTCTCGGCATCCCCGCCGACCTGATGCTTCACGACCAGCTCGGTCGCCCTCTGACCGTCGTGCCCCACGGGCAGCCGATCGCGGGTGTGCTCGTGTAGCCTTCTCGAAAGCGAAGCTGGCCGCAGCCTACCGGCGGCCGTTCCTGGCCACGCGGCCGCCGGCAAGGGCGAACGGCCCGCGCGGCAAGGGGTAGTCGGGAGAGGCGGGCGAGGGCACCAGGACCGGCAAGGTCTTGCCGGCGGAACCCTCATTGTCGGAGACCGCCACGGTCACGTAGTAGTGGCGGTTGATGGGGTGGGTCACGAGCGTCGCGGCCCGGAGATAAACGGGCTTGGTGAAGCTGAAGTCCCGGATCAGGGCAACGTAGGCATTCGCGTTCCTCTTGGTCGCCGGGGAGAAGACGGATCGCTCGCCGGTCAGATGCAAGGCCGCGAAGTCGAGCGGCTGGATGAGCCGGAAGTCATCGATGACCCGGATTGATGCGACCGTGGGCGGTGGCTGGTCCTCGTTGCGGGCGTCGATCTTGGCTCGCAACGCCGGCGCCGGAGGCTCGGTCGTGTGGGCGGGCAGATCATAGACGATCGTCTGCCGGACGGTCCCCTTGAGGGTCACGGGCACGAAGCGACCACTGGGCGGAGCCAGGACCGTCGGCTCGATGGTGGCGGTAAACCCCCCGACGGAGGGCAATCGCCGATCCTCCAGGGTCACGGCCTCGGGTCGGTAGCCGCGAACTTTGCGCGCGAGTCGCCTGAGCCTCAGCAGCCCCATGCCAGGCCTCCTCGGGACAGACCGGCCCACCAGCGGCGGGACCAGCCGAGACGAGAGACGGACCGTCCTGGTCGAATCCGAGGTGCCTGCGCGGAAGTCGCCCATCTGTATCAACAATGATCCGATCACGCAAGGTCGTGTCGAGCCAATCCGGGTTCAGTGGCCGAGACGGTCGAGGATGTTGCGGGTGATCCGCTCGACGGCCGGTTCGCCGCCGCGGAGGCCGTGGGCCCAGTCGGTCGTGCCGACCGTGACAACCGTGCCGCCCCCCGGCCGCGAATAGGTGCCGACGACCGCCGCGCCGGTGCGGCCCTTTTCCCAGCGGGAGTACCACTCGGAGTCGTCGGGGTGCCAGCGGGCCGGGGCGGTGGCGAGGATGACGAAGCTCTCGGGCGTGCCGTCGCGGTGCGTCGGGACGGGGCGGCCGTCGGGGCCGTCGGTCATCTCGCAGCCGTCGCACTCGTAGCCGACGACCGTCTGCTTGCCGCCGAAGTCATCGCCGCGCTTCAGGTCGGTGCCTTCGAAGAGCCAGTGATCGGGCCGGTGGACGGTGAAGGCGCCGGAGCCGTCCATGAACTGGCCGTGGCTCCGGTGGTAGCCGCCCCAGAGGAAGCCGACGCCCGTCAGCCGGTTCTCCGGCCGCTGGACGAGGTGATGGCTCCAGAGCGTGCTGAGCAAGGGGACGACGGTGTCTTCGCCCTGGTAGAGCGGGTCGTCCTCGAAGGCCTGTTTCCAGCAGGTGAGGGCGCGTCCACCCTCCTCGGAACGGACCTGCCAGCAGCAGGTGTTGCCGCTGAGGAAGGCGACGTTGCCGCCGTCGGCGATGAAGCGTTCGAGGTGGTCGCGCATCGGGGCCGACCAGTACTCGTCGTGGCCGACGCTCAGGACGAGCTTGTAAGGCTTGAGGATCTCGGGGTGGAACTCCAGGTCGGAGTTGACCGCGTAATCGATCTTAAACCCGTTGCGTTCGGCCCACTGGACGAACGGCAGCTCCCAGTTGGCGAACTGGCTGGCCGGCGGCCGGTCGAAGGAGACGCGACGGCCCTGGACCTTGTCGCGGGCGTGGTAGGCGTAGAGGCTGTAGCCACCCCAGTTGTTGTAGGCGTTGTAGGTGTTGGTCGCGAGCTGGAGGAGGATCGTGGCGTCGCGCCCGGGCTCTTTCGGGCGGACGACGAAGAAGCAATCCCCCTCGGCCGACCGGCGGTTGCGGTGGGTGAACTCGCCGCCGCGGTCGGAGACGCTCAGGCGGACGGCGTAGTAGCCGGAGGGCCAGTCGTCGGGGATCGTCAGTTCGTGCGAGACGGGCCAGCGGCAGCCGTGGGAGGAGGCGTCGTCAGGGATTGGCTGCGCGGAGCCGGTCAGGTCGGACTTCTGGTAAACGACCTTGCGCTCGGCGCCCAGCCGGGCGACTTCGAGGGCGAAGGTCGGGGCGCTGGTGGAGACGTGGAAGGCGACCGTCTCGCCGGGGGCGTAGCTGACCTGGTCCGTGTAGCCCTCGACGAAGAGCGACGGGGGCGGGTCGTTGACCCCGGCGAGCAGGAGCGAGACGAAGGCGGCGAGCAGGGACATGGCCAGTCCTCGGGGTTGGGTTTTGGGTCTTCTGCATCATGAGGGGGAGTAGCGGCGGTGGCCAGGGGGTAGCGGGGGTTGGTGTTCACCACAAAGGACGCTAAGGGGCACATCTCCGCAAGGCCGCGATCCCGTCCTTCCCGACGGGCTGCAGGGGTCATCTTCGACCCCCGTCCGGCCCCGAACACAACGCCGGAGGGACTGGGGTCGAAGACGACCCCTGTCTCCCGTCCGAGAAACCGGCCCTTCGCAATGCGCAAATCTTCCCGTCTCACGGGCCGGGTGATAGAGTGAAATGGGTCAAGGCTATCGGATTGGATCGGGAATGATAAATGCCATCGAAGGCCCTCCTCACCTGGAGGTCAGTCCGTGCCCAGGCCCTTGACGAAATCAAGAACGCCCATGCGTCCATCGGCGGCACAGGTCCCGGCAGGCGGTATGCCACCCAGCAGGTGAATCAAGCCTATGCAGTGATGGTCGCCTCGCAGTTCCAAGGATTCTGCCGGGACCTGCATACCGAGAGCGTGACCGTCATCGTGGACATTGTTCAGCCACCCCCCCTGCTCACCCAGATCGTCCGGGACCGATTCATGCTCGGACGTCAATTGGAGAGCAAGAACGCTCAACCATCCAGCGTGGGTTCCGACTTCGGATGGTTCGGTATCGGTTTCTGGAAAGAGGTCAATACTCTTCTGCAAGATGGCGGAGCGTCCCAAGGGAAGCTCCAGGAACTGATCGATTGGCGAAACGCCATCGCCCACCAGGACTTCAATAAAGTGAGTCCTGGCGGGTCACCCAACCTGACCCTCAAACGAGTCCGACAGTGGCGTGGCGTTTGCGATAAACTGGCACGGACCTTCGATCGGGTCATGTGGAGATACCTTCGGAGCCTGAAAGGCAAGCCACCGTGGCCCGCATGAGAACAGCAAGATGGGAGTAGCCAAGAAGCATTTCCGATTCCAGGTCGGCGATCAGGTGGCATTTCTCTACGGCCCGAGGATGGTACGTGGAGAGCTCATCGAGAATCGAGGTCCATTCGGCGTGTATGGAGACCAGGTCTATCTGGTACGGACGACGCTCGATTCGCAGGGAACGGTTGCCATCGAGGTGCAGGAGCAGGACTTGGAAGAGGCGGCGGCAGCCGACGAACACGAGGGCGCCCCCGGCTCGCGGAGAGCCTATCGTGTCACGTACATTCGCCAGCAGAAGTCAAACACGTGGAAGGCCAAGGTCACGCGGGGCCGAATCCATAAAGGACTGAGGGTTAGGGGGGCGGTGGCATACAGGCCGGGCCAATGGGAAGGTGAGACTCGAGAAGACGAGAAGCGCGCCATCGTCTCTGTCTTCCTGGAGCCCCACGAGGATGAATCCGAGCAGGAGCGGCTGGCAGAGGTGAGGAGGCTTGCCGACCAGATGTTCACAAGGCGACATCCGGGAGCGGTCATTCTCCATGAGGAGCAAGCCGGGACGGGAGACGAAGAATAGTCAGCGAGCGTCCTGGTGAAGCAGATGCTGAACTCGCTGGCGGTGCAAACGGTCGGGTGACTGGGGTCGAAGTCGAAAACGACCTCGGCCACGCGCCCGGCAATGGCTCGCTCGCGATGCTGCAAATCGTCTCCTGTTTGACGTTTGCGCCCTCCACCACGACGACCGCCCCGCCGTCGGAAGCGGCCTCGGCCGCCGGGACGGACGCGACGTCCGCACGGTTCTCGACCGGCGGAGGGGGGGCGTTGGGTTCGTTCAGAAATCCGCACATCTTGTCAGAGTTACCCAGATTGACATGAGGCGGGCTGGCCGCGAGGGAACCCGGCGCGGCTTGGGGGCCGGGCTCGGGGTATTCGCCCGGGGCCTCCTGGGGGGCCTCCGCCGCGGGGCCGGGCCAGGCCGGGGGGGCAGCGTCGGGAACCTCGCGCCGGCCTGAGCCCTGGAGGAACGAGGGGATCGGGGGCTTCGGTTCGGTTTCCCTCTCACGACGGGAGGAGGGGGCGGCTGGGGGGCCCCACGCGGGCGCGTCGGGCGGGATGGCGACGGGCTCGGGATCGCCGAGGCGCTGGCGGCGTTCGAGGTAGTTGAGGATGCGGAAGAGGCCCAGTTCGCCGGCCGTCTCGTAGCGGCGAAGGAGGGTGCCCCGGTCAGAGTCGTCGAAGGCGGCGCGTTCACGGGCCTCGGCCAGCGCCTCGGGCGTTTCGATCTCGGCCAGGAGGCGCGTACGCTGCTCGTCGAGCCGCTGCCGACGCATGGCGATCCACGTCGCCAATGCGGCCCGCGCGGCCTCGCGGCGGGCGCGGTCGGTCTCCGACTCGGGCGGCGGGGGCGGGGCCGGGTGGAGGGCAAGTAATTCGGGCGGCAGGGTCGAAGGCGCCGGCTCGTCGGCCGAGGGCGGCGGCAGGGCCTCGCGGCCGAAGAACGCCAGCTCGACGGGCCGCGGGTCACCGGGCTCGAACGGGGCGAGCAGGGCGCCGAGGTCCTGCAACTCGTCGCGGTTGAGCCAGCCGCGGTGTTCCAGCGTTAGCGCGAGGCGGTGCAGCAGGCGCATGGCCGAGGCGAGCCGCGCGACCTGCTCGATCCGCTCGGGTTGGAAGTCGCGTTCGGCCTGGCGGACGTTCTCCACGACGCGGGCCGCATCGACGCGGGCGGCGCGGTCGAGCTTGACCGAGTGGAACGCCGCCCGGCTGATGAGGTACGCCTCCAGGTCGTCGCGGGCGCCGAGGCATTCGCTCCACGACTCGGTCCGCTGCTGGAGCCGGGCCTCGTCCTCCGGCAACATCACCGCCCCCTCGCCGGCCAGGCCGTGCCTGAGGGCATTGCGCCGCGACCGCGCCTTACCCGCTTCGGTCCGGGGTCCGGTACTTTTCCTGGCGTTCTCCCGATTGGCCAGGATGCGCGCTTCGCTGGTCGCCATGGCTGGGGCCTCCGGTGGCGTCGTCGTCGATTGCATGACCTTTCCACGCGATGCGGGCCGGACATCGCCCGCGGTCCTGGGCGTTGGGGAGACGTTCGGCGTCTCCCTGGCCAGGATTGACTCATTGTCGCCGCCAAAACCGGCCGGTCAAGTGCCATAACGGGAATTTGAGCGGCAGATCGGGAACGGCTCGTTCTCCGCCGCGCCCCGTCGGCCGCCCCGCGGGGCATCGTCTCATCCTGGAATCCTCTTGAAGAGCCCCTCCCGATCCAAGATACTTGTCGCGTCGGCCGGGATTGTACGTCTGGACAGTCATGCTTCCCTGCGACGATCCGGACGCCGACAAACGGGTTTAGGCGGCGGGAGGCTTTTGGACAGGAGACGCCGATGTCGGAGAAGGAAGCTCCGGGCCAACAGGCCCACGCGAAGGGCACTCGGGAGTCCGCCGGGGGCACCACCAGGCAGGCCGCGAAGAAGGTGGCCGCGCCGCGCTCCGGCCCGCCCGCGGACAAGGCCGATGGCGAAAGCGCCGTGCTCGCGACGATCGCCGCGATGCCGGGACCGGATCGCGTCCTGGCCGAGCGGCTCCATGCGCTCATCAGGGCCGGCGCCCCGGCCCTCTCGCCGAGGCTCTGGTACGGGATGCCCGCGTATGCCAGGGACGGCAAGGTCGTCTGCTTCTTCCAAAGTGCGCAGAAGTTCAAATCGAGGTACGCGACGTTCGGCTTCCTGCACGAGGCGAACCTCGATGAAGGCGCCATGTGGCCGACCGCCTTCGCGCTGAAGGAGTGGACCGCCGCCGAAGAGGCGAGGATCGCCGCGCTCGTGAAGAAGGCGGTGAGCTGAGGCGGTTGTCCTTCCGACTCGACGGGTGGCTGGGGTCGTCCTCGACTCCAGTCCGGCTCCCGACACCACTCCGGAGGGATGGGGGTCGAGGACGACCCCAGCCATCCCGACTCGCGCGGTTCGGGTATAATGCGAGGCGTGGGGCCCATACGGCCGCGCGGGGGGACGTCGCATGCCGATCCACGACTGGACGCGAGTCACGGCGGGAATCTTTCACGACTTCCACCACGAATGAATCTCGGAGATCAAGCGGGACCTGCTGCCACCCGGATACTATGCGCTGGCGGAGCAAATTGCCGGAGAGATGGGGCCGGATGTCCTGGCGCTGGAGGTGCCGGCACCCGGCCGCCCGCGCCGTTGGCGGAATCGGCGACGGAGGGGGTCGTCGGCCTGGCGACCCAGCCGCCGAAGGTCCGCTACCATGCCCGGACCGAGGACGACCTCTACACCCGGCGGGCCAAGGCGGTGGTGGTCCGCCACACCAGCGGCCACGAGGTCGTGGCCAGGGTCGAGCTGGTCTCGCCGGGGAACAGAGGCAGCGGGGCCGCGCTGTCGTCGTTCGTGCGCAAGGCGCGCGAGGCGATGCAGGCGGGGATTCACCTGTTGATCGTGGACCTGTTCCCGCCCGGCCCGCGCGATCCCCACGGCCTGCACCGGGTGATCTGGAAGGAGGGCCGCGAGGGGGATTTCGCCCTGCCGGCGGATGAGCCGCTGGCCTGCGTCGCCTACCTGGCCGACCCCGGCCCGGAGGTCTTCCTGGAGCCGGTCGCCGTCGGCGAGCCGCAGCCCGAGATGCTCCTGTTCCTCACGGCCGACGCCTACGTCCCCGTGCCGCTGGAGGCCACCTACCGGTCCGCCTTGGACGCCGTGCCCGCCTACTGGCGCACGGTCCTCGCCCCGGCCGACTCGCGATAAGCCCGCCCCGGACACCCCGCCGGCAGGGTGGCACTGGCAAATTTAGTGCCATTAAAAATATATTACCAATATTATATAATTGATTTGACGGTGCCCCTCCGGGGCCCCGGTCCCCGCCGCGGCGCGACGGCCGTCGGGCGTCCGCCCCGGCCCCGACGGAGGCCGGCCGGTCGTCGCGGAGGCCGTAAATTTCTGCGGATTTTTATTGAAGAGGTTTGTATGGGCTCTCTATATTACGATTGTGATGAAATGATTGGCTGCGCCCCCGACGACCGCGCCGCTCGCACGGGTGGCCGGCCCGCAACCGGCCGGAGAGGGGAGGGATCGTCATGCGGAAGTCGCCCGCCGTCCTCATCGTCGTCGCCGGCCTGATCGGCCTGTCCCGGGCCCCGTCGACCGCGACGGCCCAGGAGTGGAACATCGACGCCGACGGCAAGTGGTCCGTGCCGGCGAACTGGAATCCCCAGATGGTCCCCGACGGGGCCTCCGCCACCGCCACCCTCGGGGCCAAGATCACGGCCGCCCGGACGGTCACCCTCGACCAGGACACCGCCCTGGGCACCCTCCGGATCGACAACGCCAACGCCTACACCCTCACCTCCGACGGGATGAATCGCCTCCTGGCGATCCGGAACATCTCCGTCACCAACGCCAACGGCAACGGCTCCCACGTCATCTCGACCCCAATCGACATCCTGGGCAGCGGCAACATCAGCATCTCGGTGGTCGACAACGCCGCCGCGGGCCTGACCCTCAGCGGCGGCCTCAGCGGCGCCGGGGGGCTGGTCAAGCTCGGCGGCGGGACGCTCGTCCTGCAGGCCCGCAGCACCTACCTGGGCACGACCGACGTGCAGTCGGGGACGCTCCTGATCGACCACAACAACGGGCTGCCGAACACCGACGTCCGGGTCGCCACCGGGGCCACGCTCGACCTGGCCGCGGGCGTCCGGCCGACCATCGGGACCCTCTCGGGGGCGGGCCGCGTGATCCTAAAGGGCAACGTGACGCGGCTGACCACCGCCACGGGGAACGCCTCGACCTTCGGCGGTGTCATCAGCGGGCCGGGCGAGCTGGTCAAGGCCGGGACGGGCGCCCTCACCCTGACCAGCATGAACACCTACGGCGGTTCCACTTCCATCTTCGGAGGCGCGACCATTGTCCTGGGGATCAACAACGCCCTGCCCCCCACGACCACCCTGGATCTCTCGGGGCCGGACGTGCCCGCGACCCTGGACCTCGGCGGCTCGGCCAACGGGAACGGGTTCAACCAGGAGGTCGCCCGGCTGACCGGCTCCGGCGTCGTGATCAACAACGACGGGGACGACCGGACCTTCACCGTGGCCAACCCGAACAACGACGACTTCGGAGGGGCGATCCTCGGCAACCTCCGGTTCGTCAAGGGCGGTGCCAACACCCTGACCCTCAGCGGCCGGACCGATTACCGGGGCTCGACCACGGTCCAGGACGGTACCCTGCGCATCGGCGACTTCAATGCCCTGCACGACCTGTCGAGCCTGGGGCTCCAGAACAAGGGCACCTTCGACCTGAACGGCTTCAGCTCGACCGTCCACGCCCTCGCCGGGACCAAGGACACCTCCGTGACGAACTCCGGCGGGGGCTCCCCTTTCTTCCGGGTCGATATCGCCATGAACGCCGCCTCGGTCTTCGACGGCGTCATCTCGAATCATCTGGAGGTGGTCAAGCAGGGGGACGGGATGCTGACCCTCACCAACAACAACACCTACCTCGACGGGACCTTGATCTCCGGCGGCATCCTGGTCGTGAACAACGACCGCAAGGGCTCGGGGACGGGCAGTGGCGACGTGACGATCCTCCAGGGCGGTACGCTCCGGGGCAACGGCAAGATCGAGGGGAAGATCGACGTCCGGGACGGCGGGAATGACAAGTTCACCGGCATCCGGCCGGGTCAGCCGGGCGGAAGTCCCGGCGAGCTGGTCGGCGCCGGCGGCCTGACCATCGCGGCGGGCGGCAACTACGCCTGGGAACTGGGGGCCAACAGCACGGCCAACCCGGGCGTGAACTTCAGCGTGATCAGCCTCGTCGGCGGCACGCTGGCCCTGGACCCGGCCTCGGTGCTCTCGCTCCTCTTCACCGACTCGGCCACGGCCCCCGACGCCTCTGACCCCTTCTGGCAGATGGGCCACACCTGGGATATCATCGACGTGGCCGCGGCCTCGCAGAACGCGGGCCGGACCAACTTCGGCAAGCTCCTCAACGGCGACTACGCCGCCGGCAAGTTCGACACGTTCGTCGGCCAGGGCGCCCAGGACGGCGACATCATCCTCCGCTTCGCGCCGGTCCCCGAGCCGGGCTCCTGGCTGCTGCTGGCGACCGGCGGCGCCCTGATCGCCCTGCGGCGGCGGGGCGGCCCCGGACACCGTCCGCGGTGTCCGGGTGCTGAAGGCACGAGCGGCTGTTGATCCAGCCGAGGACCGCGGTCGGAACCGGTCGAGAAACGGCGGGGTTCGTTTACCGCCACAGCTCCGAAATCGCCATGTTCCTCGACGGCCCCGGCGCCAGGGACCGAGACGCCGTCCACGTCGTCTTCGCTGGCGAGAAGGTCCGGCCCGAGTACGCCTGGCCGGCCCCGGATGTGGACGAGTCGGAGCGGACGGCCGCCTTCCGCGTCCTGAGCCTGGAGGCCCTCGTCCGGATGAAGCTGACGTCGTTCCGTCGGAAGGATCAGGTCCACATCCTCGACCTGATCGACGTCGGCCTGATCGATGCGAGTTGGCCCGACCGGCTGCCCGCGCCGCTGGGCGATCGGCTCCGGGAGTTGCTGGACGACCCGGACGGCTGACGGCGGCTGGCCAGAGGGTAGCGGGGGTCGGATTCACCATAGAGGCACAAAGGACGCCAAGGGTGCACAAAGGAAGTTCCCAGCCGAGGTGGTCGCTCTCTGAATCCGTTTGGGCAACCTTCGTGACCTTTGTGCCTTCGTGGTGAATCGGCCCTCCGCGGGCTCCGAACCTCCATCCCTACTGCGAGGACGCCGCTCTTCGCCGAAAGGCTTCGATCCAGTCCTTGCCGGTGTCGGTGGTCAGGCCGGCGAGGGCCGCGTCGATCTTGGCCTTTCCGGGCTGACCGGCGCGTTCGCGGTCCATGCCTTCACGGGCGTAGCGTTCGGCGGTCGTGTCCCAGGCGCCACTGGTGAGGCCGGTGGTGAGGGCGGAGTAGTACCAGACGCGGGCGTCGTCGGGGTGGGAGGAGCGGAGGTCGTCGAAGAGCTGGCGAGCCTCGCGGTAACGGCCCTCGTGGAAGTCGGCGATGGCGCGGTCGAGGGTCGTCTCGAACTCCTGTCCGGCGAGGCCCTGCTCCTCCTTCCGGGCCGTTCCCAGCTTGCCGCGGAGCGACGCGATCGTCTTCTCAGCGGCGGCCAGACGGCGGTCCACGTCGGCGACCTTGGTCGTCAGGGTCTGGACCTCGCCGGGCAAGGGCGCCAGGGTGTCGAGCTGGGAGCGGATCGGCTGGAGGTCGTTCGGCGACTGATCAGCGAGGCGTGTTTGCATCTGGTCGAGACGCTTCGCGAGGGCGTCGAGGTCCTTGCGGCTGACACGATCGCCGCCGACCGGCGCGGGCGAGGGTGGCGGGACCGGAGGCTCGGGCTGTTCACCGTCGGCCACGGCCGGGCGCCGGGAGGGGCGTTCGGGTGGTCGGTTGCGAATGGCCAGACGTGGAAGTACCAGGCCGCGCCGAGCAGGCCGGCGCCGAGCACGACGACGCCCACGGCGAGCGGCCCGACCCAGCCGATGCGGGGCTCGTCGGGCGGGGGGAGTTGCCGCTTCGGCGGCGGCAGCGGGTTGTCGGCTCCGAAGGGGGATTGCGGCCCCGGATTCGCACCGGGCGCGACAGGTTCGGTCGGCTGCGCCATGGCGGTCCTCTCCATCTTGCGAGGGATGATCCCGGGCGGACGTCCGGAAGACCTCAAGGCAGATGGCGCGCCGAAGGGCGGCGGAGGCGATTAATCGCGGCGGGTCCGGCGACGGCGGGGCCGGGCCGTCGGACTGCGGATCGGCTCGCGGTCGGCCGGACGCGACCCGTCGCGGTCCTTGCCGAAGCCGGTTACGACGTAAGTCCCGCTCTTGGGATTCTGCTCGATGTCCACCAGAGCGTGGTTGTCCGCATCTTCGAGGAGGTGGGTGAAGCTCTTGTAGCCGTAGTAGCTCTCGTCAAAGGAGGGCTTCTTGCGCTTCATCGTCTCCTTGATCATGGAAGCATACAGGATTTCATGATTCTCGCGACGCAGGGCGTTGCAGGCGTCAATCAGCAGGGCGAACGCCTCGCGCTTGCGCTCGGGAAGCTCGGGCAGGGAGGCGTCGAGCGAGGTGACGATCTCCTTCTCGTCGGCCTCCTGGCGTTCGAGGTCCTCGTAATAGATGAACTCGTCGCAGTTATCGCGGAGCAGGTCGGAGGTCGAGCCCTTCATGCCCAGGCCGATGACGTGCTTGCCGTTCTCCTTGAGCTTGGAGACGAGGGGGGAGAAGTCGCTGTCACCGGAGACGATCACGAAGGTATCGACGTGCGGCTTGCTCCAGGCGAGGTCCATCGCATCGACGACCAGGCGGATATCGGCCGAGTTCTTGCCGGTCTGGCTCCGCTTGGGGATCTCGATCAGCTCGATGCCGGCTTCATGGAAAGGGGCGGTGTAGGCCTGGTAGCGGCCCCAGTCGGAATAGGCCTTCTTGACGATGAGCTTGCCCTTCTCGACCAGCCGTTCGAGGACCTTCTGGATCTCGAATTTCGACGTGCGACGCTGGTTGCTGAACCCCATGGCGAGGTTCTCCAGGTCGATGAAGACGGCGAGGTTGCGCTCGCGATCGGCCTTGTTCATCGGAGGACGGGTTTCCGGGAAGCGAGAAGAGGGAGTTGACCCGCCGGGGGAAGAAATGCCTGGAAGATCCGTCGAGAATGGGGCGGAGCGCCGGAGGGCAGGTCGGATCGAACCGGCTCGGCTCGGCCGGGATCGTGCCGAGAGGGTCGAGGATGGCCCGCGATCGACGGCGGCTGTCCCGGCCCGTCCCCCCCTGACTCGGCGCGACGACCCCGGCCCTCCGGGCCGCTGGCTGCGTTCCGGTCAGGTCAACGCCCGCCGAACCAGCCGCTGCCGGCGTAGAGGTCGCGCACCGTCCGGCGCGGTCGGGACTCGTTGACCGTCAGGGCGCGGTCGAGGTGTTCGCGGCCGTTCAGGGCGGCGATGGCGGCCTCGGCCTCGTGGTCATTGGGCATCTCGACCAGGCCGAAGCCGCGGGAGCGGCCCGTGCGCGCACGGATTTGGACCTCGGCCCAGGCCACCTCGCCGAACGGCTCGAACAGCTCGCGCAACTCGTCGGAGGTGAGGCCGTAATCCAGATTCCCGACGTAAATCCTCATAATGCGTGTCTTCTCCTTCGTGTGGCAGGGACCGCCCAACCCTTCGGGGGGCGGAGGGGTTCCCGACCCTCGGCCGGGTCGCTAGGCCCGAGACGAGCTGGTCGGACGGATGCGGACGCCGAGAAACATGGACCCCGGAACCGGACCGGGACGTCGAAGGGTCCGGTCGGGCGCATGGACGGATCGAGGCGCGGCGTCCCGGGTGCCTCTCGGCGAGGAAAGGGAATGCAAGCCGCCTCGAAGCAGGCGTTCTCACAGTCCTGGCCCGTCGGCCTCCTTGAATGTCAGCTTACCCCATCGAGCCACCGACTGCCAGGGGCAAAACCGCCCGGGATGGGGCGACACGGCTCACGACACCAGCCCGAACTTTCTGGTACCCAAAAGGTTTCGGCGCACGAAAAACTCCCCGAGCCGGTGAACCGGGGAGTCGTTGCGAGGGGAGTTGTGGGGAGCCGGATCGAGCCGGGCGCCACGTCCGTCGCCGCGTGGCTCCCGGTTCGCGGTCGTTGTCGTCATCAATACTGCGGCGCGGCCTTGCCCGGAACCTGACCGGCGGCGCCGGCTTGCGGCATGGCCTTGCCCGGAATCTGACCGGCGGCGCCGGCTTGCGGCATGGCCTTGCCCGGAATCTGACCGGCGGCGCCGGCTTGCGGCATGGCCTTGCCCGGCACCTGCGGCGTGCTCTTGCCCGGCACCTGGGTGGCGGCCTGAGGCGTCATGGTGGCCTGCGGCATGGCCTTGCCCGGAATCTGACCGGCGGCGCCGGCTTGCGGCATGGCCTTGCCCGGCACCTGCGGGGCCTGCCGGCTTGCGGCATGGCCTTGCCCGGCACCTGCGGGGCCGCGCCGGCTTGCGGCGTGCTCTTACCCGGAACACCCGGCACTTGACCGGCAGGGCCGGCCTGCGGCATGGCCTTGCCCGGGACCTGGGGAGCCTGCGCCGGCCTGCGGCATGGCCTTGCCCGGGACCTGCGGCGTGCTCTTGCCCGGAGTCTGGGCATTCTGGGCGTGAGCGGTCATCGTGGTCAGGCCGAAAACCAGAGCGGCCATGAGCCCCATCATTCGTCGCGTCATCGGTGTCACCTCCGGTTCTGGGGAACTGCGGGACGGGGAACAACCGTCGGCCACGGGATCGGAACCGCTCCGTCCCCGGCCGGGGTCCGCCCATTATACAAGATCACCAAATGCGTTGTCTGGGGGTTTTTCACAAAATGTGCCAATTGGGCCGATAAGCCAGGATTCAGGAACCAGTCAAGGCCCTTCGGAACTGCGAGACGGAGGCCCCCCGTGCAAACTTTGCGCCTTCTTCTTATTTCGCCGGGACCGGTTCCAATCGGCTGGAGAACAGGGGGGGCGGTGGACGATGGAGGTTGTCGGACTTGAGTGGGATTGCAGCGGGGAGTTATAACGGTTTGGGGCTGGAAGATCGGACCTGGATCGTTGGATCGCCGGCCGACGTCCCGCAAGGAGGAAACGGACCCGTGCGACGCGCCCGACCCGCAACGACCCGGCCCCGTCTCTGGACCCTGATTGTCCTTGGCCTGGTCGTCGCGACCGGGACGCGAGGCCAGGAGGCCCCCGATCGCGTGGCCAGCACGATGCCCGGGGCTCGTCGGGTCCCGCCGGGCCTGAACTTCGCCAATGCGTTGCTCAACCAGCGGCGCTATGAACTGGCGGCCGAGGAATACGAGAAGTTCCTTCGCGACGCCCCGCCCGGTCGCGATGCCGCCGACGCCCTCTACGGCCTGGCCCGCGCCCGCCTCTTCTTGCTCCAGTACGCCGAGGCCCGTCGCCATCTCGAAGCCTTTTTGAAGATGGCGCCCGAGCACCCGAACGCCCCCACGGCGCGGTTCCGGCTGGGCGAGGCCGCTTACCTGATGCGCGACCTGGAGACGGCCCGGCGGGACCTCGAAGCGTTCGTGCAAGCCTATCCGAAGCATCCTCACCTCGACGCCGCCTGGCCCTACCTGGGTGACGTCCGTTTCGCCTTGAACGACCTCGCCGGCGCCCGCGAGGCTTACGAGAAGGCTTTGACCGACTTCCCGAACGGCCCGCTCGCCGACCGCTCCCGTTACTACCTCGCCCGCGTCCTGGCCGCCCAGGGGGAGACCGACGCCGCGATCGCCACACTGGAACCGCTGGTGGCCCGAGCGAATTCCCCGTGGTCGGAGCGGGCTCAGCTTCAGCTCGGTCAGACCCAGGCCGACGCCGGCCGATTCGAGGAGGCCGCCGCCACCTTCGCGGACCTCGAGCAAGGCCATCCCCAGGGCGCCGCCGTGCCCGAGGCGCGTCTGCGACGGGCCGAGGCGATGATCGCCTTGAAGCGGGCCGACGAGGCCGAGGCGTTGCTCGCAGCCGCTGGCCGCCGACCCGTCCACCCCGGCGGCCTTGGCGTCGCAGGCGGCGTATGACCTCGGCGGCTTGCAGTTCGACCTCCGCGACCAGCCCGAGCAGGCCCTCGCGACCTGGGACGCCGACCTTGAAGCGGTTCGCCGACATCACCCTTGAAGCCGATGCTCCTCTTCCGATCCGCCGAGGCCCTCCAGAAACTCGACCGCCCGGCCGAGGCGCGGGCCCGCTTCCAGAAGGTCGCCGCCGACTTCCCCCGCGATGCCTGGGCCGACCGCGCCTTGCTCGCCGCCGCGCGGATGGCCCTCGAAGCGAAAGACCTTGCCGACGCCCGCGCCCTTGCCGCGCAACTGGTTACGCGGTATCCGAGCAGTCCGCTGCGCCCGAACGCCCTCCTGATCGAGTCCCGCGCCCTCCGCGCCGCCGGTCAGGACGCCGAGGCGATCCCCTTGCTCCGCTCCCTGCTCGACGCGGAAGGGCTCTCTCCCGAACTCACCCAGGCCGCCCGCTACGACCTGAGCCTCGCCTACAAGGCCACCAACCAGGGGGACAAGGCCGCCGAGGTCCTCGACGCGATGGCCCGCGCCCCAGCCGCGCCCTTCGCCGCGAATGCCCACTACGCCCTTGGCCAGACCCGCTTCGAGCCGGGCCAGTTCGCCGAGTCCATCGAGCCCCTGGAGAAGCTACCTCGACGACAACCCGAAGGGAGAGCTCGCCCCCCACGCCCTCGCCTACCTCGCCGACGCCTACCACCGACTCGGCCAGGAGGAGGCGTCGCAGGCCGCCCTCGACCGCCTCGCCCGCGAGTGGCCCGAGAGCGAGGATCTCGTCCGGCTCCGCGTCCGACTCGGCGAGGAAGCCCTCAAGGCGGACCAGGCCGAGCGCGCCGTCGCCCTACTTTCGACCGGTTGCTGAGGGTCAACCGACCGACTTCTCAGCCCAGGCCCGCTCCGGGCTCGGTTGGGCTCTGGTCGGCATCGAGAAGCCCGCCGAGGCCGCCGGGGCCTTCGCGGACGCCGTCGCCGCGAACCCCGACGGCCCGTACGCTCCCGAGGCCGCGTACATGCGGGCCTGGTCGCTGGAGAAGTCCGGCCAGAACGAGGCCGCCCTCGCCGCCTACGCCGAGGCCGCCGAGAAGTACGCCGCCAGTCCCCAGGGTCCCCGCGCCCAGCTCGCCCGTGCCCGCTTGCTCGTCCGCTCGGACAAGCCCGCCGAGGCCGCCGACGCCTTCGCCGCCTATCTCCAGGCCAGCCCCGAAAGTGCCGAGGGGCGCGATGCTGTCCAATCCGAATACGCCTGGGCCCTCCGGGACGCCGGCCGCAAGGACGAGTCGGACACGGCCTTCCAGACCCTCTTCACGACATTCCCCGACAGCCCCGCCACCACGACCGCCCGCGTCGATCTCGCCAAGCTCGCCTATGCCGACCGCCATCCCGACGAGGCTGCGAGCCTGCTCGAACCGCTCGCGGCGGCGGGGGCGAAGGCCGATCCGTCGACGGTTCAGGAAGCCCTCTACCTGCTCGGCCGGATTGCGTTCGACCGCTCCGACTGGCCGTCCGCCCGCGCTCACTTTGGCCGGCTGGCCGACGACTTCCCCGACGGTCCGCTCGGCGATCAGGCCCGTTTCTGGCGGGCCGAGTCGGCCTTCCACGCCGATGATCCCACCGCCGCCGAGCCCGAGTTCGCCGCCCTCGCCGCCGAGGCCGGCCCCGACGCCGAGCCCTGGCGGGCGACGGCCTGGATGCGTCGCATCCAGTGTCTCGTGGCCCTGAAGAAGTGGTCCGACGTGCTCGCCGAGGCCGATGCCCTCGCGGCCAGACTGCCCGACTTCCCGCAGTTGGCGGAGGTCCACTATGCCCGCGGCCGTGCTCTCCAGAGCCAGGCCGCTCCCCGATTCGACGACGCCCGCGCCGCCTACCAGGCCGCCATCGACGCCGCCCCCAGCACCGAGCTGGCCGCCCGCGCCCAGTTCATGATCGGCGAGACCCACTTCTTCGAGAAGCACTACCACGAGGCCGAGCGGGCGTTCCTCGCCGTCGCCTTCTCCTACGACGCCCCCGCCCTCCAGGCCTCCGCCCTCCTCGAAGCCGGCAAGGTCGCCGAGGCCGACGCCCGGCCCGCCGACGCCTCGACCAGCTATCGCGAGCTGATCGAGCAGTTCCCCGACGACCCGAACGCCACCGAGGCCCGGAAGCGGCTGGATGCGTTGGCCTCGTAGGGCGCGGGCAGCACGCCGCCTTCAAGAATTGGAAAAAGACGGCGTGCTGCCCACGCCCTACGAGCCGTCGAAGATCCGGGCGACGGGGACGCGGAAGCCCGGAAGCTCGGGGTCGCCGACGAGGTCCTGGCGGTCGTTGTACGTCACGACCGGCTGGCCGGGGCGGTGGACGGCGATCGTGCGGAAGTACGGGTCGGCCACCCAGACGAGGACGCCGAACTCGTGGTAGAGCTTGACCTTCTCGACGATGTTCTCCAGCGTGTCCGATGGCGAGAGGATCTCGACGGCGAGGATCGGCGGACCCTCGAAAAACATCTGAGCCGGCCGGCTGGCGGCGAGCAGGTCGGCGGAGACGTAGGCGACGTCGATCCCGATGACCGACTCTGAGTCGCCTCGTAACCAGAATCCGACATCACCGCAGAGAACCTGGCCGCGCGGCTTCGGCAGCGTGTCGAGCCAGTCGATCAGAATCGTCGTGATGAGAGTTTCCACAAGGCCGTGGAAGCGGTTGCGGATCGTCGTGCCGCGCTCCCGCAATTCACCTCGGATCAACTCGCGATCGACCCCTTCCTCGGGGATGGCGAGGAACGCCTCGGCGGTCATCGTCCGACGTTCCGGGGTTTTGTGGATACTCATACGTTGCCCTTTCCCCTGGCCACTATTGTCGCGGAGATGGCGTGCGGCACACGCCCTACCGGGGATCGTCGGGCACGGGCAAGGGGTCATCGAGGGGGCCGTCGAAGCCGGCGCGGCGGAGGCCGGAGTCGGAGGCGGGTGCGAGGGTGGGCGGGGGCGAGGCGGGGGCGTCGTAGAGGCGGAGGTAGCGGTAATAGACTTCGAGGGAGAGGGCGGCGAGGGCGGTCGTGTAGATCCGGCCGCCACGGAGGTCGTAGGGGTCGCGGCAGTCGGCGGGGTCCCAGCTGCCGTCGGCGTGGCCGGCGCGGGCCTGGCGGCGGACGATCTGGTCGCGGACGCGGGCGTTCCAGCGGGTCCAGGGTTGGCCGCCGTGCTGGTACATGGCGAGGGTGCCGTAGTACCAGTAGTAGAGGTTGAACGGGTCGCGATCGGGGCCGTGGAGGAGGAGGTACGAGGCGGCCTCGTCACTGGCCAGGCCAGGGCCGCCGACGCCGAGGAACTGGCGGCAGGCCCAGGCCTCGGCGGTCATCGTGGGGGTGATCGGGAAGCCTTCCTGGGGGAAAGGACGATAGACGGCCAGGCCGCCGTGGTCGCCTCGGGAGACGCGCTCCAGCCACTTCAGGGCGCCTTCGCGGACGTCCCCCTTGATGGGAAGGCCGATCTCGGTGGCGGACTTCCAGACGAGGATGGCCCAGCCGAGGATGCTGGTGTCGCCGCTGAAGGGGTCGTTCGGAGCGTAGCGCCAGGACTGGCGGTCCTCGGCTCGGGAGTCCATCAGGAAGGTAACGGCCCGCTCGACGGGGCGTCGGAGGCGTTCGTCGCCGGAGAGGGCGTAGGCCTCGCAGAGGGCGAGGGTGGCGATGGCGTGGCAGTACATGCCGACCCCTCGGCTGATGCCGCGGAGGTCGCCGTCGGCTTTCTGGGTGCGGATCAGGAAGTTGAGACCGGCGGTGACGTTGCGGGCGTAGGGGCCGGCCTTGTGGTGTGTGTGGCCGGCGCCGAGGTAGGCGAGGAGGGCGAGGCCGGTGACGGCGGTATCGGCCTCCCAGTAGAAGCAGTCCCCTTCGCAGACGTCGCCGGCCGGGCAGTGGGCGGTGAAGCTGGCCTCGCCGGGGGCGGCGGTCCGGCCGTCGCCGACCTTGCGGCGGCCGGCGTTCCAGCGGCCGTCGGCGTCCTGGTGGCGGGCGAGCCAGGCGAGGGCCCGCTCGACGGCCTGCTCGCTGGCGGCGGTGGCGCCGGCGGCCAGGGCCAGCTCGGAGCGGTTCGGGGCCAGCCGGGAACGATAGACCTCCGGGATCTCCGGCAACCTCCGGTCGCGCGGCGGGCCGGCGACGTCCGGCAACCGCGGCGGGGCGGTCGGCGTGGCCCGGACGAGGGGCACGGGCGGTGGGGCGACCGTCCGATGTGGCGGCTCCAGGCCGGGGCGGGCGAGATCGGGACGGGAGCGGGGGCTTCGAGCCGGGCTGTCCAGGTCGGGACGGGCCAGGGCCAACGTCGGCCCCGAGGCCCGGGGCGGCTCGACCCGGGGCCGGTCAGACCCGACTGAGGGCGCCGGGGATGGGGACGGGTCCGAGTCCGTCAGGCTCGCGCCCTGGGCGGAGCGAGGCGGGGCCGGCTCGGAGGGGGCCGGTGCGGCCGGGATCGGGGCCGAGGGGTCACCGCTCGCCAGGGCCGGCTCGGGCCGGTCGGGACGGACGAGATCCGGCCGCGTCGAAGTTCGTCGGGCAGAGGGCCGGGGGCCGTGGCCGAGCGGGTCGGGTGGCAAGGCGGGGACGGCGGACGGGGACGGCTCGGTCCGTGCGAGCGCGACCGGCGCGGCCTCGTCCGGGCTGGCGGGGGCTGGCGGGGGTGGTTCGAGGGCGCGATGCGGGCCAGGATTCTCGACCGCTCGCGGTCCGGCTGGCATGGGCTCGGGCGGCTGGATCTCGGGGGCGGCGGTCGCGAGCGGCATCGGGAGCTGGGTAGGCTCGGGACGGTCGAGGGCCTCGGCGGCGGCGGGCTCGGGACGCTGCACGGACAGGTCGGGCTCGGCGAGGGCCAGGGCGCGGCCGGGGCGGTCCCAGGCGGCCAGGGGGCGGCGGCGACCCTTGCCGTCGTGGGAGGGACCGGAGCGAGCCGGGTCGTCGGGGACGGCCGGGTCGTCGCGAACGATCCGGATACGCTGGATGCGTTCCGGCGACGACTCGGGCGACTCCGACCCAGGGGCGAGGAAGCGGGCGGCCTGGTCGCGGCCATAGACAACCAGGCCGACGTGGACGGCGATCGAGAGGACCAGGCACTTGCGAAGGGCCCGCTTCTTGCCCCAGCTCGTCCAGGCCATCAGGGCCAGGATCACGACGACCGAGCTCAGGCTGAGCCAGGCGCCGAGGTCGGCCCGGAGCAGCCGGAGGAACGTCACGAGGTCCAGGCCGGTCATCGCATCCCCTTCCTGTTGATGCGGTTCAGACGATCCCACCGGGGCGTTCGCGGGGCGCAACCCGCCTCACGACGACCGGGGACCGCGTGCCGCCCCGGGTCCTTCGCGCGGGGACGGTCCTTTATCCTAAGAAATCGGCTCCGGCAGACACAGACCATTGCGGATTGCGAATGGTGGATTGCGGAATCGCATCGGGCGAGGCTTTCCGGAATCCCGTTCCCGGCAGGACGGCGAGAGCCGCTTTCTTTGACGGCCTGTCGACACCCGGGACGCCTTGCGAACGCTCCGGCGACGCGCCTGGGACGCTGTCGAGACGGCGTGAAGACGTCGAGGGGACGCTTCTCGACGCCGGAGAGCCCAGCCCACAACTCGCTTGTCACCAATGATTTGGAATTAAATTTTACCCATCTTGAAGTTCGTTCGGCGCTGGGGGAGCGTCGCGGCATCTTCCTGCGAGGCCGCGAACGGGCCAGGCGAACGACCACCGAATTGCCAAGGAGCCAGGGTTAAGTTTAGCACAAGAAGGGAACTCGGGCGCGGGAGAGCGTCCGGATTCGACAGCGGGGGGCGAGACGGCGGGCGGCGGTTGGCCGGGCCGTTCGCCCCCTCTCGGGAAGGCGACCGGACGACGGCCATTCAGATCTCCGCGTCGCGATCGACGTGCCGGGCGAACCGGTCGGGGATCTCGACCCGGACGGAATGGGGCGTCCGCGCCGGCGCGGCGGGCTCGAGGCGAACGTGGCCGGTGCCACCGTGGATCGGACGCTCGACCCGGGCGGGATGGGTCGCGATGGGCGTCGGGGTGGCGGCCAGGGCGATGGCATCGACGATCTCGGCGGCGATGCGGTCCAGCTCGCTGGCGATCGACTCGACCCGACCCATCAGGCCGTCATACGCCACGAGGGCCAGGATCGCGAGACCGACGCCGGCCGTCAACGGGGCCAGCGAGGCGGCCACGACCGGTCCCCAGGCCGCGCCGGCCGGCAGGGAGGCGAGGGAACGCCCTGAGACGTTGAGCGTCCCGAGCAGGCCGAGCAAGGGGGCCAGGGCGGCGACCCGTCGCAAGGTACCGATGTGGCGGCGGATGCGGTCCACCTCGGTCTGACGGGCGAGGGTGACGGCGCGGTCGAGGTCGGGCGCGGGGCGTCCCCAGCGCTTGATGGCGGCCAGGGCGACGCGGGCGGCGGGGCTTGGGTTCAGCTCGCAGTAGTCGAGCCCCTTGCCCCAGTCGAGCTTGCCCTCGACGAGCCGGGCATGGAAGCGGTCGCGGAAGGCGCGGGGGATCACGCGACTCTTACGGACCCGGAGCAGCCGCTCCAGGCCCGTCCAGGCCCCCAGGAACCCGCAGGCGATCAGGCCGCCCCAGGTGATCCGGTCGATGGGCGGCGTGGCGCGATACGAGGCCGACAGGCGGCGGCCGACGACGTCGGCCTGCCGGCTCAGCCACTCCACCGTGGTGGCGGGCCGATCGGCGGCCTTGCTAGCGACGGTCTTCGGACCGGCGCCTCCGGCCAGGACAACCAGACCCAGCGACAGGGCGAATCCGGCGCGAATCGAGATACTGCGGCGGGGGGGGGTTGCGGCGGCAGGACGACGCATGGGCGAACTCCCTCTCAATCCCAGGGGTCGGTGGCGGCCAGTCTCCGGTCGGCTCCGGTTTGACTCTTAGGCGTATCGTCCCGCGGCCGGGGCGGAATCCAACCCACGCCGTCGCCAGGCTTCCGGTCGTGAAGGACGTGGCAATCGCGCGGCCTGGAATGTTCGCGAGACGATCCGCGACGCGTCCGAGACGCCCGAAGCAACGCCTCGGGACGCGCCGGTGGCGACTCGAATTGCCAGGGAGCGCCGATCGGGTACGGACGGCGAACCGGCCGCACCACGATGACGAGAGCCCACGTTCCGGTGGAACTCGCGACGGAGCGGGTCGAGCGGGGAGTCTCAGCGGCGGCCAGAGCCGGAGGAGGGTCGGCGACTTCGACTTCTTCCGTTCGGGGTCATTGAGGCGGTCGTAGATCGCCACGCCAAGGACGAAGGTGATACCCAGGAGAATGAACGCCGCCAGGCCAATGGCGGTCGAGTCACCCTCGGAAATCCCCTTGGCGAACGGCCCAGCGCTGACGGCCACGGCGGCGACGACCGTCAGGAGAATGGCGACCGGATTGCCCTTCATCAGGGCACGGATGTAGATCCGCAGGAGGACGTCCATCGGCCTGTCCCTCAGAACAGCAGTCATGATTGAAAGGAATCACGATAGCGAATCCCTTTCAAGGGGACAAGATGATGGGGCGATTCGAGGGCGTTGCGTGAGCGGGCGGGGGGCCTAGAATCGTCGACGAGCCGGCGAGCGGCCTCGCGAGGATGGCCGAGCCGACTGGAAGGAGGGATGGCGATGCGAAGCGTGGAGCGAGAGCGGAGAGTCCGCGGGTGGGCGGCGTGCCTGGTGGTCGCGGCCGGATTCCTCGGCGAGTCGGCGGGGGTCCGGGCGCAGAGGGAGCCGATCGACGCGGAGGCACTGTCGCAGGCGATCGAGGACCGGCTGGAGAAGGCCGGGGCGGGGGCTGAGGCGAGCGTCTGGCTGGGAGGAGAGGAAGGGGGACCCTGGTTCGCGGTGAAGCCGGAGGTGATGCGGCCGACAGCCAGCGCGATCAAGACGTTTTATCTCGTCGAGCTGTTCGACCGTTACCGGGATGATCTCGACGAGCCGCTGCCGGGCGCCGCGGCGTTCCTCGACGACGAACACCCGGCGGTCTCCCACTTCGCGCCGGGGATCCGGGCGGAGATCCGCAAGGAACTGGAAGGGGCGTCGGTGCGGCGGATCGGCGCGGTGATGATGGGCCGGGCGCCGGCTTCGAACGCGGTGTACAACGCGGCGGCCAACCTGACGACGGCCGCGCTGGGTGGTCCCGAGGTGTTGACCGCGGCGATCCGCCGGCGCGACCCGGCCTTCGCGACGGTGACGGCCCGCCGCTACATGCTCCGCGACCGCAAGGACCCGGGCGATAACGCGTGTACCGCCGAGGACCTTGGCCGGCTTTATCAGCGCCTCGCCACCGGCACGCTCGCCGGCCTGGCCGAGCCCACCCGCGCGGCCATCCTCGACGCCATCATCCGACGGCCCGACGAACGGCTGGGCACGCTCCATATCAAGACCGGCGAACTCGCCTCCGACCCCCTGACGCAAGTCCGCGCCGGCTGGTGGGAGACGGCGAAGGGGCCGGTCGTCTTCGTCGTGATGCTGGAGTGGCCGGACCTGCCGGACGGCGAACGCCGCGGGGCCTCGGAGCGCCTCGACGACGCAGCGGACAAGCTCGCCGAACAGATCAGCCGGGCCGGTCGAGCGTCGCTCGGGCTGGAGGATTGAGGCGTAACGCCAAGCGAAGACGGGGACAGGCACCTCGAAGACTCGAAGCCGGTCCCCGTCTTCCGGAGGCAGAACGTCCGGGCTCCTGTCTCGCGGTCAGTGCTCGCCGAGCAACCTACGAGACGGATTCGGTGTCAAGACCGGGTCCGCCATCGCTGGACGCGGAAGAGGCTGCGGGGGTCGGTCCAGGAGGATTCCTCGACGAACCCGACGCGGGCGGCGAGGGCGGCGAGGGAATCGGGCGTGTACTTGTGGGAACTCTCGGTGTGGATCGATTCGCCGTCGTCGAAGGCGACGCGGAGATCGAGGGAGCGGATCGTGGCGACCTGGGCGCCGAGGCTGACGAGGTGGCTCTCGATCCGGCGGAGGTCGGGACGATAGCGGGCCTGGTGGGCGAAGCGGTCGGGATTGAAGTCGGCAGCCAGCTCGCGGTTGATCCGGACGAGGATGTTGCGGTTGAAGCGGGCGGTCACGCCGGCGGCGTCGTCGTAGGCGGCCCGGAGGGTCGCGGGGTCCTTATCGAGGTCGGTGCCGAGGAGGAAGCGGTCGTCGGGGCCGAGGGAACGGGCGACGTGCTGGAGAAGCGAAAGGGCCGCGTCGGGCTCGAAGTTGCCCAGGCTGGAGCCGAGGAAGACGACGAGCTTCGGCCCGCGGAGGCGGTCGGCGAAGCGGGCCAGGGCCGCGCGGTATTCGGAGGCGAAGCCGGTGACGCGGAGGCCGGGGAACTCGCGGGTCAGGGCGTCGGCCGATTCTTCGAGGATCGTGGGGGAGACGTCAATCGGGAGGTAGTGCAGCTTGCCGTAACGCTCGCGGGCGGCGGCAATCAGGCGGCGGGTCTTGGTGGAGCTGCCGCTGCCCAGCTCGATCAGGGCGGGAGGCCGGTCGAAGCCGGCGACCATCGCGGGGGCGTGGGTGCGGAGGATGGCGTCTTCGGTGCGGGTGAGGTAGTACTCGGGCAAGGCGCAGATCTTTTCGAAGAGCTGGGAGCCGACGGCGTCGTAGAAGAACTGACAGGGCAAGGTCTTGGGTTTCGCGGTCAGGCCACGGCGGACGGCGGCGGCGAAACTTCCCGTGTCACGGCCTTCGGCGATGGGAACGATCCGCGGGGCGCGCCAGTCTGCGATGGAAGAGGTTCGGCTCGACAAAATGGATCACCTTAAGTTCTGAAGTTCAAAGTAGATCGGGAGTCCGTTTCGGGGACTCCCCGGATCGGACCCGTTCGTCGGTGGTTCACCGGCGAGCCAGGTCACTGGCAACGCTATAGTCTGTGGACGTCCCGAGGGCAAGCCCCGGGCATCGGGGCACGTCGTCGGTCCGAGAGCAGGAGGCGTGCCAGACCGGCGGTCGCATGGTGGGGCGTGTGCAGAGGGCTGTCGGCTCAATTCTCAGGAAAACGGCGTGCTGCCCACCCCCTACGAGGAGCGGACCAGGACGAGGGGAGGCTCCCCATCGACCTCGACGCGGTCGCCGACGGCCATCTTCCGGCGCTTGCGGAGTTCGACCTCGCCGTTGACGCGGACCTGTCCCTCGGCGATCAGGGCCTTGGCGTGGCCGCCGTTCTCGGCGAGGTTGGCAAGCTTGAGAACCTGGGTAAGGTTAATTTCGATGGCGTCACCGACGTCGAGCGTTTGGGGCGGCTGAGGAGGCATCGCGGCTGATCCGTGAGAATTGGTCTTCCACGACGCGCCCGGCGGCGCGTCCGAAGCGGTCGCGGCCCTCGCGGATCAGTCCGCGGAGGCCGGAGGTCTCGCCCGAGTCGATCGAGCGTTCGACCGCCTGGCCGGCGGAGCGTCCGAGGTCGGAGAGCTCGTCGCGGAGGACGGTCGGGGCGGAGTTCGCGTCGGTCCGGGAATCGGTGCGGGCGACCGGGGGTGTCGTGTTGGGGGTGTCGGACCAGAACGGGGCCAGCACATTCCGGGCCTCGGCGGGCAAGGCGGGTCCGACGGCCTGCATGGCCTGACCGACGAGCCGGCCGGTCGGGCTGGCGAAGATCGGGGCGCGGGTCTGAGGGGCGAGGCTGACGACGAAGAGGGTCGCCACGACGCCGAAGAAGGCCCCTTCGAGGCCGCCGAGCACCATGCCGAGGTGGCGGTCGTACGCCTCGAACTGCAAGCGGCGGAGGGTCGTCCGCACGGCCCAGGCGGCGAGGAAGATCCCGCCCGAGACGGCCGCGTAGACGGCCAGCATCGCCAACGCCCGCGCGACAACCGGCTCGCCCGGGAAGTGCGGGGCGAGCTGCGCCGAGGCCGGCGAGGCGACCAGGTAGCCGACCACCAGCGAGGCGATGCTGGCGACCTGCCAGGTGATCCCGCGCCAGGCGCCCAGAGCATGCCGAGGAGCATCACGCCGACCATGGCCGCGTCGTAAACCGTCATCGCTGGTCGCCCTCCTGGCGCGTTCGCCACGATCCCTGGCCAGGTCACGTGATCCGGCCGGTGTTATCGTAGCGGACGGGCGAGCGGGGGCAAGGCGAGATGTGGGCCACGGCTTGCCTCAACGGAAGCCGCGGCGGCGGGCCGTGCTGTAGCGCTGGAGGGCGTCCTCGATGACCGGCAAGGCGGTTTCGGAGGCCAGGATCTGATCGACCTCGACGGACTTGCCTTCGAGGAATTTGTAGTCGAGGAAGAAGCGGCGAAGCATCTGGAGCCGGTGGGGGGGCAATTCGGAAGCCTCGGTGTAGGCGTTGAACTCGGGGTCGTCGGTGGCGACGGCGAGGATCTTGTGGTCCTTCTTGCCGGCATCGACCATCGTCATCAGGCCGATGACGCGGGCCTTGACCAGGGTCATCGGGGCCAGGGCTTCCTGGCAGAGCACCAGGACGTCGAGCGGGTCATCGTCCTCGGCGTAGGTCTGGGGAATAAAGCCATAATTGGCCGGGTAATAGACGGCCGAGTAGAGGACACGGTCCATTTTCAGGAGGCCGGTCTGCTTGTCGAGTTCGTACTTGACGCTGGAGCCCATCGGGATCTCGACGATCGCGAGGAACTCCTGCGGCAGGTGCTCGCCGGGGGTGACGTCGTGCCAGGGGTGGATCATCGGGCTGAGCGGACTCGAAGGCGCCTTTTCGTTCTTCGGCCCCAGACACCCAGGACCTCAAGGTTGATTCTAGCACGGGTGGCAGCCACCTCCAACGGGCTCCGACCCTGGCGGATGCGCACGACGACGTCGATCCGAGGCAACAGGCGACCGGGATTCTCTTGAAATGTTGACACGCGGGGGATTTAATAGATCCGGGAAGTTGGAAAAGGATGACAAAGAAACATCGAATCGTTCGATTTAGTTCGTTAAACATCGTCGGGCTACAGAGCGGCACCGAAGATCGGTAGGCGGAGCCCAGCCGGCAGGCCACGCTTCCGGGCGATCTGGCATTCTTCACGTCATCAAGCGATGTCCAGCCCTGGTCGCGAGGTGGACCACCAACGCACCGACGAGCGAGACGCGTCATGTTTCTCCCTGATCCGAATCCCGTTGAGGAGCGTGACCGGATGGACGAGATCCGAAGTCCTTCGCCGACGGGTGCGGTGTCGCACGCCCAGGGCTCGCCGAACGGGTCCGGGGCGACGGTCTCGCACCCGCACCGACTGGAGGTCCTCGACGGTGTGCGGGCCGTCAGCATCCTGCTTGTGCTGGCCTGCCATCTGTTCCCGGTCGGCCCGAAGAGCTGGTTGCTGAACACCTGCGCGGGCCTGATGGGCATGGCGTTATTCTTCACACTCTCGGGTTTCCTCATCACGACGACACTGCTCCGACACCCGAGCGTGCCATCCTTTCTGATCCGCCGATTCGCCCGGATCGTCCCGTTAGCCTGGCTCGCGACGCTGATCTACCTCAGCGTGCAGCAGAAGTCGGGCACTTTCTTCACCAATACCCTGTTCTACACGATCAACTACCAGCACCCGTACTTGACGCCGCTGACGAGCCCGTTCTGGAGCCTCTGCGTCGAGGTCCACTTTTACCTGGCGGCGGCGCTGGTGACGCTGGCGTTCGGCGCGAGGGGGTTACCGCTGCTGTCGATCATGGGACTGCTGGTGACGGCGAACCGGGCCTGGATCGGTTGCAAGTATTCTATTATCACACATCTGCGTGTTGATGAAATTCTGGCGGGGGTGAGCCTGGCCCTGATCTGGTCGGACCGGCTTGGACGGTTCGGCCGCTGGGTGTCCCGCGCGATTGGTCGAGTGCCGGTGGTCCTGCTGGCCGTTGCGTTTGTGGCCGGGAGCCATCCGCTTGGCGGTCCGCTGCTGTACTTGCGGCCGTACCTGGCCGCCGCGCTGGTGGGTCGGCTGCTGTTCGCTCCGAGCTGGCTCGGGGTCCCGCTCAGCTCGCGGCCGATGCGGTACATTGCCGAGATCTCGTATGCCCTTTACGTCATCCACCCGATCACGAGGTTCGGCTGGCTGGCCTCGGGCGGCACGTCGATGAAATATCTGTTGAAATGCCCGATTGGTCTTGCGATCACATTCGGCCTGGCCCACCTCTCGACGTTCTACTTCGAGCGACCTTGCATCGCGATCGGCAAACGACTCAGCCGACGCTGGGAACGATCGGCGCCTGCGCCCCGGTTGATCAACCCGCCGACCGCGATCACCGAGGTCGCGGTGTGACGATCTTTGGATCGCCCAACGGGGGATGGCAAGCTTCCTGACATTTCCGCCAGAACCAGGCCGGGTCGGCGTCACGGAGAAGCCGCCCGGCCCTGGCTGATCGGCGCGATGATGCGGCTCAGCCGGCGGTAGCGACCAGGTCGTCGGTCAGGCGTTCGAGCACCTCGCGACTGAGCTGGAAGTGGGTCTCGCGTCGCTTGTGGTCGGCCTCGTCGAAGGCGACGCGGTGCAAACGAAGGGTGCCCTGGCGGTGCAACCGGACCTCGTAGTAGGCGCGCCGGCCGTCGCGGGCGGTGGGGTTGCGGCTCCGGAGTTCGGCCTGGCCGCCATCGGCATCGACTTCCAGCAGGACGAGCGGCTCCATCAGGTAGGTGACGCGATCGGCGACGCGGTTGGCCCAGGCGCGGAGGTCGTCGAGCGAGCGCTCGGGGCGTGAGGGATCGTGGACGGCGAACTCCAGGGCCTCGACCTCGACACCGACCGGGCTGGCGAGCCGGACAGAGAGGGTCAAGCGGTGCGGGCCCGATTCGGCCGTGAGGTCGTGAGGCGTGGCGCTGATGGCCGACAGGTCATCCAGCGCGGCGGCGATTTGTCGGCTCAGGCTCATGGATTGTCCCTCCCAGCGGGCGGATCGTGTGATCCGACCCGTCGAATGATAGGAGCGTCGGACGGCCTTCGAGGACCGTCTCCAGGTGGACCGGTCGGGTCCAGAGGCGGTGCAGGTGGCGGAGCGTGTCCTGCGCGTGGTCGAGTTTCAGGTCCACGCCGAAGTGCTCCTGCGTGAGGTAGAGTTCGCCGCGGTTCTTGAAGTTGCCGTCCTTGACCCGGATGATCGGCTGCCCGAAGTTCGTGAGGCTGAAGAGCAGGCGATCCTTGATCTTCTTGAATTCGCGGCTCTCGATCTCGTAAAGCTCGTGGTTGTCGTTGTAGCGGAAGCTGAAGAGGCGGTGGCGGCGGCAGAACTCAGGGGTGAGGAAGGTGTCGATGAAGGTCACGTCGCTGTGGATCTTGCGGACATCGAAGATCTTCTGGCGGCCGAGGCCGACCTGTTTGTCCCAGTTGAGCTTGGTCTGGTAATCGTCGCAGGCTTCCCACTCGGGGCCGAACTGCCCCTTGTTCCAGCGCTCCTCGATGTCGCGCAGCAGTTCGATGCCGAGCTTGTAGGGGTTGAGGCGGCCGGGATGGGTGGCCATCGTGCCGGAGTGGTGGTCGGCGTAATCGACCAGCTCGGAGGGGTCGAGGGTCTTGGTGGTCATGATCGTCGAGTGCCAGAACGACGCCCAGCCCTCGTTCATGATCTTGGTCTGACCCTGGGGGGCGAAGTAGTACGCTTCCTCGCGGACGATCGCCAGGACGTCGTGCTGCCAGGCGTTCAGGGGGGCGTGTTCGAGCAGGAAGAGCAGGACGTCGCGCTCGAGGGTCTCGGGGAAGTTCTTCGACTTCTGCTTCTCGGCCTCCTGCTTGCGGGCCTGGTCCTGGAGGAAGGCGGGCGGGTTGATGTAGGCGTCCATGTAGTCCTTGGAGCGGAACTTGGGGGCGCCCTGCTCGGCCTCGGCATCGTCGGGGTGGAAGTCGTAGCGGTCGGGGGTATCGCGACGCTTGATGGCGGTGGAGTGGATGTCGATGAGGTTTTCCAGGGAGAGGCAACTGTCGATGAAGTCCTCGACGACGTCCTCGCCGAAGCGTTCCATGTGGCGGCGGATGCGATTGCCGTGGTTGGCCATCTCATCCATCATTTTACGGTTGGTGTGGGCGAAGCAAATATTATTCTTGAAGAAATCGTTGTGGCCGTAAACATGGGCCATGACAAGCTTTTGATCGACCCGCTGATTGCAGCGCAGGAGGTAGGCGTAGCAGGGGTCGTTGTTGATGACCATCTCGTAGATCTTCTGGAGTCCGTAGCGGTAGCCCTTGGCGAGCTGCTCGTACTCCATGCCGAAGCGCCAGTGGGGGTAGCGGGTGGGGAAGCCGCCGAGGGCGGCGATCTCGGAGAGCTCATCGTAGTCGAGGACCTCGAAGATGGTCGGGTAGAAGTCGAGCCCGTAGCCACGGGCGTACGCCTCGATCTCGGCCTGGAGTTCTCGGAGGTCGGGCGGCAGGTCGTGGGCGGTGCTCATCAGGGAAAGGGACATGGTCGCTCGCCTCGCGGTTCTCGGGCCTTTGGGGATGGGGTCAGGCCAGGTTCTGTTCGACGAACTTTCGCGTCTCGGACTCGATCATCGAGGCGGGGACGATGAACGGCTTCTTGGTGATCTCGATCTCAATCTCCTCGGCCCCTTCCGGAGCGATGTAGCGGCCGGCCAGCTCGCCGATGGGCGTCGAGCCGTGGAAGGCGCCGGCGTTGCAGTCGCCGTCGCAGGTGCCGTGGCTGGCGAGCCTCGCCTGGACCTTCTCGAAGAAGGCTCGACGTTGCTCGGGGTCGCTCGGGTAGGGGACGCGGAAGACGGCCATGCGGTTCGCCTCATTCGGTTTCAGGGGGTTGGGTTTTCGAGGGCCGCACCCCGGCCGCGGGGGAGGAGGGTTTCCCGGACCCAGCGGCGCAGTTCGATGCTCCATCGGCTCTCGGAGACATCCTGCGGCTTCGCGATCCAGGCGGTGATCTCGGCGGCGCTCAGGAACGGGAAGGCGGCGCTGGTGGCTGACTCGGCGTAGCGGCCATCGGCCTGGAGCAGGAGAATGCGGAGGTTCCCGTCCTCCCAGAGCCAGAGTTCCGGCACACCGAGGCGGCAATAGACATCGACGGCAGCGTCGGCGGCGTGGGTGTGGACGACCTCGATCGCCAGGTCGGGCGGCGGGTCGTGGCGGAGGTTGAGATCGCGACCGCCGCTGCCGCGGACGCGCGGCTCATTGGCCAGGTAGTAGGTCAGATTGCCCTCGAGGCCGCCTCGCTTGGCCCGCCGCCGGAAGGTCGTCTGCCCGGCCGGGTGGCAGTCGATCGCCAACTCCTCGACGACCACATGGACGAACCAGCCAAACCGCTCCTTGGCGAATTCATGGATGTGCGAGGGCGACATGAGGAACAGGTCCCCATCGAGGTAGATCATCCGCGGCCGTCGTCGCTCGCTGCGCAGACGGAGCATCGTGGAGTAGCCCTTCCAGCCGATCTCGCGCAGTTCGATGCACTGGTCGCCGACGCTGTCGTCGGCCCGGATCGTGCCGCGGAAGTACCTGGTGGCGGTCGCCATCGCGTGGCCCTCCTGTCGGAGTCATCGGCCCCGGCCGAGGAACTCCT
Source organism: uncultured Planctomycetales bacterium (assembly GCA_963752755.1). Taxonomy (GTDB): domain Bacteria; phylum Planctomycetota; class Planctomycetia; order Isosphaerales; family Isosphaeraceae; genus CAVVZJ01. The sequence goes on along the minus strand of CAVVZJ010000001.1, from coordinate 530,662 downwards.
TGATCGAGTCCATGATGCCCTCCTTGTTACGGATTTCGGAGAGGGCGAGGTTGGGCTCGTCCTCGAAATGTTCCTCCAGCTCGCGATAGAACTCGCCGGAGCCGTAGGGGCTCTCGACCTGGCCGTAGCCGAAGAGGTTGACCTTGGGGAGGATCTCGTTGCGCAGGAGGCCGATGCAGTGGCGGTTGTCCTCGCCCCAGTTGTCGCCGTCGGAGAAGTGGAGGACGTAGATATTCCAGTCGATCGGGGGGTGTTCGGCGTCGATGAGCTTGTTGGCGAGGTGGTAGGCGGAGCTGATCCGGGTGCCGCCGGATTCGCGGGTGTGGTAGAAGGTGTTCTGATCGACCTCCTTGGCCACGGCGTCGTGGATGATGTAGCGGGTGGTGACGCCGTCGTACTGGCTCTTGAGCCAGGTGTCGATCCAGAAGGCCTCGATGCGGACGATCTCCTTCTGTTCGTCGGTCATGCTACCGGAGACGTCCATCAGGTAGAAGACGACGGCGTTGGAGTGAGGCAAGGGGACCGGGTTCCAGGAGCGGTAGAGCTTGTCCTCGCGGACCGGGATGACGACCGGGTCGACCGGATCGTACTGGTTGGAGGCGATCTGCCGCTTGAGGGCCTTCTTGTAGGTGCGTTTGAAGTGGCGGAGGCTCTCGGGTCCGGTCTGGCGGATGCCGGTGTACTTATCCTTCTCCTCGATGATGTTGGCGCGCCCCTTGGGCTCGATCCGGGGCAGCTCCAGCCCTTCGCCGAGGATCTCGGCGAGTTCTTCGAGTGTCAGCTCGACTTCGAGGATGTGCTGTCCGGGGGCCTCGCCGGCGCCGCCGGGGCCGTCGCCCTCGTCGCCGCGACCGATCGGCTGGCCGATCTCGCCGGGTCCCTGGCCGACACCGCCGGAGCCGCGTGAGCCGTAGCGGAACTCGGGGATGTCGATCGACGGCATCGGGATCGAGACCAGCTCGCCGCCGGTCTTGCCGATCATCTCGCCGTGGGAAATGTATTTGCGCAGATCTTCTTTGATTTTGCCGCGGACGATCTGCTTGAACCGGTTGGCATCCCGCTCGATTTTTCGCACCACGGCTTGGGTCCCTCGCCGTCAGGTTGCGTTGACGATGCGCGTCGCGGCCGGTCCGTCCGGGGCCGTTGGGTCGCGGTTCCTGGCCCGGCCGCCCGTTGGCCGGAACCGCCCTCGTTGCCCGCGGGCGCAACACGCCTCGCCCGCGACTTGGGCAGTCCGGCATCCTCAAAACCAAAGATCAAAGGTGGGGGAAGACGCTGTCAGGAATCGACGGGCGGGCGTGGGTGTCATGGCCGGTGGGACGGCCTGATCGATCCGGCTGGCAGACCCGCTCAGTCCCCTACAGCAAATTGTATTCCGAAACCGTTCGGATGTCCAAGGCAATCGGGCGCCATGCCCGCATGTTTCCGAGAATCGTCAGAGGTTTTCCGGAGAATCGGTTTTGAGAAGTCAGGACCATGAAAAGTGAGCCACTATTCGAAACAATACTCATTGGGTGACGAGGTCGGCGGAATCCTGGCTTTTTCAAGGCTCGCGTGGGGCTTGCTGGACACCATCCCAGAGTTCGAGGAACTTGTCGCGGACGAACGGATTCAACTGGTCGGCGAAGTCGCGGGGCATGCGAAGCGTCTCGATCAAAGCCACGACGTCGGTCAGAGCCTTCATCCGGTGGAGGCCACCGGTCATGCCCGAGGCCAGTATCAGCTCGACGAGTGTCGGCAGGCTGAGGAAGCGGATGCCGCCGAGATCGACGGCCACCTCGGTCGGGTCGGGGAAGGCGACGGGCCTGGGTTTGCCGTCGCCGGGGTAATCCCCAGTGACCAGGAATTCGATGCGGACGCCGGTCTGGGTGTCGCGGAGGTACTTGCTGCCGGTGAACCGGGGGAGGTAGCCGAGTCCTTCGAGATTGTCGGGGATCGCAGCGAGCCCCTCGAGGGTGACGAGGATGTGGAGATCCTCGGTGAACCGACGGAAGCCGTGGCGGAACAGAGCCATGCCGCCGGAGATGGCGTAGGGAATCCCGAGCTGTTCGAGACGCCCGGTGATCCGGCGGAGGGCGTCCTGGACCGCGCTCCGTTCTTCGAAGAATCGGCTTCCTTCGCTCAAGGCGGCGTCCCAACTCGCGTCGAGTTGTCGCTCGTAGGGCGGGGTCTCGAAGACCGGGGACTTGGAGGCCATCACTGTGGCTCCGGTTCGATGGGCCGGCGCGATCGGGGGATCGCGCCGGCGAGTTGCCTGGGGTCAGCGTCCGCCCTTGACGTCGCCGCGGGCGAAGATGGAGGCGACGAAGTTGAGGACGTCGGTGGCGGAGTCCTCGTCGTAGCCGTAGTTGCGGATCAGGCGCTGCTTGACGATGTCGATCTTCTCCTGGGTGTCCTTGTCCACGACGCTGGAGACGAGCGAGGTGAGCTTGATGGTGTCCTTCTGGTCCTGGAAGAGCTTCAGTTCGAGGGCTTTCTGGAGGCGCTCGTTGGTCTTGTAGTCGAACTTCCGGCCGTCGATGGCGAGGGCGCCGATGTAGTTCATGATCTCGCGGCGGAAGTCGTCCTTGCGGCTCTCGGGGATGTCGATCTTCTCCTCGATGGAGCGCATCAGGCGCTCGTCGGGCTCCTCGGGCTGGCCGGTGTACTTGTTCTTGACCTTCTCGCGCTGGGTGTAGGCCTTGACGTTGTCGATGTAGTTGGCGCAGAGGCGGGTCAGGGAGTCCTCGTCGGCGGCGATGGCGCGCTGGACTTCGTTCTTCACGAGGTCCTCGTATTCTTCCTTGACGACGGCGAGCAGGTGCTTGTAGTGCTTGCGGACGTCCTCGTTGTTGATGAGGGAGTGGTGCTTGAGGCCGGACTCCAGTTCGTTGAGGACCATGAACGGGTTGATCGAGCGGGCCTCGGGGTAGCCGACGAGGGCGTTGGAGATCTTGTCCTGGACGTAGCGGGGGCTGATGCCGTGCATGCCCTCGCGTTCGGCTTCCTCGCGGAGTTCCTTGATGTTGTCCTCGGTGAAGCCGGGGAGGGTCTTGCCGTTGTAGAGCTTGAGCTTCTGCATCAAGGTGAGGCCGGCGTTCTTGGGCTCCTCCAGGCGGGTGAGGATGGCCCACATGGCGGCGACTTCGAGGGTGTGGGGGGCGATGTGCTTGCCCTTGACCTTGCGGGCGTTGTAGTCCTTCTCGTAGATCCGGATCTCGTCGGTGAGCTTGGTGACGTAGGGGACGTCGATCTTGACGGTCCGGTCGCGGAGGGCCTCCATGAACTCGTTGGACTGGAGCTTCTTGTACTCGGGCTCGTTGGTGTGCCCGATGATGACCTCGTCGATGTCGGTCTGGGCGAACTTCTTGGGCTTGATCTTGTGTTCCTGGCTGGCGCCGAGCAGGTCGTAGAGGAAGGCGACGTCGAGCTTGAGGACCTCGATGAATTCGATGATGCCGCGGTTGGCGATGTTGAACTCGCCGTCGAAGTTGAAGGCGCGGGGGTCGCTCTCGGTGCCGTACTCGGCGATCTTGCGGTAGTTGATGTCGCCGGTCAGTTCGGTGGCGTCCTGGTTCTTCTCGTCCTTGGGCTGGAAGGTGCCGATGCCGACGCGGTCCTGCTCGGAGAGGATCAGGCGGCGGACCCGGATGTCGCCGAGAACCTTGGTCCAGTCGCCTTCGTACTTTTCCATACGTTCATTGAACATCTGGCGGCAGAAGGGGCAGAGGTCGCCCTCGGTGGTCATGCCGTAGGAATATTCGGGGTGGCCGGAGAGCAGGTCGGCGATGAGTTCCTGGCGGAATTCCTGGGGGACGAGGCGGAGGGGATCCTCGTGCATCGGGCAGTCGGCCCAGGTGGCCTCGCCGTCGAGGGCTTCCTCGCGCCAGCCGAAGGTGAAGACGGCGCCCTCGTCGGTCCGGGAGTAGTGCTCCAGTCCTTTCTTCAGGAGGCGGACGATCGTGCTCTTGGAGCTGCCGACGGGACCGTGCAGCAGGAGGACGCGGCGCTCGGTGCCGTAGCGGTGCGCGGCGCTCTTGAGCACGTTGACCAGGCTCATCGAGGGTCTTTTCGAGGCCGAAGACGGCGTCCTTGCCGCCGTCGATCGGGTCGTCGAAGAACTTGAAGCGGGTGAGCTTCTCCTTGTAAACGGCGATTTCCTCGGTGCCGTAGCCGAGGATCATGTCATAGAGGCGCTGGTAGGCCGTGCGGGTGACGGCCGGATTGGCCCGGACGATGTCGAGGTACTCGGCGAAGGTCCCGTGCCAGTGCTTCTTCTGGTAGTCCGCCAGGCTCTGGCGGGTGGCGATTCGAGCGATCAGATCCGTTCCTGCCGACATGTGGAGTGTCCCTCCTGTACGGTGGATCCGTCGGGCGCTGCGCACGCGAGGGGGCTCGGGACCGGTCACGGTCCGGGCGCTGGGCCCGCGCGTGGGGGAAGGGTCCTCGTGACGAGGCGAGTCCTCATTGTCAAAGTCGAATCGGCGCGGGGATGAGGGGGCCGGGCGGAGAAGCGTCGTCGATTCGAGGCGATGGCTGCCGAAAGGCGTTCAGCCGGCCCATGAGTGCGGGCGAGGCGGCTCCCGGCGTCGCCCGCTGGATTCTTCGGGGCCGTCGCCGGGCCGTCAACAATCATTACACCCCCCGGCCACGAAGCCTGTCAAGCACAGCCGCGGCCGGAGTCCTCGGGACGCCTGCCCATGTGTCGGAATTACCACAAAAGCGACCACTTTGCTCGGATCATGGGCCGATGTTCGGGCGGTCGATCCGGCGCTGGTGGACGACCGGTCGGCTCGCTGGACACGGACTCTTGTGGCCGCCGGGGAAGACCACGGCTCAGACCAGGTCGAACCCGACGGGCTCGGTCACGTCCTGTTCCGCGGCGTCGGGCTTTATCTCGCGTATCGACTGTCCGGCTCGGGAGGCAGGGTGCGACCCGCCAGTTCGACGAGGGCGGCCAGGAGCAGCAGTCCGACGGGCAGGGTGGCGTAATGGGCATAACTGTCGGCTGCGTCGAGGACCCACGGCTGGGCCGGCATCGAGAGCACGGCGACGTAGGCGATCGCCGAGAGGCTAGCCGCCAGGAGCCCCGAGACGGCCAGGGTGAGCACCAGCCGCACGCCCTCGGCCCGCAGCAGCCGGAAGAAGTTCCGCAGGACCCGGCCACGTCCCCAGGCCAGCACGCCCGACCATCCCGAGGACGACCAGCGAGCCGCCCTGGATCGCGATCAGGCCCCGGCCGGCGATCAACCAGGCCCGGAGCGACCGGACCGTCTCGCCGACCGAGTACCGCCGAGGTCGGCAAGAGCCAGGCCACCGCCGCCACGTAGCGGGACGGCAAGGCCAGCAGGCAGCCGACCGCCGCCGCCGGCAGCATCGCCACGGCCCCGGAGACGTCCAGGCCCTCGGCGCCGTCGGGCGGCTCGGACGAGGCCCGCCGAAGCTCCAGCAAGATCCAGCCAAAGAGCAAGGCGTCGGACAGTAACATCAAGGCCGGCACGACCGCCACCTCGACGAACAGGCAGGACTCCAGCGGGCAGGCCGTCGGGCTCCATCACGTGCACGGCCAGCCGGTACATCACGTAAAGCCAGGCCGCCGCCCCAGGCAAGGGTCGTCCAGGGCGGCAACGGGGCCGGACCGCCCAGCTCGTACGGTGTCGCCGTGCCTCCCCAGCGGTCGGCCGAGAGCTTGAAGACCAGGCGCCGAGACGGCGACCACCAGAACCAGCGTGTCGCCCAGGCCGCAGAGGTCACGCAAGGGGGTCAACGCCGCCAACAGGCCCTGCTCAACCGCCACCTCGCCCACGCTCTTGGTCTTCAGCAGGATGACCAGGTCCTCCAGCCGCTCCTGCGACCCGAACGAGCGAAACTGCCAGACCGTCCACGACAGCACCGCCACTCCCAGCAAGACCGCCAGGAGCCGCGACGACCGCCGCAATCGCCCCAGCGCCGACAGCGGCCAGGCGGAAATGACCCGGTACGTCGAAGAGCTGGCGCACGGCCCGGATCGGGCTCTGGACCAGCACCGACCAGGACCAGCAAGACCCCCAGTCCGCCCAGCCAGACCCAGAACGCGAACGACTCCGGCAACGGCTCGGGCGACGTCAGGGTCAACCCCGCGAACCAGCGACGGAGCGCCATCATCGGCAGGGCCGTCGGGTCGGTGCCCGGCATCTGGGCCCAGAGTGGTTGCACGTCCAACGCGAAGCCTCCCCTCCTCCTGCGTCCGAAGCCCCGACCCCTCCGAAACCCACCTCGATTCTAACGGCCCGACCGCCCGCGCGGCCAGCGTCTTCGAAAGAATTCGGAGAGTGGCCGTCACCCTCATCCGGACCGAGCCGGCGACGTCGGCAGGACGCCCGAGGAGACGCGCTCGATCACGTCTCGGGACGCCCAGAGGACGCGCTTTGCGGTCCAAAGCGGCCAGTCACAACTCTTTAATTTGGCTGGACTTAAGGGGCCATGGCCGGCCCATTTTGAAGTTCGTTCGGCGCCTGGAGGTCGTCCGAACGCTCTGCATCCTCTGGGTCTCCGGAGGGCGGGGCCTGGCAGCGGGCCGCGACCTTCGGAGAATCGCCCTGAGCCAGGACGCCGGATTGTCAAAGAGCCACGACCGCATCGAGCCGAGGGTCTGGAGGAAGCCTACGACACGGGCTGGCGGGAGGCGTCGTTGGCCGGAGCGAGCCGTCCGGAATTTTTTGCCAGATCGTGCGATAACGGCGGCCCGGTTTTTCGAAGATTAAGGACAATCGGCCGCGCCGGTCGTGCGGTCGGGAACGGGCCTTGATCGGGAGCCGTCCTGAGCCGAAGCGGCCGGCCGAAGGTCTGCGATAGTTGGTAAAGGTCAAGAACTTGTTGCGAGTCAGCCCCTGAAAAAAGCGGCCGCCTGACGCCGCGAAGGGGAGGAGGGCGGACCCATCCTGCACCTGGAGTCGAGAATCATGGCGAAGCTCTGCCGACCCTCCACGATTGCTGAACAGGCCGCGTTGCCGAAGCTGTCCCCCTTGCCGGCCAACGCCACGCCGGGCCGTCGCTGGCGGTTCCGCCGCGACCTGGTGATCTACCTGGCCCATCGCCACAACGGCCTCTCGCATCGCTTCCTGGCCGATGTATTCGACCTGCCACGCTCCCGGATCGCCGCGATCATCCGCGGCTTCCGGAAGTTCGAGGCGATCGACGACCCCGACGGGCTCTGAACGTGGAGGAAGAAGCGAGCGGAGGACGGCCGAGTCGGGGGGAACGACGCGGGGGAACGGACCCGACCGTCCTCTCCGACACGAACCGGCGGATGCGGTCCGATTCGAGCCTGACTCCTGGGGGACAGCCGCCCCCAGCGGTTCCGACCGAACGACAGCCGGGGGCGGCGGTCCCACCAGGCCAAACCGGACCGCATCCGCCGGTTCGGGGATCAGGAGTGACGCGGTCGGCATGATCGTGGAATCGGCAACCGCTCGAAGCGCGTTATCGCGACCAGGCGCTCGTCGGAGAGCGGACTGGCTGTTGATCGCGAGGGTCGATGAGGAGACAGTGCGGCTCGTGAGGACGGGGACGCATTCGGACCTGTTCGATTGAGTCGGTTCAGGATCTCGGCCCACCGGGCGTGTCCGGTGGGAATCGAGCGTCACGACGCAGGGATGACCGAAAGAAGGTCCAAGAGGCCGGGAGGATCTGAGTTTCACGAACCCCGAGCAACCCTATGCGACCACGTCCGTGCCGACGGCGGCGCGGGGGCGGTCCCCCCTCATCATGGCGAAAAAGAAAACGGTTGATGCGTCGAAGGTGACGAGCGCCGGGACGTTGCTTCGCTACGAAAAGCCGCCGGGGGATCGGCGGGGGCTCTGGAGCTGCGTGCGGGACCTGACGGGGGTCGAGCTGGCCCGGAGGCCGGTCTGCCGGGGGCATCACGCGCCCTACGAATACTTCGAGCGAATCTTCTACGAACGACCGCCGCTGGCACTGGTGCTCGGTCCGCGCGGTGGGGGCAAGTCGTTCCTCTCGGCATTGGATACGCACCTGAATAGCCGATGGAACCCGGATCACGGCACGCTGGTGCTCGGGGGGAGCCGGGCGCAGTCGGCGCAGGTCTTCCAGGCGTTGCGCGACCTGGTAAGGCGGGGCAAGGATGCGGACGTGATCGAGAAGCTTCTCAAGGATGGTGCGACGTATGCAAATGGTTCCGAGGTCGCGATCCTCGCGGCGTCGCCGACGAGCGTGCGCGGGCCGCACGTGGCGAGCCTGAAGCTGGACGAGGTCGATGAGATCGACCCGGAGATCCGCGAGGCGGCGATGGGCATGTGCATGAACCGGCACGGGGTCTCGGCGTCGGTAGTGATGACCTCCACGTGGCACCGGGTCGGCGGGCCGATGGCGCAGTTGATGGAGAAGGCCCAGGGGGGCGAGTTCCCGTTTTATCGGTTCTGTGCCTTCGAGATCCTGGAGCGGTGCCCGGAGTCGCGGAGCGGGCCGAACCTGGAGAATTGCCCGTCGTGCCCGCTGATGCCGTGGTGTCACGAGGACCGCGACACCCATCCCGGCGGCTTGCCGAAGGCGAAGCGATCGGGGGGACACTACGCGATCGACGCCTTGATCCAGAAGGTGCAGGCGACGAGCCTGAGGACCTTCGAGGCGGATTATCTCTGCAAGGGGCCGAAGGCGGACGGGCTCTGGTTCCCGGGTTTTGACGAGGCGGCGAGCGTCTGCCAGGAGGCGGAGTACGACCCGGCCTTGCCGGTACACCTGGCGGTCGATCCGGGGGTGTTCACGGGCGCCGTGTTCTTCCAGCTTGCCAGTGGGCCGGGGCCGTCGGGGCCGGTGGAGGAGGTCCACGTCTTCGCCGATTATCTGGCGTCGGACGAATCGGCCGAGCAGAACGGGAGGGCGATTGTCGAGCTGGCCCGGGTGCGCTGCAACGGCCGGATCGATGCGGCCTGGTGCGATCCGGCGGGCAAGTCCCGGACGCCGATCGGGCCGACGGTGCTCGGCGAGTTCGAGCGGGCGGGCTTGCGGGGGTTACGGCCCTGGCCGCGGGGATCGGTCGCGGATGGCCTGGCGCTGGTCGAGTCGTTCGCGCAGCCAGCCGACGGACATTCGCGTTTGCTTTTGCATCCGCGCTGCACATCACTCGCCCGCGCCCTGCGGAATTACCGACGGGCCCGGCGTGGGGGTCAGTGGCAGGACTACCCGGAAGACCCCCAGCACCCGCACGAGGATTTGCTCGACGCCTTGCGAGGCGGTCTGCGGGCCCTCTTCCCCGAAGGGCGGAGACCGCCGGTGAACCTGCCGAGGGTGTCGGCGAGGCGGATCTTCTGACAGAGGGAGGATCGGGGACCACGGTCCGAATTGTCTGAGGCCGTCAGCTCTGGTCAGGGAGTCGAGCCGGCTTCAGCCGGCCTACGGATTGAGCAATCGTCTCGGGCCGACGGAAGTCGGCTTTACCTCATCGTGCAATAGCAACCCTCCGGGCGATTCGAGATCGCGGGAGACTGCCAGCAAACGCCCACGACGAGCTGGTTGGCCGACGATGTCTGTTCCTTTCCTGGCAATCGCCACATGGTTCTTTTATGCGCAAGAACAATGCAGCCCTGGAACTGATCCGAAGACGCCATCCCGAGTGGCGCGAGCATCACCTGCGCTGGCGCTGGTTGCTCGACTCGCTCGAAGGAGGCGAACGTTACCGGCAGGCGATCTACGGTTATGACCGGCGCGGGTTGCCGATCCGGAACCTGATCCGGCACAAGCGGGAGTATCCCGACCCGCGCGAGCCGCTGGAGGGCTCGATCGGGCCGTTCGGCGACCTGGGGTTTGGGGCGGACCCGGCGGTCAACGCGACGGATGATGACTACGAGTTGAGGCGCGCACGGACGCCCGTGCCGACGTTCGTGGCGGAGGCGGTCGAGACGCATCTGTCGCGGGTCTTCGCCCGGGAGGTCCGGCGGGTCGGGCCGGAGAAGTTGACGAGGTGGTGGGCGGACGTCGATGGTTGCGGCACGTCGATCGATCACTGGATGGCGGAGACGGTCGCGCCGTTGCTGCTCGTCCTGGGACAGATCGACCTGTACATGGACCATCCGCCCGCGCCCGAGGGGGAGGTGGTCGAGACGCGGGCGGACGTGGTGAGGCTGGGGCTCGACCGCTGTCATGCGGCTTGCATCCTGCCCGAGGACATGCTCTGGTGGCAACTCGACCCGACCGGATGCTACTACGTCGCGTGCCTGGTCCGCGAGTATCACGAGCAGGGGGGCGACGAACCGTTCGTGAGGTATCGGCTCTGGGACGAGTCGCAATCGACACTCCTCGACGAGGAGGGCGAAGTCATCGGGGTCACGTCGCACCCGTTTGGGCGGGTGCCGATCGTGAGGGTCTTCGACACGCGAAAGCCGCGGTGTCGGAACGTGGGTCAGTCACGGTACGAGGGCATCGCAGAAAGGCAGCGGGAGTATTACAACCGCGACTCGGAGCTGATCCTCTCCGACACGACCCAGGCGCACCCGCTCTTGCAAGGGCCGGAGGATTACGTCCAGGCGGACGGCACGATTCCGATCGGGCCGAGCTGGCTGCTGCCGAAGAAGAAGAACAGCGCGGGCGGGTCGGCGACTTATGAGGGATTCGACGTGGTCGCCTTCCCGAAGGAAGCGGCCGAGTCGATCCGCAAGAACAAGGCGGACCTGAGGGAGGACGTGGACCGGGACTCGGCGCTGGTGAGGTCGTCGGGCAACACGGGTTCGCCGCAGTCCGGCCTGGCGAAGATGATCGACCACGCCGACGGCAACAACCGGCTGGCGAAGATCGCGCGGACGCTGGCGAGGGCCGAGCAGGCGGCGGCGTCGCTGGCGTTGCTGGTGCTGAACGACGGTCCGCCCGGCGCCGCGGAGCAGGCGCAGGTCGAGATCGTCTACCCGGTCGAGTTCGACCTGTACACGGCCTCCGACGTGGCCGGGTCGACGGCTGACTTCCAGGCGATCGCGGCGCGGGCGGGCACCTTGCCGGAGACGGAGGGCTTGTTGCTCTCACGGCTCATGCGGCTCTGCCTGCCAGGCCTCAGCGATGCGCAGTACGCCCGTTGCGAGCAGGAGATCCGGACTCACCTCGACGGGAAGCTATCGGGCCTGGGTGATGCGACCGGGTCGCCGGGACAGCCCTACTCGGCCGACGTCCATCGCTGGTGAGCGAGGGCCGGGAGTGAAAGTGAGCGGCGAGACAATCCGCTAATCGTTATGGGGCAACAGCTTAAATCTCGCCGCGATCCGATGAAGCGGCCGGAACCTGGGTCAGAGGGTTGAGACGCGAGCGTGGGACCACCGGAGTCGGGGCGGTCGCCCGCCGCGGACCGGAGAGCGGTCGGCTCGCGTCGTGGAGAGACGGTCCCGCGACGAAGCGGCGGCCCCAGACGGAGGCGACGGCCGGGACGAGGGGGTTCCGGCCGTCGCCACGATGGTGATGGAAAGGAGACACATTCTGATGCTGTCTCACCGCGAGATTCATGCGTTGCTCTGTGCGGCGGTGGCGACCGTCGCGGTCGTCGCGACGCTGCGGTCGATCGTGCTGCCGATGCTGCTGGGCCTGAGGGGACGTCGTCGCTGACGGCGGACCGGGAAACGACGGGCGGCCGGTGCGGTCGGACCCGAGGGAGAGGAGGTCCAGTCATTCGAACTGTTGTGAGAGTCACATGATGACGTTCGTCCGCATCCTCAGAGATCCCGGGGCCGGCGAAGGGGCGCGCGCCGGCCGGCGAGGGGGTCGTGACCATCGGTCGCGCCGAACTGGAAGCCTTGCGGCAGGCGGCCTCGCAGGCGACGCCGGGGGCGATCGCCGGGGGTGCCGACACCGACCGGGAGGCGGTGCTTCTTCGCGAGGTGGCGGATCGCGAGAAGCAGATCCAGGAGCGCGAGGCGGCGTACCGATCGGCCGTGCGGGACCGCGAACTGGCGGTCGCCCTGGCCGGTCGGCCGCTGGTGCCAGGCGCCACGTCGCAGTTGCTGAAGCTCTGGCGTGAGGAGCTTGATGTGTTCGAGGAGGACGGCCGTTGTCGGGTCGCATCGCGTGACGGGCGGTCCGTCGCGCAGGCGGTCGGCGACTGGCTTTCGAGCCCCGAATATGCCCACTTCTGCCAGCCCCCTTCGCGAGGGGGCACGGCCGTGCCCGGGGCGAACCGCCCCGCGACGGCTGGCGCCGCGGCGATACCGCGGACGCTGGGCGAGGCGCTCCTGCGACGCTGGCAGGAGTCGTCCGCCCGACCCGACCCATCCACGGCCCCGGTCGGGCTGGGTCGGCGTCGCTGAGCCCGAGGCGGCCGGAGCGTTTGCCGGCCGCCGGACCGTCAACGGAGCGCCGGGGGTGTCCTCGGCCTCCGGCTCTTTGTCTGTCTGAGCCTTCCCCGTTTGGACCACGGAGTTTCTCCACAGATGCCGAACGCCTATTTGCAGGGGATTCAGGGCGCCTTTGACAACCAGGCCCAGATCCGCAACGACATCAGCGTCTTCGCAATCAACTGGTTCGTCAACCGCTGTCCGCTGGTGACGCGGGTGCCGCGGGTGCCGGTGGGCTCGACGAGCTTCGGGATGATCAACCGGAGCGTGCGGAGCCGCAAGGCGACGCTGGCGGCGGCGGTCACGGCCGGCGCCACGCAGTTGAGCCTGGTGGACGCCAGCCCGTTCATGAACGGCGACGTGCTCGAGTTGCCCTCGGGCGAGCGGGTCGAGATCAACGCCACACCGGACGTCACGGCCAACACGGTGACGGTGCGTCGGGGTGTCGAGGGGACCACGCCGGGCACGGCGTCCTCGGGCGACACGATCACCTTGATCGCCAACAGCCGGACCGGCGGTGAGGTGGACCAGGCGGGCGTGGCGGCCAAGCCGGCGAGCATCCTGCAGTTCTGCCAGACGTGGCAGCACCCGGTTCAGGTCTCCGGGTCACTCCAGGCGTCGGCCGGCTATGAGGCCACGATGGGCCTGCGCACGCCGCTGGACCAGTGCCGGATGGAGGCCTTGCAGAACCTCATGGACGACATGGAGTACTCGTCGTACTACGGCCTGGGCGAGCCGCCCACGTCCACCGGCCGGCCGAAGCAGAAGGGCCTGCGTTCGCTGATGACCACGAACCGGATCACTTCGCCGGTGAACGCCGGGGCGTACAAGCCGTCGGACCTGATCCGCGACACCCTGGAGCGTTGCCGGACCAACGGCGGCGACCCGGACGTGCTGCTCGTCTCGTCGAACTTCATGACCGGCCTGGCGGTCTGGGGTCACGCGGCGCAGCGGATCGAGGCCGGTTCGAGTGTCTTCGGCGTGAAGATCGATGTGTTCGAGGCGCCGTTCCTGGGTGGCGTGACCTTGATCGAGGCCCCGCTGCTCAAGCCGTCCACCGCCGTGGCGCTGACCAGCGCCGAGCTCCGTCTGCGGATGAAGCGCAACGAGTTCTGGAGCCCCCGCGGCCCACGTGGTGACGCGATCGAGGGCGACTGGGTAGCCGAAGGCGCGATCGAGGTCGAGAACGAGGCGCACCACGCCTGGATCGAGGGAATCACGACGTTCTCGGCCAGTTGATAATTGGATTAGCAAACTGTTTGTTATTTCTATCAGGCCGGATTGGACCGAGGGCAATGGCCCCGTCCGGTCCGGCCTTCTCATGAAGGGAGCGCACCGCGATGAGTTCGGTCCAGATCCTTTATGCGACCGACGAGGACCTGGCGATCCGGGCGCCGACGGACTTCGGCCTGCTCAGCCCACGCGACCAGAAACTCGCCTCGGGGATCGACGGGGTCTTCGACCCGGCCGATCGCTGGACGATGCGGTCGTTGACCGTCGATTTCGCCGCTCAGGGCGTGACGACGGGCCAGGTCGTGCAATTGATCGGCCCGGTCAACCTGTTCAAGCCGCCGGGCGAGCTGCTGGCGGTCGCATCGGTATCGCCGGGCGCCGTGACGCTCCGCCGCAAGGGGCAACCGGCCGGCATGGGCCAGCCGCCCGCGCCGGCGGCGGGTCTGACCGGCGTCGAATTCCTCATCACCACGCTGGGACCGCAGATCGAACGGGCCAGCTACGAGCTGGACCGTCGCTACGGGATCGATGATCTGGTCGCCGGCCATCGCGCCGCTGACCTGTACGACGCCCGCGAAGTCCGCGAGGTCGTGGTGCTGACCGTACTGCAACGCCAGTACCTGGCGATGAGCCGCGACGTCAGTTCCTCCCAGGACACCCTGGCCGCCAAGGCCGGCTTGCTTCAGGCCGAACTGGACGAGCTGCTCGCTCGCGTCGTGGTCCACTGGACGGTTGGAGGAACGCCGGCCGCGACGACGCGCTTTCAGACGAGGATCGCCCGCTGACGGCTCGGTCTTTGGCAAACTTTTGAGAGTGGGGATCACACGACAATGCCCCTATCTGCCTCCATGGTCTGGGAGGTCCGTAGCACCGGCAACGACCTGAACTCCGGCGGCTTCCGGGCCGGGGCGTCGGGCACGGACTACTCCCAGCGAGACACGCCCCTGATCGCGTTTACCGACCTGGCGATCGACGCCGCCGACGCCACCAAGGTCTCCAGCGCTCAGGTTGCCCTCACATCGGCCCATGTCGGCAATACAATCCGACTCGCCTCGGGCACCGGCTTCACGCCCGGTTTGTACGAGATCCTGTCCGTGTCGGCCGGGGTGGCGACGCTTGATCGGACCGCGGGCACGACCGGTTCGACCGGCGGCACGGGCCGGCTGGGCGGGGCTCTGGCCTCCTTGACCGCGCTGGCCACCGTGATGGTCGCCTCCAACAAAGCCTGGATCAAGGCGGGTCTCTATCCCGAACCGGGGCAACTGGCGTTCACTTCGAATAGCCCGAGCCCAACCGTCCCGCCCGCGTCCCTGATCGGCTACAACGTCACCCGGGGCGACCTCACGCCCGAGACGCTGAATCCGAACCGTCCGCAGATCCGCCCCGTCGGCCTCGGTGGTGTGGGGATCACGGGCGGGGGTGGTCTGTACTTTGCCAATCTCGACTTCGCGCCTGGGAACACCAGCCTCGGCAAGATGCTGATGCTGAACGGGGCCAACACGCTGGTTGGCTGCAAGATCAGCGGGAATGTGACCACCTATGGCATCTACTCTTCCTTCGGCCTGGTGGATCGCTGCGAGATCACCGGAGTCACGGGCAATGCGGCCATCCTGTTTCTCTCCTTCGGTATGGTCCGGAATTGCTACATCCACGACTGCTCCGGTCTGAGTTCAGGGATCTCCATGCAGACCAGCAACGGCTGTGTCGCAACCGGCAACGTCCTGGCGAACCTCTCCGGTTCCTGCATAGGCATCGCGCTGGGCAGCCGGGGACTGGCCTATCACAACACGGTCCACAACTGCGGCTCGCATGGCATCCAGTTCAACGGCTTCGACTTCGCGGGCGAGGCCCTGGGCAACCTCCTGACAAACAACGGCGGCTATGGCCTGATGTGCTCGACGGCGGGGCTGCCCGCGTTGCCCCTGTTTGACGGCAACGCCTACTACAGCAATTCCTCCGGGCCGCGGGGCAACCTCGACGACACCGGCACGGTCAACCCGGTCAACGGCTCGTCGCCGTACACCAACAGCCGGGATCGGATTCTCTCAACCAGCCCTTATGTGAACACAGCGAGCGGCGATTACCGGCTGAACAGCACGACCGGCGGCGGCGCGTTGTGCCGGGGTGCCGGCGGGCCGTCGGCCTGGCCGGGCCTGACAATCGTGGGCTATCCCGACCTGGGGGCCGTGCAGCACCAGGACCCATCCGTCGGCAACATCATTACCTGGTTGGAAGGCTAAGCTCATCATGGCGGACAACACGCGGCTCAGTGTTGGGTCGGGCGGGGATTTGCTCCGATCCGAGGATGTCGGTCCTTACAAGATCGCTGTTTCCAAGATCTACATCGGCGCTGCGGGCATCGACGGCGGGCCGGTGACGACGTCGAACCCGCTCCCGGTCTCCATCGTGAATTTCCCGGCCGTGCAGCCGGTTAGCGGCACGGTGGCGATCACGGGAACGGTCGCGACGAGTGCCAGTCTGGTCGTCGGGGGCCAGAGCGTTTCGGGGGCCAACCCCTTACCCGTGAGTCAGACGGCATCCTTGCCGTCGGGGACGAACACGATCGGCGGCGTCATCGCTCAGGCCTCCACGGGCGTCATCTACAACGGCACAGCCGCGTTGACGCCGAAGTTCGTAGCGATCTCCGCAGAGGCCGCTGGCGACAACACGCTGGTCGCGGCCGTCCCAGGTAAGCGACTGCGTGTGCTGAAGTACACACTGCTTTCCTCGGGCTTCGTCGGAGTGAAGTTCCGTTCCGGGGCAACGGCGGATCTGACCGGTTCGATGCCCCTGGCGGCCAACTCAGGGGTTGGTGGGGCGTACTGCCCGGCCGGTCTGTTCGAGACGGCGACCGGCGACCCCCTAGTCGTGAATCTGTCGGCGGGCGTCGGCATTGCGGGACACCTCACTTACATCGAGGTTTAAATGGGATTTTTTCTCTTGGTGATGGCACAGCAAAACAATGCGAGTTCGGGATTGGCCGTTGCCCGGGAATCCGAGGGGCGGTGGTTCCCCGGCCTGAGCCCCCGTTGGCGTCGGCTTCATCGAGCGCGGTAATCCAAGGGGGAACGGCCCAGTGGAGGGAGTCGAGGCGAGGCGGTCGCGTCTTCGACCGCCTCGCGCTGCCAATGCGACCGCGCTGCCAGATCGATCCTCCGTGGACTTCCAATGCGAGGCTCACGCCCTTGATGGAGGTGTCTTCGTGCCGGTTTTCCTGACCCCGGACAGTTTCACGTCGTCCGGCTCCGCCTCGACGGGTCCTGGTGAAGCTTATCGTGACCGCGACGGCTTCACCGCGATCGTCGCGGCCCTGCAGGCCACGGGCGAGTTCGCGGGCATCGCCTTCCCCGGACAGATCGACCAGGCGGGGGTGGGTGCCGATCGACAGCCTCTGGTCGTGCTCGTGCCGGGACGATTCGAGGAGGTGGACGACGCCGGCGCGGCCGCCTTGCTTCGCCGCGTGTCATACCGATTGACCCTGATCGTCCGCGACGAGGACGATGCCCAAGGCTACGACCGGCTCGACCGCCTGGCCTCCATCGTTCAGAACACCCTCGACAGCTCAACTCTCGGAGGCGTCTGCCTGCCCAGCCTGAGCTGGCTCCGCGAGGGTAGATACGACGCTCAAGCGCGGTATCCCGAGCAACGTCTCATCCTCGATGGCGCGTTTGCTTACCAGGTTGCCAAGGCGACCGGGCGGAGTATCCACCCTTGAGGCCAATACCCCAAACCTTGATCCCTGGCAGTCCTACACCATGACTTTAATCCAGATTGGACCCTTGACCGTCAACCTCGATCGCGTAACGAGCATCTGTGACCTCTCGACGGTGGATGCCTCCGGCCAGGTTATCCCCGGCGCCCTGCGTCTCGGCTTCGAGGGGGGCGACTTCCTCAATATCTTGCAGAACGCCGACGCTCTGAGGACCTGGCTCGCCGCCAATTCCCAGAAGGTTGCCTCCTGAGCCAGATCGAGGTGGCGTCTCCGATCCGACCGCCGTTCAGGAGGGGTCAAGCCGGACCTCACCCGACTTGACGCAGGGCAGGTCGGCGAGACCGTGGCAGCCCTGGGGTAGCTCGGCTTCCTCGATGAGCATGTTCGGGATGTCGTCCTTGATGGCGAACCGGGGACCGCAGCGGCTGCAGACCAGGGTGTCGCCCTCGCGACGCAGGGGGGCCTTGCCCAGCGGACAGACCAGCAAGGCCAGCAGGTCTTCGTTCACCATCGCGAGATCGGACCTCCGGGGCATTGGGATTCTGGAATCCTTCGGGTGCCGTCATCGCAGCCCGTGGAATGCTCGGCCGTATTATCGAGAGGCCCGCCGCTCGTGGGAAGCCGAATCCGCGAGTGGCCGGAGGCCTGGGGGTGCCGACCAGGCCACGATCCAGCAGCCCCAGGGCGGAGCCGGCATCCCGACATCCGCTAGACCGGAAGACCGGACCGAAAGAAGTCGGAAGATGCTGGTAGGCCGGATCGGGGATCATGGCTATACTGTTGCGGATCTTTTGGGAGCCGCAGCTCGACCATGCCGACCACCTACGTCATTCGCTACGGACAGATGCGATTCCTCGGCGAATACGCCGGACTGCCCGACCAGGTGCATCCTCGGGGGCAACGAGTCATCGTCCAGAGCGACCGGGGCCTGGAATACGGTGAGGTGCTCTGCCCGATGACGGCGCAGACCGCCCGTTATCTGGAAAACCCGGCGCGCGGCGAAATCGTCCGCATCGCGACCGCCGAGGACCTTGGCACTCGCGAGCAGCTGCAGCAGCGCGAGCGCCAGGCCTTCATGACCTGTCAGGAATTCATCGAACGTCGACGGCTCCAGATGGACCTCGTCGATGTCGAGGCGATCCTCGGAGGCGAGCGGCTGGTCTTCTACTACCTGGCGGAGAAGCGCGTCGATTTCCGGGAACTGGTCAAGGACCTGGCCCGCGCCTTCCGGACCCGGATCGAGATGCGGCAGATCGGCGTCCGTGACGAGGCCAAGCTGCTGGCCGATTACGGCGACTGCGGCAAGCCCGTCTGCTGCAACACGCATCTCTCGAGGATGCCGCCGGTCACCATGCGCATGGCCAAGATGCAAAAAACCACCCTGGACCCCTCGAAAATCTCCGGGCGTTGTGGTAGACTCAAGTGTTGTCTGAGGTACGAGTTTGACACTTACCAGGCCCTCGAGCGCGAATTGCCGGCCGTCGGCTCGAAGGTGATCACCCCCCGCGGCAGAGGCCGGGTGCTCGCTCAGGAAATCCTTGCCCAGAAAGTTGTTGTGGAGTTCGAGGACGGCCGCCGGATCATCGTCAACCCGGGCGAGATCCTGGGGGTCGAAGCCAGATCCCGACCCAGGAAGGGCGAGGATGATGACCGCGTCGATCACTGAACGCTCGACGCCTCCTTGACCGACGAGGATCTCCCCGCCCATGAGCCTTCGCGACGACCTGGCCGGGGTCCTGGCCCGTGACCCCCGCTATACTGTCCATGCCTACGCCTTCGTCTTCGAGGCGCTCGAACACACCAAGCAGCTCAAGCGACGCGGCCTTCTCGGCGAGGGTCCGAAGCTAGCCCATCCCCAGGGACGCCAGCGACGAAGGCGCGGGGCCGAGCGTCCGCAGCACGTCACCGGCCGCGAACTCTGCGGGGGGGCCCGCGACCTCGCCCAGCGGCTTTATGGCTACCTCGCACTCACGGTTCTGGCCCAGTGGGGACTCCGCTCGACAGCCGACATCGGCAACATCGTGTATAATCTGATTGCGGCCGGCGACATGGAGAAGACACCCGAGGACTCCCTCGCCGACTTCGACGACGTCTTCGACTTCGAGCAAGCCCTCCGGCGGAGCTACACCCTATTCCTTGACGACGTGGCCTGAGACCCTCAAGAGGCGTTCCGGGGCAAGGCCGCGGTCAAAAACCCGGGCAGTTTCTCCCGATGATGGATCGCAAGCGGCTCCGATTCGTGATTTGTCTGGTCCTGTTCCTGGCCTGGGTCGGGGCTTTGACCGCTCTGGCGTTCACTACGTCACGTCGGCCGCGCGCGGCGACCGAGACCGCGAGCGAGGGCGAGCCCCTTTCCCCCGAGGCCGGCCGGGTCCGCTGAATGGCGATCTTCCCTGTCCCACGACGGCGAACTGATCCGGAGTTGATGGATGGGCCCGGCCTGCCCGAGGTCGAGGTCGAGGAGGCTTACCGAGTCCTCCAGCAGGTCAACCGGCAATTCTTCGGAGGGCTGGGAAGCCTGCAGCGGGAACTGGGACGATTCCTCGACGAAGAGCAGGTTGCGGGCGGCTCGACAGTCAGCTTGCTCGACGTCGGTAGTGGCTCGGGCGATCTGCCGGGCGCCGCGGGACGCTGGCTGAAGGAGGGGGGGCTGTCGCCTCGGGTTCTCGCCCTCGATCGGGACCCCACCGCCCTGGGACTGGCGGGGCGGGCGGGCACGTCGGCCGTGCGAGCGGACGCCCTCAGGCTACCATTCGCGGATCGCTCGGTCGATCTGGTGACCGCCGTCAAGTTCGCCCATCACTTCGCGGGACCAGCCCTCGGTCAGCTCCTTGCCGAGATGGCCCGCGTCGCAAGGCAGCGGGTCATCGTGCTCGATATCCGTCGAGACTGGCTGGCCTACTGGGGCTTCGTTGCCTGGAGCCGGGTCTTCACGCGGAATCGACTCGTCCGATACGACGGGCCACTCTCCGTCCTGCGCGGATTTCGCAAAGAGGAGCTGGTGGAGCTGGCGACAGATGTGAAGGTTTCCGGCTTTGCCTGGAACGTCAGACCGCATTTCGGGTTCCAGCTTGCTCTCGTTGGATGCCGGGAGAGCGAGAAAGGCCGCTGAGATTACGGGCGTTGGTTCCGGATTACCGGCGCCAGTGCCTGCTTTTTCCTGCGGCCTTTACTTGTGGGGGATCAGCGGGCAGTCGATCGTAGCCTGGGCAACGGCAAGGGGGGAAACTCGGCCAAGAGGTCTTCGCTGGTCAAGGATGTCCGGGGCGTGAAGTGGCGTGCAGCGATGCGGGCGGAGCCGAGGCAGCACTCCTTCTCCAGAAGGTAATAGCGGTTGTAGTGATCGATCAGGTCGTTGACCGGCCCGAGCTCCAGTTCGCCGAGGAACCGCGACCAACGGCGGTTGAAACGATCCACGCTGGCGATCAGGTCGCCCGCCACCCCGCGACGGCGGCGGGCGGTCGCGGGGACTTCGGACCATCGCGGTGGCAATTCCAGGCCGGCCAGAGACCAAAGCGGAGCCACAGGTTCTTCGAACAAAGGCGCCCAATCGTCGGGGCCAGTCGCGACGGCCAACCACTGGCGAAGCCGGAGGCGGACCATCTCCAGCAAGGCCGACCGTTCACGACGGCAACGTTCCCGGAGTCGGCTCAGACCATATTCGAGATCCGCGCCCCGGCGGGCGAAGGCGGGCACGTCGAACATCCCGAGAAGCGTCCGCAACTCGGGGTCTGTCACCGCGATTTCGGTGTATTCCTCGGGGCTGTCGTCCATGCGGTGTTCCTGGCGGCCAGGTCGAATCCGGGTATTGGGAATCGCTGGTGGAGGAGAAGAGCTCGGGAACGCCTGCGCCGGAGGGCGATCAGGGCCTTGTCGCCTCCTTCGAGGAGGGGGGTGGGGGTTGGGGCGTGGTGGAGAGGCGGTTGAGGCTACGCCGGTAGTGCCAGCGCTGGCGTTCCCGGCCCAGGGAATCAGTCCGTTGCTCCCAGGAACGAGCTGCGGCTTCGAGGGCGTCCCGGGCTGGCTGGCCGCCGACCGCAGCGACACGGGCGCGGGCCACATCGGCGAGATAGCCGTCGGCACCGGGGATGCGCAGGCCAACGACGACCTGGGGTGCGTTGAAGGTCTGCAAGACCGCCTCACCCCAGCTCCGGGTCTCGACGCTGGGGGCCGAGCGGGAGTCGGGAAGGCCGAAGGCCAGGTGCGAGGCACGGACAGGAACCATCGGGAAGACCCGGTCAGAGACGATCGCCTGAGCAACCTCGGGGCCGGCCAGCAATCGCAGGTACGAGACGGCCGCCTCACGCTTCGTGTCGGTCGCCTGACTGGAGACCCCGATCAGCCAGCCGCCGCCGCGAGGCAGGTAGCTTGGCCGATTCGGGCGGGCCGCGTCGCGCCATTCCTCACGGTTCGAGTCGTAATACCTCGGTGCGCCGGGTAGCTGTGCCACGGCCACAGGATAGGGACTTTCGGTGCTCGTCCAGAAGGCAGCTCGTTCAGCACGGTCGATCAAGAGGGCGGCCTTCCCCGAGCGGAACGCCTCGCGAGCCTTCCCGGAGTCGAAGGCGGCGAGGCCCTCCGGCCCGAATTCCTTCAGCGCCTTGAGGGCCTCCAGGGCCGCGACAAACGGCGGTGAGGCCACGCGGGGGGCCATTGTCTCGGCGTCGAAGAGGAACTCGTAGCGGTCGGGCGCCTGGCCGAGACTGGCGGCGCGGGCGAGGAAGATTGCGTCGCCGACACCTTCCGGGTCATCTCCCAGAGCCAGGGCGATCCCGGACCCGGGCTCGCCGTCACCGTCCCAGTCGCGGCCGTGGAAGAAGCGGGCGAGGGCGTCGAGTTGCTCCCAGGTGGTCGGTGGCTCGAGCTTGAGCCCCGTCGAGTCAGCGGCCTGGCGGTTGGCCTCGGACTCGAACGCGTCACGGCGGAAGGCGAGCACCAGCACCGAACTGCCGAGCGGCAGGCCGATGCGGTCGTCGCCGTACTGGCTGACCTGCTCGCGAAAGACCTGGATGACGTCGGCGAAGTCTAGCGGGTCGCGGCGGACGGCCGGACCAGGCGGCATGTCTTCGGGTAGGGTGGAGGACTGCTGGCCGATGGGTAGCGTGCGGGTGCGGCGCACGGCGGACTCGTCCAGTGGGGCCAGGGCTTGAGCGTCGATCAGTTCACCGAGCCGGTCACCGGGGAAGATCAGGACATCGGCCGACCGGGCATCGTCGGGAGGGACCGGTTCGGGCCGGATCTCGATCGTCGCCCCGTACTCGCGCTCCCACTCACCGCTCTGGACACGTACCGACTCCAGAATCTCGGGGTCGCCGACCGCAGCAACGGTGAGCGTGAGCCCTCGGAAGCCCTGGGAGTGATCCGGGGCTGAGTCGTCCCCGCCCTGGCAACCTGCCAGCCCGAGCAGGGTGAGCCCGATCACGCCCTCGCGCATCGGAGTCTTACCGAGCCAATGCCGCATCGTCATTCCCCGCCGGGAACGCGGCCCCACGCGCCGAGAACCCCCGTTCCCGCGCCTCGGGCCACGACGTACCGATTCATGGTACGCCAACCGGGCGATGAGGGTCAAACCGGCGAGGTCGGCTTTCCGACAACTCGGCGGGGCGGGCCCCGTCTCCGGGAACCCGCCCCGACTGGTGCGGTCGCGAGGGTGCTTCCGATCAGTGACTCTCAGACGTCGATGCCGAGTCGGTAGCGGAGCTCATCGAACTGCTCCTTGTAGACGTCATCGGTCGAGTGCAGGTGTTCGGCCTCGGAGATGAACTTCAGAGTGTCGTCGCGCCGGAGGCCATGATCGAGGAGGATGCGCTCGAACGGCTCGAGGTCGTGGGCATAGACGAACAGCAGCTTGTGCTCGTCGAACTGGACCTCCATCGGGCCGGCGGGGTTCAACGCGGCGAGGCCGGCACAGCCGTCGTTCAGGAGCAGATCTTCGTAGTCGTAGAGGGTGCTCTTGAAGATGACGGTGTCGATGTGCTCGCGGTACATGTCGTGGTGCGAGCCGGGCTCGCTGTCGTGGCTCGACTCCATGACGACGTCCACCTCGTCGCCGAGGGGGTCGAGCAGGTCCACGAACACCTCGAAGAGCCGCTCGGCGGAGATGCTGGCGGCGAGCACGGGCATGGTGTTGCCGGTCTCGGGGTCGCGATAGACGTCGCGACGATATCCCTGTCGGGGGATGATCTCCAGGCCGATCGACGGGCGGACCGCGTCGGTCAGGGAGAAGTCCCCGTAGCGGCCGATTTTCAGGTGGGCATCCAGTTCTTCCTGACTGAGGTCATCGAAGCTGGTTCGCGGCATACGGCTGGGGTTGGTGCGCAGCACCCGCTCGAGGAAGCGTTGAATAAAACTCATGGGAATGGGTCCCCTCCTCCCGCGACAGTCGTTTCGGGCGATCGGAAGCGTATCCTCGGACCGCGCCGGACGTTCCCGGGGGTACTCGGCGCACCCTCCGAGCCATGGCCATCCCAGGCTAACGTCCGGCACCGCGCCCGAGGAGGATCAAACCCACCCCGGGGACGGCTGCCTCTCCCTCGGCACCGCTCGAACACCGTTCTCCTATATATACCACGTGGACCGCCAGAAACCCGCCCGCGGGGCAAAACAAGTTGAAGGGGACCTGGGGAACGGGCCGATGGCGCATTGAGATTGTCCTCAACTGACCGATCTCCACGGTCATTCGAGCGTACAGGGCCAGGATCGCAAACCCGATGCCGCGGAACTGGTTCTTCGCTGCGGTTTCCACGTCCGGCCTGTCCCAGCCAGGACTTGAGGATTTTTTCGCGAACCCGCGGCCGCCGAGGTCGGTCTGCCACCTCTGTACAAATTCCAAGACGGCCAGTCCATGCAATCGTGACGCCGACACGGCCACTTCTCCTCTTTCAGGGTAAGTCGGGCGTTGCGGGAATGCAACGACACAGCCGCCCGACCGCTCGCCTGGCTTGTCGAAGCAGACGGTTGCCCGCTCGCCCCGGCCGATGCGACAATGCCGGTCCCGCCCGTCGGACGCCCGGATTCGTCTTCTGTTCGAGTCCGGACGGGGCGGCGTCTTTGGAGGAGACCGGCCATGTCGATCGATCGGGTAGACCACTACCTAGACGAGCACCGCGGCGACTTCGAGGAGCAACTCAAGGCGTTGCTCCGGATACCGAGCGTCAGCGCCCAGCCCGACCACGACGCCGACACCCGCCGCGCCGCCGAGTTCGTCCGCGACGACCTCCGCGCGCATGGGCGTGCCGGCCGACCTGGTCGAGTTCCCCAAGGGACACCCGATCGTCTATGGCGAGAAGCTCGACGCGCCCGGCAAGCCGACGCTCTTGATCTACGGCCACTACGACGTCCAGCCTCCCGAGCCGCTAGAGCCCTGGAACTCGCCACCGTTCGAGCCGACCGTCCGCGACGGCAACCTCTACGCCCGCGGCGCCACCGACGACAAGGGGCAGATGTTCACCCACGTCAAGGCCGCCGAGGCCTGGTTGAAGACGGTCGGCAAGCTGCCGGTGAACGTCAAGTTCCTCATCGAAGGCGAGGAGGAGGTCGGCGGCAAGAACCTGGAGGATTACGTCGCCGCCAACCGCCAGAAGCTCGCCTGCGACTACGCCGTGATCTCCGACACCAGCCAGTTCGCCCCCGACATCCCGGCGATCACCTACGGCCTGAAGGGGCTCGCCTACTTCGAGTTGCGCGTGCAAGGGGCCAACCGCGACCTCCACTCCGGCACCTACGGCGGCGCCGTGCAGAACCCGCTCAACGCCCTCTGCTCGATCCTCGCCAGCATCAAGGGGCCCGACGGCCGCATCCAGATCGAGGGCTTCTACGACGACGTCCGCCCGTTGGAGCAATGGGAGCGCGACGAGTTCGCCAAGTTGCCCTTCAGCGAGTCGGCCTTCCAGGGCGACCTGAAGGTCCCCGCCCTCTTCGGCGAGATGGGTTACACCACGCTCGAACGCAAGTGGGCCCGGCCCACGTTCGACGTCAACGGCCTCTGGGGCGGCTACTCCGGCCCCGGCCCGAAGACCGTCCTCCCCTGCAAGGCCGGGGCGAAGTTCAGCTTCCGCCTCGTGCCCGACCAGGACAACAAGACGATTGCCTCCCTGGTCCGTCGCCACATCGAAGCGCACTGCCCGCCGGGCGTGACCTGGGAGCTGGAGGAGATGCACGGCGCGCCGGCCGTGCTGGTCGAGGTGAAGGGGAGCCCCGGCGTCGCGGCGGCCACGCGGGCGATCGAGGCCGGCTTCGGTCGACCGCCGGTGTTCATGCGCGAGGGCGGCTCGATCCCCGTCGTCGGCCTGCTCAAGCAGCACCTCGGCGTCGATACCCTCCTGCTCGGCTGGGGCCAGAACGACGACAACCTGCACGGCCCCAACGAGAAGTTCTCCCTCGCCGACTTCCACCGCGGCATCAAGGCCAGCGCGCACCTGCTGGCGGAGCTTGCGGAGGTAAAGTGATGGCCGTCGCGACCGAGATATCCGTCGTTGCTCCCGACCAAGCTCGAATGAACCGGAAAGCCGCTTGAAGCGTCGGTTACAGGATTGGGTTCGCGACGTGCTGGCACGTCGGATCGGCTCAGGATCGGATTTCGGCAGGACCGTGGCCAGAGTATCTCATGCACTTGAGGAGCGATGTCGTACCAGCGATCCGACGGCAAGATGCTCCCTCAGACCATGAGACGGATTCGATATCGGCTTCGTACCTGGCTGCTCGCCGTCGTAGCGGTGGCCCTCGGCCTGCTCGTGGTGTGCACGGTCTTGATGTACGAGGGGCGTTGGTGGGAGTTCCCTCTGCCCCGTGGCCGCGAAGCGGTCGTCCATTCCGCCGACCGGCGGGAGGTCGCGGCGAAAACCGAGACGGGCCAAGACAGCAGCTTGGCTCGTGGTCAAAGAGTTGTCGTGCTCCGAGACGATCCGTACGGCGACGAGGTCATCGACACGGATGCGCGGTGGGTGACTGTCACGGCTCGGGAAGGGCGGTTCCGGGGACAGCGAATCCGGATCAGGCGTTACAACCTCGATCCATCGCGGTGAGGCGTTGTGATAAGATCGATAGCCGACCCCGGCGGTCCAGTCCGCTGAGCCTGGGCGATGAGACTCGATCCCGGCGGCCGATCCGCTTTTGAAGCCCCAACGGGACCACGGCGCCAACCTGCCGAAGCCACCGAAGGCAATCGCATGCTCGACCTCAAATTCGTCCTCGCCAATCCCGACGCCGTCAAGCAGAACTGCCGCGACCGCAACGTCCCGCCCGACGTGATCGAGGAGGTCGATCGCGTCGTCGAGCTGGAGACGAGGCGGAAGGCCCTGCTCCAGCAGGTCGAGGAGACCCGACGCCGGCAGAACGAGGTCGCCCAGGCGACGGGCAAGCAGAAGGACCCGGAGAAGCGTTCCGAACTGGTTGCCGAGGGCAAGCGGCTCAAGGCGGAGGTCGGCGCGAGCGAGGAGTCGCTGAAGACGCTCGACGCCGAGGTCAAATCCCGGCTCGCCCGCATCCCGAACCTGACCCACCCCGAGGCCCCCGTCGGCCAGACCGAGGAGGCGAACCGGGTCATCAGGACGTGGGGCGAACCCCGTCGAGTTCGACTTCCAGCCGAAGGACCACGTCGAGATCGGCAAGGCGCTCGACCTGATCGACTTCGAGGCCGGGGCGAAGGTCTCGGGCCACGGCTTCTACTTCCTCAAGAACGACGGCGCCCTGCTCGACCTGGCGCTCCAGCAGTTCGCGATGCGGAAGCTGATCGCGGAGGGCTTCACGCCCGTCGTCACGCCCGACCTGGCCCGCAACAGTATCCTCGAAGGCATCGGCTTCAACCCGCGAGGTCCCGAGACGCAGGTCTATTCGGTCGAGAACACCGACCTGAGCCTCGTCGGCACGGCCGAGATCACCCTGGGCGGCTTGCTCGCCGACGAGACGATCGAGGCCGAACGTCTGCCGATCAAGTACGTCGGCCTCTCCCACTGCTTCCGGACCGAGGCCGGCGCCGCCGGCCGGGCGAGCCGGGGGCTGTACCGGGTCCACCAGTTCACGAAGGTCGAGATGTTCGCCTTCACCGAAGGGACGCTCGAAGCCTCCGGCGCCATGCATCTCGAACTGCTCCGGATCGAGGAGGAGATCTTCCAGGCGCTCGGCGTGCCGTACCATGTGCTCGACATCTGCTCGGGCGACCTCGGCGGCCCGGCCTACCGGAAGTTCGACCTCGAAGCCTGGATGCCCGGCCGCGGCGAGGCGGGCGAATACGGCGAGGTGACCAGCACGTCGGATTGCACCGACTACCAGTCCCGCCGCCTGAATATCCGCTACAAGCCCGCCGGCCAGAAGGGCACGAAGTTCGTCCACACGCTCAACGGCACGGCCGTCGCCATCAGCCGCGCCCTGCTCGCCGTGCTGGAGAACTACCAGCGGGCCGACGGCAAGGTAGACGTGCCGGAGGTCTTGCGGCCGTGGATGGGGAAGGATGTGATCGGAGCATAAGATCGGAATCCGGGAAGAAAAGCGGTTCCCTTCGCGTCTTTCCAGCCGATAATTAGTTGGCTTTGCACCCTCGCTCCGGTCGGCCGGGGGCGTCGGTCCCTTCTGGGGGCAAGGTGGCTCCCGATCAACCCGTCCTCTCCCTCTTCAGGATCGCCCGGAAGTCGGCCAGGCGCTGGTGATCCAGGCCGGTGGCAATGTCGTCTCAAGTCCCGTCCCGGAGTCGCGCGATGGAGAGGGGGTAGCGAATGCGAAACCCGCTGCTGGTCCCCGACCTCCGCGAGTTGATCCAGGCCGGCGAGGCGGCCTCCGTCCGCGACTTCTTCGACGACCAGCACCCCGGACAGGTCGCCGAGCTGATCGAGGACCTGGACCCGATCGAGGGCGACGCCATCCTTGGCATCCTCGAACCGAGGGCACGGGCCGAGGTGATGAGCTACCTCGAGCCCGAGACGCAGGTCCGCGTCGTCGAGGCGATGAGCCCGGCCGACGCCGCGCGCCTTGCTGCACCTGATGTCGCACGACGAGCGGGCCGACCTGGTCAACCGGCTCGACGAGGACGTCGTCGATGAGGTCCTCCGCCGCCTCGCCCACGCCGAGCGCGAGGACATCCGCCGGCTCGCCGGCTACGAGCCCGGCACCGCCGGCGCCGTCATGACCACCGACTACGCCGACCTCCCCCCCGACCTGACCGTCCGCGAGGCCCTCGACCAGCTCCGCCGCGTGGCCCCCGACCGGGAGACGATCTACTACAGCTACGTCGTCGATGACAACCGCCGCCTGCTCGGCCTCGTCTCGTTGAAGACGCTTGCTCCTGGCCCGTCCGCGCGCCCGGCTCGACGAGGTGATGAAGCGCGACCCGATCGCCGCCCGGCTCGACGAGGACCAGGAGAGCGTCGCCCGCAAGATCGAGGAATACGACCTGCTCGCCATCCCGGTGCTCGACGCCGACGACCGGCTGGTCGGCATCGTCACCCACGACGACGCCGCCGACATCCTCCGCCAGGAGCAGACCGAGGACATCCTCCGCTTCGGCGGCGTGGCGGCCGAGGCCGAGTCGGACGAGGAGACCTACGGCCAGGGCAGCCTCGTCAAGTCGGTCCGCCAGCGGATCGTCTGGCTCTCGCTGCTCTTCGGCGGCGGCACGCTCACCGGCCTGGTCGTCCGCACGTTCGGCGGAGTCGAGGACACCTACCCCGGCGGCATTGACTTCGACGCCTTCATCCCCTTGCTGATCGGCACCGGCGGCAACGCCGGCAGCCAGACCGTCGGCACGGTGATCCGCGCCCTGGCGCTCGGCGAGCTGCACCCGAAGGACGACCTGGCTCCGCGTCCTCGGCCGCGAGTGCTTGACCGGCCTGATGCTGGGCGTCATGCTCGGTCCGCTCGGCTTCCTCTTCGCCTGGCTGGTGATGGGCACGAGCCTGACCTTCGCGCTGGTCATCGCCCTGGCGATCCTGGGGATCTTGATCTGGGCCAACGCCGTCGGCGCGATGGTCCCGATGCTGGCCCTGCGGATCGGGATCGACCCGGCCGTCGTCTCGGCGCCGGCGATCAGCACGCTGGTCGATGCGACCGGCCTGTTCATCTTCTACAAGATCGCCGAGCTGATCCGCGTCCTCTTCCTTACGGGTTGAACCACCGATGCGCTTCGCCGAGCTGACCGCCCCCGAGATCCGCCGCCTCGACCGCGACAACACCCTGGTCGTCGCCCCGATCGCCGCCTGCGAGCAGCACAGCGATCACCTGCCCGTCATCACCGACACCGTCCTCTGCGGCGCCGTGGCCGAGGGCGTCGAGGCCGCCCTGCCCGACCGCGTCCTCCTGCTCCCCGTGCTCTGGCTCGGCGCCAGCGACCACCACCTCCCCTTCGGCGGCACGCTCACCGCCAGCCTGCCGCTTTATGAATCCCTCCTCGTCGAGCTTCTCACCCCCCTGCTCCGCGACGGCTTCCGCCGCGTCCTTTTGCTCAACGGCCACGGCGGCAACATCGACCCCTTGCACGTCGCCCTCGCGACGCCTCGACGTGGCCTTCCCCGACGCCGATCCTGACCGGCGCCGCCTACTGGGAGCTGGCCGAGCCCGAGCTGGCCGCGCTCTGCGAGGGCCCGCGCAAGACGGTCGGCCACGCCTGCGAGATCGAGACCTCGATGATGCTCCA
The DNA here is from genome assembly GCA_963752755.1 of uncultured Planctomycetales bacterium. Lineage (GTDB taxonomy): Bacteria > Planctomycetota > Planctomycetia > Isosphaerales > Isosphaeraceae > CAVVZJ01. The sequence goes on along the minus strand of CAVVZJ010000001.1, from coordinate 500,811 downwards.
CCTCCGCCCCGACCTGGTCCGCCGCGACGCGATCCGCGACGACCCCGCCCCGACCCCCTCCGGCCTCTCCGCCCTCTTCTGGGCCCGCGACTTCGCCCGCCGCACCGACCACGGCGCCGTCGGCTTCCCCGAGCACGCCGACGCGGAGAAGGGCCGCCGGATGCTCGAAGCGATCACCGGCCGCGTGGCCGAGGTCGCCCGTCACGTACCCTGGACCTGCCGCTCGACGGCCGTTGAGCCGCCCGATCTGCGATTTGCGGCCCCCGTGTGCCGGCGTATCCTGGAATTGGTCCCGGCTGCCGGCCCCGTCTTCGTAGGGTGCGTCAAGTCCTCGACGACGCACCCGACCGACGGCCAACTGTCATCGACCATGCTGGACGCAATCGGACAGCCCCCGAGGAACGCCCCATGCCGGTGCTCGACCGCGAGGAGTACATCGAGCAGGCCTACTTCTTCCACTCCTTCCGCGAACGCCTGCTCGACGGCGTCCCCGCGCAGGACGTCCTGGCCGCCATCGGCGAGGAACTGCTCTCGACGACCCGCCTGCCGATGGCCGTCTCCTACATGCACACCGAGTCGAAGCTCACCGGCCTGGTCGGCCCCGCGATGGCCCGGATGGGCCATTACTTCGCCCCGTTCCAGACCTACGTCATTCAACCGCGCCGAGGAGGAGATGGGACGGTTCACGATGGACCAGGCCCTCTTGATCCTCGAACGCGAGGCCAAGTACCGCTCCGAGTCGCCCGACCCGGCCGGCCTGTTCGTCTATCAGTTCGAGTCCCTCTCCCGCAACCGCCTCGGCTACACCCACGGCCTCGAAGCCATGGCCGCCGACCCCGCCTACGACGATGACTGGCGCGATTACATCGCCACCTTGCGCTTTCGCCTCGGCGACGTCGATTTCGCCGACCTGATCTACGTCCGCTCCGCCTACTTCGTCACCGAGCAGCGCCGCCGACTCCACGACCCCTCGTATCAATCCAAGTTCCCCGTCCTCTTCGGCGAGAAGGAAGGCAAGATCGCCCGCGCCAACCGGGGCCGCGACCCCATGTACCTCTTCTCCGCCCTCCAGCGTCAGCTCGGCTACCCCGAGGTCCCCCGCCCCAAGCGCCCCGACGAGCTGGAGGCCCGCGTCGCCCTGCTCGAACTCAAGATCAAGGAACTCGAAAACCGCCTCAAGATCGCCGAGAGCGAAGGTCCCGGCGGCGACATGGACATCTCCCAGTTCCAGGTCAAACCCGAAGACACCGCGGGCCCGCCCGCCGGCTGGGGCGAGCATTAGCCGTTGAGGATGATTCGCCACAGGGACACAAGGAGCACATCGAGGGACGACCAATGACGAACACATCCGCTCGACTCTCTGGACCCTGTCGTCTCCCTGTGCCCTCTGTGGTCGTCTCCCTACCCGCTCCTTGCCGCCGACCACGCCCCCCTTCCCCGCTTCGAGCGCACCGTCATCGACCCCGCCTTCCCCGGCGCCTACCAGGTCGAGGTCGCCGACGTCAACGGCGACGGCAAGCCCGACGTGGTCGCCCTCGGCGGCGGCACCGTCGCCTGGTACGAGAACCCGACGTGGAAGAAGCGGATCATCACCGACCCAGCTACCACCCCCGGCGTCATCAGCAGCGCCACGGCCGATCTCGACGGCGACGGCAAGGCCGAGGTCGCGATCGCCTACGAGTTCGCGATGAACCACCGACGAGGGCAAGCTCGGGCTGGCCATCCAGGGCGAGACGATCGACGACCCCTGGACGTTCCGGCCGATCGCCGACGTGCCGAGCATCCACCGGCTCCGCTGGCGTAGAAACGCCGATCACGACGCAGACGAGGAATCACGGCCCGTGGAGCTGGTCGTCGCCCCGATCTTCGGGGCCAGTCCCGTCCACCGACTTCAACCAGGACCAGGCCCGACTGGTCGCCTTCCGGCATCGGGTTGGAACCGAAGATCGGGAGCATGGGAGCCCGTACCTGCTCGACCGAGCGCCCCGTAATCCATGCGATCGAGGTCTGGCGACGTCGACGACGGGAATGTCTGCTGACCGCGACGGCCGACAACCTTGGCGTGGCCCTGTTCACCGGCCCCGGCCCCGGAGGGCGTCCAGTCCTCGAGACGGCTCGCTCCCGGGGCGCGACCGGGCGAGGCCCCGAAGCGAGGATCGAGCGAGGTCCACATCGGACAGCTCCAGAACGGGGGATGTCCGTCCGCTCATCGCTAGCATCGACCGCTGTCATCGCCACAGGTCGAACCGCTGGCACGGAGCGAGGTCGCGGTCGATCTACCGAGAGTCTCCACCTCCAAGTCCGGCCCCCGCACCGTCCTCGACGACACCCTCGACGCCGGCCACGCCCTCTGGACGGCCGACGTGGACGGCGACGGCGACGACGAGATCTTCGCCGGCCACCGCGGCAAGGACCACCGCGTCTCCGCCTACAACTTCAACGGCAAGAGCCTGGGACCGCACCGTCCTCGACCCCGACATCGCCGCCCAGGACCTCCGCGGCGGCGACCTCGACGGCGACGGCACCCCCGACGTCGTCGCCGTCGGCGGCTCGACCCACAACGTCGTCTGGTATCGTCCCATCCGCGAAGGCGTGAAGAAGCCGTGACGACGGCGTGAAGGTTCGCGATCACGACGCCCCAGACCTGGCGAATCCGCCGCCGCGCCGTTACTTTGAGGGCCGACCGGAACACCAGGGAGACTTCGAACGATGACCCGACCGATCGCAACCGCCCTCCTCGCCGCGCTCCTCGCCTGCGGCGCGGCGTTCGCCCAGGAAAACGCCCGCAAGGAGATCATCTGGCCCGGCATGATGCCCTCCGGCCAGGTCCAGCTCCCCAACGGCTGGAAGCTCGACCCCGCCGGCCGCCAGGTCGCGCTTGGCGACCTGCCGATCACGATGGCCGAGCACCCGTCCGCCCCCGTCCTCGCCGTGCTCCACGCCGGCTACGGCGAGCACGAGGTCGTCACGATCGACACCAAATCCAACAAGGTCATCGCCCGCGTCGCGATCCCCGAGACCTTCGGCGGCCTCGTCTGGTCGCCCGACGGCTCCACGCTCTACGTCGGCGGCGGCTTCGACGACGTGATCTACCGCTTCGACCACAAGGACGGCTACCTCACCAAAACCGCCACCCTCACCTACCACGGCGGCGACACCGTCGCCCAGAAGCGCGACGAGGACGAACCCCTGCCCCGCGCCGAGCGCGGCTCGAAGCGTCCCCAGGGCAGCATCGCCGGCCTGGCTCTTTCCAAAGATGGCAAGACCCTCTGGGCCGCCAACGCCTGGGCCCATCACCTCGCGAAGTTCGACACCAAATCCGGCAAGCTCGTCGGCGAGACCGAGCTGGGCGAGGACACCTACCCCTACGACGTCGTCCTCGACGAGCCCCGCGGACGGGTTTACGTCAGCCTCTGGGGCGCGGCGAAGGTCGCGGTCGTCAACGCGGATGATTCCCTGGAGGTCGCCGCTCGCTGGACCACCGGCCCCCATCCGAACGAGATGCTGCTCGACCCGAAGGGTGAGGTCCTCTACGTCGCCAACGCCAACCACAACACCGTCACCGTCCACGACCTCGACCAGGACGGCCGCGCCCTCGAAACCATCGGCACCGCGATCGACCCGAAGGCCCCCGCCGGCTGCACGCCGAACGCATTAGCCCTCTCGAACGACGGCTCCGTCCTCTTCGTCGCCAATGCCAACACCAACGACGTCGCCGCGGTCAACGTCAAGGAACCCGGCGAGAGCCATCCGCTCGGCTTCATCCCGGCCGGCTGGTATCCGACGAGCGTCCGTGCCTCCCGCGACGGCAAGACCCTCTGGATCGCCAACGGCAAGGGCACCCACTCCCTCGCCAACCGCGAAGGCCCGATGCCCACCAAACCCGGCGGCGGCGACAGGCTCCGCCAGTACATCGGCGGCCTCTTCCGCGGCTCACTCTCGGTCGTCCCCATGCCCGGCCCCCGCGAGATGGCCAACTACGCGAAGACCGTCTATGAGTGCAGCCCCGTCCGCCGCGGCGACCCGAAGGCCGTCGCCGGCGCCGAGGAGAACGAGGATAACCCGATCCCCTCGAAGCTCGGCGACCCCTCCCCGATCAAGTATTGCATTTATATTATCAAGGAGAATCGCACCTACGACCAGGTCTTCGGCGACATCCCTGAGGGCAACGGCGACCTCGACATCTGCCTCTTCCCCGAGAAGGTGACGCCGAATCATCATGCGCTGGTCCGCGAGTTCGTCCTGCTCGACAACTTCTACGTCGAGAGCGAGGTCTCCGCCGACGGCCACGAGTGGACGATGGGCGCCTACGCCTCCGACTTCATCGAGCGCACCTGGCCCCTCTCCTACCGCGGCGACAAGCGCATTCCGTACCCCTCCGAGGGCCACTTCGACATCGCCACCCCCGCCGGCGGCTACCTCTGGAACAGGGCCGCCGAGAAAGGCGTCAGCTACTTCAGCTTCGGCGAGTTCGTCGATGACGGCAAGGCCCAGATCCCCATCCTCGAAGGCCACGTCGATCCGAAGTTCCCCAGCTACAATCTCAACGTCCCCGACGTGGACCGCGCCCGCCGCTTCCTCGACGAACTCGCCCGCTTCGAGAAGGAAGGCGAGTTGCCCCAGCTCATCGTCATGCGGCTGCCCAACGACCACACCTCCGGCACCTCCCCCGGCAAGCCGACCGTCCTCGCCTACCTCGGCGACAACGACCTGGCCCTCGGCATGGTCATCGAGGGCCTCAGCCACTCGAAGTTCTGGAAGCAGATGGCCATCTTCGTCGTCGAGGACGACGCCCAGAATGGCTCCGACCACGTCGATGCCCACCGCACCGTGGCCCTGGCGATCAGCCCCTACATCAAGCGCCACACCGTCGATTCGACGATGTATTCCACCTCCTCGATGCTCCGCACAATGGAACTGATCCTCGGCCTGGAGCCGATGAGCCAGTTCGACGCCGCCGCCCGGCCGATGTTCGCCTCCTTCACCTCCGAGCCCGACTTCAGCCCCTACACCCGCAAGGCCCCCGGCGTCGATCTCAAAGCGATCAACACGGCGGATGCCCCGATGGCGAAGGAATCCCTTGCCCTCGATCTCTCGAAGGAGGACCGGGCCGACGACCTCGTCTTCAACGAGATCATCTGGAAGGCGGTGAAGCCTTTGACAGAAATGCCCCCTCCGGTCCGGGCGGCGTTTGTGATGCCGCATCGGGAAGATCCGGATGATGAGGACGAAGATTGAACAGATCGACGTACAGGTCGATCTTCTCCGGGGTCGCCACCACCCTCGCGCCGGCGGCCCGGAGGAACTCCCATCGCTCCTCGAAGGTCGTGTCGTCGCCGTCGATCAGCCTGGCTCGCAGCGCCTCGAAGCGGGCCCGGAACTGATCGACGGCCGACGCGCTCCCTCGCATCGCCACGAGCCGGTTCTCGGCGTTCTTGACCTCGGCCCGGAGCGACTCAGAGACTGTTCCAAAAGACTCAAGCGGCCGCTTTGGGCGGCCGCTTGTAGCGGAATTTCTTCCGCCATCGCGGCGGCCGGGCACGGCGGACCATCCGATGGATCGAGCTGAGCTTGACCATCGCCGCGCTCGTCTCCGGCAGCCGCTCGAAGTCCCGCACCAGCCGCCGCCACCGCAGCAGGCAGCCGAAGGTCTGCTCGACCACCCACCGCACCTTCAGCGGCTTGAACCCCCGCTCGCCCTCGGGCTTCGAGCTCACCTCCACGCGGAGCCGGTCCTGGCCCGACAGCCAGGCGTCGAGCCGGGAGTTGCGGTACTTCCGGTCCGCCCACACCACGGCCAGCCGGGGGAACGTCACGGCGGGCAGACCGGCCAGCAGCCGCGGCGCCGTCGCCCCGTCGTCGAGGTTCGCCGCGGTGACCACGACGATCAGCAGCAACCCCAGCGTGTCGGTGACGATATGTCGCTTGCGGCCCCGCACCATCTTGCCGCCATCGACGCCGACCTCGGCCCCGCCGTGCGCCGTCTTGGCCGACTGGCTATCGATGCAGGCGCCGCTGGGCGTCGGCGCGCGCCCGAGCTTCGTCCGCACCTCCCCCCGCAACGCGGCGACCAGGGCGTCCCAGGTGCCGTCGGCCTCGAACCGGCGGAAGAAGTTGTAGCAGGTCTTCCAGTGGGGCAGGTCGTGGGGCAACGCCCGCCAGGAACAGCCCTCGCGGTTGAGGTAGAGCAGGCCATTGATGACCTCGCGCATCTCGTACTTGCGGGGCCTGCCGCCGGGCTTGGCCTCGGGGATCAGGGAAGCGAGGAGGCGCCACTGGGCGTCGGTCAGGTCGCTGGGGTAGGCTTTGCGTTCCATCCCCCCAAACTACAGCCGACGCCCCTTTTGGAACAGACTCTCAATCAACGGTCGCATGGACTTGTAGTCGGCCTCCAGCTTATCGGCGAAGTCTGGGTCGCCGCCCCCCTCGCACTCCGCTCGCCACTTCTTGTAGAGCGAGTCGCGGAGGCGGGTCTTCTCGGCCAGCACGCGGCGGCCCGACTCCAACTCGGCCTCGATGGCGACGATGTCCGTCCGCTGGGATAGGCGCTCCTCGGCCGCTTCCAGGACTCCGGGCGTGAGCACGGTCTGCTTGAACGCCTCCCAGACGAACGGATCGATCTTGTTGGTCCGCATGGTGCTCGTGCCGCAGGAGGTAACGCCCGAGTGGTGGCGGAAATAGCCGAGCCAGCGCGACCGGCAGATGTACGAGGCGGTGTTGTACCTCGAAACCTCGCCGTTGACCTTCTTGAACCTCCCGGACGAGTGGACTGGATAGAGCTTGTGCCCGCACTTCCCGCAGAAGGCGATCCCCCGAAGCAGGTGGTCCTTCGACGTGCCCCTGGGCTTCGACGAAGCCTTCATGTTGTTGATCCGGGCGGTCGCCTCGGCGTTGGCCCGTTCCCAGAGCCCGTCGTCCACGATCGGCTCGGTGATCTCGCCGGATTTGTCGAGGAAGACCCATTGCTCCTCGGGCGCGTGGCGTGACTGCCGCCGCTTCCGGCCTGTCTTTCCGCAGATGACCTCCACCCAGGTAAACCGGCCCATGACGGTCCACCCCTTGTAGGCGGGATCGTTGATCATCTCGCTCACCGTCGTCGTCGTCCAATCCTTCTTGGTCTTGATGAGCCCCCGCCATACCGCCGGGCTCGGGATGCCCCGAGCGTTCAGATCCTTCACGACTTGGTTGTAGGACCAGCCGGCGGCGACGCGCTCGAAGCATTGGCGGACGACGGCGGCCTCCTCCGGGTTGACGATCCGCCGCCGCGTGGTCACATCCCAGTTCCAGCCGAACCGGGTCGTGCCCAGCTTGAGGAACTGTCCTCTCTCCCTCCTCATCCTCCTGCCGCGGTCCATGCGTTCGGCGATCTTGATTCGCTCGCTCTCGGCCAGGTAGGCGCGGATCGCCAGGATCAGCTTGCCCTCGGGCGTGTCGTCGCCGATGTCGTTCGACGCCGAGACGGGCTTGACCCCCATCTTGTCGAACTCGTCGAACAGGATGGCGCAATGGACCTGCGAGCGGACGAGGCGGTCCAGGCAGTAGAACCCAATCGCCCTGTATTTGCCGTCGCGCATCTGGTCCTTGATCGCCGTCAGGACCGGGCGGTCGTTGTCCTTGCCTGACCACCGCTCGCGGTAGATGTCCTCGGCCTCAACCAGATAGCCGAGGCTCCGCATGTGGGCGACGGCCGCCTTCTCCTGGCTCTCCAGCGAGGCGTCCCGCTTGTCCGTGGGGTTCGAGACGCGGGAGTAAACACAAGCCCGTCCCAGCAATCCGCGTGCGATCATCGACATGGCTCCGGCGATTCCTTTTGAAACCGTCAAGAACGCCCCTCGTCCTTTCGGGGGGCCCAGGCTAGGCATCCATGCGTGCAAGGCTCTGGTTTGTCAAGTCCTCTGCCAGGATGCGGGCGGCGACCCGATCGACCATCGCCTCGAAGCGGGCGCGTCGCTCCGGCCGGGGCTGCGACGAGTTGGCGAAGACGCGCACGACGACGCCGCCGAACTCCATGATTTCCAGGGGTTCCACAGAAGGGGGTCGGACTGGAACGGTCGCTTCGGGGGGCATCGTAGGGGCCTCGCGGGGTTGCGTTTCGAGGACACCCCCCTACATAGAAACCGGAATCCGCCGGCCGGAGATTCTGCTGGGATACCTACTCTGAGAGGCCCCCATGTCGGTGGGGCCGCTTCCGGTCCCTGCTCGAATGGGAGTCCCGACGATGGTGCCCCTGGCGATGGTGCAGTTCAGCGAGACCGAGTTCGTCTTTCGGATCGTCCGCGAGGGTGGGACCGCCGGTGCTGTGATCCTCGTCACCTGGCTGTTCATCCGGGCTCTGCATCAGGTCGTCCGCACGTTCGGCGACCAGGTCGAACGCCACCAGGAGCAGGCCGGCACGCTCCAGAAGGACACGCTGGGCGTGCTCCAGGCACTCGACACGTCGGTCAAAGCGTCGAGTGCCGCCATGACGAACGCGATGGCCGTGATCTCCAGCCGACTCGAGGAGAACAGCAAGGTCATGCAGTCGCTCAAGGACGACCACGGCGAGCTTCTCGACGGCGGCGGCTGCAAGGCCGGCGAGGCGCTGGCCCACATGCTCCGGCATTGCCCGTTCGCGGCCGAGTGCAGCACCAGGAAGCAAGACGTCTGACCCAACAGGAAGGGGCCAGGCAACGGCCGCCTGGCCCCTCTCCCGGCACCCTTTTTCACAACGTGGGGGCGAGATCCCTCGCCCTCAGTCAAGGTTCACGACTCGGAGTCGGCCGGCAGTCCTCGTCGTGACCTTGCTCTCCGGCTTGGTGTGCCCTCCCGCGTCCTCATCGGTCTCGATCGGGACCAGCTTGTAACCGTGCGGGACCTTGATGTACCCGAGGGACTTGGCGACGAACAGAACCTCGCTGAAGGTGGGAAAAGGGTTCCCGGACCGCTTCGAGAATTCCTTGCAGGCGGCGATGAATTCCCATTCGTCGTCGCTGTAAGGGATGTCTCGACTCGCCGGGTGGGAGATGCCGATCCCCCTCCGGCGAATGGCGACTTGGGCTCGCGCCAGCCGCTCGGGATTGAACCGCCCCTTGCCCAGTCTCGGCTTCGCTCCGTCGGCCGGAGGGACACTCCTCGCACCAGAATCCGGTAGAGCATCCGCCATCGGGGGGTGCCTCAGCACTTGGGTGCCACCGACGCCCCCGGCTATCGTCGCCGGCATGGGCGCCGGCCGGGGGTATTATGCACCATGCAAGCGGGGAGTCAAAATAATCCTCGCCTCCGACGAGCCGGCCAGAAAAGGACCGGGGGCGGTCGCCTCGCCTCAACCGTCCCCGTCCCTCCCCCCGTCCGGAGACCTGACTTCTCAGCGGTGGGCGCGGTGGACGATGGCCTTGACCATCGCGTCCTCGACGCTGTTGTTCGCCTCGGCCGCGAAGCCGATGCAGTTCTGGATGTTGTTGAAGGCCGCGACGGTCGTGGCGGCGTCGGCGATGGTCGTCTGGGCCTGCTTGGCGACGCGGCCCGCGTCGTCGTTCGTGGCGCTGGTGCCGGTGGCCGGGACCAGCCGGTCGCCGATGGCGAGCACGTCGGAACTGGACCCCGGCTGCTTCACCTTCGTCGGACCCTCGATCACGACGTAGAACAGGTCCAGGTCCGGCACGCCGGCCGCCGGCAGGAACTCGTCGATCACGCCCGCCGGGCGGTCGCCCACGCCGGCGCAGTAGCCGTCCACCGAGCACTCGTACGGGTCGGCTGCCTTGAAGTGGGCGATGCGGCCCGGCTTGAGGTTGGTGCCCGAACGGTTGCGGACGACCTTCACGCGGACGTACCGGCCGCTCGGGTCCTGCGCCGCGTAGTCGTCCGGGGCGTTGACCTCGAAGACGAATTCCTTGCCCTCCAGGTTGACGCCGCCCAGATTGTTGCTGTCGATCGTCTCGCCGTTGTAGTAGCTCTCGCCCCTGGCGAAAGGAGGCGTCTCTTCGCGAGCCATTGCTGATACCCTCGCATGATGGTGGTTTGGTGGATCGTCTGGAGTGGAGGCCCGGCCCCGTTCGTCCCAGGGCCGGGCCGATCAGTTCCGCCTCATGTGGCGGATCAGGTTAGCTTCTTGAACGCCAGGAAGAACTTGGGGTTCCAGACGGTGTTGCCGAAGAAGTCCACCGAGAACCGCCACGACTTCGTGGCGATGTCCTGGTCGGGGCCCTCGGGGACGAACACCTGCGCCTGCTGCGACCGGACCTCCATCTGGTCGCAGTTGAACCCGTAGCCGTTGCCGGGGGTGATGCCGTACTCCCAGGTGACGTCGGTGCCGTCCTGGTTGATGACGTCGCCGAAGCCCAGCGCGATCAGCGGCGACTTCTCGGCCGACCGCTCGACGAGGATGCGCTCCTTACCCCGCATGGTTGCGACGTAGGATGCGGTACATCTCGTCGTCGATCATGATGACGTCGAGCTGGCCCTTCTGGCTCTTGGACTTCTTCGACTTGATGATGCCGAAGCTGATCGCCTCGACGCAGTTGGCGGCCCAGGTCGCCGTGCTGCTGAACAGGGTGTCGCCGTAATCGACGACGACCGGCGACCAGAAGTCGTACTGCGCGTCGCCCCGGCCGTGCGGCCAGGCCGGCAGGCTGCCGGGGTTCCAGGACCCGCCGTAGTTGCCGGGGACGCAGGACAGACCCGCGAACGAGCCGGTCGGGGTGCCGGCGCCGTTGCCGGCGTTCTGGCTGGCCCCGAGGAACGACTCGATGCCGTGCATCCGCTTGGCGTTGCTGGCGTTGTAGCCGTCGATGTAGAACTCCTCGCTGAAGGCGTCCTCCATGTCGTCGATCAGGTCCTTGGAGATCTCGTCGTAGAGATTGATGATCGCCTGGACCGATCGGTTCTGGAGGAACTCGCCCTTGGTCATACTGTCGGTCGCCGAGTACCCGCGCCAGTCGAGTTCGGCGGTCTTGTACCGGTCCTTCCGGCTGAACTCCAGGGTGTCGCCGTCGGCATACGGCGTGAGCTTGACGCGCTTGTATTTGACGCGCCAGACCATGCTGATGCCCGACCAGTTGAAGCTGATGCGGCCCTTCTTCTTCAGCAAGGCGGTGAGCTTGCGGTTGCGAAGAATGTTGACCTCGCGGTCCTTGATGTAGTTCTTGATGGTCGAGTTGACCACCCGGCTCCAGGGGGCGCCCATCGTTGTGTTCTCCAGGGTGGGGGAGAGTTGATCCCCAGGCCCGCGTTCCCGTCAGTCACGACACGGTGGCGAAATCGGCGTCGGTGACGCCGCCCTCAGACATGGCCGCGCGGAGCATGTCCGCGAGGCTACGCCCCTCGGAGGACGGGGCGGTGGCACCGGGCACGACGCCGCGCCGCTGTGGCTCGACGAGGCCCTGGCCGGGGTTGACGTTAGGCCGCTGGGTCGCGGCGACGGTCTGCGGGTTGGTCGCGGCCGGTTGCTGGCCGGCGGCTTGGACCGCGTAAACTTCGCCCTGGAGGATCTGCTTCGCCAGGGCGTCGAGCGTGCGGGCGTCGGTGACGCCGGCCTGCCGGAGATTCTGGAGGTGCTGGTAGTATCGGGCTCCGAGCGGGCTCGGGACGTACCGGCCGTCGCGACCCACGAGGCGGTTGCCGTTGGCATCGGTGGCGTACAGCCACAACTCGTTGGAGGCGATGATCTGCTGGGCCTCGACCTGCTGCTGCTGGGCGCCGAATCGCTGCTCGATCAGTTGCGAGGCCACCTGCTGGATCAGCGGGGCGATCGCCTTCGCCGGGTCGCGGGTCAAGGCGGTCGTCCACGCCTCGACCGAGTCGGCGTAAGCCTGGACCTTCTCGGCGAACGCGGGGTTGGCCCCCGGCTTGGCGACGAACTGGCCGGTCTGCGGGTCCTTATCGATCAGGCCGAGCCAACGGTCGTCGAACTCGGGGTGCTCCCACGGCTGGCGTTGGGCCGGCGGTTGCTGGGCCTGCTGTTGCTGCTGGAGGTACTCGGCGACGCCCTTGTAGTGCGGGGCGATCTGCCGGCCGAGTTGGGTGTAGTAGTCGTTCTGCCGGGCCGCCTGCGCGGCCTGGAAGAGATAGCCGAGGGCCTGCTGCGGGTCCTGGAACTGGCTCAGGTCCACGCCGTACTGGCGGGCCATCCCGACGATGTCCAGCGAGGGCTGGGCGGTCGCCTGGGTCCGGGTCGCGGCGGCCAGGTTCGGGTCGGCCGGGGCGGGCGCCCCGGCACCCACGGAGCCTCCCGCCCCGGCTCCCCCGGTGGCGGTCGGATCGCCGCCGCCAAGCTCGGGACGTTCGGCCAGGGCGTTCGGGTCCATGCCCTGCGTCGAGTCGATCGTCACCTCGGGGGCCATCGGCTCGGGGGTCGGCGCGGTCGTGCCGCCGCCGGCGCCGGCCATCTCGCCGGCCGCGTCGTCGAGCAGGAGGCGTCCCAGGAGCGGCGTGGAGAAGCCGCCGCTGTTGGTGGTCTCGTTGGGGTCCATCGAAGCCTCAAGATGAGCGTCAAGAATGCCAGAGGCGGCGCGTGAACACGCGCTCGCGTCTCTATAGATAGCTACCCCACGTCGTCCACAACCTCGCCAAATCCGGCCTTGCGAGGCGGACCGAAATACGCGAAATAATGGATCGCGACCGTCCGGGCGTAGGGTGCCGCCCGACGATGGTCAGAAGAAACCTCGACACGGACTCTCGGAGAGAGACGGTGGCACCCTGCGCCCAGGAAGTCTGTCGCTGGTGCGACGAGCCCATCGACGCGAGCGAGCGGGACCAGGACCCGAACCTCCCGCCCAAGCCCGGCCACTCCCGGCGCCGGGCCTTCGAACGCTGGCTGATCCGCCAGCTTGCGGATTCCCGACGAGCCCAGATGCGGCTTCGTCGGCGTCTCGACGCCATCGAGGCCCAACTGGATTCGGCCTCGTTGGGACCAGGCTGACTGGCTGGCTGGCCGGACCCCTGCCCCCTTAGTACTACTCCGTTACGTCGTACAACTTATTGCAAGACAATGGTTTACGGCATCGCTCGAATGATCGATTCTTGGCAATTGCGTCCATGTAACCCGACGCAAATCAAGAGAGGTCAGAGAGTTGCGGAATCCGATGTCACGCATCAATGCAAATCCGGCAGGAGATCGTAACGGATAGTATTAGAGCTCGGAAAAAATGAGGTTATGGTCCCAGGAACCTCAAACAGATCAGGGCACAGGCCAGATGGAGGAACGCCTCCTGAAGCTCCGTGAGCCGATCCAGACGGCCGCAGGCGGCCGAACGAATGCAGCCAGGAGATGGTCCGCTCCACGAACCAGCGGAAGACCCCCAGCCCGCTCCCGTGCTCGGTGTTGCGGGCGGCCAGGATCGGGGTGATCCCCCGCCGGCGCAACTCCTGCCGCACCGGTTCGGAGTCATAGCCGCGGTCGCCTTGCAGGCGCTCGGGCTTCTGCCGCTTCGGCCCGGGCTTGCCGCCGACCGGCGGCATGTCGTCCAGGACCGCGAAGACTTGCGTGACCTCGTTGACGTTGGCCGCGGTCACGGTCGCGGACAAGGGGATACCGTGCGCATCGGTCATCACGTGGTGCTTGCTGCCCGATCTGCCGCGGTCGGTGGGATTTGGGCCCGTGTCCTCGCCCCCTTCGGGAGCCTCGGCAAAGGAGGCGTCGATCAGCGCCCGCTCCCAGTCGATCTGGTCGGCGCCGTTGAGTTCGGCCAGCAACACGGCGTGCAACTTGAGCCAGACGCCCGCCTGGTGCCAGAGTCGCAGGTAGTGACTACAGGTCTTGCCGCAGCCGCAGCCCCACTCGGCGGGCAGGTCGTCCCAGGCGATGCCGGTCTTGAGCACGAAGAGGATGCCGGTGAGGATCTTGCGGTAATCCAGGGGCTTGCGGCCGGGGAAGCGGAAGCGGCGTGGGGGCGGGGGCGGCAGCAGCGGTTGGAGGCGTTCCCAGAGGGCATCGCTGACGAGCGGTTTCATGGCCTGTGCTCCTTCGGTCCCGGGGCTCACTCTCCGATTCACGAAGGAGCAGTCAGTGTGCCGTTCGGCTCATTATTTCCGAGCGCTCTTAATCCCCCATCCCCTACGGGATGACCACAGAAAGAGAGTACCCCACCATGTCCGCCCCCGAGTGGCGGCCCTCGACCGACCCTGCGCCTGCCGCTTGCCCAAGGGGCACCGGGGGCCGCACCGATGGACCTTCGACGGCGACATCGTGATCGAGTTTCCGCCTCGCGAGGAACCCAAGGAAGGAACAGGCAAGGATGCCGAGACCAAACAAACGGAAGCGTGATGAGACGCGGTTCGGTCGGCCTACGCGGTTGGCCGACCAAATCTTCGAGTTGCGGTGGTTCCTGCCCGCCTGGTGCGAGGCCAGGGCACGCGACGACGACTGGATGCGACGCTGGCACGAGGAGCGTCGCCAACTCCAGGAGGACGTGGCTCGGGCGACGGTGGTGGTCGCCGACAACGTCTCGGAGTATTTCTATGCGGAGGACTCCAAGGAGTATTGGGAGTTCGCCAACGACTTCCCGGCGTGCATGCCGCCGTTCCCGGACCTCTTCATCGAAATGGACCGCCCCTCGCGGATCATCGCGAACGGGGTGCCGGAGTCGGCGCAGACCTTGCCCGATCGTTGGGGGTGGCTGTTCGGGACCGAGAGCCGGGCCGAATTGCTCCAGGAACTCGGCTCCCCGGAGGGGCGGGCCGCCCTGCTCCGCAACGTGCAGGCCCAGATGAGCGAGCTGGCCCCCCAGATCGACGCTCGGGCCATCCAGCAGGTCGCCCAGGCCGAGGACCAGGAGGCCGCCTTCATGGCCCTCGGCACGCGCGAGCAAACGCTGATCTTCCTGGCCAAGACGGCGAAGCAAATCGCCGACGGCCAAGTCCCCGAGTTGCTGATCCAGGATCGCCTCGCCTGGCGGATCAACGGCCGCCTCATCACCAGCCGGGGCGCCCGGCTCTCCCACTTCGCGGGCTGCAATCTCGCCATCGACAAGGCAGGCAGTATCCTCGGGGCGCCGTGGTGGAACGTCCTCAGTCCCGAGGACCTCCCCAAGAAGGACCACGAAGACCTCGTGGGCTCGCTCGGGGTGATGCTCATGCCCGCCCTGTTTGCGATCTCGCTGATGAACTGCAAGAACGTGACGACGCGGCCCGTCGATCCCGACCGCGACCTGAACCGGGAGCGGAAGAAGGGCGGCCGGCGGCCGTTCGTGCGGTTCCACACCATCGACATCGACCCCATGCGTCGCGTGCTCCGCACCGAAGGCCAGTCGGAGACGCAGGGGCTCCGCAGGGCCATCCACAAGTGCCGGGGCCACTTCGCGCACTACGAAGAGTCGCGACCCCTGTTCGGACGGAAGGGCCTCCACGGTCGGTTCTGGATTCCCTTGCACGTCCGAGGCAACCCCGATCTGGGGACCGTCGAGTCCGAGTATCGAGTCGAGCCCCCGTCCAAGGAGGAATCATGACCCCAGACCCGCCGCCCGAAGTGGTCCGTGCCCGCAAGCTGCTCGTCCTCCTCTCCGCGATCGCCTCCGAAGTGCCGGGCGGCATCCCCGGCACCCGCGACTCCTCGGGCCGCTACGTTCTCACGCGGCTTCGGGGCGAACGCCACGTCTTCTGGGCCCCCCTGGCCTGGTGCGAATCCGACGATTGGGAGCCCCCGGAGGGCGTCAATACTGGACAGAAGAACAGTTGACCACGTCGGTAAGGGCCAGCCGGGCGACCGTGCGTCCGCGGACGCACGGTCGGCGCCCTGACCTCAAAGCCGGACTAATCGGCACAAGCCCAACCAGTCAGGCCGATCCTGTAGTGCAAAAATCCCAGGGGGAGAAGGTTAGTCACCCAGGCCCCCGACGGGGGCCGGGCCGGGGTCGGGACCATACCTTAAGTCATTTGATGACAGGTGTTTATAGCGTCCAATCACGTCCCCGTCTGGATCGTCGGGCCGGCGTAGCCGGTGTCGGACGCCTGGGTGGTCGTGCCGCCGACGGTGAACCGCAGCTCGCCGGACGAGTTGAGGAAGACCGAGACGGCGACGTTGTTGTACGTCAGGGTGTCGATGAGCTGGAGCAGGTGCATCTTGTTCGAGCCGGTCGGCAGGGCCGAGACCCGGAAGGCCAGCCCGGCGATCATCGTCGTGTTGGTCTTCTTCTCGGTGCCCGACTGGACGAACGCGGGCATGGCGGCGTACTGGTTGAAGCCGCTGCCCGTCGTGGTGACGCGGAGCCCCTGCGCGCCGGTGCGGGCCGCCGACGTCGAGATCGCCGCCCCGCTGATCCGGGTCGTGCTCAGGTAGCTGATCAAGTCCTGGGCCGTGCTGAACCCCTCGTAGCCGGCCGTGCGAATCAACATGGCCTTGCTCCCGCTATGGAACGGGCGGGGGCCGCGCGTCGCGACGCCCCGCCCGCGTTGTCCCGGAGGCCCGGATCACGAGGACGCCGCCGAGACCGTGTAGGTGATCTTGAGCGTGTCGCCGTTGTTCACGCCCTGGTTGCCGCCGGAGAACGCGGCCGTGCTGAAGATCAGGCCGAGTTCCTGGCTGTTGTCGCTGTCCGAGATCAGGAACAGGCCCTTGATCGTGGCCGTGCCGGTCATCGCGAAATCGACGGTGGACGAGTTCGAGACGGACTGGCTGGCGGCGGCCCCCGGCGACCATTGCGGCCGGGTCGAGCCGGAGTACGCCTTGTTCTCGGTCCAGCCGCCGTGGCTGCCGACGTAGTCGGCCGCCGCGAACGCGCTGAAGGAGACGCCCCCGTCCACCAGCCCGATGTACCACGACGCCTTCTGGGTGGTGTTGCGGAGATAGACGTTGAGGATGTCGTTGAGCGCCAGGTTGGTGACGCCGTTCTTGGCCGTCTCCTCCCACTTCTTGTGGCCCTCGGCGTCGAAGCACTCGATCGTGAAGTGGCCGCCGACGGCCAGATTCAACGGGTCGAGGCCGCCGAGATCGAGCTGCACGCCGGCCAGGTCGATCCGGCCGCCGGCCCGCTCGACGTGCGCCTCGGCGTGCTGGCCGAATCCGAAGAAGTCACCGTTCATGGCCGTCGCTCCGAAAGGGGGGAGAGTTAGTCCCCAGGTTCCGGGCGTCCCCGTCAGATGCGGGGGTTGCGCCCTGGATCAAGGTGCCGTCCGCCGTCTGGGCCACCACATACCGGGCCTCGGGACGGTCGTAGGCGAAGAGTCCGATGACCGGCCCGGACGGGTCGCCGCCGGGGCTCACGTCGAACGAGTCGAGCTTGAGCCCGGTGAACGTCCCCGCCCGGTAGCGGTACGCCACCCTATATCTACCCACCGCGAACCCCGTCCCCAGGAAAAGCGGCAGGGCGAACACCCCGCCCTGGTCGTCGTCGATCAGCGGCAACGCCAGCGACGCGACGCGCTGGCCCGCGTCGTTGTACACGTCCGCCACCGGCGCCGCGTCGGGCATCGCCGTCCGGCCCTGGGAGCCGGTCGTCCGCACCCCGAGGGCCACGGTCTGACCCTGGCGGTACGCCCCCAGGTAGCCGCTCCCCAGGTTGCCGACCGCCGAGCCGCCGAGGGCCCGCGTCGCCGCCGCGCCCGTCCCCTTGAACCGCAACGGCGTCTCCGCGAACACCGCCAGGGCGCGCTCGGCGACCGGCGAGACCACCAGGGACGACGTCGCCGCCGACGCCACGTCGCGGGCCGCCTCGGAGGCGTCGGCCATCGCCAGCGTCGTCGTGCCGGCGCCGCTCACATGGCGGCTCGCCGCCGCCACGTCGGCCAGCGTCAGCGCGAGTCGGACGCCGAGCCGGCCAGCAACGAGCCGGAAGACCGGAGCACTTCCACGATCAGGGTCGTCATCCGACCGGCCATCACGCCCTCCTCACGTCACGATGAAGACCTGGTCCTGGCCCACCGTCAGGCCGCTGACCTCGGCCGCGAGGACCACGCGGTAACTCTGGCCCTTCTCGTAGCCGTTCTCCCCGAGGGCCTCCACGGCGTACTGATACAGGCCCGCCGTCACGTCCAGCTTCGTCAGCGAGCCCGAACCGTTGAGCATCGCCCCGTCCGGCCCGTACACCTGGAACGCGCCGGTGCCGGCGTCGATGTTCGTCGGGGTCTCCGACGCGTTGCGGAACAGGGCCGACCCCTGGAAGGTCCCGCCCAGCTTGACGTATCCCACGAACATGGATCGCTCCTCTCAGGCGTCGAACTGGACGACCTTGTAGCCGCCGCGCACCCGAAGCTCGCCCGGCCGGATCGACGTGGCGTTGACCTGCTCGGTCGCCACCCCCGGCTCGACGTCGTGCGGGTCGGTGTTGGACTGGAAGCCGGCGAAGTCCCGAATCTGGACCCGGCCGTTCGGTTTCTTGGGGTCGGACTGGCGGGGCATGGCTGGTCACTCCACGTCGGGCGTCCACGGCATGTCGCGGAGGCGCTGCCGGAGCGGCCGTTGATCGCCGACGACCCGCCCGGCGAAGGTCCGGCTGTCCGCCGCCCTGGCGTCCTTCAGCGCCTGCTGATAAATAGCCAACACCTCCGCCTTCTCCTTGAGATTCCGGCCGATCGCCAGGTTGGCCTCGCACGCCCGATACACCGCGTTGAGCATCCCGCCCTCTTCCACGTCGAGCGGGTCGCTGATCGTGTACCGGGCCGAGCCGAAGGCCGTCGGCGAGGCGTCGGCAATCGTGATCGACGTGGCGCTGCTGTAGCCGGTGATCGTCGTCTCGAACGCCGCCGGGTTGTCCCCGATCGGCCCGGTCGGGTACGCCAGGGGGTCGGACGAGACCCGCAGGACCGCGCCCACCATCGTCGCGTGGAAGGCCGTGCCGGTCCCCGTCACCGTCGTCCCGTTCAGGCTGATCGCCGCCTTGCCGTCGTTGACCAGGGCGATCGTCAGGGGCCGGGGCCGGCGGTTGTAGAGGAAGTCGATCGTCTTCTGCTCGGCCGGATGCGGGGCCACCCGCAGCACCAGCCGGCCCGGATACAGGGCGTCGCCCATCACCGAGTAAACCTGGGGCACGCCCTCGGCGAACACGAATCGCTCCTCGAACAGCCATTCGCGGGGATGGACCCAATCCATCCCGCCGAAGTTCCGTTCGTAGAGGGCCTGGTCGGTCGCGATGAAGTCCTCGGGCAAGAGGTAGCCGTCGCGGTACAGCTTGTAGCTCGTCCCCGCCGCGACATCGACGCCGGGGTTGACCTGCTCGTCCAGGACGACGACCGCGTCGCTGACCCGCTGCTCGACCTTCCACGCCTGGAAGCCGACCCGGATGTAGCCGCCGATCGCCCAGGCCGGCCAGGTCCCGCCCGTCAGCGTCACCTGGCGGGCCAGGGCGCCGCCGTCGTGCTCGTACCGGATCGTGCCGGTGACGTAGGGCGGGTCGGTGATGACCCGCCCATGAGCCAGCAGGTACGTCCACCGATGCGCGTTCGCCACGTCCCGCAACGCCTGCTGGATCGCCCGCCTGGCGTCGCGCTGCGTCGAGTCCGACGGGTTGCCGCCGACGAAGTCCGTCAGGTGGTCGATCAAATCCTGATAGGTCGTGCGGGACATGGCGAGCCTCAGCCGGCGTTGGTGACAGCCTTGATCCACACGCGCCCGGTGCCGTGCGGCAGGGAGTGGAAGACGTCGAGGTCATAGACGCCCGACTTGAACTGGAACGTGCCCCGGCCGCCGGGCATCCCGAGGGCGAACGGCTGCATCCCCGAGGGGGTCGCCAGCACGCGGGGCCGGCGGCTCGGGTCGTGCTCGACGACGACCGCCAGCTTGACGACGGTGGACCTCCCCGGCCCGCCGGGGACCGCCATCTCGAACCGGGCCGGCGAGCCCGGCTGGTCGATCGTCGTCATCGCCGCCGGGCCGTTGAAGAGGATCGTCGCCCGGCCGGGGGGACGGGGCGGCGGCGGCGTGGGCGGCGTCGCGCGGCCCGGCAGGATCGCCGCGATGTGCTGCTTGTCCAGGTCGGACAGGTCGGTGTTCCAGCCGATCCCCCGGCCGTCCAGGGTCAGTTCGGCCGGCACCGGGTACTGCATGATGCTCGCCCGGTCGTAGGGCGTCCCCTCGACCTGCGACCGGCCATAGACGTCGAAGACGTTCTGCTGGACCATCTCGGCGGACCAACCCTGCGTCGCCATGTAGTAGGCGAACGCCTTGGGGTAGTTCCACTGGATGTCCTGGCCCGGCGACGACTGCTCATGTCCGAGCGAGAGCGCGTGGCCGAACTCGTGGAGGATCACCGCCCGGTCGCTGGTGTCGTCCGACGTGTTCGTCACCCAGCCGAAGTTGATCGTCGGCTGGCCGGCGGGCACGGTCAGGGCGTCGGTCCCGATCAGCGACCAGCTCCCGGCGTTCGGGGTGAAGTCCACCCGAAGCTCGGGACGGGTCGCGTTGAAGTCGAATCCGATGTTGGCGAACTGGCTCCACTCCTGGACCCAGCGCCTCACCTTCGAGCGCTGAGTGTCGGAGCCGCCGAGGAAGCCGACGCCGAGGGTCCGTCCCGGCTGCCAGGTCTTGCCGATCAGGCTGATCGCGGCCGGGATGAAGTGCGGGGCCGCCTCGACGCTGAGCCGGCCGTAGCCGAACATCGCCGAGGCCGCCTGCGTCGGCGGCTGGTTGCCTTCGTGTTCCAGCAACGCGAGCCGGGCCGCCTCGACCGCCCGGTCGCCGGTCAGATCGAGGGCCATGCAGGTGCGAATCGAAGTCGGGATCACGGTCGGAGTCTCCAGTCGTTGCGAAGCACGAAGAGGATGAACCACAGGGCGAAGGAACCGGCCAGGAGGACGAGGAGGACGACCGCCACCACTTCACGGGGCATCGCCCACCCCCTCGTCCTGGACGATCAGGGGGTTCGGATCGACGGCCCCGGTCCGCAGCTTCTTGACCTCCTCGCGGACGTCGTCGATGCGGAGCCCGGGGTCTTCCTCCAGCCGGGCCGCGACCTCGGCCTCGATCAGTTCGGGCGCGACCGGGACGTCGGGCATCGGGGGACGCTCGCCGGGGTCGTGCTCGACGTAGCCGTGGACCCGCATGCCCTTCGCACGTGCCACCCGTAGTACGTCTCCCCGGTCGGACACCCAGGCCGTCGGATCGCCGGGGAAGTCGGCAAGCCCGGCGCAGTAGAACCGGCCCGTGACGGACACGCCCGCCGCCTCGGCAATCCGCCGGTAGTGGTCCCCTAATCCGGGGACCTTCTCGAACTGGTTGCCATTGCAGCGGCCCTTGTTGAAGATGTTGTCCGTCTTGAGGCCGGGGAACTTCCGCAGGGCGAGCATCTCCGCGAACTGGTGCGAACAGCCGTTCTCGCGGCACCGGATGTAGTGGGCCTGAGCCCGGACGTTGTGGTGGATCGTCGGGTAGCGGCGCGTCCGCTGATTCGCGCCGACGCGGGCGGCGTCCTCCTCGATCCGCTTCCACTCGTGCTCGGGGATTTCGTCGAGCCGCATCCCCGCCGGAAGCTCGTCCTCCAGGATCGTCTCGTAGCCGCCGTCGGGTAGCCGGACCAGGGCGAACTCGACGTTGGGCGGGGCCTCGTTGACAGTCGGTTCCACGGTCGCGTCTCCGGGTTCGGGTTGACGGGGGTGCTTCCCTATCTACCCACCGGAGGCGCGAACATCCCCGAAATCAGCGCGTCGCCCGAGGCCGACTCCGGCTTGACCGGGCCGGGGGTCGGCACCGGCTTGCGGGGGGCCGGGGCCTGCCGCTGGAACGGCCACTTGAAGGTGAACGGCCTCGCGGCCGGCTTCGCGGCCGGCTTGGGCGGCGCGGGCGGCGGGGCCGGGGCCGGCGGCGGTCCGCTCCTCATCGCCTGCTTGAGATACTGCTGGCCCGAGGGCGTCGCCAGGAGTTGCGTCATCGTGTGGCCCGAATACAGGCCGTGCTGATCGGCCTGCTGACGCATCCACTCCAGGCTGTTCTCCTTGCCCGAGGGGAACCGGAGCGAGCCCTGCATCGGCTTGTGCATCTGGTTGTGGAACTCCTGCACGTTCCACAACGCATCGGCGAACGACGGCCCGATCTCCGAGCCGTTGTGGTGAATCTTCACGTTGGCCGGGGTGCCGTAGTACCGATCGCGCACGTCCTGGTTCCACCCCTGCTGCGGGGGGTGATTCTGGAGGGCATGGTCGGCCTCGTGCCGGACGCGACCCACGAAGCTAGGGCGTAGGAGGGCACCTGCGGCGTGGCGTAGATTTCCCCGCTCGTCGGCTCGTAGAACGCCTGCGACTGGCCGCTCGAATAGCTTCCCGTGTTGATCGGCGGCAACCGCGTGGGGAACGACTTCTGGAACGCGGCGCGGTACTCGTTGGTCGCGTGCGGGTACTGCGCCGGCTTGTGGAAGCCCTGGTCCTGCATCCCCTGGTAGATTTTGTGCGGCATGCCCGAGTCGTGGAAGAAGTCCACCAGCTCCCGCCCTGGCGGCGTCATCGTGCCGTCCGGGTTCGAGACCATCCGGCCAAGCGACATGGTGGCTCGCAGGTCGCGGCCGTAGGGGAACGGCGGCTGTTTCGACGACTGCCGCGACCGGAGGAATTGCAGGTCGTAGGGCGAGGCGGGCGTCCCCGCAGGACCGTCGGGCGGCATGGCTCAGACTCCCGGATCGGGCGCCGGCTCGGGCGGCGCGGTCGGCATGGGCGGCGGCGGGGCAAGCTGGTAGCGGCTCGGGTCCAGATCGCGGGCGCGTGCCCAATCGCCGATCAGGGCGTTCAGGGGGCCGACGTCGCCCGTCGCCATCGCGTACTGCTGGAAGACCGGCATCAAGCTCTGCATCGAGTCCTGCGTGTTCTGGACCGCCGTCTCCCGGTTCGGCTTGCGGGCGCTGCCCGACTCGATCCGGTAGTCCAACTGCCGGGTCACGTCGTTCAGGTCCCGGCTGGCGACGAACTGCCCCCAGACCTGGCCCGCCAGGGCGCCCAGCACCGGCGCGATGTCCCCGGCCTGGAGATGGTAGCGGGCGCACATCGCCTCGCGGGCCGCGACCTCGCTCATCCACGCCTCGGCCTGCTTCGCCATGTCGTCGGGCCGCACGTTCGAGTTCTGATTCCGGACGTCAACCTCGTGGGCCGACCGCGCCTGCGTCGCCCCGATCCCGCCGTACATCAACTCGTTCAGGCCCACACGCTTGTCGAAATTCTCCTCGACCGACGCGATCACCTTCCAGATGTCCGCGTTCATCTGGGGATGCTGCAAGAACGACACGACCTCGCCGATCGTCTTGTGGTTCTCGTCGATCTCCAGCAAGGTCAGGTCCCGGCCGTTCAGGATCGACGCATTGAGTTCGTCGCCGGCGCTCTTGAGCACCGCCACGAAGTCCCGCGTCGTGTTCCGCATCTTGCCGGCGAGGAACGAGTAGGACCAGTTCAGGAACTTCAACTCGCCGAGCCCGGCCTTCAGGTGGCTCGTCGGCCAGGGGCACCCCGGGACGCGGTGGAAGTCGAGCACCGCGACCGGCCAGCCGCCGTCCGCCCAGAACGGCGTCGGCCACGCCACGCGGGCCAGGATCGCCTGGGGGTCGGACTCGAAACCCGCCTGCTTCTGGACCTCCGGCGACAGGTTCAAGGGGAACGGCACCCCCTCGGCCACCACCAGATAGACGTAGTCGCCGAACATCTCCAGCGGCCCCCGGAACCGCCGGTCGATCCCCGAGAGCCGGCCGCCGATGCCCATCTTCGACCAGATTTTCCAGTAGGTGAGCAGGTCGTTGGTGTGGCCCCGCTTGCGGTCGTAGTCGCCGTCGTCGCGGTGCTCGACCTCGGCCTGGATCGCCTGGCTTTCGAGGTTGCCCCGCAGCGTGCCGGGGGCCAGGCCGTAATCCCGCTCCACCTGCCAGACCGGGTGGCAGCACCGCCGGGCGATCCACGTCGCCTTCTCGAACGAGGGGGCGTCGGGATCGACTTGCAGGTTGTCCGCCGAGTCGAACGTGCTGGCGACGACGCGGAAGTCCGTCCCCGGCGGCGTGACGAGTTCCGTCCAGATGCAGCCCCGCCCCTTAATCAAGGCTTCCTCGATCGCCTGCCGGCTCTCCCGGTCCAGGTGCGTCTCGGTCGGCAGCCAGTTCAGGTAGCGTTCGAGCACCTGCGCCCGCAGGTCATCGACCATCAGGCGCTGCTGCTCCTGGACCGCGATCGCCTGCGCCGTGTACGGGTCGCCGAAGACGCTCGGGTCGATGTCGAGCGGTTGTCGGGGCGTGACGGTGCGGGTCGGGTTGTTGTAGTAGAGGGCCGGGCCGAACAGCCCGACCATCTCGAACGCCTTGTTGACCCGCATCTTGAACATCGGGTCGGGCAGGTCTTCCATCTGGGCCAGGCCCTCGGCCCCGCCCATCAACTCGTTCCACGACCTCGGGCCGGCGTAGAAGCTCATGCACTCGTCGGCGTCCTCCTGGAACACCTTCCGCTTGTGCTGCTTCGCCCCCTGCAACTTGTTGATCCAGTGGACGCAAGCCGCCTTGAGGACGGGATCGGCGTCGCGGTCGGTGTCCATCGGAGGCGCCCTCGATTACTGGCCGTCGTCTTCGGTGCGTCGCGGGCCGGGGACCGCCGCCGGCCTCGGCATCGAACGCAGGGTCCGCTCGGTGTGCCGCCAGACGCCGGCCTCGGACTGGAGCTTCGCCAACGCCGGGTCGCTGACGTGTCGGACGCCGTCGCGGGGCAGGCCCCCACGCGAGTTCTCGGGGAAGATCGTGACGCTGATCGCGAACGGCCCGACGGCCGTCACGACCGCCGGGGCCACGTCGGAACCCGGCGCGTGCGACCAGAGCACGGTGTCACCGACGAGCACTTCGGGCATCCGGTAGGGGGATTCGTTGCGGGACATGGATCACCTTGGGCTTGCTGGGGTGCAGGAGATAAACCGCGACGGCCGCCGCGACGACCAGGCCCCAGAACCAGGGCCACCGCAGGGCCACGCTGCCGAACCGGCGACGGGTCTCGAACACGACCACGACGCCGAAGAACTCGGCCGGCTCCCCGCGCGGGGCCGGGCTATCCACCCGCCACCGTTTGGACCGGCCGAGGCCCGTCATCGCATCACTTCCTGAGCAGGGGGCCGTCGTCGGACACGCTCTTGAGCAGGTCCGTCACGCGACCGTGGACGTGCAGGATGCCCAGCGCCGTCAGCACCGAGTTGATGCCGCCGGGCAGGCTGCCCTGGCTGAACTGGTAGATGGCCAGGCCGAACATGCCGGCGGCCCCGACGATCATGGAAAGCTGCGTCTGCGCGGACATGGCGGGCGGCTCCGGGTACGCCGTGGCTCGATAACCTCCCTCATATCTACCCAACCCGATTCACCACAGGGCGATCGAGTCCCCCGCCCCGTCACGCTGGCGCGCCCGCCTCTTCTTCTCTTCGAGCCGCCGGTTCGTGGCCCCCTTCGCCTTGCCCGGCCGGGGCTTGACCCACCGGAGACGCCCCATCGCCAGGTAGCGGAGGCAGTCGCAAAGGTGGTTGTTCACCTGCAAGGGCTCGTCCGTGATGACCCCGCCCGGCCCCTTCTTGTACGCATACTTGTCGATCTCGTTGTTGAAGTTCGCGAGCTTGTCCTTCATGAACAGGAACCGGGGCAGGTTGTGCTCGTCCAGGGTCAGCGCCAGCCGGGCCGCCTCGATGCCCGCCTTCACGTCGTCCGACCCGCTCGCCGTGCTCCAGAGGAACGCCGTCGTCCCGGTCGAATTGAACTTCACCCCCTCGGCCTCCAGCGCCCGCCGGTACTGCTCCTCGTGCGAGACGCCCGAGCCGATCTCCTTGATCCGCCCGGCCCGCATGTCGATGATCGCCGCCTCGATCGGGACCTCGCCGACCCGCTCCTTGAACCGCCGGGCGAACGTCTTCGCGTCGCACCGACGGATATACAATTCATCATAGATGACCGCCCGCCCGCTCCACGGATGCCCCGGCGGCGGGACCGCCGCGAACAGCACGGCGCACACCTGGCGGCCGGGGTCGATCGCGCAGTACCGCGTCCAGTTGGGCGGGATCGGCATGACCGGGACGCCGTGGCAACCCTTCGGCATGTACTCGGGATAGACCTTCATCCCCATCAGCGCGAACTTGCCCTCGACGCGGACGGCGTACTCCTCCTCGGACGACGCGAACTTGCGGATCAGGGCGTCCTTCGCGTGCTGGGCGATGTACGGGTTGGTCATCAGGCCGAAGTCGAACACCTGGATCGTCAGGGGCGGCGGCGGGTCGCCGGCCGCCAGGGCGTCCTGATGGGCGGCCAGTTCCTCCATCGCCCGCGAGTAGAGTTCGTAAAGCTGGATCGTCCCCGCCTGGGGCGTCGCGGACCACATGAACTTGCCCGACTTCACCTTGCCCGTCTTCTTGCTCTGCTTGCGGCGGTCGGCGAGCCGGGCCGACATCTCGGCGTACCAGCCCATCCGCTCGATTTCCTCGTCGAACGCCACGCCATCGAAGTCCACGCCCTGCGGCCACTCGCCGCCCGACGAGAAGAACCACAATTCCCAACCGTTCTTCAAGTGGACCGTCTTGGGGATGCGTTCCTTCTTGTTCTCCCACGACACGCTCTTGACCATCCGGGGCGGGATCAACGGCGGCGCCGGCTTGGCCTCGTCCTCACGCTCCTGGTCGGCCGGGTCGTTCGGCCGGAAGGTCCGCCATTGCTTCGTCTCCGGGTCCTTGATGACCTGGAGGGCGCCGGCCATGAACAGCTTGCGGTAGAAGACCCTGGCGCACTGGCCCAGGTCTTTCGCCACCAGGATGAAGACCCCGTTCTCCTTCGGGTACTTGTCGTAGGGGTCCTGGCCGGTGACGGCCCTGGCGATCTCGACCATCGTGGTCGTCGTCTTGCCGCCCCGGTTGCCGCCGATCGCCAGCCGCTCGTCGGCCTCGCACGCGAAGAACCGTTCCTGCTCGGGGGTCGGCTCGAACAGCCGGAGCGTCTCCCGCATCCGGCGGGCGCGCTCGGCGACCATCTCCCGCAAGTCCTCGACCTGCATGGCCGACAGCGGCGACGGCCCCTCCGGCTCGTCGGGCAGGACCGTCACCGGCTCCGGCTCGTCCTCCGGTTTCGGGTAGGACGAGGGGTCGGGCAGGACGATCGGCCTCGTCGCCCGCTTGCGTTTAGGGGGAGGCGGGGGCGGCAGTTCCATCGTCGGCCATCCTCATGACCATTTCTTCGATCGTCTCCCGCAACTCGTCGTCGCTCATGTCGGCGGCGCCGCGAGGCCGGGCGATCTGTTGATTCGTCACGACCGTAATCAGCCGCGAGACCATTTCGAGGATCTTCTGCCGGCTCATCCCGCCCGACTTGCCGTTCTGGTACTCGGCGAAGATGTCGGCCGCGAACCGATGCACGCCCCCCCATTGTTCGATCAGCGCGTTGAGCAACGCGCCGGTGTCCACGCCGCTCCCCTTGCTCTTGGCGAGGAGCTTCGCGACCGCCTGCGGGTCGATGTCCTTGCGGGTCCGGGCCGGCTTCGTCGGGTTCCTGGGCATGGTCGCCTCCGCTGATAAATACCCAACCGCCGACCGTGCGTCCGCGGACGCACGGTCGGCGGGGGACCATCGACCGGCTTCCGGTGGCTACTTATCGGGGTGTCCACCCATCAACCGCGAGGCACCCCATGAACCCCGTGCAACTGGAATTCTTCCAGCGTCTCTGCCAGCCCTTCGAGGGCCGCGACCTCTACAACACCACCAAGGGCGGCCGGACCCTCACCTATGTCAAGGCCCCGAGCCTGATGAACCGGCTCGACGACGTCTGTGGCCCGGCCGGCTGGTCCGCCGAGTACCGCCCGACCGAACGCGGCTTCATCTGCCGCCTCGGCATCCTCGTCCCGATCGACGACCGGGGCACCGCCGTCTGGCACTTCAAGGAGGACGGCGGCGGGTTCGAGGGCATGGTCAAGAAGGTCGGCAACGAAACGGTGGAAGACGCCGACAACGACAAAAAGAGCGGATTCACCAATTCGTTCCGCCGCGCCTGTTATGCCTGGGGCATGGCCCGCGACCTGTGGCGCTGCGGCGTCCCGCAGTACCTCAATCGCGAGCCCAGCGTCCCCGACGTCCCGGAGCCCGAGTCGTCCCGCCGTCGCGAGGCGCCCGCCCGCCGCGAGGCCCCGGCCCGTCGCCAGCCCCCCGCTCGCCGCGAGGCCCCGGCCCGCGAGAGCGATCGCAAGGCCGGTGGTTACGACAACTTCCAGGTCCCCAGGAAGGGCGGCCGCGCCGTCTTCGCCTGGGCGTCGAACCTGGAGAAGCACTTCGACGCCAGCGTCGTCAAGCGCATGAACGACATCGCCAAGGAGTTCGGCATCGACAAGCGGCTCGTCGATTACGACGAGGCCGACGCCGAGACCGTCTGCTGGGCGATGATCGACGAGATCCGGGGGTGGGAGAACTACCAGGGCGAGTTCGACCACCTGGAGGACCCGCGCGACCCTTGAGAGGGGAGCGGGAGGCGATGGTCCACGTGGCGGTCGATCGGGCGTTCCCCGGCCTCCGCGCGACCTTCGACGCGGAGCTGGTCGGGCACCGGCCGGAGCCCGAGCCGCCGCCGCCCCCCGATCCCGCCAAGGAACGCTGCGACGCCCTCCGGGCCGAGATCGTCGCCATGCTCCGCGACGTCGGCCGCTGGCGGACGGGACAGAGGGTCTCCTACGAGTGGATTTTCCACGCCGCCAACGCCCTCGCCCGCCCGGCCCTCGGCTGCCTCGACTTCGCCCTCGACGAAGAGACGCAGCCCGCCGCGATCGAAGCCGTCCGCGACGCCGCCGCCCATCAGTGGAAGCTCCACCGGCCGGCGGACTCCTCCGACGACATCCCCGTCTGAAAGGCCAACCCCATGCACCGCAACCCGGAAGTCGAGCGGGCGCTCCAGTGCGCCCGCTACTTCCGCGACGCCTTCGGCTGGCAGCCCCTCCCTAGCAAGTCCAGGGTCAAGGGGCCGGACCTGGAGTCCTACGCCGACTACTGGGACCAGCCGCTCCCCGACTCCGTCTTCGCGACCTGGAAGGCCCGCAACATCCAGTTGATGACGGGCGTGCGCTGGCGCCTCTGCGTGGTCGATTGCGACGGCGACGAGGCCCGAGCCGCC
Source organism: uncultured Planctomycetales bacterium (assembly GCA_963752755.1). Lineage (GTDB taxonomy): Bacteria > Planctomycetota > Planctomycetia > Isosphaerales > Isosphaeraceae > CAVVZJ01. The sequence goes on along the minus strand of CAVVZJ010000001.1, from coordinate 471,847 downwards.
TGGGCGCGGATGGCCGCCGACCACGGCGGCCTGCCCGAGACCTGGACCGTCGCGACCGGCGGCGGCGGCGGCGGCACGCACACCTACTTCGCCACCCCGCCCTGGCTCGACGCCTGCCCCTCCCGCCGGCTCTGGGGGCTCTGGGACACCTACGCCGGGCCGAACCACCGGGGCGACTGGCTCAAGCACCGGGAGGTCCGCCTGCTCGCCGACCACGCCCTCGTGATCGCCCCGCCCTCGACCCACGTCGCGACCGGCCAGCCCTACCGGTGGACGAACGGACCCCGCCAGAGGGCCCGTCCCGCCGAGGCGCCGGGATGGATTTTCCGACTCCCGGCGATCGGGGTCCCGTCCGCGACGGTCGTGGCGCACCCCCTTCAAGCCGCACAACCCCAACCCGTATCCCGCCACCACCGACGGCCGCACCTACGACCGCGAGGCCGTCCTGGACGCGATCGGACCCGCCAAGCCTCGGATCGCCGCCCGCTTCGGATTACGACTCGTCGCCCGCGAGCCGAACGCCAAAGGTTGGGTCTGCTGCCACGCTTACGACCGCGACGACCGCGCGCCCTCGGCCTCGATCCACCACGTCACCGGGGTCTATCACGACCAGCGCGACGACCGCCGGCTGTCCTTCTTCGACCTCCTCGCCACGCTCGCCCCCGACCGCTTCCCCGACTGGCAGGCTGCGGTCAACGCCCTCGGGGCCGAGTACCTCAGGAGAAAAAATCCTAGATTCCCGGGAGTCGCGATCTAAGTAGTCCCGTCTCTCGATCCTTGCACCCCTTCACGTCCAAGCGCACCGAGGATTCCATGAGTACCGACACCGCCGCCAATGCCGTCGGCAACGACTTTACGAACGACGACTGCACGGTTCTTCACATTCCGATCGACTCCATCGACGTCCCCGACGGCTGGCGACAGATCGACGAGGCCCGCGTCGAGACGCTGGCCGAGTCCATCGAGATGCAGGGCCTCGCCCAGGCGATCGGCGTCTGGCCCCAGGAAAACGGCCGCAACCGCCTGACCTACGGCGGCCACCGATACCGGGCTTACCAGCGTCTCGGCCGGCAGACCATCCCCGCCCGGATCATGCGGTTCGCCAGCGACGAGCAGCGGCAGTTGAGACGTCAAGACCGCCATCGCCGAGGCGCCCGCCTATCTCCAGGGCAAGGCGATGACCGAGGAAGTCACGCCGGCCCCCGAGGCCCCCGAGCCCGAGAAGGGCGAGGACGAACTGGGCGACGACGAGTGGCTGGAGACCTTCTGCGGCAAGGTGATGGAGAAGCTCAAATATAAGCTCGCCTTCCGCCGCGACGCCCTGCTCTACCACCACACCCGCGAGGCCCGCGCCAGGTTCCGCAACGTCGCCAGGAAGTTCCTGGCCCTCTCCAGGACGCGGCTCAACGGCAGCTACGCCCGCCTGATGATCCACTTCCTCTACGTCGATCACCCGGGCAACTGGCTCATGTCGCCAAGTGCCAGGGCACCGGCATGCTCAGCAACATCGGCAAGTGCGACGCCTGCAAGGGCGACGCCTTCGTCACGACCCAAGAGAAAGGGGGACGCTGATGGAGGCCCCCAACGCCGTCCAGGAGCGGCACTACCAGGCGGCGGCCGTCGAGGCGGCGTTCGGCCGGTGGGAGCACGGCGAGCGGGACACGCTCGTCATCCTCCCGACCGGGACCGGCAAGACCGTCGTCGCCGGCCAGGCGGCCCGCCGGGCACTCGACCGGCACGACCGCCGGACCCTCTTCCTCGCCCACCGCGAGGAGCTGATCCACCAGGCGTGCGACAAGCTCGGCCGTTTCGGGCTGAACTGTGCCATCGAGATGGCCGACAGGCGGGCCGCCTGCTCGGCCGCCCTCTTCGGCAGGCCCGACGTGGTCGTCGGCACCGTCCAGACCTTGCAGGGCGGCCGGCTCGCCGGCTGGCCCCGCGACGAATTCGGCCTCATCATCACCGACGAGGCCCACCACGCCCGAGCCGAGTCGTACAAGCGGATTTACCACCACTTCCGCGACTACTGGCACCTGGGGATCACCGCGACCCCCGACCGGGGCGACGGCAAGAACCTCGGGGCGATCTACCAACCGATCGCCTATGAATACTCGCTCCGGCAGGCCATCGAGGAGGGCTTCCTGGTCCCGCTCGTCACGGCCCGGCTGATGACCCGCGTGGACCTCCGCGACATCAAGACGACCGGCGGCGACTTCAACCAGGGCGACCTCGAAGCCCGGATCGCCCCGCACATCGAGGAACTCGCCGACGCCATCGTCAAGGAGGCCGGCGATCGCAAGGCGGTCGTCTTCTGCCCCGACGTCGGGAGCAGCGAGGCGATGGCCGACGCGCTCGCGAAGAAGGGCATGGGCGCCGTCGCCGTCTCCGGCAAGCTCCCCAGGGCCGAGCGGGGCCGCGCCCTCGACGAGTTCACCAGGGGCGTCCACCAGGCCGTCGTCTGCTGCGACCTCCTGATCGAAGGCTGGGACTGCCCCGCCGTGAACTGCGTCGTCGTCTGCCGCCCGACGAAGAAGCGGAACCGCTATGCCCAGATGATCGGGCGCGGCACCCGACCCGCCCCCGGCAAGGCCGACTGCCTCATCATCGACTTCGCCTGGGAGACGACCGCCAATCACAAGCTGGTCAAGCCGATTGAGCTATTCGACGACCAGCGCACCCCCGACCGCGTGCTCGCCCTGGCCGAGAGGCTGATGGACGAGGGCGTCTGCACCGACCCCAAGCTCGCCATCGAGGAGGCCGAACGCCGGCTCGCCGAGGAGGACCGCGCCCGCCGCGAGGCCGAAAGGCTCGAACGCGAGGAACGGCAGAAAGAGCGGGAAGAGGAAGCCCACCTCCGCGAGAAGTACCGAATCCGGCTCACCGGCCGCCGGGCCAGCTACAAGAAGATCGTCTATGACCCGGTCGGCATCGCCGACGTCCTGGGCATCCCGATCAAGGCCGGCTGGGACTTCGACCCCGACCACCGGGCCACCGAGAAGCAGCGTGGCCTGCTCAAGAAGCTGGGCATGGAGGACACCGGGGACCTCTCGAAGTTCGGCGCCAGCAAGGCCATCGACCACCTGCTCAAGCGGATCGACCAGGGGCTCGCGACCGCCCGCCAGGTCGCCCGCCTCGTCTCCCTCGGCGTCGCCCCCGAGGACGCCCGCAACATGAAGTTCCGCGACGCGACGGCCGCGATCGATGAGCTGCTCAAGCGCGGCCCACAACCCCAGCCACGTCCCGCAAAGCCCGGACGCCGGAGCGCCTGAGATGTCCACCATGCTAATGGCCGACTGGACCCGCGAGCGTGCCCTGAGCGGCGAGCGGGTCCACGCCCGGCAGATCGCCGACGAGTTCGGCGGGGACCACGCCAGGGTCGAGGAGACCCTCTGGCGCATGCACCAGGAGGGCCGGCTCGCCTGGCGCCGGGGCGTCGGCCGCGGCAAGACGCCCATCCGTCTCTATCAACGCATCGACCGCGCGCCGAAGTCCTGGAGCCGACCCTGCCCGCCCGAGGAGTCCAAGCGTGTCCCGGCGACAGAGGCGTGACGCCGACGGCCCGCCCCTGCCGGGGCAGGGCGAGTTCGCCTGGGCCGAGCCCCGGCGACCGAGGCCCGCCCCGGAACCACCCGCAACGCCGCCAGGCCCGCCACCGTCGCCATCACCCGATCAGACTGAGTTCAGATTTTTTCTTGATTCAAGGAATCCGCGATCTACTTAGTCGTGTCCGACGAGGATCACCGCGATGCCCAACCCGAACGACTCCGCACTCATGGCCGACCTGCTCCGACTCCTGCTCGACGACGGGCCGATGTCCCTCGGCTCCATCGTCGCCAGGACCAACTGGAGGCGGGGCGTCGTCCAGGACCTGCTCAACCGCCTCGCCGGCCGCAAGCAGGTCAAGGCCAGCCAGGGCCGAGAACGCGGCCTGAAGACGATCCTCTACGCCGTCGACGCCAGCACCCTCTGACCCCGGAAAGGCCCCGATGACCACGCCCCATCGAGTGACCACGATCCTCGACGCTTCCGGCCGACCCTTGCTCGCCGGCCGCGTCAACCCCGAAGTGGACCCCCTGGTCCCCCGCCAGTGGGTCCATGACCCCGCCAACCCGACGCACAAGGATTGGGTCCGCTACTGCGACTGGCGGATCACCAAGACCCCCAGGCGCGACCGCTCGAATCTGATCGAGCGGATCGAGGACCTCGACCAGGCGACTCACGAGTTGGTCGGCGAGGCCGCCGAGCTGGGGGACTGCATCCTCACGCACGGCCTCGACGTCTGCACGAAGGAGCAGGCCCGCCTCGTCGGCGCGATCGGCGACCTCTTCTTCCGCGGCCTGTGGGCGGCCGACGCCTGGGGGCACAACCGCTTCCGCGACGCGATGGTCCCGCCCCCGAGCGAGTGCGTCCCCGCCGAGAAGCTCCGCGACATCGAGGCCCTCGCCCTCGACGAAGAGGCCACGCAGGGCGTGATGGTCAAGCTGATGCACCTGGCCTTCCAGGTCAACGTCCTGGCCGGGCTCAACGGCAACGCCTTCAGGAAGGCCCGCTGGCACCAGAAGCCGGTGCCCGCCTCGACCCAGGGCGACACCATCGCCCATTGCCTGCTCGTCGCCGCCACCCTGGCGGCCCTGGCCGGCGCGACCGTCGAAGAGTGCCTGGAGGCGAACATCAAGAAGCTCGACGCTCGCTTCCCCGACGGCTTCGTCGTCGGCGGCGGCATTCGCAGCGGGGAGGGCGCCTGAGATGAGCCGCACGCTGTTCCTCGACTCCGAGCAGGTCAACGAGATCATCGGCCATGTCGTCGAGACCCTCGACGCCCGCGACTTCGACCACGACGGCGACGGTGGCCTGCCGATCCGCCCCGACGTCCGGGACTACGTCGTCCGGTTCCTCTGCCGCCGCGACCTCGGCCCCCTGCACGCGGGCGGCCTGCCGCTCCCCGACGTCTTCCTCAACCACGACGGCACGCTCTCGCTCCGCTGGATCGTCGCCGAGCACGCCACGACCGGCCTCTGGCTCCACGTCCCCTGCCGGGGCGTGATCCAGGTCATCAAGCGCGACGGCGACGCCCAGGTCGAAGAGACGCTCCGGCATCTCGACCCCCACCAGGTCGAACTGGTGCTCGACCCGCTCTTCGACTGGCTCCGTGGCCGCTACTCGGAGGCCAACTGATGCGACTCGTCGCCCGCTTCACCATCGCCGGCCGCCCCTCGCCCTGGTCCGTCCCGGCCATCGGGAACGCCTACACCAAGACCGGCCATCGCTACCGCTTCCTGACCTCCAGCAAGGCCCTGCGCCGCTGGCAGGGCGCGTGCTCCCGGGCCGCCAGGGCGGCGCTGGCGGGGCGGGCGACGTTCACCGGCCCCATGATGCTCAAGCTGGAGTTCACCGTGGAGGCGCCCGAGGGCGTCAAGCCCGGCACCCCCTGGTATCCCGACGTCGCGTGGGACGCCGAGAAGAAACGCTTCGTCAAGGTCGGCAAGGGCGCCCAGGTCCCCGACCTGACCAACCTGTTCAAGGGGACCGAGGACGCCATCCAGGGCTCGATCTTCGGCGACGACGGCCAGGCATGCGTCACGTTCGCCTCCCGGTTCTACGGCCGGGCCGACGGCGTCCACGTCACCGTCTATGCGATCGAGCCGGACGACTATCCGGGGGAGACCGATGGCGAAGACGAGGCGTAAGGGGGCCAGGCCGCTCCCGCGCGACGACCGCGCGCCCGGCCCGCGCCGGGGCGGCCCGCTCCGCGACCATTACCCGGCCATCTTCGCCTTCGGCGAGGGGCCGATCGAGTATCTGACCGTCGAAGCGGCGAAGGCCGCCACGCCCCACGACCGCATCCGAAGCGTCTGGCCCTTCCTCGTCAAGCGCGCGCTGAAGTTCTGCGAGACGCTCCGCAACCGACCTTCCATCAATTTTGATCCCGAAGACGTGCTCACTGAATTGTATGGTCTCCTGCTGGAGAAGGACGCGAAGTGGGAGCCGGAGCGGGGGAGCTACCTCACCTTCGTCGGCCGGGTCGTCACCAACGAACTCCACCAGATCCGGGACCGCGCCGGCACGATCCACGGCCCCCGCAACGCCGCCTGCCGCCTCAAGCAGTACGAGGCCGAGCACCGGGAGGGCACCCTCTCCGAGAAGAAGACCGAGACGCTCCGCGACATCCGACGCGCCTTCGCCGACCACGAATCCCTCGACCCCGAGGCCGCCGAGGCGATGATCGCCGGCCGGATCGAGCCCGACGACGAGGAGCCCGCCCCCGTCCCCGGCCACGTCAGCCGGGTCCGCGCCGCCGTGGCTGCCTTGCCGCCGGGCGAGTTCGCCGTGGTCTCCCGACTCTTCGGCCTCCTCGACGGCCGGTCCCGCGACATCCTCGCGATCGCCGAGGAACTGAACCAGCCGCCCGACGTCGTCAAGCGGCTCAAAATCCGGGGGCTCCGCCGCCTCCAGTCCCGACTGAGCCAGCCCGCCTGAAAGGAACCGCCATGCCGAGAGCACCACCCCGCGCCCCCGGCCCGCGTCCCTCGTCCCTTCCCCGATTCGTTCCTACGTTCGACCGACTTCACATCCCTTCCCGAGGCCAAGATGAACCCGATGGATTCGCCCGCCGCCGCCCCTGCCGTCCCGCAGTACGACAACACCGAGAAGGCCCTGGCGACCCTCGGCGGCTTCGACCGCGACCGCACGCCCGTCCTGTTCCTCGTCGGCAGCGTCCGACCCGACGCCAAGGCGTGCCTCGGCAAGCTCAGCGAGTCCGCCCGCAAGATTCGCCGCCTGGGCTACTCCGTGATCGCCCTCTCCGACCTCGTCCCGATGGGCGGCGACGCCAACCACCTGAACCCCGGCGACGTCGTCGGCGTGATCGACAAGTTCGCCGACGCCTGCCTCGATTCCACTTGGGATTGATGTCTATCGACTCTGGCAGTAGATTCCCGCCCGGAGTGTCGCCGCGATGGTCGGGGCGCAGATTCCACGGACCCACTGCACTGAATTCGCCCCTGGCGCCGTTTCGGTGGCGTGTTCCCGTAAGGACGTGGAGCACGGGCTGCGCGTGCTGGCTCGCTCATCCTGCCGATGGGATTCGAATCGCATGGGAGCGGCCAAGACACCATCACGCCGCCGGAGGCTCGCCCTCCTGTCGTGGGGGCTCGCAGCGGGGATGTGGACGCCCGCCCTCTCGCAGGAAGCCCCGCCGGTGGCGGCTCCCCCAGCCCCGCTTCCCCCGATGGCCCCACCAGGCGGCCCTCTCCCGGAGGGGCGATCGGCGCCGGTGACCGTGGAGGAACTCGCCGAGCGGCTCCGAGTCGTCGAGCAGAAGAATCGGGAACTCACCGAGGAGCTGGTACGGACCCGCAGGGAGCACACCGAGCAGCTCCGCGTCATCCTCGAACGCCTTGACGCCCGCGGCGCGGAGCCGATCGCGGAGGTCCCCGACGCGGAATTGCCCGGCGAGACTCCGATCCCAACGGCGGCGATGCCGGGGTCGGTCGATTTGGGCGGCACCGACAACCCGGTCCCGGACTACACCGAAGACCAGATCGCGCCCTACCTACCGCCCCCGGGTTATGAGCCCTGGAGACTGCGACCGGACGGCCGAACGGTTCTGGCTGGGAGCTTCGGTCCTGGATTCGAGCTCGCGACCAAGGACGAGGAATACCGCCTCATCATGCACTACGAGTCGCAGATCGAGGGCCGGGTCTGGGGGCAGTCCGACCAGGTCCCGCCCAACAGCGGCTTCTACATGCCCCGGCAGCGCATCTTCTTCACAGGCAACATCACGAAGCCCGTCGAGTACGACTTTGCGATCAACCGCGGGTTCGGCAGCCTCAATGTGCTGAACGCCTACATCAACCTCCACCTCGACGACCGCTTCCAGCTCCGCTTCGGCCGCTTCTTCACGCCCTTGCCCTACGACCAGTACGCGATCTCCAACTACTGGCTCCCGACCCCCGAACGCTCGATCTTCACCACCAACCTGTCCCTCGCCCGGCAGATCGGGGTGATGGGTTGGGGATATCTGTTCGACAAGCGGCTCGACTACGCCGCCGGGGCATTTTCAACGGCTCCCGGAACTCGTTCGAGCCGCTGAGCCGGGGCGTCGATTTCGTCGGGTTCCTCAACGGGAGGCCGTTCCAGGAGTCGGACGCCCTTCCGTTCCTCCGGTTCCTGAACGTGGGGAGCTCGGTTGCTTACGGCAATCAGGACCAATCCCCGGTGCCCCTCTCGTTCCGCATCGCTGGCGGCTCGGCGAACGCCGACGTCCCCGGCCCGGGGACGGTGCCGTTCCTCATCCTCGAACGCGACACGGTCGAGCGCGGTGAGCGGCTCCTAGGCTCCGTGCATGCGGCCTACTTCTACAAGGGGCTCTCCCTGATCGGCGAGTGGCAGTACGGGCTCGGCGGCTATGCCTCCCTCGAACACCCCCGGTCGGTGAACGTGCCCTTCGCCGGCTACTACGTCACCGCGGCGTACTTTCTCACCGGCGAGGAGATCGAGCGGCGGAGCCGGGTCACGCCGCTTCGGCCGGTGCTCCGGACTCGCCGGAATCAAGGCCGGCGCGGGATCGGCGCCTGGGAGCTGGTCGGCCGAGTCAGCGACTTGCGGCTGGGCGAGGAAATCTTCGCAGCCGGCTTCGCCGACCCGAACCTCTGGTCGAACCGGACCACGACCACCGAGGTCGGGCTGAACTGGTATCTGAACGAATATTTAAAAATTTACATGTTCTGGCTGCACGGCGAGTTCGCCAGCCCAGTTCTGTATCGCCCCGGCGAGTTGCAGAAGACCGCCGACATGTTCTGGCTCCGGTTCCAGTTGTACTTCTGAGCCGAGCCCTCAGACCCACTGGCACGAGGGTCGGCGCCGCGACGACTGAGCGCGGGCAACGCCCATCGCGTCGCAAGACCCCGCCCCGTAGGCCAAGCGATCTCTCGCAGGATTCTTAACCGGAAATACCTATCATGGCTCTTGAACTTACAGAGATCACTGTGATACCCTATTCCGAGACAATTTAGACGCGCATGGGGTTGATTGAGATGTACGCATGTCCTCACCGCCGAGGGCCGAACCGAGAGACGTGGTGATGTGCCACCACGGATAGAGGCGGGCAGATCGGATGTCGTCCGGCCGATCCGCGCGAGAACTGTGCCCCCTTTCGAGAGATGCAACCATGCGAACCTGGGATCGCGTCTCACGGCGCAGCTTCCTGGTCGGGGGCGGCCTCGCCGCCGGCCTCGCGGCCTGCTGGATCGCCCCAGCCGGTGGCGGCTCGAGTCGGGCGATCGGGCCGGATGACGTGCTCGAACAGTTGCTCGCGGGCAATCGTCGCTTCATGAGCGGGCAGACCTCGCTCCTGACCCGGCGGAGGCCGGAAGACTTCGCCGCGCTCGCCGAGGGGCAGGCGCCGAGCGCCGTGGTGATCGCCTGCGCCGACTCGCGGGTTGCCCCGGAGTTGATCTTCGATCAGGGGGTTGGCGACCTGTTCGTCGTCCGGGTCGCGGGCAACGTCGTCTCCGGGGCCGGGCCGGTCATCAAGGGCAGCATCGAGTACGCGGTCGCCGAGTTGGGGGTCCGGCTGATCCTGGTCCTCGGCCACAGCCAGTGCGGAGCGGTGAAGGCGGCCGTCGCTCACGTCGAGGCTGACGACGTGGACAACGTTCCCGGCTCGATCGGCGGGCTCATCGAGGTGATCAAGCCCGCGGTCGCCGAGGCCGCCGGCCGGCCGGGCGACAAGCTGTCCGCCGTCATCGCGGCCAACGTCCGCAAGTGCGTCGAGCGACTCAAGGGCCTCGATCCGATCCTCGCCCCCCTGGCGAAGTCGGGCGAGCTGAAGGTAGTGGGGGCGACTTACAAACTGAAGTCGGGTCAGGTCGAGGTTCTCTCCTGATTGGAGAGGCAGCCGATCCGAATCAAGGTCTCTCTGAAGCATGTCCAATCCACAACTTTCGTCCTTCGAGGCGTCGATCCCCCCACCAATCCGCGTGGTGCTCCGCGGCATCGGTCAGGTCTTCTTCCAGGAGAATGCCCTGACCGGGGCCTGCTTCGTGCTCGGGATTGCCGCGAGCTCCCTCCTGATGGCCGCGGGCGCCGTCGTCGGGTCGGCGATCGGCGCCGCGACCGCCCGGCTCGCGAGGTTCGACCCCGGGGAGATCGCGGCCGGGATCTACGGGTTCAACGCCACGCTCGTCGGGATCGCCACGTTCTTCTACTTCCAGCCCGGGTTGTCGAGCGTGGCCCTGCTCGGGTTCGGCTGCGTGGTCGCCACCTTCGTGACCCGCTTGCTGAGGCAGTTCCTGCCGTTCCCGACCTACACCAGCCCGTTCATCCTCACGACCTGGGTGCTGTATTTCATCGGCCCCGCACTGGGCGCCAGCTGGATCGGCCCGGGCGAGCCCGTCGCGGCCGGGAATGTGCTGCAGGCCGTCGCGAACGGGGTCAGCCAGGTCATGTTCCAGGCGAACCTCATCACCGCGGCGTTCTTCGTCCTGGGGATCGCCCTGAGCGAGTGGCGGCACGCCGTCTGGGTGGTCGCCGCGTCGGCGCTCGGGGTCTTGGTGGCGAATTACCATGTGACGCCCGCCCAGCGCGCCCTCGACCCCGAGCGCCTCGTGGCCCGGTTCCTGTCCGAGAACATCCACCTGGGACTGTACAGCTACAACGCGACCTTGCCGGCCGTCGCGCTGTTCGTCTGGCGACGCTCGCTCATCCCCGCACTGCTGGGGGTGCTGCTCTCGGTCCCGCTCACCGAGCTCGTCCCGATGACCGGGTTGCCCGCCCTCACCGCTCCGTTCGTCCTCGCGACCTGGCTGGTGCTGATCTTCGGCTGGGTCGACGGCACGTTCCTCGAGCGTGCCGGGACCCCCGCCAAGGAGACATATAGGCATCAAGAGGATGAAGTCGCGTCTGCAACCCCACCGCCCGCCAGCACGATCCCGACAGGGGACCCCAGCCCATGAACCTCTCTCCGCAGGAACGCGACAAGCTCTTGATTTTCATGGCCGCCCAGGTCGCCCGGCAGCGGAGGGACCGCGGGCTCAAGTTGAACCTGCCCGAGGCGACGGCCTTCATCACGGCCGAGCTGATGGAGATGGCCCGCGACGGCAAGTCGGTCTCGGAGATCATCGAGCGCCGGCCGCGAGATCCTCGGCCGGGACGACGTGATGGAGGGCGTCCCGGAGTTGATCTCGATGATCCAGGTCGAGCCCACCTTCCCCGACGGCAGCAAGCTGATCACCGTCCACCAGCCGATCCGGTAATTCCCGGCCGGGGACATCGACGGGAGACTTCAGGGGAACCGAACATGATTCCTGGTGAATACCTCTTCGACGGGGCCGACCTGGAGCTGAACGCCGGCCGGCCAGTGGTCAAGCTCAGGGTCAACAACTCGGGCGACCGCCCGGTCCAGATCGGGTCGCACTATCACTTCTTCGAGGTCAACAAGGCGATCGTGATGGATCGGTCGAAGGCTTACGGGATGCGGCTCGATCTGCCGAGCGGCACGTCGGTGCGGCTTGAGCCCGGCGAGGTCAAGGAAGTGAGCCTGATTCCGTATGGCGGGCGGCGGGTCGTGTACGGCTTCAATGCCCTCGTCAATGGTCACCTCGACGATCCTTACACGCGGGAGAAGAGCCTCCGCCGTTGCCTGGAGCAGGGTTTTGGCCATTCACCCGCCGAGTGACGGGCCAACGCGCGACTTCCTCCCTACCACCACACCAAGAGGCAGGGCCCCATGAGCGTGCGACTCTCGCGAAAAGCCTACGCCAAGAAGTACGGCCCGACCAAGGGCGATCGGGTCCGCCTGGCCGACACCGAGCTCATCATCGAGGTCGAGCACGATTATGCCGACCACGGCGAAGAGTCGATCTTCGGCGGCGGCAAGTCGATCCGCGATGGACAGGATCAGTGCCCGCTCGAGGAGCCGATGGGTCCGCCGCACCTCGACTTGGTCATCACCAACGCCGTGATTATCGACCACTGGGGGATCGTCAAGGGGGACATCGGCATCCGCGAGGGGCGGATCGTCGCGGTGGGCAAGTCGGGCAATCCGCTCACGCAGTGCGGGATCGACCCGAGGCTGGTCATCGGGCCGGCGACTGAGGTCATTGCCGGCGAGGGGAAGATTTGCGTCGCCGGGGGCATCGACACGCACATCCACTTCATCTGCCCTCAGCAGATCGAGACGGCGCTCGCCTCCGGGATCACCACCCTGATCGGTGGCGGTACCGGCTCGGCCACGGGGACCTGGGCCACTACCTGCACCCCCGGACCCTGGAATATCATGCGGATGCTCCAGGCGTTCGAGGGCTTGCCGATCAACGTCGGCGTGCTCGGGAAAGGTAACGGGAGCGTGGCCAAGCTGCTCCGCAACCAGATCCTCGCCGGGGCCTGTGGCCTGAAGCTGCATGAGGACTGGGGCACGACCCCCGCGGTCATCGACACGAGCCTGACCGTGGCCGACGAGCTCGACATCCAGATCGCGATCCACACCGACACGCTCAACGAGTCCGGCTTCCTCGCCGATTCGATCGCCGCGATGAAGGGACGCGCGATCCACAGCTTCCACACCGAGGGGGCCGGCGGCGGCCACGCGCCGGATATCATCAGCATCGCGGGCCAGCCCAACGTCCTGCCGTCGAGCACGAATCCGACCCGACCGTTCACCGTCAACACCATCGACGAGCACCTCGATATGCTGATGGTCTGCCATCACCTATCAAAGGACATCCCCGAGGACGTGGCGTTCGCGGAGAGCCGCATCCGCGCCGAGACGATCGGCGCCGAGGACGTCTTCCACGATCGCGGCATCATCAGCATGATGAGTTCGGACTCCCAGGCGATGGGCCGCATCGGCGAGGCCGTCGTCCGTTGCTGGCAGACCGCTCACAAGATGAAGGTGCAGCTTGGCGCCCTCAAGGGTGACTCCGCACGTAACGACAACGAGCGGGTCAAGCGCTACGTCGCCAAATACACGATCAATCCGGCAATCACCCACGGGATCTCGCAACACGTAGGGAGTATCGAGGCGGGGAAGCTCGCCGACCTCGTCCTCTACGAGCCGGGCTATTTCGGCGTCAAACCGTTCCTCGTCCTTAAGGGCGGCCTGATTGTTATGGCACAGATGGGCGACCCGAACGCCAGCATCGCGACCCCGCAGCCCGTTTACATGCGGCCGCAGTTCGCCGCCTACGGTCGGGCGCTTCCGAGGTCGTGCCTGAGCTTCGTCTCGAAGGCGTCTCTCGAAGCGGGTATCGTCGAGCGCTACGGCCTCCAGCGACAGGTGGTGCCCGTCGAGGGCTGCCGCGAGATTGGCAAGAAGGATATGAGGCGCAACGAGGCAACCCCCGAGATCCGCGTCGATCCCGACACCTATCAGGTCTGGGTCGATGGCGAGAAGGTCGGCAGCGAGCCTCTGACCGACTTGCCGTTGACCCAGCGGTATTTCCTCTTCTAGCCAGGGATGCGTCGGCTGGGCCGAGCGACGAGCCGGCCCGATCCGACAGAACCACCCCCTTGCTCCATGATGAACCTCGGCCTGCTTCAGATCGCCGACTCGGCTCTCCCGATCAGCGGCTACACGCACTCGTGGGGACTCGAGGCGGCGATCGCTCGCCGCTTGGTCCACGACGCCGAGACCCTGGAGCAGTGGACCCACCATTGGCTCCGTCATTCACTTGGACCCCTTGAAGGGGTTCTAGTTGCCACCGCCTGCCGTGCGGCCCGGTCTGGCGATGCTGCCGCGCTCGCCGAGTTGAACCTTCAGGCCGAGTGTTCGATCGTTCCCGCTACGACCCGCCGGGCGAGCCGGGAGATGGGCGATCAGTTGATCGCTCTGGGGGAGACCTGGTGCTGGAGTTCCGCCGATTTGGGGTCGATCCTGCAGTCCCTGCCCGAGCCGCCCGACGCCTGGCATCACCCGGTCGCCTTCGGCATACTCGGCGCCATCGCCGATGGGGAGCCGGGGGATGTCCTGACCGCCTTCCTCCACCAGGCAGCCCTGGGCATGATCGGCGCGGGGGTCCGTGCCATCCCGGTGGGTCATACGCATGGCCAGCAGGTTCTCGCCTACCTCCACGCCGAGCTCCGCGATCTCGCCGACGAACTCGTCGGTCGCGGGCCGGAGGCCGCCGGGTCCGGCAGTCCTTTCCACGAGGTGCTCTGCGATGAGCAAACAAACCTGTATGCCCGAATGTTCCGATCTTGAGGCCTCACCGCATTCGCCGGCCTGGGCCGTGCCTGGTCGTCGTCGACGATGGGGGTTGGGCGTCCGATTTCACAAGGACCCGGGCCACGACCACATGGGCCGGCCGGGACCAGCTCGCTACGCCGGCCCCTCGCGAGGCGTCTTCACGGTCGGCATCGCCGGCCCGGTCGGCTCTGGCAAGACGGCCCTGGTCGAGGCGCTCTGCCGGGTGCTCTGGCCCGAGATCAACCTCGCGGTGATCACCAACGACATCTACACACACGAAGATGCCGAATTCCTCTCCCGTCAGGGGGTGCTGCCTCTCGAGCGAATCGTCGGTGTCCAGACGGGGGGCTGCCCGCACACCGCCATTCGCGACGACGCCAGCGCCAACCTCAGCGCCGTGGCGAACTTCCAGCGCCAGTTCCCCGGGCTAGAGCTAGTCCTGATCGAGTCTGGAGGCGACAACCTGACGGCGGTCTTCTCCCGCGAGTTGGCCGACCGCTTTATCTTCGTCATCGACGTAGCCGAAGGAGACAAGATCCCCCGCAAGGGCGGACCGGGCATATGCAACAGCGACTTGCTGGTGATCAACAAGATCGACCTGGCCCCGAACGTGGGGGCCGACTTGGATGTCATGAGGCGAGACAGCCTGAAGATGCGCGGCGAGCGCCCCTTCTTGATGGCCAGCCTCCGCCAGAAGGAAGGCGTCGAGGAGGTAGTCGCCTGGGTGCGCGAGCAACTCGTATCACACGCGACGAGCTCCTGACGCCCCCGGAGTTTCGTGGGCTCGAGCCCCTCGGGCATCCCGCCGCCCGAGTCGGCGGGGCGAGGTTCGAGCTCATGCGAACGGGCTGCCAGACCCGGTTGGGGTCCTGCTACCAGCAGGTGCCCGTCCGCCTCCTGCCCCCGTTCGACCTCGACGGGGAGCCGGCCTGCCTGCTCTACCTGATCAACTTGACCGCCGGCCTCCTGGACGGGGACGGGCACCTCATCGAGATCGAGGCGGGCGCCGGCACCCGGGCCGTCTTGACGGGCCAGTCCGCCACGAGGGTGCATCCGGCGCTGGACAGTTACGCCACCCAGCAGTGGATGATCGCGGTCGAGGACGACGCCTGCCTGGTGGTCCTGCCCGGCCCGACGATCCCGTTCCGGGGCTGCCGTTACTTTCAACGCGGCCGCGTGGAACTCGCCCCCCGCGGGCGTCTGATCTGGGGCGACATCTGGTTGGCGGGCCGCTACGAACGCGGGGATTGCTCGGAACGCTTCCTCTTCGAGCGAATCGTCCAGGACTTCGAGGTCCGCCGATCGGGCCGCCTGATTTACCGCGATCGCTTCCGCTGGGACGGCCCCTGGTCGCCGGAGGACATCGATTGGTATTTCGGCGGCGAGTTGGCCGCCGCCAGCCTCTACGCGGCTGGCCCCCTCCCGGAACGCCTCGCCGGGCCGGCGGCCGGCCTGCGCCAGGCCACCTTCCCGCTCGACACGGGGGGATTCTGCGTGAGGTGGTGCGGCCACCCGTCGGCCGTCACCTGGGCGATGGTCCGCACCGCGTTGCAAGTCGCCGCCGACTGGACGGGTGGTCCGGGCTCAACGCCCTGGCTGCTCGAATCCAGCGCGCTCGCCCCGAATCACTGGTTCTCCACGCCGCCCGGCGCCGGTAAGGCCGATCGAGTCGATGATTTAAACAGCAATGCCCCTGAATAAGATTCCTAAGAACGACGTCGTGGAGGGCGCTCGGACCCCTCCGGAATCCGCGGGTCGAGCGGGCGATCCCTCGGCGCCGCGGGCGGCCGATCGCCGCGCGTTCGCGCCGCCGTGGCCGGTGGTCGTCCTGCTCGGGTGGCTCGTGATGCTCTGCCTCGTGCCCGACCCGCGGCCCCTCGGCGCGCCCGGATGGGCCGTCCGCGGGGTGCGCGTCCTGACCGGAGTCTCCGAGCCGGCCGCTCGCGTCGCGGCGACGATCGTCTTCCGCGCCGCGGGCGTGGGAATGATCGGCATCCTCCTGGCGATCCCGCTGCGGCGCATGCGGTTGCGGGCCTCCGCGCCCTGGTCCTCGCGGCGACCCCGGCGATCGCCGTCGTCGTGAAGTGGGTCAACTTCGGCTATTTTCCGATCGCGCCGCAGTTCTGGCTCATCACGGCGTCCGCGCTGCTGGGGGCCCTCGCCGGGCTGGCCCTGCGTCGGAGCATCGCCGCGCTGGCGGGGCTGGTGGCCCTGGCCGTCGGGCTGGTCGCGTGGGGCGCGTCAACGGGCGTCCCGGACGACCTCGATGAGGCCTGGCGGGCGACCACGCGGCATGTCCTCGAGAACGCGGGCAACGTCCCGCAGGGCGACGCGGGGTTCGCGAGGCTGCTCCAGGTCGCGTTCGCCTACGCCGAGGACAACTCGCACGGGACCGACCCCGTCCTCCCGAACCGGGCCGCGATCCTGGCCCTCGGGGTCATCCTGGGAGAGGACCGCGTCGCTCAGGTCGGCAGGCGCGGGAACGCCCCCGGCACGAGTGAGGAGCGCGCCGCTCTGCGACGCCGCGTTGGGATCCGGGGCCGTACCGATCTGTCCCAGCACTTCTGGGTCAGCGCCGCGCTGACGGTCCTCGCCGACGAGCGACGATCCCTGGCCGTCGGCATCGCCAAGGAGATGAAGGACTCCACCCCGGGCGGTTCCGGCTTCTCGTTCGCGGACATGGCGGCGAACAAGGCCGGCATCCGGTTCGCCGTCGCGGCCACGCGGGACGCGGCGTCGGCGCACGCCGCTCAGATGCGGATCGGGCAAGGGGTCGCGATCGCGGATCTCTTCCCGGACGTCAGCGACCTCCCCGAAGCGATCACGGGCGACGAGCTCAGGTCGCGATACGGCGGCGTCGGCGGGGCGGAGGCCCGGAGGCTCTTCGAGCGGATCGATCGTCGCCTCGACGCGCTGGAGTTCTTCCGATGAAAACCGGGGCGACGGACCATTACCGACGGAGCGACGGTGACGGTCCGGGGACTCTCGTCAGGGGAAGACCCGGGCGCCAACGGCGGTGTTCAGCCGCAACATCGAGCGCCGATGCCGCACCAGAGCGTCGAGGTACTGGCGGGAGACCTCGCCGAAGGCCCGCCGCGCCTCCAGCCGGGCGAGGGTCGTCGATTCCCCCTGGCCGGCCTGTGCCTGGCTGCTCTTCAGGTTCTCGAGGGCGGCAGGGAGGGTCTCCTCCTGCATCCGCCGGATCGTCGCCCGGGTGACGGAATAGGCGGCCTCCGCCCGCTGGACCTCCAACATCACCTGCCGCTCCAGGTTCGCGACCTGCGCCTGTGTCTGCACCACCGTGTGCTGGGCCCGCGCGATGTTCCCCTGGTTGCGGTCGAAGACCGGCACCGGGACGGTCACGCCCATCGCCCACGAGTAGGCCGCCCGCTCGTCGCGCAGCAGGCCCTCCTGCACGGTCAAGGGCTGGTAGAGCAGGAAGACGTCGTTCAGCCGATTGGCCCGGGCCAGGCGGACCTCGGACTGCGCCCGCCGGACGCCGAGGCGGAAGGCGGCCAGGTCTGGCCGGTACGCCAACGCCCGATCGATCAGACGATCGATCGGCGGCGGCGGGAGGTCCGGGACGCGGAGCGTCCCGCGGATCGGGAAGGTCTCGGCCTGCTCCGGCGGGATCATCAGCAGCGCCGCCAGGGTCCGCATCGCGTCGTCGTAGGTCTCCCGGGCCTCCAGGAGCGTCAAGTCCGCGCTGTCGATCTGGATCTCGATGTTGTTGACCTCGTTCCGGCTCGCAGTGCCCTTGCGGGCCATCTCCTCGGTCACGCGCTTCTGGGCGGCCAGCCCCTCCAGCCCCATCTCCAGGAAACGGATGGTCGCACGGGCGGCGAGCACGTCGATCCAGGCCGTGTAGAGGTTGTCCAGCTGGAGCCGGACCGCGTCCTGGTACTGGGCCTCGGTCACTTCCCGGGCACGCTCGGCGACCTCCAGCCGGCGCCGCCGCTTGCCGTTCAGGTCGATCGGGAGGGTGATGTTCAGGTCGTACTGGGTGGGACCGCCGCCGCTGCGGTTAAAGTTGCCATAGGGGACGAGGGAGGCGTCCGTGTAGATGAGCGGGTTCCCCCGGAGGCCGGCCGTGAGCACGTCGGCTCGGGCCTTGGGGATCTCCAACGCCTGGGCACGCAGCTCCAGGTTCAGCCGCACGAGCCGATCGATGGACTGGTCGATTGTGAGGCCCCCCGGCGGCCCCTCCGTCTCCTCGATCTTCAGGGCGCCGAATCGCCCGGCAGGCAGGCGTTCGGCCTCGGGGATCGGCGAGAGCGGCTCGATCCCCAGGCCGGCCTGCGGCCCGAACGGCTCGGGTGGCCGGGTGATGCCGCGGGGCACCCGCGGATAGCTCGGCCCGGGCCCGACCGGGATCACCGATTGGACCTCACCCGATCCGCCGACCTGGGCCGCGCCGCTCCGCCCGGGCGATTCGCCGAGCGCCGACGAGGCCGGGTCCCCCGGGGTTATGGGCAGCACCGGCCGGCCCGACCCCTGGGCACCTGCATCGGACGCGACGAACGCCACGGCCATCGGCAGCAGCACGCCGACGATAACCCGGCACGCCTCGGCTCTCATCCCTGTCCTCAGCCTCCTGTCCGAGACGACCATCGTCCCCCCGGACTCAGAACTTCACGAGGAAGCTGATCCCGCCCGTCAGCTGGCTCTGATGCAGGCTGAGCCTGCTGGAGCTACCGAAGACCGGCGTGTCGGCAAAGTCGCCCCGGATCTCGGGTCGGATCTCCAAGTACTTGACCGGATGCCAGTTGAAGCCGAGGGTCGTCTCGGCGTAGTTGGCGTCGAACCCGGTCCGGGTTCCCTGGACGTCGTCGAACCACTCCGCGCGGAAGTTCACGTCGAACGTCGGCGTCAGGTGCATGAGCAGGAGCGTGTAGAGGCCATACCACGAGCCGGTGCCCACCGGCGTGTTCGCGTCCCAGCCCATGTTTGACTGGACGATCTGGGTGAATCGTGGACTCCAGTTCTGCTGGAGGCGCAGTTCCACCATCGTGACGTAGTCACCCGCCATCCCCGGCGCGGCGAAGATGGCGTTCGGTCCTGTGTAGACCGAGCCGGTCAGCCGCGTCCTCCGCTCCTCGGTCAGCCAGTAGTTGACCTGGCCGATGTAGCAGTAGGAGTCGGCGCTCCGCGTCACGAAAAAGGTGTTGGCGCCGAGCGTCATGCCGTTCCAGATGTCGAGGCGGTCGGAGACGTGCAGGTTCGTCAGGAAGCCGGTGAAGGCGCCATCCTGCGAGTAGAAGAATTGATAATCGCTGGAGTAGAACGGGCGGTAAGGGGCAAGGAAGCCGTTGTAGCCGATGATCGTGTTCATGCGGCCGAGGAAGAAGTCCAATCCGCCTTCCGTGATGACCGGCAGGTGCGCCGAGATGAGCAGGTCTCGGAAATCCTGGCTGAAGTGCGAGTTGGTGATCGTCGAGCCGATGCCGCCCTTGGGTTGGCCGGTGGCCGCGTCGGCGCCCGCGAAGTACCTCACGAGGAACCCCAGGTTGAAGTGGTCCTGCTCGAGCGGACGCTCAAGGACGAGGCCGATCTCATTGAGCAGGAACTCGTTACCGAAGCGATTCAGTCGGGGCTCGACATTGAGCAATCCTTGGCCGGTCGACGCGCCGGTGTAGCCGCCCTCCACCCAACCGAAGGTCCGGATCCGGCTCTCGCCGAACAGTTCGCGAAGGCGCAGGGCTTCCATGAGGAGTCCCACTTGCGAGACCGGCGTCGGCCCCAGTCGGAATCGGGTTGGGGCGTTAAAGTCAAGTTCCTCCGCCCAGGCCGCCGGTCTCGACTCCGGTTCCAATCCCGCCCCGATCAGGGGCTGCCTGATGTTCCCGACGTCCACCGGCTGCGTGTTTTCCCCGAGCACGGCCCCCGACGGCGGGACCTCCTGCCCGCGAGCAGTGACCACCTGCACCGCCAAGGCCCAGAGGCTTATGCCGATCGAGAGTTTCCATCGCATCGAAAGCTCTCCCGATTGACAGGCTTCTACCAGGTGCCTTCTCCATGCTAGGCACCATGGGAAAGCCCCAACCGAAATCACATCACTGATTTGACCAATTCTATCGTCTGGCGCGAGTATTCATCTTGAGCTTACCAGGCCGAGATGAAGGTGCCCGTCCATCCGCCCCAATCGATGTTGCCTGCTCCCCGAAACAGGCTCATCCGGTTTTCGCGTACCAGCCATTGACTCCAACTCGACGGGATCATGCACGAATCGGAATGGATGCGGCCGGACAGCCTCTCCCAGCTCCCCTCGGCACCACGAATTAACGGACGGACACAGAGAAGAGGGAAGGGGGTAGGAGTCAGGGGGCGGGAACTGCGGCCTCTGGTCCCGCCCCCAGAACAGAGCGTCGTGGCCAAGTACGCAAGATCCGGATGAACCTGATTTGAGGACGGCGAGAAGACGGCCTACGTCCCAATGCCGCTGACGGAGCCCTTCGTGAAGGTAAGGAGACGCCCCAGACCGGGACGATCCGGGGCGTCGATGGCTGGATGGTGTCATAGCCGCCCGGCCAACGAGACGGCCCGCGACGGACAACAGGGCGTCCGATACCTAGACGCAATTCTTTTCAGGGCAGTGGGTTGAGACGACGAGTGGCATCTGTTGAAACCGTACGGGACTTCTGGCGTGCAGTGAAAGGCCCCGACTCCGTCATGCCCCCGCCCGTCCGCGCGGCGTTCGTCCTGCCCCGCCCCGAGTCGGCGGGCGAGGATGAGGACGACGATTGATCGCCCCTGGCGGGGTGGGTGGGGGTCCGCCCTCGGGCCCCGGCTCCGGGTGTTACTGCCGGGGAGACCAGTCCCGAGGACGGATCCCAGCCACTCAATCGGAGACGAAGGGAATCGTCTCCGGCAAGAAGGCCGGCGAGTCTCAGCGGGTCGCGGCCGGGCCCGCCGAGTGCTTCAACTGGAGGGAGAGCAGCACCGGCGTGACCGACTCGAAGGCCGGCGGCTATAATGGGCGGCAGAACGCCACCGTCACAGCTGAAATGAGGCGCCGGCGATGCCCGAGCATGGTCAGTCCCAGGACGAGCCCCCCGGCGGCGCACCGACGTGCGCGCCGGATGGCAGCGACCTCACGTCCGACTGGTCCAACTCCGACCCCGCGGCCCCGCCACGCCCGGCTACACCCGGCTCACCCGCCCCGCTGCACACCGACCGCTACCGGATGCTCGCCGAGATCGCCCGCGGCGGCATGGGTGCCATCTGGCGCGCCACCGACACCGCCCTGGGCCGCGAGGTGGCCGTCAAGGTTCTCCAGCAAGATTTCGCCCCCGGCTCGCGCGTCGCCCGCCGATTCGCCGACGAGGCCCACATCACTGCCCAGTTGCAGCACCCCGCCATCCCGCCGGTGCACGACTACGGCACACTCCCCGACGGCCGGCCCTTCCTGGCCATGAAGCTCATCAAGGGCCGCACGCTCGACGAGCTGCTGCAACGGCGGCCCGACTCCGACGCCGAGCGCGGCCGGTTCGTGGCCGTCTTCGAGCAGGTCTGCCAGGCAGTGGCGTATGCCCACGCCCACCAGGTCATCCACCGGGACCTGAAGCCGTCGAACGTGATGGTGGGCAGCTTCGGCGAGGTGCAGGTCATGGATTGGGGCCTGGCCAAGGTCCGGACGGCGACGGCTGGCCCCGTCGCTCCCGACACCGCCCCCGGCGAGAGGATAGGCGGCCCCGTCGTCGTCCTCGACTCCGACGACACCGACTTCGGCGAGACGTCGGGCGGCACCGTCATCCAGGGCTCGGACGACGACGGCTCGGACGCCTCGTTCACGCAGGCGGGGAGCATCCTGGGGACGCCGGCCTACATGGCGCCCGAGCAGGCGGCGGGCGACGTCGATCGGGTCGGCCCGCGCAGCGACGTGTTCGGCCTGGGGGCCATCCTGGCGGTGATCCTGACCGGCCGCCCGCCCTACGTGGGGGCCAATTCCAGGGCGGTCCGGCTGATGGCCGTCCGCGTCGACCTAGCCGCGTGCCTGGCCGGGCTGGACGGCTGCGACGCCGAGCCGGAGCTGGTGGCGCTCTGCAAGCGGTGCCTGGCCTCCGACCCGGCGGGCCGGCCGCCGGACGCCGGGGCGGTGGCGGAAGAGGTCGCCGGCCTGCGGGCGGCGGCCGAGGAGCGGGCCCTGGCAGCGGAGCGGGAGCGGGCAGCGGCTGAGGTGAGGGTCGCCGAGCAGCGGAGGCGGCGGCGCTTGCAGCGGGCAATCGCGGCGGCGGTCGTGGTGATCCTCGCCCTCGTCGGGGGTGGAGGGTGGTGGCTGGACCATCAGGCGTCGCTCCGCGTGACGGAGCGGGCGGTGGCGGCCGAGCGTGACAGGCAGGAGGCCACCGCCGCGCTGGCCAGGGCGGAGGGGGCCCTCTCGGCGGGCGACCTCGCCGCGGCGGAGCTGGCCCTGCCGCTGGCCGAGGAGCGGCTCGTCGCGGCGGGGCCGGCCGAGCTCCGGGAGCGGCTGGCGGTGGCGAGGCGTGACCGGGACCTCGTCCGCGCCCTGCGGGAGATCGAAGACCTGAGCTGGTCGCCGGGCGACATCAGCATGCCGGACAAGGCCGACATGTCGGGGCGATACCGGGCGGTGTTCGCCCGGTACGGGCTGGACGTGGGCGGCGGCACGGATGCGGCGGCCGACGCCGTGCGGGCGTCCCGGGTGTCGGCCGCGCTGGTCGCCGGGCTGGGCGAGTGGTTCTGCACCGACCCGGAGTGGCCGCACCTGTGCCAACTTCTCGACCGGCTCGACCCGGACCCCGGCCGGGTGGCGATCCGGTCGGCGATCCGGGCCGGCGACGAGGGCCGGGTGCGGGCGCGGTCGGGGCGCTCGACGGGTCGGAGGTCCCGGCCTGGTTCGCGGCCTCGGTCGGGTATCACCGAATGGTGCCGTTCGAGGACGGGGTGCGGCTCATGGCCGCCGCCTGGCGGACCCACCCGGCGGACTACCTGCTGGCGTACCGGATCGCCCTCCGCCTGTGGGGGACGAGCGACGACCGGCTCCCGGAGATGCTCACCTGGGCGCGGGTGGCGGTCGCCCTCCGGCCGGACAGCCCGTACCCCCACAACCTGCTCAGCGTGGCCTGGCGGGGCATGGCGCAACTGGGGCGAGGCGGAGGCGTGCTCCCGCCGGGCGATCGAGCTCGGCCGGAAGTACCCCAAGTACGCCGCGGCCCAGGTCGGCCTGGGAAACCTGCTGCTGGCGAAGGGCGACCTGGACGGCGCCGAGGCGAGCTACCGCGCCGCGATCGCGATCGACCCGGACGCCGCCGCAATCTACTTCAATGTGGGGCTGGTCTACCGCAAGCGGGACGACTTGGCGGGGGCCGAGCAATGGTTACGGAAGGCGATCGCAATGGCCCCGTCGCGGGCGTATTACCGTGAGGCGCTGGACGCCGTCGTCCAGGAGCGGGCGCGGGTGGACAAGTGACGCCAAGCATTGGCACCGCGAACGAGATGGCCCGCGACGGATGGGATATCGCCTCGGGCCAGGCTTAAGTCTTTTCGGCGTATCGAATAGAGGCGACGAGCGGCATTTGTTGAAACCGGACAGGACATCTGGAAGGCCATCAAGGGCCGCCGCGCCGTCATGCCCCCGCCTGTCCGTGCCGCCTTCGTCCTGTCCCGACGCGGACGAGGACGAGGAGGACGAGGACGAGGACTGATTGCTTTCGACGGGCACATCCCCGCGTCCTCGAGACAACTCCGCCTCGGTCTTCCTCCGCCAGACCTCGATCCGTCCGAATCGGGCGGACGGTCGATAGAGGCGGAGGATGACCGACGTCAGCCGCGGCAACCGCAAACGAGGTTCGGTCCGCGACTCCGCGGGGCACCAGACGACGACCGAGTCTGTCGCCCGCTCCAGCTCCGCGGCGAACGGCTCATCCCGGTTCTCCGAGACGAGCCACATCCAGCAGATCCCGGACTCCGCCAGGAAGGGTGACGGCCGACCGGTCGGCCCATTCACGGGCGGAAATGGGACATGCCGCAACACGTTCGCCACAAAGGTTTCCGGCGAGGTCGTACGGCGGATGTAGTCTAGCACGGCACAATAGTCATCCCAGGGATAATAGTCGTGGTTGCCGGCCTTGAAGAAGCGTCCCGAGCCAGGCGGCGGGATCATCGGCTCCTCGCCCCGCACCAGCGGTCCGAGCGAGCGGAGGCTCGCCGTCGGCAGGCAGAATCGCGGAACCGTCGGCATCGCCTCGTGCAGGACCAGCAGGATCGCCAGCAGTCGCAGCGGCGATGCCAGTCGCGTGCTCGTCACCAGCCAGGCGACGGGCAGGCCCAGCGCGATCGATCCGACAAGTTCCCGCGGGTGCGCGAGGTAGGCATGCTGGACCGGGTGCAGCGGAGCATAGATCAAGGCGCCGAGCCAGGCGACGGTCCAGGTGCGGGCGGAGCGTCGCAGACTCGACGGCCCGAAGGCGGCCGTCCCCAGCAAGCCCGCGAGAACGGCCCATGTCCGCCAGGTCCGGAACGGGTCGAGGAAGGCCGCCCGCATCGACGATCCCGTCGCCTGGCTGTACGGCCCGCCGTAGGCCGCGATCCTCAGGCTGGCCGCCAGGTCATCGCCAATCCCCGCCAGCAGCACGGGTGCGAACCCCAGCAGCAGGCCCAGGCTCAGCCACAGGCTCCATGACCCAAGCGCACGCCAGGCGACGCCCCGCGCTGCCGATTCCCGCGTTGCCCCCTCGACCACCGCGCAGGCCACCGCCGGCAGGAAGAGCACCGTATGCGGCCGGATGAT
Source organism: uncultured Planctomycetales bacterium (assembly GCA_963752755.1). Lineage (GTDB taxonomy): Bacteria > Planctomycetota > Planctomycetia > Isosphaerales > Isosphaeraceae > CAVVZJ01. The sequence continues at coordinate 446,912 of CAVVZJ010000001.1, read as the reverse complement.
CATCGCCAATGCCAGCGCCCCGGCCGCGCCGAGCCGCCCGCGACGGCCCGGCCACGTCTCGGCCGCCAGCAGGGCCAGTGAAGCCAGCAAGGTCGCGTGCCAGTCACGCTCGGCGACCTGCTCGAATTCGAGACCCAGGTAGAACATCAGGAAGCCGACGTACCCCACCAGCCCCGGCAAGGCCCCGCCGAGCCGTCGCCGGCTCCAGAAGACCAGCGCCAGTCCCAGTCCCACCACCGCCGCCGCGTCGAGTGCGTAGAAAGGCACGGTCCCGCCCCAGCCAGTGACCTTGCCGAGCAGCCAGTGCAGATAGATATGACCGGGAAAGTTGTACGCGCGCACATCCCGGTACGGCAGGATGCCGCGTTCCCAACCCAGGGCCAGCATCGCGTAGCAATCGACGTCGCGACACCAGGGCCAGGTCAGGTAATGCGGCAGCCACGTCAGGAGCAGGCCGACGCAGCCCAGGCCGACGAGAGCCGTCAGGCCGACCGGAAAGACCCGCGCCGTGGCCCGGTCGAGCCAGAGTCGAGCGCAATGCGCTCGCCTCGTCAGGGGACCGGGCTTCGATCGCCGCTCCAGCGCCACGAGGAGTTTGTATCCCACCGCGGCCCCCACCAGGATGGTCGCGATCGAATCTCTCCGGAGCGGACGCGGCAGCAGTCCCCAGAGATCGGGCACGAGCGACAGCACCAGCGCGGCGAGCGCCAGGCCGAGGCCGAGACGACCAGTCGCGCCGACGTCAATCGAGGAACAGACGCCTGCATCCCGGATTGGTCCACGCGACTCCCCCCCTCACACCTGGCGCTGACCCGACTATCAACGTCGTCTCACCTTCGCGGAATCCGACGCTCCCTCCACCCCCTCCGGGTCGCCGGCCGCTCCCGCCGCCTTTTCCATCTCCTTCTGCCTCTGCTTCTCCAGGACCTTCCGCTGCATCATCCGGATCTTCGGCTCCAGCTTCATCAGCTTGGGCACAATTTCCTCCTGGCAATACGGCAAGCCCGCATTCAGGCGGAAGTAGTTCTGGTGATGTTTCTCCGCCGGATAGAACTTCCGCAAAGGCACAAGCTGCGTCACGATCGGCGCCGCGAAGACGCGGGCGGCGGTCAGGTTGCGGTACGATTCCAGGGCGGCCTGCTTCTGCGCATCGTCATGATAAAGAATAATCGAGCGATATTGCGTACCGACGTCCGGCCCCTGGCGGTTGACCGTCGTCGGGTCGTGGGAGAGCCAGAAGAGCTGGAGCAGTTCCTCGAAGCTGACGACCTCCGGGTCATACGTGATCTGCACGACCTCGGCATGCCCGGTCAGCCCCGTGCTGACCAGCCCGTAAGTCGGCCTCGGCCCCGAGCCTCCAGCGTAGCCGGAGACGACCGACTTGACCCCCGGCACCCGTTCGAAAACCGCTTCCAGGCACCAGAAGCAGCCGCCGCCGAAGGTCGCGCGTTCGAGCTTGGGCTTCGACACCTCCGATGTCTTCGTCGACGCCTCCGACTTCGCCTGGCCCTCGTCGGCCTTCTCCTTCGCCTCGGGGCGATCGGCCTCGCCCGGTTCCTGCGCCGGGGCGAAGGCGGCGAGCCCCAGGAGCATCGCAAGGCCGAGCGGGAACGCCGGGAGTCGGAGATTCATGGCAGGGCTCCTTGAAGTTGGCAACATCCGAACGTCTGGCATTTTAGGGCGTGTGGATCAGTCTGTGAAGCCGGTCAACCCTCACAAACGCCGCACAGGCTGCCACGCATTTGACGTCCCCAACAGTTCGCCTAGAATCTCCCGATGACCCCCGAAGCGCTCACCGCTGTCCTCCTCATCGCCCACGGCAGCCGGCACGCGCCGGCCAACGACGACCTCCACCACCTCGCCGACCGCCTGGCGTCGCGGGGTGACTATCCGATCGTCGAGCCCGCCTTCCTCGAACTCGCCGAGCCCGACATCGCCACCGCCGGCGCCCTCTGCGTGCAACGCGGAGCCCATCGCGTCCTGATGATCCCCTATTTCCTCGCCGCGGGTGTCCACCTGACCCGCGACCTGACCGCCGCCCGCGACGAGCTGCGACGCCTTCATCCCGGCGTCGCCTTCCTGCTCGGCCCGGCGCTGGGGCCGCATCCGTTGCTCGATCAACTGGTTGCAGAGCGGGTCCGGCAGACCGGGGCGTTTCTGGGCGCCTGAGACCGGCGAAGCTCCATTGACAGGCCCCCCGGCGACTGGCTACCGTGCGACCCTTAACACGTCTCCACGGATGGGGATGCTCGGCCAGTGACGACCGACGGCGGACGTCCACCGCCCGCGTCGAAATCCGCTTTCGTGGCGTCAAGGAGTGACCGCCCGTGAGCATCGCGACCGAACCGAGGGCCGTGCCCGCCCTCGACCTCCAGGCGCAGTACCAGTCCATCCGCGCCGAGATCGACGAGGCGATCCGCCGCGTCGTCGAGAGCCAGCACTTCGTCCTTGGCCCCGAGGTGGCCCGCTTCGAGGAGGAGGCCGCCCGCTATTGCCGCGTCCCCCACGCCATCGGCTGCTCGTCGGGCTCCGACGCCCTGCTACTGCCCTTGCTGGCCTGGGGCCTCGGGCCGGGTGACGAGGTCCTCATGCCCCCCTACACCTTCTTCGCCACCGCCGGCGCCGTCTGGCGACTCGGCGCGAAGCCCGTCTTCGTCGATATCCGGCCCGACTCCTACAACATCGACCCCGACTTGGTCGAGGCCGCGCTCACCCCGAAGACCCGCGCTCTCCTGCCGGTCCATCTCTACGGCCAGTCCGCCGACATGGACCCCTTGCTCGCCCTCGCCCGCAAGCACGGCCTGAAGGTCCTCGAAGACGCCGCCCAGGCCATCGGCGCCGGCTATAAAGGGCACACCGTCGGCGAGCTCGGCGACGCCGCGGCCTTGAGCTTCTACCCGTCGAAGAACCTCGGCGGCTTCGGCGATGCCGGCATGGTCCTGACCACCGACGAGTCTCTGGCGAAGCAGGTCGGCCGGCTCCGCGTGCACGGCATGGAGCCGAAGTACCACCACCAGGAGGTCGGCTACAACGCCCGACTCGACGCCATCCAGGCCGCCGTGCTCCGCGTCAAGCTCCGCCACCTCCCCAACTGGACCGCCGCCCGTCGCGACGCCGCCGACCGCTATCGCGCCCTCTTCGACGAAGCCCGGCTCTCCGAGGTCGTCACCCTGCCCGTCGAGCGTCCCGGCCGGTTCCACGTCTACAACCAGTACGTCATCCGCGTCCCCGAGGCCACCCGCGACACCCTCCGCGAACACCTCACCGAACGCCACATCGGCACCGAGATCTATTACCCGATCCCCCTCCACCTCCAGGCTTGCTTCGCCTCCCTCGGCCACCGGCCCGGCGACTTCCCCCAGTCCGAGGCCGCCGCCCGGCAGACGATCGCCCTGCCGATCTACCCCGAGCTGACCGAGGACGCCCAGCGCCACGTCGTCACCGCGATCGCTGAGTTCTTCCGCGGCCACGGCGAGCGTTGACCTCCGCGTCACCCCCATTGCGATCCCAATTGCGCAAACAAAAGGGAACGGGGCGGCCGACCTCGCCAGAGGCCGACCGCCCCGCCCCAACCCACCCCCTTGTTGACGCCGGGCCGCCCCGGCCCAACCCCCTTGACGACGTCAGGGCTGGCTCACCACCCCGCCGTCCGCGACCGGCTCCGGACGCCGCGGACGCTCGGGACGCTGAATCTCGAAGTTCCGCGCCGGGTCGTCGAACGCCAGGTTCGCCCGACCCGGGAACTCCCCGCAGATATCGTAGAGGCGCACGCGCAACACGTCGCCCGAACCGCTATGGGTGATCTCCACCCACTGACCTTCTTTGCGCTTCAAGACCAGCATGGCTTTCGACTCGTTTCCAGGGGAAAGTTCCAGGACGCGTTTTTAACCCAAAATGTGCAAGACGTTCTGACCAACCGCACCAAATCACGCTCAAGAAAACTGCCAGGCTCATCGTTCCGACCAGACGCGATCCTCGCTCAAGCTCCAGGGACTCCTCGGTCTTCGAATCAGGCCGCGACCCCGTCACCGCCGCGGACGTGGATGTGGGGCGACCAGTCGTGGTGGAGCATCTCCAGCGCCGCGCGGTGGACGATGCAGAGCCGCGACTGCGACATGCCCAGTGTCCGCGCGGCCTCGACCTGGCTCTTGCCGTGGACGTAAATCTGCCGGCAGGCGGCGGCCCAGCGGGGTGGGAGCCGTCGGAGCCAGCGCTCGAGCATCTCGTGACCCTCCATCTCCCAGCCGACGGGCGGGTCGGCCGCGATCCCCACAACCCGGCCGGCCCGCTCGGAGATCTCCGGCAGGTCGTCGGGGGCGATCGGCTGGCTGCCGTCGAGGTCCCAGGGACGCGACAGCGCGATCAGCTCGCGCTGCACGTCGCGCAACGCCCCGACGATCCGGTGATACGCATACGTGCTGAAGCGGACGTTGCGCGTCGGGTCGAACGACTCGGCCGCCTCGACCAGGGCGTACAGCGCGGCGCTCTCGAAGTCTTCCCAGTTGTGCGGCCAGCCGGCCTTGAAAGGCCGGGCCACCCGGCGGGCCAGGGCCATGTAGCGGGTCGCTAGCTTCTGACGCTCCGGCGTCAGCCGAACACGTGGCCGACGCGGCCGGGTCGCGGTTTCGCGTTGCGTCGGCATCTCGGTCTCGGGGCACATCTCGGTCGCCATGCTCATTGAGGGGCCTCTCGTCTGCGTCTCATCGCTGAGGGTCAAACCCGATCAATTCCCGCAACGCCCTGGGTTGTCGGCCGCTCCACTCCCGACCGGCTCAGCCAGCCAGGGGGACCGCCGCACCCGGGTCATCAGCCTCGCAGCCAGCGAGGAGTTGCCGGGCCTCGATTCGGTTGGCACGCAGACGGGCCAGTACGGCCGAATGCTTGGCCTTCAGACGCTCGAGCCGGGCGCGACCCAGCACGGCGTTGGCGTCGGGACGGGCGAGATAGGCACGGACCTCCGCCACACCGACCCGGTTGGCCTGGAGCGCGGCGAAGAGCTGTTCGTTGGACTGAACCAACCGGACCATCCGCCCGAAGTCGTTATCGGGCCTGTCGCTGGGGGTCTCGATCCGCCCCAGCGTCGGGGTCGGCGGCACCAGCGGGAAAGCGATCGTCGCGAGCGTCGAGTCCGAGATCCGCGAGAGTCGGTCCGCCATTCCTGAATTCCACATCGCTCGAAGTTCCCATCATCGGAGTCAGTCGAGGTCGGCCGGCGTGGCCGTAGCCGAACGCGACTTCGCGTTGGCGTTTCCGCCCCGGGCTCACTCGGCCCGCGGCAGACTTGATCCTCTACCAGAGAAGATACATCCCCAATACGGGATGTCAAGTTGCCTTCACGATTTTTTTGGCTTACACTCCTTCGCCACAGTTCGTCACATGGCGCGATTTAAGAACAAAATCGCCACAAAACCCCATAATTTCGCCAGAACCAGCAACTTTCGATTTTGCATTTACAGGAATTCCCGACCGGGCGGCAGCCAGCCCTGTCGCCGGGGTGCCGTCCGCGATAAGGTGACGTCGCCCGCCCGGACCGATGGGCGCGGGGACAGTTCTTGCGAGGCGTGGTCTGTGCGCGGAGGTGGCGATCATGAAGCGCGGGGTGATGCTTGGCGTCCTGGTACTCCTGTCCTCGGCCGTCGCCCGAGGACAGGCCGACGACCGGCCGGCGATCGAGCACTCGTATGACCTCACCTACACACACGTCGGCGACCGTGACCTGAAGCTCGACCTGGCCCGACCGGCAGAGGGCGACGGGCCGTTCCCGGCCCTCGTGGTGATCCACGGCGGCGCCTGGCGGGGCGGCGACAAGGCCTCGAACCGCAACCTGCTCGACCAGTTCGCACGCCGGGGCTACGTCGCGATCTCGCCCCAGTACCGCTTCTGTCCGGCCGAGACGTTCCCGGCCCAGGTCCACGACGTCAAGGCGGCCGTCCGCTGGCTGAAGGCCCACGCCGACGACTACCACCTCGACCCGGCCCGCGTCGGCGCTCTCGGCTTCTCGGCGGGCGGCCATCTCGCCTTGATGCTCGGCCTGACCGACGCCGACGACGGCCTCGAAGGCGACGCCCCGGCCGACGCCCCCGACACCCGCCTCCGCGCCGTCGTCAATTACTTCGGCCCCACCGACCTCCAGGCCGACGACTTCCCAATCGCCTCCCAGCCCCTTATCCGCGACTTCCTCGGCGGCCCGCCCACCGAGAAGGCCGACGCCGCGAAGCAGGCCTCGCCCCTGACGTTCGTCACCCCCGACGACCCGCCCGTGCTCACTTTCCAGGGGACCAAGGACCCGCTCGTCCCCCACTCCCAGGCCCTCAAGCTCACCGAGGCGATGACCACAGCCGGCGTGCCCGGTCGCGTCGAGCTGATTGTCGGCGGCGGCCACGGCAACTGGGGCCGGCCCGAGATCGAGCGCACCATCGCCCAGGCCGCCGCCTTCCTCGACCGGCAACTCAAGCCGCAGCCCTAGCGAGTCGCGGAGGAAGGATTCCTTCCCCCCTTCCCCCTTTGATCCGGGCTACCCACCGACCTCCCGATTCTGTCAGAATAAGACACCGACCGATCCACCCCCCAGGAGGAGCTGACCGCCGATGAAGACGCCTCCGCTCGCCCGACGGCTGGGCAGCCTCACGCTGGCCCTGGCTTCGCTCGCAACCCTCCACGCCAACGCTCAGGACCCGCCCGCCCGCGACGACTCGGTCGCGACCATCGACGCCGACTTCCAGAAGGCCCTCCGCCAGCTCGAACGCCAGCGGATCGAGCGCCTCGCCCAGCTCGCCGAGCGGCAGCCCGCCGACGACGCCACCGCCACCTATCAGACCCTCTTTCAGGACGCCCTCGCCGCCGGCCTCTACCGCGAGGCCGAGCCGACCGCCGAGCGCCTCCTCCAGCGCCAGGGCACCCCGCCCCAGTTGCGATACCTCGCCAATCTCGCCAACATCCTCGCCGAGGTGGACCGTAACGCGTTCGAGGAATCGCTGGCGAGCCTGGAGGCCGCCATCACCACCCGCAAGCAGCGCCCGCGCAGAACAACGACAACGCCGCCGTTAACGCCGTCTTGCCCGAGGCGTTGCGGATCTCACTCGTCGAAACATATTACCAGCGGCTCGTCCAGTCCGCCCAGTTCGACGTCGCCCGACGCGCCTTCCGCCTGATCCGCGACGAGGCCCCCGACCCCCAGATGCGCACCTACGCCGCGAGCCGACTCGCCCGCCTGGAGATGGTCGGCCAGCCCGCACCCCCGATCGTCGGCAACGACATCGATGGCAAGCCCGTGAACCTCGCCGACCTCCGGGGCAACGTCGTGCTCGTCGATTTCTGGGCGAGCTGGTGCCTGCCCTGCGCCGCCGAGGCCGTCCGGCTCGGCGAGTTTTACGACCGCTACCACGACCGCGGTTTCCGCATCCTCGGCATCAACCTGGATACCCTCGACCGCGACGCCTCCAAGAACCCCGCCGACCACATGCCGACGATCCGCCGCTTCCTCATCGAGAACAATGTCCGCTGGCCCAACCTCGTCAGCGGCGCTGACGATCGCGACATCGCCCGCGCCTATGGCGTCACCGAGATCCCGGCGAACTTCCTCATTGGCCCCGACGGCAAGATCCTCGCCGTGGACCTGATCGGCTCCAGCCTGGAATCGACCGTCCAGAAGGCTTTGAAGTAACCGATCCACACCTCAGCGCGCTGCCGATCCCGCACCCGAATAGGCCGACCGCCCCAGCGCGTCGTAAAACGACAGCAGGAAGCGGTGGAACGTATCCGCCACGGCCGGCGAGGAGCTCCTGTGCAGATAGTCCAGCGCCGGTCGGCCGTAATCGACGAGCTTGGTGCGAGCGTCCGTCACCAGGCCGATCGAGGCGAAGCCGCGGTCCTTGACCTCCCGATAGATGTCGCCGGTGCTCTGATCGATCGCCTGCCGCTTTGGTCCCAGGTCGCCGCCCGTGGGTGCGTCCGAGGGCCAGACCAGCTTGCCGACGGTGCTGAAGAAGTGCAGCAGCGGCGGCGACGTCCGCGACGTCCGCGACGTCCCGGCACCGGCACCGGCCGTCGGCGTGCTCCGCACGAGGTCCGGCTCGACGTTCCGCGCCACCTGAGATTCGATCGTGCGTCGTGACGAGATGTCGAACCGCTGGAAGAAGTCCGGGTCGCGGACATGGTTGTAATAGGCGTTCGGGTTACCGGCGTACACATTATTGCCCATCGGCCCGTTCGACCGCGCGGCGTAGGCGGCATTGCCCGCGGCGAGCGACCGCTGAGTCAAATAATTGAGCGTCTGCTGATTATACATCTGCCCGCCGCCATAGAAGCCGCCCCAGCCGTATCCGAGGCCCCACTGCGCCATGGGCTCCGCCTCCCGAGATCCCGGCGACCAACGCCGCCACGACCAGCCCCGTCCTCAACCCAGCCGCCACGACCTCGCTTGTTCTCATCGCCCGGCCCTCCCCGTCGGTTGCCCGAAGCCCGCGACCTCGCCGCTTCTCCTCCGAGCATAGCCCACCCTCCACCCCGGCTCAACCGTGGCGTCTTCCCGGAGTCGAGGAACGTCGTGCCGCGGCGTCGCGGCAAAGGCCCGGCGAGCGAACAGGAACGCTCACGCGTCGCGTGCTCGCCGAGCACCCGACCAGGGACGATCCCACCTCCCCCTTCGCGACCCGGCACGACCCCTGCCGGAACGACCTGGGGCCGGCCCGATTGACGTCGGCGCCGGCCCCAGCTTGCATCTGCAGTCCATTCACGAGAGGATGACGGCCGTCTCGCCGGAGTCGAAGTTCGAGAACAGCCGGATTCGCAGCACATACCGCCGACCGGCCATCAGCCGTGCCTGGATCCGGGCGTTGCGGCTGGTACCGCTGTCGTCGTCGCCCGCCAGGAAGCGGAGGTCACCGTTGTGCTCCTCGAAGAGGACCATCACCGTGTCCGAGCCGCCGAAGGTCTGCATCGTGTACCAGCGGGTCGCGGCCGGCTGGATCGTGAAATTCGCCTGCTGGGCCGGCGCGAGGTTGAGCATCTGGGAGCGGAACGGCTTCAGCTCGGGGTTCGAAGCGTCGTCCTGCGTCGGGTAAAACAGCTTGGCCTGGGCCAGGTCGTGCGGCGAGAGCCCGCCGTGGGGGCGAATGCCGTTGCGATACTGATCGGGCTGCAGGATCAGCCCCGCCGCGAAGGCGTAGTGCATGATCGAGTCCGGGTCCCACTGCGTTCCCTGGACCTCCGAGACCGAGAGCTTCTGGAGGATGTTGAACTGGACCGTCGGCCGATCCCAGTTGTTGGGCGGGCCGCCGAAGTAGCGATAGACCGCCTCCTCGTCCCAGACGATCCCGGCAAACGGGTTCTGGTGCTCGTGCGGGAAGCCAAGCGTGTGACCGATCTCGTGGACCGGCACGTCCACACCCCGCGGGTCGGCCTTCAGGTCCCAGCCGAAGTTCATCGTCCGCTCACTCTGGCCGGCCACGTCGATCACGTCGCGACCGATGTACGACCACGACCCGTCGCCCTGCACGAATCCAATCCGGATCTCGGCCGAGTGGATGTCCTGCACCTCCTCGAACTGGATCCCGATCCCGACGTTCTTCCAGACGTCGAATCCCTGCCGCACAAGGTCCTTCTGGTCGTTGCTCGCCGACGCCGAGCCGCTCGCGAAGAAGTAATAGTGCAGCTTGGTGCCGTTCACCCACTTCTTGCTGATCATCTCGATCAGCTTGGCCCGATTCGGCGACACGTCTGCCGCGAACTGCCGCGGCGGGGTTTTCGGCAGGGCGCAGTACCGGAGCGGAGTCTCCTCGGTCTCCCCCTCCACGGACTCCGTCTCCCCCTCCCCCGACTGCAAGATCCGCTTCTCCAGCGCCGCCAGCCGCTCCTCCAGGTCGGTCGAATAGGTCGGGGTCACCGGCATGGCCGTCAGGGAACCGATCCCGGGCCGATTGTGGCCATTCTCCACGAGGGACTCGAGTCGCTCGAGCCGGACGAGCACGTCTTCCTTCTTGCCAGACCGGGTCTTGGGTTTATCCACCATCCTCGGGTCCTCCACTTATCTAGGGGAAACACGCCCGATGCCGGAGCCGGATCTCCCGGCACCCCCGCAGCATCGACATTGTCTCCCTCTACCAATTCTTCGTTTAACCAGGCAATGTCAATAGTTATTCCACTGGTTTTCTCAAAAAATGTGTCCGCAACTCCCGACTGTCGCCCGGAGAACCGGCCACATCCTGAACACCAGCACAGGCCCCGTCGACCCGCTCGGCGGCCAGATCCCGAAATCATCCGGGAAAGCGCGATAATCCCCGGCCGGTTTTTCGAAGATAGGAGATGAACCGGGCTCGCCGCCGTCCGCCGCGCCCGCATGCCCGACAAACCGACGCCGATCGCCACCCCTTGACGCCGAGGGCCCCACCATGACGCCGACTCCCGACGACGCCGCGCCCCAGCCCATCGACCCGCTCGACCCCAAGGTCCTCGCCTCGCTCGGCCTGACCCCGCCCGGTCCCCGCGCCACCGGACCGAAAACCGCCGCCGGCAAGGCCCGAAGCCGGGCCAATGCCGTCAAGCATGGTCTCCGCTGCCAGGTCGTCGAGCCGCCCGACCAGCGCGAGAAGATCGCCGAGCGCGTCGCCGAATGGACCGACGCCATGAAACCCGCCGACGCCGTCCAGCGCTGGCTCGTCGCCCGCGCCGCCACCGCCTCCGTCCGGCTCGATCGCTGCGTCGAGCGCGAGAACCTCGCCCTGGAGGAGAACACCGCTGCCGCCGAGCGGGCCTTCTTCCGACGCCGCCGCGCCTGGGCCCGTCGGACCGGCCAGAAGCTCCAGGCCGACCCCCGCCGCGCCTACGCCCTTCTCACCTCCTCCGCCTTCGGTTGCGACTGGCTGATCGCCCGCTTCGACGACCTCGCCGCCGATCTGGAGATGCCCGGCGGCTACTGGTCCCGCGCCGAGTTCCTCCGCTGCCTGCTCCTGCTCGGCTTCGACTACGACCGCATTCCGCCCGGTCAACCCGTCGTCGCCCGGCTCTACCGCGACCACCTCGCCGCCGACCGCGCCCCCAACCCCGATGAAGTCGAGGCGTTCCTGAACCTCGACACGAAGACCCTCGAACCGGCCGACCGCGCCGCCGCGCAGCGTCTGGCCCTCGGCGACCGCGAGTCGGCCCGCCGCCGCCTGCTCGCCTTCGTCCGCGACCGAGCAAGAGCGCCTCCACGCACCTCCGCGCAGATCCTCTGGAACGACCACGACGTCCCCGCCCTCGAAGCCGCCTGCGCCCGTTGCCGCACCTTCGACGCCAGCCCCGAGGCCGCCCTCGCCCGCCGCTACGAGTCGGCCAACGCCCTGGAGCTTCACCGCCACCTCGCCGACTTCCACCGCGCCCGCCGCGCCGGCCGACGCTCCCGCCGACGCTCCGCGCGCCGAACGAACGTCAAGATGGGCAAGCTTGCAACGCAACTCCTGACGCAACAAACACATTTCCGCAATCCACTCCGGCCGTCCCCGGCGTCTCCGGGACGTTCTGAGGGCGTCGGGGAAGCGTCGCGGGGGCGTTCGGAAGGCGTCCGAATCGGGAGTGAAGGGGGCGAGTCTCTCACCGATTCCCCGAGAACGCAGAAGCAAGCCGAGAGCCAGGAGCGCCGAGAGCCGCCGCGATGACTCGGCGTCCGCTCCCGTCGTCCTCGGTGCCCTTGCGAGCGACGGCTTCCCTTCCCTCAGCTCCCCGCCCGGTGGAAGAGGCTCGGCTCGACGCCCCCGATGGCGAAGAGCCGGTCGTGGATCATCTGCTCCAGGGCCTCCAGGTCGCCGATCAGCAGGGCGGCCGGGGTGCTGGCGTCGGTCGCGGGTCGATCGGGGTACGACTGGACGAGCGCCAGCCGATCGATCAAGGCCGGATGCGCCGGGTCGATCGGCGCGGCGGTCGGTCAGCAGGCGGTGACGCATCGACGTATGCAGGTCATCCGGCAGTCGGGACCAGAAGTCGCGGAAGAAGGCGTAGAGGTTCGGCAGGTCGGTTCGGGAGGGGTCGTAGTGGTCGAGCACCTCGCGGAACAACGGCTGGATCAGGGCCACCTTCACCAGCGCATCCGCCGCGGCGGCCCCCCCGGCCAGCGACGCGGCGGCCCGGTCGGCCCGGACCTCCTGGCCGCGAGCGATCGGCGCGTGCAGGCGATCCCCCAGACTCCGGCAGACCCGCGCCCAGGCCCCCAGCGGACCCCAGCCCGGAGCCGTCGGCCGGTCGAGCGCCTGGCCCAGCCCCGCGACGAACCGCGTCGAGCGCGCCGAGACCGTGGCATCGCCCCGCGCCAGGTGCGCCAGCTCGTGCGAGAGCACCGCCCGCAGCTCGCCCAGGCTCAACGCATGCAGCAATGGCAAGCCCACCAGCAAGGCCCGCGAACGTCCCCAGGCGACCACCCCGCAGCACGGCACCGACGCCACCCGGATCTGCCCCGGCGGCCGCGCCCCCAGCCGACGCGCCACCTCCGCCACCTCGCCAAAGAGCCCCGGCGCATCGGCCCGGGCCAGCATCGGCCCAAAGTCCGCGTCCGGATCGGACGACTCCACCGCCGGCCGGACCCCGCCCAGCGCCTCGACGACCCCCGGCCCGCCGGCCCGCCAGCGGTTCCAGACCGGCACGAATCCGCCCAGCGGCAACATCAACCCGACACCCGCCGCGTTGACCGCATGAAAGGCCCATCGCAGACCGACCAGCGCCAGCCCCCGCAAGGCCAGGTCCACCCCCCCGATCGTCGCCGGCTCGACGGCCGACGTTCGCGCCGGCTCCTCGTCGGTCGGGTTCTCATCCTCCATCCCCGGCCGGACCTGCGAGGCCGACGCGGTCAGCTCGCCCGAGCGCCCTTCCCGCCTGCGGAGCCGGAACCGCCCGCCGCAGCCCGAGCAAACGACCCGCGGCGCCTCCTCCTCGCGCAGCGACGCCGGCACGCTCAGGCGACGCCCGCACGCCGGGCATCGCAGGCGGCCGTTGCCCCGCGCCGACGCGCGCCCGCCTCGTCCGTTCTGGCGTCTCGTTCGTCCGCAGACAAGTGTCGGAATCCCGGGTTGACGGCAGATGACAGTTGTCTTAGGATACACTCAACGGGTCGTTCCACGACCCCGTTCCCCCGGCGCCGGGTCCGCCGCGGCGCCGACATCCGCCCGCCCGGGGTCGTTCATCTTACTCTATTCGAGATCCTCGGCCATGGCCAAGAGACCCCCCTCGATTCCCGATTCCGAACTCGACGTCATCAAGGTCCTCTGGGAGCGCGGGCAGGCCACCGTCCGCGAGGTCCTCGAGACCCTCAAGGCCGCCGGCCGCCAGTGGTCCTACGCCACCGTCGCCACCCTGCTCGATCGCCTCGAAGTCAAGGGCATGGTCGCCAGCGACCGCAGCGAGCTGGCCTTCGTCTATCGCCCGCTGGTCACCGAGCAGGAGGTCCGCCAGAAACGCCTGGGCAGCCTCGTGGACAAGCTCTACCAGGGTCAGCCCGGCCTGCTGGTGCTCCACCTCCTGAAGTCGCACGGCCTCGACGCCGACCAGGCTCGGGAGGTCCGTCAGATCCTCGACACGATGACCGACCCCTCCCCGGCCCGCCCCGCCCCGACCGGCAAGAAGAAGGGTCCTACCCGCAACACTTGACCCGGTCCGACTCCGAACCCGTCCCCGTCCCCGAATCTTCCGGGGCACGCCGCCGTGCCCCGGTCCGAGCGAGCACACCCGACGATGCCCCCGCCCCTCCCCGCGACGATGACCTGCCGTTGCGGCAAGACCCTCAAGCTCACCGGCGCCACCCCCGGCCGCGTCGGCCGTTGCCCCTCCTGCGGCACGACCTTTCGCGTCCCCGAGCCCGCCAGGCCCGCCCCCGCCCCCGCCCGGCCGCCGGCCCCCGCCCCCGAACCGCCCCGCTCGACCCTCCAGCCGCCCCCCCGCCGGGCCCGGCCCCGGCAAGACGACACCTTCGCCGGCTATACCCTGGACCACGACGACGGCTCGGACCCCTCCGCCCTCGTCCCCTCGGTGAACCCCGAACGCCTCGGCAGTCCGACCGAGCGCCGGTCGAAGCTCGAACCGGTCGGTCGCGGCGGCCTCCTCCCCCTGCCCCGCCAGCCCGAGGCGTCGCCCCTCGGGAGCCTGCTCTATCCGTTCTGGGACCTCCCCGCCCTCGCCTGGCTCGTGATCCTCCCCGTGCCCCTCACGGCGACCTCGCTGGTCGTCTTCGCCGTGATCCCGATGGTCCTCCAGGGCGGTTACCTCGCCCTCTTCGGCCCGATCGCCTTCGCAATGATCGCCGTCTTCGCCTTCGCCCTCGGCTATACTCTCTCGGTCCTCGGCGCCGTGCTGGTCGCCTCCGCCCAGGGGGACGTCTGCCACCCGAAGTGGCCCGACATTGAGCTGGGCTCGATCGTCATCGCCGTCTTCCGCTTCGCCCTCGCGGGCGGCCTCGGCATCGGCCTGATGCTCTTCCCCGCCCTGGCCTTTTCTCGCAGACAACCCGAGCCCGCCCTGATCCATCAACTTGTCTTCATCGAGATCCTCGCCGCGGGCGGCCTCTTCTCCTTGATGGCCCTGCTGTCCATCTCACTCCACGAGGACGCCCTGGCGGTCAAGCCCTCGCTGGTCATCCGCGCCATCTTCAAGGTCGGACTGCTCTACCTCGCGCCGGTGCTCGCCCTGGCGATCGCGATGGCCCTGGGCACCCTGATCGTCGCCGGCCTCTACCGCCTCTCGTCCCTCGGTCCCCTCCTGCTCGCCACCTGGGCCGCCTGGGTCTTCGCCCTGTATGCCGGCCTGGTCGTCATGCGACTGCTCGGCCTCGCCTACCACCTCCGCGCCCGCCGCGTCGGCTGGTTCCCCGAGAAACGCCGCCGCAAGGAAGCCCCCCTCGGCCCGCCCCCCGAGCCGATTCCCGACCTGTGATCCTGGGCTTTCCCGTCAATCGTGGGCTATACTGAGAATTGTCGAGAGCACGACGCACCACCCCGCGGGGACGATCCCCGCGCCCCCCTCTTCCGTCCGCTCTCTGGCAATTCGGACCCTGCCTCACGGAGCGAGGACTCGCCTCGGCAGGACGCTCCCTCGCGACTCATCGTGCTCGGCCAGCGCGATCAGGTCGCCATCGGGACCAATCAGGGCCAGCTCGCCCGGCGGCGGCATGGTCCTGAGTCGCGTCGGGTCCAGCGCCCGACCTTGCCGGATCATCGCCGTCTGCGCCTCGTCGATCCCCACCCGCGGCCAGTCCGGCACGGCCTCGACCATCGGTCGCAGCAAACCCGCCAGCGAATCGACCGTCAGGTCGCGCGGATCGACCGCATCGGCCAGGGCGAACGGCCCGACGCGCGTCCTCGTCAGTACGTCGATCAGGCCGCCGCAGCCCAGCCGGTCGCCCACGTCCCGCGCGATCGAACGGATATACGTCCCCGCGCCGCAGTCGATCTCCACCTCCACGCTCGGCCAGTCGTAGCCCAGCAGCGCCACCCGATCGACCCTCACCGTCCTCGCCTCCAGCGCGACGGCCTTCCCCGCCCTGGCCAGCTCATACGCCCGCCGCCCCCCCACCTTCAACGCCGAGAACTGCGGCGGCACCTGCTCGATCCTCCCGACCTGCGTCCCCAGCGCCTCGCGGACCTCCGCCTCGCCCGGCACCGTCGGGTTCTCCTCCTCGACAACCGCCCCGTCCGCGTCCAGCGTGTCCGACCTCGCCCCCAGCCGGATCGTCGCCCGATACGTCTTTGCCTGGGCCTGGACCCGCTCGATCAACCGCGTCGCCGACCCGACGGCCACCACCAGCACCCCCGACGCCAGCGGGTCCAGCGTCCCCGCGTGGCCCACCTTCCCCTTCCGACCCACCAGCCGCACCACCAGATTCACCGCATCGCGGGAGGTCATACCGGTCGGCTTGTTCAGATTCAAGAAACCGTGCATGAGAAACCATCACGTATTGCAAGAGGCCAGAAACCGCGTCGCCCCTTACTTCTTTCCCGGTGCCACCGACAGCGACACCTCCAGCACCGCCGGTGCCAGGCACGCCCGGTCGTTGCACGCCTGATACCGGACCCGGAACGTCCCATGAACGTCTCCCTCCTCCTTCGTCCGGAGCCTCGCCTTCACGACGACCCGCCCTTCATAAACGTTCACCGGTTCCTCCACGTCTCCCAGCCGCTTCGCCTCCCCCTCCGGATACGCGACCGACACCAGCTCCACCGCCGGGTTCGTCGCCAGCTCGACGACCGTCGGCCTCAACCGCTCATCGCCCGCCGGGTTGGCCGTGATGTGCCAGCCCTCAGCCACATTCAACGCGATCGTCACCCCGAACACCCCGCCCGCCTTCCTGTCGTCCGGATCGAGCCGGACCTCAGCCTGGAGTACGCGACGCGGCAAACCCAGCGGGTTGTCAAGCTCGTCAGCCCCCGGCCCGCCCCCGTCCCCGCCGGCCGCCGCCGGCCGCGCATCGAGGTAGTCCTGCAAGGCCACCAGCAACGTCGGCACGCCCGACGGTGCCTGCGCCATCGTCGGACTGAACGCCTCCAGCGCCTGTCCCGCCCGATCGAGGTAACGATCCTCGCCCGTCAACGTCGCCAATCCGAGCAGGTCCCGGACCGCCACCGCGTTCCCGCTCGGCAAGGCCCCGTCGTACGGGTCCTTCGGACGCGCCAGCAGACTTTCCTGTTCCTCGGACGTGAGGTAAAACCCGCCCTCCTCGTCGGCGAACTCCGCGATCATTCGATCCACCAACGCCCGCGCCTGATCGAGCCGGACCCGCTCGCCCGTCGCGTCGTGGAGCCGGAGCAAACCCTGGGCGAGATACGCATAATCATCCAGGTACGCCCCGCCCTTCGCCCGACCCGCCCGGTACGACCGCATCAACCCCCCTTCCCCGTCGCGCAGCCGCGCCAGCAAGAAGTCCGCGGCTTTCTCGGCGGTGCGACGGTAACGCTCCTCCTTCAGGACCCGGAACCCATCGGCAAACGCCGCGATCATCAGACCGTTCCAACCCGCGATCACCTTGTCATCGAGCGACGGCCCCGGCCTCTCCTGCCTCGCTTCCAGCAGCTTCGCCCGCAACGGCGACAGCCTCGCTTCGAGCGCCCCGGGTTCCGTCCCGAGGCTCGCGGCCACGTCTTTCCACGGTCTCGGAAGCCGCAAGACATACCGATCTTCCTCGAAGCTCGGCGCCCCGTTCAACCCATAAACGATCGCAAAGACCCTCGCGTCGTCCCCGTCCCCGAGGACCTTCGCGACCTCCTCGCGGGTCCAGACGTAATACGACCCCTCCTCGCCCGCGGCATCGGCATCGAAGGCCGAGGCGAAGCCCCCCTCGGGCGTGGTCATCTCCCGGGCGACGAAATCGAGGGTCGCCTCGGCCTCGCGACGCCAGCGATCGTCCTTCGTCACCTCGAAAGCCTGAAGAAACGTCGAAGCGATCAACGCCTCGTCATAGAGCATCTTCTCGAAGTGCGGCACAACCCACATGCGATCGGTGCTGTATCGGTGGTAGCCCCCCGCCAGGTGGTCGCGGATGCCACCGCGGGCGAGCTGATCGAGGGTCGTCTCGACCATCGCCAGCGGCGACGTCCCGCCGCCCGGCGCCCCCCGGGCGAGCAGACCGTCGCGGCCCGGCTGGCGGCGGTGGCGGTCGAGGAGGAACAGCAGGTTCGTCGCCTCGGGGAACTTCGGACGCTTCGGCACATCGGGGTCGAAGCCGAAGCCGCCGTACTCCGGGTCGAACGATCCGGCCATCTGGGCCTGGCCGTCGTCGGCCATCGACCTCGCCAGCGGAAGCTTCCTCAAGGCCCGCGCCGCGGCGGTCCGTCGCTTCACGATCGCGGCGACCTGATCCGCGTCGTGGTCCAGTTCCTTGCGGTGGTCCCGCCAGGCGGCGATGACGCGGTCGAGCACGGAGTCAAACCCCTCGAAGTTCTCCCCGTCATGTGGCGGGAAGTACGTGCCGCCGAAGAAGGGCCGCCCGTCCGGAAAGAGGAAGACCGACATCGGCCAGCCTCCCGAGCCCTGGAACGCCTGCACGGCCGCCATGTACACCGCGTCCACGTCGGGCCGCTCCTCGCGGTCCACCTTGATGCAGACGAAGTGCTCATTCAACGTCCTGGCGATCTGTTCATCGCTGAAGCTCTCCCGTTCCATGACGTGACACCAGTGGCACGACGAGTACCCGACCGAAAGGAAGATCGGCTTGCCCTCCTTCCTTGCCTTCTCGAATGCCTCCGCCCCCCACGGGAACCAATCGACTGGGTTGTGAGCGTGCTGAAGCAGGTAGGGCGACGTCTCGCCAGCGAGGCGGTTGGTGGGCTCGGGTTTCTCGTCGGCCGGCGCGGAGTTGCTCAGCAGGACCACGAGGAGTCCGATCGAGGCCGTGGTTGGCATGGGGGCTCGTCTTCGCATCGGGACGACTCCATCGGCTGGCTCGGGCGGCTCGGAGGGCATTCGGGGAGAACGCCCGCGAGCGTCGAGTTTACCATACCGACGGCCCCCGATCGGATCTCAGCGCCGGGTCGGCGTCTCCGACGCCGCGGCCTTCGCTTCCGCCTCCGCCCGGCGGCGGGGGAGCACCCGCTCGGCGTAGAAGTCGGCCATGTGGCGGTAGTCCGGCCCGTGATCGACTTCTTGAAGGCCGAACGTCCGGGAAATCTCGGCGGTCGCCTGATCGAGCGACCAGCCGCAATAGAGCATCCGGTAGGCCATCTGGACCATCGACGCCCGGTTGATCCCGTGGTGGCAGTGGAAGAAGACCGGCTGGCTCCGGCTGTCGGCCAGCACGGCGGCGGCCTCTTCCAAGCGGTCGAAGAGCTGCTCGCCGTCATCGATCGAGCGGTCATCGACGATCGGCACGTGGACCCAGCGACAACCCAGCTCGCGGGCGAGAGCCTTCTCCTTGACGACCAGGGGATGGTTGGGCGGGTGGGCCAGGGCGACGATCGTCTTGATCTGATGGCCACGGACAATCCGCTTCAACGGCCAGGTCTGTTGCCAGGCCCCCCGGTAGATCCGGCCCGGCTCGACGACCGCGAACTCCTCGGGAAAGATGTAGTCGTGCAGATGCCGCCAGAGCTGCTGGCAGGCCAGGACCACCAGGCCAGCGATGACCAGGCGGCGGGTCCAGAGACGGCGTCGGCTCGGGGTCGGGCTCGGATTCATACAGACTCCGGTCAGGAAGACGGCGGGCCTCGGACGCCCTGCTTTCGAACGGCCCGTGGAGCCTCGTCGAGGGGCAGGGATCGTATCAGCGACCCCCGAACCGGACAAGACCGGTCGCGGACTGCGGGTCCGATTCCCGGATACTCGGTTCGGGCACCGTCCCGACTCCAGCGAAACCGTCTCCACATTGGCATCGCCAGGGGACCGGAATTCGCTAAGATCGCCGCTGACATCCCCCCGAGAGCCGCCCCGATGCCCCCGACGCCGAGGTCAAGGATGACCCCACGACGCGCCCTCTGGACCTTGATCGCCACCACGACGCTTCTCCGCCTGGCCTGGGCCGCAACCGTCGGCGTGGGCAACGACGAGGCGTATTACTACCTGTTCACCGTCCATCCCGACTGGAGCTACTTCGACCACCCGCCATTGACGGCGCTGGTCGAGGCGGCCGGACTCGCCATCTCCGGCGGCATGCCGACCGCCCTGGGCCTGCGGCTCGGGTTCGTCCTTCTCTTCGCGGGCTCGACCTGGTTGATGGCCCGCCTGACCGCGCGGTTCTACGGACCCCGTGCGGGGACCATCGCCGCGATGGTCTTCAACGCCTCGGCTTACTTCGGCGTGGCGGTGGGGGCGTTCGCCTTGCCGGACGGCCCGCTCGTCTTCTTCTGGTTGCTCGCGCTCGACCGGTTCGCCGCGGCCCTGACGAGTCCGCGGAGGCTCGGACCCTGGCTGACGGTCGGCCTGGCCTGGGGCGGGGCCTTGCTGAGCAAGTATCACGGGGTCTTCCTGCCGATTGGGGCCGCCTGCTACCTGCTCGCCGAGCCCAGGGCACGGCCCTGGCTGAGACGGCCGGGGCCTTACCTGGCGGCGGTCGTGGCGGCCTTGATGTTCGCGCCGGTGATCGGCTGGAACGCCGCGAACGGCTGGGCCTCGTTCGCCTTCCAGGGCGGTCGAGCACTCGGAGGACTGCGGTTCCGGCCGGATTACCTCGCCCTGGCCGTGCTCGGACAGGTCGGGTATGCCTTGCCCTGGATCTGGCTGGCCCTGATGGGTGTGCTATCCCAGACCATCCGGCAACGACGGACCGGGGCCGGCGCAGCCGATCGATTCCTGCTGGTGCAGGCGGTCGTGCCGCTCGGGGCGTTCCTGCTGGTTGCTTGCCAGCAAACCGTCTTGCCCCATTGGTCCCTGGCGGGACTTCTGGGGGTCTTCCCGATGCTGGGAGACGCCTGGTCCCGCCGCTGGCGAGTCGAGCCAAGGCGGCTGGGGCGCCGACTGGCGTGGATGATGGCCCTTACGATCGCTCTGGCGGCGGCCTTCGTCGTGCAGGCGCGGACGGGCGTGCTTCAGGAAGACGGCTCGGGCACGCTGGGTCTGCTCGCCGTCTCACGCGACCCGACCCTCGACGCCTACGGCTGGGAGGCGGTCGCCAACGAGTTGGAGCGTCGTGGCCTGGTGGACGACCCGAAGACGTTCGTTTTCACCAGCAAGTGGTATCACAGCGGACAGATCGCGTTCGCGACCGGTTCGCGTTCGCCGGTGCTCTGCTACAGCGCCCGCAAGCCGCTCGGGTTTGCCCAGTGGAGCCGTCCGGAGCAGTGGGTCGGGCATGACGGCATTCTCGTCGTGGTCAACCACAGCTCGACGGAACCGGACGCCTTTGACCGCTGGTTCGAGCGGATCGACTGGCTCGGCGAGTTCGCGGTGCAACGCGCCGGGGCGGCGGTGAAGCGTGTTCGGTTGTATCGGTGTGTCCGGCAAACACAGCCGTTCCCGTATGCTCCCCTGGAGCCCGAGGGCGAATCGGACCCGGCCCTGGTGGCCGGGCGACCCTCGCCCGACGACGCGCGGAGGCGATAGAATGGGGACGGCCCGTGTCGGAGCCCTGGCCGCAAACGGGAACGGAGAATCCCCGCGCCTGTCGAACGGGAGGGAGGTCGGTTTGGCCGTCGTCGAGCGCGATCGCGAGCGCGAGCGAACCACAGGCCCGTCATCGCGGGTCGTGGGCCTGTATCAGATGATGATGCGTCGGGGTCTGGAGCACTTCTTCCCCGACGCCGTCCTCGAACCGGCGAGCGACCGCAGCTTCATCGCCCTGGACGATACGGCCCGGCGATCGAACTACCGGATCGAGGATGACCCGGCCGGCATCGGCGTCGAGATCGAGCTGTTCCGGACCCGCTACCTGCTGGCGCCGGGCAGCCCGAGTCCGTTCCTGGCGTCGGAGCGTCGGCTGATCGAGGCGACGATGCGCGTGCTCGACCGCCGATTCCGCTCCCTGTTCGATCCCGAGTCGGCCCAGCGGGAGGAGTTCCTCCAGTACGACGTCGAGGATCTGATCGTCACCGAGTACCTCGACCCGACGGCCGCCGAGCGGGTTCCGGCCGCCCTGGAGGCGCTGCGGGTCGCGGCCCTGTCGTCGTACGAGAATCGGCGGGTCAGCTCCGGAGCGCTCCTGCTCGGCACCGACGACGACCCGGCCTATCCCGGTCGCGAGAACCCGCCGGGGGCGCCGCGGTACAACGTCCGGCTCTCGGCGATCAAGAGTTTCCACCGGATCTGCGACGGCCTTCGCACGGTATATGTCGTCGATCGCGCCGGCGACCTCGCCTGGGCGGTAGACATCGCTCGATGGGCCAACGCGGTCCAAGGGTCCGCGACGCTGGCGGCGCCCTGTCCCCGGGCGTTCGTCGGCCATGCCCGGGCCACCCTCGGCGGCGGCCACATCGTGCTGGTGCTCACCCCGTCGCAGGAGATCAAGGTCTTCTCCCGGGGCACCTTGACGTTCGCCTACAGCGATGCCCGCTGGCGATTGCTCGACATCCCGACCAAGTTCGCCGCCTGGCGCCAGGCCGTCGGCAACACGCGACCGCCCGATCTGGCCGACCGGATCTTTCAGGCCGCCCTGAACCTGGCCGAGGACCGCCGGGGCGCCCTGTTCGTCCTGCTGCGCGACCCGGCCCGGTCGCTTCCCGTGCTCGTCGCCCCGGGGGACCGGATCCTCTCGGAGGTCGCTGCCGACGACCCCGAGGACCCCGAGAACCTCTCACCCCGACTGGCCAAGCGCTCCCTGCACCACCTCGCCCGCGGCCAGGGGATCGCCGACCTGGACAACTCGGTTGTCGAGTCGCTGGCCGGTATCGACGGCGCCGTCGTGACCGACCCCGAGGGCCGCCTCCTCTCCTTCGGCGCGATCCTCCGCCTGACCCCCGAGATGACCCACGCCCCCCGCGCCGTCGAGGGCGCCCGCACCACCGCCGCGCTGGCCGCCTCGCATCATGGGCCGGTGCTGAAAGTGAGCGAGGATGGATTCTTGACGATGTTCCTGAGCGGCCGGAGGGTCTGGGAATTGTGAGCGGGTGGAGGGTGATGAGAGGCGGGTGGAGGGGAGAGACCGTCTCCCCCTCCACGAAGCACCCTCCACCGCCTTTTCAGAATTCCGCCATGATCTCCTTGAGCGCCTCGGGCCCCGGCCTCAGTTGCTCGTCAGGGAGTTGGGCCAGCGGGGTGTCGTTCATCTTCTGGAGGCTGACGAAGTCGGGCCGCTCGGTGTTGACGTAGATCAGGCCGGTGAGGAACTCGCCCTTCTCCTGACTCTCAACCAGGAGCTTCATCGCCGAGGAGCGGTCGCGGATGTTGTGCTCATTGTGGCTGAGTGCCCGCAGGGTGATCCACGAGCCGTCGTGGAGCTGCACACGGGTCAACTCGCCGGCCTGCTGCTCGACTTCAATCTCGGGCAAACGGGGGACGAAGCCGATCTCCTGGAGTTGCTGCTCGTGCTCCTTCGACCAGTTCCAGCCCTTCGTCGAGCCGTCGAAGTCGTTGAAGGTCACGCACGGACTGATGATATCGAGCATCGCAGTGCCCTTGTGCCGCAAGGCCCCCTTGAGCAGGGGGAGGAGTTGCTTGCGGTCGCCGGCGAAGGAGCGGGCGACGTAGGTCGCCCCGCTGGCGATCGCCTCGAGGCAGAGGTCAAACGGCGGCAGGTCGTTCTCCTCGCCGTTCGGACGGCGGAGGTGGGCGTGAAGGTCGGCGGTGGCGGAGAACTGGCCCTTGGTCAGTCCGTAACAGCCGTTGTTCTCGATGATATAGACGACTTGCAAGTTGCGGCGGCAGACGTGCTTGAACTGGCCCATGCCGATGTTGGCCGTGTCGCCGTCGCCGCTGATGCCGATGCAGACGAGATGCCGGTTCGCCACCGCCGCGCCGGTGACGACCGAGGGCATCCGGCCGTGCAACGCGTTGAAGCCGTGGCTGTACTGGAGGAAGTAGGCGGGCGTCTTGCTCGAACAGCCGATGCCGCTGAGCTTGATCGTGTTGTACGGGTTCAGTCCGACCGACTTGCTGGCGTCGATCAGGGCGCTGGTGATGCTGTTGTGGCCGCACCCTTTGCAGAGCGTCGATTGCCCGCCCTGGAACGCCACGACCGGCAGCTCGAAGCTGGTCCGGCTGGGGTCGTCGATCAGGACCATCGTATCTTTTGCCATGGGAGGTGAGTCCTGCCTGGAGTTCGGTGTTCGGGAGGTCTGGCCGGGAGCCGGGAGGATGGTCGATGATTCATGGTCGATGGTGGAGTCGGCCGGGTCAGCGATTCTGGGTGCTTCGATCCCGTCCTCTCGACCACCGACCATCGCTCATTGGCGATCCCATCCCTCGCCCGGATCGGCCCATCGTGTTGACTTCGGCATTACTCCGTCGAGGCCTCGGAAGGCCCCGACGACTCGGCCTCGTCAGGCTCGATCGCGGTCTGGCGTCCGGCGCCGTGGCCGTTGGTGCCGTGGGGGCGTTCGCGTTCGAGGATCGGGCGGGAGATGTTGCCGGCGGCGATGGGGGTGCCGTTGTAGTGGTTGACGGGGATCAGGCGAGCCGCCAGCTCGGGCCGGAGCGTGCCGCGGAGCAGGAAGGCGATCTGGCCGTCGCGGTTCTGTTCGACCACATAGACGCGTTCGTGCCGCTCGATGAAGGACACGACCTCGTCGGAGATCGGCAAGGCCCGGAGTCGGCAGTAGTCGGTGGGGACATCCTCGTCGCGGAGCTGGTCGCGGGCCTCGACCATCGCCCAGTGGGTGCCGCCGTAGGCGATCACGCCGACCTTCTGGCCGGACTCGTCGATCACCGGCCTGGGGACCCGGCCGCGGGCCGTCTCGAACTTACGGGCGAGCCGGTCCATGTTCCGCTTCCAGACCTCGGGCTTCTCGCTATAGCCCGACTTCTCGTCGTGTCCGGTGCCGCGGGTGAAGTACGACGCCAGGGGGTGCTGGGTGCCAGGCACGGTCCGGTAGCAGACACCGTCGCCGTCCACGTCGCGATAGCGCGAGAACTCGCCCAGGCGTTCGAGGGCCTCGGCGTCGAGCATCTTGCCGCGACGCAACGGCTTGTCGGGATACTGGAACGGCTCGCTCATCCAGAGGTTCATGCCCAGGTCGAGGTCGGTGGCGACGAAGATGGGGGTCTGAAGCTCCTGGGCGAGGTCGAGGGCTTCCATCGTCAGCTCGTAGCACTCGGCGGGCGAGCCGGGGATCAGGACGACGTGGCGGCAGTCACCATGCCCAAGCAGGTGGAGCTTGAGGATGTCGCCCTGGCTGGTCCGGGTCGGCAAGCCGGTCGAAGGGCCCATGCGCTGGACGTCGATGATGGTGACGGGGATCTCGGCGAAGTAGGCCAGGCCGACGAACTCGGTCATCAGGGAGATGCCTGGTCCGCTCGTGGCGGTCATGGCCCGTGCCCCGGCCCAGGCGGCGCCGATCGCCATGCCGACGGCGGCCAGCTCGTCCTCGGCCTGGATGACCGCGTAGTTGTGCTTGCCGTCCGGGCCGATGCGGGTCTGCTTGAGGAACTCCTCGGTGGCTTCGGCCAGGCTGCTGGAGGGAGTGATCGGATACCAGGTCACGACATTCGCGCCGCCGAAGACGGCGCCGATGGCGGCGGCCTGGTTCCCCTCGATGAGGATGGTGCCTTCGGTGGCGTTCATGCGCTCGACGCGGAAGGGCAGATCCTTCGGCAGGTGTTCCTCGGCCCAGGCGAAGCCGGCGTCGGCGGCCTGGATGTTGATCTCGCCGGCCTTGGCCTTGCGGCCGGGGAACTGGCGGCGGATCGCCTCGCGGACGGCGTCCATCTCGATCCCGCAGGCGCTGGCGACCACGCCCACGTACACCATGTTGATGACCTTGCGGAGCTTGTCGCGGTAGCCCTTGTCCTTGGGGTTGGGGGGGTAGGCTTGCTCGACCAGCTTGGCGAAGGGGACGGCGAACGAGCGAACGTCGTCGCGGACCGGCCCGATGTCCTCCTTGAAATCGTCGCGATACAGGCAAATCGTGCCCGGCAGCATGGCCCGGAGGTCCTCGGCGGCCGTATCCTCGTTCATGCAGACGAGGATCTGCGGGTGAAGCCGGTGGCCAACGTAGCCGTGTCGGCTGGCGCGGATGTGGAACCAGGTCGGCAAACCCTCGATGTTCGAGGGGAAGACGTTCTTGCCGCTGCACGGGATCCCCATCATGTGGATGCCCGCAGCAGGACCAGATTCGCCGACTGGCTACCCGAGCCATTGACCGTTCCGACGCGGAGGGCCAGGTCGTTGACGGACGGAGGCGGCGGCGCGGACCCGTGCTCTTGTTGCGCGGGCCGCGGTTCGACCGCGGTGGGAGCAATGGACATTTCGTGCCTCGCATGCAAGCTTCGCTGGCGGGCACCACGGCCAGCCCCCCGGCCTCACCGTCCCGGCGCATCCGACGCCGTCGGCGACCCCACGCCCGAGGGCTTCTCGATCCGTAATGGAAACCAAAGGTCTTGGGACCGTGCATGCCCTGACCTAACTTCAGTCGAGCACAACCGGAACGGCTTGGCAAGTGGGCAGCGGAGCCCGAGACGTGATTTCGGCACAAAATGACAAATGATCGATCGCCAACCAATCGCGTCAGCGACCGACGACCGCTCGTCGAAAAATCGGGAGCGAGGATGCACCACAGAGGCCCAAAGACACAAAGACGGTATCAAGCAAATCTGATATTCACGTTTTTTGCACAATCTTGGTATCCTTCTTGTCTCGGTGTTGAACTCGCCCTCGGCTTCCCCACCACTCTCGGGCGAGCAGCCGACAACCTTGACGACCGACCCTCGACCCTCGACCATTCTCCCTGACCCCTGCACCTCATTGACCCGTGACCCGTGCCCCGTGACCAGTAACCAAGTCCTCTACCTGACCGGCCCGACCGCTTCCGGCAAGTCGGCCGTGGCCATCGCGCTGGCCGATCGGCTGGGAGCCGAGGTCATCGCGATGGATTCGATGACGCTCTATCGCGGCCTGGACATTGGCACGGCCAAGCCGACCATCGCCGAGCGCCGGGGCGTGCCGCACCACCTCATCGACGTGCTCGAACCCTGGGAATCGGCGAGCGTGGCAGAGTATCGGACATGGGCCCTGGATCATGTCCGCGAGATCGCGGTGCGGGGGCGTCGAGCCCTGTTTGTCGGGGGAACACCGCTTTATCTGAAAGCCCTCTTGCGTGGTCTATTCAAGGGGCCGGCGGCTGACCCGGAAGTCCGCCAACACCTCGAAGCCGAGGCCGACGCTCTCGGCAACGCGGCATTGCACGACCGTCTCGCCCGGCTCGACCCAGCGACCGCCAGGCGCTTGCACCCGAACGACCGCAGGCGGATCATCCGGGCGCTGGAGGTCTTCGAGCTGACGGGACGCCCCATCAGCACGCTCCAGGCCGAGCACGACCGGCCCGCCGAGGGGGTGAACGTCGTGGCCCTGGAGCGTCCCCGGGCGGAGCTGCACGAGCGGATCAACCGGCGCGTCGAGCAGATGTTCGCCGAGGGGCTCGTGGAGGAGGTCCGCCATCTGGTGTCCGGACCCCGCCCGATTCATCCCGTACCGGCCCAGGGGGTCGGCTATCGCGAGGTGATCGACCTCCTGGAAGGCCGCTTGACCGAGACCGAGGCGATCGCGCAGACCCAGGCCCGGACCCGCCAGTTCGCCAAGCGCCAGGCCACCTGGTTCCGCGGCCTGGCCGAGGTCCGACCCTGGCCGTTCCGGGCCGACGAGACGTCCGAGGCCCTGGCGGAGCGGCTGGCCAGCCAGTTCGGGTGATGTCGTCGCGCCCGCGGCCGATCCCCGACTCCGTTCGTGGGAAACTGCCCTTTCCCGATCCCTGTTGATCTGCTAGATCAGCGTCGCCCCGGTTCTCCGCGTGGCTGTCCTTGTTGCCGGCTTGCGCGCGATCAAAGCGGGGTCGGGTCAGGAGAAGGAGACCCGTCCGAGCGCCTTGGGAATCTGAAACGATCCGACCGAACCGTATCCGAATTCGAAACCGTCGCTTGTCCGCAGGCGTCGCGTCGATCGGAGCCGTTCCCAGGGAGGGGAGCGTTTCCATGATCCGGCGACTGACCACCCTCGCCCCCATCATGCTCGCGCTGGTGACCGCGCTCGGCGTCCGGCTGGCGTCGGCCGGGTCGGGGACCGAGACCGACCCCCAACCGCCGCCACCCGCGGGACCGACCGACGCCCCGGCGGCCACGGGTTCCGAGGTCTTCGCTGGTTTCGACGCCCCCCCGGCGACGAACCCCCCAGCACCGGCGACCACGACCACCGACCCGGCCGGCGTCCTGCCTCAGGAGCCGTCCGGCGACGCCTTGGGCTCTTGGGGCCAGCACGCTGGCATGCTTCCGAACAGCCAGTTCCCGGCTGCGACTGTCGGAAAGCCCTATCCCGCCGCACCGGCGGACGGGTCGATGCCCGATCCGGCCGTCGAAGGTCAGGAACCACCGCCTTCGCCGCTGGGCGAAGCCCCACCCTTACCGGCCAACGACGGGTTCGAGCCCGCCCAACCCCCCGCCCAGCCGCCGGCCCCGCCGGGGCCGGGTTCCAGGCCCGACCCCCACCGACCGGTCAGCGAGCCGGAACGCAACCCGGCCGTCGTGCCGGGCGGCGCGGAGGCGACACCAGCAACGACCACCGATCCGCGGTCCGTCGAGACCCCGCCCGCCAGTGCCGGCGAGAGCCCTCTCTTTCCCCGTGATGACCAGGTTCATCCTGTCCAGACTCCCGGCGCAGCCCCCGCACCCACCCCCGAAGGTGCCAACCTGCCGCCCGCTCGGGAGCGGACCGAGGGCACGGAGGTGCCCCGGGATGCCCCGGTCGGCGACCCGCTCATCCCGAGCCCCGACCGGCTCAAGGAAGGCCCGAACGCCGTCGGCGTGACCGTGCAGGTCAACGCCCCGCAGATCGCCAACCTCAATCTGGAAAGCACGGTCCAGATCCTCGTGAAGAATTCCGGGCCGTCCGAGGCGACGAACGTGCGCGTCCTCTACCCCTTGCCCGAGGGGATTGAATTCCTCACCAGCGACCCGCCCAAGGCGAATGAGGTCCAGAAAATTTACATCTGGCAGCTCAACACCCTGGCCCCGGGCGCCGAGCGGGTGATCAAGGTGAAGGTCAAGTACACGAGGAAAGGGGCCTACGACCACGCGGCGATCGTCACCGTCCAGGGCGGGGCGAAGGCCCGCACACAGGCCCGACAGCCGCAGCTCCGGGCCGAGGTTCGCGTCGATAAGGCGAGCGTGCTGAAGGGTCAGAAGGTCCGGTTCGACATCACCGTCAGCAACTTCGGCGACCACCCGGCCCGCGACGTCGTCATCCAGGCCCGCCTCGACGCGGGGTTGCATCATACAGCCGGACGCGACCTGATTTATTCGCTGAAGAGCGCGGAGCATCTCGACGCCCTCGCCCCCGGTCAGAGCGTAACCTTACCGCTGGTCGTCGAGGCCGAGGCGATGGGCAAGCAGGCGTGCGAGGTGAGCGTCGCCAGCCCCGACGAACCTGGTGAGATCTCCAGCCACGCCGACGTCGAGGTCACCGCCCCGCAACTCCAGGTCGCCCTGGATGGACCCGCCGAGCGCTACCCCGACGCCACCGGCACCTACACGGTGAATGTGACGAATGGAGGAACCGCTGCGGCGAAGAAGGTTCTCGTCGGAATCCGGATCCCGCTCGGCGGCACGCCAGAGGCCGCCGAGCCTCACGGCGCGCTCTGGCAGTCGGACAACCGCACGCTTTACTGGCGCGTGGACGACTTCCCACCCGGCGAGACGCAGGCGTTCAAGGTACGGGTCAAGATGGGCAGCGTCGGGAAACTGAGTATCCAGGCTGGAGCCAGCGCCTCGGGCCTGCCGCCCACGTCCGACACGAAAGTGACCGAAATCACGGGCATCCCGCACATCCGCGTCAGCGTGGATGAGCCGCGCGGCGTCTTCGACGTCGGCGAGGAGACCGAGTTCCAGATCCGCCTGATCAACGACGGCTCGGCCGAGGCCCGCAACGTGGCGGTGACGGCCCGGTTTTCCGATCTTCTCAAGATCATCAGCGTTTCTGGCCCCGACGCCAAGGCCCCGGCCCCTCAGCAGCCACCCGACGGCGTCGCCGTCTTACCGGCGATCGCCAGTCTACCGCCCGGGGCGGATGTGACGCTGAGTGTCCGCGTCCAGGCGGTCAAGGAAGGCATTGGCTCCTGCGAGGTCTCGGTCAGCCACCAGGACCTCGACCCCGGCCTCGCCGTGAAGACCTCGACCGTCACGCGGATCACCGCCGCCTCGGGGATTCCGAGACGCTAGCGAAAGCACGGCGGCCGACTTGTTGCTGACGGCTCGCAACGGCCGGCGCCGTCACCCGTCCATTCCCCGATTCGACCCCTTGATTCCCTTGACCTCGGCTCTAGAATGCCGAAACCGCCCGAGGACGACCGGACGGAGTCGGGGGCCAACGCGCCGAGAGGCCGGAGAATCGTCCCCCACCGTCCCGTTACAGGCCACGCTCGTTGACCCGGATTTCCGACGATTCCATCCGGAGTTGGGGGGTTCCTCGGTTGAAGATTCGCCCTGCCCGCGTCGGCGATGTACCCGACATTCATGACCTGATCAAGACATTCGCCGATCGGAAGCTGATGATCCGACGGTCGCTCGGCGAGCTCTACGAGTCGATCCGCGAGTTCCTCGTCGCCGAGGACGATGGCAGCCGGGTCGTTGGCTGTGCGGCCTTGCACGTGTTCTGGGCCGACCTGGCCGAGCTGAAGTGCCTGGCCGTCTCGGAATCGACGCACGGCCGGGGGATCGGTCGGAAGCTGGTGGACGCCTGCTGGGACTCGGCCCGCGAGCTGGAGATCGAGACGGTCTTCACCTTGACGTATGTCCCCGAGTTCTTCGAGAAGTGCGGCTACCACCGGATCGAGAAGGCCGACCTGCCTCACAAGATCTGGAACGAGTGTGTCCGCTGCCCACTCTTCCCGAGTTGCACGGAGGTCTCCCTGATCCGCTCGGTCGACGCTGCGTCCGCCACGTCGGGGGCTCACGCCGGGGTGGAGATGGCGGCCATCTGACCGTCGAGCCCCGCTGCTGTCCTCTCGGGTTGGGCGTGCTTCACACGCCCGACAGCGGAGCCATCGCCCGGTGCGATTCGGGCGGGAAACGCCGTCGAGGGTTGTCGCCGCATGTCCGCGAGTGGAGCACGCCGAATCCGGGGCGGCGGGCTGTGGGTCAGCCTGGTCACGCTGACCGTCCTGCTGGCGACTGGCCCGCGGCTGGCGATCGTCTGGGACGAGGGCTACACCCTCGGCCGGGTCGAGCGGGTCCGGAGCTGGCTCCGGGCGATGGTTGATCCCCCTTCCTTCGCCGCGAGCTGGCGACCTCCGGTGCTAGAACTCGTCCCCGACGGCCTCCGACCGCCCACGTCCGACGAGGTGGACACCCGAGCCGACCTGCTCACGCCCCGCGTCCTGGCCTGGTTCTGGCCCTTTGCCCGCGAGGAGCCACACGGGCACCCACCCTTCTACGCCCTGGTCGCCCTCATCGGCGACGTCCTCACCCCCTGGCGCGAGCCCTTGCCTCGCGCCCGGTTAGGAACGATGCTGGCCTTCAGCCTGACCGCCGGCGCCCTCTATGCCTTCCTCGCCCGACGCCGCGGCCCTTGGCCCGGTCTGCTCGCCGCCGCCGCCTGGGGGCTCCAGCCTCATCTCTTTGCGCTCGGCCATTACGCCACCTATGACGCCTTGCTGGCCTGCCTCTGGGTCGGCGCCCTGCTGGCCTTCGCGCGGGCCGTCGAGCCGGGCCGACGGGCCGGGCCCTGGGCCGTCGTCTTCGGCCTGCTGCTGGGTGCCGCGATGGGGACGAAGCTGACCGGCTGGCTGCTTCCCGTGCCGATGATCGCCTGGACCGTGCTTTATCGCAATTCCCGGGGCCTGTTCGCTCTGCTGCTCGGCGGGCTGGTGGCCCTGGTCGTGGTGTACGCCCTCACGCCCCCCTGGTGGCCCGACCCGATTGCGGGCGTGCGGACCTTCTTCGCCTCGAACCTGAGCCGCGGGCGTCACATGCGGATCACCACGATGTTCCTGGGCCACGTCTATGAGACGCCGACCGGCTCGCTGCCCTGGTACAACACGCTGCTCTGGACAGTCTTCGTCACGCCCGTCGGCTTCCTCCTGCTGGCCCTGGCCGGCACGGTCCGCGCCCTCCAACGCTGCAAATCCGAGCCGTTCGGCACCCTGGTCCTGATCCACTGGGTCTTCCTGCTGACCCTGCGTGCCTTGCCCCACACCCCCGGACACGACGGCGTCCGCCAGTTCCTGCCGGCCTTCGGTTGTCTGGCCCTGATGACCGGCCTGGGCGCCGCCTCGGCCGTCGAACGGATGGGACGCTGGGCAAAGCCCGTGCTGGCAGCGACGCTGGCCGAAGCGCTGCTCAGCGTGGCGGTGATGATGCCGGTGCCCTTGTCGTATTACAGTCCCCTCATCGGCGGCTTGCCGGGTGCCGCCAAGCTCGGCATGGAGCCCACCTACTACTGGGACGCCCTCACCGACGACCCCCTCAACTGGCTCAACACGCACACGCCGCCGGGTCGAAAGGTGGCTTTTGCCACGACGCCGACGTCGTTTCTCTACCTTCGTCGGACGAAGCAGCTCCGGCCGGGCTTCATCGAGTGGGAGCCAGGAACGTATGCCTGGTACGTCATCCAGAACCGGCCCGGCAACTTCCTGCCGATGGAAGGGCAGATGGTCGCGGCGGCGAAGCCGGCTTACGTCTTTCGAAAGCTCGGGGTACCGCTCCTGTGGATCTATCCTTACGACTATGTGCGGATCTGGGAGCAGTTCCAGCGTCAGCGGGGGACGTCGCCGTAGGAAACGGTCGGACTTGAAGCGACCTGCGATCGGGAGGACACTGAAGGGGTCGTGACGCCGGATCTCCGGCACTGTCCTCCTCACGCTTCCGACGAGGCCGACCGCAACCGTGTCCGAGCCCCAGTCCCAGATCCGACGCCGCGGTGTGCTGCTCGGCGCCCTGGTGGTCGTGGCGGTGAGCCTGATCAGCCTGCTGGCGACCGGCCCGAGGATGGCGCCAGCCTGGGACGAGGTGTACACGCTCGCCCGGCTCCAGCGGGTCCGGATCTGGTTCGACGCCCTAAAGAACCCAGCCCGCGTCGCCGCCGAATGGCATCCCGCTCGCCTCCGGCCGGTGCCCGAGTCGCGGATGGTCCCGCCGACGGCCGCGCAGATCGACACGCGGGAGGAACTGTTCGCGCCGGCCGCCCTGCTCTGGTTCTGGCCCTTTGCCCGCGAGGAGCCGCACGGGCACCCGCCCTTCTACGCCCTGGTCGCCCTCATCGGCGACGTGCTCACTCCCGGCTGGCCCGAACTGGCCCGCGCCCGGTTGGGAACGATGCTGGCCTTCAGCCTGACCGCCGGCGCCCTCTATGCCTTCCTCGCCCGACGCCGCGGCCCTTGGCCCGGTCTGCTCGCCGCCGCCGCCTGGGGGCTCCAGCCTCATCTCTTTGCGCTCGGCCATTACGCCACCTATGACGCCTTGCTGGCCTGCCTCTGGGTCGGCGCCCTGCTGGCCTTCGCGCGGGCCGTCGAGCCGGGCCGACGGGCCGGGCCCTGGGCCGTCGTCTTCGGCCTGCTGCTGGGTGCCGCGATGGGGACGAAGCTGACCGGCTGGCTGCTTCCCGTGCCGATGATCGCCTGGACCGTGCTTTACCGCAATTCCCGGGGCCTGTTCGCCCTGCTGCTCGGCGGTTTCGTGTCGCTCCTGGCGGTGTACGCCCTCACGCCGCCCTGGTGGCCCGACCCGGTCGCTGGCCTGACACGGTTCTTCACCTCGAACCTCACCCGACACGAGACGATCCCAATCAAGACGATGTTCCTGGGCCACGTCTATGAGACGCCCAAGGAGTCGCTGCCCTGGTACAACACGCTGGTCTGGACCGTCTTGGTCACGCCCGTCGGCTTCCTCCTGCTGGCCCTGGCCGGCACGGTCCGCGCCCTCCAACGCGGGAAATCCGAGCCGTTCGGCACCCTGGTCCTGATCCACTGGGCCTTCCTGCTGACCCTGCGTGCCTTGCCCCACACCCCCGGACACGACGGCGTCCGCCAGTTCCTGCCAGCCTTCGGTTGTCTGGCCCTGATGACCGGCCTGGGCGCCGCGGCGGCCGTCGAACGGATGGGACGCTGGGCAAAGCCCGTGCTGGTCGCGGCGATCCTCGAAGGGATCACCAGCGTGGCGGTGATGATGCCGGTGCCCTTGTCGTATTACAGTCCCCTCATCGGCGGCTTGCCGGGTGCCGCCAAGCTCGGCATGGAGCCCACCTACTACTGGGACGCCCTCACCGACGACGCCCTGGCTGCGATCGACGCCGAGACGCCACCGGGCCGATCGGTCCTCTTCATTGCGAACCCGGTGGCCTGGTACCATCGCGAGTCCGGCCGGCTCAAAGCCCCGATTTATGTCGGGCGGGGACCGGAACCGGCCTGGTTCGTCCTGCAAAACCGACCCGGCTCGATGAGCCCAGCCGACCGCCGCGTCGTCGCCCGGCTGGGCTCCGACCGGCGTTTTCTCCTCACCCAGAAGCTCGGTGTGCCGCTCGTCTGGGCTTTTCCCGCCCGCGAGTACGAGGCGATCCTCCGTCCTGGCGAATAGGCCCGACCCGCGATGATGCAACCTCTGACCGGCCGCCGCTGGTGGCTCGCCTGCGGCCTGGCCCTCGTCCTCGCCCTCGTCGCCCTGGTTCCGACCACCGGCGACTTCGGCCTGACCTACGACGAGCCCGCCTACCGCTACAGCCAGCAACTCTCGATCCAGTGGTGGGAGCACCTGGGACACGCCTCGTTCGCTGTCGGATTTGCAAGCCCTGCTCGAACCCGACACGCTCCTCTATTACTGGCCCTACGGCCGCCACGGCATCAACTTCCACCCACCCCTGGCCGGGCAGTTGAACCTGCTCACTTTTGCGGTCTTTGGCGGGTGGATGAAGGACATCCCGGCGCGTCGGCTGGCGTCGGTAATCGAGTTCGCGTTGACCTTGACGATCCTCTTCGGCTTCCTCGCGAGGCGATACGGAGCGTGGGTCGGGGGCGTGGCGGCGGGGTCGTTGCTGCTGATGCCGCGGCTCTACGGTCAGGCCCATTTGATCGACACCGACACGCCCGGTCTCCTGCTCTGGGCGGCGACGGCCGTGGCCTTCTGGAAAGGGGTCCGCGAGCCGTCCGCGCGGCGATGGCGGATGCTGGTAGGGGTGCTGCTCGGGTTGGCGTTCGTCGAGAAGCTGGGGGCGGTGATCGTGCTCTTGCCGGTCCTGGCCTGGCTCGTCGCCACCCGGTTGTGGCGGAGCTTCCGGCGAGACGGCGCCTGGATCGATGGACTGGTAACGACCGGCGCGATGCTCGTGCCGCTGGGAGTTGCTTATCTGGAGGTCCGGCGACTCGCGGAGGCGTACTTCCAGATCCAGCGACGGATGGGCGTGGCCGAACCGTTGATCGGGCCGTCGCGGACGGACCTCTTCCGCGACCACCCCGCGAGCGTCCTGCCCGGCGCGATCCTCCTGGTGCCGCTGGGGATCTGGTTGCTGCGTCGCCTGCTCGGTCGGGTCTTCCCCAGAAGCTCGGTCTGGGGACGAGAGCGGCCGGGCCTGGAGACGCTCCACGCCGTGCTGGCGTTCGCCCCGGCCGTCGCCTGGCTGGGCAACCCGGCCTGGTGGCGGGAGGCGTTGCCGAGGCTCGCCCATTATTACAGCATCACGGCGGCGCGACGTGGATCGTTGCCGGACATTCAAATTCTCTATTTTGGACAGATCTACGAGTACAGTCTGCCCTGGCACAACGCCTGGGTCCTGCTCGCGATCACGGTGCCCGTCGGCATCCTGGCGGCGGCGGTGGCGGGCCTGGCGTTCGCAGTTGCGAAGCTGCGGACGGATCGGCTCCCGCTCTATTTCCTGGTCCACTTCGCGACCTTGCCGGCCTTGCGGATGTTCGAGACGCCGGGTCATGACGGCGTGCGACTGTTCCTGCCCACGTTCTTCTTCCTCGCCGCTCTGGCAGGCTGGGGGACGGTCTGGGTGGCCGACGGCGCAGCCTGGCTGGCGCGTCGGGGAACGCGGGCGACCTGGTTTCGGGGCGTGCTGGCGGGGGTCGTGCTCGGACCGGCAGCCTGGCAACTGGTCCGAATTCATCCGTTCGAACTCTCGTATTACAACGCGATCATCGGCGGTCCGCGGGGAGCCTGGGAAAAGGGGTTCGAGCTGTCGTACTGGTACGACGCCTTCACGCCGGAAGTGATCGACGAATTGAACCGGGAATTGCCCCGGAAGGCTCATGTCAGCTTCCCCAATGCGCTGTCGGCACCGAGTACGTTTCAGGAATTGCAGTCGCTCGGCATGCTGCGGGGGGACATCGTGCTCGGAGCGCCGGATGACGCCTTCCCGTTCCTCTGGCTCCTGACCCACGACTCGAAGGCGTTGGCCCAGACGCGGCTCCTGTACGCGATGCGGCCGTTCCTCGCGGTCGAGCCGAGGCAGCTCGGCGGACTCCGGGTGGCGACCGTGGCGAGCCCGGAGGCGGCCTCGCGGTCGCTGGCCTTGCAGTTGCTCACCGACGCCCCAGCCCCGAAGCAGGTCGAGACGCCCAAGACCCCCGATTGGGTTCGACGCTTCCTGCCCCCGCTGACCCGTTTCTGGGGCGAGGGTCTGACGAAAGCCAAACCGCTCACGCTCAACGAGCCGATCTTCGACTGGGCCCGCGACGACCCCGAAGGACTCCGTCGCGCGGCGCGGGTCGTGGCGGAATGGTCCCGATCGCATGCCGGAACGATCGATCCGTTGAGGTTCGATGACCCGGACGCCTTGCGACTCTACCGGACGATCTTCCGCTACCCGGGCGCCGCCGCGATGCTGCTCCAGAAGCGGCCTGAAGCGCTGGTGGAGGCCGTTGCGATCCTGATCCGGAGGCCCGACGCGGTGAGGGCGGTGCTCACGAGATACCCGTTCACTGACCCGGCCAGGGTGGGGGGGTATCTGGATCAGGAGGTCGCTCGCCGAGGCGTGCGGGAGGCCGACGAGAGAGCCGAGAAGAACAGGACTCCGGACCAGGTCGCACGTTAGCGTTCCTGTAGAGAGATCTCATCAGAGCTGGCCTCTTTTTCGGTCTGGTCTCAGTGCTGCGCCTCCGCGAGAGACTCCTGCCTCTTTCCATACTCCAGGCCCACCATCCCGAAGATCGTGCCCGCGGCGAGGGCGAGGGCGACGGCCGCGATCGTCGCACCCTCCCAGAAGGGGGCGGCGGGGCCGAACTGGCCGAGGAGGCGGTTGGCGACGAGGTAGTTGATCGTCCGGGCCAGGGTCTGGGCGGAGGTCAGGGTACCGAAGACGGCGCCTTGCTCGTCGGCGGGGGTGATGCGGGAGAGCAGGCCGAGAACCGTCGGGCTCGACATGCCCTGGCCGACCCCCACGAGCAAGGCCGCGCCCAGCAAGCCCGCCCAGGTGCCAACCAGGGCCAGCGCTCCCAGGCCGACGGCCAGCGTCGCCAGGCCAAACAGGATCAGTCGCGGCTCGCCGAACCGGGGCACCAGCCGGCGGATCAGGCCGCCTTGCACCAGCGCGCTGACCAGGCCGAGGAAGGCGAAGCCGAAGGCGGCCTGGGTCTCGTCCCAGCCGAGACGCGCGTCGAGGTAAAGGCTGAACGTGCCTTCGAGCGAGGCGAACGCCAGGACGTTCAAGGCTCCGACCGTCACCAGCAGGCCAACCCGCGGCGAGGAAATCACATCAACCACGCCCCGCCAGCTCAACACCCGCGCCTTCTGCCGCGCCTCGGCCGAACGCGACTCGGGCAAGTGCGTCATCACGAGGACCCAGGCCACCGTCGAGAAGCCCGCCGCCACGAGGAACGGCAACCGCAGCCGCCAGTCCTCCGTCAGCGGCAACTGGAGCAGGAGACCCGCCAGCAACGGCCCCAGCACGAAGCCGACGCCAAAGGCCGCGCCAATCAGACCGAGCCCCCTGGAGCGATCCTCCGGTTTGGTCACGTCGGCGATATAAGCCTGTGCCACCAGGATGTTACCGCCGGAGGCACCGTCGAGCATCCGGGCGAGGAGCAAGAGGGTGAAGTCGCGGGTCAGGCCAAGGACCAGAAACGAAATGGCCGTGCCCGCCTGGCTAACGGCCAGCACCGGCCGACGGCCGAAGCGGTCGCTGAGCCGACCCAGGATCGGGCCGGCGACGAGCTGGCACATGGGGAAGGCCGCCAGCAGGAGGCCGATCTGCGTTTCGCTGAACCCGTAATGCTGGGCATACCGGGGCAGGAGCGGCATCACGATGGTGAACCCCATGAGGTCCACCAGCACGATCAAGACGACAACCACGATCGGCGACATCAGCAGTTGAGGCTCCGGGACGGTTCGAATTCGTGGACAGAGGAGCAATAGTCGATGATCGAGGACGGGAGGGATCGATCATCGACCATCGATCATGGGCTATCCGGCATCGGTCATCGTTCCTCCCTCCCAACGGGCTGGTGGCCCTCGGTCGGGAGCGGCTCCGTTGCGGCGAGGCGGGCGAGGCGGAGACGATCGGCCTGGTCCTTGACTTCGAGCAAGAGGCGGGCCTGGGAGACAATCGAAACGTATTCGAACCCGAACGCGCCGAGGGTGAAGGCGATCGTGGTGGACGCGGCGATCAGGTGCCAGAGGCCGCCGAAGCCGCGGATCGTGTCGGCCGCGGCGCCGAGCCAGGCGGTCGCACCGATCAGCAGCATCCCCCAGATCACGAACGGGAAGGCCCGCCGCTTGTTCCGTGTCGCCTGGGCCTGCACCCAGTCGGGAAGCTGATAGACCCGCACCACCTCCTTGACCCACTTGCCCGTGCCGAGGAAGTACGTATAAACCACTCCGTGGACCATCAAGGTCAGCACGATCGTCAGCAAGGCGACGAGGAAGTGCAGGTCGTGAACGAACCCACCCTGACCCGAGGGCACAAACAGGCCGAGCGCGAAGGTCACGAACAGCAGGGTGCCGTCGGTGACGGCCAGGCCGAGGAAGATCCGGTGCATGGATGTTTCAGTCCGATCCCAAGTCGAGGCGGGGAGGAGTCCTAGCCTAAGCGATGGCCGCCGTGATCCGCAACGCGACACCAGGGAAGCGGCGGGTCTCAAGGTTCCTTTTGGACCGGTGGAACGACTGCCAGAATGGCAGGTGGCTTCGTTCAGAAATCGCGTAAATTCACCAGACCCGCCCGCCTGCACGCCCGAGATCGGCCACGAGGGCCGCGCATTCGTCTTATCGATCGAAAGAAAGGCCGCAATCTCAACGCAATCCACAAAGTCCGGTTTTCGAAAGCCGGGTTGCCTGATCCACGAACCCCGGATGCGGTCCGGTTTGGCCTGGTGGGACAGCCGCCCCCGGCTGTCGTGCGGTTGGGACAGCCGGGGGCGGCGATCCCAACCGGACGGGCTCGAATCGGACCGCATCCGTGCTTCGTGGAGGAGAGCTGCGGGCCGCCGTTTCCAGACGGGCGGGGAGGAAGATACGACACGGAGAGCCGGTGGGCCACACCCACGGTCGTTTTTCCGTCGGCCATCCCGTCGAGGATCACAGCCGGGGGCGGCTGTGCCACAAGAACTGTGAGCCAGCCGCCCGGCTCTCCACGCATGCGGGAACCGCTCTAGCCGGCGACTCCCGCCAGAGACGGGTGGCGGGTAGGATGGGGGCTCGCGTCCCGACACTGAACCGAACCGGTATCGCTGGAGCCCCGAGCCGTGAACGAAGCCTGGATCGCCGAACGTATGCGGCACATCGAAGCCTCGGGCATCCGCAAGGCGTTCGACCTCTCCAAGCGGATGAAAGACCCGATCAACCTCTCGATCGGCTTGCCGGATTTCGACGTCCCCGAGTCGATCAAGGCGCGGCGGTCGAGGCGATCCGTCAACCCGAGGCGAACCGCTACACGCTCACGATGGGCCTGCCCGAGCTGAGGGACGAGATCCAGAGGCACGTCGATGCGGCCTACGGACACGCCGACCGCCAGGTGATCGTCACCGCGGGGACCTCCGGCGGGCTCCTGCTCGGGTTGTGCAGCGTGGTCGATCCGGGCGATGAGGTGATCCTGTTTGATCCGTACTTCGTGATGTACAACAACCTCGTCGCCCTGGCGGGGGGCAAGCCGGTTTTGATCGACACGTATCCGGACTTCCGTATCCCGGTCGAGCGGGTGGCCGAGGCGATCGGGCCGCGGACGAAGTGCGTGCTGGTCAACAGCCCAAACAACCCGACGGGCGTCGTCGCGACGGCCGACGAGATGCGGGCCCTGGCGGAACTCTGCCGGCGGAAGGACGTCCTGCTACTCAGCGACGAGGTCTATCGGAGCTTCTGCTACGACGGCCCATTCGCCTCGGCGGCCGAGTTCAACGAGGACGTGCTGGTCGTCGATGGGTTCAGCAAGGCTTATGGCATGACCGGCTGGCGGCTCGGCTATGCCCACGGGCCGTCGCGATTGATCCAGGAGATGGCGAAGCTCCAGCAGTTCAGCTACGTCTGTGCCCCGAGCCTTTTGCAGAAGGCGGTCGTCGGCGCCCTCGACCTGGACCTGTCGAGCCAGACCGACGCCTACCGCCGCAAGCGCAATCGGGTCGTCTCGGCCCTCGACGGCTTGTATGCTCTGGCTCAGCCGACCGGAGCGTTCTATGCCTTCCCCCGTATCCCCGAGCGCCACGCCACGGCCACGGAGTTCGTCTCGGAGGCGATCCAGCGCAACCTGCTCGTCATCCCGGGCAACGTCTTCAGCCGTCGCGACACGCACTTCCGGATCTCGTACGCGGTCGATGACCGCACGCTCGATCGCGGCCTGATGGAGCTTCGTTCGCTCGCCTCGTGAGCTTTCCCGCCCTTGTCGGGTTGCTCTGCGAGCCCCATCCTCGGGCGGCTCCGAGGTTCGATCAATGTGGGGAGTCGGGGACGGATGGGGGCGACGGGCCGGCGTTGCGGGGGAGGCTGTGGACGACGAGGGAGGTGTGGTCGATGTCGGTGGTCGAGCGGCGGGGCATGTGGCAGGCGGTGCAATCGTCGTCAGGGAGGGTGGCGAGGCGGCGGGTGGGGGGCAGGGAGCAGCCGTGATCGGCGTGGCAGCGGAGGCAGCGGTCACGGAAGTAGGCGACGCGCTCGGCGGGCTCGGGGCGCCGGTGGGGGTCGTGGCAGGAGGTGCAGCCGAGCCGGCCGCCGCTGGCGAGGTAGCAGCGGCTCTCGCGCATTTGCTCGACGTGCCCGACCGCCTGCCGGCGCGCATCGGGTCGGCGCCGGCGAAGGCGATGTGGACGAAGTCGGACAGGGCCAGGCCGGGGCGGAAGTCGTAGGACGAACGGCCGGGGGGATTCGTGCGCTCGACCCCCTGAAGGTGGCACTGGTTGCAGACGTCCTCCCGCAAGGAGGGTTCGAGCAGGGCTGGGTTGACGATGCGAGGCGGGGCGTCGTCGAGCCGTTCGGGACGTTCGGCGTGCAAGGCGCCGGGGCCGTGGCAACGCTCACAGCCGATCGTCAGGCTGTCGATCACGAGTTCCCGATCGCCGTGGGGCTCGACCTGATTGACGTGGCAAAAAAGGCATTCGCGGGTGATCGGGCGGTTAAAATGGCGGTTGATCTGGTGGTAATTCGGGGCCAGATCCCAGCGATCGGCCTGGGTGTACCAGGCGATGGGCGACTGGTAGAAACTACCGCCGCGATCGACGATGAGTGAGAAGCCCCGGGTTCCGGAGCCGATTGCGAAGCGGACCTCGGCCTCGGCCACAACCTGGCCGTCGGGACGGACCTCCTGGTGGAAGACCCGGTCACCGCGGTGCTCGATCACATACGACAGGTTGTCCGCGTTGAAGATCGGGCCGACGACCTCGGGCTTGACCTCGGCGGCGGGGGCCGCCGAGCGTCCCATCGGGTGCAGGCGGAAGGTCGCGGCGATCTCGGCGTGACAGCGAGCGCAGACGGCATCGCCGACGTAGGCAACCCCGGGTTCGGTGTTGGCCGGGGGCGGAGCCGTCGGGGTCGCGTTGGCGGCCCAGGGGCGGACCGGCTCGGGGTGGGGAGCGAACGGCCCCGGCCAGAGGGTCCAGAACCCGAACCCACAGAGCGCAACCAGAGACAGGGCGATTGACGGCGCAATCGGGGTCTGCAACTTCATCGTGGCCCCCGGGGCGGGGCAGTCGCGCTTCAGCAGCGCCGGGTGCGGGGCATCAACCATCCCGGACGATGGGCCTGATGAGCCGAACCCGATAGGCAAGAGGTGGGGGCAGAACGGGGGGATGTTCTTGACCCCTGGCCCTCGGGAGTCGGTGGGTCGCCAGGTCCGTGCAACTTGGCGACAAAGGTTAGAAGCGTTGTTCGCGGAACGATCGGCCCCGGATTCTGAAAAGTTCCGCCGCGCGGTCGTGGAGGACGGCCGGGCTGTCACGGTCAGCGGCCAGAAGTTCGGTCAGAGAAAGAAGAACGGGGCGAAGAGGCCGGGGGAAGTGGCCCGGACCCTCGCGCCCCGATTTGCCGGAGGCGGAACCTCATGTAACGGCTCAGGCGCTCTCCTTCTTCCGCTCCTTGGCCGGGGGCGTCAGGGGCACGGGAGCGATCTCGTAGAGGCTCTTCTCCCTGCGGACGACCTCGCCCGTGACGACGAACTTGCCCTTGTCCTTGCCGACGCGGTCGGGCAGCTCGTACATGATATCCAGCATGATCTCCTCGACGATCGAGCGGAGGCCGCGGGCGCCGGTGTCGCGCTCCTTGGCCTTCTTGGCGATCTCGCGGAGGGCATCGTCGGTGAATTCGAGGTCGGCGCCTTCCATTTCGAAGAACTTGCGGTACTGCTTGACCAGGGCGTTGCAGGGCTCGGTGAGGATCTGGACCAGGGCCCCCACGTCGAGCGGCATCAAGGGGGTGACGACGGGCAGTCGGCCGACGAACTCGGGGATCATGCCGAATTCGAGGATGTCGTCGGAGGTTACGCGATCGAGCAAGGCGCCCAGCTCGTTGGTATGCTCGGCGTGGGTCTGGCTACCGAAACCGATCGTCTTGCGTCCGATGCGGCGGGCGATGATGTCTTCAAGGCCGACGAACGTGCCGCCGCAGATGAACAGGATGTTGGTCGTGTCCATCTGGATGTACTGCTGCTCGGGGTGCTTGCGGCCCCCTTGCGGCGGGACGTTGGCGATCGTGCCTTCGAGCATCTTCAACAGGGCTTGCTGGACCCCTTCGCCGGAAACGTCGCGGGTGATCGAGACGTTGTGGCTGGTCTTGCCGATCTTGTCGATCTCGTCGATGTAAATGATCCCGCGCTGGGCGGCTTCGAGGTCGAAGTCGGCGGCGTGCAGGAGCTTCAGGAGGATGTTCTCGACGTCCTCGCCGACGTAGCCGGCCTCGGTGAGGGTGGTAGCGTCGCCGATGGCGAAGGGGACGTTGAGGATGCGGGCGAGGGTCTTGGCCAGGAGGGTCTTGCCGCTGCCGGTCGGTCCGATCAAAAGGATGTTCGACTTGTCGAGCTCGACGTCCCCCTCACCTTCCTCGCTGTGGACGAGTCGTTTGTAGTGATTATGCACGGCGACGGCGAGGACCTTCTTGGCGCGGTCCTGACCGATGACGTACTGGTCGAGCTTTTCCTTGATCTCGCGGGGGGTGGGGATATCGGTGAAGAGGGTTTTGGGCACGCCGCGGCGGCGGCGTTCCTGGTCGAGGATCGACTGGCAGAGCTCGATGCACTCGCCGCAGATATAAACGTCGCCGGGCCCTTCGACGAGCGGGCCGACATCGCGGTAGCTCTTGCGGCAGAACGAGCAGTACGCATTCTTCTTGGTGCCGCCGGAGGTCCCGGAGGGGGAATTGCCGCCCCGCCGTCCGCCGCCCGACGAGCCGCCGCCCGTGATGTCCTTACCCGATGGCATACACTGTCCTTTCGTCGGTTTCGACAGGTTGGGTGTTTCGAGGGGACCGGCTCCGGCCCGGCCTCTTGGCGACGGGCGGGCGGTTCGGAGAAGCGAGGCGCCGCGACGCGATCCGGGGCGATCGATCAACCGGCCGAACCAGACGAGGAGAGCGGCGAGGGATCCCGGCTCCTGGCCGCGAGAAAAGGGCGCATTGACGGCGGTCTGCCCCGCCGGTTGGCTCCATCCCGCGGGCCTGGCCGCCCGACCGGCTCGACGTTTGTCTTCGGGTTGCTCGGGTGTTCGGTTCGCCGCTCGTCAACTGAGTCATTCTAGAGTACGACCGGGGCCGATGCAAGAATCCTCGTGCATACGAATCGGGGCTGATCGGCCAATCGGAACGGTCGTGCTCCGCACACCCTCCTCGTGTACGACCGGAGTCGCGAAAAAGATCGCTGCGGGCCTCAATCCCGGCCCGACCGTCGCTTCCGCGGCGACTCAACCGGCCCCGGATCGGTGACTTGCTCCCAGTGGGCCGGCTCGCGGACCCAGGCGGCCAGTCGCCGGCTGGCCGAGCCGAGGGTCAGGGCATCGAGGCGCGGGCGGCTCGACCCAGCGGGCCTCGACCAGGCCGGGTCCGGGGGTCGGCTCGCCGCCGAGGTCGGCTGCGGCGTGGGCGGCGAGCTGGACGCGGTGGGTTGTGACGCCGAAGCGGATCGCCTTCAACTCCGGACCGGAACGGACCCGGACGCCCGTCAGACGGCGGACGCCCTCGGCCAGATCGACCGTCTCGTCCCCGAACGCACGGCCGGCCGGATCGGCGCCGGAGACGTGGACGGTCGGGAACTCCCAGAAGCCCTCCCAGAGCCGGCCGGGGCCGCGACGGACCACCAGCAACCGACCGTCGCGGACGACCAGGGCACACGCCTCGGCCACCGCGCGCGGCGGCGCCTTGGCGACCTTCACCGGGAGGTCGTCCTGCCGACCCCGCTCGCGAGCCCGGCAAGATGCGGCCACGGGGCAGATCAGGCAAGCGGGCTGGCGGACATTGCAGACGGTGGCCCCCAGCTCCATGAGCGCCTGGTTGAACCGACCGGCTCCCTCGTCCGGCACGAGCCGCTCGGCGGCCTCCCAGAGCCGCTTCTGAG
Organism: uncultured Planctomycetales bacterium; assembly: GCA_963752755.1. GTDB lineage: Bacteria > Planctomycetota > Planctomycetia > Isosphaerales > Isosphaeraceae > CAVVZJ01. The sequence continues at coordinate 402,448 of CAVVZJ010000001.1, read as the reverse complement.
AGGCCGACCTCGTCAGCTCCTCGGGCCAGGCGAGCAAACGGGCGAGGACGCGCTGGGTATTCGCCTCGACGATCGGCGCCGGCTGATCGAAGGCGAACGAGAGGATCGCGCCGGCGATGTAGCGTCCGACGCCCGGCAAGGCCCGGACCGCCTCCGGATCGTCGGGGAAGGTGCCGGCGTGTCGGCCGACGACCGCCTTCGCGGCGTCGTGGAGCTGGCGGGCGCGTCGGTAGTAGCCGAGTCCTTCCCACGCCTTGAGCACCTCCGTCTCGTCGGCCTCGGCCAGGGCGACGACGGTCGGGAACCGTTCGAGGAAGCGGGCGAAGTAGGGGATCACGGCCGCCACGGTCGTCTGCACGAGCATCATCTCGGAGACGAGGATCCGGTAGGGGTCGCGGTCGCGACGCCAGGGAAGGTCGCGATGCCCCTGGTCATACCAGGCGACGAGGGCCCGGCGAACCTGATCGACCCATTGCGGGTCGCGGTCCGGTTGCTCGGAATCCGCCTTCGCCATGCCCCGATGACCCTCCCCTCCCCGACCCAATTCACCCGGACATTGTAGCGGGGAGGGCAATCGGGGATGGTCCTTGGTCTGACGGGAAACGCCCGGAACCGGCTCAGGGGTTCAGGTCCTCCAATCGGATCACCTCGCCGCCGGCGCGGGTCATGAGGGCGTACCAGACCTTCGTCTCGACCTTGGGGGAGAGGGAGCGGACGGAGCCGTCGGCTCATGAGGGTGTTGGGGCCGACCTCGTGGAAGGAGCCGGTGAAGACCTTGGCGGTCTTGGGGTCGTCGCCGACATAGGCGGAGGTCGTATTCACATCGAACTCACTGCCGGCGAAGCCGCCGACGGCCCAGCCGGCACCGTCACGCTTCTCGACGATGAGGACGGTGTTGGACAGGCCGTCGCGGACATCGGAGAAGCGGATGCTCTTCGCGCCTGCCTTCTGGCCCTCCTCGGTGACGACGGTCATGACGAGGCCGAGATAGCGGCCCTTCTGCTTGAGGAAACCGTCGCCGAAGCCGTCGTGACCGCCACCCCAGTTGAAGCCGTAGTGGTTGCGGGCAAAGAGGTTGGCGCCGGGATAGCCCTTGCCGTCGAGGGTGGGGATGTCGGCCGCCTTCAAGGGCTGGGTGGGATTCTCGTTGTCGGCGCAGAGGAAGGTGACGACCTGCGTGCGGGTGGATGTGGAGTTGGCGATGTGCCAGTTCTCCAGGGAGAAGTTGTAGGTGTTGTAGAGGGCGGTCTGCTCCAGGAAGGGCAGCAAGGCCGTGAAGCCGCTATGGCCGATGCCGTGACCGGCGCGACGGCCGAAGGGGGTGTCGGTGCGGCTCATCGGCAGCGTGCCGTAAACGTCGTGGTAGTTATGGCTGGCCAGGCCGAGCTGCTTGAGGCTGTTGACGCACTGGACCCGCCGGGCAAAGATCTGCGCAGCGTGAAGGGCGGGCAGGGTCAGGACCGCCGTCAGCATCAGGACGGCGAGGATCACCGTGACTTCGACCAGGGAGAGTCCCTTGCGCGCTCGATCCGACATTGCTGCCTCCTCGGGTGAATCTGGGGAGCCTGGGTAGACGGGAATCGACATTCGCGGTCCCGTCCGTGCAGTCGCGCCGCGATCATCATAACGGGAACGGTCGGGAACCCCGCGAACAAACCGAACAAATTCGGAGCCAAAACCGGGCCAGGCGGGCCGGCGCTCCGTTCATTCGCCGGGCGCGACGGCAGGGTGGGGCCCGGACTCGGTCGTCGTGTCGGCGGATTCGAGTTCGCTGAGGAGCTGCTGGAGCGGCTTTGAGCCGCGGAAGTCCTCGGTGGGGGCGTCGTCGGCGACGAACTGGCGGAGGCTCTCGCGATCCGCCGGACTTCGAGCGATGAAGTCGCGGAACACGGCGAGGGCGCGGGCGTGGTAGCGGCGGGCGATCGTCTCACGCTCCGAGGGAGCGAGCGCGGGGTCTTCCCGGACCAGTTGCTCGCAGCCGAGCAGGTACCTGGCGGCGAACAGGAAGTCGTAAATGCGTCCCCCGAGGGACAGGAGCCCTTCGACGGCGCGGGCGGCGTCGGCGTGGCGGCCGGCGTCGAGGTACAGGCCGGCGAGGGAGCCATATTTGTTCAGGAGGTTCATCGCGAAGGAATGGTTGCTCGGATCGGCCTGATATGCGATCCGGGTTTCTTCGAGAGCCGCCTCCAGGAGCTGGAGGGTTTGCCCGGGCGGGTCGGTCCCGGCGCCCAGCATCGCGAGGCCGTGGATCACCTCGGCCAGCTCGGAGTGGAAGAGGGGCACGGCGGGGTAGTCGCGGACGCGCTGCTCGTAGAGGGAGCGGGCCTGATCGAAGCGCGTGCGGGCTTCGGAGCGGTCGCCGAGGCTCCGCAGCGCACGGCCCAGGTTGCGGAGCATGGCCGCTCGCTTCGAGAGCAGGTTGACATCCTCCCCGGAGCGTGCGGCCAGCGTTTCGAGCCGCGCGAGCCCTCGCTGGTACGCCTCCACCGCGGCCGGCAGATCGTCCACGGGATAGACGAGATAATGGCCCAGCAGGAGGTCGCAGGAGGCGGCCAGGTCGAGGTCGCCGGGTACGGCAGCGGGGTGTTCGAGGAGTTGCCCGGCGAGCTGGACGGCCTCGCGGAGCGGCCTGGGGTCCTGGTTGCGCTGCTGGGCCCGGAGCCAGCGTGCGCGGAGGCGTCGGTGCTCGACGAGCAGCCGGAGGCGGTCGGCGCCGTCCAGCCCTGAGGCCAGGTCCTCGACACGGCTCAGGTTCTCCGCGGCCTCGTCGAGTCGTTTCCTCTGGACGACGAACATCTCGGCGAGATCGAGGTAGCAACGCGCCATTGCCTGACTCCGTTCGACGCGGGATGACGCGAGCAGGCCGTTCCAGAGGGCCAGGCTCTCGCGGAGGGCCTGCTCCTGCTCGGCGGGGCGGCCGAGCGTCCGGTGCAGATCGGCGAGACTCTGGAGGGCGCGGGCCTGAGCGGAGCGGGTGCGCGGGTCATCCGACTCGATCTGGCTGATCTGGCGGAAGTAGCGCAGCCCCTCGCTGGCCATCCGTTCGCGGGCACGGGCCACCTGGGGGATCTCGACGCCCTCGATCCGGGTGGCCTCGCGAACCAGGACATTCAGCGCTTCGAGGGTCTGGCCGAGGTAGTGGCCGGCGCGGTTGCGCTGGCGGAGGGCCTCGCAATAGCCCAGACCGATCCCGAGGGCCGCGACGAGCACGGTCACGACCAGGGCCGCGACGAGTCCGGCGGAGACGGGATGGCGTCGGCAACGCCGCCAGAGCCGACCGGCGTGGCCGATGGGTCGGGCGGCGATCGGCTCGCGATTGCGGAAGCGGCCGAGGTCGTCGGCAAGGTCGGCGGCGCTGGCGTAGCGGCGGCGGGGCTCTTTTTCCAGGCACTTCAGGCAGATCGTCTCCAGGTCTGCGCGGAACGTCGGGGTTGAGGCGACGCGGGGAGAGCGGCGGCTCGGCCTCGATCCGGCGGCAGACGGCCTCGATCGACGCCCCGGGAAAGGGGACGGCGCCCGTCAGCGTCTCGTACAGGACGACGCCGAGGGCATAGAGGTCGGTCCGACCGTCCACGTCCGCGGGTCGGGCGATCTGCTCGGGGCTCAGGTACGGCAGGGTCCCGAGGAGCAGGCCGGCCTGGGTGGTGGTGCCGGACGGGTCGGCGTCGCGGACCAGACCGAAGTCGGTCAAGCGGGCGCGGCCGTTCTGGCGGTCGAGCAGGAGGTTTCGGGGAGTGACATCGCGGTGGATCAGGTGGGCCTCGTGGACGGCCTGGAGCCCCCGTGCGGCCTGCTCGACGATCCGTGACGCCTCGACGGGCGATGGGCGATCGCCGGGATCGCGGTGAATCCGGTCGTAGAGCGTCGGCCCGTCGATTCGCTCCATCACGAGATAGGGCGACCCCGGTCCCGACTCGACGACCTCGAAGACGGCGACGACGTGGTCGTCGCGCACCTGGGCCGCGGCGCGGGCCTCGCGGACGAACCGGGCCCGGCCGCGCTCGTCGCCGTGACGCGGCTTGAGCACCTTCAACGCGACCTCACGGCCGACGCCGGGTCGATCGCGCCGAGCACGAGCCCCATGCCCCCTTCGCCCAGCACCTCGCGCACGCGGAACCTCCCCAGCCGGCCGAGATCGCCGTCGTGCTCGGGCGGTTCGAGGAAGCCGAGCGCGGGGACAGGCCGGGGGCGGTCCAGCAGCGCGGCGATCAGCCTCTTTTCTTGCGGGCCGAGCGCAGGCGGTTGGGTCGGCGTCCAGCCTGTCGGGAACCAGGCGGCCAGTTCCTCGCGAGCTTCCGATTCCTGGAGGGCGCGGAGGCAGTCGGGGCAGGCTTCGAGGTGAGACTCGACGCCGGCGGTCGCCTCGGCGGCAAGCTGATCACGACAGTAGGCGGTCAGAACCGCGACGGTGGGACACACGAGCCAGCCTCCCACTCCGCGAAGTCGCCGTCGGCGGCCAGCTCCTCGGAGAGATACCGGACCTCGTCCATCAACGCGTTCTCGATCTGGCGACAGGTCTTGGAAACCCAGCTCTTGGAGCAGCCAAGCTCCCGGGCGATCTGCTCCACGCCGCAGCGATCGCGTCGCCAGGGAGCCCGCGCCTCGAAGGCTTGCCACTGCTCATCGGTGAATCGACCCCGGACCCGCTCCACGGCGGCGAGTCGGACGTGCTCGACGAAGACCTCGTCCCAGGACCGATCGTCGGCCGCCTCCAGGGCGTCGAAGCTGGGCGGGTCACCTCCCCCGGTTGACGCGTCCTTGCGGCGGCCCCGCTGGAGGCGCTCGTCGAGGATCTCGCGGCGAAGGACCGTCCTGAGCCAGTCGCGGAACCGCCCCCGCTCGGGCCGGTATTCGAACCGGCCGACCTTGAGCATGACCCGGTTGACCACCTCGGCGGCGTCGTCCTCCGGCAGTTGATAATCCACCCGGCGACAGAACTGAAGCATCATCGGGCCATAGAGCAGGACGAACGTCCGCCAGGCGTCGTCGTCACCCGTCCGCAGCTTCCCCAGCAAGCTCCGTTGCGTCTCCGGCCAGTGCGTCGATGCCCCACGCGCCATCGCGAGATCCCCCTCGGCCATCGAAACGTGACAAGTGCCATGATATCGCGATTCATGCGAGATTCATCCATGTTTTTTCAGGAAACCTCGACCGCCGGAAAAACGCGAGGTCGGCGAGACTACTTATCCTCGGAACGGTGACGTTCTCGTGGTCGGGCCAGCCGGGGCAGCCCGCGGGACCGCGATCGGAGCGTTCGCCGTGCCGGTTTGGAGTGTCAAGGGTCGGGCGCGGGGGTCGGAGACCGGATGGTCCCGAACACCCGTTCCTCGACCCCCGATCAACGCTGGACACCGGGAGTACACATCCATGTGGACGAACAATTCGGGGACTCTCATGCGGGCCCTTTTGCTGTCGTTGGCGTGGTCGGGCGCCATGGCAGGTCTGGCCCGCGCCGACCGAATCAATCTCGCGCTGAATCCCTCGCGGACCGGATTCCCGACCCCGCTGGAGTCGGACGCCGGCTGGGGTGGCGGCAGCTATCCCTGGGAAATTGTTGATGGGAAGGAAACCTATCCGGAATGGCCCCACGGCCTGGCCTTCACCGGCGGCCACACGGGGGGTTGGGACAGCGGCGGCTGGATCGAGCCGGCCGGGCCGCGCCAGGCGACGATCGACTTCGGGTCGATGCAGACGTTCAGTGAGGTCGATCTCTGGCACCACGGCCGGGAGCACATCCCGGCGATGGGCACGACGTCGCTCGACTACTGGGACGGCAACGCCTGGATCGCGATCCTGTTCGATCGGTCGATCCCGAACACGAGCGACAACACGAGCATCCAGGACATCTACTCATTCGGCCCGGTGACGGGCAGCAAGGTCCGCTGGTCGTTCGACAATCGCCTGGCGAACATTGATGGGAACCCGCTCGTCCACGGCTGGCTCTACGAGTTCGAGGTTTATGCCGTTCCCGAGCCTGCCGCGCTGGTCTCACTGGGGCTCGGGGGTGCGGTCTTGATCGGGTTCCTTGGGCTCCGTCGCCGACGTTCCCGGGCATCGATCCCGTGAGCCCCGCCCCGGGCGGTGCCCCTCGGCCGGAACACGGCGACAGGCCCCTTGAAGACTCGGAGCCAGTCGCCGTGTTGCCGCCAGGCATCCCCGTCCCGGATCACCTTCAACGCGGGGATCTCAGGCTCCGCCACCGGGGGCAGGGGTGAACAGGAACGCCGCAATCAGACGGTAGATCTCGGGGAGGAAGATGTCGGAGTGGTAGCCGCCGAAGTCGTCGGCCTTGTAGGCCTTGTCGTGCTCGTGGAGGGGCGTGAGGTCGGCAACGATCAGGCGGGAGCGGGCGAAGCGGTCGCGGGCGTCGGCCGGGAGCGCGGAGGGGGTGAAGCCGGTGTCGAGGGTGAGGCTACAGGCATTGGACGGCCCGCCGAAGGCGTCGAGCGTGCTCTGGCTCGGACCGTCGGCACCGAGGGCGGGGACGGGGTCCTTGAACAGGCGGGCGACGCGCTGGGCTTCCTCGTAGCGCTGCTGGAGGGCCAGGTCCTTCTTCGACTTCGTCAGCATCAACCGCAGATTCGGCAAGCCGGGCAGCGCCTCATAGAGACCGCCGGGGGCCAGGTCATCGAAGTCGTAGGCGGCCTGGAGGAGCACGACGTTGAGAGTCGTCCGGCGGATCAGGTCGCGGGTGGTGGGATCGGTGGCAAGGTGCTGGAGGGCTGAGCAGACGACGCGGCAGCCGAAGCTGTGGCCGAGCAGGTGGATGCGAGGCAGGGTCGAGCTGCCGGCCTTCTGGCGGGCCTCGAGCGCCAGACGGAGCAGGGAGTAACCGCCGTGCTCGCCGACGTCGTCGGCCATCTGCTTGCGGTTGAAGTAGGTCAGCGGTTGGAGAACGCTGACGATCGAACGCGAGTCCTCGCTGACCATCGCCGGCCAGTGGATGCCGATGCCGAGTGAGGACTCACGCTGCGTCGGCGCCGACTCGTGACCGAGCACAATCCCGGCCAGGCCGATCGAGAAGCGGTAGTAGTCAATCATCGCCGCTTCGGCGTTCGTCCACCAGCCATGCGAGTAGAGGAAGACGTCGGTGAAGTCGAACGGCGGCCGCATCGCCTCGGGTAAGACGGACGCGATATTGCTGTCCGCAATGACCCCCTGGGCGCTGATCGGGACCATGATGTAGTGCGACATCAGCTCACTCCCTGGCTTGTCCTGCGATCGGCCCGTCCCCCGCGGCGCGAACACCCGTCGCCGTCGACGCGGGACCGTCTCCTCCGGTCTAACCAGGATAGTTGGCTATTTCCAGCAAATTCCGATCAGAACCAGAGAGACTTCTCGACCTGGTTCCTCAACGGCTCGCCGCGGGCGAACCGCCGCACGTTCTCCCGGAGCGTGGCCAGGTGCCTCGGTGCGATCGCCGTGGAATAGCCAGCGGTGTGGGGGGTGAGGATGACGTTGGGGAAGTTCCAGAGGGGATGCTCCGCCGGCAACGGCTCGATTTCGAAGACGTCGAGCGCGGCGCCGGCGAGTCGGCCATCGCGGAGCGCGGCGACAAGGTCGTCGAGCACGACGATGGCGCCGCGGCCGATGTTGATGAGATAGCTCGTAGGTCGCAACTGCATGAGCATCGCCGCATCGAAGAGGCGTTCGGTCTCGGGCGTGTGGGGCGCGGCGATCACGACGAAATCGCTTTCGTGGAGCAGCTCGGGGAGGCGGTCGAGGCCGCCCAGAGCGACGCCTTCCGGCGGACTCGTGCGCTCGGGGAAGCGATCGACGGCGCGAATGGTCATCCCGAACGCCTGCGCCCGGCGGGCGATCTCCGAACCGATGGCGCCGAGGCCGACGATGCCGAGCGTGGCGTCGGGCAGGAAGATCGTGGCGCGGTCCATGTCGTTGACCGTGCCCGGTCCGGCCAGGTTGTTGACCCGCGCCGACTCGCCGCCGACGGGCGACCATTTCCGCGCGACCTGGTCGCGGAGGTAAAGGTGCAGGTTGCGGGCGAAGCAGAGGACGTAGCCGATCACCTGGTCGGCGATGACGTCGCCGAAAAGGCCGCGCATGTTGGTCAAGGTGCAGGGATGGGCGATCAGCTCGGGAAAGATGTAGTGCTCGAGGCTGGCGGTGAAGGTCTGGACCCAGCGGAGCCGGTCGGCGCGGGCGAGCATGGCGGGGGTGAGCTTGCCGAGGAAGGCGTCCGCTCCAGTCAGGGCGGCTTCGGCCTCCGCGGCGGTCGCGGCGTTGACCCAGTCCGCATCGGGGGCCTCGGAGCGGAGGACGTCGAGGCGGTCCGATTCCAGGGCTGGATAGATGACGAATCTCATGAGGAATTCAGCACGGGACAACACGAAAAGAAAAAAGGGGGTGATCAGGCGCGGCAAGAGTGGGGATTGGCGCAGCAACTCCGGGCGAGTCGTTCGGCGACGCGGGCGGCGCCGTCGGCGGGGAACGGGGGCGTGCCGGGCTTGAGGGCGAAGGCGCGATCGAGCAGGGGTTCGAGCCGGAACTCGGCGAAGGCGCGGGCCGAGGCGGGCAGGCCGCCGCCCCAGGATCGCAGGGCACGGTCGAGGGCGCGGTGCTCGGCGAAGCCGACGCGGGGCGGGTAGATCAAGGGGGTGCCGGCGACCATCGCCTCGCTGGCGGTGCCGTATCCGGCCTTGGCGACGATGGCGTCGGCCGAGGCGGACAGGTCGGCGCCGGTCCAGGAATCGGCGGGGATGACGTGCAGGTTCTCGATCGGCCCCACGCCGGCCGGCGGCGGGTGGAAGCCGACGAAGTGGACCCCCTTCGCCTTCAACTTCGCCAGCCGATCCCAGCCGAGATTGTGCTGGCCATAGCGACCGATGTACCAGTAAACGATCCGTTCGCGAGTCGAAAGCCCGAGGAACTTCCGCAGCTCGGTGCGACGGTCGTGGCCGGGGCTGACAACCAAACCCACGGTTTCGACTGTGGCGGCCGTGCCGGCCATCCGCAGCGCGGGCTCGCAGCGGAAGACGACGGCCGCCTGGCGGTAGGCGCGTCGCAGGTCGGCCACGAAGCCGGTCGCGGCGCCGCCGAGCTTGCGGGCGAACGGCTCGTAGATGTCGGCCCAGGTGAAGTTGCCCAGGAGGAAGCCGGGCACGCCGGCGCGTCGAGCGGCGACGAGCGGCACGGCGGGGCAGTCACAGAGCACGGCCGCCGTGCCCTCGTCGCGGAGTCGGCGAGCGTCGTCGTCGAGCCGGCTCATCGCCTCGGCGTGGACGCGAGCGGCCAGTTCGAGCGTGGCGGCGGCATCGGTTGCGGCGCTGTTGCCGGGTGGGTTCAAGGCGCCGGCGTCGCTGACGTGCGGCTCGAACCGGGCCGGGCGTCGCAATCGCTCGCGCCAGTGATTGAAAAGGTCGGCCTTGCAGCGGATGACCAGTGGGACGGTGGTCGGCAGTCGGTTGAGCACGGCGACCGTGCGGTTGAGGTGCCCGAAGCCGTGGCTGGTGACGTAAACGGCCAGTCCCCCGCGGTTCTCCTCCATTGCAGCCACCTCGCTGGGACGCGGAGCCCGAGGCCCAGGTCAGCCTCGCGACGGCCCGGATCCTCTCCCTCCATGCCGGCGCGGGCGAGGATACCCCACCCGACCGGCCGGGGCAAGGACCCGTCGCGTCGGCGACGACCCGTCGGCTCTCGGCTCAGACCCGCGAGCTCAGGCAGGCCGGCGCCGGCTTGGACCGGAAATCGGCCTCGTCTGCCAGGCTCGCGCGGGCGTCGATCGCCGGCTTCACGGTCGACGGCTTCCGGCTCGCCCAGACGATGCCGGCCAGCGTGAGCAAGCCGCCGCCGATCAGGGTCGGCGTCAGAGGCTCGCCGAGCAGCCAGACCCCCCAGAGCACGGTCAAGACCGGCGCGGCGTTGCCGACCGTGGCAACCTGGCTGGCGTCGAGACGTCGCAGCGCCTGGTTCTGACAGGCGAGACCGAAGACCGAGACGATCAGCATCAGGTAAACCAGGCCCACCCACGCCGTCGGCGAGGCCGCCGCCAGCCGCGACGGCCACGACCAGGCCGACATCACCGCCACGGGCAGGAACAGGACCGTGCCGACGAGAAACGTCCCCGCCAGCACCGCGAGCGCCCGTGGCGCGCCACCAGCGGCTTGTTCACCGTCAGATACGCTCCCCACGATCCGACGGCCCCAACCAGCAACAGGTCCCCCATCAGGCCGTCAGACCCCTGTGCGGTCGGCTTCCACAGGTTCCCCAGCGCGATGATCGCCGCGCCCGCGACGCTCACGGCCACGCCCACCAGCCGCCCCTTCACCGGCCGCTCCTGCCGCAGCACGGTCGCCAGACCGAGCACGACCAGGGGGCACAGTGCGTAGATCAGGCCGACGTGGGTCGTCGGCGACAGCTTCGTGCCGTGGAGGAAGAACATCTGGTTGACCGGCACGCAGAGCGCCGCGGCGGCCAGCAAGCGCGGGCCGTCGTGCCGGATCATCCTTATCAACGCCCCCCGGCCCCAGACGACGGGCAGCAACGCCAGGCCCGCACCGCCGAAGCGGGCCAGCGGCAGCAGTTCGACCGGCAACTCGCGGACGGCGAACTTGGCGGCCGTCGCCGTGCTGGAGCCGATCAGGACCATCGCAAGCAAAAAGAAATACGCGCCGGGGTCCCGACGCGTAGGCCCATCGTCCGACATCGTGGTGTTCGCCTTTACAGTTCGATCCGAGGCCCCGTCGCGGGCGGAACCCGGCTTCCCCGGCCGTCTGGATCGCCCCAGAGCATCATAAGCACGTCGGCAAGACAGTCCAGGCGATCTCGCGGTTCGGTCCGCCGCAACCGAAGATCAAGAACCGACCGGCACCGAGGATCGGGACCGTCGCACCCTTTGAAAGATCAGGACCGTCGCCAGGATCAAGCCCGGGACGGCCGTCACCAGCGCGAAGAACTCCGAGGCCAGAACCGGCATCTGCTCGATCCCGCAGAATTCGTACCGGGCCAGGAGCGTCTGCCGCCGACCCGCGAGCGCGGGGGCACCGTGGCGGACGTCCAGCCTGATCGTGTAGTCGCCGACCGGGAACGGATGGAAGCGGGTCAAGCCGATGAACCCCGCCGGCTGGGGCTCGTAAGTGGGCTGATCTTCGAGGACTTCGCCGAAGACTTCCCGGCCGGATCGATCGACGATCGCGATCCGACCGGCCAGGCCGTCCAGTAACTCCGCGGGATCGCCCGTCTTCGATACATCTGTCTCGACCCGCAGCAAGAGGACTTCCGAATGCGAGATGTCGCACGTTTGACGGAACGTCGCCGTCGTGCGGCCCGGTTTCGAGAGATCGACCGCGAAGTTCGTCGGCACGTCGGCGACCCAGCGGTTAAACTGCCGCGATCTCCGGCCGGCATCGACCGCGAATCCGATCGCGCCGCCGAGCAACGCGGCGACGAAAAGCCAGCCGAGAATCTCCGCAACCCGGAGTCGCCGTCGCCGGGAATCGGGCGGCGAGGCCGACGACATCAACGCCCCCGCGCCGCCAGGGGCCAGCGGTCCTCGCGACGGTCCTCGGCGCGCTGGAAGGCGCGTTCGCGCTCGAAGCGGGTGCGCTCGTAGAGGTCGAGGTAGAATTGCTCCTCGACGGGGGTGAACTCCTGATCGCGTCGCCCCTTGACGATCCGGGCCGTGGCGAACATCTGCTCCAGCGGGAAGCCGGGGGCCACCCGGCCGTAAAGCACAGCGGCGAAGCTGGGGACGTGTTTCGGCAACAGCGGTCCGGCGGGCAGGACGTTGCACATCACGCCGATCGACGTGCCGGTGTTCAGCATGCTGCCGAGTCCCGTCCGGCTGTGATCGGCGATGAAGCTGCCGACCTTGGCCATGCCGGTGGCGATCGGGTCGCCGTGCAGGGGGACGTGGACCTCGCCGTAATCGTTGCGGAGATCGCTGTTGGAGGTGATCGCGCCGAGGTTGACCCACTCGCCGACGTAGGCGTGGCCGAGAAACCCTTCGTGATACTTGTTCGAGAAGCCGTGGATGATCGTCGCCTCGACCTCGCCGCCGATCCGGCAGTTGGGGCCGATGGTGACGCCGCCGCGCAGATTGGCGCGGAAGAGCTGCGTCTTCGGGCCAATCGAGCAAGGCCCTTCCAGCCGCGTGAATGGCTGCACCCAGGCGCCGGGGCCGACGGTGATCGAGCCGTTTGTCGTGTCGAAGACGGTGTACGGGTCGATCCGGGCCGTCTCGTGGAGGAACAGGCGCTCGGCCGGGCCGACCAGGGCGAGCGTGGCCAGATGGCGGTTGCTCACGCCGACCTTGCCGCGACTGGCGGAAGTCGCGTTCGAGGTGGTCGTTGTTGAGGGCAACGAGGTCCCAGGGCCAGGTGATCCACGCGCCGCCGAGGTCGAGGCGATCGACGGTCGGGTCGGCGAGTAGAGCCTCGAACCAGGCGTCGGCAGCCCCCGGCTCCAGGCCGACGGCGCGGTCGGGGCCGACCAGGGCACAGGCGGGCCGGCCCTCGCAGAGCCCGAGCCAGGGGGCCCCCAGGGCCGGCGGCTCGAAGTCGGGCGGGGGGACCCAGCGGGCGTTGGCGATCACGACCGGGCCGCGGGCCAGCCAGTCGGGCTCGTTGAGCGTGGTGTGCGGGTCGCGTTCTCGCTGGATACGGCGGCCAGGTACGGCCGGATCATGGCCGCCGCGTCGGGCCGGGCCGGGCTCCGACGCCGAAGGCCCGCGCCAGCTTCGACCCGAGCGAGGTCTGGCCGAGCAACAGGTCGTAGGCCGGTCGGGTCAGGGTCAGCGGTTCGAGGTTGACCACCGCATTGTCTTCGACCAGGCAGAGTCGCATGCTCGCACCTCCCTGCTGCGGCCGGATCGCTCGGGCCGTTCGCCCCGCGGCGATAGCCGTCGGGATTATAGGGGTCCTGCCGATTTCGAGGAACGGGCGTTGCCGCGATTCAACCGATCTTCAGAAATTGCAACGCGTCGGTGTTGAGATCCAGCAACGCGACGGTGTGTTCGGCCGCGCGGTGCAGGGCGCCGGGGTTGATCCAGCGGGTCGGGCCGTCGCGGCGGTCGTCGGCGATGTGGGAGTGACCGTAGAGCAGGTAGTCGGGCCGGGCGGCGACCAGGCGGCGGACCTCACCGGAGCAGGTCGCCGTGGGCGACCGCGATCCGCTTGCCGGCCAGTTCGATCAGGCCGGCCCAGCCGAGGCAGACGCCGCCGATCGACGCCCATCGCGAAGCGGAGCGACTCCTCCTCGAAGTCGTTGTTGCCAAAGACGAAATAGCTCGGCAAGGGGGCACACTCATAGACGATCTCCGGTCCGGTCAGGTCGCCGCAATGGATGAGAACCTCGGCCCCCTCGGCCACGAGCCGCTCGACGGCGCGGGCGGTCCGCTTGCGGTGGTCGTGGGTGTCGGACAGGATGCCGATCCGCATGGAGAATCTCCGTCGAACAACCGTCCAGGTTCCACGAAATCCGCACTTTTTGGAATCCCCGCTAGCCGCGGACCAGAGGCGCAGGCTAGACTGCTAGATGAGATCCCTGAGAGCGCCGATGTCGGCCCGCGAGCCGGGCTCGGCCCGGTCGCGACGAGGAGACTCAACGCCCGCCCGAGGTAGGGCGGGTGCGCGGCCGGTCGCGAGGAAACGGCCGGCTGCGGGAAGGGGCGACCCCTTGGGTCGAGCCCGGTCCCCCCGGCCCCTTCCCCGGCTCAACCCGCGTCGCGCGGGGAGGTGTCCCATGTCGATCGCCTTCCGCACCCAGCGTCCGAAGAAGACAGCCACGTCCACCCCTTCCCCGGCCCGCCCGTCTGAGTCGCCGGGCCGAGGCCCCCGATCGGGGCGACCAGAACCGCGAGGCCCCCGAGGGCCGGTTGTCCCGCGAAGCCCCCGACGCCGGGGATGGTCGCGCCAGCCTGATCGAAAGCGAGTTCACCCACGGCCGCAGCCAGAGCTGAGCGGTCGGGCCAGGCGGCCCCCAGGCCGACTGGAGGCCCCACCGCACCGCCCTGCCGGCCCCCTCGGAGTACGCCCGAACCTGGGCCGGCCCTTCGCGATGAAGTTCACCCCGCCCGTCTCGACAACGAGGCCGGCGGGGTGTTCTCATGGCAGAGTCAACGGCGCCCTTCCCCGCGCCCCCAGGATCGACGCCTCAGGAGTCCGCTCATGACCGTCACCGTCGAGACCATCGAGGGGATGATCGAAGAGACCTGCTGGTTCCAGTACGACATGCTCGATGATGTGCTCTACCTGCACCTGGAGTCCCACCGCGACGCCCCCACGACCGGCGAAACCGACAAGGAAGGCGCCCGCTTGCTCAGGCACGCCGAGACCGGCGAGCCGGTCGGCCTCTCGGTCTTCAACTGGTGGCGACGCTTCGGCGACGGCCCCCGACCCGATGGGCTCTCCGCCCTCTGCGAACAGATCGTCCCCTGGGCCCGGAGAATCCTGCCCGATTCCTGACGATCGCCAACCGGAGGAGGCGTCCAGGAACGACTTCAGAGTTTCGCTCCCGTGTGGGACCGCCGCCCCCGGCGGTCCGCCGTCGAAACCGCCGGGGGCGGCTGTCCCACACGAAGGAGTTCTGGGATGGCCCCAGGGAACGCCCCCCGAATCCCTCACGGCGACACCGGCCCGGCACCGCCGACGGCCAGATGTGGGCATAGCCCCAGACGATCGCGCCGACCAGCATCGCCAACGCCAGGCTGTGCCAGATCACGGCGCGGAGGATCTCGCCCTCCTTGCCCCCCTCCCCCGTCGCCGCGGCAGCGACGACGATCGACTGCGCATCGATCATCTTGCCCATCACCCCCCCCGCCGAGTTGGCCGAGGCCATCAGGATGGGGCTCAGGCCAAGCTTCGACGCCGTGATCTTCTGGAGGTTGCCGAAGAGGACGTTGCTGGAGGTGTCTGAGCCCGTCAGGGCCACGCCGAGCCAGCCCAGGAGCGTGCCGAAGATCGGGTAGAGCCAGGGACCCGTCCGCGTGAACGCCAGGCCGAGCACCGCATCCATCCCCGAGAACTTCGTGACGTACCCCAGCGCCAGCATGCACAGGATCGCCACGATCGCCGACCGGAGCCGCCAGGTCGTCTTGCCCAGGGTGGTCACGAGTCCCCACGGCCCAACCCCCAGCAGCAGGCCGCCGACGACCGCCGCCAGGAAGATCGCCGTGCCCGTGCTGGAGACCGGCACGATGTCCAGCTCGACCTTTTCCAGATCCTTCTTCGGGTCGGGCTCGGCGTGGCCGGTGATCGCCGCCCCCTTGGCCACGCGCGAGGTGTACGGCTTCTCACCAGGCGCCGACTCGGCGGCGGCGTAGAGGCCCGGCATCGGCGGGCTCCAGGTCGTGTGGCGATCCATCGCGGCGCGGATCGGCGGGATGCCCCAGATCAGGACCGAGACGGTCAGCAAGGCGAACGGCATCCACGCCTTCGCCACCTTCCCAGGCGTCAGTTCGCCCACCGTTCCCGCCGCCGGCTCCCCCGACACGACCGGCGACGCCTCCCGCTCCTCAGGGAACCGCCATTCCTCCTTCGGCTTCCAGTACTTCAGCAGGATCACCCCCGCCGCCAGGCTCGCCACCGACGAGGTGATGTCCACCAGCTCGAAGCCGACGAAGTTCGACCACACGTACTGCGTCCCCGCGAACGTCCCGCCGATCACCAGCAAGGCGGGCGCCACCGGCACCATCGCCCGCCACCCAACCATCGCCCAGACCAGCCAGAACGGCACGATCAAGGACAGGATCGGCAAGATCCGCCCCGTCGTGGCGCTCAGGGCCTCGACGTTCAGATCAGTGACCGCCGCCAGGGTCCGGATCGGCGTGCCGATCGCTCCCCAGGCCACCGGCGCCGTGTTGGCGATCAGGCAGAGCACCGCCGCCTGGAACGGCTGGAAGCCCAGGCCCACCAGGAAGGCCGCCGAGATCGCCACCGGCGCCCCAAAGCCCGCCGCCCCTTCCACGAACGCCCCGAACGAGAAGGCCACCAGGACCGCCTGCAACCGCCGGTCGCCTGAGAGCCGCGCGATCGAGGCTTTCATCACGTCGAACTGGCCCGTCACCACCGCCAGGTCATAGAGGAAAACCGCCGCCACGATCAGCCAGATGATCCGGAAGAACGCGAAGACGACTCCGAAGCCCGCCGCCCCCAGGGCCAGGTCCATCGGCATCCGGAACACCCCCACCGCCGCCACCAGGGCCGCCGCCAGGAATCCCGCCAGCGCCGCCTGCCAGGCCGTCGCCTTGCCCGACGCCAGCAGGCCCAGCAACACCAGCACCGGCACGGCCGCTACCAGGGTCGAGAGCGGCCAGTTGCCCAGAGGGTCGTAATTCTGGATCCACACGGCGCAATGACTCCCCGTATCGCCAGTTCGGAAAACCAGCCCGAGCCGTCCTACCTCACTCCGGCCCCAAGCATACGGCAACGTCCGCAGCCCCGAAACCCCCGCGCCGCCCCGCCTCGGCGTCCGTCCGCCTCCGGCTTCCCGACGTGAGACACGGCCCGTCAGGCTCCTCCTCGCCGACTGAGCGAGAAGCGGCGGCGGTCCCTTGTTGGGCGCAGTTCCGTCCACGACCTGGATTCCTCGTAATTATTCCGTCGATCGCAGGGCGGATGGCCCCCAGTGTCGGGCGCGTCGCGTCGTCGACGACGCACCCGACACTGGGGGCCATCACCGGATTCGGCGGAACGATTACGATTCCTCTTCAGCCAACAAGGACCATATCATGGATGCATAATGCCGCCCACAATAAGACTCTGACTGAGTGCTCGATGAGCACCAAGTTGGGAATTGGCAAAACTTTGGTGCTCACCGAGCACCCACCGAAAGTCCCCGATTCTGGCGGAGTCGCTTCCCGACAAGAAGCCAGACGACCGTATCTCACCCGCTCGCTGCGAATCGATGTTGCTTTTCGTCAACATCGTGACAATTTCCTTTTCGTAATTCCGTATTGTTTTTGGCCATTTCTCCGTTCCTTTCTCATTAGCACCTCTGGAGTGGCCGCACGGAGCGAGCAATTCCGTCGCAAGTTCGAGGCTCCCGGGAGATCGGGGTAGATCAGAAAAAAGGCGACGAAGCCGTAAGTCCGGGGCTCTGGACTATCTCGGAAAGCGGCGTGAAGTGAGACGCACCATGGCCGGTATCTCAGGAATTCATCACGATCGCTCATTGCTGGAGACTACCGTGAATACGCCTTCCTCCCCGATCGTGGAGCGTGGGACCGCGACCGAATTGCTCCAGGCGACGGCATGCGGCGCCCGGCTTGCCGCCCGGAAACTCCGCGACGAGGGCTTGAATGAAAACGCCGTCCGGCTCCAGGTGATCCACCGCTTCTGCGCCGAGTTTGGCGACGACGAACCCGGGGAACTCATGGTGGAGACGTTGGTCGCCGTCGTCCAGAGGTCCGTCGAAGAGATCCTGGGCAATCCGGCCCCGATGCCCTTGTTCGTCTGAGTCCCTCGACGAACGGAGCGACGCCCCGCGACGCCGGCCCACGCGGCCCGGAGCCTCCGCGACGGTGAGCCCCGGATCGTCCCGCCCACAAGACGATCCAGGCCGGCGTCCCAAATTTGTGCTATAATTAACGCTAGCTCCTTGGCAATCCGGTGGACTTCCGAGCGCCCCGATCCTCGCCCTTCGTGGCGACGCTCCGGCGCGTCTCAATCGCCGAACGAACTTCAAAATGGGCAAAATCGATTTTTAATTATTAGGGAGTCTGGAACTTACAATCAGAGCAGTGACACCGTGGCCAGCGTCGCCCCGGCGTCCTCCGACCGTTCCTCAGGCGTCCTGGGCGCGTCGTCAGCGCGTCCCTGTGCCGTCCCGAGCGTCGGCGGGCAGTTAAAAAATGCGTTCCCTGACGGCGGACCGTGTCCCGAGGAAGTCGCCTGGGAGCGCCGGGGCGAGAGCGTGCCGGACCTTTCCCGGAGAGTCGCTCAGCGCGGCTCGGCCGTGGCGAGTTGCGCCGCGTCGATCTGGAAGAGGACGGCTTCGGGCAGGTCGAAGCTGCCGGGAGGAATCAGCAAGAGGAGCTGCCGCGCACGGCGGACGGGACGCTCGAAAACCAGGCGCACGCGCAAACTCTCCTCCGGATAGAGGGCCGGGAGGGCGTCGCGGCCGGACGTCAGATCGAGGACGGGCCGTTCCAGGCGGTTATAGTCGTTCCCCAGGCTGTCCCAGAGGTAGCAACGCGAGAGGGGCAACTCGAGGTCGTGGATGCGATCGACGTCGAGCTTACGGGCCTTGCTGATGTTGCGTAACTCCAGCAGCAGTTCCAGGTTCAGCCCGGACCCGTCCCGCCGTCGAAGCCGGCTTGACGCGACGCGGAGGCTCAGGTCTCCGTGGCGGTAGCTCTCGCCCGAGGCGACCTCCAGCTGGCGACGGCGAGCCGACGTCGACGCCGTCGCCGCGCCGACGCGGCTCACACCGGCGCTGACGCCCGGCGCGGGTGGCCGGGGTGAGCCGATCAGGAGGCCGGCACCCAGCAGGATGCCGCAGACTCCCAGACCGACGCGGCATCGGTGGGCCTTCGTCCGGTACAGCCGGCGCAACCCGCGGGGCTCGTCCGCCAGCTGTCGGAGCCAGCCGCGATGGAACGGACGGAGGCCCAGGCCAAGCAGGCCGACACCGATCCCCAGGCCACCGAAGACGGCCAGGCCGGTCAGCCGGACTCGCGGCCAGAGGAACGCCGCCGAGGCCAGCCCCAGAACGATCGAGACCGCGCCGCAGGCACGGATGAACCCGCTCAGGCGGTTGACCCACCGCCCCAGCCGCTCCGACTCCGCACGCGCCTCCTCACTCATGCCGAGGCGACGGCCCCGCCATTGGTCGAGCGGATCGGCCCCGCTCGCTCCGTGTCCGAGCATCGCCAGCTCACGATGCTGGGCCACGCGGGAGTCGTAGAGGACCAGATCGCGACCCGGCAGGCGATCGCCTGCCTCGATCGAGTCCGGGCCTTCGTCCGCGCGTTGGATCGGGTCCTGATTCATCCGATCCCTGCCTCCAGGCCAGCCGGACGCCGCACCTCCGGCCGAACGATTCCAAAGAGCCGCGCCCTGTTCTGCAACGGCGAGACGATCCAACCCTGAGGGTCCGATCCGATCCGCCCCTGGGGCCAGCCGGCTTGCACGACCACCCGCGCGCTCCAATATCTTGCCCGAGCGACGGCCCTCACATCAAGACGGCACCCCGTTCTTCCGCGACCGCTCCGACCGGACGCCTCACCAACGGCCCGGCCCGGAGGCTCTATCGGTTTGATTGGCACACCGCCCGCCGTCCGCAGGCCCCGCCGGATTTGACACGATCCTACCACCTTGTAGCTTTCAGGGTGTCCGGCCCGTGGGTTTGACCCCACGCCACCGTCGCGAGTTGGCGACGCCTCGGAGCCGAGCGCCCACCGATCCCCCCGCACCCGGAGTAGCCCCGATGATTCCAACCCGGCGATTCCTGCCCCACGACCCGGCGCGTCGAGCCCACCGGCGACGGTTCCGGCCGCGTTGCGAGACGGTCGAGGCGCGTTGCCTGCTCAGCGTGGGTCAGGCCGGGGCTCCGTCGGCGCTGGTGCGTTTGATCGGGGCGGGGACGGTGCCACTGACCGACCTGGGTACGGGGACCTATCAAGGCCAGATCGGCGGCCTCTACGGCGGCGGGTCGAACGTCCCTCCGCCATCGCAGGCACTGGCCGCGACAAACGCCGTGTCGCTGATCCGACCGCTGAACCAGGCTGGACGGCCGAGTCCGGGGGGCCGTGTCGTCATGCTGTCGATCGGGCAATCCACGACCTCGTTGATCTTCTCGACCTTCGAGCGGGTTGCCGCCATGTTGCCGGATCGCTCGCCATCGCTGACGCTGGTCAACGGGGCTCAGGACGGCCAGGTGCTTCAGACCTGGGCGTCTCAGCCCGGTCCCTTCCGCGTCGCGCTGCAGCGACTCCGCGGCGCGGGCGTCTCGCCGAGGCAGGTGCAGGTTCTCTTCATCAACCTGGCCGAGATTTACGCCTGGCGCTACGGCGGCTTCAGCGACCGGATCGTCCAGTATTCTGGAGACCTGGCCCGGGTGCTGCAGCGGTTGCACGCGATCTTCCCCAACGCACGGCTGGCCTTCGTCTCATCGCGGACCTACGGCGGTTACGGCCCGCAGGGCACCGATCCGGAACCGCATGCTTATGAGAGTGCCTTCGGCGTGCGGCTGGCGATCCAGCGGCAGATGGCGGGCGACCCGGCCTTGAACGACGATCCGAACCGCGGCCGGGTGCGGTCGCCGGTGCTCCTCTGGGGACCGTACTACTGGGCCGACGGGCCGAATCCCTCTTCCAGCGGGCTCTCCTATGAGCGCAGCGACTTCCAGGCCGACGGCGTGCATCCTTCGGCCTCAGGAAGCCTCAAGGCGGCCATCGTGATGGCGCAGTTCTTCGCAACCGACCCGTTCGCGAGGCCCTGGTTCCTGCGATGAGCGAAGCCCCGGGAACGCTTCCCACGTTCCCGGGGCTCGACAGGAGAATCGCCACCCTCCGCCGCGGTCAACGTCCCCGGCGCGGCGGGGGCACCGGGACGGCGGGCATGAAGCGGACCTCGATGTTGGCAGCGTCGAAGCAGTCGATCTGGAGGTGCTCGGCAGGCACGTCGCCCTCGTGGCGGATGTGGACAACGAGCCCGGCTTCTTCCTCGATCCGAGCGATCTCGCGACGCTTGCGGTTGTTGAGATACGCGGCCACTGGCGCCGCCACGGTCAGGTTCACGCGGCGGATCTCGCTGCGGTGGGCGGCCAGAGCCAGCAGGCGCATGACGTCGATCGACATGCTCTCGGCCGTCTTGACGACGCCGGCGCCGGTGCAGTGCGTGCAGTCTTCGTAGATCGAGCGCTTCAGACTCGGCCGGATGCGCTGGCGGGTCATCTCGACGATGCCGAACTGGCTCATCCGGAGAATCTTCGTGCGGGCACGGTCCCGCTTCACGGCCTCACGCAAGGCCCGCTCGACGCCACGGCGGTGTCGCTCGTCGCGCATGTCGATGAAGTCGTTGACGATCACGCCGCCGAGGTCGCGAAGCCGGAGCTGCCGGGCGATCTCGCGAGCGGCGCGGAGGTTCATCTCGTAGGCGGTGCGCTCGGCGTCGTCCTCGACCCGGAAGTTGCCGCTGTTGACGTCAATCGCCACCAGGGCCTCGGTCGGGTCGATCACGATCGAGCCGCCGCCGACCAGATCCACCCGCCGGCGCTGGATCTTGGTGATCTCTTCTTCAAGGCCGTACTTGTGGAACAACGGCACGCGCTCATCGTAGAACCTGAGCTTGTGCACATACTTCGGCATGACGACCTTGAGGAACTCCTGCGCCCGTTCGAAGGCATGGGGCTCGTCGATCCAGATGGTGTCGATCTCGGGGTTGAAGATATCCCGGATCGTCCGGATGATCATGTCCGATTCTTGATAGATCGGCGACGGGGCCTTGGCCTTCTTGATACGGCGGAGGATGACCTTCCAGAGCCGCAGGAGGTACGCGAGATCCTTGGCCAGCTCGCGCTTGGAGCGGTCGAGGCCGGCCGTCCGGACGATGAAGCCGAGGCCCTTGGGGGGATCGAGGGCGAGCATGATCTCGCGGAGGCGGCGGCGCTGGGTCTCGTCGGCGATCTTGCGGGAGACGCCGACGCGGTTCAGTCCCGGCATGAGCACGAGGTAGCGGCCTGGGATGCTGATGTAGGTCGAGAGGGTCGGCCCTTTGGTGCCGATCGACTCCTTGATCACCTGCACAAGCACCTGATCGCCGCGCCGGAAGATCTCCTGGATGGGCGGCTTGATCTGGCCGCGGCCTCGGACCCGGCCGGCGTCGCCGCGTCGGGGACGGGCCTCAGTGGTGCCGCGGAGGCCCATCTCGCGTTCCAGCTCGTAGATCTCCTCGATCTCGCGGCGGATTTCCTCTTCGAGCTCGGGCTCGATCTGGTCGTCGGCGGCCGAGGCGTACGGGCGGTGTCGAGCAGGACGTCGTCGGTCTCATCCTCCTCAAACTCGTCCTCAGCCTCGTCCTGCTCGTCGAAGGCGGGGGCGCCGTGGGGGCCTCGACGGCCGCGGGGCCGTCGGGCTTCGGCCTCGATCTCCTCGACCTCATCAGCCTCCTCATCAGCCTCGAGATCGAGGGACTCCTCGTCGAAGTCGGTTGCCTCGTCGGTCTCGGCGGCTCCGGCGGTCGCCTCCTCGGGCTCGCGGCGACGGCGACGGCGGCGGCGGCGACGGCGACGGCCCTCCTGGTTGGCGTCGAGCAGACGGGCCGACTCCTCGTCGCTGATCAGCTCGGTCGCGGCCTCGATATCGAGCGGCTCGGGCTGGGGAACTGTCTCGGACTCCTCGGACGACCAGCCCAGGGCGGTCGGTGCCTCGGCGTCGAGCGGCGGCGGCTCGGCGCGGGATCGCTCGCGACGGGGCACGTAGCCGGGTTCGCCGGCTCGGTCGTGGGGCGTGGGCCGTTCACGGTCGCGTTCCCGGGTCGGCTCGCCCTCGACGGGTCGTTCACGATCACGGTCGCGGTCGCGTCCTCGGGCAGCGGGTCGCTCGCGATCGCGTTCCCGTTCGCGACCTGGCTCGGGTCGGGCGGCCTCGGAGGGCTCGAAGCCCGCCTCAACGACCGGCTCGCGGTCCCGTTCCCGATCGCGAGGCCGGCCGGCCGGGCGGTCGCCGCCACGAGCGCGGATGGCTTCGCGACCGCGACGGCGCGGGGGTCCGGCCTCGCCGAGGTCGTCGGATTCGGTCGGCGGGTTGCTCTCGACCTCGGTCTCGATCTCGGGCTGGAGTCCGGCCGCGAAGCCGGTGGCCGGCTCAGTCGGCGCCTCGGCGGCAGCGGCCTTGCGTGATGTGCGGCCCCGGCCGCGTCCCCGACCACGTCCGCGCTCTCCCGCTCGGGGGCGGCCTCGGGTTCCGATCCGGTGCTGGATTCGGATGGAGATTCGGCTTCCGGGGCCATCCGCGAGCGTTCCGGTTCCTCCTCAAAGCCGGCGGGCCGGCGCCCGCGTTGGGTGCGGCTCGGTGGCAGGAACGTTTCGGGGTCGAAGCCGGCCTGGGGGGCGCCGGAGCGGCCCCGAGGCTCCGGCTCGTCGAGCGGTCGCTCGGGCTCGCCGCGACGGGCGTAGGAAGCCGGGGCACTGGGGATCGGGTCGTACCAGCCGGGAGGCACCTCGTCGCGGTCGCGACCGCGACCACGCTCGCGGTCGGGCTCACTCCGGGCGGGTTCTTCGCGTTGAGTTTCCGGCGCGGGCGATGGGCTCGGCTCCGGGGAGACCGTCTTGGGTTCCTCAATCTCGTCGGTCAGACCTTCACCGAAGCGGCGGATCGATCGGTCGCGCCGGGGCTTCTCGGAGCGATCGGGGCGGTCGACGTCGCGATCCCAGTCGAACTCCCAGCCATGTCCGCGTCCGCCCTCAGGCTCGTCCTCAGCTCCGCGATCGCCAGAGTGATCTTCGAGTTGCGGAGGCGACGACGGGCCGCGGCCGGGTCGCTCGGCACGGGGTCCCGAGGGGGTGGGACGCGACTCGTCGCGATTGCGGGAACGGGGGCGATCCCGGTCCTTGTCGCGGTCGCGTCGGGGTTCCCGACCGCGATCGCGGGTGGGCAACTCGGCGTCGTCGTCGAGCAGGCGGCGGTAGTATTGCGGCTCGACGTCGGAGACGTGGAGGAAGCCGTTGCGACCGACTGAGAAATCGACGAAGGCCGCCTGGATGGCCGACTCGATGTTGACGATCTTGCCGAGATAAATATTGCCGGTGTAACTCTCGTGGCTGGTCCGCTCGACGTAAAGCTCCTCCAGAATGCCGTCCTCGACGATCGCGATCCGGCATTCCTCCGGCTGGAGGACGTTGATGAGCATTTCTTTCTTCATGCGGGGGATCTTTCGGTTGTAGTGGCCCGGGGCGATCGGTTCGATTGGGTTCGGTTCGAGTCGCGTCCACCAGGGCCGTTGAATCGGGTCAGTCGTCGGGAAGATCGGGACGGCTCTCGCAGTGGCTGGTGGCCTTCGCGACGCGGTCAGCCAGCTCGATGTCCTCGCGGACGAGCACGGCGCCGGCGTCGAGCAGGTCGCGCAGGCCCAGCGCCTCGAGTACTTCCTCGGGGCGTGCGGAGCCGGACGATTCGATCTTCATGCGGAACGAGAGCCAGCCCTCGGGGTCGATCTCGGCCCCGAGCACGAAGGGTCGCAGGTCCAGCTCGACGGTGCGGTTGGGCCGGCGACGCAGGTAAGGCCGGTGTTCGGCGGCCAGGAAGCTCGCCAAGTCGGCTCGGGCCGTTTCCCGCCGCTCGGACGGGACCGGCAGTCGATAGCGGACCGCCACGGGCGCGGCCGGTCGGCCGGGCCCGACGGCCTCGGCCTCGAAAAACGTGAAGCCGGACGGGGCCCAGGCTTGCAACCGGCGGAGCACCTCGGAAGGGTCCAGCGGCTCGGAAAGCTCCAGTTCGACCACCTCGCGGCGGCCCTCGATGCCCAGGCCCATCGCCAGGGCGAAGACGACCTTCGGCCGCGGGTTGAACCCCTGGCTGCGGGCCATCGGCAATTCGGCGCGGCGGAGGGTCCGCTCCAGGCAGCGCATCAGGTCGTGATGGCTGACCAGGCGCAGGTCGCCCTCTTTGGCGAATCGCAGTCGCACCTTGGTGGTCGCACCCATCGTCGGCAAAGGTCCGAGCCCCTCGTGGGCCCTCTGCGACCCGCCGGCCGTCGCGGCCGCCGTCAAAGGAATGGGTTGCGCGGCGTGGAGGCGGCGAGTCGTGTCCGTTTGATGTTTCGGGGGAGTTAGTGGTTCCGCATGTTCGGTCCCGGGCGGTCGGCCCGGGCTCGGTCGTTCGGCATTGTCTGGGGTCAGCGGGCCTGGCAGCCCGGTTGTCCTGGTCAGCAGCGAGACACGTGGATCAGGTGGTCCAGGTTGAAGGAGAATGAACGGTCGATGGTCCAGGGTCGGTGGTTCAGGGTCACGGGCGAAGAGCGGGGCCAGATCAAGCGGATCAAGGAGTCTCCGTGGTCGGCTGGAAGCGGGGCCAGTCCGGTAGGACCCGCTGGAGTGCGGCGCGGAGGACGGCGAGGACCTCCTCGGCCGTTTCCAGCTCCAGGGCCTCGGCGGCGAGGGCCTCGGCGGCGGGCAGGCCGAAGGAGCGGATAACACGGCGGACGACCGGGAGTTGGTGGGGCGGCATGCTCAGCTGGCGGAGGCCCAGGCCGACCAGAAGCATGGCGAAGAGCGGGTCGCCGCCCATCGAGCCGCAGACGTTCACCGGCAAGGATCGCGGCCGGGCCGCCTCGACCACCATGCGGATCAGGCGGAGCACGGCCGGGTCGGCAGCATTATAAAGGCCGGCGACGGCCTCGTTGGTACGATCGGCGGCGAGCGTGTACTGGGTCAGGTCGTTCGTGCCGAGGGAGAAGAAGTCCACCTCGCGGGCCAGCTTATCGGCCATCAACGCCGCGGCCGGTACCTCGATCATCGCCCCGGCGAGCGGCCCTGCCGCGGCGGGCACGCCTTCGGCGGCCAGTTCCCGGGCGACCTCGCCCATGAGGTCGCGAGCCCGCCGAAACTCGATGAGGGTCGTGACCAGCGGAAACATCACCCGGACCGGCCCCAGCGCCCCGGCACGGAGGATCGCGCGGAGTTGCGTCCGGAATAGGGCCGGCTCTCGCAAGGAAAGTCGGAGGCTCCGCAGGCCCAGGAATGGGTTCGGCTCAACCGGAACCGTGGACGAACCACCAGGCTCCGCGGCGTACGACAGCAGTTTGTCAGCCCCGATGTCCAGCGTCCGGATCGTCACCGGACGACCGTTCATCGCCTTCACAACCGCCGAATACGCCGCGTACTGCTCCTCCTCGCTCGGCGGTCGCTCGGAGTTGAGGTAGAGGAACTCAGTCCGGTAAAGGCCGACGCCCGCCGCGCCCAGGCGACGACCGGCCTCGACCTCGGCCGGGAACTCGATGTTGCCGAGCAGCTCGATCCGCGTGCCGTCGCGCGTTTCGGCGGGCAGGTCGGCCAGGCGGACCAGATCGGCGAACCTTGCCGCGCGCTCGGCGGAGGTCTGGCGGTAGCGTTCGAGCGTGGCGGCGTCGGGGTCGAGGATGACCAGCCCTTCGTCGCCGTCAAGAATGGCGGTGCGGCAGCGTCGGGCGGCCGTCAGGAACGGTCCGAGGCCGACAACCGCCGGGATCTCCAGACCGGCGGCGACGATCGCCGTGTGGCTGGTCTGACCGCCCGCTTCGGTGGCGAAGCCGAGCACGCGGTGGGGATCGAGGCCGGCGGTCTGGCTGGGCGTCAGGTCGCGGGCGAGGACCACGCTCGGCTCGGCAAGATGGTCGAGCACCGAGGCCGGACGCTGAGTGTCGCCAACGAGACGGTCGAGGATCTGCAACTCGACGTCCCGGACGTCGGCGGCGCGGGCGGCGAGGTGGCTGTCGGCCAGGGTTTCCAGCCGGGCGGCGAGGCCGTCGAGGAACTCACAGACGGCGTGCTCGGCGGCGACCTTGTCGCGTTCGATCCGCTCGCGGGCCTGGGCGCGAAGGGTCGGGTCGTCGATCATCCGGGCGTGCGCGGCCAGGATCGCGGCGTATTCGGGACCGAGTCGGCGACGGGCGTCATCCTCGGCAGCCTCGGCCTGGGCCTTGGCAGCGGCGAGGGCGACGTCGAGGCGAGCCTGCTCCGCCGCGACCGCGCTGGCCTGGATCCCACGCGGGGGCAAGCAGAGGCCGCGGGGGTCGAGCGCCAGGGCCGGGCCGATCGCCACACCAGGGCTGACGGCGATCCCGCGCAGAACCTGCATCGGCTGGGGAGCGGGCGGCGGCGGTGGGGGAGACTTGGTGCGGCGGGGCACGGCGGGTTCTCGGTTGCGGTCACGGAAACGCGGGGCGGGGGCGGGAGGTCCCAACGTGGGCCCAGACCGCGGGCGGCCGGCGGTGGGAGGGGCCGGGCGGGGGTCCGTCGAGGCGAGGGCTTCCGGCTGAGGTCTCATGAGGCCGGGTCCTCGGACCCGCCCGAACCAGCCGACTCCGGATCCCCCTCGGCCTCGTGGAACTTCGCCAGCACCAGCTCGGCCAGCGCCGAGACAGCGGCCTCGGCCTGCGGGCCGCGGGCCTCCAGTTCCAGCTTCGTGCCGCACTCGGCCGCCAGCAAGGCCAGCTCCAGGATGCTCTTGCCGTTGAACTCCTGGCCCTGGTAGCGCACCTTCACGTCCGTGCCCGCGAAGGAACTGGCCAACTTCACGAACTTGTCGGCCGGCCTCAGATGCAGGCCGAGCGGGTTCGTGATCTCGACCTGGCGACGGGCGACGTTGGGCTCGTG
Organism: uncultured Planctomycetales bacterium; assembly: GCA_963752755.1. Lineage (GTDB taxonomy): Bacteria > Planctomycetota > Planctomycetia > Isosphaerales > Isosphaeraceae > CAVVZJ01. Next base: position 375,199 of record CAVVZJ010000001.1, on the reverse strand, counting down.
GGTCATCGGCGGTTCAATCGACCTGGGGGCGGGAGGCCGCGGCATCTCGCGGGGCGGGGCCCACGGCCTCGGGCGTAGCGTCCGGGGATTGAGGATCACGTCGAGGGGGCGGATCGGATCGTGTCTCGTTAGGTTGGCTACGTCTCGCGTCCGTTCGGGTTCGGCTTCCAAATCAAGACAGTCTTGACCCGGTCGGGGCCGGCCCGCCGCGCCCGGCCTGGGGGTCGGGTGCCGGGACCATCCCGGTGCGGATCAGGTCCCGATGGGCGGGCGGGACGGGTCGCCGCCTTCGCCAGCCGCGGGACCACGCGGATCAGTGCGTCCCCTGGTCGGCCTCGTCGATCAGGTCTTCGACGTCGGCCCGGGTCTTCGCCTGTCGCAGGAAGTTGACAAACCGTTCGTCCTTCAAGTGTCTCGAGATGTTCTCCAGGGCGCGGAGGTGGTCGCCCGGCTGGTTCGGGGGCGAAACCAGCAGGAAGAGGATATCCACCGGCTCGCCATCCAGCGCGGCGAAATCGACGCCCTTGCGCGACAGGGCCACGGTGCCCAGGAGTTTATCGACCTTCGGGTGCCGCGTGTGTGGCACCGCAACGCCCTGGCCGATGCCGGTCGAGCCAAGCTCCTCGCGGTTCATGATCGCGCGGATGACGCCCTCGGCGTCGGCCTCAGCCAGGCTGCCGGCCTGAACCAGGCTGCCCACGATCTCGCGAATTGCGTCTTCCTTGCCGGTGGCTTGCAGATCGACGAGGATCGCCTCGCGCACCACGAAATCCGAAAGCTTCATCCGGTCCTCCGTCCGCGCGTCGCCGTCTCGTCTCGACTGCTCCGGGCACGCGCTCGGCTGCCTTCTGGTCTAGCGGAAACTCTCCGACAGGGACCGGTCGCGGCGGGGCCACTCGGGTCGGGGCCTTGGCTGGCCGGCGGTTGCAGCCGGCCCTGGCACCGAAGTCCGGTCGGCGGTCGAGACAGCACCGCGAGCGGGGTTGCGGATCGGGGTTTTGGGGTTGTCTGGGGGCGATGGGTTCCTGCGCCGGGGCTCAGGCCAGAAGCCTGGACCCGGAGCCGGTGGTAACCGGTCACTCCGGCGAGGGGGGCGGACCAGGAAGTTCGTCCGGCATCGGCGAGAGGCCCACCTGCGGGCCGGTCCCACCCTGAGGGATATCCCCCTTGTGATGCTGGATTCGCTCCTTGTACCGGCGAAGTTGCTGCTCGACCTTGTGCACACACCGGTCCATCGCCGCCTCGACGGTCTCGGCCGTCTCGCGGGCCACAATGTCGTGTTTGTGCTCGGCCGAGACGAAGATCTCCGCCAGCCAGTCGTTCTTGCGCTTGTCGACCTCCACCTCGATCGCCATCAGCCGGCCGAAGTATTTGAGCAGTTTCTGGGCCTTCTCGTTGAGGTAGTCCTGCTGCTCGGGCTCCAGACTGCCGTGGCGGGTCGTGATCTCGATATGCACCCGTCCGCTCCTTGTCTTGCTCTCCTACGCCGGCCCGGGTGATTTGACCCAAGCGCCTACAAAGACTAACCCGGTCCGGTCGTTTTGGTCAAGGCCCCACCCCGACGCCTCGGGGCGGTTTTCCCGATGTCGGCCCACCGTCATCGACGCCCCGCGACCCGGGACACCAACCGGGTCTCTCGGAATCGCCGCGAACCCCGTGCCGGCGTCGCGGCCTGGGAGTCGCGACGCCTCGCGTTCTTCATCCCCGCCAGATCTGGCAACCACGCTGCGAGCTTCGGGAAAGGCCTCTGGCCCGGCGGTTCGTTCTCCGGTATAATCCGCCTTTTCGCCAGGAAACCCGGCCCCAAAGCATCGGGAAGGTTCCCGATCCCGGCCACCGGCGTGAACCGAAGCCCCGACGAATCCGAACCGCGCCTCGCCAACCACGGCGGGCCAGGCGTCGCGGGGCGGAGAGACGTGAAAATCCCGATGTACGCCATCTTCGAAAACGGCAGCCACCAGTTCCGCGTCCAGGAAGGCGACGTGGTCCGCATCGACCGTCACGATGGCGACCCCGGCACCGAGGTCGTCTTCGACAAGGTCCTCCTGCTCGCTGGCGACGGCGCCCCCACCATCGGCGCCCCCCATGTCGAGGGCGCCCGGGTGGTGGCCAAGATCCTCCAGACCTACCGCGCCAAGAAGATCATCATCCAGAAGTTCCGCCGCCGCAAGGGTTACCGCAAGCGTCGCGGACATCGCCAGCCGTTCACGAACGTCCAGATCGTCTCCGTGAACGCCGGTTGAACTCCAGTCCGCCGCCCAAGGTTCCGATCCTTCCCAACGCCCTCGTCCCCTCCTCGGACGGCGGGCGTTTTTCATTCCCGGCCATCACCACCCGAGAAACCGACGGCGCTGGCGAGAGTCTCATGCGCGCAAATTCTGGACCAAGCGGCACGTCCCATCCGTCCCTTTACCCCAATTTGATATTCTCGCTAGCCAACGCCGCATCTCCATTTAAATTTAGACTGCGTCAACAGCGCGATTTTCCACGCCCCATCAGACGCCCGCGATGCGGCACCGCAGCGGGCCACCGTTCGGCATTCCCATCGCAGGCGCCAGCCTATGGGCGTGATCCCGCGGGCCAAGCAAGCCGATAATGAACAAAGGCCACGTTCTGAACGTTTGGCCAGTTTTCTGCTTGACTTGCTCAACCTCGGCTGGCACAACACGCAGATGAATCATCAATAAAGGAAACCGGAGAGCGCCCAATGGCAACGGTTGGCGATCGGACCACGACGGGGACCCAGGACGCGCGGGCCGGTGGCAAGCAGACGGGGATGGTGGTGCCCCGGGTCTTCAGCACCGAGGGAGTCAGCCCGTTCGACCAGGTCGAGTGGGACCTCCGGACGGCCGCCATCAAGGACGAGCGGGGCCGGGTCATCTTCGAGCAGACCGACTGCGAGATCCCCAAGGGCTGGAGCCAGCTCGCCACAAACGTCGTGGTGAGCAAGTACTTCTACGGCGAGGTGAACACCCCCGAGCGCGAGGCGAGCGTCCGCCAGCTCATCGACCGTGTCACCCGGACCATCTCCGACTGGGGCCGCGAGGACGGCTACTTCGCCACCGAGGCCGATGCCGACCACTTCTACGACGAGCTGACCTCGCTCTGCCTCCACCAGTACGGCTCGTTCAACTCCCCCGTCTGGTTCAACGTCGGCCTCTACCACCGCTACGGCATCGAGGGACCGGCCAACAACTGGCGATGGGACGAGGAAACCCGCACCGTCCAGCGCGCCGAGAGCGCCTACAAGTACCCCCAGGGCTCGGCCTGCTTCATCCAGAGCGTCGCCGACGACATGGAAAGCATCATGGAGCTGGCCCGCTCCGAGGCGATGCTCTTCAAGTTCGGCAGCGGCACCGGCACCGACCTGTCTACCCTCCGCAGCTCCCGCGAGAAGCTCTCCGGCGGCGGCCGACCGAGCGGCCCGGTCAGCTTCATGCGGGTCTATGACGCCATCGCCAGCGTCGTGAAGAGTGGCGGCAAGACCCGCCGCGCCGCCAAGATGCAGACCTTGAAGGTCCGCCACCCCGACATTCTCGAATTCATCGAGTGCAAGACCAGGGAGGAGAAGAAGGCCCAGGCCCTCATCCGCTCCGGCTACGAGGCCAACTTCAACGGCGAGGCCTACTCGTCGGTGATGTTCCAGAACGCCAACCTCTCCGTCCGCGCCACCGACGCCTTCCTCCGCGCCGCCCAGCACGACGACGACTGGACCACCCACGCCGTCACCACCGGCCGCCCCCTGACCACCCACAAGGCCCGCCTTCTCCTCGACAAGATCGCCGAAGGCACCTGGCTCTGCGGCGACCCCGGTCTCCAGTACGAGGACACCATCCAGCGCTGGCACACCTGCCCCAACACCGCGCCGATCAACTCGTCGAACCCCTGTTCCGAGTACATGTTCCTCGATGATAGTGCCTGCAACCTCGCCTCGATCAACCTGATGAAGTTCCGCAAGGACGACGGCACGTTCGACGTCGAGCGCTTCCGTGCCGCCTGCCGGGTCTTCATCACGGCGCAGGAGATCCTCGTCGATCACGGCAGCTACCCGACCGCCAAGATCGCCGCCAACAGCCACAAGTTCCGCCCGCTCGGCCTCGGCTACGCCAACCTCGGCGCCCTTTTGATGGCCTCCGGCTTCCCCTACGACAGTCCCGAGGGCCGCGCCACCGCCGGCGCGATCACGGCGATCATGCACGGCCAGGCGTACCTGACCAGCTCCGAGCACGCCGCCCACCTCGGCCCCTTCGACGGCTTCGCCGTCAACCGCGAGCCGATGCTCCGCGTGATGGAGATGCACCGCGACGCCGTCGCGGCGATCGACCCCTCCTGCCCCGACGACCTCCACGCCTCCGCCCGTCAGATCTGGGACGATTGCGTTTCCTCCGGCCGCGAGCACGGCTACCGCAACAGCCAGGTGACGGTCATCGCCCCCACCGGCACGATCGCCTTCATGATGGACTGCGACACCACCGGCATCGAGCCCGACATCGCCCTGGTCAAGTACAAGAGCCTCGCCGGCGGCGGCATGCTCAAGATCGTCAACCGGACCGTCCCGATGGCCCTCCGCACCCTCGGCTACGACGACCCCACGATCCGCGGCATCCTCGACCACATCGACGCCAACGACACCATCGAAGGCGCCCCCGGCCTCAAGGACGACGACCTCTCCGTCTTCGACTGCGCCTTCCCGCCCCCGCAAGGAGGCCGTTCGATCCACTGGGAAGGCCACGTCAAGATGATGGCCGCCGCCCAGCCCTTCCTCTCCGGCGCCATCTCCAAGACGGTCAACATGCCCCGCGAGGCCACCGTCGCCGACATCCGCGAGGCCTACCTCGAAGGCTGGAAGCTCGGCCTCAAGGCGTTGGCCATCTACCGCGACGGCTCCAAGGAGAGCCAGCCGGTGAACACCAAGAGCGACGAGTCCCGCGAGAAGGACAGGCTCGAAGCCGCCTCCCCCCTGCCCGCCCCCGTCGCCGAGGAGTCCCCCGCGCCAGCCCCGGCCATCGCGGTCGAGCCGACGCCCTCACCCTCAGCCGCCCCGGCCCCGGCCCCCGCTCGACCCCAGCCCCGCCGCGAGCGTCTGCCCGACACCCGCCACAGCATCACCCACAAGTTCGACATCCAGGGTCACGAGGGCTACCTCACGGTCGGCTTCTTCGAGGACGGCCGCCCCGGCGAGCTGTTCATCACGATGGCCAAGGAAGGCTCGACGGTCGGCGGCCTGATGGACGTCGTCGGCACGTTGGTGTCGATGGGCCTGCAATACGGCGTGCCGCTGGACGTCTTCGTCAACAAGTTTGCCCACAGCCGCTTCGAGCCGGCCGGCTTCACGAAGAACCCGGACATCCCGATCGCCAAGAGCATCACCGACTACATCTTCCGCTGGCTCGGCATCCAGTTCGTCCCCGGCTACCGCGCCGCCAACACCCCCCACCGCGGCGACGCCCCCACGACCCCCGCCCTGGAGGTCCCCACGACCCCCGCCCTGGAGTCTCCCCCCGCTTCCGCCCCCACGTTGAAGGTCAACGGCCACCGCAAGGCCACCGCCGCCGACCTCGACCAGATCGAGACCTCGTCCCCCCCTCCCCCCTCCGCCGGCTTCTCCAGCCTCGAAGTCCAGCAAGCCCAGTTCGCCCGCTTCCAGTCCGACGCCCCCGCCTGCGACAACTGCGGGGCCCTGACGGTGCGATGCGGGACGTGCTATCGGTGCTTCAACTGTGGGAACTCGATGGGGTGCTCTTGAGTTGTTTTTAGCTCCTACTGGACGGGTGGCCGACGCATATCCCGGCCACCCGTCCGCCCGCCTCGCCTCCGGTAACGATGACGGCCGCAGCTCACTTGAAGATGGCGACAAGGGTGCTCGCGACCGCGGAGACGACCGCCACGATGATGGTAGCGTTGGCCGAGATGCTGGCGACTTTGACTTCTTTGACGTCTCCAGAATCTGCAGGCGTGGGGCCGGGGACACCACCAAGGGCATAGGGCTTCAGCCACATCAGCAGGCCGACCGTGCGAGGGATCAGGTGGTCGCCCAGGAATCGTCCCACGACGCCGATTATCCCGAAGGGTATGCTCAGGAAGGAAAGAACGACCATGTAAACCATCATGCCGCCAGCCCATTCGTAACGCTCGACGTAGGGCTGCGGAGCCACGGGGATCGACGATGAACTGGAATGGTCGAAGACTATGTGGCTAGACAGCCGCATCTGTTGAATCAGAAGTATAAAAAATATTGAAACGTACACTAGAATAGGTACCAATGTGGTGCTGAGGAACACCGTCAGGTAAGGTCGTCTCACCTTGAAGAGGGACTGGAAGAGCCCGAAAGCAAGCCCCATGGCGACGTAGCTGTATATCGCCCACATAAGCTGATCGCCACCCCGAGAATCATTCCACGTGAGCCTGACCAGGTAGAGGAGCGAAGCCGGGACGGAAAGAAAGAACATGTAGATCCTGTCGACTTTGGGCGGGGTCGCCCTGGTCTTCTTTGCCATGGCTGGTCACCCTCAACTCTCCCGATACGAAACGTCGTTTGCCATCTCGGCGGGTGGCACTGGTCTTCCTCTTTGGCCGGGTGACATGCCCACGAAGACGTGCGCATGTTCGTGGATCGTTCGCCTCACCAGCATGCCCACGTCTTCGTGGGCATTCTATCCAGCCACAACTCGCAATCAACCCTTGGCGGTCCCGTGGAGGTGTCACGCGGGTAAGCGGCGGCCCTGGCGACGGCGCCAGGACCAGGCTAGGCCGATCAGGGCCGCCGTGCTGCTCATGACCAGCATCGCGGGCTCGGGTACCGCCGCGCCCTGGAATTGCAGCAGGAGCGCATGGACGGGTGGCATGCCCGAATCGGGGTGAACGGGTGGCATGCTCAAATCTGGGTGGCATGCCCACGTCTTCGTGGGCATGTGTAACGCCTGTCCGGTGAGCCCCGACATGCCCACGAAGACGTAGGCATGTCACGCAAAGAACGCTCCGACGATACGAGGGGACGGGATGGGTGGACGGGTGGCATGCCCGAATCCGGGTGGCATGCCCACGTCTTCGTGGGCATGGGCAACGTCCGTCCGCTGAGCCACGAACATGCCCACGAAGACGTGGGCATGCCACGCGAAGATCGCTCCGACGATACGAGGGGACGGGACGGGTGGCATGCCCGAATCCGGGTGGCATGCCCACGTCTTCGTGGGCATGTGTAACGCTCGCCCGGTGAGTCCAGAACATGCCCACGAAGACGTGGGCATGCCACGCGAGGATCGCCGTGAGGAGAAGGGCAGGCGTGTTGCTTGCAAGGTCCGCGCCCGATAGGATCGTCGCCATGAATCGAAGAGGCGACGAACCGAAGGCCGCCCATCGGAAGCGATGCCGTCGCATCCACGAACCGGGGCACGCGCATGCCCTGACCTTCTGCTGCTTCCGGAGGCAACCCTTCCTGTCGAAGGACCGTTCCCGTCGATGGACGATCGAGTCGATCGAGGCGGCACGACTCCGGCATGGCTTCCATCTCTGGGCTTACGTGCTCATGCCGGAGCACGTCCATCTGCTGATCTGGCCTCCCGGCGAGTCCTGCGATCTCGGCGCCATCCTGACCTCGATCAAGCAACCCGTAGCGAGGCGAGCGGTTCGGTTCGTGCAGAGCCACGCGCCGGAGTTCCTGCCCCGCATGGCGGACCTCCAACCCAACAGGAAATCCGCCTTCCGGTTCTGGCAACGCGGCGGCGGCTTCGATCGGAACCTGTGGAGCCCTCGCTACATCTGGGAAACGATCGACTATCTCCACGCCAATCCCGTCAGACGTGGCCTTTGCCTCCGTCCTGAGGAGTGGCCCTGGTCCCGCACCCGAGATTATTCCAATCTCGGACCCAACATGCTCTCGATCGACCGGGATTCTCTCCCCGATGATCCGAGACGCTGAGGAAACGGCGTCGTGCTGACGAACATGCCCACGAAGTCGGACGGGTGGCCGGGGTGAATCCCCTCCCCTCTCGCCCGCAACCGCTTTCCCCGGTGTGGCCGTGTCAAAGTCGTCGTGACCGCGACGGCGTGCCCCGGAGCGACCACCCCGGCCCACGCCAACCCACCGGGGCCCGTTCCGCTGCACTCCACCTGGCCACGGCCCATCGCACGGCCCACAGGCCAGATCGGTCGTGTTCGCGAGGAGGAGCCTGGGGCCGCGACGATGCGGAGGGCCTCCTCACGGGCGGCGCTCGATCACCTTGTAAAGCGCGCGGATCGCCAGCGAGTCGCCGTCGAAGCTGGCGGCCTCGACGATCGCGGCCGAATCCTTGGTATCGTCCGCATGGTAAACGTGGAACGAACCGCCCCCGCCGTGGCGGTTGTTGAAATGCTGGCCGAGGGCGTCGATGGCCCCTTGCAGGGAGTCGTAGTGGCCTCCGATGGGCCGGTAATGTTCCCCGACCAGCTCGGTCGGCACGAAATTGCGGGTGGCGTCGCTCATGGCGTCCTCGATGCTCGTCGGGCCTCGTGTCGATCCCTCCGCGACTCAACCCCATCATAACGGCTGGTTGACCAGAATCCAAGGATGTCAAATTCTCTCATTCTCGTGAGCCAATGGCTCGGGCGGCCCGGGAGCCCTCCCTCTCCAATCGCGACCGTGACCGCTTCCCCGGGGTGGTCGGCCCACATCGTCGCGACTGCGACGCGTATCCGGCACGGAACCACCACGTCCGAGGCCACCCCGCCGGGATCCGTTCTCCTGCGCTCCCCTTGGCCCGGCCCGCACAACATCAGACAATCCCCGCGCTGAGGGAAGTCTGGCACTACCTGTTGCTGGATTAGGTCAATCATCGCGAGAAATCCCAAGATTTGTTTGACAAGCCTTTTTTGGTTGATGATACTCCTGAACTGTCAGAGTTTCGGAATCCGGCGAGGGCGATGTGGTGGCCGGAATCACACCGGGGCGTGACCACAGCACGGTCCGCCCTTGCGATTCGGAGCCCGAGTCGTGGACGGGCCTCGATCCGCGCGGTGGACCCTACGCAGGCTCGTGAGACCGGCGATCCGGGATCATCCCACGGTCCTCCGCCCCACCGGAAGATCATCCCCGTGTGATCGGCCCCCATCGCGATCGAGACGCATCCGTCGAATCGGGCGTGGTGGAACCGATCGTGCCTCCGTCGGTCGGGGATGTCGGCCCCCATCGTGACCGGAAGGAGTCGTCCATGAGACTGCGTACCAGGCAGGGTTTCACCTTGATTGAGTTGCTGGTGGTCATCGCGATCATCGGCGTGCTGATTGCCCTGCTCTTGCCGGCCGTGCAGGCCGCCCGCGAGGCGGCGCGGCGGGCCCAGTGTACGAACAACCTGAAGCAAATCGGCCTCGGCATGCACAACTACGAGAGTGCCCTGGGGTCCCTGCCGCCGGGCTGGAAGGGGTGTTGCTGGGGAACCTGGGTCGTCTTCCTCATGCCCTACATCGAGCAGCAGCAGCTCTACAACGCCTGGAACACCTCCGGCAACAATTCCGGCCAACCCGGCTACATCGATGGGCTCTTCCGCTACGGCGGCGCGGCCAACCTGACGGTCACATCGACGAGGGTCAATTCGTACCAGTGCCCGAGCGACCAGCCGAACGCCCCGATCCAGCCGTCGATCAATGGCCGGACCTTCCCGATCGTCTCGGGTAACTATTCGGTCAACTTCGGCAACACGTCCTCGACCCAGATCCAGGCGATGGGCAACGTCGTCTTCATGGGCGCTCCGTTCACGGACATGGGCTCACCCACCTTCGCCAACGGCTACAACAACGCGCCCGCCACCGGCTTCTCCGTGATGAAGCTGAGTTCGCTCACCGACGGCACGAGCAACACGATGCTGACCGGCGAGGTGATCATCGGCCAGGGGACCGGCGGCCAGTACAACGCGCCGTTCGACCTCCGCGGCTTCTTCCACTGGTTCGCCGGCGCGGCCTTCGAGACGTACCTGGGACCCAACAGTACCCAGCCCGACGTGATGCAGAGCGGCAGCTACTGCGTCTATCCCGGCAACAACAACCCCCCCTGCGTCGCCGCGACCGCCATCACCCTGACGACCAACGCCGTGCGGAGCCGCCACCCGGGTGGGGCCAACGTCGGGATGGCCGACGGCAGCGTGCGGTTCGCCAAGAACTCGATCAACCTCTACATCTGGCGATCCCTGAGCACCACCCACGGCGGTGAGGTCATCAGCGCCGACGCGTACTGAGATCGCCACCACCGCCGCGCGACCCGGAGCGGAACCGTCGCCGGAGTGCCGGCCGGGCCGCCCTGGCCCTGACGGGATCATCCGGTGGCGGGGAGGGGGAGGCTCACGCCCCGCCCCGCGACCTGACCCGACCGACCACCTTGCCCGCGATCCGATCACACCGGAGCCGAGTCATGAACCGACCCAACCCCGCCAGCCTCGCAGCCGTCCTCCTGATCGGCCTCGCGGGATGCGGCGCCCAGACCGATGAGTTTCCCCGCGAGGCGGTCTCGGGAACCGTGACCCTCGATGGTCAGCCCTTGAAGGAAGGCACAATCCAGTTCATGCCCGACGCCCAGACCTCCAACGGGGGGACAGGTGCCACCGGGATGATCCGCGCGGGCCAGTTCGAGATCCCCCGCGCCGAGGGACCCTCCCCGGGACATTTCAGCGTTGTGATCCTATCCGGGGGTGGCTCGGACGGGATCACGGCCGCGACGATCCCCGGCGAAGGCCCCATCGCCAAGGAGACGATCCCCGCCCGATACAACGCCCAGACCACCCTGAGCGCCGACATCAAGCCAGGCGGGCCGAATACGCTCGAGTTCCCGCTGAAGACGAAGTGAGAAACCTCGTCCCGGCCACAACACCCGGCCGGGGTCAGGCAAGCCGGAGGACCAGGGTGGCGTCGAACTGGGGGCCGCCGTGGCGGGCCTCGCCGCCGTGGAGGACCAGGCCGCCGAGGCTGTCGTCCCAGGCCAGGGGGGAGCACTGGTGGCGCGGGTGAAGCGGCGCGACCGGCGCAGGTTGCCAGGCGTCGGGCGCACGGACCAGGAGGCCTCGGGCGCTGTGGAGGCTGTCGAGCATCACCAGCACGCCAGCGGAATAGTGGTAGGCCAGACCGTGGTCGTCGCGGTCGTCGGTGGCGAAACCGGGAGGCAGCGGCGTCCAGGTCTCATCGCGGAAGAGCCAGGCGTCGCCGTACTGACGGCGGCCGAGGTCGTCGAAGGAGCCTCCGTGCAGGACGCAACCCTGGAGGTCGGGGTCATACGCGAAGGCGGTGTAGCGACGACGTGACGGTCCCGGACCGACGACCTCCCGCCACGAGCCGCCCTGAAAGACCCAGGTATCGCCCAGTGTGCGGTCGCCCCGGGCGATCCCGCCGAAGAGGACGGTCTGACCGGCCTCCTCGTCGAAGGCCATCGCATGACCGCAGCGCGGCTCGGGACGCCGCCCCCACCAGCGCTTCCAGCGACGCCAGCGACGGTTGGCGTAGGTCCAGGTATCGCCAAGCATGGCGCCGCTGTCCTCCTGCCCTCCGAAAAGGACGGAGTACCCTCGGACCTCGTCGAAGACCAGGGCCCCGCGGTGCCGCGCGGGGGACGCGTGACCCCCTCGATCGGAGTCCAGGCACCGCCCTGCAACTCCCAGGTGTCGGACTGCACGGGACCATGGCCGACCCAGATGAGACCCCCGAAGAGGACCGTCGCCCCCACGTCCCGATCATGGACCAGGCCATGCCGGCTCCGGGGCCCCGGCCCGTCACGGCCGGTCGTGATGGTCTGCCACGTGAAGCTCGGCATCGGTCGCTTGCTCAACGCGCTGGGGCACGTCTCCCCGGAGCCGGAAGGCAACGCCACGTCCGCCCCCGACCCGCGGCCGTCTCTCCGGACAGGCGTTCGGGTGTGCTGGGGAAGACGCGGTCAGCGCCGCGACAACGAGAAGGAAAACCCCGGGAGCGGCCAACGACCAGACATGGTATCCGGGCCGGGGGCCGTTGCAAGACCGTCGCGTCCCGGCCCGCCCTCCCAGCCGCAAGTCTCTCACTTTCCCGAATTTCCCAAGAAAGGGTGATAATCCCCGCCTCGAATTCGGAAGATCCGATCAAGCAATCGCGGTCGCCGTCCGCGCCGAGGGGGACACGAACGCTCGCGGTTCTTTGACAATGCGGCCAAGGTGACGACGCTGGAGGCGCGCCGTCGCAGCGCGTCCTCAGGCGCCGAACGAACTTCAAAATGGGCAAGAAAGCCCACAATGGATCTTTCCCAGCAAAGAGTTACGCCGAGTGCTCTGAACTCGCCGGGAGCGTCCCCTCGGCGTCGCAGCCACGTCGCGAAGGCGTTCCCGGCGCGTCGCGAAAGGTGTCCCGGGCACGTCGCGCGTTGGAGAGGATCGCTCCCGCGCTCGGACCGAGCCGCATCCGCGAACCCGCGGATGCTTGCCGATTCGAGCCCGACTTCTGGGGGACAACCGCCCCCGGCTGTCCGGACCGGACGACAGCCGGGGGCGGCTGGCCCACAAGTCCCAACCGGACTGCATCAGCAGGTTCGTGTCTCAGGCTCGGGAGCGTCGGTCGGCCACGGCGGGAACGACTAGGCGGCGGGCCGGGCTGTGGCGAGGGCGAGGTCGGGATAGTCGGTGATCAGTCCGTCCACGCCGAGTTGCCGCAGCCAGTCGTGCTCGGAGGGAGTCACCGGGCCATACACGAAGCTGGACAGTCCGAGACGGGCGGCGTCGCCAAGGAGCGCCGGCTCGAACGTCGAGAAGTCCCAGACGATCGTCTTGACCTGATTTCCGACCGGGAGACCGGCGAGCAGGCCACCCAGCGCGAAAGGACGATGGGCGACGATCAGGCCGTGGCTGGTCGCGATCCGACGGCTCGACGCCAGGACGACCGGGTGCCAGAACGACGAGATCAGGAGCCGGTCGAACCGGCTCAACCTCCTGATGGCGGACTCCAGGGCGTCAAGGGCCTCGGGCACCTTGATCTCCAGGTTCCAGAACGCCTCCGGCCAGCGTGCGAGGACGTCTTCCAGCCGGGGCACGTCGAAGCCGCAGTCGTCGCGAAGCTCGGCCCAGGTCAGTGACGCGACCTCCCGACCGCCGGGAGCCACGCGGTCATGGAAGAGGACAGGTACGCCGTCAGCGCTCAGGCGAACGTCCGTCTCGAATCCATCCACGCCGAGCCTCCAGGCCGCCTCGAAGGCGCCGACCGTGTTCTCGGGATGATCGATCCGGAGGCCACGATGGCTGAGGATTCGCATGGGGGAGTCGGCCCGATTCCGCTTCGAGGAAATTCGCGAGGGCAAGCCGACCAACCGGCCCGCTGGCTCCAGGATCGTCCGATTCTCGGAAATCGCCCGCCCGGTGTCCATGCTGTTGCCGCCGCGCGGGCGGAGGCCCCGGCCACCGCCCGCGATGCGTCCTCGGTTCGCTCACCAGGGCCAGGCCGGATACGGGACCGGCGCGGTGTAGGTCTCGCGCTCGAAGACCTCGATTCGGCTCACGCCCGCCCCGCCGCCGTAGCCCCAGCCCGGAGCCGCGGGCACGCCGTAGGGCGGTGGCGGAAGCGGAGCACACGAGCACGACCAACTCCGGTGGTGTGAGCAATAGTGCCGACCGTAGCCGGGCCGTCGGTGGCCAGAGTAGCCGGGGCCGTAGCCGCCCCGACCGCCATAACCTCCCCGATAGCCATAGCCAGGACCCCGGCCGTAACCGGGACCACCACCGTAACCATAACCACCACCGTAACCGTAACCGCGGCCGTAGGGGGCACGAGGACCGGGGAAGTCGTCGCCGTCGCGGGCCATCGCCGGGACGGCCGCGAGGCCCCAGAACAACGAGCCAGTCAGCAGCAGGGCGGGGATCAAGCGTCGCATGAGTCAGTCCCTTTCCATCGAGTCGGTTGCATCCGGGTGCCGTCGCCGCAGGCTCGCATCGCCTCGCGGTCGCCCCGGCGAATCCCTTAATCACGGGGCGTGCCGCGACCCTGGCAGCACCCCACCTCCCAGCCGCAAGTTTCTGAACAGAAAAGAATTGCGATTTCAAAGACGGAACTACCCCGGCGCCGCCTGTCGCGGGTCGACCGCCAGGAACCTGCCGGCCATCGAAAGAGAGGTGGCGTCGAGCGGCGGGATTCCGCGGCGAGGGCCCCGACACCCCGGTTACGAAGGGCCCTTTTGCCAGGCCAACCGGGAACGTCCGGACCATCTCCCCGTCTCTGGTCGTCGTGTCGTCGCCCACACGCCCGCTGGCGTCGCCCTTGCCCGGATCATGGGGTCGAGGATCGCGAGTTCACGCGATGACCCCGGCCAGGAAGCGATCCCGCAATGCCCGACCGAGGATCACTCCCACCGGCACCCAAATCGAACTTCCAACGCTTGCTAAACAAACTGGGTCGGCTACAATCGGCGATTGAGGGGTTGTTTCCGCAGACTCCGCCCCTGACTCCAATAATCCTGACCGCCCCGGAATCCAGGAGTCCCGCATGGCCTCCGACTTCACGACGCGCACGAACTGCGAGGGCACCTTTCCCCGGCGGGCCTTCCTCCGGGCCTCGCTGACGGGCCTCTCGACACTCGGACTGGCCGACCTGCTCCGCCTGGAAGCCCGAGCCGGCAAGGCCGCGACCTCCTCCGACGACTCCGGCGCGGGGGCCGTCGATGATCGTCGTCTGGCTCTGGGGCGGCCCGAGCCACATGGAGACGTTTGACCTCAAGCCGGACGCCCCCGACGAATACCGGGGCCTCTTCCGGCCCATCGAGACGAACGTGCCCGGCGTCGCGATCAGCGAAAAGCTGCCCAGGCTCGCGAAGATCGCCGACAAGTTCGCCTTGATCCGCTCGGTCTCCCATGACAGCCCGGGGCACATCAACAGCACCCACACCGTCCTGAGCGGCTACACCGGCGAGCTGGTCGAGACGCCGCCCTACACACCGAAGTACCCCCTCATCTTCAACGTGGCCCATGCCCTGCTGCCCAGCCGGACGACCCGGCCTGCCGCAGTGGGTGGCCCTGCCGAGCATGCGCGTACGAAGGGGGCGCCGACCTCGGCACCTCGACCGGCCCGTTCCGGGTCGCCGCTGACCCGAACGCGGAGAACTTCCGCGTCCCCGAGCTGAGCCTCGAAGCCGTCCAGCGCGGCCACCTGGCCGACCGCGGCCGGATGCTCGCCAACTTCGACTCCTTTCGCCGCGACCTCGACGCCTCCGGCCAGATCGCGTCGCTCGACGAGTACCAGCAGCAAGCCCTCACCTTGCTCACCGGCACCGCGGCCCAGGACGCCTTCAACCTCGACCGCGAGGACCCGCGGCTCCGCGACCGCTACGGTCGGCACATCGTCGGTCAGCGCTGCCTGCTGGCACGTCGGCTGATCGAGGCGGGCGTGCGGCTAGTGACGGTGGACTTCCCCTGCGTCCCCGGCCAGAAAGCCTTCTCCTGGGACGACCACGCCAGCGTCTGGAACATCTTCGATCAGATGAACATCCGCCTGCCCGTGCTCGACCAGACCATCTCGGCCTTGATCGAGGACGTCCACAGCCGGGGCCTGGACCGGGACACCTTGATCGTCGTGATGGGCGAGATGAGCCACACGCCCAAGCTCTCGAACTTCAAGGGGCAGCCCGGCCGCGAGCACTGGTCGAAGGCCATGTCGATCCTGCTCGCCGGTGGTGGCATGCCGATGGGTCAGGCCATCGGGTCCACCACTCCCCGCGGCGAGGAACCCCACCTGCGGCCGTTCCACCCGGCCGACGTCCTGGCCACCTGGTACCGCTTCCTTGGCATCGACCCCGAATTAACCCTTCCTGACCGGACCGGCCGCCCCATCCCGCTCCTGCGCCGCGGCGAGCCGATCCACGAGCTGATCTGAGCAAACGCGTCGGGGCGTGCTGCACACACGCCCCGACGGGAAGATCAACCGGACAGGTGCATCAGGTAACTTTCTTGTACACCGTGAAGCCCAGGATCGCGAACAGGATGCAGATTGCGGCGAAGATGTAGAAGAGCCACTTGGCAATGTCCGCGGCACCTTCAGCAATGTTGCCAAAGCCGAAGAGTGCGGCGACGCCGGCAATCAGAAGAAAGATCAGGGACCACTTGAGCAGCGACATCGGAGAATCCTCGCCGTTGGGGTTTTCCGGGCCCGGACGCCGAGCGGCACCCGGATCGTCCGGGAGATTGGTTCGATCATGCGATCGACCCAAGACGGCGAGACTTATTAGCAACTGGAATGCCAGAATCGCAGCCGGATCGCCGTTCGTGATCAGTTCCGGACCCGAAGCAAGGGCAACCGCAGCAGCAAGGCCGATCGGATCGAGACCTTGCGGTCATTGTGCTGCCCCCGGCCGGGCGTGCTCCGACCCTCGGCGACGTACTTCTCCAGCAAGGTCTGAAGCCGGGCGACGATCTCCGGGTGCTCCCTCGCCAGGTTCTCCTCCTCGCCGACGTCGCGGCTCAGGTCAAACAGTTGCACGGGCGACAGATTTTTGATCTGTTCGCGGTCGGGCCGGGGGAAGCTCCAGCCGCCCGAGCCGGGGCAGAGGCAGAGCTTCCAGTTCCCCTGGCGGATCGCGAACGAGCCGTTGATCGAGTGATGTACGGTCGCCTCCCGAACCGGGCCGTCGGCCTTGCCAAGCAGGTCGGGAAGGAGACTCACGCTGTCCTCCCCGGCGTCGTCGGGCAAGGAGACACCCAGGATCTCGGCGCAGGTGGCCAGCAGATCGGTCAGGCAGATCGTGTCGTCACACGTCGAGCCAGCCTGGACCTTGCCGGGCCAGCGGACGAAGAACGGGATCCGATGGCCGCCCTCATAGATGTCGGCCTTGGCGCCGCGGAAGTGATAGCTGGGCTGGTGGCCGTGTGCGACGAGGGTCTTGAAGTCGGCCGCGGGCGAGCAACCGTTGTCACTAGTGACGATGACCAGGGTCGACGCGGTCAAGCCTCGCTCGTCGATCGCCTTGAGGACCCGGCCAACCGCGGAATCGACCTGCATGACGAAGTCGGCATACGGGTTGATACCACTCTGATCCTGGAAAGCGTCGGTCGGCAGGATCGGCGTGTGGGGGGCGTTCAGCGGGAGGTAGAGGAAGAACGGGCCTTTGTCGGCATCCTGGGTGCGGGCGTCGATGTAGGAAACGGCCTTCTCGACGAGGGTCGGCAAGACGTCAATCGCCTCGAAGTCCTCGGCCGCGGGCCCCTTGCGGAGGTAGGTCTTCTCGGTGGTCGGGACGCTGGCGCAGTGGTCGTCCTCGATGAAGACGAAGGGGGGCATGTCGAGCGAGCCGCTGATGCCGTAGAAGCGGTCGAAGCCAAGCGAGGTCGGACCGTGCTCGATCCGTCCCGCATAATCGACGCGGTTGATGTCGCCCATCGGCTCGATGGCGTCGCCGAAGGCGGCCGGCTGGCCATCGCGGGTGGGCCAGTCGAGGCCGAGGTGCCACTTGCCGAAGCAGGCGGTCTGGTAGCCGTGCTGCTTCAAGAAGGACGCCACCGTGAGCCTTCCCGGCTCGATCAAGGGAGGCGAGTAGCCGCCGAGCACGCCGCGAGGCAAGCGGGTCCGCCAGGCGTAGCGGCCGGTCAGGAGGCCGTAGCGGGTGGGTGTGCAGACGGCCGAGCCGGAATGGGCGTCGGTGAAGGTCATCCCATGCGACGCGAAGCGGTCGAGGTTCGGGGTAGCGATCTTCCCCTCGGCGTTCAGGCAATGGACATCGCCATAGCCGAGGTCATCGGCCAGGATGTACACGATGTTCGGTCGGCCGAGGTCGGCCGGCGAGTCGGCCGGGGCGGGAGACGGGACAAGCCCGAGGCCGAGCAGCATCGCGACAAGCCATCGTCGGTGTCGCATGAGAAGATCCCTCTCGGAAAGGTGATCGCTCAGCGCGTGCGACAGGCGGCACACGTCCAGCGAATCAACGTCCGTTGCGAATGTCGTCCAGCGAGAACGTCAACGGCCGCCTTCGGCGGGGTCTTGGCGAAGCCCGGAACGTTCGGGGGGGCCATCATCGACGGCGAGCCGGGCCTGTCGATGGCCCGGAGCCTCAGGAGGGTATCACAACAGCCCTACCTTGAAAACCTGCAAGCCTCTGGATTCCCGTCCCGCGGCCGGCATCGAGCTTGCGGTTCGGTTCTGGTAGCGCCGGCATGAGAAAATAGGGAGTCGAATTGGATCTGGCTGTTAGAATAGACTGGAGAAGATACGGCTAAAAGTCCGCGGAACGCAGGGGGGAGACGATGGGGACGACCGGTCTGGTCGAGGCGAATGGGCCGACGACAGTCGAGTCCGAGGGCCAAGCTGGCGACCTGAGCTGGCGAGAGGCTTATCGCCAGGTCGTCGCCCTGATGCGGGTCGATAACCGCACGGCGATCCTTTACATCCTGCTGGATTACGTCGCGCTGGGGATGATCCTGGCAGGCTGCGTGGCGTCGTACATAGCCTGGACGGCGGGCCGACTGCCAACGTGGGGGTTCTTACCGCTGGCAGTCCTGGGGATGATCGGAGTGGCGGCGGTCCAGCACCGGCTCTCGGGCCTGGCGCACGACGCGGGCCACTACTGCCTCTTCCACAACAAGCTGGCGAACGAGTTGGTGTCGGACATCTTCCTCATGTTCCCACTGATGGCGATGACGCAGAAGTTCCGCAACAGCCACCTCGGGCATCACCGGTTCCTCAACGACCCGGACAAGGATCCAGACATCGTCCGGCTCAACGGCTGGGAGCCGCAGCGGTTTCCGATGTCCAGGACCGCTTTCTGTTATCGCTACCTGGTCCGTACGCTCTGGCCGCCGTTGTTGCTGGGCTACCTGTATGGTCAGGCGAAGGGAGCCAACGTGAAGATGACCGGTGGGGTCCAGGACGTGCGGGCGCCTTATCGCTTCCGCGTCGGCCGGGTCATGCGGGGGGCGTACTGGCTGAGCCTTCTGACACTCGTTCACTCGCTGCACGCCTGGCCGGTCTTCTGGATTTTCTGGGTCGTGCCTCTGCTCACTTTTTATCCCCTGTTGATGCAACTGCGTGAGATCGCCCACCACTCGAACTCGCCGGATGACGGCCGGTTCACCAATTCGCGGGTCTTCTTCGTCCACCCGATCCTGCGGGCGTCGGTCTTCCCGTACGGGCAGGACTTCCACGTCACGCACCACCTCTTCGCGACCTTGCCGCATCACACGATCGCCAGGGCCCACGCGGTCCTGATGCGGTATCCGCCCTACCGTGAGAGCGTGGTTATCTGCCGCGGCTTCTTCTTCCGGACACCGGGGACGGCGGGACCCTCGGTGCTGGACGTGCTCTCACAACAGCCGCGGCCGGGTGAGTTGCTCTGGGACGGACCACCGAGGACAAAGGTTCCGGGAAGTGCGGAGACACTGGAGACATCCTGAACCCTGAGATCGTGGCCACGGCCAGTCGCCGAACTTTCGCTGTCGATCAATGCCAGCAGCCCCGGGGATCGCCCGGGGCCGCCGCGTGAGGATCAGTTCCGAGAGAAGGCGAGTCGAGAAAACGTCTTCACGACTTCTTATCCTTGCAGCACGCCTTTTCGGCCTTGGCCTTCGCGTCACACTTCTCACACGCCTTGGCCTTCGCGTCACACTTCTCACACGCCTTGGCCTTCGCGTCACACTTCTCACACGCCTTGGCCTTCGCGTCACACTTCTCACACGCCTTGGCCTCCTTGCTGCCCTTGTCGCAATTGGCGCAGGTCTTCTCCTTGGACTCCTTGGCGCAAGCGGCGCAGGCATTCTCCTTGGACTCTTTGGCGCAAGCGGTGCAGGTCTTCTCCGGGGAGCAAGCCTTGGCGTCCTTGTCCTTGGTGCAGGGGGCAGCCTCTTCGTGAGCCTTGGCCTTGGAGCAGCAGGTGGCCTTGGTCTCGCCGGACGAGGACTTGCAGCAGTCCTTGGCCTCAGAGGAATCCGCCAGTGCGGGGCACGAGTCGAGAAGCAGGGCGAGGCAAGCGGCGGCGAGCCAGGCCCCGGACGTCACGGACCAGTGACGGCGTGTCATGAGCCTATTCTCCATCAGAGGGAACAAATGGGTATCGGGCACGAGATGGGACAGCACTGGGGCATGGTATGCCCCCGGTTCCGCTTGGGCGGACGGTTCGCTGGGCGGCCTCGCGCCGGCCCCGATGGAACGGAGCGCGGACACGGGTCGACACGAGCACTGGCATCGCTTCGCTGAGGCCACGGGGCGAGGGTGCCCCGAGCACCTTGACGGGGAGGCCGGCTCAATTTCGGAGTCGGGACAACCGGAGATAGAGCGAGGTGCGGGAGGAGGGAGTGTGGCGCCTGGCGGCAGCCGTGAAGTTCGAAGCCGCGAGAGGCGGCGGGGCCGCGAACGCCAGGACGGCCAGGGGGGAGGCAACGGGCCGCTCGATCCTGGCCCGCGACTCGGGCCAGCTCAGCGGCGAAGCAGACGCGGACCTGCGGCAATGGCAGCCGTCCAAGGCCAGCCGCGACGACTGCGACGCGACTGCCTGGCAGCAGCGAGGGCGACCGGGCGAGTCCCCGGCAACGGTGCGGCAGGGCGACGGCGTCAGATCGCCGACGAGCAGACCGACGACGGCGAGAAAGGCCGCCCAGGCGTGGGGTTGGAGAGCACGCACTTGCCAGGTCTCGGGGACCATCGGGGACCGCAGGACGCCCGTCGTCCGCGGGGGGATTCTAGGGCGACCAGCCGATCCGGTCAATCTCGGCTTCGGGCCGCGGCGGGACCAGGGCGATGCCTGGGACGCCCGTCTGTTCGGGAGGCACGCCCCGGCCGATCGCCTCGGCCGCCTCGTGAAAACGGTCGGACCAGACCAGACGCTCGGACGGGTCCCAGCAATACTTCGACGCCAATCCATGGGTCGTGATGGCCTGGGAGCAGACGCCAATCCACTTGGCGTTGTCGATACCGAAGTGTTCGGCGCACTCGCGGGGGTCGATCGTCGGAGGCGGACCGTCGGGCCAACCGAAGGCCCGACGGTCGTGGAGCACGCGGAGGACAGCCTCGGAGAGCGCGAGGTGGCCAGCGAAGGCGGGGTGGTGCATGTCGTGGAAGAGATGGTAGTCGATCAGCCGGTGTGGGCCAACGCGGCGGAAGACGGCCGGACCGTCGATCAGCAAGGCGCGGTGCTGAGCGGCCACGGTCCGCATCACCGCCTGGAACTCGCCGCCGAAGCGGATCAAGAGGCCGTCGGCCTCGCGGGCGGCCACGTCATGCCGGCGGGCCGCCTCGTAGTCTCCCCGGTGCTCCAGCAAGCGAGCCAGGCGGAAGTGGGCAGCGGCGAAGTCGGGCCAGTCGTCAAGCAAGGCACCGTAGAGCTGCCGCGCGCCGTCGGGATCGGCGACCTCGGTGGCGCAGGCGTGGCGGTACCGGCGAGCGACCGCCGCACGCTCGGCGGGCGTGGCCGAATCGGGCAGGAGCGAGCGGCTCGGGGAAAAGCCCCCGTCGTTGGAGGGCGGAATGACCACCAGGACGAGGGCGCCGAGCGTGCGCCATCGGCGACGATCGCCTCCAGGCGTTGGCCGAAGCTGGCCAGACGCTCGGTGTACTCCTCCGGCGTGACCATCGGCCAGTCCACCAGTTCTCGCTTCGGGACCGGCCTGACTGGCGACTGACGGCGGTTCACCTCGAGGGCTGCGTCGATCAGTCGGACGATCGGCGACCATCGCGCGATTGCCTTCCGACGCCGGACCGCGGGCGTGATCGTCCGGCCCCAATGGTAGCGCGACTGGAACTCGTTGTGCCCGAGATAGAGGATCAACAGGTCGGGCCGCGGCCTCGGTCGCCGGGCCAGCCGGCGCTGCATCAGCGCCACGTTGGCACCAGGCTTCGCCAGGATCTCCAGTTCCACGCGACGACCCGGCAAGATCTGCTCCAACTGCCAGCCGACGATCTGGCCGATCGACAGGTTCGGCTGATACGGATACCCGCAGGCGCTCGACCCCCCCAGCACCATCACCCGGAGGACGCCAGGCTCCCGGTTGTCCGCCGGCAACCAGCGGGCCCGGTCCGCATACGACCGCCATCGGCTCAACGCGTAGCCACCCGCGACCAGGCCCTCGGCCAGGAGCAGGCCCAGCAGGACCGAGCCGCAGAGCAGCATCGATCGAGCGGCCAGCGGTCGGCCTCGCCCCCGCCGATGCGACCAGGCCACGATCAGCCCGAGCACCAGGAACCCCATCAGGGCCAGCCCCCAGGCCAGACCGTAGCCGACCACCGCCGCCCGGAGCGCTCTCTCAATCCAGGAACTCCGTAGCGGCCCTGGCAGGAGTCCCCAGAGGTCGGGCGCCACCACCGCTCCCGAAACCGCCAGCGAGGCGACGATTGCCCAGGTCAGCAGCCAGATCCAATTCCGAACCCCCCCAGGACCAAAACCCATCAACAATTCTCGTTTTTTAAGTGTTGCTAGTGGCGCAGGGTAGTTGAACGACGTAGCCGATGTCGAACGCAGCCAAGGGATTACGGCGATCTTCGGCCAACTCCTGCCGGGCGCGTCGTAAGCGTTGACACCACATCAGATTACGCCTGGGCATTCAACTACCCTGCGCCACCACCTAAGTGTTTGCATTCGGGATTTCAAGAGCCTGGAATTACCTCTCATCAACGCCCGCGTCGAAGTGCAGGCGGGGGGGGGTGGACAGTCGGTCTCGACAGCTCCTGACCTCACGCGCCGGTCGAGACGGGCCTGTGTCAGCGGCAGGGAAGTCAGTCACGAACAACGGGCATCTGCCTGTCAATCAAAATGTGGTCGCATGAGATCGAGAAGCCACTCACTGGAGCCGGATCGTCATCTCCTTCCGTTGACCATCGCGGAGGACGTCCAGGGTCACGCGGTCGCCGGGTCGCTTCTGCTGGACGGCGTAGGCGATGGCGTCGGTCTCATTCGCGAAGTCGTGGCGGCCGTCGAGGCCGACGACGATGTCGCCCACCTTCATGCCGGCCTGCTTGGCGATGGCGTGCTCGCCGAACTGGCCGACGTGCTTGACGAGCAGGGCCATGCCGTCGGCGGGCAGGCCGGCGGCCTTGCGCTCCTCGGCCGTCATCGGATCGAGCTTCATGCCGCCGAAGGCCATCCGGCGGAGGTCCCAGGTGGTCGCCCGCCAGGAGAGGTCGCCGCGGTGGCGCCAACCCTTGTCGAGGGTGAGGGTCAGCGGGATCGTCTTGCCGTCGCGGACGACCTCGGCCTTGAGCGTGCCCTCGGCCGGGGCGTGGTGGAGGACCCACTGGATATCCGCGATCGAGAGCAAGGGCTGGCCTTCGAGCGTGACGATCTCGTCGCCCGGCTGGAAGCCGTCGCGGGCGCCGGTGGAGCCGGGGGCGACCGCGGCGACGGTGGCCATCTCCTTCGGGTCCATCGTCAGGCCGAGCACGGTCGGGTTCGGGTAGGGGAAGAGGACGTCGTCGGGGATGGTCTGGCCCTCGTCGCGGAAGAAGCGGCGCTCGGCCTCGCCGACCTGGTGGCAGTGGACGCAGCTTCTGGCCACGCTGCCGGCGTAGTCGAGGTGGCGCTCGAATTTGCCCTTGAGGAACGGGTACTCCAGCGGCGTCGGGAAGCGGGCCGAGCGGACCTGCTTGCCGGCGAGCGAGGGCTTGATCTCGGCATAGTTGTCATGCATCTGCAACCCTTCGAGCAGGGCCTTGCGGAGCCCTTCGAGGGAGATGTCCTTGGATTCGTCGTCGCGGTTGGAGCGGGTGCCGAAGCGGCCGTAGAGGGTGCCGTCGGGGTTCATCAGGGCGATGGCGAACGACTGGTCGAAGTCGTGCTGGAAGCGGGTGAGGTCGGCGTTGTTCATCATGACGATCCGGACGCAGACGAACTGGTCCATCAGGTCGCGGACGATCGGGTCACGGCCGGCGACGTCCTCGTCGAACTCGTGGCAGGCCTCGCACGGGATGCAGCGGAAGACGACCATCAACGGCTTGTTGGCCGCCTTCGCCACGCCGAGCCCTTCCTCGATGTCATTGTAGATCCAGTCGCCGGTGGTGCCGTACGTCTGACGGTCGTTGCGGACCTTGGTGTCGCGATCCTGGGCCGCGAGGGGGGTTGCGGCGAACAGGAGAAAGACGGTTGCGAGGGGGAGTCGGTTCATGGATGAGTCCCGCATGGGTAGAAAATGTTCATACCATCAGAAGCATCATGGCAGCAGGTCATTCACGGCGAGGCGGGTGACCTCAGCGACGACGTGAGGAGGGTTCTTCGTCATCTTGCCGATCAGAAGGCCCTGCGAGATATTGATCGACGCTCAGCCGCCAGAGGTGTCCGGCCAGTTCGGCGTCGGGCTCGGCGGTCGTCCGCGGACTGGGCTCGGCGGTGGTGGCCATGGATCAAACCCTGGGGCGATTGCGTTCGAGCCGGAACACGGAAAGTTTTCGTGATGGTCAGCCTTGCGTCGGGTCAGCGGAGGATCGGCGAGCGACGTTGAGCCAGGTGTGGACGTGGGGCGAGCCGTGGAAGGACCAGGCGAAGGCCGGGCCTTCGAGACGCCACAGGGCCCAGGGGCCGTCATCGTCGATGTCACCATTCTTGTAGAAAGTCAGGCGGAGCTTGTCGGCGCCGTGGGCGTCGCGGAGGCACTCCAGCATTGCCTCGGCATCGACCTTGCGGAAGGGCATGAGCATGTCACGAAGAAGTTGCTGGACCATCGCCTTCTGCTGGGAGTCGAGGTCGGCGACATCGAGGCCGGTGGTCGGGCGAGAATCGCCGTGGAGGCGGATCGAGCGGGGTTTTTCGGCGGGAACGGTCGCGACGAGGGCGCGGCATTTCTGATGGTCGTCGAGGGTCTGGAAGATCGTGCTGGCCTGCTGGCCCTGAGACCGCCAGACGTTGTCCGTGTGCGAGGCGTGGCCGCAGAAGATCGGGCCGCCGAAAGCCGCTGCGTCTTCGAGGCTGTTGCCGTCGGCGCGGAGCGTGACATGGCGACCGGTGAGGACCCACTCGAAGGGCTGGTCGGTGAACGGCTCACCGAAGACGGCGACGTGGTAGCGGTGGAATCCGCCGTCGTCTTCCGCCATCTGCCGCTCGAACCGCTCGTAGCCTTCCTCGGAGCAGAGGTTGCGGAAGATCTCCCGGCAGAGGGCCTGTTGCCCGGTGGTCAGGTCGATGATCCGTGGCTTGACGATCGCCCAGTTGTTGTTGACGCGTTTGCGCAAGGGGTGATCGAACGGGAAGCAGAGGATCTTCTTCTGGTCGTCCTTGAGCGACCGGTAGAACCGGGCAACGGCCGTCCCGGCGGGGTCCCTCGGGGTGGGACCGGTCGGCTCGACGGCCAGCACGCGACCGGCGCCGATCCGTGACGCGGACGCGGCCAATGCCGCGGTGCCGACCCCGCGGACGAACTCGCGACGGGAGAGCGACGAGCCAGAATCGGGACGGGGGGTGCCGGTCATGAGGACGCTCCGGTCAATCGCGACGAAGGGAATCGCCCGGACGGGTCACCGCGTTCGGCCGATTCGATCAGGCTAAGGGGGGACGTATTTGAAGTCAATCGGGACGGGAAGCGGGTCTCTCCCAGAGACGCGGCGCACGGTGGAGAGAACGACGGAGTCGGAGAACAAGGAGGACGTGGCCCGCTGGCGGATGGGTCTGGCCAACGAACAACCATTGCTTTGTGCATACCTGGTGTTCTTTGTGACGTTCTGGTGAAAGTCACCGCTCGCACTCCCGGGCTCCGGCCGCGATCGCCCCTGTACCATCTTTCGCCGTCCGGCTTGCCGTTTTATCCTGGCGACTCACGCCCGGGACCGTAACGGAGAGCCGCACCATGCCGAGCTACACGCTGACCGACGTTGCTCAGGACGTCTGGGTCGAGAACCTGGACCTGAGCCCGTTCAAACTGAACTTGCCGGCGGAACCGGCCTGGTCGATCTCCAAGCGCACGTTGCGGGGAGGACGCCGGGATGGGGTGGATCTGATCCACGTGTACAATGGGGCCTTGAGCTTCTCGGTCTGCCCGACCCGCGGCATGAACCTCTGGGGCGCCGGCTTCCGCGGCGATCGGGTCGGCTGGAGGTCGCCGGTGCTGGATGGGCCGGTGAACCCGGCCTTCGTGAACCAGGCGGCGCGCGGAGGGCTGGGATGGCTCCAGGGATTCGATGAGTTGATGGCCCGTTGCGGCCTGGAGAACAACGGGGCGCCGTACGTCGAAGGGGGGACAACCTATCCCTTGCACGGCCGCGTTTCGAACATTCCGGCGCACTACGTCGCGGCGCACGTCGAGGAAAAGGCGCCGCAGACGATGATGATTGAAGGGCGGGTGGATGAGTCGGAACTGTTCTTCTCGCAGTTGCGGCTGACCTCGCGGTACTGGACGACGGTCGGGTCGAATCGTCTGACGGTGCAGGACGCGGTGTCGAACCTGCATGACGGGCCGGCGGAATTCGAGCTGCTCTACCACTGGAACTTCGGCCCGCCGCACCTGGACGAGGGGGCGCGGTTCGTGGCGCCGGTGAAGGTGATGTGTCCGAGGGATGCGCGGGCGGTCGAGGGGATCGGGCATTACGATGTTTATGGGCCGCCCGAGCCGGGGTTCGCGGAGCAGGTCTATTTCTTCCAGTTGCACGCGGGCGACGACGGGCAGACGGTCGTCCTGCTCCGCAACCACGCCGGGACCAAGGGCGTCGCCCTGCGGTACGATGTGCGGCAACTGCCGTGTTTCACGCTCTGGAAGAGCACGCAAGGACCGCACGAGGGGTATGTCACCGGATTGGAGCCGGGGGTCAACTACCCGAACCCGAAGCCGTTCGAGAAGGAGCGGGGGCGGGTCGTGACGCTCGGGCCGAACACGCGGCCCGACTCGTCCTACATCGCCGAGACGACCCTCGAAGTCCTCGACGGCGCCGAGGCGGTGGCGGCCGTCGAGGCGGAGGTGAAGGCGTTGCAGACCCGCGGGGAGCCGACGATCCACGACCGGCCGGTCGAGCCGTTCGCGCCGGCGATTTGAGGCTGAGGCGGCGACCGCGGTCATGGGGATCAGTCCTGCTTGTCGGCCGACCCGGAGACGAGCGCGCGGGCGCCGTCGATCACGCGGTCCCACTGGAAGGCGGGGCCGGGGTCGATCTTGTTGGTCTGGACGTGGTAGTGGCCGAGCACGCCGTGGTAGTTGCGGAAAACGTCGTCGGGCAGCTTGTGAGTGATGAGCTGGCCCTGGGCGTCGTGCGGGTACTGGAGCTGGATCTTGGGGAAGACCGTTGCCAGGGTCGCGGTCAGCTTGGTCAAGGACTCGTATTGCTGGGGCGTCAGGTCGTACTGAATCAGCTCCCGGCCCTGAACCTGGCCGGTGACCGGCTGGTTGCGGTCGGGACGGAGGACGGCGTCGGGGTTGTGCAGGGCGTCGCGCTCGCCCCTGGGCAGGACGAGGCGGGGGAGGCCGTCGGGCCCTTTCTCGTACCAGCGGTCGAGGGCCGACGTCTCGCCGGGGGGATAGGCGCCGATGTTGGCGATCTCGATGCCGATGGAGCGGCTGTTGGAAATGGTGGCGTGCCAGGCGGATTCCTTGAGATCCATCGTCTGGTAGATCGTGCCGTCCACGTCGAGCATGAACTGGACGCTCAGGCCGCGCTGATCGTGCAGGACCTCGAAGCAGCGGCGACTCGTGCCGGCGACGTCGTAGTGGATCACGAACTGATCGACCACGTCGCGGAGCTTGTCGAGGGACCAGCCGTCGCGGCGGATCTTCTCGATCTCGGCGGGCGCGAGGTTGTGCCGCCTCATGCCGAACCGGACCGGCGACCGCAGGCCCGCGGCGTGCGAGGCCTCCCAGCCGGCCTGATCGGCGGGGACGAACCGGCGCTCGACGCGGTAGGCGTCGTAACCGCCCGGGTCGAGCCAGAGCACGACCGGCGCGGTGGTGTGGAAGAGCTGGCCGCAGACGACGATCTCGTCGCCCTGCCGCTCCAACCGCTGGCCGACTCCTGGCTTCTCCTCATCGGCCCGCGCCGTTGTGGTGACGACGGCGAGCAGGGCCGCCGCCAGGGCGAGCCCCGACAAGTGTTGCAAGCCTCGGGGATGATTCGGTTTGGGCATGACAGTCATCGCGTCAATCTCTCCTTCACGTCGCGAAAGTCTCGGAGTCGAGGGAACGGATTCAACAACCCGCGCGTCGGGGAACCCCGCACGGGCAACCTCAACCCCATCGTAAGGATTCCCCGCCCGTGGCGACAAACCAGGCTCCGTTCGGCCGGTCGCGACGCGTGCGCGGGAAGGGCAGCGAGGAGGGACCGAATGTCTTGAATGGAACGAGGTTGTGTTATCGGGTGGTTGGCTTCGTTTTGCGATTTCAGGGGTGATGGCCGCGCAACCCGGTCGCCATTCACGAGGCCGTCCGCTCGTCTTGCCAGTCCGCGGCGCGTGCGCCGCTTTTTCGTGACCGCTGAACCCAAGTTCTGGTGAACGTTGAAGTTCTGATCGAGTGAAGTTGGCTTCGTTTTGGATTTTTGAGACGCGAACTCGCCACGGTTCGACGGGGAATTGCTGGGCGAGGCGGTTCGGGCGTTGGCGGTGACTTTGGCATCGTGATGACTCGCCAGGAATCGTGAAGCCAGGCGCCGGGGTCTTGGCCGATTCGCCTCGTTCTCCGACATTATCGAAGCGAGGGGGCAGGATTATTGGGTTTTCTGAGAATCGGGGGATTCCCAGGCGATCCGCTCGAAGAGTGCGCGGAGTCGGGTACCACGGTCGGGGTGGAGGCTGGCGACGTGGGCGATGCGGCCGAGGAGGTGGGCGCGGAATTCGGCGTGAGCGTGGCGGTTCTGGGAGGCGGGGCCGTGGGTGAGGCAGTTATGGAGGGTGGCCTTGAGCCGGTCAAACTCGTGGCGGGTGATGTTGGGCCGGGCGTTGACCACCACACCCGCGACCCGCTGGCGGACGCCGCGTCGCATCAAACGGGTCTTGCGCGGGTTGATGAGGAACCCTTCCTCCAGGGCAACCGCGCCGACGTGGCTCGGGAAGCGGGCGAGGGTGCGGGCGAAGTCGGAGCCGCCGGAGAAGGCGAGGTCGTCGGCGTAGCGGGTATAAGTTGCACCGGCCGAACGGGCGAGAGCGACGAGGCGTGCGTCGAGCCGGTAGGCGGCGAGGTTAGCGAGGGCGGGCGAGGTCGGAGCCCCCTGGGGCAAGTGGGGCTCGGAGTAGCGACGGCGGATTCGCCAGGCGTCGGGGCCGAGGGCCGGGGCGGCGGGATCGGACCAGACGGAGCCGGGCGCGGCGTGGGTGACAAGGCCGGTCAGCAAGCGGGCCACCGGGTCGGGATAGCCGGCAGTCCGGAAGAGGGCCGCGACGCGGGCCGAGGTGACGGTCACGAAGAAGTCACGCAGGTCCATCTTCAAGACGACCGAGCGGCCGACGTGCGGCTCCGCGAACGTGCGGATCGACCGGCCGGGGCGAAAGCCGTGCGCGGCGTCGTGGGGCGGGATGGCGTGGAGGATCGTGGCGAGCAGACGACGCTGGATCGCCTTCAAGCGGGGTTTCGGAGACTCGATCAGCCGGCCGGAGCCGGCGCGCTTGGCGACCCATCGACAGACGTAGTGCCGCAAGGGGCCGTCGGGTGGGCGTCGCCCACGGATCTGGAGGTCGGCGAACCATTCCAGCTCGCCCAGGGTCAGGCCGAGGAAGTCGGCCAGCGCGGCGGGCGTGGTCAACGGGGGCACCGCCCAGGAGGGGACGCCCGGGGCGTTCCACATTACCGGCGGCTCGGACCGACGGCGTTCGATCGTCAGGGCGCCACGGCGGCAGGCGCGGCGGAACTTGTCGTCGGCGAGCAGCCAGTCGGCGATCCGGGCTGCGGCGGGTCGGGGACCCGAGTCGAACGCGGCGAGGAGCCGGCGGACCAGAGACGCGAGCCAGCGAGCCCGACGCCCCAGTGCCCGGCTTCCGCGATCGACAAGGTCGGCCTCCTCCCAGCGTCCTGCGACGAGCGCCTCGGCCAGGCCGCGGGCGACCTGACGATGCGACGGTGTCGAGCCGGTGGCGGACATGGCGGCGGCGACGCTCCAACCCGTCTGGTCCGGCGTGAGCGGTCCTACGTCGCAGGCGTAGTTCGGCTCACGCGCCGAGATTCCTTGCGATCACGCTCCCCCGGGGTAGCCCCGGAGAGGTGCGACGGACCATTCCCCTTGCGGAGTCGGCCGCAGACGCACCCGCTTGGAGCGCCGCCGCTGCCGGGGTTACGGTACGGAGGCACTGAACTCCTGTCAAGGCTTTCTTGGCGTCCGGACGCATCAATCTGCGTCGGCCTTGCTCGTGATCAGCGCACCTCGACGGCCTCCCGCGGGAATTTGCCGACGATGGTATTCTCGCCCGGGGCGAGCGACCAGCCGGTCTTCAGGCCGAGGACGAACCAGCCAAGCGCCAGGGTCCCGAGGGCGAAGATCGTGTCGCCGACGACGCGGAGCCAGCGGAGGGTGTCCATGAGCGGGGTCTGCATGAACTCGGCCGAGCGGGCGTACCAGGTGCCGCGATCGACGCTCGCCCAGGTCTGCAAGAGGCCGACCGGAAGCAGGCTGATCAACACCATCAAGGCCAGACCCAGATTGATCGCCCAGAAAGCGAACGCGAGGCTGCCGGTGCGCCAGGTCTGGTGGACCGTCAATCCCTTGAGGCAGAAGAGCATCAGACCGATCCCGAGCATCCCATAGACGCCGAAGAGGGCGGTGTGGCCGTGGACGGGGGTCGTGTTCAGGCCTTGCATGTAG
This sequence comes from uncultured Planctomycetales bacterium, assembly GCA_963752755.1. Lineage (GTDB taxonomy): Bacteria > Planctomycetota > Planctomycetia > Isosphaerales > Isosphaeraceae > CAVVZJ01. Next base: position 344,569 of record CAVVZJ010000001.1, on the reverse strand, counting down.
TAGAGGGCAATCGGCGGGTTGATCAGGAACCCGAAGAGGCCCGCGCCGACGAGGTTCCAGAAGGCGACGGCGACGAAGAAGTAGATCGGCCACTTGTACTCGGCCACCCAGGGCCGGGCCCGGCTCAAGGTCAGGTTCTCGTAAGCCTCGAAGCCGATCAGGACCAGGGGGACGACCTCCAGGGCACTGAAGGTGGCGCCGAGGGCCATGACCACGGTCGGCGTGCCGGTGAAGTAGAGGTGGTGGAACGTGCCGATGATCCCGCCCGAGAGGAAGATCGTCGTCGAGAAGAGCACGGCGGCGGCAGCGGTGGAGGTCTTCAAGAGGCCCATGCGGGTGAACAGGAAGGCGATCACGACGGTCGCGAAGACCTCGAAGAAGCCCTCGACCCAGAGGTGGACCACCCACCATCGCCAGTACTCGGCGACCGCGAGGTTCGTATGCCGGTGCCACATCAGGCCGGGGAGGTAGAACAGCGGGATCGCCGCCGAGGCGAGCAGGAAGAGGCCGAGCAGGTGCCGGTTCGTATCCGGCTGGCGGAAGGCCGGCCACATCGCGCGGGTCATCAATGCCAGCCAGAGGAACAGGCCGATGGCCAGGAAGATCTGCCAGAACCGGCCCAGGTCGACGTACTCGTACCCCTGGTGCCCGAACCAGAAGTTCGCCACGTTGCCCAGCCGCTGCTGGACCGCGAACCACTGGCCGGTCATCGAGCCGACGACGATGATCAGGACGCAGACGAACAGGAAGTTGACCCCCAGCCGCTGGCACCTCGGCTCGTGCCCCGAGACGGCCGGCGCCATGAACAGGCCGGTCGCGAGCCAGGCGCTGGCGATCCAGAAGATGGCGATCTGGGTGTGCCAGGTGCGGGTCAGGCTATACGGGAGCCACTTCGCCAGCGGGATGCCGTAGAATCCCGAGCCCTCGACACCGTAGTGCGCCGTCACCGCTCCGAGGCCGACCTGGGCGACGATCAGGGCCGTCACGACCCAGAAATACTTCAAGGTCGCCCGCATCGAGGGGGTCGGCTGCAGGGCGAGGAGCGGGTCTTCGGCCGGCAACTCGCGGTCGTTGTCTTCTTGACGGTGCTGGATCGCAAAGTACCAGGCCAGCGCGCCGATGCCGGCCAGCAGGAGCACGAAGCTGAGGACCGACCAGACGACGACCTGGCCGCTCGGGCGGTTGTCGATCAAGGATTCGGAGGGCCAGTTGTTCGTATAAGTGATCTCCGAGCCAGGCCGGTTCGTCGAGCAGGCCCAGGAGGCCCAGAAGAAGAAGGCGTTGAGCTGGTTTTGACGCTCCGGCGTCCGGATCGAGTCGGCCGGGATCGCGTAGTCGTCGCGGAGCCAATCCAGCCCGGGGTCGTGCCCGAAGAGTGCCGCATAGTGCCCGGCGACGGCGTCCATCGCCTCGGCCCGGATCGGGGAGACGGTCAAGTCGCCGGTCTGCGGGTTGTAGGTGTTGCGGCGCAGCTCGCCCTTGAGCCGGGCCTTGAGCGCGGCGCGGTCTTCCTCGTTCAGTGTGTCGTAGGACGCGGCGCCCAGCTCCCGGGCCCAGCGGTCGAGGATCCAGGTGGCCTCGCGGTGGAGGTAGTCGGCCGACCAGTCGGGTGCGACGTAGGCGCCGTGGCCCCAGACCGTGCCGACCTCCTGGCCGCCCATCGACTGCCAGACGTTCTGGCCCTCGTGGATGTCGTCGCCGGTGTAGATCACCCGGCCGTCAGTCGTGACGACCCGCTCCGGGATCGGGGGGCCTGCCGGTAAAGCTCCGTCCCGAAGTAGCCCAGCACGGCAAACGAGCCGGCGATCACCAGGCCGAGGCCGAACCATAGTCTCAAGTAACGCATGATAATATCCTATTTTCAGACCCCGGTATTTCCATGGCCCGTCGCGAGAGCACGCTCTCCCGGGCTCCATACAAGCAAGGTCCACGCCATCTCCAGCACGCGCCGGCCGAGACGAACCGGACCTATCGGCCACTATAGGGACCCTATTCTGGATGTCAAGGTCCATATATCTGATTCAGGGATGCCGGCGCGGATGGTCGGGTCTTGCTCGGGACGCTCAGGGGGCCGTTCGGAGCAACCGGAGTGCGATCGCGACCACGAGGAGGCTGACGCCGACGTCGGCGGCGATGGCCATCCAGAGGTTGGCGAGGCCGAGGACGGCGAGGGCGAGGAAGGCAAGCTTGGTGAGGACGGCCAGGGCGATGTTGAAGCGAATTGTCCGGAGGGCGCGGCGGCTGTGGCGGACGAGCCAGGGGAGTCCGGTCAGGTCGTCGGCCATCAGGACGATGTCGGCTGTCTCCAGGGCGGCTCCGCTGGAAATGCCACCCATCGCGACGCTGACGCGGGCGGCGGCGAGGGCGGGGGCGTCGTTGACGCCGTCGCCGACCATGCCGGTCGGGCCGAGGCGGGCGTCGAGGTCGGTCACGGCGGCGGCCTTGTCGGCGGGCAGGAGGCTGGCGCGGTGGTCGGTAACGCCCAGCTCGGAGGCCACGGAGGCCGCGGTGGTAAAGTTGTCGCCGGTCAGCATCACGGTTTGGAGCCCGAGAGCCTTCAACTCGGCCAGGACCGCGGCGGCCTCGGGACGGGGGCGGTCGGCCAGTCGGAGCCAGCCGAGGGGGCCGCGGTCGGTCGAGAGGGCCACCGAGGTGCCCGCGCCTTGCTCGGCAGCGCCGAGGCGGGCGTGGAAGTCAGGGGCGCAGAGGCCGGACTCGTCGAGATAGCGGTGACTGCCCATGTGATACTGCGTGGCCTCGACCCGGCCCGTGGCCCCAAGTCCGGGTACGGCCTGGTAGTCGTGGGCCTGGGGGACCTCCAACTCCAGCCGTCGGGCATGTCGGGCAATGGCGCGGCCGAGAACGTGGCCGCCGCGGTCGCCCAGGGCGGCGGCGATCTGGAGGACGCTGTCACGGCCGTGGCCGTCGGTCGGCACGACCTCGACCACGTCCGGCTCGCCCAGGGTCAGCGTGCCGGTCTTGTCGAATGCCAGGACCCGGAGCCGGCCGAACGCTTCGAGGAACTGGCCGCCTTTGATGAGGATACCGCGACGCGCCGCGGACGTGAGAGCGGCCACCACCGCCACCGGCGTGCCGATGACCAGCGCACACGGGCAGGCGATCACCAGGACGACGAGCCCCTGGCGGAACCAGGCGTGCCAGTCAGCCCCGGCGATCAAGGGCGGGGCGAGCATGACCAGCAGGGCGAGCGCCACGACGAGCGGCGTGTAGTAGGCGGCGAATCGCTCGATTGTCCGCTCGACCGGGGTTCGGCCCGCCTGCGCGGCGCGGACGCGCTCGACGACGCGACTGACGACCGAGTCGTCGAGCGGTTTCGTGGCCTCGACTTCGAGCGTGCCGTCGCCGTTGACCGTGCCGGCAAAGACCTCGTCGCCCGGCTCGCGGAGCACGGGGACGGATTCGCCCGTGAGCGCCTTCTGATCGACGCTCGAACGTCCCGAAGCCACCCGACCATCGACGGGTATCCGCTCGCCGGCGCGGACCCGGAGGCGGTCGCCCGGCCGGACCTCCGAGGCGGGGATGACCTCGGCCTGCCCGTCCACTCCGATCCGCTCGGCTGTCTCGGGGGCGATCTCCAGCAAGGAACGCACAGCGCGTCGGGCACGCTCCAGGGTAAGCGACTCCAGCGCCTCGGAGAGTCCGAACAGGAAGGCCACCGCCGCCGCCTCGTGCCACTCGCCGACCAGCACGGCGCCCGTCACGGCCAAACCCATCAGCACATGAATGTCCAGCCGCAACCGCCGCAGACCCCTCCAGGCCTTCGGGAACAGTTCGATCCCGCCGACGATGACCGACAGACCGAAGGCCGCTCGGACCCACCCGACCGGGGCGTCGGCCCAGCCGAGGCCCCAGCCCAGCGCCAGAGCGAGTCCCGAGCCGATCGTTGGGGCAAAGCGGCGGAAGGTCGAGGAGGCCGGGGCGGCCGGGGGAGCCGCGGTAACGACCGGTCCAACCACCACCTCGGCCCGCATCCCGGAACGTTCCGAGACCCGCGCGGCCAGGGCCGTCGGATTGGTCTGCGACGGATCGAACTCGACGGCGACCGTCCCTTCGGTCGGCAGGATCGCCAGGCTTTCCAGGCCCGGCGCCCCCTCCAGGGCCGACCGGATCGGCGGGACCTCCGACGGGCAATCCAGGCCGTGAACCTTCAGCGTGCAGCGGGCTCGTGCCATCGTGCCTCCTGAAAACCTCCTCCCCAGGCCAGGCCGTCTCGCCGAAATTATAGGGAATTCTGGAGTTGTGAGAACGGGACTGGAGTGGCTTTTTCGCGGGATTCCGAAGCGTCTCTCGCCAAAACGATCACAACGCCAGGGAAGGCATGGCGAAGAAGTGCGGAGGCCAAGGGCGAACAGGAACGTCCTGGACCGCGCTGTCGGCTCATCGAAATCTCCGTGAGCCCGAGCTTTTGTGATTCTTCTCGGCCAGCGATGGCGCCTTCGCGAGTGACGCTTCATCCGCCCTTGCCCGCCCGCTCGCCCCGCCGTTACACTGGAGACTCTTGTGAACAAAAAAGGCCCGGTGTCTGGTAGCCCGCTTCATGGGTTGTTCGACCTATCTTGTCCGCTACGGCCTGATGCACCATGTCGGCCGCTTCGAGGCGGACTCCGAGACCGACTCCTTCAGCCGGGGTCAGGCGGTCGTGGTCCGGACACCGCGGGGCCTGGAACTGGGCGAGATCCTGGCGTCGCCGAGGTCCGGTGGCGGGCCGCTGCCCGAATTCGCCCGGGTGGTCCGTGCGGCCGGGGCCGCCGACCTGGAACGTGCCCGGCTGCGCCCGGGAAGACCAGCCGCGCTGCCTGGCGGATTGCGAACGCGATCTTCCATGACGGGACCTGGCCGATCGCCCTGATTGACGTCGAGGTCTTGCCCGACCTAGAAGGCAACCGGCCAGGTCGGGTCGTCGTCCACTACCTCGGTCCCCACCACCTCGATACCGCCGGATTGAGCGCCGTCTTCCGCAATGATCACGGTCTCGACGCGATCTTCGAGCCCGTCGGCTGCGACGAGCCGGAGGAATTCGCAGCCGAGGACGAGGCGGCGGGTTGCGGTTCCTGTGGGTCCGGTGGCGGCTGCGGCTCATCCTCCGGCGGCTGCGGTACGACCCAGGGCGACGCCTGCTCCGGCTGCGCCGTTCAGGGCGCTCGGTCGGCAGGGCCCCGTTCTGTCCGCTTGAGGCCGGATCAATCCGCCACGCCTCAACCCGCGTCGACGCGCCGATTCCCTCATCCTGAATTCAGCAAGCCGCCGGAACCGCAAACTCTTCCCAGACCCCCGGGATTATTTGCGAATTTTTTCCACTTTCTGTGATAATTTCCGACCCGGAATCGGAAGATTATAGCGTCATCTGCGGGACAACACTCCTGTGGATGCAAGAAGTCCGGGCGAAGTGGCCCGTGACCTAGAGTGGAAGCGTCATCGAGTTCGGGTATCGGCGCCGGTCCGAGACTCGATGAAGGCGACCCCGTTGTTTATCGGTGCCCGAAGTTTCGAGCCGGTAGCGATTGGAAAATGAATCGAAACGAGTCAAAACCGTTTGCACCTGTTGTTTCAGAATTTGAATCTGCAACAAAGTCGCTTGTCATGGAGTCTTCAGTCATGGGTGGTTTCAGCAATCCGTTCCGTTCGTCGTCCGCGCCGAGTTCTCGAGATCGTCGTCCGCGCCGCAACCCCCGGTTCGCACCGGAATCGCTCGAACGTCGCCTGAGCCTCACGGACCTCGCGGGGATGGACACCACGGTGGTGGTGGGTTCGCTCTGCGTCGCTCAGGACCCCCCGCCGCCGGACGGCGACGGCACCCCGCCGGACATTGAACCGGTGATCCCGGTCGGTCCGAGCGGACCCGGCCTGATCAGGCGTCGATTTCCGGCTGAACCTAGCGTGTTTGCTCGCACCGCCCGCTGCGGCCTGGATCTTCGGGATCGATCCTCTGCCGATCGAGTCCGAACCCCAGGCCGCAGCGGGCGTTCATCTGCGCCTCGACCTGGATGACGGGTTACGATGCCGATCAAGGAGTCTCTCCCGCCTCTTCTCGATCGCACGTTTGACGAGCTGGCCTCGGGAACTGATGGCGGATGGGGTCAAAGACATGGTCTCTGACGAACCACTGATCGAGGAACATTGTGTGCGACTGCCCGGCAGCCTGCAAGGCTCGCACCGATTCATCGAGGAAGGTGGGATTGGTCTGGGCCAAGATGGCATAGGCGCGGGCGAGGGCGTAGCGGGACTCGCCGCGCACCTGGGGGTAATTCTCCGACAGGGCCACGCCACGCTGAGCAAACTGGAGGGCCTTCTGGGTTTCTCCGTGGAGGATGAAATTGTCAACGAGGAGGTGGAATCCGCGGAGGACCATGGGGTTTTGGAAAGCCAACTCCTCGAAGCGCGGATGCTCCGAGGATTTCGATAAGCTCCGCGATGGCCTCGGGCGACCGAGGCGGTGCAGCACGACGGCATGGTGAAACCGGGAAGGGAGGTGATCGGGATCGCGGCGGAGGATCTCGTCGTAAGCCGCCAGAGCCTCCTCATTCTGTTTGTTCTTGTCAAGCCGCGCAGCGAGCATGGCGAGAATCTCGATATCCTCGGATGTCAGGGGGAGAGGAGTTTCCAGCAGTTTCTCGAAGCCGAGTGGAGGGGTCGAGAACCCGAGTCGCATACGCAGAAGAAACTCGCGAGGTACCTCTGGTCTGGCCGGGCCGCTGAGGTGGCGGAATCGGTCAATGTCCTGCCTCGAAGGCCTGCGGCTGACCGACTGGATGTCTACGAGCGAGAGGCCGCGGGACGACTCGCAGACAGTCCGGGTCGAGGTCCGGGCCTTATCGAACTCGGCCCGTGCCTCGGCGAATTTGTCGAGCCGTAGAGGCCCGAGCCGAGCTGGGTCTGCAACAGGGGATTATCGGGCCGGCGGACCAGGCAACGGTGGAGGTATTCGACGACCTCGCGATAGGCCCGAAGCGTAGCGGCGGTGGCAGCGGCACGGTAATTCGGCCAGAAGCTGTGGGGTCAGTCCGAGAGGATGCGGCGGTAATGGCGGAGCGCCTCGCGGGCGTGCAGCGTCTCGGCCTGCAAGCCGAGGGCGTAGGACTCGCGCCAGTCGGACAAGTGGCGGATGCTGGTGCGCGGAGGTGGCGAGGGCAGGCCGAGGCGGTCGCGGATCTGGCGGCGGAGGTCGAGGAAGGGACCCAGGGAGGACCAGACGGGCACGCGTTCCAGGGCGGTCAGGGCGCGGCGGAGGTCGTCGGGGTCGTCGGAGGCGTCATGCAGTCGGGAGGCGAGGCGCCAGGTCTGCTCGATCAACCAGAGTTCCAGGTCGTTGCGGTCGGCGGTGGGAAGGGTGCGGATGTCGTCGTGGTCGGTCCAGTCGGCGACGACGACGGGCACGTTGGGGCCAGCGAGGCCGTAGCGGGCGAGGTGGCGAGCGGCGACGGCTGGGTCGTCGGGCTGGTCGGGATGCCAGTGGCCGGCGGCGCGGAAGCGGTAGACGTCGGGCTCCAGGCCACCCCAGAGGCGATCGAGCTTGGCCAGGGCTTGCTGGCGGGCCGACTGGTGCAGGCAACGAAGGCGCCGGCCATCGACGACGCCCCCGGTGGCCATCACGAGCAGACCGGCGGCGACGGCCTTGCGCTGGCGACGCGCCCAGCGGACCAAGCAGTGCGGCCAGTCGGGCTCGTTGGCGAATCGGAGGGGGAGGTCGAGCCCGCCAGCGGTCGAGGTCCTCGGCCAGGTGGGTCGGCCCGACGTAGCGGTCGGCCGGGTCGGAGGCCAGGCAGCGGGCGATGATCGGCCGCAGGCCCGGCGGGATGGCGTGGTGGGTTGCGAGCCGGACGCCACCGACCCGGGTCGCGGGCATCGGCCAGGTAGGCAGCGACCTGGGCCTTGCCGGCGCCGGGTCGTGCGGGGACCTCGGGCGCGATGCCGGTCAGGGCCTCGCGAAGCAAGAGGCCGAGGGAGTACAGGTCAGCGCGAAGGCGAGCGAGGGGCGAGGGCAGTCGGGAAGCGGCGGGGTTGGCCAGGGCGCGGAGTCGCTCGGGGGCCATGTAGGCAAGCGTGCCACCGCCGGCGCGGGACTCGGTGTCGGCCCGCCAGTCCACGGCGAGGTTGAAGTCCAGCAACATCGGCCGGCCGTCGGCAGCCAGCAGCACGTTCGAGGGCTTGAGATCGCCGTGGGTGACCCCGCGCCAGCTGGGCGTGGTCGAGCGCCACGGCCAGACGAGCGACCAGCCAGGCGATCGCTTGCGGATACGAAAGCCGGCCGATCAGGTCGCGCGTCGGGCCGACCGCCCCCGCAGGGGGGATCTCCGGCGCCGCGACGCGGTCCAGGCCATCCAGCAGGGTCCGGCCCGACCGCGGCCGACGAGACCGGCTCCAGGCCGAACTCAGGGCCTCGGCCAGTGTCGCGCCACCGAGGAAGGGCATGCAGATCAGTTGCAGGGCGCCGGTGTCGGCCTCGGCATGGCGCATCACCTGGACGATGTGCGGGTGCTGCACCCGAGCCAGCAGGTGCGGCTCGCCGCTGGGACGGGTGGAGACCTTCAGCACGACCGGCCGGTTGGACAGATCGGTCTGAACGGCGAGGAAGACGCGGGCGAAGCCGCCGTGGCCGAGTTCGCGAACCAGCCGGAAGGGGCCGATGGCGTCGCCCGCCCTGGGCAGATCGTCCGGCTCGGCCCAGACCCGCAAGCGGCCGGGGTCGATCGCCTCGTGCAGGCCGAGCAGGCGACCGAGCCGAGTGGCGTGGGCGGGAAAGCGGCGGACGTAGTCGGCCGGGTCGGGCGTGCCACCCGAGGCCTCGGCCAGGCAGAACTCGTGATAGATCAGCTCGACGAGGTCTTCCGGATCGGCCCCTTCGATGCGGTCGAGGAAGTCCTCGGCGCGGGGTTGCCGACCACGTTGCCAGAGTTCGGAGAACTCGTCGAGGATCGCGTCGAGCCGCGAGGTGGCGCGGCTCGGTCCGAGGAAGGTCGGCCCCCGGAAGCTCCGCAACTCCGACGACGACCGCTGGCGGGGGTGGGCGATCAGGGCCATTGCCGCGCCTCCTTACGCTCCAGGCGCTCGCGTGCCTCGTCAATGACCCGCCGGACCGAGCGGTCGCTCAGACCAAGTCGGTCGCCGATTTCCTCGAAGGTCAGACCCTGCCGTCGTAGTCTCACGATCTCGGCCTCACGCGGACTCCGGCCAGAAACGAGCAATTCGAAGCAGTCACCGGCTTGCGCCTCCTGGCTGGGCGTCGGGTCGGGCGCCGACAACCTCGCGAAGCTCGTCTCGGCCGTCGCGATGGACGTACAATGGCTCCTCGCGGCTCAGGGCATACTTGCGCCACCTGCGTGCGGCGTCGGTACTCGTCCATCACCTTGTTGCGAGCCACCCCGGCCAGGTAGCCGCGGAAATGCCCGGCGCTGGAGAAATCGGTCTCGGGGGCGTCCGGGTCGGCCAGAACGCTCTTCCAGACCGCCTGGACGAAGTCCATCGAGTCGAATTGCCCACGCAAGGCCCGGGGCAAGCGGACGCGGACCATCATCCGCACGTCGTCCTCGAAGGCCCGCAGCAGGGCTCCGACAGCCGCCGCGTCGCCCGCTCGGGCCAGCCGCATCATCTGGGAGAATTCGCCGTCGTTCATCGCGCCCACTTTCCTCCCTCACCCTCGAGGGACGGTTCCGCGACGACTCGCCTTTCCACCCGTCCTGGGACTCATTCCTCCGCCCGTCCGCCTCGCTCGCGAGCCCCGACGCGACTCCTAGTTTAGCTGAGTCGCCTTGCCATTTTAATAGGGATCGGCTGGATCGCCGAAAGTTTTTCGGAAAAGGCTGGTTTGTTGGGGCCGTGCCTGGCTCCGAAAAGCAAGCGGGGCTTCCCGATCTGGCGACCGATCCGGCCCGCGCACAGGACTTTACGATGCTGGGTGCGGGAAGTCGCGGAGTTTGAAAAAAAAACTCTGCCGGTTCTGCGCGGGGATCACAACTCCAAGGGAAACGCCCCCGGTGCCCGCGACGAGACGAGTCGGGCGACGCGGCGTCGGCAACCTTTCCCGGCCCGGGGTTCCCCTACCCCGGGCGAGACGAGCGATCCCAGCCGGTCGAAGTGAGTCAGACCGGATCGGGACGCGGCGGGGCCAGGAGGGTCCTCGCCAGTGGGGCTCAGGGCGGAGCCGTCGGGGAGGGTGGTCGATCGGCGCCGGGGTCATCCGTGAGACGAAACCAAGGAACAGGAGCCTCCCCGATGAGCCGTCTCTCCACCCCCGCCCCCAGCCGCGCCTCCCACCGATCCCGCCCGCTGCCGCTGGCGGCCTACCTCGGCCAGCTGCCCGACGAGGCCTTGCTCTCGGCCGACGAGGAGCGACAGCTTGCCGAGGCGATCGCCCGCGGTGACCGCGACGCCCGGACCCGGATGATTCAGGCCAACCTCCGGCTGGTCGTGCGGATCGCCCGGGACTACCAGGGACGCGGCCTTTGCCTGGACGACCTCGTCGGCGAGGGCAACCTCGGCCTGATCCGCGCCGTCGAGGACTTCGACCCCAGCTTCGGCACCCGCTTCAGCACCTATGCCGCCTACTGGATCAAACAGTCGATCCGGCACGCCTTGATGAACACCGCCGCCACGATCCGACTTCCGGCCCACATGGTCAACCTCCTCGGCCGCTGGCAGCAGACTGAGCGGGCGCTCCGCCGCGAGCTGGGCCGCGACCCGTCGTTCGACGAGATCGCCGACACGATGGACCTGACCGACTCGCACCGCGACCTCGTCGCCCGTGCGTTGCGTTCCCGACGGGTCGTTCATGAAGGGGGCGCCGACGAGGGCGAGAACCCCTGGACCAGCGACGAGGCCACCGATCCGCATGCCGCCCCCGGGGCTGAGCTGGAAGCGACCGAGGAACAACTCGACGTGCTCCGCCGCCTCGATTGCCTCGACGACCGTGAGCGCACGATCGTCGCGCTGCGATTCGGCCTCGGTGGCGCTGCCCCCTTGACCCTCAAGGAGGTTGGCCAGCGTCTTGGGATCACCCGCGAATGGGTTCGCAAGATCGAGATGCGGGCCGTCCAGAAGCTCGAAAACCCTGTCCCGGCCGCGCCGGCCCGTTCGTCCCGACGGTCCGTCCGCGCCTTCGCCCGGTCGGAGCTGGTCGCTCAGCCGGCCTGACCGGCTACCACGGAGCCCTCCCTCGCGATCGCCCCGCACGGGTCCTGGCATGGCAGCCACGGCCCGCGTGGGGCACAATGCTTCGATCGGAGGGACGTGGCCCATGAGGCGAGACGGAACGACGCGGAAGTTGCGATCGCTCGGGTTCCACGGGGCCATCGTCCTGAGCCTGGCGATCGTCTTCGTCGGCCTGAACACGATCATCGACGCCCCACCCCGCTTCGACGGCGCCGGCTACGCCGTGCTGGCCGAGTCGCTCCGGCACGGCCAGGGCTACCGCGCGATCGACCACCCCGACGCTCCCCGCCACGCTCACTTCCCGCCCGGTTATCCCCTGGCCCTGGCCGGCCTCTGGAGCCTCACCGGGACCTCATCACAGGCAGCCCATGTCCTCGCGATGGCCTGCACGGTCACCGCAACGCTTGCCGCCTGGCTCTGGTTCCGAAGGCTTTTTCGGCCCCGGGTTGCGCTCGGCCTGGGGGCGGCCCTGGCGGTCAACTGGACCTGGGCCCGCAACGGCGGATCGATCCAGTCGGAACCACTTTTCCTACTTCTCCAGATGGGAACGGTGCTCGCGGCGAGCCGGGCCGGTCGGCGAGCGGCCAGCGGATGGGGCGTGGTGCTCGGCCTGCTGCTGGGAACCGCCACGTTGACGAGGCACGTTGGGATCATGCTGGCCCCGGCGATCGGAATCGATCTGTGGATGCGACGGAAGGGGAAGATGGCTTCGGTCGCGTGGGCAACGATGGCGGTCGTGGTGGCCCCCTGGGCCGCCTGGCTGGTGCTCGTGGGACGCGAGACCCAGGTGGAGCTCTTGCCCCGGAATGGATTGGTGGGTCTGGTCGCGAGTCAGATCCTCTTTTATGTCCAACGTCTGCCCGATCAGATCGTGGGGCCGGTCGTTGAGGTGGGGACGGTCTTCCGTCCGGGCCTGGCATGGCCGGTCACGGCTTGGGCGGTAGTCGCCACGGCCCTGGTCGGTTGGGGATGGTGGCGCTGCCTGCGGTCGTTGCGACGGAGGCTCGCGGGTCTGGTGCCGTTGTGGACGATGCCGCTGCTTCTGGTCTGGCCGTTCACCGAGGCGGGGCGGTTTCTCGTGCCCTTGGTGCCGTTCGTGCTGGTCGGCGCGTTCGAAGGGTTGACGGGTCTGCTTGGCCCGAAGCGCCGAGGTCGACAGCCGGGGCAGTGGCAGTGGTGCTGGCGGTGTCGATTCCGTATTCGGCCTATGCGATTGCGAGCCGCCGCGCCGTGGCATCGCAGGCGACGCACGCCGACTTCGACGCCGCCTGTGTCTGGATCGCCCGACGTGGCGAACGACCCGGCCCGCTCCTGACCCGTCAGCCCGGCGAGGCGTTCTGGCAGACCGGCCGCGCCGCCTTGCCGCCGCCGGAAGACGACCCCGAGGCGATCGACGCCTTGATGGCCCGTTACGGCGTGGCCTACCTGATCGTCGATGACGACCGCTACGCCCGCGCCCGTCGAGCCCGCTGGGCCGCTACGTCGCCGCGCGGCCGGGACGGGTCCGACGGGTCTGGAGCCGGGGCGGGGTGGCGGTCTATGCGGTGGCCGGCGCGTTGCCGAGATCCTCGAAAAGGTCGGCCACGGGAAGGCGGAGACCAGGCAGGACCGGATCGCCGTCGAGAGCGTCGGTGTCGCGGAGGATGCGGACGCTGGCCGGGTCGTTGTAGTCGTACACCTGCCGGACCGTCGGATAGACGACCCAGACACGACGGACGCCGGCCCCGAAGTATTCCTGGACCTTGCCGATGACCTCGACCGCCGTGTTCGTTGGGCTGACGACCTCGACGGCCAGGTCGGGCACGACGTCTCAGTCGTTCGTCGGCGGGATCGGCCGCTCGCGAGGCCAGCGCTCGTAGGAGTCGAAGGCCACGTCGGGCCGGCGCTTCGGATTGCCCGATCTCGCGAACGGGAATCGCCCCTGGATCACGATCCGGCCGAGACGCCGATCCCGAGCGAACCCTCTCAGGAAGCAAGCGAGCGTCGTGGCGATGAGAACCTCTCTCACACCCATCGGCGGCGGTTCGACGCGCTGTCCACCGACGACCTCGTACAACGGCTCCTCGATCGGCAATACCGAGGGCTGGGGCATCAGCTTGGTTGCGATCGCCATTCACGCCTCCTCTGCCGCGAGGCGGGATGGAGTCGGCCCGACTGAAGTCGGACCTACTCCGAGGAAATAGCCTCAAGGATAGCGGCGAAGTCGCTTCACTTCTCCGCCTTCTCGAACGTGAGCTTGCCGTAATCCTCGTAGCGGTGGAAGCTCATCCGACGGAGCGGGGCGGAGCTGGTGAGGACAGGCTCGGTGCCTTCGGGGCCGTAGTCGTAGCGGCAGAGGGCGAAGGTCCAGGTGGCGCCGGGCTTGGGCTGCGCCGCCGGAGGGGGCGAAGATCGACCAGGGGATGCGGCCCTCGACGGTCCAGCCGCGGTCGCGGTCGCCGGGGGCGTCGAGGGTGCCATCGACCTTGGCGACGGCGCGGAAGCCCATCGGGGGCTTGGCGGCGAGGGTGGCGAAGTCGAAGCCGCGGCGGGGGAAGGCAAGTTCGAGGACGACCGAGCGGGGGTTGACCTGGAACTCGTAATAGGCGGGCTTCTCGGTGTCGGGCTTGAAGAAAAGCTCGAACACGTCGCCATTCCACAGCATATCGTTATGCTTGGCGCCAAAAGCGCGCATCTCGGCGTCGGTCATCTCGGCGGCGAAGTAGAGGGCCTGGTCGTCCCAGAGGAGGCGGGCCTTGGTGGAGCCGGTGGAGGCTTTGCCGGCCCAGAAGGAGGGAAACTTGTCGATGACCGCGGCATGGCTTCCAGACCTCGTCGTCGAGCTTGCCATCGAGCGTCGGCGGCTTGTCGGTCCATCGGCAAACGGCCTCGCGGGTGGCCTCGGGCTCGTCGAGGGCGGCCTCGATCTTCGAGGCGACCTCCGCGGCGAGGGCCTGGTAGGCGGCCGGGGTGAAGTGGACGCCGTCGGCGACGAGGGCGGTCGCCGGATCGAGCCGGGTGGTGACGAAGGTGTGGAGGTCGTCGATCGCGATAACCGGCGAATGGAGCACCTCCAGGGCGACGCGGTTGTAGGCGCGAACGTCGGCAATTCGCGGTCGAACGGCTTGTTCTTGTGGTGGCGCTCGTCATCGACGGGCGTGGTCGTGGCGAAGATGAGGCGGGCGGCGGTGCGGTTCTCCAGGTCCTGACGGATCATTTGCAGGTTCGAACGGTAGGCATCCAGCTCGACCTGATGGCGGCCCGTCTGGCGGTCGAGCTTCAGGTCGTGCAGACCGGCGTTGAAGTGGATCACGACGGGCCTCGTCGCGACGGCCCACTCATCCAGATGTTTGAGCACGTTCGACGTGTCGCCGCCGTTCTCCTCCGGGCTGATGACCGTGGCCTTGCCCTGGAGCCGCTCGGCGACGAAGGGGGCATAGCCCATCCGGATCGAGTCGCCGATCAGGACGACGATGGGCCGTCGCTGGGAGTCGTCGGGCGTCGTGGTGGGCAGGGCGAGCGCGGCCAGCAGGCCGAGGCCGGCGAGCGGGATCATGGGCAAGCCTCCGTCGGTGGAGTGGGTTGGGGGGTATCCGGCGTTCTTCGGACTCGCCACAAAGATAATCGAGCCGGGAAGGTCGGGCAATCATCGGGGGCCTCAAGCCGGTGTTGACCTCCCGGCCCCCTGGGGCCACAATCCCGACCAGGAGGCGGTTCCGAGCCCCTGCATGCTGGTCCCGACGAGAGGAGAGGTACGGATGCCCGATCGCCGATGGGCCTATGCCCTGATCGTGCTGGCGGTCGCGTCGCGGGCGGCGGCGGTGCTGGTCTTGCAAAGCCACCGGGTGCCGCGGAGCACGTACGAGCACGGCGAGATCGCCGCGAACCTCCTGGCCGGTCGCGGCTTCTCGGTGCATTTTCTCGGGGCCGACGGGCCGACGTCGCAGCAGGCGCCCGTTTATCCGTACCTGGTGGCGGCGGCCTATGCGGTCGCGGGTGTCGAGACGCCGCAATCACTCCTGATCCTGGAGCTGTTCCAGGCGTTGCTGGGCGGGGTGCTGGTGGGGGGTGTGCTGTTCTTGGCGAAGGAGGTGGCGCCGGGAAGGCCGCGCGTCGCCCTGCTCGCGGGCACCATCGCGGCGTTGCATCCGACGCTCGTCTATGCGGCCACGCATGTCCAGGTCGCCCTGCCCGCGGCGACCTTGCTGACCTGGACCCTCGCGCTGGCCTACCGCGCCGGTCGGACCGGCCGCGACCGCGATGCCGTCGGACTCGGCCTCGTCGGGGGCTTGCTGACGCTCACGGACCCGATCCTCGCCCTGGCGGCGCCGGGGGCGTGCTGGGCGGTCGCGATGGGAAGAGGCGGGCGACGTGCGCTCCGACCCGTCGGCCTGGCCGCCGCCGTGGCGACACTCGGCGTGGCGCCCTGGATCGTGAGGAATGCGGTCGTCCACGGGGAATTCGTGTTCATCAAGAGCACATTTGGTTATGCATTCTGGCAAGGCAACTGTGCGCTCAGCCAGGGGACGGACAAGGTGGCCCGGCCGTCGGTCGATCGCGTGCTGGCGGAGCGGGACGAGGGTCTGCAAGGGCTCAACCTGGCCCTCTGGAAAGCCCGCCACGAGGCCGGCTACCTCGACGACATCGCCTTGACCCGGTCCGATTATCAACGGCTGGCCCGTCTCTCCGAGCCCGAGCGATCGCGACTCCTCTTCCGACGCGCCCTGGCCGACCTCGCGGCCGAGCCAGGACGTTACGCCCGGCTCTGCCTGCGTCGCCTGCGCTACTTCGTCGCCTTCGACGAGACCAACCCGAAGACCCGCAACGTCGTCTATCGCGTGGGGCATCTCGGCCTGACGGTGCTGGCCGTGCTTGGATGGTTTTTGATGCGGCCAGAGTTGCGCCGGCGGCTCGGGCCAACCGTGCTGGTGGTTCTCCTCATCACGACCTTCCACGCCTTGACGATCGTCTCGGCCCGGTTTCATATCCCGCTGGAGCCGCTGCTGGCCTTGTGGGCGGGCGCGGCGGCCTCGCGTTGGGAAAGGCGACGGTCAGCCGCGCTGGCTGACAGTGTCGTAAACGTCGGGGTCCAGGGTGAGGGGCTTGTTGGTCGAGAAGCCGTCGCGCTTGCGGTCGCCGCGGAGGAGGGTCAGGGCGAGGATCGTACCGCCGAGCACGCCGGTCACGCCGACGAAGCCGGCGGCCGTCCAGATGGTGCCGTAATAATTGGACGATTGGATATGATTCCAGAAGACCACGTTGGCGATCTCCTCGCTCGAACCGCGATGGGAGCCGGGTTGCACGAGAGTCGCCACCAGGCCGACGATCAGGGACGCGACCGGCACGACGGCCCCGATCGCGACGCAGACGACGGCCGGCCAGGCGTTGTGACCGGGCAAGGGCACGCCCAGTTCCAGCGACTTCATCCGCTCGCGATGTTCCAGCTCGCGCTTCCGCGTGGCGTGGGCGAGCATGAAGGCAATCGGAATGACGCCCATCGCCGCCGGGATGGCGAGCGACAGGAGAGACGATGAGGTCTGCAAGGCGGTCCTCCTCTCCGCCGCTCAGCCGCGGCGGCCGACGGTGTCGAAGGCATCGGGGTCGAAATGGGCGGGCTTGACATGGTTGTTCGAGTAAACGGCCGATGAGTCCGAGGCGTGACGCCCGACGCCGATCAGGCGGAACGCCAGCACGGTGCCGCCGAGGACGGCCGTCACCCCGATCCCGCTGGCGCAGCATCCAGACCTCCTCACCGGCCTCCGTCGTCAAGGCGGCCAGCCAGGCGAACAGGACCGCCGCGATCGGCACGACCGCCCCGATCGCGATGGCGGCCAGCGACGGCCAGAACGTGCCGCCGCCGGCCGAGGGGGGCATCAGGCCCAGGTCGAGCGCCCGCATCCGTTCGCGGTGCTCCCACTCGCGGAGCCGGTAGGCGTGCTTCATCCGGATGATCGTCGGCACGAGGATCAGGGGCATCAGGATCGCCACGATCGGGATGATCATTTCGGGTCTCATCGTTCGACTCTGGGGCCTGGGTTTCGATGGTGTCGCTTCCGCGTTCGATTATGCTACGATGCCCGCGTCCCGTCCGTCACCTGCGAATCCCGCGACCTCTCGCCCCGGAAAGACGGAGTGAGCCGATGGCCCGCGACCATATCCTGTCGATCGACCAGGGGACGACCAGCACTCGCGCCGTCGTGTACGACGCCCGGCTCCAGCCCGTCGCCCAGGCGCAGGTCGAGGTCCCGCCGACATACCCGAAGCCCGGCTGGGTCGAGCACGACGCGAAGGCGCTGGTCGGCTCGGTCGGCCCGATGGTGACGGAGGCGCTGAAGTCGGCGGGTCTCGGGGCCGATCGGATCGCGGCGATCGGCCTGACGAACCAGCGCGAGACGGCCGTCGTCTGGGAACGGGCCAGCGGCGAGCCGATCGGGCCGGCGATCGTTTGGCAGGACCGGCGGACGGCCCCCTTCTGCGAGCAGCACCGCAGCCGCCAGAACTGGCTCTCGGAGCGCACCGGCCTGGTGCTCGACTCGTACTTCGCGGCGACCAAGATGGCGTGGCTCCTGGAAAACGTGGAAGGCGCCCGACGCCGGGCCGAGGCGGGCGAGCTGGCCGCGGGGACGGTAGACAGCCTCTTGATCTGGCATCTAACCGGGGGGAAGCGGCACGTCACCGACGTGACCAACGCCTCGCGGACCCTGCTCATGGGCCTGCGATCGCTGGCCTGGGCCGACGACCTCTGCGAGTTCTTCGAGGTCCCGCCCGCAATATTGCCGGAAATTCTCCCGAGCGCCGGGCTTTTCGGCACGACCTCCGGCCTCGACTACCTCCCCGACGGCCTGCCAATCGCCGGCGTCGCGGGCGACCAGCAGGCGTCGCTGGTGGGTCAGGGCTGCCTGCGTGAGGGGGAGGCGAAATGCACCTACGGCACCGGCGCCTTCCTGCTGGTCCACACCGGCGACCGGGTTGTCCCTTCGACGCGCGGCCTGGTCAGCACCGCCGCCGCGACCCTCGGCGGCGGCCCACCCCAGTACGCCCTCGAAGGCAGCGTCTTCATCGCCGGCGCCGCCGTGCAGTGGTTCCGCGACGGCCTCAAGGCCATCGGCGCCGCCCCCGAGATCAACGACCTCTACCACCAGGGACGCGACGACGCCGGTGTCCTGTTCGTCCCCGCCCTGACCGGCCTCGGCGCCCCGCACTGGGAGGCGGCCGCCCGCGGCACGATCTTCGGCCTGACGCGGGATACCTCGGTCGCCGACCTCGCCCGCGCCACGATCGAGGGGGTCGCCTTCCAGATCGCCGATCTGGTCGAGGCGATGAACGCCGACCTGCCCACCCCGCCCGCCGAGCTTCGCGTCGATGGCGGCATGGCCCGCTCCGACCCGTTCCTCCAGTTCCAGGCCGACCTGCTCGGCCTGCCGTTGCGACGCAGTCCCCAGACTGAGTCCACCGCGCTCGGCGCCGCCCTGCTCGCCGGCCTCGGCGTCGGCTTCTGGCCCGACGCCTCCGCCGCCACCGCCCAGCTCGCCTCCGGCCGCGAGTCGTTCATCCCCCGCCACGACGCCTCCTGGCGCTCGACCCGCCTCGACGACTGGAAGCACGCCGTCGCGACGGTCAAACAGCATTACGCGCGCCGCCCCTAGCGGCATGCCCGACGCACGCTCGACCCAAGACCCGCGTCCGCCGCGACGGGAGCGTCTCTGGCAGCGATGGCTGCGCCGGCGCACACGGCGAACGTGTCTGGATCACGCCGATGACCGGCGGGAAATCCTCGGGACAAGGACGCACCAGATCGGGTCGAACCAGATCGTCAGGGTGAGCCGTCAGGTTTTGTCCATCTCATCGGCCCATTTCTCCATGCGTTGCCGGAGCCGGCGCTCCTCCTCGGTTTCGGGACGAGTGTTGACCTTCGGAGGCGCGGCGGGGCGTCGTTTGGGACGCGGGGAATCGGCGTCGCGCGGGCCTGGGTCGTCGCGAACCGGAGATGAGGTCGTCTCATCCACCAGCTCGTAGGCGCCACCGGCGGATTCGGCCGTGAAGACCGACTTGCACTTCGGGCACTTCACCGGCGTGCCGAGCTGGTTCTCCTCGATCGGCACGAGCGAGGCGCATTCGGGGCATTCGGCGTTGCGACTGGACATGGTCGGGTCCTCCAGGAATGGGCGACGAGGTATCGCTCTCGCGGACAGTGTCACGTCAACCAGCTCGACACGTCCAGAGGTTTCCCGATTTTTTATAATCGAACACTCGCGGAGGTTCCGGCGAACCGGTCGGGCGGTGGGCCTGATCTTTGGACTGCCGGCGATCGTCCCGGCAGGCCGGGCCGGGTGTTTGACGGACCGGTCCACGATCGATTCTACTAGGAATCCTCCGCGCCGGCGGCCCAACGTCCGCCGCCGCGAGCCAACCCGCAACGATCACGAGGAACCGGATGCGTCACCCTGTCCCCCTGGCCCTCGCCCTCCTCGCGACGTGGACCGTCGCGCCCCATGCCCGGGCCGACCTGCCGAAGCTCCGCACCGAGGTCGCCTTCTCGAACCTGAAGTTCGATCGCCCGGTCGTCCTGGCCTATCCCGACGACGGCAGCAACCTTCTGTACGTCGTCGAGCAGCACCAGGCCAAGATCTGGTCGTTCCCGAACGACCTGCAGACCGAGGACAGGCAGCTCTTCCTCGACCTGCCCCGACCGATCAGCAAGGATAACGAGGAGGGCCTGCTCGGACTGGCCTTCCATCCAAACTACAAGGACAACGGCCAGTTCTTCGTTTATTACTCGTCGAAGGAAGGACCGACCGGCCGACGCTCGGTCGTCTCGCGGTTCCGGGTCTCGAAGGACGATCCCCGCACAGCCGACCCGAACAGCGAGGAGCGCCTCTGGGAAGGGCCGCCCGACCCGTATGGCAACCACAATGGCGGCTGCATCCTCTTCGGTCCCGACGGCTTCCTCTACATCACCCTCGGTGACAGCGGCGCTGCCGACGATCCGCTCACCTCCGGCCAGAACCCCGCCGACTTCTTCGCCTCGATCCTCCGGATCGACGTCGATCATCCCGAGGGCGACAAGCCCTACGGCATCCCGAACGACAACCCCCGCCGTCGCGACCCGAAGCGGTTCGCCGTCTGGCGCCGGAGGTCTTCTGTGTGGGGCTGAGGAACGTGTGGAAGTGTAGTTTCGACCGCGATACCGGCACGCTCTGGGGCGGCGACGTGGGCCAGAACCTCTGGGAGATGGTGTACATCCTCGAAAACGGCGGCAACTACGGCTGGAGCATCAAGGAAGGCACCCACAACTTCCGTCCCCGACAACGCATCGCTCCCGGTACGAAGACGATCACTCCGCCGGTCTTCGAGTATCCACACTCGGTCGGCAAGAGCATCACGGGCGGCTACGTCTATCGCGGTGAGCGGCTGCCGAGCCTGGAGGGTGTCTATGTCGTCGGTGACTTCGAGACCGGCCGGATCTGGGGTCTCCGCGAACAGGGCGGCAAGGCGGTCGAGGTGACCGAGCTGATCGACCTCGGGTCAGGCCCCAAGCTCAACATCGCCGCCTTCGGCGAGGACCCGGCCGGCGAGCTGTACATCGTGGCCTTCGACGGGCGGATTCACCGGTTCGCAGCGAAGTGAAAGAAGAGGCGACTCATGGCGACGGCAGCCGAAGAAAGGCGGGCGATCCTGTTGCGAACCGAGGACAACGTGGCGGTCGCCGCGCGGCCGATCCCGAAGGGGGCGGTGATCGCGGTCGGTGGCCGGGAGGTCGAGGCGCGTGAGCCGGTCGGGCTCGGGCACAAGATCGCCGTGGCGGACATCGCCGAAGGGGAGCCGATCCGCAAGTACGGCCAGACGATCGGCTTCGCCTCCCGGCCGATCCCGGCCGGGTCGTGGGTCCACGTCCACAACGTCAAGGCGGACCTCTTCGAGCGCGACTACGCTTATGCGTCGGAACGCCCGCCCGTGCCGCCCATGACCGAACGCCGGACATTTCCCGGCTACCTCCGGCCCGATGGCCGGGTCGGCACGCGGAACGACATCGCCGTCATCAGCACCGTGAATTGCTCGGCCAGCACCGCCCGTTATATCTCCGACCACTTCCGCAACGACGACTGGCGACGCGATTATCCGAACGTCGACGACGTCTTCGCGATCACCCACAAAGGGGGTTGCGGCCTGCCCTTCGAAGGCCCCGACCACCAGATTTTGGAGCGGGTGCTGGCCGGGTTCGCGAACCATCCGAACGTGGCGGCCTACGTGATCGTCGGCCTCGGCTGCGAGGGGGCGTACGCGTCGCACCTGGTCGAGTCGCAGGACCTCGTCGTCATCGGCGGGGCGAAGGAGAAGGGGGCCAACGGCAAGGCCCGTCCGCGGGTCCTGAACATCCAGGACGAGGGCGGGATCACCAAGACGGTCGAGACCGCCGTCAAGGCCGTTCATCAGCTCTTGCCCGAGGCGAACGCCTGGAAACGCACCGAGCAACCGGCCTCGAAGCTCCGCGTCGCCCTCGAATGCGGCGGCTCGGACGGCAACTCGGGCGTCACCGCCAACCCCGCGCTCGGCGTCGCGGCCGACCTGATCATCGCCCAGGGCGGCACCGCGATCCTCGGCGAGACGACCGAGATTTACGGGGCCGAACATTTGCTCACGCGACGGGCCGTCAGCCGCGAGGTGGGCGAGAAGCTG
Source organism: uncultured Planctomycetales bacterium (assembly GCA_963752755.1). Taxonomy (GTDB): domain Bacteria; phylum Planctomycetota; class Planctomycetia; order Isosphaerales; family Isosphaeraceae; genus CAVVZJ01. The sequence continues at coordinate 322,747 of CAVVZJ010000001.1, read as the reverse complement.
GTCAACCGCCTCAAGTGGTGGGAGTGGTACACCGGCGTCTTCGGCGCCGAGATCAACAACAACCCGTCGCCCGGCAACAAGGCCGGCGGCCTGACGACCATCTACGAGAAGTCGCTCGGGGCACTCGCCAAGGGCGGCTCGACGCCCCTGGTCGATGTGGTCGAGTACGCCGCTCGGGTGGACACGCCGGGGCTCGTCTTCATGGACACGCCCGGCTATGATCCCCCCTGCACCACCGGGCTCGTCGCCTCGGGGGCGAACATCCTCATCTTCACGACTGGCCGCGGCAGCGTGCTCGGCCTGAAGCCGACACCTTGCATCAAGGTGGCGACGAACACCCCGATGTATCAACGAATGATCGATGACATGGACCTCGACGCCGGCACCGTCCTCGATGGCGAGCCGGTCGCGGCGGTCGGGCGTCGCCTGTTCGAGTTGATCCTCGACGTCGCGGGCGGCAAGAAAACGAAGAGCGAGCGGCACGGCGTCGGAGAGGAGGAGTTTGCCCCTTGGACGATCGGGCCCACCCTCTGAGCCTGGGCCGAACGGCCGGGCCGCTCCGCGGGGCCGGGCTCGCCTGCCTGGCACTGGCCGAGCTGGCCTGGCTGGCGTGGTATCTCATCACCCCCTTGCCGAACGCGGGCAACGCGCAGACGACCTTGCCGAGCGGCGAGGTCCAGGTCACGGCGATCCGGCGCTGGGTCTTGCTGGCCGAGGGCATCCCCTTCTTTGTCCCCGGCTCCGGCTGGCACGACTCCTGGCTCGGCGCGACCCTGGACAAGCTCGGCCACGTCGAGCACCTCCCCCAGCGCCTGCCGCTCGTCCTGGCGGGCCTTCTGATCGCGGCGGCGGGCGTCGGCCTGGGCTTGCTGGCAATCCGGGCCCTGCGGCTCGCGACGACTTTGAGCCGGACCGAACGCCTCACCCTCGCCTTCGGCCTCGGCCTGACCGGTCTCAGCTCGATCACGCTCGGAATCGGCCGGCTCGGCGGGCTCGACCCGTGGCCCTTCCGCATCGGGCTGGGCTTGCTGGCTGCGGGTGGGATCGGCTGGGAAATCGCCGCCGCGGGCCGCGACCGACGCGAGGGCGGTCCGGTCTCCCGACACGACAACCGGTGGCCATCGGCCCTCACCTTCGCGCTCGTCGCCGGGCCGTTCCTGGTCTTGATGGTGCTGGGCTCGTTGCAGCCGTCGGTTGATTTCGACTCGCTGGAATACCACCTCGAAGGCCCGAAGGAATGGTATCTCGCCGGTCGAATCCACTTCCTACCGCATAATGTTTATACAACCATGCCCTTCAACGTGGAGATGCTCCACCTGCTCGGCATGCTCGTGCTCGACGACTGGTGGCGCGGGGCACTCGTCGGCCAGTTCCTCGTGATGCTCCACGCTCCGTTTGCCGCCGCCGCGCTGGCCCTGGCCGCCCGCCGCTTCGGCTCACCCCGCGCAGCCTGGTTCGCGGCGGTCGTCTATCTGACGACACCCTGGATCTATCGCCTCTCCGTCTTCGCCTACGTCGAAGGCCCCCTCGGCTACTACCACGCGGCTTTGATCCTCGCCGCCACGCTCGCCTGGTCCTCGACCCTCGACCCTCGACCCTCGATCAACCCTCTCTGGCTGATTGTCGGCGCCCTGGCCGGCGGCGCGATTGGCGTGCAAGTATCCGGCTCTGATCTCGGCGGTGATCCCGTTCGGTCTGCTCGCGACGGCTGTCGCGATCCGTCGGCGATCCTGGCTGGTCCCGCTGACCTTCACGCTGGGCGTCGCCGTGGCGGTCGGACCCTGGCTGGTCAAGAACGTGATCGATCACGGCAACCCGGTCTATCCGCTCGGCTACAAGGTCTTCGGCGGCCATCCGTGGAGCCCCGATCGCGAGGCGCAGTGGTCGGCCGCGCATGGACCGAGACCGATCACCTGGGGCGACCTGGCCACCGGCCTGCTCGACGTCGCCGGACGCAACGACTGGCAATCCCCCCTTTACCTCGCCCTCGCCCCGCTCGCCTTCCTCCGACGCGGCTCGCGCCGCGTCGCGACCTTGCTGGGCCTCTATGCCGCCTTCCTCTTCGCGACGTGGTGGCTCCTGACCCACCGCCTCGACCGCTTCTGGCTCCCGATCCTCCCTCCCCTGGCGATCCTCGCCGGGCTCGGGGCCGACTGGTCGCGACGGCTCGGCTGGTCGATCCTCTTGACCGGGATCGTCGCCCTCGGCGTCGCCACGACCTGGATCTACTGCACGACCCCATTGGCCGGTTACAACCAGTGGACCGACGACCTGGCCGACCTCCGCGCCGACACGTTTCTGGCCGGCAGCCCGACCCTCGCCTGGCTCGACGACCGCCTGCCGCCCCGGGCCAGGGTCTTGCTCATCGGCCAGGCGGGCGTCTTCCACATGCAACATGAGAAGATCTACAACACCGTCTTCGACGACGAGATCTTCGAGACCCTGGCGAAGGGTCGCACGCCGCGCCAGGTGGAGCAAGCCCTGGCCCAGCTCGGGGTCACGCACGTCCTCGTCGATTGGTCCGAGATCGCCCGCCACCGCAAGCCCGGCGGCTACGGCTTCACCGACTTCATCCAGCCCCCCGTCTTCGACCGACTCGTCCGCGCCGGCGTTCTCCAGCCGATCCCCGGACCCGGACCGGAGAAGGACCTGTACCGCGTCCGCTGAGCCATCGATCCCACTTCGCCTCCCCACGTCCCTCGATTTCGAGGATGATGGCCGTTGACGACGCCCCGAATCCCGGAGACCCCGCGATGACGACCGCCACCAGGACCCGCATCACGGCCGAGGAGTTCCTCAAGATGGACCTCGGCGAGGGAATCCACGAACTGGTCCGAGGGGAGATCATCACGTTGTCACCTCCCGAATACTGGCACGGTCTCGTTTGCCTGAACATCGGTTCGATCCTGCACGACTTCGGCCGACGGACCGGGCATGGGCACATCGGGAGTAACGACTCGACGGTCGGCATCAGCGACGACACCGTCCGCGGCGCCGATCTTTGCTACTACAGCGAGGCCCGCTGGCCTCGCTCGCGGGCCGAGCAGGAGCGACCGCCCGTGCCGCCCGACCTTACGGTCGAGGTGCTCTCGCCGGGCGACCGACCCGGAAAGGTCTTCGAGAAGCTGGCCGACTACCTCGCGGCGGGTGTCCTGATGGTCTGGATCGTTGACCCCCGACGCCGCACGCTGTCGATCTACCGACGCGACGACGCGACGCCGACCGTCCTGGGCGAATCCGACCACGTCGCGGACCTGCCCGAGCTTCCCGGCTTCCGTGGCCAGGTCGCCGAGTTCTTCGCCTGATCCACGAACCGGCGGATGCGGTCCGGTTTGGCCTGGTGGGACCGCCGCCCCCGGCGGTCCGGTTTGGCCTGGTGGGACCGCCGCCCCCGGCGGTCCGGTCGGGCCAGCCGGGGCGGCTGTCCCCCAGGAGTCGGGCTCGAATCAGACCGCATCCGCCGGTTCGTGGATCAGGCCCAATCCGAGAGGAGAGGAGTGCGGAGTATGGACGCCCTCACGATCGTCACCGGCGGCGCCGGGTTCATCGGGAGTCATCTGGTCGCGAAGCTCGTCGAGCGGGGCGAGCGGGTCCGGGTGGTCGAGCGGCCGGGGGCCGAGGTGGCCCACCTGCCGCCGCAGGTCGAGGTGGTGCGGGCCGACATCCGCGACTCCCAGGCCGTCCGCAAGGCGCTGGAGGGCGGACGATCGGTCTATCACCTGGCCGCCAACCCGAACCTCTGGGTCCGCGATCGTCGCGAGTTCGGCGCCGTCAACCATCAAGGGACGGTCCACGTCCTCGACGCCGCCATCGCCGCCGGAGCCGCGCGCATCCTGCACACGAGCACCGAGAGCATCCTCACCTGCGCCCGGCCGACTGGCCCGATCGCCGAGAATGTGGAGGTCACGGAAGCCGACGCCGTCGGGCCGTACTGCCTCTCGAAGCTCCGGGCCGAGAACGAGGCGCGTCGGCGGGCCGAGGCGGGGCATCCGGTCCTGATCGCCAACCCGACGATGCCCGTCGGCCCCGGCGACCGCGGGCTCTCGCCGCCGACGCGCCTGATCCGCGACTTCTGGCCGCGGCGAACTGCTCGCCAGGATGGACTGCACCCTGAACCTGATCGACGTCCGCGACGTCGCCGAGGGCCTGATCCGAACCCTCGAATCGCGGCCAGCCCGGCCGCCGCTACCTGCTCGGTGGCGAGAACCTGACCCTGCTCGGCCTGCTGGAGTGCCTCTCGACCTTGACGGGCGGGCCCGTGCCGCCCTGGCGCGTGCCCTATCCGGTCGGCCTGGCTGTTGCTTATTTGAGCGAATTCTGGGCCGATCACGTCTCCGGTCGGACGCCCAAGGCGACGGTCACGGGCGTCCGCCTGACGCGCCGGACCATGCACTTCGATGCATCGCGAAGCCTGGCCGAGCTTGGGTTGACGCCCCGTCCGGTCGGCGAGTCGCTCGCCGACGCCGTGGCCTGGCTCCGCGAGGCGGGGGAACTGGAAAGGCCTCGTCCCGGTCGTCGGGCTCGCGGCAAGGTCAGCGCCCGTCCGCTGCACGCACCTGCCCATTCCCGCCGCTGAGCATTCTGGCAGGCCAGCAGGGCGCAGACGATGGCCTGGCGGGTGACCCATCCTCAGAAGGCGTGGTGGACCCAGGCCACCCGGTATGGGTCGGAAGCCGATCTCCGGCACAGCAAATGCGGGCACTGGGACCATGAAAGGAAACCGCATTCAGTGCGGGGATTCTTGTTGACACGCCTAGTCAGGCGGACCACAATCATGACGCCCGAGGAGTTGTGGTTCCGCGATGGTGAGGGTATCACAAGCAGGGCGAATGGGTCGAAGGGCGCTCGACACAATTCGCGAAATCCGCTAGCGTGACAAACCTGCGAGTGGATTCCAGGGCGGACATCGTTCTATAATGGAATAGTTTGCTCTGGCTGCTGGCCAATCCATATACGGGGCCACCGGCCTCGGCCCAGGACTTGCCCATGCCGCTCCGCCTGGTGGCTTTAGATGAGGGGCCCGATATTCCGATCGATCGGGAGATGCTTGTCATCGGCCGCCATCCCCAGTGCGATGCCCGTCTCGACTCCATCCGCGTTTCGCGGCGGCATTGCTGCATGACGCAGGACAACGGCGAGTTGATCGTGCGGGACCTCGGCAGCACCAACGGCATCCGGATCAACGGCCAGCGCGTCGAGAAGGGGCGCCTGCGGATCCACGACGAGTTGGCGATCGCCCACATCCGCTATCGGCTCGACGATGGTCAGGTTCAGGATTTGACCCAGGCCGAGCCGTCCGTCGCCTATCGGGATCGCTTCGAGGAGCCCCGGGGCTCGTCCCACCGCGGCGGCCCGGATTCGCGTCGCGGCGGGGGTACGGTCGAGAACAACCCGCTGGCCGCCGCCGTGCGCGACATGCTGCCACCGGGCGTCGCCGACCGCTGTCGGATCCAGGTGATCGTGCAGATGCAACCCGACCACGACTCGGGTGAGGGCAGCCCGCCCGGTCCTGGACTCGACTCGGACGAGCACTCCGACGAACGCTCGAACGAGGATTCCCGCCTGCCTGGGGCCTCCGCCGCTCGCTGATCGCTCCGCCCGGTCCGGCCCTCCGTCCCGCCCCCTGGATCGCGATTGGCCGACGGCTGCGTCCGTGCTGTTCCTGGGAGCCTGCCGCCCCGATGTCTGCCCGACTCGTCCCCCTCATCGCCGGCTCGGCGCCGACGATTGCACTGCAACGACCTGTGCTGCTCGTCGGCCGTCATCCCGAGTGCGACGTCCGGATCGACCTGCCCCAGGTCTCCCGACGTCACTGCTGCCTGGCCCTCGCCTACGACCGCGCCACGATCCGTGACCTGGGCAGCAAGCACGGCGTCCGCGTCAATGGCCGCATCATCGAGGAATCCCGCCTGTTACCGGGCGACGAGATCGCCATCGGCCACCTGCTCTACCGCTTCGAGGACGCCACCGCCCCCCCTCCCCCACCACCCGCACCCGCCGCCCAGGCCGACCGGCCCACACCCCGGCGTAAGCCGAATCCGGACGAGAGCTATCCGCAACTGCCCGTCAATCTCCGGGACCTGGAAAACGACCTGATCTCGCTGGACGATTGAGCGTTGGACACGAAGCGCGCTGGCCTCCCGATCGGAGGTCGGGAGACGGATTCGCCGGGTGCTCGACGAGCCCCCAATCTGGACCACCCGACAGGAGGGCCTTCTCGGACCACTCTCGGAGGGGTGTCTGGGTGACATCGTCCGCAACGTCCGAGGAGTCGGACCGGATTCCCTTGGGAATCTGGGCTCCGGTCCGTCGGAATTCGGACTGACGCCGGCAGCATCTCCCCTGACAAGCGGCCCGGCCCGGGCGTTGCTTCCGAAGACACTCCCCGGAACGCCTCACCTCCCCCCTCCATAGTCGCCCAGCAAGGGCCCCCCGCTCTCCGCGACCACGAAGCGCCCGACGCATCCCCCGCTTCATGTGCTATAATTGACCATGCCTCCCTGGCGATTCGGTTGCCATCCGGCCGCATCGATCCTGCCGAGGCGTCCCAACGCCGAGTTCCGTCTCCGGCGCCGAACGAACTTCAAAATAGGAAAACTTTATCCTTAAATAGCGGCGAAACAAGGATTTGCAGCTACGATCACAACCCAGCCCGAAGCGTCCCCATGGCGTCCCCACACCGTTCCGGAGGCGTCCTGGAGGCGTCGCCGAAGTGTTCCTTCGCCGTCCCGAGCGACCAAAATCTCAAACAAGGCGAGTCTCACGATCCGGCCGGAGGGCTCGGGGAGTTGGCTCGCAACGCAGGGTCCGGGGCGAATCGGGATCTTCCCGGAGAGCCGCGAAGTCCCCTCCTCGCTACAGGTTCGACTCCTCGAAGAACCGCGACCGGAAGCTGGCCCATTCGGTGACCTTCGGGTGTCCTTCGGGATGCTCGGCCAGTTCCTCGGTGATGCGGCGGTCGAGCATCTCGAGGCGGTCGGCCAGGATGCGGCAGGCGGTGAGGGCGAGTTGCTCGGAAGCGCGGGGGTCGTCCGCGCGGAGGGAGGCATGGGCGGGGTGGTCCAGCGTCAGGAACCAGACCGGCGCCGAGGCGCGGACGGTGAAGTCGGGCGGCTTCGGGCGGAAGAACGACGTCAGGCCAAAGAGCGAAGGGGCCTGCAAGGTCGCCAGGGTCTCGGTGTTGCCGCGCGAGCCGGTGCGGGTCACGACGGCCGATCCCTCGATGAGGAACGTGATGTGGTCGTTGGGCTGGCCCTGCGGCAGCAAGGTCGCCCCCGACTCGGCGCGCTGCTCGACCAGGACGCCGAGCACGGCCCGCCGGGAGTCGGCGTCCATCTCGGCCAGCCAGTTCGTGGCCATGAACCGTTCGGCGGCGTCGGTCGAGACCATCGGCCAGGCTCCTTGGTGGGCAGAGCCGCACGGGACGAGCGGAGCGATGGCCGCGGCCCGCACTCCGCTCGGATTTTGCCGGTTTTCCCGAAAGTTTCTCCAGGACGACCGGGGGGACGAGCCGATTGTACCGAAGATGACGACGGGATTCCCCCCGAGTTCCTCCGGGCCCGGGAATCGCCGGACGGTTCTGTCCGCGCAGCCGATGGATAATCAGCGCGGGGCGGGACCGGTCGTGGCCTGTGGGAGAACAGGGGACCGCTCGCCGGAGGGATCGACGCTAGGCGGAGGGATTCGCCATGAGACGGTTGCGGATCGTGACGACGCTGGGAATGGTCGTCGCCCTGGCGGGCTGCGCCGGGGTGCATCGCAGAGCCGGCCATCGTCCGATCACGCAGGCCTGGGAGGTCCACGACCCCGACGTGCATTCTCCGAACGACCCGTTCGTGCCTCAACCTCAGTCCGGACCAGGCCTCGGGATCGCTCGCTACTTTCCCGGCCTGAACCGCTCGAAACCATTGCTACCGCCCGAGATGCCGATGTCGCCGGAGCCGGAGGAAGCTCCTGCGGCCCTGGCCGAGGTCCCCGAGTCGCGCCCGAAGCTAGGCTTCCGGCTGTTCCGCAGATGGACCCGGCCCGACCCCAGAGCAACCGAATTCGCCAATCCGACCAGCCCCGACCAGCTCGCCCATCACGCCTGGCCGGCCCCCGGGCGGTCGGCTGGTCCGGTGACCGCTTACCAATCGCAAGCCCAGCCGCCCCGGCTCCCAGTTGCGATTCTCGCCGAGGTGGATCCCTCCAGCCTGCCCGCCAACCGCCCAGGCATCGCCGGTCCAGACGACGATTCCCGAGCCATCCACCAGCGCGATGCCGCCGCCCGACTCGTCCAGGCCCGGCCCGACGACGTCAACGCCTCCGCCGATCCCTGGCCCGCCTCCGCGGCTTCCGAATCCGAGCCCGTCCCCAACCCGTTCACCGGCTTCTTCCAGCCGGACGCGCCCCCGCGACTCGCGGAGCTGACCGGTCAGGTCCAGGCTGAGTCGCTCGAAGTCATTTCGCCCCAACCACAACCGCAGCCCGCCCCCGAGCCAGCCGTGGAACCTCAACCGGTCGCCGAATCGGTTCCCGAACCCCATCCCTTGACCGAACCCCTGCCGGTCGAGGAACCTGCAACGGAGCCCCTACCGGTCGTCGAATCCGGAGCGAAGCCCGAGCCCATTGTCGAACAGAAACCGACGTCCGAACCCGTCGTCGAGCAGAGCCCGGAGCCAGTCGCTGGCGGGTCGCCACCCGGGCCCGAGCCGGTCGTCGATGCGCCGCGCCCGTGGCCGAACCGGTCGTCGATGCGTCGGCGCCCGTGGCCGGGCCGGTCACTGCCGCGCCCGAGACCGCTGGCCCGAACCCATCCGACCCCTTCGCTGGCTTCGACCCGCCCGACCCGCCCGAGGCGACCGACCTGTTTGCCGAGACCGAAACCCCGGCCGAGGCAACACCGCCACCGGCGCAGCGTCAGCGGTATGGCCATCTGACCCTGCCGATCTCACGACGCTACAACCCGACGCCTCTGGAGACCGAGCCCGAGGCCGAGCGGTTGCGGACAGGGCGTCCCCAGATGCCGCTGGTCCGACCCTGGGAGGGCCACGGACCGGGCACCTCGGCCCTGCTGCCGCCCGCCACCTTCCCCTCGTCGTATTACGGCGAGGAGCCCCCAGTCCAGCCGGTCGCCAGCCGACGCGAGGAGACCCCGGGCCGTGTCCGGAGGCGCTGGTTCAACCCACCTCGGCTCTTCCGCCGCTGGCGTGGAGAGGCCAGCCCGCCGGTCGATCCGACGGACTTAACCGGCGTGGAACCGGACGACGTCCCGCAAGGGCGCGTAGGTCTTCCAGCGGCTCATCTTGACGGACCGCCTCGGCGAACCGCCGGAGGGCCAGCTCCAGGTGTTCGGCGACCTCGGGGAACTGCTCGGAGACGTCGTTCTGGTCCCAACGGTCCTCGGGCTTACGGTACAGTTCAGGACCGCGCGGAGGGTCGTCGGGGTCGGAGACGATCGGCACAACCAGATGCCACTGGTGGGTCCGGATCGCGAACTCCTCGACGTCCATGCCGAGGCAAGCGAAGTCGCGGACCTTCGGCTGATCGCCCCGGATCAAGGGAAGCAGGTCGTGTCCCTGCAAGCCCTCGGCGGGCGGCAGGCCGAGCGCGGCGAGGATCGTGGGCGTCAGATCGACCGGCTGCACGATCGCCTGGTGCCGCAAGCCACCCGACTTCCCGCCCGGCAACCGGAGGATCAACGGGGTGTGGATCAACTCCTCATAGAGCCAGGGCCGGTACCGCCGGACGTAGCCATGTTCGCCCAGCGGCTCGCCCTGGTCGGCCGTGAAGACGATCAGCGTGTCGTCGAGCCGGCCGACCCGGCCGAGGGCTTCGTACAGCGCGCCGATCCAGCGGTCGAGAAGGGTAACACAGCCCGCATAGGTCCGTCGGAGCCGGAGCAACTCGGCCTCGTCAATCACCTCGCCGACGGCGCCGCCGGGCACGTCGATCAGGACGGGTACTTCCTCCAGGCTTAGATCCTCGTCCTGAGAGCCCTCGATCGGTTCGGCGACGATGTCGCCTTCCTCGCCGAGTTCGAACTCGTCGGGCTCCTCGGCGGCGTACTGGTCGCGGTACGGCTGGGGCGGGTCCCAGGGACCGTGGGGGCTGAACAGGTCGAGCCAGAGGACGAACGGCTGCGGATCGCCGGCGCGACGCTCCAGCCAGCGGGTCGCGGCCTCGACGGTCCGGGCGACGCCGGTCTTCCCCTCGTCCTCGTTCCAGCGGAGGACGGCCCGGTTGCGGAGGACCTGCTCCCATCGGTCCTTCCACATCGCGTGATCCGGGTCGTCCACGGGCGGCAACCGGAGTCCGGGCTCGTCCTCGACGCGGACATTCTTCGCCCGGGGATCGTCGGCCGGGATGAACGGGTCGTAGCCGGAGCCGCGAATCCAGGCCACCTCGTCGAAGCCCCGTCCGAACCCCTGCCCCGCCTGGCGGAGAATCGGGTTGTCGGAGATAAGGGCAGAGGAGACCCCCGCCTCGTAGAGCTGGTCGGGGAGGATCTTCTCGTCGGGACGTAAGGGGGTCCAGCCGAGGTCCGGGTCGGGGAAGCCGTAGCGGCCGGTCCACCAGCTCCGGCGGGTCGGGATGGTGGTCAGGTTTTCGGCGAAGTGCTGGTCGAAGACGACCCCCTCGGCCGCCAGGCGGTCGAGGTTCGGCGTCTCGATCCAGCCGTTGCCGTACGGTCCGAGGAAGCCCAGGTGCAGGCCATTGGCGGCGATGACGATGACGTTCATGGGGCGATTGTAGCGGACCGGGTGGGGGTTGTCGCTCTCAAGCTCAGGCGTCCGGCCCGCCGGCGTCCTCAAGCAACTCGGCCAATGGAAGGCGGAAACCGGGGATGATCTCCTCGCCTTCGAGGGTGCCATCCGGGCCGACGACGCGGGGGGTCAAAGGCGAATCATAGACATACACTTGACTCTGGCGGGGGAAGACGACCCAGACCCGTCGGACGCCGGCGGCGAAGAAGTCGCGGATCTTGTCCATCACCTCGTCGGCCGTGTTGGACGGGCTGACGACCTCGACGGCCAGGTCGGGCACGACGTCCCAGGCGTCCCCCGGCGGGATGACGCGACCGCGGGGCCAGCGGGCGAAGGCGACGAAGGCGACGTCGGGCCGGCGCTGGGGACCGTCGGGGCCGAGGCGGAAAAGCATCTCGCTGACGACGTGGCCGAGCCTCTGCTCTCGGGCATAATTCCCGAGGATTTGCGTGAGCGTCGAGGCCATCAGGACTTCTCGGGCACCCATCGGCGATAGCTCCACCTTCCGGCCGGCGATGACCTCGTAGAGCGGTTCCTCGGTCGAGGTGATCCGGTTCGGCGTGTCGGTTGCCTGGCTCATGGGGAAAGCCCTTCCTCGATGAGAGTCGGAGGACGTTGCGCTCGATTGTACCATCACGTCGGGTAACTCACTCCGGCGCCTTCTCGGCAGGTCGCACGGCGGCCTCGGGGTGCCAGTCGGGGCCGGCGTCGCGGGGGCGGGACATCTCGTGGCGGGAGGTGTTGACCTCGTCGCCCATGCCGGCCTGGATGGCGGCGGTGAGGTCGCGGATGGCGGCCTTCTCGGGGCGGTCGAGGAAGTTGGTCACGAGGATCGGCGGCTGAACGGCGACCTCGACCGGCGTGCGGAACCGCGGCGGGAGCTTCCCGTAGCGGAACCGGATCGGCAGGATCGGGAAGGGCCGGTCGGACATCTCTTGCTGGGCCTTCAAGGCCAGCCAGGCGGTGCCGGGCTTGAGCGGGTGGACGTGGTCGGGCGGGTAGCGGTAGATCGTGCCCTCGGGGTAAATCACCAAAAGCTGGCCGGAGCGGAGGATCTCCTCGCAGGTCTTCAGGGTGCCGGCGCTGGGGCGACGGGTGTTGACGGGGAAGGCGCCGAGGTTCCGCATGAACCAGCCCTGGACGCCGACGAACTCGTCGTGCGAGGCCATCGTCCGGACGAGGCGATTGGTCAGCCAGGGAAGGATGACCGGGTCCCACCGCGAGCGGTGCGTGGGGGTCAGGATCGCCGGCCCCGAGGTGGGGATGCGGTCGGCGTCGCGGACCGTCAGCCGGAAGAAGCCCGGGACGAAGACGTTGTGGATCGGACGGAGCACCGTCGTCAGCCAGGGGGCGATGTGCGGCTTATTGGCGTCATCGTCCATGAGGAAAACCCCACAAGGTCGGGCGGGTTCGACTTGGAACTCTATCATGACCGGATCGGCGATCAACCGGCCAGGATGGAGAAAGACTGCCAGAATGGCAGGTGGGTTCGTTCGGAAATCCGCAAAGTCCGCCGGGAACAGGAGAATCCCTCACCGAAACACGCAGATTGCGAAAACTGCATAAAATAGCAAAATCTTGACGAACCGCGATAATCTTTCATTTACGGGCTCTTTGCGTTCTCCGTGCCGTGATGGTGAGTCATGCCGCCGCCCCTTCATCCCCAGATCAGCACAAGTCGCATGGCCAAGGAGGGCCGCGATGGGGAACGTAGGACATCCCCGAAGGACCGGCGATGCGGAGTCGTCGGGATTCCGATATAACAGGGAGCGGCCGACACGCCTCGGGGGCCGGCCGTCGGGGATGATCCGTCGAAGGGCCGGGTGCGAGCGACGTGGCGAGGACGCAGGCGACGCGGAGGTGGGTCGACTGGTGGGACCCGGACCTGGTCGGCCGGCGACGTCGCCAGCCGCTCTGGAGGCGGCTGACGGCGCCGCAACTGTTCGTCGGGTCATTCCTGCTCTTGATCGGCCTGGGGACGCTCGGCCTGGAGCTGCTGCCGGGGCTCTACACCGGCGAGCCGCTGAACTGGCTCGATGCTCTATTCACCAGCACGAGCGCCGTCTGCGTGACGGGCCTGATCGTGGTCGATACGGCGACGTACTTCACGCCGGCCGGTCAGGCGTGGATCTTGCTGCTGATCCAGCTCGGCGGCCTGGGGATCATCACGTTCACGACCTTGATCATCGCCATGCTGGGCCGTCGGCTCTCGCTGGAGCATGAGGCGATCACCGCCAGCGTGGCCGAGATCGCGCCGCACGTCGATTACCGAATCCTGACCCGGGACGTCGTGCTGTTCACCTTCGCGATCGAGGCGGCCGGGGCGCTGGCCTTGACCGTGCTCTGGGTGCCGACGCTGGGCTGGTCGGCCGTCTGGCACGGCCTCTTCCACTCCATCAGCGCCTTCTGCAACGCCGGATTCTCCACGTTCAGCGACAGCCTGGTGAGCTATCAGCGCTCAGAAGCGACGCTGCTGGTCGTCGGCGCCCTGATCGTGCTGGGGGGGATCGGATTCTTGACGATGGAGGAGTCGTACCGATGGTGGCAGACGCGTCGCCTGGCCCGGCGGCTCCGCGTCAGTCTCCAGTCGCGGGTCATCCTGCTGGCGACGGCGATCCTGATCGTGGGCGGCTGGCTGCCGTTCGTGGTGCTGGAGTGGGACGTGACCCTCAAGGGCCTGCCGGTCATCGCGAAGCTGGCCAACGGCCTCTTCATGAGCATCACCCCGCGCACGGCGGGGTTCAACTCGATTGACTACGGCCAGGCGACCGACAGCACGAACTTCCTCACGATCCTGCTGATGTTCATCGGCGGTTCGCCCGGCTCGACGGCGGGCGGCGTGAAGACGACGACCGTGTCCTTGCTCGTGCTGCTGGCCGTGGCCCGCTTCCGCGGCCGAATGACCACCGACCTCTGGGGCCGCACGATCCCTGAGGAGTCGATCCAGCGGGCCGTCGGCCTTTCGGTGGCGTCGTTCGCCCTGGTGACGCTCTGCATCCTCGTGATCACGACCGCCGAGGGCGGCGCGGTACGCTCGCCGGTGCGGGACAGCTTCCTCAAATACATGTTCGAGGCAGTGAGCGCCTACAACACGGTCGGCCTCTCGATGGGGGTGACGGCGGCGCTGTCGGGCGCGAGCCAGTGGACCTTGATCTGGCTGATGTTCCTCGGCCGCGTCGGCCTGACGACGGCCGCCGCCGCGCTCGTGCTGGCGCGGAGGGAGCCGGCGGGGGAGTTCCGGTATGCGTATGAAGATGTGGGCGTCGGGTGAGAGCCGGGGTCAGGACCGGATCGCGACGCTGGCAACAGGGGCTTCGTGAATTCGGTGGAGCGGTGGGCGATGGGATCCTCACCCGGCCGCTGAGCGACCACTCGCTCCCGGCGGGAGCGTGGTTTCCTGATCCTGGTCGATGGTGAATGGTCGATGGCCGACGCCTGCACGCAACCTCTTTCATCGGTGAGGATGCTGCGAGGCTGCAGAATCCTTCGTGCTGACCCTTTCTGTCACCGTGAGAGGGCCGGGGTGGAGGTCGGGCCGTTGGCCCCGGGACCTGACACCCAGCCTGGCTCGAAGTCGGCTGTGGAACGGGGATTGCCGCGTATGCTAGACTGATCTCGATGAGAGGGGGGATATCCTCGCCGCGAGGTGGCTGGATGAATGACGGCGAATCGGCGAGAACCGGCCGGAATGGGACGGCGACGGCGGTCCGAGCCGGCTCCGGGATGATCCTGGAAACGGTCGTCAGCCCGTTCCATTGCTTGTATCAGGATGCGCTGGAGTTCCACCAGCAGAGCCACCTGAGGCGGTCGCGCTCGGAGTCGGAAGCCAGCCGGATGGCGCGTGCGGCGTTGCTGCTGTACGTGGCGGCGGCGGAGTCGCTGGTGCATCAGGCGGCGGCCGAGCTGGGGCGTCCGGAGCTGGCGAGGCTGGTCGGCGACCCGGCGCGTCCCCTGCCCTTGCTCGACACCTGGCGGCTCCTGCCGGCCGTGGCGGCGGAGCCATCGCACGGTCTGGGGGACCCGGAGGCGCCGCCCTGGCCGCAGTTCGCCGAGTTGCTGGCCTTGCGTTCAGACTGGGCGTATCCCGGTCCCGAGGCCAACCGACGTGCCTACTACCGGCGTCGCGAGGAGGCGGGCGACTCCGGGGAGTTCGAGCCGCTGGAGCCGCACCAGGTCCCGCCCGGCCTGGACCTCACGCCCGATCGACTCGTCTATCCCCGGACCGGCCTGCCCCGCGACCCATATGCCCTTCGCCCGCATCACCTCGACACGGCCCGCGGCGTGCTCGATGCCGCCATTGTCGCCCTCGACCGCCTCCTCGACGGCGCCTTGACCCGCAACGGCCGCCATCGCCGCGAGCCGGTGCGGGTCGTTTACCCCGGGTGATCCGGGATCGCCTCTGGGCTCGACAGCGTGCGGCCCCGCTGCTACCCTGCCCCGTCCGCCGGGGGGAGTGGAGGACCCGGCCGTGTCGGGGCGATCGGGAGGCGAACGGATGGACCGCAAGGCGTGGTGGGCCGCTCTCCTGACGATCCAGCTCGGCCTGTTCTTCGGGGTCGCCGCCTGGCTGCGGGTGGGCAGCCTGGGGTCGGTGCCGTGGAACAACGGCGACGAATCGTTCTACGGCACCCAGGCGGCGCGGATCGTCCAGGGACGCTGGATCGCGACGAAGACGCCATCGGGCAACGTTGTGAGCCCGTATCTGCTCGCCTTCGAGGCCCCGCTGCACCTGGTCTGCCGGCCGTCGCTGGTGGTCCTGCGGATTCCATCGGTGGCGTGCGGGATCGCGGCGGTCGTGCTGGCGTACGTTTTGGGGCGTCGGATCTTCGACCGGCCGACGGCCTTGATCGCGGCGATGTATCTGGCGGCCTTGCCGGTCGAGAACCACATCTCGCGGCTGGCCCGCGAGCAGAGCCACATGGCCGCGCTGGGCCTGATCGCCTTCTACTTCGCCTTCCGGGCCAGGCCAGCGGCCCTGGTCGCGACGCTCGGTGCCGGCCTGCTCGTGCATCCGACGAACGTCTTCCTGGTCCCGATGGTCCTGCCCGTGCTGCTGGTCCGGCTCTGGCAAGCGCACGCGGACGACCCGGCGCGGCGGCGTCGCCTGCTCGTCCGATCGACCTCGGCGCTGGCGGTGCTGGCCGGGGGAGCGGCGGTCTGGCTGGGGATGCGGCCGAACGTGCAGTATTACCTGACGCGGAACCTCACCCGACTCAGCGCGATCGACGGGCCGCACTTCCTTGACCGGTTCAGCCGGTTCTTCTTCTGGAGCACGCTGTATCAGGACGACGAGCATGTCGGCCGGATTGCTTACGGGTTGTTCTGGGGAATGGTGGTGTTCGCCCTGGCCTTCGGCCTGCCGCGACTCATCCGGGCGCGGCGGTGGGACCAGTTGACGATGGTCGTCAGCCTGATGGCGACGCTCGCCGGCTTCGTCGCGATGGCGGGCTCGGACGTGTTCGACCGGCACGAATGGCGGTACGCGGTCGTCTTCCTGGTGCCCGTCGTGCTCTCGTTCGCCTGCCTCTTGCGGGCGGCGTTGGCCCTGGATGACCCGGGCGAGCGACCGACCCGGGCGGGTCTAGCGTTCGCGGTCGTGCTGCTGGCGGCGTGGCCGGTCCTGCTCGGGGCGCCGACGACCCGGGGCGGCGCCTCGCTCTGGTCGCTCGCGCCGCGGGTGCCGGAACCGTATGCGCGGGCCTATCAGCTCATCCGTCGCGACCTCGCCCGCTCCAACCGGCCGCCGGTTCCACCGGCGACGCGCCACCTCGTCTTCTGCGAGGATTACTGGGTCCACCAGCCCTTGCGCTACCTGTCGGTCGCCCGCGACGATGTGGCGACTTATGAAGTGATCGCCAACTTCATCACCTACCGTCAGGGGACCGGCGACCCCGCGGAGTACGAGCGCCAGTTTCAGCGGGTCCGTCGCTGGATGGACGACGGGGCTTACACCGTCCATCGCCCCGATACCCCGCTGGACCTCGCACTTCAACGGGACTACCCCCCTCCCCTCCTCCAGCGCTGGGTGATCCCGAACGAGGACGGCACGCCTTACCTCGTCGTCTCCCATCGGCGACGCGAGGTGACGCAGGCATCGCGGCCCGTCGTGCGACACTGACGGGACAGGCCGTTCCCCAGGCAACGCCCCGGGAGCCACGCCTGGCGAACCAACCATGACCGAAGGCATCCAATCGCCGTGCCGTTCTGAGATCGACCGATTTTTTGTTGACGTCCTTGACCGTCCTCCCGTAAGATTCACCAGGCACGCCTCAAGTGGAGGCGAAATCTCCGGGAATCGGACCCCGAAATGCGTGTCCCTCAGAACCTGATCCTGGGCCTTCGCCTGATGCTGGCCCTCGGCCTTCCCGGCCGGGTGGGGTCTTAGGGGCCAACTGTCCGAACGCCTCCCGCGTGCGATTCGAAAGCCCCGAGACCTCGCCACGGCGCGATCTCGGGGCTTGCTGCGTTTCCGGGCCACGCCCGACCCGGCGCGACCCGGACTTGACCGGATTGGATTTTGACCAGGCCGGAACGAACCGACGACCTTTTACGACTGAGGACGGGACCAGCCATGGCCGACGACACGAACGCCAGCCCCGGCGACGGCACCCGGGACCCGAACCGGGTGCGGATCTTCGACACGACCCTGCGCGATGGCGAGCAGTCGCCCGGCGCCAGCATGACCGGGGCCGAGAAGCTGGAGCTGGCCCGCGCCCTCGCGCAGCTCGGCGTTGATGTCATCGAGGCCGGCTTCCCGATCGCCTCGCAGGGCGACTTCGACGCCGTCCGCGCCATCGCCACCGAGGTGGCCGGCCCCGCCATCTGCGGCCTCGCCCGCTGCAACGACCGCGACATCGACCGGGCCTGGGAAGCCGTCCGCTTCGCCCAGAAGCCCCGCATCCACGTCTTCCTCGCCACCTCGGCCATCCACCGCGAGCACAAGCTCCGGATGACCAAGGAACAGATCATCGAGCGGGCCGTCGTCAGCGTCCGACGCGCCAGGGGCTATTGCGACGACATCGAGTTCAGCCCTGAGGACGCCGCCCGGACCGAGATCGACTTCCTCTGCGACGTCGTCCAGGCCGCCATCGAGGCCGGCGCCACCACGGTCAATATCCCCGACACCGTTGGTTACGCCACCCCGACGCAGTACGCCAAGGTGATCCGGACCCTCAAGGAGCGCGTCCCCAACATCGACCAGGCGATCATCAGCGTCCACTGCCACGATGACCTTGGCCTGGCCGTCGCGAATAGCCTGGCCGGCGTCGAGGCCGGCGCCCGGCAGGTCGAGTGCACGATCAACGGCATCGGCGAGCGCGCCGGCAACGCCGCACTCGAAGAGATCGTCATGGCCCTGAAGACCCGCGAGGACTACTTCGGCCTGACGACCGGCGTGAAGACCGAGCGGCTTTACCCCGTCAGCCGGATGCTCTCGACGATCACCGGCATGACCGTCCAGCGCAACAAGGCGATCGTCGGCCGCAACGCCTTCGCCCACGAGTCCGGCATCCACCAGGACGGCATGCTCAAGGAGCGCTCGACTTACGAGATCATGCGCCCCGAGGAAGTCGGCGTGCCCAAGACCGACCTTGTCCTCGGCAAGCACTCCGGCCGTCACGCCCTGCGCGACCGCGTCGAGGAGCTGGGCTTTCACCTGACGAACGAGCAGATCGAAGCCCTTTTCGAGGATTTCAAGACCCTCGCCGACAAGAAGAAGGAAGTGTACGACGAGGATCTGGTCGTCCTGATCGAGAAGCACATCGACGACGTGCCGGCCGTCTGGGAGCTGATCAGCCTGCACACGACGGCCGGCTCCAGCGTCCTGCCAACGGCCACCGTGGCGATCCGGCGGCCGGACGGTGTGATCGTGCAGGACGCCGCCATCGGCACCGGACCGGTCGATGCGATCTTCAAGGCGGTCGAGCGCGTCACCGGCGTCCGCGCCAACCTCCACGAGTTCTCCGTCCGCGGCGTCACCCAGGGTAAGGACGCCCAGGGCGAGGTCACGCTCGAACTGGAGGTCGAGTCCGGCGACCGCTCCTTCCGCGGTCGCGCCGCCTCGACCGACATCATCGAGGCCTCGGCACTGGCCTACATCAACGCCGTCAACGCCATCGCCACCCGCGAGCAGCGCGGGCTGGCCCGGGAGGTCGTCGGAAGGCCGGGCATGGGGGCCTGAAACCGCGGCTGATGCGTCGGCCCGTGGTCGGACAGACCGCGGACCGACGTTGACTCATGCCGTCCGCTCCCGGAAGCCGGCGGCGATCTCGGAGGCCCAGGGCAAGGCCGCCACGAGGACGATCAAGCCGAGGTCACCCGGCTGCCGGAACCGCCAGCTTCCCCAGCTAATCAGCGCCACCACGCTCACGAACAAGGGCAGGGTCCAGAAGATCGCCAGCTCCCGGAGATGCCGGCGGAAGCGGATCAGAGAGGCGGTCGCCAGGAACAGCAGGCCGAGCGTCGGGATGTTCCCCATCAGGGTCTGCTTCGTGCCGTTCCAGAAGGGATAGATTCCCCACATATAGGTCAGTTTCCGGAGGCTCAGGTAAGCAGCCTGCCGGGGATGGCCCTGAATCCACGCGATGGCTCGCCGGGTCAGGAGCCTGCCTCGCTCGGTGTAAGGCAGCTTTTGATCTTCGGGGCTGAGGTAGCCGGTGTCCTGGGGCCTCAGCCACTTGCCCGGACCGTACCAGTAGCTCCGCCCCGCCTGGGTCGCACCAGTTCCACCACCGGTTCGCCCCAGGCGGATCAACTCGGGGTTGAGTCCGCCAGCGAGGGTCTCGCCGCCGCTGCTGCTGAGGAGCACAAACGTCCCTTCACGAATCGAGAGAAACAGCGACCACGGCAAGACCACCAGCAACACCCCCGCCGTCAGGCCGGCGACGCGCACCACGCCCCCACGCCGTTCCGGAAGCCGCCAGTAGGCAATCGCGGCGCCGAAGGGGCTGTAAAGCAAATACATCGGCCGGACATGCATGCAAAGGCCGAGCAGGGCCCCCGCGCCCAGCCAGCGGCCGAAATGCCGGACTCCACGAGACTCGGGACCGGGCACGCCCAGGAGAAACGCGAGGAAGCAGGGCAACGCCAGGGTTTCGCTGTAGAGCGTGCCGCCGTAGTAGATATAGAGCGGCCAGGCCATCACCCCGAGCCCGGCCAGCAGCGCGGCCCGCTCATGCTTCCATTCGCGACGGGCAAGCAGGTAGGTCAAAGGGGCCGTGAGTGCAAAGATCAAGGAGACGAGCGCCTGGGCGAGCGCGAACCGGTCACCCGAGATCGACCGCGAACCGGCCAGGATCATCACATGGCCGATCACGCGACGCGGGTTGAACTCGTAATGGCCTTCGAGGACCTGACCGGCCAGGAGGTAGTATTCCACCTCGTCCGATTCGAGCGTCTGGAGCGACCGATTCGCCTGAGTCCGCCAGGAGGTGGCGAGGATCAGGAGCGCCGATCCGAGGTAAAGAGCCAGGCAGGTCCAGGGCACTCGAGTTTGTAAACGCATCGGCATTGCTCTCTAGGTCTAGCTCGCGGTGGCCGCAGACTCGCCGTCGGGTCAGTCAACGGCGAGCCGACCCGGCCCGGCTTTGAAAGCGGGAGGAAGTTCTACCATACTTTGCTCGCGATCGGGTGGTCCAGGTTGGTTGGGTGCATTTCTGGGCCTTGAGGCCGCCAATCAACGCGACGACGGCTCGCCCGCGGGCTCGTACCACTCGACTCCCCCCGGCAACGGCCCGGCGCCGTATTCGAGATGGACGACCCGCCGATGCCCCGGCCGGTTCGCCGCGCCCGAGGCGTGGAGCAGGAGTAGTCGCATCAGGACCGCGCCGCCGGCCGGCACGAGGCAGCTCACCGGCGGCACGACACCCAGCCAGCGGCCGACGACATCGAGTTCGGCGTCGCCCACCTTGTGCGAGCCGGGCAGGACCTCCAGCGGGCCGTTGTCGGCGTCGGCCGGATCGAGGTGCAGGCGGACGGTGAGCATCCGGCGGAGGACCTCGGGAGGCGGCAAGACGTGGGGAATGCCGGCCTTCCGCGTCCAGGCGCGATAGCCGGGCGCGTCGATCCGGCGGCGGACGGCGATCGTGAGGTCGCGGTGCCAGGGCAGGTGCCAGTTCGCTTCGGCCGTCTTGTCGAACCAGAGCCCCCGGACGACAAACGCCCCCGGGCCGAGGACCGGCTCAACCAGCGAGCGGACCGCCCCCGATCCGGCGAGGCTGCGGACCGCCGGCACGCGGTCGAGCAGGTCGCGCAGGCCATAGACGCTCGCGCCCCGCTTCAGGGCCGTCGGCCCGGCATAGGCTCGCTCGACCGCCGCGATCAAATCGGCGATCTCCTCCGAACCGATCACCCCGGGCACGAGGGCGAAACCGTCCCGCTCCACCGTCCCGACGAGGTCCGCGGTCGTCGTCATGAGCGTTCCCTCGCTCGGAGTGGACCCGACGGTCGATCCGTCCGATCAGAGTCCCCGCGCCGCCGACTCATCGATCAGCCAGGTCACGCGGTCCTTCGCCGCCTGGAGCAGCGAGGCCGGCACGCGACCCGTCATCGGACCCTTCAACGCGGCGGCGACCGCCTCGGCCTTGTTCGGGCCGAACGCGAGAATCAGGATCGACCGGGCCGCCAGGATCGGCGCCACGCCGACGGTCAAAGCCCACTTCGGAACGGCATCGAGCACGCCGCCGAAGTCCTTCGCGGCATCGGAGCGGGTCGTCGGGTGCAGATCGACGGGCCGGGTCCGCAAGGCCAGGGCTTCCTCGACGGGCAGATCCACCGGCTCGTTGAAGCCGATGTGGCCGTTGCGACCGAGGCCGAGGAGCTGGAGATCGAGGCCGCCGTCGGCCTCGATCCAGCGGTCATAGGCGGCGCAGTGCTCGGCGGCAAACGCCTCGGGCACGGTGCCGTCGAGGACATGAGCCTGGTTCGGGGCGACATCCACATGCGAGAACAGGTGTCGGTGCATGTACGATCGGTAGCTGTTCGGGTCGAGCGGCGCGATGGGGTAATACTCGTCGAGGTTGTAGCTCACGACGTCGCGGAACGGCAGCTCGCCGGCGCGGTGCAGTGAGGCCAGACGCTCGTAGATCGGAATGGGCGTGCCGCCGGTCGCCAGGCCGAGCACGGCGCGGCCGCGCGCGGCGACGCTGTCCCGGACCGTGGTGGCGATCCGGTCGGCGGCAAGTCGCGTGGCGGCGGACGGTTCGGAAAAGATCAGCACCAGACCGGCGGCGGTCTCCATCGTACGGGCGGGCGTCGGCATCGCGTCGCAGGCTCCGGGGGCGGGGGCAATGGCAGAGGACCAAGGGGTCGCTGGTCGATGGTCAAGGGAGGAGGTCTAGCCTCGAAGGGGCCATCATAACCGCCCGTCGAGCCTGAGGTCGAGCCGATCGTAGGCCATCAACCATCGAACGATCAAACGGCCAGCGTATGGCCGGAGACCGGGTCGAGCTGACCCTGGAAGATGCCGAGGACGATCTGGATGGGGTCGAGCAGGGGGAGGTAGGAGCGGGTCGGGTCGTACTTCTCGATCTGGAAGAGCTCGACGCCGACGAAGTTGTCCTCGAACCGGCTGGAGCGGCCGGAGAGGGTATGACCCTCGGACCATTCGCGGGTCAAGGCGGCGTAGGCGCGGCCGAGGTGGGAGCAGAACTCGAAGTAGTCGGTCAGCAGCAGCTGCGAGGCGTGGCAGTGGATCGCCCACTGCTTGGCACGCTCGGCCTCGGCGTCGTAGGGGAAGTAGGCGTTGGGACGGGGCAGCGGCCCCCAGGGGGTCCAGCCGGTCAGGACGACGGTGTCGCTGAGCTGCGCCCCGAGCAGGCCGATGGCCGTCAAGGAACGGGTCATCCGGTGGGCCAGGTGGGCGTCGGTGGCCGGCGGCACGATCACGGCGCCGGGCTTGCGGCAGCGGAACCAGTCGACGATCTTGTCGATGTCGGCCGCCGAGGGGTGATAACCGGGCGTCCGGTAGGCGTCCAGCTCCCAGCAGACGGCCTCCGCGCCCAGGACCTCGCATTCCAGGCGGAATTCGCTCTCGCGGACCGAGACCTTCTTCTTCTCGTTGAGCCAGGGGGCATCGACGTTCCGCTCGCCGGTGAAGACGAGAACCTCAATGACCGGCAGACCGCGCTTCACGGCGTAATCGTGCAGCAGGCAAGCGGCGGTGATGGCGCCGTCGTCGGCGTGGGGGCAGAGCATCACCAGCGGCCGGCCGGGGCCGACGAGGTTGCGGAGTTCCTTGCGCACATCGGCCAGTTGACCGTGGGCTCCGGTGCCCTCGACGGTCTTCAACAAGGCCTCGAAGGCCGGTTGCCAGTGGTTGCTGCGCGACGCCAGACTCGATTTATCCATCAGTGGAGGGGCTCCGGCGACGCTCCCCGATGAGTCCGAACCCGCGACCCGGTCGGGGCCAGCGGTCGGACACCGCGGCGCGGCCGTCCAGGGCGGGAGGTGAACGGGGTGGAGTCTCGTGGCCATCCTATTGTTCAGTCCGCCTCCGGTCGAGTCAACTCCGAACCTCATCGACAAGCCGAACCGCGGCCGCGGGTTCGGATTGACCGGGCCGAAATTGCCGACTATAAGGCCGGAGCCCCGAGGTTCACGCCAGCCGGATGGAACGGGTCGTGGCCGCCACGGCGGGAACGGAGCGACGCCCATGCCATCGTCCGACACTTCCGATCGTCGCTCCTCAGGGCGCCGGGTCCTGCTGCTGGCCATCGCCTTCGTCGCGCTGCTCGCCCTGCCCTACGTCCTCCGCCTCCGCCGGCCCAGTATCTACGCCGACGACGTGGTCCGCGTGACACTTGCCCGGACCTTGCCTGCCTCGCGCACGCTCTTCCTGCCGTTCAACGAGCACATGGCCCCGCTCTTTGACCCGGTCACGCGACTGGCCTGGGCCTTGACGGGCGGCCGGCTGGTCCGGGTCCCCGCTGGCGTTCACGGCCGTCTCGCTCCTGCCCTTGCCGATCGTGCTGGTCTTGCTGGGACACGTCGTCCGGCGACAGACCGGCTCGCGGACCGCTGGCGCTGGTCGCGGTCGCCGCCGTGGCCTTGACGCCGCTGGACTACGAGACGGCGGCCTGGTTCTCGGCCAGCACGTTCCTCTGGGCCTTGGCCGCCACGCTGCTCGCCTTTGAGCTCGCCGGTCGGCCGACGGTCGGCGGCGGAGGCGCCTCGGCCTTCGCTTCCGCCGCCGCGCCGGCGTTCTCGGGGATCGGCCTGCTCGCCGGTCCGCTGGGGGCCGTGCGCATCCTGGCCGATCCCGTTGCCGGTCCGCTGGCCACGCCGCTGGCTCGGCGCCTTCGTGCCACTTCTGGGCACGGCGGCATACCTGGCCGTTTGCAGCGCGTTCCGTTACCGCGACATCCTCGCCGAGAGCGTGCCTCGCAACTTCGACCTGCTCGCCGGGTTCTCGGCCGTGGCCCGGGCTCCGATCGGGACCTTGCTGCCGGGCCTGATCGGCCTGCCTCGCGACGACGGCCCGCGGCCGACGACCCCGCTCGACTGGCTCCTTTTCGCCGCCGCCACGACCGCCGTCCTCGCCTGGGCCTGGCGGAACCGATCGGGACGCCCCTTGATCCTCGGCGGCCTGCTGCTGATTGTCGGCGGCTATGCATCCATCTATGTCGTTCGCGCTGCCGTCTCCGATGGCAACCTGCTCCGCGTTCAGCGCTATCACCTTTACCCGCTGTACGGCCTCGCCCTGCTGCTGGCCCCGGCCCTCGCGGGACTCTTCCGACGACTCGATACCCGCCCCGACCCCGCCGCCTCCCTGCGGCTGGCGACCGTGCTCGCCGCCTTGCTGCTGGTCGTCCACGGTCGTGAGTTCCTCACGAAGGCCCGCTTTTACGAGTTCCCCGACCAGGTCCCGACCCTGGCCGCCTACGAGCGTCTCGAAGCCCTCGCCGTTCGCGAGGGGATCACCCGCGACCAGCTCCTCGCCGTCCTCGAACCGACCCGCACGCGCTGGCTTGATCACGAGTCGATGAGCCCCTTGATGTTGCTCGGCCCGACCGTCGAAACCTCCCGCGTCGCTCCCGAGCGCGTCCGCCCCCTGCTCCTCTGCTCGCTGAGCCTCGCCGACCGCGAGGCCCTCTGGGGCGGCATGGACGCCTCGCGCTACCTGCTCGCCCCCGACCCGCAGGCCGCCGAGCCGGTCGCCGTCGCGCGACCGTCGGGCTCGCTCCGCGTCCAGCCGACCGGCCAGCCGGGCCTCTTCCAGGCGGCCGGCTGGCCATCCTTCCTCGAATACACGTTGCCCGCCGACGCCGACGCCCACGCCCTCGGCCTGCCCGTCCGCCCGGAAGCCGCCGATGCCCTGGTCGAACTCTGGTGGGCCGACCCCTCCGGCCACTGGTCCGCCACCCGCCGCGTCCGCTGGCACCCCGACCGCGACCGATGGGCCCTCCCTCTCGATCGACTCCCGCACTGGGACCCCTCACGTGAACACCGCGTCCGGGTCTCGTTCCCAGCGTCGGGACGGGTCGCCGTCGAGGCGCCGCGCTTGCTGCGCTGAATCGGCGGGCGATCCGGTCCAGTCCGCGTCGTGAAACTCTCTCAATTCATCGGGACTTCCACCAGTCGCGACCGGTCCAGCTCGGCGAACGAGGCGCAGCCGACCAGGCCGAGCGAGAGGTCGATGTCGGCCACGAGGTTGGCGATCACGTCGCGGACGCCATCCTCGCCGTTGACCGCGAGGCCGTAGCAATAGGGGCGACCCAGCAAGACGGCGCGGCGCCGAGAGCCATCGCCTTGAGAACGTCGGAACCGCGACGGATGCCGCTGTCGAAGAGGACCGTCGTGCGGTCGCCCACCGCCTCGACCACGCCCGGCAGGGCATCCAGGGCGGCGATCGCGCCGTCGAGCTGACGGCCGCCGTGGTTGGAGACGATCACGCCCGAGGCCCCGTGGTCGAGAGCGCGGCGGGCGTCGTCGGGATGGAGGATGCCTTTGAGGAGGATCGGAAGGCGGGTGGCGTCGCGGAGTCGAGCGAGGTCGTCCCAGGTCCGCGAGGGGTCGGCGAAGAGGTGGCCGAAGAACTCCAGCGCCTTGACCGGGTGCGACGTCGGCTCGCCTCCGATCGCCTCGCGGAAGACCGGATCGCTGAAGTAGTTTGCCAGCCCCTCGCCGCGGAGGAACGGCAGGTAGGCGTTCTGGATGTCGCGTTCGCGCCAGGAGAGGAGGTAGGTATCGAGCGTCACGACGACCGCGCTGAACCCGGCTTGCTCCGCTCGTCTCAGGAAGCTGGCCGCCAGCTCGTCGCTCCGGGGCCAGTAGAGCTGAAACCAGCGGGGGGCATCGCCCAGCTCGGCGGCGACCTCCTCCATCGTCCGCGACGAGACCGTGCTCAGGATCATCGGCAGGCCTGACGCGCGCGCCGCCCTGGCAACGGCCAGCTCGGCGTCGTCGTGGAAGATCGACTGCACACCAATGGGCGCCAGCAGGACCGGCGCGGGGAGACGTTGGCCGAGGATGGCAACGCTCAGGTCACGATGGGCGACATCGCGGAGCCAGCGCGGCACCAGCCGCCAGCGACCGAAGGCGGCGCGGTTGGCGAGCATCGTGTCTTCCGAACCCGCGCCGCCGGCGAGGTAATCATAAGCTTCTGCCTTGATCTTCGCCTTCGCCTCCCGCGCCAGGTCGTCCACCGAGACGGCCTGCCGGGGCGTCTGCCCCGCGAGCCCCCACTGGTAGATCGCCATCTGGCGACGGAGTCCTGGCGAGGCCTCGGGGTTCGGGTCGGGCATCGGGTTCGCTCGGCTCGGGGGACTCGGGGCGTCGAACGAAGCGGCGTTACCGCGTCGCCTGGCCGGTGGTGTTCGGACCCTTCGCGGCGCCGGCGCCGTCGGCCTGGGCCTGTTCGATCAATGAATCGCGGAACGCGGCGAAGCCATCGGGGTCGAGCTCGCGGAGCGGCTGGAAGTCAGGGTTGTCGAGCGTCTCGATCCCGCGGAACCCTTGCCGAGCGGCCTCGTGGAGCTGAGCCATCGCGCGGCGGGCGTAGTCGGCGGCGAGCTTCTGGCGAGCGGCGTCGTCAAGGTCCTTCTGACCGCGCGCGACCAGGATCGCCTGGGCCAGGATCGCCCCGGCCAGGAGGTGGGCTTGCGGGTCGGTCTTGAGCGCCTCGGCGAGTTCGTCGGCGATCTGGGCGCCGGCGTCGTGATCGCCGGCCTGGAGCTGTTTCAGGCCGAGGGTGCCGAGGGCGTTGACGAGGTAATTCCGCACCAGCGGGTCATTCGGGTAGATGGCCAACGCCTTCCGGTAGTCGGCAACGGCCTCCCGGAGCTGCGAACGGGCCTCGTCGGCCTGGCCGCGATTGTCGAGCAGCCGGCCGTAACTCTCATGAATCCGGCCCAGATGGCTCACGTACTCGAAAACCTGCGGATAGCGCTCGACGACCGCCTTCTCCACCTCGATGGCCCGCTGATAGATCGCATCGGCCTTCTTCGGGTCGGCCGGGTTGGTCAGGTCGCCCAGCGAGATCAAAGCATTGGCCAGAAGTGATCGGTAGTCGGGGACCTCAGGATGATCGGCGACGAGTGTTTCAAGGAGGTCGCGGGCCCGTTCGAGGTTCTGGCGAGCCTCGTCGGGCCTGGGGGGCTGAGCCTGGAGCCGGATCGCGGCGAGGCTGGTCAGAGCGGTGGCCAGCTCGCGGCGGTAGTCGGGAATGCCGGGGAAGTCGTTGGCCAGACCCTCCAGCAGTTCGACGGCGCGGCGGGCATGGGTCTCGGCCGGATTGAGCTTCCGTTGCGTGGCCAGGAGCACGCCAAGATTGGCGTGCAGCCGCGCAGCTGCCAGCGGACCCCCGCCGCGCCGGGGGCGGTCTTCGTCACCGCCTCCAGTTCCTCGGAGGTGTCCCGGAAGAGGGTCTCCGCCCTGTCCACCCGGCCGGTGCTCCAGAGCAAGCGGCCGAAGTTGTTGAGGTAGCGAGCGCGGCGACGGGCCGGCTCCGTGTCGCCCGCCTTCGGAGCGGGCAGGGCTTCGAGGGTCTTGATCGCGGCTTGGTAGGCGTCCTCGACCTCCTTCGACTTCTCCTGGCCGCCCTTGGCGCGAGCAAGGCGCCGAGGAAGTAGCGAGTCTCGGCCAGGGCACGCTGGTCGTCGGCGCCGTCCGGGTTCTCACGGGCGAGCTGCTCGCGAAGCTTCAACGCCGCGCGGAACGACGCCTCCGCTTCGCGGAAGCGGTTGCTCTTGCGGAGCAGGACGCCCCGGCCGTGCAGGGCCGCGGCCAGGGCCCGACGTGCATCGGCCGGTGCGGCGGCGACGGCCGCCATCGGCCGCAGCCGATCGAGTGCAATCCGGTAGTACCGACCCGCCTCGTCAAAGTTGCCGAGCATCTCCTCGATGTCGCCCAGGCGGACCATCGCGCGGGCCGTCTCCAGCTTCAGAGCCCCATCCCGCTGGCGTTCCTTGAGGAAGGTCTGATAGAACGCCAGCGCCGTTCCAGCAAGAGCCGGCGCACGCCTTCCATCTGCGGCACATCGACCAGCTCGACCGACCCGACCTCGCTGAGCATCTGCTCGACGGCCGAGCGCGCAAGCTGATAGTTCCGCTCGGTCCGGGCCTGCTCGCGGCTGATGAGGACGTTGCCGACGACCAGGGCCACCAGGGTCACGCCGATCATGCCCAGGCCAGTCGCCACGAGCGTCTTGTGCCGCCTGGCCCAGCGGGCGGCGCGGATCGTCCAGGGCTCGCGATAGCAGGAGACCGGCTCGTCGGCCAGCCAGTGTTCGAGGTCATCGGCGAGGGCCAGCGTCGTGGCGTAGCGGTCCTCGGGATTCCGGGCCATCGCCTTCAAACAGATCGCATCCAGGGGTGCCGGCACTGTTGGTTTGACCGACCGCGGCGCCGGAAAATCGTTGCGACGGACCTTCTCCAGCATCGCCGGCAACGTCTTCTCCGTGAACGGCGGCTGGTCGGCCAGCAGGTAATAGAGCGTCGCGCCCAGGCTGTAGATGTCGGTGGCCGGACCGAGCTGGCTGACCTTCCCCTCGGCCTGCTCCGGGCTCATGAACCCCGGCGTGCCGATGGCCGAGCCGTCCATGGTCGCCGAGATCGACGAGCCCGACGACGGCCGTAACGGCCGACTCACCCCGTCCTCCTCGTGCACGCCCTTCACCGGCCGGTCGAGCGGCTTGGCCAGGCCCCAATCGACGACCAGGGTCTCGCCGTACGGCCCGATCATGATGTTCGCCGGCTTGATGTCGCGGTGGATCACCGAACGGCTGTGGGCATACGCCAGGGCCTGGCAGACATCCACGAACCGACCGATCAGCTTGCGGAATTCCAGCTCGCGCTCGCCCGGCTCCATCCCGGCCGCCTCCGGGTGGAAGCGGTCGATGGCCTGCTTGAGTGTCTCGCCGCGGATGAACCGCATGGCGTAATACGGCCGGCCGTCGGGGTAGTGCCCGAGCGCATAGACGGGCACGATCCCCGGGTGCTCCAGGCCGCCCGTCACCTCCGCCTCGAAGCGGAACCGCGCCTGACTCTCGGTGTGGTCCGCGAACCGCGCCTGGATCTCCTTGAGCGCCACCTCGCGGTTGAGCTGCTCATCCCTCGCGACGAACACCTCGCCCAGACCGCCCTTCGCATGCGGCCGGACGATCTGGAACCGCATGTCGAAGTCGGGCCTCGCCCCGACGCCGAACCCGCTCCCCCACGAGCCCCGGCTCTCCAGCCGTTCCGTGACGCCTCCCGCCGAGCCCACCACCTCGGTCGTCGCCGCAGTCGCCCGGGTGGCGTACGGGTCCGCCTCGGTCTTCTCCAGATCGGCGGAGAGGCGCTCCATCCGGGTGGCGAACGGGTCACGCTCGGTCATCTCCAGGGCGTCGGAGTCCGGCCCCGGCGGCTCATCAGGCCCTTCCGTCATCGGCCCAATCGTCGCGGCCGGATCGGGACCCGTCCCCGAACTTGCTCCGGCCTCCGCTTGGGCCTCGGGCTCCGCCTTCGCCTCCGCTGCCGACTCCGGGCCGGCGACGGTACCGAAATCCCCGTCGGCCGCCTCTCCAGTGCCCGGGTTCATCGTGGCGAACGGGTCCATCGGACCGTAAACTTTCTCCAAAGCCCGCATCATCCGCTCGCGCGTCGCCGGGTTGCCGGGCAGCTCCGCCACCTCGCAGGCCAGCTCGACCGAGCCCATCTCGGGGAGGATGCGCGCCAGGTCGCCCTCGTGACGCATCCACGAATCATCGAGCTGCTCGAACAGCATCGCCAGGTCCACGACGCTCGCATCCGACCGCTGACCCAGCGAGTCGCCCAGCGAGCCCTCCAGCGAGGCATCCAGCGCCGCGGCCAGGGCCTCCCGGCTCAACCGCCCTGTCCTCAACGCCAGCACGCCCAGCATCAGGTCACGGCCGGCGTTCGCTTCGATGCTCGCCATCGCCTTACCCCGCTTTCGAGGACGTTCCCGCCCCGTTCGCTTCTTCGCTGCTCGATCTCCGGAACTTCCGCCCGATCATCGACCGGGAATCACGCACCCATCTCGACCATAGACCATCCGCCATCGACAATCCGCAACTGCCCCACCTCGGCCTCCGTCGCCGCGCAACCCGCTGGGCCTCCACGATGAATTCTACCCGTCTGGCCGGCGAGATCGAGAACCCACTCGCCGAGCCGGCCAGATCTGGCTGGACTTCGATCGTCGAACGCGGCCGACCATGCCCAGCCCAAAGCGGACGCCATCGCCATCACCGACGTTCCGGCGCGCACCCTTTGGTTCGATTGGGATCGCAATGTTGCCGATTAGAAGCGCGCTCGTCATGTTTTCGGAAATTCCGACAAAACCTGGTTGCGATTCTGCTTGGCAGTTCTCATGCTATGGCGCATGCCGCTGAGTTCGGGTCGCCTTCGACTTGAAGGAAACTCCCGGAAAGTCTCAAGAGTGGCATCGAGAATGGCAACACGCGACTTTGTCGCCGAACGGTCCGGGAAGCAAAGCGACGCGGCGGCCAGGATGCGGGACGATGTCGATTCGCCGATTTCAGCGACAGTCTCCGGAACACCGTCAGGCATCCTATCAGACCTTGAAGGGAGATCAGCCATGAGGAGAAGTCGGATCATAGCCATGATGCTGGCTCTCCTGGCCATCGGTCAGTCCAGGGCCAAGCCCGACCTCCTGATCGATCCGGCAGGGGGCACCGTCCTCTTCGGTGACAGCAGCAACCAGGACGATGCCTCGATCAACGGCCGCTCGCTCGGTTTCACCGGGCACTTCTTCGGCGATGCCGAGACGACCGTCGATGTGAGCACCAACGGCGTGCTCAGCTTCTCGGGGAATTCGTCCTACCAGAATCAAGCCTTCCCCTATGGGCCGGCGCTCATCGCCCCGCTCTGGGACGACCTGTATCTCTACCAGGGGACCGGTCAGTCGATCACGGAGAAGGTCAGTGCCGGTCAATACTATGCCGTGACGTGGGACCTCTCTCAGTACAGCAACACCTCGACCCAGGCCCATTTCACGTTCCAGGCCACCTGGTTCGGAGCCCCCACCACGATCGGCGCCTTCCAGTTCCAGGCCGACGACATCGTCTTCAGTTACAGCCAGGTGAGCGCCGACTTTGCGGGCGGTGATGCGACCGTTGGCCTCAACAAGGGCGTCAACGGCATCTTCACCCCCTTGCTCGGGGATGGCGATGGCCTGATTACCAACTCCCAGGTCAACCTGCTTCCAACCGGGCCGGCGGACGTGATCCTCTTCCGGACGGATGGCAGCGGTCAATACACGGCCTCCGTGATCAACACGGCCACGGTCCCCGAACCCGCCAGCATCGTCCTCTGCGGCAGCGGGTTGGCCATCGGCCTGTTCGGCTTCGCCCGTCGCCGGAAGGCCGGACGCGCCTCCAAAGCAACCGCTGGCATCGCGTCCGTGAGCGAGGCGCCCCCGACCGATTGACCGGACAGCCGCACGGGCCACGGTCAGCGCGAAACGTCCCGTCCCGCGTTTGGTCCCGCGACGCCCCCTCCGGGCTGAACCGGGACCGAACCGCGGGCTCGTGGCCCGGGTCCGTGAGCGCCACGGCACGGCTCCAGTCGCGTCGCGTCCGCCTCCCGGACGCACCCTTCGGGACAACGCGACAGGGCGGTCCATCACGGCAGCGCCCCGACCGACGATTCGGCCAACGTCCGTCACGCTGGCCGATCGCGTGCTATAATGATAGCTAACTCTTTGTCAATCCGCGCACTCAACATCGCCGATCGCCCCACCCGGCCGGGAGGGCGGGAACCGCACGTCGTCTCCGACGCCGCCGGGCGCACCTGACGCGTCGTTGGCGCCGAACGAACGTCAAACTGTAACGCCTGGCTCACCGAATTCCTTGAACCGCAAGCACTTCTGAATCGTCCGATCATGGTTCGCGGGGCGTCCCCGGGGCGTCGCGGGCGCATCGCCAGGGCGTGCGTGAGACGTTCCGGCGCCGTCTCTGGGGTGTTGTGAGGTTGCGGTCTGGTCCCGGATGACCCGCGTCGTCAAGGAGCGAACATGCCGAACCAGCCCGGTCGGGGAGCGGCCCGCAGCCGTGCCCGAGCCCACGTCCGACGCCGGTCGAGCCGGCCGGTCGCCGAGGCATTGGAAGCCCGGCGGCTGCTGACGACCTACGTCGTGACCACCACCGCCGACCTCAGCGACGGCCTGCCCGCCCCCGGCTCGCTCCGTGAGGCCATCGAGCTGGCCAACGCCAACCCCGGCCCCGACCTGATCCGCTTCGCCATCGCCGGTAGCAACGGACCGCAGACGATCACAATCGATGATCGCCTGCCCGACATCACCGACCCCGTCACGATCGACGGTTACTCCCAGCCCGGCTCGAAGCCGAACACCCAGGTGCCCCTGACCGGCGACAACGCGGTCCTCAACATCGCCATCGACGGCAGCAACGCCGGCATCACCAGCAACGTCGATGGCCTGACGCTCGACACCGACGGCTGCGTCGTCCGCGGCCTGGCCATCGACAACTTCCTCGGCTCGGCGATCGTCGTGCTGGGCAACAACAACGTCGTGGCCGGCAACTTCCTGGGCGTCGGGCTCGACGGCCACTCCGCGATGAGCAACCGGGATCATGGTGTTCTGGTCAACGGCAGCTCGGGCAACACCATCGGAGGCGCCGCGGCCGCCGACCGCAACCTCATTGGCGACAACGGCCTCAATGGCGTCCGGCTCTTCCAGGGCGGTTCCAATGTCGTCCGGAACAACTTCGTCGGCGTGGACGCCACCGGCGTCGGCCCCATCGGCAACGGCGACGACGGCATCGCCGTCAACCAGTCACCGGGCAATGCGATCCTCGACAACCTGATCGGCGACAACTTCGGCGGCATCTTCCTCGTCTATGAGACCTCCGCCGGTAACCTGATCCGCGGCAACTTCATCGGCATCACCCCCGACGGCACCCGCCTCGCCAACCGCGACGACGGCATCGCTGACTACGGCGCGCCCGGCAACACCATCGGCGGTCCCGCCGCCGCCGACCGCAACGTGATCTCCGGCAACAACCAGCAAGGCGTTTCCCTCCGCGGCCCGACCGCCACCCGTAACCTCGTGCAAGGCAATCTCCTCGGCCTGTCCCCCGACGGCCAGCATGTCGTCGGCAACCTCCAGAACGGCCTCTTCCTCCAGAATGCCCCCGGCAACACGATCGGTGGCACCATCCCCGGCGCCGGCAACATCTCGTCCGGCAACAACCAGGCCGGCCTTTCCCTGTCCTACTACCCCGACCAGACGCTCCCCGTCGGCTTCAGCCGCAACCTCATCAGCGGCGGGTTCCCCGATTTCAACCTGGTCCAGGGCAACTTCCTCGGCACCGGTCCGAACGGCAACGAGCTGGGTTTCGGCAACGTCCTCGAAGGCATCTACCTCGGCTCCGGCCAGCACAACACGATCGGCGGCACCGCGCCGGGTGCCGGCAATGTCATCTCCGGCAACAACACCGACGGCCTGCTGATCGTCGGCCCGACCATCCCCGGCATGCGCGAGGGCAACGACCGCGAGGCGTCGTTCAACCTCGTCCAGGGCAACAAGTTCGGCACCGACGCCGCGGGCACGCTGGCCGTCCGCAACCTCCAGCACGGCATCTACCTCGTGCTGGCCAACGACAACACGATCGGCGGCACGGTCGCCGGCGCGGGCAACGTGATCTCGGGCAACAAGGGGCCGGGCATCCAGATCAACGGCGCCATCGCCGGCCAGGTCGCCGCCACGGGCAACGTCGTCCAGGGCAACCTGATCGGCACCGACGTCACCGGCATGCATAAACCCCTGGCCCCCGACGGCTCGGGCCGCGGCCAGGGCAACCTCGCCGAAGGAGTCCTGATCGACTCCGGCGCCTTCGCCAACACGATCGGCGGCACGGGCAGCCCGCAACGTCATCTCCGGCAACGGCACGACGGGCGTAACCTTCGGGATCGATGCCCACAACAACATCGTCCAGGGCAACCTGATCGGCACCGACATCACCGGCCGGCAGCCCCTCGGCGACGACGTCTTCGGCGTCCTCTTCCGCGACGGCACCCAGAATAACCTTCTCGGCGGCACCGCCCCCGGCACCGGCAACGTGATCGCCGATACCGGCGTCGGCATCGCCATCATGGGCCCGACGACCACCGGCAACCTCGTTCAGGGCAACAAGATCGGCACCGACATCACCGGCACCGCCCGCCTCAGCAACAACATCGGCATCTCCTTCGGCGCCGGCTCGGGCGGCGACACGACCACCTTCGTGGCCTCCTCCCGCAACACGATCGGCGGCACCACCCCCGGCGCCGGTAACCTCATCTCGGGCAACCAGATCGGGGTCTTCATCTCCAACACGGTCAACGTCGGCAACACCTTCCAGGGCAACCTGATCGGCACCGACGCCACCGGCTCGTACAGCCTCGGCAACGCCCAGATCGGCATGCTCCTGATCAATGCCGGCGGCAACACGATCGGCGGCACGACCGCCGGCGCCCGCAACGTCATCTCCGCCAACCTCTCCGTCGGCTTGCAGATGACCGGCCCCGGCACGACCGGCAACCTCGTTCAGGGCAACTTCATCGGCACCGACATCACCGGCACCCGCGACCACGATCCGCTCGGCCAGCCCCTGGGCAACGGTCAGGGGGGCATCTTCTTCGAGAACGCCCCCGCCAACACCCTCGGCGGCAAGCAAGCCGGCGCCCGGAACCTCATCTCCGGCAACGGCTTCTACGGCGTCCGCGCGAACGGCTCGCTGGCGCCGGCAACACGATCCAGGGCAACTACATCGGCACCGACGTCAGCGGCACCCAGGCCCTGCCCAACACCCTTGATGGCGTGGACCTGACCGACGCCCCCCAGAACCTCGTCGGCGACCCGCTCGACCCGGCCGGCCGCAACGTCATCTCCGGCAACCTCGGCGCCGGCGTGCGGATCGATGGCCTCGGCTCCCAGGGCAACGTGATCGTCGGTAACTACCTCGGGACCGACGTGACTGGCCAGCAGAGCGTCGGCAACCTCCTGGCGGGCCTCTATGTCAACGGCGCCCCCGCCAACCAGATCGGCGGCCCCTTGCCCACCGCCCGCAACCTCATCTCCGGCAACCTCGGCGACGGCCTGGTCCTCCACGGCAACAGCCTTGGCACAAAGGTCCAGGGCAACTTCCTCGGCACCGACCCGACCGGCCAGTCCGCCGTGCCGAACGGCCGATTCGGCGCCTACCTCACCGCCGGCGCCTCCGGCCTGGTCCTCGGCGGGACCGGACCCGGCGAGGGCAACCTCCTCTCCGGCAACGACGCCGCCGGAGTCGCCATCGACGGCGCCCAGACCCTCGGCAACCAGATCGTCGGCAACCGGATCGGTACCGACGCCACCGGCCGCGTCGCTCTGGGCAACATGATCGGCGTCTCGATCGCCTCGCCCGGCAACACCGTCGGGGGGACGACTCTCCAGGCGGCCAACCTGATCTCCGGCAACGTCACGACCGGCGTCCTGATCTCCGGCGCCTCGGCGGTCGGCAACGTCGTCACCGGCAACCTGATCGGCACCGACGTCACCGGCACCCGCGGCCTGGGCAACAATGTCGGCCTCTTCGTCAACGACGCCTCCGATAACCGGATCGGCGGCGACCAGTCCGGAGAGGCCAACCTCGTCTCCGGCAACGGCGCCGTCGGCATCTACCTGTTCGACCGCAACGCCACCCGCAACGTCGTCCAGGGCAACCATGTCGGCACCGACCCGAGCGGCACCCAGGTTGTCGCTCGACCGGCCGGGGGGGGCTCCCAGGACGTCGGCATCCTCCTGAACGACGCCCCCATCAACCTCATCGGTGGCGACAGCCTCGCCGCCGGCAACCTCGTTTCCGGCCAGACGGCCGGCATCGTGATCGCCGGCTTCCTCGCCACCGGCAACGCCGTTCGTGCCAACACGATCGGCACCGACGCCAGCGGCACCCGACCGCTCCCCAACCAGACCGGCCTCTACATCAACGGCTCGCCCGGCAACACGATCGGCGGCACCACGCTCGGCGCCAGCAACCTGATCTCCGGAAACCCGGTCGTCGGCCTCACGATCCTCGGCCAGCTCGCCAGCGGTAACCTGGTCCAGGGCAACTTCCTCGGCACCGACCGCACCGGCACGTTCGCCTTGCCCAATGGTAGCGCGGTCTATATCGAAAACGCCCCCATGAACACGATCGGCGGCACCGCCGCCGGCGCCGGCAACCTGATCTCCGGCAACCGCACCGCGGGCGTTTATATCTTCGGCCCCCAGTCGCTCAACAACGTCGTGCAGGGCAACGCCATCGGCCCCCGCGCCTCCGGCATGCGACCGATCGGCAACGGCGAATACGGCGTGCTTCTCTACAACGCCCCGAACAACGTCGTGACCCGCTCCGGTTCCGGCCGCAACCAGATCGTCGCCAGCGGCATCGGCAACTTCCGCGAGTTCAGCGGCCCCGCCCCCCGGCGGACCACCGGTAGCTCCGCGAGCACCTCACGCAGTCGCCTCCGGGTCCGCACCGCGACCACCTCCCGTTCCCTCCATCCCCGGATCGGCACCGCCTTGAAGATCGGCCGATCCCACCCCGCCGGCCCGCTCGCGGGCCGCATCCACGCCGGCCCGTAGCGGCTCAGCCCCCGATGATCGGCGGTTGGGGCGTGATGACCCGCCGCGGGGCGCCAAAGTAGAGGTTAAACAGGGCGATCACTTCATAATCGAAGGGCTTGGGGTTGGTCACCGGCGTGACGAAGCCGAAGGTCAGCAGCGAACGCTGACCGAGGCCAATGTTCAACCCATAGGTAAAGTTCACCGAGTTCGACGTGGCCACCGGGTCGTTGGCGTTGAAGGCATTGCGGTGGTTCATCGGCGTGTTAATGTGAATCTCGAACGTCGGCGCCACCAGGCGGACAATCCGGCCGGGGTCCGTGTTTGGTGCGCGTCGGAGGAGGAAGTAGCCGGTGCCGAAGTCGTTGTAGAGCATTGTCACGTCGGCCGGATTCATCGGCGCCTGCATGGCTGTGAACCCGTGGAAGTAGAAGCGGTCGCGGGCCCAGATGTAGCCGACGAACGGCTGGACGGTTGTGGTGTGGATGCTCTGGAGGTACTTCGCTCCGGCGAACGAACCCGGGCCGGTTGGCGGCGTCACCTGCAAGCCAGCCGAGATCAAGCTGCCGGTCTTGGGGTTCTCGCAGAAGACAAACTTGGTGAACAGGCTCAGATCGCCCATCGACGTGCTCGTGCCGCCGGGCCGGGCGAAGTTGCCGGAGATCGTGCTGTCGGCCGTGAGGGTGTTGATCGGCACCCGCATGCCGAAGGAGGCCCGACGGTCGAAGAACGTCTTCTCGAAGCCGAGCATGTAGCGATAGGCCTGCAGGTTGTCCACCGGCGACTCAAGCCGGAGATTGACCGCCTGGTTGACCTGGGAGAAGAAGTTGAAGTCGAAGTACACCCGGTCCTGCGGCCGGGGTGACTGGTTCTCGGCGATCTTGAACCCCCGGACCGAAGGTGCCAGCGCCGACGCCAGCCGCGGGTTGGGTGTCGGAGGCGGCGTGGGTGGCGGGAACGGAGACGGGATCGTCGGCGGCGTCGTTCCGGGCGTGGCCTGACGGATCGAGAGCGACGGCCCCTGGTCGCCGATCATCGTCGGCATGCTCCCGCCCGACTGGCTCGCCAGGCCCGACAGGAGCGAACCGGTGGCCGGGGGCGTGAAGGTCGGAGCCGTCGGCGACGGCGTCAAGGCAGCGAGCGTCCCTGGCGCCGGGGCGGGGGGAGAACTCGTTGCGGTAGCCGCGACCGGGGCCGGGGCGGGTGCGGGGCGGGTCGTTGGAAGCGGCGGCAGGGGCTCGGGTTGCGGCCTCCCGGCCGGGGACTCGACGCGTGGGGGAGGCGTCGCCTGGGCCAGTCGGATCGGCGGGGCGACCGCGTCGTCACCCCTCGCCCCGGTGCAGGCCAGGGCCATCATCCCACCGAGGAGGCATGTCCGGGTCATCATCCCCCCAGCTTTGATCCGGTTCGGTCGGATGGTCGGTATCACTGGCACCGTGAAACCGACGGCGAGACTAGGCCGTCGGCCCCCAACTTGATCGTCAAAATCCCCTGGATCGCTTCAATCGTTTTTCTCGGCACAACCTCAACGGTCGGCCCCCGCCTTCGGCTCGAAGATGGGGCGGCCGTTGAGATACGTCGAGAGTACCTGGATCTCGCGAATCTCGTCCTCGGGGCAGGTCAGGATGTCGCGGTCGAGAACGATGAAGTCGGCCAGCTTGCCCGCTTCGAGCGAACCAAGCTGGTCTTCGAGGAAGAGCAGATGGGCATTGTTGATCGTGTAGAACTGGATCGCCTGCTCGCGGGTGAGGGCCTCCTCGGGGTGGAGACGGCCCTCGTAACCCTTGGCCTTGCGGGTGATCGCGACCCACATGCCGAGGAACGGGTTGTACGGGTTGATCGACCGGAACGAGCCGACCTTCTGCATGTGGTCGGAGCCGCCGCCGGCGATCACCCCGGCCGCGAAGAGGCTCCGCAAGGGCTGAAAATAACGCAACCGATCATAGCCGAACTGGGCGGCGAGCGTCCGGGTGTCGAGGTAAAGCCAGGCCGGCTGGATGTCCACGACCGCGCCCAGGCGGGCGGCCTGGTCGATCGCCTCGCGGCTCATGAAGTTCGAGTGAGTCACGCAAGGCCGCGTCGGGGCAACGGGCGTCTCCTTGTTGACCGCCTCATACGCATCCAGCAACGTGTGGACGGCCCCGTCGCCGACGCTGTGGGCGGTGAACTGGAGGCCGGCCTCGACGGTCGTCTTGACCATCGGCACGAGCCGCTCGGGCGGGATGAACAGAACACCGCGATACTCCGGGTCGTCGATCGCGTAAATCTTGCTCACGCCCCAGGGCTCGCGCATGTAGGCGCTTCCGGTGAGCATGCCCCCATCGAGGAACATCTTGATGCCGATGATCCGGAGCATCGGCCCGCCCTTCCGGAGCGGGTGCGCGGCGACTTTCCGGATCGCGTCCTCGACCTTGTCGAGCGGGCCGGACGAGCCGACGGCGTGCGAGATCCCGAGGCGGATCGTCAACGCATCGGAATCCAGCAGCCGCGAGTACTGGTTGATGGCCGATTCGCTGGCGTTGCGGTCGATGATCGAGGTGAGCCCGACGGAGTTGTAATCGCGAAACAGCTCCTTGAGGCGCTGGTCTTCCTCTTCCTGGGAAGGCTGGCGATCCGATGATTTCGATTTCACATAGCGTGTGAGGTTGCGAAGGATGCCGGTCGGCTCGCCAGTCTTCGGGTCGCGCTCGACCTTGCCGGGGCCTTCGGGCTGAAAGTCCTTGTCGATCCCGCTAAGCTTCAGGGCCAGAGTGTTGAGCGAGGCGTCGGGGCCGGTCGCGAAGAGGACGGGGTTCCTCGGCGCCGCGCGGTCCAGCTCCTCGCGGGTCGGGTAGCGCTGCTCTTTCAATCGGGTGATGAACACCTGGCGAACGACGACCCATTTCCCTTCGCCCAGGGTCTCGGCCCGGGAGTGGATGTAGTCGAGGACGTCGCCGATCGTCTCCATGTCGGGGATCGGATGGTCGAACTCGATCATGGCGGCGCCGGTCGGATGGGTGTGCGAGTCGATCAGGCCGGGCAAGACGACCTTGCCGGCGAGGTCGATAACCTTCGTCTTCGGCCCCTTCGTGCTCAGGA
Organism: uncultured Planctomycetales bacterium; assembly: GCA_963752755.1. Taxonomy (GTDB): domain Bacteria; phylum Planctomycetota; class Planctomycetia; order Isosphaerales; family Isosphaeraceae; genus CAVVZJ01. The sequence goes on along the minus strand of CAVVZJ010000001.1, from coordinate 282,884 downwards.
CCTCCTCATCCGTGCCGACCCGCATCAAACGGTCTCCCCGGACGGCCAGGGCCTGTCGGATCGCGAAGTCGCGATCGACGGTGACGACCTTGCCGTTGTGCAGGATCAGGTCCGCTTCTTCCGCAGCTCGCGCGGGGACGAGGCCAAGGAGGAGGGATGCCACGGGGAGCCATCGCAGAATTTTTGAGGCTATCATGGTGTGATCTCGTCGCGGGTTGTTGATCGGTTTCGGGCCGGGCACGTCGGCCCTTCACGCCCTGCCGCCACATTCTGACGCGGCGGCCGGGCGTGGGCAACGCCCGGGTGATCGCTGGCCAGCGATCCGGGTTTTGCTTGCAAGGGGCTGGACCGCTGGGATACCTTGCGAACGCCCCACGACCCGGCGGGGTCGTCGCCGGGCTGTCCTGAGGCGGCGGGACGGAGGACGATCGCGTGTCCCTCTCCTGGCAAGATCACCTGGTCGTCGCGGCGTACTTGCTGGTCACGCTGGCGATCGGGGTCTGGGCATCGCGGCGTCGGGGCGGGGATGACGAGTATTTCCTCGGCGGCCGACGGATGCCCTGGTTCGCGGTCGGATTGAGCCTGATCGCGACCCTGCTGTCCAGCCTGACGTACCTCTCCGAGCCGGGCGAGGTCTGGCAATCGGGTGTCACGCACATGTGGGGCAAGACGCTGGCGGTCCCGTTCGAGATGGCGTTTGTTTATCTGGTCTGCATCCCATTCCTGATGCGGTTCCGGTACACCTCGGCGTATGAGTACCTCGAACATCGGTTCGGAACCGGCTCGCGGCGGCTCGGCACGGCGCTGTTCGTGTGCCTGGACGTCTCGTGGATGGGGATCATCGTGCTCGTCTCGTCGCGGGCGTTGGCTCATGTGACCGGTTTGCCGCTGGCCGTGATCATCGGGACGATGGGCCTGATCACGACGATTTACACCACCATCGGCGGCAACCGGGCCGTGATCTGGACCGACGTCGTGCAGTTGCTCCTGCTGGTCGCCGGGGCGTTCCTGCCGATCGTCTTCGTGGCCGTTCAGACGCAGACCTTCGTGCCCGACTGGTATCACGCCGTCAATGCCTACCGGGCCCGCGTGCAGGCGAGCGGCGAGGCGGTGCCGCTGGTCAGCTTCGACCCGTTCGTGAGAGCGTCGGTGTTGACCGTGGCCTTGCATATGTTCGTCTGGCATCTCTGCACTCACACCGGGAACCAGATGGCGGTTCAGCGCTACTTCTCGACGTCGGACCTGCGGAGGGCGCGTTGGAGCTTCGTGGTCGGGGCGCTAGCGGGCGTGGCGATCAACCTGCTGCTCCTGGTGGTCGGGCTGGCGGTCTTCTACTACTACGACCGGCTCGGGCATCTCCCGGAGGGGATCGAGGCCGGGCCGGGTGGCACGATCACGGGCAAGGGGACGGATCAAATTTTTCCGACGTTTGTGGTCCGACACCTGCCGCCGGGGCTCGCCGGGGCGGTTCTGGCGGCGATGCTCGGGGCGGCGATGTCCACGATCAGCTCGGGGATCAACTCGATGGCGACCGTCCTGAGCGTCGGGGCCAACAAGGGCGGGGCGGATTCGGCCGGGTCGGCGCTCGGGCGCAACCACGTTGCCACCGCGAAGCGGTTGACGTTGGTGATGGGCCTGCTCATTACCCTGGCCGCCTATGGGTTGGATTACCTGACGGGCGAGCGGAACATCGTGGAGATGATGCCCGCGAGCTTCAACTGCTTCACCGGGAGCCTCGGGGGCCTGTTCTTTGTCGGGATGTTCCTGCCGAGGGCGACGGGTCGGGTGGCGATCGCCGCGACACTCTGCGGGCTGGCGGTGAGCGTGTCCCTGGCGTACAGTCGGCCGCTCTCGGAGGCGGTCGCGGGGCTGGCCGGGACCTTGCCGGGGCTGGCCGGGTTCGCTCCGCGGCTCCGACTGCCAGCGCCGGTGAGCTTTACCTGGGTCATGCCGGGCTCCCTGGCGGCGACGTTCGGGACGGCATTCCTCCTGAGCCGGTTCAGCCCGCCGCCAACGGACAGGATCGCGGGTCTCACCTGGGCCACGCGCCACCAGTCGCCAGCCCGCCGATGGCCCGACGCTTCCGGGACCGCGGCCCGACCCGCCCCGGCGACTCCTCCCACCGCGAGCCGGTCATGACCCAGACGTTCCGCCTGGCCTTCCTCGGCGTCGATCACCCGCACGGCTTCTCCTGGCGCGAGACGCTGAGGAACCTCGGCGATGACGTCGCGATCACGGCGATCCTGCCCGGCTTCGACGGCGCCACGGCGAGTCTGGAGGAGCGGCTGGCCGACGTGCCGCGATTCGATACCGTCGCGGATCTGATCGAACGGGGCCGGTTCGACGGCGCGGTGGTCTGCTTGCCGAACGACGAGACGCCCGCGGCGATCGCCGCTCTCGCCAATGCGGGCAAGCACATCCTGACCGAGAAGCCGGTCGCCGCCGACGCCGAGAAGGCGCGGCCGGCGCTGGAGGCGGTCCGACAATCGGGCGTCGCCTTCCAGACCGGCTACCTCTGGCGCTACGACGAGGGGGCGAACCGGCTCCGCGCGATGGTCGCCGACGGCCGGTTCGGCAAGCTGTCGAGCGTCGAGATGACGTATGTCACCGCCGACGTGCTCCGTCGCGACCCGTCGCATTACCTGTTCGACCCCGACCGCAGCGGCGGCGGCTTCTTCCACTGGCTGGCCTGCCATTATCTGGATTTGCTCCTGTACATCACCGGTGAGTCGGTTGTTGGCGTGACATCCCGGCTGGGCGTCTTCGGGGGAACCCCGACGGAGGTGGAGGACGGCGGCGTCGCCATTCTCGATCTCGAAGGCGGTGGCCTGGCGACCCTCCTCGGCGGCTACTGGCTCCCGCGCTGGGCGGGTGAGACGCGCTGGTGCCTCCGGGGCACGCAGCGCTGGGTTCACTGGGACCCGTCCCGACCCGGGACCGGCGGCGTGATCGAGGTCCACGGTCCCCGACCGCACTGGGTTGCGATGGAGGAGACGTTCCCCTTGCCCGCCGACTCCACCCCTGGCTACGGCGGCCGTCGCGGCCTGGCCCTCGTCCGCGACTGGATCGACGCGGCTCGCGACGGCGGCCGTCCTTGCCGCAACACGCCCGGCTCGGTCCGGGCCGTCCTCGAAATCCTCGATACCATCGGGCAAGCCTCCCGCGAGGAGCGGCGGGTCCATTGTCGAATCGGGTCTGGGGGATGAATTGAGCATGGTTGATGGCCGAGGGTCGGTGACAGATGACAGATGACAGAGAGCCGATGGCTGATGTTGGATGGGCCATCCAGTCCGGGAAGATTGGCTTGACCATCGACCATCGGCCCTCGGCCATGCAGGAAGGCCATGAGGTCCGGCCGCGATTCCCGCGGCCCACGGAGTGACGACGATGACGCAATCAGGAGAACGGACAGTGGTCAAGTACGCCCGCTTCCGCGCCGGCGGCGAGACGGCTTACGGGATCGTCGAGGGGGATCGGGTCCGGACGATCGCGGGCGACCCGTTCGGCGACGGGAAGCCGACCGACGCGACGCACCCCCTGGACGCGGTCGAGCTGCTCGTCCCGACGTCGCCGACGAAGATCCTCGCCGTCGGGGCCAACTACCGGAGCCACCTGGGCACCCGGGCGGAGCCGAAGGAGCCGCAACTCTTCTTCAAGCCCCCGTCCGCCCTTCTGCCGATGGGTGGCACCATCGTGATCCCGCCGGGGACGGAGGAGGTCCACTTCGAGGGCGAGATGGTCCTCGTCGTGGGTCGCCGGGCCAAGGACGTGCCCGAGTCGGAGGGGCTCAACTACCTCCTGGGCGTGACCTGCGGCAACGACGTCAGCGCCCGCGACTGGCAGCGCGGCGATCTCCAGTGGTGGCGAGCCAAGGGGTCCGACACGTTTGCCCCCTGCGGCCCGTTCATCGCCTCGGGCCTGAACTACGACGACCTCGCGATCCAGCTCCGGCTCAACGGCGAGGTCAAGCAGACCCAGCGCACCAGTGACCTGATCTTCCCCGTCGCGCGGATCGTGAGCTGGGTCAGCCGCCACGTCACCCTTGAACCCGGCGACCTGATCTACACCGGCACTCCCGGCACCACCTCCGCCCTCCAGCCGGGCGACGTGGTCGAGGTTGAGCTGGAGGGCGTCGGCATTTTGCGGAACACGGTGGCGGCCTCGCCGTCGCGTTGAGGCGCTCCGACGACGCGCCCGGGGCGCCCTCGGAACGTCGTCAGGACGCCCGGGGGACGCTGCCTGCGATGCGATCGGACGTTTCGCAACTTCTTGACACGCTCCAGGTTTTTGGGGCTTACTTACCTATTTTGAAGTTCGTTCGGCGCCCGGGGACGCGCGTCCCCGGAAGCGCCTCGCGTCGTCGATCTCGGTCGGATTGCCAAAGAACCGTTGGCCTCCTCAACACCCACGGCGCGGACCGCGAGCGCGAAGCTTCGACGATATCTTCCGATTTTGGGGCTGCGAATATCACCTTTTCTTTCGGATTCTCCGACGGCCCGACCGCGGAGGTTCCGTTCCCACGCTCCACGAACCGAGGCGACGCATGAATGAGCCACCGCGACATCCCGGCCGTCTCCGAGGGGGCCGTCGGCTCCTTGCCCTGGTGCTCGGCGCCCTCGGGCTCCTCGGTGGAGTCGTCCGCGGCGACGGCGAGACGCTCGACGTCGCGGGGCTGGAGCAAGCCGTGGAGATCCTCCGCGACCGCTGGGGGATCGCCCACATCTACGCCCGGACCGAGCACGACCTGTTCTTCGCCCAGGGATTCAACGCGGCGCGGGATCGGTTGTTTCAACTGGAACTCTGGCGGCGCCAGGCGACCGGCACGATGGCCGAGATCCGCGGTCGCGACGCCCTCCCGGGCGACATCGGCGCCCGCCTGCTGAGCTTTCGCGGCGACCTGGCCCGGGAACTTGCCCACTATCACCCCCGCGGTTCGGCGATCGTCGGCGCCTTCGTCGAGGGGATCAATGCCTACGTCGCCCTGACCGAGCGCGAGCCAGACCGGCTGCCGCTGCCCTTCCGCGTACTCGGGATCAAGCCGGGGCGTTGGACGCCGGAGGTCGTCGTCTCGCGGCACAACGGCCTCTTCCGCAACGCCACGCAGGAGGTCCAGTACGCCCGGCTCGTCCACCTCCTCGGCAGCGATCAAACGCGGGAACTGCTCAACCTCCACCCGGGCCATCCCGCGATGACGCTTGACCCCAAGGTCGATCCCACGATCCTCTCCGGGGAGGTCCTGAAGCTCTATGCCGCCTCGCGGGCGCCCGTCCGCTTCCGGCCGGAGGACGTCCAGCCCGAATATCGAGGGGCGATGGCGCCAGCAGAGGAAAACGATGAGGAGCCCCTGTCGATGCTCCTCCGATCGCTCGACAACGCCCCCGACCTCTGGGGCAGCAACAACTGGGCGGTCGCGGCGCGGCGGACGCTCTCGGGGCATCCGTTCCTGGCGAACGACCCGCACCGGTCCTTGCAGGTCCCCTCGCTGCGCTACTGGGTCCACCTGGTCGGCCCGGGCTGGGACGTCATCGGCGGTGGCGAGCCCGCCCTGCCGGGCGTCTCCATCGGTCACAACACCCGCGGCGCCTGGGGCCTGACCATCTTCCCGATCGACCAGGAAGACCTCTACGTTTACGAGACCAACCCCGATGACCCCTCGCAATACCGCTACCGCGACGCCTGGGAGTCGATGCGGGTCGTCCGGGAAACCTTCGCCGTCAAGGGTCAGGACGCGACCACCGCGACCCTGAAGTACACCCGGCATGGCCCGGTAATCCACGAGGACCCCGAGCACCACACGGCCTACGCCCTCCGCGCCGGCTGGCTCGAGATCGGCACGGCGCCCTACCTGGCGAGCCTCCGGATGGACCAGGCCGCGAGCTGGGAGGCGTTCCGCGAGGCGTGCCGCTATTCGCTGATGCCCTCGGAGAACATGGTCTGGGCTGACGTCGAGGGTCACATCGGCTGGCAGCCGGTCGGCCTGGCGCCGTTGCGTCGCGGCTGGGACGGCCTGCTCCCCGTGCCCGGCGACGGCCGTTACGAGTGGGACGGCATCCTCCCCGTCTCCGCCTTGCCGCATCGATCCGACCCGCCGGAAGGCTGGATCGCGACAGCCAACCAGGACAACCTGCCGCCCGGCTATCCCCACACCGTCGGCTTCTCCTGGGCCGACCCGTTCCGCCACGCCCGGATCGCGGAGGTGCTGGGCTCCGGCCGTCGGCTCGCCCTGATGGACATGATGCAGTTGCAGCAGGACGAACTCTCGATCCCGGCCCGCCTCCTCGTTCCCCTGCTCCGCCCGCTCGAACCGCCCGACGACCGGACCCGCGCGGCGATCCAGCGGCTCACCTCCTGGGACTTCGTGATGGCCCGCGACTCCGTCGCCGCGGCCCTCTATGCGACCTGGGAGAAGCACTTGAAGGCATCGATCCATGAGCGGCTCTTACCCGAAGCCGCCCGCTCGATCCTCCCGAGTCGCTCGCTCTCGACCGAGAATCTGGTCCACTGGCTGACCTCGCCCGATCCCCGCCTCGGCGACGACCCCGTCGCGGCCCGCGATGCCCTCCTGCTCGACGCTCTGGGTCGTGCCCTGGCCGAGCTGGAAAAGCGATTCGGTCCGGAGATGGACCGCTGGAAATACGGTCAACCGGCCTTCAAGCACGTCCGCCTCCGCCACCCCCTCGGCGCCGCCGTCAACGATGCCACCCGAGCCCGCCTCGACCTCGGCCCCCTGCCCCGCGGCGGCCTCGGAACGACCGTGAACAACACCTCCGACTCCGACAACCAGGTCAGTGGCGCCACCTTCCGCCTCCTCGCCGTCGTCGGTGACTGGGACCGCTCCCTCGGCACCAACGCCCCCGGCCAGTCCGGCAACCCCTCCAGCCCCCACTACGCCGACCTCTTCCGCCCCTGGTCCGACGGCCGCTATTTCCCCGTGCTCTCAACTCGGGCTGCGGTCGAGCCCGTCACCCAGACGAGACTGCATTTGCAGCCGGAGGCGAAGTAGGACGACCGTCGCCCGGCACGACTTGCAATCGCAACATAGATAGGTAGCATCCTAATGTATTGTTAAGAACATATGATTATTATAATAATATACAGACATAACTACGTTAATCGAGGCATGCTACCCGTCCAAATGCCGTAACCGCACCAGAAAACGACAGGCAACAGGGGAATTGCCTTGACAAGGACGGACGGGCTTGCGAGCTTGTTTCAAAGTGATAGATGAAAATTTTCAACAGATCACCTTGACGTTCATCTCGGTCAAATTTTAAGGAGTCTACAGATGTCGCGCTTTCTGTTCGTTGTCTTCTTCGTCGCCCTCGTGTCCACATCGCAGGCGGACGAGATCATCAACGGGAACTTTGACGACGGTCTGTCCGGATGGACCCCATTCACGTTGAACACGGGCACAGAGGTAGCTGGTTTCCCACAGGTCCTCGACTTCAATACCACGGGTTCCGGCGTGAGCACCGCGGCTGCGATCGCGACGGGCGGTACGGTCGCGCTTCCCTTTCAGGGTGCGGGGATCTTCCAAGAATTCACAGCAACAGCTGGGCAATACCGATTCTCGGTAGATGCGGCGGTCCAGAATATCAGCAATGCTGAAACCGATGGTGGATTCTTGTTCTTTTCTAATGTAGGTCCAACGCAATCAAGTTCGACCGGCATCGACACCCTGAATCTGGCCCCGGGCCAAATCGTTCGTCAGACCTTCGTTTTCATCGCCAATCTCGATGCGGGCATCAATCGTCTTGAACTGGAGACGTGGCGTCTCAGCCCACCCGGCCCAGTGATCGCATATTTTGATAATGTCAGCGTCCGCGCCGTTCCCGAGCCAGGTTCGCTGGTCTTGCTGGCCTTCGGAGGACTGGGCCTGACGGCTTACAGCCTGCACCGACGTAAATTCGTGAACGGGTGGCCGCGTTGACACTCCTCCTCCATCCGCTCATCGACCCCTTTTGATCGGTGTGGACTGGGCCAGGTCGCCGCGATCGTGACGGCGTGCTCGGGCGAGACTCCCCACAACCCACCCCGATCCACTCGCTGCAGCAAGCGACGCCGTCCGGGTGGCATTCCCACGTCTTCGCGGGCAAAATTAAATATAAAAAGTCTAGGTTACCAACGAACAGGCACCCATCCCACCATCTGTCTACCGATGCCCCACCACCGGACCAGGCGATCCCGGGTCAGACCTCCGGCTCCCAGGCCGGGGCGTATTCGCGGGACCAGAGGGCCATGGCGTCGTCGTCGTTCAGGATGCGGCCGGTCTGGGGATCGCAGTGGAGGACGTGGCCGGTGCGGTGGGCGATGTTGGCGAGGTGGCAGAGGAGGGTGCTGCGGTGGCCCTCGGCGATCTCGCTGTTGAGCTTCGCGTTGCCCGGGATGGCGTCGAGGAAGTTGGTGAGGTGCACGGCGTCGCCGCCCTGGCCGGAGACCTCCTTGACGACCTTGTTCTGAAGGTCGAGCAGGGTGTAGCCGGCGCCGTTGATCCGGAGGGCGTCTTCCGTGCCCTCGATGATGATGTCGAAGGTCGAGCCGCCGACACGGGCGGCGTTGCAACTGATCCCTTGCCAGGACATCGCCTTGTCGGGGCCGAACTCGAAGCCGACGGTGTGGGTGTCGGGCGTTTGCTGGTCGTCGTCGTAGTGGTAGTGGCCGCCGGAGGAAACCACGCGGGTGGGGAAATCGACGCCGAGGGCCCAGCGGCAGACGTCGATCGAGTGCACGCCGTTGTTGCCGACCTCGCCGTTGCCCCAGTGCCAGAAGTAATGCCAGGTGTAGTGCAGGTAGTTGTCGTGATACGGCCGATGCGGCGCAGGGCCTTCCCAGAGAGCGTAGTCGATCCAGGCGGGCGGGGCCTTCTCCACGCCCCGGCCGATCGAGGCGCGGTTGCTGTAGAAGTACGACTTGGCCAGGTAGGGCCGTCCGATCGCGCCCTCGCGGACCAACCCGACCGCCTCGATGATCTTCGGCCAGCTCCGACGCTGGTTGCCCATCTGCACGACCCGGTCGTGCTTGCGGGCGGCCTCGATCATCAGCTCGCCCTCGCGGGGGTTGTGACTGCAAGGCTTCTCGACGTAAACATGCTTGCCCGCCGCACAGGCGAGGATCGTCGCCGGGCCGTGCCAGTGGTTGCAGGTGGCGATGATCAGGGCATCGACCCCCTTGTCATCAAGGATCTTGCGAAAGTCTCCGACCGCCTCGGGCGTGCGGGCGCCCGCCTTCGAGACGACGCTGGCGGCCTCGGCGGCCCGGCGCTCGTCCACGTCGCAGACGTAGGCGACCTCCGCCCCCTTGAGCCGGGCGAGGGTTCGCGAGTGGGCGAGTCCACGGATGCCGGTGCCCATGATGCCGACGACCACGGTCTCGTTTGGCCCAGGCTTCCCGGCGCGTGCCGTCCGGACCACCCCGGCGGCGAGTCCGGCGGCGGCGGTGGCTTCGAAGAAGCGGCGACGGTGCATCGGGTTGGTCATCGGCGGGACTCCGCAACGCGTGGTCGACAGGTTCGTCGGGGAATGACCACCTTACAACACGCCCCCCACACCGCCAAGCCGGTCGTCCTTCGCGTGCGACCCGGAGCCAGAGAAGCCTTGCCGAATCGGCCCAGGATCGCAGGCTTGCCGATCCGAAGTCTCCACACAGCCTTGCTGGGTGCTTGATTCCCGCTTCGATATTCGAATCCGGCAAGAGTCCTCGCGAATCCGAACGCTACCACGCCGGGGCGTCGTTATCCGGAGCCCACGTCGCCGGATCAAGGAGCCGCGGGCGATTCTCCGTTGAACGCTCCGCGACGGTCGGGAGATTCCCCGCCGGTTTTCCGAGGCGACCACGACTCGGGAGGAAGGGACCGCCACGCTCCGGGTGCGCAGTCCGTCCCAGCGGGTTGGCCTCGAATCCAAAGCCCCCAGAACAGGCGATCGTCCAACGCGACGGAATCGGTCCTCCTGGTCGAGGCCGGCGCCTTCCCGTGGCTCCGAAGACAATCGGCCCGCTCTTTGACACTCCGGAATCACGATGAGGATGACGGCGAGGCGGGGCGCCCCAGGCGCCGAACGAACTTCAAAATGGGGAATTTGTCGTTATAAATACTAGAAAGACAATAAGTTGCAAACCCTCGAAAGCCGAGACGCGGTGCGTCCCCTCAGCGTCGCCGAGCCGTCCGGGAGGCGTCGCCGGAGCGTTACGGGAGCGCCATGGAGACGTCGCGAGCCGGCGCGTCGGGGTCGAACCAAACGAACACGGGACCGCCAGTGGAGCGGGTCAGGACTTCACGGACACCGGGATCTGGTCGATCTTGGCGGCGAGGATGAAGTCGTTCTCGGAGAGGCCGCCGATGGCGTGGGTCCAGAGTTCGATGGTCACGTCGCGGTAGCCGACGAGGTGCAGATCCGGGTGATGGCCCTCGTCCTCGGCCAGCGCGGCGATCTTGTTGAAGAAGTCGATGCCGGCCATGAAGTTCTTGACACGCCAGGACTTGCGGATGCGGATGGCGTCGTCGGTGAGGGCCCAGCCGGTGAGGCCGTCGAGCAAGCGGGCGGCCTCCTCCTTCTCGACGCGGGGCACGCCCCCCTCGCAGGGGACGCACTTCTTGCGGGTGAGCTGCTCAGCGATGGCGTTGGACATGGGGACCTCCGGGTTGGAGCGAAGTCTAGGCTCAGTGAAAGCTTTCGGACTCGTCCGGGAACCGGCGCGCGGCGACGTCGGCGACGTAGGAGGCGGCGGCCTGGCGGACCGTCTCGGCCAGGTCGGCGTAGCGGCGGACGAACTTCGGGCGGAAGCCCTCGAAGAGGCCGAGCATGTCGGAGACGACCAGCACCTGGCCGTCGCAACCCGGCCCGGCGCCGATGCCGATGGTCGGGATCGGCAGCTCCGCCGTGATCCGCGCGGCGACCTCGGCCGGGATGCACTCCAGCACGATCGCGAACGCCCCGGCCTCGGCCACCGCGCGGGCGTCGGCGACGATCGCCTCGGCGTCGCGCTGGACCTTGAAGCCGCCGAGGGCGAGGACCGACTGGGGGGTCAGGCCGACGTGGGCCATCACCGGGATGCCGACCTCGGTCAAGGCCCGGATCGTGGCGGCCATCGCCCGGCCGCCTTCGAGCTTCACGGCCGAGCAACGGGTTTCCTTGAGCAACCGGCCCGCCGACAGGATCGCCCGCTCGACCGACGCCTGGTAGCTCAGGAACGGCAGGTCGGCCACGACGAACGCCCGGCGCGCGCCGCGGGCGACCATCTCGGCGTGATAGACCATCTGGTCGAGCGTGACGCGGCAAGGTCGTCGGATGACCCTGGACGACCGTGCCCAGCGAGTCGCCGACGAGCAAGGCAGTCCACGCCCGGCGTCGTCGAGCAGCCGGGCGGTGGTGAAGTCGTAGGCGGTCAGGACGCTGATCGGCCGGCCCTGCGGATTTCCAGCGGCCGAAGTCGAGCAGGCTGACGGGGTTCTCAGTCGCGTCGGGGGGCATGCGGATGCTCGGTCAGTCGGATCAGGAGGAAGCCGGGCTCATCGGCCAACACCGGATGGTAATGCCGACGGATCGCCTCGTGCAACTCCCCCCGCAGCCGCCCGGCGTCCGGGTCGGCGACGTCGGCGAAGTAGCCGGCGCCGAGTTCCTGATAGGCGCGGACGAGTTCCTCGGGGGTTCGTGGGCCGCTCGACCGATCGCAACCCCACTCCCCGGCCGCCCGACCGACGGCCGCCGGCGCGTTCTCCAGCCGACAGCCGCGACGGTCAGCCGCCTGGAGCAACGCCTCCGGTGCGACCGAGCCAGGCGTCGGCCGGGACCTGCTTTTGGATCACCTCCGCCGCCCTCGCCAGGGCGACCCACTCCCGAGGCGTTCTCCAGGTCGAGGCCGACATCCCCAGTGCCAGGCTTGCGAATCCGAGGCCGGCGGCGAGGGCGAGGAACGGTCGGGTCAGGCCCAAGGTCGGGGGCCCCTCACCCGGCCGCTTCGCGGCCACCCACTCCCGGGGGGAGAGGGGATTCGGTGCGGTTCCAGCCGCGAGCCCGGCGAGTCTCCACGGCCGACATCCCGCGATCCCGACCAGTCCGCCCGCCACGCCCACCGCCAGCGGCGGCGCCAGGGCGAGCCAGTAGTACTCATGATGAGCCTTGCCCGCGAGCCAGATCAGCATTAACCCCGCGGCGACGATCCACGCGACCCAGAACCGGCCGACCGCCCCTCGCGCGAATCCCAGCACCGCCAGGCCGATCCCCAGCGGCGTGAACGCCCGGACCAGCAGGAACCAACCCATCGCCCGGACCGTGACTGGATCGAACAGGGCGGTCGGCACCAGCACCCGGAGCCAGATCGCCGCGTTGTCCGCCGACGCCTTCGAGCCAACCACCAGCAAGGGAGCCGCATGCCCATACCACAAGGCCGCCGGCACGAGCAGCAAGGACCAGGCCGGGTGGCATGCCCACGTCCTCGTGGGCATGCCGGACGCCCCCCGGTTCGAAGACATGCCCACGAGGACGTGGGCATGCCACCCGGCCTTCTCTCTCTTGCCAACCATCATCCCCATCGGAAGCAGAGCATACGCGAAGATCACCTTCATCCCCAGGCCGACCGCCACCAGCCCCCCGCCGAGGACCCGTTGCCAGCGACCGCCCCCGTCCATCAGGGCGATCCCGGCGAGGATCAAGCCGAGGGCCGTCGCGTCGGGCTGGAAGGCCCGGCCGTAGCGGATCGTGACGGGGAAGAGGCCGAACGCCACCAGAGCGAGCAAGGCGACGGCCGCCCCTTGCCGGCGCCGGGTCAAGGCGAAGACCCCCCAGGCTGCCAGGGTGATCCCGAAGGCCGAGACCGCCCGACCTGCCGGCTCGATCGCCAGGCCGGTCGCCCGGTGAAGCCCGACGGCCAGGGCGGCGAAGACCGGCGGTTCGACCAGGAAGAGGTTCGGGAAGGGCCCGGTGTCGAGCTGGGGATAAAGGAAGCCGGAGCCGCGGTCGAGGTTGCGGGCGACCATCGCCGTCGGCACCTGGCGGCCGACGTAGTTCTCGACGATCGGCTGGTCGAGACGCAGCAGCCGGAGGGCGAGCGTCGCGGCCAGCAGGAGGCCGAGCAGGATGCGTTCCTTCGCGGGGCTCATGGCGGTCCTCCCTGGGACGATCGCCTCGGGCGGCTCATCCTGCCAGAAGTCGGACCCGCACGCCACCGCAACCGAGCGCGGCCAGTCGGACGCGGGATCGCGGCGGGAAGACCCGTTGCAATCGTGGCGATGCCCGGTCAGGATGGATCGGGATATCTCCTGTCTGCCCATCCTTTTTCCGGGCGATCGCGGCCTGCTTCCCCCATCACCTCACGGCCCGCGCCCGGACTGGAGCCAGCCCCATGCAAGTCCGCGACGTCTTGAAGGCGAAGGGCAACCGGGTCATCTCCATCGGACCCGACGCGACCGTGAGCGAGGCGATCCACCGGCTCGTCGAGCACAACATCGGCTCCTTGCCGATCCTCGACGACGACCGGCTTGTCGGCATCTTCACCGAGCGTGACGTCCTCCGGGGCGTTGCCGACGATTGCGACGCCTTCGGCCGCCGCCGCGTCGGCGATGTGATGACCCGCGAGCTGTTTACCTGCGATCCCGACGACGACGTGCAACACGTCATGGGCCAGATGACCGCGCACCGCGTCGGCCAGCTCCCTGTGGTCGCCGCCGATGGCCGCGTCACCGGCGTCGTCTCGGTAGGCGACGTCGTCAAGCTGCTCTACGAGCAGCTCGCCCACGAGAACCGCCACCTGCTGGAGTACCTCTACGGGCCGGGCTGATCCCGGTCGCGGCCCTACTGCGACCAGGCCGTCGGCGAGCGGTCCCAGCGGTGACGCCGCAGGCGGGCCATCCGATCCGGGGTGAGCGGCGGCTGGCCGCTGGCGGCGATGTTGGCCTCGACGTGGCGGAGCTTCCGCATGCCGGGGATGATCGTCGCCACGGTCGGCTCCATCAAGATCCAGCGCAGGGCCAGCTCCGGCATGGTCATGCCCTCGGGCACGTCCGGCCGGAGCCGCTCGGCCCGCTCGACACTCGCCCGCAGGTTCTCGGGGACGAAGTACGTGTTCCTCCAGTCGCCTTCCGGCCAGGTCGATTCGAGCGTGAGGTTGCCGGTGAGCGTCCCCTCGTCGAACGGCACGCGGGCGATCACGGCCACATCCCGCTCGCGGCAAAGGGGGAACAGCTCGTCCTCGGGGGCCTGGTCGAAGAGGTTGTAGATCACCTGCACGGCGTCGACCTGGCCCGTCTGGATGGCCGCGATGCCGTTCCAGGGCTCCCAGCGGTTGACGCTGATCCCGACGGCCCGGATCAGGCCCTCGCGCTTGAGGTCGTCCATCGCACGCTGCCAGCGATCGTCGTCGGCCCAGGCGTCCTCCCAGACGTGGAACTGGAGCAGGTCGATCGCCGGCAGGCCCAAATTCGCCAGACTCTTCTCGGCATACTCCCGGATGTGGTCGGGCGGGAAGCAGTCGTCGAGCGTGAACCCCCGCCGCGAGGGCCAGGTGAAGTTCTTCGGCGGCAGCTTCGTGGCGACGATCAGGCCCTTGTCCGGGTGTCGGCGAACCAACTCCCCGAGGATCGTCTCGCTACGGCCGGAGCCGTAACCCCAGGCGGTATCGAAGAAGTTGCAGCCCAGTGCCACAGCTCGATCGAGCGAGGCGCGTGTCTCGTCGTCGTCGGAGCCGGTCCAGCCGGCCAGGCCCCACATGCCGTAACCGATCTCGCCGACCGACCAACCGGTGCGTCCGAACGTGCGGTAATTCATAGCTCTCCCGGTCCCTATTCCCGCGGATTTTGAACCGAATCCCCTGGAATCGCGGCCGTACAGAATCCGGAGTAGGTCCGACTTCAGTCGGGCCTACTTCCCGGATTCTTGGTGGGCAGGCCCGACTGAAGTCGGACTCACCTCCACCTTCCAGACGGGCGAGCCAGGCGATAGGAAATCAGAGTTCCTTGATGTAGATGTTCCGGAACTCCAGAGGATTCCCGTGGTGTTGCAGTTCAATCGTACCGGTGGAGGGGATCGGGCTATCGTACTTCGGATAGTTCTCCAGGGTGACGTTATCGACGACCTTCTCGCCGTTGAGGTAGACCGTGACCTTCTCGCCCTTCATGATAATATGGAAGGTGTTCCATTCGCCGACCGGTTTGTCCGCGACCTTGGTCGGCTTGCTCGGGTTTTGCTTGTTGTTGAACAGGCCGCCGGAGCCGATCTCGGGACGATCCCAGATCTGCACCTGCGGCTTGCCGCGCAGGTAGATACCCGAGTCGGCCATCGGGCTGATCTTCCAATCGACGTAAAGCTCGAAGTCGCCGTAGTCCTTGGCGGTCTTGAGGCTGTCTCCCTTGCCGTCGTAGTGCAGGATGCCGTCCCTGACGGTCCAGTGGCCCTCAGCCTTGCCGGTGTTGTCCCAGTTGGTGAGGTCCTTGCCGTTGAAAAGGGCCTTGAAGCCAGGCGGCGGGGTGTTCAGGTCCTTGTCATCGACGCCGATCAGGGCCAGGGCGCAGGCGAGCAGGATCATTGGGTTCTCTCCTTTTGAGGACTTGGGCCCGCGACCGCTACCCGCGGCGGGGCCTCGCGAGCCACCAGTTAACCCGATGCCGGGCCGGTTGTCACCCACCCGGCGGGTCGGATCGAATCGAGCCCTCCGGATCACTGGTCGTCCGGATTCAACGCCTTGAACGCCAGCGCCGCGGCGGCCCCGGCGGCGAAGTTGGCGACGAGGAAGATCCAGATGTTGACCCAAGCCACCAACCCCATCGTGCAGACACCCACCGCTACCGCCGGGTTGAACGCCCCACCCGAGACCGGCCCGACCGCGTACGCACCAGCCAGCACCGTGAACCCGATCGCCAGGCCGTAAAACGAGTTGCCCGCCGTGCCCTTGGCCGTCGCCACGTTCAGGACGACGTACACCAAAGCGAACGTGAAGACGAACTCCGCCACCAGCCAGCGGACGATGTCCGGCGTGGCCACCGCGATCTCCGGCTTGTTCTTCAACGACAGCACCACCAGCGCCGCCGCCACCGCCCCGACCACCTGGCCGATCATGTAGCCCGGCACGTCCTTCGTGTCGCAGCGACCCCGCATCCAGACGCCCAGTGTGACGGCCGGGTTGAAATGTCCACCCGAGATGTGGCCCCCGGCGAAGATCATCACCATCAAGGCCGAGCCGATCGCCAGGGGCGCCATCTCGTTCGCACCGCCCGGATTGATCACCACCATCCCGATCGTGAAGACCAGGAAGAACGTCCCGATCATCTCGACGACGTATTTCCGCATAAGTCTCTCCCCCTTCAGTTTGGAACCAACCCCGATCCCCGTCGAGGCGATGGCAACGATCTATCCCAACCAAGCCTTCTCGTCAACGCGCCCGAACCCCCCGGCTTCCGGGATCGTAGAAAGGGGAATAGGAAATTTTTGTACAGTAAGCACATTGCCTGACCTTGCCAGTTCCTGGTAAAGTCGGTAGGTCAACGCGGAGTCAAAGCCGCGGAGGAGGGCATTGCGACCGATGGCCAGACGCACGCGACGGACCGAAGACGACCGGGCGAAGGCGCGGGTCCGAACGATCGTGGAGGACGTGTCGCTCGCCGAGGCGACGCGGACCCGCTACCTCAACTACGCCTTGAGCGTCATCACTTCGCGGGCCCTGCCCGACGTGCGCGACGGCCTCAAGCCGGTGCAGCGCCGCATCTTGTATGCGATGTGGTCGGACCTGCACGTCAGTGCCGACAGCCGCTTCATCAAGAGCGCGGCGGTCGTCGGCGAGGTGATGAAGAGCTATCACCCCCACGGCGACCAGTCGATCTATGACGCCCTGGTCCGGATGGCGCAGCCGTTCAGCCTGCGTTACCCGCTTGATCGAAGGTTACGGCAACTTCGGCTCGATCGACGGCGACCCACCCGCCGCGATGCGGTACACCGAATGCCGCCTGACCCGGATGGCCGAGGACCTGCTCCGCGAGCTGCGGGACCAGACCGTCGATTTCCGGCCCAACTACGCCTCCACGACCGACGAGCCGGTCGTCCTGCCGGCCCAGGTGCCGAACCTGCTCATCAACGGCACCGCCGGGATCGCCGTCGGCATGGCGACGAACATCCCGCCGCACAACCTCAACGAGGTCTGCAAGGCCCTGCTCGCCTTGCTCAAGGCCGACCGCGACCTTCCCCTGGAAAAGCTCCTCAAGCACATCCAGGGTCCCGACTTCCCGACCGGCGGCGTGATCCTCAACAGTGCCGACGAGATCCGCCAGATCTACGCCAACGGCCACGGCACGATCAAGCTCCGCGGCACGTACGAGCCCGACCCCGACAAGCCGAACCAGATCCTCGTCACCTCGATCCCTTACGGCATCGAGAAAGACGCCCTCGTCCTCCGGATCGGCGAGCTGATCGGCAAGGGGCAGGTGCCGCAGCTCACGAACGTCAAGGACCTGAGCACCGAGGACGTCCGGATCGTCCTCGAACTCCGCCCCGGCGCCAATCCCGAGGCGGCGATGGCGTACCTCTTCAAGAACACGCCGCTGCAGACGAACTTCAACGTCAACATGACCTGCCTCCTGCCCGCCGCCGGGGCCGAGGTCGCCGTGCCCGAGCGGCTCGACCTCAAGAGCATGCTCCTGCACTTCCTCGACTTCCGCATGGAGGTCGTCACCCGCCGGCTCCGTCACGAGCTGGAGAACCTGCTCCGTCGCATCCACATCCTCGAAGGCTTCGCGATCGTCTTCAACAACCTCGACGAGGCCATCAGGATCATCCGCGCCAGCGACGGCAAGGCCGACGCCGCCCCCAAGCTCATCGCCCGCTTCGGGCTCTCCGAGGCCCAGGCCGACGCCGTCCTCGAAACCAAGCTCTACCGCCTCGGCAAGCTGGAAATCGCCGACATCCTCCGCGAGCTGAAGGAGAAGCAGAAGCGGGCCGCCGAGGTCGAGGCGTTGCTCAACGACGAGCCCGGCCGCTGGAGCCTGATCCACGACGAGATCAAGGAGATGGCTCGCAAGCACGGCGACGCCCGACGCACCAGCGTCGAGGGGCCGGCCGAGACCGTCGAGTTCCGCGAGGAAGACTACATCGTCGATGAGGACGCCTGGGTGATCGTCACCCGTGAAGGCTGGATCAAGCGTCAGAAGTCGTTCACCGACGTGGCCAGCATCCGCGTCCGCGACGACGACCGCGTCGGCTGGGTCTACCGCGCCCGGGCCCGCCAGACCATCACCTTCTTCACCGACCGCGGCATCGGCTACACGATGCGAGGCAACGACATCCCGATGACCACCGGCCACGGCGAGCCGATCCAGAAGATGTTCGCCCTGGAGGACCAGGAACACATCGTCGGCGTCGTCTGCCACGACCCCCGCTGCCTGCCCGACATCGCCCACGCCCCGGCCGCCTCGAACGGTCCCGTTCAGGGCAAGCTCCACCTCGAAGCCAACGGCGACACCAACGGCCACGCCACTCCGTCGCTCCCGCCGCCGCCCTACGCCGTCGCCCTGACGGCCGGCGGCAAGGTGCTCCGGTTCGCGATCGCCGCGGTTGCCCCGGTCTCGACCCGCAAAGGGCGGACCGTCGTCCGCCTCGATTCCTCGTTCGCGAACGACCTCGTCGTCGGCGTCGAGCCGAGCGAGGGCACGGAGAACGTCTGCCTGGCGACCCGCTCGGCCCGCGTCCTGATCTTCCCCGTCGCCGAGGCCAACGTCGTCTCCGGCGCCGCCAAGGGGGTGACGGCCGTCCGCCTCGACGCCAAGGACCGCGTCCTCGGCTTCGCCCTGGCCGGCAAGAAGCGCGAAGGCCTGACCGTCCGCACGACCCGCGGCGGCACCCAGATCATCCGCGCCACCAAGTACCCCGTCACCAGCCGCGGCGGCAAGGGGTACGGCATCCTCCAGCGCGGCAACCTCGAAGCGGTCCTGCCCGATGAGGCGGTTCCGGTGCCGCCCGTCGATCAGGTGGATGAATGATGAATGATCCACGACGCTTGCCCGAGTTTCGCGTTGATCTGGAGCGCGTCCCGCCCGGTGCCCGGGCGGTCAGGCTCGACTACCCCGAGAACCTCGGTCTCCGCACCAAGCTCGGCGGCGAGCCCGACTGGATTCAGGACGACGAGACGCCCGCCTGCGAGCCGTGCGGGGACCCGATGAGCTTCGTGGCCCAGATCGATTCGGTCGAGCACGACAACCCACGCAATCTTTTGCGACAGACGCACCGAAGCCGCCGCCAGTACATGTTCGGAGACGTCGGCATGATCTATGTCTTCTACTGCTTCGATTGCAGCCAGTCGGCGAGCGTCGTGCAAGGTTACTGAGAAAATTCGGCTCCGTGCTCGTTGGGCTGGAGGGCGATCTTGAACGTCCCGGGCCGCGGAGGGGTGGATGATCAGGCACTCGACAATTGCCGAGTCCCACATGAAGGGCCAGCGCCTGAGCCAGGAACAGATTCGCCGATTCAACGAGCGCATGATCGAGGGCCCGAGATGAATGCCAGGAGCTTCGAGTTCATCGTCGCCGGGTTGGTCCAGGTTGAGCATTTCACCGTCATGGGCCGCTGCGGCGATGAACCGATCCGCGTGGGCGATCGCTTCGACGCCGCTTATCGCTACGAGCCGAGGAAGTATCCCGAGGAGTTCGGCGACGAGCCGGTCCGCGAAGAGGAGAAACCGGTTTCCTTGAGGGTCTTCTGTATCCACGCCTACGGGCGATCGCTGGATGCGCTCGGCGAGGGCATGACCGGATCACTCGTTCTTCAGGGGGATGGGCTCGATCAGATCGAGCCCGGCTGGGTTCTCGGTCGCCGTGGCGAAGGGACGACGGAGCGAGAGCGAGTCGTGGAGCTGTCACAGGCTCGGTGAGCCGACCATGCAGAAATGACGGGCCGACCTTTCGGAGCGTTCCGACGTAGAAGAGTGACCCGACTCGCCGCTGATCACAAGACCGTGGCCGGAAACGATGGGAAAACAGAAACATGGCGACAGGTAGCTATACCGCCGAATCGATCACCGTCCTCGAAGGTCTCGAAGCCGTCCGCAAGCGGCCCGGTATGTATATCGGCGGGATCGACAAGAACGGGTTCCATCACCTGCTCTGGGAGATCGTCGATAACGCCATCGACGAGGTGATGAACGGCCACGCGTCGAAGATCACGGTGACGCTCGAGAAGGACGGCCGCACCGTCTCCGTCGCCGACAACGGCAGGGGTATCCCCGTTGATGTGCATACGAAGACGGGCAAGAGCGCGCTGGAGGTGATCTTCACCACCCTGCACGCGGGCGGCAAGTTCGACAACGACACCTACAAGGTCGCGGGCGGTCTGCACGGCGTCGGCGCCAGCGTGGTCAACGCGTTGAGCAAGAGCCTGGTGGCCGATGTCCGTCGCGACGGCTTCACCTACACCCAGCGCTACCGCCGCGGCAAGCCGGTTGGCGGGGTCGAGAAAGGCGAGCCGGTCCGGGGGACGGGCACGGTTATCACGTTCACGCCCGATCCCGACATCTTCCTCGACCAGAGCTTCGACCCGGCCCTGATCGCCGAGCGGCTGGAGGTGAAGACGTACCTCAACCGCGGCCTGGTCATCCAGTTCGTCGATGAGCGGGCGAAGGAGACCCGCGAGTTTCGCCACGACGGCGGCGTCGCCGACTTCCTCGACGCGGTCAACAAGGCCCGCGAGGACAACCGGGTCGCCCCGACGCCGTTCGTGCTCGAACGCGACGAGGACGACCTCCGCATCAGCCTCGCCCTCGCCTGGACCGAATCGACCGACGAGGCGATCCGCTCCTTCGTCAACACGATCCCGACCCGCGACGGCGGCACGCACGAATCGGGCTTGAGGAGCGCCGTCACAGCGGCCGTCGGCCGGTACCTGAAGGATCACGAGCTGGTCAAGAAGGGGCCGGAGATCAAGGGGGAGGACATCCGCGAGGGGCTCACGGCGGTGCTCTCGGTCTTCGTCCACGAGCCGCAGTTCCAGGGCCAGACGAAGGACCGGCTCAACAACCCCGAGATCCGCTCGCTGGTCGAGTCGGCCGTCCGGCCGCAGCTCGAAAGCTTCCTGCTGAAGAACAAGAGCATCGGCGACGCCATCGCCCACCGCGTGATCCAGGCGGCCAGGGCCCGCGAGGCCAGCCGGGCTGCCGCCAGCCAGGTGCGCCGCAAGACCGCCATCAGCAACCGCCTGAACCTCCCTGGCAAGCTCCACGACTGCGATACCACCAACCCCGAGGAATCCGAACTTCTGATCGTCGAGGGTGACTCGGCCGGCGGCTCCGCCAAGCAAGGCCGTGACCGCGACATCCAGGCGATCCTGCCCCTCCGCGGTAAGGTCCTCAACGCCGAACAGGCCACCAAGGCCAAGGTGCTCGACAACAAGGAGCTGACCGACATCGTCAGCGCCCTTGGCTGCGGCATGGACGACCATTTCGACCCCGGCCGCCTCCGCTACGGCAAGATCATCATCCTGACCGACGCCGACAGCGACGGCCACCACATCGCCACGCTCCTGTTGACCTTCTTCTACCGCCACCTGCCCAACCTGATCGAGGACGGCCGCGTCTATCTCGCCTGCCCGCCGCTCTACAAGATCACCCACGGCAAGGAAACCTACTGGGCCTCCGACGACGCCGCCCGCGACAAGATCCTCGACAAGCTCCCCAGGAACGCCCGGCCCAACATCACCCGCTTCAAGGGGCTCGGCGAGATGCCCCACCAGCTCCTCTATCAGACCACGCTCGACCCCGCCCGCCGCCGTTTGCTCCGCGTGGTCGTCCCCGACGAGGACCGCCCTTACACCGAGAGCACCGTCACCGAGCTGATGGGCAAGGACCCCGAGGCCCGGTTCAAATTCATCATGGCCGAGGCGTACACAGCGAAAGATATCGATATCTGAAGGCCCATGATCGAGATCAGGTTTCCATCATCGACCATCGACCATGAGCCATCGACCGTCATTTCGGCGGCCAACCGGCGAAGCGTGCCGAGTCGCCGAGCTGTTCCTCGATCCGGAGAAGGCGGTTGTATTTGGCCAGCCGTTCGGAACGGGCGACGGAGCCGATCTTGATCTGACCGGCGCCAGTGGCAACGGCGAGGTCGGCGATGGTCGTGTCCTCGGTTTCGCCGGAGCGGGCGGAGACGACCGTGCGGTATCCGTGGCGGCGGGCCAGAAGCATCGCGTCGAGTGTCTCGGTCAGTGTACCGACCTGGTTGAGCTTGATCAGGACTGCGTTGGCCGCCTTGCGGTCGATGCCTTGCTTGAGCCGCTCGGTCTGGGTGGCGAAGAGGTCGTCGCCGATGAGCTGAATGCGGTCGCCGAGCCGGGCGTTGAGGGAGGTCCAACCATCCCAGTCATCCTCGGCCAGGCCGTCCTCGATGGAGACGATCGGATACTGGCGCGACCAGTATTCGAGCAGCTCGACCATCCCGGCCGAGTCGAGGTCCGACTCGTCGAGGGTATGCAAGGTGTAACGGCCGGTCTGGGGATCGAAGAAGTGGGTGGCCGCGACGTCGATCGCGATCGCCATGTCCCGGCCCACATCGAGGCCGCATCGCAACGCGGCCTCGATGATGCGATCGACGGCGTGGCTCTCGGTGCGGAGTCGCGGCCCATAGCCCCCCTCGTCACCGACGAGCGAGTACTCCTCGCCCGCGTTGTGGAGGACTTCGGCCAGGCAGCGGTAGAGGCCCGCGGCCATCTCCAGGGCCTCGCTGTAGGAGCGGGCACCCACGGGAATCATCAGGAAGTCCTGGAACTCGATCTGGCGACCGGCGTGCAGACCGCCGGAGATCATGTTGACCATCGGCATCGGCAAGGTCGGCTCGGCCGATTCGCCCGGCTCGAGACGCTGGCTCCAGAGGCGGTTGAGGTGGACGTACAGCGGCTCACGACGCGAGGCGGCCGCGGCGTGGGCCACGGCGAGCGAGGCGCCGAGGATCGCGTTGGCGCCCGAGCTCGGACTTGTTCGGCGAGCCGTCGAGCGCGATCAGCTTGGCGTCGAGGCCCGACTGGTCGTCCAGGTCGATCCCGGCGACGGCCGTCGCGATCCGGCCCTTGACGTTCTCGACCGCCCGGCGGACACCCAGGCCGCAGAACCGGCCTTCGTCTGTGTCGCGGAGTTCGAGGGCTTCGTGTCGCCCGGTGCTGGCGCCCGAGGGGACGATGGCCAGCCCGACGGACCCGTCCGAGCCCAGGGCTTCGACTTCGACGGTCGGTCGGCCCCGCGAGTCGAGCACCTCGCGGGCGTGCAGTTTGCTCAGTGTGGCCACGGGCAAAGGTCCTGCGTCGATCGATCGAGACGAGCGATCAGGCCGGGCGACTCCGACCGGCCTGGACAGCGCGGAACTTGGGATCTCCGCGACGCTGCGTCAACGTCCCGGGCCCGGCGGGAAAGCCCGCATCTCCTGTGCCGCCAACTCGATAAGATCAGACCAGACCGATAATCCCGACGTCAGGGCCCAGCCCGCGAACCGCCGCACGGCGACTTGACGCGGCTCGTCGAGGTAATCGACCGGGCTCTTGCCATCGATCCGCGCCAAAGCACACGCCGCCGCGTGGACCGAGCCACGGCGAACCCGAGTCGGCCAGGAAATCGAGACCCGTGCTTGAGAGGTAGGTTTCCCAGAATTGAGCAATCAGGTCAAGATAAGGTCTGATGCTCCGGCGCCGCCCGCAGTGACTTGAGCAAGAGATGGCTCGTGAAGAACCCGAGGTCGAAGGCCGGGTCGCCTGCGTGCGCCGTCTCGAAGTCGACGACCGTCAGGCCAAACCGATCGCCGTGGACCAGCAAGTTCTTCGGGCTAAAGTCGGCGTGGACGAAGGTGCGTTCCGGCGGGTCGAGGGTTTCGTCAATCAGAGTCTGGAGCCTCGGGGCGAGATCGGGGTGAGCCCGCGCGACGGTCCGGTAGAACGGGTCGAGCCGGAGCTGATCGAAGACGGTCGTGTCCGCCAGCTCACCCCAGTCGTCTGCGGCGTTTTGGGCGTGCATGCCTCCTAGCAGCGCCCCCGATCGCCGCGCCACCTCCGGGTCGGCCCGACCTGCCAGCAACCATCGCTTCCAGACGGCGGCGTCGTCCGGGGCGCAGCTCATGGCGAAGAGATAGTTCTTACGATCTTCCCAGAGCAGTTCCGGCACGGAGCCGGCGGGCAGGGTGGCCGCCAGTCGTCGCAAGGCGGCCGTCTCGGTCCAGATCCGATCGAGCCGGCTGACCCAGTGCATCTTCGTGCGCAATTGCTCGCGCGATTGTTTGAGCACGAAAGGCGCCTCGCCCTCGATCTGCACGCGCAGGACGACGTTCGAGACGCCCCAGCCGAACGGCATCACGCCGATGATCGCGTCGGCCGGGGCACGCCCGGTCCTGCGGAGGTAGGCGGCGGCGTTGTCAGGATGAATCTCGCGCACGGAAAAGGCCCGTCCCGTTCCGGGCTCAGGCGAAGAGGTCCATGACCGGCTTGCCCTCGCCGTTCTCGGTCGCGTAGAAAGGCCGCTTCTCGATGGTGAAGCCTGTCTTCGGCGAGATACCCATGGCGGTGAGAATCGTGGCGTGGAGGTCGGTCACGCTCACCGGGTTCTTCGTGGCGATGCAAGGGCGCTCGTCGGCGGTCTCGCCGTAGAGGAAGCCCTTCTTCATGCCGCCGCCGAAGAGGAGCACCGAGGTACCGCCGGTGAAGTGGCGGTGCAAACCGTAGTGGACCATCTCCTTCATCACGTCCGACTTCGCTCGCGACTGGTCCCGCGCCGTGCTGCCCGGCACGCCCTCGATCATCATGTCGCGGCTGAACTCGCTGGCGACGATCACGAGCGTGCGGTCGAGTAGCCCGCGCTCCTCCAGGTCGACGATCAGGCGGGCGATCGGACGGTCGATCTCCTGCTTCATCCGCTCGGCGGTCGTGTGGCCGTTCTCGTGGGTGTCCCAGCTCACGAAGGGGACGTACTCGGTCGTCACCTCGATGAACCGTGCCCCGGCCTCGACCAGCCGTCGGGCCAGCAGGCATCCCTGGCCGAACCGTCCGGTGTTGTAGATATCGTAACTGTCCCTCGGCTCCAGCGTGAGGTCGAACGCCTTCCGCTCGGGCGAGTTGAGCAATCGGTAGGCGTTCTCCATCGAGCGAAGCATCGACTCCTGCTGATAATCGCTGCCGTGCTCGCCGATCGGGCTTCGACGGACCAGCTCGCGGAAGCGGCGATTCCGGGCCTCGAACCGCTGCGCTGGTCATGCCCTCCGGCGGGCGGACGGCCTCGATCGCCTGGTCGGGATACGGAAGCAGGAACGGGCCGAACTCGGTGCCGAGGAAGCCCGCGGTGTGGAACGCCTTCAGCTCCTCCTTCTCGCCGATCCCTTCGAGCCGCTGGCCGATGTCGAGGAACGCCGGGATCGCCGGGTTGCGCGGGCCGAGCACCTTCGCGATCCAGGCCCCCAGGTGCGGCGCGGCGACCGTCTGCGGCGGCACGTAGCCGGTGTGCCAGTGGTACTGGTGCCGCGAGTGCAGGATGTTGCCCAGGTCCGGCTGGACGTGCGAGCGCACCAGGGTCGCCCGGTCCATCACCCGCGCGATCTCGCCCAGACCCTCCGAAATCTTGATGTTATCAACAGCCGTGTCGATTGCCGGGAACGTGCTGATGATCTTCTCGGCGGGCAGCCCGACCTCGAACGGCTCGTAATGCTTCGGGTCGAACGTCTCCGGCGCCGCCATGCCACCGGCCATCCAGAGCAGGATGCAGCAGTCGGCCCGGGGCTCGGGATGGACGAGCGGTTCGCCTTCCACTTCCGCGCGGAGGGACCGCGGTGCGCCGGCGGCCAAGGCGGCGAGGGACGCGGCGGTCATCTGCTCCAGGAAGTGCCGTCGCGTCAAGTCACGGGAGTCGCGTGGGTCGATCATGGCGGGAAATCCCTTCTATGTTTATTGAATCAACTGGAATTCCGGGAGCATGAACACGGCCCAGAGCAGGTCGCCCAGCCCCTGTTCATTGAGCGGTTCGCCAAGGATCGCCAGGGCCGTCTCGCGCTCGGGCGGGCTGGGGCGACGGCTCAGGGCGCTGCGGAAGATCCAGTCGATGAATTGCTCTCGGTCCCAGTCGGGATGGGCGTCGCGAAGGTTCCGGGCGCCGCGGTCGAGGAGCTCGGCGAGTTCCGGGCCGTTGGTCAGGTCGAGCGCTTGCAAGGTGCTCAGTTCCTCGGGCCGCGTGGTCACGACCTGCTCCCGGTTCGGCCGGCCGAGGGAACGCATCAAGGGGCTCGACACGACGAGTGACGCCCGCACCGGCTCCGCCTCGCGCGGGAACTTCACGGCCGTCTTTTCCGGAGTATTGCCGGTGATCCGCCAGACCGCGTCGAGGAACTGCTCGGCCGTCAACCGCCTCGCGATCGGGCCGCGGAAGACGAAATCCTCGCTGCCCAGCAACTCGCTCGGCACCTCCAGCCCGCGGGCCTGATAAACCTCCGAGGACGCGATCAGGGCGAGCGTCCGCTTGAGGTCGTAGCCGTGTTCGACGAGGTCCGACGCCAGGAAGTCCAGCAGATCTGGGCTCCATGGGTCATTCGCCATCACATCGACTGGATGCACGATCCCCCGACCCATGAGCCGCTGCCAGAGCCGGTTGACAACCGTGCGGGCGAGGAGGCCGTCCTCGGGACTCGTGAGGAACTCGGCGAGCTGCGCCAGACGCTCCTCGCGTGACTTCTCGGGGTCGATCTCGCCCAGCTCGGGGAAGAGGGACTTCGCCCGGGCCTGCTCCCCCGTCGGCTTGTCGCAACGGTGGATCTCCAGCGGCCCCTCGGCGATGATCGCCGCCAGGCCGTAGGAGTCTTCCAGCTTCCACGAGTCGATGAAGCTATCGTGACACGAGGCGCATTTCAGGTTGATCCCCAGGAACACCTGTCCCACGTTTTGTGCGAACTGGATCTCCGGCACCTGGCTCGCGTTGACGGCGCCTCGCCACTTGATCCCCTTGATGAACCCCTCCGACTCGGGCGTCGGGCTGATCAGCTCGCGGACGAACTGGTCATACGGCTTGTTCTCGCGGAGCGAGCGATAGAGCCAGTCGGTGATCGCCTTGCGACCGCCGTCGATGTATCCAGTGCCGGCATAGTCGTTGCGAAGGTGGTCGTTCCAGAAGGTGAGCCAGTGCTCGGCATACGCCTGTTCGTCGTCGAGGAGCCGCTTGACCAGCCGCTCCCGCTTGTCGGGCGACGGGTCGGCCAGGAACTCATCAAGCTGCTCGGGCGTCGGCAGGAGGCCGACAAGATCCAGCGAGACACGACGGCAGAACGCGGCGTCGCCGATCGACTCCGGGCGCTCGACCTGTTGCTTGTCGAAGTACGCATCGACGATCCGGTCGACCGAGTTGGTCCGTCCGTCGCGAACGGCCGGCAACTCGGGCCGTCGTGGTTTGAGCGGCAGGCCCGCACCGGACTTGGCGAACGAGAACCCCTCCTGCCAGGCCGCACCCTCGTCGATCCACTTCCGCAAGATCCCGATCTGCTCCCCGCTCAGCGCCGGCCCCTTGGGGGGCATGCGGAGCGTCGGCTCATCCGATGTTACCCTCGCGAACAGCTCGCTTTCCGCGGCCTTGCCGGGAACGACGACCTCCGACTTCAAGAGCGACTCACGCGTGTCCATCGACACGTCGCCCTTCGACTTCCCATTGGTGTGGCACGAGGCGCAACGCTGCCGCAAGATCGGCAAGACGTCATGCGCGAAGTCCACGCGGTCGTCCGTTTGCCCGCGGGCCGGAGCCGTCGCGAGCGCGAGCAGCAGGCAGAGAAAGGCGCGACGCAAGGATCGAGACTCCGGAGAACGTGGTCGGGGTGGGTGGAGAAGTTGGCCAGGAGGGATCGTCGATGATCCTCTCATGATACCGCAGGTGAACCCAGCTTGTGAACACCTTATTTGGCGGTTTCCGCACTTCCATCTCGGAGGCTTGGAGACACGCGAGCACGGGAAGGTCATCCCGCCAGGCCGTAGAACCGCCGAGCATTGTCGGAAAAGAGCTTCCGCCGCTCGGCCTCACTCCGGCCCGCGACGATCGCCCGCAGAGCCTCGACCCACTGCCGATAAGACGCCCCCAGCAGGCAGACCGGCCAGTCGCCGCCGAACATCACCCGGTCGGGACCGAAGGCGTCCAGACAATGATGGATGATCGGGGCCAGATCCTCGGGTGTCCAGCCCTTCGGCGCCTTGGCCACGATGCCCGAGATCTTGCAGACGACGTGCTCGCGCTTCGCCAGCGCGTCGATATCGCGACGCCAGGCGTCGGGGTCGTGTGAAGGTTGCGCCTCGCCGACCTTCTTGAGGAAGGCCGACGGATCGGCGTTGCCGCAGTGATCGAGGATGAATCGCGTGTCGGGGCATTGATCAACGAGCTTGACGCCGTCGCCCAGTTCGGCCGGTCGCAGGCAGAGGTCGAAGCGCAGGCCGGAATCGCCTAGCAGTCGAATACCGCGGACGAACTCGGGACGCAGGCAGAATCCGCGCGGGGTGGTGGCTCCGTGGAGCACCTGGCGGACGCCCTTGAAATTCGGATCGTCCCGGAACCGCGCCAGGTAGTCGCCGAAGTCCGCCGCGGCGGGACGGCCGCCGAGAACGGCGGCGACGGTTGGCTTGTCGGGGTCGCGGCAGAGGGCGAGCACGCGCTCGGCCTCGGCGACGTGCTGCTCGGGGGCGACGTCCACTTCCATGTAGATGGCCTTGACGACGCCCAACCCCCGCGTCGCCTCGCGGTAGTCGTCGGTCGTGTAGCTCCGTCGGAGCACCGCGGGGGCCGAGTCGAGCCAGGGGAGCCGCTGGCTCGAAAGGTCCCAGAGATGCTGATGCGTGTCGATGATCGGCGGCGACTCCGTCACGGCTTCGGCCGGGGCCGGGGAGGGCCACAGCCCCGGCGCGAGTGCGGCGACAGCGGAGCTTCGGAGGAACTCGCGTCGGGTCGACGGGCATGGGCTTTCGGCTCCCGGGATGGCCAATGGCCGATGGTCGCCCCGCGAAAACATGGGATCGACCATCGACCATCCGAATTCTAACAATCGTTCACGTCACTTTTTGAACATTGGATCATTCGAGTCGCCGCGCGAGAGGAGGTAGGCGATCAGGTCGAGCACCTCGTTCTCGTTGAGCGGCGTCGAGCAGATCCTTGGGCATGAGCGACTCGGGCGAGGGCTTCATCTCCTCGACCTCGTTCTTGGGGACCTCGACGACCTTGGTCGAGTCTTCGGGGTCCACGAGGATGGTCAACGCCTTGTCGTTCTCATTGACGATCCGGCCGGTGTAGAGCTGGCCGTCGGTGGTGGCCACGACGGAGGCGCGGTACTGGTCGGAGACGACCTTGTTGGGCTCGATCATGGCCTCGGCCATCTCCTTGAAGCCGAACCGGCCGGCGGCCTGGGTGAGATCGGGACCGGTCGCGCCGCCCTCGCCGGCGAAGCGGTGGCAGACGATGCAGCGGGCGGCGGAGAAGGTCCGCTGGCCGCGCTCGAAGTCGCGGCCCTTCGTCTTCGACGGGGCGAGTGCCAGCAGCTCGTCGAGCTTCCAGTCGTGGCCCGGGCCCTTGCGGCTTGGGCAGCTCCTTCGGCCTGGTACGGCTCACGGGCGCCGGTGGCCTCGATCGGCCAGGCGCTCGGCTTCGCTGGCGTTCTCGAACGCTTCCCTGTCGATGTTGTTGATGAACCCCTGATAGCTGGCGCCGCCGCTCCAGCGCCGGGCTTTCTGGAGGAACTGGAAGTAGCGCCTTGCGATCTTCCAGGGTCCAGCCTTCGCGGATGTTCCGCAAGCGCCAGGGCATAATGGATGCTTCTGCGCCTCGGGGCGGTTGGCCATCATCTTTGCGATCGGGCCGCCGTAGCCGGGGTTGCGGGTGAGCAGTTCGCGAGATGTCGTCCGACTCGCGGCTGCGTCTCCTGCTGCATCAAGGCGATCGTCTTGGGGCCACGGTCGGCGACTTGCAGATAGACGAGCAGGTTGCCAGCTCGCGGTTCGAGCGCGTCGCTGTCGGCCGGGAAGAGGGCGTCGAACTTCGTCAGCCAGGGACGACGGTCTCGCCTCGTCCGGCTCACCCATCCGGATGAACGTCGAGTTCATAGGCCCGCAGCAATTCCAGTTGCTGCGGTCCGGGCTGAGCTTCCCGAAGTCGAGCCGGCCGAGGGCGTCGAGCAGTTTCGGCTGGAGCGACTTGTCGCCCTGGCGGGCCAGGGCGACCGACCGGTGATGCAGTGCCTCGGGGTTCGTCTCGGCGAGCACGCGGTCTTGCCAGAACTTCGGCTCCTGGTGCTCCAGCGCCACGCGAGCGGCGTAGCGGAGGAAGCGGTCGGGGTCGGCCAGGTAGGGCCAGACGTCGCGACGGCCTTCGCCTGGTCGTCGGCGCGGTGGTGGAACTGCTCGATCTCGCGGCGGAGGACCCGCAGGTCGAAGTTCTGCGGCTCGCGAAGCTCGACGGGCTCGGTGGACTCGTCACCGACGTAGCTCACCCGGAAAAGCTCCGACTGCGATTCCGCGGCCGCCGATGGTGAAGTACAGGGCGCCGTCGGGACCGATGGCGACGTCGGTAAGGGGCAGCGGGGTCCGCGAGAGGAATTCCTCGCTTGGTCGCCTTGTAGCGACGAGCCGTCGGGCTCGAGGTGCATGGCGTAGATGGTGCCGAAGGTCCAGTCGCAGATGATAAAGGGCCTTCTGGTACTTCGCGGGGAACTTCAGCGCCGTAGCCGAAGGTCACGCCCACGGGCGAGCCGGGGCCGATGTCGACGATCGGCGGCAGGCTGTCCGGGTAGTACACCGGCCACTTGCCCGTGCCGCTCCGCCAGCCGAACTCGCTGCCGCTGGTGGCGTGGACGACCCGCGTCGGGCGATACCAGGGCATGCCGATATCCCACTCCATGTCGGCGTCGTAGGCGAACAGCTCGCCCTCGGCGTTGAAGGTCGAAGTCATACGAGTTGCGGTAGCCGGCGCTGACGATTTCCCAGGTCTTGCCGTCCGGGTCGGTCTTCGCGATCCAGCCGCCGGGGGCCATGCGGCCGCGGGCGTGGCCGTTCGCATCCCACTGGCGGGGCAGGAGCAGGTCCTCGTCCCAGGGCCGGGGGACGCGGCTGGCGTCGATGTGGGGAGGCAGGTCGGTGTGGTTGCCGCAGACGATCAAGATCGACTTGCCGTCGGGCGAGAGCCGCAAGGCGTGCGGGCCGTGCTCGCCGGCGCCGTGGAGGGCCATGAGCTTCACGACCTCGTCGTACTGGTCGTCGCCGTCGGTGTCGCGGGCGCGGTAGAGGCCGCTGCCGGGGCCGCCGTTGACGGAGAGGTAGAGGCTGTCGAAGGCGTAGAGCAGGCCTTGGGCGCCGCTGATCTTCACGTCGAGCCGTTCGACCTTCACCGGCTCGTCGCTGCCGACGGGCGGCGGAGTGACCCGGCAGATCCCCTTATCGCCCTGGTCGCTGGCGAGCAGCCGGCCCTTGGGGTCGAAGGTGATCGAGACCCACGAGCCCGAGCTGATCGCGTGGGACGGTGAACAGCCGCTCGACCTGGTAACCCGGCAACGTCTCGAAGACCTCGCGCGGCACCCGGCCGATCGGCTGCGTGCCGGTGAAGACATCGCCCCACGGCTGATCGCCCATCCGGGCGACCATCCGCACGGCGTCCCACTGCTTCGAATCCCGCGACGCCGCCGCTTGCCAGCTCCGGTCGCTGACGACGTAGCGCGTCCGGCCGTCGGGTCGGGTGATCGCCAGCTTCAAGGCGAAGCCGGAAGGACCACCCGCGTTGGCGACCTCGACGAGCAGCTCGTTGCGGCCGTCTTTCAGGGCTTTCGTGACGTCCAGCTCGACCGGCTCCTGCCAGTTGTCGCCGGAGGCAACCCGCTTGCCGTTGAGATAAATCGTCATCCGGTTGTCGGCCGCGGCGATCAGTCGGGCGCCCTTGGCGTCGCCGGGGAACTCCTTGCGGAGCACGTAGGCCAGGTCGGCGTCGGGTCCCCAGATCCAGGTCGCGGGAGGACCGGCCAGCAGCTCGGCCCGCTCGACAGCCAGGGGCACCGCCTTACCCGACTCGCCGCGCGTCTGCGAGGCGACAACTTCGGGCTTCTGCGTGAACACCTTGTCGTCGGCCCGGGTCCAGCTCCCAGACAGGGAAAGCACGACGGTCAGGGCGACCACCAATCGTGGTCGCGAGACGGTTCGGAGGATGGATCGCACGTTGATCGCTCCACGAGAACGGGTCGGTTTGTGAGCGCCGGGGCTTGCCGGCGGCCGGCGCCGGGGGGAGGATGACCGGGGGCGGCTGTCGCTCCCGGAGGGCGGGGCCTCGCATCGCCCTATCATACGCGATCCGTGGCGCCGAGGGCACCCTTCCGTTTCCCTCGGAGCCGCCCGGTGGCCGGAGAGGAGAGGACCGATGCCGGATCATGTCCGCATTCACAGGCTCCTGATCGTCCACCTGGTCGCTGGCGTCGCGAGCTGCTGGTATTGCCTGGCCCTGAACGGCGGCCGGATTACCGGGATCACGCTGGAATACCTGCCCCTCGTGTTCGCGGTGGCCCTGGTGCTCGCCCAGGCGAGCCTGCTGGGCCTCTGGGCCGGCTTCTCGGCGGAAGCCTGGTGGGCAAGGCTCGTCGGACTGATCTCGGGGGCATTCGGACTCCATGTCGCGTTGGTGCTCTCCGACAACGGCGACACCAATTTTGCGCTCCTGCCTGCGATGACCTCGGCCATGGTCGCCGTCACGGCCCTGGTCTTGCGGCGGCGCGGGGTGGAACCACGACATGACCCGGAGACGGCGAGCCGGCCGGGAGCCGAGGGCCTGCAGTTCTCGATCCGTGGCCTGATGATCTTCACGGTCCTCGTCGCCCTCCTGCTCGGCGGGGCTCGCGCCCTTCGGGAGACCTTCGGCCACGGTGCCGCCGAACCTGTTCACGACCGCGGTCTGGAGCCTGAGCTTTGTCGTCGTGGCCCTGGCCTCGGCCTGGGCGATGCTCGGTCGCGGAAGACCCTGGCCGCGGGTCCTGACGGTGCTCGGCCTCTCGACGGCGCTGGGGCGCTCTTTTCCTACGGCGTCGGACAGGACGACTGGAAGTCCCTGGTTTACTTTACCCTGGCCTCATTCCTCCAGTCGGTGATCGTCCTGGCTTCGCTGCTCGTCGTGCGATCGGTCCATTACCGGCTCGTCGCCCGTGAACCCGTCACCGAGACACCAACCCCCGAGGCGATCGAGGCCGCCAATCCGGCACTTCCCTGATCGGACCGCAACGATGATGAAACCGGCGATGACATCCCCGATCCGCGTCGCGGTTCGCACGGCCCTGGACTGGCTCCGGAGCACGGATCTCGTCGTGCTCGTGGCGATCCTGGCCGCGGTTGTGGCCCTCTGGACGTTCGCCAAGATTGCCGACGAGGTGAGCGAGGGCGAGACCCAGAAGATCGACGAGCGGATCCTCCTCGCCCTCCGCGACCCGGCCAACCCGGCCGACCCGATCGGGCCGCACTGGGTCGAGGAAGCCCTCCGCGACCTCACCGCGCTGGGCGGCTACACCGTGCTCGGCCTGGTCACGGCAACGGTCGTCGGCTACCTGCTGCTGGTCCGCAAGTTTCACGCGGTCGGCCTCGTGCTGGTCGCCTCCGTGGGCGGCCTGGTCCTGAGCAACCTCCTGAAAGGCATCTTCGCCCGGCCGAGACCGGAACTGGTGCCGCACCTCTCGTACGTCCACTCCACCAGCTTCCCCAGCGGCCACTCGATGCTCTCGGCCGTGATCTACCTGACCCTCGGCTCCCTGCTCGACCGCCTCGTCCAGCGGCCGGCCTTGCGGCTCTACTTCCTCGCCATGGCGCTCCTGCTGAGCTTCCTCGTCGGGGTCAGCCGGGTCTATCTCGGCGTGCATTACCCGACCGACGTGCTCGCCGGCTGGGCGGTCGGCCTGGCCTGGGCGGTGCTCTGCTGGCTCGTGGCGCGCTGGCTCCAG
Organism: uncultured Planctomycetales bacterium; assembly: GCA_963752755.1. Taxonomy (GTDB): domain Bacteria; phylum Planctomycetota; class Planctomycetia; order Isosphaerales; family Isosphaeraceae; genus CAVVZJ01. The sequence goes on along the minus strand of CAVVZJ010000001.1, from coordinate 248,980 downwards.
GGACTGGGCATGGTCGAGGAACCGTCGGATTGAGCGCTCAACCGAACGCCTCGCCCCGCCTTCGTCGCCGCCCCGCAACAGACCCCGGTGACTCCGGGCAACGAAATGATCCCGGCCAGCACCCCAATCGTGTGCTATAATTAACTCTGGCTTCCTGGCTATTCGGAGGGCCTCCCGCCCCCGGCGCCCTCGCCGGGCGTCGCAACACCGCAGCGCGTCCCCGGCGCCGAACGAACTTCAAAATGGGCAATTCACCCCTAATAAAGTTCGTTAAGACAACAACTTGCGATTTGCAACCTGGCACCCTGAGAAGCGTCCCCCGGGCGTCTTCACGCCGTCTTGCTGGCGTCCCGGGCGCTCGTCGGCGCGTCGCTCGGGCGTTCCCATGCTGTCCCAAGCGTCGGCGCACACTCTAAGAAAGCGGGATTCGCCGTCTGACCGGGGCCGCCTCGAATCGGTTCGCAACGCCGGTTTCGGGGCGACCTCGCACCTTCCCGGGGCGTATCGGAGGCCGCACCGTTCAGAACCGACTTGTCATCCTGGCCGGCCCGATCCTATGATCCCCGGGAACTTCCTCCAAACGGCCGGCCTGTTCGCCAGCATCCCGGACGACCTCGCCCCCGATCGTCCCCGCTCGGTGTGGATGTCCCCCCTCGGAGACGCCGGCGACTCCCCATCGCAGGCTCAACCCCATGGATTCGCCGAACGATCCCGGCCCCTCCTCACGGATGGCCGCGCCCGGTCCGACGACCGGGCCGGAGCCCGACCGGCGACGCATCCGCGTCCTCGTTCTGGTCCTCGCGGCCCTCGCCGGGGCCACCGTCTCCGCCTTGCCCCACGCCCTCTGGTGGGCTCGCCTCGGCCAGCCTTACTATGTTCCCGACAGGGACGATCTGTATTATTTAAGTCTCAGCGCCCAGGCCTACTTCGAGGACCCCACGACCCTGAGTGACCCCGTCTTCCGTTCCGGCGGCCTGAACTACTGCCCGTCCTTGCTGTTCATCCCGTGCCAGGTCGCCGCCCGGGCGCTGGAGCTGGGACCGCTGGGAGTCGGCCTGATCTGGCGGCTTGTGGCCGGTCTCACAACGGGCGCCGCGCTCGCCTTGTTGCTCCAGTCACTCACCCGCTCCGGCCTGATAACGACCTTGATGACCGTCGTCTTCCTCGCGGACATCGGCGTGCTTGCCGGCAAGCCTTTGGTGGTCCAGGCCGCCTGGGCGAGGCACCTCTTCGACGGCTGGAACACACTCACCAACAACAAGTTCCAGCCATACCTGGCCCACTGGCGCGTGCCCTTTCCGGGGATGATTCTGGGGTTTCTGTTCCTGCACGTCTGGACGGTCCTCTGCGCCCGGGAGCGTCCGACCCCCTGGCGGATCGTGCTGGCGGGCGTCGGCTACGGTTTGCTGTTTCACGTTTATTTTTACTACTGGACTGCCGCAACGCTCGCCCTGGCCCTGGCGGTGCTGGCCGACCGGGAGGCGCGCTGGACCCTTTTCCGGATCGGGCTGATCGGCGGCCTGGTGGGCCTGCCGGCCGTCTGGGCCTCCTGGCGGGTCAAGCACCTGGCCTCGCCCGACTGGCTGCCGCGGGTCAACAAGTTCCTGCCAATCCCCCGGACCAGCGAGTTGCTGCTGCCGCTCGGGGCCTGGTTGATGCTCGCCGCGGCCCTGATCTGGATCTGGCAACGCCACCGGGAGTTGCGTCACCTCGCCTTGCTGACTCTCGCCGCGCTCCTGCTGGTGGACCATCAGCTTGTGACCGGCCTGGACATCCAGAATTACCACTGGGTCTTCGTCTGGGGGCCGACCCTGTACGTCCTGGTCCTCGGCGTCTTCGCCGGGCCACTCGATCGATTCGTCGGGCAGTCGTACGGGCGATGCCTGCTCTGCGTGCTGCTCGTGCTCGGTTTCTTCGCGGTCGGTCTGACCTACCGGGCGAAGCATGCCCTTCTCGGCCAGCAAACCGTCGGGATCATGACCGACTACAGCCATTACCGCGACCAGCGGCTCTCCCGATCGGCCGTGCCGCTGGAACCGAATCAGGTCGTGGCCGGTGAGGCGGATTTCGTCGCGATGGCGGCGATCCTGGAAGACCAGCGGCCCCTGAGCGATTACGCTGTCTTGCTGAGCCCCACCATCAGCAACACCCAGTGGGAGCGTCGCCTCGCCCTCGACGCCTGGCTCCGCGGCCAGACCCGGCCCGAGTTCATTTCTGTGCAGCGCGCGTGGCTGCGACGCAACCCCTGGGGACCCTGGAGCCTGACCCGGAGCCGTGCCCGGATGGAACAACGCCTGGCCGCGCAAATTGCCGCCTTCGACACCGTGGCCGCCTCACCCGGCACCGCGATCGCGGATCTCGGGGTGCGCTACCTCGCCCTGCCCCCAGGCTCCGGTCCTCCGTCCACGACCTCGGGCGCCTGGTCACTCCGCCAGGATGGACCGACCTGGAGCGTCTGGGAATACCAGCCCCCCGACCCGACCGACCGGTCCCCGAAGCCGAAAGAACCCTCGGATCTGGCCTCACCCTGACATCGAGGAGTCCCCACGATGAAGCTCGCCCTGTTCGTTCTCGGCCTCGCGACCCTCGGCGCCACGGCGTTCTGGTCGTTCACCTTCTCCGCCCCCGGTCCACCGGCCGGCGGCCCGCCCGCAAAGAATCCCGACGCCGAGCCCGAGTCCGGGCCGGCTCGGGCCGAGTCGAAGGCGAAGGGGCGGAAAACCGCCACGTTTGGCGGCGGCTGCTTCTGGTGCGTCGAGGCGGTCTTCCAGGAACTCAAAGGCGTCGAGAAGGTCGTCTCCGGCTACGCCGGCGGCCACGTCCCGAACCCGACTTACCAGCAGGTCTGCTCCGGCACCACCGGGCACGCCGAGGTGGCCCAGATCACCTATGACCCCGAGGTCATCTCTTACCCCGAGTTGCTCGAAGTCTTCTGGAAGACCCACGACCCGACCACCCGCAACCGCCAGGGCAACGACGTCGGCCCGCAGTACCGCTCGATCATCTTCTATCACGACGACGAGCAGAAACAACGCGCCGAGTCGTACCTGGCCAAGCTCGACGCCTCGGGAGCCTTCAACCAGCCGATCGTCACCGCGATTGAGCCGCTCGAAACGTTCTACCCGGCCGAGGACTACCACCAGAACTACTACCGGCTCAACAGCCGGCAGCCGTATTGCCAGTTCGTGATCGTGCCCAAGCTGGAGAAGTTCCGGCAGGTCTTCCAGGACAAGCGGAAGGAATGATCCGATCCCGGCTCACGACAGGACCGTCTCGGCGACCATGGCGCGGATGATGATGGCCGGGGCCGTCGGGAGAACAAGGGGGCATTCCGGCTTGTCGCGAAAGAACTCATCGACCGCCAGGCGAGCACCCGGGCAGTTGCGGCGGCCGTAGTCGTCGATGATGAGGAAGCCCCCGGGAACGAGCCGCGGGTAGAGGAAGTGCAGCAGTCCCAGACGGAGCGGTGGAGGTCCACATCGACGTGGGCGAAGGCGATCCGCGCGCGCCCTCCAGGCCACGGAAAGTCTCGGGGATCAGGCCCGGTCGGAACGAGACGCGATCCGCGTGCCCGACGCGTTCGCGGACGGCCTCGACGCTCGTCTCGGCGAACTCGCCGCGGCAGTGCCGGTCGAGTCGGGAGTCGGGATCGGGGAGCCCGGCGAAGGTGTCGAAAAGGCGGACCTGGTGGTGGGTGCCGTGCCGGTCGTCGTAGTTGGCGACCAGGGCGGCGAGCATGGCCGCTGTCCCGCCGTGATAAACCCCACACTCCCAGATCTCGCCGTCGACTGCCAGGGCCTGGCGGACCAATTGATAGAGCGTGAAGCAGTTGGGGGCCTCGACCAGTGTGTAGGGCTTCGCCAGGTGGTAATAGTGCTCGAACTCGCCGTCGCCGAGCCAGGGTTGAAACACCGGGTACGGGTTCTCGTAGGGCTGGTAGAGGTCGCGATCCGGGATGTCGGCGGTCTCGGAGATCCGCGCGAGGGGGCGGATCTCGTAGCCGCAACGGCGGATGAGGGACTTGATCAGGCGCCGGATGAGATGTCCGCGCATGGCTGGATTACACCTTGTCGGAGCCCGTCCAACGGACGTCGAACCGTGGGACGAGTGCCATCCATGACATCCCGCCACAGGCCCGGTGGGAAGGTCCGATGTGGGGCTTTGTCCGTGGGCTCTCGCTACTGAATGAGGCTTTGTCCGTGGGCTCTCGCCACTGAATGAGGGTCTGTTCCGTAGGGCGTTGATCTTAGAATGAAATAAGTTCTGCCCGTCAACCGGGGGCGGCAATCGGCATGGCGTATCTCAGGACCGCTTGCCCGACTTGCCGCCCTCGCCACTCGGCGGACGGGTCGGGCTGGCCGTGGTGGGGGCGGCGTCGCCGTGGCCGTTGGCGGCGGCCTTGTCCTTCTCCTTGTCGGCGGAATCGACCATCTTGCCGAAGTAGTCGGGCATCTGCACGCCGCCGATGTCCTGCATGATCTGGAGCATTGGGGGCAAGGTGCGGGCCATGTTCTGGAGGAAGCCGGCGGTGGAGCCGGCGCCGTCCTTGCCGCCGTTCTCCCAGACGATGACCTTGTCAAACTTAATATTGGAGATCGCCGCGGCGGCCGTCTGCGAGAGGCTCTCGATGTGTTCGAGCATCAAAAGCTGGAACGCCTCCTGGGCCCCGCCGCAGGCGGAGACGATTTCGCGGAGCCCTTCGGCCTTCTTGGCGAGGATCTCGTAATTACCGCGGGCCTCGGCTTCGAGCTTGGCGAAGATCGCCTTGGCGTCGCCCTCGGCCTCGATCCGTCGCTTCTCGGCGGCGGCCTCGGCATCGACGATCACCTGCGCCTTCTTCGCCTTGGAGACGGCTTCGAGTTGCGCCCTCTGCTCGGCCTCGACCTTCTCGGCCTGCGCCAGGGCGGCCTTCGTCTGGGCGCGGAAGGCGGCCTCCTCGACGCCCGCCTGGGCCTCGCGCTTGCGGGTCTCGCCGATCTGGTACTATTCGGCCTGCTTGACGGCGAGGTCGGCGTTGGACGCGGCAACCTTCGCCTTGGCCTCGTTCTCGCCGCCGATCGCCTGGGCGTCGGCCTCGGCGAGCTGGATGCGCATGGATCGCTCGGCCTGCTTGACGCTCGCCTGCTGCTCGAACGTGGCCGTCTCGACGCCGATCTTCTCTTCCTTCAACAGTTCGGCGACCCGCACCGCCCGCTCCCGCTCGGCGGTCTTCGTGCCGATCTCGCGAAGCTTCTCGGCGTTGGCCACCTCAACCGCCTGCTCCTGCTTGGCCTTCGCCACGCCGATCTGGCCGTATTTCTGCTGCTCGGAGACGTCGATCTCGGCCTGGTTGATCGCGGTGCTCGCGGCCTTGCGGCCGATCGCCTCGATGTAGCCGGAGTCATCGGTCAAGTCGGTGATGTTGACGTTGATCAGGACCAGGCCGATCTTCCGCAGCTCGACCTCCAGCGAGTTCTGGATGTTCTCGAGGAACTTCTCGCGGTCGCGGTTGATCTCCTCGATCGCCATCGATGCGATCACCTGGCGGAGCTGGCCGAAGATCAGGTCGGCCGCCTGGGCGCTGATCTGCTCGCGGGTCAGGTTGAGCAAGCGGATTGCCGCGTTCTGCATCACCTCCGGCTCGGTGCCGACGGCGACGGTGAAGACCGATGGCACGTTGACCCGGATGTTCTCGAACGAGAGCGCCCTGCGCAAGGGGATCTCGATCTGGATCGGGTCGAGGTGGAGGTAGTCGTAATCCTGGAAGATCGGGAAGACGAGCGTGCCGCCGCCATGAACGCACGTCGCCGACCGCGCCCCGGTGCCGACGCCCCACTTGACCAGCACCTTGTTCGACGGGCAACGCTTGTAACAACGCAGGGCCGTCAACACGACGCCGAAGACGGCCACCGCAAACAGCGCAGCGCCCAGCACGGGCCACATCGCGTCTTGATTGGCACCTTCAACCTGAGCCAGCAGCAAGAAAGTCTTCATCGAGAGCATTCTCTTTCAGGGGGGAATCAAAAGGAAACCGAGCCGCGCCGCCGCGACCCGGTCATTCCGTCAAGGGGACCGGCTTCGCGATGGCGGCCTCGGGCGTGGCGACCTCGACCGTCTGGCCGTCGATGACACGGGTGACGACGACCGGCTCGCCCAGCCGCAACTCGGGGCCGGGCGTGCGGGCCTTGACCTCGATGGTCCGCCCCTGGATCGGCAGCGTGATCTTGCCCTCGCCGCCGTCGTGGGCCGGGATGCGCAGGTACACCTTGCCGCCAAGGCCAACCGATCGCTCGATCCTCACGGTGCCGTCATTCTGGAGCCGACGCAGCGACCGCAAGGCATAGCCCAGCAGGAAGACCGCGAGAAAGCCCGTCGCCAGGGCGATCAGGACTGCGACCGCCGGCTCTTGCTTCGCCTCCAGCGCCGAGAGTCCGCCGACGCCGAAGAAGGCCAGGAACGACACGATCGCCTGAAACGTGAAGATCCGGCCCAGGTTCGACAGGTGCGAGTGGCCGCCGCCGGTCTCGGCGTGGTCGAGACCGCCATCGTCGGCATGGTCGAGACCACCGTCATGGCCTAAGTCGTGGCCGGCGTCGAGGTGGGCGTCGCCGATCCCGCCGAAGTCGGCGTCGGCGTGTTCAAACCCGAAGCCTAGTAGCGAGAGCGCCAGCCGGAGCACGAGGATCGTGCCGCCAATTGTGGCGCAGATCAGGAAGAATTGATACATAATGCCCCCTCCAGAAACTTTACCCTATCCGAATCCCGGCGACGTCTATTCCCCTCCGTTTGGGGAATATTGGCAAGAAAAATCGCTGCTTATCACGGATTTCGGGGAGGGCACCGGATGTCCATGTCACCCCGTCCGATGGCGGCTATGCTGAGGGTCACGGATCTCCGCCTCGTGAGCCATCAGCAGGGACGACGCCATGCCGGCCGCCGACCCCACGTTCCCGCCCGTCCGGGGACAGAAGACCCTCTGGATCCCCTGCTCCCAGCAGCAGTATGAGCCGATCGCAGGCGATCCCGAGCGGTTCCGGGAGTCTCTGGACCAGCAGATCGAGGCTCATCCGGAGCTGTTCCCAGCCGAGATCCGGCGGGGCTACCGCATGAAGGATACCTACACCTCCCGCAAGACCGGCTGGAGGCTCCGGCGGATCGACCTCCGCAACAGCCAGAGCTCCCTGGTCCGTCCCTCGTTCCTGATGCCCTCCTTGACCGGGCGGACCGAGGACGTGCAGGCCCCCTTTTCTCCGCAAGTTCGCCGGGCCCGACTGGGCCCTGACCGAGGTCTTCGGGCGGGACCCGAGGTCCTGGCATCGCCTGGAACGCTCCCTGGGACGATCCAGCCTGGTCGGGACCACCGTCAAGGCCCCCGAGCGGTGGCCCGGTCATCTGGTCGCCGACGAGAAGCACACGACCCTCGGCAGCGAGAAGGTCTAGCTGGCGGCCACCGCCGGCGGCGGGTGCTGCCTGGGCCTGGCGTTGGCCGAGAGGGCCGACCAGGACGAGTTGACGAGGGCCTACGGCGTGTTCCGGGATGCGGCCCGGGACCTGGACCCGGCGTACCGGCCCCGGACCGTCAACACCGACGGCTGGGCCGCCACGCAGGCGGCCTGGCCGGCGTTCTTCCAGGGGGTCACGATCATCCTCGGCTTCCTGCATGCGTTCCTGAAGATCCGGGAGCGGGCCCAGCCCTTGAAGGAGACCTTCGATGCGCTGCGGGAGCGGGTCTGGGAGGCGTATCACGCCCCGGATGCCCGCACCGTCTCGCAGCGGCTCCGCCGGCGGCGGGAGTGGGCCGTGAAGCATCTCGACAAGCCGATCGTGCGAGAAAAGGTCCGGTCGTTGTGCGAGAAGCGTGGGGCGTTTGTCGTGGCCTACGCCCATCCCGGCTGCCGTCGGACGAGTAAGCCGGTGGACCGGTTATTGCGACGGCTCGACTACCGCCTGTCCTGCACGCAGCACCGGCACGGCAAGACGGCGGCGGCTGAGAGACTGTTCCAAAAGACTCAAGCGGCCGCTTTGGGCGGCCGCTTGTAGCGGAATTTCTTCCGCCATCGCGGCGGCCGGGCACGGCGGACCATCCGATGGATCGAGCTGAGCTTGACCATCGCCGCGCTCGTCTCCGGCAGCCGCTCGAAGTCCCGCACCAGCCGCCGCCACCGCAGCAGGCAGCCGAAGGTCTGCTCGACCACCCACCGCACCTTCAGCGGCTTGAACCCCCGCTCGCCCTCGGGCTTCGAGCTCACCTCCACGCGGAGCCGGTCCTGGCCCGACAGCCAGGCGTCGAGCCGGGAGTTGCGGTACTTCCGGTCCGCCCACACCACGGCCAGCCGGGGGAACGTCACGGCGGGCAGACCGGCCAGCAGCCGCGGCGCCGTCGCCCCGTCGTCGAGGTTCGCCGCGGTGACCACGACGATCAGCAGCAACCCCAGCGTGTCGGTGACGATATGTCGCTTGCGGCCCCGCACCATCTTGCCGCCATCGACGCCGACCTCGGCCCCGCCGTGCGCCGTCTTGGCCGACTGGCTATCGATGCAGGCGCCGCTGGGCGTCGGCGCGCGCCCGAGCTTCGTCCGCACCTCCCCCCGCAACGCGGCGACCAGGGCGTCCCAGGTGCCGTCGGCCTCGAACCGGCGGAAGAAGTTGTAGCAGGTCTTCCAGTGGGGCAGGTCGTGGGGCAACGCCCGCCAGGAACAGCCCTCGCGGTTGAGGTAGAGCAGGCCATTGATGACCTCGCGCATCTCGTACTTGCGGGGCCTGCCGCCGGGCTTGGCCTCGGGGATCAGGGAAGCGAGGAGGCGCCACTGGGCGTCGGTCAGGTCGCTGGGGTAGGCTTTGCGTTCCATCCCCCCAAACTACAGCCGACGCCCCTTTTGGAACAGACTCTCAACTACCCTGCGCCACCACCGAAGCCCATTCGCTGCGGGACGTTGAAGGTGAGGTATTCGGTGTGGGACTTCATCTCGGCGAACTCGGTGCAAGGGCGGATTGGTCGGGTCGGGGACGACTTCAGTGTAACGCTCGTGACTTGCCGCCACCATGAGTTGCCCCGTCCGAGTACCCTCGGCGACGGCATCTGGCGTCGTCCTGAATCAACGAGGAGTCAGAGCTATCCTTCCGAGGTATATTCGAGATGTTCCAGACGAGCCTCGGGGACTGATCGCATGCGGGAAGAGGGCGGTGATGAGGGGGAGCGAAAGACACACTTCCAGCATGTCCTGATCAAATGGACCGGTGGCAAGCGGCGACAGGGCCGCCGGATCGTCGAGCACTTCCCCCACAAGATCGCCACCTATCACGAGCCGTTCATCGGCGGCGGGGCCGTCCTCTACTAGTACTACAGCGCAAGTTGAGCCGACTTGAGGCCCCGACCGCCTCGGAAGTATGCTGCCCTTCGTCATTTACGGAGGGACACGCGTGGACGTGCAACCGCTCCGCAAGATCAAGCCTCGGCTTCGGCAGTTCCTCAAGCGGTTCGACCACTGCTTCCCGCGCAAGGACACCCGCGCCCACCGGCCGGTCTACGTCTCCGGCCAGCTCTCGGACATCCCCGAGAAGAGCGTCGAACCCATCGCCATCAACGCCGGCGTGCCCGTGCGGACCCTCCAGGAGTTCCTCAGCCAGCACGCCTGGGACCACGACGAGGCGCGCGACCGCCTCCAGCAGATCGTCCGCGACGAGCACGCCGGACCCAACTCCATCGCCGTCTTCGACGAGACCAGCGACGTCAAGAAAGGAAACCAGCCCCCCGGCGTCCAGCGGCAAGGGTGCGGCTCCGTGGGCAAGACCGAGAACTGCATCGTCACCGTCCACCTCGCCTACGCTCGCGACGGCTTCCCCTGCCTGCTCGACGGCGAGCGGTTCTGGCCCGCGGCCTGGTCCGACGACCGCGACCGCGGCCGCGAGGCGGGCATCCCGGACGCCATGCGCTACCGGCCGAAGTGGAAGATCGCCCTGGAGCTGTACGACCGCGCGAAGGGCAACGGCCTGCACTTCGCGTGGGCGACCTTCGACGAGGGCTACGGCGGCAAGCCCGAGTTCCTGCGAGAGCTGACGGTGCGGTCTCAGAAGTTCGTGGGCGAGGTGCCGCGGAACTTCCTGGGCGGGGTCAACCCGCCGCGGGTCGGGAACCGGCCGTACCATAAGCACCGCCGCGGCCGAGGCCGCAAGGTCCCCCGCCTGGCCAGCGGCCGCCGGCCCGCCCGCCGGGTGGACCCGATGCTCGCCGACCCCCGCCTGCGCGACCCGCCCTGGCGGCGGTACCGCGTCCAGGACGGGCCCAAGGGGCCGAGGATCTGGGAGGTCAAACACGTGCGGTTCCACCCCGTCGGCGGCGACGGCCTGCCGGGCGAGCCGCTGCACCTGGTCGTGGCCCGCGACGTCCTGGACCCCGACGCGATGAAGTTCTTCGTGAGCAATGCGCCCGAGGCGACGCCGGCCCAGGTCATGCTCCTCGTGGCCTTCTCGCGCTGGAGGGTGGAGACGTGCCAAGCAGACTCCACCTCAAGCGACAGGTGGTGCGGCCCCCCCGGCGCCCGTTACGATCGCTGTCGCCGCGCTGCTTGAGCTGGCTGCGTGGTGCCGAGATCGCTTGACTGAAGCACCCGGAGGGATCACAGGCCCATCACCTCACGACGCACCGCTCCCCCCGCGCCTGACCACCCCGACGCCGCCGGACCCGCACCCGGGCCCGGGACTGGGGACTCGCCTCCCCGCCGACAGACGGCAACAACTCCGCGACAGGCTCGGCAGGCGGCTCGCCCGACTCCACGAGGCCAGACGCCTCGGGGAGGCCGGCCATGAATGACGCCTTCCAGTCCCCCAAGCTCAAGGTCGGGCCCCTCGACCGTGCGGCCATCGTCTACGTCCGACAATCCACGCCGCAACAAGGGATTGATCATCAGGAGTCGACCGCACGCCAGTACGCCCTGGCCGACCGGGCGGTCGAACTCGGCTGGCCCCGCGGGCAGGGCACGGTCATCGACGACGACCGGGGCCCGAGCGGGCCGTCGGTCGAAGGGCGTCCCGGGTTCCAGCGGCTCCTGGCCGCGGTGGCGCGGGATCACGTCGGGCTGATCCTCGGGCGGGAGACGAGCCGTCGGGCCCGCTCGGGCCGCGATTGGCATCAACTGTTGGAGCGGTGGGCCCGCTTCCGCACGCTGCTGGCCGACGCCGACGGCCTGGACGACCCGACCGACCACAACGACCGCCTCCTGCTCGGCCGGCCCGGGATGATGAGCGAGGCCGAGCTTCCTATCCTCAAAGAACGGCTGTCCCAGGGCAAACTCAACAAGGCCCGCCGCGGCGAGCTGATGGGGATGCCGCCGATCGGCTTCGTCCGGCTCCCCTCGGGGGAGTGGGCGATCGACCCGGACGAGCAGGTCCAGGCGACGGTGCGATTGCTCTTCGATCAGTTCGACCGGGAGACCACCCTTGCTGGCCTGCTCCGCTACCTGGTCGACCCCAAGGTCCTCATCGCGGTCCGGCCGCCATCCGGGGCGAACCGCGGGGAGTTGGAGTGGCGGCGTCCGAACCGGGCGACCTTGCCGAACCTCCTGCACCCCCCGTCGTACGCCGGCGCCTCCCGGTTCGGCCACCGGTCGGTCGACCCGCGGCGGAAGCGGCCGGGCCGGCCGAACACCGGCAAGCTGATCCGCCGGCCGGAGGACGGCCTGGTGCTGATCCGGGGGGCGCCTCCCCGCGTCCATCACGTGGGACCGCTTCCGGGCGAATCAGGACCGCCTCGAAGCCAACCGGGCGTGGTGCGACAGCCCGGGGGCGCCGCGGCAGGGCCCGTCGCTGCTGGCCGGGCTGGTCCGGTGCGGGCGGTGCGGGCGGCGGATGATCGTGCGGGACTCGGGGACGAACGGTCGCCACTGCTACAGCGGCACCCGCGGCTCGGCCGACTACGCCGAGCCGCTGTGCCAGTGCCTGTCCGGCCCGGTGGTCGATGGCCTGGTTCGTGAGCAGATCCTGGGGGCGGTCGAGCCGGCGGCGCTGGCGGCGAGCCTGGCGGCGGTGGCCGAGGTCGAACGGGAGCGGGCCGAGCGGTCCCGGCACTGGCAACGGCGCCGGGAACGGGCGTGGTTCGAGGCCGAACGGGCGGCGCGGCAGGACCAGGCGTGCGAGCCGGAGAACCGTCTCGTGGGCCGCGAGCGGGAGCGGCGGTGGGAGGAGGCCTGGAAGGCCCAGCGGCCGGTCGAGGACGACTACGAGCGGTGGCAGCGGTCGGCCCCGGGCCGCCTCTCGCCCGACGACGAGGCGGCGATCCGGACACTGGCTGCGAGCCGGCTGGCTGTCGGTGCGCCGGGACGCCGACGGCCACCCCGTGATCTGGGCCGACGCCTCCGAGCTGCGGCGGCTGCGTGCACTCCACCGGCTGCCGCGAACCTGGGCGAACAGGGGTCGGCTCGCCGAATTGAAGAAGCCGAAGCCATGCCCGGGGCGGTAGAGTGTCGGTGGCCCGGTTCACCCCGAGCCGGGCCACCCCACCGCGCTCTTGGAGGGCATTATGGCTGGAACATCGAGGTGACCTTCGAGGAATCACGTGCGCACCTCGGGGTCGAGTCGCAACGGCAGTGGTCGGACCTGGCAATCCAGCGCGAGACGCCGTGCCTGCTCGGCCTGTATTCGCTGGTCGTGACCTTCGGTCGGGCCTTGCACGAGGAACTCCCGATCGCGGTGCGAACGGCGTCCTGGTATCCGAAGGCCGAGGCGACGTTCTCGGATGTGCTGGCGGCGGCGCGTCGGCATTACTGGGGCGCGCTGGATATTCGGATATCCAGGAGCGACCCCGGACGTGTGGAAATCCCAAGGACTCACCTGGATCGCCTGGTGAATGCGGCCTGTTACTCACACTGACACGTACAAAGTCGAGATAAGAGCGTCTAACAAAACCTCCAGCGTTGCCGGTCTTCGGCATGCCGATCGCTCGTTGTCTCCTCGATCCGAGTGACCGGGAGATTTCGACCATGGCCAAGCCCATCCTGCCTGACGAACTCTGGGAAGTCGTCGGCCCGCTCTTGCCGCCCCGGCCGCCGCCGAGCCCCAAGGGGGGACGCCCCCCCGTCGGCAACCGCGACGCCCTGACGGGCATCCTCTTCGTCCTGAAAACTGGCATCCCCTGGGAGGACCTGCCGTGCGAGATGGGCTGCGGCTCGGGCATGACCTGCTGGCGACGCCTGCGCGACTGGCAGGCCGACGGCACCTGGGACCGGATCCACCGAGTCCTGCTGGCCCGGCTCCGCGGGGCCGACAAGATCGATGGGTCGCGGGCGCTGATCGATAGCTCCTCGGTCCGCGCGGCCTACGGCGGCGGGGCCACTGGCCCCAGCCCCGTGGATCGGGGCAAGCCGGGCAGCAAGCACCACGTCCTGACCGACGCCTCGGGCATCCCCATGGCCGTGAGCGGGATGGCGGCCAACCGTAATGACATCTCCGAGTTCGCGCCGCTGTTCCACAAGATCCCGGCGGTGTCGGGCAAGGTCGGCCGCCCGCGGAAGCGGCCCGACGCCCTCCAGGGGGACCTGGCGTACGACTCGGAGCCACACCGGCAGGGGCTGCGGGAATTGGGGATCGAGCCGATCTTGCCGGAGAAGGGCATCGACGACGAATCGGGCCTGGGGGAGACGCGGTGGCCCGTGGAGCGGACGCTGGCCTGGGTCCACCAGAACCGTCGGCTGCGCGTCCGCTACGAGAAACGGCCGGATATCCATCAGGCGTTCCTGACCTTAGCCTGCATCAAGATCTGTGCGAGTGCGCTATTCTCTGGGTTTTGTTAGACGCTCTTAACTCGACTGATGCAGATTCCTTTGGGTCACGCCGCCGGGGCCAGGGCGTAGAACAGGATGTCCTGTAACGGCTGGGGGAGTTCTTCGAGGGCCGCTGCTCCCCCGGCCTGTGGAAATACCCATTCCCGCCACAGCCAACGGCGAACCGCCGTCAGGGCGTCCGAGAACGTCACGCCGGTCTTGCCCGGCCAGTCCACGCCGCCTCCCCTCTTGGACTCGGGCCGGGCTTGGTACAGCCACGCCACGACCGTATACAGACCGAACAGGCACGGGGCCCCACGCAGAACGGTCCGCTCGCACCAGCCTCGCGTCGTCTCCAATCCGAGATGGCTGCGCCGTTCTTGAAAGGTGGTCTCCAGGTTCCAGCGACCGGTGTAGGCCTCGATCATAGCCAGCGGACTCATGCCGGGGTCGGTGCTGAAGAAGGACTCATCGCGGTGGGTGCCGGTCTGGTCTCGGACGAAGACCCAGGCGATCTCGACCAGCCCCTCGCCGGCCTTGTACCAGTGCCCCGTGCCGTGGGTGATCCCCACCGACCGCGTGCCGCCGCCGTACCAGGCGACCGTCTCGGTCCGCAGTTCGGCGACGGCCGCCGCCTGGCTCGGCTTGGGCCGGCGGGCGCCCTTGACCGGCGGCCGGCCGTGGCCCCGGTACGGCGGGGGCGGATCGAACAGGTTCGCCTCGGGGTGGAGCTTACTGACCAGAGTCAGGCGGTCCCGATGGCGGCGGGCGAACCGGGCCAGTTCGTGGGTGCCGTAGCCGGCGTCGCCGACGAAGACGAACCGCCGGTCCGGGAACCGCAGCAGCATGACCCGCAGCAGTGTGGCCATGACCTGCGCCGGCGTGCGACGCGGCCGACCGCGCGCCCGGTCGTCCTCCTCGGAGCGGTCGAGGTCCACCAGGATCGGCAAGGCCCAGGGGCGAGTGGTCCCGGGGAAGCGGACCAGCACGGCGAGCACGACCCACATTGTGGCCGTAACGCCAGGCGGTGTCGCCGTGGCTGGATCGGACCGGGTCGCGGTGCCGGGCCTTGCCGTAGACCTTGCGACCGGGGTGGCTCTCCACCGTGTCGTCGCCGACCAGGGGGACGGGCCGATCGGCGGGCACGAGCGTCAGGACCAGCCGGGTGAGGCCGCAGGCCAACTGCATCGCCGAGACCACGAGGCCGAGGAGAGGACGCGCTGGAAGGTCGTCGGGTGGCCAGCGGCCAGCGGTGCGGCGGTGCGCAGGAGGTTGGCGATGGTGCGTCGGCCGACGGTCAGGATGGCCGATCCGGCCAGGACCAAGAAGCGTCGGAAGGTCGGGCGGGTGAAGGCGGGGGCCAGCGCGTCGTGGAGCGGCTGGGCTTCGGGCGGTAGGATCATGGTGGGTCCGTCCTCGGGCGATGGTCGTGGGAAGCCGGTTCAACTCCCCATACTACGACCGAGGCGGGCCCACGAAATCTGCATCAGTCGAGCTTAAGGCCGTTGAAATCCCCAAGTCCCCGATTTACAGCAGGGCGACACGCCGTGAGCGTTCGGCCAGCCCCACCCCTACGAGTCAGCCCGATCGGTGACCGGGCAGGATCATGAGTAACCGGCACCCTCTCCCTCGCTGGAGTCGAGTGCCGGTCGAGCAGCGAGCCATCGCCGGAGTCGAGCGAAAGATCAGTCCCCGGTCGTCGGGCCGAGCGGCGGATCAGCGGGCTGACCGGGACCACGACCATCGGGAACGCTTCAGTCGGGACAGGATCGCCTCGGTGGCCAGGTCGTTCAGGGCCCCGTCGTCCACCAGCCCGATCAGGAAGGACGGGCGCGACATCCTGCTGGCCGTCGCGATGGCTCGGCCTGCGTTCGCGTGGACCTCGGGGAGCTGCCGCACGCCGGGGGCCAGGATCTCGGCCATGACACCCTCCTCATCGTGGTCGAAGCCGAGCAGGTGGTCGACCTCGTGGGCTAGGGCCGTCAGAAGGTCATAGTGGCCGGCGGCGGGGGAATCCGGGGCCGCCGAGAGGCGGGGATGCCCGGCGCCGGGGAGGAACTCGGAATCCTCACCGGGGGTCGGGTCGACGAACCAGCCGACCCCGGCGGCGTCGATGTCGAGCGTGATGGTGCGGCCGGCGGCCAGGCCGAGCGTGGCGCCGGGCAGGTCGCGGACGACAACTCGGAGGTCGGGCAGGGCCGCCAGGCCGAGGACCGAGGCCCAGAGGTCGAGGGCCTGCGCGGCGATCGCCTCGGCGTCGGCCGTCGTGAGGGTCGCCACGCCGACGCCCGTGCCTGTTGTGGCGGCCGTCAGCTTCTTCGGGCCGCCGCCCTTGCCGCCCTTGCCGCCGCCGCCGTCACTCTGGGCGACGACCTCGTTCGTGGTCGAAACGGCGTCGCCGAGGTTTCCCAGGTCGACGGCGGCCTGCGCGAAGTACGTGTAGACGCCGGTCGGGAAGTCGGCGGCGATGAGGGTGGCGAGGGCCCAGCCGTCCGAGCCGTCGCTGTCGGTCCCCAGCGGGGTATCCCCGGCGCCGAGCACGCCGTCGCCGTTGTCGCGGTAGAAGGCGACCTGGACGACTTCGGAATCGTCGGCGACGCCGGTGGCCGTCAGGGTCAGGTCCTGGCCCTGGGCGACGGGGTCGGGGCTGGCCGTCAGCCCGGCGATGGTCGGCGGCCCGGCCGGCGGCGGCGGGGCGGCGAAGCGATGGGCGAAGACGCCCTGGTCGTCGCCGGGGCCATAGCCGCTCCACGCGATGACCATGCCCCCGCGGCCGTCCGTCGCGACCGAGGGACGCATCTGGCCCCCCTCGATCGCGCTGTTGACCAGGAACGGGGCTTCCCGGGGCGAGCCCGAGGGGGAGAATCGCTGCGCCAGGATGCCCAGGCTATCCGCCCACGAGACGACGACGTCGCCGCGAGCGTCGAAGGCGACTGTTTGACGCCCCCCGACTTGATCCGGGTCCACGTAGGTGATCACGCCGCTCAGCGGGGAACCGGAGGGATCGAAGACGCGGAGGGTCCCCCCCGAGGCCACGGCGAACCGGCCATCGCCATCCATCGCGACCGAGGGGGTAAAACCGCGGTCGGTCAGCCCGGTGGCGATCTCGCTGCCGACCTTCTGGCCGGAACGGTCGTATCGCTGGGCATGGACGACGACGGCGTCCGTGTCTCCCCAGGTGACGACGATGTTGCCGACGTCGTCCATCGCCAGGGAGGCCGAGCCGTTGATCAGGCTCGCGTCGACGACCCCGACCAGCTTCCCCTGGGCCTGGCCCTGGGCATCGAAGCGCTGGAATTTGATCAGCCCGCCGTTATAGCCGAATGAGCTGAAGTCGCCCTTGGCCCCAAGGGTGAGGACGGCGAAGTCGCCGTCAGCATCCATGGCGATCGAGGTGGCGAGGTTCGTCTCGCGATTGCTGAAGGGGGTCACCGTCAGGTCTCCGGTTCGCGGCGTACCGTCGGCGTTGAAGACGCGGGTGAAGACCGCGTGGTTGCCGCCCGACGCGGGCCGGGTGCTCCAGGCGACGGCGAAGTTGCCGGCGTCGTCCATCGCGACGACCGGGCCGCGCTGGTCGTCGGCGGTCGAGTCGTTGACCCGGAACTCCCCGCCCCGGGGCGAGCCGTCGGCGGCGTACAACCGGGCAAAGACGCCGGTCGAATCGCCGGGCCCTTCGCCCTCCCAGACGACCACGAAGTTCCCGACGGCGTCGGCCGCCACCGAGTTGACCTGGCCCTCGCCGCTGACCGAGCTGAAGAAGCCTTGCGCCCGGCGGTCGTACTGTTGACCAGAAACTCCGTCCCGACGGGCCCGACGTCCTGGAGGGACTGGCCGAAGTCGATGCCCGCGACCGTACCGCCGCTGGCGGCGATCGTCGCGGTTTGCACCGGGCTCGAGGTCAGGACCCACCCCGGGGCCCGCTGGACCACGCCGACGCCGTGGCTGCCGTCCCGCACGCCGGTGAAGGTGAAAGAGCCGGAGGCGTCGGTCGCCGCGGTCGGCTCCCAGGAGTCGAACTGGCCGTCGCCGTCGGTGTCCAGGTACGCCCTCCAGCCGTCGAGGCCAGGCTCGCTCGCACTGCGGACGCCGTCCCGATCGTCGAAGACGGTGCCGGAGATCGTCCCGAGCCGGAAGTCGACGAAGTCGACGCCGCCGGCCGTCGGGCTGGCGGCCGTCAGCTCGACGACGCGGGGCGCGGGCGAGCGGAGCCCGACCTGGAAGATCTGCTTCGAGTTGTTCTGCGCAATCCGCAAGGAGGCGCCATCGAAGGCGAGGCCGAGGGGCAGATTGGAGTTTTCATCTTCGAACGCCTGGGGTGTGTCGAGGGACCGGGCGATCGTGCCGCTGGCCGGGTCCAACGCATACGTCTTCCGGGAGACCATCCCGTTCAGCCAGAGGTGGGTCCCGTCATAATCGAGGCCCGCCGACTCTGCATCCGGGGCCGGGAAGGAGTGGAGGATGGCCCCGTCGGCCGGATCGATCTGGTCGATCTGGTCCGCGCTGTAGTCGAGCACCCAGAGCGTCTGCGACTCCCCGTCCCAGGCGATCCCGGTCGGGAACGAGCCCGGCGACGGGAGCTGGCGGATCACGTTCCCGGCTGAGTCGAATTGCCTGATCTGCTGATTCTGGTAATCGGCACCCCAGAAAGAGGTCCCGTCGTGGGTGATGTCGAAGATGGACCCGGGGACCTGGATCGATCCCTCGACGGTCCACGAAGCCGGATCGACCGCGAAGATCGAGGTGCTGACGCCCCCATCCTGGGAGCGTTCCACGACATGGAGGTCACCGTTGACCCAGGCCATCCCCGCGGGGCTCGCCCCGGGCGCCGGTTGCACGTCGAGGATCTCGCCCCGGAGGGCCTCCCCGAGGAGCGGGGCCGGCGTGTCCTGGATGAACCCGTCGGGGGGCACCTGGGTCACGGCGTACGTCCCCGACGCCAGGTCGGCGAAGGTGTAGGCCCCGGACGCGTCGGTCGTGGTGCTCGGCTCGCCGGGGTCGGGGATCTCGTTGCGGTCCAGGTCGAGGTAGACGGTCACCCCCGCCAGGGGCTGCGTGCCGTCGAGGACCTGTCCGGAGATCGAGCCGGTCGAGAGCAGGCATCGCTCCTCCAGCCGGTCCACGGCCCGTTGCCGGCGGCGGCGGGTTCGAGACGAGCGGCGATCCCGGACAGGCTGCGAGGTCGGCTTGCCGCGGCGGCGCGGGCTCATCGGGAAGCAGTGGAAGGGAATCGACATCATGAAGTCCTCCGGGCCGCCGCGACGGGCGAACAACGCGCGTCTTGACAGCGTGAACGTTGGGTCGTGAAGAAGAGCAAGAGACGGACGGATTGCACGGCCACGGTCGCGTGGCCCTGACCGATGCTGCGGCGCGGGGTACCTTCCCCGGCGATCTCATGGCCACCCGAGCGTGGGCATGTCACCTCGCCGGTGGGGAACCCTCGCTGGACTCTGGACGGCGTTGCCGACCGCTTTCGAGTTAGAGGGCCGTCTCGTCGGGTCGGGGGGCCGCGTTACGGCGGCACGGTCCGGTGAATGGTGAAGCGTCGACGCATCAAGGGGGTTCTCCCGTTTCACGACGTGGTCGGGCTCGGCGCGCACGGCGAACGGCCGGGGCGGGGGTCGTGCCCGCATTCCACAGGGGGGATCGTGCTCGACCGCGGGGACCATCTCCGCCGTCGGTCGGGTCGGTCCGCGGCTTGCGTTCAGTCGGAGGGTGAGGTCGAAGGAGGAGGAGGCTCCTCCCCGGGAGATTCGTCCCGAGGCGGATCAAGGCCCATCAACTCGGCCGCCTCGGCGCGGAAGCGGCGGTGCTCGTCATGGTCCGACGAATGAGCCTGCATCCAGGCAATGCCCTGTTCGAAGCAGCGACGTGCGACCGGCTCCTCGCCCCGGCGCCAGTGCGCCATGGCCAGGAAGAAGAAGTCCCAGGCGTCGCCGTAGCCTTTCAGCTCCGCGGACTTCTCGAGCGTGTCGATCGCGGCGTCCCAGTCGCCGGCGCGGTACTGGGCGACGCCCAGCGTGTTCCAGAAGCGAGCAACTCCCGGAGCCAGGGAGACGGCCCGTTGCGCCAGCCCGACGGCCTCAGCCGGGTCGCGAGATTGCCAGCCCGGTCCGGTTCCGAGCAGCCAGGCCAGGCTGTTGAGCAATTCCGGCCTGTAACCCTGGCGCCCGCGCGCCCGCTGCAAGACATCCGCAGCCTGCTCGACTTCGCCGAGCTCGCACAGGAGCTTCACCAGATGGATGTCGGTCATGATCAGGACGTCCCGCGCGAGAGACAGGTTCGGATCCCTCGCCGTAAGGTCCTCCATGCTCGCCCGGGCCTTGCGGAAGATCGGGACCGCCTCGCGGAAGCGGCCTTGCTCGCTCCGGATCCTGGCCAGTTCGAAGATCGCCAGGGCCTCATCGAGGTGGTAACGGACGCGGGCGGGGAAATCGGCGACCAGCGGCTCCAGGATGGAGAGTGCCTCCCGCATCGACGTCTCTGCCTCATCCAACTTGCCGCAGTAGAGCAGGGACGTGCCGAGGAACATGTGAGACTCCCCGAGATACCATCTGGTGTCGGGGTCGCCGCGGCTGCCCTCCAGCAGCCCGGTCCACAGTTCGAGGGCACTTTCGTGCAACGGCACCGCCTCGTCGGGTCTCCCGGCGTCACGAAGCACCAGGCCGAGATGGTCGTTCGCCAGGGCCAGGATGCCCCGGCTCTCGGGATCGGCCAGGTCATCGGCAGCCATCCTCTCCATCATGGTGAACGCTCGCCGTATGACCTGCTCGGCCTCGTCGTGCCGGGGGATCTCCCTCAGGACGTTGCCCAGGAAGATGAGCTGCTCGGCCTGTTCGAGGCGATACCGACGCTCCGGGGGAAGTCGTCGACCAGCGATCCGGCGAGCCGGATCGCGGTCTGGAGGTAGGACACGCCATCCTCCTGAAACCCCTGATCGCGCAGGCTCGATCCCAGGCGGTAATTGCTCGCGGCCAGGTCCTGCCGGCAGGCGGGCTCGCGCGGATCCTCGGCGACCAGCCGCTCCTGACGTTCGATCGCGCGACGGAACGCCGCCCCGGACTCGGCCTTCCGCCCGAGCTGGTCGAGGATCAGGGCCAGCCGATCCAGGGCCTCGCGAACCCGGCGACACAACTCGTCGCGGATCATCCGGCGGCTCGGGCTGGTGCCGCTGGCCAAGAGGCGGTCGGCCAGGAGACCGGCCGATCGATCCGGCAACGGGACGTCCTGGGGCTCCTCCCGATCGACGCTGCGGCGACGTGCCCGGATGTGGTGGCGGTGCAGTTGGAGCAGCCGCTGCCAGGCGAACTGGCGGAGCCAGGGGTAGAACGGCAGGGGTCGTTCCCGCAGGTAGTCGTTGAGGCCCTGGGCGGCGTCGGCCAGCGCCTCCTGCACCACGTCGGAGGGATCGATCCGGGCGGCCAGCCGGCGGTCGAGGTAGACGGCGACCATCTGCCGGAGCCGAGTCCGGTGGCGGGCGAGCAGCCTCGGCCCCGCGGTCCGATCGCCGCCCACCGCGGCCCGGAGCAGTTCGTCGGTATCGGGCTGACTCGCCATCATCGCTCGAGGCCCTCCTCTACTACGGACCTTGCGAGACGGGCTAATACTACTCCGTTAGCTGATACGAACGATCTTGTCGGTCGGTTCGTATCCAGGGTATGAACCGCACCTACACCCCCGAACTTGCCCCCGATGTTCTCGGCCGGCTCGGCGATTACGCCGACCGATTCCGCGACGACTTCAGCCGGCCCCGCCAGGCTCAGTACTCCGGCGTCTACCTCCAGGGCCTGATCCTCGACGGCGAACGCAAGAGCATCGAGCCGCTCTCCAGGAAGGTGACGCTCCCGCCCGGCCTGGAGGTCGCCGACCTCGACCAGGCGCTGCAGCAGTTCGTCGGACAGAGCACCTGGGACGAGCAGGCCGTCTGGAAGCGATACCGCGCCGTCATGGCCGAGACTTTCGCCTCCCCGGCGGGCATCTTCGTGATCGATGACACCAGCTTCCCCAAGCAGGGCAAGCATTCCGTCGGCGTGCAGCGGCAGTACTGCGGGGCCTCGGGTAAGCGGGCCAACTGCCAGGTCGCCCCCTCGGTCCACTACGTCTCGCCCAAGGGCCATTACCCGCTGGCGATGCGGCTCTACCTGCCCGAGAGTTGGGTGGGCGACACCAAGCGGCTGGAGAAGGCCGGGGTGCCCCAGGAACACCGGAGGGTGGCAACGAGTTGGGTGGGCGACACCAAGCGGCTGGAGAAGGCCGGGGTGCCCCAGGAACACCGGAGGGTGGCAACCAAGGGCGAAATCGCCCTGGAACTGCTCGACCAGGTCCGGGCCGAGGGGCTGCCCGGCCGGATCGTGGTGGCCGACGCCGGTTACGGCGTCTCGGGGCCGTTCCGCGAGGGGCTGGCCCAGCGAGGTCTGCAATACATCGTGGGCGTGACCGACGAGATGGTCGTCTTCGAGGAGCAGCCGTCGTGGGTCGCGCCGGGGCCTGGTCGGGCCGGCCGCCCCCGCTCGCGGCACCGCCTGGCCGAGGGCTCGCCCCGGCCGGTCAGCCTCAAGACGCTGGCGGCAAAGGCTCCGCTGCGTAAGGTGACGTGGCGCGAGGGGACCAAGGGGAAGCTCTCGGGCCGGTTCGCCTGGCTGCGGGTCTGGCCCGGCTCCGGGTGGGCCACCGGCGACTGCGCCGGTGCCGAGCCGGTGTGGCTGCTGATCGAGGAGCAGGCCGACGGCCAGATCAAGTATGCCCTGTCGAACCTGCCGGGTCGGACCAGCCGGATCAAGGCGGTCCGGCTGTGGAAGAGCCGATGGGCGGTGGAACAAGGCTACCAGCAGATGAAGGAAGAACTCGGGCTGGACCACCACGAGGGGCGTTCGTGGCGTGGGTTCCATCACCACGCCTGCCTGGTGATGCTGGCCTTCGGGTTCCTGGCGTTGGAGAGGGAGCGAGAGGAGCGAGACCCGGCCCGGCCGGGTAAAAGGGGGGTGGCCGCCCGGTGATCACGGTGCCGGCGATCCGCCGTGCCTTGCAGGGGCTGCTGGCGCCGATCTGCCGGCATGGCTGCCCGTATTGCCGGGATCGCTCGAAGCCATTACCGTTGGTGTTAACGGAGTAGTACTAAACCGTTACACGAAAATTCCCACGATCCGACCCAAATCCGGAAGTCTATCCGACAGCTCGCCTTGGAGCGAGGGGCTGCGACGATTTCAGCGTCGACCTTCGAACGCATGGATCAGTCTGGCGTGGGCCTGGTAAACCAGGAGGTGGAACGTCGAGCGGTCGCCCCCGGCCCGACTACCGACCAACTACATGATCTGCAGAATCTTGGATCCGCAAGGTCGTGGCCGAGCGCTGGCTCACCCGAGGCTTCGGCGGCCTTGCGGATCCAAGATTCCGCAGAAGATGACCTTGCCGAGTGATCGTCAGGTCGTGCATCCTGCGGCCGTTCGCGCTGCACAAAGATCGGATTTGGACGGCCGTGCCGTGGCGCTCGTCGGGCTCGGGCGCACCACGTCGAGGGGCCGTCAAAACCTCGTGGCCCATCGCCGGCACCTCATATGGGTCGAGGGGCGTCACTTGTCGATTATACGGGATTCGTGATGGCAGGGTCCGCCTGGCCGACTTCGCCCCGACTCAGGGCCGAGACCCGGAGATCCTTCAGGCCGACATCGGTCGGCACGGCTACCCGCCCGCCGGAACCGAAGTCGCCACCACGATATGCGTCCCATCGCCGATGTTGAGCATAGGTCTTTGGATGCTCCGGTCCGAAACGCCGAAGGCGATTGAGCCGTGGCTGCTTCGGCCGACCACACCGAAGTAGGCAATGCGACTACCTTGGGCTGCTGAATTCGATGAGTTGGCCACGAGGCACTTCTCCCACCTTGTGAATAGCGACCGCAGAGCAGCAACGATCCAGAAAGTCCGGAATCTGTGTAACGGCCGGCCGCAAACCGCAGGATTGTGTAGAGAAGGGCCGGGCGCGTCCGTCATTCCGCCGATCGAGACGGGCTGGCTCAGGGTCCCTTTGCAGCGGTCACCGGCCTGCGCTCCATTTTCATCCTCGATGATGAGTCTCCGAATGTACGCAACCACGATCCGCCTATGGCAAGCCTCATCTCTGCGCGACGGTCGCCGTCGGAGGGCGCAGAGACTCGGTGACCTCTTACGAGTTGGAGCGGTGCTGCTCCTCCTCTCCCTGGTTCACACGAACGCGGCACGTGCGGAATCCAGCCTCACCCTCTCGATCTCAAGCCCGGACCATCTCGACAACATCGAGGTCGGAGCTCTGGTCACATTCGAGATCAGCGTTTCAGGGGCGTCGGCAGAGCCAGCTGGTTTCCTGTTGGCATCCGTCGAGTACAACCCGACCATCTTCAGCGACCCGATGGTCCAGGCCGGATCGATCGTCCCCAGCGTCGTCGGCTTCGACTCAAGCGGCACCGGCGCCGGAACCGTAACCGCGTTTTACGACGACTCGATCTTCGGCACTCTGCCGATCGCGAGCGAGGGACGCTTCTACTCGTTCACCCTCCTGCGGATCGGGCTGGACGCCACCATGCTGTCGTTCAGTTCATTCGCGGCAATGAATGACCTGGGTCAAATCATCGCTGTGAGCGCCGATCCGGCCTCTATCGCGGTCGGCGCCGCTCCCAACTCGGTGCCCGAGCCGCCGAGCATCGCACTTGTTCTCTCGGGCTGTCTGCTCGCGATCTGCCTGCGATTCACATGCGGTTTCCCGAAACGATTTCGGACAGAGGACTTCAACTGAATCGCGTCGAACGGCACCGTCGTCGATGTGAGATCGGGTCCCACCGCGTTCGTCCGGTTTGGCGGGCGAAGGCCCTGGCCTGACCGGCAACGAGACCGGTCGTGACCTCGCCACCCATTTCGCCCAGAGCCCCCCTTGAAGAGACCTACCATGCTCGACTTTCCTGGGTTTCCGATTCGGTCTCGCACCTCGTCACCCACCGGCTCGGCCTGCAGGCGGCGACCGCGATCACGCCGACGCGCACCGTTGCGATTCGGCTTCGAGACGCTTGAGACCCGGGTTGTCCCGTCCACGATCACTTGGATCAATCCCTTGGGTGGTGATTGGGACACGGCGAGCAACTGGAGCGGGGGTGTCCTTCCTGGGCCACTCGACAATGCCGTCATCAACTACCCGGGCATCACGATCACGCACAACCTGAACACGACCGACGAGGTGGGCAGCCTCACGAGCAAGGCGGCCATCGCACTCTCGGCCGGGACGCTGAAGCTCGACGGGCCGTCCACGATCACCAACGCCTTGTCGATCGCGGGAGGGGCCCTCTCCGGAGCGGGAAGCGTCAAACTGAACTCGCTGATCTGGACCATCGGCACGATGACCGGCCCGGGCTCGACCACCATCGTCGCGGGAGGGACGATGACGCTGCGGGCCAACGGCTCGCGGACGCTCGACGGCCGGACCCTGAACAACGCCGGCGCGGCGACGTGGTCCGGTTCCGGGAATCTCGTGCTGGCCAACGGCGCGGCGCTGAACAACCTCGCGGGCGGCACCTTCCAGGCGATGGGCAACGCGTCGATCGTGAGCGGCGCCGGCGCGGCCCCCTCCTTCACCAATGCGGGGACCTTCCGCAAGACGACCCTCGCCGGGACCACCACCATCGCGGTGCCCTTCACCAACACAGGGGCGAGCTCCGTCGAGATTGGCTCCCTGTGGTTCTCGGCCGACGTGACCCTCGGCGGCTCGATGGCCCTGGCCTCGGGGTCCGCCGTCACCTTCTACTGCGACAGGGTCGCCCTCAATGCGGGCGCCATCACCGGGGCCGGCATGACATCGATCACCAACAATGCCACGGTCACGGTGTCGGGGTCCGCCTCCGTCTCCAACGTCACGATGGACAGCGGGACGATCACCGGCCCGGGCACGGTGTCGATCACGAACCTCACCTGGACGGGTGGGACGATGTCGGGACCGGGCACGACCGTGGCGCTGGGCACGCTGGCCATCTCCGGCTATGAACAGGTGTTGACGCAACGCACGCTGCGCAACTCCGGCGTCGCCACCTTCGCCGACACCCCCAACGGGCCTTACTCCTACTATCCCGGCCTGTTCTTCGTGTCCGGGGGCACCCTGGTCAACGAGCCGGGGGCCTCGTTCGCGATCACCACCGACTGCTCGATCTACGGCTACGTCGGCAGCCCCTCGGGCGGCACGATCACCAACTACGGCGTCTTCAGCAAGACCGGCGGCCCGGGCACGAGCGAGGTGGGTGTGGCCTACTCCTACAGCTCCCCCGTGGTGTTCAACCAGGCCGGCGCCGGCCGCGTCGAGGTGGCCTCGGGCAAGCTGGTCTTCGATGGCGGCGGGACGCTCGGCGGCACCGGCACGCTGGTCGCCGACCCCAACACCACGCTCGGCTTCGGCGGGGGCACCTTCGCCGTCACGGCCACCTCCGGGATTTCCGGCGCTGGCAAGGTCGAGTTCCGCGCGGGGACCGTGACGATCGACGGCACCTACGGTGTTACCGGCACGACCCTGATCGATGGTGGGACGGCGGCCTTCGACGCCGCCGCCTCGTCCGCCTCGGCTGCGATCAGCGACGGCACCCTGACCGGCCCGGGCACGGTGTCGATCACGAACCTCACCTGGACGGGTGGGACGATGTCGGGCGTCGGCGTCACCGTCGTTCAGGGCACGCTGGCCATCTCCGGCTATGAACAGGTATTGACGCAACGCACGCTGCGCAACTCCGGCGTCGCCACCTTCGCCGATACCCCCAACGGCCCTTACTCCTACTATCCCGGCCTGTTCTTCGTGTCCGGGGGCACCCTGGTCAACGAGCCGGGGGCCTCGTTCGCGATCACCACCGACTGCTCGATCTACGGCTACGTCGGCAGCCCCTCGGGCGGCACGATCACCAACTACGGCGTCTTCAGCAAGACCGGCGGCCCGGGCACGAGCGAGGTGGGTGTGGCCTACTCCTACAGCTCCCCCGTGGTGTTCAACCAGGCCGGCGCCGGCCGCGTCGAGGTCGCCTCGGGCAAGCTGGTCTTCGATGGCGGCGGGACGCTCGGCGGCACCGGCACGCTGGTCGCCGACCCCAACACCACGCTCGGCTTCGGCGGAGGGACGTTCCAGGTCGCCGCGACCAGCGGGATCGCCGGGGCCGGGGATGTCGAGTTCCGCGCGGGGACCGTGACGATCGACGGCACCTACGGTGTTACCGGCACGACCCTGATCGATGGTGGGACGGCGGCCTTCGACGGGGATGCGTCGTCCGCCTCGGCTGCGATTAGCGTCGGCGTGTTGACCGGTCCGGGCTCCTTCACCGTCTCCAACGCCATGACCTGGACGGGCGGGACGATGTCGGGACCGGGCACGACCGTGGCGCTGGGCACGCTGGCCATCTCCGGCTATGAACAGGTGTTGACGCAACGCACGCTGCGCAACTCCGGCGTCGCCACCTTCGCCGACACCCCCAACGGGCCTTACTCCTACTATCCCGGCCTGTTCTTCGTGTCCGGGGGCACCCTGGTCAACGAGCCGGGGGCCTCGTTCGCGATCACCACCGACTGCTCGATCTACGGCTACGTCGGCAGCCCCTCGGGCGGCACGATCACCAACTACGGCGTCTTCAGCAAGACCGGCGGCCCGGGCACGAGCGAGGTGGGTGTGGCCTACTCCTACAGCTCCCCCGTGGTGTTCAACCAGGCCGGCGCCGGCCGCGTCGAGGTGGCCTCGGGCAAGCTGGTCTTCGATGGCGGCGGGACGCTCGGCGGCACCGGCACGCTGGTCGCCGACCCCAACACCACGCTCGGCTTCGGCGGGGGCACCTTCGCCGTCACGGCCACCTCCGGGATTTCCGGCGCTGGCAAGGTCGAGTTCCGCGCGGGGACCGTGACGATCGACGGCACCTACGGTGTTACCGGCACGACCCTGATCGATGGTGGGACGGCGGCCTTCGACGCCGCCGCCTCGTCCGCCTCG
This sequence comes from uncultured Planctomycetales bacterium, assembly GCA_963752755.1. Taxonomy (GTDB): domain Bacteria; phylum Planctomycetota; class Planctomycetia; order Isosphaerales; family Isosphaeraceae; genus CAVVZJ01. The sequence goes on along the minus strand of CAVVZJ010000001.1, from coordinate 221,281 downwards.
GCTGCGATCAGCGACGGCACCCTGACCGGCCCGGGCACGGTGTCGATCACGAACCTCACCTGGACGGGTGGGACGATGTCGGGCGTCGGCGTCACCGTCGTTCAGGGCACGCTGGCCATCTCCGGCTATGAACAGGTATTGACGCAACGCACGCTGCGCAACTCCGGCGTCGCCACCTTCGCCGATACCCCCAACGGCCCTTACTCCTACTATCCCGGCCTGTTCTTCGTGTCCGGGGGCACCCTGGTCAACGAGCCGGGGGCCTCGTTCGCGATCACCACCGACTGCTCGATCTACGGCTACGTCGGCAGCCCCTCGGGCGGCACGATCACCAACTACGGCGTCTTCAGCAAGACCGGCGGCCCGGGCACGAGCGAGGTGGGTGTGGCCTACTCCTACAGCTCCCCCGTGGTGTTCAACCAGGCCGGCGCCGGCCGCGTCGAGGTCGCCTCGGGCAAGCTGGTCTTCGATGGCGGCGGGACGCTCGGCGGCACCGGCACGCTGGTCGCCGACCCCAACACCACGCTCGGCTTCGGCGGGGGCACCTTCGCCGTCACGGCCACCTCCGGGATTTCCGGCGCTGGCAAGGTCGAGTTCCGCGCGGGGACCGTGACGATCGACGGCACCTACGGTGTTACCGGCACGACCCTGATCGATGGTGGGACGGCGGCCTTCGACGCCGCCGCCTCGTCCGCCTCGGCTGCGATCAGCGACGGCACCCTGACCGGCCCGGGCACGGTGTCGATCACGAACCTCACCTGGACGGGTGGGACGATGTCGGGCGTCGGCGTCACCGTCGTTCAGGGCACGCTGGCCATCTCCGGCTATGAACAGGTATCGACGCAACGCACGCTGCGCAACTCCGGCGTCGCCACCTTCGCCGATACCCCCAACGGCCCTTACTCCTACTATCCCGGCCTGTTCTTCGTGTCCGGGGGCACCCTGGTCAACGAGCCGGGGGCCTCGTTCGCGATCACCACCGACTGCTCGATCTACGGCTACGTCGGCAGCCCCTCGGGCGGCACGATCACCAACTACGGCGTCTTCAGCAAGACCGGCGGCCCGGGCACGAGCGAGGTGGGTGTGGCCTACTCCTACAGCTCCCCCGTGGTGTTCAACCAGGCCGGCGCCGGCCGCGTCGAGGTCGCCTCGGGCAAGCTGGTCTTCGATGGCGGCGGGACGCTCGGCGGCACCGGCACGCTGGTCGCCGACCCCAACACCACGCTCGGCTTCGGCGGAGGGCACGTTCGCAGGTCGCCGCGACCAGCGGGATCGCCGGGGCCGGCGATGTCGAGTTCCGCGCGGGGACCGTGACGATCGACGGCACCTACGGTGTTACCGGCACGACCCTGATCGATGGTGGGACGGCGGCCTTCGACGGGGATGCGTCGTCCGCCTCGGCTGCGATTAGCGTCGGCGTGTTGACCGGTCCGGGCTCCTTCACCGTCTCCAACGCCATGACCTGGACGGGCGGGACGATGTCGGGACCGGCGCACGACCGTGGCGTTCGGGCACGCTGGCCATCTCCGGCTATGAACAGGTGTTGACGCAACGCACGCTGCGCAACTCCGGCGTCGCCACCTTCGCCGACACCCCCAACGGGCCTTACTCCTACTATCCCGGCCTGTTCTTCGTGTCCGGGGGCACCCTGGTCAACGAGCCGGGGGCCTCGTTCGCGATCACCACCGACTGCTCGATCTACGGCTACGTCGGCAGCCCCTCGGGCGGCACGATCACCAACTACGGCGTCTTCAGCAAGACCGGCGGCCCGGGCACGAGCGAGGTGGGTGTGGCCTACTCCTACAGCTCCCCCGTGGTGTTCAACCAGGCCGGCGCCGGCCGCGTCGAGGTGGCCTCGGGCAAGCTGGTCTTCGATGGCGGCGGGACGCTCGGCGGCACCGGCACGCTGGTCGCCGACCCCAACACCACGCTCGGCTTCGGCGGGGGCACCTTCGCCGTCACGGCCACCTCCGGGATTTCCGGCGCTGGCAAGGTCGAGTTCCGCGCGGGGACCGTGACGATCGACGGCACCTACGGTGTTACCGGCACGACCCTGATCGATGGTGGGACGGCGGCCTTCGACGCCGCCGCCTCGTCCGCCTCGGCTGCGATCAGCGACGGCACCCTGACCGGCCCGGGCACGGTGTCGATCACGAACCTCACCTGGACGGGTGGGACGATGTCGGGCGTCGGCGTCACCGTCGTTCAGGGCACGCTGGCCATCTCCGGCTATGAACAGGTATTGACGCAACGCACGCTGCGCAACTCCGGCGTCGCCACCTTCGCCGATACCCCCAACGGCCCTTACTCCTACTATCCCGGCCTGTTCTTCGTGTCCGGGGGCACCCTGGTCAACGAGCCGGGGGCCTCGTTCGCGATCACCACCGACTGCTCGATCTACGGCTACGTCGGCAGCCCCTCGGGCGGCACGATCACCAACTACGGCGTCTTCAGCAAGACCGGCGGCCCGGGCACGAGCGAGGTGGGTGTGGCCTACTCCTACAGCTCCCCCGTGGTGTTCAACCAGGCCGGCGCCGGCCGCGTCGAGGTCGCCTCGGGAACACTCCAATTCGACGGTGGGGGGACGAGCACGGACTCGTCGGCATTCGGCACCTCGGGCGGAGGGAAGCTCATCTTCCCCGCGAACATCACCTACGTGATGGGAGGGGCGACGTCCATCTTCGGCGACGGGGTCTTCATCCAGGGTGCCACGATTCGCATTGATGGACCATCGGTCACGGCGTCGAAGTTGGAATTCGACAGCGGCCTCCTGACGGGCGGCGGATCGCTCACGGTCACGGACCTGATCTGGGTCACCGGACCCATGACGGGGACCGGGCAGACGACGGTCACCGGGGTCTTGAGCCTTCCTGGAAACGTCGAACGCGACGTCATTGGCCGCACCCTGAACACGCAGGGGAGCTTCGACCTGACGACGGCGGGGCTGACCAAGGTGTCCTCGGGGGGGGCCTGGAACAACTCGGGAATTTTTACCTGGGAGGGGACGGGTGGGCTCCAGTTCGAGCAATCCACCTGGACCAATACGGGGAGCATGACGCTGAGCGGCAGTGGCCTCGTCTATCTGGCCAGCTCGGCCTGGAACAATTCGAATCAACTCACCGTGGACGGCCCCGCACCCCTCCAGGTCTTCGGTCCCTGGACCAATTCCGGCACGATCAACATGGCGGGGACGGGCGCGATCACGGTCGGCGACCTATGGACCAATTCCGGCACCGTGAACCTGGTGGGTACAGGCGAACTCGATGCCTACTACGCTGGCAATTTGATCAATACAGGGAGCCTGACCTGGAATGGCCTTGGGGCGATCTGGCTCTCGGGCTCCCAATGGCTCAACGACGGCGAATGGACCTGGAGCGGCTCGGGATCGCTGACCCTCTCGGACAATGCGAAAATCGACAACCTGGCTTCGGGAACCTTGACGGCGACGGGGGACCAGTCGATCACCTACGGCGACTCCGTCGGCTCCCGTGTGCCCTCGTTCCACAACGAGGGCACATTCCTCAAGCAGGGGTCGGCCCGTACCCTGGTGATCGACGTGCCCTGGACCAATAGTGGTACGATCACCGTCGAGTCGGGCACCCTCTCGCTGTCGCGATCCGGTTCCAGCGGCCAGGGTGCGAACTTCAACGTCGCTGCGGGCGCGAACCTGCTCCTCCCGAGCGGCGATGACACCATGAACGACGGCACGTCGCTGACCGGCGCCGGCACGGTGAAGATCGACGGTGCGACAGTGGCCATCCAGGGCTCAGTCACGGCGACCTACATCCTGTTCGACTCGGGCGTCGTCAGCGGGCCCGGGACGCTCAGCGTCGCCGAGTTGACGTGGAACGGCGGCGCCATGAACGGCCCCGGGACGGTCAACGCCACCGGCTCGATGTCGGTCGGGGGGAGCGTCGTTGTCGATGACACGAACCTGATCGTCTCGGGCGACGGCGTCGTGACAAACGCCGGGTTCATGTCGCTGAAGGAGGGCGCCAGCCTCCGCAACACCGGGCTTTTGACGTTTGCCGACGCTGGCTCGGCGACCTTCGCCTATTCCTCGCTCACGAACGAGGGGACCCTGAACCGGGCCGGTTCCGGAGCGCTCTCGTTCTTCGGCGGCGGCGAGGTCCTGGCGAATCGGGGGTCCCTGAACTGGTCGGGTGTCGGCCCCCTCCGACTCGACTTCGACACGGCGACCAACCAGGGGCACTGGACCTGGTCGGGCCCCCAGTTCGACGTGCTCGGTTCCAGCGGAACCATTGAGAACCAGCCTGGCGGCCTGTTCGAGCTTGCGACTGACGGCTCGTTCAACTGGCAGGGCTCCTTCCTCAACGAGGGTACGCTGATCAAGTCCGCGGGGGCCGGGACGGCCCGGTCGTCCAGCGTCTTCAACAACTCGGGCTCAGTCTCGATCCTGGCCGGCACGTTGGCGATCGAAATGGGTTCGAGCACCGGGAGTTTCAGCATCGGCGCCGGGGCCACTCTCGAATTCTCGCCGGTCGTCGGCAGTCCCCTAGTCCCAGTCTTCTCGCTCGGCGACGGCACCGCGATCACGGGCGCCGGCGAGGCCGCAATCCGCGGTGGGACCTTGAACATCGACGGACCCGTCTCGGCCGCGAACCTGACGCTGGAGAGCGGACAGCTCGGGGGGCCGGCCGACCTGACGATCCACGGCACGCTGACGTGGTCGGGCGGCTCGATGGGCGGCACGGGGCTCACCCAGGTGGCCACGGACGGGCGCCTCAACCTCGCCGGGGGCAACTCGTTCACGAGCCTGCGGACCATCAACAACCGCGGGCTTAACGTCTCCAGCCTGCCCGCCGGCGTGTTCGTGAGCACCGACGACACCTTCGAGACGCTCGCCGCCGCTCTCGGCCCCGCGCTGGCCGGGTTCGCCTCCGTCGCCTCGGGCCAGATCGGCGCGAAGGCCATCCCGTTCCTCGGCACGCCGTCGGGCTCGGCCTACCTGGATCGCCTCCTCCAGAGCTTCCAGACATCGCTCGCCGACGCGATCGGCGGCGTCCACGTCCAGACGATCCAGTCGGCCATCTTCGATGCCCTCGGGCCGAACGGCGGAACCTGCTGGTGAGCGAGCTCGGACTCGGCTACCCCGTCACGCCTTCGGACATCACCGTCAACGATACGGGCGGCACCCTCACGATCTCGCTCCACCTGCACCGCAACGCCTCGGCCGACGCCGGCTCGACCGACCTGGACCTGGCGCTGCCGGGCCTCCCGCTGCACCTCAACACGGCGGGCGGGGTGAAGACCACCTTCGGGTTCGACGTGCAGCTCAATCTGGCCGTGTCTCAGACCGCCGGTGGCACGCCCGCCGTATCCCTGCCCGATTCGCACCTGGACATCCTCCTCGGCGCCTCACTGCCGGGCTTCGACGCCGTGGGCAAGCTCGGCGTGCTCAAGATCGAGTTGAAGGACAATCCGGCGAACCCCTCCTCGTTCACCGGGGATTACCGAGTCAACTTCTCGGTGGACGCCTCGGGCCACGCCTCCAGCCAGACGAGCCTCGCCGGCCGGGCCGACGTCAACACGGTCCTCTCCGCGAGCTTCGGTGACGGCCTGTTCATCAACCCGAAGTTCTCCAGCAACTTCAACATCGACTGGGACTTCAACGGCGCCGACCCATCCGCGCCGGGGGCGTTCGGGGACGCCCCGACGATTGCATTCGACACCTTCCGGCTCGACCTCGGCTCCTATTTCGACAGCATGCTCGCGCCCGTCCTCTCGAAGCTCCAGGGGGTTACGCAGGGGCTTCAGCCGGTCGTGGATTTCCTGTTGACCGACGTCCCCATCCTGTCGGAAGTGGCTGGATACTCCATCACGTTCGAGGACCTGATCGCCGAGTACTTCCACAGTCCCAGCCAGGATCGATTCCTGCACGCCATCCAGACCATCAACAATCTGTCGGTGAACGGATTCGAGGGCCTCCTCGACCTCGGCAGCTTCCGGATCGACACCGACCTGCGGGCCGGTGCCTGGAACGGCTCCTCGCCGGCGGCCTTCAGCGTCACCCAGTCGCAGGACCCGGATGGGGAGATGCGTCTCCTTTCGAGCACGTTCCGGAGCCTCGACTCGGTCGGCGTGGGCTTCCCGTTCCTCGACAACCCGATTTCGCTCCTCAACCTTCTCGTGAACCCCGACGTGCCCGTGCCGCTGATCTCCTGGACGGTCCCGAACCTCGACCTGAGCCTGACTCACGAGGAGATCGGCTACGTCGTCCCCGGCGTAATCTATGTGGATGCAAAGATCACACTGAGCGTCCAAACGGGGATCTCCATCGGGTTCGACACGCGGGGCTTCACGACCGGCGACCTACTGGACGGCTTCAGCGTCCACGCCGGCCTGACCGACCCCAACGGCAACCCCGCGGTCGTGCTCATCGGGCTCGACTCCCTCATCGGCGTCTTCGCCGGCGTCCCGGAGGTATCCAACCTGGGCCAGGACGGCCGCCTGGAGGGCAAGCTCTGGCTGGGTCTGGAGGGTCAGGATGCCCAGGGCGTCATCCGGATCGATCAGATCGACGCCAACAACCCCTTCACCAATACCGGCGATCCAGTCATCGACGCTTACCTGGAGATCCGTTATGAACTCCCCTTGGTCGGCGAGCAGTCGATCACCGTCGCCCGTAAGCGGCTCTGGCCGATCTGATGCCGGATCGCCCGGAACGATGCCGGGCGCTAGCGGGACCGCATCAGCCGGACGGTCCCGTCGTGCCAGCACGCCGCCAGCGCCGAACCATCGGGCGAGAAGGCCAGGGCGTTGACCTGGCAGGGGTGGCCTTCCAGGGTCAGAATCTCCTGACCGACGATCGGGTCCCAGAGGTGGACGGTCCCCGACTTGCCGGCCGCGGCGAGGGTCCGGCCGTCGGGAGAGAAGGCGAGGCAAAGCAGCTCGTCGCCGTGCTCGCTGTGCAGCGGCGCGAGCGGTCGCTGCCGGGCCAGGTCCCAACCCTGGATCACGCCGTCCTCGTGGGCCCAGAAGAGGGTGCGACCGTCGGGTGCGAAGGCCAACGCCGCGACCTTCACGGCCCCCCGCGAGGACCAGATCTCCTCCGCCCGCGCGACGTCCCAGAGTCGCACCGTGCGGTCGGCGCTGACCGAGGCCAGCGTGCGGCCGTCGGGACTGAAGTCCACCTGCTGGACCGTGTCCGAATGGCCGTCGAGCGTCCGCAGGCCGCGTCGCGTGGCCACGTCCCAGAGTCGGATGGTGCGGTCGGAGCCGGCGGAGGCGAGCAGCCGGCCATCCGGGCTGAAGGCGACGGTGCGGACCCGGTCCGTGTGGCCGTCGAGCGTCGCGAGCAGGCGGCCCGTGTCGGCATCCCAGAGGCGGAGGTTCTCCCTCGGCAGCAGGCCGGCCGACGCGAGGAGGCGGCCCCCGGGCTGGAACGCCAGCGCGGCGGTGGTGGCCTCGTGGGCCTTCCAGCCGCGCAGGAGCCGGCCCGTGGCCGCGTCCCAGACCTTGAGCGTCCGGGGATCGTCGGTGTCGTCGCTCCCCGTCGCCAGCAGGCGGCCATCGCTCGAAAAGACCGCGGCCCAGGACTCATCCCCGTGACCCTCGGGCTGGCCCGGCTCCGGGGTCGGGAGGAAATCCCAGCGGACGGCGGCATAGTTGACACAGACGATGAGCGACCGCCCATCGCTCGTGAACAGCAGCGGGTAGGCAAACCCGAGCGCCCCGGGATAGGAAGCGACCTCGCCCCAAGGGTCGAGCTGCCAGACCTTCGTGGGTTGAGGACTGCCCTGCTTCGAGACGTTCCAGGCCAGAAAGCGGCTGTCGGGCGAGAAGGCGAGGGATTGGGACGGTCGGGGATCGATCACGGCCGGAGGGATCGTCCGGACGGCGCCGGTTCGGAGGTCGAGGATGTCGAGTCGGCCGCCGCAGAATTCGATCGCAAGATAGCGGTTGTCGGGGCTGAACCGGATCGCGGTGAGGCACGGCTCGGGCGGGCTGACGTACCGGGCTCGCTCCCGACCGGTCGTGACCTCCCAGACGACATTCCAGTGCCCGGCGCCCACCCCGAGGAGCCGGCCGTCCGGCGAGCTGGCCGCGAATTGATCGCGGTCGATCGCCCCGGTCCACCCCAGTCGCACTGCGTTCTCAAGATCGTGAAGGCGGAACCCGAAAGCGGTCCCTTCGAGGGCCGCGATCGGGCCATCACCGGCGCGAGGTCGCCTGGCCTCCTCGGTGAGCCGGCTCCACGTCAGCCGGGGGTGAGCGGGATCGGTGCTCACATCCCAGGAGCCCAGCCGCCTGTGCCCGCCCTCGTCCCAGGAGTCCGCCCAGAGGCGTTCCCCCCGAGCGTCAAAGGCGATGTGGTCCACATCCCGATCCGAGAATCCCTCCAGCCGCGCCAGGAGCCGCCCCGAATCGATCTCCCAGAGCAGGGCTTCACCCCTCAGGGGCGGCGAGAGGGTATGCAGCCCGACGGAAGCGAGCCGGCGGCCATCGGGTGAGAAGGCGAGGTGAGAGAGGCCCCACTCGTGGCCTCGCAAGGTCATGGCCACCCGGCCTGTCTCCGGGTCGCGCAGGCGGATCGTCCCGTCTCGGTCGCCGGTCGCCAGCGTTCGCCCGTCGGGCGAGAGGGCGAGCATCACGACCTGCTCGGTCCGCTCCGACAGCACGGCCACCTCCTTCCGCGATTCCCGCCAGAGGTAATGCCAGGCGAACTCGCGCGGGTCGTCCTCGCCGGGTCCGGGGCGACCGTTGCGGAGGATCTGCTGCGCCTCCTCGAAGCGGCGGGCCCGGAGCTCGTCGGCCGCCTGCCGGAGGCGGAAGGCGTGGAGGTGGCGGTCGGCGATCCGCCGGCGCTCTTCGGCCAGGTCGCGCTGGTCCTTCAGTTGCCCGGAGAGTTTCCTGGCCCGATCGCGCTCGATCCGGAGCCGTTCGTTGTGGTGGCTCAGCCAGTTGTTCGACCAGATCAAGGCCCCGGCGAGGGCGACCAGGGCCAGGACCGCGAACAGCGCGACCGAGACCACCAGGGCCCGGTTGCGTCGCGCCCATTTCCCGAGCCGCTCCAGCCGCCCCGGCGGCCGGGCGGCGATCGGCCGGGCGTCGAGGAACCGGCCCAGGTCGTCCGCCAGCTCGCGGGCCGTCGCGTAGCGGTCGGACGGTTCCTTGGCCAGAGTCTTGTGGACGATCGTCTCCAGGTCGCGGGGCACGGCCGCGTTGAGCTTGCGGAGCGGGGTCGGCTCGTCCTGGGCGATCTTGCGGAGGATCTCGCTGCGGTCGCCGCCGTCGAAGACGGGCCGGAGGGTCAGCAGCTCGTAGAGGGTCGCGCCCAGCGAGTAGATGTCCGTCCGGCCGTCGATCAGGCCGCGACGAGCCATCGTCTGCTCGGGGCTCATGTAGCGGAGGGTGCCGACGACGTCGCCGGTGAGGGTCAGGTGGCTATCCCCCTGGATCTGCGCCAGGCCGAAGTCCGTGACCCAGAGGTGGCCGGCCAGGTCGAGCATCAGGTTGGCGGGCTTGATGTCCCGGTGGAGCACGCCCCGGCTGTGGGCGTGATCGAGGGCCTCGGCGACCCGCCGCCCTTGCTCGGCGACGGCGCGGATGTAGCGTCGATCGCGGTTCGACGCCCCGGGCGAGGTCCCGGTCGCGACCGTCGCCGGGAGCGAAGGCTCGCCGGCCCATGTCATCGTCCGTGCCGTCGCCATCGCGGAGGCCGCGAGCGAGCCGGGGTCAAGGCCGTCTTCCTCGTGTCCACGAAGCTCGCGGAGGACCTGAGCGAGTGTGTAACCGTCGATGAACTGCATGGCGTAGTAGGGCACCCCCCGCTCCGAGCCCACGGCATGCACCGGGACGATGTGGTTGTGGTGCAGGCAGGCCGCGGCCCGCGCCTCCAGGAGGAACCGCTGGTGGTGCCTCGGGTCGAGCGCCCCGGCCAGGGGCAGGATCTTCAGGGCGACCCGGCGTCGGAGCGAGATCTGCTCGGCCTCGTACACGATCCCCATGCCGCCCCGGCCCACCTCGCGGAGCAGGCGGAAGTCCCCGAGCGTGCCCAGGCCGGCCTCGGCAGGCGACCGGCCGGGCGCCTCGTTCGGATCGGGGCTGTGGCGGACCGCCTCCCCGAACGAGGCCATGCGCCGGATCGTGGGCAGGAGCCGGCGGAGTTCCTCCGCGCCTTCCGGGTGGGCCTCGGCGATCGCGTCCAGGTCCACCGGCTCGCCCCCTTCGAGCCGCTCCGCCAGCTCGGCGACCCAGGCCGCGAGGGCGGCGTCCGCGTTTGTGTCGGAAGGAGACTCGCCGCGTCCGTCGCTCATGCCTCGGGGCCCTCGTTCGAGGCGTCGAGGAGGAGGTTGATCCGCTGCAAGGCGCGGAAGTGCCGGACCCGCGCCGCGTTCTCGTGGATCGCGAGGATGGCGCCGATCTCGGCGAACGAGAGCTGGTCCAGGTAGCGCATCACCAGGACCTCGCGGTCCTGGTCGGACAGGGTGCCGAGCCCGCCACATCGCCTGACGCTCCTCTTCCCGGATCAGGTGCCTGCTCGGACTGGTCCCGCTGGCCGCGAGCTGTTCGGCGAGCCGGAAGGCCGTGGGGTCGGCCCGGGGCGGGCCGCCGGCCTGCTCCCGGCCCGCCTCCCGTCGCAGGGTGCGCAGGTGGAACCGATGGGCCTGCGCCAGCCGCTCGGCGGCGAGGCGATGCAGCCAGGGGTAGAACGGCAAGGGCGGCGTCTGGACGTAATTGGCGAACTTCCGGGCGGCGTCGATCAAGGTCTCCTGCACCACGTCCGAGGGGTCGAGCCGCGACGCGAGCCGGCCGTCGAGCCGGACCGCGATCATCCGACGGAGCCGGCCGCGATGGCGCTCCAGCAGCCAGTGGAGGGCCTGTTCGTCGCCCTCGGCCGCTCGCCTCAGCCGGACCTCGGTCTCGGGATCGTCACCCAGCATCGCCGCGGACCCTCCCGGAGAGATCCTGCAACCCGGCCCTCGATGTTACCGACCGCCGCGCGGTTCTTCCCAGGGGCGCACCGCCGGATTCCGGGCCTGGCATCCATCATTGTCCGATTTGAAAATCGTCTGTAACGCCGGGGATCGCCTCGCAGGATTCCCACCGGCGATCAACGCGTCTCGCGACGGAGCAGGCTCGCCACGCGCTCCTTTGCCATCGAGCTTGACCACCGACACAACCCGACGGGCGACGGCACGGTCAGCCGGCCCAGCGCGTCGGAGTCGGTCCCCCCCCCTTTGCATTCGGCCAACCCCGAAGGAGGCAGCATGTCCCGCAAACCACTCCTCGCCACGCTCAGCATCGGCACCCTCGCCCTGGCCCTCGCGACGGGCCGGGCGGACGCGCAGGTCAAACCGTTCAAGGTCGTCGGCGCCGGCCTGGTCCCGCACGGCATCCCGATCACTCCGCTCACGCCGGGCTATCACTGGGCGGTCGGCCAGGCGACGGAACTGGGACGGTACTACGGCGAGGGGTTTTATCAACTCCTGGCGTTCACCACTCCCACCACGGGCGAGTTCTCCAGCGCGACGCCCTTCGTGTTCACCGCCGCCAACGGGGACGAGCTGGCCTTCACCTATGGCGACACCAGCAACGGAGCCCAGCAAGCGGGCCAGGTCGAGGTCTTCCCCGTCAGCGGCGGCAAGGTCGTCGCGGTCTGGGTCGCCGAGTTCAACCCGGTCATCGGGCTCTCGACGGGCCGGTTCGCGAAGGTCATCGACGGCAGCTTCGTCATGATCGCCGTGAGCGAGCCGTTCGTCCTCGGGGCCACCGACCCGGTCGGCTACGCCTGGGCCGGCGAGGGCTGGATCGAGTTCAGGAAGGGGCGTTGAGCCCGGCTTTCACGAATCCGCCATCACCCGCCGACCGCGACCGTCGCGGCCGGCATCCCCCCCTTTTGAGAGCGAGGACCCTCCGAATGCGACGCCCCCTGATGTGCCTTCTTCTCTGCGTGCTGGCCGGCCCGGCGACGACGGCCCTGGCCGAGCATCCGGCGACCTTCAAGGGCCGCTTCGACTTCACGACGCTCGACGCTCAGCTCGTCTCGCCGGGCGTGCTGCTCGTCCGGGGCAGCCTGGCCGGCAACGAGACGCTCCTCGGCCGATTCACGGGCGAGGTGGAGTACCTCGTGGACCTCACCACCGGGACGTTCGCGGGCACGCTCACGAAGCGAGCAGCCAACGGGGACCTGCTCCACCAGGCCCTTTTCGGCGTCTTCACGGCGACGGGCAGCGTGGGCGAGTTCATCGTCACCGGCGGCACGGGCCGATTCCGGGGAGCGACCGGCGGCGGGACCTTCGAAGGCGTCTGGACGGACCCCTCGCTGACCACGGCCCACATCACGTTCGACGGCGAGCTTGCCTTCGCCAGGGGCAAGTGATCGCCCGGGCCTCGGCACGCACCTCGCGAGAACCGGGGATCTCGATCTTTCCTCCCACCGAGACTTTCACCATGCGATTCCGCTTCCCTCTCCAACGCCCCGGCCGCGTGGGCCGCGTCCGCGACGAGCATCGGCGGCGTCCTTTCGCCGCCCGACGATCCGTGGTCCTCGGCCTCGAGTCGCTCGAAGACCGCAAGCTCCTCAGCACCTTGACGGTGCGGAACGGCCTCGACAGCGGCCCCGGTTCGTTCCGGCAAGCCGTCCTCGACGCCAACGTCGCCCCCGGCGCGGATACCATCGTCTTCGCCAATAACGTCCATAAGATCATCCTCACCGGCGGCGAGTTGGCGATCAGCGACAACCTGACCATCCAGGGCCCCGGCGCGAACCGGCTGACGGTCAGCGGCCACGACGCCAGCCGCGTCCTCGACATCCAGGCCGGCGCCGTCGTGACCGTCTCCGGCCTGTCCGTCACCGACGGGCTCGCCGACGGCCACTCGCCAGCTTATCCCAGCACGGGCGGCGGCATCCTCAACCAGGGCCGTCTGACGCTCGATGGCGTCACGCTGATCGGGAACCGGGCGGTCGGCGACCCCGCCGCGATCGTTTCGGTCAATGCCGTCTTCAACATCGCCGGCGGTGCCGTCGGCGGCGGCCTGGCGAACTTCGGCACGCTGACCGTCACCGGCGGCCTCTTCGCCGACAACGCGGCCCTGGGTGCCGACGACACCGACGCCTCCGCGCCTCCCCTTCTTCCCCTTCCCCGGCAATGCCCTCGGGGGGAGTCTCGCCAACTTCGGTGGGGCCGACATCGCGGGCAGCCAGTTCCGGGGCAACCTCGCCCTCGCCGGCAGTCGCGGCCAGGGGGCCTTCGCCGCGATCGGCGGCGGCGGGGCGATCCTGAACGATGCCAGCCTGACCGTCGCCGACAGCTCGTTCTTCGACAACCGGGCCGTCGGCGGCGACGACAGCGTGAGCCCGTCGCACAACGGCCACGCCCTCGGCGGCGCCATCATGAGCGGCTCCCTGACCGCCCTCCTCGGCGCCGCCGGGGCGGACCTGACGGTCAGCCGGAGCGACTTCCGCCACAACCAGGCGCTCGGCGGCCACGACAACCGGGTCACGGACGCGGCGGTCTCCCCGTCCGACGCCCCCGACAACGCTTACGGCGGCGCCCTCCTGATTTACCAGGGTACGGCCGCGATCCGGTCCAGCACGCTGACGCTCAACCGGGCCGTCGGTGGCGCGGGAGGTGGTGTGGACGGCAAGGGCAGCCTCGGCGTCGGTGGGGGCATCTTCTTCTACAATTTCGTGGGCGGCGTGACCGCCACGGTCGCGGACAGCCGGATCACCGGCAACGCCGCGATCGGAGGCGCGGGCGCGACGGGGTCGCCGGCGGCGATGGACTGGGCGGCGGCGTCGCGATCGGCGGCCTCGGCTCTCCCTACTCGGGGCCGGGTTCGGTCGCCATCAGCCACACCACCATCACCCGCAATCGCGCCCGGGGCGGAGCCGGTGGCCCGCGGGCCGACGGCGGAGACGGACTGGGCGGAGGGCTGTTCAACGATGGTGGCTCGACGCTGAGCCTCGCGGCCACGACGATCGTCCGGAATCGCGTCAGGGGAGGTCAGGGGCGGGGCGGCGGTGAGGCCGGCCGGGGTTTCGGCGACAACACTTACTGATGGACGAAACCGACAGTCCTCTCTTGCGTTCGATGTACGGGGGGAGGTCCAGGATGGGTCCGTCCCCCCGTACCGTAGCTCATTCACATCCCAGGAGATGGTCCGGCGAATCGGCGGTGCGTCCTCTGACCCAGAGCACGCGGCTCTTACATCAATACTCCAATCCGTGAAGTCCACCGGACGGATACCGGGCTAGCGGATCGACTTTCGCTCCTCCTGCCTGCGTCGGTCCGAAACGCCGAAGCTTGCTGGGCATATCATCGGGGCTGGAATTGCTGGTGGAAAGCAGATCGGCGCCAGCCGAGGCGTTCGTACTCACGACATGGCAAGGCACCCTCTCCCTGGACTGCGCCGATTGGTCGGGGAGTGTCGAGCCGGTCAAGGTCGCCGACCTGACCGTGGTCGAGGGCGATCCGCTGGCGGACCTCGGGTCGTTGCAGTCCTCACCCCCATAGGAAGCAGAACGGCCACTGGGTCGCCGACGCCCAGAAAGGTCGTGGAGCTTGCGGATCGGGGGCGTTGACGTTTGACCCTTTGAGGGTTCGGAGCGATTTGTGCGCCCCAGCTGGCTGACGCGGATGACGGCGTGGCCAGACCGTGGCCGCAAGTCGAATGGCTGGGACTCGCATGGCCCCAGGTCCATGAAACGCCACAATTTGTGGCCGAATCGGGTTTCACGACGATCGGCCACGTTCTCATCCAGACGGACCCCGCTTCCTGTCCGGTCCGGAGCGGTTCGAAGTTTCGACGAAAGAGTCCCGTCCGTCAGCTTGCTGACTCGCTCAAAAATATTCAGGGACCGTGAAACTCGGTGTGTAGATAGAGAGATCGGGCTTGCCGAAGTTTCGCCGCAACTGGTGCCGGGTGGGCAAGCCGACTTGTCGAGGCCGACAGCAAGGACTTGGAGATGTTCGAGCGTGAAGACTGGAAGCTGTTCCGCACCCTGGCCACCCTGAGCCAGAAGGCGGGCGTGACCGTGGCCGAACTGCCCGCCCTCGTCGCGAAGGAGCTGGCGGACAACGCCCTCGATACCCTGGCCGACTGCCGCGTCGGACTCCTGCCCGACAACGGGTTCTGGGTCGAGGATGACGGCGAGGGCATCGAGGGGACCGATGAGGAGATCGCCGAGCTGTTCTCGATCGGCCGGCCCCTCAGGTCCACCAAGCTCCGGCGGCTGCCGACCCGCGGCGCCCTCGGGAACGGCCTCCGCGTGGTCGCCGGCGCGGTCCTGGCCTCGGGGGGATCACTTCGGGTCCGGACGAAGGGCCGGACGCTCTGGCTCCAGCCCCAGGACGACGGCACGACCCTCGTGCAGCAGATCGGCCGGAGCGACCTGGAGGGGACGCGTATCGAGGTCACCTTCGGGCCGGCGCTGAAGGTCACCTCCTCGACCCTGGACTGGGCCTGGCAGGCCGCCGCCCTGGGGGGCGGGGAATCGCGATATAGCGGGAAGAGTTCGCCCCACTGGTACGACTCGGAATCGTTCTACGAGCTGCTCCAGGCGGCGGGCCGGATCACCGTCCGGGATCTGGTCGAGAAGTTCGACGGCGGCTCGGGCCCGAAGGCCGGCGCGATCGCCGCCGCGTTCAAGCAGCGGGTCGCCTCGGAGCTGAGCCGGGACGAGGCGGACCAGCTCCTGGCCACGGCCCGGGCGAAGGCCCGCGTCGTCAAGCCCGAGCGGCTCGGCTGCCTGGGACAGGCCGTCGGCGACTGGCCGCGCGGCTACGCCAGGGTGACGGGAATCTGCCACCACAAGGCCGCCCGGGGCCAGCATCACGCCGAAGTCCCCTTCGTCGTCGAGGCGTTCGCCGAGGTCAGCGACGGCGAGGCGGACTTCGAGGTCTGCGTCAATCGGACGCCGATCACCACGCGCACCGAGGCCTACCATCACAAGGAATGGCTCGTCGTGACGGGTTGCGGCCTGGAACGCCAGTTCCGGGTCGGGCGGTGCGCGATCCGGGCCCGCCTCAACATCGAGACGCCGTACATGCCGATCACGTCGGACGGGAAGGCTCCCGACCTGACCAAGTTCCTGCGGGCGATCAGCGAGGCCCTGGAGAAGGCGGTCGGACGGGCGAAGCGGCGGTTGGCCGCGCATCCCGAGCCCAAGGGGCCGACGGCCGAGGACATCATCCTGAGGCACCTGGACCGGGCCGTGGACAAGGCGGGCGGTTCGGGGGTGTATCGCTTCTCGCACCGTCAGTTGTTCTACGTGATCCGCCCCTTCGTCATCGAGGCGCTCGACGTCCAGCCCGAGTACGGCTACTTCGGCAAGGTGATCACCGAATACGAGGCGGATCACGGCGACATCCCGGGCATGTACCGGGATCCACGGGGCACGGTCTACCACCCTCATACCGGCGAGGAGATCCGGCTCGGGACGATGCAGGTCGCGTCGTACCGCCGTCCCCCCTTCACGTTCAACAAGGTCCTGGACTGCGAGAAGGAGGGCATCTTCCCGATCCTCAAGGCGGCGCAGTGGCCCGAGAAGCACGACTTCGCCCTGATGACGTCCAAGGGGTTCGCTTCGCGGGCGGCCCGCGACCTGATCGACCTGCTCGGCGAGACCGGCGAGGAGCTGATCGTCTTCTGCATCCATGACGCCGACGCGTCCGGCACGCTGATCTACCAGGCCCTCCAGGAGGCCACGAGGGCCCGGCCGGGCCGGAAGGTCCGCATCATCAACCTGGGCCTGGAGCCGGCGGAGGCCCGGGCGATGGGCCTCCAGATCGAGGAGGTCAAGCGGGACGGCACCAAGCGGCTGCCGGTGGCCGATTACGTCGATGAGGCGGAACAGGAGTGGTTGCAGGGCCACCGTGTCGAGCTGAACGCCATGACGTCCCCCGAGTTGCTCGCCTGGCTGGATCGCAAGATGGAGCCCTACTGCGGCAAGGTGATCCCGCCCGACGAGGTCCTCACCGACCGCCTGTGAGGAGGACGTCCGCACGCTCATCGAGCGCCGGATCACGGCCGAGGTGCTCCGCGAGGCCAACATCGTCGCTCGCGTCGAGGCGGAGTTGAGCCAGCGGCAGGGCGTCCTGCGGGAGAGCCTGACGACCTTGCGAGCGGTCGTCTGCGAGGAGCTGGAAGAGAGCCCCGAGCAGCACTGGACGCAGCCGGTCCGGAACGTCGCCGATGCCATCGCCAGCCGGATCGAGCCCGATCCGGGCCTCGCTCTGGCGTCGTGACTCCCCGTCCCCGTGCCGGTCGCCGCCAGGACCGCGGCGACCGCCACGGCGCGGGACCACCCGACAGGACTCCGCTCAGCTCAGCAACTCCTCGACCAGCGCCTCCACGTCCCGGCCCGCCTCGCTCTCGGCGATGACGCCGCGGATGTTGCGCCGGACGGCGGCGAAGTGACGCCCGGGGTCGAGTTCGAGCCCCCCGATGGCCGCCTCCAGCTCGGCCCCCCGGGCGGAGAGGCGGCCATGCAGGTCGTCGGTCGGGTCGTACAGCGGGATCGGCAGTGCGACTCCGGCCGCTTGTAACGCCCGGTGCGCAGCCCCCGGTACTGCCCCCGATCGACGGCCGCGTTCGGCATCAAAGGCGAACCGGCCGCCGGGCTTCAGGTAGCGCTCGACCGCGCGGACCAGGAACAGGCCGGACAGGTCCTGATGCGGAGCCACCTTCGCCCCGTGCCAGAGCCCGCGCTCGTCGCTGTAGGCGCGGAACGCCTTCTGCATCGCCTCGGTCATGAACCGGTAGGCCAGCCAGGGCGGGTTCCCGACCAGCACATCGACCCGGTTCGGCGGCAGGGCGAGCCACCAGGGCCGGGCCAGGTTGCGAACGTCGTAGCTCCAGATGTGGTCCCGGCCCTCGTCGTGCAGATCGCAGAGCGTGCGGAAGGTCGCGTCCAGCGTCCTCTGCGCCTCGGGGGAGACCGCGTGGCGCTGGTAGAGACCCGAGAGCTTCGGCACGGCGCTCCCGGGCTTCCGGCTGCCCGCCAGCTTCGTCATCGACTCGACGAGCTGGTTGAACCGCCCCGGGTCTTCGAGCAGCTCCTCCGGGAAGCGGAGTTCCGACTCGAAGAGCTGCTTGCGGTCGTCGGTCTCGACGACCAGGCTGCCACCGGAGAACAGGTCTTGCGCCTCCCGCCGCCACTGGACCGCGTCGCCCAGGAAGACGGGCACCTGGATCGGGCCCCGGTCCGGGTGCGTGAGGCGATCGCGGCCGATGGCCAGCAGGTACGTCACCCGGGCCAGGGTCACGGCCACCGGGTGCAGGTCCATGCCGAGCACGTGCCGCGTCAGGCCCGAGAGCGCCGCCTGGAGCGGCATCCCCGCGGCCTCGGCCGCCGCGAGGTAGCGCCGGACCCCGTGGAAGAGGAAGGTTCCCCGAGCCGCACGATGGGTCGAGCATCCGGGTTTTGAGCGGCTCCTCGATCGCGGTCGCGACGATCCGCTCGGCGAGCCAGTCGGGCGTGTAATACTCGCCCAGGCGCTTGCGGGTCGCCGCCGTGATGACCGACTCGTAGAGCACCTTCAGGACATCGCCGCCGACCTTCTGCCAGCGGAAGCGGCCCACGCGGCGGGCCAGCGACCGGACGAACGGCTCGCCGCCCGGGACGTGGACGACCCAGTCGAAGAAGTCCGCCTCGACGACGCCCGAGATGCCGCTCTCCTCGAACTTGCCGCCGCTGAGCAGCGACGCCGGCGCGATCGCCGCCAGGTCGAAGCCGACCAGCGCGTGGGCGATGACCTCGGCCGTGTTCACGAGGTACGTGTGCTCGACGAACAGCTCGTCCTTGTCCTCGAACTGGGTGCCCAGGGCGGTCGTCAGCAGCCGGGCCCAGAGCCGCCGCTTCATCAGCACGGCGGGATGGTCGCGGTGCCGCGTGTAGAGATCCAGCAGCGTGGCGCGGTCCAGGTCGTGGGCCGAACTCCCCGCCCCCAGCCGTCGCCGGATCTCCCTCGGGGTCGCCGGGACGTCCCGGGCCGTGGCCAGCACGCCCTCCAGCCAGATCAGGAACGACTCGGCATCCGGCCGGGTCGCGAGGTGGTAGGCCGAGACCTCGCGCGGCCGGCCGGTCTCCGCCGCGCCGGCAGACGCACCGCCAGTCGGCGCCGTCGGTGAGGATGCCGACGTAGCGGCAGCCGGTCTCCTTCTGGCGGGCCTCCAGGTAGTCGGCCAGCTGCTTCTTCGCCTCCTCCAGGACGCCGCCGACCGCGAGATCCCGCTTGACCTCGATCAGACAGCTTCCGACCTCGATGTCGATCCGCCTGCGGACGCCGACCGGGGTTTCCAGGTCCGCGGTGACGACATCCTCGGCCGAAAGCGAAAACGGCGCCGTGAGGACCAGTTGCCGGAGATCCGCCTGGAGTGTTGCCTCAGACCGCATCGGCTCACGCCTGGCGATCTGAGCGAGGAGTTCGTCGATGATCATCGAAGGACCAGTATCGCCGGAAGGACAGGCATGGCTCGTCCAGCTCTAGAGCGTGCAAGCATAGCTGACTGTTTCTCACGGGGCAACGTCAGAGGGCGCCCGGCGGGCCGCGGCCCCAAACTTCGTGCCCCCCACAGAATCCTGACCCCATCCGAATGCGGGCGCACGTCTATTCCGCTCCGACCGGGGAATATCGGCAAGAATAATCGCCCAGGTCGGGCTCAGATCCCCCCGGCAAGTCGAGCACACGGCGGCGGCGACGTCCAATGGCTGCCCCCTTCCTCCGGAGGTTCCGCCGCCTTACCATGTCGCGCACGACAATCCCGCGACGGTCCCGAAGCGGACCAATCCCCTGGAGGAACCACCCATGCGACCCTTCCGCCTCGCCCTCGCCGCGCTCCTGTTCGCCGCGCCGGTCGCCGCCGCGCGGGCCGACGACCCGGCCCCGATCAAGGTCCTGATCATCACCGGCGACCACGGCCACGACTGGCAAGGCACGACCCGCCTGATGGAAGACTTCCTCGCCAAGGGCGGCCGGATCAAGGTCGATGTCACGACCACCCCGGCCAAGGATCTCAACCCCGAGAATCTGGCGAGATATGATGCATATATTTTGAATTACAAGGAGAGCAAGCCGACCGACGCCACCAAGTGGACCGACGCCAACAAGCAGGCCCTCCTCGACGCCGTCCGCGGCGGCAAGGGGCTCGTCGTGTACCACTTCGCCTCGTCGGCCTTCCCCGACTGGGAGGAGTACGAGAAGCTCATCTCCGGCGGCTGGCGCAAGCAGGGCTTCCACGGCCCCAAGCACGTCTTCACCGTGAAGAAGACCGACGCCGACAACCCGATCTCGAAGGGTCTTCCCTCGGAGTTCACCCACGTCATCGACGAGCTTTACCAGAACTCCAAGATGCTCCCCGGCGCCGTCGTGCTCGCCACCGCCTACTCCGACCCCGACAAGCCCCGCGGCACCGGCAAGGATGAGCCGGTCATCTGGGTCAACCACTACGGCCAGGGCCGCGTCTATCACAACGCCCTCGGCCACGACGTCGAGGCTCTCTCCGACCCCATGCTCCAGGAATGGCTCCGCCGGGGCGTCGAGTGGGCCGCCACCGGGATGGTCGCGGATCGCTGAGCAGGCGAGGGTCGATGACAGAGGGTCGATGGCCGAAGGCCCGGGACCAGACTCCCAGAGCGAGGAGCTTCGCCTAGAATGACCCTGGGATCAGGCTACGTCCTTCCGCCATCGACCCCAGCCCCCACCATCGACCCCCGACCATCGACCATGCCCAACGACCCCGCCCCCAAGGGCCAGCGCGATTACAGCGGCGTCCGCTTGACGCGTCATGCCCTGGAGCGGTTCATGGAGCGATACGGCGTCCTCCGCGAGCAGGCCGAGCCAGAACTGCGGGCCGCCCTGAGGCGGACGCGGCGGCTTGGCCGAAATCCCGATAACGGCGCCGTCGCCGCTCTGGCGCTCCAGCGGGGCCGGGTCCTCGTCGCGATCCTCCAGGAGGACGCCTGCCTGACCGTCCTCACCTGGAACCAGTTCGAGCCTCGGATGGCCGAATTCGGCCGAATCAGGCTACCACGCAAGCGTGGCAGGATGATTAGACGTCTAATTGATCCGGAAACGGACGCGAATTTGTAGTTTTTTCGCGTTTTCGCCTGGCGGTCGGGGTGCCGTCCGTGTAGGTTATCAGACTATTGCTGCCCAGGTCTGGAAACGAAGGGGTTTCCCGCGACATGGAGGTCCGCGGTCGTGAGGGAAAACGGCCATGCGCGATCGACAGTTGCGAGGTGCGTTGCTCTTGCTGATCGGTTTGATCCCGCCGCTGATCGTGGTAGCGAGTGAGGGTCTGACGGCGAGGCCGGCGTCCTGGGGCGGTGTGTTCGGGACCGAACTGGTCCTGGCGACCGGGCTGGTGCTGGCGGAACGGGCGCGGCGTCGGCTCGGGGCAACTCCGGGGAAGCCGCAGCGCGGACCGCGACCGCAGCCGCAGCACCGACCGGCGGCGGTCATGCCGACTCACGTCGCGGCGATTTCCTGACGCGCAGATCAGCTCAGGCGTGGATCAGGAGCCCGACACGCTCGGGCAAGTGTTCGGCGACCCCCTGGATCACGTCGCCCTTCATGGCCCGCCAGAGGGCACCACGTCGGCTGGTGCCGAGCAGGACGAGGTCGGCGCCGTGGGTGACGGCCATGTCGAGGATGGCGTCGGGCACGTCGCGCGAGGCGCTGTACAGCAGACGAAGGGGCACGCCAGCCTTGACGGCGCGCTGGCGGATGTCGTCGAAGAGGGCGAGGGCCTGGTCGTCCTCCTCGAAGCGGGTCGTCTCGACGGGTCCCATCGGGGTAAACGCGATGTGGCGGACGAACAGGAGTATCAGCTCGGCCTGGCGGTTCTTGCACTCGCGCAGGGCGAATTCGAGGAGCCGGGGGTTGCCGGTGGTCGGGACCATGATCCGCTCCTTCGGCTTGTACGCCCCCTCAAAGAGCATCTTGGGCGGCGGCTTGGGCGTGCCGGGCTTGTGGGGGATCACGATCACGGAGCGGTAGTGCTGCGTCTGGTAGCTGGCGTAGCCGATCCCGACCGCCGCCGCCGCCATCAGGCCGGAGGCCAGCCAGGTCTCGCCCGGCAGGAACGCCAGCCCGAAGACGATCGCCACCGAGACGACCGCGAAGGTCAGGTAGGCCAATCGGGACCGGCCTGAGAGCGGTACGGACTTGTTCGCGGCGATCGTGGAAAGCCGGCCCGCCAGGCCGACGACCAGCACGATCAGGGCAAACTCGCGGGCGTGCGGCTTGTAGATCAGGATCGTGACCTCGATGGCGATCAGGACGGTCGTCATCAGCAGCATCAGGGCCCGTTCCCAGGCTTTGAGCGGCTGGGCAGAGTTCGTCGAGGTCGAGCCGAGGTTGATCGCGATGGCGCCGACGACGCCGATGGCGTACAGGTCGGCCAGCTTCTCCACCTGGGGGAACAGCAGCAGGACCACCGCCGGGATGATCGCGGCGACGACCAGCGGCAGGGTCGGCATGCCGAAGCGGTTCAGGCCGGAGAAGAGGTGGGGAAGTTCCTTGTCGCGCGAGAGCATGAACTGGATCGAGACCAGGTCCGAGAGCGCCGTGTTGACCGCCGAGAGCAAAAGCGCCGCGAAGACGAACGAGCTGATCGCCGCGAAGGTCGGATGAACATAATGGGTGGCGATCACCTTGAGCATGTCCCCGGTGTGCGCCGGCACGAGCGAGCCGTCGGCGCCGGTCCGATAAAGGATCGAGTCGCTCAGCGAGTTCATCGCGGCGGCCAGAACGATATTCAAGATGACGATCTCGATCATCACCGGCAGGATCGACTTGCGCGCCGTCTGCTCGACCGGCTGGACCATGATGCCGGTCATGTTCGCGATCGCCTCGACGCCCGAGAGCGCCAGCACGATCTCGGTGAACCCAACCCACGACTTCAAGATCCCGTGCGAGAGCGGCGACTCCAGCTTCGCCGAGCCGAGGTGCGGGATGCAGAAGATGGCGATGACCAGCGTCAATGCGATCGTCGCCAGCGCGATGAACATGGCGATCGTGCCGGTCTTCGTCGGACCGAAGTAGTTCAGGCCGCCGATGAGCAGGATGGTCGCCGCCGCCAGGACGGCATCCAGGCCGAAGCCGAGGAAGCGGTATTCCTGCACGCCGAGGTAGTGGTAGGCGTCGAGGCACGACAACGAGGCTGTCACCACATAATCGGCGCACAGCAAGAGCCCGCCGACGACGGCCAGCAGTTGCGACCGCTGCTTGGCCGACGAATAGACGCCGCCGCCGTCGGGAAAGAGTCGGCAGATAATCTCATAACACCAGCCGACACCGATGAGCAGGACGCACATCGCCACGATGTACCAGAACGACGAGCGTCCCAGAAAGGCGAAGGCGAGGCCGAGGACGTAGAGCCGACTGGTCCCCCAGTCGCCGAAGAGCATCGGGCCGGCGTGATACCACTTCAGCTCGCGCGGACGATCCCCCGTGTGCATTGGTCGTTCGGTCCACCCATCGGGAATGGGAAAGGCGCGTGCGGCTCGCTGCGGGGGCCGGCCCGACGCGGGCCGGCGGTTGTCGGCGCGGGCTGCAAGGCCCATGCCGTCGGGACAGAACCCCTCGGACGCCTGCGAGGTTAGCTGTCGGGCTCGGAGCCGAAGGTGCCCCGTCGCGGCTTCGTGGCTACCCCACCGCGATTCGCCCCGGGATGTCGGTTCCCCCGCTCGACCGGCCGCCGGTCGATTCGGCGATCGTCTGTCAGCGACCCCGACCGACTCCTCCAGATCTGGACCGAGCCGGCCGACGCGACCGCGTATCGTATCGGCCCGGGACCTCGCTTGCCAAGCCCCCTGCCGCGTCATCGACAGGCTGCACCCGACGAACCCACTTCAGGCCACCGTGGCCGCCCGCGCCAGGTCCTCGTCCTTGCCCGCAACGAGCAACGTGTCGGAGTCCTTCAAGGGGGCATCCGGATCGGGGATCGGGATCATCTCGTCGCGGAGGACGTCATGAACGGCAATCACCGAGATCCGGTACTTGCGCGGTAGCTCCAACGCCCGCAGGCTCCGACCGATCCAGGGCTCGGGCACGGCCATCTCCTGGATGCTGAAGGCGGCGCCGAGGCGGATGTAATTCAGGATACCCCGGCTGGCGATCCGCATGCCCAGACGCAAAGCACTCTCACGCTCCGGAAAGATCGTCTCGGTGACGCCGACCTTCTCCATCACCCGCGCGTGGTCCCGGGAGATGACCTTCACATAAATCTCCTTCACCCCGAGGTCGCGGAGCATCATCGTGGCCAGGATGCTGGCCGTGATGTCGTCGCCGGTGCTCACCACCCCGGCGTCGGCCCCCTTGGCTCCCAGCCGCTCCAGCGCCTTGATCTGCCGGCCATCGCCGACGGCCGCTCGCGAGACAAACGGCGCGATCCGGTCCACCGACTCCGGGCTGATGTCCATCGCCACCACCTCGTGGCCCCGCTCGTGCAGCGACTCGGCCACGCTTGCCCCGAAGTTGCCCAGGCCCACGATCACGAATCGCTTCATATCTCGTCCCGATCCCGGAACCACCACCCTAAGACTTGACCCAACTCGACCCGCGATGGTCCCCGGACCCGGCCCGACGGTCAACTGCGAAGCATCGCGAAATCGCCCCGCCGCGGCTGCAAGGTCCCGATTCCAGGACGACGGATGGCCAAGGTTTCCGGGTCGATGGTCAACACGTCCCTGCGTGATTCTCCATCAACCAGGGACCATCGGTCATCCCTCTCATCCCCGCCCGGCGACCGACGCCGTCGGCCCGGTCACCGGCCCGCGACTGGCTGAGGGCGCCGGGGCGGGTCTGGGTCGGGAGGACGGCAGCATCGGCGAGGGTGGCGAGGGGAGCGGCGGCAGGTCGGCGGACGGGACGAACGGGTCGGCCCAGATCAAGGGACGGGCCCGGAGGCGATTGCCGATCGCCTGGGAAGTCGGGTCCTCCTGGCTGTAGCAGCGAACGGCCAGCAAGGGCTGGCCTTCGTCCTCGTAAATCCGGCCGAGGTTGCGCCCGCACCCCAGCGGAACATGTTGAAATACGGCTGGCCGGGACCGGGCTCGGGAAAGAGCTTGAGCGTCTGGAGGAACAACGACTCGGCCTGGTCGTCCCAGCCGCGGTCGAGCTGCGCAGGGCGAGGAACTGGGTGGCGTAGAGGTTCAAGATCTGAGTCACCTCCGGCGGGATCGGCGTCTTGCCGTCGGCCTCCAGCAGTCCCTCGGCGTAGCGGAAGCTCACGAAACGGTTGACCGCCGTCTCGGTCTCGCCACGGAGCTGGTCCAGCCGCGCCTGCAGGAGCGGCCAGCGGGGATCGAAGAGGCGGAGGGTGTGGAGCGTCGCTGTGGTGAACTGGCCGTCGTGGAAGAGGCGGTACTCGACCTCCAGCGGCATCTCCCAGAGTTTCACCGACTCCAGCCGCGACCCGACCGCCGCCTCGAAGGCGCGAGCGACCTCGGCCGGGTTGCGGTAGAGGACCATCCGGTTCTCGCCCGTCAGCCGCTCCTGAAGCAGCTTCATCCGCGGCGCGAGCGACCCGAGCGTCGTCTCCAGCAGGACCCGCACCCGGCCTTCTGACAGGTCTTCGGAGTCAACCGGATAGGGCGCTTCGGGCAGGTCCAGACGCGCGAGGATCGCGGGGTCGCTGGCGGCCTGTTCGAGCGTGGCGACCCCCTGACCATCGGGACCCGGGACCGGCAGCCCGATCCGGCAGTCAAAGAGGTACACCTGACCGTCGATGAGCACGCCGCAGGCCAGGGACTTGAGCAGCACCGTCGGCTCCGGCTTCGCTTCCGCCGGAGCGTCGTTCTTGCTTTCAGGGGCCGTCTCGGGCGGCGAGCCCCCCTGCCCCGCCTCGGGAGCCGGCGCGGGTGACACGACGGCAATCAGGCCAGCATCGAGTCCAATCTGCCGGCAGAGGACGATGAAGATGGCACTCCGCTCGGCCCAGCTCGGGTTGACCTCCGTGGCAAAGCCCCGCAGCAAGGCATCGAACGGCCGCGCCTGGGCCTGGAAGGTCTGGCCGTTGAGGTTCAATACCTCCGGCGGCGGCGCCAGCGTCCCGGGCGGCACGAGCTGGACCTGCCGCACAACCCAGTCAAACACGCGATGCGCTCGGCTCAGGTCGTCGTCGGCATCGCTGCCGTGATGGCGGAGGATCGCCGTGGCGACCCCGCGATAGAGCATGCAGTCCTCGATGTGGCGACCGTCAAGCTGGCCGCTGAACCGCGGGTTGGCGAGCGTCTTCGGCGCACCAGGCGGCAGGAGTTGCTCGGAAAGGAAAGCCGCTTCATCCTCGGGCATGACGAAGTCGCGCGGCTGGGCATTGGCGAAGTAGTCGTTGAGACTCTCGGCCGCCAGCGTGAAATTCTCGCCGCCGGGGTTCGTCGCCGCCGATTGGATGAGCTGGATGACCTGCTTGAGCACCACGGTCGGGTCGCCACCGGCCGACAAGGCGCTCGTGTAGCTCACCGAGTCGCTGCTCTCCTCCGACCCACCACTCTCGGCGGGGATCTTCAACGGGCCAGGGTCATTGTCGCAGCCGACCAGGGTCGTGCCCAGGACCAGGCCCAGGACCCCCAGCGCACCGCCGAGCCAGGGACGTGATCGCCGTCTCACGGGGTCGTTCCTCACGGTCGTGAATGCAGATTGGATGATGGCTTGCCCGAACAGGAGGCCGCGATCCGGACCTCGACGGCTCCCCCACGCGGCCGGAACCGGAGCGCAGCCCGCACCAGCGACCGGACGCGACCAGTCACTTCCCTCTACGGTCGTCGCCCCGCGAAAGTTCGCAACGCCCGGAAATCGCCAGCCAGGTCCGAACTCGATCGAGCCGAAAACCGCTCGACCATCAAGATTTCTGTACTCACGCGCGTCCGACCCGGGCAGGCTCCGGCGCCACGGCTTCCCGGATGCGCAGGCAGGTACGAAGCAAGGGCTCCAGGTCGTCGAGCCGCAACGCGTTCGGACCGTCGGAAAGGGCTTCCTCCGGCGTCGGATGGACTTCCAGGAACAGGGCGTCGCAGCCCGCGGCGACGGCCGCTTTCGCCAGGTAAGGCACCATCTCCCGCTCCCCCGACGACATGCCCACCCCGGCGCTCGGCAGTTGCACGGAGTGGGTGGCGTCGAAGACGACGGGCGCCCCGGTGGCCTGCATCTGGGGAATGGCGCGGAGGTCGTTGACCAGTCGGCCGTAGCCGAAGGTCGTGCCGCGCTCGGTCAGCAAAACGCCCGGCCCGCCGGCTTCGAGCACCTTGGCGACGACGTGGCCCATGTCCCAGGGGGCCATGAATTGCCCCTTCTTCACGTTCAAGGGGCGACCGGTCGCGGCCGCGGCTTCGAGCAGATCGGTCTGCCGGGCGAGGAACGCCGGGATCTGGAGCAGGTCCACCACCGCGGCGATCGGCGACGCCTGGTGCGTCTCATGCACGTCAGTCGTCACCGGCAGGCCCGTCTCGGTTTTGATCCGCTCGAAGACCTTCAAACCCTCGACCAGGCCCGGCCCCCGGTAGCTTTTCTTCGACGTGCGGTTCGCCTTATCGAACGACGCCTTGAAGATCAACGGGATGTCGAGCCCGCCGCAGATCTCCACCAGCCGACCGGCAATCTGCCGGGTCAGGTCGTTCGGCTCCATCACGCAAGGCCCGGCAATCAGGGCCAGCGGCTGGCCGCGACCGATCGAGACTGGCCCGACGATGACAGGATTCGCGACGTCCATGCTCAACTCCTCGGCTGTCTCGCGGCAGCTCCCACCGCCGGACGCGCCGATCCTACCCAATCCCCTCCGGTCCGGGGAGCGCAATCGCTTCCGGTCGGGCTCACGCCCCCGCGCGAGCGAGCCGATGGGTGGAGGCGTGGGCCGGCGGCACGAGCACGTCGAGCGATCCCGGCACGGCTTCCACGGTCCAGGGCTGCGAACCCGCGGCGAGCACTGTGCCGCCGGGGTCGCCGTCGAGCTGCACGGGCACGTCCTCCGTCGAGACGATCGCCACCCGACGGACCTGCCGGTGGGTCACGCCGGGGCATCGCAGATGCAGGCCGCGGAAGACCAGCCAGAGATAGCGGAGCGCCCGGAGCGGCCCCGGGTCGCGGAAGACGACCAGATCGAGCAGACCATCATCGCCACGAGCCTTCGGCGCGAAGGGTAAGTTCAGGGCGTAGCGAGGGAGGTTGAAGAGGAACGCCGTTGTGCCCACGATCGTCTCGGCTGGCCCACCCTCCGGCCCCTCGGCCGTCACAGTCAACTCGGGGAAGCGGTAGCAGAAGCTCGACCGCAGGACCGGCTCGACATACGCCGCCCGGTGCGTCGTCCGCAGGCGACCGCCGCGGACACGGGCGGTGTGGTGCCGGCTGACCACGTCGGCATCGAAGCCGATGCCGGCCATCAGCGAAAACAGGCGGTTGCCAGCGCGGCCCAGGTCGATCCGCTCGGTCTGACCGGCAAGGATGGTGCCCGCCAGCGCTTCGGGGTTCGATCGGATGCCGAAGTGGCGGGCAAAGAGGTTCTCGGTGCCGGCCGGCAGCACGGTCACCGGCACACCCGGCCGGGCGTTGATCAGGGCGGCCACCGTACCGTCGCCGCCCGCGGCCACCAGGCAACGGCACGACCGATCGTGACGGGCTTCCTCCACCAGACGAGCGTGCTCCTCCAGGGTCCAGCCGACCCGCACATCCAGGCCCCGCGCGACCAGCGCCTCCCTCAGCCGCTCGACGCGACCGCGGCCCCGACCGCGGCCCGAGTAGGCATTGGCCGCGATCCCGACCCACAACCGCTCCGCCCCGTGTCGCCACGGCGGCTCCGACCCCGGCCCCCCCCTGGAGGCGACCCCGCTCGTGACGGTCATTCCCGGCTAATCCTCCCTGCATGCAATCGTGCGATCGTTCGCAACCGCCAAAACAGCGCATCCTATACGGTCCCGGCTGACCGCGTCAATCGGTGGCCGGGACCGGTGCATGGGGAGTGTCGTGACGGCAATTAGCGGACCATTGAGGCCGACCGGGTTCGGGGTTGGGAACGCCCCTCCGTCCTCGAGCGGGCGTTGCGGAGCATCCGATCGACCATCGCCCGGTTCTCGGCCAGCGTTTCGAGGAAGTCGCTGCGGAGCCGGGCCAGCTCGACGAGCAGGTCGTTGTTCTGCCGGACGAGCTGGGAAAGCTCGGTCATGGTGTCGGTCAGGTTCTTTTGGGTGTCGGTCAGCTCCTGCTGGCGGTCGCCCTGACGCTTCTGCGCCGCCTCGGTTTGGGCCTCGACACTCGCCAGCTGGAGGGTGAACCGGTCGAGGGTCTCGCGGGTGAAGCTATCGACCTTCTGGAGATTGGAGAGCTGGCTGCGAAGCCGGTTCAGCTCATCTTCGCGTTCTTGCTGCACCAGGTTGATCGTGGCCTTGGTCTTGGCGACCTCCTCGCCGGTCTTGGCAACATCTTGCTGGACCTTCGTCAGATCCGCTTGCAACTGCTGGAGCTTCTGGCCCCAGTTGCGGTCCAATTCCGCGACCTGAGCGGCCATGAAGATCCAGCCCAGCGTTGTCAGGACGATCAAGACGATCAGGACTTTGCCCGGGGTGGACATCGGGACGCTCCTGACTTTTGGTTCTCTAAGCGTTCAATGGGACGCGGACGAGGCCGCCGCCGGTCGGCGTTTGCTCTCGACGCCGCCCCCGGACGATGCGACGATTGCCTTGTGGACGTGAGGTGGGCCGACCGGGGACGCGGCAGCGCGAAACTTTCCCTAGTCTATCCCGCCCTTCACCCCCTTGCCAAGCAACCCACCCGAAATCGCCTCGACCGGCCTGCCGGTTGCGGCATGTCGGCGCGGTTGTACGGCCATCGCCACCCGATCCGTTGCGGTCCCTTGAGTGCCGGCAACGCGCTCCGGCCGGGCGCCGTCCCCGCCACACCTCCCCCGGCCGATGGCTCCTCCCCCTCCCCAGGGAGCTGTCCGTAACCCCTGACCCGTGCCTCCCCCGAAAGGTCCTCGCCTCATGAGCACCAGCGCCCGACCGCGACCGACCTACAAGGTGACCGAGCTGCTGGGCGACGGCATCGGCGCCGAGCTGGCCGCCGCCGTCCGTCGCCTGGCCGACACCTTGCCGATCCATCTGGAGTTCGAGCCGGTGGACCTTTCGCTGGAGAACCGCCGCGCCCGCAAGTCGAAGATCTACGACGAGGCCGTCGATGCGATCAACGCCACCGGGATCGCGCTGAAGTACCCGACGATCACCGCCGAGGAGAGCCCCAATCAGGTCCTCCGCAAGCGCCTGGACCTCTCCGTGATCCACCGCCCGGTGACAACCATCCCCGGCGTGCCGACGAACTTCCGCCGCGACCTCGACATCGACATCGTCCGGATCGCCACCGGCGGCACCTACGACGATCCCGGCCGGATGATCGGCGAGGACGGCGCCGTCAGCCTCCGGATCGTCGAGCGCCGACCCGTCGGCGAGGCGTCCCGCTACGCCTTCACCCTCGGCCGCAAGACCGGCAAGCGCGTCACCAGCTCCTCGAAATACACGATCCAGAAGGCAACCGACGGCCTCTTCGAACGGGTCGTCGATGAGGTGGCCCGGCAGTTCCCCGAGGTCGAGCACAACGTCGAGTTGTTCGACGCCCTGCTCGGCAAGGTGATCATGGCCCCCGAGAAGTTCCAGATCGTGCTGGTTCTGAACGAATACGGCGACTTCCTCTCCGACATGGCCTGCGGCCTGGCTGGCTCCCTCGGCATCGGCGCCAGCGCCAACCTCGCCTTCGACCCGGCCGGCGTGGTCCGCGTCGCCATGTTCGACGCCGCCCACGGCACCGCCCCCGACATCGCCGGCAAGGACCTCGCCAATCCGACGGCCATCTTCCTCGCCCTGGTCCTCCTCCTCTACCAG
Organism: uncultured Planctomycetales bacterium; assembly: GCA_963752755.1. Classification (GTDB taxonomy): domain Bacteria; phylum Planctomycetota; class Planctomycetia; order Isosphaerales; family Isosphaeraceae; genus CAVVZJ01. The sequence goes on along the minus strand of CAVVZJ010000001.1, from coordinate 190,443 downwards.
ATCGGCGAGATCAGCGTCGCCACCGCCGTCAAAGGCGCCACTCTCGACCTCCTCCGCCGCGGCACCCGCACCCGCGACCTCGGCGGCCAGGAATCGACCACCAGCTTCACCGCCGCCGTCGCCTCCGAGGTCGCCCACCGCCTCACCCCCGCCGCCGCGACACCCGCCCCACCGGGTTGAGGACCGACCCTGACGGTCCGTCCGTTGACAGTTCCGACAACCGCCAGAACACAGACGTCCTGACGGATGGGAACCCGGATTCGTCTGGGGAACGTCGAAGAGTCGCGATGGTTTTGGGGGGCCTTCGGGAGAATCCCCGCCGGTTTCTCCGCGCCGATGACCACTCTTTTCTTTGAGGCAAGAACGCCCGCGCTCCCCGTGCGCACCGGCCGTCCCGTGGGTTCTTTGACAATCCGACCTCAATCGGCGCATCGCGTCACCTCCCCAGCCCGCTCCGAAACGCAATTCGACCGAACTGGCGGCCGAAAACACCAAACGAAGCCAGCCACCCGACTGCACTAACTCCCGATTTACCAAGGAATTCCACCCGATCCGATGCCTCCGCGTTGCGCACGCGGAGAGCCGGTGCGATCCGAGCAGAGGGTCCAGGAAGGTCCGGGAGGAACAGCGTTGGTGATGGGTCGTCACGGACCCGAGGCATCCGGCCGACTCGTCGGCCCGACGCGAAGCGAAATCCGGCGCCGCCGCCCGAAATCGAAAACGAAGCCAACCGATGGACCACATCAACTCGCGTCCTCCCAGGGAGTTACGATGACCCAGACGCCTCCCCGGAGCGCACGCGCGCGGCTGGCCGACCGGGGATTCACCGCGGGCGATTCGGAGGGACTCCGCTTGGGAATCGAACACCCGAGATCCGACGCCCTCCGCGGGGAATGAGGCTGCGCGAATCGAAACCGGAGGTCGCCCTCCGCCATGTCACGGCTCCCACTCCGAACTGCGAGGCACCGGACCGGGCGGGTCGAGAACGGATTCTCCACCCGGCCATCCCGGCGTGGAGCCTGGACGGGCCACCGCCGATCGGGTCCAATCGGAAAACTCAGGGCGGACCCGGGGCGGCGTTGAGCGGAGGTGAGCCGGCGTCAAAGCCCCTGCGATGGAGAAGGGAGAGAGCACTCGATGTCAGATGAGCCGTTGCGAATCCTGATCATCGGAGCCCATCGGGACGATGCCGACATCAAGGCCGGAGGAACGGCGGCGCTCTGGTCGGCCGGCGGACATCGGGTCCGGCTGGTGAGCCTGACCGACGGCCGGGCCGGTCATCACGAGACGGTGGGCCCCGAGCTGGCACAGCGGCGACGGGCCGAGGCCGAGGCCGCGGCGGCGAGTCTCGGGGCCTCCTACGAGGTGTTCGACCTGCCCGACGGCGAGCTGGACGATCGCCTCGAATACCGCCATCGCGTGATCCGCCTGATCCGCAACTTCCAGCCCGACCTGGTGATCACCCACCGATCGACCGACTACCACCCCGACCACCGCTTCGCCGGCCTGCTCGTTCAGGACGCCTCCTACCTGCTCACCGTACCCGCCGTTTGTCCCGACACGCCCCACCTGGCCCGGACCCCAGTGATCCTCGCCTTCTCCGACGCCTTCACCAAGCCTTGCCGGTTCGAGCCGCATGTGGTCGTGGCGATCGACGACGTCTTCGACCGGCTGATCGGCATGCTCCACTGTCATCAATCCCAGTTCTACGAATGGCTTCCCGCCAACGCCGGGTCTCTCGACGACGTGCCGTCAGGCGACGACGCCCGACGCGCCTGGCTGACCGAGCGGATCGGACGGCGGATCGGTCCCCTGGCCGATCGCTACCGCGACCTGGTCGTCCGGACCTACGGCCCGGAGCGGGGCGAGCGGGTCCGCTTCATCGAGGCGTTCGAGGTCTCCGAGTACGGCGCCCCGCTGGATGCCGAGGCCCGGTCACGACTCTTCCCGTTCCTGCCCGCGGGGGCATCCGCAAGCTCGCCCTTCGCCAGGAAGGAATGGGTCGATCTGCCAGAAGGCGAGTCGCTGGAAATCGGAAAGCCCTGATCCTCCCCGTGGCATCATCCCGCCTTTGAGGAATCCCTCATGAGAGCCTTCGCACTCGCCGCCTTGCTCCTCGCGGCCCTGCCCGTCGCGGCCCAGGAAGAACTCCACGTCCTCGGCGACGGCGGCGCGGTCCCGCCGGAACGGATGCTGAAGGCGTACCTGCTCTCGAAGGCCCAGGAGCATTTCGACGCAAGACGCGAGGTGGTCGCAGCCCTGAGGACGCCCGAGGAAGTGGCGGAACGGCAGCGGCGATTGCGCGAGCGGTTCATCGAGGCGCTGGGCGGATTCCCGGAAAAGACGCCGTTGAATCCGCGGGTTGTCGGGGAGGAGCGGCGGGACGGGTATCGGATCGAGAAGGTCATCTACGAGAGCCGGCCGGACCACCACGTCACGGCCACGCTCTATCTGCCCGAGGGACGGCCACCGTTCCCGGGCGTGCTCATGCCGATCGGGCACAGCATCAACGGCAAGGCCGCCGAGTACGTCCAGCGCGGGTCGATCCTCCTGGCCAGGAACGGCCTCGCCGTACTCGCCTACGACCCGATCGGACAGGGCGAACGTCGGCAACTGCTCGATGCCGACGGGCAGCCGGTCATCGAAGGCAGCACGACCGAGCATACGATGATTGGCATCGGGGCCTTGCTGGTGGGTCGCGAGGCCGCGTCGTATCGGGTCTGGGATGGCATCCGCGGCCTCGACTACCTCGCGAGCCGGCCGGAGATCGACCCGGAGCGACTCGGCTGCACGGGATGCTCGGGAGGCGGCACGCTGACCTCCTACCTCATGGCCCTCGACGACCGGATCGCGGTCGCCGCGCCCTCGTGCTACCTGACCACGCTGGAGCGTCTCTTCGCCACGATCGGACCGCAGGACGCCGAGCAGAACATCACGGGCCAAGTCGCCTTCGGGATGGATCATGCTGATTACGTGAGCATGCGGGCACCCAGACCGACCTTGCTCTGTGCCGCGACCCGGGACTTCTTCGACATCCAGGGAACCTGGACCACCTTCCGCGAGGCCAAGCGGGTTTACGGCGTGCTCGGACACGGCGAGCGCGTGGGGATCGTCGAGTTCGACACGCCCCACGGCTACCCGAGGCCCCAGCGCGAGGCGGTCGTCCGCTGGATGCGACGCTGGCTGCTGGAGATCGATGACGCTCCGGTCGAGGGAAATCTCCCGATCGCGGAGGACGCCTCCTTGGCTTGCACGAAGACCGGACAGGTCCTCTCAGCCTTGAAGGGACGGTCGGTCTTCGACCTCAACGCCGAGCGGGCCGACGACCTGGAGCGACAGCGGGCCAGGCGGTTCGCGGGGCGCTCGGCCGAGGAGCTGAGGGCGGAGATCCGCAAGCGGCTGGCCTTGCCGGAGCAGGCGGCGGAGGTCGTGGTGGAGCGGAAAGATCCGATCCGTCGCGGCGGCGACACGATCGACCGGTGGGCGATCATGACCGAGCCGGGCATCCAGGTCCCGGTGCTGCTGTTCCGGCCGGAGACGCCGGCAACGGGGAAACCACTGGTGGTCTACGTCGGCGCCGACCGAACCCTGGCGGCTCCGGGGGGGCCGATCGAGAGGCGGTTGAAGGCGGGCGAGGCGGTCGCGCTCGTCGAGCCGCGGGGAATGGGCGAGACGGCGCCGGCCACAGCCACCTCAAGGCGGCCAAGCCCGTTCGGTGTCGAGACCCAGGAGGCATTCCTGGCGCTGCACCTGGGTCGGCCCCTGCTGGGACAGAGAGTGTATGACGTGCTCCAGGCGCTGCGTGCCCTGAAGCAACCGGCGGGATTCCGGCTGATCGGGGTCGGCGAGGGGGGATTGATCGCCTTGCATACGGCGGTGCTGGACGAGCGGGTCCAGGCGGTGGAGGTCGAACAGTCGCTGGTCTCCTGGTCGGCCATCGCGCGGGGGACACTCTCGCGCGACCAGCTTGCCAGCGTCGTCCCCGGCGTGCTTGCGGCTTACGACCTGCCCGACCTCGCCGCCGCACTGGCGCCGCGGCCGTTGACCATCCGGCGCCCGGTTGACCCCGTGGGGGAGCCGGTCCCACGCAAGGAACTGGAGCAAAGTTATGATGCGGCCAGGGAGGCGTATCGACAGGCTGGAACCCAGGAGAATTTTGATTTGATCGCCGGCAAATGAGAGATGCGGTATCGATCCTTTTTCGTGCCTTCCCATAATCATAGCGACTTTCGAGGCGAGCGCCTTTCGCACGAGCCGGCCGAGAGACTTCACGAGCAAGGTACCGTTGACTCGCCAGGTTCGTGCGCCGGTCGGCGCCGCCAAGGCACGGGGCAGATTGCTCTTGCCAGGATCGGCCGGCTCCGGCAGGATGCCCGGCCGATCGGGGTTGGCCGGGCGGACACGTGCGCCGCTTCTGGACGGACCGCGATCGGGCGGAAGGCCACGATTCGCAAGGTTGGCTGGTCCCGTCTCGTCCGATCCTCTCGTCTCGTCGTTCCGAACGCCCAGGGAGGGGCCGGTTGCCATGTCGGACCGGAACCGTCGTGTCGTGTGTCGGCGGACGGCCTTGAGGCTGGCCCTGGCTGTTGCGGGGTCGGGCCTGGCCGGCTCCGGCTGCGCCACGGTCAACGGCCTGGGGGTGGGCTGGGGCCTGAGTCCCGTCTCGCCGAACCCGCTGCACGTGCCGGGCGGCCCGGACGACTTCGAGTGGGTCTGGAAGCACAGCGTGGCCGTGCTGGAGGAATACTTCCTGGTTTCCAAGGAAGACCGGCTGGCGCACACGATCGTGACCGACCCGAAGATGGGCGCGACGATCGTCGAGCCCTGGTACGGCGACTCGGTCGGCTTCCGCGAACGACTCGAATCGACCTTCCAGACGATCCGCCGCTGGGCCGAGGTGACGGTCAAGCCCGAGCCCGGCGGGGGGTATGCCGTGGAGGTCAAGGTGTTCAAGGAGCTGGAAGACCTGACAAAGCCGGAGCGATCCACTGGAGGTACCCGGGCAGTCTTCGACAGCGACTTCCCGGTCAATCGGTCCCGCGAGATCGTCGGGCCGGTGCCGTTGCCCAACGGCTGGATTCCCCGGGGCCGCGACGTGAAGCTCGAGCAGGTGATCCTCGCCCAGCTTCGCGATCGCTTGCTCCTGTAGCCCTCGCCCTATAATTCCAGGAAGAGCCGGGAGAAGCCGTCCGGAACGCGGTGACTTCCTTTGGTGAAATCCGGTTGATATTGCGCTTGCTTTCTCGGCGGATTTTGCTTGTATCCTAAGATGTGCCCTCGGAGGAGGGACGGCCCGGGGCCAAGGTCGGCCCCCGGCCTCGCGTCGCAGGCGAGGTCAACCCCATGGCAGACTACATGCGGCGGTCGCCCCGGCAGTTGCCGGGCGACCTGACACGAATCACATTGCTGGTGCTCTTGCTCGGTCCGGCGACCACGCTGTCGCGGGCCGTGGGCGGTGCGGGAGAATCGCCCGTCTCGGGCAAGGTGACTGCGTATCCGCACCAGTCATTCCGGGCCCAGGCGTTCGGCCAGGGCCCGCAGGCGTACTGGCTCTTCGAGCCGGCCGAGCCAACACCCGCGATGGCGCCGGTGCTCGTCTTCAACCACGGCTGGCTCTCGATGAATCCCGGCATCTACGGGGCCTGGATCGAACACCTGACACGTCGGGGCTTCGTGGTGATCTTCCCCCGCTACCAGGCCGACTGGTCCACCCGCGCCGAGGAGTTCCTGCCCAACGCGCTGGCCGCCGTGCGGGACGCTCTCGACGTCCTGGAGACGGCGCCCGGTCGGGTCCGTCCCGACCGCGAGCGGTTCGCCCTGCTCGGGCACTCGGCCGGCGGCAACCTCGCGGTGCAACTGGCCGCGATCGCCCACGATGTCGGCCTACCGTCACCGAGAGCCGTGGTGGCGATCATGCCGGGCGAGGTCCTGCACCAGCCCGAGCCGAGCCCGTCGAAGGTGCCAGCCACGACCCTGCTGGTCGTCGCTGCCGGCGACCAGGACCGCGTCGTCGGCGACTACGTCGCCCGCCAGCTCTTCTCGGGGACGACCGCCGTGCCCCCCGATCGCAAGCTGTTCGTCCTCTACCGGACCGACCGCCGTGGCCCCGTGCCAATGATCGCCGACCACGTGGCGCCGACCGCGGCGCTGTCGCGGCTCGACTCCGGCGACGGCCCGCTCCGCATCTTGCAGATGAACCTGGCCCGCCACGACCTGCTCGACCGCTTCGGCTTCTGGCGGCTGGCCGACCTGACCCTCGACGCCGCCTTCGACGGCCAAACCCTGGCCGAGGCAACCCGCGACGGCGCCTTGCTCCGCGACCTCGGCCACTGGAGCACCGGCCTGGTCGTCACACCCCCGGTCGTCAACTCCGACCTGGCGGCCATCCCGCACGTCTTCCCGTCCAACGGCGCCAAGCTGATCCCCTGGCAGCCCGCCGAGTTCTTCCGCCAGCTCTTCCCCGCTCCCGAGCCCGCTGTCGAGCCGATCGCCGACATCCAGGCCAACACGACCGCCGCGCCCTGATCCCGTCCGCAAGCCACGGTTCCGCGGGACGTCTTGGCGGTTTGCCGGGGGGCAGCCGCCCCGGCTGTGTCCCCCCAAGGTCGATGAGACGCACCGCTTGAACCGGGTGACGCCTCACGTCTGCGTGAGCCTGCCACCGGACCAGATCGAATCCACTTCTCGCCGTCCAGCAAGGCAGGGCGGTTTGCGCCGACAGAACCAAATCGCCTTCGCGAGACCGTCGCGTTTGCGTTTTGAAGTTCTATGATATCAACGTAAAGCTAGCTCCGCCCTTGGCTTTCAGTCAAGTGTTTCCACGAAAAAAATTGGTCAAGAGGTCCGAACAGCAACAAGATCCTTCAGGGCCGGAGACGCGGGTTGTGAGACTTCTTGAAGATGAGGATGCGACACGATGGATTACCTGATCCAGATTGATTCTGGCCGCGAAGCCTCGCGGGCGGTCCGGATCGCGACGAAACTGGTGGAGATGGGTGGCCAACCGGTTGGGACGGTCGAGTCGCGGATCTACGTGTTCGCTGCGGCGTCGGAACGCGACTTCGTCCTCGACCAGGTTCGGGGCCGCTACGGATGGATGTCAGCCAGCCCCGTCGATCGGCCGTAGCGGTCAGGACGCCCAACGAAATGGCCTGGATCGGTTCCCTCGACGGGCGGATGTCGGCCTCGCTCCCCGGAGCGTAGGTTCCGGATTCCGGCGATTCGGCCTCAGGACTGTCCGCGGGTGGCGGCGGCGGTGGTCGGGTCGGGGGCCCAGTTGGCCTCGGCGCGGAGCAGGGCGGAGAGGCCGCCAGCGGAAGCGAACGGGTCGTCCTTGAGACCGCGAGCGAAGAGGTACACGGGGACGCGATGGCGCATGGCCATACGGAGGATTTCCTGAGCGGCATTGACCGTGCGGGTCTCCCCGCCGCAGTAGGGGCACTTCCCGGTGGGGGTACCGAGGCGGTAGCCGCATTCGCGGCAATGAGACCCGGCGAAGTCGCGTCGGGAGCCGAAGACGATCTGGGTGGCGCGACCCTGCTGCAAGGCGTCGAGAACCTCGGTCGGGCCGTTGGCGACGAGCCGCTTCTCCTTCCAGCGCTGGCCCAGCTCGTGCAGGAGTGACCGTTCGCGATCGGCCCGCCATTGGTCCATGACACGGGCGACGTCGTCGGCGACGTCGTCGGGTCGGGAGGTCATCGTCTGGTGGTGCTCCTCGACGACCTCGTCTTTCAGTTTCTCGGGCAGGAGCCGGCGGAGGGCGGCGGTCATCTCGGTCGGGCCGAGCAGGATCAGGCCGGCGAAGTCGCCAGCGGCATGGTGCTCGGCGACCGTATCCGCGACGTCCTTGAGGAAGGGGTCCTGGTCGAGCTTCTGGAGCCGCTCGTCGAAGGCCTTGCTGAACCGCTTCTTGTAGTTGAACCGGGGCTTGTCGCGCTGCATCTCGGGAATGTCGCGCTCGACCTCGCGGACCTCCTCGGGCACGCCGGAATGGGCCTCGAAGAGGTGCAGGTGGTTGGCGTTCAGGACGGCGACGAGGTAGCTCGGGTCGCCGTACCAGCGCTCCAGGAGCGGCAGGACGAACGGCTCCTCGTCGATGACGAGGTGATTGTCCACGGGAAAGTCGAGATTGACGGCGTGGAAGAGCCCGCGGCCGGCGCCGCTGAAGACGGCCAGCCCTTTGGCGGCGGAGTCGGCGGTGGCGACGGCACGCTGGATCGGTTCGAGGTTCTCGTCGAGAACGCGGCGGGCATCAGCCTCGGAGAGCGCGAGGTGGGCGTCCCGGAACTGGTTCTTCTGGTGCGTCTCGACGAAGCTGCGGAAGCCGTCCTTGACTCGGAGGTCGGCGAAGGCACTCACCACGTAGTCGCGGCGTTGGGGTGTGTCGAGGAGGACTTCCAGCTCGTGGCGCGTGATGGGCATCATGACGGCTTGACTCCCGCTCGTCTCGTCGGTTCCGGTCGGTCGAGGATCGCCCCCCGTGGAAGGCGACGGTTGTCGCGACCGAGGGTGCAAGATCAATGCCGGCGCGGCGGGCCGAGAGGCCGGGACACCCTGTTCGCCACGACGGCTCTCGATTCCACCCGTTCACCGATGGCGGTCGCGAGGGGGAGAGCTTTGCGATTGGAGGCGGGTCGATGACGAGATCGGGGAGACGGCGAGGCGACCCTCCCCCGGCCGCTGAGCGATCACGCACTCCGGGCGGGAGAGGGTCCAGGGAGGAACCAGCCGAGGGGGAGGAATCAGGGGCGGGGCGTCTCGCGGGGACGTAGCGAGTCGGGGGCGGTTTGCTGGGCGACATCGGTGGCGGAGGCAGGGCCGGGGCCGTCGGCCATGAGGGAGGGGGGGAAGACGGTCTGGAGCTTCGGCGACGACCAGATGCCGTGGCGCTCGTTGCCCGGGAAGAAGACCGGCTGCTCCAGGGTGAGCGGCCGCTTGAGCGTCCAGCGTGAGAAGTACTGGAGCCAGAAGATCGCGCCAATGTATTCGTGGGCCCGCTCCATGTCACCGAGGCGGACCGGCTCGGAGAGCGGCAACCCGGCGGCCCGGAAGGCCTTCTCGGTCATCTCGACGCAGTAGAGGGCGTCGTCGCCGAGGTCGAGGTTGTAGTCAAAGGGCACCTGCGCTTCGAAGACGCGGTGGCAGAAGGCAACAACGTCGGGAATCCGGTCGCGATACTCGGGCCGCAACCGCTTGACGCCGACGGCGCCGACGTTATCGAGCATCCAGACCTCGAACGGCTGGCGCTGGACGCTGTGATAGGTCGTGTCATAGACGACCGGCGTGCCATCCTCGACCACGACGATGCCGGTGTGCGAGAACGGGCTGTTGCTGGCGTGGGCAATGAACCGGCTGAACGGGAAATACCCGAAGAGCAACCGGGCGTCGCCGCGGCGGAAGACAATGTCACCGTCGTGGAGGGCCTGCCGTCCCCAGTCGCGCCAGCGGCGCATCCAGGGGTTGGCGGGGATCGGCGGCAGCTCGCCTTCGGCGCGGGCTCGCGTGGCGGCCGGACCCCAGGGATTGCCCTCCCAGCCGGCGGGGACCATGTGGTCGGTCGGCTCCCAGGCATTGGGACGGTTGACCGACAGAAGCAGGAGCCATCGAAGCAGGAGCAATTTCATGGGTTCAACCTGGTGGGAGTGGTCAACAGTCGGCCTCGACCGGAAGTCCAGGACCGATGATCATCAGCGCGCTTTCGGTGGCGTTGATGATACCCGTTTCCTTTAGATTATGCAGCCAGTCCAGACTACCAAACACGTGGCAAAGTATTTTGGAGCTGGACTCACACGATGCAACCCCTCCAGGCACGAATCCCATGCCAAAGCGGTCTGGGTCGGAAGATTCTCTCCAGTCGGTGGGGCTGGCCTGCCGATGGTGTCGGCCGGGGGGATTATTCCGATTGTCGGTGTCATATTGATTGTGACGATCGCCGGGGCAGTCGCAGGGACGCGGCGCGCCGGCCCCCGGTTCCGAGGCGACCCTGAGCAATAGGCTCTGCATGCGCAAAGGACTGCGCGAGAGACTGGGGATCACGCTGCTGGCCCTGCTCGGGCTCTGCGTCGGATCTTTGCGCGGAGCTCCTGTTAGGACAAGGATTTATGACTCCGGGCAGGTCCGCCTGACGGTGGAGATAACCTGGGGTAGCACGGAACTTCCCGCCTTACCCACGGGCGCGGATCGGGCCGCGAAAGCGGTCGAGCTGGAGTTAACCGAGGGTCGGGTGGTTGAGGCCCTGACGTGGCCCCGGGGGACCGAAGGGATTGAGCCGAGCGGTCCGGACAAGGGAACGCCGGAAATCTGGACCCTTGGCGAAGGGCCGGCTGGTCGGGTCCGGGTGCGTGTGGAAGCTCCCCTGGGGGGGAGCCTGCTGGTGCGGGCGGGTGGTCAGGTCACCCAGTTTCCGATCGTCGGTCTGCTCGACGGCCCGCAGCGGACGATGCCGCAGTCACCCATGTCGGTGACGATCGAGCGGCTGCCCTGGGACGCGCTGGAGGTCCACCTGGCCGAGGGGGATGGCACGGTGACGCCGGGGGCCCGGCTGCCAGTGACGCTCGGATTCAACATCCTGACCGCCGAGCCGATGCCGCTGGCGGTGCGTTACTCGCTGGAGCTGCGGCCGATCCGGGGCGGTCCCACGCTGGCGCGGGTGGAGGGTCGGCCAGAGGTGGTGCCGTCGAACGCCCTGAACCCGCCGGCGCGGGTGCTGGCGGTGCCAATGCCAGCCGTCGAGGGGACGTATCTGCTGGAGGTCCGGGCGAGCTGGGAGCCGGCCGAGTCGCTGGAGGGCTCGCGACTGGCCCGCCTGCTCAAGCGACGAGCGCGGGGGCCGTCGGGCTCGGCCGTGCGCCGGCTGACGGTGGCGGTGCTCTCGCCGCGTCCCTTGCCGATGCCCTCACCGGGCACGGCGCCCACGGTCGTCGATGGGGTCGATTTCACACGGCTTATCGGGGGCCGACCGGCGGCCTCAGGTCGGGCGGCCGGGTCAGGGCCCGGTCGGGCCGACTGGGCGGTGCCCGAGGAGGCCTTGGTGGAGGCCGGGTTGCGCGACCGGCTCCGGGGCTGGATCGCGCGGAGCGGTTCGGAGGCGGCGGTCTTGCCGCCGGCCGACCCGTCCGGCCTGGCCTGGTCGGCGATCGGGTTGAAGACGCCGCACCCGGGCCGGCCGCACCGCTTGACGGTGAAGGTGGCCGGTGGCCACCCTGAGGCGCTCGGCGTGGCCCTGGTCGTGCCGGGCGGTCGGTCGGGACGGCCAAGGGTCTTGCTCGACGCCTGCGCCTCCGGTCCGGCGATGGGCGAGGGAGACGAGCCGGTGGTCTTCTCCTGGGCGGTCTGGCCGGACGCGGCCGACCCGGTGCTGGTGCTGGTCAACCGGGGCGAGCGGTCGTCGGTGCGGCTGGCCTCGGTCGAGCTGGCCGAGCTGGCCGGCGAGTTGCCTCCGGCCACGCTGGCCGAGACGCACCCGGAGTCGCCCCGGATGCTGGCCCTGCACCTGCCCGAGCCCGCATCGCTCGACCGCTTTGGCGGCGCGGTGGACGGCGTGCCGGCCGACGACGTGCTGGGCATGGCCCGCAACCTGGCCAGCTACCTCGCCCATCTGGGAGCATCGGCGGTCGTCCTGCCCGACGGTCTGGCCGATGATCGCCGCGACCGGATGGCCCTCGACGGCCAGGCGGCCGAGGACGCGCTGGGTCCGGACCGGCTGGCGCTGGTCCTCCGCGTGATGGGCCGTCGCGGGGTCAGCGCCTTGCTGGAGACGCGGCTCGACGGTCCCCTGCCGGACCTGCCGTCGCCGGGCTCGGCCGAGGCGAGGGAGCGCGGACTGGTCCGGATCGACGCCCGGGGACGGGCCGACACGGAGGGCGGCGGGCCATCGTATCAGCCGCTGCATCCGGAGGTGGCCGGGGCGTTGAAGGAGCGGGTCGCGTCGGCGATCGCGCCCAGGCTAGCCCACCCGAACCTGAGCGGCCTGTTGATCCGACTCGGTCCGGGCGCGACCTTGCCGGGCGGGCCGGAGTCGGGCCTGGATGACGATACGTATAACGCCTTCGTCCGTGCGATGTTCGCGGCCGAGGTGCTCCGCGAGCTACCGGGGCAAGGCAACGACGATCCGGGTCGGTTCGCGGCGCGAGCGAAGTTCGTGACGGGTGCGGGCCGGAAGGCGTGGCTCGACTGGCGTTCCGAGCGGGTGGCGGCGCTCTACGACGAGCTGGCCGATGCCGTGCGGTCGGCCGCGCCGGGGGCGATCCTGGCCGTGGCGACGCCGGGACTCGATGACGGCCCCGCTGGCGACGAAGCCCGCCGGGCCGACCGCACGGGCCAGGCCGCCCTGGAGGCGTGGAAGGCCGTCGGCCTGGACCTCGACCGCTGGCCCGACGACCCGAAAGGGCCGGTCGTGCTTCGTGGCGTCGGCCCCGACCCCGATGGCCTGGCCCACGACCTCGCCCTGAGTCCCGAGCTGGACGCGAGCGTCGCCGCCCGACCCGTCCGGGGCCTGCTGCTGGGCGGCGCTCCGGCATCGAGCGGCCCCGGGGCCTTGCGGCTCTCGGCGCTGCCGATGGCCGGCGACGAGCCGCTCGGGCACGCCCTGGCCGTGCTCGACCCGCGCTGGATCGTGCTCGACACCGAGGCGGTGGCGGGCCGGGAGCTGCGGGTGGCACAGTTCGCGAGGATCTATCGGAGCCTGCCGGGTCCGTCGGAGACCGAGTTGCCCACGCCGCGGCTGAACTCCGGGGTGGCGGTCCGGTCGTGGTCGGCCGGCGGTCGGACGTACCTGGCCCTGGCCAACGACACGCCTTATGAGGTCTTGCAGGAGGCCGTGCTGAACGCGCCGGCTGGCTCGAAGGGGGAGGTCGATGACCTCGGCCGCGGCCTGCGGCTGGAGCCCGGGCCGGACCCCGGCGGGGGCCGGCAACTGGTGCTGCGGCTGCCGCCCTTCGGCGCCGCGGCCGTGCGGGTCGGCACGGCGGGGGTCCGGGTCGAGGCGAAGGGGACCTATCTGCCGAAGCGGGCGGAGCTGGAGGCGCGGGCCGAGGGGCTCTCCGACCGGCTGGGCCGGCTGACCGAGGGCGAGGGCTCGATCGGGCCGCCGTCGCCGGGCTTCGAGCCGCCGGCGCCGCGGCGGGACACCCTGGTTGCGGAGATCCGAGCCTCCAAGCCGCCGCCGGAGCGGTCGCCACGCGGCTGGTCGGCGGCGGGAGACCCGGCCGTCGCCGTGCGACTCGACGCCGAGAAGCCCCACGGCGGCCAGGGTTCCCTCCGACTGGACGCCCGCGCCCTGCCGGCGGCAACGGCCTGCGATCCGTTCCTGCCGCCGGGCGGCACGGAATTGACCGTCCACGCCTGGCTCCGGACCGATCGGGACGAGGCCCGGGTCCGCGTCTGGATTGAGGGCGAGGCGGCGGGCCGGGCCGTCCTGAGACATGCCGATGTGCCTGTCGGTGCCGAATGGGCCGAGCGATTGGTCCGCGTCCCCGAGCTGCCCACCGGGGGGCTGGATCGCTTGCGGCTCCGGTTCGAGTGGCTGGGTCCGGCAACGGGCACGCTCTGGGTCGATGACGTCTCGGTTACCGGCCGGGGGCCGAGCGAGTCGGGCCGTCGGGTGCAGCAGATCCTGACCGACGCCCTGCACGCTTACCGTCGCGGCCGGTTCGCCGACTTCGCCCGCCTGATCGCCTCCCACCGCGCCCGGCCGGTCGTGCCCGAGGCCGAACCCGCCCCCTTGCGGACCGGCCAGGCGAATGACCTACCCCCCGGACGCCGCCTGCGGTAAGATCCAAACACCGGGGGTGGGCGGCCCCGACGGTCCATTTTGGCCCGTTCGTATCCCAAATAGGGCGCCGAGCCTCCCCACGGAGGGACAGGAGGGGTCGGGTGTTCGTCGCTTGCAGTACGCTCTGCTTCTCGCGGGAGCCGCTGGAGTCGGCCCTGCGTCATATCGCCGATCTCGAATTCAACAAGATCGACCTGGCGATCCACGAAGGGGGCCACCACCTGCGCCCTTCCGAGGTCGCCGAGAATCCGGACGCCGCCATCCAGCGGCTCCGCTCCGGCCCGAGCCTGACGCCCTCGGCGCTCGATCTGGACTTCGGCGACGTGGACGCCAAGACCTTCAAGCGGCGCTTCGAGGCGATGTGTCGCCTGGCCAAGTCGCTGACGGTCGCCGTCCTGACGATCCCCGCCGCGCCGGCCGGCTCCTCGTTTGACGACGAGGTCCAGCGTCTCTCCGGCCTCTCGGAGATCGCCGTGCGTGAGGGCCTAGTTCTGACGGTCGAGACGCACTCGAAGACCCTGACCGCCTTGCCCTCGCAGGCGATTGCCCTCTGCCAGGCCGTGCCAGGCCTCGGCCTGACGCTCGACCCGAGCCACTACATCAACGGCCCGAATCAGGGGGCCCTCTACGACGAGATCTTCCCCTACGTCCAGAACCTCCACTTCCGCGACACCGGCCGCGGTCCCGACGCCTTTCAGATCCGCGTCGGCCAGGGCGAGATCGAATACGGCCGCTTCGTCAACCTCCTCGAACGTCACGGCTACGACCGCTCCTTGACCGTCTCAATCCTCGACGCCCTCGACCCGCCGTTCGACGTGGAACTGGAGGTCCGCAAGATCAAGCTTCTGCTGGAAAGCTTGATCTGAATCGGGTCCTGGGTCACTGGTTCGAGGACGGGTGAACGGAGTCCATCTCCGCACACCGGTCCGTCGGCTGGGGGAAAGCGCGGGGCTGGAGTTCGCCTCCGGCCCGCCGCCGTGATCTCGCCGCGTCTCGGTCACTCTCTCCTGCGTCCTCCGCGCCTCTGCGAGAGAACCGCCACCGAGCGCGCTGGGTCGGTGGCCAGGAAGGACCGCTGGTGAGGCCGAGGCCACCACCACTCGGCGCGTGCGCTCCGCGGACGCTCCGGAACGTGCAAAACTCGTTGTCCCATTGACGGTTGAGGCGGCCGATCGGTTGGCTTCGTTTTGCGTTTTCGAGGAGCGTCGTCCTCGGATCTCAGCCCGTTTCCCAGCAGGATGGGCGGTCCGCGGGGAAAGATTGGGGACCGCGGGACCGCCGTGGATGTTGTCGAGTTGTCAAAGATCGCTGCGAATCGGTCCGTCGGCGCGGAGTTCGGCGCGGGCATTTTGTCCTCAAGAGTCGTGATTGACGCGGAAAACCGGCGGGGATGGCTCTGAAAATCGCCGCTCGGCCGAACCCGAAGTTTTCCCAGATTGCCCATTTTCGTCGGTTCGAGTGCCCAGAACGGTACGAGGGTTCGGTATCATTCCGGTTCCTTCACCTCCGGAGTCGTCTCGGTCTGGGGCGCGTCGGAAGGCTCGGGCGACCGCTGGCGCAGACGTTCTCGGAGGGTCTGGTTCTCCTGGCGGAGTTGTTCAACCCGGGCCTTCAACGCGGCGATCTGATCCGAGGTTGCGGATCCGGCGCCGGGCATCATGCCTGGCATGCCGCCCATCATCCCCTCCATCGACGTCATGCGACCCATACCGGGCATCATGCCCATCGCTCCTCCCTTTGCAGCATCCGCATCCGTCTCGGCAGCTTTCATCGTCCCCGCGACGCTTTTCCTGAGCTCTCGAATCTTCTTGAGGGATTCGTCACGGACGTGCACGCCCTTCTTCTTCGAGGCGGCCTGGCCGCCCATCATGCCTGGCATGGGCATCATGCCCGACATGCCGGACGGACGCATCGTCGCTCCCCCTGGCATGCCCGCGCCCGACATGGCCCCCATCATCGCCTGCATCCCGCCCGGTCCGGACATCATGCCCATGCCAGCGGGCGGAGGCGTGGGCTGCGGCGGCTGCGCGTAGGGGAGGCGGGGGCGGGAGACTTCGAGCAGATCGGACGGGATGACCTCACCGCCGGCCCTGGTGAACAGGGCGTGGAAGACGGCCGGATTCGCGGGCTGGAGGTGGCGGACAGAGCCGTCGGCGAACAGGGCCCAGAAGCCGGAATCGTAGAGTCGGGCAAACGCCTCGGGGTCGGGATACGCGAGGTCTTCGGGCTGGGTCCAGTTCACGGCGACCTGGTCGGCCGCGACGACGACGATCGTGTTCGATGTGCCGTCGGTGATCGACGAGATTGGCGTCCCTGCCGGGTTGTCCCAGATCGTGCTGGGGCCGACGGGGGCGAGCAGTGAGGTCTGCCAGGAGCGGCCGCGCGTCTGGAAGACTTCCGGCATGCGGTTGATCATGGGATAGTTGTCGGAGTTGTCCCAGGGCAGATCCAGGTGGAATTGCTTGTAGAGGGGCTCGGCTTCGAGGTACGGCAGGAGGGCGACGCGCCAGCTCAGGAGCGGCGTGCCGTCGGCGGCGTTGATCGAGGGGGAGGGAAGCGCCGTGCTGGGAATGGTAGTTGTGGAGGGCGAGGCCGATCTGCTTGAGATGGTTGACGAGCGTAGCGTTCTCGGGGGTCGCCGGTCGCCGGACCTTTGTGCTCGCGCGGCCCTCGGGGGTGGGTACGTTCTCGGCGCGGCCGGGGGCGAGGGTTCGGGCCGGCACGGAGGTCAGGCCGGCGAGCCGGCGGCGGGCCTGGGTGAGCTTCAATTCGGCCTCGCGAAGCTCGGCGCGGGCGACGTCCACGTCGGCCTCGGCGACCTCCAGTTCGGCCTTGGCCTTGGCTTTTTCCCCCGGACGGGGAAGGTCTTCCTCAGTTACGAAACCACGCTGCTCGAATCGCTGCATCGCGGCCTCAGCAACGGCGCGGCCGGCCTCGGCCTTGCGGACGAGCGCCTTCTTCAACTGCACCTGATTGGCGAGCAGCTCGACCTCGTCGAGCAGGTGGCGGGCCGCGTCGATGTCGCCGGAGACGGTGGCCGGGCGTTCCTCCCTGGACTGGCCCCAGGTGGGGAGCCAGGGGAGCAAAAGGGCGGCGAGGGCCAGGAGCGTGAAGACGCCGAGCCAGGAGAGGGCGCGGGGGGTCTGGCCTTTCATGATCATGGTGATCCTCCTCGTGATGGGACCGATCCGGCCCAGGCCGCTCGCGCCGACGGGGAGGCGGGCGGTTCGGGTTGTGGAGAGGAAATCGACGGCTTCGACCAGGGCGGTGGCGTAGTTGCGGGCCGACTCGGGACGGACCCAGACGACCCAGGCGTCGCAGCATTGCTCCTCCGCCTCGTGCAAGGACCGACGCGCCCACCAGAGGGCGGGATGCCACCAGTAGAGGCCGGTCGCGAGCAGCTCGACGAGGCGGACCCAGTGGTCGCGGCGGCGGAGGTGGGCCAGTTCGTGGAGGAGCAGGGCGTCGCGCTGGTCGGGATCGAGGCGTTCCCAGAGTCCGCGAGGGACGACCAGCCGGCGCGGCCGCCGAGGGCCCAGACCAGGGGGGCGACATTGCCAGAGACGAGGACGGTTTGCGGGGGGCGTCGGAGGCCGATCAGGGTCGCCAACGACGCGACGCGGTCGCGGACTTCGAGCGGTGCCGGGCCGGCGAGCTTCAGGGCGCGGCGGAGACGTCCGATCCGCCAGGCGGCGAGGACGAGCCAGAGGGTCGAGCCGGTCAGCCAGGCGAGGGCGAAGGCGTCGCGCCAGGACCAGGAGGGGGACGGTCCGGCGGCGGGGAGAGCGGCATTCGGAGGCGTCGCGGTGGGTTCGACCGGTGTCGGCGTCGGGATCGGCTCATGCGGTGAAGGGAACACGTTTTCTCCGAGCCCACCGAGCCTCTCCGATTCCTGGGTGGCTGGGGCGGAGTCCTGCGACGCCCCGGGACAGGCGGGCCGTGAGGGCGCCGGGGCGTCGCAGACTCCGCCCCAGCCACCCGGACGACGACGCAGACTTGCTGGTCTCCGATGGTTCCTCCGCTGGCCAGGGGACCGGCACGGTGAACAGGGGCGGCGTGATCAGCTTCAGGAGGACCAGGAGCCAGAGCCCATGAGCCAGGGCCGGCCGTCGGGAACGCAAGAGGCGGGCGAAGAGGGCCACCGGCATGGCCAGCACGGCGGCGGCCAGGGCGTTGCTCAGGCCGATGCCCAGCAAGGTCTCCATGCGCGGCCTCCTTTCAAGGGTTCCGACGGCCCTTCGATCGCGGTTTCTGGTCCTGGCGACGCTCGCGGTCGAGGTCGGCGATCAGGTCGCGGAGGGCCTGACGGTCGGCGTCGGCGAGCGGGCCGGTGTGCTGGACGAGGTGGGTCAACAGCGGCGTCAGGGAACCGCCGCAGAGCGTGTCGGCCACGGCGCGGAGGCGCAGGGCGATCAGCTCGTCACGATCGACAGTCGCCGTGAACCGCTGCACCGGGCCGCCCCGATCGCGGGCCACGCAACCCTTTTCCTCCAGCCGTTCGAGGAGCTTCTGCACGGTGGCATAGCGCGACGGGCCGCCGCCTGGATAGATCGTGTCGGTCAACTGCCGGATCGTCGCCCCGGGTTGTTCCCACAACTCCTGGAGGACCGAAAGCTCGGCCTCGGTCACGTCCTGAGAAGGTCGCGTCACGGCGGGTCCTCAATAACCAAGACACGGTGTCTTTTGGTGGATCGTAAGACGGCGTGTCTTGGAAGTCAAGAAGGAATTCGGAGACGCGGCGACAAGCCGCCGTCGTCGGGTGCGTCGCGTCTTCGACGACGCACCATTCCAAGACCGTGGCTATTCGAATGGGAAGGGGCGTCGTCGAAGACTGGACTCACTCGACGGTGGAGTCAGTCCACTTCCTGGACGTGGAGGGCGTTGTGGACGGAGTTGCCGGGGACGGTACCGCGGAGGAGGACGACGCGGTTGCCGGAGGTGATGAGGTGGCGGGAGCGGGCCCAGTCGAGGGCGACCTGGAGGGCGCGTTCGGGGTCGGCGATGGCGGCGAAGTGCATGGGGGTGACGCCCCAGTAGAGGGCCATCACGCGGGCCATCTCGGGGTTGTCGGCGAGGGCGAGGGTGGGGGTGGAGTGGCGGTGCTTGGAGAGGGCCAGGGCCGTGCGGCCGGAGTGGGTGGCGACCACGACGAGGCTGGCACCCAGGCGGAGAGCGGCCTGGCTGGCGGCCTCGACGAGCCCCTCGGTGATCGGGGTGATCCAGCCGGTCCGGGCGATCGGGCCAGGGTCCTCGCGGACCGTCGGCAGCATCGACTCGGCCTCGGTGAGGATGCGGCTCATCGTCGCCACGGCCTCGATCGGATAGGTGCCGACGGCCGTCTCGCCGGAGAGCATGACGGCGTCAGTGCCGTCGAGCACGGCGTTGAAGACGTCGGTCGCCTCGGCGCGTGTGGGGCGATTGGACCACTCCATGCTGGTGAGCATCTGAGTGGCGGTGATCACGGGTACGCGGGCCTTGCGGCAGGCGTCAATGATCCGCTTCTGGATCGCTGGCACCCGGGCCACGTCCAGTTCGACGCCGAGGTCGCCGCGGGCGACCATCACGGCATCGGTCTCGGCCAGGATCTCGTCGAAGTTGGTGACCGCCTGGGGCTTCTCGATCTTGGCCACGATCCGGGCAGAGATCCCACGCGCGGCGATCTCGCCACGGAGCCGGCGCACGTCCGCCGCCGAGCGGGCGAAGGAGAGGCCGACGTACTCGACCGGGTGGCTGGCGAGGAAGTCGAGGTCGTACAGGTCCTTTTCGGTCAGGGCCTCGACGCGAAGCTCGGAGCCCGGCAGGTTCAGGCCCTGGCCCGTGCGGAGCCGGCCCGCCAGGGTGACGTTCAGGCGGGCCCAGCCGGGTCCGGAGTCGGTGACCTGCATGACCACGGCGCCGTCGGCGAAGACGGCCTCGTCGCCCGGCTTGAGGTCGTCGGGCAGGTCGCGGTAGGTACACGTCAGTTCGCTCGGGTCGTCGCGGGACCGCTGGCGGACGAGGGTGAACGTCGCCCCGAACGGGCACTCGACGACGTCGCCGGGGATCGGCCCCAGGCGGATCTTCGGGCCGCCGAGGTCGGCGAGCACGGCGATCGGCCGCTCCAGCGCGCGCTCGATCTCACGAATCCGGCGGAGGTTTTCGGCATGCTCGTCGCGGTCGGCGTGCGAGAGGTTCAGGCGGACACAGTCCACGCCCGCCAGGATCAGCTTTCGCAGCATGTCCGGCGGCCGGGAGGCCGGTCCGATCGTGGCCACGATCTTGGTGCGCACCTGCCCCAGTGGCTCGACGGGTTGGGGAGTCATCGGCTCTCGCTCCGGCACGGAAACGGCTGAAGGATCAGGGGATCGGATCAGGTTCTCAAGTTCCCGTGAAGGATTTGAGAAGAGAAATCCGGAGTGACCGGGCATCACTCCGCGGTCGGGAGTGGCGCCCGGGATCGGGCGATGCCAACACGACCGGGCCGGAGGGGAGAGGACGGGGGGCGGGCCTGGCGTCCCTCGCATGGTGGCAACGGACGCTCGAAGATGCAAGGTCACTTATTGGAATCCGAGACCCGGCGCAGCCAGACCGGCCGCGGCGGGTCGAAGCGAGGACCCACCGCGGCCGGTCGTTCGGATCGGTCGGCGTTCACAGGATCGTGACGCCGGTCGCTCAGCGGTTGCCGTAAACCATCGAGGCGGGCAGGGCTTCGGGCGACGTGGCGGGGCTGTCGTAGCGGATGGCGGCGTGGGCCTCGCGTTCGCGCTCCACGCGAGCGGCGCCCAAGGAGCGTCGCGATCGGAAGCCGAGGATGTGGCCGAGCATGTGCGGGCGACGGTGGCCCGGGTAGCTCATCGACTGCGCCATCGGCGGCTGGCCCCAGCCGGCCGCAGCCCGGGCGGGCATGGCGTTGGGGCCGTAGGGGCCGGGGGCCATCGGCGGGGCGCCCATCGGCAGGGCGCCCATCGGCAGGCCCGGTCCGGCCCCATTCTGGTAGTTGGTCCGCATCACTCCGACCGGCGCCGGCTCGGTCGAGCCGAGCATGCCCACCGAGGCGTAACCGGGCGCCTCGCCGCCGACGAAGGCCATGCCGGAGCCGTCGGGGCTATAGGGCATGACCGTCGCGGCGCCGCCCTGGCAGGCCGTGCAGGTGCCGGGCGCCGACGCCATGACTGGTCCGGCCATCGGCGAGACGATCGGGCCATTCAGCGGCGTGCCATTGGCGTCGGCCGGGATACGCTTCGGCAGCTTGGCGGCGCACTGGGCGCAGATGTGGCCGCCGTAGTGGGTGGTGAACCCGTTGGCCTGGTCGTGGCGGAGCTGGTCAGTGATCTGGGCCAGGCCGGGCTCGTCGGCCCGCGTGACGGCCGGGACGGCCAGGGCCAGGCCGAGGCACAGAAGAGGAACGAGGCGACGCATCGGGAAACTCCTTTTCCCTGGTCCGACCCGCCGAGCCTTCGACGGTCGCCCCGTTGCATAACGCGGCGGACCGTCGGCGGGTCGTGGGTCCTTCGTAAAGCGAGAATTCGATCTCCGGCAGGCCGCACCCTCGCGCGGCGTTCTGAAACCGGGGCCAGCACGGCGGCTCTTTGCCGTCCGTGGACAGGCCGCACGGGTGACCGAACGTTACGTCCACCCCGGTCCATCACAATCCCTATGATCGGAAGGCGGTCCTTCCCTCTTGCGAAAATCGGCTCGTTCGAGCGTTCCCCACCGGCCGCTTGACGCCGCTTGCGTCGCGGACGATCATGAGTACCCGGCCCCAGCCGAATCACCGCCGACTCGCGAGCCGACACCCGTGAGCCTTGCATGCCGCCACGTCCGCGACCGCCGACCCGACCGGGCCTTCCCGGCGCTGGTCGCTGGCCTGGCGTTGCTGACCGCCCTCGGCGGCGAATCCCGTGCCTGGATCGCTGGGGGCGCGTCGGCTCATCGCCACACCACCAAGTCTTCGAAGAATTGCGCCTGTGGCATGGGCTGCGAGGGGGCTTGCTGCTGCTCGGGCCGCCAGGCAGGCGCGCCGCTGTCGCGGTCGGATCGGCAAGACGCCCCGTCGCCCTCACCGACGCGCGGTGCTTGCCTGGCCTCCGCACCCTGTGACCTGCCCAGCGTCCCCGTTCCCGCGCCTTCGTTCCCCCTGGCGAAGCTTGCCCTCCTGGGCTCCGCTCGTCGGTCCGTCGATCCGACGCCCACCTCGGGGCTCTTCCTCGCCCCGTCCTGCCGGTTCTCTTCGACGGCCCCCGAGCCTCCGGAGAAGCCCCCGAAATCTCCGACGGCGGTCTGAGCCGGACCGCGAACCCACCGCGCTGGAATCGTTCTAGACTGATTCCGGCCTCCCGGTGACTCGCGCCCGCAAGTGGCGACGCGAGACCGGCCCCGGGCCTGGCCCGAAGGTCGCGGCGCGTCCCGCCGAATCGTCCCGCATGAGATTCCGGACGTTCCTTCCCAAGGGACTGAACACGATTCCAGATCAGGCCGAGTCATCGGGCCTGCGCGCCGGTCGCCGACCGTCGTGCGCGAGCCCCGGTCTGACCGCAAGGGGAGCTTCTCCAACGATGCGACGCCGAGGATTCACCCTGATCGAGCTGCTGGTCGTCATCGCCATCATCGGGGCCCTGATCGCCTTGCTCCTGCCCGCCGTGCAGGCGGCCCGCGAGGCGGCGAGGCGAGCCCAGTGCGCGAACAATCTCAAGCAGCTCGGCATCGCCCTGCACAATTACCACTCGTCCCAGAACTGCTTCCCCGTCGGCTTCCTCTACCCGATGGACACGACCCGCCTGCCCGTGCCGCCGCTGCATTATCGCTGGTCGGTCCTGGCGCAGATGAACCCGTTCCTGGAGCAGACGACCGTCTATAATGCCTTGAACATGAATTTCCCGATCGTCGCGGGACCGTCGGGCAACTACGGCACCCCCAAGTGGACGGTCTTCGCCGACAACACGACGGCGCTGGCGACGGTCGTGAACTCGTTCCTCTGCCCGAGCGACGCCCAGTTGCCGCCCGCGAAGCTCCTCGGTGGGGTCAACTCCGGCCCGACCAACTACCACTTCTGCACGGGCGACGGCTCGCCCTTCAGCGCCAACCCCGGCGACGCCGGCCTGAGCGTGCCGGCCAATGGCGCGTTTATCCTCGGGCCGCCGCAATCCCTGGCGACGATCACCGACGGTTCTAGCGGTACGGTCGCCGGCTCCGAGCAACTACTCGGCCCGGCCGGCGGCGGTGCCTCGACGGTGTCCGGCAGCACCATGCCCGCCTTCGACCGCCGCCGCGTCGCCGGCATCACCGCCCTGCCCTTGAGCCCCGCCGGCTGCGCCACTCCGACTGGCTGGCGTCTCGACCTGGGCAATGGCTGGTTCGACGGCGACTACCGCAGCACCCTCTACAACCACTACCTCACGCCCAACGCCAAGCTCAACGACTGCTGGCCCACCAGCCCGCCCCACAACCCGGCCATCAAGGCCGCCCGCAGCAACCACCCCGGCGGCGTCAACGCCCTCTTCTGCGACGGCCACGTCGCTTTCGTCAAGGACTCCGTCTCCCTGTTCACCTGGCGCGGCCTGGCCACCCGCAACGGCGGCGAGGTCCTCTCGGCCGACTCCCTCTGACACCTCCGAAACGCCAGCGTTTTTGTCCGGCTCGGCTGGCCGATGCTCCGGCGACCCGGACTTGTTATCCTCCGACAACCACCGTCGGCCCGGCCGCCAGGGCGGCCGGCGCCGGAACGCCCCTCCGAACCGCCGGCGCACGTGGCGGTGGACCGGATGCGCCGGGTTTCCGAAGCCAGGAGAACACTCCGAACATGAAGCGACTGATCTGCGTGGCGTGCGCCCTCGGCCTCCTCGGCCTGGCGGCTGTCGCGGGCAATCCCGCCGCGGCCGACGACAACGAGCCCCCTTCGATCAAGGAGGTCATGCAGAAGCTGCACAAGGGGGCCAAGTCGCCTCTGAGCCAGCTCAAGGCCGCCTTGAAGTCCGACTCACCCGACTGGTCCAGCGTGCAGGACACCACCAAGGACTTCGTGATCCTCGGCGCCTCGCTCGCCAAGAACGAGGCCCCCAAGGGCGAACAGGCCGACTTCGAGAAGCTCGCCGACGCCTACTTCCAGAACTCCAAGAAGATGGACGACGCCGCCAAGCAGAAGGACCTGGAGGCTACCCGCACCACCTTCGGCAAGGTGGCGACCTCGTGCATGGCCTGCCACAAGGCCCACAAGCCCTGACCGGTCCCAAACCGGTGCAGCGACCGCCCCCGCCTACGGGAGCGGTCGCCCTCAGCGTCCCGCCGCTTCGCGATCCGGTTCCGCGTTCCAGGGCACCATCCGCGCCTGATACACCCGCCCGTTCGTCTCGTCCTGCACGAGCGCGACCAGGCGGCACTTCGCCGGTTCCCAGCCTTCCTCCAGCGCGACCGAGACGCTCGCCGACCCGCTCCCCCGCCGCGGTAACCGGACGGTCCTGGCCGTGAAGGCGCGAGCAACATTGCGGCCGACATACGTCTCGCCCGCCAGCTCACCCGAGCCGACCTTCGTCGTCAAGCCGTCCTCGACCGTCACGACCTCGACCAGCACCTCGCGACCGGCCATTCCCGGCGCGGCGGCCGCGACCGCCACGTCGAGCGTCTGCCGCCTCGGGTCCTTCGCGTCGGGCTTCTGGACCAGTTCGAGCGTCACCTCCGCCCGATCCGCGATCGCCCGACGGATCGCTTCTCGTGCCTTCGCCGGGGCGCCGGAGTCGGAGCCGACCATCGGCGTGCGGCCGTCGATCATCAACAGGGGCGTCAGGTACAGGTAGCTCGGGTTCTTGAGCTGGTGCTCGCGGTCGTAGATCAGGCTGTACTGCCACTCGCGACGACTGTAGCGCGGGTCGGAGAACGGGTCCACCCACGGCTTGTTGAAGTAATCCACGTGGAAGGCCACCGTGACGACCTTCTCCGGTCCGTACTCCTCCGCGAGTCTACCAAGCAACTGCTCGGCCTTCGGGCAGAGGTTTCAGCCGTGAGAGTGAAAGAAGAACTTTCGCCCTCGTCCTCTGCCGAATCGCCCATGCGTAGCATCGCCCCGTGCAAGGTCGCGAACTCGGGAATGTCCGTCTCCATGCGGACCACGATCGTTCGATCGAAGTTGACGATGATGGTCACCCCGAATCGCTCCAGGATGTCCCGCTTCTCCTCGAAGGAGAGGGCCGAGGGGTCCGATACCTGGGCCCGAACGGCCTCGGCGAGTTCGTGGATGCGGGCCACGGTCTTCTCCCGATCCTCGTAAGGCCGCAGCCGGGCGGTCAACCGCTCGGCTCGCTCCGTGAGCCGATCGATCTCCAGGCCTGCCATGTTCAGACTTTCCGAAAGCGCCGCCCGAACCGTGTCGTTGGCGGCCGAGGCGAGAGCGTCGGTCAGGTTTCTGAGCCGGCGCCGGGCGTCCTGAACCGCCTCCAACGCGATGTTCAATTCCCGGCGGATCGGCAGGTCGGAATCATCCTTGAGAACTCGCTCGCACTGGGCTTCGATGAATCCCGGCGTGAGGACCGCCTCCTCGACCAGTTTCCAGGCCAAGGGTTCCAAGACGTGCTGGCAGACCGTGAAGGGTTTGCAACGCCGAAGGCTGTCGCCCGCCTCCTTATCCAGGTAGTAGGCGTTGCATCGGTACTTGTTCCGCTTCGGGTGACGTTTTTCAGCGGCTGGAACCATCCGATGACCGCAATTTCCGCAGAAGATGCGGCCTCGGAACAGAAACGGTCGACAGACGTTCCGCGAGTTGGCCGCCCCGTTGTTCCCGCGCCGGGCAATGTTATCGAGAGAGCGATACCACATCTCCGGTTCGATGATCCGGTCGGTGAGCGGATCGGGGGTCGCCTCGATCTCATGCGGCCGGAGTTTCCGACGCACGTTATACCCACCCCGCTTCTCGCCCGTCTTCACCGACTGATCACCGACAACCATTCCCATGTAAGTCTTGTCATGCAGGATCGCCGCGACGACGCAGGGGCGCCAGCGGAAGACCTTGCCGGCGTGGCGACCCTTGGTGCGGAACGTGGAGGGCGTGGGGACTCCCTCCGCGTTGAGACGCCTGGAAATCTCGATGATCGACAGCCCCTCGTCGGCAGCCATCGTGAAGATGCGCCTGACGATTGCGGCCTGCTCAGGGATCGCACGCCGCTCACGAGTCTCTTTGTTCCAGGAGTATCCGAAGCGGGGCTGGCCCGCCCCGACCCACTTGCCCGCCTCCTTGATCTTACGAAGCCCCCGCTGGGTTCGCTCCTGGATCATCTCCCACTCGTTCTCGGAGGCCCAGCCAAGGACAAACAAGAGCAAGCGACCTTCCCGCGTGGTGTCGTCATAGGCGCATTTGACGAAGTGTGTGCGACATCCGGCGGACCGGAACTCTTTGACCAGCAGGAGCACCTCCTCAGCCGACCGGGCAAGCCGGTCGGTGTGATAAAAGATGATCGCCTTGTAGTCGCCTGTCGCCACTCGACGTCGGATCTCGGCGAGGTTCAGCCGGTCGTCAGCCGTATCATGCCCTGAATATCGCTCAGTGAAAATATCGTCGGGACGAACCGTGTAGCCCTCGTCTTGGGCCAATGCCAGGCACCCTTCGACCTGGGATTCCAAACTCGCCTGTCTGGGATCTGTCCTCCTTGAGACGCGACCGTACACGAGCGCCCGACCCCGACTTCGCCCCGTCCTCGTCGTTGATGCCGTCGCCATAGCCAGGACTCCCTACTGACCGCTGCGCAAAGAAGGTTACCCTTATTGGATCTTCAAACCGGCCTGGGCAAAGAAGGATCGGACCAAACGAGGCTTCTGCCGCAGGCGACCGACCGCGAGGTGGAACTCCTGGTCCAACTCCTCCAGGTCCCGGCAGACCAAGTTGCGCATCTCCACGTCCTTGAGGTGATGCCAGCCCCCTTCGTCCCACGGGTTCAGGTCCGGGGCGTATCCCGGCAGCGCCTCCACCCAGACCTTGCCGCGGGTCGCGGACACGAAGTCGTTGACTTCCGCCCGGCGGTGGATCGGCGAGCCGTCCCAGATCACCAACAGCCGCGTGCCCGCCACGCGCCCCAAGTGCCAGAGGAACTCGATGGTGTGCCGCCCGTTGAGCGACTGCTGCCGTACCAGAGTGTAAAGCTGGCCTTGAGGCGTCATCCCGCCCAGGACCGACAGGTGGTCGCGCGTCTGCACCTCGTGGAGGACCGGCGTCTGCGCCTCGGGGGCGTACGTCCGGACCACCCCCGGCAGCCGGTAGAACCCCGATTCGTCCTCGAAAACCAGCACCCGGCGCTCGCGCCGCGCCCGTCGTTGCAAGTCCGGCCAGACCTCGTCCCGCCAGCGCCGGATGACTTGCTCGTCGCGCTGGATGGCCCGGCGGATCGGCACTTGGGGCGTCCAGTGCAACTCCTGGAGCAGCCTGCCGACGTGGTCCTTGTGGTAGCGGACGCCAAACTCCTCCTCGATCACTTGGGCGACGCGGGCACAGGTCCACACCTCACCCCGAAACCCGTAAGCCTCTGCGCCATGCCAGAGGAACTCAGGGATCAGACGCCTTTGAGCGGAAGAGAGTTTGGGCGGGCGTCCGGGACTGGGGTGAGCGCCAGGGCCTCCGGCCCGCCGTCGCGGACACGGGCGAACCAACGGCTGACGCTCACGGGGGAGACGCCCAACGCCTCGGCGATGTCCTGCCGAGACCAGCCTTGTCGCTTCAAGTGCAGCGCTCGAAACCTCCGCCACTCAAGCCCGTCAGCCGGAAGCTCATCAGGGATCTCCATACCCCTATTCTAGGCGGCGAGCAGGGTAACCTTCTTTGCGCAGTGGTCAGTAAGTGGTTCATCCGGCAAGTCCCCTGACTCCGGGTACGGCCGCGATGCCGGGGCGGCGTCGCGGCCGGTGTCTCCGGCGCCGGCCCCAGACGAACGGGTGGCGGTGCCAGTTCCAGTAGGCCGTCGCCTCCTCGATCGCCCGGCAGACCTCCTCCCACGTCTCGAACCGACGCCCCTTCAGGGCCAGGCTCCGCAGCCCCTTCCACCAGGGCTCGATCAGGTTCAGGTACGCCGCGTACTTCGGCTGGAACACGAATTCCCAGCGCGGGTGGGCCAACGCGAACAGCAGCACGTCGGTCGCCCGGTGGGCGCTGAGGTTGTCGACGATCGCGTAGACCCGCCCGACCTCCGCCGGCACCCAGGACTCGGCGTGGGCCAGGAAGTCGGCCCAGTTGGCGGCGCTGCGGCTGGGATACGGGCGCGTCAACGCCTCGCCGGTGGCCGGGCGGAAGGCGCCGAAGAGGTATCCCTTGCCGCGCCGCCCGTAGTCGATCTCTTGCTTGGCGCGTCCGGCCGGCCGGCCTCGGCCATCGGCGTCGCCTCGGGGCTCGACGCGGACGAGCTGTCGGCCCGGGAAGCTCTTGGCCGACTCCGGCCCCATCTCGTCGAGGCAGACGACAACCGAGCCCGCCGGCGGGTCCGTGTAGAGCCGCTCGATCGCCCCCTTTTTTCGGCGAAGTCGGGGTCGACCCGCTCGCCGAACCACGTCTCCTGCTTCCGCCAGCGGAGGCCCTCCTCCGTGAGGACCTCGTCGATGCGGCTCCGCTTGATGGCCAGGCCCTTCTGCTCGCTGAGGTAGGCCTGGAGGCGGTCCAGCGTCCAGCAGCCGAACGGCAGGCCGAGGGCCTTGGGGTCGGTCAGCGCCGCGGCGACGCCCTCGGCCCGCTGTGCCGCGGTGTAGGTCGGGGGCCGGCCGGCGCGGGGCCGCTCCTGGAGGCCGGCGACCCCCTGGTCGTTGAAGCGGCGGACCCAGGCATAGACCGTGGGGCGTGAGCAGCCCAACTCGGCGGCGATGACGGGCGCGGATCGGCCGTCGGCGGCGGCCCGGACGATGCGGGCGCGCTCGACCAGGCGGACCGGGGCGGTGCGCGAGTGGAGCAGGTCGGCGATGGCCTGCTGTTCCTCGGGGGTCATCGGGCGGAGCGTGACTCGGGCGGCCATGGGGCACCTCCTGGTGATGCCTCCATCCATCTGCAAATCACCTGCCGGATGAACCAGTAAGTAGTCCTGTCTCTCGAACTCTGCATCCCTTCACGCCCAAGAACATCGAGGAACTCATGAGCACCGCATCCTCCGAGACGATCAAGCACATCGACCCTGAGCCTGACGGCGAGGAGGTCCGGGATATCGCCGTCGACCTGATCAACCTCCCTGCCGGCGGGACGCAGTTCGCTAGCGACGAGCAACGGCAACCGGGGACCGACGCGGAGAGCCTGATCCACAACCCGCTCAATCCGCCCGAGCCGACGCTCGACCGCGATCGGCCCGAGTGCGGCTCCGACAGGTCCAATCCCGAGGCCACGGGCAAAGTGCCGGATCGACCCAGGGCGGGCGCCAGGTCCGGGGCCGACAAGCCAAGGGCCGACGAGTCGAAGCGGTTCAACAAGGCCCCCACCGTCGCGACCGGCATGAAGCCGAGTACGGCTCGCGGCAGGCTCACCGTCGCCGCCAAGATCAGCGAGGAGAACCTGGAGTTGCTCACCGCGCTGAAGATCACCAAGGCCGACCTGAAGCGCCTGGCTGCCGTCGAGGACCCCATCGAGCGTCGGGCCGCGATCACCGCCGTCCTGGCCGGCATCGACGTCAGGACCGCCGTCGCCATGGCGCCCGCTGTGCTCAACGGCGACGCGATCCCCGAGGAAGTCAAGCCGGACCCCGACGCCCCCGAGCCGGAGAAGGGCGAGGCCGAACTGACCGACGACGAGTGGCTGGGCCGCTTCTGCGGCGACCTCCTCGCCAAGCTCAAATACAAGCTCACCTTCCGCCGCGACGCCATCCTCTACCGCCGGCTCATCGAGGCCCGCGCCGCCTATCGGGGGGTCGCGAAGCGGCACCTGGCGTCGTCCAAGGGGCAAGTCAACGGGGCCTTCGCCCGCCATTTGATCGTCCACGTCGGCATCGACCACCCCTGCAACTGGCTGATGCTGCGCCAAGTGCCAGGGCACCGGCATGATCGGCAACATCGGCAAGTGCGACACCTGCAAGGGCGACGCCTTCGTCACGACCCAGGCGAAGAAGGGGGGGCGTTGATGGAGACCGCCAACGCCGTCCAGGAACGTCACTACCAGACGGCGGCCGTCGAGGCGGCATTCGGCCGGTGGGAGCATGGCGAGCGGGACACGCTCGTCATCCTCCCGACCGGGACCGGCAAGACCGTCGTCGCCGGCCAGACCGCCCGCCTGGCCCTCGACCAGCACAGACGCCGGACCCTCTTCCTCGCCCATCGTGAGGAATTGATCCACCAGGCGCGGGACAAGATCGGCCGCTTCGGGCTCCAATGCGCCATCGAGATGGCCGACCAGCGGGCCGGGGCCTCGGACGCCCTCTTCGGCAAGCCCGACGTCGTCGTCGGCACCGTCCAGACCTTGCAGGGCGACCGCCTCGCCGGCTGGTAGCACCCCAGGGAACCGTGGTGAGGGGGGTTGAGGCTTGAAAAACGCGGGTCCACCGAGCATCCCTCCCGGCATGGTCGCCAAACCATGCCCCGGGGGATCGCCGATGGACCCGCAGGCCCAATTCGGCCACAACCCCGACGGCCCCGCACGCGGGCAGCCCGGGCTCGGCAACCTCCGCGTCCACAGCCGCAAGGAGCGGCGTTACGGCTGTACGACCTGCGGCCGGACCTTCGCCGCGACACACGACACCCCGCTCTACCGCCTCAAGAAGCCGACCGAACCGGTGATCATCGTGCTGACCTTGCTCGGCCACGGCGGCCCGCTGCAAGCGATCGTCGCCGCCTTCGGGCTCGACGAGCGGACCGTCGCTGCCTGGCGGGATCGAGCGGGCCGACACGGGCAACGCCTCCACGAGCATCACGTCCTGAGCGGGCCGGTCGAGTTGGGTCACGTCCAGGCCGATGAGCTGGACGTCCAGGCGGTGGCCCGGCGGCTCTGGATGGCCAGGGCGATGGCCGTCCCGTCGCGGCTCTGGCTGGGTGGGGTGATCCGCCGCCGCCGCGACCTGACCCTGATCCTGGCTGTGGTGCGGATGGTCCGTCGGGCCGCCCGCAGCCTGGCCTTGCTGGTCGGTGTCGCCGGGCTGGCCAGCTCCGTGACCGCCTTCGCCCGGGTCTTCCGCGACCCGGTGCGTACCGGCCGGGCGTACCGGCCACGGCGGGTGCCCACGGCCGGGCTCCGGCTGGGCCAGGTGATCAAGCACCGCGCCGGACGCCACCTCGTCGGCATCACCCGCCGGGTGGTCCGGGGGAGTGCCGCGGCCATCACCGCGGTGCTCGCGGCGACCGGCACCGGGACGGGGATCAACGGCGTACATCGAGCGGCTCAACGCCACGTTCCGCGGTGCCCTGAGTCCGCGGGCCCGCCGTGGCCGGGCGATCGCCCGAGGGACGGACTCGCTGACTGCGGGGATGTACCTGGTGGGGTGTGCCTACAACTTCTGCTGGGTCCACGACAGTCTCCGGATCGCCGCCGACCCGGACCTGGGTCGCAAGTGGCAGGAGCGGACTCCGGCGATGGCGGCCGGGTTGACGGATCGTTGCTGGACGATGCGGGAGTGGCTCAGCCAGCCGATCCCGATGTCATCCTGGGGCCCTCCCAAGCGCCGCGGGCGACCGCCCAAGCAACTCCAGGAGGCCACAGCATGACCACGGTTCCCTGTGGAGCTACCCGTTCGACTGACTCACATCCATTCCCGAGGCCAAGATGAACCCGATGGATTCGCCCGCCGCCCCTGCCGTCCCGCAGTACGACAACACCGAGAAGGCCCTGGCGACGCTCGGTGGCTTCGACCGCGACCGCACACCCGTCCTGTTCCTCGTCGGCAGCGTCCGACCCGACGCCAAGGCGTGCCTCGGCAAGCTCAGCGAGGCCACCCGCAAGATTCGCTGCCTGGGCTACTCCGTGATCGCCCTCTCCGACCTCGTCCCGATGGGCGGCGACGCCAACCGCCTGAACCCCGGCGACGTCGTCGGCGTGATCGACAAGTTCGCCGACGCCCTGGTCATCCTCGACGACGAGTGCCGGGGCGTCCTCGCCTACTACGCCGATGCCGCCCGCACCAAGGGCATCCCGATCTTCGGCCCCGCCGACCTCCAGACGGGCCTGCTCGAACGCTTCGACGACCGCAAGACCATCTGGGCTCTGATGAAGCTCGACGAGGCCCGCGAGGACATGGTCGTCGCCGAGACCCCGATCGGCTGCGTCATTGGCCCTTGGGACAAGGTCGCCGGCCGCGACGGCTTCGACGCCCTGCTCGAACTGGTCATCGCTGCCGGCAAGAAGGTCGGCTTCGAGGACTGAACGATGGGATTCGTGCTGACCATCCTGCTCATGCTCGGGGGGCGCCCGCTCGGCGCCCCGCCGACTCTCTCCTCGCAGCCGTGCACGGGTCGCGGGTGACAATCGTATAGGCGTGAGTGGGGCTGAGAAGATGTATCCCGGGTGCGTCGACGATCAGATCGAAGCGCGGAACGGATCGAGGTGAGGAGGCCCGGCGAAGCGATCGCCCCGACCCTCAAGGCCCCACGAATTCGCCAACAGTATCGCACGAAACTCATCTATGGATGTTGTGTCGGCTTTCCCAAGTCCCTGGGATTGGTCACGGGTTGCCGATGGTGGGACCCGTTCGGAGGCGGCGCGGTCCTCGGGCCACGAGCGTTAGAGCGCACGAACGCGGCGCAGTCGGAGCATGGGCTCGGCCGGGACGTGGGCCGACAGGGGCGGTCCGGCGACCGGGGGCTCGGCCGTGAGCGTCAGGGTGAATCCGAACGACTTCTTGGAGACGCCCTGGAAGGGGTCGCGGGTCCGGACCCAGTCGGCCGGCAGGGCGGTGTCGGGGGAGAAGTCGGCGGCGGCGTGGGCGTTGCAGAGGCCGCTGGCGGTCGTATCCAGCACGAAGTCGGCCACCAGGACGTAGCGGCCGAGCGGCATCGGGGGGCCCTGCCGCGGCGGCAGGTGTTGGTTGCACAGGCGGGCCTGATCGCCCGAGACGCACATCGGCGGGTGCGCCAGGGCCAGCGGCGTGCTGGTCCC
This sequence comes from uncultured Planctomycetales bacterium, assembly GCA_963752755.1. GTDB lineage: Bacteria > Planctomycetota > Planctomycetia > Isosphaerales > Isosphaeraceae > CAVVZJ01. The sequence goes on along the minus strand of CAVVZJ010000001.1, from coordinate 157,672 downwards.
GTTCTCGGGGATCACGCTGGCGCGGGCCAGCCGCATGCAGGCGCCGGCGTTGCGACGGCTGCGGACGTAGCCGACCAGGCTGCTGTCGAGCGTCAGGACGACCGCCCCGATCGCGGGGTCCGAGCAACGGATCGCGAACTCCTGGACCAGCCGGAAGGTCTGCGAGGCCGAGGAGGTGCAGCCGAGGTAGCTGTCGGCGGCCGGTGTGCCGGTCATCGTGACGGCCAACGTGCCGGGCGCAGGGGACCAGGACCTCGATGAGGCCGCCGTCGGCGCGGGCGCGGTTGCGGTGGCAGGGGGTGACGCAGGCATGGCGAGGCCCGAGGGTGATCGTGTAGGTCGGCGGCGGCAAGGGGGCGGGCAGGGCGAACGGCGGGATCGGGGTGCCCGGCGAGGGCGGGTTGGCCGGGAGCACGGGCCGTTCCTCGGCCGGGGTCGGCGTGGCGGCCCCGATCCCGCGCTCGGCGCGGGGGACGCTCAGGTCCGTGCTGCCGGGCGCCTCCAGCCCGCCGGGCTCCTGAGCCGGCCGAGGGGCCTGGGCGGCCAGGGTGCCGAGCGTCAGGATGGCCAGACCCGCCATGGCAGGCGACGTGTCCGCTTCATCGACAAGCCCTCCTTCAACCGTTCTTTGCCTGGATTGGGAAAAGGGTGACGCCCCGAGCGTTTCACGGCCGCGGCCTTTCAGAAGAGGAGGATCACGTCGAAGGCCAATGTCAGTTGGCTGGAGCGGGTCCCGTCGTCGAACGGGTGGCTGAACTGCGACCAGTCGTAGCGGACCTCCGGGCGGAACCAGAGCCAGGGCCTGGGACGGGTCTGGAAGCCCAGGGTGATCTCGTAGAAGGTGCTGCGGCTGCCGGTGGCGGCAGCCGTAGGGGTCCCAGAAGACCTCGCTCCGCCAGACGCCCGTCACCTTGTCGGTGAAGGCGTAGAGGAACCAGTGGGCGAAGCTGTGGTAGGCCATGCTGCTCGGCTGGCCGTTGAGGCTGAAGCCGAGGACCTTCTGTTCCCAAACATGGTCGGTCTGCACGGCCTCGGCCAGCCGTTCGGTCCACTGATGGGTCACGACCAGAGACGTGTAGCCGCGGGGATTGTTCGCGTAGAAGGGGTTGGGCAGGCGGCCGAGGCCCGGCGGCGTGATCGTCCCGGTGGGCACGAAGGGCGAATTGGCCGGGGCGTAGCGGGGGAGCTGGTCGGGGACCGAGGAGCCGATGAAGGTGATGTTGGTCTTCTCGTCGCGCGACTTCCAGGTGAAGCCGCCGATGTAGCCCCATTTGTAGTTCCGATCGATCCAGCGGTCCCAGCCGTTGATCGTGCCGTTGAAGAGGTTGACGCGGTCGGTCAGGTGGAGGGTCGTGAACAGGCCGACGAAGGTGAACGGGGTGAAGTTGAACGTGTAGGGCACCGACAGCAAGGGCCGGCTGATCGCCGGGACCGCCTCGTAACCGGCCAGGGAGTAGAACCGGCCCCCTTTGAGGTCGAGGCCGCCGGGGGTCAGGATCGGCAGGTGGATCTCGCCGTAGATCTGGGGGAAGTCGAGCCCGGCGAAGTGGTTGTTGGCGAAGGCGTTGTCGAAGAGGCCGTAGGACTTGGTGAACTGCCAGTCGTTGCCGAAGAGGGTGTCGAAGCGGAAGCCGAGCTCGACCATGTCGGTCGGCTCGATCGGGTTCTCCAGCACGAGGTAATACTGGTTCCCATGCCACTGGTTGGCCAGTCGGTTGGGGAAGACGCTGAAGTTGCTGCGATCGGCCGGGGTGCCGTCGGCGTTGCCGGTGAAGCTGTTCTGGAGCCAGCCGTAGAGGCGGACGGGGCTGTCCTCCAGGCCGAGCGCCCGGTTGAGGTACAGGGGCGTCGGGGCCGGCGGGACCAGCGACGGGGACGGCTGGGGCGTCGGGGGCATCTCCTCCTGCTCTTCCAGGGTGGGCGTGGCGCCCCCGATGCCGCGTTCGGCGAAGGGGACGCTCAGCTCGGTGGGACCGGGCGCCTCCAACCCGCCGGGCGTGCCGGCCGACGGGGCGGCCTCGCCGCCGGACGGCGGAGCCGGCCGACTCCGGTCCTCGGTGGCCTCCTGCAGGCGACGCCGTCGCACGAATCGAGCCAGCAGGCGGGGACGCCAGGGCCTGGCGGCGGCGCGGTCGTCGCGAATGGGCGGCGTGGGGGCATCGTCGGCTCGCCCGACCGCGCCCACGAGCCCGACCCAGAGCAGCAGGGCCAGGCCATGACGGCGATAGAACTCGCGACGGACTCCCATGCTTCACTCCGCGGACGGGCATTCCTGATCCGAGTCTTCGAGCCGGAATGACCCGGAAGTTCGGCTGATTCCTCCTTATCTATCGGAGGCCGGGGGGGTCTCCTGCAGCGAATCGAACCGCGTCCCAAGTTTTTCGAGGCATTGAGTTTCCGGAGAATCGACCGGCTCGGACTGTCGCACTTCGCGGCCCCGGACTGTCGCGGATCGGAGGCTCCCCTAATCCCTTGGAGGATCACCTGATCGGGCGAATCAATTCGGACCGCTGGCGTGATCCCGGCTCGAAGGGATCGGGCCGGAGCGACCGCTGTCCCTCCTTGCGAATCCTCGCGGCCTTCAGGAGCCCGGATCGGGGCGCACCCGGTCGTCGGGGCCGCCGAGGGCGCGCGGGTCCCGGGCGGGGGCCGGGAGGAGGGATCGCGAGCGATACCAGGCGGCGATCAGGGCGAGCGTCTGGTGGTGCTGCCAGCCGGGCCAGTTCCGGACCTCGTAATCGGCCAGGCCCGAGCCGGCTTCCGCCTCCCGAAGGAGGGACTCCATCCGGGGGACGGCCCCGGCCAGCCGGGCGAGTTCGCCGGGGGGCGTCTTGTCCGGGCCGTTGGTGAGGAAATAGGCCGGCTCGACGCCGCCCCGTCCGTCCGGGAGCCGGGCGGCGACCAGCGTCTCCGCGACGGCGGCCGGGTGGCGGTCGGTCCGGGCCACCACGCGGCCCCGCAGGATCGGGGTGGCGACGTCCCCCCCGTCGCGATCCGGCATGGCGGCCGGAACCCAGGCGGACGCCTCCCGCCGCTCGGCCCAGTCGCGGACCGGTCGAGAGCGCCCCTCAAGGCCGGCGGCATCCGCGTCGGTCGGGTCCTCGGCACCGGCCGGTTCGCGGACCGTCGCGTCCGGGGGGATCGCCAGGAAGTAGCGGTCGCCCGAGGACCGCAACTCGGCGCGGAGTCGCGAGGAGACGCCCACGTCGGGGCCGCCGGCCACCCAGGCCGTCGGCAGAGCCCCGCCGGCGTTGCGGAGCAGCTCCAGGGCCAGCTCGGGGACCGTCCGATATCGGATCGGGCCGGGGATGCCGCCGCGTCGCCGTCGCGTCGCGTCACCGGCCCAGGCCGGGGGCAGGTAGAGCCGGAAGTCCACGAGAGCCCACCCGCGCCGCGAGCCGTAGCCGAGGAACAGCCCGAGCTGGCCGAGGCCCTCGCGTCCCGACGGCCCGAGCCGCTGGCGGCCGACGCCGACGGACTGGCCGCCGCTCTTGGGGAAGACCCGGGCGAGGACCGCCGCGATCCCGTCGGCCTCGCCCAGCTCGGCCGCGACCTGGCGGGCCAGCTCGCCCAGCAAGGGGCGATGGTCCCACGACGAGCCGCCAATGAAGCGTTGCAGCCCGTGCCGGTCTCGACCGAAGCGGTAGGCGATCGACTCGATCGTCTTGCTGGCCAGGTCCGACACCAGTCCGGCGACGTACCGCTCGGCGTGCTCGCGGGCCTCGCGGCGGGCGAGGTGGGCGACGAACGGCCTCAGGAAGCGGCGGAGCGAATCCTCGATCCCGACGGCGGCCTCTCCCGGCCTCGCGGCCCACTCCGGCTCGCGAGGGTGGACTTCGAATCGCCGTCGCCCCATGCCTTCCTCAATACTCCTGCGGCTCGGGTCGTGGCCCTCAGACGTCCACCACCAGGACGTCGACGCCCTCGGTCTGGGCCAGCAGCCGCTCCAGGATCGAGCCGCTGAGCAGCCGACGGTGCCAGGGCTGGCGGGTCTTGCCCATCACGACCACCTTGATGCCGTACTCCCGCGCGAACGCGGCGATGGTGCTGGCCACGTCCCGGCCCCGGAAGGTCATCGGGATGCCCCCGAGCTGCTGGGCCAGCTCCAGGTTCTTGCCGATCACCCGCTGGGTGGCGGCGTCGACCTTCGTCAGGTCCTCGGCCGGGGTCTGGATATAGACGGCGTACCAGGGGGCGTTGAGCCGGTCGGCCAGCCGCGCCGCCTTGCGCAGCAGGGCCGGAGCGTTGGGGCTGCGGCTGGAGAGGCCGACCATCACCCGCTCGGCCGCCGAGGCCGGGGCGCGGTCGGCCTCGGCCCGGCGGCTGCGGGCGTCGATCAGGTGGGCCAGCTCCGAGAGGGTCAGCTCCCGCAGCCGCGTCAGGTTCGCCTCGGTGAAGAAGTTCGCCAGCGCCCGCTCGGCCCGCTCGGGCGGATAGACCTTGCCGGCGCGCATCCGCTCCAGCAGGTCCTCGGCCGAGAGGTCCACGTTGACGATCTGGTCGGCCTCGGCCAGCACGCTGTCGGGCAGCCGCTCCTTGACCTTCACGCCGGTGATCCGCTCGACCTGGTCGTAGAGGCTCTCCAGGTGCTGGACGTTGACGGTGGTGATGACGTTGATCCCGGCCCGGAGCAGCTCCTCGACGTCCTGGTAGCGCTTGGCGTTGCGGCTCGCCGGGGGCGTTGGTGTGGGCCAGCTCGTCGACCAGGCAGACGGTCGGGAGGCGGGCGAGGATGGCGTCGAGGTCCATCTCCTTCAGGGTTACGCCGCGGTACTCGATCTGCCGGGGCGGGATGACCTCCAGGTCGCCGATCTGCTCGGCGGTCTCGGCCCGGCCGTGGGTCTCGACGAGGCCGATGGCCGACGTCCACGCCCTGCGCCTTGAGGCGGTGCCCCTCGCGGAGCATGGCGTAGGTCTTGCCGACCCCGGCGTTCGAGCCGAGGTAGACCTTCAGCCGGCCGCGGCCCTGGCGGCGGATGAGCTGGAGGAACTGCTCGGGGCTCGGGCGGGCGGTCTCGGCGTCGGCCATCGGCAGGTCCCTCGATCAACGCGCGGTGGCGGCGGGGCCGTGTTCGTCCAGAACGAGGTTGAGCTTCAGGACGTTGACGCGGGGCGGGGCGCCGATCAGGGCGCCGTCGCGCTCGGTGTTGGCCTCGATCAGGGCGCGGACCTCGGCGATCGGCAGGCGGCGGGCCTCGGCGACGCGCGGTGCCTGGAAGGCGGCGGCCTCGGGGCTGATGTGCGGGTCGAGCCCGCCGCCCGAGGCCATCACCAGGTCCAGCGGCGCGGGGCGCTCCGGCGTGGCCCCCAGCGCCTCGGCTCGCTCGACGATCGCCGTCGCGCAGCGCGGGGTTCGTCGGGCCGAGGTTCGAGCCGCCGGTGGCGTCGGCCTTGTAGTCCACGGCCGAGGGCCGCGGATGGAAGTAGCGGTCGGCGACGAACGGCTGGGCGATCAGCTCCGAGCCGATCACCTGCCGGTCGCGGTCGTAGAGCAGGCTGCCGGCCGCCTGCCGGGGGAAGGCGAGCTGGGCCAGGCCCCAGACCAGCGCCGGATACAGCACCGAGCAGAGGACGAACGTCACCAGGCAGGCGGCGAACGCCCGGACAATCTCGCGGAACATGATGATCGGATCTCCCGAGGATGCGAGTTCCTTACTTGATCCCGACCAGTGCCAGCAGCGGGTCGATGAGGACGTCGATGAGCTTGATGCCGACGAACGGCGCGATCAGGCCGCCGAGGCCGTAGTACAGCAGGTTCCGCCGCAGGAGGGCACTGGCCCCGACCGGGCGGTACTTGACGCCCTTCAGGGCGATCGGGATCAAGCAGCGGGATGATGATCGGCGTTGAAGATCACCGCCGCCAGGATCGCCGAGTAGGCCCCGCCGCGGACGGCCAGGCCCATCACGTCGAGCACCGCCAGGCCCGGCAAGGTCACGATGAACATCGCCGGCACCACGGCGAAGTACTTGGCCAGGTCGTTGGCGATCGAGAACGTCGTCAGTGCCCCGCGGGTCATCAGGAGTTGCTTGCCGATCTCGACGACCTCGATGAGCTTGGTCGGGTCGCTGTCGAGGTCGACCATGTTGCCGGCCTCCTTGGCGGCCTGGGTGCCGCTGTTCATCGCCACGCCGATGTCGGCCTGGGCCAGCGCCGGGGCGTCGTTGGTGCCGTCGCCCATCATCGCGACGAGCTTGCCGCCGTGCTGCTCCTTGCGGATGTAGTCGAGCTTGGCCTCGGGCGTGGCCTGGGCGATGTAGTCGTCCACCCCGGCCTGCTCGGCGATGGCCCTGGCGGTCAGCGGGTTGTCGCCGGTGACCATCACGACCCGCAGGCCCATCTGCCGCAGCCGGGCGAACCGCTCGCGGATGCCGGGCTTGAGGATGTCCTCCAGCTTCACGACGCCGACGAGCCGGTCGCCGTCGGCCACCGAGATCGGGGTGGCGCCGGAGGAGGCGATGGCGTCGACGGTGGCCTGGTAGCCGTCGGGGACGGCGCCGCCCTGATCCCGGACGAACCGGGCGATGGTGTCGGGGGCGCCCTTGCGGATGCGGGTGCCGTCGGGCAGGTCGACGCCGCTCATGCGGGTCTGGGCGGTGAACTCGACGAACGCGGCGCCCTCGGGCGCCTCGCCGTCGAGGGCCGCCTGGCTGCGGGCGAGGTCGAGGATGCTCTTGCCCTCGGGCGTCTGGTCGGCCAGCGAGGCGAGGCCCGCCAGCCGGGCCAGGTCGCGGCCGTTGGCGCCGCCCAGGGGCACGAACTGCGTGGCCCGGCGGTTGCCCATCGTGATCGTGCCGGTCTTGTCGAGCAGCAGCGTGTCGATGTCGCCGGCCACCTCGACCGCCTTGCCGCTCTTGGCGATCAGGTTCGCGCCGAGGGCACGGTCCATGCCCGCGATGCCGATGGCCGCCAGCAGGGCGCCGATGGTCGTGGGGATCAGGCAGACCAGCAGGGCGATCAGCGTGGGGATGTCCAGCGTCCAGGCCGAAGTAGCAGGCCATCGGGTAGAGCGTGGCGGTGACGATCAGGAAGATCAGCGAGAAGGCGGCCAGGACGATCGTCAGTGCGATCTCGTTGGGCGTCTTCTGCCGCGCGGCGCCCTCGACCAGGGCGATCATCTTGTCGAGGAAGCTCTGGCCCGGCTCGGCGGTGATCCGGACGACGATCCGGTCGGAGAGCACGCGGGTGCCGCCGGTGACGCCCGAGCGGTCGCCGCCGGCCTCGCGGATCACCGGGGCGCTCTCGCCGGTGATGGCGCTCTCGTCCACGCTGGCGACGCCCTCGACGACCTCGCCGTCGGCCGGGATGACCTGCCCGGCCTCGACGAGCACGAGGTCGCCGACGCGGAGCTTCGTCGAGGAGACGACCTCGCCCTCGTGGGCCGTCGGGCTGTCGAGCCGGTAGGCGGGCGTGTCCTGGCGGGTCTGGCGGAGGCTGTCGGCCTGGGCCTTGCCGCGGGCCTCGGCCAGCGCCTCGGCGAAGTTGGCGAAGAGGACCGTCAGGAGCAGCAGGGCCGCCAGCGCCGCCTGATAGACGATCAGGCCGAGCGAGCGCGCCGTGCGCGATCGACTGGACGACGACGATCGCCGTCAGCACCGTGCCGACCTCGACGAGGAACATGACGGGGTTGCGCATCATGACCCGCGGGTCGAGCATGGCGAACGACCGCCGGGCCGCCATGCGGACCAGGCTCGGGCTCGAACAGGCGGAGCCGCCGGGTCGGCGCGGCGGTGGAGCTTCCGCTCCTGGACCTCCGCGGCGTCCCGACGGCCTTCGACATGGGCTTGTGTACTCATCCGCAAAGAATCCTCTCAACAGAATCCGCGAACGGGATCATCGCGACGGTGTGTCGATTCCGGGTGGTCAGCTCACCCCGCGGTCGCGCGTCAGATGGTCGGCGATCGGGCCGAGCACGACCGTCGGCATGAAGGACAGGGCGCCGACGAGGATCACCGTCCCCAGCAGCATGAAGGCGAACGTCAGGTTGTCGGTCCGCAGCGTGCCGGTGGTCTCCGGCACCCGCTTCTTCTGCGACAGCAGGCCGGCGATCGCCAGCGGGAAGATCAAGCGCCGGGAACCGGCCGAGCAGCAGGACGATCCCGGTGGCGATGTTCCAGGGCGGGTTGTTGTCGGCCAGGCCCTCGAAGCCCGAGCCGTTGTTGGCCGCCGCCGAGCTGAACTCGTAGACGATCTCGCTGAAGCCGTGCGGCCCCGGGTTGGCGCAGAACGCCTTCCAGTCTCGTCGCCGCGAAGAGCGCCGTGCCGCCGCAGATCAACAGCGGGTGGAGCAACACCGCCAGCATCGCCAGCTTGACCTCCTTCGCCTCCACCTTCTTGCCGAGGTATTCGGGCGTCCGGCCGACCATCAGGCCGGCGATGAACACGGCGATGATCACATACGACAGCATGTTCTCGAAGCCGGCCCCGATGCCGCTGAAGACGACGTTGAGCATCATCAGGCCCATCGGCACCAGGCCGGCGAGCGGGTTGAGGCTGTCGTGCATGCTGTCCACCGAGCCGTTGGAGGTGGCCGTGGTGAACGCCGCCCAGGTCGCCGCCGGCGACCGGCCCGCCGCGGACCTCCTTCCCCTCCAGGTTCGGCCCGACCGCCACGTTGGCCAGCCCGGCGGTCGCGGCGCTCGGCTCGACCTCGGCGTTGATCGCGACGACCACGCCCGCGATCAGCAGCGCCAGCATCACGCCGTAGAGCACCAGGGCGTGTCGCATGTTCCGCAGGAAGAGCCCGGCCATGACCATCGACGCCATCGGGATCAGCACGATGCAGACGATCTCGATCAGGTTGCTCCAGGGCGTAGGGTTCTCGTAGGGGTGCGTCGAGTTCGGCCCGAAGTAGCCGCCGCCGTTGGTGCCGAGCTGCTTGATGGCCACCTCGGCGGCTACCGGCCCGCGGGCGATCGTCTGGGTGCCGCCCTCGGCCGTCCTCGCCACCGCCGCGCCCTCGAAGGTCATCGGCATGCCGCAGAAGACTAGCATCAGGGCGACGATCAAGGACGCGGGCATCAGGACGAAGAGGATGCCGCGGATCTCGTCCAGGTAGAAGTCGCCCAGGTGCCGGTCGCCCCGCAAGCCCCGCAGGCTCGCCAGCATCACGGCCAGGCCGGCGGCCGGGGTGGTGAACTGGAGGAAGACGATCACGCCGAGCTGGGTGAAGTAGGAGAAGACCTGCTCGCCGGAGTAGTGCTGGAGGTTCGTGTTGGTGACGAACGAGCAGACCGTGTTGAAGACGACGCCGCTGTCGGCGTCGGGATGGGCGACGCCGGCCGCGTCGGTGTAGCCGCCGGCGCCGAGCGAGCCCTTGCCGTCGGGGTTGAAGGGCAGGTAGGGCTGGGCGTACAGCAGCGCGAAGCTGATGACGAACAGGGCGGCGTTGAACACCAGCATCGCGATCGCGTACTGCTTCCAGTCCATCGCAGCCGGCCGCTCGCGGCCGAGCAGGCGGAGCAGGAACATCGGCATGGCGTCGATCCCCCGGCCGGCACGGTCGTCCGGCACGTCGAGCCGGCGCCACATCCACCAGCCGAGGGGGAACGACAGGGCGATCGGGAGGGCGAGCGCCCAGATCGGATAGAGCCAGGAAAGGCGACGTGTCCACGAGCCGAGTCTCCGGGTGCGGGGTTCAGAAGCGCTCCGGGCGGAGCATCGCGTAGCCGAGGTAGAGGAACGCCAGCACGGTCAGGGCGGCGGTCAGGTACAGCATGAGGGTCCTCCGGAGGATCAAAGCCGGTCGATCGCGGCGACCAGCGCGAAGAAGGAGGCGAACAGGGCCAGCCCGAGAGCCAGCGTGGCGAGGGCCATGCTCATGGACGGGGACTCCTCTCGATTCGGTTCCGACGATCCGTGGCGAGCGCGGGCCTCACGACCCGAAGCGGGCGGCGAGGTGCGTGAGGTTGTGTCGCGCCGGCGCGTAGTCCGGGTCGGCCTCCAGCGCCGCGCGGAACGCCTCCTGCGCGGCCGACGGCTCGCCGCGGTCCTCCAGCAAGACGCCCAGCAGCGTGCGGGCCTCGGCCGAGCGCGGGTCCAGCTCGATGGCGCGGCGGAGGAACGTTTCGGCCTCGCGGGAACGGAGCTGGTTCATCGCGTGCTTGGCCCGCGCCAGCGCCTCGGAGAACCGTGCGATCTCCGGGGCGGGCGGCCGGTTCGGGCCGCCGTCTTGCCCCAGAGTCTCGTGGCGGGCCAGCACCTCGGAGACCGCGGCGCGAAGGTCGGCCGGCACGACGGGCTTGGTGAGGAAATCGACGGCCCCGAGCCGCAAGGCGCGGACGGCGTCGGGGATGCTGCCGTGGGCGGTGATCAGGATCACCGGCACGTCCAGCCCCTCGTCCCGCATCCGGCGAAGCGTCTCCATGCCATCGACCAGTGGCATACGGAGGTCCAGCAGGACGAGTTCGAACCGCTCCTGCCGGAGCCAGGCCAGGGCCGCCTCACCGTCGCCCGCCTCGACGACGGAGTGGCCCTCGGCCTCCAGGCTCGTGCGGAAGACCAGCCGGATGTTCGGCTCGTCGTCCACGATCAGGATGCGCGCGGGCTTGTTCATGGTGCCATCTCCCCCGAGTCGGGACCGAGCCGCTCGATTGTCGTGAAGCGGAGGCATTCAATCACTCCCCGTGTCGAGGGGGATCTCGCTGGAACCGAAGGTGAATCGCTCGTAGTAGCGCATCATGTTGTGGTTCGCCGGCTCGTAGTGCCGGTCGGCCTTCAGGGCCGCCCGGTACTCGCGGTACGAGGCGTCGTGCTCGCCGCGAAGCTCGTGCAGGACGCCCATCAGGTTGTGGGCCTCGGCCGAGTCGGGCTCGAGGCCCAGGGCCAGCTTGAGGAAGACCTCGGCCTCGTCGAAGCAGCGGTCGTTGAGCGCCCGCTTGGCGCGCGTCAGGTTCTCGGCGAACAGGCCCTCGGCCGTGACGTCGGACGGGGGGCTCCCGGGCCGCCTGGCGGCGCGGGGGCGTGGCGATGGAGCACCTCGACGACGACCGTCGCGGAGGGCCTCGGGCATCGACCGGCTTGGCCAGGAAGTCGATCGCCCCCAGCCTCATCGCCTCGAACGGCGTTGGGGACGCTGCCGTGGGCCGTGACGATCACCGTCGGCACGTCGTGGCCCGCGTCGCGGAGCCGCCGGAGGACCTCCATGCCGTCGATGCCCGGCAGGTGGAGGTCCAGCAGCACCAGGTCGCAAGGATCGCGTCCGAGGGCCGCCAGCGCCGCCCCGCCGTCGGCGGCCTCGGTCGATGGTGTAGCCCAGGGTCTCGAGGGCCGTGCGGAAGACCAGCCGGATGTTCGGCTCGTCGTCCACGATCAGGATTCGCGCGTCGCGGCTCATGAGTCGGCTCCGTCTCCGTTGACACCGGCCGTCCTGGCGGCCCGGTCCGCGGCCGCCGTCGGCAGCCAGAAGGTGAAGGTCGTGCCGCGGCCGGGCTGGCTCTCCACCGCAATCGAGCCGCCGTGGGCCTGCACGATCTCCCGGGTGATCGCCAGCCCGAGCCCGGCGCCTTCGGAGCGTGAGCCCGGGACCCGGTAGAACTTCTCGAAGAGCCGCGGCAGGTGCTCCGCCGCGATCCCCTCGCCCGTGTCGGACACGGCGAACCGGATCCGATCGCCCTCGGCCTCCGCCGCGACGCGGACCGTCCCGCCGCGCGGGGTGTGCCGCAGGGCGTTGCCGACCAGGTTGTCGAAGACGTGGTCGATCCGCTCCCGATCGACGAGCACGTCCGGCAGTTCGACGCCGGCGGTCCTTCTCCAGCGCGATGCCCGCGTCCCGACGCCGACCCCTTGAACCGCTCGACCGCCCCGGCGACCAGCGTCGGCGGGCGCGGTCGGGCGGAGGTCGAGCCGCAGGCGGCCCTGCTCGATCCGGGTCAGGTCCAGCAGGTCGTTGACCATCGCCAGCAGCCGCTCGGCGTCCTGCCGCGCCGCCAGCAGCAGCTCGACCTGCTTGGGCGTCGAGCGGCCCGACGACCTCCTCCAGCAGCAGGTGGACGGCCATCTGGAGGCTCGTCAGCGGCGTCTTCAGCTCGTGGCTGACGGTCGAGACCATGTCGCTCTTGAGCTGGTCGATCAGGCGGAACCTGGTCACGTCCTGCGAGCACCACGGCGGCGCCGATCAGGTCGTCGTCCTGGCGGATCGCCAGGACGCGCGGCAGGTAGAACCGCTCGTGGCCGTCGTCGCGGAAGGCGACCGCCTGCTCCACGGCCAGCCGGCAGGTAGTCGCGGCCGCCCGCCGAGGACCTCGGCCAGCGCCTGCCTTAGCGGGGCCGGGGCCGCCCAGGGGATCGCGCCGTCGCTCGGAGCTCACGCCCAGGATGCGGCAGGCCGCCGGGTTGGCCCGCTCGACGGCGCCGGCCGGATCGACCACGACCACCGGGTCGGGGAACGAGTCGATCGTCGCCTGCGCCGTCCGCTGGGCCCGCAGCAGCCTCGCCGTGCCGGCGGCCTGGTACTCGCGGATGCGGCGGGCCATCGTGTTGAAGGCGTCGGCCAGTTCGCCCAGCTCGTCGTGGGTGACGACCGGGACGACCTGATCGTAGATCGCCGCGCGACATCGCCCGCGCCGCCCGTGTCACGTCCTTGATCGGCGCCGAGGATCATCCGGCTCAGCGCCACCGAGGCCAGCACCGCCACGCCCGCGGCGCCGAGCAGGGCCAGGATCATCAGCCGGATCGAGTTCGCGGCGGCGGCGCGGGCGCGGGCGTCCATGTCCTCCATGTTCCGCTGGTTGATCCGCATCACGTCGTCGGCCCGGTTCTTGATCTGCTGGAAGGTCGGGTAGAGCTGGCCGAAGTAGAACTCGCGCCGGGCGTCGCCGGGAGGCAGGGCGAAGTAGCGGTCGGCCAGCGCCTCGTAACGGTCATAGAGCCTGGTCAGTTCGGCGGCCAGCTCGGCCTCGCCCTCGCCGGATCAGAGTGATGTTGGCGTTCTCGTCGGCCAGGGCCTCGGCGAACTTCGGCCGGTTCTCCGCGAACTGCGCCCGGGCCTGGTCCTCCTCGCCGGCCAGGGCGAAGAGCACCGCCGAGTCCATCCGCTCCAGGGCCTCCTTCATCCGCTCGGCGTAGCGGACGCTGCGGTAGTTCTCCTTCAGGATCAGGTCGATGTTGCCGCCCAGCCTCGCGAACATCACGACGGCCCAGAGCCCCAGGCCGACCAGGATGGCCAGCAGGGGCGTCAGACCGACCAGCAGCTTGTTCCGCAGGGTCTTGAACATGTCCTGCCCTCGTTGGCAGGCAAGAATGCACAGGCCGTACCAGGCCGTAATAGATTTTATTAAGTCTCATCCCATCATGACGATAAAAAAAGCCCCGTCGCCGACGTCCCGGGCCGGCGCCGGTCGCATCGGGCAGGATGCAAGGTCCGGGGTTGCAAGTTGCACGACGTGGCGGCGATCAGAGCCCCAGCCGCCGGCGTTTGCGGTAGAGGGTGCTGGCGTCGATGCCCAGCACCCGCGCCGCCTCATCGAGGCTGGCGGTGTTGCCGATAACTCGCCGGATGTGCTCATCCTCCAGGGTCTCCAGGCTGACGCGGCGACCGACCTCGATCGGACCGCCTACGGCCGTATCCTGCTGGCCGATCCGCTCGGGCAGGTCGACGAGCCCGACCTCCGGCCCGGCGGCCAGGATCGCCGCCCGCTCGACGGCGTTGCGCAGCTCGCGGAGGTTGCCCGGCCAGGCGTACTGGGCCATCGCCGCGCGGGCCTCGGGCGTGAAGCCGTCCAGCCGCCGGCCGAGCTGGCGGGCGAAGAACGCCAGCAGGCGATCGGCGAGCACGCCCGCGTCATTGCGACGCCGCAGCGGGGGCAGAGTCAGCTCGATGACGTTGAGCCGGTAGAGCAGGTCCTCGCGGAAGGACCCCGCGGCGACCGCCGCCTCCAGGTCGCGGTTGGTCGCCGCCACGATCCGCACGTCGGCATCGCGGGAGGTCGTCTCGCCGACCCGCTCGTACGTCTTCTCCTGGAGGAACCGCAGGAGCTTCGGCTGCAGCGCCGGCGGCAGGTCCCCGACCTCGTCGAGGAAGAGCGTGCCGCCCTCGGCGGCGGCCACCTTGCCGGCCGCGTCGCGGACCGCGTCGGTGAAGGCACCCCGGATGTGCCCGAACAGCGTGCTCTCCAGCAGCTCGGGGCTGAGGCTCGGGCCGCTCACCGTCACGAATGGCGCCGCGGCCCGGCCGCTCCAGGCGTGCAGGGCGCGAGCCAGCACTCCCTTGCCCGTGCCGCTCTCACCCCGGATCAACACGGTCGCCTCCGTGGCCGCGACCCGCCGCGCCTGCTCCATCACCCGCTGAACGAGCGGGTCCGGGCTGTCCAGCTCGGCCTCGGGCACCTCGGCCCGGACCCGCTCCTCCAGGTCGGCCACCCGGTCCCGCAGGCCACGTTCGCGGGAGACCCGCTGGAGCACGGCGCGGACCTGGCCGGGGGTGAACGGCTTGGGCAGGTAGTCGAACGCCCCCCGCCGCATCGCCTCGACGGCTGTGTCGATCGAGGCATGGGCCGTGATCACCACGATCGCCAGTCCTGGGCGCCTGGGCCAGCAGCGGCTCGATCAGGTCCAGGCCCGACTCGCCGCCGAGCCGCAGATCCACCAGCGCCACGTCGGGGACATGCCGTTCGACCGCGGCCAGGGCGGCGGTCCGCGTGTCCGCCTCCGCGACGGCGTGGCCGATCGCCTCGAAGGTCGCGCGCAGGGTCCGCCGGATGTTCGGCTCGTCGTCAACGATTAGGATGCGCATCATCAGCCGGGCCGCCAGTCGCGGGGGTCGATCCGTGCGTCGGATACATTGTCCCCGGGCGTCGGCGACCGGCCAAGGTCGTTTCGCGATCGCCGGGTCGGCAGGAAGGAAGCGCCCCGGACCCGATCCATACCCGCGAGCGTGGAGAGTCAATGGCTGGGCGGTGTCTTAACCGACCGGCCAACGAGACGGCCCGCCACGGATGGCAGGGCGTCCGCCCTCTAGACGTCAGCCTTCCCAGGATATTATTGAGGCGACGAGCGGCATCTGTGGAAACCGGACAGGACTTCTGTGGTCTCGCCTTCGAGACCAGAGCGGGTGGCCCGGTTGGAGGACCAACCGGGATCGCGAAACGACGCGAGGTCCAGGCGGCCAGCCCCCCTGCCTCGTGCGGTTGCGCCGCCCCGGTTGGTCCTCCAACCGGGCCACCCGCCGTCGCCAGGCCGCCATCGAGAATCGTGGGAGGGTCACGAGCGGGACCACCCGACAGGACTCCGCTCAGCTCAGCAACTCCTCGACCAGCGCCTCCACGTCCCGGCCCGCCTCGCTCTCGGCGATGAACACCGCGGATGTCGCGCCGGACGGCGGCGAAGTGCCGCCCGGGGTCGAGTTCGAGCCCCCCGATGGCCGCCTCCAGCTCGGCCCCCCGGGCGGAGAGGCGGCCGTGCAGGTCGTCGGTCGGGTCGTACAGCGGGACCGGCAGTTGCCAGATGTGCTTGTCGAAGTGCCGCTCGTCCTTCCCGTAGCTCATGAACGGCCGCACGAGCTCGGTGAAGGTCGCGGAGTTCAGGATGGCGCACAGGTACAGGGCCTCGGCCTTGGACGCCGCAGTCGCCCAGTAGAGCGCGTGCTCGATCACCGCCCGGCGATCGTTGAGCCGCGAGGCCACGAGGTGCATCCCCGACGTGTTATAGACGATCCGTTCCGGCTGGATCGGGAACTGATGCTCCAAGCTTGCGCTGGTAATCAAGCTGCTCGATGAGCGTCAGTCGATCGCTGGAGCGATGTTCCTCCCAGATCGCCTCCGCCCGGCGCCACCAGGACGCCAGGCCCTCGTAGGCGTCGAGCCGGTCCGACTGGCCGTCCATGAGCCCCTCCCGGTCTCGCGGGAGCACCGCCTCGAACGTCTCCGCGATCCGGAACGGGAGGACGCTCTCGCCGAGCAGCACGGGCCGGAGGAACTCGGTCTCGACGACGCCTTCCAGGGGCGGCAGATCCTTCCACGGCTTCTTGTCGTTGGTCCGCTGGAGCGAGCGCACGGCGGCCTTGCCCGCGGGCATCCCCAGCGGCCCGGCGGCCTGGCGGGTCACGAAGAAGAGCATCCGGGGAACGATCGTCGCCCCTTGCCGGAAGCGATCCGCCCAGGGCGACGTCGGGTCGTCGCCCGCCGGCCGGGCCTTCCCCGGCGATTGCGCGAGGAGGCCCTGCGACCGCCTCCCAGTCGGCGTTCTGCTCGGGCACCCGGCCCGACCAGACCACGATCTCCGTCGGCAGCGGCCTCGGCTCGTCGGCCCGCGTGCCGAAGAGCACGGCCGCGCCGCGGGGGAAGAAGTGCGGCCGGATGCGGCGGAGGTCCCAGGCGGGCTCGAACGCGATGGCCACGGGGTTCTGCGACTCCGGCCGCTTGTAACGCCCGGTGCGCAGCCCCTGGTACTGCCCCCGGTCGACGGCCGCGTTCGGCATCACGAAGGCGAACCGGCCGCCGAGCCTCAGGTAGCGCTCGACCGCGCGGACCAGGAACAGGCCGGAGAGGTCCTGATGCGTGGCCACCTTCGCCCCGTGCCACGAGCCCGCGCTCGTCGCTGTAGGCGCGGAACGCCTCCTGCATCGCCTCGGTCATGAACCGGTAGGCCAGCCAGGGCGGGTTCCCGACCAGCACATCGACGCGGTTCTGCGGCAGGGCGAGCCACCAGGGCCGGGCCAGGTTGCGGACGTAGTAGCTCCAGATGTGGTCGCGGCCCTCGTCGTGGAGGTCGCAGAGCGTGCGGAAGGTCGCGTCCAGCGTCCTCTGCGCCGCGGGGGACACCGCGTAGCGCTGGTAGAGCCCCGAGAGCTTCGGCACGGCGCTCCCGGGCTTCCGGCTGCCCGCCAGCTTCGTCATCGACTCGACGATCTGGTTGAACCGCCCCGGGTCTTCGAGCAGCTCCTCCGGGAAGCGAAGCTCCGACTCGAAGAGTTGCTTGCGGTCGTCGGTCTCGACGACCAGGTTGCCGCCGGAGAACAGGTCTTGCGCCTCCCGCCGCCACTGGACCGCGTCGCCCAGGATAGACGGGCACCTGGATCGGGCCGCGGTCCGGGTGCGTGAGGCGGTCGCGGCCGATGGCCAGCAGGTACGTCACCCGGGCCAGGGTCACGGCCACCGGGTGCAGGTCCATGCCGAGCACGTGCCGCGTCAGGCCCGAGAGCGCCGCCTGCGAGCGGCATGCCCCGCGGCCTCGGCCGCGGCGAGGTAGCGCCGGACCGCGTGGAAGAGGAAGGTCCCCGAGCCGCACGACGGGTCGAGCATCCGGGTTTCGAGCGGCTCGCTCGATCGCGGTCGAGACGATCCGCTCGGCGAGCCAGTCGGGCGTGTAATATTCGCCGAGGCGCTTGCGGGTCGGCGCCGTGATGACCGACTCGTAGAGCACCTTCAGGACGTCGCCGCCGACCTCCTGCCAGCGGAAGCGGCCCACGCGACGGGCCAGCGAGCGGACGAACGGCTCGCCGCCCGGGACGTGGACGACCCAATCGAAGAAGTCGGCCTCGACGACGCCCGAGATGCCGCTCTCCTCGAACTTGCCGCCGCTGAGCAGCGACGCCGGCGCGATCGCCGCCAGGTCGAAGCCGACCAGCGCATGGGCGATGATCTCGGCCGTGTTCACCAGGTAGGTGTGCTCGACGAACAGCTCGTCGCTGTCCTCGAACTGGGTGCCCAGCGCGGTCGTCAGCAGCCGGGCCCAGAGCCGCCGCTTCATCAGCACGGCGGGATGGTCGCGATGCCGCGTGATAGAGTTCGAGCAGCGTCTCGCGGTCCAGGTCGTGGGCCGAGCTTCCCGCCCCCAGCCGCCGCCGGATCTCCCGCGGCGTCGCCGGGATGTCCCGGGCCGTGGCCAGCACGCCCTCCAGCCAGATCAGGAACGACTCGGCGTCCGGCCTGGTCGGCGAGAGCTTGTAGGCCGAGACCTCGCGCGGCGGCCCGGCCTCCGCCTCGCCGGGCAGGCAGACGCACCGCCAGTCGGCGCCGTCGGTGAGGATGCCGACGTATCGGCAGCCGGTCTCCTTCTGCCGGGCCGCCAGGTAGTCGGCCAGTTGCTCGATCGCATCGGGCAGGACGCTCCCGGCCGAGAGATCCCGCTTGACCTCGATCAGGCAGCTTCCGACCTCGATGTCGATCCGCCGGCGGACGCCGACCGGAGTCTCCAGGTCCGCGGTGACGACGTCCTCGGCCGAAAGCGACAGCGGCGCCGTCAGGACCAGTTGCCGGATATCCGCCTGGAGCGTCGCCTCGGACCGCGTGCGGATCACGCCGGGCGATCTGAGCGAGGAGTTCGTCGATGATCATCGAAGGACCAGTGTCGCCGGAAGGACAGGCATGGCTCGCCCAGCTCTAGAGCGTGCAAGCATACCTGACTGTTTCTCACGGGGCAACGTCGGAGAGGCGCCCGAGGGCATCCCCGCACCACCAATGCCGTCCAGCGGAGAGGGCGCATCATCCGGACCGGCCGTGGATAGTCCCCTATTCACCGGGTGGGTGACGTTGCCCCACCCGGCCAGGGCTGCCGATCGGGAGAATCCGGCCCCCTCCCGGATCGGGGGTGATCACATCCGCTGGCCGGGTCGGTGGCCCCTCCGGTCTCGTCCCCGCCAGGCGGGTCGCCGTGGCCCTGCCCGGCGGCGAGGTGAGCAGATCAGCCAGAGGCCGTATCAGCCGACCAAGGCCCCGATGGTCCTCCCTGTGCTGAGGGGGAAGAGGCGGTCGAGCGGGTCGCGGAGGGTCGTCTCGGGGTCGAGGCCGAGGGCCTTGTAGATCGTGGCGGCGATGTCCTCGGGCGTGACCGGGTTCTCGACCGGGTGGGCGGCGTAGCGGTCGCTGGCGCCGTAGATCGCCCCGGCCGGCATGCCGCCGCCAGCGAACATCACCGTGTAGCAGTGCGGCCAGTGGTCGCGGCCGTTGGCATCGGCCCCGGCGCTGCTGGTGATCTGGCCGACCTTCGGCGTCCGGCCGAACTTGGCCATTGCCACCACTGTCACCCAAGCCCCCTAACCTCCTCGCCGTCGCTGGTCCGAATTCTCGAATTCCGGTGGTCCGGTCTTCCCGCGACGGGTCAGTCGAATTACTTGCGCGGCCCTTCGAATAAGGGAAGGGTCTCCATCGTAAGAATCCATCAGCGGGATCGACCTGTTGCACTCTATGGTCAATGGTCAGAGTTCCGGATACCCATTTTTTTCTATCTCGTTTCCCCAAGCCATGATCTGCCGGGCGGAACGACCGCGAGGAACCTGTATGCGAGCCAACCTCGTTGCCGCCGCTCTCGCGACCTTGCCATTCCTCCTGATTTCCGGGCCGTTAGTTGCTCAGCGTGAGCGACCTCGGGACGGCCCAGAAAAGAAAATACTTCTCGAATTATTTACATCAGAAGGATGAAACATGTGCCCGGCCGCCGAGCAGTTGCTCGGCCAGCTCGCCGAAATGTACGGCCCTGATCGGGTTGTGCCGATCGCCTTCCACGTCGATTACTTCAACGAGCCCTGGGAAGACCCGTTCTCCCAGAAGTTGTTCAGCCAACGCGAGTACCAGTACAGCCTGATCTATGCGAAGGGGAACCGGATCAAGGACCCGAACTACCTCTACTTGACGCCGATGTTGATGGTCGATGGCCGCTACCCGATGCTTGGCTCCGACCGCCCCAAGGCCAACCAGGCAATCAAGCAGGCCCTCGCAGCGAAGCCGGGGGTCGTCCTCGGCCTGGCCCTCCAGGAGGGGCCGGATGACCGCCACAAGACCCTGGAGGTTACGCTCAGCCAACCGTCCTCGGGGGCCACAGGCAAGAACGTGCTCGTCGGCGTGGCGATCTCCGAGGACCCGGTCACAACAAAGGTCAAGGCGGGCGAGAACGGCGGGAAGACGCTGACCGGGCGCTACGCGGCTCGCCGCCTGGACGTGAAGGTGGCTCGGCTCGAACGGTCCAAGCCCACCATCCTCACGTTCCCCATCGAGATCGAGCCGAACTGGGAAATCGCGAAGTGTGGCCTGGCCGTTTACGCCCAGGAAGAGTCGTCGGGGCGAATCTTGCAAGCCTCGTCGGTGAAGTGGTCGGGCGAGCCGAAAGTCGAGCCGGGCCGGCGAGATTGAGGGAGGCAGACCCCTCCAACACGGTTCGTCGTAAATCCTATGCTCCTCGACTCGTCGGAATCTTTACTTCATCGAGCGTGATGGTGAAGGTACTTGGCCGAGGCCGCGGCAGGTGGTAGTTGGAACTCTCACCCCTGGGAGACGAAAGCCTCGACCAGCACGACCTTCTTCGCTTCCTCGCCCACCGTTCGACGCTGGGAGCGCTGGGAGATCGCGGGGCCAGCCCACGCCAGCATCCAGGCGATCGACAGGGCGGCCGTCACGACGATGCGGGACCGGATCATGGGGGAGTTCTCCGAGGTTCCGCGGGCGGCGGACGAGCGGAATCCGCCGCGACTCGCCCTGAAGGGACGATGGCCGCAAGGCCGATATTCGCGCTCGGGGCGATCGGCCCGGGCGGATTGATCCGGTCGTCAAGACAGAATCATTGGGCTTCGACGGCCCGTCCAGCCGATTCCTTGAACATGACGCTACCCCGCTGACCGGAACGACCCCAGCGCGGGCCGACCGGTCGGCTCGGTGGCGCAGCGAATTCCCAAGGCACGATGGCGACGGACTGCGGGCGGTCGCCCCCGGAATAGGGTCCGGTCAGGAACGACCAGGCCGCCGCTCAACCACGGAGGGTTTTGACCATGATGTCCCCCCGCGAGGGAACGCGCCGGGCGGGCCGCCGTCGGCGGGCGCGGGCGCTGTGGGCCGCCCTGCTGGCCGGGGGCCTGCTGCCGGCCGTTGGCTGCCAGGTCGAATACGCCGGCATGACGCTGCCCTCGGGCAAGTACATGTACGATGACGTCCAGTACTTCCCGCCCGGTCCCGACTTCCCCTGGGCCAACACCAACGCCGCCACCCAGCGGGCTCGCATGCGGGCCATGGGCATGGACGTGAGCACCATGCCGATCCCCGGCGTGCCCTCCGGCCCGGTGGCCACCCCGCCGCCCGCCGCCGGTGCGCTCGATGCCACCCAGAACCGCCCGAATGCACCCACCAACGTCAACACGCTGCTCATCCCGCCCGGTGGCGAGGTCGTCGCGCCGCCTGGCATCCCCGGTGCCGTGCCGCCTCCGGGTGCGGTCCCACCGGCCCCCGTCCCGGTCCCAGGACCCGGCGAGGTCGTCCCACCCGGCGCCGCTCCGTTCCCAGGACCCGGCGAGGCGGTTCCTCCGGGTGGATCCGGCTTCTGATCCCGACTTTCACTTGCAAAACGAACCCCGGGGCCAGTCTGGCCCCGGGGTCGTTTTCGCGATGGTCGCGGGCCGGCACCGAAGATTCAAGGGCTCAGATGCTTGCCGAGGAATGCCGCCGTCCTTCGGTTCGCATCCTGAGCCGTCGTCCCGAGGAAGCCGTGATTGGCTCCCTCGTAAATCTTGATCTCATAGGGCACCTCGACCGCCTTCAACCGTTCCTCCAGCTCGTGTGCCTCCGAGACCGGCACGATCACGTCGGCGTCGCCGTGGAGGATCAAGGTCGGGGGGAGCTTGCTGGCTCGGTCGGCCAGCAGGTCAGGCAGGCCGCCGAAGTACTCGACGACCACCTTGACCCGCGCGTCGAAGACCGCTTCCGACGTGGCCAGATACCCGCCCAGCGAGTAGCCGACCAGCCCGATCCGCCCCCCGTCGGCGTCCGGCAAGGCCGCGGCGTAGCTCATCGCGTCGCCGACCGTCTCCAGCCAGTCCTGGAACCGGTCAAGGATCGCCTTCGGGTCGGCGATCGTCGTGCCCGTGCGGTCGAAGTAATGCGGCAGGACGACCAAGTACCCCCGCGCCGCCAGCTCGCGAGCCAGGCCGCGGAAGAGGAAGCCGCCGACCGTCATCCCACCCGAGCCGTGCAGGATGACCACCACCGGATACTTCCCCGGCTCCTTGGGGGTGAAGCGTTCGACGGCGATCGTCTTGCCGTGGCTCTCGAACGTCCCGTCCGCGACCGCGACCGCCATCGGCCGTCGGCCCGCCGCCGGCTCAACCCGCGCGGCTGGCTTCGGTTCCGGCGCCGGGCCGTCGTCCGTTCCCATCCCCCCAGCCACCAGCACCAGGGGTACGATCCAGAGACGCCATCGCTGCAGGCCAATCAGGGAGTTTGACGCATTCATGGCACTCGACGACCTCTGAGGCGGTGCAACTCACTGTCTCGGTTGACAATCCGCCTTTAGTATACCCCACGGGCCGGTGCCGGGCGGGAGCTTCTCGGTTTACGCGTCGCTCGCGTCCGAGTTCTTCCCGCCCTCCGTGCCCTTCTCCCCGGCCGGCTTGATCGGGACTTGCACCTCCCAGAGCCGCTGCTCGGTCGGCGTCATTGGGCCGTGATAACCGAGTCGCCGGGGCGGACCGGCCGCGGTCCACTCCTGCTTGTGCTCGTCGAGCCAGCCGCGGAGCCGACTCACGCCCTCGCGCATGGCCCGGTCGCTCATCCCGCCCTGCACGCCCAGGCAGACGAACTGGCTCGCCGGATGATCGACCACCTTCACGAGCTTGCCGTCCGGCCCCGTCTCCCCCAGGGTCGGCTCGCGATAGAGAAACTCCATCGACACCTCCCCTTTCGCCCCGTCCTTCTCCAGCATCCCGGGCGACTTGAAGGTGTTGATCACCGGCGCCGTCATCGCGATGTGGTTCTTCTCGATGTGGCTGAACAGAGGCCAGAAGAGGAAGTCGCTCGACGACAGCGTCATCCTCTCCCCCTCGGCCACCGCACTCCGATAAGCCGGGTACGCCTTCACCTCGATCACCCCCGGCCGGGTCGCCTCCGGGAATCCGACCGGCAGCGGTGCATCGCCATCGGCCGCCTTCGGAGCCACCTCCGGCATCGGCGTCGCCGACTCCTCCCTTTCCGGGTCATCCCCCCTCGACGAGCCCGCAAGCGCGACGATCAGCAGGGCCACCAGGACGTTGCCACGCATGAGAGAGACCCTCCCGTCTGGGGTTTTCCGGATCGACATTCGACAGGACGATTCTCAAGCTGAGATAGGCAAGGCTTCCCGCATCGTCAAGCCCCGCCTGAACTCCGGCACCCCGTTGACGCACCACCGGTCTGCCATTACGCTGGCAGGTCTCTGCCTGCGCCTCTCGGCCCGACCCTGGAGTTCGGGGGCGAAGTCCTGGCTTTTCCCGGGTTTACACGCCATGTTCCGCTGGCCCGAGCGGCTACCGACCGTACTGCTGGCCTATGGCCTTGTCTTCGTCGGCCTGCCCTTGCTCTGCTGGCTCTCGTATCTCTGGGTTCAGGGCCGGATCTGAGCCGGGCCGTCCGCAAGCGAGCCCGAGGGGAGTTCTCCACGCATGTCCGCCGGACAGATCGCCTCGCTGGTCGTCCTGGCCGTCTATGCCCTCTTGCTGGGGGTCGGGGGCGTGATGGGGTTCGTCAAGGCGGGCAGCCGGCCCTCATTGATCGCCGGACTGATCAGTGCGGCCCTGGCGGTCGGCTGCCTGGTCCTCTCGGTGCCCAACCCCGCCCTCGGCCGCAACCTGGGCATGACCCTCGCCCTCCTGCTGGGCGTCTTCTTTGGCTACCGCTACGCCGTGCGTCCCAAGTGGATGCCTTCGGGCCTGATGGCGGTTGTCAGCGGTGGCGTCTTGATTGCGCTCTTCGTGATCCCGACTGGTCCTTGATCCGCCATCGCAGGGATGTTGGCCCCCCAGGACAACGAGCGGAAGCCGTCGGCATCCTCGTCGATCCGGCCGGAAACCGGATCAGGACCGACCGTGGCACGTTTCAAGGCCCAAGCCGGGTTGGGGTTGGGGATACGCCCCGTTGACAGCCCCGACACCCGTGAGAACGCGGTCGGGGAGGTGGATCGGAGCCAGGGAGATCACGGGCGTCAGACGAAAGGGAGGAGGCACGGACCGGGGAGGTTGGGAAGAATCCCCGCCGGTTTTCCTCATCGAGGACAACTTGTGGGTCAAGAACCGTCGGCGCCCCGGGTACGCGCCGCTGGTCCCCGGCCGGCTTTGGCAATTCGGCTTCCTCAAGGCCCAGCGGGAGCTTCCCGGGAGAGCGGCGGATGGCGTCGCGACACGCACTGAAACGGAAGGCCGGGCGGGTGTCGGTGGTCGAAATCGCAAATCGAAGCCAACCGCTGGACGGCATCAACTCCTGATTTTCCAGGCAGTTCCGCGCAAGCCGACGCCGCCACGGAGCGCACGCGCCCGGCGATCGCAAAGATCCGGCATTCAACTGCGGACGACGCGGAGGAACAGAGGGGAGAAGAAGGAATCCCCCTCACCTGGTTCCGCAGGGTCTTCCGCGGTGAATGCCTTTCCGGCGCCGGACGACGGTCGAGGCGAGGCGGTGTCGGATCGATCAGGAGGGGTCACTTCTTCGGGCCATGCACCTCGAAGTTCAAGGAGTCCTCGGGCTTGTCGGAGAACTCCCAGCCGTCGCCCTGGTTCCACGGGCCGCGCTCGTCGGTGCCAATCCCGCGGTCGCCGTCGTCGGAGCGTGAGAGGTTGTAGTAGGTGTTGACCTCGTACTCCGGCTTGACCACGCCTTCCATCTGGCCGCCGAGGCTGTCCAGGGCCTTGACGAACATCCGCTGGTGGGCGATCTCGCGGCTCATCAGGTAGTTCAAGGTCTCCTTGCAGTCGGGGTCGTCGGTGGCACGAATCAGGCGGTCATACGCCATCTTGGCGCCGGCCTCGGCGGAGACGTTGTGCTTCAGGTCGGCCACGACGTCGCCCGAGGAGCGGACCCAGTCGGCCGTCCAGGAGTTGCCCATCGAGTCGGCCCACTGGGGGCCCTTGCCCATGACGGAGAAGATCGTGTCCTCGTACGCCTTCTCGCGTTCGGCCCCCTTGACGAGCTGCTCGATCATCAGGCCGACCATCTCCAGATGGCTGATCTCCTCGGTGGCGATGTCGAGGAGCATGTCGCGGATGCCCTTGTGCTCGCAGGCGAAGCTCTGGACGAAGTATTCGGCCATCGCCGTGAACTCGCCCGACCGGCCGCCGAACTGCTCCAGCAGCTTCTGCGCGAACTTCGGGTTCGTCTCGCCGACCTTCACAGGAAACAGTGGCTTCTTGCGGTGTGCGAACATGGTGCGGGAACCTCCCTGGAGTCGGAACGCGGGCGGAGCCAACGGTCCCTTTCCCGGGTGCAACTCTCGCGCCGGGTCGGCATCACGGAGGGTGACGGGGACGTGAATAACAGGGGCTAAAAGTGAACATGGGAAACAAACCTCTCGGAGCCCAGAGACTCGCCTCAGGCGGCGCGGTGGCCCGACTTGGAGTCCGCGAGGACCAGGCGGAGCAGCAGCGCGGCGGCGATCAACACCTCGTAGTAATAGCGCACGGGCGAACCCGTCGGGGCCGAGGTGGGTGCCGGCACCGCCCGCGCGGTCGGTCGGTGCGGGGCAGAACGGGTCGGGGTCGGGAAGAGGTCACTGAGTAGGACCGCCAGCGACGGCTCCCGGCCTGGGAAGGCTCCGCAGCGGACGGCGTCGCGACCGAGCAAGTGGCGAACCCGACCCGGCGGGTAGGCGTCGCGGAGCTTCGCCAACGTCCGGGAAACCCGCGGGTCAGCCAACGCCGCGGCGACGGTCGGAAAGGCGCCGAAGGGGTGTTCGGGACGGCTCCGGATCAGCCGACGACGGCAAGCAGCCAGCCAGGGAGCCTGGGCGGGCGCCTCGGAGACGGCCAGGCTCAAGAGCGTGTCGCGACGGCCGGCGCGACCGTCGCGGTCGGCCTGCCAGGCCAGGCGAAGGAGATTCTCCACCGCCATCGTCTCATCTCCTCCGGGCAGTGCCGGTTCGGAGGGGTGGACGTCCCTGTTGCGGATTCGGCAAGCCGTCCCGGACCGAGGCGTTACGTCCCTTCGTCGTCGTGTCCAGGCGGAGGTCAACCTGATGCCTCAACTTCTCTCATCGACGCCCCTTCAGCCGGTCTTGGGAGATTCTCACCTCGAATCGACGCACCGACATGCTTTTTCGTTACTATTCTCCCGGCTTCGCTGATCGGCCAGGTTTTCGCGACCGTCCGATTGGCCTTCCCCGGTCGGAACGATGCCACTATGCTGAGGCCCGCATTCCAACGAGGGAGGGAGCCCCGATGCGCATCCTGATGGTCACGTCGTTCCCGATCCCGGGCAACTACGACGGCACCGCCATGCTGCCGATCAAGGTCACGCGGGCGCTGCGAGCCCGCGGCGTCGATGTCGTCCTTGCCTACCTGAAGGCCCGACGCCCCTGGCGCGGTCCTGAGCGGGACGACTTCGAGGGCGTGCCGCTCTACACGTTGCCGCCCCACCGCTGGGTCGATGGCCTCAAGCGGATCGCGCGCGAGCACCCGTTCGACCTCGTCCACGCCCAGCACTACGGCGGCGCCACCCGCGCCTACGCCGCCTGCCGGATGTTCGGCTGGCCGTTGGTCTATGAGATCCACTCGTTGCTCGGCGAGGAGGTCGAGCGCGACCGTCTCGGCCGCGGCCTCGTCTTCCGCACCTACCGCGCTCTCGAACGCCGCGTCTTCCGCCGCGCCGCCCACGTCATCGCCCTCGGCGAACCCGTCAAGGAAGTGGTCGTCGAGGAGAAGGGCGTCCCCGCGAGTCGGGTCTCGGTGATCTACCCCGGCATCGACCTGACGGAATATGATCGCGAGACCCCCGACGCCGAGATTCCCGGGGTTGAACCCGAGCATCAGGT
The DNA here is from genome assembly GCA_963752755.1 of uncultured Planctomycetales bacterium. Classification (GTDB taxonomy): domain Bacteria; phylum Planctomycetota; class Planctomycetia; order Isosphaerales; family Isosphaeraceae; genus CAVVZJ01. Next base: position 130,986 of record CAVVZJ010000001.1, on the reverse strand, counting down.
GGTCATGTACGTCGGTAGCATCGTCCACCCGAACCAGGGCGTGCCGCTCCTGATCGACGCTCTGCCAGCGGTCTTCGCCGCCCGACCCGAGGCTCGTTGCGTCCTCGTCGGCGGCCCGGCCGAGGCCGGCGACGGCTACCGCCGCCAGCTCGGCGAAGATGCCGACCGCCTCATCGTCCTCCCCGGCCAGACCCCCGATCAGGTCGTCGCCCTGACCCGGCGTGCCGATGTGCTGGTCCACCCCCGCCTGGCCTGCCGCGAGAACTTCTCGGTCCAGAGCAAGCTGGCCGTCTATCTCGCCGCCGGCCGCCCGATCGTCGCCACCGACTTCGCCGACTACCAGGCCATCCTCGGCCCCACCGGCGCCGGCCGGCTCACGGCCGTCGATCCCGACTCCCTCGCCGCCGGCCTTCTCGACGTCCTCAGCAATCCCTCCCTGGCCGCCCGCCTCGCCGCCGCCGCCCGACCCGTGGCCGCCGAGTTCTTCGGCATGGATCGCAACGTCGATCGCTACCTGGAGGTCTATCGCCGCGCCCTGGCAACCGCCGCGCGCCGTGCCTCGATTGACGGGCGCGCAGGAGGGTCGTACAGTGCAGCGGGAGGACACTTGGTTGAGACCCACGAATAATATGGCTTCAGAATGAACGCTCAACGGAGCTTGGATCGATCGCCAGGTTCCATGGTGGTGATGACCAGGCTTCGGCGGTTCTTGCGGCGAATGGTCCTCATCGTACTGGCGACTCTGGCGGGACTCGCCTTTGGTACCCTCATCACGGCTTTGACCTTCGAGAATCAGTTTCAGCAGAGGGATACGGCGAGGAACTTCTTGCTCTTGGCCCTGTTCCTCGGAGGACTGTATCTGGTGAAGACGCAGTGGTCAGCCAAGGGCATCCCGCAACAGAAATCTTGATCGACCACCGACCGGACTTTCCTCCTGAAAGACGAGTTCTCAGCCTACCTTGACAGGTCATCCCCAATCGAGGGAAGTCGGCAACGTCATTCGCGGGTCACACCAAATCGGGACGTCGGCCCGTTCTTCCAAAGAGGCCCGGGAGGGTCGGTCGCGATGCTCAAGTTCTGGTTCGCCCTCGGCCTGCTCAGCCTGCTCGTTCTGGCCCTCTCTACCCCGGCCCGCGCCGATGACGGAGCGAACGCCGAAGACGGCCGGCTCGAAGACTACTTTCGCTCCTACCTCGAAGCCACCTTCCAGGCCCGGCCGATGACCGCCACCCGCCTGGGCGACCACCGCTTCGATCACCTCCTCGACGACCTTTCCCCCGAAGCCCGCGCCGCCAACCTCGAACGTGACAGGCAATTCCTCGCCGACCTCCCCCGCAAGATCGACCGCGACGCTCTGTCCGACGACGGCCGGATCGACTTCGCCATCTTCGCCCACGATCTCGAACGCTCCATCTGGCTCACCGAGAACTTCGATCCCTACGTTGAGGACCCGCGGACCTACGGCGAATACATCACGGAGAGCGTCTATGTCCTCCTGACACAGTCGTCTCTCCCTCAAGATGTGAATATCCGGAACGCCGTCGCTCGCATGGCCGAGGTCCCCCGGATCATCGCAACCGCCCGCGAGACGATCGGCCGGGCGCCGCGGGTGAAGGTCGAGACGGCCATCCTCCAGACGAAAGGGGCCATCAGCTTCTATCAGGATGACCTCTACCTGCTCGCCGACCGCCCGAAGGGCGAGGGGGTTCTGGCCGAACGGGCCGGGGCGATCGTCGGGAAGCTTGAAGACTACCGGAGATTCCTTCAGGACGACGTCTTGCCTCGCTCGACCGACAACTGGCGGATCGGACCCGAGAAGTTCGCCAAGAAGCTGGAGCTGGAACTCGACGCCGATCTGACCGCCGACGAGGTGCTGGCCGAGGCCGAGTCGGAGGCCACGCGTGTCGAACGCGAGATGGCCGTGATCGCCCGTCAGCTCTGGGCCGATTACTTCCCCGATCACGCCGTGCCGCCCGATGACCCGCCCGGCCGCCGCGAGCTGGTCCGCCGCGTCCTCGACAAGATCGCCGAGGACCACGGCACGCCCGCCTCCTTGCTCGCCGACGTGAAGGCGACCGTCGCCGAGATCAAGGATTTCATCCGCGACCGCGACATCCTCCGCCTTCCCGAGCCCGACCAGCTTCATATCATCGAGATGCCCGAGTTCCTGCGCGGCAACTCCGTCGCCTACCTCAACCCCGCCCCGCCCCTCGACCCGAAGGCGGCCAGCGAGTACGCCGTCAGCCCACCTCCCGAGAGCTGGGACGAGCGCCGTGTGCAGAGCTTCCTCGAAGAATACAACCGCGCGATGCTCAAGATCCTCACCATCCACGAGGCCTACCCGGGTCACTACGTCCAGCTCGAATACAGCAACCGCTGCCCCTCCCTGATCCGCCGCGTGCTCGGCTCGGGCACGTTCGCCGAGGGCTGGGCCGTTTATACCGAGCAGACGATGCTCGACCAGGGCTTTGGTGGTGGCGCTCTGCCGTTGCGCCTTCAGCAGCTCAAGTTCTACCTCCGCGCCGTGCTCAACGCGATTCTCGACCACGAGATGCACGCCGGTACCATGACCGACGCCGAGGCCCTGGAACTCCTCATGGGCCGCGGCTTCCAGACCGAGGGCGAGGCCGTCGGCAAGATCATCCGAGCCAAGCAGTCGTCCGCCCAGCTCTCCACCTACTTCGTCGGCCGCACCGCCTTCTACCGCCTCCGCCAGTCGGTCCAGCGCGATCTCGGCGACCGTTTCGACCTCGGCCGCTTCCACGAGGCCACCCTCGCCCACGGCACCTTGCCCGTGAAGTACCTCGGGAGACTCGTGAGGAAGACGCTAGAAGAACCGTGAAGCGTTACAGAATCGCACCGATCCTACTTTTGTAACCGTTCACGGTCCAAGGCTGACAGAAGTAGCGTCACCACGAAGCCGCGGCCGCTCTCCGGCACCGTGAGGCCGGGCGGATTTCTCGGACGTGGCCACCGGATGTTCACCCGTTGAATCCACCACGATCTCCGTCTCGGCGTGGTTTCTGGAGGACTCCCCCTGTCAAATCGTTCGGGGGGAACCGACCCGGGCTCGTCAACCATCTTCGACCCGGCAGGCCGGGTCAGCATTTTCGACCCAACACACCGACTCAGGAGACTATAATAGCCAACGCACCGGAATCCCTGCCCCTCCGCGGCCGGCCGGCAGGTTTCCAGGGGGGTGTTGCCCATGACCGATGACGCCGGACTCGTCGATGACCTCGTGCGGAGGGCCACAAAGGGGGAGGAAGCGGCCCTCGCGGAGCTGTTCACCCGTCACCGCGGTCGGCTCCGGCAGATGATCCGGATCCGCCTCGATCACCGGCTCCAGGGGCGCGTCGATCCGTCCGACGTGCTCCAGGATGCCTACGTTGACCTGTTGGGCAAGCTCCCCGAGTATGCCAACCGGCCGGCGATCCCCTTCTTCCTCTGGCTTCGCCTGGTCGTTAGCGAACGGCTCTTGCGCATCCACCGGCATCACCTTGGCGCCGCGATGCGCGACGCGGGCCGGGAGATCTCGCTGCACCAGGGAGCCTTGCCCGAGGCCAGTTCCGCCTCGCTGGCGGCGCAGTTGCTCGGCCAGATGACCTCGGCTAGCCGGGCCGCGGTCCGGGCTGAGATGCAGGTCCAACTCCAAGAGACGCTCAATGGCATGGACCCGATCGACCGCGAGGTCATCGCCCTGCGACACTTCGAGGAGCTGACGAACGACGAGGTCGCCGCGGTCCTCGGCCTGACCAAGGCGGCGGCGAGCAAGCGGTACGTCCGGGCCATGCTCCGGCTCAAGGCCGCGATCGGGGACAGCCCAGGCCTCGCCGACGGATGGCGGGGCGGCGTCTGATCGCCGCTGCGGGCCGGTTTAGGCCCGGTCCGCCGGCCGAGGGGAGGCGAACCGTGTCGGGCAGCGCAGAGAGTCGGGATCCGCTCGACGAGTTGGGCGAAGAGTTCCTCGATCAGCTTCGGCGGGGGGAGCGCCCGGCCGTGAGCGAGTTCGTCGCCCGCGACCCCAGGCATGCCGTGGAGATCCGCGAGTTCCTCTCGGCTTTGCTGCTCGTCGAAGGGCTCAAGCCCCAGGTCGACGAGACCGTGGACGCGATCCGGTCCTGGCCCGCGGGGATCAGCCCGAGGCTCGAGAGGCTCGGCGAATTCCGGATTTTGCGCGAGCTGGGTCGCGGAGGGATGGGCGTCGTGTACGAGGCTGAGCAGGAGTCACTCGGCCGGCATGTGGCCCTCAAGGTGGTCACCGCGGGCGTGGCCCGGTCGCCGCAGCAGGTCCGGCGGTTCGAGCGCGAAGCCCGGGCCGCGGCCCGATTGCACCACACCAACATCGTTCCGGTCTTCGGCGTGGGCGAGCACGATGGTCTGCACTATTACGCCATGCAGTTCATCCCCGGGCTCGGCCTCGACAAGGTGCTCGAAGAGGTTCGCCGGCTGAAGGGCCTCGCCCCGCCGGACCGGCACCGCGGCTCGTCCTCGACGCCGCCGGCCACGCCCGACGAATCGGCCACCCAGGTCGCCCGCACGGTCGCACCCGGGCCGTCCGGACCGCCCCCGCCGGCCGAGCGGCCGAAGCACGATTCGCCGTCGCGCCCGTCGGTCCTTGCAGTCGAGACCGACTCCGACGCCCGCTACGCCCGGGGCGTTGCCCAGATTGGCCACCAGGTGGCCGAGGCCCTGGAGTACGCCGCACCAGCAGGGGACGCTGCACCGCGACGTCAAGCCGTCGAACATCCTGCTCGACGTCCACGGTGTCGCCTGGGTGACCGACTTCGGCCTGGCGAAGGCGGCCGAGGACGAGGACCTGACCCGCACCGGCGACCTCGTCGGGACGATCCGCTACATGGCCCCCGAGCGGTTCCACGGCCTCGGCGACGCCAGGTCCGACGTCTATGGCCTGGGCCTTGTGCTGTACGAGCTGCTGGCGCTCCGGCCGGCCTTCGACGCCCCGGACCGCGAGCGCCTTCTCTACCAGGTGGATCAGGTCGAGCCGCCCCGCCTGAATGTTGTCAATCCGGCGGTGCCGCGGGACCTCGCGACGGTCATCCACAAGGCGATCGAGAAGGACGCGGCCCACCGCTACCCGACCGCCGCCGCGCTGGCCCAGGACCTCCGCCGTTTCCTCGAGGACCGCCCGATCGTCGCCCGGCGGGTCGGCTCGACCGAGCGCCTGACGCGGTGGACCCGACGCAACCCCGGGCTGGCGACGCTCGGCACGGCTCTGACCGGGATGCTGGGCTTGGTTGTGGTCGTGCTCGCGGCCGCCGACCTGCGCCTCCGCCGCGAGCACGCCGACACACTCTTCCACCTCCGGCTGCGCCGAGCGAGCCGAGGCCGACGCGGTGCGAAAGCTCCTCGACTCCTACGTCGCCCAGACCCGCGCCGGCCGTCGGAGCCGGTTCGCCGGCCGCCGGTCCGAGGGCCTGCGGGCGATCGGCAAGGCGGCACGCCTGGACACAACGGGGGGCCGCCGGCTGGAGCTGCGCAACGAGGCGATCGCCTGCCTGGCCCTGCCCGACCTCCGGCCCCTGGTCCCCTGGCGCGGGCGGGCCGATGACGGCTTCCTCGGAGTGGACTTCGACCCGACGTCGGGCCGGATCGCCCGAGGCACGCCCGACGGCGCCGTCCTGATCCGCGGCAACGGTGGGGACGAACCGGCCCGACTGCCCGGTAACGGCCGTCGCGTCGTGTTCGTCCGCTTCAGCCCCGACGGCCGCCACCTCGCCGTGAAGCACGAGCAGGGCGGGGAACTGATCCTCGCCGCCTGGGATGTCGGCCGGCTCGCCAAGGTTCTGGAGGTCCCCGATGGCATGTATGGCGACGCCGCCGATTTCCACCCCGACGGCCGGACGCTCGCCGTCGGCCGTCGCGATGGCTCGATCGTCCTGTACGACCTGACCCAGGGTCGCGAGCTGCGACGCCTCGCGCCGGGGGCGGTCCCTCACGCGATCCGGTTCGACCCGTCGGGGCGGCGGATCGTCGTCGTCAGCCCGAACTCGCGTGAGGGGGTCCAGATCCGGCTCGTCGAGGACGGCTCGGTCGCGGCCGCCTGGGCTCTGACCGACCCGGGGTTCGCCGCGGACTGGGACCCTGGCGGTCGCCATCTGGCGGTTGGCTCGCAGGACGGCCGGATCTGGCTACTCGACCCGACAGACCCGGCCCGCGCCCCGCGGACGTTTGAGGGCCACGACGGGCAGGTCATCGCCCTGGCCTTCCACCCCGGCGGCACGCTACTGGCAAGCGGGAGCTGGGACGGGACCCTCCGGCTCTGGGAGACTTCGTCCGGTCAGGAGCTGGTCAAGGGGCCGTTTCCCGAGGCCCACCCGATCCGGTTCAGTCGCGATGGTCGGCTCCTGGGCCCCGGCCACGACGTCGGCGCGTCCTGGCTCTGGGAGGTGGCCGAGGGGTCCGAGTGCCGTTCCCTGGTCGGCGACGAGGGTGCGGGCGCCCGCACCTGGTCGGTCGAATTCCTCGACGCGGGCCGCGCCTTGGTCTCGGCCGACGGGCCGGGCCTCCGCCTGGAGCCGCTGGCGACGGGCGGCTCGCCGGCCTTCGTCGCGATGCCCGGAACCTCGGGCGTGGTCGTGGCCCCCGACGGGTCATCCCTGATCACCGGCGGTACCCCGGGCTTGCTCCGCTGGCCGGTCCATCGCCCCTCATCGGATCAGCTGCGGATCGGCCCTCCCGTACCCCTGGGCCCCCTGGCCGGCATCCCGACGGGGCGAATCCGCCTGCGCCGTGACGGCCGGGCCCTCGCCACCGTCCTGGACGGCGAGCGCGGGCGCGTCCTCATCTTCGACCTGGAGAGCGGCGGACCGCCGGTCGAGCTGGCCGGGCATAGCCTTCTGGAGCGTCTGAGCCTCAGTCGCGACGGGCATTGGCTGGCCACGGGCACCTGGCAAGGCACCCGCGTGAAGGTCTGGGACGCCCGCCGCGGCGCTCCGGTCGTCGAGTTGCCGGTCGAGGGCAGCGCCGAGGTCGTCTTCAGCCCCGACGGCCGCCGACTCCTGACCGCGTCCGGCACGGCGTATTCCCTCTGGGAGGCCGGCTCCTGGGTCGAACGCCTCCGCATCCCCCGCAGCCAGACCGGTAGCCTGCCGGGCGTGGCGGCCTTCGCCACGGACGGCCGCCTCCTCGCGATCGCGAGGACGCGCAGCACGGTCCAACTGGTCGATCCCGAGACTGGCCGGGAGCTGGCGACGCTCGAGGCGCCCGACCCCCAGAACGTGACCGGCCTCGAGTTCAGCCCCGACGGCCGCCTCCTGGTCGTCACCTTCAACACCCCCCACATCCAGGTCTGGGACTTGGTCTTGATCCGCCGCGGGCTCGCGGCGCTGAGCCTGGACTGGTCGCCCTCGCCGTCGGGCGACCCCGCGACCCCTGAAAGCCCCGGTCCCCTGACGATCTCGGTCGAGGAGCCCCCGTGGCAGGAGCCGTTGGCGCGGGGCCAAGCCCTCGCGATCCAGGGGCGCTTCGACGAGGCCGCCTCGGCCTTCGACGAGGCGATCACCGCGGGCGCCCCCCAAGTCGAGGCCCGGGCGCGCCGCGTCCTCTTCCTCCGGGCCAGAGGCGATGACTCGGCCTACCGCGAGGCATGCCGCCAGCTCCTCCGAGCGTTCGACGTGACGAAGATCCCGCCGCGGACCGCCAACGACCTCGCCTGGTCCTGCGCCCTGGGGGCCGGGGCCGTCGAGGACTACGCCCCGTTGATCCGCCTGGCCGAGTCGGCCGCTGCCAGCCGGCCGGCGCCGAACCGGCTGAACACGCTCGGGGCCATCCTGTACCGCGCCGGCCGGTTCGAGGACGCGATCCGGCAGCTCGGCCGCTCGGTCGAGATCCACGGCGCCGGCGGCACCCTCTACGACGCCCTGTTCCTCGCCATGGCCCACCACCGGCTCGGGCGAGCCGAGGAGGCGAGGCAGTGGTTCCATCGCGGCAGCTCGCCGGCCCCCGTCGCCATGTTCAAGCCCGACGCGGGCGGAGATACCTCGTGGATCCCCCAGCTTGAGCTGAAGATCCTCCGCCGCGAGGCGGCCGCAACGCTCGGCCTGGATGGCCCCTGATCCCCCTTCACGGGGTCGATCGCGACGGTCGGTGTCCCTGTCACGCCCCACCGCGCAGGTACTCAATCGGTGGAGGGGCGACGGTCCGTCGCCGCGGCGCCCCTGAGGGAAGGGCCATCCTATGCCCGCGCGCCTGGTTGCTCTGGACGGGACCGCCGACATCCCGATCGTCGGCCTGCTAACGGTTGTCGGCCGCCACCTGGATTGCGACGCCTGCCTCAACTCGGCTCGGGTCTCGCGGCGCCACTGCTGCCTGGCCCTCGGCGACGACGAGGTGCTTGTCCGCGATCTCGGCAGCACCAACGGCCTGATGGTCAACGGCGTGCGGGTCGTCGAGGGCGTGCTCCGACCAGGCGACGTCCTGACGATCGCCCACCTGCGGTTCCGCCTGGTCCTGCAACCGTCCGGCGAGGACCTCGGCCCCGGTGACGCCGACGCGCGATGGCCCGGAGGATGATGACCCTGGACGACGGCGAGGGCTCGCACCTCGGAGCGACCCGCGGGCTCGGATTCCTGTCGGGACGGTCCCGCCACTCCCGGCGCCCAAATCTGGCCAGACCGCGCGGCACCGATCGCTGACATCCCAGCCGACGCGACCTGGATTTCGCATGGATGGCAAGAACTCTCGATAAAAACCAAGGCTCATGGGGCTGAATCGGTGCCACGAGCTAATCGGCCGACCCGGGGTCGCCACAACCGGAAAATATTATGGAGCTTACATTCGCCCTCGCCAGCACTCCCGATTCCGGCACCGGTTTGGCCCCATGAGCCAAACCAATTTTTCTATTGTCTACATCCCGATTCCCCGCGCAGGACTTCCGATAGGCAAGGAGGCATCGGCGAGCCAGCCCGGCCGCGTGGCCGACGGCGGAATCGCCGGCGCCCTGAGTTCCGATCGGCAAGGAGATCGCACCATGTTCCCAATCCCCTCCAGTCGAGGAGGCCAGCCCCGTCGCCTGTCGCGGCGGAATCGCCCGGCCGTCCACCTCAATGGCCCCGAGGCCCTGGACGTCCGCGCCGTGCCGGCGGTCGTCGCCAGCTTCTCCCCGGCCGCGGGGATGCTAACGGTCTTGGGCGACGCCGCGGATAACGTCATCACCATCGGCCGCAACGCCGCCGGGATGATCCTCGTCAACGGCGGTGCCGTGGCCGTCCTCGGCGGCACGCCGACCGTCGCCAACACGGCGTTGATCTCGGTCTTTGGCCAGGGGGGCAACGACCAGATCGCCCTGAATGAGGCCAACGGTGCGCCTGCCCGCGGCAATCCTCTTCGGCGGCGCCGGTAACGACACTCTCACTGGGGGTTCGGGGGCAGACATGATCTTCGGCCAGGCAGGCAACGACACCCTGCTCGGCCTGGGCGGCGCCGACCTTCTCTTCGGCGGCGCCGACAACGACATCCTGACCGGCGGCGCCGGAAACGACATGGTCTTCGGCGAGTCGGGCAACGACCGCATGGTCTGGAACCCGGGCGACGGCACCGACCTCGACGAGGGCGGCGACGACACGGACACCGTCGAGGTCAACGGCGGCAACGGGGCCGAGCAGTTCACCACGACCGCCAACGGCACGCGCGTCCGCTTCGACCGCGTCAACCCCGCCCCCTTCAGCCTCGACATCGGCACGAGCGAGAACCTCGTCGTCAACATGAACGGCGGCGCCGACACCTTCTCGGCCACCGGCAACCTGGCCGCCCTGATCCGGATCACCGTGGACGGCGGCGCCGGCGACGACACGATTCTCGGGAGCAACGGGGCCGACACGCTGCTGGGCGGCGACGGCAACGACTTCATCGACGGCAACCAGGGCAACGACATCGCCCTGCTCGGCGCCGGCGACGACACCTTCCAGTGGGACCCCGGCGACGGCAGCGACACCGTCGAGGGCCAGGCCGGCTCCGATCGCTTGCTCTTCAACGGCGCCAATATCAACGAGGTCATCGACATGGAGGCCAATGGCTCTCGGGTCCGGTTCACCCGCGACATCGCCAACATCACGATGGACCTCGACGACGTCGAGACGATCGCCTTCAAGGCCCTCGGCGGCGCCGACCGGATCACCGTCGGCGACCTCACCGGCACCGACGTCACCGCCGTCAACCTCGACCTCGCCGCGACCGGCGGCGGCGGCGGCGACGGCGCGGCCGACTCCGTCACCGTCAACGGCACCAACAGCGGCGACTCCATCGCGGTCATCGGCTCCGGCACCTCGTACTCCGTCAACGGCCTGCCCGCCCAGGTGAATGTGAGCGGCTCCGAGGGGACCAGCGATTCGCTCGTGGTCAAAGCCCTCGGCGGGGACGACAACGTGAACGCCTCGACGCTCCCCGCCGGGGTTGTGCTCCTCAACGTGGACGGCGGCGCCGGCAACGACACGATCCTCGGCAGCGGCGGTGCGGACATGCTCATCGGCGGCGACGGCAGCGACTTCCTCGACGGCAACCAGGGCAACGACGTCGCCTTCCTCGGCACCGGCGACGACACCTTCCAGTGGGACCCCGGCGACGGCAGCGACATCGTCGAGGGCCAGGCCGGCTCCGACCGCCTGCTCTTCAACGGCTCCAATGCCAGCGAGGTCATCGACATCGAGCCCAACGGCGGTCGCGTCCGGTTCACCCGCGACGTCGGCAGCATCCTCATGGACCTCAACGACGTCGAGACGATCGCCTTCAAGGCCCTCGGCGGCGCCGACCGGATCACCGTCGGCGACCTCACCGGCACTGACGTCACCGCCGTCAACCTCGACCTCGCCGCGACCGGCGGCGGCGGCGACGGCGCGGCCGACTCCGTCATCGTCAACGGCACCAACGGCGGCGATCCGATCGTCGTGGGCCCGAACGGCACCGGCATCGCCGTGACCGGCCTGCCCGCCTCGGTGACGATCGACCAGACCGAGGGCGACCGCGACCTCTTGACGGTCAACGCCCTCGGGGGCAACGACGTCGTGAACGCCTCCAGCCTCCGAGCCGGCCGCATCGGGCTCACCCTCAACGGCGGCGCCGGCATCGACCTGCTCGGCGGCAGCCAGGGCGATGACATCATCATCGGCGGCCAGGGCAACGACGTGGCCCTGATGGGCGCGGGCGACGACACGTTCCTTTGGAACCCCGGCGACGGCAGCGACACCATCGAGGGCGATTCCGGCTCCGACCGCTTGCTCTTCAACGGCGCCAATATCAACGAGGTCATCGACATGGAGGCCAACGGCGAGCGGGTCCGGTTCACCCGCGACGTCGCCAACATCACGATGGACCTCAACGCGGTCGAGACGATCGACTTCAACGCCCTCGGCGGCGCCGACCGGATCACCGTCGGCGACCTCACCGGCACCCACGTCACCGCGGTCAACCTCAACCTCGCGGCGACCGGCGGCGGCGGCGACGGCCAGGCCGACAACGTCGTCGTCAACGGCACCAGCGGCGACGACGTGATCATCGCCGCTGGCGACGCGAGCGGCGTCGCCGTGTTCGGCCTGTCCGCGCAGGTGAACATCACCGGCGCCGAGGCCGCCAACGATCGTCTGACAATCAACGCGCTGAGCGGTAACGACGTGATCCAGGCCACGGGCCTGGCGGCCGGCGCGATCGGCCTCGTCGCGGACGGCGGCGACGGCGACGACGTCCTCCTCGGCGGCGACGGCGACGACGTCCTCAGGGGTGGGCCGGGCGACGACGTGCTCATCGGCGGGCCGGGGAACGACGTCCTTGACGGCGGCCCGGGTGATAACATCGTGATTCAGTAGTCGTGGTCGGTCACGAGCCCTCGTAAGGGCCGTGACCGCAGCCCCCCGACGCCGACCCGGCTTGCGCGTCGTCTTCCCGGCCGGAGCGCCCTCGTAAGGGCCGTGACCGCAGCCCCCCGACGCCGACGGCATCGGGGGGCCCTTCCGAGACCGAACACGTCCGCAGTTCCAAGGGAGGTCAGAAGATGATGCACTTTTCGAGATTCGTAGCGCCCCTCACCCTCCTCGTCGGCCTCGGACTGGGATGGGCGGTTGGGCCCCGCATCCCGGCAACCCGGGCCTCGGGTCAGGCCTTGGATGAGGGCCGTCGCGAGCCGATTCTCGAGGGGCTCGGGCCCTACAAGCGCGAGGTGACGACCGCTTCCGAGGACGCCCAGCGCTACTTCAACCAGGGTCTGAACCTCCTCTTCGCCTTCAACCACGACGAGGCTTGCCGCTCGTTCCGCCAGGCCGCCGCGATCGACCCGGATCTGCGCCATGGCCTGGTGGGGGGTGGCCATCTCCCAGGGGCCGCACATCAACCGCCCGACTGTCGATGCCGAGCAGGCCCGCGTCGCCTGGGAGGCCATCGGCAAGGCCCGCGTCGGGATCGACCCGGGCAAGCGACCTGGAGCGCAGGCTCATCGACGGCCCTGGCCAAGCGCTGCGTGCCCGATCCGCCCGAGGACCGCTCCGCTCTGGACCGCGCCTACGCCGACGCGATGCGGGCCCTCCGGGCGGATCATCCCGGACGACGCCGACATCGGCGTCCTTCACCGCCGAGGCGCTGATGAACCTCCGACCCTGGGACCTCTACACCCAGGACGGCCAGCCCCAGCCGGGCACCGAGGCGATCGTCGAACCTGCTCGAATCCGTGCTCGAAGTTCGCCCCCGACCATCCGCTGGCGAACCACCTCTACATCCACGCCGTCGAGGCCTCGACCCACCCCGGACGCGCCGAGGCCGCCGCCGACCGGCTCCGCGACCTCCAGCCCGGCCTCTCGCACAACGTCCACATGCCGTCGCACATCGACGTGCGGCTGGGCCACTGGGAGGAGGCCGAGGAGGCCAACCGCAAGGCGATCGCCGCCGACCGCCGGTTCCTCGCCCTCCGACCCGACCCCGGCTTCTACGGCCTCTACATCGCGCACAACTACCACATGCTCGCCTATGCCGCGATGATGCGCGGCGCGAGCCAGACGGCCATCGACGCCATCGACGAGATGATGACCCTGATCCCGCACCGCGTGGGCGAAGCGGAACGCGGCCATCGCCGACGGCTACATGACCATGCCGCTGGAGGTCCGCATGCGGTTCGGCCGCTGGGACGAGATCCTCGCCGCCCCCGAGCCCGACCCGGCTCTTCCCGCTCGCCCGGGCCCTGCGCCGCTACGCCCGGGCCGTCGCCTACGCGGCTCAGGACCGGCTCGAAGAGGCCCGCGCCGAGCAGGAGCGATTCCAGGAGGCCCGAGCGCGGGTCCCCGAGGCGGCCACCTTCGGCAACAACAAGGCGGCCGACCTGCTCGCCGTCGCCGAGCAGTTCCTGACCGGCGAGATCCTCTACCGCGAAGGCCGCCCCGAGGAGGCGTTCGCCGAACTCCGCGAGGCCGTCCATCGCCAGGACCGACTCCGCTATTCCGAGCCCCCGGACTGGATCCTGCCGGTCCGGCACGCCCTGGGCGCGGCCTTGATGCAGTCGGGTCGGTTCGAGGAGGCCGAGCGGGTCTATCGCGAGGACCTCGAGCGGCTGCCCGAGAACGGCTGGTCGCTCTTCGGCCTGGCACGTTCCCTCGAACTCCAGGGTCAGGAGACCGAGGCGCAGCAGGTCCGCGCCCGCTGGGAAACGATCTGGCAGGATGCCGACATCACGCTCTCGTCGTCGTGTTTCTGCCTGCCGGGGATGTGAACGGCGGAGAAGGACACGCTCGTGGTGCGGTGCCACTCCGACGGTTCAAGCTCGGCTCCGGGATCGAGCAGCACTTCCGAATGAGCCGACGGAGGTGCGTGCTTCTGGGCCGAGCACGCAGCACTTGCATCAACAGTCCACTCGGTACAATTCGGCCAAATTGTGCAGAATTCTTCCGAAGTAAGCGAACGATCTTGGCTCAGCCGGGATTCCGGGGCGGTGATTTCCCCGAGTTCCTCCCAGGGATCTAGGCTTGCGTCGGAGACGACCTGGAGAAACTCCGCGCCGACTCCGTCCCCCGGGAGTCCCCATGATACCGACCGCCACGCCGACCGATCGACACCGACCGTCGCGTTCCTCGATGGATCGCGCCGCGGGCTGGCTCCGCAGCCTGGCCCGGCATCGGCGAGGCCCCGAAGCCGAACTGGCCGATCGGCTGGCTCGTTGTCGCACACCGACCGAGGCCCGCCAGGCCCTGGCGGACGTGGCCCGACGACTCGCCGGCGGCGCGGTCCACGCCACCTTCGATGCCGACGTCATCGTCTTGCCCGGGCTCCTGTCCGTACCGCTGCGTTTCGCCGGTCGGACCGCCGGCGCCTTGCGGCTCGTGCCCGGGCATCCTCGACGCTGGCCCCGCCACCTCGCCCGCCGGCTGGAGACCCTCGCGACCTTGACGGCCGCCGTCGAGCAAGCCCTGGGTGGCTCCCGACCGACCTCAAGACCCGCGCGGTCGGGGTCGCACGGGGACAGCCTGAGCACGACCGAGCTGACTCGCGACCCGGTCACCGGCTTGCACACCGCCGCCTTCCTCGACGCCTATCTCACCCAGGCCCTGGCCCTCGCCCGTCGGCGACGCGAGCCGCTCTCGCTACTGCTCATCGCCCCCGACCCGATCGAGTTCGTTCGCCACCGCGACGGCCCCGAGCTGGCCAACGCCGCGCTGGGGATCGCCGCGCGGGCCGTCACCGCCACGCTCCGCAGCAGCGACCTGGTGGCCCGCCTGCCCGGCGACAGTCTGGCTGCCGTTCTGCCCGGCGCCAGCCAGCCCGACGCGATCCGCATCGCCGCGATCCTCCGCCACGCGGTCGGCGAGGCGGGGATCGCCTCGGCCGTCCCCGCCGCCCTGACCTGCTCGATCGGCGTCGCCACCTTCCCCGACGACGCCCCCGACGCTCCCGCCCTCCGTGCCGCGGCCCTCGTCCGCTCCCGCGAGACCGCCGGTCACGGCTCGACCATCGCTCCCCACCCCTAATATCCCGACCCAACGTCGGTCCGGATTCGCCGGCTTCCTGCATGCGCACGCTCCGACGACGCCCTCGGGCTCATGGCTGCGGACGGTAGCACATGGCCAAAAAAAGTAGCGCATGCCCGGTCGATCCGGTCTGGACACCCGGCCCGGCCCGCGGTAATGTCCCCGCCGCACATCCGACGCTCATTCGTTCGCCGACGAGAGCTTCCCCCGCGAACCAACATCGATCCCTCGACCGACCGAACCCGCGACGGACGTACGACCGGACCGGAACACGCCGGGCACGGACGCCCGACGCCCCCGACCCGGGGACACCCATCCCCGGTCCTGGCAGTGGATTCGGAGGAACGGATGCCTCCCGAGACGTCGATCCCCCGAGCTGACGGCTGGCCGGCGCGCCTCCAGGGTGCGATCCTGCCGGCCACGATCATCGGGGCCATCCTCGTCTTCGTCGTCCCCTTGCCGCCGGGCGTGCTCGACCTCCTGCTGGCCGGCAACATCACGCTCGCCGTGCTCGTGCTCCTGACCGTCCTGGCGATCCGAAGGCCGCAGGACTTCAGCGCCTTCCCCACCGTCCTGCTCGCCACGACGCTCACGCGCCTGGTGCTCAACGTCGCCTCCACCCGCCTGATCCTGACCCGTGGCGGCCTCGACGGCCTCGACGGCGCCGGCGGCGTGATCCGGGCCTTCGGCGAGTTCGTCGCGGGCGATCAGGTGGTCGTCGGCGTGATCCTCTTCCTGATCCTGATCGTCATCCAGTTCGTCGTCATCACCAAGGGAGCCACCCGGATCAGCGAGGTCGCCGCCCGGTTCATGCTCGATGGCCTGCCTGGCCGGCAGATGGCCATCGACGCCGACCTGCACGCCGGCCTGATCGACCAGCATGAGGCATCCCGCCGTCGTGACGAGGTCTATCGCCAGGCCGACTTCTTCGGCGCCATGGACGGCGCCGGCAAGTTCGTCCGGGGCGACGCTATCGCGGGCATCATCATCACGTTTGTGAACATCCTCGGCGGCCTTTATCTGGGCATCGTCGAGAACGGCATGGCCCCCGGCGAGGCCGTCGGCGTGTTCACCAAGCTGACCATCGGCGACGGCCTGGTCAGCCAGGTGCCCGCCTTTTTAATCTCGCTGGCCGCGGGCCTGATCGTCACCCGTTCCAGCTCCGCGACCGACCTCGGCCGTGACGTGACCGGCCAGCTTTTCGGTCGGCCCGAAGTGCTCGGCTCGGCGGCCGGATTCCTGGCCTTGCTCGCCTTCACGGCCTTGCCGAAGGTCCCGTTGCTGACCCTCGCCGCCGCCCTCGGCGCCGGGGCGTACATCCTCGCAACCCGGCCTTCCGAGGCCACGAAGCCCGTCGAGCCAAACCCACCCGCGGCCCCCCCTGCCCCGTCCTCCACGGCCGCCGCGTCCCCGAACACGCCCGCCCACGAGGCGTCCTCCGACCGGATGGACGATCTGCTCACGGTCGATCCGCTCGAACTGGAGATCGGCTATCGTCTGATCGGGCTGGCCGATCCGACCCGCGGCGGCGACCTTCTGGAGCGCATCCGCGGCGTCCGGCAGCGGGTGGCCCGCGAGCTGGGCATGATCGTGCCGCAGGTCCGCATCCGCGACGACATGGGCCTCGGCCCCCACGAATACCGCGTCAAGATTCGCGGCGCCTCGGTCGGACAGGGGGTTGCTTATGCAGGCCGCTTGCTGGCGATCCCCCCCTCGGGCCTGGTACAGCGGCCCGACGGCCGCGACGGCATCGACCCCGTGACCGGCCAGCCCGCCGTCTGGATTCACGCCGATGGACGCGAGGTCGCCGAGCTGGCCGGCTGCAAGGTGGTCGAGGCATCGGCCGTCGTCGCCGGGCACTTCGGCGAGATTGTCCGCGACCACGCCGACGAGCTGATGACGCATGAGCAGGTCCGCCGCCTGCTCGACCACGTCCGCGCCACGGCGCCGGGATTGGTCGATGAGGTCGTGCCGCATCTGCTTCGGCCGGGCGAGGTCCGCCGCGTCTTGCAAAATCTGGTGCGCGAGCGTGTGAGCATCCGGGACATGGAAGCGATCCTCGAAGCGCTGGCCGAGCATGCCGGCAAGACGCGGGACGTGTATCTGCTCACCGAGCAGGTGCGCCGCGCCCTGGGCCGCCAGATCACGCAGCCTTACCGCGAGTCCGACGGCCGCCTCCGCGTGGTGACGCTTGGCCGGGCCCTGGATTCACGCCTGGCCGCCGCGGGCCGCCAGGACGAAACAAGTCCTTCCGCGGCCCTCGGGGCCGATGCCGTCCGCAGCCTCGTCCGCGCCGTCGCTCAGGCCGTCAGCCCCCTGGTCGAGGCCGGACACCCGCCGGTCGTGATCGCGTCCAGCGAGGCCCGGCCGGTCCTCAAAGACCTGACCCGCGCCGACCTGCCGAGGCTCGTCGTGCTCAGTCCCCGCGAGCTTCCCCGCGACACGCCCGTCGAGATGCTCGGCACGGTCGTCGAGGAAGACCAGCCGGTCGTCAGCACCGTCTCGACGGCGGTCGGTGTGCATTGATCGGAATCCCTCTCCGGTGGGCCGACACCCACCTCGTTCCCAGGGTCGTTGATGTCGATGTCCACGAAGACCTATCGCGCCGGTACGATGAAGGAGGCCCTCGCCCGGGTCCGCCGCGACCTCGGCGGCTCGGCGGTGATTCTCGGCACACGCGAGATCCGCCGTCGCCGCCTCTTCGGTCTCGGGACCCGCGAACTGATCGAGGTGACCGCCGCCGACCCCCGCTCCGCGCCCTCCGCTAGCCCGTCGCGGGCCGAGCCGGCCCCGATCGCGAACTCGGCCGAGGCGCTGCATGCCCAGTTTGGCGAGCAGTTGAGCCGGCTTCACGCAATGGTCGCCGAGATGAGCCGGCAGGGTCGGATCGACCATCTCCTGCCCGACCTCCCCGGCGAGCTGGTGCCGACTTATGCCACACTCCTCGAAGCCGACGTGCCCGAGGTACTCGCCCGACGCCTCGTCCGCCACGTCGCCGAAGGGCTGGAACCCGACGAGTACCAGTCCCCCGAGGCGATCCGCGACGCCCTCCGCCTCGCGGTCGAGAGTTGCCTGCCGATCGCCCCGCCGATCGCGGCCGTCTCCGGCACCCGGCGCGTCGTGGCGCTGGTCGGTCCCACGGGAGTCGGCAAGACGACCACCGTCGCCAAGCTCGCCGCCAACTTCAAGCTCGTCCACGGCCTCCGACTCGGCCTCGTCACGGTCGATACCTACCGGATCGCCGCCGTCGAGCAGTTGCGGACGTATGCCGAGATCATTGACCTGCCATTGGCCGTCGCCAACGATCCCGGTGAGATGCGTTCGGCGATCGAAAGCCTCGGACCCGTCGATCTCGTCCTGATCGACACCGCCGGCCGCAGCCCCCGCGACGAGGTGAAGATCCGCGAGCTGGCCGACTTCCTCGCCGCCGCGAAGCCCGATGAGGTCCACCTCGTCCTGAGCGCCACCTCTGGCGAGCGGAGCCTCCGCGCCGCGGTCGAGCGGTTCGCCGTCGTCCGGGCCGACCGCCTGATCCTCACCAAGCTCGACGAGGCCGACGGCCTCGGCGGCATCCTCGCGGTCATCGGCCAGGCGAACCTGCCGGTCAGCTACCTGACGACCGGCCAGGCCGTCCCCGACGACATCGAGCCCGCCGACCGCCGACGCCTCGCCCGCCTGATCCTGGGACACGAGGTGGTGGCGTGAACCAGCCCCTCGACGTTCGGAGGCATGACCATGTTTGAGGCCCCACTGAGCCTGTATGCATTCGCGACCGTCGTCGGCACCCTGGCCGCCGGCCTGAGCACGTCCCACGTGCCGCTGGCCAACGTGCCGGCCGACGTCGCCGAGGCCGCCCGCGCGGCGATGCCCGGAGCGAACCTGGAGGCTGCGAGCCGGGGCTTCCAACGGAATCGCGGCTACTGGGCCCTCACGGGCCACGACGAACGCGGCCGACCGCTCCGCGTCGAGCTGACGACGCTCGGCCAGGTGCGCCGGACCGTCGTACAGAAGCTCAAGTTCGACCTACCCGAGAGGATGCTGATGGACATGACCGCCCGCGACGTGCTGGAGGGGGTCGATTACGTCCTTGAGATCCGTGAGCCGGCCACGGGACTCCATGAATACGAGTTTTTCGGCCAGTTGCCCCGAGGGGGCGGCTTCGGCGTGAGGTTCGTGGCGCGGTTGCAGCAAGGCCCGAGGCCCTGACGAGGTCCTGATCGAATCGTCCCGCGAGTGGAGTGTGATCCTATGTCCGACCAAGCCGACGCCTTGCGACAACTCGTCCAGGCGCATTCCGGCCCAACCGCCCTGGCCGAGCCGCCGCCAATCGTGGCTCCCCCCGTCGCCCGCTCGCTGGTCTTCACCAGCGGCAAGGGGGGCGTGGGCACGTCGAACCTGGCGCTCAACCTGGCAATCGCCCTGGGCGAGTACGGCCAGCAGGTCGTGCTGGTCGATGCCGACCTCGGACTGGCCAACATCGACCTGCTCTGCGGCCTCGCCCCCGGCCGCGACCTCGGCGATGTGCTCGCCGGCGGACTCCCCCTGGCCGAGGCGATCGTCGCCGGACCCGGCGAGATCCGGGTCCTCCCCGGAGCCCACGGCACGCGGACCTTGCCCGAATGCCTGGCCGACGCCCCCGCCCGGCTGGTCGCCGAGCTTTCCGAGCTGGAGTCCGACGCCGACTTCCTGCTCGTCGATGCCGGCAGCGGCCTGAACCCGGCCATCGCCACACTCGCCGCCGCCGCCGATCAGATCGTCGTGGTCACGACCCCCGAACCCACCTCCGTCGCCGACGCCCACGCCGCCCTCTCCCGGCTGAAGCGACCCGCCGGCCCGCCCGCCTTGCGAGCGGTCGTCAACCAGGCCACCTCGACCGCCGAGGCGAACGATTGCCTGGCGCGACTCGCCGCGTCAAGCCGCCAGTTCCTCGGCCTGGTCGTCACGCCGCTCGGCTCGGTCCGGGCCGACGCCCACGTCCCCCTGGCCGTACGTCACAAGCAACCATTCGTCAGCGCCTATCCAAACAGCCAGGCCGCCCGCTCCGTCCGGCGCCTGGCCCGCACCTTGATCGAGGAGCGACGGCCCCGCCCGCGACGTCCCGGCTTCTTCGCCGCGATCGCCGCCCGCTGGGCCCTCGGCCGGATCGCCCGGTGATCCGACGGCTTCGATGGTCGCCCGCAACATCCAATGTGGGATGATCCGACTGTGCCACTCAAGCCGGTTGTGCCGGCCGACCGATAGTTCAATAACGCAAGGTTCCTTGGAACGCGAAGGGTCGAGGGGCGGGACGCCCGGAAAGCGGATGACGCGTCGCCCGGTGACGCCGAGATCCGAGCCCGCGGCGGCCCGACGCCAGCCCCCCAACCGCCTCACCCGCCCCCGGCGAGCGGGCGGCCGACGGACTGGCACCGAGCGCAGGATGCGCCGGGTCCCCCGGAAAACCGACATGGAGGTCAGCAGGATGCCGACCAAGTCGATCGACGTTGCCCAGGCTGCCGAGTCCGAGACGACCCCCGAGGGGCCGCCAGCCAGGACGTCGACCAAGTCCGACATCGAGGTGGCCGAACTCTGGCGCGCGTTCAAGGAACAGCCCACGACCGCGCTGCGCAATCGCCTCGTCGAGCGGTATCTGCCCCTGGTTAAATATAATGCCGAGCGAATCTGGCAACGACTACCCGAGGGCGTCGATCTCGACGACCTGATCTCCGCCGGGGTCTTCGGCCTGATGGACGCCATCGACGCCTTCGACCTGACGCGCGGCGTCAAGTTCGAGACCTACTGCGTCCCCCGGATCCGCGGCGCCATGCTCGACGAACTGCGGACGATGGACTGGGTCCCCCGCCTCGTCCGCTCCAAGGCCACCAAGATGGAGGAGGCCCGCAAGGCTCTCGAAGCCCGCCACGGCCGCCCCCCCACCGACGTCGAGCTGGCCGAACAGCTCGGCATCCCCATGGAAGAATTCGAGAAGATGGCCGCCGACGCCAACGCCGTCGGCCTCATCTCCCTGAACAAGAAGTGGTACGAGACCGACTCCTACAAGGACGTCCGCGAGATCGACATCCTCGAAGACAAGAAAGGCGAGGACCCCACCCGCCGACTCCAGCGCAAGGACCTCATGCGCATGGTCACCCGCGGCCTGAACCGCAACGAACGCCTCATCATCATCCTCTACTATTATGAAGAACTCACCATGAAGGAGATCGGCGCCACCCTCGACCTCAGCGAGTCCCGCGTCTCCCAGATGCACTCCGCCATCATCCAGCGCCTCCAGACCCAGCTCTCCACCCGCCGGCCCGAGTTCGGGACCTAAAGCCCTTCGGATCGATCACGACCTCGAACGCGAGGCCGCGGGCTACCGGTCTTTTCCCGGTGGCCCGCGGCCTCGCGTCATCCTCGGATCCGGGCTCCTTGTCTCTCTCCCGAGGGAACCGGGGGTTCGATGACGATGGGTGGCCCGCGAGTCGCTTCTCCCGCCGACGGGTAAACTCTTGCTCTAACGGCCGGGGAATGATAACGTCACGGTCGGCGCTCAGGGAAGTTTTGCTTCAAGGCGAGCATCCGTCCGGGATCGGAGGCGACCGATGCACTCAGCCCTGCCGGACTGGAAGACGACCGCTCTTGCGATGATCCCCGACCTCGCGCCGGAGGTCGAGGAGGCGGAGACACCGTATCGCTTGTGGTTCGCCCTCTATTAGGCGTTCCGCGATGCGTACGGCGAGCCCCGCAACGACGCCCTCATCGGGCCGATCTATGGCTACGCGAAGTGGTGCCTCAACCAGCCGCGGCAGGAGGCGATGGAGAACGACCTTACTACGTGTGCATGCTTGTGTTTCTACCAGAACATCCCCTTGCTGGAAGCCGCCCGCAACGATCTGGCCAGGTGGCTCGCGGCGGAGGACTTCGCATCTCTCGTCGAGGTCCTTCGGTTCCACAGCAGCTCTGAGGTCTTCGAGGAGCTGGCGAGGCCGTTCCGGATGGGTTCCGGCCTCGCCTGACGACAGGTAGCCGGGTTCGCACTCCTTCCCTCGAACTCCAGCTTGAACGGTGCGGCCAGCGAGTGGCCCGGTGACTGTGTCGGCCGCCCGATCCTGGCTGCACTCGCGCTTGCGGGTGAACTCCATCCTGGGAGCCAACCGATGCAGCACGATCCGCTTTCAGACACGGCCGACTATCTCCCGGTGACTCGCGAGGAGTCGCCCCCGAAACCGCTCTCCGCCACGGTCCGGGTCGATATCGCGGCGCACTCGCACAAGGGGCTGGTCCGGCCGAACAACGAGGACAACTTCCTGGTCGCCCGGTTCGGCCGATTCCTCCAGACGATGATGACCAGCCTGCCGGACGGCCAAGTGCCGAGCGACTTCGGCGAAACCGGCTACGGCATGGTCGTGGCCGACGGCATGGGCGGCATGGCGGGCGGCGAGATCGCCAGCCGGATGGCCATCACCCTCTTCCTCAAGCTCGTGATGGAGACGCCCGACTGGATCCTCAGCCACGATGAGCCCTGGGTGACCGACGTTATCGACCGGGCCGCCCAGCGCTTCCACGACGTGAACGAGGCGGTCGTCGAGGAGTCGAGGAACCAGCCGGCCCTGCGGGGCATGGGGACGACGCTGACGATGGTGGTCAGCTTCGGCGCCGACCTAATGGTTGCCCACGTCGGCGACTCGCCGGTTTATCTCGTCCGCCAGGGCGAGCTGCACAGGTTGACCCGCGACCACACCCTGGCCCGGCAGATGGCCGACTCCGGCGAGGTCGATGAACGGGACATCTCCGCCCGGTTCCGCCACGTCCTGACCCACGCGATCGGCATCCGGGGGACCGGCAGCGAGCCGGACATCGAGCGGTTCTGGCTGACCGACGGCGACCGATTGCTGCTCTGCTCCGACGGCCTGACCGAGATGGTCGATGACGCAACCATCGCCACTGCGCTCAATCGCGAGTCCTCCTCCGACGAGATCTGCCAAGCCCTGATCGAGCTCGCCCTGGAAGGCGGGGGTCGGGACAACGTGACGGTGGTCGTCGCCTCCTACCACATCCCCGAGGTCCCCTGAAGAGCGGGCTGGCATGTCCACGACTTCTTGGCCGGGTGGCATGCCCACGTCTTCGTGGCATGTGAGTCAGCCACCGGAACATGACCATGCCCACGGAGACGTGGGCATGCCACCCGATCCGAGGAGACGTCGAATTCGGAAAAGTTTTTGTAATAATCTTTTTGATACAAGAGAGTTGCCCCGCCGGTCGGTCTTGTGCGTCTGGGCAGTCGGGATTCTCCACACCGTTCCGGACGCCCGAAAACCGTTCGGGACGGGTGGCATGCCCGAATCTGGATGGCATCCCCACGTCTTCGTGGCGGGCTGGTATGTCCACGACTTCTTGGACGAGTGGCATGCCCACGCCTTCGTGGGCATGTTCATGCGTCGGCCGGTAGCACGGACACGTCCTCGTGAGGCCGTCTGATAACTCGTGGGTGGCACGGACACGTCCTGGTGTCTGGGAAGCGTAGCTACGAGCGGCTCCCCGGGAAACTGGACTCCTCGGCGGGATGGCTGGGGTCGTCCGCGACCCCGGTCCGGCCCCCGACCCCGCGCCGGAGGGACTGGGGTCGCGGACGACCCCAGCCACCCGCCCGCGGACGCCGCCATCGCCGGGACGCAGCCACCAGCATCAGCCCGGTTGACCCGATCGCCGCCAGGACGGCCGCACCGGGTTCGGGGACCGACAGGGAAGTCGCCTCCAGGCTGATGGATAACGTCCCCTGTGCGCCACCGCCCTGGCCCGGATCGGGGGCGACCGCCACGACGCAGGGAAACGGCATCTTATCTCATGTCTTGAACAGGACTTTCTCCCGGTACTCCTCACTCAAGGCACCCTTCAGCCGCTTGGTCCCGATCCCACGTCGGCACCCGCTCTCACGCTTCAGTAAACCAAGGGCGAACCGCCGGATCACACTCAAGTTCGCCGCCGCGTGGCCCGTTCGCACCCGAGACTCATCCTCCCGGAAGCTCACATCCAGTTGCCAATGCAGTTGATTCTCGATACTCCAATGGCCCCGCACGGCCTCGGCGAACTCCTTCGCCGACAACCCCCGGCTCAGGATGTAGTACCGCCCCTCCAGGCTGGTTCGCCCCCGGGAATCCGTTGGCTCCGAGAACGTCACGCCCACGGCACACAGGTCCTGCCACAGGCCCTCCGGATCGACCCCCTCCGGGGCTGGGAAGACCGCAGAGGTGCGGACCTCCCGACGACCGTGCCCCTTCTCGTCGGTCCGATGCTCATCGATCCGCTCGGCATCCTGCTCCAGGCCCTCGTCGATGGCCTCGCGGACCTGAGCCTAGAGCGTCGGCTGGTTCTCCTTGACGGCCAACACGTCGTCGCCGCCGCGTTCCCGAACCTTCGCAGCGATCGCCTTCTGGCAGCCCATGGCGTCGATCGTCACCACCGCTCCGGAGAGTTCCAGCAACCCCAGTAACTCGGGGATCGCCGTGATCTCGTTGGACTTCTCGTCCACGACCACCTGGCCCAGCGACAGCTTGTTCTCGGTCGCCCAGGCCGAGACCATGTGGATCGCCGCCTTGCCGTCCTGCCGGTTGTAGGAGCCCCCCAAGGTCTTGCCGTCGATGGCGACCAACCGCTTGGCGGTGACCTCCTGCACGGCCTGCATCCAACCCAACAGGGCCTTCTCGAAGGCCGCCGGGTCGAGCCGGGCCAGGACGCGGCGGATGGTGTCCTCGGAGGGGATGCCGGGGCTGAGGTCGAGGACGCGGGCCAGCCAGGTCCGGCGGTCGATGCCGAACTCGTGGATGGCGGCGAAGGAGTCGGCCCCGGAGAGGACGCCGCAGACGGCGATGAAGGCGATGTTGATCAGGGGGTGCTTGCGGGTCCGCTCGACGCGGGGATCGGTGAGGTCTCGGAAGTGGTCGTGGAAGGCGGCGGGTCCGTCGCTGGGCATGATCGCGTCCATCGGGGTCGGGAGATGACACTCGTGGTGAGCCCCCGTTGTACGCCGACGAACTTCCTCCAAGCTACGTCAGATCGCTATCTTGATGCGGCGGCCCTGCGCCACGACGTCCGCCAGGAATTCTCCCCTCACCCCGTACCGGCCATCCGGCAGCAAGTACCTCCCCCTCTGGGTCGTCGAGACGCGGAGGTTTTCCCGGGAGGCAGACCGGCTGTTGGGGACATCGAACTGCCCCACGATGCCGACGGCTGAGTAGAGTGTCGCGGACCCGTACCGGCGGACGGACAGCGATCCGTCCAGCAGCGTGACGAGATCGACGGACCACCCCTGAGGCGAGCCCGACAGCGTGAAGGACCGGGTGAAATCGATGCTCGTGCTCTGGAAGCCCTGCGCGCCGTTGGCGAACGCCGTCACGCTGCCCGTCGCCCCGCCCTCCCACGTCCGATCGGGGGCGGGGGTGAAGAGGCCGGACCCGCTGCCGTTGCCGTCCTGAGAGACGCTCGACTGCCAGGGGCCATTCCACTCGAAATACTCGGCCCGGGCCGGCGCCGAGTGGGCGAAGCCGCCGAGGAGGGCCAGGACCCAGGCAATGAAGCACTTGCCCATGATCGATCCCCTTCCCACGAAACCCCGCGCGGGCCCACCGCGCGCGGGCTGGTTCGGACCACGCATCGTCCGACTTGCCGAGTTACGGTCGATCGAGGAGCGCCTCCACCGACCTCGCGGACTGGCCGGAGGCACCCGGAACGACCTGCAAGCCCGATACCGAATATCACCAGATTGGGGCGTCGGACGCGTGGCAGGGGCAGAGCGTGTCTCCGAGCGGCCCCGGCCGCCCCGAGTTTGGGACCTGACGTCCCGAGGGCAGATCACGATCCCAAGCGTGAGGCCGCGGGCCACCGGTGAAGGACCGGTGGCCCGCGGCCTCACGTCATGATTGGACGCCGGCTCCGTGTCTCTCGCCCGAGGAAAACGGATCCAGGTCGTTGGGTGGCCAGGCGGACGGGGAGCTGGGGTCGTCCTCGACCTCAGCGGTTAGCCCGGACACATCTGCGTGTCCGGCTCGCGCAGCGACAAGCGGACCCGAGTGACGCTTGGCCTTCCCTCACCAGCCATGCCATCCTTGAAGCCGCCCGTGCCTGCGGCGTTCGAACGCGCAGTCGTGTTCGGGCCACCCGCGTCGAAGTGCGGGTGGCCCCAAGGACACGTCGTTCCGGCTGCAAACCGGCGAAAGCTTCCGAGACAACGCCTCGGGGCTTGGCCCGGGGCGCCACCGTGGTCAATCCGGATTCAATCCCTCAAGCCACCAGCCTCAGCCAATGCCGCCACCAGCGGATGTAACCGGCCGCGAGGGCGGAGGCCACGCCGACCAAGGCGAGGCTGGGGGGTTCCGGCACGGCGTTCACGCTGACTTCCCGGAACGTCAGGTCAAACCCGCCCTCGCGATGCCCGCTCCCCGAAGCACCGCCGCCGATCGCACTGTCCCAGAACAAGGTATAGGTGCCGGTGCTCAGTGTCCCGGTGATGAGCACATTCTGGGTGATCCCGGAGTAGTCTCCGACGGGAGTGAAAACGTTTTGGTAGCTCGAATCCCACATGTACACATTGCCATTGGTAATCGTGCCGCTGATTTCGAAGTTTGTCGGGGAGGTCACGTTCAGATAGGCACGATGCAGGACCCCACCGCCGACCTGTCCGGACTTGGTGGACAGGTCCCAGTCCTGGGTCCACGAGGCGGTTGCAGTGATCGGGTCGCCGTTGGTCGGGATGTTGGACGTGAGGCTCACGAAGTAGTTGACGGCATCGGAAGCGTCCCCGGAGGAGCCGGTGAAGGTCTGGGAATACGAACCTGTCGTGAAGACTCGTTCGTAGTGATCGCCATTGGAAAAGCCCGTCACCTCGGCCTGCCCCTGGACGGTTCGATCCCCCGAGAAGACGTTGTACTCCGCGCGGACTGGCCCTGCCGCGGCAAGCATCGCCGACGCCGCGATCACGATCACCATTTCCACCCTCAAGGATGCACGCTTCATGAGCCCATCTCCTCGAACGCGACAAAGGAAAATCACCGGCAACAAAAATGCATCGTCACGATCTGTCCCCAGCGCTTCGGGCGGGGTTCACACCACCGCCTGCGCGACGGGTAGTGCAGGTCTTCAAGGCGTGGTACTGGACAAGCGTTGATACGACTCCTGCCCCGAAGACCTGGAATTCCAACCGGCTAATCACCTGGGAACGATCCCCGGGTGGAGCGGACACGCTGCGGCCCATTTTTCCACCAACATGTGGCCGCCTGGACTCTCCTCCAACCCCCCGTCCTCGCCTGCACGGCATCGATCTGGCCGGGATCGGGTCGTCACGACCACGACGGCCAGGCTCGTGTGGTCGGGAGAATTCCCGCCGGTTTTCCGCATCGATCACAACGCTTTTGAGGAACGAACGGCCGCGCCCGTGGTGCGCGCCGGTCCCCGCGACGACGGAACGTCGCCGAGTGGGCTTTGACAACTCGGGATCATCCCCAGCCTTCCCATGGGCCTCCGCGGTGAACCATCTTCCTGTGTGAGTCGCTCTCTGCCCCGCTGCGAACGAACCGGGAATCCGTCAGCGACGCCCCTCGAAAACGCAAAACGAAGCCAACCCTTCGCTCGTTCCAACTATCCATGATGCAACGAGTTCCACCCGCATCCGAGCTTCCGAAGTGCGCAGTGCGCAGGCGTTGTCATCGTCGGCCGCGTCGCGTCCTCGACAACACACCATCCGAGCCAGCGGAGCGAGGCCCCCAGCGCGAAACGAGCCGTCAGGCCGCTTCGCGGCAACCGGACCGAGGAAAATGGTGGCTTGCAGGCATCGACCACCGACGATTCTCAGAGCAACCGAAATCGCGTGGGCGACCGCCGTCGAAAACGCAAAACGAAGCCAACAAGCCGGCCGCTCAAACACCTGATGACGCAAGGAGTTCCGCCCATCCTGAAGCCTCCGCCGAGCGCAGCGCGCAGCGGGGCTCCGGACAACAGACGTGTTGCCAGGTACTGGAGACGCCCAGAGACTCCTGGTGCCGACCGCGTCAGACCCGCAACACCGCGGCGACAGGCCGACCCCGGTCGGCCGCCGGGGCGGGCGGCTTGCGGGGGCGGTTCATCCGGAGCAAGGCCAGGATCAGGAGCAGACCCACGACGACGCCAGCCGCCCAGAGCGACGCCTTCATCCACATCGGCAACGGCGCCGCGGGCGTCTCGCCCAGGTAGCGGCGGAACGGCTTGCCCGGCTCCGTCGAGCCGACCGTCTCATCGACCTCGAAGAGCTGGGCCTTGTGGGCCTTCATCGACGCGTCTTGCTCGGTCGGCAGCCTCGGGTGCTTGGCCATCGCGGGGGTCCCCTCGGGTCAAGGGCGGGCCGTGAAGGTCCAGTCCCAGCTCGGCGGCTGATCGGCGAACGCCGCGCCGCCGGCAATGTCGTCGTCCCAGGGATAGAGCAGCTTGGCGAGCGTCACCGAATGGAAGCCCGCCTTGTGCAAGCGGTATTCGATCTCGAACGGCTGCCAGAACTTCTGTCTGAGCCCCTGGAACGCAAACCGGCCGAAGGCGAAGTCGAAGAAGTGGTGTTCGGCGTGGTAGGCGGCCAGCCGCTCAGCCTCCTCAGGGTCCTGGCGGGCGTCCAGCTCGCGGTCCATCAGGAGCATCGTGCTGTAGTGGATCGCGTCGATCGACGGCACCACGCCGAGGAACACGCCACCGGGCTTGAGCGTGGCGTGGATCGCTTGCAAGGTCTGGTCGATCTCGCGGGTGTCGGGCATCACGAGCGAGTTGATCGCGGCGGCGACGTCCAGCGTGCCCGTCAGCCCATCGAGCTGGTGCATCGGCCGGGTGAGGAACTCGACCTTCCGGGCCGCGTCCCCCAGCCGCTCCTTCGCCCGCCTGATCATGCCAGGGGCGAAGTCGAGGGCCACCACCCGCCCGAACCGGCCGACGAGGTGCGGCAGGAGCGGGCCGGTGCCGCAACCAAGGTCGGCCACGGCCTTCGACCCCGGCTCCGGGATCACATCGAGGGCTTCCAGAATCGGGTTCTCGACCCCGGGGCGGAACGGGTCGAGGAAGACGTCGTCGTAGTGCGCCGCATGGCGGCTCCACTCGCGATCCTGGCGAATACTCTGGCTCACGGCGCGTCGGGGCTCCCGGCGTGGACGGTCATCCGGACATGCCGCTATGCCGGACGGGCGACCGGAACCCGTCGCGGCGACACCCTCATTCTACAACACCGAACCCATTTCGCGGAATCAATGCGCCGCATCGGCCGGCACCGGCTCCAGCCTCAGCACGTCGATCGCCAGTCCCTCCCGGCTCCCGACCACGTCGCGCCGATAGCTCCGCGGATAGCCGAGCTTTGGGTCGGGAGTGAACTTCAGGAGAACCTTCGACTCCTTCGGCATGTTGAACGGCCGCTCTTCCAGGAGCTGGTCGGCTTCTTCCCGGAGGATGCGGAAGAGCCCCTCAACGCCGTAGTAACTCGGGTCGCCCGGGTGAGCCACGACCTGCTCGCCATCCGGCCGGACCAGTCGGACCTCGCGGACCCGGCCGTCGCGGACGGTGACGAGGTAATGACCGCTCCGGGCGCCCGTGCTGGTCCACTCCAGGTCGTAATCCTCGATCCGCGACCGCTTCCAGGTCTGCCGGGCACGTTCGAGCGACCTCGGCGTCACGTCTTCCCCGCCGGCGCAGCCAGACAGGACCAGCCAGGCCAGGGCGAGGAGGAACGGCGAGCGGGAGCATCGGGCGTGCATGGGCTGATTGTAGCCGTCGGCAGACCTGACGTGCCAGGTCCCTCTCCGTCCCAAATTCATCAACGCTTCGGCAACCGCTCAAGAAACCGCGCGTACTCGGCCAGGGCCGGATACCGACCCGCCAGCGGATTCGGTCTCACCGACCCCTCGACGGCCAAAGCATGCCCCAGCGCATGCGGCACCTCCGCCGCCGCGAGCCGGGGGTCAAGCGCGACGTGGAACGACCAGGCCAGGGTCTCAAGCTGCCAGCGGAGCGGGCCGCCGTCGAAGTCGGGCGGCAGCGGCCGGTCGGGGAGAAACCTCCGGATCTGTTCATCCCACGCCAGCGCCCGCGACCGCCCGGCCCCCGGCTCCGAACGGAGCCGTTGCCGCTCGGCCACCGTCAGCAACGGCCCCCGATACCGCAGTCGGCCGGCGATCCGTTCCATCAGTTCCGCCGGATCAGGTCCCCCGGCCTCGCCGACCCCGAACCGCCCGGCCAGCTCCTCCAGGCCCGCAACCACCCGGGCCCGCCATTCCGGGTCGCGGTCGAGCGGATCGCCCCGGTGGCGTTCGCGATCCGGGGGAACCAGCACAACCTCAGCCATCGCCTCGGACGTGCTCACGTCCTCCGCCTTCGGCCCTCCCGAGACGACCGCCCACCAGGCCCCCACCACGCCGATCGTCAGGGCCAGCGCCCCCGCGAGGATCACCCAGCGTCGCCCCGTCTGTTGCGGACTCCGCTCGACCGCCGACACCGACTCCCCAACATCCCATTCCTCGGGCCGGAGATACGACTCATCGAGCGCCACCCTCGCCCGCCTCGGCAGGCCGACGAGGTCGAACCGATTGCCGTTTCCGAAGGCCCAGGTCGCCACCGACCTCGCCCGCCTCAACGCGCCCCGGCAACCGTCCCCAGACCTCCCGCGCCAGTTCCCCGATCGGCTCCGACGCTGCGACCGCGACCCGCCTTCCCCTCACCAGCGCCGCCGCGATCCGCTCCGCCCTCGGGTCCGTCGATGCCACGACCTCCTCGACCTCGACTTCCAGCGTCGCCGCGTCGAGCGTCCGTGTTCCCGCGTCCCAATCCCTCCGATGGAACCGCGCCAGCCCGAACGGCCAGCCGCCCAGCCTTCGGTAATCGCGTGGACTGACGAACAATGCATGGAACGCCAACGCCCCCGGCCTCCCCCGGTCGTCGCTCCCCGCCTCGCTCACGCCCACGACCGCCCACGGCCCCTTCCCCAGCCGGACCGCGAACATCCCGCCCGCCGCGACCACTTCGCGCGGTCGCTCCCCGAACCGCTCGCAAGCGGCCTGGAAACCTTCGAGCCACTCGCGCCGGCAACCGGGTGATTGCGCCAGCATGGCATAGCCCCGCTCCCAGAACGGGAAGCTGCCGTAAACAGCCTGCTCGACGCGGAGGCGGAGGGTCCCTGGCATGGCAAAGGCGAGGAAGTCTCTCACTCCGGCCTCGGCAGCTTCGGCTTCCGGAAGTCGGACGCGAAGACCAGCTCCGTCCGCCCGCCCTTCGAGGGCCGCACGGTGCCGGAGAGCATCCGGATGGCCAGCTTGTCGCCGGGGCTGGTCGTGAAGGTGAAGACGCCCGTGGTGGACCAATCATGGTCGAGGATGCGGATGCTCACCGGGTCGCCATACTTCCAGCGGACCGGCACCGGGAACGACCAGTCCCAAATCGGACTGCGGGTGTCCTTCACGATCGGCGAGGGGCCGTACTCCACACCCGCCACCCAGACCTTCACGCTCAGATCCGGCCCGCCGCCCGAGAACGTCTTGCCGACACCCGGCTCGACCCGACCCCGCCGCAGCACGACCCGGTATTCGCCCGGCACCGAGATCTTCTCCCACCAGCGGATGTACGCCCGCGCCGCCTCGGCGAACCGACCTTGCGGGTTCGCGTCCAGATACGACCGCAGCCGGCCGGCGATCGTCGGCACGTCGTCCGGATGCGAGACGGAGTGGTCATACGCTTGCCGGTACAGGTAAACATCCCGCTCGTGCTCGATCGTCTCCAGGGCCGCGTTCGCCTCGGCCACGAACCGCCCACCCTCGGCGTGGGCCTTGAGGTAATCGAGGTACTTCTCGCGACGGACAGCGAAGTTCGCCGGGTTCTCCTTCGAGAATTGCCGGGCTTTGGCGATGTCAGCCTCGTCCAGGCGACGGACGAAATCGCCCATCATCGCCTCCACCTCCGCCCCGTAGCGGCTCTCCGGATTCTCGGCGAGGAACCGCTGCGCCTGCTCGATCAGGTCCCGCAAGGACGCATCCGGCAAGGCCGCGGCCCGGGCGATCGCGTCGATGGCCTGCCGCTCCTGCTTCCCCCGACGCTCGGCGACGACCTCTTCCAGGCCCTTCGCCAGGGCGACCGCCTCCGGCTTGTGCACCGTATCGGGATACTCCCGAAGGAACTTCCGGACCCGCGCCAGGTGCGCCTCGGGCTCCTCGACCGCGACGAGATCCGCCACCCGCAGCCCCTTCCACGCCTGCTCTTGCTTCGCCCGCTCCTCGGCCTGCTCGACCCGATTGATCTGCAAGAGCAGGTCGGGCGCCTGCTCCTTCAAGTCCTGCATCGACGCCGCCAGGCCCGGCCCCGCCGTGCCGACCTTCACACGCAATTCCGCCGCCTTGACCTGCCACTCCGTCAGCTTCCGCCTGGCCTGCTGGGCGTCCTTCGGGAAGAACAGCGGCAAGGTCGGATGCCACGCGATCAAGCCGCTCCCAACGCGTCTCGACCGCCGGCGCCGGGTGCGCTCCCCGCTCAAACGCCAAGGCCTCGCGATAGCCCCAGGCGTCGTAACCGGCGACCGCACCGG
Organism: uncultured Planctomycetales bacterium; assembly: GCA_963752755.1. Taxonomy (GTDB): domain Bacteria; phylum Planctomycetota; class Planctomycetia; order Isosphaerales; family Isosphaeraceae; genus CAVVZJ01. The sequence goes on along the minus strand of CAVVZJ010000001.1, from coordinate 98,484 downwards.
TCAACAACGCCAATCCGACCACCGCACCCGCCAGTCGCCCGACGGTCCGCCGACGCCGCAGGTCGTTCAACCGCCTCCGGAACGTGATCGCATGATCCGACCTCGGATACTTCCGCTCATACGCCTTGACGCATCGCTCCAGTCTCGGCAAATCTTCCGGCGCCAGGTCCCAGAGCCATTCAAGCCCCTCGCGGTCGATCGCCTCCAGTTGCTCGGCCAGCCACGCCAAAGGACCTTCCAACCCCATTGGCTCCAGCTCGACCGGCGGCCGTCCATCGGCACCCGCAGCCATACCATACGAGCTGACGGCGAACATCCCGCTCCGCGGTGCGTGCCGTGCCAGCGCGTGCCGGGTCATCCCGTAACGCGCCTCGACCAGCCGATCGACGTCCTCCGGCCCCGGCCCGCCGTTCTCGATCACGCAGTCATACTTGGTGATGAGCAAGGCCACCGGCCGACCGGCGGTGCCGTCGGTCGATTGCTCGATGTAACGCTCCAGCAGGTCTTCCACCTCCTGCTGCCGCCTCCGCCTCGCCACGGGATCATCCGACGCCGCCGGGTCCAGACAGAGCAAGACCGCGTCGCAGTCGTCAAAGAAGTCGCGGATCGGCGCATCGGTGCCTAGCGTGACATGCTCACCCTGGTAATCCTTCACAACCAGGTCGAGCCGCGAGAGGCCGTGATAGAGCCGCAATCGTAGCGGTGTTTCGGCCAGCGTTCCCGGCAAGGGCTCGCCCGACTCGACCTGCGCGATCTTGTCGGCCAGGTACTCGGCCGTCACCGGGTCCCCCGCCGCCAGGCGCACACCCGGCACCCGGCCGTTCGACGCCTCGCGGTAGAACATCGCCAGCAAGGTCGTCTTGCCCACCGCCCGATGGCCGAACAGCGCCACCCGCTTCGGGCCGGTCAGGCGGGCTTCCAGGGCGTCGAGATGGGCCTTGCGACGGTTTGACATCGGGCGTGGTCCTGCCTGCGGTCCCTCGCGACCGGGGCCAGTCGAACCCCGAGCGACGACGGATGGAACGCGATCCCAGATCTACTTCGGATCGAGACTGACGATTGTTCACCGGTTCGCACGACAATCACGCCGCTTTCGGCCGCCGCGCGATCCACCTCAGCGGCCCGGTGACTGGCCGCAATATCCACCGGACCGGCAGACCGAGCACGACCAGCAGGGCCGTCAGAACCACAAAAGCCGTCCCGCCCATCACTAGCCAGCGCAACGGTGCGGCGTCGAGTCCAATCGGAGCGAGCAGGCTGCCCACAGCCGACTCCAGTCCTCGGATCGCTCCGCCGCCGACCGCGCCGGCCAGTTTCACGCCCGCCCTCGCGAACTGATCGACGGCGTACTGAGTCGCCCGACCTGCCGAATCCACGAACTTCTCGGGATTTGCCAGGAAGAGGCCGAAGACACCCGCGGCGATCAGCTTCTTCTTGTGAGGCAAGACCCGCTCGTTAAAGAACCGCCAGCCGCCGCGACCCGTCTTGCGGAGCACGCCGATCGTCTCGGGACCTTCCTTCACGATCACCTCGGCCACGTCATCGCCATAAGCCCGAACGGCCGACATCCCCTCGACCCCCAGCTTGCGGATCATCGTCTCGGCCTGACCGGGGTAGCGTCGGGCGAGCTTCTGGGCCGTCTCACCCATCTCGACGACCAGCCGCTTCTCGGCCGGAGCGAGCGCGGCAAACGTGCGGGTCATCTCGGGGTCGGGCCTCAGCAGCCGCTGAAACCGCATCTCCAGGGCGGCCTCGGCCGGCTCCTCGACGCGACGGGCCACCCGGGCCAGGTCGTCAGAGCGCCGGGCGAGCGATTCCAGGCTTTCCTCCGACTCGCGGGCGAACAGCCGACCCGCCGTCCGCACCCCCTGCCCTTCAATCCGAGTCGCCGCACGCCCGCCGACCTCCGCCTCGCGCACCACTTCCTGCACGACCTCGTCGAGCCAGCCAACCTTCCCCGCCCGCGCCGAAGCCGGCGCGATCAGGGCAGACACCAGTCCCAGGGCGATCCAACGACTCTTCCCAACGCCTCGCATGGCACGCATCCCCCGGGCCTCCACTCCAGCCCCACAGGTACTTCGTCTTATTCGCATCCTGATTTCTACGATTTCCGACTGCCCATGGTTCGGGGCGGTGCTGGCAACCGGCCGGAACCCGCTACTACTGGACATCGACCGGATTCCGCCACGCCACCCTGCCCAACCGCCGCCGCATTGGACTTCGCGAAGTTCCCCACGGCGCGACCCGCACGAACCGACCCCGAGCCGTCAGCGTGGGCCAGGTCACTCAGCCCTGGGGTCCAGCTCGCCTTGAAACCTGCGAATCCAGAGCCGCTGGTTCAACACCAGGGAGCCGAAGGCCAGCGTCGCCAGCACCAAGACGACCATGGGAGCGGGGGGCGAAGCATGCGGGAATGTGATCCGGAATCATCCCGAGTCCGATGCCACCCTCCGCAACCTCCCTGCCAGGGCACCCCCGATTCGTCCTGACCACGAAAACCTTCCGCACCGGCGCCCTTTTTGTGCTATAATTAACTCTAGCCCATGGGCAATTCGGTGGTGATCCAATCGCCCGCATCCGGTTGAGGCGTCGCGACGCCCCGGTGCGTTCCTGGCGCCGAACGAACTTCAAAATGGGCAATGTCGTTTTTTAAATCCTTTATCGTTTAGAAGTTGCGACCTTCCACTGGGCGTCTCTGGAAGCGTCCCCCGGCGTCCTCAGCCCGTCCCGCAGGCGCCCCCGGCGCGTCGCAGTTGCGTCGTCGGGCCGTTCGCGGACCGGCGCGAGAGTTTACAATCGACAAAAAAAGCAGCCTTCGCCGTCCGACCGAGACTTCCGGGAGACGGCTCGCAACGCCGGGTCCTGGGCGATTCCGGGGCGACGCGAAGCACGGATCGGACAAAACGAACCCGCCCGGTCCAGGTCCGGGCGGGTGGCGGTCGCTCCGAGGAATTCTGGTTGCGTGCGGGCACCGACCAGCTTCCACCCACCATCGACCCTTTTCCGAGGAACGTGACGGGCCGAGCGACTGTCGGGCACGGGCGGCCCTACGCCTCATCCCGGCCCTGGCGACGGCGGTAGGAGCGGTACTTGGCCGACTTGATCGTGCCGGGGAGGTCGCCAGCGTCAAGCTTGGCCTGGATCGCGTCGAGGGCGGCGATCTCGCTGGCGGCGGTGGGGGCCAGTTGGCAGGGGGCGAGGTGGCCGTAGGCGGCGGCGATGCCGGCCCGGGTGGCGGCGACGTCGCCCCGCTCCAGGGCGCGGGCGGCCTCCTTCTGGGCGCGGGCGGCCATCAAGAGCCCTTCCTGCTCGACGACCGACGCCTCGTCCCCCATGGCGGTCCACGAGGCCAGGGACACGGTCGGCAGGTCGAGCCGGGCATGGAGCGATCGGCGTGTCCCACCGCGCGGGGGGTCCCAGGCGAGTCGGAACGAGACGACGAGCGGGTCCGACCCTGACGGCCGGGCCGCCACGCTCAGGCGGACGAGCACCCGAACCGGCATGCCAATCACCAGGTTGGGCAATTTGTAACGGCCGGTCGGGAGCCGGTCGAGGTCGTTGAGCACGTCGGCGACCGTCACCCCCGCGCCCGTCTCGATCCCGAGGCTGACCTTATGGGCGGTCGTGGCCATCAAACCCTTCAGCTCGGTCGTGAACAGGTCGGCGAGCTGTACGGGCGACTCGATATAGTAATAGTTGCCGTCGCCGGCCTGGGCCATCGTTTCGAGGAGGTCCTCATTGTAGTCGTCGCCGAGGCCCATCGTGGTCGTGCCCACGCCGCGGGTGGCGAGGCCCTTGACCGCCTTGGCGATGGCATTCGGGTCGGTGACGCCCTGGTTGGCCAGGCCATCGGACAGGAGGAGCACACGGTTCAAGCCATCCCGTTTCCGGCCCGACTCGGCCTGGCGACCGCCCTCGGCCCAGCCGCCGTGAAGGTCTGTCGAACCTCGGGGGTGAACCGCACCGATCTGGTTCACGATCCCGACCTTGTCCTCGGCCGACGTGCTCGGCACGATCGTTTCGACGTGGTCGTCGAAGATCGTCACACTGACCCGGTCGGTCGGCAGGAGCTGCCCCACGGCGAACTGGGCCGCCTCGATCGCATAGGGCATCTTCTTCGCCCCGGCCATCGACCCGGAGCGGTCGAGCACCAGCGCCAGGTTCACCGGTGGCCGGGGAAAGTGGACCTCCGGCAAGGGCGGGTCGATCCTCACCAGCACATCGAGCGTGACCGGCTCCTCCTGGCAGACGGCGGCCTTGCGCGGGATCAACGTCACCTTCGGTTCCTGGTTGCTGCTCATCGCCGACCTCCTTTTTCTGCCACCCTGCCGGGCACGCCGCGGGCGTCCGGTACACCATGCGTCGCGGTCACGTCCACAATTCTTGCAATGCCCGCACTTCTTCATTACGCAATGGAACCGTCTGGAACGCAAGCGTCCACCAGCGGACCAGCCGTTCCCTATTCCCTGGGACTCCAACTGTGGTTGTGGGACAGCCGGGGGCGGCGGCTGTCCCACAACTTACGGCTTCGAACCGGCTTCCGGAGCCAGCCAGAGACCAGCCCAGATCGGCGATCCCCACGCATGGGCGAGCAAGGCCGCCAGGATAATCGCCGCAACTCACAGGTCGACTTGACCGTCCTCGTAGCAGAAGTGCACGGAGTTGGAGAGGAAAAACGCAGAGGACACGACCACGACCGCCGGCCCACATAGTCCTGACGGGCGTCGGCCTCCTTGTGCAGCCAGTATAGCCCAGGCGAGAGGAGCCATGTCGACGCAGCGGGGATGCTCGCAATCATCATGTCGAGCTTTCCCAGGACGAGATTACTTTCTTTTCGATATTCTTGTCTGGCTCACGTATGGCCTAGGAGGAGCACAAACCGGCTCGGTTGACGACCTCGGCTCAGGCCGCAGAAGCCCGCCCCAAAGAGACTCCACCTCCCGGCGGCTAGCCTCCCATTACTTTGTAGTATCCCATCGCTCGAAGGATCTTTGCACGCTTTCGCAGCCACCGAAACTTTCCCAACGTGAACGACACAAACGGCAGGACAGTCGCATCCCCGGGTGGTATTCCGCCCGGAGCGCCAGCCAGTTGCTTAAGCAGGGCTCCGGCACCCGGGTCGGCCAGCCATCTCTTGGCAGTGCCCCCGGCATGAAAAGCCAGGCATTGGCGAAAGTCCTCGGCCTTGAGCATCCGCAGCGGCGAGGTCCCGGCTTTCTTCAGCACTCGCTTCCACTGCGTGTTGGCCCAGCAGTACCACTGCTGGGGATTCAAGTACCCGCCGCCCATGCGCATGGCCAGGGACGCCCACAAGATCGGCTCCACGTGCATGATCGGCGGCAAGTCGCCCAGCAGATTCACAAGCCAATCCAGCCAGTCCAGGTCAAGCGGCGATCGGTACTGTGCGATGCCGATGTCCACATGGTCGGCCATCTCGACGCCATGGTCGAATGCCTTCTGCACCACCGAGAACGGCAAGAGGCAGTTGGGCCTTTGCCACATCAGCCGGAGCGTCCCGTCTTCAACGGTCTCGAAGTCAAACCGCCGCGGGAAGTAGACATCCGGATCGAGGATGACGACCTCATCGCCATCGCGCCAGCAGCATCGGGTCCGTCAGCTTGCGCAGCAAGGATGACCCATGCGGAGCCGTTCCAGCCCGGCGTACTGACGCATCGGATTGCCGGCGTCTTCCCAGAGCGTCTCGGAGAGCAGAACCTTGATCCGACGATGGGCGCCGAACGCCCGGCAGAGTTGTTCCTGATCGCGCGGCGTGTCGGTGAGAAGGTGGATCGCCTCGTCTCCCTCGAGGTTTTCGGCAAGGCTGCCAATGCACAGCGCTGCGTGCGGTAAACAGGAAGCCCCGAGGCTAATGGCAATCACTCGACTCATAATCCTTGTGCGGTCCCTTCGACCTTGGGGGCAGGCGTGCCGGCATCGCAGGTCGCCACATACATCGCAAGGACCTCCCGAACCTTCGCCGGCCACGTGTAGTGATCGGCAATCTCCCGTCGTGCGGCCGCTCCCATTTTGCGCCGCGTATCGGGCGTCAGACCTTGGACCGCCTTCACTAGTTCAGCAATCAACTGCCGGCGAGGTGCCGGGTCAACTGCTACCCCACACCCGGCGCGAGGTACTCGCCGGGCCCCCCCCAGTTCAGGGCCACGACCGGCAATCCCAGCGCCATCGCCTCCAGCACGACCGCGCCGCCGCAGTCCAACATGCTGGGATACAGGAACACATCGCACTGCGACAACAGCCGGGAACATTCCTTCTGATCAACCCAGCCGTGGAACGTAACGGCGCACGACAAACTCAGCGCCTCCACCTGTCGATGCAGCCGCATGCGCTCCGGCCCGTCGCCAATGATCCACAGCTCCGCCGCTGGCGTCAGCTTTCGCACTTCGGCGAAGACGTCCAGCACTAGGTCCACCCGCTTCCAGTCCACCAGCCGTCCCGAGAAACCCAGGCGCAGCACGTCGCCCGATCGCGCTGGAAGATCGTCGGGGCGCCGCCAGAGATCGGGATCCACGCCGTTCTCGCAGAGGATCGCGACATGGCCGCCGCAGCCGCGGGGCAGTGCCTGACGGGTCCTCTCGTTGGCGGCCAGAAGCAGCGCGGCCTGGCGCTTGCCGGGGATGAGCCGGTTCGCCAGGTTCGTGAGACCACGGGCCAGCGGCACGAATACCAGTTCCCGGAAAACCGGGCCGCGGCATCCCGGCGGGTAGGTCATGTTGCCGTTCATGGGTCCGATCACCACTGGAACGCCCAGGCCATACATCATGCTCGGCAGACGCGGCGTCACCGGGATGGGGTTGTGAACGACATGGATCTTGTATTGCTCGATCAGGCGCCGCGCCACGCGGCGCTGCATGAACTGGGTGATCAGGTGCACGAACCAGCCGGTTGTGAAGGTCTTGGCGTAATTGGGTAGGGGCTGGCCCAGTTTCCAGAGGATCTTTTGCAGCAGGATGTCCGGCACATAATGGATGCGAGAAGCATGCTCACCGAGCAACTCATCGATCTCGGGCTGATTGCGGGCGTGCAGAAGAAAGCGGACGTCAACACCCTCCCTGAGCAACCCCAGGAACCAGTGTATGGGCAGGCTGGACTCGCCGCCATCGCACATCGAGGCCTTCTCGGCGACGATCAACACCCGGAGCTGCTCGGCTGGCCGGTCGGACGGCGGCAACGGGACTGAGCCTGGCGCCCTGGAACATAGTTCAGTCATATTAGTTGGTGCATCCGGCAAGTTTTTTGTAGATCGATGGCGGGCCGAGGCCCGCCCTACGAGGAAATCGACTTGGCGGATGCACCCATTAGAACCTGGAGAGTTGCTTCTTCTCCTCCTTGTATCTGTCGTAGGCCTTTTTCCACGTGATGCTGACCAACGGCGTCTCCCTCGCGGTGCAGCCGCCGATGAAATGCCCGCAATACCGGCAGAAGGTGTTGCGGAGCTCGAGCATCTGATCATCGGCAGCCGGCAACGTCTTGCGGCCAACGTCAAACCCCATGACCCTGTCGATGCCACCCGCCGGAGCGCAGGAGTAGTAGCCGTAGGGAGTCAGTCCGATGCCGTTTTCGCGAGGGGTGCCGCAACCCACGGAGTAATCAGCGAGGAAGTACCGCTTGAGGTCGATCGGCGCCCAGTTGAACGCGGTGAACCAGTGGACGATGCCCTTCTTGGCGGTGTTGTCGATGACCACTTCCTTGGGCAACTGCGAGAGCACCTTCTTGACCTTCTCGCCGTGGCCGTTGGTGACAAACAAGATCGTGCACTCGGGATTGTGCTGGGTTCGATACTCGCAGAGCAGCCTCATGATCTCCATCACATCGGGGTGCAACGACGGCTCGCCTCCGAGGATCCGGATCCTTTCCCATTTGTAGTTCATCGCGACCGTCTCGCTGATGAACTTCTTGATCTGCTCAACGGTCATCATCTCTTTGGACGGCGCCTGCCCGATCGAGCGGTTGCAGTTGTGGCACGTCAGATTGCATACATAAGTGATGTCAATCTCGATGGCTCTACCCCGCTTAATACTACTCCGTTAACACCAACGGTAATGGCTTCGAGCGATCCCGGCAATACGGGCAGCCTGCCGGCAGATCGGCGCCAGCAGCCCCTGCAAGGCACGGCGGATCGCCGGCACCGTGATCACCGGGCGGCCACCCCCCTTTTACCCGGCCGGGCCGGGTCTCGCTCCTCTCGCTCCCTCTCCAACGCCAGGAACCCGAAGGCCAGCATCACCAGGCAGGCGTGGTGATGGAACCCACGCCACGAACGCCCCTCGTGGTGGTCCAGCCCGAGTTCTTCCTTCATCTGCTGGTAGCCTTGTTCCACCGCCCATCGGCTCTTCCACAGCCGGACCGCCTTGATCCGGCTGGTCCGACCCGGCAGGTTCGACAGGGCATACTTGATCTGGCCGTCGGCCTGCTCCTCGATCAGCAGCCACACCGGCTCGGCACCGGCGCAGTCGCCGGTGGCCCACCCGGAGCCGGGCCAGACCCGCAGCCAGGCGAACCAGCCCGAGAGCTTCCCCTTGGTCCCCTCGCGCCACGTCACCTTACGCAGCGGAGCCTTTGCCGCCAGCGTCTTGAGGCTGACCGGCCGGGGCGAGCCGGCCGCAGGCGGTGCCGCCGAGCGGGGGCGCGCCGGTCCCGATTCAGGCCTCCAGGCCCCGGCACGACCCACGACGGCTGCTCCTCGAAGACGACCATCTCGTCGGTCACGCCCACGATGTATTGCAGACCTCGCTGGGCCAGCCCCTCGCGGAACGGCCCCGAGACGCCGTAACCGGCGTCGGCCACCACGATCCGGCCGGGCAGCCCCTCGGCCCGGACCTCGTCGAGCAGTTCCAGGGCGATTTCGCCCTTGGTTTGTGCCCTCCGGTGTTCCTGGGGCACCCCGGCCTTCTCCAGCCGCTTGGTGTCGTCCACCCAACTCTCGGGCAGGTAGAGCCGCATCGCCAGCGGGTAATGGCCCTTGGGCGAGACGTAGTGGACCGAGGGGGCGACCTGGCAGTTGGCCCGCTTACCCGAGGCCCCGCAGTACTGCCGCTGCACGCCGACGGAATGCTTGCCCTGCTTGGGGAAGCTGGTGTCATCGATCACGAAGATGCCCGCCGGGGAGGCGAAAGTCTCGGCCATGACGGCGCGGTATCGCTTCCAGACGGCCTGCTCGTCCCAGGTGCTCTGTCCGACGAACTGCTGCAGCGCCTGGTCGAGGTCGGCGACCTCCAGGCCGGGCGGGAGCGTCACCTTCCTGGAGAGCGGCTCGATGCTCTTGCGTTCGCCGTCGAGGATCAGGCCCTGGAGGTAGACGCCGGAGTACTGAGCCTGGCGGGGCCGGCTGAAGTCGTCGCGGAATCGGTCGGCGTAATCGCCGAGCCGGCCGAGAACATCGGGGCAAGTTCGGGGGTGTAGGTGCGGTTCATACCCTGGATACGAACCGACCGACAAGATCGTTCGTATCAGCTAACGGAGTAGTATTAAAATGCGTCCGAAAAAGCCCGGCGACCGGCTTCTGAACAAGGATGAAGCGGACCAGATCCTTTGCAAACATAACGAGCCGGCTGAGCCGGCGGGGCTTGGTGGGGGTTTCACGATGGCCCGTCGTTGGCCGCTGAGGAATTCCGAGTTGCACAAGTTCCATTTGGAGTCTCCTATGTGGCGGAGGGAAAGGAGCCCAGCCCGGGTGTTGGGAGCATCGACAGCCAGACGGTCAAGGGGACCAAGGCCGGCGGTGAGCGGGGCTACACCGGTGGCAAGAAGATCCGGGGCATGAAGCGGCATCTCGCGGTGGACACGCTGGGCTGACTGCTGGTGGTTGTGGTCTTGGCGGCGTCCGACCATGAGACGGCTCGTTCGCCTCCCGAGGTTCTGTCGCGGTTGGCGGCCGAGCGCCGTAGTCTCCTGGAGCTGGTCTGGGCCGACGGGAAGGACTCCAATCCATCACCTGGGCCGGTGTCTGGCGAAATCGCCGGCCCGGTAGAGGATCGAGCGAGTAAGAGTCTGTTCCAAAAGGGGCGTCGGCTGTAGTTTGGGGGGATGGAACGCAAAGCCCTACCCCAGCGACCTGACCGACGCCCAGTGGCGCCTCCTCGCCCCCTGATCCCCGAGGCCAAGCCCGGCGGCAGGCCCCGCAAGTACGACGATGCGCGAGGTCATCAATGGCCTGCTCTACCTCAACCGCGAGGGCTGTTCCTGGCGGGCCTTGCCCCACGACCTGCCCCACTGGAAGACCTGCTACAACTTCTTCCGCCGGTTCGAGGCCGACGGCACCTGGGACGCCCTGGTCGCCGCGTTGCGGGTCGAGGTGCGGACGAAGCTCGGCCGCGCGCCGACGCCCAGCGGCGCCTGCATCGATAGCCAGTCGGCCAAGACGGCGCACGGCGGGGCCGAGGTCGGCGTCGATGGCGGCAAGATGGTGCGGGGCCGCAAGCGACACATCGTCACCGACACGCTGGGGTTGCTGCTGATCGTCGTGGTCACCGCGGCGAACGCTCGACGACGGGGCGACGGCGCCGCGGCTGCTGGCCGGTCTGCCCGCCGTGACGTTCCCCCGGCTGGCCGTGGTGTGGGCGGACCGGAAGTACCGCAACTCCCGGCTCTGGACGCCTGGCTGTCGGGCCAGGACCGGCTCCGCGTGGAGGTGAGCTCGAAGCCCGAGGGCGAGGCGGGGTTCAAGCCGCTGAAGGTGCGGTGGGTGGTCGAGCAGACCTTCGGCTGCCTGCTGCGGTGGCGGCGGCTGGTGCGGGACTTCGAGCGGCTGCCGGAGACCAGCGCGGCGATGGTCAAGCTCAGCTCGATCCATCGGATGGTCCGCCGTGCCCGGCCGCCGCGATGGCGGAAGAAATTCCGCTACAAGCGGCCGCCCAAAGCGGCCGCTTGAGTCTTTTGGAACAGTCTCTAAGTCGCCCGGCCGGGGCCGAGGGGTCCGTGCTACTGCATCGCCGCTGGGTCGTGGAACGGACCTTTAGCCTGGCGGGGCCGGAATCGACGGAACAGCCGGGACTACGAGCGGCAACCTCCGGAGCAGCGAATCGAGGATCCGCATCAGTTCGATTCATCGGAGGCTCACTCTTTGGAAACCTTCCGAGTCCAGGAGGCCAGTTCCGTTCAGGTACCGGGAATTACAGGCTGCAATTCCAGGACAATCCTAAACAACAAAGCCACTATATTGACAATCGACCGCGAGGTCAACTGTCAAACCGAGCTGCGATACAGGCCGTTGGCCGCGATGTACGCCTCGACCCCACGCGGCACCTGGTAGCGGATCGAGCGTCCCTCGGCCACCCGTCGCCGCAGGTTGGTCGAGGCGATGCCGATCGGCGGCACCTCCACCCGGAGGAACGGTCGCGCCTCCGGCCCGAGGTCGGGCGCCTCGGCGGGCGGGTCGATGCCGGGGCGGTTGACGACCACGATCGTCGCCAGCTCCGCGATCCGCTCGGGACGCTTCCACTGCGGTAGGTCCACCAGGCTATCCGCCCCGATCAGGAAGAACAGCTCATCCCCGGGCCGCTCCCGACGGATCGCCTCCAGCGTCGCGAACGAGTAATGCGGCCCCGGATCGTTCGCCTCGACCTCCGAGACCTCGAACGCCGGATTGCCCGCCGTCGCGATCCTCGCCATCTCCAGCCGGTCGGCCACCGGCGTTCTCTCCCCCCGCTTGTGCGGCGGCGTCCCCGCCACCACGAACCAGACCCGGTCCAGACCACACGCCTCGCGGCACGCCTCCGCCAGGATCAGATGCCCCAGGTGGATCGGGTCAAACGTGCCGCCAAAGAGGCCAAGTCGCATTGCCGCCATTTTCCGGTGGACAGACGTGCAGAAGACCGAGTATATTCCGGGAGGGGACGACTGCGCCCCCGTTCTCCTTCAGGGACGGTCGATGATTCCTGGTCGAGGGATGATGGTCGATGGTCGATCCAGAACCTGCTATCGACCATCTGTCATCGACCTTCAACCATCCCTCCAGGCCAACCGACGATAGGGCCCGCGCATGAGCGCTGTCAACGGCAAAGACCCCGGTGCTCGTCAGGCCGCGCTGTTCGCCTCTGGTCAGGAGGCGGACGGCCCGTTCGCGGGCGTGGTGCTGAACCGGCCGGTCGATCAGGTCTTCACGTACCGGGTGCCGTCGCGGCTGGCGGAGAGGCTCCGGCCAGGCCAGCGTTGCGCGTGCCGCTGGGACGGAACAACGGCCCGGCGGTCGCCTACTGCGTCGAGACGTCCGACACCCTGGCCGACGGCATCGACTCCGGGCGAGTCAAGGACGTGCTGGAGATCCTCGACGACCCGCCGTTGATCGACGGGCCGATGCTCGAACTCACCCGCTGGATCGCCTCCTATTACGCCTGCTCCTGGGGCCAGGCGCTCGACGCCGTCGTGCCCGCCGGGGTGAAGAAGGCGGCCGGCACGGCCTTGCGGACCTATCTGGTCGTGCCCGAGGAGACGTACCTCGTCCGCGACACCCTCAAGCTCCCCACCAAGCAGGCCGAGTTGCTCGCCTTGCTCTGCCGCGCCGAGTCGCCCATGGCGATTGACGACGCCTGCCGCCTCGCCAGGTGCACCACCGCGCCGATCACCGCCTTGCGCAAGGCCGGGCTGGTCCATGCCGTCAAGCGACGGGCAAGCCGGGCCGTCGCCGTCGAGGAACCGCCGCCGGACCCGGGGCCGCGGCCGCCTTTGCTCCTCACGACCGAGCAAGAAGGCGTCCTCGACCGCCTCGCTCCCGCGCTGGATGGCGACGGTTTCCAGACCTTCCTCCTGCACGGCGTCACCGGCAGCGGCAAGACCGAAGTCTATCTCAGCGCCATCGAGCGGGTCGTCGCCCGAGGTCGCGAGGCGATCGTGCTCGTGCCCGAGATCAGCCTCACGCCGCAGACGATCCGCCGCTTCCGCCGCCGCTTCGACAAGGTCGCCGTCCTGCACAGCCACCTCACCGACGCCGAGCGTCATCGGCACTGGCGGGCGATCGCCCAGGGCGAGATCCAGGTCGTCGTCGGTGCCCGCTCGGCCGTCTTCGCCCCGGCGCGGAAGCTCGGCCTGATCGTGATCGACGAGGAGCATGAAAGCACCTTCAAGCAAGAAACCGCCCCCCGCTACCACGCCCGCGACGTCGCCGTGAAGCGGCGCAACTGCTCGGCATCCCCGTCCTCCTCGGCTCCGCGACGCCGGCCCTCGAAACCTGGCAGAACGCCGCCTCGGGCCGCTACACCCGGCTCGCGTTGACGCGCCGTGTCGCCGACCGGCCGATGCCCGAGGTCGCTCTGATCGACCTCCGCCACGAGAAGCCCGAGCCCGGCATGCCGCCCGGCGGCCTGAGCGGGATGCTTGTCCGCGCGATGGGCCAGGCGCTCGACGACGGCGGCCAGGTCATCCTCTTGCTCAATCGCCGCGGCTATCATACGTTCATCCTCTGTCCCCAGTGCGGCCACGTCTGCAAGTGCGACGCCTGCGACGTCGCGCTGACCCACCACAAAGGGCGCCAGCAGCGCCATGTGCCACACCTGCGACGCCGAGTTCGACCCGCCCGTCGCCTGCCCGGCTTGCCGACACCCGAACCTCCACTACGGCGGCATCGGCACCGAACGCCTCGAACGCGAGGTCAAGAGCGCCTTCCCCGACCGCATCGTCCGCCGCATGGACTCCGACACGATGCGCTCGCCCGGCAGTCATGAAAAGGTGCTGGCCGCATTCAAGGCCGGTCAGGTCGAGATCCTCCTCGGCACGCAGATGATCGCCAAGGGGCTCGACTTCCCCAATGTCACCCTCGTCGGCGTCGTCAACGCCGACACCGCCTTGCACCTGCCCGACTTCCGCGCCGCCGAGCGCACCTTCCAGCTCGTCGCCCAGGTCGCTGGCCGGACCGGCCGCGGCGACCGCCCCGGCCGCGTCCTGGTGCAGACCTACTGCCCCGACGCCCCCGCGATCCTCTTCGCGTCGCACCACGACTACCTCGGCTTCGTCGAGCAGGAACTCCCCCGCCGCCGCGACCACGGCGTCCCGCCGTTCGGCCGCCTGGTCCGCCTGATCGTGCGCGGCGAGAACGAGGAAGCGTGCCTCCGCTACATCCAGGGACTCGGCCTCGCCCTCTCGGCCGCCGCTCCCGAATCCGTCAAGCTCCTCGGCCCGGCCCCGGCGCCGGTCGTCAAGATCCGCAACCTCTTCCGCTTCCACCTGCAACTGCGGGCGCCGTCGCCCCGCCCCTTGCAGACGCTCCTGAAGACCGTCCTCCCCACGCAACCGACGCCGAACGGGGTCGAGCTGGCCGTCGATGTCGATCCGATCAGCCTTCTTTGATGTCGGCTGACGCGGTCCCTCGGCCATACCGCTCCGAGACTTCAGTCATTCCGGACAAAATCGCGGAACTTGGCGTGGACAGCCCGGGGGGCTTGATCTATGCTCCGCACCCGTTCGACCCGCTGGCTCGGTCGGTCATGACGAGCCGAATCCGGCCGGCGGGCTCGATCGCAACGTGACCGACTCGCGACGTGGCCGGGCACGGAAGCCTTGCGCCGTTTGTCATTCACCTCCTGATCTCTCCGCGCCGTCCGACCCGACTCGCCGCGTCCGCGGTCCCGGAACGGATGGCCTCAGACCGATTGGGTCTGGGGCCGGTTGCTCCCCTCGGAATCCTCTTCCCCTGAGCCATCATCGCGCAGCGACCCCGATGCCACCGGTCGTTCCGGTGGGCCGGGTCCGTGCCGGTTGTCCGATGCACCCGGAGGCCCCCGAAGACCCAGCTTTGCCAGGGCGGCCTGATCCGGAGCATTCAGGGTTTCCACGAGCCGACACGCGAGATCAGGAGGAACAGGATGCGCAAGACACGAGGATGGGCCGGGCTGCGGCTTTCGGTCGTTTCCCTGGGCCTCTGCGCCGCGATGAACCCGGGCCTCAGGGCCGGCGCGATCGACACCACGGCCACGGACACGACCACAGCCGCGAGCACCAGCACGACCACGGCCGGGCTCAGTGCCCAGATGACCTACGCGACCGCCGGCTCGATCGGCTCGACCGGCATCACCGGGCCGAACGTCATCAGCTTCGTGCCCGAATCGGGCGGCACCGTCAATACGCCGTCGGCCTTCAGCCTCGGCACGTTCGTCGTCGGCTACCTGCCGCCGGGGACGACCACGACGTACGACCACACGCCCTTCACGATCACCTACACGGGCCAGAAGGTCAACGGCAACACCCCGACCAGGAACGAGTCACCCGTGACGATCACCGGCTTCCTCAACGGCTCGATCACCGGGCCGAGCCAGTCGGCCGTCGTCGCCACGTTCAACCCGATCGCCAAGCCAAGCTTCGTGACCGGTGATTACCTGAACACGCTCAGCGTGCTCGATCCGCAGGTCTCGCTCGTACCCTCGACGACGAACGTCGGCCGAACGACGGCGCAGGGTCACCTGATGGTGGTCGCCGCGCCCGTACCCGAGCCGACGGCCGTCGCCCTGTTCCTCACGACCCTCGCCGGCCTCGGCCTCCGTCACCGCTTCGGCCGCCGCGCGGCCGTCGCCTGATCGCGGCCAGAGCCGCCGCGAACCTTGAGTCAGTCCACCGAGCCCCCGACGGTCGGCCCCCAAGACCGGTCGCCGGGGGCTCGTCTCGCCCGCGACGGGGCCGAGCCGGGATTACGAGAGAATCTGGACATGGAATTTCTGAATATTTCCTTGACCGGTCTTGCATCATGAGCCGCCAGCCGCGGGCGCGCCGACTGTCGCCTCCGACTCACAGTGCACACTCAATACTCTCAGCGGCGACAGTGGTGGCGATGGCGGTCCGCCTGCCCCCCTCATCTCGCTCAGTGGCCGGTGTCAGTTCATCTTTTTCGTCCAGGAGGTGGCCGGTGTCAAGGTGGCCGGTGTCAATTCATCTTTTTCGTCCAAATTAATTGAACTGACACTGGTTTCACTTGACACTGGTTTCACTGTGGCGAGGAAATCAGGTTACCCCACGATGGGTGGCATGCCCACGTCTTCGTGGGCATGGAATTTACCCCTCAAATCATGGACATGCCCACGAAGACGTGGGCATGCCACCCTACGCCGTCCACTGTGACAGGGGTGTGACACCGTGAACCGGCCCATTCCTCGGAGTTTTCGGTGATCTCCGAAATGCTCCACGCGCCCGATCGACCGAAACGCTTACTTCAACCTAAGCTCTTTGCACAAAGAAGATTGCGTCGGATTGCGAGTCATATCAGTGGACGGCGTAGCATGCCACCCGGCCAAACGTACTCGCTCACCGGCCTGATCAGCGAGACATCTCCCCTGGTCCTCGACTGGAACGGAGAGAACCAAAACGACCCGCTGGCGATCATGTTAAGGGACACGGCGTTCACAATGGGAGCGAGCGAGACCGAGGAAATCCCTTTCGCTCCGATCCCCCAGCCCGCACCGGCCATTGACCTTATCGATGACACTCCCCGCCTCGCGTTCTCGGGATACAGCAATGCCACGAATCGAGTAACCCGGTTCTGGCAGGACGCCAACTTCTCCACACGGCTCGTCTTCCGCCCGCCGGGCGGAGTTTGGATCTCGCTGGGCGAGGTGAACTGGAGCCTCCACGGAGAGCGCACCTCCCAGGGTGGATTCTACACCGAACCGTCGAACTGGGCCGGGGCCGAGAACTATAATGGACCCACGGGAGGCGACTGGACGATGAGTCCGGAATTGCTCCCCGCGTGGAATGAGAACAGCCAGAAATATCTTACGGAATGGGAGAACAAGAAGCCTTGATGCCTCTTGTGACTTTGGGAAGGGGCCGAGATGGACCCGACTCCCAGGCCATATCAACCCCGGCGAGCGCAGCGGCGGGGTGACGTGGAGTGCCATAACGTGCGGTTCAAGCTCCGGACCATCCTGCTGATCATGGCCGTACTGGGCCTGCTCTGCTGGGTCCTGAACTGGTATCTCCGCCGAGCGAATTACTTGGCCTTGGCGGAGCACCACCGCGCCGAGGCTCAGAGCCAGCGATACCGGTTGAATTCTGAGGCGCGTCTGCACCGGATCGCATCCTATGATCTCTCTCTTCTTCTGGCCCAGCCCGAACTCGACGTCCGCAAGAACACGACCGATGAGGTCCGCTCGGAACGGTTCCATCCGTTCGCCGGCCCGCGTTCGAGTTGGCCGGCGGCGATCGAGGCTCACCGGCAGTTGCTCCTCCGCATCGCCGCGCGGGTCGCCTACCACAACCGGATGGAAAAAGCCTACCATCGGGCCTTCGCCGCCCCTTGGTGGGTACCGCCGTCGGAACCCCCGCCGCCGGTTCGTTGAGCGCCGCCGGAGGGGGCCGGTTCCAGTTCATCTTTTTTTGGAGAATAGGGGTCAGGAGCGAATGGCACTCGGAACTGTCATAACGCGGCTTCCATCAATCGTTTACGTGCTTGTTGACGCGGCTCCGTGAGGAAGCGTTGCGGCTTCGGCCGGCGTTTGTTCGCACGCGGCTCGACGCGGCCGAATCGGTCGCCGACCTCGTGGTATGAGATCGCTTCGAGCATCGCCTCCAACAAGCGTTGCCGGTCGCCTGGCTTCGCATGGCGCATCGCGTCCTGGAATGCCGCCATCGTCTGCAACGTCCCCTTGAAACTCAAGAGTCGCGCCTGCTTGTCGTGCGCCTCGGCCGCCATCGCCGTCACCCCCCGGATCAGGTTGTACGCCAACAGGTGCATCCAGATCTCCTTCCGGACCATCTCCGGCGTCTTGCAACGGAGGACGTCCATCTGCAGCACGACCTTGATCGATCGAAAATCTAATTCAATGTCCCATCGTTCAAGGAAAAGCTCCCCCACCTCCTCCTTCGTGTACTCCTCGGCGTCGAGCATCGTCGTCACCAGCACCAACTCGTTGACTCGGAATCCGGGCTGATCCACCTCCACCCGCAATTCACGCACCTCCAGTTCTTTGGGAAGAGCCTCATAGGTGGACTCGTCCATCCATTCGGGCGCTCCGGCTTAGACCAGGTGACCACGTGGTCTTCTATGCCCAGTCGCCGCCCACGGCGGAAGTCAAACTTCCGCCGCTGGTGCATCCGGAACAGGACGTCGACGCCCCGTTCCGACAGGCCCGCGATTCCGAAGAACGAGGCGAAATAACGGTCCCCCAGCACGACCTCACCCCGCTCCAGGCCATCCCAAAGCGTGCGGAACAGGGCGGTCTCGCCCGTCTCCTTCCCCTGGTACGGGCCCAGCGCCAGGTCGCGCACCACCCCGGTGGCCAGCGAGATCAGCGCGACCATCCGGACCAGCGGGAACCCCAGCCCGATCCCTGGCGTCTTCGCCTGCGGGAACGCCTGCTGGTTCGCCGGGGTGTCGGGCATCGAGGCCGTCGTGCCATCGACGAGCGTCACCCGCCGGCCGTGCCAGAGCCAGGCGTCGGCGCGCGGCCGTCGATCTCCCGAGCGGTCCGGCGCACCAGCCGGGTGACGAGTCCCAGAGGGAGCCGCTGGCGCGCCTCGCAGTAGCTGTTGGTCTCCGGAGAGCACGGCTTGCGACCCTGGATGGCCATCCAGAGGATCACCCGCGCGACGGCCGCGCGGCAGGAATGGTCGGGATCGAGCACCTGTGAGAGGAACACGCCCAGGGTCACCAGGGGGGTGAAGATTCGCTCATTGAACGTGCCCCCTTCCTCGGCCAGTTCGGCTGCGACCATGTCGGCTGTCGAGGATCTCGGAGAAGGGGAGGACGGTCGACTCGCGGAAGGAATTGACCTGCGCTTCGATCGACTTTCGGGTAGGCTGGCACACCGTCGGCCTCCTTGCTGGGACAGGGCTTGGATTGGGTAATCACCAATCCTTGTCCCAAGGAGGCCGACATTTGTCTATCTCCTACCATAGAATCGCTTTATGACAGTTCCGAGTGCCATTCGGGTCAGGAGCCGATAATGCTGAACGATAACCCTCAGCAGACCGAGTCCTTGACTGGCCTGACCCAACTCTCGATCGGGACCGATCCGGCATTCGGCCCGCCGCAGCCGGAGTCGTTCACCACCTACCTGATGTATAAACCGACTGTCGGCGGCGTCTGGGTCGCCCTGGCGAAGTTGAACTGGAACTGGTCGATCGCGATCACCAACCCGCCCGTGACGGAGGTCGGTGAGGGATTTTATTACGACCCGCAGGGTACGACGGTCTATGACGAGTGGCCGGAGTGGACCGGGACGACGAAGCAGATGCTGAGCCAGGGCTGGCAATAGGTGCGTTGAGCAACAAGCCCCTGGAGGTGCAACATGCCATCACGACGCACGACCTTGAGAATCGCCGGGGCGCTGGCCGTGTCCGCCTGGCTGGCGGCGGGCCGGGCCGGGGCCGGCCCCCAGCAGGTCGCAGTGGAGCGGCGTCCGAGGGCCGGCGACGAAGACCATGGCGCCGTGAAGTCCCTCACCACGATCCGCGCAACGCCGGGGCTGGTGCTCGGCGTCGCCTTCAGCCCCGATGGGAGCCGGGTGCTCGTCGGCTGCCACGACGGCAACGTCTCCGTCTGGGAGGCCGACTCCGGACGCCTGGTCCGCACTCTGGTCGAGGGGCCGAAGTACCGGCCGCCTCCGACGGGTGAGGCGGCGCTCCAGCCGGCGCCCGCGGAGCGCCCGCGGCGGCTGCTCTTCCCGGCCGAGTCGGTCGCCTTCAGTCCCGATGGTCGGCGGGCCGCGGTCGGCAGCACCGGCGATCAGAAGAAGATCGAGAGTGCGTTCTCCTTTACCTTGATCTGGGCTGGGGGCCTGATCCGGGTCTGGGACGTCGAGACCGGCCGCCTCGTGTCCACGATCAAGGGCGACCGGTCCCCCGCTCGCGGGCTCGCCTTCTCGCCGGACGGAGAGCTGCTGTCTTCGATCGACCTGGCCTATGATTTCAAGATCCGGGAGATCGACGGCGGTCGCGAGGTCGTGACCGTTATCGGTGAGGACCTCGGGGCCCAGGTCGGATACAGTTCGGGGCCCACCACCTCGTTCGACCGCGAGGCCCGCCGGGCCGTGAGCACTCTCGACGACGAATGGAAGGATCAGAGCGTCCCCTACAAGTCCACCCTGAAGTTGTGGGATGCCGAGGCCGGGAGCTTTCGCGCCCTCGATCCGGAGGAGCGATTCGGGTCGTCGGGCGGCCATACCGCCGCACTCAGTCCGGATGGCCGAACCGTGGCGGTCGGGTTCGGGAGCCGCGGGTTGAAGCTGATCGACTTTTCGACGGCCAAAGTCCTCGCCGCCGTCGAGCCCTCCTCAGAATCGCGCTTCGGCCTCCTCCAGTTCAGCCCGGACGGTCAGCGGCTGGTCTCCGGAAGCAATGACGGGATCCTCGAAGCCTGGGAGGTGGCCGGTCAGAAGTTGCGACTGATCCGGACGCTTCACGGACCGAAACGGATCGTCCGGGCGGTGGCCTTCCTCGATGACGGCCGCGTGCGCGTCGCCTCCGGCGGCTTCATTCCATCGCAGGAGAAGCACCCGGCGACGGGCAATCTCATGACCGAACCGATGGAGATCTGGGAGGCCGAGCTGTTCACGCCGCCTCACCCTTGAGCGATTCATGCAGAAATGCCAAATCGACGCATCCTATTCGCTTCCCGGCACTGCTACCTCGACGACTCCAACGGCGCCGCCGTCTCCAGCCGGGAGTTGATGCAGGTGCTGGCCCGGCGCGGCTTCGCGGTCGAGGTGCTCAGCAGCGTCACGCTCGACCTGGCCATCGACGTCAACCCGGTGGCGTGGCTGGCGGGGCGTGGCTGGCCGGTCGAGGAAGTGGCCGGCGGCGCGTGGGACGTCGGGGCGGGGGGCATCCGGGCGGGAGTCCCGCCGCATCTGCGCGTCACGGCCCACGGCGTGCCGGTCACGCTGCATTGCGGGCCGACGACCCGGAACCATCGGCCGGATGAGGCCCAAGGCCGGGAGTTCCTGCGGCTCTTCGAGGCCGTGGCGGGCCGGTTCCGGCCCGACGTGGTGGTCGGCTACGGCGGCGATTGGCTGCAACGGGGCGTCTTCGCCCGCGCCCGGGCGTTGGGGGCGGCGACGGTCTTCAACCTGCACAACTGCCGCTACCACTCCGCGGAGCCCTTCCGCGGCCTGGACGCGGTGCGCGTGCCCTCGGAATTCGCCGCGCGGTTCTATCGCGAGAGCCTGGGCCTGGAATGCACGGTCTTGCCCAATCCGGTCGAGCGGGAGCGGGTGCGGGTCGAGTCCCGGGAGCCGAAGTACCTGACGTTCGTCAACCCGACGGTCGAGAAAGGCGTCGGCGTCTTCGCCCGGATCGCCGACGAGCTGGGCCTTCGGCGGCCGGAGATCCCGCTGCTGGTCGTCGAGGCGCGGGGGGAGGAGGCGGACGTGGTCGCGCCGGGGCTCGACCTGAGGGGTCACGGCAACGTCTTCCTCATGGGCCACACGCCCGACCCGAGGCATTTCTACCGGGTCAGCCGGGCCGTGCTGATGCCGTCGCTGGTGCCCGAGACGTTCGGTCGGGTGGCGGCCGAGGCGCTTTGCAACGGCATCCCGGTCCTTGCGAGCGATCGGGGGGCCCTGCCGGAGACCGTCGGCGAGGCGGGCGTCGTGCTCCCGCTTCCCGAGCGATTGACCGCGACCGCGCTGGTCCTGCCGACGCCGGAGGAGGTCGCCCCCTGGGTGGAGGCGATCTTGCGGCTCTGGGACGACGCCGCGTTTTCCGAGGCTCTCGGCCGCCAGGCAATCGCCGCGGCCGAGCGTTGGGCGCCCGAGGTGCTGGAGCCGCAGTACGTGCGCTTCTTCGAGGGCCTGTCGCCGGGCGAGGGGCCGGGTCGGGACGACCCCGGCCACCCGGAGGCGGCACCGGGGCCTTCTTCCGATCACGCGACGGGGCCGATCAGGCTTGCCTCCGGTCGTCCGGTTCGTGGATGATGAAGTACGGACTTGCGGCGTGCGTCGTGGCGCGGGCGATCGACGGCCCCGACGCCCCGACGTCGGGGAGGTATCCGCCTTCAATGACCTCCGGACCCGAGGATTTGATGGCTCGCGCCTGCGCCGGGCAGTCGGAGGCGCTGGGCGAGTTGTGCGCCCTCTACCGCAATTACCTCCGGATGGTCGTCCGGACCGGGCTCGGGCCGCGGCTGCGCGAGCGGGTCGAGCTGTCCGACGTGGTGCAGGAGGCGCTCGTCGAGGTCGTCCGGCAGTTCCCGCAGTTCACCGGCCAGAACGAGGCGGCCCTGGTCGGCTGGCTCCGTCGGCTGGTCAGCCAGAAGCTCGCCGACCTGGGCCGGTATCATAGCCGGGCCAAGCGTGCCGGCGACGGCTCGGCGTTGCCGCTGGACGCCCCCTGGGACGTGAACAACCCCGGCACCGACTCCGGCCACGGCGGCGGCGGTGCCCGCCTGCTCGACATGCTCGCTCTCTCGCAGACCAGCCCGAGCGAGGCCGCCAGCCGTCGCGAACAGATCGTCCTGCTGGCCGACGCCCTGGAGGGCCTGCCCGAGACCGAGGCCGAGGTCCTCTGGCTCTACTACGCCGAGAATCTCTCCTTTGAGTCGATCGGCGAGCGCCTGGGTGTCAGCCGCAAGGTCGTCAGTGGCCATTTCGCTCGCGGCCTCAAGGGACTGCGACGACAGATCGACCCGAAATGACTTCGCCGCCGTCCGGCCCGCGGTCGCGGGCAACGGGCGACGCCCCCGCAACCGGGGAGCGACCATGACTCCCAGATGCCCCTGGCTCGGCCTGCTCCCGGCGATGCTCGCCGCCCTCGACGTGACCCTGACCCTCGTGGGCCAGGGACCGGCCTACTGGTCGGGCGACTTCGCCTGCGTGCAGGAGTGGAACCCCGTCGGATCGGCTCTCCTGCAGCTCCACCCCCTGGCCTTCGGTACCGCCGGACTCGCCTGGACCGCCACGCTGGCGCTGACGATCGGCCGCCTGCCTGGCTCGCTGGCCGTCACCGCCGCCTCACTGGCCACGATCGGTCACGCCGTCGGCGGCGCGAGCTGGCTCTGGCAGTTCGAGCCCCTGGGCGCGACCCTCGGCATCGCCTACCTGCTCGCGGCCGAGCGACTTCTGGGTTGGTTGTGGCGGCGGGCGGGATACGGGATTTAGAATATCGGGTGGACGGGCGGCCGTCCGGCCTCCGAACTCTCGCGGTCAAGGCTCTGGAGAAATCAAGCTTCCGCATCATCCGTCAGGAAAAGCTTCTTGTCATGAGCAACGGCGATCCCTTGGTCACGATCCCCCGCCACGATTCCATCAAGGCTTCGACCACGGTGGGAATCGCGCGAGAGGCCGGCCTCACTCCCGAGGAGTTCCGGAGACGGCTTTGATCGGGTCGGCTTCCTGCGGCTTCCGGATCACCTCCTTCGTGAAGAAATGGCTCAACCCGGTTCCGGCGAACCAGAGAACGAGAACGGGCCGGAATCGCCGCAGACGTCGCTCTTGATGCTGGGGGCATCGCCGACCGGACCGGACTGGTGTCCCCGTCCTCTCCCGAACGCCGTCACCTCCCGACGATCGACCATGACACGCATCGAATCCGACCCGATCGACCGCGATGAGCGGCTGGGCGAAGCGATCGAGACCTACCTCGGCCTGATCGAGGAGGGCGCGGCGCCCGAGCCCGAGACGTTCGCCGAGCGCTATCCCGACCTCAGCGCCGACCTGCTCGAAGCCCTGGAGGGCCTGGCCCTGGTGCAAGGGCTCGTCGGCGACCCGGGCGGGCCGGGTCGGGCGTTGGAGGCCGGGCCGGCGGGTGGCCGGATACCGGATCGTCCGCGAGCTGGGACGCGGCGGCATGGGCGTCGTGTACGAGGCGGTTCACGTCGATCTCGACCGGCCGGTGGCCCTGAAAGTCCTCGGCACCCACGCGGCGCCCGACTCCAACGGCCGTCGCCGGTTCCTCAACGAGGCCAAGACCGCCGCCGGCCTGCACCACACCCACATCGTGCCCGTCTTCGACGTCGGCCAGGTCGGTGGCCTCTGCTACTACGCCATGCAGCGGATCGAGGGCTGCGGCCTCGACCGGGTCGTCAAGTCGTTGCGACTGGATCGCTCCGTGGGCGCCGGCTCGGGCAGCTTCCGTTCCGGTCGCTCGGGTCTGTCGCCCGGCGCCTTCCGGCCGGCGACCGACGAGGACCTGGGCCTCTCGATCTCCGGCCTCGGCGGCTCGCGGGCCATCGATCGCCCGGGCATGGCCGAACTGTCGCCGGGACGCTCCGGCGGTCGTTCGCGGTTCCGGCCGCGGCCCGACGAGCCGATGCCGTTCGAGCCGCCGCGGGGCTCGGCCTATTACCGATGGGTGGCCCAGGTCGGCCGGATGGCGGCCGAGGCACTGGGTACGCGCACCGTCGGGGGGTCGTTCATCGCGACGTCAAGCCGTCGAATCTGCTGGTCGATGCCCGCGGCGCTGTCTGGATGGCCGACTTCGGCCTCGCCCGTCGCCTGGCCGACCCGGGCATCACCCACACCGACAGCCTCCTCGGCACGCCCCGCTACATGAGCCCCGAACAGGCCCGCGGCACCACGATCGACGGCCGGACCGACGTGTATAGCCTCGGCGCCACGCTCTTCGAGCTGCTGACGCTCCGCCCGCCCTTCGAGGGACAGACCGCCGCTGAGCTGGTGCAGCAGATCCTCAACCGCGAGCCGACCCCGCCGCGGAAGTTCGATCGCCGCATCCCGCGCGACCTGGAGACGATCGTCCTGAAGGCGATGGCCAAGCGGCCGGCCGATCGCTACCAGTCGGCCTTCGACCTGGCCGAGGACCTGGCGCGGTTCCTCGCCGTCGAGCCGGTGCAGGCCCGCCGGATCGGCCCGTTCGGCCGCGCCTGGCGGTTCGCCCGCCGGCACCCCAGCCTCTCGGCCGTCTCGGTCACGGCCACCGTCACGATCATCGCCGTGGCGACCTGGGCCCACCTGAACGTCGTGCAGCAGCGCAACGAGGCCCGCCAGGCCAAGATCGAGACCCAGAAGGCGCTGCAGGATGTCCGCAAGGCGGTCCGCAAGTCCGAGGCCGCCCGCCGCGAGGCGCTCTGCGCGAGGCCGAGGCGATCCGCGCCTCGGAATGGCCCGAGCGCCGCCGCCGTGGCCTGGATCGCCTCAAGGAAGCGGCCTCGCTCGGGCCCGACCCGGCGTTGCGGATCAAGCTCCGCGACGAGGCCGTTGAGTATCTCGCCCTGCGCGACGTTGAGCCCCGTCCCGAGCTCAAGACCGGTCGGACCTGGGGCCTGGCCTTCGTGCCCGAGAGCAACCGGCTGGCCAGCCTCCGCGAGGCCGGCCCGGGCGTCGCGAGCCAGGAGCTGACGCTCTGGGATGTCGCCGATGGCCAGGTGAAGAATCGCTTCAGCCTGGGCGGCGGCCGATTCGAGGGCCCTTCGGAGTTCGCGCCGCTCCGTTTCGGCCGGGCCGGTAGCGGTCTGGCCGCCGCCGGGCGCACGCTCGCCGTCGTCCGACCCGACGGCCAGGGTCTCCACCTGCTCTCGGCCGCCGCCGGCACCCCGATCGCTGAGATGGTCACCCCAGGCCGGTACATCGACTCCGTCGCGGCCTCGCCCGCCGACGGCCGACGCCTCGTCACCGTGGAACGCGTCTCCATCCGCCCGGCCCGCGGCCGCGCCGTGCTCTGGAATACCGACCACCCCGATCAGCCGATCGCCACCCTGCTCGATCCCGCGCCGGTCGAGGACCGCTCGCGCCGGGACTTCCAGTGGCCCCTGGTCGCCTTCTCGCCCGACGGCGCCTTGATCGCCACGGCCTGGCAGTTCAGCGGCGGCCCCGAGGAGGTCGGGCCGATCATCACCCTCTGGGACGCCGAGGACGGCTCGATCGTCGGCGAGATCGGTGACCTTCCCGCCGCCATCCAGGCCCTGACTCTCGGACCCGACGGCCTGGTCGCCGCGGCCATCAGCGATGGCACGATCCGGCTCTGGGACGGCGCCGACCTGACCCCGCGGACCGGCCTGAACCACGCCCAGAACTTCGTGCGGGCCCTGCGCTTCAGCCCCGACGGTACCATGCTTGCCGTCGCCGGCTCGGGCACCGGCATCGAACTCTGGGACCCCGGCGCCAACACCCTGGTCGCCATCGTCGGCACGCGGGATCGCGTCTCCGACCTCGCCTTCTCCTCCGACGGCCAGACCCTGGCCGCCTCCTGCGGCGAATCGACCTGCCTCTGGGCGATCTTCGAGCCGGTCGGCCGCGTCCGGCTCTCCAGCTTTGAGGGCCGCCCAACCTCGCTCGCCTTCGGCCACGACGATACCCTGGCCATCGCCTCCTGGGGCGGCGACGGCCCGCGAGTCTGGCACCCCGGCCAATGCCCAACGACCGCCCGGAGCCTCGGTGCCTCGCACGCGACCGCCATCGCCTTCGACGATCAGGGCCTCGTCGTCACCGCCGACGGCGAGGGGCTCTCCTGGATCAACGCCGACACGGCCGAACCGGTCGCTCACCTTTCCTTCGACGCCAACCGGCGTCCGTCGCCGTCGTTCTGGCCGTCGCTCGTGGCCGGCGTCGGCGTCGCCCAGACCGCGCCCGCGGAGGCCCTCCGCCGCCGGACTGGCTCCCGGCGCGGCGGCTTCCTCATCCTGCCGATCGACGCCGTCGATCAGGGCCACGCCCTCGCGTTGTCGCGGTTCAACCAGGTTTTCCTCTGGTCGGCCCAGGAACCGGACCTCCTCCAACCCCTGATCCCGCCCGACCGCGCCGCGTTCCCCGGCCGCCCCGGCCCGACCCGCGGCGGTCGGCCCGGCCGCGCGATGATCCCCCCCTGGATCGATCTGACCCTGGCCCCTGACCGCAACCGACTCTACCTGATCTCGACCGAGAACGAACTGCACGCCTGGTCGATCGAGCACCGCGACGGCACGTACAAGGCCCACGCCCTGCCCTGGTCCGCGACCTACCACGACGCCACGACCCTGGCCCTCTTCCCCGACGGCCGGACGCTCGCCGTCGGCACGACCACCGGCGCCGTCCACCTGATCGACACGGCCCGCGGCACGGTCCGTGGCACGCTCGGCCCCGAGACCGAGGCGGAGCCTGATGGTCCCGTCGCCTCCCTGGCCCTCGCCCCCGACGGCCAGACGCTCGCCATCGGCACCGCGCAAGGTCGGATCACACTCTGGTCGCTCGCCGGCTCCAGCCATGCCGAACTGCTGCTCCACCTCCCCGGCCACCGCGGCGAGGTCTCCCCCCTGGCCTTCTCCCGCGACGGCCGCCTCCTCGCCAGCGCCGGTGACGGCAAGGTCGTTCAGGTCTGGGACCTCCAGCAAGTCCGCGAGCGACTCCTGCTCCTCGGCCTCGGCTGGTAAGGACGTTGCATCGGCGACCCACCCACCCAGCCTGACTGACGTCGCTCTACCTCAAGACCCCCCGATCGGCAATTATGCAGCGCCGGCATTCTGGTATGATGGGGCCTGTTCCCGGCGGGCGGGTCCGCGGAGCTTGATCGTCAGGCGGCGGAAAGGTGAAAGGACGGTGCCCGGACCTCTGGACGACGCAGACCGCCGCCCACCCCCATCGGGCCGCTGGCGTCGTGTCGTTCCGCCCCTAGATCCAATCCGAACGACGAATGGCCGGGGTCCCTCTTCGAACCCGATCGGCTTTGCACAAACGTTTAGTAGATCGGCTGATTCGTTGTGCAGGCGGGGATTCTGCACAACGAATTGCGGCCGTTAATCGATCCCTGGCATCCCAGCAAATGACTCCAATGACTCCAATATGCTTGCAACCATTTTGTAGCTAAGCCGCAACCCAACTTTATCGATGGATGGGGCTACCGCCGCGAGCCGAGACGCCGCCGAGCGAACATTCTCGAAGGATATGGGATCAACAAATTCAAGTTCGACAACTTTCCTTGGGTGGCCTTGAGTCTTGACCAAGATTACTGGTTCGCTCTTGTCATCGAGTCTCTCGCTCCGGTCGGGTCGCTCAGTACCTTGCTCAGTACCTTGGTACTGAAATCGGATGCGAGAAATCCCAGAATCATCACTTGCAAACATAAAAGATCTTGGAATAGCATGCGGGGCAAGCATCTGGAAGCCAGTCTCGTTGCCCTCCTTCGGCTCTAGTTCGGCGATATCCTCTGGATCGAGGAGGATTTGTCGGGTCATGGCTCAATCCCCTCCAGTGCGGCCTCTATCACCTTGGCGTACCGGCGCAAGAACGCGCTCTTGGTTCTATCGAAAGGCGGCCCATCCTTCTGACTGTCAAGTAGCAAGACGCCCCACCGTTGATTGTTGACGAGGATCGGGGTTCCTACGAACATCCTCGAGTGGACCCGCAACGCCTCTGCTTCTGCAACCGTTATCTCCAGACTTTCCGCATATCGCGCCTTCTGTAGCGGGTCGCCATCATTTTCAGGCCAATCACAAGCGGCTAGCTTAAATTTTGTTACTTCGTGGAACCAAATCGAGGCTGCGAATCCACGGCATCCTCTGGGGTCGTTATCGTCAACGGGCCAAGAGCTAGTCGAATCGGGATGGATCCCTGCGCGAGCGAAAATGACCAATCGCTTCCCCGTTGTGTCGCCATCGGCAGATTCGGAGCAAGCGAACAAGGTTACTCGATGCTCATATCTTTCCTCGCCGGCCTCACCCTCGAAGTAACGGGAGCGGAATGTTTCCAAAATCTTCCCGATCATCCGTTTGGCCTGCGCCCCATATCGTTGCCGGAGTGCTTCAACCTCGTCCTGTTGCCTAGTCCAGTCGGCGTGAGCTAGTCGCTTGGCCATGTGCCGACACACTGCGCCGAGAATGACGAGGACGCAGGCTGCTGCACTCGGAAGGCTCTTGTCTTTTACGGGCACAATCGCAGCGGCGAATGCCGTCAACGCAGCCGGTATGGAGACCCAGAATTCGGAGCCTTCCCAAAAAGTCTTCCGCTGATAGAACGGTGGACGCATCGGTTGTGGGTTGAAGGCCGGGATCGGTTGCAATCGGGAGAACCGATTCTATCCCTTCCCATTGTGCTATCCATACCCTACTGGCCTCAACTCTCAGACCCACGCCCATGCCTCGATTTCATCGGCACCCAACGCCGGCTCGCCGTTCCCGTTCTCGGTCAGTCCAAATGTCTCTTCGTCGGCCTCTTCACCCCAGAACACGACGGGTGGCTGTGGTCCGTCCTCGGAGCCCGGTTTTTTCGGCTCGGAGACAGGAGTCAAGGTCCGAAGACGGACCCGGATCACTAACGCATCGAAAATTCCCGCCGATTCTCCCCATCGATCACCACTTTTGAAGAAGTATCGACCGCGCTCGGCCCTGCGCGCGATCCCGGCAACGTCGGAACGGCTCCAGGCGTTCTTTGACAATTCGCCCACATCCACGGTCATTCCCTGGCCAACGTATTCCTCCCCCGGATCGTCCCGTCCCGCTGGCAGACGAATGGCCATCCCGCTTCCCAGCAGCCCCCTTCCCGGGAACCGAAATCCGTGCCGACGCTCGAAAACTCAAAACGAAGCCAACCGATGAACCGCACCAAATGCTAATGGTACAACAAGTTCCACCCGCCGCGACGTCTCCGCGTCGCGCACGCGCGCCACGAGCCACCGACACGATTCCAGCAGCCGGCTCCTCCCCGACCACGCCTCCGCGGAATCGTCCCGTGAACGGCTCCCTCCCGTCGCGAATCGAGCCGGAATCCGCCGCCGAGGCCCCCGGAAAACGCAGAACGAAGCGAACCGATGAACCGCACCAACCAACCATGCCACAAGGAGTTCCGTCCAGTGACAGGTCATCGCCGAGCGCACGCGCCGACGGCTCATGCAGTCCACCGACGGGTTCCCGATCGTTCCTCGCGCCCTTTGTGCCTTCGTGGTGAATCCGGCGCCCGCCTCGTCCCCCGGTTCCCGACCGGCCGCTTGGCCCGTCCTCACGGTTCTGCTAGTCTGAGCCCAACCGCGTCGCGACGTGGCGCCGCCCTCCCACTTCCTCCATCCAGACGCCCCAGCCCGATGAGTCCGGACTCCGAGGCCCCGCGTCCCCGACGCCGCCCCCGGCTCCCGATCGCCCCGCTGGCGCCGACCGCCGTCGGGTTCGCGACCGGGATCGCACTGGAAGAGTACGCCGTCGAGGCCAGCACCAGGACCTGGGGAATCGTTTGCGGCCATCGCGGCCTTGCTGGCGATCGCGGCCTGCGGACGGGGTCCCCGCTGGATCTTCGGGATGGGCCTGCTGGCGGCGGCCGTCGGCGTCGGAGGAGGCTGGCATCGTCGCTCGACCGTCGATAGGGCGCCGGACGACCTGGCACGATTCGACTGGAGCGTACCCCAGCCGGCCTGGCTGCGGGGCGTTCTGGTCGAGGTGCCGGAGTACCGGCCGGGCGATGGGCCGGGCGACGCGGGCTCGACCCGGACGGTACTCGCCGTGACGGCCCGTTGCGACGGTCGGCTCTGGCAACCGGCGTCCGGCCGCCTGCTGGTCTATGCCTCGGGGGACCGGACCGACCTCGCGATGGGCCAGCCGGTCGAGGCCGCGGGAACGCTCCAGGCAATCCCCGGCCCGCTCAACCCGGGCGAGTCGGACCGCCGGCTCCGGGCCCTCGCGAGGGGCATCCGGCGTTGCGACTCGCGATCGACGCCACGGAGGGACTCCAGCCCGACCCGAACGGCGTCCCCTGGCTCGGGATGCGATGGCTGGGCCGGCTCCGATCAGCGGCCCACCAGCGGCTCGTCGCCGGCCTGCCGCCCGACGTCGCCCCGCTGGCCGCGGCCCTGCTGCTCGGGCATCGCGAGGCGATCGACCCGGACGTCAACGACGCCTTCGCCCGCACCGGAACCATGCACCTGCTCGCGATCTCGGGTCTTCACATGCAAGCACTCGCCGTGTTGACCGGCTTGATTCTTCTGTTCGCCGGCGCAAGTCGTCGCCGCAGCGCCCGGGTGATCCTGGCCTGCACGATCGGCTATGCCTTGCTGGTCGGGGGGATGCCGTCGGTCGTGCGATCGGCGACGATGACGGTCTTCCTCTGTCTGGGCGTGATCCGCGACCGCTGCGCCTGGTCGTCGAACCTGGTGGCCGCGGCGGCCCTGGTGACGCTGAGCCTGAACCCGGCGTCCTTGTTCGATGTGGGGTGCCAGCTCTCGTTCCTCGCGGTGATCGCGATGATCTGGGCCGTGCCCCCGGTGGCACGGGTGGTCGGGGTGAAGGGGGCCGCCTCGTGGATCGAGCCTCCGGCGGTCGCCTTCGCGGTCGAGCCCTCGCCCGGGCAACGGCTCGATGCTTTGGAACGCCGCTACGCGAGCCGCGGCAAGAAGGCGCTTGGCGCGGTCGGCGACTGGCTCCGCCTGATGGCGATCGCCTCGGTCGTGGTCTGGCTGGCGACCTTGCCGCTGGTCATGGCGCGGTTTCACCTCGTGCCGCTGGTCGGGATCGCCTTGAACCTCGTCCTGATCCCGCTTTCCTTGCCGACCCTCGGCCTGGCGGGCGTGACCTTGCTCTGGTCGCTCACCGGAATCCCGACGCCCTCACCGCTGACCTGGGCGAGCGTTCAACTGCTTCGGCTCAACGCCGGGATCGTACGCCAGGGAGCCGCGATCCCGGGGAGCCATGCCTTCGTGGCATCGCCGCCACACTGGTGGGTGGTCGGTTCACTTGTGCTGCTGGCGGCCCTGGTGTTCGCCAGCCGCGCGGGCCGGAACTGGTGGAAGGTGATCGGGGCGCGCTGGCTCGCCTGGTTCGGGGTGGGGGCGGCGGTCGTCTTGGCTCCCACGTCTCCCGAGGTGCCGGAGGTGCAGGTCCTGGCGGTCGATCACGGGCTCGCGATCCTCGTGCGATCGCCCGAGGGACGAACGTTGCTCTACGACTGCGGCAAGCTGCGCGACCCGCACGTCGGCCGCCGCGTGATCGCCCCGGCACTCTGGTCCCGAGGCGCCAGGCGGATCGATACGGTCGTCCTCAGCCACGCCGATTCGGACCACTACAACGGCCTTCCCGACCTGCTCGACCGCTTCGCGGTGGGCGAGGTTCGCGTGCCGCCAGGCTTCGTCGGCCAGGACAACCCGGGCGCCAGCGACCTGCTCGCCTTGTGCAAGTGGCGGGGCGTGCCGGTCCGGACACTGAAGGCCGGTTCGCGGCTGGACCTCGGCGGCGGCCTGGTCGCCGACGTGCTGCATCCGCCCGAGCGCTGGCTCCGCGACGCGCCCGACAACGACCGGAGCCTCGTGCTCGACCTCGTCGTGCGACGGCCGCCACCTCCTCCTGACCGGCGACCTCGAAGGCGCCGGCCTGGCCGAGTTGCTGGCGATGCCTCCGCGCCGCTGGGACGCCTTCCTCGCCCCGCACCACGGCGGCCGGGCGGCCAATCCGCCCTGGCTCTACGAATGGGCCGCGCCTCGCCTGGTCCTCGCCAGCCAGCGACGACCGATCGACCACGCCTCAGACGCCCTCGCCCCGCCCGAGCGCCGGGGCGTCCCCGTGCGGCGGACCTGGCGCGAGGGGGCCGTGCGGGTCCGCTGGGAGCCGGGCGGATTGGGGGTGCGGGGCTTCCTCGAAGAGTCCGGAAGCCAGGATTTCCCGTCTTTGGTTGCAACTCAAAAGCAATTTATAATTGGAATGTGGAGTCATGTGCTCGCCGGCCTGCTCGGATTTGTCGCCGGCCTGGCCGGCTGCGCGCTGGTCGGGATCGTGGAGTTCGGGGCGTGGTCGCTGGTCACGGCGGGCCGGCGGCACGACCCGTCGCGACCGGAACGCGAGCCGCCGCCGTGGGAACCCTTGACCGTCGTGGCATCCGACGGCGCCCGACTGGCCGGGGCCTGGCGATCGGCCCCCGATGCCGACGGCCGGACGCTCGTCCTCCTCCACGGCTTCGCCGAGGACCGCGCCGCGCTCTCCGGCCGGGCCGAGGCACTGGCCAGTCGGGGCTGGAACGTCGTCGTGATCGACTCGCGAGGCCGCGGCCAGTCGGGCGGCGACTGGACCTCGTTCGGCGGTCGCGAGGCCGACGACCTGCGGGCGTGGGTCGCCACCCTGTCCGGGCGCATCGGACCCGGAATGAAGCTAGCCGCCTGGGGCCGTTCGATGGGCGCGGCCATCGTCCTGCGGGCGGCGGTGGACGAGCCTCGCCTCCGCGCGGTCGTGCTGGAGGCCCCCTATCCCGATCTGACGCCAACGGTCGCCGCCTGGCTCCGTCGCTGGCACCTGCCCGGCTTCTTCGCCCGCTGGATGCTCCGACGCGCCGGCCGGCTGGCCGGCGTACCGCTCGACACGCCCCGGCCGATCGACCTGGCGCCTCGGTTGCAGGTGCCGGCCTTGATCCTCCATGGCAGCAAGGACACGATCGCCCCACTGACCGACGGCCGACGCCTGGCCGACGCCCTCACCGGTCCGGTTCAGTTCGAGGACGTGCCCGACGCCCGCCACTCCGACGTCTTCGACGTCGGCGGCCCCGCCCTGGCCGATCGGATCGCGACCTTCCTCGATCGAGCGGTGAGCCCATAGGGCGTGCGGCCCACGTGCGCCTGGTCAATCCACGGGCTCAGAGGCGTCGGTCTCTTCGATCGAATGTCGCAGAGCCTTCATCAGCCCCTCGGGCTCCTCACCGTCGAGGTCCGACCACTGGCCGAAGACGAAGACAGTGCGGCGAGCCGTGCGGAAGCAGCGAATGTTGCACGAATTGGCGATGTCGAGGCTGAGGAACTCGACGTCGTGGCCGATGGCGTGGTGGCCGTCGATGGTCTCCATCGCAGGAGCGGAGTCGAGCGAGGGATACTCGGCCCGCATCGCCTCGAGTGCCTCGTCGGCCAATTCGGCGGGCGCGGGGCGGTCCTCATCGATGCGGACCAGGGCGAAGGCCGTACCACCCGCGGATTCGAGCGTGACCGTCGCCTGGCCGGGGCCGTCGTCGGAGACCTCGACTTCCCAGTCGGGCGGATACTCGAAGCGGATGCCGTGGTTCTGGTAAATGCCCAGCATGGACGGAGGCCCCCGAACTGGCGAAGGGTGGGACGTGTCGAGACCATTGACGGCGGTCGCGGCGTCCCGGATCTCTCGACGGCGGGCCGGCCCGCCTCCCCATGCGATTCTAGCGATCGCACCCTCGTTCTCCAACGGCGCGGGCACCACCACGCCCCGGCACGACTTGGCCGCGACCGTCTCGGGCTGGTAAAGTGGTGGGCAACGACCGTGCCGTTTCGCCAATCATGCGTGAAAATCTTCGATCATGCGAATCCTCTCGGGAATCCAGCCCTCGGGGCCACTGCACATCGGCAACTACTTCGGGGCACTGCGACAGTTCCTCAAGCTCCAGCACGACAACGAGGCCTATTACTTCGTCGCGAATTACCACGCCTTGACGAGCCTTCGCGACGCCACAACGCTCCGCGACTACACGAATGACGTCATCGTGACGATGCTCGCCCTCGGCCTCGACCCGGAGAGGGCGACGCTGTTCGTGCAGTCGGACGTGCCCGAGACGACCGAACTGGCCTGGCTCCTGACGGCGATCACGCCGATGTCGTGGCTGGAGAAGTGCGTCAGCTACAAGGACAAGATCGCGCAGGGCTTGCCGGCCGAGCACGGCCTGTTTGCCTACCCGATCCTCCAGGCGGCCGACATCCTCCTGTACGAGGCCGACGTCGTGCCCGTCGGCCAAGATCAGAAGCAGCACCTGGAGATCACCCGCGACGTGGCCGACCGCTTCAACCGCACGTTCGACGTGGAGGTTTTCAAGCTCCCCGAGCCATACATCCTCCCGAACGTGTCGGTCGTCCCCGGTATCGACGGCCGCAAGATGTCCAAGAGCTACGGCAACACCATCGAGATCTTCGATGAGCCCAAGACGATCGAGAAGAAGTGCAAGCGCATCGTCACCGACAGCACGCCGGTCGAGGCCCCGAAGAATCCCGAGACGGACAACCTCTTCCAGCTTTTCCGACTTTTCGCCCCGGAAGGCGAGATTGCCGAGTTCGATCGCCGCTATCGCCTGGGCGGTATCGGCTACGGCGAGGTGAAGAAACGTCTGGCCGAGCACATCATCAATCACTTCGCCGAGGCCCGCGAGCGCCGAGCCGAGTGGCTGACGCACCCGGTCCGCGTGGCCGAGGTCCGTGCCGCGGCTGCTGATCGGGCGAGGAAGACGGCGCGGATCGTCCTCGAACGGGCGCGGGCCGCCTGCGGTGTGGCGTAGTGCTGACGGGGCAGCTCAGCTCAGCCAGTCCTCGATGCCGGCTCAAGTCTGGTCGCGACCCTCCACGTGTGCGGGTGGATAGGTCGCCTCGACCGCGGTGAATGGTTCGAGAATCTGGTAGAAGTGGGCGGCCCCCTTGGGGACGACCCAGGAGTCGCCGGGATCGAGTTTGACCATCTGACCTTCCAGGTGGAGCTCGGCGCGACCGGAGATCACGAAGCCAACGGTCTCGTAATCGCGACGGGCCTCAGGCTTCGGCTCGCCGGGCGGCTCATCTTCCCAGAGACGCATGGCCACATTCTTGCCCGTGGCCAGATACTTCTGACCCATGTCGCCCCGGGGCGAATGTCGGGAGCTGACCTTCTTCACGGTGGTATCGACTCCAGCCATCGCGTCCCTCCTGTCCTATCGCGGCAGGTTGCCCGTCGTTGACATGACACTGGCAGAGGATCGTTGTCAGGATGCTGGCAGATTATTCGGGCAAATCGCATGCCCCGTGGACCTGGCAAGATGGGCAGGCAGATCGGATCGGGATGATTCGCGATCCGCATTGACCGCCGCGCAGGCCCACCGTAAGGTTCGGGGTGTCCGGTCAGCCGCGGGCCCACTTTGTGCTTAATGCCCGGGTAGGCGGCGGTCGATCGTGAAGATGGGAAAGCGGTCGGCCAGGGAAGGCCGGCGTCCTGATCTCCGCTTTCGATAATGGGGCGGGGTGGGAGAGCCACAACGGGGTCGCAACCCCAGCGGACGGGGGACGGGGCGGATGGGCCGTCGAGCCGTCATCGCCATAGCCGGTTGCTGGCTGGCCACGACTGGCCTGCTGGTCGGTTGCGCCACGGCCAACCATCGAAGCGACCGCGCCGGCAACTCGCCCGAGCAACTGCGGCTTGCGGCGCGAGCTGAGCCACGCCGCTCAGGCAGCGATGGACCGGGGCGACTGGCCGGAGGCGCAGCGGATTCTGGAGCGTCTGGTGGTTGTCGAACCGCGATCGGCTGAGGTCCAGCAGCGACTCGGGCGGGTCTGGCAGGCTCAAGGGCGGCTCGACCTGGCCGAGGCCGCGTATCGACGGGCCCTGGAGCGCGACTCGGAGTATCCCGCGGCCTTGATCGGCCTGGGAGAGGTGGAGGCCCTCATGGGCCAGCCCGACGCCGCGCTGAAACACCTGGATACCGCCGTCGAGCTTGACCCGAGCCGGTCCGAGGCCCACTTGACGCGGGCTCAGGTGCTGGAGGCCCTTGGCCGGGCCGATGATGCCCTGGCCGCCTACTTCCGCGCCCTGGAGTTCGACCCCGTCTCGGCACCGACCATGCGCCGGGTCGTGGCCTTGCAACTGGCCCGCAACCGACCGGAGCAGGCCCTGGCCCGTCTCGACCAGGTCCTCGAACTCACCCCCGACGACCCCGAAGCCCGACTGCTCCGTGGCCGGGCACGCCTGGTCATGGGCGAGCCCGAGACGGCCCTCGACGACCTCCGGATCGCCGCCCGCAAGCTCCCGGATCGCCCCGACATCTTCTACGAACTGGCCCGCGCCCTCCAGGCCACCCATCCTGCTCAAATTGACGACGCTCGCCGCGCCGCCGAGCGGGCCGTGAGCCTCGCCCCCCAGTGGACCGAGGCCCGCGAACTCACGCGTCAGCTTCAGCGTTGAGTCTCCCGGAGGGCGGGGCGGCACTCCATCTTCGCGAGAGGCGATCGGCTGCACACGCCCGACGGGCGCTGTCCGTCTCATTTCGGCCTGGTCGCCTCGTTGGTGTCGAGCGTCAGATCCAGCTCGGCGGGCAGTTGCTGGCCCTGGATCGTCATGGTCATGCTACCCGTGATCCGCATGAGCAACGACTCCGTGACCGACCGGCCGGCCTCGCGGTCGAAGAGGATGGTACCCTCGGACGAGTCCACCTTCAGATCGCTCTTCTCGACCTTCAGCGGCGAGGGTGAGTTGGCGTCCATGGCATACTTGACGGAGGTGGCCTTCACGCCGATCTTGTCGAGGGTCTTGCCGTCCTTCTCGACGGTGCCGAGGTACTCGTAGGTCTTCTCGAAGGTCAACACCTGGCCGCTGCCGAGGTCCTGCGACTCGGTCCGCTTCCAGGTCTCGCCCTGGCGGACGAGGATGTCGGGATACTTGGCGTTCTCCTCGGCGATCTGCTTCTTGATCTGCTCCGGATTGAGGCGGCTCTTGAGCATCTCGGCGGCCGCTGGGTTGAGCTCGTCGGCCCGCTGGAGGAGCTTGTCCAGGCCCTCGACCCCGGCGACCTTGCCGTCCTTGCCCACAAGAATCGTGTACGATGAGCCGGCAACCGCCTTGAAGATGTCCACGAGGAAGGCGAGTTGGTCGTTGACGTCCTTGGGCGGCGGCGCCGACGAGTCGTAGCTGAAGCTAAGGCCACCCGGCAGGTTCAGGTTGACCTTCAGCGCCTCGACCTTGATCCCGACCGGCAAGGTGCCGTCGGGCTTGCGCTCGCCGATCGTGCGGGTGGAGGTGGTGGATTCCTCGGCCTCGGTCTCGATCTCCTGGCCGTTGATCGTCAGGACCTGGTGGGTCTTCGTGTTGGTCTCCTGGGTCAGCGCCGTACCCGCCTCGTACTTCGGCTCCAGCTTGACCTGGGCCCGGCTCGTCGTGGCCAGGCTGGCCACGACCGCCGCCGACAGCAGAATCTTGGAGGCTCGTCGCATGAGAGAACTCCGGAGTAAGAGCGTCGCCGTGCCGTTGCGAGAACGCTCGCGGGCCTAACATACTCGGAGCGCCGCCACGGGCCAGAGTCGTGAAAATCGAAACCGCACGAACGTCCGTCGCGACCGTCGGCCCGACCATCGCCCGATGCGGAGCGCCATCACGGTTCCGCAATCCATTCGTCCAGGCTCGCCCGAGATTGCCACGACCGAAAAAAACGGGCGTGTGGGCTTCAGGGGATTCCCGCCTGATGGCCCGGAAAGAGCCCAGACGCTCTCCGGCTACCCGAGAGGAACGCCCTGGACCAGGAGCCGGCTCAAGGACAGACGCCGCCTTTTTTTACTGTCACGAGACGCTCCGAACGCTCCAGGTACGGTCAGGCGACGCGCCCCGAGACGCTCAAGAGACGGCGTGAAGACGCCGGAGGGACGCTTCCTGAAATCGAGAGCACCAGATCACAAATCTTTAAATCACAGCAAGTTAAGCGAGGCATTTTGCCTATTTTGAAGTTCGTTCGGCGCAGGGATGCGTCGAGGCATCGCGACACCTCGTCCCGATACGCAGTCGCGGGATCAACCGAATTGCCAGAGAGTCAGGGTTAATTATAGCACACAGGAGCGACGCCGGCGTGGGTTGATTCATGGTCAGGACGAACCGAGCGTGCCCTGGTAGGGAAGTAGAGGAGGGCGGGGCGAGGGTTCTGGAGTACCTCAAAGAAATGATGAAGATGGGGGATAGACGGTAGATGGACTGGAAAGGCGGGTTGGGGTCCTCCGGAGAGGAGGACCCCGTTGCGGGATGAAACGGGTCACGGCCGAGCTACCGTCGGGGTCCTTCCCGGCCTAGGTTGTGGGAGGCCGGGCGGACGGTCGCGGGCCGTTCGGCTCGCCTCAGCGCCGGTAGCAAGTGCCGCCGGGGCAGGACGACATACGGGTAGTAGTAGGCGGTGGGGTAGTAGCCCTGGGGCGCCATCGCCTGTGGCGGCGCCATCGGGGCCGCCTGTGGCTGGGCGGCTGGGTACGGATAGTAGTACTGCTGCGGGGCGGGGGCCTGCTGGACGTAGCCGCCGCAAGGCGTGCCTGGGGCGCAGGTCGAGTAGGCCGGGGCGGGGGCGTAGGTCATCCCACAGGTGCCCGAGGCGCAGGTGGCGCGACCGCCGCCGAAAAGGCCGGACGTGGCGGTCATCGCGGTCAGCAGAATGATCTGGTGCATGTCGATCCCTCTCGTTTGGTGTTCGTCCCAGAGTGTTCGGATGCGACCTCGCGCCGCATCGCGGCGCCCGGGCGACTTCGGCCCGGGCTCTCCTTGTATTTGGGGGCGTTCCTTCGTCGTCGGCGCGGCGACCTCGCCGTGCCCCGGCGTGATCCATCCATCCCTTCGAGGTTAACATCCTGTCGCGCCAACCAACCCGGCACGCAAGCATACCAAGGCCGTCGGCGCATAGTCGGACGATCCTAGTGACCTCGTCCCGGCACGTCAATGGCAATCCCGGATGGACTGGATAATATTTTCCATTTTTAGCGATTATTCCGGCGATCGCCGGCCGATTTTGTCCATAACTTCTTGCCCATCTGCGACTTGTGATCTGAAGACCTGGCGTGAGGGTCGCTTCGCGACGCCCTGAGGTTGACACCAGCGGACCCTTCCCCTAGTCTCTGCAGGCCCGACAGTTTGGGAGGGTCCGACGGGATGCGCCGA
The DNA here is from genome assembly GCA_963752755.1 of uncultured Planctomycetales bacterium. Classification (GTDB taxonomy): domain Bacteria; phylum Planctomycetota; class Planctomycetia; order Isosphaerales; family Isosphaeraceae; genus CAVVZJ01. Next base: position 59,066 of record CAVVZJ010000001.1, on the reverse strand, counting down.
CCGTCGGTTGGGCCGCGTTGCGGGGGTCGCGATGGCCGCCACGTCCTTGCGTCGATCGACGGAGCCTCGCCTTGACGCGGGCCGGCTGGCCCTGGCCGTCGCTGATGTCAACTGGTTCAGCACTGAGAACCTCTTCGGCGCGCTGGACCGGCCCGACGTCTCGACCCTGCTATTAAAATGTGCAGATTATTATAATGCGTTCCGACGTGGGGCGCCGCCCTGGGCCTGGGGCGGGTCGCTGGTCCGTCAGGGGCCGCAGATTTGGCGGCGGGACCACGTCTTGCCGTCGGGCTGGATGAAGCGGTTCCCGACCTGGGGCATGAGGCCGATCCGCCGCTCGATCCTCGAATGGCATCGCCGCCACGCCGCCGACGCCCGCCTCGCCCTGGTGATGACCTACCCGCATTACCTCTACCTTCGCGACCAGGTCCGCCCCGACGTTCAAGTCTATTTCAATATCGACGACTATTCCCAGTACTGGCCCCGCTGCGCTGACCGGATTCACGCGCTGGAGTTGCAGGCGGTCCGCGAGGCCGACCTGACGGTCTGCGTCTCCCGGCTCCGCTGCGACCAGCTCCGCGACGCCGCGCCCGAGTCGGCCTGGAAGATCCGCCACCTGCCGCACGGCACGCCCGCGACGGCCCTCGACGCGGCGCCCCACCTGTTCCCCGCCCCGCCGCCCGACGACCTCGCCGGCTTGCCCCGCCCCTTGCTCGGCTACGTCGGCTCGCTGGAAGACCGGATCGACTGGCCGCTCCTGAGCCGATTGGCCGACGCCTTCCCTCGCGCCTCGATCGTCCTGATCGGCCGTCCCCGGCTCCGTCGCTCGGACCCCTGGCACGACGACGCCCGCCGCTGCCTGGCGAGGCCGAACGTCCACGCCCTCGGCTGGCGACCCCAGGCGTCGATCGGCCGCTACAACCGCGCCTTCGACGTCTGCCTGATCCCCTACCGGACCGACCATCCGTTCAACCGGGCCTGTAGCCCCACGAAGATCACCGACTGCCTCGGCACCGGCCGCCCGATCGTCGCCACCGACCTGCCCGAGTGCCGGCTCTATGACGAACTCTTCGACGTCGCCCCCGATGCCGACGCCTTCCTCGACGCCGTCGCCGCCCTGCTCGCCCGCGGCCACGACGACGACCGCGCCCGCGCCCGCCATGCCTGGGCGAAGGCGAACACCTGCGAGCCGGGTCGTCGAGCGGCTGCTCGACTGGCTCCCGTCCTGAAACCCCCGGGTGCCCCGTCGCCTTGACCCTCCCGAAGTGTTAAGCTTGCGGGCCGATACGACTTCCCTTCCCCCGCCGCGGCGGCGCGACTCGCCTGCGCCGCGGTCGCCTCCACCGAATCCGCGAGAGTCCGAACGATGAACGCCTCGAACCGAATCAAGCTCTCGGTGATGTTCTTCCTCGAATACGTCATCTGGGGCGCCTGGCTGCCCTTGCTCAGCCTCTACCTGGCGAACTACCTGAAGTTCACCCGATCCAGATGGCCTGGGTCCTGAATGCCTTCGCCATCGCCTCGCTGACCGGCATGTTCTTCGGTGGCCAGCTCGCGGACCGCTACTTCTCGCAGGAGAAGTTCCTGGCCTTCAGCCACCTGATCGGCGGCCTGGCGATGCTTGGACTGATCTTTCCCAAGACCTTCTGGCCGTTCTTCGGTCTGATGCTCCTGCATTGTTTCTTCTACGTGCCGACGCTCTCGATCACCAACGCCATCGCCTTCGCCAACCTCAAGGACGCCCAGAAGGACTTCGGCTTCGTCCGACTCTGGGGCACCATCGGCTGGATCGCGGCCAGCTGGCCGTTCATCTTCATCCCGATCGACTGGGGCAAGGTCCCGTCGATGGCCGAGGCCGGCGGGTTCGTGTCCTGGCTCGGGGCGGCATCTCCAAGGAGTCGCTGAAGACCGGCGTGGCGATGGAGTCGGCGCTGACGAGCACGTTCCTCGTCGCGGGGATCGCGTCGCTGCTGCTGGCGGCCTTCTGCCTCGTCCTGCCGCGCACGCCGCCGGCGACGAGTGCCGAGGCCAAGTTCGCGCCGTTTGAGGCGATCAAGCTCCTGGCCGTGCCGAGCATCCTGGTCCTGTTCATCGTCACCTTCTTCGACTCGCTGGTGCATTACTGCTTCTTCTTCTGGACGAGCCCCTATTTCGCGAAGCTCGGCCTCGGCGAGAACTGGATCGCGCCGGCCATGAGCATCGGCCAGATCGCCGAGATCCTGGCGATGGCCATGCTGGGCCTGTTCCTCAAGAAGCTGGGCTGGCGGACCACGATGATCATCGGCATCCTCGGCCAGGCCGTCCGGTTCGGCATCTACTCGCTCGGCACCCCCGATCTGCTCTGGATGGTCATTGCCAGCAACGTCGTCCACGGCTTCGCCTACGCCTGCTTCTTCGCCACGGTTTACATCTTCGTCGATGAGACCTTCCCCAAGGATGCCCGCGCCAGCGCTCAGAGCTCTCTTCAACCTCCTGATCCTCGGCGTTGGTCCCTTTGTCGGCAACTTCCTCTGGGGCTGGCTGGGCAACGTTTTCGCCACCAAGGATGCGGCCGGCGAGACGGTTATCAACTTCAACCAGCTCTTCCTCGTCCCCTTCGGCTTCGCCCTGTTCGGAGCCGTGATTCTGGCCGTGTTCTTCCACCCGAAGCAGGCCCAGAAGGAAGCGGCGGAAGCCGTGCCCGTGGCGGCGCAATGAGTGATCGAAGAGGCCGATCTTTCCCCGGAGGGCGTTTGTCACACGCCCTACGGGGAAAGCAAGCCCTCGCGTTCGAGAAACTCCCGCGCCACGTCTCGCGCCCGCCGGCCTCGCCCATCGACCTCGAAGTTCAGCCTCCGCATCGTCGCGGCGTCGATCTGGCCGGCGAGGCGGTCGAGGACGTCGGCGAGGGCGGGGTAGCGCTGCGAGGTCGCCTCGCGGACGAGCGGCACGGCCTGGTAGGGCGGGAAATAGCGGCGGTCGTCCTCCAGGACGACGAGGTCGAGGGCGTCGATCCGGCCGTCGGTCGAGTCGCCCGGCGGCGACGTCGAGGGTGCCGCGGGCGACGGCCTCGTAAAGGAGGTTGCGGTCCATCTCGCGGGGGGCGTGGGCGAAGTGCAGGTCGTAGGCCCGCACCAGGCCGGGGAAGCCGTCGGGACGGTTCATGAACTCGGGGCCGAAGCCGGCGCGGAGGGTGTCCTGGTGGGCGCGGAGGTCGGAGATCGTGCGGATTCCGAGCCGCTCGGCCTGCTCGCGGCGCATCAGGACGGCGAACGTGTTCTCGAACCCGAGCGGGTCGAGCACGTCGGACGCCGTCGCGCTCCTGGCACAACGCCCGGACCTTCGCGAGCACCGCGTCCGGGTCGTTCCTCGGCGGTTGCTTGAGGATCGCGGTCAAGGCGGTCCCGGTGTACTCGACGTAGGCATCCAGGCCGCCCCGGGCCACGGCGTTGTAGCAGACGAGCGTGCCGCCGAGGTTCAGCCGGCGATCGGCGCGGAGGTCGGTGTGCGGCCTCGACCAGGTCGGCGAGCATGTGGCCGAGCAGGATCGGCTCGGTCGAATCCTTCGAACCGATCCGGATGGCCGCGGCCCTCGAACCGCGGCCGGTACTCCTCCCAGGCCCCCCAGCCGGCGACCGCGACCAACGCCCCGATCGTCGCCAGCACGGGGACGGCCCGCAAGCCCAGACGCTCCGTCCGTCGCGGGTCGAGCCGGCGCTCGACCTCGCCCAGGGCCGCGTCGCAGGCCAGGGCGAGCAGGGCCGTCGGGATCGCGCCGAGGAGGATCAGGTTCGTGTCGCTCAACGAGACGCCCCGGAAGATGAACGTGCCCGAGGCTCCGCGCCCCGATCAGGGCGGCGATCGTCGCCATCCCGATCGAGGCCACGACCGCCAGTCGCACGCCGCCCAGGATCACCGGCACCGCCAGCGGCAGCTCGACGAGGAAGAGCCGTTGCCGGCCGGTCATCCCCATGCCGGTCGCCGCCTCGATCACCCCGGGCTCGACCCCGCGCAGGCCGACGACCGTGTTCTTGATGATCGGCAGGAGGGCATAGACGACCAGGGCCGCCAGAGCCGGAGGCTTGCCGATCGCGCCGTGGAAGGCGATCAGGAGGAACCCCAGCAAGGCCAGGCTCGGGATCGTCTGGAGCACGTTCGCCAGGGTCAGCACGACCCGCTCCCAGCGCCGCGACCGGCTCGCCACCACGCCCAGCGGCACCCCGATCGCCAGGGCCAGCACGAGCGCTTCCAGCACGAGTTCCAGGTGCGCGGCCGTCGCCGCCCACAGCTCGCCACGGGTGGACAGGAGCAATTTCCAGAATGCGTTCATTTTGAATGAATTCCATCAATCATCGCCATGAGTGTGAGGTGTCGACGGCCCGCGCTTCCTCGAAGAAATCGCGGACGAATTCGGACGCCGGGTCAGCCATCAACTCGCCGGGCGGCCCCTCCTGCACGAGCCGGCCGCGGTCCATGAGGGCGAGGCGGTCGGCGATCCGGAAGGCCTCGCGGATGTCGTGGGTGACGAGGACGACGGTCTTGCCCAGGCGGCGGCGGAGGTCGTCGAACTCGTCCTGCAAGGCCGCGTCGGGTGATCGGGTCGAGGGCGCCGAAAGGCTCGTCCATGAGGATCAGGTCGGGATCGGACGCCAGCGCCCGCGCCACGCCGACCCGCTGCCGCTGGCCGCCGCTGAGCTGGTGCGGCCGCATCGGGCCGAACCGCTCCGGGTCGAGCCCGACCAGCTCCAGCCGCTCGGCCGCCGCCGCGCCCCACTCCGAGCGCGGTCGGCCGAGCAAGCGGAGCACGAGGCCGACGTTCTCCAGGCAGTCCATGTGGGGCATCAGGCCGGCTTCCTGGATCACGTAGCCGGTCGAGCGTCGCAGGGCGATCGGGTCCCATTCGGAGGTCGATCGACCGAGGACGACGACCGCGCCGTCGGTCGGCTCGATGAGGCGGTTGACCGTCTTCAGGAGGGTCGTCTTGCCCGAGCCGCTGGTGCCGAGGATCGCCAGGCACTCGCCGCGGCGGACCTCCAGAGAGACGCCATCGAGCGCCCGGTGGCCGTTCGGATAGACCTTGCTCACGCCCCGCCAGGCGACGGCGTCCCCGTTCTGCGTCACGCTTCGCTGCTCCTTGCCCTTGGAGGACGGCTGTTGTGGCGATAGGCTGTGGGGATGGGACGGGCCGCGACGCCGCGGCCGCGCCGGGTTGGATCGTCGTTGGCCCACGGTAATCCTCGCCATGCTCGCCTTTCACCTTGCCACGTTCAAGACCAACGCCACCCCGCCGATGGGCCACCCGCTCTGCGGCGGCTGGATCAAGCCGGTCGTCGGGGTCGATGACCCGCTCTGGTTCCGCGGCGTTGTCTTGATGGGCGGCGGCCTGCCGATCGTCCTGGCGACGCTTGACTGGACGGGCGTGCTTAACGAGTCGCACCGCGTCTGGGTCGAGCGGCTGGCCGAGGCGGCGCACACCACGCCCGACCGCGTCGCCTTGCACTGCGTCCACCAGCACAACGCCCCGTTCATCGACCGCTTCGGCAACGACCTGCTGCGTCAAGGCCGGCGCCTCCTCGACCTTGCAGGATCAGGCGTTCATCGATGACTTGATGAAGCGGACGGCCGCTGACGTGCGGGCCGCCGTCGATGCGTCGCAACCGGTCTCCCACGTCCGCTACGGCCAGGCCGAGGTTTCGGAGGTCGCGAGCAACCGCCGGGTGATCGGCCCGGACGGCAAGATCCTCTACACCCGCAACAGTGCCACGAAGAACCCCAAGGCCCGCGCTGCCCCCGAGGGCACGATCGACCCGGTCCTCCGCTCGATCGGCTTCTTCCAGGGGGACCGGCCGCTCGCCCGGCTCTACTATTACACCACCCACCCGATGAGCTATTACGGCGACGGCCGCCCCTCCAGCGACTTCGTCGGCCTCGCCCGCCAGAAGCGGGACGAGGAGGAGCCCGAGACGCTCCACGTCTATTTCACCGGCTCCGCGGGGAACATCACCGCCGGCAAATATAACGACGGTTCGCACACGCAGCGCGCCGTCCTCGCCGATCGGGTCCACTTCGGCATGGTCGCCGCCGACCGCGACGCCGACCGCGCCTCGATGCGACTGGACAGCCTGGAGTGGACGACCGACCCGATCCGCTTCCGTCCGCGCGAGGACCTCGACTTCGACGAGCTGGTCGCGATCGTCAAGGACCCGAAGGACACGACGGTCAACCGCAACCGCCTGTCGATGGCCTGCGGCTGGCTGAAGCGTCTCGAAACCGGCCGGCCGATCCTGCTCGGCCGCCTCGACCTGCCGGGCGTGACCGTCGTCCACCTGCCCGCCGAGACGTTCGTCGAATACCAGCTCGACGCCCAGAAGCTCCTGGGCGACGTCCCCCTCGCCACCGCCGCCTACGGCGACGGCGGCCCCTGGTACATCCCACTCCGTCGCTCCTTCGACGAGGGCGGTTATGAGCCCTCCGTCGCCCTGGTCAGCCGCGACACGGAGCCCATGTACAAGAAGGCCATCGCGGATCTGCTCCGCCGCGGTCGCTGAGGCTCCAGGGAGGTTGTTCCGGGTCGGCGGCGCGTGCGCCCCGCGGCCGCCTCGGAGTGTGCGGAACTCCCTGTGATGCTAGCTGTTAGAGTGGCCGATCGGTTGGGTTTGTTTTGCGTTTTCGGTGGGAGTCGCGGACGAATTTCGGTTCGTTTCGCCCCAGGACGGAGCGATCCGCGCGATTCTACCGAGACCGCGGAAGCCTGCGGAACCGCGGTTGATGATCCCGAGTTGTCAAAGAACGCCTTGAGCCGCTCTGTCGGCGAGGGGACCGGCGCGCACCAGGGGCGCGGTCGTTTCTGACTCCAGAGTTGTGATCGGACCGGAAAACTGGCAGGGTTTTTCCAATCAACCGGGACAGGTCGCCGCGACCGCGACGGCGATCCCCCAGCCACACCGATCGAGCTGGGGCGAGGGGGGAGTTGGAGGAGAGCCGACGGGGCCACTCGTCGGGCTACCCGTGGAGAACCTCCACGTTCGGCGACGCAACCCTTTCCCGCGGCTCCGGGGAAGGTGATCACGGCCACCCGCCGCTACCCCCGAGCGATCAGGAGGTGCGACGGTTGAGGTAGCGGGATTGGGTGGCCGCCGAAGAGAGTCCCTTGACCGAACTGCCGGGCGATGTTGCCGTCTCGGGAGCGCGCCAGGTAGAACGTCGCCGTCGAGGGCTCGAAGACCGCCGGGTCGGTCACACCGTCACCGTCGTAGTCGGCCGGGATCGCGATCGGGTGGCCGCCGAAGAGGGTGCCGCGGCCGAACTGCAAGGAACCGTTGCCATACGACGAACCCGCGATGTAGAAGGTCGAGGTCGAGGGCTCGAAGACCACCGGGTCGGTCACACCGTCGCCGTCGTAGTCGTCCTGAGGCCGGCGGGGCGAGATCCCGATGGTCAGGACGTAATCGCCGGTCTGGCCGCTGACTGCGCTCCCGGCCCGGGTCGGATCGTATCGATCGTTTTGATACCCCGAGACTCCGACGTAGTACGTACCGGTGGTCGGGACGCGATAGAAGATCCGCGAGTAACGGCTCCGGCCCGAATCGTCGTCGCTAGCCAGCGGATGCCCCGCCCCGTCGAACAACCGGAGCATGGTGTCCGCGGATTGTCCGCCGAGTGCCATGTCGGTTACCAGATTCACGTAAGAGCCGGCATCCGCGTGAAACGAGAAAAGATCAACGTCTTTGTCAAGGTATAAGCCATCACCGATAGCCCCGACGTAAACGCCCTGGCTCGCCCCGGGACCGAGCCCCGTGCCCTGCGCTGCCAGCAGGGTGTCGCCCTGGTCCGGGATCTGGACGACGAAGGTATCCGAGAGCACATTGGACGTGACACCACTGGAATCATCGACCGTCATGAAACGGATTGAATGCAAACCCTGGGCGAGCCTGGGGAACGGCCCCACGGAGGCGTCGATGCCGGCCATCGAGGCTCCGCTGACGGCGGTTTCCCAGGCGGCGCCGTCAACGCTGTCAAGCAGGCGATTCACCTTGTTCACGCTGATGTTGTAATATCCGCTCCGGGGATTGCTATTGATGAGCGCCTGGGCCCAGGATTCCCCCGTGAACTGGTATCTCCCGGTCGTGACGTTGTAGGACCCCGTCCCGGTCAGGGCGAGGGGGACGTCGAGGACGTCGAAGATCCCGTCGCGGTCGCTGTCCTGCCAGCCGATCATCTTCAGCGACGTGGGAGAACTCGTGAGGTTGGCGTAGGCGCGATTCTGCCGGTCCGCCTCGGCCATGATGCTATCGACGCGCGTCGAGGGATTGGGGTTCCCGTCCGCCGCGTTGAGGTTCTGGATGTTGTCGTAGCCGGAGCGATCGTTGTAGCTATTGCTCTGGGGATACTCGTCCAAGGCGTAGAAGATATGGCCCATCTCATGCGCCAGCACCTGCCCCATCTTGTCGATTCCCCAGCCGTCGTTCTTGTAGTTCATGACCAGGAAGGGCCCGCCGACGCAGGCATAGGCGAAATACCGGCTGTCCGCGAACGCCCCATCCTTGTCGTGATCGGAGTTGACGACGAAGACGGTCGTCACCCAGTCGGTCTTCACGGCGCTGCGGCGAGCATTGTCGTAGCGGGCCACGTCGACCCGGTAGTCGTAAGCCGAGTTGTATCCGACCGCCGAGAGGAAGTCATCAATCCACAAATTCTCATCTGTATGCGGCCGATTGATCGGCTCGTATCGGGTGGGGACGGGGGAATTGGCGTAGGTAAAATCGGTGATGAAGTGTAAATCCTGGTGGCCGTTGGTCATCTTGGCGTTGAGGCTCTCCCACCACCCGAGTCCCTCGTTGATCTCGCTCTTGACCCTGGCGATCTGGCCGGCGGTCCAGGTCTCGGTGTCGGCATCGAAGCGGCCGTTCGACTCCATGAGGACCACGTTGACGAGCACGGTCCCCACCATGTACTCGCTGAGGTTCTGCATCGAGGCCGGGATCGCCGCGTTGAGTTCGTCGGTACCGTTCAGCAAGGTCCGGTTTTCAAGCTGCTCGATGATTCGCCCGACCTTGAAGGCCAACTTTGCGAGGTGCTCCGCGAGGGGATCGCTGCGGTCGCGATCGTCGGGATCGGACATTTTTGAACGCATGTCGTAGGTTGTGCCACATTTTGGACAGCCTTCTCCTGGTGGAAGCCTCTTGCTCGGCGAATGGGGCAATAAAAAAGGCCCCGTCCGCGCACGCAAGCGTACGGACGGGGCCTTTCACGACCAACTTGGCCTTCCCATCACGAGAAGATCCTTGGCTCACAATACTAGAACGAGAGTTCGCGTCCGTCAATGGACGTGCTCATCTCTTTTCGTCCCCAGGATCAGGGGGTAGCTCGGCGACGGGTGGCGAGGACATCATCCGAGCCAGTTGTCTGAGGCAAAAGAGCGTGAAAATCGCAATCAGTCTAGCGAAGTCACGCGGTTGGCCCTCTCGAACAAGCCCGAGCCGATGCCGGGGGAGTCGGTCCGACTCTCCTGATGACGCCATTGGCGTCACTCCGATGGCACCCATTCCTTCGCCGATCAAGGTGTTGCGAGAGATGGGGGAAGGAGGGCCAACGTGGTCATCCGTCCGGCGGGATTCCGGGGTGAGTGAGCCGGTGGATCAGCAAGGCGACGCGCTTGATCTGGGGGTGGAGGGAATCGAGATCCACCCACTCCTCCGGGGTATGGGCCCCCTCCCCCCTCACACCCAGACCGTCGAGGCCGTCGATCATCGGGGCGACGAACGAGATGTCGCCGGCACCGCGGCGGCCGGGGTCGAGGGCCGTCAGACCGCCGAGGTCGAGGTCCCGGCTCGCGCGGTCCAGGGCGTCGAGGAGACGGTGGTTTCCATCCGTGGGAGCCATGGCGGGGTATTCGTCGGCGAAGGTGAGAGTTGCCTCCGTTCGCGGCAGGCCGCGGCCGACGATCGTGCGCATCCGCTCGCGGGCCTGTCGCTTCTGAGCCTCGGAGAGGAATCGGAGGTCGCCTGCGACGATCACCCGGCCCGGGATCACGTTGAGCTTGCCCGAGGCGTGACCACTTTTGGCCAGGCCGTCATACCGGGCCGTTGAGCCGCCCAGCAGGACACCGGGGTTGATCGTCAGGTCGTTCTCCGGCACCTCACGGCGGAAGGCGTCGAGGATGCGGGCGGCCTCGAAGATGGCACCGCTGCCCTGCTCCTCGGTGAAGATCCGGGAGGAGTGGCCGGTCCGGGCGGAGACACGCAGCTCCCAGGTGGAGGCGCCGCGGCGTGCCACGGTGGCGGTGTCCTCGATGGCGTTCTCGAAGGCGAGCGCGGCATCGCTCCGACGCGCCGATTCGCTGAGGGCTCGCCGGCTCCGCTCGATCGGCAAGCCGGGGTCCTCCTCGTCGCCCGTCAGGATGACGAGAAGGCGGCGTTCGTCGAGCGAACCGATGCTGTCGAGGGCCTTGAGCGCGAACAGGAGGATGACGTCCCCGCCCTTCATGTCGAGGGCGCCCGAACCGGTCGCCCTCGAGCCCTGTCGCACGAAATGGCGGCCTTCCAGCACCGTGTCGAGGTGCCCGATGAGGAGCAGCCGCTTGCCCAGCGTGCCCTTTTTCTCGGCGATGAGGTGCCCCGCCCGGTGCATCTCCGGGGGCAACTCCTCCCAGCGCGTCTCGAACCCGAGCCGGTCGAACTCGGCGCGGAAGACCGCCCCGGCCTTTCGCACCCCGGCGAGGTTCTGGGTGGCGCTCTCGATGTTGACGACCCGTTCGAGGAACGCGATCGGTTCCTCTCGGAGGTCCTCGACGAAGTTTGCGATGCGACGCTCCTCGGGCGCCAGTCCCTGAGCGGACGCGGCGTTCGGCAGGATGACCGCCAGGAACGCGAGGAGGCGGCCGAACATCGGGAAGACGGGCCGTCGGCGGCTGGCAATCCGAAACGCGGGAGCGGGACAAGGGGACATGGACCCGGCCTCCACGGGGGCAAGCGGACGAAGCCGTCGCGAGGCTCACGGCTCCGGGCAACCGGCCCTCAAGGGGTCGGCAGGAAGCCGTCGCACCGAGGTCCCGTGAACTCGGTGTCCAGGCAGTCCATGTAGAGGATGTCATAGGCGCGTCCGGCGAAGCGGATCGCCTCGCGCCAGCGACCGATGGGCTGGAACCCGGCGCGGGTGAACGCCCCGATGCCGCGGTCGTTGAAGCTATAGACGGTCAGGCGGACGCTGTGCAGGCTCAGCGCCCCGAAGGCGTAGCCGAGACCCAGCCGAACGGCCTCGGTCCCGTAGCCGCGTCCCCAGCATTCCTTGTCGCCGAGGGCGATCCCCAGGTAGGCCGTCCGGTGGAGGTGGTCGATCATGTGCAGGTTCAGCGTCCCGATCGGGGTCAGGTTCGTCCGCTCGTAGATGGTGAACCCCACCCGGTTTTCGAGGTCGCCCTTGCTCGCCTGCTCGTACCAGGCCTCCGTCGCCTCGCGACTCTGCGGCGCGAACTCCGCAAGCGGGAAGTTGACCGCGAAGTCGTTATCCCAGCGATGATACAGCGTCATCAGGTCGCGCCGGAGCGGTCCCAGGGCGACCTTCTCCCCCACGAGGTTGAGCACCAGTTCGTCGGCTTCGCAGACACGGGATGCCATCGGTCGTGCCCTCCGACGGTGAGATGGCCCCGAGCACGGGGCCGGGGCCGGAGCCGAGCCAGGAGCATTCTGACCGCCGTTGCCCCCATCACGCAAGCGGCATGGAGACTTGCCCCTGAGAAGCAACTTTGATGCCAGCGGCAAGCCGCGCCAACCTTCCCGATTCCGGTCCGCAACCGATTCCCGGTTGTGGCCGGTGCCAAGGTCGTCGCGACCGCGACGGCGTACTCCGGGATGTGGGACCACGGCGGCACGCTGGCCCGCTTGGTGGGTGGTGGCCGTGCGCGACTTCTCGGAGGTGTCTCGACGCAAACCGTCACCGCGGCTTCCTCCGCGTGTGGGCTGGAGGAAATGTCGTCCGGTCTCCACGCGGCTTCATGCGGTGGCGACCCGCTCCGCGGCCCGGAGCACGGCGGGGACCGGCGGCGACGGCCGCCGCGCCAGCAGTTCGCAGATCAAGGCGACGGCCGCCAGCACGGCCGCGGCGTCGAAGGCGATGCGGTAGCTGTGGTAGCGATCGAAGACGCTCGACCCGAGCCGAGGCCCGATCACACCGGCGACGCCGTAGGCCGTGTAGAGCAGGCCGTAGTTCAGGCCGGCGTTGCGGGTTCCCCAGAAGTCGGCCGATGTCGAGGCGTTCACCGAGAGCTGGGTGCCGAAGCACCAGTAGATCACGAAGACCATCGCGAAGAGGCCCGCCATGCTACCGCCGAGTGAGTAGAGCAGCGGCATCGTCACGATCGAGAGGCCGATCATCAGCCGCAAAACGTTCAGGCGGCCGATCCGGTCCGACATCCAGCCCGAGAGCGTCCGCCCCGCGACGTTGCCCACCGCGCCGACGAGCATCGCCGCGCCGGCGGTGCCGGCGTCGATCCCTTTCTCCTTCGCAAACGGCACGAGCTGGCTGATGACCATCAGGCCCGACGAGCCGCCCAGCGCATAGGCCACCCACATCAGGGGGAATGTCGGCGTCCTCAGCATCTCGCCCGGCGTGAACTCGTGCGTCGTCGCCCCAACCCGCGCCGTCGGCGGCGTCGGGACCCAGCCCTCGGGCCGGTACCCGGCCGGCGGGTTCCGCAGCAGCAAGGCGCCGACGGTCGTCATCACCAGGAAGACCCCGCCCAGAATGCGGAAGGTCGCGGCCAGGCCGTAGCTCGGGATCAGCAGGCTCGAGCACAACGGCCCGAAGATCGCGGAGCCGCCGCCGTAGCCAGCCACTGCCAGGCCAACCGCCAGGCCGCGATGGTCGGGGAACCACTTCGCCATCACCGGGATCGGCGTCGCGTAGCCGAAGCCGTTGCCCGCCCCCACCACCATCCCGAACCAGAAGTACAGCCAGCCCAGGCTCTCCGTGAATGAACACATGAAGAATCCCAGACTCACCAGCCACCCCCCGATGAGCGAGACCGGCAGCGGCCCCAGTCGGTCTTGAATCCTCCCGGCCAGCACGAACGCCAGCGCGAAGGTGACGACCGCGATCGTGAAGACCGTGGAGGTCTGCGTCCGCTTCCAACCGAACCGCTCCTCCAGCGGCGCCACGAACACGCTCCACGCATAGAGCGATCCCAGCGCCAGGTTCATCGACAGCCCACCCACGATCCGCCACCCCCGGCCGATCGTCGCCCCGACCCCGCGCCCGTCGCTCGCCATCGGACAGACTCCTCTCCCGAGGTTCCTTCGGACTTCCCTACACCACACCCCTCACCCCCGCTTCCCGTCCCCGGCGCCATCGCCGGTATCCCCGAGGTGAGGGAGCGGACGGAGTATAACGGGCCGGGCGCCGGATCACCCGAAAAATCAGCAGCGGTCGGTTGAGTGCTGGTCGGGTGACCGGGAGGCCGTCGTCGAACCCCGGGCGGGTGGCCGCGTTGACTCCCTCCTTGCTCCGCCATCGTCCGAAGCGGATTCGTTGTGGCCGAGGCCGAGTGGTCGCGTCCGGGACCTCGGGTGGCGACGCCGATCACGGGAGAGGGTCAGTCGTCGCCTGACCTCGAACTTGGCGTGATTGAGGGAAGGAACAGGGCCTTCAGGACATGCGCAAGGGTCGGCAGAAACCATCCCGGACTCCAGTCACTCGCCGGGACCTCAAAGCGACGACAAGTATCCGGCGCCACCTGGCGGATCGAGTGATGAGGGTTTCTCAACGATCTCGCGTCGCGGGTTCGGGATAATCGGTGTGCGATTCGGAAGAATTGAATAGAAATGGGTCCGATCTCCAGTGGTACAATCGCCCGATGTCGCCACACCTCAGGATGCTGATTTGGGAAGATTAGGCCACAAAGAACTACGCTATATTTCGATTTGTGAGATTCGCCTTGATGCTTTCCACCCTGGCGGCTCTGACACCGTCAGCCAACGCCGACCCGCCACTCACACTCTCATCGCCGAACGACCTGTCCCACCTGACGGTGGGGCAGACCGTGGAGATCGACGTGTCGCTTCAGGGGCTCGCTGTCGGCTCCGACTTCATCTTCGTCCTGAATTCCGAGGTGCTGTTCCCCTCAAGCAACTTTACTCCCATCCCCGACGCCGCGAACAGCTCCGGGCTGACCCCTGGAGAAATATTCATCGCCACTCCCGCATCGCAGACGTCCAATTTCAACAGTCTTTCCTCCTTGAATCCCGACAACACGACGGGCAAATTCAGCGATTCGACCCCCACCTCCTCCGCAGCCATCAACGCCAACGGCCTGTATTATTCGTTCCAGCTCCAGGCCACCTCCGCGGGCAGCGGATTCATCCAGTTCAACCCCGTCGCCACCACCTACGCCGACACCGACACCGGCTTCAACCTGGTGCCGCTACCCATCGGGGGGCCCCTGCCATTCACCATCAACGCGGTTCCCGAGCCGACGAGCCTCGCGATGCTGGGCCTCGGAGCGCTCCTCGAGCTGGGCCACGCCCGGAGTCGCAAGGCGGACCGGTTCCGGTCGAGCCGCGCCTGACCCGTCACTCTCACGGACCCGGCCCACTGGCGCCGCCTGGGTGGCCGGGTCATCCACGTTCCGAATCGGGAGACGTCGAGGCGCTTCGAGAACTCGCCGCGACCAGCCTCGAAAAGAGCGGGGCCAGCGATCGTTCGTAGTGCTTCCAGCGGCCCACCGCGCTGCGGTAGATGGGCTGCCGGACCTGCGCGGTGCTCGCGGTTCGCACGGCCCGGCGTGTTTTGTGAAACTCCAGGCAGGCCGGGTCCCAGGGAAGGCCGCACCAGGCCACCAGTTCCCGCGACACTTCCTCCGGGCGGGCCACCACCGCCTCGTAGTCAACCTCCCGGATCGGGAGCGGCAGCACCTGACGCCAGTGATCGATGATGCGCCGATGTTCCTCGATTCGCGAGGCGATGTGGTCGGGGTCGCAGGCCCAGCGGACCTGCCCGAAGTTGGTGATCCAGCAGGACAGGGCCACATCACGCGGATCGCGACGGCAGTGGATCACCGTGGCGTGTGGGAACATCGCGGCGATCAAGCCCAGATACAACGTGTTTTCCGGCATCTTGTCCACGACGCGCTCCGCCCCGGGATTCCGCGACGCCAGGGCGTCGAGGTGCTGACGGGCCAGGCCCCGCAAGGCGTCCCGGTCAAGGCGTTCCAGGCGCTCCTGGAGGGTTCCGGCTGAGGGCGACTGTGCAAGCCATGCCTCGAACGTCTCCCTCGCCAGCCGCAGTTCGCCCGCCCCGAAGACGCGCGGGTGGCTTGCCAGGATTTGCTCGATGAGGGAAGTGCCCGACCTTGGCATGCCGACGACGAAGACCGGCCGTTCCGAATCCAGCCCCCAACCTCGGACCCTCGCGAAGAAGTCGGGCGTGAACCCGGCCAGGATCTGGTCCACGAACTGCGTGTGCGTCGCGGGGTCGTAGCCGCGGCCCCGCCTCTGGAACCCGGCGCGTTGCAGCGCGTTGGCCTGTCGGGCGAACCCGGCGGCCCGGTCGAACTCGCCGCGGGCGTCGAGCACGTGAGCCAGGCCGAAAAGCAGCGGCTCACGCTGATCCGGGGACAGACCAGGCTCGGCTAGCAGGCGTTCGATTGCGGTCTGTTCGGCCTCGGGGAGCGTGTCGCGCAGCCGGGTCGCCAGCCGCGCGAGCGCGCCGGTGTGCCGGGGGTCGAGCCGAAGGGCCTCGCGGAGGGTCGCCAGCGCCGGCTCGAGATCGCCGAGCTGCTCCAGCACTCCCGCCAGTCCCGCGTGAGCGGCGGCCAGATCCGGCCGGCTCCGGATCGCCTCGCGGAAGCACGCCTCTGCTTCGTCGAGCCGGCCGAGGAGGTGGAGGACGTTGCCCAGATTCACGCGAGCGGCCGGTGAGCCAGTCTGGAGCCGCACGGCCTCCCGGCAATGATCCAGCGCCTCGCTCGCCTGACCCTGTTCCAGGAGGATCGTCCCGAGATTGCTGTGAGCCTCGGCCGCCGCGGGGTTGGCACGCACCGCGGCGCGGAAATGCTCCAGGGCGGCCTCCGTCTCGCCCTTCCGCCGCAGCGCATGGCCCAGGTTGTTGTGAGCCGCGGGAAAGCCAGGCCGGAACCGCAGTGCGTCGCGGAAGGAGTCGATCCCGGCGTCGATCTCGCCGCGATCCACCAGCAAGGCCCCGAGATTGCAGAGGATCTCGGGACTCTCCGGCCGGAGCCGCAGCGCGTCCCGACAGCCGCCGATGGCACGGTCGAGCTGCCCGAGGGCCCGGTATGCCTCGGCCAGACCGGCGTGGTAGTCGGCGACCTCGGGTCGGACCGCAACCGCCCGCTCAAGCAGCGTGGCGGCACGCCCGGGTTCCCCGCGCTGGAGCCCCACCACGCCCAGAAGATAAAGGGCCTCCGACCGGTCGGGGTCCTCCGCGAGGGCCGCCTCATACTCCCGAGCGGCCCGCTCGAGATCGCCTCGCCGATGGTGCTCCCACGCCACGCTCAGATCGACTGGCATCTTCTCTGCTCATCTTCAAGTAACGCAGAAACGTCGCAAGGACGTCGTTGCGAACCGGGTCGTCACCATCGGCGCCCTGGCCTGGCCGGGCATCCTCCAGCAAGGGACGGCTCCATCGCTTCATTGTACCCGAAGAAGTTCGGGAACACCCCCTCGGAGTGATGCCAACACGACGCAATCAATTGACTTTGTCATGAGACTATGAATTCGGTAGTCCTGTCAGATTCGCCTTGACCCGCGCACCGAAATCCCTCAAAAGAGTGCGTGGAGGCCAGCATCCCCCCACATCTCTCCAACTCCCCCCGAGAATTCCCCTGAGTGAGGCGTTCAGATCGAAGGAGGACTTCATGACGCGCCCTCGAGCGAAGCGGTTCGTGTTCGTGGTGTTGGTGCTGGGGTTGGGACTCGGATCGGCGAACCGGGCGCAGGCGGAGCATCTCACCTCCTACGACTTCACCGGGCATCTCCTGTCCACGCCTTCGGTCACGTTCTCCGGCCAGATCCGCTTCAGCACCGACATGGTCCAGACTTCTGCTCTCGGAGGCTCTGCGTACTATACCCCCGATACCAGCCACACGCTGACTTTGACCGCGACGGTCCACGACTCCGCAGGTGACACGACGTATGGTGGGATCTCAGCCGGGAGACGCGTCCCCCGTGTATCAGGACTACAGCATTATCAATGATGAAAACAATTAAAGATTTAGTGCAAGCAGTCTGCCACGGGACGGGCTGTTCGCGATCTTCTCCCAGCAGGACTCACAAAGCTCGGACGTCGAGTCCTTGTCTCTGGAGCTTTACAGTTTTGTGGACTACTTCCATCCTGGCCCGTTCGATTCGACGAGCCTTCCGTCAAGCCTCCACCTGAATAACTTCCAGAACCACTTGCTCGTCATTACCCAGGGCCAAAGCACCACCCTCGGCGTCGTGGACACGCTGTCGCTCGTTCCTGAACCTCCCAGCCTGATCGGCTGCGGCCTCGCCTGCGTGCTGGGCCTCGCCATCGCGTGGCGACGTCGGACGAATTCCGAGGCCGCGACGGCCTGAATTGAGCGTAGCCGGGTAGCAGGCCCACGAAGACGTGGGTCGGTTTCGCCTGGCAGCGACACTTGCTCATGCCGACGTCCTCGTGGACATGCCACCCGACCCGGGCTACATGAGCCCGGGGACGCCCCCCGTGCCGTCGTGTCCGTCCGCCCCGAGGTCTCCGGGCGGCGGGGGGATGTCGCGGCCGGAGACGAGCCGGAAGAGATCCTGGACCCACTCGGGGCCAGGGCGGTCCTGGGTCGGGAGAGGATGGGACCCGGCATATTCCAGAGATAAGACCAGGGGGACCCACATTGACCCGCCGGCGAGCTGCCGCAGAGCGCCAGAGAGTTTCAGGGGGATCTTGACCCGATCGATGGTCTCGGGGGACGGGTCCCGGCAGTTCTCGGCCGGCGAGGTGACGAGGTACTCCCGGCAGACGAGCGGCCGCTCGGGATGGATCGAGCAGGACTCGTCCTCCAGGAAGGGGCAAGGGATGCCCTGGTGGAAGTAGTCGAGGACGAACCGCTTGCGGTCCTCCACCGGGATCGATTCCGGGTCGCGGAGCCCGTCGAGCATCCCGACCTCGCCGAGCCGTCGGATCGCCTCGTCGAAGCGGGCCCGGACCTCCGACCGCCGCGGCTCGGGGAGCGTCGCGACGAGGTCGGCGAGCCGATGGGCTTCCAGGGGGGAGATGGGCACGAGCTGCCGGCAGCAGGCGCCGCAGCCCTTGCGGCAGGAGATCGCCCGACCCGCCCGCCGCACGGCCTCGACCGCGACGTTCTCGGCCGTCTCAGCCAGGCCGCGCGCGATCGGCAGCAGCGCCTCGGGGCCGACGGGCGCGGTCGGGACCGTGAGCGTGAAGGCGACGTCGGCGCCCCCGATCCGGATCTGCACGCGGGCGGAGACCTGATCCGACGGTTCCGGCTCGTTCCTCGATTCGCGTCGCTGATCGGACATGGCCGGGCCTCCGGCGTCCTCGATGGACCTCGGGCCGAACCCGAGCGTGGGGAGTCGGGCTCCTCATCCGAGGGAGTTCCCCTCACCATACCGCGGCGGCGCCGGAAAATCCGCGCCCTCGGGGCCTGGCAGGGTCACCCGCTGTTCGCTCGGCGCGGAGGCGGAGCAGGGTCAGCAACTCGGCCAGGTTCACCAGCCCTTCGGCCTCCTGGCGCTCGGAATCGGTGAGCGACTGACCTCGGTCCTGTCGATCGAGCAGGGCCTGCAACCGGGGCTCCACCCCCGCGGGAAGGTGGAGCCGCGCCAGGTCCTCGGGCATCTCCACGTCAATCGTCACGGTCTGCGCCATGGCCGGGCTTCCTCCGACAAGGGACGCTTCCTGATCATCGTTGTACCCAGACAGACGGGGTAACTGGGGTCTGTCCTCGGACCCCGGAGATTCCGCGGGAGGAACTGGGTCGGGTGGCATGCCCACGTCCTCGTGGGCATGTTTCCCTGGCTGTGACACTTGCTCATGCCCACGAGGACGTGGGTATGCCACCCGTCCACCGTTGCATGCGCGAGCTGGACTCCGACGACGTTGTCCGCGCCGCCGAGGGCCTGCTCGACCGCCGGCCCTGACGCCAACCGCTAGTGTCCCTCCATTCGCGACCTCTTGAGCAATCCCCCTTCGGCGTCGGCCAGGGGGCTGGTGACGACGAAGGCCGAGGCGTCGAGCTGGCGGGCGATCGCCTTGATCTTGCCGATCTCCAGGCGGGTCACGACGCAGTAGAGGATCTCCTGCTCGGCGCCGGTCAGGCCGCCGCGGCCGAGGAGGACCGTCACGCCGCGGCCCAGCTCCTTCGTGATCCGCTCGCGGATCGCGGCGCTGCGGGCCGAGACGATCGTGATGGCCGTGAACTGCTCGATGCCGTGGATGATGAAGTCGAGCGTCTTCGCCGCGGCGACGTAGGCGAGGATCGAGTAAAGGGCCTCCTCGACGCCCAGGACGAAGATAGCCACCGTGAAGATCAGGACGTTGAGGCCGAGGATGACGTCGCCGACCCTCAGGAGGTCGCTGCGCTTGCTGATCAGCAGGGCGACGATGTCGGTGCCGTCGAGCACGGCCCCGCCGCGGATCGCCAGGCCGATGCCGGCCCCGATGAAGAAACCCCCGAAGACAGCCGTGAGCACCAGGTCCTTCGTGACGTCCGGGTAGCGGATCGTCGCCAGCGCCAGGGCCAGGCCCGCGATCGCCAGGGTGCTCCGCACGGCGAACGCCCCGCCGATCTGGCGATAGCCGAGCGCGATGAACGGCAGGTTGATGAGCGGCAGCAAGGCCGCGAGCGGCCAGCCGGTGGCCTTCGCGACGAGCATCGAGATGCCCGTCACGCCGCCGTCGATGAAGTCGCTGGAGAAGAGGAACCCCCGCAGTCCCATGCCGGCTGAGAGGATTCCCATCACGATCAAGGCGACATTGATCAACTCGCGGATCGGATTCTTCACGCGCCCGAGGTGACGACCGAGGGTCACGCGGCGGGTTTTCTTCAGGGCCATCCGACACGGTCTCCGCTGGGTTGCCCGACGACGGCTAGCCGGGGTCCGTCTTCGGACCCCGGGGATTCCGCGGGAGGAACCGGGGGCCGAGGACGGACCCCAGCCACCCGTCACAGCCGCTCGCGTCTCACGACAGGATCTCGTCGATCCGATCCTCCGGCGTCGCCGGCCGGCAGCGTCCCTCCGCGAACTCGCGCCGCGCCTCCTCGACCTCGGAGGCCACGCGCTGGCGTCCCCGTTCGGCCATGCGACGGCGGACGATGGCGACCAGGGTCTCTTGCTCTTCGGCCGAGAGCCGGTCCACCGCCTCCAGCACCTCGGCAAACGGCAACGCTTGTTCCATGGGATTGGCCTCGGGGGAAGCCTGTTGATGCGACGGGGTGGCTGGGGTCCGTCGGAGATACACGGGGAGGAACCGGGGTCCGAGGACGGACCCCAGCCACCCGCCGCGGTCAGGCGTCGGGAGGGCTCGGGAACGGACGCCGCGGGCTGGCCTTCGACTTCTCGACCAGGGCGCGGAACGATGGGTTCGACTCCAGCAGCCGATCGACGAGGTCGTCGTCGTCGTCCGGCTCCAGGCCCTGGATCGCGACCAGGCGGTGATCGGGTAGCTCAACGACCAGCGCCTGGCCCGTTTCGAGGCACTCACGGAGCGTCCCCTGGGGGTCCGCCTCCAGCCGGCTCAGGGGGATCCGCTTGATGCTCATGGAACTCCTCGCCTCCGACGACCAGGGTGTTGCCGACCTTCCGCCCGACGATCAAGAGAACGACCTCGTCGCCCTCGACATTATACAGAACGCGGAGGTCGCCGACCCTCAGCTCATACTCAGCGAACGGATTGGGCCGGAGTCGCTTGATGGCCCGGGTGGGCGTCGTCGGCTGATCGCGGAGCCGGACCAGGACCGCGGCCTCGACGGTTCGCCGCTCGCGGGCGGAGAGGGCCCGCAGTTGCGCCTCGGCCTCGTCGGTGATCGTCAGAAGGAAGGCCATCGCCGGACCCCCGACCCTCGGGCCCGCGGATGTCGCTTGTGACTCGTGGCTTGTCCGCCCGTGTTTTCTACCGATCGGAGTCCTGGCGGGCAAGCCGCCAGTGGCACCCAGACAGGGCCAACTGTGCCACCCGCCGTCACTGCGGCTCAGGGCCAATGACGTTCCGGGGCACGCTCGAAGACTCGCTTTGCCCCGGCCACACCGCCGATTGCCCCCGGTTGTGATCTCGGCTACACTCAGGATGGCACAGGTGGAGGACAGGGCAACGCGGGGACGCGACCCGGGAGCCAAGATTCTTGCGCTTACTGGCCAGCTTGCGGCGCGGACCCGTTTCTCCATTTTACACTGAACCAACACAGATGGATCATCGAGGACGTTTACAAGCTCAAGGGGGAGGTATCGAGGAATCCGAACCTTGGGCGAGAGAAGACCCACTGACGCTTGGAGAGGGGCTCTCGATGTTGGAGCGGCTGAGAGGTAGACTTACTGATAGGGAAGCGGAGATGAGAAGGGACGGCTTTGAACAGACCCGCCGGTTTATGGAGCGAGTCTCAAGAGTAGGTGGTGCCGATTCGACCACCAGGAAATCCTATCCGCAGCCGCCCAGAAAAGATGGCAGACGGGTTGATGTTGAAGTCCACAAGGGCTTAGCCTTCATTCCCGACCCAGAGTGACCGGAGGATCGATTCCGTGGCCCAGCACCTTTACCCGAACTTTTTGAGTGATCCCGAGCAGTACAAATTGTCCGTGGAACACTGGGAACGTCTCTGGTCCAGAACTGTTCCTTCTGAACGGGTTGCTGGCCGCTGGAAATACCCTTGGTTAAGTACGGGTTCGCCCTCAATCCAGGACGGTAACCCCATTTTTAGTGCCTTCTCGCAGATGAAGCGGCGTGGTATCAGGATCATCCAGCACGAGCCTACTGAGCCGAATGTCGAGATCCAAGTGTGGCTGGATCGCTTCGGTGGCTCGGTTTCTGACCCTGGGAGTATCGAGGAACTCGTGATCTGTTGTGCTCTCTCTGATATTGCCTCCGACCTCGTCTTGTCCCTCATGAACCAGTGGATCAAGGAAGGGTCGTTATACTTCACCGCCGAGAGTCATGGCCTCGCCCCTACGAGAGGACTACGACCGGAACTGATCTACGGCGAGTCCTATCCGTTCGCGGCTTAATATGGGGCAACGCAGTGGAATATTTCGATTCCGTCGGCATTTGGTATCTTCCGGAAGAGCCTTCGAAGGAGGTCAGCGGGACCCTTCGCTATAGCGAGGAGGGGATTCTGCTGTCTCTGATGGGTAGCTTCTCCGAAAGTTGGTTCTTCGGGAGCGAACACTTTCCCGTCATTCATGGTGAAGTCAACAGAAGTCCGTATGGGAAATATGTCACACTGTACAATAGTTACATGAAATCCAGAAGCATGGGGACTTCACGCACGGCCACGGAAGTTATCTTCTCAAATCTAGCGATAATTGGGGATTCGCATCTGCCGCTGGCATCAGACGACTTCGGCACGGTCCAAATTTCAATAACCGACCTGAGAGACTGGCTCGGTTGGAGAGGCATTCAGCAGCAGACATTCGCCAAGGGCAGCACTAACGAGTTTAGCGTGGCTTACAAATTACCGAAGGCTATCGAAATCGAGCTTGATGGGAAGTCGCTGACCTTGGGTTATTCCTGGCATTCAAGCGAGAGCCTGCACGAGTACAAACTTTGGGAAAACGCTCACTTCTTCGTTGAGCACATCCAAGCCCTCACGGTTCATGACCTACTGTCCATGTACGTGAGGCCACTCCAAGACTTGGTGACGTTGGCAACCAACACGCCAAATGGAGTAGAGGAGATTAGATTCACGGGGACCGTGCCGGAAGGCGCCGACGAGGAGTCTAAGAAGTTCCCGCCTCACTACAACTTGATCTACAAGCCCATCTACCGCTCCGACAAGGCACGAATCCGCTCCAGAGAGATGCTCTTCGAGTATCATGAGGCGACGAAGGCGGGGGTTGAGATCATTCCTCAGTGGTTTGAGTTTGCAAAAAAATATAAAGAATTCTGTATTGTGTACTTTTCCTATTTGTACGCCCCTCCGGCGTTCCTCGAAAACAAGTTCCAGCGTGTCACTACTGCACTTTCCCTGTTGCTGACTGCAAAGTATGGGGCTACCAAACGGGGCGAACTTGCGGTTGCGGCGATCAAGGACTCACTTTCGAGGCATTACTCAGAAGAGGAACTGCAAGTAGTCGCACCGGCGTTGCCGGCGGTGAGTGACCTTGAGTTCCCGCTCCGATTCTTTGAGGTTCTGGACGACAAGCGGGACATCCTTGAACCTTACGTGGCCGGTGATCTGAAGGCCTTCGGACTCAACGTACTGAACACGATGGCGTATGTCGCGAACCGGCACGTAGGGACCAAGAATTTCGAGGGCGACGACTTGTTCTATGCGATAGACAGACTGAACGTGCTGATCAAGGCTCTCGTGCTGGAAGAGCTTGGTTTCCCGGCACCTTGGATCAGAGGCCATGCAGGTCGAGCCGCAACGCCACGCATCTCGGGCTGAGCATCTCGACGGGTAGCGGGGCAAAGCGCGTCTTCGAGCGTGCCCCGGTGGGTGGTCGACACTCCAGGGCACGCTCGAAGACGCGCTTGGCCCCGGCCACACCTCCCTGAGTTCTCTGATCGTCAGGCGAACAGTTCCTTGACCGCCGCCCCCCCGTCCACGATCTTGATCGGCCGGCCGACGGGGCTCAGGTTTTCCTTGGTGGGGTCGATCTTCAGGGCGTGGCAGAAGGTGGTCAGCAGGTCGTTGACGGCGACGGGGCGGTCGTGGATCTCGGTGCCGTCGGGGGAGGAGGAGCCGAGGGCCTGGCCGCCCTTCACGCCGCAGCCGGAGAGGGCGACGGAGAAGACGCGGGGGAAGTGGTCGCGGCCGGCGCGGGGGTTGATCTTGGGGGTGCGGCCGAACTCGCCCATCCAGATGACGAGGGTGCGGTCGTGGAGGCCGCGGGATTTGAGGTCGGTGATGAGGGTGGCGAAGGCGGGATCGACGGTGGAGGCGAGGGTGCCGACGCGGTCGTGGTTGTCCTGGTGGGTGTCCCAGCCGCCCGAGCGGACCTCGACGAAGGTGACGCCGGACTCGACCAGGCGGCGGGCGAGCAGGCAGCCCTGGCCGAAGGGGTTGCGGCCGTAGGCGTCGCGGAGGGAGGAGTCCTCGGCATCGAGGTCGAAGGTCTTCATCCGGGGGGAGAGGACCATGCCGGAGGTCTGCTTGTAGAGGGCCTGGTGGTCCTTGACGCGATCGGAGCCGCCGGAGCGGGCGAAGCCGTTGCGTTCGAGGGCGGTGAGCAGGCCGAGGCGGCGGGCGAAGCGGTCGGGGCCGGTGGGGAGGGTGACGTTGGCCGGCGGCTGGAGCGGATTCTGGACGAGGAAGGGCTCATAGGAAACGCCCAGCAGGCCGGCGCCGATGGTCGGGCCGCCGATGGCGACCATGTGGGGGAGGTCGAAGTCGTCGGGGCCGAGCTCGGCGGCGACGTTGCAGCCGAAGTTGGGGTGCTTGACGGTGCCGGTGGGGGCGTAGCCGGTGTGGAGCTGGTAGGTGGCGCGCTGGTGGTTGCCCTCGCGGTTGGTCATCGAGCGGATCAAGGCGATGTCCTTCATCACCGCGGCCGTCTTCTCCCAGCCCTGGGCGACCTGGATGCCGGGGACGGCGGTTTCAATCGCCCTGGTCTCGCCGCCGTTGGGGTGGCCGGGCTTGGGGTCCCAGGTCTCGAACTGGCTGGGACCGCCCTGCATCCAGAGGAGGATGCAGGCCATCCGCTTCTTGCGGAGGTCGTCGGCGTGAACAGCCATCAGGTCGGTGAAGCTCAACGCCCCGAAGCCCGCCGCGCCAAGGCCGAGCGACCTGAGGAACCCGCGGCGTCCGATCACGCCGCGGCCGTCCATCGCCACCTTGACGATCGTCTTGTCGGTCATCGCCGTTCGGTCCTTTGTGCCAAGGCGTGAACATCACGCCGGAGATTTCGGGAAATAATGTCAGGGGATCAGCGTCGGCTGATGAATTCGGTGGAGTTGATCAACGCCCAGAGGATGTCCTCGAAGGCCTCGCGGCGGTCGCCGACGGTGGCGAGGTAGCGGGGCAGGTCTCGACCTCGGCCTCGTTCGGGCGGCGGGCCAGGACGCGGAGGTAGAGGGCGTTCAGGGCGGCGAGGTTGTCGGGGTTCTCGTCGAGGAGCCGGCCGAGCATGGTGTTGCGAGTCGGCGCCGGGTCGCCTGGCTGACCATCGGGCTGTTCATCAGGAAGAGGGTCTGGGGGATCGTGCCGAGGACGTCCTCGTTGGGGGTCGAGGGATCGACGCCGAAGAGGAAGTTGAACAGCCGGCGCGGGGTGAGGCGGCCGGCTCGCAGGGCCGCAGCGGCGGGCTGGCCGGCGCGTCGCCTGTTGAGGTTGCGGCCGGCGGTCTCGGGATCGAAGCCGAGGGCCTGGCCGAGGGCGTCAAGGATCTGGTCGGCGCGGAGGCGGCTCGGGCAGTTGGAGGCAAACGGAGTCCGTCCGGAGGCGGTGTCGGTTGAGCGGTACTGGCGCTGATAGGTGCGGGTATTGAGGATCGTGCGGAAGAGCCAATGGATGTCGTAGCCGCCCTGGGCCCATTCGGAGGCGAGGCGGTCGAGAACCGCGGGCATCACGGCGTCTCGGGCGGGGCCGAGGTCGTCAATCGGGTTGTAGAACGCTTCACCGATCAACGCATACCAGACGCGGTTGACGAACGCCTTGGCGAACCACTCGTTGTCCTGGCCAGTGACGAGCGAGGCGGCGATCTCACGGCGCTGCTGGGCGGTGAGTCGCGGCGGAAGCTTGGCGTCCGACCTGGCGAGGAAGAAGCGGGGCTCGACGGGGATCTGCTTCTGGGGGTCCTTCAGGTCGGGCATGGAGTAGCGTGCCGGGCCGCGGCGGGTGCCGACGGTGATGCCGCTGACCATGCCGGCCTTGCCGTTGCGGCGGGCGGTCGTGCCGGCGAAGAAGGCGGCGAACTCGTGAAACTGCTCGCGCTTCCAGGGGTCGGTCGGATGGTCGTGGCACTGGGCGCAGGCGATCTGTACGCCGAGGAAGATCCGCGAGACCTCGCCGGCCACCTCGACCGGCTGGGCCTGGTGGGCGATCTGCAGGCCGACGCGACCCTCGTCCTCGTTGTTGCCCGTGCCGGCGATCATGGCGCGGGCGATCTCGTCCCAGGGACGATTGGCGGCGAACTGGTCGGTGAGCCAGGATTCGAAGACGTCATAATTGGCCAGGCGGATCTGCTCGAACGTGGCGCGGTAGGTCACGACGTCGCGCCAGTAGCGGGCCCAGTTCCGGGCGTAGTCAGGGCTGGCGAGGAGGGCGTCGATCAATCGGGAACGCTTCTTCGGGTCCTTGCTGCGGACGAAGGTGAAGATCTGCTCGGGTGAGGGCAGTTTCCCGGTGACGTCGAGGTACGCGCGACGGGCGAACTCCTCGTCGCCGACGAGCCTGGCGGGGGCGACCTTCTGCTCCTTGAGGTCGGCCTGGATCATGGCGTCGAGGTCGGCCGGGGTGAGGCGGGGTGCCGTCACGGTCCGCGCGGGCCGACCAAGGCTGGCGAGGAGCTCGTCGGCCGAGGACTCGGGAGCCGGGTTGTCGGCCTCCCTACGGACGGCGGCGGCGAGCTGCTGGAGATCGAGGTAGATCGCCTGCGCCTCGGCACGCTGGGCGGCAGTGGGGGTTTTGGAGTTCTGGGCAAGGACTGGTGGGACAAGGGACAGCGCCACGACAAGCCCGGCGAAACAGGCAGACTGGCGAATCGGGGTCGGAATCATGGGGCGGGTCGTCCTTTCGCAATGCTTCCCTCGGGAAGACCGGAGCAGGCGTCGCCGGACCGGGGGCCGTCGGCAACGCTCCAATCATCTTATGAAACCCCCCACCCCGGGCCAGGTTTCGTGAGCGCGACGGTTTTCGCGGCCCGGAGGCGGGATGGGAATCCCAACCCTCGAAGAGTTTAGGCCGTGGCCCGGCCAACCGGTGGAGGACCTCGCTGGACAGACTCGTTTGGGATCATGTTCCCTTTTTGTCGGGACCTTTCCACCCCGATTGGGTAATGGGTCTGTGGCGGGTCGGGGCCGGGTTCCCCAGCCCACCAATTCCGCCAGCACGGGAAAGGACCAAAATTAAGTCCGAATAAATTCGTTGGGCCGACGAAATCGTTGTTGTGGTGAGCGTCGAACCGACGGATGCGGAACCGCGTGGAGGTGTGACCCTGATCGGGTGGCATACCCGGGGTCCGAGTCGGGCGAAATCGGGTGTCGCCGACCTCGGGGCAACCACTCCGAATGGGGAGCGATCGGCCACTTTCGCGTCAGTCAGTCCATTCGAGGAAAGAGCATTCGCAATAAATGAGCTTTCAGCATACAAGATTTCCGGAAAGAATCTTGGGAGCCGCGACAGAAAACTTGTTCTTCACCAGTCCTCTGTTGCGTGCCCGCCCTGGAACGTAGGCCAGACGCCCCGACTCTAACCGGCGTCCTGGCTCTGATTTCTCCTGTTTTTCTTAGGCTTGCGTCAAGGTAGTGCATTAACTTTCGTGAATTGGCACCAAGCTTGCCTCGCGAATTCATTGAAGACAACTAGTCCTCATTAGGAGTGACACAGTTGGGCCTTCCACCCAGATTTCGGCCAATGTCGAAGCGAGCAGGCCCGACTGCTGTCGGTCACAAACCCCGAATCTTCAAGAGTTTCCAGCCCGACTGAAGCCGAACCAACTCTCCTGATGACATCAAGATCGTCAATTGTATCTCAATAATTAAGATCTGGCCTCGACATCCTTTCGCATCCTGAGCCGTCTCGGCCCTTTGCTTTATGACGAAGGAAAGTAAGTCATTCCATCGGAGAACAACCGATGCAACAGCGGATCTGCTCGCCTTTGCAGAGGTTCTGCCGCGTTGGCCTGCTCGGCGTTTGTGGTGCGGTTCTCTTGGTGGGGAAAAGCGTCCCGGAGCCGCCGGTGCTGCGGTGTCGTCAGTCGGGCCGACTCGCCTGGGTCGATCCTCCCCTGCCGCCCGAGTGGGAGCAAGGTTTGCGGCTCTGGGACAGTAGCCGGGGCAGTTGGGCGGACGTAAACCTGCCTCTGCAACCCGGGCGGAAGCTTCGCCTGGCCAGCTTCTCGCC
Source organism: uncultured Planctomycetales bacterium (assembly GCA_963752755.1). Classification (GTDB taxonomy): domain Bacteria; phylum Planctomycetota; class Planctomycetia; order Isosphaerales; family Isosphaeraceae; genus CAVVZJ01. The sequence continues at coordinate 30,883 of CAVVZJ010000001.1, read as the reverse complement.
CTGGATCGACTCACAAGGACGGCGACAGGTCGTCGCCCTTAGCTCGGACCTCGCCGGTCAAGGAACGTCGGCGCTCTGGTCGGGGTACCGCCTGGTGCGTCTGTCTTTCCCCGACGGCGAGATACTCAATGAACTGACGACTCCGATCACCCCGTCCGGGCCACCTTGCTGGCTGGGGGGAACCCTGGCCCGCTTGATCTTTGCCGCAGGCGACAACCATCTCTACCGGCTCGATTTTGAGCGGGTCGGGGAGAACGAACGGGTCGTCACGATCCAACAACCCAGGCCGATCCGCCTGAGCTGGCGAGCCGGGCCGGAGCCGACACGGCTCCACGACATCTACCGGCCAACGGACCCCCGGCTCGATGGCTATCTGCTCGCCACAGTGACCTGGACCAAGGGTCAGGGCGAATTCCTGCCACCCCTCCGCCTCTGCTGGCTGAAGCTCGACGCGCACGAGACATCCATCGTCGCGGCGGGCCCCCTGAGCCCGGACGACTTCGACCCCTCGGCCGACGACCGGCACTTCCCCGTCGTGGCACGCCGACCCGACGGCTCCCTGATCCTCGCCTACCTGAGCCGCGCCCGGGGCGATCAGAATTGCCGGCTCTTGGTTGCCCCCCTGCAAATCGACCCTCGGACGGGCCAACCGGGGATTTCCGAGGCTGAGGCCCACGGGCTTGCCCGCGAGTGCCTGCTTGCCGCACCAATCCCCTCGATCGACGGTCGGAGGTTCTGGATCCTCCGGCAGCGGGGGGAACGCCTCCTGGTGGGCCGCGCGGATCTGGACGCCCTGGCGGCCTGCGAGGTGGCCCCGCCCGGAACGCCAGTCCCCTGAACGCCCAGCCGGTGAGCCGGACGCGTAGGGCTCACCGGCCACGGTTTTTCACTCGCCCTCGCCCGGCGCCGTTGTGAGCACGGCCGCAGTGGCGGGCAACGGGCCGAGACCCTGGGCCTCCGAGGCGAGCAGGCGGCGGTAACGGGCGTGGGTATCCGGGTCGGTGACGCGGGCGAGGTTCACCGCGAGCGCGACGTTCTCCAGCGTGCGGAGCAGACGCTGGCACTTGACCCAGGTGCGCTCCTGGTCGAGCGCCTGCTCCTCCGACGCCGCTAGCTGCGTCCGCAAGCGCTCGAATCGGGCATAGCCGGGGTGGGTCGTGATCGCCTCGACCACCGCCTCGGACTCGGTCGTCAGCAGGTCGGCGACACGGGGATTCCAGCGGTTCTTCAGCTCGGGCCAGCGGGCATAGAGGGCATTCTGGATTGGCCGGGCGGCACGACCGAGCTGGCGGGAGAGGTCGCGCTGCTCGCGTTCCAGCCGACGCTGAGCGGCCTGCGACGACTCGGCCTTGCGGCGGGCCTCGGCGGCGCGGTCGCGGCCGGACAGGCCGAGGGCTTGCGAGAGTCCCTCCAGCACGGCGCGGTTAGTCGGCGAGGAGGCGGCCAGCAGGACCTCGAACGACGAGTCGGCCGAAAGCAGGCCCGGGCCCGACGACCGGCTGACGGCCCGGAGGAACGCGTCGGAGGTCTTCACCGGGATATCGACGGTGATCGATTCGAGCAAGGTGTAGGCGTGCGCCTCAGCAAACGAGACGGCACCGTCGCCGTCGAGGTCGGGGTCGCGTTGGATCGGTTCTCCGGTGCGGGTCCGGCCGCGAAGGGCTTCCCAGAAGTACGACGAGTATTCGTGATAGTTTTCCTCGTCGATGTCGGGCGTGCAGCCGGCGGCGGGTCGGTCGTGGGTGGTGGCGAAGAAGCCGCAGACGTCCAGGTCGGATGGCCCTTCTTTGCGGTCACCGTCGCGGAAGGCCAGTTCGGCGAAACCGCCGGAATAGCACTGGACCATCACCAGCACGACCCGTACACCCCGCGGCATGGATTCGAGCATCCCGGCCAGATCCTTGACGTGCACCTCCTCCTGGTTCCAGAGATAGAGGATGGTGTTGAGCGGGTCGTCCTTGCTGCCGTGACCGCCGTGGGCCGTGACGTAGATAAGCAGCCGGTCGCCGGCCTTCAAGGTCCGACCCGTGTCGGCAAACCAGCGGTCCAGGTTCGCCCGGTTCGAGGCCCCACGGACACCCGAGATTGCGTGCGACCGGTAGGACTCGCCCAGCGCGTCGGTCTGCCGAAGTACCCGGGCCAGCAAGAGGTTGACCCGCGGCAGGGCCTCCTCCGGCTCGCGGTACTGCAGGTCCCGGCCAGGGGCATCACCGTCGCTGAAGAACACATCCTGATCGACGCCCGAGGGGTAATACTCCCCCAGCAAGGTCCGGAACAGCAGGACGTTCTTCTCCAGGGAGACCTGATTGCCCTCCGGGGCATACCCGCCCCCGATCACCAGGAAATGGTCCTCCGCCCGCGCCCCGCCGATCCCGACGGCGAACGCCAGCAAGCCCACCAGCGCCACGCTTCGATTCCTCATCTCCAGGCCTCCCGGTGACCACCCTGGCCTTCAATCTCCCTTGCTGAATTCTGGACGCGCCGAACCTCCCAGGCAACCGTCCACCCACCCCGCCTTCATCGATCCGCCAACCGCAACCGCCAACTCCCGCGACGGCCGGCGCCCCAAGCACGCGGCGGAGGAGAATCGTTTGAGCTTCGAGCTGCCAACAGTCGATGAAGCCCTGTTTCACGGCCTTTTCGACGCCAGATACTCTTCCATCTTGTGCATGGCGACAACGCCCAGGCCGGCTTGAACAGCGTTGATGCCGACATACTTCGCCCAGCGACCGGGAGGGATGCGGAGGACGACCGGAGCGCCTTGCTTCGCGAGACGGAGCGGCGACCAGGTGCTGAGTCGAAGGCCCGCCTTCGCGCAGAGCGGGCGGGCCATCGCGGTGAGGCGGGTCAGGCTGAGGCGTTCGAGGATCTCGGGGACGCGGCGGAGCATCTGATAGGTCCCGCCGGCGGCGCGGACGGCCCACCAGCGGGCCATCCGACGACCAACGTCGCCAGCCGCCCCGGCACCCTGGCGAACGAGCGTCGGCGCGGCGTCCTCGACCAGCTCGCGACCCGCCGATCGCAACGCCTCGCGGGTCGTCGCCTTGACCTCCGCCCGCGCCGCTTCCGAGGCCGCGGCCCCTTCGGGCTGCAAGGCGGTCAGGCTCAGCAAGTCGGCCACCACGAAGCAGCCGTCGATCAGGGCCCAGGTCATCTCCCCCTGGGTCGGCGCATGACCGCGGCCGACCACGCCGCCCAGGTGGACCAGATCATAGAGCGGCAAGAATTGATAAAAGCGGACCTCGGCGTCGTTCAGCTCCGCGACCCGCGCCAGACCCTCCGAGCGGATCAGGCGGATTGTCGCCTGGCCGTTCTCGCCGGAAAGCGACAGGATCTGTTTCGCCAGGCTCTCGGTGAACGATCGACGCGGCTTGTTCTCCAGCATCAAGAGCACCTCGGGTGCCACGTCGGCCTGCGCCAGCGGCGGCAGGATCGCCGGACCGTCGCGACGCAAAATCGCGCGGAAGTCGGCGTCGGTGGCGTACTTGGCGAGCATCGCCGCGGCCATCGGGCCGTACTCGCCGAGGGCGCGGACCGCCTGGTTCCGCGAGGTCGGGTCGTCGAAATTCTCATACACGACGTCGGCCGCGTCCCCACCCGCCCGGGACAGGGCCCGGTCGCCGGCCTGGCCATACTCCATGGCGAGCCGCAGACCGTGCGGACTGCTGCCAACCGCCTCGATCAGCCCCGCCGCTGCGACGTGCCGCAGGTTGGCTGCCAGCGCCTCGGGCGTCCGCGTCTGGAGCAAGGCATCCACATCATCCGTGTTGACCCGCAGGAGGATCAAGGCCTGATCCAGCGGCATGGCGTCGCCGAGGGCCTGGAGCAACGGGCCATAAAGCGTCACCAGTGCGAAGCCCTCGGGGCCGAACCGGCGGAAGGCGTCGAGGGCGAGCGGGCCATGTCGATCGAGGGTTGACAACGCCCGACGGAGATCGTCGGCGCCGTGTTCGAGACTGAGGAAGTCGAGTACGACGAGCGCCTCGTTCAGCCGCTCCGGCTCGTCCTCCAACTGGCGGATCAGGTCGCAGACGCCTTCGGGCTCGGCCAGGATCAAGGGCAAGGCGTGGGGATACTTCCCCGCCACCCGCCGCTTCGCGGGCGAGAGCTTCGTGATCTCCGCGATCAGGATGCCCCGATCGACGTCATCGGCCCGCTTCAGACCGAAATAGGACGACCAGTGAACGAGCAAGTCGGCGGCCGCGTTGTCGTTGAGCGTGGCGGCCAGGCGACGGAACTCGTCGGGGTGCTTCTCAAAGAGGAAGAGCGCTTCCAGATCGAGCTTGTCGAGCAAGCGAAGCCCGCGCAGACCATAGCGGGTCTCGATCGCCAGGGCGTTCAGGCGGTAGCGTTCGAGCACCCGATCCACCAACTCCCGATGACCGGGTACCGCGCCCGGAGCCCAGCCTCCGCCTCGGCGTTGGCGTCGGCGGTTCGCGCCCCCTGCCCCACGTTGGCAATCCGCTGGTCCACTTCGGTTTCAGTCCGACCCAGCGGACGCTCTCCCTTGGCGGCTAGCTTCACCAGCACACCGAGGGCGGAGATCAGAACGAGGGCCGCAACGGCTCGCTTCATCGGGAAATTCCCGCGGTCACGTCGATCGAGGGGCAACGGTGGCTGGCTCGGGGGATCACCTTGCCACCAACAAGACGGCGACCGGCGCTCGCATCGCCGGTCGCTCTCCGTGTTCTACGAAGTGCTTCGGGTATTGTTCGACCCAAAACCGGGGGCGTCAAATCGTCCCGGCCTACGACGAGCGACGCCGCAACCACCCGCCCCGGGAACGACACTTCTGCTGTTGAGATCGGCGGTTGACGCGGGGAACGGGGACGATTCCGGAAGGGAATCAGCTCGACGTGACCGGGCAAACGGATCGTTCCGGCCAGACCGGGCCGGGCTCAGCGATCCTGCCCGCCGTGCCGACCCTGCTCGGCGGGCGGGATGGCGCGACCTTGCTCATCAAACTCCAGCGGCCGGGTGCCGCCACCACCGGGGGTGTCGTGTCCGCTGACGACCGTGCCCGGGTTCTGGTGGCTGATCGCATCACTGGTCGTCTCGGCCGGTCGGCTCTCACCGTCCCGCGGAGGCTGCTGGTCCTGGGGCTCGTTCGTCCTGGCCATGATCTCACTCCTATAGGAGTTACGCATAGGAGTTACGCAGTTGGCGTCAGCCGGAGTAGGCCCGACTTCAGTCGGGCCAGAAGTTCCTGGACTCCTTGGAGTTTCGGCCCGACTTCACTTCAGTCGAGCCTCCTTTCGCCATCGGCCAAATCTCGGGCGAAAGGGCCAACTGCGTCACTCCTATCCTAAATCAAGGAAAACTGCGGCCTTCCTGCTGGAGAATCGGCTCCACCAATCTCACCAGGGGGCACGCCCTGACGGAAGCGGCCGGCAACGGCGTCACTCCGATCTCCATTCCCGGTGCAAGCCCCGCGCCACCTTCCATCTTCAAGTCCCCGGCTTCGTTGCGGCCGAAAACCCACCTTCGAGGTCGCATTTTTTCGGATTTAAGGTGACAAAAGTACAGTAATCCGCTAGGATAAGCCCCACTGATTCGCATGTCATCCCTGGGAACCATCCGAGGTCGTTCGCCAGCTGAGCGGGGGCGTGGGCCATGCAGTTGCCAGACGAGCTGCGGCCGGTCGGACCGGGCCGCTTTGCGTTCGTGATGAAGCTGCCCTGGGGCCAGGAGGTGCCGGGTGAGTTGCTGCTGGCGACGCGGCGGGGCTGGTGCCGCCGTCCGGAGTCGCGTGACCCGCGCTGGTCGGCCTACGAGGTCGGGCCGGCGATGGTCGCGGTCCGCCTGGTCAGCCTGGCGAGTCGGAGCCGGCACGACCTCGCGCCCGGTCCACCCCGGTCATTGCGAGCGGCTTCGCGGGTTCGGGGAACAGGGACGGGATGTTCACTGGGGACGCGCCGACTCTGACGGTTGCGACCAGTCGTGCCGCCGACTGCTCGCCGCAACTTCATCGGCTGGAGCGGTTTCCGGGCCGAGGGTCGGATTGGCTCCAGAAGGCGCGGCGTGTCCGATCCGATGGGACTAGAGCCAAAACCCGGCGGGGCGTTCCAACACGGACATGCCGCCCGGCCGGGTCGAAAGACGGCTGGCCCAGGCCGCGCACAGGACGGCGCGGGGCCGACCATCGCTCGCCCCGAGCGTTGCGATTCGCGGAGAAGGACAAGACCAGGAGGGGACACCGAACGTCAAAGGGATTGACTATGCGTTTCGGCTATTGGCGAGGGGTGACGCTCGCGATCGTCCTGGCTGCGGGTGCGGCCTGTTCGGGATTGTTGAGCCCGTCCCCGGCCCTTGCTGGCGGAATCTTCCACCTCGGCCACACGATCCCGCGGGAGACTCTGGCCCAGGATTACCGGACCGGCGGCGTGTACTATGCCCCGCCGATCCCCTATGGCGAATACACGAAGGACTATCTCGGCTGCATCCACGGCGCCACTGGCTTGCTCCCGGCTGCATCGGCAAGCTCTGCGGCCACTGCATGGGCAAAGGCTGCGGCGAGTGTGATGGCATGGGCTGCTTCCACGGCGACCCCTGCGGCAATTGCGGCGGCAAGGGCTGCGGTACTTGCGGCGGCCTCGGTCTGCATAACAAGCACCACGGCGGCGGCGGGCTGCTCGGCCATCATCACCAGGATGGCGCGGTCTGCCCGACCGGCACCTGCGGGACCGTGATCGCCGACCCTACGGTCCAAATGGGCCCATCGCCCCAGGTGGGTCCGACACTTTGCGGCAATTGCGGCGGCAAGGGTCACTGTGGCGGCCTGCTCGGCCATCGTGGCTCGGCCTGCGATGCCTGCGGCGGGCTCGGCCTGCTCCACCACTGGCGGCGACCCCTGCGGATCGGCAGCCGGTGGCGGACTATGGCCATGGTCACGGCGGCGACCCCTGCGGCAATTGCGGCGGTAAGGGCTGCGGCCTTTGCGGTCGCGGTAGCCGCCTGCTCGGCATCGGCCACGGCCTGCTGAACCGCGCCGGTATCGGCGGCGTCGAGTACTTTGTCGGGCCGGGCGGCCCGGTGCCGCTGACTCCCGGTTATGTTCCCTACATCGTGCCTGTCCGCTCCCCGCGCGACTTCTTCGCGTTCCCCCCGTTCATCGATCGGGCCTTCTGAGCCGACTCGACTCGATTGGAACTCCGATTCCCTCAACCCAACGGAGCGGGGCATTGCCCGATCCGGAGGACCCCGGGGCCCGGCCGGCTGACCGTTCACGGTGCCGATCGGGTCCCTTCCGCGTCCAGAATAAAGGAGGACTTGACGCATGATCCGGCCTTCGCGATCGGCCCGACCCGCTGGCCTCGCCCTCGGGCTTGGCTCTGGCCCTGACCTTGACCTTGCTCGCCAACGCCACGCGGTCGCACGCTCAGGAACCGTCGCGTTCGGCCGTTGACGCCCACCGGGGTCCCGCTCGACGGCTATTCGCCTCGCGCTACGTCCCGCCCCGGACCGTCCTGCCGCCCGACCCGGACCGCGACTACTTCTTCTTCGGCCGTCGCTGGAGCGACCGGCTACCCACCTTCCCCAACTTCATCTGCACGAGCGGTCTCTACGGCCTCCCTCTCACGACACGCTGCACGGCCACCTACGCCCCCTATTTCGCCGGCACCCCCGGCGGCTCCACGGCCGGCATCTGCTGCCAGCCGGTCCACCTCCGCGTCCTCAACAACTTCGTCCACCCCTGGCGACCCGTCGGTGGCTACTACTCGGGCGGCTGCGCCGTGCCGATCTACGATCTCGACCCGGTCGTTCCCGGCCCCGGGCCCTTCCCTTTCCCCTACCTCTACAAGCGTCAGCACCAGGGCGGCTGATCGCCTGAGCGTTGTTCGCGAGATCCTCCTGTCCGGCGCTTTCCGAGCCATGAGGCCCCGGGTCTGCAGCTCGCGGAACACCCAACAGGAAGGCCGAGGTCCAATGGGCCGGTTCACCCGGGCTCCCCAGACCTCGGCCTTCGCCCTTTGACCCAGCGACCCCCGGGTTTGCAGCCCCGATCTCCGAGGGCCTGCGGAATCCCACAACCCGCTCATCCCGCACCGCCGGTCGTTCCGATACGAGAGGACGGCGGGCGCGGGTGGCCGGGCCCGGAACGTTTCGGGGAGTGGACGGACGATGGCCTCATCGCCAAACCCAGCGGAGCCGGCAACGCCGCGGGCCCTCGCGACCCAGCACAACGAACTGGAGGCCCTCCGCCGCCAGGTCGTGGAGCTTCAGCGGGTCAGCAGCCTGGGCGTGCTCTCCGGTTCGATCGTCCACGAGCTGAACAACGCTCTGACGCCGATCCTCAACTACGCCAAGCTCGGCCTGCGCAACTCCGACCCCGACTTCCGCCGCAAGGCCTTTGAAAAGATCCTCGAAGGCGCCCAGCGGCCACCGCGATCGCCACCGGCGTCCTCGGCCTCGCCCGACCCCACGCCGACCGCCGCGACCCGGCCGACCTCGTCCGGCTCGTCGAGGACGTCCTGCTGCATCACCGCCAAGGACCTTCAAAAGCACCGCGTCCGTGTCGAGTTCCGCGCCGAGGGCCGGCCCCACGCCCGGGTCAACCCGGCCCAGATCCAGCAGGTCCTGCTGAACCTCGTCATCAACGCCCGCCAGGCCATGCCCGACGGCGGCCTGTTGACGATCGCCGTCGCCCCCGACCCCTCCGGCCGCTTCGCCGAGCTGCGCGTCACGCGACACCGGCGTCGGCATCCCGCCCGACGCCCTGCCGCACATCTTCGAGCCCTTCTTCACCACCAAGACCGGCCCCGACGCCACCGGCCTCGGCGGCACCGGCCTCGGCCTGCCCGTCTGCCGCGACATCATCGAGGCCCACAAGGGCCGCCTCCGCGTCGAGAGCCGCCCCGGCCAGGGGGCCACCTTCACCCTCCGACTCCCCTCCTGCCCCGCCCCCTCCCAGCCCCGCCAGGGGGCCGCCTGATCGACGCGTCTTCACTTTCTATTCGACCATCGACCATCGAACCATCGACTCGATCACTCATCTCCCTTCTCCCTCTTCCTCCCCCTCCACCTCCCGATACCCCTCCGGCAACTGCTCCAGGTACGGCCCCACCAGCTCCTCCAGCTTCTTCGGCGGCCCGCCGTGCTCCCACTCGTAGAGGGCCAGCGCGAGGGCCAGTTGGAGCGTGGCGAGCTTCTGGCGGTCGCCGTCGAAGGCGCCCTGGAGCCCCCTGATGAATGGCCGATAGATCCGGACGAAGACGGACGATTCGAGCCAGGCGTCCAGCTCCGCCGGGCCGAACGACCGCAATACCCGGGGGGCGTCGTGGGCGGGCGGGTAGAATTCGTAGCCGGACGCCGTCGTGACCATCGCCGGCCGCCGCGAGGGCGGCCTGTCGCAGTGGGCGAGCCAGTCGGCGTAAATCAGTCGCATGAGCCGCAGGCTCCGCTCCGGCTCGCGCTTCAGCCAGACGTAAGCCTCGATCCCGCCCGGAAAATGGTAGAGCGGCTCGGTGGCGAACTCGACCGGATCGAGCTGACGGTCTGCTCAAACGCCTCATTCGTCATCAATTCCTTGTGCTGCGACAGGTATTCGATCTTGACCGTCTCCGAGTTCGGCGGCGTCAACGCCCCCACGGCCCGCACGTCCTCCAGCGCCCGCCGCAGCATCGTCGCATCCACGCGCGAATCATCCATCCAGGCTTCGACCTCGGGCGCGACCTGGCGCGACCATCGTCGCCCCGATGATCCGCTGCATGCCCGTCCCGCGCATCCCGACATGCCGGCTGGCCCGGAGCACGCCCCGATAGAGTTCCCAGGCCCCCGCCACGTCGCCTTCGCCCATCCGTCGCGACGCCTCCAGCACCGCCATCCGCGCGAAGTCCCGGAGGTCCCAAACCGGGTCGGTCCGGGTCGAGCTCGTCACCGTCCTCGGGTCGATGAGCTGCGCCTCGTCCCGCTCCGACCCCTCCAGCCAGAGCCGCAGCGCCTCCCGGTTGTCCTCCACCCAGCGCCGGACCACCGGGTCGGCCTGCGACCAGTCCGTCACCTTCCACGCCGCCGGATCGACCCGGTACTCCTCCCGGTCCGTACGCTTGTAGATTTCCGATGCCTTCCTGTAAAGCGTGAACGCATTCTCCTCCTCCGGCACTCGACCCGTGAACTCGGAGTCGTCCACCGGGTCCCCGATGTCCGGCAAGGCCCGCAGGCTCATCGCCCGCCAGGCCAGCACGCCCAGGATCGCCAGGATCAAAACGTACAGGAACACCAGCGCGATCCGCTTCCGCCCCCGCGTGCGCTCCAGCCAGGTCAAGGGGGCCAGCAAGACCCCCGCCACCGTCCACGTTCGGCTGCCTTGCGGTGCCGGCGCGTTCGTTCGCTCGACCGAGGATGCAGGCATCGTCGCGGCTCCCATTCCCATGAAGCTCCCCAGGAAGCCCAGGATACTCCCGCCCCGACCCTCAGACAAGAGTCGGACCCCGTCGGCCCCTGGTCCCGGCGGCCCCGACGGTGTAGCCTGTTCGGGATTCCCGAATGAACCCCGACGCCTGCCGCCGATCGAGAAAGGGGCCTTTCCCGTGCGACTCGTCACCGTCCAGACCGACCGCGGCCCGCGCGCCTGTGCCGTGGGAGACGACCACCGATTCGTCGATCTGAACGCCGCCGACCCGTCCTTGCCGCCCAGCGTCAAGGCGATCCTCGGCCTCGGCCCCGACGGCCGGAAGCGCGCGGCCGAGGCCGCGAAGACCGGCGAGCTGCGCTACGACCCCCACGCCGGCGGCCTCCTGCCCCCGGTGCCCGACCCCCAGAAGGTCATCTGCCTGGGCCTGAACTACCGCGACCACGCCATCGAGTCGGGCGCCGAGATCCCGAGCGAGCCGGTCATCTTCTCCAAGTTCCCCTCCGCCCTGATCGGTCCCGAGGCCCCGATCCTCCTGCCCTCGATCAGCGACGAGGTCGATTACGAGGCCGAGCTGGTCGTCGTGATCGGCCCCGGCGGACGCGACATCCCCCGCGAGAAGGCGATGGAGCACGTCGGCGGCTACACCGTCGGCCACGACGTCTCCGCCCGCGACTGGCAGCTCCGAAAGCCCGGCAAGCAGTGGCTCGCCGGCAAGACCTTCGACACCTTCGCCCCGATCGGCCCGGCCGTCGTCACCCCCGACGAGGTCCCCGACCCCCACAACCTCGGCATCCGCCTGCACCTCAACGGCGAGACGATGCAGGACTCCTCCACCTCCCAGTTGATCTTCCGGATCGACGAGGTCATCGCCTACCTCTCCCGGATCTGCACCCTCGAACCCGGCGACCTGCTCTTCACCGGCACCCCCCCCGGCGTCGGCATGGCCCGTAAGCCCCCCGTCTGGCTCAAGCCCGGCGACGTCGTCGAGGTCGAGATCGACCACCTCGGCACCCTCCGCAATCCCATTGCCCGCCACGAATAAGAGGCCGCCCCCGGCGTCGCCCGCCGCTCTCCCCGAGGGACCGGCAACGACGGCCCGATGGATGGATTCCAGAAACTTTTGGCTGCCTACTTGCACTTCCGGAGCTTTTTGGCCTTAATAACTCCCGACACAACGACGTGCCACGGCATTTCGACTCCTCAATTCGCCTCCCCTGCGGCCTCGTCTCGCGCGGAGGTCGGTGGCGTGACGTGACCCGATGATCCCCGCCCGCCACCTTGCCGGTTCGCCCGTCGCGGTCGCCGCGGCACCGTGCGCCGCGGAACATTCCTCGAATCGTTCGCTCTCTCGCATGAAGGCAGGTGCTTGATGCAAGTCGAGGCGATCCCGCCCCGGCCGGTCGAGGACGACTTGAGAGCCCACCCCAGCCCCCCCAAGGTCGAACCGCCCGGCCCATCAGCCAAGACCCCGGAGAGGCCTCCGACGGTGGCCCTCCACATCCTCGTCGTCGAGGACGAGGAGCAGAACCGCGTCGTGCTCGGTCGCTTGCTCCGTCACTGCGGGCACCACGTCACGACCGCGGTCGACGGCCGCGAGGCCCTCGCCCAGATCGAGACTTTGCTCTTCGATCTCGTGCTGATGGACATCCAGATGCCCGGCCTCGACGGCCTGGAGACCACCCGCGCCATCCGGTTTCGCGAGCAGCAGTCCAGCCCGATCGTCCGCGTCCCGATCGTCGCCTACACCGGCCTTTCCCCGGACCGTGCCCGGCCCCTCTGCCTGGCCGCCGGCATGGACGACCTCCTCTCCAAGCCCGCCAACCTCACCGACCTCATCGCCTGCATCGACCGCTGGCGACCCGCCCCCCCGCTCCCGATCCCCGGACCCCCTCCCTCTCCCCAGAATCCGGCCTGATCCTGCATCGTCGGTCACCCTCGGCCCAGGCTCAGGCTCCAGAGAGTCTTTCCGCAAGGAAGTGACTCGAGAGTGACGCCGTTGGCGTCAGCCGCTGTCGGCCCGCTTCAGTCGGGCCGACTCCTCAGGACGCATCCTTCCCGGCCGTGTCAGGCTGGCGAGGCTTCTCGGCGGCTGACGCGGCTTGCGGGGGCGGTGGCCCGGAGTCGGTGCCCAGCTTCTCCATGTTTCCGATGATATTGGGAACCATGCGTTCGCTGGCTCCGGCGACCAGGCTGAGCGCCAGCGCGAAAAGCCGGCCCTTCGAGGGATCGGTGAACGGCGCTCCGATCACCTGGGCACTCAAGAGCAGGCTCACGAACACACCGCCGACGATCCCCGCCGCGAACCGGGCCGCAGACTCCAGCCGATAGATCGTGACCCCGGCGCCCGGGTCGACCGGGAAGGACCCCAACCTCGTAATCTGGGAGAGACCCGCACCCAGGGCCCCGAAGCCGGCGGCGTAGAGCAAGTTCTCCGCCAGCAGCCGATCCGGGTACGGGCGGATCCACGAGGAGAACAGGGCCACCGCGAGCAGGAAGAGGACCGCGGACACCAGGCCGACGAGCCCCGCTTCCAGATACCACTGACGCGCAACCTCGGCGTTGCGCGTCCTGAGGTACGCCTCAGCCTCGCTCAGTCCCTCCAGCGCAGCCTTGTCGCACAGCGCAATCAATTCCGGCGTGGCCTTCTCGGTATCGTCGTGGATGCCTCGGGCGATCGCCTCGCCGAGTTGCCGCCGGAACGCGAACTGGATCACCCGGCTGAGATGGGCGATCGGCATCGCCTCCAGACGCGCCAGGCGATTCAGGATCTCCGCCCAGTTCGGGCCGGTCATGCTGAGGTAGGTCGAGCGATCGCCAAACTTCCATCGAATCATCAGATCTTCGTTCAAGAAAATCTGGTAAAATGGTGTCCTCTGCACCATGTACTCGATCTTCTTGGCGGGGTTGTACGGGTCCGGGTCCCCTTCTCTCAGCAGGACGCTCGACCTGCTCCGCGAGTCCGGTGGCGAGCCCGAAGTTCGCTCGGTCGGCAGGCTCGCGATGATCTCGAAGGAGGGAAGCCGGTCGCTTTGCGCCTGCGGGTCTTCCGTGGTGATCGTCCAGGATTCGTCCTGCGACGAATCAGCCTCGACCGCCGCGCCGGCGTCCGACGCGGTGAGTTGTTCCCCGTCGCCAATGGTCCCTTCCGCGATGTCGCTCATGGAAGCCCTCGACGAGATGAACCCGCGCCGGATCGATGCATGTCGGGAGACCTCTCCCTCCCCATGATCCTAACCCCGGGCGATCATCCACGCAACACAAATAAGCATTTTAGGAGACTCCTCGCTCCTCGCCACCGCACTCGGCACGCTTTAGGGTGGCATGCCCACGTCTGCGTGGGCCTGTTGGGCCCGGTGGGGGGCCGCAGCCGCGTCGCAGGCCCACGAAGATGTGAGCATACCACCCAAGTCGCTACAGGATAAGCGATTCCGCCAAGGCATCAGGTGGCGGCGATGAGCGAGGAGTCTCCTTTTTCGCCGATTCGCGGATTCGCCGAGACGTCGTCCCCAGTGGAAGAGGGGCGCCAACTCGAGACTCCTACCGGGGCACGAGCCCTCTCCTTCAAGAGCCAAGCAGCTTACCGCCGGTCACCCGCCGGGTGGGGATGGGCGCGGAGTCTCTGGAGGCGCCTCTCGTTCCGGGTGGCACGCCCGGATCGGTCACGAATCCCAGCACTTCCGGATCACGCCCCCGCCCGCCGACGCCTCCAGGCCAGGCCCAGCATCCCCAGACCGCCGCTGACCCACATCAGCAACGTCGAGGGTTCAGGGACCACCCCCGACGACTGGATCGCCAGGTGGTCGAAGACGAGGATATCCTCATTCTGGTAAGTTCCACTAATATTCTCAAACCCGATTGAAGTGATGGTTTGACCAGGGTCCGCGTCAAACCGCAGATAGGCGTCCCGCCCCAATCGGCTGGGCGTCCAGTTGACTCCCGACGATGGATTCGAGGGTCTCGGACATGGCGACGCCGTTGATGTAGAGCCGGTGGTCGGTCACGGGATAGTCCAGCTGATTCAACGACTGGAAGCCGCTCAGGCCGATCCCCACGGAGGAGGCGCCGCTGTCGAACAGGAACGTGACGGCCTGGGCGCGGTTGTTGAGCGTGTCGCCATTATCCAACGTGCTCGCCAGCGAGTGGGAACCATCCCAGGGATCGACGCCCAGGCTCGTGGGTGTGCCCGGCAGCGTGGTCCAGGTCGTCTCCGAGTTCGGGGAAGGGCTGCGGAAGTCGAGCTTGACCGACAGGCCCGACACGAGCGTCGTGTCCTCGAAGTCCTCGATGGTGTACCCCGTGATCCCCAGGGTACTGTCCATCGCGGCGGTATCCGAATTATAACTCGATGTTGAGAACGAAGAAACGCTGATATGTTGCGCTCCGGCAAGCGGGCCGGCCAGCATCAGGGCTACCCCCATGAGCAACGGGAAAGAGCGCACGGCCTGGAAAACGCGGAGGGGAGCGAACGGCATGGGGTGAACCTCCTCAAAAAAGACAGACCGGTCCTGCGAGCCGGCCGGCGCAGGGCGCTCCCCGGCCGGCCGCCCTGCGATCCGAACACCGAATCGACCGGAAAACTCACAAAGGGGGAAAGGTGCCTCCTCGAAGACGAGACGCACCCGACGAATCGACCTACGATCGGCTCAGCCCCGCCCGCCGACGCCTCCAGGCCAGGCCCATCATCCCCAGCCCGCCGACGACCCACATCAGCAGCGTCGAGGGCTCGGGGACCGTCGCCTGGGTCGTGACGAAGCTGAATTGATTGATCGCGAAATCGCCGAGGTAGGAGCCGGACGTGCTCGCCAGGCCGAACTCGATCCGGTCGATATTCGCGGTATCGCTCAGGATGCCGATGAAGATTGCGGAATTGTCGTGGGCCGAGTTGCTGTAACCGTCCTCGGTGAACGACCCGAGCGAGTTCCCGAGGCTGTCGAACGCCTCAATCTTCGCCACGAATGAGCCGGCGGAGCCGCCGAGATTCGCCTGGATCTGGGCCCCGCCCCCGTAGATCGGGGACCCTCCGAAGTCCTCGATCCGGATCGGGTTGACGAAGTCCTGGAAGCTGCCTTGCGTCCAGATCAGATGATCGCCCACGGCGAAGTTGCCGTTCCAGGGGCCTGAGCCATCCGACTCGTCGAGCCGCTGGAATTGACTGCTTGAGTTGGGCATGCTCACCGTCACATTGAGGCCGTTGTTGGAGTTGACGGAGAAGGGGTTATCGAGCAAGTCGAAATTCGCGCCCGCGGTGCCCCAATCCACGTAATCGTTGCCCCCCAGGTCGCTCCGGCTGGTGATGAGCTGCACCTCGGCCGACGCCTCCCGGACGCCGAACGCCAGGACCACGAGCGCGATCACCCAGCGAATGCGTAACGTCATCGTAACCTCCTCATCGGTTCTCTTCTCTCAATGAAGTCGTCTCATCAACACGGAATGCCGACGCAGGGAACAAGCCAGTGGGCGAACAGCACCCGTCCCGCGATCCGAATACCGGATCGACCGGGAATTCCACGGCGATTCCAACTCAAGGTTCGGTGTTCTCAAAAACTGAACATGAGAAGTGAACCGAATATGTATGCATCCACCTGCATGGGCGGCTGCTCAGACATTACAATAGATCGCTATTCTTCCTTTTTTCAAGAGAAAAACCAATTTCATTGGTCTCTTCAGTCGATTTGGTCCCGATACGGTCGTCTGCGTGCACCAGCAGTCACAACACCTCAGCGCCCGTCCCGCCCGCGTTTCCGCTCCCGCCGGGAAGATTTCCAACTTTCTGCGATAATCCCCGCCCCCAGTTCCGACAATTCTCACGATCGGCTCGATGACGAGCCCCTCCGATCCGATGTTGCTTTTTCTCGACGCCGCACCCGGAGCCGCCGCCATGTCTGCCACCGTCGCCCCCGTTCCGACGGCCGATTCCGAGACCCCGACCCGCCGTCGCGGCGGTGGTCCGCGGACGCCCGAGGGCAAGGCCCGCTCGCGGATGAACGCGGTGAAGCACGGCCTGACCGGCGCCGGGGTCGTGCTGCCCGAGGACCTGGAAGAGGCCTACCGCCAGCACGCCGAGTCCCTCGCTGAGACCCTCCGGCCGACCGACGACATCGAGCGGCAGCTCATCGAGCGTGCGGCGTTGGCCGACGTCCGACTGCAACGTTGTCGAGAAGCCGAGGCGGCCGAGGTCGCCGCGCGGGTCCGGTCGGCCCGTCGCGACTGGGAGCAGAGGCGGGCTGAGGAGGTCGCCCGCGAGGCCGCGCGGATCGACGCCGAGCCCGCCCTGGCGAAGCTCCGCCTGGAGGCCACCGCTGAGGGTTGCGACTGGCTGATCGGCCAGTGGCACCAGCTCGACGACCAGCTCCGCCGGCACGGCAACTGGGACCGCGCCGCCACCCTCCGCGCCGTCCGCCTGCTGGGCGTACCCGGCCTGCCGACCGCCCGCTCGCCCGAACCCGTCGCCTCCCTCGTCCTCGCCGCCCTCGCCCTCTGGTCCGAGAAGCTCGGCGAGGCCTCCCACGACATCTGGCAGGACGACCTCGACATCCGCGACGCCGGCCCCGACCCGTTCGCCGCCTTCTTCGGCGGCTGCTTCGCCCGGATGGGCGCCGTCTCCCGATGGCCGTTGATGCGTCCCCTCCTCCCCGACGCCGACCTCACCCGCACCACCCTCTCCGCCCGCATTGCCTCCGAGCTGGCCCGCCTCACCGATCGCCGCGACACCCTCCTCGAAACGATCGACGGCCCCGACCGCGACGAGGCCCCCCTGCGCCCTGGCTCGACGGTTCCGTCGAGGCGACCCGACGCCATCGCTACGAGTCCTCCGCCTGGACCCAGTTTCGCCAGGCCCTCGCCGATCTGGAGCGCCGCCGTCGCGAACGCGCCCGCTCCGACCCGTCCGTTGACGACGACCCGACCACCTGGATCGACCCGATCGGCCCCGACCCCCTCGACGAGCCGCCATCTCCCCCTGAGCCCGTCGCAGAGTCGCCACAAAACGAACTCGACCCCGTCCCGCAAAACGAACTCGACCCGATCCCACAAAACGAACTCGACCCGATCCCGCAAAACGAACTCGACCCAGCCATTGTCGGGTGCGTCGCGTCTTCGAGGACGCACCCTCCGAGCCCCCCTCTTCGCTGACGAATCCGTCCTGGTGCGTCCTCGAAGACGCGACGCACCCCACCAAACCACCAAACCAACCGGGCCCCTCAAGGACTCCGCAATCCGCAATCCCCAATCCGCAATCCGAACCAGGACGTTCGCCTTGCCGTCCCCGGTCGTCTGGGGTATGGTCCCGCATCCCCCATGGCGGCCGATTCGGCCGGCGGGGGCGGCCGCGCAGACGCGAGGGGCGGGGCGGGCTGGGTCTGGCATCCGGGTCAAGGAGGACGCGATGCCCATGGCAGGCAGAGTCGGGGAGACGGCCCGAAAGTGGGCGCCGGAGGCCGCTCTGGCGGTCATGGCGGGCGTGGTGTTCCTGGGCGGCCTCGGCTCGATGGACCTCTGGGGCAAGCGCGAGCAACGTGCGGTGGCCGAGTCGATCGACACGGTCGATCGGCACCACTGGCTCGTCGCCGAGATCCAGGGGCGTCCTCGGCTGGAGAAGCCCCCCTTGCCCCGCTGGACGACCGCAACCTTGATCACCCTCTCGGGCTGCCGCGACCAGTGGCTGGTGCGCTTGCCGTCGGCGTTGGCGGCCCTGGGGATGATCGCCATCGCCTACGGCCTCGGTCGCCGGATTGGCGGCCGGCCGGTGGGCCTGGCGTCGGGTCTGGCCCTGACGTCGATCATCACCTTCGTCGTCGAGATGCGTCAGGCGGGCAACGACGGCCCGCTGGCCTTCTTCACGTCGCTGGCGATCTATGCCGCCTGGCGACGCCTCCACGGCGCCCCGGCCGACGCCCCGCCGGGCCTGCCGGGTGCGACCCCGGGCGGGAAGCGCTGGGCCGTCGGGATGTACGGGGCGCTCGGCCTGGGTTTCCTCTGCAAGGGGCCGATCGTGCTCCTTCTGGCCGGCCTGGCGGTCGGGCCGTACCTGGCCTGCACGCGGAGGCTCAGGACGGGTGGGAAGCTGCTGCTCTGGAACGGTTGGGGACTGGCCCTGTTCGTCGTGCTGGCCCTGAGTTGGCCGGTGCCGGTCGTCCTGAGCGACCCGCACGCCATCGGCGTCTGGATGCTGGAGATGGGCCAGAAGGCCGGCGGCGCCGGCATCACCCACCACAAGAGCCGCGACGTGCTGGCGATGGACTGGCCGGGAATGACCGCCCCCTGGAGCGTCGTGGCGACCTTGGCCCTGGTGCTCCCCTTCCTGAAGCGCGGCCGCGACCTCCGGCCGACGATCTGGCTGCCCTGGTGGTGGGCGGCGGGTAACCTGGGGATGTTCTGCCTCTGGAGCGTCGCCAAGCCGAACTACTACCTCCCCTGCCTGCCAGCCGTGGCGATCCTGATCGGCGTCGGCTGGGTCCGGATCTGCCGGCTGGCTCGCACGCCGGACATCACCGGCAAACGTGCCGCGGCGGTTCCTGGCGGCGCACTGGGTCGGCCTGCTGGTGACCGCGGTCGTGGCGCCGGTGATCATCGGCCAGAAGTGGCCGGAGTTCCTCGGCTGGTCCCTGACGCTGGGGACCGTGCTGGCCGCGGGAGTCGTCGGCAGCGTCTGGGCCTGGCGTCGCGGCGCCGACGCCGGCACGTTGACCCCGCTGGTCGCCGCCATGGCGATCGTCGTCGTTCTCGGCTACGCCGGCATCGCGCCGCGGCTCAACGACCGGAACAGCCACCGCGCCCTGGCCGCCAAGCTCGACCAGCTCCTGCCGCCCGAGGAGCACACCGTCATGTTCTTCCGCGAGCTGGACGAAGGGCTCTGGTACTACCTCCGCGACCGCGACCTCAAGCCCGTACCCGGCAGCCAGCCCCGCTACAACACCGGCTACGACCTGCTCGCCGACGCCATGGCCGGACGTCTGATCTGGGACGAGAAGGCCCGCATGAAGGCCGCCTCCCAGGTGCTGGTGGACTGGCTCAAGAAACCCGAGCACGAAACCCCCTACGTTTTGATCCGCGCCGAGGATTACGACTTCTTCGCCGACGAGTTTGCCAAGCTCGTCACCCCCCTGTATCGCGAGCCCAACCTGCAACGCAACGAATTGATGCTCCTCCGGGTCAACCCCGCCGCCGGCGCGTCGGCCTCGACCGTCGCCTCCGGCCCGTCCGACTCCCCGCCATCGCCGACGCGGCGCTGAGCCCAGACGCCTCGATCGCGGAATGCAGAGGGACGGAGCCCGTTCAAGTCGGGGCGACGCGCGGAGCGTCCCCGGCTTCGCCGGGCCCGCCTCTCTGCGTTCCACTTTGCGGGATCTTCACGGTCTCGCGCCGACCTTGCGGCGCCGGTTGTAGCGATCCCGACGATCGCGCCAGCGCCCATCTTTGTGCAAGTTGCCACGACAACGCAACCGCGACGACCGATACGACGCGTCGCCGTAACTTGTTGTCAGAAAACAGCGAGCGTGTTCAAGGCCCCCCCCGTTGATGCCGATACCAGTCATGGCTCGCCACGGTGGTCAAACACTAACGGCGAGGACTCGGGAGCACCCAACGGGGGGTGTCGCTCGACGGGCAGGGCCTCACGGCCCCGGGCGATCGGGAACGCCTGCCGACGGGCGGTGCCAAACCACAGCGGGAAGGGTGTCGCGAGACGGTCGGCCGGATTCGCCGCCCTGAACCGATCAGTTTGCCAAGGAGAATCGTCTCCCATGTTGAAGCCCTTGACGTTCAGCGTCAGTCTGGCCGTCGCCCTGGGCGCGTGCAGCCTGGGCCTCGCCGGCCATCATGATAACTACGCGACGGGTCAGTGCCCCAGCCCTCAGGGCGGCGTCCTCGCCTCGCCCCAGGGTTACTGCGAGACCGGCTGCGAGACTCCCTGCGGCCCGCAGAAGCGGCACCGCCTCTGCGACCTCTTCAAGCACCGCGAGAAGTGCTATACCTACGAGTGGGTCTTGAAGAAGCGCCGCTGCCGCTCGCACCACAATGACACCTGCGGCGGCTACGAGAGCTGCAACACCTGCGGCGAGGTCATGCCGTCCGGCCAGTGGCCTAGCTCCCAGGGTGTCTACGGCGCCCCGCAGGCCTATGGTGCCGGCCAGTCCTATGGTGCCGGCCAGTCCTATGGTGCCGGCCAGTATGCCCCGACCGCATACGGTGCTGGTCAGTACGGTGCCGGTCAGTTCGCCCCGGCTGCCGCGGGTGCTCCGGCTGCCGCGGGTGCCCCCGCTGGCGACGCGGTCCCCGCGGCCCCCGAGACCGCCCCGCCCGCCACGGCGAACCCGGGTGAGCCCCAGGCCAGCAACGGCAGCCTTCTGTTCCTGGCTCCGGCCGGCAACTGAATCGCCTGCCCGAAATGGCTCGCAACCATCCCGGCCCGCACGCTCCGGCGTGCGGGCCTTCTCCATTGCGCCTCCCTCGATCGACCGGCTTCGATGCCATGCGACGCGAGATTGACAAGAGCCGCCGAATGTGGATAACTCACGCCGCGCAGGATGCGACGGGCCCCGCTCCCAGGGATGGGGCGGCCGCCGAGCACGTCGGATTCTGCCGCGGGCAGTTCCCCGGACTCGGGCCCCGCCCCGACCACCGGGACGGCACGCCCCCAATCGCCCGCGGCTCGATTCCGACGCCTCGGCCGACCCGGCCCAATCCGTCCGCTGCGATTCCACCCACGCGACCCGATCGGTCCCCCGAGCTGGTCGCCGGAGGAGAGCCTATGCGGACCGAACCCGCGCGGCGGCCGGCGCCCTCGGCCCAGCTCCGCGCCACGATCGTTGCCCTCCGGCGACGACTCACCGAACTCGGCCCACGCGCCCGCTGGGTCCTGGCCCTCGCCGCTCTGGCGGCGCTGGTCGCCCTCGGCTACCTGACGACCGGCGAGCCGGTCGACTACGACTGGCTGATGGAGGGCCGCCCTTTCTCCCCAGCCGAGGCCAGCAAGGTCGTCGCGGCCCTCCGCGCCGCCGGTATCCCCTGCACCGAGACCGCCGGCAAGGTCGGCGTGCCCGCCGACCGCAAGGCCGACGCCCTCTCCCAGCTTGCCAAAAGCAAGCTCGGCCCCCGTCAGATCAATGACGTCCTCAACGAGCTGGCTCAGCCGCCCCTCGCTCCTGGAAGACCTCACCAGCCGTGAGAAGCGCGAGTTGATCGACCGCGGACTTCTGATCGCCACAACCATCAGCAAACTCTCGGGCGTCCTTTCCGCCTCCGCGATCCTCACCCCGGTCGAGACCGGCACCCGGCTGCATCCGACCCGACAGCTCAGGGTGACCGTCATCGTCCAGGCCGTGTCGGGGCAGACCTTGCCGGGCCAGACCGTCCAGCTCATTCGGGTTGCCGTCAGTTCGCTCGTCTCCCAGTTGGAGCCGAACGGCCTGACCCTGATCGACCCCTGGTCCGGCCGCATCTACGCTGTCGCCGGCCGGCCGGAGGCGGAGGTCCTCTCGGCCGCCAAGGCCCGCGAGGAAGAGGTCCACGACAAGATCCTCGACCAGCTCCGCATCGAAGGGGCCCGCGTCACGGTCCGAATCGACCCGCCCCGACGCCCACCGCAGCCCCGGCACCCGAGACCTCGGCCATCGCCGTCAATACCCCGATCGGCCGGACCCCGAAGACCGAGACCGACAACCGCGCCGCGGCGCGACGGGCCACGCTGCGATTCTGGTCCGCATCCCGAAGGATTATCTCGTCAGCCTCTATGAATCGATGAACCCGGGCGATGCGCCATCGGCCAAAGAACTCCGGCCCTACGCCGAACGGACCCGCAACCTCGTCGAGACGATCGTCAAGACGGTGCTCTCGCCCGACGAGAAGCCGGAGCTCGGACTTCGACTGGATCGAGGGCGTCGGCCCGTCGCGGCCGAGCCCGCCCGTGGACCTGGAGGCCCGCCGGGCCGTCGCAACCTGGCTGCCGGTGGCCGCCGCGGCAGCTCTGGCCGCCGTCGGCCTGATGGCCCTCGGTGGCGGCCTGATCGCCGCCAGGCGGCCGTCGTCGCGGGTGCCTCGGCCGGTCCGCCGCGACCCATTCGAGGCCGGTGTCGGTGACGACGCCGGGCCGGGCGAGCGGGTCCGCGAGCTGATCCGGCTCGACCCGGCCGCCGCCGCGGGCGTCCTGCACCGCTGGATCGCACAGGGAGGCCGCGCCGCATGACACGCCTGGAAACCCGGCCGGCAACCACCACGATCCCCGCCCCGGCCCCGGCGTCCTCGACCGCCGAGCCAGCGGCGGCCGAGTCCAGCCCGCTTCGCAAGGCGGCGATCCTGATCGTCAGCCTGGAGGAGTCACTCGCCCGCCAACTCCTGGCCCGGCTCGATCGCGCCGACGTGGACGCCGTCAGCCTCGAGATGGCCCGGCTGGAGCGAATCGACCCCGCCGAGCAACAGGCCGTGCTCGAGGAGTTCTTTACCCAGGGCCTGAAACGCCTGCGGTTCGTCTTCGACGATGTGCTCCGTATGGACGACCGCGACCTGAAGGCCGCCTATCACGACGAGGATGCCGCCACCTGGGCCCTGGCCCTGGCCGGCGCCTCGCGTCCGATCCGCGCCAAGATCCTCGGCGCGCTTCCGCCCTCATCGGCCGGGACGCTTCGTCGCGCCCTGGCCGCCCTTGGACCGTCCCGCCTCGACGACGTCGAGGCCGCCCAGGCCGAACTGGCCGAGCGGCTCCGACGCCTGCACGACCAGGGACGGCTCACACTCCCCGACCCCGACGGTCAGGAGGAAATCCTTGTCTGACCTCGTCGATTACCGAAGACCTCGACCTCGTCGAGTTTGAAGACCTCGGCGAACTCGATAGCGGCGACCTGAAGGCCGTGCTCGGCCAGGTCGAGCCCGAGCAGGTGCTGACCGCCCTGGTCGGCACCACCGCCGGCTTCCGCCACCAGTTGCTCACCAAGCTGTCTCCCGCCTCGGCCAGCCTGCTTGAGGCCCAGATCACCACCCACGGCCCCGTCACACCCGACTCGGCCCGCCACGCCCAGCGCGCCGTCGTGGACGCCCTCTGCCGCCTCAGCCGGAGCGGCCATATCGCCTTCGACGACCCCGCCGACATCCTCGACCTCGTGGCCTAGGACGGGCCGGTTGATCGGTCGATGGTCGCTTGAGGAGAGAACGACCATCGACCCCCTGTTATCCACCTCCTCGCGATTCCGTTTGCTTCCTCGATCATCGACCATCCGTCTTCGACCCCTACGTCCCGCCCCGAGCCTCACGGGAAGGATGCCCGGATGACTCGCAGCGATCAAGCACCCGAGCCGCGGGCTCGCCGCGATCGCGACGGCTGCCCTCGGGCTCGCCACCTGGACCGCGACCTCCACGGCCCAGGGTCCGCCCGACCGGAGACCACCGTCGCTTGAGCGTCGGAGGCCCGACGCCGGACGACGTCCCCGCCCGAGCACCCGATCCCCCGCCGCCAGGACGGACACAAACCGGCATGGCGTCGGGACACATCGATCGGCTGGTGGCTGGGTCCCGTCGGCGTCGTCGCTCTCGCTGGCCGCGTTTGCGGGCCTGAGCCTGGCGAGCCGCCGCGGCCTGCTGCCGACGCGCCGCGAGGTCGGCCCGCTGGAGATCGTCGGCCGGGCCAACCTGTCGAGCCGCCACACCGTTTACCTTCTCCGCACCGGCGACCGCGTCCTGATCGTCGGCGCCGGCTCGCAAGGGCCGCCCTCCTTGCTCGGCGAGTTGACCGACCCTGCCGAGCGGGCTCGCCTCGGCCTGTCCCGGCAGGCCGGATCGGGCGAGCCCGGCCGCGACCGGATTCGCGGGGGGACCGGGCATGAGCGCTCGCCGTTCCCTCCTCCTTGGACTGGTCCTCGCCTCCGCCCTCGTCGACGGCGGCCCCGACCCGCCTCAGCCCAGGGACACCGGTCTGCTCCGGCCGGAGCGACGGCTTCCCGTCCCGGCCCGAGGGCCCCCGCGCTCGGGGTCAACGCCGCGCTCGAGCACCAACTCGACCGACCCGGCCAGCGCCGGCTCGCCCCGCTCGCTCGTCACCACGGCGCAGACCGTGGCGCTGTTCGCCTTGATGTCGCTCGTGCCGGCGGCGGTCCTGATGCTCTCGGCGTTCGTGCGGATCAGCATCGTCTTGACCTTGCTCCGCCAGGCGCTTGGGAGTCCCCAGGTGCCGGGCAATCAGGTGCTGATGGCCCTCTCACTGTTCCTGACGGCGATCGTGATGTGGCCGGTCGGCGAGCGCGTCTATTCGCAGGCCGTCCAGCCCTACGCCGAGGGCCGGCTCGGCGCCGCCGCGGCCGTGGGAGTCGGGGACCGGACCGATCAAGGCGTTCATGATCGAGCAAATCTGCCGGACGAACCACCAGCACTACCTCACGGCCCTGTATGCCCATCTGCCCGAGTCGGCCACCTCGCCCGAGCCGACCGTCTGCGAGCAGTTCCCGCTCCGGGTCATCGCCCCGGCCTTCCTGCTCAGCGAACTGACGACCGCGCTGTTCATCGGCTTCGCGATCTACCTGCCGTTCCTGGTGATCGACCTCGTCGTCTCCGCCGTGCTCAGCGCGATGGGCCTGTTCCTCCTGCCACCCTCGGTGGTGGCGCTGCCCTTGAAGCTCGTCCTGTTCGTCCTGGCCGACGGCTGGCTCCTGGTGGCGGACATGCTGCTTGAGGAGCTTCGGCGGACTGGGAGGATCGTAGGCAGGAGGCGGCAGGCCGTGAAGATTGCCCCTCGCTTCCGACGGCACAAGGGATCCCGGAACAGGTTTGCGCAGAGAACACAGCCTCCGGCGGTCCTTCCCGGAGACCGCCGGATTCAGCCTTGTCTCACCGAGAATCCAAGCTTCGCATGCTTTGAGACGTCAGTCTGGCTCACTTTTTCGCGAGGGGGCGATGGATTCGAGCCTGGTAATCGACTGGTCGCGCGAGGCGTTGAAGATGGCCCTGCTGCTCGGCGGGCCGCCCTTGCTGGCGGCCTTGGCGGTGGGGATCGTCGTGGGGATCGTGCAGACGTTGACCCAGATGCACGAGGCGACCGTGGCCCAGGTGCCGCGGCAGGTCGTCGGTCCTGCTGGTCGTCCTGATCGCGCTGCCCTGGCTGGTGAGCCACTGGATCGGCTATGCCTCGGCGTTGATCGGCTCGATCCCGGATCGTCTCTGAATCGCAGATGCGAATTGATAATCAGACCGTTTATTCGACTCGAACATAGTAAATCTAAGATAAACTGAAGTATTTCCTTCCTTGACTGAACCCCCATCCTCCGGAGCCCGCCGACCCATGCCCCTCGACCTGACGTCCTGGCTCCCGCGGATTTCGCCCGCCTGGCTCTTGCTGCTGGCGAGGACGGCGGGGCTGGCTGGACGGCGCCGGGCTGGGGGATGGCGGGGGTGGGCTGGCGGGTCCGGCTGGGGCTGGCCTTGCTGCTGGCGACGGTGCTCGGACCGGCGGTCGGCCGCCTGGAGCGGGCACGCGGGACAGCCGGCGGCGGTCTCGCCGGCGGCCGGTTGACCGCTTCTCGGGCGTGTTGTCACGCAGGCTGGAGACAACGACTGGCCCGCGCTCGGGCTGGCGCTGCTGGTCGAGGCGGCGGTGGGCGGGGCACTGGGCTGTCGGCGGGGCTGGTCGTGGCGGCGGCGAGGCAGGCGGGCGAAGTGATCGGATTGCAGGCGGGACTGGCCCCGGCAAGCCTGCTCGCGCCCGATGCGGCGGACGGTTCCGGGGAGAGCCTGACCCCGCTGGGGCACCTGTACGGCCTGGTGGCCCTGGCGATCTTCCTCGCGGTGGACGGCCCGTTGCGGATGGTCGAGGTGCTGGTCGAGAGTTATGACGCCTTGCCCGTGGGTCTGGGCGTGGGCCGCGGCTTCGCGGTCCGACCGCCGACGCCCGAGCTGGCCGCGGCGGCATTCGGGCAGGTTGGCGGGGCGCTGGCCCTGGCGGTGCGGGCGGCGGCACCGGTGGCGCTGGCGATGGTCCTGGCCGGGCTCGCCCTCGGCTGGCTCGCCCGCGCGCCGCCCGCCTGGCCCCGACCCTCTCCGGCCTCGCCTGGCCGGCTCGCTCGGTGTTCGGCCTGGTCTTCGCCTGGGTCGGCTTGATCGGTCTGGCGGCGGTTGTGGCGACGGCGTGGTAGCGAGTTCACGAACTTGGAGGACAAGAATACAGAGGCAAATTAAATAAATTATTATTTATTGTAGGGTGCGTCGATCTTCGACGACGCACCCTCCGAGGTTCAGCCGCTTCAGGTCAAAGCCGTGTGGGGCGTCGTCGAAGACTTGACGCACCCTAATGAATTTTGAAATGAACGTCACTCGGGGCGAGGGGGGAGCCATGTCGGAAGACCGGACGCAAGCCCCCTCGCGGCGACGGCGGGACCAGGCGCGGCAGCAGGGCTGGTGGCCAGGAGCCCCGAGCTGACGGCGGCGGTGGGGATGCTGGCGGCCGTGGTCCTGATCGGGGCTGGGGGGGCGATCTGGCAACGGCCCTCGTCCGGCTCGTGCGCGAGCCGCTGGAGGCCGTCAATCCGGCGACGGGCCCTGACTCCGACCGGCCGGAAGACCCGGCCTTGCTGGTCGATCGGATGCGTGGGGCGACGCTGGCGTTGGCTTTGCCGATGGGGGTGATCCTCGGGGGCGTGGTCCTGGCGATGGTCGCGGCGCACCAGATCCAGACCGGCGGCCTCTGGGCACCGGGGCTGCTCGCTCCCGACGTCCAGCGTCTCTGGGCCGGTTCGGGCCATGGGGAAGAGCGTGGGGGGAAGGCTGGTCCGCGGCGTCTGGGGATTGCTGCGAGCGTCTAGCGATCGTGGCCGTCGCCGCGTGGATGATCCGGTCGGACCTGCCGGCCCTGGCGGCCTTGCCGCGACTGGAGGTCCCGGGCCTGGCCCGCGCGGCGGGGGCCTTGTTCCGGGGGTTCGCCTACGCGATGGGGCTGGCCCTGCTGGGCCTCGGCCTGCTGGACTTCGTCGTGCAGTATCGGCGACTGGAGGCGCGGTTACGGCTGAGCCCGGAGGAGCATCGCGAGGAGCAGAAGGCGACCGACGGCGACCCGCGCACTCCGCGCTCGTCGGGTCCGGCTGGCGCGGTCGTGGCTCGGCGAGCCGCGCGAGGCGATGGCGGGCGCGGCCCTGGTCGTGACGGGTCCGGGCGGAGTCGCCGTCGTGCTGGGCGGGAACCCGCCGCCGGGTCGGGTGACGGTCCGGCTGGTCGCCCGCGGCGCTGCCGCGGCGACGCTCCGGCGGACCGCCGAGCGCGCCGGCCTGGCTCGCGTCGAGAACGCCCGGCTGGCCCGCTGGTTCGGACAGTTCCCGGCTCGCCGGGTCCGGCTCGGCCCTGCCCTCCCGAATTGGCCACGGAGTTGGCCGCGATCTGGCCAGGCCAGGCATGAACGAGACGCTGGCCCGTCGCGATCGGCGGACTTTCCCTTCCCGACGCGAGCGATCCCCGGGAAAAAACGGGATGTTACTGCCCACGACGGCCGAAGGCCCCGAGGCCCCGCCGTCGTCGGCGCTTGCGTCGTGACGCTGGAGCGGCAACGGCCGCCCGGGTGCGGCGAGTCGGGTTGACAGGGTCGCGCGGGCTGGGTTATACCCCCTGCGTCTGAGCGAGTTCGCGGGAGACGACACCCGGCCAATCGCCTCGCGGTGTCGCGGAATCCGGCGAGAGCCGGCTCCTCCGACTCGCCCTTCAGTCTTTCAAAACGGAACCGAATCCGCCGACCCGACACGGTCCCCCAGTCTCCCGCGGTGAGATCCACCTCTCAACGTGGCACGCTGATGGTCCGGTCGGAGGCAACGCGTATTCCGCCTCGTGGTGGAATGGAAACAGGGATGTCCGCGGCCGCGCGCGGAGGTGGTCCGGGCCAGGGATGGCTCGGCCCTCCGCACCCCGATCCGAAGGGTTCGTCACCTTCACTTCGCCTCCGCCAAACGCCATCCCCCCCACTCCATCCCACCCGTCGCGGAGCCGCCCCCGAAGGGCGGTCGTCCCCCGAACCGGGCGACGACCGCCGGAAGCGCGAGGGCGGCGAGGCAGGGTCCCATCGCGACGACCAGAGGCGACGGGACACGACAGAGCACGGAGGTTCGGGAGGGGGTCGAACTGATGCGGCTTGAGGAGATCTCGCGTCCCGTCCAGGCGCCGCGGCCGCCCCATCGACGTTTCCTGCCCGTCCCGGTGCGCCGGGCCAACGACGGGCTTGCGCAATCGGATCGCGGCCTCTACGCCGACGAGCCGGAGAACTGCCGACGCAGCCTCCGGCAGTTCGCTGCCGATCCTGGCCCACCTCGGCCTGCTGGTGGCGGTCTTCAAGGTCTATCGCCTCGAAGGCCGGGCCTTCCTGATCCTCGCCGCGATCGCCCTGGCAGCGCTGCCGATCCATTACGCCTTGCCGTATCGCTGGAAGAAACCGTTCTTCCTGGGCGTGTCGGTGGTCGGCCTGGCCTGGGTCTTCGGGCCGGCGTGGCGGCGGTCGTGGCGGCGTTGGCAGCCTTGCTGATCGGGGTCTGCTACCTGCCGATCGCCTGGTCGGCCCGCGCGGCGATCGTCGGGGCGATGGCGCTCGGGATGGCCCTCTTGCGGACTGCGGGTCGCCGACGGGCCGGTTCCAGGACTGGTCTGGCCGGTGCTGGCGTCGATGGTCATGTTCCGCATGGTCCTCTATCTCTATGAATTGAAGCATGCCAGGGAACGCGAGCCGCTGATCGACACGGTCGGCTATTTCTTCCTGCTGCCGAACTACAGCTTCCTGCATTTTCCTGTGGTCGATTACCGCACGTTCCGCCGCGGCTACTTCGCGACCGAGATCCATACGATCCAGCGCCAGGGTTTGTCGATGATGGTGCGGGGCACCGTCCACCTCTTGCTCTACCGACTCATCTACCACAAGCTCCTGATCCCGGCCGAGGAGGTGCACAGCCTCGCCAGCCTCGGGGGCTTCCTGGCGTGCAACTACTTGCTCTACCTCCGTGTCTCCGGCCAGTTCCACATGGCCTGCGGCATGCTGCACCTCTTCGGCTACCAGCTCCCCGAGACGCACCACCACTACCTGCTCGCGACGAGCTTCACCGACTACTGGCGTCGAATCAACATCTACTGGAAAGACTTCATGGTCCGCGTCGTGTTCAACCCGGTGGTCTTCCGCCTGAAGAAGCGTCCCCAGTGGCAGGCCCTGGCGATGGCGACAGCCACGGTCTTCGTCGTTACCTGGGCCTTGCATGCCTACCAGTCGTTCTGGCTCCGCGGGAGCTGGGGCTTCAGCGTGCCGGATGCCCTCTTCTGGGGCATCCTCGGCCTGCTCGTGATGGTCAACGTCCAGCTCGATGCACGTCGGAGCCGCAAGCGCAGTCTCAAGCCGAAAGCGAGCGCCTTCTCGGCACGGGCGCTGGGCTTGCGGACCCTGAAGACGGCAGGCACGCTCTTGACGATCATGCTGCTCTGGTCGCTCTGGTCGAGCCCGAGTGTCGGCGCCTGGATGGCGATGATGCGGCGGGGCTTGTGGGGAGTCTGAGGGACAAGTCTTTCTTCAACAACTGGTTTTTATGAGCACGGATGCTCGCAACCACCTCGCCGCCCTCCTTGCGACGGCGGCCTTGCTCACGCTGGGGCTCGCCCCGAAGATGGCGACCTCGCGCGCTGCGGCAACGCTCAAGGACAATTCGCTCAACCGCTTCGACACCGAACGGATGGAGCGTCGCTACTACGAAGCCCTGCTCGACGCCGGCCGACGACTCGACCGCGTGCCCGGCGAGGCGTCCAGGTCGCACCGGGCGACCGCCGCGCCGACGCCGTTCGACTTCGGCCCCTTGGCGATCCCCGTCCACGACCTCCGCGAGTTCGTGCTCCGGCCGGGCCTGGCGATGCAGCTCGACACCGGCCGCTGGACGACCAATTCGCTTGGCCTCCGCGACCGCGAGTACCCCCGCGAAAAACCCGCCAACACCCTCCGCATCGCTCTGCTCGGCGACTCGATCGCGACCGGCTGGGGCGTCGATGACCGTGAGGGGTTCGAGCCACGACTTGAGGAATCCCTCAACGCGCGGTCGCGGGACTCGGCTGGCCCGGATGTCGAGATCTGGAACTTCTCCGTGCCCGGCCACGCCCCCGGGCAGCGCTGGGAGCACTTCGTCAGGCTCGGCTGGGAGTCGCGGCCGGACCTGCTCCTCTACGAGGCGACTCCCGCCGATCCGGGCTGGGACGAGCGGCGGCTCCGTGGCCTCTTGCCACAAGGGATCGGCTGGGATGCCCCGCAGTATCGCCGCATCCTCAACCGCGCCGGGGTCCGTCCCGGCGGAGACTTCGCTCATTACAAGAAAGCCCTCCGGCCGTATCGCTGGCCCTTGCTGGGCGAGGTCTATCGAATGATCGTCGCCGACTGCCACAACCGCGGGGTGCCGGCCGTCTGGGTCCTGATCCCGAGGGTCGGCAAGTCGATCGACGAGGGCGAGCACGCCCGACTGATCGAGCTGGCTCGCAGAGCGGGGTTTGATGCGATGATCGACCTGTCCGACGTCTATCAAGGGCGCGAGCCTGCGAGCCTGGCGATCGCGCCGGACG